>NZ_RPFW01000010.1:0-20829 GCF_007827045.1 Trebonia kvetii
TCGCCGACAGCCGGCGACACCTCGCCAACCAGATCGCCCCGCCGGCCAAGCCCGGCGGGGCGATCTCGTCTCCAGCCATCGGCATCCTCAACGCCCGGGTCATCGGCATCCTGAACGCCGGGCAACAACAGGTCCGGCGTCTGATCGGGGAGCATGAAGCCGGACCTTAACCGCGCGCTGCCGAGACCAGCGTCCAGATCTCTCGCGTCTGGGCGGCCACCTGCGACAGCCCGCGGGCGCCGTCCGTGGCGAGATACTCCACGTTCTGAAGCCGCATGCCGATGCTGCCCGGCGTGAGATGGGACAGGGCCGCGATCAGCTCGGGCGTCGCCTTCACGCCGTGGTCGCGGTACGACAGGCAGACCGCCGCGTCATCGCCCTTGGTCCAGGTAGTCATTGAACGTCTCCGTGATCTCTACCAGTGAGATGGATGATCTTAATCCACCCCAAGCGCAAGTTAACGGGCACGGGCCTTCTCGAGGTTCACGGCCTGCCCCGGCTGTCTCGCTCAACGCACAGCACTTGCCACACGGCGATCCTGAGCGGCCGGCCGGATCCTCATCTTCTACATAGTGACGTAGCTTCCAGTCAGTAGCGGGTAGCGCAATGATTCGTTGCCTTGTCATAAGGCATCGCAGACGGGATGCTGAATTGCTGGCCGACCGGCGGCGGGCGGAAGTGGATGACGCGGATGACACCGACAACGCGGTCGCTCGCCCCCATCGACAGAAACGACCTGCGCCGCCTGGGCGTGCTTGCGGCCCAGACCGAGGCAAGCCTGTTCGCCCGACACCCGCACGGCGCGGGCCGCTACACCGGGCGACTGCTGTGCCGGGCCCTGTGCCAGGGCGCGGCCCTGCACTTCCTGGACGGCATGAACGGTGTCAAGGACTTCGACGTCTGGTCGTTCTACGCCGCCCGCGACGACGGTCCGTTCCCCTACCGGTGGCGTGGCACGGCCGACTTCGGACCGTCCAAGTTCGGCCGCTATCCCGGTGACCCTCTGTCGTACACCGGGCGGCGCGTCGACTTCCTGGGACGTTCACTGCCCGTGCCGCCCGATGCCGACCCGGCAGCAGCGCTGCGCGACTACCTGTCGACCACGCACACCGCAACGGCGAAAGCACTAGCCGCCAAGGCCGTCATCTTGATCAGCCCAGACCAATCCGTCGGCGAGCGCATCTGGCCCTACCGGACTTCACTGCAAGTCAGTTTCAGCGATCAGACCCCTTTGATGATGAGCTCCAAGAACCGCCTTATGGCCGGTGGTGACGATTCTGCTCCGAGAGCAGCGTGTCCGGGTGCTCCTGGCCCAGTACCTGCCGTTGGCGTCGCAGGGTGTCCTCATTGAGTTTCCTCGCCGCCTGGTATTCGCATAGCGCCCGGCGAGTTGGCCGGCACAGCCGGTTAGTACGGAATGTGCGTTAATTAGTAACTTAATGAACATGCGGGCGCTGGCGTGCCCCCTGCTCCGACCGTAGGGAATGGGCATGCAAGTCGCGCTCTGGATCGGCACGATCGCGGTATTCTCACTGGCCCAGACTGGCCTGATCATGGCCTGGGTGATGACGGGGGCGGGACTGCGCCTGGCGCAGGAAGAGGTCACCGGCACCAAGCTGTTCGCGTACGTGCGCGTGCTCGGCGTTAGGAAGTTCCTGGTGTGGACGACTGCCCGCGGCTTCCGGAAACGGGTGCGCGAGCGGTGCAGGCAGGACTGGGGACCGCTAATCGCTTCGGCCGGCCTGCTCCTGCTTGCGGCAAGCATGCCGGCGGTCGTATCGCTGCTGTCGCTGTTCTTCATGTCTCCGTTCCTGCTCCCCGGTGGGGATACCGTCGGACTGTCTGCACTCACCGTGATCACCGCAGTCGCCCTAGGGATCATTCCTCAAGCGTGGTTCTGGACGGCGGGCCTGGACTACGCGGCCCGCGCCGGGACAAGAGGTAGGAGTGGCCTGCCGTGCCTTAAAGTGCCCGGCCTGTCCCGTGCCGCCCGCGATGACCTGGCCCTGCGGATCTACTGGTACGAGGGACTGAAGTGGCGTGCTGTCTGGGCCATCGCGTCTACGTGGATTCTCCTTGCCGCAGCCACGGTCGGCGCGCGAGTTCCTCAGACCTCCGAGCCGGGCGATGGGCTCGCAGTTCTCGTCTTGCTCGCCGGGCAGGGACTACCGGTTGTCGTCGTCAACACTGTGTACCGTCGCCTTGCATTCGATCACGTCCTGTCAGGGATCTGTTTCCTGTTGGCCCCGGCCTCCGTGGCCAAGACAGTGCGGGCCCACCAGCAGGGAGCGTTCGACGGTCCCATTGCAGACCCGTTCAGGCAAAGGGACCACCTCGCGAAGCTGGCAGGCGCGCTATCAAGCGCGGCCTGGGCACTGGACGCCCGCCAGGTCAGGGGAACCGCACCGCACCCGGTCTCCACATTGCTGCGAGCGGCCTCAGAGCGGCTCCGCCGGTTCCTGCGCAGCAAGGAATCGTGGAGCGCGTCGCTTCCCCCCAGGTACACGGAACTGCTCCACTCGGTGGTGCGGCTGCTGTCCATGCCCAGCCACCCCGGTGCATACACAGACCTGGTGGACCGCGTCCCCGCGTTTAACCGCGACGGCCAGCCCGCCGCCGACCCCGGTCCGCGCCCGCCCGGACGCCTCGCGACCATCGCCAGCCGCGTCACAACGGGCATACAGGGAGTCGTATCAGCCGTCACCGGCATCGTAACCATCGCGATCATCGTGATCGTCTGGACGCTGTTCATGCTCCACAGGCTTGACATCCTCAATGCCGTGAGCCGCACGCCGTAGCACGGCAGCTATCCACCTTGGAGGGTCGTCCCGGTGCACCCGGGGCCAGTGAGGGCGGCCAGCCGGATCGGCCCAGCGAAAGCCGGCTTGATTTCTAAGTGTGATTGACGGTCTACGGTTGAGTGGCGCACGTAGCCGCCTACGCGTGCCGTGACCGTGGGGCAACGGGAGGCCTGCGGCGCGGAATAGATTGTTCGGAGTGGCTGTGTTTTCCTGGCAGTAGGGCGTAAACCAGTTCCTCGCGGATACTGGCGGTTCCATAGATAAGCGTGAAGCTGGTTAATTGTCCCGGTAGGCACTGGACGGAACGCTGATTGTAACCCGCTTCTCTAGTTCCATACGGCCCTCGAACTCCATGAGTACTAGTCTGTCGATGCCCGCTGCTGCATCACTTAAGAAGTCAATGGAGTGAACAGCACCTTACGCATCGCGGCGCCTTGGTTCGAAATCTGGCGCGGCCCCCACTCCCTTGCTGCACGTTGCAACTCGGCCATGTAGTGAAACTTCAGGCTCTGGTCACTCATACCGTACTTCTCGACCTTCCAGTCAGGGGTGTGGTCGGAGCGCCGCGAGTTCTCAGTGCGGGTCATCAGGCACAGGTTCCCGAAGTCATTAATGACGGCTAGCTGGTCTTCACGCTCGGCGAGGTTCGATGGGAGGAAGTGCTCGATGGATGTCCGGTAGGCGAAGCGGAACCCGGAAGCCTTGACGACGGGCAATCCCGCAGGCGGCCGCCCATCGATCTCACTCAGCCACCACAACTTGTAATCCAGCAGGTTGAACGCGAAGTGCGGAACCCCCGTTCCCGTATTGAGGCCGTCACCGTGCATCACCTCGAGTGCGTCGAGGTCGTCATCGGCCATCTGGTGGATGTGCCGAATGAACTCCTGGCCGTCGATGCGGCGGTCTGCAGCCCATTTGGTATCGAGATACTCGACGAGCTGGTAGAAGAATTCCTTGTAGACGCGCCGCTGGTGAGTCACCTGGTACATCGCCTGAAGCATGACGACCTGTTGCGTCTGCGCGCCGAAAGCATTAACGGGGGACAGCTTCGCGCTCCTGGACTCGGGCCGGATGTAGTGCAGGCGGTGAATGACCCAGTTGGAGTCGTCGCTGCCTCCAGGCTCGTCGAGCGGTTTGATAATGAAGTTGTCGAAAAGGAACTTCGCCCGCAGGAGCCGGTAGGCGAAGTCCAAGGCGGCTGGCGCACTCCTGATAGTGCGCTCGAACTGGGCGACGAGTTTCTTGTCGTCCAGCGAAATGTCGCTGTCGTCGCCCGCGTACAGACGAAGGACGTGGAGCAGGAAGTTCGGAAAGTCGATGATCGCGCCGTAGCGCCCGGCGTCCCCGTCATCGTCTTGATTCGCCGCCGCCGTATGGGCCGGTGACTTCGGGACAAATGTCTCCAGCAGTGAATCAAGGTCCCAGTCGGCCGCCTGGACTGTGTCACGAGTGGGATCGAATAGGTCGCGCAGGCCACTGATGCCCTTGGGGAGGAATGTGGACCACCCCTCCTCGCCCAGTAGCGCGTGGTCCCCGAAGATCGCCGAGCGCTCCGACGGCTTGAACCGCGCCTGGACGTGCCGGGTGAAGTCCGAGCACGCGTCCCAGATGGTCGAGAAGAGCGCCCGGCCGTGGTTGTCCTCGCCGATCAGGCCGAGGAGATGCGCTTTGACGATCTCGTGCTTTTCGAGCTGCTCGCCGCGCGTGTTCATGACCTCGAAGTAGTGGTTCAGGTCCGTGTCCGGCGGCAGCTCCGTCAGCACGATGTGGACATGGTCGAGCAGGAAAGAGAGCACGCTCTTCGTGAGTCCGGTTCCCGTCGAGCCCTCCCAGCGCACGCCCTGATCAAGGAGCACCTTCTCCAGGCGCGCTTCATCGCCAAGTAGGTTCGCGACGGCCTCGGCGCCTGCCTTGATCCCGTCGTCCTGGAGGGACTTCATCGCGACCGGCGTAACCTCCGGTCGCGCTAGCGCCGCGAGGTCGAGATTGGACCGCTTGCGTTCCTCGAAAGAGAGCAGCCGATCGGTGATTTCGAACCGCCTGTCCAAACCCAGCAGGTCATCTCGCAAGTCGGGGTGGGTCAACGTAATGAAGAGGGTCGTTAGCCGCTGCTGTCCGTCGATCACGTCGAATACTGGCTGGTCGGATTCGATGTCACGGACCTCGTGGAGGACGAGTGACCCGATGTAGTAGGCCGACCTGTCCAGAACACTCGCGACGTCGCGAATCAGCGTCTCGATCTCCACCTTTCCCCACGCGTACGCGCGCTGGTAGATCGGTACTCGGAAGCGGCGCTGCCCGTCAAAGAGCGTGCGAACGGTGACGAGCTGCGGCTGGCCTGTCATCCCTGCGCCACCTGCTTCGGATTCCAGAGCGCCTCGACGACCGCGGCGTCGACCTCATTGCGCTTTGCCGGGTCGCTGCCGTAAAAGTCGGGTTGGGGTATGTCACGGTTCAGGACTTCGCGCGCGGACCCGGCATCGCGAACCTCCTGGAACAGGTTGAAGCTTCCCGGGCCCTGCCCGACACCAAGCGCGTGGTTGTTGATCGTCTCGCGCTTGACGGCGAAGTTCCGGGTGCGCGGCACCATTACGTAACGGGCTGCGAGCCTGGCGAACCGATCGCTCCCCTGTGTGCCGAAGCGGTCGTGGTAGTAGATGAGCAGTGCGTCGAGGAGCCCTCGGATGTACGCATAGCGCGAGCGGTCGCCACCAGGCTCGCCCTGCTCGTCGATCACGTTGATGACGGTGGAGCGCAACTTCCCGAGCGCTGGCTGGTGAGCCTTTGACAGTTTGTCGTCGCTGAAGGCCAGGAGGCCGAGTCGCACTCCGAGCAGGTAGTAGTGCGAGACCATGCGGAAGAAGGTCTCGCCGTTCAGCACAGGCTGGTCGATCTGGTGCGGGTACTCGACCGGTTGCAGCATCCGGAACCGGACGAGAGTGGAGTTCTCTGAGCGGTAGTCGTCGGTGAAGTTCTTGGCGTAAACGAACGGGCGTGCCCAGTTGTTCTCGCTGTTGGTCACGTCGCGTTCGCGGATGCCCTTGAACATGCCGATGTCGTTGGTCGTGAACCCGTCCTTCGAGACGTCCCGGCCGCCGGACCACCGCCGGATTTTGAAGAGGTACTCGCTGAAGAGCGCGTTGACGTGCGCAGCAGGGATGTCCTCCCACAACTCGACGACCTCGCGCTTGGTCGTGGCATCACGCAGGCCACTGCCGATCTCCCTGAGGTGGAACGCCTTCAGCAGGTCGGTCGGGTACAGGGCGCGGCCTCGCGAGTTCTGCGAGTCGAACATCTGGAACGCCTCGTCGAGGTTGGTCAGGGTCACCACCACGACCTCGCACTGGAGGAAAACCGCGTCGGCGACTTCCCGCACAGTGTCCCGGTCCCACTCGTTGACCAGCCGCGCCATGTACTCGGCGTTTTCCTTCGCGCGGGCCGCCGTCTGCTCCGCGCCGAAAGGTGAAAGCCGCAGCCGGGCGACGTCGCGCTTGTTCGGGTCATGTCCGGTCGCGCGCAGCACCCGGGCGAGCAGGTGCAGCGTGGTGAGTCGCTGCTGGCCGTCGACAACATCGAGCACCTGCTCGCCGTGCTCGTCCGGGTGACCGTGCAGGATGACGGTCCCGATCCGGTAGCTGCCGCTCGGAGTGAACTGGCGAATGTCGTCCACAAGCTCCGCGACGTTCCGAGTGCTCCACGCGTACGGCCGCTGATAGTCCGGGATGCGCAGACGCTCGTTGTGCAGCAGCTCGCGGATCTTCCAGACTTTGACGCGCGGCCTGTCATCGTCACCCACAGTGCCAGCGCGTCCCCCATGAAGCCCGCTCATGGAGCGATTCTGCCCGATCCAGATCAGCCCCGGCATCGATCCATGGAATCGGGCCAGAACGCCGAAACCCAGAGCAGTTCGCCCACCATGCGCAGTTCGTACACACGCCTATCCGCCTTACCTGCATCGGTCGGGGGTGCAATCGGGGGTCTGGGGCGTGCCTAAATCTGCTCCCTGTCCCTGATAGCTGCCGGGTTCTGCGAGCGGGCGGGCCGGGTCACAGGGGCGCGAAGCGCCCGCGTAGCGGCGCCGCAGGCGCCCTTGATGCGGCCCGCCCGGGAGCGGATCATGCGCGGGTGACTGGGGCGGGGAGCCCTTGATGGCGCGTGATGCGGTTATTTCAGGGCTCGGGCTGGTGGTGGCCTTCCTGTGCGGATGCGGGGCCGTGGCGGCCGGGGGCAGGAGCAGCCAGCCTTACCTGGGTCCGCGGGGCCTTTGGCTGCCCCGGTGACAAGATGATGGATTGGGTGCTCCCCGCCTGCGGGGAGTGCGGCCGCTCAGTCTAATCAGGCCGCCCGCCCGGCCGGGTGGCCTGGCGGCGGCTGACAGCGGCTCGGCGGGAGCTGGCCGCGGTGGGTCCCCATCGGGTGAGCTCGGCTGCGTGCTGCGCGGGTCCTGGCGAGCCACGGTGCTGGTCACTGCTGGTCAGGCAGCGGTGAGCGCGTCGTCGCCGAGCTCGGCCAGGATGTGGCAGGCCTGGCGGATGATCTTGCGGGCCTCGGACAGGGCGGCGCGCTTGGCGTTCTTGCGGTCGGCGACGGCGGCGTAGTAGGCGTGGTCGGGGGCGGAGGACCGCGCGTGGGTCTTGCCGGCCTCGTAGACCGTCCAGCGCAGCACCGGGGGACCTTGCCGGGACAGCCGCCCGGGCGGCCCCTTGCGGTCGGAGGACCAGACGGTGATGTCCAGGTCGGCGAACCGGACGGCCTTGCGGGAGGAGGAGAACCGGCCTGCCCCGCCGAGCCAGCAGGCCAGTGCCAGCGCGGTGACCGGCCCGACGCCGTAGATCCGCTCGGCTAGCACCTTCGCGCCGGGCAGGTGCCGGGCGGCGTGCAGCAGCTGGCGCCGCAGCGCCTCCTGGCGGGCCTCGATGCAGGCGAGCATGTCCAGGGCAGTGGTGACCTGCAGCCGCCCGGCCGCCGACAGGTGCGCGGCTGATGCCGCCCGCACCAGTTCCGGGCCCTGCGTGCGCAGCGCACCCTCGCCCAGCCGGGGGGCGCCCTGGTGGAAGAAGACCGCGTGGATGCGCTGTGTCCAGGCGGTGTGCTCGCGGCGCAGGTCGTTATACAGCTCCAGGAGCGCCCGGCACTCCATGACCTGCGCCGGCGGGACCCAGCATTCGGGCAGCCGGCCCTCGGCCAGCAGCTGCCGCAGGTGCCGGGCGTCGGTCCGGTCGGTCTTGGCGTGCCGCTTGCGGCCGCGGGCGAACGCAGTGTCGGCCGGCTCGGCGACATGCGCCGCGACGCCGGCTGCGGCCAGCTCCTCGGCGACGTACCGCCACCCGGTGCACCCTTCCATCGCGAACGCGACGTCGTCGCGGCCGGCGAACCGGGCCAGCCAGCCGCGCAGGTGCTCCCGGTCGGCCGGGGCGACCTGGCCGCGTACCACCTGCCCAGTCACGGTGTCGAGGTAGTCGAAGGTCAGCTGCTTCCGGTGGATGTCCACCCCGCCTACGATGGTCATCGGGACCTCCTCAAGCTCCCGAGGGCGCCACAACGCGCCCGAACGCGAATTGCTACGACTCAATCGTCACGCGACTGAGCTGAGGAGGCCCCACTGCGGGCGCAGGTGGCGCCATGCATCAGCCCCAGCCGCCGACCGGCCAGCCGATGCATGTCATCTAATTGCTCGGCCGCCGCAGTCGGCCTCACCATCAACTCAGGCGTACAGAACTGGCGGATCTGCGCTGTCTCAGAACCCGATCGACCAAGATTCGGAGACGTTCTCTGCCAATGTTGAGGACGTTGCCTATTTGCGCGGACATGTATAACCGCCTCCCACAGACGGCGTTGCGGCTCCACCCAGTAAGTGAAGCTGCTCCGGGATACAGGTTGCCCGGAGCTACAGGGCTGCTCCGCGAGGAAGGCAGCGACGATGTCCTTGAATGCCGGTCCAGGTTGCTCCGCGCCTGGTCAGATCACACCGTGGTGCGAAATCGGAGTCGAAGTGGCAGACGGACCGGCACGTTCTGCACCGGCACATCAGCGTCACCGTCCTGCTGCTAGAGATTGACTTGAGCTGCCCGCAGTATGCAAGCTTTCGGGAGAAGCATGGCGTCGGCCATGGCCTCGGGCATGCGATAGGGGGAGCTGCGGGATGACTCGGGTTGTTCAATGGCTAGTCGCAGTCCTAGCAAGCATGGCAACATTCGTATTGAGCCTCTGGTTGGCCTGGGTGATAGAGGACCATTTCTTCCGGCAGTCGATAAAAGCACCAGCTGACCGTTGGGTCGTCGCGACGGCTTTCGCTGCCGTGATATCAGGTGCAGTCCTTGCCTCCTTCGGATGGTGGGCTGGCCGGGAGAACGAGACCCCTGATTCGGAGCCGACTAGCCGTCATTCCTCGATCCAGGATGTACGTGTCAACGGAGGCGGATCAGCCTACGTTGTCCAAGACGGCAATCAGCACATCCACAACTCCTCGCCTAATCAGGGCGAGATCCAATAGCCGCGCGCTAAGCATGGCCAGGATGATCGCGAATGAGTGAGAAGTCCAGTCAGCCACAGCATGAACAGCGGATCTATGTCGAATCTGGTGGCGCCGCTTACGTGGTGGTCCATGGGGATATGCATATCCGCGGCGGCCATCCGGTATACCGGTTCGAACAGTACCCCCTCAATGCCCGCCCAGTGAAGCGGGAGGAGGCTGAGCGGCAGCCCAGCCGACTGTTGGCGGCGGAAAGCCGTGTAGTTCCCTTTGCCGCCCGTGAACATGAGTTGGCCTGGCTGACGGCGTGGCGAGATGATTCGACTCCAGGAATATCCGTGGTATTGATACATGGACCTGGCGGACAGGGTAAGACCCGCTTGGTCGGCCAGTTCGCCGTTGACTCAGCCGACCAGGGATGGACTGTGTGGGCCAGTCATCATGTTAGCGATCCCACCGCGCAGCTTGTCGTAGCCCCTGGTGACGCGGGATCGCAATTGATCCTTGTAGTTGAGTACGCCGAGCGGTGGCCGACCGATGATCTCCAGTTGTTGCTGCAAAATCCATTGCTCCGTCGCCCACGACGAGTCCGCGTGTTGCTCGTGAGTCGGCCGGCGGAAGGATGGTGGCCAGCCCTACGTCACCGGCTCGGTAAAGCCGACATCGCCGTGGGCGGCACTCTCGATTTGAAGTCCCTAGCCGAAACCAACGTTGAGAGACGCAGCGCATTCGAGGCTGCACGTGACAATTTTGGCGCTGTATTTGGTGTTCCCCCTGGAGCGGTCAAAACGCCCGATCGCTTGGACCAGCAGGGCTACGAGCTAGTACTCACGCTCCATATGGCCGCCCTCGTGGCGGTTGACTGTTACGTTAGAGGTAACGCTATGGACAGCGAGCCAGCCAGGCTGTCCACCTATTTGCTTGACCGTGAATATGACTACTGGCAGAACCTACATGAGCACGACCAGGCGATAGAGATCACGCCCCGCATCATGGCACGAACGGTCTTTACTGCCATTCTCGCCCGTCCGCAACAGTTCGATCAGGCAGTTGCGGTCCTTGATCGGGTTAATGTCACAGGCGATACTCCAGCGGCGATATTGATCAGAGATCATGCGCGCTGTTACCCCTCTGCCACTTGTCATATGGTTTTGGAGCCGCTCTACCCCGACCGGCTTGGTGAAGATTTCCTGGCCCTGCTAACTCCTGGCCATGCCGTCTCGGACTATACCCCCGATGCCTGGGCGACCTCGGCGCCGAGCCGTCTCCTTGCGGTGAGCGAGGATTCACAAGACCCGCCAGCTTGGGCCCGAACTGCGCTAACCGTCTTGATAGAAGCCGCGCTTCGGTGGCCCCATCTTGTCAGCGAGCACCTCAATCCGGTTCTACGCCGAAATCCCGAACTCGCGATCGCGGCAGGCGGCAACGCCCTGACACGCCTTGCCGATGTCGAAGGGATTGAGTTGGAAATGCTCCAGGCGATTGAGGAGTCTTTTCCGGAGGACCGGGCGCACGAGCTCGACGCTGGGATCGCTGCTGTGACGGAGGTGCTCACAAATAGATGCCTCTCCCAGGCGCCGGATCCAGTCGCGGAGGCTAACATGCGCGCTAAGCTTGCGCATCGGCTGGCGAATGCGGGGCGCCATACTGAAGCACTTGTCGCCAGCCGTGCCGTTGTGGAAATTTATCGAGCGCTAGCCAGGGACTCCCCGCTGATACACACTATAGGACTGGCCAGAGCACTTTCAGAACTCAGCAACAAACTATTCGAGACCGGACAACGGCAGCCAGCCCTTGATGCCATTTCGGAAGCGGTCGAGATCTATCAATCAATCAATTATTCAGGTTCTGATGAGTTGCGAGCTGACATTGCCAATGCGATGAACCGTCTCGGAGCCTGGCTGTTCTTTGCCGGGCGATGGGAAGAAGGCAGCGCTGCTGCGCTCGAATCTTGCAATATGTACCGGGTCCTAGCAGAGGAGAATCCTTCACGCTATCTCGCGCCTCTCGCCAGGTCACTCAACAATCTCGGGATATGGCTATCAAATCTGCATGACTCCGGCGATTCATTTCTGAGTTATTATAGCGAAGCAATTAGCATCCGAAGGGCCCTCTATCATGAAAGACCTGGCGAGGTTGCTCCCTATCTTGCATGGTCACTGACACACTATGCAGCAGTTCTGAATAAGCTTGGAGCGCTTGGAGACGCTGCAAGCGCGATAAATGAAGCCATCGACCTCTATCGGATAGTGGTAACTGCAAATGCGAGTGCGTATGAATCTGACTTCGCTTGGGCGCTGACTCAACGTAGCATCATCTTGGCAGCTGTAAACCGACATGACGAAGCGCTAGAAACGGTGTATGAGGCGGTTCAACTTCGCCGAAGAGTATCGACTAGATATCCACGAAAGCACGCACCCGATCTTGCTTGGACACTAACTCAACTGGCTATGCGGCTAGTCGAGGGTGGGAGCAATGGCTCTGCTGCGGTCCAGGCATGCGACGAGGCGGTGGAAATCTTGCGCGGCCGACTATCCCTAGATCCGAATAGCGATTCTGATTTGGCTTCGTCTCTCTTCACAGCTGCTAGCGTAGGCCAATCATTCGGCGTAGACCGAGAGAAGTCCCTGAATCAAGCTAGGGAAGCATTGGCCATCTACAAAGACTTGGCAGCTCGCGACCCTCGTTTCTTGAATGACGTTACACGAACCGAGTCCATGATTGCCGAAATATAATTGATCTTAGTGGCGTCTGCGGAGTCGCTATATTTAAGAGTTGCAGTCGGCGCCAGGTATACGGCTTCAGGACACGCGAATCGGAGAATTCCTCCC
Source organism: Trebonia kvetii (assembly GCF_007827045.1). GTDB lineage: Bacteria > Actinomycetota > Actinomycetes > Streptosporangiales > Streptosporangiaceae > Trebonia > Trebonia kvetii. Next base: position 12,105 of record NZ_RPFW01000010.1, read on the forward strand.
AACCCAGCGCGATCAATCTATGCGGTCTCGCCAGTTCAGCGCTGCGAGCCCCCGCAATATGGGCCAGTCAGCGCGGGATATCAGAATCCTTGCGCTGCCGGCCTCGTCGCTGTCGAGGTTTTGGCCCCGGTGAGCCATCAGTCGGTCGTACGTTCATACATCTTTGCACGTGGCGAACGTCCGCTTCTGCCGCGATGAGGGGACGACGCGCGACAGGCGTGAGCCAGAACTAGGCGTTCTGTGTGCCGTGCCCAGTCTCGCAGTGGCGGCCGCTGACAGAGACAGAGTCGGCGATCTGTATGACTTGGGTCCTACTTCTCGTCTTGGCAAGCATGACAGTGTGTCGCGGGGTATATAGATGAGCGGGACCCGCAGGTGAGATGCGGTGGCGTCCCGTTTGGCCTTCGTAAAGAGCAGTGGGCCGGTCGGGCGGGTTCGTGGCGGCGCTTGTTGTGGCTGACGATCTGCCGGGCTAACGCGCTAGTGCGTTGCCGGGCTGGAGGCCTGCTGCGGCTTGGAGGTCCGGGTGGGTGAGGGTGAGGGCTCCGTCGAAGCGCGTCTGCAGGTTACTGATGAGGCGGGCGACGGTGTTACCGCATGAGCCGGCGTGCAGGTAGACGCGCATCCAGTCTCGGCCGAGTTCGATTCCGACCCGCTGCCCCACGTGCAGGTCGACGGCCTCGACGAGGGCTTCATCGTCAGTGACGGCGGGCTGACCCCATAGCCGGAACGGGGCGCGGGAGCTGAATAGCTCATCGCAGAATGCGGGAAGGTCGGGAATCGGCCTGGAGAACCGGATCCCGATCGGCATCCCGGCGAATGACGCCCCGCCCCAGTCATTGCCTTGCAGGGTGGCGAATTTGAGCGGGTCGAATCGGAGGGACAGCGCCTCGATTGATTCCACGAGGTTTGCGTAGCGGCTGATGACCGTCTGGACGAACTGAGCGTGGTGGATGAACTGCTCGCCATGGGCGGCGAATGCGCCCCAGCGCCTGACTGACTCGCGCAGCGGCCCCAGGTCCCGGTCATCGAGGTCGACCTCGATGTTGCTGAAGCTGACCGCGGACCTGTAGTCGGGCAGGTCGGTGATCTTGTCGAGCAGGCGCTCGGCATGTGAGCCCGAGAGCTGTACTTTGAGGTCGCGGGCGGCGTCGTCGGAGCCTACGAGCCGCTTGCCGTCGAATTTAGTGCTGACCCGGCGGGAAAGCGCTTCTGGGGCGACGTAGCGGAGGTGGGCGGAGGGAAGCCACATCCAGTCGGTGTCCCTGCGTGACTCGACGCGGTCCCTGAGCCACGCTGCGGCGGCAGCGCTGGCCCAGGTCGTGTGGAATACCCAGAACCTAGGCTGAAGCCGGTCTACCCAGAACTCTCCGGCGGAAGGCGTGAAGACCCGGGACAGGTACGCGTCATCGGTGTCCTGAACGTTTCCCGGGCCGGCGATATCAGCGAGGTAGGCGCCCGGGTCATCAGTGTGGACCTCGAGCACGAAAGCCTTGGCAGGCACGTTTCCGTCTACAGGGACCTTGCTGGAGAGGTCAGACCGGCTCGTCATGGCTGCCCACCGTCCTCTCCGTTACTTTCTGGCGCGCATAGTCGGCGGGATTTCTTGCCTGGATCATCATTGTGCATCACCGTCGCCCTCGTTTCCATTGTCGCTCTCGTCCTCGGTGGCGACGCGCTCGGCTTCGTCGAATTCGGAGAAGAGATCCATCTGGCCGGTGATCTCGCCCCGGCGCCGGGGGCGGCTGGCGCGGCTTCCCCATACTGCCTGGTATCCCTGGGTACGGCCCCGGCGGTCGAAGGTTTCAGGGGAGCGCAGGACAGCGACTCGTTCCTCGGTGGCCCCGGTTGAGCGTTCGTATCGGAAGCGATCTGGCTCTGCCTCGGCTGCCGCGCGTGCTGCGTCCCGGACGGCACGCAGGAGACGGCCTTGAGCTGCGCGGCCGTAGATCGGGAAGTGCCGGACTGCCTGCTCGGTCAGTGCCCTGATGGTAAGGAACGGGCGCTGCTGGGCCATTGCCGATATCAGCTCGGCGCGGACAGGCTGATCGAATGCCTCGGCTGGCGACTCGTGGTCGAAGGGCACGATCTGGGCGATCGGGTACCTCCACGCCGCAGGTGAACTGAGCGCGGCCGACAGCGGCGGGCTGGCCATCTCGGGCCGCAGGAGCCTGGCATCCGATTCGCTGACAGCCAGTACGGGGACGCGGAGCCCCGCTTCATCCGCCCCCAGGCAGATGCGGTGAGCGTTGCTCGCGAGACAGGCGTACAGGACCTCGCAGTGCAGTGGGACTGGCTTAGGCACCGTAATCCCCCCGGCGATCACCAGGAGCTCCGGCGTCAGCGTTGCCAGCCTGCGGCCCTGCTCAGGTTCCAGGTTCGCGCCCGATTTCGCCTCAACAGCCAGAAGGCGCCCGGCCTGCGGGTTGAACAGGACGACATCGCAGACCACGGTCTCGCCGCTGACTCTGACCGGCACTTCCAACGCGGCAACCGCCCAGCCTGCATTGGCCAGTGGCGCAGGGTTCAGGCCGTCGGCGAGCGCCAGGTCGAGGACGGCGTTGACAGGTACGAGCCGGGATTCCACCCCTTTACCTTCCTGGTGCGCGCGACTGGCATTGATCGCACTGGGTGCGACTGAGGCGTGCTTCGACTCGCTGCGCCGCCGGGAACGCCGGATCTGTCGGGCCGTTCCTGGATACGTGACGATACTCGGTTATCAGCCTCGCGTGACGGTTAGACACGACGAGGCCGCCCACGACATGTCCCTATCAAGCAACTTAGTCGACATGGTGCAGGGCTGACCGTACCGTGGCAGGCATGACCCTGGAACTGGACGGGTTCCTGTGGAAACCGAAGCCGGGGACGGCGGTGACGGCCGAAGAGTTCATCCGGTCGAGGTCGGTCATGCAAGAAATCCACCGTGCGGTGGAATGGAATCCGTGGGTGCAAGAGGACCGCGCTGAGGAGTATACGGCTGCGCTTGAGGCTATCGCTCAGTGGACTCGCGCCGAGCCCGGCTCCCTTCCTCAGTCGGCCGAGGAACTCAGGTCTGAGATTGACCGGCAAGTCGCGGCAGACCGAGCCCGTCGCGACGCGGAGCGCGAGAAGGCGAAGCAAGAGCGCGCTGAGCAGGCGGCCAGCTACGACCGTCAACGTGCAGAGGCGCGATTGGCCTTGCTCGGTCAGACGGCGATAGTGGCCGACACGACCAGACAGCGAGATCAAGTCGCAAGCCGGGAGCTTTACCCGGCCATGGAGGATGAGCGCCGACAAGAGAAGCTGGCGAAGCTGGACGTGGACATCAAGGCTGCTAGTCACATGGTGGATGAGCTGACCTTGGCTGTGGGTGATGTTGAGGCTGTGTGCGACGAGCGTGGGTGGCTTCCGTCCGAGCGCCGCGTTCTGATGCTGCAGGTATTCGCCGCGTGCCGGGTGAGTGAGGTTCTGGAACTGCGCGGCCGTGTGGCCGCTCACCAGTCGGACCTGAAAGCGATCAGGGGGTCTGGACGTGCCCGGATCCGTGAGGCGCTGCTCAGGGACACCGCCCGTCTCACGTTCCTGGAGGCCGTCCCGCGGCTGGAGGCTGCTGACATGTGCTCGGAATGCCCTACCCCGGCCGACTGGCACTCGCTCACCGTCACTTTCAGCCTGGATCCGTCCAAGGACGTCGGCGCCGTCGGCGGCCCGTGCTCGGCGTGGCCCTGGTGGCGGGACCGCCTCGAGGCGGCCCGACAGCGGATTCTTGCCCGCGCCTCGCCCAAGGCGAAGCCGCCAGAAGCCGCTGTCCCAATGCCGATCGCCGTGATCGAACCGGGCCTGCCTATCGAGGAAGTCATCGCCCGGCTCAATGCTGTGCAGGCTGACCATCCGGGTGCACAGCTACGCGGCAGCGGGGACCGCTGGGAGATCTGGCCGCGGGACCATGCGTAGTTGACGTCGTCCCCGACGGCAGCGAACCTAACGGCCGCCTGGAATGCGGTGATCGTCAGAACAGAGCTTCAAGAGCGGTTGGCGTCGGTATGTGGCTTCCCGGTGCGAGTGGGTGGGGTTCGCCGGTCATGACGGCGAGGGCGGCTGCGACCTCAGGCAGTCCTGCGCGGACGTAGGTGCCGGTTGAGGACATAGCGCGTGCGCCTCGAGTGACGTCGTGATGGCCGGCGTAGGCTTGCGCGACTGCGAAGCCGAAGCGGCGTTCGACCCACGTCAAGATGGTGTGGCGTATCCAGTGCATGGTTACCTGCTGGGTCTTCACCCATGGCAGGTGCTCGCCAAGTCGGTCCCAGAGGTAGTCGTACCGGCGGGCGGTGATCGGCATGCCCGTCGCGTACCGGAGAAGACGATTGCCGGAGTCCAAGCCGCCTCTGTGTTCCGCGTGTGAGCGCAGGTGGGCCGTCAGCGTCGGGGAGACTGGCTGCCAGCGCTCCGTCCCGCCTTTCTCGCGCAGCCGTACTAGGCACTGCTGCAGGTCGAGGTCTTCGGGGGTGAGCGAGAGCGCGCCGCCACGTCGGCAGGCTGTCTCGGTGTGCAGCCGGATGAGCAGCGCGTCAAGGGCCGGGTCGTTGCCGGTGGTGGCGGCGACGGCGGTGATTTCGAACAGCCGGGCGTCGGGTAGGGCCATGCGTGCACTGGGCTGCCTGCGCGGTTTGCTTACGCGGGCTGCCGGGTTGTCGGCCTCGGGTAGCAGACGGTCGGCGACCGCGTGGTTGTACATGCATCGCAGGGCGCCGATCAGGTGTTCCGCCGCGCCGTGGCCGCCGCGGGCGTTGCGGCGCGGAGTGACGTTCGTCTTGATGTCTGCGGCGAGCTGGCTGATCTCCAGCGGGGTCACCGAGGTGATGAGTCTCGGGCCCCACGCCGTGACTGCATGGTTCCAGTAGGTGCTGTAGACACGCCGGGTTCCGTCGCTGACTGCTCGGGAGACCTGGGGAATGTAGTCGGCGAAAGTGGGGATCTCCGGTTGAGCTGCAGGGTCTTGCAGCAGGTCGGCTGGGGAGATGCCCATCCTCTGCAGTAGCAGGCGGGCGGCAGCGATATCGCTGGCCGACGCGGCTGGGCGCTGGGGATGATTCATCGCGGTGTTTCAGCTTCAGGCTGGGCCGAGTGGTAGCAGGAGATCATCTCGTCCAGGGCGGACAGCGGGTACACAAGCACGAGGCCGTAGTCCGGTGCCGCGGCGATCAGGACCTGGTCTCCGGGCTTAATGCCGTGGGGTCGGCGGGCGTGGGCCGGGATGATGATGCACGGCCTTCGCGGAACGGAGAAGGGGCCGTCGGGCGCCGCGCGGATGACAATCGACCGCGAGGTCAAGGTCACGTCAAGATTGCTGCCGTGGTGCCAGCGCAGCGCGTTGACGATGCCGTTGCTGGGTAGTCGGCCGGAGCTGTCTACCCGTCCGATGTCGTAAAGGATGGAGGCATCGCGGGGCAGCTGGTGCAGGCCGGCCAGTGGCAGCGGGCTTGCCGGGGGAGCGGGCGCCTGGCGCGCAGGCGGGAGTGCCAGGGAAGCCACGATTCCCTGTGCGGTTGCCTGGGGCCGACTGGCCATTACCCGATCTCCGGATCGTCGATTTCAGGCTCGGCGTCCATCGGGCGGTCGCATAGCCTGCCGTTGTGCCAGTACCTGTCGTCGTCGATTGCCTGGTCGAAAAGCACAGTGTCGTGCCAGTACTGCTCATCCGTGAAGGCGTCGATTATTCGTTCCCTCGCGACGGAGTAGCCGATTTGCTCCCAGGTAAGCGATAGGGGGTGTGTTCCGTTCCGCAGGGAGAGCCACCGCTGTTCCTCACTCATGGGGCTGGCGCTTGGGGTTGCGGGCCGGCCGCGCCTGCTGCCGCTGGCGTGGTCGTCGGCCGGGGCTGGCGGCGGGGGTTCCCTGGTGGGAGCGACCGCGCGGAGTGCAGGGCGGGATGCGATGCTGTGGAACCAGCCGTTGGTGCGTGCGCCTCGGTCGGCGTGGACGCTGTCGTCGGTCGGCTGCTTGTCTGGGATGAGGTTCGGGCGCGGCTCTTGTTTTTCACCGCGCCATGCGTGCAGTGGCTCGCTCATTCGCCTGCCTCGGGGTCGGGCCGTTCGGGCTCGGTTTCCGGGGTGGCGGTCCAGGCAGGTACTGCGGAGATCCGGGTGATGGCGTGGCCGGTGGTTATGCCGAGTTCGGCAGCCCAGCCTTCGATGAAGGGCCACTGGCGGTCAGGGTCGGGGGCCGCGGTGGTGCTGCACGTTTCGGCGAGCGTCATCGCGGTGATGGCCTCGTTGCGGGTCAGGCGGCGTCCGGGGAGCCAGGACACTTCCCAGTGATCCTGGGTGCCGGGAGCGAGGCGGGCGGCATGGGGAGAGCGGTCGCTAGTCATGGTGCGGTCGCTGATGGTCACTGGCATGGGTGGCTGCTTTCTGATGTGCCGGGCTGGGTTGGATTGCGGATCGCGTCGGAGGGCTGGATGTCGGGGGCGGTGCCAGTGCCGATGGCGGGCTTCCAGTTGCTCTTGGGGCGGTAGCCGGGGGTGTCCAGATGGTCGTCATCGAGGCCGGCGCCGGCGCACCAGTTGCCGCGGACGGCCTGGCGGCGGGCTGTGGTGGCGGCGGCGCGTTCCGCGCGGCTGCGTTCCGGGGCGCGTTTGTCCCACCAGGTGTCGTAGAGGTCGGCGATGTCGTCGCGGAGGGGAGTGCTGACGGTGGTGGCGTCGCCGCGGGTGATGGCGCGGATGGTCATCTCGCGGACGCCGAGGGCACGGGCGATGCGGGCTGAGCTGTGGCCCATGACGTGCAGGGCACGCAGGCGCAGGCGGGTGTTGCCCGGCGTTCAGGATGCCGATGACCCGGGCGTTGAGGATGCCGATGGCTGGAGACGAGATCGCCCCGCCGGGCTTGGCCGGCGGGGCGATCTGGTTGGCGAGGTGTCGCCGGCTGTCGGCGAGGTGCCGGTGTCAGTCGATGACCTCGCTGACGGCGGAGCGGGCGGCGGTCTCGTCGACGAGGTTCTTGCCGGCGGCGAAGGCTGCGACGAGGGATTGCAGGGCGAGGTTGTTGACGGCGCGGGGGTAGCCGCGGCCGGTGGAGTGGATCAGGTTCATGGCGTCCTCGGTGAAGAGCTGGTCGGCCCGGCCGGCGAGGTTCACGTGGTGGGCGATGTAGCTGGCGGTCTCGGCCTGGGTCATGCCGGGCATCGTGTAGCGCAGGGCGGTGCGCTGCTCCAGGGCTGCCAGGACGGCGAGCTTCATGGTGCGCCGCAGGGTCGGCTGGCCGACGAGCAGGCAGGCGAGCGGCGAGTCCTGGTCCATCGAGGTGTTCGTGAGCATGCGGATCGTCTCCAGCTGCTCGTAGGACAGGAGGTGGCCTTCGTCCAGGACCAGGACCGGGGTGCGGCCGCGTTCCTCGCGCTCGGCGATGAGGGCCTTGCTGACCTGGGTGAACAGCCGGGAGCCGAGGTGGGACGGGGACTGGCCGAAGACGTTGAGGATCTCCTCGTGCATGCCGCGGACGCCGATCATCGGGTTGGGCAGGTAGATGATCGTGTGCCTGGAGGGGTCCAGGCCGGCCAGGACGGTGCGGACCGAGACGGTTTTGCCCGCGCCGACCTCGCCGGTGATGACGCCGATGGAGCGCTCGCTGATGCACCAGGCGATGCGGGCGACGGCCTCGTTGTGGGCGGCGTGGCGGTGCAGCATCCCGGGGGCGAGGTTGCGGCCGAAGGGCATGCGGCTGAACCCGTAGTGGGCCTGCAGCTTCTCGATCATCCGGTGTCTCCTGGCTGTTCGTCGCGGCGCTCGATGCGGGCGATGAGGTTCTTCTTGGCGTTCTGGAAGGCTGCGAGCTCGGCGGGGCTGGCGTTGCGGATGCCGGCGTCGGACAGGCGCCTCATCCAGGCGATGAGGGCGGAAACCTCGCCGGGGGACGGGGCGGCGGGCCGGGTCACGGCTCCTCCGGCCCGGCGAGGGCGGAGTAGTTGACCTTGCCGGCCAGCTCGGCGGTGTGGCGGGCGTCGACCAGCGCGAGGTAGTCGATGCCCGTCGTGGGGACGGGCGGCTCGGCCGGGACCTCGGGCCTGGCCTTGGGGTGGGAGTGGCGGCTGACCTGGAACGGCTGGGCGGTCCCGGCGTCCTTCCCCTCGCTGCGGACCCGCAGGAAGGACAGGTCGAAGGGGTCGAAGACCAGCTCGACCTTGCGGCCCGCCAGTGACGGGTCGACCTGGTAGCGGTTGCCGTGCAGGGACACCAGGCCGGTCTTGGCGACGGTCCGGTACTCGCCCCAGCGGAACGCGTCGGCCAGGTCGCCGGGCGACGGGACGGGGAACGGGGCGCCGGCCATCCAGCGGGCGAGAGGAGCCATGCCGGTCTCGCTGTGGACGCGGCGGTGGTAGACGTTCTCCACCCAGGCGGTGAACAGCCTGTTCATCTCGGCCAGGCTGTCCACCTTGCGTCCCGGCTGGCCGTCGCCGGCGGCGATCTCGACGGTGAACTCGCCGTTGACGGTGCGGAAGAACCGCTCGATCTTGCCCCTGCCCTGCGGGCGGCCCGGGGCGGAGTGGACCAGCTTGATGCCGAGCCGTGCGCAGGCCCGCATCAGCCACGAGTCGACGAACGCACTGCCGTTATCGACGTAGACGTAGGAGGGGACGCCGCGGGCGGCCAGCGCCGGGCGCAGCGCGGCGGCCAGCCGGACGGTGTCCTCGGCGAACCCCCACCGGTGTCCCGTGACCGCCCGGGAGTGGTCGTCGACGAAGGCGAAAA
>NZ_RPFW01000010.1:20839-22251 GCF_007827045.1 Trebonia kvetii
AGGTATGTTTTGCGCCCTCCGATCCTCGGCCCGTGGAGGGCATCTCCGGTCCAGAGCTCGTTCGGGCGGTCCGCCTCGAACCGGCCGAAGACCGCCGGCTCCGCCGGGGCCCGCAGCGCGGTCAGCCCGGTGCGGACGAACATCCGCTGCAGGGTCCGCTCGTCCGGCGCCCACCCGTGCTGGGCCTCCAGGATCCGCTTGACCTGCGCTGCGCTCCGGTCCGGGTTCTCCTTCTTCAGTGCGGTCGCCAGCTCGAAAACCTCCGGCGGGGTCCGCGGCTGGGACTGCCGCGGCGACGGCACGAGCGCGTCGAACCCGCCCTTGCGCCAGTCCTGGATCCACCGGTCCAGAGTCCACCGGGTTATCCGGACCGTCCGCCCCTCCGGGTCGGTATGCGGGACCGCCGCGATCGCCCGCACCATCGCCCCCCGCTGCCGCCCCGTCAAAGTGGTGACGGCGGCCTCACGGATCAGCATGTAGCGGAACAGCCCGATCGCGCGGGCGCGCTCCAGCCGCACCGCCTGGTCGTCGTCTCTCCTTGTCAAGGAAAACCTCTTTCACGAGATGCCAAAACGGACAACCCGCGAAGATTCCCAGGCCAGCGGCACCCCGCATCAGGGGGAACTCGTGTTGGACAGCTACCGGGGCCAGCCCGGCGACAGCAGCCGGCCGCCGCTGGCCGCGCTCGCCGCCCGCCACGGCGACACCCTGCCGATGCCCGGCCAGCGCGAGGAAACCGCCGACGCGGCCCCGGCAACCGCCGCGACCGCGTCGGCGAACGGCGACGGCCCCTGCGCCGGCGGGACCGGATCGACCCCGGTCTCCACCAGCAGCCCGGTGAAGAACACCCGCACCGCCTCCGCCCGCGCCCCGAACCGCCGCAGCCAGCCCCGGACCGTGGCCAGCGCCCGCCCGGACGCCGTCGCGATCGGCCGCGCCCCCTTCCCCAGGGCCCTCGCCGCCAGCGCCGCCCCGATCACCTCGGCCAGGTCAGCCCGCCTCAGCAGGGCGAAAGCCGGCAGCAGCACGTGAGTAGACCCGCACCCCGAGCAGCGGGCCCGCCGCGGCCGCAGCCGAACCGGCCCCTGCCCGCCCCTCAGCACCCGCGGCCGCGCGTGCCCCCACCGCGCGAGCACCCCGCCGCACAGCGGGCACTCAAGCTCCCCGCCCGCCAGCGACCGTTCGACCTCAGCCGGATTTGCCCCTACCGTGACCACAAGCGCCTCCGAGCGCTTCACGGCCCTCCCGGGCGCACTCGGCCAAGAGACACCGGGAGGGCCTACTCATGCCCCCATCGGCAAGGTGCCGCCGCCGACGAACACCCAGGCCAGGGAAACACGCAGCCCAACATCATCGGGAAACACAATGCCGGAAACCCGGAACTACGTGAGCACCCAGGGTGCCGCTCAACA
>NZ_RPFW01000010.1:22260-294650 GCF_007827045.1 Trebonia kvetii
CATGCCCCCATCGGCAAGGTGCCGCCGCCGACGAACACCCAGGCCAGGGAAACACGCAGCCCAACATCATCGGGAAACACAATGCCGGAAACCCGGAACTACGTGAGCACCCAGGGTGCCGCTCAACAGGCCGTGCCGCCAGTGAGCGCGGCCGAGGAACACTGAGTGCGCGCTCGGGGACAGCGCCCGTACCCACAGCGGGAGGGACGGGCGGATCCGGTGCGAGCGGCGCAGGACGGCGAGCCTTCCCCAGCGCCAGTGCAGGCCGAAGACTGTTGCGAAGCCCTTGCCCGGATGGAGTCGGAGGAAGAGACGGAGCCGCAGCGTCCGGGCCCGGTTGCCCGGGAGGTAGCGTGCGGGCAGGAACGCCCACCGGGCCAGCGGGATCGTGACGATCAGCCCCATGAGGATTAGCGCGTACTCGGTCATTACTGCTCTCCCTTCGCCTGGTCCTGCTTGGCGGTCTCGTTCTGCGTGCTGCTGGCGGCGAGGACGGCGCGGCGCAGTGCCGTCCTCGCGGACCCGGTGTTCAGGTCGGCCAGGGGCGCGGACACCGAGCAGATCCGGGCCACTGATTCGAGGGGGATGCCGGCGAGCGGCCCGTGCTCCTCGGTGACCAGCGCCAGGAACCTGGCGGTCTTCGTCCCGCTGTCCCCGACGTTGGCGGGGGTGCGGCGGGAGCGGGACGCGGCGCCGGTTCTCGCTGGCGGCCGGGCCACGGCCGAAGGGATGGGGTACGTGTCGCGGCCGGAGTCACGGGAACCCGTTCCGTCAGATGGGAGGTCGTCCCCGGGGCGGCCCGGGCCGGCCGGACGGGCGCTGCCAGATGGCAGCGGAGCCGGGGCGGGCAGCGAGAGGGCGGCCTGGGCGGGGCGGGCGGCCCGGCGGCCCGGGGCGACCGGGCACTCTTCGATGACCCAGTTGCGGAACCCGGCCACGGTTGACCTCGGGGCGAACGACAGCCGCAGCAGCCACAGCGCCAGCCCGGTCAGCGCGGCCAGCAGCGAGGCCTCGCTGGTGCCGGCGTCCGGAGCTCGCTCGTCCCGGCGGGCGACCGCGCCGGTGCGGACGACCGCGATGAGGGTGTCGCTGGCCAGTGCGTAAGCGGCGGGGGGCATCGCCCACACCGCGAGGTTGCGCCAGCCCGGCGCGGCCGCGATCACGTTCATAAACACCGACGCGCCCGCCGACGCCAGGTTCAGCAACCGGGCCCGGATCGCCCGGCGGCCACGCACGGCCAGGGCGACGCCCAGGCAGGCGAACACCAGCGCGGCCGCGTCCGGGATCGCCGCTTCCATGGCGGCCGCCAGGCCCAGGTGCCGGGCTGCGTCGACCAGCCGGTACTGGGCGCCGTAGCTCACCGTCGCGGCCGCGGCGGACAGGGCGAACAGCCCGATGGCCGCGACCAGCAGCCAGACCTGGCCGCGACCTGTGCCGGGCCGGGCGTCCTGGGGAAAGAACGCGGCCGGGACTGCCGCGCCGCGCCCGCCTGGCGGGTCCTGCGGCCCGGCCAGGCCGGACAGCGATGGCGGGATTTCCGGTGCCATTAAGGGCGCTTCCGTCGAATAAGCGGGAACGAGAATTACGGGGAATCTCTTGACTGAACGCATGGGGAATCACTCCGGGAAGAGATGTGAGGTGTTGATCATCCGGACCGCTGGATATGCGGAATCGCGGGTCCGGTGCTGTTTTCGGTTATCGGGGCCGCCCGGTAATCCCGGGGAGCTGGTCAGTCATCGATGCGGTCGGGGCGGTAGACCGGGACGTCCGGCCAGCTGCCGGTGCGCAGTACGCGCTGGGCAGAACTCCTGGAAGTGCAGCAACGGGTATCTGTAATGCGCTCCGGGCGGTCGTCGCGGCGGATGCCGATGACGATGACCAGGAAGGCGCCGGACGCAGTGCCGGCCAGGAAAGTGACTGCCGTGATCACCAGGAAAGCCATCACGCAGCCCTCCCCCGACCACCGCTGCCGTAATTCACCGTCAACGTGATCACTTCCTTCCCCTGGCCGGGTATCTCGTGGAAGCGACGTTATGGCGGCGGCAAGGGGAATCCAATATCAGCGTGATATATCACCGTGAGATAAAAGGAGAATCCGCAGGAAGAAGCACCAAGAAATTCTCGGAAGGGGTGCAGACAACTCCTCGGCGGCGGCGGTGATGCCGGTATGTGACTGCCCAAACGGCACAGGCCGCCATCGCAGGTAGGGGTCAGGAAGCGGCGAACCGTTGCGGTCGCGGCACTCCCGCCCGTGGAGACGGAACACGCGGGCACCCGGCTTGCGCCCTATATAACCCCTATGTCAGTATTGCCCGTTACGTGAGCGTATTTGTGTGAAATGAGCCCGGTTGCTAGCCGGGCCTTCTCGCATTGCCTTCGGGCCCTGGCCCGAAGATGCACGACCGGGTTACCCAGAGATGAGTGTTTCGCTGAATGCGAGTTGTGAACGGTTTGACCGGCATGCGTCGTGGCCTCCTGCCGGCCATCGGGGGAGCGGTCGTCGCCCTCGCCGGGGTTCTCGTGCTTCCTGCCGTTACCGCAGCCGCGGCTGCCTGCCCGGCCGTTGATGCGGGCACTGGCGCGGTCTCGCCAGCACCCGCGCCGGGCGTCAACTGGAGCGGGTGCGACCTGACCGGCGCGAACCTGACCGGGGCCAACCTGACGGGCGCGAACCTGAGCGGCGCGAACCTGTACCAGGCGGTGATCAACTCGGCGAACTTCACCGGCGCCACGCTGACGGGCCTGCGGTCAGGCGTCGTCACCTTCCAGTCGGCACCCACGCTTCCAGCGAACTGGACCTGGATTGTCGGCGGCTACCTGGCCGGCCCCGGCGCAGACCTTGCGGGGGCACAACTGCAATCCGCGTTTGACCTGAAAGGCATCGACCTGGCCGGCGCCGACCTGACGGGCGCGAACTTCACCGATGCGACTGTTCCGAACGTGGACTTCACCGGCGCGAATCTCGATAACGCCACGCTGACATCCGCCACCCTCACCAGCGACACGCTGACATCGGCCACCCTCGTCGGCGCCAACTTCAACGGTGCCCTGGTCGAGGACTCGAACCTGGCAGGCGCCAACCTCAGCGCGAGCACCGGCGGAGGGTTCAGCGGCGACGACCTGACCAATGCCAACCTGACCGGCGCCAACTTGTCCTACGGTGGCCTGACCGGCAGCAACCTGACCGGCGCACGGCTGGTGAACGCGGACCTCACCAGGGCGACGCTCACCGGCGACAAGGTGGCAGGCACGGCGCTGGCCGGGGCGACGCTCTCTTATCTCGCAGCCAGCGGCCTGACCGGCACGCCCGCCTCACTGCCTGCCGGCTGGTCAGCCGCATCCGGGTTCCTGCTGGGCCCTGCCGCCAACCTGGCCGGGCTGGACATGACCGGCGCCAATCTGGCCGGCGCCAACCTGACCGGCGCCAGCCTGGCCGGCGCCACGCTGACAGGCGCGAACCTGGCCGGCACGATCCTGGCCGGCGCGGATCTCGGCAACGTGGCGTCCGGGTCGCTGGCCGGCAAGCCGGCGTCACTGCCGGCACACTGGTCGGCGGTGTCGGGCTTCCTGTTCGGCCCGACCGCGGACCTGTACCGCGCGAACCTGGCCGGCGTGAACTTCGGCAGCGCCGACCTGCACCAGGCCAGCATGGGAGACGCCAGGCTGAAGGGCGCGAACCTCGGCACGGCGGACATGGCGCTGGCCGACATGACCGGGGTGACGTCGGGCGCGGTGGTGCCCGGTCAGGCCCTGCTGCCTGGCGGCACGGCGGTCGTCAACGGCTTCATCGTCGGCCCGGGCGCCGACCTCGAAGGGGCGAACCTGGCCGGCTTCAGGCTGCGCGAGTCCCTGGTCAATACCGACCTGGCCGGTGCCGACCTGGAGAACACCGACTTCTCCTCCAACAGCCTGCCCGGCACGGTCTTGTCCAACGCCGATCTCACCGGGGCGAACTTCACCGACAGCACCCTGACGGCAGCGAACCTCGGCGGCGCGAACCTCAGCGGCGCGACCCTGTACGGCGTAGTCTCCGGCCGGATCACCGGGACGCCGGCGAAACTGCCCGCACCCTGGCAGCTCCTCAACGGCTACCTGGTCGGACCGCGCGCCAACCTTGCGCAGGCGGACCTGAGCACCGCTACTTTCGTCAATGCCGATCTCGTCGACGCCAATATCGACCGGACCGGCCTGCCGCAGACCGGGATGCAGAACACGATCTGCCCGGACGGCACCAACTCCGACAACGACGGCGGCACCTGCGACGTCAACTGGGACACCTCGCACGGCACGCCGCCAGTGGCGCACCCGGCCGTGGCCGGCCGGCTCGGCGCTGGCGGCTGGTACACCTCGCCGGTGACCGTTACCTGGAACTGGACGGTCTCCGCCGGCCTGATCAACACGGCCGACTGCACCAGCTCCACCACGAGTACCAGCGAGGGAAGACTCGACCTGGGCGCGAGCTGCGCCAACTGGCTCGGGCCGATCGGAACGGCAGTACAGCCCCTCCTGATCGACACCACCGCGCCGCAGGTCACGGTCAAGGGGATCGCCAACGGGAAGGTGTACCCGCTCGGCAGCGCGCCAGTTCCAGCCTGCGCCACCACCGACAGCCTCTCCGGCGTCGCGAGCGCCGCCAAGCTCACGGTCACCGGGACCAGCACGCACGGAACCGGCAGCTTCACCGCGACCTGCGCCGGCGCGACGAACAAGGCCGGCCTCGCGGCCAAGCCGGTGACCGTGCCCTACTCGGTCGGCTACCGCTTCGGCGGCATGAGCTCGCCGAAGCCGGGATCCACCCTGCCCAAGTCCACCCGCACGATTACGGTCCACTTCGCTTTGGCTGGCGCAACCGGGAAGGCCATCGCGGCCAGTTGGGCCGCGGCGCTGGCCAAGGCGGGCCAGGTGCGGGTCGCGTTCGCCGGTCCTGGCGTGTCCCGCGTCACCGCCGGCTGCAGCTGGAAGACGGCCGGGTATTTCCTGTGCTCGGTCAAGGTCCCCGCCGGGATCAAGACCGGCAAGTCGCACCCCTACGCGATCACGGCACTGGAACGGCTCGGAGCGGCCTTCGTCCCTGTTCCGGTGACGGGGAAGACGGCAAACCCGGCGACGATCCACTTCGGATGACGGATTCTCATGCTCCATTGGGTAGAGGTTGAGCCACTAGCTAGGGGCGTCCGGCTCTGACGGCCAGGTGCGGCTGCTCATACTCGACCCTGGCTAGCGAGCCGGGACTGCCTCGAGCTCGTAGGGCGCAATCGCCGGGGCCTGCACAACCAACCAGCTGGCTTCTTCCGAGAAAATGACCGATAATCGGTAGCGATGACGAGGAGGGAGCCAGCCATGTCGGTATCGACCGAGGAACAGCGGATACTGAACCTGTTTGAACGCGTCGAAACGATCGAAGAGGTAGCGGTAACCCTGCCAGAGGGCGACGATCGCCGGGCAAGGCTCCTTGCGCTCTCCCGCGACGCCCTCGCAGAGGAAGCCACGGTCCGTCCAGTGATCGCGGCCAAGATCCTCGGGCTCAGCGAGAAGACGGTCCGCGCATGGGCAGATGCGGGCCTGCTCGCGACCAGGCAGCGGACGCCGCGGCTGCTGCTCGATGTGCCCAGCGTCCACAGGGTCAGCCACGTCCTGCGCGAACTGCGCCAGGAAGGCATGGAGCGGGACCTGCTCGAACACGTGTGGCACCGCCTGGAGGACCAGGCCCTGCTCGATCGCGAAGACCTGGGCGAGAGCATCAGCCAGCTACTGCACGGAGACGTGGTTGTTCTCCGGTCGGCCGGCAGAGAAGACAAGTAGCACATAAAGTATCATGTGTGCCAGTTGAAGTAATCGCGACGAGGCGCGCACAACAGCAGATAGCGGCCCTCGACCGGACCCACGCGCAGGCCTTCACCGCATTCCTTGACGACCTGTCACTCAACGGTTGCGCGGCACTCGGCTACCGGCTGACCGGGCCGGTTCCGGTGAGCCGGCTATGCGTGAAGCACCTGCGAGCCGCACTCAGAGTCGTCGTCGCCTTCGAGTCTCCGCAGCGAGCATGTGTCCTCCTCCTCGGACCGCATGATGCGGCGGACCCCAGCCTCGACGTGTACGCGGAACTCTACGAGCTACTCGGCACTGTTCCTCCCGATGGAGCAAGCCGCACCAAGCCGCCCTGCTGCGACGATAGCGGTCAGCCGCCACCGGGATTCGGCGACGACCTGGCCGACCTCATCATCAGCGCCGCCAGGCAGCGAAGAACACGTCGCCGCTAGAAGCCCCTCGATCCCGGCGCCCGGGCGCATGTAGGCCCGGCCCCACGGTGCGCGGGGGGCCGAGCACGACGAGGCGGAAGGCTGGCTCCGCCGCGTCAGCGGGCCGTACGGGCCGGGAATGCGAGGGTGGGAGCGGGGCGCCAGGTGATCTTGGGGGCGTGGCCCGGGTCGTACAGTTCGAGGTTGTCTAGGCCCTCGCCGCGGTAGTGCCGCCAGTCGAGGCCGAACTTCAGGAAGATGCCCAGGTTGCCGCCGCACCGAGCGCAGACCGGGGCGGGGTCGTCGCCGGGATTGGTGTCGCTCTCCGAGCCGGGTTCCAGGTCCGGGTCGAACCCGGACCAGCCCCAGTCGGTGGATTCGCAGTAGTCCAGTGCGGCGGTAAACGTCCCCGGCGACCAGAACGCCACGAACGTCATCGCGTCCTGCAGTTGCTGCGGGCTCAGGCCTCGCAGCTGCACGGTGAACTGGTCGTCTTCGGGAACCCGCACGGGCTCGTCGTGGTAGGGCATGCTTGTCAGCACGATCGTCCTCCGGTTAGCTCGGATGGATGGTCTAGGGCCGCGTTTGGTGTTGGCGCACCGGCGCGGCCCGCCTGCTTCCGGGAGGAAGCGAGGGGTCGTCAACAGTCTAGGCGGATGTGTGAGCTATATCAATTGGTGCCAATATGTAGCATGCGAATGAGAGTGCATGTGGTTGTGCGCGCCTTAGCCCTGGTCATATGGCACTCCTCGCGGTTCAGTGCTGCCTGCGCGGCAGGGACTAGTCACGATGGCGGCCGGAAAATAGCCCTCTCTGGATTGAACCCGCCTCGTGCCGGGGCTCGTTTCGGTGGTTGTACCGACGGGTCGGGCGTATCGCCCGTCCCGGCCGCCCCGAGGTCGTCCTCAGGGCGTAGCGACCCAGCTTCCGCCTTGGGGCCGGAAACGTCGGGGATGCTTATGGCCTCCCACGGGCGCGTCTTGCCTGACGGCCTGGCCGACCTGCGGGGGCTTGAGCCGGTGCAGGACCAGTTCCGGGATGTGCTTGCGATTCTGGAGGCGGAGCGCGGCCGCGAGCAGGGCGGCAGGACCGTCAGGCGGCGGGCGTGGAAGAACCTTGTGTTCACCGGTGGCCCTGGCAGCGGCAAGTCCTGGGCTGCAGCCGCAGTTGCCCGCGCCTATTGGAAGCTCGGCCTTCTGTCTTCCGGGCATCTTCTCGAGGTTGCTCCCGCGGACCTTAACTGGACTGACGCGGGCGAGACGGGCGCGCTGGCGGACAAGGTGTTCAGGAATGCAATGGGCGGGGTCCTCATGATCAAGGGGGCCGACGACTGGTACCAGCTGCGTGACCGCGGACTGCACCTCGCAGGCCACTTGTACGCCCAGCTGACTGAGTACCGCGTAACGCGAGACGATCAGGTCGCAGTGATCGTGACCGGCCAAGCGGATCCCCTGCACAAGTGGCTGCACGGGCATCCACAGCTGGCGGCCCGCTTCCTGGCCGTTATCGATTTCCCGCGCTATAGAGGCTGTCTCTAAAGGGTTGGGCGGGGTTGGGTTACCCGCGCGCGCGGTGAGATGCGTGTTCCGGTGGGGTTTGCGGCGTGGTGTCGTGACATGGGTGCGGGCTCTCGGTAGGGCAGGGGTTGTCTACGCCTCCTGCGAACCGAGGGCCCGCCATGTCATTGAACCGCGTCTCGCCTGCTTATGCCAGTTGCGGCTGTTCGTGCGGGTGTGCCGCCCGCGCGCCGCGCTACCCGACCGACCTGAGCGATGGGCAGTGGGCGGAGCTGGAGCCGCTGCTGCCGGTCATGCTGTGCCGGACCGTGCTGGGCGGCCGGCCGGAGCTGCACTGCCGCCGCACGATGATCGACGCGATCTTCTACCTGGTTGATAACGGGATCAAGTGGCGGGCGATGCCGGCGGACTTCCCGCCCTGGAAGACGGTCTGGGGGATGTGCGCCCGGTGGAAGAAGGACGGAGTGCTCGCCGACATCGCTGACCTGCTGCGGCGCAAGATCCGCACGGCCGCCGGCCGCGATCCCGAGCCGTCGGCCGCGATCATCGACGCCCAGTCGGTGCACGAGTCCGCCGAGGGCGTCGTCCCGGCCGCGACCAGCGGCTTCGACCCGCACAAGAAGGTCAACGGCCGCAAGCGGCACCTGCTGGTGGACACCCTCGGGCTGCTCATCACTGTCGCGGTCACCCCGGCCAGCACCCAGGACCGGGCCGGCGCCGCCGTCGTGCTCAAGCGCGCCCGCTCCCGCGGCCGGCACCGCCTGGCCCTGATCTGGGCCGACAAGGCCTACAACGGCGACTGGGGCCAGTGGGCGGCCCGGGAACTTGCCATCACCGTCGAGGTCGTCCAGCAGGCCGAGGGCCAGCAGGGATTCCGGGTCCTGTCCCGCCGCTGGGTCGTCGAGCGCACCCACGCCTGGATCACCCGCAGAAGACGCTGCGCCCGCGACTACGAGCGCCTGCCCGCCCACCACGAAGCCATGGTCCAGTGGGCCGCCATCATCCAGATGACCCGCCGCGCCGCCAAAACGGCCACAGGATAACCCCAGACCCCACCAGGGTTTAGGGACAGCCTCTATACGCCTGCGCAGCTCTCCGCGGTCTTCGGGCAGTTGGCCGACGAGGCTGGGCTGCGGCTGACCATCGGAACCAGGCAGAAGTCCGCTGCGGTCCTCGACCAGGCCGAGCGCCAGGACAGGTCCGGTAATGCCAGGCTGGCGGTCCGGCTGCTGAACGAGGCCAGGGCCGCGCAGCGCACCGCATCGCGCATGGATCGCCTGCGGACTGGGACCTCGCCGCGCTCGTCACGATCACCGAGGCCGACATCCCGAGCGGCTGCTGACCGCCGGTGCGGTCGGCTGCGACGATGATCGTCGCAGCCCGTACCTGTGATTCGCGGGTCAGCCGCCGGCTTCCGGCTCTAGATCGCGCTCGGCGGCCCGCTCCCGGATCCAGGGTGACGGCGGGATCTCGAGCACGGGCGGCTGGAGGATCGCGGTCCGGCGACGATTGGGCCCGAGCGGGACGGCGGGGCTGGCCTGGCCGAGGCGGGGAATCGCGGTGAGCACGGTCGGGCTCTGGCGGTCGGGGGCGAGCCGGGCGGCTGAGTCGAGCTGTGCGGCCAGTTCCCCGACCAGACGAGATGCCTCCGCCAGGTCGATCGCTACGCCGGCAAGCTGGCCTTCGCTTCCTTGCCTGCTGCCTTGCTGGAGCCCGATCGTCTCGTGCTCCTTTTCCTGCTGCTCACGTATCTCTGTCTCGCGCAAAGCCTCGCGGGCCTGGTAGGAGTCCCTCACGGCCTGGTAGCTCGCCGCCAGCGTCTCCTGCCGGGCCGCCTCGGTGTGCTCGCCGCGGCGGCGGGCCGCGCCGGCTTCGGCGTGAGCGCGGAGTACCGCCAGGCTGGCGTCGCGGGCGGCGGTGCGGGCCCGGCGGAGCGCATCGTCGGTTATCAGGTGTGCCGGATAGTTGTCGGCGGAGCGGGCTGCGCGGAGGTTGAGGAGCTGGCCGTCAGTCATGGTGCGGATGTCGCGGGCCTCGTCGGGGGCGAGGGCGGCGCGAGCCTCGTGCCAGGCAGCGCGCAGGTCCGGGCTGTTCGCGGTTGGCTCGGGGCCGATCGCGTCTTCCGGGTGGTCATGGCCGGACAACTCGCGGTAGGCGCCGATGGCGGCGGCCTTCTGCTCCCAGGCCAGGCGGGCCGCGGGGTCGTCTGGGACTGCCCCGAGGGCGGCGACCGCCCACGAGGAGCTGGTGGCGGCGGCGTGCTCGCCAATGCGGCGCCGGCGGTCGTCCATGACTGCGGCGAGCTGGGCGAAGAACCTCCATCGTTCGGCATCACTGGTCTGGGGAACCTGGGCCGACCAGGACGGTGCGGGGAGCGGAACGAGATCGCCGTGGCGACGGCGGATGCGGGCGTCGATCACGGCCCGGATGTCACGGACGCCGGCCAGGTCCCGCTCGGCGACAGCCTGGGCCAGGACCTCGGCTGGGTCCAGGCCTGCCAGTTCGGCGGCGCGCAGCGTGCGGTGCAGCCACTGTTGCGTGTGGCTGTCAGGCTGGCCGGTTCCCGGGGGCAGGGCGGACTGGAGCAGGGCACGGTAGCGCCGCTCGCGGGCCGGGGCGGTCTCGGCGGTCCACATCGCGTGCAGGACGGCCAGGTGGTCGGCGTCCGACAGGGCCTGCTGCCATGCTTGGGACGCGGATTGCTCGGCGCCGTCGCGGCCGATGATCTCGGTGAGCACGCCTACCGGGCTGGCCGTCTCCGGGTCGTCTCGGTCACCGGGTTCGCCGCCGACAGCGTGGGTGGCGAGGCGGTCGTAGCGGGCGAGTTCGGGGGCCGGGCGGGCCCCGGGGGCGGGGTCTGACAGCTTGACCGGGGTGGTGAAGACGTAGGCGGTGTTCTCGTCGGTGCCGCGGGTGAGGGTGACGTACGCGTGCTGGCGGTCTTCGCTGCCGTTGAACACGGCCAGACCGACGCGGACCGTGCGGCCCTGGGCGACATGCGCCGTGACCGCGTAGCCGAGCTCGGCATCCGCAAAGTCGGCGTACAGGAACTGTCGGTCCGTCCAGCGGCGCAGCCCGGTCCGCCGGTCGGCGTCCAAGGCGCGGCGGACGATGAGACCGGCACTGGTGATGGCGTCGATGCGGAGCAGGTCGCCGTTGGCCAGGGTGCGGCCGGGCTCTCCGGCTTCGGTGCGGTGGTCGTTGCGGGTGCACATGATCAGGTCGCCGCGGCCCGCCCGCTGGCCGTCTGCGATGGGGGCCGTCTGGGTGTCGTCGACCAGGCCGAGGCGGATGAGGTTCTCGCGGACACGGCGCGACAGTTCCCGGCGCAGGGCGTGGTCGGCGGCGATCAGCAGCGCGTCGGTGCCGTTGGCGGCCAGGGCGGTGTAGTCGGCGGCGGCGGTTTCCGTCATCAGTTCCGGGTCGCCGCCGGTGATCCTGGCGTGGCGCTCGTACTCGTCGGCGACGGTGGCGTCGCCGTCGCGCAGCCGCAGGCTGGCCGCGCGTTCCCAGGCGGCGCGGAACCGTACTGGTTCCGCCAGCCGCACATAACCGAGACGGGCAGCGAGCAGGGACATGCCGCCGCCGTTCTGCACGGCCTGGAGTTGCTCGGTGTCGCCCGCGGCGATGACCTTGCCGCCGCGCTGCTCGGCAAGGGTGATCAGGTCGGCCAGGTCCGGGGTCGGCATCATGGACGCTTCGTCGATGGCCAGGAGAGTGCCTGCTGCGACTGGCAGGTGGCCTCTTGCGCCGCGCTGGCCGGGCAGGTGACCGAGGAAACGGGCGCTGTTGTAGGACTCGATCCCGCCTGCGGCCAGGGTGTTGCGGGCGGACTGGGACGCGGTGATGCCAATGACCGGGCCGAGGCCTGCCTCCCGCCACGCCCTGGCGATCTCGGCCATGACCCGCGTCTTGCCCGCGCCGGCCGGCGCGTTGATCACCGACACGCGGCGGCCGTCGCTCAGTACCGACAGCGCGGCCGCCGCCTGGTCCTCGCGCAGGCCTGACCCGGTGCCCGCGTCGGCTTCCGGGTCGTCCGCGTCTCCGGCCAACGCGCGCTCGAGCCGCGCGAGGTTCGCGCGGAGCGCGGTCGCGGCGGCGTCGCGGGTCAGGCGCGGCGCGGTCGTGGCCTGCGCTAGGGCGACCATGCGCTCCTCCATCGACAGCTGCGCGCGCGTCGCGTACCGGGTGCGGCCGTGGCGCCGGTACACGCTGCGGCCGTCCGCGCGGACTAGGTCGTCCAGTAGGTCGACCGGGTCGGGGGCCTCCAGGCACAGCACCTTCTCGAACTCCGAGCGCAGGATCCGGTCCACAGTCTCCTCCAGCAGCCTCGCGGCGGCTTCCGGGTTCCGGCCGGTGCGGGGCAGGACACGGCCCAGGTGCTTGACCAGGTCCGACCTGGTCCACGCGGACTTCTCCTGCTGTGCCAGCGCCAGTGCCCGCTGCGCCGCGCGGGCCAGTTCGATGTCTTCGGGGACCGCGTCTTGCGCGTCACCGGCCGTGTCTGGGTCTGCGTCCGCGCGGTGGGCGTCGGCGTGCCAGACCGACGGGGCTACCGACGCCAACGGCACGCCGAGCGTGCGCGCTAGCTTGTCCGCCCAGCCCGCGTGCGCCTGCGCCAGATCCAGGGCGCCTTGCTTGCCCTTCCGCGTGGCGAAGTTCGACGCCTGCGCCAGTTGCGCCAGTTCACGCTGCGAAGGGGCGCGGCCGTGCCGCTCCTCGAACCGGGTGGCGCGGTCGCGCACGTCCGCGGTGATCGCCTGGCGGCGCGAGGAGAACAGGGTCATCATTTCCTGCGAGATGCCCTTGATCTCGAACCCGTTCCCGTCCTCCCGCGGCAGCCATTCCAGGCCGAATCTGGCTGTCAGCGCCTCCTCCAGGTGCTGGGCGGTGATCGCCGCTACGGCGCCGACGTGCTCGGCGTAACCCAGAGAGTCGGGGGCGCGCCATTTGCCGTCGGTACTGGTCCTGGCGATGTGGGCGATCTGGGAGTGGACGTGCAGCTGCATGTCGCCGTCGCGTGACGTGTGCTGCAGCCAGTGCGCCACCGCCAGGTCCGCCTCGTGCCACTGGCCGGTTTCCGCACGGTTGACGCGCTTGTTGTGGGAGCCGGTGCGGGTGTAGCCCGCTTCCCGCTGGAAGTAGCCGAAGCCTGCGTGGACCGCTTGCATGATCATGTCGTCGACCTCGGCTACCAGGCTTGACCAGTACCGCTCGCCGTCGGCGTCTCTGGCCTCGCGGGCCAGGCGCGCGTTCTCTCCCAGGGAGGCATGGAAGATAGAAAGTGATTTTGATAGCGACAGGGTCAGGTCGAAGAAGAGCGGGCTCTGGCGGGTTTGACGGCCTGCCTGGATGCGGAGTTCACGCTTGCGTTCCGGCGTGGCCTGCGGTTCGGCGGCCAGCAGCGTGGCGTAGAGGTCGGCTCCCTTCTTGCTGCCGCTGGGGAGTCGACCTAGCGGCGTACCGTCGGGTGCCTTGCGCTCGCCGAACAGCAGGTCGTAGGGCTCGCGGTCGATCACCTGGCCTTGGGTGAGGCCGAGTGCCTGGATGGCGGGGCCCCACCAGTGGCCGGGGGGCTCGCCGCCTTTTTCGCTTGCCTCGATGTAGTAGGCGGCTGGGTTCATTTCCAAGGACGGGTCGACCTGCTTCCAGACGTAGTCCAGGTCGTAGCCCTTGCTGAGCGTGCCGACAACAGCCAGGGGCTACCTCCGGCTCGCGGAGGCGGCGGGACTGACCATGATCATCAGATGGTGCATGGGTGTGACGCGATTACGGACCATACATCAATAGTGACAAAGCGGGCGATCAAGATCAGGAAGGAAACAGGCGACAGCCCGAAGGTTGCAAGGAAATCAGAGCTATCAACGTGTCGCTCTCAGGATCGGAGGACGCATCGATCCTGGCGTGATCGGTAACGCCAGGGCAAACTTGTGACACGTCTCGGCGGCAACTACTGTTCCCCGTATGGGCGTGATTGATGTCCGGCGCTTGACCGTCGCGACATACTTCGGGCTAGCGGAGATCTTGAGGCCGGCGACATCTGCTTTGCCGAGGAAGGCACATGGGACATCGATCTCGCTGAGGTTGTCAAGCTAAAAGCGCTCGCGGTCCCGCAGGACCGGGATCTCACTAACCGCGTGATGCAGCACGAGTTGCGGTTGCTGCTGAGCTTCCTCGTAGACCGACCCGGAAGTCCGCTGACCTTGCGGCAGGCCGACTTTCAAGCGAGTTCAGGTCACATCAAACGGTTCATTTCCGAGTCGTTCGGGCTGGGGATGCTCACGGCTGCCGCTGAGCGCCACAACAGGTTGAAGCTGAACGACATCGATCTCCACAATTCCGACGCGCTGCCCGTAGCCACTCAGTACCCAGGTTCGGGGATCAGGCCAGACCTGCTCTTCGACTTCTACTAGCGGGCCGAGCCGTCCCAGCCGTCGGCGTTCGCCTCCTCACGAATGGGCATCTGTGGGGCCATCGAGAAGTTCATCCGCACCGCCCACCGCCGACACCAGCATTCGGAGTACCTGTCAACGCCAGACGTCTGGGTCTGGCGGGTTTATCGTGCGCAGGAGGTCGGCGGTTTGAGCTTTGAGGGGCACCGCGCCTGACGGATCGGGCCGGTAACGGGACGTGGGAGTCTCCCAGAACGTGTTCTTCTTCTTTCTCCCAGGCTGGCTACCACCGTTTATGACCGGCGGGACGATGCCTCCTCGCATCTTCTTCGAGTTCTTCGAGCGAGGTGGCGCACCCGCCGCTTTCCTGTACTCCTGCCACAGCTTCAGCGATTCGGGAGAATCCGGCAAGCCATACACATCGCGGAAGCGGGTGTACTTCGAGCTCGCCTTCCCAGCCTTCCGGTCTTCACGTCCCCTGATCAATGCCCAAGCGAGTGAATCCTTCGCCGACCGGAAAGGCGTCTCCTGGTCGAGGGGCGCGGGTTGTCCGGCAGTTTCCGGCGACCGCATGACTATCGGAATATGGATGATCGCCCGGCCGGAGGCCCGTGCCTTCTCCACCAACGACCAGACGTCCACCGGCTTCGGGAGCGGACCTCTCTCCCTCCCGGGAGCGATGACGATCAGGATGTGGCAGGCTTCGGCTATCTCGGAGTTGGGCTCGGCATCGTCCTTGACCTGCCAGTTGCTCAGGGAGCAAACGTGGTCGCGGGCGACGTTGTCGGACCCTTGCCCACGACTGTGAAGCACAAGAGGCGGAAACGGCCTGCGCGATGTGATCTCGTCCAGCACCCGCTGGATCTCAGCCTTCAACGCGGAACCGGGGGCAGCAACGTTGCCGATGATGCCTACGTGCGTACCGGACATGAGGACTCCGCAAGGTTACCGAGCCAGGTGGGAAGGATGACGGGCCCTGACGCTTGTCATGCTAGTGCGCACCTCGTCTGGCCTAGTTGATGAAGTGAGGTGGCCGGGACAGAGTGGGTCTTCGGCGGGGAGGGCGCGATGGCTGAATGCATCGGTGAGCACGAGCCAGCCCACGAAGGCCGCCGCCGGGCTCGCGCGACCTGCAAACGCGAAGAAGCGACTCCAGCCACGTCTACTGCGCATGCGGACTGCCGACCCGCGTGCTCAGCCTGATGGCAGCCGGAGCGACGACCGGCTGATCCGCTGACCTGCCAGGTAATTCGCCAGGCTCTTCGTCAAAATGTCTCCGCAGCAGCTTGCACCTATTATCCTGCGACGCTCGGCACGATGGGCACGGCGATGTCGAGGCCACCGTCCGAGGCTGGCCCTATCACCGACGATACCTCACAACGAAGTGCTGCTGTTAACTGGTTCCTCGACTGAAATTCCGCTAGGTAGCCACCTGCGTAGGTCAATTTCTGCAGATGGCAGGAAGCATTCGGTGTGGCCTCCGTTAAGTCGTCGAGACAGGGGCCGGTAAGCAAATTCTTTATATTCATTGATGATCGCTTGTTCGGCTTCGTAGCAGTCCACGAATGGTGCGGCCAGTGCTTGAATGAGAACGCCTCCAGTGACTAGGTGCTGCTTGATGCGCCCACCGTTCTTTCGGCCGATTCCGACCTTGATGAAGCGTTCGCCATCGTGGTTGAAATCAATAAGATAGAGGTAACCGACCACATCAACAGCGTAGCCACAAGGCTTGCATCCTCCTGCTATTAGCAGGGAGTTTGGCTTAGGCTTGCGTTTCTTACCGCATCTTCGACATATGCATTCAGTAGGAGTGTGAGCGTTTATATATGGGCCTACAAAATCGAGCTCGCGAGCCTCGAAAAGCTCCTTGATAACATCCAGCGGCGTCCTGAACGCCTCGGCGAGCCGCTGGCTAGCACAGGTCTTGCAGCCGCCCTGGCCGTTTCGCAGGTTTGTTAGCGTGGGGCTTGTCTGAGTATCGCATTCCACACAGACTGAATCCAGAGGGACTCCGGATCCTTCGTAGGTCCCCGTGACTCTTAGGCCGTGATTCATGAACTCAGCTCGTACCACCTCGTCTGCTACGCGGGGTCGGCTGGGGGGTAGTGGCTCGCACGTCCGACATGAACGCTGGCCATTTCGAAACCTCTTCCAGGAGCGCTTGGAACGCGTACCACAGTGAAGGCACAGGATTTCCAATTCTTCTGCATTATTTCTGTATGGACTGGTGAGCTGAAATCCTGCAGCTAGGAACTCAATACGAACCTGCTCTGTGTCGGTACGGAAGAGGGTGCTGAGGTGATCGTAGGCACACGATCTACAGCGGCCACCGCTGTAGATGGTCGACATCCATATGGGCGATTCCTCGCCACAGATCAGGCACCGAGCTGTGACGGGTGTCTCCTTGTTGATGTACTCACCTGTCATTTCCATGTCTGCGGCAAGCAACTCCTGTCGAATCCGCTCAGATGGTGTCCTCTTTTTCTCGTTAGCCTTTGCGATGCCGCATGGTATGCACCCTCCGTCGCCGCGCCGCAGGACGTTTAGGCGGGTGCGGCCCAGATGCCCGCAGACTAGACACTCGACATCGACGGGGGTATTGACATTAACGTACTCGCCGGTGATCCTTAGCCCTGCCGCGAGGAACTCCTTAACGGCTTGGGATACTGGCACACTTTTAGATTCCGCTCGCCGCTTAATGCCGCAGGGTACGCAGCCGCCACGCGCTGGATTCTGAAGGTCAGCCAGTCGCGGCGAGCATTCGCATCCGCATGCGAGACATACGGCATCGATCGGTTCCGCTGCCTTGATGTAGGGACCTATGCGGCGAAGGTTCTTACTCGCAAATACTTCATCGATGTGCATCAAGCAGAGGGAAGCACCCGGCTTAGCTGGGACATTGAGGCAGGACGCCTTCTTGCACGTCTTCTTGGAGGACAAGCCGCTCATGTCATGTAAACTAGGACACTATAATGTTCGCGGTCAAGTAGATCAGGATCAGCGAGAAATGTCGTCCCCGGCGCACGGGCGCTGGCCGGTGCCGGAGTGTCGCCGGCCGGCACCGGCGACGCAGCGATCACGTCGATGATCTTGCCGGGCACAGTGACCCCGAGTTCGTCGCCTGCGTACCCGGCCGCCGTGCCCCTAAAAAGCCACGCCCGACGGGCTCCTTCGGGGAGAGCGAGAGTCTTGTCCTCAGCGCAGCCGTATGGCGGTTGTAAGCCGGGCTACCACGTTTTTGCCGCGCCTTTTGAATCCGAGTTCCCGCATCATTTCCTGGAGTAGCTCATCTTCGGTGCGGAGGGCGTCGTCGGTTGTGATCCAGCGTGCGAGGCTGAGCAGTTCGGCGTCTGAGTATGCGTCGATCGGCTGCCCGCTGAGGACCGGGGGACGCGGCCCCTGGTGTTGTCTGGGCGCCGGGGTGAGCCTGGACAACGCTGCTTCGTACGTGGTTTTCAGGCTGGCGGCTGGCTGCTGCTCGGTGGTGCTGGGTTTCGTGGCCGCTGGTTGCGGGCGTGGGGCCAGGTCGCCGTTGTCGGCGGCGCGCACAGCCTCGTGGTGGGCGGCGATGGCCTTGTCGGTGCTGGCCTGCTTGTCGTGGAACCATTCGGTTGACCAGATTCGGTGGAAGCGCCAGCCGTGCCGCTCTAGCTGTTCCTGGCGGAGCCGGTCACGGTCGCGGGCGCTGGGTGATGAGTGGTAGGTGGCGCCGTCGCATTCGATGGCCAGGACGTAGCGGCCTGGCTGAACGGGGTGCTGGACAGCGAAGTCGATCCAGTAGCCGGAGGTCCCGTACTGGGGGGTCAATTTCAGGCCGTGCCGCAGGAGGGTGTCGCGGACGTCGACTTCGAAGGGGTTCAGGGCGGGCTTGTCGAGGATCTGGTCGCCGAGGTTCGTCCCGTCTGATTCGACGTACTGCAGGTACTGGCGCAGCAGCTTGACGCCCTCCGCGGCCGAGCGCCCGGGATCCATGTCGCGGGAGGAGAACGATGAGACGAGCGTGAGCCTGTTCTTCGCCCGGGTGACGGCAACGTTGAGGCGTCGTTCTCCGCCCTCGGTGAGCAGCGGGCCGAACCTGTAGGGCAGGTCGCCGCGGGCGTTCTTGCCGTAGCCGATGGACAAGATGATCGCGTCACGCTCATCGCCCTGTACGCGTTCCAGGTTCTTGACGAAGAACCGCTCGTGTCGGCTTTCGTCGAAGAACTCGGCGAGTTCCGCGGCCAGCTGCGGGTCCTGGCTGAGCCGCTGGCGGAGCTGTCCCTCGATCCGGTCCCGGTGCTGGATGCCCATCGTGATCACGCCCAGCGACTCCTGCGGCCTTTCCCTGGCATGCTCGACAATAAGGTCAACGGCAGCGTCCACTTCGGGTGCGGGGCTGTTGGTGTCGGCACCGGGCTGCCACGGCGCGGGGACGTACCGCAGGACATGGGTGCCGCCGGTTCCCGGGAACGTCGTCAGCATCCGGTCGTAGAAGTGCGCGTTGGAGAACGCGATAAGCCGCTCGTCGCGGCTGCGGTAATGCCACAGCAGGGTGCGGAACCCCAGGACCGAGCCGAGTGCGTTGAGGATCGACTCGAATCCGCCGGTTCCGGCCAGCATGGGGACCGGCTCTGCTCCCGCTGCGGGCTCTGGCTCATCGTCGGCGTTGTCCGACACGAACCATGCGGACGGGGGGAGCTGCTTGTCGTCTCCGGCGACTACCAGCTGCCTGCCCCGCAGGATCGAGGTGACCGCGTCCGCGGGCGTGATCTGTGAGGCCTCGTCGAAGATGACGACATCGAAGTAGGGTTTCGGCGGCAGCAGCTGGCTGACCACCAGCGGGCTCATCGCCCAGCAGGGCTTCAGGGCCAGCAGGACATCGGCAGCGTTGCGGACGAAGTCACGGACGGGCAGGTGCCGCCGCTTCAGCCCTGCCTGGTGCTCGACGAGGGCGGCCTGGTCCTTGAACTGGTCGCGTGCTCGTATCGTGTTCTCGGCGTAGGCCCGGCGGACCCGCGCGGATGTCGTCTCGATGTGGTGCCGGTCGCCGTCATCGTAATCCCGGACCGCTGCCTGGTGTGCCTCGGCTGCGAAGCTCGCGACAGCCAGGTCGGTCAGCTCGAGGTGGTCCAGGATCGAGGCAAGCCAGGCGTACCGGAACGCCCGGACGGCGAAGTCCTCCGATGCCTGTCTGGCGCCCATCGCGGCGATGAACTCACCCAGCCCCGCGGCCTCCAGCGCGGTTCGGAGCCGGTGCAGTTCGGGGAGCCTGGCCAGGGTTGCCCTGTCCGCGTCGAGCATGTCCAGCGTCCGGCCGCAGTCCCCGGCCGGGCGGTCAGCCAGGCCAGGCTGACCTGACCAGGTTTGCAGCTGGCCGAGCTGGCTCAGCAGGTGCTCATACGATGCCCGGCAATCGGGCAGAGCCCGCGGCGCCCGCGGGACTCCCTGGCCGCCGAGACTGGCCCACGTGCGCGCCCCGCTCTTGGCGGACACGACGGCTGCATACAGGTCACGGTCGCCCAGCTCGCGGTCGCCTGCTGCCACGGAGCGCAGCCGCGCCCGTGCTGCCCGGTACCGGGATGAGGTCAGCGCGGCCCACAGGCGGCTGAAGCCGCCGCGGCCGGCTGGCGCGAGCGCCTCGCTGGTTTCCTGCAGGTCAAGGTCGTAGATGGCCGGGGTCATCACCGACAGCATCGCGCCGGTCTCTGTCCAGGCCCCGGTGAGCGCGGCCCACCCGGAAAGCGCCTGCGGGACCGGCAAGCCTGTCTCACTGGCGGCGCTTTCGAGCAGGGCGCACGTTTTCGGCAGCGTGTGTCGGCGGACTTCATCGAGTACCGTGTCCGCCTGCCGGACTTCTTCGGCGCTGACGATCGGGGAGGCGGCCCACGGGCTTGCCGTGACCAGTGTCAGCCCGCCCAGCCGGGCGTAGTCTGCGACGTCATCGGCCGCCTGGCGGGCAACCGCCTGGCTGAGGGCCGCGATCGCCGCGCCGCGGAACCGGATCTCGGTGCGCGCCGGCTCCAGGCCGAGCAGCTGTGCCCGCATCTCATACACCGACAGGCCCCACGGCTGTCGCAGGCTGTGGACGGCACGCACATGGGCGTTGAGCTGCTCGCGGCGCCGTTCCACACGGTGGAGCTCGGCGCCGTTGTCAACGCGCGGCGCGTTCCGGCTGGCGGTGAGCGCCTGCCCGATCATCTGGGCGAACGCGCGTTTCGAGGTCACCCCGTCGTGCAGGTCGAGCACCAGGTCGCCGAGGTTCTGCTGGCTCAGCCGCTTGGTGACCGCATCGATCGCCGCCCGCTTCTCGGCCACGAACAGCACCTTCTGGCCACGCGCAATGAGCGACGCGATCAGGTTGGCGATCGTCTGGCTCTTGCCGGTTCCCGGCGGTCCCTTGACGATCAGGCTCTGCCCGGCGAGGACTGCGTTGATCGCGTAGTTCTGGCTTGAGTCGGCATCCAGCACCAGGAACTCATCGGCCAGCGGCACCTGATCCGGGCCGGGGATCGCCCCCGGCCCCGGCCCCTGGCCGCGGATCGCCTCCCGTGCCTGCTCATCGCCGGCAAGCGCGGCGATCAGCTCATGCGAGACCAGTTCATCCTGCGCGCCGTCAAGATCGTTGACCATCGCAAGCTTGGCATAGGCGAAGTTCGCCAAGACAATCCGCCGGTCGACGCGGAACCCGGGTATCCCCCGGGCCTGCTCGGCGATCCACTCGTACGTCTGCAGCAACTCCTCCGGCTCATCGATGACGCCGTCCGGGATCCGCGCCTCCAGCGCCGCCTGATCAACCTTGCAGCCGAAATCGGCCCGCAGGACATGCAACAGGGTCGGGTTAACCTCCATCTCACCGGTAACCGAAAGCTCGAACTCATCCTGAGCTGCGCCGACGGGATGCAAACCGGCCCGCTGCAGCAGAACCGGCGCGCACGGCTCCCAGGCGGCCCGCTTGTTCTCCCAGGTCGCCAGGCCGCACCCGATCGACAGCGTTTCCAGGCCGCGTTCTTCCAGGTTCTCCTTCGCCTTGTTATGGATCGTCCGGACCCGTCGCAGCACCTGCTCAGCCTGCCCGCGATCCCTGAACAGCGCCGTGACCCGGGTCGCCTTGCCCAGCAGCAGCCCGCGGACCATCTCAGGGTCGGCCCCCGTCAGGTCAAGCGTCCCGACCTTCAGGTCACGGTAATGCAGCAGGTTGTTGCGGCCGCCCAGATCCACAAGCGCGTGCTTCCAGTCCGAGGCCGCCTTCTGAACCAGCCCCGCACGACGGCTCATCTGCCATCCGGCACCCCCTGGCGGCACGTCAGATGCAGATCGGCTGACATCAGCCATGGATCTTCCCCCATGCGGACTCGAACATCAGATGAAAACCCGGCGTGAGCATGGCCGCCTGGTACCCGCCTCAATCGCGACACTGCCGCCGATAACTCAACATCCGTTATAGCAATACGGACGACGCCCACCATAACGCGGCATCCGAGTCTCCTGCGCCACCGCCGACTTGTCCGGTATTCACCGGAAACGTCTGGGGAACGGGCGAAGATCAAAGTGAAGTGGCCACCAGGTCGAAGGCGTCTTGGGTTGCGACTGCGGACCACCTGGCGCGTTCCGTCGCTTCACGGGCCGTGAGCTTCGGCCTGGCGAACTTGGCGTCAAGAAGCTCGCCGAGTGGTCCGCCGACATTCAGGTCGATGTAATAGCGCTGGGTGAACTCAGATGAAGCGTCCACTGCGATGAGCCCCAGCCGCATCAGCGCGGTCTCCGCGGGCTTCGTGATGAAGGAGTTCTTGCCCCTGCAGGAGACAGGCCCGCCGCCCTCGACCAGCCTGGCGAGCGTGTAGGCGTGCTCGAACCCGAGGCCGGTGCTCTTGACGATTCCGTGCGCCGCCTTGAAGGGCATGCTGGTCCCTCCGACGCGAAGCGGTTCAGGGGCGGGCGATTCTGTCATTGCCTTGCCTTCTCTCAGTGTCAGAACGTGCGTGATGTACTGGGCAGCGGTGACGGTGTTACTCGCAGGTTGTGGAAGACCTCAACATCGGAGCAAAAGACCGGCTGCGTAGAGGCCGGTGATGTGGTCGCGGACGGCTCGGGGTTGCGAGCCACCGCGGATGAGGATGCCGCATTCGAGGTTGGACTCCATGGCGCGGCTGGTGAGGTTCGCGCTGCCCACCAGCGCGACCTGATCGTCTACCACGATGATCTTCGCGTGCAGAGCCGCGCCGGGCGGACGCGACCTAGCAGGCCAGCTCAGGCGGAGCGCGCTGAGGCCCGGGAAGGGCGTGCCCAGCGCCGTATATGACGGGTTGTCCTCGTGGCGTTCGGCCAGCAGCGTGACTGCTACGCCCCGCGTGACAGCTGCCGACAATGCCGTGCTGATCGAAGGCTCGGTGTGCGTGGCATAGCTGACTAGCAGGATCTCTGACCGCGCCGCATTGATCAGCTCAATCACGGCCGCCGCGGTCAGCCTCGACAACGACACACCGGATTCCGGGCCGGTCCAGACGACCGACACCGACTGGTGCCGCCGGGCTCGCTCGACGGCCCGAGCGGTGCCCGTGAGCAGGCCTGCCAGGTAGCCCGGCTCGGCGGAGCCAAGCCGGCGCAGCAACTGGTCGCACGCGTCCCGCAGGATCGCGGAGCCGGCGGTGGCCCGCAACTGCCGGACGCCCGGTGCGCCTGCGGCTGCGGCTTCGGCCAGGCGGCGGACGTCGCCGGCTGGCAGCCGCTCGGCTGTGCGGCAGGCCCAGTCCGCCAGGCCGTCATGCGGGTCGGTGACGGAGCCGCCGCCGGGTCCGTTCAACGGAGCGGGAAGGTGAAGCCGTCGCCGGTGAGGTCGGCGAGCACCGCCCGGTCCAGCCACCGGTTGCCGGCCTCGCAGCTCGTCTCCGAAGCGAACAGGCAGGCGTGGCACGCCGCGTTGTGCAGCACCGCCGACGGGAACTCGGGGACGTGCTCCGCGCACAGCGGGTCCGAGGAGCACTGGGAAGCGTCGTCAAGCGCCTGGCGCAGGATCCGTTCCAGGTAGCGCCGTTCGCCTAGCGCGACGAGCCCGCCGAGCGTGCCCTCGCTGTCGCTGGCCGCCGTGGAGATCAGCACGCCGGCCGCGGGTGACGACGGGGTGCCGAGGTAGATCCGCTCCCGCAGCGACGCCGACGAGTATCCGCATTCCAGCGCGACCTGCCGCATCAGCATGTGGCTCAGCGTGTGGATCAGCAGGAAGCGGGCGATCGGGAACCCCGTCGTCGGCGTCTGGTCCCGGTCGCGCGCCCACTGGCGGTAGGCGCGCTCCAGGGCGGTGATGTGCTCGTGCTCGGCGACGGATGATGCCCAGCGCGCGACATGCTGTTCGCGCAGTTCGAGGAAGATGCCCTCGCCCCGCTGCTCGACAGCGGGTACCCACTCCTCTTGGACGCGTGCCAGGGGGATCCGCTTGGCTGGCCGCAGGTCGTCGCGCTCGGGTGCGTCCACGCGGGTGAAGCCGAGCAGGGCACGGACCTCGCGTAGCCGCGAGACCAGGACGACCTGGTCGATGAGAGTGTCGTAGCCGCGCGGCGAATCGGTCGGCACTGCGCGGAAGTCCGCGTCCTGCCGCTCGGTCGTCGGGCGCGACAGCATCTGCCATTCGGCGTCGAGCAGGTTGTCGGGCGATTCCGGCGGAGTGGGGCCGCCCTGCCCGCGCAGTTTCTCGATGCATCCCCACACCTCGTGGAATGGGTAGACGCGCAGTGCGCGCATCGCGGGCACGGCGTCGATGATGGCCTGGGCGGTTGCGGGCTCCTGCTGCGAACCCAGGATGGTCCAGTTCGCCACCACCAGGTCCTCCACCGTCTGCCCCTGCGGCAGGTGCAAGGCGCTCGCCGACACCGCAAACCACAGGTTGCTCGCGCCGAGCACGATCAGCTTCAGCCGCTTGCCGCACTGGTAGAACCGCTGAAGGTGCGGATGACGGCCCCGGCAGGCCGGCAGCTTGTCCCCGCCGCCGCTGCCCGCCGCCTCCTGGAGGGACCGGCTCTGGCCGCACGTGCACCGGACCGTCACCCGTGGTCCCAGGGTGGACGCCGCGTCGGACATGGTGAGCTGCGGGCCGTCGCAGACGCCCTCGGACCGTGTGGCGTGCACGAACTCGACGTACGGGAAGTCGTCCAGGTGGCCGTCCTCGCAGACGACGAGGAACCGCGCGGGCACGCACGCGCGCCTGCTTGGCACGCGGAGCGCGGCCTGCCGCTGGCAGTGGGCGTGGACGTACTTGGCGAGATCTGGGCGTCGCCCCCACCGATGAACCAGCTCGAACTGGCCCGGCGGGTCGAGCGGCCCTAGCCGGTGACAGCGGGGGCAGCGCACCCAGCGGGGGAACGGTGTTACCGGAACGCCGGTCCGGGTGAGAGGGTCGTCGTTGGCATTCGGATCCCACGGTGCGTGCCGCAGCGCCCGGACCTGCGCTCCGAGTACTCGCTGCACGGCCTCGAGAAGGCGTGGCTCGTCGACCGGGTCCTGGTGCTCGGGGTTCCACGCGTCCAGGCCGCGCACGATCACGCTCATCGACGGGAGGTCTACGGTCGCACCGACCCCGGCGGTCGTGATGAGGTGGCTCGGCCGTGCCTGCCCGATCCTGGTCGGGGCACCGCGCTGTGCAGCGCCGGGAACGCCAGAAAGACCGGACGCGGCAGCCGCCGGAATGGTCATGCAGGACCTCCAGAGGTCGAACGCTCGTAGCTCCAGGCGGGCGCGTCACCGACGCTGCGGTCGTCTCGGTCCAGTT
Organism: Trebonia kvetii; assembly: GCF_007827045.1. GTDB lineage: Bacteria > Actinomycetota > Actinomycetes > Streptosporangiales > Streptosporangiaceae > Trebonia > Trebonia kvetii. Next base: position 47,147 of record NZ_RPFW01000010.1, read on the forward strand.
GCAGCAGGATCTCCGCCTCCACCTCGCGCATGGACATCGGCGCCGACCACAGGTCCCACGCTCCTTCGTCTGGCTCGCGCAGCAGCCCGTTGACGTCCGGTGCCTCCTTGTAGCCGAGGCGGCCGGTCTGCACGGCCTGCCGCCGCGCGTACCAGCGGTCCAGGCGGTGCTGCAGCTCGGCGCGGACAGCGGCCGCCCGCTGCGCTTCGTGAGTGACAGCTTCGGCCCGCGTTGCGATCGCGTCGAGCAGCGCGGCGGCGAACGGCCCGGACAGGGGGACGGAGTGGGCCGCGACGTTCGGCAGTGACGACACTCCGGAATGCCGCAGCAGGGTCACCAGCACCCCGGTCAGGCCTCGGTCCAGTGCCCGGTCGCTGAACGGTGTCGTGGTCAGTCCCTCAACCCGGAGCCCGAACGTCGCGTGGTCGTACCCGAACGATTCATAGTGGGCCAGGTCGCGGGGCCGCGACCATTGGTAAATGGTCACGACCAGTCCCGGCCGTGCCGGCGAGCGGCCGACCCGGGAGGTGGCCTGGATGTACTCGGCGGCGTTCTTCGGCTGGCCGGTGACGGCCATCAGGCCGAGCCGCTGCACGTCGACGCCCACCTGGAGCATGGAGGTGGCGAGCAGTATGTCGATCGGGCGTGAGCCGCGTGCCTCGGAGCGGGCGCGGGCCCCATCGGGGTCGCGCCTCAGCTCGTCGAGGGCCGCGGTCGAGTCAAGCTCCGGGTCGAAGCGGTGCTCCAGGTCGGCGAGGCTCTCGGCGATCCGGCTTGACGGCATCCGCCCGGTCAGCTCCTGCACGATCGGTGCCCGCCGCCGGGTACGGACCTGCTGGCTGCGCAGCCGGTCGGTGATGTCGTCCTCGACCAGGCGCCGCATCCCGGCCAGCTCCCTGGTCGCGGTGAAATAGTCCACCAACGTCATGTAAGGATCAGCGGCGGCGCCGTACCGGTCGAAGAGGAACTGCGCGAGCTCCATCAGCGCCGACGCAACCCGGATCTCCACCGACTTGAGCCGCTCGCCGGGCGCGAGGATGCCCCGGTACCGCCGGCCCGGCGTGGAAGGCGACGGCGGCACGGTCGCGGAGAAGTACGTCTCGCCCGCGTCGAGCACCGGCGGCGGGAACACAGTCAGGCCGCGCGCGAACACTTGCTCCACCTGATCGCGCGCCCGCCGCACGGTCGCGGTGGAGGCGACGAGCACCGGACGGATGGGGCCACGAGAAGACAGCCGGTCGATCGCGGTCTCGTACAGGCCCACCATCGAGCCGAGAGCGTCGCTGATCAGGTGCAGCTCGTCCTGGATAATCAGGTCCGGCGGGCGCAGCCGCATGGCCGGCTGGATCACGACGCGCGGCAGGTCGGCCCGTGCCGGATGCCCGCCAGGCCCGCAGAAAGACCGAAAGTCCGGGTTCTGCCAGCCGTGCCGCGTGCATTCGGTGTCCACCAGCCCGAACAGGGTTGCGGTGGCCGCCTTCCACGGCAGCTGGGCCAGCTTGTCCACCGTGGCGATCACCAGGCCGGGCGTCAGCCGATAGATCTCCTCGTCCACGGTGAGCACCGGCAGTCCCTCGTCGGGCGAGTTCCGCGGCGAGAACGCGCAGTCTCCCTCGGGGTCTGAGCAGTACACCAGCACCCGCCGCCGCAGCCGATTAGTCTGCACGTTCGCCGACGACAGCCGCGACCCGCACCACGGGCACACCGGCAACTGGAGCACGCCGCCCAGCACCTTTTCCGAGCCGCGTGACTCGGTGATCTGCCGTTCGGCCTCCTCGAAGGAGTTCGGCGACACCGACGAGCCGACCCACAATCCGATCCGGAACGGTGTCGTGCCCCACCGTGAGTCCCCGGCCTCGACCCGCTCCCGGCGCAGCATTTCGCACGCGCACACCAGTGCCGAGGCCCGCTGGAACTGCTGCGCGGTCAGCAGCCGCAGCGTGTACCGCATCAGCACCGCGATCCCGCGCGTCCCGTCATAGGCGTCAGGACCAGACCCGACCACGCCCTGCAGCCGCCGGATCGCGAACGTGTACGCCGCCAGCCCCAGATACGCCTCGGTCTTGCCGCCGCCGGTCGGGAAGAACAGGAGCTGGACTTCGGCGTTCCCTGGGTCACCGAGCCCCCGGTGCGCGTCGGCATGCGCTGGGTTGGTCAGCCCCGGCAGGCACAGCAATACGAACGCGAGCTGGAACGGCCGCCAGGACCGGTTGTCCGGCACGTCCAGGCGGCGCAGCAGCCCGGACACGTCCGCTCCTGGCGCTGACATCCGCGCCCGCACCACCTCCGACCGCACGCGCTGCAGCGCCATCGCCTGATTCGCGAACCGGAACGCCTCCCGCGCGATCCCGTCGGTGCGCAGCAGCTCGATCGCCCGCTCCAGGCGGTCGGCCACGTCGCGTGCTTCCGCCACGGCGCGCTCGCCCGCGTCCCCGTACCGGGCGATCTCCGGATCCGACTCCACCCGGGAACCCTGCTCGGTCAGCCACTTCCGGTACCCGGTCACCAGCGGCCGCAGCGCCCGCACCAGGTCATCGCGCCCAAGCTCCAGCGACCCGAGCCGCGCCATGTCAAGCACCAGGCCCGGCACCTTCCCCGGCACCACGAGCCGCACCTCCGCCGCCGGGAAGCACGTCGTGGACAGCTGCCACGCCCGCAGCTCGCCATCACGCACGCAGGCGTCGACCGCGCACTGCCGCCCGTTCGCGTACCTGCGCGTCGCCCGGTGCAGCAGCTCCAGCCGCAGCTTCTCGTCGTCAGACCCGTGCGGCGGCTCCGCGATGTCCGGGTCGTTGTGCCCGAGGAAGATCGCCTCATTGCCGTCCAGCGCGGTCACGGTCAGCCCCGTCTGGTACAGCCGCGCCGTGTCCTGCGACTGCGCCGGCGTCCGCTGCCCGTTGACCAGCGCCAGCTCGACAACGCGCCGCGCCCCCCGGTGCCGCACCGTGTACCGGACAACCACGCCCGGCTGCTCATCGTCCGGCACGAGCGAGTCCGACCCCTCGGCATCCGTCCGCACCTCGACGGACCCGCCGGCCGGCACGCGGTGCCAGGTGGTCGCGGCCCGACCCGTCGGCGTCTCGTGCGTCTCAGACGGGGACCGCTCGTACCGCCCCCACTTGGCAACCACTGTGATCACGTCAACAGTCGTCGGCACGCTGAACGCTAGTCCGATGGCTGAGGCAGACATTGATCCCGAACGGACCGTGGCGTCTGCCTCAGGCCCCTCTTCCTCGCTATCGTCGCCGGAAGCCGGGGAGGCCACCTCCCGGTCGATAAGCTCCGGCTCCAGGTCGTCGTCGGCAGGCTCTTCCGGCGGCTGCCGCGGCACCAGTCGCCCGAGCATGTACCGCTCGGCTGGGGAGGTTCCTGGCGGAAGCTCTTCTTCTGGGCCGTCCCACGGTCCGAGCAGATCCCGTTCGAGGAGGTCCTCCAGCTCGGCCCGGACCTGGAACGACGTGGCGTCTGGCGTGGTCACGACGGGTTCTCCAGCTTGTAGCGCCGGTGGTTCTCTTCGAGCAGTCGGTCAAGCAACTCGAACCGGGTCTCCTTGCTCACCGTCCAACGGATCCCGATCTTCGTCGGATGATGACCGATTTTTAGGTCGAGGTCGTCCCAACCGTAGGCGCGCATCACGGCTTCGTCGATCGCGAAGTGAATGTCGCGAAGTTCTTGGATCGCCGGCTCATGGTTATCAGGGTCGTGGATCCGGTTGTAGGTGGAGGTCAGACCCCAGGCCCGGGAAGTCATAAGGTCCCGGCGAGTCGTGTCGAGCTGATGCCCTAGCGCTTCAAGTTCCGGAGTCGGCTTCGGGCGTGGCAGTGTGAGGAACACGTCCGACGGCGCATACCTGATGCTTGAACCGAGCATTGAGGTGTAACGGATCACCCAAGTCGAATGCATGCTCGATGAGAGGACTGCAAGATTTGTAAAGTCGTCGAGGGCGAAGACCGCAGTCATGTGCGAGAAAACTTGGCCGGTTCGGACGCGAACCGGCATGATCACGCTGCCCACTAGCGAGATTGCAAGCACGTGATCCAGCCCTTCAATCGATCTATACAACCCGGGCCGGTTGTCTCCATATATCCACCATCGATTACGATGGGAATCTCGCCGCTTACGATCACGTTCAGGCTTAACCGTGCGGCGGACTATATCGATACAGTTCGGATATTCCTCGGCGTGCTCTAGTGGCCAATCGTGGAAATTTATAATCCAACGGCTGGCCGAGCAATCTGGTCGCTGATTTAGATCTCTACCGATTACGTATGATTGAAGCACATCGGAATTTCGGCGATCGCGCGCGATAAGCTCGTCCTTCTCATCGGTGGCAAGTGTGAAACCTAGGCCCACCACCACTGATCCTTGGAAGCATATACGGTCGTTTTCGCGGAGCCTCTGTGGCCTACCGTTTACTCGCCCATACGGCTCAAGGTCAGGGCCGATGGAGGGTACTTCCTCGCCGTCTAGCCAGTAGACGGCCCCTCTTGCGGGTTTGACGCGGCTCGCCCAGACCTCGATTATCAACAGACTGGCGCTTCTTGTTGGCCATGCGTGTTGGGAGCGGCCTGCGCGAACGGTAAGAGCCGCTCGCCCCATGCCGACTTCAAGGGTGTCACCTTCGATGAGGGCACTGGTCGTGACGAGACCGAGTTGGCCTCTATTAGACAGTAGGCGCTCGTCGCGGAGCAGAAACCTGGCGGCTAGGTCTGCGTTGCCCTTGGCGCCGCGGCCGTCCCAACGTTGGAGCCACGCCAAGTAGTCATCACCCAGCGTTCCAGAGATTTTCTTGCCGCCCCGGAACGGTGGATTTCCGATGATGGCGTCGAAACCGGGGTTGGTCGTGTCGGCGAAGATCTCCGGGAAGGCCAGTGGCCAGTGGAAAGGTTCACGATCGACCGTTCCCGCAGGATGCGGATCTTGGAGATTCCTCTTGACGTATTCGGTCAGGTCCTCTTCATTGGCCACCTTGAAGTACAGGGGCAGGAATGCCTGGTCAAGACTCCTGCCCTTCAATTTCGCGTTTGCGAGGCCGGCCGCCGTAATCGCGTCGGCCACCGTAGTGATCTCGCCGGACAGCTTCTCCGCCTGGGCGAGGAGCCTCGCCTTGTGTTCAATATCCCGGATCGTGACGCCGCCGGTCGCGGTGATCTTACGGCGGAGGTCGGCGGCCTGGGCGAGCTTGTCGCGCCACTCTGAGGCGAAGTCGAGGGTGCCGTGGTGCAGGCGGCGGCCCTCCTTCGCGTCTACATGCAGCGACTCCAGTTGCTCCAGGCTGACCAGTCCCAGCAGCGAGTCCCCGGCCGCGAGGCGGTCGTCGAGGAAGCCGAAGGGCCGTTCGGTGTCCATCGTGATCAGCCACAGCGACAGCTTCGCCATCTCGACGGCGAGCGGGTTGATGTCCACGCCGTACAGGCAGTGCTCGGTGATCTCACGGCGGGCCTTGAGCAGGAGTTGGTCCGCTTCGGCGTCCGCGCCGACGCGGCCGGCGGTGCGGTGCAGGTCCATGGCGAGGGCTTCGGCGTCACCTTCGTCCAGCCACGCCTCGACCAGGCGGTCGGCGAGATAGCGGCAGGCAGCGACGAGGAACGCGCCGGAGCCCATCGCGATGTCCGCGACCTTGAGCTCGAGGATCTGCTTGGACGGGCGGATCCGCCACTGCGTCGTGTCCGACGTCTCCAGGGGACCGGGGCGGTAGACGAGGGGCTGGAGGGCACCTTCGGCGACCTCTTCGGCGAGGGACCGGGGCGTGTAGTGGGTGCCGGTCGCGGCGCGGCGGTGCGACCGGGTCACGTACCGGCTACCCGCCGGGAAGAGCGCCGGCAGCCCAAGCTCGTCGAAGCTGAGCAGCCCAAGGAACGGCCTGATCTGATCGGCCAGCTCGGGGTCGGCGACGGCCCGCTGGAGCCCGCTGACCCGCTCGGCGTCGGCGGCGGGGTTCTCGAGTGCGGCCTGCACCCGCTTCGCCGACCAGCCGGTGCGGTCGGTGAAGTCCTTGACCTTTAGGGCGGCGGCGCTGGCGAGCGTGATCTCCGCGTCTTCCTTGATCTTCTGCGGCCACTTCGACGGGCGGGCCAGGCCAAGCACGGTCTCGGTGGCGGTGCGGACCTCCAGTTCGAGGAGTCCTTCGTAGACGTAGCCGATCTGCTCCACGTCCAGGGCGCGGAAGGTAAGGCGGCGGCGTTCGCCGCCGATGACCACGTACTGCACGGCGCGCAGCATCCGCAGCACCGTTCGGTCGTCCACAGCGGGCGGCCGCGCCGCGGCGGCGGGCGTGCCGGCGTCCGGACGGCCTTCGAGCCACGGGTAGCGGTCGGGGTCGAAGAGGCCGCCGCCGTATGCGGGCAGCCGCAGGTCCTCGTGCGCGACACCCGAATGTACGGCACGGGTGACGGCGAGCAGCCGGTGCCAGGCGGCGGTGCGCTGGCCGAGGACCGCGCCGAGGCTGTCGGCCTGTTCTAGCTGCTCGACGAGGTGGCCGACGCTGTAGGCGGTGACGTACAGGTCGTCGTCGCTTGGCAGCAGGCGGCGTTCCTCGGCGAACAGCAGGAACACGACGCGCATCATCATCGTGACGACGCCGGCGTAGAAGTCGTCGTCGCTGACACCGGCCAGGAGCGTGGCGTTCGATTCGCGGTCGAGCTGGTCGAGCGTCGTGACGAGGAGCTCGACGGCCTCGCGGACCTGGCGGCCGAGTTGCTCGGTGACCTCTTCCTGGCGTTCGAGCGACTCGGCGAACAGGGCCGGAAGCTTGTCCTTCGGCTGCGCCGCCTGGAAGCGGGCCCGGGTGAGCAGGGCGACGAGCCCCTCCAGGGACTTCGGCTCCTCGCTGAACAGGGACGCGTCCCACACGGCGGCACCGGTCGCACCGCCGCGCGGCGCGGTGACCAGCGCCCACCAGCGCCCGTCGGTGACGATCCCGGCCGGCACGTCCCTGGCACGGAGCAGCACTGCCAGTCGCTCGACGGCGTTCGCCGTCCAGGTGCCGGTCGTGGTCCGGGTCAGCGGATGCGTCCCCCAGGCGGTGACCATCCCGAGCAGCTTCCACGGCCCGCCGCTCGTGCCACCGCCGCCGCTCGTCTCGGCGTCGTCGCCTTCGGCGTCTTCGTCGTCCTCCGGCTCGTCATCTTCGGAGGCGTCCGCCAGGTCGGAGTCGTCGTCGGCGTCCTCAGCCGCGTCGTCTTCGGCCTCGTCGAAGTAGCCGAAGTCGGGGCGGAGGGTGACTCCGTGGTCGGCCACGATCTCTGTGAGGGTCTGCGGCATGGCGTCGTCGATGACGAGGTGCTGCTGCCAGTCGAAGACGTCGCGCAGCACGCCCGCGATGACCGCGTGCCTGCTGGCGCCGCGGTCGTCCATCATCTGGGCGATGAGCCCGCGGATGGCCGCGCGCCGCTGGACGGGCACCTCCGGCAGCCCGTTCGGGAAGACCCGGTGCACGACGGGCAGGGTGAGGAACGGCCCGGAGACTTGCAGCAGCTCCAGCCACGCGTGCCGCTTGCGGATCTCCTCGCTGACGCCCTGTGCTCTCATTCGGCCACCTCATCCGGGACGCACAGGGCGACGGCGAACGGGAAGACCAGTTCGCGGACGTTCTCGTAGCGCCGCCCGATCGCGTCAAGCTCGCGCTGCTTCTCTTCGTCGAGGCCGTCGCGGCGCGCGGCCCACGCCTGGCGATCCCGGTCGTACTGATGCTTCTCCAGCTCATCAAGCTGGTCAAAGGTGAGCTGGACTGCTCCCGGCCCATCCAATGCGGTGTCCAGGTTCGCCTTGAGCTGAGTGAACACCGTATCGACGTTGCGCTGCTCGGTGGCCTCGCGCTGGTCCAAGGTCCGTTGCAGGCGCTCCTTGCGTTCCTTCTTGCGTAGCTCCACGTCGCCCGCGAGCAGCGGCTCAAGCTCGCCCCACCGGCCCGCGAAGTCGAGCCGCGCTGCTTCGGTGGCGAGGCGGCAGGCGTCCGGTTCGAGGGCGGCCTCGACGGCGGCGTGCAGCGCCTCGTGCCGGCGTTCTTCTAGCTCCACCCGCCGGGAGCGTCCGGTCGGCGGGACGATCCGGGCTGACAGCATGATCTCCTCGTGCAGCCGCCGCCCGTCGGCCCCGACTAGGACGAGACGGGCGAACACGGCGACGAGCGGGCCGTTGACGCCCGCGTCCGCGGGCGGCGTGAACTTGAGCGCGGCGACCCGGTTGAGGGCCACGCGCCCGCCCCAGATCGCCGAGCGGAGCAGCCGCGTCGCCTGGGCGACAAGCGGATACTCCAGGTGGGCGAGGACGACATCGTCGCGGCCCTCGGCGGCCTTCGCGTTGAACGTGAGGGGCCGCAGGTGCCCGTCGAGCGGATCGGGGAGCCCGGTCACGGTCCGCTCCCACCCGGCGCGCAGTGCGGGCGGGGCGATCAGGCCGTCCGGTTCGTCGGCCAGCGGCGGCTGGTCGGCGAGGGCCAGGGCGGTGTCCACGACGCGGCGGACGTTGGCGGGGGCGACGTGCAGTTCCCTGATGCTCGCGTCGAGCTGGTCGTGCAGCTTGCGGACCTGGTCGCGCAGGTCGCGTTCGGCGCGCAGCAGGCTGGTGGACGCCTTCGGCGTGACCTGGAGCGGGTCGATGAGCCGCGGTCGGCCGAGCATCCGGGCCTCGACCGCGTGCGCGAGGACGGGGTTGACGCTGCCGAGGTCCTGGCGTTCGGTCGCGACCTTCTGCGCTACCCGGGACAGGTACTCCAGGTCTCCGGCGTAGGAGCCCTCGGGTTCTTTGTCCCAGCCGGCGCCGACGAAGTGGGACACCTCTACTTCGTGCGTCTGGCCGTGCCGGTCCACGCGGCCGATCCGCTGCTCGAGCCGGTTGGGGTTGAACGGGATGTCGTAGTGGATGACCCGGTGGCAGTGCCGCTGCAGGTCGATGCCCTCGCTCGCGGCGTCGGTCGCGAGCAGGATGCGGACCGGGTCGCGGTCCAGGCCGGCCTGGAACGCGGCCTTGAGGTGCTCGCGCTTGTTCTCGTCCATGCCGCCGAACAGCAGGCCGAGCCGGTCCCCGCCCAGGCCCCGGGCGGTCAGGATGCCGGCCAGCCACTGCTGGGTGGCCTTGTACTCGGTGAAGACGATGACGCGCTCGCCCTGGTCCCAGTCGCCGTGGGGGCGGCAGATGCGGTTGAGCTCGGCGACGAGCGCCTTGGCCTTGGTGTCGGCGGGCTCGGCGTGGCGCTGCGCCCACTCGGCGAGCTGGCGCCGGTAGGCGGCCTCCATGACGGAGCCGCCGGGGTCCCGCACGTCATCGAGGAGGCTGGGCAGGCTGGCGACACGGCCGAATACCTCACGCTCGTCGTCGCTGCCGGGATCGTCGTCGGCCGGCTCGGTGTCCCAGCCGAGGACGTCGTCCATCCAGTCCAGGTCATCGGCGGTGCCCGGGGTAACCACCGCCCGTTCGGGACGATGATTCTGCTCTTCGCTTTCGAGATGGGCCTCTAGCGTCAGGGCGAAGGCCGCGGGGGAAGAGAAGAGGCGCTTCTTGAGGATGAGCGTCACCAGGTCGCCGGCGCGGGCCTGGGCCGCGCCGGGCTTGGTGCGGCGCGCCGCGGTGTAGAGCTGGAGCAGGTCGTAGGCCTCGCGCTCGGCGTCGGTGTAGGCGATGTCGACCGCGCTGATCGTGCGGGCGGGGAAGCGCTCGGTGCCGTCGGGGTTCTTGATGTCGGTCTTGAGGCGGCGGATCATGACCTGGTCGAGGACGGCCTTGTCCGGTTCCTGGCCCTTGAAGAAACGCTGCGGGTCGAGCATCTCAAGCAGCGCCTGCCACGACCACGAGTAGCCGTTGTGCGGGGTCGCGGACAGGAAAAGGTGATGCTGGCTCTGCTCGGTGAGCCTCCTGACCGCCTGCGTCTGCTTGCTCTCGACCGGGTAGCCGGTGGGCTTCGGCGGCTCGGCGAGCGCACAGTGGTGCACCTCGTCGACGATCAGCAGGTCGAAGAAGCCGGGGAACCTGCTCTCGTTCGTCAGGACCTCATCCAGCATGCGCTGGACTCTTGGCGTTCTCAGCCATTGGAGGCTGATGATCGTTCTCGGGTAGACGGCGAAGGGGTTGGCTTCCAGGCCGTGGGAGCGGCGGAGCTCCCTGAGCTGGGCGGTGTCCAGGATCTGGAATTGCAGTCCGAACTTGGACTCCATCTCCTCGTGCCACTTGAGCGTGAGCGACGCCGGGCAGACCACGATGACGCGCCGTGCCCGGTGGCGCAGCAGCATCTCCTGCACGACCAGGCCGGCCTCGATCGTCTTGCCGAGGCCCACGTCGTCGGCGATGAGCAGGTTGACCCGCGGCATGGCGAGCGCTCTCGCCACCGGTTCGAGCTGGTACTCCTCGATGGTGATGCCCGAGCGGAACGGGGCCTGGAGCGTGCGGGTGTCGGCGCTCGCGACGGTGCCCCAGCGGACGGCGTCGAGGAAGGCGCCGAGCTGCTGCGGGTCGTCCCAGTTTTCTTCTGTCACCGCCGGCAGCTGGGTGGCGGGGACAATCTCGCGGCCGGGCTCGACCTCCCAGGCGACGGTCAGCTCGTCGCCGAGGTCGTCGTCGCTGACACTGGTGAGGGTGACGAGGGTGCGGCCGGGGATCCGGGTGGCGGCGAGCTCGTCCTGGGGCTGGCGGCTGCTGTTGACGCTGCTTACTACCCACTGCTGGCCGCGGACCCTGACTAGCTGGCCCGCCTCTGGTACGTCCGGGTTCCGCGGGGCCGGACCCCGCGTGTCAGAGGCCTCGGCCGAGACAGCCGTCATGGACCACCTTCCGAGTCCTCGTCTTCGCGCACTGTGCGCCTTTGTGACGCAAGGCTAGCGCGACATCACGTACAGTGTCGAAACGGTTACACTGCTACGCGAAGCGTACTGAAGCAGCACATTCTTCTCCAATGTTTCCCAGGAAGATCCCTCAGCTGACGGGATTGGGTACGCCGGACGGTAACGAACGAGCATGCGGTCCTGAATGCCTTCGCCTTGGACCTGTCGGCTCACGCATCGTCGTCATCGACCTGGCCGCCGATGAGAACGCCCAGTAGATATTCGAGACTCTCAACACCCGCGGCGCGCAGCTGACCGCCGGTGACCTGATCAAGAACTTCATCTTCCAGAGGCTCACCGAAACGGGCGTTCAGGTCGAGGAAGCCTACGAACACTCCTGGAAGGAGTTCGAGTCCGGGTTCTGGGAGACGGAGATCCGGGCGGGCCGCTGGCGCCACCATCGGTCATCGATATTCCTGAACCAGTGGCTGATGGCCAAGACCGGAAAGGAGATCCTCGCCCGCGAGGTGTTTCACCGGTTCAAGAGTTACGCCGACTTTGACGCTGAGCCTGCTTCGGTCCCGGGAGCCGTCGTCTCGGAGGGGTCATCCCTTAGTCCCGCATGCAGCGGGACATGCGGACTTCTTTCTAGTATTGGCGTATGTCTGGTGAGATAGTCCGCTTGGTTGGTAGTCGGTATATTTTGGGTGAATTTGCCGGAGAAGGCGGTCTGGGACGGGTGTGGCGGGCGCACGACCAGCTCCTAGACAGGGACGTGGCAGTCAAGGAGATACTGCTGCCGGGGGGTGTGTCTGCGGCCGAGCATGCGAGCATGGTCGCCCTGGCTATGCGGGAGGCACGGGCCGCGGCGAGGCTGCACCACCCTGGCGTGATCACGGTCCACGACGTGGTTGAGCATGACGGGTCTCCCTGGATCGTGATGGAGTTCATCGACGGCCCGTCTTTGTCTGCCGAGATCGGTGCCCACGGTCGCCTGGCGTGGAAGCGCGTGGCTGGCATCGGGACGCAGGTAGCAGAAGCCCTAGGGCACGCGCATAGTGCCGGAATCGTGCACCGTGACCTCAAGCCAGGCAACATCCTGCTGTCCGGCCAACGGGCCATTGTCGCCGATTTTGGTCTCGCGCGGGTCCTGGATGCCAGCACGAGGTCCACCGGTAGCGGGCCGGGTCCCGGTACGTACCTCTACATGGCACCTGAGCAGTGGGAGGGCAAGGCTGGTCCCCCTGCGGACTTGTGGGCGCTTGGCGTCACCCTGTATGAGGCCGTCGAAGGCTCCCGGCCGTTTGGTGGAGACACGCTGCCCGCCCTCATGATGGCCATCGTCGCCCGACCGCCAGCCCCGACACGGCACGCCGGCCCGTTGCGCGATCTGATTGAAGCGCTCCTGTCCAAGGACCCGGCGAGCCGACCCGACAGTCAGGCTGTAATGGAGGCGCTCACTGACGCCCTCCGGGATCCCGGCGTTGCCTCAAGCCAAACCCCGCGTCCTAGCGTAAAGACCGAAACCTTGGTCAAGGAGGCGTACAGCCTGTACAAGCAGGGCCGCTGCGCGGAGGCGGAGGCAATCCTCCGCGAGGCCATCCGACTCGACCCAGGCCACTCCGATGCGTACGTCGGCCTTGGCAACGTTCTCGTCAGCATGGGTCGGTATGCGGAGGCAGAGGCCATGCTCCGGGAGGCGATCCGCCTCAACCCAGGCGATTCCGAGGCGCACAACAGCCTTGGGGTCACCTTGGACAGGATGGGTCGGGGTCGGTATGCGGAGGCGGAGGCAGCATACCGGGAGGCGATTCGTCTCAACCCAGGCGACACTAGGGCGCGAGTCAACCTCGGAATCATCCTGCGCCTTGTAGGAGAACTCCCGGAGGCGGAGACCGTACAACGTGAAGCAATTCGCCTCGCGCCGGACGAAGCCTCTGCGCACGGCGAACTTGGACGCGTCCTCATGGCCCTGGGGCGCATTCCGGAGTCCCTAGTCGCCCATCGCGATGCGGTCCGCCACAACCCGGAAAATGCTGTTTATCGGCACGAACTTGGGATCGTTCTTCAGGAGGCGGGACAGGTCGCGGAGGCTGAGAATACTCTCCGTAAAGCGATCCGGCTCAACCCTGACAACGCGGATTCACACGCCGCCCTCGGAGACATCCTCCTCGGCTTGGAGCAGTACACAGAAGCCAAGGCCGAATACCGCAAGGCGATCCGACTCGACCCTGATAACGGCGGACCATACCACAATCTCGGATTCATATTCTCCCAGGAGGAACAGTACGCGGAGGCAGAGGCCGCATACCGTGAAGCCTCTCGCCTTATGCCGGGAGTCCCACTGCCACAGCGAAACCTTGGGTTTCTCCTCTACGAGACGGGAAGCTATGTCCGGGCCGAAGTCGCACTACGAGAGGTGATACGTCTCGATCCAGTGGACGGCGAAGTTTACAACGGCCTTGGACTCGTCCTTGTTGAGCTAGAGCGGTACGCGGAGGCTAAAGCCGCGTTCAGGGAGGCGATCAGGATCAACCCGAGCGACTCGAGCGCCTATGAAAACCTTGAAGCCATCGAGGATCTGGGCATCAACACCGGCGGCAACAACTACGGCAACATCAATAGTAACACGGAAACCTATAATGTTAACTACGGCATCAACTACGGCAACATTGGCTTCGGGGGCAACTTATCATCCGCTGGTCTGGCCAATTTCCGCCCTCTCGACCCAGTTCCGGAGCAGGGACACGGCAAAGTCGTGATGTAGGGCTGTGGCCTGCGGTGTCGTGATTGGGGCTGATGTGCCCGGCGTGTCTGCGGGAGGCGGGCGGGGCCCGGGCGGAACGATGGAAGTTCCTACGCTCGCCATCGACTGCCCCGAGGGACTCCCGCCCGCTCATGACATCTTCCCCGATAAAGGGTGCTGCCCGCACCCGGTACCTGCTCGATCTGCTGTCCCAGGTCCCTGACCCGCGTAAACGGCGAGGCCGGCGGCACCAGCTGGCCGGGCTGCTGGCCGTCGGGGCCGCGGCGGTGATCGCGGGCTCGAGGTCGTTCGCCGCGATCGGGCAGTGGGCCGCGGACGCCGGCCCGGACGTGCTGGCCGCGCTCGGCGCGGACCGCGGCCCGGCGGACGAGTCCACCTACCGGCGCGCGTTCGCCCTGGTCAGCGCGGACGTCCTGGACCAGGTTCTCGGTGCCTGGCTGTTCACCAGGGCCGTGCGGGCCGCCGGGCGGCTGGTGATCGCGGTCGACGGCAAGGCCGTACGGGGCGCGAAAGGCAAGGACGGGAAGGCCCCGCACCTGGTCGCAGCCCTCGCGCACGGCATCGGCGCGGTCCTCGGCCAGGTCGCCGTGAACGCGAAGAGCAACGAGATCCCCGCGGTCCGGGACCTGCTGGCCGCGTTCGCCGACCTGGCCGGGGCAGTCATCACCCTGGACGCGCTGCACACCCAGCACGACACCGCGCAGCTCATCCTCAGCCGGCACGCGGACTACGCGATGACCGTCAAGGGCAACATGCCCACCCTGTTCCGGCAGCTCAAGAAGCTGCCCTGGCCCAAGGTCCCCTCCGTTTCCACCGTGACGAAGGACCACGGCCGACGCGCCCGCCGCACCGTCAAGGTCATCCTGGCGCCCGCCTGGATCGAGTTCGAGGGAGCCGCCCAGGTCGCGCAGCTGCGCCGCACCGTCACGAAAAAGGGCAAGAAGACCGTCGAGGTCGTCTACCTCATCACCAGCGACCGCAGGGCCGATCCCGCCACCCTGGCCGCCTGGGTCAAAGGCCACTGGGAAATCGAGAACAAGCTCCACTGGGTCCGCGACGTCACCTACCAGGAGGACAAGTCCCTGGTCAGGACCGGGAACGCGCCCCGCGTCATGGCGTCCCTGCGCAGCCTGGCCGTCAGCCTCCTGCGACTGGGCGGGCACGACAACATCGCCGCCGCCAACCGCCACCACGCCCGCGATCCCCAGCGGACGCTCAAGCTACTTCAAGCTGCGTGAATGCGACTTTGCCGTGTCCCTGAGTTCCGGAGCGTCTCGGGATTAATGCCCAGCCGCTCGCCGACACGGGCAATCGAGCCGCGCTGATCCCCAGACTGCGCCCGCAGCTCGAAGACCATCGCCCCTGCACGTTCCTGCAGCTCGGCGGGGTGCAGCGTGCATTGGTTGGCCTCCGGGAGTCTCAGGCGCGGCGCGACGGCGTGCTCAGCCGCAGAAGCCCACGCATGAACGCGAGCTAGCCCAGGAGAACCGTAAGGACGGCACGGGCTCCCTGCCGCAGGAGCGGAGGGTCCGGCAGCCTAAACCAGGCGCTCGTCCTACTGCTGCCCTTTGATGACCATTCGGGACCCTCGTTGCCCTCTCTGGGCCGTTCGCTGTGGCACGTAGGGTGCACGACTATTGGCTGTTCGCGATTTCTTCGTCCTCCCTCTGTTGGTCAGAGAACTCCGTACACGGTGACCTCTAGGCGCTCGCTCTCGTTCCAGGAAGAGTGCGGAGAGCGGGCCGAGGCGGGGAAGCCTGACCGAACCGGATCCGGGGGACGGCGCTCACCCGTGCCATGCCCACGACGCGGACTCCGGTCCTTGCATCCCCCGCGAAAACCAAGGCGTCCAACAAGGCCGGAGCGGCCGACGACGATATGCGTGACATTGAGGAGATCTCCGCAAACGCGGTGTCTAACTTGACAAGTTGCAGGCCAACTTGGCTCAGGTCATGTGTGTTGTGCTACGGATCTGCGAGGGTTCTGAGTCCCTCCGACACGTCGGGCATGGCATCGAAGCTTTGCTGATGAGTTAGCCGCTAACGTTGTCATTCCTGGTAGACGAGAGGAACATGTTAGAGGAGTTCGTCTTCCCGATGGGGGTGTAGCAGCCTTGAGTGAGCTTGAGGTACTCGCCGCTAGACGGATACGTATGCTTCGCATCGCCCGAGGTTGGACCGCCCTCGGACTCTCACTTGAATACGAGAAGATAGGGGTTGGGCCACGGATCGAGCGCACCGCGATCGCTAAGATTGAGAACGGCCGTCGGATGATAAAGGCGGGAGAGGTTGAAGGAATATCCAGAGTCTTCGGCCTTAGAGCTTCCGATCTGCTGGCGCCAGATGGTCCCAGAGTATTTTTGAGCTATGCTGATGTAGATCGAAATGGGGAAGAGGTCGCGACTTGGCTGAGTGGGCGTGGCTTCCAAGTTGGACGAAGGCAGGAATCTGAACGCGAAGGATTTTCTTCTGCGGAGCCGGATGAGATCAATAGCGTGCAGGCGTTTGTCGCATTGTTTTCTCCGCGCTACTTCTCTTCGCCCCTTTGCCGTGAAGAGCTGGATCTGGCAATGAAACGCAAGCATCGATTGCAGGTGGCAGGTGTTGCCACTGAATTCATCTATGTCATGCGGATGGCAGAAACGCACGAGTTGGATGTGTCGGATCTTGAATCGTATCCCGTGACGGATCTCACGCTTGTCAGCGGCAGGAATGAAGAAGCGACACTTAGCAACCTGGGCAGCAAGCTCATGATGAGCGCTCGGATGCCTTCCGCATCGCGCGAGCGACGCTGATCTGGATTGACGTGCTAATACATCAAACTGGCGACTAAGGCTCTGACAGGTCGAGGTCATCTGTCTCGGCCTCCTAGCTCAAGGCCGTTCGCTACCGCACTCCAAGCGAGTGATACATGGGTAGGCGCGCAAAGGCGGACCTAGTGACTCCCAGTGCATCACTGCCCAGCAGAGCGTAAGTTGAGCTCAAATAGCTCAACTTGAGAGTATTTTTTTTGGAGAGGGGCGGCGGTAGAGCCAGATTTTTTGGAGGCCGGTAGAGCCAGGTAGGCGGCTAGACCTGTGGCAACGGCGGCGGCGGCGAGTATCACCCAGACAACTTCGCCGTGAGAGAGTCCGACGAGCGCGGCGAAGGCAGCGCCGACTGCGGCAAGCAGTCCTACCACGCTCCGGGCCATCGGCTCTCCCTTGCAACAACCCGAGTCAAAGCCGCATCCATGCTTGTCAACCATGCTACTACAGGCAAGCGTTCCCTTAATGGCCTTGTACGGCGGGTCGTGATAGCCGCAAGCACTCTGGCCGGCGCCATGGCGACTAGGCCAGTGCTCCGGCATTAGAGCAGAATGTCAGCGTCGGGTCCTCCGTCTTGCGGTGACCATACGCTCAACTGTTGAGTTATCAAGGTTCAAGCGCGCAACGGCGCTGGCCTCGCTAACGCCGTGCTAACCACGGCCTTGGACGCAGAAGGACGCCCTTGGACACCTTGAGTGTCGAGCACTGCACATAGCCTGCTGAAGCAGCCGGTTATGGACTGGCGTGGACCTGCAAAGCCTCCTGAAAAGCGGAAGGTCGGCGGTTCGACCCCGCCCCTGACCACATCTCTGACAGCAGCAGAAACGCTGCTTTACCTGCGGAAACCCACCTGGTTATCGTCTTGGTGGTCATGCCCGTCCGCAATGCTTCAAGCCATCTCGCGACCGCTGCTGTCCGCTCCCTGTGGCACGCGAGATAGGAGTGACGGACGCTAGCGGATACGCATCCTTTGACACTTCGCTGGCTTTCCCGTCCACTTTCTTCGCTCCCCCCACCAGTCAGGGACACGGCAAAGTCGCATTCACGCAGCTTGAAGTAGCTTGAGCGTCCGCTGGGGACCGCGGGCGTGGTGGCGGTTGGCGGCGGCGATGTTGTCGTGCCCGCCCAGCCGCAGGAGGCTGACGGCCAGGCTGCGCAGGGACGCCATGACGCGGGGCGCGTTCCCGGTCCTGACCAGGGACTTGTCCTCCTGGTAGGTGACGTCGCGGACCCAGTGGAGCTTGTTCTCGATTTCCCAGTGGCCTTTGACCCAGGCGGCCAGGGTGGCGGGATCGGCCCTGCGGTCGCTGGTGATGAGGTAGACGACCTCGACGGTCTTCTTGCCCTTTTTCGTGACGGTGCGGCGCAGCTGCGCGACCTGGGCGGCTCCCTCGAACTCGATCCAGGCGGGCGCCAGGATGACCTTGACGGTGCGGCGGGCGCGTCGGCCGTGGTCCTTCGTCACGGTGGAAACGGAGGGGACCTTGGGCCAGGGCAGCTTCTTGAGCTGCCGGAACAGGGTGGGCATGTTGCCCTTGACGGTCATCGCGTAGTCCGCGTGCCGGGCGAGGATGAGCTGGGCGGTGTCGTGCTGCGTGTGCAGCGCGTCCAGGGTGATGACCGCCCCGGCCAGGTCGGCGAACGCGGCCAGCAGGTCCCGGACCGCGGGGATCTCGTTGCTCTTCGCGTTCACGGCGACCTGGCCGAGGACCGCGCCGATGCCGTGCGCGAGGGCTGCGACCAGGTGCGGGGCCTTCCCGTCCTTGCCTTTCGCGCCCCGCACGGCCTTGCCGTCGACCGCGATCACCAGCCGCCCGGCGGCCCGCACGGCCCTGGTGAACAGCCAGGCACCGAGAACCTGGTCCAGGACGTCCGCGCTGACCAGGGCGAACGCACGCCGGTAGGTGGACTCGTCCGCCGGGCCGCGGTCCGCGCCGAGCGCGGCCAGCACGTCCGGGCCGGCGTCCGCGGCCCACTGCCCGATCGCGGCGAACGACCTCGAGCCCGCGATCACCGCCGCGGCCCCGACGGCCAGCAGCCCGGCCAGCTGATGCCGCCGGCCTCGCCGTTTACGCGGGTCAGGGACCTGGGACAGCAGATCGAGCAGGTACCGGGTGCGGGCAGCACCCTTTATCGGGGAAGATGTCATGAGCGGGCGGGAGTCCCTCGGGGCAGTCGATGGCGAGCGTAGGAACTTCCATCGTTCCGCCCGGGCCCCGCCCGCCTCCCGCAGACACGCCGGGCACATCAGCCCCAATCACGACATCGCACGTCACAGCCCCACATCACGACTTTGCCGTGTCCCTGCCCCACCAGTAGCGGCGAAGTGTCATGCGGTATCGACGGCATCTGGGTCACCTACGACTACGTGCCCCCGGTCGTCACCGGCATCAGTCCCGCCGCCGGGCTGGCCGCGGGCGGCACGAAAGTGACGATTGCCGGCACCGGGTTCACGCATTCGACGGATGTGACGTTCGGCCCCGCAGACTCGACCTATTCGTTCACCGTCAACTCAGCCACATCCATCACCGTGGTCACGCCGCCAGGCAGCGGGACACAAGACGTTCAGGTGTATACCCCCTGGGGAGGCAGCGCCGCTGACCCGGCTGACAAGTTCACCTACCAGCCGTGACCATCAGCTCAGGCGCGAACTCTCTGGGCTACGACACAACACAGCTCTAGAGGGCGTGTTCGCGTCGGACGGGGGCAGTTTGAGCGGGCGAGTCACCACGAACCCGTTCGGGATGATGATTTTGGGCTTCCCGGCAGGCGGCACGGCGACTATGGCTGGCGGAGGTGCGGCCAGGCGGCGGCGGTCATCGTCCATCTTCCGCCGACACCCGATCGGCTGTCATCGCGGACAACCAGCCCCTGTTGCTGGAGGGCCTCAAGTTCCTGCAGGAAGGTTCCATTGCCTGGGCCGTGCCTGGAACTAACGGTCAGGTCGATATGCCTGGCGTACCAGTTCCCGCCCCCCCGGCGACGACTGCCAGGAGCTTTACCTGCCGATCGGAAAGGGGATATCGCTCACGGCGCCGGTCTGCCGTGGTAGCGCTGACCGTCGGTCAGCTGACCGATGTCTCCCGGTGAGAGATGCGGAAGTGTTGGCGGTGTGTCGGCGACGGTCCAATACTGACCCTGTAGCGACGGTTGTGAGCTTGCCCCCGTTTCCCGGACACCTGACCTGAGATGGCCTCGGCCATCAGGAAGGATGTCCCCATGCCCGCACCGCACCCTCCGGAGTTCCGCCAGCGCGCCGTCGAGCTCGCCCGCCAGGGCACCGCACCGATCGCCAAGACCGCGAAAGACCTCGGCATCAGCGAATCGTGCCTGCGGAACTGGCTCGCCCAGGCCGACGCCGACGAAAGCAGCAGCCCGCTAAAGCCAACCAGCGCGGAAAAGAAAGAGATCGCAGAGCTGCGCCGGAAAAACCGGCAGCTTGAGATGGAAAACGACATCCTCAAGCGCGCCGCCGCTTACTTTGCCAGGGAAAGCGTCCTCCCAAAGTAACCTTCCGGCTGGTCCGAGAGCTGGCCGATACCGGAATCCCGGTCGCGGCGGCCTGCCGGGTACTGAACGTGTCCACGTCCGGCTATTACGAATGGCTCGGAAAGCCGGAATCGCCGAGAAACGCGAGGAACAGGGAGCTTGCGAAGATGATCGCGGCGGTTCACGAGGAATCGCGCGGCACTTACGGGTGGCCGCGGGTGCACGCCGAGCTGGTCCTGGGCCTGGGCGAGACGGTGAACCGCAAGCGGGTCGCCCGGCTGATGCGCGAAGCCGGCCTGCAGGGCGTCCACCGGCGCAAAGGCCGGAAGAACCTGGTCAACGCCGCGACCGAGGAAGACCTGGTGCACCGGCAGTTCGCGGTCGTCGAGCTCGACCAGCTCTGGCTGACCGACATCACCGAGCACCCGACAGCCGAGGGAAAGGTGTACTGCGCGGCGGTCATGGACGCCTGCTCGCGACGGATCATCGGCTGGTCAATTGACGTCAGCCAGAAATCGGAGCTGGTCATCGACGCGATCGGCATGGCTATCCTCCGGCGCCGCCCGGAGTCAAGCAAAACGATCCTGCATTCCGACCACGGAACGCAGTACACGTCCTGGGCTTTCGGGAAAAGGCTCCGCGACGCGGGGCTGCTCGGCTCGATGGGAACGGTCGGGGACTGCTACGACAACTCGATGATGGAATCGTTCTGGGGCACCATGCAGATAGAACTTCTTGACCGGAAGGCATGGAAATCCAGGAAAGAGCTAGCGAACGCGATATTCGAATGGATAGAATGCTGGTATAACCCCGCGCGAAGGCATTCCAGCCTCGGGATGCTCAGCCCAGCCGACTTCGAGACACGACTCAGGCCGCCAGACCACGGCGCCTGACCCCACACCCGAAGTGTCCGGCGAACGGGGGCAAGGTCAGTTGAAAGTTAACCCCCTCTGGGGATCTCCTGGCTCGGTGGTGAGCCGGGGGGAGAGAGGGTGCTCACAGTGGAGGACTGGGCTGAGATTCGCAGGCTGCACCGGGCGGAGGGGATGCCGGTTAAGGCGATCGCCCGGACGCTGGGGATCTCGAGGAATACGGTGCGGTCGGCGGTTGCGAGCGACGGGCCGCCTAGGTACCAGCGGGCTCCGGCGGGGTCGGCGGTCGATGCGTTCGAGCCGCGGATCCGGGAGCTTTTGCGGGCCTATCCCACGATGCCGGCGACGGTGATCGCGGAGCGGGTCGGGTGGGAGCGGGGCCTGACGGTGCTGAAGGACCGGGTGCGGGAGCTGCGGCCGGCTTACCTGCCGCCGGACCCGGCCAGCCGTACGGCCTATGATCCCGGCGAGCTGGCGCAGAACGATTTCTGGTTCCCGCCGGTGACGGTGCCGGCCGGGTTCGGGCAGGAGCGCGGTGCGACGCGGCTGCCGGTGCTGACGATGGTCAGCGGCTACTCGCGGTGGCTGTCGGCGGTCCTGGTTCCCTCGCGGCATGCGGAAGACCTGTTCGCGGGCTGGTGGCAGCTGATCTCCCGGCTCGGCGGGGTGCACCAGGTGATCACCGACCCGGAGCACAAGGCCGCCGCGGCCGCGCTGCGCCGGCAGCGGGTCGGGATGCTGCGCCCCGTCGGGGCCGAGCCGGAGGTCGAGCAGCGGCTCTTGAGCGTCTACGACGCGCTGGCCGGCGGCGACGGCGAAGGAGCAGCCTGATGACCGGCCAGACCGCGAAGAAGAAGACGCGTGACCTCGATGCCGAGATCGCGTTCCTGGCCCGGGCGCTGAAGGCGCCCGCGCTAAGGGATTCCGCCGAGCGCCTGGCCGCCCGCGCCCGGGAGGAGTCCTGGACCCATGAGGAGTTCCTCATCGCCTGCCTGCAGCGCGAAGTGGCGGCCCGCGACGCCCACGGCGGCGAGGGCCGCATCCGCGCCGCCCGGTTCCCCGCCCGCAAGAGCCTGGAGGAGTTCGACTTCGACCACGCCCGCGGCCTCAAGCGCGACACCGTCGCCCACCTGGGCACCCTGGACTTCATCGCCGAGAAGGGCAACGTCGTGTTCCTCGGGCCGCCCGGAACGGGCAAGACCCACCTGGCGACCGGCATCGCGATCCGGGCCTGCCAGGCCGGGCACCGCGTCCAGTTCGCCACCGCGTCGCAGTGGGTCGACCGGCTCGCCGCCGCCCACGCAGCGGGGAAGCTGTCGCCGCGGGTCGTATGTGCCCATAGTCGCGATCGAATTGATCAACGGCCGCCTCGAGCAGCTGCGCGGCTCTGCCTTATCTTGGGCAACCTCACCCGCTACATCGCCTGGTCCTTCCTGGAAGCCCGGGCGGCTTCAGGCTCCGGCCACGTCCCGCGGGTTGACGGTGGTACTTTCACCGACATGGCAGCGAAGGTAAAGGAACAGAACCTCGCCGTGTTCGGAGAGAGCGGCAGCGGCAAGACCGTCTTGCTCTCGTCGTTCTACGGTGCGTCACAGGAACCGTCGTTCCTCGCGGAAAGTCTCTACAAGGTGCTCGCTGACGACACCGGCCAGGGCACGCGCTTGCGCCAGAACTATCTGCGGATGCGCAACCAGGCTAAAGCCCCCGAGGCCAATCGCTTCGCCGCGACGCCCTATTCCTTCACGCTGAAGGTGAAGGAGCCCGGCGGCGGTAAGGCGGCCAAGGCAAAGCCCTTCAACGCGCTGCGTCTCATCTGGCACGACTATCCGGGTGAGTGGTTCACGGAAGAGCCCAGCAGTACCGAGGAGGCAACGCGCCGGGTGGCGACCTTCACCAGACTCCTGAAGTCCGATGTGGCCCTGGTCCTTGTCGACGGACAGAAACTGCTCGACTACGCGGGTGAGGAGGAGAAGTACCTCAAGTCGCTGCTATGGGGCCTTCGCGGCGGCCTCGAAAAGCTCAGGGACGACATCCTCACGGACGGCGAACCGCTGAGGGAGTTTCCCCGCATCTGGATTCTCGCGCTGTCGAAGGCAGACTTGCACCCGGGCCTGAACGCGAAAGGGTTCCAGGACCTCATCGTCGAGAAGGCCGCTGGCGATGTCTCTGCGCTGCACGACGCACTTAAGACGTTTGTTCAGGTGCCCGAGGCGCTGTCCTTGGGCGAGGATTTCATGCTGCTGTCGTCGGCCAGGTTCGAGCCCGGCAAGATCGAGGTCACCGAACGTGTCGGTCTCGACCTCATCCTGCCGGTGGCCACCATGCTCCCTTTCGAGAGGCTCGCCCAGTGGGCCGGCAGGTTCGCCATCCCGCTCAAGGTCCTGGGCGGGCTGGTGGACCACGCCGACGCGCTAGCGGGGCTACTTACCGGTGCCGGCGCGGATGCCGCCGCAAAGTTCCTGGCCAAGATTCCGAAGGTTGTCCCGGTCCTCGCCCCCATCGCTATCCCTGGGCTGGCAGAGGCGGTCAAGCTCGGCAAGTCGAAACTGGAGGAGGTCCACGCCCAAGCGCTGGCAGACCGAGACTTCCTGACTGCGGTCGTGACGCAGTTCAGGCTCGACCTTGACCAGGGCGTGGAGGACCACCTTTTCGTCAAGAGTCTCTGGTGAACCTGGTCTGGGCTACACGCGGACGCACGTGGGGCTTCCGCTTCCTGCTCGACGGGGGATACTCCGACCCGCTCCCGATCTACGAGCGCGCCTTCGGGGGAACCGATGGCGAATCGACGACATGCCGACGCGTCGGAGGCCCTGTCGCTCTGCGATTCCCTGACCCCCAAGGACGCCGGGACGCAGCGGGGCGCATGATCCCTCATGACTTTGTCGTCCTGCCACCCATGGCAGACGAGATCCACTCCGTCGAGGACGGTCAGCGGCTTATCTGGCCGTCTCTCGCCGATGCTTTCGCCCGTCTGTGGGACCTGCCTGAGCCGCCCTCACCAGACGAAGTCACGAAGGCCTTCGGGGCCGAGTGACTCATCCTGCGGAAGACCGAAGCTGACGAGGTTAACTCCGCCCAGCCCTTTCAGTTTTGCCATACCCGCCGCGCCTGATCGATGCTCCTATGTCTGTCAAGGGTTCACGTGGCTGAACATTTCATCTGGTGAGCGACCGGTCTGCTGGGTGCGGACAAGACAGGGAGGGGCCGCTCCGAGGCGGAGGGCAGGCTCTTATGAGGTCACGCGGCCAGCAGGCCGGGGGCGGGGTCCGGGGACGGCCGACGGATCGTTCGAAGGCCAGCACGGGTGCGGCAGCCGATTAGCGGGTCAGGCCGTCCCCGGGGTCTGGGGGCTAGGCGGCGCGGAGGTGGCGGTAGACCTCGCGGGCGACGTAGCGCTTGAGGCAGCGGATGATCTCCTTCTTCGACAGGCCTTCGGCGGTCCGCCGCTCGACGTAGGCGCGGGTGGCGGGGTGGCGGCCCATCCGGGTGATCACGATCCGCCACAGGGCGTGGTTGGCCTCGCGGTTGCCGCCGGGGTTGAGCCGGCGGCGGGTGACCTTTCCCGACGATGCCGGGATCGGGGCGACCGCGCACAGGTGCGCCCAGGCGGCCTCCGAGCGCAGCCGCTCCGGGTGGTCACCGGCGGCGATCAGCAGCAGCGCGGCGGTGTCGGGGCCGATGCCGTAGACGGCGAGCAGGCCGGGGGCGCGGGCGGTGACGAGGGGGACGATGAGCTCGTCGAGCCGCCCGGTCTGCCCGTCGAGGAACTCCGCGCGGCGGCCCAGTTCCCGCAGCGCGATGCGGGTGGCGTAGCCGACGGTGCTGCCGGGCCGGGGACGCAGTGATGCCAGCCCGGCGACCAG
Source organism: Trebonia kvetii (assembly GCF_007827045.1). Taxonomy (GTDB): domain Bacteria; phylum Actinomycetota; class Actinomycetes; order Streptosporangiales; family Streptosporangiaceae; genus Trebonia; species Trebonia kvetii. Next base: position 71,698 of record NZ_RPFW01000010.1, read on the forward strand.
GGCGGCTGGCGTGTGCCCGGTGAACCGGGCCCGCAGGTCATCGGGGCCGGTCAGGACGAGTGCCCTGGCCTGGTTGATGGTCTGGGTCCGCTCATTGCGGGCGCTGCGCTTGGCGACCATCAGGGCACGGATCGCCTCCACTGCGCCGTCGCGGCCCTTGGGCGCGCCGCGGGCCCTGCCGGACTGGGCCGCGCGGGCGGCGCTGACCGCGTCCAGCGGGTCGGACTTGCCCTGCCTGCGCCGGTCCTGGCGGTCGGAGCGGTCTACCTCGACGACCCGGATCCCGGCCGCGGTGACGTGGCGGGCCAGGCCGGCGCCGTAGCTGCCGGTGCCCTCGATCCCGACCAGGGCGACGGTCCCGAACCCGCCCAGCCAGCTCAGCAGGCGGGCGTACCCGCCCGTCGTGGCCGGGAACTCCTGCACGCCGAGCAGCCCGCCGATCGGGTCGAGCGCGGCGGCCACGTGCGTGTCGGCGTGGGTGTCCACGCCGCCGGTAATGGCGCGGCGGTCTTCTACGATGGTCATGCCATCCCTGTTTCTCTGGTTGAAAGGGGTGGCACGCACCTGCCGGCCGTCGGACCCTGTGAACCCCGGCCTCTCGCGAAGGACGGGCAGATCAGACCGGCAGTGCCGGTGGGTGCCACAAGAACCTGGGCCCGGCCGACGAATCGTTAGCAGGACAGCCCAAAAGGGCGTCAGCCGATTAGCGGGTCAGGCCGGACCCAGGCTCCCGACCCTACGCCCGAACCACCGCAAAACCACGGAAGCAGAGCCGGAGCCGGAAGCACTATCCACAGTCTCCCTGCCGATTAGGTGCCATGAAGCCTTGCCGCGACTGGTGTCCTCTTGCGGACACAGATCGCCCGGTTCTCTGCGGATAATGAAGCGAAGGGTTCGCCACTCGCGTACAGCCAGGAGGCGGCGGTGTACTTCTCCGAACCTGAGTTGAGGACGCGCGTTCCACGACGAACGCTGGTACCTCCGTTAGCATTACGGCAAAGTTCGTGGCGTTCAGCCGCCAAACCAGCGTGCTGCATGAGCCGGGGGCATCCGGCAAAGTCGATTCCGCCCTCAAACTTGCACGGAGAGCTGGCCGCAGAACCTGGCACAGGCTAGACGACGTGAACGGCCCCATGAGCGTGTTTGACATCGAGGTCAACGACCTGCACGTCGGAGTCATGCCGTTCGCCTACTTCGGCTGCTACGGCGAGGGCCCTCGCGGCCGCAGAGGGCTAGTGCGCGCATTCTGGGCGCAGACGCTGGTACCTGCGCGCCGAAGTCACGCCGCCAGCTCGTCAAGAGAACTCATACTCCTCGGCTCGCTCAACAGGCTTACAGATGGGCCATGGAACGGCGAAGACGAAGCCGTGCTCAAGATCGGCCACGATTATCCGTCTGACCCCTCGGTGCTATCGAGGCTGGTGCGCACGGAATTGCAGTTGGAAGATGTGTCGGTGCAGAACCACATCGAGAGCGTGGACAGGTTTGAAGCACTCGAACCCGGCTGCTACGCCAGATTCGCCTCTGCGCAGACTGCGCGAGCTCGGAAGGCTCTAGCCTCCGGCATTCAGCGCTGAAGGCGAGCTGGCGGGTTTGACGGTATTCCGGTAGGCGTGAGCTTGAGTTTTAACAAGCGGAGGGTCTACGGATGGCGCACCTTATGGGTGCGGGGCGATCCGGTGTCACGAGAGAGAGAAGGGACGGCCGCGAAGCGGCCGTCCCTTCCTGGCTTTACAAGCGAAGAGCGCCCTGTGCCTGGGAGATTACGGGTCACCACAACCATGCAATCGTCAAGCCTGGAGCGCTCTTCGCCATGCAGCTTAACGGGTGGGACCATGCCCTGAAGGTCACCGCGGACGGGAAGGGGCTCGTCGGCCACGCCGGCGCGATCCTGCTCCGCAAGGCTGCCGACCAGCTCGGCCTTACCGCCGGACTGTCCGCAGCCCTGCTGAAGAAGGGCACGTCGCCGCTGCTGGACCGGGGGACGGTGCTCGCGTCGCTGGCCGTCGCGATCGCGCTGGGCGCCACGTCCATGAGCGACATCGCCCTGCTCGCGCACCTGTCCCCGGTCTTGGGGGCCGCCCCGAGCGGGCCGACGGTCCGCCGTGCCCTCGACCTGGCCGGGTCCCCGCGGATGCTGGACCGGGTCGCCCGGGCGAGGGCGAAGGCCAGGGAGCATGCCTGGAAGCTGATCGAGGAGACGCCGGCCGGGTTCCCCTGGCTCGCCGTCGCCGGCAAGGCGCTCACGGGCTGGCTGGTCATCGACATGGACGCGACCCTCGTCACCGCCAGCTCCGACAAGGAAGGAGCAGCGCCCACGTGGAAGATGGGATACGGCTTCCACCCGCTCGCGGCCTGGTGCGCGAACACCCGCGAGTGCCTGAGCATGCTGCTGCGGCCCGGCAACGCGGGGTCAAACACGTTCACCGACCACAAGGAGGTGCTGGCGGCGGCCCTGAGAGGCGTACCGGCCCGGTTCAGGCGCAGGACCCTGGTCCGCGTCGACGGGGCCGGCGCCAGCCACGATCTCATCGGCCACCTGCTGTCCCTCTCCTCTCCGAGGAGGAAGGTGCTGTTCACCTGCGGCTGGACCATCATGCCCGCCGACGAGGACGCTATTCGGCAGCTCCCCGCCGCCGCGTGGAAGCCGGGGATCACGCAGGACGGCGAGGCAGAGCAGGACAAGGACGTCGCGGAGATCACCGGCCTGACGGCCCGCGCCGGGAACTGGCCAGACGGGCTCCGCTGGATCGCCCGGAGGGTGAAGCCCTCCCGCCGTCACCTGCGCAACCTCACCGACTACGAGAGAAAGACCGGCTGGAAGTACTCCATCACCTGCACGAACATCCCCGACGACGGCATCAGCGGCGTCCCCGGCAGCCACCACGCCCAGTACATCGACGTCCTGCACCGCGAGCACGCCGTCGTCGAAACCAGCGGCGTCCGCACCGCCAAGGCCATGGGACTGCGGAACCTGCCCTCCAAGACCTGGCAGGTCAACGCCGGCTGGGTCCTGGCCGCGAACATCGCCGCCGACCTCACGGCATGGGCCCGCCTCCTCGGACTGCACGACAGCGAGCTCCGCGACGCGACCCCGGACACCCTCCGCTACCGGATCTGGCACCTGCCAGCCCGCCTGGCCCGCCACGCCCGGCAGCGCACCCTCGCCATCAGCACCGACTGGCCATGGAAAGACGCATTCCTCGCCTGCTGGCAGCGGCTCTGCGCCCTGCCAGCACCCGCCTGACCAGCACGAGCAACCCCAGCGACAGGAAGGAGGACCACCCCCGGCGCGGTCGGAGCCGGTGCGCACCCGGGCACACCGGGCGCACCACGTACCGCCCGCCCCCAGGACAAACAGACATGAAGTCGAAAAACAGGCTCCAGCACGATCAGTAACCAGACCTCAAACCGCCTGAACGATTGAGGCTAGTCCGGGATGAAGGGTTCGTCACGCACTGGGAACGAAGGCCGCCGCTGAGCCGCGCGCGAGTAGTCGCGATCACCCACGATATAAGCAATTCCTCACAGCACACTGGCGCACAGGGCACTGTGCTTGCACGGCCAATCTTGATACGCGATCTAAGTTCCTAAATAATCGCTCGATCCCTATACGCCCACTTGCACCGACGGCAGCCCTCTACGGAGCCTTCAGCCACTGCGGCAAGCGACTCCCGGAGGCGCTGTGCACGTGGCTGGCCGACGTGGAGTTTGAGCACCGATAGGCTAATACACGTGGCAGATGAGGATGGCCGTGCCGGACGTTCGGGGGCTTGGGGCGTCGCGACGGCAGTCTGCTGTGGAGGTGCCATCTACGTTTCGCAGTTGGCCACCACGCCCCACTCAGGCTTTCCTCTCTGGCCGACGTATGTGCTCGGTGTTCTGACTGTCCTTGGCTTGTATCTATGCTTCGCCACCGTGTGGAGGTGGTGGCCGACCAGTCCAGCGGTTGGCGGGTCGATTGCTGATGGCATCGAGTCGGCACCCGGAGGCAGTGAGCAGCGCACCGCCAGGGTAAAGGTTCCAGCAAGCGCTACGGCTGAGGGTTCCGCTACTAGCGCCGTGTCGGCGAGTCTGCCTCCGCGACCGGTCCGCGTCAGACTGATGCCCGACCTGGACCTCGTCACCAACCGCTTGTTCTTGGGCGTGCTAAACCAGGGCGGTTCGGGCTCCTTCCGTGCTGAGGTAGTTGATGCGCACGACCAAGACGGCAATTGCGTTGGCCTCTTGTCCTGGCCCATCCCCTGGACAGACGGCGGTTCGGTGGGCGCTCAAGAGATACCGAGGGGCGAAACTCGATTGCTCGACTTCGCCCACTTCGACCTCGCGGGCCTTAAGAAGGATCTGGAGGGAGGGAACGGGGCCGACGGCGATTACTGGCTCTTTCCGTCGCTGCCGCACTCCGTCACGGTCGGGTACTCAGCGGTTCGCGAGTGGTTGCAACTGGAGCATCAATACTTCCTGATTACCGTGCGGGTTACCAGGAGTGATCCGCCTGAATTCGGTGAAATCCAGTTCAAGATCGGGATTGAGGGAACGCGGCCATATTGTCGGGAGCTGCCCAGGAAAAACCGTTAGCGGCAGACCGACGCCGACGAGCCAAAAGGCTTATGCCGAACCGGTCCCGCTGTTAAATGCATCTCAAACTGCTAGCGCACATTGGCGGCAGCGGTGCAGGTCAAGGCATATATACGGGCGGTAGGTTGCTCGTGTCAGGCAGGCCCATGCTCGGTTTGCATACGCCGAGTTCGGTCAGGTGCCGCCTAGCGTCGACTAGCTTAATGGCCTTCATCCCCGCTAGTGACCGGCTGACTGTACTGGCATTGTCACTGCCGGGCCGGATGACATTGATGGCAATTCCGTCGAAGCGGGGGGAGGCGATGTGGTGGCCTTAACCAGGAGCGAATCTCCAGCTCCCACCCGGAAGGGCCAATCTAACCGGCAAGCTCAAGCGCATATTGTTTGTTCTCGCCTGGCTCAACTGAGGTCCGCCGGGGACGTCGCGCCTACGCATAGCGGCGGTTCCGGCGTTAGACCGTAAGCGTCTCGGCCACCGGCTGAACTCCCCTTCAAGACCCGGTCGGGTGTCAGCGGTACTGGCGGTGCTGTGCTTGAAGAAGACGATGGCGCAGGTCGTCTGGAAGGCTGACGACGCGGACCTCGATGCGGTTGTCCTGGAGGGCGCGAGAGGCCCACGACCTCGCGCCGGGCAGGAACCGCGCTGCGGCCAGCGGGTCGCTCAAGCACAAGATAAGCTGCGGCCGCGGGTAGACGGTGGTGCCGATCCAGGCCAGCTTGAAGGCATCGGCCAGGACCTTGTGCTTTTGCGCGCTCTTGGGCGGCCCCTGGTGCGCCCAGCACTCGGCCAGGACCGTGCGGCCGGCGTCGGCGCCGTCGACTTCGACCCGCTCCCCGGACGGAACGGTGATGGTGTCAGGATTGAGTTCGCGGCCCAGTTGCGCGCCGAGGAGGTCCAGCATCACCCGTTCCGCGCCGCGCTGCTCAGCGGAATCGCCGGCTGGCACAGCCCCGGCCGAGGTGACAGCGGGACCGGCGGGCGCGCCTACCCCGGCAGCAGCCGTGCCCGCCAGGCTTGGGGTGCTTGTCGGTTCCCGGCTCGGTTCCCCGAGCCACTCGTTGACGATCTTGCCGTGAGGACCGGGCTCGCGCCGCACCATCCCGGCGCGCTCCAGGGCCCGGCAGACCTGGTTCACCCGCTGCCGCGGCGAGATGCCCGTGCGCGCGGCGAGCTGGTCATCATCGAGAGGCTGCGAGCTGACCCGGATCGCCGCCACGATGAGGTCGCGATGACTGTCGGCAGACATGCCTGAATTATGCTCCGGCACCAGGCCGGACGCCCGTAATAGACCGACTTGCCCTGCACGACCCAGTCAGTCTGTGCACTCCCATGGCGAACCCGAGATCTGGCACTGGGATCCGACCAGAGGCGCGAGATCGCCGATTATTTTCGCTGCCCCCCACGGCCAGCCAGGTGGTTGAGGCAAGTGCAGATCATCCATTTCAGCTCCCGGCCGGTTCCTCCTGACCTGGGGAGGCTCTGGGGGGCGCTACCCAGGGGGCAGGCAGGCCTCTCCCCAAAATTTTGTTGAGCGACCGCATCATGTCATATTTCAAGGTGACCAGGCTGTTATGCAATAATTCAATCGTGACCATGATCATCACTCTCGGCAATGCGCGCAACGCTCTGCTTGTCAGCGATCGCCGCCTCACCCTACCGGGGGGCGGTCACGATGATGAGTCCAATAAAGCATTTGTGCTGACTACCCGAGACGCTAGGATGGCCATCGGATTTGCGGGACTTGCCGAGGCCGCTACTCTTAGGTTCAAGACGCGATTTTGGCTGGCGCAGGCGCTAGCTGAGGTCGCGCCTCCGAGTCATACAATCGTAGAAATGTTGTCCCGGTTGAAAGCGAAGGCCAACCGGGAAATTTCACCACTTCGCGTTACAGACAAGAGATTGAGTATTACTGGCGTGGGATACATATATACTAACGGCCAGCCTCGGCTAGCGTTTTTTCGGCTGAGTAATTTTGAGTCGCCTGATATGCAGCCATTGGTGGCCGACCGTGCCGCGCATCAGTTTCAGGAGTGGACCTGGTGGGCCGAGGAGGGCGAGCCATCAGCGATGTTGGGCAACATCTCTGGTTTCTTCACGCTTCCGCCGCAAGCGCAGAGCGTTTGGGGCGAAACGAAGGAATTGGTCCGGGCTGACAAACCGCCGCAGGCAATTGTGTCACGTACGGTAAAACTTATCCGCCTGACAGCGGATGACCGGAAAACGCAAGGGTCTGTGGGGCGCCAATGTATGAGTGTTGTTATCTCAAGTGACCCAACTGTCCAGCCGACGTCTAGGTATCATACATCCGAAGTGAAAGCCACCGCATACATGCCTGGAATTATCGACGCGAGGGGAGGGCCGCATCCGGTATTGGCAGTGATGGATGCTTCATTCGGAGCAGTTGACGAAACCATACCGACCGTGGTACCCGAGGTTCCTCGCAATCGGCCGTGTCCCTGCGGTAGCGGACGCAAATATAAGTACTGCCACGGGCGAGTTATGAAGATCAAGTCTCGGCCGGGATCGCGTCCGGCATAGCCGGCAAAGCGCGGCCGCGCACTACCCAATAGATTCCGGCGCTGTCGAAGCTATCGCCCGTCTTTCTCACGCTGTCCCGCTGCCTCTTGCGACACAAAGCCTATCTCACCTTCCCGCAGAGTCGATTGGCCGGCGTACACGTGGGTTGCGGAAACCCGGTATGCGCTGAGGTAAGGCTGGGCGAGGATCTGACCTGATTCCGCATTTCCGGGAGGCCGTCACACCCGACTGATCCGTCTACGCTGGGATCATGGGAGAGCGCGGTTGGGGTTGGACCCCCTCGAAGATCCGGCGGGTTCGGTTCATCGAGTGGCTGGTACCGCAGTCATCATCCGCCACATACGTACCCATCAAGCCGTTCTACGACGCCCAGCCCGATGCAGACGCGCTCACCACCCAGGTCGTGCACGATGAGCTGCGGGAACTGGAGCAGCAGTCACTCATCCATCTGGCGGCCGGGCTGGGCGGCATCGAGGGATTCGATGCCCTGGCCACCGCCAAGGGCCGCCTCCTGGCAGAAGATGTTCAGGCCGGTCGTGCTGACATGCGGCAGCGCAGGGCAGCCTGCCGGGACGCGATGGTCGACTGGCTGTCCTCGCAGGACGCATCGACTTCGCTGAGGCAGCCTTCTCGCGACCTGATGCTTGCTGACCCGCGCTACGGCACCTGGCTGGCAGAGCCGTTCTCAGAGGCAGATCTTGACGCCGCCGCCGCCTGGTTGCGCAGACAAGGCCTAGTCGACGGAGTGACGGTCGATGAATGTGAGGGGCCGGTCCGGCTTTACCTTACTGACGCAGGCGTCTTGTGCGCCGAGGAGTTTTGCTCGGACACCGTGCAGTACGTCGCGGCGCAACGGTCGACGGCCTCGAACGCTGTGACAATCCACGGGCCTGCTAGCGGAGTGGTTGTGGGATCGCATGGCGTCACCCAACGTGCGGGCGATGCCGTGCAAACAACCCAGCTTGATGTCGCCGCGCTTGCGCGATTCGCCGATGCGGTGGCATTGGCACTGCCCGCCCTTGGGCTCGCACCTCGGGAACAAGAGGATGCCAGGATCCTGACGGGCGAGATCGTCCAGGCGGCATCAAAGCTACGACCGGACCAGCACAAACTGAGAGTCCTTGGGCAGAGCTTGCGGACCATCCTCGAAGGGACTGCCAGCAACGTACTCGCCGCTACCCTCCTGGGGCTATGGCATGGCTGACCTGTGCCTGTGCCTGTGCCTGTGCCTGGAGACTATCGAATAGGACCTTAATAACTATTCTTGAAGGCAGCCTCTTTCTTAGCCGTTCAGGTGCTACCGGGCATACGCGTTGGCAAGCATGCGGCGAAGCAGATCAGCTCGTTATGGATGGCTAAACCGCCGCTGCTAACGATCTTCAATTGCCTGGGTTACGGGTCTGGCGTGTGTCGCGGTGGTGGGTTATGCCGGTGTCATGAGGTATCCCGATGGCGGCGGGCTGACTGCTGCGGATCGTGCCCGCCGGGAGCAGGTGCGGCTGGCGGCGGCGGAGATGATCGAGGCCGGGGCGAGCGATGGTGAGGTCGCGCGGCGGTTGCGGGTGAGCCGGATGTCGGCGAACCGGTGGCGGCGGGCGCTGGCGGCCGGCGGCCGGGAGGCGCTGGCCTCCAAGGGGGCCGGCGGGGCGAAGTGCAAGCTGACGGAGGCCCAGGTCGCCGAGCTGGAAGCGGTGCTGGACGCGGGGCCCGCGGCGTGCGGTTATGAGGATCAGTGCTGGACCCTGGCCCGGATCGCCGATCAGGTGTGGCGGCGGTTCAGGGTGGAGTACACGCTGGGCGGGGTGCATGTGCTGCTGCACCGGATGGGGTGGAGCGTGCAGGTCCCGGCGCGGCGGGCGGCCGAGCGGGATGAGGCCGCGGTCGCCGCGTGGAAGCAGGAGACGTGGCCGGTCATAAAAGGGCGGCTGAGCAGCAGGGCGCCTGGCTGGTCTTCGAGGACGAGTCCGGGCAGGGTTTAAGGCCGCCGAAGGGCCGCACCTGGGGGCGGCGCGGCGCGACCCCGGTCGTCAAGGTGACCGGCGGCAGCAACAAGCGGGTGTCGCTGGCCGCGGTGATCGCCGTCAAGGCCGGGCAGCGGCCGCGGCTGATCTACCGCGTCCATTCCGGCCCCCGGCGCGGTGACAAGCGCAAGGGGTTCACCGAGACGGACTACGCCCGGCTGCTGGACGCCGCCCACCAGCAGCTCGGCGGGCCGCTCGTCCTGATCTGGGACAATCTCAATACGCACGTCAGCCGGGCGATGCGCGAGCTGATCGCGGCCCGGGACTGGCTCACCGTCTACCAGCTGCCGGCCTATGCCTCCGAGCTCAACCCGGTCGAGTCGGTGTGGTCGCACCTGAAAAGATCCCTGGCCAACCTGGTCAAGCATGACCTCGCCCAGCTCACCGCCCTGGCCAAGTCCCGGCTCCGCCGCATGCAGTACCAGCCCGGCCTGATCAACGGGTTCCTCACCGGAACCAGGCTTGATCTCACGTCCCTTGCGTAACCTCCGCAATTGAAGATCGTTAGTGGTGGCGCAACCGCGCAGAACGATTCCTCTTTGTGTCAAGTGGGACCGCTGGTCTTCCTATGAGCCTCTGAGGTGCGGTTATTTCCTTGCCAACGTCATAGGGGTACGGTGGTTCTTGGTCCGGGAGTGGCTTGGCCGAAGAGCCGGCGTCCTGGGGTGTGAGCCGGCCGCGCTGGCGTCAGAGTCGTTCCCCGCGTGCCCTCCCGGACTGCTGCTCCCGCGTGCGGCGCGGACGGCGTCGGCCTTGAGGTGCTTGTAGAAGGCGTCGCTGACCTGCCGTTTCAGGGCGCGCAGCGCTTCCTTGGCGGTCTTGCCCTCGGCGGTCTTCTTGTCGAAGTAGGCGCGGCCCTCGCTGCCGGGGTAGCGGATCTGGGTGACCGCGGTCATGTGCGCGGCGTGGTTGAGCCGCCGGTTCCCGCGCCGCGACAGGCGGAACACCGTCCGCCTGCCCGAGGAGACCTCGACCGGGGCGGTGCCGTTGTAAGCGGCGAACGCGTCCCGGCTCGCGAACCGGGAGACGTCGCCCGTCTCGCCGATCACCGTGGCGGCGATCACCGGGCCGACCCCGAAGATCTCCGTCAGGCTGGTGCCCGTGGCCCGCACCGCGGCTGCCAGCTTCTTCTTCGTCTCCCGCACCTGCTCGTCGGCCCGGCGCAGATCATCCAGCAGGTCGGCGGCCAGCTCCGCGCGGGCCAGCTGCACCGCGCCGGACGGGGTAACCTGCGCCAGGACGCGGGCGGCGTGCGCGATGGTGATCTCCTTGCCGATGCCGCCGGGGACCAGCTCGCACAGCGCCGCGTGCAGCCGGCAGGCGATCCGGGTCCGGTTCCGTCCCAGGTCATGCTGCCGTCTGGACCACATCTTCAGCACCGCGCAGTGATCATCCGGTGTGACCTCGCGGACGGTCCGGGACCTTAGCGCGGTGACCGCGATCGCGCGGGCGTCGTTCGGGTCATTCTTGTTCACCGCCTCATCGGCCAGCAGCCGCACCCGGGCGGCCAGCTTGGGCTGCACGTCCAGCACCCGCTCCCCGGCTGCGACCAGCTGCTGGGCCAGCAGGTGGCCCAGGCCCCCGGCGCCCTCCACGGCCCAGGACCGCTCCGGCCACGGCGCCGCCCATTCCAGCAGCCGCCGCGCCTGCGCCGCCGAGGCCCGGATCCGCAGCTGGCCGAGCGGCTGCTCACCGGCACTGACCGCCACCGCGGTGCGGAATCTGTCAACCTGAACGAGGCACCGTCACGCGAGCATTACTGAGTGCTGGTCTCCTTCTTCCTGGGGCGGGTTGATCCAGGATGTGCCTGGCAGTTTCGGCGGGGCGGGTGGCTTGCTGACGAAGCGCTCGGGGTGGGCGAGGTAGGCGGCGTCCAGGACCTGGGCGCGGGCGGCCCGGACGGCGGGGGCGTGGCCGTGGTGGATGTCGGCGGCGGTGTGCAGGCCGAGTCCGCCGTGATGGTGGTCGTTGTTGTACCAGCCGAAGAATTCCTGGCAGTGGGCGCGGGCTGCCTCGATGGTGGCGAACCGGGCGGGGAACGCCGGCCGGTATTTGAGGGTCTTGAACTGCGCTTCGGAGTACGGGTTGTCGTTGCTGACGTGGGGGCGGGAGTGGGACTGGGTGACGCCGAGGTCGGCGAGCAGCAGCGCGACGGGCTTGGAGGTCATGGAGGAGCCGCGGTCGGCGTGGAGGCTGAGCTGGCCGCGGGTGATCCCCTGCTTGGCGCAGGTCTCCGCGATGAGCTTCTCCGCCAGCACGGCGGACTCCCGGGTCGCGACCATCCAGCCGACGGCGTACCGGCTGTAGATGTCGAGGATGACGTAGAGGTGGTAGTAGGTCCATTTGACCGGGCCGTGGATCTTGGTGATGTCCCAGGAGTAGACCTGGTTCGGCCCGGTGGCGACGAGTTCGGGCTTGACCGCGGCGGGGTGCGTCGCCTGACGCCGCCGCTCGCGGCTTTCCCCGGCCTCGCGCAGCACCCGGTAGTAGGTGGACACCGATCCGAGGTAAGTTCCTTCATCCAGCAAGGTCGCCCATACCTCGTCCGGGGCCAGGTCAGCGAACCGGCTGCTGTGCAGCGCGTCCAGGATTGCCTTCCGCTCGGCGGGGGCCAGCGCCCGCGGCTGGGCCCGCTCCTTATGCGGGACCGAGGCCGGCCTGGGCGCTGGCGGGCTGATCCGGTGCCGCCGGTACCAGGTAGCCTGCGCCACGCCGGCCGCGCGGCAGGCCGCCCTGGTGCCGATCTGAGGCGCGAGCAGGGCGATCGCCTCGTCGGTCACGAACTCGACCCGTGCTCGGAGTCCGCGCCCTCGGAGATCGTCTCCAAGAGCGCCTGCAGTTTTGACTGCACATCGGCCACGAAGCGGGCCTTGGCCAGCTCCTGCTCCAGCTTGGCTTTCTCTTTCTGCAGCCGGGCGATCTGCGCGTCTCGCGGGTCGGCCGCCGGGCGTCCGGACGCCCGCGCCGGGCTCGCCGGGGCGCCGGCATCGCGGGCCCGCCGCCACTCGGTGATGAGACTGGAGTACAGGCCCTCCCGGCGCAGGATCGCGCCCTTCTCACCAGGCGCCGCCGCCTCGTAAGCGGCCAGGACTTCCTGCTTGTACTGCGCGGTGAACGTCCGCCGGCGGGCCTTCTCGGGCACCTCCGGATCCGGGCGCTCCTGCTCGCCGGTCACCCGTCCAGCATCGCCGGCCAGCGGCATGCGGTCGAGCGAGGTCATTGTCATCTAGGAAAGCGTCTCCGTCCCCGCCCTCGGGGAGTGTCAGTGGTTACTGAGGGGCGGGTGCCTCACGACAGCTTGGCAGAGAGGGGTGTGCGAGGCCTTATGCGGGTCCACGCCGATCATCACGCCTGTCATGACCTGCCTCCCATCCTCGCCATTGAGGGGTCCGCGGCGGGCATGCCTTATTCCAGATAGTCAGCGTCGCACCTCTTATGAGCCACGCCGCGGCAGGGTCCGACAGGCCGGCACGTCGTTCGGAAGCCAGGCCAGCACGCTGGTCGGCAGCGGTTCGCAGAGCCAAACCCATCGAACCCCTAAACGCTACAACTGGACCCAGCCGTAGCGTCAGTACCGATTCTTCAATAAGGCGGTTCAGGACACAGTTGACGCCTGCGCGATGACAATTGACCGCCGACCATAACGGCGGCTACGTGAGCGCCTTACCGTGCTCAGCGGTCGCGTGTGGTCGCTGTCTCTCGTCAGGCAGCTCGGCAAGGCGACCGTTGGGCAGGTTCGGCTGGCCGTCATCACGCCCGAGACGCTCTTCTCTCTACACCGAGCCGGGATGGTCCAGGGTGTGAATGTGTCTTCTTCGTCGAGCTTGCGCGGGCGTTGCCGGGGCCGGGCAGCCGCGGCGGCTAGGCTGCCCGGCCCTGACTGACTAGGAAAGCACCGGCTGCCCGGCCGTGAGTTCGGCGTTGAGCAAGCGGGCGAGCGCGTTCAGTTTTTCGTTGGATCCCTGCACCCCGCCGCCGCGCAGCGTACGCCGGGACACGGGTCTGCCTTCGGCGGCAAGTTCGCGGGCGATGCGGACGGCTTCCTGGTCGCAGCAGGCCCTGGCTGACCTTGCCCCCGTTCGCCGGACACTTCGGGTGTGGGGTCAGGCGCCGTGGTCTGGCGGCCTGAGTCGTGTCTCGAAGTCGGCTGGGCTGAGCATCCCGAGGCTGGAATGCCTTCGCGCGGGGTTATACCAGCATTCTATCCATTCGAATATCGCGTTCGCTAGCTCTTTCCTGGATTTCCATGCCTTCCGGTCAAGAAGTTCTATCTGCATGGTGCCCCAGAACGATTCCATCATCGAGTTGTCGTAGCAGTCCCCGACCGTTCCCATCGAGCCGAGCAGCCCCGCGTCGCGGAGCCTTTTCCCGAAAGCCCAGGACGTGTACTGCGTTCCGTGGTCGGAATGCAGGATCGTTTTGCTTGACTCCGGGCGGCGCCGGAGGATAGCCATGCCGATCGCGTCGATGACCAGCTCCGATTTCTGGCTGACGTCAATTGACCAGCCGATGATCCGTCGCGAGCAGGCGTCCATGACCGCCGCGCAGTACACCTTTCCCTCGGCTGTCGGGTGCTCGGTGATGTCGGTCAGCCAGAGCTGGTCGAGCTCGACGACCGCGAACTGCCGGTGCACCAGGTCTTCCTCGGTCGCGGCGTTGACCAGGTTCTTCCGGCCTTTGCGCCGGTGGACGCCCTGCAGGCCGGCTTCGCGCATCAGCCGGGCGACCCGCTTGCGGTTCACCGTCTCGCCCAGGCCCAGGACCAGCTCGGCGTGCACCCGCGGCCACCCGTAAGTGCCGCGCGATTCCTCGTGAACCGCCGCGATCATCTTCGCAAGCTCCCTGTTCCTCGCGTTTCTCGGCGATTCCGGCTTTCCGAGCCATTCGTAATAGCCGGACGTGGACACGTTCAGTACCCGGCAGGCCGCCGCGACCGGGATTCCGGTATCGGCCAGCTCTCGGACCAGCCGGAAGGTTACTTTGGGAGGACGCTTTCCCTGGCAAAGTAAGCGGCGGCGCGCTTGAGGATGTCGTTTTCCATCTCAAGCTGCCGGTTTTTCCGGCGCAGCTCTGCGATCTCTTTCTTTTCCGCGCTGGTTGGCTTTAGCGGGCTGCTGCTTTCGTCGGCGTCGGCCTGGGCGAGCCAGTTCCGCAGGCACGATTCGCTGATGCCGAGGTCTTTCGCGGTCTTGGCGATCGGTGCGGTGCCCTGGCGGGCGAGCTCGACGGCGCGCTGGCGGAACTCCGGAGGGTGCGGTGCGGGCATGGGGACATCCTTCCTGATGGCCGAGGCCATCTCAGGTCAGGTGTCCGGGAAACGGGGGCAAGCTCAGGCGGGGTCGGGCGGTCCTGTCGGCCTGAGTGGCAGCTGAGGCGGGCCGGTCCGCGCCGTGGTCTTGGTCCGTCGAGTGGTCCTGGTCCGGTTTCGGGTCCTGGTCCATCCCGGACCGCTGTGGTCTGCTGGCTGGTCTTGGGCGGACTGCGCCGGGAACTGCCCGCCGGCTGGTCCCGCAGGTGCGCTGCCTGCCGAAGCCGCGGCGTCGCCGCGCAGCAGGTGGGCCAGGGTGGTGCCCATGGCCAGGACGAGGACCGGCAGGCAGGACACTACGGTGGTGATGGCCCACGGCGCGCGGGACTCCCCAGCCTGGGCGAGCAGGTGGTAGGCGACCTGGCCGGCCATGCCGAGTGCGAAGGAGCTGATCGCGGACCGCCTGGCGAACCGGCGGGTGCGGGGACTGATCCAGGGCTCGGCTGCCAGCCAGGCCCGGAGCGCGTAGGCGGCGTAGGCTTCCACGCCGACCGGGAGCGTGATGCTGGTGTCCAGGCGCAGCGAGGGCCAGATGCCCGGCAGCGGGGAGACCAGGCCGAACCCGGTCATGCGCGCGATGCCGACCCAGCCGGACCACACCTCGGCGGCGGCCGGGACGGCCAGCAGGAACAGGGGCCAGGACCGGACGGTCCTGGCCTGGTCCCGGGCTGGCCCGGACCGGTCCTCGGCAGAGCCCGGTCCGCGGACCACGGCCGGGCCAATGTCCGCGTCCCCTGGTCCGCCGGCACGCTGGTCCAGCTGGTCCGGCCGGACCGCAGGGACGCTGGCGAGCGCTGTCATGGAGTCACCGTTCCGGGCTCGGCAAGGGGGTGGGGTTCGCCGGTCAGCGCGGCGAGGGCGGTGGCGACCTCGGTGAGCGTGGCGCGCACGTACGTCGAGGTGGCGGAGCCGGTGTCGCCGGTGCCGTCGGTGTGACCGGCGTAGGCGTGGGCGACGGCGAACCCGAAGTTGCGCTCAACCCAAGTCAGGGTGGTGTGCCGCAGCCAGTGGGTGCTGATCTGCTGGGTGCGGACCCAGGGCAGGTGCCTGCCGATGCGGACCCACAGCCCGTCGTAGCGCCGGTAGGTGACCGGCCGCCCGTCGGTGTAGCGCAGCAGTCGCCCGTCCGGCGGGGCGTGGCGCTCCTCTGCGTGATGGATGAGCGCGGCCATCAGGGTGGGGGAGACTGGCTGCCAGCGGACCGTCTCGCCCTTTTCCCGCAGCATGATTAGGCACTGTTCCCGGTCAAGGTCGGCCGGCCGCAGGGCGAGCGCGCCGCCGCGGCGGCAGGCGGTCTCGGCGTGCAGCCGCAAAATCAGTGTGTCGAGTTCGGGGTCGTCGCCGGTGGTGGCGGCGACCTCGTTGATCTCGGCAAGCCGGGTGTCGGCGACGGCACGGCGGGTGGAGGGCAGTCGGCGGGGCTTGTCGACCTTGCGGGCGGGGTTGTCCTTCTCGCTGATCAGCCCGTCGTCTTCGGCGTGCCGGTACAGGCAGCGCAGTGCGGCGACCAGGTGCTCCTCGGCGCTGCGGCCGCCCCGCCCGTTGCGCCGCTGCACCGCATTGGCCTTGATGAGCTTCATGAGTTGCCGGACTTCTGATGGCGTGGGCTCGTCCAGGTGGCGGGTGCCCCACTGCTGGGTGATGCGGCCCCAGTAGGTTCCGTATGCCCGGCGGGTGCCGTCGGTGACCGCGGCCGACACGATCGGGATGTAGTCGGCGAACGTCGGCACGGGCGGCCGCTGGCCGGGGGCGGAGGTCAGGTCCTCCAGGGACAAGCCCATCGACTTCAGGACCAGCAGCGCCGCGTCGACTGCGGCCTGCTGGGACACAGGCGGGGAGCTCGGGACGGTCGTCATGACTTTTCTCCTTGCGCGTGCGGGAACGAGCCGTGGGCGCGGATGGCCTGGTCCACCACGGCGAGGGAGTAGGCAGTAAGGGTGTCTTCGCCGGGGACTGCAGCCAGCAGCACCCGGTCGCCGGGGCGCAGGCCGCAGCGGCGGCGTAGCACGGCGGGGATCGCTATGCAGGCGCGGCCGGGCAGGGTGATCATTCCGCCGGGGTCGCGGCGGGCGGTTATCACGCCCGCGTCGGCGGTGAGAGTCAGCCGGTCTCCGCCACACCAGCCCAGGGCGGTGGTGAGGGCCCGGTCGGCGATCCGGCCGGAGGCGTCGATGCGGCCGATTCCATAGACCACGCCCTCGGGAGGGGCCGGGACGGAGACCGGGGCGGCCAGCGGCAGCGGCCGGCCCCCGGCGGCCCTGGCGGACTGCCGGCCGGACAGGACGGCCGATGAGGGGATGACAGGAGCCAGAGGTCGCGCGGTCATGGCCGCCTCCCGACAGGGAGAGCGGGAACCGCCGCAGTGCGCACGGCAGCGGCGCATGTAGGCGTGTTCAAGGAGGCGAAAGGCCTGCTAAAGCGGGATGCGTGTGAGAGATTCCCCGTCAGTTCGCGTGTCCGAGCCGACGCTTGAACACGCTGCATAAGCGTGTTCAAGCGCTGTCCGATTTGGGGAGATTCCACCGATATGGGTGTCCGAGGGGGGACTTGAACCCCCACAGCCGTCACCGGCCACTAGCACCTCAAGCTAGCGCGTCTGCCTATTCCGCCACCCGGACCAGGTGTGCCGATCGCGTCGGCTGGCTAAGGTTAGCAAACCTTCGGAGACTTCGCGAACCCATCGAGTCTGCCCAAGCAAGCGCAGTCAGCCTGACCGAAGCCCCAGCTCAGACGGCCCGCCGCAGAGCGGCAGCCGCCCAGGTCGCCCAAGCCGCTGGGCGCCCAAAGGCCCCAGGGCCGGCCGCAAGAAGGCCGGTGGCACGATGGACAAGTGACGGAGAACCAGGTGAACCAGGTGAGCTCAGCGGAAGAGGAGGTCGCGGCGATCTGCCGCGACCTGATCAGGATCGACACGACGAACCCGGGCAACCATTCGGGGCCCGGTGAGCGCCGCGCGGCGGAGTACGTCGCCGGGCTCCTGAGCGAGGTCGGACTGGCGCCTGAGGTTCTGGAGTCGCACCCGAAGCGGACCAGCCTGGTCGCGCGCATCGAAGGCGAAGACAGGACACGCCCCGGGTTGCTCATCCACGGCCACCTGGACGTCGTGCCTGCCGACGCCAAAGACTGGCGGCAGCATCCGTTCAGCGGGGAGATCGCCGATGGCTGCGTCTGGGGGCGCGGCGCGGTCGACATGAAGGACATGGACGCGATCATGCTCGCGGTCGCCAGGCAACGGCTCAGGGAGGGCCGGAAACCCAAAAGGGACGTCGTGCTCGCCTTCACAGCGGACGAAGAGGCGGGCGGCACCTGGGGCGCCCAGTTCCTTGTGGAGCAGCACCCTGACCTGTTCGAGGGGGTCACCGAGGCGATCGGCGAGGTCGGCGGGTTCAGCGTGTCCGTCGGTGACCAGCGCCTTTACGCCGTGCAGACCGCGGAGAAGGGCATCGCCTGGATGCGGCTGAAGGCGACGGGCACCGCCGGTCACGGGTCGATGATCCACAACGACAACGCCGTCACCAAGCTCAGCGAGGCACTCGCTCGGGTCGGGCGGCACCAGTGGCCGACCCAGCTCCCAGACGCCACAAGCCAATTTCTGACTAGAGCAGCACAAGCGCTCGGCGTCGAGTTCGACCCCCAGGACCCCGCGAGCGTCATCGGCAAGCTCGGCGGCATGAGCAAGATGATCGGCGCGACCACGCAACACACGGCCAACCCGACGGGCTTCAAGGCCGGCTACAAGGTCAACGTGATCCCGCAGACCGCGACCGCCGAGCTCGACGGGCGGTTCCTGCCCGGCCGGGAGGAGGAGTTCTTCGCCGAGCTCGACCGGCTGCTCGGCACGGCGGTCAGCAGAGAGTTCATCCACCACGACGTCGCGGTTGAGACGACTGCCGACGGTGACCTGTGGAATGCGATGAAAAGCTCACTCAACGCGGAAGACCCGGAGGGGATCGTGACGCCCTACTGCCTGTCCGCGGGGACGGACGCCAAGTGGTTCAGCAAGATCGGCATCCGGTGCTTCGGGTTCAGCCCGTTGCGGCTGCCCGCCGAACTCGACTTCCCCGGCATGTTCCACGGCGTCGACGAGCGGGTACCGCTAGACAGCCTGCGGTTTGGCGTGCGGGTGGTGGACCGGCTCCTGGACATCTGCTGAGAGAAGCGTCAGAACGTCTTTACGGCGCGTATTATTCGACGGCGGAGGGTAGCCTTCCTGCTGCCGTCGGCATAGAGACGGAGCCTGGCCAGCTCCCACGATCCGTACTCCGCATGCTCCGTGAGTATGCGTCGCGCGGCGTCGCGTGTCGTGCCGCGCGGCAAGTACAAGACGAGGTAGTCGTAGTCGGCCATTGCCTCTTATTCTGCTCCGGTGAGCCCGCTGCGCAAGCCATGCGCGCGAAGTTCCGGGACTGCGGCGGGTGTTGTGTGATAAAGCACTCGGGAACAGTCTGGACGGCTAACCGGGTTGCAGGGATAACGGCAGGGACGGGCAATTCGTCGTTGCGCCGCGTATGGTACTTGCGGCGGGCGTTGCGTTGGAAGCGCGACCGGGAGCCTGCTCAGACGTGGACGGGCCATGGCGTTGATGTGAGGTTGGAAAGAGCGTGCCAGCAAGAAGCAGGGCCGCGGGGAAGACAGCGGCGGCCTCCGAGAACGGGGACAACGGGGCAGCGACCGGCAACAACGGCGCGGCCGTTAACGGTAACGGCCGCGGCACCAGGCTCGTCATTGTTGAGTCCCCTGCGAAGGCCAGGACCATCGCGGGTTACCTGGGCAAGGGCTATGTCGTCGAGTCGAGCATTGGCCACATTCGTGACATGCCCGACAAGGCCGCGGAAATACCCGAGAAGTACCGGGCTCAGCCCTGGGCGCGGCTCGGTGTCGACGTGGACAACGACTTCCAGGCCCTGTACGTCGTGCCGAGCGACAAGAAGCAGCAGGTCTCCAAGCTAAAGTCGCTGCTCAAGGACGCCGACGAGCTCTACCTCGCCACTGACGAGGACCGCGAGGGCGAGGCCATCGCCTGGCACCTGAGAGAAGAGCTCAAGCCCAAGGTGCCCACCAAGCGGATGGTCTTCCACGAGATCACCCCGGAGGCGATCGCCCGCGCCATCGCCAACCCGACCGAGCTCAACGACGGCAAGGTCGACGCCTACCAGACCAGGCGCGTCCTTGACCGCCTCTACGGCTACGAGGTTTCCCCCGTGCTGTGGAAGAAGGTCATGCCGCGGCTGTCGGCCGGCCGCGTCCAGTCGGTCGCCACGCGTCTTGTCGTCGACAGGGAACGCGAGCGGATCGCATTCCGCTCGGCGAGCTACTGGGACCTTGAGGCCGACTTCGCGACTGCAAAGCACGGCACCGAACGGTTGCCTGACGATCCCACCATGTTCACCGCGACTCTGCAGAGCGTGGACGGCAAGCGGGTCGCTCAGGGCCGCGACTTCACGTCAACTGGCCAGTTGCGGGACGCGGCACAGGTGCTGCACCTCGACGGCGAGTCCGCCGGCGCCCTGGCGGGGCGGCTGCGGGACGCGAGCTTCAGCGTGTCGAGCGTCGAGCGCAAGCCGTACCGGCGTTCGCCGTACGCGCCGTTCCGCACCACGACGCTGCAGCAGGAGGCGAGCCGCAAGCTCGGCTTCACCGCGAAGTACGCGATGTCGGTGGCGCAGCGGCTGTACGAGGAAGGTTTCATCACCTATATGCGGACCGACTCGATCACGCTGTCGCAGACCGCGATCGACGCCGCCCGCAGCCAGGCTCGGGAGCTGTACGGGGCGGACTACGTGCCCGACGCGCCGCGGACCTACGCGAGCAAGGTGAAGAATGCCCAGGAGGCGCACGAGGCGATCCGCCCGGCGGGCGACAGGTTCCGCACACCCGCGCAGGCCGCAAAGGCCGGCCTCAGGGGCGACCACCTGCGGCTTTACGACCTGATCTGGAAGCGCACCGTCGCCTGCCAGATGAAGGACGCGACCGGCGAGTCGGTCTCGGTCAAGGTCGCCGGCAACTCCACGGCGGGCGAGCGGGCCGAGTTCGGCGCCTCCGGCAAGATCATCACCTTCTACGGGTTCCTCAAGGCCTACGTCGAATCCACCGACGACACCGCCGCGGACCGGGACGACCAGGAGCGCCGCCTGCCGGTGCTCGCGGAGAACGACCCGCTGACCGCGCTGCGCCTCGACCCGGCCGAGCACGCCACCAGGCCGCCGGCCCGCTACACCGAGGCGTCCCTGGTGAAGGAGCTTGAAGACCGGGAGATCGGCCGGCCCTCGACCTATGCGAGCATCATCGGCACGATCCTCGACCGCGGGTACGTCTTCAAGAAGGGCACCGCGCTGGTGCCCTCGTTCCTCGCGTTCGCGGTGATCACGCTGCTCGAGCGGCACTTCGGCCAGCTCGTCGACTACGAGTTCACCGCGCAGATGGAGGACGCGCTCGACGAGATCGCGCGCGGCGAGGCGGAGCGTGTCCCGTGGCTGCGCCGCTTTTACTTCGGCGACGACGCCCAGGAAAATGCTGTGCCGACCACACATACCCGACCCCGTTCCGATGAGGGACTTGGTCTTAAGGCACTGGTGTCCGACATCACGGACATCGACGCCAGGGACGTCAGCTCCTTCCCGCTGGCCGGCACCGACATCGTGGTGCGGGTCGGCAGGTACGGGCCGTACCTGGAGCGGGACGGGGAGCGGGCGAACGTGCCTGAGGACCTGGCACCCGACGAGCTGACGCCGGAGAAGGCCGAAGAGCTGCTGAGCGAGCCGAGTGGCGACAAGCCGCTTGGCTCCGACCCGGAGTCCGGTCACCAGCTCGTGGCCAAGGCCGGGCGGTTCGGTCCGTACGTGACCGAGGTGCTGCCTGAGGGCGCCAAGGACAAGCCGCGCACCGCGTCGCTGCTGAAGTCCATGACCCTGGACACCGTGACGCTCGATGACGCGCTCAAGCTGCTGTCGCTGCCGCGCACACTCGGCGAGGTCGACGGCGAGCCCGTCACCGTGCAGAACGGCCGGTACGGCCCGTACGTGAAGCGGGGCGCGGAGAGCCGCTCGCTGGCCACCGAGGAAGACATGTTCACCATCTCGTTCGACCAGGCGAAGGCGCTGCTCGCGGAGCCCAAGCCCCGCGGCCGCGGCCGCGCGGCCGCGGCGCCGCCGCTGCGCGAGCTGGGCAACGACCCGGCGTCGGGCAAGCCGATGGTGATCAAGGACGGCCGGTTCGGCCCGTACGTGACCGACGGCGAAACCAACGCCTCGCTGCGCAAGGGCGACGAGGTGGCGACCATCACGGTGGAACGCGCCGCGGAACTGCTCGCCGACCGGCGCGCCGCCGCGCCTGCGCCGCGCGCCAAGCGCACGACGGCCGCCAAGCCCAAGGCGGCGACGACGAAGGCGACCACCACGAAGAAGGCGGCCACGACCAAGAAGGCCACGACGGCGAAGAAGCCGGCCGCTAAGAAGTCGGCGGAGTAGGCGACGCCGGCCGCGGCGGCAGGCCGTGTGGGCAACAGGTTGGTAACCGCGTGCACCGAAAGCGGACTCGGAGCGTCTTGACATAGTGAGAAAAGCCACCGCGTGTGCCGTTCTCGCCGCCTTCGCCGCGGCGGGCTGCTCAGCAGGCCAGTCATCGTCCGCTGCCCGGCTGTCACCGGGGGCGGTCGCGTCGCCGGCGGGCTCCGGTCACTCGCCGGGTGCCAAGGGATCCGCAGGGGCGGGGTCGTCAGGCGGCTCGACATCGCAGGCTTCCGCTGCGTCGTCGGGCGGCACTGCGGTCGCGATCGGCTCACCGACGCCAACCGGTACGCCGACACCCGTCGCGAGCAACATCACGATCGCCCCGGCCGGGACGATGCAAAAGGGGCCGATGAAGATCACGGCGGTCTACTGCGGGCCGCTTTCGCCGGCGCAGCAGTCCCAGTTCGGTACGACCGCCGCCGGCGGCCTGATCTACCGGTACGCCAACACCTCGAGCGCGGTCACCGGCTCGGCGAAGCTCTACGTCGGGTTCACCGCGGGCGGCGGCATCGCCGGATCGAACTACGCGGGAACCCTGCCCGACATAGGCCCGGGCATGTCGGCGGAGGGCGAGGTGGACGCTGTCGGCATCGAGGGCCAGGACCTGAACTTCACCGGCTGCGAGATCATGAGCTACGCGCTGGTCACGTCGACGGCGGTGGACCCGGTCAGCTACGCGGGCTGACCGGCGGAATCGGCGGGAGCCGCACGGCGTTCCCCGTAGGGTCCGGCATGCGTGTCAACCGTATGAAAAGCATCAATACGGACATTACTAAGGAAAGTAAAATCACGATCAAGCAGTAGCCACCAGGCACGCTGCCGTTCTCGATAGCCTAGCGCCGTGAACTCTCGCTCCGCCCCCCGCAGCGCACGCCCGGAGGTGCCGCCGGCCCGCCGGGCCAGACGCGCGCGCCACGGGGAGGGAGTGCTGTCCATCAAGCCGTTCCGCAGGCTGTGGGTAGCGCTGTCGCTGTCCAGCCTGGGTGACTGGCTCTCGATCCTCGCGCTCGTCGCGCTCGCCCCGTCGGTGACCCACGGCAGCAACCTGGCGAAGACCTCGTCGATCAGCGGCGTCTGGGTGGTCACCCTGCTGCCCGCGCTGCTGCTCGGGCCGATCGCGGGCGCGCTCGCCGACCGGCTCGACCGCCGGGTGACGATGGTCGTCGGCGACGTCATCCGCGGCCTGCTGTTCATCTCGATCCCGCTGTTCCCGAACCTGACCTGGATCTTCGTGGCGAAGTTCCTCGCCGGGATCGCCTCGCAGTTCTGGAATCCCGCGTGCGCGGCTTCGGTGCCGAACCTGGTGCCCAAGGACAAGCTCGAGCGGGCCAACCAGCTCAGCCAGCTGATGACCTACGGCACCGCGCCGCTCGCGGCCGGCCTGTTCGCCCTGCTCGGCTGGCTCTCGACCGCGCTCGGGCACGGCATCCCGTTCTTCCATGCCAACAAGGTGGACCTGGCGCTGTACTTCAACGGGGCGTCCTACTTCGTCTCCGCGATCGCCGTCTACACCCTGCGGCAGATCGGCAAGCGGGAGCACAGCGGGCGCATCTCGGTGCCCTCGACCGCCAAGGCGATCTGGGAGGGCTGGCGGTTCATCAGGCACACGCCGGTCGTGCGCGGGCTGGTGATCGGGATGCTCGGCGCTTTCTGCGCGGCCGGCGTGGTGATCGGCCTGGCGCCGTCCTATATCCAGTCCACCCTGGACGGCGGGTCGGCGGGCTTCAGCCTGGTTTTCGCGTTGATCCTCATCGGCCTGGCGATCGGCATGGGATTCGGCAGTCGGCCCTTCGGCGACTTCTCCAGGCGGCGGCTGTTCGGCGTCACGCTGACCGCATCCGCGGTGCCGCTCACCGTGATCGCCCTGGTGCCGAACCTGGGCGTGGTCGCGCTGTTCGTCTTCCTGATGGGCGTGGTATCGGGGATCGCCTACCCGACCGGGTTCACCATTGTCGGCCTCGAAGTGGACGACGACACCCGCGGCCGGGTGTTCGCGTTCTTCCAGTCGACGATCCAGGCCATCCTGCTCGCGGTGATCGCGGTCGCTGGGTTCATCGCCACCGGCTTCTCCGCGGCGATCGGCGCGGTGACCGGATCAAGCAACGGCGAGGTCAAGATCGCGCACATCACCTACGGCGCGCCGGGCGACAACCTGCTGCTGCTGCTGTCGGCGGTGCTCGTCGCGTTCGTCGGCATCCAGTCCTACCGGCAACTCGACGACCGCAAGGGCGTCCCGCTGCTCGAGGACCTGATCACGGCGATCCGCGACGAGCCGCTCAAGCGGGTGCCCGCCGCCCCGGCCGCCGACGGCCAGCAGCCGCACGGGCACGCCGGCCTGTTCCTCGCCTTCGAGGGTGGCGAGGGCGCCGGCAAGACCACGCAGGCTCGGCTGATCGCGATCTGGCTGCGCGAGCAGGGATACGACGTGGTGACCACGCATGAGCCGGGCGCGACCAAGATCGGCATGCGGCTGCGCGCACTGCTGCTCGACACTGCGCACTCCGGCATGTCCGCGCACTGCGAGGCGCTGCTCTACGCGGCGGACCGCGCGGAGCACGTGGCCAAGATCATCGACCCGGCGCTCGAGCGCGGCGCGGTGGTCATCACCGACCGGTACATCGACTCCTCGCTCGCCTACCAGGGCGCGGGCCGTGGCCTGCCGACCGCCGAAATCGAGATGCTCAACGGCTGGGCGACCCACGGACGGCTGCCCGACCTGACCGTCCTGCTCGACCTGGCTCCCGAGGCCGGCCTGAGCCGCCGCGCCAGGTCCGCCGACCGGCTCGAGGCGGAGCCACTCGACTTCCACCGGCGGGTGCGGGTCGGTTTCCTCGGGCTCGCCCGCGCCGAGCCGGAGCGCTACCTGGTGCTCGACGCGACCGCTCCGTTCGCGGAGATCGGCCAGCAGATCAAGGACCGGATCAGGGAGATACTGCCCGACCCGGTGCCGCACGTCTCCGAGGCCGCGACCGGCTCGTTCCCCGCCATCCCCGACCATGTCCCTGATGAGGTGGCGGACCCCTGGTGAGCGTGTGGGACGAGCTCGCCGGGCAGGAGGCGGTCGTCGCCCAGCTGCGCAATGCCGTCGCGGGCGCGATGACGCACGCCTGGCTGTTCACCGGGCCGCCTGGTTCCGGCCGGTCGGTGGCGGCCCGCGCCTTCGCGGCGGCGCTGCTCTGCCCCTACGGCGGCTGCGGCGAGTGCGCCTCGTGCCATCAGGTGCGCGCAGGCACGCACGCAGACCTGCTCCTCGTCCGCCCGGACGGTCTCTCCTACGGCGTGAAGCAGACCCGCGACCTGGTGCTGCGCGCCGCGGGCGCGCCGTCAGGAGGCCGCTGGCGCGTCGTGCTCTTCGAGGACGCCGACCGGTGCACCGAGGCCGCCGCCAACGCGCTGCTCAAGGCGATCGAGGAGCCCGCGCCGCGGACCGTGTGGCTGCTGTGCTCACCGTCGGCTGAGGACCTGGTGACGACGATCAGGTCGCGCTGCCGGGTGATGACGCTGCGGGTGCCGCCGTCGGCGGCGGTAGCGACGGTGCTCGCCGAGCGGGACGGGATTGACTACGACCGCGCGCTCGCCGCGGCGCGCGCCGCGCAGGGGCACATCGGCCGCGCCAGGCGGCTCGCGCTCGACCCGGCTGCCGCCGCCCGCCGGGAGACGGTGCTCAAGGTCCCGGTGCAGTCGGTGTCCCTCGGCCCGGCGCTGGCCGCGGCCGCGGCTTTGGTCAAGACCGCGGAGGACGAGGCCAAGGCGGTCACCGAGCAGCTCGACGAGCCGGAGCGGGAGGCGCTGCGCCAGGCGTTCGGCGAGGGATCGACTGGCAAGGGCGTGGCCAAGGCGATGCGCGGCATGGCCGGGGCCATGAAGGACCTGGAGGACAGGCAGAAGTCCCGGGCGACCCGGGTCAAGCGCGACACCCTGGACAGCGCCCTGCTCGAGCTCGCCGCCTTCTACCGCGACGTGCTCATGCTCCAGGTCGGCGCCGAGGTCGAGCTCGCCAACGCCGACCGGCTCGATGACCTGCGGCGGATCGCCGCCGGCTCGACGCCGGAGGCGACGCTGCGCCGCATCGAGGCGGTCATGCTGTGCAGGGAACGGGTGACGCTCAACGTCGCGCCGCTGCTCGCCGTCGAGGAGCTGACGATCTCGCTTGTCCGGGGTTGAGCCGTTACCGGTCTGTTGCTTAAGGTGCCGCGCGCCTTAGGCTAGCCCGATGGGCATGATGATGGCAGTCAGCTTCGAGCGGTACGGGCGGCTCTACTACCTCGACCCAGGCGGCCACGAACCGAGGATCGGCGACAAGGTGCTCGTGCCCACCAACAGCGGCCCCGAGGTCGCGGAATGCGTGTGGGCGCCGCAGTGGATGACGGAAGACGTCGGCGGCCTGCCGGTGTGCGCCGGCCTGGCCGGCCCGGACGACCTGATCCGCGACGAGCACAACCGGCGCAGGCGGGCGGAGGGCAAGCTGGCCGCGCGGCGGCTCATCCGCGAGCACGGCCTGCCGATGAAGCTGATCGCGGTGGACTTCGTATCGGCGACCAACGTGTTCGTCGTGTACTTCAGCGCGCCGCACCGGGTGGACTTCCGCGCGCTCGTCCGCGACCTCGCGGCCCGGCTGCGGTCCCGGGTTGAACTGCAGCAGATCGGACCGCGCGACGAGGCGCGGCTGCAGGGCGGTATCGGGCCGTGCGGCAGGGACCTGTGCTGCGCGACCTTCCTCAAGGACTTCGAGCCTGTCTCGGTGCGGATGGCCAAGGACCAGGACCTGCCGGTCAACCCGATGCGCATCGCCGGGGCGTGCGGGCGGCTGATGTGCTGCCTGAAGTACGAGCACCCGCTGTACCAGGACTTCAAGAAGTCGGCGCCGCGCGCCGGCTCCCGCGTGGAGACCGAAGAGGGTCCAGGCACCGTCGTCGGGCACAACGTCCCCTCGGACAGCGTCGTGGTGAAGCTGACCGCGGACGGCCGCACCTGCGCCTGCTCGGTGGCGAGCGTGTGCGGCTCACGCCTCGCCTACGAGTCCACGCACGGCAACAGCGCGTAACGCTTCTCCCTTCCCCGGGACTGAATGGTCGCAGCTGCGTTCCAGTCAGGTCCGATCCCCAGGGAAGGGGAAACCTTGTGAAGGCACTCATCCGTTTCGTCCCGGCGCGCGTGCTGGCCGGCAGTGTGGCGGCCATCGCCGTCGCGGCGTTCGCCGCGCCCGCCGCGTCGGCCGCGGTCAAACCGTCGGCGCCCCGGCAGCACACCTTCGATGGCGCCGGCGGCGCCGTTTTCGCGCTGACCGATAACACCGCGGGCAACGCCGTGGCCGCCTACCACCGTGCGGGGGACGGCACGCTCACCGCCGCGGGCACCTACGCCACCGGGGGTCTGGGCGGCATTCTCAGCGGCTCCGTGGTGGACCACACGGCGTCGCAGGGCGCGCTCGCCCTCGACAGGCACCGCGGGCTGCTCATCGCGGTCAACCCGGGCAGCGACACCATCTCCGTGTTCCTGGTCGACGGCGACCATCTGACGCTCAGCCAGGTCCTGTCGTCAGGCGGCGACTTCCCTGTCAGCGTGACCGTGCGCGGGAACCACGCATACGTTCTGAATGCCCTCGGCGGCGGGTCGCTCTACGGATACCGGCTCGACGGACGGCACCTGACGGCGATTTCCGGTTCTTTGCGCGCGCTCGGGCTGGGGACCACGGCCGCGTCGGCGTTCACGGCGACGCCCGGGCAGGTGGCGTTGACGCCAGACGGCACGCAGTTGCTCGTGACGACGAAAGCGACGGGCAACGACGTGGACGTGTTCGCCGTCGGCCCTGACGGGCGGCTGTCGGCGAGCCCGGTGGTCAACACCCTGACCGGTGCCGTGCCGTTCGCCGCGGCCTTCGGCAGGGACGGGCACGTGGTGATCGCCGAGGCGGGGCCGAACGCGGTCGCGACCTTCACGCTGTCGCACGGCGGCCAGCTCACTCAGCTCGGCATCGCCAGCACTGGGCAGGCGGCCACCTGCTGGATCGTCCGGGCGGGCCAGCACTTCTACGCGTCGAA
Source organism: Trebonia kvetii (assembly GCF_007827045.1). Classification (GTDB taxonomy): domain Bacteria; phylum Actinomycetota; class Actinomycetes; order Streptosporangiales; family Streptosporangiaceae; genus Trebonia; species Trebonia kvetii. Next base: position 99,693 of record NZ_RPFW01000010.1, read on the forward strand.
CGCGGGGAGCGGATCGGTATCCGGCTACGATGTCGCGCACTCTGGCGGCCTGACCGCGCTTGGGAACACCGCGACCGACGCCGGGACCGTTGACGCGGCCGCTGCGGCGCACGGACGGTTCCTGTACGTGCAGACGGGCAAGGCGGGCATCGTCGACGAGTTCGCGGTGGGCTCCGGCGGTTCGCTGGCGCAGGTCGGGTCGGTCACCGTGCCTGGCGGGGCCGGCGGCGAAGGGATCGCGGCGAGCTGAGGTTGCCACTGCTTCCCATCCGCAGGGCCGGCCGGGTTGTCTCGGTGACGGCACGGCCGGCCCTCGGACTTTCCCCTCCTCCAGCCGGCGGCGGCGGTACGCTGCCAGCGATGGATGCGGACGCGTTGTTGCTGCGGCGCCTGCGGGACGGCGACGAACACGCGTTCGTGGCGCTCGTTGAGCGTTACCACTCGACCATGCTCAGGGTCGCCCTGGCGTACGTGCCGAGCCCGGCGGTCGCCGAGGAGGTCGTGCAGGACACCTGGCTGGCGGTGCTGCGCGGACTTGCCAGATTCGAGGAGCGGTCGTCGCTGCGCACCTGGCTGTTCACCATCCTGGTGAACCGGGCGCGCACCACCGGCGAGCGAGAGAGCCGCTCGGTGCCGGTCGCGGACGCCGGACCCGCCGTCGACGCCGCCAGGTTCGGCCCGTCAGGCGCCTGGGCCGAGCCGCCCGAGCACTGGATCGAAGAGGCGGAAGACCGGATCGATGCCGCTAAGCTGACCGAACTGCTGCGGGCCGGTCTTGACGTGCTGCCCGTGCGGCAGCGCGAGGTGGTCCTGCTACGGGATGTGGAAGGGCTGAGCGGTGCGGAAGTGTGCCAGGTGCTCGCGATCAGCGAGGTCAACCAGCGGGTCTTGCTGCATCGCGGTCGTAGCAGGCTCAGGCAGGTGCTCGAATCGGAGCTTGGAGGTGGACGGCGATGAGCTTCCTCTCCGGCGTGCTGCGCCTTCGCCCCCGTCCGCGCGACCTGGCCTGCCAGGAAGTCGTCGAGCTGGTGACCGACTACCTGGAGGGCGCGCTGTCCGCCGCTGAGCGTCGCGGGTTCGAGCGCCACCTGGCAGGCTGCCCGCACTGCACCGAGTACCTGGCCCAGATGCGCGAGACGATCCGGCTGACCGGCCGGCTCACCCCCGATGACCTGACGTCCGGGATGCGCGCGGACTTCACCGACCTGTACCGCCGCTGGCGCGCCGAGCAGTAGTAGCCCGTCGTCAGGTGCTCGACCAGGCCTTCCAGTGGTCGACCTGGATGACGATCACCGGGCCGTGCGGCCGGTTGTCACGGTACTGCTCGTAACGCTCGGCGAGCACGTCGAGCGGGTCCTGGAGTGCCTGCTCATCGTCGACCACGCTCGCCCAGCCGTCGATGCGAACCCACCAGAGCAGGTCCCAGTCTTCGTCGTAGTGGTCGGCGAGCAGCGCCACCCGGGGGTTCTCCCTGATGTTGCGCAGCCGCCGCAGGTTGGCCGACTTCTTCGGCTTGTAGTCCACCGCTGTGTAGATCAGGTCCCCGTCCATCGCGAAGGTCACGGGGACCAGGTGCGGCTGCCCATCACCCCCAGCGGTTGCGAGCCGGGCCACTCGGGCCCCGGCGAGTCGTGTACGTGCCTCTTCCTCGGTCAACCTCACCTGTCCAATTGTCCACTGTGTTGCTTGCTGCGTGATCCAAGCCAGCCCAGAGAACCTGTAGACTAGCGGGGCGCGGTCCGCAAGGACAGCCCGCCGCCTTAGCTCAGTCGGACAGAGCGACGCACTCGTAATGCGTAGGTCTGGGGTTCGATTCCCCAAGGCGGCTCCCACGCTAAAGCCCCTTTCCGAACGACTGTTCGATCGCGAACGGGGCTTTTGCATGAGCTATCCGCTCCCCACTACCCCGCAACCCCGCAACCGCCGCATTCCGTACAGAATCTCGGGTCAGGTCGAGTGAGGGCGCGCAACCGGGCCCTGCGTCCTATCTGAGACAGGTGGGTTTCGTTTCAGCGGAATCACCCTGAAGGGGTGATGGGGCGAGCGTCATCTGGACGGAGCATCAGAGCCGTCACCGCACGCCGAGCGGTGCGGGGCGGCTCGGGGGTCGCTCACCCGGAAGGGCGGTCGGAATGCTCATTCAGTTGTGGGGCCCGGTATGGGACTTGGTCGGTAACGGCGGTTATCACGCCATTACCTTCAGCTGGTTTTTCCTCAAGATCAGCAATGTCATCGAGATCATCTTGGTCGTGCTGATCTTCGTGGTCGGGATGTTCGTGAACCTGCCAGGCGGGAAAGTGGACACGAGGGAGCACAGGCGATGAGTGCGGGGGACGAGGCCCGGGCGCCGGAACCGGATCCGGTGACTAACGCCACAGGGGCCGAGCCGTTCTCGTGGACCAAGCCCAGCCCCTGGCTGCGCGGCTATCTGGTCCGCAACTACCCGCTGCGCAAGCTGCTCCCCGATCGCGAGCCCGCGTACGTCTCCTCGGTGCTGTACACAATGGGCGTGCTGACGCTCGCGGCACTGATCTGCGCGGTCATCAGCGGCGTGATAATCGCGCTGGGCGGGGTCTCGTTCTGGCACACGAACAGCTTCGGCGCCTTCATGAACAGCATCCATTTCTGGAGCGTGCAGTTCATGTTCTTGTTCATGGCCGTCCATTTCATCACCAACTTCTTCACCATGGGCTGGCGCGGCGGGCGCGGCTGGACCTGGATCACCGGGGTGCTCGCGTTCATCCTGTCCATCCTGACCTCGTTCACCGGTTTCCTGATGATGACCAACTGGGACAGCCAGTGGGTCGGCCAGCAGGCCAAGGATGCGTTCAACGCGCTGGGTATCGGCGCGATCTGGAACGTGATGAACGCGGGCCAGCAGTTCACCATGCACGTGGTCTCCACCACGGCGTTGCTGCTGTTCGTCGTGTCCGTGCACATCGCACTGATCCGGCGCCGTGGCGTAACTCCGCCGCCTGGCGCGGAGGACCTCGAGGTCGTAGCCGATCAGCCAGTCCCCAAGCCGGAATCGCGGTAGGAGGCGACGATGACATCGCAAACCAAGCGCCATCCGCTGCGCACTTGGCGGGGTCCCGAGCGCCAGTATGACCTGGTGGCCGAGGGCACGATCGCGGTCATCATTGTGGCCCTGCTGGTGATCCTGGCCGCGAGCCTGTGGGCGTCCCCCAACGGTGGCCTGACGTACCCTGGCGCGCCGAAATCACCGGCCGGGCAGGCGTTCAGCGCCAAGTACTGGGATGTCAACGACCCGGCAGACCTGGCCGCGACGGCGGTGCAGGAGCTGGCCGGCGGAAGCACGACCGCCGGGTACGGCCCGCCGTTCAACACGACCGCCGGCGCGGCGCAGCAGATCATCGGGATCAAGCCGGCCGAGATCGCCAAGTGGATCTTCGGCTTGACCTTGCCAGTCAACACCGCCAACGACTTCGTGCTGGCCCCAGTCGCCCAGCTGGTCGCGCCGTTCAACCCGGCGGTCGCGATCGCGATCCGCGCGTACAAGGCGGCTGGCGGCGACCTCGCGCCTGGCACCCCGGGCGATCAGGTCGCCTCGCCCCGCCAGCTGACGTGGCTGGACAACTACGCCACGGCGCTGTCGGGCAGCAGCGCGAAGGTCACGCCCACCTTGATCGCGGTCAAGGCAGGCAACTACGGGCCGGTCCCGGTCATCATCGCGGCCGAGCTGGCCATCGCGAACAACGGGAGCCTGGACGGGTACCTCCAGGGCAGTGAGCAGCAGCTGAGCACGAACACCACCATGGGGACGATGTTCTTCAGCGACAGCACGCTGTGGGGCAACATCGCCGAAGCCCAGGGCGTGGGCGGCGACCAGTGGGGCGTGATGAACGAGCTGTGGAACTTCCCCGGCCAGGTCTGGCTGTGGCTGTACGCAGGGATGTACCAGATCCCCGCGCTGGCCTCGAACAACGACAACTTGGACCTAGACGTCGGCCTGCTCATGATCGTGTTCGGGTTCCTGCTGCCGATGTTCGCGCCGTGGATCCCGGTCATCAACCGCATTCCGCGGTGGATCCCGCTATACAAGATCATCTACCGCCGGTACTACGCGACCACGACGGGCGGACAGCCGCCCGCGAGGGGACCGGGCGAGCCCGTCCCGTCGCCGGGCCCATTGGACGGGGCATCGCCGCGCGGATGATGTAGACGACTCGCTCGGGGGTTCGGGCCGGTCTGTCATGCTTGCGTAATGCTCGGACGACTCCATCACGTGGTAATCGACTGCCGCGACCCGGCCGCACTCGCGGCGTTCTACTCCGGGCTGCTCGGGCTGCCGGTCACCTACCGGAGCGACGATTTCGTCGTCGTCGCCGCCAGCGACCGGTCGTCGGGCCTGGCGTTCCAGCTCGCCCGGGACCACCGCCCGCCGACCTGGCCAGATCCCGCCGTGCCGCAGCAGATCCACCTGGACGTCATGGTCGAAGACGTGGCAGCCGACGGGCCGCGCGCGCTGGCGCTCGGAGCAACCAAGCTCGACGGCGAGAACGTCTACGCCGACCCGGCCGGCCACCCCTTCTGCCTCATCCCGCGCCCGCACTGGGCCCCGCCCATCCCCGCAGGCGAATGATCGTCCCCAACGGCGGCCGTGCTGGCGGCTGACCATCCAGCCACGGTCAAATCTGGGCTGTGGGGGATAGGAGAGGCGCAGGCGGCGGAATCAAGGATTCAATCGAACATGATCTTGGAAACTTTTCTTTTGCTGGAGACTTTTCCCCCGGATCGGGGTTTTTGTTTCCATCAGGAGAAAAGTTTCCAAGATCTTCGCCGACGGGTGAGGTACATGCGCCCGAAGGGGCGAGTGGAGATCGCTGGTACCTTTCCGAGGGCGCCCTCGGCGCCTGTGGCGGCGCGACTCCGGCGCTGTGCCAGCCCGGCTAGCTGCCCAGAGCAGATCCGCTGGCTTCTGGCGGAGCCGCGAACGTACGGTCAGACACGTGACCGAGACCGAGCCTGGAAGCGTGCGACGGGTGCTGGCCGGCAGGGTGCGGCTCGCGTACCGGACGTGGGGACCCGCGCAGGCCCCACCGCTTGTGCTGGTGCACGCTCTCGGTGAGGCATCGTTGGACTGGGCGCTCGTCGCGGCGGCGCTGGCGCCCGCGTGGCGCGTGTACGCGCCGGACCTGCGCGGGCACGGGGCGAGTGACTGGCCGGGCTCCTACACGATCGAGTGGCTCACCGCTGACCTGGCGGCGTTCATTGACGCGCTTGGCCTGGACCGGGTCGCCCTCTGCGGGCATTCGATAGGCGCGGCGCCCGCGTATCTGTACGCGGCAGGCCACCCGGGGCGCGTCGCCTGCCTCGTCCTTGAGGAACCGGCGCCGCCGTGGCCGCGGGCACGGCGAGTCCTCACCCGGCCGGATGAACCGCTGCCGTTCGACTGGGACGTGACGGAGCTGAGCAACGAGTTCACCGATCCGCGGGCCAGTGCCTGGCGCGACTCGCTCCGGCAGATCCGGGCCCCCGCGCTCATCGTCGCGGGGGGACCGGACAGCCACCTCGACCAGAGCCGGCTCGCGGACATGGCCACGCTGATCCCGGACTGCGACTTGGTCACCATCCAGGCCGGGCACCTGGTGCACGTCGCCAGGCCGGCCCAGTTCACCGAAGTCGTCTCGGGCTTCCTTAGCGGGACGCGGAGCGCGCCGCCGCGCACCGGGTAATTCGGTGGACACCGAAGTTATGGTTCGAACATGGGCACCGTCGACGTAGCGCGCTTTGTGTCAGACGGATTCGTCAAGCTGCCGGGAGTTGTCCCGCGTGCGGTCGCGGACGCCGCCAGGGCGCTGCTATGGCAGCAGGCCGGACTCTCGCCGCAGGATCCGGCGGGGTGGAAGGACTGCTCACCCTGCTATCGGATGTCGGGCCTGATGACCCGCCGACCCGCATCAGGGTCGGCTCGCAGCGCGACGCGGCCGCGGACCGTGCACGCCGCCGACGAACACCGGGGCGGCGAGCCGAGGTTCATGGCCCAGACGCCCTCTTCCTCACCGCGCCGCTGACACCCGGCGGGAGCAGCGCGTTGTCCCTGGCCATCGCGCCCGAGGCTGCTTAGCCGGCTACTGCCACGAGGCGCGGTCGAGGCGGAACATCAGGCTCTGCCTGCGGGTGCCGTCCCTGCGGATGCGATGGTCCGGCTGGATGCCGAGGTCGGTCGCGCCGAGCTTGCGGATGGCGGCGGCCGACCGGCCGTTCCGCTCGTCGGTGCGCAACCCGATCCATTCGGCGCCATAGTCGAAGATCGCGTCGAACAGCAGGCGCTTGACCGCGGCGTTGACGCCAGTTCCCCACACGGCCGGGTCGAACTGCGTGCCGCCGACCTCCACGCCCCCCGGCTCTGCCGGGTCGAAGATGACCGAGGTCATGTGGCATCCGCCGCCTCGTAGCGGCGCACCGAGACCGTGTCCGCTCGCATCTCCGCCGGGAGGGGAACAGGCCAGTTCATGCCCCAATTATCCGGCAGGACCGTGGCGGGCCGGGAGGACGACGCCTACTTGACGACGACGAAGTACACCCAGGGGCTGTTCGCGCTGAGGTTCACCGTGTCGGTCTTGCCGCGGATGTAGTTGCCGCGGATCCGGTACTTGTCGCCGGCCGCGCCGCTCAGGTCGAAAACGGAGCTGTCGTGGCTCTGCTTGTCCAGGGTGTCGCAGCCGTACTTGGTGTCGGCGTCCCAGACGGGCCCCTTGGCGCCCTTGTCCCACTGCTGTGTCTCGGGTTCGAGGCACTCGCCATGCTTGTTCGGCGTCACCGTCGAGTGCAGGGTGAGCGGCTTGCTCGCGTGGAAGTAGAAATAGACGTGGCCGTTGTACTTAACCGTCTTGAAGTAATTGGTCACCCGGGACTCGACCCGGGCCCGCGTGCCCACGGTGCGGGCCGCCTTCGCCGCGGCGTGACCCGTGCTGCCGGCGAACACGGCGGTGAACTTGGTTGACCTTGTGACGCTGTAGCCAGCGAACAGCTTGTGCTTGGCGTTGACCTTGCCGACCGCGATCCGCCTGGTCGCCAGCCCGGCCGGCTGGGCGTAGAGCGTCACCTTGCCGCCGGGGATGCCCCGGTCGAGGGTGACGGTGACAACAACCTTGTCCCCGTAGCCGTAACTGCCCCTGACCGTTGAGACACTCAGCTGTGTCCTGGCCGCGGCGGGGCTCGCCGCCCGCGCGATGCCCTGCGGAATTCCCAGCAGCCCGGCCGCCCCGATCAGCGCGCAGCCAACTGCGATAAACCTCGATCGCACGGCGCCTCCCCGATGAGGTTCCTTTCGGAATAGATCCAAATCGAGTATTCCGAACGAGTACCGGCAACTCTGGTAGCCGCGCCGTGACGCACTGAAGCTTTTCCGGCGCCGCTACCGGGCTTAGCCGAAACGCCGGACGGCGATGGCCACGCATTCCGGCCGCTTGAACCCGCTACTTCGCCACAACGAAGTACTGCCATCCGCTCTCGGCGCTGAGGTTGGTGATGTCGCTGCCGTGCAGGTAGTCGCCGCGGATCCGGTAGTGAACGCCGAGGGCGTCATGGCTCAGCGCGACGCTGACACCAGCCGTGCTCTTCGTGCCGAGCTTCGCGCATCCGGTGACATGGCTGGCGCGCCACTGGCCCTTCGAGAACTCTTGCACCTCGAGCTTGACGCACTCGCCTTGCTTGTTCGGCGCCACGGAGACCGCCACATTCACGCGCGCGGTGTGATGGTAGAGGCGGTAGACGACCGACCCGATTCGCTTGCTCGCGTAGTACCCGCTGACCTTCTCCGTGACGCGCGCGTTGACCCAGGCCGTAACGGTGACCGTTTTCGCCGGGTACTCCGCGTCGCCGGCGAAGGCGGCGGAGAAAGTCGTGGTGTGAGCCGCGGGGTAGCTGAGGATCAGGTTTCCCGCGCTGTTCACCGCGCCCCTCGCCACCAGTGTCCGCGCAGCGCCCGAGGGCTTGGCGTAGACCGATACGGTCCGGTCGCCGTTCGCGGTGCCGAGGTGAACGGAGATGTGCAGTACCGGCCGATAGGTTGCGGTCTTTGGCGAGACGGACAACGTGAGCACCGGCGCCGCCTTCGTCACGGTCACGTCCGCGCCTGCCTGCGCCGTGGTCGCGCTCGAGTTCCCCGCATAGGAGAAGGCATACGAGTAACTGCCCGTGGCTGGTGGCGTGTCGGTCAGCGTGAACGACCCGTCGCCATTGGTAGCCGCCGTCAGCGTCTTGGTGCCATCAGGCCCGCTTCGCGACACGGAGATCACGGTGCCCGCGGCGGGGGCGGTATCGCCGAACATCAGGGACCCGCCGAGCTTGACCGGACTGCCGTAGGCCGCGCTCACCGAGGTAGACGTCAGGGTGAGCGCGGACCTGGAGACCGCTGGGTTGTCGTAGATGAGCAGTTCGGGGGTGGCGTAGCTGCCGGTCGTGACGGAGAAGAGCTTCGAGCCGCCGGCGGAAAGGGCGAGGCCGCCGGGCATCCCGTCGTCGCCGAGAAGGTTTACCGCGGTGGCGGTGCCCGGCGTGAAGATGTACGGACCCTGGGGCCTGCCCTCGCCGCCGGCGGCGACGAGGCCGGTGCCCGAGGCGATCGCGACGGAATCGGGATACGGGACGGGCCCGTATGTCCCCTGCACGCTCAGGTCGGCCGTGCTGTAGGCCCATTCGGCGGTCGGTGTCGGCACCGGCGGGGCGGTGTCGCCGCACACCGGGATGAACCGCGCGCCGCCGGGAAGGACGGCGAGATCCTGCACAACGGCGCAGTCGGCGCCGGCGCCGGTGAGCAGCTTCGCGGTCTTGACCCGGACGGTTGGCGGATCCTGCGATGTGTCGAAGCTCACGACTGAGGTGGGATCGGCGTCATTCGCCACGACGACGAGCACGTTGCCGGTGTCCGAAGGGTCCGCGGCGATCAGCGGCGCACCGGTCCAGCTCCCCATCGAAGGCTGGGTCTCGAACGCCGGATCCGCCGCGGACAGGTCGAAGTCGCCGATCGCCTGGCTGGCCGCATTGCCCTCGTAGCTGACCCAGAGCGTGCCGCTCTGCACCGCGACCGCCTCGGCGGTGGCGGTCTGCTCAAGCGTCGCCGTGCTGAAGGCGTCCACATCCCAGCCATTCGTGGCGTACAGGGTGGACCCGTCGGGCGACAGCGTCATTCCCCGCCCGTCGGCGCCGATCACCGTGACCGTCTGGCCGGAGAAGTCGGTCACCAGGATGCCGGCGTTGGTTGCGCTGATGAACACGTGGTCATGCGTGCTGTCCACCACCATCTTGTAGTAGTGGCTGATCAGCGGGATAAGGACCGTGGTGTCGGACCGGGCGGCGCTCACCGGCACGACGGCAGAGAGGGCGGCCGCGGCGAGGGCGAACGCGGCCAGGATTGCTGTGCGGCGCATGGTTCTCCTGTGGCAGTGCGGGACCATGGAGAACTATGGCATATCGGTTGACATTAAAGTCGACAGAAAACCACTGAATCCAAAAATTTACCGGATTCAGGAGCTACTGATACCGCCGGCCCGCCGGGCTACCGGAGTAATGGTGCGGAACGGAGTCGGCCGAACCCGTTCGGGATCATTCCTGTTTTGATCGTGGTGGCTTTACTTGAACGCGGTGCGCGGGTCGGTGCCTGCCTGGGCGGCGCGGAGCAGCCTCTCCAGGTCGGCGGCCGTGACAGGGCGCGGGTTGGAGGCGGGGACGGACGGGAGGATCGCCGCGGCGGCCTCGGCGATCGAGTCCTCGGTGAAGCCGTAATCGGCAAGCGCGTGCGGGGCGTTCAGCTCTTGCTTCAGCTCCACCAGGCCGTCGATGGCGCTGGCCGAGCCGAACGCGGCGGCGATCCTGCGCTCGGCGTCGGGGGCGGCGGGGGCGTTGAATGCCAGCACGTAGGGCAGCACGGTGGCGTGCGTCTGCGCGTGCGGCAGATTGTACTTGCCGCCGAGTACGTGGCAGATCTTGTGGTGCAGGCCGGAGCCCGCCGAGGCGAAGGCGGCCGCCGACAGGTACGCGGCGTAAAGCGCGTGCTCGCGGCCGCCGAGGTCCATCGGGTCGGCGACCACCCGGGGCAGGCCCTCGCTCAGCGAGCGGATGCCCTCGGCGGCGAACGCGGCGTTGATGGGGTCGGCGTTCGGTCCCCACAGCGAGTCGACGCAGTGCGCGAGCGCGTTCAGGCCGGACGCGACTGACATGTCGACGGGGAGCGACATGGTCAGCGTGGCGTCGTAGACGATGACCCTGGGCAGCACCATCACGTCGACGCCGGTCGTCTTCTTCGCGCCCTCGGTCAGGCCCCAGACAGGTGTCGCCTCGGAGCCCGCGTACGTGGTGGGCACGGCGATGATCGGCAGGCCCGTGGTCATCGCGACCGCCTTGGCCAGGCCGGTGGTCGAGCCGCCGCCGACGCTCACCAGGGCGTCGATGCGGTTGGCCACCGCCGCCTCGCGGGCGCGCTCGGCCACCTCGACGGGGACGTGCATCACCACGTCGTCGTGGCGCAGCGCCACCGGCAGGACCCCGGCGATCGTGTCGGCGAGCTGCGTCTCGGGCTTGGCCGCGATCAGCATGATCCGGGTGGCGCCGAGTTCGGCGGCCTGGGCGGCCAGGTGCACTGCCGCCTCGCCTGAGCCGAAGCAGACGCGCTGTGGGAGGGTGTCGTGGACGAAGCGCATGCCTACCATCTTGCGCCCTCTTGAACTAGCTGCCGGCCTGCGGCCGGCTGAGCAGGTTCTCTAGGGCGGAGCGCAGCGCCGCCTCCGGGTCCGCGGGCAGCGTCATGGCGCGCCAGCCGATGAACTTGTCCGGGCGGACGAGCAGCACGCCGTCCTCGTCGACCTCGCGCAGCCGCGCCCAGTCGTAGTAGATGTCGGTGACCTCGCGGCCGGGACCGATGATGACTGTCTTGAGCGGGACACCGAGATCGGCGCCGACCTTCGCCGCCGCCGCCTGCCACGCCTCGCCCGCGATGCCGGTGATCAGCGTGAACGTGTCATAGGGCGCGAGATCGAGCGTGGATACCTTGTGGATGGCGTCACCGACCCAGGCGTGCGGCAGGTGCGAGCCGGGGACGGTGGAGGCCTGGTAGTACAGCTCGGGGTCCCTGGCCGGCGCGGGCCGCGTGGCGCCGTCGGAGTTCTGGATCGCGGTGGACTCGTAGAACTGGCCGAGGTCGACGCCGTGCGCGTTGAACTCGTAGTCCTTCAGCTCCATCGCCTCGACCAGGGCGTGGCGCTTTTCTTTGCCGCGCGGGGTGTTGGCCTTGCGCTCCTCGATCTGGGCCCGCATCTCCTCTTCCGTCTCGGCGTCCATGAGGCCGAGCACCTCGAAGAACTGGACGAACTCGCGGCTGGACTTGTTGGCCCTGGTGACGATCTGCTTCGCGACCGGTGCGCGTTCCCGCGAGTAGGTCTCGAGCAGTTCCTGGCCCGCCTGGCCTTTCAGTACTGCCGCGAGCTTCCATCCGAGGTTGTATGAGTCCTGGATGCTCGTGTTGGAGCCGAGGCCGTTCGACGGCGGGTGCCTGTGTACCGCGTCGCCCGCCGCGAACACCCGCTGCTTCTGCAGGTGCGTGGCGTACATCTCGTTGTTGCCCCACAGGCTGGTGCCGGTGATCTCCACCTCGAGGTCCGGCATGCCGAGCAGGTTCCTGACGATCTGCGTGGCCTTTTCCTCGTCGACGACCGGTGCGGGCTGGCTGATGTCGTAGCCCCAGACGATCAGCCACTCGTTCCACGGCCGGACCATCCGCACCAGGCCGGCGCCGATGCCGCCGACGTTGGACCCGGGCTGGATGACCCAGTACAGCACGCTCGGCCTAGGCGCGACGTGCGCGGAGATGTCGGCCTTGAAGGTGATGTTCATCGAGCCTGCGATGTCCATCTGTCCCTCGTAGGGCAGGCCGATGTCCTCGGCTACCTGCGATCGCGCGCCGTCCGCGCCGATGAGGTACTTCGACCGGATCTGGTAGCTGGTGCCGGTGAGCCGGTCCAGGACGGTCGTGGTGACGCCGCCCTCGTCCTGGGTGTGGCTGACGTACTCGGTGGAGAACCGCGACTGCGTGCCACGGGCCGTGGCGTTCTTCACCAGGATCGGCTCCAGGTAGGTCTGCGGTATGTCGCAGATTAGGCACGGCGACGCGAGCTGGTAGTCGGCCTCGCGTGCCGGGTGCGTGCCCCAGGTGCGGATGCGGCCAATCTCCTCGCCCGCGATGCTGGTGCAGAAGACCGTGTCGCCGACCAGCGGATGCGGGGTGGCGTCGGCGAGGACCTGGTCCTCGATGCCGAGGTCGCGGAAGATCTCCATCGCGCGCTGGTTGGTGATGTGCGCCCGGGGCGTGTTGGCCGTCCACCGGTACTTGGTGATCATGATGTTGCGGACACCGAGCGTGGACAGGGACAGCGCGGCGGCGCCGCCGGCGGGACCGGAGCCGACGATGAGCACGTCGGTCTCCGCGGTCGCCGACGTCGGCAGCTCGGTCTCGGCGAGTCCGTCATCGAAGGCAGGCATGTGCGCGATTGTTGCTGCCGGTGCTTCCTCTGCCAAGGCCGGCGGACCGGAATGGCGGAAATCAGAAGCTGCCGCCCGCCGCGGACCGGCGGACGTCGCTCGCACTGAGGCCGAAGTGCTGGCGGAACGCGTGCGAGAAGTAGGCGGCCGAGGTGAAGCCGCACCTGGCGGCGGCCTCGGCCACGGTCATGGGTTGCCCGGCTGCGGCCCCGGTCGCGCCGGTGGCGGCCCTGGCGGCGGCCCCGGTCGCGGACAGGACCGAGCGGGCAAGCAGCAGGCGGCGCTCCAGGATGTGCCGGGGGACGGATGTGCAGTCGGCGGCGAACACACGCGACAGCTGGCGCTCGCTGATCCCGATCGCGGCTGCGATCCGGTCCGCGCCGAGGCCGGGGTCCGTCAGGTGCTCCTCTATATAGAGGTGCGCGGCGGCGCGGTGGGCGGTCGCGCGCGCCGCGTCCCGGCCCGCCGCCAGGACGGCCACCAGGTCGAGCACCGTCCGGTCGTCGGGCGGCACCGGCTGGTCCGCGCGCGTCGCGCGGCCGGTCAGCCGCGCCAGTGCGCGCGCGTGCTGGTCGGCTTCCGTCGCGAAGGAGGTGACGACCTGGCCCTCGGGAAGCGACACGTCCGCGCGGGTGCTTACGGCGTCCCATGGCACCGTCACGACCAGCTCGTCGAGCCCGTGGGCGAACCCGCGGGCGAATGGCCGGTCGGTGGCGCAGACGAGGGCGTCGCCCGGGCGCAACTGGCGTGTCCCATCCGCGCTGGTGAACCAGGCCTCGCCGCGCAGGGTCAGGTACACCGCGACGGAGCCGGCCGGGGAGCGGCTGATCACCGCGTGGGTCCGCGCCACTTCATGGGCGGAGCCGCGCACCCGTGCCAGCCTGGCGTGCGGAAGCTGCACGTTGACCTCGACCGCCTCGAGCGGGCTCGCCGCGCGTACGTCAAGGCCGATCAGGGCGCTCGCGTTGTGCGTTTCCCACAGCTCGACCCGGCGCGCGGCGGGAAGGCCCGCGGTCGAGAAGACCCGGGGCACCAGATCGGCTTGTGCCGTCGCCCCGGCGGCGGTAACCGGCATGTGTCCGATACTGTGGCCGGCCCGCGTGGCACGTCAACGGCTCGCCGCTAAAGCGGGATTAATGACGGTTCATCGCCTGGCGGTAAATAATGGCGCCTGGTACCGCCGCCGTTCGCGAGGAGACAGCATGGCCGCCGCGTCCGTAACACCCCCGGACGGGTCTGGTGCGCAGGTCGGCCGGTCCGGTGGCGATTTCAGCAGGGGCGAGTTGAACGCCTGGCTGTACGAGGTCATGCCGGACGGGACCAGCCAACCGCTGTGGCCGACCTCCGGGCGGCCGATGGCGACCGTGGATGCGGCTGGAGCCGTCTACGTCTCGGTCGAGGGCGGGCAGAGCACCACGACGAGGAAGTATCTCCGGGTACCGCGCGCCGAAGGGATGTCCGCCGACCCGGTGACGGTCTACATGGACAAGGGCACCGGCTTCTGGATGATCCAGAACAGCGGCCGCACGAACACGCTGCGGGTTCAGCAGTACGGCCTGTCCGCCGTGCCGCTCCGTCCGCAGGCCGTGATGCCCATGGCGGGCCGGGACGTGGCCGTCTGGATTCCCGTGGTGCCGCATGCGGCCAGGCAGGCCAACAGCGAGAGCTTCCGGCTGCTCATACTCTCCGGGACGGAGCGGCCGGAAGCCCCCGGGCAGACCAGGCTGATCACCGCGCCGCGCCGGTACCTGTCGGACGCCAAGCAGGAGGCGCTAATCGCGTACTTCGGCGATCACCTCTCCTGGCCGCCGCTGCCCGCACCGCACGTCCGCCAGCAGGCGGAGGTTGAGCAGATCGCCTACCAGGCGCGGCTGCCGAAGGAGCCCACACCGGAGCGCTGGGCGCGGAACCGGTTCGACGTGCTGGCGGGGAGGGATGGCCTGTTCACGGACGCGGACTGGTACCCGAGACTCGGCGGTCCGGGCCGGACCCTGGCCAACCACCTGGCCGCCTTTCACCGGCTGGTGGAGCTCCGCACGATCACGCTGCGGCGGGTCTGCGAATGGGCATTGAGGCACAACGTGGGACCGTACGTCATTATTGACAGGCAACTGGTTCCGCCGGCCTGAATCGCCGGTCGCGTTGCTGCGCCTTTTCATGTCAGGAGGACCTGGAAGGCGATGTTTCTTGGGTCGGCATATTCTTGTCGGGTATGTTGGTAACCCCTATCTCCTGGCGCTTCTTTCCTCTTAGGAACCATACCGATATTGCGCGGAATACCAATGGAGCTCCGGCCTCCCGGAGCTAGGCCGCTGCCGGGGTGCAGGGCGGCCGGGGGCGCCGGTGTCGACTGCGGCGGCGTGATCGGCTGCTGGCCACCGCTAGGTGGCGATGCCGGGTGTAGGTGTGATGGCGTCAGCAATGGGCTTGTAATGCGGAGATCCCTCGGGTGAGGGAAGTTATTGCCCACTCTCACTCTCCGTGTGCAAGAGAATACAATATGTCACCCATATCTATGGTTGAGAAGCCTACGAAGGATGATGGTGACTGCTACACTCACGCTTGGGTTGTCCGTTCGATGGTGAGGACAACGGGGCATCTGGTAACTACTGGGGGCATTGACTTGTAACGCGTTGTCGATGGTAACGATGCGCTGTGTTGCCGTTTCCCGGGACGGCCGACTGGGGACCGTCGAAACAGTCACGGGCCTGTTATGAGTTTGTTTGTAACGTGACTGATCGGACATTGGGGAGGTTGAATGGGTGAAGTTTCCGGGCAGAACGCGCTCGCTGCATATCGTGCTATAGGCGGTGGCGTCGCAATCGTGCCAAGTGTAAGTGTCGTCGTGCCTGCTAAGAATGAATCCCGTAATCTTGCGCACGTTTTCAGCACTATTCCGGAATGGGTTGACGAGGTCGTACTCGTTGACGGGCATTCGACCGATGACACGGTTGCGGAGGCCCAGCGACTGCTCCCCTCAGTAAAGATCGTCCACCAGCAGGGCAAGGGCAAGGGTGACGCCCTCATTGCCGGGTTCGAGGCGGCCAAGGGCGACATCATCGTGATGATGGACGCCGACGGATCGACCGATGGCGCCGAGATCCCGCGCTTCGTCGCCGCCCTTACCACAGGGGCTGACTTCGCCAAGGGTTCACGGTTCGCAAGCGGCGGCGGCAGTGACGACATCACCTTTAACCGTCATCTGGGCAACCGCATTCTCAGCACCATGGTGAACATCCTGTTCGGGACCCGCTACACCGACCTTTGCTACGGCTACAACGCGTTCTGGGCGAAGCACCTGGCCAAGATGGACCTCGCGGAGTTTACCGGGTTCGAGATCGAGACCGTGATGAATGTCCGGGCCGCGAAGGTGGGCCTGTCGATCCAGGAGATCCCCAGCCACGAGTACAACCGCCTGCACGGAATGAGTAACCTCAACGTCCTGCGGGACGGCATTCGCATCGGCAAGTTCATCGTCCACGAGTGGCTTTCCGGCAGCGGGCAAGCCCACTGGAACTCGGGAAGCAGCGCGACGGCGCGGCGCCAGGAACACCAGGCCCGGCTGGAGGCATCTTTGGTCGCTGCCAAGACTGCCGATGTGGAAGTCCCCTGAGTTCACACTTTAACGTGAAAGCCTGAGGGCCGCAGACTTACGTCTGCGGCCCTCAGGCTTCTCTGCTTCGCCGGTTGCTCTAGTTCCGCCGGTTCCGCGCTGTTTCTAGGTATACCTGGCCAAGCTCTTCTGCCGAGGTGTTCCAGGTGGGCAACTCCGGAAGGGTCGCGGGCGCGGGTCTTGCCATGGCCTCGAGAAGCTGCTTCGCCACAACAGAGGCGGGCGTGCCCGGAGTCACTCCCTCAACTAGGCCCTCAGCCACCAGCTCGCCGATTCCCGCCACGTCGTACCCAACGACCGGCCGGCCGACGCTGAGCGCTTCCATGACCGCGACCGGGTGGGCCTCGTAGTCCGACATCGCCGCGATCACGCTCGCCTCTGCCATTGCCTCGGCCATCGCCTGACGGTCGGCGGGCGGCAGCTGCGTGATCGTGACCCGGTCGGCCACGCCGTGGCGCCGCGCGGAGACGCGCAGTTCGTCCTCGTACGGCCCGCGTCCGATGATCACGAGGTGAGCCTCGGGGTTGCCGGTGATGACGTCGGGCAGCGCCTCAATGACCCGGTGATGCCCCTTGTAGTGCTCAAGCCGGCCGACGGAGACGATGCGTCCGGGTATGACATTGGTTCCCGTGGGAGGGGGCGGGAGCGTCCCGCCGTTTCGGATGACCGTGATCGGCTTGCTGCCCAGGTACGCCCGGGCAGCAAGGGTGTCCGCCTCGAAATGGCTGACGGCCACAAGCGCTGCCGCCCCGCGCAGCAGCGGCCCTACAGCTCGCCACTGGACGGTGCGCAGGGCGTTGCGATGACGCAGCGAGTGACCTCCGGTGTGGAATGTCACCATGTACGGCGTACGCGCGCGCCGTGCGGCAAGCATTGCCAGGACGGGCACCGGGGTGTGAATCCCCTGGCAGTGCACAAGGTCCCAGCGGTCGCGCTGGCCGGCGACCCTGGCGATGCCTGGCGCGAGGTAGTAGTCGCGGTGGCGCGGCCAGGCCGGGACGCGCAGCACGGTCACGCCGTCGATGACCTCACGGCGGGGACGGCTGCGGCTCCGGTCGGTGGCGAGCACCGTGATCTCGAATTCGCCGGACTTCGCGAGGTGCCTGCTCACCTCGTCGACGTGCATCTCAATGCCGCCCATGTCGGGCAGGTAGCGTGCCGTCGCCATGAGGACGCGCAGCGGGCTAGCTGACATCGCTATCGCCTCCGGTGCTGGGCGCCACCTGCGCGTAAATCGCTTCCAGCCGCTCGACGACGGCGGACGCGGTGAAATTACGCACCTTGTCCCGCGCGCCCCTGGTGATGCGAGACCGCAGGTCCTCGTCCTTGAGGACACTTTCCATGGCAGTCGCAAGCTCGATTTCGTTCCCTGGAGAAACGAGCAGTCCGCTCTCCTCGTTGACCACCATGTCCACCATGCCGCCGATAGAGGTGGTGATCACCGGGGCGCCGCTCGCCATGCTCTCGAGAACCGTGGTCGGACACGGATCCGGCCAGACGGAGGGCAGTACTGCCGCTGCGGAGCGCCGGAAAGCCTCCAGCACGTGAGGATGCGGCCATTCCTCGCGCACCGAGGCACCAGCGGGAAGATTCTCGGGCGTGTCAGGCGTGCGGCGTCCGATGAGGACGAGCGGCGGACGGTCCGCACCGAGCCGTTCATAAGCGCGCAGCAGCGTATGGGTTCCCTTGTCCTTGGAGATGTCTCCTACGAAGAGCAAGAACTTCTCGTCGGGAAGGTCGAGATGCGCGTGACTAGCAGTGCTAGCCGCCGCGGACGCATCAGGTGCCTGCACCAGTGCGTCCGGAATGAAGTTGGGAACAACCGAGCCCCGAGGGCCGTCGGCGATGTGGTTAGCCGACGCGACAGCCCTGCTCACGCTGACGATGTGGTCAATCGAGTGGGTCTTCCACGGGCGGATCGCCGCGGTCGCGAGGACGGTGGGCGGTCCGACGATGCGCCCGTAGTGCCCGGCGGCGCAAGGCAAGCAGCGCGCTGATGGGCCCTCGCAGAGCGCACCGTCGCGCATAAGGCGCTTGGTTGCGCACACCTGGCTGTAGTCATGGAGCGTCAGAACAAATCCGAACGACTTGTGCTTCGCCGGCCATCCACGCACCGGCAGCATGCTGTTGACGGCCCAGTTGTGGGCATGCACTACATCCGGCCGGACTTCCCTGACAATCTGCCGCAATGCGCGAACACCAAGCGGGTCCGGAACGGGCGGGTGATGCGGGCGGCTTGTTGAGTAGACGCCAGGCAGGCTCATCGCCATGGTCGGGAACCTGCGCACGTGGACACTCGAGGGGAGCACCTCGTGGTCCGGGCTCCCCGGGATGCGCTGCGTGGCGACGGTGACCGCGTGCCCCCTGGCGGCAAGGATGTTTCCGAGATTGAAGACGTGCCGCTCCTCGCCGCCGATGTCCGGCGGGAAGAACTGGGCAACCAACAAGATCCGCATCGTAAGTTCCTCATGTCCTCGGGAGCGTCACAGGCTAGCCCTGCGTGTCTCAAGGATCGCGGCCGTGCGCTCCGCGTCGTCCTCCATGCCGCGGTAGCGAACCTGCCGGAAGCTCCCCTTCACCGACACTATCTGCGCCGGCACACCCATCGCGACCCCGCGTGGCTGGACGTCTCGTATTACCAGGGTATTTGCCGAGACCGACGCGTCATTGCCAACGCTAACCGGGCCGGCTATCACGGCTCCTGGCCCTATCCAAACACGGTCGCCAATGGTGGGGACGTCCAAGACATCCACCGTCTCAAGCTCCCAGTCCGTGACCATGCTGGACTTCCCGATGGTCACGCTCTGCGCGATGTTGCAGTTCTCGCCGATATAGGCGGGTCCCACGATTATCGCGCCGAAGTGATTGATGAACAGGCCCGGGCCGATATGCGCGTGCGAGTCAATTTCTATGCCGACGGCGATCGCATACCAGCGGGATGCCAGCCAGAGTGCGCCATAGCTCAACTTTGTCGCGATGTTCGGCTCGGCGCCGTACAGAAGATGATGACATACCCGGTAAATCAAGATGGCGAGCAGGCCCGGGAACAGGAGAATGGTGCGCAGTCGCATCGCGACGCTGGTGCGCGCGTCACCGTACAAGGCAAAGAAATAGCGGGTCGTGTCGCGCCGCATGGCGGTGCGGAGGCTCCCCTGACATGAACACTTTGCCATGACCGGACTCGTCGTCACGCTTGTCCTTCCTGCCGGGCCGCGAGGCGAGCCGTCGTCCATTTGTACCCGACCGACTTGTCGCTCAGCCGCCTCCAATTTCAATCCGAGCCTTGAAGCGGGAACTGGCCACATAGTACCCGCCTGATCAGCCTGCACTGGGAGCAACCGGGCAAACAGGTAAGTCAGGAACTGTCGGCCAACGCGGGCGCGCGGCGATGAAGCATCTTCATTGCCGCCTATGGTTACGTTGCTTGGCGCTTGCAGTGGGGCGGTCACCGTCCGTGCCGTTCTCCTCCAGCGGCGTGGCTATGGAGAGGAGCGCGTCTACGCCCGCGCGCTGGCGGATACCGTAGCCCTCCTCGTCCTCACCGGGCAACTTGGGGAAGGAGCCGGTCGCGATGCGGATGGAACCCGTGACGGCAGGGAAGGAGCCGGTCCGCCACACCTCGGTGGCCACGTCAAGTGTGCTCCCACTCTCCGAGATGGCCAGTGAGGCGAGGGCGATGAGTGCGGAAAGTGAAATGCGCTGGCGGTCGATGTAGTTGTGCTCCAGAATCGGCTGGGCGGTGGTGGACGCGAGCGCGGGGAACTCACCGGTCGCTGCGCGCGTCTTGACGGCTGCGGCGCGCAGCACCGTGGGCGCGGTTGCGACTCCCTCGATTACCTGCATGATGAGGTAGCCGGCGGCGACGCCATTCAGGCCGTCCAGCTTGCCGCCAACCACGGCCGCCGCGGCATCGCAGAGGGCGGCTATGGACAAGACAATGGCGGCCTGTCTCACCCGGTGCGACGCCCGGCAAACCGCGATGTACTGGATCTTTGGAAGCGTAGGCAGATAGGTGAGGATCAGCAGCAGTAGGGGGATCGATGCCTGCTGCACGTAGCTCTGGCCGAAGATTTCAAGCAGCAGCCGGCTGCAGACGGCGAGCACGGCCATCGCCGGTAGCCCGATCATGAGGGACAGCCGCAGTGTGAAGCGGAGCTTCTGCGCGACGACGTCGGGAGAGGCGGAAGCTATCGCGAACAGGATGACAGAAAGGCTTGCTGGCACCATGAACAGGAAGTTGACGAGCATCCAGGCGACGTAGAACGACGCATTCGCCGACGGCGACACTACGATGGTCACCAGGACGGGCATGAGCTTGGGCGTTGTCATGATCGCGAGGTTCAGCCAGTTGTGCGTCATCGCGAGCCCGCCGAGCCTGCGCAGCAGTGCCCAGTCGGGTCGGTGCAGGATTCTGGAGCCGCCGCGCCTTAGCAGCACGAGGGCCGGCACCAGCGACAGCAGCATCCCTGCTACCCAGGCGAAGATGAGCCCCACGCCGAACGCGTCATGCAGGATGACCACCGCGACCGGCAGCAGCGCAAGCTTGACCGCTGACATCGCTAGGTTGCGTGTCAATTGCACGCCGCTGCGCAGCAGGCCGAGGGTGGCGTCGTCGAATACCACCGTCATCCCGACGAGCGCGACGCCTACGGCGAACAGCGCGACCCGGCCTGGCGTACCGCCAATCTGCGGGAAGCTGGCGCCGAACGCGTCGGCGACCACGGGGAAGCCAAGGCCGAGGACCAGCGAGCCGAGCCCGGAAACGATGATGCAGGCGATGGTCAGGCCACCTCTGCTGCGGCGCTTCGGCAGCTCGCCGATCAGCATCGTGCCCAGGCCGAACTCGCCTACCGTGCCGAGCAGCAGCATTGCCGATACTGCCGCAGCCCCGTACCCGACCTCCTCCTTGGTGTACACCCTCGCGGCGACGAACCAGTAGACGAAGCCGAAAAGAGAGTTGAGGCCTGTGGTTGCCGCCAGGCCGCTCGCGTTGCGCAACAGGTCCTGATTTCTCTGCAACGCGCCCCGTACGGCCCCCAATAGGCCGGTACGGGGGGAAACTGGCATACGACCAGAGTATCCGCTCGCCGCTGACCGCGGATCCGGACGACGAACGGCGGGGGCGCTGGTACTGCGCACGGTGAGACCCGCTGTGCCTCCGGCACACCAACTGGGCCGTCCCCACCCAACGAAAGCCGCGCCAAGGACCACTAGGTGACAGTCGACGGCAGACATCGGTCCCCGTGAAAAGTCAGAGCTAGAGGCGCGCTCATATGTCCGTTATGCCCTGCGCATCAGGCAGATGCTGATACGCTGCCGCAGGTCGTCAGAGCGGTCCCAGAGCCTGCTGTGGTAAGCCGGCCGCCCGCTGACAAAGAGGTGCCTTCTCCTCTCGAGCCACCTGAACCCTGGGAAGGTTAGAGCAAGCAGATGAGTTTCAGGAATACGGGGAGAGACGGCCCCGATGTCATCCTGGTCGACAGGATGTGCCTGACGACCGATTACCTGGCCCGTCAATTGGCGAGTCGGGGCGTACGTGTGCATTTGTTTACGCCAAGCCGCCGGTGGCCGCCGCCCGTTCTGCAGCCTGCTTATCCTTATAAGTCGCTGCTGAGAGGGCCACTCGGGAACCAGCCATCAGAGGAATTGGCGGCCCTGGTAGAAAGGGTCAACCCTGCATGCATCATCCCGGTAACTGAAGCAGCTCTGTACTGGCTGTGGAACCAGCCAGCACAGATCCAAGAACGATGCCTTCCCAATGTGTCGCCTGAGCATAGGCCCCTACTCCTCGACCGCGCACTGCTACTAGAGAAGGCGGCCGGCTGGGGGGTGGCGACTCCCGACGCGATTCCCCTCAATAGTCATGATGACTGCCTCACGGCAATAGCGACAGGGCTGCCGCTTATTGTCAAGTCGGGGCAGTCCGTCGCCTCCGAAGGCGTAGCCTTGTGCGGTACCGCCGACGAGGTCATCCGGGCATTCGACAAGTTCTCCTGCCGAGCCATTTCTGTCACTGCGCAACGTTATTACTTTGGTCCGACGTACCTGGCCGGCGCATTGTTCGTGCATGGCGAGGCGGCTCATTTCTATGCAGGCGAGAAGACGGGAGTATGGCCGCCGCTGATTGGGTACTCCTATCAGATTCAGTCCGCCGCAGAGCCATATCTGTCCATCTTGAAGCAGGACGCAGAAACCGTCTGCAAGAACCTGGAATGGACTGGACTGGCGTCGTTCGACTTCGTGCTTGACAAGGACCACAAATTTCGGTTTGTTGACTTTAACCCCCGCCTATGGGGCGCGGCTGGCGCCCTAAGCTCAGCAAAGGTGGATCTCTACGGGGGCATTGACCGATTGATACGCGGCAGTGACGTCGGTCCGCCAACCCGCTCTATTCCTGACATCACCCACCGCGTATTCCCGAAGTACACGCTCGAATCGTCAGAAATGAGCATGTGGCGACGGCTGATGGGTTTGCGCCACGCCCCCTTGGATGCCCCGTTCTTGGCGGCCAGCGAACTAGCTTATAAAACTGCTCTCAAGGCAGAGCAGCGCTGGAAGAGACGTGCTCAGGAGTCAATTCCCGGCTGATGCGAACTCAGGCTGCCTGCGGCTGAAGCGCCCCTCCGCGCAGGGATCTAGCTGCGGGTTCGCAGAAAGTTCTCTGCACGGGGATTTTTTAGCAGGGAACGCAGGGCCGCGCGGCTGTCTTGGCCTTCGGCTCACGCTTGGCGGCGCGTTGACCTCCGCGAGACAGACAACCTTGGGTGTTCAGGCTTGGTAAGGTCTTGAGGCTGAGGACTTTGAGTGCACTTGAGGTGACCTGGTGAAGGATGGCTGGCACAGGGAGGCTGAGCCCGCATATGGGCAAAATGCCCCGGCACCTCCATGGCGACCTCAAGAAGACGACCGTCGGTACGGGCCCCGCCCGGATCCTGGCATTGGCGGCCGGCCGCAGGAGCACGTCCGGCCGCAGGAGCGTGGCCCGTCGGCGGAACGGGACTGGACGCGGGACCGCGCGGTGCGTCACCCTGAAGCGCCTGAGCGTGGGGCACCGGGTCATGGCCGCACGCCCGCGGGCGAGGGCTGGAGTGACACCGGCTCCCGTGTTTCCTTCGGTCTTGCCAGTGTGGTCTGGCTTCTCACCGGTATAGGTTTCTGCCTCAACGCCGCCGCCATCGCCGAGTCATCACGAGGTAACGCAGCGCTAGGCGAGGGCCTCTTTTGGGTCTCTATTATCGTCCCGTTTGTCGTGCAGGCGGCCCTGCTGCTCGCAGCCCATCCGTCCCCGCGGCTCAGGCAGGTCATCGTCTGTCTCGTCGGGGTCTATCCGGCCCTGCTCTACCGGCTCACCAGCCCACTTGTCCTTGGCAATTACGACGAGCACCTTCACGAGCGCGCGCTATCCGACCTGCTGCACGGCAGCGGCCTCTTCGCTCCTAATCCGATGCTTCCTGTCGGACCGTACTACCCGGGCCTTGAACTCTTCACCGGCGCGCTGGTGCGTCTGACGGGAATGCCGCCCATCGTCGCCATGAACCTGGTGCCGATCCTGTGCCGGCTGCTGCTTGTCCTCTCGGTCTACTTCCTTGCCATTACCTTTTTGCGCTCGGACCGAGCTGCATCGCTTGTCGTCGTCTTCTACGCGACGTCCCCGCAGTTCTTCAACTTCAATTCTAAGTTCTCGTATCAGACGATCGCGCTCACCCTTGGCATGGGCGGGGTGGTGCTCCTGCGCCGGGCACAGTTCAAGCGGGCGCCGGCGGCACCCAGGCTCATGGCGCTTGCGACCATCGTTTTCCTTGCCACCGTCATTTCGCACCACCTGACCAGCTGGCTCTTCTTCGGCTTCCTTGTCATCTGGGCGGTGGTGTCACCGCGAGGACGGCGCAAGGTCGTCGCCCAGGTTGCCGCGGTGACCGGCCTCGCCATCGCCATCTGGACGGCGGCCATCTCCAGCAAGCTCTCCGGCTACCTGGGGCCGGTGTTCAGCGCTGCGCTGCACGAAGTGGCCGGGACCCTGGGCGGAACCAGCCAGGGCAGGGTGTTCAGCAGTTCAGGCGGCTACGTGACGCCGGAGTGGCAGAAGATGCTGCTATTCCTCTACGCGATCGTGTGTACGATCGCGGCACTCTGGTATGGCGGGCGGGTGCTGCTGCGCGGAATCCGCGAACGGCGCCTGCCGCTTGCTGTGCTCGGCGTCATGGCCATGGCCTATCCGGGGACGCTGGCCGCGCATTTCGTGCCCGCGGCCTCGGACATCGGTGACCGTGCCTCGACCTTCCTGTTCTTCTGGCTCGCATTGTGCGTTGCCTACGCGATAAGGAACGGCAGGTCGTCGCGGCAGTCGCGGTCGGGTACGCTATCGCGGCGGTTCGTCATCACGCTGACCACGATCGTGTCGCTGGCCTATTTTGGCGGCATCATCCTGGGATCAGGGCTCGCGGCTCTGATCCTGCCTGGTCCGTATGGTATCGAGGCGGGCGCGCGCAGTCAGGACGCGCAGACGCTCACGGCGGTGAAGTGGGCCTCCGAGCACATTCCGCCGGGAAGCCGTGTCGTGGCCGACCTCAACGCCGCGAACCTGCTGTCGAGCCAGGCCCGGCTGTGGCCGATCATTTCGCCCTCCGGCGGACTTGCGCCCGCGTACCTGTACTTCTCGGAAACCTGGGACACTTACCAGGCCGAGGTCGTGAAGAATTACGACATCCGCTACATCTACGTTGACGCGCGGCTCGCGGATGGCCTTCCCGTGCAGGGAATGTATTTCTATGCAGGCGAGATCTCGCCAGAGCAGCGCCTTAACGGCCTAGACCTGAGCAAGTTCGCTCACGTGCCCGGTCTCAAGGCCGCTTATCACCAGGGTCCGATCTCGATCTACAGCACAGCGGGGCTTGGCGTGCCCGCGATCCGCGACGGCTACACGGGCAATCGTTCGATCGGTTTCGGCACCATCGGCGACTTCGTCCTTGGCCTGATCCTTGCCGGGCTCATCTTCGCACTGCGCTCGCGGCTCCGCTGGATCGGCGCCGCCGCCAGGGACGCGGGTGGTGTCGGAGTTTCCGTGACCTTGATGGCGGTAACGATCCTGCTGTCTTCGGGGCTCTTCGAGCTCGGCCTCATGCCGGGGCCGGCCTTCACCGTGGGCGCCGTCTGCGCCGTGGCTGCCGGCGTCGTGATCAGCCGGTTCACCGCATCCCCGGTTCGGCTGCCAAGGTTTTTCAGCTTCAGGCAAATCGAGCCGATGAGCCTGATCGGGGTGGTGCTCGCGCTCGGCGGGATCCTGCTGGCCGTGAACGTGGCCTGGAATATGGACATCACGCAAGTGAATGAGTTGCTCAAGAACGTTTCCGGCTAGCTAAGAGCAATCAAGATCCCACAATCGGCGGTCGCGGGAGTGGGCTGCCCTTTAGGTTTGCTCTCATGGCTAGACCCAAGAAATCACTGCTATCCCTCCTTGCTGTGCTGTTTCTCGCCGGCTGTGCCAGCCGTGCCGCGGCCGCGATCCAGCCGATGGCGCTGACCGAGGTGAAAGCCCCGGCGGGAACGGCACCCGCGGCGCCGGCTGGCTGGACGAGGGTTTTCGCCGATGACTTCCCGGGCACTGCGGGCAAAGCGCCGTCCTCGGCCAACTGGTTTCATGACCTTGGCACCGGGTTCGGCGACGGCGCGGTACAGCAAGCCACGAATTCGACTAAGAACGCCTACCTGGACGGAAGCGGGCATCTTGTCCTGAAGGCGTTCCGTACCAGCAACGGAACGTGGCAGTCGGCCCGGCTGGAGAGCACGCGCGACGATTTCAAGGCGCCAGCAGGCGGCGAACTCAAGATGACGGCCTCGATCAGGCTGCCCTCCGCTGCGAACGCCCTCGGGTACTGGCCGGCGTTCGCGGCACTTGGCGCGCCGAACCGGACCGGCGGCAGCTGGCCGTCCACGGGCGAGATCGACATGATGGAAGCCATCAACGGCTGGCCTGGCGCCTCGCAGGCGCTGCACGACGCCGCGGGCAGCACTGGGCACTACCTGGTCTCCTGCGCGGGCGACTGCCGGTCGGGCTATCACACCTTCTCGGCGATCGTGAACAGGACCAAGACGAGTGCCGAGTACCTGCAGTTCCTCATCGACGGCAAGGTGATCCAGACGATCACCGAGGCAAAGGTGGGGGTGGCTGCCTGGCAGAAGGCCATCGACCACGGGTTCTACTTCGTACTCGACCTGACGCTCGGCGGGTCGTACCCCGATGGGGAGTGCAACTGCACCACCCCGACAAGCGCTACCACCTCGGGCGGTTCGATGAGCCTCGGGTATGTCGCCGTCTACGAGAAGGGCGGGAACTCCACCCCCACCGCCAAGGCGACCGCTGCCGGCCACATGACTGGCTACGAGGGCATGTGTCTCGCCAACCAGAATTCGCTGAACGTCGCGGGCAACCCGATCGCCCTGCGTTCCTGCGCCAGTCTCGCCGGCGAGCAGTGGTCCTTCTACTCCGACGGGACCCTACGTGTCCAGGGTGGTTGCCTCGACGACGTCAAGGGCACCACGTCGAGCGGCGCCTGGCTGGACTGGTATCCCTGTAATGGCACCGGCGATCAGGTTTGGACCCACAAGTCCAACGGCGAGTTCGTTAACCCGAGGACCGGGCTGTGCCTCGCCGATCCGCTTGGCAACACGTCTGCCCGGATCGTCATCGAGACCTGCAACGACGACGCGACCCAACGCTGGGCCATCTAGATTAAGTAGCTAGCCAGGCAAAACCAAGGCGCCCGGGTGCCGCTCTGCGAGCGGCACCCGGGCGCCTGACTGTGTGGAACCCTACCCGGCGGAACGCGTCAGGCCGGCGGCTGCCAGACCTTCACCGACTTGATCGCCATGTTGCCGGTGCAGATGCCCGGGCCCGTGCCCAGGCCAGCGGACGTTCCCGCCGCGGTGTCCGCGATGTTCATGATGAGGTACATGTCCTGCTGCGGAATGCCGGTCTTGGTGGTGAAGACCTGGACCCCGTCGATGAACCAGGTGAGCTGGGTTTTGGTCCAGTAAAGCCGGAACGTGTGCCAGCCCTTGGAAAGGTTGCCCGGCGTGTAGATGGGGCCGCCCTGACGAGCCCCCGTCTTCGGGTGCAGGTAGATCTTCGCGTTCAGGTCCGTGTTCCAGTGCTCAAGGATGTCTACCTCCGGCGGCCACTTGTGATTGGACGCCACGAGCCAGAGCGCGGGCCAAAGTTCCTTGTTATAGGGAATTCGCGCCGTGATCTGCACAAGGCCGTACTTGAAGTTGAAGCTCGGCGCGGTGGTAACCATGCCCGAACGGCACGCGTAGGTCTTCGGGTTGCCCTTGGAGTCCAGTCCCGCGGTCTTTGTCCGCTCCGCAAGCAAGTGCAGGATGCCGTCCTTGACCTCGATCTGCGAGGGCTGGTACCACTCCAGTTCGGAGCCGGTGCCGTAGTTAGTACAGCCCTGTCCGGGCTTCACCCACCAGTAGCAGGTCGCCCACACCTTGGTGTTGACCACACTGCCGGTGAAATTTGAGGAAAACGTCAGTTTCCAGTTCTTAGGCATCGTGAACTGAGGCGATGGAGCCAGGGAGGCCGCCTGCGGTCTGCCGTCGCTCGATGCGAATCCCTTAGCGACGAGGCCAGTAACGACGAGGACCGCAGCGGCAAGGGCGGCAGTCAGCGCTATCAGCACGGTCCGTGTCCGACTGCGCTGACGCCTCTGGGTGAAGCTATGCCGACTTGTCATGTCATCGAGCTGCAAGAGGTCTTCCAAGCACTAGACGCCAGCGGGGAAGTATGTCGCCTATGTGAGGCAGGATGCTAGCATATCCGGCCTGGCCAGCTTGATCGGTTACGTTCCCCGTCCTGACCTGCGGCGATAGGCAAATCTGTCCGGTTTGATCGCGGAATGGTGGTGGACTAAGCCGACGGGATGGTGCACGCGGCGGCCGCCGTTCCGGCCCTGCGGCAACGACCACGGATGCACAGCCGACGCTCGCGCCCAACCGGGCGTAACGCCGTGACAGCATCGTCTTCTCCTTGTAGCCCCACTTTGCGCCCCCGGTAACAGGTCGCCAGCTTAGACCAACAAGCACAGATGTAGCCGGCTTATGGCGGCAAATGTGCACCCAACCGTGACGGTGCGCCCGCCGGCGACCGCCTCGGCTACTGCTGCGCGGCGGCGATCTCTGGCACCTGAACGGGCTTGTGAGGACGCAATAGCCGGAGCCTGTGCGGGGGTATAGCGATGCAGCACGACAAGGCTGCCACGTAGCACCAGTACGGCACCTCAGCGGACATGCCGGTCACCGGCCACCAGAAGGCCATGGGTGCTGTCGCGATATCCCGCACGAAGTGCGCCGCGACACCCCATGCGGTGCCGCTCAGGATGAGTTCTGCGGTCGCGGGCCGGAGACGTCCCGAGCGGACCGCGCGGAACCGGGCGGCCGCCCAGGCAACGGTGAGCACGATTACCACCCACAGCGCATGGGTATACGGCCTTGGCGTGCCGTCCGTCAGGACGTAGCTGCCGAACTCGGCCGGCAGGTGATCCACGTCGACGGCCCATGAGCAGGTCAGCATCATCAGGCCGAACCGCGGGTCGGGCAGCGTGCCGCGCCACCTGATGAGGGCGCCCAGGATGACGAGTGCGGTAGCCACATGAGCCGGCTCGTCGAGCAGGCCGCGCATGGCGAAGTTCATGCCATGCCACCCGCTCACCAGGTCGGTCGCGAAAGCGTAGCAGGCAAGGACGACGCCGGCCAGGCGCTTCCCGGCAAGTCCGCCAATCTGCCGGTACGCGCGATTCAGGACTCTTGATGCCGCGCCCGCATTAATCCCTGTACCCGCCGCCACGCGCCGAGCATAGCCGCAGGGGCGCGTGGGGCATGCTATCCCCCCAGCCGCCGTGTGAAGCCCGGCGGGATCACCAGGTCCTCTGGCGAAAGCTCGCCGATCGAGGAATGCCCGAGCCCGAGCAGGCACGCGTCGATGCCTGAGCGCATCACGTCGAGCACGTTCTCCACCCCTGCCTGGCCGTTCGCGGCCAGGCCCCACAGGTATGCCCGTCCGATCATCACGGCCTTGGCGCCAAGGGCGAGGGCCTTCACCACGTCACCGCCGCGGCGGACGCCGCCGTCGAGCAGCACCTCCACCTGGTCGCCAACGGCGCGCGCGATGTCGGGCAGAATCCGGATGGTTGCCGGTGTTCCGTCGAGGTTGTTCCCGCCGTGGTTGGAGACCGAGATCGCGGATACTCCGGCATCCACGGCCCGCTTGGCGTCGTCGATCCTGGTGACGCCCTTGAGCATGAAGGGGCCGTCCCACTGCGCGCGCAGCCATGCGACGTCGTCCCAGGAGGGCGGCGGCGTCTGCATCCACTGTCCGTAGGCGCCGAAGAACGTCGGCGCGGGCGCCCCGCCAACCGGCAGGTTCGGCACGGTCAGCGCGGGGATCGCGCCGGACCGCAGCCAGCCGTACAGCCAGGCGGGACGGGACAGCGCCGCCGGCACCTGCCGGACCATTTCTTGTAGCGTCATCTTCTCCGGGATCCGCGGCGAGCCCCAGTCCCGGCCGAACGAGAAGGACCAGTCAAGCGTCACGATGACGCCGACGGCCCCCGCGGCACGCGCCCGCTCCATGCGGGCGGCCATGTCGTCGCGTGAGCCCACCCAGTACATCTGGAAGAACGTCTTCGGGTTGGCGGCGGTCACTTCCTCGATCGGCTTGGACGCGAACGAGGACAGCCCCATGGCCGTGCCGCGCGCGGCGGCGGCGCGGGCCACCGCGACCTCGCCATCCGGGTGCACGGCCTGCACCCCGGTCGGCGAGATCAGCACGGGAAGCGAGATCTGCTGGCCCATGACCGTGGTGGACATCTCCCGGGTCGCGGGCAGGCCCGCCACGTGCGGAGCGAACCCAAGCTCCGCGAACGCGTCGACATTGTCCCGGATGGTCGTCCCCGCCTCGGCGCCGGCGATCAGCGCGCCGTATACGGGCGCGGGCAGGCGCCTCTTGGCTCGCCGCTGTGCCACCGCGACGGTCTCGAACCACTTGTTGGCCATGGTGGTCTCACTGCCTTCCTTATCAGAGCGCGCCCTCGGCCGCCCGCCGGGCCGGGTGCGGAGTAAGGGACCTCGCGCCCGACAGCAGCACTACCCGCCAGTCACGAGCCGGAATCCGGGGGCGCCGGCTCATCTAGGGATTATGGCACTCGGTGACTTAATAGTCGATGCTACCCATCGTCACAGTTCAGTGCAACGGCGAAGATCCGCAGGTGGCTGGCTACTTGGACGGCTGGGGAATGGCCACTGGGTGCCCGGTCGCGTGCCAGACGGCGACTGCCAGTCCGGCGGCGAGCACCGGGAAGACGATCCAGGTCTCGCAGAGCTTCGCCGTCGTGATCTGGAGCGGACGCGGCAGCAGGTGGAACTCGTGCATGCTGGCCGGCCAGAAGAGCGGGCACCCGCCGTGGGTCAGTTCGTCACCAGCGATGTGCGCCGCGCAGCCGAGTGCGGTGACTGTGGCGAGCAGCGGCACATGCCAGGACCCCACGGACAGCTGAGCCAGGTCGGCGCCCGTGTAGCAGGTGATCACCGCGGCGGCGATGCCGAGCAGGTCGCCGTGATGACCGCCGATGTGCAGTGCGCGCAGCGCCGACGAGTACAGCAGTGCGAGTATCAGGGCGGCGGGCACGAGATGCCAGGAGAACACTAGGTGGCCGTTGAGTGCCGACTTCGGCTCGGAAAGCTGGTAGAGCCCCGCGCCGAATGCTCCGGCGGTGAACGCGGCAATGCCAAGCAGGCTGTGCGTGCCGTGCCGGTGCCCGCCGGAGAGCCGGTCAACCAGCCAGGCGAACCATTCCGTCAGGAACCCGAACGACCGGGAGATCGTCGAGTCGGGGTGATCGATATCCGGCAGTACGCCCGCGCCCGCGGCGAGGACTACCCCGGCTGCCAGGTGCGCCTCCGTGACGTGCAGCGATGGCGCGAGGGCCGCGAAGACGACCGCGCCGCTCAGCGCGTGATCCCTGCCCAGCATCGGCGACGGACTCCCAGCTGACGGATGCGGATGATTGTCCGGATAAGCCTCTCACGGGGGCGTCACGGTGATGGTGGAGGCGCGCGGCAGCCTTCCAGTTCGGTTACCGTCTTGTGAAATTGCGACTCCCGGGCCCGCCCGGCCAGTACCGTAGCGTCCGGAAAGCCCTATTTCTCCACTTACTAACAGGAGTTCCCTCATGCCCACGCTGCAGGAGCTGTTCCTTAACGACGAGAACTTCCCGCGCCTTGTCGCCGACGCCCAGGCGCTCGTCGACAGCGAGCTCGCCAGCAAGGGCGGCATCTCAGGGACCGCGGTCAAGGCCGCGTACAAGGCGGTTACCGCCTTCGCGCCCGGCTACTACCAGGAGACGCTTAGCAGCATGCTCCCCGAGATGATCGCGCAGCTCCAGCCCTACTGGGCGGACTTCGGCGCGTCCGGCAGCGCGGACTTTGGCGACTACCTGGCCAAGCGCGGCGAAGAGGTGTCTGAATCGCTGCTATCCGTGACCGACAACATGGCGCAACTCTCCGGGCGCGCGGCGGTCGTCAAGGCGTACCAGATGGTGCGCGGTGGCGCGGGCAAGAACATCGACGCCGCGCTTCCCGCCCTGGGTGCCATGGTGCAGAAGTACGCCTGACGTTCTGCAAGCCGCGCCCGCGGAAAGCCGTAACATGACGGTTTTCGCGGGCGTCGTGCTTGCCGGGGACGCCAGCAGTCAAATCGATTTTCTGAAGATGTGATCAGGGCACCGTCGGCAGCCAGCGGCCGGCTACCTTGCGGCGAATTTTCCGAGCCGCATTTCCCGCTCGCCGTAAACTCTCGGTCACAATGGCGCGTCATCTAAGTGCATAAGTATGAAACCGATCTAGGGTGTAGTGATTTCGGGGACTATGGGGTGGGGGACTATGAGCATTCGAAGATTGTCCCAGCGTGGGCGCAAGCAGGCACTATGCGCGGGAGCCGGCGTGACGCTCGCAGTCTTGGCGGCAGCGGCGTTGCCTGGCGCGGCCGGTGCGGCCACGAGCGCACCGAGCGACAGCACGCCGGTCACTCTCTCGGCGTCGCCGCTTGGCGTGGATATCGCGCCCTGGGATCCCGTCTATTCCACTACCGCCAACTTTAACGCGGTCCAGCCGCTGCTCAAGGCGGCCGGCTTCAACGAGATCCACTACAGCGGCGGGGTGACCGCAGACCAGTACGACTGGCAGACCGACACCGACCTCAGCAATTGCCCCGCCGGCCAAACGTTTGCCGACTTCAGCGCGGCCTGCGTGACCAGTGACGCGCTCGACTTCTCCCTGCTCTCCCAGCATGCGCGTGACCTCGGTGCGCAGACGTTCGCGACCGTCAACTACGGCACGGGAACGCCCGATCTGGCCGCGGCGTGGGTGGCGCAGGCGGCGGCAACCCCTGGCCAGCAGGTCTCCGACTGGGAGATCGGCAACGAGAGCTACGGGTGCTGGATGGAAGACGAGTGGCTTGCCGATCCTCCGGCGAATATCGCTGACTACGTGCCGAACGGGCCCTGCCCGACAACTGCGGTGATGGCGAACTCCTACGCAGTGCACGCCGGCGACTACATGACCGCCATGAAGGCCGCAGACCCGAACGCGCAGATCGGGGTGCCCTGGGCGTTCGACAACGGGGTCGGGGGAGCGGCCGTGGCAAACAACACCACATGGAACGACACCATTCTTCAGGCGGACGGGGCGGACATCAGTTTCGTGGACGCGCACTGGTACCCGTTCAGCTTCGGCGGCAACACTGATCCCGCGGGGAAGAAGAACCCGTCGGACCAGCAGGTGATCCAGTCGGTGATGCAGATTCCATCCGAGTACGCCAAGATCCGGGGCACGCTCAACACCTACGACCCGGGCGCGCAGGTCATCATTGGCGAGACAGGCGTCAGCTTCCTGGAGACGGGCGTACCCTGCCTTCCCGCGGGCGCGCTGTTCGCGGCGGGCGACGTGCTGTCCTGGCTGGCGGCGGGCGCCCAGAGCGTCAACTGGTGGCCGCTGGACACGAACACCAACCTGGACTACACGGGGACGAGCAACTGCCAGCAAGACGAGGCTATGTTCACCAACCCGCGCAATCCGGCCACCGCCAGCCCGCGGCCGCTCACGCCGTACGTCGGTTACCTCCTCGCCTCCGCACTGGCCAAGCCCGGTGCGCAGCTCTCGGAGCTTTCACAGCAGGGCGACGTGCTCAGGTTCCAGTCGGTGCTGCCCGGCGGCAAGGTCGCCGTGGCCCTCATCAACACCAACACAGGGAGTGCCAAGACGGCCACGGCCGGCTCGTCGTTGAGCCCGTATCTGACGGTGCAGACCTACAGCGCAGGCAACCAGAACTCGACGAACACCAAGATCGCGACGACCGCGACCACGGCCGCTGCGATTGCCAGCGGGATCACGCTCCCGGCCGAGTCGATTGTCGTGCTGACCCAGCGCACCCCCAAGCCGAGCGGCATGTCGCTGACCGCGACCAGTGCCACGGTGAAGGCCGGGACCAAGGTGACGCTCACTGGCAACCTCACCCTGAACGGCGCAGCCGCGCCGGCTGGGGTTTCTGTGAAGGTCAACCGCCAGGTCGGCGGCCGGACCCAGGCGACGCTGACCGTGAAGACGGCGGCCGGCGGCGGCTTCACGGTGACCGACATCCCACCGGCCACCGGCAGCTATACCTACGCCGCCAGTTACGTGAGCAACACCTACCTGCCCGCCACGGCGAACCACGCCGTGACGGTGACCGCCGCCAAGCCGGCGCTGAAGCTGGCAGCGTCGGCCAAGTCGGTGAAGCCGGGCACGAAGGTGACGGTGACCGCGAGTCTGGGTGCCCCGCACGTCAACAAGACGCTTGTCATCTACGCGCAGGTCAAGGGCGGCGCTAAGAAGGTCATCAAGCGCGCGACGGTCAACGCCAAGGGACAGCTCTCTGTCGTCTTCACCGTCAAGGCGAACACCACCTTCACGGTGACCTTCGCGGGTGACACCTGGTACACCGCGGGGAGCGCGGCCGCGGCCGTGAAGGCATAGCAGGCACCTCTTAGTAGACGACGTACCCGACCGCGGCCTTGCCGGCGTCATTGCGGCGCACCGAGACGACACCGGTCTTGGCCGGGTTGGGGAAGGCGAGGACCGCGAGTCCCTTCGAGCCGTCGAGTATCACATCCGGGTGGACATGCCACTGCGTGTCATAGAAGGCCACGCGGAGCCGGGCGACCGGCACGTTCTGGGCGTGATTGTCGATCGCGAACGCGACCTGATGAGCCGTTCCCGGCGGCACGGCGATCACGGTGAAAACCCCATGACCGGTGTTGAGCTGGCCTGACTGCAATTCAGCCTCCGTGACGGTCGGGTCCTTGGCGGTGGTCGTGAAGAAGGTGTCGAGCAGCAGCGACTGATCAAGGTTGAGGCCCATGGCGGTTGAGGTCCATTGCGTGCCGTCCGCGTCGATGCTGAGCTGACCGCAGCTGCGCGGGCCGCAGATGTGCTCGCCGAGACCGTAGTGCGCGCTCCACAGCCGCGTCTTCGCGCGGGCGATGCCTGCCTGGCTGAGAACAGGCAGGATCTCGTCGTTCATGGTGGACGCGCTGGCGTAGATCACCGGCCGCTTGATGCCCCCGGCGACCTGCCGCGCATGCCAGCCGGGTATGTCGGACGGGACTGCAGCCCCCGGCTCGACGTCGAGACAATCGGCGTTGTTTGCTGCGAACAGCGCGATCGACAGGTGCTGCGCCTTGGGGAACGTGCTCACGATGTAGGCGTAATTGGGCTGATCGCCCAGGCCGCCATCGACATATGCCGCATAGGCGGCGGCACCGGCAGGAAACTGGTCGTTCTGCGCGGTGTCGAACATAGTTATCCCAGCCACCCCAAGAAGGTAACCCTTCCGGCGGGATGCGGCGCGCCACTTTGATCATCACGGGGTAAAGCGTGACGAATGCGGCTAATGAAACGGCGCGGGCCGCCGCCCGCCGATAGGCGGCCCGCGGCCCGCGCCGGGTGAACCGAATGTCAGCTGGCCGCGTGGCCGCAATTGGCGCAGAACCGCGCCGCGCCGGGCAGTTCCGTTCCGCATTCCGTGCAATGCTTGACCGCGGGGGCCATCGCGGTGCCGCAGCTCATGCAGAATTTGGCGCCCGCCGGGTTCGGCGTCGAGCACGAGGCGCACGCGGCACCGCCGGCGGCCGCCGGAGCCGGAGTCGGTGCGGGAGGCGGCGCCTGCGGCGCCGGACGCTGCTGCTGTTGCTGCTGCATGGCCCCGGCCATCATTCCCGGCAGCGCGAAGCCGGCCGCGAGGAACGCACCGTCGGTCGCCCCGCCGCCCTGGGCCATGCCCTGGCCGGCGCCGAGCGCCATCTCGCCGGCCGCGTACTGCTGGAAGCCGCCGGCCAGCTGCGAGTACGAGGTGTCCTTGGCGAGCTGCTTGAGCTGCTTGGCGTCCTCTTCTGCCAGGTTGATGTCAAAGTTGCCCATCCGGGTCAGCGCGATCCCGTACGCCTCGAGCTGCCCGTTCGCCGACGTGATCGCGGCCTGCTCGATCTCGGGTGAGTGCACCGACAGGCCGAGGATCGGCCAGCCGTTGGCGACAACCTGCGTCGTGACATTGGTGCGCAGCACCTTGAGCAGCTGCTCGCTTACCCAGCCGGCGATCCGGTCGTTGTCGGTCACGTCGACCGTGGCGGTCAAGTTGGTGATCAGCCGCGCCGGGTCGATGACGCGCAGCGCGTACTCGCCGAACACGCGCAGCGTCACCACAAGCCCAGTGCGGGGGTCCTGGACATCGTCGACGCGCCCGCCGAAGCGATAGCCGGTGTACTCGCGGGTGCCGACGAAGTACAACTCGGCGCGGTAGGCATTACCGCCGGTGGCGAAGTCGACGATCGCGCCGAGGCCCGGCAGCTCGTCGGCGTCGATCGGGTGGCGCCCAGGCCCCATGGTCTGCACGACCTGGCCGGTATTGACGAACATCGCCACTTCGTCGGCGTTGACGATCGCATGCGTGAAGCGACGGATCGTGACATCGGGCCACTTGAAGACGATCTGGCCCTTCTTGTCATCAGGTACCGCGATGAATTCCCGCGAGAACAGTGCCATAGACGAAACGATACAGCTAAGGACAAAGTAAAGCCTTACCGGCGCCGAACTGCTATGTTTTCGTGCCGTGGAAGCAATCCAGTGCGGGTGGTGTCAGGCACAGAATCAGCCAGGAACCACCACATGTATGACATGCGGTGCGCCGCTTGACGTTCGAGACAAAGTAAGCGACTCCGGCTGGCGCGAGGCGCCCCGGCTGCGCGACATGACCGAGTTCCGTTTCTCGGCGAGCACGTGCCAGGTGGAAGGCGAACTGGTTCCTGTCGCCGAGATCGCTCTTGCTCCCCAGGACGGCGTGTACTTCGAGCACCACATCCTGTTGTGGAAGGACGAGTCGGTCCCGCTCTCGTCCATGCAAACGAATGGCCCGCGGCGCACCCTCGGGGGCATGCCGCACATCGTGACGGTCGCCAACGGCCCCGGCCGGATCGCGTTCTCCAGGGACGCGCCGGGCGAGCTCGTGGTCCTGCCGCTGCACCCCACCATGGAAATCGACGTCCGCGAGCACGCATTCCTGCTTGCCTCGCACTCCATCCAGTACTCCTTTATCCGGATCAAGGGCCTGGCCAACATGCTGCACGGCGGCAACGGCATGTTCATGGACCGGTTCGTCACGGCCCAGTACCCCGGACTGCTGCTGCTGCACGGCAACGGCAACGTCCTCGAGCGGACGCTCCGCCCCGGCGAGAAGATTATGGTCGAGCCAGGCGGCTTCCTCTACAAGGACTCCTCGGTCACCATGAACACGGTGCAGATGCCGCTGAAGACCGGGATGTTCGGACGGCACAGCCTGTACCTCGCCGAGATGGTCGGCCCTGGACGTGTCGGCATCCAGTCGATGTACCATCACCACGGCTCTGGCGAGTAGCCGGCGATGAACACCTACGTGTGCCGATACTGCAGGCAGCCGAGCGATCCAAGTGCGATGACCTGCCCGCTGTGCGGCGCCCCTGTCGACATCAGGGAGATGGTCACCGACTCGGGCTGGGTGAAGCAGCCGCCGATCAGGGACATGGCCAAGCTCCAGTTCGGGCAGTCGCACTGCCAGATCGCGGGCACGACGGTCCCGGTCGCCGAGTTCAACCTCACGCAGAACGAGATGATCTATTTCTCGCATCATGTGCTGCTGTGGGCGGACCCGGCCACCCGGATGCAGAACATGTCGCTGCGCGGCGGCTGGAAGCGCATGATGGCGGGGCTGCCGCTGATCATGCTCGAGGCGCACGGCCCTGGGCACATCGCGCTGTCGGACAATCACGCGGGCGAGGTCATCGGGCTGCCGCTGCAGCACGGTCAGCAGATCTGGGTCAAGGAGCACCGGTTCCTCACCGCGACGGGCAACGTCCGCTACGACTGGGGCGACAACGACGTCTGGTACATCACGGGCGACTCAGACGAGCAGGAGTGGCACTACCCCATGGGTCAGTACGGCGACATCTTCACCGCCGCCGACCGGCCGGGCCTGCTGCTGCTGCACGCGAAGGGCAACGTCTTCATCCGTGACCTCGGGCAGGGCGAGTCGCTGACCATCCAGCCGAGTTCGCTGGTGTACCGGGACACATCAGTCCGGGTTCACCTGCACCTGGAGTACCCGAGGAACATGGGTTTCTCCTTCTGGCGGAACAACTGGGACTACCGCAACATCATGGTCCGGCTGACCGGTCCTGGCCGCGTCGCGGTGCAGTCCATCTTCGAACGGCCCGAAGGCATGGAATCCATCAGGAATCACTCGTACGCGACCCGCCGTCGCTGGTAGACCAGCCTCAGTACGGGTACCGACCAATCGTGGACCGGGACCGGCTGGCGGAATACCGAGGCAAGCGCGACGCGTCACGCACCCCAGAGCCCGTCCCCGCGGAGGAACCTCACGCGGTGGCGGGCTCTGCCGCGTCCGGCGTCTTCGTCATCCAGGAGCATCACGCGCGGCGGCTGCACTGGGACTTCCGCCTGGAACGCGACGGCGTCCTGGTCTCCTGGGCGCTGCCCAAGGGCGTCCCCGATGACCCCGCGGTGAATCATCTCGCGGTGCACACCGAGGATCACCCGATGGAGTACGCCACCTTCCAGGGCCAGATCCCGGTCGGCGAGTACGGCGGCGGCGCGGTCACCATCTGGGATCGCGGCACCTACGAGACGCTCAAGTGGGCCGACCGCGAGGTCAAGGTGACCCTGCACGGCGAGCGGGTGACCGGAGGCTACGTGCTGTTCGCCACCGGCGGCAAGAACTGGATGATCCATCGTGAGCGGCTGGCGCTGCCCGCCGAGCTGACCCCGATGCTCGCCTCGCCAGGCAGCCCGCCCGTCCGCGACCTCGCGGCCTGGGCGGTAGAGATGAAGTGGGACGGCGTCCGCGCCCTAGCGCTCATCGAGGCGGGCCGGCTGCGGCTCGTGTCCAGGACCGGCAAGGAAATCACCGCCACCTACCCAGAGGTCTCTGCGCTTGGCCATGCGGTCAAGCACAAGCAGGTACTGCTCGACGGCGAGATCGTCGTGCTGACCGGCGGCCGCGCCGATTTCGAGGCGCTGCAGCCCCGGATGCACGTCACCTCGCCGACCCAGGCGCTGCGGCTCGCGGAGCAGACGCCGGTCACCTACCTGACGTTCGACGTGCTGCAACTAGACGGGCGGCCGCTGACGGGCCTCCCGTATGCCGAGCGCAGGAAGATACTCGAGAGCATCATCCCGAACGGTGGCGGCTGGCTCTCACCCCCATCATTCCCCGGCGAGGATCTGGAGGCCGTCCGTGCCGCCTCGGTCGCAAACGGGCTGGAGGGCGTGGTGGCCAAGCGACTCGACTCCGCGTACGAGCCGGGCACGCGGTCACGGAACTGGCTCAAGATCAAGAACCTGCTGATGCAGGAGGTCGTGGTGGCCGGCTGGAAGCCGGGGAAGGGCAACAGGACGGGCCAGATCGGTTCGCTGCTCATCGGGCTGCACGAAGGCGGCGACCTCGTGTACTGCGGGCACGTCGGCACCGGGTTCTCCGACGCCACGCTCCGCATGCTCGGCCAGCGCCTCGAGCCGCTGCGCCGTCCGGACAGCCCGTTCGACGGGCCGGTGCCCGCGGAGCATGCTAGGGGTGCCGTCTGGGTAGAGCCCCGGCTGGTGGCCGAGGTGGCATTCGACAGCTGGACCCGGGCCGGCCGCATGCGTGCGCCGTCGTACCGGGGACTGCGCGACGACAAGGATCCCGCCGAGGTGGTCAGGGAAACGTAGCCAAGCATCCGAGAGGCAGACATGCCAGCAGCCGACAAGATCTCCGTTCAGGTGGACGGCCGCGACCTGGCCCTGAGCAACCTGCCCAAGGTGCTTTACCCCGCGGACGGGTTCACCAAGGCCGAGGTGCTGGACTATTACCAGCGGATCTCCGCGGTGCTGCTGCCGCACGTGGCGGGCCGCCCCATGACGCTCAAGCGCTACCCCGACGGCGTCGACGGCCAGTCCTTCTTCGCCAAGCACGCGCCCGCGGGACGGCCCAGTTGGCTGCGCACGGAAGAGATCGTCTCGTCGAGTTCCCGGTCGCGTGCCCCCGGCGACCCGATCGAGTATGTAGTGCTCGACGACCTTTCGTCTCTCATCTGGGCGGCCAACCTGGCCGCCATCGAGCTGCACGTGCCAATGTGGCGCTTCCCCGGTAACCCCAAGGGCGAGCACAAGGCCGCACCGGAACACGGCCTCGAGCCGGACCTTCTCGTCTTTGACCTCGACCCGGGTGCGCCCGCCACGATCGTGGAGTGCTGCCGGGTGGCGGAGGCACTGCGCCCGGTGCTCGAGGAGGACGGGCTGCGGGCGCTGCCGAAAACCTCAGGCGGCAAGGGCCTGCAGCTCTACGCGCCGATCAGCGGCATGAACGCCGAGCAGGCGAGCGCGAAGGCGAAGGAGTACGCGGAGCGGCTCGAAGGCGACATGCCCAAGCTCGTCGTCTCGCGGATGACGAAGTCGCTGCGCACCGGCAAGGTGCTGATCGACTGGTCGCAGAACAACGGCTCCAAGACGACGATCGCGCCGTACTCGCTGCGCGCCAGGGAGCACCCGACGGTGTCCACCCCGGTCACCTGGGATGAGGTGGCGGCCTGCAGGCAGGTGACCGACCTGTTCTTCACCGCGCCCGACGTGCTCGCCAGGGTGGAGGAGCAGGGCGATCTTTTCGCACCGCTGCTGCCGGCTAAGGCAAGCTGATCTCCCCGCGCCGCTCGGCGAGCAGCAGGAGCGCGTACCCGGCGAGCGAGGAGTCGTCCACGATCCGCTCGTCGCGGATCATCGCCTCGAAGCCGGCCCTCGGCACCCACTCGTGGCGCAGGCCGAGCTCTTCCGGTTCGAGGTCGGTCGGCCCCTGGATCAGCCCGGTCGCCAGCCAGTACTCGCCATACTGACTTGACGAGCCGTGACTCGCCGACAGGGTCCCGAGCCGCGCCAGGTTCGCCGCGCGCAGGCCGGTCTCCTGGGCGAGCTCGGTACGGGCAAGCTCTTCCGGCGTGCCGTCCTCGCCCTTGGGGAAGCTGCCCTGTGGGAACGACCAGCACCGGCGCCCGAGCGGGTAGCGGTACTCCTCGACCAGAAAGAACCCGCCGTTCTCGGCCGGGATGATCACCGCGAAGTTGTCCCGCTCCACCACCGCGTAGGTCCCGTGCGACCCGTCCGCCCGTTCGATCTCGTCCTTGCGCAGCCGCATCCAGTTGTCGCTGTAGATGACGCTGCTTGCCAGCGTCCTGATCTCCGGCTCGGTGCCAGATGTGGGTTCGGTATGCACCCGAACAATTGTGCCCCGCCCACCTGACCTCCGGGTCAACCAACGGCGCAGTCCGGCTTACGGCACGCGTGCGGAAGTCCACCCCAGCCGTTTCGCTGGAGCGTGGCGGCGACCATGGCGGCCGTCTCGCACGCGCGCTCCGTGACGGCGACTGGGCCGAACCGATGGGTCTTCACGTTGTCGAGGGCGAGGTTCCTGTTGTCGCGATCCTTGTCCAGTTGAACACGTTCGTTCTGGTGATAGTCGGGGCCATCGATCTCGACGACGACGCGATAGTCGGGGTACCAGTTGTCCCTGTACTGGACCTTGCCGTCCAGCAGGCGACGTGCCTGGTGCTCCGACCTGGGCAGGCCGTGTGCCCGCTCCACGTCCTTGATGTAGCGGCGCTCCAGCGATGAGTAAACGCCATCCTCGGCGTCTTCCAGCGCGTCGGCCAGCCACCGCCGCCACCGGATTCGACGTCGGCCGGCAAGGGACGCGCGGAGGGCGGCCACTGTCACCAGCTTCCTCGAGACCGCACGAGCAATCCACGTGTAGGCGTGGTCGAAAGTGCGCGCCGCTGCGACTAGGTCGAGGACGGTGTCCTCGACTCTTGTTCGCGGCAGCATCACAACCGGGCATCGCGAGACAGCGGGCCGCTGAATGTCGCGTCGACGCCGGGATACACCCGCTGCCACGCGCCTGATACCAGCCGGTGCTCAACCTGCCATCGCGAAAGGCCGGCACTCAACGCCTGGTCCCGGTCGGCAATTCCGTGCTGAACGCTGAGCATCGTTAGGAGGACTCGGTGCCTCCTAACGATCCACTACCTTGCGCAGACAGTTGCTGGGGCGGGTTTGTCGGGGGGCGGGCCTAGCATCGGGGTGTGGTTTGCCGCACCTGCTGGGGGCCAGCTGGGGTTGGGTTTGCTCGGTGTTACCAATGTGAATCGGCGCTGAGCGAGGCCGGCGGATTGCTTGCCGATGTCGTCGCGCCGATTAGGTATGCGGTACGCGGCGGGCCGCTCGCGGCGGATCTGCGCCGGTATAAGTCGGAGCGCTGCGGTGCCGCGGAGGCGGCGCTTGCCGCGGAGCGGCTGCGCCAGCTGCTCGCCGGGTTCTTGGACGGGCACGGCGGGGACGTGTGGCGGGCGGCGGGGATGGCCGCGGGGCCTTCCGCGGTCGCGGTGGTGCCTAGCGGGCAGGGCAGGCCCGGGGCGCATCCGCTCGCCGGGCTGGTCCGGGACTGCGTCCGGCTGCCGCCGGTGCGGCTGTCCCTCCGGTCGGGTGAGATCCACCACCGGGGCGTCAGTCCCGGCTGGCTGAGGGTGCACACTCCGGTGAGCGGTGGCGACCTCCTGGTCGTTGACGACACCTGGGTGTCCGGCGGCAGCGCCCAGTCGACGGCGGCCGCGCTGAAGCTGGCGGGGGCGCGTCGCGTCGCGATCGTCGTGCTCGGGCGGCACTTGAATCCGGACGATCCCAGGTCGGCGGCGTTTCTCGATCCTGCCGGGAGAGATTTCTGCGCGTGGTGTCCCCCCGAGCCGGGACCCTTCGTCTCAAAGGCAGGACAATGACCGGAGCGAAAGATCGGAGACTGCCATGCAGTACGCCTTGCTGATCTACACCAAGCCGGGAACCGTTGAGGCACTCAGCCCGGAAGAGCGCGATGAACTGAGCCGCGAGTACTACGCGCTGCGCGACGAGCCTGGAGTCCTCGGCGGCGCCGCGCTGCAGCCGGTGACGACGGCGACGACCCTGCGGCACGCCGACGGCAAGCCGATTGTCACCGACGGGCCGTTCGCGGACACCAAGGAGGTCTTCGGCGGCTACTACCTGTACGAGTGCGACAACCTCGACCAGGCGACCGAGATGGCCGCGCGGATTCCCGCGCTGCGGCTCGGCGGGACCATCGAGATCCGCCCGCTCATGGGCAAGGCTGCCAGCTGACATCCCTGGAGCAGGTCTTCCGTGACGAGTGGGGCCGGGTCCTCGCGGTGCTCGTCGGGTACCTAGGCGATTTCGAGCTCGCCGAGGAGTCGGTGGCGGAGGCCTTCGCGGTCGCGGCACGACGCTGGTCGGCGGAGGGCACGCCGGCCAGCCCGGTCGCGTGGCTGGTGACGACGGCGCGGAACCGTGCCATCGACCGGCTGCGCCGCGACCGCGTGCTCGCCGCGAAGCTGCGGCTGCTCGAGGCAACGACGCCGGCCACGGTGGAGGCTGAGGTGAACGAGACGGAGATTCCCGATGAGCGGCTCGAGCTCATCTTCACCTGCTGTCATCCCGCGATCGCGGTGGACGCGCAGGTCGCGCTGACGCTGCGCGCGGTCGCTGGGCTGGCGACGGACGAGATCGCGCGGGCCTTCCTGGTGCCTGGCGAGACGATGAAGCGGCGGCTTACCAGAGCGAAGACGAAGATCAGGGACGCGGGCATCCCGTTCCGCGTCCCCGAGCCAGGGCGGCTGGAAGAGCGGCTCGCCGTGGTGCTCGCGGTGATCTACCTGATCTTCAATCAGGGCTACAGCGCGCCCGGCCAGGCCGGGCACCTGGCGGCGGAGGCGATCAGGCTCGGCCGGGTGCTCGCCGCGCTGCTGCCTGGCCAGACGGAGACTCTCGGGCTGCTCGCGCTGATGCTGCTGCATGACGCGCGCCGCGACGCCCGGTTCGCCGGCCCCGAGGGGCAGGACCTCGTGCTGCTCGCCGACCAGGATCGCGCGCTGTGGGACTGGGGGCAGATCGCCGAGGCGCGCGAGATCATCACTACGATCGCTGGCAGCCGCGGCCCGTACCTGATCCAGGCGGCGATCGCCTCGCTGCACGCGGCGGACCCCATCGACTGGCGGCAGATCGCGGCGCTGTACGCCGAGCTCGCGGAGCTGACCAGGTCGCCCGTGGTCCGGCTCAACGGCGCGATCGCGATCGCGGAGGCCGACGGGCCCGGCGCCGCCCTGGAGATCGTCGACGACCTCGACCTGCCCGGCTATCAGTACTGGCACTCAACCCGGGCGGAACTGCTGCGCCGTCTCGGGCGGGCCGACGAGGCGCGTGCCGCCTACCGCGACGCGCTCGCGCTCGCCGGGACCGAGCCGGAACGGCGCTTCCTGCTCGGACGGATCGCCGAGCTCGACGGAGCCGGCCGCACCCGTTCCGGCTAACGGTCCGTGGCGCCGTCGCGGCGCAGGTACCGCGTGGCGGCGGTGCGCACCGCGCCGGTCAGCGCTGCGAGCCGGGGGGAGTCGAGACGCCAGCGCTGCCAGTACAACGGGACGTCGATCACGTCAGCCGACAGCCGGACGAGCTTGCCCGAGGTAAGGTCGGCGGCGGCTTGCGGCTCGGGAAGCATGCCCCAGCCAAGCCCGAGTGAGACGGCCGCGTAGAAGTCGGCGCTCGACGGGACCTGGTGCACGACCGGCGGTCCCTGCTCGACGCCGTACCGCCTGAGCTGCTCGTGCTGCAGGTCGTCCTTGGCGTTGAAGATGACCGCGGGCATGGCGGCCCAGTCGGGGGACCCGCCGCACCGCCAGCGTTCTGCGACCGCTGGGGCGGCGGCCGGGAGGTAACGCAGCGCGCCCAGGCGGTCGACGGTGCAGCCCTGGACGGGGGCCGGATCGCTGGTGACCGCGGCAAGCACGTCGCCACGGCGCAGCAGGTCCTGTGAGTAGCCCTGGTCTTCGACGCGCAGCCGGATCGCGGTTCCCTCCCAGGCCGCGGCCTCGGCGAGCACATCGCGGAACCAGGCGGCAAGCGAGTCGGCGTTGACCGCCACGTGCAGCTCGACCGTGGCGGCCGTCTCCAGCGCCTGCGCCGCCTCGTCGTAGAGGAACCGGGTCTGGCGTCCAAGCCGCACCAGCCACTCGCCGTGCGGCGTTGGCCGGCATGGAGTGCCCCTGCTGATCAGCACCTGGCC
The DNA here is from genome assembly GCF_007827045.1 of Trebonia kvetii. Classification (GTDB taxonomy): domain Bacteria; phylum Actinomycetota; class Actinomycetes; order Streptosporangiales; family Streptosporangiaceae; genus Trebonia; species Trebonia kvetii. Next base: position 144,569 of record NZ_RPFW01000010.1, read on the forward strand.
CGCCGCCGCCTCGAGCGCCCTGACGCGCTGGCTGACCGCGCTCGGCGTGATGTGCAGCTGCCGTGCAGCGGCCTCGAAGGAACCGTGGTCGGCGATGGCCACCAGTGCGTCGAGCTGTCCAGGATTGACGTCCACCAGCTTAGTTAAGCACAACTAATCGATCCTAAGAAACTTTCGTTTGCCTTCACATAGTGGGCCGCCTAGTGTCGGGCTCGTGTCCAACGCTTCCCTGGACGGATTGCTCACCGGCCTCTCCCTGATCGTCGCCATCGGAGCGCAGAACGCCTACGTGCTGCGCCAGGGACTGCGCCGCGCCTATGTCGGGCCCGTCGTTGCTGTGTGCACGGTGTCTGACTTCGCGCTCATCATCGCCGGGGTCAGCGGCATCGGCGTGATCGTGCAGCACGCCGGGTGGGCACTGCAGGCGGTGCGCTGGTTCGGCGTGGCCTTCCTCTGCTGGTACGCGGTGACATCGGCGTGGCGGGCGCGGCGTCCGGCCGCGCTTGCCGCGGCGGGCGGCGATCCCGGGGAGGGCGCCGTGGTGGTGCGCCGGATCATGGCGCTCACCTGGCTCAACCCGCATGTCTACCTCGACACCGTGGTGCTGCTCGGCTCGATCGCCAACGCCCACGGCAGCCCTGGGCGGTGGTGGTTCGCCGTCGGCGCGTGCCTGGCGAGCACGATGTGGTTCGTAGGCCTTGGCTTCGGCGCGCGGTTCGCCGCCGGGCTGCTCGCGACGCCGCGCTCCTGGCAGGTGCTCGACCTGCTCATCGCGGCGACAATGCTCGGCATCGCCGTCAAGCTCGCTACGGGCTGAGACGGCTCGCCGGCGGCGGGCAGAGACCGCCCGCCGGTGAGAAGAGCCGGCCTAGATGCCGAGTCCTGGCAGGACCTCCGCGTCCGGCAGTTCGGCGAGCAGGCCGCCGGGCAGCCACAGCTTGGAGCCGCGGATTCCCGACCCGATCACCACGCTCGGTGCCTTCGCGACCAGGCCGTCGACGAGGATGGGCCAGCCGTCCGGCAGGCCGACCGGGGTGATGCCGCCGTACTCCATGCCGGTCATGTCGGTGATCGCGTCCACCGGGCCGAAGGACGCCTTGCGCGCCCCGAGATGGCGCCGCACGAGGCCGTTGACATCGGCCCGGGTGGCCGCGGTGATCATGCACGCCGCGTAGGTCACGTCCGCGCCGCGCTTGGCCGCGATGACCACGCAGTTCGCGCTCTCCTCGAGCGAGAGGCCGTACGCCTCGCAGAACTGCGCAGTGTCCGCGAGCGCGGGGTCGATCTCTGCCACGCGCACCTGGTCGGCCCACGGCAAGGCCTGCAGCGCCGCCGTGACCGGCGGCGCGAGCAGGTCGGGCCGGGACAGGGCCGGGTAGTGGGTAAGCGGGAGGCTCATGGCCCCATCCAACCAGCCCACCGGAGGTGAGGGAGTCGTTAGCGGTTCCAGAACCGCCGCAGGTGCGGAACGAGGTCGGCCGGACGCTCTTCTGGGAAGAAGAGCTTCCCGCCGTCGACCTCGATCACGTCTCGCGCGCCGGGGATGAGCGCCTGCAGCTCCTGCGCCCACTTGACGCCGAACGCCTCGTCCGCGGTTCCCCAGACGATCAGGGTGGGAACGGTGAGCGCGGCGAGCCCGGACTGGGCCGCCGACAGGTCCGCGGGGTCGAGCGCGGCGAGGATCCGCTCGAAGTCGAGTGCGCGCTCCAGCGTGCCGCCGGCCGGCGTGTAGTAGGCGCGCCACACGTCCTCGGGTACCCCGGCGGGGTCCTGGTAGCCGACGGCCAGCGGGCCGGCCGGCCACTGGGCCGGGTCGCCCGCGATGGCAACGAGCACCGGCGCCAGCTCGCCTCGCCGTGCGGTCTCGACGATCGGTGCGAAGCCGGGCGGCGGGAAGTTGCCCTCGGTGTCGCAGTTGGTGAGGGTCAGCGAGCGGAGCCGCTCCGGGTGCCTGGCCGCGAAGATCTGCCCGACGGCGCCCCCGGTGTCGTTGCCGATCAGGTCCACCTGACCGAGGCCGAGGCCGTCGCACAGCTCGGCGACCGCGTCCGCCATGCCGGAGACCGAGGCGTCCTTCCGCGCCTGGGAGCCACCGTGGGCCGGCAGGTCGATCGCGACGCAGCGGCTGATGGGCGCGAGTTGCTCGATGACGTTGCGCCACAGCGCACCGTTTGTCGCGAGCCCGTGCACGAACAGTGCGGCAGGCCCGTCGCCGAACTCGGTCTGTCATCCGAGTTGGTCGCCCCGTTCGCGCAGATGCTCCTCGGCGCCCTGGATGAGATCGCGATGGCCATCGCGCGGTCGGATGACAGGGAGGCGGCGCTCGCCACGGGCAGGCACGCGGTGCGCGAACTCCTGCGGCGGATTTTCGTCGGCTGACCGCCTTGGCGCCAGGTCCAGGGTGCGGCGAACTTCAGCGGCGACTTCCCACGGCTGACCGCGCGGTGACCCCGCGAGCGGCCGGCTAGCGCCGGATGCCGATCGCGAGATAGCCGGCGAACGTGGCGGTGAGGTCTGGCCAGCCGAGTCTGTCGAGCCTGCGGCGCACCCGGGCCAGGAACTCTCCTGCCCTGGCCGGGCCCAGCTCCTTGGTGCCTGACTGGGTGGACAGCTGCGCGAGGTAATCGGCGGCTGAGTAGGTCAGCTGGAACGGGTAGCGCCTGCTCCAATTCTCCGTGAAGTAATCGAGCGCTTCCGGCGGCAGGTGCAACGGCGGTATCCGCTCCGGCGGCGGTGGCGGCGACCCGCGGAAGCCGACGGCTAGGTAGTCCTCCTGCACATCGGTCCAGAACGGCTCGGCCTTCGACGGACGGGCCCAGGAACAGCCGGCCACCGCGAGCGCGCCGCCTGGCCGCAGCAGCGCCGCCGGCCTGGCGTAGCGGACCCGCTGCTCGACCCAGTGCAGCGAGTTGACCGCGACCACGGCGTCCCACGGCCTGTCGTCCTCCGTCTGCCAGTCTTCGAACGTGCTCGTGGTCACTGCGACGGCGGGAAAGCGGGCGGTCCGCACCCGGGCCAGGGCGGCCAGCGAGGCGCCGAGTTCGACTGCGGTGACGGCGAGTCCCCGCTCGGCGAGCGGTACCGTCGCCTGCCCGGTGCCGCAGCCGATCTCGAGCACCCGGCTGCCCGGTGCCAGGCCGGCGAGGCGCATCAGGTCGTCGAACATCTCCGGCGGACAGACCGGCCTGGTGCGCTGGTATGCCTCAGCGTCCGCGTCGAATCCGGTCCTCAGCCTCGCCGCCACCTCCTGCGAAAGCCCCGCGGTCCATGCATCGGTCACGCCTCAGCCTACGAGGCAGGCTGCGGGTCTGCGAGGCAGGCGTGCGGGTCTGCGAGGCGGGCGTGCGGGTCCCCGAGGCGCGCGGGCCTACGAGTTGTGCACGATGACGCCGCGGATGAGCTTGCCGTCGTCCAGGTCCTGGTAACCCTGGTTGATCTCGTCGAGCGTGTAGCGGCTGGTGATCAGCTCAGTCAGCTTGAGCTGGCCGCCGCGGTACAGGCGGAGCAGGCGCGGTATGTCGTTGAGCGGGTTGCACATGCCGAACACGTGCCCCTGGATGCGCCGCTGCCAGCCCACCACGCTGCCGTTGGCGGCAAGCTGTATCTGCTTTTCCGCGGACTTGCCCACCGACGTGATCGTGACCTGGGCACCCTTGCCGACGATGGCGGCCGCCTGATCGACGACCTCCGCGCTGAGCACGCCGACGGTGATCAGCGCGTGGTCGGCGAGCTGTCCCCTCGTCAGCTCGACGACTGCCTGCTGCGCGTCGTCCGCGCTGGCGAAGACGTGCGTCGCGCCGAAGTTCAGCGCGTTGTCCCGCTTGAACGCCACCGGGTCGATCACGATGACGTTGGCGGCGCCCGCGTAGCGCGCGCCCTGGACGGCGTTGGTGCCCACACCGCCCGCACCGAAGATCACCACCGTCTGCCCGGCCCTGACGCCCGCCGCGTAGACCGCGGTGCCCCAGCCGGTCGGCACGCCGCAGCCGGTCAGGGCCGCCACCTCGAACGGGATGCCCTTCTCGATGGGGACGCAGGAGTTCTGCGAGACCACCGCGCGCTCGGAGAACGTGCCGAGCATGCAGAAGCCGCCAAGGTCGGCGCCGTCGTCGTCGTGGAACCTGAACGTTCCGTCCGCGAGCATCCCCGTCATCATCTGCGCACCCCAGTCGCACAGGTTCTGCCGGCCCGTCGAGCAGTAGCGGCAGATCCCGCAGGCGGGGATGAACGAGCACACCACGTGGTCGCCGGCCTTGACCCGGGTCACGTCCGGACCCACCGCCTCGATCACTCCGGCGCCCTCGTGCCCGCCGACCATCGGCAGTCGCCCGGTCGAGTCGCCGGTCCGCAGATGCTCGTCCGAGTGGCACAGGCCCGAGGCCATGAACTTGATACGGACCTCGCCTGCCCTCGGCTCATCGAGCTCAAGCTCGGTGACCTCCCACGGCTTGCCCGGTTCCCTGATGATCGCTGCCCTGGTACGCATAACTCCCAGTGCTACGCCGGCGGCGCTGCCCAGGCAACGGGCTCAGCCCACCTCGCTGGGCGGCGCCGCCTGTGGGCTCACCACGATGGCAACGGCGGCCGGCGGGCGGTCATACGCTATGTCCCATGGCGGTCAAGACCCCCGAGACGCACACCAGCCTCGTGCGGCGGGCGCGGAAGATCAACCGGGTACTCGCGGAGACATACCCGGACGCGCACTGCGAGCTGGACTTCCAGAACCCGTTCCAGCTCCTGGTGGCCACGGTGCTGTCGGCGCAGACCACGGACAAGCGAGTCAACCTGACTACGCCCGTGCTCTTCGCCAAGTATCCGACGCCCGAGGACCTGGCGACGGCCAACCCCGAGGACGTCGCGGAGATCCTGCGGCCCACCGGCTTCTTCAACGCCAAGACCAAGTCCGTGATGGGGCTGTCGGCGGCGCTCGTCGAGCGCTTCGGCGGCGAGGTGCCCCGCAGGCTCGAGGACATGGTCACGCTGCCGGGCGTGGGCCGTAAGACCGCCAACGTGGTGCTGGGCAACGCCTACGGGATCCCCGGCATCACGGTGGACACCCACTTCGGCCGGCTGTCGCGCAGGTTCGGCTGGACGACGAGCGATGACCCGGTCAAGGTCGAGGCCGAGGTGGGTGAGCTCATACCGAAGAAGGACTGGGTGCTGCTCTCGCACCGGCTGATCTGGCACGGCCGGCGGATCTGCCACGCGCGCAAGCCGGCGTGCGGCGCGTGCCCCATCGCCGACTGGTGCCCGTCGTTCGGCCTCGGGCCCACGGACGCGGCGACCGCCGCCAAGCTGGTCAAGGCCGGCCCGTTTTCATGACGGCTTCCGTGGACGCTGCGCCGGAATGGCTTCGCCGCCTGGCCGCCGCGGCGGCGGTGATGGACGTGCCGCGGATCATCAGGCCGCCGGCCTCCGGCGGACGGCGCTCGGCCGTGCTCGTCCTGTTCGGCGACGGCCCCGACGGCCCCGACCTGCTTTACATTCAGCGCAACGAGGGGCTGCGGCGCCATGCCGGGCAGCCCGCCTTTCCCGGCGGGAAGATCGAGGATAGCGACGGCGGGCCGGTCGGCGCGGCGCTGCGCGAGGCGGCCGAGGAGACGGGCCTCGACCCGGCAGGCGTCGACGTGCTTGGGACCATGCCCGAGCTGTTCATCAGCCGCAGCCAGTTCCGCGTGCTGCCGGTGATCGCCTGGTGGCGCAAGCCGAGCGCGGTCCGGCCGGTGGACATCGGCGAGGTCGCGGCGGTCGAGCGGATCGGCGTCGCCGATCTCGCGGACCCCGCGAACCGGCTCAGCATCAGGTATCCCGACGGGCACAGCGGCCCGGCGTTCCGCATCGGCTCGATGATGATCTGGGGCTTCACCGGGCTCATCACCGACCGGCTGCTCGCCCTCGGCGGCTGGGAACGCCCCTGGGATGCCGCGACGGTCCGCGAACTGCCGAAGGGTGCGGCTTAGGCGGCATCGCGGTGCTATTACGGTCTGGTGGCGACCTGGCGGGCAGGCCGCGGATAGTCCACAGTCATGCAGGGGCAGCGGATACCGTTGACACCGTGCGCGGTGATCTGCTTGACCTTGCCCTAGCCGTCGCCGCTGTCGCGTTCGCGGTCTCCGGCTACCGGCAGGGGTTCATCGTCGGCACGCTCAGCTTCGTGGGCTTCGTCGGCGGCGCGGTGCTCGGCGCCGAGTTCGGCCCTTCCATCTCGCGCGCCATCGTCGGCGGCCAGACGCAGCAAGATGTCGTCGCGGTCATCCTGCTTGTCAGCGGGGCGATCATCGGGCAGTTCGTCGCCTCATCCGTTGGCGCCTACGTGCGCCAGGCGATGACCAGCCCATCATCGACAATCGCCGACTCCATCGGCGGCTCGGCCATCAGCGTGCTGTCCATGCTGCTTATCGCCTGGGCGATCGGCTCGGTCCTCACCGCGTCGTCGTTCCCCGTCGTGGTCAGGCAGGTCGATGGCTCCCTCGTGCTCGGCACGATGGACCGGGTCATGCCGTCCCAGGCGAAGACGATGTTCACTCAGTTCAGGCAGCTGCTGGCGAGCGGACCGTTCCCGCAGGTGTTCAGCGGCATCGGCGCGGCGCACCTGTTCGCGGTCAGCGCGCCTGACCAGGCGGTGCTGAACAGTCCCGGGTACCGGGCCGCGCGCACACGTGTTGTGAAGGTGGACGGGACCGCGCCGAGCTGCGACCGCAGCATTGAGGGCTCAGGCTTCGTCTACGCGCCGCAGCACGTGCTGACCAACGCGCACGTGGTCGCCGGGGTGACCGGCGGCCCGACGGTGACGACACGGGACGGCACGGCACTGCGCGCGTATGTGGTCCTCTACGACCCGCAGGTCGACGTGGCCGTGCTCTATGTTCCCGGGCTGGACCTGACACCGCTCAAGTTCGATACCCACGCGCAGGCGGGCGACAGCGCCGTCGTGGCCGGCTATCCGCGCAATCAGCCCTTCACCGCAGGAGCAGCGCGGATCGGCGGCACGCAGAACGCGGTCGGCCCCGACATCTACCAGACCGGGCAGGTCGACAGGCAGATCTACGAGATCAGGGCCAACGTGGAGCCGGGTAACTCGGGCGGGCCGCTGCTCAGTCCCAGCGGCACCGTGTACGGCGTGGTGTTCGCCGCCGCGGTCGGCACTGATAACACCGGCTTCGCGCTGACCGCCGCCGAGGTCGCCGCGGACGCGAGCGTGGGCGCCAGCCAGACCCACCAGAAGTCGACGCAGGGCTGCGACTAGCGCAGCCGCAGTCGCAGGTCGGCCGCTGGCACGCTGCCGAGCCCGTCCCGCTCGATTCTCAGCGCGATGTTCGTAGCCTGCGCGGCCACCAGCACGGCATCGACCTCGGACGTCGAGCCGGCGAACAAGGCGGCCACCCCGGCGCCCCTGCGCAGCAGGGTAACCGCGCCGCGCGCATTGCCGCGCCTGGCGTGCGTGAGGCCCACCGCGATCTGTGCCAGGCCTCGCCACAGTTCGCGCTCGCCGCCTGGCACTGACTTCCACGCGGCCTCGAAGACCTCGTGCGCGTGGAAGGGCTGCCCCTCGGCGAGCAGTCGGCCGCCGAGTTCTGCCGCCTCTGCTGGTGAGACGACCAGATCGTCGGGGATGCGAGGCACGTCGGCGCTCGCCGTGCGGGGAAGCGGCCGGCCGAGCTCATCACGGGGGCGCGCGTTCCTCGCCCGCCCGGCGGTGTCCCTGTCCCGCACGCGGGGAACGTCCAGCCCGCCAGGATCGTCGTGCTCGCCAGGATCGTCGTGCTCGCCAGGATCGTCGTGCTCGCCCTGGGCTGTCACCGGTCCGGCTCGGGGTCGGCGAGCCAGCCGAGCAGTTCCGCGTCGAAGGACTCCGGCCGTTCCTCGTGCGGGTAGTGGCCGGCTCCGTCGATCACCTTCCACCGGTACGGCCCCTCGACATACCGGCCCGCGCCACGGGCGGCCTGCGCGGGAATGCACGGGTCCATGGCGCCGTGCAGGTGCAGCACCGGGGCCGCGACGGGCGAGCGCATCTGGCGGGCGAAGCGCAGCCCGTCAGGCCGGAAGGTGGAGCGCACGAACCAGCGCTGGTACTCAAGCGAGGTGTGCGCGACCGGCGGGATGCGCATGGCCCGCTGGTAGACCTGGGCGGTCTCCTCGTCGGGCCACCCGGGCGCCGACCAGGACGACAGGATCCGGCCGACGAGCGCGCCGTCATCGTGCACGAGGAGGCGTTCCGGGATGATCGGCACCTGGAAGGCGAGCGGGTAACCGCCGCGCCTGCCCGGCTCATCGCGCTCGGCGAGCGCCCGCGAGATGGTGAACGGGCTGGCGAGGACCCGCGCACGCATCCGCAGCGGGTGAGCCATGGAGACGACGGCGAGCCTGCGCACCGCCTTCGGGAAGTAGGTGGCGAGCGTCCACCCGGTGAGGCCGCCCCAGTCGTGGCCGACGACTGCCGCGTTGGCCTCGCCAAGCGTCCTGATCAGCCCCGCGGCGTCCGCGGCGGCGGTGATCAGGTCATAGCCGCGCGGCGGCTTGTCACTGCCGCCGTAGCCGCGCAGGTCGACCGCGACCGCGCGGTAGCCCGCCTCGGCCAGGGTGACGAGCTGGTGCCGCCACGTCCACCAGAACTCGGGGAACCCGTGCAGCAGCAGCACCAGCGGGCCCTCGCCCATGCTGGCCACGTGGAACCTGGAGCCGTTGGCGGTCACCGAGCGGTGCGTCCACGGGCCGTCGATTTGAATGACAGGCTCTGCTGGCATGTCGCCGCTACGGCCGGGCGGGCGGAATCTCGGCCTTGGCGCCCGTCTCCACGCTGGCCCTCGGGTTGACGATCGCCGGGCCTGAACCGTTCGGGCTCGTCCCGTCCCTGCGCAGCATGCTCAGGTCGTCCATCACGGTCTGCCTGGTCATCTTCATGCCGGTCACCTTGCGGACCCGCCCGTAGGCGATCAGCCCGGCGAGGCCGATGAACACAAGGACCGTGCCGGCCACGATGAGGAACGCGGCCCATTGCCAGATGCCGGCCGCGACAAGACCGTACGCGTAGCCGAAGCAGAGCAGCACGATGATCAGGCAGGCGCCGAACAGGCCCACGACGGCGAGCGCGGCCGCGATGCCGATCCGCCGAGCGTCCATCCGCAGCTCGCTCTTCGCGAGGCTGATCTCATAGTGGACGAGCGACGACACGTCCTTCATTGCCTGCGCGACGAGTTCCCCGAGCGACTGCTGCGCGTCGGCACCGTCTGGCCTCACGCTGCGGACCATCGCATCCTCCCCGAATCCTCCGCTGCGGACAGCAGACTGCTGTCACAGGTGGTTCAAGGCTAGCGCCCCGTCATCCGGCCGAGCGCGGACATCCCGGCCCAGCCGGGGAAACGGACATCCAGCACGCACGAACGGCGCCTCGCCCGAGGCGCCGTTCGCCCTCTTGCACGACAGTCTGGCTAGCAATGCGTGCACCTCATCAATTGTCGGCCAGTCCAACAAGTTGCCTGGCCTGACATGCCTCCCGCGGCTGGTCGCGCGTGGGTACCTGGCTGTCATGCCCGGACGTTCATCCGGTCCGTGACACCAGTTCTACGACGAAAGCCGACCGGGTGAAAGCCATATGCGTGATCAATTCGTGATCTTGATCGGTAGCCCCGTTCACATTCCACAGGTCACTGTGAAGCCCATCCCAACCCCGGTTAAACACCCGTTTTGCGGTCAAGGGGCCGCGCCAGGCCGGAGGTCTTTGAAACTTGAAACACCCTCGCTTTGCGGCCGCAGGCCGCATCGGGGGGTGTGGGGGGTCGCCCCCCACAGTAGACGAAACCCGGGAAGGCGGGCGCAGCCCGCCGAACAGGGGAAAATAGTGATCCCCCTCGCCGGGGGGGAGAGCGAGGGGGATCACGCGGTCTGGCCCTGGGGGGGTAGGCCAGTTCCGCTTCATGAGGGAGTCTAGCTGCCATCACGGCTTGAGACAGCCGCAGACCGCAACATTCTGCCCACGTAAGGGAATTACAACATATTTGGCTTAGCTATGAACAGATCTCGCGCGGCCTAGTTCGCGGCCAGTTACTCGTCTTCGGTGCGGAGCAGGGTGTTCAGCAGCGAAACGGCGCCCTCCTTGGACAGCGGGGAGTTGCCGTTGCCGCACTTGGGGGACTGGATGCAGGAGGGACAGCCGGTTTCGCAGGGACAGCTGCGGATGGCATCCCTGGTGGCCGTCAGCCAGTCGCCGGCCACCGCGAAGCCGCGCTCGGCGAAGCCCGCCCCGCCGGCGTGGCCGTCGTAGACGAACACGGTGAGCTGCCCGGTCGCCGGGTGCAGTTCGGTGGACAGGCCGCCTACGTCCCACCGGTCACAGGTGGCGAACAGCGGCAGCAGGCCGATCGACGCGTGCTCCGCGGCGTGCGCCGCCCCGCCGAGATCGTTGCCGGGGAGTGGGACCACGGACTCGTTCGGGATGGTCCATGCGACGGCGACCGTGGACAGCGTGCGCTGCGGCAGGTCGAGCGCCACCGCCGGCTCCCTCTTTTTCTTTTTTCCCGAACGGATTCGCGTGTACCCGGTCACCTGCCGTGTCACCCGCACATCGGTGAGCATCAGGTCGGCGTCGCCCCACCGCTCACGACGGCGTTCCCCGGTGACCTCGATGTCCGTCACGTCGCGCGCCTGCGTGGTGTAGCCGGGGTCGCCCGGCTCGACGAGCGCCACCCTTTCCGCCAGGTCCAGGCATGTCACCAGGTAGGACTCGCCCTGATGGAGGTACACGGCGCCGTCGTGCACGTACCGGTGCGCGGACGGCTCGTCCATGGTGCCGACAAGGCGGCCCGTGGCTTCCTCCACCACGCGGATGGGCCGGCCGAGATCGCCGCGGATGGAGATGTCCCTCGACGGGCGGCGGTGCCTGGCGTAGTACCAGCCGGCAGGCCGCCTGCGGAGCTCACCCGCGGCGGTGAGGCCAGCGACGGCCTTCGCGGACGCTGGACCGAACAGGTCGAGGTCGGGCTCGCCGAGCGGCAGTTCGGCGGCCGCGGCGGCGAGGTGCGGGCCGAGCACGTAGGGGTTGGCCGGGTCGAGGATGGCCGGCTCGACCGGATGGTGCAGCAGGGTGCCCGGATGGTGCACCAGGTAGCTGTCCAGCGGGTCGTCACGGGCGATGAACACCGCCGTGGCGTGCCGGCCGGCGCGTCCCGCGCGGCCCGCCTGCTGCCACAGCGAGGCCCAGGTGCCAGGCCAGCCGGCGATAAGCACAGCGTCAAGGCCGGTGATGTTGATGCCGAGCTCGAGCGCGGTGGTGCTCGCCATGCCGGTGATCCGCCCGTCGCGCAGCCCGGACTCCAGGCCTCGGCGGTCATCGGGCAGGTAGCCGGAGCGGTAGGCGGCGACGCTGCCCGACAGCTCGTCGTCGAGCGCGTCCCTCGCGGCAAGCGCGACGGTCTCCGCTCCGCGCCGCGACCGGATGAAGGCGAGTGCGGGGACCTCCGCCTTGACCATGGCGGCGAGCAGGTCGGCCGCCTCCGTCGTGGCCGGCCGGCGCGCCCGGACCTCGGCGTAGGTGTGCAGCAGCGGCGGCTCCCACAGGGCGAACGTGACAGGCGGGCGCGGCGAGCCGTCGTCGGTGACGGTGACCGTGTCGAGGCCGGTGAGTGACCGCGCGCAGGCGGCCGGATCGGCGATCGTGGCGGACGCGAGGATGAAGACAGGCTCGCGCGCCGCGCCGGGCGCCGCATGGTGCGCGGCGATGCGGCGGAGCCTGCGCAGGACCTGGGCGACGTGCGAGCCGAACACACCGCGGTAGCCGTGGCACTCGTCGATGATCACCACGCGCAGGCGGCGGAAGAAGCCGCGCCAGCGGGCGTGGCCCGGCAGCATCGCGCTGTGCAGCATGTCGGGGTTGGTCAGCAGGTAGTTGGCGTGTGACTGCGCCCAGGCGCGTTCGGCCACCGTCGAGTCGCCGTCGTAGCAGGTGGCACGGACACCGCGCAGGCCGAGGTCGCAGACGGACTTGAGCTGGTCGGCGGCCAGCGCCTTGGTCGGCGAGATGTACAGCACCGTCCCGCCGTCCAGCACCTCCGACAGGGCGGCCGCCAGGTAGCCGGCCGATTTGCCCGACGCTGCCCGTGTGGCGAGGATCACGTGGCTCCCCGCCCTGGCCAGCGCCGCCGCCTGGGCCTGGTGCGTCCAGGGGGCCGCGATCCCGCGGCCGGCGAGGGCGGCGGCGACCTCGGGACGAACTGACTCCGGCCAGGAGGTGGGACGGCCCTGCTGCCCGGGTATCACCTCCAGATGCACAAGTTCCCCGGCACGCTGCGCGGCCCGCAGGACCGCGAGCGCATGGGCGTCCTGGCGGGTTTCGGCTGTCGTCGGGGCGGCGATGGGCATAGGTTCTAAGTGTGTCATCCGCTAGGCGGATGCCTGACAGCATGAAATCGTATAGACATGACACCTGAGCGTGGTTGAATGCCGTGCAGGGGTCGCCCCCACGACGCTAGAGACGCCCTCGGGGCGCTGGAGGATTAGTGGATCTGAAGCTGGCGCACAGCAACAAGGACGGCATCGAGATCGTGGACGTCGAAGGTGAGATCGACGTCTACACCGCGCCGCGCCTGCGCGAGCTGCTCATTGAGCTCGTCAACAAGAAGAACTACCAGCTGGTAGTCAACATGGAGAAGGTCGAGTTCCTCGACTCCACGGGCCTCGGGGTCCTGGTCGGCGGGCTCAAGCGGGTGCGCGCGCACGACGGGTCGCTTGACCTGGTCTGCACCCAGGAGCGCATCCTGAAGATCTTCCGCATTACGGGACTTACCAAGGTCTTTGGCATCCACGAGTCTGTGGACCAGGCCATCGCCGCCCGGAAGGCCGAGAAGTAAGCCTCCCGTCGCACAATGGCCACCGTCGAAGTCACCTTTACGCCGCTGCCCGTCCACGTGCGGACCGCTCGGCTCGTCGCGACCGCGGTCGCGCGGCGGAGCGGCGTGGCCGAATCGCTTCTCGATGAGGTCCGCCTCGCCGTTGGCGAGGCCTGTTCTCGTGCCGTCGAGGCCCATCTGCGGCATTGCCCGGGGCAGCCCATCCGGGTGTCGCTCACCGATGACGGCGAGCAGTTCGAGGTGGTGGTGACGGATGCCGTTCCCGGTGCCGAGCTCGCCGGCGCGGCGGGCACCACCGCGGCGGACGGTCACGGCGCCGCCGAAGCCGGGCTGCCGGCAGGGTTCGCGGGCTTCGGCACCAACCTCGCCGTCATCGACGATGAGGTGCCGATGCGGCTCCCCGATGGCGTGGGCCTCGCCGTGATCGCCGGACTCGCCGATGATGTCCGGATCGCGGCGGCGGATCCAGGGACCAGCGTCACCATGAGCTGGAAGCGCCGGGCCGGCTAGCGGCCCGCCAGGGAAAGCTGGTAAGTCGTTTCGCGTCCGGTTCGCCGCACCCCTCGGGGCCGGCGGGCCGGACGATCGCTTTTCTGCGGCCGCTGCGCCGCCACCGCACGGCAGTGGGCCGGGGTCACGCCCCGCGAGGCCCGACCACGATGTTCACAGTTTTCACATCTGTCTCACTAGTCACATCTTGTCTCATGAGTTACTTTTAGACACTTAGTCCACACACGTAACGTGTGAACTGCCGAAACTAGGGCAAACCACAATACGGCGCGCCTGAAACTTGACAAATGAGACTATCGAAGCAGATTGTTCGTACTTAGCATCGATGCTTAACTCTAAGCCCACAAGAAACTTGCGACACTTCGAAGAACTGCACTAGGCAGCGTAGACTCCCGCCCACGCCTTGCTTTCAGGGTCGGCGGATCAATGGAAAAAGCTTATAGGCCAAACGACTGACTCACGGCGCATGTCAGACGTCGAAGGAGACCGAATGTCGAAGAGCAGTCCCGCCATCCTGGCGGGCGGACCGGTGGATCCGGTCAGCGTCAGCGGCGGCAACCTCACCTGGGTTGTAATCGTCGCGGTCATCGCACTGTCAGCCCTCGCCGTCGCGGGCTGGCTGGTGCGCGAGGTCCTGGCCGCTAGCCAGGGGACCGCGAAGATGCAGGAAATAGCCAAGGCCGTACAGGAAGGCGCCGCCGCCTATCTGCGCAGGCAGTTTAGGACGCTGAGCCCGTTCGTCGTCCTCATCTTCTTCGTGCTGTTGCTGCTCCCGGCCCCCAGCGACGGGGTCCGCTGGGGCCGCAGCATCTTCTTTCTGATCGGCGCGCTGGCCTCCGCCCTCACCGGGACCATCGGCATGTCGCTGTGCGTCCGGGGCAATGTCCGGGTCGCGGCCGCGGCGCGGGAAGGCGGCGAGCGCCAGGCGATGCGGATCGCGTTCCGCTGCGGCGGCGTCGCGGGCATGTGCACGGTCGGCCTTGGCCTGCTTGGCGCGGCCGTGGTGGTGCTGTTCTACCGGTCCAACGCGCCGGACGTGCTCGAGGGCTTCGGCTTCGGGGCGGCGCTCCTCGCGATGTTCATGCGAGTCGGCGGCGGCATCTACACCAAGGCCGCCGACGTGGGCGCGGACCTGGTCGGCAAGGTCGAGGTCGGCATCCCCGAGGACGACCCGCGCAACGCGGCCACGATCGCCGACAACGTGGGCGACAACGTGGGCGACTGCGCCGGCATGGCGGCCGACCTGTTCGAGTCCTACGCGGTGATGCTGGTCGCCTCGCTCATCCTTGGCAAGACCGCATTCGGTGACAAGGGGCTCATCTTCCCGCTGATCGTCCCGATGATCGGCGTGATCACCGCGGTCATCGGCATCTTCGCGGTCCGGCCCCTGGCTCGTGACCGCAGCGGAATGACCGCGATCAACCGTGGCTTCTTCATCTCGGCGGTGATCTCGGTCATCGGGGTCGCGATCCTCTGCTTCACGTTCCTGCCGGCGAAGTTCAGCGCGCTTGCTGGCATCACCGACCCCGCGATCGCGGGCTACCACGGCAACCCGCGGTGGATCGCGTTCGGCGCGGTGCTGATCGGGATCGTGCTTGCGTCCGCGATTCAGCTGCTGACCGGGTACTTCACCGAGACCACCCGGCGGCCGGTCAGGGACATCGGGCAAGCCTCGGAGACCGGCGCGGCCACGGTGATCCTGTCCGGCATCTCGTCAGGGATGGAGTCGGCCGTCTACTCCGCGCTGCTGATCGGCGCGGCCGTGTTCGGGTCCTACCTGCTGGCCACCGGCAACGCCACCATCGCGCTGTTCGCGGTGGCCATGGCCGGCGGCGGCCTGCTGACCACGGTCGGCGTGATCGTGTCGATGGACTCCTTCGGCCCGGTGACCGACAACGCCCAGGGCATCGCGGAGATGTCCGGCGAGGTGGAGGGCGACGCCGCGCAGGCGCTGACCAACCTGGACGCGATCGGCAACACCACCAAGGCCATCACCAAGGGCATCGCCATCGCGACAGCGGTGCTTGCCGCCACGGCGCTGTTCGGCTCGTTCCGCGACTCGGTGGAATCGGCGCTGCCCGCCGCGGCGCGCAGCACCTTCAGCCTGAACGTGGCCCAGCCGAACGTCCTCGTCGGGCTGATCATCGGCGCGTCGGTCGTGTTCCTGTTCTCCAGTCTGCTGATCATGGCGGTGGGCCGGGCGGCGCAGCGGGTCGTGCTCGAGGTGCGCATGCAGTTCCGCACCCACCCCGGGATCATGACCTACGAGGAGAAGCCCGACTACTCGCGCGTGGTGGACATCGTCACCGCGGACTCGCTGCGTGAGCTGGTCACCCCGGGCCTGCTCGCGGTGCTCACGCCGATCGCGGTCGGGTTCGCCTTCGGCTACGCGCCGCTCGGCTCCTACCTGACCGGGGCGATCGCGGCGGGCGTGCTGATGGCGGTCTTCCTCGCCAACTCCGGCGGCGCCTGGGACAACGCCAAGAAGCTGGTCGAGGACGGCCACCACGGCGGCAAGGGCTCCGACGCGCACGCGGCGACCGTCATCGGCGACACCGTGGGCGACCCGTTCAAGGACACCGCCGGGCCCGCGATCAACCCGCTGATCAAGGTGATGAACCTGGTCTCGCTGCTGATCGCGACCTCCGTGGTGAAGTACAGCTCGAACACCGGCCTGCGCGTCGGCGTCGCTGTCGGCGCGGTGGTCATCATCGTCGCGGCGGTCGTCTACTCCAAGCGGCGTTCCTCCGGAATGGGCGAGGAGACGCCCTCGAGCGTGGAGACCAGCGCGGCGACAGAGGCGGCCACCTCGGCCACCCCGGCGCCCGAGGTGGCCCCGCCGGCCGCTGGCAGCGACGACGGCGCCACGGCGGGGCTCCCGGTCTCGTCTCCCCGGCAGCCGGAGGCCGCGTCCAACGGGGCCGCCAACGGACACCTGCCGACCTCGGCAGACCCGTCCGCAGGACGGCCCGCCGAGTAAACACCGCTTAACGCCGATGGCCGGCTGCCCCGTTCCCGGGGCAGCCGGCCATCGGCTTTGCCAGTGCTTTGTCGCCGGCCGGGACCCGATGCCTACTCGTCGGCCTGGTCGGCCGCCTCCACCGCGTCCCGCGGTATGCCGAGCAGGTAGAGCACCGTGTCCAGGTAAGGCACGTTAACGGCCGTGTCCGCCGCGTCGCGGACCACCGGCTTGGCGTTGAAGGCGACGCCGAGGCCGGCCGCGCCGATCATGCCGAGATCGTTCGCGCCGTCGCCGACGGCGACCGTCTGCGCCAGCGGCACGTCTGCCGCCTGCGCGAACCTGCGCAGCGCCGCGGTCTTGCCCTCCCGGTCCACGATCGGCTCGATCACCCGCCCGGTCAGCCTGCCGTCGGCCACCTCAAGGGTGTTCGCCGCCACGAAGTCGATGCCGAGCTCGTCGGCCAGCGGCTTGATCACCGCGGTGAACCCGCCGCTGACGATGCCGCACTTGTAGCCAAGGCGTTTCAGCGTCCGCACCAGCGTCCGCGCGCCGGGGGTAAGCCGCAGGGCGGAGCGCACCTCGTCGAGTATGCCCGCGTCGAGCCCGGCGAGCAGCGCGACGCGCTCCCGCAGCGAGGCGGCGAAGTCAAGCTCGCCGCGCATCGCCGACTCGGTCACCTTGGCCACCTCATCGGCGCAGCCCGCGCGCTCCGCGAGCAGGTCGATGACCTCGTCCCTGATCAGCGTGGAGTCGACGTCCATCACGATGAGGCGCATCGCCCGGCGGTGCAGGCCCGCCCGCTGCACCGCGACGTCGACGCCGCTCTCGACCGCCACCGCGGCGAGCTCGTTCCGCAGCGAGACCGGCTCCGCCCCTGACACGTCAAGTTCGACGCAGGTAACCGGATCGCTCGCCAGCCGCGTGATCCTGTCGATGTTGGCGCCGTTCGCCGCGATCCGCCCGGCGACGGCGGCGACGCCCTCGGGCAGCAGCGGGCTGCCGAGCACGGTGACGTGCAGCCTGCCACCGACCCGGCTGGAGCCCGCGCGCGACGGGCGTTCCGCGGACCCGGTGGTGATCTCCGCCTCGAGGCCGAGATCGCCTGCCAGCTCGGTGACCGCGCCGTAAATGGCGGTCAGGTCGGGCGGCGCCTCGCAGCCGACCAGGACGCCGAGCACCAGCCTGCCCCTGATCGTCACCTGCTCGATGTCCGCTACGCTCAGCGGGAAGCGTGCCAGGGTGCTGAACAGGCGCGACGTAACGCCGGGCCGGTCCCTGCCGGTAAGGGTGATCAGGAGCGTGGTCCGTGACTGATTCATCTCGTGCCCAAAATACCGTCTGGCTCAGCGGGAGTGTGACCAAGCACTAGCTGTTCATCGTTGGTACCTGTTAGCCGATCGGCTCGTTGTGGCATAGGTTCGGTCTCGGCGGCCGTTCGGGCCGGGCCCCCGCCGGCCCGGCGTGAGGAGGGGCAGTGTCTGACGAAGTGCTCAAGCTGCGCGGCGTGTCGGTGCGCAGGGAATCATCGCTGTTGCTGCGGAACGTCGACTGGACCGCGCATGAGCACGAGCGCTGGATCGTCATCGGGCCGAACGGCGCGGGCAAGACCACCCTGCTGCAGGTGGCCTCCACGCTGCTCTACCCCACCGAGGGAACCGTCGAGGTGCTCGGCGAGCGGCTCGGCGACGTCGACGTCTTCGAGCTGCGGCCGCGGATCGGCCTGACAAGCGCGTCGCTCGCCGAGCGGGTGCCGGCCAGCGAAAAGGTGATAGACCTCGTGCTCACCGCGTCCTACGCGATCCTCGGCCGGTGGAAGGAGGAGTACGACTCCTCCGACGTCACCAGGGCGGTGGAGCTGCTTGACGCGCTTGGCTGCGCCCACCTGATCAGGCGGCGGTTCGCCACCCTGTCCGAGGGCGAGCGCAAGCGGGTGCAGATCGCCCGCGCGATGATGCCCGACCCGGAGATCCTGCTGCTCGACGAGCCCGCCGCCGGACTCGACCTCGGCGGCCGTGAGGACCTGCTTCGCCGCCTGGCGACGCTGGCCCACGACCCGAAGGCGCCGATGATGGTGCTCGTCACCCATCACGTCGAGGAGGTGCCCGACGGGTTCACGCACTCGATGCTGCTGCGCCGGGGTGCGGTCCTCGTCGCGGGCCCGATCGACGAGGTGTTCACCGCGCGGAACCTGTCCCGCTGCTTCGGCGTCCCCCTGGAGATCGAGCGGCACGAGAAGCGCTGGCGCGCCTGGGCCCGCTAGCTAGTCTTGTCCGGGCTTGCCCGGACATCGGGGGGTACGGGGGGTCGTCCCCCCGGGAGATAGTGCTTGCTGAGCGCCCGATACGATGGCGCCTTTTGCCATCGGGCGCTCAACAAGCTTCGCTCTGACCTGGAGGTTTACTTAACGCCCTTGGTACTTCACGCTCCGCCGCGTTACCGTGAGCAGGTATCGGCTCACTTGGGCGGAGATGTGGTGATGGGCGCCATAATCGCGATAGTCCTTATCGTCTTGATCGTCGGCATTGCCGTGTTCGCCGTGATGCGCGGGATTCGTATCGTGCCGCAGGCGCGGGCCGGGATCGTGGAACGCTTCGGCAGGTACCACCGGACCCTGCACGCGGGGCTGAACATCGTGGTGCCGTTCATCGACCGGCTGCGCCCGCTCATCGACCTGCGCGAGCAGGTGGTCAGCTTCCCGCCGCAGCCCGTCATCACCAAGGACAACCTGGTGGTCGGCATCGATACGGTGATCTACTTCCAGGTGACCGACCCGAAGGCGGCGACCTATGAAATCGCCAACTACGTGGCGGCGGTGGAGCAGCTCACCGTCACCACGCTGCGGAACGTGGTCGGCGGCATGGACCTGGACATGACGCTCACCTCGCGGGACAAGATCAACGGCGAGCTCCGCAAGGAGCTCGACGAGGCGACGGGCCGGTGGGGTCTGCGGGTGAGCCGGGTTGAGCTCAAGGCCATCGAGCCGCCCGCGTCGATCCAGGACTCCATGGAGAAGCAGATGCGCGCGGACCGGGACAAGCGCGCCGCGATCCTGTCCGCCGAGGGCGCCAAGCAGTCCGCGATCCTGACTGCGGAAGGCGCGCGGCAGGCGGCGGTGCTGCGGGCGCGCGGCGAGGCCGAGGCTGCGGTCGTGCGCGCGGACGCGGAGGCGACCGCGCAGGCGACCAGGGCGAGGGGCGAGGCGCAGGCCATCGCGACCGTGTTCCAGGCGATCCATGAGGGCAATCCGGACCAGCGGCTGCTCGCCTACAAGTACCTGGAGATGCTTCCGGAGATCGCCCAGGGCGGCGCGAACAAACTGTGGATCGTGCCGAGCGAGCTCGGCAAGGCCCTCGAGGGCCTTGGCGCGCTGTTCGGCGCGGCGTCCGATGCCAACGGCGCGCGCCAGCTGCCACGCGATGACACGCCGCAGGCGCTGCCCGGGCACACGCCAGAGGCGCTGCCGGGGCCCGACGGCGGCGGCAGCATCACCCGCCTGCCCTTGTAAGCGCCGCCTAGCACTGCCTGGTAAGCGGTGTCCTGGTGAGCGACGCGCCGGTAAGCTCCGGCCGTCGGCGCCGAAGCCGCGGGGCGCCCTAGTCAGGCGGCGGGACTGCCCCGTGTGGCTCTTTGCGGCCTTGGGGCCGACGGTGGCACGGACCTGGACGGTGCCGGAGTCGGTGACCCGGGTGTCGAACGCCGGCTGCCTCGCGGTGGCCGGGCCGTGCATGACCGCGCCGTCGCTCAGCCGGAAGGTCGAGCCGTGCCAGGGGCAGACCACACAGGTGGCGCCGTCCACGCTGGTCAGCCGCCCCTGGTGCAGCGGGCCGCCGAGGTGCGCGCAGTGGTCGGATAGCACGCGGACTTCTGCGCCGCCGCGCACGGTGAGCAGGCTCAGGTAGCCGAGCTGGCGGCGGACCGGCCGCCTCTCAGGCAGTTCGTCGAGCGGGCACAGGTCGTTCCAGCCGAGTTCTGCCAGGTGACCGATGGGCTCGGCGTGGCTTGCCCCCGCCCCAAGCCGTAGCGCTAGGTGCCCGCCGAGGTACGCACCCGCCGTTGCGGCCATCAGGCCGGCGGCCGACAGCAGCTTGGCCTTGCCGCGGTGACCGGCCACGCGGGCCAGCAGCGAGCTGGCGAACAGCATCGTGGCGCTGGCCTGGGCGGTGGCGTGCACCAGGCCGACGCGCTGCTGGTGGCGGTGGAGCGCGGACCAGTCGGCAAGACCGGTGGCGACGGCGGGAACGGCCGCGGCGAGCCCCGCTCCGACCAGCGTCGCGGCGGCACGCTCGGCGCTCCGGCCGCCGCACAGGTCGAGCAGCACGGCGGAGGTCCAGCAGCCGACAGGAATCCTGACGAGCGCGGGATGAGCGGGCTGACCGAACGGCACGCCGTGCAGCGCGTCGGCCTGCCGCCCTGGAGGCAGGGCGCGCACCACGGCGCCGGAAAGGGCGTTGACTGGGCCGTCGAGGGCCGGCGCACGTTCGATGCGCTCGGCGAGCGTGGCCGGCCGTGCCGACCTGACCGCCCGCCTCGCCTCGCCACTGAGGAATCGCACGGAGGGGACGTACCCAGTCAACCCGCCGAAGTCACCCGTCGGCCGCCCGCGGCCTGGATTTTTCCGTTATCTGGCAGGGAAACGTCAGGCGGCGTCAGGCCTGGAAGCGGTAGCCCATGCCCGGCTCGGTGAGCAGGTAGCTGGGACGTGACGGCTCTTCCTCGAGCTTACGGCGGAGCTGGGCGATGTAAACGCGCAGGTAGTTGGATTCTGAGCCGTACGCGGGGCCCCAGACGTCCTGAAGCAGCTGTTTCTGGGTGACGAGCCTGCCGCGGTTGCGGACGAGGATCTCAAGTAGCTGCCACTCGGTGGGGGTGAGCCTGACGTCGGCGCCGTCCCTGGTGACCCGCTTGGCGGCGAGGTCCACGGTGAAGCCGGGTGTTTCCACGACGGGCTCGTCGGGCTCGGGGGAGGCACGGCGGACCGCGGCGCGGAGCCGGGCGAGCAGCTCGTCCATGCCGAACGGCTTCGTCACATAGTCGTCGGCACCGGCGTCGAGCGCGGCGACCTTCTGGTGCTCGGCGCCCCATACCGACAAGACGATGATCGGCGTGGCGGTCCAGCCGCGGACACCGTGGATGACCTCGGTGCCGTCCATGTCGGGCAGGCCCAGGTCGAGGATGACGGCATCCGGGCGCTCGCGGGAGACGGCGGCGAGGCCGGACGTGCCGTCGGTCGCGGTGCTTACCTCGTAGTTGCGGGCGGTCAGGTTGATCCGCAGCGCCCGGAGGATCGACGGCTCGTCGTCGATCACGAGGACCCGGGTCATAAGTCAGCTCCGAGGGTGGCGCGGACGCCACTCGCCGCTGCGGGCAGAGTGATCCGCATGGTCAGCCCGCCGCCCGGGGTGTCGACCGCCACGATCGTGCCGCCCATCGCCTCGGCGAATCCCTTGGCGACGGCCAGGCCGAGCCCCACCCCGGAAGATCGCGCGTCGAGGCGGGCGAACGGCTCGAAGATTCGCTCCTTGGACTCGGCCGGCACCCCGGTGCCGTGGTCCACCACGTCGATGACGACCCGGGTGCCGTCTTCCCTGGCGCGCAGCAGCGGGTGCCTGCCTGGCGGCGAGTGCCGCAGCGCGTTGGAGAACAGGTTGGCGAACACCCGCTCGAGCAGCCCGGGATCCGCCCGGACGAGGGGGAGGTCGTCGGGGACGGCGATCATCATGTGGTCGGCGTCGTCGAGGCCGCGCAGCGCGACGGGTGCCACCTCGTCGACTGCGGTGGCGCGCAGGAACGGCTCGAGCGAGCCGGCCTGGATGCGGCCCATGTCGAGCAGGTTGCCAACGAGCGCGTCGAGCCGGTCGGCGTTCTGCTCGATGTTGGCGAGCAGTTCCGCCTCATCGTCCGGCGACCAGTGCACATCGGTCTGCCGCAGGCTCGACACGCTGGCCTTGATCGAGGCGAGGGGCGTGCGCAGGTCGTGGCTGACCGCGCGGAGCAGCGCGGTCCGCATCCGGTCACCCTCGGCGAGCGCTTCGGCCTGCGCCGCCTGGGTACGCAGCCGTGCCCGGTCGAGTGCCGCGACGGCCTGGGCGGTGTAGCCGGCGAGCAGCGAGGCCGTCGCGCTTGCCGCCTGGCCGGTCACCTCGAGAGCCAGGTCGGGTCGCACTTCGAAGCGCAGCACGGTTCCTTCCGCGTCCTCGGCGCCGCTGGCGGCGACCTTGATCCAGCGGGCGCCCACCCGCTCGAGCAGTTCGGCGCGCCCGCCGTGGCTGACAGTCAGGTGGTCGAGCACGTCGCCTGGGGTGTCCGCGCCGCCGAGCACCGTCTGGGCCAGGCCGAGCAGCGACTGAGTTTCCTTCGAACTGCGGGCCGCGTCCGCCTCGCGCCGCGCCGCCAGGTGGACCACGCTGCTCACCGCCACCGCCACGGTGACGAACAGCACCAGGGCGAGCAGGTTCCTCGGCTCGGCGATGGTCAGCGTGTGCAACGGCGCGGTGAAGTACCAGTTGAGCAGCAGGCAGGCGGCGACGGCGGCGAACACCGCGGGCCAGAAGCCGCCGACAACGGTGACCGCGACCACGGCGACCAGGTAGATCAGCAGTTCGTCGGTGAAGTTGAGGTGGGACCCGAGCGCGGTGAGCAGCATGGTGAGCAGCGGCAGCCCGGCCACGGCGAGCACGGCCCCCGCCACCTGCCTGCGCCGGGAGATGCCGCTCTGCTCGCGCTTTTCCACAGCTTCTAGTGTCGCTCTTCCGGCGCTCCAGCGGAACGTCGCGCCCGCCATCGCGCAGGCGAGCGCCGTGACGGTGAGGGTGATCGCCGCCCGTTCGGCGACCAGCCCGGTCAGGTGCAGGTCCGCATAGGGCGGCCGGGAGAAGCCGGTGACGGTCAGCCAGCCGATGATGCCGAGCGGTACCGCGGCCGCCGGCTGGGCGACCGCGGCGAGCACGCCGACCACGATGGCGCAGGCGATGAGCACCCCGGTGGCGCCGAGCCGGCCGCCGAGAGCGGCGGCCACGGTGCCGACGGCGAGCAGGGCCGCGAACCCGGCAGGCAGCACGTAGGGGGCAGGCAACCCGCCGCGCCAGGGGGGACGGCGCAGCGGGTCACGACGCCACAGCGGAGCGCGCGTCCCGCGCCACCCCGCCGGTGTCATCGCCTGCCTGCTTCTAGTCATCTTGGAAGCCATTTCAGCCCTTGCGCGGCCGAACATGGTCAATCTTGACGATTTCCTAACGCCCAGCTCAGAAGGCTTAACGCGGCACTTGCGGTCATCTGCTGCGGTAACGCCTAGCGTGAAGCGCGCTATGAGAAATCACCTGCCGGCCCCCCACGGAACCGGGCTCGCGAACGGCCTGCCTGACGAGCTCTCGACCGATGTCTTGCCGGGCGGCGGACTGCCAGAGACGTTCGGATTCAAGCTCAAGCGGAAGCTGCTCGGCCCGCCGCTCGTCAACGAGCAGATGAGTGAGCAGCGGCTGTCGCGTCCGCTCGCGCTTGGCGTGCTCTCCTGCGATGGCATCTCCTCGGCCGCCTACGGCACCGAGGAGATCCTGATCGAGCTCGTGCCCATCGTCGGGCTTGCCGCGTTCACCCTCATCCTGCCGATGACCTTGCTCGTCCTGGCGGGCATCGCGCTCGTCGTGCTGTCCTACCGCGAGGTCGTCTCCGTCTACACCAGGGCCGGCGGCTCCTACGTGGTGGCGCGGGAGAACTTCGGTCCCCGGGTTGCCCAGGTCGCCGCCGTGGCGCTGCTCATCGACTACGTAGTCACCGTCGCGGTCCAGGTGGCGGCCGGCAGCGCGGCGATCGTGTCCGCCTTCCCGCAGCTTGGCAACATCCCGGTGATCGGATCAAACATCCTCACGGTTACCTCCGTGATCGCGGTGCTGATCATGTGCTACGGAAACCTGCGGGGCATCCGCGAGGCGGGCCGGTCCTTCGCGCTGCCCACGTACCTGTTCTCCGGCTCGGTCGCGCTGATGATCATCGCCGGGCTATTCAGGGAACTCTTCGGCGGCGGCCTCCCGCACGTCGGTGCCTACCCAGGCCCGGCCTTCCCCATCGGGCACAGCACTCAGGGGCTGCTCAGCTTCGGGATGATCTATATGCTGGCGCGCGCCTTCGCCAACGGCGGCTCGTCGCTGACCGGCATCGAGGCCGTCTCCAACGCGGTGGGCGCGCTGCGTCCGCCGGAGGGCCGCAACGCCAGGCAGATCCTGGTCACCCAGGGGTCCATTGTCGCGTTCCTGATCGCAGGGATCTCCTGGCTGGCGCACATCACCCACGCCATCCCCTACCTGGCCGGCTATCCCACGGTGCTCGCCCAGGAGGCCAACGTCGTCTTCGGCAGCGGAGCGCACTTCATGTACTTCGTGGTGCAGGCGGCGACCGCGTTGATCCTGTTCACCGGCGGCAACACCAGTTTCAGCGGCTTTCCCTATCTCGCCAGCTTCGTCGCCGGCGACTCGTTCCTGCCCCGCTGGCTGACAAAGCGCGGGCACCGGCTCGCGCTTTCCAACGGCATCATCGTGCTCACTGTCGTCTCGCTGGCCCTGCTGATCGCGGTCGGCGCCAACGTCAACGGGCTGATCCCGTTCTACGCGATCGGCGTGTTCACCGGGTTCACGATGGCCGGCTTCGGCATGGCCAAGTACCACAAGCGGGTCAAGGAACGCGGCTGGCGGCGCAGGAGGATCATCAACGTGACCGCCGCCGTCTACACCGCCATCGTCGTCGCGATCTTCGCGATCGTGAAGTTCACCGAGGGCGCGTGGCTGATCGTCATCGTCTTCCCGGTTCTCGTCTTCCTGCTCATCCGGCTGAACAGGGAGTACCGGATGGAGTCCGAGGTGCTGGAGAACATCGGCGGCAGGCGCGCCGCGGGCATCCCGCCCAGGCAGCCGAACTACAGCCGCCGGGTGGTGCTGATCTTCGTGGACGACGTGGACCTCGCCACCTTCGCCGCGATCAGGTACGCGCGCGGCCTGCGCCCCACCACCCTGCGCGCGGTGCACTTCGTCATCGACGGCGACCGGGCGCAGCAGCTGCACGAGAAGTGGATCAGGTTCGGGCAGGACATACCGCTCGAGATGATCGACACCCCGGACCGGCGGCTCACCCGCGCCTCGCTCGAGCTGGTCAGCCGCGAGGCGGCGGCCAAGAGCACCCAGGTCACTGTGGTGCTGCCGCGGCGGGGCTACTCGCCGCTGCTCGGCCGCCTGCTGCACGACCGCACCGCGGACAAGATGGCCGAGGTGATCAGCCAGGTACCCGACGCGGCCGCCACGATCATCCCGTTCGACGTGGAGGGCAGGGTGCACCTGCTGCACGCCAGGCACGCCGCGAGCCTCGCGGCGCAGGCGGGGGAATCGGAGCCGGCCGCAACCGTTCGGGCTAAGGACGGACAGCAGGCGGCGGCGGCCGGCACCGTGACGCTCAACGGATCCGGCGGACCGCCCGCTGAGCGCGCGCCTGGCGTTTCCGCGATCGGCGAGCTGAGCACCGCCAGGAAGGTGACCGTGGAGGGCAAGGTCAGCGCCATATCGATCCACCCCGTCGAGAACAGCTGCGTGTTCGAGGCCGCGGTGACCGATCACACCGGGGTGCTGACCGCCAAGTTCTACGGCAGGACGAGCATCCCCGGCTTCGAGCCAGGCGTGCGGGTACGGCTGGCAGGCAAGGTGTCCGTGCGCGAGACGGGGTCGTTCATGATCAACCCGGCGTACGAGCTGCTTGCCAGGGGCGAGCAGGGGGAGTAGGCGGCAGGGCCTCGTTCCGGTAGCAAATGTCTCGGGCTGTGAAATCGTGCAAAGTCATCTGCACGTTGTTTTAATGGAACACGACATATGCACGTGCACGACACCTGGACCCGGAAGAGGGAAATCAAGGATGTCATCGGATCACGCCTGCCACATGCCAGCCGCGGCCGTCGATGCCACGTGGATCAAGAGCGGCCGCAGCAACCCCAATGGGGAATGCGTCGAGATGGCCCGGTTGCCCGACGGGAAGGTCGCCGTCCGGAACTCCCGGTACCCGGACGGCCCCGCGCTCATCTTCCCCCGCGAGGCGGTCGCCGCGCTTGTCCGCGCGATCCGCGGCGGCGAATTGGAGGATCTGGTTCTTTAAACGTCCGGCAGTATGACTTAGAATCAGTGTTTTCTGGTCCGCAGGAACTCCGCCATCCGACCAGGGAGCACCAGTGATCTCCGGTGTGCAGCAGATTGAAGGCGACTATCCCCCGCCACCCGCTGCCCGCGTGCCAGCGGCGTTCTCTGTATCGCGTACCGGACCGACAGTGCTGCGCATGGTCCTTGGCGCCTCTTTGCGACAGTACCGTGAGGCCGCCGGTCTCTCCACGGCACAGGCCGCATTCAAGATCCGGGCGACCCATTCCAAGATCAGCCGCATGGAACTCGGCCGCGTCGCCGTCAAGCAGAGGGACGTGGACGACCTGCTGAAGTTTTACGGGGTCACCGATGAGGACGTGCGGGAAAGGCTCGTCGAACTCGCCTTGCAGTCCGCAGCCCCGGGATGGTGGCACCAGTACGCCGACGTGCTACCGGACTGGTTCGAGCGGTACATCGGCCTGGAAAGAGGCGCCGCCGAGATACGCGGCTATCAGTTGCAGTTCGTCCCCGGGCTCCTGCAGACCACGGACTACGCTCGCTCCGTCATCCGTATCGGAAACCGGCACGCTCCCGAAGATGAGATCGACCGGAGAGTCAGGGTGCGGATGGAGCGCCAGCGGCTGCTCACCGACCAGCAGCCCCCAAAGGTATGGATGGTGCTGGATGAGGCGGCGCTGCGCCGCGCACCGGACGGGGAAGCGGAAATGCGCGCCCAGATCGAGCACCTCCTGGCGGTCACGGAACTGCCTCACGTCACCTTGCAGATCGTCCCGTTCCGCAGCGGCCCGCACTCCGCGGCGGGCGGCCCGTTCAGCATCCTCCGGTTTGACGCCTGGGATGTCCCTGACGTGGTGTTCCTGGAGCAGCTCGACTCCGCCATCTACCTCGATGACCGCCAGGTCCTGGGATACCGCACCATCTGGGACCAGCTCGCCGTCGAGGCCGCCGAGCCGGACCAGAGCAGGGAAATGCTGCAGGTGCTGCTGAGGGAAACTTAGAATGACCTACAAATCGCCTGCCCCCGCCGCGATAGACACCACGGCACCGCATTCGGCGCGTGTGTGGAATTACTGGCTCGGAGGCAAGGACTGGTATCCGGTCGACAAGGAGACCGGCGACAGGGTCGCGGCGCTCTACCCCGACATCGTACTCCTGGCACGGGCGGCGAGGGAGTTCCTGAAGAACGCGGTCCGTTACCTTGCCGTCGAGGAGGGGATCCGGCAGTTCCTCGACATCGGGACGGGCCTGCCGACCGCCATGAACACCCATGAGGCCGCCCAGGCGGCGGCCCCGGAATCAAGGGTCGTCTACGTCGACAATGACCCGCTGGTTCTCGCGCACGCCCGCGCCCTGCTCAACAGCAACCCGCGGGGCACCACCGACTACATCCACGCCGACCTGCACGACCCCGCCGCGATCGTCGACGCCGCCCGTCGCACCCTGGACCTGAGCCAGCCGGTAGCGATCACGCTCATCGCCATCATGCACCACGTCGAGGACTACGACCAGGCCCGGCTGATCGTGAACAGCCTGGTGGAGGCAGTGCCGCCGGGAAGCTACCTGGCGCTCTCACACAGCACCAACGTGATTAACGGCAAGGGGTCGGATGACGCCGTCGCGCAGTACAACCGGTTCGGCCGGCCCCGCGTAACCTTGCGCAGCCTCGAACAGATCGGCGGCTTCTTCGACGGCCTGGACATGCTCGAGCCCGGGCTGGTGTCCACCACGAGGTGGCGGCCGAACCTGGGCGAGATCGGCACGCTGCCGGTTGAAGTGGACCAGTTCTGTGCGGTAGCGCGCAAGCCATGATCCCGGTCGGCTGGCGCTAGCTGTCCTCGCCCGGCGTGAGCAGCTCATAGGCGGGATTGATCATCACGGGCTGGCCGCCGCGGATGCCCGCGGAGCCGGTGAGCCTGAGCCGGGCGCCGCAGATCACGCCCGGGATGTGCGACCGGCCGTAGAACATCGCGGTGAGGTTGCCCGTCGAGTCGTTGATCTCGACGGCGAGCACCGAGTTCCGCTCGACCGGGCGGATCTCCATGACCCGGACCTTGCCCTCCACCGTGACCTTGCCGCCGGAGACGGTGCCGATGGCGACGACACCCTTCGTGGGCGCGACGCGCTTCCTCGGCAGGCTGTGCGCCGCGGCGACGTCGGACTCGCGGGCGAGTTCCTGAGCGGTCGCCGCCATGCCCTCCCGTCCGCCCCTGTCCGTCCTGAGTTCCTCAGGCTCGGCGGGCTTGCCCGCTCTCGCCGCGGCCGCCGCGGCCTTGGCGGCAGCCTGGCGCGCCTGGAGCACCGCCACCCGGCCCGGCACGTCGTAGGGCACGATCGTGGCGGCCGACCGCGGTATGCGGCTGACGGCGGCGGCGATCTTGTCACCGGTGCGGTCATGCAGCAGGCGGCCGAGCAGCGGCGAGTAGCTGCGCCGCGGCAGGATCACCGTGACGTGCGTGCCCGGGTCGGCGACCTCGCGCTCGGCCAGGTCGATGGCGGCCTTGGTGAGCCGCCTGTCGGGGCAGTCGATGAAGTCGAGCGCCACGCCCCTGTCCGCCCTTGTCCACTTCTCCCGCAGCTTCTCCGCGCGCAGGCTGTCGATCACGAAGTGCACCGCGCGGACCTGGGTGGGCCGCAGCGACCTGGCATAGCGGAGCGCGGCGAGCGTGGCCAGGTCGAAGTCGTCGACGAAGACGTAGACGACCCGGCGGGTGTAGTGCGGTGGTGGCGGCGGCTGCTCGCCGCTGACCGTCTCGAGCACCTCGGTCTCTGCCCGGTACTCGGCATTCAGCCTGATCAGGGCGGGAACGAAGATCGCGAACAGCACGAGCACGACCCAGGCGCCCTCGGTGAACTTCACGATCGCGAAGATCGCGACGACGATCGCCGACAGCGTGCCCGCCGCGAAGTTGATCCAGAACTTGTGCCGCCAGCCCAGTTCGCGGCGCGTGTGATGGTACTTGGCCATGCCGAAGCCGGCCATCGTGAACGCGGTGAACACGCCGATCGCGTACAGCGGCACCAGGCTGTTGACGTCCGCGTCCTTGATGACGAGCAGCGCGACCGAGGTGACCGCGAGCAGGATGATCGCGTTGGAGAACACCAGCCGGTGCCCGCGCTTGAGCAGCCAGCGGGGCAGGAACGAGTCGCCCGCCACGTAGCTGGTCAGGAACGGGAAGCCGTTGAAGCTCGTGTTGCCGCCTGTGTAGAGGATCAGCATGGTCGCGAGCTGGACGAGCAGGAACAGCGTGTGACCGAGGACCGTCGGGCCGAAGACGATCTGGGCTTCCTGGGCGAGCAGTGTCGGGTAACCGGCGGTTCGCGGGGTGGCGTGGGTGATGTGCGCGAGCCAGCCGATGCCCGCCACGAGCACGCCGAGGATGATGCCCTCGGCGACGAGTACCTTGCGGGCGTTCCTGCCCTCCGGCGGGCGGAACGCGCCCACGGCGTCGCTGACGGCCTCGATGCCGGTCAGCGACGCGCCGCCGTTGGCGAAGGCGCGCAGCAGCGTGAAGATCATCACGCCGGTAACGAGTCCCTCGGTGCCCGGGCCGATCGTGTAGGTGCCGTGCAGCGTGGTCGGGTCGAGGGGGTGCAGGTTCCCTATGACCTCGCGGATCAGGCCGACCACGATCATCAGGATGACCGCGCCGGAGAACAGGTAGGTCGGCACCGCGAACGCCTTGCCTGCCTCCTTGATGCCGCGCAGGTTGCCGTAGCACATGAGCAGCACGACGCCGACGCAGATCTCCACCTTGTACGGGCCGATGGCGGGGATCGCGGACGCCACGGCGGCGGTCCCCGCCGCGATCTGCACCGCGACGGTGACCACGTAGTCGATCAGCAGCGCCACCGCGCAGATCTGCGCGATGCGCGGGCCGAAGTTCTCCCGCGCCACGACGTAGGAGCCGCCCGGCCTGATGTAGACCATGACGACCTCGCGGTAGGAGAGCACCACGAGCGTCATCACCAGCAGGATGACCAGCGTCAACGGGAGGATCAGCGTGAAGGCGGCAAGGCCGGCGATCGGCAGCAGTGCGATGAGGATTTCCTCGGTGCCGTACGCCGACGAGGAGATGCCGTCCGGCGACAGCACGCCAAGCCCGAGCGGGTTCGACAGCCGCTGCTCGCCGAGCTGCTCGTTAACGAGCGGCGGACCAAGCAGGTGCGTCTTCGCCGTGTACCACAGGGAATCCGGCTGACGGGCGTGCTCCTTAGTGAGCTGGCCGCCACCCTGACCCCCGCTCCCGTCGAGCGCTCCCGCGGCCTTGGGCATAGCCACCATCTGCCTCTTTCTCCGTGAAACATACCGGTGACTTCTTACCATGCTCATCGATGTAAGAAGAACGACCCGTGACGGGATACCCCATCGCTGCCACGTTCATCCACAGATGTCCCGGTGATGACAAACGATGTCTTGCGTCTTCGGACGGGGACGGGCAGGCCAGAACGAAAAACGGCCAGCCTCGGGTGAGGCTGGCCGTCACAGCTGAGACTTACCTATGGAACGTGAGGTGGCTCGGCACGTGACTGGTACTGGCCCGGTTCCCGGACCCGCGGAAGCGGCGCGGGCGCCGCTTCCTGCTTGTCTTCGTGCTCGCGGTCGCTGTCGCGTGGGTACTGGCCGGGACACAGAACTCCCGCGAAGTCGGCGACGATGTCGCCGACGGCCAGGTCAAGCTGCTCACGGCGACGCCGCACGAGGAGAAGGCGACTGGCACCAATCACCGCATTCCGGACGACACCACCGAGACCACTCAGGTGAAAGAGCTGCTGGAGCCGGTGAACCCTGACAACGCGGTCGTTACCGCCGGCGCCCAGCTGAAGACCGCGGG
The DNA here is from genome assembly GCF_007827045.1 of Trebonia kvetii. GTDB lineage: Bacteria > Actinomycetota > Actinomycetes > Streptosporangiales > Streptosporangiaceae > Trebonia > Trebonia kvetii. The sequence continues at coordinate 175,842 of NZ_RPFW01000010.1, forward strand.
ATACATCGTCGTCAACACGGACGACGGGAACCGCGACTCGGACTATCCGTACGTCGGAGGACGACAGGATCCGCTGCTTACCGCGGACCCGCCTACCAGGAGACCCATGCTTGGCATCCGTCGTCCACGCGAACGCCAGCGCGCCGCCTACCATACCGAGCAGCATGCCGACGAAGAAACCACCGAGATTGGAAGTGGTCCATGACCATAGGGCCAGAAAGATCGCAATGAGCGAATAGATAATCCGGTCGATGGGATTGAGCCACAGCAGCACTCCCATGAGAAGCAGGTGTGCCGGAATCAGGTAGCCGGCCAGACCCTGGATCCCGATGTGAGGGACAGCCGAAATCAAATCTTGCTCGGACAGTAGCATCTCGCTTGCGCCGATCATAACGAGAAGCCCGCCCCAGAACGGACGGCTTCTCCGCCAGATCCAGAACAAATGCCGTGCCATCATGAGTGATTCGCCCGGCGACCGAGTCGGCCTCTGTTTAGATCGGCCGCTGCCAGAGCCGGGCACTGGGATCATTGCTAACATCCGCCGCCAAACCGCAGCTGGAATCCTGGGAGCGTAAAGGAGCTCGCGGTAACGGCGTAGGCGTGCTGGACCAGATCGCTTATGGTCACCTGCGTGGCTTTCATGGAGAAACCACCTGCCGGGCCCTGCACGCCCGGCACCATATTGAGTGTGCTGGCGTCCCGACCCAAGGTCAGGTGCTTGAAGGACGCATTCCCGGAGAAGTGGTCTGCGTCCACGACCAGGTTGGTCGCGACAACGGGGGTGCTGCCATTGCCCGCTGTAATGATCATGGGCACGCCGAGGATGTCCACGCTCTGGCAAAGGTCACTTATCCTGGCAGACCGCAAAGCGGTGGCAGCAAGGACTATTTGGTTGCTGTGGCCGGGCAAGTCATTGGTAGCTGAGTGCTGCACCACGCCAAACAGTTCGAAACCCTGTCCCTGCAATTGCTTGGCAGTGACGTTAATAGGCCTGCCGGAGATGCTGATCGACACCGCCAGCACCGACTGCGCGGTAAGTACCAATAGCATGACCATCAAGGCGGTGGCGGGTACCAGGATGATCGCGAAGCGTCTCCACCGCACTCGTCCGAGCTCAGGGAGCGACATCTTTTCGACAAACGTCACGTTTGCCTCCAGTCTGCGGGAAGGGCACCCGCGCGGGGGGTGAGCCCTCGTTGTTGACGAGCCCGGACGCTACACACCGTCGGTTCGCCGATACAGCGTGCAACCTCGACCGCACGCTAGCCGCAGCTGCCCCTGAACTCAAGGCTAAGCGCAGCGTGTCCCACTTACGTTTGAGTTGAAACTCCTGTACCACGCACGAGTGCCCTCCGACGCGGATGCTGGAGTTGCGAAGGGCTACTGGCGGGGAACAACAAGTCTTGTGGGGTTGGTCTATGAGCGAGTTGGGACTGGGCCACCGCTGGTCCTCTTGCACGGCCTCGGCCACCGACGGCAGGCGTGGTACGCGGTTGTCAGCCGACTTGCACCGCAGCGAGACCTGATACTGGTTGACCTGCCCAGTCATGGCGAGTCTCCGCCCCTGGACACCACCGGGCGCTCGGTGCGCCAGGCGCTCATCGGCGACCTGCTCGACCTGCTCGACGAGCTTGGCCTGGACTATCCGCACCTGGCCGGGAACTCGTTGGGCGGCTGGCTGGCCCTCGAAGCGGCCGCCAGCGGCCGTGCGGCCAGCGTGACCGCGTTCTCGCCGGCCGGGTTCTGGCGGACATCCCGCCAGTTCTCGTACGCACGGGCGGCCTTGCGGACCATGCACATACTCGGCCGGGTGGGCCGGCCGCTCGGCCCGGCGTTGTCCAGGAAGACGGCTGGCAGGGCGCTCATTTACGCAGTCATCGTGAGCAGGCCATCTCGGGTAAGTCCAGTGCAAGCAGCGGGAGACATGGCAGCTTTCCTGGCAGCCAGAAAGGCGGCAGATAGCATCCTGTCGGCAGCAACTCCATTTACTGACTTCATTCCGGCAAACGTTCCTGTGACCATTGCCTGGGGGACCAGAGACCGCCTGCTGTCGCCGCGCCAGGCGCTGGTGGCAAAGGAACGGCTGCCGGCCGCTCGACTGGCCCTACTGCCGGGCTGCGGGCACGTGCCGATGACCGACGACCCACACCTGGTGGCCGACATCCTGCTACGTGGCAGCCGGGCGGAGTCCGGGCTGGTGGGCCACCTGGGCGACGGCTTACCAGTTGGAGTCAGAACCGCCCTGCCCCGCTGGGGCGCCCGCCCACCTGTTAGGCCTCGCGGCACGGGAACGCCACTGGATTATTTCGGGCGATAACTCGCCACGTTCCATCACTGCCCGTGCGAATGACCTTGCACGGTGTAACATCCGCTACGGATGCGAACCCCGTTGCGTCGGCCGCAGATCCCGCGATTGGAGGAAGTAGCATGGCCTCGTCCATGGAGACGGGCCCCCAAGAAGGGCGCGTTCGCTGGCGCAGGTTCGCTGCCGCCTTCGTGCCCGCGATCCTGGCGGCCGCCGTGCTTGTGCTGCTGACCGCCCGGAGTGTGCTGGCCGTCTCGTTCAACATCTCGGGCACGCCGTTCGTGGTCACGGCCAGCCATCTCGACGGTCACGGGTTTGAACAATTCGGAACCGTCGATACGTCGGTCCTGAATAATCTGCCGGGAAATACCAATCAGGTAATCCTGACCGCCAACGCGATCCGGTCCGCCACCATCAGCCATCTATGCCTGAGCGTGACGGTCGGCGGGCTCTCGATGGTCATAACGGCCGGCACTGGCGGTACGCCAGTGACTGCCTCGAACCTGGTGGTGGATGCCGACCAGTTTTCTGGAGAAGCCTCGTTTACCCAGATCAATATCGGGCGGGATCCGAGCACACTCAACCAAGTCCCCGGAGTTACCGGACAACCGGGTGGATATGCCCTGCAAGCCGCAACGGTCGAAATCGAGAACTTGCGCCAGCACGCGTACGCCACCACGGCCGGCTCGTTCACGCTGCCGGGGTTCAGGCTCCACTTCGGCGGTGCTTGTTAGCCGTGGCCGCATACGGTAAAGACGCCGACACCGGGCCAGACGGAGAGCTCGCCGCGACAGCCGCCCCGGCGGTGAGGCGGGCATTGCCTAACTGGAGAGCGTGGCGGCGAGCCAGGCCGTTCTGGGGCGGGTTGTTCGTTGTGCTCGGCGGCGGAGAGATACTGTTGTCCGAGCTGGCCTCGCTCCCCCTCGTTATTCACATCGGGCTCCACGGGTTCGCCAGTTACGTTGTCCCGTTGCTGCTGCTAATCTGCGGGCTGCTGTTGTGGTTTCATCTGCCTCTGCGAACGTTCTACTCGGTTCTTGCAATACTGCTGGCTCTGGGCTCGTGGATCACGTCCAACCTCGGCGGTTTCTTCGCAGGGATGCTGCTCGGCCTGATCGGCGGCTCGCTTGCCTTCGCCTGGGTCAGCGGCGGTGACCGCAGAACCGGAACGCGTCCCGGCGGGGGGCGAGGGTAAGGAGCCGCCAGAGGGTCTGGATCTGATGCTCGGCGAGCCGCCGGTTGAAGCTCGTAGAGGTCGTCGGCCTGGGGTGCGATGAGCTCGCGCATGCCGAAGTCGTCGAGGACTGAGACGACGAAACCCGCGAGCCGACTTCATGAGAAGCCTTGCTCGCGGGTTTGCGCTGGTGAGGCTGGCGGAGGATGAGGGATTTGAACCCTCGAAGCGTTGCCACTTACACGCTTTCCAAGCGTGCGCCCTCGGCCACTAGGCGAATCCTCCGTCGAGAAGCTTACCGGATCCGGGGAGTCGGTAGGGCCGCCGCTGAACTGAGGCCGCTCGAGATGGGGTAGTTGGCCCAAGCGCTGCCAGGGGTGACTAGACTTGCAACCCGACCCCCCGTGCGGCGTTTACCTCGCCAACCCCCCCAGGGCCGGAAGGCAGCAAGGGTACGCGAGCTCTGACGGGTGCGCGGGGGGTCCCTCCCCGAGGCTTGGCATGTTCGGTGGCCTTGGGCCACCTTCCCATAGCTCGCGTCGGATATCTCCCGGGAGGACGACCCCCCGGAACCCCCCGTGCGGCCTACGGCCGTGACGGGCCGGTGTATGGCGGCTTGGTCTGCGAGGATGAGGTCATGGCGGAAGACTCCGAGACCCCCAGGCAATCCCTCGCCCTGTACCGCAAGTACCGTCCCGCCACCTTCGCGGAAGTCCGCGGCCAGGAGCACGTCACGGAACCGCTCCGCCAGGCACTGCGCAGCGGCCGGATCAACCACGCGTACCTGTTCAGCGGCCCGCGCGGCTGCGGTAAGACGTCCAGCGCGCGCATCCTGGCCAGGTCGCTGAACTGCGTCAACGGACCAACCCCCGACCCGTGCGGCGTGTGCGACTCGTGCGTCGCGCTGGCGCCGTCCGGCCCGGGCAGCATCGACGTGATCGAGATCGACGCGGCGAGCCACGGCGGCGTCGACGACGCGCGCGACCTGCGTGAGCGTGCCTTTTACGCCCCGGTCGCGGGGCGATTCAAGATCTACATCATCGACGAGGCGCACATGGTGACGCAGCAGGGCTTCAACGCTCTGCTCAAGCTCGTCGAGGAGCCGCCGCCGCACCTGAAGTTCATCTTCGCGACGACCGAGCCGGAGAAGGTCATCCCGACGATCAGGTCGCGGACGCACCACTACCCGTTCCGGCTGATGGCGCCCTCGGTGATGCGCGACCTCGCGGAGGAGATCCTCAACTCCGAGCTCGTGCCGTTCGACCCGGCCGTGCTCCCGCTGGTGGTGCGGGCAGGCGGCGGCTCCGCCAGGGACACCCTGTCCATACTCGACCAGCTGCTGGCCGGCTCCGACTCCGACGGCATCAGGTACGACCGCGCGGTCTCCCTGCTCGGCTACACCGACGCCAGCCTGCTCGACGAGATGGTCGAGGCGTTCGCCGTGGCGGACGGTGCCGCGGTTTTCCGCGCCGTGAACCGGGTCATCGAGGGCGGTCACGAGCCGCGCCGGTTCGCCACCGACATGCTCGACCGGTTCCGCGACCTGATCGTGCTCGCCTCGGTGCCGGACGCGATAAGCAGCGGGCTGCTCGACGTGCCGCCGGACCGCGCCGACGCGCTCAAGGGCCAGGCCCAGCATTATGGCCTCGCCTCGCTCACCCGCGCCGCCGACATCGTTGCCACCGGCCTCGACCAGATGCGCGGCGCCACCTCGCCGCGGCTGCTGTTGGAGCTGATGTGCGCGCAGGTGCTGCTGCCCGCCGCCACCGCCGACGACCGCTCCCTGCTCGCGCGGATCGAACGGCTCGAGTCGGGCGCGCCGGTGCGGGCCGTCGCGGGCACCACTGAGTCCAATCCGGAACGGGTTCGGCCTACACCACAGCCCGCCGCGTCTTCCGAGGGCGGCGCGGCGCCCTCCGTGGCTCCGCCCCCGGCCAGTCACCAGGAAAGCCGGCCGGCTGGACAGCCGGAGTCGCAGCAGCCGGGCCCGCGGCCTGCCGCCGGGCCCGCCTCGCGGTCCGACGCGGAGCCCGCGCAGCGGCAGGCGCCCTCCCCGCCACCTGACGCCGAGCCCGTGCCGCGGCCTGCCGCCGAGCCCGCGCAGCGGCAGGCACCCGTTCCGCCTGCGGCACCGGCCGCACCGTCACCTGCGGCCCCGTTCACGCACGCGCCTGGCGCACCCGGAGCCCCGGTCGGCGGTGCGCCGGGGGCGCCGCGCGGCGGCGGCGTGACCGTCGAGGCGCTCAGGCAGGCCTGGCCGAGCGTGGTCGAGGCGATCAAGGCCAAGGGCCGGGTCGCCGCCATCGTCATCGGCAACGCGAGCGTGGCCTCGTTCGATGAGGGGGTGCTCACCCTCCGCTTCCCGCGCCAGGGCGACGTGAAGGGCTTCCAGGGCAGCAAGTACGAGGACCTGCTGAAGCAGGCGCTGACCGCGATGTTCGGCATCAACGTGGTGGTACGCGCCACCTCGGGCGGTGACACCCCGCCCGAGGGCCGCGGGCCGGGACCGGGGCCCGCCGCGCCGTCAGGGACTGCCCCCGGCGGGCGCCAGCCCGGCCTCGGGCAGGCGCCGTGGGGCCAGCAGTCGCCGGGCCAGCCGGGACCGGACCAGCCGGGACCGGGCCAGCCGCCGGCCGCCGCACCGCCGGAGGACCCGGCGGCACGCCTGGCCGTGCCATCCCCTGGCGGCCGAGCGCCGGGCGCGGATGGCGCCGCCCCCATGGCCGGGACGCACGCGGGCCTGGCGGTGAACGGTGGCGGCGGAGCCACGAACCCGTTCGGTGGCTCGGTTAACGGCGGGGCGGGCGACCTGCCGCCGCTGCCGCCGCCTCCGGCACCGGATGACGAGGACTTCGATCCCGACGATGACGACTACTCCTCCTCGACCACGGTGAACGACCTCACCGGCATGGCCCTCGTGCAACGGGAGCTCGGCGCGGAGATCATCGCCGAGTACGAGGACTAGAACGGCTAAAGCGTCGGCGGTCCGAAGTAGGCTTCGCGTATGGGACCTGGCGGCTTTGACATGCAGCAGATTTTCGCTGCCGCGCAGCAGGCGCTTAGCGCGCAGCAGGAACTCGCGAACACCGAGGTGATCGGGACGGCGGGCGGCGGCGCCGTCCGCGCCGTGGTCAGCGGGGTTGGCCAGCTGCTCGACCTCACCATCGACCCGGGCGCGATCGACCCGGCGGACCCGGCGGAGTCCGCGTCGACCATCGCCGACCTCGTGCTAGCCGCGGTGCGCGACGCCTGGGACGCGGCCGTCGACCTGCAGCAGCGCCAGCTCGGCGCGCTCGGCGGCGGTGGTTTCGGCGGTGCGCCGGCCGGATTTGACCTGTCCAGCCTCGGCCTGCCCGGCTTCGGCGGGGAGCTCGCCCACGGCGGCACTGATGATGATGATGACGACGAGGACGACGACGACGAGGACTTCGACGACGAGGACGACGACGACCTCATCTACGAGGACCGGCCCGCCGGTGCCCCGCACGACGACCCCCGCGCGTTCCCAGAAGAGCACAAGGACTAGCAACCCCCGATGTACGAAGGCGTCATCCAGCATCTCATCGACGAGCTAGGCAGGCTGCCTGGCGTCGGGCCCAAGGGCGCGCAGCGGATCGCGTTCCACCTGCTTGCCGCCGACCCCGAGGACGTCAGGCGGCTGGCCGCGGCGCTCATCGAGATGACCGAGCGCGTGCGGTTCTGCAAGAACTGCGGGAACGTCGCCGAGGCCGAGGAGTGCCGGATCTGCCTGGACACCAGGCGGGACCCGGCGGTGATCTGCGTCGTCGAGGAGCCGAAGGACGTCGCCGCGGTAGAGAAGATCCGCGAGTTCCGCGGCCGGTACCACGTGCTCGGCGGCGCGATCAGCCCGATCGACGGGATCGGCCCCGACGACCTGCGGATCAGGGAGCTGATGACCAGGCTGGCCGACGGCACGGTCACCGAGCTGATCCTGGCGACCGACCCGAACCTGGAGGGCGAGGCGACCGCGACCTACCTGGCGCGGCTGGTCAAGCCGATGGGCATCAGGGTGACCCGGCCGGCCAGCGGCCTGCCGGTAGGCGGCGACCTGGAGTACGCGGACGAGGTGACGCTTGGCCGTGCCTTCGAGGGGCGCCGCCTGCTCGACGTGTAGCGCGAGATTTTCCTGGTAGCAGGCCTGTCCGCCGGAAGATAGGGTGCCGGGAAGTCGACATAAACCCGATTGGGACAGGTGCGAACGCCCGGCTAAACTCGACGGCGGTCCGCTATTAGATCCTGGGAGGAGCGGCGCGCCTCATGGCCCTTGTCGTGCAAAAATACGGTGGTTCCTCGGTAGCCGACGCGGAGGGTATCAAGCGCGTAGCTAAGCGCATCGTCGCCACGAAAGCCGCGGGGAACCAGGTCGTGGTGGTCGTGTCCGCTATGGGCGACACGACGGACGAGTTGCTCGACCTCGCGAATCAGGTAACACCGGCGCCGCCAGGGCGCGAGCTTGACATGCTGCTGACCTCCGGCGAGCGCATCTCGATGGCGCTGCTCGCCATGGCGATCGCCACCCTGGGGATGGAGGCCCGCTCCTTCACCGGCTCACAGGCCGGCGTCATCACCGATGACGTGCACGGTACGGCCCGGATCATCGACGTCACGCCCGGCCGGATCTCATCCGCGCTCGCGGAGGGCGCGATCCCGATCGTGGCCGGGTTCCAGGGTGTGTCGCAGAACACCAAGGACATCACCACGCTCGGCCGCGGCGGCTCCGACACCACGGCGGTCGCCCTCGCGGCCGCGCTGAACGCGGACGTCTGCGAGATCTACACCGATGTGGACGGGGTGTTCACCGAGGACCCGAGGCTGGTGCCGAGCGCCCGCCGGATTCCGCGGATCACCTACGAGGAAATGCTGGAGATGGCCGCGTGCGGCGCGAAGGTCCTGATACCGCGCTGCGTGGAGTACGCGCGCCGGTACAACCTGCCCATCCACGTGCGTTCTTCATTCAGCGACAAGATTGGTACCTGGGTCAGCGGTCACGCTGGCGATGAGTCAGAGGAGGCCGGGATGGAGCAGGCCATCATTTCCGGGGTTGCACACGACCGGAGCGAGGGCAAGATCACCGTGGTGGGCGTGCCCGACAAGGTTGGCGCCGCCGCCAGCATCTTCGGCATCGTCGCCGAGGCCGGCGTGAACATCGACATGATCGTGCAGAACGTGTCGGCGATCGCGACCGGCCGCACCGACATCTCGTTTACCCTGCCCGGCGCGGAGGGGCAGAAGACGCTCGAGACGCTGCGTGCGGCCCAGGACAAGATCGGCTTCCAGGACCTGCTCTACGACGACCGCATCGGCAAGGTCTCGCTGATCGGCGCGGGCATGCGCTCGCACCCAGGCGTGAGCGCGAAGTTCTTCGCGTCACTCGCCGAGGCCGGCGTGAACATCCAGATGATCACCACCTCCGAGATCAGGATCTCCGTGGTGGTCAGCCAGGGCGATGTCGACGTCGCGGTGAACGCGACGCACCGGGCCTTCGGGCTCGATGCCGATGAGGTTGAGGCTGTCGTGTACGGAGGTACCGGGCGATGAGCGCCGCTAACGCTGGGCGCAGGCCCACTCTGGCCGTCGTCGGCGCGACCGGCGCGGTCGGCACCGTGATGCTCGACCTGCTGTCCACCCGCGAGGACGTGTGGGGGGAGATCCGGCTGATCGCCTCGCCGCGCTCCGCCGGGCGGCGGCTCACCGTCCGTGGTGAGCAGGTCGAGGTCATCGCGCTGTCTGAAGAGGCGTTCGACGGCGTGGACGTGGCCATGTTCGACGTGCCAGACGAGGTGTCGGCGGCCTGGGTCCCGGTCGCCGCGGCGCGCGGCGCGGTGTGCGTGGACAACTCGGGCGCCTTCCGCATGGACCCCGAGGTACCGCTCGTGGTCCCCGAGGTCAACCCGGACGACGCGCGGCGCCGGCCCAAGGGCGTCATCGCCAACCCGAACTGCACCACGCTCTCGCTGATCGTGGCGATCGGCGCGCTGCACCGTTCGTTCGGACTTGAGGAACTGGTCGTCGCCTCCTACCAGGCGGCCTCCGGCGCCGGGCAGGCGGGTATCGACACCCTGTACGGCCAGCTCGAGAAGGTGGGCGGCACCCGCACGCTCGGGCAGCGGGCGGGCGACGTGCGCGGCGCAGTCGGTGACTTCGGGCCGTTCCCCGCGCCCCTCGCGCTCAACGTGGTGCCGTGGGCCGGGTCGCTGAAGGACGCCGGCTGGTCCTCTGAGGAGCTGAAGATCCGCAACGAGTCGCGGAAGATCCTCGGCCTGCCCGGTCTCCGGGTCAACGCGACCTGCGTCCGGGTTCCCGTGGTGACCACGCATTCGGTGGCGGTGCACGCCAGGTTCTCCCGGCCGGTCGGCAGGGACGCGGCGTGGGAGACGCTGCGCAACGCTCCCGGCGTCGTGCTCAGCGACGACCCGGAGCACGGCGAGTACCCGACGCCTGCCGACGTGGTGGGCACCGACCCGACCTGGGTGGGCCGGGTCAGGGAGTCGCTCGACGACCCCAACGGCGTCGAGTTCTTCGTCTGCGGTGACAACCTGAGGAAGGGCGCCGCGCTCAACACGGCGCAGATCGCCGAGCTCCTCGCGGCGGAGTTCTCGGACTAGTCACAAGCCATTACGCAAAGGCATGGAACGCTGGCGCTGAGCCGGCGTTCCATACCTTCTTCATGCGAGAAGTCCGGTTCCGCGCAAGGCAACTAGTCCGTAATGAGGATCTATAACGTTTCGTGTCATAACAGTTATAGACGCTGATACGCTCATGCAGCCAAGTGACACATTCCAGCGCGGTGGGCGGCGCGCGGTGGAGTGACGCGGTGCGCGCACCGTTCATCGATAGCCTGGAGGTACTTCGTGGCAACGACTCGCAGCCGTCCCCGCGGCCGTGAGCAAGCTCGACCTTCCACCGGCGGGACGAGCGCTGAGCACGCGACCAAGATCTACTCGGTCGCCACCATCAGCATCGTCGTCATCGTCGCGTTCCTCGCCCTGACCAGCGTCGGCCACGTCATCGACGCGGCAACGCAGCACTTCATGCTGTTCTACGCTGGTGTATTCGCGCTGATCGGCTTGTGCGCGTCCGTCGGCCTCGGCCTGGTGGCGACGGACCGGATGTTCCTGAACCCCGGGCACCGGGTGTTCATACAGTCGGCTCACCGGGCGGCGTCCTTCGGCGCCGTGACCTTCCTGATCATCCACATCATCACCGAGATCCTCGCGCAGCGCGCACACGTGCTTGACGCGGTGGTTCCGTTCCTGTCACCATTCCGCACCTTCTACATCGGTCTCGGGACGATCGCCTCGGATCTGATCATCTTGCTCGTTATAACGGGCATTATGCGCGGCCGGTTCAACGCGAACGGAAAAGCCTGGCGCTGGCGGGCAATTCATTACACGTCCTACGCGGCCTTTGTTTTCGGTGTCTGGCACGGCCTGCTCGGCGGCCGCCCCGGCAAGCCGTACGTGGACTGGAGCTACGGGTTCCTGGTGGCCTTCGTGCTGCTCGGCCTCGCGGTGCGGCTGCTGAGCAACTCGCTGCGGCCGAAGGAGAACCTGAGCGCTCCGCCGGTCGACATGGCCGCGAGCTCGGCGTCCGCGCCGTTCCGGGCCGCCGCCATGTTCGCTCAGCTCGGTATCTCGCGCGGCGGGTCCGGCTTCGGCGGCGGGTCCGGCTTCGCTGCCCTCCGGTCGGCCACCGGGGGCCAGCCCGTGATGTCCGCTCCGCTGAGCGCGCCCGTACTGACCGCGCTGCCCGCTGGCCCGGCCGTGGACCAGGGACAGCCCTTCTACGAGCCTGGCTACGAGGGGCCTCCCCGCTACCTGGGCGCGCCACGGGCCGCCGATAGCGGCCCGATGCCCAGGGCCGGGACGGGCCCCATCCCCCGGGCGGGAACGGGTCCGATGCCCCGGGCAGGAACTGGCCCGATGCCCCGGGCAGGCACCGGTCCCATCCCCAGGGCGGGAACGGGTCCGCAGCCGCGGGCGGCGACCGGGCCCATGCCCAGGGCGGGAACAGGTCCGCTTCCCCAGGCGGGAACCGATCCGTTTCCGCGGGCGGGAACCGGGCCGATGCGCCGTGCCGGGTCTGGTCCGCTGCCCAGAGCGACAAGCGGGCCGATGCCGCGCGCCGCGACCGGGCCGATGTCGATGAGCGATACCGGCCCGATGCCGCGCGCGGGGACGGGTCCCGTCTCGCGTCCGGAGACCGGCCCCATCCCGCGCACGCCGACGGGACCGATCCCCCGCATTCCGGCCGGCCCTGTTCCGCGCACGCCGACCGGGCCGATGCCACGTTCCCGCACAGGCCCCGCGCCGCGCGCAGCCACCGGCCCCATTCCGCGGCCGCCGACGGGCCCGCTGCCCCGCGCGGCGACTGGACCGCTGCCGCGGGGGGCGACGGGGCCGTTCCCGAGCGCGCCAAGCGGGCCGTTCCCCGGCGATGCCGGCGGGCCGCGAGTCGGACCTGCGACGGGTCCCTGGCCACGTCGGGAGACTGGTCCGCTGCCGCAGGCGCCCGCGGTCGATCCGCGGGCCTCAGACTTCGGGAACTGGACATTGCCTGACGTGCGTTCGCAGAGCTTGGGCCCGGCGGGCTGGGACCCGCAGGGCTGGGACGAGTACCCGGCCGAGCCGAGGAACCCTTACCAGGCGACAGGCCCGAGGTTCCAGGCCGCCGACTCGATGCCGCCATGGGCGCGGCCGGGCGCCTTTGGCGGCCAGCCGGGCCCCGGCAGTGCGCCGAGTCCGCAGTGGAACGAGGGCTGGCGGCCGGCCGAGCCGTCATGGGAAGGCGGGCTGCCGGAGCCTGACCCCAGCCTCAAGTACCGTGAGCCCGGCCCGGGCATGCCCGGCTACCGGGGTTCTCGCGACCACCGGTACGGCGGTGACCAGTACTGATGAACCCGAGCAACGCTGAAGAGCTCGACGTCCCGACCATCATGCGGATCGGCGCGGCCAGGATGACGGCCGGCCTTGACCGGATGGGACGCCTCGATCTTGCCGCTCACACGGAGATCTTCGGCCCGCTGCCCAGGCTGTCCGTGCAGCAGCTGATCGACATCGCCTCCGAGGTCGACCTGCGCGGTCAGGGCGGCGCCGCCTTCCCTTTCGCGCGCAAGCTCAAGGCGGTCGTCGACACCGCGAAGCAGACCGGCCAGCCGATCGTCGTGGTGGTCAACGCCACGGAGGGCGAGCCCGGCTCGTTCAAGGACAAGATGCTGATGATCAGGTCGCCGTACCTGATCATCAGCGGCGCCGCGCTCGTCGCGGAGGCACTCGAGGCCGAAGAGATCATCATCGGCGTGACGAGCAACGAGCTCGCCAACCGGTCGGTCGAGGCCGCGATCGCGGCCGAACCTGGTCTGCGTGGCATGGTCCGCGTGGTCCAGCAGCCCGAGCGGTTCATTTCCGGTGAGTCCGGCGCGCTCGTCCGCGGCATCAACGGCAAGAAGCCGGTACCGCCTGGCCGCAAGACTCTAGCGTCGGACAAGGGCGTCGACGACCTGCCGACGCTGCTCTCCAACGCGTCGACCTACGCGCAGCTCGCCGTACTCGCGCTGCTCGGCCCCGAGCGGTTCGCCTCGGTCGGGGTGCCGGAGGAGCCGGGCACCGTGCTGCTCAGCGTGAGCGGTTCCGCCAAGCGCCCCGCGGTGGTGGAGTGCCCGACGGGCATTCCGCTCGGCGCGGTGCTCGACATATGCCAGGCGCCTGCGGGCGATGGGGTCCTTGTCGGCGGGTACCACGGAATGTGGCTGGACGGCGAGACCGCCTACCAGGTACCCGTGGGCAGGGAGGGTCTAGCCTCCGCTGGCGGCACGTTCGGCTCCGGGATCGTGTTGCCGCTCGGCGACGGCACCTGCCCCCTCGGCGAGGTGTCCAGGATCGCCAGCTACTTGGCCGGCGAGTCGGCCGGGCAGTGCGGGCCGTGCAAACTGGGCCTGCCGACGATCGCGCGGGCGCTCGCGTCGATCGTCGACGGCTCGGGCGGCATCGAGGCCCTGGACGTCGCGCGCCGCGCCGCCGCCGCCGTGAACGGCCGCGGCGCCTGCTCGCACCCCGACGGCACCACGCGGTTCGTGCTCTCCGCGCTCGAGGTCTTCACGGAGGACCTGGCGGCACACGTATTCCACTCCACGTGCGGCAGGCCGGTCCGCGGCGTGCTGCCGCTGCCCGAGGGGCCGGAGACGGCCGACGCCAAGCAGTTGATGGTGGACTGGGTGCGCTGCGAGGGTCACGGGCTCTGCGCCCACCTGCTGCCGGAACTGGTGCACCTCGACGGGACGGGCTTCCCTGTCATCCTGCCCATTCCGGTGCCGCCATGGCTGGAGAAGGACGCGCAGCAGGCGGTGCAGATGTGCCCGGCACTTGCCCTGCGGCTCGACACCGATCCGAAGAAGCGCGTGGGCGCCCAAAAGCCCCCGCCCATCCCGGTGGCGGCGCCAACCGTGCGTTCCGGCCTGATCGGCGGGCCGCCGCGCAGGTCGATTACCGCCGGCTAGCAGCGGTCCGCGCGCCCGTGCACTCTCCGGTCGCCGAGTATCTCGGCAAGATCCCCGTCGAGTTCGGCGAACGCGGCGCGCAGCGCCTGCTCGGTTGCCGGATCGGGCCGCGGCCGGAGATAACCGCTCACCGTTAGCGCGGCGCGCGCGCCGAGATCCCGCACGCTGACCCTGGTCAGCGGCAGCCAGAAAGACACCGCCGCGATCCCGAGCATCGCCAGCCCGTCCAAGGAGGAGGCGCTGAGTGCAGAATGCTGCGACATGACTGGGCCCTCCTCTCTAAGGCCGACTGACGGGGCAACGGCGGCACTAGAGATCGGGTAAACCCGCATGCAGGCCCGCCGGGTGCTTTCTTTTCCCCTACGAGAGGGACGCGTGATCGGCTCATTTGGGTTACGGCGTTAACTACTCTGTTAGAGTTTTGAACTCAACGTATCCGCTCCACTACTAATTGTACCTTAATCGCACCCCGCTAAACCCTGAACCGCACACAAACGGCCAATGCGTATTGTAGTCAGTCACTGACTAGGTGTGACGGGCTAGAATGCGCTGCTGGACATCTTCCACATCATCGACCTCATCGGCCCCGCTCGCCCGCCGCGCCAGCCTTGATCACGGAACTCTTATCCTGACGGCAACAAACTCCCCAATCCGGGGAGAAGTTCCGGGCTCTGGCCCACATCTCGCAGCGTGATGGCAACGCCCAGGGGATGAGACGGCCGATGCCCACCGGCCCGCAGCCCGGTTCCGCGGCCGCACCCGCCCAGCGGCACCGTAATAAGCTTCCGGGATCGTGCCCCGGGCAAGCCAGCCCGCCTCGACCTGTGCGATCTTGACGATCCGCACCGCTGTGAACGGGGCGGAGTGCTCAGTCTGGGTGCCGGATGCGAGGACAGACCTGGAGTGTCCGCACGAGCCGCAGAAGGCGTCCGTTATCTCGTACTCGATCGCGGCCGTAGGTTCATCCACGGGTCCGGCTGTCATGAGATGTCCTTGCCGCCTGAGCGAGTCGCCGGGAGCAAAGCCGGCTCTCCAGATCGGACACCCAAAAGCGGTGAAACGCAAACCGCGGGCCACCGGATATCCGGTGGCCCGCGGTTTCAGCGTCGGGGTGACAGGATTTGAACCTGCGACCTCTTCGTCCCGAACGAAGCGCGCTACCAAGCTGCGCCACACCCCGCTTGACGGGTCCGCTCCAGCGGACCTCCGCTAGTTTAGCGGATAACTTGACCATCTCGCGCACGCTGTCGCAACGCGGCGGCGGCGAAACGGGTCAGGCGGCCCGCGGAGTCAGCGTGAGCAGGGTCGCCTCCGGGCGGCAGGCGAACCTGACCGGCGCCCACGGGGACGTGCCGAGACCGGCGGAAACGTGCAGCCAGGAGCTCTTGCCGTCCGTCGGCGATACCTGCGGGTGCAGCGATAGGCCGCTCACCCTGCCGCGATCGATGCCGCAGTTGGTGACGAGCGCACCGAAGCCCGGTACGCGCAGCTGGCCGCCGTGGGTGTGCCCCGCGAGCAGCAGTTCGTAGCCGTCGGCGGTGAACTGGTCGAGCACCGGCGGCTCAGGCGAGTGCATCACGCCGAGCCGCAGGTCGGCGGTGGCGTTAGCCTGGCCAGCCACCAGGTCGTAGCGGTCCCTGTCCGCGTGCGGGTCGTGCACGCCCGCGAGGGCGATGTTCAGGCCGTTGACAGTCAGTTCGCCGCGCCGGTTGTTGAGGTCGAGCCAGCCGGCCGCGGTGAGCTCTTCGCCGAGCTTCTCCCACGGCAGGTCAGGCTCGTACTTCTCGTGCTCGCCCGCGCTGGTCCGCCACAGGTACCTCGCGGGGTTCCTCGGCTTGGGCGAGAACAGGTCGTTGGAGCCGTAAACGAACACGCCGGGCACGTCGAGGAGCGGGCCAAGCGAGTCGAGCAGCGGGCTGAGCGCCTCGGGCGACGCGATGGAGTCTCCGGTGTTCACCACCAGGTCGGGCGCGAGCGAGGCCAGCGACCTGATGAACGCCATCAGCCGGTGCCTGCCCGGGGTCAGGTGCGTGTCGGATATGTGCAGCACCCGGAGCGGGCTTGCGCCCGGCGGCAGCACGGGGACCTCCTGCTCGCGCAGGGCGAACCAGTTGCGCTCGATGACCGAGGCATAGCCGATGGCGGCTACGCCTGTGACTGCCGCGATGGAGGTGATGGTTCGTACACGCACCACTCCATGGTGCCACGCTGCCCAGGGTGCGCGGTCCGTATCCGGGCGCATGCCCGCCGTGGAGGTTAGTGCGAGCGCTTGCCCGCGGGTCGGGCACGATAGATGCGTGAACGAACTCAAGGAACGGCTACGCGCCGACCTGACCGACGCGATGAGATCCAGGGACCAGGTGCGGCTGCGCACCCTGCGGATGGCGCTCACCTCCATCACCAACGAGGAGGTGTCGGGCAATTCAGTGCACGAGCTTTCCGATGAGGAAGTGCTCAAGGTGCTGACCCGCGAGGCAAAGAAGCGCCGGGAGGCCGCAGAGGCGTTCGAGGCCGCGGGCCGAGCCGACCAGGCCGAGGCGGAGCGTGCCGAGGGCGACGTGCTCGCCGGGTACCTGCCTGCCCAGCTCTCCGACGACGAGCTGGCCGGCCTCGTCCAGGCGGCCATCGCCGAGACCGGTGCTGCGGGCATGGCTGGCATGGGGAAGGTAATGAAGGCCGTAACGCCCCAGGTGGCGGGTCGCGCCGAGGGCGGGCGCGTCGCCGCGGAGGTCCGCCGCCAGCTTGGCGCGTGACGACATGCGGCCAGTGACGCTCGGCCTGTAGAACGCCCCGGCAGACGGCAGGAGAGGGCCAGAGACGGCAGCGGCCGCCGTCCGGGTGGTTTCCCGGACGGCGGTCGCTAACGCGTGCTGTGACCCAGCTCAGGGCTTCCTGGTCGGCGGCCCCCCGGTACCCGGGCCGTTGCCGGTCCCCGTGCCGTTCCCGTTCCCGTTGCCGTTGCCGTGCTTCTTGGGCTTCTTCGGCATCTTGACCACCTGGCCGTTGCCCGCGTTCCACAGGGCGCTGGTCGGCGGGACAGGCGGGAAGTCCACGGAACCGGACAGGTTGGCGTGGTCGAAGGTCATGTGCCATGTCTGCCCTGGCGCCATCGCGCCGAACATCTCGCCGGGCTGGTTCAGGTTGCCGTACTCGTCGCGGTAGGACGCGCTGATGCCGGTCATCGTGTACTTCGTCGGCGAGACCGGGTTGAACACCGAGACGTAGCCGGCGAGCGCGGTGGTGTAGCCGGCGAACGCCGCGAACGGCGTTCCATTGCCGCTCGCCACGTTCGAGGTGCCGGTCTTGCCTGCCGCCTGGTAGTTGGCCAGGGAGAGGCCTGCCCCGGTGGCACCGGGGAAGGTGAGCACGCCCTGCAGGATGTAGTTCACCGCCTGGGCCACCCGGACCGGGATGGCCCGGTGGCAGGCGGCCGACGGGACAGGCAGCGACTTGCCGTCGTCGTCGACGATCTTGGTGAGGACGATCGGCGTGCAGTAGATGCCGCCAGAGGCCGGGACCGCGTACGCGGCGGCCATGGACATCGGCGAGACGTTGATCACGCCGAGGGTGAAGGCGGGCGCGTCATCGGCCGCCTCCTGGCCGCCGCCTGGCTTGAGCAGCGACTTGCCGTCGACATGGGTGACGCCCATGGCCACTGCGGTCTTCACCGTGTTGCAGAGCCCGACCTTCTGCTCCAGGTGGGCGAAGAAGACGTTGATCGAGTCGGTGGTGCCGGTGTACAGGGAGTCGGTGGTGGTGCCGGCTCCCTCGGAGTTGGCCACGTTGAAGAAGCCGGGCTGGGACGAGCCGGGGATGGTGCCCACGGGCTGACCCGCGCAGTTGTAGTAGGTGCCGACCGTGTCGACGCCTGGCACCGTGAGCTGGAAGCCGAAATTTATGCCCTGCTCAAGCGCGGTCACGAGGGTGAACAGCTTGGAGGATGAACCGGTCTGCACGCCGGCGCCGCCGCCGTACTGGGTGTTGACCGCGTAGTCGACCTCGGTCTGCCCAGGGCCGGTGCCGTAGGGCCGGTCCTCGGCGATCGCGAGCACCTTGCCGGTGCCCGGCTGGATCAGCACCTCGGTCGCGGCGTTGTGCGACGGGTTATAGGTCTTGGACTGCGCGGGCAGCACCCAGTTGACTGCCTTGGTCGCCGCGGACTGGTCCTGAGGGCTGAGCGTCGTGTAGATCTTGAGGCCGCCGGTGGCGAGCAGCTTGGCCCGCCCCTCGCTCGTGGACCCGAGCTGCGAGTCGAGCAGCAGGGTGTGCATCACGTAGTCGCAGAAGAAGCCGTTGCCCTTGCCGACCGTGGGCGCGGAGCAGCCGCTTTGCATCTGGCCCGGGTGCAGCACGAGCTTCTCCGCCTCGAGGACCTTGGCGTCGGCGGGCTTCAGCGCCTGCGGGTTGGTCTGCGAGAGCCGGGCGAGCACGGTGTTGCGCCGCTGGAGCGCCAGATCCGGGTTGACCAGCGGGTCGTACCGTGACGGGTTCTCCACGATGCCCGCGAGCGTGGCGGCCTGGACAAGCGTGAGCTTGGCCGCCGTCGTGCCGAAGTAGGTCTCGGCCGCCGCCTCGATGCCCCACGCGCCGCTGCCGTAGTACGAGTCGTTGAGGTACCCGGCGAGGATCTCCGGCTTGGTCATGGTGTGCGCGATGGTGACCGCCATCCGCAGCTGGTCAAGCTTGCGGGACAGGTTGTCCGCCGAGGCCGCCAGCTGCGCCGCCGGGTTGTCGAGCGACTGGAGGATGAGCACGTTCTTCACGTACTGCTGCTCGAGGGTGGAACCGCCCTGGATCGGCTTGTGCTCCAGGTCGTTCACCAGCGCACGGAAAGTGCCCTTGATGTCGAGTGCGCCGTGCTGCCAGAACCGGTCGTCCTCGATCGCGACGATCGAGACGAGCATCGTATTGTTGATCTGGTCATAGGCCACGGACTGCCGGTTGATGCCGCTGTAGGTCATCCCCCGGCCCTGGTCGACGCCGTACACGTAGGTGATGAGGTGTCCGTCGCGGTCGTAGATGGCAGACCGCTCGGGGAGGCTTGAGGCGTTGATCGACAGCGTGGTGAACTTGTCCGCGGTGTTCCTGACCACGATGCCAGTGGCTGCAACAACGGGCAGCACCAATGCTGCCGCCAGCACGCCGCCGAGCGCCGACAGCAAGATAAGGCGTCCGACAGAACTTGTCTTTCTGGCTATCCAGTCCAAGAGCTGCACGCGTCATAGCGTACGCGGGTGAGCTCGGTACTACCGCATCCGATCATTGGTATAGGCCATTACGCTGCCCGTTTCGTCACACTGGGGGTGCGGCCGGAACCGATAGGTGACTAGGGGATGGCTTGTACATAGCCCATCAGGACTATCTCTGAAATGGCCATACCGGGGTCTTGGCAGAAGTGCCACCTGTTCCGTAAGTTCCTTTATCACGAACAGGTAACCGTGCCTGGGTGGCCGCACACCCGCACGACATGCAATCCGTCAATGCAGACCGCCCGGGTACATGTGTGCCCGGCGATCAAGAGGAGTTGGGCACATGTGGATCACCGACTGGACCACACGCGCCGCCTGCAAGGGGACTGACCCTGACGAGCTTTTTGTCCAGGGTGCTGCCCAGAACCGCGCCAAGCTCATCTGCCGGGGCTGCCCGGTCCGCACCGAGTGCCTTGCGGACGCACTCGACAACGGAATTGAGTTCGGCGTCTGGGGCGGAATGACCGAACGCGAGCGCCGCGCTCTGCTGCGCCGCAGGCCCGACGTCAAGTCGTGGCGCGAACTGCTCGAGACGGCCCGTGACCGTTACGAGCGCCAGGGCATCGACGAGCTCGTCGCGAGCGCGTGACCCCGCTGCCATAGCAATCCGGCAGATCCGCAGCGGCTTGCTGGTGCGCCAGGCCGGCAACGACGCCGGCCGAAACCAGATCCCGCCAAGCGCGGCGGGCCCCCTCACGTCAGCCAGTGTGACCGAAGCATCCGCCGATGCGCCGTAGCCCGGCGAGGTCGTGCACATCCTCTGGCAGTGCAGGTATCTCGATGACGGGAACGGCCGGGTGCGCCGACATGAAAGACCCGGCCACCCGCCTCTCCCGAAGTCCCAGGTTCATCCGCTCCGCGTGCAACCGCAATGCGGCCGCGGTCAGGCCCGCCGCATTGGCTGGGTAATTCGCCGGTGACGCGGTAGCCTCGCCCTCGTTCTGGATCATCGTTTCCAGGGTCTCCGCCGCGGCGACCGACCGCGCCGCGCTCAGCTGGCTGACTCCCGCCGCGTGCACCCGGTTGAGTATCAGCCCGGCGAGCGGCATCCGCTCCTCGGCGAGCCGCTCGACGAAGTACGAGGCCTCGCGTAGCGCGTCGGGCTCTGGGGTCGCGATCACCAGGAACGACGTGCCTGGGGCCTGGAGCAGCGTGTACGTCGCCTCTGCGCGCTCCCTGAAGCCGCCGAACATCGTGTCGAACGCGGTGATGAACGTCTGCGCGTCGCGCAGCACCTGCGCGCCGAGCAGCTTGGTCACCGCGCCCGTCATCACGGAGAACCCGGCGTTGAGCACCCGCCCGAACGGGCGGCCGGCCTTCACCGGGGCGGTGAGCAGCCTGATCAGCCGCCCGTCGAGAAACCGGCCGAGCCGCTCCGGCGCGTCGAGGAAGTCGAGCGCCGACCGGCTTGGCGGGGTGTCGACGACGATCAGGTCCCATTCGTTGGAGCGCCGCAGCTGGCCGAGCTTCTCCATCGCCATGTACTCCTGTGTGCCCGCGAAGCTCGACGACAGCGACCGGTAGAACGGGTTGGCCAGGATCTGCGCGGCCCGCGCCGGGTCCGCGTGCGCCTCGACGATCTCGTCGAAGGTGCGCTTCATGTCGAGCATCATCGCGTGCAGGCTGCCGTCGGCCGCGTCGTCGACGCCGTCGACAAGCCGCGGCGTGTTGTCCAGCGACGACAGCCCCATCGACTGGGCGAGGCGGCGAGCCGGATCCACGGTCAGCACGCAGACCTGCCTGCCGCGCTCCGCGGCCCGCAGGCCGATCGCCGCCGCCGTGGTGGTCTTGCCGACACCGCCGGAACCGCAGCACACGATGATCCTGGTGCGCCTGTCCTCGATGATCCTGTCGATGTCGAGTTCCGGGTTCTGCATCAAGCTGTACTTCCTTCCGCCGCCGGGCGCTCGGGACCCCTGTTCTTCCCTCGTCGCTCCTCCCTCGTTCCTCGGTCGTCGCTCCTCAGTCCAGAACAGGGGCGCGCCCTTTGGCGGGTCCGGCTCACGCCGCGCCCTGGTCGCGCAGTTCTGCGGCCAGCTTGTGCAGCGCGGCCAGGTCGATGCCCTCGACCATCAGCGGCAGCTCGTAGATCGGCGGGCCGGCCGCCTCGAGTTCGGACCGCTCGCGGTCGGCGAGCTCAACGAGGCGAGCATGCTCGCTGAGCTCATCGGCGAGGGACCCGGCGAGTGATTCCGCGTCATACAGGCCCGCCGCGCTGAGCGCCGCGGCCATCGCGGCCAGGTCCGGCTGCACCTTGAGTTCTTCGCGGCTGAGCATCACGGGCCTCGCCATGTTGATCATGATGCCGCCGACCTGCATGCCGGGAACCGCGCGGATCTCGGCGATGCCGTCGAGTGTCTCCTGTACCGGCATCTCCTCGAGCGTGCAGACGAAATGCACTGCGGTCTGCGGCGACTTGATGACGTTGGCTACGGTGTCCGCGTGTGTCCTTACCGGCCCCACCTTCGCGAGTCCGGATACCTCGGCGGAGACGTTGAGAAACCGCCCGATGCGGCCGGTGGGGGGCGCGTCGAGCACGACGGCGTCGTAGGTGAAGCCGGTCCGGGTGCCCGGCTGCTTGCGTCTCGTCGCCTCGGTGGCCTTCCCCGTGACGAGCACGTCGGACAGGCCGGGCGCGATCGTCGTCGCGAAGTCGACCATGCCGAGCCTGTTCAGCGCGACTCCCGCGCTGCGCATGCCGTAGAACATCTGCAGGTAGTCGAGTAGCGCGCCCTCCGGGTCGATCGCGAGCGCGTAGACGTCGCCGCCCGGATCGCGGCCGTCGTGCGCCTCCCCGGGTGCGATGGCGATCTTGCGCTCCTCGTAGGGGAGCGGCGGTCTGTCAAACAGCTGGGCGATGCCCTGCCGTCCCTCGGTCTCGATCAGCAGCACCTTGCGCCTGGCGTGCGCCAGAGCGAGTGCGAGGGCAGCGGCCACGGTGGTCTTGCCGGTGCCCCCCTTGCCGGTCACGACGTGCAGCCGCACGCCATCCCAGTCGGTATCCCTCGCCATACCCTGTCCCTGGTCGTGATCGCGAGCGCCCTGTCGTGCGCTCTACAGGAGGCTATCGCCGCCCGCCGACCGGTACGTTCCGGTTCCGCGCAGGCCGGCGCGTCGCCCGTTCGGCGGCGTATCCGGCGAATGGCCGAGAAAAAGATCACGGTTCATCCAGAACGGGTGCGTGGCTGCGCCCGTAATGCACCGGACACCCCCCGTGCGGATTAGGCTGATTGCAGGCCCTTACGGTCGCGGCTATCTGAGGAGGCGCAATCGGCGTGGAGGCTGTAATTCTTGTCATCGTGCTCCTGGTGATCGCGGGAGTGATCGCGGTCTCGCGGTCGATAAAGGTAGTTCAGCAGTACGAGAAGGGCGTCCTGTACCGGTTCGGCCGGGTGCAGCCCGAGGTGGTGCAGCCAGGCCTGACCTTCATCAGGCCCATCGGCGACCGGCTGCAGAAGGTCAACATGCAGATCATCGCCATGACTGTGCCCGCGCAGGAGGGCATGACTCGCGACAACGTGTCGGTGCGGGTCGACGCGGTGGTGTACTTCCGTGTGATCGAGCCGATCAAGGCCACCGTCAACGTGCAGAACTACATGAACGCGATCTCGCAGCAGGCGCAGACCTCGCTCCGGTCCATCATCGGCCAGTCGGAGCTGGACCAGCTGCTCGCCGAGCGCGAGATCGTCAACAGGGAGCTACGGCGCATCATCGACGAGCCGACGGAAGAGCCGTGGGGCATCCGGGTGGAGCGCGTGGAGATCAAGGACGTGTCGCTGCCCGAGGGCATGAAGCGGTCCATGTCCAGGCAGGCGGAGGCGGAGCGGGAGCGCCGCGCCAGGATCATCACCGCGGACGGTGAGTACCAGGCGTCTAAGCGGCTCGCCGCGGCTGCCGCGGTCATGGCCAAGGACCCGGCAGCGCTGCAGCTCCGGCTGCTGCAGACCGTGGTCGAGGTGGCGGGCGAGAAGAACAGCACGCTCGTCATGCCGGTCCCCGTCGAGCTACTGCGGTTCTTCGAGAAGATGGCGCCAGGGCCGATCGCGCCGACGGGTTCGACCGCCCTGGCCGACGCGGAAGCGCAGGACCTCGGGGACGCGGAGGTTGCGGCCGCGGAGGCGGCGATCTCGCATGCCGCCGTGGCTCCGCCCGTGGGCGTGCCCGCGATCGGCGACGTGCCGCCGGTGCCCGATGTTCCCGCCGTGCCGGAGCTCGCGCCCGGCGAGGAAGTTCCCGCTACAGAACGCTAGTGTGATCCGCATGACCAAGTGGGAGTACGTGACCGTGCCGCTGCTGACGCACGCGACCAAGCAGATACTCGACAACTGGGGTGATGATGGTTACGAGCTCGTCGCCGTGGTGCCCGGCCCGAACGCCGAGCAGCTCGTCGCCTACATGAAGCGGCCGAAGGAATGAGCGGCACGCCGTCGGAACGGCTGGCGGCGGCGGGCCTGACGCTGCCGCCGGTGGCGGCGCCCGTAGCCGCCTACGTGCCAGCGGTGCGCACCGGCAGCTACGTCTACACCTCGGGCCAGCTGCCGCTGGCGGACGGGAAGCTCCGGGGCACCGGCAAGGTCGGCGACGGCGTGGCGCCGGAGGAGGCGGCGGCGTTCGCCCGCACCGCGGCGCTGAACGCGCTCGCGGCCGCGGCGAGCGTGGCCGGCGGTCTTGACGCCATCAAGCGGATCGTCAAGGTCACCTGCTTCGTGGCGAGCGCGCCCTCGTTCACCGGCCAGGCGCAGGTCGCCAACGGCGCGAGCGAACTGCTCATCGAGGTGCTCGGCGACGCGGGGCGGCACGCGCGCAGCGCCGTTGGCATGGCGGTGCTGCCGCTCGACTCCCCGGTCGAGGTCGAGCTCATCGCCGAGGTCGGCGACTAGGCGGGGAAGGCGTGCGGATACAACTGGAATGGTTCGGCGAGAAGACCGCCGCGCGGCTCGCCGATATTGAACAGGGACGTGCTACTCCCGTCGTGCCGCGCGACGCGGCGACGGTCATGGTGCTCAGGTCTCCCGGGGGGACGACTGCTCCCAGGCATGGGGGGCACCTGCCCCCCATCCCCCCTGGCCGCACCCCCCGGGACAGGGCTGACCAGGACGTCGAGGTGCTCATGCTGCGGCGGACCGCGGCGATGAAGTTCGCTCCCGGCGCCTATGTCTTCCCGGGCGGCTCGGTGGATCCCGCCGACTACGGTGCGGAGATCGGCTGGCAAGGGCCGACGCCGGCGGAATTCGGCGCCAGGCTCGGCGCGTCGGCCGAGGTGGCGCGGGCGCTGGTGTGCGCGGCGGTCAGGGAGACGTTCGAGGAATCAGGCGTGCTGCTTGCCGGGACGCCCGACGGATCGACCGCCACGCCATCGGGGCCGTCCTGGGACGCGGACCGTGCGGGGCTGACCGCGGGCACGCTGACACTCGGTGAGCTGTTCAGTCGGCGCGGCCTCGTGCTGCGAGCGGACCTCCTCGTCCCGTGGACCCGGTGGATCACGCCGGAAGGTGAGTCCCGCCGGTTCGACGCGCGGTTCTTCGCGGCGGCGCTGCCCGACGGCCAGCAGGCGACCGGGCACGAGGCGGAGTCCGATCACGTGGCGTGGGTCCGCCCCGCTGGCGCTATCGCGGCGGCCAAGTCCGGCGAGATGTCGCTGCTCCCGCCGACGGCGACCACTCTGAACGACTTCGCGTCCACCGTCGCGGCTGGCGGCGGCGTCGCGGACATCCTCGGCACCACGCGGACCATAGCGCCGGTCCAGCCGCGCCTGGTCCTCCAGGACGGCGAGGCATGGCTGGTCATCCCCGACGAGGCGGGGTACCCCCTATGAGCGAGATCAGGCCGGGTACGGACGGCAAGGCGGTCACCGGCATGGGCACCGCGCGTGCCTGGTCGGTACTGGCGCCCAACCCCTCGCCGATGACCCTCGACGGCACCAACACCTGGGTGATCGGCGAGCCGGGCTCGACCCACGTGCTCGTGGTTGACCCCGGGCCCGATGACGAGGCGCACCTGCGGCGGGTGCTCGGCGAGGCAACCGCGGCGGACCGCCGGGTGTCGCAGATCGTGCTCACCCACGGCCACCCCGACCATGCGGCGGGCGCAGCCAGGTTCGCGGAACTGGCCGGCGCCCCGGTCGGCGCGCTCGACCCGGCGCACCGGCTCGGCAGCGAGGGGTTCACCGCCGGCGCGGTGCTTGACGCCGGAGGGTGCACGCTACGGGTGATCGCGACGCCTGGGCACACCGCCGACTCGCTCAGCCTGCTGCTCGACGCCGACGGCGCGCTGCTCACCGGCGACACCGTGCTCGGCAGGGGCACCACCGTGATCGCCCATGACGGGTCGCTCGGCGACTACCTGCGGACGCTTGACGATCTGCGCGCGCTCGCCGACGTGGCCGGACTGCGGGTGCTGCTGCCCGGACACGGCCCGCTGCTCAGCGATCCGGCCGGGGTGCTCGACTACTACATCGCGCACCGCAGGGAACGGCTCGAGCAGGTGCGCGCCGCGCTTGCCGCGGGAGCGCGCACACCTCCCGAGGTCGTGGCGATCGTGTACGCGGACGTGGACCGGTCGCTGTGGCCCGCCGCCGAGCTGTCAGTCCGCGCCCAGCTCGACTACCTCGGCGCCTGACTCCGCCTGGTAGTTGTCCCACTGGTGCGGACGCCCGCGACGATCAGATCTCTTTGCTTAACCGCCGACCACTTTTCCCATCATTGCTTAACCGGCGACCACATTCCGGTCCGCTTTGCACCCTTTCTCCCACCGGCGGTTAAGCAAAGCCGGCAGACCCTTCCTCGACAGTCGGCCGTCCCCGCGCGCTCGGCTCATCAGGCCAGGCAGCCCGCCTGGTCCGGGCGGGCAAATGGCCGGTCACCGTGGTCCCCTAGCAGATTCCGCATCGCGTAAGAAAGGGGGCACTATCACGCCCCCTTTCTTACGCGATGACCTGTTGGACCGTGACCAGCCGGGTCGGTCCCCCCGTTCCCGGCTGTGCGCTAGTAGTCGCAGTGCGCATTCGTCGCAAATGATCCACAATCACCGAAATGACCGGCTTGCCCTAGGTGCCGACTGCCGCAAGTGACCCACGATCTCATGGGACGGTGTGACCCGGCGGCCGCACGCCCGCTAGCGGGCGCGCTTGCGCAGGCGCTCCTGGTCGAGGATGAGGACCGAGCGGGCGGAGATCTGCAGCCAGCCCCTGGCCGCGAAGTCGGCGAGGGCCTTGTTGACCGTCTCGCGCGACGCGCCGACCAGCTGAGCGAGCTCCTCCTGGGTGAGGTCGTGGTGCACGTGCAATCCGTCAGACTCCTGGTTGCCGAACCGCTCAGCGAGGTCGAGCAGGTTCTTGGCAACCCGGCCGGGCACATCGGTGAAGACAAGGTCGGCATTGACGTCGTTGGCGCGGCGCAGCCTGCGTGCCAGTTGGCGCAGCATGTGCAGCGACACGTCCGGCCGCTCGCGCAGCCAGGGGATCAGCGCCTCGTGCTTGAGCGATGCGAGCGCCGCGTCAGTCACCGCGCTCGCCGATGATGTCCTCGGCCGCGGGTCGAACAGTGACAGCTCGCCGAACATCTCGCCGGGGCCGACGACGCTCAACAGGTTCTCGCGCCCGTCCGCCGCGGCCCGGGTGAGCTTCATCTTGCCCTCGATCACCACGTAAAGCGCGTCGCCGTCGTCGCCCTCCATGAACAGGTGCTCACCACGGGAAAGCTTTACCTCAGACATCTGACGGCGAAGCACGCGTGCGCCCTCATCGTCAAGCGCGTCAAACAGGGGTGCTCGTCTCAGCACTCCTTCGGTGTTCTCCACCGGATCCTCCTTGCTGCCAACCTTGCATTACTAAGTGTGACTCATGGGGCGTCATGCTCCGTGCCTGGCAAGCAAAGTATTCCCGCCTACGCCGATAAAGGTGCACGGATCTCCCTAGCTTTCCCGTCCTCCTTGACTACGCTGTGTAGCCAAATGATCGCACGAGGGATGGATGGGCCAACGATGTCACCGTGCCGCGGCCGGCCTGGTGTGGTTGGCCGTCGTCGCGATCGTGTCCCTGTCGATGGCGAGCGCGGTGACCGGGAGCGCGGCGCCCGCATGGTTGTGACAACCATCCGCCGATGGCCGTACGGCTGCCGCAACCATCCGCCTCGGGCTGGTTACCTGACACCGTTCCGGCTGCTCACGTGGGGTTCCTGTTGCCCCGTGGTTACCAGTTGTTCTTTCGAAGTTCCGCAAGCTCGCCTAGGTGGCCTTCGATGTTACGCGTAACATGGCGAAATGGCGGAGACTAGGCGATGTGAGCGCTGCGGCTCGGAATTCGAGCCGAAGCGTGAGCATGCCCGCTTCTGTTCCGCTCGCTGCCGGGTCGCGTGGAACCGCGAGAACTGGAACCGGGTCAACAGGGACCAGCAGAAGTGGGGCAGCGAGAACTGGGAGACCCGCCGTCGGCAGGGCACCCAGACGAGCGCGCTCGGCTGGGCCATCACGGCCATGCAGGACACTACGGGGCGGCTGGGCAGGACCAAGGCGGGCAACCGGGCCGAGGCGTTCGCGGTGATCGGCGAGGCCGTCTGGTGGGTGACGATCGTGGACGCGACCCTGGTCAGGTACTACCCGGACGAGTATGACGAGGCCCTTGCCAGAATGCCTGCCGCGCAGCGCCGTACGCTCGAGACCATGCTGGCGGGGCTGCGGTTCGTGCGGAACCGGATGGGCTACTACGCCGATCACGCCGACTTCATCCAGCCGTGCCCCGATGAGGAGGCGGGCGGCGACGCGCCGATCACCGAGTGGAACTGGCGCTCGCTTCCGGTGCCCGCGCTTGAGACGCTGCCGCCCCGCGGCCAGGAGTGGGAGCTGAGCCGCTACGAGGCCTACCAGGACCTGCTGGCCGACCACACGGTCGGCGAGACCTTCGGCCAGACCTCGGGCTTCCTTGACCTCGTGGCGAGCACCGCGAAGGCGGAGGCTGACGCCGCGGCCGGCTAACCGGCCGCATCCCCGCGTCACAGCAGCACCACGGAATTGCTTTGCGCTCAAGAAATAGCGACTGTCACGGCCGTAATTTTTAGACGGACATTCCGCTTCAATCCGTGTATTGCCTGTTACCGGCTGTTATGTCACGATCTTTCTAAGGGCTTGATTTCCCTGTGAGGGGTTCGCGGTATGTTCATGGCGGGTCAGGGGCGGCAGGACCGCCACACGGCGGCCCGCGTCGTGCCAGCTGTGTCCGGCGGTAAGCCGGACCGCTTCGACACACTCAAGCGCCGCTACGATTTCCACTTCGGCGAGGCGATCAGGGCCGGGCTGCAGGGCAGTCACGACAAGGCGGCAGGCCATTCCGGGCAGGCGCTGCTCATCAGCAGGAAGCTGTGCGCCGACGCGGCGGATCCAGCACTGCACGCGCCGGAACTCGCCGCCGCGCTATGCGCGCACGCCCGCTACGGCGGCGGCGCCTGGCAGGCCATCGCCATGCTTACCGAGTCGGCCGGGCATTACGCGGCACTCGCGGAGGCCGACCCCGCCGCATACGAAGTGCCGCGGATCGACGTGCTCACCAGGATCGCCCTCGCGTCTGACGCGGCCGGAAACACGGGCGACGCGATCGGGCTGCTCCGCGAGGTCGTCGGCATGTACCTGAAGGCGCCCGCCGCCGACCAGGAGGAGCGGGACATCGGCCTGGCAAGAGCACGCTTTCACCTCGGCCGCTGCCTGCTTGCCAGCGGCCAGCACGGCGACGGACTCGCCGAGACGGAGGCCGGGCTGGAACTCGCGGCGGGCGTGCTCGAGCGGCTGGCGGTTGTCACCCGGGGGGACGACCCCCCGTACCCCCCGGAAGCGGTCGTCACCCGGGAACCCGGCTGGCTTGTCGCGGCGCCTCGCTACCTGCAGCTCGCCGCACCGGACTGGGCGGCCGCCGCCGTCCGTGCGATGACCCTGCTCGCCGCCGATGGCCAGCTGGCGTTGGCGGCGACGGCCGCGAGGACCGCCGTCCTCGTCTCTGGCGGTCTCGCGGACCTGGGCGGCGACCTGCTGCGCGACGTGCACGCCGCGATCGCCGCACGGGCGGCCGCGATAACCGCGGAAGCGGGCCAGCACGCGTACGGGTGCGTGCGAGCCGGGAAGGCGGCGCACGCACCCGTTCAGAGTGATCTTGGTGTTTGAAGCCTGAAGCTAGAGCGACTCGTGATCGACGAAGCGCTTGCGGGAGCGCTCCACCTCAACCTCGGCCGCGTCGCGGCCCGCCCAGTGCGAGCCCTCGACGGACTTGCCGGGCTCCAGGTCCTTGTAGACCTCGAAGAAGTGCTGGATCTCCAGCCGGTCGAACTCAGGCACGTCCGTGATGTCCTGCAGATGGGCCATCCGCGGGTCGCTCGCCGGGACGCAAAGGACCTTGTCGTCCGGCCCCTTTTCGTCGGTCATCTGGAACATCCCGATGACCCGCGCGGTGACCAGGCAACCGGGAAATGTCGGCTCTTCAAGCAGCACGAGCGCGTCAAGCGGGTCACCGTCTCCGCCCAGGGTGTCCTCGATGAACCCGTAGTCGGCCGGGTACCTGGTCGAGGTGAACAGCATGCGGTCAAGCCTGATCCGGCCGGTCCGGTGATCGACCTCGTACTTGTTCCGCTGACCTCGGGGGATCTCGATAACCACTTCGACGTTCATGAATCACTCCACGCGTTAGTTTTCTGATTTACTCCATTGTCGCCCGTCGCAGCGGCGGACGAGGACGGCGGGTCCTCCGGGGAGGACGACAGCCCGCGGTGCGCGCTCTAAGCTGTGCACACCCGCATCCCGTGAAAGGTATGTTCGTGCGCCGTACCCGGATCACGGCCCTGGCTACGCTCGCCCTGGTAAACGTGTTCACGCTCGCCGCGGGGCTGGTCGTGGCGCACATGCTGCCGCCGCGTCTCGCACGGCTGC
The DNA here is from genome assembly GCF_007827045.1 of Trebonia kvetii. Classification (GTDB taxonomy): domain Bacteria; phylum Actinomycetota; class Actinomycetes; order Streptosporangiales; family Streptosporangiaceae; genus Trebonia; species Trebonia kvetii. Next base: position 205,991 of record NZ_RPFW01000010.1, read on the forward strand.
ATGTCCCGCTGACCGCCGCGGCGCCTGTAATCAAGGCCACATCGGTACTGGCCCCCGCGGGGACGGCCGGGGGCCAGGCGCAGGCCGCCGGGATGCCCACCGCCAAGGGACTGCTCGACATGCTTTCTGCGGCGCTGCCCGCGGCCGATACCGGCGGAAACGTCGGCATTGAGGTGGCCGACGCGGCGTCCGGGCGAGTGCTCTACTCGGCCAACGCGACCGCGACCGCCACCCCCGCGTCCACCACCAAGGTGCTGACGGCGGTGGCCGCGCTCGCCGCGCTCGGGCCCGACGCGCGCTTCAGCACCGTCGTCCGCCAGGTTGGCGGCAGCATCGTGCTGGCGGGAGGCGGCGACCCCACGCTGGCCGTGCATGGATACCCCTCCTCCGATTACCCGCAGCCGGCCACTCTCGCCCGGCTCGCGACGAGCACCGCTAAGGCACTCAAGTCACAGGGGCACCGGTCCGTCCGGCTAGGGTATGACACCTCGCTGTACACCGGGTCCGACATGGCGGCGGGATGGACCTACGGGCTGGTCTCCACGGGAAATGTCACACCGGTCGTCTCTCTCGAGGTCGACCAGGGACGGCTGACGACCGGCGGCGAGCCTCAGGACAAGGACGACCCGGTGAACTTCCGGCCGCGGACGACCTACCCGGCGGGCATGGCCGCGAGCGCATTCGCCGCGCAGCTAGAAAAGAACGGCATCACCGTCACCGGCGCACCGGAGCGGGCCACCGCGCCGGCGTCCGCCCGGGTGCTCGCGCGCGTCAGCTCGCCGCCGCTTGTCCAGATCGCCGAGCAGATGCTGCTCGAGTCGAACAACGTGATCGCGGAGAACCTGGCGCGGCACGTGGCGATCGCACTCGGCATGCCCGCCACGTTCACCGGCGCGGCCGCCGCCGAGGTCCGCGAACTGCGGCGGCTTGGCATCACGACGCCGGTCAGCCTGGTCGACGGCAGCGGCCTGTCGCCGCAGGACGGCATCGCGCCGCAGACCCTGGTGCGCGCGATCGCGGTCGCCGCGCGCACGCCGAGGCTGTCGGGCGCCATCACCGGCCTGCCTGTCGCCGGCTTCAACGGGACGCTGTCCAAGGGCGGCAGCGTCTTCGGCGGAATCGGCGGCATCGCCCGCGGGTCGGCGCGCGGCGTCGTGCGAGCCAAGACCGGCAACCTGGCGACCGTGGCGACGCTGGCGGGCCTCGCCTACGACAAGGACGGCAGGCTGCTGTTTTTCGCGATCATGGCACCCCAGGTGCCGACCGCGCTGCAGCTGCAGCAGGCGGCAGACGACATCGACGCGGCGGCCGCCGGGCTCGCCACGTGCGGCTGCCGCTGACGCGACACCGCGGGCGCACGCGGCAGGCGCGACACGGCAGGCACTGGGTGGCCTCTGCCACTCACTCCGGCGAGCACGTACGGTAGGAACGTGAGCAGCGCACAGATGATCGACTGGGACACCGCGATCTCCACCGGCGTCCGGTTCGCCAAGCAAGGGCCTCAGGTAAGCCTCGCGGACGCCCGCGCGGTGGTAGCGGAACTGCGCGGCCTGACCGCCGTTGTCCAACAGCCAGTACGCGAGGTGACCGGGCTGACCAGCCAGGGTTCCGTCGGGCCGGTCGCCGTGGTTGACAGGCCGGGCTGGATCAGGGCGAACGTGGGCGGGTTCCGGGTGGTGCTCGAACCGCTCGCGGAAAAGCTCGCCGAGCGCGGCAATGCCGTGCCCGCGGCGGGTTCCGTCATCGGAACGGTCGGCTCCCGGGTCACCGGCGCGCAGGCGGGCCTGATCCTGGCTTACCTCTCTTCCCGCGTGCTCGGCCAGTACGAGCTGTTCCTGCCGCCGGGCGAGGGAGGCGGCACGCCGTCCGCCAACGGACTCAACGGCGCGGCGGCGAACGGCAGCTCCCCGGGTGTCGGCCGTCTCACCCTTGTCGCGCCCAACATCGTCATGGTCGAGCGCGATCTCGGCGTCGACCCGCACGACTTCAGGCGCTGGGTCTGCCTGCACGAGGAGACGCACCGGGTGCAGTTCACCTCGGTGCCGTGGCTGCGCGGCTACGTCCAGGGCATGATGACCGAGTTCCTGCTCGCCTCCGACCTGGACCCGGGCGCGATCATCGACAGGCTGCGGTCGGCCGCGGGCGCGGTCGCGGGCGCGGTGCGCGGCGGCGACGGCGAGAGCCTCGTCGAGGCGATGCAGACGCCGGCTCAGCGGGCGCTGCTCGACAAGCTGACCGCCGTGATGACCCTGGTCGAGGGGCACGGCGACTACGTGATGGACGCGGTGGGGCCGCAGGTGGTCCCGTCGGTGGCCGAGATCAGGGAGAAGTTCTCGCAGCGGCGCGGCTCGACCGGCCGGATGGAGCAGATCCTGCGCCGCATTCTCGGCATCGACCTGAAGATGAAGCAGTATGAGCAGGGCTCGCAGTTCGTCGCCACGGTGGTGGCGGAGGCGGGGATGGACGGGTTCAACAAGGTGTGGACCTCGCCGGATACGCTGCCCACCCGTGCCGAGATCAGCAACCCGCGCGAATGGCTTGAGCGGGTCGCCTGACCGTGGGCGGCGCCCTGTCCCCGGCCGTGGCCTCGGTGCGCAACGCGGTACGCGCCGCGGTTGACGGCCTCGCGCCCGGAGACCTGGTGCTCGCCGCCTGCTCTGGCGGCCCCGATTCGCTGGCGCTCGCCGCCGCGCTCGGCTTCGTGGCACCGCGCGCTGGCCTGCGGGCGGGGGCGGTCACCGTCGATCACGGCCTGCAGCCGGGCTCGGCGGACCGTGCGGCGGAGGTGACGGCGGCGCTGCGCGGCCTCGGCCTCGACCCGGTGCGCGCGGTGACCGTGACCGTCGACGGTCCTGGAGGCCCGGAGGCGGCGGCGCGCGCGGCCAGGTACACCGCGCTCGAGAAGGCGGCGGCGGACCTCGGCGCGAACGCCGTCCTGCTCGGCCACACCCTCGACGACCAGGCGGAGACGGTTCTGCTCGGGCTCGCCAGGGGCTCGGGACCGCGGTCGCTCGCGGGCATGCCGGCGCGGCGCGGTATCTTCCTGCGGCCGCTGCTCGGCGTGCGCCGGACGGTCACCGACGCGGCGTGCGCGGCGCTCGGCCTCAGCCCGTGGACGGACCCGCATAATTCTGACCGCCGGTTCGCCAGGGTCCGGGTCAGGCTCGACGCGCTGCCCGCGCTCGAGGACGCGCTCGGTCCCGGAGTGGCGGAGGCCCTGGCGCGGACCGCCGGCCAGCTGCGGGATGATGCGGAGGTGCTGGAAGAGATCGCAGACGCCGAACGGGTTCGTGGTGACTCCCCACTGTCCGCAGCCTCGCTCGCGGCGCTGCCCGCGGCCGTGCGGACCCGGGTGCTGCGCTCGGCTGCCCTCGCGGCGGGGTGCCCGGCGGGTGCGCTGACCGCGGCGCACGTCGCGAGCATCGAGGAACTGGTCACCGCCTGGCACGGCCAGCGCGGTGTTGACCTACCGGGCGGCGTCCGGGCACAGCGCCGGTCCGGCCTGATTCTCTTCGGCTGAATTGTTTCCGACTGGCAGTGCTTTCGACTGGCCTGTGACTTGATGAAGGGAGCGGGAACGTGGACGCTGGTGACATGGGGCCCGCGCTGAAAGAGGTGCTCATCACCGCCGAGCAGCTCAGCAAGCGGACCGAGGAACTGGCCGCGCAGATCGACGCCGATTACGCCGGCCGCGAACTGCTGCTCGTCGGCGTGCTCAAGGGGGCGGTCATGGTGATGGCCGACCTGGCCCGCGCCATGCACCTGCCGGTGCAGATGGACTGGATGGCCGTGTCGTCGTACGGCTCGGGCACCAAGTCGTCCGGCGTCGTCCGCATCCTGAAGGACCTGGACGCGGACATCAGCGGCAGGCACGTGCTGATCGTCGAGGACATCATCGACTCCGGCCTGACCCTGTCCTGGCTGGTGGGCAACCTCAAGTCGCGTGATCCCGCCTCCGTTGCGATCGCCGCGATGCTGCGCAAGCCGTCATCGGCGCAGATGGACATCGAGGTGGCGTACACCGGATTCGACGTGCCCGACGAGTTCGTGGTTGGCTACGGGCTGGACTACGCCGAGCGCTACCGTAACCTTCCTTTCATCGGGACGCTGGCCCCCGAGGTGTACGGGGGGAACACATCCCGCTGAAGAAAGCGTTGATGTACCGTCAGGTAATCACTGTGCGTTGTGCACGGTCGGCCTTGCGGGCCGGCGGTGTGAGGGAATAAAGCATGGCACGCAGGCAGTGCCGCCGGTGGTCGGCGGGACGTGAGGCTGGTCAGGAGGGAACGGCCCCGGGCCGAGGGGGTCGCTCACAATGGAATTGAAGCGTTTTTTCCGCGGACCGCTACTGCTGGTGCTGCTTGCGGTGCTTGTCATCACGATCACCCTGGGCTGGGCCAACTCCGGTAGCAGCTACACACAGAAGGACACCGGGCAGATCGTCCAGATGATCCAGAAGGGTCAGATCAAGTCCGCCGTCCTCACTGACAAGAACCAGACGATCCAGGTCACCGCGAATGACGGCAAGCAGTACGAGGCCGACTTCATTAACGGCCAGGGCATCCAGCTGCAGAACCTGCTGCAGTCCCAGTACGACAAGGGACAGTTGCCCGGCGGCTACGACGTGCAGATCCCCAAGTCGAGCGCGCTGCTTTCGATTCTTGAGACGTTCATTCCTTACCTGATCATCGCGCTGTTCTTCTTCTTCCTGCTCAGCCAGATGCAGGGCGGCGGCTCCCGGGTGATGAACTTCGGCAAGTCGCGGGCCAAGCTGATCACCAAGGACACGCCGAAGACCACCTTCGCGGACGTGGCCGGTGCCGACGAGGCCATCGAGGAGCTCCAGGAGATCAAGGAGTTCCTGCAGAATCCCGCTAAGTTCCAGGCGATCGGCGCGAAGATCCCCAAGGGCGTGCTGCTCTACGGGCCGCCAGGAACCGGCAAGACGCTGCTCGCCCGCGCGGTCGCGGGCGAGGCTGGCGTCCCGTTCTACTCGATCTCCGGTTCCGACTTCGTGGAGATGTTCGTCGGCGTCGGCGCATCCCGCGTCCGCGACCTGTTCGAGCAGGCGAAGGCGAACGCTCCGTCGATCGTGTTCGTTGACGAGATCGACGCCGTGGGACGGCACCGTGGCGCGGGCCTCGGTGGCGGGCACGATGAGCGCGAGCAGACGCTGAACCAGATGCTCGTCGAGCTTGACGGCTTCGACACCAAGGGCGGCGTGATCGTGATCGCCGCCACCAACCGGCCGGACATCCTCGACCCGGCGCTGCTGCGCCCGGGCCGCTTCGACCGGCAGATCGTCGTGGCCCAGCCGGACCTGACCGGGCGTAAGGGCATCCTCAAGGTGCACGCGCGCGGCAAGCCCATCGCACCCGACGCGGACCTGGACATCATCGCCAGGCGAACCCCCGGCTTCACCGGCGCGGACCTGGCCAACGTGATCAACGAGGCGGCACTGCTGACCGCGCGCACCAACGGCAAGCAGATCCACATGGCCGCGCTCGAAGAGGCCATCGACCGCGTGATGACCGGACCCGAGCGCAAGAGCGTGCTGCTGTCGGAGAAGGAACGGAAGCTGATCGCCTACCACGAGGGCGGCCACGCCCTGGTCGGGCACGCGATGGCCAACGCCGACCCGGTGCACAAGGTCACGATTATTCCCCGCGGCCGGGCACTCGGCTACACCATGGCGCTGCCGACCGAGGACAAGTTCCTCACCACCCGCGCCGAAATGCAGGACCAGCTGGCGATGCTGCTCGGCGGCAGGACCGCGGAGGAGATCATCTTCCACGAGCCGACTAGCGGCGCGGCCAACGACATCGAGAAGGCGACGCAGATCGCCCGGGCGATGGTCACCGAGTACGGCATGAGCGAGCGGCTCGGCGCGCGGAAGTTCGGCAGCGGCGACGCGGAGCCGTTCCTCGGCATGGACCGCTCGCACGCCAGGGACTATTCCGAGGAGATCGCTTCGGCGATCGACGAGGAGATCAAGCGGATGATCGAGGCCGCCCACGATGAGGCGTGGGAGGTGCTCGTCGAGTACCGCGACGTCCTCGACAACCTGGTGCTCCAGCTACTTGAGCACGAGACGCTCTCCCGCAAGCAGGTGCTCGAGGTGTTCGCCCCCGTCCAGAGGCGCTCAGTGCGCGGCACCTACACGGGCTACGGCAAGCGGCTGCCGTCGGACCGGCCGCCGGTCATGTCGCCGAAGGAGCTTGCGCTATCCGCGAGCTCAGGTCTCGACGGCATCCCCGGCCCGGCGAACGGGCAGGCGCTCGGCTACGGGCTTGACGGCGGCTCGTCAGAGAACGATTAGGGCGTGGCGATGAGCGATAAGCCTGTGGCTGACCAGTTCGAGCTCGATCGGCCGCAGGCGGGGCGGCTGTCCCCTGGCTCCGCGACGGGGCCCGTCGATCAGGCGCGGATCGAGCACGCGGTCAGGGAGATCCTGATCGCGGTCGGCGAGGACCCGGAGCGGGACGGGCTCGCGGACACGCCCGCGCGCGTCGCGCGGATGTACGCCGAGCAGTTCGCCGGCCTGCGCCAGCGTCCCGAGGACGTGCTCACCACCGTCTTCGACTCCGAGCACGACGAGATCGTCCTGGTGCGGGATATCGAGATCTACAGCATGTGCGAGCACCACCTGGTGCCGTTCTTCGGCAAGGCGCACATCGGCTACATCCCGAACGAGAAGGGCGAGATCACCGGCCTGTCCAAGCTGGCCAGGCTGGCGGACGTCTACGCGCGGCGGCCGCAGGTGCAGGAGCGGATGACCTGCCAGATCGCCGACGCCCTGATGCGGATCATCGAGCCGCGCGGCGTGCTAGTGGTGCTCGAGTGCGAGCACCTGTGCATGTCCATGCGCGGCGTGCGCAAGCCGGGCGCCAAGACCGTGACCTCCGCCGTTCGCGGCATCTTCCGCAAGGAGGCGCGGACCCGTGCCGAGGCGATGTCGCTGCTCTTCGGAAATAGGTAGCAGAGCGTTAATCCGGAGGTGTCCTCCGTATTTGGCCCGGCCGATATGTCAGGGTTTAATCGGGCTGTGACGGGGCAGCGGAAAACGGCGCTTATTGAGCGAACCGAGTGGGTTGTCCTGTCCGTATTATTAATTGCCGACTTGTCTTTACTAGTCGTTAGTCCATCGGGGAACCCTTGGGGGTACCGTGTGTGGGGAACGTGCAGTGGCGGCACACCGCCGTCCCGCGCGGTGCGACGTTGCCGTGGGATTTAGGAAAATTCTCAGCGGATCCGGGAAGCGGCACATGGCGGGACGGTCATGACTACGCTGCTGCACCGTGATCCGGGGCCTGACAAGAGATTGCACATGACCGAGAGTACTTCCGCCGAGCGCTCGGACCGGGACATCAAGCCCGGCCCGCCGGCCATCAAGAGCAGCACGCGGCTGACCTGGATTCCCGTGGTCGCCGCCCTGCTCACCTTTCTCATCGGCGTATCCGACGTACTCGCGGTATTCAAGCCCGACTGGCATGAACGGCTGCACAAGTTCAGTGAGGTAGTGCCGGGGTCGCTAACCAACGCCGCGCGCGCCTCCGACGTCATCATCGGCCTGCTGCTGCTCATGCTGGCCAGGGGATTGCGGCGACGCAAGCGGTCGGCGTGGCAGGCGGTAATCGCGCTGCTCGCATTCAACATCGTCGTTCACTTCCTGCATTTCCCGCACCTGCTCTCGATCTCCGCATTCGTGGGAATCGTCCTACTTGGCGTCCTGCTCTGGCGGCACGGCGACTTCTACGCGGTCGGCGACCCGCGGTCTCGGCGTACCGTGCTCCAGGTCTTCGTCGTCCTCGTCGTGATGGACTTCGCCATCGGACTCGGCTATCTGGCGGTGGGCCCGCTCGCCGGGACCTACACATTCACCGAGCGGTTCCAGGACGTGCTTTACGAGTTGTTCGGCGTCTACGGGCGCGTCCAGTGGGCCGTGGACGGGCGCGCCGACCTGTACCACATCCTGACGAGCGCGCTTGGCGCGTTCACCCTGGTCGCCACCATCTACCTGTTCCTGCGCTCGGCCAAGCCCAGGGCGCGCCTGGCCGCGGCGGACGCGGTCCGCATCAGGGACCTGCTCAACCGGTACGGCGACCGCGATTCGCTCGGCTACTTCGCGCTGCGCGACGACAAGAGCGTGATCTGGTCGGCGTCGGGCAAGGCGGGAATCTGCTACCGCGTGGTGGCGGGCGTGATGCTCGCCTCAGGCGATCCGCTCGGCGATTCCGAGGCATGGCCAGGCGCCATCAGCGCGTTCCTGACCGAGGCGGAACGCCACGCATGGCGGCCCGCCGTGATGGGGTGCAGCGAACTGGGCGCCGAGGTGTGGTGCAGGGAGGGCGGTCTCACCGCCCTCGAGCTCGGCGACGAGGCGATCGTCAACGTGGGCGAGTTCAGCCTCGCCGGACGCCAGATGCGCAACGTCAGGCAGATGGTGAACCGCGTCGCCAAGAACGGGTACGCCGCGGAGGTCCGCCGGGTCGGCGACATACCGCGGCCGGAGCTCGACGGGATCATCAGGGAGGCGGACCTGTGGCGGGGCACTCAGGTCGAGCGGGGATTCTCCATGGCGCTCGGCCGCCTTGGCGCTCCTGGCGACGAGGCCTGCGTCCTGGTGACCGCCAAGGAGAACGGGGTGCTCCGGGCCATACTGCACTTCGTGCCCTGGGGCAACGACGGGCTGTCGCTCGACCTGATGCGGCGCGACAAGACCGCGCAGGCGGGGCTGAACGACTTCCTGATCGTGGAGGCCATCAAGGCCGCGCCCGCGCTCGGCATCAAGCGGGTATCGCTCAACTTCGCCATGTTCCGCGCCGCGCTCGAGCGCGGCGAGCGGATCGGCGCGGGCCCGGTGCTCAAGGCCTGGCGCGGGCTGCTCGTCTTCCTCTCCCGCTGGTTCCAGATCGAGTCGCTGTACAAGTTCAACGCGAAATTCTCCCCGGTGTGGGAGCCGCGCTTCTTTGTCTTCCCCGGTGGCAGGGACGCGCCGCGCATCGCGTTCGCCGCTCTCGAGGCCGAGGCCTTCCTGGTCTGGCCGAGGCTCGGGATAAGGCGGCACGCCAGGCGCGCCGCTCGCGCCCTGGGAATCGGCAAGCTCAGGCGCCGCGTTCACCAGCGCAGAGAACCCTAGCCCGGGGGGACGATCCCCTCGTTCACGGCCGCGGACTGGCTAACATTCCCGTTATGGTCAATCTGCCTGGTCTCGCCGGGGCACCGCCGGCCGGCCGATGCCTGGTCATGGGTGTCGTGAACGTCACGCCCGACTCGTTCTCCGATGGCGGGCAGTGGTTCGGGGCCGCGGCCGCCATCGAGCACGGCCTCGAGCTCGTGGCGCAGGGCGCGGACATCGTCGACGTCGGCGGCGAGTCGACGCGGCCAGGCGCGCAGCGGGTGCCTGCCGACGAGGAACTTCGCCGGGTGCGGCCGGTCATCACCGAGCTGGTCAGGGCGGGCGCCGTCGTCAGCATCGACACGATGCGCGCCCAGGTGGCCGAATGGGCGCTTGAGGCCGGCGTCAGCCTGGTCAACGATGTCAGCGGCGGACTCGCCGACCCGTACATGCCCAGGCTGGTGGCGAAGGCGGGCACACCGTACGTCGTGATGCACTGGCGCGGGCACAGTCATGACATGCAGACCAGGGCGATCTACGCCGACGTGGTGCGTGAGGTGCACGACGAACTGGCGCAGCGGGTGGAGGCGGTGATCGCGGAGGGCGTCGAGCCGTCGCGTATCGTGCTCGACCCCGGCCTCGGGTTCAGCAAGAATCCGGCCGCGTCGGGTCCTGAGGCGCACAACTGGCAGCTGCTCGCGAGTCTCGGCGAGCTGTCCAGCATCGGCGGCCGTGACTTCCCCGTGCTCGTCGGCGCATCCCGCAAGCGCTACCTCAGCAAGTTGTTCGACGACGAGGGCGCCAGCAGGCCGTTCCTGGAGAACGACGCGGCGACGGCCGCGATCACCGCGCTGTCCGCGGCGGCCGGGGCGTGGTGCGTGCGGGTGCACCAGGTGCCCGCCAACGCCGACGCCGTCCGGGTTGCCGCCGCCTACCGCTCTGCACAGCGGTCATGAACGGGGAGCAGCGGGCCGCGGTGCTCGCTCTGGGCAGCAATCTCGGCGAACGGCGGGACATCCTCCAGGGGGCGGTGGACGCCATCGAGCGGATTGACGGCGTCCGTGTGGTGGCGGCCTCACCCGTTTACGAGACCGCGCCGGTGGGCGGGCCGCAGCAGCCGGACTACCTGAACGCCGTGCTGCTGGTCACCACCAGCCTGCCGTCACGCGAGCTGCTTGACAGGCTGCATGAGGTGGAGGCGGCGTTCGACCGGGTTCGCCTGGTGCGCTGGGGGCCGCGCACCCTCGACATCGACATCATCACCGTGGCGGGCGAGCGCAGCGACGACCCCGAGCTCACTTTGCCGCATCCGCGGGCACACGAGCGCGCCTTCGTGCTCGCGCCGTGGCATGACGCCGAACCGGACGCGGTGCTGCCGGGACACGGCGCGGTCGCGGACCTAGCCGCCGCGGTCGGCCAGGCGGGCATCCGCCGCTCCGCTGTCCCTCTCGTGCTACAGGAGGCTGGATCATGAAGCCCACCCGGCCATGGACACTCGGCGTCATCCTGGTGATCGCCGCCGCCGTGACCTGGGCGGTGCTTACCGCCGTGTACGCCAGGCTGCCGCCGCTCACCTGGACGGGCGTGCCCGCCCTGCTCATCGCCGCGGGCGCGGAGGCCTGGATGGGCCGTGACCTGCGGGCACGCATCCAGGGAAAGCGCGGGACACGGCCCGCGCCGCCGCTGTTCGTCGCGCGGATGGTCGCGCTCGCCAAGGCCAGCTCACAGACTGCCGCGCTGCTCGCCGGGATCTGCGCCGGGTTCATGATCTACCTGTCGGGGATGGCGAGCGCCCCGACGCCGCGCGATGACCTGGTCGACGCCAGCCTTTCGTTCGGCGCCTGCATCGTGCTGCTGGCCGCGGCGCTCTTCCTCGAGTACTGCTGCCGGGTGCCGAAGAAGCCCGACGGTCACGACGATGAGGTGCCGCCCCCGCCACACCAGTCCCCGTACCACCCCTAGCCGCTGCATCACCTCAAGCCTTCTGGCACACAGGGCCAATTTATTCGGGATCTGTGGCACACAGGGTCGGCTCTATTGGCGCTGTGTGCCACAGAGCCAATTCGATCTGGCTCTGCGGCGACGACGAGAGAGGGCGGAGCAGCACCGGGCGGGTGGCTATCCTTGTCAGGGCGTTGCCCAGGCGTGAGGGGCCAGGGTAAGAGGGCCCGGCTATGAGGGGGCTGTCCGGTACTTGTGGAGACTGGAACGAGCGAGCATCCGGCTCGGCTGCGGATAGGGATCATCGGCCCCGGGCGGGCCGGGACCGCGCTGGCGCGCGCGCTCGCGCGGGCCGGCCACGAGATAACCGCCGCCGCGGCCGTCTCTGAGCCATCGCGCCAGCGGGTCGCCAAGCACTTTCCGCGGGCCAGGCTCACCGAGCCGGCGCGGGTTCTCGCAGACGCGGACCTGGTGCTGCTGACCGTTCCCGACGACGTGCTCGGCGGTCTCGTCGCGGGGCTCGCAGCCACCGGGGCGCCGTTCGCCGGCCGGCTTATCGCGCACGCGAGCGGCGCGCACGGCATCCGCGTCCTGGACCCCGCCACCCGGGCAGGCGCGCTGCCGCTTGCGCTGCACCCGGTGATGACGTTCACCGGCCGGGAGGACGACGTTGACAGGATCAAGGGCGTCTGCTTCGGCGTGACCACCCCGGAGCCGCTGCGGCCTGCAGGCGAGGCACTGGTGATCGAGATGGGCGGCGAGCCGGTGTTCATCGACGAGGAGAACCGCTCGCTGTACCACGCGGCGCTCGCCTTCGCCGCCAACCACCTGGTGACGCTCGTCGCTGAGGCCGCCACCCTGCTACGGGACGCCGGAGCTGAGGCGCCCAACCGGATGCTCGGGCCGTTGCTCGGCGCGGCGCTCGACAACGCACTGCGGTTCGGCGACGCCGGGCTCACCGGGCCGGTGGCCCGCGGCGACGACGGCACCGTCGCCGCGCACGTGGCCGCCATCGCGGCCGCCGAGCCGGGCGCACTCCCCGCCTATCTCGCGCTCGCGCGGCTGACCGCGGACCGGGCGCTCGCCGCGGGCATGCTCAGCGCGAGCGACGCGGAGCGGCTGCTCGACGTACTCGGAGACCAACGATGATCATCGCAAGCACCCGCGCCGAGCTCACCGCCGCGCGGGAGAAGCTGGGGGCACCCCTCGTGCTCGTTCCCACCATGGGTGCGCTGCACGACGGGCACCGCGCGCTGCTGCGCCGGGCAAGGGAACTCGCCGGACCAGGCGGCGCGGTGGCGGTTTCCATCTTCGTGAACCCGCTCCAGTTCGGCCCCAACGAGGATCTGGACCGCTACCCGCGCACCCTCGAAGACGACCTCGCGGCCTGCGAGGCCGAGGGCGCGGACCTGGTATTCACTCCCGGGGTCGGCGAGATGTACCCGCAGGAGCAGCTGGTCACGGTCGATCCAGGGCCGCCGGGCGAGATCTTCGAGGGCGAGTTCAGGCCCGGGTTCTTCCGCGGGGTGCTCACCGTGGTGATCAAGCTGTTCAGCCTGGTCCGTCCCGACATCGCCGTCTTCGGGCAGAAGGACGCGCAGCAGCTGGTGCTCGTCAGGCGAATGTCCGCCGACTTCGGGCTCGGCATCGAGGTCGAGGCGGCCCCGACGGTGCGGGCCGCGGACGGGCTCGCGCTGTCGAGCAGGAACAAGTACCTGTCCGAGCAGGAGCGGATGGCGGCGCCGGCGCTGTACCGGGCACTGTCGGCGGGTGCGGCTACCGCCGGCGGTGGTCCGCGCGCTGTGCTTGACGCCGCGGGACGGGTGCTTGCCGACGAGGGCGCCCTCTTCGCCGTGGACTATCTCGCACTGGCCGACGCGCGAAGTTACGAACCCGTTCGGGATGATGAAGATTTTCACGGGCCTGCCGTGCTCGCCATTGCCGCGCGAATCGGAAGCACCCGGCTTATCGACAATGTGGTTATCGAATTCGGGACGGAGCGGCATGCTGCTGGCGATTGACATCGGGAACACCAACATGGTGCTCGGCGTGTTCAACGGGGACACGATCATCGAGCACTGGCGGATCGCCACGGTGCCCGACAGGACTGCGGACGAGATCGCGGCGCTGCTGCACGGACTGCTCGCGCAGTCGACCGTGGTCAAGGAGACGGACCTTGACGGGATCTCGCTGTGCTCCACGGTGCCGTCCGTGCTGCACGAGATGCGGGAGCTGTGCCGCAGGTACTACCCGAAGCTGCCTCTGGTGATCGTGCAGCCTGGCGTGAAGACCGGGGTGCCGATCCGGATGGACAACCCCAAGGAGGTCGGCAGCGACCGGATCATGAACTCGCTCGCCGCGGTGCACCTGTACGGCGGGCCCGCCATCGTGGTGGACTTCGGCACCTCGACGAACTTCGACGCGGTCAGCTCGAAGGGCGAGTTCGTGGGCGGTGCGCTGGCGCCGGGGATCGAGATCTCGGTGGACGCGCTGTCGCGGCGCGCGGCGCAGCTGCTCAAGGTCGAGCTGACCAGGCCGCCGCGGGTGGTCGGCAAGAACACGGTCGAGGCGCTCCAGTCGGGGATCGTGTACGGGTTCGCCGGGCAGGTGGACTGGATCGCGCGGCTGATGGCAGCGGAACTGTCACCTGAAGACCCGAGCGCCGTCACGGTGATCGCTACCGGCGGACTCGCGCCGCTGGTGATCGGCGAGGTGCCGTTCATCGACGCGCACGAGCCGTGGCTCACGCTGATCGGCCTGCGGCTGGTCTGGGAGCGAAACCACGGCGCGGGCGCGCGGGAAACCGATGTGACCGCAGCGAGCGATCCCCGGTAACCTTCGGTCGTGGTTGCTGACGACAACATTCCTGAGCAGGTACGTGTCCGGCTGGAGAAGCGTTCCCGGATGCTTGAGGCGGGCATCGAGCCGTACCCGGTGAGCTACCCGCGCACCGCCAGCATCGCCGAGGTGCGGGCCAGGCACGGGGCGCTCGCCGCGGACACCGCCACCGGCGAGACCGTGGGCGTGACGGGACGGGTGATCCTGTTCCGGATTGGCGGGAAGCTGTGTTTCGCGACACTGCGCGACGGCACAGGGGACATCCAGGTGATGATCTCGCTTGCCAAGGTGGGCGAGGAGGAACTGGCCCGGTGGAAGCGAGACGTCGACCTCGGCGACCACGTCGGCGTGACAGGCGAGGTGATCACCTCAAGGTCGGGTGAGCTCTCCGTGCTAGCCGACTCGTTCGCGATCACCGCGAAGTCGCTGCGGCCGTTGCCGGACAAGCACGCCGGTCTCACCGACCCAGAGTCGAGGGTGCGGCAGCGGTACGTGGACCTGATCATCAACCCGCGCGCCAGGCAACTCGCGGAGATGCGCTCCGCGGTCGTGCAGTCAGTGCGGTCCACCCTGATCTCCCGCGGGTTCCTCGAGGTCGAGACGCCGGTGCTCACCGGCCTGCACGGCGGCGCCAACGCGCGGCCGTTCATCACCCACGGAAACGCGTACGACTCGCGTCTCTACCTGCGCATCGCGCTTGAGCTCTACCTGAAGCGCCTGGTCGTCGGCGGGATCGAGTCGGTATTCGAGATCGGCAGGATCTTCAGGAACGAGGGCGTGGACACCACGCACAACCCCGAGTTCACCATGCTCGAGGCGTACCAGACGTACTCGGACTACAACGGGATCGGCGAGCTCACCCAGACGCTGGTGCAGAACGCGGCGGTCGCCGCCTTCGGTTCCACGGTGATCCGCCGTGCCGACGGTTCCGAGTGGGACATCGGCGGGCAGTGGCGGTCGCTCACGGTGCACGAGGCGATCTCGCTGAAGCTCGGTGAGGAGATCACGCCGGACACCGAACTGCCCGCGCTGATCGCCTACTGCGAGAAGTTCGACATCCCGCTCCAGCCGTCGTGGGACCGGGGCCAGGTGATCCTGGAGATGTACGAGCGGCTAGTGGAGAAGCAGACCGTCGAGCCGACGTTCTACCGCGACTTCCCCGTCGAGGTGTCGCCACTGACCAGGCAGCACCGCAGCGAACCGCGGCTGGCGGAGCGCTGGGACCTGGTCACGTTCGGGACCGAGCTCGGCACCGGCTACTCGGAACTGGTGGACCCGGTGGTGCAGCGGGAGCGGCTCACCGCGCAGTCTCTGCTCGCGGCGGGCGGCGACCCGGAGGCGATGGAACTCGACGAGGACTTCCTGCTCGCCCTGGAGTACGCGATGCCGCCGTCGGGCGGCATGGGCATGGGCATAGACCGGCTGATGATCATGCTGACCGGCGAGAACATCAGGGACACGATCCTGTTCCCGTTCGTCAGGCCGGGCGGTTAAGCCTTCGTCTCGCTCGCCTGGGCCTCGCGCCTGAGCCCGGTTCACGGGCTCAGGCGATGCTCGCGGGCTCAGGCGATGCGGACGGCGCCCACGTAGGAACTCCACCAGATTGGCTCGACCCGGACGACCGCCCCGGTGTCTGGCGCGTCGAGCATCAGGCCATTGCCGACGTAGAAGCCGACGTGGCCGATGTCGGCACCGAAGAAGACCAAGTCGCCGGGTTCCAGGTCGGCCTGCGACACGTGCATGCCGGAGTTCCACAGCGACCCGGTGTAGTGCGGCAGCGAGATGCCTTCCTGGGCGAACGCCCACACGACCAGGCCCGAGCAGTCATAGGAGTCCGGGCCGGCGGCGCCCCAGACATAGGGCTTGCCGCGCTGCGACAGCGCGGCCCGCAGCGCCGTGGTGCCGACGGTGGTGGCCTCCGGCAGCACTACGTCGGGGTAGGAGCCCGTCTTCTCGAAGATGGCCATCGCCTGCGTCATCGCCGAACTGTTCAGCAGGGCGAGCTTGGCGTGGATGGTCTTGACCTTGCTGTTGATCTCCGACTGGAGCTGGGCCGCGGTGGCGATCTGCTCCTTGGCCGTCACCTGCGCACGCGCGGCGGCGATCTGCTCCTTCTGCAGCGTGCTCAGCCGCATGCCCGCCTCGGCGTTCAGCTGCTCGACGGTGGACGCCTGACCGAGAATATGCTCCGGGTTGCCGCTGGTGAGCATCTGGAGTGTGAGGTCCATCCCGCCGTTCATGTAGCCCATGGCGGCGAGCTGGGCGACGGCCTTCTGGCTGCCCTCCATCGCCCGCTGGGCCCTAACGGCTGCCAGCTCCGCGATGCGGACCTCGGACTTGGCATGGGTCAGCTGGATGCGCAGTCCGTCATACTGCTGGCCCAGCGAGTCGACCTCGTTCGTCAGCTTCTTCGCCTGCGCGACCAGCTGGGTGAGGGTTGGCTGGGAGCGGACCGTCTGCGCATCGCTTGCGCCGCCCTGCAGCAGGACGGCCACGGTGGCCGCAGCTACGGCTAGCGGCACTACTCGCCGAGAGACTATACGCACGTCGATGGACGATATTAGATACAGATCCCGCTCACCACCGACTCGGGAGAAGTTTTGCCATTCTGACGGTGCAACCGTTCCGTCGCGCCGATTGCCTGATTGTGGTAAGGGGCCCTTGCGGAGACGCCGCGTTGTGACGGACTGATCGCCGGGCGAAACATTTTCTGTGTTCCCGCGCCGATACCCAGCGTTGCCGCGCGATTGTATTTAAGCGCTACAGTGATGCCGCGATGGAGTACATAGTGAGGCATGCGCGCACCAGAGACGTACCGGTAATCCGGCGGCTGATCGATGAGAACGTCGCCTCTGGACGGCTGCTCGACAAGCCCACGGTGAATCTTTACGAGGACATCCTGGAGTTCACCGTCGCCGAGGCCACCGCGGACGGCGCCGTTGCCGGATGCGGCGCGCTGCACGTTATGTGGGACGATCTGGCGGAGATCAGGACGGTCGCGGTCGACGAGCGCAGGCGTGGCGCGGGCATCGGGCACCTCATCGTGGATGAGTTGCTTGACCGCGCCAGGGACGTTGGCGTGTCGCGCGTTTTCGTGCTCACCTTCGCCGTGCCCTTCTTCGCGAGTCACGGTTTCACCGAAATCAGTGGCACGCCGGTGGCGCCTGAGGTGTACGCAGAGTTGCTCCGCTCTTACGACGGCGGCGTGGCGGAGTTCCTTGACTTGGATCGCGTGAAGCCGAACACACTCGGAAACACCCGGATGCTGCTTCGACTGTAATCGGCAATCCGGCCCGCCCCGCTCGCCGCGGCGTGCCGCGTTCGCGGCCGGGCCGGCGTATGCAGTGGCGGCACCCGGCGGCCAACAGGCCGCCATGCGGCTGCGGGTACAGTGCATTACATGTTGCAGGATCTCGCCGCGCTTGCCGCGCCGGCGATTGTCTGTGCCGCCTTTCTGGTCGGCGCGTGGGTACTCGTGCGCAAGGAACTGGCGCCAAAGCGCCGACAGCGCAGCCGAGAGGCAACGGCAAGTGCGGAGCGCAGCCAGGACCGCCAGCAAGGCGGAAGCTGACATTTCGTCGCATCTGAGCATTTTTTCTCTAGAGTCGGCTTGGGCTATACGCACTTGCGTACGGCAGCTTGCGCCGGCGTTCTCGTGAGTTTGCACACATCCGCGTCCACGTCTGGGCGATATGCCAAGTGTGTGTGCATTGTTCGATACGTCACTTAGCCGGCACAAGATGTGAACCTTCCCGAGCGGGTGGCCCGTCATGCAGTTCGCGCTCGCCTATCGGCGTCGCGGAAAGTGCGTACCCGTGAATTGTCTGGGTCAAGACCTGGGTATATGTTTAGCATCCGAAAATGGTCTCTCCGCGGAAGGGCTGAAACTTCATGGCGCAGAAGGTACAGGTGCTACTGGTCGACGACCTCGACGGTAGTGAGGCAACTGAGACCGTGAGCTTTGGACTCGACGGTGTCGCCTATGAGATCGACCTGAGTTCAGGCAACGCGGGCGCGCTGCGCACCGAACTGGCCCAGTATGTGGAACACGCACGCAAATCCGGTGGCGCACTGGTTCGCCGCCGTCGGCAGCGCAACGGGGCCGGGCGCGAGCAGAGCGCACGAATCCGCGAGTGGGCCCGGTCTCACGGGCACAAGGTGAATGAGCGCGGCCGGATCCCCGCGAACATCGTTGCCGAGTACGAGGCGGCGCACTAGACGGCAATCCGGCTCTCTTCTTCCGGGATAGACCATACGGCGGACCGCGATTCCACCTCCTGCGCCAGTCGCCACGCTCCTCCCGGCTTCTCGCCGCGAGGCAAGTCAGGTCGCCGGTCCGTGGTCCGGAGGCGGTCCTCCCCTCCGGTCACCGACTGCCCGGCGCCGCACGCGGCCGTTCCCGCAGCAGAACCCCTGTTCGCTGGGGGCGTAGCCAGCCCCGTTCGCTGGTGGCGTACTTGGAACTACGTCGCCATTTGAGGCTGTTGGATGGGGTGAAGGCGGTGTGTCCGGGGAACGTTTCCTGTAGTTGGCGCATAATCGCGTTACGTACAGGGTCGGGCACGCGGCTACCATGCGGAGCAGGCAGGAACGCCGAAACCTGCCGGATCCCCGCTGTGAGGAGAGCGACGACATGTTCGAGAGGTTCACCGACCGGGCGCGGCGGGTTGTTGTCCTGGCGCAAGAAGAAGCCAGGATGCTCAATCACAACTACATTGGCACGGAGCACATCCTCCTCGGTCTCATCCATGAGGGCGAGGGTGTTGCGGCCAAGGCGCTCGAGTCGCTTGGGATAAGCCTAGAGGCGGTGCGGCAGCAGGTCGAGGAGATCATCGGCCAGGGCCAGCAGGCGCCGTCCGGGCACATTCCATTTACCCCGCGTGCCAAGAAGGTGCTTGAGCTTTCGCTGCGTGAGGCGCTGCAGCTCGGTCACAACTACATCGGAACCGAGCACATCCTGCTTGGCTTGATCCGTGAGGGCGACGGTGTTGCCGCTCAGGTCCTTGTCAAGCTTGGCGCGGACCTGAACAGGGTCCGCCAGCAGGTCATCCAGCTGCTCCACGGATACCAGGGCAAGGAGCCGACATCGGCCGCCGCCGGCAGCACCGAGGCGGCGCCGTCCACCTCGCTCGTGCTCGACCAGTTCGGCCGCAACCTGACCCAGGGCGCGCGTGAGGGCAAGCTCGACCCGGTGATCGGCCGGGAGAAGGAAATCGAGCGGGTCATGCAGGTGCTGTCCCGCCGCACCAAGAACAACCCGGTCCTCGTCGGCGCCCCCGGTGTCGGCAAGACCGCGGTGGTCGAGGGGCTCGCGCAGAAGATTGTCAAGGGCGAGGTCCCTGAGACGATCAAGGACAAGCAGCTGTACACCCTCGACCTGGGCGCGCTCGTCGCCGGTTCCCGCTACCGCGGTGACTTCGAGGAGCGGCTGAAGAAGGTGCTCAAGGAGATTCGCACTCGCGGCGACATCATCCTGTTCATCGACGAGATCCACACCCTGGTCGGTGCGGGCGCGGCCGAGGGCGCGATCGACGCGGCGTCCATACTCAAGCCCATGCTCGCCCGTGGTGAGCTGCAGACCATCGGCGCGACCACGCTCGATGAGTACCGCAAGTATCTCGAGAAGGACGCCGCCCTCGAGCGCCGCTTCCAGCCGATCCAGGTCGCGGAGCCGACCATCGCGCACACCATCGAGATCCTCAAGGGCCTGCGCGACCGGTACGAGGCGCACCACCGGGTGTCCATCACCGACGGCGCCCTGGTGGCATCGGCGCAGCTCGCGGACCGCTACATCAGCGACCGCTTCCTGCCGGACAAGGCGATCGACCTGATCGACGAGGCCGGGTCGCGGATGCGGATCCGCCGCATGACGGCTCCGCCGGACCTGCGGGAGTACGACGAGAAGATCGCCCAGGTCCGCAAGGAGAAGGAGTCGGCCATCGACTCCCAGGACTTCGAGAAGGCGGCCGCGCTCCGGGACACGGAGAAGCAGCTGCTTGCCAAGAAGGCCACCAGGGAGAAGGAATGGAAGGCCGGCGACATGGATGTCGTCGCCGAGGTCAACGAGGAGCTCATCGCTGAGGTTCTCGCGACCGCGACAGGCATTCCCGTCTTCAAGCTCACCGAGGAGGAGTCGCAGCGGCTGCTCCGCATGGAGGACGAGCTGCACAAGCGGGTCATCGGGCAGAACGACGCCATCAAGGCGCTGTCGCAGGCCATCAGGCGTACCCGCGCCGGCCTGAAGGACCCGAAGCGGCCCGGCGGGTCGTTCATCTTCGCCGGCCCGTCAGGCGTCGGCAAGACCGAGCTGTCGAAGACGCTCGCGGAGTTCCTGTTCGGCGACGAGGACTCGCTGATCATGCTCGACATGTCCGAGTACATGGAGAAGCACACGGTCTCCCGGCTGTTCGGCTCCCCGCCCGGCTATGTCGGCTACGAGGAGGGCGGCCAGCTCACCGAGAAGGTCCGCCGCAAGCCGTTCTCCGTGGTCCTGTTCGACGAGATCGAGAAGGCCCACCCGGACATCTTCAACTCGCTGCTGCAGATCCTTGAGGACGGGCGCCTCACCGACGCGCAGGGCCGCATGGTGGACTTCAAGAACACCGTGATCATCATGACCACGAACCTGGGGACGAAGGACATCTCCAAGGGCGTGTCGGTGGGCTTCGCCCGGGCCGGCGAGAGCCGCGGGTCCTACGATCGGATGAAGACGAAGGTCGGCGAGGAGCTCAAGCAGCACTTCCGGCCCGAGTTCCTCAACCGCGTCGACGACATCATCGTGTTCCACCAGCTGGATCAGAGCGAGATCTTCGAGATCGTCGACCTGATGATGGCCAAGCTCGACGACCGGCTCAAGGACCGCGACATGGGCATCGAGCTCCAGCCTGCGGCGAAGAAGCTGCTGTCCGAGCGCGGGTACGACCCGGTGCTCGGCGCGCGGCCGCTGCGCCGGACCATCCAGCGGGAGATCGAGGACATGCTGTCGGAGAAGATCCTGTTCGGTGAGCTCCGGCCGGGGACGATCGTGACGGTCGACACCGAAGGCACCGGCGAGGAGGCGAAGTTCACCTTCAGCAGCCGGCCCAAGCCCGACTCGGTGCCCGACGCGGCGGCGCTGGTCGCCGCCACGGCGAGCGAGCCGGTGAGCGGGACCAACCCGACCAGCTCGTCGTCGGGCGACGGCCCGGGTACCGCCCAGGCAGTCGGCTAACGGCTCAGTCCGCAAACGCGAAGCGGGCCGGGGACATCACGTCCCCGGCCCGCTTTCGCGTTCCGCTGTCCCGCGCCGAGGTCGGGTGCGGCGGGCGGGCCCGACGGATTCAAGCCCGGCGGATTCAGGCGGGCAGGGCGAAGCGGCCATCGGGCAGCGGGTCGACGAGGCCGTCCGCCACCAGGCCGTCGAGGGCCCTGGCGCGCTGTACCGCGTCCGGCCACACGGCGTCCAGGCGGGCCTGCGTGACCGGCTCCCGTGAGTCTCGCAGCACCGCGAGCAGGCGGCCGCGGCACTGCCTGTCAGTGCCCTCGTAAGACTGCGCCGCCGGGCGCACGGGAGCCGCGGGCCGGCCCGCGGCGAGCCAGGCGCAGGCCGCGGTCACCGGGCACTCCTCGCAGCGCGGCGCCGCCGCGGTACAAGTCAGCGCGCCCAGTTCCATGACGGCGACCGACCAGCGCGCCGCCACCGCCTCGTCCTGCGGCAGCAGCGATTCCGCTAGCCGGTACTCGGCGGCAGACGGCTGGGCGCCCGGGAACTCGCGTCCGGTCTCCACCCGGGCCAGGACCCTGCGGACGTTCGTGTCGAGGACCGCGTGCCTGCCGCCGAAGACGAAGACGGCTACCGCGGCGGCCGTGTACGCGCCGATGCCGGGCAGCGCGAGCAGCTGCTCCCGCGTCGTCGGAAGCTCGCCCGCGTACTTCTTCGTCACGATCGTGGCCGTCTCGTGCAGCCGCAGCGCACGCCGGGGATAGCCGAGCCGGCCCCACTGGCGGACAGCCTCGCCTGGCGCGTCGGCGGCCAGTGCCGCTGGCGTGGGCCAGCGGGCGAGCCAAGCCTGATAGGCGGGCAGTACCCGGCTGACTGGTGTCTGCTGCAGCATGATCTCGCTGACCAGCACCGCCCACGGCGACACGCCGGGCGCCCGCCACGGAAGATCGCGCGCGTGCTGCGCGTACCAGCCGAGCACCCGGTCGGCGTAAGGCGAGGACATGAGGAAATTATCGCCGTTCCTGCGGACCGATCGCAAAGGACGCGATCGTATCGGGTCCGCAGGAACGGCCTGTCTCCGGGGGGTCGTCCCCCCGTACCCCCCGGCTGGCTAGCGCGCGATCGCAAAAGGCGCCATCGTATCGCGCGCTAGCCAGCCGCATTTCTCCCGGGGGGACGACCCCCCGTACCCCCCGATGTCCGCCTGGCGGCGGACGGCGGAGCGCGCGAGGGGCCGGCGCGTCCTACCGAGGGCTAGGCGTGAGGGATCGCATACTTAGTGGATGTGGATGGATGCGGAGCGTGATGATGAGGGGTTTGGCAAGGACAGCGACGCATCGGATGAGGGCGCCTGGGACCTGACGGATTACGGGGCTTACTGGCGGCGCAGGTTCTTGATTCTCTGCGCCGGGGTGGTCGCGCTCGGGGTATGCGCCTGGCTGCTTCCCGGAGCTCGCCAGGCCCACAGCACCTCGGCCACGGCGCCGGAGTCCATGGCGGCCGCCGCCACCCGTCAGTCGCTGCCTCCGGCCGCGTACGGGCCGGCGTGGTCGAGTCCCACGCCGTCTCCTTCGCCGAGCCCCTCGCCGGCGGATTCGGCGAAGCTCGCGACTGCCACTTCCACCGCGGACGGCAACGCGGGTGCCGCCTGCGCGCCCGCCGACATCGTGCTCAGCCTGTTCACCGGCCAGGCGAGCTATGACCAGAAGGCGCGGCCGCGATTCAACGTCTACGCCGTGTCAACCGCCGCGCCCGGCTGCACGCTGACCTACGGTTCCGGCGCGGTGCAGGTGATCGTCACCAGTCAGGGTCACGTGGTGTGGAACTCGGCCGCATGCGACCCGCCTGCTGCCAAGCCGGTGCGGTTCACGCTCGGCGTGCCACAGCTGCTGACCGTGACCTGGAATCGCAAGGCAGCGAGGCCGGCGGGCTGCGCGGGCTCCCTGCCAGCCGGCTTCACCGGCACCCTGCGGGCCGTTGCCCAGAGCCATGGCCAGTCCAGCCCGGTCCGCACCTTCAAGATCGCCAAGCAACGTGCCTAGCCGCGGAAGGCCGCCTTGAGCGCCTCTCGCACGTCTTCCACCTCGATGATCTCCACCGCGGACCCGGAGGAGGAGCCGCCGGTAGAACCGGCGGGCACAATCGCCTGGCGGAAACCCATCCGCTCGGCCTCCGCCACCCGACGGGGCACGCCCGCGACGTTGCGCACCTCTCCGGCGAGGCCCACCTCACCGACCACGATCATCCCCTGGGGGAGGGACAGGTTGGCCACTGAGCTCGCGATGGCGAGTGCCACGGCCAGGTCGACCGACGGCTCGGTGAGCCTTACGCCGCCAACGGTCGCCGCATAGATGTCCGACTTCCCGACCTTGACATCGGCACGGCGCTGCAGCACCGCGAGCACCATGCCGATCCGTGACGCGTCGAGTCCCGAGGTCACCCGGCGCGGCACCTCGAGCACCGAGTGGCCCACAAGGGCCTGCACCTCGGCGAGCAGCGGCCGCCGCCCCTCCAGGGTGACGGTGACGCAGGTACCTGGCACCGGCTCACGGTGCCTGGACAGGAACAGGCCGCTCGGATCGGCCAGGCCGATCAGGCCGTACTCGCCGAGGTCGAAGCAGCCGACCTCGTCGGTCGGGCCGTAGCGGTTCTTCATCGCGCGGACCATCCGCAGCCGCGAGTGCCTGTCGCCCTCGAAGTGCAGCACCACGTCGACCAGATGCTCAAGGGTGCGCGGGCCCGCGACCGAGCCGTCCTTGGTGACATGACCGACCAGGATGGTCGCCATGGCCTTGTCCTTGGCCACCGCGGTCAGCGCGGCCGCCACCTCGCGAACCTGGGTCACGCCGCCCGGCACGCCGTCGACGTCGCCCGCGGCGATGGTCTGCACCGAGTCGATGATCAGCAGCCTCGGCTGGACCGCCGACACATGGGTGATGATCGCGTCGAGGTCCGTCTCCGCCGCCAGATAGAGGTTCTCGTGCACGGCGCCGATCCGGTCCGCGCGCAGCCGCACCTGGGCGGCGGACTCCTCTCCGGTGATGTAGAGCACCGGACCCGACGCGGCGACAAGCGCACCCGCCTCCAGCAGCAGTGTCGACTTGCCCACGCCGGGCTCGCCCGCGATGAGCAGCACCGCGCCGGGAACGAGTCCGCCGCCGAGGACCCGGTCAAGCTCGTCGAGGCCGGTCGGCCGCGCGGCGGCGTGCGCCGCGTCGACCTGGCCTATCGGCGTCGCCGCGGTGGAAACCGGGCCGCCGCCGAGCCGTGCGCCGCCTCCCGCGCCCGCGTAGCCCGCGGCCCTGATCCCGGCCCGGACAAGGCGGGGCACCGCCGTCTCCTCGACGGTGCCCCATGCCTGGCATTCGCCGCACCGGCCGACCCACTTCGCCGCCTGCCAGCCGCACTCGGAGCACCGGAAGGCCGCCGTCGACTTTGCCATGACCGCACCATATCGGCGGGCACCGACATTCGGATTGCGGAATAAGCTGGGTCTACGACTGCCGCACGGAGGAGGGACGAAGGCGTTGCCAGGACTGCCAGCGATTCCCGTCGTGCTTTCCACCTCGTCCGTCTATCCGGAGCGGACCACCGACGCGTTCGCCGCCGCCGCGCGGCTCGGCTATGACGGGCTCGAGGTGATGGTCTACACGGACCCGGTGAGCCAGTCGGGGGACGCCCTGGCCAGGCTCGTCGACTATCACCAGGTACCAGTGCTCGCGGTGCACGCGCCCGGCCTGCTGCTCACCCAGCTCGTGTGGGGCCGCGAGCCGTGGGCGAAGCTGGTCCGCGCCAAGGAGCTCGCCGAGCGGCTTGGCGCGAAGACCATCGTGGTGCATCCGCCCTTTCGCTGGCAGCGGGAGTACACCCGCGGCTTCGAGGAGGGCATCAGGCGAATGGCGGAAGAGACCGACGTCACCTTCGCGGTGGAGAACATGTTCCCGATCCGTGCCGGTGCCACCGAGGTCTCCGGCTACGCGCCGCACTGGGATCCGATCAGGCTCGACGTGCCCAACGTGACCCTCGACCTGTCGCACACCGCCGCGAGCGCGTCCGACGCCATCGAGATGGCCAACGACCTCGGCGCCAGGCTCTCCCACATCCACCTGGCGGACGGCACCGGCGTGTCAAGCGGCCCGGTTCCCGACGAGCACCTGGTCCCAGGGCGCGGAAAGCAGCCGTGTGCCGAGCTGCTGCGCGGCGTCGCCGCCACCGGCTACCGCGGCATGGTCGTCGCCGAGGTGAACACGCGGCGCGCCGCGACTGCCGAGGACAGGCTCGCCGACCTCGCGGAGACGCTTTCCTTCGCGCGGACGCACCTTTCGTCGGTCCCCGTCATCTGACCGCCGGGCGCGTGTAGTGCTTGCAGTGGGTTTGCAATTGCAAGCAGCCGAGCTAGCATGAAAGTTATGGCGAACATGAACAGCATCGGTGACTACATCAGGCAGCAGCGCGAGCAGGCGAAGATCTCGCTGCGCCAGCTCGCCGACCAGGCGGGTGTCTCCAACCCCTACCTGAGCCAGATCGAGCGCGGGCTGCGCAAGCCGAGTGCCGAGATCCTGCAGCAGATCGCCAAGGGGCTGCGCATCTCCGCCGAGGCCCTCTACGTGCAGGCGGGCATTCTCGAGGACCGCCCGGGCGACTCTGGTGTCCGTTCGGCCCTGCTCACCGACCCGCAGCTCACCGAGCGGCAGAAGCAGGTCCTTATCGAGATCTACGAGTCATTCCGCAGGGAGAGCCGCGATTCGCACTCCGCCGAGGTCGTCGCGGTGGTCAGGGACACACCCGCGCCGGAGGAGACGTCCGCTCCAGCCGATAACGCCTGGTCGGCGAGCACTTCCGAGCCTGCCGGCGGCCAGCCTGCCGACGGCGAGCCCGCGTGACAGCGGGGGGAGGTAACTTAGTTCCGTGGAGTCAGTTCTGGGCAGCGGGGTATACGGCCCGCTCAACTATTTCTTCGTGGCGCTCGCGATGGCGGCATTCGTCGTCGAGGCATGGGCGTTCATCGACGCGATCATCAGGCCCAAGTCGGCGTTCGCGGCGGCGGCGACCATGGCCGATAACGCGGCGGGCCGGCTGACCAAGCCGATCTGGCTGATCATCCTGGGTGTGGCGTTCGTGATTGGGCTGTACTCGGCCGCCTACGGCGGTGCCGTCGGCTTCCTGTCGGTCCTCGCGTTCGTCGCCGCGGCGGTCTACCTGGCCGGAGTCCGGCCTAAGGTCCGCGAGTACAGCAAGCGCGGCAATCGTTCCTCGGCTGGACCGTACGGCCCCTGGTAACCGGGCTACGGGATTACCAGCAGCAGCAGGGGCGTAGCTACCAGGACGGCGGCGGCCAGCACGACAGTGGCCTGGGCGGCGCGCGGAAGCGGCGGCGGCGGTGCGAGCAGCCGGTTGACCCTGGCGGTCAGTTCGCCCTCGGCGGCGGCCAGGGCTCCCGGCGGGGCGCCGTCGCTTCCCGCCGTACCGAAGCGGAGCAGTGCGGTGGCGAGTTCCCGTGCCAGCAGGCCGCGGACGCGCAGGGCGCGATCGTCGGCCATCATCTCGACGAGCAGCGCGACCGTCCGATAGGACTCTGCGATCACCCGGGACTTCGGCAGCGCGCGCCGCAGTGACGTGAACGGGATCAGCACCAGGTCATGCCTGGCCCGCAGGTGGGCGCGCTCGTGCGCGAGTACCGCGGTCAGTTCGGCCGGTGCGAGCAGGTCAAGGGTGCCGACGCTCACCACGATCTGCGAGCGGATGCCCGGCAGGCAGTACGCGGCTGCCGCCGGATAGTCGATCACCAGCGCGCCTGGCACCTTGGGATCGCCGTGCGCAAGCAGGGCCAGGAGTTCCCGCTGCCGCCGTCGGGCGGCCACAGCGTCGGCGAATGCCATCACCAGAACGCCGCACAGCGCGGTGAGCAGGGCGAATCCGGCGACTAGGGCAGTGAGCCTGATGCAGGTGAGAGCGAGCGGCTGACCGGGTGCGACAAGCTGACCGTAGGCGAGCCGCCTGGCGAGCGAGGCCAGGCCGCCGGCGACTCCCTGTCGTGTGGGCTGGCCGCTCGCGCCGATCGCGAGGAGTGCGCCGACCGCGGCGAGGCCGCCGGCTAGGCCGAGGGCCTGCCACAGCAAAATCGCGGCCGCCGGAGACCTGCGCGGCCAGCGCGCGCGCAGCATGCCGCGCGCGCATCGCACGCTTCCCACGGCGACCGCGGCCAGAAGTACCGCGTCGGCCAGTGCCCCCATAATCCGACTCCGCTGTCTCCCTCGGTCTCGCTCCCCTGGCGCTCCCGCTCCAGGCCCGACAGTGCGTCACGGAGGACCTCCGCCTCCGCTCCGGACACGCTCTGCGCGAACCGGGCGAGCGCGGCGTCCCTGTCCCCGGTCTGTGCGAGCGCGGTCAGCATCAGCTCGGCCACATAGGCCTCGCGGGTCGCAGCGGGGCGGTACCGCCAGGCGCGGCCGTCCCGTTCCCTGCGCGCGAAGCCCTTCTTCGCCAGCCGGTCAAGCACCGTCATGACTGTGGTGTGAGCCAGGCTCTGGTTGAGCCCGTTGCTGACTTGTCTTACCGTAAGCGATGTATCGGTCCGCCAGAGAACTTCCATGATGGCACGCTCAAGGTCGCCAAGCCTATTCACACCATAAGAGTACCGGCGACGCGGTTTCCGTGACCAGTCCGGTGGCCTCAGCGGCAAGGGGCGACTTCGCGATCTGCACGCAGCCCACGATGATGCAGGCAAGCGCGACGATCTGAGGGACCAGCCACCAGCCGACGCGCAGCTGCTCGCTGAAGAGAGTCACGCCGTAGCTGATGCTGATCAGCGCGTCGCCGACGGTGAGCATCGGCTGCGAGGCCACCAGGCTGCCCGCCTGGAGCGCGTTCTGCAGCAGGAACAGCGACCCGACGCCCGCCACGGCGACCGCGTAGATGTGCCAGCTCGTGAAAAACTCCACCGCCCCCTGGTCGAGGTCGGACATCGCGTTCTTCATCAGCGCGGCGGTCAGCGCGTAACCGCAGGCGGCGGCCAGGCCGAGCAGGGCGGCGCGCAGCTCGCCCCGCACGCTGGTGGCGGCGCCGATCAGCACGGCCTCGAAGGCGGCCGTGACGATGAGCGCGATCATCCAGCTCGTGTCTTGTGCGGAATCGACGGCGCCGCTCGGCTGGGCGATGGCGAGCCCGGCGCCGAGCGCGATCGTCACCGTGCCGATAGCGGCCCACGGCAATCGCCGCAGCGCACTGCGGTTGTGATACGCGAGGGCGGCGAGCACGAGCGTGAGCGGCAGCTCGATGATGAAGATCGGCTGCACGAGGGCGATTGGCCCCGTGGCGAGCGCCGCCGCCTGGGCCACCGCGGCGACGACGACCATGCCGATGCCGGCCAGCCAGACGCGGCGCCTGATCAGGTCGGCGATCAGCGACACATGCATGGATCGTTCGGGCGGTACCTGGGCCGCCGCCTTGCGCTGAAGTACCGCGGCACAGGCGTTGCTGCCCGCGGTGAGCAGCGCGAAGAAGACGCACAGCAGCGTGTGCACGCCAATGGTGTGCAGGTGCACGTTAAGTGCGGCCTCGTCCATCGTTGTCACGCCGGATTCTTCTTCTCATCGCTCACGTCTGCCTGGCCATCGGCGTTGATGGCATCAGACGCGGAACGGGGATCGAGTTCCCGGGAGACAAGGGACGCGAAGGGCCGCAGGTTTGCGAGACTCTCACCCCTTTTCTCCCGCCAGGCCCATTCTCGCATGATGGCGGACGCGAAACCGATGCGAAGCGCCTCATTGAACGTCTCGTCGGAATAGGTGAGCACGCAGCCGAGCAGCGTATCGATCTCGGTCTCAGTCGCCGCGGCAAGCGGCAGGCGTCCGGTCAGGTAGACATCGCCGGTCCTGTCGAGTGCGAAGTGCACCCCGTACATCCGGGCGTTGCGCTCGAGCAGGAACCGGTAGAAGCCCGCGTGGTTCTCGTCGGGCTGGCGGCAGAAGAACGCCTCGACCTGCAGGCTGTGCTGCCCGGCGATGAGCCAGGTCATGGTGGCGAGCTTGTGCTGACCTTCCAGACGGACGAGGAAGGCGGCCGGCTCTGGACGCTCGTAGGACAGGCCAAGCGCGTCAAGGGCTGCCTGGACGGCGGCACAGGCGGAAGCTTCGTCGGCCGTCACGGGGGTTACGCCCCGACTCGCGCGGCTACCTCATCCATGGCACCGGTATACACCCTGACTAGCCCGTCCACCGTCGCGGACCAGCCGAAGGCGGACGCGTGCCTGAGCGCGCCCGCCGAGAGCTCATGAAGCCGCTGCGGTGCCCCGAGCAGGCGTCGCAGGATGCGGGCCCAGTCCCCGGGATCGTGGCCGTCGACAAGCACGCCCGAGTCACCGTCCCTGACCACGGTGCGCAGCCCGCCGACGCTCGCCGCCACCACGGGGGTTCCGCAGGCCTGCGCCTCGAGCGCGACGAGACCGAATGACTCCGAGTGCGAGGGGGCGAGCATGATCGTCGCCGCGCGATACCAGTCGGCCAGTTCGGCCTGCGGGCACGGCGGCTCGAAGCGGACGATGTCCGCGATCCCCAGGTGCGCCGCTAGCTCGCGCATCCGGTCGGGATCGGCGCGTTCCTGGCGGCCGCTCGGACCGCCGACGAGCACGACCTGGAGGGTCCTCCTGAGCCCTGGATCCGCCTCGAGCAGCCGTGCCGCCGTCCTGAGCACCACGTCTGGTCCCTTGAGCGGCTGCACCCGGCCAACGAAAAGCAGCACCGCCGCATCCGCGGCGATGCCGAGCCTGCGGCGTGCCTCGGCCCTGCCATGGGGGCCGCCAGGGGTAAATACGCTCAGGTCCGCGCCCGGATTGACGGTCTGCACCTTGGCCGGGTCGGCGCCGTACAGGCGCGTCAGCTGGCGCGCCTCCTCGGCCGTGTTTGCGATCAGCCGGTCCGCCGCCGCCACCACCTCGAGCTCGCCGCGGATCCGCTCGTCGGGCTCCGCGGCGTCGCCATTGGCAAGCGCGGCGTTCTTCACCATGCCCAGGGTGTGCATGGACTGCACGAGCGGGACGCCCCAGCGTTCCTTGACCGCGGCACCCACCTTGCCTGACAGCCAGTAATGCGCGTGCACCAGGTCGTACCGGCCGGGCTCCGACGCGGCTTCCGCGCGCAGCACCTCGAGGGTGAACTGGCACACCTGGCCGGGCAGCTCCTGCTTGTCCAGCTCTTCGAACGGGCCAGCCGGGACGCTGCGGACAAGGACGCCAGGGGAGATTTCCGCGAGCAGCGGCGTGTCCCGGCAGACGGCGCGGGTGAAGATCTCTACCTCGGTGCCGCGAGCGGCCAGCCGCTTGGCGACTTGCACCACGTAAACGTTCATGCCGCCGGCGTCGCCCGTGCCCGGCTGGTCGAGTGGGGAGGTGTGGACGCTGAGCGTGGCGACCCGTTGCGGAAGGCCATTCGGCAGGCTGGACACAGATGTAACCAACCGCGCCGGGGTTGTTCGTGTTCCCGCGCTGCCGGCCGGTACTGGCGGACACGCTATGGGCAGCGGGAGAGCGCCCATTAGGCTGGCCCACATGGGAACCCTCGTGCTGCTGCGTCATGGTGAAAGTGAATGGAACTCTAAGGGACTGTTTACCGGCTGGGTAGACGTCGGGCTCGCGGAGAAGGGCCACCAGGAGGCGGCGGCAGCCGGCCGGATGCTGCTCGAGGCCGGGTTGCAGCCCGACATCGTGCACACCTCGGTGCTCACTCGAGCGATCTCGACGGCGAACGGCGCACTCGAGGCGGCCGGGCTTAGCTGGCTGCCCGTCAGCCGCTCGTGGCGGCTGAACGAGCGCCACTACGGCGCGCTCCAGGGCAAGGACAAGGCGCAGACGCGCGAGGAATTCGGCGACGAGCAGTTCATGATGTGGCGCAGGTCATATGACGTGCCGCCGCCGCCGCTTGCCGATGACGACCCGCTTTCCCAGGTAGGCGACCCGCGGTACGCGACGCTGCCGCCCGAGCTCATGCCGCGCACCGAGTGCCTTGCCGATGTCGTGGTGCGGATGCTGCCCTACTGGTACGACGCCATCGTTCCCGACCTCGCGTCGGGCAGGACCGTGCTCGTGGTCGCGCACGGCAACTCGCTGCGCGCCCTGGTCAAGCACCTGGACGGGATCAGCGACGCGGCGATCGCCGAGCTGAACATCCCGACCGGCATACCGCTGCTCTACGAACTCGACGACGCCTTCGCGCCCCGGGTGCCCGGCGGCAGGTACCTCGACCCGGAGGCGGCCAAGGCCGCCGCAGAGGCCGTAAAGAACCAGGGCCGCTGAAATCGGAGAGAAGGTAAATGGACCGCGCCAGGAAGGTAGCCGGAAATTGTCGGCAAGGTGAACATCGCGAAAAGAGTGAAATTTCCGACAACCTGCCGATTGTGGACGCCCCGGAAGGTCCGCATACCATCAGATACGTGAGTATGGACTGGTCACACCCGTGCGCGCCACCGCCGCGAGGTAAATCCCCGCAGGCAAGGTACGTGGTATGGCGATAAGGACCCGCGCGGGGAACGGAGTGCGGCAGCCCAGGAGCGCTCGGCTCAGGGCCGCGCAGCAGCCGGCGAAGCTGCCTCCAGGTATCGCGTCAGTCCTTTCCGTACTCTCATCATCCGCCGTTGTCGTCGACAGCGAAGACCGGGTGCTCCGGGCAAGCGCCGCGGCCCGCGCGTTCGGCATCGTCAAGGGTGACCGGCTCATGGTGAGTGAGCTCGCGGCGCTTGCCAGGCAGGTGCGCAGGGACGGGGAGATCCGCGAGGCCGAGTTCGAGGTGCCTGTGCCCCGTTTCGGCGGGCGGACAACTACCTTCGCGGTCCGGGTGGCTCCGCTGTCCGGGACCGTCGGCGGCGGCGGGCTCGTCCTGGTGCTCGCCGAGGACCAGACCGACAGGCACCGGGTGGAAGAGGTCCGCAGGGACTTCGTCGCCAACGTGAGCCACGAGCTCAAGACTCCGGTGGGGGCGCTCGCCCTGCTCGCGGAGACGATCGAGGACGCGGCCGACGACGCCGAGGCAGTGCGCAGGTTCGCCGGCCGGATGCGGCAGGAGGCAGCGCGGCTGACCTTCCTGGTGCAGGACCTGATCACGCTGTCCAGGATTCAGGCCGCCGAGCCGGTGCCCGACCCGGTGCCTGTTCCCATCGACGCGGTGGTCGCCGAGGCACTCGACCGGTGCCGGATGAAGGCGAACGCCCGCGGCATCACCCTCGCCTCGATCGGCGTGCGCGGACTGAGCGTCCTCGGCGAGGAAGACCTGCTGGTGACCGCGGTCAGGAACCTGCTCGAGAACGCCGTCGTGTACAGCCCGGAACGCACACGGGTCGTCGTGTGCGTGAAGAAGCCGGGTGACGGCGGTGTCGAGATCAGCGTGACGGACCAGGGCATCGGCATACCCGAACGTGACCTGGAACGGATCTTCGAGCGGTTCTACCGCGTCGACCCGGCCCGCTCGCGGGCCACCGGCGGCACTGGCCTCGGGCTCGCCATCGTGAAGCACGTGACGGTCGCCCATGGCGGCCGCGTCACCGTGCGGAGCGTGGAGGGCGCGGGCTCTACCTTCACCCTGTGGCTACCACTGCGGAGCGACAATGACGGCTCTAGCGCCGACCGGACGCGCGCATAATCCCTTCCGCGCCCGATCCCGCCCATCCGCCCTACCCCTCAGGAGGGGAGTTCAGTGACACGCGTGCTCGTGGTCGAGGACGAGGAATCGTTCAGCGACGCGATCTCTTACATGCTCCGCAAGGAG
Source organism: Trebonia kvetii (assembly GCF_007827045.1). GTDB lineage: Bacteria > Actinomycetota > Actinomycetes > Streptosporangiales > Streptosporangiaceae > Trebonia > Trebonia kvetii. The sequence continues at coordinate 238,842 of NZ_RPFW01000010.1, forward strand.
GGCTTCGAGGTCGCTGTCTGCGCGACGGGCCCGGACGCGCTCGAAACTTTCGACCGGACCGGTGCCGACCTGGTGCTCCTTGACCTGATGCTGCCCGGCCTGCCGGGCAGCGAGGTATGCCGCTCGCTGCGCGAGCGGTCAAGCGTGCCCGTGATCATGCTGACCGCCAAGGACAGCGAGATCGACAAGGTGGTCGGCCTCGAACTCGGCGCCGACGACTACGTCACCAAGCCGTTCTCCTCCAGGGAACTCGTGGCCCGGATGCGGGCCGTGCTCAGGCGGCGCGGCGACGTCGAGGAAGTCGCGGACGCCACGCTCGAGGCGGGGCCGGTGCGCATGGACGTGGAACGCCACGTGGTCAGCGTCCGCGGTGACCAGGTTCAGCTACCGCTGAAGGAGTTCGAGCTCCTCCAGGTGCTGTTGCGCAACGCGGACCGGGTGCTGACCCGGATGCAGCTCATCGACCGGGTGTGGGGCGCCGACTACGTGGGCGACACGAAGACGCTCGACGTGCACATCAAGCGGCTGCGCGCCAAGATCGAGACCGACCCGGCCAAGCCGCGGCACATCGTGACCGTGCGCGGGCTGGGCTACAAGTTCGAATCGGCGGGCTGAGGCCAGCCAGGACCGTCAAACGCCGCGGCCCCCGCACCAGGTCAGCCTGGTGCGGGGGCCGCGGCGTTTGCTGCTGTGCCCGTCAGGTGCCGGTCGGCGACGGGGTGGCCGACACCGACGCAGCCGGCGTGGAGGGCGCCGTGCTCGGCGCCTGCGAGTAGGTCTCGAAGTAGAAGGACTGGGCCATCACCGGAACCACGAGCCGCACCTGGCCCGCGCGCTGGAACTGCAGGAACAGCGTGACGTTGGAGCCGCCGGTGAGCGTCGTCTTCAGGTTGTTGAGCACGATTTCCGGCTGCGGCCCGGTGAGGTTGACCGGCGTGGCGCCCGCGGGGAGCGCGACAGAGCCGCCGGGCAGCGAGACGCTCGCGGCCGTGCCGGGCGCCGTGACGCTCTCTAGCGTGTCCGACCGGCTTCCGCCGTTGTACAGCGAGAGGAACAGGCCGGCCGACGAGCCGGGCGGCAGCGATGACGCCATCGTGGGCGTGCTCGGCCCGCCGAGTACGAACACGTTGGTGATCTGGATTCCGTTCTGGACGGTGTGCGCTCCCGAGGACGCGGAGTGGAACTGCAGTGTCGGGGCGTCGCTGCCGGCTTCGCAGCCGGCGACGGCCGGAATCAGCAAGGCCAGGACGCCGCCACAGAAAAGCAGGCGGCCGGCTGCGGTCTTCCGTGAGCTTGCGCGGATCACGGCGGATGCCTCCTCGTTCAGTGGTGCGGGAGGTGATCTCACTCCCGGTACGGCCACGTGGCCTCGCGGTCCACTACAGGCGGTAGAAATCGTATCGGTCCACGGAATGACCAAAACGCGGGGGCTGGCTTTCCGGGGTCAGGCGTCGCGGGGCGGGTCAGCGGGCGGCCGAAGACGCCGGACCTGGACCGGTGCCGGCCTGGGCCAGTTTCCCCATGGCCGACGTGAGCTGGAAGTTGCCGGAAAGGCCCCGGTAGACCCTGGCGGAGGCGTCCCGGTAGACGAGAAGAACGGTCAGCTGACTGCCCGGGTGATAGGCGGCGCCGAGTACGTTGCCGCTGTCCGCCGCACCGATCGCCACGCCGTCGCCGTCATTCTTGGTGTAGCCGGTCAGCTCGCGGATCACCGGCCCGGTCCCCGCGAAGTACACGCGGACCTTGGCCGCGGCTGCCTGCCGGGACAGACGGCTCAATCTCGCGTCGCAGCGACAGCCTGCAGGGATGAGCGCGACCACCGAGCTTGCCAGCGAGTTGACCGGTGCGGTCCGGCCGTCGAGCTGAATGTCGCCCGCGGGCAGCGTCTTCACGCTGGCGGACGGTACCGCCGACGGCGTCGCCGGCCGGCTGGCGCTGACCGTGGGCGCCAGCGCGGGGCTCATCGTCACCACCGACAGCAGCACGCCGCCGATGAGGGAGATGGCCAGGCAAGCCGCGATGAGCGGGATGATCGCTGCCTGCCCGCCGGCGTCCCGCACCCGGAACGGACGGAAGAGCCGCAGTGCCCGCTGCCGTCGACGCCGCGCACGCTGTTCGCGATGGTAAGCGAGCACGTCGCGATCGAGTTCCCGCGCATCGTCGGGGATCACGATGTTCACCGGAGGCAGGTTGCCGTCATCCCGCCCCGGTTCGCTGGCGAAGCTCACTGGCACCTCTTCTGTCGGTGGCCGCGGCCACTGACCCTTTCAGTCAAGTATGAGCCCGTCCGGGGTGCGCGCGGACCTCGTGCCCGGTGATTTCCGGAGGTCTGCTGGATCCCTCAGGTAGACTGGGTATGGATCGTTAGCGACGACGCACCGGGACCGGGGCCTAGGCGGCGGGTCAGCGCGGTGGCAGTGCACCCGGTTATGGGCGCGTAGTCGGCCGTGCCAACCGTCGTAGATGCCAGTTGAGCATACTTGCTGTGCTCGAAATTAGCGTATTGACCTGCATATTTGCCGGCAAGGGCATTTTATCGGTGGTCTCGGCCGTGGTAAGATAGCCTTCAGCGGAAGGGGTACTTGCCAGATGTCTTTTAAGGTCGGCGATACCGTCGTTTACCCCCACCATGGGGCTGCTCGCATCGAAGCCGTTGAGAGCCGTACGATCAAGGGCGAGGAGAAGACCTATCTGGTCCTGAAGGTCGACAAGGGCGACCTTACCGTGCGAGTCCCCGCGGACAACGCGGAACTCGTCGGTGTGCGGGACGTGGTAGGCGCTGAAGGGCTTGAGCGAGTGTTCGAGGTGCTTCGCGCACCGCACACCGAGGAGCCCACGAACTGGTCGCGTCGGTACAAGGCCAACCTGGAGAAGCTTGCCTCCGGTGACGTGAACAAGGTCGCCGAGGTAGTCAGGGACCTCTGGCGCAGGGACAAGGAGCGCGGGCTTTCCGCCGGTGAGAAGCGGATGCTGGCGAAGGCCCGGCAGATTCTCGTGAGCGAGCTCGCGCTCGCCGAGAAGACCAACGAGGACAAGGCCGAGGCGCTTCTGGACGAGGTTCTTGCTTCGTAGGGATGTTCTCAAGTCAAAAGCTTGGCGGTGGATGGGCCGCCGGGGTCGATTTCTCGCCGCACTCCTTCGGAAGGCCGCGAGGAAATCACCCCGGCGGCCCATCGCCGTCTCCGGGGCTTCGAGTGAAACCAGCGCGCATGGGCCTTCGGCCACGCGCCGGGGGGCTTGACGCTCTACCTGGGGCTTAACAATGATCCTTGGTGGGGCTGGGGCGGGCAGGGTCTCTCTTTTTAAGGGGTGACGCGGGGTCGGCGGGTCTTCTCGGTAGGGTTTGGGCGTGGAGAAGATGCCGCGGGTGGGGCTTGGGGTGGATGTGCACCCCTTTGCTGAGGGGCGGACGCTGTTTCTTGCCGGGCTTGAGTGGCCGGGGGAGACGGGGCTCGCTGGGCATTCTGACGGGGATGCCGCCGCGCATGCCGCCTGCGATGCGCTGTTGTCCGCGGCGGGGCTCGGGGATCTCGGTGCCAACTTCGGCACGTCGCGGCCCGAGTGGGCGGGTGCGCCAGGGGTCGCGCTGCTCAGGGAGACCGCCCGGCTGGTGGCCGAGGCGGGTTACGTCATCGGGAATGTGGCGGTGTACGTGATCGGGAACCGGCCGAAGATCGGGTCGCGCAGAGCCGAGGCCGTTTCCGTGCTCAGTGCGGCACTGTCGGGGGCCTCGGTATCCCTGTCCGCCACCACGACCGACGGTCTCGGACTTACCGGACGCGGTGAGGGCATCGCCGCGATGGCGACCGCCCTGGTGCTCCCGGCCTAGAGTTCGCCCGGCGGCTATTCCTCGTCGTCTGCGGGCGGGGCGGGCATCGAGCGGACCCGGTTGAGCCGGGGAACCGGGGCCGTCGCGAATGGCGGTGCGTCGTCATCGAGCTCCGGAGGCTGCCTGCGGCCCGGAGGCTGGTCGCTCACGGAGTCGTCGGCGTCACCCTTGTCTGCACCCTTGTCGCCGTTGTGACCGTTGCCGTCGGCGTCCGCTTGCTCCTCGTGCGCCGGGTAGACCTGGCCCGCGTAGGGACCACCAGCCTCCTCGGAGTCCCAGTAGTCGGGTCGCCCGGTCCGCGGCGCCGCGCCGCCCGCGTACCTGATCCCCGCCGGCGTCCTGGCCGGCACGGGTAGGGGCACGGTCGGTGGCTCAGCCGTCGCGGACGACGCCGCCATTTCGGCCGCTGCGGTCTCTGCGGCGTCTGGCGCCTCAGCTGACCCGGCTTCCGGGTGCGTCGGCTCCGCCGCGGGTGCCTCCTGGACAGGCGCCGCCTCCTGAACAGGCGTCGGCTCCGCCGCGGGTGCCTCCTGGACAGGCGCCGCCTCCTGAACAGGCGCCGCCTCCGGCACGGGCGGGGCCTCCGGCACGGGCGGGGCTCCCGCCGCAGCCGGCGTGAGCACCGTCGGCGGTTCCGCCTCCCCGGCGTCGGCGACCACCGGCTCCTCCCGGGTTGGCGCGGTGTCAGGCGCGATGTCGGGCACGCTGTCCGTCTCCGGAGCCGGCATCGGGATGGCGGCCTCGGCGACCGGCGGCGGTGGCGTGAAGGCGGCGGGCAGGGCAATCGGCGGCGCGGGCGGCCGGAGCTGCCCGCTGGCGGCGAGCGCGGGGATCTCCACGGTGGACGCCTCGGCCGCGGACAGGGGCAGCGACAGTCCGGGGATATCGAGCGTGCCAGGAACAGACTCCAGGCCGCCGCGACGGGACTGGCGGTCAGCGGGACCGGCCGCCTGCTGCGGCTGCGACCTGGACTGCCGCAGCATGGTGAGCAGCAGGCTGAAGGCGAGCAGTACCGCCGCCACGGGGGCCGCCGCGACGATCCCCTCGGTCGGCCGTGGCCGAAGCGCGTAGTTCATGGCATGCAGCACGTCGGTGACGGCGATCGCGGCTAGCAGGACGACGATCACCAGCCACGCCCACAGGCGGGCCAACCAGCGTCCGTCGCGCAGCGTGACCGCCGCCACGCAGGCGATGACGAGCACGGCGTCGAACAGCCCTGGGTAATACCGGGCGAGCTGCGTAGATACGCCGCCGAGCAGCGCGATCGCGTGCACGCCCGAATACGAGAAGACGAAGGTCGCCGCGGCCACGGCGACCACCACGAGCGCGACAAGCAGGTTCACCAGGAGGCGAGTCCAGTTGCGGCGGGGTGGTGCCGGTGCGGATTCCGGCGCCGGAAGGGGGCTGTTCATCGGGACGTCATTCCGTTTGCCAGGAGGGACCCTGCCGGGGGCCTTCGCGATTAATTTCCCTGTTACGCGATGACCACGCTATCGGTGTTCGTAATAGATTGGAACGATTTCCCGCGTTGGCGTGGTGTGTCGGAGCGGACCATTCCGTCCAGATGTCGCATGCTTCGCCTGATCAAGGAAGATCAAAAAGGCTTCGACGTGCACCGGATCGTCGCGCCGCACGCGACAGTGCGCCGCGGCAACTACCCTTTAAGGCGCGGGGAGCAGCGGACCAGGCGCGATGAACGCGCAGGACACCATGCCACCGGTGGGGACGACCCCCCGGACCCCCGGAGGCGAGCTGCGCTCGCGAGGAGTGAACGTGATCAAGCGGCGGAGCAGGCGATGAGCGGGCAGAAAAAGGGCGGGCAGGACGGCAGGGCGGCGGGCGGTGGCGGCTTCTCAAAGCGAGGCAAGCCGCGCCCGGGCACCGGCGGCTTCCGCCGCGACAAGCTCGAGGGCAAGGGCCCCACGCCCCCCGCTCACATGCGCCCGGGCCATCCCGCGCAGAGGGCGGCGTCCAGGTCGGCGGCCGCCGCGAGTGGCCGGCCGGGCCAGCGAGGAACGGGGCGGGGCGGGGAAACACGCAACCGTTCGGAATCGTCTTATGAGAGCCAGGGACCGCGAGGCAGCGGCGAGGGGCCGGAGATGGTCGCGGGACGCAACTCCGTCGTGGAGTCGCTGCGGGCGGGGATCCCGGCCATGGTCCTGTACGTCGCGGGCCGGGCGCAGGAGGACGACCGGGTCGCGGAGTCCGTGCAACTGGCGTCGGACGCGGGCATCGCGGTGCTCGAGGCGGGCGTGCCCGAGCTCGACCGGATGACGGGCGGCGCGATCCACCAGGGTGTCGCATTGCGGGTGCGCCCGTACGAGTACGCGCACCCGGAGGAATTCACCGAACGGCTTGGGGCGACTCCGCCACTGATCGTTGCCCTGGACGGCGTGACCGACCCGCGGAACCTCGGTGCCATCGTGCGCTCGGCTGCCGCGTTCGGCGCGACGGGCATCGTCGTGCCAACGCGCAGGTCGGCAGGGGTGACCGCCGGGGCGTGGAAGGCGTCGGCCGGTGCGCTGTCCCGGCTGCCCGTCGCGCAGGCGGTCAACCTGACCCGGGCTATTGAGGCCTACAAGAAGGCCGGCTTCTTCGTGGCGGGTCTGGACGCCGAGGGCACGACCGACGTGCACGACATGTCGATCGCGGACGGCCCGATGGTGCTCGTCATCGGTTCCGAGGGCCGCGGGCTGTCCCGGGTGGTCGCCGGGGCCTGCGACATGCTCGTGTCCATCCCGATGGTGTCGGGCAACGAGTCGCTCAACGCAGGCATCGCGGCGTCGATCGCCCTCTATGAGATCGCCGGTGCGCGCGCCGGCCGGTTATACGCGTCCTTCTCCGGGGGGTTGGGGGGGCGTCCCTCCGGGGATTATGGCGCCGACTTGGCGATGACCTTCAAGGCCGCCGAGGTGCGCTTCTTTTCCGCGTCCGTGATGCCGCTTGTCAGCGCTAGGTCGACACGTTCGACGACGCGCGCGGCCTGCAGATAGCCGTCGCGGCCCTTGTCGGTGATCTCGAGCAGGATGGACCGGCCGCGGCCGCGCGCCTGACTCTCGGTGACCCAGCCGATCTTGCGCAGGTGCCCGATCGCGAGTGCGGCGCCCTGCGGCGTTAGCCCGATAACGCGCGACAGGTCGGCGACCGTGCGCGGGCCGCGCTCCATGAGCTCGGCGGCCAGTCCGACCTGCGCCATCGTGACATCCAGCTCGGCGAGCCCGTCGTCGAACGCGCGCCGGAACACCAGGTGGGCACGCCAGACCAGGTAGCCGACGCTGTCGCCTGGCCAGGCGTGCGCCGGTGCCTGCGGCGCGCTCGCCAGGGCCTCCCTGGCCTGTCGGTCGGCCATGGGCAGGAGCGTATCACTGTGCGACCGAAAACAATCACTTGTCAATTGCTTGTTAAGCGGTTGCCAAGCTCCTAGCATGGGGGCACTGCCCGCCGGCACCGCCAGGCAGGCAGGAGAACACCGCCCATGAAGGAGAGAGCATGCCCAGTCTTGAAGACGCGATCAATGCCGCGGGCGGTCCGCTCGCGCTGCTGCGCGGCGGCTCAGGCGGGTTCCCGCTGCCGATCAAGTCCGAGTTCACCAACTGGCGGGACGAGCAGGAGAGCTGGCGGACCACCGCCGCCCTGATGGACCTGTCCCACCACATGAACGACCTGACCGTCCAGGGGCCTGACACCTACCGGCTGTTCGCCGACCTCGGCGCGAACAGCTTCAAGGGCTTCGGCGCGATGAAGGCCAAGCAGTTCGTCGCGGTCAGCTACGACGGCTACATGATCGGCGACGCCATCCTGTTCTGCCTGGAGGAAAACCATGTCCGGCTGGTCGGGCGGCCGCCGGCGCTGAACTGGGTGCAGTACCACGCGGAAAGCGGCTCCTACGACGTGACCGTGCGGCTGGACCCGCGGACGGCGAACAACCCCAAGGGCCGTGAGATGTTCCGCCTGCAGTTGCAGGGGCCGTCCGCCGGTGAGATCTTCGAGAAGATCAACGGCGGGCCGATGCCGGAGATCCCGTTCTTCCACATGGGCAGGTTCAACGTCGGGTCGCACCAGGTGACGGCGCTGAACCACCGCATGTCCGGGTTTCCTGGCCTGGAGTTCTTCGGACCGTACGCGGAGTTCGAGAGCGTGCGGGACACGATCCTCGAGGCCGGTGCCGAGTACGGCCTGCGCCAGATCGGCGCCCGCGCCTACGCGTCGGTGGCGACCGAGTCCGGCTGGGTCGCCAACACCGTGCCCGCGATCTACACCGGGGCGAAGATGAAGGCCTACCGTGAGTGGCTGCCGCAGCGGGGCTTCGAGGCGAACCTGGCGCTGGCCGGCAGCTACGTGCCCGAGCGGGTGGAGGACCTGTACGTCACGCCGTGGGATCTCGGTTACGGGAAGTCGGTCAAGTTCGACCACGACTTCATCGGCCGCGAGGCCCTTGAGCGCATGGCGCCGCAACCGCACCGGCAGAAGGTGTGGCTGCTATGGAATCGCGACGACGTCGCGAAGATCTTCGCCAGCCTGTACGAGCAGGGTGACAAGCGGTTCAAGTACATCGAGATGCCCGCCGCGTTCTACGGCGGCGCGCATGCCGACCGGGTGGACAAGGACGGCCGGCTCATCGGCGTTTCGCCCCTCGCCATTTACTCCTCCAACGTGCGCGGCTGGATCTCCCTGGCCATGATCGACGAGGCCGACGTCTCGTACGGCGACGAGGTCGAGCTGACCTGGGGCGAGCCGGACGGCGGTTCAGGCAACCGCTGGTGGAACGGCACACGCAGACCACCATCCGCGCGACGGTCGCGAAGCGGCCGTTCCCCGTCGACTGAGGTTGCCGCGTGGCTGGCCGGCCCGCCGTGGCGCGTCAGCGGCGGGCCGGCCGAGTAAGCCGAACCCGTTCTGGGTGAATTCCTAGGGCGGCGAAAACCCTTCGCCAACACCGGACGGTGCGGTCTACGGTGGGCGCATGCGGGTGCTCTCGGTGAATGTCGGCAGGCCGCGGCCGAATCCGTGGAAGCCGGTCGCTACCACCGGCATTGACAAGCAGCCCGTCAGCGGACCGGTGATGGTGACGGAACCTGGCCCCAAGGGAACGGGCGCCGTCGGGCTCGCGGGTGACCGGGTGTACGACGTGAAGCACCACGGCGGCACCGACCAGGCTGTCTACGCGTACGCCAGGGAGGACCTCGACACGTGGGCGGCCTCGCTCGGCAGTTCGCTGCCGAACGGGATGTTCGGCGAGAACCTCACCACGGCGGGACTTGACGTCAATGGCGCGCTGATCGGCGAACGCTGGCGGATCGGCGCCTCCGTTGTCCTTGAGGTCAGCTGTCCCCGGATTCCCTGCGGTACCTTCCAGGGGTGGCTGGCAAGGTCGGACTGGATCAAGCGGTTCACGCAGGCCGCCGTGCCAGGGGCATATCTCCGGGTCGTCTCGCCCGGGCTGATCTCCGGCGGAGATCCGGTGGCGATCGAGCACCGGCCGGCGCACGACGTCACCGTCGCGCTCACCTTCCGTGCGCTGACTACCTCGCCGGCCCTGCTTCCCCGACTCCTCGCGGCCGACGCGATGCCGGCCGGAATCAGGGAACTGGCGCTCAAGCGCGTCGGCTAGGCGTTTTCCGACGCGTGCCCGAGATCCGAAAGAACATATACCCGAGTTCGGGGTATTTGATCATCCTCTTTGGACCGATTTGTCCAACCCAAAGTCAGTATATGTTGTCGGCCGGGCCTGGCCACGGGGCACGCCGAGGTGGCGGGATACCCTTGTTTCGTGGCATCAGAAACCCTTTCCATTGACATCTCAGCCACCCAGGAACGCGTGTGGCAGGTTATCGCTGATGTGGAATCCTGGCCGCAATGGACCAAGTCCATGACGACGGTGAAGCGGCTTGATAACGGCCCGCTGCGCTTCGGAAGCCGGGCCAGGATCAAGCAGCCCGGCCTGCCGAACCTGGTCTGGCAGGTCACCGACCTCACTGCGGGCGCCGAGTTCACCTGGGTCGCGCACACCCCTGGCGTTGAAACCGTGGCCAGCCATCGCCTTGAGCAGACGCCGGCCGGGGTGCGGCTCACGCTCACCGTGACCTGGACCGGCGTCTTCGCCGGCGCGGTGGCCGCGATCGCCGGAAAGAAGACGCGCGGGTATCTCGCACTTGAGACAGCCGGCGCCAAGGGACGCGCGGAAGCGGTATAACGCCGGTATTCCGCCGATCGCGCATTTCAGCTTGCCCGCGAAACGGCGCATCTCCGGGTCGTAGGTGCTGGCCGGCCAGTCACACTGCTCGTCAAACCCGAACCAGCGGGCCCCCTTGAACTCCCTGGGGTCAGGAAATAGCGGCGCATCGCGTTCGGCGCGCAAGACGAACCACAAGTCCACGTCGAGGTGGCTGCTAGCGTTGTTGGTCGGCGTGACCGTGAGGAAGAACGGATTTCCGCCGCCGAATGCGGGATGGAATTGCGCCGCAATGCCGAGTTCCTCACGCGTCTCGCGGACCACGGCCTGGTGCGGGTCCTCTCCCTCTTCGACATGACCGCCGGGCGGCAGCCACAGGCCTGACTTGCGGTGATCTCCGAGGAGCAGGCAGCCGTTGGCCGTGTCGACGGGGATGAAGTAGACAACAAGATGCTTCGGCGGCGTGGCGGGCGACGCAGTCCTGAAAAGTGGCTTCCCCGAAGCCACCCAGGCGAGAATGTCGGCCTGGTCGGCCGCTTCACGCTCGTCGCAAGGGTGGACCGCCGCCACGAGTTCCGAGACAAGCGCACGAACGTCGTCCCCAGGCACCCCGCGAGTCTAACGCCGGGCAACCCGTCACCGGCATCGGCCGGGAAACGGTAACCTGGCAGGGATTCGGCGCCCGCGGGGCGCTGTGTCACGCCGGTGTAGCTCAGTTGGCAGAGCATCCGCCTTGTAAGCGGACGGTCAGCGGTTCGAATCCGCTCACCGGCTCCAGTTCAGAGGCCCTTTCGGGCGATTCGGGCTTCGCACGGGGAGCCAAACGGGGAGCCAAAGGGTTACGCTCCTTGTCATGGCTGACTCAACGGCGCGCCGTCGCGGGCACGGCGAGGACGCGATCTACTTCGACGCCGCCAAGAACCGGTACGTCGGTGCCGTCTCGCTCGGCTTCGGGCCGGACGGCAAGCGGAACCGGCGCAAGGTCACCGGACGCACCAAGGCCGAAGTTCGGGACAAGCTCAAGGCGCTGCACGCCGAGCTCGATCGCGGCCTGCGCACGTCCGCTGTCTATACCGTCCGGCAGGCCGTCGACGACTGGCTTCAGGGCGGCCTGCCCGGACGGTCGGAGCGCACCCATTCGGTGTACCGGGAGGCCCTGCAGCCGCTCATGGGACAGATCGGCAATAGGCCGCTGCGGGAGCTGACGGCCGGCGACGTGCGCACCGGGCTCGAGGCGCTCAGCGGCCATCTCTCGACCCGGTACCTGCAGATCGCCAAGACCTCGCTCGCCCGGACGATCAGGTACGCCGAGGCGCACGACCTGGTGGGGCGGAACGTGGCCACGCTCACCGATCCGCCCAAGGGGGCGGCCGGGCGGCCGAGCCGGTCGCTGACCCTGGAGCAGTCACTTGCGCTGCTTGACGCTGCCCGTGGGTCGCGGCTCAACGCCTACATTGTGCTGAGCCTCACGGTCGGGATCCGCACCGAGGAGGCCAGGGAACTGCGCTGGGATCACGTCGACCTGGACGGCGACCCGGGCGCTCTCCGGCCGGTGCCGCCGTCGGTGGCCGTGTGGCGGTCGGTGCGGCAGGGGGGCGACACTAAGACGGCCAAGTCTCGTCGGACGCTCGCGCTGCCGCGGACCGCGGTCGAGGCACTCAGGGAGCACCGCAGGCGGCAGGCGGAGGACCGGCTGGCGGCCGGTGCCGTTTGGCAGGATCAAGGGCTCGTGTTCGTCTCGACTATCGGCACCCCGCTGGATGCGTCCAACGTCCGGCGCGAGTTCCGGAGGATCACGAAGGCCGCTGGGCTCGGGGTTGGGTGGGCGCCGCGGGACCTGCGGCATACCTTCGTGTCGCTGATGTCGGCGGACGGCGTGCCCATCGAGGAGATCGCGCGGCTGGCCGGGCACAACAAGACCTCAACGACTGAGCTCGTCTACCGGCACGAGCTGCGGCCTGTTATCACCACGGGCGCCGAGGTCATGGACCGGATCCTGTCACGAGGGAATCCGTAGAGCATTGGTGCGGCACGGGAACGCGCGGGTCGTGGCAGGCGAGTGCGTTACTACCACGGTGTGGAATACCAAGGTAGGATCAAAGAATGAAGGTGGACAAGTTGAGCGTCTCGTTCGATCCCGAGCTGGGTGACGCGATCCGGTCGGCCGCTGCCCAGGCCGGCAAGCCGCTGTCATCCTGGCTGGCGGAGGCCGCGGCAAGCAAACTGCGCGCGGAAGCCCTCGAAGAGTTCCTCGCGGGCTGGGAGAGCGAGCATGGCGTGCTGACAGCCGAAGAGATCGCCCGGGCCGAGCGGGAGCTGGGTGTCGCGGTCGGCGACACGGCCGCGTGAGCGCGCTGGTCCTGGACGCGGGCGCGCTGGTGGCCGTCGACCGCGGGGACCGGGCGATGGTCGCCCGGGTGCGCGCGGCCCAGCGGCAGGGCATGGACTTGCGCACCAACGCCATGGTGATCGCCCAGGTCTGGCGGGACAGCCACGGTCGCCAGGCTCACCTCGCCCAGCTGCTGCGCGCCGTCGATGTCCGCGCGGTCAGCCCTCAGGACGGCCGCCAGGCCGGAGCCCTGCTCGGCAAGACCGGCACGAGTGATCCGATCGATGCGACCGTTGTGCTGCTGGCCAACCCCGGTGACCGCATCGTGACCAGCGACCCCGCCGACATGACACGGCTCGCATCAGCGGCAGGGAACCGGCCCGTCATAATCACCTGCTGACCAACACGCCCCGGCTCGCTATGCGGCAACTGCGGACGTTCACCCCCGGGGACAGCGCTGCATAAAAATACAAGGTCGGGCTGAGCGGGCCGGGCTGCAACCGGGCGGCCAGCGACCCGAAGCCGCTGGATAACCGCGCGCTGACCCGCCGTTATCTTAAGTCCGCTCTGGGGTGTCTCCCATGTAGCTTGACGCACCCATCGACCTGCGTCGTGGACACGTTCTCTTAAGTCGTGTCTCCGACGTAGCTGATGTGAGGAGCCGTGCGCTGACCAGCGGCTTTCCTCTTCTCGGCGCGCTTTTGGGTTCTTGTTCCCGCCCATAACCTCGCGTCGGCTACATGTCCACGACGCAGAAACCCTTCACCACAAGGGCTTGTCGCATCCGGACTTAAGATAACCGCCGATAGGCGCGCATTAGGGCAGGGACCACGGTGAGCACGCGGCCGCGCATAACTGGTTCATCTGCAGGAACTGGGCGTGCAGGGCCGCAGTTTTCGCGCGTGGTGGCGGCGGGGCTGGACGGGAAGGTCATGCCAGATGATCAGCATTGACCAGGCAGAGCGCATCGCGACCGAGGTCATCGGCCCGGCCGGTGCCGGCGACGGACAGGGATGGCGCCTGGAGGAATTCGGTGCCGGATGGCTCGTCCGCGAGGACTGGATGAGCGAGGGACCGGTCAGGGGCGGGTCGTTCTGCGTCGTGGAGCGGGCGACCGGGCGGGTGATGGCCTTCCCCACCAGCATCTCTCCGGACCGGATCATGGCCGAGTACGACCAGGTGGTCGACCGTGCTTCCCTGCTGTCTGGCTGACCCTGGCCACGCCCTGCCTGCCGGCACGGGCTTTGATCTTGACGGTAGATGGCGCTAACCCGAGATCGCGGCGAACCTGTCTTCGGCATTGTCGAACTGACGCCTGATCTTGTCCTTGACGTCGGGGGTGAGCGGGGTGTCGGGACGGAGGATGAGCTTGCGGAGAACCGGTACCAGGGGACGGTACTTGCTGGCCAGCTTGACCAGTTTCGGCCCGGTGGTGTGGAACAGGCCGACGGCGTTGTCGGTGAAATCGGATGCCTTGATCACCCGGGCCAAGGGGCTGGCTTGCAGGCTGGCGATGACGTGCTCACGGTACTGCTCGTGCTCGTCGCGGCCGGGCTCGTAGACGGGGTTGGTGACCGCGGCCACTAGGCCGGCAGTGCTGGCGCCGAACCGGGAAGCCAGCACCGCCAACGCATCCTGGCGGCTGCCACCAGGCTCGATGTCCTCAGCGTGGTCTTCGACGGCATCGTGCAGCAGGGCGGCGCACGTGACGTCCGGGTCGGTGAGGCGGTAGTGGCTGAGGATCCGGATCGTAACCCGCAGGACGTGGTTGGCGTATGGCTCGCGCTGCCGCCGGTCTTGCGCGTGCAGGCGCGACGCCAGTTCCAGTGCGGCTAGGGCGCGGGCACGCTGGGCGGCGGGGAACGCCGAGATCTCCGGGAGGAGCCGTTCGCGCAGGCCGGCCTCGCCATGGACGGAGGTAATCGCATGCAACGGCATCCTGGCTAGCAGCCGCCTCTCGATCGGGTCCAGCCTGGTGGTTGCGCCTGACGTCGGCTTTGCCGTGCTGCCCGTGCCCATCAGCGCCTCCTCTGACGCTTCAGCGGGTTGTATGCCACGATTCAACAGCGGCGCACCTGGGACAGCAATCACACGGTGAGATATCCCGCCAGAAAGGTATCCGGTGCCGTCGCGCACTTTGGAGCCGCCTGTCGCTAGCCCAATTCTTTATTTCAGCAACGGAGACCTGCAGACCCTGAGCCGGCTGCAGTCGGCTTGCGGCCGCATCAAGGAACCGTCGTGGAGGCGTCCCGGGATGCGCGGAAACCCGAGTGCACTGCCTCTCACCTCTCATGGTAAGAGAAGGTCAACTGTTCGATTCGTTAAGGGCTCCAGTCCAAGAGGCTAATTCGAACGCCTCGAAAACCTTGCGAGCCATTCCGGGAGCCAATAGAATTTCGGCTCTGGCCGAACTTTACACTGGAAGATGTCAGTCTGCCTGCTCCGGGAGATCTCGCGCAGGGATGCGCCTGGCCCCAGTGCGGCATGTTCTCCTTCACCGCGGACTCCGAGGATGGAGTTCCGGTCCCACCGCTGCGGCGCCCCCCGCATCCCGGTGAGAAGGAGCACGCGCACGGCGTCTGCTATCCGCTCCGTGATGGAACAAGCCCTAGCATGTTCATTTATGCCCCACGGATAGCGGGATGTTGACGACCTGGGAAAGCTAACCGGAGGGGACCCTGCTGACAGGTCATGCTTATTCATCCCGGCCGCTCTTCAGAGCTCCGACCGGCAGGGTGACCAGAGCGGCTCGCCGCGCAGCGCCCGCTCGACCGTGGCGGCTGTCAACGGCCATTGGGAAATCCGGTTGGGTGGTCTTGTTTTCTCCGGGCTGGCGGCCACCAGTTTTCCAGGCTGGTGGCCGCTTGTTCTGCCGGCGGGCGGGGGTTAGGTCGCCAGCGGGATCACCCCCTTGCCTGTGAGGGCTTCGGCGAGCCGGTGCGAGTCGCCTTTGGTCAGGACGAGGTGGGCGTGGTGGAGCAGCCGGTCGACGGTGGCGGTGGCGAGGGTTTTCGGCATGATGGTGTCGAATCCTGAGGGGTGGATGTTGCTGGTCACGGCGACGGAGCGGCGCTCGTAGGCGGCGTCGGTGATGCGGTAGAACGCCTCGGCGGCGTCCTGCCCGGCGGGGAGCATGCCGATGTCGTCGATCTATGCGGATGTCCGCATAGATCGACCTATGCCGGCACCGGAACTATGCGGAACCCGATTACGTGGATGTCTTCACTGCGCTGGAAACAGGAGCGTTGCGTTCGGCATAGTTCCCGTGCTGG
The DNA here is from genome assembly GCF_007827045.1 of Trebonia kvetii. GTDB lineage: Bacteria > Actinomycetota > Actinomycetes > Streptosporangiales > Streptosporangiaceae > Trebonia > Trebonia kvetii. Next base: position 254,444 of record NZ_RPFW01000010.1, read on the forward strand.
CAGGCTCTTGGCCGCGGGAGCAGGTCGCTCCCGCGAAAGGGGGCAGAGATGGCGAGTTCACGCAGGAAAGCGGGCGTTCTGAGCCCGCACGTTGAGGGTTATCGGGCCTGGCTGGCGCGGCACGGATATACGGGGCAGAGCATCAGGAACATGCTCAAGGATCTGGGGCAGGCCGGCTTGTGGCTTTCGGGGCAGGGACTTGAGGCCCGCGATCTGGACGAGGGACGGCTGGAGCAGCATCTGTGCGACCTGCGGAAGGCGGGCCGCCGCCGGGTGGCCGGGCCGCGCGGGATGGTTCCGCTGCTGAAGTACCTCCGCGAGGCCGGGGCGGTGCCCGCGGCGCAGGCGGTCACGTCGCCGGCGGAGTCGCTGCTGGAGCGGTACCGGTCGTGGATGGGGTCCGAGCGCGGCTTGTCCGCGGCGACGATGCTCCGCTATGAGAACACCGCCCGGCGGTTCCTGGCCGAGCAGGCGACGGACGGCGAGACGTTCGCTCCGCACGGCCTGACGGGGGCGGACCTGAACGCGTTCCTGCTGCGGGAATGCGCCAGGGTCTCGGCGGGTTCGGCGAAGGGACGGGTGGCCGAGCTGCGGTCGCTGATGCGGTTCCTCCACCTGCACGGCATCACCGCGGCCAATCTCAGCGGCGCGGTGCCCCCGGTGGGCGGCTGGCGCTTCGCCTCAGTGCCGCTGACGATGGGACCCGGCGAAGTTCAGCGACTGCTGGAGCACACCCCGCGCCAGGAGCCGGGCGGCGTCCGCGACTACGCGATCCTGATGCTGGTGGCCAGGCTCGGCCTGCGGTCGGTCGAGGTGGCCCGGCTGCTGCTGGACGACGTGGACTGGCGCCGCGGCGAGATCATCGTCCGGGGAAAGGGGCGCCGCGAGGACCGGCTGCCGCTGCCGGCCGATGTCGGCGAAGCGCTGGTCGCGTACTTGTCCGGCGCCCGCCCCGGGGCACGGTCCCGTCACATGTTCCTGACCTGCAAGGCACCCCGCGGCCCGATCAGGGCCGACCTCGTCGGCGACGTCGTGGAACGGGCCTGCCTGCGCGCCGGCCTGCCCCGGGTCGGCCCTCACCGGCTGCGTCACGCCCTGGCCGCCGACATGCTCCGCCGCGGGGCCGGGCTGACCGCGATCGGGCAGGTGCTCCGGCACCAGGACCTGGGCACCACCGCCCTCTACGCGAAGGTCGACTTCACCGCGCTCCGCGCGGTCGCCCAGCCCTGGCCCGGAGGTGCGGCGTGACCGGCCTGCGCCAGGCAGTCGATGACTACCTGCAGCTCCGCCGGTCGCTGGGGCACCAGATGAACGAGGCCGCTTACCTGCTGCCGGACTTCGCGGCCTTCCTGGACGAGCGCGGCGAGCAGACCGTGACCATCGCCGCCGCGCTGGACTGGGTGAAGGCCCGCGAGCCCGGAGTGGTCACGACATCCAGTCCGCGGCGGGTCACCGCCGTCCGCGGGTTCGCCCGCTATATAGCGCGGTCTATTCGCCCGCGACGCCGCTGCGCCGCCGCCCGCAGTTTGTCGGCGTAGCGTGACATCATCGTGGCTGATCCGACTGAAGCGGGAATGATGTGACTGAGACGCCAGTGATCCCGGCTGCCCCCGGAACTCTCGACTTCCGGTTCCGTGTGGGAACCAGCATCCTGACCGAGTTCGCGGTTAGCCACACCCCAGCGGACGTCCTGCGCGAACTGGTACAGAACGAGTACGACGCCGGCGGCACTGAGCTGACGATGGAGTTCGGACCTGACGCCCTGGTTGTGCGCGGCAACGGGAAGCTCATCGACAAGGCCGGCTGGGATCGGCTGGGTGTGATGCTGGGCCACGGCCTGGTGGCCGGCACGGTCGGCCGGGTGGAGCCGAAGGCGAATGGGATCGGGTCGAAGAACTTCGGCCTCCGCTCGCTGTTCCTGTTGGGCGACCGGATTCATGTCGTGTCCGGAGGGCGGCGCACGATCCTGGACCGTGTCAACGGGGCGCTGGCCGAGCCGCTGGCCGACCCGGGGTCGCGCGGGCGGCCAGGAGTTACGATCGCGGTCCCATACCGGCAGGCTGACGAAAGGCCGCTGCGCGCCTTCGATGAGCGCCATGAGGCGGAGGCGTTGACCGCCATCGCCGCGGAGTTCGCGCCGACACTGATCAAGTTGGCACATCCCGGAACAGGTAAGAACCTGCGCGCCGTGGTGCTGCGCTCGGCGCGGCTCGGGCAGGAGCTGCAGTGGCGGCAGTCAGCCCGTGCTGACAAGGCCGTCCGCGGTCTGATCAAGCGCGCGGCTCGGCTCGATCACCATGGCCCGCATCTGGGCGGTGCAGCGGAGGCGGTCAGCGAAGCTGAGTATCAGCATTCCGTTGCGCCGCCGTCTGGGCTGGGTCGACCGAATGTTCCTAGCTACTTCCGCGCGACCGCCGGCCGGATCCGGCTGGGGGTATCGGTCCGGGTCCGGCGTGGTCGCCTCGACCTGACGGTGCCGGGGATCTTCTATTACCCGATCGGCGCCACCCGGTCCCGGACCGGGTTTGCCTTCAGCATCAGCGCGCCCTTCGAGATGACCGAAGACAGGAGCCAGCTCGTCGACCCGCAGAACAGCGACTGGAATACCTGGCTCATCCGGGAATCGGCGGCGCTCGCCGTCCGACTGCTTCCCGGCCCCCTGTTCGCCGCATTCGGGGCCGACGCCTTCCGCGCCCTCGATCCCGCAGGCGCTGCGTCATCCACTGTTCCCGGCTTGTCCGCTGAGATCGATCGCCTGCTGCGCAGCGAGCAGTGCTGGCCGACGCAGGCGACAGCAGGGCGCAACGGCCGAATCGTGCCCGCTGCCGCCGCGTCGCTCACGGTCCCAGCCAGCCCTGCGCTGTCAGCCTTCGCTATCGGTCCGCTGGCGCCCGATGAGCTGCTTCACGCCCGTCTCGCGGCACCCGCCGACACGCAGGCGATGGCAGTGAGAATGGGAATCAGGGCCTTCACCGCAGGCTCGCTGGTCCGGCTCCGTTGCGCGGGTCAAAGCACGCAGAACCTCGCGACCCGCCTCGGGAACACCGAGGCATCGCGCTACTACTCTGACTTCCCCGGACCCCTGCAGGACCTGGGCCTCCAGCATCGGTTCGCCGGTGCTCTGGACGCATGCCGGGCAGAACTCAGCGACGAGAACAGGAAAGACCTCCGCACCTCGGCCACAACGCTGACCCGAGCTGGAACGCTCAGCTCGCCGGAAGCCCTGTGGCTTGCCGACGATGCCCTGTCGGCCGTGGTCCCGGCCGTCCAGGTGCTGCATCCTGGCCTGGCCGGCTCCCGGGTCCTGACCGGGCTGTGCCGACGATTCAATTTCTCCGGCTGGGCCGCCGACACCGCGCGCCGTATCGCCGACGGCACCGCGTCGCAGCAGGAACGCGACGCGCTCGCCCGGTACATCCGCGGTCGGCCAACCTTGTCGCAGAAGGCGTGGGCCGCCGTGCGCCGCTGCCAGGTACTGCCCGATCACCGCGGCGAGTGGACGGCACCCGCTGATATGGTGAGCCGCTCGGCACGCGGAGCGGCGTTGCTGGAACCCGCGCTGCACCTGCCCGCCGACGACGACGAGGCGAACGAGTCGCTCCGGCCACTGCGGTTCCGGCGGGCCGTCCGGGGGAGTGACCTGGTTGCCCTAGCCCGGCTGGTCGAGCAGGGAGCCGTGGGGCCCGCGGTCATGGGCACGGCGGCCGCGCGGCTGCAGCGGCTCTTGACTCCGGCTGTGCTCGCCCAGCTCAAGGGCATCCGGTTCATTGAAACCGGGCCAGGGACGGTTAGGGCACCCGCCGACGCCTACCTGCGGTCTGACCGCACCGTCGCGATCCTAGGGGACGGGGCGCCGTATGCTTCGGGAATCCCGGCGAGCCTGCTGCGGCGGCTGGGGTGCCGGACCGAGCCGCGCGCCGACGATATCGTCTCGGCTCTGGCGAAGCTGAGGGAGGAAGGCCGCGGCCCGAGCCGACCCGACCTGGTCTACCCGGCGCTTGTAGCAGCACTTCGCGCTGAGCGCCGACCAGCCGGACAACTGAGAGACCAGCCAGTCATCTGGACCGGCCGCAAGTGGGAGGCCCCCGGCCACTGCCTCACCGGTGCGGACAACCGCAGCCGCCTCCTAGGTGCTGTGACGGTGCTGCCGGAGAACCTGCACGATGTCTGGGTCTTTCTCGGCGCCGCCCAGCGCCCTAACGAAGACCACTGGAGGCGGATGCTCATAAAGGTCGGCGAGCTATACGGCGGGCAGCGGCAGGTACCAGCACACGCCGCCGACGTCCTGCGGCGCGCGTACCGGGACCTAGGCAAGCTGCCCGAGCGGCTCGGCCCGGACGTGCCCTGCCTGCTTGATGACCAGCGCCGCCTCCATCCGCCGAGCGAGGCGGCTGGCGGAACCTACCTCATCAATGACGACCCTGCCCTGGCGTCCGCCGCGCAGGCCAGCGGCGTGCCCGTCGCGTTTGCTGACACATCCGACCCGCGGGTGAACGCATTCCTCCGCGCCGCCGGCACCCGGCCGCTGTCCGCGACAGCCGTGGCCGTTGGCACGACGTACGGCCCGGACGCCAGGCCCGATGACACCCGGCTGGCAGGCCCAGTGCTCGCCCGCCTCCACGACCTGGCCTTCAGTTCGGCGGTCGCCGCACTCGCCGCAGCGGTGTGCGGCCCAGGCCGCGCACGCACGGCAGCCGGCCTCACCGCCCGACTGGCCCGGATCACCCGGATCGCCATTGTGGACGGCATTACGCGCACATATCATTTCGCCGGGCACGACGTCGCCGTCTCGGCGGATTACGAGGTGGAAGAGGACCAGATCGCCCTGGACCAGGTCTCCGGCTCCCACGAACTGCGCCGAGTGACGGCCAGCGCCGTTGCCCTGCTAGCTGGCGAAGCCCCTCTCGGGGGACAGGTGCTCGGCGACGGCATCTACTTCCTGTTGCGCCGCAGATCAGCCCGCGAGATGCAACGCGAGCTCCAGCGCCGTAAGGTCCCCTGGCAGCCCCCCGCTCTGTCCAGCACCGAGGACTACGGAGACGAAGACGACGACGAGGATGTGACATCGCTCGCTGGGGTCCTCAGCAGGAACCTCATCCAGGGAGCAAAGTCCGGCTCGGCCGACATCACCAACAGCCCACCGCCGGCGACGCCTTCGCCGGCTCCGCCGCCTCGGCCCCCCAGGCCGCCGCTCCCTGACCTCCGGCTCGTCCATCCCCAGCCCGCTGCCGGAACCCGGATGCCGCAGCCGCCCGCTCCCGCCGGGCCCGGCGGCGGATACGGCACCTGGAGGCCGCGCAGCCCTCGAGAAACCGAGGAGGACGGCGCGCTCGGCCGACGGGGTGAGGAGATAGTCCTGGTCATCGAGCGGGAGCGGGTCACCCGGCTCGGACTACCGCCCGGCCGCGTCACCTGGACCGCCGACACAGATCCCGGCGCTGATCACGACATCATCTCTGTCGACGATGACGGCAGCGAGCTATGGGTCGAGGTCAAATCCACCACCGGCCGGGACGGGCAGTTCAGCTGGACCGCCGCGGAATTCCGCCTGGCAATCCGGGCGCGTCGCCGTTACGTTCTGTACCGCGTCTTCGATGCGGCTACCACAACGCCCTCATGGACGCGCATCCGCGACCCGATTAGTGCCTTCGAAGACGGGGAGCTCCGCCTTGACATCGACAGGCTCACCGGCGACACCGGCCCCCTCGCCTAGTTCCCTGCCGCGACGCCGACGGCATCAAAGGGCTCGGTTCACCCCACCCGGTCATACGCGAAGTACTCACCTGCGGCAATCTGGTCTCGGCGATTCTCCTGGGTTTCATTCTTCGGTCTGCGGGCCGAGGTCTGTATCAGGGCAGCGTCGCGTTGTCGACTTTCCCTCATAAAATGGATTCCTTGTAACGGCTTAGCAGCGAGAAGCAGCTTCCGCGCGCGGCACAGCACGTCTGCCACAGGACCTGGGCCATCTCGCCGTAGCCGCCCCCGCCCGAGGATTTCCGTCTCCCGTCGGCCACGGATCACGCGCTCAACGTCAGCATCGCGACGCTACAGATCACCGGGGTGCCCGTAGCACTGCCGTAACTTCCGCGGCGCTCCGCCGCGGAAGACCGACCTCAGTTGGCTCGGCTTCGATGACAGGAACCCACAAATGATTCAGAAACGTTGGCGATCGGCTACCGCACCAAGGTGAAGCCGAAATGCGTGTGCCATCGACGGCTCAGCCTGCGGCTGGTCAACTCTGACGCGCTGCTGATCGTGAGGACCCGTAACCAGACGCGGGCAACTCGCGTGTCCCGGGTCGGTGGCCGTCCCGGCATCCGTGGGAGACCGTTGGTGACCGTAGACTGCCGCGTGATGTGAGACGTGCGTGGGCCGTTCCGTTGGTTCACACCATTTCCGGTGCTCATGTGCCCTAAATGTGTCTTCCCGGGGCGTGCGGCCTCGGCAGTCTATTTTCGCGTTGCCGGGCGACTCCTCTGCTGTCATAGGTTAGCGAACATCGCGGCAAATTCATTGTTCGACGACGTGACGGCTCAGGTAATACGCTGTGTCATGGCGATTCCTGACTACCAGACCCTCATGCTGCCGATGCTGCGGATCCTTGGCGACGGAGCCGACCATACTGCTCGTTCAGTCATCGACGCATTGGCTGCTGAGTTCAGGCTGACGCCGGAGGAGCGCGAGCAGCTCGTCGGGAGCCAGCGCATCACCCTCATGGCGAGTCGCGCCCATTGGGCGATGACCTATCTTACTCAAGCCGGCCTGACTGACCGCCCCCACCGTGGTGTCTGGCGCATCACCGACGAAGGCGGGCGCCTTCTCGCGACGGACCCCGCGCGTGTCGATAACGCGTTGCTGGCTCGGTACGAAGGCTTTCAGAGCTTCATCAATCGAAGTGCTGGCGAGCCCGATGACGAGGCCGAAGCTCCGGTGAGCGGCGGTAACGACACCGTGGCGGCGGTGGGCGTGCCGTCCGTAGATGATCTCCTCCGCCCCATGCTTGAGGCGCTGTCGGATGGCAAGGCGCATGCCTTCGCAGACCTCGTGGAGTTGATCCCCGATGCGCTCCACCTGGACAACGAGGCCCGTGGTCGCCGCCTAGCGAGCGGACAGGCGGTCATCTATAACCGGCTGGGCTGGACACGCACCCACCTTGCGAAAGCGGGGCTCGTCGACAACCCGGACGCCCGGGTCGTCATCCTGACCGCTGATGGAGCGTCCTTCCTCGCATCCCACCCGGGCCGGGTGGTTACCGAAACGCTGAAGCGGGACTGCCCGCCCTTCCTGAACTGGCTCGCCGACATGGGCGCCATCCCCGCCGTGGAGCGTCGTGACCGCGGCGAGCCCATGGTATGGATGGTGCGAGCGGGTGAAGGCGGCGTGCATGCCCCCGTCTTCGTGCAGCAGGGCGCCGCGCTCCTTGGATGGGAAGAGGCCGGCGATACCTCCGGACTGACCCTTGAGCAGGTTCGTGACAGGGTGGCCCATGCCTGGCCAGGGTACGGCCGGCGCCAGCTTGGCCAGGTAGCCAATGCCCTGTACAAGTTTGCGAATGACATGCAGCCCGGCGATGTTGTGGTCACGCCGGAGCCCGCGAGCCGGACCGTGCTGCTCGGCGAGATCTCAGGCGACTACCGCTACCTGACCCCTCCCGCCGTCGCCGATTACTCTCATGCGCGGCCGGTCAGCTGGCGCGCCCGCATCAGCCGCGATGAGCTCTCCTACTGGGCCAGGAACAGTCTCGGCACGCAGCTCACCCTCAGCCAGCCGCCACACGTGCCGGAGTTCCTTCGCCTCGCCGAGGCCCATGCGGCGGATGACGAGGTGAGCGCGGTCCCCCAGCGGGCGCGCGCTGCCAACCTCCCGCATCTGCTCGAGCCGGTACGCATTCCGGTGAACGCAGCCGCGCCGCCGCGCGCCGCGGCGGACGAGTTCCACACCATCCCACGCTCGATGCTCCAGCTGCTCGCCGAGCTTGACGCCGGCCAGCTCGCCTTGCCCGACTTCCAGCGCACCTTCGTCTGGGCACCCGATGAGACGCGCGAGCTGCTCGTGTCGATGATTCGTTCATTTCCTGCAGGAGCCTTGCTGTTCCTTCAGGGCGGCAGCGCGACGTTCAAAGCGCGTGCCGCCGAGGGCGCGCCGCTCCTCCGGGGACGTCCGTCCTACCTCGTCCTGGACGGGCAGCAGCGGCTCACATCGCTTTACCAGGCAATCTATGGGGTCGGGGACTCGCGGTTCTTTCTCGACCTCGGTGCTCTGCTCGCCGGAGCCGACGTCGACCAGGCCGTCAAGGTCTTCAGCGCAGAGCGCGCAGCCCCGTTGGAGAGCCTCGACGCTCAGGCGCGCACCCTCATGATGCCGCTGGCAGCGGTCCGCGATTTCGGTGCAGCCCGCTGGCGTGACGCTGTCGTGCCTCGTCGGGACGATGAGGACCGGGAACGGGTGCGCGACCTCTTGCGTGAGATCGAGTACGCTTGCATCGATCCCCTGGTGAAGTACGCGTTCCCGGTTACCGTGCTCCCGGAGGCGACCCCGCTCGAAGCGGTGTGCGCCATCTTCGAGACCCTGAACCGTACCGGCAGACCGCTCACTCCGTTCGAGCTCATCAGCGCGCGGGCGTTCGCCGGCGGGCACAGCCTGTACGACCTCTGGAACGGCGCGCTCGAGCGGTACCCCATCCTTGGCGACTTCGGCGTTAAGCCCTACTACCTCCTGCAGTGCATTGCACTGCGACTCGGCGTGTCATGCAAGCGGCGGTTTGTCATCAGCCTGCCCGCCGATGACATCGCCCGCGGGTGGGACTCCGCAGTGACTAGTATGGCCGCCGTGCTCACGCTGCTTCGCGACGAATGCGGTGTGCTAACGCCGAAGTGGCTGCCTTACGAACCGGTGCTCATCCCGCTGGCGACCGTCTGGAAGGAGGTAGAGGGCACGGCCGGTCCCGCGCATGGCGCCATGCGGTCGAAGCTCAAGCGGTGGTTCTGGTGCGCGTCGTTCACCGGGGAGTACGAGAGCTCGTCGGCGACATTGGCCGAACGCGATGCACCTGTGTTGAAGAGCTGGCTTACCGGCGGGGACGAGCCGCAGGCGGTCCGGGGATTCGAGTGGAACCCGGCGCGGTGGCGCACGGTGACCGCACGGCAGCAGGGCCTGTACCGAGCCACCATTGCGCTGACCCTCCTGCAACGCCCGCGCGACTTCCACACGGGCGCGCCGCTTACTCCGGAGCTCATCGAGGCCGGCAGGATCGATGATCATCATGTCTTCCCGCGCGTCTACCTGCGGAGCATCGGCAAGGGAGACACGGTGGACTCTGTCCTCAATCACTGCCTCATTGATCGAGCGACGAACATTCGCATCGCTGGCCAGGCGCCATCGGCCTACCTCGAGGAGATGCGCACCGAACTTGGTGCGGTCCTTGATGAGGTGCTTAGCAGCCACCGGCTGCCAACGGGGCCGGCGAGCCCGCTCGCCACCGACGACTTCGAGGGGTTCCTCGACTGGCGAGAGCAGGCCCTGGGAGAGGCCCTGGGGACGGTGACTGGCAAGGGCGCCCCGGCTGAAGTCAGTCCCGTCCCCGAGCGATCATTGCTTGACGTGCAGGTCGAAGGCGTGGAGCTCGAGCTGCGCCGGGTCATCGCCGATATGCTCGGCGGAGAAGCAGGCGCACTGCCACCTCATGTGAGCGGCAGGATTAACGAGCGCATCGCTAGTGCACGGCGCCGGAACCCGGGCCTGAGGAATGGCCATCATGACTCACTCTCCGGCAGGCTGGAATATTGTGACCTCCGCGAGCTCCAGGACGTGCTCACCTCTAAGACGCTCTGGCCGCAGTTCGAGGCACGGTTCGGCAGCAAGGAGATGCTGAACGTCCGCTTTGCGCAACTTGCCGAGCTGCGGAATAGCCTCCGCCACAGCAGGACGGTCGACGACGTGACCCGTAAGGACGGCGAGGCCGCCATCATCTGGTTCCGGCAGGTTCTCGCACACGGATAGTCCTGGGCGGCGTGCAGTGCTGCCGTCACAGCGACAACCCGCGGACAGCCGGGGCTGGGCTGGGGCGATAAAGAGTGGATGAGGACATCGAACCCGCATGACCAGCTTGGAAGGCTCCGGGTACGGATCCGCTGAGCAGCGAAAACGCAGGTCAGGTGCGGTGTCTCGTTGTCCGTGAGTGACCGTGATTCACCCAGGTTAACCGTCCGATCGGGCACGCAACGGGCACGCCTTCCGGCATGCTCATATGCACTGGTACTCCATCGTTCGGGACGCAGGCCTCGTGGGGGTGCGAGCGGCAGCAGCCCAGCCTCGATGTTGATGTTGTATGCTTCTTTGTGGATAGACAACATCGCTGGAGGTGCCCTATGGCTGTGACGCAGATCGACATCGATCAGGACGCACTGGACCGTGCGATGGCCCTGTCCAAGGCTAGGACGAAGAAGGACGCCGTCAACCTGGCTCTGAGGTACTACGCAGAAAGGCAGGAGCGGGCTGCCCGGATCGGCCGGCATTTTGAGCGTGCGCAGCACTGGGGAGCGGTCGAAGACGCGGAGCGGGTGCATCAGGCCGAGAAGGATGCCCGGTGATCTACCTGCTCGACACTTCCGCCCTGGTCCGACTGCTGCGCGACCCCAAGCTGCAGGAGGCGTGGTACGACCCGATCGATGCCGAGGCGATCGGGAGCTGCTACCCGCAGCGCACGGAGTTCCTCTACAGCGCGCGCAGCGCCGTCGAGTACGACGAGATCGCGGAGATGTTCAGCGACCTGTACCCGGATGTGACCGTGCCGAAGACCGCCGGGCGGTGGGTCTCGAGCGTGCAGTACCAGATGTCGCGCGCGGGCCATCACCGCAGTGCCTCGGCGGTAGACCTCATCATCGCAGCGACCGCCTCCTATCACGGCCTGACTGTCCTGCACGACGACGCCGACTACCGCGCGGTCGCCCGGCACGCGCCTGACCTGGCCGAGCACAGCATTCACGACTACGCCTAACCACGGACCAGAAAGGCTGCCCGCCTCCACATAGGGACTGCCGTAAATCACTTCGACTCATCGTCGGGTTGAGCACGCAATGAGGACGCCCAGTTCAGCCATCACCGGTCTCGCCCGGCTGGTCACCTCGATACCGTCGCTTACCCATCGGGGGAGCGGGCCGAAAGGCCCCCCGCTATGTTTGAAGTGTCGCCAACTCGTTAGCCTATGACTGTAATAATTTCTGGCCACGGTTTACTCCTGGAATCGATCCAAGATGATTCGGCTGCCCTTGAGCACCTCGATATACGAGAAGGCCGGGACGTGAGCCTATAGGAGGAGTCATACTGAGAGCCATTTGGCGACCAGGGGGCCATCGGATATGCCGGATATGACGCCGCGTCGCTTGCGGCTGTGGGGTGAACCCGGCCAGTTGGCTCGGGTCGACGAGAGCGCCGTAGACGAAGGGCGCAGGCGCCTAAGCCGACGACACGACGATATCGAGCTGGCGTATTTCGAACAGCGGACCGCCGACTCGATCGACATCGTCCTCTTGGTCCCGCCGTCGTTCCGCAGTGATGACTTTAGCGAGATCGCGACGATCCTGCAGGCAGCCCTGGGGATCGGGTCCGGTCCGCACGCGCTGATAGGGGACGACACCGGAGAGGTCCGGGGCATCGGTGGCGAAGGAAGAACGTGTCCCCGTTGCCATGGCTCCGATGGCTCCCACGTTCCCGGCTGCCCGAATGACCGGCGTTAGTCGGCATGGCCAATCCCACGAACCCGAGGCCGCAGCGCTTCGTGCAGCGGACCGGACGCGATGTATGGACGACTCGCGGACCGCTGGCGTACCTGGAGAGCATCCAGGCGGCCGGCAGCGTGGCCGCCCCGTTGCTCGCGGGGGCGAGCTTCACGCTGGTCGCGCTGGTCCTGCAGTCGCCAAAGCCGTTTGGTCGCTGGCAGGACGTTTCCCTGCTGCTATTCGTCGCGGCCGGCCTTGCGCAGATCTTTGCGGTGCAGTCGGTTATCTGGACCCGTCGCTACATGGTGACACCAGACGAACTTAAGCAGTGGCTCCCGGACGACTTCACCGATCACGGGGAGCGTCCCACCCAATGGCTCCAGCTATTTCAGCGGTTTTACGACGAGCGCGCCAGGCGATGGGCCCAGCGTACGAGAGCCTGGATCAATGCCGGGATAACGCTTCTGCTGGTCGGGATCGCGGTGGGAGTAGTGCCGCCGGGACCCGTCGGTTCGGTCCGCTGGCTGGTAATCGCGGTGGCCTGGGCCGGGGTCGCGGTCGAGGCCTCCTGGGTGGCCGCCATGGCGCTGGACGAGCGGGCCTGGCTCGGCATGCTGATGCGCTCGGGGGCGATCGTCACCGCGGGCGGCGCGACCGCCGCGGCCGGCTTTGCCGCCGCGGCCGGAGCCCCGGGCGGGGCAGCCACGTGGTGGGCGATCGGGCTCGCGCTCGCGGCGATTCCGTTTTGGCTTGCGGCCTGCACGGACGCCAGACTCAGGCATGGCCGGGTGCGGGTGGGGGCCCCGCTGCACGGGAGATGGTCGATCGCCCGGGTCGCGCTCGCGCCCGTCGCCCCGGCGGTCTTCGTCATGGCCCTATGGTCCGCCGTCGGAGAACTTGCGAAGCAACGTCACCAGGCGCTCCAGGCATCGCACCCCGGCGTCGAAGAGCTGCTGCCCAAGGGCGTCAGCCTGGGCGCGCACCACCGGGCCTGGAGCCAGTGCGCCGCACTGCCGGTCGCCTCCAGGGACGATCTGGTCGAGCTGCTCGATGAGTCGAGCCGGCTGCTCGGGCCGGACGGTCAGCCTGAACCAGCCGAGCTCTGGGCAAAGATCGTCTGGTCGCCAGGCTGCGTCGTCCGAGTCATCGACCGGGAGGGTGACGAAGGGCGATTCGGCTACTACGTCGTCTACCCGTTGCTCGCGACGGCGGTGCACCGCCTCAGGTCTGGCCAGGTCACGGCCGGCGCGCAGCTTGACCCGGCCGACCTGGCGATATCCGCGGGCACCATCGCGGGCTGGTACGTCGCGATCGTCTGGGCGCCAGGCGCCTCATGGACGCGGCGGTGCGTTATCGCGACGCTCGTGGACGCCCTCGCGGCGGCTGGCGCGGGCACTGCCGCCCAGCCGGTATTCACACGGCCGCTTACCCCTGAGGGCCAGTCGCTTATGCGGAAGTACGGCTTCACTGCTGTTAGCGCGTCAGCAGACGCTATCTCTGTCTTTGAGAAGCGAGCTTCTAGCCTGTTAGTGGCCGCAGGGAACGAATTTTCGCTTTATGGTGAAGTACCTTGCGTTCTGATTGAGGGCATGGACAGTTCTTCGTTTTCGGCGACAATGAACCTATTAGGGAGCTGGCGGAAGGAATAGGAACGTCAGGGGGACCAGTGGAGGCGTCAGAGAATCCATCCGGTGAGCTGATGAGGCCGAGAACGTGAGAACCATGACGCGCGGACTATGGCGCGTGGTACCCACCGGATCGCTTAAGAGCCGTCCGCGCGTTCAGAGCGGGTCAATTCTGGAACGGCTGGCGGCGCGATTCCGTCGCCTGATGGGATTTGCGGTGATGCACGCCGCGGCCCCGCTGCGGAACCGGACCGGCGAGCCAGCTTACGCCCGCGCGCGGGTGGAGACCGCCAAAATCGAGGAGAAATACAAGTACCGGCAAGAGATCTCGCTTAACGCAGATGTCTCCGAGGTAGGCGACCCGGCCGGGCAGATCAAAATCGTGCTGCCCTATGACGGTGACGAGTTCTTCACCCGTGATGCGTACGCCGACGTGGAGGCCGCGCGACGCGACGGCGCGGTTCTCCCTGACAATGCGGTCGTCGGCTTCCTGGCGCTGACCGATTACGAGAAAACCGATCTTGAAGTGCCGCTCGGGCTCCAGGGCAACTACGGCTCAGTCCCGATCGCGGTGCGACTCCCCGGCCGCCCTGGCTCGGGCGAGACCGACCAGCTCATCATCGATAACAGCGAGTGCGTGTTTTCCCAGGAGTACCGGCCGGAAGATCTCCGGATCTTTCCGGTCTACGTCGACATGGATCTGGACGATCCCGACATGGCCGAGGATGCTGACCGCCCACAGCGTTTCTCGGCCCAGGACGCGATCGCGGACCTGCTGGCACGGCTGCTGGAGCGGATCAAGGTCATCGGGGACGCGCCCGAACGCCAGCTCGACTTCGAACCGGGCCTGTGGCTTCGGATGACGGTCCGCCTGCACCTGCCGCGCGGTCAGGCGGAGGGGGTAGAAGCCAAAGTCAGCAAGGTCTCCATGGGCTGGCCCACGCACACGTCGCTGAGTTCGCTCGAACTGCATGCGGACAGCAGGCCGGCCCTCCGGTACAACCCGCAGCAGGAACATGATGGCCGCAAAGGCGGCCTGGAATGGTCCGACGTCCCGATGACTTTGATCGGCCAGCGGCGCGATGCGGAAGTCACGCATACCGCGGACGATCCGGAAGCCGAAGAGGAAGACCCTGAGGTCAGGAAAGAGCTGGTCACGCTGACCAGCGGTGAGATGACGCTGTCCATATCAAACCCAGGAGACTTCTATAAGCAGGACACACTCACCGGCCGGGTTGAGGTGACCGTTAACCGCTTGCTGTCCGGAATGGACGCTCGGCTCTATGACGCGGCCGGCCGGCCGTACCCGGCGCAGCGGTCCGCGCTGAAGCTGAAGAGCGTCGTCACCACAGAGTTCTCGCTGCCGCTCCACGACGCCTTCGCTCGCCGTCCGATGTCGCCGTACCAGTGGCTGTACTTCGAAGAGGTCATCCCGAGTGCCTTGCGCCTCGACGACATAGCGATGGCGCTCAGGAACCGGGGCTTCACGCTTGTCACCTCGGTGCGCGACCTCGATCCGGAGGACTGCTGTATCAAAGCGGAGCGGGTGCAGGGACCAGATCTGCTCCGCCTCCAGGTGTACGTCAGGGGAGAGCGGCACAAGGCCCGTCGCGAACGCAGCGTCGACGGCGTGATGACCTACCGCAGCGCTGTCGCCAGCGGGGACCTGCGGCTCTACGTCTACGGCTCGCTGCGGGGGGAGAGCAAGCCGGTCGTCCAGGAGATCAACGCGCTGAGACGGGCGCTGCGGGAACGCTTCGACCGCCTTCCAGCCGGACGCTGAGTCGGAGGTGGCCATGTGGGATGTGGCAATCGAGCCGCGCGCATCGGTGGCCCGCTGTTACGAGTGCGGGTCGTCACCGGTGTTCGCGCTGTGCCACCACTGCTGGCGGCCGGGTTGCAAGAAGCACGTCCGGCCGTCGCCGCGGTGGGCGCGCAAGATCCTCCGGGAGGGGAGCGGTCCCGGCCTCGCCAAGGCTCCGGTCTACCACTGCGGAGGCTGCGCGCACGGGAAGGCCCTGACCGCGGGGACTACCTGGCGCTGGCTGGTGATCGTTCTTGGCGGTGCCGCGCTAGCGGTAGCCGGCATTGTCACGGTCCGGCTGAGCCCTACCGTCGGGGCGATCTTGCTGCTGACGGGCGGGCTGTCCGCCCTTGTCGCCATGCTGCATGTCTGGCGGGGAGTGGCTCGAGCGCGGACCGCGCTCCCGGTGCCGCTGCTCCCCAAGGCGGTCGACGTGGAACTGACCGAGGAACTGCGCGGGGAGATCACCCTCGAGGGCGAAGGCGATGAGTACCGGACGGTCCTGGACCCGGTCAAAGGTGAGCTCAGCGTGCGCTTCACGTTTGGCGGGCCAGATCGTGAGCGGGTGCGGCGCCGTCGCAAGCGAGCCCGCACGCACGACGCCGCCGTGCCCTGGTGCGCGGGGCGCATCCTGCTCTCGGGGCCGTTCGGCATCCGCACCGGAGATGAGATCGCTGGCCCGATCCTGCCGCTCGATGGCAACTCGGGCGATCACGCGGTCTTCCGTCCCCTGGACCCGCCCTCGTCGAGCCCTTGGAAATACCGCCGCCGCTACGAGCTCCGCACTGAGCCGAAGATCGCCAGCGGGCCGATCTGGATCACTCCGTCCATCGTCCCTGACTCGGGCCGTCACGGGCTCGAGCTGGATGTCCAGTGGGTCAAGTTCGGCCCGGACGAGGACAAGCCGCTGAGCCTGCGGATGATCGAATTGCTGCGGCTGGAGTTTCCGGTGAGGTGGGGAGAAATCCATACCTGGGGATTGCTCGACGAGGTGGGCACCCAGCCGCGGGCGACGGTCGGGCTGGGCGGGGAAGGCCGCCAGTTTATCGAACTGAAACGGATTACCCCCGCCGACCAGGAAAAGGACGAGGCCCGGACAACTCACGTGACGCTGGCCATCCGCTTTTCTGGACAAGTCGATCCGGGAGATGAAATTTCTGGGCGAGTTACCGCCAAAATGGGCGGGACGCTCTCCGGGGTCACCGGAGTGACGCTTTTCAACTCGCTCGGCGGCCGGCGGGCGCTAGGCAGGTCGGCCAGCGTCAAGACGCGGGTCGACCTGGGCTTCCGGATCAGCCTGGCGAACATCCGCTACCAGGCGCTGCGCGTGGACCCTGACCGCGCGGCAGAGGACAGCAACCGGGACAGCTACGCGGACACCTTTGACGTGGTCCCGGACGACGAGGCAGTCATCGCGCTGACAAACGCGATGAGCGAGGAAGGCTATTACGTCAAGCACGTCATCGAGAACCCGCCGCGCAGCGGCAGGCGAGCCAACGAGTTCCAGCGCTACTGGGATATCAAGGGCCGACGGTATGTCGGTGTCTACCCCGTCGACTTCCACATCATCCTGACCGGGGAGGAAGTCCGTAGCGGCGGCATCCGCCCGGAGCGGGGGGCCACGAAGGTCCGGATCGTGGTGAAGGGTGCCTACACCGATGACGAGATGGAGCGGACGATCCGCGAGGAGTACAAGCGGCTCCGTGACCTGACGGAGGCCACGCTGGGGCGCAAGAGTCCCATGACGAGTGAGACAGGATGACGCGGTAATGGGCTGGGAATGCGCCGAGTGCAACGATCGGAGCCAGAAACCCGTCGCGGTGTGTCATCACTGCGGCAAGCCTTTGTGCACCAAAGACCTGGTGGTGATCTTTGACGACGCCTTCGCCGTGGTGTCAAGGAAGGCAAGGGGGAAAAGGAAGGCGGGGAAGGAAGGGAAGGCAAGGCATGAAGCGGTGCACTGCCGGAGATGCCGCCGCGTCCACCATCTTGGATCCTTCGCGCTCGGAACAGACAGCTGATGATCGAGGTCGCGATCTCTCCGGTGCACGCCGGTGACGCCGACCTGAAGGTCTGCCTGACCAACAGCGGCCCGCATGAGTGCCTGAACGTTATCTTCGTGATCAGGCTGCCGGCCGGCGTCATGCGGCTTCGCGGGCAGGAACGGATTGGCCCGATCTGGCTTCCTCCGGGGAAGACAGTCTGCGAGCAGCTCCGGGTCCGCGCGGAAAGGCCGGGACGTTACCGGCTGACGAGCCCTAACTTCTCCTACCAGGACCACAACGGCAAGCCTCATCGTGAAGCCAGCTTCACCGCTGAGATCATCGTCGAGCCGGCACCAGCCCCGGCGCCTGAACCGCGGATAAGCACCGAACTGCAGACGCGCGAGCTGGCACTCGGTGAATGGACCGTCCTGCGTTGCCGCTTGAGCAACGTCGGCGGCAGCGACGCGGAGAAGCTGGAGCTTGCCCTGGATGGCCAGGTCACCGTGGATGAACGTAGCCGAAGATTCGCGCTCGACCGGCTGGCGGCCGGGGCCACGGCGGACGCTTCCTTCTACGTGCGCGCTCAAGAGGCAGGCCCGCATGTGCCGCTTTACTTCGATCTCACCTACAGCGGCCCGCGTGGACGTCACCCCGATCGGACACTGGCAACAGTGAGCGTGAGCGGCAACCCGACGCCAGCGCCGGGATTCTCGCCGCCAACCGGCGAACTGATCAAGGTGCTCTACCTCGCCGCCAACCCCGTGGACCCCGCCGATCCGGGAAGGCGAGGGCTGCGCGTCGAGGATGAGTTCCGTGCGATCCAGCAAGCCGTCAGTCAAGGCAGAAAACGTGACGACATCCGGCTGGAAAGCCGGTGGGCGGTACAGTCGCTCGACATCACGCAAGCTCTCTCCTCTGTCGAGCCGCACGTCGTGCACTTCGCCGGGCACGGCGATGCCAAGGAGGAGAGCATCGTAGTCGGAGATGAGTACGGGTACATCCACACCATCCCCGTAGACGGGCTAGTGCAGGCGTTCCAGGCAGTCGGCCAGAGCGTTCGCTGCGTGGTCGTCAACGCGTGCAGTACCGAGCGCCTGGCCCAGGCGCTGGCGGCAACAGGCCTGTCCGTCATCGGGATGCGCCAGCCAGTGGGAGACCATTCCGCGGTCCGCTTCAGCATCGGCTTCTATCAGGCCCTGGCCGACGGCCGATCTGTCGAGACGGCGTTCGGCTCTGGTGTCGCGCAACTGATGATGACGCCCCTCGGCGATGATGCCCGCGCCCCCTTCTTGCTGTCCGGCGGTCAAGCGGCACGTGGGTGAGCTGCGAAGGAAAGAGAGCGGATGACGGGAATCGAACACTCATGACCAGCTTGGAAGGCTTCAGATACGGATGCGCTGAGCATCGTAAACGCAGGTCAGCTGATGTTTCTCCTTGTCCGTGGGTTACCGTGAATCACCGTGGTTCACCGTCCGATCGGGCACGTAACGGGCACGCGGCCTGATCCGATTCCGCGCTTCTGCAGAGGGAAGGGGGCGGCCTTCGTTACCGTTCATTCCAACCGCGACAACGAACGGGCAAGGCTTATGGGAGGAGGTGCTCCGATCGTGGACGAGCCATTTCCCCTAGCCTCAGCTAATGACTTCCATCAATATGCCTTCCTGGATATGAGTCCTGGCAACTGGAAATCATGAAGTGCGAGAAGAAAGATCTAGCATCAACCGGCTAAGGTTGACACACTACAAGAATGACACGGGGTGAAGCCGGGAGCAGGGTACCCGATGGTTTGATCGTGGTTAAGGTATCTGATCGCAAGATGATCGATCAGGCTATCGCTCTAGGGGACCTGAACAAGCGCACCCTGGGCTTCCTTCCTCACAAGGCCTACGAGCAGGCGGCCGCCGCGGGCACTTTGCTGGCAGTTGTTGATCGTGGGCAGGTTATGGCTTATGCCCTTTATTCCTTGCCTCGACAGGTTGTCCGGCTGACTCATTTGTGCGTGGGTACTGAAGGCCGAGGGCGGGGGTTTGCTCGTCTTCTCATCGATGCGATCAGCGAGCGGCACGAAGACAGGTTCGGGATAACGCTCAAGTGCCGTAACGATTTCGCCGCAAACGCGATGTGGCCGCACCTCGGATTCGAAAAGCAGGGCGAAAGGCCCGGGCGCGGTCGCCAGCGGTACCCTCTGTCGATCTGGTGGCGGGATCACGGGCATCCCGCGCTGTTCTCCTCGGCCGAATCCCTTGGGCTTGTCCGGGTAATGCTGGACCTCAACGTATTCGCCGATCTTGAATCGAGCTACCAGCGCAGCGAGCAGCGAGAGTCGGGCGCCTTGACCGGGGACTGGCTCGCTGATCAGGTTGACCTGGTCATCTCCACTGAACTTGAGGCTGAGATCGCCAGGCACCCGGATCCGTCGGAAAGGCAACGGCAGGACCAGGCCGCCCGCAAGTACCTGACAGTCAGGACCCAGGCCCGGGCGCTGGACGGGGCTGCCAAGCAGATCACTGACCTCGTGCGACAGAACATCGGTTTGGACCTGTCGGCCGATCGGGGCGACGTATCGGACGTGCGGCACCTGGCGGCCGCGTGGCTCACGGGGACCACTGTCATTGCGACTCGCGATCAGCGGTTCATCGACTGGTCGGCTGCCGTTGTCGACACGACCGGTGTCCGCGTCATGCGGCCGTCCGACGTAGTGCTTCAGCTCGATGAGCTGGCCCGGGCACAAGAGTACCGGCCGGCCCAGCTCGAGGACACCCAGTACGAGCTGGCTGCGGTGCGGTCCCGTCAAGAAGATGCAGTCCTGCCATTCATGCATGGCAGCCAGGGCGAGCGCCAGTCCAGTTACCTGGCGATGGTTCGCGGGCTGGGGGCCGACGGGCCTCGGTGGAATCGGCTGATCCTGCGAGACCCGCGAAGGGAATCAGTCGCCTTCCTGGTCACCGGCGTCGATGACGTGCAGCTGACCGTACCGGTGCTTCGGATCAAGCTTGCAGCCGTCGTAGCCTGCTCGCGGCTTGAGGAGGTCGTCGCCGCGCGGCCAGGTGAACTGCACCAGCGTTTTCGGCACCTGGGAGTCTGGCAGCAAGACCAGGTCACGGCGGTGGCCAAGAACGGCACAGCGCTTGCCCTGCGGTTCGCCGACACCGAGGTCTTCCCTCACCAAGTCACATTGCGGCGGCTCCGAGGGCTAGCCAGCGAGTACGTTCAGTCTCTGTCACTAAGGTCGGCAGAGAAGATCTCGCCGTCACTCTTCGCCGCCATCTATCAGGAAGGGTTTTCCGGGTATGAGCCAAAATGACCGAGCACTGCTACTGTCAATCCGTCCGCGATACGCCCAGGCCATCTTGAGCGGCACCAAGTCCGCTGAGATACGCAGGCAACGGCCGACTGTTCACCCCGGGACCCCCGTCATCATCTATGCCACCAAGCCCGTCGGTGCCCTGGTGGGGACCGCCCGCATCGCGAATATCGCCGAAGGGACCCCGGCTGACATATGGGAACGACACCAGAACTGAGCCCATTCCAACCTGGTTAGGCGCCGTGGAGTTGCAATGCGTGGATGGCCTTGGCGAGTTTCCCGGCGCGCCAGGGGCAGCAGCGGAGCTTCGCGAGGATCTTCCATACCTTGAGCTGGGCGTTCGCTCGTTCGCCGGGGGCGCGGAGCCTGGCGTGGGCCCGGTTGGCTTCTTTCTGGGATTCCGGTTTGTTCCGGCCCTTGTACGGGACCTTTGCCCAGGTGGAGCCCTGATATCCCTTGTCCGCGAGGGTGACCAGCCCGGCTTTCTCTAGCTCGTTCAGCACGCCCCATATCCACTCGGCCTTCTTGTCGTGGACCGAGCCGGGCAGCGCACCGGAGACCCACAGGACCTCGCCGTCAGGACTGGCGATGACCTGCAGGTTCATGCCGTGCTTTTTGTGCTTGCCGGAGTAGAACGGCTTGTCCGCGGCGACCCGGTCTATCGGGATGAGGGTTCCGTCGAGGATGACGTAGGCGTGACCTGCCCTTTTGGCGTCCCGGACCGCTTTCCTCAGTTTCGGGGCGCGGGCCGCGAGCAGTTCCACGGTCTCGTTGACGTACCGCCAGGCCGTGGTCCTGCCGACCCCGAACCCGGCCGCGAGGTGCTCGAACGTCTCGCCTTTGCGCAGGTGAGCGAGCACGAGCAGGGCCTGCTGCCCAGGGCTGAGCTTCCGCCACCGCGACCCGACGGCCTTCAGGTGCCGGCGGATCAGCCCGGCCGCGTAGTTCAGGGTCCGGGACGACAACGGCAGCGCGGCACGGTAGAACAGCATGTGAAGCCCCTGGGGGTGATGAGTCGTTCTTGGTCGATTGCCTCATCTACCAGGGGCTTCGCCGTGTCCGCCGGCGAACCGTGACCCTGTGGCCACAGTGCCGTCGCCGCGAGACGACAACGTTATCATCACTCAAAGTGATTCATTGTTTACAAGCAAGTTGGAATGGGCTCACTGTACCGGGGTATCCAAAGCCGAGTACGACACTTACCTGTCCGGTGCTGAGACCGCTTATTTGTTGTTCCTGTGCCAGGTTCAGCGACTTGAACCCCTGCTCACGTTGGAGCAGATACGGTCAGCTGCAACCTTCCAGCCCCCGCAGAGTTACCGCTACCTCAGTCAGCACATGTTGCGTAGCTTGCTTGGCGATCATCCCGTCCGCCATTCCCTCCTCACCATGCTCCGATCCGAACCTCACACCGGAGTGAGGTGCCCCGAGCCTTCCGGACAGTCCGTCCATTAGGATGGATTATCTGGAAAGGTTGAAAACTTGCCCCGACCGAAGAAGAGCTTCTCGCCTGAATTCAAGGATGAAGCCGTGAAGATGGTGATCGAGACGTCGCGCCCGATCGCCAGGGTGGCGAAAGAGCTCGGTATCAATGAGGGCACCCTCGGCAACTGGGTTGCCGCCTATCGCCGTGATCATGCCGGCGAGGAGCCGCCGCCGACCTTGACCGAGCGGGCGCGGCTCCGCGAGCTCGAGCGGGAGAACCGGGAACTCAAGATGGAACTTGAGTTCATGAAAAAAGCCGCAGCATACTTCGCCCGCGACCATCGGTGACCGAGAAATTCGAGTTCATCGACGCGGAGTATGCGGCTTACCTGGAATCGGGTAATATGCACGTGCCGTCAGTCGTGAAAATGTGCAGGTGGATGAAGGTATCGCGATCAGGCTTCTACGAATGGCGGAACGCGCCGGAATCGGCGACGGCGAAAAGGCGCGGGATAATCGCCGTGATCGTGCGGAAGTCATTCGACGATTCTGACGGGACGTACGGGTACCGGCGGGTCCACGCCGACCTGGCGGCCTGGGGCGTGCCGGCCGGGCCGGAGCTGGTGCGCTCGGTGATGCGCGAGCTGGGCCTGGAGCCGTGCCAGCCGCGGCCGTGGCGGTTCAGCCTCACCGAGGGCGACGGCCAGGAGCACGCCATCCCCGATCTCGTGAAACGGGACTTCACTGCCAGCGCGCCCGGCCGGGTAATGGTCGGCGACATCACCTATATTCCGACGTGGCAGGGCTGGCTGTATTTGGCGATTCTGTGGAATGCTCCTTCGTCGCAGTCCACAGAATCCGTGTTACGTGGGAATCCTCGCAGGTGAGGACGGCCTTCGGCCGACAGTGCCTTCCGCGCTCGGATTCCACGTAACTGATACGGTTATCGACTGCCACACGAAGGCCGTGATCGGCTGGGCGACGGGCGATAACTACAAGACGCCTCTCATCGAGGAGGCCGTCGAGATGGCCGCCCGCAATTACACGCTCGCTCCTGCCGCTGTTTTCCACTCCGACCGCGGCAGCAATTACACGTCCGGGCAGTTCGCCATGACGCTGAAGAAATATAACCTGCGGCAGTCCGTCGGCCGCACCGGCATCTGCTATGACAATGCAATGGCCGAGTCATTCTTCGCCGCGCTGAAGAACGAGCGCGTCCACCGCACCCAGTACCCGACACGGGAACAAGCCAGGCGAGACGTTGTGAGGTACATCGAATTCTGGTACAATTCGAAGCGCCGGCACTCCGGGCTACAGTACCGGACCCCGCAGCAGGTCCACGATGAATACCTGGAACGGCAGTCCGCAGCGTGAATTAGTCATTAATCCGCTGTCCGGAAAGCTCGGAGCAGATCAGAGAGCTGGTGAGTGCAAGCCCTGGTTTGTCTGATGCAGGCGCACAGGGCCCGGTTGCCGCGGCTCACTGCAGTGCGACAGTCCAACGGTGACGCGTTAGGTCTGTGGGAGTCTGGAGTCGTAGTCACTATCTGAGTCACTAGGTCCTTCGGTGGCTCGACCGTGGGACGGCGGGCGAAGACGATCTGCGCATCGATCGATGTATGACTCGGGTTTGAACGGACCGCCTGTTGGCGGGCATCCCCTGCCTCGCCTGCCTGCCTGCCTCTTCTCCTTGGCGGAGTGGCAGGGGGGTGACGGTGCGCTGGCGCATCGCGCTCGATCAAGTGCGCAACGCGGACCTGGCGCACGAGGGATGCTCGTTCTTCCCATGCGCCCAGACCATCTTGAGCGGTGTGGGCCTGGCTGAGACCGCACGCGCTGCCGCCGATATCTCGTTCAAGTAACCCCTTCTGCTGCCTATCGGCTCGTTCAGTTTCTGATCTTGATCGCCCGCTTTGTCATCATTTATCTATGACGTTCGATTCCCTCACACCCATGCACCATCTGATGATCATGGGAAGTTCAGTGGCCTCCGGCCCTCGGTGGCAGAGGCCCGTTTGGCAGTTATCGCGACCCTGAGCAAGGGCTACGACCTGGACTACATCTGGAAGCAAGTCGACCAAGCAACGGCTAAGGACGCGGCCGGGTACTACATCCAGGCCGCCGAAACTGGGGGAGAGCCGCCCGGCCGCTGGTGGGGCCCCGGCGCTCAGGCTCTCGGCCTCGAGCCCGGCCAGATCGTCGAGCGGAAACCGTACGACCTGCTGTTCGGCGAGCACAAAGCCCCGGACGGCACCCCGCTGGGCAGGCCGCCCGGCAGCGGCCGCAAAGCCGCCGAGATCTATACCCAGCTGCTGGCCGCCGAGCCGCACGCCACCGCCGAGCGCAAGCGCGAGCTGCGCCTTGAGGCGACCCGGCAGGCCAGGCAGAGCCCGCTGTTCTTCGACCTGACTCTGTCGCTGTCGAAGTCCATCTCGATCTTCCACGCCTCCCTCGGCGAGAACGCCCGCCTGGCCCGCCAAGCCGGCGACACGGCCGGGGACGAGTACTGGTCCGCCCTAGTCGCCGAGGTGGACGCGATGATCTGGCAGGCCGTCCACGCGGGCTTCGAATACTTCCACCGCGAAGCCGGCTACACCCGCACCGGCTCGCACAACAAGCGAGTCAACGGCCGCGAGACCGGCCAGTGGCACGAAGCCGACCTGGCGGTCGCGCACTGGCTGCAGCACACCTCCCGCGACGGTGACATGCAGCTGCACGTCCACGCCCAGATCGCCCACGTCGCTCGTACGAGTACCGACGGCAAATGGCGAGCGCCTGATTCCCTCGGCTACAACGAGCACATCGGCGCGGTCGCCGCGATCACGGCCCAGAATCTGGAAGAAGCCCTGACCGCGAGGTTCGGCCTGGAGTGGACCCCCCGTGATGACGGCCACGGGTTTGAGATCGCGGGCATCAGCGGGGAGATGATGCGGCTGTTCTCCTCGCGCCGCGAATCGATCACCGCGGACTTGCGCGCCCGCGCCGCGCGGTTCCAGCAGCACTACGGGCGCGCGCCATCCCAGCGCGAACTCGCGCAGCTCGGTCAGGCGTCGAATTTCGCGACGCGCAAGAGCAAGGAAGGCGCGCTCGACACCGAGCAGCTGCACGCGGACTGGGCCGACAAGCTCGCGCGCACCCTCGGCGTCCCGCTGGCGTCAGTTGCCCCGTCGGTCTGGCACGTCGCCGCGAACCGCGCAGACGCGCCCGCGCGTGAAGCCGGCGGCCCGGAGACGGTGACGCAGGAGGTCGCGCTTGCGCGCGCGGGGCAGCAGGCGGTCGCGCTGGCGCAGCAGGAAAAGAGCACCTGGACCCGCGCCGACCTAGTCAAGTACCTGGGCCGGGTCCTGCCCCGCACCGGCCGAAACCCGGCCCAGGCGGCCGCGCTGCTTGAAGACCTGGCAGACTGCGCGCTGCGCTCGGAGTTCGAGCCGGTCTGCTGCCTGGAAGCACCCGAGCCGGCCCCCGTGCCGTCCAGCCTGCTGCGCGCCGACGGGCGCAGCGTGTACCGGCGGCACGGCGGCGTTCGCTACGCCACCGCCGCGCAGCTGACGATGGAAGAGCGCATGGTCGCGCAGGCATCCGCGCAAGGCGCGCCGCGCCTGACCCGTGACGCGGCCGCGCAGGCGCTCGGCGCCGACCCCGCGGACCTCGACCGCATCCTGCATGGCGGCGCGGAAAGCGCACCCGCCGGTCAGCGCACCGGATCGGGGCTGCGCGCCGACCAAGCCGCCGCTGCGCTGGCCGCGTTGACCGACGGCCGGCGCGTGTCGGTGATCAACGCGCCCGCCGGGTCCGGCAAGACCCGCACCCTCGCCGAGGCCGCCCGGGCCTGGACGGCGGCTGGCCTCGGCCCGGTCATCGGCATTGCCGCATCCCAGTCCGCCCGCAATACCCTGGCCGCCGGCATCCCCGACTCTTACAACGCCGCCCAGTTCCTCGGCCACCTGCCCAGCGGGCGCGGGGCTCGCGGCCCCGTCCCCATCCGCCCGGGCACGCTGCTGGTCATCGACGAGGCATCGATGATGACCAGCCCCGACCTGGCCGACCTGATCGCGCTGGCCGAGACGAACGGCGCCAAGGTGATCATCGCCGGGGACACCGGGCAACTGCAGGCCGTACAGAACGGCGGCGGCATGACCCTGCTCGCCGGCCGTCTCGGCTACGTCCGTCTCGCCGAACCCGTCCGGTTCCGCGCGCTCTGGGAGCAGGCTGCCAGCCTGCGGCTGCGCGACGGCGACACCACCGTCCTCGATGAGTACGACCAGCACGCCCGCATCACCGGCGGAGACCCCGAGCAAATGCTGGACGCCGCGGCGTCCGCGTACACCGCGCTCACCACGCAGGGCACGGACGTGCTGCTGATGGCCGCCGACCACAGCCTGCGCCGCGAACTGTCGCGCCGCATCCGCGACGACCTCATCCGCCTCGGCCACGTCGACCCCGGCCCCGCTATCCGGATCGCCGACGGCGCGATGGCGAGCCGCGGCGACCTGATCGTCTGCACCCGCAACCACCACGAAGTCGAAGCAGGCGAACCGGGCCGGACGCTCGCCAACGGCGACCTGCTCCGCATCGACGCCATCACCGCCAGCGGGCTGCTCGTCCGCCGTGCCCTGGACGCCGACCCGGCAACCGGGCAGCGCCGCTGGACGGACCGACAGTTCCTGTACGCGCATTACGAAGAAGCCGAACTCGGCTACGCGGTCACCGACCACGCCGCCCAGGGCCGCACCGTGACTGCTGGCCTGGCGGTGATCACCGGCACCGAAGACCGCCAGCACGCCTATGTCGCCCTGACCCGGGGCACCGACAGCAACACCGCCTACGTCTTCACCCAGTCACCTAAGCGTGCCGACATCACGCCCGGCCCGCGGCCCGCCCCCGAACTGGCCCGTTACGACCGCCTCACCGCCCGGCAAGACATTCCGGACCCGGCGGTCGCGGGTGCTGAGACCGATGACGCGCTCGGTGTGCTGGCCGAAGTGCTAGGCCGCGACGGGCAGGAACTGTCCGCCATGCAAGCCTGGCAGCAGGCCCTGGCCGACGCCGACCACCTGGCCATCTTGCACGCGATCTGGACCGTGGAAACCGCCCCGGCCCGTGAGCAGCGCTACCGGGAGCTCCTGGCGGCCGCCCTGCCGCCGGGATACCGGCTGGAGGCCAGCCATAAGGAGAAATGGCTGTGGCGCACACTGCGCGCCTCGGAACTCGCCGGCCTGGACCCGGGCCAGGTCCTCACCGACGCAGTCGCCGAACGGAACCTGACCGGCGCCCGCGACATCCCCGCCGTCATCGACGCCCGCATCCGCCGCCGCACCGGCACCCTGATCCCGCTCCCCGCACCCGCCTGGTCCGACCAGCCCGCCGCCATCGCCGATCCCGGACGCCGCGCCTACGCCGATGAGATCGCCATGCTGATGGACGCCCGCAAGGAACGGATCGGCGAACACGCCGCCGCCAGCACCCTGCCCTGGGCAGTCACCGGCCTCGGCCCCGTCCCCGGCGACCCGCTGACCCGGCTGGAATGGCAGCAGCGCGCCGCATCCATCGGCGCCTACCGCGAGCTGTCCGGCTACAACCACCCCGCCGACCCGATCGGCGCCGAGCCCGCGAGTGGCAGCCCGGACCTGCGCGCCGCGTGGCACGAGGCCCTGGCCGCCCTCGGCCCCGCCGACAGGCCCGATGTGCGGGGCATGCCCGATGGGCTGCTGCTGCGGCTGCGTGACACCTACCCCATCGAAACCGCCTGGGCACCACCATGGGTCGGCGACGAGCTCCGCCGGGCCCGCGCGGGCGCCCGGGACGCGCACCTGGCCGCTCTCCGTGCCGCTGCTGAAGCCGCCGCGGCCGGCCTGCGGGACGAACCCGGCGAGGCCGCCCGCCAGCAGGCCCGCGCCGCCAGTTACCACGCCCTGCACGACAGCTACCGCCAACGCGAAGGCGCACTCGCCACCGCCATGGCAGACAGAGCCGACTGGGAACAAGCCACCCGCCACCAGCGGCATCTGACCGTGGCCGCCGACGCAGAACTGCGCCGCCGTCACCCCGAACAGTCCTGGCCGCCGCTCCGTTCCGCTGAACCCCAGCCCGTCACAGAGGATAAGCACGGCATCCCGACGGCAGGGGAGAGGAGCATTGAGGCGGAGCAGCGGGTCACCGACCTGGCCGCCCAGCATCGCGAGTTCTCCGCGAAGCTCGCCGAACGGCAGAGCCTGATGACCCCCGCCGAGGACCATGATTTCGAAGACCTCGGCCCGGGATTCCCCGCCTGGACCGAACCTGATCGGGACCCGATCCTCCAACCGCCAAGACCCCAGATCCAGCCATCAGAACGGCTGCTGGAACTAACCGCCGGCCGCGAGCCGGACTTCGAAGCCGGTGACTGACATCCAGGACCGGCTTTGTCCGTGACCTGATTTCCGTGCCCTGTCGGGGCTGCCCCGGATGGTTCTGGGTTAGGTACGGTGGCGGTATGCCGGCAGATGCCATGCGCCCCGACCGCGGATGAACGACTTCCAGCAAGCACTCGAGCAAGCATGCGCCGCCGCCGGCCTCGACCCCGGCAATGCGCGCCTGCTGCGAATGGGCTCCAACGCGGTCTACCACCTCAAGGCTCCCGTCATCGCCCGCGTCTCCCGCCCCGGCAGCGACATCGGCCTCGTCCGCCGGAGCATTGCCGTTGCCCGCTGGCTGGAGTCCGAGGACTACCCCGCGGTCCGCGTCATCGGCGTCGACCAGCCAGTCATCGCCAACGGCTATGTCGTCACGTTCTGGGAGTCGGTCGCCGATGACGGTGACCAGTTCGCCAGCACACCCGAGATCGCCGCCATCCTCGCCAAACTGCACCGCCTCACCGCACCGGAAGACCTCCGCCTCCCGCGCCTGGACCCGTTCGCTAACGCAGCCCCGCGGATCGACGCCAGCACCTGGCTGACCGCAGACGACCGCAGCTTCTTCACCGAGACACTGGCCAGGCTCCAGGACGCGTACGCCGAACTCGAATTTGCCCTTCCGCAGGGCGTCATCCACGGCGACGCGAGCGTCGGCAACGTCATGCGCGACCGCAACGGCGCCCCCGTCCTCATCGACCTGGACGGGTTCGCGGACGGTCCCCGGGAATGGGACCTGGTGCAGACGGCCATGTTCTGCGACAGCTTCGGCTGGCACACCCGCCAGGAATACGAGGACTTCGCCCGCATCTACGGCTATGACATCACCACGTGGCCCGGCTACCCGGTCTTGCGCGAGGTCCGCGAGTTCCTCATGGTCACCTGGCTCATCCAGAAAGCAGCCGAAGACACCCAGGCCGCCGCCGAGGCCGCCAAGCGCATCACCGCCCTGCGTACCGGCGCGAGCCGCATGGACTGGCAGCCGTACTAGGCGACCGCAGCGGACCGTTCGGGTCGTGCCGCGATCCGCCACAGCCGGAACTGCACGGCCTGCTCGCCGAACTCCCGCACGCCGGCAGACCCCTCGGCCATCACCAGATGCTCGCGGAACTCCCGCAGGTAATTCACGCACCGCCCCGACCGGATCTGCTCCCCGGCACCGAGCGCGGCAAGAGCAGTGCTGCAGGCCTGCTCAGCGTCCCCGGCGGCGAGATAGGAGTCGGCGAGCACCATGGTGGCGAAGAAATCACTGCGCGCGAACCGCCCGTCCGGGGAGGCCCCCACGCTGCGGCCAGCATGCTCGGCAGCGTCCCTGGCCCGGTTCAGGTCCCGCAGGCAGTGCCCGAACTCAGCGGACAGTTCCGCCTCGTCGAAGTACTGAAACCAGGCCGGATCCGCCTCAGGCCTGCGCCGTTCGTATGCGCTGACCGCCGCCGCCAGCGCCAGGTCGCAGGCCCTGGCTTCGCCCAGCCGGGCCAGTGCCCGGGCCTCCATCGTGTGGAAGTGCGCGGTGAGCGTCGCGGTGGCGATCCCGGCCGTCCCAGTCCTGGCCGCCTGCGCCAGGCTGGCTGCCTCACGGAACCGGCCGGTGTAGGTGGCCTGATGGCTCATCGCGTCCAGGATCCCAGCGCCGAGCAGCCGGTCACCAGCTGCCTGGGCCAGGCCGAGCGCCTGGATGAAATACCGCTGCGCCTGCGGACTCCACGGGGTGCTGTCATTCGTCATCCACGCTGCCAGTGGCCGCCGCCGAACCTGTCGTCCAGCTCTCGGAACATGTCCACTGTGTCTCGGAACCGCTCTACGTCGCCCATCCCGACCCGCACGCCGTTCGGTGCGGAATCACCGCTTCCAGGAATGGTGGAAGGGGCAACGAGCCAGCGGAGCGAGGCCTCGTTCCAGGCGGCAGGAATGACGAGGCCCCGCTCGAGGGCGGACTCATCGGCCAGGTCAGCCTGCCACAGCGACGACACGGTTCCTGCTGCCTGCAGCGGCGTGCCCGGATACTCCAGGCCGGCATCCAAGTCCGCCATGCCCGCTGCGCGGACAAGGCTCATCCCTTGCGCGCCGGATGACATCGACCCGAGCCCGAGTGCCTGCCGAGCCGCCGCCGGCAAGCCCAGCCCGTCAGCGAACGCCTCGAACGTCGAAGCCGCCCGCGGCTGCCGCTTGCGCCCTGCCCATTCGCTCAACCGCCCCTGGCTGATGCCAGTCAGGCCGGCGATCTGCCCCTGCGTCATCCCGTGCGCGCCAAGGACCCTGATCACCGCACCGAGATCACGCCGTGCGCACGCATCCAGAACGTCCTGCCGTGCGCAGACCCGCTCGACGATCCCGCGCACCTCAGAGATAGCCAAAGCCACGGCGCGCTCCCCGTTCCCTTGGGCTGCTCGCCATCCAATGTGCTGACATGTCTCATATTGCCGGTACATAAGGGAACACGGATGGCAACACGATGCGGTTCGCGTTGGCGAGCAGACAATTGCCTTCAGGTCTGGCACCTAAGCGCGCGAACACGAAGCGATGATTGTCCGCTCCCGGTACGGCGCGGTGGCCCGGCGCGACAGGGACTCAAGCTCAGCGCGCTCGCCGGCGCTGAGCCGGATGAGATAGGGGCTGGAAGGCACGGGCTCCATCGTGCAGCCCCGCGCGCAGGGCATGATGGCCTTATGGCCAAGCCGCCCGACTCGACGAAGACCTCGTGCCAGCAGAAGCTCGCCGGCCGGGCCCGCGAGCGGTGGCCACAGCTCGCTGGCATCGACGTCCGCTGGCACGGCCAGTTCTCCTACATCGCCGGCCGGCTCCCCGACGGCAACGCCCTGCCCCTGATGCGGCTCCAGTACACGGGATCGGCCGCCCACTGGGGCTTCGCCATCTACCGCGCCAGCCACGACGACTACGACAAATCGCTCCTGCCCACCGGCCTGCCGTTCGGCACCCCCCAGGAAGCCCTCGACTGCGCCTGCGGCCTCTACCTCGGCGACGCTACAGCCTGGACCGACCCGTCATCCCAGACGAATTAACGGTTCTGACCACTAGATACGGACACGACAATGAGCTGGAAGCAGAAATTATGCCGACACCTTCCGCACACCCGCACCTATGAACAGCGCCTTCACACCGGGCTCGGCATAATCCACGGGCCGGCATAATCGGTGCTATGCCGATGTCGGCATAGCACCGACAACGCGGTAGGCCTCTTCCACACCACCGGGCCCCAACTCGCCCCGCTAGCCAGGAAGTACTGTCCGCCGGCACCGCTGCTGCGCGAGCTCATCCTCCGCGCCGACACTCCGCTCCTCGTGGACGTCAAGCTGATGATCGCGGGCCAGCTCGGCAAGGCGGAGGTCAGATGCGCTCTCATCTGCGGCGATCACGAAGGGAGTTCAGGGCAGCCGAGGGAAAGAGGCACGCGGTGAGCGACCAGGACGCCTGGATGGATTCCGGCCGGTCCCATCTTTCGCTGCTCCGGACCTCGTGCCTATTCGGAGCAGCCCCCCGGTCATCGAGGATCGGGAAGCCGAGCCACGGTGATGGACACTGACCCACGGCCAGCAAACGGGAGCGGCGCGACGCAGACGTGAGACAACGCCAGGCATCCGAGTCGAGGCTGTCCCCGACCCGAGGTCGACCTCAGGTCGACCCGCCTGCACCTACAAAGACGGCGGCCGGCAGGCCCGCCCCACAGGGCGGCACTGCGAGCAGCGCCTCGGCAAAGGTCCCGCCGGCCGCCTGGCCCCGCGGCGCCCCGGAACGCCCACCACAGGCGGCTTCAGGCACCGCAGGACTTGCCGGAATTGTAGAGGACAGGCCCCCGCCTCACCTGGTGATGCCCTCGCTGCCAGCGCTACGATTCCCCGAGGTCGGCCTGAGGCCGTCCCGAAGCCACACCCCGCAGAAGAAGGCCACGACGGGAAGCGCTGCCCGAGGAGGTAGTTCCCTATTCCGGCGATCAACGGGCGCCCGGTGATCAGCCGCGCCGACATGGCGGCGCGCGGCGTCCCGTATCCCACGGCCAGCGCCTGGTACCGCGACCGGGCCAGGACGGGTCACCCGGAGAAGGCGGGCCGGATCGGCCGGACGGACTACTGGTACGAGGACGAGTGGACCGCCTGGCACCAGGCGCATCAGGAGGCCAAGATCGGGTCGCTGACCCAGGTCGACCGGGGCGGCGACCCGGACGACCTGGTGAATGCCGCTGAAGCCGCCCGCATGCTCCGTTACTCCAGCCGCTACGTGATCCACGCCAACCGCCGCCTGGGCTACTTTCCCGAGCCCGACGCCTGGGGCCCGGCCGCTCGCGGCCGTCCTGCCCCGCTGTGGAAGCGCTCCACGGTCTGGGCCGCCGCCGACCGCCGCCCCGGCATCGGCGGCGGCCACAAGCCCGGCACCCCCGGCGCTCCCGCCAAGCCCCACCCGTACGCGGGCGACGAGCGCCTCGCTAGCGTCCTGGCCGGGCTCCGCGCCGGCAGCCTCCCGCCAACCAGGGACCTGGCCGCGCAGTGGCAGGTCAGCCAGCGCACCGCCGAGCGGATCATCCGCGCCGCGCGCGCCGTCCTGGTGCAAGAACAAGCCGATTAAGAGGAACGGGTGCGTGTTGCACCTTGATGCCGCCAATAAATGTGAGTAGCTTTATAAAAGTCGACAGGGCGGCAACCCTGACGGCAACGGATTATCACCACACCGAAGGGGGCCGAACATGGTTCCTGCACCTCCCGTCCGCCGCCGCTTCGTCGGCCGGGCCCTGCGCCGCTACCGCGAGAGCCTGGGCTTCTCCCTGGAAGACGCGGCCCGGCTGCTGGAATGCGACAGGTCGAAGATCAGCCGGATCGAAACAGGCCAGCGCGGCATCCGGCCCAAGGAACTGCGAGAACTGCTGGCCGAGTACGGGGCACCCGAAGACGAGCAGCAGCTGCTGACCTGGCTGGCCGACCCGCGGGGCGCATTCGAGTGGCACCGGGAGTACGCGGCGATCCTGGCCGGACCCCTGCGGGACTACCTCGCCATGGAAACCGCCGCCTCCAGGATCGCGGTCTACGAGGCGCAGCAGGTTCCCGCCCTGCTGCAGACCCCGGCCTACGCGCGGGCACTGGCGGAAACCGACCCGTCCCTGGATGACGATGCCGCACGCGACCGGGCGGCCGAGGCGGTCCTTGCCCGCCAGCACGCTGTCCTGGGGGACTCCCGCCCGCAGGTCCACCTGATCATCGGCCAGGCCGCCCTGCACCAGCAGGTCGGCAATGAGACGGTGATGAGCGAGCAGCTCGCCGCGCTGGCTCGGACCGCCGCCGACAGCGGCAGGATCACCGTACAGATCCTGCCGTTCGAGTCCGGCGCACACGCGGCCGCGGGCGACGGGTCGCTGTGGATCCTGCAGTTCGCCGCAACACTCAGTCATGGGCTCGTGCACCTGGGCGGGATCGGCGGCGGGGTGTGCCTGGAAGACCAGAAGGACATCGACCCCTACCTGCAGGTGTTCCAGCAGCTGCGCGCGTTCGCGATGAGCCAAGCCCAGTCAGCCCTGCTGCTGCGCGGCCTGGCCGGCGACTGACAACCGCGCGAGCCCGGTGCCTCCTCCGCACCACTTCCCCGCGGCGGAAGCACCGGGCTCCTGCCTCGCGAACTACCGCTCCGGCAGCATGCCCTGCCAGCTGACATCGCTTTGCGAGGCAACCGCTGATCCGCCCCGCGTTCCCGAAACGAGGGAAGAACCATGCCTGCCCTTACTCCCGCCATCGCCGAACCGGCTCGTCTCGCCCAGCCCGGTCAGGCGCTGACCCGCCGCGCGGTCACGGTCATCACCGCGGCGATCGTGGTCATGACGTTCGCTTTCAGCCTCGGTAACGTGACCCGGCTGTGCCTTGACCTCGGGATCACCGCGTGGATCGCCTGGCTGATCGGCCCGGCGGTCGACCTGAGCGTGGTCGGGCTGCTGACCGGGATGCGGTTTCTTTCCCTGCACGGCTACACCGACGCCCAACTGGCGCGGCTGCAGCGGATGCTGCGGTTCTGCGGCCTGCTCACCCTGGCGCTGAACACCGCCGAGGCCTTCGGCCACCGCCAGTACGGCACCGCCCTGGTGGACGCGGTCGGCCCGGCACTGCTGATCGGCTGGAGCGAGACCGGCCCGTGGCTGCTGCGCCAGATCCACGCCGTCTGCCCGCCCGCCATGCCGGAACCGCAGGCACAGGAGCAGCAGCCGCGCCCCGTCCCCGCACCGCCTGCGGTGCTCCCGGCCAGACTGCTGGCCAGGACCCGGGAACTGGACGCCGAGCACCGCGCGGCCACCGGCCGCCCCATCTCCCGCGACACCCTCCGCGCCCGGCTGCGAATCGGCCGGGACCGCGCCAGTGCCCTCGTCGCCGCAGTCCGCGCGGAAGCCTCCGCCGGGACCGGGCCGCTGAGCCAGGCGGCGTAAGCCGGACCAGCCGTTTCTCGTCATGGCCCGGCCCGGCCGGTTGCCTGCCAGGATCGCGAGCACTATAGTCGGCTACGGTCGACTATTGAAGCTCATGGCCGTACACCTCTGACTTACCGAAGACGCAGGGATCGCCGTCCGCCGAACCGGAACGGGCGGCCCGCCAAGCGCCCCGGCAGGGCCGTCAGCGCCGCATGGCGCTCGTTCCCCGGCCCTGCCGGGGTTTGTCATGCGCCCCTTTTTCCTGCGATTCCCCGATTATCTCACTGTGATATATCACCTTGATATTGGTTCGGTGCCGCCGCCCGCATACCGTCATTTCCATGAGATTCCCTCCGCAGGGAAAGGAAGTGATTCCGGTGACGGGAAATCCCCGGCGCGGAGATGACGGGAGGACCGCATCATGACTTCGCTCACGCTCGTGGTCGCGGTTACCGCATTCCTGTCCGGTGCTGCGGCCGCCGTATTCCTCATGCTCGTGATCGGCATCCGCAAGGCAGGCTCGCTCCACCGTCCCGCCGCCCGGACTGCCCCGCTGGACGCGGCAGCCCGTACCGTGCTGGGCTTCGGCAGCTGGCCGGACGGGCCTGCCGCCCTCACCGACCACCGCGACGACTGACCGGCACCGCCTGAGCCGCGCCGCCACGCAAACCGCAGCCGGCTGCCATCAAGCAGGCACCTGATTTCTCCCGGAACAGCGGGCGCATTCTAATCCCCGGTTCCGGTCCAGCTTCCTTCTAACAGGAGTAATTCACCCATGCCCGAAACCGCAGTAATTCCCCTCGCCCTCAATGGCCGAAATGCATGGAGCCTAATGACAGCCGTAATGCCTGTCGCGCAGCCTGACCAGGCCGCGCTTCCAGAGTCCGCCGCAAATTCCGGAGCGACCGGAGCATTCACTGTCCCACATGCCGGTCCTGGCCGTGACCGGCCCGGCCTGTGGCTGCATGCCGCGTCGTTCGGCCTGTGCGTCCTGGCTGGCGCCGCGGCGGCCGTGAGCTTCTCCGCCCAGTACCGCCTCGTCTACGTCGCCCGGCACCTGCGCGTCGTCGCCGGCCTGGAAGCCGCGATCCCCGACGCAGCCGCTCTGGTGTTCGCCTGCCTGGGCGTCGCCCTAGCCCTAAATGGCCGCCGGGCGGTCCGGGCCCGAGCACTGAATGCCGCCTCGGCCGGGGCGAGCGTGTTCATGAACGTGATCGCCGCGGCACCCGGGTGGCGGGACCTGGCGGTGTGGGCGATGCCCCCGGCCGCCTACGCGCTGGCCAGCGACACGCTTATCGGTGTCGTCCGCGCCTGGGTGCTGGCCCGCCGCCAAGACCCGGCCGTTCTCGCCGAGGCCTCCCTGCTTGTCGCGGCCGCCGGCCTGGCGCTGTGGCTGCTGCGCCTCAGCCTGGCACCGGCCTCCACCCTGACCGGGTTCCGCACCTGGGTGGTCGAGGAGTGCCCGGTCGCCCCCGGCCGCCGCGCCATCCTGCCAAATCCAGCCGCCGGCGCGGTCCTCCCGGGCAGTCACGCCCCGGCCGGCCAGCCCAGTGCGGCCGCCCGTTCCGGCCGGGTCAGCCTGCCCAGCACGCCATCCCGCAACGCCGACCGTCAGCGGCGGGGGAGCGGGCGCGGCGGGACGAAGACCGCCCGGTTCCTGGCCCTGGTCACCGAACGACACGGTCCCCTCGCCGGCATCCCCCTGCCCTCAGTGGGCCGCATCTGCGCCGAGCTTGCCCCGGCCGCCGACCTGAACACCGGCTCTGCCCGCTCCGCGCTGCGCCGCGCGGTGCTCACCGCCCAGAACGGAGACCACTCATGATCAAGTACGCCATCCTCCTCGCCGTCATGCTCATCGTCGCCGGGTTCTGCACTTGGGCGTACCTCCCGGCCCGCTACCTGCCCCGCAACCGGGTCCGCTCGATGCAGGTCCGCCTGCACCTGCGACTGCACCCCGGCAAGGGATTCGCCACCATCGCCGGCCTGTGGCTGCGCTGGGGCCGGCTGGCCGCGCTGCGCCGCTCCGCCCGCATCCGCCGCACCCTGCCCTTCTGGGTCCGCATGCTGTGGCCGGAAGAGCACTCGGTGTTCCTCGGCCGCGCCCACTGGCGTCACGGGCTCCGCGTCCTGCTGGAGGAGCACGTCCTGGTCATGGCGCCGCCGCGCACGTTCAAGACTGCGTTCCTCGCCGACGTGATCCTTCGCTACCCCGGCCCGGTGATCGCCACCACCACCAAGGCCGACGTGTACGGGCTGACCGCCGCGGTCCGCTGCCAGCTCGGCCCGGTGCACGTGTTCAACCCGCAGGACATCGGCGGAGTGCCGTCCACGTTCCGCTGGTCGCCGGTCGACGGCTGCCAGGACCCGGCCACCGCGATCCGCCGCGCCGACGCGTTCGCGTTCGCCGTCTCCCAGCAGGGCGTCGAAGACGGCTCGTTTTGGTCCGCGAAGGCCAGCGACTACCTGCGCTGCTATTTCCATGCCGCCGCACTGGCCGGCTACGACCTGCACGCCGTCACCGCCTGGGTCGCCGGCGACGACCCCGACATACCCGAACGCATCCTGACCGCCGCGGGCGCCCGGCAGTGGGCACGCACCCTGGCCGAGCTGCGGTCCGAAGCGCACAAGACCACCGCCACCGTCCGCATGGTCATGTCCCGCGCTCTGTCGTTCATGGCCGACCCCGCCCTGGCCGAAAGCGTCCTGCCCGCCCCCGGCGAAGGCTTCAACATCGCCGCGTTCCTGCACGAATGCGGCACCGTCTACATGCTCGCCGAGGCGATCGGCGAGGACGCGCCGGTCGCCCCGCTGTTCGCCGCCATGGCCACCGAAATCCACTACGCCGCCGCCCTCATCGGCCAGGCATCGGCATCCGGCCGGCTCGACCCGCCGCTGCTGATGGGACTGGACGAGGTCACCCAGATCTGCCCGGTTCCGCTGCCGGCCTGGCTGTCGGACTCCGGCGGCAAAGGCATCCAGGTCATCGCCGTCGTGCACGGCGAGGCGCAGCTCGCCAGCCGGTGGGACGAGCACGGCCGCCAGGTCGTGTGGGACACCTCGAGCGTGAAGGTGTTCCTGCCCGGCATCACCGACACCACCACCCTGGAAGCCGCCAGCGTGCTGTGCGGGCAGGCGTCGTGGAAACTGCACGGTCAGGAACACGTCAGCCTGCACGACGTCGCCAGCCCCGACATGGTCCGCCAGCTGCCCGCCGGGTTCGCCCTCGTCATCCGCGGCGGCTACGCCCCGGTGATCGCCCGGCTGCCCCGCGCCTGGAACAACCCCGCCTACCGGCGCGCCCGCCGCCACGGCCGCGCCCTGCCCGGCCGCCCGTACCCGCTGTCCGCCGAACCCGACCCAGACCCCGGCTACGCCCTCGAGCCCGGCCCTGATTCAGACCAGTGGCCCGACTTCCTGCCGCCCGGCTGGACCTCCGGCTACGACGACTCATCCTTCCCGTGGAACTGACCATGACCCCCAACCACGACCCGCTGCCCGCGGTCCTGGACCAGCTCGCCGCCTGCCGCGACCAGCACACCGCCCTCGACACCCGCGAAACAGCCCACCACGCCGCCCTGGCCGCACAGCTGGACCAGCTGGCCGGCATGATCACCACGATCAGCCGCACCCTCGCCGAAGACACCGCCGCCCTGGCCCGCCTCGACGCCCTCGACCGGCAGGTCACCGAACTCACCCATCGGCTCACCACAGCAGAACACAGCGGCGGCGACGGTTACCGGCCCCGCCCGGCACCGCCCTGGTGGCGGCTCGCCGGCGACGAACGCCGCACCCCGCTGACCGAGCTGCGCGAGTGGGTTGACCGGGTCTACCGCCCAGGCTACGGCCACCTCGCCGCCCCGCTCGGCCCGTGCTGGCCCGAGCACGACCTATGCCTATACGGCCTCGACATCGCCAGCCAGCTGTGGGCCGCCCTCTACCTGGGCGGCGCCCGGGACACCAGCGTGCTGTCCGCCCAGGCCGAATACCAAGCCCGCATCCTGCCCGCCCTCGCCGCCCAACTCGCTGCCGAGACAACCCGCTGCGGCCACCACCCGCCCGCCGGCTACCCCCGGAGCATGGCATGAACCGGGTCCTGCGGCAGGCGCTGGCATGCGCTGAACGCGGCTGGCCGGTCTTCCCCTGCCTGTGGAACATGAAAGTTCCCCTGACCCGGCACGGCTACCGCGACGCCAGCACCGACCCGGAACAGATCACCGACTGGTTCGCCCGCGACCCGCACCGCAACCTCGCCGTCGCCACCGGAGCACCCGGCCCCGACGTCCTGGACATCGACCACCATGGCCCCGCAGGAAACGGGTTCCCCGCCCTGGCCCGGCTCCGCGACGCCGGGCTCCTCGACCAGGCAGCCGCCCGGATCCGCACCCCCTCCGGCGGCCTGCACCTGTACTTCACCGGCACCAGCCAGCGCACCAGCCACCAGCCCGCCGCCCACATCGACTTCCTCGCCGCCGGCGGTTACGTCCTCATCCCGCCCTCCCAGGTCAGTGGAAAGCCCTACATACGCGAGGAAGCACTCGGCGGCCACGGCGTCCTGGACTGGGACGCCGCCGCCCGGCTCCTGGAACCCGCCCGCCAGCACCGCCCCCCGGCCGCGCAGCCCGACCCGGGCCAGCAGATCAGCGCCCTCGCCCGGTGGGTCGCCGCCCAGCCCGAAGGCAACCGCAACGCCGGCCTGTACTGGGCCGCCAACCGCGCCCTGGAAAGCGACCGGGCCGCCGACCTCAGTCCCCTGGCCGCCGCCGCCCGCCAGGCCGGCCTCGCCGACCAGGAAATCACCCGCACCCTCAACTCCGCCCGCCGCACCACCCAGCACACCCCCGAACCGCCCGACCACCAGCCTGAGGGAGCACGTTGACATGACCAGCACTCCCCGCCGCCAAGACGACCGCCAGCCCGCCGCACCCGCGGAACCCGCACCGGGCCGCGCCGAGATCCGCGACCAGCTGCGCCAGCTACGACAGGAAGGCGGCACCTACCGCTCAATCGCGGCCGCCGCCGGGCTGGCACCCGGCACAGTCCACGACCTGGCCACCGGCCGCCGCAGACCCACCCCGGCCACCACCAAGGCCCTGCTCGGCGTCCACGGCGGCACCCTGCCGCGAGCC
The DNA here is from genome assembly GCF_007827045.1 of Trebonia kvetii. GTDB lineage: Bacteria > Actinomycetota > Actinomycetes > Streptosporangiales > Streptosporangiaceae > Trebonia > Trebonia kvetii. Next base: position 294,216 of record NZ_RPFW01000010.1, read on the forward strand.
CGCGTCGACGCCGGCGGCACCCAGCTGCGGCTGCGCGCCCTGCACGTCATGGGCCACGGCTCCGCCCGCATCGCCCGCGCCCTCGGCGTCCGCGAGATGACCATCCGCGACCTGGTCCGCGGCAGCAACCTCACCGTCAGTACGGCGCTACGCGACGCGGTCACCGACCTGTACGACGCCTTGTGGGACAAGCGCGCCCCCGAACGCACCCGCGCCGAACGCGCCGCCGCCACGGCCGCCCGCCGCCGCGCCATCGCCGGCAACTGGTGCGCCGGCGCCGGACTCGACGACGACCAACTCGACACCCCTGTTGCCCGGCGTTCAGGATGCCGATGACCCGGGCGTTGAGGATGCCGATGGCTGGAGACGAGATCGCCCCGCCGGGCTTGGCCGGCGGGGCGATCTGGTTGGCGAGGTGTCGCCGGCTGTCGGCGA
>NZ_RPFW01000011.1 GCF_007827045.1 Trebonia kvetii
ATCTCTCGCAGAACGGTGCAAACCGGGCGATCCTGGCAGGGGTGGTCCATCAACTGGCAACCGGGGTGGTCCCATCCCCGTGGCAATAACCCTCGGCAGGTGGTCCCATGCTCATGGCAGATGACACGGGCGGATGGCTTTTTCGGGCGATAACGCACGGCTGTACTGGCTGGGCCACTGGCTTCCCGCGGGGATCCTTGTTCGCGATCCTGGCCAAGGATACTTTCCCGCATGGATCGGATCGCTGATCGAGCGCTTCCGCCACGCCGTTGAGCACCGCGACCTGTGGCGGGTCCTGTGGGACAAGAAGTTGACATGGCCACGAGGCGAGATGTCCATACATGCCGTTGCGGGGAGCAGCAAGCTCGCTCTTACCGGACCCCATCGGGGCGACTAGGACCCGCAGCGCGCCATCGGGCACCTGGACTAGGGGATCAGCGTGCTCGGCCATCCACACCAGGACGGCGTCAAGATGGTCGTCAGCGACAGGGAGCGGGTCCGCCGTCGTGCCAGCGACTCCCGCACCGCACGGTCCAGCGCTTCGTCGCGTGTACGGAGGCGAGGCGAGAAAGGCAGCTTGGCGGCGATCGCATCGACGACTTCATCCAGGCCGAACGACTGCCGTAGAACCTCGACAACCTCGGCGTCGGTCAGCGCGGGCTGCGTGATCGCGGCTTGCTGCTGGATCTCTACCTAGGCTCGTTTCCACTCGCGTAGCAGCTCAGCCGGGAAATGCTGGGGTGTGTCGTCTACCTCTGAGGCATGCGGCTTGCACAGCAAGATCAGGTTGCCGAACCCGCGGTTCTCTTCCCGGCTCATCGCTGCGTTCCACCGGGGGCCGCCTTCGCGACGGGCGTGGATGTGTGCGACCTCGCTGTTGAGAATCCTTTCGCCGGTCTCGCTCACCCGGTACAGCGACTGCATGCACTCCGGAAAGCCACACCGGAGAGCACTCCCGTACAGTGCCTTGATAGTGGCATCCGTTGGAACAGGATGCTCGACCGGCCCAATCGTCCCCTCGCCCGTATTCACAGGCTCTTTCCTACCAGGGTCCGGACTCAGATCCGGAGCGCTCGCACGATGTCCGCGCGAACGCCTTCGACCGCCGCCGGGCACGGTGTGGGTTTCGGCGAGCCAGTGGCTTATCCGCACCTTGGTTTCGCCAACTTCTGCCCTGGCCGCTGCTCGGGCAGACACGGCGGCGTAGAACTCGCGGGCAAGCCGGAACAAGGGATGTAAGCAGGAGCCACGCAGGCGACAGTGCCCTGCCTGTCGCCTGGGTTTCCCGCCCAGCCGTGCAGCTCCTCACAAGGCGGCAATGCCGCCGAAGGCCCAGGCTGGGTCAGGACCCGCGGGAATCCGGCAGAGATGTTGCGCCGCCGTGTCCATTCGTGGACCCCCCGTTCGAGGCATAAGTAGCAGCGGCCGGAAGACCTGGCCGCCCGAGTCCTTGAAGGAGATGTCATGCGGAAGATCGTGGCGGGGCTTATGGTGTCGGTCGACGGCGTGGTAGAGGCGCCGGAGAAGTGGACCGGCCGGTACTTTAGCCACGAGATCGGCCAGGTGATCGGGTCGGTCATGGCCGCGGGTGACACGATGCTGCTGGGCAGGGTCACTTACCAGACTTTCGCCGCCTCGTTCGCCGGGAATACCAGCGACCCGATGGCGGCCGGGATGAACGCCGTTCCCAAGGTGGTGGTGTCCGCCACCCTGGAGCAGGCCGAGTGGGAGAACTCGACCCTGATCTGCGGCGACGTTGCTCAGGAGATCACCCGGCTCAAGGAACAGCCGGGCAAGAACATCAACATCAGCGGCAGCCCCACCCTGGTCACCTATCTGCTGCGTCAGGGCCTGCTGGACGAGCTGAGCCTGCTGCTGTTCCCAGTCGTGGTCGGCGCCGGCATGCGCCTGTTCGACGGCGAGGGCAGCCCCGCCACGCTGACGCTGGCCCGCTGCGACGCATTCAGCACCGGCGTAGTGCACCTGACCTATCACGCCGACAGCGCCTGACCTCCGGCCGCCGCAGTCTTCACGCTGCGGCGGCCGGTAGCACCAGCAAAGCAACCACGAGGAATACATGGAGAACCATCATGAACACAGTGACGTCACAAGACGGAACCAAGGTCGCCTACGACCGCACCGGTTCCGGCGACCCCGTGATCCTCATCGGCGGCGCCTTCAGCTATCGCCGCTACCCCGGTCAGGTCAAACTGGCCGAGCTGCTTTCCGCCCGGTTCGCGGTCTACAGCTACGACCGCCGGGGACGCGGCGATAGCGGGGACACGCCTCCTTATGCCGTTGAACGCGAGATTGAGGACCTCGCCGCCGTGATCGCGGCGGCTGGCGGGCGCGCCCACGTGTGGGGCCTGTCGTCCGGGGCGGTCCTCGCCCTGGAGGCGGCCGCGGCCGGCCTGCCGATCCGCAAGCTGGCCGTGCAGGAGCCGCCACTGGGGGTCGATCCCACCGACCGGCGGCTGCCGGACGACCTGCGCCCGCGCCTCACCGGACTGATCGAGGCCGGGCGGCGCGGCGAGGCGGTCCGCTGCTACATGGTGGACGGCATGGGAGCGCCGCCGTTCGTCCCCGGCCTGCTGCGCCTGATGCCGGGGGTTTGGAAGCGGCTGACAGCGGTCGCGCACACCCTGCCCTACGACGCCGAGCTTGTCGAGCCTTATCAGACCGGGCGGCAGCTTTCGGCCGGCCAGTGGGCTGCTGTCACCATCCCCACACTGGTGATGTGCGGCCCCGAGAAGGAGAGCCCCGGCTTGCTGCGCCACGGCTCGGCGGCGGTCGCGGCCGCGCTCCCGGATGCTCGCCTCGTCGAGCGCCGCGGCCTCGGCCACGCCAAGAAGCTCACGCCGAAGGTCATCGCGGCTACCCTCACCGAGTTCCTCACCGACACCGGACCCCGGGCGTCGACCCCCGCCGGTGGCCGCGCAGCCATGTGACAAGGAGACCATCATGACCGAACGCGTCCAGGGTCCCGCCTATTACTTTCCTTCCATCGAGAAGAAGTACGGCAAGCCCATCGACTACTGGCTTGAGCTGATCAACTCCTGCCATCTGACCAGGCACAAGCCACTGGTCGACTGGCTCAAGGCCGAGCACGGCATCGGCCACGGGCACGCCACCGCCCTGGTCGGCTATGCCCTAACTCACCGCGACGTCGACGGCACGGAACTGAAGTCGTGACACCCTCTTCCGGAAAGGCAGAACGCGCATGAGGAAGATCATCGCCGGGCTGTTCATCACCCTCGACGGGGTCGTGGAAGCCCCGGAGAAGTGGAACCTGCCCTACTACGACGACGAGCTGAGCGAGGCGGTCATGCCACTGCTCGCCGGTGCGGGCACCCACCTGTACGGACGGCGCTCCTACGAGCTGTTCCGCAGGGTGTTCACCGGCCCGGCGGCCCCGCCGCATGCGGAGATGATGACCACTACCCCGAAAGTTGTCGTCTCCACGACCATGAAGGACCCCGGCTGGGGTCCTACGACGGTGATCGGCGGCGACGTCGCCGCCGCGCTGGCCAGGCTTAAGCAGCAGCCAGGCAAGGACATCACCGTCGGAGCCAGCGGCATCCTGATTCGGTTCCTGCTCGCCGAGCGCCTGCTTGACGAACTCCGGCTCCTTGTCCACCCCGTGGTGGCCGGCACTGGCACGCGCCTGTTTGAGCACGATAGCGGGCATGTGCCGCTCACGCTCTTGGAATCTCGCGCCCACCGCAACGGTGTCGTCGCGCTCCGCTACGCGCCGGAGTCCTGACGCCCACTCCATGACTCAGGACGCAAGGTCTGACGGCGGCCTGGTCGGTCAGGTATTCGGGTCGCATTCGGCGGCGCGCTGCAGAAGGACGGTCCGTTCGGGGTTGTTCTTGGTGAGCGAGGCGGCCCGGCGGAACTCGCCGGCCGCCTCGTCGTGCCGCCCGAGCCTGGCCAGCAGGTCGCCGCGCACGCTGGGCAGGTGGTGATAGCCCGCCAGCGCGGGGTCCCCCGTCAGGCGGTCCACAATGTCCAGGCCGCGCGCGGGGCCGAACGCCATCGCCACCGCGACGGCACGGTTCAGTTCCACCACCGGGGACGGCGTGAGCACGGCCAAGACGTGGTAAAGCGTCGCGATCCGCTCCCAGTCGGTCTCCGCGGCGATGTGCGCTTGGGCGTGACAGGCTGCGATGGCCGCCTGCAGCATGTACGGGCCTGGGGGGCGGCCCAGCCACTCGGCCCGGAGCAGGGCGGTGAAACCGCGCCTGATCAACAGCTGGTCCCAGCGGCCGCGATTCTGTTCGAGCAGCGGTACCGGCAGCCCTGCCGGGCTGAGCCGGGCCGGGATCCGCGACGCCTGGATCTCCATCAGCGCGACCAGGCCATGTACCTCGGGTTCGGCAGGCATCAGCCCGGCGATCACGCGGCTGAGGCGGAGCGCCTCGGTGCAAAGCGCCGGTCGCATCCAGTCGTCCCCGGCCATCGCCGAGTAGCCCTCGTTGAACACCAGGTAGAGCACCTCGAGCACGGACGCCAGGCGGGCCGGCCGCTCGCTCGGCGGCGGCACCTCGAACGGGACCTGCTTGCTGGCCAGCGTCCGCTTGGCCCGCACGATCCGCTTGGCGATCGTCGGCTCCGGTGCGAGGAACCCGCGGGCGATCTCCTCGGTGGTCAGGCCGCCGAGCAGGCGGAGGGTGAGCGCGATCCTCGCCTCGGTGGATAGCACCGGATGACAAGAGATGAACATCAGCCGCAGCAGGTCGTCATCGATCCGCTCCTCGTCAAGCACTGCGTCGAACTCCGCCGGGACATCGTGTTGCGCGATTTCCAGCTCGCGGCCGAGCAGGTTGAGCTTGCCGCCGAGCCGTTCGTCGCGCCGGATACGGTCGATGGCGCGGTGCCTGGCAGTGACCATAAGCCAGCCGCCGGGGTTGGCCGGGATGCCGTCGGCCGGCCACTGTTCCAGCGCGGCGACCAGCGCGTCCTGCGCCAGCTCTTCGGCCAGGCCGACATCGCGGACTAGCCTGGCCAGGCTGGCGATGATCCTGGCCGACTCCAGCCGCCACACCGCCTCGACCGCGCCATGCGCCGCGGGGTCGGTGGTCATTAAGCGTCGGGGCCGAACACCTGACGGATGTCCCCCTCACCGTCGCCGACGATCTTCCAGAACCGCCCGGCCAGCTCCACCGCCTCCTCCTTCGACCGCACCTCGATCAGCGCAAAGCTGACGATCACCTCCTTGGACTCGGTGAACGGCCCGTCGGTCAGCGTAAGCTTCCCGCCGGACGCCGCGACGTGCGTGCCACGGTCCAGGCCGCCCGTCGCTAGCAGCACCCCGGCCCGGGTCAGCTCCTCCACAAACCGCCCCATCTCCGCGTAGAGTTGCTCATCCGCCGGTGCGCCGCCGCCGTTGACCGTCATCATGAAACGCATCGCCAGACCTCCGAAAAGAATCGCTGCTGCGGCGCCCGTCCAGCCAGCTAGTCCTGCGGGTCGAAGCGCCGCAGCACCCTGGCCTCGCGGCCGTCGATCGCGGATGCGTTCGCGCGGGGACGGCCACGAGGAAATCGTAGCGGCCCGCCCCGGCGCGGCGAGATCCGCCGCCCGAAGCGGCTTGCCAGCCGGCCAGGCCCGAGAGGCTTCACCAGAGATGCGAAGGTGGCGGCGCCTGGCTCCGTCACCTCCCGCGGCCTGGCCCGCGACCTGCTCACCCTCCGGGTCAGGCTGCCCGCCCGGGTCCCGTCCGGGTTCCACGGCAGCCGGGCCGGCGCGGCCGTCCTCGACCGCGCAGTCAGCGCCGCCCGCCAGGCCAGGGGAGAATAAGGCCGGCGCTGTCAGCCGTGCCGCGGTGGGGCTGCCTTGTTGATTCCGCTCCAGTGCTCGGCGAGCTTGCCGTTCTTGACGCGGTAAGCGTCGTAGGCGTAATACGGCCAGCTGCAACCAGAGCCGCCGGGCTCAGGCTGCGGCAGGCACGCGGCGGTGACCACGATGTCTCCCTCGGCCAGCAGTACAGCGGGCTCAGGCGGGGCCGCCACCGGCGCGGGGACGGCCCCCGCCACGCGCGGTGTCGAGGAGGCGAGCCTGCTTACGAATTCCTCGAGCCCGCTCCGGCCCTGCGGCATGTGCGAAGAGTGCTGGTGATAGTCCTCGGCGACGAAGTCGCCGACGGCGCCGGGGTTCATGGCGCCGAAGACGCGGTCGTAGAACTCGCGCACCAGTTGCTTGTTGGCCTCGAGGTTGGTCGCGCCGACGTGGCGGGGCTGGGTTGCGCGGTCACGCCCGACGGCAGGGTCGGGCGGCTGGTAGAGCGGCACGTACTTGTGGGTGTTCGGCCAGCGCTCGGCGAGCTTGCCGTCACGGACCCGGTAGGTGTTGAACGAGTAGTAGTCGTACGTCTGGTCGGGACTACCGGGTTCGGGCTGCGGCATGTAGAAGCAGACGGTTACGAGGTCCTCCTCTGCCACCAAGAAGACCGGGGTGGGCAGTTCCACGGACTCCCGGAGAAAGTCAAGGACGACCTGCTTGTTGGCCTCGGCCTGGCCGGTCGCGGCCATCGCTCAGCCCGCCACCTTCGCCAGGCCGCCGGCGAACATCGAGAACGGCGGGAGTCCGAGCACCTGGCGCCCGTTGATCTCTGCCAGTGGATCAATCCGGATCGCGCCGTGGCTCGCAAGCACGCGGATGTCGCGGACCGAACGCTGGATCGGGTTGGACAGCGCAGCGGTCGAGGAGCCGATCGCCACCTGAAGGCTGTTGATCGCGTCTTCGCACAGGTTCGTCGCGTACACCAGGTCCATCGTCATCTCGGACTCCTCGGGAGCGGAGAAGTCCTCGCCCGCCAGCGAGCGCCGGTCGATCTCGTCCGCGTGCGCCCGCATCAGCGTGCCCGCGTTGTTGATCATGGCCCGCGCCTTGCCGGCCACGACCTGCACGGACGGCATCTCTGCCACGGACGGGTAGGGCAGGTTGAACGGCTTGCGCTTGCGGGCCTGTTTCGCGAAGCACTCGAGCACGCCTGCGGCCATCCCGAGAGCGATCGACACGTTGTAGAGGCATACCGTCAGCATCGCGCCGCGCATCCCGGCGCGGAACGCGAGCCCACTGTAGCGGTTCGGCGCCTCGTCCATGATCGGGCCGAGCTCGGCCATGTCGACGAGGCGGTGGTCGGGCACGAAGACTTCGCCGCTGGTCGTTATCCCGTTGCTCGAGGTGCCGGACAGGCCCATCACCTTCCAGTCGTCGAGGATCTCGAAGTCCTCGCGCGGCAGCAGCGCCATCCCGCGGCCCGGGTGGCCGCCGAGTTCGAACTCGACGCCCACGGCTGCCCATGCGGTGTGCCTGCAGCCGCTGCCGAACGCCCAGCGGCCGCTCACCAGCCAGCCGCCGTCAGCGCGGCGGGCCGTGCCGACGCTGGTGGAGAACACCGACGCGCCGATGCACAGCGGCCCGACCCACGTGTCCCGCTGCGCGAACACTTCATCGACAAGCGGCTGCGGGAACATCGAGACCATCCGCAGCCCGCTGCCGACGAAGGCCATCCACGCCGCGGAGCCGTCGCCGCGGGCCAGCGCGCTGACGATCTCGACCACGTCGCGGGCGCCGAGCGCGTACCCGCCGAGCTCAGGCGGCACCGCCATCTTGAAGATGCCCGCGTCCGTCAGGGCGCTCAGGACGGCCGGGGTCATCGCTCCCTGCCGCTCGATCTCCGCCGCCTCGCCGCGCAGCATCGGCACCATGGCGGCGGCTGCGTCCCGTAGCCGCCTGCCCGCTTCGGATTGCGCCGTCAGCTCAAGTGTGTCTGCCATTGCCTACCTCGTCATAGATGGTCGCGCTGACCGTACTGATCGGTACAGTGCAGATGGACTGTACCGACCAGCACAGAGACGTGTCAAGGTACCCGTGAGTGGGCGCGGAGCATGGCTCATTTCGGCACGGTTTCTAACCGGTACGGTACAGTCCAGTTATGACGAGTACTCCCACTGCTGGCAGGCAGGTGAGCGCACGGCGCAGGCCCGGTGCCCGCGACAAGCGCAAGCAGGTGCTGGACGCCGCGGTGCAGCTTTTCCTGGCGAACGGTTTTGATCAGACGTCGATGGACGCGATCGCGGCGCAGGCGGGTGTGTCGAAGACGACCGTGTACGCCCACTACTCGGATAAGCTCGCGCTCTTCAGGGCGGTGGTAGAGCGCTCGGGCCGGGCGCTTGCCGTGCAGATGGACGAGTCGCGGCTTCGCGGGGAGCAAGATCCGCAGGTGCGGCTCGCTGAGATCGTCCTCATCGTGCTCGAGGCGACGACATCCCCCGAGTTCCAGGCTTTCCTGAGGGTGATGGTCACGGAGAGCGGCCGTCACCCCGATCTGGCGTTCGCGGGGGAGTCCGCGGGACTGGTCGACGTGATCGGGCTCATCGCGTCGACCCTGGAAGACGAGGCGGAGCGCCACGGTTACGAGCTCGCGGACGCCCGCATGTTCGCCACTGTCCTGCTGCGGATGGTCGCGTCGGGCCCGCAGCTGGACTCGCTGCTGTTCCCCGAGTTCCGGCCCGAGCACACGCTGCTTGATTCCTACGCCCGCTGGATCACGGCGATCTTCCTGCGCGGGATCCAGCCGCGGACGGGGGACGCCCGCGAAGTGGCGCCGCCCGCCGGGAGCTACGGCTACCCCTGGCTACCGGAAACGGGGGGCCGCCGGTAGCAAGGGGCAGCCACAGCGCCCGCGGCCCTCGCCGCGGACGCTGTGCAGGAAGGCCGGCTAGTCACTCTGCTGTGCTGCTCGACAGAAGCGGTGGCCTGCTTCAGCGTCTGGGCGGCGCGGGCCGGAAGCCTGCCCCGGGCGCCGGGGGTTCGAAGCCAGCCATCTTCATGAACGGCTCGAGCCCGAGGATCTCCCGCCCGTTGATCTCCGCCATCGGGTCGAGCCGCAGCGCACCGTGCGTCGCCAGGATGCGGACATCGCGCACGAACCGCTGAATCGGGTTGGACAGGGCAGCCGTCGATGAGCCGAGCGCGATCTGCAGCGAGTCGATGGCCTCCTCCAGCATGCTGATCGCGAAGATCAGGTCCAGCGTGACCGCGGGCTCATCCTGTGGGGTGTAATCCTCACCGCGCAGCGCACGGCGGTCCAGTTCGTCGGCGTACCCGTAGATCGTCGCCCGCGCCACGTTGATGGCGGCACGCGCCTTGCCGGCCGTCACCTGGACCGACGGCATGTCCGCCACCGTCGGGTAGGGGAGGTTGAACGGCTTGCGGCGCCCGGCCTGCTCGGTGAAGCACTCGAGGCAGCCCTCCGCCATCCCGAGTGCCAGGGCCGCGAAGCTGACAGGGACGAGCAGCATCAGTCCGAAGGCGCCGAACTTGAACCCGGGGCCTTCGTAGCGACCGCGCAGCGCGTCAATCATCGGGGGGATCCCGGCCATGTCGAGGACCCGGTGCTCCGGAACGAAGCCCTCATCGCCGATGGTCGTGATGCTGTTGCTTGACGTGCCCTGTAGCCCCATCACGTGCCAGTCGTCGAGGATACGGAACTCCTCGCGCGGCAGCAGCGCCATCGCACGGTGCGTCCGCCCGCCGGCGTCGGCGTACTCGATGCCGACCGTGGCCCAGGCCGCGTGCTTGGATCCGCTGCCGAACGTCCACTTGCCGCTGATCATCCAGCCGCCGTCGACCTTCCGCGCCTTGCCGACCACGGGTGAAAGCAGCGAGGCGCCGCACATGATCGGCCCCAGCCAGTTCAGTGCGTCCCTGAACACCTCGGCGACCGTCAGCTCCGGGAACACGAGGGTGTTGCGGGTGGCGGTGGCGACGACCGTCAGCCAGCCTGCGGCGGCGTCGCCGCTGCCCAGGGCCGTGATGATCTCGGCTATATCCCGGGCGCCCAGGGCGGTGCCGCCGTACTCGGCGGGAAGCGTGAGCCTGAAGACACCTGCCTCGCTCACGGCCTTGAGTGTCTCCGGCGTCAGAGCCCCGGTCCGCTCGCCCTCTGCGGCGTTCGCGCGCAGGACCGGGATCAGCTCCCTGATCTCGTCGCGGATCCGCCGCCCGGTCGCGCTCAGGAACTCCGACTCCCGCCGCTGCGGAACCGGCGCTGCGCCGGGGCCGTCGATCTCCGTAACGGCCTGTTGACTCATCTTCAACCTCCCAGATCACTCACTGATGGCGCAGGTCACCGTGCGCCGACTGGCATGCCGCGCCCGGCCGGCGGCGGGGGCGGTGGCTGCGGCGGCGGGCTGTTGCGCAGCTCGCTGAGCGCATTGGTCCACCGGAGCAGTTCGTCAAGCATCGGGCCGACCGCGCCCGCGACGGGCGGCGGCGGGTTCAGGCCGGCCGGGCTGAGGTGCTCGAACACGAACGGGATGGCGACACCTTCAGGGATCGTAACCATCCGCAGGGTGGTGAGGACCTGCTTGAGTGCCTGGACGGAGCGCAGCCCGGCCGCCACGCCGCCGTAGCTCACGAACGCGGCCGGCTTGTATGCCCATTCGTCGTGGAGGAAGTTGACCGCGTTGAGCAGTGCAGGCGGCGGCCCGTAGTTGTATTCCGGCGTGACGAACAGGAAGGCGTCAGCCGTGCTGACCTTCTCGCTCCAGCGGAGCGTGTGTTCCTTCGTGTACTTGCGCATCCGCGGGTGGTTGGGCTCATCCAGGAGCGGTAGCCGCATCTCCTCGAGATCCACCAGTTCGACGTCGAACCCGCCGTGCTCGGCCGCCGCCTCGGCGGCCCAGCGGCCGATCGGCAGGCCGGCCCGACCGGGCCGCGTGCTCGCGATAGTGACCTGTAGCTGTGGCACTGGGTGCTATCTCCTTGTCGGTCGGCGTACCGGGGTGGCCGCACGCTATTCCGGTGCCGGCCCCACGCCGGGCTTGCCCTTCTGGCCCGGTCCCCAGTGCTCGGCGAGCTTCCCGTTCCTGACGCGGAAGATGGTCGGGATGAACCAGTCGTACGTCGAGCCTGGTGCGGTCGGATCGGGCATCGGCTTCTGCATCATCAGGCAGACCAGGTCGCCCTCGACGATGAGCGCGACCGGGGGCGGCGGCACATCACCGTTGAGCGGGAGCATGCGGAATCCCTGGGCTAGGACCGCGCGCCCGTTGCCCGGCACGTTCGGGTCGTGCTGTATGTAGTCCTCGACGAGGAACCGCTCGAGAATCCCGTCGATCTCCTCCTCAACCCGGCGGCTCACAACCATCCGCGCGAGTGCCGCCTCGAACTCGAAGACCAGGCGCTTCAACGCGGCCACCGCTGGTGTCGCCGCCTGGGACATCGCCTCGGCGAAGTCCTCGCGGTCCATCCAGGTCTCGAAGAAAGCGGGATCGCTGATCTGCGCGACTCCGCCAACGACCGTGTACTCCTGCAACTCTCCTCCAGCCAGTTCCATTGCTGTCGTGGCCCCGCTACGTCTCCCGAATAGTACTGTACGGTGCAGTGTTGTCAATGGATTTATTATTTGCGCGAAGAGCCTGCTTACCGAGACCTTGGCCGCCTGCTGACGATGTCCTTGACAATAAACTGTACCGTGCAGTACGGTCACAACAATTCTCCGGTAAGAGAGGTTTTCGTACGCGATGACGGCATTTACGAAAGAGACGATGGCGGCCGGCAGCGAGATGAGCCTGCCTCCCGGCGGGGGCTCGGCTGCCCGCTCGGCGTCGGATCGGTTCCTGAGCGCTACCGGGAGGCGTATCAGCGCCGAGGCCAGGAACCTGATACCGCTCTTGCGAGACCAGGCGCCGGCGAGCGAGCAGTTGACGCATCTGACCTCGGCCGCGATCGAGGCGCTGACGGCAGCCGGGATCTTCAAAATGACGATGCCACTGGAATGGGGTGGCCTTGCCCTCGGCGCCCGCGACCTCGTGGAGGTCATCTCCACCGTCTCAGAGGGCGATGGGTCCGCCGGGTGGTACGCCTTCGTTGGTGTCGGGCTGCGGAACGCCCTGATGCTGGACCAGCGGGCGGTCGACGAGATCGCGGCGAACGCCGCCGGGCACGCCGGCCCGCTGGTGGTCGGCGCGTCGGTGTTCGCGACGACCGTCGGCGCCGGGCGCCGCGTCGACGGCGGCTGGATGGTCAAGGGAAAGTGGGCCTTCGGCAGTGGCTGCAGGCACGCGCCGTACGCGCTGGTGGGTGTCGAGTTCGACCCCGCGCACGGAAGCGGGCGCGGCGTGTGCGTCCTGGAGCGCGGTCAGTACGAGATCGTCGATGACTGGCACGTGATGGGGCTTGCCGGCACCTCGAGCAACGGCCTGAAGGCGGACGAGGAGGTCTTCGTCCCTGACTACCGGTTCATGGACCTCGCGGAGGTTCCCGCACGCCTGGAGACCGTCCGCGAGCGGTACTCGGGACTGGCGTTCCGCCAGAGCGGTCCCGCGCTGCTGCTCGTCGTTTCCCTGAGCGGTGTTGCCGTCACGCTGGGGATGGCACGAGGGGCGCTCGCCGCCTTCATCGAGCAGGCCCCCAAGCGCAAGCCGTTCAACCTCCCCTATCCGACGGTGGCCGACATGCCCTCGGTGCACGTCGCCGCCGGCCGCGCCCGGGCGATGATCGACACCGCCGCCGCGGTGATCGAAGGATGGGCGAGCGAGGTTGACGCGCGGGCCGAACAGGACCGCGGCTTTGGCCCCGACGAAGAATCGCAGATCACTCTCGGTCTCGCGTACGCGTCCAGCCTGTGCGAAGGGGCGATCAATGGCCTGCAGCGGACGCTGGGCTCGTCGACCGCATCGCTGAACAACCCGATCCAGCGTTTCGCCCGGGATGCCCGCGTCCTGAACTCGCACGGCGCGCTGCGGCTCGACCCGCAGGCAGAGATCACCGGCAGGCGGCTGCTCGGCCTCGAGCCCTTCCTGATGATGGGCGGCGCGGTGCCGGATGTCTCGGCTCGCTGACTCCTGCGGTGCGGGACTGTCGCCGCAATAGGTCACTCCGGGAGTCGGCACGTGACGGCCTGACGAATTGCTTCGGGACCCTATGGCTAATGCTGCCTGTTCCGGCGGAGACGCCGGGATAGCGCTCACTCTCGAGGAGGAGAGAATGCCCAACGGCATTAAGAACGGCATACCGAGACGCCGGCAGATCTGCCTGGCCGTCGCGGTCATCGGAGCGACTGCTGCGGCCACCGCGTGCGGATCTTCGAGCTCCGTGAAGTCCACGGGTGCGGCCGCTAGCACCGCCGTGTCGATCGGGACCAACGCCGACCCGGCAGCGTTCGGATACGACCCCGCGGCGCTGTCCGGCGGCGGCGAGACGACGTTCTGGCAGGGGCTGTACAGCTCGCTGTTCACCACCACGTCGGTCGGCGCGGTCGAGCCGCAGCTCGCGACCAGCTACACGTTCAACGCGGACAAGACCGTGCTGACCCTGCAGCTTCGCCAGGGGGTGAAGTTCACCGACGGCACCACCCTGACCTCGACGCTCGTCAAGCAGAACCTGGACCGCAGGTCGGACCCCACGCTTGGCGCCTACGGCATGTTCGCCGCGGGCGGCACGGCCGCGATCGTGAGCGTCGCGGCCCCGAGCCCGTCCACGGTGGTCATCACCTTCGCCAAGTCCCAGGCGTCGGCTCCTTCCCTGCTGGCCGACGACGCCGGCCGGATCGTGGGCGGCAAGGCGATCGCCAACCCCAAGTCGCTGATGACCCAGCCGGACGGTTCCGGACCCTACACGCTGTCCGCTTCCGGCACTGTCAAGGGCAGCAGCTACACGCTGGCCAAGAACACCAGCGCCTGGGACGCGAGCTCGTTCCCGTACTCGAGGGTCGTGTTCAAGGTCCTGCAGGACTCACAGACCATGGCCAACGCGCTGGTGTCCGGCCAGGTCCAGGTCGCCCAGCTCGATCCGTCCGTTATCTCGTTCGTGAAGTCGAAGGACAGCGTGGTCGAATTCGCTGGCACCATCTACGCTTCCCCCCTGTTCGACAAGCTCGGCAAGACCTCCGAACCGTTCGCGAGCGTCAAGGTCCGCCAGGCCCTGTCCATGGCGGTCAACCGCGCTGCCATCGCGAAATTGCATCCCGGTGCCGTCGCCACCGCCAGTTTCTTCCCCCCGGGCACTCAGGGCTACGACTCCAACCTGGACACGACCTACGCATACAACCCCGCGAAGGCTAAGCGACTGCTGGCCGAGGCGGGCTACCCGCACGGCTTCTCGTTCTCCGTTATCACCGTCGGCCCCCAGATGGACACCGATCTCCAGGCCCTCCAGCAGGACTGGCAGGCCATCGACGTACACATGACCATCCAGCACGCGACCTCGTACGCCGAGGGACTTCAGGCTCAGTCCACGACCCCGATCGGGTACAACGACTTCACGATCGGCCGCGACCCGCTGGGGTTCGTCAACGCCTTCCTGCTCGGCGGCACGTTCAACCCGCAGCACGCGACTGACGCGCAGATCACAAGCGCGCTCCAGGTGGCGGAGAGCGAGGGCGGCAACTCGGACACCGCGGCGCTCAAGAGCCTCGATGACGCGGTCGTCAACGAGGGCTGGATGTTCACCTTCTATGCGCAGCCGGCCGAGATCGGCTACGACTCGTCCCAGGTCCAGGTCCCCAAGTCGTCCGGCGCGTCGGTCTTCCCGCTGCTGTCGAGCGTCGCTCCCGCCGGCGCGTAATGGCGGGTTACCTGGCCCGCCGCGCCCTGCTGGCGCTGGTGACCATCGCCGTGGCGGTCGTGCTCAGCTTCCTGCTTGTCCACCTGGCGCCGGGCAGCCCCGGTCAGCTGATTCTCGGCGCGGGCGCGACAAAGGCGCAGATCGCTGCCAAGAACAGCGAGATCGGCTGGAACCAGCCGCTGCTGACACAGCTCGGCCGCTACCTCGGCGATGTGGCTAGGGGCAATCTCGGCACGTCGATTATCGACGGGCATTCCATCGGGCATGACCTAATGCAGAGACTGCCCGTCACCGGCCTGATCGCGGTCCTGGCCGCCGCCAGTAGCGCGGTCGCCGGGACCGCGCTCGGCCTGATCGCGGCCACCCGCCGAGGTGCCGCGGACCGGGTCATCGACACCGCAAGCGGGATGGCGCTCTCGCTGCCACCGTTTTGGGCAGGCGTCCTGCTGGTGTACGCGCTGTCCATCAAGGCCAGCCTGCTGCCGGCCACGGGCTATGTGTCACCAGGGCAGAGTCTGACCGCGTGGCTGCAGAGCATCACCCTCCCGGTCATCGCGCTGGCGGTCCCCGCCACCGCGATCGTGGCGCGGACGGCACGCGCAGCGCTGGCCCAGGCGCTGCGCCAGCCGCACATCCAGATGCTCCGATCGCTTGGCGAGCCGCCATGGCGCCTGCTCCTCATCCACGCGCTGCGGTCGGCCAGCGTTCCCGTGGTGTCGGTCCTTGGCGTCCAGTTCGTGGCGCTGTTCAGCGGCTCGGTCATCATCGAGAACCTGTTCGCCCTCCCGGGACTCGGGCAGGCCGCATCGAACGCCATCACCTCCTACGACTTTCCCGGGGTGGAAGGCGTCGTCATCATCGCCTCGCTGGTCGTAGTGCTGGTGAACCTCCTGCTTGACCTGCTCGTCGCAGGCATCGACCCGCGAGTGAGGGCAACGTGAGCAGCACCACGGAACGGGCACAGGCCCAGGCGGCGGCCAGGCCGG
This sequence comes from Trebonia kvetii, assembly GCF_007827045.1. Classification (GTDB taxonomy): domain Bacteria; phylum Actinomycetota; class Actinomycetes; order Streptosporangiales; family Streptosporangiaceae; genus Trebonia; species Trebonia kvetii. Next base: position 15,567 of record NZ_RPFW01000011.1, read on the forward strand.
CGCCCGGCCGGAGGCGGCTGCCCCGGTTCCTCCGGCGCGCGGGTGGGATCTTCGGCGCGGGATGGCTCCTGCTCCTCGCGATCCTTTCGGCGACCGCGTCGCTGTGGCAGCCCTACCGGCCCGACGCGCAGCACCTGACCGGTCGCTTGCAGGGCCCGGGCGGCAGCCACTGGCTCGGCACCGACGACCTGGGCCGGGATATCCTGACGCGGATCTTCGCGGCCAGCGGTCCTGCCCTGCTGGCCGCCGCGCTGAGCGTCGTGGTCGCATTCGCCGTCGCGATCCCGCTGGTACTGGCGGCCGCGGAGCACGGGCGCCGTGTCGAGCGCCTGACCAGCCGGTGCGCCGAGGTCATGCTTGCGCTGCCCGTCACTATCATCCTGCTCGCCTTGATCGGCGCGGTGGGAGGCGGTGACATCTACCTGATCATGGCGGTCCTTGGTCTGCTGATGTCGGCCGCGGTCTACCGCACCCTGCTCGGCGTGGCGCAGGGCCTGCACCGGCGGCTGTACGTCGACGCCGCCCGCGTCGACGGCGTCGGGGCGGCACGGATCGGTATGAGGTACATCCTGCCGGGAATGGCGACCGTGACCGCGGTCCAGGCCTCGCAGATGTTCGCCATGTCACTCCTGATCCAGTCCGGCCTGGCGTTCATGGGATTCGGTCCCGCGGCGCCGACGCCGAGCTGGGGCGGCATGATCGCCACGGCGTCGCAGTACCTCTACACCGATCCCTGGATGATGGTTCCGGCCGGCGTGGTGCTGGCGCTGACGGTGATCGCCGCCAACACGCTCGGTGATGCGCTGGCGGCCTCTCCGCTGGACCATGAGCGCAAGCGCCGGCTTCAGCGGGCTCGCCGAAAGGCCGGACCCCACCCGCTGAAGCCCGCGCGCCGCCTGCTGACGCAGGCGAGCCGTCCGCTGACGCCGGCGGCCCCCGCGCCCGGCACACCGCTGCTCGAGGTGACCGACCTCAGCCTCGGGCTCACGGGAGGGCCGGACCTGGTGACCGGCCTCACGCTCTCCCTGGAGGCCGGCGACGTCATCGGCCTGGTCGGCGAGTCGGGGTGCGGGAAGACGCTCAGCGCGCTTGCCCTGCTTGGGCTGCTCCCGCCGGAGGTGTCGCTGGCCGGCGGATCGGTCCGGTTCGAGGGGCGCGAACTGGCGGGACTGAGCGAGCGGCAGCTCCGCCCGCTGCGCGGGCGCAGGATCGCGATGATCCCCCAGGATCCCATGCTCGCGCTCGATCCGCTGTTCACGGTCGGGTTCCAGCTAACCGCGCAGCTGCGGCGGTTCCGCCGGATCGGCAGGAAAGAAGCCACCCGGCTGGCGATCGAGCAGCTGAGGCTCGTCGGCATCGCCGACCCCGCGCGGGTGCTGCGCGCCCGTCCCTACGAGCTGTCTGGCGGGATGGCCCAGCGGGTGACGATCGCCATGGCCCTGGCCGGCCAGCCCAGGCTGCTCATCGCCGACGAGCCCACGACGGCCCTGGACGTGACCGTGCAGGCGGAGATACTTGACCTGCTGCGCGGCCTAGTCGAGGACACGGGCGTGGCCGTCATCATCGTCAGCCACGACATCGGCGTAATCGCGGACATCTGCGACAAGGTCGCCGTGATGTATGCCGGGCACATCGTCGAGCAGGGCCCGGCCGCGGAAGTCCTGGAAGGCCCGCGGCACCCCTATACCGCGGCCCTGCTTGCCGCCAATCCGCATCTGGCCGCGGACCAGCCGGTTCCCGGGCGCTTGGCGACGATCCCCGGCCACGTCCCGGCGCCGGGCAGCTGGCCGGCTGGCTGCCGGTTCGCGGCGCGGTGCGCGTTCGCGCAGGAGCAGTGCCAGACCCCGGTCGACCTCACCGCCCGAGTCGACGGGACAGTCAACGGCACACTGGTGCGCTGCACCCGGGCAGGGGAGCTCCATGAACTCAGAACGGCAGGCCAGTGTCGGTCCCGCGACCGGGAGCTGCGGAGGGAGCGTTCATGAACGAGGCATCCCATGCGCATGCGCTGACGGTAAAGAACCTGTCGGTGTGCTACCGGTCCGGCTGGCGGCAGCAGCCCGTCACCGCGGTGGACGACGTGAGCTTCGAGATCGCCGCGGGCGAGACCGTCGGTCTTGTGGGCGAGTCAGGGTCGGGGAAGTCCACGATCGTCAAGGCGGTACTCGGACTGGAAAGCCCGAGCGCCGGCAAGATCACCCTGAACGATCGCGATATCACGCACACCTCTGTCCGGCAGCGGCGCGCGATGGTGGGCGAGCTGCGGGCGGTCTTCCAGGACCCTTTCTCGTCGCTGAGCCCGTTCCAGACGGTCGGGCAGACCGTCACTGAGCCGCTCCGCAGGCAGCAGGTTAGCGCGGGCCGGGCTCGGGAACTTGCGGCCGACGCGGTCACCTCCGTGGGCCTGCACGAGGACGCGCTCGGCCGCTATCCGCACCAGTTCTCCGGCGGCCAGCGCCAGCGTATCGCCCTGGCACGGGCCCTGGTGAGTGACCCGGACGTCATCGTGATGGACGAGCCGGTAAGCGCACTTGACCTGTCCACGCAGGCCCAGGTGCTCAACCTGCTTGCCGAGCTGCGCGACCGGCGGCGCCACGCGATCCTGTTCGTGGCTCACGACCTCGGCGTGGTGCGCTTCCTGTGCCAGCGAGTGATCGTCCTCTACCGCGGCATGGTGATGGAGTCGGGCACCGCGGCAGATGTGACCGCCCGGCCGAAGCACCCGTACTCCATCGCGCTGACCGCGGCGGCCCCGGTTCCGCGGCCAGGGGAGCAGGGCAGGCGCCGGGCGGTACGGCGGGCCGTCACCGTGCGGGCCAGCGCTGGCACGGTGCAGGCCAGTGACAGCAGTGAACAGGGGAGTGCCGGCTGCCCGTTCGCGCCGCGCTGCCCGGACGCCTCGGAGGTGTGCCGGGCGCAGCGGCCGCTCGCGCGTCAGCTGGAGGGGCGCGTGGTGGCCTGCCACCATGCGCACTGAGCCGGTGAGCGTGATTGACATGAATCATACTGAACCGTACAGTACAGATATGAATAGCGTAGATGCTGCGCATTTCCGTAGCGTGCTGTCGTCATATCCCACGGGCGTCGTGGTGGTATGCGCGGACTCGCCGCGCGGCCCGGTCGGCATGTCGTGCAACTCCTTCACCGCCGTGTCGCTGAGCCCGCCGCTGATCGCGGTGTGCGCGGCGGACACCTCGACCACGTGGCCAGGCATCCGCGAGGCAGGGCGCTTCTGCGTCAGCGTGCTGGCCTCGGACTCCGCGGAGATCTGTGCCCAGTTCGCCAGGAAGGGCGCTGACCGCTTCGCCGGCGTCGATGTGCGCCCGCGCTCGCACGGGCCGGCCATCGGCAACGCCGCGGCGTGGCTCGACTGCGAACTGTACGACGAGATCCGGGCCGGAGACCACACGATCGCGCTTGGCCGGGTCGTGGCGCTCGAGCGGCGCGAGGAGGCGGCGCCCCTCGTCTTCTGGGCCAGCAAGTACGGAACCGTGGCGTCGTTACCCGTGGAGGAACTGATGATGACAACCCCGTCCACCCGCTACCGGATGCCCGTCGGCTTCGGCCCGGCGCCGGGCCCGCGGCAGAAGGCCGACGGCACCGAGTGGACAGCGGAGCAGACAGGGACGATGCGGCAGGAGTTCGTGACCCTCGACTTCCTCGGCCGGGCCGAGCAGCTCGAGCGGCTGCTGCCGCCGGGCTTCCGCCTCCGCGGCGAGCCCGTCGTATCGGTCCAGCTAGGGTTCTTCCGCGACCTGTACTGGCTGGCCGGCCGGGGCTACGGAGTGCTCCACCCCCTCATCCCCGTCACCTACGAAGGCAGGACGGAGACGATCGAGGGAAACTACATGCCGGTCATCTGGGAGGGGCTGGCCGACGCGGTCGTCACCGGACGCGACGAACTCGGCTTCCCCAAGCTCGCCGCCGACTTCGCTGACCTGGACGTTGACCTCGAACACGGCAGCGTGACCGGGACAGCGTCCTGGCTTGGCTTTGAGTTCTTTTCCGCCGCGCTGGCCGGCCTGACCGAGGTGCGCGACGCGCGGCCGCCGGCGGGCGCGCCCATGATCACCTTCAAGTACGTTCCGCGCACCGGACGGCACGGCGCGGGCGGCGCCGACATCGCGCACGTCACGACCGGTGCCGCCGCCGCGAACGGAGGCGGACAGGCCGCGGGCAAGAATCCGGCGGGCGGCTACCGCCGCTGGGAGGGGGCCGGCGAGCTCACCTGGCACCACGCCAAGTTCGAGCAGCTGCCGACGACCTTCCACGTCGTCAATGGCCTGGCCGACCTCGACGTCGTGGAGTACCGCGGGGCCGCGTACTTCCAGGCCGCGCTGCCCGGACACGTCATCTCGGGTGACGGGCAGCGCATCGTCGAACCGGCGGAAGACCTCCGCCACGCCGCTTTCTGAATCGGAGGATCATCGCATGCGACTCGCCAACCTGGGGAACCGCCCGGTGTTGCTGACCGACGGCGGCGCCATCGACCTGGAACGCGCCAGCGACGGCACGTTCGACCCCGACTTCCTCGAGGTCTACTCCCGCTGGGACGAGGTCCGGGACTTCGCCGCGGCCACGACCGCGTTCCCCGCGCCGTACGACCCGGCGAGCCTCGGTTCCCCCGTGCCGCTGCCCCGCCAGGTCTTCGGCATCGGGCTGAACTACAAGGACCACGCCGAGGAGACCGGCGTGACGTTGCTCCCGCCGGAGCCGGTGGTCTTCACCAAGTTCCCGACCTGCCACACCGGGCCCGAGGCCACGGTCGCGCTGCCGAGCAGCCGGGTCGACTTCGAGGTGGAGCTCGTGGTGGTCATCGGCCGGCGGGCGGAGCGCGCCGCCGAGGCCGACGGGTGGGGCTACGTGGCCGGCCTCACCGTCGGCAACGACTTGTCCGAGCGCACCGTCCAGCTGGCCGGCCCGGTTCCGCAGTTCTCGATGGGGAAGTCCTACCCAGGGTTCGGCCCGACGGGACCCGCGGTGGTGTCGCTTGACGAGATTCCCGATCCGGAGAACCTGGACATCAGCTGCCGGGTCGGCGATGAGGTGCTGCAGAGCGGCAACACGAAGAACCTGATCTTCAGCGTGCCCGCCCTGGTGTCCAGGCTGTCGGCGATCTGCACGTTGCTTCCCGGCGACGTCATCTGGACCGGCACGCCCGCAGGCACCGGCATGGGCCGCAAGCCGGAGCGGATGCTCCGGCCCGGTGAGACCCTCACAAGCACAATCGGCGGCATCGGGGAAATCAGCACGCGCCTGGTCGCCGCGCCCGGCTACATCGAGCGAGACTGACATGCCACTGCACCGGCTCACCGGCATCACCATCGGCGTACCGAACGTCATCGAGACGGCCGCCTATTACGCGGACTTCGGCCTGACAAGAACCGGCGCTGCGGCCGGCGGGCAGGCCGTCACCTTCGCCACAGCCGACGGCGGCGACCAGCTCACGCTGGCCGCCGCTCCCCGCCGCCGGCTGCTCGACATCGGCGTTGGCGTCGACGACCCCGACGACCTCGACAGGATCGCGGTCAGCGTCGGCGCGCTCGGGCTGCCGGTCACCCGCACCGCCGCCTCGCTGCACGTGACCGACCCGGGCACCGGCGTGCGGGCCACCGTGGAGATCGCATCGCGGCTGCGGCAGAAGCCCGTCCCATCCCCGGGCCACAACGGCCCAGGTGCCATCGTCCGCACCACCCAGCGGGCGCCAGGCGTGCTGCGGGACAGGCCCGTCCGGCCGCGCAAGCTCGGGCACGTCGTCGTCGGATCGACCGACGCCGAGTCCAGCCACCGGTTCTTCACCGAAGGCATCGGCTTCAAGGTGAGCGACCGCATCCCCGGCGTCGCCGCCTTCATGCGGTGCTCCACCGACCACCACAACCTGATGATCCAGCAGGCGCCGGTCACCATGCTGCACCACACCTCCTGGCAGGTGGACGACGTCGACGAGATCGGCCGCGGCGCCAAGACGCTGCTCGAAAAGGATCCGGGCCGCCACGTGTGGGGCCTCGGCAGGCACCACATCGGCTCCAACTTCTTCTGGTATTTCAAGGACCCGGCGGGAAACTTCTCCGAGTACTACTCCGACATGGACTGCATCGTGGAGGACGCGCTGTGGACGGCAGGCGACTGGACCGACTCACGCGCCCTGTTCAGCTGGGGCCCGCCGCCGCCGCCGTCGTTCATCGAACCCGAGGACCTGGCCGGCCTGATGACCAGCGCCCACGGAATGGCCAGCGCCCACGGGTCAGCTGGCCCGTCACGACAGGAAGGCTGACAAGCCCGTGCCCTATACGACCGTTGCGAACCTCGGCCGGTTCCTTACCGGGCCGGCACCTTGTTCATGGACCAGGTTCTCGGCGCGCAGGACTTCGGCGGAGGCGCCAAGGCCCTCGTCCGCGAGCGGATCAAGAACGCGCTTGCCCCCAACGGATCCTCAGCCCGGGCAAGTCCGGAATCTGGGAACTGCACGCCGCCCCGACGCACCGCCGCCCGGCGTGCTCGCCCCGGACGGTAACTGACGCGCACGCACCCGTTCGGTATGAAACAGCAAGCATTATCCCGAACGGGTGCGGGTAACTCCGCAGGCGACCGCCGCCTTGGCGCCGTCGGGACCTTGCTCTCATTCCCCGCCGTGGTCGGGATGCATCCACGGATAGCGGTGGGGGCTCGGCGGGGCGGCAAGCTCGGCCCCGTCCTGGGAGCGCAGGGAACGCAGGAACATGTCGAGGACCCAGCGCGCGTGCCTGGCCAGGAAACCCGGCGCGGGCCGGAAGGCGGTATCGCACAGGGCGTCGACTTGCAGGCTGCCGACGGTCATCCGGACCAGCAGCATTCCGTGTGCGGCCGGGTCGGCGAGCCGGTAGCCGTGGTCGCGCGCGTCTTCTTCGAGCAGGGCGCCGATGACATCGAAGACATGCGGCTGGCCGCGCCGGAACAGCGTCTGCGCGAGTTCGGGTTGCCGTGCGCTCTCGGTCACCAGGACGCGCAAGAACGCGAGCCCCGGCCCGGACAGCGCCTCATGCAGCACGGTCAGCAGCACGTCATGCAGCCGCTCCTCGGCGCTGGCGCTCTCCCGGAGCGCGAGCTGGTCAAGGTCGAGATCGAGTGCGCTACCCCGTTCCTCGAAGACAGCGCGGAACATGCCGGCCTTGTCGCCGAAGTGCGCGTACAGCGTCGTCTTCGAGACACCGGCCGACGCCGCGATGGCATCCATCGAGGTGTTGTCGAATCCGTCCTTGAGGAAGAGCTCCATCCCGGCCCGCAGCTCGCGCTCGCGTTTGGTCGGCCTCGGCGTGCCAGTCGCGGGACCGGCGGATGGCGTGCGGGACTTGCGGGCGGGGGCGGGCATCGCGGCCTCCTCTATGACAGAAGGGACTGGTGCCCCTCGACCGGCGGATGAACGGAACCGTACAGCCCCGTGCCCGTTAGTGCCCAGTCGGCTGGTGTCCTGTGCCGCGGCCGCGCCAGAACTGCCCGTAACCGCTGCGGAAGAAGACCAGCGGGATCGGTTCGCCGCGCGTGCGGGCATCGAACTGGCCAATTCCTCAGAACGCGCCTTACAGCTCACAGTAGGTCGATCGCATCATGGGTCAAAGTTGCGGCACGCGGCCGTCGTCGGTGAGCGCCGTTGCTAAGCCGATTGCCCCCTGTGGCTGCTGAGAAGCTTGGCGAGCAGTTCGTTGAGCTGTCGGCGCTCGGCTGGGTCCAGGCCAGCGAGCAGCTCGTCCTGGGCGGCGTCGGCGTGGCGCTGGATCCCTTCGAGATGCCTCTTGCCTGATTCGGTGAGCGTGACGACGTTGCGGCGCCGGTCGGCTGGGTCGGCCTGACGGTCGACGTGACGGCCGCTCGCGAGGCGGGTGACGATGCCGCTGACCTCGTTCCGGTCCAGGCCAAGGCGCCGGCCGAGGTCTGCCTGACTCAGTGCTCCGTATTCCTCCAGCGCGGCCAGGACAGCGAAGTCGGACCGCGCGGTGAGCGGCATGTGGCGCGCGGTCAACCGCGCGCCAAGAATCGAGACCTTGTTCGCCTGCCAGCTCGCAAGCCTGCGCAGGCGGGCAGGGGGCTGCCGCCCGTCGTCACCCAGCCGTTCGTCGTCCACGATCTCCGATCTTAACCGTTGGGAATAACAACGAAACCTGCTATGTTGTAATCATCAACGTTGTCTCTACCAACGTTGATGACACCAACATAGTGAGGACCCGGTCGTTCATGTACTGACCGGCCGCACGACCCGAGGAGCGAACTCATGCCAAGCGGCACTTATGCGCCGGACCTCGCAGGCCGGCACGTCGTGATCCCCGGCGGCAGCGGCGGGGTCGGCGAGGGAGCGGTGCGCGCCTACCTCACCGCCGGCGCCGACGTCGTAGTCCCGACCCGCAGCCAGGAGCGGGCCGACGAGTTCCGCCGTCTGCTCGGCGGCGCAGCCACCGGCCGGCTGCATTTGGTTGTCCATGACTACACGACATTCGCGGGCGCAGAGGAACTCGCCGCGACGATGGAGGACCGGCTGGGCAGCATCGACGACGTCGTGGCGCCGATCGGGGGCTGGTGGGCCGGCAAACGCCTGTGGGAGATCAGCGAAAGCGACTGGCAGGACGCGTTCGTCCGGCTCGCGACCACGCACATGGCCGTGGCGCGCGCCGCCCTGCCTCGGATGAAGGCTGACGGTGCCTACTCGCTCATCGTCGGCGCCTCCGCGTCCACCCCGGTCCTCGGCAGCGGGCTGGTAAGCATGGAGCAGGCTGCCCTGCTGATGATGCAGCAGGTACTCGCCACTGAGCTCGCCGGCCAGAAGCGTGTCTTCGCCCTAGTGCTCGGCCCGGTCCGCACCCGCACAGCCGATGGCAGCGGCGCGGACTGGATCACCGCCGACCAGGTCGGTTCCGTCGCCGTCGCGGCCTCAGCCTCCACTATCAGCGGCCGCGAGGTCAGGCTTGGTAACCAGGCCGAACTCGTCCAGGCCTTGGCCCTACTCAACGACACCGAGCCCAGGCCGGTCGGCCCGGTCGTTGCCGTGTCCACGCTGGATCCTAAGCAGGGGCGACGCGACGACCTCCTCGCGCTGCTGGCGGAACTCGCACCGCAGATCCGCGCCGAGGCCGGATGCATCCGCTACTCAGTGCACAGCCCGCGCGGCCATGATGACGGCCCGCTGCTGGTAATCCAGATGTTCGCCTCGGCCGAGGCGTTCACCGCCCACAGCTCAGCCATCGCCGCTCAGGTACCGCGGCTCAGCGCCCTTCTCGAGACGCCGCCCGCACCACCGGCCGTATTCGGGCCGGTCCCGTCCGACGGCAACGCGGCGAAGGAATCCCTTTCCGCCTAGCACGTATCGGTGGCCTGCACCAGCTCCCGCTGGTCGGCTGGTTCACCCGGCCTTGCTGAAGAAGGCGACTGGCAGCGGGATGAGGACCTGCAGGCCCGCGAGCCCACGAAGGATGATCCGCTCGGCCCGCTATTCCGCATAGTGTTGCTGCGCGGCGCGCGGCGAGGCGAGGCGGCCGGCCTGCGGTGGCCAGACTCCGACCTGGACTCGGGCTACGTGCGCGTGCGGCGTCCAATCGTGCTCGTGCGGGGCGCGGTCACTGAGAGCACGCCGAAGACCGCGCACTACACGCACATCGAGGCCGAGGCGCACAAGGCTGCCGCCGAGGCGGTCGCAAAGCTCGTGGAAAGCGCATCATCGTGATCGCGTGTTCCCATAACGTTCCCAATGTCGCCGGGAATGCCCAAACCGCCGCCTGCCAGTAAGTGTCCAGGTTGCCCTTCATCTGGCGTTAGTGCTGGTAGCGGAGGCGGACGGGAATCGAACCCGCCAGCGACGCGGCACGCCGCTCTCTGGTTTTGAAGACCAGGGGGACCACCAGGAACCCAGACGCCTCCAGCGAAGACTCTACTGAGTCAGCCGGGGGGAGTTAACAATCGAAGTCACAGGGAAAGGGACAGGCGGTGCGGGCAAACGACAGTTTCCAAGCGGGGGAGCGATCCCCCGCACCCACCGGCGGGCCCTGGTGGGCAGGCGCGGTGGTGTACCAGGTGTACCCGCGCAGCTTCGCGGACTCCGACGGTGACGGGATCGGCGACCTGGCCGGCGTGATCGGCCGCCTCGACTACCTGGCTGACCTCGGCGTCGACGCGATCTGGCTGACGCCGTTTTACCCCTCGCCGCTCAACGACGGCGGCTACGACGTCAGCGACTACACGGGCGTGGACCCCAGGCTCGGCACCCTGGCCGACTTCGACGCCCTGGTGCGCGGCGCGGCCGACCGGGACATCAGGGTGATCGTCGACCTGGTCCCCAACCACTGCTCGTCGGAGCATCCGCTGTTCGCCAAGGCGCTGGCGGCGCCGCCGGGCAGCGCGGAACGTGCCCTGTTCCTCTTCCGCGACGGCCGAGGCCCCGGCGGCGACCAGCCGCCGAACAACTGGCCGTCCCGCTTCGGCGGCCAGGCCTGGACCCGGGTTCCCGACGGCCAGTGGTACCTGCACCTGTTCGACTCGAGCCAGCCGGACTGGAACTGGCGCGATCCGCGCGTCGCGCCGATGTTCGAGGAGATCCTGCGGTTCTGGCTGGACCGGGGGATCGGCGGGTTCCGTGTCGACGTCGCGCACGGCCTGTTCAAGGACCCGGACCTGGCGGACGTTGCCGACGCGACGCTGACCAACCGCCCCTCGGCCTACTACCACCGCGAGGAGACCCACGCGGTCTACCGCTCCTGGCGACGGCTGCTCGACTCCTACCCCGCCGCCGGATTCCCTGGACCGCGGACCGCGATCGGTGAGGTCTGGGCGGACTCGGCCGACACGCTGCGGCCCTACCTGGAGCCGGGCGGCCTGCCGCAGGTATTCAACTTCGAGCTGGTCCGCGCCCGCTGGTCGGCGCGGGCGCTGCGCGCGGCGATCGACGCGACCAACGCGTTCGCGGACGGATCGCGCGCCCCCTGGGTGCTCGGCAACCACGACGTGGACCGCCCGGCCAGCCGCTGGGGCAGCGCCGCGGCCCGCGCCGCCGCGCTGCTGCTGCTCGCGCTGCCCGGCTCCGCCTACATCTACCAGGGTGAGGAGCTGGGACTTCCCGAAGTGACCGACATTCCCGACTCCGCGCGCCAGGACCCCACCTTCCGCAGGACAGGCGGGAAGGTGGCGGGCCGCGACGGCAGCCGGGTGCCGCTCCCGTGGGACCGCGACGGCGCCTCGTACGGATTTTCCCGAACGGATGCGGCATCCTCGCCCGCCCCGCCGTGGCTCCCGCAGCCCGCGGGCTGGGGGGAGCGCAGCGTCGCCGCGCAGGACGGCGACCCGGACTCGTTCCTGACCCTGTACCGGCGGGCGCTGCGCATCCGTCGCGAGCATCCCGCCCTCGGCATCGGGCCGGCCAGCGGCAGCGCGATGCGGTGGCGCCAGGCGCCGGACGACGCGCTGCACTTCGGCCGCGACCCCGGGTTCGCCTTCCTCGCCAACCTCGGCACGGCGCCGCTAAGGCTGCCGGAGTTCCGTGAGGTGCTGCTCGCGAGCGGCCCGCTGCTGCCCGGCGAGGCCGGGCTGCCCGGCGGCTCGCTGCCGTCGGACACGGCGGTGTGGCTCGCCGTGTGACCACCCGCGCCGCGAACCGCCGGGGGACTGCGGTAGCGTGCGTTCGTGGCTAAGGTTCGGGTGCCGCGCAAGGGCGTGACACAGGCAGAAGTCGCCGCGGTGCTCAGCAGGCGGCTCACGGGTTTTGAGGTCGGCGCCGACGCCGACGGGGTTTTCGCCCGCCGCTCGGCGCTCAGCGCCGCTGTCGTGCGGATCACCAGCGTGCCAGGCGCCACGGTGTTCCGTGTCCGCGCCGTGGGCGTGCCGATCGCCAGTCACGGGACGGCCCGTGTCGTCGCGGACGCGCTGCGCCGGTCGCCGGAGTTCCGCAGCCTCTGATCCCTGGCTCAGCGATCGTCGGCCGGGCGGTACGCCGGGCCGTGCGCGTCCTCGCAGTGCGAGTGCGTGGCCGCATGCGCCGTGTCGCTCTCCGGCGGTGGCTCCGGGTGCCGGTCGTCGGGGTGGCCTTCCGTCAGGTGGTCCACCTGCAGTGTCAGGTGCGTGATGTCGTACTCTCTGGCGAACAGCGCCTCGAGGTCGGCGCGGACCGCGTGGCAGTCCTCGCGCGGCTGCACGAGCACGTGCGCCGACGCGGCGGGCATCCCGGTGGTGATCTCCCAGATGTGCAGGTCGTGCACCTCGGCGACGTTCGGGCGGGCCGCCATCGCCGCGCCGAGCGCGGCCGGGTCGAGCCCGGCAGGCGCCGCCTCGAGGAAGATCCGCCCGGACGCGCGGATCAGCCCGATGCCCGCGTACAGCATGAGGGCCACCACGACGAGCGTGGCGATCGGGTCGGCGCGGTCGAACCCGCTGGCCAGCACCACGATGGCGGCGACCGCGGTGGCCGCGAACGCGTACAGGTCGGTGAGCACGTGCGCGACCGCGCCCGCCATGTTCAGGCTGCGCCGCCCGCTCGCGCTGTTGGCCCTGGCGAGCATCAGGCTCGCCGCCAGGTTGACGCAGACGCCCGCGATGGCGACGCCGAGCATCAGCCCGCCGTCGACCTGGTGCGGCGTGATCAGCCGGCGGACGGCCTCGTAGCCGAGCCAGAGCGCGAGCAGGACCAGGGTGATGCCGTTCGCCTGCGCGGACAGGATCTCCAGCCGGCGCCACCCGTACGTGTAGTCACCGCGCGCCGGCCGAGCCGCCATCCGGATGGTCGCGAGGGCAAGGCCGATCGCGGCCGCGTCGGTGAGCATGTGCGCCGCGTCGGACAGCAGCGCCAGGGAGTGCGCGACCAGGCCGGCGACGACCTCGCCCGCCATGAACGCCACGATGAGCGCCGCCGCCGCGGCCAGCCATCGCCAGTCCGCGTCGGGCGACGCCGCATGGGCGTGCCCGTCATGCTGGTGTCCCGACATCGTCGGCGTTCCGTTCACTTGACCCGCCGCTGGTGCATCACCAGATCAAATTTACCCAGCCCAGCAGCGGTCAAGGCCGGCGCGCGCGCACCAGGGTCACCTCGGATGGCCCGTAATAACCCCGTAAGAACCACTTATCAGTGAAACGCCACGCCAAATGTCACGAATCGCTAACGTTCCCTTCTGGGCGTCGCGGCAATGAACGGAGCCGTTCGAAAGGACCGTGATTATGGGAGTGACCTCGGGCCGAGGTAGCCGAGGCGGCGGACGCCGCCACGGGAGTGACGGCAGGCAGGACGGCGGTTACGACCGCACCAGCCTGCTCGGTGGTGGCCGTCAGGATGCCGGGTATCGAGGTGTTCACGGCAACGACCGCCGGGCGGGCCACCAGCAGGCCGGCGGGTACGGTGACCAGTTTGGCTACGGACTCGGCTACGGCGAGACCGGGCCCGCCTATGGCGGCGAGCTCGGCTACGGCGATGGGCGCGGTTACGGCGACCAGTTCGCCGGCGAGCGGCAGACGGTCGCGTTCGACCGCCGCCACCGGTCAGGCAGGCGCGGGTCCGGCAGGCGGGTTCGGCCAGGCCGGCGCGGTGCCGCCCGGTGGCTGCGCAACTACCCGACGTCCGTGCTTTCCGTGGTGGCGATCGTCGCCTGCGCCGCCCTGGTGGCCGCGGGCGTCGGCGTCAGCCGGATGCTCACCGCGGCGCCGGCCGCCGACGCGACGGACAACCCGAACTGCACCATCATCGTGCCGGCGAACCCGCTGACCGCGCAGGGTCTCGCGACGCCGTACCAGCTCACCGCCACCAACCCGGCCGACGGCCCGTGCGACGAGACGAACAGCGCGCAGACGGCATTCGTCCAGGGCGCCGTGCTCGACCCGGCCACCGGGCAGATCTCCGTCTACAACCCGCTGGTCGTCAACGCGGGCACGCAGCCCGCGGTGGCCCCGATGGTGCCGACGCTGCCCGCGGGCGCCGTGGTCGCCCTGTGGTTCGGTTACAACGGCAACACGCTCACCCTCGCGGGCGCCGATGAGAACCTGGGCACCGCGGCCCCGACCGCCTCCGCCCCCGCGGACTCCGCGACGCCGACCGACTCCGCAACGCCGACCGACTCCGCGACGGCGAGCGCCTCGTCGACCGGCACCGCGTCGCCCACGACGTCGGCCACGCCGACCGACTCCGGGTCGGCCACGCCGACTGACACCGGGTCCGGCGCGCCGACGGATTCCGCCTCGCCCGCGGACACGAGCGGCACCGCTGCGCCGACGGCGACCGCCACCCCGACCGCGACCGACACGGGCGGCGCCACCCCGACCGGGACGCCCACTGCCACCCAGTCCGGCGTCGCCCTGTCGGGTCAGAACAATCAGGGCAATCAGGGCACTCAGGGCGATGGGGCGGCGGGCGCCGCCGCGGCCAGGGCGTCCGTCCAGTCCGTTGGCTCCGCGCCGCTGCCGCCCGGCTCCTACAGCTCGTCAGGATCGCTTGACGCCACGGTCACCAGCGCCGGGTCGACCGCGACGGGGCGCCAGCACCACCGCACGGCGGCCCCTACCGCGTCGGCGTCCGGGTCCACGGCTCCCGCCGCGTCGGCGTCCGCGTCGGGGACAGCGATGCAGACCAGCACCGCGACGCCCACCGGAGCGGCGCCCACCGCGACCGCGCCCACCGTGACGGCAACTGCCAACCCGACCGCGAGCGCCACCGCGAATCCGGCCGCCGGCCCAGCCGCCGCGCCGGTCGCCGACGCGATCCTGCAGCAGGCCAGCTGCGTGGCGGGCGAGGACTTCGGCGGCCAGTTCTCCTCGTTCACCCAGGTCGGCGCCTGCAACGCGCCCGCGTTCTTCACCGCGGTCAACGCCGCGATCTCGGCGGGCAAGCTGACGGTTCCCTCGCCCGGCAGGGCGAAGGACGGCCTGGCGTGCATGACGACCCGCAGCTTCGGCGTGATCGACCAGGACCAGAGCGACAACGTGACAACCGAGTACCTGTCGACCGGCAACGGGCAGACCGCGCAGGACAACGCCGCCAACAGGGCTTCGCTCGGCGGCGCGAGCACGATGTTCAACGGCAGCGACAACGGGCTGCTCGACCTGTTCGTCGACCCGGCGCTTGGCTGCTCACCGTGGCAGGCGCCAGACCTGGCCGACGCGGGCGCGCCCGCGCCCGCTCTGCCGCTCGACGAGATCCAGGCGGCCGTCTGGGCCGGACGGAACGGGAGCGGCCCCGCCGCCCTCGTCCCGCTGAACGACCCGATGACGCTGGACGACAACGGTAACACGAGCACCGACAAGACGAACACCTACCGTTCGCTCGTCGACATGCCGCAGCTGCCCGCCGGCCAGTCGCCCGCCACCTACTGCTACGACATGGAGACGATCCAGAGCCGCCGCCTCCAGCAGGACGTCAACCTGTTCATGAACGGCCCGAGCCCGGCCCCGGGAGCGGCGAGCAACCTGTTCATGTTCCTGTCGATGCGCCTGCAGCAGTCCTACGGCAACCTCAACTGCGGCTCGTTCCGCATGCCGAACCTCGTCTCCACGACCGCCGACGGCAACGGCGTGGTGGTCGCGGCCTGCTTCCTCAACCGGGTCGCGCCCCGCACGGCGGGTCCGGGCAACCCCATGCGGGGCACTAGGAGATGCCCGGCGACCACGGGCGGCCAGGCCTCCGCGTCCGCCTCCGCCAGCGCCCCGGCCCAGGGCGGCGCGGCCGGCGCGGGTACCGCCCAGCCCTCGGCGAGCCCGTCGCCGACCGGCATGGCTCCCTCGGCGGTGCGCCACTATTACCGCCATCACCACCACGGCTAGCTTCGTCTAGCCGCGAACGCCCGCGGGACCGCCCCTGTGTCCCGCGGGCGTTCGCTTTCCCCGGCCCGTGCGTCCCTGATGGCCGCATTCCCTCGGCAGAGGGACCCGATTACCGGCCGATTACGCGTCTGGAGATCATCCACGGGACCGGTCCCGGTCTCGTAAAACGGACATAGCGGATGCGGGGCAGCTGGCCCACCCCACGAGCGAAGGAGTTCGATGACCGACCAGTCTCAGCGGGACGACCGGGATCAGTCCGCCACCCGGCGTTGCGTGCTGCTCTGCGCCGGAGCACTCGGCGTCACCGGAGCACTGACCGCGTGCAGTACCGCCTTCGTCCCCTACGACGCGAACGGCGCGGGCAGCGCGCCGTCGATGGCCGCCACCTCGTCGGGCGGCGCGGGCGGCGGCATGGGCAGCGCCGCGACCATGCCGTCGGGCACGGGGGCGAAGAAGGGCAGCGCGAAGAAGGGCACTGCGAAGAGCAAGATGACCGGCACCCTGCTCGGCATGGCCGCGGACATTCCGGTCGGCGGCGGCAAGATCTACACCGCGGCCAAGATCGTGGTCACCCAGCCGTCCAAGGGCGAGTACAAGGCGTTCAGCGCCATCTGCACCCACGTCGGCTGCCTCTGCAACCAGGTCGCGGACGGCACGATCAACTGCCCCTGTCACGGCAGCAAGTTCAAGATCACCGACGGCTCCGTCGTCACCGGCCCCGCCCCGACCGCGCTCGCCGCCAAGACCATCACGGTCACCAACGGCAAGATCCTGCTCCAGTAACCACCCGCGGCTACCCGAGGAGCCCCTAGTCGCCTGGGAGCCCACCCGCCGCCCCGGGTGGGCTCTCAGGACAACGATCGCGACTTGCAGTACTCGGCGTCGGCCAGGCTCCGACGGCCGACCCGGGCGGAACTGGCGAAGAGCGCCGCCGACAGGCACACGTAGAACACGCCGCCGATGCCGAGCAGCAGCGCCAGGATCACCGCGATCACGCTCATCGCCGGGTTATGCCAGGAGTGCCTGACCAGAAGCGCCGCCCCGACCGAGAGCAGGCCGAGGCAGCCGAGCAGCATCGTCGCCAAAGCGGATCGCGACGCCGCGGAGGACCCGCGCCGGCCCGCGCCCGCCGTGGCCGCCGCGCCTGAAGCCGACGCGCCTGACGCGGTCACCGCGTCCGGAGCTTCCTCCTCGGCGGCCGAACGGGCGGCATTCGACGCCCTGGCGACCGCGTGCCCGATGTCGCCGGCGACCACCGGCATGCCGAGCCAGCGGTCGAAGCTCCCGCGTCCCCACAGGTAGATCGAGATCTCGCCGCCACTGGCGCGGCCGATGGACAGCTTCGAGTCCTCGACGAGCACGGCGGTGACGTCGGCGAGCCGGACGCGCCGGACGATCAGCCCCCAGCGCAGCCCGAGCAGCCCGGCCTCGGTGTCCAGGGTCACCCCCGCGCCGAGCAGCAGGTTGGCGATGCAGGCGACGCCGACGACCGCGGCGACCGTGATGCCGAACCAGGGCTGGAAGAACACAATGGCCACCGCGGCGCACAGCCCGCCGCCGATGACTCCCTTGACGCGTCCCAGGACGGGAGAACTCCAGCGTTGAATCGGCACGCAGAGATTATGCAGCATCAAGGCCACCGGCCCGGACCGTGACAACGAAATGCCGATCCACGCCACATCGGGGGTTACGGACGGTCGTCCTCGCGGAAGGTGGCAGGATGTCCGAGTGGGCTCGTTGATGCTGCTTGACACGGCGTCGCTGTACTACCGGGCGTTCTACGGGATGCCGGAGACAGTGACCGCGCCGGACGGTACGCCGGTGAACGCGATCCGCGGCCTGCTCGACGCCATGGCCCGGCTGGTCAAGGACCACCGGCCGCAGCGGCTTGTCGCCTGCCTCGACGCCGACTGGCGCCCGGCGTTCCGCGTCCAGGCCATTCCCGGGTACAAGGCGCACCGCGCCGAGCCCGACGGCAGCGAGCAGACGCCGCCCGGCCTGGCCGTGCAGATCCCGCTGATCACCCAGGTCCTCATCGCCGCGGGCGTGGCCATCGCGGAACACGACGGCTACGAGGCCGACGACGTCATCGCGACTCTCGCCGTCCGCGCCACCCAGCCCGTCGACGTGGTGACGGGCGACCGCGACCTGTTCCAGCTCGTCGATGACGAGCGCCAGGTCCGCGTCCTGTACACGGTCAAGGGCCTCGGCCGTCTCGAACCGGTCACCGAGGATGAAGTCGCGAGAAAATACGACATCCCCGGTGACCGGTACGCCGACTTCGCGGTGCTGCGCGGTGACCCGAGCGACGGCCTGCCCGGCGTGCCCGGCATCGGCGAGAAGACCGCGGCGGCCCTGATCAGGGCCTTCGGTGACCTGGAGAGCATGAAGAACGCGCTCGACAAGGGGCACGGCGGCTTCCCGCCTGGCACGAGGAAGAAGCTCGAGGCGGCAAGGGACTACCTGGACGTCGCGCCCGCGGTGGTCGCGACGGCCACCGACGTCCCCCTCGGCGACGACATCGACGGCACGCTTCCCGCCGTCCCGCCGGACCCGGACCTCATCGCCGAGATCGGCGACGAGCTCGGACTCGGGTCCTCGCTGACCCGTTTCCTCGCCACCGCCACCAAACGCCAGTAAGACCGTCGAACGAGGGAGACACGTGACCACTGAGCCCGCCCTGTACCCGTCCGAGCGCCTGACCCAGGTCACAGAGGCGGTTCGCGTCAAGGGCATCGACGTGCTGCTGCTCAGCCCGGGACCCGACCTGCGCTACGTCACCGGCTACGACGCCAAGCAGCTGGAGCGGCTGACCTGTCTCGCGGTCCCCGCGCAGGGTGACCCCTTCCTGCTCGTGCCGCAGCTGGAACTGAGGGCGGCGCAGGCATCGCCGGCCGGCGACCTGGAGCTTGACATGGTCACCTGGGGGGAGACCGAGAACCCGTTCGGGATCATCAAGAAGGCGATGGGCGACCCGCACTACGTCGCCCTGTCCGACCGGATGTGGGCCCTGCACGTGCTGCAGTTCGCCGCCATCTTCCCGACGGCGAGCCAGCACCTGGCCAGCGCCGTGCTGTCGCCGCTGCGGATCCGCAAGTCGGCCGCGGAGGTGGCGGCGCTCAAGGAGGCGGGCGACGCAATCGACCGGGTGCACGCAGGAGTGCCGAACTGGCTGCGGGCCGGCCTGACGGAACGCCAGGTCGGCGCGAAGATCGCCGAGGCGATCCTCGCCGAGGGGCACGTCCAGGTGGACTTCGTGATCGTCGGCTCCGGGCCGAACGCCGCCTCGCCGCACCATGAGGTCTCCGACCGGGTGATCGAGCACGGCGACGTGGTGGTGGTCGACATCGGCGGCACGATGCCGTCCGGCTACTGCTCCGACTGCACCCGCACCTACGCGGTCGGTACCCCGCCCGACGACTTCACGAAGTACTTCGACGTGCTCTACACCGCCCAGGAGGCGGCGACCGTCGGTGTCAGGCCCGGCGTCACCGCGGAGAGCGTCGACCGGACGGCGCGTCGCATCATCGACGACGCCGGATACGGCGAATGGTTCATCCACCGCACCGGGCACGGCATCGGCCTGGAGTCCCACGAGGACCCCTACATCGTCGAGGGCAACACGACCCCGCTCCAGCCCGGCATGGCGTTCTCCATCGAGCCGGGCATCTACCCGGGCCCGCACGGCGCCCGCATCGAGGACATCGTGGTGTGCACCGAGACCGGCTACCAGCGGATGAACAACGCCCCGCGGGAACTGGTGATCGTCTAGTCTTCCGAGCCGCCCTGCTCGGCGAGGAACTGCTCGAACTGAGCGGCGAGCTCCTCCGCGGTCGGCATCTCCTCGCCGTCGGCGAGCAGGTTCTCGCCGTCGTGCGCGAGCGCCGCGTCGTACTGCGCCTCAAGGCCCTGGACAAGCTCGGCGACCTCGGCCGACTCGGCCACCTGCCGGTCGATCAGCGTGTTGGTCCTGTCGGCCGCCTCGTGCAGTTCGAGCGCGGGCAGGTCAAGGCCGGTCACCTCGGTGAGCGCGTCGATCAGCGTGAGCGCCGCCGTCGGGTAGGCGGCCTGGGACAGGTAGTGCGGCACCTGGACGACCAGGCCGATCGCGTCCTTGCCCGCCTCGCCGAAGCGGTACTCCATCAGCGACGACGCGGACGCCGGCACCTGAAGCTTGGAGGGCAGCGGCAGCTTTGAGCTGACGAGCCCCGGCCGGGTCGCGTGCGTGATCACGCCGAGCGGCCTGGTGTGCGGTATCCCCATCGGCACGCCGAAGTAGGTGATCATCGGCCCCGCGCCGAGCCGCTCGGCGATCTCCTGCGTCGCGGCGACGAAGGCCTCCCACTCATGATCCGGCTCGGGGCCGGTGAGCAGGAGGAACGGCTTGCCCGCCGAGTCGGCGACCCGGAAGACCGACAGCTCGGGCGCGTCGTAGGTCTCCCACTTGCCGTCGTCGAACGTCATCAGCGGCCGCCGGGAGCGGTAGTCGAGAAGCCGGTCGATGTTGAACCGCGCGACCGTGGTGTGCTCGAAGGCATCGAGCAGATGCTCGGTCAGCAGGCGCCCGGCCGCACCCGCGTCCATGAACCCCTCCAGGTGCACGAGCAGCGCCATCCCCTCGGGGCCGGCTTCACTAACCTCGGATGTCTGGTTGGTGTCCAGTTCGTAGAGTTCTTCCGGCTGCATGCCTCCAGTCTCTCACCGCCTCCGACAGCTTTGTCCCCCCAGCCAGTCGCTATGGGGAAAACCCCCGCTAATGACGGGGATTAGCCGCGTTCCGCCGCAGGCTCGCAGTTCGTAGCGTCTTGTTCGAGACGAACGAACACGCCTGGGAGGATCTCGTGACGAACGGCGATAGCACGGGGGCGGCCGCCACGATCGTGGCGCGCGGCCTCACCAAGAGCTACGGACGCACCGTAGCCGTCCAGAATGTGTCCTTCACCGTCCGCCCGGGGACGGTAACTGGATTCCTCGGCCCCAACGGCGCGGGCAAGTCGACCACGATGCGGATGATCATCGGGCTTGACCGGCCCGACGCCGGCCAGGCCACCATCAACGGCAAGAGCTACCACGAGCTGCGCTGGCCGCTGCGCGAGGTCGGCGCGATGCTCGAGGCGAAGGCGTTCCACCCGGGACGTTCGGCCAGGGCCCACCTCGGCTCGCTCGCCGCGTCCAACGACATCCCGGCCCAGCGAGTCGACGAGGTGCTCGCCATGACCGGCCTGACCAGCGTCGCGAGCCGCCGGGCCGGCAAGTTCTCGCTCGGCATGGCGCAGCGGCTCGGCATCGCGGCCGCGCTGCTCGGCGACCCCGGCGTCGTCATACTCGACGAGCCGGTCAACGGGCTCGACCCCGAGGGCATCCGCTGGATGCGCGGCCTGCTGCGCTCGCTGGCGGAGCAGGGCCGCGCGGTCCTCATCTCCAGCCACCTGATCAGCGAGGTCGCGATGACCGCGGAGGAGCTAATCGTGATCGGCAGGGGACAACTGCTCGCGCAGACGACGGTGGCCGAGCTGTCGGCGTCGGCGGGCTCGCTCGAGGAAGCATTTTTCCAGCTGACCGATTCGGTCAGCGAGTACCAGGGGAGGGCGGCGTGACCACCGCAACGCTGAACCGTCAGACCGGCCGTGCCACCGGGGCGTACGGCATTACCGGAGTCGCCAGGATGGAGTGGCGCAAGCTGCGCAGCGTCCGGTCGACATGGTGGACGCTCGCGGCCTTCGCCGCGGGGATGACCGGACTCGCGATCCTGCTCGGCCTCAAGGCGCCGGTTCATCCTGGACCTGATTTTGACCCCACCGAGGACGGCTTTTCCGGCCTGGCGATCGGGCAGCTCGCGCTCGGCACTCTCGGCGTGCTTGCGCTGAGCACCGAGTTCACCAGCGGCTCGATCCGCGCCACCTTCGCCGCGGTCCCGCGCCGCGGCCTGGTGCTCGCCGCCAAGGCGGCCGTGCTCACCGCGGTGACCCTGATCGCGGGCGAGGTGCTGGCGTTCGCGGCGTTCGCCGCGCGGCAGCTGGCCGTGCCGCACGGCCTCGCGCACGCCACCCTCGGCCAGCCGGGAGTGCTGCGCGCCATCCTGATGGCCGGCGTCTACCCGGCCCTGATCGCGCTCATCGGCCTCGGCCTGGCCGCGCTTATCAGGCACACGGCGGGCGCGATCGCCGCGGTCGTCGGGGTGGTGTTCGTGCTGCCGCTCATCCTGCTGCCGTTCGGCCAGCAGAACCCCGCGATGAAGTTCCTGCCGGAGATCATCGCGGAGAACTCGCTGACCGCGGTCAAGCCGGTCGCGGCGTCGCTGTCGCCGGCGGCCGGGCTCGCCATGCTCTGCCTGTACGCGGCGGTCGCGCTCGCGGCCGGCGGATACGCGATGGCGTGCCGGGACGCGTGACGAGGACAATTGACGACTAACGATCTTCAATTGCGGAGGTTACGCAAGGGACGTGAGATCAAGCCTGGTTCCGGTGAGGAACCCGTTGATCAGGCCGGGCTGGTACTGCATGCGGCGGAGCCGGGACTTGGCCAGGGCGGTGAGCTGGGCGAGGTCATGCTTGACCAGGTTGGCCAGGGATCTTTTCAGGTGCGACCACACCGACTCGACCGGGTTGAGCTCGGAGGCATAGGCCGGCAGCTGGTAGACGGTGAGCCAGTCCCGGGCCGCGATCAGCTCGCGCATCGCCCGGCTGACGTGCGTATTGAGATTGTCCCAGATCAGGACGAGCGGCCCGCCGAGCTGCTGGTGGGCGGCGTCCAGCAGCCGGGCGTAGTCCGTCTCGGTGAACCCCTTGCGCTTGTCACCGCGCCGGGGGCCGGAATGGACGCGGTAGATCAGCCGCGGCCGCTGCCCGGCCTTGACGGCGATCACCGCGGCCAGCGACACCCGCTTGTTGCTGCCGCCGGTCACCTTGACGACCGGGGTCGCGCCGCGCCGCCCCCAGGTGCGGCCCTTCGGCGGCCTTAAACCCTGCCCGGACTCGTCCTCGAAGACCAGCCAGGCGCCCTGCTGCTCAGCCGCCCTTTTATAACCGGCCACGTCTCCTGCTTCCACGCGGCGACCGCGGCCTCATCCCGCTCGGCCGCCCGCCGCGCCGGGACCTGCACGCTCCACCCCATCCGGTGCAGCAGCACATGCACCCCGCCCAGCGTGTACTCCACCCTGAACCGCCGCCACACCTGATCGGCGATCCGGGCCAGGGTCCAGCACTGATCCTCATAACCGCACGCCGCGGGCCCCGCGTCCAGCACCGCTTCCAGCTCGGCGACCTGGGCCTCCGTCAGCTTGCACTTCGCCCCGCCGGCCCCCTTGGAGGCCAGCGCCTCCCGGCCGCCGGCCGCCAGCGCCCGCCGCCACCGGTTCGCCGACATCCGGCTCACCCGCAACCGCCGCGCGACCTCACCATCGCTCGCCCCGGCCTCGATCATCTCCGCCGCCGCCAGCCGCACCTGCTCCCGGCGGGCACGATCCGCAGCAGTCAGCCCGCCGCCATCGGGATACCTCATGACACCGGCATAACCCACCACCGCGACACACGCCAGACCCGTAACCCAGGCAATTGAAGATCGTTATGGACGGCATCCGGCGGGTGGCAGGCGAGGTGGTTCGCGCCCCGTTCACCCGCCGGGCCTGGCGGGAACTGCTGTACTGCGCGGCGGGTGCGATCGCGGGCGTGGCCGGGTTCTTCCTGGTCCTGTTCACGCTCGCGCCCGCGCTCCTCATCTCGGCGTCGGTGCTCGGCACCGTCGTCGGCCTGCTCATGATCGTGTTCGTGCTGATCATGGCCAGGCGGCTCGGCGCGCTGCACCGGATACTGCTGCGGCGCGTGATCGGCTACCGCATCACCGCGCCCGCGCCGTTCCAGCGGGGCGAGGGCGTGCTCGGCAGGCTGGACAGGCGGCTGCGGGACCGCGACGGCTGGCGGGCCGTCGGCTACGCGGAGCTGAAGCTGCCGGTGGCGATCCTCCAGGGGTGGGCCGTCGTGTCGGTCGGCATGGGCCTGGTCGACATGACCTACCCGCTGGTGTGGCCGCTGTTCCGCAACCACCCGGCGGGCACCAGGCTCGGCCCGCTGATCGCGGTGACGCCGGTTCCCGACGTCCAGGTGGCGATCGATACGCTGCCGGGGACGCTGCTCGCCGTGGTGATTGGCGTGGCCTGCGTTATCGGCGGGGTGTGGCTGGCCAGGGCGATCGTCATCGCCGACCGGCGGCTGGCGCGGGCGCTGCTCGGGCCGAGCCGGGTCAGCGAGCTGGAACGGACCAGGGCGATCGCCGTGGAGGACGCGGCGGCCGCGCTGCGCCGGGTGGAACGGGACCTGCACGACGGCGCCCAGGTCCGGCTCGCCGCGGTGGCAATGAACGTCGGGATGGCCCAGGACAAGACCGGCGACGCGGCCGTGCGCGAGCTGCTCGACGCGGCGCAGGCCGGGCTGAGCGAGGCGCTTGCCGACCTGCGCCGCATCGCCCGCGGCATCCACCCGCCGGTGCTCGACAACGGGCTGGCCGACGCACTCGAATCGCTGGCCGCGTCCAGCCCGATCCCGGCCACGGTGCGCGCCGACGCCGCCCGGCGCCCATCGCCGGCGATCGAGACGATCGGCTACTTCTGCGCGGCCGAGCTGCTCGCCAACGCGATCAAGCACAGCTCGGCGAACAGGATCGAGGTAGACATCGACACGCGGAAACCGGATGTGCTGCGGCTGCGTGTCGGCGACGACGGGCGGGGCGGCGCGGACCCGTCCGGCGGCACGGGCCTTGCCGGGCTGGCGCAGCGCGTGTCGACGGTCGACGGGTCGATGACGGTGTCGAGCCCGCCGGGCGGGCCGACAAGCGTGACCGTGGAACTGCCCATGCAAATGACGGGGAGAGGAACCTGATGCGTGTCGTGATCGCGGAGGACGCCGTGGTGCTGCGGGAGGGCCTGACCCGGCTGCTCGCCGACCGCGGCCACGAGGTCAGCGCGGCGGTGGGCGACGCGGAAGCCCTGCTCGAGCAGGTGCGGGCGCACCGGCCTGACGCGGTGATCGCGGACATCAGGATGCCGCCGTCGCACACCGACGAGGGCCTGCGCGCCGCGGAGACCATCAGGCGCGAGTTCCCGTCGGTCGGCGTGCTGATGTTCTCGCAGTACATCGAGACGCGCTACACCGCGCGCCTGCTCGAGTCGGGCGCCGGGGGAGTCGGCTACCTGCTGAAGGACCGGGTGGGGAACGTGGGGGAGTTCGTCGCGGCCCTTGAGCGCGTCGCCGACGGCGGCACCGCGCTCGACCCGGAGGTGGTCAGCATGCTGCTGCGCAGGCCAGACCCGGGCCTGGCGTCGCTGACCGGCCGGGAGCGCGAGGTACTCGGCCTGATGGCCGAGGGCAGGTCGAACGCCGGCATCGCCGCCAAGCTCGTGCTGTCGGAGGGCGCGGTGGAAAAGCACATCGCGAGCATCTTCGGTAAGCTCGCCCTGGAGTCGAGTGCCGGCGACAACCGCCGGGTACTGGCCGTCCTGCGGTACCTCGGCGCCTCCGCCTAGCGCCGGCGCGCGACAGCCGCCGAGACTAAGCCGTTACCGCATGCCGTCTCACCAGCGTACATTTCACGTTAAGTTGCTGTAGTGGAAGAGATCGACCGCCGAATCGTGTCCCTGTTGTCTCGCAACGGCCGTATGAGCTTTACGGAACTTGCCAGGCAGGCAGGCCTTTCGGTGTCCGCGGTGCACCAGCGGGTGCGCAGGCTAGAGACCGACGGGGTCATCACCGGCTACGTAGCGTTGTGTGATCCCGTGGTGATCGGGCTGCCGCTGACCGCCTTCGTGTCGATCAAGCCCTTCGACCCCGCCGCCCCCGACGACCTGCCGGAACGCCTGGCCGGCGTCACCGCGATCGAGGCCTGCCACAGCGTCGCGGGGGACGAGAGCTACATACTCAAGGTCCGTGTCGCCTCGCCAAGCGCGCTCGAGGACCTGCTCCAGCAGATCCGCACCATCGCGAATGTGTCCACGCGCACCACGGTCGTTCTCTCCACCGCCTACGAGAACCGCCCGCCGGAGATCTGACGCAAGTCAACAGCCGGGATCATCCCGAACGGTTGCGTGCTTCGCCCCGCTGGCGAATCAATCCGGGGGCGGGGCGAACCGGCCCGCGGCCGACGTGCGCAGCCCGTCGAGCATCATGCCGAGCAGCCGGTCGGTGTCCTGCGGCGACTGCTCGGTCGCCATCACGATGCCGTGCACCAGGCGCAGCACGTCGTGCGCGGTGACGTCGGTGCGCAGCACGCCCGCCTCCTGGGCGTGACCGAGCAGCCGGTCCAGGGTGTCGCGCATCCGCATCGAGCACACGGAGATGAGCTCGGAATCCCGGCCGAGTGAGTCGATCAGCGCCTTGGCGAGCCCGCGCTTGGTGATCAGGTAGCCCGCGATGGCCCGCACCGAGCCGGCGAACGCCTGCTCGGGCGTCACGTTGCCGATCAGTTCGTCGGCCGTCGAGCAGACGGCGTCCACCTGGCTGCGGAACACGCCGGCCTGCAGGTCGGTCCGCGTCGGGAAGTGCCGGTAGAGCGTGCCGATGCCGACCCCGGCCCGCCGGGCGATGTCCTCGAGCGGCGCGTCCGCTCCGTATTCCGCGAACGCCGCGGTCGCGGCCTCGAGAAGCTTGGCGCGGCTGCGGCGCGCGTCGGCCCGCATCCGGGGTTCTTCGGCCGCGTCGCTGCGGGCCAGATCCATCATGTCCATCGGTAACGCACCCTACCGGCTTGCAAAACGGAGGGACCCTCCGTATAGTAAGCGGAGTGAACCTCCGTATCTTTCCTCATAGTACCTCGGGCCTGGCGCACCGGGAAGCAGATGCCGGAGCTGACCACTCCGCCCGTCCAGCACCGCGCCGCGCGGGCACTCGCCCGGGCGTCGCCCTAGCGATCATGCTCGGCGCGCAGCTGATGATCATCCTTGACGCCACCGTCGTTAACATCGCGCTTCCGCACATCCAGGCCGGGCTGCACTTCTCCGCGACCAGCCTGTCCTGGGTGATGAACGGTTACACGCTGACCTTCGGCGGGCTGCTGCTGCTCGGCGGCCGGGCCGGCGACATCCTCGGCCGCCGCCGCATGTTCCTGGCCGGCATCGGGCTCTTCACCGTGGCCTCGCTGGCCGGCGGTCTCGCGCCGAACGCCGGCGTGCTGCTCGCCGCCCGCGCCGTCCAGGGCGTCGGCGGCGCCCTCGCCTCGCCCGCCGTCCTGGCGCTGGTAGTCAGCGGCTTCCCTGAAGGCAGGGAGCGCATCAGGGCGCTGGCGATCTACTCGGGCGTGGTGACCGCGGGCGGCTCGCTCGGCCTGGTGCTTGGCGGCCTGATCACGCAGTGGGCCTCCTGGCGCTGGGTGCTGTTCGTCAACGTGCCGATCGGCATCGCTGTGGCCGTGCTCACCCCGATGTTCGTCACCGAGACGCCGCGCGTGCCCGGCCGCTTCGACCTGCCGGGCGCCGTCACCTCGACGGCCGGCGTCGCCGCTCTCGTCTACGCCTTCATCAGGGCCGCCTCGGACGGCTGGGGCAACCACGTCGCGATAGCCGCGTTCGCCGTCGCCGCCGTGCTGCTTGTGGCGTTCGTGCTCAACGAGAGGCGGGCGCCGCAGCCGATCACGCCGCTGCGCCTGTTCGCGAGCGCCGCCCGGTCCGGCTCGTTCATCGCGCGGCTGCTGGTCGTGGCGGGCATGTTCGGCATGTTCTTCTTCCTCACCCAGTTCCTCCAGGACGTGCTCGGCTTCGGCGCGCTGCGGGCGGGTATCGCGTTCCTGCCGATGACCTTGCTGCTGTTCGCGGTGTCGAGGCTCGCGCCGCGGCTGATGCCGCGCGTCGGCGGGTGGCGGCTGATGATGCTGGGCATGCTCCCGGTGGTCGCCGGGATGGCCTGGCTGTCGCGGGTGTCGCCGGACACCACCTACTGGTCAGGCGTCTTCGGCCCGATGGTGCTGCTCGGCGCGGGCATGGGCGTGGTCTTCGTCCCGCTGACCACGGCATCACTCGCCGGGGTGGCGCCGCAGGACTCGGGCGCCGCGTCAAGCATGGTCAACGTCATGCAGCAGCTCGGCGGCTCGGTGGGCCTCGCGGTCCTCGTCGCGGTCTTCGGCACCGCGACGCGCGACTCGCAGGCGCACCCGGTCGCGGGCCTGTCCGCGGCGGCGTTCCACCAGCACGTCCTGGCGCACGGCATGTCGACGGCGTTCCTGCTCGCGGCCATCTTCGACCTGGCCGCCCTGCTGGTCATCGCGACCCTGCTCCGCGAGCGGCGCCCCGCGGTGCCAAGCTCGCCCGCCGAGCTAGCCGACGACACCGTGCCGGCGGGCGCCCTTCCCGACTAGCCCTTGCCAGCCCCCCGGTTGCGGCCCGGGCACGTGCCCCCGGCAGGACGCGCTACCCCCCAGCGCGCCCGCCGGGGGCACGCTAGGTGACGACGAGCGGGACCGACTGGGAGTAGCGGACGCGGCCGAAGTACATCAGCTTGACAAGCACCCACGACTCCCAGCCAGGGGCTGCCGTCGCCGGGGCCGTGACGCCGAAGCGCACCGTCGCCGCGCCGCCCGGCTCGACCGTGACCGCCTGGGTCCACGGCGCGGTGGACCGCCAGGTGCCGATGGGGGAGACGAGCTGTGCCTCGCCGCGCAGCTCGGAGGCAAGGCGGCTGGAGACGCGAGCAGTCAGCTCGCCGCTCTCTCCTGGCGCGAGCCGCAGCGCCGGTGTGAGGACCTCAATCTCGGCCTCCTCCGCCAGAGCGCAGACGTCGGCCTGCAGCCGGAAGAACAGCTCCTCGGGCTCCTGGGACGGGTCGGGCGCGCCCGGCTCGCCGACCGTGACGAGCGCGGTGTCCTCGAGCTCCTGCCCGAGCGCGTCGGTGATCCGCGCGGTGACGAAGTACCGCCCGTCCGCGGTGCTGGCCGGCGCAGTCACCGTCACGTCCCAGGCGGCGAACCCGTTCGGCGCGAGGTCATAGGACAGCACTCCGTCCTGCACGGCGGCACTTGCCGCACCGTGGCCGTCCGGGGCGGCCACGCCAGCCAGGCCGTCCGGGTCGTCCGGGTCGGCCGAGCGCCGCACCGCCGCCACCATGCCATCCGGCATGATGATCTTGACCTCTCCGCTGCCGCCAGCCGGGCCGGCCGCGACCGTCAGCGCCAGCGTTGACTGGCCGGACGCGTCCGCGCCGCGCAGCGTGACGCGCGTGGGAGAGAAGTGCACGGCGACCGGCATGTTCCCCGCGGGCGCCGGCCCCTTGCCGTGCAGCCAGTACCGCGTGTAGACCGGCTGGGCCGGCTCGGGAAGCTCCGCTGCGGCGCTGACGCCGGCGCCCGTGCCGGCCTCCTCGCCCGTCCCGGCCGTCGGCCGCACCCGCAGCGTCACGGTCTCGAACGGCCCCAGCGGCACGTACGCGATCCCGTCCACAACCCGGAGCACCGCAGCGTCCTGTCCGTCGTCCGCGGAACCGCGGTCGCCGGGAGGCACCGCGTCGCCGTAGCGTTCCTCGAGCAGGTCACTGAACCAGGCCGCCTCGATGCCGCCGGCCAGGCGCAGCCGGGCGATTGCGGGCCGCCCGTCGGTCTCCCGCAGCCGGACGGTCACCTCGCGCGGCGCCTCCGCCGGGGCTCCGGGCAGCATGGCGGCCAGCGGGTTGCCGACCGGCTTCAGCGCGCTGAGCGTCACGTTCGGCGCGTCGTCGACGGCCAGCCAGCCGCCCACGTGAGGGCCGCCAGCGGCTGCCGGCTCGCCGTCGGCGTCCGCGGGCTCGCCAACCGAAGTCACGGTCGCGATCAGGTCGTGGTTGTACTCCTCGGCGGCCGCGCTGAACCCGGCAGCGCGCCAGTCGAGCCGCGCACCCGTCGATGCGAGCGCATAGCCGAACGTGTGCGACCAGTGCTGCCAGGCGAATGATGACCCGTCGGGCACCGTCCGCCGCTCGCCGTCGATCCACACCCCGCTTGGCCAGCCCGCGCAGGCCCGGAACAGCGACATCCACAGCGTCCCGTCCGGCGTGACCACGCCTCCTGGCGTGCCCCGGTTGAACAGCGCGACCGCGCCGTCCGCGAGCGCGGCGTCCCCAGGCGCGAGCGCGCCGATGTCGGCGACTTCCGCGGGCACCCGCTGCACCAGCAGGTCCCGTATCAGCTCGCGGACCGCCGCCTCCAGCGCGCCGGGATCGGCGGTGGCCACCACGAGCACGGGCAGGTCGCGCGGCCCGCGCAGGTCCGCACCGGGCCCGAATGCCGCGGCGCGTGCCTTGGACGCGGGAATCCACAGCCGCGCCGCGCCGCCGTCGGCGACCAGCTGAGCCAGTCGCTTGGCCACCGCGGGATCGCCGGCCGCGAGCACCTCCGCGGTGAACGCGTTCTCCGACGGGCCGCCGAGCGCGATGCGGAAGTCGGGCAGGTTGGAGTCGAGGTCGAGCCATCCGTACCTGGTGCCTGACGGGCGGGAGCAGGTCGCGGTGGCGCCGGCCCGCGCGAGACCGACGACCAGGTCCCTGATGACCGGCCGGGATTCGGCAGGGACGGTGTCGGGCGTGATGACCTCGGCCACCCCAAGCGCGACGGACACGCCGCCGCCCGGCGCGGGCAGCCCGGCCGGTGACGGCAGCGCCGCCCGCGCGACCGCACCGACGCCGAACCAGTGGTTGGCGGGGTTGTCCAGCGTCCACCAGTGCGCCGCGACGTCTGCCTCAGGCGCACCGAACGGCCGCCCGATCACCGCCGTCGCGGTCTGGTACACCGGCAGGCCGCCCGGCTGATTGGCGGGGAAGCGCACCCGCAGCAGCCGGTTCTTGCCGATCGACCCCGACACGCGGGTGCGGAACTCGACGCGGTCCGCGCCGTGCCACAGCAGCGTCTCCGTCGTCACCGTCAGGTCGCCGAGCGCGTAGTCCGCGACAAGGCGCGAGCCGGCGGGCGAGCGCTGCGCCCGCACCGTCGCCGCCACGGCCGACGCCGCGAGCCCCGGGCCCTTGGGCGACAGGTGCCACGGGCCCTCGTTCCAGCGCGGGTGCTGCTCGTACTCCTCCTGGAGCACCAGGTCGTTGCCCGGCCTGGTCAGCAGCTCCCGCCCGGTGGCCTTGTCGAGCACCGAGGCGAGCGCCCCGTGCCCCGCGGCGCCGGTCACCGCGAAGGCGTCGTTCTCGATGACAAGGCCCTCGACGTCGGCCCAGCCGCCAGCAGACGAGCCAGACGGCTCCGGTGCGGGAGCCAGCGGGTAGCGGAGGTACCCGAGCGGCGGGACGCCGCGGGCGCAGAACGTCAGCGTCACCTCGGCGAGCGACCCGTCGGCGTGCCTGCGCACCCCCTCGGCGAGCGCCGGGACAGGCGAGCCGGACCGGGGGTCGATGACGGCCAGCCACGGGGTGCCCGCGGCGTCGAGACGCGCGGTCGCCGTGACCATACCGTCCCGCTCGCGCGCGAGCCCGTTGACCACCGTGACGGCGAGCCCGGACGAGGCGGTGCCCGCATGGCCGGCGGAGCCGGCGGTGTCCGCATGGCCGGCGGAGCCGGTCAGGAACGCGATCGCGTCCCCCCGCGCCGCGTCGCCGCGCTGCCACGCCTCCCGCCAGCCGGCCAGCAGGTCGAGGTACACCTCGTCGGACTCGGTGCCGGTGATCGCGTCGTGGTGCGCGCCGTACGCGAGCTGCCGCCACGCCTTGTCCAGTGACTCAGCCGGATACGAAGCGCCGCGCAGCCAGGCGACGGTGGCGAGGCGCTCGCCCTCGAGGACGGCGGTCTCCCCGGCCCGCGCGGCGAGCTTGGTGTCGGCGTAGGAGACGTCCTTGCCGGTGTAGACGGGGTTCATGTCGCGCGTCTGCGGCATGATCCAGTACCGCTGCGGCTCGGACTCGGACTGAGCACGCACGGCCGCGAAGAACTCGCGGGGGAGTGCGGGCACGAACCGCGGCCACACGTACCGCTGCGCCCACGCGCGGGAAACGTCGGTCACCCAGCGGGCGGGGATCACGTGGTCGGAGCCGACGGGCAGCATGACGTTGCGCGTCGCGGCGACCGGCGCGAGCGAGCGGAACTGCGCGTACGCCTCGGCGAGGGCGCCGGGCAGGTCCTTGGCCGTGTGCAGCGTCCAGCCGGCGCCGTAGTGGTTGGCCATGTAGGCGGTGAGCAGTCCGGAACCATCGGGGGAGAGCCACTCGAACTCGGCGGGGAACTGCATCCGGCTGTTCTCGGCCGGTCCCCACTGATGGAACGGCCCGCGCGCCCACGACGAAGAGGTCAGCCCCGCGGCCGCCATCAGCCCGGGGAATCCGGGGTCGAACCCGAACGCGTCGAGCATCCACGCGGACGCCGGCTCCCCGTCAAGCACGCCGCGCTGGAAGCCCATGCCGTACACCGCGTTGCGGATGGTGGTCTCCGCGCCGGTGAGGTTGGTGTTCGGCTCGTTGTAGGTGCCGCCGACAAGCTCCACGCGCCCGCCGCGCAGCAGCGAGCGGAGGAACTCCCTGTCCCTGGGGAACGCGTCGAAGTGCGGCTTGAGGTAGTCGAGCTCAGCGAGCACGAACTTGTAATCGGCGTCCCGCCGCGCCTTCTCCAGGTGTAGCCGCACCAGGTCGAACGCGGTCCGCGTGTCAGGCAGGTCCCCGTCCTCGTCCGGCAGCACGAGCCGTGCCTCGGTGAACTGCCCCTGGGTGTTCCACCAGACCGGGTCGTAGTGGAAGTGCGAGACCATCCACATCGTCCAGCCGGTCTCGGCGACCGTGATCGTCGCCGCCTGCTCGGTGCGCCCGACCGACTCGCTCTCCGCGATGACCGTCACGGGCAGCTCGATGCCAGGCGATCCGGTCAGGGCGACGCTCACCTCGCCGGTGCGGCCTACCCCCGGCTCGCCAAGGCTCATCCCGAACGGTTGCGGGGTGTCCGCCCCGGCCCCCACGACCCGCAGTGTCGCCGCCGACCCGGCCTCGGCCGCCGCTGTTGCCTCAACGGTGACCCGGATGACCTGGAGTGCCCGCCCTGAGTGTCCGGCGCTTCCCGTGAACAGATCCGTCGACTCGACCCCAGTGATGCGCATGCCCTCATCGTCGCACGCCCGGGGCACCGCGACGATCTCAAGACGGGCAAATCGGCCTCTCGAAAGAACTCTTCCGAGAGCTCTTGTCAAAACAATCCTTTCGAGCGTAGTGTTTCGAAACATGAGTTCCGAACAGATTCCAGGACAGGGCGCCGCCGGCGCCGGGGCGGAGACCGAGGCCGAGGAGCTGAGCGTCCTCACCGACGCCACCGGAATGCGCGCCATGGCTCACCCGGTGCGGATGGCCCTGCTTGAGCTGTTCGGCTTCCGCGAGACGCTGACCGCGACGCAGGCGAGCGAGGCGCTCGGCGAGTCGCCCGCGAACTGCGCCTTCCATCTGCGGACCCTGGCCAAGTACGGGTTCGTCAAGGAGGCGGGCGGTGGCCGCGGCCGCGAGCGCCCGTGGATGCTGGCCAGCCGGCACGTGCGGATCACCACGGAACTGCCCGACCCGCAGGCGGCGCTCGCCGCTGGCGAACTCGGCCGGCTCATGTTCGAGCGCTGGGTCGAGCGGGCCAGGAGCGTGCAGGGCAGCGCTGCGCCACTGCCGGGCTGGGAGGACGCGACCGGCTGGACGCGCAGTCACGTGTTCCTGACAGCGGCGGAGACCGAGGAGCTGATGGAGCAGATGCGCCTGATGCTCGACAAGTACAAGGACCGGCTGGCCAACCCGGCGCGGCGCCCGGACGGTGCGCGGCCCGTGGAGTGGGCGCTGTTCGCCAGCCCGGTCGCAGACTGGGCCGAGCCGCCCGCCGGCGAAGCGGGCGAGGACGCGCCCAAGTAAAAGCCTGTCCAGCAAACGCGATACATCTTGAACTCATGCCTAAAACGCGATACATCTTAATTAGCGACCCGTGCACCCGGGTCAGCACCAAAGAAGGAGCCCGCCATGTACCCGCAGCTCATGTTGTCCCTGGCCACAGAACGCCGCCGTGACATGCAAGCCGACCTGAACGCGTACCGCCCGATGCCGGCGCGTACCGCGCGGCGCCGCGCACCGCACCTCACCGTGCCGAAGCTCCGCGTCACCTGGTCGTGGACCACCCTCGCCGCCGCGGGCCGGCGTCGCGGCCGCTCCTACGTCATCGTCATCTCGGCGACCCGCACGCAGTAAGCGCCAGCACAGCCTTCGACCAGGCATTGTCTAGCGGCGGATGCGCTCCGTGAGTACTGTGAAGCACATCCCCCGGCGATCACCAGACAATCGAGGAACGCGATGGCCCACCATGACCGCCCGGCCACGTTGCGGGACGTGGCCACGGCAGCGGGCGTGCACCCGGCCACCGCGTCGCGCGCGCTCAACCCGGAGACGCGGCTCCTGGTCAGCGAGGACACCGCACGACGGGTCAGCGAGGCGGCCGACCGGCTCGGCTACCGGCCCAACCCGGTGGCGCGGAGCCTGCGGACCCGCCGCTCGCACTCCATCGGCGTGCTGATTCCCGACCTCAACAACCCGCTGTTCCCGCCGATCGTCCGCGGTCTCGAGGACAGGCTCGCCACCCGCGGCTACGTCGCACTGCTCGGTAACACCGACGCGGACCTGGCCAAAGAACAGCTTGTCTTCGACCAGATGCGCGCGCGGCACGTGGACGGGTTCGTGCTGGCGACCGCGATCGCCGGCAGCCCCATCATCGCTCAGGCCGCCGAGTCCGACCTGCCCGTGGTGCTGATGAACCGCACCGCGCAGGACTACCCCTTCTCGTCGGTCTCGGCGGACAGCGAGGCGGGCGAGCGGGCGGCGGTCGCCCACATGGTCGCACTCGGGCACACCAGGATCGGACACATCGCCGGCCCGCAGGACATCTCGACCGGCGTCGAGCGGCTGCGCGGTTTCCGCGCGGGCATGGCCGCGCACCACCTCCCCGTGGGCGATGACCAAATCGTGTACGCCGCCGGGTACTCCATGGAGGAGGGGCTGCGCTGCGGCAGGGAACTGCTCGCCGCTCGCGGCGACCTCACCGCCATCGTTGTCGCCAACGACTTGCTCGCGGTCGGCTGCTACGGCGCGCTCGACGAGCTCGGGCTTGACTGCCCCAAGGACGTGTCGATCATCGGGTTCAACGACATGCCGTTCATCGACCGGCTCCGCCCGCCGCTGTCCACGGTGCGGTTCCCGCACTACCAGCTCGGCACCGAGGCGGCCACGCTGCTCATCGAGCGGATCGAAACACCGGACAGCCCGCTCAAGATCCTCTTTCTCGCACCCGAGCTCGTTGTCCGCGGCTCGACCGCGCCGCCAGGGACCGCGTCGGAGGCAGGCAGCGCTGTCCCGCTGCACCGCGGCGCCACCGCCGCCCGTCGCGGACGCGGGTAGCGTCAGCGCCGCCTTCGTGTCCGGTTTCGGCCGGATGCAACCGATTGCGGCCGCTTGCGGCATGTATGCCAGATATGCGCGTCATTCATCCGGGGAAGCGGAATCTGCCGTGATATCTCGCCACACACGTCCCAGCGGTTGCCGTTTGCTATGGATTTCTTCTGAGATGTCTCTGAATCTTCATGATAACGAATTGGACATTCGTTATTGACAAACCCGAGCCATCGGGTTCAATCTCACATGCAAACGATTGTAGTCGCCCGCCGTGCACCGCCCCGTGCATCGCGCCGGTCACGGTGGGGTCATTTCGTTGCATTTTTCGCACAACAGGCGGACCCCGCTGGCATAACCCCGAGAGGATGAGCACTCGGAGCCATCCCAAGGGCTCTATTCCGAGAAGCATGAGCGATGAGGAAGGAGGAACCGGGCGTGAGCGCACCCCTCCCCTGGTTCTCCAAGAACGCTGCCACGCTGGGCGCCGTTGCGCTTTCCGTTGGCGTTCTTGCCGCCTGCACCAGCGGCAGCAGCAGTACTCCAAGCACCACGACCAGTTCAAGCAGCGCGACGACAGGAGCCTCGTCGTCGGCGGCCACCTCGGCGAGCGGCTCGCCGTCGTCGTCGACGCCGATCAACATCGGCGCCTCGCTGTCCCTGACTGGCGACTTCTCCGCCGACGGTGTGGCGTTCAAGCAGGGCTATGAGCTGTGGGCCCAGGATGTCAACGCGGCGGGCGGCATACTCGGGCGTAAGGTCAAGCTGACGATCCTCAACGACGCCAGCTCGCCCAACCAGGTCGTCACCAACTACCAGACGCTGATCAACTCCGATCACGTGGACCTCACCTTCGGCCCGTTCTCCTCGCTGCTGACCAAGCCGGCCTCGGCCGTGGCGGCCCGCAACGGGTACGCGTTCGTCGAGGGCGCGGGCGGCGCGCCGTCGGTCTTCGACACTCCCGCCAACCAGGCGGACCACAACGTCTTCGACGTGTCACTGCCGGTCGCGGACTCGCTCATGCCGTTCGTCAACTACATCGCGAGCCTGCCGGCGAGCCAGCGGCCGAAGACCGCCGCGTACCCGATGGCGGACGACCCGTTCGCCGACCCGCCGGTGCAGCTCGCCGAGCAGAAGCTGACGGCACTCGGCGTGCAGCCGGTCTACACCGTGGCACCCTTCGCCGAGGAGCAATCCTCGTACAAGCCGGTAGCCGACCAGGTGGCCAAGAAGAAGGCGGACCTCGTGGTGCTCGGCTCCACCGACGTGCCCACCGTCGCGGCGTTCATGGCCCAGTTCCAGGCCAACCACTACACGCCGAAGATGTTCATCGCCGCGGCGGGCCCCGACCAGGGTGCGGCCTTCACCAGCGCCGTCAAGCCGGGCAACGCCCAGGGCATGATGGTGCCCAACGGCTGGTACCCCGACTACAACGACCCGGCGAGCAAGAAGATGGTCACCGAGTACGAAGCGCTGTACAAGGTCAACGCCTCGGGCGTCAACGCGGACGTGGCGGAGGCCTACTCGGTCGGCCAGGTAGTCCAGGCCGCGATCACCGCGACCGGCGGCACCGACAACCAGAAGATCATCTCCTACCTGCACAGCGCGGTGACGCTGAAGACGGTGCAGGGTGACGTGAAGTTCGACTCGCTCGGCGAGAACAGCGCCGCCGCGGCGTTCATCTTCCAGTGGCAGAACGACGGGACGAAGTACGCGCAGGTGCTGCCGGCCGGCGGGGCGTCCGTGGCGATCATCCCCACGAAGCCGCAGTGGGTCAGCTGACCTAAGAGGTGACATGACGGCCCGCCCCCGGGCCTACGGGGGCGGGCAATGACCGACCAGGACGGAGTATTAATGGTTCTTGCCATCATCGATGGCATCCTCGTAGGCGGTGTCTACGCCCTCATGGCCGTGGGCCTGACGCTGATCTTCGGGGTACTCGACATCATCAACATCGCCCAGGGTGTCCTGGTCATCCTGGGCGCTTACCTCAGCTATTCGCTGTTCACCAAGGCGCACATCGACCCGTACATCGGGCTGCTCATCACGGTCCCCGCGATGTTCGTGATCGGCGTGGTGATCCACTGGGCGTTCATCAGGCGGCTGCGCGGCACCGAGCGCACGTCGATGACCCTGCTGGTCACCTACGCGGTGGGGCTGATCATCGAGGGCGTGCTTTACAAGCTCTACGGCGCCACCAACGTGCAGCTGCTGCCCTCGTACGGCAACAGCAGCTTCTCGCTGTTCGGCAACTACGTGCAGTGGGTGTACGTCTGGGACTTCCTGCTCGCCGTGCTCCTGATCGGCGCCGTCTACGTGCTGCTGTACCGGACACGGTTCGGCCGCAGCGTCCGGGCGACCATGCAGGACCAGACGGCGGCCCGGCTTGTCGGCATCGACGTGAACCGGGTCGCGGCGCTGACCTTCGGCATCGGCGTCGCGGTGACCGCTGCGGGCGGCATGGCCTTCGGCATAACCAACGCGTTCAACCCCAACAGCGGTTATGACCTCATTTCCCGGCTGCTGTCCATCATCATCCTCGGCGGCATGGGCAGTGTCGGCGGCGCGCTCGGCGCGTCGCTGTTCATGCTCACCCTGGAGTCGGTGGTGTCTATCTGGCAGCCGCAGTGGGCGGTGGCCGTGTACTACGCGGCCCTTGTCATCGTGCTGCTCTACCGCCCGACGGGCCTGTTCGGCCAGAAGGCGGTGCGGGCACAGTGACCAGGCACCCACGACACGCGGACGGCCAGGCGGCCGGGCTCGGCACGGCGGTCAAGGGGGGCGCTCTGCTCCTCCTGCTCCTGGCGTTCATCGCGTTCCCGAAGGTCTTCACCAATCCTGCGGTCACCAACTACGGCGTCCTCGCGCTGATCTACGTGACCGCGGCCACCGCCTGGAACATCTTCTCCGGCAACACCGGTTACATCTCCCTCGGCCAGGCCGTGTTCTTCGGCAGCGGCGCCTACGCGATGGGCATCGCGGCCCGCGACTGGCACCTCACGGGGACGACGGTGTTCACGACATTGCCGCTCTGCGGTGCGGTCGGCGCGCTCATCGCGATCCCGTTCGGCCTGATCGCGCTGCGGGTGCGGCGGCACACGTTCATCGTGATCACCATCGCCGTGTTCTTCATCTTTCAGCTGATGGCGTTCAACCTGCCCTTCACCGGCGGGTCGAGCGGGCTTGCCTCGCCGTTCCTCAGCTGGCCGGCGGCGGGCTACAACACGCCCTTCTACTACATCGCGCTCGCCTACGCGGCCGGCTCCATCGCCCTCGCCTGGCTGATCAGGCGCTCCCGGTTCGGCCTGCAGCTGCGGGCGATCAGGGACGACGAGGACCGTGCGCGTGGCCTCGGCGTGCGCGCCATGCGGGTGAAGCTTTCCGCGTTCGTCATCTCCGGCGCCATCACCGCGATGATCGGCGCGGTCTGGTTCTACTACATCGAGCAGGTGGAGCCGCAGACCGGATTCGACCCGATCTTCGACCTCACGCTGGTGCTGATGGCGTTCTTCGGCGGCTACGGCTCCATCGCCGGGCCGGTGCTCGGCGCGCTGCTCCTTGAGCCGCTCACGCTCTGGCTGAACACCCAGCCCGCGTTCAGCGGCGGCTCGGTCAGCGAGATCCTGCTCGGCGCGGTCTTCCTCATCGTGGTGCTGTTCATGCCCCGCGGTATCGTGCCGACCGGCGGCGAGCTGATCACCCGGATCAGGACGCGGGGCCGCCCCGCGGTCGTCCCGGCCGCCCCGGGCGGCCCGCCCGCCAGCCAGGTGCCGCCCGCTGCGTCCGGTTCGTCTTCCGGCTCAGGGCCGTCCGTCGGTTCAGGCCCGTCCGTCAACTCGGGAGGTGCCCGGTGACCGCCCTGCTGCGCACCGAGGGGATCAGCAAGGCCTACGGCGGCGTCCAGGCGCTCGACGGCGCGACGATCGCGGTCGAGGAAGGCACGGTTGCCGGGCTCATCGGGCCCAACGGCTCGGGCAAGACCACCCTGTTCAACGTGATCACCGGCTATGAGACCCCGGACGCGGGGCAGGTGTGGTTCGGCGACCGCGCGATCACCAATCTCGCGCCTGACAAGGTGTTCGCCGCGGGCATCGGCCGGACCTTCCAGCTCACCCGGATTTTCCCCCGCCTCACCGTGATCGAGAACATGCTGATCGCGGCGCAGGCCAGGGACCGGCCGCGGAACCTGCTGTCCTGGTTCGGCAAGGACGCCTGGACGCACCACCGCAGGCACGCGCTCGAACTGCTCGAATTCGTCGGCATCGAGGGACACGCGAACGTGCTTGCGGGCTCCCTGTCCTACGGCCAGCGCAAGCTGCTCGAGCTTGCCTACGTGCTGGTCGCCGATCCGGCGGTCATCCTGCTCGACGAGCCGGCCGGCGGGGTGAACCCGACGCTGATTAACCACATCGCCGACCGGATCAGGCAGCTCAACGCCGAGCAGGGCAAGACGTTCCTGCTCGTCGAGCACAACATGGAGTTCGTCATGGGGCTGTGCTCGGTGATCACCGTGCTCGAATCGGGCGCGGCGGTGGTCAGCGGCCCGCCGGGCATCGTCAAGACCGACAAGCGGGTGCTCGACGCCTACCTCGGCACTGACCTGGACGACCTTGGCGTCGACGACGAGGAGGAGGCCCGATGAGCGGCGAACCGCTGCTCGCCATGGACGGCGTGGTGGCCGGCTACGGCGGCGGCGACGTGCTGCGCGGCGTCACCTTCGGCGTACCCGAGGGTGCCATCACCTGCGTGGTGGGGCCGAACGGCGCGGGCAAGTCGACCGTGATGCGGGTGATCAGCGGCCTGCTCCGGCCGCGTCTCGGCACCGTGACGCTGCGCGGCGAGAAGCTCAACGGCAAGACGCCCCGGCAGATCCTGGACCTCGGCGTGGTCCAGGTGACGCAGAACCACAGCCTGTTCAAGGACATGACGGTCCACGAGAACATCGACCTCGGCGGCTACACGATCAAGGACCGGTCGACGGTCGGCAAGCGTATCGACGCGGTCTACGACCTGTTCCCCCAGGTACGCGGCTGGGCGGGGATGAAGGCCGGGTCGCTGTCCGGCGGCCAGCAGCGGCTGGTGGAGTTCGCCAGGGCGCTGATGCTCGACCCGGTGCTCATCCTGCTCGACGAGCCGTCCATGGGCCTGTCGCCGCTGGTGCTCAAGTCGGTGTTCGACGCGGCCCGGCAGATGAACGCGAGCGGCGCGACCGTACTGCTCGTCGAGCAGAACGCGCGCGCCGGGCTCAAGCTGAGCCAGCACGGCGTGGTCATGGAGAACGGCACCGTCCGGCTGGCCGGAACGGGCCGCGAGGTCCTTGAGCACCCGGAGATCGGCGAACTTTATCTGGGCGGGACCGTGAAGAAAATCTGAACCATCTCAGAGATAGTTCAGAAATTGTTAACAATGATGCGGTTGTCTCCTCACGCCAAGGCAACAGCCGGAACATTAGAGGTCATTTGTCGGAAAGTGCACCGATAAACGCACTAAGGTGGCCTCAGCGGAATGTCTGCGGCACCTTCCGGGCGGTGCCGGGTGGCAAGACGCTTAGCGGCAGTTGGACGCGCGAGTCTCTTCGCGTCCGTTTTTTCAGCGGCAGGACGTGCGAGAACATCGCTTTTTCCAGCGAGGACACTGACTAATGGGAACCCATGGTGCTGCGAGCACGAGACCACGCGCGCTCCCGCCCGCCCAGCGGGCGACGGAATCGGCCGCCAATCCGACGCGGGCCAGCAGGCCCGGCCTGAACCTGGCCGAGTGGCCGGTGGCCCGCAGGCTCTTCGCCGTCATTGTGGCGGCGCTGCTGATGGGCCTGATCCTCGGCGGGCTGCGGGTGGCCGACGCCGAGTCGAGCGCCACCCAGTTCAGCCGCGTGTCCCAGCTCGCGCAGCTCTCGCAGCAGCTCACGATCATGGTCGACGACCTGCAGAACGAGCGTGACGCGACGCTCAGCCTGCTGATCTCGGGCCAGTCCAAGACGATGACGCCGTACTACGATGCGACCAACGCCGAGGCGAACACCGTCAAGGCGCTGGCCAACGGCATCGGCGGCGCCTATCCGGTCAACATCAGGAACGACGCCGCCGCGGTCCTCGCCGACATCAGCACCCAGCGCATCGGCGTCCTGCACTCATTGGTCAACCCCCTTGCGCCGGCGAACGAACTCGCGGTCATCGCCGACTACGGCGCCGACATCAGCGACCTGATCACCCTGTCGGACCAGGTCGCCCAGGGCGTCGCCGACTCCTCGCTGGCCAGCGACGTCCGCGCGCTCAACGCCCTGTCGCTCGCCAAGGAGCAGGTGTCGCGGCAGCGTGCCCTGCTCAACTACAGCTTCTCCGCCCCGCCAGCCGTCGGGGCGGTGGACGACAATACCGCCGGCGCCCTGCCGATCGCGTCGAACGGCGAGCTCACCGAGGAGGCGGCGTTCCAGCAGTCGGCCACGGCAGCCGAGCGGGCCTTCTTCACCGACGCGCTGAACAAGCCAGACATCTCCCTGGCCCAGGACATCGAGATGAACGTCCTCGGGAACCTGAGCGACCCGACCGTCCACCTGGTGGACGACGTCAGTGCCGTGGGCACGGACGTGCAGATCGCACAAGGCACCGCCCCCGGCTCCGCGGACAACAAGAAGTACCACCTCGACCAGGGGATCATGCCGCCGATGACCCTCCCGCAGGGCCAGGCGGTCTGGACCGCGGGCATGGGCGACGCGATGAAGGCGCTGCAGGCCACCGAGGGCATGATCGCGGATAACATCGTCACCCGCGCCGGCCAG
This sequence comes from Trebonia kvetii, assembly GCF_007827045.1. Lineage (GTDB taxonomy): Bacteria > Actinomycetota > Actinomycetes > Streptosporangiales > Streptosporangiaceae > Trebonia > Trebonia kvetii. Next base: position 57,426 of record NZ_RPFW01000011.1, read on the forward strand.
CTCCACTCGAACGCGCAGCAGTCCGCGCTCACCTTCGGCATCATCACCGTGGCCGTGCTGCTCCTCGTCATGCTCGCCGCGGTGCTCGTGGCCAGGTCGCTGGTCCGCCCGCTGCGCCGGCTGCGGGCGGGCGCGCTGAACATCGCCTCGGTCCAGCTGCCCGAGCGGGTCCGGCTGCTGTCGGACAACCCGGACTCCGCGGCGACCATGGAGGTCGCGCCGATCAACGTGACCACGCGGGACGAGATCGGCCAGGTCGCCCGCGCGTTCGACCAGGTGCACTCCGAGGCGGTCCGGCTGGCCGGCGAGCAGGCGCTGCTGCGGTCGAGCTTCAACGCGATGTTCGTCAACCTGTCGCGCCGCTCCCAGTCGCTCATCGAGCGCCTGGCGCGGATGATCGACAACCTGGAGCAGACCGAGGACGACCCCAACCGCCTCGGCAGCCTGTTCTCCATGGACCACCTGGTCACCCGAATGCGGCGCAACTCGGAGAACCTGCTGCTGCTCGCCGGGCACGAGAACCCGCGCAAGTGGTCGGACCCGGTCCCGCTCGCCGACGTGGCGCGCGCCGCCACCTCGGAGATCGAGCAGTACAACCGGGTCGCGCTGACCATCGCGCCTGGCATCTCGGTGGTCGGCCAGGCCGTGTCCGACGTGGTGCACCTGCTCGCCGAGCTGGTCGAGAACGCCACCATCTTCTCGCCCAAGGACACCCAGGTCATGCTCACCACCAGGGAGCTAACCAGCGGCGGTGTGCTGATCGAGATCATCGACCAGGGCATCGGCGTCTCGGAGAGCCGGCTCGCGGACATGAACTGGCGGCTCGACAACCCGCCGACGATCGACGTGTCGGTCTCCAGGCACATGGGCCTGTTCGCCGTCGCCCGGCTCGCCGAACGGCACCGGGTCCGGGTGCGGCTGCGGGCCGCGTCGCCGCAGGGCGTGTCGGCCCTGGTCTGGCTGCCGGACAGCGTGATCGAGCGGGTGAGCACTGACACCGGACAGTGGGCCGCGCGTGCGGCGGCCGGTCTGCCGGTACGCACGCCGCGTGGCCAGGACGGCCCGGCCATCCCCGCGGCCGCTGTCCCCGCGGGGGGTCCCTCCTTCGGCCACGGCGGCACGCTGCCGGTGCGGTCGGCGGAGCAGGTACGCAGCCGCCTCACCGGGTTCCAGCGCGGAGCACGCCGGGCGGAAGGCCAGGGCAACGGCCACAACGGTCAGGACACCGGCCCGAACGGCCATAACGGCCAGAACGGCCACAGCGGCCAACCGCCGCGCGCGGGAGAGGGGACTCTGAGTTGAGCTACGTCTACCGCCAGGACCTGAACTGGCTCGTCAGCGACTTCACGGCGCGGGTCGCCGACGCCGCGCACGCGGCCGTCGTCTCCGCCGACGGCGTGCCGCTCGCCCTGTCCGACGACATCCCCGAGTTCTTCGCCGAGCAGCTCGCGGCCATCACCTCCGGCCTCGCCAGCCTGATGCAGGGCGCGGCCCGGATCTTCGAGGCGGGCTCGCCGACGCAGGCGCTGGTGGAGATGCAGTGGGGCCTGATGGTCGTCAAGTCGATCAGCGACGGTTCCAGCCTGTGCGTGCTCGCCGCGCCCGACTGCGACACGGAGCTCATCTCTTACGAGATGTCCCTGCTCGTCGAGGCCGTCGGCGAGGTACTGTCTCCCGCCCTGCGTGGCGGGAGACAGCGGTATTAGCTAGCCGTCGCGGTAGCGGGCAGCGCCAAATCCGCGCTGCCTTGCGCTTCGCCGCGCCACCAGTCCTGGCCCGCTGCGGGGAGCAGGTGGATTGGGTCGTAGTACGGGTACTCGCGGTCGAGCGCGAGCGGGTCGTCGCTCTCGAGCGCGGTCCGGTAAGACTTGGTCCAGTACGAGACGCCGCGTTCCGCGTCATACCTGGCCACCTGGTGCACCCAGCGCTTGCCCACGTACGGCACGTCGCAGACCACTCGGGGCGTCGCGAAGCCCGGCAGGTAGCCCATGATCGCCGACTGCAGCGCCTGCGCCTCGGCGACGGTCAGCCGCCAGTGCTCGGCGCCGGGGATCATGTCGCACATATAGAAGTAGTACGGCGTGATCGACGCCTCATCGAGCAGCGCGAAGCACAGGTCGAGCAGCGCGCCCGCCGAGTCGTTCACGCCGCGCAGCAGCACGCCCTGGTTGCGCACGTCGCGCATGCCCGCCTCGAGCAGCGCCCCCGCGGCCCGCGCCACCAGCGGCGTCACCGACTGGGCGGCGTTGACGTGCGTGTGCAGGGCGAGCGACACGCCGCGCGAGCGTGCCGTCGCGGCCAGCCGTCCGACCCCAGCGAGGACGTCAGGCGACAGCCAGTGCTGCGGCAGCCCCATCAGCGCCTTGGACGCCAGCCGGATGTCGCGCACCGACTCGATGTCCATCAGCGCGGACACGAACGCCTCCACCCGCGGCCAGGGCAGGTTGGCCACGTCGCCGCCGGACACCACCACGTCCCGCACCGTCGGCGTACGCCGCAGATAGTCGAGCATCGCCTCGAGCCGGTCGTCGCGCGCCATGGTGAACTTGTGCTTGTCCCAGGACGCCGTGGGGTTGCCGACCAGGTCCATCCGGGTGCAATGCCCGCAGTACTGCGGGCAGGTCGGCAGCAGCTCCGCGAGCACCTTGGTCGGGTAGCGGTGGGTCAGCCCCTCGACCGCCCACATCTCCGCCTCGTGCAGCGAGTCGCGCGCGGCGTAGGGGTGCGACGGCCAGTCCGGCCGCCGGTCGCTGGCCACCGGGAGCATGTAGCGGCGCACCGGGTCGCCGTACCAGGCGTCGCTGAACGCGGCGTCCGAGGCCGCCACGGCGGGCGCGATCGTGTTCAGCATCTGCGGCGGGATGAGCATGGACATCGTGGCGTGCTCACGCTGGTCCCGCTCCAGGTCGGCGAGAAACGCCTCGGACAGCCCGCCGCCCGTCACGTCGCGCAACTGGCGCAGGTTCTTCACCGAGTGGGCCCGCTGCCACTGCGCGGACTCCCACTCCTGCGACGTCACCGCGGACCACCCGGGCAGCCGCCGCCAGTCCGGTTCCGCCAGCTCACGTCGCTGGTATCGGTAGGGCTGCTCCACCATCCGGCCTCCTGCGCCACTGAACTCAGTATTTGCGTTATACCCTGCCAAGTCAGAAAAAAATACAGGAGAACGGTAACCAGAACAAAGATTTTCCCGAACGCGTGCGGGTCTACGCACGCACCGTCACCGGCTGACCCGGAGGAGCGGCCGGCGTATGCTCGGGCGATGACCCCGGAGCAGGAGGCCACGGTCAGGTCCGAGGCCCTAGCCGGAGCCGAAACGCTGGCCAGACCCGAGACCTCCGTTGCGCCCGAGGCCCTGGTCAGGTCCGCCACCGCATGGGCGCCCGTGCCCTTCGTCCCCGAGGTCAGGCTGCTCACCGCCGCCGAGCCGTTCGGCCTGTGGGACCGCACGCGGCGCGACGCGCCGCCGTTCTGGGCGTTCCCCTGGGCGGGCGGCCAGGGGCTTGCCCGCTACCTCCTGGACCATCCCGAGACGGTGGCCGGCCGCCGCGTGCTCGACGTCGCCTCGGGCTCGGGACTCGTCGCCATCGCGGCCGCGAAGGCGGGCGCCGCCGCGGTGACCGCCGGCGACATCGACGATCACGCCCTGGCCGCGATCGCGCTCAACGCGGCCGCCAACGACGCGGCCTGGATCATCCCGCGCCGCCTCGATATGGCCCTGCCTGACCGGGAAACGGGCGCCCTGGGGGGCCGGGACGGCCGCACGGACGCACCTCAGGTCGTGCTCGCCGCCGACGTGTTCTACCAGCGCGACCTGGCCGCCACCGCGTTGCGCTTCCTGCGGGAGGCCAGGGACGGCGGCGCCGACGTCCTAGTCGCCGACCCGGGCCGCGCCTTCGTCCCCGCCGGGTCGCTCAACGCGCTGCTGAGCTACGACATCCCGGTGCTGACCGTGCTCGAGGACGCCCCGGTCAAGCGGGTCACCGTCTACCGCCTGCCCTAGACAGACTCACTGGTCCTCGTCTGGGTTACGCCCCGCCGACATTGGTGCCGGCCCCTATGGCGCGCCGCCCGGCCCGCGTCTAGCGTTACAGCAGTGGCGGGGGAACCCGCAGGGAACCGGAACGCGCGGTGAAGGGCGGATCAGGTGGAGTACGAGCGGGGCCGCAAGGAAGGCGTGCCGTCCAACGTAGGGCCCAAGCCGACGTTCACCGGGAACGCGATGCAGGACGCGCTGCTCGACGACGGTGACAGGGGCCAGGTCCGGGTCTACAGCGTGGTATTCGAGCCGGGCGCGCGGACCTACTGGCACTCGCACGCCGCCGGGCAGACGCTGCTCATCGCCAGTGGGCGGGGCATGGTGCAGAACAGGGACGGCGACCGGCGGATCGTCGGGGCCGGCGACGTGGTCTGGGCCCCGCCCGGCGAGGTGCACTGGCATGGCGCGGCGCCCGACTCCTTCCTCAGCCACACCGCGGTCTCCCTCGGCCTCACCAGCTGGCACGAGGAAGTCGGCGAGGAGCAGTACAGAAGCGCGTTCGAAGGCCAGTGATGGCCGCTGCCGCACCCGGCCCGCACAGCGGGGCACGGGAGGTACTCGCGGTCAGGTACGGGCGCCGCGTCACCAGCCGCGCGGAGAGCTACCTCAACTTCCACCTGTACGGCGAGCCGGACGCGCCGCTGGACATCGACTACTTCTTCTGGGTGATCCGCGAGCCAGGGGGAGCGGTCACCCTGGTCGACACCGGGTTCGCACCGGAGACCGGCGACCGGCGCCGCCGGGCCCACTGGGCGACGCCCGCAGACGCGCTGCCCGGTCTTGGCATCGCGCCCGATGACGTCACGACCGTGGTGATCAGTCACGCGCACTGGGATCACATCGGCAACCTCGGCCAATTGCCCCGCGCGGCCATCGTCATGGCTGAGGCCGAGTACGCCTTCTGGACTTCGCCCATGGCCACCCGCGCGCAGTTCGCGGCGCACGCGGAACCGCAGGAGATCGCCCTGCTCGCCACGGCCCGCGCCGAGGGCAGGATCACCCTGTTCACCGGGCAGCACGCGCTGGCGCCCGGCGTGGACCTGATCGAGGTCGGCGGGCACACGCCCGGCCAGCTGATCGCCACGGTGTCGACAGGGACAAGGGCGAGATCCGCCGGCACAGTGGTGCTCGCCTCGGACGCGCTGCACTTCTACGAGGAGGTCGAGCGGGACCGCCCGTTCGCGATACTCGCCGACCTGCCAGGGATGTACCGCGCCTACGACACCCTCGCCCAGCTGGCCAGCCAGCCGGGCACGCACCTGGTCGCCGGGCACGACCCGGCGGTGCGCGCCAGGTTCGAGCCGTGGAGCTCGCCGTCAGGCGCTGACGGCGAGCTCCAGGTCACCGACCTGAGCCGGCCCGTCGCCCGCTAGGTGGCCTCGTTGCCCGCTAGGTGCCCCGTTGCCCGCTATGTAACGGTGACCAGCGTGCCGTAGGGCAGGTACGGGTAGGCCTCCTTGGCGGCGTTGTAGGGCAGTTCGACGCAGCCGAGCGACTGCGGGGAGCCGTAGCTGCCGCGGGGGATATAGTGCACCGCGGAACCGCCGGAGAAATACGACACCCAGGACACCGGGTCGGCGTAGTGCGAGCCGTCCGGGTTGGTGCCCTGCATGACCTGGAACGGCAGCTTCTCGTAGACCGGGAAGGTGCCCACCGGCGTCGGGTCGATGGAGATGCCGAGGTTGGCCGGCGAGGAGAAGACCACGTGACCGTTGTGCCAGATGGTCAGGCGCTGCGGCACATGATCGCTGGCGAGCGCGTAGCTGTACCCGTGGGTGTTGCGCTGGTTCTTGGCGGCCGCCGCGAGCAGCGCCTTCCACACGGCCGTCCCGGCCACCCCGTCGGTCGGCAGCGCGTGATCGGCCTCGAAGCCGGTGATCGCGCCGCGGTCAAGGGTGTTTGCCTTGCCCTGATCCCAGAAGGAGTACAGCGCCGACGGATAGCCGTGGTGCCAGGTGAACGTGCCCGGCGGCGGCGCGTACGCCGCGGCGAGCTGCGCCGCCCCGCTGCCCGCGGGCACCGCTGCGCCCGCGCCAGGCGTCCAGGTCATCGGCAGGTAGCCGAGCTCCGCCAGGATCTGCTGCAGCCGCAGCATGCTGTAGGCGCCGGTCTTGAACGTGGACTTCTCCGTAGCGGCGCCCGGGTCGGCCAGGCCGCTCACCGTGACGGTGACATGCGAGTTCGCAGGATAGCCAGTGTCCGGCATGAAGATGGCGGCGTTGCCCGCGCGCTGCCAGGTTCCGGCGATCGCCGGGGACAGCACGGGCAGCGGCGCGCTGGCCGGCAACGGCTGGTTATAGGTGACTGTGATGGTCCGCGCGCCGTCGACGGCCCGGTCGCCGTCGCCGGGATTGACCGAGACCAGGCGCAGCGCCACCGGCTTGGCGACGCTCGGGCTCGAGGCCGCGCTCACCGGGTGACCGCGGCCGGAGCCGCTGCCCTGTGCCGCGAGCACGATTCCCGCCGTGCAGCCGCCGATCACGAGTACCGCACCCGATGCCCACGCCGCGGTCTTACGCGAAAGGTGAATCACCAGTGCTCCCCCCATTGCTCCTTTGCACTGTTTTAACCGCATCTCATCAGCGAAAAATTACGCGGTGTAATGGAACATATTCCCTCAGTAATCAAGAGCTATGCCTGACTGCCGCCGAGGCCCCGCTACCGTTTCTTGGTGGCAAAAGGGCCTTACGTGACGCCAGTTGACAATGGGCGGAACAACGGTATGTTTTCACCTCAGTCCTTCAGCGGCTCACGGGCAGAGCGGCTGGCGTAGCATTGGATGAGCGTTACGGCGGGGGCCGGAGACAGCCAGTCTCCGGGTGGCTGTGGCGCGGCGGCAGGGGCCGGTGTGCGTCCGGCTGTCAGGGGGAGTTGGGCCTGGAAGGGGCCTGGGCGGCTCAGTAGAAAACGCGACCGTGCTCGTGGCCGACGAGCCGTTCGCGGACCGAAGGCGCTCGCCCGGGCTCTCTTCCACTTGACAAAGCGGACATGGCCGGATGAAGAAGGTGAAGACAGGCGATGGGTGAACGGGACGCGGTCGCGCGCCGCGTTGTGATTGTGATGCCCACGTATAACGAGCGGCAGAACCTGGAGATCATGGCAAGCCGGATCCGCGAGTCGGTTCCCGGCGCTGACCTGCTCGTGGTTGACGACAACAGCCCCGATGGCACCGGGGACCTCGCGGACAAGCTCTGCGAGGCGGACCCGCGGGTGCAGGTGATGCACCGGATGGAGAAGGCGGGTCTCGGCAGGGCGTACGTGGCCGGCTTCGCCTGGGCGCTTGAGCGGGGCTATGACCTGATTGTCGAGATGGACGCCGACGGCTCACATCGGCCCGAGGACCTGCCGCGGCTGCTCGTCGCCGCCGAGCAGGCGGACGCGGTCATCGGGTCGCGCTACGTGCCTGGCGGCACCGTGGTGAACTGGCCGAAGTCCAGGGAGTTCCTGTCACGCGGCGCCAACGTCTACAACCGGGCGATGCTTGGCGTCCGGGTCAAGGACGCGACCGGCGGCTTCCGCGTGTACCGGGCCGCGACGCTGCGCAAGATCGACCTGAACGGCATCGAGTCCGCGGGCTACTGCTTCCAGATCGACATGACGCTGCGCGTTCTCCAAGCGGGCCTGACGATCACCGAGGTGCCGATCACGTTCGTGGAGCGGGAGCGCGGCGCATCGAAGATGTCCAACACGGTGATCTTCGAGGCGTTCAGCAGGGTCGCCAAGTGGGGGATCAGCGCACGGCTGCACGGCCACTCGGCCGCGAGCATCCGGCGCTAGCCGCAGGCATGCCGCAAGGCGGCCCGGTACTCCGGGCCGCCTTGCGCGTTTCCGCCCTGCGTGCTGCTGACGCGGGTCAGGCGCTGCGGCGGTTCGCCACGTCGGCGATCGCGCGCGCCTCCATGGCGCGGCGTTGCTTGACTACCTCGAGCCGCTCGGCGAGGACTGCCTCGAGATCCTCGACGGTCCGTCGCTCCATGAGCATGTCCCAATGGCTACGCGGGGGCTTGACCTTCTTGGGGGAGGGCGAATCGCCCGTGCTCGCCGTGGACATCGCACCGCAAACGCGACACTCCCATAGTGGGGGGAGTTCCGCCTCGGCGGCGAAGGGCACGCTAAAATGGTGTCCGTTGGGGCAATCGAACGGGACGTCCTGGCGGGGGGCCAGGTCAGTGTTCCGGTCGTTTTCGTAGCTCGTGGCGCCGAGCCGGGTTCCGCGAAGTGCGCGTTCGGCCATTACTTGCTGCCTCCCAGGCGGTTGGCGATCTCTATCGGCAACACTGGATACCCGGACAAGATTCCCGTCACGCGGTGAGTCCAACCCCGTTTCGCGCAGGTAACTCGAAAGTCTTCCGGCGGCACCGGGGTTCCGGGTGCTGAAAATATTGCCGCTGCGTGCGGCCGCAAACCGGTGTCAGCAGCCGCCCGAGTCCGCGATGTCCCTTATGTCGACGCGGACGGCATTCACGCCACCGGTGTTCACCCCACCGGCGTGCCAGGCGTCGCGGGGACACGCGGGTGCCATTGGCCGCGCTCCATCAGGATCTCCTTGAGCAGCACGACCTCGTCGGTCATCACGCCGTCGGCCCCGAGGTCGAGCGCCTCCTCGATCTCGGCCCGCGTGTTCAGCGTCCACACGTGCACCTGCAGCCCGAGCTCGTGCGCCCGCCTGATGAACCCGCGCGTGGCGATCTTGCGCGGCACCTGGGCGCACTGCGCGCCGTACCTGGCAAGGCCGCGGGCGAGCAGTTCACCGGGCAGTCCCAGGTACCGCAGGGCCACGATGGCCGCGGGCGTGACCGCGAGGCAGACGGGCCGGTCGAGTGAGCGCTGCGCGGCGAGCAGCCGGGCACCGGAGAACGAGGTGATGCAGACCCTGTCCCATGCCCCGGTGCGCCTGAGCAGGCCCGCGAGCGGCGCGATGGTCCCCTCATCCTTGAGGTCGATGTTGAACCGCGCCTCACCGAACGAGCCGATCAGGTCCTCGAGCAGCGGAATCTCCTCGGTGCCCGCGATCCGCGCCGCGGAGACCTCCCGCCAGCTGAGCTTCCTGACCGTTCCCGTCCGGTCGGTCGCCCGGTCCAGGTCCGCGTCATGAAAGGCGATCAGCGCGCCGTCCGCCGTGGAGCGCGCGTCCGTCTCCAGGTAGGCGTAGCCGAGGCTCGCGGCGTATTCGAAGGCGGCCCAGGAATTCTCCGGGCGGTGTGCCGCCCCGCCCCGGTGCGCGAACGCAACCGGCCGGGGATGGTCCAGGTAAGGACAGTAAGCTGCCACGTCACTAATTATTCCCCGCTGACCAGGCACGATAGGTAAACGGCGTTTGTCGCCCGCGTATCCCCCAGTGGAAAACAAGCTCATCGCCCCATCCTCACCGTCCACCATCCTCGCCGCGGGCCGCCTCACCCCACCCAACCCTCGTGCATCGCGAGCAACATCACACTCCCGACACAGAACCGCCGACCCCATTTCACCCTCCATCGCCCGCGCCCAGTCGGATAACAGCAAGAAGTGTAAATGATTTTGGAAACTTTGTTCGTGATGGAAATAAAACCCTCCATTTGGGGGAAAAGTTTCCACGAAAAACCGAATTTCCATAATCATGCTCAGACCGCACGCCAGCCGCCCGGATAACAGCAACAAGCGCGGAGCGCCAACACGCCCGGCTAGCCGGCCTACGGGGACGAGCTCCATTCGCGGCGCCGGACCTCGGCGAGTGCGATCGCGGCGGCGACGGCGACGTTGAGCGAGCCGACCCGGCCGACCTGCGGGATGTAGGCCGCCGACGACACCGCGCCGAGCAGCGCTGGTGAGCAGCCGTGGTCCTCGTTGCCGATCGCCAGGCAGATGTCGCCGTCGAGCGGCGCCTCGAACAGCGGCACGGCCCCCGAGGCCAGTTCCACCGCGACCACCCGGAAGCCGTCCGCGGCAGCCTCCTTGGCCGCCTGCGCCGGCGACGGCTCGCGGTAGGCGGAAAGGAAGCGGTCGGTGCCGAGGGCGGTCTTGCCGACCGCGGGCAGGTCGAGGTCGGGCGTGATGCCGCACAGCCACACCGACTCCACGCCGAACGCGGCGGCGGTCCGCACGATGGAGCCCACGTTGAACGGCTGGCTGACCGAGTCAAGCAGGAGCGCGAGCCGCCCTTCGGTCTGCCGCCGCCACACCCTGTTGAGCCGCTTCACGTCGGTCATCCGCAGCTGCCGCGGCGGCCCGCCTGCGGGACGGCCAGCCACAGTGTCGCCTGAAGTCTCAAGGTCACCGGAAGCCTCGGAGGCGTCGGGAGTGTCAGTGGCCATCGGGAGTCTCCCTCATCCGTTGCGATCATCGGGGCCGGTCACCCGCAGCAGCCGGTAACCGCTGCGCGCGGACAGGCGCGTCACCGACCATCCTTCCTCGTTCGCCAGCCATGCGTGCAGCGAGTCGGCGCCGAGGTTGCGGCCCATCACCAGGGTCGCGGCCGCCTGCGGCGCGAGCCGGGCCAGCCAGCCGCGGAGCATGGCGTGCAGGGCAGGCTTGCCGATGCGGACCGGCGGGTTGGACCAGATCCCGGCAAGCACCGCGGGGACCTCCGGTGACGAAGCGAGCACGCAGCGCACGTTCGCGAGGCCCGCCTGAGCAGCGTTTGACGCGCACAGCGCGAGCGCGCGCTCGTTCACGTCCACCGCCCACACGGTCGCGCCGGGGGAGCGGGCCGCGAGCGTGCACGCGATCGGCCCGTAGCCGCAGCCCAGGTCGAGGATGTCGCCTGACGCGGGCGGCGGTGGCGACTTTTCCAGCAGGAACCGGGTCCCAGGGTCGAGGCGCCCGGGGGAGAACACACCGGAGTCGGTGGCGAGCTCCAGGTACAGGTCGGGGAGCACCACCCGGACAAGACCTGGGCGGTGCGCGGCATCCGGCTGGGCCGCGAAATAGTGCGAGGAGCCGGTCACCGGCCCACGGGCTGCTGGGGCGCCGGGTCCGACCCGGCCATCGCCGGCTCGATGTAGCGGTGGGTGAGCCAGCGCTCAACGACGAACGTCAGCACCGGGATCGTGCCGGCGAGTAGCAGCAGCACGGTCGGCCCCACCGCCAGCTTGAGCAGCCGCGACAGCAGGTAAGCGACGATCACGTAGATGATGTAGAGGATGCCGTGCACAACGCCGACGTCGTTGGCGACCGCGGGGTGCCCGGCCACCTGGAGTGGGATGCCGACGAAGCACAGCACCATCAGCACCACGCCGGTTATGTATGCCATCACCCGGTAGCGCAGTACGGCCGCGTGCATGGTCGGTGTCCTTCCTGTTTGCGTGCAATGTCCTGTTTGCGTGCAATGACGCGTGCTATGTCACAGTGGCCCGTGACCGGACGGGCCTGCCGGTGCCGCCTACCAGAAGCTCCGCCGCTTGCCGCTGCCCTTGACCTCGGAGTGCAGCTTGGCGAGGTAGGCGTTGTAACTGGCGAGGTCCCCGTCGTCCGCGTCGTCGCCTGGGCGTTCGATCTGCCTGGTGCCGATTCCCTCGGGCAGCGCGATGGCGGAGGCAGCGGCGGCGCTCGCGTCGCCGGCGGCCGGCATCACGCCCCGCCGCAGCCGGAACTCATCGCGCACCGTCCGCGCCCAGAAGACAATGCCGAACCCGGCGAACAGCGGCCACTCAAACGTATACGCCCAGCTCAGCCCGTTGCCTGCCATGGCGCGGTGCAACTGCCAGTCACCGAGCCACAGCATTCCCCAGATCGCGAGGACCGTGAAGGCATGCCACCCCAGCCAGCGTGGCTCGATCAGGAACCGCCATACTGGGCCTGAGACCCGACGCGGGGCGTCGAGCGTTACCGGAGCGTCCAGGGCGGTCGTGTCCGGCGCGGCCTGGGGCGAGGGCGCTGAACCGGGGGTTTCCATGCCATCGAGCGTATCGCGCCCGGCAAGGGCGCTGATCGCCCGTCGGCTGATGTGCCAACGTGACGTCATCCGGAACGAATGGAGCGGGAGCAAGGGTTGAACGCGGAGATCGTCATCTTCGGCGGAAACGCCCATCCTGAGCTGGCCGACGAGATCTGCCGGCAGCTTAGCGTGCGGCGCAGCCCGGTGCGGACCACCCGGTTCGCCAACGACTGCCTTCAGGTGCAGCTCCAGGCCAACTGCCGGGAGCGCGACGTGTACCTGATACAGCCGCTGGTTCCCCCCGCGCAGGAGAACCTGGTCGAGCTGCTGCTGATGGCGGACGCGGCCCGCGGCGCCTCGGCCGCCCGGGTGACCGCGGTCATGTCGCACTACGCCTACGCCCGTTCGGACAAGAAGGACGCGCCGCGCATCTCAATCGGCGGCCGTCTCGTCGCCGACTTGCTCGTCACCGCGGGGGTGAACCGGGTGCTCACCCTCACCCTGCACTCGCCCGAGGTGCACGGCTTCTTCTCGGTTCCCGTCGACCACCTGCACGCGCTGCGCGAACTCGCCGCGCACTTCAGGCAGCGCGACCTGTCCCGCGCGGTGGTGCTGTCACCCGACCTGGGCTACGCCAAGGCCGCCTCGGCTTTCGCGCGCCGCATCGGCGTCCCGGTCGCGGCAGGAGCGAAGGAGCGGTTCAGCGACCAGAAGGTGTCCATCTCCGCGATCATCGGCGAGGTGGCCGACCGTGACGTGATCGTCCTCGACGATGAGATCGCGCGCGGCACGACCATGCTCGAACTGCTTTCCGTGCTGCGTCACCACGAGCCGCGCTCGATCAGCATCGCCTGCACGCACGGGCTGTTCGCCGACGGCGCGCTCGAGAAGCTCACCGCCGCCGAGGATGTCAACGAGGTGGTCTGCACGAACTCGGTCCCCGTCCCCGTCTCGCATCCGAAGCTGACCGTGCTGTCTGTCGCCCCGGCCCTCGCCGAAGCGATCAGGCGCACCCACGACGGACAGTCCGTCAGCGTCCTGTTTGAGCAATAGTCACGCGGCCAGGAAAGCGCACGAGCCCGGCATCAGGCGATGCCGGGCTCGGGTAATTCGACGGCCAGTCATCCCGAACGGGTTCGTGGCGTCGCGTATCCGCCCGCGTGTCAGCCGAAGCGGTTCGGCCCCGGGGTGGCAGGCAGCACGAGCAGGACGATCACGGCGATCCAGCCGAGGATCGGGATGAAGCCGAGCAGCAGCAGCCAGCCGGTCTTGTCGCTGTCGTGCAGGCGCCGGACCCCCACGGACAGCCCGCTGAGCCCGATGACGAAGCTCACGAGGTCGAGCAGGAGCGTCAGGGCCAGGACGCCGATCACGGCGGAGATGATCGAGATCACCACGCTGACGATGAACAGACCGAGCGCGTACCACCAGTAGGCGGACAGCGAGGCGCGGCCGTTGAAGTTAAGGACGTTGTCGATCTGCATCCTGATGGCGTTCTGGAAGTCGACAGGACCGCCCTGCAGGTATCCCCGCTGAGGCCCCCCAGGCGCGTACCCGCCCTGCGGTGCGCCGTAAGGGGTGTAGGAACCGCTCACTTTTTCTTACCTCCGAGTTCCCCGGTTTTACAGTGTCCGATGAACGGACGGAAGCTGATTCTTTAGCAGTCGCTGGCTTTTAGCAGGCAATTAACCGATTTGACGCAAACAATCGCATTCGGTGACACGGATACCGGGCCGGCCGCTGACTAAATTGATTCCTCTCGATTAGCGGAGGTGCCGGGCCGGCAGCCGCAGGGGGTCCTGGGTACGTGGCAGCATGGTTCGTGAGGCGGCGAGGTATATAACCTAGTAGATCTATCGATAAAGAAGACAAAGGGGACCGCGCATGAGCGACGACCACTGGCACCGGCCGCTGTTCCAGATCAAGGCGGGTGAGCTGACGGGGGACACCGGCCAGACCTCGGGCATGTCCCGCCGGGAGGCCATCTCGGGCAAGACCGTCGGTGCGGAGAAGCTGTGGATGGGACAGACCCACGTCGCGGCGGGCGCCAAGTCGGGCGATCATCATCACGGCGAGGCGGAGACCGCCATCTACGTGGTATCTGGCACCCCGGCCTTCGTTTTCGCCGACGGCGACAAGGAGATCAGGCTCGAGGCCAAGCCGGGCGACTACATCTTCGTCCCGCCGTATGTGCCGCACCGCGAGGAGAACCCGGGTGACGGCGAGGCCGTCGTGGTGATCGCGCGCAGCAGCCAGGAGGGGATCGTGGTCAACCTGGACAGCCTGTGGCGCACGGAGTCCCCCGGCCAGCCCGCCTGACCAGCGCCTTCACCGGCTCGGCCGGCATGAGGCAGGGCTTGTCCTAATTCCTACTTGATCGATCGACATTATGTGATTTATGCTGTCGTTACCGGGGCGGCGCGGCCGAGTCGCCCCGGCAGGCGTCGACGGATGTCGCCCCCAGGCGTTCGTTGACGCGAGGCTCCCGCCGTCGCGAGCTCTCGTCCCGTCCGTCCAACCGTGTTCCCTGACGGCCGTCGCAACGCGCCGGCCGCGCTACCGCCATGCCATCAATTACGGAGCTTCCGCATGACTGTCATTCGCTCTCGCTCGCACGCTCGCCTCAGAGCGCGCCCGACCTACCGGAGCGCGGCGGCTGCCGCCTCCATCGTGGCGATCTCAGCCCTCGCCGCCTGCGGCAGCTCCGCTAGCTCGTCCGCCACCGGAGCCGGCTCGGCGGCCGCGGCCGGCGCGAGTGGGACCATCAACTGGGAGTGGGCGCTGCCCACGTCCTGGGACCCGGTCACCTCGTCCGCCGGCTGGGACATGCACGCCCTCGGCCTCGTCTACGCCTCGATCACCACGCTGAATGCCAAGGGCGATGTCCAGCCGGGGCTCGCCAGCTCGTGGAAGTACGCGGCCGACGGCAAGAGTGTCACGTTCACGCTGCGGCCCGGCCTGAAGTTCTCCGACGGGAGCCCGCTCACCGCGACGTCCGTCGAGCAGAACATCAAGCGCGGGCAGACCCAGGCGAACTCGACCGTCGCTTCCGAGCTGTCGGTCATCGCCAAGGTCACCGTTGACAGCCCGACGAGCTTCACCTTCGACCTGAGCCAGGTCGACTACCAGGTGCCCGACTTGCTCGCCGGCAAGGACGGGATGATCGTCAACCCGGCCTACTTCAAGAACGTGGGCTCCCTGCCGACCAAGCCGGAGGGCGCGGGGCCGTTCACGCTGTCGAGCTACGTGCCCGACTCGCATGCCGACCTGGTGCGCAACCCCAGCTACTGGAACGCGAGCCAGATTCACGTCGCCAACTTCAACGTGCTGTCCATCACCCAGCCCGAGCAGATCCTCTCCGCGCTCGAGTCCGGTCAGGTGAACGTGGCCTACATCGCGGGCAACCAGGTGGCGGCGGCCAAGGCGGCGGGCTTCAAGATCGACGTGATCCCATCCGAGGTCGTCAACGAGCTCGACATCCAGACCACCACGGCGCCGTTCACCAACCCGAAGGTCGTCCAGGCGATCAACTACGCGATCAACCGGCAGGCGATCCTCCAGGTCCAGGCCTCCGGGTACGGCGCGATCTCCTACCAGCCGTTCCCCGAAGGATTCGTCGGGTACAGCGCCAAGCTGGCCAACGAGTACCCGTACAGCCCCGCCAAGGCCAAGCAGCTGCTCGCCCAGGCGGGCTACGCCAACGGCCTGTCCATCACGCTCACCTCGACGTCCTCGACCGACTCGCTCGCGGAGCAGATCCAGGGCCAGCTCGCCGAGGTCGGCATCAAGGTCGCCATCAAGGACATCGCGGCCGACACCTCAACCCAGTTCCTCTACCTCGACAAGACCATCCCGCTCGCGATCGACGGCACGGCGGGCCGGATGTCTCCGGTCGAGATGCTCGACGTCCTCTACAGCCAGCAGGGCCTGATGAACGTGACGGGCAAGGCGACCACCACGCCGGCCACGGTCAGCAGCGCGCTGGCGAAGGCGCTCACTGTCCCGCTCGACTCGCCCGACTATGCGGCCGCGCTGCAGGGCGCGGTGGAGACCTCGGTGCGCCAGGAGCCGATCCACATCTGGCTGTACACCAACCCGCGCATCTTCGCCTACAACTCCGCGGTCAGCGGCATCCCGTCCGACCTGGTGCAGCAGCGCTGGGAAGGCGTCACCGTGAGCGGCGGCTGACCGGTGGCAGTCATCCTCCGTGGGGACGATCCCCCGTACCCCCCGAGTGTCATCGAACTGACGAGCCCTGAACTGACGGGTGCCGCCGGGGCCATGGCGCCCCGGCGGCGCCGGGCTCGTGCCGTCGCCGCCAGGATCGGCGGCGGGCTCGCCATCCTCGTCCCCATCGTGCTGATCAGCTCCTTCATCACCTACTGGCTGGGCGCGCTGTCGAACAGCAACCCCGCGGCGACGATCCTTGGCCAGGACTCGGCGACCCCCGCCGCGGTGGCGCACCTGAACCACGTGCTCGGCCTGGACAAGCCGCTCATCGTCCAGTACTGGGACTGGCTGTCCCGGGCCGTCCGCGGCAACCTTGGCACCTCCTACTTCACTCAGATCCCGGTCTCCCAGTCGATCGCGCAGCGGCTCCCTGTCGACTTGTCGATCGCGATCACGGCCGTCATCCTGGCGGTCGTCATCGGCGGCACGGCAGGGACGGTCGCCGGAATCCGGCGCGGCGGCTGGTTCGACCGGGGCCTGACCATCGTCTGCTCGGCCGTCTCGACACTGCCCGCGTTCGTCGTCGGCATCATCCTGGTGGTCATCTTCGCGGTGACCGTCCACCTGCTGCCCGCCAATGGGTACGTCGGACCCGCACAGGGCGTCGGACCGTGGCTTGAGCACATCATCCTGCCGGCGCTCGCGCTGGCACTGCAACTGGCCGCGGACGTCGCCCGTCAGCTGCGCACATCGCTCGTCGCCGTGCTCGACCAGAACTACATCACCGGCGCGCGGGTGCGCGGCCTGCCGTACCGGCGGATTCTGCTGCGGCACGCGCTGCGCAACGCCGCCGGGCCGGCCCTGGTCACCATCAGCTATGACTTCCCGCAGATGCTCGCGGGCGCCGTGGCCGCGGAGGCCGTGTTCTCTCTGCCCGGGCTCGGCCAGTTGCTGCTGAACGCGGCGGAAAGCAGGGACATCCCGGTGGTGCAGGGCCTGCTGCTGGTGGTCGCCGCTTTCGTCATCGTGGTGAACCTCGTGGTGAACACGCTGCTCGCGTGGATCTACCGGTCCAGCGAGGGGGTGGGCATGTGAGCGGTAGGCCACGGTCGGGAAACTCGCTGCTGCGCATGCCCTCAGCCAGGATCGCGCTGGTCATTCTCGCCGGGATCTTGTTCCTGACGATCTTCGGGTCGGTGCTCGCACCGCAGAATCCGCTCACCATCAACTCCAGCGCCCTGTTCCAGGGACCGAGCCGGGCGCACTGGCTCGGCACCGACTACCTCGGCCGGGACGTGCTGAGCCGGCTGATGGCGGGCACCAGGCTGTCGGTGCTGACCGCCCTCGAGGCGGTGGGCATCGGCCTGGTGGCCGGGGTCCCGCTCGGCGTCGCCACGGTCTTCCTTGGCCGGGTGTTCGACTTCATCGCCAACCGGGTCGCCGACGCGCTGCTGACGCTGCCGTCCATCTTCTTCGTCGTCGCGGTGACCGCGGCGCTCGGCAACGGCCTGGTCCAGGCGATGTTCCCGGTCGGGATCCTGCTGGTGCCCGCGTTCTTCCGCATCACCAGGTCGGCGACCCTGGAGTTCACGGGCGCCCAGTACGTGGAGGCCGCGGAGCTGATGGGCGGCTCGAAGCCGCACGTGATCCGGGTGCACGTGATGCGCAAGGTGTTCCCGACCATCGCGGTGACCACCGCGACGGTCACCGGCGCCGCGCTGCTGTCGGTCTCGTTCCTCACCTTCCTCGGCATCGGCGTCCAGCCGCCCGCGCCGACCTGGGGCGGCGTGCTCTCTTCCGATCTCAACTACCTGAACCTGGCGCCGTGGGCGCCGTTCATCCCCGGGGCGCTGATCGCGATCACGGTGGGCGCGCTCAACGCGCTCGCCGACGCCTACCGCGACCGGACCGGTCCCGGCACGCTGCTGCTGCCAGCAGCCGACCCGGTCATCAAGACCCACTCGACCCTTACACCAGCGGAGGCCGCCGATGCCGCCTAGCAGTTTTCTCCCGGGGGAGCGACCCCCCGCCGAAGTGCTCGCCATCGCGGACCTGCACGTCACCGTGCACAGCGGTGCCGCCACCGCGCTGCGCGGCGTCTCTCTCGGCGTGCAGGCGGGCGAGATCGTCGGCCTGGTCGGCGAGTCGGGCAGCGGCAAGACGCTGACCTGCCGCGCCGCCCTCGGCGTGCTGCCGCCGGGTGTCGACGTCGTTCAGGGCACGATCACCTTCGCGGGCGAAGACGTGACGGGGCTACCGCCGCGGCGCTGGGAACGGCTGCACGGCTCGCACATCGGCGCGGTCTTCCAGGATCCCGCCTCGTACCTGAACCCCAACCTGACCATCGGCAGCCAGGTGACCGAGGTGCTGCGCGTCAAGCGCGGGCTGTCCCGCAAGCGGGCGCACGCCAAGGCGATCGAGCTGCTCACCGCGGTCGGCCTGCATCAGGCGGCGCGGGTCTTCCATCAGATCCCCGCCGAACTGTCCGGTGGCATGCTGCAGCGGGTCATGATCGCCATCGCGATCTCCTGTGACCCGGAGCTGCTCATCGCCGACGAGGCCACCACCGCGCTCGACGTGACCATCCAGGCGGAGATCATCGAGCTGATCAAGGACCTGCGCGACCAGCGCGGCCTCGCCGTCCTGTTCCTCTCGCACGACCTGGCCGTGATCAGGGAGCTGTGCGACCGGGTGGTGGTCTTCTACGCCGGCGAGGTCGTCGAGGCGGGCCCGGTGGCGGAGATCATCGAACGGCCCAGGCACCCCTACACCCAGGCGCTGCTGCGGGTCGCCTCGGTCGGCGACTTCCAGCGGCGCGAGCTTCAGGTCATCCCCGGCCAGCCGCCTCAGGTGGGCGCCCAGATAGCCGGCTGCAAGTTCGCCGGGCGCTGCCCCTCGGCCATCGACGCCTGCCGAGCGGGCGACATCGCGCTAACCAGGCTCGGCCCGGCGCACGAGGCGCGCTGCGTCCGGGTGAACGATCCCGGCCTCACCGCGGCATCCGCCGCCGCCGAGCCGGAACTGGCCCGCCGATGACCGCGGAGCTTACTGAGACGACAGCCGCGGCGGCGACCAAGGCGCGGCCGTTGCTTGAGGTGTCCGACGTCGGTGTCGTGCTCGGCAACGGCTGGCGCGCGAGCCGCGTGCTGGACGAGGTCAGCCTGACCGTGTGGCCGGGCGAGATCGTCGGCCTGGTCGGCGAGACAGGCTCAGGCAAAACCACGCTGGCGCGGACCGTGGTCGGCCTGGCCAGGCCCCGCGGCGGCCGGGTGCTCTTCGACGGAACGGAGATCTCCCGGCTGCGCGGCGCCGCCCGGCGCCGTGAACGCCGCTCCGGTCACATCCAGCTGATCTTCCAGGACCCGCTGCGCTCGCTCGACCCCGACCTCACCGTCGGCGACATTGTCGGCGAGGGGCTGAAGATCCGCGGCCTGCCGGCCGCCGAGGTCGATGCCCGCGTGGTGGACGCGCTTGCCGCGGTGGGACTCGTCCCCGCGCTGCGCCACCGCCAGCCCGGCCAGATCTCCGGCGGCCAGCGGCAGCGAGTCTCCATCGCCAGGGCCCTGGCGGCGAAGCCGAGGCTGCTGCTGTGCGACGAGCCGGTCAGCGCGCTCGACGCGAGCAACAGGAACTACATCCTGCGGCTACTCGCCGGGCTGCGCGACAGCCTCGGCCTGTCCATCGTGATCATCTCGCACGACCTGTCCTCCCTGGCGGGCATCGCCGACCGGGTGGTCGTGCTCTACCGCGGCCGCATCGTCGAGGACGGCCCGGTTGAGCAGGTGTTCACCGCCCCACGGCATCCGTATACGGCGCTGCTGATGGCCTCCGCTCCCCGGGTCGAGGCACCCGGCGGCGACCCGGACGGTGAGCTGTCGGTTCACCAGCTGCGCAGGACCACCGCCGACCCCGCGCCGCCGGCCAGCCCCGGCGCGTGCGTCTTCGCCGCCCGCTGCCCGTTCGCGGTCGACGCGTGCGCCGTCCAGCCACCACTCGCTCCGGTCTCCGGCGCCGTGGTCGCCCGCCCCGCTGCCAGCAGCCTCGCTGCCAGCAGCCCTGCCGCCGACGGTCCCGCGGACGGCCACTGGACCGTGGCCTGTCACCGGCAAAGCGCCTGGCAGGCGCTCGCCAGGGCCCGCACGGCGACGGCACGAAGATAGCCAGCGCGCAGCCAGCCATCAGGAAGTTCCACCGCAGCAAGGCAGTAAGGAAGGAATCAGCTCCATGCCTGTCGAGTTCATCGGCATGATCGGTACCAAAGACCAGTCGGAAATCAGGCACGCCGCGGGGCCGGTCATCGACCGCGACTACGTCCGCCGGTTCTCCCGCGCCCATGAGGACGCCGGCTTTGACCGGGTGCTGATCGGCTACGCCTCAACGCAGCCCGACGGCACTCAGGTGGCCGCCTACGCCGCGGCGCACACCGAGCGGCTCGGCTTCCTCGTCGCGCACCGCCCGGGCTTCGTCGCCCCCACGCTCGCCGCCCGCACCTTCGCCACCCTGGACCAGTTCACCGGGGGCAGGATCGCGGTGCACATCATCACCGGCGGCAGCAACAGCGAGCAGCGCCATGACGGCGACTTCCTAACCAAGGACGAGCGGTACGCCCGCACCGACGAGTACCTGGACATCGTCAAACTGGCCTGGACCAGCGACGAGCGGTTCAGCTACGACGGCAAGTACTACCAGGTCGAGGACTTCGTCTCCTACGTGAAGTCCGATCAGCAGCCGCGGATCAGGCTGTACTTCGGCGGCTCGTCCGAGGCGGCCTACCGGGTCGGCGGCAAGCACGCCGACACGTTCGCGCTGTGGGGCGAGCCGCTCGCGGAGACCAAGCAGCAGATCGACTCGGTCAACGCGGCCGCCGACGCGGCCGGCCGCGGTGACGTGCCGGGCATCTCCGTCTCCTTCCGCCCGATCCTCGGTCCCACCGAGGAACTGGCCTGGGAGCGGGCGCACCGCATCCTTGAGACCACCAAGGAGAACATCGAGGCGTTCCGCGCGCAGTGGGGCACCAAGACGTGGCCGCTCGGCGGCGACCAGCCGGAGAACGTCGGCTCACAGCGGCTGCTCGCCGCCGCAGCCAAGGGCGAACTGCACGACCGCGCGCTGTGGACCCCGCTGGCCGCCGCCACCGGCGCGGGCGGCAACTCCACCGCGCTTGTCGGCACCCCGGAGACCGTCGCCCAGGCGCTGCTCGACTACGTGGACATCGGCGCGACCACGCTGCTGATCCGCGGCTACGACCCGTACGACGACGCGATCGACTACGGCCGTTACCTGCTGCCCATCGTCCGGGAGGAGGTCGCCAAGCGCGACGCCGAGCGGGCCGCGGCGGCGAAGGCCACCGCGCAGGCGGACGCGCGGGCCGCAGCCGCCAACGCGCAGGCGGTGTCCGCATGAGCGCGGTCAAGCAGCGTCAGCTCAAGCTCGGCGCCGTCACCTACGGCACCGGCGGGCCCGGCCAGCCGTACCTGTGGCTTGACGAGGACATCCCGGTCGACGCCAGCGTGGACATCAACTGGTACATCGAGCAGGCCAGGCTCGCCGAGGAGGCGAAGTTCGACCTGATCTTCATCGTCGACAGCCAGTTCATCACCGCCGACTCGCCGCCGCACTACCTCAACAGGCTCGAGCCGCTCACCCTGCTGTCGGCCCTCGCGGTCACCACCAAGCACCTGGGCCTCGTCGCGACGATGACCACCTCCTACAACGACCCGTTCAACATCGCCCGCCGGCTCGCCTCGCTTGAGCTGATCTCCGGCGGCAGGTCGGGCTGGAACGTGGTGACAAGCGGCGACGCGGGCGCGGCGGCCAACTTCTCCCGCGCGGAGCACTTCGACTACGACACCAGGTACGCCCGCGGCCTGGAGTTCGTCCAGGTCGCCCAGGGCCTGTGGGACTCCTACGAGGCGGACGCGTTCCCCCGCGACCGCGCGTCGCGGACGTTCCTCGACCCGACCAGGCAGCACCAGCTCAACCACAAGGGCGAGCACTTCCAGGTGACGGGACCGCTCAACGTGTCCCGCTCGCCGCAGGGCCAGCCGGTCATCTTCCAGGCAGGCGACTCCGACCAGGGCCGGGACCTGGGCGCCACGATCGGCGAGGGGATCTTCACCCACGCCGCCACGATCGAGCAGGGCCAGGCGTTCTACAACGACCTCAAGGGCCGCGCCGCCGTCAAGGGCCGCGACCCGCAGGAGATCGTCATCATGCCCGGCGTGTCGGTGTACATCGGCGACACCGACAAGGAAGCCCGCGAGATCGAGCTTGACCTGCAGACCAGGGACCGCGACTTCGACCGCGCCCTGGCGGAGCTCGGCCGCCCGTTCGCCTGGCACGACTTCCGCCAGTACGACCTAGACGCGCCATTCCCGCAGCAGGCACTCGTGCACGCCGAGCGCGGCTTCCGCACCAACGCCGAGCACATCGCCAAGCTGGCCGCGGACAACGGCTTCACGCTGCGCCAGACCGTGGAGTTCATCTCCGCGCCACGGCCCACAGCGTTCGCCGGCGCTCCGACCACGGTCGCCGATCAGATCCAGCGCTGGTTCGAGGCCCGCGCGCTCGACGGACTTAACGTCGGCGTCGGCCATCCCGCCCAGTGGCGCCGCTTCCGCGAGGAGGTCGTGCCGATCCTCCAGGAGCGCGGCATCGTCCGCACCGAGTACGAGGCCAGCACGTTGCGCGGCAACCTCGGCCTGCCGGTACCGGAGAATCGCCACACCAAGGCGCGCGAGCAGGAGGTCGCCCTGCTCAGAATCTGACAGGCGGGGCGCCGGCGTGCTAGGCGTCGCCGGCCGCCACCGTCAGGTCGTGCCCCGCCGTGCTGTCGACGTGGTCCGGGATGTCGCCCTCGTGCCGGTCGCCGGTGGTCACCGTCCCGGACGGCTCGAACATCAGGATGGCGCCGCCGGTAGAAGACGGCTTGTGCTCGACGCCCCGCGGCACCACGAAGATATCGCCGGCGCTCAGGTGCACCGTCCGCTCCGTGCCGTCCTCGCGCAGGGACACGTCGAAGGTTCCGTCGATGACGAGGAAGAATTCGTCGGTGTGCTCGTGCACGTGCCAGACGTGCTCGCCGCTGGCATGCGCGATACGGACGTCGTAGTCGTTGACCCGGCCGACGATCCGCGGGCTGTAGATGTCGCTGAAGGAGGCCAGCGCCTGGCTCAGGCTGACCGGCGGGTTGACTCGTGCGTTCGCCATACTCGCGAGCATCGCACGGCCCTGCGACATTCTGGTGAACGAGACTGCCAGGGCGGCCGGTTACCGAGATGCCGTCAGGACGCCCGAGATGCGAATATTGGTCTATGTCACTTCAACTCACCGACATCTGGCGGTATCCGGTCAAGTCATGCCGCGGTGAGCGGCTCGCCGAGGCGCGGGTGGAGCCGTGGGGCCTGGCAGGCGACCGCCGGTGGATGGTGGTGGACACCGAGGGCAACCCGGTCACCGCGCGCGAGCACCCGCGCATGCTGCTGATCACGCCCCAGCTCGACGGCGGCGACAAGATCACGCTGTCCAGTCCTGACCTGCCCGACCTGGTGGTCCCCGTCCCGTCCGGCGCGGACTTGGTCCCGGCCAACGTGTGGGGAGCAGACCTGCTCGCCAGCCCGGCGGGCGACGAGGCGGCCGCGTGGCTGACCGGCATCATCGGCGAGCCGGTGCGCCTGGTCTACCTTGACGACCCGACACGGCGCCCGATCCGCCCCGATTACAGTGACCCCGGCGACCGGGTATCACTCGCCGACGCGTTCCCGCTGCTGCTGACCACCGAGGAATCCCTGGTGTCGCTGAACGGCTGGATCGCCGATGGCCCGAAAGCGGAGGAGGGCCCGGTCCCCATGCGCCGCTTCCGCCCCAGCGTCGTGGTCTCCGGCGCCGAGGCGTGGGCCGAGGACGGCTGGCGCCGCCTGCGCATCGGCCCCGTCACCTTCCGGTCCGTCAAGGGCTGTGACCGCTGTGTCCTCACCACCATCAACCCCGACACCGCCGCCAAGGGCCATGAACCGATCACCACCCTGGCCCGCCACCGCTGCTGGGACGGCAAGGTCTGGTTCGGCGTCAACCTCATCCCCGACAACCACGGTCCCGACGCTGTACTCCATCCCGGCGACCCCGTAGAGATCTTGGAATAGCCGCCCGCGAGACCGGGTCAGCTGCCGTCCGCGTCCCGGTCATCGTGGTCTGCCGAATCGTCCAGTTCCTCGGCCAGGCCCGCGCCGCGCTCCGCCGCCGGGGCGCCGATGTCCCAGGCAGACCCCTCGACGGCGGGCAGGCCGCCGATGATGGGAACGACAGAACCGTCCTCGCCGACAGTCTCGCCAGTGGTGGTCAAGTACCCAGGGTCTTCGTCGGGCGGAGAGCTGTCCGGTTCCTGCTCCCGCGACTGACCCGGGTCTTCGGCCTGCGGCTTCGCACCGGTCGCGTCATTGTCGGTCACAAACCGGGGATACCCGGTCACGCGGCTCTTAAAGGTTACGGGCCCAGACCGGCTGATAGGGCGGCGTGCCAAGCGGTGTGACCGTCACCACCGGCCCGGCAGGGGGACGGTCAGCCCGGGAGAAGCTGACGATGGCGGTACCGATCAGCGTGACCTCCACGATGTGGTCGCGCCGGCCCACCGCTACCGGGCAGTCTCGAACATGAGCGTGCATCTGCATGCCCGCGATCACCGCGCCCTCAGCGCCGAGCCGCCTGATGTCGTCTTCCAGCCGGTGCCTAGCGCCCCGCCGGGCCCGGTTCACCATCGCGGTCCAGCCGGCCATCTCGGCGTTGCCTGACCACGGGCGGGCCTGCCGGACGGTCGCCCGGTCGTCGTGCAGTGCCCCGATCGCGATGCCGTGCGCCAGCCCGGCCGGGATCCAGCCCGACATCACGAGCCGCGCGAAGTCCTGCCCGGACACGCCGGCGATGAAGGGACGCCGCGGCCTGACCGCGTTGCCGGTGGCGCGGACCGCGGTCCCGGCCACCGTGAACCCAAGCCCGCCGAAGACAAAGGGCCCGCGCGAAAACCGGACCCCTACCACCCCGTGACCGCCAAGCGCGTCGCATTGCGCCGCCATCCGATCAACGGCCGTCCGCCGGGCCTGATACATGGCCTCGACCAGCGGCCCGAACCCGTCCGGATCGCCAACCTCGGGACCTTGGGCGGCCGGCGGCACCGGCATCCCGTCGTCAGGCGCTGCCGCACCCGGGCACTGGGACCCGCCGGCATAGTCGGCCGCGTAGACGGCGGCACCGAACACCTGCCCGACCGGGGTGAAGCCCACGCCGCCGACGGCCGCCAGTTCCTGGCAGGTCAGCACCGACCCCCAGGTGCCGCCGGAGGAGGAACCCGCGGCCTGTTCCGCCGCGGACCGTTCGTCGCTCACTCTTTCGAGCCTATTCCGCGTGGTGTTGAATTGCGTCATGGGTGCCAGGCTGCTTGAGATCACGGACCTGCTGTGGCCGGTGGACAGCCGCGGTGCGCCCGTGCCGGCGATGAAGGCGGATGTGCTGAACGCGCTGCGGGGGCGCGGCCAGCGTGGCGCCGCCGCGATCGTGTCGGCGATCCCGGCTGCTGCGGGGATCTTGGACCCGGCCTACGTCGATGCTCTCGGCCTGCGGGTGCACCTCGAGTTGCAGCGGCTCGGCGAGGAGCTGGCACTGGGCAAGGACCCGGTGACCGCCTCCGCGGCAGTCCTGTCGGCGATCGCGGTACTCGGGGCGGAGCCGCTCGCCGGCCGACTCTGGTACACGACGAAAGACCGGCCATGAAGGTATCGGCCCTGTTTGACCCCGAGCCGCGAACGTGGGGCCTGCGCGGTGACCCCTACCTGTGGCAGGACCTGCGCGCGCACCTGGCCGGCCGGGACATCCCGGCCTCGGCCGGCGAGCTGACCGATCTCCCGCACGAGGCGTTCCGCGAGCTTGTCGGTACCGACCTCGCCAGCGACCCGGCCACCTCGGTGCACCGGGACCAGTACGCACACGGCGGCATGTCCAGCGGGATGATCAGCCTCGACACCTGGCGCCAGCGGTTGATGCCCATGCTCGCCGAGCGGGCAACGACCCGGCTGTCCGGCCAGCCGTAGCCGGGCCGGCCAGGGTAACCGGGCCGGCGTGCCCTTGCCGCCCCCGGCATCACCGTGGACCAGCTCCGGCGCTGTTCGCCGCCGCCGGTCATCTGCGACGAATGCGCGCACCGCGACTACTGGCGCACCCCCGGGAACGGTACCCGGCTGGTCATGGTCCACCAGGTCAATCGCGGCCCACGGTGATGAGATGGCGGGCAGGCAGAGATGGCCGGCGGTGCCGCCGGGCCGTGCAGGCCTCGAACGCTACACCGCCGCGCTCCGCACGCTACTGGACCAGGCGAACCCATGAGGCGGTACCGGCTGGCCAGCGTCCTGCCCGCGGGGGATGATGAGGTTGCGGGTGCTCGGGAAGTTGTCCGGGCGGCCCCGTTGTCACGTCGGCTGGCTTGTCGGGTGGGGTGAGTGACCTGGTGTACGGTACGGCGCTGGTCCGGGCGCCTAGCGGCAGGCTGGCCGAGGGGATCGTCACCCATGTCGCCCGCTCCGCGGTCGATGTCGCCCTGGCCAGGGAGCAGCATGCCGCCTATGCGGCGGCGCTGGCGGCCGCCGGCTGGGAGATCGGGCAGGTGCCTGCCGCGGAGGACTGCCCGGACTCGGTGTTCGTCGAGGACACCGTGGTGGTGGTCGAGGACCTGGCGGTGTTGACCCGGCCGGGCGCTGTCGCCCGCCGGGCCGAAGTCGGCGGGACCGCCGGGACGGTTGCGTCGCTGGGCTTGCGCACGGCGGAGATCACCGATCCGGGGACGCTGGACGGGGGTGACGTACTGCAGGCCGGGACCACGGTGTATGTCGGGCGCGGCGGGCGGACCAACGCCGAGGGCATCCGCCAGCTGCGCGCCCTGCTAGCCCCGCTTGGCCGCACGGTGGTCGCCGTGCCGCTCGGGCGGGTGCTGCACCTGAAGTCGGCGGTGACCGCCCTGCCCGACGGTACCTTCCTGCTCATGCCGCACCTGGTGCCGGCCGACCTGTTCCCCGCGGTGCGCCCGGTGGAGGAGGAAAGCGGCTGTCACGTCGTGCCGCTTGGCGGCGACCGGGTGATGATCGCCGCGTCCGCCCCGCGCACCGCCGCGCTGATCGAAGACCTCGGCTTCACCCCCGTCGTGGCGGACATCACCGAGTTCGAGAAACTCGAAGGCTGCGTGACCTGCCTGAGCGTGCTGCTGCCCGCACGCTGAAAGGATCGCGCTCACCCAACGGCGTCGAGAGCGGCGGCCAGCCCGTTGAGCTGCAGCTGCGTGCTGCCCTTCAGGTGCGCCACATCCTGCGCGCCATCCTCGGAATACGCCAGGAACACGTACTGCTCGGAATGACGCAGCCGGGTACCTGCCCCGGATGCAAGCGGGGACAGCTCAACCGTGACAAGCGACACCCAGCGCCGCACTTCGTTCAGCACCAGCTCATAGCCGAACACCAGCCGCGAGCCGGGCACCACGTCCCAGAACACCGACCGATAGGAAACCCGCTCCTCGGGCCCAAGATCGCCGAGCGGCGCAAACACGCCGCGCGACTCCTCGCCCCCGCCGACCCGGAAGTCGAGCGAATGGAAAGCACGGGAAGGGTCGCCGGGAATCCGGAACCAGCGCCGCCGCAGGGAAACGTCCGCGTACGCGGCGAAGACATTGTCCGAGGATGCCGCCAGGTCCCGCTGCACGGCAAATGAGCCGTGCAGCGGGACCTGGCCAAGCGAAGTCGCGGACAAGGCAGAACCCTCAGGAGGCAGACCCGGTAGCCGTCTCGATGATCCACGCGAGCACGAGCGCCTCCTCCTGCCAGGCGTCGTACCGTCCGCTTCGCCCGCCGTGCCCCGCCTCCATCTCGGTCTTCAGCAGGAACGGACCGCCGGAGGCGGCGGAACGCAGTCGCGCCACCCACTTGGCCGGCTCGTGGTACAGCACCCGCGTGTCGTTGAGCGAGGTGAGCGCGAAGATCGCCGGGTAGGCCACCGGGCGCACGTTCTCATACGGCGTGTAGGACTTCATGTACGCGTACACGGCGGGGTCGTGCAGCGGGTCGCCCCACTCCTCCCACTCCGTCACGGTGAGCGGCAGCGTCGGGTCGAGTATCGAGTTGAGCGCGTCCACGAACGGCACCTGCGCGACGATTCCGGCGAACGCGGACGGCGCCAGGTTGACCACCGCGCCCATCAGCAGCCCGCCCGCGGAACCGCCGCGCGCCACCAGCCGGGAGGCGGACGTCCAGCCGGCCGCGACGACGTGCGCGGCGCAGGCCACGAAGTCGGTGAAGGTGTTCTTCTTCTCCAGCATCTTGCCGTGGTCGTACCACGGCCGCCCCATCTCGCCGCCGCCGCGGATGTGCGCGATCGCGTACACGAACCCGCGGTCGAGCAGCGAAAGCCGGGTGATGGAGAAACCGGGGTCGATCGAGTGCTCGTAGCTCCCGTACCCATACAGCAGGCAGGGCGCGGAGCCGTCACGCGGCGTCCCCTTCTTGCAGACGATCGAGATCGGCACCAGCGTGCCGTCGGGTGCCGCTGCCCACTCACGGAACTGCTCGTAGTCGTCGGCGGAGTACGCGACCCCGGCCGGGGAGGGCAGTACCGGCTGCTGCTTGAGCTGGGTCAGCGAGCCGTCCGCGATGTCGTAGTCGTACACCGTCGACGGGGTGACCATCGAGTTGTAGCCGATGCGGAACCGGGTCTGCGAGTACTCGGGGTTGGAACCGAGGCCGACCGTGTACAGCGGCTCGGGGAAGGTGATCGGCTTCTCCTCGCCAGCCCCGGAGGGCGGGAGCACGGAAAGGCCCGTCATCCCGTCGCGCCGGTAGTACAGCATCAGGCAGGATTCGAACGCGTCCACGGAAAGCAGCCGAGTGTCGGCCCGGTGCGCGATGACCGGCGTCCACACCGCGGTGTCGCCGGCGCCCGGCAACGGCGCCGAGGCCAGCTCGAAGTTTTCCGCGCCGTCGTTGTGCAGGATCAGCAGCCGGTCGCTCGCGACCTCGACCTCGTACTCCACGCCGAACCGGCGCGGCGCGACGACGGAGAACTCGCCGGCCGGGTTGGCCGCGTCGAGTAGCCACACCTCGCTGGTCAGCTTCGAGGCGGTGCCGATCACCAGCCACTTGTCGTCGCGCGAGGTGCCGACGCCGAGCCAGAACTTCTCGTCGCTCTCCTCGAACACCACCACGTCGTCCGACGTCGGCGTGCCGATGACGTGCCGCCACACCCGGTAGGGCCGCCACGCCTCGTCGACCGTGGTGTAGAACAGCGCGGACCCGTCAAGCGACCAGGCGCAGCCGTAGTGCGTGTCAGGCACCTCGTCCGGGAGCACCTCGCCGGTGACGAGGTCCTTGATCCGCAGCGTGTACCGCTCGTCGCCGGCGAAGTCGGTGGAGTAGGCGAGCCGCTTGTCGTCCGGTGAGACGGCGAACGCGCCAAGCGAGAAGAACGCCTTGCCCTCGGCCAGTTCGTTGCCGTCGAGCAGCACTTCCTCGCCGTCAAGCGGCTTTCCGTCCTCCGGCATCGGCGGGGTGACCTCGCCGTCGTGCACCCGGCGGCGGCAGCTGATCGCGTACTGCTGCCCCTCCACGGTGCGCGAGTACCGCCACCAGTTCCCCTTGCGCACCGGGACAGACAGGTCGGTCTCCTGCGTCCGCGCCTTGATCTCGTCGAAAACGTCGGAACGCAGGCCCGCCAGCCCGCCGGTCAGCGAGTCCGTGTACCGGTTCTCCGCCTCCAGGTAGGCGATGACCTCGGGATCCTTCGGATCGGTCAGCCAAGCATACGGATCGGTGACCGTGTCACCATGATGCGTGCGCTCGGTCGGAACCTGCTTGGCGATCGGGGGAGTCGGCACGGACGAGGTCTCAGGCGACGGCACGGTGCTCATGACCGCAAAGTCTAACCCCGGGTAAAAATCAAATTCAGCACGAGGAACGGGTGCGCCGTTACCCCGGCACCCCCGCAATCACTAACCGCCCGGGTCGTCCGGGCGACCGGCTTACACGAACGACACGGGCGCCTCGGGCGGGCCGCCGGACACGATCTCCTGGCCGCGGCGCAGCACCGGCTCGTGCCTGTTGTCCGAGGTGAGGATGTAGAAGCGGCGCGACCTGATCCCGTCCACGACCAGGCCGGCGACGTCCGCGGGGGAGGCGCCGAGCAGGGAGAGCTGGTCGAACCGCTCCGCCGACGCCCGCTCGGCCTCATCCCTGACCGCGGGCGGCCCGGCCCACGACGGCCGGTTCCGCGCCGAGGTGCCGAAGTTGGTCCGCACAGCGCCCGGGCACAGCACGGAGACGCCGACATGGCTGACGCCGAGTGATCTGAGGTTGAAGTGCAGCGTCTCGGTCAGCGCGGTGACCGCGTGCTTGGACACCCCGTACGGGCCGAGCGTGCCGGCGAACACGCCGAAGATCGACGAGGTGTTCAGCAGGTGCCCGGTGTCCTGCTCGAGCAGCACCGGCATGAAGGCCCTCACGCCGTTCATCACGCCCTCCAGGTTCACCCCGAGCACCCAGTCCCACTCGGCAGGCGGGCACTCCCACAGCGGTCCGTGCGGGCCGCCGACACCGGCGTTGTTGCACACCACGTGCACCGCGCCGTACGCCGACAGGGCCGCGTCGCGCAGCGCGCCGACGGCGGCGCGGTCCGCCACGTCGGTCACCACGGGGAGCACGGAGGCACCGTTCGCGGCGACCCGCTCGGCGGCCTTCGACAAGGCGGGCTCCTCCACGTCGGCCAGCACGACCCGCATGCCCTCGGCGGCGAACCGTTCGGCAAGGCCAAGCCCGATGCCGCTCGCGGCCCCGGTGACGACGGCGACCCGGCCGGGCGCGACGGGATCGGGGACGGGCGGTGTGATGTCGTTGCGACTCATGCCCTCGGAGATAGCCGCCGCAAATGCGTGGAAAACCTACGGGGTCGGGCCTATCCGCTCGTTAGTGAGATGGCCACCATTGAAGTGCAGCAGTCCTAGTGCCAGGGTCGCCATCGTCAGCCAGCGGGTGAGCGAGTTGCGGGGCAGCAGTGCCAGGGCCACCCAGGCGATGGCGGAATACCAGGGCAGCGACCAGGGCGCGACCACGATCCACGCGAACGTTAGCGCGCAGGTCGCGGCGAGGACGGTCGGCACGTCGGGGGAGAGCCTGTTGTACAGGTACCAGGCGAGCAGCAGCATCAGCGGCGGCCAGATGATGCCGAACGCGCTCGTCACGGTTGCCTCGGCGCCATTGCCGAAGAAATGCTGCACCATCACCTGGACGAGCCGCCACAGCGTCGGCGAGATGACCATGGTGGAGGCCTTGCGCAGCGGCTCGAGCGCCGACAGGCCGTAGCTGAAGAAGTACAGGCTGAACGCGGTCAGCGCGGCCACCGCGCCGGTCCTGGCCAGCCGTGCCCAGGCCCGGTCGTGGATGATCGGGATCGCGACGGCGAGCGCGACGAACGCGGCGTTCACTTTGATGCCGAGGGCCAGGCCGACGAACAGGCCAACGATGAAGTCCTGGGCCAGCCTGTTCCTGGCGCCCGCGAGCACGGCGCGCTGCCACCCCGGATGAGACCTCAGGGGGTCGGCGGCCGCCCACTCGGTCCCGACTTGCCCAGGCGTCCGCAGGGGCGCCTCCCCGGACCGGGCCACCACGACCGCCGCGATGGCGAACAGCGCGAGGAACGCGTCCAGGTGGCCGCCCATCACCAGTTCGACGATGAGCAGCGGGTTGGCCACCCACAGGAGGGCCGCGCGCACCGGGTTCTCAGCGGTGCGCAGCAGCACGTAGCCGGTGGCGAGGAACGCGGCGCCGACCATCATCATCAGCACCCAGATGGTGAGCCACGGCTTGTCGCCGCCGATCCACGCCGCGAGCAGGTGCGTCCAGGTGGCCACGGGACCGTAGACCGAGGCAGTGCCCTGCCACTGCCGGCTGACCAGCTCCGTATACACGTTGTCCTTGCCGCCGGGCAGCATGGCGGGAGTGAACGTGTACGGGTTGTAGCCGAGGGCCGCGATCCGTCCGTAGGCGGCGTAGCTCGCCACGTCCGACGACCCGACCGGGGTGATGTTCACCAGCACGGCTATCCCGCCGGCCGCCGTCCAGAAGACCTTGCGCGGGTTCGGTGACCAGCCCCGGCTGTTGGCCCACAGCATCATCGCCAGGCCCAGGGCGCACAAGGCCACCGAGAAGTACATGATGAAGTTGGCCACCAGGTCGGGCAGGTGCGGCGCGCCCAGGTTCCGCGCGACCGTGGTCAGCGGCAGCAGCACCGGCGGCGTGGCCACGCTCGGCCGGTAGGCGGTGGCGCACAGCCCGACGAAGGCGACGCCGCACAGCCCGAGAACGCTGAGAATGACCGCGGGCAGCGGGCGGGCAAGCCGGCTGTGCGAGAGCACCCGGATGATCCTGCCCATGAACTCTTCGACGCGGCCGCCGGTGATCGGCGGTTCCGCGAGCTTGGGCTCACCGACGTCGGTGACGGGCGCGCTAGCGGTGGTCACCACGGGGGCAGTCATGTCGTCGGAGGGCCCCTCGCCCGCGCTGTCGCGCTGCGGCGGGTCCACCAACACGGCCATTCGATATTCCTCCCGTGCGGATCGCCGCCCGCTATGCGGACGCTACGGACCTCCTGCTTCCACGCACCCAAGACATCGCTGATCTTCAGCGATATTACTCGGTGATCTTGTCCCGAATCTTCCCGTCGGCTGCCTGGCTAATCCGCTTTTGCCGCGGCGGGGCCACCAAGGCCCTGGGGCGCCGCCGTTACGCGTAACCGGGTCGCGCCCCTCATGTGATCACCTTCACAAACCTGAGAACCACGCTACACCGGGCCGGGCCCGTACCTGGCGAAAGAAACCTGGGAAAAAGCTCAGAAAATGGAATGGCGGCCGCTGAGGGGCCGCGCAGCGCCGGGGAGCGGGCACAATGGATAGCGTGGCATACCGGGAGCGATTCGCCGCCGTCGTAACGGCGATCACCAGGCGGCTCCCGTTCGGCTTGTCCGAGGTGGTGGCGCCGAGTCTTGTCGGCTACCTGCTGATCAACCTCTGCACGTTCTTCGTCGACCTCGGGCTGCTCGGCCTGTTCCACGGCACCTTCCGGTGGCCGATCCCGGTCGCCGTCACGCTGTCCTACGGGACCGCCTCCGTGCTCAGCTACCTGCTCAACCGGGTGCTGAACTTCGGCAGCCACGAAGCGGTCGGCAGGCAGTTTCCGGTCTACGTGGCGGTCAGCGCGAGCAATTACCTGATATTCGTGCTCGGCCTCACCGACCTGCTGTCGGTCCTCGGCGTGTACTACGAGTTCTCCCGGATTATCGCGGCGTGCTGCGAGGCCGTCTACCTCTACTGCATGATGCGCTGGGTGGTGTTCCGCGATGTTCGGGACCAGCCCGCGGAGGTGCCGTCCGAGGTGTTCGGGCCATTGGGGCCCGCCGCTACCGAGGATCCGACCCCGACGGCAGCGCCGGAGCGCTGACCGCGTTCAGGTCCTTGTGCACCAGCCGGGCCACCCGCTCGATCGTGTTGATGCCGTACTGCTCCGACGGGTTGTCGTCGGTCAGCACGGCTATCAGGTAGTCCTTGTCCTTGCCGGTGAACACGCCGATGCTGTTGATGTGCCAGCCCGTACCGTCAGGCAGCCAGCCGTTTTTCACGTGCACGCTGATCTTCGCGGGTGCCCCGGCCGGGGTGCCCCAGCGCTGCCCGGGTATGACCTTCGCCATCAGCCCGAGTTCGTAGGAGCGGGACGAGGCGGTCAGCACCGAGTTCGGCATGGCGAGCAGCTCGAGCAGCAGCATCTCGTCGTGCGCGGTGACCTGGGTGAGCCCCCAGTACCCGTCCTGGCCCAGCTGAGTCTGGTGCATCTTCGCCAGGTCGAGGAAGTGCTGCAGCCGCCTCATGCCCACCTCGTCCCACAGCGCCGTCGCGGCATCGTTGTCGGACTGGGTGATCATCAGCCGCGCCTTCTCCTTCTCCGCCGTGGAAAGCGGCCGCCCGGTCTCCTGGTGCCAGCGCAGCAGGGCGCCAAGGATGATCGCCTTGACGATGCTCGCCGAGTCGAAGTGACGGCCGCTGTCGATGTAGCAGGAGACCTTGGTGACCGTGTCGTAGACGGTCACCGCGTGGTGCCCGGCTCGCCCGCGCAGCGCGTCCTGGATGCCGGCGGACAGCGCGGCGGCGAGCGCCCTGCGGGCGGGAGGCACGGTGCAGATTCCCTCGCGCACCCGCCGGTCGGGTGAGACGGCTCCTGTCGCGGCCATGACGGCGGCCGCCGTCGTCGTCCCCACCGAGACCGCGTCGGCGGCTGCCGCCTTCGGCTGTCCCGTGGTCTCCGCCCTGCCTGCCGAAGTTCTGCCGCCGCGGACCGACGGCGACGATGCCGCCCGCGCCGTTCGGACGGCCGGCGTGGTCGCCGAGGCCACCGTCACCCCGGCACTTGCCGCCATGAGCCCCGCCGTCAGCGCGGCGGAGCCTGCCAAGAGCGCCCGCATCACCATGGTCCATCCGCTCCGTTTCTGGAATGCTGGGCGTCCATGACATCCACAGCATCCATGTCTCGCGTTAATCTGCTGATTCGCGGCGGTTACGTCCTGACAATGGATGCCGCGGGAGACATCCCCGGCGGGGATGTCCACATTCGGGACGGCGTCATCCAGGCAATCGGCATAAACCTAGACGCTCCTGACGCGCAGCCGGTTGAAGCCTCGGGGAAAATAGTTGCTCCGGGTCTGGTCGATACCCACTGGCACCTCTGGAACGCCCTGCTGCGCGGGATGTCCGACGGCCTGCCGTCGGCCGACGGCCCCGACCGAAGCGGCTATTTCACGGCCTGCGCCGGTCTCGGCCGGCATTTCCTGCCCGATGACACTTATGCGGGAACGCGCCTTGCCGCGGCCGAGGCGATCGACGCGGGTATCACCACCGTGCACGACTGGGCACATAACGTCAGGGGCAGGGAATGGGCCGAAGCCGGCCTGCGCGCGCTAGCCGAATCGGGATTGCGCGCGCGTTTCTCCTACGGTTACCGGGCAGGCCATCCCAATGACCGGCTTATGGACCTGGATGACCTGGCGGAATTCGCGTCCCGGTGGCACGCCTATAGCACGGACGGCCGCATTCACCTGGGCGTGGCCTGGCGGGGGACCGGCGGTTCCAACCCGGCGATGCGGGTGCCGCGGCGGCTGTACGAGACAGAGATCATGGCGGCGCGCGATCTCGGCCTCCCGGTCTCGGTGCACGCGTGCGGTCCCGCCGCGGCGGCCGGCCAGGTCCGCACCTACGCCGAATGCGGGCTGCTCGGCCCGGACCTCCAGCTGGTGCACCTGAACAACGCCTCCGCGGCGGAGATCGCCCTCGCCGCGCAGGCGCGCGCCCCGGTGTCCGTGTCGCCGTGGACCGAGCTGCAGATCGGCTACGGCCAGCCGGTCACCGGCGAGCTGCTCGCCGCCGGGCTGACGGTCGGGCTGTCCGTCGACACCACGATGCTGTCGGGCAACGCCGACATGTTCGCGATCATGAAGGCGGTCCATGCCTGCGCCAATGGTCAGGCGCGGCACGAGTTCGCGCTCCGCGCCCGCGACGTGCTGCGGCTCGCCACCATCGACGGGGCCCGCAGCCTGGGCCTCGGCGCGGTCACCGGCTCCCTCGCGGTCGGCAAGCGCGCCGACCTGATCGTCGTCTCCGCCGACGCGCCGAACCTGGGCGTGCTCACCGATCCGGCGCGGCTGCTCGTCACCGCGGCAAGCCCGAGGGACGTGGAACTAGTCATCGCCGACGGCCAGATACTCAAGCGAGACGGGCGGGTCACCGCCCTCGACGTCCCCGCCGTGACCCGTGCCGCCCGCATGGCCCTGGACGGGGTCGTGGCGCGAGCCGCCGGCTGACCGCTGCCACTGCGCCGTGCAGGGCACACCGGTTACCGTACGTATCCATCTGGGAATCATCTGGCTACTGGCAGCCGCATGATGCCAAATGCTCTGGACTGTCATAGCAGGAGAAATAGAGCTGATTGGCCGGATATTTACGGATACGGGACCATAGCATCTAGTCTGATCCCGGCCCCTACGCGATGGAGTGTTATGCGCCGCCTGGCAGCACGGTTGGTGATCGCGGGACTGGCCTTTGCCATCGCGGGGACGGCCGCCGGCTGCTCCGCGACACCAGGCCTCGCCTACGCGAAGGGCGTGACCAGCAGCCGCACCGCCTCGCCGGCTTCGGCTGGTTCATCGGGCTCGTCCGCCTCGTCACTGGCCAGCCCGACGGTCGGGGCCGTCAACGCGACGGTGCCCGCCGCCGAGCAGAGCAAGACTGCTCCCGCCGGGCCGTCGATCACGGTCGTCGGCGCGCCGAAGGCTGTCAAGGCGAAGGCCGGCATCCTCGTCGACGCCACCACCGGCCAGGTGCTGTGGGCAAGGAACGCCACCGAGGTCCGGCCGATCGCCTCCATCACCAAGGTGATGACCGCGCTCGTCGTCATGCAGGCGAATCAGCCGAACCGCGGGATCGCCGTTCCGAAGGCGGTGAAGAACTACGTGGCCAAGTACGGCGCCAACGCCGTCGGCCTGATCCCCGGCCAGGTCCTCACCGTCGACGAGCTGATGCACATGATGCTGATCGAGTCGGCCGCGGACGCCGCCTATACCCTGGCCAACGCCTACGGCCCCGGCCTGCCCGCCTTCATCGGCAAAATGAACGCCGAGGCGACGCGGCTCGGCCTCACCCACACGCACTTCACCTCACCGGACGGGCTCCCGTACCCGTCGGAGACCTCCACCTATTCCACCCCCGCGGAACTGGTCCACCTCGGCGAGGTCGCGATGGAATACCCCGAGTTCCGCGGCATCGTCAAGCTCCGCTACTACACCCTGAAGAAGGGCAAGGGGCACGGCGCCTACTCGGTCACTTCCTCCAACGAGCTGATCGGCCAGTACCCCGGCGTCGTCGGCATCAAGACCGGCTTCACGGATGCCGCGGGCCACACTCTCCTCTTCGAGGCGGTCCGCGACGGCCGCGTCCTCATCGGCGACGTACTTGGCTCGCCCCCCACCGGCGCCGGCGCCGGCGCCCAGGACGCTGCCAAGGTCCTCACCTGGGCCTTCTCCCTCAAACAAGCCAGCTAGCTCGCCGCCAGGCGCCGTCCGTCCCGCGAGGCGGATAATGCGCGCGGCCCCTGCCGCGCCGCCGACACCTGCTCGCCCACCTCGCGTCCGCCGGCCGGACGGATCCCGTTGCGTCCAGCGGGCGGGTCTAGTCGCGCTGGCGGGTACTGCCCAGCATGATCTCGTCCCAGGAGGGGACCGAGGACCGGCGGCTCTTGGCGTTCTTCTTCGCACCGGGGCGCGGACGACCCGACGAATCCTCCTCGGCTGGGGAAGCGGCCGGCTCGAGCACCTCTGGCCTGGGCTCGGCCGCCGCGGCCTCAGCGGCCTCAGCGGGCGCCGACGGCTCGGCCGTCGCAGCCGCCGGTGCCGCAGGCGTGGCAGAAGAAGCGGGTTCGGCGGCCCTGACCGGCGAAACCGGCTCGACCGACGCCCTCTGTGCTGCCGCCGCTGGTGCGGGCGCCGTCGGCTCGGCCGCACGGGGCTCCGGCGTTTCGGTCACGGGCTGAGCAGTGCGCTCCGTCGCCGTCGCGACGGCACGAGTCTGATCCGTCGCGACGGCGGCCACCTGGCCTGCCGCGGCGGACCCGGCACGGGTGTTCGCGGGAGCCGACGCCGCGGTCCGCGCGGGGGCCGCCGGCTTCAAGGATTCCTGGGCCGCGGCCGGTGGCGAAACCGGCGCGCTGGCAGCCGCCGGCCGCGGCGCCGGCGACGGAACGGGCTGCGCTGGCGGAGCGGGCGGCGTCAGTTCGAGCTGCTCTTCCAGTAGCGCCGGCTCGGGGTCTTCGAAGACGACGGGGCGCGGGGGCGTAGGCCGAACCCGTTCCGTATCGTCGATGGCAGGACCGGAGGGGGCCTGCACCAGCGGGAACTCCTCGGCCCTCGGCTCGGGAGGGGCCGGTGCCCGGTGCGGTGCGGGTTCCGGGTCGCGGTACCCGATGGGCTGCGGCGGCGGCGGCGGTCGGTAGGACTCCGGCTCGTCACGGTAGGCGGGCGGCTCGGCGGGCGGGCGGTACGCGGTCGGCTCCTGCGCCGGGGCGCGGTAGGCCGGGGGTTCGGGAGCCGGGGCCGAGGCACGGTAGGGCGCCGACTCCGGGAACTCCGCGTAGCCGTACGAAGCGGAACGCTCCTGGTGACCGGACCGGTCGGAACGCTCGGGCCGCGACGCGGCGGGACGCTCGGAACCGCCGGACCGCTCGGGCGAGGGCATCGACGGTGCCGGCACTGGCGGCGTGGCAGGCCGGTCGGCGAGCGACCGGTCACCGCCGAGGGACCGGTCGGGAATGACCGACCGCTCCGGCCGGAAGCGGGACACACCGGAACTCCCGGCGTACCCGCCGGGAGCGGGAACCGATCCGCCGCCCATCCCGGCGGCGGCGCCGAGCCGCGACGCGATCGGCGTCACCGTCGCCTCGCCGGGCAGCGACACGGGCTCAGGCGGCAGTTCCGACTCGGGCAGCGAAAGCCGGGCGGCGTTGTCGTCATCGGGCATGACGTGCCGGCGGCGCGGGTCGAATACCCATTCCGCGACGTGCAGCCTGCCGCCGGACGG
Organism: Trebonia kvetii; assembly: GCF_007827045.1. GTDB lineage: Bacteria > Actinomycetota > Actinomycetes > Streptosporangiales > Streptosporangiaceae > Trebonia > Trebonia kvetii. Next base: position 96,171 of record NZ_RPFW01000011.1, read on the forward strand.
GAAGGTGAGCGAAACCTGCCAGTTGCCGTCGCCGCGCTTGCGTGAGTCCCACTGCCCGTCGGCCGGGTCGGTGCCCGACGCCGTCAGCCGCGCTGTCACGATGTCGTCAAGGCGCGGACCAGGGCCAGAAGAGTCGCCTGCCCGCCGCACCGAGGCGGCCTGCGCCTGCTGGGCGATGTACCCGCGCTCCGCGAGGACGGGGCCTTCGAACCAGCGCACGCGCTCGACCGGGATTCCCGCGGCGTCCGCGATCTCTTCCGCCGTCTCGCCGGCGCGGATTCGTGCCTGGATCTCCTTGGGACGCAACGGACTCTCCACTTCGATCTCGTACTGGGCGAGCCGGGAGGTCTGGCCTTGAGCGACCGCCCGCAGCCGCTCGTCGATCGGCAGGATGTACCGCCCGCTTCGCCCGGGGACCGCGAGGACGGCGTAACTGCCGTCTTCGCTGACCGCGACGAAGCGCAGTTCCTGCATCGGGGTCCCTTCCCTGCCGCCCGGGGCTGCGCGTCGTCACTAAGTCTTGCCTGCCCTCGGGTTAAATTCCTAGGTCGCAGTCTTCCGGTCAGCGTGCCAGAAGAAAAGCACCCCGCCCGGCATGTCCGTAGAACATGGTGGCATTTACCATGTCCGGACGCTCGGGCGGGGTACTGGAGGGTATTACTGTCAGGATTTTCTTCGTGACTCGCTGTCTGAGTCGTCCGTTGTCGTCGGGCCGTCCGCCGCGGAGCTCAGGCCGAGCGCGTCGGCGGAGGTTCCCACCTCATCCTGCGCGCCGGCGGCGTGCACCTCATGCAGCTTCGACGGCCACCAGTTCCACTTGCCGAGCAGCACCACGGTACATGGCACGAGCACGGTGCGGACGACGAACGTGTCCATGAGGATACCGACGGCGAGGCCCAACCCGACGTCGCGGATCTGCGAGCCGCCGGAGCCGCGCCCGCCGACGATCGCGAACACCGCGAACGTCCCCGCGAGGACGAGGCCGGCCGAGGTGACGGTGGTGCCGGTCACCGCCACGGCCCGGGTCACCGCATCCCGCAGCGGCATCCGGTGCGCCTCTTCCCTGATTCTGGTCATGACGAGGATGTTGTAGTCCTCGCCTAGCGCCAGCAGGAAGATGAACAACAGGAACGGCAGGATGAAGGTGATGCCCCCGTCGCCGCCGATCTTAATGAACAAGATCACGGCGAGTCCGAGCGCGGCGAAGTAGGACAGCGCCACCGACGCGATCAGGTAGAGCGGCGCGACGAGCGACCGCATCACCAGGGCGAGCAGCACCCCGATGACGATGATCGCGATCGGGATGACGTGCGCCAGGTCGCTGTTGGAGATGGAGCTGATGTCATACAGGGCAGGCGCCTCGCCGGTAACTCCCCAGTCGACCGCGTGCAGCGTGGGCTCCGCCGCCCCGGCCGCGTCGCGCACCGCGGGAATCGCGTTCAGCGCGGCGGTCGTCGACGGATCGCCCGCCGCGAGCGAGGTCTGGAACTGGATCGTCTTCCCGTCGGCCGAAACGAACTGGAACGTCGCACGGTACAGCTGGTACGCCTCGCTCCACTGCGCGGCGGTGATCCCTGCGTTGGCCGCGGCGGCGGGCTCCGCGGGCGCGGTGGCCGCCAGCGGCCCGGAGCCCAGCAGCGCGTGCAGCTGGGTGTACTGGGCGGGCGTGAAGCCTGTCGTGCCGACCGGGTTGAGCGGCCCGGTGACGCCGATGAACAACGGGTCCTTCTGCAGCTGGGTGGTCGCGGTGGCGATCGCGCTCGCGTCATCCCAGGCAGGCGTGGACAGCTTGTAGACGAGGTTGGTCGGGTTGGCCGCGGTAACGGGGAAGTACTTGTTCAGCAGGTCGGTGCCCGCCGCGGAGTCGGTGCCGGCCGGCGCGGTGATCGTCCCGCCGAACCCGGCACTCTCATAGCCGGTCACCGCGAAGGACAGCGCGCCGAACACGATCACGCCGATGGACAGCGCGACGCCCGGCCGCCTGACGACCCGGGCGGCGATGCGCCCCCAGACCCCGGAGGTCTCCGCGCCCGCCCGCTGCTTGGACGGCCAGAACGCGGCCTTGCCGAAGATCGCGAGCAGCGCGGGAAGCAGGGTCAGACCCGCGAGCAGCATCACGCCGATGCCGATGGCCAGCGGTATGCCCAGGTTGGAGTAGATCTGGAAGGTGGCGAAGAGCAGCGAGAGCAGCGCCGCGATGACCGTGAAGGCGGAGAAGGTGATGGACTCGCCGACCTTGGTCAGCGCGTTGACCACGGCGTCGTCCTTGGACGAGTCGCCGAGCCGCAGTCGTTCGCGCACCCGGAAGACGAGGAACAGCCCGTAGTCGGTGCCCGCACCGAGCACAAGCACGATCAGCAGCAGCTGGGACAGCTGCGAGACCTTGAGCCCGTGGTTGGCGAGCTCGGCGATGATCGGCCCGGCAATGGACACGGAAACGAGCGCGGGGATCACCGTGATCAGCGGTGCGAGCAGCGACCGGAAGATCACCAGCAGCAGCAGGAGGATGAAGACGAACGACAGGGCCTGCACCTGGTTGCCGGTGCTGCCCGACTGCTTCTGCTGGTCGGCGTTGATGGCCAGCTGGCCCGCCAGGTGCACCTGCATGCCGGCCGGCGGGTGCGCGGACGCGATGGTGGCTCTCAGGTCGTCGATGAGCTTCGTCATCGCGTTCTCGTCGTTCGTCGAGACGTCGGACAGGACCTGGATCTGGGCCGCCTGTCCGGCCACGCCGTTCGGCCCCGGCACCGCGGACTGGCCCAGTTCGCGGACCTTCGTCACCGTCTTGACCTTGGCGAGGTCCGGCACGAGGGTGCCGTTCAGCCAGGTCTGGTCGGCGGCGCTGAACGATCCGGTGCTCACCGCCGCGACGACGGGGACCGGCACGGTCGACGTCGAGAACCCGAGCGGCGCCGCCAGGTTCGCCGCGTGCTCACTCGGCGCGCTGGCAGGCAGGAAAGCACTGTTGTTACCCTGCGTCACGCTGGCCAGCGAGGGCAGCGCTTTCGGTATGGCCGCCGCCGCCACAATCCACAGAACCACGATTACCCAGCGGAACTTGACGGCGAACTTACCTATACCCCGGAAAATGTCATCGGCGTGCACGCGCCCACAATAGCGGGCCCGCTCTCGGCGCCCTTCACGGTCTCAGCCGCTTCTCAGCTTTCCCCCGGGGGGGCGACCCCCCCGCACCCCCCGATGACAAGAGCGGCGTTTCGCTGCGCGGGAAGCCTGGAGGGCGGGAGTATATGCCGGACTATGTCGGGACAGGGGGCGGAACAGGAGGCGGTTATGGTGCGGCATCTGATCGGGATTGGACTGGCGATCGGGCTCGCGGCCGCGGTGTTCTTCGCCGCGAGCTGGGGCTACGTGCGCTTGCTCCGGATCCCCGTGGTCAACGGCGGCGCGTCGACGCTGCCGGCGAACGGCGGCAGCCTGCTGCACAGCAACAGCGTCCTTGAGGCCGTCGGCGCCCTGGCGTGGCCCGCGCTGTTCGCCGGGATCTGCATCGCGGTGCGCAGGATCTCACCGCTCGCCGCCGGGCTCCCCGGTCTCGCGCTGCTCGGCTGGACGGTCGTCTACGGGTTCAACGTCAGCCGGGCGGTGCACTACATTCCGCTTCGGGGCGACGCGTTCGGCTACGGCTTCGAGGCGATGGGCATCAACGGCCTGCTCGCGGCGGCCGGGTCGGCGCTCGTCGTACCGCTGTTCATCCCCTCCCGCTGGCGGTCCCAGACCAGGCCGCTTGGCATCGCGCGGATGGACGACGAAAGCGCGGCCCCGGCCCAGGAGCCTGCCACGTCACTGCTCGGCAATGTGAGCAACGTGACCAGCGAATGGGCCGAGACCGCGCCCTACCCGGCGGGAGAGCCGCACCGGGGGAACGAGTCGTATCCCGACTGACGGGTGACGCCGCTTACGCCGTGGCGAACTGCTCGCTCTCCGTCGACCCGGCGAGCGCGACGGTCTCCGCGTTCGGCGAGATCGCCTGGGTGACCAGGTCGAAGTACCCGGTGCCCGCCTCGCGCTGGTGCCTGGTGGCGGTGTAGCCGGCGCCCTCAAGCGCGAACTCGGCCTCCTGCAGCTTGACGTAGGCGGACATGTCGTTGCGCGCGTACCCGTAGGCAAGCTCGAACATCGACTCGTTCAGCGCGTGGAAGCCGGCCAGCGTGATGAACTGGAACCGGTAGCCCATGGACGCGAGCTCCTTCTGGAACTTCGCGATCGTCGCGTCGTCCAGGTGCGCGCGCCAGTTGAACGACGGCGAGCAGTTGTAGGCGAGCATCTGGTCCGGGTACTGCGCGTGGATCGCCTCGGCGAACTCCCGCGCCTCGGCGAGGTCGGGGGTGGATGTCTCCATCCACAGCAGGTCGGAGTAGGGCGCGAAGGCGAGCCCGCGCGCGATGCAGGGCTCGATGCCTGGCCGCACCCGGTAGAACCCCTCCGCGGTGCGCTCCCCGGTGGCGAACTGACGGTCGCGCTCGTCGACGTCCGCGGTGAGCAGCGCCGCCGCGTGCGCGTCGGTCCGCGCGATCACCAGCGACGGCACGTCGAGCACGTCGGTGGCGAGCCGCGCCGCGGTCAGCGTCTTGATGTGCTGCCCGGTCGGGATGAGCACCTTCCCGCCGAGGTGGCCGCACTTCTTCTCCGACGACAGCTGGTCCTCGAAGTGCACGCCCGCCGCGCCCGCCTCGATCATCGCCTTCATCAGCTCGAACGCGTTGAGCACGCCGCCGAAGCCGGCCTCGGCGTCGGCCACGATCGGCGCGAGCCACTGCTGACGCGGTGCGGTGGAGTCAACCGACCGCTCCGACCAGGCGATCTGGTCGGCGCGCAGCAGCGCGTTGTTGATCCGCCGCACCATCTGCGGCACCGAGTTCGCGGGGTAAAGGGACTGGTCCGGGTAGGTGTGCCCGGCCAGGTTCCCGTCCGCGGCCACCTGCCAGCCAGACAGGTAGATGGCCTGCAGCCCCGCCTTCACCATCTGCACCGCCTGGTTGCCGGTGATCGCGCCGAGCGCCCGCACGGCGTCCTCGGTGTGCAGCAGCTCCCAAAGCCGGTGGGCGCCGCGCCTGGCAAGCGTGTGCTCCTCGACGACGGAGCCGCGCAGCCGGATCACGTCCTCGGCGGTGTAGTCACGCTTGATCCCCGCCCAGCGCTGGTCGGTCTCCCACGATGCGCGCAGATTGGCCGCCTGCTGGCTGATCGTTTCCATGCTCATGCCTCTCACTCAGATCCTTCCCCCGCGAACCAGGAACCCCTGGACCAGCGGGTTGGTACACCCACAGTGCGGGACACGGCAGTGGCCAGCCCAGGACTTTCGTCCGTAAAAAACTCCACTATTTATCCAAACGACTGCGTGTTACACTTTTTGACCAATGGAAGAATCAAGAAAATTGGTAGAGACCGAAGGTCTAGACCTTGCGATGTTCGGCCAGCGGCTCCGCCACGCGCGGCGGGCCCGCGGCCTGACGCTCGCCGACCTCGGCGCCAAGGTCGGGCGGACCCCCTCGGTGCTCTCGCTGATCGAGAACGGCAAGCGCGAGCCGCGGCTGTCGCTGGTCGAGCAGCTCGCCTCCGCACTCGGCGTGCCCGTGTCCGAGCTGCTCAAGAAGCAGCCGCCGAGCCGCCGCGCCCAGCTGGAGATCGCCCTTGAGCAGGCGCAGCGCGACTCCTCCTACACCGCGCTCGGCCTGCCGGAGCTGCGGGTGGGCACCCGGGTGCCCACCGACGTGCTCGAGCACCTGGTCGCCCTGGCCGGCGAGCTGCGGGCGCAGCGCGCCAAGCCCACCGCCACCCCCGAGGAGGCGCGCACCGCGAACGCGGCGCTGCGCGGCTCGCAGCGGGAACGAGACAATTACTTCGCGCCGCTCGAGCGCGCGGCCGCGGCGGCACTCGCCAAGGCCGGCTACGCGGGCGGCGCCCTCACCCAGGGCATGCTGCTGTCGGTGGTCGCCGGGCACGGCTTTTCCGTGCGGTTCGCCGCCGACCTGCCCCGCTCGGTCCGGTCGCTGACCGACCTGCGGGCCAACCGGATCTACGTCAAGCAGGAGCCGGTCGGCGGCCACTCGCCGCGCACCGTGATCCTGCAGGCGCTCGGCCATTTCCTGCTCGGCCACGGCACGCCGCGCGACTTCGCCGACTTCCTGCGGCAGCGGGTGGAGGCGAACTATTTCGCCGGGGCGGTGCTGATACCCGAACAGGCCGCGGTCCCGTTCCTCAGCTCGGCGAAGGACCGCCGCGACCTGGCGGTCGAGGACCTGGTCGACGTGTTCTCCGTGTCGTACGAGATGGCCGCGCACCGGGTCACCAACCTGATCACCCACCACCTCGGCGTGCCCTGCCACTTCGTGAAGAACGACGCGAGCGGCGTGATCTACAAGGCCTACCAGAATGACGGGGTGGTGTTTCCCGCCGACGGCACCGGCGCGATCGAGGGACAGCGGATGTGCCGCCAGTGGTCGGGCCGCCAGGTGTTCACCGCCGAGGACCGCTACTCGCCGTTCTACCAGTATTCGGACACGCCGTCCGGCACGTACTTCTGCGTCGCCCAAGTCGACCCGGGCTCGGGCGACGCCGGGTACTCGATCACCCTCGGCGTCCCGTTCGACCACTCCCGCTGGTTCCGCGGCCGTGAGTCGAAGATCCGCACCCGTTCGCGCTGTCCCGACGGTGACTGCTGCCAGCGGGCGCCCGCGACCCTCGCCGAGCGCTGGGACGGCATGGCCTGGCCGTCGGCGCGGGCGCACTCGCACGTGCTGTCCGTGCTGCCGTCCGGCGCCTTCCCCGGCGTGGACGACGTGGACATCTACGAGTTCCTCGACCGTCACTCGGGCGACTGAGGGGCGGGGGGTCTACAGGCGCGTCACCGACACGAAGATGGTGATCGCGAGCAAGGCGATGACCGCGACAATCACGGCGATCATGGCGCTCGACAGCAGTACGCCGATGATGGCGGCCACGGCACAGGAGACGACGACGAGCGCACCCACCACGATCTTGACGTCGGTGGGTATCCGGGGCCCGATGTTGCCGGGACTGGCCGGCCTGGCCCGCCAGTCGTCGGCCGGGACCGGGGAGATCACCGGCCGGCTAGCCCGCTGCGGTGCGGGCGTGAGCGCCGGCAGGCGCGTCGCCACCACCGTTCCCGTCACCGGCTCAGGTTCGAGGTCGGCGTCGAGTTCGTCGTCCGGCGTCAGCAGGCTCTCGCCCGCCGCGATGTCCACCGGCTCCGGCCCTGGCTCGGCGGCGATGTCCGTGTCGTAGGCCGGCCCGGCGTGGGAAGCCGGACGGGGCGCCGGGATGAGCGGACCCGGCGGACGGGCGTCGGGCCCGAGGTAGGCGGCGCCCCACTCCAGACCGGAACCGAACACGACCAGGCCGATACCGCCGGGCTGGATGAGGTCCTGCTGCGTCAGGTAGTCACGCGGGTTGAACCCGCCGGGCGCGGGCAGCGTCCGCCACCAGCCGACCTCGAGGGCCGAGGAGTACATCCGCGCGGCGTCCTGCCGCAGTAGTCGCAGGTCCGCGTCGGTCAGCGTGAAGTTGTCCTGGCCGTCGCGAATGACCCGGTCACCGGGATTCTCGCCAGGCCCGGACTCGAGGTAGCCGTCCACCACCAGGTAGGGCCCCTCGTCGTCCATCCAGGCGCGCCCGTACAGCAGCCCGCCGGTGATCCGCCGCTCCTGGGTCGCGAACTCGGCGGCGGACCGCAGGTCATGCGCGACCTCGGGATCGAGAAGCACGGCACCCGCGCCGGCCCCGAGCGCGTCGTGCCCGGCATACGCGCCGCGCGACCGGTACGGCAGCGACGGCTCGGCTTGGCCCGGCTGGAACGCAGTTCCGCCGTCGGTCATCGGCGCTTTCCCTCTCCCTGAGGTGGCCGTCCGTCAGGCGACGGTCGGCAGTGCGCGGCTCAACTGAGAGATTACCGGCAACACTGCCGCCTGTTTAGCCCGTACACCGGGACTCAGGGAACGGTGCCCGGCGAGCCCGCGGCACTTAACGGTGCTGCATCAAGACCGTAATTCAGTCAGCTGACGGGCAGGCCGATCGCGGTGCTGATCACCGCGTCACCAGGATCGCGATGATGACCGCAACGGCGATGACGACGGCAATCAGCGCCCAGAACACGAACCGGACGTCCGCCGGGGTTTTCGGCCCCGGGTACTCCTCGCTGGCCGGCTCGACCGCCGACCTCCGTGACGTAACGCGCGATGTCACGCGTGACGTCACGCGGGCGGAAGGCGCCACGCGCAGCCGCCTGACCCGCGCTCGCCGCGCGGGTGCCGGGGCTGCTGCCTGGGCTGCTGCCGCCGCGACGTCGCCAGGCAGCGGCTCGCCCAACAGGCTTTCCCCTGCCGAGATGTCCACCAGTTCCGGCCCGGGCGCGAGCGCCGCCTCAGGTTCCAGGGCCAGGCTGGCCGCTGACGGCGGTTCAGTGACGGGTTGGGTGGCGGCGAGCGTCCCCGCGGAGTCCGGGGCGTGTCCGTCGGGTCCCAGGTAGGCGGTGCCCCAGTGGACGCCGGAACCGTACACGAGCAGGCCGACGCCGCCGGGGCTGACCAGCGAGGCCTGTGTCGCGAAATCCTGCGGGCCGAATTCGCCAAGTGCGGCACGGGTCCGCCACCAGCCAGCCTCGAGAAAGGCGGAGTACATCCGGGCGGCGTCCTCGCGCAGCAGCCGCAGGTCGGCCTCGGACAGGGTGAAGTCGTCGGTACCGTCGCCGCGGATCCTGTCGTCCTTGTTCTCTCCGGGGCCGGCTTCCAGGTAACCCTCGATGACCAGGTAGGCGCCTTGGTCATCGCTCCAGGCCCGGCCGTAGAGCAGGCCGCCGGCGATGCGCCGTTCCGCGGCGGCGAACTCCGCCGCGGAACGCAGTTTCTGCGCGATCTTGGGGTCCACCAGCACGGGGCCGTCACCACTGCCGAACGCTCGGTACCCGACGTACGTGACGCGCGGCCGGAACGGGAACGTTACTTCCTCCACGCCCGGCTGGAACGCGGCACCGTCATCGGTCATCCCGCTCATGGCTCTCCCTGGCGCAGCATCGACCCTGGTGCTTGTCTGCCCAGCGGCAATCGCGTTATCCGCCCGGTCTCCGGTTTTCTGCGACGTCAGTTTCCCGGCCGCACCGCCTATTCAGGCGGAGCAGGCGACGGCGCGGTGAAGCCGTCCGCGCCGACCGTCACCTCGGCGGTCTGTGCCAGTTCGGTGACCGGCCGGACCGCCTCGTCCAGGTCGAGCACCACGGAGGCGTCTGAGTACCACGAGGGGACAACCGGGTTGGCCCAGAAGTCGCGCCGCCGCGGGTCGTGCACCGACCAGCGCAGCACCGGGTGGTCCGGGTCGCCGGTGTAGTAGTCGGAGGTGTAGACCTCCATCCGGTGCCCGTCGGGGTCGCGCAGGTACACGTAGAAGGCGTTGGACACGCCGTGCCTGCCAGGACCGCGCTCGATGTGCGACTCGAGCGACAGCGACCCGAGTATGTCGCACATGCGCAGCACCGAGTGCGCCTCGTGCGCGAAGAACCCGAGGTGGTGCAGCCGGGGACCGCCGCCGCCGGTGAACGCGACGTCGTGCACGGTCTGCTTGCGGTACATCCAGGCGGCGTAGACGGTCTGCTCGTCCTCGATGGTCTCTGACAGGCCGAATCCGAGCCCGGCGTAATACGCCTGCGCCTTCGGCACGTCGGGCACGCTGATGTTGAAATGGTCAAGGCGCGCCACCTCCGCGCCGCGCCGCAGGTCATAGCGCTGCTGCAGCCGCTCGGGATGAGCGGCGGATGCGAAGAACTCGACCAGGAACCCCAGCGGGTCCTCGACCCGGACCACCTCGCCGAGCCCGCGCACCGTCGCGGCGGGCAGTCGCTGCGTGCGGCAGCCGAGTGCCGCGTAATACGCCTCGGCACGGGCGAGGTCACTGTCCGACCTGACGCGGAAGCCGAGCGCGCCCGCCGCCGCCACCGGCCCGGCCCGCACGATCAGGTTGTGGTGCGTGAGCTCGTCGTAGCCTCGCAGGTACAGCGCGGACGAATCCTCCTCGGTCACGACGAAGCCGACCAGGTCGACCCAGAAGTGCCGCGCCTCCGCCAGGTCGGTGACGACCAGCGTCCCGTACGCCGACCGGACGATGTCGGGTGCCGGCGGCAAAGCAGAATCTGCGGGCATCAGGAAACTCCAAAACGCGGGACGTGGGTTTCGCCGAGCGCGATGTGCACGATCCGGGACTCGGTGTAGAAGTCGATCGAGTGCTGCCCGCCCTCACGGCCGAGCCCGCTGCTCTTCACCCCGCCGAACGGGGTGCGGAGGTCCCGCACGTTGTGCGAGTTCACCCAGGTCATGCCGGACTCCACCTGCGCCGCGACCCGGTGCGCGCGGTTCAGCGACGACGTCCAGAGGTAGGCGGCGAGACCGTAGCGGGTGGCGTTCGCGAGCCGGACGGCCTCCTCCTCCGAGTCGAACGGCGTGACGCACACGACCGGGCCGAAGATCTCCTCCTGGAAGATCCGCATCGACGGCGTGACGTCGGCGAACACCGTCGCCGCCAGGTAGTTGCCCGCGGGCAGCCCGGACGGCCGCCGCCCGCCCGCAACCAGCCGCGCACCCTCGCGCGCGCCGAGCCGCACGTAGGACATCACCCGGTCGTAGTGCTCGGTGTGCACGAGCGCGCCGATCTCGGTCGAGGGGTCGGACGGGTCGCCCACGCGGACCCGGTCCGCGCGTTCGGCGAGCCGGGTGACCAGCGCGTCGTACACCGAACGTTCGGCGAGGATGCGCGAGCCCGCGGTGCACCGCTCGCCGTTCAGCGACATCACGCCGAACAGCGCGGAGTCGACCGCCGCGTCCAGGTCCGCGTCGGCGAAGATGACGCACGGCGACTTGCCGCCGAGCTCCATGGAAAGGCCCTTGAGGTTGTCCGCGGCGGACCGCATGATGACCTGCCCGGTGGCGGTCTCGCCGGTGAACGAGATCCGCGGCACGCGGGGGTGGGCGACGAGCGCGGCGCCGGCCTGCTCGCCGATGCCGTGCACGATGTTGAACACACCGTCGGGCACGCCCGCCTCTGTCATGATCTCCGGCAGCAGCGACGCGGACAGCGGCGTCCACTCGGCCGGCTTGAGCACTATGGTGCAGCCGGACGCCAGGGCGGGCGCCAGCTTCCACGACTCGAGCATGAACGGCGTGTTCCACGGTGTGATGAGCCCCGCCACGCCGGCCGGGCGGCGCAGCACGTAGCCGAGCTGCCCCGGCTGGGAGAACGCCTCCTCGTGCTGCGCGACGATCACGTCCGCGAAGTACCTGAAGTTCTCCGCCGCCCGCGCCGCCTGCCCCTTCGCCTGGGTGATGGGCAGCCCGGTGTCGAAGGTCTCCACCGCGGCGATCCGCTCGCCGCGCGCCTCGATCCCGTCGGCGATCCTGTTGAGTATCCTCGCCCTCGCGCGCGCGGCCAGGCCGGGCCACGGCCCGTCGGACGCCGCGGCGGCCGCCTCGACCGCCTTGCCGACATCGTCGGCGTCGCCGGCCGCGGCCCGCGCGTACACCCGGTTCGATACCGGATCCGCGACGTCGAACGTGCCGCCGCTCACGCTCGGCACCAGCCGACCGCCGATAAAGTGCTCGATCTTGTCCGGGATCTCGGTCACGGGTAACTCTCCAATCATCATCCCGAACGGGTTCGTGCTTCGCGTTCCCCGCTAACCCGCTGCTACCCTCGCTACCCTCGCTACCACCCGCCCCCGTCGTCCGGCCAACGGCTGCGACCGGCCCGGCGAGCACCGGCGCGCCCTCGCGCAGCAGCGCGAGCACCTTCGCCTGGCCGGCCTCGGTGAGCGGTACGAGCGGCGGCCGCACGTACCCCGAGCCGATCAGCCCGGCCGCCGCCAGGACCCACTTGGCGGCCGCGGGGTTGGTCTCCGTGAAGATCACGTCGGTCACTTGATGCAGGCCGAAGTGCAGATCGCGCGCCTTGTCGAACTCGCCGGCCATCCAGTGGTCGTACATCCGCGCGGTCGCCGCCGGGGCGAGGTTGGCGGTCGCGGAGACGAAGCCGACGCCGCCGAGCGAAAGCAGCGGCAGGCACAGCAGTTCGATGCCCGACCAGAGCAGCGTGTCCCTGCCTGCCACGTGCAGCACCCGGGAGAAGTGCTCGAAGTCCTTCGTGGTCTCCTTGACCCCGACGATGTTGGGGTGCGCCTTCCTGAGCCTGGCGACCGTCTCTGGCGCGATGTCGACCGCGGTGCGCGACGGCACGTTGTAGGCGATGAGCGGCAGGCCGGGGAACTCGCGGGCGACCGTGTCGTACCAGTGGAACAGGCCCTCCTGGGTTGGCCTGGCGTAGTACGGGGTGATGATCAGCGCCGCGTCCGCGCCGGCCTCGGCGGCGATCGCGGTCAGCTCGAGCGTCTCATCCAGCTTGGCCGAGCCGGTGCCTGGCACGAAGGGCACCCGGTCGGCGATCTCCGCGGCGGCGGCCCTGATCGCGGCCGCCCGCTCCGCGGTGCTCTGCGCGGACGGCTCGCCCGTCGACCCGCCGAGCGAGATCCCGTGGCTGCCCGACTCGAGCTGCCAGCGGATCAGGCTGCGCAGCCCGTCGAGGTCGGGAGCGCCGTCGGCGGTGAACGGCGAGACCACCGGGGCGATGGAGCCCCTGATCGTCGCCGGGTCGCTGCGGAACCGCACTGGCCCGCTCCTTCCTGCCTAGGAGGTTTGCCCGCTGCCTTCATCATCACGTGCGGTGCGCCAAGCGTCGTAGGCGGGCCGCCAGCGCTTGCCGAGCGGGTAAAGCCCGTCGACCGACTCGCCCTTGGTGACCATCGCGGCGGCGAACTCCTCCTGCAGCTCCTGCTCCGCGGCGTCCCGCGCGACCTCGGCGGCCAGGTGGGCAGGGATGACAATGACCCCGTCGCCATCGCCGACGATGATGTCGCCAGGCATGACCGTGACGCCGGCGCACGCGATCGCGGTGTTGACCTCCCACGGCACGTGCCGACGGCCGAGCACGGCGGGGTGGGTCGCGCCGTAGTACACCGGCATGTCCATGGCGTGCAGCGCCTGGCTGTCCCTGATCGCGCCGTCGGTGACGATGCCCGCCGCGCCGCGCATCTGCGCGCGCAGCGCCAGGATGTCGCCGACGGTGCCCGCGGTCGAGTCGCCGCGCGCCTCGATGACGAGCACCTCGCCGGGCCGCACCTGCTCGACGGCGCGCTTTTGCGCGTTGAGCCCGCCGCCGGGCAGCGTCCCGCCGTAGGTGGTGAACAGGTCCTCGCGGAACGGCACGTAGCGCAGCGTCCTGGCGAACCCGGCCATCTTCTGTCCCGGCCGGGTGGCGTGCAGCCGGTCCAGGGTGAGCGCGTTGAAGCCGCGCTTGCGCAGCTGCGACGACAGGGTGGCGGTGCTTACCCGGCTGACCGCGCGCAGCAACTCGGCAGCCGAGCCTGACGGCCCCGGCCCGCCGCCCGCTCCGTAGGCGGCCTCGCGCTGCGCGTCGTCCGCGGCCGGCATCGCCCCGGGTGGTGACAGCTCGTAGTCCGCCTCCGCGATGGGGCTGCGCAGCCGGCCGGTGCTCAGTGCTGTCCTGTCCTGGGCGGTGCCCTCCCGGCTCACCTCGACCTCGACCACATCGCCGGGCCGGACCACGGTCGACCCGGTGGGGGTGCCGGTGAGTATCAGGTCGCCGGGCTCCAGCGTGGTCAGCCTGGAGATGTCCGCCACGATCTCGGGATAGGAGAACAGCAGGTCGTCGCCGCTTACCGCGTCCTGCGCCAGCTCGCCGTTGACCCAGGTGCGCAGCCTGATCCGCTCCGGGTCGAGCGCGGCGGCGTCGAGCAGCCCGGGCCCGATGGGGGTGAACCCGTCGATGCCCTTGGACCTGACGTTGGACCCCTTGTCGGCGTACCGCAGGTCGTAGACGCCGAAGTCGTTGGCCGCGGTCACCCACCGGACGTGGCGCCACGCGTCGGCGGGGGAGACCCGGCTGGCCCGTGTCCCGATGACCAGCGCCACCTCGCCCTCGAAGGCGAGCAGTTCGCACCCCGGCGGGCGAAGCACCGGCGTGCCGCTCGCCGCGAGCGTGTTCGGCGGCTTGAGGAAGTACGACGGCCACGACGGCAGGCGGCCGCGCTCCATCGCCCGGCTCCGGTAGCTCACGTGCACGGCGACGATCTTCGAGGGCGGCTGCCCGGTCAGGGGATGCTCCGCCGGCTGCTCAGTCATCGGAGGAGATCGTATATGAAATGCCCGCGCGGGGACAGGGCCGGCCGGCCCGCCGAACGCACGTGCACCCGGTAATGCAGGGGTAACTGAATGATTACGCGTTGATCGGACGGGAAATCAATGATGCGATTGTGACTACAGAGGGTCACAATCGGCACAAGAGTCAATCAACGGGGGAACAACGTGACTCTGACCGACATCTTCGACAAGCTCGGCGGCGAGCAGGGCGAACAGGGTGCAATGGCTGCCATCGCGCAGCTCTTCGAGGCCAAAGGCCTGCAGGGCATCGTCGGGACCATGCAGTCGAACGGCATGGGCCGGCAGGTGCACTCCTGGATCGGCAACGGGCAGAACCTGCCCGTCTCCGGCGCCGACATCAAGAAGGCGGTCAACCAGCAGCAGCTCGCCAAGGCGGCACAGCAGCAGGGCGTTTCGCCCGACCAGCTGTGCGAACAGATCGCCCAGGTGCTGCCGGAAATCGTGGACAAGGCGACGCCCAACGGCCAGGTGCCGCGGCAGGGCGGTAAGGACGCCATGGCCGGGAAGCACAACAAGAAGTAACCCGGCACCGCATTAGCATGGCGCCTGCCCCGGATGGGCGGGCGCCATCGCTGTGACCCGTCGCGTTGAGAAGAATCGGCCAGGTTGGCCAGGTATCGTCTGGCTAGCGGTCCAATCGGCGGTCATTGGAGGAGCACGGGTGAAGCTACTGGTGACGGGCGGGGCGGGATACATCGGCGGGGTGGTCACGCATGCCCTGGTCGAGGCGGGCCACCAGGTGGTCGTGCTCGACGACCTGTCGACCGGCTTCGCGCAGACCATTCCCGTCGGGGTGGAGTTCCACCGGCTGCCCGTCCACCAGGTAGCCCAGGTGCTGACGCCGGACGCGGCCTTCGACGGCGTGCTGCACTTCGCCGCGAAGATCGAGGTCGCCGAGTCGGTGGCCCGCCCGGACCTGTACTGGGACATCAACGTGGGCGGCACGATGGCGCTGCTCACCGCCATCCGCGCGGCGGGCGTGCCGCGGGTGATCTTCTCCTCGACCGGGTCGATGTACGACCCGACGAGCGTGGTCCCGCTGGCGGGGGGCGGGTTCAGCAAACTCGGCGAGGACGCCGAGGTCCGCCCGCTCAACCCGTACGCCGCGACCAAGCTGGCCGTCGACCTGATGCTCGCGGGTGAGTGCGAGGCCTTCGGCCTCGGCGCCACCTCGCTGCGCTACTTCAACGCCTCAGGCGCGGTGGGCGGCCTCGGCGAGCGGCACACTCCCGAGTCCCACCTGATCCCGATCGTGCTCCAGGTGGCGGGCGGCCAGCGGGAGCAGCTGATGATGTACGGCGACGACTACCCGACGCCGGACGGCACCTGCGTCCGCGACTACATCCACGTCGCCGACCTGGCCACCGCCCACCTGCTAGCCCTCGGCGCGATCGCGCCAGGCAGGCACGAGATCTACAACCTCGGCAATGGCGACGGTTACAGCGTCAAGCAGGTTATCGACGCCGCCCGCGAGGTCACCGGGCACCCGATCCCCGTCAAGCTGGCGCCGCGCCGGCCCGGCGACCCGGCCGCCACCGTCGCCGCGAGCGACAAGGCCCGCCGCGAGCTCGGCTGGCGGCCGGCCCGCCCCGCCCTGCTCGACATCGTGGCCGACGCCTGGGCCTTCCACCAGTCGATTGGATAGGGCCTTGCCCGGTGGGGGCCAAGAACGCCACTCGTCCAGCGGGCCAGGCTTGTTTTGCTTGAATTGGCGGCACAGCCGTTGCCTTTCGATGAGCAAATGTGAGTCTGCTTGTTCGTCAGGCAGCCTCGCCTTGCGGTGAGGCGGTCCCCGTCTTGCCCGGCGGCTGCCGGTGCGGGGTTGACGTTTCACGGCCTCCTGCGTCGCCTGCTCGCGCAGGTTCGGTCTCACGGGTGGCTCCACGTCCTGCCACCGGGCCACTCCCGGCGGGACTCTGTTCACCCAGGCGGGGTTCGCCGAGCCGGGCGAGGTTGACCGCGGCATTGAGGTCACGGTCGATCCTCAGGCCGCAGTGATCACACACATAGGTCCGGTCGGCCAGGGTCAGGCTTGGCTTTCGCCTGCCGCAGCCCGAACAGAGCTTGCTCGATGGAAAATAGCGGCTGGCCTCCACGAGTGTGGAGCCGTACCACGAGCACTTGTAGGTCAGCATGCGCCGCACTTCGGCGAGGGCAGCATCGGCGAGGGCGCGGTTCAGGCCGCGCTTGTAAGCGCCGCCGGCCGAGCGCATCCCGGATGCGTTGAGCGTTTCAACCGTGATGACCTGGTGCCGCTGCGCCAGGGAGGTGGTGGCCTTGTGCAGCACGTCCCGGCGCACGGCGGCGGCGTGCGCGTGGGTGCGCCCGATGCGCCGGTTCGTCCTGGCCCAGCGCTTCGACGGCGGCTTGCTGGTCTTGGCGCCCGGGTCCCAGGGGCCCTGCTGGCGGGCGGCCTTTCGCTGGAGCCCCCGCAGCCGCGCCTGGGCGGCGGTGAGGGACTTCGGGGCCGGAACCCGCCCGATCTCACGGCCGTCCGGGGTAGCGATCACCAGGAGGGAATCGGCCTTCACTCCGACATCGACGCCCACCGCCGGCGCGCCCGCGCCGATGTGCCCGGGGACGCCCGCGGAGCGCCGGACGATGGCCTGGAACGCGACGTGCCACCGGCCGGCCGGGTCCTCGGACAAGGTCGCGGACAGGACCCGCGCGGTGCCCGCCTCGATCCGGCGGGCGAGCTTCCGGGTGGACTCATGCGTCCTGATCCGCCCGAGACGCGGCAGGGTGACGTGATGCCGGTCAGCCTCCACGCGGATGCTCCCCGTGGCGAAACGTACCGACCGGCGCGACCTGGCAGACTTGAACACCGGGAACCCGGCGGCCCCGGCCCGCTCGCCCTTCCTCGATTTCGACCACGCGTCGAGCCCGCGGGCGAGGGCATCCAGGCCGGTGTTGTACGCCTCCTTTGAATTCTCCGCCCACCACGGGGCCGCTTTGTCCTTGCGGCGGTTCCACTCCTTGCGCAGCCCCGCCAGCGACCAGTTCAATGCCGGGGTCAGACCGGCCTCGGCGATGCCGTAGGAACGCTCGGCCCGGCGCTGGTCCATGACGGCCTTCACCAGCGCGAGCATCGTGTTGTACGCCTTCCGCGCGGCGCCGGCGTGGGACCGGAACGCCCGAACCTGAGTCGGGGAGGGATCCAGCGCGAACCGGTACGCCTGCGCCGTCCAGCCCTCCGGGACCTCGAACTTAGCCACCGGCTTCTGCCGTCTCGTGCCTGGTGGCGGTCACCGCGCGCATGGCCCGGTTCCGCGCGCCGCGACGGCCGTACAACCTGGCGCACATGGACGTGAGGACTTCGATCATGTCCCGCACCAGGTCATCGGTGGTTTCGCGCGGGTCCGCGACCACGACCTTCCGGCCGTGCGCCGCCAGTGCGGCCTCAAGGTGCTCCGCCCCGAACCTGGCCAGCCGGTCCCGGTGCTCCACCACGACCACGCTCGCAGACGGGTCCGACAGGATGCGCCGCAGCTTCGGCCGCTTCCCGTTCAGCCCGGACCCGACCTCGGTCACTACCTCGCTAACCGCATGCCCGTTGGCCGCGGCCCAGCCTGTGAGCCGGGCCACCTGACGATCCAGGTCCTGCCGCTGGTCATGAGAAGACACCCGCGCGTACACCACCACCCGGCCGGACTCATCAGCCGGGACTGCGTCCACCCAGATCGTGCCCGATTCCAGGCGGCGGGCGGGCACCGGCATCCGCTCCTCCCGGAACCACCGGTACGCCGTCTGCGGATGCACGCCGTTCGCACGTGCCCACTCAGCCAGCTTCACGCACTAATTAAAACATAAGTTTGATCACATTTGTTTACGAAATGCCGAGCAGTTCAGAACCCTCTATGCTGAAACGGTGCGGATAGGGGCGCGCGCCGGGGTTGCCGGCCTGCTTGCGGCCGTCGGCCTGCTCTCGCTTGGCGAGGTCGCGGGCCAGCTGCTGCTTGCCGATCAGGTAACGCCGCAGCGCCTGGCCGCGCTCGCGGTCGCCGTGCTGGCCGCTATCGCGGCGGGCTGCGTCGCCGCGGGGGTCCGCGTCGATCGTGCTCCGGCCGCGATCCCCGCCGTCCGGCGTGTCACCGCGCTGCGCGACAAGTCCTGGCGCGTCGCCTTCCTCCGGCTGCGCGACCCCGGTGCCCGTGGCAGGGCACGGCCGAGAGCACCCGCGGCCACCCCGGCGGCCGCCTGACAGCGTCCGCGCGGGCCCGTTTCACCGTGCCCGGCGGCCCGGCCCCGAACCGGTTACCGCCATTGCCGGCATCGCGCCCGCGTCCCGGTTAGCTCCGTCGGCAGGCATCCCGCCTGACGGCCGAACCTGTCGTGCTGCCCGCGGCCGCCTCCAGCCCATGTCCATCTTCAGCTGGAAGGCCCTCTGCCATGTCCGGATTCCTCGGCGTCCCCGGTGGCGCCGCATACCATCTCGTCTTCGCCCTCACGCAACTGCTCACGCCCGTCGCCGGCGGCCTGGCCGCCGCGGCCGCGATCGTCTTGTTCACCGCCGTGGTGCGGCTCGTGCTCTCACCGCTATCGCTGCGCGCGCTGCGCGGCCAGGCCGCCATGGCGCGGCTCGCGCCCCAGGTCCAGGCGCTGCGCACCCGATTCGCCCGCCAGCCGGAGAAGTTCAGCCAAGAACTCGCCGCCCTGTACAAGCGGGAGGGCGCAAGCCCGTTCGCCGGCTTCTTGCCGCTGCTCGCCCAGTGGCCGTTCCTCAGCGTGCTGTACCTGCTGTTCCGCTCCGGCACGGTTGACGGCGCGCCGAACCGGTTGCTGTCCGACGGCCTGTTCGGCGTACCGCTCGGCGCGCACTGGCTGTCCGGCACCAGCCTGGTCAGCGTGCACGACGCGCTGTTCCTCGCCGTCTTCGCGGTCCTCACCGCCCTGTGCTGGCTGTCGGCCCGCCTGGCACGACGGGCGGGTCCAGCCGCGTCGCCCTCGGCCGCCCAGGCGCCGGCCAGCGGCAAGGCGGCGGGCTTGCTCACCGGGGTCCTGCAGTACCTGACCGTGGTCATCGCCGCGTTCGCCCCGCTGGCCGCCGCCATCTACCTGCTCACCACCGTCGCCTGGACCGTCGCGGAACGCCGCCTCTTCCTCCGCCGCAGCGCGCCATCGCTACCATCGGGGAATGACCGAGCCGCGGCGCGGAAGCCTGCACCACGTTGAGCTCTGGGTGCCCGACATCGCGCGGGCCGGGCGCGAATGGGGCTGGCTACTCGGCCGGCTCGGCTACGTCTTGTTCCAGGACTGGCCGACCGGCCGCAGCTGGCGCCTCGGCGGCACCTACCTGGTGGTGGAGCAGTCGAAGGCGATGACCGCCGCCGGCCACGACCGGTGCCGCCCCGGCCTCAACCACCTGGCGTTCCACGCGGGCTCGCGGGACGACGTGGACGCCCTGGTGGCCGACGCCCGTGGCAACGGCTGGACGCTGCTGTTCCCCGACCGCCACCCGTTCGCGGGCGGCGAGGACCACTACGCCGCCTACCTGGCCAACAGCGACACGTTCGAGGTCGAACTGGCCGCCGAGGACGCTTAGCGGGGCCAGACCTGGCGGGCGATGCGGACGACGAGTCCGAGCTTGGCCCGCTGGGCTTCCGGCGTGACCGGATTCGCGATGGGCACCGACGCGAAGCCGCACTGGGTGGACAGCGCGAGTTCGGCGAGCGGCTTGTGCCGCGCCGCCTCCTTGATGCGATCGAGGACGTCGCCCTCGTACTCAACGCGCGGCGACTTCGTGGTCAGCAAGCCGAGCACGACGGCCGTCCCGTCGGGAACGTCGGCGAGCGGCTCGAAGCCGCCGGCGCGGTCCGAGTCGTACTCGAGCAGCAGCCGGTCCACCGACAGCTTCGGGAACAGCCGCGCGGAGATCGCGCCGTACCCGCCAACCGAATGCCACGCGCCCGCCGGGCCGTTGCCGCGGCAGACGTGCAGCGCCGAGGTGACCGGCAGGCCGTCGAGCAGCGAGCCGTCGAGCGCGGCGTCGAATTCGAGTTCCGCCTCCGGGTCGCGGCCCTCGGCCCGCATCGCCTCGATCGTGTCGGGGTCGCACAGCGAGCCGTAGTTGGGCGCGTCGAGCTGGATGTAGTCGCAGCCGAGCGAGACCAGCTTCTCGGCGACCGACCGCAGGTAGTCGCGGATCTCGGTGAGGTACTCGTCCGCGCCCGAGTAGCCGGCCGCGGGCGAGTGCTCGGGTGACCAGTAGCGCCGGTGGTAGCTGGGTGCCGGCATGGTGAACTTCGTCCTGGAGCGCGCGTAACGGGCGAGGAACGCGTACTCGTCGGTCATGTCGCCGGTGCGCGGCGCGTCCGCCACCCGGCGGACCACCGCGGGGTACCCGCTGAACACCGGGTACCCGCCGGTCGCCGGAGTGTCGCCGGGCAGGCCACTCGGCCCGCCGATGGCGCCGCGCCAGTTCAGCGCGCCGCGCCCTTGGGTGGCCGCGAACGCGTCGACGAACCGGGTCGTCTGCGCCCAGGCGACGCGGCGCACCTCGCCGTCGGTGATCACGTCGAGCCCGATGTCCTCCTGGAGCCGGATCGCGTCCCTGGCGGCGTCGTTGAGCAGCGCCTGGTCGGCGAGGCTCGACCGGCGGGCTGCCCTGGCCACCGCCTCGACGCGCAGCAGGCTGCCGACCGTCTCCGCCCGGGGGGCATCGTCGCTAAGTGTCACGTGTTTCCTCCGAACGGGTCGCGTCAGCGGACCTTGCCGAGCGCGGGGATCACCCGGGCTGGGTTGGTGTTAAAGATTGTGATCTTGTCATCCTCGGTGAGGAAGTCAAAGGTTCCAATGACCGGCACCAGGTCGTCGCTGGTCCGGCCGGTCTCGGGCCGGACGGCGCGGCCGGAGCCCGGCGCCTCGGTGCCGAACAGCATCCGGGGCACGCCGCGCTGCCTGATCGCCGCCTCGAGGAAGTTCAGGTCATAGCCGCAGGTGTCGTAGAACAGGTTCTCCGACAGGTCCTGCTGCGCCAGGTGGTGGTCGGTCGGTATGAACCGGTCGAGCGCGCCGCCGCAGTGGCAGATGATCACCTTGAGGCCGGGGAACCTGCTGAACACCTCGCCGTGCGACAGCAGCTGCCCGGCCAGGTACTGCTCGGTGAGGAAGCCAAGCTGGTAGTTGTGCGGCACCACGCGGAACCGCGGGTCGAGCGAGTTCGTCCCGTGCACGATCAGCGGGATGCCGAGCTCCTGCGCCCGCGCGTACACCGGGAACCAGTACGGCTCGTGCATCCCCGGGGTGGTGCGGCGCCCGGCCGGATCCGGTGAGACGTAGGCGGCGACGAACCCGAGTTCGCCGACGCAGCGGTCGAGCTCGGCGAGACAGCCGGACAGGTCGGCCGCGGCGGAGTCCTGTGGCAGCATCGCGGCGCCGAGGAAGCGGTCGGGGAACATCTGGCACTGCTGGTGGATCATGTCGTTGACGTACCGGGTCCAGGCGGGGATCAGGTGCGGCTCCATCCAGCCCATGGTGAGGAACGGGCGCGGCCCGATGACCTGCACGTCGATATTGCGCTCGTCCATGTACCGCGCGTGCGCCAGCGCCGCCTCGTGAAAGTCGTGCACGCTCGGCCCGGCGGGGCCGGCCTTGTCCTGGCCAATGGGCGAGTCCATCGGCGTGTTGGAGCCCATCATCAGCATGAGGAACGCGTTGGCGCCGAACGGCACCGATACGTGACCGTGCACGTCGAGCACGGGGACGTTGTGATACACGCGATGATCCCTTCGGTCAGTCCCAGCGGGCGAACGCCATGCCGGTGCCGGTACCGGCCGGGGTCCGGTAGCCGGGCACATAGTCGATGATGGCGGGGGAGAGGCCCTCGAGCGCCCCGGCGGCGGTGACCCAGTTGAGTATCTCCGAGTTGCCCGATCGGAGCCTGTCCCTGGAGATCCCGGCGAGGGCGGCGTCGTCACCGGCGGCGATCGAGTCGAGAACCAGGCGGTCCAGCTCCTCGTCGATGACGAAGTGGGTCAGGCCGCCGGACGCGATGACGGCGACCCGCGCGTCGCACTGCCAGGACTCGATCGCCCGGCGCAGCGCCCGGCCCAGGTCGTAGCAGCGCGCCGCGGACGGCACGTTCGGCGGGTAGTAGGTGTTGACGAACACCGGCACGATCGGCACCGTCGCCGGCAGCCCGAGACGGTACCGGGGGAAGGTGAAGGCGTGCCCGAGGGTGCGCCCGGCCGGCTGCCTGCTGAACACCGTGAGGTCGAAGTCGTCCCAGGCGAGCCGCTCGGCGATGTGCGCGCTCAGCTCCGTCGCGACCGGATGGCTGGCAGGCTCGTCGCCGTGCACCGCCCAGAACGCGGCGAGGATGCCGCGCGGTATGCGGGCCATCGCCTCGGCGTCCGGCGCCATGTCCACCAGTTCCGTGCCGGTGAAGCAGGCGAAGGCGGGGATGCCGTCATCGACGAAGAGCTCGCGCTGGTCATCGCCGATCACCACGGCCAGGTCGGCGTCTGCCGCGCTCAGCGTGGCGGAAAGCATCTCGACCGCTGTCTGCACCCGGTGGTACTTGCGCTCCCAGACCTCGGGAAGCAGTTGCCTGGCGATGGCGGGGTCGGCGCCGTCAAGCAGTTCCGCGTAGGAGTGATAGCGCGCGTCCTTGCCGAGCAGCTGGGGGTGCCGCCGGTCGCGTTCCGCGTGATCGGGCCACATATCGACGCCGGAGCTGAGCTGTGGTGTGTGAGACGAGGCAATGCCAATCACGATTTCTGCCATATTCCGGCACCTCTCGTGGAAATACAGGGCGGTGCGTCAATGTCAGCTGCGAGCCTTTCCTCGTCCCGGCGCCGGTCTTTCGTCGGATCTCCCGGCGGGGCGGGATGCGGATGGCTCACCAGTTAGGCAGGCCTGTCTGCTCCGGTAGCGTTCACGGTAGAAACCGGCCCATATCCTGTCAACACCTCTTACCGGCATATGTCCCGAATGTGCGGAACGGCACAATTAACCTGTCCGCGCGCTTGTGCGTTCCGTGTCCATCGCGAGGTCGTCCCGGCGCCGGCGGCATCTCCGGTTCGGCAAGCCTCGTTCTTGATGCCGCGTCGTGGCTACTGGCCGATGTCCAGCACGATTTTGCCCCGGGTGTGCCGGCCGGCGACTCGGTTCAGGGCCTCGCGGGCCTGCTCGAGCGGCAGCACAGCGCCGATCTGGGCGCGCAGCCGGCCTGCGTCGACCAGGTGGCTCAGTGCCTCGAGGCGAGGCCGGGCGACACGGGCGGCGAACGGTTCCCCGGTGATGCCGCGCTCCAGCTGGGCGGGAGGACCCTGCAGGACGATAAACATCGCACGGCCGCCGTCCCTGACGGCGCCGATGGCCTGGTCGCGTGTTTGTCCTCCGGCACCGTCGAACAGCAGGTCGACGCCGCCGGAAGTCGCGGCGCGCACCCGCTGGACCCAGTCGGCGTCGTGGTAGTCGAATACCTCGCTCGCGCCCAGGCTCCGGAGGTAGTCGTGGTTATCCTGGCTTGCGACCGCCAGCGGGCGGGCGCCGATGGCGGCCGCGATCTGCACTGCGGCGCTGCCCACGCCTCCGGCGGCGGCGGTGATGAGCACGGTCTCGCCGGCCTGCAGCCGCCCCCGGTCGACCAGGCCCTCGTGGGCGGTCCCGGCGCCGATCACCAGCCCCGCCGCCTCATGGAAGCCGGCCCGGGCGGGCATCGGGGCCAGGCGTTCCGCGGCCGCTAGCGCCAGTTCGGCGAACCCGCCACCCGCCGGGAACAGGCTTCCGTACACCCGTTCGCCTGGCCGGAAGCCGGTGCCGTCGGCGGCCGCCTCGACGACGCCGGCTATTTCCTGGCCAGGCACGAACGGCAGGGCGACTCCGGGGAAGCCGCCGCCGAGGAAGCCGACGTCCCACGGGCCGACGCCCGCGCCGCGGACCCGGACCAGCACCTGCGCCTCCGCCAGTGACGGGTCCGGGCGTTCGCCCAGGCTGACGCAGTCGATCCCGTTCAGTTCCGCTGCCAGCGCTGCTCGCATGCCTCCCTTCCTATCAGAACCGGCTACGGGTACCTGGCGTCGACGGTGGTGGTGAGGCGCCCGGTCGCGATGTCGTACACGTGGCCGGAGACGCTGACCTTCGGCGAGAGCAGGGGAGAGGCGAGGAGGCGCTCGACGTCGGTCTTGACCGTGCTGTGCGGGTCGGCGACCGCGGAGTCCGCGAGCACCGCCTCGGGCAGCCCGGTCGCCTCGGCCGCCTGGTGCAGGAAGCCGGGGTCGGCGAGGAAGCCCGTGCCGCACTGGGTGTGGTGGATGACCGCGACCTCGAACAGCGTGCCGTCCCCGCCCTGGCCGGCGAACAGCTGCCCGGCGAGGAAGGCGAGGTAAGCGACATCGTCGATGACGGCCTCGGTGACCCGGCCGCCTGCGTTGCGGATGATCGGCGCGTCCCCGAGCCGGAGCCCGAGGGTGATCGCGGGGTCGACGCGGTGGTCGAGGCAGGTGACGATGACCGTCTGCGCGGCGGGCTGGCCGAGCGCGACCGGGGTGTAGTCGCGGGCGAACAGTTCGTTGCGCTCGAGCAGCGGGGTGATCCTTGTCATGGCGGGCTCCGTTCTGTCGCGAGCTCGCGGTCCTGATGCCGCGAGTATGTGGACGCTGACCACTAAATTGTGGACGCTGTCCACGTTACTTGCCTTAGTGGATGGTGTCCACTAAGTTTGTCCTTCATGACGACCGATGGACCAGCCGGTGCGGTGACCGCGACCAGGCGCCGTCCGCGCGGCGCCGTCCGCGACGGCCTGGTTGCCGCGGGACTCGAGCTAGCGCGGGCCGGCGGCCCCGACGCGGTGGTGCTCCGCGAGGCGGCGCGAATGGTGGGGGTGGTGCCCAACGCCGCCTACCGGCACTTCGCGGACAGAGACGAACTGCTCGCAGCGGTCTGCACGGCGGCCATGCGCGAACTGGCGGCCCGCATGGCCGCCGGCGTTGGCCGGGTGCGCGGCAAGCACGGCGACGCCGCCGCGGCTCGCCGCCGGCTGCGCGCGGTCGGCCAGGCGTACCTGGAGTTCGCCCGCGAGGAACCCGGCCTGTTCGCGACCGCGTTCGCGCTGCCGCAGCAGCACGCCTACGACGTCGAGGACGGAGCGCGGGGGCAGGACCCTACGCCGCTTCATCAGCTCCGCGCGGTGCTCGACGAACTGGCCGGCGCCGGGGTGATCAGCCCGCGGCGCCGCGCCGGGATGGAGTACCCCATCTGGTCCACGGTGCACGGTCTCGCGGTGCTCACCGGGCAGGGACCGCTGCGTGACGTCCCGGACGCCACCCGCCATCGCCTCGAGGAGGCCACCCGCGCCTTCATCCAGAGTGCTCTGGACTGAGCCGGCGCTGTGCCGGAGTTGTAGCTATTCGCTGAGAAGGAGGCTGGGCATGTCTTACCCAGAACCGAGCTACACCGGCGACGGCGGCGAGGTCAGCGCCAGGTTCCGGCGCGCGAGCGAGCCGCCTGAACTGCCCTACCACTCAGGGAACGCCGTCCATTACCTCGCCACCGGCGCGTCCACCGGCGGCCGGTTCGGCCTTTACCGCTGGGATTTCGCCGCCACGCCCAGCGGGCCTGGTCCGCATTTCCACCGCAGTCTCTCTGAGTCGTTCTTCATTCTTTCCGGCACCGTGCGGCTCTACAACGGCAAGGAGTGGGTGGACTCCACGGCGGGGGACTACTGCTACGTCCCCGAGGGCGGCATCCACGGGTTCCGCAACGAGTCGGGAGAGCAGGCGTCCATGCTCATCCTGTTCGCCCCCGGCGCGCCGCGCGAGGAGTACTTCGAGACGCTGGGAGAACTGGCCGCGGGCACGGTGACGATGACCGAGGAGGAGCGACTGGAGTTCTACCTGCGCCACGACAACATCTGGGTCTGACCCAGGCTAGGCGGGAGCCGACAGGGACAGGCCGAACTGCCCGTTGGCGTCCGTCCACCAGTCGCGCATCGCCAGGCCGGCCGCGGCAAGCTCGGCCCGCACGCCGTCGCGGCGGAACTTGGCCGATATCTCCGTCCGCATCTCCTCGCCGTCATCGAACTCGACGGTCAGGCCGAGGTCGCGGACCCGCACCGGTTGCGCGGCGGTCGACCGCAGCCGCATCTCGATCCACTCGTTCCGCGCGTCCCAGAGCGCGACGTGCTCGAAGGCGTCGAGGTCGAAGTCGGCGCCGAGTTCGGCGTTGAGCACCGACAGCACGTTCCTGTTGAACGCGGCGGTCACCCCGGCGTCGTCGTCGTAGGCGGCGACGAGCACCGCCGGGTCCTTGACCAGGTCGGTGCCGAGCAGGAAGGTGTCGCCGGGGCGCAGCTGCGCCCGCACCCGGCGCAGGAACGAGGCGCGCTCGGCAGGCTCCATGTTGCCGATCGTGGAGCCGAGGAACGCGACAAGCCGCGGTCCGGCGGTGCCATCTCCGTTGGCACTGGTGCCGTCGCCGGCCAGTCCGAGGTCCAGGCCGAAGTCGGCCACGATGGCGTGCACCGCGAGCCCCGGGTACTCGGCGGCGAGCGAGTCGCCGGCCTGGATGAGGGCGGATTCGCTCACGTCGACGGGCACATAGGCGCGCAGCGTTCCCGCCTCGCGAAGCGCGGACAGCAGCAGCCGCGTCTTGTCCGACGAGCCCGAGCCCAGTTCCGCCAGCACGGCCGCCCCGGTCCGCGCCGCGATGTCCGGCGCGACCGCCTGCAGGATGGACCGCTCGGCCCTGGTCGGGTAGTACTCGGGCAGTTCGGTGATCTTCTCGAAGAGCGCGCTGCCCTGCGCGTCGTAGAACCACTTCGGCGGCAGTGACTTCGGCACGGCGGTGAGCCCGGCGAGGGAGTCCTTGCGCAGCGATGCGGCGCGGTAGTCAGGCGGCAGGCGGAGCTCGATGCTGGTCATCGGGTCAGAATCCCTTCGAAGCGGACGTCGTTGTCGAGGCCGGGACGCTGTGCGGCGCCGGGCGGCCGTGCGATGCTGGAACGCTTGCTGATGCTGGAAGGCCGGGTGATGCTGGACGGCTTGGTGATGCGGGCAGGCCGGGCGACGCGGCACGGTCTCGCGTGCTGGGACTTCCCGGCGAGGCGGGACCGCCCGGTGCCGCCGGCGCGAGCGGGCGGACGCTGACACCGGAGGGCGTCGCGGTCAGCACGTGCCTGGCGGGAACCTCGGTCCAGCCGGGCCCGTCGTCGTCCGGTTCCGACGCGACGGTGACCGACCACGGTGCCGCGTCGCCGGGCGCGCCGGAGCCGGGCGCGCCGGAGCCGGGCGCGCCGGAGCCGGCCGGGCGGCGGCGGTACCACAGCATGTCGCCGCTGGCGGTGGCCGCGATCGCCTGCCCGTCGGTCAGCAGGAAGTTGAACCGGCCGGCCCCACCCGCCGCCTCGACGGCGGCGATGGTCGCGGCCAGCGCGGCCGCCATGGCTTCGCCGGCGCGCAGCCGGCGGCTGATCAGCGCCCACAAGAACGCGGAGTCGACCATCGCCTCGAGCGACAGCAGAATGGCGGCTCCTGACGGGCCCGCCGGCAGCAGCCGGGCCGCCAGTCCGGCCGCCGACTCCGGCCACCCGTCAAGGCGCCCGTTATGGCTGAACAGCCAGCGGCCGTCAGCGAACGGCGCGGCGGCCTGCTCCCCGGCGGCCGTTCCCTCCGTGGCGGAGCGGACCGCGGCGAGCACCGCGCCCGACCTGATCACCCGCGCCAGGTCGGGCAGGGACGGATCGCCCCAGATCGGCGTGCCGCGCCGGTAGCGGGCGGGGACCGGATCGCCGTCCGTGTACCAGCCGATGCCGAAGCCGTCGGCGTTGACCGTACCGTACCGCTGCCGCCGGGGCGCCCAGGCCTGCCGGAACAGGGAATGCGGCGGGTCGGTAAGCAGTGACCGCAGCGTGGCTGGCGGCCCCAGATACGCCAGGTGACGGCACATCAGGCCCGCTCCCCAGCGGCCGTCACGCCGCCGCGACGCGGTGCGGGCGGCACGTTCGCCGAGCGGGCGGTGCGGAAGCCGGCGAAGATCTGCCGCCTGATCGGGTAGTCCCAGTTCCGGAACGTCCCGCGGCAGGCAACCGGGGACACGCCGAACGCGCCGCCGCGCAGCACCTTGTACTCGGGACCGAAGAACACCTCCGAGTACTCCTTGTACGGCCACGCCGTGAACCCCGGGTAGGGCAGGAAGTCGGAACTCGTCCACTCCCACACGTCGCCGATCAGCTGCCGCGCGCCGCAGGGCGCCGCGCCGTCGGGGTAGGCGCCGGCGAGCGCGGGCCGCAGGTGCCGCTGGCCGAGGTTGGCCCGTGTCGGTGACCAGTCCTCGTCGCCCCACGGGTACCGGCGGGACCGTCCGGCCGCGGGGTCCCAGCGCGCCGCCTTCTCCCATTCGGCCTCGGTCGGCAGCCGCCGGCCGGCCCACCGGGCGTACGCGTCGGCCTCGTACCAGCACACGTGCAGCACCGGCTCGCCCGGCACCACCGGCTCGGTCACGCCGAACGACCGGCGAACCCACTCGCCATCCCACGACCAGAACAGCGGCGCGCTGAGCCCGGCGCGCTGCCGGTGCGCCCATCCGTCCGCCGTCCACAGCCGCGGGTCGTCATAGCCGCCCGCGGCGATGAACTCCGCGTAGGCGGCGTTGGTGACCGGTGTCGTGTCCAGCCAGAAGCCGGGCACGTCGACCTGGTGCGCGGGCCGCTCGTTGTCCAGCGCCCACGGCTCGGCCGAGGTGCCCATAGTGAACTGGCCGCCCGGCACGTGCACCTCGGCGGGCAGCGCCGCAGCGTCGGCCGGCGCGGCGGGCGGCGGCGCCGTCAGCGCCGCGGGGCCCGACCGCAGCTGATGCGTGGCGAGCATCGTCTCGTCGTGCTGCGCCTCGTGCTGCGCGACCATCCCGAACGCGAAACCGGCGTGCGCGAGGTCGGCACCGAAACCGACGGGCTCGCCGTACGGCAGGTGCATCCGCTCGATGAGGTCAAGCACCCGGCCGCGGACCTCAGTGCCGTAGCGGCGCGCCTCGCGCGGCGTCAGCAGCGGCAGCGTGGGCCGCTCGGCTCGCGGGTGCTCGAACGCGTCGTACAGCGGGTCGATCTCCGGGTGCATGGGGTCGCGGCCGCCGACCGCGCGAAGCAGCCACAGTTCCTCCTGGTTGGCGACGTGGGCGAGATCCCACACCAGCGGTGACATCAGCGGCGAGTGCTGCTTGACCAGGTCGGCGTCGTCCACGCTCGACGTGAGCAGCGTGGTGCGGTCTCGTGCCGCGAGCAGTTCGGCCACGGCCGCCTCCCGCAGCGCGTCTCCGGTCGCCTGAGCGTCCGGCGACGCCACGGCCGGTGATGCTTGTGTGCGGCCTGTGGGCTGTGTCATGCGAACTCCTCAATTAGGTCGTCGGCCGGACATCGGTCCTTGCTCACGTACTGCGCGCTGAAGGCGTCGACGGCCGCCGCGATCGAGGCGGGAACGGCCATCCGGTCCAGCGCTTCCCGCGCCACGGCGAAACACTCCCTGCTCGCCCCGCCGATCGCCGGGTCCGCCGGGCCGAACCGGGCAGCGCGCACCCACGGCTCGATCGCGGCGCTATCGCTCGCCGCGCTGCCGTCCCAGAGCGGAGTGAGCGCGGCGAGCGCGGCCTCGCCGGCCGTCGCGTCGGCAAGCAGCGCCGCCGTGACGGCGAGCGGGACGATCCACCCGTCGCCGGGCTGCGCGTCGATCATGCGCAGCTCGAAGTGCCCGCGCGGTCGCACCGGCGGGAACAGCGTCGACAGGTGGTATTCCAGGTCGCTGGTGGTCGGATGCCGCGGCTGGCCGCGACTGGATCCGCGCAGGCCCGCGCGGATCCAGTCGCGCAGCGTCAGTCCCGGGGGCGCCGACCAGTCGGCGGAATCGGGATTGCGCACGCACATCAGGTCGGCGTCGAGCGCGTAGCTGGCCCAGGCGGCGCGCGGGTCGCCGTTGAGACGAGGCGGCCGGGTGCGCCGCGGGTCCATCTGCGTCCACACCTGCTGCCGGGAGGAGACCCAGCCGGTGGGTTTGCCGTCGCGCAGCGGCGAGTTCGCGAAGGCGGCGACGAGCACCGGCCCCGCCGCGTGCAGCAGCCGCCAGCGGTGGCGGTAGCCGTCCGGCCCGTCCGAGTCGTCTCCCGCGTCCAGGCAGACCTGGACCGACGCGGTGCCGCACATCATCTGACGGCCCCACGGCCCGCCCCGGTCGAAGAACTCCTCCATCGCCGCGTACCGCGGCAGGTCGAGGACCCGGCGGGGAGAGCGCAGCGGATCGAGGCCGATCCCGGCGAGCTCGAGGCCGTCGGCGGCCAGTGCGG
Organism: Trebonia kvetii; assembly: GCF_007827045.1. Classification (GTDB taxonomy): domain Bacteria; phylum Actinomycetota; class Actinomycetes; order Streptosporangiales; family Streptosporangiaceae; genus Trebonia; species Trebonia kvetii. The sequence goes on from NZ_RPFW01000011.1 coordinate 126,692, forward strand.
CGCGCAGCGCGGCGAGATCGGCGACCGTGGCGTCGACCAGGCCCGCCAGCGAATCGGCGGGTTGCGAGCTCAGCTCAAGCTGCCCGCCGGGCTCGGTCGTGAGCAGCGCCCCGGAAGGCAGGATTCCGGGCCGTGCGGTTGTGGGGAGCTCGGGCCAGTCGCGTTTTCCCGCGTTATGTGCCTGTTGACCCCGCTTATCAGGACTTTTCCCGTAAAGTCCGTCCCGGCCCCGTTTCTCCTGATCTCCTGCTTCCCGATCAGGCCTGTCCGGGACCCGTTCTCCCCTGCTCTGTTTCTCGCGGCCGGGCTTTACCCGGCCGGGATCTCCCCGATTCTGTTCTGCACCGCCCCGATCGCGCGCCCCTCGGTTCCCGTCCGGTTCCCGTTCCGCGGCGCCGAAAGCGGCCACGGCGGCCGCCAGCCGCCCCGCCGCCACCGGAAGGGCGGGATCGCGCACGTCCCGCACCAGCCACTCGAGCTCGACCCCGGTCCGCCGCGGCGGCCCGGTCTTCAGGCAGATGCCGTGGATATGACCGGCCGCCTGGTCCTCATCGATGACCGTCATGGTTTCACCGTAACCCGAGGGTCTGACATTCCTGGGCGCTGGGGAGTTCGCATGCCCGATTAGTCCCGCGGTGCCCGCCGTCCGTTACACGCCCGCGCCGACCCGCCATCGCAGGTAACCGGCGGTGTGCCGGCCGGACGGGCCGGGTGCCGCCCTGGCGCAGAATTTCCCTTCAATTCATTCGGGTGCCCGCGGGGTCGCGGGAGATGCCGACGAGGCAGCCGTCATGGATTGACGGTGATGCGCCCGGCGGGCCCCGGCTCCACCCGCCCGATGACAGCCGCCGCGAGCGTGGACCGCGAAGTGAGCTCGGCCACCAGCGCGTCCGGCGCGGCGGTCGCGAGGAGCAGCCCGCCCGACGTCTGCGCGTCGCGCAGCAGCACGGCCACGTCGGCGGGCACGGCGTCGGAGAACGACACCCAGGGCTCGAGGTAGGACATGTTGTTCCGGGTGCCGCCCGACACGTAGCCGGCCGCGGTGAGCTCGAGCGCACCGGGCAGCAGCGGAACGGCCCCGGCGGACACCGCCGCGGACACCCCGCTCGCCCGGAGCATCCGGTGCAGATGGCCGAGAAGTGAGAAACCGGTCACGTCGGTGGCCGCGGTCACACCGCAGGCAAGCGCAGCCTCGCTGGCCGCGGCGTTCAGCGTGGTCATCGACGCGACGGCGGCCCGCAGGACGTCGGCGGGCGCCGCGCCGCGCTTGTGCGCGGTGGCCACCACGCCGGTGCCGATGGCCTTGGTGAGCACCAGGGCGTCGCCGGGCCGCGCGGCGTCGATGGTGAACAGGCGGTCAGGGGAGGCGAGGCCGACGACCGCCATGCCGTACTTGGGCTCGGGATCGTCGATGGTGTGCCCGCCAACCACCAGGCAGCCGGCCGACGCGGCGACCGAGGCACCGCCGCGCAGCACGTCGGCGAGGATGGACAGCGGCAGCGTCTCGCCCGGCCACGCGGTCAGGTTCAGCGCCAGCAGCGGACGGCCGCCCATCGCGTACACATCGGACAGCGCGTTCGCCGCGGCGATTCGCCCCCAGTCGCCCGGGTCGTCGACGATCGGCGTGAAGAAGTCGGTGGTGAGCACCAGCGCGCGTTCGTCGTCGAGTCGCAGCACCGCGGCGTCGTCACCCTCGGCCGCGCCAACGAGCAGGTCGCCCGCCGCCAGCGCGGAAGGGCCGCCAGGGGTGGCGCCGGCCGCACCGAGCACGCCGGGCCCGAGGGAAGCCATAAGCTCGTCCAGAGCAGACAGTGGTAGCTTGCACGCACAGCCGGCGCCGTGGGACAACGAGGTGAGCCGGATGGCAGCGGTGTCAGGCTGGGCAGTCATGGTGCCACCGTATGCCGGCGCCCACGTGGCCGCCATGTCGCCGAATAACGGGTCCGCACGCGGTTAACTGTCACCGGCCGAAGAAGCAGTCGGCTACGGAGAATCGCGGGTCATAACACGCCGTCATGTCAACGAGGACTGGTGTGGTCGCGCCGGTATGCCAGGATGAAGGGCGATGAGAGTACCGTCCATGAGGTTTCCGCACGTCAGGCGGGGTAAGGCCGAAGAGCCGCCCGGCATTGTCGGCGTTGCGCGTGTCGACCTTAGGACCAAGGTGCTCGTGCGCCGGCTGGAGCCGGGTGACATCGCTGTCATCGACCACGCCGACCTGGACCGGGTGTCCGCCGACGAGCTGATCGCCTGCCGGGTGGCAGCCGTGGTGAACGCCGCGAAGTCGGTCACCGGCCGGTACCCGAACCTCGGGCCGCGGCTGCTGCTCGAGGCCGGCATCCCGCTCATTGACGACGTGGGCGCCGAGGTGCTGTCCCGGATCGCTGACGGCGCCACGGTCCGCCTCGACAAGGACGTCCTGTACAACGCCAGGGACCAGGTCCTGGCCAAGGGCGTGCTGATGACCGAGGAGACGCTGGACGCGGCGATGGAGGACGCCAACGCCGGCGTCCCCACCCAGATCGACTCGTTCGCCGCCAACACCCTGGAATTCCTGCGGCGCGAGCGCGACATGCTCACCCACGGCATCGACGTGCCAAGGCTCACCACCCGCATGCTGGACAAGCACGTCCTCGTCGTGGTGCGCGGCTACCGCTACCGCGAGGACCTGCGGGCGCTTCGCCCCTACATCCGCGAGTACCGGCCGGTACTGCTCGCCGTGGACGCCGGCGCGGACGCGCTGCTCGAGGCCGGGTACCGGCCGCACGTGATCATCGGCGACATGGACTCGGTGTCCGATGAGGCGCTCCAAGTCGGCGCGGAACTGGTGGTGCACGCCTACCCGGACGGCCGCGCGCCCGGCATGGGCAGGCTGCGCGGCCTCGGCCTCGACGGCGTGTCGCTGCCGGCGCCAGGCACCAGCGAGGACGTGGCGCTGCTGGTAGCCGACGCCTGCGGCGCCAGCCTGATCGCGGTCGTTGGCACCCACTGGACTCTCGAGGAGTTCCTCGACAAGGGCCGTCCCGGCATGGCCTCGACGTTCCTCACCCACCTGCGGGTCGGCAGCAAGCTGGTGAACGCCAGGGGCGTGCACCAGCTATACCAGAGCCGCATCTCCGGATGGGCCCTCGCCGCGCTGATGATCGCGGCCGCGGTCACCATCGGCGTGGCCATCGCCTACTCGCCCACCGGGCCGATCCTCGGCAACTGGATCAGCGCTACCTGGCACACGTTCGCCTACTGGTTTACAGGACTGTTCAAGTGATCGACTTCCGCTACCACCTTGTCTCGATCGTCGCGGTGTTCCTCGCCCTCGCGATCGGGATCGTCCTCGGCTCGACCGAGCTGCAGGGCCACACCATTGACGTGCTCAGGTCCTCGAGCAACTCGCTGACGAACCAGCTGAACGCGGTCAGGGCGGACCGCGACAGATACCAGACGCTGTCCGGTGCGAGCGATTCGTTCCTGACCGCCGCGGAGCCGAAGCTGCTCGACGGCACGCTGTCCGGCCAGCGGCTCGTGATCGTGACCGAGCCGGGCGCGCCGTCGGCGGTCGTCAACGGGATCAAGCAGGCGGCGGGGACCGCGGGAGCCACGGTCACCGGCACGGTGGCGCTGCAGCCGAAGTTCAACGACCTGTCGGGGACGACCCGGTCCAGCCTGAACGCGATCAACGCGCAGTTCGCCTCGCACGACAGCACCGTGCTCGACCCGGCCGCGGACAGCCAGACCATGTACCAGCAGCAGGCGGCGCAGCTGATCGCCACCGCGATACTCAACCAGAGCGCGGGCCAGGCCGGGCTGGCTGTCGCCGACGCGCAGGGCCTGCTCAGCGCCTATGCGCAGGCGGGCTACCTGACCATCAGCGGTGCGCCGACGAACCGGGCCACGCTCGCCGTCATCGTCACCTCGGCAAGCGCGCCGACCGCGGCCGCGAGCGACCCGGGCAACCAGGTGCTGCTCGCGGTTGCCGCGGAGTTCGCGACGCAGAGCGCGGCCACCCTGGTGGCAGGCTCAGTCGCGGCCTCCTCCCAGCAGGGCAACGCCATGGCGGTGCTGCGCAGCAGCAGCGTCTCCGGTGAGGTGTCGAGCGTGGACAACGCGGACACGGTGCTCGGCCAGATCGTCACCATGTGGGCACTCGGCGATCAGCTGGCGGGCCTGAAGCCAAACAGCTACGGTATTTCGGGTGCGTCCGCGGTGGGCCCGGTGACCCCGGTAGCGTCGACTGAGCCGACCGTGTCGCAGTCGCCGACAGCCACGTCGACACCAAAGGCATCGAATACGCCGACGGGAAAGCCCACCAAGACCGTGAAGAAGAGTTGAGACACGGTGGATAACAGCAAGAAGCCGCCGCGTCCGCGGCGCCTCTCGCGTAGCAGGGCGGCGGCGTGCTAGCCCGCGGCCCCGTGCGAGCTGGCCCCTTGGTAGCCGGCCCCTTGGTAGCCGGCACAGTGGCGGCGCTCGCGGCTCGCGGCGCCTACGCCGGGCTGCGGCGCAGGCCCCCGGCCGGGGAGAAGACCTGGACCCGCACCAACCACCGGGGCGAACTCGTCACGCTGCTTGAGGGCCCCGCGGTGGCGCTCGGCGTGGTCGCCGGGACCCTGGGCGCCAGCCGTCGTGACCTGGCGGTCACGACCGCAACCCTCGGCGCGCTCGGCTTCGGCGTGCTCGATGACCTGCGCGGCTCGGGCAAGCGCCGCGGACTGCGCGGGCATCTCGGGGCGCTCGCGCACGGCGAGGTCACCACCGGCGCCGTCAAGCTGGCCGGCCTGGCCGTCACCGGCCTGGGCGCCGCGCTCATCGACGGCGGCGACCCGGCGGACGTGGCGATCAACGCCGGGCTCATCGCCGGCGCCGCGAACCTGCTCAACCTTTTCGACCTGCGTCCCGGCCGTGCCATCAAGGTCGCCACCGGCACCGCCGCCCTCATCGCGGGCACCGCCGTGCTCGCCGGCGACGGCTCGCCGCGCGGCATCGCCGCCGTCGCCGCCCCGGCCGGCGCCGCGCTCGCCTTGCTGCCCGAGGACCTCGCCGAGCGGGCCATGCTCGGCGACGCGGGCGCCAACGCCCTCGGCGCCGCCCTCGGCGCGTCGGCGGCCCGGACGCTGCCGCGGCCCGCGCGCGCCGGCCTGCTGGTCGCGATCGTCGCGCTGACCCTGGCGAGCGAGAAGGTCAGCTTCACCCGGGTGATCGAGCGGACGCCCCCGTTGCGCTGGCTTGACATGCTCGGACGGCGTCCCGTGCCGCGCGCGGTACCGCTCACCAATGGCCCGCTCACCGGCGACCCGCTCACCGCGCCGCCTGTCCAGGCGGCTCCTGTCGCGGCGGACCAGGTCCACCGCGGCCAGCTGCCGATGATGACGACGCCCGCCTCGCGGCGCCGGCCGCCGGGTCGGCATCGCAGGGCGGCGGAGGGGGACAGCCGCAACCGTTCGGGCGGATGGATTTTGGCTTTGCTCAAGCCGCCAGCGCGACAGGAGCCGTGACCAGGGACTTGGCCGAGCGCGGCACGGCTCGGCGGCGCGGCCCGGGGATCGGGCGTGCCGCGGTGATGATCGGAGTCATCACCGTGCTCGCCCGGCTCGTCGGATTCGGCCGTCAGGTGGTGTTCGCGCACACGGTCGGCACCACCTGTCTCGGCACCGCCTACACCACCGCCAACATGGTGCCGAACATCATCTACGACATCGTCCTCGGCGGCGCGCTGACCTCGGTCGTCGTGCCCGTGCTGGCCGGGCCGGCCGGCACGGGACCCGGGGCGGGCGCGGAGTCTGGCGATGCGGCTCGTCGGATCTCCGGGGCGCTGCTCACCTGGACCGTCCTGCTGCTCGTCCCGGTCAGCGCGGCGCTCGCGCTGGCCGCGCACCCGATCGTCTCCATGCTGCTTTCCGGTGCCAGCGGCTGCGCCCGCGGCACGTTGACCAGCGTCGGCACCCGGATGCTCATCGTCTTCGCGCCGCAGGTGCTGCTGTACGGCCTGGCGGTCGTGCTGTACGGCATCCTGCAGTCGCACCGCCGGTTCGGCGCGCCCGCCCTGGCGCCGCTGCTGTCGTCACTCGTCGTGATCGGGGCGTATGCCGGCTTCGGGGCCGTCGGCGGCGCCTACGTGAACAAGCTCGGCGAACTGCCGCCGCGAGCCGAGTACCTGCTGTCCGGCGGCACGACGCTCGGCGTGCTCGCGCTGGTGCTCACCGCCATCATCCCGGTGTGGCGGCTGCACATCAGGTCAAGGCCCACCCTGCGTTTCCCGACCGGGGTGGGCTCGCGGGTCCGCCGTCTCGCCATGGCCGGGGTGGCCGCCCTGATCGCGCAGGATGCCTCGGTCGCCGTGGTTATCGTGCTCGCCAACCGCTACGGCACCGACGGGTCGCTGGTGATCTACGGGTTCGCGTGGGCCGTGTTCGTCGTGCCCTACGCGGTGCTCGCCATCCCGATCGCGACCAGTGCCTTCCCCGAGCTCTCCATGCACGACGCGCAGGCGGGCCCCGGGTTCGACGCGACCGCCGCCGCGTCCACCAGGGCCGCCCTTGTCGCCTCCTGGCTGGGCGCCGCGGTGCTCATCGGCGCACGCGAGCCCATCGCGCGCGTCTTCGAGTCGCGCTCGCCCGAGGGCACGTCGGTGCTCGCGCTCGCCCTCGCCGCCTTCGCGCTCGGCCTCGTCGGCTACGGCCTTTCCGCCAACCTGTCCCGCGTGCTTTACGCGCGCCGTCGCAACGGCGCGCCGGCCGCGGCCATCGCCGGCGGCTGGCTGCTCGTCCTCGTCGCGGATGTGCTCGTCGTGCCGTTCGTGCCCGCCCCGCGGGTGGTGCCGGTGCTCGGGCTCGGCACCACGTTCGGCCTGACGGTTTCCGGTATCGCCCTGCTCATCCTCGTCCGCCGCGAGCGCGGGCCAGCGGCGCTGCGCGGGGTGCCGAGGGCGTTTCTCGCCGGGCTCGCCGGGTGCGCGGCGGGGGCGGTCGCCGGCTCGGCGCTCAGCGCCTTCCTTCCGGCCGAGTCGGGGCTGCTCGTCAACGTCGGCCTGTCGGTGCTCGTGACGGTCGTGGTGGCCGGCGTGTTCGCGGTGGTTGTGCTCGGCCTCGACGGCGGTGACCTGCGCAGCGTCCTGTCCCAGCTGCGCAGGACACCGGTGCCGGACACCAGGCCGTCGGCGGACGCGTGACCGGTCCCGCCGTGACGAGCCACGCGGCGGTGACCTTCGTCATCGGCACCACGGCGGGCGGGACCGGGGCGCACGTGCGGATGCTCGCGGCGGGCCTCGCCGGCCGCGGCACGATGGTGACCGTCGCCGGGCCCTCGTCGGCGGACGCGCGCTTCGGCTTCGCGTCGCTGGCCGGGGTCACGTTCGTTCCGGTGGAGTTCGCAGTACGGCCGCGCGCGGGCGATCTCGCGGCGATCGCGCGGCTGCGGCGGACGCTGACCGGGGTGCGCCTGGTGCACGCGCACGGGCTGCGCGCCGGTGCGCTCACGGTGCTCGCGCTGGCCGGCCGCCGTGGTGCCAGTCGCCGCGGCGCCAGCTTGCGCGGCGCGGGCGTCGGCCGTGGCGGCGCGGGCGCCGGCCGCTTGAGCCTCGTCGTCACGGTGCACAACGCGCCGCCCGCCGGTCGAGCGGGCGCCCTGATCTATCGCCTGCTCGAGCAGATCGTCGCCCGGAGCGCCGACCTGATCCTTTGCGTCTCACCCGACCTGGAACGCCGGATGCGCGCCGCGGGCGCGCGCCGCATCGGCAGGGCGGTCGTCGCTGCCCCCCAGCGGCGCACCGCTGAACCGCAGGCCACGGAGCCACCAGCCGCGCACGGGCCCGCCGGCCTCCCGCCGGACCGCCCGCTCGTCCTCGCCGTCGGCCGCCTCGCACCGCAGAAAGGGTTCGCCACCCTCCTCGAGGCCGCCGCGACCTGGCAGGACCTGCGCCCAACGCCACTCCTGGCGATCGCGGGAGACGGCCCGCTCGCCGGCAGCCTTCGCGCAACGGCCGCGCCGCTCGGCGAGGGCGTGCGGTTCCTCGGCCAGCGCGATGACGTGCCGGCGCTGCTCGCCGCCGCACGCGTCTTCGTGCTGCCGAGCCGCTGGGAGGGACAGCCGCTGGTGCTCCAGCAGGCGCTGCGGGCGGGCACGGCCATCGTGGCTACCCGAACCGGCGGCATTCCGGCCCTGACCGGCGATGACGCGGCGCTGCTTGTCCAGCCGGGCGACGCCGCGGCGCTCGCCGCCGCGGTCCGCGAAGTGCTCGGCGACCAGGCGCTCGCGTCGCGACTGCGGGCCGCCGCCCGCGAGGCGGCCGCGACGTTGCCCAGTGAAAACGACGCGATCGAGGCCGCGCTCGCGTCATACGCCACCGCGGCGCTCGCGCTGAGCCGCCGCCAGGCACGCCGGTTCCTGCGCGATACTTGAGAACGTGCCCCTGCAATCCACCTGCCTGTGCCTGCTTGTCAGGGACGGCGCCGACGGCGTACGAGAGATCCTGCTCGGCCACAAGAAGACCGGCTTCGGCCGCGGCAAGATCGTCGCGCTCGGCGGTCACGTCGAGCCGGGCGAGTCGCCGGCGGTGGCCGCGGCGCGCGAGGTCAAGGAGGAATCCGGCCTCCTCGTCGCGGCGGACGCGCTGACCGAGTCGGCCCGCATCACGTTCCTGTTTCCCGAACGTCCCGCCTGGGACATGGAGGTGGCGGTCTTCTCCGCGACCGACTGGACCGGCGAGCCGGCGGAGACCGCCGAGATCCGGCCGTGCTGGTTCCCGGTCACCGCCCTGCCCTTCGACCGGATGTGGGACGACGGCAAGCGCTGGCTGCCCCGCGTGCTCGACGGCGAACGGCTGCGCGCCGCCTTCAGCTACGCGGCGGACAACGAGACCGTCGCGGCGGCGACGATCACGCCGCTGACCTGACTTCGCCATCGGCAGGCATCCCTAAAATAGGCAACACGAGTTGACCACGAGGAAACCCGGGAGCTCGCAAGCGCCGGGTTGCCCTCGCGCACCCGGAGGATTCCATGACTGAGAGCGACCCGCGCGTCACCGTCGACGGCTTCATCGGCCAGATCGACGCGACCCAGGTGCCGCGGTACGGCGGCGAGCCGACGTTCGCCAGGCTGCCGCGCCTGACCGACGTGCCCGCGGCCGACGTGGCCATCCTCGGCGTGCCGTTCGACTCCGGCGTGAGCTACCGCCCAGGCGCCAGGTTCGGCCCCGGCCACATCAGGGAGTCCTCCCGGCTGCTGCGCCCCTACAACCCGGCGGCCGACGTCTCGCCGTTCGCAGTGCAGCAGGTCGCGGACGCGGGCGACCTCGGCGTGAACCCGTTCAACATCGACGAGGCCATCGCCATGATCGAGCACGGCGCGCGCGGCTTGCTCGAGCCGGCGCCACGGCTGCTCACCCTCGGCGGCGACCACACGATCGCGCTGCCGCTGCTGCGCGCCATGCGGGCGACGCACGGCCCGGTCGCGGTCGTCCACTTCGACGCGCACCTGGACACCTGGGACACCTACTTCGGTGCCGCCTACACGCACGGCACCCCGTTCCGCCGCGCCTTCGAAGAGGGCCTGCTCGATCCCGAGGGCTGCCTGCACGTCGGCATCCGCGGCCCGCTCTACGGCGCCGACGACCTGGTCCGCGACGCCGACGTGGGCTTCCGCGTGCTCCCGGCGACCGAGGCCGACCAGCTGGGCACCGCGGGGATGATCGAGGCGATCGCGGCCCGCGTCGGCGACCGCCCGGTCTACGTCAGCGTCGACATCGACGTACTCGACCCCGCCTTCGCCCCCGGCACCGGCACCCCGGAGGCGGGCGGCCTGACCAGCCGCGAGCTCCTCGCCGTGCTGCGCTCCTTCGCCAGGCTCAACCTGGTCGGCGCGGACATCGTCGAGGTGGCACCCGCCTACGACCACGCCCAGATCACCGGCATCGCCGCCGCCCACGTCGGCTACGAGCTGCTGTCCGCGCTCGCACTGGGCAAGAATTAACGCAGGTCACCGCCGCTTTCACCAGCAATACTCGAAACGGGTTCTGTCTACTCCCCAAGCCGCAAGCGCGTGCGAATTTCGTTTTGCCTAACCGCGCGGACTACGCCACTGCTGAATCCCGCGATTAACTTCCGTTTACGACAATTTTTTTGGCATCGGTCGCGTCCAGCGGTACATGATCAAGCGAATTTCCTCTAATTTTGTCATGGTGCACCATCGGCAAAAGCGACCATGCGTTCTCACAGCAGTAAACGGGAGGTAGTTGTGAGCAAGGTTGGGAAAGCAGCCAAGGTCGGCACGCGCCGCAGACGAAGAGGGCTCCTCGCCGCCACCCTGCTGGCTGGCGCCTGCGCGATCCTGGGCTTCGCCGCGCCATCGGCGCTAGCCGCGCCCGGCCAGCCTGGGTCCGGCTATGGCGTGGGCCCGGTGACCGACGTGAGCAGTGCCTGCGGTGGCCAGAACGCCGAGACCGAGGAGGCCACGGCGCCGCCGGATTACGTCTACGTGGCATGGATCGGCTGCGGCGGTGAGGGCTTCGCCCGCTCAACCGACGGCGGCGCCCACTTCTCGAAGCCGATCACCCTGCCGGACTCCAGCGGCTCCGACGACCCCGCCGTGGCCGTGGCGTCCGACGGGACCCTGTACATTTCCTACCTCCGCTACCACGGCGTCTACGCCTACCCGGTCGTGGCGAGGTCCTTCAACCACGGGGCCACGTTCACCGCGGCCTCCCTCATCCCGCACCAAAAGGGCAACTGGGGTGACAGGGACTTCCTGGCCGCCGGCCCGCACGGCGCGGTATACGTCACCTGGGACTACGGGCCAAGCGCCAGCGACGTGAAGATCGTCTGCAGCCCGATCGGCAGCTGTGCCTACTCGGCGGTGGACGCCACCGCGGTCATCCAGAAGTCGACTGACCACGGGAAGACCTGGGGCCCGATCACCCCGATGCAGCCGGGATTCCCGGCAGGCGGAGGCTACGACGCTTCCGTTCTCGTCCAGCCCAATGGCGTGATCGACGCCCTGATATGGGGCCACCACCTCAACCCGGTCACCTTTGCCGTACAGCCCGGGCATGAGTACTTCACCTCCTCGCGGGACGGCGGTAAGACGTGGGCGCGAGCGGTGGAGGTGGGCAGCAGCGCCGGATCGATCGCCAAGCTCACCTGGTGGATCGACGGTGACCTGAGCATGGACCGGGCCGGGATCCTCTACGCCACCTGGGACACCCAGACGTCCGCCGGCGACATCGGCTGGCTCTCCTACTCGGTTAACCACGGCAAAACCTGGTCCAAGCCGCGCCGGGTGACGCAGGACAAGGACAACGCCGTGCACATCGTGGAGTCGGTGGGGGCGGACCCGGGCGTGGCCGACGTCGCCTGGCAGTCCGACAACTCGCCCAAGGGCTATGCGACCTTCCTGCGGCCGTTCTCCATCAAGAAGGGGTGGCTGGCGCCGGCCATCCGGGTGTCCAACGGGTTCGGCAACCCGAAGATCTGGCCGGGGGACACGTTCGGCCTCGCGCTGCTGCCAGCGGCGCACGGTAAATCCGCCCCGGAGCGAGTCGGCCTGACCTTCGGCAGCGCCATCGGAAAGTCCCCGAACTCGGAGATCTACGCCACGGTGGTCAGACTGCCGCATGCGCTCTCCTGGTGACGCTGCCGCCGGCCGTGGTGTTCGCGTGACCGGTTCCGGGTTTCCGCTGCCAGGGCGGCGGAAACCCGGAACAGCCAGTCCCGCGCCCCAGCGGGCACGCGCCGCTAACGGCCCGCGACTCACAGCGTGACCACGATCTTGCCGTGCACGTGCCGCCCGGCCTGCAGCGTGACGGCGTCGCGGATCCGCTCTACCGGGAAGGTCGCGGCGATCGGCACGGTGATCGCGCCGGCCAGGATCGCGTCGGTGATCCGCTGCACGGCATCCGGCCCCGCGTCGAAGCCGCCGGCGGCGCGCGCACCGCCGGGAGGGTTGGGGCCCGCGGCGATCGTGGAGATCCGCTCGGGCGGCACGCCGAGCGCCAGCGCGGCCTCGGCCGTCTCGGTGCCGAACAAGTCCGTCGCCGCGGTCACGCCGCCGGCCGTCAGCGCCTTAACCCGGTCCGCGAGCCCCGGGCCGTATGCCACGGGCTCGGCGCCGAGCTGCCGCAGGAAATCGAAGGTGCCCGCCGAGGCGGTGCCGATCACGGTGGCGCCCGCGAGCTTCGCGAGCTGCACGGCGAAGACGCCGACGCCGCCGGCGGCGCCGCCGATCAGCACGGTGTCGCCGGACCGCAGGCCGATCGCCGCCAGCGCCGCGACGGCGGTGAGGCCCGCCACCGGCAGCGTGCTCGCCACCTCGTCGCTGATGCCGTCGGGCGTATGAAAGAGTGCCTCGACCGCCGAGGCAGGCGTCCTGACGACCACGAAGTCGGCCACGGCTCTGCCCAGCGCGCCGCCGAAGACGCGGTCGCCCACGGCGAAGCCGTCGCCGTTGGCCTCATCGACAACACCGGCGAAGTCGTACCCGAAGCCAGACGGCACCGTGATGCCGAACCGCGCCGCCGCCTCGGGCCGCGAGGCGATGGCCCCGTCCATCGGGTTCAGCCCGGCCGCCGTCACGTGGACTCGGACCTCGCCAGGGCCGGCGTGCGGTTCCGTCACTTCTCGCAGCTCCAGGACCTCGGGACCTCCGAACGTCTCATACATGACAGCTCGGCTCATGGCGGGCCTCCAGCAGGAAGGTGATGGGACTTGGTCCCATCACTATATATCAGTGATGGGACCAAGTGCCGTAAGCTGTGTCCCATGGCTCGCTGGCAACCGAACGCGACAGAGCGGCTAGCCGTGGCCGCTCTCGAACTGTTCGCGGAGCGGGGCTATGAGAACACGACCGTGATCGACATCGCGCAGCGCGCGGGACTGACGAAGAGCACCTTCTTCCGGCACTTCCAGGACAAGCGAGAAGTGCTCTTTGGCGGCGGCACGATGGCCGGACTTGTCGCCGACGCGATCGCCGCGGCGCCGGCGACCGCGACCCCGCTCGACGCGGTGGCTCATGCGCTGGACGCGCTCGGGCAGCAGGTCTTCACGCAAGACCGCCGCGCATTCGTGGCCCGCAGGCGGGCGGTGATCGCGGCCACCCCGGAACTGCGGGAGCGCGAAGCGCTGAAGGGCCTCGGCCTCATCGCGTCAATGGCCGGCGCGCTCAAGCGGCGCGGCGCTTCCGACCTGACCGCGTCGGTGGCCGCCGAGCTTGGCGCGCTCGCCTGGGAGATCGCCTACCAGCGCTGGACCGCCGCGGCCGACGGCGACGACTTCAGCCGGCTCGCGCGGCGGGCAATCGACGAGGTGCAAGCGGCAAGTTCCGCGGTCACGGGCTAATGAAGGCCGTCACCGAGTCGAGGAACGCGTCGAGGTGGGCCGCGAACTCCGGCCGGGGCGCCTCCGGGCAGCCGGGCAACTCCACCGCGGCGGGCAGCACGCGAAGCAGTGTGTCGACCGCGGACCTGGGGTGCAGCGGGGTCGGTGGCACCGCGGGAACGATGCCCGCAGGCAGCCCGAGGCTGCGCAGCTCCGCATCGCTGGCGCTCGGCAGGGTCCCCGTCCCGAGCAGCGCGTCGAGCGTCTTACCTTTCGCCCCAAGTCGGCTCAGCCCCGCTCGGAACCGGATCGCGGTGAACTGATCCGCGATGGACGCCGGCCAGGCGAGCACCAACCGCCCAGCCAGTCCGGGAAAGTCGAGCGCCAGCCGAACCGCCGCCGCGCAGCCGAACGATCCGGCGAGCACGGTGAGCGACGGCCCGGCGAGACCCCCGGCCCGCACCGCGGCCGCGAGGTGCGCGGCTTCGGCCGCCCAGTCCGGCGCTCGCCTGAGCCGGTCCGGCGCGGTCACTGCGAAGCCTCGACGCTCGAGGCCGTCAATCACCCCGGTCCGCCGCCAGAACCAGTCGGCCCCGATGTCCTCCCAGAGTCCGCCGTGCACAAGCAGCACGCTCACGCCTGCGTCGCCGCCCAGCGCCGCCGCATTTCCGCGAGACCGTCCGGCGTCGGCGACCCGTACAGCCGCAGCCGCGCCACGCCGCCGTCGGGAAAGACATCGAGCCGGACGAGGTCGCACGCCTCCGCCTGACTCAGCCGGAACCGGTGCACCGTGTCCGGCAGCAATGCCGTCCGTGGCAGCAGCTCCGTCCACGACGAGTCCTGCTCCCAGTCACCGCCGGCGTAGCCGCGAAGCGAGGCCATGCCGGGGGAGTTGCCGATATAGCCGGAGGTGTCGATCTCCGCCAGCGACACGAAGGCGGGCGCCGCGAACCCCACGATCAGCCACTCGTTCCCGTCGGAGCGCCGCCGCCTGGTCTCCCATCCCTCGCCCATCACCCGCGACAGCCCGGGCGAGATCGCGTTGCGCGGAGAGGAGTAGAACCGGTCGCTGCACGCCCGCACGTCGCCGCCGTTCTCCAGCGCCGCCAGGTCGAATGTCAGCCCGTCGAGCAGCGCGGGATCGGGCACCACCTCGCCGTGCACGCGCAGCCGGGCCACGCCGCCGTCGGGGTAGATCGTCAGACGCACATGCGAGAACCGCGGCCCGGGCGCGACCGTGAACACGTGCCGTGCGTCGCCCGTCAGGGGTGACCTGGGCACGATCTCCGTCCACTGAGCCGATGCAAGGGAGGCAGCCGGCGCGTACCCGGCCAGGTAGCATCCCTCCACCGAGCAGGCCTGCGGGAAGTTCCCCGTGAAGTGCGCGGTGTCGACGATCACCGCGTGCACCACCCCGGGCGCGCCGAGCCGCACGATCGCCCAGTCATGCTCATCGGCCGCGGGCAGCCCCCCAGCGGGAGAGCGCCGCCGCCGGGTCTCCCACCCGTCGTACACCTGCCCCTTATGCCCGAACGTCGCCGGCCGGAACGTGGCCGTGCCTGGCTTGATCAGGTTCTCCTTCTCCGCGAAGAACTCATCGGACGCCGCCACCACCGAGCCGCGCAGCGCCCGCGAGGCGAGATCGGGGAAGGCCAGTGCGCCAGAGGCGTCGTCAGTGCTCAAGCGGCTCGCCTCCGCGTGCAAGCAGCCGCCCGCGAGGCGGGTCGGCGGGCGTCACCTCGACGCCGCCCAGCCACACCCGTGACACCCGCCCGGTCAGCGTCCGCCCCTCGTACGGCGTCACCGGATGCCGGTGCAGGAGCTCCGCGCCCCGCACGTCCCACGAAACGTCCGGATCGAAGGCCACCAGGTCCGCGTCGCACCCCACCGCGATCCGCCCCTTGGTCGGCAGGCCGGCGAGCGAGGCGGGGAACGCGGCCATCCACCGCGCCACGTCGGCCAGCGTGAACCCGCGGCGCCGCGCCACCGTCCAGATCACCGACAGCCCGAGCTGAAGCGAGGAGATCCCGCCCCACGCGGTCCGGAAATCCCCGTCCGGCAGCCCCTTGAGGGCGGGCGTGCACGGCGAATGGTCGGACACCACCCCGTCGATGGCGCCGTCGCCGAGCGCCCGCCACAGCGCCTCCCTGTTGACCGCGTACCGGACGGGCGGGCAGCACTTGAACTCGGTGTGCCCCGGCTGCACCTCCTCGGCCGCGAAGAACAGGTAGTGCGGGCACGTCTCCGCCGACAGGTCGATCCCCGCCGCCTTCGCGGAAGAGATCAGCGCGGCGCACTCGCCCGCGGCCAGGTGCACGATGTGCGCGCGGGCGCCGGAGAAGGCGGCCGCTGAGATCACCGTCTCGATCGCCCGCCGCTCCGCCACCGGCGGCCGCGACGCGACGAACTCGCCGTAGGACGACCCGGCGGGCGGGCGCACCTCGGCGGGGTCCTCGGCGTGCACGATCATCGGCGCGCCGGAGGCGGCGAGCGCCTTCATCGCGGCCCGCAGCTCCGCCCGCGACAGCGGCGGGAACTCGGGCAGACCCGAATCGATGAGGAAGCACTTGAACCCGACCACGCCCGCGTCGAGCATCGGCCCGATCGACTCGGCGTTGCCGGGCACCGCGCCGCCCCAGAACGCCACGTCGACCGCGCACTGCCCGTCCGCCGCCGCCACCTTGGCGCGCAGCGCGTCCACCGTGGTGGTGGCGGGCGATGAGTTCAGCGGCATGTCGCAGATCGTGGTGACACCGCCCGCGAGCGCCGCCCGCGTCGCGGACGCGAACCCCTCCCACTCGGTCCGCCCCGGCTCGTTCACGTGCACGTGCGAGTCCACGAGCCCGGGCAGCAGCGGAAGGTCACCGAGGTCGACGGTGCGGTCCGCCTCCCGCTGCAGGTCGTAGTCACCGACCTCCTCAATCCGGCCATCCCGAACGAATACGGCTGCCTCCGTCACCCCACCGGGCAGCACCATTCGCCGGGACCTGATCAGCAGCGTCTCGCTCATAGCCAGCCGAAGCTTGTCGCGGAGTCGGCCGGGTCGACGGGCACGTACTCGAGCCCCACCCACCCGTCATACCCCTGGCCGGCGAGCTGCCGGAACAGCGGCTCGAAGTCAAGCGTCCCGGTCCCCGGCGCCCCGCGCCCCGGCGGGTCGGCGACCTGCACATGCCGGATCCTCTCCCGGCAGTCCGAGAGCACGTCAGCCACGTCTTCCCCCATCTTCGCCAGGTGGTACAGGTCGGCGAGGAAACCCACGTTCCCCGCCCCGGTCGCCTCGATCACCGCCAGTGCCTTGTCGCTCGTGTCGACGGGAAAGCCCGGGATATCGACCGAGTTGATCGCCTCAACGAGCACCGAGGCCCCGATCCCCGCCGCCGCCCGCGCCGCGAACGCCAGGTTCTCGATCGCGACCGCGTCCTGCTCCGCGCCGTGCGCCCCCGGCACCCGCAGCCCGTACGGTGCGTTCAGCCTGGTGCACCCCGTCCGTGCCGCGATGTCCACGCACGCAGCGACATTCTCCCTGAATTCTCGCGTCCGCGCTGGATGCGACACGATGCCGCGGTCTCCAGCCGCCATGTCTCCAGTATGGAAATTAAGCGAAACCAGCTCAAGGCCGGCATCCGCGATCGATCGCACGAAGGCGTCAGCCTCCGCATCGGACGGCGCCATGGCATCCCAGGGCCACCAGAACTCGACCCCGCCGAACCCCGCCGCCTTCGCGGCGTCCGCCCGCCGCACCAGCGGCAGCTCGGCGTAGAGGATCGAGCAGTTAACGTCAAACCGCAGCCCGTACGTCCGCACCCGCCCAGTTTGTCACGTGCGGACGCCCTGATCTTCGGCCACGACCCCGGCAAGCGGACCGCTGCCTCGGTCTTGACGTCTGATGGACAATCGACGTGGGGGTGAAGGAGGCCCTGATGGTGCTCGCCGGACGCCGCTCGCTCGCCGTGGCGGCCACGATCCTGTCCCTGGCGGCTGCGGCGGGATGCGCGGCGCGGGCCGGCGGCTCACTGACGTCCGCCGGCGGCTCACCGCAGTCCGCCGCGGCGCAGGCGACCCGGCCTCAAGCCCCGGCTGCCGCGCCATCGGCTTCCGTTTCGCCTACTCCCAGCGTGCCCGCAGGGGTGAACGTCGCCGCCTTCGATGCCCTCGCCCGGCGGGAGGCAACCGCCTGGGCCAGGTCGCCGCTCGCCAAGGAATGGCAGACCGGCCTTGTGGTCTTCATACCCGACGAGCTGACCTCCGGTCCCAGCACGGGGTTCCCGTCGCTCGCGGCCAAGGAGGCCTTCGGCAACGGCGACCTCGTCTTCACCGGGCCGCCGCCGTCAAGCGCGCCGGCCGGCATCGTCACCTGGCCCGACGGCTCGAGCATCAAGGTGCCCGTGCTCAGCGAGCCGGCGGCCTTCGGCAAGCTGACGAGCAGCAGGCAATGCCCGTCCTGCGTGACCACGCCGCTGTCCGTGACGGCCGTCCGGCCCACCACCCTCGCCGTAGCGACGAGCCGCGGACGCGCCCAGGTGCCCGCCTGGGCGTTCACGATCGAGGGCGTATCCGCCCCGGTCATCCAGGCGGCTCTCCCGCCAGGCAGCTACGTCATCCCGGGCAGCCAGGACACGCCCTCGCGCAACGCACTCGGTCGCCTTGGCGCCGAGTTCGTCGGCGCGTTCGCGCCGATCATCTCCGCCGACGGGCGGGCGCTGACCCTGCGGCTCCCGGGAGGCTTCTGCGACACGACCTGGGGCGCCCTCGACGACGAGGTCGGCGGTGCCGTGGTGGTCGGCGGCTGGATGCACAACCCGCACCCCCATGGGGGGTGCCTGGCGGTGCTGGTCATGCGCACGGCGACAGTCGCGCTGAGTGTGCCCCTGGCAGGCCGGGTGATCATAGACGCGGCCACGGGGCAGCCGGTGAGACTGGAGCCCCTCACCCCCGCGCCAGGACGCAGCTGAGCGGTGGCGAAACCGCGGGGTCGCGCGTAGGTTCGGGTTGGGCAGACTTTCCTAGCGCAGTGGAGGGAAACATGACGGCAGACGCGCAGGACCGTGAGGACGTGCAGTTCTGGTTCGATCCGCTGTGCCCGTGGGCGTGGATCACCTCCCGCTGGATGCACGAGGTGGAGAAGGTCCGGCCGGTGCGGACCGAGTGGAAGATCATGTCGCTGGCCTACCTGAACCTCGTGCAGCACGAGGGCAAGGGGCTGAACGAGGAGTACCTGGAGCGGATGGCACGGGCGTGGGGCCCGGTGCGGATCTGCGCGGCGGCCGCCGCCGACGCGGGGCCCGGCATCCTCGGCCCGCTGTACACCGCGATCGGTACCAGGTTCCACAACCAGGGCCGCCGCGAGGACCCCGCGGTGCTCACCGAGGCGCTGCAGGAGGCAGGGCTGCCGGAGTGGCTAGTCGACGCCGCGGAGACCGACGAGTTCGACGAGGCGATCAAGAAGTCGCACCACGAGGCGTTCGACCAGGTCGGCCTCGACGTCGGCACCCCGGTGCTGCGGATCCGCGGCAAGGCGCTGTTCGGCCCGGTGATCACCCCCGCGCCGAAGGGCGAGGCGGCGGGCGAACTGTGGGACGGCCTGGTGCTTGTGTCCAAGGCGGACGGCTTCTTCGAGCTCAAGCGTTCCCGCGACCGCGCACCCTCCTTCGAATGAATGGCCTGGGTGCCCGGGGTCGCCGGGACCGAGGCACGCACCACGGGACAGCCCGCATCCGAGCGGGGTCCGCAATCCTTACCGCCCTCCCACGCGGCTAGCCACGCCAGTCCCGGCTCACTTGTGGTCACATGAGGGGGTTGTATTCTCTTGCGATGGGTTCCAGGGGCAGGCGACGTGTGGCGCTGTGGGGTGGCCTTCTCGCGGGCCTAGGGCTGGGCGCATGCCTGGCGATTTCACTGCACGTCTTCGAGACAGCCAACTCAGCGGCGCAGTCGTTGTACCCGAGCATGGGGTCGACTGTGTTCTGGGTGCTCTTCTTCAGTGGCTCGTCCGGCCTCGGGCTCGGCCTGGTGGCCTGCGCGCTGATCCGCAGCGAGAACGTGCAGCAGGCGGGAGAACCAAGCTCGCAGACAGGCCCGAAACCTGAACGAAGAATCCTCGGGCTTCGTATCGACAGTTGACATCCCGCGTTTTCGCGTCAAGAGACGCAGGCCGCGTTCTTCCTCGGCTGCCGCGTGACTGCCTGTGCCGTCGGTCCGGCCGGGGAGCTCCCGCCTTTCTTGCTCAATAACAGCAAGAAGTCGTTCGTGATCTTGGAAACTTTTCTCCTGATGGAAACAAAAACCCCGATCCGGGGGAAAAGTTTCCACGGTAATCAAAAGTTCCAAGATCATTGCTAGGCCGCACCCGCGCAGGCCCTGATAACAGCAACAAGCGCTTGCGCCAGCCATAATGCATAAAACGTCAATCCAGCCCTTGGATGCGCGCGGCCGCCACCGCGTGCGCGCGCAGCTTCTCCTCGACGCCGGGCAGCGTCAGCGCACCGTCCCTGACGAGCGTCCGCCCCGCGACGACGGTGTGCCTGGCCGCCACCGGCCCGCAGCGCAGCCACGCCTCGACCGGGTCGACGAGGGCCCCGGCGTACGCCACCCCCACTTGCGGCCAGCAGACCAGGTCGCCGGCGGCGCCGACGGAAAGCTCGCCGATCTCGCCGGAACGCCCAAGGCAAGAAGCACCGCCGCGCGTGGCGATGTCAAGGACGGTCCGCCCGTCCATCCCGGTCGGGCCGAGCCGCTGCCGCCCGAGCAGCAGCGCCGCCCGGGACTCGATCCACAGCGATGCGCTGTCGGTCGAGGCGGACCCGTCGCAGCCGAGCCCGACAGGCACCCCGGCCGCGCGGAACTCCCGCACCGGCGCGAACCCGCCGCCGCCGATCAGCATGTTGGACGACGGGCAGTGCGCGACCCCGACACCGGCCGAGCCGAGCCGGGAAACCTCGGCGGGCGAGGGGTAGATGCAGTGCGCCACCCAGGACCGGGAGGTAAGCCAGCCGACCTCCTCGAACTGCTCCACCGGCCGCCGCCCGAACCGTTCCAGGCAGTACGTGTCCTCGTCCGGGTCTTCCGCCAGGTGCGTGTGCAGCCGCACGTCGAGCTTCTCCGCAAGCTCCGCGGTGCGAAGCATCAGGGCGGGCGAGACGGAGAACGGCGAGCATGGCGCGAGCGCCACCCGCACCATCGCGCCGAACGACGGGTCGTGGTGCAGCTTCACCAGGCGCTCGCTGTCGGCCAGCACCTCGTCGTCGTCCTGCACCACCGAGTCGGGCGGCAGCCCGCCGTCCTTCACCGACAGGGTCATCGACCCGCGCGTCGGGTGGAACCGCAGTCCGACCTCCCGTGCCGCGGTGATCTCCGCGGTCCACAGGTCGCCGCCGCCGCGCGGCGCGACGTACAGGTGATCGGTCGTGGTCGTGCACCCGCCGAGCGCCAGCTCGGCCAGCCCGACCCAGGCGGACAGGTACGCGGCCTCCTCGTCGATCTTCGCCCACAGCGGGTACAGCGCGGTGAGCCAGGAGAACAGCGACCCGTTGATCGCCGGGCCGTAGGACCTGGTGAGGTTCTGGTAGATGTGGTGGTGGGTGTTGATCAGGCCGGGCGTCACCAGGCACCCGGCGGCGTCGAGAACCTCGGCCGCCTCCGGCTGCGGATCGCCGGCGGCGCCCACGCCGGAC
Source organism: Trebonia kvetii (assembly GCF_007827045.1). GTDB lineage: Bacteria > Actinomycetota > Actinomycetes > Streptosporangiales > Streptosporangiaceae > Trebonia > Trebonia kvetii. The sequence goes on from NZ_RPFW01000011.1 coordinate 147,663, forward strand.
ACGAGACCGCCGGTGATCGCGACCCACCCTCCGGCGAGCTCGCGCCCGGCCGCGTCGCAGGTCGCCACCAGCTTTGCGTTGCGCACCAGCAGGTCAGCCCGGTCGTTCATGAGTCGCCCCCAACATCAAAGTCAACACCACAACCATCATCCCGAACGGGTTCGTGCTTCGCCTTCCCCCGTAACCGCTTCGCCCCGCCCCGTCGGCGCCACGGCCGGGTCCCATCTTTCCCGCGATCCCCGTTGAACACCACCCGCGACCAGGCCGCTCTCTGCTACTAGGCTGCACTGTGCGGCTAAGCCGCACCGCGCAGCGAAAAGCGCGCGAGTACCGCGGACTCGGCGATCGCGATCACGTTGTACAGCAGCACCGACACCCCGGTGAGCAGCGCGACGGACGCCCAGATGTCGACGTAGTTGAACGAGTTCGCGTCCTGCAGCATGCCGTAGCCCATGCCCTGCCCGGTGGCTAGCCACTCGGCGAGCATCGCGCCGATCACCGCGCCGGGCACCGCGATCCGCGCCGAGGCGAACAGGGCGGGCAGCGCGGAGGGCAGCATGACCTTGCGCGCGACCGCCAGCGTGCCGCCGCCGTAGGCGCGGACCAGGTCCGCCGACTGCCGGGACGCGGACCGCAGCCCGAACGTCATCGTGACAAGCGCGGGGAAGAAGACCACGATGCCGGAGATGACGGTCGTGGCGAGGATGCCCCGGCCGAAGACCAGCGTGAGCACCGGCGTCATCGCCACGAGCGGCACCGACCTGACGAGCACCGCCAGCGGCAGCAGCATCCCGGCGACAAGCCGGGACAGCACGAACGACAGTGCCACGACGACCGCCGCGAACAGGCCGCCGACGAAGCCGAGCACCGCGTCGAACAGGGTGCGCCCAAGGCCGCCCCACACCGACTGCGCGCCCGACCCGGCGTTCGCTCCGTGGATCAGGTAGCTCCACACATCGGCGGGCGTCTTCGCGATCAGCGGGTCCAGGTTGAACGCCGCGACGAACGCCCACCACAGGCCGATGATCACCGCCAGCGTGACGAGCGCGTTGAGCAGCGGGCGTGCCAGCCGCAGGAGTCTCCCGGGGGGACGACCCCCCGTACCCCCCGATGCGCGCCCGATGGCAGAAACCGCCATCGTATCGGGCGCGTCGACGGCACCTCCGCTGCCGCTCACAAGTCACCTCCGGAGAGCGTTGTGGCACGCGACCAGGGCAGTGCCAGGCGGGCGAGCAGCGCGGTCAGCCCGTAGCCGAGCCCGGCGACCAGGCCGGAGACGAGCGCGATGCCCCAGGTCCGCGGCACCTCGACGGCCGCCTCGCTGACCGTCATCGCGACGCCAAGCCCGATGTCGATGTGCCCGAGGTACTCGCCGATGATCGCGCCGAGCAGGGCGGCGGGCGCGGAGATCTTCAGCGCGGCGAGGGTGGCAGGCAGCGCGGACATCAGCCGGACCTTGGCCAGCTCGGCCCGCCGCCCGCCGCCGTAGGCGCGGACGACGTCGAGCGTGACCGGGTCGGCGGACCTGAGCCCGAGCAGCGCGCCGATCAGCGAGGTGAAGAAGACCGACAGTGCGGCGATGGTGATCATCGGCGCGTCGCCAGTGAGCAGCAGCGAAAGGATCGGGCCGATCGCCACCAGCGGCAGGCAGTAGGACGCCACCGCGAGCTGCACGACAAGCCGCTCCAGCCAGGGGACGAGCAGCACCAGCGCGGCGCAGACGAGCGCGAGGCCGTTGCCAATCAGGTAGCCGCGCAGCGCCTCGCCGAGCGTGGCGGCGATGAGCGGCTGATAGAACGACCAGCCGTCGTTGCCGAGCTGCGACAGCACCGCCCACGGGGTCGGCACGCCGGACCCGTTGCCGGAGAACACCGTGACGGCGAGCACGGCCCAGATCGCGAGCAGCACGACGATGCCGGTCAGCGACATCAGCCAAGACGGGAGGCGGTTCACGAGGAACCAGAACCCGTTCGGCGGACTGGTTGTCTCATGGGGTTTCTCCCGGGTCACCGCCGCCGAACAGCAGCTCCGACAGCTGGTCGGCGTATGCGTGGAACTCCGGCGTCCGCATCATCGCCGGGGTGCGGGGCCGCGGCAGGTCGACGGGGACGGTCTTGAGCACTCGGCCGGGGCGCGGCGTCATGACCGCGACCATGTCCGACAGCAGCACCGCCTCGGAGATCGCGTGCGTGACGAGCAGCGTGGTCACCGGGCGAGCCGCCCAGATTCGTTGCAGTTCCAGGTTGAGCCGCTGCCGTGTCATGTCGTCGAGCGCGCCGAACGGCTCGTCGAGCAGCAGCACCTTCGGCTCGACCACGAGGGCGCGGGCGATGGCCACCCGCTGCCGCATGCCGCCGGACAGCTGGGCGGGGCGTGCCTTTTCGAACCCGTCGAGCCCGACCAGCCGGATCAGGTCCGCGACGGCGGGGGGCGGCACCTTCAGCCCGGAGATCTCCAGCGGCAGCCGGATGTTCGCGGCGACCGAGCGCCACGGCAGCAGCGCGCTGTCCTGGAACGCGATGCCGAGGTGGTGCAGGCGGCGCGCCGTCTCCGGCGGCTCGCCGTGCACCAGGGCGGTGCCGGCCGACGGGGAGTCAAGGCCGGCCAGGATGCGCAGGACGGTGGACTTGCCGCACCCGGAAGGGCCGAGGAGGGACAGGAACTGCCCCTCCCGGCTCTCCAGGTCGACACCGTCCAGCGCGACGACGCTCCGGCGGCCCATCGGGAACTCCTTGCGGAGGCCGGTCAGGCACAGCCCGGAGGCGGTCGAGGTCGCGGCGGTCTCGATGGTCATCGTCGGTCAGATCAGGCTCGGGTCGTCTTTGTAGATCCCCTCGAGGACCGACAGGTCGAACAGCTTGTCCGCGGTGAAGTCGAGCCCGCCGATGGCGAGCGTCTTGAGGTTGGCCTCGATCAGGTCCGGGGTGACGGTGAACAGCCCGTTCTTGGTGGTGTCAGCGGTGAGGATGAGCTCGTTCTCCGACTTGGACTCCAGGGTCTGCTCAGGGATGGTCAGCCCGAGACCCTTGCCGTAGGTGTTCACGGTGAGCGTCGCGCCGAGCGCCGGGTTGGCGATGTTGTCCTTCCAGCCCTTGATCTCGGCGGTCAGGAACGCCTTGACCACGTCGGGCGTGGACGAGATCGTGCTTGTCTTGGTGAAGTAGGTCTCCGACACCAACGGGTAGCCCTGGTCGGCGAGCAGGAACGTGGTCACGTCGAAGCCCTTGGAGCGCAGCTCGTTCGGCTCGTTGGTGATGAAGGAGAACCAGCCGTCGACGGTGCCCTGGGTGAGCGGCGTTGGGTCGAACTGGACGGGGACCACCTTGATCTTGGACGCGTCAAGCTTGGCGGCCTTGATGAACGCGCTCCACACCGAGGTGTTGGCGACTTGCACGCCGATCTTCTTGCCGTACATGTCCTGCGCGGATTTGATCGGTGACTTGGTCATCGACATGATCGCGAACGGGTTCTTCTGGTACTGCGCGCCGATGATCTTCAAATCGGCGCCCTTGAGTATCGCGGCGCCGGTGATGTCGGGGGAGGAGACGCCGAACAGGGCCTTGCCCGACTGGACGTCGGCCTCCATCGGGGTCGCCGACGCGCCGCCCGCGATCAGGTTGACCGCGCTGAAGCCCTGGGCCTTGTAGTAGCCCTTGCTGTCGGCGATGTAGGAGCCGGCGAATTCCACGTTCTTGATCCAGGACAGGCGATAGCTCAGCGCGCCCAGGTCAGCCGCCGCGGTCGAGGACGCGCTTGTCGAGGCGTCGGCGGTGGCTCCCGCGGACGACGTCGACGAGCTTGACGAGCTTGAGCAGGCCGCGAGCACCGGGCCGGCCAGCGCGGCCAGTCCGCCCGCGATCAGCAGACGCCGCCTGCCAAGGCCGGCGTCCGCGACGTTCACCGTGGCGGAGGTTCTATTGGTAGCCATCGAGACGAAAGTGCCCCTCTCACTTTTATGCGCACGGCGCGCCATAGCGCCCGGATTGAGCCGACGCTAAAGTGGGGCAATTTCCAACAAATGATCCGGATATGTCATGGTTGTTACGTTGCCTTTCCCGCCGCCATGGCCGGCGGGATCACCGGCCGGACGATGTCCAGCGGCCCCTCGGGCACCGCGATCGCCGCCGCCGACCAGCCCCAGATGGACAGCATCACCCGCGCGGGGTCGCGGTAGCCGTCACGGCCGTGCGTGAGCCGGTAGTTGTCGACGCAGATTAGGTCCCCGGCCGCCGCCTGGAACATCGGCCCGGCGTCGCGTGCCATCGTCACCGCCCGCGACCAGCGTTCGATCAGCGCCGCGTGCGCCGCCTCGTCCTGCGGTGCCTGGCCGGGAACCGGCGCCTGGAAGGGATGATGCCTGACCTGAACCCGGCCCGAGCCGGGCAGCCACCGGGCGATGGGCGCGTGCGCCGCGAGCGGGAAGTTAGGCTCCGACTGGTCGATCTCGGTGTGCCAGGCGAACCGGGCGACCGGGGCGTACTCCGGGTCCTCAGCCATCGCCTCGAGCAAGCGCAGCCCGTCGACCAAGAACGACGCGCCCTCGCCGTACCCGTCAGGCCGCCCGCACCACAGGAACAGGTAGTCGGGACCGAAGTCGCCGAACCCGAATCCGTCGTTGTGCGGTGTCATCCGCTCCGCCGTCGCGGTGAACCGGCGCTTGCGGCCGCGCTCGTCGGCCGGCTGGTCGTCGACGACGGCGGCCTCCGCCTCCTGCTTCGCCTTCGTCGCCTCGAACTGCAGCCCGAACCGGCGCAGGTCGCCGCCGAGAAACGCCCGCCCGGCGGCCAGGGCGGCATCCTGGTCGCGGCATCCGGGCAGGATCGCCGCGCCGCGCTCACCAACCTCGGCGCGCGCCTCCGCTGGGCTGCCTACGCGCTGCGGAACGACGCTGGCCAGGGAGAAATCCATGCCAAAACCCCTTATTATCCCGAACGGATGCGGCTGCCTCTGGCCCCGACGCTAACCCCGCCGGGTTTCACCGGCGTTTCCGCCGTGCAATGCCCGACGGCGCGGCCGGCTTGGCCGGCGTGACGGGCCCGGCCGCACGGCCGGGCGCGGGCGGCCTCCGGGGGGTAGGTTGGCGGGCGTGAGCTTCGAAGTCAGCCCGGACGCCTACGCGCGGTTCATGGGGCAGTATTCCGAGCCGCTCGCGCCGCTGTTCGCTGATCTGGCCGGGGTCCGCCACGGCCAGCGCGTGCTCGATGTGGGATGCGGCCCTGGCGCGCTGACAGCTGAGCTGGCGAGCCGGGTCGGCCCGGATAACGTCAGCGCCGCGGAACCGTCGGCGTCGTTCGCCGCAGCGGTGCGGGTACGGCTGCTTGGCGTGGATGTCCGGCAGGCGGCCGCCGAGAAGCTGCCCTTTCCCGGCGCGGCGTTCGACGGCACGATGGCGCAACTGGTCGTCCATTTCATGGCCGACCCGGTGCGGGGCCTGCGGGAGATGCGCCGGGTGACGGTGCCGGGCGGCACTGTCGCGGCATGCGTGTGGGATCACGCGGGCGAGCGCGGGCCGCTCGCCGCGTTCTGGTCCGCGGCGCGCGAGCTAGATCCTGCTGTCACCGACGAGTCGGGCCTGCCCGGCGTCCGCGAAGGTCACCTGGCCAGCCTGTTCACCGAGGCCGGGCTCGGCAGCACGCGGGAAAGCACGCTGACCGTCCGCGTCCGTCACCCGGGCTTCGACGAGTGGTGGCAGCGGTTCACGCTCGGCGTCGGTCCCGCCGGTGACTACGTAGCGTCCCTTCCGCCAGACCGCACGGCCGCGCTGCGTGAACGTTGCCGGCGCCTGCTCCCCGGTGATGCCGTGGAGATCACCGCCGTCGCCTGGGCAGCCACCGGCCGCGCCTGACCCGGCCGGCGGACTGAGTCGGGTTCGGCGGTAGCCGTCGGCGCGCGGGGCGGCAGCCGGCTGCCTGTTGCCTGTTGCCTGTTGCGTGTTGCCTGTTGACTGTCAGCGGCTGCGGTCAGTGGTGACCGCCGGCCGCCCCGCCGTGATGTCCGGCCTGGCTCGCCGCGTGGGTCGCCGCCTCGGTGGCGGCCGAGATCGCGGCCTGGGTGGCGGCCTGCGTTGCGGCGTCGACCGAGGCCTGGACGGCGGCGTCGGTCGCAGCCCTGATCGCCGCTTCCGTGGCCGCCGCGGTGGCCGCCCTGGTGGCGTCGCTCGCCGCCCGAGCCGCATCGTCGCTTGCCGCGTCCGTCACCGCCCGTGTCACGCCGGCGCTCGCCGCATCGCCCTTCGCCACCTGCCGCAGCCGCTTGCGCGCCGCGCTTCCGGCCCTGCCGGGAAACACGATGCCGGTCACCTCGATCGCGGAGGCCAGCCCGGCCAGCGCCACCTGTGCGCTGTCGACGGTGCCGGTGCTCACCGCGATGATCTCAAGCCGTGCCCGCGCCTGCGCCGCCCGCCCGCTGTCGACGACCGTCCACCGGGTGACCGGGATGAATCCAAGCGCCTTGCGCCGCTCCGCGCGGATTATCCCCGTGGCCTCGGCCCTGGCGAGGTACCGCTCGACGAGCCCCCGCCGGTCACGCGCCACCCAGGCCTTCGCGGTGGGCCCGCCACGCCTGCCGCCGGTCATGCTGCCCAGGGCGTCATCGAGCAGCGCGTCGCCAGTCGGCGCGCTGTCGAGTACCTCGATCCGGCCGCCCACGACATCGACCCGGCGCGCGGCGGCGAGCCGGACGAGTTCCGACCCGGCAAGCCCGAAGCGCAGCGTGGTCCCAATGGGCAGCCTGCCGTCGGCGCGCGCGGCAAGCAGCAGGAGGTCATCACCAAGCTCGTCCATGTTCCGACGATAACGGCGCGCGGCCGGCCGGGCACCCCGCGCCGCTGCGGGGGTCGTCTCGACGCCGCGCCGGGCGTCAACCGGCGCCGCCCCCGGCCGGAGCGATGATTACGGCTGGCCCGGCACGTCTTAACAGAGAGCCAACTCGCCGGAAGGAGCCATCGGTGACCGAGATGAAGAGCGACACGCTGGACGCGCGACGCTCGCCGGGCATTTCCCTGACCGCACGGTCGTGACCTATGACCCCCGCTCGTCAGGGCGGAGTCAGCGCACCGATGGCGCCCCGGTGACCACGCCGCAGGAGCACGCCGATGACCTGCACCGGCTCATCGCCGCGCTCGGTGCCGGGCCAGCGGACATCTTCGCGAGTAGCGGCGGCGCGGTCAACGCGCTTGTGCTTACCGCCGGGCACCCGGAACAGGTCAGGACGCTGGTCGCGCACGAGCCGCCCGCCTTCGGCGAACTGCCCGACGCCGACACGGTCCTCGCCGTCTGCGCGGACATCCGCCAGACGTACGAGCGACGCGGCCACGGGCCGGCGATGGCGAAGTTCATCGACGTCGTCATGCAGCAGGGCCCGCTTCCCGCCGACTACCTGAGCCGGCCTGCTCCGGATCCCGCGGCCTTCGGGTTGCCCGCCGACGACGACGGCTCGCGCGACGACCCGCTCCTGGGACAGAACATGCCGTCGTGCCCGGCGTACCGACACGACTTCGATGCGCTCCGGGCGGCGGCCACCCGCGTCATCGTGGGTGTCGGGGAAGAGTCAGGCGCAACGGTCACCGGGCGCGCCGCCACCGCAGTCGCCGAGCGGCTTGGCGTGCCGCCGGTCACGTTCCCCGGCGGCCACGCCGGATTCCTCGGCGGCGAGTACGGCCAGACCGGCAAGCCGGACGCCTTCGCCGCCACACTGCGCGAGGTGCTGAGTCAGCCCTGAGGTCTCACCTGAGTCCCTCGCCGTCAGCAAGTGGATCGAGAAACGAACCGGCTTCGCCCTTCCCGGACGCCGCGCCAGCCGTACGTACGTGCCCTGGGGCTGGCGCCATGTCGAAAGGGCGTAAGTCCGGGACCAAAGCCACTTCATTTGGTTCTAATACGGCGGTAATGAAGAAAGGGGAAAGGGAAAGCAGCAGGCTTGCCCTTATCCCCGCGTACAGGAGAGAGATGAGGGTCGTGTACGAGAAGATCCTGGTGGCGGTCGACCAGTCACCGATTTCCGACAGGGCGGTCCTGGCGGCCCGGGATTTGGCCCAGCTGTCCAAGGGCGAAGTGTGGCTGCTGCACCTCCGCGAGTTTGAGTGGGGCGGCAGAGCCGGCGCGCTGCCTCCCCGCGAGACCCCAAGTGAGGCCGAGGCCGAGGTCAAGGCGTCCGTCGAGATCTTGACTCAAGCCGGAGTCAAGGCCCACGGCGTGGTAAAGAACACCGGGTACGGCTACGCTGCGCGCGAGATCGTCGCTGACGCAATCGAGCTTGATTGCGGCATCATCGTCATGGGCTCGCGCGGCCGCAGCGACCTAGCCGGACTGGTCCTCGGCAGTACCGCGCACAAGGTCATCCACCTGACCGACCGGCCTGTGCTGATCGTTCGCTAGGGCTTTGACGCGGACCGCGGCCGTGGCACAACGCTTCCCGGGGCTTGTCCGCGTGTCGTCGGGAGCGTGCGGTATGTCCCCGCCCGGTACGGGCCCGGTAGACGGGCGACCGCTGCGGTCGCGGTCCAGAAAACTTGCCATGCCCGAAACAATGACTGCGCGCACGCGCATGGCGAAGGCCAGCCCGCAAGCCTGAGCGTGCCCGCGTTTTGCCTGCCCAGGGTACCCTGCCAGCCGTTTGGGCCGACGAGCCCGGTAGGCCGTGACCTTGTGCCCCGCTCGCTGATGGCGTTAACTGGGTTTGCGGCCCGCCCGGCCTAGACCTCGCCGCTATGAGGTGACCGCGGAAAGAGGCTGAGGTTATGGGTGCTGCAATTGACGTTCTCGCGGATTGTGCGCGGGCAGACGCGCTCCGCTCACCGCCGGCTGCGGAAGCACCGGGCGGTGCCCAGGCCGCCGACGCGGCGGACGGGCTGGGTTTTCCTGATATTCCGCGGCTGGAGCTGGATCAGCTGCTGGTGCAGCTGAGGGACCGCGCTGATGACGTGCTCGCTGCCCAGGGGCGGCTGCGCGGGCTGCTGCGCGCCAACGCCCTGGTCGCCGGGGATCTGAGCTTGCCGGTGGTGCTGCGGCAGATCGTGGATGCGGCCCGAGACCTTGTCGGTGCCCGGTACGCGGCGCTCGGCGTGCTGGGCCGCGACGGGGAACTGGAACAGTTCGTGCACGCCGGCATGGACGAAAAACTGGTCGCCGCGATCGGTGACCTGCCAAAGGGACGGGGGATCCTGGGGCTGCTGGTCAGCGAGCCGGTCCCGCTGCGGCTCGATGACCTGTCTGGTCATCAGGCATCGGCGGGGTTCCCGCCGGGGCATCCGCCGATGAGCGGGTTCCTCGGCGTCCCGGTCCGCATCGGGGAGGAGGTCTTCGGCAACCTCTACCTCACCGAGCGGTTCCGGGGCGGGGAGTTCACCGCCGACGATGAGCAGCTGGCGATCGCGCTGGCCGCGGCCGCCGGCGCGGCAATCGCCAACGCACGGCGGTTCGCCGAATCCGAGCAGCGCCGCCGCTGGCTGGATGCCTCCGCTGAGCTTACGCCTTTGCTGCTGTCCGGGGAGGCAATGCAGCCGCACGCGCTGATGACCCGGTTCGCCGCGGCCGCCGCGGACGCTGACTTCGCCACGCTGACAGTGCCCTGCGGCGCGGACCAGGTCATCGTCACGAGCGTCGCCGGAGTGCTCGCCGCCGGGATGCTCAACCAGACAGCGGCGCTGGCGGACTCACCAGCCGGGCAGGCGATCCGCACCGGCAAGCCCGTCCTGGTCACCGGCGAGGGCCGCGAGGCGATCGCCGTTGCGCTGGGTGCCGGCACTGGCCCGCTGGTTATCGTCCCGCTGGCCGCCAGCGAGCAGGTCCACGGCGCCCTGATGCTGGGCCGGCTGGCCTCGCGCCCGGGATACACCGGCACGGACCTGGACATGGCCGCGTCCTTCGCCGCCCATGCCGCCGTGGCGATGGAGCTCGCCCAGGCCCGCGCCGACCAGATCATGCTGGCCCAGGCCGAAGACCGCGACCGGATCGCAGGCGACCTGCACGACCATGTCATCCAGGAGCTGTTCGCCCTCGGCATGACACTGCAAGGCCATGCCGCCCGCTCCGATCCCGCGGCCGCGGCGCTGGTCAGCGGCTACGTGGACACCCTTGATGAGGTCATCAAGAAGATCCGCACCAGCATCTTCGGGCTTCAGCAGCCCCGTCAGGTCCCTGCCGGGCTGCCCGCCCGAGTGATGGAGATCATCGACGAGCACACCGCGCAGCTCGGCTTCACCGCCGACGTCAGCTTCGCCGGCCCGCTCGACGCCGGCCCGGACGAGGCGCTGGCCCACGACATCCTCGCCGTCACCCGCGAAGCCCTGTCCAACTGCGCCCGCCACGCCCGCGCCAGTGCCGTGGCCGTCTCCCTGGTGCTCCAGGACGGGCTAGTCACCCTCGACATCACCGACAACGGCATCGGCCTCGGCACGCCCGCTCGCTCCAGCGGCCTGGCCAGCATGCGCCGCCGCGCCAAGCGCAACGGCGGTACTTTCGAGCACACCGCCCCCGCCGGCGGCGGCACCCGCCTGACCTGGACGGCCCGCCTGCACCAGCCACCACAGCCTGGCCTGCAGCAGGCTTAGGCACCGGCTGCAGAGCCGCCGCGGCGATGGCTGCGATCCGGCTCCATGATGACCTTCGCGCGGCCACGCGCTCCCGTTGCGGCTGGCCTTGGCGAGCCCGCTGGATGACTGGCATTGGGACTACTGGTCACCAGCCTGTCCGCGGGGCCGGGAGGGCTGGGAGGGCCGCTATTGGGGACCTTCGCCCCTGACCAGCCAGCAGCTGCGGCGTGATGCTGGCCTCAAGGCAATATGAGGGGATTCGTCATGAAAGTTCTGGTCATCGTTCTTGTCATCGTCGCGGTGCTGGTCGTGATCGGGCTGGCGATGGCGCTGAAGATCGTCAAGCAGTACGAGCAGGGCGTGCTGTTCCGGCTCGGCCGGGTCCGGGGCCCGCGGAACCCGGGGCTGCGGTTGATCATCCCGTTCATCGACGTGCTGCACCGGGTGTCGCTGCGGATTGTCACGATGCCGATCCAGTCCCAGGGCATCATTACCAGGGACAACGTCAGCGTCGACGTGTCCGCGGTCGCCTACTTCCGGGTGACGGACGCGGTGAAGTCGGTCGTCGCGATCGAGAACGTCCGCGCCGCCATCGACCAGATCGCCCAGACCACGCTCCGTAAAGTCGTGGGCCAGCACTCCCTCGACCAGACCCTGTCGGAGACCGACCAGATCAACCTGGACATCCGCCAGATCCTGGACGTCACCACTGTCGACTGGGGCGTCGAGGTGACCCTGGTAGAGCTCAAGGACATCCAGCTGCCCGACAGCATGAAGCGCGCCATGGCCAGGCAGGCAGAGGCCGAGCGGGAGAAGAGGGCCAAGATCATCAACGCCGAGGGCGAGGCAATGGCTGCCGCCGCGCTGGGCGACGCCTCCGACACCATGATGTCCCACCCCCTCGCCTTGCAGCTGCGCAACCTGCAGAGCCTGGTCGAGATCGGCGTGGACAAGAACACCACCGTGGTGTTCCCCGCCCCGCTGATGAGCACCATCGAGGAGCTCGGCTCCTTCCTCGCCCGCGAGAAGGCCGCCGCGAGCACCGCGGCAGCGTCCCTCAGCACCGCGCCCGCACCCGTGCCGGCACCGGCAGGAGTCACCCAGGCCGCATAGGTGGCCAGGACCGCGGCCTTCCGCGGAGGCAAGCATTTCCAGGGCTCCCGCCCGCCTAGAGACCCGGTGAACGGCCGCCGGCGGAACCGCCGAGGCAAGTTGGCACCGGCGGGACGCCGCGGCAGGAACCGGCCGAGACCGATACAGAGGAGCAGCGAATGCCAGGACACGAACACCGCGCCGAGTCCCGCATCGTGACGGGGGTCGACGGCTCGCCCTCGTCGCTGAGCGCCCTGCGCTGGGCGGTCCGGCAGGCCGGGCTCACCGGCGCGGCCGTGGATGCGGTGATCGCCTGGCACTACCCGGTCATCGTCGGCGGCGGCTACGGAGTGGCACCAATGGTTACGGCAGGAGGCTTTGACTTCAAGGAGAACGCGGAGAAGGTCCTTGCCGACGCGATCAGCAGCGCCGTCGACCCGGGCAGCGGTGTCCCCGTGCACGCCCGCGCCGTTGAGGGCAATCCCGCGCAGGTGCTGCTGGATGCCTCCGCCGACGCCGACCTCCTGGTGGTGGGCAGCCGCGGGCACGGCGGATTCACCGAGGCCCTGCTCGGCTCGGTCAGCCAGCACTGCGTGCATCACGCGCGCTGCCCCGTTGTCGTGATCCGCGGCAATGACCATGACTGACCGGCCGGGGGAGGGCGCCGCGCACGCAGCGAGCATGATCCCGTCGCAGCGCGTTAAGGCGCACGCGCGCAGCCAGCATGATGCAGGCCTGAGGTCAGCTGCGCAACGGCTGCGCTAGCCCTTGCCCTTCCCCTTGCCATGCCCTGCTCCGGGCGGGCCGCCAGCGTGATGTGCGTGCCGTTTGCCAGGCGCCGCGCGGTGCGGTGCGGCGCGGACGACGCTGGCCGTCTGGACGGCGAGTCCGTCCTTGGCGGCGGCGTGTCCGGTCGCGGCCCTGGCGGCCGGCGAGGTGGCGGACCGAATGGGCGCTGTCTGCCGCGGCCGGTCGGACACGCGGGTAGCTCCCGGTGCCTTGGGGTGCGTGCCGTGCGGAGTTGGCGTGCTTGCCGCGGCCGGCAAGCCGGCGGCCGTCGCGTGCCGTGGCGAGGCATTCAGCGCGAACCCGGCAGAGATGCCGGACGCCACGATGGCCAGCGCGGCCGCGGAGAGCAAGGATCGCCGTGTCTTAGGTGCGGCGGGGCTGGTCACGGCCATCGCAGGCGGAGTCGCGGCCATCGCAGGCGGATAGGCCACGCGGCGGAGCATCCGCTCGGCCGCCGCGGCGTCAAGACGCTCGTCCGGGTTCTTGCGCAGCAGCCCGCTGATCACCGGCCAGAGCAGCGGGCCGGCGTGGATGGCAAGCTCGGGCTCGTCAGCGACCGCGGCGGTCAGGCTGGCGAGCGCGTCGCCATCCCTGTCGAACGGCGCGTGGCCCTCGACCGTCGCGTACAGCGACGCACCCAGGCTCCACAGGTCCGACGCGGGTTTGGGCCGTCCGCCCCTGGCGCGCTCCGGTGCGATGTAGCACGGCGACCCGATCAGCAGGCCCGCGGTGATGGTCGAGGGGCCGACGGTCCGCGCGATGCCGAAGTCTGTCAGCACCGCCCGGTCCGGCGCGATCGCGATGTTCGCCGGCTTGACGTCCAGGTGCACGATGCCTTCCGCGTGCGCGGCCCGCAGCGCGGCGAGGATGTCGAGGCCGATCCTGGCCGCATGCTCCGGGCTGAGCGGACCCTCTTGGTCGATCATGTCGCGCAGCGAGCCTGGCGGAAGAAGTTCCATGACGATCCAGGGGCGGCCGTCTTCCTCGGCAACGTCAAAGACCCGCACCACATTGCGGTGACTGAGCCTGGCGGCGACCTGAGCCTCCCTGGTGGCCCTGCGGCACGCGGCGAGCCGTTCCTCCGCGGACCAGGAAGCCGGCCAGACCAGCTCCTTCACCGCCACGTCACGGCTCAGGAGTTCATCCCGAGCTCCCCACACGACGCCCATGCCGCCACGGCCGAGGACCGTGCCAAGCCGGTATCTTCCCATGATCAAGCGCTCTGCCCCAGCCACATCCATGTCGCCCCGTGTACCCGGCGAATACGGACGCTAACGAGCATTCCTACTCAGATTACTAACGAATGTTGCGTTTAGGATCGCGAGCTTCGATGGCGGCCGGGCTTTCGGTTTCCGTGATGTAGCGGGAGTCAGCGGCGCAGGCTGGTCGCCTGCTCCAGGCGGGACAGCTTCTCGGGGTTGCGCACCGCGTACAGCCCGGTGATGAGACCCTCCTCGACGCGCAGCGCGATGACGGTGTCCACCTCGCCGTTGAACCGCAGTATCAGCGCGGGGTAGCCGTTGACCTGCGCGGGCTCCACCGCGGCGACGCCGGCGATCCTGCCGAGACCGATCGTCAGCAGGCGAGCCACCCGGTCGGCGCCCACGATCGGCGTGGTAACGGCCTCGACGATTCCGCCGCCATCGCCGAGGAAGACCACGTCGGGCGCGAGGATGTCGAGCAGGTGCCGCAGGTCGCCCGTCTCCGTCGCCAGATGGAAGGCCTGGAGCGCGTCACGGGTCTGCGCCGGGGAAACCGGCCCGCGCGGCCGCCGCGCCGCGACGTGCTCCCGCGCCCGGTGGGCGATCTGCCGGACCGCGGCCGGGCTCTTGCCGATCGCCTCGGCGACCTCGTCGTAGGGCAGGTCGAACACCTCGCGCAGCACGAACACCGCTCGTTCTGTCGGCGTGAGCGTCTCGAGCACCAGCAGCATCGCCATCGAGACGCTGTCCGCGAGCTCAACGTCCTCGGCCACGTCGGGCGCGGTGAGCAGCGGCTCTGGCAGCCACGGGCCGACGTACGACTCCTTGCGGCGGCCGAGCGTGCGCAGTCGGCTCAGCGCTTGGCGCGTGGTGACCTGAACCAGGTACGCGCGCTGGTCCCGCACGGCATCCAGGTCGACGCCGGCCCAGCGCAGCCAGGTCTCCTGCAAGACGTCCTCGGCGTCGGCGGCCGAGCCGAGCATCTCGTAGGCGACGGTGAAGAGCAGATTGCGGTGGGCGAGGAACGCCTCGGTGGCGGGGTCCATGCCTGCCATGGCTGGCTCTCCTTCAACTCTCGACGGCGTATACCCACCAGACACCGCACTCCACCGTGATGTGACAGCGGCAGGGCAGCTGCTCCGTGTGTGCCACGTCACCTCTGCGGCACTGTCACAAGCGGCGCGGCGGCAGCATCTCGTGTTCGTACAGTCCGGCGACCCACAAGTGAGGACGAGACGAAATGACGGAATCCCGGTTCGACATGTTCAGCAACGAGCTCGGCGCCAGGTTCGGCAAGCGGTTCGCAAGCGCCAGCATGGTGATCGCGCAGTCGACGCTGCCGAGGTCCACCCAGGAACTGGTCGGGCTGCGCGCCAGCCAGATCAACGGCTGCGGCTGGTGCACGGACCTGCACACCAAGGAGGCAGCGGCGGCAGGCGAAACCGCGGTCCGGCTCAACCTGGTCGCCGCCTGGCGGGAGACCACCGTGTTCACCGAGGCCGAGCAGGCAGCGCTCGCGCTCGCCGAGGAGGGCACCCGGCTCGGCGACGCCAGCCACGGCGTCTCCGACGAGACCTGGGCGCAGGTCCGCAAGCACTACGACGATGACCAGGTCGCCGCGCTCGTCTGCCTGGTCGCCATGATCAACGCGGCCAACCGGCTCGGCGTGATCGTCCGGCAGAAGGGCGGCTCCTACCAGCCCGGCATGCTCGCCAGCCTGACCAGCTGACGAGCGGCGCGATCGCGGCCCGGCCCCGGACCATTCGGCCGGGGCCGGGCCGCGTAAGGCTGCTAGTAGAAACTCATAAGTTCCTTCCCGGTTGCCTTCCAGGGTGGCGGTCACATCGGGTGACCGGAGGTCGCGAAGTCGGCAGCAGTACGGCCCTGGAATGTCAGTGGGCCGTGGTTCCGTGGTGCGCATGCCGAGGAAACGCGACCCGGGGGGCCCAAAGGTGGTGCTGCGTACCGCCCGGTGCGGGCTGCGCGCCACTCCTGCCCAACGGGGCAGGCTGTTCGCGCTGCTGCGGTCGGCGGGCGACGTGTGGTGCTCCGTGCTGGAACTGAACCGGTGGCGTCGCCAGCGCGGCCACCGCCCGGTAGTCGGCTTCCAGGCGCTGTGCCGGGAGCTGTCTACGGCCGGGCACGTTCGGGGAACTCGACGCCGCCGGGGCGCGCTCGGTGCTGAGCCGCTACTCCTCCGCCTGGTTCGCCGCGGCGAAGCGGCGCAAGGCGGGGGATCTGACGGCCCGCTACCCGCGTCGCCGACGCTCCCTGGTCCCGGTCTCGTGGTACCACGGCACCTTCACCCTCAGCGGGCGGGAGCTGACGGTCCCGGTCGCCCGCGGCTGCCCCGGCCTGGTGCTGCGCCTGGACCGGGACGTTCCCTCCCCTGTAGAGCAGATCCGCTCGGTCAGGCTCGGCTTCGCCGACGGGCGCCTGTACGCGGACGTGACCGCCGAGGTGCCCGTCGCGGTCTACCCGCCAGGTGAGGGGCCGGACCCGGCCCGGGTCGCCGGGGTTGACCTTGGCGTCATCCACCCCTACGCGGTCGCCGGCCCCGGCGGTGAAGGGCTGCTGGTGTCCGGGCGGGCGGTCCGGGCCGAGCACCGTCAGCACTTGCGTGACCGCAAGGGCCGCTCCCACGCCGCCGCTGCCCGCGCCCCAAAGCCCGGGCAGAAGGGTTCACGGCGCTGGCGTAAGCACCGACGGCGGCAGAGGGCCGCCGACGCCCGCCACGCCCGCAGGGTCGTCCAGGTCCGCCACGAGGCCGCCCGCGAGGTCGTTACCTGGGCTGTGCAGAACCAGATCGGCACCCTGGTGGTCGGCGACCCCGCCGGGGTCTTGAAGCTGGACGCGGGGCCGCGGCATAACAAGCGGGTCCGGGACTGGGCGCCCGGGCAGCTGGCCCAAGCCCTGGCCGATAAAGCGGCCGCAGCCGGCATCACGGTGCACAGGGTGGACGAGCGGGGCACGTCCTCGACCTGCCCTGCCTGCGCTCGCAGGATCCCCAAGCCCACGGGGAGAGTCTTCACGTGCCCGCACTGCGGGCAAAGCGGCCACCGTGACCTTGTCGGCGCCGCGAACATCGCCGCCCGGGTTCCCGGCGGCGGGATCATCCCCCCGGTCCCCCGCGGGACCGGGGTCACGCACCGTCGTGCGGGACGGAACCTGCCAGGCGCAGGACCTAACGCGCGGCGTGACCCCCGGCGCAGGCCCCCATCATGGCCCGCACCCCGGAGGCACCTGGCCGGCACCGGCCCGCCCCCACGCCCGCGCCACCCGGCCGGGGAGGCACTGGGGGAGTCGCTCGCGGAAACCGCGAGGAGCACGCAAGCCCGAGACACCCCGTCAAGGACTTAAATGCAGATGCACTAGCGTGGTCGGGTGACCGTGCTGCGGGTTCCACATTTCCTCGGCGAGTACCTACCAGAGCTGGACCTGCCCCTCCAAGGGGACGACGTGATCTTGTCCGATCTGCCAGCCGGAGATACCTGGGTCCGGCTCGCGGCGCTCTTGGCTCCTGTCGCCGACGCCGTGGCCGTGGCGGCGGGCCGCGGCGAGCGCCCTGTCGTGGTCTCCGGCGACTGCACCACCGCATTCGGCACGGTGGCCGGATTGCAGCGCGCGGGCATTGACCCGGCGGTGGTCTGGTTCGACGCGCATGGCGATGTGCAGACGCTGGAAACCACTGCCTCCGGCTTTGTGGGCGGCTTCGCGCTGCGGATGCTCCTCGGCTACCGGCCGGAGTGGGTCGCCTCTCGGCTCGGACTGCGACCGGTTCCCGAGCACCGGGTGGTGCTCGCGGGTGCCAGGGACCTCGACCCGCCCGAGGTCGCCTACCTGGAAGGCTCGGGCATCAGCCGCGCCGAGGTCGTTGGCCTCGCCTCGGCACAGCTGCCTGACGGGCCGCTCTACGTGCACCTCGACCTTGACGTCATCGACCCGATTGGCGTTCCCGGCCTGCGTTATCCGGCGCCAGGCGGCCCGAACTGCGCGCAGGTCACCGCGGCGCTCAGCATGCTCTTGGCGACCGGCCGGGTTGCCGCGGTCGGCATCGCCTGCACCTGGCATCCCGGCCACGACGCCGCCGCTGCTGTCGGCGACCGCCTGGAATCCGTGCTCGCCGCCAACTGACCAGCAGGGCCGGCCTAGGCGCGGCCGCGCGCACCGGCGATGCTTAGGACCATGGAATTCGAGCACATCCTCGTCGCGCGGACCGGCGACTTCGCCACCGTCACGATGAACCGGCCGCAGCGCCGCAACGCCCTGTCCCTCGAGCACATGCGCGAGCTGATCGCGGCCTTCCGCGACCTTGGCGACAGCGACGCACTCGGCATCGTGCTGGCAGGCAACGGCCCGGTGTTCAGCGCGGGGCACGACTTCGCCGCGGTTGCAGGCGCCGACCTGTCCGAGGTGCGCGCGCTGCTGCTCACCTGCACCGAGCTGATGACGCTCATGCAGCAGGTGCCGCAGCCGGTGGTGGCACGGGTGCACGGCCTCGCCACCGCGGCGGGCTGCCAGCTGGTCGCGACCGCCGACCTCGCCGTGGCGAGCGAGGACGCCGGCTTCGCGGCCCCCGGCGGCAAGGGCGGCTGGTTCTGCCACACGCCGATGGTGGCGATCGCCAGGAACGTCGGCCGCAAGCGCGCCATGGAGCTGGCCCTGTCCGGCGATGTCATCGACGCGGCCACCGCACTCGACTGGGGCCTGGTCAACCGCGTCGTGCCCGCCGACCGGCTCGACGAGGCGGTTCTCGACCTGCTGCGGCGCACCACGCGGGGTTCCGCGGAGAGCAAGGGGATCGGCAAGCAGGCGCTGTACGCCCAGATCGACCTCGACCAGCAGAAGGCGTACGCCTACGCGGTCGAGGTCATGGCCTCGACCAGCCAGCTTCCCGACGCCCAGGAAGGCATCCGCGCGTTCCTCGAGAAGCGCGCGCCCCACTGGCGCCACGCCGGCCGAGAGGCGGAGCCTTCCCGGAGCTAGCCGCGCCGGCTCAGGCGGGCTCGAAGTCGCGAACGTCCGTCACCGGGTACAGCTCGACCCGGTCTGGCCCGGGCAGCAGCGCCGGGTCCTCGCCCGGCAGCAGCTGGCTGCCCATGATCGCCTTCTGCGCGTCGAGCAGCGCCTGCTCGGTGTCGGCGATCGAGACCACGACCTTCGATCCGTCTTCGCGCTGCAGCACGTAGACGCGGAACCGCTGGCCTAGTGCGCTGACGGCGGGCACGATCCGCTCGCTGGTCGCGAAGTCGTCGGCGGCGATCTGCTCCGCGGTGCGCGGGCCGTCCAAGTAGGTGAGCTGTGCGTACATGGCGAGCCTCCTGTTGTTGCGGTTGATCCGTTACCGCCGACTCTGCCGTCGCGGCCGCCGCGCCGGATCAGTGCCAGCACGTATCGCTGGTACGTAACCGGGCGCAGGGCGATACTGCTTGCATGGGGGAGCCGATCGTCGGCCGAGGCGATGAGCTGGCGCAGCTGCGGGCGGCGCTGGTCGCCGCGTCCGGCGGCGCGGGGCGGCTTGTGTTGGTCAGCGGCGAGCCCGGGATCGGCAAGACCCGTCTGGCCGCCAGCCTCGCGGACATGGCCGCGCAATACGAGGTGCCGGCGGCCGCCGGCGGCGCGATCGACGACCCGGGCATGCCGCCGCTGTGGCCATGGCACGCAGTGTCCCGGTCGGTCCCGCCGCTTGCCGCCATGCTCGATGGCACGGCAGGCTCAGCCGGCGGGGCACAGGGTTCAGCGGATTCTGGGTCCGAGCGATTCGCGATGTTCGCCGCGGCCAGCCGTGCGCTCGCCGATGCAGCCAGAGAGCGTGGGCTGCTGGTCGTACTCGAAGACCTGCATTGGGCCGACCGGACGTCGCTCCTGCTGCTGCGGCACCTGACGGGCGAGCTCTCGGGCAGCAGGCTGCTTGTCGTCGCTACCTTCAGGGAAACGGCAGAAAAGCCGCTCGCTGGGCTGCTCCCCGCGCTGCTGCGCGGCGAGGGCACCAGGCTGATCCGGCTGACCGGGCTGCCGCGGCCGGAGATCGCGCAGTGGCTGCGCCGGCTGGGCACCAGCGGCGACGTGGACGACCTCGCCGGCCGGCTGCGCGCGCGGACCGCGGGGAACCCGCTCTTCGTCCGGATGCTGATCGAGCACGGCGCGGCGGCCGGCGCCGACGACGAGGCGCGGGTGTTCCCGAGCTGCGGCACCTGGCCCTGGCCCACCTGGACGGCCTTGACGGCGCGGAACGGGAGCTGCTCGACGCGGCGAGCGTGCTCGGTGAGCGGATCGATCCGCCGCTGCTGCGCGAGGTCACCGGGCTGTCCGGCGCCGGGGTCGCCGCCGCGCTCGACAGGGCCGCCGCGCTCGGCGTCCTGACGTCGAGCCCCGAGGCCGCGCAGTTGTCGTTCGCGCACGCCCTTGTCAGGGATGCCGTCTACGACGACCTCGCGCCGTCACGGCGGATGGCACTGCACGAGCGCGCCGCCCGCGCTCTCGAGCAATCGGAACGGGGTTCGGGCTGCGCCGCACAGGCCGCCGTTCACTGGCAGCGGTCGGGCGCACCGGGCTGGGCGGAACACTGCCAGCGGCAGGCCCACGCGGCGGCCAGGTCGGCGGCGGCGTCACTCGCCTACGACGAGGCGGCTCGGTTCGCCGCACTGGCGCTGCGGGCCGCCGAAGCGGACGCCGCGCAGCCGGCGGGCACGCGGGCCGAGCTGACTTTGGAGGCGGCACGCGCCGAATTCGCCGCGGGACACATCGACGCCAGCCTCGCCCACTGCCAGGCGGCGGCCCGGCTGGCGCCGGAAGCCGGCCGCCCGGACATCCGCGTGGCCGCCGCCCTGGTGATCACCGGAATCGGCGACCCCGCGATGACCACGGCGGTGGACACGCTGTGCGCCGAGGCGCTCGGGGCAGTAGCCGAACAGGACACCGCGCTGCGTGCGCGGCTGCGCGCCAGGCAGGCGCTCTTCGCGGCGGAAGCGGGCGCGGGAAACCTGGCGCGGGAACTGTCCGCGGAGGCTCTCGCGCTCGCCGAGCGCGGCGGCGACCCCGACGCGCTGCTCGACGGCATCCACGCGCGGCACCTGGCGCTGTCCGCGCCGCAGTTCCTCGCGCAGCGGGTCGAACTCGCGGAGCGGGCCTGCCTGGTCGCCCGCCAGGCCCGCCAGCCGCTCGCCGAACTGTGGGGACACGTCTGGCTGGTCGACGCGGCATTCCAGGCCGGAGATCTCGCCGCGGTGGACGACGAACTCGGCCGCATCGAGCAGTTCGCCGTCACTCGCAGGCACGGCCTCGCCTGGTGGCACCTGCACCGGCTGCGGGCGACAAGGGCGGCGCTCGTCGGCGACCTGGGCGCGGCGATCGAGCACAACGAGGCCGCCCGCGCGGTCGCCGAGCAGATCGGCACCGTCAGCACGCTCGGCATGTACTACGCCTTCCTGAACCAGCTCGCGCTGCTGCGCGGCACCATGGACCGCGAGACGTCCCAGGCGGCGATCGCGATGCTGCGTCAGGCGTCTGGCATCGCCCTGGTGCGTGTCTTCGTCCCAATGGTCCACGCGCTGACCGGCGACCTGGACCTGGCGCGCGCCACGTTCGAGGAGTTCAGGCACATGCCGGGCACGATCGAGGTCGGGCCGCGCTGGGGGGCGCTGCTCATCTTCATCGGGGTCGTCGCGGTGCTGCTCGGCGACGCGGACACCGCCGACCGGGTCTACCGGGAGCTGTCCGGGCTCGCGCCCTGCTACATGGGCGACGGCTCGGGCGCGGCGTTCTGCGCCGGTTCCCTGGAGCGGCCCATGGGCGACCTCGCCCTGACCGCCGGCCGGGTGGACGAGGCGATCCGCCGCTACACCAGCGCGATCGAGATGAACGCGCGGATCGGCGCCAGGCCATTCCTCGCGCTGAGCAGGCTTGGCCTGGCGCGGGCGCTGGCGGCCAGTGACGATCGCGGTGACCTCACCGCGGCGCGCGCCATGGTCACCGAGGCCGCCGCGGAGTTCCGCCGGCTCGACCTGCCTGGCCAGCTCGCCGCCGCGGACGCCCTGCTGGCCGGCATCGACGCGCGGGCTCGCGCGGCGAGCCCGCTGTCGCCGCGCGAGTGCGAGGTGGCATCGCTGGTCGCGCAGGCGATGTCGAACAGGCAGATCGCGGAGCGGCTCGTGCTTTCCGAGCGCACCGTGGAGACGCATGTCCGCAGCATCCTCGCGAAGCTCGGCTACTCAACGCGGACGGAAATCGCCACCTGGTCGCTGCGCAGCGACGCCGCGGACGCCAGCCGCGGTGGCTAAGGCCGGTGTCCCTCCGGCGAGGTGCCTCGTCCGCGTACGACAGCAGGCGCTCCGCCGTGAGGCGGATCCAGGCGTTGACCCAGTCGCCGGTGACGGCCTCCCCTAGGTGGGCCGCCCGATTCCCTGATCGTGGGCTACCGGCGGCGATATGCGCCGCGGATGGTCTTTGTCGACGCAAGTAACCCTGACGCCAGCACCGACCTCGCCGGCAACCTTGTTGCACGGCAACCCTGCGGGGGGGAGCCCACCGCGCGGCCAGCCTTTCTCCCGGCCGTCCGTTGCATCGGCTGCACCGGCCACGATGGACTGGCGCCGACGAGACGGACAGCGCACACTAGGGATCGGCGGCAAGAACCGGGTTGCCGACCGGGCAGAACAGGGGCAAGGCAGTGACCCAGGACATCCCACCGGATGCGGCGGACCGGGCACGTGCGCTGTTCGGCGACTTCATCGAGCGTCGCTGGGGAGAGGCACGCCCCGAATTCGACGCGAGGTGGGGCGATCACGTGTTCATGGATCGGTTCGCCCGCGGGTGGAGGGACATGGCGGACTCCGCTGGCAGCTTCAAGCGCATCGGCGCGCCTCTCGCCCGCCGGTCCGGCGATTACACCGTGGTGGATGTCCCTCTAATTGCCGGGCGTGGTGAAGCAATCGGCAAGGTGGCCTTTGACACTGCGGGTAAGGTCGCTGGCCTGGCGATAAAGTATCCCCGCCGACATCGGCTAGACCCACGGCCCGTGCGTATTTTCTTCCTCGGGAACCCTGAGATCCTTGGGCTCGGGCGCACTCGGATCTAACTGGGCTATCTGCGGCCCGCCGGTCACTGGGCGGTTTCGTCTGCTGCTGGGCGGCGACCCATGCGTGTGCACAACCCGACTCGCTGTGGTCGCCGGGTATGTAAAGTCGCGGGGAGGGCCGGCTGCCGAGGCCGGGTCTGCCGGCTTTGCTTAACCACCGGTGAGATAAGGGGTGCAAAGCGGACGGGAATGTGGTCGCCGGTTAAGCAAGGGTGGGAAAAGTGGTCGGCGGTTAAGCAAAGAGTGTCGCCGGATGTGCGAGCCCCCGCTTATGACCCACAATCACGCCAGCAGTCGCGAGGACTAGCGGGCCGTCCAGCCGCCGTCGACCATGATGGTCTCGCCAGTGATCAGCGAGGCGGCCGGGGACGCGAGGAACACCACGACGCCGGCCACCTCGACGGGCTCGCCGATGCGGTGCAACGCGGCGACCCGCTCGATGACGTCCGCACGGAACTCCGGATCGGACAGCGCGGGCTCGGTGCCAGGGGTGCGGATGAACGTGGGCGCTACCGCGTTGACGGTGATCCCATGGCTGCCCCATTCGACGGCCAGGCACTTGGTCAAGTGCGCGATGGCGGCCTTGGTCATGCAGTACACGGACTCTCCTGGCAGTGCCACCGCGCCGGCCTGGGAGCCGATGCTGATGATCCGCCCCGACCCCTGCCCGATCATGACGCGCCCGGCGGCCTGGCTAGCCAGGAAGGTGCCCTTGAGGTTGACGGCCAGGGTCGCGTCGAGGTCTTCCTCGCGAACGTCTTCTGCGCGGTTCTGCGGTGCGATGCCGGCGTTGTTGACGAGGATGTCCAGCCGTCCGAACCCGGCCACCGCCGCGTCGACCGCCGGGGCTATCTGGCCGGGCACGGCCAGATCCATCTGCAGCGGCAGGGCGCGCTTGCCAAGCGCCTCGATCTCAGCGGCGACGCCGCCGTCGGCGCCCGCGTCGCGCAGCCCGAGCGCGACATCAGCGCCTGCCGCGGCGAGCGCCAGCGCGATGGCCCGGCCAAGCCCGCGGGCGGCGCCCGTCACAAGCGCGACCTGGTCGTCCAGCTCAAAACTCGGCAGTACCGGCATCACCGCTCCTCACCAGTCCCGCCCCACCCTAACGTGAACGATCGCCGCTATTTGGCGGTGATCCCGATCGCGTCGCTTGCCGCAAGGCCGAGGTCGCGCATGGTCTTGCGGTAGGCGACGGCGACCGCGTCGAACTTCAGGTGGAGTTCGGCGGCAAGGTCGAACGGCACGCGTTCTGGCCGCTGCGACTCGACGACGACCTGGTCCTGGCCGAAGATGGTGTCCTCGAACTCCTGGATCACCCGGTCTGGCTGGTCGGTGTTGTAGTTGCGGCCGATGACCACGTATCCGACGCACTGGTCGGCGGCGACCGGCTGCGAGGCGAAGAAGTACACCATGCCGCGCTGGCCGCCCCAGCCGAGCCGCAGCACGATCGTGTAGGGCAGGTGCAGTTCGTAGCGGCTGCGCCGTTCTGGCGGCCCGGCCTGCTCGTTGGCGAAGACCGGGAAGTCGTCGCTGTTGGGCGCCTCGGGACGGACGATCTGATAGCGCAGCACGTGGCCGTCGGTCTCCACCTGGTACGGCGGGACCACCGGTCGCTCGGGGTCGCCGAGCAGGCCCGGGTGTACCCAGGGGAAGTGGCCGAAGTCGGTGAAGTTCTCCACCTGCCGCGCCGCGTCGCAGCGCCACCGGTAAGGGCCGGCGGGCACGATGATCCACTCGCCGTCTTCCAGTTCGGGTACCTCGGGCAGCGGCCACCGGGGCTCGTCGAGCGCGACCCAGATGAGCCCGTACCGCTCCTGCGCGCGGTATGCCGCCACCCGGGCCTTGGCGGGGACGGCCGCCGGGTCCTCCTTCTGCGGGATCGCGGTGCACCGCCCGTCCGCGCCGTACCGCCAGCCGTGGTAGGCGCAGACCAGTTCGTCGCCCTTGACCCAGCCGAGCGACAGCGCGGTGCCGCGGTGCACGCACAGGTCGGACATCGCCCGCGGGGTGCCGTCGGCGCCGCGCCAGACCACAAGCGGCTCGCCGAGCAGGTCGGCGTGCGCCGGGCGGTCGGTGATCTCGCTGGCGAACGCGACCGGATGCCAGCACGCCCGCTGAGCGGTCAGGTTCGCGAACACTCCCGGCGAACTCATTCCCGCCCCTGTGACCGCCAGGCGAGGACGGACCAGCGGGACATGCCCGACAGCAGCGAGCCGACGCTGGCGAACGAACAGACCGAGAGCACGGAGGCGAACGAGCCCGCCGAGCCGATCGACAGGATCGAGCCCGCGGAACCGATGGACAGGATCGACCCGCTCGAGCCGATGGACAGGATGGACCCGGTCGAGCCGATGGACAGGATCGATCCAACCGAGCCCTGCTGGGAGCGTGCGGACACTGGCAAGCGCATGGCTCCATTGTCGCAGCCACTGCCGCTCATGGCCGTCAGGCGGTGACCTGTCTCGGGCCAGGAGCTGGTCGCTCAGGTTCGGTCAGGTTTGGTCAGGCGCGGAGCTGGCAATAGCGGTGTACCAGTAGCCAGCCGCGAGATTCGCCGCCGCGGGCGCTAGGAACAACGCCGACAACAGGTACATCTTGCGCCGTTCCCGGTCTGTTTCCGCTTGACGGCCGAGCGAGAGCAGAACGAGGCCGATGCCGAGCTGGAAGCCGCCGGCGGCGGCACGCGTGGCACCGGAGACGCCGAGGTGGCGATACTCCCACGGACTGATCAGGCGGTGCGTGCCGGGTCGCGAGGGAGATAGCCACCAGCTGCGCAGGTCTTTCGCGGCGACGTTGGCGTCGGGTGCGTTCATCGGGATGCCTCCCCCTGTCGGCTACGGTGCCAGTCATCTAAGGCCTATCACCCGGATCAGGAGCACGCACCAAGGAAGAACAGGTACACCGCAGCCGCGTAACCAGACTGAACGGCCGGGCCGGGCCGAGCAAGCCGCGTGCAGGCCTTGTGCCGTACCCGGGCCGTGGGGATGATTCCGTCATGGCACTGCCGCCAGCGTCCGCACGGCGGCAGCCGCCGCCGTGCGGACGAGCGTGGAGATGACGGATGACCAGTGACACTGCTCGGCAGCGGGCCGAGATCGAGGACGCGATAGCGGGCCGGACGCTCTGCGATGAACTGCGGCAGGTAGCGGAGACCTCGGGTGATGCCGGCGCGTACTCCGACCAGGCCGAAGCGGGCGGTGACTGGCGGACCGTTACCTGGGAGCAGGCGAGGCAGCGGGTGCTCGAGGCGGCGGCCGGGTTCGCCGCGCTTGGCCTGGCGTCAGGCGGACGGGTCGCGCTGATGCTGCCGAACCGAAGCGAGCACGTCATCGCCGACCTCGGCGCGGTGCACGCGGGCGGCCTCGGGGTGACGTTCTACTCAACGCTCGCGCCCGAGCAGATCGCCTACGTTGCCGCGGACTGCGACGCACGTATCGCCGTGCTCGACGGGGCGCCGGAACTCGCCCGCTGGCAGCCGGTCCTTGACCGGCTGCCGGGGATCGCGAAGGTCATCGTGCGCGATGAGTCCGCCTGCCCGGCCGGTGACCAGTACCTGACCTGGGCGAACCTGATGGAGCTTGGCAGGGAGCGCCTGAAAGCCGATCCGGGCGAGATCGCGGCCCGCGTCGCGGCGATCAAGCCCGACGACCCGCTGGCCCTGCTGTACACCTCTGGCACCACGGGCAACCCCAAGGGCGTCCTGCTCACCCACCGCAACATCCTCTTCGCGCTGGAGACGGCCGGCCGGGTCGGCGTCATCACCCACGGCGTCCGGTGGGTCTCCTACCTGCCGCTCGCGCACATCGCCGAGCGCATGTTCAGCGTTTACCTGCCCATCCGCAACGTCGGCCACATTCACTTCTGCCCGGATGCCACGCGGCTCGTCCCGGTGATCGGGCAGGTGCGCCCCACCGCGTTCTTCGGCGTGCCCCGGGTGTGGGAGAAGATCAGGGCGGGCATCCAGGCCCACCCCGCGGCCCAGCAGGACGAGCACGTCCGCGCGCACGTGGCGCGTTCCATGGAGACCGGCCGCCGCTACGTGGAAAGCTGCCAGTACGGGCATGTCACGTCCGACGAACTGGCGCGCGAGTTCTGGATAGCGGACGAGGTGATGCTCGGGCCGATCCGCGGTCTCATCGGCTTCGGCGAGGCCAGTGCGTTCTCCAGTGGCGCGGCCCCGCTGCCGCCGGACGTGGCCGCGTTCTTCGCCGGCCTCGGCATGAAGATCCTCGACGTGTACGGGATGACGGAAACGACGGGGGCCTTCACCGCCAACACACCCGACGAGTTCAAGCTCGGCACGGTGGGACGGCCGGTCGCCGGGATGGAGGTCAAGATCGCCGAGGACGGCGAGATCCTGGCCCGCGGGCCGCACAACACCCCCGGCTACCTCGGGCTGCCCGCCCTGACGGAAGCCCTGATCGACGCCGACGGGTGGCTGCACACCGGCGACATCGGCTCGATCGACGCCGACGGGTTCGTGTCGGTGACGGACCGGAAGAAGGAACTGATTATCACCGCCGGCGGTGAGAACATCGCACCCGCCGGCGTGGAGAACGCGCTGGTGGCCCACCCGCTGATCGGCCAGGCGCTCGCCTACGGCGACCGCAGGCCCTACGTGGTCGCCCTGCTGGCGCTGGACGGCGAGGCCGCGCCCGCCTGGGCCAGGGCCCGGGGCATCACCGCCGGGTCGCTCGCCGAACTGGCGGCCGACCCGCGGGTGCTCGCCGAGGTGGGCGCCGGGGTGGCCGCCGCCAACGAGCGGCTGGCCCGGGTGCAGCAGGTCAAGCGGTGGCGCCTGCTGCCCGTGGAATGGACGGCGGACACCGGCGAGCTGACCCCCACGCTCAAGATCAAGCGCCGCGTCGTGCACGCTAAGTACGCCGACGTCATCGACTCCCTCTATGACGGGTGACCGCGCGGCCGCACCGAAGTCACAAACATCGATACCGAACGGGTTGCGGCATCTCCCGCCCGGGCCGTTATTCCCCGCCGGGGCGGGCAGGCGGCCGGCGCGTATCCTTGATGCGGGGCGTCCAGCATGCTGTGGGGGGGCGCGCGTGACGGATGACATCCTCAGCCAGGGCGATGACCGCGGGCCCAGTCAGTGGCGGCGTCGCCTGACGGTGATCGCGGCTCTCATCGCCGTCGTCGTCGGCGGTGCCGTCTATCTCAGCATCCCGCGCCACCACGGTGCTCCGGCGGCTGTCCGGCAGACGCCGGGTACCGCTCTGCCATCGCCGGTGATTCCGTCGGCTCCGCCCGCCGTGCCGGCTGGGCCGAACGGCATCACCGGGCACACCCTGGCCTGGGACCGCAGCCTCCGGCTGCCGGCCGCGGGATCGCGGCCCATCTGGTTCTCGCCTGCCTCCGGCCGTTCCGAGCCGATCGCTGGCCTGCCCGCTGACCCGTCCGGTTACCAGTTCACCCGCGTCGCCGGCGGCTGGGCGGTGCGGTCAAGCGCTGCCGCGCCAGCCCGCTGCGGCAGTTGCGCGGGGGCCCAGGCGCCGGTCTGGTTCCTCGCCGACGGCGGACGGTCGGCGACGCAACTCGGCACCGCCAACCTGGTCGCGCCGGCCGCCACCGCCGGCGCCGCCTGGCTGACCAGCTATCGGCCTGGTGCCAACATGATCACCGCGGCAGGGGCGGCGCGGGAAGCCGGCGACACCGGCGCGCCGGAGCGGTCCCGGCCGGTGCGGCTCCCGCCTGGTTATGCGATCGTCCGGGGAACGGACCGCGGCCTGCTGCTGGCGCCGGTCAGCCAGCCGCCAGGGACGGCGGCCTACCTGCTGTGGGACCCGTCCGCTCCCCAGGCCAGCCAGGTATTCCATGGGGTACTCGCGACGAGTGCCGCTGAGATCGCCTGGACGTCACGGTGCGCCCCCCGCCCCGGGGGGACGACCCCCCCAAACCCCCCCGGAGCCCGGTGCGGCATCCAGCTGCTCGACCTGGCGACAGGCAGGCACACCGTGGTACCGCTGCCGGCGGGCAGTTCGGCGGTCAGCGGCGCGTTCAGTCCAGACGGCGGCTACCTCGCGCTTCAGGTGAGCTTCGGCAGCACCGGAGACGGCGGCGAGCTGGCCATGCAGCTCGAGGTCGCGCCGGTAACAACCGGCAGGCTGGCGGTCGTGCCAGGCACCTGGGTAAGCAGCGACGCCCTCATCGGTTTCGGCTGGCCCGCCCGCGGCGACAGCCTGGTCGCCGAGTTCAGCTTCACCACCAAGATGGAGCTGGCATCATGGCGCCCAGGCACGAACTACCCGTCGGTGAAGGTCATCAGGCCGGGCCCTGGCCAGGCGTTCTACATCCTTGGCTAGCGGCCAGATTCCCGGTTAACCACCAATAAATCCACCGGCATCGATGAGCCAGCGTCCCCGCCAGCGCTGTGCCAGCATTGGGCGAATGCGACCGTTTGCGCGTCATGCCAGCCTTCGTTCCCTCGGTGCCGTGGCCGTGGCGGCCCTGCTCGCCGCTGGCGCCGTGTTCGCCAGCACGAGCGCGGGTGCCGCACCCGCCCTGCCAGGTACGCCGACTCTTCCCGGCGCGCCAACTCTCCCCGGCGCGGCCGCCTGCCCGGTGTTCCCGGCGGACAACGTATGGAACACCGACATCTCCAAGCTCCCGGTGGACCCGCACAGCACCGCCTGGCTGCACAGCATGCACGCGTCGACCGCCTTCCTGCACCCCGACTTCGGCCCGAACGATGGCGGCTACCCCTACGGCATCCCGTACGCGGTCGTCACCAGCGCGCACAAGACCGTGCAGGTCAAGTTCAGGTACGCCAGCGAGAGCAACCGGGTGCCGTATCCGCTCGGCCCCGACACCCCGATCGAGGGCGGCAAGAACGCGCCGTCCGACACCGACCGCCACGCGCTGATAGTCAACAAGACCACCTGCACGCTGTATGAGCTGTGGCAGGCGCGCTACTCGGCGAACGGCTCGACGGCCGGCTCAGGCGCGGTGTGGAACCTGCGCTCCGACGCGCTGCGCCCGGCCGGCTGGACCTCGGCCGACGCGGCGGGCCTGCCGATCCTGCCCGGGCTGCTGAACTTCGCGCAGATCCAGGCGGCGGTGCGCGCCGGCAAGCCGATCAAGCACGCGATCAGGTTCACCGCCGACAGCAGCGCGGCCGCCTACATCTGGCCGGCCAGGCATCAGGCGGGCTCGGGGAGCATCGCGAAGCTGCCGCCGATGGGCGCCCGCTTCAGGCTCAAGACGTCATTCAACGTGGCGAGCTTCTGCCGCTCGTCGCAGCCGAACTGCGCGGACGCCAAGGCCGTCCTCGTGGAAATGCAGCACTACGGCCTGATACTCGCCGACAACGGCAGCGACTGGTATTTCCAGGGCGCGGCCTACCCGCAGTGGCCGGACGCCCTGGTGTCCCTGCTCAAGCAGATCCCGGCCAAGTCTTTCGTGGCGGTCAACGAATCCTGCCTCATGGTCAACCGCAATTCCGGCCAGGCTCGCGCGAAGCCAGGCTGCCCGATCGGCTGATCCGCCGGATCGGGCAGAACCACGGGATCGTAGGGTGGCCTGTGTGAGCGATCTGAAGAACCGTGTACACGACCTGCTGCCCGGCCTGCTTGGCGACCTCGAAGACCTCGTGCGCATCCAGTCCGTCAGTGCCGACCCGGAGCGCCTGGCGGAGGTGGAGAAGTCTGCGCAGAAGACGGCGCAGCTCCTTGCCGCCGAGGGCGTTGGCGCGGAAATCGTCCGCGCCTACGACGGCGCGCCGCCGGCCGTGATCGGCGAGCGGAAGGGGCCGGAGGGCGCTGCGACGGTCCTGCTCTACGCCCACCACGACGTGCAGCCGGAGAACGACCCGGCCGACTGGGACAGCGCGCCCTTCGAGCCCGTCATCCGCGGCGATCGCATGTACGGCCGGGGCGCGGCCGACGACAAGGCCGGCATCGCGGTGCACGTGGGTGCGCTGCGCGCACTGGGCGACGACCTGCCGGTCACCGTGCGGTTCTTCATCGAGGGCGAGGAAGAGGTCGCCTCGGCGACCCTGCCGGAGCTGCTGCGCCAGTACAGCGACCGGCTCGCGGCGGATGTCATCGTCATCGCCGACTCCGGAAACTGGGACATCGGCGCCCCGGCGCTCACCACGAGCCTGCGCGGCCTGGTGCGGGTGGACGTCGAGGTGCGGACGCTGACGCACGCCGTCCACTCGGGCATGTGGGGCGGTGTCGTCCCCGACGCCATCATGACGCTCACCAAGCTCCTCGCGACGCTATGGGCCGAGGACGGCAGCCCGGCCGTGGCCGGACTTGTCTCGGGTCCCGCCGCCGACGTGGAGTATCCAGAGGAACGACTTCGTGCCGAGTCCGGCGCCGCACCGGGAACCAGCTGGATCGGGGCGGGCCCGGTCGTCGAGCGGCTGTGGACGAGACC
Source organism: Trebonia kvetii (assembly GCF_007827045.1). Taxonomy (GTDB): domain Bacteria; phylum Actinomycetota; class Actinomycetes; order Streptosporangiales; family Streptosporangiaceae; genus Trebonia; species Trebonia kvetii. The sequence continues at coordinate 178,747 of NZ_RPFW01000011.1, forward strand.
CGCCATCACCGTCACCGGGTTCGACGCGCCGAAGGTCGCCGGCGCCTCCAACACTCTCGTCCCCGTCGCCCGCGCCCGCGTCACCATCCGCCTCGCGCCCGGTGACACAAGCGCGAACGGCATCGCCCGCCTCCAGGACCACCTGGAACGGCACGTGCCGTTCGGCGCCCAGCTCACCACCACGGTCGTCGACAAGGGGGAGCCGACCGTGCTGCGGACCACCGGGGTGACCTACGACCTCGCGCGTTCCGCCCTCGCCGAGGCGTGGGACGGCACGGCGCCGGTGGACATGGGCATCGGCGGCTCGATCCCGTTCATCGCGGAGTTCCAGGAGATGTTCCCCGCCGCGAGCATTCTGGTCACCGGCGTCGAGGACCCCGACACCCGCGCGCACGGACCGAACGAGGGCCTGCACCTGCCCGAGTTCGAGCGCGCGGTGCTCGCGGAAGCCCTGCTGCTGCAGCGCCTCGGCGCCGCTTAAAGCGGCCCGCCGCGCGAGGGGCCGGGCCCCGGACGGTGCTTGTCCTGCCGTCGGCCAGTGAGGATGATGCGGTCATGGCACTGTCCACGGAGTTCACCCGGATGTTCGGGCTGACGCACCCGATCGCGCTGGCGCCGATGGGCGGGTCGGCGGGCGGTGCGCTCGCGGCCGCGGTGTCCAACGGCGGCGGGCTCGGCCTGCTCGGCGGCGGGACCGGAGACGAGACCTGGCTGGCGCGGGAACTGCCGGTCGTCGCGGCGGGCACGAGCAGGCCCTGGGGCGTCGGCTTCCAGAGCTGGTCGGCCGCTGTCGGCGTGGTCGACCTCGCACTCGAGCACGGGCCGGCCGCGGTGCTGGCGGTCGGAGCGGCAGGCGCGCTGATCGGCACCAGGTTCCAGGCCACGGCGGAGGCCCTGACCGATGACGCGGTCAAGCAGGCGATCGTCGCGGGCGGCGGTGAGGACACGGAACGCAGTCGCATCCTGGACATCGCCCGCGGCGCCCCCTGGCCGGCGAAGTATCCCGCCCGCACCTTCGGCCACCCGTACCTCGACGAGTGGCGCGGCCGCGAGGATGAGCTGGCCGCCGACGCCCGCGCCAGGCAGGCCTTCAGGGCCGGCGTCGCGAGCGGCGAGCTGCCGCCGCCGAACTGGGCAAGCCAGGCGATCGGCCTGATCGCCGACCTGCCGCCCGCGGCCGGCCTGGTCGCCGTTCTCGCCGCCCAGGCCGAAGAAGCGCTGGCCCGCGCCGCGGCACCCGGGCGCGAAGAGCCCGCGACCGGCAGGTGACGGCATCCAGGCGGCGCAAGCCCATCTAGAGAAAACCGGGTGATCCCTGGCGCCTGCATGTGACGTATCAGTACCAAGTGCGGGCAGCGCGGGCCTGACGGGGCGGCCGCGCACGGTACCGGAGGGCAGTCATGATCGGCACGGTCAAGGTCAGCGCCGGGGCGCCGAGCCGGCTGCGGTCCTTCGACCCAGTCCGGCTCGCCGACCTCGAGTACCAGGCCTGGGTGGGGTACTACCTGCGGCGCTGGCCGCGGGTGCTGATCGCCTCGGTCGGGCTGGTCAGGGTGGGGTTCGGCCTGGGCTGGTACCGGACCATGCGCGGCGCCTGGCTGGTACTGCGGGCCAACCAGTTGTGGGCGCCGTATCCCGGCAACGACCCGGCGGGCGCCCGCGCCCGCATGCGGCGGTTTTACGCCCTGGTCAAGCTTGCCCACGGCGAGCCCGACGACCCGGCCAGGGCCGCCGAACTCGAGGTCGACTGGTGGCGAGCGCATCGCGAGGGCCAGCACGCGGGCGACCGCGGCGAGCCCGCCGGCGACGCCGAACCCGGCGAGGAGCTGACCGGTGCACTGACCCGTCTGTACTCCTACGTGTACGGCGAGCCGGAATCCGCGCTCCGCCAGGCGGCGGTGGAGCGAGCCAGGGCCATGGACCTGTCCGATCAGTGGATTCGCGAGGGCTGCCAGCCAGACAGCGGACTGCTTCCGCTGGAGCACGCCGCGCTGGTCCGCTCGTATGCGGCACTGCTCGCCGCCGTGCACCGCTGACTGCGGGCCCGCTAGCCTGGCACCCGTGACCGGATCAGGGTTGTCGCTGGCTGAGGCGCTGCGCGCGCTGCCCAAGGTGGAGCTGCACTGCCACCTGGAAGGGGCGCTGCGACCGCAGACGGTGGCCGGCCTGGCCAGGAAGAACGGCGTGCCGCTGCCGCCCGGCGACGTCCGCGACTTGTACCGCTGGGAATCGCTCGATGAGTTCCTGCGTGTCTTCTGGCTGATCCAGTCGGTCCTTGGCGACCAGTCCGACTGGGAGCGGCTCGGCTACGAGTCGGTGCTCGACGGCGCCGCGACGGGCCGGGTCTACGCCGAGGTCTTCGTCTCGCCGATGAGGCACCTGGCGGCCGGTCAGACGCTCGCGTCCGTGATCGAGGGGCTGTCCGCCGGACTCGCGGCGGGCGACGCGGAGACCGGCGCCACGACCCGGCTCATCGTGAACATGGACAGAAGCTACGGCGGCGAGGCCGGTCTGCAGCTCATGACCGAGCTCATCGGGCTGCGCCGGGCGAACGCGGCGGGCGCGGACCGGGTGATCGGCATCGGCATGGACTCCGCCGAGCTCACCGTGGACCCGCTGTCGTTCGCGCCCGCCTACCGCGAGGCGGCCGCCGCCGGGCTGCGCCGCTGCGGTCACCAGGGCCAGGTTGCCCCGGCGGCGTCCATCGGCGTCGTCGCCGTCGGCCTTGGCGCCGAACGGATCGACCACGGCGTGTCGCTGATCGACGACCCGGACCTGGTCGCGTTCTTCGCCGGCCGCGGCATCCCGCTGACCATGTGCCCGACATCGAACGTGGTCATCGCCCGCGCGTGCGGCTCAGTGGGCCGCCACCCGCTGCCGCGGCTGCGCGACGCGGGAGTCCTTGTCACGCTCAACAGCGACGACCCGGCGATGACCGGCGTGGACCTGGCCGCCGAGTACGCCACGTGTGCGGCGGCGTGGAACTGGTCGTGGGACCAGATGGTGGACCTCGCCCTGGATGGCGTGGCGGCAAGCTGGCTCGATGACGACGGCAAGCGCGCGCTGTCGGCCCGCATCGCCGCCGAGGCCGCCCGCCTCGCCCCGTGAAACGCATGGCCTGGGCGGTGGTCTCCGACAGCGCCCGCGCCCAGGCCACCGCGGCGGGGACCGCCGCCGGATCGTCGTCGGCGGCGTGGCGGGCGGCCGCCTACCGCCTAACAGCACGCGCTCGCGGCCGGCTTCGACCGCGCGTTCCTGGCGGCGGCGGCCATCTCGCTGCTGTTGCTTGTCACGGCGGTCACCATAATCCGGATCCGCCGCGCCGATCTCGCAGGCCACTGAAGGTCATTACTCGGAACGGGTGCGTGGCTCCGCCGCACCCGTCCGCAGCCCCCGGAAGCCGAGGGGAGGCTCCCGGGGGCTGCCTCCGTTCCCGCGCCATGACCCCTGACGGCCGTCGTAGCGGTGGAGGGTGGGGCCGCTGGCGTCAGGCCGGCGGCATCAGGCGCGCGGCGAGTACGTCCGCACCCGGCGCGGTGCGCCGTGCGCGGCGATGGCGAGGTCGGACTGCAGCGCGTAGTAGGCGGGCTTGGGGTTGAGGTTGACGTCGTAGATCGTCGCGTATCCCTCGCCGGTGAAGAAGCCGGGCACCCAGGAGTCCGCATCGGTGAAGCCCCAGACGGTGAACGAGATGAACTCGGGCACCGCGAGGCCGGCCTTCAGCATCTCGGAGAACTCAAAAGGCTGCGCGAACTGCGACAGGCTGTCCGTCGGCACCTGGTCAGTGGCGTTGTTGACGAACGTCCTGACGTCGGCCTCCGTGATCGCGACCTTGAGGCCGAGGCTGGCATACCGCTCGATGTCCTCCTGCAGCCGCTGCGGGCTCCAGCCGTACTGGGTGTCCAGGTGTCCCTGAATGCCGATGCCGTCGATCGGCACGTGCTGGTCGAGCAGCTGCTGCGCGAGGGCGTAGGCGGCGTCGGCCTTTGCGTTGGTGCCGTCCTCGCCGCCGATGTTGTAGTCGTTGTAGAACAGCAGCGCGTGCGGGTCGGCCTGGCGTGCCCAGCGGAACGCGTCGGCGATGATGCCGGGGCCCGCGTTGGCGATCCAGAAGTTGTTCGGGTTGATCTGCGGGTTTGCGTCGGTGATGAACTCGTTGCAGACGTCCCACTGCCAGATGCGGCCGCGGTACCGGCCGACCTCGGTGTAGATGTGCTGCTGCAGCAGGCCGCGCAGCTGCGACGAGCTGATTGTCCCGTTCGACACGCCGGTGGTCAGCCAGTCGGGCAGCTGGTTGTGCCAGCACAGCGTGTGCCCGCGGACCAGCTGGTTGTTGGCCTTCGCGAACGCCATGAGGTTGTCCGCGCCCGACCAGTCGAAATTGCCCTGCGTAGGCTCGACGACCTGCCATTTCATTTCGTTGCCCGGGGTGACCACGGAGAACTGGCTGGCGGCAACGGCTGCCCACGCGGGGGTGTTGAGGTCTTGCGGGATGATCGCGCTGCCGACCCGCAGGCCGATCGCCGCGGCCAGGTCGCGCAGCGAATCGCTGGCCGGCGCCTGCTGGCCGGCCGCCCTGCCCGCCTGGGCGGTGGCCGCGCGCGCGTCGGTCACGCCGCCGAGGGTCGCCGCCAAGCCCGCGGCACCCGCCGCGCCGGCAGCAAGAACGCTACGGCGTTTCACGTCCATGTGTTCGCCTCTCGCTCAACCCGAAATATTTCGGCCTAATCCGAAATATTTCGGACGAATCTGTTGATTGAGCGCACGCTAAACGTGTTTGATAATCCCTGTCAATGGCCAACTCCCGCATTCATACCGAGAAGTTAATGATTGGAGACGCTTATCGTGACTCCAGTGACTTTCGAAACTTTCGAAACGTTTCGGCCTGGTTCAGTCCCCTAGTCGCTGGCGCATTTGCCCAGCGGACCGCACTCGATGCGCCGCCCCCACCGGGACGAACGACAGCAGGCAGAAGTACGCGAGCAAGCACGCCCACCAGATTCCCGGCAGTATCGCCCGGTTTGCGCGCGCCGGGTCAGCGCGGTTTGCGGTCAGCAGCCGCAGTCGCAGGAGTCGCAGCACCCGTCGCAGCAGGCATCCCCGCAGCACTCACAGCTGCACTCACAGCAGCAGTCCTCGCCGCAGTCGCAGCAGCAGCCGCGCCGGCGGCGCAGCGACATCAGTCCCGGCAAGGCGGCGAGCGCCGCCAGGCCCGCCAGCGGCAGGCCGCGCCCGCGCCCGTGGCCGTGCGCGGCGTCCGCCTGGTCACCCGATTCAGCCGCGCCGGAAGCGCAGGAATCCTCGGGGGCGTCCGCCGCGTCGGGCAGCTCGGTGCGGGCGACGCCGCCGAATATCCGGTGCACAGAACGGGTGAGCTCGTGCACGAGCACCGTGTGCACCAGCCGGCTGTCGCGGAACTCGGCCTCGGCGAGCGCGAGCCTGATGCCGAGCAGCGCGTCGTCGCACAGCCGTCGTGCCTCGGCCACGGCGGTCCCGGTGGCGAGCAGTGGATTCCACGCGCCGGCTGCCCGGCCGGCGGCGAGATCCTCGGCCGCGTCCGCGAGATGCGCGATCCTGCCGAACAGCCGGCCGGCCTCGGCGAGCGCCGCCGCGTTGCCCGGCTTGCCCGCGAGCACCGCGGTGTGCGCGAACGCGGCGCCCGTCGCGGTCTCCGTTGGCTCGGTGACGGTGAGCAGGGACGTGCCGGGCCCGGCGGCGGCCTCGACGGCCGTCTGCCGCCCGATCGCCTCGGTAAGCACGCCGACCTCGAAGCCGAGCTCACGCCCGGTCCGCGCGCTCGCCGCCGCCCAGCGCGCCGCCAGCGCGGTCGCCGCGCCGCGCACCCCTGGCGTGCCGAGCGCGCCGTCGCCGTCGTCGGCGTGGTCGCGGATCTTGGCCGAGGCGAGGACCAGCGACACCGTGGCGGCGAGCCGCGCGCAGTCGCCGATGCCACCTCGGCACGGCGCATGCCGCGCAGCGCGCAGCGTCCGGCCATGCGCCGCTCCGGCGGGCCGTCCGCCTGCGCCTCGGCGAGCACGGAGATGATCAACCCGTCGTAGTTGGTCGCGAGCCGCGCCGCCTGGCCGTGATCGTCGCGCAGCGACAGGCAGAGCCCGCACAGGTGCGCCCGCCACGCGTCCCCGAGTTCCCCGCCGAGCCGGTGCTTGCATGGCCGGATGATCCCGAACACTGTCCCAGGCCTCCCACTGCGCGGCCCGCACCGCGCTGCCCTACCGCGCCAGGCACCGGCCACCGCCACGGCCCAAGGCGAATTCTTCAGGAACTACCCAGACCCTAACCGGCCCCGACCCGCTCCGCCATGGCGTGATGATGAATGTGCCATCGGGACGCCTCCCGTGAACCGATGCCGCTAGCTCGCGGTCGGGTCGGCCACCTCGGCGAGGAACAGCGGCTCGCCGGTCGACGTGGCCGTCACCAGCATCAGGTACGGGCGGTCGAACCTGACGGTGACCGGGTTGACCTCGGCCGAGGTCGGCGTGACGCCCACGGCCGCGGCCGCGGCGGCCACCGTGCCCTTCTCCGCGACCTGGAGGGTGGCCGCCTGCTGAACGAACGCCAGGTTGCCCGCCAGCTTCGAGAGCCCGGTGAAGTCCGCCTGCGCGGTGAACGCCACGCCCATGCCGAGCCGCTGCAGCACCGGCTTCATGTCACCGGGGTCCCCGCCCGTGCTCAGGCTGACCTTGGGCAGGTCCACCTCGGCCGAGCTGGCGGCGCCCTGGATGCTGGATGCCCCGAGACCTCTGCCCCGCAGCACCGCGGTGAGCGACGTCAGCGCCGCCTGGCTCGGCAGCGCGCAGGAGCCGGACGCGGACCCAGCCGGCGGCAGCAGCGCCGTCATGGTCAGCTTCCCGCCCTTGTATGGCAGGTCGACGGCGGTCCAGCCTGCGGCCCTCGCGTAGGCGAACCCCTTGCCCTCCAGGTAGAAGGGCAGCACGGTCTTCCCGTTGGCAAGCGTGAAGTCGTCCTTGGTGGTCTTGGCCGGGTCGAACGGCGTTGCCCACTTGGCGTTCATGTAGAGCGCGGAGGTGAGCACCCAGCCGACGTCGCTGAGCATGCCGGGAGACACCAGGTGCGGGATGTGCCCGCGGGTGGCCGCCGCGATCGCCGCGTTCACCTCGTCGGCGGCCTTGGCCTGGTCGCTCAGGAACGGCGCCTTGGCCAGGCCTGCTCGGTAACCGGTCGCCACCGCGTTGAGGTAGCTCGTCAGCGGCGGCAGCGACGGGTCCGCCCACACCTCGTCGCTCGGCGCGAGGGTCACGCCTGGCCCGCCGAGTGCCCCGAGCGCGTCCGCGCGCGCCTGCAGCCCGGCCGCAAGGTTCGTGCCGCCTGCCGCGGGCAGGTGCAGCACGCTGGCCATCGCGGCGGCGGTCGCGCCGTGGGCGCCCGCGTAGGCCATGCCGAGGGCGCTGGCAAGCGTGGACGGCGAGAACACCAGGTTCTTGCCCGGGTACTGCGCGCACCAGGCGCGCAGCACGTCGAGTCCGAACGCGGTGTCCGCGGCGCCGAACGGGCGCGGGTCGGCGGCCGGCTCGATCGCCGCGACCCCGCGGGCCTCGACCGGTGACGGCGCGGGGCGAGGTGCCGTGGCGCTCGCGCACCCGGCGACAGCCGCCGTCAGGCCGGCGGCGAGCAGTAGGGGTGAGAACCGCATCCCAAGTCGCATGCTCATTGGACGCCGTCGGACCCGCGCCGGTTCCATGCGCGTGCCCATCACCGCGTCGGCGCCGGGCACCGCCGGGGCCGCGGCGCCGAACCCGACGTACCCGGCGGTCTATGTCGTTACCCTCAGCGCGCGGACCAGGGTCGCCCATATGCGCCCGCTGTTTGGCGACGAGGTGTGGGCAAGGCAGGCCAACGGGACCGCCACTGCGAAGACGACTCGTGACTACCTGACCCGCCGGATGACCCAGCCCAGGTTCGCCAACGCCCCGCTCTGGGCAACGCGCTTGAGCGTGCCCGCCTCGGGCAGGCCAGCCGCCTCGTCGCCGCCGAGGGCACGCTGGTCAAGGACGACCTGATGCGGCTCGGGCCCGTCGACTACCTGGCCAGCCGTGTCTTAACGCCCGACCGGCCCGCTATCTCTTGACAGTGAGCGTGCGTGGGACGGACAGCGCTGGCTGATAGGTAACGTTGCCCGCGTACCTGGCGGTCAGCTTGTGGGCGCCTGGCGCGAGCTTGCGCGCGGTTAGCGTGCATGACCCAGCCCCGTGTCTCAGCGTGATCACGCAGATCTTGACGGAGCCGGCGATCACGGTGACCGTCCCGGTGGCCGGGCCGTGGAACTTCGCGGCGACCGTTACGCTGACCCGGACGCTCTGTTCCTTCCCGTATTTCACCGTGCTGGCCGACAGCTTCTCCGCGGCCGTCGTCCGCTGGCTGACCGACCCACTGGCCACCCAGGAGTGCAAGAAATGGTTGCTGCCGATGTAGAAGCCGATGGCGCCACAGTAGCTCACCGCTGGACAGGAGACGGAGAGCACCCTGGTGTCCCGCCCCGCCGGGGCGGCCGCGCCGCGCGGCAGCTGCGCGCCTTGCCAGCTGCCGTTCCGCTCGCTCACGACGAAGGCGTCGTGGGCATTGGCGCTTGGGGAGTAGTACCCGCCCGCCACGCAGTTGCCCGCGGACGCGCAGGACAGCGAAGTGACCTCGGCCGTGCCGCCGGCGTTGAGGGAGCCGAGCCCGGGAACCTCGACCGCCTTGGCCCAGAGGCCGGCGTGCTGGGCAGCCACGAACGCCTGCTGGTGGTGCCCGGCGTCGGTGTAGTGGCCGCCGGCTGAGCAGTTGCCTGGCGCGCGGCAGGATACCGATGTGACCCGGGCGTCCCCGCCTTTGTTCAGCGCGCCGGTGCCGGGGAGCTCGGTGGCTGTGCCCCAGGTGAAGTTCTTTTCCCTGACGACGAAGGCCTCGTTTCCCGACGCCGCTTTGTAGTAGCCGCCCGCGACGCAGTCGCCTGGCGCGTCGCAGGAGACCGAGGGGAGCGCGGCCGTTCCAGCGGTCAGCGGACCTGGCACCGGGTGTGCGGGGAACCAGACGCCGCCGCGCTTGTCGGCGGTGAACGCCCTGGTGACGTTGGACGCGTCTGTGTACTGGCCGGCGACGGCGCAGTTTCCCGGCGATGCGCAGGACACCGCGGTCACCGTTCCCTTGCCGGCGTTCAGGTTGGCCGCGGTGCGCAACCGTGGTGTCCAGGTTCCGTTCGCCTGCTCGTCGCTGACCCAGCCCTGGACTAGGCCCGCCGCGTCGGTGTACTGCCCGCCCGCGGTGCACCGGCCTGGCACGGAGCAGGAGATCGCCGTGGTCGTGGTGAAGTCCGCAGCCGCCGCGTTGGCCGTTCCGACGAGGTCGGTGACCGGCCCCCATTTCCCGTTGACCTGGCTGACGACGAAGGCGGAGTAGACCTCGGATGGCCCGGGCGCTGACCCGCCGGCGGCGCAGTTGCCTGGCGAGGCGCAGGACACCGCGAAGGTCAGGTAATTGGCGGTGTTGCCGGTGACCAGGGCCTGCGGCGGCTGCCACCTACCGCCCTTCTCCGTCACCGCGAACGGCGTCTGCGGTCCGCCGGCCGTCTGGTAGATCCCGAACGCCGTGCAGTTCCCCGCCGACGCGCATGACAGCTGCTCGATCAGCGCGCTCTGGATGCCAATCGAGGCGCGGAGCGGATCGGTTGCCCCGCCCCAGGTGGACGCCGCTGACTGGGCGGCTTCTGCCGGTTCCGTGATCCCCGTGACCAGCAGGAAGGCGATGGCCGTCGCCAACATGAGTGCCGCACGTCGCGTCATGGTTCCGTGCTCCCCATCGGACCTGGGAAATCCTAAGGATTCCCTCAGCAGACATCATGGCACCGACAGGCCGCATCGGCCATCGGAGAATTACGGCAGGCCGGTAACCGCATTCAGCTGGGCGGGCGCCGTGAATGGCTGTGGCTCCCCGCACCCGTCCATCGCGGGCCTGCGGCCGACGTCCATGTCCGTCTCCATGATCATCTCCCGTCTGGAGGAACCACTGACACGGACCAGACAGGCAGATCACCAGCGAAGCGGCGAGCAGTAGGGGTGAGAACCGCATCCCGAGTCGCATGCCACTTGGGCGCCGCCGCGCCCCCGTAGGTTCCCGGCAAGGAGGACGTGACTGTGCCGCCGGGCCGTGACAGCCGTAACCGGGCGTTAACGGCTCACGGCGGCAGCCGAAATGCCCAGTGCCGATCGTCGGAAGATGACGCCGGGATCACCGGACGGCGGAGCCGAACCAAGGGGGCACGGTGAGCGCGACAGAGCCGGCCTATGACTACGTCATCGTCGGCGGCGGCAGTGCGGGCAGCGTCGTCGCGTCCCGGCTCGCCGCCGCACTGCCTGCCGCCTCGGTGCTGCTGATCGAGGCGGGCACCTACGGCCGCGGCGTGGCGCAGATCGTCGACCCGCCGCAGTGGACCAAGCTGCCGGGCACGGCGCTCGACTGGGGCTACCGCTACCGGGCGTCCCCGCATGTGGCAGGCCGTGGCATTCCCATCCCGCGCGGCAAGGTGCTCGGCGGCAGCGGGGCGACCGGCGCGATGCGCTGGTTCCGCGGCCACCCCGGCGACTACGACGCCTGGGGGCGGGCGGGCGCGACCGGATGGAACTACGCGGACCTGCTGCCCTACTTCCGGCGCAGCGAGGCCTGGGAGGGCGGCCCGTCGGAGCACCGCGGCGGGAGCGGCCCGCTGCGGGTCACCCGCCCGAGTAAGCCGCACCCGGTCGCGTCGGCGCTCGTCGAGGGCGCCGCCGAACTCGGCCTCGCCAGGCTCGATGACCTCAACGCCGGCGACACGGCAGGCGCGGCGCTCGCCAACCTGAACATCGCCGACGGCCGCAGGTTCAGCGTGGTCGACGGCTACCTGCCCGCCTGGGCGCCGCCGCCAGCGCCCGGCCAGGTCCCGGTCGGCGCCTGGGCCGCCGCGCCGGAGCCGCCGCCCAACCTCACCGTGCTCACCGGGTCGACGGCGCTGCGGCTCGGCTTCGGCCCCGGGCCGCGCTGCGACGCGGTGGTGCACACCGTCAGGGGAGCGCTTCGCAGGACCCGCGCCCAGGCAGGCGTGGTGCTCGCCCTCGGCGCGTTCGGTACGCCGGAACTGCTGATCAGGTCCGGCATCGGCGACCCGGCGCAACTGCGCGCGCTCGGCGTCAACCCGGTGGCCTGCCTGCCGGGCGTGGGCCGCAACTTGCAGGACCATCCGCTGCTCTGCGGCGTGCAGTTCCTGGCCAGGCACCGACTAGGCCTGGTCACCGATGACGGCGGCGGCGCCCTCATGAACTGGCGCAGCTCGCGCGCGCCCCGGCCCGACCTGCACGCCTTCGTCGTGCAGGGTCCGCACGCGGGGCCGGGCGGAGCTGCGCCGGACGGCCTGGCAGGCGATCCCCGGGTCTTCGCGATCTGCCCGGCACTGCTCGGCTCGGTGAGCAGGGGCAGGCTGACTGTCCGCGACCCCGAGAAGACGGGACCGGACTCGGTGGAGATCGACGCCGGCTTCCTCGCCGAGCGTGCGGACCTTGACACGCTCGCCGAAGCGCTGGACACGATCATGGACCTGGCCGCCACCGCCGCCTACGCCGAGCTGATCGACAAGCCGCTGCTGGCAGCGGTCGGGCTTTCCGCCAGGGAGAAGGAGGCGTTCGTGCGCGAGCACTGCTCGACGTCCTTCCATCCCTGCGGCACCGCCGCCATGGGCACGGGATCGGACGCGGTCACCGACCCGGAGCTCAACGTCATCGGCGTCGCCGGCCTGCGCGTCGCCGACGCCTCGGTGATCCCGGTTATCCCCGCGGGTGACATCCAGGCCGCGGTTGTCGCTGTCGCCGAGCGTGCCGCCGACCTCATCACGGGAAAGGCGGCGTGGGGCCCCGCGGCCATGCCGGTCGCTTAACAAGAGGCACAGTTTCCCGACCGCTGCCGGACGGCGGAGCTTCACCCAGTGTTCGGGTCGCGCAGCGTCGGTGTCACAAGAGCGGCGTAATAAGCGTTTGTGATGATTTCTAACAGCAAGCGCAACGCCAAGATGCTCGCCGCCGCGGCCGCGGCAGCCGCGGGGGTGGTGGCGGCGGCCTGTGCGCTCGCCGCGCCCGCCAGCGCGCAGCCGGCACCCGCCAGGACGGACGGCTTCGCCGTCCGGCCGCTTCACGTCACCAGGATCGCCAACGGCAAGGACCTGCGTCACCGGTTTCGGCCCGACGGCAAGGGTGCCGCGCGCACCGAAGCCCTCGCAAGCCCCGACGACATCACCCAGCTGGGCAAGGACATCTTCGTCAGCTTCCAGAACGGCGTCGGCCCACAGGGCGAGGCGTCGCCCGTCGGGAACCTGGACTCCACGATCGTCGAGTTCACGCTGGCCGGCCGGGAGGTCGCCCAGTGGGACCTGCACGGCAAGTGCGACGGGCTCACCGCCGACCCGCACCTGGGTCAGGTCCTCGCGACCGTCAACGAGGACGCGCACTCCAGCCTGTACGCCATCGCGCCGCGCGCCGGCCGGGTCCTCCACTACGCCTACAGCAAGCCGCTGCCGCACAACGGCGGCACCGACGCCATCTCGATCTACCGGGGCAGCATCCTCATCTCCGCGTCGGCGCCGGGCACCACCGGGGCAGCGGCGCCGAACCCGAAGTATCCGGCGGTCTACGTGGTGACGCTCAGCGCGCGGACCAGGGTCGCCCACATGCGCCCGCTGTTCGGCGACGAGGCGTGGGCCAGGCAGGCCAACGGTCCCGCCGCGGGGAAGACGATCCGCCTGGCGCTGACCGACCCCGACTCCAACGAGGTCGTGCCGGCCATCGCCGCCAGTACGCGGGCGACTTCATGCTCGACTCCCAGGGCGACCAGGAGCTGATCTTCGACCGCTTCGCCGGCCCGCGGCAGTTCCTGACCGCGCTGCACCTGCGCGCGTCGGTCGACGACAGCGCCTGGGCGACCGCGCCGCGCGGCGCCCTGTACGTCACCGACGGAACCAATGACACGGTGGACACGGTGACGGGCACGTTTGCGCCCGGCGCCATGTACGCGTCGGTGACGCCGTGCGACTCGAGCAGCGCGCCGGCGACCTGCCCAGGTCCCGGCTTCCCGGCCAACTACCTGGCAACCGTCAGCATGAAGACCGGCGGGCTCACCCGCGTGCCGACCACCGGCCCCGTGCTCCGCACCAAGGGCATGATCTTCGTCCGCTGACGGCATCGCCCCGTGGCACCCCCGCCACGCGGCCGCCGGGATCTGGCTCGCGGCTGCCGCCGATGGCCCGCGATCGCGCGATGACGCGAGTTCGCGGGCCAGCGGGCAGCGGCCCCGCCGGCGGCCTGGCTAGGCCGGGCCGATCTGCAGCGGGCCGCCGTCGGTGCTGACATTGATCGTGCTTGACGCGCCGGGGCTGGTGGCGATGGCCACCGACTCCGGCCCGCCGCCGCTGTCGGCCGACACCGCGTACGGGCCGCCTGGCACCGACAGGGTGGCCATGCCACCGTCCGTCTGGACGTGGACGGAGGTAGGGGCCTGGGCGAACGCGAGCACGGCGCCGCCGCCCTCGCTCCGCACCGACGCCGTGACGGAAGAGATGGCGACCGCGGTCAGCGGCCCGCTACCGGTGTCGACGTCCAACGCGCCCGTCACGTCGGTTGCCTGCACCGTGCCGCCCTCGGCCCGCACGGTGAGTGCCCCGTGGATGGAGGTTGCGGTCACCGCGCCGCCGCCCGAGTCGAGGTCCGCCGATGGCGCCTTCGTCACGGTGATGCTGTTGCCCTCGGCGAACACCCGGAGCGGTCCGGTGACGTCGGCCACGGTGACGGGTCCGCCGCCCGAGTCGAGATCGGCCGCGCCGGCGCCGTTAACGCTCACCTGGCCGCCCTCGGCGTGCACGCTGAGCTGGCCGGCGATTGCGGTCACCTCCACCGTGCCGCCGCCGGAGTCAACGGAGGCCTTGGGCGCATTGGATACCGTCACGTTCCCGCCGCCGGCGGAGATGCTGAGCGGCCCGCTGATGTCGGTGGCGCTGACCTGTCCGCCGCTTGAGTTGATGGTGGACGCCGCCACGCCGGCCACGCTCACCGGGCCGCCGTCTCCTGTCGCGTTGACAGTGACGCCAGGCGGCGCGATCACCGTGAACCCGACGCTGCAGTCCTGCGTCTGGCACGCGGGCGCCGCGAGGGTCAGCAGGCCGCGCGTGTCGGTGTCAGTCGCCTGCCGCGGCCGCGGCATGTCCGGGTTGAAGCTGATCGCCTCGATGACGGTCACCTGGCTCACCGGCCGGCCGATGACCCTGATGGGCGCACCGTAGCTTTCCAGGTTGATGCTGGTTACCGGCTCGGTGATGACGACGGTTCTTGTCGGGACCGCGCTCTGCGGCTTGTCGAAGCCGCCAGCGTTTCCGGCCCTGGTGAACGCCCAGGTCCCGGGAACGGCGAGGGCGAGGATGGTGACGATGCCGACGGCGCCCCAGATCCAGCCGCCGCGCACGGGGCCGTCTTGTACGCCGGGTCCTGACTGGCCGGTGGTGATCATCTGACGCATGGCAGGTCCACGGTGAGAAGGGTCGGCCCGCCTGGCGGGCTGCTGATGTCGAACGTTCCGTCCACCGACTCGGCCCGCTTGCGCAGGCCGTCAAGCCCGGTGCCGCGCGCCGGGTCGGCGCCGCCCACGCCGTCGTCGGTGATGATGACGTGCAGCCGGTCTCCGGCCCGCTGCACGATGACCTCGGCCTGGCTGGCCTGTGCGTGCCTGACGATGTTGGTCAGGCCCTCGGAGACCACGAAGTAGGCCACCGCCTCGACCACCGGCGCCGGGCGGCGCGTCATGTCGACGGTCAGCCGGACCGGGATGGGCGTCCGGGCGATCACGCCGGACAGCGCCGCGTCGAGGCCACGGTCCTCGAGCACCGCCGGGTGCAGGCCGCGGATCAGGTCGCGCAGCTCGGCGAGCGCGGCCTTGGCCTCGTCGTGCGCGTCGGCGATCGCCTGCTGCGCCTGCTCGGCGGTGGCCGCCTGGGTGCGCGCCATGCCAAGATTCATCGCCAGCGAGACGAGCCGCTGCTGCGTGCCGTCGTGCAGGTCACGCTCGAGGCGGCGCCGCTCGGCGTCGGCGGCGTCGACCGCGCCGGCCCTGGTCTGGGTGAGGTGCTCGACCCGGTGCGCGAGTTCCTCTGCACGGCTCGGGCCGAGCAAGGACCTGCCGACACGGGCATCGAGCTCCGCGACGGCCGCGGTCACCGCGGGGGCCACCGCCAGGGCGATGATCCCGGCCGCTGTGAGGAACACGCCGGCCGGGATGTGGCCCAGGTGCTGCGCGTTGATGCCGTCCGTGGGGTAGGTCGCGCGCCGGAAGACACTGCCCGGGCGCAGGCCCCAGCCGTACAGGTAGACGGTCGCGGACAGCAGGCCGCCGAGCCACAGCGCGAGGGCGATGGCCGCCGCGATGCCGAGCAGCGGCCCGGCGAGCAAGTGGTAGGCCACCTGCCGCCAGAGCGGCTGGGAGCGCAGCGTCGCGACGATCCCGCGGGGGGTCAGCTGGTCTGGCCGCCTCGGCTGCGGGGGGATGAAGATCCCTGCCGTGCGCAGCCGGTGCCGGTGGACGCGGGTGAGTGCCGGGATGAGGAGCAGCGTCACCAGCGCGAGAAGCAGGACGAAGAGCAGCCATCCCCGGTACCGCCACTGGCCGTGCGAAGCGCTCGTGCCCCAGGCGACGATCAGGGTCAGCAGCAGCCAGGGGATGACCTGGACGACGATGCCCCCGGCCAGGCGGACTGCCTGGCCCCAGGCGCGCGGCGACCACGGCACCCGGGGCGCATGGGGTCTGCCCGGCGCCGGGTGCGGAACGTCAACCGTGGTTTCCATGACCTCCACGCTATTGCGCTGGTCGCTGAGGTGCCATGCAGTGCGGCTCCGTTCGATGGTGAAGCTGGCTGCACCTCCGATCCGGAGCCCTTGGCTACTGTGCGCGGCCGCCGCCGCTGGCATCGTAACCGGAGGGTCCGGCCGCCGTGGCCGCGGCTTTTAGTGCATTCGTTCCCGGGGAGGGTTCGTAATGAGACGACAGCAGGACGCGCCGGGTAGTCCCGGCGACGTGATCCGGCTCGACGGGGTGACCAAGGCCTACCAGGCGGGCGCCCAGCCAGCGCTGTCCGACGTGAGCATGGGCGTGCGCTCCGGTGAAGTCGCCGCGATCATGGGGCCGTCGGGCAGCGGCAAGTCGACACTGCTCAACCTGATCGCCGGCCTCGACCGGCCGACCGCGGGCACGGTCACCGTGGCCGGGCAGCGCATCGACAAGCTGGGCGAGGGGGCGGTCGCGCGCTTTCGCGCCCGGCACATCGGGATCATCTTCCAGTTCTTCAACCTGCTCGACGACCTCACCGTCACCGACAACGTGCTGCTTCCCGCCCAGCTCGCCGGCGCGTCGCGGCGCCAGGCGCGGGCGCGGGCAGGGGAGCTGCTCACACGGCTCGGCATCGAGGCGCAGCGCAACGCCTATCCGGCCCGGCTGTCCGGCGGCCAGCGGCAGCGGGTCGCGATCGCACGTGCCCTGGTCAACGCTCCCGAGCTGCTGCTCGCCGACGAGCCGACCGGCGCACTCGACAGCACCACCGGCCAGGAGATCGGTCGGCTGCTCGGCGAGCTGAACGCGGCGGGCCAGACGCTAGTGCTCGTCACCCACGATCCCGCCCTCGCCGCGCGGCACGCGGCACGGACCATCGCGATCGTTGACGGGCGCGTCGCCACCGGGCTCTCTGGGGCGAGCCTGGCAACGGCGGGCGGCGCGGGCGCGGCGGGTCAGGGGGCCTGGTCATGACCACCGCCGCCGCCGGGACGCGAACCCGGTGGCTGAGCGTGATCAGAACCGCGTCCGGCGGCATGCTGCGGCACAAGGCACAGTCGGCGGTCCTCGGCATGGTGCTGCTTGTCTCCACCGCGTCGGCGACGCTGGGCCTGGCGCTGCTCGCGGCGAGCAGCGGCCCCTTCGACCACGCGTTCGCCGCGCAGCGCGGCGCCGACCTGACGCTCACCATGAACTCGGCTGTCGTGACTCCCGCCGAGGTTGCCGCGACGGCGAAGCTCGCGGGAGTGACCGCGGTTTCCGGACCGTTCACCGAGGCATCGGTCAACGTCGAACAGGGACAGCCGTTCGGCGGGTACAACCTGGCAGGCCGGGCACGACCGGACGGGCCCGTTGATGACCTGGTGCTCAACGCGGGCCACTGGGCCGACGGGCCCGGCCAGGTGGTCCTTGAGGGCAGCGCGGGCAACTTCGGCAACGTCGGTGACAAGCTGACGGTGCTCGGCGTGCCCGGCTCGCCGGTGCTCACCGTTGTCGGGTTCGCCAACTCGATCACGAACACCGCCGACGGCTGGGTGACCCCTGCCGAGGCCGCGTACCTACAGGCGGCGCTGAAGAAGGCGGGACAGCTCGGCGTGCAGCAGTCCGGGCCGGGGAGCGTCCAGTCCTTCTCGGGAACGCAGGAGCAGGTGCTCTACCGCTTCTCGAGCGCCGCCAGCTTCGCGCAGCTGCGCGCGGACCTGGACCGGGTCACCAATGCGCTGCCGAAGGGTGCGGTCGCCGACAGCAGGAACTGGCTGACGGTTCAGCAGGACGAGGCGGGCAACGGGGCCATCATGGAGCCGTTCGTGGTCGCGTTCGCGCTGATCGGCCTGGTCATGGCGGTGCTGATCGTGGCCAACGTGGTCAGCGGCGCGGTGGTCGCCCAGTACCAACGGATCGGCGTACTCAAGTCCATCGGGATGACGCCCGGCCAGGTGGTCGCCGTCTACCTGAGCAGGATCGGCTGGCCGGCACTCGGCGGCTGCCTCATCGGCGTGATCGCGGGCAACGCGCTCGCGATACCGGTGCTGCGCAAGTCGGCGGATGCCTACAGCGTCGGCGGGCAGCAGGTCCCGTGGTGGGCGTCGGTGATCGCCCCGCTTGGCATGCTGGCGCTCACCCTGCTCGCGGCACTCGGCCCGGCACTGCGCGCTGGCCGCCTGTCCGCGGTCAAGGCGATCGCCGACGGGCGCGCGCCGGCCGGCCGCGGCGGGTACGCCGCGCACCGGCTCGCCGCGCGGCTCCCGCTGCCGCGCCCGGTCAGCCTCGGACTCGCCGCGCCGTTCTCCAGGCCCGCGCGCACCGTGGTGACGCTCGCCGCGCTCGCATTCGGTGCCACCGCGGTGATCTTCGCGGTCGGGCTGCACTCCTCGCTGAGCAGGGCCGCTGTGGCGCAGGAGCTGACCACGACCGTCCCGGTGCAGATTCAGCAGAACGGCCCCGGCGCCGGCCCGCAGCAGGGGCCGTCCGGGGCGCAGCTGTCCGCGCTGGACGCGGCGCTGCGGGCGCAGCCGGGCACCGCGCACCGGGTGACTGTCTACAACACGCTGATCAGCGGCGCGGGCCTCGGGCAGAATGTGCACGCCTACGCGTTCAGCGGTGCCGCCGCCTGGACGGGCTACTCGCTCATCGCCGGGCGCTGGTACCGGGGCACCGACGAGGTGGACGTGAACACCTCGTTCCTCACCCAGAGCGGCCTGACGGTGGGAGACACGACGACGCTGCGGATCGGCGCCGCGCAGGTGCCGGTGCGCATTGTCGGCGAGGTGTTCCAGCCGAACAAGAATCCGCACCTTTACGGCAGCACGCGGACCCTGCCAGGAGTCGGCCGCACAGACAACTTCTGGCAGGTGGACGTCGGGCTCAAGCCGGGGGTCAGCACGACGGCCTATGTCAGCTCGGTCGACAGCGCGCTCGCCAACGTGAACAGCCCGTTCCGCGCATTCACCCCGTCCGGCGGCCAGTTCTACGTGATCGCCATCGCGCTGATCGGCCTGCTCTCGCTGATGGTCGCGGTCGCCGCCGCGCTCGGCGTGCTCAACACCGTGCTGATGAGCACCCGGGACAAGGTGCACGACCTGGGGATATTCAAGTCGCTCGGGATGCGGCCAGGCCAGCTGGTGCTGATGGTGGTGTGCTGGATCGTGGCACCCGCCATCATCGCGGGTGCGATCGCCGCGCCGGCCGCGATCGCGCTGAACACCGCCACGCTGCACGCCATGGGCAGCACCGCGGGCACGGGGATCCCGGCGAGCTTCTCCGCGGTGTTCCCGATCGTGCGGCTGGCGCTGCTCTCCCTGGCGGCGCTCGGCATCGCGGTGCTCGGGGCGCTGCTCCCTGCGAGCTGGGCCGCTCGTGCCCGCGCCGCCACGGCGCTGCGAGCCGAGTAGCCGAGGGATAGGGTGACGGGCATGACAAGCGAGCAGCGGCTCCGAGTGGTCATCGGCGAAGACTCGGTGCTGCTGCTCGCCGGCCTGGTCAAGCTCCTGGAGAGCTCCGGGTTCGAGGTGACGGCCACGGCAGGCGACGGCGAGGAACTGCTCGCCGTCGTGGAACGGGAACTGCCCGACCTGGTAATCGCCGACGTCAGGATGCCGCCGACGCACACCGACGAGGGCATCAGGGCGGCGCTCGCCATCCGCGGCCGCTGGCCGGACATCGCGATCCTCGTGCTGTCGCAGTACGTGGAGGAGCGGTACGCCGCCGACCTGCTTTCCGCCAACACGAGCAGCGTCGGCTACCTGCTCAAGGACCGGGTGGCCGACGTGACCGAGTTCCTCGACGCGCTGCGCCGGGTGGCGGCGGGCGGCACCGCGCTCGACCCCGAGGTGGTCGCGCAGCTGCTGCTGCGCCGCGGCGCGGACCCGCTGGCCGCGCTGACCCAGCGGGAACGCGACGTGCTCGCGCTGATGGCGGAGGGCAAGTCCAACCCGGAGATCGCCGCCGCGCTGGTGATCACGGAGAGCGCGGTGTCCAAGCACATCAACTCGATCTTCGCCAAGCTCGGCCTGTACCAGGGCGACACCGGCCACCGCCGGGTGCTCGCCGTGCTGCGCTACCTGGGCGCGGCCCCGGCCACCTGACAGCAGGCCGGTGCGCCACAATGGCCGGGTGAGCGACGCACCGAGCGACCCGTGGCGGCTGGAACGTTTCGTGGCGGCGCAAGACCGCTACGGCACCTACGACCGCGCCCTCGCCGAACTGCGCGCGGGCGCGAAGACCAGTCACTGGATGTGGTTCGTCTTCCCGCAGATCGCAGGCCTTGGCAATAGTGCGATGGCCCGTGAGTACGCGATCTCCTCGCTCGACGAGGCCCGCGCTTACCTGGGCCATCCGGTGCTCGGCCCGCGGCTGCGGGAGTGTGCCCACGTGGTCGCGGACACCAGGGGCAGGCCGGCGGAGCGGATCTTCGGCTCAGTCGACGCGATGAAACTCCGCTCGTCGATGACGCTGTTCGCCGCAGCCGCCGAGACGGAAAGCACTGAGACCGACGGTACCGCCGAGACGGACAGCACCGTGTTCCGTCAGGTGCTCGATGAGTTTTTCGGCGGCGTTGCCGATGAGGCGACAGTGACGCGCTTGTTAGGCTGGCAAACGCGACGCGCAAGGCGGAACGGGTCACCGGCACCAAGAAGGTCCTCGTCTTCGGCCCGTGGACCGCGCGCGTCGACTACCACGGGATCGCCCTGGCCGGCCGCAAGCGCGAGGGCGACTGGAAGACCCCGCCAGGAACGTACAGCTTCTCGTTCTTCTTCGGCGTCGATCCCAATCCGGGCGTCGTCGTACCGGCACGCCTACCCGTTGCGGCTGAGTGCTCAGGGGCGCTCATGCCGCAGCCGCCTGTTGCCGGGCGGCGGTCCCGGTCTTGTCCCCGTGCGGGGTGCCGGGTTCCGGGTTCGGCGGGTCGTGCCGCGCGGGGCGCGGTCTTATCGTCCCTCCCCCGGCGTTTCGCCTCTCCGCCCCACTGGCGGCGAGGTGCAGCAGGTTCCGGGCGGCGTTCACGTCCCGGTCCAGGACCAGGCCGCATTCGTCGCACCGGTAGGTCCGCTCGGCCAGGCCCAGCTTGGCTTTCACCGTGCCGCAGCCCGAGCAGGTCTTCGTGGACGGATACGACCGGTCGGCGGTGACGAGCGTCCCGCCGCGCCAGGCGGTCTTGTAGTCGAACATCCCTGTGCAGCTCAGCACCGGAATACCACCTGCGTTCCGCCGCGTAGCGTTCCAGGCACGCCGCCAGGGCCCAGTTCCAGGCGAACCGCGCCGCCCCCGCGTGCGAGCGCAGCGCCCGCTCCTGCCCCGGGGCCGGGTCGAGCGGTAGGCGTTCCCAGAGTGCGTCAGGTATGAGGTCTGACGCTGTGAGAGATGGGTTCAGTTCTTGCCGTGCGGCTGAGCGTTCCCTGATCCGGGGATCAAACGGTGCCAGCACTGCCACGTGTGCCCGCGTGGCCAGGTTCCGGGCTACGCTCTCTGCCCATGTCATCGCGTGCGGCGCTACCGCCATGGAAACCGCAGACGCTAGCCGGTTTGTCATCGGGGGAAACAGGCGGCAGGTTCCGTCTTCCAGTTCGTAAGCGCATTCCTTTTCGAGATAGGCTGGCTTGCCGTCTTCCGAAAATGGTATGCCGTTCCCGTAGTCGAAATAGGAGAGTACAACTCTGTCGGCTACTGGCCTGAGCGGTTCCATGATGTCAAGAGACATGGCTGGCTGATCCTCGTAAACTGCCCCGTGGGATAGTCCTATGCCGGGATGCAAGCCGAGTGCGTAACAGGCGTACATTGCTTCTGTCTCGCAGACTTTGTAAGCGTAGTTGAGGCATGCGTTAACAAAGTCGGTTGCGTTGCGGTTTGATGCTCTGGAGTGACCGTTGCCGAGTGTGACGTTACCGGCCCGGCCGTTGAATACTCCCCAGTGTGCCGGGAGGAATCTCATTGCATCGGGATTCCATGGCACGAACACATGGTTTTCCCAGTGTTTCCAGTAGGCGATAGCTGCGTTACCTTCTACGGCCAGCATTGACCGCAGGTTGGAACTAGTAGCTAGCTGAGTGATGCACTCGGCTATGCGCGGTGAGTCCTGGCCTGTCAGCCGCAGGACTTCTAGCTGTCCCGCTAGTTTTGCCGTGAGAAGTTCCCGCACGATTTCAAGTCCGGTAGCCGCGTTAGGCATCTCAGGCTGTGCTAGAACCTGAGCTTTGTAAAGCCGTGCGTCTGTCGTGAGCAAACCGGGAGAACAGAAACCGATAGTTCCGTCTCTGTCTACCTGGAAGACTGCCACGCCTAGCCCGGCCGCCCATCGCAGAACTTCCATGCTCACGTATCCGGGTGAGACAGGATGATAATACGGGCTATTCCGTCACTGGTCTTGGCAGCATCGATGCGAGACAGCACACGCTCTCGATTGCCCTGTTTGACGACTACGTGTCCGCGCCGCACGGTGAGTGCGAAGTCATAACCGTCTATGATGACCGTGCGAGGATCAGGGTTCATGAGTGCCCGCGTGGCAACTGTCCCGCTGAACTGTGACTTCACTCCTGATCCTGCGTAGGCGTTGCCGCTTCCATCCTGTCTAGGCACGGCCCTAGCCAACGGTCAGTGATGATGGTCTGTCCTGCCCTGTCTTCCCTGACCGCTTCGAAGATGTCCCTGTCCCGCTGGAAGGTGACAGTCCACTCGGGATGTGCCGCTAGGAACGCATCCTTACGGGCTACCTGATCTAGCCATCGAGCCCGGCCAGCTCCGTAGCCGAACGTGTCAGGAGTAGGGGAAGTAGCGCCGTTCCAGCATGGTCCTGAGCCTGCCATCGTCTGACCCTCCGCTTGCGATTGTGGCTGGTCAGGATTCTACCCTCCTACGTCTCCCACGTCTCCTACGTGTACGCCGCGTGATCAGGCCACGGAGTCTACGGGTACGACTGGCCGCGTGACAGAGCTTGACGACTATGCGGGAGTGCCCCGTTATGTGCAGGTTGCCCGGATACTTGAGAGTGAGATTCGCTCTGGTGTCTGGAAACCCGGCAGTGCCGTACCGTCTGTCACCGTTCTGTACCAGAGATTCGAGATTGCCAGGACTACCGCAAGCAAGGCACACGCGAGACTGGCTGAGCGTGGCATGGCTGTACCGTCTCCCGGTATCGGGATGATCGTTACGCCGCGGGCCAGGTGGGCACAGCCAGAGGACTAAGGGTGTGTCGCTCCTGGTCTCAAGCCTGCCATCCGGCGAGTCAGGTGCGACAGTGGCGGAGATACGCCGTGAGCATCCCCGTGGGGGTTCGCCACCTTTGACAAGTAGGGGTCAACTCGATAGGGATCGCGCTACCTTGATCAGATGATAGAAATAACGATCCGCGATGGTAGGGCGAGCCGAAATCGCAGCCAAGGCTCACATGAGGGCGGTGCCATCCTGGGCACCATGCAACGAGACCAGCCTCTTGAGATTGGAGACGCAATCACACTTGCCGATGGCGAATCGGTTATCGTTATCGGCGATAAAGAAGAGATAATGCCTGGTCAGAGTTGGAAACAAACCGTTTTCATTGGAGAGCCGCGCAAACCACAGCGGACGTTTCAGATTGACCTCGGCGCTTGCCCGGAATGGACATTGCAAAGTACCGGGCCCGAGACGACAAAATTTGTGCGCTGTGTCGACATGGATGAGGCCCAGCGAATACAGGCTGCCGCTAGGTTCTGCCGCGAGTATGCAACTATTCCCACATACCGATTGCTCAGTTCATCGTATAGAGTCTGGAAACAGACTTTCGAGCACGTCTCTAACGCTCCCCGGGAACAATGGCAGCCTGAACTAGCAGAAGATCTCCTTGGTGCCTTCGTTGGTTGGCTTCTAGTCTGGCGTCTTGTCCTTGACCAATCCGAGCATGATCTTAGCTCGCGTTTCGGAAAGGACAGCAGTGAGCTAGCCGATTTCCGCTTGGCAAGGAACCACGCATATGACAGTTCCCAGGCGTACCGAGTAATTGAGGCCCTGCGGAATCTCGTTCAACACAGAGAAATGCCGCCGCTCCGCCTTAAACGGTCAAAGCGACTAGAGCACACGACAGGCAAATCGGTATCTGAGATCTCCTACACTTTCCCCGCGTCCTACATGGTCAGCTCGTCAAAGTGTCCTGCAACGGTCAAGAACGATTTCCGCGACAATCCAGACCAGGAACTCAGCCTACCCGTCATAATCGATCAGGCAATGCTCGCGATTAATTCGGTCCTTCTAGAATTGGTGAAGCCCACAGTCCCAGAGCTGATAATCCATGTCAATCACCTACGGACAATATTTCGCGAGGCGTCCGGTACACCTGCGCTCCTTCGCGCGCAACCACGAGTGCCAGGCATTCCGGCCTACGGCGTGAACTTCGAAATATCCATTTTCCAAGACTTGCAATTCCTGATACAGAATGCACCTTTCCCGGATACGAAAGCCGCTGAAGGTTCTGCGTGATACGCTAACCTCGCATACGTAAGCCCGCGCTACCGCCACCCTCGGCAGCGCGGGCTTACTCATAACCTGACAGTGATCGCTATGCTCAGTCTTCCCACCAATCCCGCTTTGCCTTACCGGCTGGCTTGCTCTTGGCTCCCGGCTTGCTCTGCGGAGTGCCGCTGTATCCACTCTGGCCGCTCACCGTCGAAGTAGAGAAACCGGCCGCGCTGACGTTGCGAGACAGGTACGGGAGGTATGGCTATCAGCCGCTCATACGTGCGTTTCGTGAATCCTGCCAGTAGGCGCGTCCCGAAACTGTCCGTCAATCCGGCCAGTGTGCTGCTTTCAATCCTCTGACCGAATACCAGCACTGAGCATTTAAACTGTGCTCCTTGCCAGAGGATAGCCGCAACGTCATTCCACATGGGAGGGGTAGCCCTATCGCTTTTCTCCCGTCTGGAATCCCAGTAAACTTTGCTCATTGCTGAGAACTGGCTGAGTTCATCGATAACCAGTAGCGCGCGGGTAAACTCCGTTGACCGATCATCCGTGTAAGCATCTATGCGACTATCCATAAGGTCACGAAAGTCCCTGATACCCTGCCACATCGTTTCAACGTTCCGGGGATCGTTGTTGTCATTTGCCAGGAGCATGGGACCAGGGTGTTGCCACGACCTAGGGACCACCGTGCGGCTGCCGGATCATCTTGGGGCAGCTGACCGGGTTCGTCAAACTGCGGGCATTGCGGGCCGCTGCCGGCG
>NZ_RPFW01000012.1 GCF_007827045.1 Trebonia kvetii
CCGCGTCGCCCGCCCTGCGGCATTCCACGAGCACTGGTCAGACTGGAGACGCCGCCGTCAGGCCGCCGCCCGCAAATCGCATTACGCCCGCCGAATCAGAGATCACGAGGCGCTGTTGTAGTACTAGTTCCAGATAACCCGGCGGGTTGCTGGCCGGGGCGGAGGTTAGTGGACGCCGAGGGCGGCGCCGAGGGCGGCGATCGCCTTCGGCACTGTGGTGGCTGCCTTGCCGGTGATCTGTCCCTGGGACTGGTGCTTGTCGTAGGCCTGAACGAGCTGGGTGAACTGCTTCTGGGTCTGCTGGGCGCCCGGGCCGGGCGGGCCGAACAGCAGGGGCTGCAGGTGGCTGAACAGGTCCTGGCCGGCCTGCTGGGTGACCTGGCCGTCAGCGACGCCGGCCTGCAGGTTACCGACCAGCGCGGCGGCCGCCGTGGCGGTCGGGGGGAGGGCTGGGGCGGTGGCCGTTTGTGCCGGGGTGCGGGTGGGAGCGGCTGACTCAGGCGGCCGGCTCACCGGGGCGCGGGTCGAGGCGGCCGGGCGGGTGGCTGCGGGGGCGGGAGTCGAGGCGGCGGGGCGGGTGGCTGCGTGGGTGCGGGTCGGGGTGGCCGGGCGGGTGGCTGCGTGGGTGCGGGCGGTCGTTCCGGCAGCGGCCGGGGCAGGCCCGGCGGGCCTGGTGCTGCCGGGGCCGGCCAGGAGCACCGCTACCAGAGCGGCCAGCGCCGCGGTGAGCGCTGCCGTCAGCAGGGTTTCGGGCCGCCGCAGCCGCTGCCGGCTGCCCTGAGTCCTGGCGGGGGTGGCTGGGGGCAGGGCCGTGCCGCCCTGGGCCGGGACGGCGAGCGGTCCGGCGCGGGCCGCCGCCGCGCTGGCCGGGCGGGCGGCGGGGGCCTTGGCCAGCAGCCGGGCGGTTAGCTGGTCCAAACTGGCGGGCAGCCCAGGGCGGCGCGCCGACGGCGGGCCGGGATCGTCGTATACCTGCCGGTAGGCCAGCGCGAGCTGGGATTCGGCGGTGAACGGCGGGCTGCCGGTGAGCATCTCGAACAGCACGCAGCCGAGGGAGTAAAGGTCGGACGCCGGCCCGGCCGGATGCCCGGCCGCCTGCTCCGGGGACAGGTAGGCGGGGGTGCCCAGCACCGTCCCGGTCGCGGTCCTGGCCGCAGTGCCGTCGGCCCGGGCGATGCCGAAGTCGAGGATCTTCACCTCCCCGCCGGCCAGCATGATGTTGACCGGCTTGATGTCGCGGTGCACCAGCCCGGCGGCGTGCGCCGCCTCCAGGCCCTCGCACACCCCCGCGGCGATCGCGACCGCCTGCCCGGCCGGCAGCGGGCCGGCGTCGTCCAGCACCTGGCGCAGGGTGCGGCCGGTGACCAGTTCCATCACCAGGAACGGCGTGCCGCGGTCGATCCCGGAGTCGAAGACGGTCACCAGCCGGGGGTGGCTGACCGAGGCCGCGTGCCGGGCCTCGCGCTCGAACCTGTCGGCGAACCCCGGGTCGGCGGCGAACTGCTGGCTGAGCACCTTGACGGCGACCTCGCGGCCGAGCACCTGATCGTGCGCCCGCCACACGGTCGCCATCCCGCCGGTGCCCAGCACCTCGGCCAGCACGTACCGGCCGCCGAGGACCCGGCTGCCTGTCACCGCCATGACCCGCCCACCTGCTGCATCCACTGAACGCACACCCTTCGTCGCGGATCGTATTCGGGAGGCGATCAAAACCATCCCACGTGGCAAATACGTGGTCAAGCGACTTGGCGAAGGGTTGCGAAATATCCCATTTGCTCAGGTAAACCTCTATGGCGTTGCGCAGTGGACGACGGGACTCATAATCTGCTGGTAGCCGTAGAGCGGTGCCGAAATGCGTGTTCTGCGTCCGCAACGCGCTCGTGGATCGGTCGGCTTGACAACTGCCTAATCGGCGCGGACTCGCGGCGCAGTGGCCAGCGAACTCGATCACCGCGTGTGATGGCCACGGTGCCAGCCTTGTGACCGCCACTGGGGAGATTCTGGCGGCCGCCCACAATGAATACCGGTGCGCAGAGTCGTTATGCGCGGCTCGGTTGATTGCACGCTCTTGTGTTCATACCTGTGAGTGAAGCCTGACGTGTGGCTCGGGCAACTGGCATGGGTTGCCGGACGTGGGATTGCTGATTTGCGCCGCGGGGACAGGTCTGCCGGTGCCCTTGACGGGCGTCGTCGTGATTGCTGAGCAGGCCTGAGGGCCAACACAGAAGCAACGCAAGCCCGGGTGCGGGGCAAGATCAAGTGAAAAGCGGAAGGTCGGCGGTTCGACCCCGCCCCTGACCACCACCACGACGACCTCCCGGATGCTCAGTCGACCCTCTCACCTGCGCTGGCACCCGGGGCGCGGGCACCAAAGTGAACGGAGCGCTCCTACCTGCATCCGCCGGTGATCGCAAGCGTGCAATCTGGGGTTTGTGCAGTCAATGCCGGGCTGGTCCGGGGATGCCTGAGTCCGCTCCCTGTCCCTGACAGGCGCCGGGTTCTGCGAGCGGGGCGGCGGGTCATAGGGGCGCGCAGCGGCGCCGCAGGCGCCCTTGACCCGGCCGCCCGCGGAGCGGATCATGCCCGGTGGCGGGGGCAGGGAGTCCCTTGGTGCGGGGGCCGGTTCAGCGGTTCAGGCTGGTGGCCTTTCTGTGCGGGTGATCGGCCGTGGCGGCAGGGGGCGGGGCGGGGAGCAGCCAGCCTTACCTAGGTCCGCGGGGCGCGGGTGCCCCGGCGACATGATGATTGATTGGGTATCCCCGCCTGCGGGGATGCGGCCGCTCAGTCTAATCAGGCCGTCCGCCGGGCCCCTTGGCAAGGGCCGGCGGCGGCTGACAGCGGTTCGGCGGGAGCTGGCCGCGGTGGTCCCCATCGGGTGAATGCGGCTGCGGTGTGCCCGGCCGGGCCGGCGCGGTCACGGCTGGTCGCCATGGCGTGGAGGGGCTCAGGCGGCGGCGAGCGCGTCGTTGCCGAGCTCAGCCAGGATGTGGCAGCCCTGCCGGAGGATCTTGCGGGCCTCGGACAGGGCGGCGCGCTTGCCGTTACAGCGGTCTTTGACCTGGGCGTAGTAGCGGTGGTCCGGGGCCGAGGCCCGGGCGTGGGTCTTGCCGGCCTCGTAGAGGGCCCAGCGCAGTACCGGCGGTCCCTGCCGGGACAGCCGCCCGGGCGGCCCCTTGCGGTCGGAGGAGCGGACGGTGATGTCCAGCCCGGCGAAGCGGACCGCCTGGCGGGAGGAGGAGAACCGGCCTTCCCCGGCCAGCCAGCACGTCATCGCCAGCGCGGTGACCGGCCCGACCCCGTACAGCCGCTCGGACAGGACCTTGGCGCCGGCCAGGTGCCGGGCCGCGTCCAGCAGCTGGTGCCGCAGCTCGTGCAGCAGGGTCTCCAGGACGGCGGTCATCTCCAGGGCAGCGGCGACCTGCAGCTGCCCGGCAGGGGACAGGCAGGCGGCCGCGGCCGCCCGCAGCCCGGCCAGGCCCTGCTCGCTGGGCAGCGCGCCCCCGCCCAGGGCCGGGGCGCTCTGGTGGAACAAGACCGCGTGAATACGCTGCGCCCAGGCGGTGTGCTCGGCCCGCAGGTCATGGTAGGTCTCCAGCAGGGCCCGGCATTCCAGGATGCGGGCCGGCGGGATCCAGCACTCCGGCAGCCGGCCCTCAGCCAGCAGCGTCCGCAGGTGCCGGCAGTCGGTCCTGTCGGTCTTCGCGTGCCGCTTGCGGCCGCGCGCGAAGGCGGTGTCGGCCGGCTCGGCCAGGTGCGCCGCGACGCCGGCCGCGGCCAGCTCCTCCGCGACGTACCGCCACCCGGTGCACCCCTCGACCGCGAACGCGGCGTCATCGCGGCCGGCGAACCGCGCCAGCCAGGCCCGCAGGTGCTCCCGGTCAGCCGGGCAGACCTGGCCGAGCTGCACCTGCCCGGTCCCGGTATCGAGGTAGTCGAAAGTGATCTGCTTCCGGTGGATATCCAGCCCGCCTACGATGGGCATCGGGACCTCCTCAAGCTCCGGAGGGGCGCGGGCACACGCCCCCATGCGAATTGCCTACGCGGTCCATAGTGACGCGCGCCTGAGCTGGGGAGGTCTCCCGCACCCGGGCCGCCAACCTCAAGCTCAGCCCGGCCCGATGCATGTCATCTAATCGGCGCGGACTCGCGGCGCAGTGGCCAGCGAACTCGATCACCGCGTGTGATGGCCACGGTGCCAGCCTTGTGACCGCCACTGGGGAGATTCTGGCGGCCGCCCACAATGAATACCGGTGCGCAGAGTCGTTATGCGCGGCTCGGTTGATTGCACGCTCTTGTGTTCATACCTGTGAGTGAAGCCTGACGTGTGGCTCGGGCAACTGGCATGGGTTGCCGGACGTGGGATTGCTGATTTGCGCCGCGGGGACAGGTCTGCCGGTGCCCTTGACGGGCGTCGTCGTGATTGCTGAGCAGGCCTGAGGGCCAACACAGAAGCAACGCAAGCCCGGGTGCGGGGCAAGATCAAGTGAAAAGCGGAAGGTCGGCGGTTCGACCCCGCCCCTGACCACCACCACGACGACCTCCCGGATGCTCAGTCGACCCTCTCACCTGCGCTGGCACCCGGGGCGCGGGCACCAAAGTGAACGGAGCGCTCCAAATGCCAGCATCATCGCACCCGCAGACAGCGCCCTGGCGCATCGACTTCGTGTCTGTCCTTGCAGAAGTGCCAGCGGACTGGGACAGGGAACAGGTCATCGAGGCCGCCGAACGGGCGCTCCGCGGCGCGTCGTCGCCGGGGCTGCAGTTCCTGAAAGACCTCACCGTCCAGGACGCTGAGCCTGCGGACGGCGACGACGAGGATGCCGAGTACGGCGGCGAGGCATGACCACCGTCTACGCGTCCGCGCAGCCTCGGCGGGCAGCGCTGTGCACACGGGTATCGGCCACCGGCCAGCACACCAGCGGCAGTCGGCCGGGGTACGCGCCTGGGCTGGCTCTTCCACCCGATCCAGTCCAGTTCGTCGGACCTTGCACCCCGGCGTTCACTCGCGATGCGTGATCAATCCTAATCTGGGGCCGCCGCCCAGTCCCGCCGTTCGGCACCCTGAGAGGTGATCCGTTTTGGCTTGGGCTCACCGCACATAACTGGTATTCAAGAGCTCAACAGGAGCTGGCCCAGGGACATCGGGCAGCCGTTCGGGATAGCGATTTCTACTCCGCGGCGACCAGGCGCCAGCTCTTGCCGTTCCAGAGGCCGGACAGGCCGGTGCCGTTCGCCAGCCCGGCGGGGCCCGCGTGGCCGACCGCGACGCAGTCCGTCGCGGAAAGGCAGGTCACGTCCTGGAACAAGCTGGCCTTGCCCCTGCCCGGCGCAGGGACTCCGGTCACCTTCCAAGCCTTGCCGTTCCAGGTCACGGCGGCCGCCGTAGTCACCCCCTTCGGGTACGACTCGATGGTCCCCACCGCGACGCACCGGTTCACGACCGCGCAGGGGACACCGTAAAGGTGCGAGCCGCTCATTCCTCCCCCCGGCAACGGTACGGCGACGTCCCGCCAGCTCGTGCCGTTCAGGATCACGCTGAAGCTCACGGTCGCCGTGGCGAACATCGCGGAGCCGACCGCTACGCAGCTGCCCGCCGACCGGCATGACACGCCGGTCAGCACGGCGCCTATGTCCGCGGGCAGGGCCGGCCCTTTCCTTATCGACCAGACCTTGCCGTTCCAAGACTCGATCACCGCCACCGGCCTGGGACGCGTTGCGCTGACTGCCACGCAGCGGGCCCGGGACACACACGAAACCGCGTCAAGTCCGCTGATCGCCAAGCCGCCGCCGGATGCGGGCGGGCTGGTCTGGGTCCACCGCTTCCCGTCCCAGATCTCGGCCAGCGGGGCGGCGAGGCCGCCGCTCGTGGACGAGCCCACGGCCACGCAGTTTGCCGCCGACGTGCATGACACCCCGGACAGCGAGGCGTCCGCAGCGCCGGGCGCGGGCAGTTGCGCTGGCGTCCACGCCTTGCCGTTCCAGGTGTCGCCGAGCGCGAACTCCTTGCCTGTGCCCTTGCCGGAGAACCAGCCGACCGCGACGCAGCGAGCGGCGGACTCGCAGGAGACGCCGCGAAGGATGCCTGCGGTCGCCCCCCGCGGCAGCTTCACGCCGACCGTCCGCCACGTCGTGCCGTTCCACGTCTCGGCCAGCGGGCCGCCCGCACCCTTGAGCGCGTTGTGATCGATGCCGACGGCGAGGCAGTTCCTGGGCGTCACGCAGGATACGCCCAGCAACTCGCGGGCGGCCGGCGGCGCAGCGGCTGTCCCGGCCGACGCCGGCAGGACACCCGTCACGGCGGCACCGAGCACGGTCACCACAGCGATCAGCGCTGACGCCATTGCTCTATGGTTCAATTCTTCTCCCCGGGTCCGGGTCGTCCGCATGGCGCGCCGGAACGTACAATCTGTGCGCTAAGCGCACCATATGCCCACGGCCGCCAAGGACAGAGTCGATCCGCGTGCGTGTTTTCGGTGCACTTGCGGCTATCTGTCACGCTGGGTTGATCGAGGCTGGCGGCTGGGGTACCCCGGTTCGGGACGTGTGGCGGGCAGACGGCCTGAACGCATCGTCGCCTGCGCATGCTGGCCGCTGCCGGTGTCCGCGACCATGGTGACATCGCCTTGCGGGTACCGGGAAACGGGCGCTTCCGATGAGTATCTGGCGGGAAACCCCGGGCCGGCAGGTGGCAAGGGCCGGTCGTGCTGGTTCATGCTGGTCGGGACGACATCGCTGCGGAGGGAGAGTGTCCATGGAGGTCCGGCCAGGCCGTTACACGGCAGACATCGAGGGCGATTTCGTTGTCTTCTTGATCGGGATGCGCTTCAACCATCCGCTGCGGCTCCGCAAGTGGCTGCCGGTCGCGACGGCCATGCCCAAGATGCTGAAGGTGCTGAGCCGGCATCCCGAACTGGGCTGCCTGGGCTTCCAGCAGTGGTTCGGGCGGACGACCCTGCTGGTCCAGTACTGGCGCGACTTCGATTCCCTCGACAAGTTCGCCCGGGATAAGGACCTGCCACACCTGGAGCCGTGGCGGCAGTTCAACCGTGCCGCCAGGGACTCGGGCGAGGTCGGGATCTGGCACGAGACGTTCCGTGTCCGCGCCGGGGAGTACGAGGCCGTCTACGGCAACATGCCGGTCTTCGGCCTGGCGGCCGCCGGCGCACACGTGCCCGCCGCCCGCAAGGGCAACACGGCAGCGGCACGCATCGGCGCCAGCACCACCGATGAGCCTGCCGTCGCGCCCTACTGACCGCTATATCGCGACACGGCAACCGCTGACACCGGGCGTGCCGGCCGGCGATCCCTCCTCGACAACCCCTATCGACGTCACCGCCGCGCGCACTCCCGCCGTTCGGCGCGCCTTAAGCGCTCATCCCTGCGATTGCTAAGGCCGCGCATAGCTGAGGATTCTGGGCTGGGCTGGGCGTCTGGAAGGTGAGGGAGTGCCGTCACCGATGGCTTGCTGAGTGTGACCGGCAGTGTCACAGGCTTCGCAGTACGCGGCTGCGGTCTGCCTGCGCGCGGAGCGACACGTCGGCGTCGAAGGCGATCGCGTCGTACTCGTGCGGCACGCCGGGATGCATGTGCAACTCGACGGGCACGCCTGCCTGGCTGAGGGTGAGTGCGTAGCGGAGGGCCTCGTCGCGGAAGACGTCGAGCTGGCCGACCTCGATGTAGGCCGGGGGCAGGGAGCGCGCGTCCTTCAGTCGCGCCGGCGCGGCCGCGGGGTCGACGTCGCGGTTTTCGTGTCCCGCTCCGAGCAGGGCGTCCCAGCCCGTCGCGTTGTCGCCATACGACCAGCCGGCGAACGGGGCGATGAAGGGGTCGGGTGCCGTGGTGCGATCGTCGAGCATCGGGTAGAGAAGCAACTGGCCGGCTATTGCCGGGCCTTGCCGGTCGCGGCTCACGATCGCGACGCCCGCTGCCAGCCCGCCGCCCGCGCTGTCGCCCATCACCGCGATGCGGCCCGGGTCGATGCCGAGCTCTGCCGCGTGGCCCGCCAGCCAGGCTAGCCCGGCATAGGCGTCCTCGACCGGCACCGGGTGCGGGTGCTCGGGCGCCAGCCGGTACTGCACGGACAGCATCGGCACGCCGGTCCGGGCCACGTAGCGCGACACGGGCCCGTCGAAGATCGGCACCGAGCCCAGGATCATCCCGCCGCCGTGCAGGTAAAGCACGGCGGCGCCGACGTCACTTGACGGCAGCCTGTACCACCGGGCCAGCAGCGTGGCGCCGTCTGCCGCGGTGACTTGATGGTCGGTGATCTCGACGTCCTGAGCGGGCGGCTGCGCCTGGTTGTTGAAGTAGTCCAGCATCGCATCGAGGGCCACGCGCCGGGCCTGCACGTCGCCGGCCGGCCACGCCGGAGGCGGCCCGTTCTCCTCAAGTGCGGCCTGCAGGACCGCGGCCACCTCAGCATCCAGGGTGAACGTCAATTCGGGGCTCCTGCTAGTCGTTGGGGGGCGGCGGCAGCAGCTCGGTCTTGAACTGCGGGGCGAGCCTGGTCGAGGTTGCGATGAACGCCGCCTGCTCGTCCAGGCTGAGCGGCGGCGGCGCTTGCGTCCGGGTGGCGACCCGCTGGCCGACCAGGGTGAAGAACTCTTCCTGGCCGGCGGGTGCGCACATGCACAGCAGCCGTGATGGCGTGCCGGTGGCGTTGGTGAAGGAGTGCGGCGCGTTGGCCGGCACGTTTATCGTCTGCCCGGCCCGGGCGGTGATGGTCTGCCCGCGGAACGTCACCCGCACTTCTCCGTCAAGGACGGTGAACATCTCCTCGAAGTCGTGCCGGTGCGGAGGCGGCCCGCCGCCGGGCGGGACGTGCATGTCGATGAGGGTGTACTTGCCGGCGGTGTCCTGGCCGGTCACGAGGATCGTGTACGTGTCGCCGACGAGCCCGATGTGCGGCAGGCCCTGATCCTCGTCCGGCCGCGCGACGGTGAGCCCGCGTGACAGGTCGTCGGGCGGGACCGGATCCGGCTGTTCCGGCATGGTTCCTCCTTGCGGTGAGCTGTTCGGCTCGTGCTAAAGCGGAGCATTTCGTCCGTTTAACTCTAGCACGGGGCGCGTGCCAGGGTCCGGTGGGGGTTAAATGAAGTCATGCTCGCGGATGGTAACTCGCGCGAACCGCGCAGTGACGCGGCCCGCAACCACCAGGCCCTCGTCCAAGCGGCCACTGCGGCAGTCCACCGCGAGGGCCCTCGCGTCCCCATGGCCACGATCGCTGCCGACGCGGGAGTCGGCATCGGCACCCTCTACCGCCACTTCCCCACCCGCGAGGACCTGCTCGGCTACCTCACCCATGCGTCCTTCGAGCAGGTGCTCGCCAACGCCAGGGCCGCCGAGAGCAAGGCCGCGACCGCCGCTGAGGCGCTCCGGCAGTTCATCGAGGCGGCAATCAGCCAGCGCAACGAGCTCGTGCTGCCGCTCCACGGCGGACCGCCCCCGGCCTGGCAGAGGACCCGCGTCCTGCGAGAGCAGGTCCACCAGACCGTCCAGCAGATCATCGACCGGGGGCGCGCTGACGGCACCATCGCCCGGGACGTGACCCCGCACGACATCGTCGCGTTCGGCGCGATGCTCGCCCAGCCGCGCCGGTCCGACCCAGACTGGGATGCGACATGCCGCCGGCTGCTCGCCACTTACCTGGCGGGCCTGGGCCCCGCCCTCAGGTGAGGGATCTTTCCCTGACCTCCCCTGGCCGAGGGCGTCCACCACCCGTGCCCTTGCACGCGTCAAGCGTGCTGACCCAGGCCAGTAGCTCGCTGGCGGCCCGGGTCTCCCCTTCTTTTCGGCCTTCCGAGCAGGCGCGCCGAAACAAACGATCTGCGTGCAGCCGCTCGCCAGGCCGGAACGGAATCAAAGCGCTCGTAATCGGCGTTATGCGCTCTTTTAAGAACATTCCTTACCGGTGCAAAGCGGGCGATGCACCACCTCGACCGCGGCCATAGCGCAGTCGGCAGGGGGTTGTGCACGCCGGCTGGTCTCTAGGCCCAGGCGAGGGCTGTGTTCCTGTCGAGGCGGGGCAGGCGGTCGAACCAGGGCGCCGCGCCGGGGTGGCCGATGTTGACCACGAGGTGCGTCTTCCAGCTTGTGCCTGCGAAGAATTCGGCGTCGATGCCGGGGCCGTCGAACCCGGCCATCGGGCCGGCCGCGAGTCCGTGGGCGCGAACGGCGAGCAGGAACACGCCGGTCTGGATGGCGGCACTGTACTTGGCGATCCCCTCGAGGGCCTCGCCCGGCATGCCGGAAAACCGGTCGCGGTACATCTCGCCGCGCTCGGGGAAGACGGTCGGGAAGTGCTGGTGGAACTCGGCGTCGTAGGCGAGCACGGCGACGGCCGGGGCGGTGAGCGTCTTGTCGCGGTTGCCCTCGGCCATGTGCGCACCGAGGCGCTCGCGGCCCTCTGCCGTGCGCACGAAGAGCACGCGCAGGGGCTGGCTGTTGGCCATGGACGGTGACCAGCGGGCCAGGTCCCAGATGCCGGCGAGCTCCCGGTCGGTCACCGGGACGTCTGCGAAGGCGTTGGCGGTGCGGGCCTCGGTGAACAGCAGCGTGCGGCCGGTGTCGTCGAGGGTGCCCAGCGTGGCGGGTCCGGCGGTCGTGGTCATCAGTTTCTCCCGGGTCGTCGAGTGCTTGCAGATTCGATGCTACTTCGAATTTAGAAGACACATGCAAATCCAAAGCGGGTAAGATGAGTCACATGACCATGTCGCCGGAGGCCGCCGCCGCCCTCGGGCACGAGCCGCGCGCCTGCGACGCCGCCCTCTCCCGGGCATTCGAGTTCCTCGGCAAGCGCTGGAACGGCGTCCTTTTGGGCACGTTGATCCAGGGACCGGCAGGCTTCGCCGAGCTCAAGCGCGGCCTGGGCATCAGCGACTCGGTGCTGTCGGACCGGCTCGTCGAGCTCACCCGCGCCGGCCTGGTCGAGCGCACGGTCGACACGGGCCCCCCGGTTGCCGTCTCCTATACCCTTACCGTCAACGGCCAAGCGATCCTCCCGGCGCTGCGGGCCCTCACGACCTGGGCACAGGAAAACCTCCCCGCCGAGCGGTGCGCGGGCGCCGACGAACGTCACAGGCGCCCTTCGCAGACATTATCGAACGGCCTGTCTCGCGTCGGGATGACGGCCCAGCGCCGGCCCGGTCGGCTACCGACCGACGCAGGGCTGTCAGCGTGAGCGCAGACGTTGATCGTGGCGGTGCCGCTCACGCCGTTCATCAGCTCCAGGTGCAGCCACCCGGCAGTCGCCGCCTTAGGCATCCACCGGAACCCGCGCGCCAACCGGCAGCGGACGGCCCGGGACCGGCTTCTTACAGCGACAGTTGCGGGGGGATATCCGCCGTTCGGCACGCCTGCGCTGATTGTCTTGGCCGTCCGCGGTCGCGCATATAGCAGGGCGAGCTGCGCGCGGTTGTCCGCGGCGGACTGCTCGCCTACCTGATGATGCGGTAGTCGACGAGCAGGTAGCCAGCCGGCGAGGTGGTGCTTCGGATCGGCTCAAGGCGGATCGCTGGCAAGCCGTCGAGGAGCCTGCGCCCGCTGCCCGCGATCACCGGCGCGATCACCAGCCTGAGCTCGTCGACGACGCCCGCGGCAAGCAGTGCCTGGGTGACCGAGATGCTTGCGTGCACTCCGATGTCGGCTCCGGGCTGGTTCCTCAGGTCCCTCACGAACCCGGCCAGGTCGCCGTCGATCGCAGTCGCATTGGCCCACTTCCGGTCGAGCGGCGCGGAGGTGGTGACGTACTTCGCGACCCCGTTGATGAACGTCGCGAACGGCTCGATGCCG
The DNA here is from genome assembly GCF_007827045.1 of Trebonia kvetii. Classification (GTDB taxonomy): domain Bacteria; phylum Actinomycetota; class Actinomycetes; order Streptosporangiales; family Streptosporangiaceae; genus Trebonia; species Trebonia kvetii. The sequence goes on from NZ_RPFW01000012.1 coordinate 11,791, forward strand.
CTGCCGGGCCAGAACTCGGCCCACTCGCGGTAGCTGCGCCTGCCGAGGATGACTGCGTCCTGCGTCGCGATGACGGCGCCGAGGTTGGCATCCATCGCGTCGTCCCAGTCGGCGAAGAACCCATCGGGCCTCTCCGCGACGCCGTCGCGGGACAACAGCTCGTACGCGACGACCTTGCGCACGTTCAGCACCTCCGATTCACGTGGACCCTGCTACGTGGACCGCTCGCGCGACCAAAACTCATCGGTGAGGTCATCGTGCGTCGACTGCGATGCTGCCGCCCGGCCACCCCGATGACGGCCAGGCGCCACGCACATTTGCTGCGGTCACCATTCGTCACCAACGGGATGTGCGCGAACCGCCGATATGCTCGGCAACCTGGTTGCCGAGATGGACATCCGATGCCACGCCGAACCGGGTGATCTGCGCCCGGCGACGCTCCTGGCTTCATGGCGATGGCGCCCGCATCAGCCGATGAGTGGGCATTGCCCGTGCGTATATCTATGCGCTGGCCCGCATGCCGATAGGAACATTGGAGCAGCGCAAAGTTCTTTCGTCATTCCTGCAGCGCGCGCGACCGGGTAGCCATGCTGCAATATGTGCAGACTTGTGTCTATTGTTTGATTATGTGCACCCTATCGGGTCGCCGGATGAACTTTCATGGCATGATGAGCCGCTCAGCCTGAGCCCAATGCAAAATTACTCGAATCACGTTTGACACTCGAACATGACTGGACTTGCTGGTCGCCTATCAACACTGACCAGACCTGCCGACACAGCGGCTGCCCGTGCCTATCATCAAGCTATGTCGGATGAGGGGCGCACGCTGCTAGGGCGGTACCGGCTGATTTATCGGCTCGGCCAGGGCGGCATGGGAACGGTGTGGCTGGCCGAAGACACGCTCCTGGAGCGGTCGGTGGCGCTCAAGCAGTTTGCATACTCCTCCAGAGGAATTGAACGTAGTGAGGAGATGGTCGCGCGACTCATGGCCGAAGCGCGAGCTGCGGCCCGACTGCGGCATCCTGGGCTGGTCACCATTCACGATGTGTTGCTGCATGACGGAGATCCTTGGATCGTCATGGAGTACGTGAACGGCCGAGACCTCGGGCACGTGATCGCTGACAACGGGCGTCTGCCGTGGCCGCGTGTCGCCGAGATAGGTGCGCAGGTCGCCCAAGCGGTGGCTGCCGTCCACAGGGGCGGAATCGTGCACCGTGACGTGAAGCCGAACAATATATTGCTGACCGAAGAAGGACGCGTTGTCCTTGTTGACTTCGGCGTAGCTAAGGCTATCGACGCACCTCGTCTTACCGATTCAGGACTCGTGATAGGCACCCCGGAATTTATCGCGCCAGAGATGCTGAACGGACAAGCAGCCAGCCCAGCCACCGACATGTGGGCGCTTGGTGTCACGCTTTACATGGCTGTAGAGGGTAGGGCGCCTTTCAAGGGAGCCGAGTTCTCAGGCCTTTTGGCTGCCATACTCACTCGACCTCCCGCTCCCGCAGAGCACGCCGGTCCATTGCGGGAGTTGCTCGAAGCACTCCTATCCAAAGATCCCAACCAGCGCCCAGATGCGTCGGCTGTCCAACGGGCGCTTTCCTCGTATCACCCAGTTCGCCCCGAAGGGGCAGAAAGCGCGACTACTGCGGACGGGCAGGGTGCCGTTGTTCCTCCTGTGCCGCCTATCCCTCCAAAACGACCTCGCGCAGGGGCGTCTGCGGCGGAGCCCGACGAGCCCCATGATGACAGCTTCCTGGATGGTGTCACGACCACCGTCATGGACGTTACAGAATTCATTTCGGGAGCGGTCATCGTCGACCCCGACGTCATCACGACCCGTGCAGAGTTCATGCAAGCGCTTCAGGCCGTCAAACACCGCGCGGACTTGTCTGCTACAGAAGTAGCCACAATTATCGGGGTTCCTGTGAGCGTAGCTCACGGCATGCCCGATAAGGCAGCAACCCAGGGTTTCTCATGGCTACTCAGTGTCAGGACCAATCTCCGGCGACCTGCGATCGCGCAGCTCCGTACGATCCGGCCCACGACCTTCTAAGCAGCGGATCACTCCCATGAGACGCGAGCGGCCGCTGCGTGCTCCTCGATTAGCTTTCGCGGCGGTCGAAGTTCCTCCCTCATCAGTACTGAACGTCCGTCCAGAATCGCCAGGTCCGGGTACGACATGAGTTTCGGGGCGACCCGGATCTCCCAGGTGCCAGGGTCGATGGCGATTAGATGCTTGTCGAACAGTACGTGCAGGTCGCGGCGAAGCAGCAGTCCCGCTTTGACATCATGCTCAGCAAGCTTGCTGTAGGGCACCAAATGCGCTGCTTCCAGGGCCGCGGCTGGCTGCCTGCCAGTGAAAGCGCAAGCCTCGCCGTGACGTGCAAGCAAAGCCTCACGGAACCGTTGCTGACCGATGCGATTCTTGCGCATTCCCACCTTATGACCTCCGGCGATCCTTTCATCTTCGTTTACCTTGGCATCCCACCACGCCGCGCCAATCCCCAATTTCTCTTCTAGGAGCGGACGCAATAGCGAGACATCAAGTTCCCTAATAGCATTCCGCTTGGAGCGAGCGACAAAGGCAGGCTCCAGCGCGATGACGGGAAAGTATCGATCGGCCAGTTCGAAGGTGCGGGAATAATTCGCCGTGTACGTCTCTACGTCCAGAATTTCTTCGACAGGGGCATCGAAGGCCGTATGGCAGCCAGAGCACCAGTAGGCAGGCTGTTTCGTAGCCCTCTCCTTGATATCGGTCTCTTTGCAGGACGGGCACCGGTACCTGATCTTCTCCTGCGCCGAGACCTCGATACTGTCGATCCACCCCGCGCCGAAAACATAATCACTATCCTGTATTACAACAAGATCGCCTACCTTCACTTGGCGGCTGTTCTTCACTTTGTTGTCATACACATAGAATTCTGCAGGCTCGTCAGGGTAGTGCAGTATGCCATTACCCGTCTTAGTGAGTGTCTTAAAGCCCCAAGCCTTGAACGTCGGCACATCAGATGCTTCATCGTCTTCGCCTGCGTCGGGCCCCGGCCAGCCGCCCACGAGCGCCATGAGTCGCACCCACTGATCCGGCGTAACGCGATGGGCAGTGCCGCCCTGAGCACGTGATACGGGCAACTCGCGGATGACAGAGTCAGCAAGCGCGGACTCGTACCACAGGGGATCAGATGGCTTGATCGCATAGCGCACACGGACTCGCGGACCAGCTGCCGTGCCTTCAGGTTCGATCCAGTACGTGGGATCGTCGTCATGGATTTCAGGATCCGTGAGCACCTCGCCGAAAGCGATAATGCCGCGGCGATCGTCGGAACCCTTGAGCCCATTCCAACCTGGTTAGGCGCCGTGGAGTTGCAATGCGTGGATGGCCTTGGCGAGTTTCCCGGCGCGCCAGGGGCAGCAGCGGAGCTTCGCGAGGATCTTCCATACCTTGAGCTGGGCGTTCGCTCGTTCGCCGGGGGCGCGGAGCCTGGCGTGGGCCCGGTTGGCTTCTTTCTGGGATTCCGGTTTGTTCCGGCCCTTGTACGGGACCTTTGCCCAGGTGGAGCCCTGATATCCCTTGTCCGCGAGGGTGACCAGCCCGGCTTTCTCTAGCTCGTTCAGCACGCCCCATATCCACTCGGCCTTCTTGTCGTGGACCGAGCCGGGCAGCGCACCGGAGACCCACAGGACCTCGCCGTCAGGACTGGCGATGACCTGCAGGTTCATGCCGTGCTTTTTGTGCTTGCCGGAGTAGAACGGCTTGTCCGCGGCGACCCGGTCTATCGGGATGAGGGTTCCGTCGAGGATGACGTAGGCGTGACCTGCCCTTTTGGCGTCCCGGACCGCTTTCCTCAGTTTCGGGGCGCGGGCCGCGAGCAGTTCCACGGTCTCGTTGACGTACCGCCAGGCCGTGGTCCTGCCGACCCCGAACCCGGCCGCGAGGTGCTCGAACGTCTCGCCTTTGCGCAGGTGAGCGAGCACGAGCAGGGCCTGCTGCCCAGGGCTGAGCTTCCGCCACCGCGACCCGACGGCCTTCAGGTGCCGGCGGATCAGCCCGGCCGCGTAGTTCAGGGTCCGGGACGACAACGGCAGCGCGGCACGGTAGAACAGCATGTGAAGCCCCTGGGGGTGATGAGTCGTTCTTGGTCGATTGCCTCATCTACCAGGGGCTTCGCCGTGTCCGCCGGCGAACCGTGACCCTGTGGCCACAGTGCCGTCGCCGCGAGACGACAACGTTATCATCACTCAAAGTGATTCATTGTTTACAAGCAAGTTGGAATGGGCTCCTTGTACTTCCAGATCGCAACGCGGTCGCCCGCGTGGAGATCACGGCCGCCGGTAGTCCACCAGTCCTCATCGAGATTGCGGACCGCCTCAACTACCCGGTACCGATCAGGATGAGCGGCCAGCGTCCAGAACTGCCTGTGGGATACGGTGGCGCCTGCATCACTCCCGGCCTGGTACTGGGTCATCGCCAGGTCCCAGTCAACAATTTGAAGCCCCTGTTGGGCGAGGTCGACCGCGACTCCTGGGATCTCCGCCACCAGTGCGTACGCAAAACGGTCCACGCCGGGAACGCGACTAGCCCGGCCGTCGCTGGCCAGAGCATGCCAGAGGCGCTCGACCATGCGCCGCCTCACTGGCCTCCGGCATTCAGCGCTGAAGGCGAGCTGGCGGGTTTGACGGTATTCCGGTAGGCGTGAGCTTGAGTTTTAACAAGCGGAGGGTCTACGGATGGCGCACCTTATGGGTGCGGGGCGATCCGGTGTCACGAGAGAGAGAAGGGACGGCCGCGAAGCGGCCGTCCCTTCCTGGCTTTACAAGCGAAGAGCGCCCTGTGCCTGGGAGATTACGGGTCACCACAACCATGCAATCGTCAAGCCTGGAGCGCTCTTCGCCATGCAGCTTAACGGGTGGGACCATGCCCTGAAGGTCACCGCGGACGGGAAGGGGCTCGTCGGCCACGCCGGCGCGATCCTGCTCCGCAAGGCTGCCGACCAGCTCGGCCTTACCGCCGGACTGTCCGCAGCCCTGCTGAAGAAGGGCACGTCGCCGCTGCTGGACCGGGGGACGGTGCTCGCGTCGCTGGCCGTCGCGATCGCGCTGGGCGCCACGTCCATGAGCGACATCGCCCTGCTCGCGCACCTGTCCCCGGTCTTGGGGGCCGCCCCGAGCGGGCCGACGGTCCGCCGTGCCCTCGACCTGGCCGGGTCCCCGCGGATGCTGGACCGGGTCGCCCGGGCGAGGGCGAAGGCCAGGGAGCATGCCTGGAAGCTGATCGAGGAGACGCCGGCCGGGTTCCCCTGGCTCGCCGTCGCCGGCAAGGCGCTCACGGGCTGGCTGGTCATCGACATGGACGCGACCCTCGTCACCGCCAGCTCCGACAAGGAAGGAGCAGCGCCCACGTGGAAGATGGGATACGGCTTCCACCCGCTCGCGGCCTGGTGCGCGAACACCCGCGAGTGCCTGAGCATGCTGCTGCGGCCCGGCAACGCGGGGTCAAACACGTTCACCGACCACAAGGAGGTGCTGGCGGCGGCCCTGAGAGGCGTACCGGCCCGGTTCAGGCGCAGGACCCTGGTCCGCGTCGACGGGGCCGGCGCCAGCCACGATCTCATCGGCCACCTGCTGTCCCTCTCCTCTCCGAGGAGGAAGGTGCTGTTCACCTGCGGCTGGACCATCATGCCCGCCGACGAGGACGCTATTCGGCAGCTCCCCGCCGCCGCGTGGAAGCCGGGGATCACGCAGGACGGCGAGGCAGAGCAGGACAAGGACGTCGCGGAGATCACCGGCCTGACGGCCCGCGCCGGGAACTGGCCAGACGGGCTCCGCTGGATCGCCCGGAGGGTGAAGCCCTCCCGCCGTCACCTGCGCAACCTCACCGACTACGAGAGAAAGACCGGCTGGAAGTACTCCATCACCTGCACGAACATCCCCGACGACGGCATCAGCGGCGTCCCCGGCAGCCACCACGCCCAGTACATCGACGTCCTGCACCGCGAGCACGCCGTCGTCGAAACCAGCGGCGTCCGCACCGCCAAGGCCATGGGACTGCGGAACCTGCCCTCCAAGACCTGGCAGGTCAACGCCGGCTGGGTCCTGGCCGCGAACATCGCCGCCGACCTCACGGCATGGGCCCGCCTCCTCGGACTGCACGACAGCGAGCTCCGCGACGCGACCCCGGACACCCTCCGCTACCGGATCTGGCACCTGCCAGCCCGCCTGGCCCGCCACGCCCGGCAGCGCACCCTCGCCATCAGCACCGACTGGCCATGGAAAGACGCATTCCTCGCCTGCTGGCAGCGGCTCTGCGCCCTGCCAGCACCCGCCTGACCAGCACGAGCAACCCCAGCGACAGGAAGGAGGACCACCCCCGGCGCGGTCGGAGCCGGTGCGCACCCGGGCACACCGGGCGCACCACGTACCGCCCGCCCCCAGGACAAACAGACATGAAGTCGAAAAACAGGCTCCAGCACGATCAGTAACCAGACCTCAAACCGCCTGAACGATTGAGGCTGGTGCGCCTTGGCCATCATCCGTGCGCGCTTCGGCGGATGCACGGATGATTGCGTTGGGCCGCACCTCGAGAATGCGGTTAGGGACGCCCCAATCAATGGTCGCGATGGTTCGGCCAGTCGCTATCGCCTCACGGCAGACGGCTTGAATCTGGCTCCACACATTGTCAGCACTTCGCACTGGATGCGTCCTGCCGGGTGGCTGCGGAAAGGAGAGCGGTCCCTGTGAACCTGCGGCTGTCATGCGAGAAAAGGTACAAGCTACCACTGACAGCGCATGCCGTGACAGCAGCAGATGCCCCATCCGACAGCAACGGTGACAGCAACAGCAGCAACCACCGATTTACGCCAACGATCGGCAGCAGCGCATAGCGCTCGTCTCTGATCTGCGGAAGCTAACCTTGCCCCCTGTTAGACGCCATTCACGGTGAGCACCGCCGGGCTCGGTTGCGTCATTGACGGTGAGCATAGGGGTTTTCGCGGCGTTCGGGTTGCGGGTGGCTGGTGTGCGACGACACCTTGAGCATGTCGGAACGGGGTCGGCCCTCCCCGTTATCTTTTGGCGAAGCTCGGGGAGGGCCGTGAGGGTGCGCGGAGGCACCAGTGCTCACGGTAGGCAACAACACGGCCGGCGTCGAGGAGTTGCTCGGTAACGGCCTGCTTTCGTGTCCGGGTTGCGGGGGCCGGCTGGGCGGGTGGGGTCATGCGGCCCGCCGGCCGGTGTTCACGGCCGGGCGGATCCCGGTGGCGGTGCGGCCGCGCAGAGCGCGGTGCGCGTCGTGCGGGGTCACGCACGTGCTGCTTCCGGCGTGGCTGCTGGCGCGGCGGTGCGACGGGACGGCGGTGATCGGGGACATGCTGGCGCGGGCGGCGCGGGGCCAGGGGTTCCGGGGGATCGCGGCGGCGTCCGGGGTGCCGGAGGGCACGGTGCGGGCCAGGCTGCGCCGGTTCCGCGGGTCGGCGGCCCGGGTCCGGGAGTTCTTCACCCGGCTGGCCGGGGTCCTGGCGGTGGATCCGGTGCCGCTGGACCCGGCGGGCGGCGTGCTGGCTGATGCGGTGGTGGCGGCCGCCGCTGCGGCGGCCGCGGCCCGGGGCCGCTGGCCGGGGATGGTCACGGTGTCGGGGTGGGAGCTGGCGGCGGTGCTCACGGCGGGGTCGCTCCTGTCCCCGGTTGTCCGTTTCACCCGCGTCCGTGACGTCCTGCGGGCGTCTGCCCTGGCCTGACGGTTCAACGCGACCTCGCCCCTGCCCGGGGAGCGTGCCTTCCTGTCACTGTCGTCGGGCCCGCGATGGCGGGCGCGAGAGAAGGGACAGGGCGTGACGACTGCGGACGAGGCGGATAAGAAGGCGAGGCTGGAGCGGGCCCGGGAGGCGGGCCTGTTCCGGTACTCGCTGGTGCAGGAGCTCGCCGGGGCGGGCATCACCGCGGCGGAGCGGGGCCGGCGGGCCAGGGAGCTGGCCGGCCGTGTCCATGACGGCCCGGGCGGGCAGCCGGTGCGGGTGTCGCGGGGGACGCTGGACCGCTGGCGGCGGGTCTGGGAGTCCGGCGGGTTCGACGCGCTGGTGCCGTCGCCGCGGCAGCCGGCCCCGCGGACCCCTGGCGAGGTGCTGGCCCTGGCGGAGGCGCTGAAGCGGGAGAAGCCGGAGCGGACCGCGGCGCAGGTCCGGCGGATCCTGCAGACGGCCGCGGGCTGGGCGCCGTCGGACCGGACCCTGCAGCGGCTGTTCGGGCGGCTGGAGCTGAACGCCCCGGCTCCGGGCGAGGTCCCTGACCGGGCCTTCGGCCGGTTCGAGTGCACGAGGCCGAACGAGATGTGGACCGGCGACACGCTCCACGGCCCGGTCATAGCGGGCGGGAAGTGCTACCTATCAGTTACGTGGAATCCGAGCGCGGAAGGCACTGTCGGCCGAAGGCCGTCCTCACCTGCGAGGATTCCCACGTAACACGGATTCTGTGGACTGCGACGAAGGAGCATTCCACAGAATGTTCGCGTTCATCGACGATCACTCCCGGGCCGTGATGGGCGCCCGGTGGGCCTATCACGACGACACGGTGCGGATGGCGGCGGCGTTCCGCCCCGCCCTGCAGCGGCGCGGCGTCCCGCAGGCGATCTACCTGGACAACGGCTCGCCCTTCGTCGACGCGTGGCTGCTGCGCGGCTGCGCCGTCCTCGGCATCAGGCTGATCCACTCCCGTCCCGGGAAACCAGAGGGCAGGGGCAAGATCGAGCGGTTCTTCCGCACGGTGCGGGACCAGTTCCTCGTCGAGGTCGGCGACGGGGCCGCCATCAGGGACCTGGCGGAGATGAACCGGCTGTTCCAGGCCTGGACCGAGACCGCCTACCACCAGGGCGTCCACTCCGAGACCGGTGAGGAGCCGATCGCCCGCTGGGCCAGGGCCACGCCCGCGGAGCGGGCGGTCCCGGACCCGGGCAGGCTGCGGGAGGCGTTCTTGTGGTCGGAGCGGCGCAGGGCATCGAAGACGGCCCTGGTCTCGCTGCACGGCAACTCCTACCAGGTCGACGCGTGGCTCGCCGGGCGGTATGTCGAGCTGGTCTTCGACCCGTTCGACCTGGGCCATGTCGAGGTCCGGGCCGGCGGGAAGCCCGCCGGGACCGCGGTCCCGTTCACGGTCGGCCGGTACCGTCACCCCAAGACCCGCACCCGCGGCGATGAGCAGCGCGCCGAGCCGGCCCCGACCGGGATCGACTACCTCGCCGCCCTCGGCGACAACTGGGACACCGGGCTGAAGGACCAGGTCAGCTACCGGTCCCTCATCGACGGCGGCCCCCGGGAACAGGAAGAGAAGGAGAAGGGAGAGGGCCGTGAGTGACTGCCCGGACGGAACGCTGGCGCTCGCCCGGTGCGCAGCCGAGGCGATCCGCAGCCTGAACCACGCCACCCTCGGCGAAGACGGGCTGGACCAGCCCGCCGACGCCTACGAGGTCCTCGGCGAGCTGTCCCTGGCCGCCTCCCGGCTCCCGCAGCTGCTGGGCCAGGTCGGCACCTGGCTCGCCGCGGCGCTGGCCGGCGGGCGGCTCGGCTGCGACGACGGCACCGACCCGGCCGCCGCCGTCAGCGGCGCCTGGCTGTTCATCGCCGACGCCCGCGGCAGCGCAGCCGCCCTCGCCCGCGACCTCCAACTGGCCCAGCAGCAGCTCGCCGCCGTCAACGGCAGCCCGTCACGGAAGGACCCGCGCTCATGATCGACGCCGTCATCGACAGGTTCGGCCTCACCCGGATGCCGTTCGGCCGGGACCTGCCCCCCGGCCGGCTCCACCGGCACGCCGACTGCGCCGAGGCCGCCGCCCGGATCACCTGGGCAGTCGCCTGCAGGACCATCGGCGTGATCACCGGCGAGGTCGGCACCGGCAAGACCGCCGCGATCCGCGCCGCCGTCGCCGGCCTGGACCCCGCCGGCCACAACGTCATCTACATCGGCAACCCCGCCACCGGGGTCCGCGGCATCCTCACCAGCATCGTCACCGCGCTCGGCGGACGGCCCGCCCACGGCACCGCCGCCCTGGCCATCCAGGCCTGGAACGTCCTGGCCGGCGAGGCCGCCGAACGAGGACGGACCCCGGTCCTGATCCTCGACGAGGCCCACCTGCTGGACCACGAGCAGCTGGAAGCCGTCAGGATGATGACCAACCACGAGATGGACAGCAGCACCCCGTTCGCGACGATCCTGGCCGGGCAGCCGACCCTGCGGCACAACATCAAGCTCGGCGTCCTGGCCGCCCTGGACCAGCGGATCACCGTCAGATGCCAGATGAAGGGCATGACCGGCGACGAGACCGCCAGCTACATCCGCCACCACCTGGAAGCCGCCGGCCGGACCGCCGACCTGTTCACCGACGACGCCGTCACCCAGATCCACCAGGCAGCCCGCGGCAAGCCCCGCACCGTCAACAACATCGCCGTCGCCGCCCTGATCGCGACCGCCGGCGCAGGCAAGAACCTCGTCGACCAGGCAGCCGCCAGAGCCGCCATCGCCGAGATCACCGCGACAGACTGACCATCCCCGCGACACCCTGAACACCCAGCCCCGCCCGGCTCCGCCGGGCGGGGCTCTTCACTGCGAGCACATGCTCAACCCCAATGACGCCGCCATGCTCATCTTCAACGACGCGCAACACCCCCGTTCGCCGGTGTCCGGGAAGAGGGGGCAAGCTCATTCATTTTGGCTCCGCCTGCACGGGTGGTCATGTATGGCCACACGGGACCGGCGCGCTCGGCAACTGTGGCGGACGGCCTACAAGAGCGACGCGAGGCGAAGTGTGAGCCGCTGGCCGGAGCAGGGGATGTCACGGGCCAGCGGTTTGGTGCACAGTAATGCAATGCTGACGGAACTTACGGACCTGCTGATAGCAGAGGGTCAGGCAGCGCTGACGGCCGGAAACGGAATAGTGCGCTTCACCGGAAACCACGACGCTGACGAGCTGCTCAATGACCTGGACGGCCATCCCCATGCCTTCGTCCTCGCGGCACTCGTGGACCGGCAGGTGAAAGCCGAGCGCGCCTGGATGATGCCCTTGCTGATCAGGCAGCGCCATGGGTCATTCGAGATCGGTGACCTAGAACCGCTGTCGGAGCAGCAGTGGCTCTCCCTCCTGCGCCATCCAACCCCCGCGCACCGGATGCCCGAAACAATGGCCCGGGTGCTGCACCGGGCAATTCACCGCATCCGCGCCCAGTATTCCGGTGAGGCCGCACAGATCTGGGCCGACATGCCACCCAGCGCCCGCGTGGTCCGGCGGTTCTTGGAGTTCCACGGCGCAGGACCCAAGATCGCCACCATGGCCGCCAACATCCTGGTCCGCGGCTTCCACGTTCCGCTCCGTGACTACCGCTACATCGACATCTCGGCCGACGTTCACGTTGACCGCGTCATGACCCGGCTCGGTTTCGTCGAACCCGGCTCCAGCCCGGCAGTCGTGATCTACGCAGCCCGCGAGCTCAACCCCGACTTCCCTGGCATCTTCGATCTCGCGCTGTGGAATGTGGGCCGCACCTTGTGCCGCCCTGCCCAGCCACGATGCCCGGAATGCCACCTACGCGACCTGTGCGCTTACGCGCGAACCGGCAAGGATGTGACGAGGCTTGACAAGGAACAGCCGAGTACGGCGTGCCCGATGCAAACGCCCGCGTGCAGTCGTCAAGGGCCCTGATCAGAATCTCCTCGCCAACTGTGACCACCCTGGGGCCACAGTCCAAGTGCTCTAGGCAGATCACCCAGATCTGAGCGCAACACCGGCACTGCCACCGACTTGAGGCGGGTAGTCCGATGAGGCGAACATTCCGCCGGGGGAGACGCCTGGGCAGGCGATCTCGCCGTGAGGCTAGGGCGTCTGCGGGGAGGTTCAGCCGTTAAGCCCCATCAGGTCGCCTCGCCCTCGCGCCCGCACCTGCTCCAGCCACATCCTGCGGCACAGGAGCAGGCGATCTCCCAAATTCCTCCCAGGCACGCGAAAGCCCCCATCCGCCGCGTAGGATGAGGGCTGTCCAGTGAGCTTCTGACCTGGCCTTGCAGCTGGAGCCCCCTAACGGAATCGAACCGTTGACCTTCTCCTTACCATGGAGACGCTCTGCCGACTGAGCTAAAGGGGCGAGTCTTCACTTGTGACCCACGGCTACACCTGATGCGAGGTCTACGTCAGGTTTCGGACATCAGTGCTACGGCGTCCAACAGTAGCAGACGTGGCGACCACCGGAGCACTTCCTGGCGTAGGTAACCATACCGTACTTCCGGAGTCCCGGCGCACCGACCCGGCAGCGGTCCGGCCCGCCGCCTGCCCGCGGCTACCACGGCGGCAGGGCCATGGCCTGGCGCAGTCGCTACGCCACCATGAGGTCGATGAAGCCGCCCAGGTAGACCAGGGCGAAAAGCAGGGGAACCCACTGCTCGAGGTGCGTCAGCGGCCAGTAGATCGCAGGATCCTTGCCCTCGCCGAGCGCCTTCCACTCGGCCCGCCAGTATGGGGAGCCGGGCAGTCGCTCTTCCATGGCCCCGACGACGGCGTACTTAGCGCCGTTGAGCTGCCGATAAGACCGCACCAGCCAGAACCATGAAAGGCACTGTGCCACGAAAACAATCATCGGAACTATGAGAATCCAGGAAGACGCCGGATGGGTCTCGCGCCCCCAGACGAAGCCGATGGCTGCGAAAATCGCCGAGTTGAGGCTATTGCTCAAGCAGGAGTCCCGCGCCGGTCGGATCCTTCGTCGTCAGTACTACCTGGACCGGATCCGACCACAGGTCGGCCCTGATGCGAAGTAGCGACGAAAGACGTTCCCAGACAACATTTGCCTCCATGTCGGGCCTGCCGTGCCCGGGGAACGCTACCGCTAGCGCAGCCGGCACGGGTAGCGAAGAAAAGGCGGCTTCCTCTTCGGCTAATCCGCGGCAGCCAGAACACGCAAAAGGAGTGTGACCTGAGTCACACTCCTTTTGCGCCTGCGCCGGGTGCCGCCGCGGGGGAACGGCGGCACCCAGCGGGCCCTTTCTGACCCTCGACCAGGTGCCTGTTATCGGGTCAGGCTCGGGTTGGCCGTCGTGATGTCCACGCTCTTGCCCCAGTACCACTGGGTGGCGTCGGAACCGGGCACGACGTGCGGGTTACCGGTCGGGTCGGCGATCCAGTAGCGGACCTTGTGCTGCATCCACGACGGGAGATGACCCACGTTGGTCTGGACGTCGCCCCAGGCGGACTTCATCGTGTAGATGATCGCCACGTCGTGGGGGTGCGCGGACAGGCGGTGCTGCGCCCAGGCCGCAGCACCAGCGGGAGTGGCGTCACCCGGCTCGACGTCAAGCACGTTGGCGTTCGGGTTGCTGCCGTTGGTGTCGATCCACAGCACGTTCTTGTGGTGCGCCATCTGGGAGGCAGAGGCCGCGTAGGAGCCGTTGGCGTAAACGGCGGTCGCCTTGTCCGTGGGGAGCACGCTCGGGGTCACCGAGTCGTAGATCGAATAGGGCTTGAGCTTCTTCACCGCAGCGGCCTTGGCCTTCGCCGCGGCGGCAGCCCTGGCGTGCGCAACCGCGACGGCCTTGGCCTTGGCGGCGGCGGCAGCCTTGGCCCTGGCGGCCGCGTCGGCCTTGGCCTTGGCCGCGGCCTGCGCCTTGGCGTCGACTGCGGGCTTGGCGACGGTCTTGGCAGTCGCGGCGTCCGCCGTGGCCGTAACCGGCTTCTGCTGAGCGGACTGGCTGACGGAGGGCAGCACGCCGGTGCTGCCGCCGGTGGCGGCGGAGCGCAGCGAGTCGAGCTGCTGGGTGGCGGCCGACTGGATGTGCGCGTCGGCCGTAGCGGTGTGCGCGGCGCTGCCGAGGGCCTCGTGGCTCCACGGGGCGGTGCTGACTGCGACAGTGGCGCCGATGACGCCGGTGGCGGCGGCGGTAGCCGCGATAACTGGGAGACGACCGTGCTTCCGCGTCAGACCCGCAGTGGCGCGGTAGACAGGGGAGTTGGACATGGCGGAGTGAATACGGCTGAGCAAGAGATAACCCTTGGTGTGGCGCCGTTAGTCGGGTGGCGCTCCGGTGATCACCCGTTAACACTGCCGGCCGGTACGACGCACCGTAGCAACGGCAGGGGCGTGGACGTTGACGCGGGTCAGGGCGACAGTGTTGCGGGGGAGCAACCATCGCACGCCTGGGTGCTTAACTGTGAGTAGTAAACCTCAGGCGGCGACAGTTCATGCCAGATTTCAACGAAAACAATCCGTGACCTAGGTCACAGAGAGTTACATCCCTTGCTGTGGCGGCATTCTGGCACGCGGCTCCCCCGGCCCGCGGCACTCCCCGGGCGGCCAAAACCCCGCCCCAGGGTGAACTCTTCGCCAACTTGCCTTCCGGCCCCCGGCCGCCTAGCGACCCCGGAAGTAACACACTCCGTGTCCGGAGCGCCACGCTCATCGTACTAGCTCACTCACCGTGCTGACAAACTCACTGTCCGCACGAGGTGTAACCGTGCCCCCCTCTGGGTTGTTCCCGCCTCTGCCCGGGAAGTTTTCGCCTCTGCCCAGACAGCGGCGGGCCGCAACCGGCACCGCCCGTGGTGATCCGCGCGATCAACCGGGTAGGAGACCCTGCGAACGCCGCAAGTAGACGCCTCCCGGCAACAAGACGGCCTAGATCACCGGGCGGACGCATCGCGCGGCACGGGACCATCCATACTGAATGAGTCGTCCCGTGGCAGTAACGAGCAGCACAGGTAGGGCGTTACATGCGTTTCAGGCACGCACGACCCGTAACGGTCACCCTCCTGGCGGGAGGTGTCCTGGTCACCGCCGCCTCCGGGTTTGCCCTTGCCACCGTCGAGGGCGCCGGCGGCTCGGGAACGGCTGAGTCCGGCTACTCCGCCGCGGTCACCGCGGCCACGGTGAGCGATGGGTCGTGCCAGGCCCTCTGGCTGCCCAAGCCGCCGCCGAGTTCGACGCCCACGCCGACGCACACCGCTACGCATACGCCGACGCCGACCCCCACTCCCACCACGACCACGCCCAGCCCGACGGCGCACTCGACCACCCCCTCGCCTTCTTCCTCCAACACCTCCGCCGCGACGCGCACCCTGTCGAAGAGCCCGGGAGTCGGCACGACGCCGGCCAAGACGAAGACGCTCACCCAATCGCCCACGGCAACGCCCACGCCAACGGCATCGGGGACTAAGAAGGCAACCGGCACGCCGACCGGCTCCGCGATCAAGGCGTCCGCCTCATCCGGCTCCGCCTCACCCACGGGCACGGCCAGCCCGTCGGCAAGCGCGTCAGCCAGCGCGTCCAAGAGCGCGAAGGCCACGCTAACCGGCACGCCTAGCAGCCCGTCGGGCACCGCGACGCCCACGGGAACGGCCACCCGCACCGCGACGCCGACTGCCACACCGACTCACTCGTCCACGCCGGCCCATTCGCCGACGCCGACCCACAGCCCGACCCCGACGCACAGCCCGACCCCGACCCACAAGGCCACGCCGACCAAGAGCCCCACGCCGACGCACAAGGCCACGCCGACCAAGAGCCCCACGCCGACGCACAAGGCCACGCCGACCAAGAGCCCCACGCCGACGCACAAGGCCACGCCGACCAAGAGCCCCACGCCGACGCCGACCCACAGCCTGAAGAAGCATCCCGGCGCCAAGACCGTGGCGAGCACCTCGCGGGTCAGTCTCTGCGTCCAGATCGCCCGCGCCCAGGCGAGCAGCCAGCGCGGCGACGCGGCCACCTGGACCGTGAGCGCCTGGATGACCGGCGGAAACGTGCCCGATGCCACCATCAGGCTGCAGGCGACGCCGGCCAGCGTGATACCGGGATTCAGCTTCGGCTGCGGCAGCTTCGACGGGACCTCGTCGTGTGACCTGGGCGCGGTGGACGCGAAGTCGGCGCCGCGAGAGTTGCAGGCGCAGGTCACGGTCCCTGCCACCGCGTCGTCCGTCACGTCGGTCAGCCTGACCGTCATCGGCAGCGCGGCGCACCTGCCAAAGGATCCCAAGGCAACCGCGGCGATCACGATCACCGAGCCGGCGGCGCCGATCACGGTGACCTCGCCGCTGCCCGTCGGCAGCCTGCCCGGCATTCCTGGCGTGGCTCCCGTGCCGAGCCCGAGCCTGAGCCCTGGCGGCAACGCCGCCGGGCTGTTCCCGACTGTCGACCCGTCGCCGTCCCCTGACGCGTCACAGAAGGCGAGCGCACGCGCGGTCGCGAACACCTCCGCGCTCCCGGAGAGCGCCCCTGTCGTCGGGGCACAGCTCGTCGGCCTGGCCGCGCTCGGCCTCGCGTTCGTGCTCGCGGTAACCCGCCTGTCCATCCGGCGCAATCCGGCGGGCCAGCCGGCAGCGGGAACTCCAGCCGCCGACGGAGCCCAGGGAGCCCAGGGAGCGCAGGGAGCGCAGGGAGCGCAGACACCCAGCGAGGACAAGCCGGCCGACGCTAAGCAGCCTGAGGACAAGCAGCCTGAGGACAAGCAGCCTGAGGACAAGCAGCCTGAGGACAAGCAGCCTGAGGACAAGCAGCCAGGCACCGGCGAGACCCCGCCGGCCGACTCGAAGTAACCCCGCAGTACAGAGGTCACGCCCGGACGGACCCCCCAAGGGCAACAAAGCAAAAGGTCGGCGCCGTCCGGAGACGGCACCGACCTTTCTCTATGTGTGAGGCTACTTCGCGAGCAGCTCCAGGTTCGGCCGCACGGCGTTCATCGTGGCGGCGAGCTTCGCGGTGGTCATCGTCGACGACACCACGGTGCCGAACGTGTCGTTGTCGAAGTACACGCACATGGCCGCGCTCTGGTTGTTGAGGTGCGTCTCGGTGCACGCCGCCTGGCCGCCTAGCGGTCCTGCCGACACGGTTACCGATCCGGGGTAGGTCGCTTCGAAGTTGGCCACCGATGCGGTGGGATCAGCACCCTGCAGGTTGCCGCCGACGAACATGAACACCTGGGCGCCGACGCCCATGACCTTGCCCTGCTCGTACACGGCGGACACCACGTTGCGCGCCTGCCCGGAGCTCGCCTTGGTCACCTGGGCCGCCTCGGCGGCGACGTGCAGCTGCTTCTCCAGGTTCGCCGACCGGGCGAACCCGTCCACCGTCTGCGGCGCCACGACCTGGTGGGCGGGCCCGCTCGGACCGGAGAATACGTACTTCATCAGCACACCGCTGATCGCGCCGGCCGCGACTACCGCGATGGCGCCGAGGGCCATCCACTGCCGCCGGTCGCCGCTGCGGCCGCGGCGACGGCCGACCGCCCGCCTGGTGGCGGTGTCGTCGTCCTGCTCGAGCCGGTCGGGCCGCTCAAGCGTGCGGGTGAACGCGGCGGGCACCGGCTCGTCGGTCAGGTCCAGGTCCGCGAAGTGGTCGAGCGACGTGTCCTCGGCCCAGCTGCGCGGCTGGAAGGCCGGCGGCGCGAGCACCGCGGTCGCCGCCCGCTGCGGGCCGGTGAACCGCTGCGGGCCGGTGAGCCGCGGCTGGGAGCGCAGGTTGTCGAGCCGGGTCTCGTCGAACGCCGGCACGTCGAACCTGGTGTGATCGGTGACCGGCCCGGCCAGCGCCTTCATGTCGAACCGCGTGTCGGCCGGCATGCCGCGACCGCGGTCACTGCCGAGGGAAGCGAAGCTTCCCGAGGGGAAGCCTGAAGAGTAGCCGGAACGGTTGGGGCTGTCTCCGAACCCGTCATTGCCGTATCCGATGGGCTCGGCCTCACGCCTGACGTCGTCCCCTGCCAGCCACAGATTGTCCAGCCGGGTCTCGTCGAACCGGGGCCCGTCGTAACGGGGCTGATCGTAGCGCGGGTCGTCGTAGGCAAGGCGGCCGTAGCCCGGCTCGTCGTAGCCGATGGCCTCGAAGTCGCTGGTGCCGATGATGCCGGCCAGGTCGTAGCCGGGGCCGTTGACGCCCGGCATGGAGTAGTCGGAGCCGTTGTAGGCGGCGGGGTCGAATGCGGGCGGCTGGTACCGCTCCGCGCGGTCGTCCTGGCCGCGGTAACCGCTGTCCTGCTGGTAGCCGCCGCGAACCGGGTACGCCTCGTCCTCGCCCTCGTAACGGAGCGGCTGGTCGTAGTCCCACGGCTGCTGGTAGAGGTCTCCGCGGTAGGCGTCGGACGTGCCGGCCGGGTAGGCGAGCTCGATGTTTCCGCCCGCCGTGTAGCTCGACCCGGCATAACCCGGCCGCTCGTACCCGGAAAGGTAACTGGACTGCGCGTACCCGGCATCGGGTGCGTAGCCGGACTGTCCCTGGCCTGCCTCTACGAAACCGCGCACCGTCCTGGTGCCCGCGATGCCCGAGTCCTGGGCTGACGGTCCCTGGTAGCCGGGGTCGCTGTAGCCGTCGTCGCCGTACCCTGAGGCGTCGAACGCTGCGTACGGGTGCTGCCCCGTGCCGTCCGCCGACGGCTGCGCCGCCTGCGGCTCGTAGCGGTAGTCGCCGTTCCGGTACTCAAGGTTGGAGTACCCGGTCGGCCACGAGACTTCCGGCCCGAACGGCGCGTGCCGCTGGTCGGCCGGTTGCATCCCCTGGCCATCCCCAGAATGCGGCCATCCGCTCCTCATATGGCGGTCACCTCGTGTTGTCAGTGGTACCTGCGGTTCGGCAAGGTCACAACATCATCTCGGCAATTGCTCATCTTCGCTACCTGAACGGGCATATCGGCGTGTCGCGGGGGTAAACATTTTGCTCAGATGCCCCACTAGCAGACATTTCACCACATCCCGGTGACTCATCCGCCACCAAACGTAGCGCGCCGTGGCGCCCGCGACCGTGATTTAGCCGATGTCGCGCCGCCGCAGCGCGGCCAGCCCAGTAACACACAGTGATATTGCGATCACAATCAGCAATATGATCGACTCACTGCTGACCGCACCACCCGGCAATCGCGGTGCGTGTGTGAAGGGAGAGACATCTAGCACCCAGTGTGATAGCTGAAGCGCCTGGCCGAAGATGTCGAGCAGAACCGCGAGCCCGACCGCGGACCATGCAATCGCGACGCACGCGTCCGGGGCCGCACCGAGTGCGAGCACCGCGACACCAATGATCACCATAGCCGCGGGAAACTGGGCGATGCCCGCGGCAAGCATCCGGGCCGTCTGGTGCGCGGCGCCGCCCGCGCTGAGCCCGTACCCGAGGCCGGTCGCGACGCCAGCCACGGCGACAAGCAGGGCGGTGCCAGCGCAAGCGACGAGCAGGTGGCTGAGCCCCCACCGGACGCGCCCCACCGCGGCGGCGAGCACTGGGTCGGCGCGGCCCGCCGTCTCCTCCGCGTGCGAGCGGAGCACGGCGGACACCCCGTACGCCGCGGCGACGAGCCCGGCGAGCAGCATGAGCGCGGCCAGGTACGCGTTGACGATCGCGGACTGCCCGCCGATCCTGGTGAACTCCTTGTTCAGCGCGCTGCTGGTGCCGACGAGCTGGCCGATGCCCTTCGCCGCCGCGCCGCAGACCGCGAACATGACCGCGTACCCGGCCGCCCAGCCCGCGAGCGCCGGCCACTGCAGCCGCCAGGCCAGCGGTGCCGGGCCGGAAAGCGCGGCGGACGCGGCCGGCCTGCCCGGCCGGTCGGGGAACAGGCCGGCGCCGTGGTCCCGCCTGGCGGCAAGCCAGAACGCCAGCCAGACGCAGGCCGCGAACAGCGCGAGCGGCAGCGCCAGCACCCACCAGCGCTCGCCGGAGTACGGCCGCAGCATCTCCGTCCAGCCAAGCGGCAGCGTCCAGGTGAGCCAGGACGGACCGCTCGCTCCGGTCGCGTCGCCGACCGCGCGGGCGAGGAAGGAGACGCCGAGCACGCAGATCACCAGCCCGCGCGCCGCTCGCGCGCCCGCCGTGAGCTGCGCGGCGACCAGGCTCACCCCGGTGAACGCGAGCCCGCAGGTACCGATCGCGAGCGCGAGCGCGACCGATCCCGCCGCGGGCAGGCCGAGCGGCGGCAGTATCACGCAGAGCAGCACGGTGAGCAGCGCGTTGGCGAGCACCGCCACGGCGAGCGCGGACGCGAGCGGCGCCTGGCGGCCCACCCGCGCCGAGCCGATCAGCTCAAGGCGGCCCGCCTCCTCGTCGGCCCTGGTGTGCCTGACCACGAGGAAGACGGACATGAGCGCTGCGAAGAGCGCACCCCACACGCCGTACCGCCAGGCGGTCAGCGCGCCGACGGAGTCGCCGTTCAGCCGTCCGTACAGGAAGATCAGCGCCGGATTGTCCAGACCCGAGGCGACGAGGGACTGCCGGGACGATTCCGTCTTATAGAGCCGCGCGAAAGTGAACGCATTCGACGCGACGCCGATCACCACCACATACACCCAGAGCGGCAGCATGATGCGATCGCGGCGCAGCGCGAGCTTGGCCAGGACGCCGGTCCCGGTCAGCGGTCCGCCGGCGGAGCCCGCGCGCTCACCGGCGGGCCGAACAGCAGGCAGGGTGGTCATGGTGCCGGAGTCACCCGATCCCGTTCCGTACCTTGGTCTTGTCCTGCGTAGTGCCTGAGGAACAGCTCCTCCAGGGTGGGCGGGCGGCAGGTGAGCGTCCGCACCCCGACGGCGGTCAGCCGCCGAAGCACCTCGTTGAGCGCGGCGTTGTCCACCTCACAGCGGAGCCTGGTCCCGTCGAGCACGGCGTCATGCACGCCGGACAGCGCGTCGAGCTTGACCGGCGCGCCGAGTTCCGCCTCCACCGTCGTGCGGCTGAGGTGCCGCAGCTCCGCGAGCGTCCCGGTCTCGATGGTCCTGCCCGACCTGATGATGGTCACCCGGTCCGCGAGCGCCTCGGCCTCGGCGAGGATGTGGCTGGACAGCAGCACGGTCCTGCCGCCTTCCCGCTCGGCGCTCACGCAGTCCCTGAAGGCAGCCTCCATCAGCGGGTCAAGTCCGGAGGTCGGCTCATCGAGCACGAGCAGTTCCGCGTCGCTCGCCAGGGCCGCGATCAGCGCGACCTTCTGCCTGTTGCCCTTGGAGTAGGCCCGCGCCTTCTTGGCGGGGTCGAGCTCGAAGCGCTCGATCAGCTCGTCGCGGCGCTTGCGGTCGGCCCCGTGTTTGCCAGCACCGTCTCCGCGCAGCCTGGCCAGCAGGTCGATGATCTCGCCGCCGGTCAGCGTCGGCCACAGGGTCACGTCGCCCGGCACGTAGGCGAGCCTGGCGTGCAGCGCGGTGGCATCCCGCCAGGGGTCGCCGCCGAGCAGCGCGACCTCGCCGCCGTCCTTGCGCAGCAGGCCGAGCAGGATGCGGATGGTGGTGGTCTTGCCCGCGCCGTTCGGCCCGAGGAAGGCGTGTACCTCGCCGGTGCGCACGGTGAGGTCGAGGCCGTCGAGCGCTGTCGCCTTGCCGAAGCGCTTGCGCAGCCCGCGGGCCTCGATCGCATTCGCCATGCCGTCCAGCCTATCGCTTATTCAGAAGTTTGTGAAAGTTCAGAATGATATCCTCAGCACATGACGGCCGGGGAAGCGGCGCGCGAGAGCGTGCCGGAATTCATCGAACGGTTCGCCGCGCTGCTGATCACGGCGGGGTTCCCGCCCATGCCCGCCCGCGTGTTCGTCGCGCTTATCGTCACGGACTCCGGACGGCTGAGCTCCGTTGAGCTCACCGAACTGCTGCAGATCAGCCCCGCAGCGGTGTCCGGAGCGGTGCGGTACCTGACCGGACTCGGCCTGGTGAGCAAGGAGCGGGTGCCCGGCAGCAGGCGCGAGTACTACCGGATGCCCGTCGACACCTGGCACCGGGTGATGCAGATGCGCAACCAGGTACTCAGCCGCTGGACCGAACTGCTGCGCGAAGGCGTGGCCGTCGTCGGCGGTCCCGGCACGGCCGCGGGCCAGCGGATGTCCGAACAGGCCGAGTTCTTCGACTTCCTGTCCGACGAACTCCGCTCAATGCTCGCGCGCTGGCCCGAGGCGAGTCCCGGTAAAGCCGGCTAGAGCCTGGCCGAACGGCCGCGCCCCGCCCCTCGCTGTTTCCGGCACAGTTGCGCCGCCGTAAGTTGTGTCCTGAGCGCAATTGCTCAGGTTTCAGTGAATGGGGAATCCTGTCCGGGTGATCGGTCCCCGTGGTCCCATGCCGCTGCGGCGGATGACGGCCCACTGGGTTGTCCTCGCGGCGGCCGCGCTGACCACGCTCGTCGCGGCGGCGGTCGCCGCGGCCCTGGCCGTCTTCGCCGGCCAGGCGCTGCCGCGGGCGGTCACGCACGACCTGTCCGCGGCCTCTGGCACCGCGCTCGCCGCGACCGGGCCTGCGCCAAGGACACGCCGCTCTCAGCACCGGCCTGCCCGGTGTGCTGACCGGGACCGCGCAGAACCTGGCGGTCGCCAGGTCGCTGCTCGTGCTCACCGGCGCGCGCCCGGGCGAGCTTGGATGCGGGCCGGTTGTCTTCGCCCCCGCCTACTCCGGGCAAGCCTGACGCAGCCGCCCGCCAGGTCACACGACGACGGTGCCCGCGGTGGCCGTGTGGCTGGCGTACAGCTCGGTGAGCTGCTTGGTAACCGGCCCGATGCTGCCGGAGCCGATCGTCCGGCCGTCGACGGCGACCACTGGGGCAAGCCCGCCCATGGTGCCGGTCACGAACACCTCCGCGGCGTTGTAGAGCTGCGGGAGCGTGTAGTCGTCTTCCCAGAACCCGATGCCCGCCTCGGACGCAAGCCGGAGCACGGTCGCGCGGGTGATTCCCTCCGGGCACGCGACGGTCGTCGGCGTCTGCAACGATCCCTCGTCGACCATGAAGATGTGCGTGGCATTGGTCTCGGCGATGAAGCCGCGGTTATCGAGCATCACCGCGTCGTCCGCCCCCGCGACGTTGGCCTCGATCTTGGCGAGGATCGAGGTCAGCAGGTTGTTGTGGTGGATCTTCGGGTCCAGGCTGTCCGGCGCGGACCGTCGCACGCTGGAGGTGATCAGCCTGATACCGGACTTGTCGTAGACCGGGTCCTTGTGCTCGGCCAGCACGATCAGCGTCGGGCCCGACTGGTTCAGCCGGGGGTCCATGCCCGAGGTGATCTTGACGCCGCGGGTCAGCGTGAGCCTGATGTGCACCCCGTCGACCATTTCGTTGGCGGCCAGGGTCCGCCGGATCTGCTCGGTGATCTCCGCATCAGAGGGCACGGACGAAAAGGCGAGCGCGTGCGCCGAGCGGCGCAGCCGCGCGAGGTGCTCATCAAGCGCGAAGATACGGCCGCCGGTGAGGCGCAGCCCCTCCCACACCGCGTCCCCGCCCTGCACCACCGAGTCGAACGGGCTTACCCCGGCCTGGTCCCGGTGGGTAAGCGTGCCGCCCACGTTGACGATGAGGTCGCGGTTGCGCTCGTCGAACTGCTGCAGCAAGGTGGCGCTCCCAAGAGTCAGCCCAACCCGTTCGGGATATCGATCTTGATCTTATTTTCGCTGAGCCGCTCGTAGTACGGCAGGCACTGCGCGAGCAGCGGCTCGAGCGCGGGGTCGAGCGCGGGCCGGGTCCGCGACGGAGCGGGCGCGGTGAACCCGGTCGACCGCCACACGCTGTCGTACCAGTACGGAGCCCACACGCCGTCGCTGTCGCGCGGCCCGGCCGGCCAGGACAGCATCGCCTGCGAGAACGGCACGCCGAGCGCCGCGCACAAGGCGCGGAGTCCGGCCTCGGGCGCGGCGAGCAGATCAGTGGAGTCGATGACCGGGCCACCGAACTCCTCGAACAGCCAGGCCTGCTGCCGCAGCCCCAGGTCGTCGAGGGTGGGCGTGGCACGGACCTTCGCGTAGGAGGCGAGCAGCGAGCGCGGGTCCCTGATCAGGAACGCATGACGGAACGGCGCGAACGCCGCCAGGTCCACCGCGGGCAGCACGTGGTGCGTCATGTGCTTGGCGTAGCTGACCGTCACGCCGTCCGGCAGCGGATCTGTCGCCAGGCCGTGCAGCACCACTTCCCACGACGGGGACTGGCTGGCGATCACCTCGTCCCTGCCCGGGTGGTCGAGCCCGGGCAGAGACGATAGGTAGAAGGAGTAAAGCGGCTCGTCGATGACGACCGTGTCCGGCCGGTTCTCCCACGAGCGCATCAGCGCCGTGGACACCGTGCGCGGACCCGACCACATCGCGATCCGCGCCACCTCAGCGGTCAGAAGACCACCACGCTGCGCAGCACCTCGCCGTGCTCCATCTTCTCGAACGCGGCCTCCACGTCGCCGAGCCCGATCGTCTCAGAGACAAACTTCTCCAGCGGCAGCCGCCCGTCCAGGTGCAGGTCGACGAGCATCGGGAAGTCCCGGCTTGGCAGGCAGTCGCCGTACCAGGAGGACTTGAGCGAGCCGCCCCTGCCGAACACCTCGAGCAGCGGCAGGTCAAGTTGCATCTCCGGCGTCGGCACGCCGACCAGGACCACGGTGCCTGCCAGGTCGCGGGCGAAGAATGCCTGCTTGTAGGTCTCCGGGCGGCCGATCGCCTCAACCACGACGTCGGCGCCGAAACCGCCGGTCAGCTCCCTGATCCCCTCCACCGCGTCCGCAGTGCGCGAGTTGATCGTGTGCGTCGCGCCGAACTCGCGCGCCCACTCAAGCTTCCTGTCGTCCACGTCCACCGCAATGATCGTCTTCGCGCCCGCCAGCCGAGCGCCGAGCACCGCACCGTCGCCCACGCCGCCGCAGCCGATCACGGCGACCGTGTCCCCCCGGCCGACCCCGCCGGTGTTGATCGCCGCGCCGATGCCGGCCATCACGCCGCAGCCAAGCAGGCCCGCGGTCGCCGGCGCGATCGCCGGGTTGACCTTCGTGCACTGCCCGGCGGCGACCAGCGTCTTCTCAGCGAACGCGCCGATGCCGAGCGCGGGCGACAGCGTGGTGCCGTCGGCAAGCGTCATCTTCTGCGTCGCATTGTGCGTCGCGAAGCAATACCAGGGGCGGCCCCGCTTGCAGGCGCGGCACTGCCCGCACACCGCACGCCAGTTGAGGATCACGAAGTCCCCCGGCGCCACGTCGGTCACGTTGTCGCCGACCGCCTCGACCACGCCGGCTGCCTCGTGCCCGAGCAGGTACGGGAAGTCGTCGCCGATGCCGCCCATCTTGTAATGCAGGTCAGTGTGGCAGACGCCGCACGCCTGAATCCTGACGAGTGCCTCCCCCGGGCCTGGGTCCGGCACCAGCACCTCGGTCACCTCGACCGGCTGGCCCTTGCCGCGGGACACCACACCCTGCACACTGCTCGCCATCCGGGGTTCCTCTCCTGTCGCGACTCCGATGTTCTTTCTACAGCGTGGCGGCGCGGCCGCGCCAGGACACGGCGCGGCCCGAGTAATGGCGGCGCGCGGAGTCGGCGGTCATCGCGGCGTAGAGCACCGCGATCAGCGGTAGCCCAGGGGCGCGCAGCGCGGACAGCCGGTAGAAGCGGAGCATCGGCACGTAGCTCAGCGTCATGAAGACCCAGCCGTCAAGGCCGGCGACCCCGGCGATCCCGGTGGCTGGCCCGCCGTGCCCGACGGCGCTGGCGATTATCGCGCCGATCAGCCCGGCAGGCGGCGCCACGTAGAGCAGCAGCAGGCCGACGATGGTGCCGGCGAGCAGCAGCGGGTTGTACCGCAACTGCACGTAGGCGGACCTGGCGATCATGTGCCAGAGGCTGGCCAGGCTCGGATAGGGGCGCGTCGAGCGCACCTCGGTGGCGAAGCCGAGCCAGATGCGGTTGCCGTGCCGCTTCAGCAGGGTGCCGAGCGCCACGTCGTCGATGAGCGCTCCCCTGATCGGCTCGAGACCGCCCGCCGCCTCCAGGGCGGGGCGCCTGATCAGCATGCAGCCGCCCGCCGCGGCCGCGACCCGGCTCTTCGGGTCGTTGACCTTGCGGAACGGGTAGAGCTGGGCGAAAAAGTAGACGAACGCGGGCACGATTACCCGCTCCCATGCGGTCTGCGCGCGCAGCATTGCCATCTGGGAGACCATGGCGCGGTCGCCGTCTTCCGCGCTCGCCACCAGGTCGCGCAGCACGCCTGGCGCCCACGCGATGTCGGCGTCCGTGAACAGCACATAGTCCGGTTCCTGCCCGATCGGCGCCACCGCGACGAGGGCCGCAAGCCCCTGCGCCATCGCCCAGACCTTGC
This sequence comes from Trebonia kvetii, assembly GCF_007827045.1. Lineage (GTDB taxonomy): Bacteria > Actinomycetota > Actinomycetes > Streptosporangiales > Streptosporangiaceae > Trebonia > Trebonia kvetii. Next base: position 37,812 of record NZ_RPFW01000012.1, read on the forward strand.
CCGCCCAGCCGTCAGGGCGCGGCTTGCCAGGCACGACGGTCAGCGGTGCGCCGCCGTCCCGCGCCGCCTTCTCACCGAGTTCGGCCGCCAGCGCGCCGGTCCCGTCGTCGCTGTTGTCGTCGACGAGGAAGACACGGAACTCGCCCGGGTACTCCTGGGCGAGCAGCGCGGGCAGCGTGCCGGGGATTGCGTCCGCCTCGTTCCGCGCCGGGACCACGGCGGCAACCGACGGCCAGCGCCGCGGTTCCGGGTCGGCCAGGTCGGCCGGGTCAGCCGGGTCGGCCGACGCCACGGGCAGCCGCTGGTCCGTCAGCCAGAAGCCGCCGTGCGCCGCCACCAGGTAGAGCCAGGCGACGGCGCTGATGACGCAAGCGATTGCAAGTCCGAGCATTTCAGAAGCTTGGCATATCCCGGGCACCGCACGGACCCGCGGCATGCGACTGGCCCCGGAACAGCGCGCCGTTCCGGAGCCAGCCGAACTCGTTCTGCATGCTGATTGGTTGTCGCGGTACCCGCGGTTACCAGTTCGCGCCACCGGTCACCGGGCGGACCGGACGACGGCCGCGCGCCTGACGCTGGACCGTCGCCTCGCGGCGCTGCCGGACGATGTAAGCGGGAACGGTGCGGGTCTCGTGCTTGTCGTGCCAATCCTGGCGGCGCAGCACCATCCACAGCGGGATGCCGGCCATGAGGCCGAACGCGAGCACCATCAGCGGAATGTTCATCCACAGGACAGCGGACATTGTTACCTCCCTCGACCCGCCACCTTGTCGCAGGTCTTTCGTTGTCACACTGCCTAGATTGCCCGCGGGATTTCCGTGAACGCGGAGATCGCCCTCTGCCGTGACTCTGCATATCCGGCGTCCCTAGGAAGGGTCTCAGCATCGGGCGACACCGGAATAAAGGTAAAGATCCGGGTAAGCGAGAGCCGGTCTACGCGGGTACCGCCAGGTGGTCCGCCAAGTGGCCGGTCACCTCGCGGGCGTCGTCCTCGATGCCGTAGATGAACGTGGACTTGCGCCGCCGCAGCACGGGAAGGCCGAGCGCGTACAGGCCGGGACTGCTCGTCACGCCGCCGTCGTGGCGCAGCCGGCCCTTCTCGTCGACGACCGGCACGTCAAGCCAGCCGTACTCGGGACGGAAGCCCGTCGCAAAGATGACCGTCTTGATCTCACCGCTCGTCAGGTCGAGCTGCAGGCGCGGCGAGCGCGGCACGGCGGTCGGCTCGAAGCGCTCGGGCGGCGCGAACTCCCCGTCGCGCCCGCTGGTCAGCGCCCACTCGTCAAACGTGTCGAGCAGGCGGTTCATCTTGAGGTCCGCGAGCGAGAACACGTTGCGCATGCCGCCGGAGAACAGGGCACGGCCGTCACGGACCGCCGCCCAGCGGCCGACGAACTCCACGCCAAGCGCGGCAAGCGCGTTCAGGTCGAGCGTTGACCGCTCCGGCGTCCCCACCAGCTGCGGCGACGGCAGGCTGCGCGCCCTGGTCAGGTCGTCGACCTCATCGTGCCGCTGGTCCCAGACGCCGGAGGCGTCCATCCACCACAGCACGTCCCTGCCGCGGTAGACGCGCGGCAGCCGCACGTGCTCCCCCACCGCGAGGGTCACCGGGCGCCCTGAGCGCGCGATCTCCGCCGCCAGCTGGACGCCGGTCGCCGATGCCCCGACGATGAGCACGCGGCCCTCGGGAAGCTTGGCGGGATCGCGGTAGTCGAACGGCGTCACCTGCTCGACGCCGGCGGGCAGCGCACCGCTGAAAGCCGGCACGGTCGGGCGGTTGCAGGCGCCGCTCGCGATGACCACCGCACGGCACTCGAATTCCCCGTGACTCGTCGCCACGACGTAGCCGTCGCCCGCGGTCCGCACCGACGTCACGGTGACGCCGGTCCGGACCGGGGCGCCAGACAACTGGGCGGAGCGCTCGATGAACTCCGTCACCTCGCCCATGGTCATGTAGCCGTCCGGGTCCGCGCCGTCGTAGCTCAGGCCGGGCAGGCGGCTCTGCCAGTTCGGGGTGAGCAGTCGCAGCGAGTCCCAGCGTTCGCGCCGCCAGGAGTTCGCCACCTCCCCGCGCTCCAGCACGACATGATCGATCGACCGGTCGCTAAGGAAGTGGCTCGCCGCGAGGCCCGCGTGCCCCGCGCCGATGACGACCGTGGTAATGCGCTCGATGACAGGACCCCTCAGGCGACTTCGACGGTGACGTCCGTCGGGTTGGTGAGCGCGTCGAACACGGCCGACCGCTTCTGCGACTGGGCCACCAGCGCCTCGATCTCCTCGCGCGACGCGTCCGCGTCGATGTGGAAGGTGACCTTGACGTCGTTGAAGCCGTTGCGGACGTCGGTGTCGGCGCCCAGGATGCCGCGGACGTCGTGGTGGCCCTCCACGGTGGCCTCGACGGAGTTCAGCTGGATGCCGCGGTTCTGCGCCACGGACGCCACGCCGGCGGACAGGCAGCTCGCCAGGCCGACCAGGAGGTACTCGATCGGCGTGATGCCGTTGTCGGTGGCGGCGAACTCCGCGGGGTGGTCGGCCTGAAACGCCGACTCCTCCCTGTGCGCCCGCTCCTCACCGAGGCCGTAGAAGCTCTGCACCTTGATCTCGCTGTGCACGCCGGTCTGCCACTTGGCGGATGCTCGCCAGGTGAACTGGGCGGCCTCGGGGGCGCCCTTCAGCACTTCGCGCGCGTCGAGCAGCGCCTGCACGTTGACGCCGTTGTCGGCAACCGTGGTCATAACGAGTGTTCCCCTCCGATTTGATTCCCTATGGATCTGATTGACAATACACCTGGTCGGGGGAGCTACCATAGCCCCATGTCGGAGGCAGCATCGTCGCTCGCGGCCGGGTCGGTCGGCACTGTCGAAACTCAGTACCTCGACCTGCCGGAGCCGGTCCGGCTTGACTGCGGGCTAAAGCTGCACCCGGTTCGCATCGCATACGAAACCTACGGCACATTGTCACCCCGGCGCGACAATGTGATCCTGGTCTGCCACGCCCTCAGCGGCGACGCCCACGCGGCCGGATTCGCGAAGACGCCGCCCGAGGAGGGCACGAGGGACGGGTTCGGCGCCGAGGACCGCGACGGCACGGCCCGTAAGGGGCTCGGCTGGTGGGACGGCATGATCGGCCCGGGCAAGGCGTTCGACACCGACCGGTTCTACGTGATCTCCACGAACCTGCTCGGCGGCTGCCGCGGCACCACGGGGCCGTCATCCACGGACCCGGCGACTGGCAGGCCGTACGGCTCGGACTTTCCCGTGATCACCGTCGCCGACATGGTGCGCACCGAGCGCGCCTTCCTCGACGTGCTCGGCATCGAGCGGCTCGCGGCCGTGGCCGGCGGCTCGCTCGGCGGCATGCAGGCGCTTGAGTGGGCGGTGTCCTACCCCTGTCAGGTCGACGCCATCATCCCGATCGCGAGCACGCACGCGCTGCACCCGCAGGGCGTCGCGTGGAACGCGATCGCGCGCGAGGCGATCCTGCGCGACCCGGACTGGCAGGACGGCCACTACTACGGCACAGGGCGCAAACCGGACGCCGGCATGGGCGTGGGCCGGATGGTCGGTCACATCACGTACCTGTCAGCTCAGGCGCTGGACGAGAAGTTCGGCCGCCGCCTTCAGTTCGCCGACGACCTCCGGTACACGATCACCGAGCCCGAGTTCGAGGTCGAAAGCTACCTGCGGCACCAGGCCGAGTCGTTCGTCAAGCGGTTCGACGCCAACACCTATCTCTATACGTCGCGCGCGCTGACCTACTTCGACCTCGCGCGGCAGCACGGCGGATCGCTCGGCACGGCGCTGCGCGACGTGTCTGCGCGGACCCTGCTCATCGCGTTCAGTTCCGACTGGCTGTACCCGCCGTCGGCGTCGCGGGACATCGCCGCCGCGCTTGACGCGCTCGGCAAGCCGGTCGAATGCCACGTGATCGAGGCGCCTTACGGACACGACTGCTTCCTGCTTGAGGAGGCACGGCAGACCCCCATCATCCGGCGCTTCCTCGCCGCGGGCCCGGCCGCCGGCTGACATCGGGGAAGATGGAAACATGACCGACCAGATCCGTGCCGAGGAAGCCCGCGCGTTCGGCTTCGAGACCCGGCAACTACACGCCGGGCAGCGGCCTGACCCCAACACGGGCGCGCGCGCGGTGCCGATCTTCCAGACGACCAGCTACGTGTTCGAGGATCCAGAGTCGGCCGCCGCCTACTTCAACCTGCAGGAGTACGGCAACACCTACTCGCGGATCATGAACCCGACCGTCGCGGTGTTCGAGGAGCGGGTGGCGAACCTGGAGGGCGGCGCGGGCGGGGTGGCGTTCGCCAGCGGCATCGCCGCCCAGGCGGGCGCGCTGTTCACGCTGCTCGAGCCCGGCGACCACGTGGTCTCCTCCGCAGCGCTTTACGGCGGGACGGTCAACCAGCTCAAGCACCTGCTGCGGAAGATGAACGTCGAGTTGACCTGGGTCGATCCCGACGACCCCGGCGCGTGGCGGGACGCGGTCCGTGACAACACGAAGGCGTTCTTCGGCGAGACAATCGGCAACCCGGCCGGGAACGTGCTCGACATCGAGGCGGTCGCCGCCATCGCGCACTCCCGCGGGATTCCGCTCATCGTGGACAACACCTTCGCGACGCCTTATCTATGCCGCCCGATCGAGTGGGGCGCGGACATCGTGATCCACTCGGCGACCAAGTTCATCGGCGGCCACGGCACGAGCATCGGCGGCGTGGTCGTCGAGTCTGGCGAGTTCGACTGGTCCAACGGGCGGTTCCCGGTGGTGGCCGACCCGTCGCCGGCCTATCACGGGCTCAAGTTCCACGAGACGTTCGGCACCTACGGGTACCTGATGAAGCTGCGGGCCGAGACGCTGCGCGACCTCGGCGCGGCCATGTCGCCGTTCAACGCCTTCCTCTTCCTGCAGGGGCTCGAGACGCTGTCCCTGCGGATGGAACGCCACGTGCAGAACGCGCTCGCGGTCGCCTCGTTCCTCCAGTCGCACGCGCTCGCGTCGAACGTGACCTACGGCGGACTGCCGGACAGCAGGTACCGGCCGCTGGTGGACAAGTACCTGCCGCGCGGCGCCGGCGCGGTGTTCTCCTTCGACTGCGCGGGCGGCCGGGCCGGCGGCCAGGACCTCATCCGCGGCCTGTCGCTCTGGTCCCACCTGGCGAACGTCGGGGACGCGAAGAGCCTCGTCATCCATCCGGCGAGCACCACGCACCGGCAGCTGAGCGACGATGAGCTGAGCGCGGCGGGCGTCGGGCCAGGCACGGTGCGGCTGTCGGTCGGCACCGAGTCGGTCGGTGACCTGATCTGGGACCTGGAACAGGGTTTCGCGCTGGTGGCGGCATCCGGAGCGGCGGGCGCCGGAGCGACGGGAAAGGTGGCGACGTCATGACCGATCTCGCGCGGTACCAGGACCCGCTGACCATCCAGCGCGTGCTGCACGGAGCGAAGACCATCGCGGTGGTCGGCCTGTCAGGCAACGAACTGCGGGCCAGCTACTTCGTCGGCTACTACCTCAAGCGGCACGGCTACCGCGTGATCCCGGTCAATCCGCGGGAGACCGAGATACTCGGCGAGAAGTCGTACCCGAGCCTGCTCGACGTCCCCGAGCCGGTGGACGTGGTGAACGTCTTCCGCGCCCCGGACGCGCTGCCGCAGATCGCGCGGGACGCCGTGACGATCGGCGCGGGCACCCTGTGGTGCCAGTTCGGCGTGATCAACGAAGAGGGCGCGCGGATCGCCTCCGACGGCGGAGTGACGGTGATCATGGACCGTTGCATCAAGGTGGAGCACGCCCGCTATGTCGGCCGCATGCACTGGCTCGGCTTCAACACGCAGCGCATCACGTCGGTCCGCGCCGGGCTGCAGTAGCGGCCGCAGAAACGGGCGCAGAAGCGGCTTCAGTAGCCAATATTTGCCGGTTTCGTTATCGTTCCCACGCAACAACCGGGCCGCTTGAAACGTCTTCTAGTTCGGGATTAAACCGACGATGAAGGACGTGACTGACATGGGTGCGCTAACGCACGGCGGCAGGCTGGCGAAATTTGGCGTGACAGCGGCGGCGGTGGCCGCCATCGCGCTCTGCGGATGCACGGCGGGGACCGCCCTTGCCGCGCCGTCGGCCTCGGCCAAGCCCGCTGCGGTGACGGCATCCGCGGCCAAGGCGGCGCCGTCCGCCACGGCGACGGATGTCGCCAAGGTGACGACCGCCACGTATGTGGCGCCGAAGCGCACCCTTGCCGTGGGGATGACGGGCGCGGACGTCAAGTCGGTGCAGCGGCGGCTCGCCGCGCTGAAATACTGGCCGGGCCCGATCGACGGGCAGTTTGGCACCGACACGCAGGCAGCTGTCTGGGCGTTCCAGGAGATCAACGGCATCAAGGTGACCGGCGTGATCGACGCGGCCACCAAGTACAGGCTTGCGCACCCCAAGACGTACAAGTCGCCCTCCTACAAGGGCAAGCGCGCCAACCGCATTGAAGTGAGCCAGGCCCTCGAGGTGCTCGTGCTGTACAAGAACAACAAGATCTGGCTGATCAGCCACGTCTCGAGCGGCGGGGGCTACTACTACAACTGCGGCAGCAACGGCTGCGCGCAGGCGGTCACCCCCAACGGCACCTACAACACGACCGTCTACATGTCCGGCTGGGTCAAGGTGCCGCTCGGCGCGATGTACAACCCGGTGTTCTTCATCAGCACGGTCTTCGCCATCCACGGTGACGACTACGTGCCGCAGGGCCCGGCCTCGCATGGCTGCGTCCGTATCCCGATGGATGTCGCGAACTTCTTCCACAAGATGGTCAAGACCCCGGGCACCCAGGTGCACGTCTACGGCAAGGCCCAGTGGCAGAAGTAAGCACCGCGACGGAAGTAACCGGCAGTGCCTGTCACGGGTAGCGCCGATCACGGGTAGACGTCTGGTCGCTGGCCGGGTGATAGTGGGAGACGGCGCTTACCGCGTCCCACGTGCCCGGCCAGCGACCGCTGGCCTGGGCCTGCACACCGATGGGTGGTTCAGAACATGCTCCAGGCGTTCGTCTTCGAGAAGGTCGGCGTCGTCGTCGGCGACCTGTACTTTCTCGACCCCAATCCGCACCCGGGACAGGAGGGGCCCGAGCATGGCGTCCGGCTCGAGCTGCGGGTGTTCGACAGGGGCGAGCTGAAGAGCTCCATCTACTCCGCGGTCCCGATCGCGGCGGGCAAGCCCATCTGGCGCGTCGACCTGCTCGAGGCCGTCGACGGCAAGCCAGGCAGCTTCAACCGCACGCACCACCACGAGAAGTTCACCCCGAACTGGGACCCGCACCCCCGGGTGTTCCTCCGCGAGCTGTCACAGGACCCGCTCGGCTGGCTGGCCGGCCAGCTCTCTGACCTGCCCGGCATCCTCGACCGGGCGGACGTGCCGCAGGATGTCGCCGACCCCGCCGACGCGGGCAGCCTCAAGGCCATGGCGCCCGCCATCGTGAGCGTGGCCAGCATGATGCTGGACAAGGTCCGCGCCGGCGAGCTCGGCACCGCGCCCGCCGACGACGCGGCCGACAGCATACGGAACGGCTGGTTGTAGCACGTGTCAGCTCCGCGCTCCGCGCCCGCGGAGCGCGGACAGCACCGCGGCGATCACCATGAAGGCGACGGACTCGTAGAACGCGGCGTGCAGCCCGGTGGTGAAGTCGGCCGCGGCCTGGCCGTGCAGCGTAGTGGTGCCGACGAAAATCGCGAACGCGACCTCACGGGGAATGGACCTGGACGCCACCAGGATGGCGACGGAGAACGAGAACACCATCCCGATGTTGGAGAACGTCCGCAGCATGCCCGACGCGATGCCGAACATGTCGGGCGGCGCCGCCTTCATGATCGCCGAGCTGTTGGCGGGGAAGAACAGGCACGCGCCGACCGCGCTTATCGAGCCGATGCACACGATCCACCACAGCGGCGTCGCGTTGGTGAGCTGCGCGTACAGCAGCAGCGACACCACCTGGAGCGCCAGTCCCGCCGTGGCGGGCAGCACCGCACCGTGCTTGTCGGCCAGGCGGCCCGCGTAGAGGCTGACGCCCGCGGAGATCAGGTACCCGGGTAGCAGCAGCAGCGAGGCGTTGATCGGCGACAGGCCGCGCGGTCCCTGCAGGTACATCAGCACAAGGAACAGCACCGCGAAGCTGGCCAGGCCCTGGAAGAGCGAGGCGCACAGCGACGCCGCCATCATCGGCACGCGGAAGATCCGCAGCGGCAGCATCGGCGCGGGCACCCGCGACTCGACGTACACGAAGACCCCGATGAGCGCCAGGCCGCCGATCAGGTAGCCGGCGGTCTCGGCGTCGAACGGGCCGTTGGCGAGCTTGGTGATCGCCCACAGCACGCCGAAAAGCCCGAGGCCGAGCGTCACCATGCCCAGCGGGTCGAGCCGCTGGCTGATCCGCTCTCCCTTGTCGCGCAGCACCCGCAGCGCGACGGCGATCGCGAGGACCCCGGTGGGCACGTTGATCCAGAAGATCCAGCGCCACGACACGTACGTGACGATCAGCCCGCCAAGCACCACGCCGAGCACAGCGCCGATCGTCCAGCCAAGCGAGGTGAACCCGTAGGCCAGCCCGCGCCGTTCCTTCGGGTACAGGTCGGCGATGACTGCGCCGCTGTTGGCCATGATCAGCGCGCCGCCGACGCCCTGGACGACCCGGAACACGATGATCGACACCTCGTCCCAGGCCAGCGCGCACAGCAGCGAGCCCAGGACGAACACGGCGAAGCCGGTCTCGTACATGCGGACCCGCCCGAACATGTCGCCGAGCCGTCCGACCTGGGTGGAAAGCAGCGTGATCACGAGCAGGAAGCTGACGATGACCCAGACCACGTCGGTCAGCGCCACGTGCAGGCTGCGCTGGATCTCCGGCAGCGCGAGCACCACGATCGTGGTGTCCACCGCGGTCATCAGCACGCCCGCCATGAGCACCACCATGGCGAGACCGGTGCCCCTCGGCTGCCCGCCGCCGGCACCGGACGACGCCGGTGGATTCCGCTCGGTCTTGGAGAAAGTCACTTTCTTAGCCTAACGAAAGGTAGCTTTTCCGCCAGTGATGACTAGGCTTGCTATCCGGCGTTCGCATGTGAGGGGCGGCAGGTTGTGGCTCGCGACGAAAACGCGATCGGCACGGTCGGCGTCCTCACTGTTGCCACTCGCGGACAGGCAGGCCCTGGCGAGGTTCTGATCAGGATTCGCGGTGGCTCAGAAAGCTTCCTTGCCTGGTCCGCGACACCGCTCCCGAAGGGGGCCACCGTCCTGGTCACTGATTGCCTTGGCCCGCGAACGGTCGACGTCATGGCATGGGACGATTCGCTCGGCGAGGCCCCCGGCATCCCCGGATCTAACGAAATCCCCCGCTCAGGAGAGTGAAATCATGTTCGGTTACCGAGTTCCGGCCCCCGATGAGGCAATGCTCATTTCCGGTGGTCGCGGGGCTAGTGGCGCGCCGTTCCGGGTGGTCACCGGGCACGGCGCGTTCGTCGCGCCGTTCTTCAGGAAGGTCAGGTACCTGACGCTGTCCATGCAGGAAGCCGAGGTGTCGGAGACCTGCGTGACCAAGCAGGGGATCTCGCTGAACGTCCGTTCGGTGATCGCGTTCAAGGTGGGCTACGACTCGGAGTCCATCGTCAACGCCGGGCAGCGGTTCCTGTCCGACCAGGACCAGATGTCTGTGCTGACCGGCCGGATCTTCGCCGGCCACCTGCGGTCGATCATCGGCTCGATGACCGTTGAGGAGATCGTTACCGAACGGCAGAAGCTGGCTTCTGAGGTGCTCGACGGCTCCAAGGCGGAGATGGCCACCATCGGCCTGACCGTCGACTCGCTGCAGATCCAGTCCATCGATGACATGGGCGCCGGCTACATCGCGGCGATGGCCGCGCCGAACAACGCGGCGATCCAGCGGCAAGCGAAGATCGCCCAGGCGGCGGCCGACCAGGCATCGGCCGAGGCGCAGCAGGCGTCGGCACGCAAGCAGGCCGAGTTCGCCAGGCAGACAGCGGTCGTCCAGGCCCAGTACAAGGCCGAGATCGACAAGGCGCAGGCGGAGGCGGCGCAGGCCGGGCCGCTCGCCCAGGCCTCGGCGCAGCGCGCGGTCATCTCCGCCCAGGCCGAGCTGGCGCAGCACCAAGCCGCGCTCCGTCAGCAGCAGCTGGTCTCCGAGGTGATCAGGCCCGCCGAGGCCGAGGCGGAGAAGGTGAAGATCCTCGCCATCGCCGACGCCGAGCGCACCAGGATCGCGGCCGAGGCCGCCGCGTCAAACAACCGGGTCGCCCTCGACCAGTTGCTGATCGCCCAGCTCCCGCAGATCGTCAAGGAGGCGGCAGTCGGCCTGGCCGGCGCCAACGTTACCGTCCTCAACGGTGCGGACGGCCTCGGCGAGATCGCCGCAGGGCTGGTCAGCCAGGGCCTGACCATCCTTGAGGCGGTCCGCAAGGGCGTCGGCGTCCCCACCGTCAACGGCGAGAGCGGCTCGGTCGCGCTGAACAACGGCCAGTCCCCCTCGGCGTAATCGCACGACAAGGCAAGAAGCTAGCAACGCAGACGCGGGCTGACGCCCGCGCCTGCGTGTGCGCCGCCAGGTGGTGCGCGGGGTCGGCGGTTAAGCGAACAGCGTCGCCGGACGACAAAACCGCCTATATCGAGTGTCACTGAATAGCTGTTGCCGCTTCCGACCCAAGATGACGGCCCTTGGATCGGGATCGCTCAGCGGGCGGAGAGGATGGCGGCTAGCTCGGCGGCCGGGGAGGATTCGCGGAGGGTGCCGTGGATCAGCTCGATGCGGTGGACGACCCGTGGGGCTGTCACCGGAACCGCGATGATGCCTGCCCACGCGGCCGGTTCTGGGGATAGCGCCGGTTGCGGTAGCAGGGTCAGACCGTGGCCGGCTGCCGCGAGCCTGATCAGAGTCAGTGTGTCTGATCCCGCGTAGCCGAACGCGGGCCGAAAGCCGTCTACGCCGGCGAGCCTCCGGATCTCCGCGAGCGGCGGCGCCACCTGCTCCGCCTCGATCCACCGGGAGTCAGCTAGATCCGGCAGCCGCAAAGCCCGGCGTGCCGCGAGCGGGTGCCCCGCGGGCAGGATGACGGCGACGCCCGCCTGGCTGACGCCGGTGGCGGCCACCGGCGCGAGTTCCGGAAGCGGATCACCCGGCGCGGTCAGGCCATCGGTTAGCGCGATATCAAGCTCGCCGCGTGCCACACCGAACGCGACCGCGGCGCGCGTTCCCGTCCGGACGCTGATATCAAGGCGCGGCATTCGCTCGCGCAGTTCGGCGAGCGCCGCCGCGAGAGCTGGCGCCGTAGTCGCGCCGGCCAGCGGCGTGACGCCGACGATGAGGGTCGCCGCCGGGGTGCTCGTCATGCGGGTGACGTCGGCCCGTGCCGCGTCGAGGCGGAGCAGGATGGGTTCTGCGTGCTCAAGCAGCCGGGCACCTGCCTCGGTCGGCACGACCGGGCGGCGGTTGAGCAGCTGGGTCTTGAGGTCGTTCTCCAGGGCGGCGATCTGCTGCGACACCGCCGCCTGGGTGTACCCAAGTTCACTCGCGGCAGCGGAGAACGAGCCGAGCCTGGCCACCGCGACGAACGTCCTGAGCAGTTGCGCCTCCACGAGATAAGCATCGCTTATCGGCGGACAAGAAATCATCGTTGGCGCTTAACATCATGGCTGTCTCACGATGGACGCATGACTCAGCACGCCGCACAGATCGCCCTCGTGGGTGACCGGTCAGCCAACGTCAGGGCGCACGCGCGCATCCCCGGTCTCATCGACGCACTGCTCCGGCGCGACTCGATCGCGCTCGACCCCTACTGGATAGCCACGCCGGATGCCGTCGAGGCCGACCTCGCCGGCTTCGACGCCATCTGGATCGTTCCCGGCAGCCCCTATGAGAGCGCCGATGGCGCCATCCGCGCCGCGCGCGTCGCCCGCGAGGAGGGAATCCCGCTCCTCGGCACCTGCGGCGGCTTCCAGCACGCGCTGCTCGAGTACGCCCGCGACGTCTGCGGGCTGTCCGAGGTCGAGAACGCCGAGGTGACCCCCGACGCGAAGCACCCGCTGATCGTGCCGCTCGAGTGCTCGCTGATGGGCCACGAAGAGGCGGTCATGATCGCGCCAGGCACGCTGGCGGCGCGGATCTGCGGAGCCGGCCGGCGGGTCGAGCGGTACCACTGCAACTTTGGCCTGAACGCCGATTACCTGGAGGCGCTGACGGACGGCGGCCTGCGCTTCACCGGCTTCGACGACACGGGAAACGTCAGGATCATGGAACTGCCCGGGCACCCGTTCTTCATCGGCACCCTGTTCCAGCCGGAACTCCAGGGCGACGGCACCCAGCCGCACCCGATCATCGCCGCACTGGGCGCGGCGGCGGCAAACCACGCCGACACCACCGTGCTGGCCTCGGCCAGCTAGCGGTCCGCGGAACCCTGTCCCGCTTCCCGGCAGCCGTCAAGCCGACGGGTCGCGCAGCAGGACGAAGTTGATCGCGGTGAGCGTCATCGCGACGTCACCGTCCTGGTTGGTCACCTCGACCGTTCCCCTGACAATCCCCCGGTCAGGCTTACTCGAGGAGCGGCGCGCCTCGAGCACCGTGGCGCGGACGTGCAGCGTGTCGCCTGGGCGGACCGGCCGCGGCCAGCGGATCTCGTCGACGCCCGCCGCGCCGAGGCCGGACTCCGCGCTGACGTAGAACTCCACGAGCTTCCGCATCGTCGCGCTGACGGTGTGCCAGCCGCTGGCGATGAGGCCGCCGTACGGCCCGTCCTTGGCGCCCACCGGATCAACGTGGAACGGCTGCGGGTCGTACTGGCTGGCGAACGCGATGATGTCCGCCTCGCTGAGTGTGAAGCTGCCGCAGTCCATCGTCGAGCCTGGGATGTAGTCCTCGAAGAAGCGGGTCACGCGCTCGGGGTGATCATTCACGCTCGTAAGTATCCCAAGGGTCCGGGGATGCGCCACCCACGGGGGATTCGATCACGAGAAGATCACATCGATCACGAGAAGATCACAGAAAAACTCGGTTTGCCTGCGGGCCCACGCGGCTCCCTGCAATAGTTCCATCGATGGCCGGTACGGGACAAAACAGCTTTAACAGCGACACTCCCGTATGAAACCACCGCCGAGCGGGCGCCCCCGAACAGTGCTCGCCGCCACAGGCCCGCCGAGAGGTGCGCGAGCAGCCGCGTAGGCAGGGCGAGACTTCGACCTGGGGAGATTAATGACTGCTGGGCACAGTGACCGTCGGCCGGTGCGGATCAAGCGCAGGGGCAGGCACGCAAGCCCCTCACAGGTTGAGAAGGTCGCCCAGCAAGCGGGGAAGGCGGCGCCCGCTGTCGCCATCGCCGGCGCGCTGGTCGCGGCCCCCACGGCACAGGCACTGGCGAGCACCGCCGCCCCGGCCACGGCCGCGGCGCAGATGCACGAGACAGCGGCAACCATCTTCACGGAAATCACCACTACCGGCCCCGCGGTCACCGGGGCGATGCTCGACTCATTCGCCACCCGCTCTGTCACCGTCGCCACCGCGAGCACCGCACGCCACGCCGCGGTGGCCAAGAGCACCTATTACACGGTCCGCAGCGGCGACTCGCTGTCCACGATCGCGCAGCGGTTCTACCACAAGGCGGCGGACTGGCAGTACCTGTACCACGAGAACGAGAAGAAGATCGCCGACCCGGAGTCCATCGACGCGGGCGAGCGGCTCTTCATCCCCGCCACGGTGCCTGCCAGCTTCAAGCCGACCGCCTACACGCCGAAGCACGCGGCGAGCACGCCCGCGCCGAGCACGGCGAGCAGCAGCGGCAGCACGAGCAGCAGCGGGAGCGGCAGCGGCCAGAGCAGCAGCACGCCGGCCACCACCGACAGCACCGTGGTCACGCAGTCCGCCCCCGCCCCGCAGGGCAGCTACAGCTGCTCCGCGCTCGAGCAGCTCTGGGACTCGGCGGGCGGCAACCCGTCCGACGCGTTCATGGCCGCGGAAATCGCGATGGCCGAGTCGGGCGGCAACCCGAACGCGATCAGCCCGACCTCCGACTACGGCCTGTGGCAGATCAACGCGTCGAACGGCTCGCTTGCTACCCTCGACCCCTATGCCAACGCGAAGTCGGCGATCGCCCTGTCCGGCAACGGCACCAACTGGGGCCCGTGGACCACGTACACCAGCGGTGCCTACTCAGGAAAGTGCTGATCCGGGCTGGGAGCTGATCCAGAACAGGGATCAGCTGGCCGCGAGGGCTTCCTTGATGCCGAGCCGCGCCAGTTCGTCGGCGCGCTCGTTACCCGGATCGCCGGCGTGGCCCTTCACCCAGTGCCAGGAGACGTCGTGCGGCGCCATCGCCGCGACCAGGCGCTGCCACAGGTCCACGTTCTTGACCGGCTGCTTGGCCGCGGTCTTCCAGCCGTTGCGCTGCCAGCCGGGCAGCCACTTGGTGATCCCGTCGAGTACATACTTGCTGTCGGTGTAAATGTCCACGGGCACGGGCCTGGTCAGCGCCTCAAGCGCGGATATGGCGGCGAGCAGCTCCATCCGGTTGTTGGTGGTGGAGCGCTCGCCGCCGTGCATTTCCCTGACCGTGCTGCCGTACCGGAGTATCGCGCCCCAGCCGCCGGGCCCTGGGTTCCCGCTGCACGCTCCGTCGGTGTAGATAACGGCTTGGCTCATGTGCGAAGGCTATCGCCGCCGCGCAGGTCAGGCGGATAACATCCCGGTTTATGACCATTGGCGGGAACACCCGCGGCAAGGACGCGGAGCTTGTCCTCGTCAACGGGAAGATCCGGACGCCGGCGCACCCGTCCGGATTCGTGCGTGCTGCCGCGGTCAGCGGCGGCGTGATCGGCCGCCTCGGCAGCGACGACGACATCCGCGAGCTCATCGGGCCGTTCACCCGGGTGATCGACCTGCGCGGCAGGCTCGCCATCCCCGCCTTCGGCGACGGGCACATTCACCCCGTACAGGGCGGCCTCGAGTCGCTGCGCTGCAATCTCACCGAGATGCGGAGCAGGCAGGACTACCTGGCGGCGATCGCCGCCTACAGCGAGACGCTGCCGCCAGGCGCCTGGGTGCTCGGCGGCGGCTGGTCGATGCCCGCCTTCCCCGGCGGAACGCCGCTGGCCGCGGACCTGGACGCGGTCACGGGCGGGCGGCCCGCGTTCCTGCCCAACCGCGACCACCACAGCGCCTGGGTGAACACCATGGCGCTGGCCATCGCCGACGTCACCAGGGACACCCCGGATCCGGGTGACGGGCGGATCGAGCGCGATCACGCGGGCAACCCGACGGGCGCGCTGCACGACGGCGCGATGCGGCTCGTGGCCGACTACGTGCCGCCGCCAACCCAGGCCGAGCTGATCGCCGGGCTGCTCGCCGCCCAGCGCTACCTGCACTCGATCGGCATCACCAGCATCCAGGACGCGTGCGTCGGCGAGGCGGGCGAGATCGGCATGCCCGACGCGTTCGCCGCCTACCGGCGCGCCGCCGCGGACCGGCTGCTGACCTGCCGCGTCACCGGGGCGCAGTGGTGGGACCGGTCCCGCGGCCTGCACCAGCTCGACACCCTGCTCGCCCGTAGGGAGGAGGCGGACGGCGGCGGCTACTTCCGCGCCACCTCGGTGAAGCTGATGCTCGACGGCGTCTGCGAGACGTTCACCGCCGCGATGCGCGCACCATACCTGGACGGCCACGGGCACGCCACGGCGCACGCCGGGTCGCTGTTCATCGAGCCGGACGAGCTGGCGGAAATCGTCGGCCGGCTCGCCGACCTCGGCTTCCAGATGCACTTCCACGCGATCGGCGACCGCGCCGTCACCGCGGCGCTTGACGCGCTCGCCACCCTGCCCGCCCCGCTGCGGACGGCCGGCCGCCATCACATCGCGCACCTTCAGTTCGTGGATCCCGCCGACCTCGGGCGGTTCGCCCCACTCGGCGTCACCGCCAATTTCCAGCCGCTCTGGGCCTGCAAGGACGAGCAGAACGACCAGCTCACGGTCCCGTTCGTGGGCAAGGAGCGGGCGGACTGGCAGTACCGGATCGGCTCGCTGCTCCGGCTGGGCGCGCGCGTCGCGTTCGGCAGCGACTGGCCGGTGTCAAGCGCCGACCCGCTGCAGGAGCTGCACGTGGCGGTCAACAGGACGCTCTCGACCCGGCTTGGCGATCCTGGCTCCGTGGAGACGACCATCCCGCTGCTGCCCGCCGAGGCGATCAGCGTGCAGGCGGCGGTCGACGCCTTCACCAGAGGCGTCGCCTACCTGAACCACGAGGAGGACATGGCGGGCACCCTGAAGCCCGGCAAGGTCGCCGACGTCGCGGTTCTCGACCAGGACATCTTCGCCGTCCCCGCCAGCGCGATCGGCAATTCGTCGGTCGTGCTGACGGTGGCGAGCGGACAGGTCGTGCACGGCGAGCAGGAGACCTGACCGGTAACCCCGCAGACGAGAAGACACGCCGGTGAACACGCGGCCCCGGCCGTGACCCAGCCGAGATCATGTGCTGTATTTGTAGCGTGTTCAACGCGCTGCCATCGCCGGGGTCAGAAGACCCCGCGGACCTTGCCGTTCTCGCCGGGCTCCGGGTTGTGGATGACGATGACGACGATCCCGTGCTGCTCTGGCCGGACGGGACGCCTGTCGACACGTGGCGGGAGGAATACCCGTACGACGAGCGGATGACCCGGGACTACTACGACCACCACAAGCGGCTGCTGCAGATCGAGCTCGTCAAGTTCCAGAACTGGGTGAAGGACACCGGGCAGCGGATCGTCATCGTCTTCGAGGGACGCGACGCGGCGGGCAAGGGCGGCACGATCAAGCGGTTCACCGAGCATCTCAACCCGCGCGGCGCGCGCACCGTCGCGCTGGTCAAGCCGACGGAAACCGAACGGACCCAGTGGTACTTCCAGCGCTACGTGACGCACCTGCCGTCGGCCGGCGAGATCGTCATGTTCGACCGGTCCTGGTACAACCGGGCCGGAGTCGAGCGGGTGATGGGCTTCTGCTCGCCCGAGGAGTACGTGGAGTTCATGCGGGAGGCGCCCGAGTTCGAGCGGATGCTGGTGCACTCCGGGCTGAACCTGACCAAGTTCTGGTTCTCGGTCACCCGCTCGGAGCAGCGGACCCGGTTCGTGATCCGGCAGGTCGACCCGGTGCGGCAGTGGAAGCTATCCCCGATGGACATCCAGTCGCTGGACAAATGGGATGATTACACCGAGGCTAAGGAAGCGATGTTCTTCTATACCGACACGGCTGACGCGCCGTGGACGGTGGTGAAGTCCAACGACAAGAAGCGCGCCAGGCTCGAGGCAATCAGGCACGTACTCGAGCAGTTCGAGTACGACGGCAAGGACGCCGAGGTCGTTGGCAAGCCGGACCGGAGGATCATCGGGCCGTCGGCGCTGCTGTCCGAGCAGACGTCACTGCAGACTTTCACGAGGTTGGCATGACACAGCAGGAAGTGACCGAGACCGTTTCCGAGATCACGACCCCCGAGGAACTTCGCGAGGCGCTCGGCGGTTACCCGAGCGGACGCGCCGTCACCAAAGAGCGGCCGGCGCTGCACCCGCTGCAGATCGAGTGGCTGCACGCCTCGCCGTTCTGCGTGCTCGCGACCTCGGACGCGGACGGCAACTGCGACGCGTCACCGAAGGGCGACCCGGCCGGACACCTGATCCACGTGCTCGACCCGAACACCGTGGTGATCGCCGAACGGCCCGGCAACAAGAGGGCCGACGGCTACCTGAACATCCTGTCCAACCCGCACGTCGGGCTCCTCGCGCTGATCCCCGGACGCAACGACACGCTGCGCATCAACGGCCGGGCGCGACTGGTGCGCGACGCACCCTGGTTCGACGAGCTTGCAGTGCGCGGCAAGCGGCCGATCCTCGCCGTCGTGATCGAGATCGAGACGGTCTTCTCGCACTGCCCGAAGGCGTTCATGCGGTCCGGGCTGTGGGAGCCGGAGTCATGGCCGTCCATCGAGGACATGCCGTCGGTGGCCGCGCTGTGCAAGGCCGTGCAGAACCCGGCGGAGACGCTTGAGGAGCTAGAGGCGTACTACGCCAAGCCGAACTACTCAGGCATGCTCTACTAGCGCGACACTACCGCGACACTAGCGCCCGTACTGGCGCCACAGGTCAGGGATCGTGACGCCCAGGTCAAGGAACAGGCGGCGCAGCAGCGGGACGGAGATGCCGATCACGTTGTTGTGATCGCCGTCGATCGAGTCGACGAACCAGCCGCCGAGCCCCTCGATGGTGAACGCGCCGGCCATGTTCAGCGGCTCGCCGGTGGCGACATACGCTGCGATCTCGTCGTCCGTCGGCGTGCCGAATCGCACCGTGGTCGCGGCCACGGCGGTGACCTGCTTACCGCTTGCCGCGTCAACCACGCAGTGGCCGGTGAACAACGTGCCGGTCTTGCCCGCCATCGCGTGCCAGCGGCCGATCGCCTCGGCCGGCGAGTCCGGCTTCCCGTACGCCCGCCCGTCCAGGTCGAGCATCGAGTCGCAGCCGATGACGAGCCCCTCGTCCAGGCCCGCGGCGACCGCGGCCGCCTTGGCCGCTGCGAGTAGCTGTGCCAGTTCTCCGGTGCCGGGCGCCGTGTAGGCGTCCTCGTCGACACCGCTGACGATGACCTCGGGATCGATGCCGGCCGCGCGCAGCACGGCGAGCCTGGCGGAGGACGCGGAAGCGAGAACAACACGCACGGCTCAGAACCTTAACGCGGACCGGGCGGCCAAGGTCGCCGGCATAGGATCTAAGCCATGCGTTTCGGCCTCGTTGGTACCGGTTACTGGGCACAGATCACGCACGCTCCCGCCCTTGCGAGCACTCCGGGCGCGCAGCTCACCGCGGTCTGGGGACGCGACCCAGCCGCCGCGGCGGCGCTCGCGGAAAGCCACGGCGCGACCGCGCACGCGGACTTCGACGCGTTTCTCGGCAGCGTCGACGCGGTCGCGTTCGCCGTGCCGCCGCACACCCAGGCGCCGCTGGCGGTCCGCGCCGCCCAGGCGGGCAAGCACCTGCTGCTCGAGAAGCCGATCGCGCTGTCGGCCGACGACGCGGACAAGCTCGCCGCCGCCGTCGAGGAGGCGGGGGTCGCCTCTGTCGTGTTCTTCACCTGGCGGTTCAACAACGAGATCCGCGCCTGGCTGACCGACGAGCAGGCCCGCGGCGGCTGGTCGGGACAGGGCTGGTCGGGCGGCGCGGCGATCTGGCTGGGCACCTCCAACCAGCCGGGTAACCCGTTCAACACGCCTTGGCGGCAGGAGAAGGGCGCGCTCTGGGATCTCGGCCCGCACCTGGTCGGCATGCTCTGGGCCTGTCTCGGCCCGGTCATCGAGGTGACCGCCGTCCAGGGCAAGGCGGATGTGGTGCACCTGGTGCTGCGCCACCAGAACGGCGTGACCTCCACGGTGACCACGACGCAGTCCGCACCGGAGGCCGCGACCGGCGTCACGGTATTCGTCTGGGGCGAGGCCGGCCGGTCTGTCATGCCCGTCGAACTCGTCGACCCGGTCGCCGCATTGCGCGTCGCCGCCGCCGAGCTGATCGCGGAAGCGGCCGTCGACCGCCCGGCGCACCCGTGCGACGTCCGCTTCGGGCGGGAGATCACGAAGGTGCTGGCCGAGGCCGAGGCGCAGCTGCCCGTCCGCCCCGCCGAGTGAGATCATCATCCCGAACGGGTTGTGCCCATTCCGTTCCGCCGACCGCTTTGCGCACAAGGTTCCCGTAACGCACAGGCGGGCCACTGTACCTGCGCACTGATGTACGCCTAGGCTTGGCTGATATGAGTAGCTCGCCCGCCGTCCCAGATCCACGCAACCTCCGCGCCTCAGACGCCGACCGGGAGCGCGTCGCGAACGTGCTTCGCGAGGCAGCCGGTGACGGACGGCTGACCATGGACGAGCTCGACGAGCGCCTCGACGCGGTGTTCGCGGCGAAGACCTACGCCGAGCTTGAGCCGATCACCCATGACCTGCCCGCCCACCGCGACGCCCAGGCGCCGGTTCCCGCGCCGGCCGCCATGGCAGACCCGGCCCGCTTCGGCGGCGAGGGCAGCTCGAGCGGCGCGTTCGCCATCCTTGGCGGCTTCTCACGCAAGGGCGAGTGGACCGTACCCAAGAACTTCACCGCATTCGTCCTGCTAGGCGGCGGCGAGATCGACATGCGGGACGCCAGGTTCGCCGAGCGCGAGGTGACCATCCACGTGGTGGCGATCCTGGGCGGCGTCGAGATTGTCGTTCCCGAGGACGCAACCGTCCGGGTCACCGGCGCGGGAATCCTGGGCGCCTTCGAGCACTCGGACGCCGGGCCGGGCACCCCCGATGGCCCGGTGATCACCATCAACGGGGTGGCCCTCCTCGGCGGCGTGGACGTCAAGCGCAAGCCAACCGTCGAGGCCGCGCGGCAGGCGCGCCAGCTGCGCCACGAGGCCCGGCGAGAGCGCCTCGATGCCAGGCGGGACCTTCACCACGACCACCGAGAGCTGCACAGGGACCGGCGCGACGCACGACGCTACGGCGAACTCGACTAACGGGCTTCTGCCGCTAATTCCCTCGTAATCACGCAACATCTACTATTTGCGGCTTGTCCGGCTTGCGTGCCAACCGCTCGTGGAACCGCTGCTGCGGGCGGCTCCCGGAGGCAAGCCGGCCAGTCATGCAGCGGCCCCTGCTCCCGACCTGCCCGTGCCTGACCTGCCCGTTCCAGGCGAACCGTAGGCGGTCCGCTCGGCGCAATGGGTGCGCAAATGCTTCGTGACGGGACGGCAACCACGGCTGCTCACCATGGGCTGCAGGTCAGTCAGCACGTCGGGCAAGCAGGAGGGCAACCGCCATGAGCGCGCAGCTACCGGCCGAGCTGGACCCCCCCGCGGGCGGCCCGGCCGATGCGGTGGTCATCGAGGGGTTCGTCGAGCACGGGGATGAGCGCGGCCGGCAGCTCGGCTTCCCGACCGCCAATCTCCACGACGTATCAGCCGTGCCCCTCGATGGCGTGTACGCCGCGACTTTCCAGATCGACCCGGCCCGCAGCGGTCTCACCTACGTCGCCGCCGTGTCGGTTGGCCGCCGGCCGACCTATTACGGTCGTGACGGGGTCCGGCTGCTCGAAGCGCACCTCCTTGACTTCCACGGCGATCTGTACGGCCGGCGGGTCCGGGTCGAGCTGCGGGTACGCCTGCGCCCGCAGCACCGCTTCACCGACACCCCGACGCTGGTGCGCCAGTTGCGCCTGGACGTGGCGGCGACGAGAGCCTGGGCGATGAGCAACCGCCTTGAGCATCTGCTCACTCCCGTACCGGGCATGACCGCTGGGCGCAAGCACCGGGTCGGCCGTGCCCGCGGCATCGACCGGGCCGCCCGGGCCGACGTGCGTGACGCCCAGCGGATGGCCGCGATCGCACAGGTGGTCAGGGACACCGAGCCGCACCGGGTCTCGCACCCGCTGGTGTCCGAGCGCACCGGCATCCCGCTCGGCTACCTCAGGTGGCGTTTTCCCTCGGTGGCCGACCTCATCGCGCTGGGCTGAGCCCGGACCTGCCGCCCGCGCGCTGTTCAGAATTCGAACAGGTTCTCGCGGAATGTCGGATGGCTGTACTCGCGCCGCACGAGACCACGCCGCTGCAGCGCGGGCACCAGGCCGTCGGTGATGGTGGCGAAGGACCGGCGGGTGAGATTGTTCTGGGTGAACAGAAAGCCGTCACCCTCGACATGCTGCATGTACTCGTCCATCTGGGCGGCGACGGTGTCGGGAGACCCGACGAGCACGGGGGTGGCGGGCTCGGTGAGCACCTCGCGCAGCGTCCGGTCGCCCGCGCGCGCCACGAACTGGTCGAGCACGCTCTTGTGGCCGTTGGTCACCAGGTGCGCGGACTGCTCGTTGACCGGGCGGTCGAGATCGAGCCGGGAGAAGTCGAGGTTGGTGGTGAACCCCATCATCGCGAGTTCCTCGGCCGGGTCGGCGAGTGCGGCGGAACGGGCGGCCTCGTCCGCCCGCTTGGCGTCCTCATCGGTCTCGGCGACCGTGACGTCGATGAGGAACAAGACCTTCACGTCCTGCGCGCGACGGCCATGCGCGACGGCCCTGTCCCGCACGTACTCGCGGTACTCCCTCATCTCCTCCGGAGTCTTCACGTAGCCGATGATCGTGTCGGCCCACTTGCCCGCGAAGTTGCGGCCGGCGGGCGACCCGCCGGCCTGAACGGTCACCGGGCGGTCCTGCGGCGAACGCGGCACGTTGAGCGGCCCGCGAGTCTTGAAGAACTTCCCCTCGAAATCGACCGTGCGCACCTTAGCGTGGTCGACGTACACGCCTGCCGCACGGTCCTCGACGACCGCGTCCGGTGCCCATGAGTCCCAGAGCTGGAACACGGCGCTGGCGAACTCATCGGCGCGCTCGTACCGTTCGGCGTGCGGTGGAAGCCCGTCGCGCCCGTAGTTTCGCGCGGCCAGGTCCGAACTGCCCGTCACCATGTTCCAGCCACTGCGCCCCTGCGATACCTGATCCAGCGTGGCGACCAGCCTGGCCAGCATGTACGGCTGGTACTCGCTGGTGGACAGCGTCGGTATCACGCCGAGGCGGATCGTGAACTGAGTCAGCAGGGAAGCGAGCACCGACGGGTCGCCCTTCGGCACCATCCATGCGTTCTTCAGGTACGCCTCCATCGACCCCTGGTATCCGTCGGGGACGAACGAGGAGTCTTCGAGAAGGATGTAGTCGAAACCAGCACGCTCGAGAGACCGGGCCAGGTCGATGTAGAGGTCGGGCGAATTGAGGTGCCGTCCGCCTGGTCCGGCGAACGGGGAGTCCCATGTCTGGACCTTGAAGCCGTTGAGGAACCACGCGAGGTGGAAGGGGTCAGCGCTCACCGCTTCAGTCCATGGCGCGGACATTTCCGCCCGGCGTCGCACCGGTCAGCGGCCGATTGCGCCATCAGCGGCAGATCGCGCCGCCCCCGCGGGCTGCCGTGCGGCGCAATTCCACGGGAACCGGCCGGACTCCGCGACGTGACTCCGGTCCTGTGTGCTTCGTCCATGGCACATCAGGACCGCTACGAGGCGTGCAGCACCGGGCCCGATCGCGCCGCGTCGCGGTTCCTGATCCTGATGTGCGGGGCGGGCTTCGCGATGAGCCTCACCGCCCCGCTCGAGGTGCTGTTCGCGGTGTCGATCGGCTACACCCCGGCGATGGCCGGCGGCTTCATGTTGTTCTCCAGCCTCGGCGTGATCACGGTCGACGTCTTCGGCACGCGACTCGTCCCGCTGATGAACGCGCGCTCAAGCGTGACCATCGGGCTCATCATGTTCGGGACCGCTTGCATCGGCATGGCGGTGGCGTGGACCTTCCCGCTCATGCTGGCGGTGCGGCTGCTCCAGGGCTTCGGGGCCGGGATGATGCTCGGCGGCGCCCTGCAGGCGGCGGTCCGCGTCGCCCCGGTGGACTCGGCACGGGCGCTGGCGCGCTTCAACGCCGGCTTCCTGCTCGGCGGCGCCGCCGGGTCGCCGGCCGGCCTGATCGCCGCCGCCGTCATCCGGGGGACGGCAGGAGACCGGGGTGCCTTCGTCGGCACCGGTGCCCTCGCGCTCATTCTCGCGGCCGCGGTGCTCCGCTTCCTGCCGCGGCTCGCCTGTCCACTCGGTGAGGGCCCGCTGGGCGGCGGGCCTCCCCGCCTGTCGCTGCCCAGGTTCGGACGGGGCAGGGCCGACCTGGCCGGGCTGGCGATCGCGATGATCGGAGACTTCCTCCGCGGCGGAGTCCTGTTCACCGCGCTGCCGCTGGCCGGTGCCGCGCGCGGCTTCCCCACGCTGACCATCGGGATCGCGATCGCGCTCATGTCGGTGGCGGAGATTGTCGTCCTCACCCGGGCGGGCGCGGTGCTCAGGTGGCTGGGGCTCGCCCGCGTCCTGCTTGCGGCGTCGGTTCTCGGCTGCGCGTGCAGCGCCGCCCTCGCGCTGATTCCCGGCCAGGCGGCCTACCTCGGAGTGTCCGCCGTCTTCGGCGTGGCGCTCGCCGGCATGACAATCGGACTGCCGCTCGTGGCGGTGGGGCTCGCCGGCGACTCCGCTGCCGGACTCGCGCGGTTCCGGATCTCGGCGGGCGTGGGCATGCTGGCCGGCTCGGTCGGCTGCGCGATCCTGGGTACCGCCGCCGGGCCTGCGCCGCTGTTCTGGGTGGTGACCGCCGTGCTGGCAGGCGGCGCCTGCCTCGTCAGGAACCTGGCCCAGCCAGCCGCCCCGGCGCGGGTTGTTTCCGGTTGATGTGCTGCGGCGCAATCCCGCGGGTACGGCGATGATCTTTCGCCGCAAACTACCCCTGCTGAACTCGGGTTATGGCCAGGCATACCGCCGGCCGTCGAAAGGCACCCGCAGCGCGAGGGAGAACGATCGTGGTCACCAAGTTCCATCTTGGATGGTTCCTGAATTTCGTCGCCGACGAGTGGAACGGCACCTGGGGCGACGGCGCCAAGGACTTCACTGGTGACTTCTACGTCGAGATGGCGAAGACCCTCGAGCGAGCCTGCTTCGACTACATACTGCTCGAGGACAAGCTCATGGTCTCAACCGCCTTCGGCGGCACCATGCAGTACGACCTCAAGCACGGCGTGAACCCGAAGCACGACCCCGTACCGCTCGCCGTCGCCATGCTGATGGCCACGACCAGGATCGGTGTCGTCCCCACCATGTCGACGTCGTTCTACCCGCCCTTCCTGCTAGCGCGTCTCTGCTCGACCATCGATCACATGGCCAGGGGCCGCTTCGGGTGGAACGTCGTCACCTCGGCCGAGGACCGCGCAGCGCAGAACTTCGGCCTGGACAAGCTCTTCGAGCATGACGAGCGGTACGCACGCGCCGAGGAGTTCCTCGAAGTCGTCACGAAGCTCTGGGACTCCTGGGAACCCGGCGCGATCGTCCGCGACAAGGCCACCGGCACCTACGCGGATTACACCAAGGTGCACACCATCGACTTCGAGGGCAAGTACTTCAAGTCGCGCGGGCCGCTCAACACGGCGCGCAGCCCGCAGGGCTGGCCCACCATCGCCCAGGCCGGCGCGTCGGTGCCCGGCAGGGAGCTGGCAAGCCAGTACGCCGACACCATCGTCGCCCCCGCCAACGGGATCGAGGCGATGAAGGCCTACCGCCAGGACATCCGCGCCCGGATGGAAGGCAAGGGACGTAATCCAGACGACTGCCAGGTGCTCTACATCGTCTCCCCGATCGTCGCCGACACCGAGGAAGAGGCGCACGCCAAGCGCGAACGCTGGCACAACGACCCGCTCTACATCGAATACCAGCTCGCGGAGATCTCCTCCATCACCGAGGTGGACTTTTCGCGGTTCGACCTCGACAAGCCCGTGCCGGATGGCGTGACAACCAATGGCGAGCGCGGCGCCCTGGAAAGCTTCCTCTCCCGCGGCCGCGACAAGACCCTGCGCGAGCTTGTCACCGGCAACGGGCTTGGCGGCGCCATCCAGTTCACCGGCACCCCGGATCAGGTGGCCGAGCGAATGGTGGCGGTCATGAACGAGGTCGGCGGGGATGGGTTCCTCATCACCAGCCCCGTGATGCGGCTCAGCCGGCGCTACGTCACCGAGATCGCCGACGGTCTCATCCCCGCGCTGCAGAAGCTGGGCGCGACGCGCACGTCCTACGACCATGAGCTGCTGCGGGAGAACCTGCACGCGTTCTGAGCCCCGCGCGATCCCGGCTGTAAACCGCCCGTTGCATGTGAGGCAACCAGCAGAAACAGGGATCTGTTTCCATCGCAGAAACCCGTCGCCTAGGAGGTGGCAATGGGACGTCCCGCCAGACCCGCACGCCCCGAGACCCTCTTCCAGCGGAACCGGCGTAAGCCGGAGCGCCTGAACAATTCGCTACGCCGGACCTATGACCTGCTCCGCTCGACACTGCAGAGCGCGGAGGGCACGGTCTACCTGGTGGAGGGAGAGCTCATGGACGCGCTCTCCGCCAGCCGGAACACGGTACGGGCCGTCCTCCAGCAAATGGCCAAGGACGGCTTGGTCACTAGGAGCCCCAAACGCGGCACGCAGTCCGCCGAGCAGTTGCTGCTCGGGGTCAATTCGCTCTCTCCCGTCAGGGAGCTGGCTAGCGGGAGCACGATTCATACCGAACTGCGTGCCCTGGAAATCCAGACCGTGGGCTGTCCCCGGATGGTCCGCGAGCGGCTAGCGCTGCCAACGGACTTCACCGTGCTGATGATCGAGGGCCTGCTCACGCATTGCGAGGTGCCCATGGGCATCACGGTCAGCTACATCGCCTTGACCCGGCAGGAATCACGGGACGTCGCCGTCGACGAGCCTGACGCGATCCTCTTCGTCGAGAAGTACCTCGGCGCCAGGATCACCAGCAGCCGCACCACGATCGGGGCCACGGCCGCCGACGCCCAGTCGGCGGAACTGATCGGCGTGGAACTCGGCGCTCCGATGATCTTCCTCGAGGACGTGCTCGAGGACGAGCAGGGCCGCCCCAGGGCCATCAGCCAGTTCCGGTTGCGCAGCGACCGGGTGGCCTTCCAGGCGGACGCGTTCCGCGCATCGTGAATGACGGCGCCCCCGGACTCAATGTCCGGGGGCGTCAACTTCTCCCTACATCGCCACCCGCGGGTCGGCGATCGCCTGCAGCATGTCGACCACCACGTTCGCCACGACGTACAGGAGCCCGACGACCAGCGTGACGCCTGCGATGGTGTTGAAATCGCCGGCCGTGATCGCCTGGGCGATGTAGAGGCCGATGCCGGGGCGAGCGAAGATCATCTCCACCACGATGCTGCTGCCGATGAGGCCGGCGAGCTGCAGGCCCATCAGTGCCAGGACCGGGCCGAGCGCGTTGCGCAGTCCGTGCCTGACCAGTACCGTCCGCTCGCTCAGGCCCTTGGCCCTCGCGGTACGCATGTAGTCCGACCGCATCACCCCTTCCAGGCTGCTGCGCAGCACGCGGCCGACCGCGACGGCCGGCGTGATCGCGACGCAGAGGGCCGGCAGGATGAGGTGGCGGATGTCGTCCACGAACAGGCCGGGGCGGCCGGCGATCCAGCTGTCGATCGCCAGGAAGCCGGTCGGGCCGGTAGGCGCGTTGTACGACGATGTCTGGCCGGTGATCGGCAGCAGGTTCAGCCAGCGGAAGAAGACCAGCATCCCGAGCAGGCAGGCGAGGAAGACCGGCACCGAGGCGCCGGCCACCATGATGAACTTGAGCACTCCCGAGCCTCGCCACCCCTGGGCCGTCGCGATGCCGAGGAAGAAGCCGATCACGACGATGAGGAAGAACGCGGCGACGATCAGCTCGAGAGTGACGGGGAGATAGTTCCGCAGGTCCTGGGCGACGGGAGTGCGCGTGACCGACGAATCGCCGAGGTTCCCGGACAGGGCGCGCCCGACGTAATCGAAGAACTGGACAGGGACCGGCTTGTCGAGGCCGAGCTGGTGGCGGGCGGCGGCGTACACCGCAGGCGATGCCTTTGCCCCCACCAGGGCGGCGACCGGATCGACCGGCGAGATCTTCTGCAGGATGAAGACGACCAGGACGAGGGCGAGCAGCACAGGAACCGCACCACCGAGGCGGCGGCCGAGGACGAGGAGCATGTCATGACCCGTTTCGTTGCGGAGGAGGCGGAACTTAGCGACTGGCGATGCGGTCGCGGATGGCGTCGCCGGCGAAGTTGCTGACGATCGCGATGACGGCGACCCCGACGGCGGGGAACACCGGGATCCACCAGGACGTCAGGATGTTGGTCATGCCCTGCGCGGCCATGGCGCCAAGCTCGGGTGCCGGCTCTGGCGCGCCAAGGCCGAGGAAGGACAGGCTCGACAGCATCAGCACCAGTGCCGAGATGTCCAGGCTCGCGGTCACGATCGTCACGGGGATGGCTCCGGGTAGCAGGTGCCTGCTGAGCAGCCGCCGCCAGCCGGCGCCGGCCAGCTTCGCCGCCTCCATATGCGGCGAGGCGCGCAGCCTTCGCACCTCTGCCCGCACGATGCGCGTGTAGAGCGGCCACCAGACGATGGCGACGCCGATCAGGGTGTGCAGGTACGACGGGCCGAGCACAGCGACGATGGCGATCGCCAGGATCGGGGCGGGCAGCGCGAGGAACACATCGGTGACGCGCATGAGGACGTTGTCCAGCCACCCGCCTACGGCGCCGGCGACAAGGCCGATGAGACCGCCGAAGAAGACTCCGGATGCCACCACGCCGAGTGCGCCCCACCAGCTCGTCGCCATCCCGGCCAGGACGCGGCTGAATATGTCCCTGCCCACCGTGTCGGTGCCGAACCAGTTGGTGGCGTTCGGGCCGGTCTGCGGCAGTCCCGCGGGCACGAGCGGGTTGAAGGGCGCGATCTCCTTCGCGAAGATCGCGATCACGAACAGCAGCGCGAGCGCCCCGAGGGCGGCCCAGCTTGAGGCGGTGGAACCGCGGAGGTACTCCCGCGGCGACGCCGCGATTCTGGTCCTGACGGGCACCAGCTTGGTTGCGGCGTAGGGTTCTGCGACGGCCATTTCTTCTCCTAGAGCTCGCAGTCGACGGGGCCAACGGGTAGCGGCTGGTCAGAACTCGCGCAGGGTCTCGCGCAGGGTGGATTTGCCGTACTGGGTACGCACCACGCCCAGCCGCTGCAGCTCGGGGATGAGGCCGTCGCAGATGTCGGTGATGTACGAGCGGCTTAGGTTCCAGCCTGGCTTGGTTATCAGGAAACCGTCGCCGCCGACCTCCTCCATGACATCGGCCATCTTCCTTGCGACCTCCTGTGGCGTCCCGACCAGGTCCAGGCCCCGCCGTGCGCGGAGCATGGTCAGCTCGCGCAGGGTGTAGGCCGTGCCGGAATCGTCGCCCTCCATGAACCGCTGCAGTGAGCTCTGCTCGCCGTTGGTCGTCAGCTCCCTGGGGAGCGGCTCGTCCAGGTCGAACCGGCTGAAGTCGATCTCGGTATTCGATGCGATGCCGACGAGCTGCTTCTCGACGTACGACGGGTGGCCGAGTATGCGCTCGAGCTTGGCCTCGGCCTCTGCCTTGGTCGGCGCGATCACCGGCCCCGCGGTGAACAGCAGCTTGATGTCGTCGGGGTCGCGGCCCGCGGCTGCGGCCCTGGCACGGACGTCGTCGCGGTACTCCTTCATCGCGGCGAGCCCGTTCATGGAGGCCACGATCGCGTCGGCGGCGCCCGCCGCGAACTGACGGCCCTTCGGCGAAGCTCCCGCCTGGAGGAACGCGGGACGATGCTGCGGGGAGGGAATCGTGTTCAACGGGCCGCGGGACTTGAAGTACTTCCCCTCGAAGTCGATGGTGTGCACCTTGGCGAAGTCCGCGTAGGTGTGCGTTTCCCTGTCCATCACCACCGCGTCCCGTTCCCACGAGTCCCACAACTGGTTGACCACGTCGAAGTACTCCTGGGCCACGTTGTAGCGCTCGTCATGCGCCGGCAGCGCGTCCATGCCGAAGTTCTGCGCCGCGCGGTCCTCGGCGGAGGACACGATGTTCCACCCGAAACGGCCGCCCGCGATCGAGTCGACCGTCGAGCACGCCCGTGCCAGCAGGTACGGCGGATAGAACGAGGTCGACAGCGTCGCCACCACCCCGAGCCTGCTCGTCTTGGCGGCCAGCTTGACGGCGAGCGGGAGCGGGTCATGCTTGGGCGCGAACTGGCAGTGCTTGAGCGAGCCCTCCATCGTGCCGCCGTACGCGTCGGCCACCATCACGGTGTCCTCGATCATGATGAGGTCAAAGCCGGCTCGTTCCATCGAGCGGGCCATGTCGACGTAGAAGTCGCCGTTGGCCCAGGCGGCCACGTCTGGTGAGGAGTCGTCGGTGTCCCACTCCGGCGGGATGAAGTTCATGAACCAGCCCAGGTGAAACTTGGTCATCACGCGCTCGCTCTCAGAATTCGCGCAGCGTCTGCCGCAGGGTGGGCTTGGTGTACTCGCTCCGCACGAGGCCACGGCGCTGCAGCTCGGGCACGAGGCCGTCGCAGATGTCGGTGATGTACTTGCGATTCAGGTCCCACCCGGGCTTGAAGATCAGGAAGCCGTCGCCGCCGATCTCCTCCATCGCCTGGGCCATCTGCTCCGCTACCTGGGCAGGCGTGCCGACCATCTCGATCCCCTGCTTGGCCATGTGCAGGGCGAGCTGACGCAGGGTCTGCTTTCCTGACCCGTCACCGCGCATGAACCACTCGAGCGAGCCGCGCTCGCCGTTGGTGGTCAGCCCAGCGGGCAGCGGCTCGTCGAGCGGGAACACGGAGAAGTCGATCTCGGTGTTCGAGGAGATCTCGACCAGGCGCTTGCGGATGTACAGGTCGTTGTTGGCGATCCGCTCGACCTCTGCCTTCGCCTCCTGCTCGGTGGCGGCGACGGTCGGCGAGACGCAGAACATCAGCTTGATGTCGTCGGGATCGCGCCCCATCTCCGCCGCGCGGCGGCGGATGTCGTCGCGGTACTCCTTCATGCCCTGGATGCCGGTCCCGACCGCGACGATCGCGTCGGCGGCCTTCGCGGCGAACGCGCGGCCCCGCGGCGAGGCGCCGGCCTGCAGGATCGTCGGCTTGTGCTGCGGCGAGGGAATCGTGTTCAGCGGGCCGCGGGACTTGAAGTACTTTCCGGCGAAATCGATCGTGTGGACCTTACGGAAGTCGGCGTAGGTGTGGGTCTCCCTGTCCATCACCACCGCGTCCGGTTCCCACGAGTCCCACAGCTGGTTGACCAGCTCGAAGTACTCGTCGGCCATGTTGTACCGCTCGTCGTGCTCGTACAGCCTGTCCAGGCCGAAGTTCTGCGCCGCGCGATCCTCGGCCGAGGACACGATGTTCCACCCGAACCTGCCGCCCGCTATCGAATCGGCGGTCGAGCACGCCCGGGCCAGCAGGTACGGCGGGTAGAAGCTGGTCGACAGGGTGGCGACCACGCCGATCTTGCTGGTGTTCGCCGCCACCTTGATGGCAAGCGGCAGCGGGTCGTGCTTGGGCGCGAAGACGGAGTTCTTCAGCGACCCCTCCATGGTCCCGCCGTACGCGTCGGCCACCATCACGGTGTCCTCGATCATCATGAAGTCGAAGCAGGCGCGCTCCATCGACCGCGCCATGTCGACGTAGAAGTCGCCGTTGGCCCAGCTGGCCACGTCGGGGGACGTGTAGTCGCTATCCCACTCCGGCGGGATGAAATTCATGAACCAGCCCAGATGGAACTTCTTGGTCATGAGACTGCCTTTCTGCCTACCGGGCGGCGACGCGCTCCGAAGCGGACTGGGTGAGGAAACAGGACGCGACACGGCCGGGGGCGCCGTCGATCGCGTAGAGCACCGGCTCTTCCGCGGAGCACTTGTCCAGCCGCTCCGCGCACCGGGGGTGGAACGAGCAGCCCGCGGGCACGGCGAGCGGGCTGGCCGGCTCGCCGGGCAGCCGCACCGGAGCGGTGCCAGGCGCGGGCAGCGCCGCGAGCAGTGCCTTGGTGTACGGATGCCGCGGTGAGCTGATGATCTCCTCGGTGGGGCCGACCTCGACGATCTGGCCGAGGTACATCACCGCGACCCGGTCGGAGATGAAGCGGGCCGCGGCGAGGTCGTGAGTGACGAACATGACCGCGATGCCGAGTTCCCTGCGCAGATCCTGCAGCAGGTTGAGCACGGAAGCCGCCAGCGAGGCGTCAAGCGCGGAGGTCGGCTCATCGCAAAGCAGCAGGGCGGGCGGCACGATGACGGCGCGGGCGAACGCGACGCGCTGCCGCTGACCGCCCGACAGCAGCCCGGCCTTGACGCCGGCGAAGTCGGGCGGCAGGCCGACCTGGCGCAGGACCGCGTCCACCCGGGCACGCCGCTCCGCGCGGCTGGTGGTCTTGATCAGGCGTTCTCCCACAATCTCACCGACCGTCAGCCATGGCGTCAGCGATGCGCCCGCATCCTGGAAAACCATCTGCGGCCGGGAGTCGGACCGCTCCACCGTCCCGCCGCTCGGCTTCATCAGCCCGGCGACAACACGCAGCAGCGTCGACTTCCCTGAGCCCGACTCGCCAACGACCGCCAGGGACTCGCCCGGCTCAACCTCGAGGATGATGTTGCGCAGCGCGTGCAGTTTGTCCGTCTTGAACGGCCCCCTGCGCACGTCGAAGGTCCTGTCGACACCGTCGATCTCCAGCGCTCTGCGCTGCTTGTCCAGCTCGATCATGGGCGCGAAGGCCGGAGTCTCCGCCCTGCCGCCCAGCGTGCCCGCGGCCTCGGGAACGAGGCACGCGGACAGCCCGCCATGGACGGGAGACGGCTGCAGGAGAGGGAGATTCTCCGTGCAGGCCTCGGTCGCCGCGGGGCACCGCGGTACGAAGGCGCAACCTGGCGGCTGAGCTCGCGGGTCCGGCGGCTCGCCGGGAAGCGTTGGGATGCGGCGCCCGGCCGGCAGGTTCAGGTCGAGGCGCGCGCCGAGCAGCCCCGCCGTATACGGGTGCGAGGGGCTGGCGATGACCTCGCTCATCTTGCCGGTCTCGACGATGCGGCCGCCGTACATGACGGCGACGCGGTCCGAGATCTGCGAGGCCACCCCCATGTCGTGAGTCACCAGGATGAACGAGGTGCCAAGCTCGTCGCACAGGTCCCTGATCAGGCCGAGCACCTGCGCCTGAACGGTGACGTCGAGCGCGGTGGTCGGCTCGTCGGCGATGACCAGGTCGGGGCGGCCGGCCACGGCCATGGCGATCATGACGCGCTGCCGCAGGCCGCCGGAGAGCTCGTGCGGAAACGCCTTCATCCGGCGCCCGGGGTCGGGGACGCCGACGAGTTCAAGCAGCCGCAGCGCCTCCTGCTCGGAGCCGGCGGCCTCGGCGACCTGCCTGCCGACCCGCATGGTGGGGTTGAGCGAGGTCATCGGATCCTGGAACACCGCGCCCAGATGCGCCTTGCGGACCGTGTTGCGAGCGGCGGGCGAGGCGGAGACCATGTCGGTCCCGCATACCTCCGCCGTGCCGGTGATCTTCGGCATCGGATGGCCGGCCAGCAGCCCGAGAAGGGCAAGCCCCATGACGCTCTTGCCCGAGCCGGATTCGCCTACCACGGCGAGGATCTCGCCCGGGTAGATGTCGAGGTCGATGCCGCGGAGGGAGTGGACGGGGGCGCCGCGTCGGCTGAACGTAACGGTGAGATCTCTGATCTTCGCGCGAGGCGTCTCGCCATCGAGGACGGCTGCGGCCGGACTGTTCTGAGTGGTCGTCATCGGTTGGCTGCACCTCTCCTTGCTCGGTCGCGGTGCGGGTCGTGAGACCGATCAAAACGCGCGGGGGTGACGGCCGTGGGTCAAGACCATGCCTCTCGCATTGCGCGTAATACGCTCCGCGGGCCATTTGTGTTAACCGGGAAGGCGTGAGTCGTGGGTCACGACCGTGCCTCTGCGAGCAGCTGCGGCAGCGTACCGAGGACGCAGCCGAGCAGGGTGATCCCGGCGAGCGCGGAGCAGACCAGGGCCGGCCTGATGCCGACGGCCGCGGCTTCCAGCCCCATCAGCACCATGCCGATGGGCAGGGCGCCGATGCAGGTGCTCAGGATGCCGAGCACCGCGCCGCGCTGGGAGTCGCCAGCGGATTCGATGGCCAGGAGCCCCTGCATCGCGGCGAAGCAGCCCTGGCCGAGCCCGCCGAGAAAGAGGGCGACGACGGCGAGGGCGAAGGTGGGTGCGAGGGCGAAGCCGATCAGGCCGGCCAACGCGACACCGGATCCCGCGGCGAAGACCACGCCGGGGCGCGAGAGGCGGAGCGTACTCAGCGTCAGGCCCGACAGGATCTGTCCCGCCCCGGTCGCGGCGGCGAGCACCCCGGCGAGCGCGGCGCCGACGGAGAAGCGGTCCGCCACCAGCGGCACCAGCGGCAGGTAGCCGAAACACAGCAGGTTCATCACGATGGTCACCGTGAGCGTGCCCCGCAGGCGCTGGCTGCCGCGCACCAGGGCGGCGCAGGCCGCCAGCTGGGCCCGCACCGCGTGGCTGGCGGCGTCCTCGCGTGCGGTCTGCCGCGCCGGTGATGGCACTCGCCATAGCAGGACAATGGAGCCGCACAGCAGGACGGCCATGCCGGCGAAGCTGGCGGCCATGCCGAGGTGGGAGATGAGCAGGCCGCCGACGAGCGTGCCGATCATCGAGGAGCCCGCCTGCGCCGTCGCCTCGATGGCCATCGCCGCGGGCGCCAGCCTCGGTCCGGCGATCTCATAGATGAGGGGCCGCTGCGCGGTCATGTTGACCAGGCCGCCCACGCCGAGCGCGAGCATGTACGGCATGCACATCCACACGCGCACCTGTCCGCTCTGGACGAGGAAGAACATCGCGAACTCGATGGGCACGAGGACGGCCTGGACGGTGAGAACCATCCGCCGGCGTTCGAAGCGGTCGCTGATCGCCCCGGCAGCCAGGCCGCCGACCAGCATGGGAATGAAGAGCAGGGCCCCGGCCAGCTGAACAAGAACCGGCGAGTGCGCCACGCTGGTGATGAGGTAGGTGATCAGGAACAGCCCTCCCCACCGCGTGGTATGCCACAGCAGGGAACTGGCGCACAGATACGGATAACCCGGCACGCGTGCCAGTGCGACGATCATGCCTTCGGCGCCGGCCTCGGCGCCCGCCGGCGGCACCGCCACCTGTCGAGCTGTCATGTGCGAGACGTTAGGAGACACGGGTGACGCCGGCGGATCCCGGTGATTCCGCTCCGATTGCGCCGGATACCAGGTGACCGTGACCGCGACGACGTGGCGCAATTGAACCTTTACTCCCCGGCCGGGCCGCGGGAAACTCGCCGGGATTTGACTGCTTGCGTAGCGATTCCGCGGATCATCCCCGGAATCTTCCGCAGGTCACCGGGAGGATTACCTATGACCGTCGTCGTCGTCGGCAACCCGAAGCCGAATTCCCGCACCCGTGCCGCCGCCGAGCTGGTCGCCAGGCGACTGACCGGGCAGGAGCCGAGCGCCGTCATCGAGGTCGTCGAACTCGGCGCCGGCCTGCTCGGCTGGGGCGATCCCAAGGTCGCCGAGGCGAAGGCGACTGTCCTGTCGGCCGGGTCTCTCGTGGTGGCGTCGCCCACCTTCAAGGCGACCTACACGGGGCTGCTCAAGCTCTTCCTCGACCAGTTCGGTCAAGGCGAGCTCGGCGGAATCCCGACCTTCCCGCTGATGCTCGGCGCAGCGTACAACCACGCACTGGCGCCCGAGCTGACGCTACGGCCAGTCTTGGTCGAGATCGGCGCCAGCTGCCCCGCGCCGGGCCTGTACCTGCTCGATTCCGATTATGAGACATCGGCAGATCTCGATGCCTGGCTCAAGGTCGCGCGGAAGTTCGTCCCGGCGGTGGCACGTTGATTCCGGCACGCGACGGCCAGTTCGACACGGACCTGCTGCGGCAGGCGTTCGGCTGCTTCCCGAGCGGCGTGACGGCGTTCTGCGGGATGATCGACGGCGCGCCCGAGGGCATGGCCGCCAGTTCGTTCACCTCCGTCTCGCTCGCTCCGGCGCTGGTGTCGGTCTGCGTCGCGAAAACCTCCAGCACGTGGCCGAGGCTCGCCAGGCTCAACCGGCTCGGCCTCAGCGTCCTCGCGAGCGAACACGGCACCGTGGCACGCTCGCTGGCGTCGAAGAACGGCGACCGCTTCTGCGGGGTCGACTGGACCTCTGCCGACTCGGGTTCGGTGTTCGTGCACGGTGCCACGCTGTGGCTGGACTGCTCGGTCTACAACGTCGTCGAGGCCGGCGACCACGACATCGTGCTGCTCGCCATCGAGGCGCTCGCGATGTATCCGGACGTCGCCCCGATGGTCTTCCACCGCAGCCGCTTCCGCGACTTGACCCCCATGGCCGCCTAAGTGCCGCGGCCCCGGAGGGACTGTCCCTCCGGGGCCGCTTCACTAGGGCGGATCAGAATTCCAGCAGGTTGTCGCGGAAGGTTGAGTGGTTGTAGCCGTCCCTGATCAGGCCGCGCTTGCGCAGCGCCGGCGCGAGTCCGTCGGCGATCTCGGCGATGTTCCTCCTGGTGACAACCGGGGAAAGCAGGAACCCGTCGCCGCCGACCTCCTGCATGGCCTCCCCCATCTGGGCCGCCACGCTGTCGGGCGATCCCGTGAACGCCAGCCCGGAATGGGTGTCGATCGTGGCGAGCGCCTCGCGCAGCGTCATACCTTGCCCGCGCTCGACGAAATTCCGCAATGTGCTTGTCTCGCCGTTGCCCCAGACGTCGGGCACCGGGCCGTCCAGGTCATACCTGGAGAAGTCGTGGGTGCCGCCTGAGGTGTAGCTCAGCCCCCACAGCCGGCGCTCGATCGCCTCGTCTGTCCGTGCCCACCGCTGCTGAGCCTCGGCGCGCGCCCGGGCCACCTCGTCCGTCTCGCCGAGGGTGGGCTCGACGAGAAACAGGATCTTCAGCTGGCCCGGATCTCGCCCGTACTCCTTCAGCCGGCGGTGCATGTCCGCACGGAACGCCTTCATCGCCTCGATGCTGTGCCCGTGCGCGAGCATCGATTCGGCGTACTTGGCGGCGAGGTCGCGCCCGGCCGCGGACGCGCCCGCCTGGACGATGACGGGGCGCCGCTGCGGACCGGGGATCGTGTTGAGCGGACCGCGCGTCCTGAAGTACTTCCCGGCGAAGTCGACCGGATGGACCTTCGTGTGGTCGGCGTACCGCGGGGTTTCCGTGTCGACGAGGACCGCACCGTCCTCCCACGACTCCCAGAGCGCGCCGACCGCCTCCATCCACTCATGCGCCCTCTCGTAACGCTGGTCATGCGGCTCGAGGTCGTCGTAGCCGTACTGCTGCGCGGCCCGGCGACTGCTGCCGGTCACCACGTTAAGGCCGACCCGGCCATCGGTGAGGTGATCGAGCGTCGCCATCGTGCGCGCCGCCATGTACGGGTGGTAGAAGCTCGTGGACAGCGTGCACGCGATTCCGATGTGCTTGGTGCGCTGGGTGAGCAGCGGAATCAGCGGCACCGGATCATTCTTCGGACCGAGTAGGCCGTACTTCAGCGTGGTCTCCATCGACCCGCCGTGAGCGTCCTCGATCATCGAGGTGTCCTCGACGAGGAGATAGTCGAAGCAGGCCCGCTCGAGGGCGGCCGCGAGGTCGATGAACAGGCCGCCCTTCATCCAGTCACGGCCTGTCGTTCCCGCCCACGGGTCGCCGGCCCACGTCTGCACGCTGAAGCCGCTTCCCATGAACCATCCGAGGTGGAACATGACTCTTGGTCCTCTCAGCTGATGGCGTGTGGACTGACGCGGCGCTAAGACAGCTTCCTGCCGATCTTGTCCGCGTAGATGACCTCGGGGAGATCGGAGTCCTGCACGATTCCGGTGAGGTAGTTGCGCGCGATGATCGGGAAGGGCTGCGAACAGAGCGGGACGAAGATCGCCTGGTCCATCACGAATTTCGTCGCCTCGACATACATGGCGTTCATCTTGTCCGTTGTCGGCTGGAGGATCGCCTCGTCCATGAGCTTGTCCAGCTCGGGATAGGTGAAGCTGAATAGGTTGAGCGGCTTGGCGCCGGTACGCAGCATGATCCGCAGGACCGTGTCCAGGTGCAGCGCGTCGCCGCCAAGCCAGTCGATGAACAGGTCGGGGCGCTTGGCCTGGGGCTGGTTGGCCAGGTCGAAGACCTGCGCGGTGGGGAGCTGGCGGACCGTGACGTTGAGGCCCACGGCGGCGAGCTGCGTCTGCACCAGCTCGGCCATCTGCTGCACCGGAGCCCCGCCGTCGGCACCCCACGCCAGGTCCACGTTCTTGTCCGGCAGTTTCGCCACGAGGGCCTGCAACGGCGCGGTGTCGAAGGTGTCGGAGATCGGGTCGAGGTTCGGCGGGAAGAGCTTGTCGATCCAGAAGCCCTTCTGCACCGGCACAAGTCCGCCGTAGGACGTCTGCACGACGGGAGTCCTGTCGATCGCCTGGACCAGCGCCTGGCGGAGCTTCCTGTCCGCGAACATCGGCTTGTTCGGGTTGATCCAGATGGCGTTGCCGGTTCCGCCGAGGGTGACCGGCACCTCGTAGTCGGGGTTCTTCTGGTACTTCAGCACGTCGGGTATCGGCAGCCCCTTGGTGATCACGTCGAACTGCCCCTGCTGCAGTTGCAGCTCCTGAGTGGAGACGCTCGGGGTGATCGTGATCCGGATCTGGTCGTAGGCCACGTCACCGCCCCAGTAGCCGGGAAACTTCTCGAGCAGGTAGTAGTTGCCAGGGACGAACTCCTTGATCGTGTAGGCGCCCGTGCCCGCATCGTGGGTCTGCAGCCATTTCTGGGCCAGGTCACCGCCCACCGCGTGCTTCCTGACGGCCGTGGGACTGACCGCGAACGGGTGCCACGGGCACGCCAGGTAGTGCAGGAACGCGTTGTTCGGCGTCTTCAGGTGCACGACCAGCGTGGTCGGGTCCTTGGCGACCGCCTCCTTGATCCCGGCCACCATGTAGGCGGGTCCCTGGTTGATCGCGGCGCGGCGCTTGAATCCCGCCACCCAGGACGCCGCGTCGGCGATCGTGCCGTCGTGGAACTTGACGTTCGGCCGCAGCTTGAAGGTGTAGGTCAGCTGGTCCGTGGAGATCTCCCACGACTCCGCGAGCAGCGGAACCGGCTCGTTCGTGCCCGGCTTGTACTGGGCGAGCCCGTCATAAACGGCGTGCATGACCTGCACGCCCTCGCCCTCGTACATGATGTCGGGATCGGGAACCTGCATGTCCTCGAGGAACGGCATGTTCAGGACCGCGGTGGTCCCGCCGCCGGCCGTCGCCGGCGAGGATGATCCGGCGCCACAGGCGTCGAGGAGCGACATGAGACCGATGCCGCCTATGCTCCACGCGCCGGCCTTGAGGAAGCCGCGGCGGTCCAGCGAAACGTGCGCCACTTTCTTGAGCTCAGACACAACACACTCCTGTCTATGACTGCCGGGCCCTCTAGGGGGGTGGCGTACGACGACATCGGCGTGCTTTCCGGCGCGGAATTGACGAGGCAAAGCCAACGGGGACGTTGTGAACCTCGACTTTGACCGCGGCGTGTTTCAGCTCATCAGGACACCTATTGCGCGCAGATTGCGCCTATTTTGCGGGAGGCGGCGTCAGCGGCGGCTGCTTCAGCGCCTCGTCGAACCGGTCGGCGCCGCTCCGCTTCGCCTTGCCATTCACCGCGGGGTCCGAGCGGTCGAACTTGGCCTTCTGATTCTTGACGTCCGCGAGAACGCTGACCTCCGCGCCCTCGGCGAGCCAGACCACGTGCGACATCAGGTGCGGCTGCGTCAGCTTCGCGCGGAACACCGGCGCACCAGACGCAGGCGTGATGTCGGCGACGTACTCCCAGACGCCCGACCGCTCGCCGCCCTCTTTGAACTTCTTCGCGACGATCCGCGCCGTCGCCGGTTCCCAGTCATTCCCGAACATGACTGGATCGTAGCGGCGGACTGGGTTCACTATGCCCGTCTTTGCCTGCCCGCCTTCAATGATGAATCGGCCTGGGCGGGAGTAGCCCGGACCCGTTCGGGATGAGCGGTCTTTTTGGTGTTTTCGGCCTTTCAGCGCCAGCCGAGTGCCGGGGCCACGTGGGTCAGGATGGACTCGATGACGTGCGCGTTGTACTCGACGCCGAGCTGGTTGGGGACCGTGAGCAGCAGCGTGTCGGCGGCCGCGATCGCCTCGTCCTCCCTGAGCTGCTCGATCAGCTTGTCCGGCTCCGCCGCGTAGGTGCGGCCGAAGATCGCCTGCAGGTCCTGCTCGATGAAGCCGACGTGATCCTCGTCCTGGTTGCGCGTGCCGAAGTACTGCCAGTCCTGCCGGTCGGTCAGCGCGAAGATGGAGCGGCTGACCGAGACGCGCGGCTCGCGCGTGTGGCCTGCCTCCCGCCACGCGTCGCGATAGGCCTGGATCTGCTCGGCCTGCTGCACGTGGAACGGCTTGTCGGACTCGTGCGCGATCAGCGTCGAGCTCTGCAGGTTCATCCCCTGCGCGGCCGCCCACTTGGCCGTGGCCTGCGAGGCCGCGCCCCACCAGATCCGGTCGCGCAGTCCTGGCGAGTGCGGCTCGACCCGGAGCAATCCCGGCGGGTTATGGAACATCGGCCGCGGGTTCGGCTGTGCGAAGCCCTCGCCCCTCAGCACCTCGAGGAACACCGCGGCGTGATCGCGCGCCATGTCGGCGTCGCTCTTGCCATCCTCCGGCCGGTAGCCGAAGTACCGCCAGCCGTCGATGACCTGCTCGGGTGAGCCGCGGCTGATGCCGAGCTGCAGGCGGCCGCCGGCGATCAGGTCCGCGGCGCCGGCGTCCTCCGCCATGTAAAGCGGGTTCTCGTACCGCATGTCGATGACGGCCGTGCCGAGCTCGATCCGGCGGGTCCGCGCGCCGGCGGCCGCGAGCAGCGGGAACGGCGAGCCGAGCTGCTGCGCGAAATGGTGCACCCGGAAGTACGCGCCGTCCGCGCCAAGCTCTTCCGCCGCGACGGCGAGCTCGATCGACTGCAGCAGCGAGTCGGCACCCGACCGCACCTGCGACCCAGGCGCGTCCGACCAGTGCCCGAAGGATAGGAACCCAATCTTCTTCACGTGGGCCTTCAACGCGGCGGGCCGGTGCTGGCATTCCGCCCCGCAACCGGCCCGCCCCTCCGTCATGTCCGCAGCATGAGCATCGCCTGGTGCTTCCGCCTGGAGTCGAACCAGGCACCCGGGCTTCGGAAACCCAGCGGAGGAATCCGCCACCGGAAGCAGGGAGCCAGATCCCCGAGTCGGACGGGGGATGCCGTAGCGGCCGCTTTACAGGCGGCTGAGCGGCCGTCGCTCACATCTGGCATGGGGTGACCGGAGGGACTCCAACCCTCTTTGACCGGGATCACGGCCCGGCTCCTCGTCCGCTTCGGAATCGGTCACAGTCGATCAGGAGGGACTCGAACCCCCGCGTTGCGGTTTGTAGGACCGGTGCTCTGCCGCTGAGCTACTGATCGTCGCGTATTCCCGGAAGGACTCGAACCCTATCCGAGAGATCCGTAATCTCTCGTGCTTTCCGTTACACCACGGGAACGCTCCGGCACTTGGATTCGAACCAAGAGGAGCGGGTTAACGGCCCGCTCGTTTGCCATTAACGGATACCGGAATGAAGTTGCCGCGCTTTGCCGTCCATTACCAGCCCTGGCGTGCGGCGTGCCTTCGTGGCGGGTACGGGATTTGAACCCGTGTCTCAGGCTTATGAGGCCCGCAAGGTGACCGAACTCCTCCAACCCGCTGTGGCCCCACGGAGATTCGAACTCCGTCCCGCCGCTTGAAGGGCGGCGATCCTAACCCATGGACCATGGGGCCTTTGCGTGCTCCGTGCCGGGGTCGAACCGGCAATCTCCTGGTTGAGGGCCAGGTGAGATATCCGCTACTCCAACGGAGCATGATCTTGCGTACGCCGCCGAGGAGTCGAACCCCGACTGTCCCCAGTTAGAAGCTGGGCGCGCTGTCCGTTGCGCTAGCGGCGCTTGAAGTACCCCGCCAGGGAGTCGAACCCTGGTCCGCCGATTAAAAGTCGGCTGCATCGCCTGAATGCTTGCGGGGCCGGTAACTGTATTCGGTTGCCGGCTGCCTGTTTGCTCATCATGCTGCTCCTCTCGTGTGGGCCGGACGGGAGTTGAACCCGCTGCGCACGCCTTATAGGGACGCCGCTCTGACCGTTGAGCTACCGGCCAGGGTGACTGCGTTGGCCGCCTCGGAGTTGAACCGAGCGATACCGCCTTATCAGGACGGCCCCGTCGACCGGCTGGGTCGCGGCCAGCGGAAGGTGGAAGTGTCGATCTCCCGGGTGTGACCCGCACGGGCTTTCAAGGCTCGTTGCCGCGCCGGCGGCGCACCTTCCCGTGAGGAACGAGGAGGTCCTGACCCCCACCGCTCGCGCGGCCAGCCGCTTTCGGGGCGGTGCCTGCTACCTAGCAGGTTCTCGTTCCAAATCGGCTCCCCGGCCGGGTGTGAACAGGCAGGGGATGGAGGAAGACGGGCGACTCGAACGCCACTGCTCTCACAGCCGCCCGGTTTCCGGCCGGGGCCAGCCGCCTGACTGGTTCATCTTCCGAGGAAGGCGGGCGACTTGAACGCCACCGGGCAACCGGCGCATCGCTTAGCGGGCGAGCCCGGCCGCCTGGCCGGTTCACCTTCCATGAGTACCGTCCCGGGGATTCGAACCCCGATCGCCAGGTGCCTGGGACCTGCGCCTCCGCCAATTGGGCTAGGACGGCTTGGAGCGGCTGACCGGCTTCGAAGCGGTGACCTTCGACTTGGCAAGCCGACGCTCTGACCTGCCGAGCCACAACCGCATGGAGCCTCCGACGGGACTCGAACCCGTGGCCTCGTTCGTACCAGGAACGCGCTCTGGCCGCTGAAGCTACGAAGGCATTGTGCGCTCGCCCGGACTTGAACCGGAACGCCCCTCGCGGAGCACTAGCACCTCGGGCTAGCGCGTCTACCATTCCGCCACGAGCGCATGGAGCCGCCACCCGGTGCCGACCCGGGTCATCCGCCGTACGAAGGCGGAGCCGCAGCCGTGCTGCTTGCAGCGCCTGAGAGCCTCACCGGAGAATTGAACTCCGCTCACCAGTTTGGAAGACTGGCGCATCGCCACAATGCTTGTAAGGCACGGTGCACCCCGCAGGAATCGAACCTGCATCC
This sequence comes from Trebonia kvetii, assembly GCF_007827045.1. Taxonomy (GTDB): domain Bacteria; phylum Actinomycetota; class Actinomycetes; order Streptosporangiales; family Streptosporangiaceae; genus Trebonia; species Trebonia kvetii. Next base: position 80,446 of record NZ_RPFW01000012.1, read on the forward strand.
TCCGGGCTTCAACCGGATGCTCTGCCTGTTGAGCTAAAGGCACATGGTCGGGAACCCCGGAGTCGAACCGGGTTCATCCTGGTCCCAGGCCAGGCGGGTTACCGTCTCCCTCGCTCCCGGTGGAGAAGGCCGGAATCGAACCGGCTCGTCAGCGCTTGCAAGGCGCGACCGATGCCATATCTGCCATCCCCGTAGCACGGCGCCCGGTACAGGCTGTCCCCGGGTGTAGCTGGCCTATCTTCCGCCGTGCCATCACGAATTGCGGCAGGATGGCGCCTGCCGCTGATGCTCACGCTATGGACATGTCAAGAAACTGGCCTGTACGAGAGGCCCGCAGGGACCGCAGGAGTCGAACCCGCATTTCGCCCGGTCTGGAGCCAGGCCGCCTAACCGCTGGCTGATCCGCATAAAAATGAAAACCGCCCGTCAGGGTTTCCTGAGGGCGGTTCCCGGATGGCTTATTTCATCCAATCAGGGAACCTTCCCGATGCTCAGGGCAGGCTGCGATAGCGGGTGATTCCACCCGCTGCATTCGGTCGCTCGCCTGAACATCATGCATTCATGCTAAATCGGCGTAGCGCCATGACGCAAAGGATTTATTCCTCGGTCTCCGAAGCTTGGCGAAACGGGAGCGAAGCGCAGGCGTGCATCCCAGGCCCTGTAGTACGTTCGGCATCATGGATGCCTCCGGTGCCGCGCGGCGCGTGAACAGCGAATTGCTCCTTGTCGGCAGCCTGCCCGCCGACTCCGCGGAGTCGGCGCTTCGATCGGCCGCCAGCTTCTTCGGTGGCCTGGTGTTCGCACTGCCCGACGGTGAGACGGGTCCCCGCGCGGGCTGGGTCAGTTACGAACGGGAAAGACTCGTCCGCCCGAACGAGGGCATCGTGACCCTCTCGGAGACCGAGTCACCCACCGGGTTGCCGCGACACGCGTACGAGACTCCGGTGTTCGGCGTCAGGCCGGGAACCGAACGGCTGCACTGGGATTCCTGGCCGCGCATCGACGACGCCATCGCGTCCTATGCCGTGTTCTGTGAGCTGCGGATGGCGGGCGTCATTCCCGAGGGGGTCCGCTTCCAGGTCTGCCTGCCGTTCCCGGCCAGCGCGCTCAACGCCTTCAAGGCCGACTTCGCGCACGACTACCCGATCGCCGCGAGCGGTTTCGAGGACCTGGTTAGCCGTGAGATTCCCCGGCTCTGCGCCGCGATCCCGCCGGCCGACCTCGCCATCCAGTGGGACCTTGCCTATGAGACCCAGGATCTTGAGCGGGTGCTTGCCTGGACGCCGGAGGGAGCATGGGAGCGGTTTGCCGGGCCTGTGACGCGGCTGACCGGGCTGATTCCATCCGAGGTCCTCGTCGGCTACCACCTGTGCTACGGGACGTTCCCCCGAGTGGCCGATGTACGAGGCGCGGGACATGGAGCTGCTGGTCCGGATGGCGAACTTCGCCGTCGCCAATTCCGGGCGCACCGTCGACTGGCTGCACCTGGCGGGACCGCGGTACCTGCGCAGCGAGGACCGCTCGTTCTTCCGGCCCCTGGCGGACCTGGAGCCGAAGGAGGCCCGGGTCTTCCTCGGTGTCGTGCTGCCGATCGACGGCGTCGCCGGGCTGCGCCGCCGGGTAGATACCGCGTCCAGGTACATCCCCGACTTCGGCGTTGCGATGTACTGCGGGTTCGGACGGCAGCCGGGCAAGGACGGCACCGAGACCATGCGCGAGCACGCCCAGGTGGTTCGCACGGTCCGGGGCTAGGCCTGGTCGCAAAGTCCGGGTTAGTCGCGGCCGTGAGCGAGTGACGAGGGTTTGGGTTAGCCCGGCGCGAGCAGGCAGAACTCGTTGCCTTCCGGGTCGGCGAGTACCGTCCACGAGACGTCGCCCTGGCCGACATCGGCGGGTGTCGCGGCGAGATCCCTCAGGCGCGCAACCACAAAGTCTGGGGTCAACTTGAAAAGATCTTGAAAACTCGCACCGCGCTTCCGGCGGAATGTCGGATGGCCTCGCTAAGATGTTCGTATAGTCAGCGATAGAGCCGCGGACATTCGGAAGGAGGTCCGACCTGTGAGCGAGTTCGTACTGCCGGATCAACTTCCCGATCCAGGTCCCGAGTCGGACTTCGACGCATGGACCGCGTGGCTTGCCCGGGAAATCGACGCGGGACGCAACCCCGTTCCGCCGGAGCGGGAGTCGGCTCAGGGGCTGACGATCAGCCTCGGCGACGCCACCGGCATCGACCGGGAACTCCTTGCCGTCATGTGCGGACCTGATGGCCTTGGCGGGCAGTCACTGGGGCAGCAGTTCGGGCAGGGTACGGCGGCGGACACGCTCCGTCCCGGCCCGGTGCTCGCCGCGCTTACCGAGCAGGCGGTCGATGACCTGGGCCGACTCGACGACGACCAGCTGATAGGCCTGCTCCGCGCATCGCAGCGGCTGCAGAACCGGGAGGCGTGGAAGCAGACGCTGGTGATCGCCGAGTTCGCCCGCCGCCGGGAGGCCGAGTTCGCCGCGGACACGGCACGCGGCGTCCGGTTGCACTGCCGGGCCGGCGAGTTCCCCGGCGAGGAACTCGCCGCGGAACTGCGCATCACCGGCTGCGAAGCCGCGGCCAGGATCGAGACGGCGCAGCAGCTGACCGCCCGCCTTCCCGCGACGCTCACCGGGATGGCGCAGGGCCTGATCGACGCCCGGCGGGCGGCTGTCATCTCCGACTATGTCCGCAGCCTCAGCGACACCGACGTGGCGACGGCCGATGAGGCGCTGTCCGCATACGCCGTAGAGAAGCGGATCGAGCAGCTCGCCCGCAAGGCCGCGGCCATGGAAATGAAGCTCGCTCCCGAAGCGGTCAGGGCACGGAAGGAACGCGAGCGGCGCATCAGCCAGCGAGTCGAGGTACGCCGCGAGCTCTCCGGCAACGCCGCACTGTCCGGCCGCGAGATGGACACCGCCGACGCCATGGCGTCTAAGGCCTACATGGACGCCATCGCGGTGCGGCTGCGCAACGCCGGAATGGACGGCACCCTCGGCACGCTCAGGCTCCGCGTCCTGGCCGAGCTCACCCAAGGACGCGACCCGCTCGACCTCATTCACGCGGGCCACCCGGCATCCGGCGATCCGGCCGCCGGCAACCCAGCTACAGGCGATCCGGCCACAGGCGATCCCGCAAGCCCTTCACCGGCCGCGGGCAGCACAGGACCGCGGCAGCCGGGGCCCACTCAAGCCCCAGCCGCTGACCGGGACCCAGGCCAAGCTCCGGTCCCGGCGCTGATCAACCTTCTCGTCCCGGCCGGCACGCTGCTGGGCTGGTCGACGGCCCCCGCCCAGGCCGACGCATGGGGGCTGCTCGACGCCGACGAGACACGCGACATCACCCGCGCCGCCGCCCGCCATCCCAGAACCCGCTGGTGCGTGACGATCATCGGCACTGAGGGCACCGCCATCGCGCACGCCTGCGCCCACGGCCAGCACCCCTGGATCGCGGACCTACCCGCCGACAGCACGCACCCCGCCAGCCACGCGCATCCGCCACCACAGACGGCCGCCCGGCCGCACGGGTCCGCCAGCGCAGCCCATACCGCTCTGCCCGCGCATCCCCCGCCAGAGGCCGGCGCCCAGCTGGCCGCACTCTTCCGCCGCCTCAACGTCACCTTCCGCCCGATCGCCGACGGCGGCTGCGACCACGCCAGCGCCGAGAGCCAGTACCTGCCAAGCCGCGTGCTCCGTCACCTGGTCCGCGCCCGCACCGCGACCTGCACCGCACCCGGCTGCCTAGCCCAGGCCGTCCACTGCGACGTCGACCACACAACGCCGCATCCATCGGGCCCCACCTGCCAGTGCAACCTCGCCCCGAAATGCAGGCGGCACCACCGGTGCAAGCAGGCACCCGGCTGGCACGTAGAACAGCCGGAACCCGGCGTCATGCGGTGGACCCTCCCCTCCGGGCGCACCCACACCACAACGCCAACGGAATACGAAGTCTGAACACTCGGGCCGCCCGAACCCGGGGCCGAGCATCTGAAAGCGCGGTCAGCGACTACGGACTGCGCCCGCCGACTGGCGAGTCTGCTACTAGCGGGTCCGCCAGCAGCAGGCCCGCCAGCAGCAGCAGGCCCGCCAGCAGCAGCTCCGCCACCTGAAAACCTGATGCCCCCTGGCAGGGGCGGCTGTTAGCGTCCTCGTGTGGACGATGACGCATTCCTCGCTTACGTCGGGGAGCGTCTCGGGGAACTGCCGGCGGTGGAGGCCGTCACGCTTGGTGGCTCGCGGGCCGAGGGCACGCACCGGCCGGACAGCGACTGGGACTTCTCCGTCTACTACCGGGGGCACTTCGACCCGCAGGCGCTGCGGGACACCGGCTGGCCCGGCGAGGTCTTCGAGGTCGGCGGGTGGAGCAGGGGCGTGTTCAACGGCGGAGCCTGGCTGGAGATCGACGGGCGCCGCTCCGACGTCCACTACCGCGACCTGGACGTCGTAGACCGGGAGATCGCCGCGTCCCGTGAGGGGCGGTTCGCCATCGAGCCGTTGCTGTTTCACTTGGCGGGCATTCCGACCTACCTGGTTCTCGCGGAACTGTCGGTCAAGCGGGTGCTGTGCGGCACATTGCCTACCCCCGACTACCCGGACGCGCTGCGGCGCCGCGCACCGCAGGTCTGGTGGGGTCGCGCCGAGAGAGGAGAACGCACGGAATGACGACGCGGCGGACGCATGCGGTGCGCCGGGCGGTAGCCGGTGACGCGGAGGCGCTTACCCGGCTGCGGGCCCAGATGCTTTCCGACATGGGGCGGCTGCACGAGGGCAGCGACCCGCGCTGGCACGGCGTGACCGAGGAGTGGTTCGCCCGGCGACTGCGTGACGGGCAGGACTTCGCCGCCTTCGTCATCGACGAACCGGACTTCGGGGTCGTCAGCTGCGCGGTTGGCGTCTGCGATGACCACGCTCCCACGCCAGGCAACCTAAGCGGCGTGCACGGCCACGTCTTCAACATGAGCACCGACCCCCGCTTCCGTCGCCTCGGCTATGCCAGGTCGTGCCTCGAGGCACTCCTCACCTGGTTTCGCGACGAAACCCCGGCCCTTGTGATCAAACTGAACGCGACGGATGACGGCATCGCGCTCTACCGCTCGCTTGGCTTCACCGAGCCAGGGAACACCGCGCTTCAGCTCAAACTGGACAAGGACCTGCGGTAGCGGACCTCGCTGAGCGGAAAGCCCCGGCTGTCGTCCTGCTTCGCCGCCCCGTCGGCGGACCAGCCGCCCGCCTCGTAGAAGCGGCGTGCCCTGTCGTTGGAGTCGAGCACCCAGAGTGTCACCTGCGTGAAGCCCGCGCCGGCGAGACGGCCGAGCGCCGCCTCCATGAGCCGCCTGCCGCTCCCGCCGCCCCAGGCGCCCGGCAGCACGTAGATCGCGCCGATCTCGCCGATTAGGTCCGGGTCCGCGTCGGGGTCGCGGCTCGGGAAGTAGCCGACGAAGCCGACCACGCTTCCGCCGTCATCGGCGACAAGCACGCCGGCCCTTGGGTTATCGGTCTCCGCCAGCGCGCGCTCCCATGTCCGCGTCCGCTGAGCGACATCGAGACCGTCCAGGAAGGCCTGCGGGATCAGGCCGCGATAAGCGCCCTGCCATGACCGGACATGGACCAGCGCTATCTGCCCCGCGTCTTCGACGCGTGCGGGCCTGACCATGGCACCATGCACCCGTTCAGATTAATCAATGGGCTAGTGCCGGGCAGGGGCGGCGCTCGGCGCGGCCACCGCGGCGACAAGAGCCGCCATCTCGGCGGGATCGAGTGCGAGCGCCGCACCGGTGACCGCGAACTCGGTCGTGATCCGGCCCGGCTCCTGCGCCGGGTGCCAGGCGGGGAAGCCGATGCGGCGCTCCTCGATGATCGCCAGGACGCGCTCGTTGACCGCGTCGGCGGAGCCGGCGGCGTACACGTGGAACTGGTTGGTGTGCGGCACACCCGGCTGCACCGCGATGAATGACGGGAGTTCGGCCGCGAACGCCCTGGCCCACGCCACCGCGGCCGGTATGTTCGGCAGCTGGTCGCGGAGGCCCGCCAGCGCGGAGACGGCCTCGGCGGTGAGACGGTAGACGGTGCCGCCGTGGCGGCGCCGCCACAGTCTCGCCTCGGCGATGAAGTCGGCGGGGCCGAGCAGCGCCGCGCCGGCCAGGCCGCCGAGCCCCTTGTAGAACGAGACGTACAGCGAGTCGGCGAGTGCGGCGATTTCCGAAAGCGGGCGGCCGAACCAGGGTTGCGACTCCCAGATGCGAGCGCCGTCGAAGTGCAGCGCGACGCCGCGCGCACGGCAAGCCTCGGAAAGCGCGGTGAGGTCCTCCCAGCTCGGCAGCAGGCAGCCGGCGTCACGCAGCGGCAGTTCGACGAGCACGGCGCCGAGCCGGCCGGGGATCGCCTCCACATGCTGCGCGGCCGGGGGCTGGAAGCCGCGGGTCAGCAGGCTGATCTCGAGACCGTGCAGCAGGCGAGGGCCGTCCTCCTCGTGAACCAGCAGGTGGCTCAGGTCGGGCAGTGCCACCTTGCGCGTCCCGGCTCGGTCGGTGTGCACCCGGAGCGCCGCCTGCTGCGCCATCACCCCGCTCGGAAAGAACGCGGCCGCCTGCACTCCGAAGAGCTCCGTGAGCTCCGACTCGAGCCGTTCGACCGGACCGGATTCGCCGTACGTATCCCATTCGTCGACGCCGAGCTCGGCGCACGCGCGCGCGAGGTCCGCGAAGGCCTGCGACGGCGGACGGAAGACCGGCCCGGAGACGGCCCGGGGACACGACCTGGATGCGGCGCGGATGCGAGTGGCGAGATCGTCGGAGGACATGACCGTCATGCTAGGCGGCAAACCGCGCGAATGACCCGTCGCGGTTTCGCGCGAGGCCTCAGCTGGGGAAGACGGCAGACCAGTCTCGCTTGACGCTCACGATCGTCCCGTGCTGCTTCGTCCACGCGAGCGCCTCCTCGGCGCCCGCGGTGTAGGCGAACTCGCGCTCGGCGTCATCGTGCAGGACGAGCAACGGAAGCGCGGCGCGGCCCGCGGTACGGGAGAAGCGCAGCATAGGCAGGTCGCCGTTGGAGTTGCCGCAGGCCAGGATGGGGCGGCGGCCTGCCTGTCCAGCAGCGCTCGGTCCTGACGCGCAAGCTCCGCCATGCGGAACAGGGTGAAGTCGAGCTGAATCGGGATGGGTTTCTCGCTCCACAGGGTGCCGTCGTTGTCGAAGACCGCCACCCGTTCCGCTGGTACTACGAAGGAAGCGGAGCCTTCGCCGCTCACCGAACGGACGAAGGCAACGATCGCGTCGCGGGCCTCGGCGTCGTTCCATGACGTCAGCAGGGTCTCCATGGCTGGCAGTGTGCGGCCCCGCGCCTGGCTAGGCCATCACCCCGGCCGAGTGAAGCGGCATTTCGTAGCGGCTGATCTGGGTCACCGGCCCCTCGTCAAGCCGCTGGCCTGGGGCTCCGCCCACCGTCACATCGCCCCGCCATTCGAATCCCGCCGCCTCGTAATAGGCGCGCAGCCGTCCGTTGGACGTCACGCAATCCAGCCGGAGCGCCCCGCAGCCACGGTGCCGCGCGACCTCCGCCGCCCAGTCGAGAATGACGCGACCGAGGCCCGCGCCCTGGCGTCGCACGGCCATCCGGTGCACGTACCCCGCGCTGCCTTCGGTGTCCGCCCACACGGGGTCGGACCAGTCAAGCGTGACGGTCGCCTCGACCAAGCCGTCAGTCTCGACCAGCCAGGTCTCGCCGCGGCGGATCGCGTCCTCCACCCAGGCTGGCTCGAAGCGCGCGGGCCACTGGGCGATGCCACGTGTCTGGAGCCAGGCCGCCGCCTCGTCGAGCACGGAAAGTACGTCCGCCGCTTGATCATGCCGGGCGACGCGGAACCTGATCTCCGCGTTGTTCCGCATGATCGTCATGGGAGTCGTCGTCATGGCAAGAGTCTTGCCGGCCAGGGCTCCTCGTTACAGTTGACCAGTGCCCACCTTGGAACTGCTGCGCGCCGACCATGCCTCGGCGGTCTTGGACTTCGAGCTAGTCAATCGCGCGTTCTTCGCGCGCTCCATCTCTGACCGTGGTGATGAGTTCTTCGAGCATTTCGCCGAGCAGCACAGCGAACTGATCGCCGAGCAGGCGGCCGGCGTCCGCGCCTGCTACGTGCTCGTCGACGACGATGGCTCAGTGCTCGGCAGGTTCAACCTGGCCCAGATCAAGGACGGCTCGGCGGAGCTCGGCTACCGGGTAGCGGAGCGGGCCGCGGGGCGCGGCGTGGCGACCTCGGCGGTGCTTGAGCTGTGCAGGCTCGCGCCGTCGCGGCACGGCATCCGCACGCTCAAGGCGGCGACAAGCAATGACAACGTCGCGTCGCAGCGGGTGCTGGCCAAGGCCGGGTTCGTCCCGGTCGGCCAGGCAGATCCGGCCGAGATCGGCGGCAAGGAAGGCATCTGGTACGCGCGCGACCTGTCCGCGACCCCCGGTTCGTAGGGTTGCCTGGTGGCAATCGCGCTTGTCTTCGAGACCCATGCCATGACCGTCGACAACGAATCTGGCCGCGCCACCGGGTGGCTGCCCGGCGAGCTGTCCGGGCAGGGCCGGGTGCAGGCGCGGGATATGGGCGGCCGTCGCCGCGATGACGGCATCGCCGCCGTGTTCAGCTCTGACCTGGACCGTGCCATCCAGACGGCCTCCATTGCGTTCGACGGGTCAGGCATTCCGGTGCTGCATGACTGGAGGCTGCGCGAATGCGACTACGGGCAGCTGAACGGGATGCCCGCAGACGAGATGCACCGGGGGCGGCTCGGGCACCTGGACCGGCCCTATCCGGGCGGTGAAAGCTGGCGGCAGGCGGTTGCGCGCGTCGGCCGCTTTCTCGCTGACCTGCCGTTGCGCTGGGACGGGCAGCGTGTTCTCGTCATCGGGCACGTGGCCACCCGCTGGGGCCTGGACCATTTCATCGGCGGCGCGGCGCTCGAAGACCTCATCGGGCAGGACTTCGCCTGGCGGCCAGGCTGGGAGTACCGGCTCGGCTAGCCGGGGTCCGCAGCGCAGGCAATAGATTTGGGCACATGGAACGGTCCCCTGAGGTTGAGCAGCTTGCCGTGTCGTGGCTGAACGGCATGAAGGCCGGTGACCCGGTCGCCGTGGCCGGCCTCTTCGCGGAGAGCGAGGCGACCACGGTCGTCGGCAACGGCGCGGACCAGTGGTTCACCGGCGATGCGTATGCCAGGAGGCGGGTCGACCAGAACTTCGCCGAGCACGGCGGGATTCCGTTCGAGCCCGGTTCCCCGGTGGGCTGGGCCTCCGGCGACACCGGCTGGTTCGCGGATCAGGTGACACTCGAATTCCCCGCCAAGACCATCCCGCTGCGCATGACCGGGGTAGCCGTCCGGCAGCACGGCACGTGGAAGCTGGTGCAGCTGCACGTGTCCGCCGCCGTCTCCGACGAGGACCTGATCGCCGACTGACGACAAGATCAAATTCGTGATCCCGAACGGTTTCGTGGCTCCGCCCTATCCCGCGACCTGACACGCCCGTGACAGTTGCCATTCAGCCCTACCACCGGCTTGCGCCGTCACGGCAGCCGCAGTTCGATGGTTGCCTGCTGGGCTGCACGGGTGAATGTCAGGGTCAGGGCGCGGGCGAGCGGGTTGAGCCTGGGCAGGAACCGCAAGACAAGTTCCTCGTGGTCGCCGTCACCAGTGCTGCCGCCGAACTGGCTCAGGTACAGGCCGCCGAGGTCGTCTTCGGCGCGGACCAGCATCGCAGCCCACTTGTGGTCCCGGTCGGCGCTGTAGGTCCACCAGCCGGGTTCGGCGCGCAGATACACCCTCCAGGATTCCGGCTCGGAGACAAGACTGTCGGCCCGCACTACGATGTCGTCGACCGGTGGCAAGGCGGCGGAGATGTCAAGATGCAGCTGCGCCCCGTCAGCGCGCTTCGCGGCGCTGATCATGCCGGACCATCCGCGGGGAAGCCCGTCGGCCGGGCCGCGGCCGGTGAGGAAGGCGCAAAGCCGGTCCAGCTGGCCGGGGAGGTCGCCGGCGGTACCTGCCTCGGCTGACTGCTCGACATCCGCCGCCCTGGCGAGCACGGCAGCGCAGCGCCGCTCCATGTCATTCTGGTCGATCCCGATGAGGCCGATCAGGTACAGGGCCAGATCCGACAGTTCCCGCGCGGCGGGACCCTCCGGCACCGGCGCCAGGCGGCTGACGCGCGCATCCGGGCGCGCGGACGGCACCAGCCGGGCCGCGGATCCGTGCTGGCCGCGCAGTTCCAGCCAGCCGCGATCCCGAGCGGGAACCGGTTCCACCGCAAGGCGCAGGGACACCGGCTCGTCCTCTCTGCCCTGGCCCCCCGGGCTGCCCGAGATCTCCCTGACCCGCAGGACGTAGGTCGTTCCCTGGTCGTCGGTGAGCGCTACGGTTCCGATGACGGTCTCGGCGAGCGCACTGAGGGCGTCGCTCTCCGCGAACGCCCACGCTTGCCTCGCGCTTCCATCACGAGGCGGTACGGCGAGCCGGCCCTGGCGCTGTCCGTTGACCATCAGCGATGCGTCCAAGGCGGCATCGCCCGGGCTCGCGACGAGCACGCCCGGATACAGCGTTCCCGCCGCCGTCTGGATGGCGGCGGCTCCGCCGAACGACCAGCGAGTCCCGGCCCGCCCAGCTTCCTCCCCGGGAGCGGGCAGCTCGGTCAGGCGGCGCTGCACCTCGGCGTGCAGCGCTGGCCAGCTGGCGAAGCCGTACTCGCGGGCCAGCGCCAACTGGGCCGCCGACAGCGATACCCGTGCTGAGACCGCACGGAGCCGGATCAGGGCAGATGGCTCGCCGTCGGCGGCTCCGCGAAGCAGCTCGCGGGCCTGGCGGCGAAGCTGGTCGAGGTTAGGGCGGTCCGGAAGCTCGGGCATGATGTCTCCTCACGGCCCAGGCTCGCATGTGGGCTCGGTAAGAAGACGGTCTTGCCGGAACGTACTACCCGGAACAGAGGTGGACTCAGGTCCTGCCCGCGAACCCGGCGGCGCCCTCTCACGCCGACACGCGAAGCCTAACCCGCCCGCGGCTCCGGGTCCATCCGCAAACCTCGATGAGCTGGATACTGGTCCGCGGGGCGCCCTTACACCGGAACGGAGAATTAGAAAGTCATCAGTTGTCCACAGTGTTTGAAATGATACTTTTACGTTTCAAATTTGCCTGCATCTGGTTCATGTGATCAGGGCAACGGAGAAGGCCTCTCGAAAAAGGTGACAGGCAGGCATGCGTCACTTACGTTTATTCCGTGGTGGGTCCGGAATTCCGCGAAGTGCTACGCTGTGCGGCCACTGGGGATGGCGCTGCCTTCGGCAGATTGTGGCGGGACATGCACCCGATGCTGCTGCGTTACCTGCGACTGTCGGCTGGAGAGGCGGCCGAGGATCTAGCTAGCGAAGTGTGGCTTGAAGTCGCGAGGCGGATCGCCCGGTTTCGCGGCGGCGAGCTGGAATTCCGCGGTTGGCTCTTCACCATGGCCCGCCGTCGGGTGATCGACCTGCGGCGATACGAGACAAGGCATCCGGAACGGTCCACGGCGGATACCGAGCGCATGGACCGGCCCGCGCCCGACGACACTGCCGCCAGGGTCCTGGAAGGCATATCAACCGAGGCAGCACTCGCATTCATCGCAACGCTGCCGCGTGAGCAGGCCGAGATAGTCATTCTGCGTGTCGTGGCCGGGCTTGACGTTGCCAAGGTCGCGAGGATCGTCGGTAAGAGCCCGGGCGCGGTCCGCGTCGCGACCCACCGCGGGCTGCGCTCCCTGAGCGCGCGGCTCGACGGCGATGCCTCCGTGACGGGACGCGCAACCTACAGGCCGCGTCATATCAGGACCGTGGCATCTGGACAGGAAGCCATAACGTTATGCCAGCGTCCAACAGTCTTCTGGCTAAGATGCTGCACCTCCCTCGCTTGCGCTGGCCTGGCGCTCCCGGACGATCGCTCGATGACGCGATCGCCGAGCGACTGCTGGCAGGCCTCGACCCGTGTCCCGATGCCTCCGGCTCCCAGCACGCCTTGGCGGCGGTCCTTAAAGCGGCAGCCCAGCCCGGTACTGAACGTGAGCTGTCCGACGAGGCAGCCGCCATCGACGCGTTCGTGCTGGCAACTAGTCCCCTGCGTACCCGGGCCGTAAAGCAAACACTCAAGCGCCCGCACGCCAGAAAGACTCCCATCCTGGTCGCCGCGATCACGACGGCCCTCGCGGCGGGGCTGTGCGGAACGGCTGTCGCGAATGCGCTGCCCGCGCCGCTGCAGCGGTTCGCACACAGCACGTTCGGCGCGCCCGGGCCCGCGCCTGGCTGGCCCGCGCCCGCCCTGACGGGCCCGTCGCACAGCGGTAGCGGCGCGCCCACTCTCAGCGTGAGCGCCAGTCATCTTGTGCCAAGCGCCGGAGACACCGGGAAGATCTCAGGCCCGAGCGCGGGTCCCGCCACAAGCGGAGCGAAAACTCCGACGGCCCCCACGAGCGCGGCGAGCAGCAACGCTAAGGGCAACAACGGAAACGGGAAGGCAAAAGGAAAAACAAAAAGCAACGGGAACGGGAAGGCGAAGGCCAAGGGGAAGGGCAAGGGGAAGAGTAAGGACAAGGGGAGCAGCTGAGCTGTTCCTTACTTCTCCGCCGCCGGCCCTGGCCCGGGTTCCCGTGCACTGGCATGTGCTGCCACGGACCGTCAGGTCGATGATCAACGCGGTCATGCACGCTTCGGTAACGCCTCTAGCGCTCCAATCGGTTTAACGCATTGAGGAGCCGTGTTCCGGGTCGGGCTCGGCAAGGCCGGGCTGTTCACCGATTCGCGAGACATGGTGATGGCATGGCACAGCCGCTTCACCGGATTCGAGATGGGGGCCGGGATGAGCAGGAGTCAGCCGACGATGCCTGATTTCGGGGTTCCGAGCCCGGCGCGAATGTATGACTACTACCTCGGCGGGAAGGACCACTTTCCCGCCGACAGGGAAGCGGCGGAACGGGTCATCGCCGCCTACCCGCAGGCCCGGACGCTCGCCCTAGCGAACCGACGGTTCCTTGAGCGCGCGGTGAAGTTCCTGGCCGGCAAGGGCATCCGGCAGTTCATAGACCTGGGAACCGGGCTGCCCACCTCGCCGAACGTGCACGAGGTTGCGCAGGGAATCCAGCAAGACGCGCGGGTCGTCTACGTCGACAACGACCCAGTCGTCACGGTTCACGGCCGGGCGCTGTGCGGCCAGGACGATGGAGTGACGGTGATCGACGGCGATATCCGCCAACCCGAGGCCGTCTTCACCAATTCGCAACTAACCGACCGGATCGACCTGTCGCAGCCGGTCGCGTTGCTGTGCGTGGCGGTGCTTCATTTCATCACCGAGGACGAACAACCCCGGAAGATCGTCGCCGCGCTCCAGCGACAGATGGTCCCGGGCAGTTACTTGGTCATCTCGCATGTGGCCACCGATGGCGCGGACAAGACCATCATCGACGAGATCACGGACGCATACCTGGGGGCAACCAGCCCGGTGGTCCCCCGCGCCGGAAGCGCCATCCGTGACCTGTTCAACGAACTGGACCTCGCCGCGCCAGGCCTGACTGACGTAGCCCGGTGGCGCTGCACCACGCCCGCCAAAACCGGGCAAATCCGCGTCCTCGGCGGTGTAGGAAGGAAGCGGCTCAGGACTCGCCCATGATGCGCAGGCGGTGGTCGAACTGTCAGCTGGCCGCCGTCTTTCTTACCATGCCGAGTTTGGCGAGCATGCCCGACACCTCTCTACTTACGATCCTCGCACCGAGGAGGAGCCTGAGGACTGCGGTAAGGCATACCGCGAGGACGAAGCGATCTACGTAGCCTCCGCCCGCCTGGTCAGGGCCAACGGCCAGCGCCCACCAGATCACAGCCGTCATCGTGGGCAGCACGATCGCGCACTCTATCCAGTCCAGGGTCCGCCGCGGCGCCCCCGCCACGCCGACCGCAACGGCATACGCCAGCCATATGCCTGCCAAGAGACCGAGGAAGACCCACGGTCTGCTCTCGCCGATGAGCGGGTGGTAGGTGCAGTCGGATGCCTGTGCGAATGCCGGGCATGAATGCCCGACCGGGGGCAACTGGAAGAGCGTTATGTAGGCGTACCCGAGGCTAGCGAAAATGATCGGCACGCCAAAGGCCAGGATGAGGCCGCCCCGCACCTTCGCGACCGATGCGACTCCGATCGCAAGCCGAACCAGGACGGCCGCTAGGAGGAAGAAAAGCACCTCCCACCACCCGAGACTGTCCGCCCAGAACCAGCTCACGCCGGGGTGCAACGCAATGATCCAGGCGGTCATGGCCAGCACCGGCGGCGCAGTTACCAAGCCCTCGCGCCAGGTGAAGCTTGGTCCTGGAGCCGTGTAGAGCCTCACCAGCGCGTAGGCGAACCAGGTTCCGATCAAGGCGCCGGCCAGAAGGAAAAACGGCTTCGAGACGATGACCTGGTAGGAGGCGCAGCGCCAGTCGTCAACCAGCCCCGAAGGGCATGCGACCGCAGGCGGCGCAGGTCGAAGGACTCGGACGAAGTAGACATACCCCGCAGCAGCACCGCCCACTGCCAGGCAGGCAAATGACAGCACCTTCTCCGGCGTGCGCATGGTCCGATTGTGGACCAGCTCCCGCAAAACTAGAAGCGGCATCCGGCGCAGACAACAAGCAAGAGGCCGGATCCTCATTCGGATCCGGCCTCTCACCTTGGTAGCGGGGGCAGGATTTGAACCTGCGACCTCTGGGTTATGAGCCATACGACGTGCGTCTTGGGCGTCTCCCGCGTCTCGGCGCGTCTCGCTGACCTGCTCGTCGTCCTGGTGGCCGTCGCCTTCCTGATATCCCTTGCCGGTCTCCCGGTTTCGCCCACAGGGGTGATGTTCACTGGCATTTGCCCGATGCGGCGCTTTGCAGCGCGTTGGCTGAGTTCTTGACTTGGGTGACCGCTGGCGCGACCGCTCTGGCCGCGGTTACGCGTGACTGTCCCTTCGCGGAGGTGATCGCGGTCTGCAGGGCGGTCAGCGAGGTGTTCAGTGCCGCGGTCTGCGACGGGTACGCGGATTTCGCGTTGGCGGAAAACGATGCTGCGTTGGTCTTGACGCTGTTCAGCGCGGTCTGCAGGGAGCTGAGGCCGTTCTTGGCGACGTCGACATTGTCGAGGTTCTGGACGGAGGTCTTGAGGTTGGCGGCGTCGGTGCAGTAGGCGGGCTTGCTGCTGCTGCATCCGGCGGCCAGCCCGGCCAGGATCAGGACGGCGGCCGGAAGCAGCAGCCACCTGTGCGTGTCCGGTGCACTTACCGGTCTCATGTGTCCTCCAGGATGCGGTGGTTTCGGTCACGCAGCGAAAGACCTCCGTGCTCGGCAGGCACATATCGCCAACCCAGGGCCACGCTGTCTTGTCGGTCAATGCCAGGATGCGCGCTGGCGTCGTGGCCGCACTTCACCCCCTGGGAGTGAAGACCATCCGACCTGTGACGACTGACAATCAGGGAGTCGATCCGGCTCGCTGACGGGAAGGAGGCAGTGCCGTGCCAGCTGACCCAGACCGTCCGCACGGTGGCCGGGTTCTCAGCAAGGACCGGATGGAAGGATTCAGCGACGGCGTGTTCGGCTTCGCCATCACGCTGCTCGTCCTGGACCTCGCGGTTCGCCCGCCGGGCACAGCCCTGCAGCAGGTGCTTCATGCCTGGCCCTTCTACCTGGCCTACGTCATCAGCTTCCTGACGATCGGCGGTGCGTGGCTCGCCCACACCGCCTTGACCGATCGCCTCGCGCGGACTGATTCGCTCTTCCTGCGACTTAACTTGCTCGTTTTGCTCGTGGTGGTCTTCCTGCCGTTCCCGACCCGGCTCATCGCGGAAGCCCTGCATAACGCCAGCTTCGAACGGGTGTACGTCACCCTGTACGGGCTCACGCTCCTGGCAATCCGCGTCCTGGGGGCCGCCCTGGACGCGTATGCGCGGCGCGAGCACCTCTACTCGCAGAAAGGAGAGGGCGAGGAGCTGCAGAGCACACAACGGAAATTCCTGCCCGTCGTCACCGGGTACGTGATCGCGATCCTCGTCGGGCTCGCCCTGCCGAGACTGGCGGTAGCGCTTTACTTCGGTCTCGCGGTGTACCTAGTGGTGCCGTTCCGAGAGACCGCACGGGCGCTATTCCGGCATACGTAGACCGCTAATCGCTGCACCGGCCTGAGTGGCGTATGAGCGCCATCTTGATCCGTGTGTACTGCCGGTGTGGCCCGGCTTGCGCCGGGCGGGCCTCCCAAGGCCGAGCCCGGCGCGGGAGCGGGGCAGCGGCGCCGCAGGCGCCGCCTTGGTCAGCCGGTCGAGTCGAGCAAGCCAATTCGGCAAGGAGCGAAGAACGCCGACCGCAAGGCGGCGCTGCCTCCTGGTCTCGAACCCAAGACGGTCGTCAACACACATCGGATCTGGCGGGCGCACGCGTCGACCTGCTCGACCTCGACGCCGGAACACTTCAGATCGAGAAGACACGCGTCGTCGTCGACGGCAAGGTGATCGAGTCGGACGGCAAGACGGAGAACGCGCAGCACCTCCTGGCGCTGGACCCGTTCACCCAAGCCGTCCTCAAGTCCCACGTCGAAATGCTCGACCAGGAGCGCAAGGACTTCGGGCCGGAGTACGAAGATGACGGCGTCCTGTTCTGCTGGGAGAACGGCAAGCCTCCGCATCCCGACACGATCACCCGCCGCTTCAAGCGACTGGCCAAGGCGGCCGACCTGCCGGAGATCGACTTGCACGACGTCCGCCACAGCTATGCGACCGCGGGCCGCAACGCGAAGATCGACTGGAAGTCGCTATCCAAGCGCATCGGGCATGCCGACGTCGCGTTCACGATGAAGCAGGACGTGCAGACCGACCTCGAAGCCGACCGCGAGGTTGCGAACACGCTCGCTGACCTCATCATCGGCGGCCTGCTTGTGACCGAAGACACTACGGCCGACGACCAGGCGACGCGCCCGACCGGGCCGACGAGGCATGAACGAAGGTTCCCGTGCACAAATCCGTGCACAACTACAAGTCAAAGGCCCGGCTCTCTGTTCGAGAACCGGGCCTTGACCTTGGTAGCGGGGGTAGGATTTGAACCTACGACCTCTGGGTTATGAGCCCAGCGAGCTACCGAACTGCTCCACCCCGCGTCGGTAACCACACTCTATGAACTCTTGGCGTTGTAAGCAAATCAGTTGCCGGTGTGGCAGGAGACGGCCAGAGTCACGCGAGGCCCACCTGGCACCTGGCACCTATGCCTGGCCTTGGCGAGATCGTGCCGCGGGCGCTTGCGCGCCCGCGGCCCGCCCCCTCTGCTCGCTACGGCACACTCAACGAGTCCGCCGAAGTTCTCGGGTACGGCACGCACAACGGGCCCGTCGAACTTCGCGGAATGAGTGCAGCAGGCAGGCGGATCTCTCTTTCGGGCTCGCTCGGGTGGCGGAGCCGGGCGAGCAGCAACTGTGCGGCCTTCACGCCGACTTCAAACCAGGGCAGCCTGATGGTTGTCAGCGGCACCGGCAGGATGGCAGACAGCGGCAGGTCGCCGACGCCTGTGACAGAAACGGCGGCCGGGCACGGCCGGCCGGCCGCCTTGAGGGCAGTGCAGCACCCGGCGGCGAGAATGTCGCTGCCGGTGAGAACCGCTGTGAACGGGACGCCGGAGCTGAGGAGCCTGCCGCAGACGCGCTCGCCGCCGTTGACGGTGAGGCCATCCGCGATCGCGACGAGTTCCTCAGGGACGGTAAGCCCTGCGGTACGGGCAGCGGCGGCGAGAAGCTCGCAGTCGAGCGGTGCGCCAGGTGCGCTGACGCAGGCCACCGTCTCGTGACCGAGCTCGGCCAGGTGCGCCGCTGCCAGGTAGGCCGCGGCTCTGAGGTCAGGGGCAACCGAGTAAGGGGCAGGTCCGAAGGTCGAGACCGCCGGGACCCTGCCGATGAGCGACGTCGGCCGGTCCCCCTCCGGCCAGGACGTGGCCACGATAATGCCATCCGTCTGCCGGCCAAGTAGCCCGCTGACGGCCGCCTCGGTGGAGTCGGCGGTGGGCGCGGCGACGGCGATCATCATGTAGCCAGCGCTACGCAGCACGGTTTCCGCCCCGCGCAGCAGCGGGCCGCCCAGTCCGCTGGCCAATAGGCCAACAGTGCGGCTGCTGCGCGTGCGGAGCGTGACCGCGGCCTGGTTGGGCACGTAACCAAGCGTGTTAACCGCCTGCTCAATGCGCATTATGGTGGCGGGTGTGATCATTCTGCGGGTCGCGGCGTTCAGCGCCCGCGAGACGGTAGAGGGGTGGACGCCTGCGGCGGCGGCGACGTCACGGATCCGGACGGCGGGCGGTCCCACCGCGAGGTGGCTCACGGGATCAATCCAATGAAATGACGGCGACGGGAACCGGGGACGGCCGTCACGTCGAGCAGGGTCATTACGCTCCCAAAGAGGCGGTGTCGAGCAGGCTTAATTGCGCCGCGGCACCGCGATTGACGGCGCGGTACCGCGGCGGCGTGTCCCCTTCCAGCGGGTAGCCCCCCGACTACACCGGTACTAGGGGTCACAGGGGTGATACCGAGAGATATGTTAACCAAGCCCGTCGGTATGTCAAGGGATAACCGGAGCTTCTGGTGAGCCAGATTTCGCAAACGGATGATGACCCGTGACGGAACGTGTTCAGGGAAATCTTGCATTTCAGTGACAATCCGACGGCGCACGGTAAGCTTCGTCCTGTCTCTGCACTCGCCGGGCAAACGGTTGCATGACGGATGTTTCATCTGCCCCGTTTGCGGCAGTATGTACGGGACTCTTGCGGCAGTATGTACGGGATGTCCCCTCAGCCTCCCGGCCGTCTGACCGTAACTCCGTTTCCTGGCAGCACGCCAACGCCGGCTCTGCGAGAGAAGTCATGACAGGCAACCAGACACCCCCCCGCGGCCCCCTGCCTGGCCGTACACGCGCTCTGCCGACCCACTGGCCACTCGGGCACGAGCGTGAGAATCCCGTCCCCAGGGCTTACCATGGGGCGGTAACTGTGGGGGGAAGCCCATGAGTGACGGCAGGGATGCAATCCTTCGCACTACCGTCGTGCCGGCCAGGAGTGGGGGCCTGCAATGACTAAGGCGGTGGACCGCCAGGAGTGGGTGAACCACGGGCTGCGCCTGCTCGCCGAGGGCAGCTACCTGGCAGAGATCACCATCGACGAGGCCTCACGGAAACTCGGCGTGACCAAGGGCAGCTTCACCCATTACTTCCGCAACGCGGAGGACTGGTACGGCGTCGTGCTGGCAGCCTGGTCGGAAGATCGCCGCCAGCAGCGCGAGCGGGATGCGCAGTATGTTCAGTTGATCCGCGACCCGCTTGACCGGCTACGGGCCTTGCGGCGGCGCGCGGCCGAGTCGCCTGCCGCCGACGCGGCCATGCGAAACTGGGCCGCCACGGCAACTGGCTCGCGGCCGGTGCCGGGAGCGGTCGCGGCCGCGAAAGCCCTTGAAGAGGTGCGTGAGGCATTCCATGCGGAGATCACCGCGGCGATGTCTGACCTCGGTTTGGCGCGCGGTGAGCCGGAACTGATGACCGAGTTCTTGCTGCGCGAGTTCGGCAGCGGCCCAGGCGACCCGTCCGTCCCGCTTGGCGACGAGGCCGGGTTCGACGTGCTGCTCGGCATCCTCGCCCGGTCGGTCCGCGGTCATACGCTGACAACCGCCGAAGTCGAGATCCCGGCTAGCGATGGCGATCCAGGCGCCACCGTCATGGTCATCGTCGCCCAGCCCCAGGGCGGCAAAGCCCTCGACCGCGAAACACTGGCCGCCGCCGCAGATTTCGTGAACAAGAAGATGCCTGGGCTGCTAACTGCACCGGACGACGCTGGCCAGGACCGGGTCGGGGCCATTCCGCGCCAGGCCGACAGCTAGTCCGCCTGTCAGGATTCGGCGGCCCTGCACCCGCGGACGGCCCCTGTTCGTTCGCGGGTGCAGGGCCAGCGGCGACGGCCGACTCTCTCCCTCATTGGGCGCGGCCTGATCATCGCTCCCTAGCTGGTTCGAGTACGGGAACCGGCAAGTTCAGAAGTCAGCCGCGGATGGAGAGCCTGCTCACCTCACGGCTGCTACTTGACTACCTTCCGTGATCAAGCAGGACCATACCACAGGAGATGGTAACCATACCGACCTTTGGGTGAGCATCGTTCCCAGGTGCATATGAGAGACCAAACCGTCGGCGCCGTAAGGGTTTCAGGTGTCAGAAGCGTGGCGCGGGAAGGCATTGACAGCCGTTGACGCAATTGCTTAGCCTGCGCTTGCACCCTTTTGGTGGGCTGGCCTCGGCCAGCCGTCTGGCCTGACTCCCCGCGCACTGCGTTGCGAGGCTGGACGCCGTCCGCGCGGCCGTCGGCGATGATCAGGTGGGGGCACCGTGAAGCAGCATGTATCTGTGGCCATCGAGGCCCTGCCGGGAACCGGCGGAGCGGCATTGCTCAGTCCGGCGTGGCCGAAGAGCAGCAGAAACATGGCCAGGACGCTTATTTCTGCTCACGAGTGGATCCTTGCCGTTCCTCCGCCGGGAACGGGCAGTGCGAACCCGGAGATCACGCGTGGGCTAGCCGGGATCCTGGCAGGGGAGGCGCGGTTCCGGTTCGCACCGACACAGGCCACGGCCATCGTTCGCGTGCGCTCCAGTCAGGGAACGCCGGACATCGGCGCTGTCCTGCACTACCGGCACGGAACCGCGGTGCTCTACTGTCCGGCCGCCCAGCTGGAAGCCCTCGGCGCCGCGGCCCTGTCGACGGTCGCCAACGAGGCTGAGATCTTCTCCCGCCCCCGTGCGGGGGACGCAGCCCGCACGATCACGGTCGAACAAGTCAGCCACGACAGTCCGGTGCACCCTGTCGCCGTTGCGGTGAGCCCCAGGTCATGCGTCTTCCTGATCTGCGAACGGCTGATCGACGCGGGGCTTGCCGACATGATCGGTCACGTGTGGACGGCTCATGCGCAGCTGGTGGCGGTGCGCGGCTAGACCGGCGGCGCCTCGGTCAGGCGAGGTAACCAGGGCGCTGTGTCCACCGCGGGGCGCGGGCCAGGCGCGGGAGCGGATCGCAGGCGCCGGCCGGGCCACGTGCCTTCCGCCGACGGCAGGATACGGCTGGACGGCTCGCCGCCACCACGCCCGCCGACCCGGCGTAGGCGAGCCAGGCGGTGCCGAGCCGCTCGATCGCGGCGGCTAGCGGCCGGCTTACCAGGCTTGCGCAAACGTACACTTGCGCCCGGAGGGCAGCTCCGGCCGCATGCGCAACGATGGCCGCGGGATGCAGCACCACCGGCAAGTCATCGCAGGGAACCCGGTTTACCGCCAGCACCATCCCGTCGTGCCTGTATTCGAAATACGCGGACAGGGCCGAAATGCCAAGCGCGGCACTTTCGGCGATCTGCTCTTCCGGGCAGCACAGCACGGTGCGCGTCAAGGTGCAGTAGAGCACGGCCGGGCCGAGCTGCGCGTCGATGGTCTTGCCTGGGACTCGTTGTATCCACTGCCTGGAGGCGCCGGACTCACCCCGGATCCGGCCGGCCAGGATGCTGGCAGCCTGGCGCAGATGCTGCGCCGTGGCGCTCCTGGACGGAGGAAGCGTCAGCATCCACTCCCCGCGGCCAAGTGACACGCGGACCACACGGCTCGCCAGCGGCGCAGGCCCGTCAGCTGAGTTGGCCTCGCGGGTACGAGGACGCTGCCCCGGTTCTGTAAACTCCGTCAAGGATCCCCCGCCGCTCATCGCTTCGTCGGTCCCGCGCGCCAGGCTACCCGGAAGCGGCCCGTTGCGCGGTCGGCGGCAGAGAAGATCCCGCCCTGGATCTTCTGACGCCCCAAGAACGATTTCTACGCGGTCGACCGTGGCTTATGTCAAGACAAGTAAGACGAACCCATCGTTCTTTATCATAAAGTTTCCGTTTTGCGCCTGATCCTGTGACTTCACGTGCATCCGCACTGGCAGATGCAATACCCATTGCATTACCTGAAGGAAACGCGAGACGTAGCCGCGGCCGCTTCCGCAAGGGCGCGCAGCCCCCAGAGCCCCGTGCCGGACGGCAACCGCGGCCGCGCGGTATGGAAGCGTCCCGCAATGTGGAACAAATCCTTGCCAGATTTACGTGCTCGGAATCGCACCGCCGACGGTGAAAGGGCACCGTTGGAGGGCACCTTATCGCCTCCCCGGGCAAGCCTCGACATCCTCAAGGGAATTACCCGCAGTAAGCAGAGAGGCCGTCGCATGTGGAGAATTGCGGCTTATGTCAGGTGTCAGAACCGAGCGGCGACGCCATCCATACCGAGTAATAAACCGGCCACGTGCCAGCGGGCGGCCCGGTAAGAACCTCGGCGTCCCGCTGCGTCTTCAGTGCGACCACGTGCTTGGGCACGACCCCGAACAGGGACACCGCGGACCGAGTCGGGCCGAGGATCACCGGGCGGCGGCCGGCCTTCTCGATCGCGGTCGCGGCCTTCTCGAGCAGCGCCGCGGCGGAGGCCGCGGACGCCGCGGACGTGACAAGCGTCGCGGCTGGCTGGCCGCACTGGCCGCGGACGATCGGCGCGAAGTTCGCCGCAGTCGCGGCGTCAATGAAGATCACGCTTGCGGACTTGCCGATGGCGGAGCACAGCCTCGTGGCGGCGGCCACCGAGCCGCCGTAGGTGGACGAAGCGCCGACGCCGCGCAGCTGGATGCGGCTGACCAGCTTCGCGACCCCTGACGAATAACGGCTCACCGACGCCTTGGGAGCGAGACCGGGGTTCAGGGTCGTAACGAGCGGCGGGATCGCCAGGGCCAGCACGCAGCAGGTGCCGACAAGGCCGACGGCCAGGCGTGAGGCGCCAAGCAGCGATGCTCGTGAAGTCAGGCGTGACGACACCCACAGCGCGAGCAGCAAGAGACCTGGGAAGACCACGGGTACCAGGCGGTGGACTGCCATCGGCTGCCAAGGGACGACGGCCGGGTCCCACAGGACGGTGACCACGGACCAGGCGATGATCAGGAACGGCAGCCCCCACAGCCGCGCCGCGGCGAGAGAGGACTCAAAAGAGGCGGACGCCTCAAGGAAGGCGGGTGTGTTGAAGGTGGCGGTTGAGTCGAGAGCAGGTTCCTCTGCCGATGCAGGAGAGGCGCCAGCGGCCGGTGATTCTGAACCAGGAGACGCGGGAGACGAACTAGCGGCGGATGACTCTGAAGCGGGAGAGGCAGCCGACCCCGGTGCGGTGTATGGACCAGAAGGCGTGGCGGATGTGCCCGCGGTGATCAGCAACCGCACAGAACGCCTACCGAGCACGGCCGCTCCCGCGCAGGCGAGAATCACGGCCGGCACGCCGAGATACCACAGCACCCAGTCGAGGCTCGATTCGAAGTACTGGCGCAGGCCGTCGACGGGGAGGCCCTCGAGCCGTTGCAGCGAGGCGACCTGCCTGGCTACCGCCGGATCGGTCTGGCCGCGGACGGTCTGGAAGTAGGGCCGAAGCGCGAAGCCGACGAGCACGAGCACCGGGAGCGCCACGGCCAGCCACTGCGCCACCATCCCAAGCGACGGCAGGGCTACCTCTTCGCCGCCGAGCCCGACGATGTGCAGCCGGCCGCGCACGATGCGCCGCATCCGGTCGCGGAAGCCAGGGAAAGCGAGCGGCGCCACGAGAGCAGTGACCACGCCGAACCCAGCCGCGCACAGTCCGATCAGGTGCAACTGGGTCGACACACTTGCCAGGTACGCGCGCGACAGCTCGAGACCCGCGGCCAGGCCGAGCCCGATGCCGATGAAGAGGCCGATCCCGAACGGCCCAGCCTGCGGCCGCCCGGCCACGAACAGGTAGGCAAGGACGGGGAAGGCGGGCAGCAGGACGCCGAGCGATCCGATGGAGACGAGCACGGTCAGGCCGAGCGAGAGGCCGCCGAGCCCGGCAAGCGCGAGCCCGCCGCGCCGCGCCCATGCGGCCCCGCCTAGCGGAAGCGGCTGTGACAGCGTTAGCGGCCGCGACAGTGAATCGGTAAACAGCGACAGCCCGCCGAACAGCAGGATCTGCACGAGTGGCTCGCTCAACGGGGTGCGCGACGCGTATACCTCGGGCAGACTCACCGCGAGCACGAGCGCGCCGGCTGCCGCCCACCACGCGCCGCACAGCCGCCCCACGAGCCCGGCGAATGCGAGCACGGCGCAGCCGCCGAGCACCGCCGGCATCAACAGCGTGCCGCCAAGGCCGCCCAGCCAGGTCCCCGCGGCGAGGACCAGCGGCAGCCCGGGCAGGAACGCCGGCATGAGGGATCCGCCCGACACGGTGAAGCCCGTGCTCGCGAAGCTCAGCCCGGCGGCGTTGCCGAACGCGGCGGCCGAGGTGGGAATCCGCGCCGTGCCGTGCTCGGCGATCCAGTAGCCGTACTGCAGGTAGATGCCGGGATCGCGGGCCGCGAACAGCTGCTCGGACCGGAAGACCGCCTGCCACACTCCGAACCCGGCCGCGATCGCCACCGTCGCCAGCAGCGCGCCGAGCGGCACCTGACGCCGTTCCGGACCGGCTGCCCCGGCAAGCTCGGCGGCATCCGCGAGATCGGCAGTCACCGCCGGATCGCCAGCCGGCGCAGGAGCGGCGGCCGCTGCGGGCGGAACGTCGTCGATGGAGTCGCCGAACCTCGGCCAGCTGACCGGCAGCCGCCGCATCGCGAAGTAACACAGCGCGACCGCAAGTGGCACGAAGATGATCACCATCGGCAGCGGCAGCAGCCGCCCCGCGAGCAGCATCCCCACCCCCGGCGCCAGCCACGCCACGGCCAGCAGCGCAGGCGCGATCGTGACCGCCGCGAAGGCCCAGCCAGGCAGCCACCACCAGCGGCGGGCAAGCTCCCGCCCGCGCGCGGCCGCCCGCCCGGCCGGCTCGGACAACCGCGAGTAATAGGGCCGCAGCCGCCCCGCCGCGGCTCGCGCGCCGCTAACCGTTCCCGGCCGCTTCCGCTTATCTCGATCCCGAACGGTTGCGTACTTCGCCTCGACGGCACCCGGCTCTCCGGCGGCCGCTTTCGGCCCGGCGGCCGCCTGCGGCCGGGCCGTCGCTCGCGGCCCGGCGGCCGATGCGGCGCGGGCGGTCGTCTCGTCCGGGGTATCGCCTCCACGGACGCGCACGGCAGGCAGTCGTAGGCGCACGGACCCCACTGTAGACGGAGAACGTATGCGACTCTTTCCCGCCACGGCAGGGCCGCGCCGTCGCACACTAATCCGTATGGAAGTGTTCACCAACTGGCAGACGTGGCAGCGCGCGGAGCCCGAGCTGCGCCGCCTGCTGCCCGCATCCACCTGCGACGCGCTGGCGGCGGCGGTCGGGTTCGCGCTCGCCTATCACGGCGATCAGCAGCGCCCGACCGGAGCGCCCTACGCCGAGCACCTGCTCGAGGCGGTCGAGGTCCTGGTCCGCGGCGCCGGCGTCACCGACCCCGACGTGCTGTGCGCCGCCGTGCTGCATGACGTGGTCGAGGACACGCCCTGCACCATCGAGGACGTACGGACTGCGTTCGGCGACCGGGTCGCGGGCATGGTCGCCTGGGTCACCAAGCCGGAGACGGCCGGCGGCGCCGACCGCAAGGCGTCCAAGGAGGCGTACCTGAAGGGTCTCGCGGACGCGCCGGACGACGCGATCCTCGTGAAGCTCGCCGACCGGGCATCCAACGTGCAGACGCTGCGCAACCTCGCGCCGCAGAAGCAGCGGGAGTACTACGCGCAGACGGTCCGCTACATCATGCCACTGGCCGCGGCGCGGGCATGGTGGGCGGAATGGTACGCGAGCTGGGCGGAGGCTCATCGAGATCTGGCGTAGGCGGCTCTTCCTCCTGCCGCTGCCTGACCTCGTTCCCCGCGCGGATGGCGAGCAGCCAGATCGCCAGCGTGGCCGGGTAGATGAAGTAGCCGAACCTGGTGGACGGCGCCAGCGCGAACATGAGCGTCATCGCACCCGCGAGCAGCGCCACAGCGCGGGACACCGTTCGCGGCGGCCGGGCCACAAGCGACACCGCCACCGCCAACCCAGACAGCGCGAGCAGCACGACGACCACGGTGTGCCCGGCGTGCGGCCAGGTGGCGGAGATGATGTGCCCGGGCAGCGGGCTCGACGCCTGAGAGGTGACACTAGCCAGCCCGAGCGGGAACATGATCGTGTTCTCGACCAGCGCCTTCGGGTGGCCGAGTACGAACGGGCCGACGCATGCGACGACCACGCCTACCGCGGTGAGCGTGAAGCGGCCGACGGCCTGCTTGCCGTCGCGGACCGCGAGCAGCGCGATGGCGACGAGCAGCGCGGGCCACGCGGTCGCCTTCATCGCCGCGCCGATGCCCAGCGCGAAGCCGGCCAGGACCGGCTGCCGCCGCCACAGATAGGCGAATCCGAGGCAAAGGAACGCCACCATCGGCACGTCGGTCCCGCCGACGGCAAGCTCGAAGGCGATCACCGGGCTCGCGGCCACCAGAATCGTCCAGCGGCCCGGGTCGAGCGCACCGCCGCGCCGCAGCGCGAGCCAGAATATGCCGAGGAACACCACGCCGAACCAAATCCGCGGATCGGTGAGCATGCCGTGACCGAGCAGTGCGCGCGGCAGCCCGAACAGCGCCATCACCGGCAGGTAGGGGTTGTACTGGTTGGGATCCTGAGCCCCGGCGAGCACGGCGGCGTCCGCGTAGGGGGTGCCCTGGTGGATAAGCGTGTAGCCGGAATTGGCGACGACCGCCACCTCCGGCTGTTCAAGGCCCTTGGCCGCCATCCACGCCAGCGGCGCGAGCAGCGCCCCGGCGAAGGACAGGCCAACCGCGAGGTCCGCGGTCCGCCCGTGCCTGAGCGCCACCACGCAGAGCAGGGCAAGCCCGTATCCGACCGCGGCCATCTCGCCCCAGAGCTGGTGGACCGGGTCGGAACTGAAGACCGCGACCAGAACCGCCCAGAGCAGCGAGATGGCGAAGATGCCGGCCAGCCAGCGTCGCCGCATGGCAGCCGGTGACTCGAATCCGGCACCAGGCCTTGTGCCACCCATCACCGGCAGATTCTACCCGGCGGGCGGCCGCAAACCGGGTCAACCCAATTCCCTGTGATCATTACAACTGGGCACGGTAGACGGGTAGCTGTGCGTGTTGCCAGTATTGCGCCATGGGACGTCTAGACGGCAAGGTCGCCATCATCACCGGCGGCGAGGGGTCCATCGGCATGGCGACCGCCCGCGCGATGGCAGCCGAGGGAGCGAGCGTCTTCCTCGCGGGCATCTCCGAGTCCGGCCTGAAGGCGGGCGCGGCGGAACTCGGCGAGCGCGCCGCCTGGCAGCTGACGGACGTTACCGACTCCGCTCAGGTCAAGGCCGCCGTCGACGCGGCGGTCGAGCGGTTCGGCCGGCTCGATGTGGTGGTGGCCAACGCGGGGATCAAGGGCGCGACCGGGCCGATCGCCGACTATCCGGAGGACTCCTTCGACCAGAGCCTCGCGGTGCACGTCCGCGGCGCCTTCCTGCTCGCCAAGCACGCCGTGCCGTACTTGTCGGGCGGGGCGTCCATCATCTTCACCTCGAGCGTGGTCGGCCTCACCGCCGCACCGCAGATCGCCGGCTACTCGACTGCCAAGCACGCCCAGGTCGGGCTGATGCGGACGATCGCCGCCGAGCTCGCGCCGCGCGGCATCCGGGTCAACACGATCCACCCGGGCCCGGTGAACAACGAGTTCCAGCACATCGTCGAGGAGGCCGCGACCGGCGCCGACAGGGACACCGCGGCGGCCATCTTCGACGGCATGATCCCTCTCGGCAGGCACGCGGGACCCGAGGAGATCGCGCGGGCCATGGTCTTCCTGGCCAGCGACGACAGCTCCTTCATGACCGGAGCGACGCTAGCGGTTGACGGCGGGATGTCGAGCTGACCAGCCGACGAGCCAGTCCCTGAGGACCCGCCACCACATGTAGAAGGCGAGCGCGCCGTACGCCACCGGCGCGATGCCGACCGCCGCGGCGATGCCGACGACGATCATCCGGCCCTCCCAGCCGAGCGCGCGCCTGTCGATGCCAGCCGCGAGGCCGCCGCGCACCCGGTAGCCGAGGTCGAGATGCCTGAGCCCGACCGCCGAGACCACGGCGAAGGTGAGCGGCGGATAGACCCGGCAGGCGAAGCCTATCTCGGCGAGGAACACGTACTCGGCCGCGTGGAGCAGCGGCGGCACCACCCAGTCGCTCCGCCCGTCGTGCGGATGCCAGGAGGCGAACGCGGCGAGCAGCATCGCCTCGACCGGGGTGAGCAGCAGGATGCCCGGCTGGTTCCGCAGCCCGAGGGCGGTCAGCACCCCGGTCACCAGCAGCCCGACGACCAGCGGGGCGAGCGGCGGCACCCGGCCGCCGACCCATCCGCCGATCCACACCGAGATCCGGCCGTCCCCGCGGTAGCCCCGAAGCTCGCCGCGGTCCCGCGCCTGGCGATTGCCGTCGATGACGGTCGCGGCGAGGGCGGCGAGGCCGAGCACGAACACGGCGAGGAAGGCCGCCCGGGCGCCGAACAGCAGGTCGGCTGCGCACACGACGGGCAGCCTGACGTCACCAGGCGGCCCGAAGACCCGCAGCCGGCTGCCCGGCAGCGAGGGGCCGTGCACGCACAGGTCCACCATGGGCAGTAGCGGCGTGATGATCGCCGCCATGATCGCCAGCTGCCACACGCCGTCTGCGCCGGGGCCGCCCAGACTTGCGACGAACGTGCCGCGCAGCACCGTCGCTGCCAGGCCTGGCTGTGAGCCCGCCATGTGCAGGCTGACGGACGCCGCGATCGCCACGTAAATGATCAGCTCGGCGAGCATGCCGCAGCCGATCAGGCCCCACTCCACCACAGTGGCCGGACGCCGGCCGGCCAGCACGCGGCCCGCGTGGCCGCACACCACCACGGCTATCGCCGCGACGAGCGCGATCACCTCGCCGTGCACCGAGGCGACGGTCAGCCATACCGCCGCGATCATCGCGAAGCCCACCGAGATCTGGGACAGTGTGAGCGGCGAAAGCCGGGAGAGCGCTGCTGACTGGCGCGCGCTCAGGTGGCCATTCATGCCCGCCCTCGGATTCATTGATACGGAGCCGTTATCTCAGCGTAGCCGCGCAGCAGTGAATCCTTCGGGAATCGGTGCGCGACGCACCGGGTAAAGTCCGCAGATGTGATGGCGAAACGCATGGTGGCGGTGGTGCTCGGCGGCGGCGTGGGCACCCGGTTCGGCGCGGCACTGCCCAAGCAGTTGCTCACCCTCGACGGCAGGACGCTCGTCGAGCACTGCGTCGCCGCGTTCGCCGCCGCCCCGGGAATCGACGAGATTCTGCTCGTCATGCCGCTCGCCTACCACGAGGAGTCAAAGCGACTGGTCGGCGATCAGGTCAGCGCGATCATCGAGGGCGGCGTCACTCGCTCGGACTCGGTTCGCGCCGCCCTCGCGTACATAGGCGCCCGGCACCGGGGGAACGAGACTGGCGTCCTCATCCACGACGCGGCCCGCCCGCTGGTCACCCGGCGCATCATCGCCGACTGCCTGGGAGCGCTCGAGGACCACGAGGCCATCGGCACGGCGGTACCAACCTCCGACACGATCCTGACTGTCCATGACGGCGTCATCGCACATGTTCCGCCGCGCGAAACCCTCTATCGCGCGCAGACCCCTCAGTGCTTCCACCTGGAAACGATCGTCAAGGCGCACGCGCTGGCGGCCGCTGACCCGGAGTTCCAGCCCACCGACGACTGCGGCGTTGTCCTCCGCTACCTCCCGGACACCCCCGTGCACATAATCCCGGGCAGCGAAGACAACATCAAAATCACCCACCCCGCCGACCTGGAAATAGCCGAAGCCCTAATCCGCATCCGCAGGCCAACTCAAGCGCCATAGCCAGCTCTTGTGGGACTCATGCTTCGGAAGTGATGTCAGGTGCGTCCGACGAGTGGTTGTCTGACAGCCTGCTTAATCAAAGTCCGGCCGAAGTCCCACATCAGACCCGACCCCTTGGACGCGTCGTCGAGCACGTCGGCGAGGCCGTCCACGAACAGCTTGACCTCCGCCTCCCCGATCATCAGCGGCGGGATGAGCTTGATGACCTCCATGTGGTCACCGGAGACCTGGGTGAGAATCCGGTGCCGCTGGAACAGTGCGACGACGACCATCTGGGCGAACAGCCCGACGCGTGCCTTCTGCAGCATGGCCCAGCCGGCCTTCGCCTTCAGCCCCGACGGCCGGCCGAACTCGATGCCGATGATCAGGCCCTTGCCGCGCACGTCCTTGATCAGGTCGTACTTGGCGGCTAGGCCTTCGAGGCCGCGCATCAGCTCGGCGCCGCGCCGCTCCGCGTTCTCCACCAGGCCCTCGTCGTCGATGACGGCGAGGGCGGCGAGGCCCGCGGCCATGGCGAGCGGTCCGCCCTTGAAGGTCGTGGAGTGGACCATGACCTTGTCCATCGAGGAGTAGACGGAGGAGAAGATCTTGTCCGTGGTCAGCATCGCGCCGACCGGAACGTAGCCGCCGGACAGCGCCTTGGCGACGGTGACGATGTCCGGCTGGACGTCGTCGTACTGGTAGGAGAAGAACCGGCCGGTGCGGCCGAGGCCGACCTGAACCTCGTCGCAGATCAGCAGCGCGCCATTCTTGTGCAGCAGCGTCTTCGCCGCGGGCAGGAAGCCGGGCGGCGTCATCAGCACGCCGTGGCCCTGCACCGGCTCGACGATCAGCGCGGCGACGTCGCCCTTGCGCAGTTCCGCCTCCAGGGCGGCGATGTCGCCGAGCGGTATCTCCGTACCGGGCAGCAGCGGGCCGAAGCCGGCCTTGAATTCCTCCGCGCCGTTGACCGACAGCGACCCGGCGGTCAGGCCGTGGAAGCCGTGGCGGGCGTAGAGGACGCGGCCCTTGCCGGTGGAGTGGCGGGCGAACTTGAGCGCCGACTCGACGGCCTCGGTGCCGCTGTTGCAGAAGAAAACGCGCTCAAGACCGGGAGCCTTGGCGAGCAGCTTCTGCCCGAGCAGGCCCATGATCGGCTGGCAGTCGAACTGGGTCCACGCCGCGAAGTCCATGTCGATGGCGTCTTGCAGCGCCTTCTTGATCACCGGGTGGGACCGGCCGGCGGCGAACACCCCGAAGCCGGACAGGAAGTCCGCGTATGCGTTTCCTTCCGCGTCGTACAGGTAGGCGCCCTCGCCGCGCACGTAGTCCTTGTCGAAGCCGATGGTGTGCAGCGTGCGCGGCAGCTGCGGGTTCAGGTACTTGGAGTGCAGGTCATACCCCTGGCCGCGAACCGCCGCCAGCTCAGCGCCTAGATCAAAGCCCATCACACGATCCTTGTCGGGGGTGCGGGGGTCGCCCTCCGCAGGCCAATAGAGCGAATCTTATCGGCGGGCAACCTGCCGATAAGGTCGCAAGCCGACGAGCGTGTCAGTGCCGGGCGCGTGCGTGCCGCCGGGCGAGGCGCTTCGGGCTGGTCAGGAACCCGGCGCCCCAGCAGGTGTGCATCGCGGCGAGGACGAGCGGCACCCGCGCCCGCACGCTGACCGACACGTCCCTGGCGAACAGCGCCGCGACTCCGCTGACCCCGGCTAGGTAGACCGCGGGAATGACGAACCCGAGAGACAGGTACCGAACGGGTTCGGGCGCTCCCGCCCCGCCACCGATGACTCCCGCGAGCCCGACGGCCAGGCCGGCGGCGTTGAGCGCGGTCGCCACGGCAGGCGCCAGGTAGCGGGAGTTGACCGTCTCCGGGTACCGGCGCGCCACGACCCGCCGCCAGCGGCCGTACCTGAACTGCTGCTTCGCCAGGGTGCCGAGGGTGGCCCGCGGCCGGTAGGTGACCTTGAGGTCGGGGGTGAACCAGATCAGGCCGCCCGCCGCGCGGATCCGGTAGTTGAGCTCCCAGTCCTCCGCGATCAGCATGGTCTCGTCGTAGCCGCCGGCCCGCTCGATCGCCTTCCGCTGGTACACCCCGAGGTACACCGTGTCCGCGGGGCCCGCGTCGCCGCTCGTGTGGTTGGCGGCGGCGCCCATCCCGAACGACGAGGTCATCGCCCAGGCGACGGCCTGCTGGAACGGGGTGATCCCCTCCGCGGCCATCCAGCCGCCGACGTCGGCCGCGCCGGTCTCCATGAGCGCGCGGACGGCGGTCCGCAGATAGCCGTCGGGGAGCATCGAGTGGGCGTCGATGCGGGTGATGATGTCATGCCGCGCCGTCTTCACCGCCGCGTTCATCGCCGTGGCGATCTGGCCGGAGGGATTGGGCACCACGGTGATCCGGTCGTCGTCGGCGGCGAGCTCGCGGGCGATCGCGTCGGTCCGGTCCTTGGACGGGCCGAGCGCGAGTACCAGCTCGAATCCGCCCGGGTACTCCTGCCCCAGCACGGCGGCCACCGACTCGGCGAGGTGCCGCTCCTCGTTGAGCACCGGCATGACGACGGAGACAGCGGGAAGCACTGCCGGCTCCCCGGCGGAGTCATGGTCCGCGTGGGGAGCCAGCCGCTCCCGTTCGGGATGACGATCTTGATCTCTGCCGATGACGCCGGTCACGGTAAGCAGTTTAGGCGGCCATGCCGGACTGGGGGTCGCACCCAGACTTTCCGTCCGGTGGGGGCGGGCCGATACGATGGCGCTTCTTGCCATCGGCCCGCCCACGCCGGACATCGGGGGCCAGGGGGGACGGGGAGCGGGAGCCCCCCGTGCCGGAAGTCCGTCCCCCCGGGCTACAACTGCGTGTCTTCGAGCAGATCGGTGACGAGGGCGGCGATCGCAGAGCGCTCGCTTCTGGTGAGGGTGACGTGCGCGAACAGCGGGTGGCCCTTGAGCTTCTCGATCACCGCTATCACGCCGTCGTGCCTGCCGACGCGCAGGTTGTCACGCTGCGCGATGTCGTGGGTGAGCACGACCCGGGAGCCGGTGCCGATCCGTGACAGCACGGTGAGCAGCACGCCGCGCTCGAGCGACTGCGCCTCGTCGACGATGACGAACGCGTCGTGCAGGCTCCGGCCGCGGATGTGCGTCAGCGGCAGGACCTCGAACATGTCACGGGCGACCAGCTCGTCGATCACGTCCTGGGTGGTGACCGACGAGAGCGTGTCGTAGACCGCCTGCGCCCACGGGCCCATCTTCTCGGCCTCTGAGCCAGGCAGGTAGCCAAGGTCCTGGCCGCCGACCGGGTACAGCGGCCGGAACACGATGACCTTGCGGTGCTGCCTGCGCTCCATGACCGCCTCGAGGCCGGCGCACAGCGCGAGCGCCGACTTGCCGGTTCCCGCGCGGCCGCCCATGCTCACGATGCCGATGTCGGGGTCGAGCAGCAGGTCGAGCGCGACCCGCTGCTCGGCGGACCGCCCGTGCAGGCCGAACGCCTCCCGGTCGCCGCGGACCAGCTGTATCTGCTTGTCTGGCCGCACCCTGGCCAGCGCGCTCGCGCTGCCGGTATGCAGCACGAGCCCGGTGTGGCAGGGTAGATCGCGGGCGGCTGCGCAGTCCAGTGTGCCGTGTTCGTACAGTTCCTCTACCTCGGCCGAGCTGACGCCGAGCTCGGCCATGCCGGTCCAGCCCGAGTCGACGGGCAGCTCGGCCCGGTACTCCTGTACCTCGAGACCTATCGACGCCGCCTTGATCCGCAGCGGCATGTCCTTGCTGATGAGGACCACGTCGTGGCCTTCGTTGGCGAGGGAGCGTGCCACGGACAGGATCCGCGTGTCGTTGTCCCCGAGCCGGAAGCCGGCCGGGAGCACCTGCGCGTCGATGTGGTTGAGCTCCACCCGGGCGGTGCCGCCGAGATCCCCGACTGAGATCTCGTCGTCAAGCCGGCCGTGGGTGATGCGGAGGTCATCGAGGTAACGGAGGGCCTGACGGGCGAAGTAGCCCAGCTCAGGGTGGTGACGCTTGGCTTCGAGCTCGGTGATCACCACGACCGGGATGACGACGTGGTGTTCGGCGAATCTGGTGAAAGACGCCGGGTCAGCGAGCAGGACGCTGGTGTCGAGGACGTACGTACGACGGTGCACAGAGTTGGCCACTCAAACTCCCCTGGGCGCCGGCTCGGAACCCGGCGCCGCGGACAGGACACCGTTGCCCCGGGTCCTCCGGGACAAACGTGTCGGATGGACCGGGGCTGCCCCCCAGACGAGGGCCGCGCCGGCCCTCTCGTCGCACGTAGCGATCTCAGGGGGCCTCCCGCGGGGACGGCCTGGGGAGCCGTCCGCCACTACCGAAGGTACCCATGATCAGGAGATCTTTAAAGTCCCAACTTCCGCAGGACCGAGCACGGGGAGTTGCCATCCCGGGAGATCCCGGGAGAAATGACTAAGCGCCGAACCGCCGGTTGCGCTCAGAATACGAGCGCAGTGCGCGCAGGAAGTCGACCCGGCGGAAGGCGGGCCAGTAGGCGTCGCAGAAGTAAAACTCGGAATGCGTGGACTGCCACAGCAGGAACCCGCCAAGCCGCTGCTCGCCGCTTGTCCTGATCACCAGGTCCGGGTCCGGCTGGCCGGCCGTGTACAGGTGCTCGGCGATGTGCTCAACGTCGAGCAGCTCGGCGAGCTGCTCGATGGTGGTGCCCTTGCTCGCGTGCTCCATCAGCAGGCTGCGCACCGCGTCCGCGATCTCGCGCCGCCCGCCGTAGCCGACCGCCACGTTGACCAGCAGGCCAGGGTTGCCCGCGGTCGCGTCGGCGGCCTGCTTGAGCACGCGGGCGGTGTGGTCGGGCAGCAGGTCGAGTGCGCCAACCGGGTTCACGTGCCAGCCCTCGTCCACCAGGCCGGTGACGGTGTCCTCGATGATCGCGAGCAGCGGGCCGAGCTCCTCTTCCTCGCGGCTGAGGTTGTCGGTCGACAGCAGCCACAGGGTGACCACCTCGACGCCGGCGCCCTTGCACCACTGGAGCAGCTCGAAAATCTTGTCGGCACCCTTGCGGTGGCCCTTGCTGACGTCGGTGTGCCCGGCTGACCTGGCCCAGCGACGGTTTCCGTCGCACATGACCCCGACGTGCCGGGGTATCCCCTTGCCTGCAAGGGATGACTCAAGCCGCCGCGCGTACAGCCGGTACACCAGGTCGCGGAATCCCATGAACCGACCTTCCTCGCGGCAGCGCGAACATCGTCACAGTAAAAGAGGTTCGTCTCCTGCCAAGGTATCCGACCCTGGCGTAGTGACATGCCGCATTGCCTGAGAGGCAGGTGAGAGAGGAGGTAATTAACGTGTCGTTTCCCTGGACGACTTTCCGTGGCGACTGCCGGACGCGGGCTCAGATTCTGGTCTCTCCAGCGGGGCCCTGTGCCCGTACCTCCTCGACGCGGCGCAGCGCGTCGCGAAGCTCGGCCAGCCAGGCGTCCGCGTGCTCTCCGGTCAGCCGGACGCACCAGGCGAGCGCGTCTGACCTGGACCTGGCGACGCCGGCGTCCACCAGGGTGTCGAGCACCCGCCGCTCGGACTGCCTGAGGCGGGTCATGACGGGGACGGACAGCGTGGTGAACATCTCACTCACCGCGCCGCACTTCGCGCCCCAGGCGACCTTCTTGCCGAACTTGCGCTCCGCCTCGCGGGCGATCTCGATCCGGCGCGCGCGGGTGTCCTCGCGGAACCGCTTGATCCTGCCGTCAGCCGCCGACTCCGCGTCGTCCGACTCCGGCTCGGCCAGCGTACCGAGCACCGTGATCTCCTCACGGTCCACGATGACCTCGGCCGGCTCGGTGAACCATTCATCGGGGAGCCGTCCCCGGAACCAGGAAACTATCTCTGTACTCATGATTACATGATTACTCTGTAACAGTCGTACGTCAACCCGGACACGGCACTGCCCCCGGCGCTATGGATGCCGGGGGCAGCTACCTTGGCTTAGTCAGAGGATTTCGATGAGGGCCAGGTTGTACGGGTCCGTGCCTGGCTCGATGTCGTTGATCGTCACCTTCGTCCCGGCCGTTTGCGTGGCCGTTCTGGTCGCCTGCACCCAGTAGGTGTCGCCCGACCGGTCTCCGGTCTGGTGCACGAGCACCTGGCCAGCACCGGGGGTTCTCGGTGTGGTCTTCACCCAGTCGTCGCCGACAGCGAAGACCCACGACCCGGCGCGGCTCGTCCGGAGCGACCCGGCCGGCGCGCCCCTGCTCGAGTGCACCGTCGCGTGCCTGCCGACGCCCGAGGCGTTCTTATAGGCCACTACGGTGATCTCCACCGGCCAGCCGCGGTATTTCGCCGTCGCGGAGATCTTGAGCCGCGATACCGTGCCGGTCACCCTCGCGTACCAGACCTCGGCATCGCCCCGTCCGGCATCGGTCCTAGCCAGGAGCGTCCACTTCAGGCCCCTGGTGGACACGACCGCGAGCTGGGCTTTCCGCTGCGGCCCCTTGCCGGCCACGTAGGCGACAAGCAGGTCGCTCTTGGCCTTAGTGGAGATACTGGTCGAGACCGAGGTCTTGCCGAGCGCGCTCACGATCTTGTCGACGGACGGCCCCGGCGCTGGTGGTGGTGGCGGCGGAGGTGCCGCCGTCACCGTCTGTACCTCGCCAGTCGGTCCGCAGGTGCTCGCGGACGCGGCGTTCTTCGCGTCACCCGAGTAGGAGGCCTTCCAGTAATACGTTCCCGCGGCCGTGAGGGTCACCGCGTCGGACGGCGGCAGCGTGCCCGGCGTGCCGATGGCCTGCGCCGCCCGGGCGACCGCCACGGTGCTGCACGCGGCGTCCGAGTACACGGTGTAGGTAACTGTCCCTGTCGCGGCCGCCGCGTTGGCGCCGGCCAGCGTCGCCGAATCCTGCACGGCCGTGCCCGACGGCACGGTGATGGCCGTCCCCGTCCGGGCGCCGCCTGCGAGGGAGGTGGTCACCGTGGTCGCCGCGGGCGGCGGAGGCGGCGGAGGCGGCGGCGTCCCCGTACTCATCTGGCAGGCGCCCGACGCGTTATCCCACAGGGACTGCACGGCGAAGCTTCCGGTGGACAGCGTGATGTCCCCGCGCGGCTCGTTGCCGCCCCATGAGTTCTGCCCGCCCCAAGCGCACTTGTCCCCGATCTCACCGCCGCTCACGGTGTCGGCCGTGTCGATCCATCCGGAATACGGCTGGGGATCGGTGATCGACTCCGCGTATTCGTGGCCGCTGACGGTGCCGAACCCGTCGTAGGTGCCTGCGGTGCCCGCGTTGATCCAGTTCTCACCGCAGTTCGGCGCGTCAAGCAGGTAGGGCAGATTGGTGAAGGAAAGCTCTCCGCCGGAATACGTCGCGGCACTGTGCCAGGCGCAATACATGGCAGGTACCGGCTGGCAGGAACTGCCAGCGAACCCGTCGGAGAAGCAGGTGCCTGACTGCGAGGCGACCACGACCTGACTGTTGGCCGTGTCCACGGTGCCGTCGGCGGCGACCGCCTCGGCGGCGAGGTCGTCGGGGGTCACGTCGGCGGGCGGCGTGCTGGTGTCGATTGCCGAGCCGGCCAGTACCGCACCGCTGAACGCTGGCTTCCCGCTGCCGTCGCCATACTGCGACGTGATCGTCGACCACGTGTCGCTGCCCGTCCCGAGGCCCCGATAGAAGCTGAGCAGGTAGGCCGCCGCGGCCTCCTCGCCCGTGTCGGTCTGCCAACTGGGTCCCCAGAAGACCACGTACACCTTCGGGCTGTGCTGCACCGGCCCGCCGTGGTACGGCAGGTTGCAATCCGGCTCGGCGCACGCGGCGGCGGGACTGCTCACCTTGCCCGTGAGCCGGGTCGTGGCGCGGGCCGGAATGTGATCACCGATGCCGGGGACGATGCCCGCTTCAGGCCCTGCCGTAACGTGACCGCTCGCCCGCTCAAATTGAGCGTGCAGGTTAACCCTTGAGACCTGGGACATCACCGGGACGGCCGCCGGACTCGCCGTCGCGGCGCTGGCCGCAACCGGGAGTGCCGCCATCGTAATGATGGCGACAATAAACGAGATAATCACACAGAATTTCAAATGAAACCTGGACATGCCCGCCCCGCATTCCCGGTCAGGAAATTATGATTTCCATATTAACGCTAAATGATAATCCGGCAATACGCGCGGTCAAGAAACATATAATAAGAATCCATCACGGCGGGGAATTTGGCCGGGCGTCCCGCCAGGATGGCTCAGGCCACTCCGCCGGCCACCGCGGCTGCCCGGGCCGGGCTCACCCGGATCGCGCCAGCGAACTCCGTGCCGAAGGCGGCGGGCACCACTTCGACGTTCTCGCCCGGCTGGGGAGCCTGGATCATCCAGCCGTTACCAAGGTAGATGGCAACGTGCGAGATGTAATTGGGCGCGGTCGGATCAGTGTGGTAGAAGAGCAGGTCACCCGGCTGGAGCTGGCTGACGGGCACGGCTGGCCCGGACAGGGCCTGGTCGGCGGCGACGCGCGGCATGTCGATGCCCGCCTGCGCAAAGGACCACTGCACCAAGCCGGAGCAGTCGAAGGACGTGGGTCCCTCCGCACCCCAGACATACGGCATCCCCTTGCGGCTCATCGCGGCGCTCAGCATGGCGTTTATCGCCGTCGCGGGCGCCGCGGCCGAGGTCACCGAGCCGGCCCCGGCCTGGCCCGAGCTGACGAGCGAGACAAGCTGCTCCACCCCGGCGCCCTTGGGCAGCAGCTTCCCGATGGCGGCGACGTCGGCGGTGAAGTTCTCCGTCCGCATGCTGACAACGATCGCGTTGCCGGCCGGCGCGCCAAGCTGGCGGGCGGTCGCGTCCGACATCACCGCGTTGACCCCGCCGATGCCGAGCGTGCCGAAGGCCACCACGGGCAGCCGCTTCGTCACGGCGCCGCTCGCGACGACGGATCCGCCAAGCGGAATCTTGTCCAGCCTGCCCATCGTGTAGGACAGCGCGATGCCGCCGTCGGCCACGCCCTGCCACAGGGCGCTTGCCTTACCTGTCGGCTTCGCGGCGAACGAGCGGAACTGCGACGGGTCGACGCCCACGACCGCGGTGTCGGACCCGTTGATCCGCATCCTGACTGCCTCGATCCGCTCGGCCGCGACCATGCCGGGCAGCGCGGTGACCGCGCCGAGCAGCGAATGCGGCAGCGAGAACGGCGCGACGATGAGCAGGTCCGCCTGGACCGTCTGGCGCAGCGGCGCGACCACCGCGTGCCGCGCGGCCGCCTTCTCCCCCGGCGCCGTGACCACGGGAACGGGTGACCCGGCGAGCAGCCGGGCGCCGGACATGAGCGTGAGCGGCACTCCCGCTATGACGGGCGCGCTGCCGGTCGACGGCCGCACCCTGGGCAGATTAAGCGGCGTGCCCGTAGCCGCGAAATCCCCGTGCGGCGGGCCGCTGAGCACGGCGACAAGGCCGCCGGTGACCGTGCCTGCCGCCGCGAGCACGGCGATGCCGGCCGACAGCATCCGCCGCCGGCCGCCACGCCTGATTGCCCGCGCTAGTCGCCGGCCCCCCTCGGTCAGCACATCGCCACCTTGCCGTAATAAACGGTCATAAGTCCAGCCACGCTCGCCCCGTTCAGCCGACGGGCGCTGACTGTTCACCAGGAAGACGAATACCCCGGCTCGGAGGTTGTCAGGCCTGGCGACGCATCACGATGGTGGACGTTTAGGTACACGCGGATGTACCCAAACGTCCACCGTCACGATCATGCGCGGGCGAGGGTTTCCCGCAGCGCCGCGGGCGTGGTGACCGGAGCCTGGCAGGTGAAATTCCTGCACACGTAGGCGGCGGGCCCGCCGGACACCAGCGGACGGCTCTCGAGCAGCGGAATCGCCGCGCCGTCAGTACTGGAACCGGAGCCGAGGGCGAGCACCGCACCGGGCGGCGCGGCGTG
Organism: Trebonia kvetii; assembly: GCF_007827045.1. GTDB lineage: Bacteria > Actinomycetota > Actinomycetes > Streptosporangiales > Streptosporangiaceae > Trebonia > Trebonia kvetii. The sequence continues at coordinate 120,213 of NZ_RPFW01000012.1, forward strand.
CAGCGCGGCGCGGACGAGGTCGCCGGTGCGCGGGTCATCGTCTGGGCCGACGATCGCGATCTCGGCTGGCCCGGAGAGCAGTGCCTCGGCCACCGAAAGCCCCATGCCGCCCGCTCGCGGGTACTTGGCCGCGATCGGCGGCAGCACCGCGAGCGCCGCGGCGCCCGCCTCCCGGTACCGCTCGTCGCCGGTCAGCGCGGCGTAACTGACCAGCGCGTCCGCCGCGGCGAACGCGCCTGACGGGGTTGCGTTGTCGGTCGGGTCGGCCGGGCGGAAGATCAGCCGCTCGCCGTCGGCGGCCGTGTCGTAGAAGCCGCCGTTACCGTCGGGGAAGGCAGCGAGGACCGTGTCGAGCAGCGCGCCGGCGACGGGCACCCAGTCGTGCCGCCCGGTCACCCCGGACAGCGTCAGCAGGCCAGCGGCCACGCAGGCGTAGTCCTCAAGCAGTCCCGCGCTCGGCCCGGCTGCACCGTCCCGTGACGTCCTGACGATCCGCCCGTCGCGGTAATGCACGGACACCAGCAGGCGAGCCGCGTTCTCCGCGGCGGCCACCAGGTCCGGCCTGCCGAACAGCGCGCCCGCGTTGGCGAGCGCGGTGATTGCCATGCCGTTCCACGCCGCGACCACCTTGTCATCGCGGCCTGGACGGTTTCGTCCCTCGCGGGCGGTCAGCAGGATGCCGCGAATCCGGTCGAACCGCTCGTGCTCGCGCGGCTCGGCGGGCCGCTGCAGCACTGAGGCGCCGTGCTCGAAGGTGCCAGCCGCGGTAACCCCGAAGGCCACGGCCGCGAAGTCGCCATCCCCCTCGCCGAGCACCTCGCGCAGCTGGTCCGGTGTCCACACATAGAACGCGCCCTCGGTCCCGTCGCTGTCCGCGTCGAGCGACGCGGCGAGACCGCCCTCGCGGGTGCCGAGCTCGCGGACCATGAAGTCGCAGGTCTCCTCCGCCACCCGGCGGGCGAGCGCAGAACCGGTCCTGCGCCACAGGTGCGTGTAGACCGCGGCGAGCAGCGCGTTGTCGTAGAGCATCTTCTCGAAGTGCGGCACGGTCCAGGTGGCGTCCACCGAGTACCTGGCGAAGCCGCCGCCAAGCTGGTCGTACATGCCGCCGCGCGCCATCGCGTCGCACGTCGACTCGGCCATCGCGAGAGCCGCCTCGGTTCCCGTCCGCTCGTGGTACCTGAGCAGGAACTCCAGGGCCATAGACGGCGGGAACTTCGGCGCGCCGCCGAAGCCGGCGTGCTGGCTGTCGAAGCCCGTGGCCAGGCCGGCCACCGCGGCGTCGGTCACCTCGCCGAGGCTGAGCTCGCCCGCCTTGCCGCCGAGTCCCGCCAAGGCGGAGGCGTTCTCGGCCAGCGCAGCCGAGATCCGTTCCGACTCGGACTTTATCTGTGCCTTGTTCTGCTGCCAGGCCTCCGACACCGCGGTCACCAGCTGCGTGAACCTGGCGCGCGGGAAGTAGGTGCCGCAAAGGAACGGCTCCCCGTCCGGCGTCATGAACACCGTCATCGGCCAGCCGCCCTGGCCGGTCATCGCCTGGGTGGCCGACATGTAGACCGCGTCGATGTCCGGCCGTTCCTCGCGGTCCACCTTGATGGCGACCACGCGGTCGTTGACCACCGCGGCGGTCGCCTGGTCCTCAAAGGACTCGTGTGCCATTACGTGACACCAGTGGCAGGCCGCGTACCCCACCGAGAGCAGCACGGGCACATCACGCCGCCGCGCCTCGGCGAACGCCTCAGCTGACCAGGGCCACCAGTCAACCGGATTGTCGGCATGCTGGAGCAGGTACGGGCTTGTCGCGGTCTTCAGCCGGTTCATGGCTTCAATTCTTTAATACGGAACGGGTGCGGCGTACTCTAGGCCCCCACCGCGCCGCGCACGGAGTGGCCGGCCAGGGCGCGGGCGCCGAGTCCGACGAGGTAAAAGGCGGCGCCGATGACGCCGACGAAGAAGCCGAGCGGCCAGTTGGTCCGGTAGGAAAGGGCGATCGAGAGCCAGACGGTGGCCAGCGCGATCGCCACGGACAGCGCCATGGCGGCGCCGGGCCGCGCGGTGACCGAGCGGGCCGCCGCGGCCGGCCCGATCATCAGGCTGAACATCAGCAGCGCGCCGACCACCGGCACGGTCATGGACGTGGCAAGAGCCATGACGATCAGGAAGTACAGCTCGACCCGCCGGTTGGATACGCCGCGGGCCTCGGCCACCTCGGGCAGCGCGCTGGTGAGCATGAGCGGGCGGAATGCCACCCCGATCGCGATGGCCGCCGCGATGCCCAGGCCGACGATGGGCAGCACCTCGGTCCTGCTGACCCCGAACACCTCGCCGAACAGCAGCGAGTAGGTCTCCTCCGCGTACTGGGTGCTCACGCTGACGAACAGGGCGCCAAGGCCGAGCATGACCACGAGCGTGAGCGCGGTCACCACGTCGTGGCGGCCCTTGCGGCCGCGTCCCTCCGAGCCGAGCAGGCCGATGCCGAGCGCGCCGCCCACCGCGAAGACCGCGAGGCCCCACAGCACGTTGATGCCGAGCAGGCCGGCGCCGGCCGCGCCGGCGAACGCGCCGTTCGGTATGGCGTGCGCGGCGAACGTGGAACCGCGAAGCACCGCGAAGAAGCCGGTGATCCCCGCGATCACCGCGACCACCGACCCCGCGATCCAAGTGTTCATCATCAGCGGGCTAAACACGAGCGCTCACCGTTGTCTCCGGGCCGCCGACCGTCGGGCCGCACTCGGCTTCCTCGTGCGGCGAGCGCGGTATCCACCGCTGCCTTGGCCGCAGGTAGCTGAGCAGGTAGCCAAGCAGCACGAGGACCACCACGAAGAAGGACACCGGCCAGCCGTGGCCGTGCGGCGGCCAGTAGTAGGAGTCGTAGGCGAGGACGATGCTCAGCCAGGTCGCGGCGAGGCCGGTCAGCGCCGAGACCACCATGGCCCGGCCCGGGGTCTTGGTCAGCCGCAGCGCGGTCGCGGGCGGGCCGATCAGCAGCGCGGTCGACAGCACCGCGCCGATCGCCACCGCCGCCAGCGACACGGAGACCGCCAGCGCCGCGAGGTACACCATGCCGACGAGCCGGACGTTGACGCCGCGGGCCCGCGCCAGGTCCGGCGAGACGGAGGTGAGCAGCAGCACCCGGGACAGGACGGCGACCGTGACGAGCGCGACGGCGCCGGACCCGATCAGCGCGGGAACCGTATCCGGGCTGATCACGAAGATGGATCCGAACAGCACGGTGAACGACGCGCCCGTGGTCGCGGTCCGCAGCGTACCCAGGTAGAGGAAGAGCGCGGCGAGGCCAAGAGCCGCGCCGAGCACCACGCCGGTCGCGACGTCGCGGCCACGGCGGCGTTGCACGCCGATGGCCTCCATCAGCGCCGCGGCGGTGATGCCCGCGGCAAGGAAGCCCCAGAACTGGTTGATGCCGATGAGGAACGCGCCAGACCCCCCGGTGGTTGCCACGTCGGCAAGCGAGTGCCCGGCGAACGACTGCCCGCGCAGCACGGTGAACACGCCGATGACACCGGACGTGATGGCGACGACGGCGCCGACCAGGAGGGCGGTCCTGACCGGGCCGCTGCTCAGCAGTCCTGGCTCGAAGAGGAAATGCACCCTAGTCGCCTGCTACGACGAGGATCCGGCCGTGCACCCGGACCACCTCCACCGGGTGGCCGTAGAGCGCGGTGAGGCCCTCGCTGGTGACCACCTCGTGGGTGGCGCCGGACGCGGCACGGCCGCCGGCGATGTAGACGATCTTGTCCATGACGCCGAGCAGCGGGTTCATATCGTGCGCGGAGAGCAGCACCGAGATCTCGTGCTCGCGTGCCAGCTTGCCGAGCACCGCGACGATCTCCTGCTCGCTACGCAGGTCGAGGTTGGCGAGCGGCTCATCGAGCAGCAGCAGCTTCGGCCGGGAGATGAGCGCGTGCGCGATCAGCACCCGCTGCTGCTCGCCGCCGGACAGCTCGCCGACCCGTGCGTCGGCGTAGCCCGCCGCGCCGACGTCGGCCAGCGCCCGCTCGACGAGCTCACGCCGCTGCCGCGACGGGAACCCGAAGCCGAGCTTGTAGCCGTCGAGGCCGAGCGAGACCACGTCGCGGGCGCGCAGCGGCATGTCCGGGTCGATGACCAGCTTCTGCGGCACGTAGCCGATGCTCGCCTTGTTCTTGCCGCCGAGCGGCTCGCCGTCGATGAGCACACGCCCGCCCGACGGCTCGAGCAGGCCGAGTATCACCCGGAGCAGGGTGGTCTTGCCCGCGCCGTTCTGCCCAATGATGCCGGTGAACTCGCCCTTGCCGAGCGAGAAGGTCACGTCGCAGAGCACCTGGCGGCCGCCGAGCCGCACGCCGACGCCGTCGAGCGCGAGCACATCGGGGTAACCGGATTCAGCCATGCGCCACCGCCAGCCGGAGGTCCCGCACCACGCTCAGCATCCAGGTCTGGTAGTCGTATCCCGGCGCGGGCATGGTCTCGTTCACGCCGACGACCGGGATGTGGTTTTGCCGCGCAAGCGTAATGAATGACCCGGTCAGGGCGTCCGTAACCTGCTGGTTGTAGAGGAACACCCGGACCTTGCGCTCGGTGAACAGGGACCGCTGGGCGGCCACGTTCTGCGGCGAGGGATCGACGCCGTTCATGACGTCTGACTGGAAGGTCCACGGCGTCTTGTTGTCCGCCCCGAGCGCGGTCAGCAGGTAGTCGGCGACTGGCTCAGAGACGGCGACGGGCACGCCGGAGTGGGCGGACCTGAAACTCGCGATCGCGGCGTCGACCCGCTTCATGCTGGCCGTGAAGGCCGCGGCGTTGGCCTTGAAGTAGGCGGCGTGCGCCGGCTGGATGACGGACAGGCTCGCGGCGACCGCGACGGCCACCTTCGGCATCGTGGCCGGGTCGTACCACAGGTGCGGGTTGGGCGTGGAGTCCGGCAGCTTCAGCAGCCGCTGCACGCTGATCACCGTGCGGCCGCTGCTCGGCGTCGCGGACTCTATCGAGTCCATGAACGAGTCGTAGCCGAGGCCGTTCTGCACGACGAGCCGCGCGTCGCCGACCTCCCTGGCGATCGCGATGGACGCCTCGAAGCTGTGCGGGTCGGTATTCGGGTTGGACATGATGGCGCTGGCCTGGACGTACTTGCCGCCTACCTGGGCGATCACGTCGGCGTACTGGCTCTGCGCGCCGACCGCGACGATCTTGCCGCCGCCGGGTGCGCCGGTCGCGCCGCTCGGCCATGCCGCGGCGGCCGTGGCGATGACCGCGGCCACGATCGCGAGCAGCAAGATGCCCACCGGACGCTTCATGACGCTAACGATAATAGAAACGGTTATCATTAACAAATGGATCTCCGCGGGAAGGCCGGCTAACTTTGCAAGGTGTGACATCGGATCAACCGCGCGGCACCCGGGTGCGGGGCACCAGGCAGTCGTCGGCCGTCGCGGCCGCGCTTGCCGCCATGTCCGGCTTCCGCAGCGCGAAGGAGATCTACGCCGAGCTGCTCCGTCAGGGCGAGACCGTCGGCCTGACCACGGTCTACCGGCACCTGGAGGTGCTGAGCGAGCAGCGCGCGATCGACAAGATCATCGACCCGTCCGGCGAGGCGCTTTACCGCCAGTGCGCCTCCACCAGCCACCACCACCACCTGCGGTGCCGCGAGTGCGGCCGCAGCGTGGAGGTCGAGGGACGGGTCGTCGAGCAGTGGGCGGAGAAGGTGGCGGCGGAGGCCGGGTTCACGGCCGTCGACCACACCTTCGAACTCGTCGGCCTCTGCCCCGAGCACTCCCCGGCGGCATGACGCAGAACTAGGGCTATTTTCCCAGTAAACCCGATCGGGGTCTGGCGCATCTGTAGTTATATGACGATGCCGCTCGTCTGATCTGTTTTACTTTGTTCGCTTGCGTCGACAACTGGGGACATACATGCGCAAATCGATGAGGGCCGGCCGTGGCTGGGCTCTAGGCGCAGCCGCGGGCATCGTGCTCGCCGGCGCCGCACTCGCTGCCGCGACCATACCGGCGACGATGGCGAGCGCCGCCGGCAACGTGATCACGGTGACCGTCCCCCCTGCCACGACGACCCCCCTCGACACCGCAGTCACCATTGGCCTGTCGGCCACCGAGACCGATACGACGCAGAAGCTGACCTTCACCGCGACGGGCGTTCCCGCGCTGCCCGCGGGAGTCGGGATCGCCGCACAGCCCACGGCCGCGGGCAACGCGACCGTCAACATCACCGGCACCGTCACGGCGGCCTACACCGGCACCGTCACGGTCACCGCCACGGACGGAACGGCGACCTCAGCACCGGTCACGTTCACGCTGAAGGCGGCCAACAAGGTCACCGTGACCGGTCCCACCGCGGAGACAAGCACCATCGGCTTGCCGCTCGGCGCGCCGCTGCCCACGATCACCGCGGCCGACAACGACACGGCGGCCACGCTCACTTTCGGCGACGGCGGCACGCTTCCGCCCGGTCTGGCAATCGACCCGGCCAGCGGCGCCATCAGCGGCACGCCGGCCACGGCGGGCACCTATCCCGTGACGATCACGGTGAACGACGCTGAGGGCGGGACGGGGACCGCCAAGTTCACCTGGAAGGTACTCAACGTGGTCACGGTGACCGTGCCGGCCACCGAACAGTCCCCGTTCGGTGGCGCCATCACGCCGATCACGGCGACCGCGACCGACACCACGCCCTCGCAGATCCTGACCTGGTCCTCGCCCGACCTGCCGACCGGCCTCGCGATCGCACACACGACGGGGGTGATCTCCGGTAAGCCGACCAAGTCGGGCACGTTCGTCGTGCACATCATGGCGGCCGACGGCATCGGGTCGATCGGCACCGGCGTGATCAACTGGACCGTCGGCGCGGAGAACAAGATCACCATTAGCGGCGCGCCCGCGGCAAAGACCGCCTATGTCGGCGTCGCGACCTCGGTGAAGCTCAGCGCGACAGATGCCGTCGCGGCCGAGCAAGCCTCGCTGACCTGGTCGGCCACCGGGCTTCCCAAGGGCCTGACGTTCAACACGGCGACCGGCACCATCAGCGGCAGGCCCGGCAAGGTTCAGACGGTGAAGACGACCGTCACCGCCACCGACAGCACCGGCTCCTCCGGGTTCGCGACGATCACCTTCACGGTGAAGGCGCCGGTCACGCTGGCCATCATCGCGCCCAACTGGAAGACGGCCACCCACCCCGCGGGCCTCGGCTTCGGCCTGGCGCTCAAGGACACCGACGCGGTAAAGGGCGACAAGCAGAAGTTTTCCGCCACACTGCCCGCGGGCGTGCACCTGAGCACCTCGCCCTTCATGCTCTACGGATGGCCGACGAAGCCGGGCAAGTACACCATCCAACTCCACGAGAAGGGATCACTCGGCACCAGCGACTCGGTCGCCATCCCGCTGCACGTGACGGGCACTCCCGCCACGGGCGCGGCCGGCCAGATCCGCCTGGCCCTTGACGGCAAGTGCCTCCAAGACCCGGGCAACAACACGGCCAACGGCGCCCGGGTGCAGATCACCAACTGCGTCTCGGGCAGCACAGAAAAGTGGAAGTTCGCCGCCGACGGCACGATCCGGATCAACGGCCGGTGCCTGAACGTCTCGGGTACCAGCGGCTACCAGGACAAGGCGGCCCAACTGCAGTCCTGCAACGCCGGCCCGCGCCAGCAGTGGACCGTGGGCTCCAAGGGTGAGCTGCTCAGCCCGGCCTCCGGTCTCTGCCTCACTGACCCCGGCGCGAGCAGGCGCAACGGGGTGGCGCCAGTGATGGGCGGCTGCAGCGCCAAGTCCGCCGAGCAGTGGACGATGCCCGCGCACCAGATCCTGACCCCGCTCGGCGGCTGCGTCGACGACCTGCACAGCGTCGGCAGCAACGGCGCCATCGTGGACAAGTTCACCTGCAACAACACCATCGCGCAGTCCTGGTCCTTCGCCACGAACGGCATGATCAGGGGCGGCCAGTACCCTGCCGACTGCCTGACCCAGCACGGGACCAAGATCGCGCTGTATCGCTGCGCGACTGGCAACGCGAGCCAGCTGTGGTCCGTGATCCGGGCCGGCGGCCTCGGCGTCGAGCTCAAGGTGGGCAGCGTGTGCCTGGCCATGCCGAAGCTCACCGCCAGCGACATGACCCAGCTCGTCACCACCAAGTGCAGCGCGTCCAACCCGCTGGACCTGTGGCACATCTGGTAACCCGATGACGTGGGACGGAAACGGAATGCCCGTCCCGGACGCTCTTCAGGAGGCCGGTAAATGCACATCCTCCTGAGGGACCCTCATGAACATAGCCAGGCGCACGGCGGCGACCCGGATCCTCGCGGTCGCCGTCGGCGTCCTCGCCGTCGGATCCGCGCTCACCGCGCTTGCGGTGCCCGCCGTCGCGGCTAACAAGATCACCGTCACCAACCCTGGCACGCAGACAACCAATCCGCTGTCGGCCAAGGTCAGCCTGCAGATTAAGGCGACCGACCCGGCCAAGTCCGCGCTGAGCTACAGCGCGGCGGCCCTGCCCGCCGGGCTGACCATCGGCAAGACCACCGGCCTCATCTCCGGGACCGTCACGAAGGCATCCACTGGGACCGTCAAGGTCACCGTCACCGACGCGACCAATGCGGCGGGGTCCGCGTCCTTCACCTGGACGGCGAAGAACACGATCGTCGTCGGCAACCCGGGCACACAGGTCACCACCGTCGGCAACCCGGTCTCCGTCGCCGTGGCCGCCGCGGACGACGACAAGGCGACCACGCTGACCTGGACGGCCTCAGGACTGCCCGCGGGGCTCGTGATCGGCGCCGCGAGCGGGATCATCACTGGCGAGCCGACTCTCAACGGCACGTACGCGGTCACGGTCAAGGTGACAGACAAGACCTCCTCCTCGGCGAAGGTCTCGTTCACCTGGAAGGTCGGGGACCTGGTCGCGGTCTCCGCTCCGGGCACCGAGCAGTCCACTGTCTCCGTGGCGATCGCGCCGGTCAAGGTCACCGCGACCGATTCGGCGTCTGGGCAAACCTTCAGCTACAGCGCCGCCGGCCTGCCGCCCGGCCTGGCGATCAACGCCAAGACGGGCATCATCGCGGGAATCCCCACAGGAAAGGCGGCGCATTACGCCGTCACCGTCACCGCGAAGGACGGCACCGGCGCGGCCGGCTCCGCGCCGATCAGCTGGACGATCGGGAACCTGGTCACGGTGCACACGCCGGCCACCGAGCGGTCCTGGGCTGGCATCCCGGTGAGCGTAGCGGTCAAGGCGACGGACTCCGACGCGGCGCAGAAGCTCAGCTACGCCGCGTCCGGGCTGCCGGCCGGCCTGGCGATCGACCCGGCGACCGGGGTCATCTCCGGCACGCCTGCCAAGACCGGCCAGGCCGCGGTCACGGTCGCCGCCATCGACGGCACCGGCTCGTCCGGCACCGCCTCCGTGACCTGGACGGTCGGCGACGCGATCAGCATCGCGCACCTGGGCACGGTGCCGGTCACGGCGGGCGTCGCGCTGACCCTGCCGATCGGCTACGCCGACGCCGTCCCGCATGACAGCGTGACGCTGTCCGTGCACGGCCTGCCGCCAGGCCTGACCTTCGAGGCGCATCCGGCGACGATCTTCGGCTGGGTGACCAAGCCGGGAACCTATCCGGCGACGGTGACCGCGGCCGGCTCGCTTGGCGACAGCCAGTCGATGACGTTCGACCTGGCGGTCAAGCCCGCGTCGGGCGGCGGCCCCACCGGCCAGATCCGGCTCGACCTCGGCGGCCGGTGCCTCGACGACCTGGCGAACAAGGCGGCCCTGTGGACCTGCCAGCCCGGCTCGGCGCAGCAGTGGACGCTGGCCACCGACGGCACCATCCGCGCCAGGGGCGCCTGCCTGGACATCGAGGGCAGCGTCGCGTACCTGGGACAGGGCGTGCGCATGTGGCACTGCTCCGGCGGGGCGTCCCGCAAGACCTGGACCGTGGGCACCGCGGGCGAGCTGGTCAACCCGGCGTCCGGGCTGTGCCTCGGTGACGCGGGCGGCAGCACGGCGAACGGGTACCGCCCGACGATGGTCGCGTGCCGGGTCACCGGCGCACAGGTATGGCTGGTGCCCGGCGCGCAACTGCGCTCGGCGCGGGCCAGCAAGTGCGCGGACGACCTGCACAGCGGCGGCGGGAACGGCAACGTGATCGACATGTTCGGCTGCAACGGCACGGCATCACAGTCGTGGACGGTAAAGCCGGATTTCACGGTGCGGATGTTCGGCAACAAGTGCATCACCGACCCGGGCAAGCTCGGCACGCCAGGCGTCAAGATCGTCCTGTGGTCTTGCGCCAACGGTGACAAGGGACAGAAGGTGATCCTCGTGCACCGGGGCGGCCTCGGCAGCTGGGTCACGATCGACGGCGTCTGCGTCGCCATCCCGAGCATGACCGCCGCCGACACGTCCCAGCTCGTCACCGCGGCCTGCACCCCCGGCGACCCGCGCGACCTGTGGGACGTCTGGTAGCCAGAGGCGGAGCCACGAACCCGTTCGGGATCAGCAAAAACGGAAGCGGCGGCCGGCCCTAATTCGGACCGGCCGCCGCTTCCGTCGACTGCCGTTTGCCTTGCGCCCGCCTTACGCGGCGGTCATTGCCGTCGCGGCGACCGAGGCGGGCTCGAGCGCCAGGTTCAGCACCTCGCGCACGTCGCTCACCGGGTGGACGTCGAGCTTCGCGAGCACCTCCGCGGGCACGTCGTCTAGGTCCGGCTCGTTGCGCTGCGGGATCAGCACGGTGGTGATCCCCGCGCGGTGCGCGGCGAGCAGCTTCTGCTTCACCCCGCCGATCGGCAGCACCCGGCCGGTGAGGGAGACCTCGCCGGTCATCGCCACGTCGGAGCGGACCGGGCGGCCGGTGAGCAGGGACGCGAGCGCGGTCGTCATGGTGACGCCCGCGGACGGCCCGTCCTTCGGGACCGCGCCGGCCGGCACGTGGACGTGCACGCCGCGGTCCTTCATGCCGGTGACCTGGATCTCCAGCTCCGCGCCGTGCGAGCGCAGGTAGGACAGCGCGATCTGCGCCGACTCCTTCATCACGTCGCCGAGCTGGCCGGTGAGCGTGACGCCTGACGCACCCGTCTCCGCGTCCGCCAGGGACGCCTCGATGTAGAGCACGTCGCCGCCCGCGCCGGTCACCGCGAGGCCGGTCGCCACGCCGGGCACCGCCGTGCGGCGGTCGCTCGACGTCAGCTTCGTCTCCGGGGTGAACCGGGGACGGCCGAGGTAGTCCTTCAGGTTGGCAGGGCTGACCGTGATCGGCAGCGTGCCTTCCTCCAGGGCCTCCTTGGCCGCGACCTTGCGCAGCACCCGGGCGATCGCCCGCTCCAGCGACCTGACGCCCGCCTCGCGGGTGTACTCGGCCGCGATGAGCCGCAGCGCGTCGTCCTCGACACTCACCTCGTCGGCGTTGATGCCCGCCTTCGACAGCTGCCTCGGCAGCAGGTGGTCACGGGCGATCGCGACCTTCTCGTCCTCGGTGTAACCGTCGAGCTGGACCAGCTCCATGCGGTCGAGCAGCGGGCTGGGGATCGAGTCGAGCACGTTCGCCGTGGCCAGGAAGACCACGTCGGACAGGTCAAGGTCGACCTCCAGGTAGTGGTCCCTGAAGGTGTGGTTCTGCGCCGGGTCGAGCACCTCGAGCAGCGCCGCCGCGGGGTCGCCGCGGAAGTCACTGCCGATCTTGTCCACCTCGTCGAGCAGCACGACCGGGTTCATCGTGCCCGCCTCGCGGATGGCGCGGACGATCCGGCCGGGCAGCGCGCCAACGTAGGTGCGCCGGTGACCGCGGATCTCCGCCTCGTCCCGCACGCCGCCGAGCGCGACCCGCACGAACTTGCGGTCCATCGCGCGGGCGACCGACTCGCCGAGCGACGTCTTGCCGACGCCGGGCGGGCCGACCAGCGCGAGCACGGCGCCGGATCGCCGGCCGCCGATAACGCCGAGGCCGCGGTCCTGGCGCCGCTTGCGCACCGCCAGGTACTCGATGATCCGGTCCTTCACGTCGTCAAGGCCGGTGTGGTCCTCGTCGAGTATCTGCCGCGCGCCCGCGATGTCGTAGGCGTCCTCGGTCCGCTCGTTCCAGGGGATGTCGAGGATGGTGTCGAGCCAAGTGCGGATCCAGCCGACTTCCGGCGACTGGTCAGAGGTCCGCTCGAGCTTGTCGACCTCGCGCAGCGCGGCCGTCTTGACCGCCTCCGGGAGGTCGGCCTCTTCGACCCTGGTCCGGTAGTCGTCCTCTTCGGTGCCCTTGCCGTCGCCCGACAGCTCGTTGAGCTCCTTGCGGACCGCGGCGAGCTGCTGGCGAAGCAGGAATTCCTTCTGCTGCTTCTCCATGCCCTCGGCCACGTCCTTGCGGATGGACTCGGCGACGTCCAGCTCGGCCAGGTGGTCCTTGGCCCAGCGGATCGCCGTCTCGAGCCGCTCCGCGATGTCGGCGGTCTCAAGCAGCTGCAGCTTCTGCGTGGCGGTCAGGTAGCTGGAGTACCCGGCACGGTCCGCGATCATCGACGGGTCGTCGAGCTGCTGGATCATGTCCACGACCTGCCACGCGCCGCGCTTCTGCAGCGTCGCGATGACCAGGGACTTGTACTCCTTGGCCAACTCGGTGGCCTTCGGCCCCTGGCCGGTCTCCTCGATGAGGGTGCCCTCGACCCACAGCGCGGCGCCGGTTCCGGTCGTGCCCTGGCCGATCTTCACCCGCGAGAGCGCGCGCAGCACCGCGCCAGGCTCACCGCCTGGCAGCCGGCCGACCTGCTCGATGACGGCGAGCGTGCCGGTGCCCGCGAGACCCCGGTCACCGATCCTCGGGACGATGAGGACCTGGGACTTCTCCTCGGAACGGATTCCGGGTCCGCGTCCGAATTCCTTGCTATTCCTAGCCGCGTCGATCGCGCCGCGGACCTCGTTGTCTGTGAGCTCGATGGGGACGACCATGCCCGGCAGCACCACATCGTCATCGATTGGCAGCACCGGCAGCGTGAGCCTTTCGCTCATCAGTCCCTCCTAAAGGTTGAGTCAACTACACTCAATCTTCTGGAGCCCGGTGTTGTTCCCCGGCAGCTGTCCGCTCACAGCGATCAGGATTTGCGCTCGTTTACACCAGCTTCGCCCTGCGGACGGGGCGTTCGATGGCGATCGCGGCCGTGTAGCCCTCGCTCGGGATCGGCTTGACCACCTCGACGCGCACCCAGTCCACGCCGTAGTCGGCGATGAGCCGCTCGGCGACCCGTTCCGCGGCCGTCTCGATGAGCTGGAACCTGCCCTCGATCACCACCGTCTTGATCGCCTGGGCCACCGCCGAGTAGTCGAGCGTGTCCGTGATGTCGTCCCTGGCGGCCGCCTTGGCCACGTCGGCTGACATGTCCACCGAGAAGATCAGCGCCTGCTCGATCTCGCGTTCCCAGTCGTATACCCCGATGACCGTGGAGACCCGCAGGTCCCTGATCGATACTGTGTCCGTCACCCTTCGATGGTAGTTGTGGACCCATGACTGATTCCGACTCCGGCTCTGACCTACGTGCGGCGGCTGAGGGGCACCTGCGGGCGCTCGCGGGCGACGGGGCGCGGCTGCGTGACGACCAGTGGACGGCGATTCGCGCCCTGGTCGCCGAGAAGCGGCGCGCGCTGGTGGTGCAGCGCACCGGCTGGGGCAAGTCGGCGGTGTACTTCGTCGCGACCGCACTGCTGCGCGCCGACGGCGCCGGGCCGACCGTCATCGTCTCGCCGCTGCTCGCGCTGATGCGCAACCAGGTCGACGCCGCGGTGCGGGCCGGCATCCACGCGCGCACCATCAACTCGGCGAACCTGGAGGACTGGGAGCAGATACACGCCGAGATCCGCGAGGGTGCGGTGGACGTCCTGCTCGTCAGCCCGGAGCGGCTGAACAACCCGGGATTCCGTGACAACGTGCTGCCGCGACTGACAGGAACAGCTGGCCTCATCGTGATCGACGAGGCGCACTGCATCTCCGACTGGGGCCACGACTTCCGGCCCGACTACCGGCGGATCAAGACGCTGCTTGACACCCTGCCGGCCGGGATTCCAGTGCTCGCCACCACCGCGACGGCGAACTCGCGGGTCACGCTTGACGTAGCGGAGCAGATGTCCACCGGCGAGAGCGATGTGCTCGTGCTGAGGGGGTCGCTCGACCGTGACTCGCTCCGGCTCGCCGTGGTCTCACTGCCCACCGCGGCCATGCGGCTGGCCTGGCTGGCGGCTAACCTGCGCGGCGGCGCGCTGGCCGGCTCCGGGATCATCTACACGCTCACGGTCGCCGCCGCCTACGAGACCGCTGCCTTCCTGCGCGAGCAGGGCATCGAGGTAACCGCCTACAGCGGCAAGGACGACCAGGCGCAGCGGCTCGCGGCCGAGGAGGACCTGCTCGCCAACCGGGTCAAGGCCCTGGTCGCGACCAGCGCGCTCGGCATGGGCTTCGACAAGCCGGATCTCGGCTTCGTCGTGCACCTCGGCGCGCCGCAGTCGCCTGTCGCCTATTACCAGCAGATCGGCCGCGCGGGCCGTGGCGTGGAGCGCGCCGACGTGGTGCTGCTGCCCGGCCGGGAGGACCGCGACATCTGGGCCTACTTCGCCTCGCTCGCCTTCCCGCCGGAGCGACAGGTCCGCGCCACGCTGCAGTCGCTGGCGGAGGCCGGGCGGCCGCTGTCGACCGCCGCGCTCGAGACGCACGTCGACCTGTCGCGCGGGCGGCTCGAGTCGATGCTTAAGGTGCTCGACGTGGACGGCGCGGTGACCCGCACCACGGGCGGCTGGGCCGCCACCGGCATGCCCTGGGCCTACGACGGCGAGCGCTACGAGCGGGTGGCCCGCGAGCGCAGCCGCGAGCAGCAGGCCATGCTCGCCTACCAGGCGACGGACGGGTGCCGGATGGAGTTCCTGCGCCGCGAGCTTGACGACCCAGAGGCCGGGCCCTGCGGCCGCTGCGACAACTGCACCGGCCGCCCGTGGCAGTCCGAGGTGCCGCAGGACGGAGCGGAGGCCGCCAGGCAGCGGCTGCTCCGCCCCGGCGTGACGGTGGAACCGCGGAAGATGTGGCCGACGGGGATGCGCGATCTCGGCATCGACGACGCGTCGGGCAAGATTCCGGCCGCGCGGGTGGCCGAGCCCGGCCGGGCGCTCGGCCGGCTCACCGACGTCGGCTGGGGCGGCACGCTGCGCGCCCTGTTCGCCGACGGCGCACCTGACGAGCCGGTCACTGCGCAGCTCACCGACGCCATGGTGCAGGTGCTCGCGGCGTGGGACTGGGCGCGGCGGCCAGCCTCCGTGGTGACGCTGCCGTCCCGGTCGCGGCCCGTGCTCGTCTCCAGCCTCGGCGAAAGGATCGCCGCCATCGGCAGGCTAGGGTACCTCGGCTCGCTCGGCTACGCCACGCCCGACGGCCCTGGCCCGCGGCGGCACAACAGCGCGCAGCGGCTGAGCACCGTGTGGCGGGCCCTGACGGTGCCGCCAGAACTGCACGCCGCGATCGCGGCCGCCGGGGACGGCCCGGTCCTGCTCGTCGACGACCAGATCGACACCGGCTGGACCATGACCGTCGCCGCGGCCCTGCTGCGCGACGCCGGCGCCACCGCCGTGCTCCCCCTGGCGCTGGCGGCGACTACCGGCTGAGCTCGGCCGCCGATCAGGCGACGTACGGCTCTGAGCCGGTCTCGCTGATCATGGGACGGCCCGCGACGGCCCAGCCGGTCATGCCGTCGGCCACGTTGACCGTCTTCCACCCGGCACCCGCGAGGGCCTGGGTGGCGTAGGCCGAGCGCGCGCCCGACCGGCAGATCACGAACACCTCGCGGTCTTGCGGAATCTCCGCGGCGCGCTCGGCGAGCGCGCCGACAGGGATGTGCACGGCCTCCGGGGCGTGCCCGGCCGCCCACTCGTCGTCCTCACGCACATCGAGGAGGTACGAGCCGGCCGGCAGGTCTGTCGACATGACCGAGGGATTGTCATCGTCGGAGTGGAACACGTTCGTTCTCCTTGCCGCAGGGGAGCAGAACCTGGCAGCGTAGCACCATCGCAGCATTGGCATATTGTGCGAGCTAGCGTACCGCTCTTCCGCCCGGCAACAGCCCCCCGCTAGGATCGTGGTCCCCCTCTCACCCCAATCACTTGATTGAGGATCCAACGTGACCGCGTTCCCGTCGTACCAGCCCTATCCCGGCGCCGAGCCTCAGTACGCGGTCGCGCCGCCGCCCATCCTTGTGGCGGCGGCAGACCCGGCGCCGCAGCGCAGGTGGACGGTGCTGCTGCGCCTCATCCTCGCCGTGCCGCACATGATCGTGCTGGAGGCGCTGTCCATCGCCGCGATGGTCATCGCCTTCGTCGGCTGGTGGGGCGCGCTGTTCACCGGGCGGCTGCCCGAGTTCGCCGTCACGTACCAAAGCGGCTACCTGCGCTGGATGACCCGGTTCTACAGCTACCTGTGCCTGCTCACCGACGCCTGGCCGCCGTTCTCGTTCGACGACGACCCCGGCTACCCGGTCCGTGTCGCGATCCCGGCGCCGCAGCGGTTGAACCGGGGTGCCGTGTTCTTCCGGTGCATCCTCGTCATTCCCGCCTGGTTCCTGGCCACGCTGATCGGCAATGCCATCACGCCGATCGGGTTCGTCGCGTGGCTGATCACCCTCATCACCGGCAGGCTGCCCCGATCGCTGCACGTCGCGTACCTGGCGGTGGTGCGGTACCAGGCACGGTTCTACGGCTACGGCTGGCTGCTGCTGACCCCCGCCTACCCCGGCGGCCTCTACGGCGACGGCCAGGCGACAGCGACTTGGGCGGACGCGCCGCCGGACGCGCCGGACTCCGCCCCGCCAAGCCCGGGCTACGGTACCCAGGAATCGGTGTACGGTGCGCCGGCATCGCCCTACGGAACGCCGGGGCCAGTCTTCGACACGCCTGCCGGCAGCCAGCCGGGCGGCTGGGGCACGCCCGGGTACGGGGCTCCGGGCTACGAAGCTCCCGGCTACGGAGTTCCCGGGTACGGAGTTCCCGGGTATGGAGTTCCCGGGTATGGAGTTCCCGGTTATGGCTATGGCACCCCGGGATATGGCCGCCCCGCCTTCCAGCCGGCCACCTGGCTGCTGCGGCTGACGTCGGGCGCACGGCGCTGGGTCACCGCGTTCATCGTGATCGGGGCGCTGTTCATGGTCGGCCAGACAGCACTCAACGTTGTCAACATCACGAACGGCCTACACGGCTTCCACGGCTTGGACTCCATCCGGGGAAGCATCGACCGCGGCCAGCTCAGCACGTCGTACTCGGCCCTGAACCGCACCATGACCTCCTGGGAGAGTGCCACCACGGACTGCGAGCACAACCTCACCTGCGTGACCAAGCAGGACGCCAAGGCCTCCCGTGGCTTCAACACGTTCGCTGACCAGATGTACGACCCGCTGGTGCCGCGCGGCGCCGCCGCTGACCAGGACAGACTCATCGCGGACGCCAGGACGCTGTCGCACGACTTCACCCGGCTGAGCAAGTCCACGACCACGGCCGGGTACGAGGAGACGTTCGCGAGCACCGGGCTGCAGCAGCAGCTGAACGCGTTCAACCAGGACTACCAGGCGCTGGTCGACAAGCTCCGAACGTACTGAGAAGCTGGGCCGGAAGCTGCGGTTCCACGAGGAGGCGGCCGCCGATGAGGCTCACCAGCTCCCGCACCGCGCTGCTCGCCACCCTGCCGCTCGTCCTCGAGCCGGCGGCGCGGTGGCTCGCCGATCATTTCGGCGTGCTGTCCTGGTCGTCCTTCGCCCCGGCCGTGTACGCGGAGGTGACGGCTGGCCTGGCGCTCAGCGTCGCCGTGGGCGTGGCCGTGGTGCTCGCCTGGCGCCGCGGCTCAGGCTCGGTCTCGGCGATGCCGTAGCGGGCATAGAGGCGGCGCAGCGGAGCAGGCGCCCACCAGTTGGCCTGGCCAAGCAGGCGCATTGTCGCGGGCACGAGCAGGACGCGGACGACGGTCGCGTCCACGATGAGCGCGACGATCATGCCGACGCCGAGCAGTTTCAGGAACATGACGCCGGAGGCGGAGAACAGGCCGACCACGATGACCAGGAGCAGCGCGAGGCTGGTGATCAGCCCGCCGGTCCGCTGCAGGCCCACGGCCACGGCGTCCGCATTGTCGCCGGTCTCGTCATAGCGCTCCCTGATGCGCGACAGCAGGAACACCTCGTAGTCCATGGACAGCCCGAAGACGATGACGAGCAGCAGGATCGGCATCGTCGGGTCGATCGTCCCTGTCGCGGTGAACGAGAGCAGGCCGGACAGGTGCCCCCACTGAAACACCCAGACGATCACGCCGAACGTCGCGGACAGCGACAGGATGTTCATCACGATTGCCTTGACCGGCAGAACAACCGAACCGAAGGCGAGGAACAGCAGCACGAACGTGGCGGCCGCGGTGAGCAGCGCCATCCACGGCAGCGTGCCGCCGAGGCTGGACAGTTCGTCGACGAGCATCGCGGTCTCGCCGCCGACCAGCACCGTGGCGTGCGCTGGCGGCGCGATGGCGCGGACCTCGGTCACGATCTGCCTGGCCTGCGGAGAGTCGGGCAGCGGCCGGTAGCCGATAGCGAG
Source organism: Trebonia kvetii (assembly GCF_007827045.1). GTDB lineage: Bacteria > Actinomycetota > Actinomycetes > Streptosporangiales > Streptosporangiaceae > Trebonia > Trebonia kvetii. Next base: position 138,795 of record NZ_RPFW01000012.1, read on the forward strand.
CCTGACATCCGTACCCTGCTGCCCGGTGACCCGGGTGCCGGTGACACCGGGGATCGCGTCGATCCTGCTCGTGTAGCCGGCCAGTGCGGCCGGGCTGGCGACGCCGCTGACCACGGCCTCGATCGGATTCGTCGAGTTGGCGGGGAACTCGCTGCTCAGCGTCTCCTGTACCTGCCTGACGGTATTGCCGGCCGGCAGCACTCGCGCGTCCGTGCCGCCCCAGGAGGCGCGCAGGAACGGCGTGCCCAGCGCGAGCAGGGCGATCACGATCACCGCGGCGACGGCGACCGGACGGCGCATGACGCGGTGCGCGAGGCGGTACCAGCCGCCCGTCGTCTCGGCTGACCGCGGCACGTCGGCCCGGACGCTCTTCCTGACGGCGAGGGCGTTGACCCGGTGCCCGAGGACGCCGAGCATCGCGGGCAGCACGGTAAGCGCGGCGATGACGTCGACCGCGACGGTGGCGACACCGCCGTAACCCATGGAGCGCAGGAAGACCGGCTGGAACAGCATCAGGCTGCTCAGCGCGAGTGCCACCGTAACCCCGGAGACGAGGACCGTGCGGCCAGCCGTGGCCACCGTCCGCGCCACCGCGGCATCCACCGTGGGCTGACGGCGCAGTTCCTCGCGGAACCTGTTCACGATGAACAGGCCGTAGTCGATGCCAAGGCCCAGCCCCAGGATCGTGGTGATGTTCACCGAGTAGACGGCGACCGTGGTGGTCATGGTGAGCAGCCGGAGCACTGTGAACGAGCCGAGGATCGCCAGGCCGCCGATGGCGAGCGGCGTGATGGCCGCGACGACACTGCCGAAGATGATGACGAGCAGGATGAGCAGCACGGGGAACGAGATGGCCTCGGCTCGCGCGATGTTGGCGCTGACCTCGCTGTTGATCGCGACCTCGGCAGGAACGCCGCCGCCGGTTTGGGCCGTGATGCCGTCGCCCGCCCGAGTGGCGAAGTCCGCCTTGATCGACTTGTAGGTGGCCTCGCGCTGCTGGTCGGTGCCGCCCGCGAGGCGCAGGGCGGCGTAGGTCGAGTGGCGGTCGGCCGAGACCAGGTCCCGCTGGCCGCTCGTCCAGTAGGTGACGGACCCGGTGACCTGGCTGCCAGGGAGGGCGGCCAGGTAGGCCGTCACCGCCCGGCGGTAGGCGGGATCGGCGACGGTCCGGGTGGCGCTGCGGAACAGCACCACCACGTCCGCGCCGTCACGGCCGAACACGCTGTCGGCGCGGGCCGATTCCACGCTGCTCTGGCTGCCCGGCGGCGTGAAGGTGTTTCCCGAGGTGAGCTTGCCGAAGACTCCGGTTCCCCAGACGCCAGCGGCGATCACGAAGAGCAGGCAGGCGACAAGCGTCAGCCGTCGCGCCCGGTATATCCGCCGTCCCCATGCTTCGAACATCACGCCTCCCGGGCCATGATGGGTTCGTCCCACGCCGGTTATTCGAGTGAACACCGTAAACTGATTACATTGCTAACTTTGCATACACCGTTTACTAGCGTCAAGAGTGTTCGCCAAAAGTTCTTCCGCCGACTGCCGGGGACAGGTAAAACAGAGTCAGGAGGTTACGCGTGACGCAGGCAGTACCCGACTCACCCGCCTCACCGGCTCCGCCAACTCGCCGGGACAGGTTGCGCGCGGCGACGATGGAGGAGATCACGGCGACGGCCCGCCGGCTGCTCGTGGAGCAGGGACCGGAGGCGGCGTCGCTGCGGGCCATTGCCCGCGAGATGGGGATGACCGCGCCCGGGCTCTACCGGTACTACAGCAGCCGAGAGGAACTGCTCAGGCACGTGATCGCGACGATGTTCACCGAGCTCTCCCGCGACATCCACCGCGCGATCGACGAAGTCGGGCTGAGTTCCGGCGGCGTGGCCTTCGCCCGCGGCGAGGCCGCGCCTGACGAGATCCAGCGGCACCTCGCGCTGAAGCTGGTGGCTGCGTGCCGCGAATTCCGCCGCTGGGGCCTAAGCCACAAGGACGAGTTCACGCTGCTGTTCGGCGTTCCGCTGCCGGGGTTCGACGACGGCAGGTTTGACGTCGCCCAGGAGTGCGCCATGGAGTTCGCCGGGACGTTCTACGGCCTGTTCATCGAGCTGTGGAGCTTCACTCACTTTCCTGTTCCTGCTCCGGGGGCGATCGACAAGGCGCTGCGCGCGCAGCTCGGCCGGTTCCGCGCCGCCCTGGGCACGGACGTGCCAGACGGCGCGGTCCTGGTGTTCCTGCGCTGCTGGGTGCTTCTCTACGGCGCGGTCTCGATGGAGGTCTTCGGCCACCTAGGGTTCGCGCTCGACGACCCGGCCCCGATGTTCGAATTCACGCTGGCCGACCTGGCCCGCCTGGTGGGGCTTGATTACCCCGTCACCGGCGCCTGACGCGAGCGCGGAGCAGCGTGATCGTGGCGGCCAGGAGGACAACGCCCGTCGCCGCCTCCTGGGGAAAGCGGTGCGGCGCCTCCTGCTGAATCCGCCTGTGGAACTCGTCCACGCGGCGCGGAAACGGCGAGCGTCCGAAAAACTCGACGGACGGTTTCCCGATGTCGGGTAGCGCCGCGCCCGCCATGCCCGCGAGCACGGCAACACGCGTGTCGCCGGGCGCGATCGCTGCCATGGCACCCATGACCGCGAGGCCGGTCAGTCCGTCCACCACCGCCACCCGCATGAACTGGTCATGCGCCCGCCATTTCCCCCAGTGCGGCACCGCGTCGAGGACGAAGTGCGAGACGACCCCGAGGGCGAAAGCGGAAACGGGGCGGCGTGTCGCTGCGCCGATCACCGCACCGGACAGCACGTGATTGGTCACCAGCATGCCTTTAACCTAACCCGGTTCGGCGTCCTCAGCACGTGACCCGCCACGCCTGGTAGCGTTTCCACCATGCTGGACAGACGATTCATCAGGGACAACCCGGAGGCTGTGAAGGACGCCGTCCGGGTTAAGGGCATCGACCTCGACGTGGACGAACTGCTCAGCCTTGACCAGTCCAGCCGGGAGCTTCAGCGCGAGCTCGACGCGGCTCAGACCAGGGCCAAGGCGTTCGCCAAGGAGTTCGCCAGGGCCGACGAGGCGACGCGGACCAGGCTCAAGGTCGAGCACGACGAGCAGGATCTCCACCTGAAGGAGGTCCGCGACCGGCTTCTCAAGGTCAACCAGGACCTCCAGGCGCTGCTGCTGCTCACGCCGACCATTCCGTGGCAGGGCGCGCCGGTCGGCGCCGACGACTCGGCGAACGTGACGATCAAGGTCTGGGGAGACAAGCCCGTCTTCGACTTCGAGGTCAGGGACCACGTCGACCTGCTGGAGAGCCGGGGGTGGGCGGAGTTCGCCAGGGCGAGGAAGGTCGCGGGTGAGCGCGCCTATGCGCTCACCGGGGACATGGTGCTGCTCGAGCGTGCGCTGCTCTCTTACGCCCTCGACTACCTGGTCTCGAGTGGCTCGACGGTGATCTCCGTCCCGGTGATGGTCAGGGAGGACGCCCTGGTCGGCACGGGGCAGTTCCCCTCGCACCGCGAGGAAACCTACGCGCTGCCCGCCGATGACCTGTACCTCGCGGGTACCGCGGAGGTCGCGCTCGTCGGCCTGCATTCCGGTGAGATCCTCGACGCCAAGGCACTGCCGATCCGGTACGCGGGCATCTCGCCCTGCTTCCGCCGCGAGGCGGGCAGCGCGGGCCGCGACGTCCGCGGCCTGCTCCGGGTGCACCAGTTCGAGAAGGTCGAGCAGTTCATCATCTGCGCGGCGGACGACGAGGAGTCGGACCGCTGGCACGCGGAGCTGCTCGGCGCGGCCGAGCACCTGCTCCAAGGCCTGGGACTGCACTACGAGGTCGTCGAGTGCGCGACGGGCGACATGGGTGCGGGCAAGTACCGGATGAACGACGTGAACACGTGGTTCCCGTCGCTCGGCCGGTTCCGCGAGACGCACAGCTGCTCCTCGCTGCACGACTGGCAGGCGCGGCGGGCGAGCATCCGGTACCGCGACACCGACGGGACGGTGAAGTTCGCGTACACGCTGAACAACACCGCGATCGCGACGCCCCGGCTGCTCGCGGCGGTGGTGGAGAATTACCAGACGGAAGACCGCAAGGTCCGGGTGCCGCAGGTGCTTCAGCCGTACCTCGGCGGCCGGACCGAGCTGTAGTACGCCCGCACTAGGAAGACCGGGAGGTCCGTGCACCGTGGGACGCGAGCGTCGTACGCTGCGAGGCGTGGAACTCCAAGCTGACCGCGTCGCCGAGATGGCCCACCGCCCCGTCGCCGCACTGCGGCGGCGCGACGTCGCGATCGCGCTGCTGAGCGTTCCGTCCGAGGACGCGCTCGCCTCGCTGCCGGTGATCAGGCGCGGCCTGCTCGCCGCGGGCAACCCGTTGTCCGCGCCGTTCTGGCAGTCGGCGGAGGCGATCCTGCACAAGATCGCCGAGCACGACGCGACCTTCGGTGATGTGCACGGGTGGCTCGAGGCCACGGGTACCGAGCCGACGGGGATCATCGGGCTGCACGTGTGGGAGGAGCCGTCGGCGCGCAGCCCGCTCCAGGAGGAGATGCACGCCCGCCTGGTCGGCTTCCTCGAGGAGCGGCTTACCGCCGGGGAGATCGACCCCGACCGGCTGGCCACGGGCGACGAGGCGGCACGCCAGGCGTACGTGACGCTTCAGGAGCAATGGATGACCACGCCGCTGCCCGACGGCCGGGTACCGATGACGGTGCTGCTCGACGAGCAGGACGAGGCCTTCCTCGCCGACTGGGCGGCGGCCGACGCCGAAGCTCGGGCCGCGCTCCAGTCCGTGCTCGACCGGGTGGGCGACCGCCCGGTTCCCGTCGCCGAGCTGCGGACCGCGGCGCGCAGGCTGCGCAATGACATCGCGCGGCCGGGCTGGCCCGGCCAGATGCTTGTTTCCTTCAGCGGGCGGACCGCGGACGCGCTGCCCGCGGAAGACGATGAGCTGTGGCTGACCCTGGCCACCTCGGTCGCCTCACCGCAGGGCGACCCGCTGTCCGAGGAGGACAGAGAGTTCGCCAGGGCCATGGAATGGGCCGAGGACGAGGATCTCGACTTCGGCGCCGACGTCAACGGGCATGCCGAAGACGACGAACCCGACGAACTGTCCGCGGCGATCGCCGCGGTTTGCGCACTCGACCACTTCGACTGGCTCGCGGTCATGTCTTCCCTGGTAACCGGCGGCCCCGGAACCCCTGCCTCGGCGGCCGACCTGGCCAGGTACGTCAGGGACTTCGACCCCGACGAGGTCATCGGCCTCGAGGTGGCGCGCGACGCAGGCGACGAGGACGTCGAAGACGACGAGGATGCGGAGTACGGCGACCCGGACTTCGATGACGAACTCGCGGACGATGACGACTTCGACGAGCTCAGCATCGAGGGACTGTTCCTGCACGTCACCGCGATGTGGTCGGTTCTCGGCGCGATCGATGAGGATGACAGGCTGACACCGCTCGGCTGGTGGGGACTCCCCGAGGCCATGCGACGCGCCTGGACGAGCTGAGCAGCAGGCGGCGGCCGGCCGTGCTTTTCTGCACGGCTGCGGTGGTGCTGCCTGGGTCGCCGTTACGGGGCGGTGGTGCCCGCATCCTGTTCGGCGGACTTCCGCGGGGCGTCCTGCGTGGCGGACACATCGTGCGCGACCCCGGCCGTGTCCTCGCCGTCGCGCGCCTCGTCCGCGGTCGCCGCAGCCGTGTCCTCGGTGTCCTCGGGGCCCGGGCCGATCTTGCGGAACTGCTTGTTCATCGACCGGAGCAGGAAGACGAGCGCGACCGCGAGCCCGGCCACGACGAGGAAGCCGAGCAGCCCCGGCTCAACGTCGCTGAGCGAGGAGGACGTGCTGCCTGCCGCCAGTAGGAGGATCAAAGGGTCACACTCTCCCTGACACCTGCGAAAAGGTCATCTTCCGGCAGCTCGGTATCGACGAGCGACCTAGCAAGATGATAGTCCTCGGTCGGCCACGCCATGCGCTCGACGTCGCGCGGGCAGGCGAACCAGGAACTGTTCGGGTCGATCTGCGTCTCATGCGCGCGCAGCGCGTCGTCGCGGATGCCGAAGTAGTCGGCGGCGTTGACCCGGCTGGTGATCTCCAGCGGCCGGTCACCGCGCTCGAGGCGCTTGCGCGACCGCTCCTCCCATTCGGCGAAGATCTCCGCGTAGGGCGATTCGAGACCGCGGCGCACGATCTCCTCGTGCAGCGCGACGTACTTCGCCTGGTGGAATGAGACGAAGTAGTACATCTTCAGCGGCTGCCATGGCTCACCCCCGGCTTCGCGGTACTGGTCGGGGTCCGCGGCCGCTTCGAACGCCTCCACCGCTACCTGGTGCGTCTTGATGTGGTCCGGGTGCGGGTAGCCGCCGGTCTCGTCGTAGGTGAGGATCACGTGCGGGCGGAAGTCGCGGACCAGCCGGACGAGCGGCGCCGCCGCCTCGTGCAGCGGCACCAGGGCGAAGCTGCCCTCGGGCAGCGGCGGCTTCGGGTCGCCCTCCGGGAGGCCGGAGTCGGTGAAGCCGAGAAAGCGCTGCTCCACGCCGAGTATCGCGCGCGCACGCGCCATCTCGTCGCGCCTGATGGCCGCCAGGTTCGCGAGCACCTCTGGCCGGTCCATCGCCGGATTCAGTATGCTGCCGCGCTCGCCGCCGGTCAGCGTCGCGACCAGAACCTCGGCGCCCTCGCGCACGTACCGCGCCATCGTCGCGGCGCCCTTGCTCGACTCGTCGTCGGGATGCGCGTGCACCGCCATCAGGCGGAGCCGCACTTCGCCGGGCTGATCCTGCGCCCCCGTACCATCTGCCTGAATCTGCCCTGCCGCGCTGGATGACAACGCTGACCCTCCGTCTATCGTCGGTTCCAATAGCGCAACACCCGTACGGTTTAGCCGCATTCCCGCAGGGAACGCTGGCCCGGAGGCCTTCGAGAACGCCACGCCGCCCGACGGGACGCACTTGACTAGTTCGCGCCGGTGGCCGAACCTTGTTAGCCTCAGAAGATTACCCCCGGAGACCAACTGGCTCCTCGGCGCAGGGCGGCAACGTCTTGCGCCCTGATACGGCCAGCACGCAGCGGCAAGCAAGCCCTGCGCTGTACTGAGGAGTGCACCCGTGACCGAGACGCGCAACGAAAGCGTCACCTGGCTCACCCAGGAGGCGTATGACCGGCTTAAGGCCGAATTCGATTACCTCTCCGGACAGGGACGCATCGACATCGCGAAGAAGATCGAGGCGGCCCGCGAGGAAGGTGACCTGCGCGAGAACGGCGGTTACCACGCGGCCAAGGAGGAGCAGGGCAAGCAGGAGGGCCGGATCCTCCAGCTGCAGCACATCCTTGAGAACGCGCGAGTGGGCGAGCCGCCGCGCACCGATGGCGTGGTCGGCCCCGGCATGACGGTGACAGTCCGTTTTGTCCGCGACGACGAAGAAGTCACGTTCCTGCTCGCTTCCCGCGAGGAGAGCGGTGCGCCGATCGACGTCTACTCGCCGAAGTCGCCTCTCGGCTCGGCCATCAGCGGCAAGAAGATCGGTGAGCAGGCGACGTTCTCGCTCCCTAACGGCCGCTCGACGACCGTCGAGATCCTCGAGGCGGTCCCCTACGGCGGAGCCTGAGATACGCGAAGAAACGGGCGCCCCGCGGCGGTTTCGCCGCGGGGCGCCCGTTTCCGTGACAGCGTTATCCGATCAGCGCCTCGGCCTCGGCGGCCGGCTGCTGCTCGCCGGGCGTTACCCGGCCGCGCAGCGGCACTTCCTTGATGAACAGTGCCAGCACGAAGACGAGCACCGTGAACGGGACGGCCCAGAGGAACACGGTGTGCACCGCCTGTGCGATGCCCGCGAACACCGCCTCCTTGACCGGACCTTGCAGGTTGCTCACCTGCGACGGGTCAAGCGAAGTGCCGCTGATCGGCAGCTTGCCGCCGGCCGCGAGGCTGCTCATCGACGAGGTCAGCTTGTGCGCGAAGATCGCGCCGAACGCCGCCACGCCGAGCGAGCCGCCCATCTGCTGGAAGAACATCCGGGAGCTGGTCGCCACGCCCATGTCCTTGAGCTCGACGCTGTTCTGCGCGATCAGCGACAGCAGCTGCATGAGGAAGCCGATGCCGAGGCCGAGCACGACATAGTCGATGGCAGTTTCCCAGCGCGACGTCCCCACGCCGATCCGGCTGAGCAGGTACATGCCGACCGCCATGAGGATGCCGCCGACGATCGGGAAGATGCGGTACTTGCCTGTCTTGGTGGTCAGCGTGCCGGCGAGCACCGAGGTGACCATGGACCCGACCATCATCGGCGTCATCAGCAGGCCGCTCACGGTCGGCGATGCCCCCTGGATTGTCTGCTGGTAGAACGGCAGGAACGTCATCGCGCCGAACAGGCCAAGGCCCACGAACGTGGTCGTCACCATCGTGACCGAGAAGTTCCTGCTCCTGAACACGTGCAGCGGCAGCATCGGCTCGGCGGCCCGCCGCTCGGTCATGAGGAACCAGGCGAGCCCGGCGACGGCCAGCGCGATCAGCCCGATGATCTCCCACGAGCCCCACTGGTACTCGGTGCCACCCCAGGTCGCGAGCAGGATGACCGAGGTGGAGACCACGCCGAGCAGGATGCCGCCCAGGTAGTCGATCTTGTGCTCGACCCGGCGGGCGGGCAGCTTCATGACGGCGATCAGGTAGACGAGCGCGGCGCCGCCGAGCGGCAGGTTGATGTAGAAGATCCAGCGCCAGGAGATCGCCGTGGTGATCCAGCCGCCGACGAGCGGGCCGCCGATCGTGGCCGTCATCATCACGACCATGAAGTAGCTCATGTACTTGCCGCGCTCGCGGGGCGGGACGATCTCACCTAGCGTGGCCATCGCACCGACGACAAGACCGCCTGCGCCAATGCCCTGGATGGCGCGGAAGGTGATCAGCTCCGCCATCGACTGCGACAGGCCGGACAGCGCCGACCCGGCGAGGAAGACGGCGATCGCGAAGATGAAGAGCTTCTTTCTGCCGTACATGTCGCCGAGCTTGCCGTAGAACGGCGTGGTGATCGTGGAGGCGAGCACGTAGGCGGTGACCACCCAGGACAGGTGAGTGGCCCCGCCGAGGTCACCCACGATGCGCGGCAGTGCGGTGCCCACCACCAGCTGGTCGAGCATGGCGAGCAGCATGGCCAGCAGCAGGCCGGGCAGCAGGATCATGATCTGCCTGTGGCTCAGGAAGGTGGTGCCCGCCCCGCCGGACGCGTCGCTGGCCGTCCCGGCCGGCTCGCCGTCGCCTGCTGATTCCGGGACGCTCACGCCCGTTGCCTCACTCACTTCTTCTCCTCAGACACGCCATCCCCGGACACGGCACTGGCCGGCAGGCAACCCCTGGCCTGCCGGTCACTCCGGGCGCTAACTTACTTGCCGCCCGGCTAGTTTCAGCTTCGCTGTTACGCTATATTCCTGACTAACCGGCCGTCAAGTAGATTCCGCGTCGCGGGCGGCGGCCGGTGGCGGCGGACAGGCTGGCTTACGGCAGCGCATCGTCGCAGTTACCTGGAGGCACGGCACGACGATGGACGGGCACGAGCACGCTGGCAGACGCGGAGACACCCGCGTGCGCATCCAGCAGGTCGCGCTTGAGCTTTTCGCTGACCAGGGCTACGAGCGGACCTCCCTGCGGGAGATCGCGGAGCGCCTCGGCGTCACCAAGGCCGCGCTGTACTACCACTTCAAGTCCAAGGAAGACATCGTCCGCAGCTTCACCGAGGACCACTTCGCCCGAATCGACGCGCTGATCGCATGGGGCAGGGAGCAGCCGCCCTCGGCGCTGACGGCGCAGGAACTGCTTGACCGCTACATCGGGATCGTGATGGACAGCGGCGAGGTCTTCCGGTTCCTCGAGCGCAACCAGGCGACCGTCCACGGAACCGAGGACGGCAAGCACCGCTTCACGCAGTTCCGTCCCAGGCTCGCCGCCCTCATCGACATCATCGCCGGGCCCGCCGCGCCGCCGCGCTCCCGGATCCGCGCGGCCGCGGCCCTTTTCGCCGTGAGCACGTCGTGCATGTTCTTCATGAGGGACACGCCGGAGGCCGAGCCCGACGGCGTGCTGCCGTGTCACCCGGGCCAGGACGAGCTGCACAAGATCGTGCTTGAGATCGCCACCCAGCTGACCAGCGACGTGGTCTCCGCTAGCTGAACGAGATCTCCTACCTGGCAGCGCGCCCGGCCCGTTCACATCGCCTCTTCATGCGCGGTATTTATGCACACCCCGCGTTGTCTCCTTATAGCGGCAGGCTACTCATAACGGCGGGCGAGCCGACACGGAGCGAGGGCAGGTAATGGACTGGTCGCAATTCGATAGTGATGTCGTCATCGTCGGTGGCTGTGGTCATGTTGGCCTGCCACTGGCGATCGCTTTCGCGGATCGTGGCTCGCGCGTGGTGATTTACGACGTCAGCGAGCCGTCCGTCGCGCAGGTGAACGCGGCCAGGCTACCGTTCGATGAGCCTGGCGCCGGGCCGCTGCTCGAGCGGGCCGTGGCGGGGGGCCGGCTGAGCGCCTCAGCCGACCCGGCCGTCGTCGGCACCGCCGAGCACGTGATCGTGGTGATCGGCACCCCGGTCGACGAGCACCTCAACCCGAACCAGACCGCCATACCCAAGGCGCTGACCGGCTTCGCCCCGTTCCTGCGCGACGGCCAGCTGCTCGTGCTGCGGTCCACCGTCTTCCCCGGCGTCACGGCCCTGGTGGAGAAGATGATCGCGAGCCTCGGCACGCACATCGAGGTGGCGTTCTGCCCCGAGCGGATCGCCGAAGGCAAGGCGATGACCGAACTGTTCGAGCTGCCGCAGATCGTGTCGGCCCGCTCGCCGCACGGGCTTAAGCGCGCGTCGGCGCTGTTCTCGCTGCTCACCGACAACATCGTGGAGCTGACGCCGGAGGAGGCCGAGCTCGCCAAGCTGTTCACGAACGTGTGGCGGTACATCAAGTTCGCGGCGGCCAACCAGTTCTACATGATGGCCAACGACCGGGGGCTCGACTTCGAGCGCATCCGCCAGGGGCTGATCAAGGACTACCCGCGGGCCGCGGACATGCCGGGTGCCGGGTTCGCCGCCGGGCCGTGCCTGTTCAAGGACACCATGCAGCTCGCGGCGTTCAACAACAACAACTTCACGCTCGGCCACACGGCGATGACGATCAACGAGGGCCTGCCGCTGTACCTGGTGCACCGTCTCGAGCAGAAGTTCGACCTGGGGTCGATGACCGTGGGCATCCTGGGAATGGCGTTCAAGGGCGGCTCGGACGACATCAGGTCGAGCCTGTCCTACAAGCTCAAGCGGATACTTGAGTTCAAGGCGGACGAGGTGCTCTGCGCCGACCCCTACGTCAAGGTCGACGAGAACCTGCTGCCGCACGACGAGGTGGTCGCCAGGTCAGACCTGCTGATCATCGCCGCGCCGCATCCGGACTACCGGCACATGGTCATCGACAAGCCGGTCGCCGACATCTGGAACGTCCTCAGTAACGGCGTACTTGTCTGACCGGCCACGCTTGGCGCGCGGCCGGACACACGCTAGCTGAACATCGGGTCGTAGCCGGCCTCGCGCAGCCTCTCCGTGACAAGCTGGCAGTGCTCTGGCCCCCTGGTCTCGACCTGGAGGACCACCTCGACCTCGTCGACGCGCAGGGTGGGGGCGAGGCGTTCGTGGCTTACCTCGAGCACGTTGGCGCCGAGCCCGGCAAGCAGCCCGAGCAGCGCTGCGAGCGAGCCCGGGTAGTCGGGAACGCGGCAGTGGAAGCCGAGGAACCGTCCGGCCGCGGACAGGCCGTGCCGCAGCAGCTTGGACAGCAGCAGCGGGTCGATGTTCCCGCCGGACAGCACCACCACGACGGGCGGCTCTATGTCCGCGGCACCCTCGAGCAGCGCCGCCACGCCCGCCGCTCCGGCGGGCTCGACCACCTGCTTGGCCCGCTCGAGGCAGATCAGCAGCGCCCGCGCGAGCGCCGCCTCGGACACCGCCACGATCCGGCCGCCGGCGGCGGCGAGTATGCCGAACGCGATATCGCCTGGCCGCTGGACGGCGATTCCGTCGGCCATCGTGGGCGCACCGACGACCTGGACCGGCTCGCCAGCCGCGACCGAGGCGACGAGGCCGGGCACCGCCTCCGCCTGCACGCCGACCACCCGGATCTCGGGATCGAGCGAGCGCATCGCCACCGTGATCCCCGCCGCGAGCCCACCGCCGCCGACGGGGACGACGACCGTGCGGACCCCGGGGCACTGCTCGATGATCTCGAATCCGAGCGTGCCCTGGCCAGCCACGATGTCCGCATGGTCGAACGGGTGGATGAACACGGCGCCGGTCTGCTCGGCGAACCGCAGCGCCTCATCGAGCGCGTCCTCCACGGTCGTACCGTGCAGGATCACTGACGCGCCGTAGGCACGGGTGGCCGCCACCTTGGGCAGCGGCGCCCGCTCCGGCATCACCACGGTGGCCGAGGTGCCGAGCAGCCCGGCGGCGAACGCCACCCCCTGGGCGTGATTGCCCGCGCTCGCGGCGACCACGCCGCGGGAGCGCTCGGCATCCGACAGCCTGGCGATCCGCGTGTACGCGCCGCGCACCTTGAACGAGCCCGTTCGCTGCAGGTTCTCGCACTTCAGGTAGACCGGCCCGTCCACCATCTCGGACAGCACGCGGGAGTGAAGCATCGGCGTCGGCGAGATGACGTCGAGCAGGAGCTCGCGCGCGGCCACCACGTCATCGGGCTGGACCAGCGGAGAAATCGTTGCCACAGCAACGAACATTATCCCCGCTGCCCCCACGACAAAGATGCGAGCACGCGGTGAGCCGACATAGTGTCGGAAGGGTGCAGCACAGCAGCGAGGAATTCAACGCAAGCGCTCCGGACGGCCGGCCAGCGACGCTGGGCGCCCTCAAGGCGAGCGGACACCCTTACCGCACCGTGAAGCAAGAGATCAGAGAGAACCTGCTGGCGCGCATGCGCGCCGGGCAGGACCGGTTTCCAGGCATCGTCGGCTTCGACCAGACTGTGCTTCCCCACGTCGAGCGAGCGCTGCTCGCGGGGCACGACATCATCCTGCTCGGCGAGCGGGGCCAGGGGAAGACACGGCTGATCCGCACCCTGGCCGGCCTGCTTGACGAGTGGACGCCGGCCGTCGCCGGCTGCGAGATCAACGACCACCCCTACGCGCCGGCCTGCGCCCGCTGCCGGCGGCTCGCCGCGGAGCTCGGCGATGACCTGCCCGTCACGTGGCGGCACCGGGCCGACCGCTACGGCGAGAAGCTCGCGACGCCAGACACGAGCGTCGGCGACCTGATCGGCGACATCGACCCGGTGAAGGTGGCCGAGGGCCGGACCCTCGGCGACCCCGAGACCATCCACTTCGGCCTGGTGCCGCGGACCAACCGCGGCGTGTTCAGCCTGAACGAGCTGCCCGACCTCGCCGAGCGCATCCAGGTCGCGCTGCTCAACGTGCTCGAGGAGCGTGACATCGGGGTCCGCGGCTACTCGCTGCGGCTGCCGCTCGACATCGTGCTCGTCGCGAGCGCGAACCCCGAGGACTACACCAACAGGGGCCGGATCATCACCCCGCTGAAGGACCGCTTCGGCGCGGAGATCCGCACCCACTATCCGCTCTCACTCGAGGACGAGCTTGACCTGATCAACCAGGAGGCGGAGGTCTCCTGGGAGGCCAGCGATCCGGGAGCCGAACTGCCCGTGCACCTCACCGAGGTGATCGCGCGGTTCACCCGCCTGGTCCGCGAGTCCCCCGCGGTCGACGGCCGCTCCGGCGTGTCCGCGCGGTTCGCGATCGCGGCGGCGGAGTCCGCCGCCGCGGCGGCGGTGCGCAGGACAGCGCTAGTCGCGGAAGCCCGCGACGAGGTGCCTGTCGCCCGGGTGGCCGACCTGCCAGGCATCGTGCCGACGCTGCGCGGCAAGGTCGAGTTCGAGGTCAGCGAGGAGGGCCGGGAAGAGGAAATCCTCGACCACCTGCTGCGCCGCGCCATCGCGGAGACGTTTCGCGCCAGGCTCGGCGGCGCCGACCTGTCCGGGCTGCTCGCCAAGTTCGAGGACGGCGGCTCGATCGAGTCCGGCGAGCTCGTCTCGGCCTCAGAACTGCTCCGCCGCACCGGCGAGGTCCCTGGCCTCGCCAAGATCATGGCGCGGCTCGGCATGGAGGGCAGGGAGTCGTTCGGCGAGGCGGCGGCCGCCATCGAGTTCGTCCTCGAGGGGCTCTACCTGATCCGCCGCCTGTCCAAGGACAGCAGCGATGGAACGGCCACGTACCGGACATAAACAGATAAAGGCCTGTCCGAACGGGTGCGGCTGACTCTGGAAGCAGATGACGTCTAGCTCGGCTATCGGACACAACGACATAAGGGCCATTCCGAACGGGTGCGGCTGACTCCGGGAGCAGATGATGTCTAACTATCGCTATGGAGCGTACGACGACGGTCCCGACCCGCTCGCGCCGCCGTACGACGTCCGGGAAGCGCTCGACGAGATGGGCGAGCGGATTCTCGGCGGCGACAACCCGCGGGACGCCCTGCGCGACCTGCTGCGGCGCGGCTGGCGGGACCGGCGCGGCCTGGAAGACCTGATGCGCCGGGTCCGCGAGCGGTCGCGCGAGCTGCGCAACGCAGGCCGGCTCGACGGGATGCTCGATCAGGCACGCGAACTGCTTGACGAGGCGCTCGAGGCCGAGCGCGGCGCGCTGTTCCCCGACCCGAGCGACGACGCGCGCCTGGCTGAGGCGGAGCTCGACTCGCTGCCGCGGGACACCGCGCGGGCCATCCGCCAGCTCGCGGACTACAACTGGCGGTCGCCCGAGGCACGGCAGCGGTTCGAGGAGCTGCGCGACCTGCTACGCAGGGAGGTGCTCGACAGCCAGTTCAAGGGGATGAAGCAGGCGCTGGAAAACCCCGACCCCGCGGCCATGCAGCGGGTCAAGGACATGCTGGCCGAGCTGCGCCAGATGCTCGACGCCGACACGCGCGGCGAGCATACGCAGCAGGACTTCGACGACTTCATGGCCAACTACGGCGACATGTTCCCGGACAACCCTGCCAACCTGGAAGAACTCGTCGACTCGCTGGTGCGCCGGATGATGGCCGCGGAGCGGCTGCTGGACTCGCTGTCCGACGAGCAGCGCGAGGAGCTGGCGAACCTGATGGCCCAGGCGATGGAGGACGCCGGCCTCGCCGCTGAGCTGTCCGCCCTCGGCGACGCGCTGCGCGCGAGGCGGCCCGAGCTTGGCAGGCCGCAGCGCGGCGTGCGAATGTCCGGCGGCCAGCCGCTCGGCCTGGGCGATGCGACGACGGCGGTCGCCGACCTCGCGGACCTGGCGGACCTCGAATCCGCGCTCGGCCAGGAGTACCCGGGGGCAAGCCTCGAGGACGTCGACGAGGAAGCGGTGCGACGCGCGCTCGGCAGGCAGGCCGTCGATGACCTTCAGGCGCTGCGCCGCCTCGAGCGCGAACTGCAGCGGCAGGGCTACCTGACGAACGATGGCGGCAACCTCGAGCTGACGCCGAAGGCGGTACGCAGGCTCGGCGACACCGCGCTTCGCCAGGTGTTCGCCGGGCTCGAGAGCGGGATGCGTGGCGGCGACCACGACAGGCACGACGCCGGGCAGGCAGGCGACCTGACCGGGTCGACCAGGGAATGGGTGTTCGGCGACGAGCAGCCGATCGACGTGCCCGCGACGGTCCGCTCCGCCCTGCTGCGATCGGCGGCGGAAAACGGAGGGAGCTCTTCCGTTCGGCTCACCGCCGGTGACTTCCGGGTGGCGGAGACCGAACGGCGCTCGGCGGCGGCCGTCTGCCTGCTTGTCGACCTGTCCTACTCGATGGCGCTGCGCGGCACCTGGGCGGTGGCGAAGCAGACCGCGCTCGCGCTGCACGCGCTGCTGCGGACCAAGTACCCGCAGGACGCCATCCAGGTCGTCGGGTTCTCCAACTATGCGAGGGAACTGCACGAGACGGAACTGGCCGGACTCGGCTGGGACATGGTCCAGGGCACCAACCTGCACCACGCGCTGATGATCGCCGGCCGTCACCTGGACAAGCACCCGGAGCACGATCCGGTGGTGCTGATCGTCACCGACGGGGAGCCGACGGCGCACCTGATGCGGGACGGCAGGGCGTGGTTCGACTGGCCGCCCGCACCGGAGACGATCGAATTGACGCTGGCCGAGGTGGACAAGATGACGAGGCGGCACGCGGCGCTGAACATCTTCATGCTCGCCGACGACGAGCGGCTTGCCGCGTTTGTCGATAACGTCGCAAAACGCAATGGCGGCCGGGTCCTGCGGGCCACACCGGAACGTCTCGGAGAATACGTGGTTAGCGACTTCCTGCGGACGCGGGGAGCGCGACGGCAGCGGTAGTGCGTATCCGATCCTCTAGGATCGCACCATGTCATTTGGCGACCGCGCAATCCTGTGGCTGCATGTCACGGCGGCGATTTTCACGATCGGGCCGGGAACGGCCGCGATCATGTCCACCCCCAGGTACATCCGTGCCCGCAACCCCGTGGTAGTCGGTTTCCTGCTGCGCACCACGCGGATTTACTCTGTCGGTTCCCTGCTTGTACTGGTCTTTGGCCTCATCCTGACCGGGATGACGCACAAATTCAGTCAATGGTGGATCTCCGTGTCTCTCACGCTGTTCGTCGTCGCTGTCGTGCTGCTGGTGATAATCCTTCGCGACCAGAGGAAGGCCCTCGCCGCGCTAACCGCGGCCGAGGGGACACTGGGAGCCGGGCCAGTCGAAGTCACGATCCGTTCATCGGAGGACGACAAGCCAGCGCGGGGGGCGGATCCGGCGGACGCCGACCAGCCACCGACTGCGGCGCCGCGCGTCGAGCCTGCGCCGTCCGCCCGGTCCGATATCAAGGCGGCCGTCGAACGGGGACGGATCGTGTCGCTTGGCGGGGTGACGGCACTGATATGGCTGGTAATCCTGGTGCTGATGGTGTGGCACTAGGCGACTGCCTGCGAAAGGTCCGCGATCAGGTCGTCCGGGTCTTCGATGCCGACGGAGAGCCGCACCAGGTCCGCGGGCACCTCGAGCGGTGACCCGGCGGTGGACGCGTGCGTCATCCGCGCCGGGTGCTCGATCAGCGACTCGACGCCGCCGAGCGACTCGCCGAGCGTGAACAGCCTGGTCTTGGCGCACAGTTCGACCGCCGCGGCCTCGCCTGCCGCCACCCGGAAGGAGACCATGCCGCCGAAGTCGCGCATCTGCGCCTTGGCCAGCTCATGGCCGGGATGGCCGGGCAGCCCCGGGTAGAGCACGGACGCGACGGCCGGGTGTTCCGCGAGCGCATGTGCGATGCGGGCGGCGTTGGCGCAGTGCCGGTCCATCCGCACCGCGAGCGTCCTGATCCCGCGCAGCGTCAGCCAGGCGTCGAAGGGACCGGCCACCGCCCCGGTGGCGTTCTGGGTGAAGGCAAGCGCCTCAGCGTGCGACGGGTCTTTGATGACCACCGCGCCGCCCACGACATCGGAGTGGCCGCCGAGGTATTTGGTGGTGGAGTGGACGATGAAATCCGCGCCGAGGTCGAGCGGCCGCTGCAGGTAGGGCGAGGCGAACGTGTTGTCCACCACGAGCAGCGCGCCGTGCTCGTGAGCGATCGCGGCGAGCGCACGGATGTCGACGATGGAAAGCAGCGGATTGGTCGGGGTCTCCGCCCAGATCAGCCGCGGCCGCTGCGCCTCCGCCGCCCTGGCGACGGCTTCGAGATCGGTCTGCATGACGGGTGCGTGCTGCACCCCCCACGTGGTCAGCACCTTGTCGAACAGCCGGAACGTCCCGCCGTACGCGTCACCGGGGATCAGCACGCGGTCACCGGGCCGGCACAGCGTCCTGATGAGGCAGTCCTCGGCGGCCATGCCGGACGCGAAGGCGAACGCGCGCGCGCCGTTCTCCAGCGCGGCCAGGCACTGCTCGAGCGCCGTTCGGGTGGGGTTCGCGGTGCGTGAGTACTCGTAGCCGCCTCGCGTGCCGCCGACGCCGTCCTGCTTGTAGGTCGAGGTCTGGTAGATGGGCGGGACCACGGCGCCGGTCAGCGCGTCGGGATCCTGTCCCGCGTGGATCGCCAGGGTCTCGAAGCCGTACTCGTCGCGGTTCACTGGCCGCCTCCCGCGTAGTAGGCGAGCAGGTCCGCGCGGCTGAGCACCGCCGCGGGCTTGCCGTTCACGTGCACGAGCGCGGCGCCCGACTTCTCAAGCACCGCGGCGGCGCGGCTGACCGGCTCTCCCTGGCCGAGCACCGGCAACGGGGGCGACATGTGCTGGCTGATCGGGTCCTGCGGGCTTGCCTTGCCGCTGACCATGGCGTCGAGGAGGTCGCGCTCAGCAACCGAGCCGGCCACCTCCGCGGCCATCAGCGGCGGTTCCTCCTGAACCACCGGGAGTTGCGAGACGTCGTACTCGCGCAGCAGTGCGATCGCCTGCGCCACGGTCTCATCCGGGTGCACGTGGACAAGGGCGGGGAGGCCCGAGTCCCTGGCGGCGAGCAGATCGGCGACGGTCGCCTCGGTGGTCTGCCCGCGCAGGAACCCGTAGTCGGACATCCAGGCGTCGTTGAAGATCTTCGACAGGTAGCCGCGGCCTCCGTCGGGCAGCAGGACGACGATCACGTCCTCGGGACCCGCCGTTGCCGCGACCTGCACAGCGGCCGCGACGGCGAGGCCGGAGGAGCCCCCGACGAGCAGGCCCTCCTCGCGTGCGAGCCTCCTGGTCATCGCGAAGGAGTCCGCGTCGCTTACGGCGATCACCTCATCGGCGATCTTCCTGTCGAAGGTGTCGGGCCAGATGTCCTCCCCCACCCCCTCGACCAGGTAGGGACGGCCGGACCCCCCGGAGTAGACCGAGCCCTCCGGGTCGGCGCCGATGATCCGCACCGCGCCGCCCGACACCTCCTTGAGGTAGCGGCCGGTGCCCGAGATGGTGCCGCCGGTGCCGATGCCTGCCACGAAGTGGGTGAGTCTCCCCGCGGTCTGCCGCCAGATCTCCGGGCCCGTCCAGTGGTAGTGCGCGGCGGGATTGTCCGGGTTGGCGTACTGGTCGGGCTGCCAGCCGTCTGGTGTCTCACGCGCGAGCCTGCGAGCGACGCTGTAGTAGGAGTCGGGGTGCTCCGGCGGCACGCTCGTCGGGCAGACGATGACCTCGGCGCCATAGGCGCGCAGCACGGCGACCTTGTCGGCGGCGACCTTGTCCGGGCAGGTGAACACGCAACGGTAGCCGCGCTCCTGCGCCACGATCGCCAGGCCGACCCCCGTGTTGCCGGAGGTGGGCTCGATGATCACGCCGCCCTTGCGGATCTTTCCCTGCTGTTCCGCGGTCTCTACCATGCGCAGCGCTATCCGGTCCTTCACCGAGCCGCCCGGGTTGAGGTACTCAACCTTCGCGAGCACGTTGGCCGTTCGCGCCATGCCTTTCGTCACTGACTTGAGCCGGATGAGGGGCGTGTTGCCCATCACCTCGGTCAGTGAGTCGTGCACCTCCACCTGATACTCCTCTACGCACTCGGCTGCTCACGGCCTGTATATGGGCAGACGCTATCGCCCACCGGCCGGACGCGACTGTTAACTTGAATACGAGTCATGTTTCTACAGGAGGCGTCGTTATGCCCGAGGCAGTCATTGTCGGGACCGCTCGTTCACCCATCGGCCGGGCGTTCAAGGGGTCACTTAGCTCGATCAGGCCAGATGACCTGCTCGCTCAGGTCGTGACCACAGTGCTTGCCAAGGTACCTCAGCTCGACCCGGCACTGGTCGAGGACATGATCGTGGGCTGCGGGCTGCCCGGCGGTGAGCAGGGGTTCAACATCGCCAGGGTCACCGCGGTGCTGCTCGGTCTCGACGGCGTGCCCGGCACCACGGTCAACCGCTACTGCTCGTCATCACTGCAGGCCACGAGGATGGCCTTCCACGCGATCAAGGCGGGCGAGGGCGACGTGTTCATCACCGCGGGCGTGGAGTGCGTCTCCCGGTTCGCGAAGGGGTCGAGCGACAGCCTGCCTGACACGAAGAACCCGCTGTTCGCGCCGGCTCAGGCGCGAGCCGATGCCACCGCGGCCGCCGAGTCGCCCTGGCACGACCCGCGCGAGGACGGGCAGGTCCCCGACGTCTACATCGCGATGGGCCAGACCGCGGAAAACGTCGCGGCGCTGCGCGGCATCACCCGGGCGGAGCAGGACGAATTCGGCGTCCGGTCGCAGAACATGGCGGAGAAGGCGCTCGCCGACGGCTTCTGGCAGCGGGAGATCACCCCGGTGACCCTGCCCGACGGTTCGGTGGTGTCCGCTGACGACGGCCCGCGAGCGGGAACCACGCTCGACAAGGTCGCCACGCTCAAGCCGGTCTTCCGCGAGCACGGCACGGTGACGGCGGGGAACTGCTGCCCGCTCAACGACGGCGCGGCCGCGCTTGTCGTGATGAGCGACGTCAAGGCCGCGGAACTCGGCATCACCCCGCTGGCGCGGATCGTCTCGACCGGCGTCAGCGCGCTGTCGCCGGAGATCATGGGACTCGGCCCGGTGGAGGCGTCGCGCCAGGCGGTACGGCGAGCCGGGATGGCGATCAGCGACATCGACCTCGTGGAAATAAACGAGGCGTTCGCCGCGCAGGTCATCCCGTCCTACCGCGATCTCGGCATCGACCTGGCGCGGCTGAACGTGAACGGCGGCGCGATCGCGGTCGGCCACCCGTTCGGCATGACCGGAGCGCGGATCGCGACCACCCTGATCAACAGCCTCCAGTTCCACGACAAGACGATGGGCCTCGAGACGATGTGCGTCGGCGGCGGCCAGGGAATGGCGATGATCTTCGAACGGCTGAGCTAATGCCGCCGCGGCGGCCAGGACGCGCTCGCGGCGTCGCGTTCTGGCCGCCGCGTGCGACGTGACCTGCTAGGTGTCAAGATCATCTCGATCCGACAAACAGGACATTGCAGGAAGGTTGCGACTGGGTCTTGCCAGGGGCCGACCGGTGAGGCAGTCTCGACTAAAAGCGGCTTCCAACTCGGAGGTGCCTATGTCGCTGACGCACACCCCGGCCACGCACAAAAGCCTCATCGCACGCATCCCGTTCGTAACGGGACATGAGCTATCCGAGTGGTTCAGCCACCTGGAATCCGGGCCCGCCTTCCTCCGCCGCGACGAGCGAGCGAACTGGCTCGCCGACGAGCACGGCATCTGCGACCGTTACGCCACAGCGATCGTTCGCGAGTACGAAATCCGACGCCGACTCAGGCTCTTTGGCGCTTAGAAATAGGCGACCGTACAAATCAAGGTACCCCCGGTCGGGTTCGAACCGACACTAGGGCCCTTTTAGGGGGCCGGCCTCTTCCCTTGGGCTACGGGGGCGGACCAATAATACCCCGAAATCCGAATCTGTCCGGTTATCGAGCTTTTCATATACCTCCATGATCCTTTTCGTGATGATCATCTTCAAAGGTCATCACTTCCGCGCCAATTTCGGCATTAATAAGTTGAGCGCGCCGGAACACTTGGTCGAGCATCTGCGGGGTAACCCGGCCCGTGAAGGTGTTCTGCTGGCTCGGGTGATAGCAGCCGAGCAGGTGCACCGCGTTTCCCGCGCCGTCGGCACGGCGCAGTTCGAGTTCGGCGCCATGACCGAAGGCAGGTCGCGGCCGCGGTTGCAGATACCCCGCGGCCGCGAGCACCGGCCATAGCGCCTGCCACGCGAAACCGCCGAGACAGACGATCACGCGCAGCGTGTCCGAGATCATTCCCAGTTCGGCCGCCAGCCAGGGCGCGCACGTATCGCGCTCATCCGGCGTCGGCTTGTTCTCCGGCGGAGCGCACCGGACCGCGGCGACAATGCGGGCGCCAATCAGCCGCTGGCCATCTCCGGCTGACACGCTTGTGGGCTGGGTGGCGAGCCCGCATCTGTGCAGCGACGCGAAGAGGAAATCGCCGCTCCTGTCGCCGGTGAACACCCGGCCTGTCCTGTTGCCGCCGTGGGCCGCGGGTGCCAGGCCGACAATCAAGATGCCCGGCGCGTTATCCCCCCAGCCCGCAATGGGGCGTCCCCAGTAGGGCTCGTCGCGGAATGACTTGCGCCGCACGGCGGCGACGTCTTCCCGCCAGGCGACAAGGCGGGGGCAGGCACGGCACACCGACTGCCTGGCGGTCAGCTCTGCAAGGCCGGGTGCGCTGCCCGCCAGCCCGGTGACCTCCGCGGCGCTTCCGGCGACGGGGGTCGTCGCGGTGGCAGGGTCGCCGGGCCAGCCGGTGCCGGGCGGGACAGGACCCGGCGAGCTCGTTCCCGGCACTACGGGACCATCGACCACGCGATGCCGTCGAGTATGTCGTGCTCGCTGACGAGGACTTCGGCGAATCCGAAACGCGCCATGATCCGGTCGAGTATGAGCGCGCCCGCCCCGATCACGTCCACCCGGCCTGGGTGCATGACCGCGATCGCGGCCCGGTCCTTACGGGTCATGGCGAGCAGATCGACAGCTATCTCACTCACCCGCTCGGCAGGAATCCGCGCGTGGTGAATCCGTTCCGAGTCGTACGCGTCCAGCCCGAGCGCGATCGCGGCGACTGTGGTGACCGAGCCGGCCAGGCCGGCCAGGGTCCGCGCCTTCGCCACGTCGAGCGCGTCGGCTACCTGGTCGAGCGCCGCCTCGATGTCGACGATGGTGGCCAGGACTTCAGCCTGTGCGGGTGGATCACTGTGCAGGTGCCGCTCGGTCAGCCGGACGCACCCGATGTTCACCGAGCGCTCTCCCTCGACTCCCTCAGGTCCGCCGAGTATGAACTCGGTCGAGCCGCCGCCGATGTCGGTCACCAGGTACGGCGGCGCGCAGTCGGCGGCGAGGCCGGTACCCGCGAGCTCGCGGGTCGCCCCGGTGAACGACAGCCACGCCTCCTCTTCGCCCGAGATGACCTCGGGCTCGATGCCGAGGATGTCCCTGACCTGGCTGGTGAACTCCTGCGCGTTCGCCGCGTCACGCGTGGCGCTCGTCGCCACCATCCTGACGGCCACGGGCCGGGCCTCGGCGATCATCCCCGCATACTCCCGCAGCGCGATCATGGTGCGATCGAGAGCCGCCTCGGACAGCCGTCCCGTCCTGTCCACGCCCTCGCCGAGCCGGACGATGCGCATCTCCCTGCGAACGTCTGCCAGGGGGTTAGCGGATCGCGGTGCGGGACCAGAGTCACCTGGCACCCGTTCGGGATCATCATCCTTTGACTTGATGTCCGCGATGAGCAGCCTGATCGAGTTCGTGCCGCAGTCGATCGCGGCGACGCGCGTGGTCACGTGGTCTCCTCGGGGATAACGCAGGGGCCGCGTGACCACCACGGGCCGGCCGCCGCCACCGCCTCGCCGCCGAACGGGTTGCTACCGGGAACCGCGAGCTCGTGGGCGGCGAGCGCGTGCAGGCACTTGACCCGGTCCGGCATGCCGCCTGCCGACTGGGTGCCTGGCGGCAACGGCGCGACCCCGGCGTCTACGGCGACCGCGTCCCTGCGGGACACGTAGTCGCGGTGCGCCGCCTCATACTCGGCTTTGAGCTGCGGGTCCGCCGCGAGCCGCACGGTCATCTCGCGCATCAGGCCGGACGCCTCGAGGCCGCTCATCGCCGCGGTGGCCCGCGGGCAAGTGAGGTAGTACAGCGTCGGGAACGGAGTGCCATCGGGCAGCCGGGGTGCGGTCTCCACGACATCGGGCAGCCCGCAGGGGCAGCGGTGCGCCACCGACCGCAGCCCGCGCGGCGCGCGGCCGAGCTGCGCGGCAACGACCTCCTCGTCCGAGTGCGAGATCATCGCGCCTTACCGTGCGCTCGGGGCGTCGGCCTTCTGCACCGACTGCCAGAGCTTGTCGTACCACGGGTCTGCCATCGTCTGCGGCTTGGCGGCACCCGGCTTCGCCGGCTGGCCGGATATCACCTCGTAGCACTGCTGCTGCGGGAAGCACATGTGCAGCTGGTCCTCGGCCTGCTGCTCGATGTACCAGGACTGCGACAGCTTGACGTTCTCCTCGCGCAGCGCCTGGACCTGGGCGGCGACGGTCTGCTGCTCGGCGAGCAGCTGGTCGATCTGCTGCCGCTGCGCGATGTACTCGCGCACCGGATAGGCGAGGCTCAGCGCGATCGCGCAGATGACCACGGCCAGCAGCGCGGCGCGCCCGGTCAGCCTGGTAGACCGCGAGGCCGCCGCCATGGCGGCGGCCTGCGCGGGGGACGGCTGTGGCGGCGGTTGCGCCGGTGCGGCCTGCGTCGGCATGGTCAGACTGTGTTCCCTCAGGCGGTGGTGAACCTCGGGAACGCCGAGGCGCCCGCGTAGCTGGCCGCGTCGGCGAGGTGCTCCTCGATCCGCAGCAGCTGGTTGTACTTGGCGACCCGCTCACCGCGGGCCGGCGCACCGGTCTTGATCTGGCCGGCGTTGGTGGCGACGGCGAGATCGGCGATGAAGGTGTCATCGGTCTCGCCGGAGCGGTGGCTGATCATGCAGGCGAACCCGGCGCGGTGCGCCAGGCTGACCGCGTCGAAGGTCTCGCTGACGGTGCCGATCTGGTTCACCTTGACCAGCAGCGCGTTGGCCGACTTCTCCGCGATGCCCCGGCGGAGCCGCTCCGGGTTGGTGACGAACAGGTCGTCGCCGACCACCTGCACCTGGTCGCCGACCGCGGCGGTGAACGTCGCCCAGCCGGCCCAGTCGTCCTCGGACAGCGGGTCCTCGACCGACACGATCGGGTAGGCGCCGATCCAGTCGGCGTAGATCGCGGACATCTCCTCGGCGGTCTGCGCCTTGCCCTCGAAGAGGTAGGCCCCGTCCTTGTAGAGCTCGGTCGCCGCGACGTCGAGCGCGAGCGCGATGTCGCGGCCCGGGGTGAAGCCCGCCTTGCCGATCGCCTCGACGATGAAGTCGAGCGCGGCCCTGTTGTGCTCTAGGTCGGGCGCGAAGCCGCCCTCGTCGCCCACGCCGGTGGACAGGCCGCGCTGCTTGAGCACCGACTTGAGCGCGTGGTACGTCTCGGCCCCCCAGCGCAGCGCCTCGGCGAAGGTCGGCGCGCCGATCGGCGCGATCATGAACTCCTGCACGTCCACGTTGGAGTCGGCGTGCGCGCCGCCGTTGAGTATGTTCATCATCGGGACGGGCAGCACGTGCGCATTCGGTCCGCCAAGGTAACGGAACAGTTGGAGTCCGCTCGAGTCGGCGGCAGCGCGCGCCACTGCCATCGACACACCGATGATGGCGTTGGCGCCCAGCCGTGACTTGCCCGGCGTCCGGTCAAGGTCGATCAGCGCCTGGTCGACGAGCCGCTGGTCGTCGGCCTCGTGGCCGAGCAGCTCGTCCTGGATCTCCTCGGTCACCGCGTCGACAGCCTTGGTAACGCCCTTGCCGCCGA
Organism: Trebonia kvetii; assembly: GCF_007827045.1. Classification (GTDB taxonomy): domain Bacteria; phylum Actinomycetota; class Actinomycetes; order Streptosporangiales; family Streptosporangiaceae; genus Trebonia; species Trebonia kvetii. The sequence goes on from NZ_RPFW01000012.1 coordinate 164,164, forward strand.
ACTCGCTGCCGCCATCCCGCAGCTCAACCGCCTCGAACGCGCCGGTGGACGCACCGCTCGGCACGCCGGCCCGGCCGACAGACCCGTCATCAAGTACGACCTCGACCTCCACGGTCGGGTTACCCCTGGAGTCCAGGATCTGCCTGGCATGCACCGCTTCAATCGACGCCACGTCGGCTCCTCGCTTGTCCTACTGTCTTTAGGTTCCGGTATGGAGCCTAACGGAGTGGCTACGGCCCGGCGCACGGGGCACGCCGACTGTATGGGTAGACAAGAGTCTTGACGGGGTATCTGCGCCCGTCGTTCCATGCTCGTCTTGATGCGGGTTCGGGCACTGGGGTACGAGACTCGACCGCGCGCCTAGTTACGGAGTGAACATGATCGAGCAGACGGCCGCCGGCCGTCGGGTGAGCAGATTCCGTATGCGAAGGCGCTGGCGTGTGATCGCCGCGACGCTGCTGACCTTGATCGTGCTTTTCTGTGGCCTGACCCTGCGCTTGTTCGTCCTGCCCACCACGGGCATGCCCGCGCGGGTAGACGCCATTGTCGTCCTTGGCGGGCCAGGGAACCGGCTCGGCTTGGGGCTGCAACTGGCACAGCAGGGCCACGCGCCCTACCTGCTGCTCTCCGAGGGCTTGCCCTTCGTGCCGACGGCCCTGTGCGAGCAGCACCATGGCTCGTTCACAGTCATCTGCTGGAATCCCAAGCCGGTAAATACCAAGGGCGAGGCGGAATTCGTCGGCCGCATGGCACGGCAGCACCACTGGGCGTCTGTCCTGCTCGTCACCACGCCGGATCAGGCATGGCGCGCCGCTCTTTACGTGCGGCGCTGCTACACAGGCAAGATCTATTCACTGACGACGCCGCTCAACTGGACCCAGTGGCCCTATAAGGTCGCGTACCAGTGGGGGGCAACCATTAAGGCGCAGACCCTGCAACGCAGTTGCTGACTACTCGCGGCTGACGCTCGCGGCCGCACCCCCGACCGGTATCAGACGCCGCCCTCCCGGTGTCACATCCCTTGTGAAGATAACTGTCGTCGAGCGCGTCGCAGGCGCGCTGCTCTTTCAGCCGACCCCGCACGTGGATGAGCGCGGCTTCTTCTCCCGCACCTTCGATGCAGAGGTGGCCAGGGAGGCTGGGCTCGACCCGTGCGGCTTCGCCCAGGACAGCCTGTCCCGGTCGGCGCGCGGCGTGGTGCGCGGGCTGCATCTCCGCGGCGGCGCCGGCGAGGCCAAGCTCGTCCGCTGCTCCTACGGTGCCATCTTCGACGTGATAATCGACCTGCGCCCGGCCTCTCCTACCTACCGCAACTGGGAGAGCTTCGACTTGCGCGACACGGAGCAGGTTTCGCTGTACATCCCTGCCGGGTGCGCGCACGGGTTCCAGGCCCTGACAGAGCCGGCGGATGTCTCGTACCGTATCGACCGCGCCCACGATCCCGCCGAAGATATATCGATCATCTTCAACGACCCGGATCTCGCGATCCCCTGGCCACTTCCGGTCACCGCCATGTCACCGCGGGACCGGGCCGCGCTGCCGCTCGCGACCGTGCTGAAGCAGGTGAGCCGAAGCTTAGGATGCGGCGAAATTCAGCGTGGTCACCAGCGATGTGCGCTGACGACAGCGCCCTTCCCCGATGAGGGAGACAGCCGGAACACGACGCCCGAGACCCGGTGAATACCAGCCGAGTATGGGAACGGTCTCGCCCCGGTGCAGGCTCCACCGCAGCCCGTGCGCCAGCTCAAGCCGCGCCGCGTATGTACTGCCAGCGGAGGTCCACTCAAGCAGGGCACAGTCGTCCGCCAGCTCCGCGCGCACATCCGGGCCGAGGTGGAAGGCGAGACGCATATCGTCCGAGTCGCCGGTGACCACGTCGGTGATCTCAAGGCAGGCTGCCTCCGGATCAAGCCGCACCGACCGGCGGTGCCTGACCGGCGGCCTGAGCGATACGTAGCCGTCGTGCTCGGCGGTCCAGCTCAGGTCGGCGACCTGAATCTCCCTTGCCCGCGCGTGGCGCAGCCACATGAACGGACCACCCTCGATGGACTGGTTGCGCCCGGCGAGCTCGACGGTGTTATGGGCGATCGTCGACCGGAAATAGGAACGCCATTGAGGCTCACCGTGATAGCAGTAGGTGCCCGGGTCGGCGAGGATGTCCACGCCTCCGTGACGCACTTCCACCGATAGGGCGTCGGCGTGCGCGTGCGCGGCGATGCTAAGGAAGCCATGTGGTCCCCCGTCGCAGCGGCACCATATCTCGGGAGAGTTGCCCCGCGCCGTTCGGAGGATCGTGATCCCGGCATCCTTGAAATGGGACGGGCGCTGACCGGGCCTTCCTGGGATCTCGCGTTTGCTGCCCAGCATCGCACCGAGCAGCGCGCTGCCCGCGCCGGGAAGGGTGGCAGGCCACCAGTCGAGCCGCCCGAAGAGCGCGTCACCGAGCGAGAGCAGCATTGGCCAGCGATTGTGCCCGGGTGCGTCAAGGAGCACCACGCGCCCTTCGTCGGAATCACCCTGCCGGGGAGCCTGCATCCGTTCGTCGACGAGGGCCGCCATGCTGTCCGCCATCGCGCACAGCAGCCGCCACGTCTCGGCGCTGAGCGGTGTACCCGCGGCGTCAGCCTCGACCGCGGCGAAAAACCCGAGTTCGGCCACGAAGCCGTGGTAGTCCGAGGCGAGCTCGCGGTTGATCCCGGAAGTAAAGGTGTTGCGGGCAAGCTCGCGCTCGAGCAGCTGCGCGGAACGGACGCGCCACCGGGCGCTTTCTGTGAACCACGGAAACGCGCAGCTGGCCGCGAGCTGCCCAGCCGCCTCGGCGATGACGTGATTGTTCGCGGACGATCCGCGGCTCTCGAAGGCGGCGAGGTACTGCTGGTGCCAGTGGACCTGACGCAGCGCGAGGTCACTGTGCTCGAAGAGGTCCGCCGCTCCGGGCCAGCTGTCTAGCAGGCGCCGGATCCAGGCGAAGTTGATGAGGCGGATGCCGATCTCTATGCCGCTTGTCCAGTTCACGCCGGAGAGGAAGGGGTTTTCCAGCCACCAGGACCGCAGCTGATCCGCCACACGCTGCGCGTAGCCCTCTTCATGGGTGAGGAACCAGGCGGTTGCCAGCAGCGTCAGGTGCTGGAGGCGGCTGAGTTCCCAGACCTGCTTCACGTTGCCGGTTTGTTCCTCGGAGCGCTGGTTGATCTGGAACGCGTACGTGTCCGGCGCGGACCGGCGGCCCGTCAAAGGGTCGTAGAACCAGTCGGGTTGCTTCATGTCGGTCCGGACGACGCCGAGCATCTCCCATTCGCCCTTGAGCAGCCGGTCCGAGTCCGCAATGATGGCGTCCCTGGCATGACCGGGAACACGCTGCGCGGCGTCGGCCGGCAGGACCGCGGTGAATGGCCGGTCCGCGGCGACCGACAGGGCGCCGGAAGCGATCTGCCCCTGACGCACCTGACGGCGCGACCAGGCTCGCCTGATCGCCTGCTCACGGGCCCGCCAAGCGATCTCGGCGGCCGACATCCGGCCCAGCCGCCGTACGTACCAGCCGAGCTTGGCGGTGCTGGTCACCCTCGTCTCCTGATCCTCGGCGGTCGCGTGGACCGCGACAAACCGCCTGATTGGCAACCAGACAGCCATGCGCAACACCAGACCTATGGCGGCTCTGTCTTGATACATCCGAGAGCGCGAGGATGGCCCGCCACGGCTACCAGATTCATCGAGCCGTATCAAGGCAGCCCGCTCGGCGTTCCTATGCACGATCCTTCTGCGACTAGACCAGAAGAGGTAGGCACATGACCGGCAAGGTGCACTTGTTTACGGGCCCAGAGAGGCACAGCTGGTGACGCGCGTCCTCATCATCGTCCAGAACCTTCCGGTGCCGTTTGACCGGCGGGTGTGGCTTGAGTGCCAGGCGCTCATTTCTGACGGTCATCAGGTCGCCGTTGTCTGCCCCAAGGGCCGTGATGATCCCGCCTATGAGGTGATCGACACGGTGGAGGTGTACAAGTACCGGCCTTACGCGCCGGGTGGCAGCAAAGTCAGCTTCATTACGGAGTACGCGTACTCCTTCCTCGCCACGGCATGGCTGACCTTCAAGGCACGACGATCCGGCCGGTTCGGGGTAATGCAGGCATGCAACCCGCCGGATATCTTCTGGCCGATCGGGATGGCCCTTCGCGCTCTCGACCGCACGCGGTTCGTGTTCGACCATCACGACCTGTGTCCTGAGCTCTACGAGTCCCGTTTCTCCGGCGGCCCGAAGCTGCCCTACAGAATGCTGCGGGCCATGGAGCGCAGGACTCACCGGACCGCGGACCACGTGATTTCCACCAACGAGTCCTACCGGGACGTCGCCGTAAAGCGAAGCGGCAAGCCGGCCAGCAAGGTAACGGTTGTCAGGAGTGGCCCGGATCCGGATCGGCTGAAGCGCGGCCAGGCCCACCCCCAGTTGCGCCGCGGCCGCCGGTTCCTCGCCGCCTACATCGGCGTCATGGGGCCGCAGGACGGCGTGGATATTGTTGTGCGCGCTGCCGACATCGTGGTTCACGAGTTCGGCCGTGATGACATCGCATTCACGCTGATCGGTTCTGGCGACTGCTTCGACGACCTGGTGCGAATGCGCGACGAGCTGGGCCTGGCCGGCCATGTGGAGTTCACCGGACGGGTGCCCGATGAGCTGGTCACGCAGGTCATGTCCACCGCGGACGTGGGCCTGTCGCCAGACCCGAAGAATCCGCTCAACGACGTGTCGACCATGAACAAGACCATGGAATACATGGCCTACGAGCTTCCGGTTGTCGCTTTTGATCTTCACGAGACTCGCGTCTCGGCCGGCGATGCCGCCGTGTATGTCACGCCCAACGACGTGCACGAGTATGCCAAGGCGGTCGTAGCGCTCATTGACAACGAGTCGGCGCGGGCCCGGATGGCCAAGCTGGGACGCGCCCGGGTCGAGCAGGAACTGGCCTGGAGCCGCCAGCGGCCCGCCTATCTCGGCGTCTACCGCGACCTGACCGCTACTGGCCAGGCCCAGAGCTGAAATGGCGCCCATCGCCGGATTAGGAGCGCACGAACATGACACACGCCATGTTGAAGGACGAATCCCACGCCGGGGCACAACACTTCTGCCGTTTGATCCCATCGGTCAGTAATCTCGGGCCGCGGCCGAGGGTGCTAGTGGCGGGCTGCGGCCAAGGCCATGAGGCGCTGTTCATCCGTAAGGAACTCGGTGGACCGGTCATTGGGGTTGATGTGGCCGCGCAGTGGGATCCTGCCATGACTTCACGTGCAGATTTCTCGGACTTCGAGTTGCAGCCTGCCAGCGTGATCGATCTCCCGTTCGCTGACGATAGCTTTGACGTCATTTTCTATCACCACGTTATCGAACATGTCAGCGACCCAGCGGGCAGCTTGCGGGAACTGGCACGGGTGCTGCGCCCAGGCGGACTCATCTACGTCGGAACGCCAAACCGCCACCGTGCCGTTGGCTATCTGGGGTCCTTCGGTGCTACGACTAGGCAGAAGCTGCAATGGAATCTGAGTGATTACCGCAGCCGTCTTATGAACCGGTTCCGCAACGAACTTGGAGCACACGCTGGCTTCTCGGAAAAGGAACTCTCGTCGCTCTTGGGTGCCCGGTTTACCGATATCCGCGTCCTGACCGGTGACTATCTTCAGTTCAAGTACGGCGGCCAACTGCCCAGGCTGTTGCTGCGTGCCGTCTGCTCGCGCGGTCTACGTGGGGTGGCTGCTCCATCGGTCTATGTTGTGGCACGCAAGCCGGACCAACTCCCGTCGCGCTCCGAGGAAGTACTCGGCCCTCACGTGGACCGGTGAACAACCCTCCGCGTAGCAGGCGCTCTCGTGAGGGCAACTGCAAGGACGTCAGGCTCGGGACACGCCCGAGGGAAGTCCCGTAGCGTGGAACGTCCGCGGACCCGAGGGAAGTGCCGTTGCGTGGAATGTCCACGGAGCCGCGTAATCATAATCGAACTGCATGTTCACGTAGGCATAGCAGCCGGAACCGGCGTACTCCGCTAGCCCGGCCCTGGTGAGCGTGGTCGCGTACATGAAGGACACGCCCCTGGTTACCGCCGATTGGCTAGCCCACTGCGGCGACTTGGCGTAAGGGCCGAAAAAGCTGATCTCGCTGTCATGATTCTCTACGAAACCGCCGTCAGCGAGGGAGAGCCCGTGCTGGGCAACGTCGGGATAACCTCCACCGTCGTTAGCAGACCACGTACCGTTGACGATGAAGATCAGCCCGTGCTCGTCGGCTACGTGACGGAAGGTCTGCGCTATGGCGATGGCTCCATCCCGGTATGCCTGCTGGTCGAAGGTACTCCAGTCGATGCCTGGGTACCACGACCGAGAGCCTAGGTCGTCGGCGAACCACCCGGCCATGTGAGGGTTCTCCGCGACCATCGTCTCCAGAACGGATTTCAGCTTAGCCTGCAGCACCCCGCCGACCCGGAAGTCGTTGAGCTTCCCCCACTGATTAGCCTGGTAATTCCCGGGCCATAGCGGCACAGCCGGACCGCATGCCGACTTATTAATCAGCATGTTCTGGTACCGGCCGTGGGCGTTGTTGATGATCGTGTCCAGATATACCAGCACCGTACCGCCTCCGGCGGAGATGTCCTTGAATACCTGATCGGCGTAGTTGTCCCGGCCGGCCACCACGAGGGCGCCGGGGTGGGCATAGGCGATAGCCCGCCCGTTCGTCCCCGGGTTCCCATAAACCATGCTGGCGGGCTGAGTTGGGCGATTAACCATCCTGGCGTTCTTCGGGTTCTGGTGAAGCAGGCCAACGCATCCGCACGCCCCGGCGGCCACGGCTGCCGACCCGGCGAGGAGGAACCTTCGCCGAGAAGTGGACATCCGGTCGACCGTACCGTACATCGAGACCCGTCGCTTTCAGGAGGTAGACGTCAGGCCCGCAGGACGAGCTCGGTCAGCAGTTCCTCGTAGGCACGCGCCGTCCGCTTGATATTGAATTCACGCTCTGCCCGGGCCCGTCCCGCCTTGCCCAGCCGAGCCCGCAGGTCCGGGTCGCCCGCGAGCAGACGCAACCGGTCGGCGAAACGGTCGACATCCCCGATGGGGACCAGGTAGCCCTGCTCCCCGTCATCGACGATGTCGCGTACCGCGCCGCAGTCGCTCGCCACGATCGGGACGCCGGCTGCCATCGCTTCGATGAGGGCGATCGGTACCCCCTCGTGCACCGATGACAGGCAGGACACATCCAGACCGGGCAAGAGCAGGGGGACATCGCGGCGGGTACCGAGGAATGTAGTTCGATGGCCAATGCCGAGCTGCTCAGCCAAGCTGTGAAGCTTCGGTCCCAGCTTCCCGTCACCGATCACGACTAGGCGCAGGGACGGCATGTCGGGCAGGCACCGGGCTATCGCCTCGAACAAGATATGGTGTGCCTTTTGCGGGCTGAGCCGACCCACCACGCCGACCACCACATCGTCGGCGGTGACGCCAAGCGCCTCACGGGCCCGTTCGCGCTCCGCCGGACCCGGACAGTCGGGCAGCTCGATGCCGTTCGGGATGACTACCTCACGGACGGACTCCCAGACGTGACGGCCGACGCCTTCCTGCGACCGCAAGTACTCCCCTTGGCTTGCGGTCAGCAGGACGAGCGCGTCCGAGACACCGAGGGTGCGCACCGCCCACCGTGGCAACACCCGGCCCCCGACCGACATCAGGTCCATGTCGTGCGCGGCGACGATGTTGACCGGAACCCTGGCGATCATCGCCGCGAGCCGCCCCAGGGCCAGGCTGGCCCGGTGATGGTGCGCCACCAGCACCGCATCCGTCCGGTCGGCACGCAACGACGCGACCAGGCGGGGAAGGGTACGCAGGTCGAACCGGCCGGTCCGGTCGAGGGTCTCAACCTCGAAGCCGGCGGCGCGGAAATCGTCGGCCAAGGGTCCGGCCTCCCGCAGGCACACCAGCCGCGGCCGTAGCACTGCCGGGTCGAAGTGACGGAACAGGTTGCGTAGCAACATCTCGACACCGCCGACGAACGTCAGGTCGAGCACCACCGTCAGGCGGATCGGGCCCCCACTCGGTCGTCGCTCCGGGAGGCTGCCTGACCGATCCCCAGGACGAGGCGCGACGCCGGCGACGGCAGTTAGTTCCCGGGCCGCCGCGTCGACGCTCGCGTCCAAGCCGAACTCGCGGTGCACCCGGGCCCGGGCGGCCCCTCCCATGCGCTGGCACAACTGGCGATCACGGAGCAGCTCCGCCAGCCGGTCGGCCAGGGCGACAGGGTCGTGCGGCGGCACGAGATAGCCGGTGATCCCGTCGTCGAGCATCTCCCCCACTCCGCCGACATCCGTACATACCGCTGGCCGCCCGGACGCCATCGCCTCCAGCAGCGCCATCGGGAAGCACTCGATGGTGTACGAACAAAGCGTGAAGACGGTCAGGGCCGGAAGAATGTCGGGCACGTCGGAGCGCGCCCCTACCAGCAGGACATGGTCCGCCAAACCCAGCTCGGCCGCCGCTTGCTCGATCCGTGACCGCATCGGGCCGTCCCCGACGACGAGCACCGTCAGGTCGGGGAACTCATCGACCAGTCGCCGGGCGGCTTGGAGCAGGAGGGCGTGGTCTTTCTCTGGGCGCAATGCGGCCACGATGCCCACCACCGGTCGCTCGGGGTCGATGCCGAGCAGTGCCCTGGCCCGCTGTTCGTCTGCCGGCTGGTAGCCAGCAGGGTCGACCCCGTTGTGAATGATCCTGATCTTGCGCGCGGGATAGCCGCGGTTCTCGACGAGATAACGGGCCTGGGCCCGGGCCACCCCGAAGTACGCGTCTGTGCGCCGGTCAAGCAATCGATCAGCCAGCCGGCGCACCCGCATGTCGCCGCCGACATCACCGCAGTTATGCACCCACACCACCCGGTGCGGCACCCCGGCAAGGATCGCGGCGATCCGGCCCAGCATCTCCGCGTTATACCCGCGCACCAGTACAACGTCCGGACGTCGTCGGCGCATCTCGCGCACCAGCCCCGCCAGGGCGGCTAGGGCCTGCCATTTGGTCCGCCGCAGGGCGACCGCCGGAATCCCAGCATTCACCAGGTCGCCGAACAAAGCCCCCTCGGCTCCGATGCACACGACCGAGCACGTGAATTGGGCCGGGTCTAGGCGAGGCATCAACGTCGTGACATGCCGTTCCGCGCCGCCGGTCCCCAAGTCCGGAACCACGTACATCACCCGCACGGGGCGAACGGATCGGGTCACGGTACCTCCACGGGCACGGCAGAGGGTCGAATGGCCGCCCGGCCGGCTGCGGCGTGGTCGGACAGAGCCTGGGTAGCCAACCACAGCGGCGGTCTGGGTTTACGCACTGTCAATTCCCGGTCGCGGGCACCTACGACCATTCCGCAGATCAAGAACACTATGCAGATCGGGAAATCGAGCAGCCGCAGGTCCGCGAACGCGCCGGATACCATCTGGGTAGCTAGGGCACAGATGCCGATGAAGGCTAGGCGCCGACCCATCAGTCCGGAGGACGGCAGAATCCAGTACGCCTGCAACAGGAGACCGATCATCGGGACGATTACACACAGCCACAGCAGCAGGCCGAAGAGGCCAAGCTCGACCAAGATTCCCAATTCGGTCTCGTGTGAGGCGATGCCTAGCCCATTGGCCCACGGGATGGCGTTGGACCACTGCTGGTGGTCGTAGATGTTGACCGCTTGGAATCGACTGATGCCCCATCCGAACCAGGGCTCCCGCTTGAAGGCCCAGATCGAGGTGGCGATCGCGTTTAGGCGATCCCACACCTCGCCTGCGGATCCGATTCCACCTGCATCCCGGTTAGAGCTGGTGAAGATCGACCAGTTCAAGGCGATCACGAGGGCGATCGCACCGATCAGGCCGACGAACACGCCGCGGGCCCCCCGCACTAGGAGGACGCCGAGGACCAGCACAAACGCGAAGGCCAGCCAATCCGCCCGCGTGTGGGTGAGGAAGATGGCCAGGGGGGACGCCAGCGCGTACAGCCAGAGCAGGACCCGTCGCCATGCGGGCTGTCCACGCTCGGTGGCCAGCACGATGGCGATGACGAAGCCGACAATCAGTACCATGCCGTTGGCGACCGGCTGGTTGAACACGCCATTCGCGCGTCCCGGCCAGTTCGGTGCGTCGACGATGTACCGCGGCCATACCAGGCCCGGTGCGTCGAACTGACAGATGCTCACCAGCGTGGAGTACGCGGCGAAGCCGAGGATCGACCACAACACGAACCGCACCGCCGATTCCCGGGCGAAGAGCCGCCTCCCCAGCAGGTACAGCGTGAACGGGATGACCGTGCTGAGCTCGATGAAGCGAGGGACGGCCGTCACCTGCCCATTCAGCGGGTACTCCACCGGCGGGTACTGGTGCGGCAGCACCATCGAGCCGTAGCACCACAAGGCGTACAGCACCATGACCACTTCGACGAAGCTGATCCGCAGCAGGGCGTGCCGCTGCTGCCACATCCAGACCGCCGCCGACGCCATCACCAGCCAGAATGCGAGGATGAACGGGTCCGCTATTATCAGGTGCGGCAAGGCGAGCCGCAGGAACATGGCTCCGAGCAGGATGACCACTGCAAGCGGCGGGTAGCGCAAACACGCCGCCACGATTATCGCTCCGGCGACAACCAGCAGGAGCAGGGCACCGAGGCCATTCGAAGCCCGAGACGTGGCGAGGTAGAGAGCGGCCATCACGATGACCGCCGCGCCGATGGCCAGCACAAACCCGGCCACGCCGTCCATCCGCGCACTGCCCTCGAACCGCCTGCTCATCGCCGGGGCGATGGGCTTGATCATATCCGGCTGGCCCGTGAGCTCGGGTCGACGCCGGGTTTCGTCTCGTCGAGCCGTTGCGATGACGCGCCCGGGGCTGCGGCGGCCTCGGACGGCCAGGCGTCAGTGGCCTGGCTGTTCACGGTCGCCGTCGTCCGTTTGCTGCTATCTCCGGTCGCCGCGAGACGCCGTCTCGGCCGCTCCACGAAGGCCACCCCGAGCAGGGACACGCCGACTCGCTCCATCTGGTCTCGGGCGGCCAAGACGGAATCTGCCGACGAGCCGGCCCCGGCGACCAGCAGGGTGCGGTCGGCAACGGAGCAGACCATGTACGACTCCGCCGACTCGGATACCGCCGGCGATTGGATCACAACCAGGTCGGCCCTGCTGCGCAACGAGGCCACCAGGTTACCCAGGTGCTCCATCCCAAGCAGCCCATGCACATCCTGCGGATCACTGACGGGAAACACCTCACGCATTCGCCCGCCCGACTCCGACGACACGAGCGACCATCTGAGGGCGACAGACTCGAAGTCACCCTCGACCGCGTCGAGCGGGGCAGGCGTGCCGTCTGCGTGCACCAGAATGGTGCGCGCCCCGTGGTCCGCTCGATAGCGGGCGAGGCTCTCGGCGATCTCGTCGGTTCCAGGCATGCGCTCGACCGGTGCCACGGCGACCACGGTCGGTTTGGGCACATTGAGCAGCGCGACAGTAGCGGCGAGCTGGCGTAGTTGCCGCTCGCGCTGCCGCTCTGCCGTCGCCCCGCCACCCGGCGGAATGACCACGAGCGGCTCGATCCTGGCCTTCTCCATCAGCTCGGCGGGGCTCGACAGCCGTCGCGACGCGGCTCCAAGGACCCAAGCCAGCAGGGCTCCGAAGATCAGCCCGCCCAAAAGCGCCACCGCGAGCGTCTTCTTGGTCCCCGACGACTTCACGCTAACGCCGGCGTTCGCTTGTAGCATCTGTAGGTCGCTGGTTGGGTCCGCGTTGACCGCGTTGATCCGGTCCTGCATGTCGGTCTCGGCAGGCACCTTGATCGCCCCGGCCTTCATGTCGGCCTCGACCGCGCGTCGCATCTGGCCGATCAAGTTTTGCCTGTTGGCCTGAAGGTTGGCGTTCACCTGGCGGAGGAACTCGGCGGCCGCATCCGCGGCCGCACGCTGCGCCATGACCGAGTCGGGGCCTGTCGCCGATATGAAGATGATCGGGCTCTGCGCGGCCGTCTGAGCGGTCAGCGACACATCCGCGGGTAGACGGAGCTCGGTGTGCAGCGTGCTCTGATAGGACGGCTGGAGGAACATGGCGACATACCCGGTGGACAGGGCGGCAGTTTGGTCCGGAGAACTGTTCTGCGACACGGTGGTCAGCGTCGCGGTGCCGGTGTACTCCGTACCGGCATGTCGCGCAGCGCTCCCGAAGGCCGCCAACCCGGCAAGCAACGTGATAATCACAACAAGGAACCATCGACGCCAGATTCGAGCAAGATGTGCCCCGAAGCTCATCGGGGTGCTCCTTCCTACAGCAGTCTGCCCTTCGGAAAACCTAGGGTCACTCGCGGCTCCTAGCGCGGGGCCGGTGATCGCTCGCGTGTGCATAGGAGCACTGAGTGGGTGGCCTTGATACAAAGGACCGCTTTCAGCGGATTGCCGCGACGGACTGGAAGGAGCAGCGTGGTCAGCCGAGCTGGTGGTGGTGTCGGCAAGCGCCCTTTGGCGGAAGCGGCCTATCAAGGCGGCTACACTCCGCACGATCGTGATCACTGTCGATCGCGCGAACAGGGTCAGCACCGCCAGGTAGATGAGGCAGAACACCAGGGCATCGACAGCCAACAGGGTGACCGCGAGAATCAGGCTGTGAGAATCGGAGCGGAGTATGTCGTGTTCCAGCCACCACGTGGCCGCGGTTGCGATGAGCAGGCCTGGCATCGGCGTCGCCAGGACCGTCAGGACCTTGCTGAGCGGGACGGTCACCACCTTCTGGGCCAGACCGAGGAAGATGGCGGCGTCGGCCAGACTGGTTAGGGAGATGTACAGCGAAGCGCCCACGAACCCGAATGGCCAGATCAGAATCAGCAGGAAACTCACGCCGAGGACCAGGTCGCCCAGGGTGAACCAGTTGATCAGACGGGTCCTCCCGTGAGCCTTGATCACGTCCTGCGCGACGACAGATACTGCTGATCCGATGCTCAGCCCGGACATGGCCACTAGGGCGACGCCCGCGCCACGCCACCGCTCACCGAGCAGAACGACGACAGCCGGCTCACCCGCGGCTATCATCAGGCCCGTGGCGGCCGCCGAGCCGATCATGCCCCAGTGCAGCACCCGCAGGTACGCGGCGGCGAAGCGTTTAGGGTCGTCGGCGATCCGGGAGAACGCGGGGAACAATGTAGTCGCCCCGACCTGGATGATGCCGATTTGGGGAATGAGCGCGATCCGTTGCCCGTACCGGAAAAAGCCCAAGGCGGCGGTGCTTAGGAAACGGCCCACCACGAGTGACTCGACGGCGGTGCGCACCCGATAGCCGATCATCGCGAGGGCGAGCGGAAAGCCGTACCGCGCCAGTTCGCGCCATATCGCGAAGGAGGCATGGCCTCGCCCAGGCCGCCAGGATGTGAGCGTCCAGAGGGAGATGACCCAGGCGGTGTAGGAGGCGTACGTGCCGGCGACCATGGACCATACGCCCCACCCGAGTGCGGCCAGGCCTATCGCCACCGTCGCGTAACTGACGGCGATGGCCGGCCCCACGATCAGCCGCCGTTTGACGCTGAACTCGCGTTGCAGAACCGCCTCAGGGACGTTCGTCAGCGCATGGAGGAGAAGGAGACCCGAGGTTGCGGCGGCGACCAGACCGGCAGTGCGGCTGTTGAAGATGATGCCGATCACGGGTGCTGCCGCGAGGCAGCCCAGGCCTGCGGCAGCGCCGACCATCAAGGTGACTCTGAACACTGTCTCGTCGGCGTCGGCCTGGTCGCCCTGGCGTTGCACGAGGCCTGCTTGCAGTCCGCCTGCGGCCACATCGGTGAGCAGTGCGGTCAGCACGGTGCCGGCGGCGAATATGCCGACGTCCGTCGGAGTCAGCAGGCGCGCCAGGATAACCGTCTGGACGAAGGACACCGACTGGCCGACGAGCTGAGCCAGTGCCGATGCGCTTGCCATGCGGTGTACCGCACCGGACAAGGACCCGTGGGCCGTGGGTCGGCTGCCAGCGGACGCCGCCTTTGCCGTCACGTGGGCAGGTCCCTCCCCGCCCTGGCCCTCTCGTTCGCTGCCGAACGTCACGCGGGATCGGGCACGGTCGGGAGGCAGTCGTCAGTCGACACGATCGGTGCTGTCGCGCGTACCTGGGTCAAGGCGGCAACGCGATCGAACGCCGCCCGGCTGGCGTCGATTTGCATCCGGGCCCGGGCGCGCAGCGGCTCCCGCACGACCGGGGCAGTCAGCCACGCCTGGTTGATCGCCATGGGCAGCGTGTGCTCCAGGCGAGGATCATCGAGGCGGACCAGGGTCAGGCCCTGGCCGAACATCGCGCTGAGCCCAAGGAACTTGCCGTCGTAGTAGGCCGAGGACGTAAGCGCCACCACGGGTATGCCCTGGGAAAGCGCGAAGACCGCGAGATGGTAGGCGCCGGTCACGACAACCCGGCAACGTGCTACTCGACGGGCGATCTCGATCGGGGGCACATACCGGGGCAGAGGGGCGATCACGTCGGCACTGCCGCGAACGAGCGGCAGGGTCGACCGCCGATCCTGGGAACGGTACTCGGCGATAATCAAGGGGACGAGCGCTGCTGCGTGATCGGCTGCTGCGGAACGCACCGCCCGGCCGACCAGGTCGACCACTTCGGCCGACACCGGTGCGTACCCGGCGACTCGCAAACAGAATCCGATGTCAGAGCCGATCTCGTCGATGCGCGCGTGGTAGGCCAGCTCGATCGCATCGTCCCCCGTGACGAGCACGCGCTCGGCGGCCACCCTCGCCCGGTCGAGGATCTCGGGGCCCAGGCGGCCTTCCCGCAGGGCGATCAGACCGACCTTCGGCAGGACCTGAGCTGCCCTGGCTTGTAGCCTAGGGTCGTCCAGCGGGCCCAGTCCCTGCCCAACGAGGGCCACAGGGACGCCCGCGTCGCAGGCGTGTTCCACCAGGTTGAGCACCCGCACGGTCTGGCTCCTGTCGGCGTCCGTGAGGTACCCGCCGCCGAGGGCCACTACTAGCGAAGACTGCGCCGCGGCGGATGCGCTGCCTGGATGCAAGGGACCTGTTGGCAGTGGTGCGGTTTCGCTGGCGGGGACGTCGGCGGGCGCGGGGCGCCGTTGTACCAACCGCAGCAGCTTGCGGCGGCCAGCCCGAAGACGGTCCGGCAGCTGCTTGCGTCGCACGCGCAGGCGTAGTCCGGCCAAGGCGACAGGTCCCACAAACCGAGGGCCGAGGTGTCCAGCCAGGCGCTCGAGCCACGTGGGTGGCGCCCAGGGATCCTCGTCGAATACCGAGATTCCTTGGGCGCGAGGGAAATAGGCACGAAGTAGGCACGGGGAGTCGGTAAGTACGGCGATACGCGCGTCGGGCCACCGGTCGTGCATCCGGTCCAGGGTGACCGCGAGCATGGCCAGGTCGCCGTTGTTCCGCAACCAGTACTCGCTATTCTCGACCAGAATGCGCAGCGGCTGGGTGGCCTGCGTGGGGCGTTGCTGCGCTGCCGTGTGCTCATTCATGCGACGCTCCAGCCTGCTTGTGGCGGAGAGGGGTGACCTCAGCCATGCGATCGCGGGCTCGGCCGCCGTCCTCACGGCCTCGATGCGCACCACATCGGCCTCGTTGGCTTCCGCCCTGCCCTGCATGGCGGCCCCGGATCACGACGGGCAAGGAGCTCTCCTTGAACACCAATCACGTCGTCGGCACGTGCTTGTCGACTTAATAGTGGGTGACCGGGCATAGGACTACCACGATCCCGTCACCGGCGTCCGGGCGTCGTGCCTAGCCTGATCGCTTACATGACTCGCCAACCCCGGTCGGTGATACCGCGACTGTCCTCGTTTCGACGATCTGCGCGCAGTGAGTGGGCCCCACAGCGCGGGGAATTGCACGCCTGCTTCAGCAGACCGTCTGCATGGAGCGCCAGCACAGATCGATTCCGGTGCCGGTGACCTGTCCGGCTGGCGACGTAGGCTAGGTGACGGTTAATATGACCGGCGACCACCATTCACCACCGCAGAGACGCGGCGATGCGCCAACCGGGTCCCGCCTTGGCCTAAAGCATCGCATCCGCCGTTTGCACCCGGACAACATTGCATCCGCCGTTGGCACTCGGACAACTTCGTCGTCACGTCTACGTCCTGAGAGAGGGGTCTCGGTGGCCGGCACCGATCGCCCATGGTTCACGTCCCGGCGAGGATTCCTCCTCGCCGGGGCAACGGTCGTGGCGGCCGGAGCGTACGACGTGACCGGCCTGCGTCACCACAAGCCAAAGGACACCTCCACCGCGAACGACGTCCCCGCAGCCCAGGCGTCGAGGGAGATGACGTTCCCGCGGACCGCCACCTGTTACCTCGCCCAGTCCAGATTGCCCCCGGTCGCCACATTGGCCCGGTACGATCTCGTGGTCATCAATAACGAGTGGCCGCACCGCGTTCCGCCCGACTACTTCGTCAAGCTCCGCGCGGCCAACCCCCGCATGCGGCTGCTCGCGTACGTCGACCTGGTCGACTCGATGTCGCGTACCGGCACTGTCAAAAACTGGCCGAACAGCTACGCCCTGTGGCAGTTCCAGACTTCATCGTCAAGCCGCTTTCCCCGCGCCTGGCTGGCCTACACCGCCGCGGGCGTCCCAGTGCACGATTACCAGGACCTCGTGATGACCAACCTCACCGACGCCTGTCCCCGCGTCGGTGGGCAGCGCTTCGTGGAGTATGCGGCTGACTGGGTGACCGGACGGGTCTGGTCAGCGGGGATCTGGGACGGCATCTACCTGGACGTCTGGGGCGACACCCTGTGGACCGTCGACCAGAACCAGTGGGACATCACCGGCACCGGCCACGATGTCCCCAGCACCAAGATCTACGGGCCGGGCGACCCGCTGGACCGCGGGCTGACCAGCGGCGAACGCACCATGCGGTCCCGGATGCCCGACGCGATCCTGGTCGCCAACGGCAGCCGCACTATGCACGCCGGCCTCCTGGATGGGCTGGTCTGGGAGAGTTTCGCCGATCCCCTGGTCCACCGGGATCCGGTCTCCGACCTCACCGGGTACGTGACAGTGGGTGCCTCGGCGCCACATCGCAAGCCCGGGGTAAGTATGACCATCTCCAGCAGGCGGGTGCCGGCCGGGTCGGCGGACGACTATCGGCGGGCGCGATTCGCCCTGGCGGCGACCCTCATGCAAAACGGGTTCTGGGCCCCCATGGGCGACGATTACGGCCAGCCGGTGTACTACGACGAGATGGATGGTGCAGGCCTAGGCCGCGGGTATCTCGGTCAGGCCTTGGAGCCCAACCCGCCCCTATCGGTTATTACCACGGTCACCGATGACGGCACCGGAAGCCCCGCCCCCTACGTGTACCGGCGGGACTTCGAGCACGGCATAGCCCTGGTCAACGTCGGCCCTACGGCCCAGCAGGTCACGCTCCGTCGCGAGTACCGACGCCTGTCCGGCAAGACCGATCGGCTGGTGAATAACGGCACCACCGTCGATCTCCTCACCATCCCGGCCCAGGACGGCGTCATCTTGCTCGATCCCCTATCTCCCCCTCCCCCGGCCACGTCTCCCTGATGAGACCGGCACCCGGCCACGAGTTTCGCCCACGGGGACTGTATATGGCTCGGAATTCCGCCGAGGGGTGTTAAGGGCGGTGCGCCACGGTCGCGTCTCAGCGCCGACCTCGGTAAGACCGGATTCGTCAGACGTGCCCGCAAAGATTGTCTGGTAGAACTCCAGGAGTCGCTTTCCGTAGTTGGTTACGTCCAGAGATTCGGCGGTGGCGCGAGCTCCCTGCCCCAAGGACATGCGCAGTGCAGGCTCGGCGACCATGCGGGCGAGCGCTGTAGTCAACGCGGCCCGATTCCCCACCTCGACCAGCAATCCCTCCCGACCGTGCCGGACCACGTCGGGAATCCCCCCGACAGGGGTGGCGATGACCGGCAGGCCGTAGGCCATCGCCTCGAGGATCGCCATGGGGACGCCCTCATGGTGCGACGGCAGGACCAGAATGTCGCTGGCGGCCAGCAGGTGGTCGCGTTCCTCGCGATCCAGCCAGGAGTGCACCACCACATCGGGGCCGATTTCGGCTGCACGCCGCCGCAATTCCTCGACCCGTCCGTCCCCGGCAAACACGATGCGGGCTCTGGCCCGTGTCGTAGCCGACAACGCATGATAAGCGTCCAAGAGCTCGAACGCTCCCTTGCGGTCATCGATGCGGCCGAGAAAGAGAAACTGCACGGTGTCGTGACAGCGCCGATCGGGCACCGTGCTCGGTGGGTCCGTGGGGTTGACCATGATCTGGATGCGCTCGCGGCGCAAGGTTAGCTGAGTAGCGTAAAACTCGAGCCACTGAGTGGACAGCACCACGAAACCGTGGGAGCGACGGAAGATCCTGGCAACCCGCTCCTGAAGCGGTCTCGGCAGATTCGAGAAGAAGCCGTCGAAGCCGGCACCATGGGCGTGCAGGACGAGCCAGCAGGGCGTCCGCAGCACCATCAGGGAGACAATGCACTTGCGGAGTGTGCTTCCCCGTGAGGCGAAGTGCACGTGGAAAATGCACGGGCTCTCGTCGCGGAGAATGCTGTGGATGCGCCAGAGGGCGGCACCAAAGACCCGAATGCGGCGCAGAATGCCGCCGTCTTCCATGGTTGCGATGTGCTCCACCTGGACGTGAGGGGAGATTGAGTCAATGATCAGTCTCTCGACCACCGAGACACCACCGCGGACTTCAAGCCCCGGCCCCACATGGACGATCTTGGGAACATTAGGTGATGATGTTGCCATGAGGTGTCCTCAGCCTGATTCGGAAGCGTTGCTGCGGCCGGCCTGAAGCCAGCGTTCGCGGACTCGTAGCCAAGCGGCAGCCGCTCGTTGCTTGTGCGGGTGGAGCCGCTGCAGCATTGCGGGCGAGATTGCCAGCGATGCAACCACGAGACCCGGGCGCAGCCCCGGGCTATAGGCGAAGGCGAGTCGTGCGTGTCGGCGAGCCGACCGAATTTCTCCGTCCAGCAGTGCCCACCGAGCCCGTCGCAGCTCCTGTTGGTACCGAAGCCTTGCCACCGTGTCCTCGGCGACAATCCGGTCGCTGGCTGATGCGGCCGACTGTGCGGTTCGCGAGAAGGCAGTGATGAGGGCCTGCTCGAACGCCTCCTTCTTGGCTGGATCGCGGGACAGCGAATTGTCGCGGATCCGGTACCAGCCCAGCGGGGCGTTGATGAGCCGGACGTCGCACAACTGGACGAGCCGCAGCCAGATTACGACCGATTCATCGACATCGGGATCGTGAGCGGCGTAACCGCCTGCTTGCTGCCACGCGTCCCGCCGGACGACGCCGGTGTAGTAGGGGATGATGCCAGCAAGAGCGTCCGAGAGGGTCAGCCGCTGACTGGCATAACGTGGCTGCCACCGCACGCCTAGCGAAGCGAGATATCCCGAGGGCAGGTAAGCTTGCTCGGCATCATCGAATTGAACGGCATCGCAGCCGACAGCGTCGATACCGGGCTGGGCCGCGATCACATCGGCCATCACAGACACAAACGACGGCATGATCTTGTCGTCGCTGTCCAGGACGCTCAAGTAGCGGCCGCTCGCGGCCTCCGCTGCGGCGGTTACTCCACCGCGGTATCCTCGGTTCTCTTGACGGATCAACCGAATCCGGCCGTCGTGCGCGTACCTCGAGACTATTTCGACGACGCTGGGCGACATGCCGTTGTCGACGACAACCATCTCCCAGTCCGGCGAGGTTTGGGCCAACACGGATTCGATCGCTGCCGGCAGGTAGTCCTCGGTGCCATAGACCGTCGTAAGGAAGCTGACCAAAGGCACCGACACCGACGTGGACTGCGTCACAGGTCACTCCCCCGGATCGACGCCAGCTGCTGAGCTCCTGGGCAACGACGACTGCCCCGCCCATAAGAAGAGACAGCTGGATACCTGCTGATACCTAGCTGAAGCGGATCATCCACGTCCCCGTACCGGCGTGCCCGGACCGGGCACGCCGGGGCCTGTCCGTGTGTCCTGCCCGAGGGGCCGCAGTCGTCTCCAGGGTCAAGGACGGCCCCGGCGAGGCCGTCGTCACCACGGAGCGCCTCTGGCCGCGCGCTGACCGCCGGCCGCAGGTCCTCTCATGCCTCAGATGTATCACGGCAGACCCGCAGCCAGGCGCGTCTTCTGGCAGTGGACAACGGGTCCTCGCACCGCAACTGGGCCGCCGCGGCCCGGATGAGCGATGCCTACCCGAACACGCAGATGGTCCACCTGCCCGTCCACGCATCCTGGCTGAACCAGGTCGTGCGACACGAAGTCGCATGTAGATAGCGGTATTCGTCGAAGGAGGTTGACTGATGTCAACGGCGTAATACCTGGTCCAGTGCGCAAGGACCGTCCCTGCCCCGGCGTGCGTCATGGGTGACCGTGGGGTGCGAAGCCCGGGGAAGTGCCCAAGGGCTCCCGTTCCATCCGGGGGCCACAGGCTGGGGAAGGCCGGACGGGTGAACGCAAGTGAATCCTCGATGACGCCTCGTC
>NZ_RPFW01000013.1 GCF_007827045.1 Trebonia kvetii
ATGTTCTCGCACTGGCACCAGGTGACGTGGTACTGGCGGACAGGATGACAGGAGCCCGGTGACGCGAGAGCGTCACGCCGGGATCTGTGGGAGCCCGGAGGGGAAGTTCCTCCGGGCTACCCGACCCTGGGCCACCCGACCCCAGAATGGTTATCCTCTCCGGTCTTCGAACCGGCGAACGCCAGTTTTGCGCCGCTGCATCTCTCACCGCCGGCACCGGCAGCCCTGTCGCCGCTGCGACATAGCGCCATCGTGGCTTCCCGGATGACGGTCTTGCCCAGGAGCAGTCGTCATGGACCTGCACCGCTCGTTCGACGCTTGCAGACCCCCCAGGGCGCGGCAACTGGCGCAGCACGCCGTCACCCTGGCCCGCGGATCAGGTGACCGATGGACGCTCGCCCCGGCCGGGTGTGCACATCTTGCTTGACCGCGACGCGAACCGGCCAGGGACGTTGCGACCGGGTCGGTTCGTCAGCGTTCACCGCCTTGGCAGCGTCCCTCGCCGTGGCCTGATCGGTGTCCGCCCCGACGGTTACGTCGGCTTCCGCGGCGAGGGCGCCGAGGTCCGTCAGCTCGCCGCCTGGCTAACGGATCTCCGCGCGATGCAACCGGCGCCTACTCCGTCGTCACCGCCCGCAGAACGTTGAGGCGGGCAGCGCGCCTGCTCGGCGCGAACGCGGCCACAATGCCCGCCACCCCGGCCAGAACCGCGAGCGTGATGAGCTGCGTCACGGGGAACACCAGCCGGGTGACTCCCTGCGAGTGCAGGGCGGCGACAATCGCCCAGCCGAACAGGGTGCCGAGCGCCAGGCCCTCGACCGCTCCGAACAGCGAGATCACCAGCGACTCGTACCGGACGACGGCACGCAGCTGGCCGCGGGTGGCGCCGACCGCCCGGAGCAGCCCCAGCTCATGGGTCCGCTCGTAGATCGACAGGGCGAGGGTGTTGGCGATTCCGATCAGCGCGATGACCACCGCGAGCGCGAGCAGTCCGTAGACGAGGTTGAGCAACTGGTTCACCTGCTGCGCTTGCTGCGCCTTGTACTGTGCTTGGTCCTGGAGCGTGACGTTCGGGTACGCGGCGAGCACGCGGTCGATCGCGGGCCGGGCGGCGCCGGTGCTGACACCCGGTGCGAGCTTGATGAACGCGGCGACGTCGAGCCCCTGCGGGAAGTTCGCCTGGGCGGCGGCCAGCGGCAGGACGTAGTCGCCCGCGATCTCCCGCACGCTGTAGATGACCTGAACCGTGTAGGTCTTGGTGCCAGTGGTCGGGTACATCAGCGTTACCGGGCTGCCAAGGCGCAGGTGCCGGTCGCTCGCGACCCGAGCCGACACGCCGATTCCCGTCGGCGACATCGCGGCCAGGCTCCCTTGGGTGATGCCCAGGTTGAACAGCGGCGCCGCCTTGACCGGATCGGCGGCGACCACCGGGGTCACCCGGCCGAACACCTTCACCACCCCGGCGCGGATTCCCGCAACGTCGGCGACGCCGGGCAGCGCGGCAAGCGAGGGCTCGACAGCGGGACTGAACCCGCCGCCGCCGCTGCTTGCCGCCGCCCCGCTGCTGAGTACGAAGTCCGCGCGCAGCGCCGAGTCGATGACCGAGTTGGCCGACGCCTTGACCGACGACGCCATCACCGTAGTCATCGACACCAGTGAGACGCCCACCATCAGCGCCGCGGCCGTGGCGGCGGCGCGCGACGGGTTGCGCATCGCGTTCTGCTGGCCCAGCTTGCCGCTCGCGCCGAACCGTGCAAGCGGCGCGCCGAGCAGGCGGCAGACCGGGCGGGCGACGAACGGGCCGAGCGCGGCGATGCCGATGAACAGCGCTGACGCTCCGATGCCCACCAGTGGCATCCGGTTCGACAGGTGGCTGAACAGGCCGGTGCCGAGCGCGAGCAGGCCGCCGAAGGTGAACACGACGCCGACGGCGGTACGCCGGACCAGTGGCCTGCGCGGCTCGGCCGCCACGTCCTGGAGCGCGGCGACCGGCGGGATACGGGACGCCCGGCGGGCCGGCGATATCGCCGACACCACGGTGACCGCCACGCCGGCCAGCAGGCCGACCATCACGGTGCGCGTGCTGACGACGAGGCCGGTGGCCGGCAGGTCCATGCCGAGTGCCGAGAGCCCTGCCTTGAGCGCCACCGCGAGCCCGATCCCGGCGGCCAGGCCGGCCGCCGACGCGCCAAGGCCGACGACCAGCGACTCGCCGAGGACCGCGGCGAACACCTGGCGGCGGCTCGCGCCGACCGCGCGAAGCAGTGCAAGTTCACGCAGCCGCTGTGCCACGACGATCGAGAACGTGTTGAAGATGACGAAGGCGCCGACGAACAGCGCGATGAACCCGAACGTCAGCAGGAAGGTGCCGAAGAAACTGAGAGCCTGATGCACGCTCTGCTGCCCCTCAGCGGTCACCGACTGGCCGCTCACGACCTCGATGCCGGGGTCGTGGATGGCGGCCTGAATCCGGGCGACCAGCGTGTCCTGCGAGACCCCCGGTTCGGCCGCCACATCGAGCTGACTGACCTTTCCCGGCTGGCCGAGCAGCTGAGCGGCCGTGGCCGGGGTGAACGCCGCGATGCTGGCGCCGAGCGGACTGTCCGCGGTGCCCCAGGTGGCGAGGCCGCTGATCGTGTACGTGCCTGGGCTCATCTTGGTGAGGACGCGCACCTTGTCGCCGACCTTGAAGTGCCCGATGTCGGCCGAATGCTTGTCGATCACTACCTGGCCGGGGCCGCGCGGTGGCTGGCCGCCAGGCAGCAGCCGCAGCGGGCTGAGTTCCGCGACGCTGGTCCATGCCATGCCGATCGTGGGCGGGCCGTTAGACGCAACGCCGATCGGCTTACCGGATTTGCCGACGAGCTGGGCGTAGCCCTCGATATCAAGCGCGACCGCACGGACGCCCGGCACCTTGCTGACAGGGCCGGCCACGCTGGCGTCGATCCGCTGACGCTCGACGGTGTAGGACAGGCCAGGATCAAATGGCTGGGTGGCCCGGACCACGGCTGCTGTGCCCTGGTAGATCTGCTGGTAGAGGCTGTTGAACGTGCTGTTGATCGTGTCGGTTAGCACGAACGTGCCGGAGATGAACGAGACGCCGAGCAGTATCGCCAGCGCGGTCAGCGCATAGCGGACCCGGTGCGCCAGGATGCCTTTCAGCGTGATTCCCCACATGGCTACCGCGTCCCTAGCTCGCGGATCACGTCAAGCACGCTGTCCGCCGTCGGGGCGGGCAGTTCGCGGACCACCCGGCCGTCTGCCAGGAACAGCACCCGGTCCGCATACCCGGCGGCCCGCGGGTCATGGGTCACCATGACCACCGTCTGGCCGTACTCGTCGACTGCCCGGCGGATCTGGCTGAGCAGCTCAGCCGCCGACTTGGAATCCAGGTTGCCGGTCGGCTCGTCGGCGAAGATCAGGTCGGGCCTGGTGATAAGCGCCCGTGCCGTGGCCACCCGCTGCTGCTGCCCGCCGGACAGTTCGGCCGGGCGGTGAGCGAGCCGGTCGGTGATGCCAAGCGCGGCGGCCAGTTCCGACAGCCACGCCCGGTCCGGCTTCTTGCCGCCGAGAGTCAGCGGGAGAATGACGTTCTCCCGCGCGGTCAGCGTGGGCACCAGGTTGAACGCCTGGAACACGAAGCCGATGCGCTCGCGGCGCAGCAGCGTAATGGCCTTGTCGTCCAGCCTGCTTAGGTCGTCATCGCCGATCATCACCTGTCCCGAGGTGAGCCGGTCCAGGCCCGCCAGGCAGTGCAGCAGCGTCGACTTGCCTGAGCCGGACGGGCCCATGATCGCGGTGAACGCACCTGCGGCAAACTCGGCAGAGATGGCGTCAAGCGCCCGCACTGCCGTGGAGCCCGAGCCGTAGATTTTTGTCCCGTCAATGATGCGTGCCGCGGGTGCCGTCCTGATCGCTTCGGCAGGTTGCCCGCTGGCCAAGGTCGTCTGCATGTCATCACCCCTCTACGCCATCATGCAGACGGCGGCCTCGCGCACCGGCAGAGGCGAAGGCCGGCAGGCGGCCAGACGTTCTTCCTTTCCGCTTAGTGTGGTTCAGAGACGTCAGCTTGGCGTGATGCCCAGGATGGCCGGCCCGGTCCTCGGGCGGCCTAGGTGCAGCCTGGCCTGGATGAGCCGCAGTGGCCTGAAGATGATCATGTCGAACCGGTACTTGTCCGCGATAAGGCGCTCGACCGGGCCGATCTCGGCGTCGGGGAGGATCTCCGCCACCGCCTGCACCTCCTCGCCGCGCAGCCGGCCGCTCGCCGTGCAGAGCGCTATCCGCACCTGCGGATTGCGGCGGATGCGCTTGAGCTTGCCAGAGGCGGCATCGGTCTGTACCAGGAGCCTGCCGTCCCGTTGGACGAACCACACCGGGGTCGCGACGCCCCGGCCGTCGCGCTTGTAGCTGGTGATGCTGAGGTACCTGCCGCGGAATACCGGCCCGGCACCCAGCTGGGATGGCCTGCCTGCAGACTCTGTTTCGTCCATGGTCTCAGCCTGCGCTCCCGCCAGTTCCGCTCCAGTGGCGGAAGTCCCGGCGAAGGTCCCGGCCGGCGCCGCCAGGAATTCGTTGCAGCACCGTCAGATGTTCCCGAAGATGGGGCCGACTGTGGCGCAGCACTCAACTGCACGCCTCTGGCCAGCGAGCAAACTCGTTGGTCAGAGGAGGAAAATGGCTGACCCGCTGCGTAACAGGCACCGTCGAACCATCGCGTCGCGTCGCCGCCGACTGCCATCGCGGCAGCGTACGGCCCCGCAGTCGCCCCACCGGGCCGTTTCCACCGGCAAGACCGGTGAACGGGCCGATTTCATTGACAAAGAGAGAACTGAACTGGCACAGGACATCCAGACTGCGAACGCACGCTCATGCCGGAGATCGGGCGCGTGTTAGTGGCTACGATGCGTGAAGGGACTATTCAGGCATGGCAGCAGGATCGGGCCCGAAAGCTGGCGCACTCAGCCCGCCAGCGCTGGATGCAGCTCAGGATCAGTTGCCAGGTTCGTACTTGAATGAGAGCTGGAGCTTCGTGCGATAGGTGATCGCCCCGCTCTCGTCCAGGTGGATGTCCTGCTTGACGACCTCGGCTACCCGCAGGTCGCGGAGCGTCCCGGCGGCCGTCCTGATCGCCTCCGCTGCCGCGTCTTCCCACGAAGTGCTGCTTGTCCCGATGATCTCGGTCACCCTGTACACGCTCATGACGCTCTCCTTTGAGCACGTGAGGCCCGCCCCTGAGCTAACAAAGCCACCCTGCCCTGTCGCTGGGGTTGCCGCAAGCAGCGAAATTCGGGCTTGCCGACTTGACAGGAGCACGGGGTGCGCGGGCACGGCGCCGCGACGAACGAAAGGGAACGGTTCGCGACCACCCGGCAACCACACGCGCCGAACCCGGCTGATCTGCTGACCTTCCAGCCGGGGTTGAGACATCCCAAGCCGCGCTAAATCGGCATGGAGCGCGTCTTGATCGTGCTGAAGATGGTGGGTCACCTGCGGATCGTGGCGTAGCTCGTCTTCGGCGCAGGTCGTAGTTGCGAGCATCGTTCGTTGCTGGGACCTGCGGCCCGGCCTTCCAGGTCCCGGCTGTTCCTGGAGGTGCCCGATGGCCGCCACGATTCCCTCGACTGCTCTCGTTCCTGTCCAGCCGGTGTTCGCCGAGTCCGAGCGGCTCGCGCTCGCCGGTTCCTGGCCGGGTACCGCGGCCACGTCGCCCGTGTGCTCGCTGAACTGGGGGTGCGTGACCGCGTCCAGGCCGCGGTGTTCTGCTACGAGAACGGGATCGTCCGGTCCGGGCGCCCGGGGGGGCGCCAGGACCGCGGATAGCGCGGACAGTCAACGCAAGACTGCGCTACTGTGGGCAAGTCGTCGTTAACCACCGGTGAAAGCGGCCTGCGATGACCAGCGACCAGACCGGTAATGTTGCTCCGCCACCGTCCGCGACGCGCTTGCGGGCGCGTGACACGCTCGCCATGGTCCTAGGCCGTGACGTCGTGCGGGCACGGGACGACCCCGACACCGCCGGGAGCGGGCCAGAGTCAGCCGAGGGAGTGCTCCTGCCACTCGGGCTCCGGCTGTTCCTGCTCAGCTTCCTGATGCTGTTCGTCGAGCTGGCACTCATCCGGTGGCTGGGCGCGCTGGTCCTTTACCTGTCGTACTTCTCCAACTTTGTCCTGCTCGGCAGCTTCCTCGGCATCGGCATCGGGTTCCTGCGGGCACGCTCCCGCGTGAACCTGTTCCCGTGGGCCCCGGTCGCGCTCGCGCTGCTGATCATTTTCGTCAGGCTGTTCCCCGTCCAGGTGGACCGGGCCCAAACCCAGCTCCTCTTCTTCGGCGCCGGGAAATTCCATGCCACCGGCCCGCCCACCTGGGTCACGCTGCCCTGCGTCTTCCTGGCCGTCGCGGCGGTCATGGCGACGATTGGAGAGGGGGTCGCCCGGACGTTCGTGCGATTCCGGCCGCTTGACGCATACCGGCTTGACATCGCCGGCAGCATCGCGGGGATCGCGGCGTTCACGCTGCTGGCGTTTCTTGACGCCAAGCCGGTCGTCTGGGCGGTGATCGTCGCGCTGATCCTGCTGCTGCTCTACGGCAGGCGAGCCGGCCTGCTCCAGGTAGCCGCGGCCCTGGCCGTGGTAGGGATCCTCTGGTCGGAATCGGTGTCGTCCACCGACATCTGGTCGCCCTACTACCGCATCTCGTACGCGAAGGCGGGGGACGGGTATCACATCGCCGCGAACGGGATCCCGCATCAGGACATCGTCCCGGTCAGGAAGATGGGCAAGACCTACTCGATACCGTACATGCGCGCCCCCGGCGACCCGCTGAATAATGTCCTCATAATCGGCGCCGGGACCGGCGACGACGTCGCGAACGCCCTCCACATGGGCGCCAAGCACATCGACGCGGTGGAGATCGATCCTGAGCTGTATCAGCTGGGCTCGCACCTGAACCCCGACCACCCCTACCAGAGTCCCCGGGTCTCCGTTCACATCAACGACGGCCGGGCCTTCCTGGAGCAGGCGCACAGCAAGTACGACATGATCCTGTTCGCACTCCCGGACTCGCTGACCCTTGTGGCCGGGCAGTCCTCGCTGCGGCTTGAGAGCTACCTGTTCACGTTCGAGGCTGTGGAAGCGGCGAAGGCTCACCTGAACCCCGGTGGCCTGTTCGCCATGTACAACTATTACCGGACGACGTGGCTGCGCGACCGGCTCGCGAACACCCTGGACGTCGCCTTCGGGCAGGCCCCGTGTATCGACAATCCCAATGGGCTTACCGTGCTCTCCGTGAGCGTGAGCCCGTCGGCGACGCACTGTGGCACCGTCTGGCAGCGCCCGGCGAACGCGATCGCGCCGGCCACCGACGACCACCCGTTCGTTTACCTGGACGGTAACTCGATCCCCGGGCTGTACCTGGTGACGCTCGGCCTGATCCTGCTGGCCTCGATCCTGCTTGTGCGCCCCGCCTCCGGGCCGTACCGGAGGATGACCGGCTACGCTGACCTGTTCTTCATGGGCGCGGCGTTCATGCTGCTCGAAACCAAGAACATCGTCCAGTTCGCCCTGCTGTTCGGCACTACCTGGCTCGTTAACGCGCTGGTCATGGCAGGCGTGCTGGTGGCCGTACTCGCTGCGGTCGAGGTGTCCAGGCATGTAGTGGTTCGGCGGCCGGCGCTGCTGTACGCCGCTCTGCTTGCCGCGCTCGTGGCGGCCTGGGCGGTCCCGCCGGAGTCGCTGCTTACCTTGTCACCACTGCCCCGGTTCGCCGTGGCCGTGGTCATCGCGTTCGCGCCGATCTTCGTGGCTAACATGGTCTTCGCGCAGCGATTCCGCACTACTGGCGACTCCGGTACGGCGTTCGGGGCCAACCTGCTCGGCGCGATCCTCGGCGGGGTTCTGGAGTACTTGTCGCTGATCGCCGGGTACCGGTGGCTGCTCGTCGTCGTGGCGCTGCTGTACGGGCTCGCGTTCATCACCGGCCGCGGTCACCTGCGCGCCGTCAGCCGTGAGGCGCCAAGCGGATCTCCGATGGCCGAGGCCGCGCGGTAGGGGATGATCTGCAACTCGCTGCTGCACCTGCTCAGCCACCCTGCGCAGCTTGGCCTCGTCAGCGCCGACCCCGGACTGCTGCCCGACGCGGTGGCAGAGCCGCTGCGACTTGAACCGGCGGCCGCTGTGGGGGATCAGAACCGGATAATCTGGGTGGTTATCCCGGAAGAGAGCACGAAACTCAAAGACGCAAATAATCGATCTGAGTGCAATCATCTTGCCCGTAGAGTCACAGCCATTACTGTCAGTAGTTAGCCGCTAGTGAGCGATGGATCGCGCGTGTCGGTCAGGACGCGTCGAGCCATTCGGCTGGCTGCCCGGTAACGCTGGCGATGAGGTCGAAGTCCTTATCGCAGTGCAGCACGGTAAGTCCGGCGAGCTCGGCCGTCGCAGCGATGATCAAGTCAGGAACCGAAGGGGCCCGGTGCGGCCCCCGGTCGGCAAGCAGCGTCAGCACCTCCACGGCCCGGTCCTCGATCGCCGGAGTCAGGTACTCCACCGGCATCGCCGAAACGGGCGGCTGGCGCAGCCCGGCCCGCAGGTCGGCTCCTGACCGGGCGGAGTAGCCCACCTCAAGCCGGGTGACGGTGGTGATCCGGACTAGCCCGCGCTCGATCCTGCTGGCCCACCCCGCAGAGTCCGGACTGGCGCCGAGGCGGACCAGGGCGGACTTGTCGATCAGCCAGTCGGTCACTGCCAGGCCTGCGACATCACGTCCGGGTCAGCCAGGTTCCCGAAGGTCGCGGCGAACCGCTCCAGGTCCCCGGCGCTGACCGGGGAGTCGGACAGGGCCGCGTCCTGGGCGAGCCTGCGCCGGACGTACTCGGTGCGCGACAGCCCCAGCCGGCGGGCATGGGTTTCCAGTGCGGCGATGACGTCATCGGGCACGTCGCGGATCAGCATGTCAGTCATGGCCACCTCCCACGTGATATCCCATGATATCACGCCTGAGCGAAAGCGTCATGCGAGATCACGCTTGCCTTCGTCTGCGCGCCGCACACACCAAAGAGTCACGCTCGAGCAAGCCGGGGCCGCATCCGCGAGTGTCTGATCTGCTCAGGGCAGGACGACTTGCCCAGTCAGCCCAGGCGAGGCCGTCCCAGGCCCGAGGTCGGCCTCAGGTCGACCCGCCTGCGCGCAACAAAGGACGGCGGCCGGCAGGGCCGGCCCGAAGGGCGGCACTGCGCGCAGCGCCTCGGCAAAGGTGCCGCCGGCCGCATGGCCCCGCGGCACCCAGGAACGCCCACCACAGTTGGCTTCAAGCATCGCAGGACGATTCGTTCGAAAACCGAGATACCCGTTTACCAGGTGCGCCAGGCAGGATTCGAACCCGCGACCCGCTGCTTAGAAGGCAGCCGCTCTATCCGACTGAGCTACTGGCGCTCGGATGACCATTGTGCACGCCGAAGATCACGCATTGGCCACGTGCAGGTCGCGGTCCGCGAGAGGTAGACCTTCATAAATATACCGAACGGATTCGGCCGGCTCCCCCCGCAGACTATGTCCCTCTGGCCAAATTTCCCCGTAAGAGGTGATTCTTCCGCTACGCCTCGCGCACTCCCCGTAGGGTTGTGCAAGCAGTCAAGCCCGTATGACGGAGGTTCCGGTGACCGGGATCAGAGGGTGACGGTAGGCCTGCCGTGAGCAGCGACGTGACTAGCGGTGCGCCGGACGATCCGGCGGCCCGCACACAGGACGGCCGGATCGTCTCCGGCTCCGTACCCGCCCCGGCGGACTGCCTGACTCGCAGGCCGCAGTCCGGCCCTGCCCCGCTGGACGAGCTTCCCGTCGGCCAGTGCCTGGTGCTCGCCGCGCCGCCACCGGGCAGCGCCCGCGACGTGCCTGGTGGCACCGGCAAGACGCAGTTGGCCGCGCTGGTTGCCCGCGACTGGCTGGCCGCGCACGACGACGGCCTGCTGGCCTGGATCGACGCTGCCAGCCGCGACCTCGTCCTGTCCGGCTATGCGCGGGCCGCCGCCGCGCGGCCAGGCGACCCCGCAGGGGAATCCGGTCAGCCGGGCCTTGGCACGGCAGGCGCCGGGTCAGCGAGCGACGCGGAGACGACCGCCACGCGCTATCTTTCCTGGCTCGCCAGCGAAGACCGGCCGTGGCTCGTCGTACTTGACGGCCTGTCCGATCCGGCGGACGTGGACGGGCTCTGGCCGTCCGGGCCGTCCGGCCGGGTGCTGGTGAGCACGCTGGACCCGGCGACCGTACCCGAGTCGCAGCGCCCGGTGGTCTTCCCTGTTGGCCCGTTCAGCGTGCACGAGGCGCTGACCTACCTCATGGCCCGGCTCAGTGCGGACCCCGAGCGGCGGCTCGGGGCGATCGACGTGGTGGACGACCTGGCCTGTGACCCGCTTGCGCTTGCGCAGGCCAGTGCCGCGATCAGCGCCTCGGGCGTGAGCTGCCGCGACTACCGCGACATGTTCGCCAAGCGCCGGGAGGAACTCGCCGGCCCTGGCGGCATGCCGCCCGCGCCGAAGGCGGTGACCTGGACCCTGTCGGTCGAATGCGCGGACGAGCTGACGCCGGGCGGGACCACCCAGCCGCTGCTCGTGCTTGCCGCGCTGCTCGGCTCCCTTGGCATACCAGAGCAGGTCCTCGTCAGCCACGCCGCCGCGGACTTCGCCGCCTCGCGGGCAGCCGCGGCAGCGGGCCTCGACCCGGTCCCCGCCGCGCTCGCCAGCCTGCGCGCGAGCGGGCTGCTCGGCGCCGCCGACCGGCTGGTGCTCATGCACCAGACGGTCCGTGCCCAGGTGCTGGCCGTCACCCCGGAGCACGTGCGGGCGGATGCCGCCCGCGCCGCCGCTGGCGCGCTCCTCGCGGCCTGGCCAGACGGCGACGAGAGAGCCGAGCTCGGCTGTGCACTGCGCGGCTGCGCGGCCAGCCTGGACGAGGCGGCGGGCGAGGCGCTCTGGGCCGCCGGGTCCTACCGTGTGCTTTACCGCGCCGGTGACAGCCTGGACGCCGCCGGGCTCAGCGGCCCGGCGCTTGCCCACTGGCATGACGTCGCGGCCGCGAGCGAGCGCCGCCTTGGCGCGGCGCACGAGGACAGCCTGCTTGCCGCCACCCGGCTGGCAAGCGCCGCGCTCGCGGCCGGCCGGGCGTCCGACGCGGTCGCGATCTACCAGCGGGTGCTTGAGATCCAGGGCAGGCAGCTCGGCCCTGATCACCCGCGGACGATCGCCGCCAGGGCGGACTACGGGACGGTGCTGCGCCACGTCGGGCAGACCGCCGACTCGATCGTCATCCTGGAGGGCGTGCTCGCGGTCAGCGACCGGCACCGCGGCGTCATCGACGTGCTCGCCGTCTCCGACAGCCTGGCCGCCGCCTACCAGGCCGCCGGACGCCAGCAGGAGGCGATCCGGCTGATCGAGCGAACGCTCGCCGAACGGGAGCGGCGGCAGGGACCCGACGATCCGCAGACCATCCGCACCCGGCGCACGCTGGCGCTCGCCTGCGTGAGCGCCGGCAAGACCAAGGACGCGATCGGGCACGGCGGCCGCGCGGTATCCGGCGCCGAGCGGGTGCTCGGCCCCGACCACCCCGACACCCTGGACGCGGTGACCGCCCTCGCCTCGGCGTATCACGCGGCCCGCCGCCTGCGAGACGCCACCGCGCTGTACGAGCGCGCGCTCGTCAGTCTGGAGCGGGTGCGCGGTGCGGACGCACCAGAGACGATCGGCGTCCGCGGCAACCTCGCCTCCGCCTATCACTCGGCGGGCCGCCTGGCCAGCGCGCTCGAGCTCTACGAGCGCACCCGCGCAGACTGCCAGCGGGTGCTCGGCCCGGATCATCCGGACACCCTGGCGGCGCGCGCCAACCTGGCGCACGCGCACTATGCCCTGGGCCGGGTGAGCGAGGCGACAGCCCTGCTGCGGGTCACCCTCGCCGACTGCGAGCGCGTGCTCGCGCCGAACGACCCGCTGACGGAGGCCGTCCGCGACAGCCTCAACGCGATGGCCAACGCCTAGCCCGGGCCAGGCGCCGCTGGCCCGGCGTTACCCGGTGGGCAGCTGGTAGTGCCGTACGCCGCGCTTGCCGTCGACCTCGAGCAGCGCCCCGCACAGCACGCCGTCCCCGTACTCGCTGCCCGGGTTGATCGCCAGCGTGCGGCCGAGCCTGACGGCGCCGCGTGACTCGTGAATGTGCCCGTGCAGCCCGAGCATCGGCTCATACCGCTCGAGTACCCGGCGCACGCCCTCGGACCCCACGGACTGCATCTGCACGGTGCCGCCCTTGACGACCGGCTTGAGCGAGCCGTCGAGTGCCGGGGCCTTGTCGATGGCGGTGCGGGCGGGCGGCACGTGGAAGTTGAATATGGCCCGCTCCGGTCGCCGCACCTGGGCGGCGAGCTTCTCAAGCCGGCGCTCGAGCTCGTCGTCGTCAAGCTCGCGCGGCGTGTGCCACGGCGTCCTGTTGGAGTAGCCGTAGGAGACCATGCTGACGCCCTCGCCGATGTCGAGCAGCCGGTCCTCGGTCTCGGTGAGCACCGTCGAGTCGCGCAGCATCCCCTGCAGCTCCGGCGGGTCGTCGTTGCCCGTCATCGCGTACAGCCGGATACCCGTGCCTGAAAGCCGCTCCTCCGCGATGTACAGCCAGCGCTCCAGCGTTTCGCGCATGACGCTGAGGAAGACGCGGTGCACCGCCGCCGGGTCGTCCCAGATCTCGTCGAGCTCGTCGTCGGTGGTCCGGTACGGGTAGAAGCCCATGTCCATGATGCGGGTCTCCATGTCCGCCGTCTCGGCGGCGGACAGCACCCGGTCGCCGGCGAACTGGCGGACCCGGTAGCCGCCCGCGGCGGCGACCACCGGGACAACCGCCTTCCCCGTCACGTCACCGCCCAGGATGAGCACGTCCGCGTG
The DNA here is from genome assembly GCF_007827045.1 of Trebonia kvetii. Classification (GTDB taxonomy): domain Bacteria; phylum Actinomycetota; class Actinomycetes; order Streptosporangiales; family Streptosporangiaceae; genus Trebonia; species Trebonia kvetii. Next base: position 12,917 of record NZ_RPFW01000013.1, read on the forward strand.
GTAGAACCGCCCCGCGTTGAGGAACTTCCGCCAGCACACCTCCGATCCGTGGATGTCCGTCGCGAAGTAGATCCGCATGGTCACCGATTGACCTCCTCAGGCAGTTCGTACCAGCGCACCCGGCGGCCCACCCTGGCCCGCAGTTGCCAGCGGGACGACTTGGGCGCGGCGGTCACGGCGCCGGCGATGTCCGCGATCCGGCCGGCGATCCGCTGCCGGTCGGCGGCGCCCGGCACCAGGTCGCCGAGCAGCGAGGCGCAGGCGTCGAGGTTGTCGGTCACCGTGGTGTACAGGCCCCAGTCGGCGGCGCACCGGGACACCACCGGGGCCAGGTTGAGCAGGCCGGGACCGTCGGCGGCGCCCGGCTCGTGGTCCCAGAGCAGCATGGCGGTGTCGGACAGGTCCTTGGCGTTCACCTCGGCGATCTGCAGCTTGGTGAGCAGCAGCTCGGCGGCGGCCAGCGTCTCTGGCTCGGCCTCGAGCCGGGTGCCGAGGTCGAGTGTGTGCGACATTTCGAAGGTGTCGAGGAAGATGTCCACCTGCCAGCCGCCCGGGCCGTAGTAGAGCAGCCGCCGTGCGCCGTGCGTCGCGTTGAACACCCGTTCCGGCTCGAATCCCTCCTCCTCGAGCACGCCGCGCAGCTTGCGCGACTGCTTCTTGTGCGCCACCACGTCGATGTCCGGGTAACTGCGCCCGAGCACCGACCGCGGCCCGTCCGTGCCGCGCAGCCAGATGGCCACGCCGCCGATCAGCCGGACCGGGATGTCCCTGGCCGCCGCGGCGGCCACCACGGCCCGCCCCGCGGTAACCATGGCGGGCTCGCCGCCCGCAGTGCCCATGGCGGGCTCGCCCGCAGTGCCCATGGCGGGCTGGCCGCCCGCGGGGGGCTGTTCACCGCGAGGCGCCCGGCCCTCCCCCAGGGGAGGGCCGGGCGCCCCGGTGTAGCCGTCGGTCATTCCGGCGGAATCTCCGCGAATGCCTGGCTGAGCTGCATGCCCTGGGCACGCCGCACCAGGCGGACGCCGATGTAGTAGACGATGCCCGCGGCCGGGACGGAGAAGGCCTCGATCATGGGCTTCCAGCCGACCGAGCTGATGCCGGTGTGCAGGGCGACATAGATGACGAATCCCCACGATATCGCCGAAATAACCGCGACGACCGTGATGACGGGCACGCCGGCGAGCGACACCTTGGCCCAGCCGGGCGCCTGCGCGTGCATCCCTGGGCGCCGCCACGGGACGACCGCCGCCGCGAGCGACACGATGATGAACGCCACGCCCATGACCACGAGCGCGTTGAGCAGGTAGCTGCCGAGCCCCTGGTAGATGTTGAAGTAGTTGAGTATCTCCACGATGACGCCGATGACGACGGTGGCGAGCACCGGCGTGTGGAACCGGTCGGAGACCTGGGTGAGCCGCTCGGGCGCGAGCCGGTCGAACGACCAGGCGAACATGTTCCTTGTGCCCATCATGAACCCGGTCGGCGTCCACCACACGATCGCGAGCAGGAAGCACATCGACATGAAGACGAGCAGCCACTGCGGCCCTGGCAGGAAGTTCACCAGCGCGGGCAGGTACGGCTGGAACCCCAGGGTCCACTTCCCGCTGCCGCTGAAGGCGTTGAACACGGCCGAGCCGAAGAAGTTGAAGCCGTAGTACTTGTAGATCAGCGCGGTCGCGAGCACGTAGCCGATCGCGGAGATGAGCAGCGCGCCCAGGATCGACGTGGTGGCGGTCCGCCGGACGTTGCGGATCTCGCCGGCGAAGTACCCGGTCCACTGGAAGCCGGTGTAGACCTGGAAGCAGTAGATCATGCCGAACAGGGTGGCGCCCCAGCCGATCCCGCCGGCCGCGCTGAAGCCCGCGTGGTTCGCCGTGGCGATCACGCCGCTCACGGTGCCGCCCGAGTGGGCGTTGAAGGAGCTGGTGAAGTGCCCGCTGCCGCTGACTGCCATGTCGATGAGCCAGGCGATGATGCCCACCCAGACGATCACGAACGCGACGAACATGTACCGCGCGACCAGCCGCACGCCCAGGACCATCACGAGGGTGAAGATCGCGGTCAGGATCGTCGAGATGACCAGCAGCTCGGTCTTGTCCGGCGTGGTCACCCAGCCGGCGTTCCAGCCGGCCACGTACGCGACGGACGGCAGCACGGTGGAGAGCATGTAGGTGAAGTTGAACGAGATCCAGGTCAGGAACACGAACGTGAGCGAGAGGTTCGCGAAGAAGCCGAGGAACGGGTTCAGCGTCCGTGACACCCACACGTAGTCTCCGCCGGACCGCGGCATGATCACGGTGAAGTACAGGTACACCAGGCCGCACGCTGCCACGAGGGGCGTGGCCAGCAGAAACGACACCAGCATATTCGCATGGGGCCAGAATTGCGGGGTGAACGACATGACCTCGGTGATCCCGATGGGGATAAGCACTGCGGAGAACACCAAGTTGAAGGCGTCGAACGCGCTCAGCTCGCGTACGAGGCCGGTGGCGTTGCGGACAAACAAATTCCTACTGCTTGTGGGCGGTTGCGAACCAGCCCGCGCACCTGCGGTGGCCACTGGAATCCTCCTGTTTGCTGGCCTGTCATAAGGGGCACACGCGTCACCGGCGCGGTTCCTGGCCGCACCTGCCTAGCTAATTCTCTGGCAGTGAGTTTGGTCGGTCAACAAGAGGCACCCGCTCACTGCATCGTGGGCGGGCACGGGGATCCACGCGCGCCGGACAGTCCAATTCATCAACGCCTGTGAATCTTTTGGAAGTTGTTAGCGCGTGAGGCCGGTGTTGTCACGTGAGTACGGTACCGGCTCATTCGCCGTCGGCGAGCTAAATCAAACTTTCGAAGCAATTGAAATAGTCAAATAAACGCAGCACACGCAATCGGGTGCGGCGGGCGCATGTTGCGGATATGTTGCGGACATAACGGTATCGCAAACCGCGTCAGCGGTTCCATGCCACCCTGAAGACGTTGAAATTAGGATGACCGATGGCGCGTGGGTGCCGCGTGCCAAAATCGCGGGAGTGACCACATGGCGGGAACGCGTTCGGTCGGCACGGATCCCTCGCCCGCCGTCGGGCGTACGGTCCGTTACTACTTCGTCACGCGGCTAGTCCTTCCCCTTGGCTGCCTTGTGCTGGCATGGGGCGGGCTGGCCGGCGCCGTCCTCGGCGGCGCGCTGCACCGGTGGCTCGGGCCGCACCCGCACCGGGCGGTGATCGAGGCCGCCGTGGTGGCCGGGGCCGGCCTGCTCGTCGCCCTGGTCGCGGTCGTGGCCATCGGCGTGGTGGCCCGCCGGCTGTCCCGCCAGGCCGCCAGCCTCGCCGCGGTGGCCCGCTACCTGGCCGACGAGCAGGTGCCGCAGGCGCTGGCGCAGCTGCGGCAGGGCGCGGCCGCCCCCGCGCCGCGAACGCTGCCGTCGCCGGGGCTGCGCGAATTCGCGGCCGTGTCGAGCGCGCTCAGCCGGCTGCAGGCCACCGCCGTCGCCGCGGCCACCGCCGAGGCGAGCCTGCGCGGCGGCTTCCGCCAGGTGCTGACCAGCCTGGGCAGGCGCAACCAGTCGCTGCTGCACCGTCAGCTGCGCATCATCGACACCCTCGAGCAGCAGGCGTCGAGCCCGGCCGCGCTGGCCGACCTGTTCGCGCTTGACCACCTGACCACGCGCATGCGGCGGCACGCGGAGAGCCTCACGGTGCTGGCGGGCGCCCCCGCGCCGCGGCCGCGCAGCGGCCCCGTCCCGGTCATCGACGTGATCCGTGCGGCGGTCGCGGAGACCGAGGACTACCAGCGGGTCTCCGTGCGCACCGACTCCGAGGACGTGGTGACCGCCCCGGCGGTCAACGACATGATCCACCTGCTCGCGGAGCTGATAGAGAACGCGGCCCTGTTCTCCCCGTCGACGACCCGGGTCGAGGTGCGGGCCGAGCGGGTGGCCAACGGCTTCGCCATCGAGGTCGAGGACCGCGGCCTTGGCATCGCGCCCGGACAGCTCGGCGAGCTCAACGGCCGGCTGGCCAGCCCGCCCGACTTCGACGTCGTGGACGCCGACCGGCTCGGTCTGTTCGTGGCCGGCCGGCTCGCCGCCAGGCACGCGGTCGAGGTCTCGCTGACCCCGTCGCCCTACCGCGGCACCAAGGCGATCGTGCTGCTGCCCGACACCCTGGTGCTCGCCAGGGCCGATGCCGGGCTGGCGCCCGCGGGCGGCGCGCTCGACGCCGGACGCGACCAGTCGCCCGAGCCTTTCACCCTGGTCGGCGCGGCCATGGCCCGCCCGCTGTCGGCGGACCGCGAGGACGAGGAACTCGGCGCGGTGCGGAATGCGGCGGCGGACGGGTCCGCGACCACCAGGCACGGGCTGCCGCGCCGGGTCCGGCCAGAGTACGACAGCCCGGAGCAGCCGGCCCCGGCCCCCGGCACCACTGAGCCGGACAGCCGCAGGAGGGCCGCACCCCCGGAGGCCCCCGCGCCGGACGACGCCCGCCGGCTGGCGGCCTCGCTGCAGAGCGGCTGGTTGCGGCGCGAGGCGGAAGAAGCGGAAGAAGCAGAAGAAAACGACGCCGCGGCGGCCGCTGAGCCATGGGGCGCCGTGGAACAGGCCTGGACAGTGCAGCACACGGAGGAGGAAGAGTGATGGCAATCGACGAGGGGTCGGGGGAGCGCGACCTCGCCTGGTTGCTCGATGACCTGGCATCGCGTGTCGAGGACTTCCGGCGGGCCGTCATCTTGTCAAGGGACGGGCTGCTGCTCGCGGCGTCCAGGGACCTGTCCCGGGAGGACGCCGAGCACCTGTCGGCCGTGGCGGCCGCCCTGCAGAGCCTGGCCACCGGCACCGGCGACCGCTTCGGCGTCGGCGGCGTCCGGCAGACCGTCATCGAATTCGCCGGCGGCCTGCTCTTCGTCATCGCGGCGGGCGAGGGCAGCTGCATGGCCGCGCTCTGCCCCGCGACCGCCGACGCGGGCACGGTGGCGTACGAGATGGCGATGCTGGTCAAGCGCGCCAGGCCGCACCTGGCGTCGCAGGCACGGTTTCCCGCGAGCCCGGCCTCGGTGGAGTAGCCGATGACGAGGGGCGTACCACCCGACGGTAGCCCTCCGGGGGGGCGACCCCCCGTACCCCCCGTACCCTCCGGGAGGTGGGTACGCCGCGACGACAGTCCGGTCGTCCGCCCGTACGCGGTGACCGGCGGCCGTACCGAACCCGCCGACGGCGAGGTGCTTGACCTGATCGCCGTGGTAGTCGCGACCGACGTGGCCGCGCAAGCCGATGACGAGCCACTGCGCAGGACTCCCGAGCATCGCAAGATCCTGGCCCGCTGCCAGCGGCAGGCGACGGTGGCCGACATCGCGTCGGAGACGGCGCTGCCGCTCGGCGTGGTCCGGGTGCTGCTCGGCGACCTGATCCTGGCCGGCGAGGTCACCGTGGTGCGGCATCGGCCGCCGCGCGCCCAGCTACCAGGCAACGACGTTCTCCAGGAGATACTCAATGGGCTCCGTGCACTCTGACGAGCAAGGAGTCGGCCCGGCGGCCGACGATCAGGTGCTGACCGCGCACAAGATCCTCATCGCGGGCGGCTTCGGGGCCGGCAAGACCACCCTGGTCGGCGCGATCAGCGAGGTCCGCCCGCTGCTCACCGAGGAGACGCTGAGCGCCGCCAGCGTGGGCCGCGACAACCTGGCTGGCCTGCCCGACAAGAAGACGACCACCGTCGCGCTCGACTTCGGCCGGATCACCATCGGCCAGCACCTCGTGCTGTACCTGTTCGGCGTGCCCGGCCAGGAGCGCTTCTGGTTCATGTGGGACGAACTCGCCTTCGGCGCGCTCGGTGCCGTGGTACTGGCCGACGTCCGGCGGCTGAGCGACTGCTTCCCGTCGGTCAACTACTTCGAGCGGCTCGGGCTCCCCTTCATCGTCGCCGTCAACTGCTTCGATGACGCCCCCAGTTACGACTCGGAAGAGATCCGCCAGGCACTCGACCTCGACCCTGCCGTCCCGCTCGTGCTGTGCGACGCCCGCGACCTCGCCTCCGTGAAGGAAGTGCTGATCGCCCTGGTAGAGAGCATCGCCGCCGGCCAGCCCGGCGCCGGTCAGGTCCCCGGCCGCCCGGTCGCCGCCCTCGGCCGCTAGCCCGCGCCCTGCCCGGGGCACCCTCGCGGCCCGCGCGGCCGGCGTCTCCTTGACGCGGACCGTTCCGCGAGTTACTCTCATATTGAGTACTTCTCAAAATGAGAAGAACTAACAGCGAGACGCAGAACGGTTGGTGGCGCCGCGTGGACAGCACCCCTGACACCGAGGGCTTCCTCGCCGGGTACGACCCGCGCGCCTACGACCCGATCGCGGTGACCGTCGACGTGGTGGCCCTGACGATCAGGGACGCACAGCTCCAGGTGCTGCTCGTCAGGCGCGGCGAGCCGCCGTTCCAGGGCAGCTGGGCGCTGCCCGGCGGCTTCGTCAGGCCGAGCCAAGCACCGGACGGCACCAAGACCGAGGAAGACCTGGCGCAGACCGCCGCCCGTGAGCTGGCGGAGGAGGCGGGCGCGTCGCTCCGCCCCAGCCACCTGGAACAGCTCGGCAGCTACGGCGCGCCCGGCCGTGACCCGCGGATGCGGGTCATCTCCGTCGCCTACCTCGCCTTCGCCCCCGGTCTCCCGGAAGCGATGCCGGGCAGCGACGCCGCCGACGCCCGCTGGACTCCGGTCAACGCACTCGATCCGCGCACGCTCGCCTTCGACCACGCGGCGATCCTCGCCGACGGGGTGGACCGTGCCAGGTCAAAGCTCGAGTACACGCCGCTCGCCACGGCGTTCGTCACCGAGCCGTTCACCATCACCGAACTCCGCGAGGTCTACGAAACGGTCTGGGGCGAGAAGCTGCACGCGGGCAACTTCCATCGCAAGGTGCTCTCCGTCCCCGGCTTCGTCGAGTCCACCGGCAGTCACACCGAGACGGGCGGCCCGCGCGGCGGCCCCCGCGCCAAGCTCTACCGCCGCGGCGACGCGACGCTGCTGCACCCCGCGCTGCTCCGCCCCGCCACGGAAGCGGAACTCCGCCCCTAGCCCCAGCTATCGAAGCACGGAAGAAACAAGGAGGCCGTCATGGGAAGCGGCTACTGGTCATCAGACGTATACGAGACCGCCGCGCGGCTGCGCAACGGCGCGAGCGCGTTCGGCTACAGCGACTCGGGCGCGCGCACCGTGCACCCCAGCCTCGACCCGTTCGACGTGGGCAAGCGGGAGAGCCGCGACTCCGCGGAGCACCCGCGGTCGCTGGCGATCGCGGTGCTGTTCGACGTGACAGGCTCGATGGGCGCGGTGCCGCGGACGCTGCAGAAGAAGCTGCCCAAGCTCCTCGGCCTGCTCAAGGACGGCGGCTACGCGACGGACCCGCAGCTCATGTTCGGCGCGATCGGCGACGCGACCTGCGACAGGGCGCCTCTGCAGATCGGCCAGTTCGAGTCAGACAACCGGATGGACAAGGACCTGGAGCGGATACTGCTCGAGGGCGGTGGTGGCGGCCAGAAGACCGAGTCCTACGAGCTCGCCATGTACTTCATGGCCAGGCACACCGCGATCGACTGCTTCGAGAAGCGCGGCAAGCGCGGCTACCTGTTCATCATCGGCGACGAGATGCCCTACCAGGCGGTCAAGCCCCGCGAGGTGAGCGGCTGGATCGGCGACGAGCTGCCGCAGCCGGTCCCGATCCGCAACCTGATCGCACAGCTCACCAGGCGCTGGGACACCTATTACCTGCTACCGGAGGGCGCCTCGTACGCGGGCGACGGCCAGGTGCTCGGCACCTGGCGTTCACTGCTCGGCCAGAACGTGATCGAGCTCGCCGACCTGGACGCGGTGTGCGAGACGATCGCGCTCACCGTGGGGCTCGGCGAGGAGGCCATCGACCTGGCAGCAGGCCTCGGCGACCTGCGCGACGTCGGCTCGACCGCCGGCCCGGCCGTCGAACGCGCGCTCGCCGCCATCGGCGCGCCCCGCGCGCCGCACGCGCTGCCCGCACCCCGCCCGGCGCGCGACGGCGGACCTGGGGGAGGCAGCCGAACCCGTTCCGATGGCAGAGATCTTGACTTTCCGAACGGCAGCGTCCTGCTGTGAACGGTCACGTGATCGTCGTCGACCTTGGCTACGGTGACGCGGGCAAGGGCACGATCGTGGACTGGCTCTGCGCGAGCGCGTGCAGACCGGTCCAGGCGGTGGTCCGTTTCAACGGCGGCGCCCAGGCCGCCCACCACGTCCTCGCACCGGACGGCGCGCCGCACCCGTTCGCCCAGTTCTGCTCGGGCACCTTTACACCCGGCACCAGAACATTCCTGTCCAGGTACATGCTCGTCGACCCGCTGGCTCTGGTGGCAGAGGCGGAACAGCTCGCAAGAAAAGGCGTCCCAAGTCCGCTCGGCCTGGTCGCGATCGACAGGGGCGCGCTGCTCACCACGCCGTACCACCGCGCCGTCAACCAGGCCAGGGAACGGGCGCGCGGCGACGGCAGGCACGGCTCGTGCGGGATGGGCATCGGCGAGACGGCCGCCTATGCCCTGGACCGTCCGGACGACGCGCCACGCGGCGGCGACATCGACTCCCCGCGGAAAATGCACGGCAAGCTCGAGCGACTGCGCGACAAGGCCCTCGCCGACATCGCGGCCATCGAAGGGACGGTCCCGATGACGCTGCCGCGAGCCGCGGATCTCGCGACCGTCTACCGGGAGATCTTCGCCCGGGTGACGCTGGCCGGCGACGGGTACCTGACGGGGCTGCTGCGCAGCGGCCCGGTCGTCTTCGAGGGCGCGCAGGGCGTGCTGCTCGACGAATGGCGCGGCTTCCACCCCTTCACGACCTGGTCCACGACCACGTTCGAGAACGCGGAAGCCCTGCTTGCCGAGGCGGGCGCGTCCGCGACACGCCTCGGCGTGACCAGGACCTACCAGACCAGGCACGGCCACGGCCCGTTCCCGACCGAAGATCCCGCGCTGCACGTGCCGGAAAAGCACAACAAGGACGGCCGCTGGCAGGGCCAGTTCCGCGTCGGCCACCTGGACGCGGTCGCCCTGCGCTACGGATGCGAGGTCGCCGGGGGAGTGGACGCGGTCGCGCTCACTCACCTGGATACCGCGGAAAGGCACGCGGGCGGACTGCGCATCTGCCGGAGCTACCGCATCGACGGCGAGGTGCACGCGGCTATAACGCCGGGACCGCACCGTGACCTGTCCTACCAGCAGGACCTCACGACCACCCTGCTGAAAGCGCGCCCCGGCTACGACGACACCGAACGGCTGGCGGCGGAAGACTGGCCAGGCGCGGTCGCGGAAATCCTCCGCGCGCCGGTCGTGATCCGTTCCCGCGGTCCAGGGCGGGAGGCCAAGACCACCCGGCTGCTCGCTGCTATGTCCCGATAGGGTGACGGGAACGGGTGCGTGGTGACTCAGGGGGACTCATGACTGACATCGACCTGGCGGCCATCAAGGCGGAGCGTGCCCGCCTCGCGGCCCAGTACATCCCGGCGGAGCGGCCGGAAAGTTCCGCGCGCGGCATCCATCACGCGGCGCTGATCTGCTCCGACGTCGAGCAGACGATCAAGTTCTACCAGGGGCTGCTTGAGTTCCCGCTCACCGAGCTGTTCGGCAACAGGGACTACAAGGGGTCGACGCACTTCTTCTTCGACGTGGGCAACGGGAACCTGCTGGCGTTCTTCGACTTCCCCGGCCTGGACCTGGGGCCGTATATGGAGACGCTCGGCAACATCAACCACATCGCCATCTCCGTCACCAAGGAGAAGTGGGATCACCTGCGCGGCAAGCTCGACGCGGCCGGGGTGGAGTACCAGGTGGCGAGCGGCACCTCGATCTATTTCAAGGACCCGGACGGCGTCCGCCTCGAGCTGCTCGCCGACCCCCTCGGCGAGATGTACGGCACGAAGGTCGTCTAACGCCGCGTCTGATGGCCAAGCGAGTACCGTTGGGCCGGCCAGAGCCGGCTCATCCGTACATTCATCGCTGTAGAGGCCGTTAGCCGACGGGCCGGCCGGCCTTGACCGGGATCCACGCGCGGACGGTTGTCCCCTCGCCGGGGACGGAGGCGGCAGCAGCACGTCGAGCACGATCAGGTCGGGGTCGAAGGCGTCCGCGAGCGTGATCGCCTCCTTCCCGGTGGCGCTCGTCGTCACGGCGCAGCCGTGAAAGGTCAGGGCCACCTGGAGAAGCTCACGAATGTTCGGCTCATCGTCGACGACGAGCACTCGCGGGCTGTGCACACCTTCTGCCATGAGTCAGTTGCTGCCGCCGAGGTCGGGGATGGGGGTTCTGCTGTCTATTGTGCTCGGCACCCCGGGGCGCTTTGCGCACTTCTGCCTGCTTCGTCCGCAGGGCTGCCGCAACGCGCCGCGGAGCTGCCGCGAGCGGCAGCAATGCCGCAAGGCGCAGGCCTGGTGAAGATCGACGATTTCCCAGCCCAAGGCGGGTAGTGCCGCATTGCAGGTGCGATAGGTAGAATTGCCGATCTTTTCCCCGTCTCGTTCCTTGGTGCAAAACGCACGTGCAAGACTGCAACCGTCACCCCCCGGACAATCGCGGAGGCCCTTGAATGACCAAGGCCCTGCGCCAGCCGGACGGCCTTGATGTCACGAAGCCGTCCCCGGCGCGGATCTACGACTACATGCTGCGCGGCACGCATCACTGTGACGTCGATGCCGACGCTGCGGAGCGCATTCTGCGCTCGGTGCCGGAGATCAGGGACTGCGCCTGGTCCAACCGCGGGTTCCACCAGCGCTCGGCGACCTGGATCGCCAAGCGCGGGATCAGGCAGTTCCTCGACCTTGGCTCGGGGCTGCCGACCGTGGGAAACACGCACGAGGTGGTCAGGAAGATCCACCGCGATGCCCGTGTCGTGTACGTCGACAACGACCCGCTCGTCGAGCTGCACAGCAGGGAGATACTCGGCAGCGCGGCCCGCCAGGTCGGCGTGATCTGCGCGGACCTGCGCGATCCTGACGCGATCCTCGGGCACCCGGTGGTGCGCGAGTTCATCGACCCGGCCGAGCCGACCGGGCTGCTGATGACCGCGGTCCTGATGTTCGTCGCGGACGAGTCCGATCCGCACGGCCTGGTCAGGCGCTACGTGAGCGCGGTGGGACCCGGCAGCTGCCTGGCCCTGTCGCACCTCACCGACGACGCGAAGCCGCCGGTGGCGGTGGACGCGTTCCGCCGCGTGTTCGACCACGCCACCGAGCAGATGCACTTCCGCTCGAAGGCGGAGATCGCGAGGTTCTTCGACGGGCTCGACGTGCAGCCGCCCTACAAGGGAGCGCAGCCCGCGCTGACCTACAGTGGACTATGGGGCGCAGAGGACGTGCAGCTCGCCGACAGCGACGGCTCCCGCTGGCTGTACTGTGCGGTCGCGAGGGTGCCGTGACGGTGCAGGACACCGGCAAGCCGACGCTGGCCGAGCTGGACATCGACCCGGCCGCGCTGGCCTGGGACCGGTCCGGCGACGCGGCGGGATCGATCGAGGTCGCCTTTCCGGTCAGCCAGCGGTGGAACCGCGGCGACTGGGTGCTGCTGCGGGTGGCAGGCGACCCGGTCGGGCGGATCCTGGTATTCGACAGGAACGAATGGGACTGCTTCATCGACGGAGCGAGAAAAGGCGAGTTCAATGACGCTGCGGTCGGCGAGCCAGGCGGCCCGCGCTGCTAGGTCTCGGGTGCTGTTAGGCAAGCCGGTTTACTCGCTAGCCCGGCCGGGCCCACCCATCGGCCGGGCGGACCCCCGGGAAAACCTGAAAACGCTTCAGAACCGCTTGATTTGTGATTCGCAATTTGAGTAAGCTCACATCTGCGAGCTTGGATATGTGTGCCATGAGGCCGCCAAGCACGCGAAAATGCCTGCAAAGGGACAATGTTCCGCATTTCGGAGGAGGCATCGATGAGCGATGACGCCTATGGCGCGACCGTCGCGAAACGACGCCTGTCCCAGCTGCTGACCGAGCTGCGCAACAGCACTGGCTATACAGCCAACCACGTTTGCGACATCCTCAACTGGGGCCGCGGCAAGGTCGGGCGTTTCGAGGCTAATCAGTGGAAGCGCCCCGAGATGAGCGACATCCGCGACCTCATCCGTATCTACGAGGTCGAGGGCGGCGAACGGGAAGAGATCGAGGAACTCGCGGTTCGCAGCCGGGTTCGTCCCTGGTGGCGGGAATACGGCGAGATCTTCGATAACGAATTCCCTGGCTATGAGAACGACGCGGCGACCATCCAGGTCTACATGCCGCTGGTGGTGCCGGGCCTGCTCCAGACAGAGGCCTACATGGAGGCCCAGTTCAAGTCGGGCGCCAGTGCCCGCCCGCCGGCCTGGCGGCGCAAGTCCGTCGAGGCCCGGCTGCGCAGGCAGGAGATCCTGGAACGCACCGAAGGCGCGCCTGTGCTGTCCGCGGTGATCACCGAGGCCTCGCTGCGCTACCGGTGGGGAATGCACACCGACCGCAGGGAGCAGATCGAGCACCTGGCGGCCATGAGCAGGCGGCGCAACGTCGAGCTGCGCATACAGCGATTCGACGACGGGCCGCCGACCGGCATCTTCTCCATGGTCAACATCTTCAGCTTCCCGGCAGGCGAGCCGCCCATCGTGTTCGTGGAGACCGACTATTCCGTCGAAGAGGTGAGCGCGCCCGCGGCGGTGCGCAGTTACATCCAGGCGTTCGAGCGCGCGTGCGACGCGGCGCTCGAACCCGGGGACACCACGGTGTACCTCGAAACACTCGCGAAGAGAATGGAGTGACTGACCAGTGATGGACCTGTCTCTGGCGATCTGGCGGAAGGCGAATGCGAGCGCGCTTAACGGTGGCTGCGTCGAGGTCGCCGCCAACCTGCCAGGCATTGCCGCTATCCGCGACAGCAAGCGTCCGGAAGGCGGCGCGCACGTCGTCGACCGGGCGGCGTTCGCCCGATTTCTTTCTGACGTGCAGGGGGGGCGCTACGACATCTAGGCGAATGTGCCGGATGCGTAACGCACGGCACGAAGGTCCCCTGGGGTGCCTCCCGGGGGACCTTCGTGTTTCGCGCATGAGCCCTGTCTCCATGAGCCCAGGCGGCCGCGCGCGGTCGCTGCACTCAGCCGCCATCCGCGAATCTATCTCGGCATAGCAGGAAAGGCCAAGGCCAGGGTTAGCAATCGGTTGCGCATGACGTAATTGCACATTCTTGCGAGCCCGGGGAAGATGGTGACCAGTGGGGATATAGCGGGTCAGCCAGCCCGCGTGGCCTGGGTCTCGGGCCGACAACATATTCGAATTGACTGGCCGTCGGCCCGTCACTCGCGATCGTCTTAACGTCAAAACGCATTCCGCCTACGTAACGGCACATTCTCGCCTTAGGTAATTGTGCCGGCTCATTCTTTCCGCACGGCAAAATGTCGTGTTTTGCCCCGATTGAAGCGAGGGCTATCTGCGCTAAGTAATCGATCGGTTCCGCTTCCTTATCGATGCCTCGCAGAGTAATGTGAAAATGACGCACATGACAATCCGAACCTGTGCTTCACAGATTCGGAATCAGAGACCGGACAAGAGGGGGCCCGTCGGTCTGGCCGACGGGGGCTCTGAACGGCGTGACGGTGGCTAGGCCGGAGGCACCGATATGGATGACGGGTTGCGGATGGTGCAAATGCGTGCCTGCGGTGCGTGGGTTCTCCCGGGGGATCCGACTTGCGCGGGCATCGCGCGCCGTTTGTTCCGGCGGGTAGCGGGCGAACTAGCCCTCGACAGGGACACCGTTGACGACGGGGTGACGATGGTCAGCGAGCTGGCCGCCAATACCCTGCACGCCAGCAAGCGCCATCCGCATGGCGCCAATCCCGAGGTGTGGCTTTACCTGCGCGGCACCGGAATGCGGGTGGAACTGGTCTGCAAGGTATTCGACACTCTTCCCAGCTGGGCGCATGGCAACGTGCCCGGCCGCTCCGTCCGCCGGGCCCCGGCCGACGCGATGAGCGGCCGCGGCCTCGAGGTCGTGCACGAACTGTCCGGCGGCCACTGGGGCCACCACCTGACCAGGTCCCGGCTGTCCGGTTCCGGCGCGCCCGGCAAGGCGGTTTGGTTCTCGCTGCCCGCACCGCTGGCCGGCGGGAGTGCCGGCCGGATGCGCCCGGTCACGGCCGGCGACGCGATGACGGAACTCGAGCATGACCTGAGCAGCCGCGGGTTCGGCGGCAAGCTGGTGCGGGCCGACGACGTGGGCGCCGACATGGCGGTGCTGTCGATCGCGAGCGGCCTGACGGTCTGGTGCAGGTCCGCCGGCGCGTGGCTGCGCGCACCGGGCGTCTCGCAGCAGCAGTGGAGCTACAGCGACCTGGTCGAGGTGGGTGAGCAGGCCGTCCAGGCGCACGAGTCGATCGTCGCCTCCGCGGATCCCTTTCTCCTGGCCGGCGCGACAAGCACCGGAGCCTAACGACCCCGGTTAGGACTGCGCGACAGGAAGACTGCCGTACGCGCTGAGCACGGTGCGCCAGAAACGTTCCGCGTTGATCGCGGTGGCCACCCGCGCGTTGTGCGCGGCCGACGCCGAGAAGTCGGTTACCGTCATCCCCGACGTGAGCGCGCCGTGCGTCTCCACCGCGACCTGGGCGGGCGTGTACTCGAACACCGACGGGTCCGCGATGGAGACGATCGCGCACACGTCGTGCACCGGCGGCTCGCCCGTTTCGTCGTCCGCGTCCCGGTACTGCGCGAGCGCGGGCAGCAGCAGCGTGGACCCGAGCGACCCGAGCGAGCTCATCCGCTCCTGGATGGCGGCGGTGGCCCGGGCGAGCAGCGTGACATCGAGCCCGATCATCCGCACCGACCATCCCGCGCCGAAGACGACGGCCGCCGCCTCGGGGTCGGCCCAGATGTTGAACTCGGCGGCGGGGGTGACGTTGCCGCGCGAGGCGGAACCGCCCATGATCACGAAGTCCCGCACCCAGCTCGCCAGCCGCGGCTCGCGGCGCAGCGCCAGCCCGATGTTGGTCAGCGGCCCGGTCGCGACCAGCGTGATCTCGCCTCGCGCGGCGGCGACGGTGTCGATGATGAAGTCGATGGCGTGCCCGCTTTCCGCGGACCGCCGCGGCGCGGGCAGCGCCGCGCCGCCGAGCCCCGACTCGCCGTGCACGTGGTCCGCGTGCAGCGCCGGGCGCAGCAGCGGCGCCGCGCACCCTGGTGTCACCGGCACGTCGGGCAGGCCCGCGAACGCCGCCACGGCGAGCGCGTTCGCCGTGGTCTTGGCCAGCGGCACGTTGCCCGCCACGGTGGTGATGCCGGCCAGCTCGATCTCGGGTGAGCCGGCCGCGAAGGAGATCGCGAGCGCGTCGTCGATGCCGGGGTCGCAGTCGAGGATGATGGGGATGCTCATGCTGCTGAGCCAATCACACCAGCCGCACCCGCCGGTTCGTTCGCCGGGGGAAAACCGCTTCCCGCCGTCCGCGAGCAGGTTGATAGCCTCTTGCACGAGGAGGTCCACCCTGATGCACCAGCCGCCAATCCCGCACATCGACGCGGAAGACCCGGAGATCGCGGGCCTGATCCACGACGAGGCCCGCCGCCAGCACGACAAGTTCCGGATGATCCCGTCGGAGAACTATGTATCGCTCGCTGTCCTTGAGGCAGTCGGGACGGTGCTGACGAACAAGTACTCCGAGGGCTACCCGGGCCGGCGCTACTACGAGGGTCAGCAGCTCATCGACCCGCTCGAGACGATCGCCATCGAACGCGCCAAGTCGCTGTTCGGCGCGGAGCACGCGAACGTGCAGCCGTATTCGGGCTCGCCCGCCAACCTGGCCGTCTACCTGGCCTTCGCCAAGCCAGGTGACACGGTCATGGGCCTCTCGCTGCCCATGGGCGGCCACCTGACCCACGGCGCGGCCCCGACGATCGGCGGCAAGTGGCTGCGCCCCGTGCAGTATGGCGTGCGCCGCGACACCGGCCGCATCGACCTGGACGAGGTCCGCGACATCGCGCTCCGCGAGCGCCCCAAGATCATCTTCTGCGGCGGCACCGCGCTGCCCCGCACCGTGGACTTCCCCGGTTTCGCCGCGATCGCCAAGGAGGTCGGCGCCGTCCTGGCCGCGGACATCGCGCACATCGCCGGCCTGATTGCCGGCGGCGCGCACCCGTCCCCTGTCGGCCACGCCCCGGTGATCACCACGACCACCCACAAGACGCTGCGCGGCCCGCGCGGCGCGATGATCATGACCGACGCCGAGCACGCGTCAGCGATCGACAAGGCCGTCTTCCCCGGTCTGCAGGGCGGTCCGCACAACCACACCACGGCCGGCATCGCCGTCGCGCTGCGCGAGGCGGCACAGCCGTCGTTCCGCGACTACGCCGCCCAGGTGGTCAAGAACGCCATCGCCCTGGCAGCCGCGCTCCAGGAGCGCGGCTACGACCTGGTTTCCGGCGGCACCGACAACCACCTGCTGCTCGTAGACCTCGCCTCCAAGGGCATCGCTGGCAAGCCAGCCGCCAAGGCACTCGACCGGGCCGGCATGGAGCTCAACTTCAACACCGTCCCGTACGACCAGCGCAAGCCCTTCGACCCCTCAGGCATCCGCCTCGGCACCCCCGCGCTCACCACCCGCGGCCTAACCGAGGTGCACATGCCCCAGCTGGCCGCCTGGATGGACGAGGCCATCACCGCCGCCGCCAAGGACGACGAGGCCCCACTCGACCGCATAGCCGCCGAGATCCGCGACCTCCTCTCCGCCTACCCCATCCCCGGCTGGTCCGACTAGCTGCAGGGGGTTGCGGGGCGGTGAGGTTCTCCGCGCGCAGTCGGCCGCCGATGAACCCGATCGTCGTCCGACTGCGCGCGTCCGAACCCCATCCGCCCCGCACCAGCCAATCCACGGCCACCCCGCCCCAAACGCCGCCCCGCCCTTTGCCCGAAGGCCGCCGAGTTCCGGCATATCAGTCATAAGCCGCATACAAGACGCATGATCACGGAACATCGGATCCTGACGGAAGAAAACTCCCCGATTTCGGTAGAAAAGTTCCGTGATAATCAAATGTTCCGTGATCATGTTCGAATTAAAGTGGCATAGAGGGTTCCGTGGCGAACACGTGATCACAGTGACGCTGCTGACCCCGATGGCTCCGGCCGGGCGGTCAGAAAAGCTCCATCAGCCACGCCGGGAAGCCGTGTAACCCCGTCGCCAGCGCCCGGTACGGCCGGAAGAAGTCCCGTAGCTCCTGCGCGTACAGCTCTGGTTCCTCGAACGGCGCGAAGTGACCGCCGCGCGGCATCTCCGTCACCCGCACCACGTTCGCCACCCGTTCCAGCCAAGCGCGCGGCGGCTGGCCGATGTCGCCGGGGAACAGCGCGAACCCCGACGGCACCTCGACCCGCCTGGCCAGCTGTGACGGCGGGATCACGGCATTCGCGTGATACATCCGCATCGAGGACCCGATGGTCCCGGTGAGCCAGTAGATCGTGACGTTCGTGAGGATCTCATCCCTAGTGAAAGAACGCTCCACGTCGCCGCCGCAGTCGCTCCACGCCCGCAGCTTCTCCACGATCCAGGCGGCAAGCCCGGCCGGCGAGTCAGTGAGCCCGAACGCGGCGGTCTGCGGCTTCGTCCGGTGCATCGCGGAGTAGCTGCCCTCCGCCGCGCTCCATGACGCCATGCTCGAGAGCCAAGCCCGCTCCTGCGGACTCAGCGAGGCCGGGTCGCCGGCGAAGAACGGCACACCCGCGTCGGTGCGGTGGACGGCCACTACTCGGTCGGGGTAGTCGAGCCCCAGGTAGCGGCTCACGTGGCTGCCGATGTCGCCGCCCGCTGCGCCGAACCGCCGGTAGCCGAGCACGCTCATGAGCGAGGCCCACAGGCCGGCCGCCGCGACGGAGTCGAGCGGCGCGCCAGCAGGCCTGCCTGAGTACCCGTAGCCAGGCATGTCCGGCACGACCACGTCGAACGCGTCGGCGGGGTCGCCGCCATGCGCGGCCGGGTCGGTGAGCAGCGGGATGACCTTCGCGTACCGCCAGAACGAGTCGGGCCAGCCGTGGCTGAGCACAAGCGGCAGCACCGGGTCGGGCGGAGCGGCCGCCCGGACGTGCGCGAAATGGATCAGCGAGTCGCCCAGCCGGACACGGAAGCGCGGGAACCGGAAGAGCGCCTCCTCCTGCGCCTGCCAGTCGAAATCGTCCGCCCAGTAGGCGACGAGCTCGCGGAGGTAGCCGAGGTCTGTCCCGAGCGACCACCCGGCGTCCCGCGGCGCGTCCGGCAAGCGCGTCCCGCGCAGCCGGGCGCGGAGATCGTCAAGGTCCGCGGGCGCGGCCCGCTCGGTGAACGGTTCTGGGCGTGGCGAGACGTCCGGCATG
Organism: Trebonia kvetii; assembly: GCF_007827045.1. Classification (GTDB taxonomy): domain Bacteria; phylum Actinomycetota; class Actinomycetes; order Streptosporangiales; family Streptosporangiaceae; genus Trebonia; species Trebonia kvetii. The sequence continues at coordinate 31,254 of NZ_RPFW01000013.1, forward strand.
ATCCGCATCCTAACCCGAAGCGGACGCGTGAAGCAGCGATGACAACGCGAGACAGTGCCCGATATGTCCCAGATTCAACCCATACAGTCGGCGATTACTGTGCGTCAAAGTTGCCAGCGTTACCGGTGATATTTGACTGTCTGTTCGAGTGAACTTATATTCGATCACATTGTTGGGTTCGCCGGGTCGGGCGAATACATGGTTACGCCCGTCTTCCCCCGGGCGGCCGGCCCCGCGCGAGTCACGCCACGCGGTGCCGGTGGCGTTACGTGCGGAAGTGCAGGACGGCTATGGGCAGGGTGTACGGCGATCCGGTCGAGGTCCACACGAGGCAGGACGGGAGGCCAGTCCGGTTCGCCTGGCGCGGACGGCTCTATGCCGTGCGCGCGGTCCAGGAGCACTGGATAGTCAACCGTGCCTGGTGGCGAGAGTCCGTCCCGGTCCCCGCGCACCCGGAGCTTGAGTTCTGGCGGGTGGAGGCGTCGCCAGGCCAGGACCAGCCGACTGGGATCTATGAGCTCCGCAGGGACATCGCCGCGGGCACCTGGACGCTGCGCAGGATCGACGACTGATGCCGGCGCCACCCGGAGCACCCGGAACACCCAGAGCACCCGGAGCACCCGGAGCCCGCACGGAGTTCACCCACCTGCACGTCGCGTCGTCGTTCTCGCTGCGCTACGGCACGGCGACCCCGCGCGCGCTTGCCGCCAGGGCGGCGGACCTCGGCATGCCGGCCCTCGCGCTTACCGACCGCGACGGCCTCTACGGCGCGTTCAAGCACGTCCAAGCCTGCGCCGACGTCGGCATCAAGGCACTGCTCGGCGCCGACCTCGCGTTGGTGCCCGCCAAAACGACCACGCCGGAGCGCAGAAGCCGCCAGCAAGCCCAGCAAGCCCAGCAAGCCCAGCCACGCCAGCAAGGCAAGCGAAGCCAGCAAGGCCCGCCCGGCCGGGTGACGCTGCTCGCGGCCGGCCAGGCAGGCTGGGCCTCGCTGTGCCGCCTCGTCTCCGCCGCCCATGCCTGGACGGCGGCGGAGGCGGATCGCGAGCTCCGCGCGGCCGACGATGACGTCCCCGCGGTCACCAAGGAACTGATCGCGGAGTACGCCGACGGCCTTGTCGTGCTGCTCGGCCCGTCGAGCGACGTCGGCCAGGCGGTCGCCGCCCGCCGTCAGGACCTGGCAAGGCAGCGACTCGACCGCTGGCGCCACCTCGGCGTCACCCCCGTCGTGGAGATCGTCGATCACCTGGACCACAAGTCCACGTTCCGTGCCGCCAGGATGGCCGAACTCGCCCGCGACAGCAGAACAAAAGCCGTGCTCACCAACGCGGTCCGCTACCTGGACCCGGTGGACAGCCTGGCCGCCCAGGTGCTCGACGCGGCGCGGCACCTGGTACCGCTCGGCTCGCCGAGGCTGGTCCCGCACAACGGCCGCGCCTACCTCGCCGGCCCGGACGACATGACCGTCATCGCCAGCCGCGTCGCCGGCGCGATGACCGGTCCGGGCACCGCGAGCGCCGCCACGCTGCTGCTCGGCGAGACCGCGGAACTGGCCGACCGCTGCGTGCTCGACCCGGCCCGTGACCTCGGGGTCGGCGCCCACCACCTGCCGGAAATCATGGGCAGCGCGCACGATCAGTACCAGGAACTGCGCGACCGGTGCGAGTACGCGATCCTGCACGGCCAGTACCGCACGGCGAGGCCCGACGGCCGCCCGCGCGGCATCAGCAGGATCCGGGCGGCGCATAACGCCCGTGAAAGGCTCGAGCATGAGCTCGACATCATTGCCAAGACAGGCATGGCCGGCTACTTCCTTACCGTGGCCGACGTGGCGGACCGGATCAGGCAGGCCGGCATCCGCTGCGCGATCAGGGGCTCGGGTGCGGGCAGCTTCGTCAACCACCTGCTCGGCATCAGCGCGATCGACCCGCTCGAGCACGACCTGCTGATGGAGCGCTTCCTGTCACCGATCAGGAGCACGCTGCCCGACATCGACCTGGACGTGGAGTCGGCCCGCCGCCTCGACGCGTACCGCATCATCTTCGACCGCTACGGGAAGGAGCGCACCGCCTGCGTCAGCATGATGGAGACCTACCGGGCGCGCAGCGCGATCAGGGACGTGGCCGCCGCGATGTCGCTGCCGCCCGACGAGATCGGCGCGATCGCCAAGTCCTTCCCGCACATCCGCGCCAAGCACATTTCTGCGGCCCTGACCGAGCTGCCGGAACTCCGGAGGTCAAGGCTCAACCAAGATCAGCTAGCAACGATTTTCAAGCTGGCCGAACAGCTCGACGGCCTGCCGCGGCACGTCGCCATGCACCCGTGCGGCGTGCTGCTTTCCGACCGGTCACTGCTGAACCGCACCGCCGTCCAGGAAAGCGCCGAAGGCTTCCCGCTCAGCCAGCTCGACAAGGACGACGCGGAGATCGCCGGGGTGATCAAGCTCGACGTGCTCGGCGTCCGCATGCAGTCCGCGATGGCGCACACGCTCACCGAGATCCGCCGCACCACCGAAGAAAGGGTCGACATCGACGCGATCGCCCGCGACGACAAGCCCACCTACGCGATGATCCAGCGGTCGGACACGATCGGCTGCTTCCAGATCGAGTCACCAGGCCAGCGCGAGCTGGTGAAGAAGCTGGCGCCGCGCGACGTCGGTGACCTGATCGTCGACATCTCGCTGTTCCGGCCAGGCCCGGTCAACTCCGACATGATCGGCCCGTTCCTGCGCACCAGGCACGGCCTCGCCGAGCCCCGCTACCCGCACGAGAAGCTGGAGAAGGCGCTGCGGGAGACCGGGGGAGTGGTGGTCTTCCACGAGCAGGTGCTGCGGATCATCGACGTGATGACCGACTGCGGCCTGGCCGAAGCGGACCTGGTCCGCCGCCACCTGTCCACCGAGGGCGGCCCGGACCGCACCGCACCGTGGTTCCGCGCGCAGTCCCTGGCACGGGGCTTCGACCCGGTGACGGTGGAGCGCGTCTGGCAGGTGGTCGCGGCGTTCGGCGGCTTCGGTTTCTGCAAGGCGCACGCCGCCGCGTTCGCGATCCCCGTCTACCAGTCGGCGTGGCTCAAGCACCACTATCCGGCCGCCTTCTTCGCGGGCGTGCTCACCCACGACCCAGGCATGTACCCCAAGCGCGTCATCATCGCCGACGCCCGCCTGTCCGGCGTCCATGTCCTCCCGGTAGACGTCAACTTCTCCGCCGCCGACTGGACAGTTGCCTCCCGGGGGGACACAGTGCCCCCCGGGGGGACCCCAGGCTCCGATGGCCTGTACCCCCCGAAAGGCGAAGAACCAAACCCGTCATCCCGAACGGGTTCAGTCAACTCCATCTCCCGCCCGCAATCTCCGCCGAGCCCGCCGGCCCGCCGCAGGCTAGAGACCTCCGGCCCCCTCCAGGCACTCCGCGGTTACCTCCCGGGCGGACACAGTGCCACTGAGGGCAATCCGCCAGGTAAGCCGCAGCAGGAGGAAGCCGCCTCTCCCCAGGCGATCCGCTGCTCTCTTCGCGAGATCAAGGGCATCAGCGACGCCGAGATCGCCCGCATCGTCTCCGGCCAGCCGTATGTCAGCCTGCGTGACTTCTGGAACCGCGCCCGCGTCTCCCGCCCCGTAGCGGAACGCCTGGTCCTCATCGGCGCCTTCGACTCGCTCTACGCCGCCATCCCGGCGGACGCGCCCAACGTGCTAATGCCGCCCTCCTCGCCAAGCACGCCCCGCCGGGCCCCCCAGCTTTCCCCTGACATCCCGCGTTCCCCTGACATCCCGCGTTTCGCCGGCGTGCTGCCGCCTCAGCCTCCGCTCCGCCCGTCCCGGCGCGACCTGCTCGCGCGGGTGGGCGTGCTCGCCAGGCAGTCCCCGCCGGCCCGGACCGGTTCCGTCACCCTGGACCTGTTCACCAGCGCCGGCGCCGGGGCCGTCGACGCCGAGCTGGCCGACGGAATGGCGGACCTCGTACCCGCCGGCGAGCTCAGGGAGCTCGACCAGCAGGAACGCGTGGCGGCCGAACTCGAGATCCTCGGCTTCGACGTCAGCCAGCACGTGCTGACCTTCTACGACACCCTCCTCGCGGAGCTGGGCGTGGTCCGCTCGGCGCGGCTCGCGGACCGGGAGAACGGTGAGACGATCCTGGTCGCCGGCGCCAAGGTGGCGACCCAGACGCCGGCGGTCCGCTCTGGCCAGCGGATCATCTTCGCCTCGCTCGACGACGCGGTGGGCCTGGTGGACCTGGCGTTCTTCGAGTCGGTGCAGGACCGCTGCGCGGCCAGGCTCTTCGGCTCCTGGCTGCTGCTCGTTCGCGGCCGGGTCCGCCGGGCAGGCGCCGGCCCGATGGCCGTCACCGTCAACGGGGCCGAATGCTGGGACCTCCCCGCCTTGGAGGAGATCAGGATCGCCAGTGGCATGACGGCTGTCCGCGCCGCGATGGCCGCCGGCGACGTGGGCCCAGGCGCTCACCTAACCGGCCCGTCGGACCCAGGCCAAGCGGGTCGATCCGGCCAAGCGGGCCGGACAGGTCCCGGCTCCGCCGGCCGGACAGGCCGCCGGGTCCCGGTCCCCGCCGCCCAGGCCGCCGCCACCGCGGCAGACGGTGACCCAGGCGCCCCCGCCCGCCCGGTCGTCTTCGGCAACGGCTTCGTCCTTTCCCCCTACGCCGAGACCGGCTCCCCGGGCGGCAGCATCAAGCGCCCGCCCCGCACCCTCTGGCACGCCAGCCCCGGCAGCACCGCCACCCCGGATTAGTGCACGTGCGGACTCGCTCCGGCTGCGACGCCTCCATCATCTCTGCTTACCCGGCGACCACGCATTCCGGTCATAACGGTCACAAAAGTGGTCACCAGCTAAGCAAAGCGGAGAAAAGTGGTCACCGGCTGAGCAAAGCCGCGCCGCGACGGCACGAGACCAGGCACACCAGCACCGGGCCGGAGGCTCGCCGGGCCTGCCGCCGAGGTAACCTGCCGCCGTGACCGGACCAGAGGCAGGACAAGGGGCAGGACGAGGCGCAGGACGAGGCGCAGGACGGCAGGACGGATCAGCCGAGGCGTACCTGCTCGGCCTGCGGCTGCGCGGCAGGCAGGTGCTTGTGGTCGGCGGTGGGGCGGTCGCCGCGCGCCGGGTTCCGCGCCTGCTCGCGGCCGGCGCGGACGTGCTGCTCGTCTCGCCCTCGGCCACCCCTGCCCTGGAGGAACTGGCCGCGCACAGCAGGATCGAGTGGCGCCGGCGCGGCTACGCGAGCGGCGACTGCGCCGGCGCCTGGCTGGTGATCGCCTGCGCCGACCGCCCGGAGGTCAACGCCGCGGTGGCCGCGGAGGCGGAGGCGAACCGCACGTGGTGCACGCGCGCCGACGACGCGTCCGCCGCGACCGCGTGGACGCCCGCCTCCGGCACGGCAGGCGACACCAGTGTCGGGGTGCTCAGCGGCGACCCGCGGCATAGCGCCGCGATCCGCGACGCGATCACTGCGGGCCTGCGGTCGGGGACCATCGCCGCCCGCCACCACCGGAGACGGCTCACCGGGGTGGCACTGGTCGGCGGCGGCCCAGGCGACCCTGGCCTCATCACTGTCCGCGGGCGGCAGCTGCTCGCCGAGGCGGACGTGGTGATCGCCGACCGGCTGGGCCCGCGGGAGCTGCTGGGCGAGCTGCCGCCCGACGTCTTGGTCATCGACGCGGGCAAGGTCCCCTATCGCAGGCAGATGTCGCAGGAAGAGATCAACGAGGCCCTCGTCGCGCACGCGGCGAGCGGCAAGTTCGTGGTCCGGCTCAAGGGCGGTGACCCCTTTGTCTTCGGCCGCGGCGGCGAGGAGATGCTCGCCTGCCTGCGCGCCGGCATCCCCGTCACGGTGGTTCCCGGCGTGAGCAGCGCGGTCGGCGTGCCGACCGCCGCCGGGCTGCCGGTCACCCACCGGGGGACGGCGCAGGACTTCCACGTGATCTCGGTGCACGTGCCGCCGGACGATGAGCGCTCCACCCTGGACTGGCCCGCGCTCGCCCGGTCGGACGGCACGCTGGTGCTCCTGATGTCACTGGAACGCATAGGTACGGTCACAAGGACGCTCATGAAACACGGACGGCCGGGGAACTATCCTGTTTCGGTAATAGCGGACGGTACCATGCCCACGCAGCGCACAATTTATTCAACGCTAGACGACGTTGAGAGGCGACTAGCGGACGAGGGCGTCCGGCCACCAGCCGTCGTGGTTATCGGCGGAGTGGTGACCGTCGCGGCGGAACTCGCCGCGCTCGTCCGGGACTTGCGCGCTTGACCGGCGCGGGTCAGGGCAGTGCTGGCCAGGCCGGCCCCGGCCAGGACAGCACTGGCCAAGGCGGTGCTGGCCAGACCTCACCTGGCCAGGACGGTCCTGACCAGCACAATGCTGGCCGGGACGGTGGTGGGCGGGCCGGGGCCGGCCCGCACGGCCACTAGCACGGCACGCGCACGGCCCCTTCGCCGGTACCCCCGCTGGCGGAGGACAATTTAACGAGCATAAAACCAGGCGGGACCATGGAAGGTAAGGGCATGACGGCGGAACAATCGTCGTCGCCCGGCGAACGCGGCGAGCAGAGCGATCACACCGAGCAGACCGAGACCCGCGCGCATGGTAGTGAATTGGCGCCGCTAAGTGATGCCAATTCACCGGCCTCCGGGAATGAAAGTGGCATGTCAGAGCCGTCGTTGTCAGGGCGAGACGCCCCCAGGTCCGCCTGGGGCGCGCCCGATGAGGAGACGGCTGCGCCGGATTCGCAGTGGCAGCGTCCCCGCGCCCGGGTGGACGGCAGGCTCCTCGAGGCTACCCTGCTGAACCTCAGGAAACGGATCGCGGCCATTCCGCTGGTGTTCGACATCCCGGGTGCCGAAGAGGTCACCGCGGAGCGCACGCAGCTGCTCAGCCAGATCGACGACTACCTGCTGCCCCGGGTCCGCCAGTCCGCGGCACCGCTGCTCGTCGCCCTGGTCGGGTCAACCGGAGCGGGCAAGTCGACACTGGTCAACAGCATCGTCGGCACTCAGGTCAGCCAGACGGGCGTGCGGCGGCCCACCACGAACTCACCGGTGCTCGCCTGTCACCCCGACGACATTCACTGGTTCGCGGAGAACATGTTCCTGCCGACACTGCCCCGGGTGCGCCAGGAGGGGCTGGCGCGGCCGGGGCGGGACGGGCTGCTCGTGCTCGCCGCGAACGAGGGGATGACGCGGGGGATCGCCCTCCTCGACACCCCCGACATCGACTCCGTGGTGCGCGCGCACTACGACTTCGCCTACCAGTTCCTCGACGCGTCGGACCTGTGGCTGTTCATGACGAGCGCCACCAGGTACGCGGACGCGCCGGTCTGGGAACTGCTGCAGCACGCGCGGGAACGGGGTGCCTCGCTCGGGGTCGTCCTGTCCCGCGTCCCGCCGAGCCACCGCACCGAGCTCGTCGACCACTTCAACGCGATGCTCGACGCCAACGGCGTCCAGGCCGAGCACCGGTTCGTCATCCCGGAGACCGGCATCGTGGACGGCTTCCTCCCCGACGAAATCTTCCAGCCGATCAGGGACTGGCTCGACGACACCGCCAAGCGGGCCGACCGGCGGGTCGCGGTGCTCAGCCAGACGATGGCCGGCATGCTCGACACGTTCAAGGTCCGGGTGCCGCGGCTTGCGGCGCACGTGGACGCCCAGGTGGTGCTCCGCACCCGGCTGCGCAAGGAGGCGGAAACCGCCTACTCGACCGCGCTCGGGGAGTTCGATGAGGGCACCCGAGACGGCCGCCTGCTGGCGGGCGAGGTGCTGGCTCGCTGGCAGGACTACGCGGCGAGCGGCGATCTCGGCGCCGGGCTGCGCGGCAAGCGCGCCGGGTCAGGGATGAAGCGCGGCGGCAAGCGGGCACGCACCGAGGCAGGCGCATCCCGGCACACTGCGCTCGAGACGGCGCTCCGCTCCGCGCTGCAGGCGCTCGTGGTGTCGATCGGAGACCGGGCTGCCGAGCAGGTGGCGCGGGTCTGGCGGGACAATCCGGGCGGCGCCGCGCTGCTCGCCGCCGCCGATGCGAGCAGGATCAGGGGCGAGCGGGCCAAGCGAGAGTTCGAGTCGGCCTTCGGGCACGCCGTGGCGGAAGAGGCGGGTGCGGACCTGCCGAAACATGGGGCTTTTGACCGGTCTGCCCCCGACTTGCCCCTGCGGCTCTCGCGTGCCATCAGCACGTGGCAAGATCAGCTGACGCGGTTCACGCAGTCGGAGGTCGCGCGCCGCCCTGGCGCCGCCGCCGGCCGCGATGCCGCCACTGTCAGCGTGCTGACGCTGGTGGCGATGCTCGGTGAGCCGAGCCAGGCCGGCGGCACCGCTCCGGCCGGTCAGGATGCTGCCAGGGAAGACAAGGACGGGGTCGGCACCGTGCCCAGGGAAGTGCTCGCCTCGATCATGGGCGACCGCGCATCGCTTGAGCTGATCACCAAGGCCAGGCAGGACCTCTGGCAGCGGGTCGGGCTGCTGTTCGACGAGGAACTGCTCCGCTATAGCGAGGTACTCGACGAGGCCGGGCCGATCGATCCAATCGCCGCGGTGCGGCTGTACCAGGCCGAGTACTCGCTTGAGGCGGCCCGGTGACCATGCTCCCCTTCGCCGGATCGCAGCGCCTCTCCGAGCACGACCTGTCGCGCCGCCTCGACGCCCTCGCCGAAGTGGTCAGGATCGGCCGGGCGCGCCAGGGGCAGGGCGCCGCGGGCACGGCGGACCAGCACCGGCAGCCCGCCGACGACAAGGGCTTCAGCGCGGCGCTGCTCGACGACGCGGAGTCGGTGCTCAAGCGGGCGGGCGAACGCCTGCGGCTGTCCGGCAGCCACACCGTCATCGCCCTGGCCGGCGGAACCGGCAGCGGGAAGTCGACGCTGTTCAACGCCCTGTCCGGGGCCACGTTCTCGCCGCCGGGAGTGACCCGCCCGATGACCAGGCACGTGCACGCCTGCGTGTGGGGCATGCAGGGAGCGGCGCCGCTGCTGGACTGGCTCGGCGTCCAGCGCCGTCACCGCTACGCCAGGGCCAGCGTGCTCGACACTGGCGAGTCCGACCTTGACGGCCTGATCCTGCTCGATCTCCCCGACCATGACTCGGTGGTGACCGCGTCGATGGCGGCGGTGGACCGGCTGTCCAAGCTGGCCGACATGGTCATCTGGGTGCTCGATCCGCAGAAGTATGCCGACGCCGCCGTGCACAACCGGTACCTGATCCCGCTGGCGGGCCACGCCCCCGTGTTCACCGTGGTGCTCAACCAGATCGACACGCTCCCGCCCGAGCAGGCCAGGGACTGCGAGGACGACCTTCGCAGGCTGCTCGACGCCGAGGGCCTGCCCGACACGCCGGTGCTCCCGGTCTCGGCGCGGACGGGCGACGGCCTTGACGAACTGCGCCTGCTGCTCACCGAGACGGTGCGCAGGAACCGTGCGGTCACCGACCGGATCGCGGCCGACATCGACGGGCTGATCGGCGGGTTCGCCGCGTACACGGGCCCGCAGGTGGCGCCGGATACGGCCGTCGCCGCGGCGACCCCGGGTGCGCCGGTTGCCGCGCCGCTGCCCGAAGAGGCCGACGTTCAGCCGCAGGCACCGTCCCGCCCGCCGTGGGAACTGGAGGACGGCGAGGAGACGGCGGCGAGCCCCGCGCCGTCTCGTCCGCCGTGGGAGGACGCGACGCCTGACGGCGATAAGCCGGAGGCCGACGATCCGGCGGGCAGCGTGCCGACGGCGGCGGCTGACCAGCTCGGCGATGCGTTCGCGGGCGCCGCGGGGCTGACCGCGGTCGCGCAGGCCATGGCGAGCGCCCGCGAGGCTCAGGGGGCGCGGCTCACCGGCTGGCCCGTCGCCCGGCTGGTGCCGGGCCGTCGCGATCCGGTGCGCTCGCTGCGGCCGGGCGGCGGTGCCAAGGCGGTTCAGCGTGCCGCCGAGGCGGCAGCCGGCCAGGCGCAGCAGTCGGAGGTGGACAACGCGATCACCGTGTTCGGCGACGCGGTGGGCAAGGGCCTTCCCGAGCCGTGGGCGGGCAGCATGCGCGAGGCGGCCCGGTCCAACGCGGACATGGTCCCGCAGGCGCTCACCGCAGCGGTGCGGGAGGCGGCCGTCGCCGGCGCGTCACGCCCGCCGGCCTGGTGGCGGCTGGTCACGGCGTGGCAGTGGCTGCTCGCCGTGCTCGCCGTGGCCGGCGTCGCCCTGTCGGTGGTGATCGCGGTGGTCCACGGCGCCGGGCATCACCAGGGCTGGACCGGAGAGGTCTCGCTGATCCCGTGGCTGCTTGTCATGGCGGCAGCGATGCTCGTGCTCGGCTATGTGACGGCCCTCGGCTGCCGGAACGTGGCGGTCGCCGCCGCGGACCGCGAGCGCGAGACGGCCAGGCGGTCGATGCGCGACCGGGTCGACCGCGTGACGCATGACCTGGTGCTCGTCGCGACCGGCAGCGAGATCTCCCAGTACGAACGGTTCAAGAAGGAACTGGCGGTGGCGGCGGGCAGGGCAGGTGCCTGACCGCCGCCGCCGCTGAGAAAAAGGACTATCCAGAACGGGTGCGGGTATCACCCGCACTCGTTCTGCTACTTCTTAACTCCCTGGGTTGTACAGACTGGCTGAGCCGTCCGGATTGATGATCGCCATGGCGGCGTCGACGTCGCTGTAGCTCTCGTAGTTGGCCGGGGTCCTGGTCCAGACGATGCCAAGCGTGTTGATGTTCAGGTTCTGCAGCTTCTGCATGACCTTGGTCTGGTCCAGGGTGCCGGCCTGCGTGATCGCCCAGTTGATCTCGAGCCCGGCATCCCAGCCTTCCTGGCTGTTCTCGATCGCGTTGTCGTTGCCGAGCCCGGCGGCCTGCATGCCGGCGATGTATGTCGTCAGGCCGGCCGCGGTGTCCTTGTCGATCTGGCGGGTGCCCGCGGAAGCCTGGGTCAGCCAGTTCCGCATGGAACCGAGCACGTAGATGTTCTGCATCGCCGTCGGGCCGCCGGCCGCCGCTACGAAGCTGGGGATCTCGCACCCGGAGCACTCGCTGATCGGGATGGTCGGGTCCTGCGCCCTGATGGCCTTGATGGCCGTGATCGAGTCGGTGCCCGGCACCAGGCCGAAGAGGATGATCTGCGGCTTGGCGGCCAGCATGGCGAGCACCTGCGGGGTGACGTCGGTGGCGCCCACCTGGTCGATCTGGGTGGAGACGAGCTGAAAGCCGTTCTGCGCGGCCAGGCCCTGCACGGTGGCCTGGTTGGCCAGGCAGACCGAGCCGCAGTTGTCCTCGAGCAGCGCGACCCGCGTGTAGTGCCTCGGCACGATCAGGTTCTTCACCGAGGCGATCTGGTCCTGCGCGAACACGTCGTAGAAGCCGGGGAAGCCGAAGGAGTTCAGTTCGCTCGCCGGGTAGCCGTTGGTCTGCCAGCCGGAGGACAGGCTGATCAGGACCGTCTTGTTGGCGATCGCGATCGGCAGCGCCGACTCGGTGTCCGCACCGGACTCGGGCCCGATGATGACCTGCGCGTGGTAGGTCTGGATGCACTTCTTCGCGTTGAGCTCGGACTGCGCCGCGTTCGACTGGTTGTTCAGGTTGACGTACTTGACCTGGTGGCCCAGGAGGCCGCCGTGGGCGTTGATGTACTTGAAGTACGCCTCGGCGCCCCAGTTGTCTGACTCGCCGATCTGGGCGTACACCCCGGAGAGCGCCAGGTCGCCGCAGGCGACGATCTGGGAGTTGCCGCCCGCGGCGTTGCCGCCGCCTGAGCTGCACGCGGCGAGCATGCCGGCCGCCAGGACCGTGGCTGCGGCGGCGGCTATCCTGAAGGGTGTTCGTCTTCGAATCATTGTTCTTTCCTCCTGGAATTTGCTGCGGACTTGTATGGTCTTAGCTGCCGACGAGCAGCGAGTTGACAACCGGCGAGGAGCGGAAGTCGGCGGCGCCGCCGTCGAAGACGAGGTGGCCGCCGGACAGCACGAAGATCCGCTCGCTCACCTGGGCGACGAGCGCCAGGTCGTGCTCGACGAGCAGCACGCAGGTGCGGCCGGCGAGCGTGGTGAGCATCGCGGCGAGTCGCTGGCGCTGCTCTTCCGACAGCCCGGAGGCCGGCTCATCGAGCAGCAGCAGCCGGGGACTGGGCGCGAGCGCACGCGCCAGCTCTACCATCCGCTGGGTCTCAAGCGTGAGGCTGGAGACCTCCCGGTCGGCGAGGTGAGCCATGCCGAGGTCGGCCAGTGTCCGCGCCGCCTGCTCCCTGGCCGCGTCGAGACGGCTGCGGCCGATCCTGGTCACGATCGACGCGGTGTGCGACGCGAGGCAAGCGACCGCCACGTTGTCGAGCACGGTACGGCCCTTGATCAGGTGGACGGCCTGGAAGGTGCGGCTGACGCCCAGCTGGAACCGCTCGTGCGGCGGACGCTTTGTGATGTCCGCGCCGCTCAGCATGACCTCGCCCGCCGACGGCGGCACGCTGCCGCCGATGACGTTGAGCAGTGTGGACTTGCCCGCCCCGTTCGGGCCGCACAGCCCGAACAGGCCCCGCTCCGGCAGCCTGATCGTGACGTCGTGCAGCACGCTCAGCCCGCCGTACTCCTTGAAGACGCCCCGGACCTCGAGCAGCGTCGCGGTCTGCGCGCCGGCTGGCTCCGCTGCCGGGCCGGCCTCGGTGAGCACGCTCGACAGCGACGGGTCAGCGATGCCGTCGGCAGCGGCCGGGGCCTCGTCCGCCTCCTCTGGTCCCGCGATCGCCATCTCGGCGGCCCCCGCTGCCCACCGGCGCAGCCATGCCACTGCGGTCGCCACGATGCCGGCCAGCCCCTCTGGGTCGACCAGGAGCACCACGGTGAGCAGCACGCCCTCCACGATGAGGATGTTGACGCTCACCCAGTTACTCGCGCCCTGCAGGTACTGGATGACAAGCGCGCCGATGACCGCCCCGATGACCGAGCGCCGCCCGCCGATGAACAGCATGATCAGCAGGGCCAGCTCGGTGGTCGGGTCGACCACGGTCTCCGGCACGAACTGCTGGATGCCCGCGTAGACGGCGCCGGCGAGCGCGGCGAACACGCAGCCGAGCACGAACAGCTCAAGCTTCCGCCGCGGCGTGCGGACCCCGAGGGCGGCGGCGGTCCGCTCGTCGACGCCGAGCACGAACAGCTCAAGGCCGATGTCGGAGGACAGGATCCTGGCGCAGATGAATACTACGAGCGCGAGCACCACGATGACGATGAGGCCGCCGCCGACCGTGATCACCGCGGACGACGCCGACGACGACGGCCACAGCGTGCCGGTGAGCGGTGCGCCGACCGGCCCGCCAAGGAAACCGGTGCCGGACACGTAGCCGACCGCGATCAGCGGCAGCATCAGCGTGGCGACGGCGAGCGCGAGCCCCGAGGCGCGGGTGACCACCGACCCGAGCAGCAGCGCGGCGAGCGCCGCGCCCATCACCATGATCACCGTGGCGAGCAGCACCGACATATTGAGGTGGGTGTTCAGCATTGCCACGCCGTAGGCGCCGACGCCGAAGAACACCGACTGGGAGAACGCGATCTGCTGGCTGAACCCGATCTGCACCGCCATGCCGGCGGTGACGATCGCGTAAGTGGCGGACAGCACGATTACGGACCCGGTGTACTGCTGCCCGTAGACGAGCACGACGAGCGCGCCTGCCACGAGGACGACTGCCGCCGGCACCCCGCCGCGCGGTACCCGCCGCCCGGCCGGGCTTGAGGACAGAGCGAAGGACAGGGCGGTGGCCCTGGAGGTGATCCGCGCGGACGCGGCCAGGAACGCGTTCATCCGGTCACCGCCGATTCGAAGCCGAGGCCGCGCGGCCAGGCGAGGATTAGCGTGGCGAGGATCGCGTATAGGACCGTGTCGCCGTACTGCGCGCTGACGTAGCCGCCGAGCAGCGCTTCGAGCACGCCGATGAACAGTCCGGCGAGCAATGCTCGGCCGGGTTTGCGGAATCCGCCGTAGGCGGCGGCGAGGAACCCGGTGAGCGAGATCGTCGCGCCGGACAGGTACGTGAACCCGGTGAGCGGCGATTCCACGATGCCGAACACGGCGGCGATTACCGCGGTCGCGATGAAGATCAGCCGCCGGTACTGCCTGGTGTCGATGCCGACGATCCGCGCTCCGATGGAGTTCTCGCCGCTTGCCTCGAGCGCCTTGCCGCCGAGCGTGAACCTGATGTAGACCCAGAAGGCGCCGCCGATGATGACCGCGCAGGCCAGCACGAGGATGCCCGAGCGCTCGAAGTTCAGGCTGCCCACGGTGAGGTGCGCGCCGTTCCACAGGGTCGGCGCGGCGTGCACATCGGTGCCGAACAGCGACTTGGCCACTCCATCGATGAAGAACGACAGCGCGAAGGTGAAGAAGAACGTGACGACGATGCCCTCGATCGGACGCTTCCCGTCCTGCGCGAGGCGCAGCACCACCTGGTCGTAGACGTACGCGAACACCGCGACGACGGCGATCGTGGTGATGATGGCGACCGGCAGCGGCAGCCCCTTGACGCGGTGCAGGTTGTCCACGCCGAGCGCGCCGACCATGGCGAAGTCGCCGACGGCCAGGTTGAGGATGTTGGAGACCCGGTACCAGACCGAGACGCAGACCGCGAACATCGCATAGATCGCGCCGGTGGTGATGCCCGCGATGATGAGGTTGCCGAGCTTCATGCCGCACCCGCCATTCCGTTGCGCACCTCGACGCGCCTGTTGCACAGGGTCAGCGCCCGGCGCGGTGCCTCCTCGACGATGATCAGCGTGGTGCCGGCCGCGTGGATCTGCGCCAGCGCGTCGTAGACCCGCTTGGCGACCGCCTCGGCGAGGCCGAGGCACGGCTCGTCGACGGCGAGGATCTTCGGGTTGGCGGCCAGGCCGCGGGCGATCGCCACCATCTGCTGCTCGCCGCCGGACAGGGTGCCCGCCGCCTGTTTGAGATGCGGCTTGAGCTCGGGGAAGAGGTCGACGGCGCGCCCGTAGGCGTCTGATCTTCTGGCCTTCCCGATGCTTTTCGTCCACGTGTAGCAGCCGAGGATGATGTTGTCCGCCGCCGCCAGCTCCGGGTAGAGCTGGCGGCGCTCGGGGACGAGGGTGAGGCCGTGCCGTGCCGCCCACTTGACGTCACCGTTCCTGGCTGGCGCCCCGAAGATCGATACCTCGCCGCGCCTGCGCACCATGCCGGTGACGCCCATCAGGATCGAGGACTTGCCGTTCCCGTTCGGCCCGGTGATCGCGCAGGCGTCGCCCTCGGTGACGGTGAATGTGGCGTCGTGGACCGCGACCACGTTACCGTAGGCGACCGACATCCCCGTGACCGCGAGCGCGCTCATGACGCTGACCTTCTCGGCCGCAGGACCGCGCCCTCGGGCAGCGGCCGCACGAGGCGCTGGTAGACCGACAGCCAGCCGACCTCGGCGGGCCGCACGGGCGGGCTGGCGCCGAGCGCAGCCCTCCGCTCGGCCAGCTCGTCGGGCGCGACCTCTAGGTCGGCGGTCCGCGCCGGCACGTCGATGCTGATCGTGTCGCCGTCGTGGACCAGGCCGAGCGGACCGCCCGCCGCAGCCTCTGGCGACACCTCGCCCACCACGATGCCCTTGTTCACCAGGCCGGACAGTTGCCCGTCGGTGACGACCGCGACCTCGCCGGTGAGCCCTGCGCCGTCAAGCGCGAAGACAAGCGCGGAGGCCATGCCCATGCCGGGGGAGCCGGTGACCCCAAGGCCGCGCAGTACCACGACCTGGCCGGACTCGATCAGGCCCGCCTTGACCCCGTCCAGTGCCTCCTGCGCGGACTCGAAGACGATCGCGGGCCCGGTGAATTCGAGCCGACGGTCGTCGGCGACGGCGAGCTTTACGATCCCGACATCGGGGCAGAGGCTGCCGCGGATCAGCACGATCGTCGGCCGCCGTCCCAGTGCATTTTCCTGTGTCCTGATCACCTCCGGATCCGTCACCACCGCCTCGGCGAGGTTGGCCGCGACGGTGCGTCCGGTCACGGTCAGCGCCCGCCCGTCGAGCAGCGGCTCAAGCTGCTTCATCAGCGCCCGCGTCCCTCCCGCGTCCTCGAAGTCCTCGATCGGCGTCTCGCCGTTGGGCCTGATCGCGGTGAGCAGCGGCACGCCGTCCGCGAGCGTCTCGAACAGCCGGTAGACGTCCGCGCCGCACTCCGACTCGGCGGCGACCGCCTGCAGGTGCTTGACCGAGTTGATCGACCCGCTGACCGACAAGATGGCGGTGACCGCGTTCCCGAACGCCGCCGGGGTGAGGATGTCGCGCGGCTTGAGGCCCTCGGCCACCATCTCCACGATGCGGGCGCCCGCCGCGTCGACGGCCCGCCACATCGGCTCGCTGTTCGCCCGGACCGGCGTGGAGCCGGGCAGCGCCATCCCGAGGGCCTCGCAGGCCAGGTGCATCGTGTTCGCGGTGCCGATCCCCGCGCACACACCGGGCGACAGCACCGCGCTCGCGCTCATCTCGGTCAGCTCGTCCACGCTGAGTCCGCCGCTTAGGAGGTGCCCGGCCGCGAGGAACACGTCCTCGATGTCGCAGTGCCTGCCGCGGTAGGAGCCGCTCGCCTGGTATCCGCAGGCGACGATGATAGTGGGGATGTTCAGCCGCGCGGCGGCCATCAGCTGCCCGGGCGCGGTCTTGTCGCAGGACGCCAGGCAGATCATGCCGTCCAGTTGCGCGCCCTCTACCTGCATCTCGATGTCGTTGGTGATCAGGTCGCGGGCGGACAGGATGTACCCGCCGCGGTGCCCGGCGCTGTGGATGAAGTCGCTGGGGGCCGCGGTGCGCACCTCGAAGCCGATGCCGCCCGCCGCCTCGATCGACCGCTTCACCCGGGCTGCGATGGAATCCAGGTGGCTGAAGCAGATCGCGAGCTGCGACGACGTATTCACGATCGCGATCTTCGGCTTGAGCATGTCCGCGTCGGACAGCCCGAGCGCGAGCCACTGCGCCCGGCGGGTCGCCCACCGGGAGGTGCCTGGCTCGTAATTGGAGCGCAGATCGCGGGGGGCACGGGGGGCACCGGGGGGCGTCCCCCCGGGAGGTGACTGCGTCATTGCTTGGTGACCTCCACTGTTGAGTTGTCGAGACGCACCCAGTCACCGGTGGCGATGACCGAACAGGGATCGGCGTCGAGATCGGTAATCGCGGGAACCCGCGTCACGACCGCGCCGAGTGCGGATTTCGCTGAGATGCGGCCGACAATCATGCCGATGGGTGCGGTGCCGGAAAGCCGTGTCGTCTGGAAGAACCCCGACCAGCCCGATGACCCCTTGGCGCTGGGAAAAACGAGGATCTTCCCGGTGAAGCACACCCCGTACAGTTCGTGGCGGCGTTCGATGATCACGCCACGCGCCGGATCGATCCCGCCCCAGCCGGATATCGGCTCGTGCGACACCAGCGCCTCGCCCTCGACAACGCCGGGGACGATGTTCCTGCCATGAAGGATGAGACCGCTCATCAGTGCAGGCCCCCGTTCCAGCGCCCGGTCACGGCGGCGGAGACGCACTCCTTGAGCGTGCCGAACCACGCCTCGATGCCGAGGATCGCGGGCAGGTAGTGCGCCTGCTTGGCCGAATCCGTCGCGAACACCTTCGTGCCGGCAGGAGCCGCCCTCGACATCGCCGGGCAGGAGTCGGCGAGCACCCGGCCGCCGGCCCGCTCGATCACCGCGGTGTAGCCGGACCGTTCCGCCATCACCGCGAGCGCGCGCGGCGCCATGATCCACAGCTCGCAGCTGGCGGACACGCGGCGCCCGTCGAGGAGCGCCGCGGTCTGCCTGATCTGGTCGAGCGACGCGTGCGGGCAGCCGAGCAGCACGAAGTCCACGTCGGAAGACGAGCCGATCTCGTTCAGCGTCTCGTACACCGCCCGCCGCTCGGCCGGCCCGTACCCCACGGCATCAGGAACCGGACCCGAAAAGGCGGCCTCGACAGAAACAGCCTCGGGCGTGATCCCCGGAATGTGGTACAGCTCCACCCCGCCGGATGTCGCCGCCGCCGCCCCGAAGTGCTTCAGCTCGGTCAGGTCAGGCCGCGACAGGGAACCCGCGAGAACCGGCCGGTCCTCACCGGAAACCGACCCCGCGAAGTATCCGAGCATCCCCCAGTCCTGAAAGCCTTCGACAAGCACGCCAGACACCGAGATCAGGTGCGTCCCGTACCGGTTCTCGTCCAGGTGGTTGCCCCAGCAGGGAATCCGCCCGGTCAGCGACGCCGCCCCGGTGGACGCGATCCCCTCGCAGTTGGTCCGCGCGCCGAGCACCGAGTTGGCGTAGATCACCGCGGACGATTCCATCCACGCGCAGTGCTCGCCGCGCATCGGCAGGTTGCCCACCTGGTATGGCGTGCAGGTGGCGAGGATCTGGACGCCGTGCCGACCGTAGAACGCCTCGCCGTCGGACTGCAGGTCGACGTTGGCGCGCGGGTAAGGCACGATGTCCACCGAGTCGGGACCGAACCCGTGCTGCAGCTGGCAGGTCGGCACCCGCATCGGTGGGATGGTCAGGTCGCGGTCGCTGTCCAGGTTGATGACGGCGAACGCCTTGTCCCAGCCGCCCTCGGCGACGAGCCGCGCCTTGACAGGCGACGGCTGGGTCATCGTCCCCGCCACGTTCCTGATCGAGCACAGCCGCTCCGCGTCGAGCGCGTACCCGTACCTGATCAGCAGGTCCATCGCGGCCGCGGCCGCGTCGCCCTCCGCACCGTCCCGCATCCGCTTGTCGTCATCGGTCAGGTACATCACGCGCCTCCCGCCGCCGCGCCAGTGCCGATATCCGCGCCGATGTTCGCGCCGATCCGCGAGCGCAGCCGCTCCAGGTCGGTGTCGTGGACGCTGGACAGCGAGCCGAAATCGATCATCCCGAACGGGTTCGTGTTCCCCCCCGACGCCATCGCGAGCACGTGCGCGGCGGCGAAGCCCATCGCGGAGCACGGCCCCATCACCCGCACGCTGGACAGCGCGGCGGCGTCGCCGTCCACGCATCGCCCGGCGGCGACCAGGTTCGCCGCGCCCGGCGGCAGCATCGACCGTAGCGGCACGTAGTGCACGTGCTCGGCGGGGAACATCTCCCACACGTAGCCATCGGACCGGTCGTGCAGTTCCACCGGCCATGCCGTGCGCGCCACCGCGTCGTCGAAGACGGTCCCGGCGCGCACCTCGTCCACGGTCAGCTGGTGCGCGCCGCGGATCCACCGCGTCTGCCGCCGCCCGGGGAACCCGTAGGCCCGCACCCGTGCCTCGCCGAACGCCTTGGGGAACTCGGCCTTGAGCAGGGCGAGCGCGCCGTCCGCTTGGTCGCGCCCCTGAAACATGGCGCGCGAGGCGCCGGCCGGGTCGAGCGGCGCGTCGATGTGCGTGACGTTCAGCACCGCGGTGCCTCGCCCTGGGAAGAAGAACGCGAGACCGCCCCGCCGCAGCAGCCCGAACTCCTCGCCGCGGGCGGCGAACACCGCGTCGATCTCGCCGTTGTCCGGCTTGTGCGCCTCGTTGAGGTTCTCCACGATCACCTGCTGGCTGCCGTAGATCGGCCGGGACGGCTCCCAGCACGGCAGGCCGGCCCGGTAGGTCAGCGCGGCGTCGCCGGACGCGTCGACGTAGCCGGCCGCCCGCACCCGCACGTCCCCGTACCTGGTCGCGAGCTCAACCGAGGAGACGAACCCGTCGCGCAGGTCCACGTCGCCGAGCACCGCGCCGGTGATCACCTGGATGCCGAGGTCGCGCACGGTCCGTTCCAGCCAGCGGCCGAGCGCGACCTCGTTGTAGAACACGGTCGTGGTGTGGCCGCGGGAGAAGTACAGGTCACCCGCGGGCTCGAGCGCGGCGAAGATGTCGTCGAATATCCCGTGGGTCAGCTGTGGGTACCGCGGAGCGTTACCGAAGATCCCGGCGAACAGCCCGATCAGCGAATGGACCATCTGGCCGCCGATCAGCGGCAGCGAGTCCACGAGCACGACGGAACGGCCAAGGCGCGCCGACTCGATCGCTGCGGACGACCCGGCGATCCCCGCGCCGACGACGCAGACGTCCGCGGTGATCTCGTGCACGGGCCAGGTGGCGGGCCGCGTCACCGCGTCCAGCCGAAGTTCGGTAAGTTCATGCGGCATGCCTCGGACGTTAGATCCGCATTAGCGCCACTAACAAAGAAATGATTTGGCTATTGCGAATAAACACGATTTATACGCGTGAAATCGCAGCTCAGAGCCGCCGTGAGGTCTCCACGATGAGCCGCCGCAGCCATGCGTGGGCCGGGTCGTCCTCGAATTGCCGATGCCACCACAGTGCCTCGACGATCGGTTCCGCCTCGCCTGGGCACTCGAGCACCCGCAGGTTGGAGGTGGCCGCGAGCCTGGTCGCGAGCCGCTCCTGCATCAGCGCGACCCGGTCCGTGCCGGTGACGAAGTACGGCACCGCGAGGTAGCTCTCCACCCGCACTGCGATCCTCGGCTGCAGGTCGAGCAGGGCGAGCTGGCGCATCACCGGCACCGACGCGACCCCGCGTTCGCCCGCCCGGTAGTAGGGCGCCACCCACGGCAGCCCGGCGAGGTCCCGCACGCGCAGCGCGCTGCCGCCGTCGAGCACGGGGTTGTCGCCGTCGAGCACGCACACCCAGCGGTCGCGGAACAGCTCGGCCGATCGCGTGTCGGGCAGCGCGAATCCGTTGGACGGCGGCGCGACCATGCCGTCCACGAACCTGATGCCGTCGGAGTACTCGGCCGCGAGTGACTCGCGCACCAGCCTGATGTGCAGCCGGGCGCGCGGCGCGGCGCGCTGCACCGCGTGCGACAGCACCTCGCCCATCACCATGATCGTGTAGTCCGCCATGACAAGGGTGAACTCGCGGTCCGAGGTCGCCGGGTCGAACTGCGACGACGCCGCGAACAGCCGCTCGGCGGCCACGCACACCGCCTCGACCTGCTCCGCGAGCTGCTCCCCGAGGGGGGTGAGCACGTACTCGCCGTGCTCGCGGACAAGCAGTTCGTCGCCGAAGTGCCGCCGCAATCGGGACAGCGACGCGCTCGCCGCCGGCTGCGTCACCCCGAGCCGCTGCGCGGCCCTGGTCACGCTGCGCTCCCTGACCAGCTCGCGCAGTGCCACGAGCAGGTTCAGGTCGAGGTTTGCCAGATGGGCGACGGGCCGCATGGTTCCCTCATCAAACGCCCTCGGTGCAGCGCTGACAACGTTCCCGCACACCAAACACGAGGGGGTGTCTCTGTCCTCACATCCCATGGCGTTTGTCGCCACTTCGCGGTGGCGGTGCCGCCAAGAATGTACCGGAAGGCCGGCTCTAGGGGGACACGCCATACCCCCATGCGCCGTCTCACGATCGAAGCCACCTACGACGTCTGACACGCGGATCGTCCCCAGACGGAGCCAATCCGTCTGGGGACGGACCTTACGGCCCGCTAACGCCTTCCTTGCATGGCGAACCGCCCGGCGGGGCCCGGCCGTTTCCCAGCGTGACACTCCGGAGCCGCACCGGGGAAGGGAAGGGTAGGGGAACCAGCCATGCCTGACGCCGCCGAGCCCGAGACCGCATTCACCCCTGGTCAGCTCACCGCCCAGCTAGCCACCCTGGTACACGGCCCGTACGGCGACGCCGACACCGCCGCCGCCCTTTACCGTCTGCCGCAGCTCCTGTACCAGATCCGCGCCCGAGACGGGCCAGGACCTGGCCGCCGGCCGAGCGGCCCCACTGCGCGATCGCGACGACCGAGTCGTGGCCCGCCGCGCTCATCGCGCACACCCCGAGGGCCAGCAGCGTGGCCAGCCCGTAGCGCCGTCCCCTGCCGGCCACGCGGATCGGGCACCGATCCCAGCCGCGCCAGCAACCCGGATCACCAGACGGATCGGTCGCCACCAGGGGGTTCCCACCGCCCAGACATGCCGCGAGCAGGACAGAGGACTGGAACTGCAAAGATGGACCGACGAGCACGGCACTCCCATGATCATGAGCTTAGAGAACTCCATGATCTCCCAGCGCCGTGCTCGTTCGTCACTCCAGGCCCGCCAGTCACAACAGCCTCAAACCCGGTCAGGCACGGAACACTCCGGGGTCCTGCCGCTCCATGGGCTGCGAGCCGCCATTCTTTTCATCCGAGGAACGCTTGCCTTTATAGGCGGGCTACGATCTCTTCGTCTATTAGGGCTGTTATAGAGGTTCGCTGGGAGCCGCCCCCTTCCACGTGGGCGGTTACGGTTACCACCGCTTCCTTATCCGGGGAGATTATGCAGAGCTGGCCGTAGAGGCCTGCCATTTTGTACGTTGTTTCCCCGGGGGTGCACCAGACGCCGAGGCCGTAACTGTCCGAGAGGCGGAAGCCTTCGTCTGTTGGGTCCTGCACGGTCGGGACGGTCTCTGTCGCGATTCGTGCGCAGTATTCGGCGGGGACCAGCTGGCGGCCTTCGTGGCGGCCCTCGTCGAGCAGGAGGCGGCCGAAGCGGGCCAGTTCGGACGTCCTCAGGTAGAGGGCGCTCTCCGCTACCGGGTGGCCGAGGGGGCAGGTGTGCCACTGGGGGTTGTGGATGGCCAGCGGGGTGAAGAGGCGGGGCAGCAGGTAGTCGCGGACGTTGGCGCCGGTCGCGGCGCGCAGGGCGCGGGCCGCTACGTACGGGCCGATGCCGGTGTACCTGAAATACGTGCCGGGCTCGTGCGCGAGCGGGGTCGCGAAGAAGTCAGCGGCTAGGTCCGGGACTACGACGGGGTCGTAGGCGGACCAGAAGTACGGGCTGCCGGACGTCATCATGAGCAAGTGCCGGAGCGTGACCTGGTCCAGGCGGGGCGCGGCAGAGCCGGCTAGCTCGGGGTAGTACTTGAGGGCGGGGTCGTCCAGGGCGAGGCGGCCTTCGGCTTCGGCGATGCCAAGCGCTACGGACGTAAAGGTCTTCGAGACCGACCGCACGTCGACTCGGTCGTCCGAGCGGAGCCTGCGTTCGACCGGCTCGGCACCGCGGCGGTAGATGTGCACTCCGTAGAGTTCCATGCCCTCTCGTTCGGCGGACCGGACCAGGGCGTCAATGAGTTCTCGCACGGCGGGGAGCCTAATAGCGGGGTCCGACATTCGCGGCTGTCTGTGCCGCGTCACTATGGCCCCGCCCGGATAGACCGGCGGGCAGTTGGGTGTATCCGCCTAACGGCGGGACGCGGGTCCGCTATCCCCTAGCGTCGTCGTGATCTTTAGCCTCGCGAGCTGCCTGGCGGCCGCGCAACGACTCCTTCGCCGCCTATGACCCTGCCGTCATCCGTGGTGGCGCGGAGGCGCAGGTTCGCCAGAACCCCACCGTCCCCCGGTCCTCAGCTCACAGCGCAACAACGGAAGTTGGCGTTGTTGCTTTGTAATGATGTAATCAAAGTATGGCTGTAGATGAACCGCTTGACGCGTACTCGCGCGTCGTAGTTACCGTGGCGGAGCGGCTTACCTCCAAGGTCGCTAGCCTGCGCGTGCCTTACTCTGGGGGTGCCGGGCGCGGGCCTGGCGGGCGCGGGTCCGGGGAGAGTCTCGGGTCTGGCGTGGTGTTCACGGCGGACGGGTTCCTGCTGACGAACGCGCATGTGGTGGGGCGGGCGAGCGGCGGGACGGCCGCGTTCTCCGACGGCACGACGACCTCGTTCCAGGTGGTGGGGGCCGATCCGCTGTCCGATCTCGCGGTGCTGCGGGCGACGGGGCCGGCGCCCGAGCCCGCCGAGCTCGGCGAGGCGGACGAGCTGCGGGTGGGGCAGCTTGTGGTCGCGGTCGGCAACCCGCTCGGGCTGGCCGGGTCGGTCACCGCGGGCGTGGTGAGCGCCCTCGGCAGGTCGCTGCCTGTCGGCGATCACGGCCTGATCGAGGATGTCATCCAGACGGACGCGGCACTCAACCCCGGCAACTCCGGCGGCGCGCTGGCCGACGCGCGCGCCCGGGTGGTCGGCATCAACACGGCGGTGGCCGGGGCCGGACTGGGACTCGCCGTCCCGGTGAACGCCACGACCCGGCGGATCGTCTCAGCGCTGATGCGCGACGGTCGGGTGCGGCGTGCCTACCTGGGCGTGGTCGTGGTGCCCGCCCCGGTGGCGCCGGTGTGGCGGCCGAAGCTCGGCGGCCGCTCGACCGGCCTGCGGGTCGCGTCGGTGGTGTCCGGCGGCCCGGCCGACCGGGCGGGCCTGCGCACCGGCGACCTGCTGCTCACCGCCGGCGGGCATGAGGTGGCGACCGCGCAGGACCTGCAGCGCCTCATGTTCGAAGAGGCGATCGGTCACCCGCTGCCGATCACCGTGATGCGCAACGGCGCCCTGGTCGACGTCATCGCCGAGCCCGCGGAGCTGGTCGCCGCCTAGCCCCACGCGGTTGGGCCTGGTCAGTAGCCCGGGATCTTCCAGGTCAGGCCGGCGGCACGCGTCGCCTTGACGGCCACCCCGTGGCCATAGTCGGGGCCGGGACCGCCGAGATTGTAGTGGTGACCGCCGATGGTCAGGGTTGTGTACTCGCAGGCGTCCAGCGAGATGGCGGCGGCAGCGAGCGCGTGCGCGCCAGGCTGGGCGGCGAAGGTCAAGGTGAGCGCGCCGTAGCCGTTTGGCTGGCAGCCCGCGTAGATGGCGGGCGAGGCGGACTGCATGGTGTTGACGAGTTTTACCAGCGCGGCGACCTTGGCCTTGGCCGTGACGCTCACCGATTTGGGCGGCTTGCTGTGCCCGTTAGCCAGAGGAGCCAGGGTGAGCGTGGCCGCGTGCACGTCGCCGGACGAGATCATGGAGGCGGCGGCCCGCGCCGGTACCCAGGTCACCTGCGCGTCCACCCGGACGTCTGTCGTGTTCGCGCCTGCCGGGATCACCTCGACGAGCATGCCGCGGGAGTCGAGCAGGCGGGTGATCGCGGGCAGCGCGTACATGTCGAAGCGGAAGCTCACGCCCCCGGCGGCAGACCCGGAGCCGCTGCCCGTCCGCGCGAAGGACTTGGGTGCATGGTGCGACTCCCAGGCGAGCACCGCCTGCGGCGTGCCTGGTGCCCGATACCACGCTGCCTTGTCGATCAGGTCGGAGTCGCCTGGGGCCTGCGGTGGCTTCTTCAGGGCGCCGCCGCCTGCTGACGGGGCTTGCGTCAGCCGCGCGGCACCCGGGGGTACCGCGAAGGCGGCTAGTATGCCGGCGGCGTCCGCCTCGGCGCGCTGCTTGGGCGACAGGTCCGTGGTGGCCGGGCGGGACGACCCGGGAGCCGTGACATGGGCCGCCGCCACCTTCGTCGGGCCGGCGGCGTGCACCGCGGCGCAGCCCGCGCCCGCCAGCGTCAGCATGGTGGTCAGGGCAAGCACGCGGGCGTGCCGTCTCGCGTGAGTGCGGTCGTGCCGGGCCGGGGGACGCGGAAACCATGTCATGCTGATTGGACGGCGGCGTTTCCGCTCTGGTTCCCCGCTTGTCCGGCGGCCCGGCCGGGAGGGTAGTGCGTGGCGGCTCGTAGCCACAACCATCCGGTTAGCCACGTGGGTCAGCCGCCAGGCGGAGCGGGTCGGCGAGGAAGCGGTCGATGTCCCGACGGCTGCGGAGCCGGATGAAGGCCAGGTGCGCGTTGGCCGGGTCCTTGGCGGCCGCGGCGTACCGGTCGCGATACTCACCGTGCTTGTGCCACGCCCAGGAGATGACCGACTCCTCCGGGTCCCAGCGGAAGAAGTTGGCCACCGGCTCGCGATTGCCGTTCCACAGCTCCTCCCGCGTCAGCGCCCGGCGCACAGTCCGCCAGGTGACCTGCCGCATGATGGTGCGCCTTGGCAGGTCGAGCCAGACGACGGTGTCCGCGCGGGCCCAGACGACCGGCCGCACGGCGCCGTAGTTGCCGTCGATGACCCAGCCGTCCTCGTCCGCCCGTGCCGCGACGACCCGCTTGAACTCATCGGACGGCAGCGGTTCCCAGCCCGGCTGGTGGAACACGCTGTCCAATTCGAGATACGGCACGCCGAGGGTGGCGGCCAGCCTCCTGGCCAGGGTGGACTTGCCGGAACCGGAGTTTCCGACCACGGAGACGCGGCGCACGAAGGCGGACCCTAACACGGCGTAACGCCGGTGCACCAGCGGTTTCCCCCAGGCGCGGCGGTCTGGGCAAGAGGGCATTGTGCCGCCTGAACAGCGAGATCGCAAACCGTTGTCCACAGCCGGTGGACAAATCGGGCGCGATATCCACAGCCGGTGGATACCCGGGGCGCCGCGCCGCACCCGCCAGGCAACGTGGAAGTGCGCCCGGCGGGCAGGGGCCGCCGGGCGCGCGAGAGAGCGACTGAACGCAAGAGGAAGGGGCTGGCCGCAATGAGCCAGGACAACCAGATCACGCTGCGGGGCTACCTGACGCAGGAACCGAGGCTCTTCCAGAGGACGGCCGAGGCGATCCCCGTCACCGAGATCAGGGTGGGCTCCACCCCGCGGCGACTGAACCGCGAGACGGGGGAGTGGCAGGAAGCGCCCGCGTCGTACTACACCGTCAAGTGCTGGCGACGGCTCGCCATTAACGCGGCGAGTTCGCTGCACAAGGGCGACACGGTAATCATCAGGGGCCGGTTCTATACGAACACCTGGATCGACAGCCAGCAGCAGACCAGGACGTCGCTTGAGATCGAAGCGGATTCGCTCGGGCATGACCTGGCCTACGGCTGGTCTCATTTCCTGCGGGGCGTCCGTCAGCAGTCACGCGACAACGGCGGCGGCGACGGCGGCGAGCTGGCCCGGCAGGAAACGTCCGATACGGCCGAGGCGTTTGAGGCATCTGAGGCTGCTGATGCGTTCGACACGCCCGGCGGCGACGGCGCTCTCGGTGACCTCGAGGCCGGCCTGGCGGCGTCCGAGGCGGGTCTGCCGGACTCGCTCGCGGGGCTGGCCGAGCCCGAGGCGGTGCCGTTCTAACCGACGGCCAGCCATTGACCTGCCGAAATGCCTTCGTCGGATGCCGCGGTGCCGATATCAGTTACTCATAGTGGTGATAATTTGACGCCGCGGCATCTGATGCTCGAGAAGCAACCTGAGAATAACGTGCGCCAGAAACAGTTTGCATTTACCATGTTACCTACAGTGACTTGCAGATGGCTAGGCCAGCCGGACGTCGGGGGAAGTCAAGGAAGGCAACGGGCGACGGGCATGTCAGCAGTCCAGGATGCGGCTAGAGAACGCCAGGAGGTGTGCGGTGGCTCCTCTTGGCGCCCATGGAAGATCCCGCTGTTCGACGAACCGCTTCCGCTTATCGGTTATGTCACCGGCATGCTGGCCGGGTACCTGGGATTCATGGGCTGGGAGGCTTCACGCACCCCGCTGACCAGTGGTGACCTGGCGCTGTTCGGCGCGCTGATGGCTTGCGGTGCGATCTGCGCGGAGGCGACGCGCCGTCTAGGCCAGCCGATCGGCGTGTGGCGGGACCTGCTCTCCGCCTGGTGGCTGCCGGTCGCACTGCTGCTGCCGCCGCTGTACGCGCTGGTTGCGCCGGCTCTGCTCGGCCTGTTTATCTACGTTCGGGTGCGCCATGGCTCGGTGTACCGGCGAGCGTTCAGCACTGCGGCGCTCGGACTGGCGGGCGCCTGTGCATCCGTGCTGTTCCACGCGCTGACCCCGGTCACCCCACCAGGGCAGGTCGCGCTGTGGTTGAGCTACCCTGGCCCGAACGCCTGGCTGCTGCGCCCGCACCCGGCGGTAGTGGCGGTCGGTTGCGCCGTCGCCTTCGCCGTGATCAACGCTTGCCTGGTCGCAATCGCCGCGTGGCTGGTCGAGTCAGACGCCAGGCTCGCCGACATGCTCTGGGACCGCGAGCGGATGCTCCTCGACCTGACCGAGACCTGCTTGGGCATCCTGGTCACCGTCGCCAGTGCGCTCAGCGCGGTGCTGCTCCTGGTGACACTGCCGCCGGTCCTGCTCCTGCAGCGCAGCCTGCTGCACTCGCAACTCAAGGTGCAGGCGCGCACCGATGCCAAGACCGGGGTACTGAACGCCGGCGCATGGCAGGGCGAGGCCGACCGGGCGATCGGGCGCGCACTGCGCCGCGGCGAGCCACTCGCCATACTCCTGGCCGACGTCGACCATTTCAAGAACGTCAACGACACGCACGGCCATCTCACCGGCGACGCCATGCTCCGTTCGCTGGCGGCCGAGATGCGCCAGCAGGTCCGCGAGTCCGATTTCGTCGGTAGGTTCGGCGGTGAGGAATTCGCGATCCTTCTCGTCGGAACCACGGCAGAAGAGGCCTGCCGCGTCGCAGACCGAATTCGCTGTGGCGTCGGAG
The DNA here is from genome assembly GCF_007827045.1 of Trebonia kvetii. Classification (GTDB taxonomy): domain Bacteria; phylum Actinomycetota; class Actinomycetes; order Streptosporangiales; family Streptosporangiaceae; genus Trebonia; species Trebonia kvetii. The sequence continues at coordinate 59,455 of NZ_RPFW01000013.1, forward strand.
TAGTTCGCGTGTTCTCCCACGAAAAGATGGTCGGCGTCACAATATCCGTGGGCGTCTCCATCCTCGGCGATCACGGTCGCGACCTCAATGAACTGCTGGACGCTGCCGACCTGGCTCTATATCGTGCCAAGAGCCAGGGCCGCGACAGAATATGCCTCTTCGACCCGGCCGACATGACCAGCCGTACTCCCGAAAACGAGCCAGCTCACCATAGCTGAAGCTGAGCGGCGTTAGGTCGAGGAAGATCTTGCAAGCCAAGGAGACACCTGCTCCGAAGTGCCCTGATTCCGTCACGTCCTAGTACTATCAAGTAATGGTACTACATCTGCGTCGTTACGCACAGGATTTCTACTGGTGATTCCTCTGGTTTCATGCGTGTTGCGGCGGACGCGGCCAGAGATAAATCGCGAAACTTCTATTTCGACGGAAGTAATGAACTCTAAGCAGGGAAAAGGTTCCGTCTCATAATTAGAGGCTCCCGTAATCAAGGCACGGTGCCTTGTATGAATTCGATTTAACAGTGGCGGCAGAACACAGGCACCGTCCATTCCTGCGGCCGCGGTGACACAAGCCGCTCTCGAAGCTTGGCTGCCAGCAGTTGGTGACATCCATGAAATGCGCTATAGAATGCAAGCGGTGAAAGCCGGGAGATCGCGGGCTCGGCTGGTGGTGCACCCGTGTACCAGGTACTTAGGCACCTAAGCGGTAGAGCACCTTAGCAGTGAGGTACCTAGCGTTGAGGCACCTAGGCGACGTGACGGCAGCCTTTGGCGCCAGGCGTGGAACAACCAGGCATGCCAGGCACTTCTCTACTACAGGCGACTCACACGTATGCTGGCAGGTGGCCGGCGGCGCATGTGCCGATTGGCGCGGGTCGAAGGCGATGGCAAGACGTGGCACATCGTGAACCTGCGCGGTCGCTAGCGAGTACAGCGCCGTGGTCAGCCCTGACTTTGAGTGACGTAGAGACGTACCGGACCGACGTAGCTGAGGGGTCGCGCGCACCGCGACCACGGAGCGCCTGCGGCCTTGTCGCGGCTAGCGGCGGGTTTCCCGCGCAGGCTGTCCGCTGCTGGCGTCTCCCTGCTGCCGGCCACGGCTGACCGCGCCCACGATGACCTTGACCGCGAGCGCGAAGATGACGAGATCGGCAATCATCTGCCCGGTGACCACGAGCCGCGCCGCCTGGATCTTGGCCGTGATGTCGCCGAACCCGACCGTCGACAGCACGGTGACGGTGAAGTACAGCCCGTCGGTGTGCGTCAGCCAGCCCGTTGCTCCGCCTTGGCCGCAGCCTTCTCCGTACCCTGTCACACCAGCGCGAACACAGACAGCACCGGCGGCCAGCGCGCAGCGCAGGGGGGATTGCCGGCCCCGCCAGCTCGACGGTTCATGACTGGGCCAAGCACTCCAAGCGCCGGCCCGACAGCCTTGTTATGTCCGGCTGCGGTCATGCCGCCAGTAGCGTTTCGCCTTGGGCTGGCGCGGCCTGACGATCAGAACGGGGGCCGGCGCCTACCGCTGGCCTAGCCATCCCGCATAAGACCGGGATTCATCCAGGCCGGGTTCCGTGCGACCGGGCAGGGCCTGGGCGAACACCAGCGTGGCGGCGGCCTCGATTTCGCTGCGCAGCAGATCGGCGGGGCCGGTCGCCTCGAACCCCAGCGTCCACCAGTCCTGGCCGCACGTGCGGACCTCAGTGAGTTCCACCTCGCACTCCGGCTTCTGGCCCAGCCTCGCGGCGGCCGCCACGATCTGCCGGCTGGCCGATGAGAACCGGATGATGCGCCGCCTTTTGCGTACCTTCCTCCAGCCGGCCTGGTCGCCTCCGTCTTGGCTGGGAAGGCCGAAGGGAAAGGACCACTTCTGCCAGCCTTCCATGAGCCCGCGGGCGCGGCCCGCCACCTGAAGGACTCCCGGGCTCCCTAGGTAGGCCTTCACCTCCAATGCCCTGCCCCTGCGGATCTTCACCGACAGCCCGGGCAACGACGGATCCACCAGGTAGGTGTCCTCGCGTGATTCCATTCTGGCGGGGAACCGCCCGAACCATCGAGCCACCCCGGCCTGCAGTTGGCCTGGGAAGATCCACCGCACCTCGAGGCTGCGGACTGCGGCGGTTACCGGGCTCTGCGGCGGTTCAGCCGTCATCGTCATACGCTCCTGACGCTGGCCGGCGGCCAACCCGGGCGCTGCCCCCGCATGCCTGCGTTTGCGTCAGGCCAGCCAGGCGCTGCCCGGGCCCTGCGGACACTCCATGATGATTCCCGCCGGCCGCGAGCAGAGATCATCCTTCCCGGGTGATGTCCCTTTCGCCATCGGCGCCTCACGCTGGCCAAGCAGGAGCGCACGAGAAGCAGTGCCAGGTCTTTGAGTGTCCGGGGAGCGCTCGTGGCCCGGAGCTCGGCGGGGTGGATGGTCAGCAAGGGTGGTGGCGCCGGACCGCCACGGCCAGCGGCTGGTATCCGTGGGGACCGTGTGTCAGCGAGCGGCAGTGGGCACGGTCCCTACTACCGGGGCCGATCCCGGCAACCCCGGTAGCAGGGACAGCTACGACCTGGACCTGGATGTCTTCATTCCTACGACTAACGGCAACTCCCCTGGTGAAAGGAGCACGGATGGTACTCGCGGCTGCATCATCTTCTTATCCGCTCTTGAACATTTTCTGGACGATTGTCGAGGTCTTCCTGTGGGTGATCTGGTTCTGGGTCCTGATCACGGTGTTCATCGACATCTTCCGCAGCCCTGACCTGTCCGGCTTGGCCAAGGCCCTGTGGTTCCTGTTCGTGCTGTTCATCCCGCTCATCGGCGTGCTGGTCTACCTGATCGCCCGCGGCGGCTCGATGCACCAGCGATCGGTCTGGTAGGTCCCGCACCAGGACCAGCCTGCCGCGGTCACGTCCAGCCAGCCAGTTGACCGCGGCGTTGGGCGTATAACCGGTCCCGCGCCCCACCGCCCCAGCCGCCCCGTGCCGCACGACAGGGAGGCCGGCAGCCCGCCCGCAGATCGGCCGAGACGACAGCGGCATCGGCGCACAACCGTACGCCAGGCCTCCCAGACCACGACGGCCACTATGCCGGGCCCAGGCACCGCACCCGATCCGCGGGCCGGAGTTGGGCGCGACGTTCATCCAGTACGGCCGGTTCCTGATCGACGTGTTCCAGGAATGGGTGCGACGCGACATTGGTGCCGTGTACGTGCAGATGTTCGTACGGCACTGGCCAACCGGTATGGCGCGGGCGGCGGGATGTGCGTGCACGCCGAGACCTGCGGCAGCCAGGGCGGTCTGGAGCACACCGGTGACCTGTACTCCTGCGACCATTAGGTCGAGCCGGGCTACCTGCCGGGCAACATCAAGGACAAGCACATGCTGGAGCTGATCGTCTTGCCCCGGCAGCGGCAGTTCGGCCGCGACAAGCGCGACACCCTGACCCGGTACTGCCGGAACTGCGACGTCCGGTTCGCCTGCAACGGCGGCTGCCCCAAGACCGGTTCGCTGTCTCCCCCTACGGGGAGCCCGGCCAGCACTACCTGTGCCCCGGCTACAAGCAGTTCTTCCGTCACGTCGCCCAGCCGATGGACGCCATGGCCGCCTGCTGCGCGCCGGCCGGGCACCCGCCGACCTGATGGCGGCCTACGCGGCACAGGACTCCCGGCGCGGCCGCCACGACCTCTGCCCCTTGCCCCTGCGGCAGCGGCCGCCAATGGAAACGCTGCCGCGGCGCACCCCCCTGTCCCGGCCACCGCCGTCTGAGATCGCAGATGTCCAGGGATGTCCTGTGCTAATGCGCTCTATCCCGTGCCGCTCGCCCGGTATGCGCCGGCCGCCGCAAGCATCAAGACCATCCCTGCGGGGTGGCCGTCGGCTAGTCCTGGTTCCAGCAGCTCGCCCAGCCCCTGGTCTAGCATCAGAGCCAATCCCCTGAGGGATGGGGAGCTCTCGTGCCCGCTTACAGGGATCCTCATTATCAGTGGCTTTCGGCTGGGCCGATGTTCCAGGCTCGTCGCCCTACGCCGGTAGCTGGCTGTGGGTTGTCAGCAGTCAGGACCCTGCTTGCGAAGGTGGTGGCCGCGACCGAAGGACCTGCGCCTGCACACTGCCGGTTGCCCTGAATGACCGTGCGTGACCCTTCTGACGGGCACGTGCCGGGCGTGGTTCGAGCTCCTGGCTGCATCGCCCTAGCGGATTTCACCTAGGTGAAACGGCGCGGCGGGTGATGCATGCCCGCCCTGCCTGGGGGTAAGCCTAACGTGCCTGTGGGTAGGCCTTACGTGGTGATGGACGCGCTCGTTCATCGGACAACCCGACCGGGGAGATTCCATGGCCGACAACAACCAGATGCTTCTTTACGCCGCGGCGTATGACACTGTCGATGCCGCACTGGCAGACATGGTTGCCGTCGAGCAGCTGCACAAGGACGAGATGATCGGCAAGTACGACGCTGCCGTGATCGATCAGCAGGACGGCAAACCCCACATCGTCAAGCGGATGGACCGCTCGCGCATGCGTGCCATCCCTGAGATGTTCGGGGGCGGGACGCTGCCTCGCAAGGAGCTCAAAGAGGCGGCTGGCGTACTCACTGCTAACCAGGCAGGGCTCATCGTGGCCGGCGAGCCGACCATCGAAAAGGGACTCGACCGGGCGATTACCGGTGCCGCCAAAGTCGTGAAGCGCTCTGTGGACGCCACGACCGACGAAATCAGCAGCGAGCTGCAGGAAGCGCTCAAGAGCTGACGGTGCCGCGGCAGTCGAAGGTCTTTCATTCGAAGCCGCCTTCCTCACGGGCTGTACGGCACCGTTATGACCTTTGATTCGTAGATACCTCCTGCTACCAGGATCATCAGCTGCTAGCAGGATCACCAGCTTGCAATCGCCGTGTCCGGCGGCTGTTGGTTCCTTGCCTCGCGGCGGACGCGGTATCAGTGCACATTTAAGCCGCAGCTTAGTGCACATGTAAGCAGCGCGGCAATGCTAACCGGTCGGTTACAACTTTCTTACCATATCCAAGCTGGGTCGTTTGGAGTCGGGAGCCAACGTAGGCAGGAAACGGGCCACACTGGGCCTATCACCAGCGACGATTATCGCAGCTAAACGGCATACCAGGCCACATTCGGCGATGACCAGAGACGGACCGGATGCGCCTGAAAAGCAGACGGTCGGCGTTTCGACACCGCCCTTGACCACACACAGCCTTTGACCAGTGGAAACGCGCCGGGCGGAACCCAGGGGCGCTGACCGCTCGAATGCACAGCACTCTTCGTACGGCCTTCACAAGGACGATCAGAGAGTTGCCGATGTCGCACCGCAGTCCGCACATAACGCCGAATCGGCGCGCAAGATGAACGACTGTCTGTGGCCGTACATACGCGTACAGATTGTCCAGTTCGGCGTGTCGGGAAACCTCACAGGACGCTTTCTCCATGGTTCCAAGGGCGCGCCTGCGGCACGCCAGCGCCGGATCGGCCCGATCGCTGTGCTGGACGCGTTACGGGCGGCGGACTGGGCACGTTACGGATAGCAGGTAAGCGGCGTGCTGGCCGTACCGGTCGAATAGTTGACGCGCCTAGGGCAGTTCCATCAGCTCCGGATCAGCCGCCAGCACCCGGACCAGCCCGGCCTCATGGCGGGGAGCGCGGCCCGGATCAGGCCGCACAGCAGCGTGGTTTCCCCTGCACTCAGGGTCGCGGAATGTCAAAGCAAGGAGATCATATGAAGTCACGACTGGCGGTCGGCCTTCTGCTTGGCTGCCTTGTGGCCGCTGCGGGTTGTTCCAGCAGCAGCTCCTCTACGGCTAGTCCGGCCCCGGCTACAGCTAGCTCAACCCCGGCCAGCACGGCCCAGAACTTCCAGGTCGCTACTCCAAATGGCCAGGTATCCCTTTCCCTTGACGGCCAGCTGCCCCCGAACTGGCCCAGTCAGTTCCCTGTCCCCGCGGGGGCCAAGGTTGCCGGTTCGGGTTCTCTGGGTGGCTCAAGTTCGACGGCGCTCGTCGGCGCGTACACCACCTCGGAGTCGGCCCCGGACGCGTTCGCGTTTTACCAGGCCAGCTCGAAGCTCACCACCTCGGACCAGAAATCGGCGGGTGCCGAGACGCACTACCTCGGATCGGCGAAGATCACCGCACCCTACACGGGCTCTGTTACCGTGGTCTCCCACAGCGGCACCAGCTACATCGTCATCGTACTGACTAGCTCTCGTTCTTCTGCTTCCGCTTCCCCTGCCGCCAGTTAGCGTATGACCTGCGTCATGCGGGCAACGCGCCTGCCGCTGAGGCAAGCGTGAGCCTGGTGCCCGTGCCTGACCGTCGTCGTAAACGGAGCCCTGCGGCATTGCCGCCAGCGGGCCTCGCTGTCGCTCGATGCGCGGACGGCCGGAGTTCGCGCGTTAGGGCGTGCCTGCCGGGTGTCCCCGGCGGGCCAGCTCGTGAGCCGCCGCGAGGAAGCCCTGCTGCAGGCCGGTTTGCGCATGTTCCCCCGCGCCCGGCTGATCCATTGCGCCGGTGTCGCCGTTCGCTCGTTGAGCCGTCCGGGCTGCGGCGTCCATGACCAGCGAGTCCCGCCGCGGCGCCGGCCGTGGCGCGGTGCGGGTCAGGAGCTCTGAGAGACCGACCGCGGCTCCACCCAGGGCGACACCACGATCGCCGGTACCCGGACGCCGTAGCGGCCGAACATCTCCGGGTCGTCGTCCGGTGCCCGGGGCGGCGGGACGTGATCATAGAAGCCGCCGCGCTCTTCGTAGACGAGGACCAGGAGGGAGCGCTCCCAGGCGGGGCTTGCGGCCAGGGCGTCGTAGACGGCCAGGACGAGGTCGTGGCCGTCTACGATGTCGGCGGGCGCGTGGTCATCGTTCGGGCGGAAGCCGAGCGGGTTGAAGCTGGTAAAGGCCGGGTCGATCCAGGACACCGACGGGAGCGAGCCGCTTGCGGCGTCCGCGAGGAAGCTTGCCGCCCTCGCGTCGACCCTGATCTCGAGCTTGGTTTTCCAGCTCAGGCCGGTCTTGCTGAAGTAACCGAACCGGTGGTGTCCCGCGGCGTAGTGGGGGTCGGCCAGTCGCAGCGTCGGTATGTCAAAGCAGTACCAGCACAGTCTCCCAGCCGAATACGAGCGCAGGATTCTCCCGTAATTCATTGCGTATGGGTGCGTGCAGATCGTCCGGTTCGGCGCGGCCCGCGTTTTTCGTCCGCTGGGACCTCTTCCGGCAAGGGTCCCTTGAGATCAGGTGGTCTGTAGCGGTACCTTCGCGCTTGCAGTCGATGGAGGTCGCTGATGGCCCGGAAGACAGTGGCGTACCGCAAGCCCTGGTTCGTCGCCATCGCCGTCCTCGGCGTGGCCGGACCAGCCGGGGGCTTCGCGGGCATCGCGCTGACCTACCCGAACGGAAGTGACCCGTTCGGGGCGGTGATCTTCTCCCTTTTCGCCTGGTTCTTCTGGCTCATCGGCTGGCACTCGGCCGTCCGTATGGACGCCGCTGGCGTGGTGGTCGACAACCTGCTCGTCCGGAACACCATCCCCTGGCCCGCACTCCAGGACATCCAGGTGGCAGGCGGCCTCACGTTCCGGCTGCGTGACGGGACAACAGTCGGCTGCCTGATGTACGGCGGCTCACTGGCCGGATTGCTCACCGGCTACCCCTACCTTCGCCGGGTCGCAGCGCGCATGCGCGGTACACAGGCAGACCTTTCCCCGGGAGTCGCAGAGGCGCCGTCCGGTCTGGTCGCATCCCTTGGCCGCTGGCACGTCAGCCCCTGGCCGCCGCTGCTGATCTTGGCCACCTTGGAACTGATCGCCGTACTCGCACTGCTCATCCGCTGAACGAGACAGCGTGCCCGCTGCATGTCGGAGCAAGGGGTCGTCAGTGGCTCCGGTACAGGTCAGGGCCCGTTCCTGGCCGGCCTGCAAAACCGTGCCATTGGTGGCTCCAACGGCCATGTCCAGAACAGATTGTTCTGTACGCGCCAACTGACGGAGCATCGAGTACTCCCGAGGCGCGCCTAAGGCGGATCTCGCGCGCGGCCCGGCCTGGCCTCCGTCACAGAAGGCGAGCCGGCGAACGGCCTCCCCAGTGCCCGGGGCCGGGCCTGCCCTGCCGACTTCCGTCACTGTCGACCTCCTTGCCGGGCATTGCTGCGGCGTCCGGCTAGGCATGCCGCACCACTGGCCGCTGCCGATCACGTCCTCGCGGTTGGGGCACCTGCTGGACGGCCCTCGATCGCGGCTACCGGGTCCTGGGCCTAGCTGGGCGGCGGCCGGGGATGGGGTGTTCGGGCAGCTGGTGCTGGCGCGGATCATCGAGCCGACCAGCAAGCTCGACAGCCTGCGGGTGCTGGAGGAGGCCGGGGTGGCGCCGCTGGTCACCAGCCTGGGTCAGTCTGCTCGTCGCGGCAGGCCAGTCTCGAGGCTGACAGCTGGCGGTCTTACTGTTGAGCAAGAGCCTTGAACGGCCAGAACGCCAGAACGAGTGCCCAAAGGGGGGAGGCTCGCGATGTTTGTTCAAGTGATCCGGGGCCAAGTGAGTGACCCGGGGCAGGTGCGCGATGCGCTGGATCTGTGGGAGGAGCAGCTGGCGATCGGCGCGGAGGGCTGGCTTGGATCGACCGCGGGGGTGACCAGCGACGGCCAGTTCGTGGGGCTGGCCCGCTTCGACTCGCAGCAGGCTGCCCGGCGCAATAGTGACCGGCCCGAGCAGCACCAGTGGTGGATGGAGACCGCCAAGCTATTCACGGGTGAGGTTACGTTCTGTGACAGCAGCGATGTCACCGTCGATCTTAACGGCGATCCAGACGCAGCAGGCTTCGTGCAGGTGATGCAGGGCCGGGGCAGCGATCCGGAACGCGCCCGGGACCTCATGGCGCAGAACCCAGACGAGTGGGCCGCGTTCCGGCCTGACGTCCTCGGCAGCGTGGCGGTCGGACACGAGGACGGCGGCTACACCATGGCCATGTACTTCACCTCGGAGCAGGCCGCCCGCGAAGGCGAGCACACAGAGCCGCCGCCCAAGCTGCAGGCACAGATGGAGGAGATAAACAAGCTCAGCATCGGCGAGCCCGAATTCCTCGACCTCAGGCAACCGTGGCTTTACTCACCTTGATGAGCAGGGCCAGGAACGGGGCGATGAGCCGCCGGATCTAGTCCGGCAGTACCTTTACCTCCTGGCGATGCCACGCCAGCGGGCTGCGGTCCTCATCGCCAGCACGGTGCCCAACAGCGTCCTGCCCGTCTAGCGCAAGGCCCGAAGGCATAGGGCCGGGCGATCAGGACGGGCGTGCACCAAGGACGAGGGCCTTCACCACGTCGGCGCCGCCCGCCTGGCCCTGCGTCAGCCGGGCACTGACTGGCGAGAAAGCAAGGACCAGACGCAGATTTGGCCGTCCGGCGCGGAAGCCGATGCGTCCCGGCGCAAATCCGACGCCCATAACGGGTCGCCGCGCATGAGCCTGGCCCAGATCATCCAATCTGGCGTCGCCGTGGCGCCCGAAGTCGAAGCCTCGCCAACGCGCATAGCGGCGGCTACGGGCGCGCCGCGGGCCAGCATTATCGCCACCGTCAGTGATCGCTAGCGGAGAGTACCGCCACCGGGCGGCTTGTCGTCCGCAACTACAGGCTGTCGGCGACGGTCCAATACTGACCCTGTAGCGACGCGTCGGTGGTGTACTTGACAACAGGCAGTTCTTCGAAGGTTCCCTTCACACCTGAGCGGATGCACTGGTTGAGGAAGGCGGCTCAGCATGGTGTCTTTCGAGGTCGTCACTATCGACAAGCCCGACGGCATGAATGTGATCATCGGGCAGGCTCACTTCATCAAGACCGTGGAGGACCTGCATGAAACCCTCGTAGGGGCGAGCCCGCACTTGCGTTTCGGCCTGGGGTTTTGCGAAGCCTCGGCGGCCAGGCTCGTCCGCCGGTCCGGCAACGACCCGGAACTCGCCGAGCTGGCGGCGCGGAACGCGCTGGCAATAGGCGCCGGGCACGCGTTTATCGTCTTGCTGAGGGACGGTTTCCCGATCAACGTGCTGAACCAGGTCAAAGCTGTGCCGGAAGTCTGCGGCGTCTACTGCGCGACCGCCAACGATGTCGGCGTCCTGATCGCGGTCACCGAGCGCGGGCGCGGGATCGCGGGAGTGATTGACGGATCACCGCCCGTCGGGATCGAAACCGAGGCGGACGCGGCCGAACGGCACCAGCTCCTGCGCGACATCGGCTATAAGCTCTGACCATGGCCGTCAGAAGGACGGGGCTGCCGGAGTGATAGCTGCTTTGATAGCTCTCTCACTCACGAAGATCTGGCCGCTGCGGGCCGGTCCATGATGTATCGCAGTTGAAGTTGAACGGTCCCCCCGGTCACAGGATCGGACTGGGGCATCGTGTCGGCCAGGACGAAGCCAGCATTCACCGCCACTCGTTCGCTGGCCCTGTCACCTTGGTTGATCAGCACTTCTACAGTGCGAACACCGGGCTGCCTGGCCACCCACTGCGCAGCCAGCCGGGTTGCGCGGCCAGCCAGTCCTCGTCTCCGCCAGCCGGGCGCAGTTCCGTAAGACATCTTGAAGGCTCCGTCGTCACCTTCGGTGACGCCTACGACGCCGATGAATCGCGGTTCGTCGGGGACGGTCACCACGAAAGTGAAGGTGGCGCCATTACGGGTACGGCCGTTCCAGCAATCCAGCCAGTCCTTGACCAGCCGCTCTCCAGTCACCAGCGGGACATCCGGGAGCCACCCGCCGTCGAGCTGCTCATCCGCGACATACTGGTTTATCGTCGCAACATCGCCGGCGTCCGGTGAAGGCAGCCGGAGCCCGACCACACCATCGGCCAGCGTGCCTGCTGGCGCCTTCAGGATTGTCATGTCCCGCCTCCGATCAGATCGCCTGTGGCTCTGGTGCTCCCTCGCGTCGGCAACGAGCGAGAGGCTAGCCACCTGCGGGCGGCCCAGACGGCAGTGCCACAGCCAGCAGATTGTCCACCGCGGTCACGCCAGCGACCCGCCATACCGCCGCGGTCGCCGCGGCGCATTGGGGCTGGCTCGGTACCGTGCCGGTCAGCGATACGGCGCCAGAAACGACCTCGACCTCGATGTCGTCCGCGTCGACGAGCGGGTCGGTGACCAACTCCTCAAGCACTGCCGCATAGATGTTCCTGTACGTGACCACCCTGCTCACCCTCTTGGTGTTGCCTAGTTCGGCTGCTCGCCATGCAGCGCGCCTTGCATTTGCTTTTCGGGCCCCTTGGGCAGGAAGGTCTTGAAGACGGTGACGCCTTACTCCTGCCCACCAGCGAGGTGCCGGGAAGCGGCCTCCCCGCTGTTCTCCTCCATGACCGTTTCATTGCACCGCGATGGAACTGACCGTCGCATCGCCCCGATGGGATGATCCGGTCCCTCGCTGCGCAAGTCAGGGGCCTTTCCCCACTCCGGCAGCCGGTGGCGGCGGTCCGTCAGGCGGGGTTGTCGTAGCCAATGGATAGCTCACCGTTAGCCAGACCGACGTTGATCACCGCGCCGTCGTGCACGTCGCCGGCGACCAGTGCGCGGGCGACGGGGGTCTCGACTTCGCGGGCGATGAACCGGCGCAGCGGGCGTGCCCCGGTACACAGGGTCGAAGCCCCGGTGAGCGATGAACGCGCGAGCGTCGGGGGCCAGTTCCAGCGTCATCGACCGGTCGGCCAGGCGGGGCACGCAGATCTTAGACAATCACTTGTCTTCCGCAGGGGCCGCCTCATGATCAAGCCGGCACGCCGGGATCAACCCACATAACCCGCCTTAGGCGCACATAATTTTGGCGGCTCGGCAGCGGCAGCCAGCAGTCTCAGCGGATTCTAACTGCGCACACAGAGTCGGCAGGGAGGATGGACGCGAGCTCGGCAGGGATGGTCATCGGCTGCTGGGCCGGGGGAGCGGGCTCCGGTCAGGTCGCCGGGGTTCGGCGGCCTGGTTGTGCGGTTCCTGGGCGGTTGTCGGGCTGGGGCGGGGACTGGGTTTGTGTGAAGAGCTGGTCCATGATTTCGGCGCCGGTGGTGATGACGGACCGCAGTTCGCGGCGGTAGACGATTTCGGTGGTGCGGGTCGAGCAGTTCCTCAACATCACCCCACCCCCGGAGCAGCACCCAGCCCCGGCCCGGCGCACCAGGAGCTGACCGCCGGTGCGCGCACACGACCCAGGACAGCAGCCGGCGCCCCGGCGGATCAGCCCCGGCGGCAGGCCGTTCCGGGACATGGCCCTGTACGAGCGGCTGATCAGCAGCGGGATCGCGGCCGCGGACCGCCGCGGTGGCGTCGTGGATCACGTCACCGCCCGCCGGAGGTCGCTGTGGCTGCTGTCCCGCTCCCAGCAACCAGACTTCATGCGCGGCCTGATCCGGTTCGCCCGGGACGGCGCCATCACCGCGTCGCTGAAGAAGGAGCTGCGCTACTACGCCCGCTACCCGGGCCACCCGCACCAGCCGCAGTCCGCCCGGCTCCTGCAGTACGCCGTCGCCCGGGGGACCGACCTCGGCCCCATCGGCACCGACTTCGCCGGACTCTGCGATCAGGTCGACTACGCCGACTCCCTGCTCACCGAACTCCACGACCGCGTCACCCACGGCCGTATCCAGCCCGAACAGGCCTCACCGGAGGCCGCAGGCCCGCAGCCCGTCACCCTGGCCCGCCACGACCCCGCCACCGGAATAGTCACCCTCATCCTCGACGACTCCACCGCCAGCATGGCCATCCACGCCATCAGCATCAGCGCCACCGACCGCGAAGCCCACGTGCGCGAAGTCCAGCAGTACAGTCAGAGCCTCCCCGAGAACTCCTACGGCAGACTCAACCGCCAGGTCATCGCCGCCCGCGAAACACGAATCACCACCCGCCTGCGAGCCATCGAACACGCCTACCGCACAGCCATCGACCACGACGCCGCACCAGCACTCGAGCGCTTCGAAATAGCCGCCCCCGTCGACAGGACGCCCGACCGGGAGCTGGAACTCGAGTAACGCGCTCAGTAATGGGAGCACATCGCTACCGCGCGCAAGCAGAGGAAGAATGCCATGGGCACTAGTCACCCTCATGCTCGGTACCTGTTACGCGTCACTCGCCACGTTCATATCGTGCCTCCACATCTACTATCAGTTCCGCGCCGACCGGGCCCGCAGGACGCTGCGCGGGATCGACGAGCAGGTCGCCAAGTCGGCCAAGGCAGTCGCCGGGCTGGCCGTGGTGAAGCGCAACCGGTTCATCATGCTCGAGGGCGCCGCCAAGACCATCAACCGCGAGCTCGAAGCCAAGGCCCGGGACCTGGCCGGGCTGAAGGGCTACGTCACGAAGCTGGCCGCCTGCCCGGACGGGACGCCGGTCACCGCGGACTTCGTGATCGACAGCTACCAGGAGCTGTGGAACATCGAGATAGGCCACCGCTGGCACCGGTCAAGTCGTGGTGCTTTCTCACGGCTCTTCTCCTGTGTCGTCGGGTTCGTGTGCGGGCGACGCCCAGCGGGCGCGGGCGTAGAAGCCTGGCGGGCGTGCCCTGCGCTCGCGTAGCTGCCGCATCTGCTCGTCGTCGGCGGTGATGATCCAGTTCCTGGTTCCGGGTGCGTGGCGGGCGGTGATCCAGCCGCGGTAGATCCAGTTGTAGATGGTGGCGGTGGGCATGCGCAGCTCGGCGGCCAGTCCCGGGACCGACCACTGGCCGGGCTCGAGGCTGGCGAGCGCCGCTGGCCGGCCTTTCGGCTGGCGGCGGATGCCGCGCTGGGTGATCAGGGTGCGGACCTGCCCGTGGTTGAACCGGCTGGTGCGCTTGGGCGGCCGGAGCCCTTCGGCGTTGAGGGCGTCGGCGATCTGCCGGTTATCGCGACCCGCGGCGGCGAGCTCGGTGACGCGGGCCAGGAGCGCCGGGTAGTAGGACAGCTGATCCAGGCGGGCGACTGGGCGCACGGTCTGCCCGGTGGTCTGGTGCCCGCCGGCCCAGGTGATGGCGATGTCGACGAGCTCGCTGTTTCCGACGACCGTGGCGGTGATGTCCTCGATGACGATGCGCAGCAGCTCCTTGCGGTCGGCCTGCGTGGTCGACCGCGCGTTCCAGACCAGCGGCAGGTCGCGCGCCAGGGCCTGGATCGCTTCGCGCTCGGCGGCGGTCAGGGTGGCCGGCTGCTCTTCGGTGAACCGCTGGTAGTCCGCTTCCAGCAGGGCGGTCTCGGCGAGGGCGGCTTCCCAGTCTGCCTCCAGCTGGCGGGCGACGAGCCGGTTCTCGGGCTCGGCGAGCTGGTACTGGCGGCGGGCACGGTCGGCGGCGTGGCGGGCGCGCTCGAGCCGCTGGCGCCAGAGCTTGTCCAGCATGGCGCGCTCGTCCTCGGCCTGGGCGGCGGCGGCCATGGAGACTTCCAGCGCGGCCGGGGCCACCGCCTCCAGGACCCGCGCCGCGATCCAGTCGTCGAGCGAGGGACCGGCGATGTGCTGGCAGTTCCCGCCGATGCCGTAGTTGGCCTGGTAGAAGGCGCACGTGTAGCCGTGCGCGGGCCTGGCGGCCCCGGGCCCGTCGTGGTAGCGGACCGTCATGCGGTGGCCGCCGCAGCGGCCGCAGCGCAGCAGCCCGGACAACAGCGCCGAGCCGTCCCGGGGCGCGCCCGGGGTCGCCGCGGTCTGCCGGTTGGCGGCCATCCGGCCGATGTTCGCCTCGTACTCCTCCTCGGTGATGTAGGCCGGCAGCCTGCCCGGCAGCAGCGCGAGCCACTCGCTGCTGTCCATGACCACCCGGCCGGTGCTGGGCCGGCCCGCCACCTTCCGGCGCGGCTCGACCTGGCGGCGGCCGTAGGCGTAGTACCCGGCGTAGACCGGGTTGTGCAGCATGAGCTGCAGCGTCTCCCGGGTCGGGCGCCGCCACTCGAGCTCTCCCTTCGCCGGCCCCGAGTGAACGCGGACCGGCAGCTGGACGCCCTGACCGACCAGGTAGCGGAGCACCCCGTTGAGCGTTCCCAGCCGCCGGAACGCGCCGAAGACCAGCCGGACGACATGCTGAGCCTGCTCGTCGGGGTCGAGGGCGGCCTCCCCGGACGGGCGGCGGACGTAGCCGATCGGAAGCGGGACCGCCAGCTCGCCCCGCTCGGCCTTGGCGAGCCTGCCCGACAGCATCCGCTGCCGGATCAGGTACAGCTCCGCCTCGCTCATCGTCCCCTTCAGCCCCAGCAGCAGCCTGTCGTTGTAGACCCCGGGGTCGTAGACCCCGTCAGGATCGGCGAGCAGCACGCCCGACAGGGAGCACAGCTCCAGCAGCTGGTGCCAGTCCCGGCCGGTCCGCGCCAGCCGCGACATCTCGATGCCCAGCACGATGCCCGCACGTCCCATGGTGACCTCAGTGACGAGCCTGGCAAAGCCCTTCCGGGAATCCGGCGTCGCCGCCGACACCCCCAGGTCGTCGTCGATGACCACCACCTGCGACCGCGCCCAGCCCAGCGCGACAGCCCGCTCCGCGAGCCCGTACTGCAGCCGGGTCGACTCCGAGTGGTCAAGCACCTGCTGCCTGCTGGATTGCCGGACGTAGACCACCGCCGCCCGGTTCAGGTGCTCAGGGCGGATCTTCTGCTGCAACTGCCCTTGCGGCCGGTACCTGGCCAAAGTCATCGCGACCGCCTCCCGTCGCCCCGGCTGCGGCCCTGGCTGCCAGCATCGCCAGCAGCGCCACCGCCGCAGCCCGCCGTTCCGGCGGCAGGGCTGCCCAGACCACAGGACCCGGAGTCACCGATACCCCGGTGCTCAGTCGCATCGCGCTCACCTGCTGCCGCTGACCGCAGCCGGCGAGCCACCGCCGCCGCCTGCAACAGTGCTCCCACGCTCACTATCGCCGCAGATCCCGGCATCACGCCAGAGACGAATTCCGCTTTACCGGCATCAGCAGTGGCCGTTTGAAAGATCGTTCCGGATGGCCAAGAGAGCGACCCTGTAGGCCTGGCCGGTTTATCACCGCAACCGCGATTCGATCGAGGTCCACGCACATCGACTGCGGCGTCGGGCTGATCCTTTGTGGGTGACAGCCGTTACAGGGATTGAATTGTCAGGATTATCACGTTCGGTGCCTGCCCGGCGTGGCGTGGTGACGGCGGCTGCTGGCGGGGCTACTGCGGTGTTATGAGGTATCCGGATGGTGGTGGCCTGTCCGCCGCTGGGCGGGCGAGGCGCGAGGAAGTACGGTTGCAGGCCGCGGAGTGGTTCGCGGAGGGGATCGAGCCGCCGGAGGTGGCGCGGCGGCTGCGGGTCTCATCGAATTCGGCGTACGTGTGGCGGCGGCGCTGGCGGGCCGGCGGTGAGGCGGCGCTGGCGTCCAGGGGCCCGGGCGGGGCGGCGTGCCGGCTGGGCGCCGCGCAGCTGGCCCGGCTGCGGGCCGCGCTGGAGGCCGGCCCGGCCGCCTGGGGCTGGAGGGAGGATCAGCGGTGGACCCTGGCCCGGGTCACGACGCTGACCGGGCGGCTGTTCCATGTCCGGTACACGCTGCGCGGCAGCTCTTACCTGCTGCACCGCATCGGGTACACCCCGCAGGTCCCGGTGCACCGGGCCATGGAGCGGGACGAGGCGAAGATCGCCGCGTGGCGGGCCGGGACGTGGGCGAAGGTACGAGGCTAGCGGCGGCGACCGGGGCGTGGATCTGCTTCGAGGACGAGGCCGGGCAGAACCTGCGCCCGCCGAAGGCCCGGACCTGGGCCCGCCGCGGGCACACCCCCGTGGCCGCGGTCTACTTGAACACCCATATCAGCGCCAAGATGGGGAGATTCGTCGGCTCTCACCTGGACTGGCTGACCGAGGTCCGGCTGCCCGCCTACGCTCCCGAGCTCAACGCCGCCGAGGGCGCCTGGTCGAACATGAAGAGCGGCCTGGGCAACCTCGCCGCCCGCGACGCGGACCAGCTCGCCGCGATTGTCAAGAACCGGCTCAAGCGCATCCAGTACCGGCCCGCCCTCATCGAGGGGTTCCTGGCCCAGACCGGACTGACCCTGGAACCTCAGCCGCCGTAGAGGCCCAAATGCTGGCTATTCAACCTCTGTAGCATCAACTTTGCGGACACCGACGACATCGCCACCCCGTAGCAACCCTGATGCAGTGGAGAAGATCAACAGGTAGGTGCGGAGCGTCAAGGTCGCCAAGATTCAAGGTTTCGCTCGAGCTCAGAAGGTCTATTAGAGCCTCTCGCCGTACCACCTCGTTGCCGAAATGATGTATTTCTTAGTTAGCAGGAAGCCAATGCTGCGGCGTCCACGAGGTCAGCGTGCAAGTTCGGTCTGGAGCGAGGCAAGCCCCGAGCTGGGAACAACTGCTCGAGGCTACTATCGTCGCGCTCACGATTCCAGGTGATGAAGGCCGTAGCCAGGCCACTGGCTTTTTCATCGCCCCCCGTATCGTGGCGACCTGCGCTCACGCGATCAGCGGAAATCCCGAGGGGAGGGTAGTCCAGGCAATCGCGGGTCGTCAGGCCTTCACCCTGCGTGCCACAGCTAGCCGGTATTTCCGTGACGACAAGGGGCTGGACGTTGCACTGCTACAGCTCGCCGACGATTCAGCACCGGCGCATGATTACGTGCTTGCCTCTGACGAGATACTCGTGGGCGATCAGCTGTGGACGTTCGGCTTCGGGGACAAGTTGTATAAGGGCGGCAAGCCCGCTTCCTTTTCCTTTGAAGGTTTCTCCCGTCGCGAGCACGACTCCCCCCTGGCTCTCGGCCGCGTACGCGGGACCCCGGTTGGCCCGGGATACAGCGGCAGTCCCGTCGCCAACCGGCGCACTGGAGCAGTGTGGGGGATGCTCTGCACGGCTGACCGCACTGGCAGCGCCCACATGCTCCCGATCGCGCACATCCGCAAGCTAGACGAAGCCGTGCAGATCGTTCATTTTGGGACGGAGACTCGCCAACAGCAGTGGCTGGCTGCGCTGGCCGATGATCAGCTTCTGGCCGGCGGATGGCGCTACCCTCCGTCCCCGGTTCGCGCGTACCTGCACGCCGCGCGGAAGACCTCTGACTTCCACCCGTACTCTACGATCGTTCCTGGTGTCGCCTTGCGCCCGCTGTCCGAGGTTTACGTGCAGTCGTTCGCGTGGGAGAACGCCGGCTCAGACGTATCCCCGCGCGAAGACGAGCGGCTGCGAGCGAGCGAGGTTTTCGATTCGCGGGGCAACAGCGTCCTGATCGGAGGGGCGGGCACCGGTAAGTCGAGCCTGCTGCGGATGGCAGTTAGCACGACGGTGTGGCGCTGGGAAGGTCAGGAACCGACTGAGTCGGGCAGCGTGCCGATTCCCGTGCTGACTCGTGCTGCCGACCTGATAGGCGACCTGCCGTTCCCGGAGGCGATCGCGCTCAGTGTCTCCGGCGACCCTGTCGTTGGGAGAATGCGAACTTGGCCAGCAGAGATGTTCGCGAGGCCGCCTTTTCCGGGAGCCCACTGGCTGATTCTCGTCGACGGCCTCGATGAGCTGATGAGCGGCAGACGCCGCCGGGATGTCCTAGCGAAGCTGGCGAGGATTCATGAGGAGAGTCCTGCCCTTTTCCGCTTCGTGGTGGCCACCCGGCCGTTGCCTGACGACGAGACCGCGATTCCGCCCGCGTGGCTACCGAGATGCTTTCAGCTCCTGTCCTTTGACGACGAGCAGTTCAAGGAGCTCGCCGAGAGATGGTTCATCCAGCTGGGGCTCCAGGACCTTTCGGCCGCCGTAGAGCGGTTCACCGCTCAGGTGCACGGCAGCGAGTTGACTGGGGTTGGCCACAATCCGCTCATGGCGACCATGCTGTGCCGGCTGTTCGCCGCTGACCCGGATGGATCACTGCCGATTGGCCGCAGCCAGATCTTCGACGCGTTCGAGGAACTGCTGTATGACCGCCAGTATGGCGAGGAGCCCGGCGGGATGCGGTTTGAGATCGACGCAGCCCTTCGCCGGTTCGGGCATGACGCACAGAGCATCGGCGAGGTTCTTGCCCTCCTGCCAGACGTGATCGGACGGCTGGCCTGGCACCGGATGTCCAGCGACACGGTGCCGACCATGGACCTGGTAGGCGATTGGCTAGCGAGCTTTAGACCGCGTATCTTGCTTGACTCCGACTGGCGCAACCTGCTAAGCGAGCTGCTGCGTCGCAGCGGCGTCCTCCAGGAGCGGGCCGACGACTTCATCTTCATCCATCAGACGATCGCTGAGCACCAGGCCGCCCGGTATGTTCTGGCCGACACCGATCGCAGTAACGCCACCTTCCAGGAGCTTTTCCGTAAGGCCGCATGGCGCGATACAGCCTCCTCCGCGCGCTGGCAGCAGTCTTATGCTCGATTCCTCGTCGCGGGCTGGTCCGGACGTCAGGACCTGCCCGAGGCGCTGCTCCGCGTGCTGGATAACGACGGGTGCGGCGGAGCACAGTTCGTGGCCTCGCTAAGGCCTGACGGCATTGAGCTGCCCGGCGACCTGCATCGCAGGAGCCTGGACAGGCTAGCCGACTTCGCGGCTGACCCCGACCAATCTGAGCAAGACCGGCGGGGCGCCGCGACGACCGTGCTGATGAACAGCCAGACGCGGGGATGCGCGGTGCTGGCCCGGGTGATCCGCACACCGGAGTTCAGCCCGGACTACCGCGTCTGGGCGCTGGAAGCCCTGGCCAGCGCACGCGAGCAGATTCCAGCAGGCACCCCGCCACGGACCACAGGAAGAAGCCCGGCGATCGCGATGCTGTCCCTCGCGAAGATGAAAGGCGCCACCGGGCGAGAGCTGATCGCCGACATAGCGGCCGATTCAACCTGGCCGCCGGACTTGCGGAAATGGGCTACCCAGGCGCTGTTGGAGGTCGGTGACCCGCGCGGCCGGCTGATGGCGGTACCCGAAGCCCCTGGGCTCGCGTCCGCGGCGCAGCCCGTCTCGCCCGGCGCCGGAGTACGCCGCCGCCTGGAAAGGCTCGGAGTACAGGGGGGGTCCGGTGTGAACCCTGTACTCGAACTGCTGATCAAGACAATCCGCGCACATCATCCCAAGGCCGACATCCACCAGGTGGAGCGAGCCTATGAGGTGGTCGCGTACTGGCACCGGGGTCAGACCCGAAAGAGCGGCGATCCGTACATCACTCACCCGCTCGCGGTCGCGACGATCCTCGCCGAGCTAGGCATGAACACCGAGACGATCTGCGCCGCCCTGCTGCACGACACCATTGAAGACACCGACTACACCCTGAACGAGCTGCGGTCGGAGTTCGGCGAGGACGTCGCCGCCCTCGTCGATGGCGTCACCAGGCTGGACAAGGTCAAGTACGGCGCGTCGGCCGAGGCAGAGACGGTCAGGAAGATGGTGGTCGCGATGTCCCGCGACATCCGCGTCCTCGTCATCAAGCTCGCCGCGCGGCTACACAACATGCGGACACTCCGCTACATGCCGCGTGACAAGCAGGAGCGCAAGTCGCACGAGACGCTGGAGATCTACGCGCCGCTGGCGCACCGCCTCGGCATGAACACGGTCAGGTTGGAGCTTGAAGACCACGCGTTCGCCACGCTGTACCCCAGGCGCTACGACGAGATCGCCAGGTTGGTCTCCCAGCGGTCACCGCGCAGGGACCAGCTGCTCCAGGAGGCCCTCGAGAACCTCTCGGCGGACCTGCGCGAGGCGCGGATCAAGAGCACCGTCACCGGCGAGACGAAACACTACTACTCGATCTATCAGGAGATGATCACCCAAAACATCAGGTTCGACGACATCTACGACCTGGTGGGCATCCGCGTCCTCGTGGACTCCGTCCGTGACTGCTACGCCGCGCTCGGCACCATTAACGCGCGATGGGATCCGGTCCCCGGCCGGTTCAAGGACTACATCGCGATGCCGAAGTTCAACATGTACCAGTCGCTGCACACCACGGTCATCGGACCAGGCGGCAAGCCGGTCGAGCTGCAGATCCGCACCTGGGGCATGCACAAGCGGGCGGAGTACGGCGTCGCCGCGCACTGGAAGTACAAGGAAGAGATGCACGCGCACGGCGCGGCGCTCGCCAGCGGCAACGCGACGGCCGGCAGTGAGACCGACGCCAAGGCCAAGGCGAGCCGGGACGCCGCGGAGATGGCCTGGCTCCACCAGCTCGTCGACTGGCAGCGGGAGACCGAGGACCCGGCCGAGTTCCTCGACTCGCTCCGCTTTGACCTGGCCGGCGACGAGGTCTACGTCTTCACCCCGCGCGGCGAGGTCATCGCGCTCCCGCAGGGCGCCACCCCGGTCGACTTCGCCTACACGATCCACACCGACGTCGGCCACCGCACGATCGGAGCCCGGGTCAACGGCCGCCTCGTCGCCCTGGAGTCGACGCTCGACAACGGTGACACGGTCGAAATCTTCACCTCGAAAGTGCAGGAGGCGGGCCCCAACCGGGACTGGCTGAACTTCGTCAAGAGCGCGCGGGCGAGGAACAAGATCAGGCAGTGGTTCTCCAATGAAAGCCGCGAGGCTGCCGTGGAGGCGGGCAAGGATCAGATCGCCAAGGTCATGCGCAAGCAGGGTCTGCCGCTGCAGCGCCTGATGTCGGCGGAGACGCTGCGGCAGATCGCGAGCGAGTTGCCCTACTCCGACCTGTCCAGCCTGTACGCGGCGGTCGGCGAGGGCACGATCAGCGCGAAGTCCGTCGTGGAGAAGCTGGTCCGCGCGGTCAGCGGGATGGCCCGCGGGCGGGAGGACCCGGCCGAGATCAGCCCGATAATGTCCAGGGCGCGCATCGAGGTCGAAGGCGTGGCTGGCGTCTTGGTGCGGCTGTCCAAGTGCTGCACCCCGGTACCCGGTGACGAGATCAGGGGTTTCGTCACCCAGGGCCACGGCGTCTCGGTACACCGTGCCAACTGCGCCAACCTGGAACACCTGTCAGGTACGCAGCGCGAGCGTATGGTCCCGGTGCACTGGGCCGCGAGCGACGTCTCCGTCTTCCTCGTCGAGATCCAAGTCGAGGCCCTCGACCGGACCAGCCTGCTCAGCGACATCACCCGAGTACTGACGGACAAGCAGATCAACGTCCTGTCCGCCTCGGTGACCACCACCCGGAATCGAGTCGCGGTCAGCCGATTCACCTTCGAAATGGACGACCCAGCTCACATCCGCGACGTGCTCCGGGCAGTCCGCGGCCTCGACAGCGTCTACGATGTCTACCGCGTGACGAATTTACCCTCGGAACACGCCCATGATCTCTAACCGCCCGCAAGATCCCGGGTCCACTCCACCGTCACCGTGAACGTCCTCTGCCACGATGCTTTGCCCACCACTGCAACAAGGGTCCCGCTCTCAAGTGCCACGTTGCAATCGAATTGAACGGATACCTTCGACGCACTTGTCGGCTCGAACCTGTCGACTATCCCGGTCGCGAACGCAGCCAGCCCGTCAAGCATCCCGTTCAGCATTCGATGCTGCACCGAGGCTGACGAAGCGATTTCGATTTCGGTGTCGCGATCTGCCAACTCTCCGGAAAGGTCGTAGGCCGACAGCAGGAGTCGGCAATCACCCACCTGCACCGGAATCAAGACGGGCTCCTGCGGAACACTTCCCTGGCCATCCTGCGAGATCACCACGAACCGGCCTCCAAATTCTCCGAACCTGTAATTCTGGACATATAACCGTACGATAGACGTTTACCAGATAATCGTTCTGCAGTCATCCATAGGTAATTCACGGTCGTCGTACAGGCTCTTCTCAAGGTGTCCACAAGTGGCCTGCAGGCTGGCGGCAATGGCCAGGTTGTGCGACTCGACCGGTTTCAAGCCCACAAGCCGAAGATCATCCCACCTCCGGCCGGACCAAGACTGTCCCGGCCGACGCCGAACGCTTAACCGAGATCCGGCTGCATTCCAATTGGCGTATGCCCAGGTGGTACAGGTTTTCGGCACCCACAGGCCTGGCGTCGCTGCTGCGGCGCAGCGCCGTCGGCCAGGTGACAGGAACCACCCGCCGACCGGCGCTGGCGTGGTACGGGAACCGCGCGCCCGTTCGGGAGGAGTTCTCTAGCAAGCGGCGACGAGCCGCCAGCTCTTGCCGTTCCAGAAGGCGGTGAGGGCGGTTTTGGAGAACAGCAGGTCGCCTGGGCCGCCCCACTGACCGACTGCCGCGCACCAGGTGGCCGACACGCAGCTGACTGCGTTGAAGGCGCTGGTGCCACCCTTGGGCGGGGGTCGGCACGCTCGCCGTGGTCCAGGATCGGCCAGATCGCCTCGGCCGCCGAGGCATCCAGTGGCTCTAGTCCCGCCGACCGCCGGAACGGGCCTGACTGACATGCCAACTGGGGTGTCACCGCTAGCCGCGCTCACCGCCTCCCGATGAGCTGCTCACCGAGATCGCTGATCAGACCCAGATGCGGCTCATCCAGCCAAAGCGAGCCGACCTCGCCATCAAATCGACCTAGTACTACAACAGCGCCTCGTGATCTCTGATTCGGCGGGCGTAATGCGATTTGCGGGCGGCGGCCTGACGGCGGCGTCTCCAGTCTGACCAGTGCTCGTGGAATGCCGCAGGGCGGGCGACGCGG
>NZ_RPFW01000014.1 GCF_007827045.1 Trebonia kvetii
CATCTCTCGCAGAACGGTGCAAACCGGGCGATCCTGGCAGGGGTGGTCCATCAACTGGCAACCGGGGTGGTCCCATCCCCGTGGCAATAACCCTCGGCAGGTGGTCCCATGCTCATGGCAGATGACACACGTTCGGAGCGGTACGCCTTCCCCACTGACGGCGCGGCCTGGACGATGAACGACGCAGTCAGCGCGGTACCGAGCTCGGCGCGGCCGAACACACCGCCTGCCAGGGCAAGCAGAGCCGCCCACCCGGTAATGCCCAGTGCGGCGCGGCGCGGAAGCTCACCCTGGCGGGCGAGCCAGACGGCCAGGATCCCGGCGAGAAGCGTTGCCGATATAGACGGCGCAAGCGCGGTCCATAGTCGGGACAGGGCGAAGTAGGCGGTCCACGCGCCGTTGTTCACGCTGGTCAGCGCGGCCCAGGCACAGGACACCCCGGCGGTGTCCCCGGTGCGCCTGAGCCGGGCCAACTGCGGTAGGAACTGCGGTACCGCGAACAGTGCGGCGATGAGGGGCAGGAGGCTCATGGTCACGAAATTTACTTCCAACAAGCCAAAATATCTTTACCTGTTCTTGCTCACTTTCCGATATCTGTGAAAGAAATATCTGTATGGACTCGATTGATAGGAAGATCCTTGCTGAGCTAGAGCATGACGGACGACTCACGGTCACCGAACTGGGCGACCGCGTGGGGCTGAGCATCGCTCCCTGCCATCGTCGGCTTCGCGAGCTTGAGCGCAGCGGAGTCATCGTCGGGTACCGCGCCGTGGTAAATCCGGCGTCGGTCGGCCTCGGCGTCGAGGTCCTGGCCAACGTGACGATGGATCGGGGTGACTTCGACACGATCGCGGCGTTCGAGGAAGGAATCGCCGCGGTGCCTGAGGTGCGACACGCGGAGCGCCTGTTCGGCGTACCGGACTACCTGCTGCGCGTCGTCGCCCCGAGCCTGGAGGACTACGGGACGCTGCGCGACCAGAAGCTGGCCACCCTGCCCGGGGTCCGGCAGATCACGTCGACCATCGTGATGAAGACGGTTGTCGACAACCGCCCGTTGCCGATTATGGCTAAAGCCGTATCAGGCTAATGTGCCGCTCGAAGCGGGCGAAGTCCGCCAGGTTCATGGTGACGATCGCGCCCACGCCGTGCACGAGCATCGTCGCGACCAGGTTCGCGCCGTGGACCTGCTTGCCCAGGCATTCGACGTCGGCGAGGAGACCGAGCAGGCGGTCGGCGACCCTGGCGTCCTCGGCGAGCAATGTGGTCCGCTCGCGGATGGCGCGCACATTCCCCAGCGCGTCCGGCAGCTTCAGTCCCAGCCCGTTCCTCTCGGCGGGCCGCGTCGCCACAGTCAGGTACTCGCGCAGGACCTGACCGCTGGCGCATAGGCCGGTATTCGCGGCCGCCCAGTCGTTGAGCACTGTTAGCGCGTCGTGGTGCTCTGGCCTGCCCTCGTCGGTCGCCGCGAGGAGCACGTTGGTGTCGAGCATTACCCTGTCGGGAATGGCGGCCAGGTCAGCGACCCTCGTCGCCATAGATTTCCTCCCTGGACCACACCGAAGTCCC
Source organism: Trebonia kvetii (assembly GCF_007827045.1). Taxonomy (GTDB): domain Bacteria; phylum Actinomycetota; class Actinomycetes; order Streptosporangiales; family Streptosporangiaceae; genus Trebonia; species Trebonia kvetii. The sequence continues at coordinate 1,567 of NZ_RPFW01000014.1, forward strand.
TGCCGTGCGCACCGTGGTAAGCCGGATCGGCGGCAGTGGGTCTCTCCCTGGATCGTTCTCGGCCGCGGCAAGGATGACGCGTAGTTCCTGCTGCAGCGAGCGGCCGTTCCGCCTGGCCCGTTCCCGCAAGATCGTCACCAGTTCCTGTGTGTCGTCCGATGGTGCCGCACCTGCGGGCCGGCTCCAGACAATGTCAGGCCTGACCACCACGGCGATCGGGCTGCCATGGCGGGTGATCGTGATCTCCTCGCCAGCTTCGACCCGGGTCAGCACTTCCGGCAGCGCCACCCTAGCTTCGCTGATTGTCATCACTGCCATAGGTGAATTGTACATCGTTGTACAACATGACGATGACAGCCTCGCAGCCTAGTGGAGCGAACAATGACACTGGCTGAACCCTCCGCGCGCAATCCATTAAGTATGGTCGGTGGGCCGTCGCGCTTATCATCGGTCCTGTGGCCATTTCGCAGGGGATTAACGCGAAAGTCCCGCATCCGGCACGCGTTTACGATTGCTGGCTGGGCGGTAAGGACAACTTCGCGGCCGACCGACTGGCCGCGGCTGAAGCCATCGAGATCTTTCCGAAAACGGTCGAGTCCGCCCAGTCGTGCCGGGCCTTCTTGTCCCGGGTCGTTCCCTACCTGACCGAAGGGGCCGGAATCAGGCAGTTCCTGGACATCGGCTCCGGCCTGCCGTCTGCGCAGAACGTGCATGAGGTCGCGCAGGGGATCGCGCCGGAGAGCCGCGTCGTCTACGTAGACAACGATCCCATCGTGATGCTGCATGCCCGGGCGCTGCTTGCGAGTTGCCCCGAGGGAGCAACCGGCTATATTCAGGCTGATATCAGGGACCCGGAAGGGATCCTTGCCAAGGCAGCGGAGACGCTGGACTTCAGCCGGCCCGTCGCGATCATGCTGCTTGCGATGCTGCACTTCGTCTCCGACGCCCAGGACCCGGCCGGGATCATCCGGACGCTCATGGACGCGGTGCCCCGCGGAAGCTACCTGGCGACCGGCCATCACACAGCGGACATCTACCCGGAAATGCTCGAATTCGCCAGGCGGATGTCCGAACTGAACCCGGATTTCACCGCGACGCTCCGCGACAAGAAACAGGTCACGGGGCTGTTCGCGGGCCTTGACCTTGTCACGCCTGGCGTCGTGCAGATCTCGAAGTGGCGGCCCGAGTCCGAGGCGGACGCACTCGCCGCGGCGGCGCTGTGGGGCGGGGTCGCAAGGAAGCTGCGCCAATAAAATCGGCGGCAGAGTCAGCGATCGAGGGACTGAATTGAACAGGATTGGACGCATCCGTCCTGCATAAGAGATCAAAAATAATCAACCGGAACGGATGCGCGCTTCGCCTCTCGGGGGATGGCGGCTGGTTCTAATGTGTGCCCTGCGACGGAATGACCGTTACGCGTCTTTTGGGATCAGAGGGTAGGCATGATGGGCCTGGTATCAATGCCGCGCTGGGTAGTGCGCTTGCTTTCCGCGTCGATTATCGCGGCGTTCGCGGTCGGCGGCGCCGGGATGGCTGGCGGGGCGGCCGCGGCATCGGTCGCAGGGCGGGCGGCCGTTGCGGCGCCGGCGGCGGTTTCCGCGCCAGCGGCGGGGTCCGCTTCGGCTGCTGGCCGTGCGGCGGCGCCGCAGACGACGCCGGCGTTTATCTGGCATACGCTGCCGCTGGTCAACGGGTGGAAGTCGGCTAGCAAGCCCGCCCTGGTGACTGGGACTCCTGCCTGGGCGCTGAGCAAGGGCGTGCTTTACCTGCGCGGCGCCATCATGCAGACGGTCACGGACGGGAATGCCACGTTCGCGCAGCTGCCGCAGGCGGCCTGGCCGGCCAGCAACCTGTACTTCGACGTGTGGACGAACGGGGACGTCGCCGGGATCGTGTACGTGAGCAAGACCGGGCAGATGGAGGCGTATGCCGGCAACTCAGCCGTGATGACCTCACTCGCGGCGGTCTCCTATCCGGCGACGACCATGAAGTCGCACAAGCTCGCGTTGGAGAACGGGTGGGTCTCCTCGCAGTCAGTCTGGGGAACCGGAAACCCTTCGTACGAGGTGAGCGGCGGCGTGGTGTACCTGTCCGGCTCGATGGAAGCCGACGGTCAGCATCTGGCCGCGGTGCTTCCCACGGTGGCCAGGCCCAAGCACGTGCTGTACGTGCAGGTCTACAACTACGGTGGCACCCCGGGCTGGCTGGAGATCTTCCCGAACGGGAACCTTGAGGCGTTCGGCCCGGCCGCCAAGTCCTACACCTCGCTGGCCGGCGTCTCATTCCCGACGGCAACCGCCGCGTGGAAGGCGTTCAAGCTGGAGGACGGCTGGACCTCGGCGGCAGGCAAGTTCCACACTTACGGCCCCGCGTGGACGGTGATCAACGGAATCGTCTACTTCACCGGCTCGATCTACCAGGCCAGCGGCTCCATCGGCCTGTGGACCACGCTGCCTGCTGGGGTGAAGACCACGGCCGACGTGCTCGAGATCGAGACGGACGCGTCCGGCGGCAACCCCGGGATCGTCAGCGTCACCGACAGCCTCGGACTGGTGGGCAGCGCGCCCTACAGCAACGCGCAGGCGTTCACCTCGCTGGCCGGCATCGCCTACCCGCAAAGCTACTAAGCAGGATGCTGCGGACCGATCCGGTCCCGGTCACGCTGACCGGATCGGTCCGCCGCGGGACTTGATCTTGCCTTATGCGCCGGCCCCGCTTACGAGAATGCTTGAGGACATGACACGCGCACTGATCCTCATCGACATCCAGGAATCGTTCCGTCAGCGGCCGAACTGGCAGGTCATCTCCAACCCCCAGGTCGCCGACCGCGCGGCGCAGCTCGTGGACAACGCGCGGGCACACGGCGACCTCGTCGTGTGGGTCCTGCACACCGAGCCAGGCACGGGTGGGGCTTTCGACCCGGCGAACGGGCACGTCCGGTTGATTCCGCCACTCGAACCGCAGGGCGGCGAGCCGGTGCTCACCAAGACCGCGCACAACGCCTTCACCACGACAAGGCTGCAGCAGCTGCTCACCCAGCACGGCATCACCGAGCTGATCGTCTGCGGCATCAGGACCGAGCAGTGCTGCGAGACCACGGCCAGGGTCGCCTTCGACCTGGGCTACCAGGTCACGTTCGTCACTGAGGCGACCGCGACGGGACCGATACCGCACCGCGACGCCCCCGCCGACCAGACCGCCGCCGAGTTGCTCGCCGACCCGCGGACGCTGCCCGCAAGCGCGGTCATCGAGCGGACGGAGTACGCGCTCGCCGGGCGGTTCGCGACGATCGCCACCATCGCCGATGTCATCGCCGCGGGGGCAGGCAGTGTCGCCGCGGAAGTGACCGGCGCCCGGTGACGTTGACCAGATCGTGAGTAAGGTCGTCTTCCTGCTCGTGCCCCGAGTTCACCTGCTCGACCTCGCAGGACCCGCGCAGGCGTTCGGGACCGCCGCCGATATCGGCCGCGGTTACGAGCTGAGCTACGTGGCCGAGCGGGAGGACGTGCCGACGGCGCAGGGCCTGACCGTCCGCGCCTCGACGGACTTGCCCGCGCTCACCGCCGGGGACTTGGTCGTGGTGCCGGGCTGGCGCTCCCCCATGGCCGATGGCACCGCATCGCTGAGCCCGGCCACGCTGTCGTGGCTGGCCGGCCACCACGCCGCGGGCGCTACCGTCGTCAGCGTCTGCGCCGGCGCGGACGCTCTCGGCATGGCCGGGCTGCTCGACGGCCGCCGGTGCACCACCCATCACGACGTGCAAGACGAACTCGCCCGCCGCTACCCGCGGGCGGTGGTCATCCGCGACGTGCTGTATGTCGTGGACGGGCGGATAGCCACCTCGGCGGGCATCGCGAGCGGCATCGACCTGGCGCTGCACCTGATCGCGGTCCGCGACGGGCCAGACGTGGCGGCGCGGGTGGCGCGGGAGATGGTGGTCTACGCCCGCCGCAACGGCGACGAACTGCAGGCAAACGCCATGCTTAGGCATCGCAATCACCTCAGTGACCTGTCACACCGCGCGCAGGACCACATCGAGGCGCGGTTCGCCGGGCCGCTGCCGCTCGCCGACCTCGCGCAGGACTGCGGCGTCAGCGAGCGCACGCTGACCAGGCGGTTCGCGGACGCGACCGGCATGACGCCGCTCCGCTACCAGCAGGTCCTTCGCGTGGAACGCGCCGAGCACCTGATCGGGCACGGCGCGACAGTCGAGGCCGCGGCGCACGCGGTCGGCTTCGCCGACGCCCGGATGCTGCGGCGCCTGCGCAGCCGGGGATGACCCAACTGGGGGCCGGGGATGAGCTGACGGCCAGAGTTCAGCGGGCTGGCGGATGGTCCAGGCAGGCAGCGAGGGAGTTCGCGGCGAGCACGGCGAGGGTGTCGTGGCCGAGGCCGAGTTCCGCGGCGAGGGCCAGGTAGTTGTCCGCGACGTAGCCGCCGAAGTAGGCCGGGTCGTCGGAGTTGACCGTGACGTTCACGCCCGCCTCGAGCAACGTGGCGATCGGGTGGCTGGCGATCGCCTCGACGCAGCGCAGCCGGACGTTGGACAGCGGGCAGACCGTCAGCGGTGTGCGGTCGGCGGCGAGCCGCCACAGCAGCGCCGGGTCCTCGACGCTGCGGATGCCGTGGTCGACGCGCTCCACGCCGAGCACGTCGAGCGCCTCCCACACGTACTCGGGCGGTCCCTCCTCACCGGCATGCGCGACTGTGTGCAGTCCCAGCCCGCGGGCGTCGGAGAAGACCCGGGCGAAGTCGCCCGGCGGATAGCCCACCTCGGCCGAGTCGAGCCCGACGCCGAGCAGGTCGCCGGCGTGCTCCGCCAGCGCGTCAAGTGTCGCGGCCGCGGCGGCGGGACCGAGGTCGCGCAGGAAGCACGCGATCAGCCCGGCCTGCGGTCCGCCGCTTGCCGCGCTGCGGGCGGCGGCGGCACGCAGCCCGCCGATGACCTCGCTCAGCGGCACGCCGCGTGACATATGCATCTGCGGGTCGAAGAACATCTCCACCCTGGTCACCCCGTCGGCGCGGGCGCGGTCCAGGTAGGCGGTGGCCAGGTCGTCGAAGTCCCGCTCGGTGCGCAGCACGGCCATGCACTCGTAGTACAGGGCGAGGAACGAGCTCAGGTCGCTGAACGCGTAGGCGCGGCGCAGCGACTCCGTGTCCGGATAACGCAGCGTGACGCCGTTGCGCGCGGCTAGGGCGAACGCCAGCTCCGGTTCGAGCGTGCCCTCAATGTGCAGGTGCAGCTCGGCCTTGGGCAGCGCGCTGACCTGGGCAAGTGTCACCGGTCCGCCGATTGTCATGGGATTCGTGCCTACTCGCTGCGCTCGTCACGGAAGATCGCCATGAGGCACAGTACCTGCTGGTCGCTGCGTCCCGTGGCCGACGGCCGGCGGTTGCCTTACAGTGTTTGCCATGTCGGATCAGGAACCGGAGAGCACCTCGGTCGTCCCCGCGAACGGGCGCGGGGCGCTGCGTGCGTCAGACGCGGACCGTGAGCAGATCGTGGGGGTGCTCCAGACGGCGGCGGGAGACGGGCGCCTGACGCCGGAAGAGCTGGACGAGCGGCTCGGGCTCGCGCTGACGGCGCGGACCTATGACGAGCTGGCGACCGTCATCACCGACCTGCCCACGGCGCGGGCCGCCGGGCTCGAGGTCACGCCGCCGCCCGCGCCGAAGGACCTGATCAGGATCCAGTGCTCAAGCGGAAGTGCCGAGCGGCACGGCCGCTGGGTGGTGCCCGTCCGGATGGAACTGAAGGTGACCAGCGGCAGCATCAGGCTGGACTTCACCGAGGCGATCATCGGCGGCCATGACCTGCACGTGGACGCCGAGGTACGCAGCGGAAGCATCACGTTCGTCACCAAGCCCGGCATCGTCGTGGACATGGACGACGTGTCCGTGCGCAGCGGCTCCGTCAAGGTCCGCGCACCCTGGTCCCCCGACACCCCGGCGATCTTGCGGATCACCGTCACCGGCCGCTGCGGCAGTGGCAGCATCAAGGCCCGGCCGCCGCGGCGTTCGTTCTGGCAGTGGCTGCGCCGCGCGCCGCGCCCGTACGCCATCGCCGCCTAAGCTTCATCAGACGCCCGGCCTGGGCTCAGGGCAGTTTCAGCACTTCGGCACGGACTCCGGTGAGCTGATCGAAGCCAGCACTGGCATCAGTGGTGAGCAGGATCCGGCTGGTACTGGCAGCGGTGGCAGCGATCATCATGTCATTGGCAGACCTTGCCCGTCCCTTTGCCATGGCTTCCACAGCCAGGCGAGCATGTACCCGAGCAATTCCGACGTTGTAGGGCTCGACCGGAAGGCTGGACAAGATCGCCTCTACCCGGATTGCCCGTGCCTGGCGGTGCGCTTCGTCGGCGCGTTCCACGCCAACCAGAAGGTCCATCGCGGTGATTGCCGCGATGACGGCGTCGTCAACGCCGAGTACGCCATCCACGTCGAGCGTGCCGCGCTCAAAGGCGATGAGGACGCCGGTGTCGAGGATAACTCGCCTGGCCACGCGTGAACCTCATCACCGAACGTGGATCGCAGGTCATCATGCACGCGCTCAAGGTCGTCCGCGAAGCCGACGTCCGCTGGATTATCGCGCAAGGCGGCCTTGAGCAGGTCAGCGGACGTCCGCCGCTCCGGGACGAGCCGACCAACGGGTACCCCGTCACGCGTGATGACGACAGTCTCGCCATGCTCGACCGCATCGAGGATGTTGGCAAAGCTTCGTGCCGCTTGCGTGGCTGTCACCGCAATCATGAATACATACTATCAGATCTAGTTTGTTTATGCGTATGAGTGGCCTGGCGGGCTAGGTGGCGGTCGCGTCGCTGATGGCCTGGCGAAGGGCGGCTCGGAAGGCGCGGATCGCCGGGTGCCCGGCGGCGCCGGCCCGGACGCCGGTGGTGAGCGGCGATGCGGGCGGCCGGGCAGCGGCATGATCCTGGCGGCCGGGCGGGGAACCGCGGCGAGCAGCAGGCCGGGTATTACCGCGGCGGCGTGCCCGGTCTCCGCCAGATGAATCTGGAGCAGCAGGTCTGAGGCCACGTAGCGGACATCGGGCTCGAAGCCCGCCTCACGGCAGGCGTTGCGCGCCCACTGGCCAGGTGCGGTGTCCGTCCGGCGTCGCGAACCGGTCGAGGAACATCCGCGGCGTGCCCGGGTGGTCCGGCGCTGGGCACGGCCAGAACACGCCGTCCTCGGCGGCGATCCGTTCGTAGCTGATCCCCGTTTAGTCGGCGGGGCCGCCCGCGCTCGCCAGGCGCAGTTCGCCGAAGACCCGCTCCGGATCCGGGTCCCACTCCCCCGGCGCGCCGAGCCGACGCGCGAGCGCGGCGATCACTTCCAGGTCGGTTCGCACCCCGGCGGGCGGCGGGGCCGCCCGGCGGCGCAGCAGCACCCGGCCCTCCAGGTTCGTCATCGTCCCCGTTTCCTCCGCCCATTGCGCGACTGGCAGGACCACGTCCGCGAGCGCGGCCGTTTCTGAAAGCAGCGGGTCGCAGACGGCGAGAAAGTCGAGCGCCGCGAGCCGCCCGGCGATGCGGCCCGCGGCAGGGGAGGACACCGCGACGTTGGAACCCGCGACGAGCAGCGCGCGTACCCCGTCGGGCGTGCCGAGCGAGTCGAGCAGCTCGAACGCCGAGCGGCCGGGCCCGGGGATGAGCGCGGGGTCGACACCCCAGACGGCCGCGACGTGCGCGCGGGCCCCCTGATCGTCGATGCGCCGGTAGCCGGGGAGCTGATCGGCCTTCTGCCCGTGCTCACGCCCGCCCTGCCCGTTGCCCTGGCCGGTCAGGCAGCCGTAACCGCTGCCTCGCGTGCCGGGCAGGCCGAGCGCCAAGGCGAGGTTGATGAACGCGGACACCGTGTCGGTGCCCTTGCTGTGCTGCTCCGCGCCGCGGGCGGTCAGCACGACCGCGCGTTCGGCCTCGGCGAGCATGCGTGCCGCCGCCCGCTGCTCCGCCACCGTGACGCCGGTGATCCGTTCCACGCGCTCCGGCCAGTAGGCCGCCGCCAGCTGGCTGGTCTCTTCGAAGCCCGAGGTGCGCGACTCTCTTCGAAGCCCGAGGTGCGCGACGCGATGTAATCCTTGTCGACGAGGCCCTCGGCGATCGCGATGTGCAGCAGGCCGTTGGCCAGCGCCAGGTCGGTCCCCGGCGTCACCTGCAGGTGCAGCGTCGCGCGGCGGGCGGTCGGCGTCCGCCGCGGATCGATGACGATCAGGGCGCCGCCGCCTTCCTGCTGGTCGGACAGCCAGCGGGTGAACGGCGGCATCGTCTCCGCCGCGTTGCCGCCTGCCAGCATGATCACGTCCGCGCCTGCCAGGTCGGGCAGCGGGAACGGCAGCCCGCGGTCGATGCCGAACGCCCGGGCGGACGCCGCCGCGGCCGACGACATGCAGAACCGGCCGTTGTAGTCGATGCTCGCGGTGCGCAGCCCCACCCGGGCGAACTTGCCCAGCCAGTAGGGCTTCTCGTTGGTGAGGCCGCCGCCGCCGAACACCCCGGCGCTGTCCCTGCCGTGCGCCGCCTGCGCCCGGCGGAACTCGGCGGCGACCCGGTCGAGCGCCTCGTCCCAGCCGACGGGGCGCAGCGGCGCGTCACGGCGTTCGCGCATCAGCGGGCTGGTCAACCGCTCGCCCGGGGACAGGAGGTGCGCGGCGGTCCAGCCCTTCTGGCACAGGCCGCCGCGGTTGGTCGGGAAGTCGCGAGTGCCGACCTCCAGCGTGCCGTTAGCCGGGCGCAACGACATGCCGCACTGGAGTGAGCAGTACGGCCCCCGTTACCCAGGGCCTTCGGCCCCGTTACCGCGGCGAAACGGTTACCTCACCGGTGCGGTATGCATGCCGTGATCCTCACGGCAGCCTGCCGAGCATTGTCGTAGCCCCGCTCTACCGTGCTACCTATGGCAAAGGCGGCACGAGTGCTGGCGGCACTGAAACGGGACGGGTGGACCGAGACCAGGCGGTCGGGGTCACACCGGGTGCTCGCCAAGGGCGACCAGCAGCGCATTTGGGCCTACCATGATGGTGTGGACTTCGGCAGCCCGGCGATGGCCAGGATCGCCCGTGACTACGGTTACACCCTTGCTGAACTGCGGGAGCTATAGGAGGGTCTGGTGATGAGTGTGCTGCGGGTTGAGCTGTTTCTCGATGAAGAAGCCGGCAACTGGCACTACCGAGTGCCGGCCCTGCACATCAACGGCGGCGGAACCTCGACTCGTGAGGACGCTGAGCAGGATTGCCTGGCTGCCATCGCGTTCGCCCTAGAGGGTGACCCTCGAGACTACGATTCAGAGGCTGAGACTCTCAACCTCGATGTGAGCGTGCAGCCAGCAGCCTGAAGATCATTACCGAAATGCCCTTGCCATTGCCGGGACCAGGACCCCGGTAATGAAAAAGGCATTTGCGTTGGACCGCGGTTGCGCGGGCGGGCTAGAGGATGCCTAGGGTTGATAGGCGGGCGGCGACGGCAGCGGCTTCCTCGTCGGTCAGGGAGCGCCGGGGCGGGACCAGGGCGCGGCCGGGAACGACGCCCAGGGTGGCCATCGCCGACTTGAGGGCGGCGGGGCTGGTGCCGGCCGTTAGGGCCGACTGGACGGCGCGGAGTTTTGCCTCGTGGCGGAGGGCGTCGTCTACCTTGCCTGCCAGGACGGCCTCGTAGGTCGCGACTACCGTCTCTGGGACCAGGTTCGCGCTCGCGCAAATGGTGCCGCGGGCGCCGGCCAGCAGGTAGGAGACGAGCAGCGTGTCGGTGCCGGTGAGGACGGAGAAGTGGGCCGCCTCGTCGCCGACGGCGGCCAGCGCGTCGAGCAGTGCGGTGGCGTAGTTGAGGTCCCTGCCCGAGTCCTTCAGGCCGGCCACGTTGGGGTGTGCGGCTAGCACGGCGGCGGCCGGCGGGGCGATCTGGATCTTGGTGTAGACGGGGATGTTGTACAGGACCAGGGGCAGCGCGGTCTCGTCGGCCAGCCGGGAGAAGTAGGCCAGCTGCTCGGCCGGCTCAAGCGGGTAGTAGGCCGGGGGTGCGGCTAGCACGGCGGTGGCGCCGTGAGCGGAGTAGGCGGCTATCTCGGCGACGGCCTGTTCGTGGTTGTGGGCGAAGACGCCGGGGATGACCGGCATGCCCGCGGGCACCGAACTGGCGACGGTGTCCGTCACGGCGAGCCGCTGCTCCAGGCCGAGGCTGAACCCCTCGCCCGTCGAGCCGACCGGGCTGATGCCGGTCACGCCCCGCGCGACGAGGCACTCAGTCAGGGCGCGGAGCGCTCCGTGGTCTACCTGGCCGCCGGAGTCGACGGGGGTAAGCAGGGCAACGATGACACCCGCAAGAACTGGCACCGGGTCATATTACTTCTTGGCGGTCTTCGCCCCGCGCCGCGCCCGCTTGGCGGCCGCGGTTTCCGTCTCGGCGCCGGCGGTGCTCAGTACCCCGTCCGCGGACTCCAGGTGAGCACGGACGAACCACTGGAACTGCTCGAGCTGGCCTGTCTGCTCGATCAGCATCTCCTGCGAGATCAGGTCGAGGTTCTCCGTCTCGTCGATCGCGCCGCGGTACGCCTCGATGATCCCGCGGTAGACCAGGTCCAGGGCGCCGAGGTGCGCGATCGCGTCGGCGCGGCCGATGGAGTAGTCATCCCAGTCGCGCTGCTTGACCAGCGCCCCCGGGGTGCCCACGGGCGACCCGCCGAGCGCCGCCATCCGCTCCGCGGTCACGTCGGCCATCGTGCGGACCGCGTCGACCTGCGGGTCGAGCATCGTGTGGACGGCGATGAAGTGCGGCCCCGTCACGTTCCAGTGCACGTGCTTGAGGGTCAGCGCGAGGTCGTTCAGCGAGTTGAGCCGGTCCTGCAGCAGGTCGATCACCCGCTCGGCGGTTTCGGTCTTCAGCCCTGGCACGGTGTACGTCACCATTCGCGATCACCCTTCTCTGTGCGCGTCGTTGTCGATCACCTGCAGCTACCAAGAACCGGCCGGGCTAACCATCTCCCCGGCGGAGACGCGTGAGCGGGCGTGACAAGCTGGGCAGGGACAGAGCAGTAACAGCAGGCAAGTGGCGAGGAGAGTGAGATGACGGCAGGAAACGACGACGAGTTCCCCGCGGAGTTCCACCGGGAGCGCCGCGAGCACGGCGGGGCGTCGCAGCGTCTGAACGACGACCAACTCGCCGAGCTCACCGAGGAGGAGCGGGTCGCGGCCGGCCTTGACGATTACGACCCCGATCAGGTGCCGCCGGCCACCGACACGCCACCCGAGGGCGAGGACATCAGGCAGACGGAGGAATACCAGGAAGAGCGCGCCGAACTCCGCCGGGAGATCGACGACGGCGAAATCCGCGACCCTGGACCCTCCGACCCGTTCCCGCCTACCCGCTACAAGGACTAATGGCAGGCACCGCACTCGCTAAGAATGTACCGCTGGGCCGGAGCCGGCCCAGCGGTACATTCTTGCTGGCAGTGGGCCTGCGGAGCGGTTGCCGGAGGGGCGGCAGAGGCCGTGGGGACTTGCGTGGCTGGTGAGTGGCGGGTCGGGGAGCCGCGACGCAAGGCCACTGTTCCCGTACCCGACCGAGGTCAAGTACGCGGGGCACGGCAGCGTCAAGACGGCATCCAGCTACACGCCGTACACGCCGGGCTCCGCCGTCCACAAGGACGACTACAAGTGGGCGGGTTACCCGTTCACTTCCGGCTACGAACAGTGGTGCACGCTGACGACGACAGCAAGTCGCTCGTCTGCCGCCGCTAACGGCGTGGCCAGCACAATCGCCCTGGCGGGCGCCATTCGGTAGCGCCGCCAGGACCCGCCGGCGACGATGTGACCATGAGGATCATCGTCACCGGCGGCGCGGGGTTCGTCGGGACGCTGCTCGCCAGGCGGCTGCTCGCTGGACCGGTCGCGATCGGCGGCGCGGCGCCCGTCTCGGTCGACGAGCTCTACCTCGTCGATCTTGCCGCGCTGCCGCCCGACGTGGCCGCCGACCCACGGGTCCGCCCGGTCACCGGCGACCTGCCGCTGCTGCTCGGCGATAGCGCCTCCCCCCATCTTCCGGGCGACGCCGACGCCATCTTCCACCTCGCCGCGGTGCCGAGCGCCGGCGCCGAGGCCGACTTCGAGCTGGGGATGCACACCAATCTGCACGGGACGCTCGCGGTGCTTGACCGCGCCAGGCGGCAGGTGCGCACGCCGGTGCTCGTCTTCTCCAGCACGCTCGCCGTGTTCGGCACTGACCCGGCGACTGGCCCGGCGGCCGGGCCGCCGAGTCCCCTCAGCGACGGCACCCTGCCAACGCCGCAGTCCAGCTACGGCAGCCAGAAGTTCGCCGCCGAGCAGTTCGTGGCCGACTACACCCGGCGTGGCTTCGTGCGCGGGCGCTGCGTGCGGCTGATGACGGTGGTGGTGCGCCCGGGCAAGCCCAACGCCGCGGCGTCCAGCTTCATGTCCGGCATCATCCGCGAGCCGCTGGCCGGCGTCAGGGCGGCCTGCCCGGTGCCGGACGACACGCCGATCGCGCTGTCCTCGCCGAGCCGCACCCTGGAGGGGATCCTGCGCGCCGCCGCCGTCGGTGACGGCGACTGGGGCAGCAGGACCGCGATGAACCTGCCCGCGCTGACCACCACGCCCCGCGAGATGGCCGCGGCCATGGACCGGGTGGCGGGAAGGGCCGTCAGCGACCTGATCGACTGGACCGACGACCCCGCGATCGGCGCCATCGTCCGCAGTTGGCCGGCCGTGGTCGACACGCCGCGGGCCAGGACGCTCGGGCTGCTGCCGGTCGAATCGTTCGACGACGTCGTGCGCGAGTACCTGGGCGGCGCAGGCTAGTCCCACGACCGGTTTAGCAAGATCCGCCGATGCCGTCGGGCGTATGCGTTCCGCTGGGGACCCACGACGCTACCTGGCCGCGAACGCCTCCACGCCGCCGGACTTGGTGCCGATGTAGAGGATGCCGCTGGCGATGACCGGGGCGGTTCGCCGCTGCCGCGCCTGTCGCCAGCAACAGGACAGCGCCGACGGCGCCTGCCGCGCGATCCGCCCGTTCAGCGCGACCGCCTCCGATTCTCTGGAGTTCCCAGTGGCCGGTAACGGGATCATCTTGCCGCAGGCCTCATCATTCCCGCCGTTGTTGTAGACGCCCGATCGTCCCGCTTGGAGTACACCCGGAATGGGCGAACGGCGGCACATGAGGGGATCCGGTGGCCGGACCGTAACGGCACGGACCCGTTCGGGATGATGATCTTTAGTCTTTTTCCCGAACGGGTTCGTGGCTTCGTCTTCCGGCTCAGGCTCAGCGCGGCTTGAGGGTGGTCACCGCGAGCGAGGTCGGGTCGATGGCGTCGCTCATGTGCACCGTGCCCGCCTTGATGCCCTCGTTCATGGCCGCGAACACCGCGGCGGGATCGACGCTCGTCTCGTAGATCGCGGCGTAGACCGCCTTGGCAGCGGGATCGGGCGAGACGACCTTGAACCGGCGCCCGCTGATCACCCCGGGCAGCGCGCTGAACTCGGCCAGGTGAACGTCGTCGTACCAGGAGTTGTACTCGTCTTCCCGGCCATCGACCGGGCTCGTGTGAACGATCAGGGTGTACTCGTGGCTCATAGTGACCTCCTCGTCAGCTCGCCAGCAGCACTAGCTCAACCCCGCTAGGGCGCTGGCATCACAGCGCTATCGCTACCCGGAATCCGCGGCCCGCGCAACCCCGCATCCCGGCTTCATGATCGAATGGGTGCGCGCGTTCGGCAACCACCATCCCGGCGGGGACAAGGAGACGAGTACGAGATGACCAACCAGGCGGCAGCGCAGATCGGCGTGACGGGACTTGGTGTGATGGGCCGCAACCTGGCCCGCAACTTCGCCAGGCACGGTTACCCCACGGCGCTGCACAACAGGACGACGGCCAGGACCGACGCGATCATGGCGGAATTCGGCCACGAGGGCACGTTCGTGCCCTCGCACACCGCGCAGGAGTTCGTCGCCAGCCTGGAGCGGCCGCGCCGCCTGGTCATCATGGTCAACGCGGGCGCGGCGACCGACGCGGTGATCGAAGAGTTCGCGCCGCTGCTCGAGCCCGGCGACATGATCATCGACGGCGGCAACGCGCACTTCGCGGACACCAGGCGCCGCGAGGCCGCGCTGCGCGAGTCCGGCCTGCATTTCGTCGGCATGGGCGTGTCGGGCGGCGAGGAGGGCGCGCTGAACGGGCCGTCCATCATGCCCGGCGGCTCCGCGGAGTCCTACGCGGCGCTCGGCCCGATGCTCGAGACGATCTCCGCGAAGGTGGACGGGGTGCCGTGCGCGACGCACGTCGGGCCCGACGGCGCCGGGCATTTCGTGAAGATGGTGCATAACGGCATCGAATACGCCGACATGCAGCTCATCGCCGAGGCCTACGACCTGCTCCGCTACGCCGGCGGGTATTCACCCGCGCAGATCGCAGACATCTTCCGCACCTGGAATTCCGGCAGGCTCGACTCCTACCTGATCGAGATCACCGCCGAGGTGCTCGCGCACACCGACGCGAAGACCGGGCGCCCCTTCGTCGACGTGGTGGCCGACGCGGCCGAGCAGAAGGGCACCGGCCGCTGGACCGTGCAGATCGCGCTCGACCTCGGCACGCCGGTCAGCGGCATTGCGGAGGCCGTGTTCGCCCGGTCGCTGTCCGGGCATGGGGACCTGCGTGCCGCCGCGCGCGACCTCGCCGGGCCGTCGCGTGAGGCGGTGGCCGACCCCGACTCGTTCGCGGACAAGGTCGAGCAGGCGCTGTACGCGTCGAAGATCGTCTCCTACGCCCAGGGCTGGAACATGATCGCCGCGGGCAGCGAGGAATACGGCTGGGACATCGACCTCGGGCAGATGGCGGTCATCTGGCGCGGCGGCTGCATCATTCGCGCCAAGTTCCTCGACCGGATCCGCTCCGCGTACGAGAGCAACCCGCAGCTGCCGACGCTGCTCGCCGACCCGGACTTCGCCGCGGAGGTCACCGCGGCGCAGAACGCGTGGCGGGACGTGGTCGCCACCGCGGTGGGCAGCGGCATTCCCGTGCCCGGGTTCTCCGCGGCGCTCGCCTACTACGACGCGCTGCGCGCGGACCGGCTGCCGGCGGCGCTCATCCAGGGGCTACGCGACTTCTTCGGCGCGCACACATACCGGCGGACCGACGCCGACGGCAGCTACCACACGCTGTGGGCTGAAGACCGCAGCGAAGTCAGTCGCTAGTTGTCGCTAATCCCGGCGGACGGCAGCTCTTACCCGGTAGCGAAACAGGCTGTTCACCCCCGACGGACGAGGAAAAGCGGTCGCCTGGCTGTGCACGATGGGGCAGCGAAGGGAGTTGGCCGACTATGAGCATTGGCGTAAGCGCTTTCCTCATCATCGCGGGCGCGATCTTGCGGTTCGCCGTCACCTGGTCGCCCGATCACGTCGACCTGCAGGTGATCGGGGTGATCCTGATGATCGCCGGCGCCGTGGGACTGATCGCGTCGACCGTGGTCCTGGCGATGCGGCGCCGCAACCAGCGCTCCGCAGAGGTCTACGAGGAGCGGCACTACATCCAGCCTCCGCCCTGAGGGGTGTGCCTGACCTGAGGCTGTGTGCCTGACCTGAGGCTGTGTGCCTGACCTGAGGCTGTATACGGCGCGGACTCAGAAGACTCCGGCCAGGCCGAGCGCGCCGTTGACGACGAGGGCGAGCCCGGCGATCGCCAGGGCGGCGGCGCCCAGCGCCCTGCCCTGCGCGCGCAGCCAGCCGTTGATCGCCTTCAGCCTGCCCGTCGTCGCGTCGGGCGCGACGAGGTAGGCGAGCAGCGGCAGCCAGGCGGCCACGGCGCTCAGCGCGATGACGATCAGGATTCCGGTGAGGGTCACCAGGACGCCGGTGTTAGCCGTCGCTATCACCTGCACCGCGGCGAGGAAGGTCACCGACGGCGCGAAGAGGATGAGGCCGGCCGCGAAGGCGGCGCGCGGTGTTGTCTTCTCGACAAGCCGGCCCACCACGCCGCCGCCTGCTGGCTGGTCCGGTTCCGCAGGCTCCGGTCGGCCCCGGTACCTGACCACGATCGCCGAGGCGAGCGCGAGCACACCGAGGCCGAGCCGCAGCCCGTAGAGCGGGTTGTGATTGATCGAGAGGTTCAGCCCGACCGCCCGCAGGATGAACAGGCTGGCGACGGCCGCCGTGACGGTCATCACGATGGCGCCGACAGTGAAGCTCGTCGCGATGCTGCGCGGGCTTTCCGAGCCGAGGAAGACCGCCATCACCAGGAGCGTTGTCGGGGAGATGGAGGCCAGGAGGGCGAAGCCCGCCGCCTCGGCGATCACCGCGCCGCCGTCCCTGACGCCACCGCCGACCGGCGCGAGCGCCGCCGCCAGCCGGAGCTTAGTCTTCTGACTCGAAGGCCATCCGCAGCCGCTGCTCCTGCTCGGCCGACAGGTTGGTGCTGATCAGCTCGGCGTCGGTGGCGGTGAACTCTTCCTTGACCCGGTCGAAGACCGCGTCCGAGCTGAGCAGGAAGAGTGCCGAGGTGCCCGGGGTCACCTTGTCCCTGACCGAGCGGATGAACGAGTCGCTGATGCCCACGTCGGTCAGCGAGCCCGCCAGCGCCCCGGCCGCGGCGCCGATCGCGAGACCGAGCAGCGGTACGAAGAAGATGAGGCCGAACAGCATGCCCCAGAAGCCGCCGCCCAGCGCGCCGGCGGCCTTGGTGTCGTGCATCTGACGTGTCTTAGGCTTGTTCTTGCCTGCCTCCCAGCTGACCACGGCGGCGTCTTGCACCACGATCAGCTGCTGTTCCTGGAGTGCCTTGAGCCGCTCCAGGGCGTCTTCGGCACCGAAGGGCGTGCCGAACTTCCAGACGGTCAGTGAGGCCATGTCATCTCCGCTCCGTGGGGTCCGGCGCGCGCCGGATCCAGTCTGCATACGACGCCACCATCGGCCGGCACCCCCGCCGCGGGAATCACCCGCGGCGGGTGAATTCAGCGTCGGGCGGGGCGCCGTCGACCATTACGCCAGGCCGTCCCCGGCCGTGGGCAGCTGACGGACGTCGACGAGCTCAAGGCCGAGCGCCTGCACCCTGCCGAGCATCGCGTGCAGGCCGCGCTGGTCCAGGGCGCCGGACAGTACAGTGCTCACCGGCTCCACGTCCATGCCCATGTCGGAGAAGGCCTCCTGCGCGGCGGGACCAATCGAGCCAACCACTCTGATCTCGTAGTGGTGCGTGCTCACCGGGACTCCTTCCGCCGGTCTCGCGAGGGAATCCGGGCGGAACCGTGGATACGCCGGGCCTCGAGCAGGTCAAGCCCGAGCGACCTGATGCGATCGAGCAGACCGTGCAGGGCCGCCTGATCGAACTCGCCTGCGATGATGGTGACCGCACCGCGAGTCGACACGTCGAGCCCGGCAAGCGCCCGGCCGGCCGCCTCATCGAGCCGGCCAGCCACGCAGATCTCATAGCGTGGCGGCACAAGACCGTCCTCCGGATTCGTTCCTTGGCTGTTGCCTTCGATCTTGGCAAGCCGAACGCTCCCCCGCGTCACTCGCAGCGGGTGAAGAACGAATTCAGATGAGCTCGAGTTCGCGTGCCCGCAGCACCGCTTCCCTGCGGCGGCTGGCGGGGAGCTTGCGGTAGATGGCGGCGAGGTGGGTCTTGACCGTGTTCACCGACAGGCACAGCTCGTCGGCGATCTCCACCGTCGACATCGTGGTGGCGAGCAGGCGAAGCACGGTCAGCTCCCGCTGGGTGAGCGGATCCGGCAGCTCGCGCGGTATCCGCTGGGCCGGGACGGCCGCCAGGGCGTCGTCCGCCATGGCGACGGGCCACTGCGCCCCGACGTCGGGATGGCGCGCGAGCAGCGCGGTGAAGGTGTCCCCCGCCTTGAGGAACGGCAGGATGATCTCGCCGCGGCCCACGTCGAGGGCGCGGATCAGGATCTCGAGCGCGCGCCCCTCGTCCCCCGCCAGCTGCGCGATCTGCGCGTCGCAGAGCATCGCGTCGAGCAGGGCGAGGCGTCCGGTCTGGGCGCTCGGCGAGGTCAGCACGCTGCGAACGCAGTCACGGGCGCCGCGGGCGTCGTTCGACGCGAGGCTTGCCCGTGCCGCCGCCGGGGAGGTGAGTACGGCGAACTCGGTGCCACGGTAGGCGTCGAGCCGCGCGAGCGCCGAGCGTGGCCTGCCGCTCGCGGTGTCCAGGTCGGCGAGCAGGATGTCACGGTGCGCGCGCAGCACCGGCGGCAGCACGCGCTCGGCCTGCTGATGCAGGACCGCCCGCGCCTCATCCTCGCGGCGATGCGCGAACAGGCCCCCGGCCAGCACGAGTGCGAATGCCGCCTCCAGGGCGGGATCGGCGCCGACCGCACCGGGCAGCGCGATCCGCTGCGTGGCCGTCTCTCCGCCGCCGAGGTCGCCCGCGACCAAGGCGCGCACCCCGGTCGCGAGGTCGAGCAGCGGCGGTACGCCGAGGCCCCGGCCCTTGCGCAGCGCGTGCGCGGCCTGCACCCCGGTCTCGGCCCGGTTGGTCCGCGCCCAGAAGCTGTCGACAAAGGCCGTCATGCTGAGCACCTCGAGCTCGAGCACGTCGGGGCCGTCCCGGCGAACCTCGGCGAGCGCCTGGTCGAGCAGCGCACCGACGTCCTCGTGCCTGCCGTGCCAGAAATGCGTGGCGGCCTGAGTGAGCAGCACCGCAGCGCGCAGGCCTTGGATGTGCCGCGGCCCGCTCTGCGGGGCGTCGAGTATCCGGGCCGCCGCGGCATCCACGGCAGCGACGTCGCAGGCTTTCTGACCGAGGATGAGTTCCGCCAGGTCGCAGCTGACAAGCAGTTCCTGGTCCGCGACCTGATGCGCGGACCGCCAGGCACGCAGCCGGTCAAGTTCCGCCGCCGCTCCCTCCGGCGGCACCGAGACCGACTCGGCGGCGAAGGCGGCGACGGACGGCTCGGCCGACTCCGACGCCGGGATCAGCTCGCGCAGCCGCAGCCCGGACATGTCCTGCCGGTGCGCGAACGCATAGCCAAGCCCGCCCCTGGCGAACAGGCTGGCCACCCGCGTCCGGTCCCCGGCCTGCACCGCCCAGTAGACGGCCGACCCGAGGTCGCCCTCGGCCTCGAACCAGGCGGCCGCCCGCTCCTTGAGCAGCCGCACGTCGCTCCCCTCGCGGCGCTGCAGCAGGTAGCGGAGGATCTCGCGGAACATCTGGTGGTAGCGGTAGCGGGTCTGCGTCGGGTCGAGCGGGAAGACAAAGGCGTTGTCGCGCGCCAGGCCGGTGAGCATCTCGCCGCAGCCGGCCAGGCCGGTGACGGCGTCCGCGAGCGGCCCGGTCACCTCGTCGAGGAAGCTCGTCTCTATCAGCAGCCGCCGGTGGTCTTCCGGCAGCCGCTGCACCACCTCGTCGACCAGGTACTCGCCGATGCTGCCCGCGTCGAGCGCGAGCTGGACCACGAAGTCGGCGGGGCGCTCGGTGCCCTGCATCCGCATCGCGGACAGGCGCACCCCCGCGGCCCACCCCTCGGTGCGCGCCACCAGCAAGTCGAAATCCGGCTCGGGGATCGCCACCCCGTGCACGGCGAGCACCTTGCCGATCTCCTCATGCGTCATGGCCAGGTCGGCCGCCCGCAGCTCGGCGAGCTGGCCGGCCAGCCGGTAGCGATGCAAGGGCAGTAGCGGGTCGCTGCGCGCCGCGAGCACCAGGCGCAGTCCGGGATTCCAGCCCTTGACGAACCGGTCGAGGCCGTCGAGCACGTCGGGGTGGGTGAGCACGTGAGCATCGTCGATGACCACGACCAGCGGGTCCGTCTCGTCGGTCACCTGGCTGAACAGCATGCGCACCGGGTCGAACGCGGAATCGGCCGCAGGCTCGAACGCCTGGCCACGGTCTTGCTCGTCGCCGGCCGGCAGCGCGGACTCAAGCAGGCGCCAGAAGCGCTCAGGCTCGGCGTCGGCCCGTCGCGGCGTGACCCAGGTGACCCGGCCCTTCAGGTTCTTCACCCACTCGGCGAGCAGCACTGTCTTGCCGGCACCGGGGCCGGCGCACAGCAGCGTGATGGGCGCGTCGGCCGCGCGGTCGAGGGCGGCTAGCAGCCGGGGGCGGGGAACATGCCTCGGCGGGAGAGGCGGCACGGTAGCGAATTGATAACTGACCGTAGTCGTCATTTCGCGCGCTCCCCCTTCCCCGCGCCCCCGCAGCGCACCGGCTGCGTCTTATTAAGTCACTGACCGTCACTGTAACTCTTGCTTCAGGAGAGGCTTAAGTGACCCCGTCCGCCGCCAAACCGGGCCCCCCGAACCGGTGCTCCAGCAGCTTTACTCCCCGTTAGGGTTCCCCGTTTCCCGCCAATCCACGCCGATCACCCCGCCAGGGTGAGGATCGGCGCGAGCGAAGCTGATTACGCTCAGTGTCGACGTAGACCCAATTCGTGGAGGGATACTGCCCATGAGCAGCGCCCAGGATCAACCGCCAAGGGAGGTCAGGGCAGGCGCCCAGGAGGCTTCGCGGCCGCAGGAATCCGCGGGCATGCAGGAGTCGGCACGGGCGTCGGTGCCGCGTCCCGCTCCGCACTACGAGGGCCGGCCGGCACACGCCGCCGAGCCGAGCCCCGCGCAGAAGGGGGTGACGTTCGCCGCTGCCGTGCTCCTGATGGTTGCCGGAGTCTTCAACTTCTTCGAGGGGCTCGCCGCGGTCATCAGGGGCTCGTTCTTCGTCGTGCTGCCCAACTACGCCTACAACATCTCGGTGACCGGCTGGGGATGGTTCCACCTCATCCTCGGCGTGGTCGCTTTCCTCACCGGCTGCTACCTGTTCGTCGACTCGCCGATCGCCCGGGTGGTCGGTGTCATCATCGCCTCGGTCAGCGCGATCGTGAACTTCCTGTACATCCCGTATTACCCGGTCTGGTCGGTCGTCCTCATCGCGATCGACGCGGTGGTCATCTGGGCGCTGGCCAGCCCGCGGCGCGGCTGGAACTGACGAGCCTGGCCGCCCAATCTGGAGCTGCCGACAACCGCTGAGGAGCGAGATGGCGAAGCCATTCAAGGGGACGATCAACATAGACATCCGGGATTCCGACCCGGACTGGACGCCATTCGAGCCACCGGTCGCCCCCTACGGGTCGCCCAACGTGCTGTACATCGTCCTGGACGACGTGGGCTTTTCCGCACTGGACTGCTACGGCGGCCCGATCGAGACGCCGAACATCGACAGGATCGCGAACAGCGGCGTGCGCTACACGCAGTGGCACACCACCGCGCTGTGCTCGCCCACCAGGTCCTGCCTGCTCACCGGCCGCAACCACACCCGCAACAGCATGGCCTGCATCACCGAGGCCGCGATCGGCTTCCCGAACGGCAGCGGCACCATCCCGTCCGAGAACGGCATGCTGTCGGAGATCCTGGTCGAGCGGGGCTGGAACACCTACCTGACCGGCAAGTGGCACCTGTGCCCGGAGGCGGAGATGAACGTCGCCTCGCCGCGGCGTAACTGGCCAAGCGGGCGCGGGTTCGAGCGCTTCTACGGGTTCCTCGGCGCCGAGACCAACCAGTGGTATCCGGACCTGGTCTACGACAACCACCCGGTCGACCAGCCTCGGCTGCCGCAGCAGGGCTACCACCTGACCGACGACCTGACCGACAAGGCGCTCGAGTTCATCAAGGATGCCAAGGTGCTGGCACCGGACAAGCCGTTCTTCCTCTACTACGCGCCCGGCGCCTGCCACGCGCCGCATCAAGCGCCGAAGCAGTGGATCGACAAGTACCGCGGCCGGTTCGACATGGGCTACGAGGCGATGCGGGAGCAGACCCTGGCCCGGCAGAAGGAAATGGGCATCGTGCCGACGGACACCGAGATGCCGCCGGTCAACCCGCTTGGCACGATCGAGTCGCACACCGACCCGGCCAAGCAGATGAACGAGTTCGACACCACCCGGCCCTGGGACACGCTCTCTGATGAGGAAAAACGCCTGTTCAGCCGGATGGCCGAGGTCTACGCCGGGTTCCTGGCACACGCCGACCACCACATCGGGCTGCTGCTGGACTACCTGGAGGAGACCGGGCAGCTCGACAACACCATGATCCTGCTGGTATCGGACAACGGCGCCTCCGGCGAGGGCGGCCCCAACGGCTCGGTCAACGAGAACAAGATGGCCAACGGCATCATGGACGACATCACCGAGAACCTGGCCAAGCTGGACGACCTGGGCGGCACCAGGACCTACAACCACTACCCGACCGGCTGGGCGATGGCGTTCAACACGCCGTTCAAGATGTGGAAGCGCTACGAGTTCAACGGCGGCACCGCCGACCCGTGCATCATCGCCTGGCCCAAGGGCATCAAGGCCCGCGGCCAGATCAGGCACCAGTACCACCACGCCATCGACCTGGTTCCGACCATCCTCGACGTGCTCGACGTGGACATGCCGACCGAGATCAAGGGCTACACGCAGTCGCCCATGGACGGCGTGAGCATGCGCTACAGCTTCGACGACGCCAGCGCCAAGACCACCAGGCGCACTCAGTTCTACTCGATGCTCGGCTCGCGCAGCATCTGGCACGACGGCTGGAAGGCGGTCACCACCCACATCGGCGCGATGGGCTGGGGGGACTACGCCAACGACACCTGGGAGCTGTACAACACCGAGAACGACCGCTCAGAGTGCCGCAACCTGGCCGAGCAGGAGCCCGGGCGGCTCCGCGACCTGGTCAACCTGTGGTACGTGCAGGCGGGGGCGAACAACGCACTGCCGCTTGACGACCGGGGCCCGGTGGAAATCCTCACCACCCCGCGCCCGCAGCTGTCGGCGCCGCGTGACAACTACACCTACTACCCCGGCACTGCCGAGGTGCCCGAGGGGCAGGCGGTCAACGTCCGCAACCGCTCCTACTCGATCGGAGCGCTGGTGGACATCCCAGGCCCGGGGGCGAAGGGAGTGCTGTTCGCGCACGGCTCGCGGTTCGGCGGGCACGCGCTCTACGTCAAGGACGGCCGGCTGCACTACGTCTACAACTTCGTCGGCAGCACCGAGCAGCACGTCACCGCCGACCGGGACATCCCGGCCGGGGACAACCTGATCCTGTCGGCCTCGTTCGACAAGGACGGCGAGGACCCGCCAGGCACTGCCCGGGGAACCCTGTCGCTGTACCACGGCGATGAGAAGGTGGGTGAGGGCCGGATCAAGACCCAGCCGGGAAAGTTCTCCATCGGCGGCGAGGGCCTGTGCGTGGGTCGTGACAGCGGCGAGGCGGTGACCGACGATTACCCGGGCGACGCCTCACCATGGCCGTTCGCCGGCGGCAGCATCCGCAAGGTGATCGTCAACGTCAGCGGCAAGCCGTACGTGGACCTCGAGCGCGAGGCCGTCGCGATGATGTCCAGGGAGTAGCCCGTGGGGGACACGTCAACGCCCTCCGTGCGGCCGGTGCCGGACGGCGGGCGGACGCCTGCGGGGGTACCGCGGCCGAAGAACATGCGCTGGGTGCCCGGCGGCGGGACCTTCCTGATGGGGTCGGCCGACTTCTACCCGGAGGAAAGCCCGGTGCGCACGGTCGCGGTCGACGGCTTCTGGCTCGATGAGCATCCGGTCACCGTCGCGGAGTTTCGCAGGTTCGTGCGGGAGACCGGGTACGTGACCGTCGCGGAACGGCCGCTGGATCCCGCGCAGTACCCGGACGCGGACCGGGCACTGCTCGTCCCCGGATCGCTGGTGTTCTACCCAACCCGCGGGCCTGTCGACCTGCGCGACGTCTCGCGCTGGTGGCGGTACACCCCGGGTGCCAGCTGGCGCCACCCACGCGGGCCAGGAAGCACGCTGCACGGCCTCGACAGGCACCCGGTCACCCACGTGGCAGCGGCGGACGCCGACGCCTATGCGGCCTGGGCGGGCAAGGAACTGCCGACCGAGGCCGAGTGGGAGTTCGCCGCCCGCGGCGGCCTCGAGGGAGCCGTCTTCACCTGGGGCGACGAGATGGTGCCGGCCGGACGGGTGATGGCCAACACCTGGCAGGGTGAGTTCCCGTGGCAGGACCTCAAGCCGCCGCACAAGCGCGGCACGTCGCCGGTGGCGAGCTTCCCGCCGAACGGCTACGGGCTTTACGACATGGCGGGGAACGTGTGGGAGTGGACGAGCGACTACTTCGCAGTACCGTCCAAGCAGGGGCCGGCCGCGCCGCACGGCTGCTGTGCGCCGCCGAACCCCAGGGTCGGCTGCGCCGACGACAGCACGGTGCCGGGCGAGCCAGGCGGCCACATTCCGCGCCGCGTCATCAAGGGCGGCTCGCACCTGTGCGCACCGAACTACTGCCTGCGCTACCGGCCCGCCGCCCGGCAGGGCGAGGCGGTCGACACCTCGACCGCGCACCTGGGGTTCCGCTGCGTGCTGCGCGTACCGCCGGGCTGATCACACGGGCGACCCGCGTCATCGGGCCCTTACCACGACGTGCATCATGGCCTGATGCCGCTTTTCTCCTTCGAGGGGCACGAGCCCGTCGTCAGCCCAGGCGCCTGGATCGCCCCGACCGCCACGCTCGTCGGCGACGTGCGCGTGGAAGAGGAAGCCTCGATCTGGTACGGCGCGGTGATCCGCGCCGACTTCGGGCCGATCATCATCCGGCGGGGTGCCAACATCCAGGACGGCTCCGTGCTGCATGGCGGCGGCCACCCGTCCTGCGAGATCGGCGAGGGCGCGACCATCGGACACCTGTGCGTCGTCCACGGTGCGAGGGTCGGAGCCGAGGCCTTGATCGGGAACGGCTCAACCGTTCTGGATGATGCTGTCATCGGCAGCCGTGCGCTAGTCGCGGCGGGTGCCACGGTGCCGCCTGGCATGCGCATTCCCGACGGCATGCTGGCGGCGGGCGTGCCCGCCCGGGTCGTCGGCGAGCTTACCGCGGGCGCGAGGACGTGGGTGGAGAGCAACCCGAGCATCTACCGCGACCTGGCGAAACGGCACGCGGCTTCGGTCCGTCCGGTGCCGTAGGTTCTTGGTGTCCGCGGGCGCTGGCGTCCGGCTGGGGCGGGTGGGCCAGAATGAGAGCCATGGAATTCGGCGTAGCGATCTTCCCGACGCACGACGCGATCCGGCCCGGCGACGTCGCCCGGCTGACCGAGGACCGGGGTCATGAGTCCCTGTTCTTCCCCGAGCACACACACATCCCCGTGGCGCACACGCCCTATCCGGGCGGAGAGCCGTTGCCGCACCGGTACGTGCACACCTTCGACCTGTTCGTCGCGGTGACCGCGGCGGTGTGCGCGACGTCGCGGCTGCGCGTCGGATCGGGCGTGTGCCTGCTGATCCAGCGCGACCCGATCACCACCGCGAAGGAGGTGGCCAGCGTCGACTACCTGTCGGGCGGCCGCTTCGAGTTCGGCGTCGGCGCGGGGTGGAACCGGGAGGAGATGGCCAACCACGGCACAGACCCGCGCACCCGGATGGCGCTGCTGCGCGAGCGCGTCGAGGCGATGAAGGCCATCTGGACCTCGGACGAGGCGTCCTACTCAGGCGAGTTCGTCCGGTTCGGCCCTCTCTGGTCCTGGCCGAAGCCGGCGCAGCGGCCGCATCCGCCGGTCATCGTCGGCGGCGAGGGGCCGACCGTGCTCGACCGGGTGCTCGCGTTCGGCGACGCGTGGATGCCGAACTACCAGCCTTCCGGGATACTCTCGCGCGCCGCTGAACTGCGTTCACGGGCCGAACGTCGTGTGTCCCTGCAGGTCATGGGGATTCCTGCCGATCCCAAGGCGTTCGAAGAGTACGCGGCGGCGGGGTTCGACCGGGTGGTGCACTGGCTCCCTTCCGCGGGCCGCGGGGTAGTCGAACGGGCCCTTGACGGGTACGAGGCCGCGATCGCGGAGTTCACCGGCGGGTGAGCGGGGTTGCGTTTAGGCTGAGCACATGCCGGCTCCTCTGGCCATTCTGGTCGCCTGGGTAGGGCAACAGCTGCTCTCAGAAGCCGAGGCGGCAGGCTGGAGCCGCATCAAGGCGTTGATTGTCGGCGATCCCCAGGTGAAGGAAATCGCGGAGGCACTCAAGCGGTCAATCGATGAAACCGTGGACATTGTCGCCAAGGACGGGTCAGCTCCTGGTCTTCGCGAAGGGATTTTCAATGCCTTCACGCAATACCAGTTGCATGGCAAGTCCGCAGCCCACGGAACCATCACCCAGCTGGAGTTCCTCGCACCTGGCATCAGCCTTGAGCTTCGATCAGGACAAGGACCGACTCCATGCTCGGGCCACAGCCATTTACGAGACGCTGAAGCTCATCCATAACGACTATCTGCTAGCGTTCGCCGAAGCCACGGGATCGGCAAAGTCGGATAAACGGGCGTCTATAGCGGGATGACGTCGAGGATCAGGTGCGGTCGCGGCTGAATGCCTGGAGGGTGCGGGCGATCTGGGTGATCCCGGCGAGGCGGAGCAGGCTGATGGCGATGTTGCGGAGGGTGGCCATGACCTGGGGTCCGTCTCCGGCGTAGCCGGTGCTGTGGTCCTCGCGGTAGGCGGTGTCGCGGATCCAGTGGACGGCCTCGATCGCCCACTGCCCGCGGGCGAGCGCGGCCAGGCCTCCGGGGTCGCGCGCTTTGCGTCGAGGCTGGTGGCGGCGTGGACGATCTCCTTGGCGATCGTGGCCCCGTCGATGTCGAGGGTGTCGCGTCGGATGCGTATGACCTGGGCTGCGTGCGGGAAGTCGATGCTCTCGCCCGCGGCGGCCCACAGGGAGCGGCGGACGGTGCGGCCGTGCGAGCGGTCAGTGCCGCAGTGGTCCGGGGCGGCGGCATCGCATTCTGCCTGGATCTTGTCGAAGATGGCGCGCTGGAGTCCCGGGGTGTTGCCCTTGACGATTATCTTGAGCTTGTGCGTCAGTCAGGGCTGTGACCTGCGGCGTCCCGTCGTGGACAGTGTCGCCGACGGGACGCTCGCGGCCTGACCACGGCTGTTTCACTCCTCTGGATCGTTACCTGTTCGGGTCCGGGCTGACCGCTGGTCGCCGAGTGCACGGGCGAGCTGGCGGCGGAGCCGTGCGTTCTCGCCGGCGAGTTGCTTATTGCGGTCGAGGGCGGTGGTGAGCCTGGCCCGCAGCGACGCGTCGGTGGCCCGCTGTCCTGCGGGGATGGCGCCGGCGGAGCCGGCGCCATCCGTGCTTTTCCTCAGTCTGCGGATCTGGCCGCTGATGTCGGGCTGGGTATAGAGCCACGACCGCGAGACTCCCGCTACCTACCCTTCCCGCGGGATCGCCGGCACCGTCCCGCGATACCTTTCAGTGGGCCACGGCGCCACCGAGGAAGGACTCGACGAACGCCGGGCTGGCTGCGAGCTCGCCCGGGGTGCCCTCCATCTTGACCTCCCCGCCTGCCAGCACGTAGGTCCGGTCGGAGATCGCCAGGACCGCCCTGGCCCGCTGCTCGACGATCAGCACCGAGGCGCCGCCTTGCGCGAGGCCGCGGACGTGCTCTTCGAGCAGCGTGCGGGCGATGGCCGGCGCGAGGTTCGCGGTCGGCTCGTCCAGCAGGAACACGGCCGGCTCAAGCATCAGCACCCGGCCCATGGCCAGCATCTTCCGCTCGCCGCCACTCAGCTTGCCCGCGTGCCTGGTTAGCATCGCGCCGAGCCGCGGGAAGATCACGACCACCTGCTCGATCCGGTCCCGCACCTCCTTGGGCCGCAGCAGGTAGCCGCCCATCTCCAGGTTTTCCCTGACGGTCAGCGGCCCGAACACGTCATCCACCTGCGGCACGTAGCCGACCCCGGCCCTGGCGATGTCTTCCGGCGGCCGGCCGGTCACGTCGGCCTCGCCGATGGTGACGGTGCCCGCGCTGACGCGCACGACGCCGACCAGGCTCCTGAGCAGGGTGCTCTTTCCCGAGCCGTTGGCGCCGACCAGCGACACCACCTCGCCAGGCTCCGCGCGCACCGTGACTCCGCGGATCACCGGGTCGCCGCCGTAGCCGGCGGTCACCCCGGTCGCCCGCAGCTGCAATCCATGGGACACGCGCTCAGCCGACAAGGTATGCCTCCACGACCTCGGTCCGGCTCCGCAGCTCGGCCATGGTTCCCTCGGCCAGCACAGCGCCCTCCGCCATAACTATCACCGGATCGCAGAAGTCGTCCATGATGGCCAGCTCGTGCTCGACCATGAGCACGGTCAGCCCGTCGGCGCACAGCGCGGCGAGCTCGGTACCGATCCGCCGGGCCAGGTTCGGGTGGACCCCCGCCATCGGCTCGTCGAGCAGCAGCACCCGCGGCTCGGTCATCAGCGCGCGCATGATCTCCACAAGCCTGCGCTGGCCGCCGCTGAGATTCCCGGCGTAGCTGTTGGCTTCCCCGTCGAGGCCGAACCGGGTAAGCAGGGCCTGCGCCCGGGCGATCGCCGCCGCCTCGTCGCCGCGCCAGTACCGGGGCCCGGCCAGCGCGCCGCGGAAGGAGTCACCGCGGTTGCCCGGCACCGCCGACAGCAGGTTCTCCATCACGGTCAGCTGCTTGAACTCGCTGGCGTTCTGGAAGGTGCGGACCAGGCCCAGGCGGGCGCGGCGGTATGCGGGCAGCCGGGTGACGTCCTGGCCCTGGCAGAGGATCCGCCCCGAGGAGACCGGAAGCGTTCCGGCCAGCATTGCCAGGAGGGTCGACTTGCCCGCCCCGTTGGGGCCGATCAGCCCGGTCAGGGTACCGCGCCGGAGCGCGAACGAGACCCCGGTGACGGCCCGGACCCCCCCGAACTCGCGGGCCACGTCGGTGGCCTGCAGCACGATCTCCCGGTCCGCCGCGGGACCGGCCATCCCCGCGGCGGACGGGCTGGCCGCCTGGCGGGCGTCGGACGTGCTGGCCGCCAGGGGGGCGACGGCCGGTCCGGCTCCTGGTAGCCCGCCGGGCGGCCGCGCGGGCTCACCCGGCCACGGGCCGGCGGGCGCGAGCGCCGGGGCCGGGATCACCCGCTTGCGCTCCGGCAGGATCCCCTGCGGCCGGACCCAGAGGAACACCACGATCAGCAGCCCGATGACCACCCACTCCAGCGAGGGGATCAGGTAAGGCGGGAGGCTGCTGGAGGCCGGGATGTACCGGGTGACCTCCCCGAACCCGACCGGCACCAGCACGGCGCCTAGGATCGCGCCGAAGTGGTTGCCGGCCCCGCCGATGATCACCGCGGCGAACAGCACCACGGTCTCGGCGTAGCCCCACGCTGCAGGCGACCAGGTGCTTATGTAAGAGACCAGGATGCCGCCGCTGAGCCCGGCGATGGCCCCGCCGGTCACCAGCATCGCCGTCCGCAGCGAGAGCAGGTTCTTGCCCAGGGAGCCGGCCACTATGTCGTTGTCCCGCATGGCGCGCAGCGAGCGGCCGTACGGGGACTCGGTGATCCGGCGGACGAACAGCCAGACCAGCGCGGTTAGGACGATCGCGCCCGCCGTGAAGGCCCACTGGTAGCCGGACGACTGCGAGCCGACGTCGGCCCGCAGCGGCGCGGGGATCAGCGAGAGCCCGGCGTCCCCGTTCAGCAGCGGGCGATAGTTCGTGACAAGGAGGTTCAGCAGGACCGCGGTGACCAGCAGGCCGACGGCGGCGAAGTCGCCGCGGAGCCTGCGGCCGACCAGGAACGTGAACGGCAGCGCGATCAGCCCGCCGACCACGGCCGCGCCGATCCAAGGGAGCGGGAACGGCAGGTTCCAGCCGCCGATGTAGGACTGGAACCCCCCGTTGGCCGACTGGTCCGGCAGGGACATGATCGCGGCGGCGTAGCCGCCGGCCGCCTGGAAGATGATGAAGCCGAAGTTGCTCACGCCGGCGACGCCGAACTGCTGGTTCAGGCCGAGACACGCCATCGCGTCGACCGCGGCGTAGATGAGCAGGTTGATGAGGTAGTAGGAGCTCATGCGCGGGCCCCAAGCAGTCCGGTCGGGCGCACGCCCATCATCAGGAGCAGCGCCAGGAATGAGATCACGTACTTGTAGTCGGGTGTGAGGTAGGCCGCGCTGATCTCGGTGGCCAGGCCGATGACCACCGCGCCCAGCATGGCGCCGTAGGCCTGGCCTGGTCCGCCGAGGAACACAGCCGCGAGGATCAGGATGAGGAACAGGTCGGTGGCGGTGGCGCCGAAGCTGCCCGCGTCCATCGCGAAGACCACCCCGGCCAGCCCGCACAGCGCCCCGGTGACGGCCCAGGTGACGGTGATCACCCGGGCCGTCCTGATCCCGCAGTTGCGGGCCAGCGTCTTGTTGGCCGCCGTCGCCCGCATCGCCTTGCCGAGCCGGGTGTAGCGCAGCAGCACGTGCGTCCCGGCCATGACAAGCACGCTCAGCCCGATGACGGCCAGCTGCACCGTGGAGAGCACCAGCCCGCCTGCGCTCACGGTCGGCCCACCGCTCATCCTGTAGGAGACGCCGGTCCCGCCGGCGAAGGCCTGCACGCCGAACTCGATGATCAAGCCCATGCCGAGCGAGACGATCACCATCGTGATCGGCGACGTGCCGCGGCGCTGGAACGGCGCGTACACGCCGGCGTTGAGCAGCACCGACCCGGCCGAGCAGGCCGCTACCGCGACAACCAGCCCGATCCAGACGGACAGGCCCAGCTGGTTGATCACGTAGGCGATGAACGCGCCGGCGATCATGACGGCCCCGTAGGCCAGGTTCAGCACGTCTGTGACGCCGAACTGCAGGGTGAACCCGACCGCGGCGATCGCCAGGACGGACGCGGTCACCAGCCCGAAGCCGAGCGAGGCCAGGAAGATAGTCATCCGGACAGCGCTCGCAGCTGCGCGTTCGTCAAGTTGCCGACGACGTTCACCTGGCCGTTCGGGCTGAAGGTGTCCACCTGGAAGAGGCCGGTCGAGTCGTGGAAGCTGTCGAAGCTCGTCGGCCCGCCGGGACCCTCATACTTGATCGCGTGGCCCGCCTTCAGGCTGGCGGTGCAGTCGGCGAACGCGTAGCACACCGTCGCGCCGGGAACGCCGTCCCCGATCTTGATGATGTCCGGCCCGTACACGCTCGGGCTGGTGCTGCCGGACATGACCATCGCGAGGGCGGCCAGGTTGATCCCGTCGTAGAGGTGAACCCCGCCCGGCGCGCTCAGGAAGGCGGTGATGTTGCCCTTGGCGCCGGGGATCTGGTTCTGCTCGGTGAGCAGTATCCGGGAGAACGCCTGGTACGCCGGGCCGCTGGACTCCACGACCAGGTTGTCCGCGTGGAAGTTGGCCGCGAACGTGGACGCCCCCACTGCCGCGGCGGACGACTTGAAGAACGCGGGCGAGATGGCGGCGGACGTGCCGATGACCGGGATCATCTTGCCGCCGTTGAACTGCGAGATCTCCGAGAACAGGGTCGGATCGGCCGTCCCGAACGCCTCGGTCATGATCGCGTCCGGATGGGACTGGATGATCGCCTCGGCCTCGGTGCGGAACGTGTTCGCCTTGAGGTCCAGCGTCTGGACGGTGGTCAGGACGATCCCGGCCTTCTTCAGCGCCGTGATCGCGGGCTGGACGAAGGTCTGCGAGCCGATGTCATTGCCGAACGCTAGGGCGATCCGCTTGTAGTTCAGTTTCTGCGCGATCGCCACCATCGCGTAGGACTCCTCCAGGTCCGGGGGGACCAGGCGGTAGAAGTACGGGAAGGGGACTTTGTCGAACTCGGACTGGCCGGTCATGCAGAACATGGCCATCTTGCGGCCGTTGATGATCGGCACGACTGACGCGGCCTCGTCCGAGGTGCAGCCGATGACCAGCGCCAGGTTGGGGGTCGTGGCGAACATCTGGTTTACCGCGGGCACCGCGTCGGCGGGGTCGCCGCGGGTGTCGGCGCTCTTGCAGGTGAGCTTATGCCCGAGGACGCCGCCCGCACTGTTGATGGCCAGGGTCGCGCCGTCGCAGACGCCGAAAAAGAACGGGCCGAGCACGGCGTCGGGACCGCTGAATGGGGCCACGTCGGCGATGGTGAGCGCTGATCCCGGGGCCGCGCTGCCGGAACTGCTAGCACTTGGGCTCGTGCTGCCCGAGCTGCTGCATCCTGCCAGTGCGGCCACAACGGCGATGACGACGAGGAGAACCCAGGCGTGCCGACGGCGCCCAGCCCGCCTGAACCCGCTCCCGGCATCCGCCGCGGGTCTGTTCCCGGTTCTACTCCCGCCCGCGGCGCCTGCCACGGGTCCGGTCACGAGGGTCGTGAACTTCATTGTCTCTCCGCGCTTCGTTGTGGGGTTGGTTGCGGTGCGTTGTGGAGTTAGCTGCGATGGTGGGGTTGGCTGCAGAGCCGGCCCGGCTGGGAGCCCGCTCTTCGGTGCGCCGGCTGGACGCCATCTCCAGCCGGCGTGGTCGCCCTCCTCGGCGACAACCCGGGTTGCGATCGCGGCGGTGAGGGTACGGCTCATGCGTCCTTCTCTCCGGCGAAGATGGCGGTGACGGTGCCCAGGACGGCGAACGTGGCCGTGACGGTCTGGCCCGCAGTCACGGGGATGGCGGCGGTCACCGATCCGGGCAGGATGACGTCTCCGGCGCGAAGGACAACGCCGCGCTGCGCGACGGTGTTCGCCAGCCACACCAGAGCGCTGAGCGGGTGGCCGTCCTAGTGGCCGCGGGCTACTCGATCGCCGTGAGGGCGGCGGTCGCTTTGACGTGCATGTGTTTTTCAGATGAGTGTGTAAAGGATCATCCGGACTGTCAAGGATTATTCGGTCTAAAATCGATTTCAACAGTGATGCTCGTCGCTGTATATCATGATCGCCAGCCCTCCCGTCCAGGCGAGTGCCGAGCTGGACTAGGGTCTGGGCAAGGGGCTTTCTAGCCGAGGAGATCTGATGCGTGAGCCCGTTGCACCCGCCCGCACCCTGAGCGGGGCCGTTTACGCCGAGATCCGCTCGGACATCCTGGCCGGGCGGTACACCCCGGGCTCAAAGCTGAGCCCCCGGGTGATCGCAACGCAGTCGAAGGTGAGCCTGTCTGTCGTCCGGGAGGCGCTCACCCGGCTCACCGAACAGGGCCTCGTCATCTCTGAGCCGCAGCTCGGGTTCTCCGTGGTCGGCCTGGACATCGACGACGTGCGCGACCTCTCACGGGTCAGGATCCTCATCGAGGGCGCGGCGCTGAAAGACGCGGTCCTCAATGCGGACGTCGAGTACGAAGCTGGCATCGTGGCAAGCCACCACCGGATGGTCAGGAATGCCCCCGCGGTGGACGACGGGACCGAGAGAGTCACCGATGAATGGGCCCGTGCTCACGCCGAGTTCCACCGCGCGCTGATCAGCGCGTGCCCCAGCCCGCGGCTGCGTGATCTCGCCGACAGCATGCGGGAGACCGCCGAGCTGTACCGGCGCTGGTCGGGCTCGTTCCCCACGCAGCAGGCACCGCGCGACGTGTCGGCCGAGCACCGCGGGCTGATGGACGCCGCTTTGGACCGGGACGCCGAGCTCGCCGCCCGGCTGCTCACCGTCCATATGAACAACACCGCCGCCCTCCTTGAGCGCTACGTCGCGGCCGACCGGACCCAGCCGGACATCGGCCTGGTGACCGACGCGGACGGCGCGGCCAGCTAAGCATCGAGCTAGACCACGACCTCGCGAGCGAGCCGCGGCAGCAGCCGGCGCGCGTTGCCGTGCAGCGTCGCTGCCTTCGCCTCGTCGTCTAGGACGTCCGTGGCGGCGATGACCTCGGCCAGTTGGCGCACCTGGGGCGCCGGAGTGAATGGGTAGTCGCTCCCGTAGACCAGCTGACTGGGGCTAGCCAGCCCGAGCAGCGCCGGCAGCGCGCGCGGCAGTGGCGTGCCGGCCAGGTCGTAGTGCAGCCTGCCGAGGGCGGCGATGAGATCCACCGCAGGCGCGGGCGGGCTGATCCATGAGTAGATCCGGTCCACGCGGTCCGCGAGCGCCGGCAGCGCCGCGCCGGTGTGCGGCACCACCCAGCGGATCGCGGGATAGCGGTCGAGCACGCCGGACAGCGCGAGGTTGATGACCGCCCGCGTGGTATCGAACAGGAACTCCACGACCGGGCGCGGCCGCCCGAAGGAAACAGCCTCCCACCCGCAGGGCGACACCGGGTGGATCGTGACCAGCGCGCTCCTGGCGTCCAGGGCCGCCATGAGCGGGTCGAGGCGCTCATCGCCGAGATACACACCGCGGTAGTGCGTGTGCAGGCCGACGCCGTCCGCGTTCAGTTGCCCGAACGCGTAGTCGATCTCAGCCAGCGCCGCGTCCACGTCGGGCAGCGGCAGGCTCGCAAGCAGGCCGAACCGGTCCGGGTAGGCGGCGACGGCCGACGCCCCGTCCTCGTTCACGGCCCGCGCGAGGGCTGCCCGCTCCGCTGGTGACCCGAGGAAGGCGACGCCGGGCGATGAGATGGACAGCGCCGCGGCGGCGATGCCGACATCGTCCATCATCGAGACCGCCGCCGCGGCGCTCCACTCGGGCAGCGCGGGCATGCCGTCGGGATGGGACTGGCCGTGGGCGAGGGCGCTGGCCCGGTAACGCTCAGGCAGGAAGTGGGCGTGCAGATCGATGGCACGGGGCGTCAGCTGGACCATTGGACGAGAATAACACTGGCTCTAAAATCGATTATGCGTTGACAATCGACTTTTGCTCCGAGCAGCATGGGGAGCACCCTCGCGGACCCACCCGTCGAGGTGTGACGCACCCCGGCGGATGGAGTTCACGTGCGCATCGTCAATGTCAGTGGGCGGCTGGTCCTGGTGGACGCTTCTGGCACCGGCCTCGACG
Source organism: Trebonia kvetii (assembly GCF_007827045.1). Classification (GTDB taxonomy): domain Bacteria; phylum Actinomycetota; class Actinomycetes; order Streptosporangiales; family Streptosporangiaceae; genus Trebonia; species Trebonia kvetii. Next base: position 36,212 of record NZ_RPFW01000014.1, read on the forward strand.
TCGAGAAGGCAAGCGACGGCCGCTTCCCCAGCGACCCGCAGGCGATCTTCGCCCAGTGGGACGAGTTCAGGGACTGGGCGGCCGGCGCGGCCGGGCGGGCGGACTTCGCAGTCGACCCGGCCGAGCTCGGCGCCCCGACGCCCGCCCCGCGCCAGGTCTTCGCCATCGGGCTGAACTACGACGATCACATCAGCGAATCAAAAATGGGACGCCCCGACTCGCCGACGGTATTCACCAAGTTCCCCACCTCCATCACCGGGCCGAACTCCCCGGTCGAGCTGCCAAGCGGCAACGTCGACTGGGAGGTCGAGCTCGTCGTCGCGATCGGCCGCCTCGGGCGCAACGTCGGTGAGGCGGACGCCTGGGATCACGTCGCCGGGCTCACGGTCGGGCAGGACCTGTCCGAGCGGGTCGTCCAGCTGGCCGGCCCGGTCCCCCAGTTCTCGCTCGGAAAGTCCTACCCAGGGTTCGCGCCGCTCGGTCCCGCGCTGGTCACCGTCGACGAATTCGACCATCCGGACGACCTCGAGCTCGGCTGCCGGCTCGGCGACGAGGTCCTCCAGCTCGGCCGGACCCGCGACCTGATCTTCAGCGTCCCCGAGCTGATCGCCCGGCTGTCTGCAGTCTGCCCCTTGCTGCCCGGTGACATCATCTTCACCGGCACGCCGTCGGGCGTCGGCAACGCCCGCAACCCGAAGCGGTTCCTGCCGCCGGGCGGCGTCCTCATCAGCCACATCGAGGGCATCGGCGAGCTGCGCAACGAGATGGTCGCGGGCCCCGGCTACGAGGGCCAGCTCTGACATGTCCCTGCACCGGCTCACCACCATCACCATCGGGGTCCCCAACGTCGCCGACACCGCGCAGTACTACGCGGAGTTCGGCCTCGCCCCCGAGCCCACACACGTGCCCGCCGCCGAGGCCGCGCACGACGGCGATCAGGCGGTTAGCTTCAGCACCGGCGACGGCGGCGTCCAACTGCGGCTGCAATCCGCCGCCCGGCGCCGCCTGGTCGAACTGCGCGTCGGCGCCGACGAGCCGGATGACCTAGCCCGCGTCGCAGCCTCCCTCGCGCGGCTCGGCATCGCCGCCGAACAAACCGGCACGGAGATCCGCACCTACGATCCCGGCACCGAGGTCTGCGTCGTGGTGGAGATCGCCGGCCGGATCGTGCAGGCCGATACCCCGGCGCCGCCCTACAACACGCCGGGGCACATCAGCCGCCCCGACACCCGCGCCCCCGGCGTGCTCCGCGAGACGCCGGTGCGGCCGCGCAAGCTCGGGCACGTGGTGCTCGGGTCAACCGACCAGGCCGGCTCGCAGCGGCTGTTCACCGAGGGACTCGGCTTCAAGATCAGCGATACCGTGCCGGGGCTGGCCGCGTTCATGCGCTGCTCCACCGATCATCACAACGTCCTACCGCAAGACACCGAATGGGGCCAGCACGAGGGCGTGCTCGTCGATCCTGACGGGAACGTGATCAGGTTCGGTTCGCCGATGAACGCGGACCCGGGGCAGCGCTAGCTCGTCATTGACTACTCGCTTCTACTCCTGCTAACTTTTCTTTGCATATGCTAAGAAGGAGCGTGGAGCAATGCTGGGAACGTCCGGGCTCGTGTTGTTCGTGCTGTTCGTGGCCGGCGTGGCCGCGATCCTCATCGTCGTCGCGCTGGCCCTCCGGGTGGTCATCACGAGGGGCAGAACGCCGCAGGTAAGTTCCGCCCAGTTCCACGCCCTCACCGAGGAGCACCGGCGGATGAGCGACAGGGCCATCACCGCCAGCGAGCATGTGGACCTGGGGCTCGCCGATCTGAGCGCCCGGGTCGACGAGCTGCGCAGCCAGGTGCAGCGGATCCTGACGGACGTCGAGTAGGCACCGGCTTGCCGAAAGACGCGATGAGCACGGTGAGCATGACCGGCGACGAGTTGCTTCGGGTGCTGGGCACACTGGCGAACCCGCACCGGCTGCGGGTGGTCGCGGCGCTGACGGAAGAACGCAACTACGTGAGCCAACTGGCACGTGAACTAGGCATCAGCCGCGCACTGCTCCAGGTGCACCTGCGAAAGCTGGAGGCGGCCGGCCTGGTGTCTGCGGACATCGAAGTCTCTGCCGACGGGAAAGCGATGAAGTTCTACGAGGTAATGCCATTCGCCATCGTGTTGACCCCAGAAGTGATCGAGACCGCAACGCGCACGCTCACCCACGCTGAGGACGCGCAATCACCCGCGTTATTTTCCTCATCCCGCCCGAAGGGGCGTCCGGGTCAGTGAAATTGGGGGCGGCAGGGCCTAGGTCGACGTCGCTCAGGTCGTCGCCGCCGATGAGCTCGAACTCGCCCTCGTCGGGTTCGCCGGGACCTACGGGATCATCGTCAGCCGGCTGACTGACGGGCCGGTGCGGCCGCACGCCCTCCTTGCGCTCCGGCTGGCGGGCCGGCATGTCGTCGACCTCTTCGTCCGCGGACTTCGCACGCGGGTCGTGCCTTGCTGAGTGCTGGTTCATGACGTCCCTCCGCTGCCGAACATGGGCAGGACCTACAGGGTTACCGCCCGTTCCGACGACGCGTTAACGATGGGAATGTAGCGTGGCGCGCCACCAGCCAGCCGCGGCCGACTTCACCCGCCGCATCAGCCTCACCAGTCCCGGTGTAAGAGAGTGGGCGTAGTTCCAACCACATAGGGCACTCCGCGTTCTCTGGGCTCTACGCGCAGTTCCGGCCGCACGGCTGGCGGCTGAGCGGCTACGGGTAATTGTCTATGAGATACTCAACCTTATGAAAAACCTTATAATCGTAGGTGGTACGATGGGTGTCGGCAAAACCGCGACATGCCGCGAACTACATAAAATACTCCCAAGAAACGTATTCCTTGATGGCGATTGGTGCTGGGATATGCACCCATTTGTTGTGGCAGACGAAACAAAGGCGATGGTAAATGGCAACATCGCCCATCTGCTTAACAGCTTCCTCGCTTGCTCGGAATTTGAGAATGTTATTTTTTGCTGGGTACTACATGAGCAGCATATATTGGATGACCTTATAATTGCACTGAACCTCAATGGCTGTACGACCCATTGTTTTTCACTTGTCAGCACCGAACAGGCCCTAGTCGAGAGACTAAACCGCGACATAGCTGTAGGTAAGCGGGGTGGCGACATTACAGAACGCAGCGTGGCTCGAATATCGCTCTATGATGAGCTTGCCACGGTTAAGATTGACGTAAGCACCATCTCGCCAGCAGACGCGGCGCGGCGCATTACAGAGCACATGGCAGGCGTTCAGGCCAATATTGCAAAGCCGACTCCGGGTAGTGCGGATCGACCCCGCTCGAGGAGTGAGTCAGCCATGAACACCCAGGAAAGCGCCGATACCCGGATCGTCGACCCGGCCCGCCTCCCGTTCGCGTACCAGGACGCGCTCAACGCCGGGGACGCCGACGCCGTCGTGGCACTGTTCCACCAGGACGCGACGATGCACACCTTCACCGGCAAGGTCCTCACCGACCAGGAGGCGCTGCACGCTGAGGCGGTCCAGTCGATCGCGGCTCAGGCGCGTCTGACCAACAAGCCCAGGTCTACCCTGATCGGGGGCGATACGGCCCTGCTCATCGTCGATTGGGACCTTGAGGCTATGTTGCCGGACGGCACCGGGATCTCGCCGACCGGAACGACGACGGCTGTCGCCCGCCGGTCGGCCGACGGGTCGTGGCGGTTCGCCATCCTCGACTGTCAAGGGGCAGTTGGATCTCCCGGGTGGTCGTAGTCGCTTCAGGCGGGGCGATACCACGCCCTGCAGTGGCTTCGGTAAGCCGGTTGCTGTCGCCTTGGGTGACGTCCGGGCGGGCTCACCACGGCTCAGTCATCCCTAGTGGGGCCTGATGTAGACCATCCTCGAGCGGCGACCGGCCGTCATCATCATTGCGTCCGAGTCCATCGACAACCCGCCCGCCGGGAGGGTTGCCGGGTCCACGCCAACGCCGAGCAGCGTGCGGGTAACGCCTTGGGCGGCGTCGAGCAGGTCGTCGAGCGCGCGGGTCAGGTGCGCGCCGGTGACGGCGGGGAGCGCCGGGTCGTCGTGCAGCGCCTCAAGGACGCTGCGCCTGATCAGTTCCTTCAGGAAGGATGCGGTCGTGCCGTCGGTGCGCTCCACGGCTGCCTGGACGTCCGCTTCGGTCAGCGCCAGGGGCACACCTCTGCCGTAGAGGGTGAGCAGCCGTTCCCTGGCCGCAGCGTCCGGCAGGTCGATCTCGACCGCGACGTCGACGCGGCCGGGGCGGGCGGCGAGCGCCGGCTCGAGCAGGTCGGCCCGGTTGGTGGTGAGCAGGAACAGCAGGTCGGCGTCTGCCGCCGCGCCGTCCATCGAGTCAAGCAGGTCGAACAGAACGGGACTCGACCGCGGTCCCATCGTCCGGTCCTCGGCCACCAGGTCGACGTCCTCAAGCACGACCACCGCGGGCTGCAGTGCGCGGGCCAGCTCGGTGACCGGTCCGACGGCGACCAGGGACCGGCCAGTCAGCACCAGGCGGGTGTACCCGGTCATCTGCCCGAGTAGGTAGCGGGTCGTGTGCGTCTTGCCCGTACCTGGCGGTCCGTAGAGCAGCAGGCCGCGCTTGAGGTGCTGGCCGGCGGCCAGCAGCGCGTCGCGGTGCGCCGCCACGCCGAGTGCATGCCGTTCGATCCTGTCGAGGACGAGGCCGGGCAGCACGACGTCGTCGCGAGCGAGCCCGGGCGGTGCGCCGAACCCGAGTACCACGTTGCCCATCGGGCCGATCGACACGTCGAGCATGTGACCGCGGTAGACGTTCAGCTCCGCGCGGAGCGCGTCCAACTCGGCGAGGACGCCCTGGGCTGTCTCGACCGGCAGTCCGGCGACCTCGACCTCGAGGGAGGGATGGTGATCGCCGGGTCCCTGGATGAACAGCACATAGGAGCCAAGTGGGTCGGTGACGAGAAGGATTGCCGATCTGAGGCAGCCCAGGGTCGAGCCGGGGCCGTTGGGCAAGTCTGCCAGTGCGGGCGCGGCCAGCCGGACCGGCGCCATCGACTCGGCCGTGACGAGTTGCTGCAGGTTCGGCGGCGCGTGGTGCGGCGGAACGGTGATGCCGTGGATGTCGACCGTGCGGCCGGGGCGCGCGCACCAGGCGTCGAGCGCCGTCTGCAGGTTGACGTGCTCGAGCGGGGGCAGCTCCCGGGTCACTACCGAGTGCGCCATGCCTTCAGCGCCGAGGAACTCGGCAAGGAGTACGTCGACCTCGTTGCGCTCCTCGTCGCGGGCAGAGTTGCTGATCCAGTCGAGGAACGCACGGAACGCAACGGCGAACTCGCGTACCTCGGCCTCAGGCGCCTTGTCCGACATGCCGTCAGCCTAACAACGCGCCCCGCACCCAACCATTTGTTTTATCCCTGCCGTGAGCCGGTCCGCGGCTCTCCGTTTGGAATCGGGCACTCGGGAAAGTGGTGGGTGCTTAGCAGCGAACCTACAAGGAGGTATGCCATGACGATCGGTGCAGGCATTTTGCTGATCGCGGTGGGAGCAATCCTTAGATTCGGGATCTCGACCGTATCCACGCACGGCTTTGGCATTCACACGATCGGCGACATCTTGATGGTCGTCGGAGCCCTTGGCGTGGTGCTGTGGCTGATTGTGTGGGCCCCCTGGGCTCCGCGCGCCCGTAGTCGCCGCACGGTCTACCGCGAGGAAGTGCCGCCCCGCCGCACGGTCTACCACGACGAAGTCCCGCCCGGCGAAGTTCCCCCGGCCCGCAGGTACACCGTCGACGAGACCTACGACGACGAATATCGCCGCTGAGCAGACGACACGACGCCGCAGCCGCTTACAGTTGACCGGGGGCGCTGGTCCGACGTCGTGTGTGGTGCCTGGAGGCTGATTTCATGTCGGGTGTTGTCCAGCAGCTCCCGGCACTGATCGGTGTCGTGATCGGCGCGCTGGAGCGGTTCGCTCGCGGCGAGCGTACCGACACCGAGCAGTGGGACGCGCTGATGGCGGACGTCATTGCCGACAGGGCGCGGTTTTACGCCGAGGCCCGGCGTGATCTGGGCATCACCAGCGGCCAGCTCCCGTCAAGCGGCCGGTGGGACGCAGACCCCATTTCCGTTACCCCGACCGGCTTGGCAACATAGCCGGCGAGCGCGCACGGGAGCCCGCAGTGCTGCAGATCAGCGAGGTAGACAGGCTCGCCGCGGCGCTCGCCGGCGTACGCCGCAGCACGACGGACGGGCTGGCCCAGTGGCGCTACCACGGCAGGCTGGTCGCCCGCCAGATCGACGGCACCACCCTGGTGATCCGCGCCGACTTCGACTACCGCGACTGGCTGCTGCGCCAGTTCCCCGACACCTTTAGCGTCCCAGCCAGGTACGCCAAGCACATGATGGTCATCGCCGACCTGACGAACGGCGACGCCGGCGCCATTGAGGACGCTCTCGAGGCGGCATGGCAACTGCAGCGCAGTGCCGACTGAGACAAACGTTTCACACTTGCTCGAGTAGCGGCGTGATGGTGGCGATGTCGGTGAGCAGCGCGTCCCCGCTGAACCTGAAGTCGTCGAGCACCCGCTGCATGGCCGTGTGGTCCCGGCCGCCGCAGGCGTCGGTCACCACCACGGGGATGAACCCGAGGTCGACGGCGTGCGAGACGGTCGGCGCGATGCCGATCTCCAAAGCCACGCCGACGATCGCGACGGACCGGACGCCCAGGTCCCGCAGCGCCATTTCCAGTGGGGTCCCGGCGAAGGCGGACATGGCCAGCTTGTCGAACACGGCCTCATCGTCGCGCGGAGCCAGGTCCGCGACGATCTCCGAGCCTGGCGCATCGCGAAGGAACCATGACTGGACCTTCTCCGCGCTGTCCACGTGCTGCCAGGACATCGCGGTGCGCAGCTGCGCCGTGCCCATCAGCCTCACAGGAAGCGACATGTGCCTGGTGAAGAACACCGGATAGCCACCGGCCCGCGCCGCGGTGAGCACCCGTGACACCCGCTCAACCGCCTCGGCCCCGTCGTCAGGCAACTGCCGCAGCACGCCGGCCTGCATGTCGTAGACGATGAGAGCCATCGTCGCCGGATCGCCGGCGTCCTCGATCGTCTCAGGGATGTCCAGGCCGGAATGTCGGCGCATGACTCACCTCCACACGTGCCAGTCAACACCAGGTCACTGTCAGCCTGCCCGCCGACGGCGCCGTCTGGGCGTGCCAGCCGAGCACCGCCTACGCTTCGTGGCATGGCGAGGGCCATCGATAATGACGTGTACGAGCGGCTTGGCGCGTCGTGGTGGGACGAGACGAGCCTGCTTAGCCTGCTGCACGGCAGCTTCACGCCGGCGCGCTTCGGCTATTTCCGTGGCGTCCTCACCCGGCGGTTCGGCGCCGCGGCCGCGGGGCGGCGGGTGCTGGACATCGGCTGCGGCGGCGGGTTCCTCGCCGAGGAGTTCGCCGCGCTTGGCTACCGGGTTACCGGGATCGACCCGTCACCTAAGTCGGTCAGCGCGGCGCGCGCCCACGCGGCGGAACGGGGCCTGCGCATCGGTTACCTGGCGGGGACCGGCGAGGAACTGCCCGTCGGCGGCGCCTCCTTCGGCGTGGCCTGCTGCTGTGACGTGCTTGAACACGTGACCGACGTGGACCGGGTGATCGGTGAGGTGGCGCGGGTGCTCGAGCCCGGCGGCCTGTTCCTGTTCGACACGGTCAACCGCACGCTGAAGAGCCGGCTGCTTGCGGTCAAGGCCGTGCAGGAGTGGCGGCTGACCCGCCTCACCGACGTGGCGCTGCACAACTGGGACATGTTCATCACTCCCGCCGAGCTGACCGCCGTCCTGCGGCGGCACGGGCTGACCCCCGGCGAGATCACCGGCCTAGCGCCGCGCGCGAATCCGCTCGCCGTGCTCCGCGCGTACGGCGGCGCCCGCCGCGGCCGGATCAGCTACGGCGAGCTCAGCCGGCGGCTGGACGTGGGACTGGTAGCCAGCACGGCCCTGTCCTACCTGGGATTCGCCGTCAAGACGCAAGGCTAAGGCTGCCAAGGCACGGCCGAACGCCAGCACGCCCGACCGACACGTCCTCCTTGCGGTATAACGCGACGCGTCATATCGTTCCGATGTATCGCCTCGATATATCGAGCCGATGGTTAACTCTCACACCCCGGCGGACAGGGAGCTGCGATGAAGCGAATCGACTACGACACGGAGCAGTACCAGGACTACGCGCGCGGCCGTGCGCTTACCGAGCAGCAGTTGCAGGCGTGGCTCGGCGCCTTCGCAGCGGTGCTGCCCGAGCGGCGCCCGCTGGCGGGATTGGATGTCGGCTCGGGTACCGGCAGGTTCACGCCCGCGCTAGCGCAAGCGTTCGGGCCGGTCACCGGCGTCGAGCCGTCGGTTCGCATGCGCGAGGTGGCGCAGGCGCAGTCCCGGCATCCCGATGTGCGGTATGTGGCAGGCTCCGCCGAGGAGTTGCCGGTGCCGTCCGGCAGCGCCGACTACATTCTCATGTTCTTGTCCTGGCATCACGTCCAGGACAAGCGCAGGGCGACCCGGGAGCTGGCGCGGGTGCTCAGGCCGGGCGGCCGACTGCTGCTGCGCGCCAACTTCAGCGACCACCATCCCCGGCCGTGGTGGCTAGCGCACTTCCCCCGTGGCTATGAGACGGACGCCGCGCTGTTTCAGCCGCTGCACGAGGCCATCGCGATGTTCACGGCGGACGGCTGGCGCGTCGCCAGCTTCGGCACGGTCACCGAGCCGTCCTATGGCACCCGCGCCGAAATGCTCGGACGGCTGCGCCTACGCACCCTGTCGTTCTTCGCGCAACTCAGTCCCGACGAAGTTGAGACCGGCTTCCGCCGCCTTGAGGAGGCTGTTGCCGCGGATCCCGGTGCGCCGGCGCCCGTGTTTTCCGAGCCGCTGCTCACGCTCGAGCGGTGCTAGCGGCCGCGTCATCGCGTGACGCGGTCGCCGTCCTGGGGAAGGCGCCCGCCTTGAGAACGGCTCGCGTCATGGCCTTGCCGATCCGCACGACTTCCTCGGTGCGCTGCTCGCCCAGGTACTGCCAGGGCGGTGCGGCCAGCAGGTCGGTCTGGTCTTCGATCTGGGCGCGCAGCTCACGTCCGGCCGGTGTCAGCTCGCCCTGGGAGTCGAGCAGGCCGCGGGGAGCGAGGCCGCTGACCGCGCTATCCCACTGATCCTGGCTCCAGCCGCGGGTGGCCCTAGCCAACTCCGGCGTGAATCCCTTCCCGGTCGCGCAATGGGTCACCAGTGCCTCGATGCCGCTGAGTCCCGCACTGGCCAGCGCCCACAGGTGACCGTCACCACGGTGCTCGCGCAGCAGCGACGCGGCGTGCCACATCACCAGGTGCGGCGCGTCGGGCCAGGCCAGGTCCGCGTGTCCGGCGTAGAGCGGCCGCCCCTCGGGGCTGCACGCACCGACCGCCTCGCGGAGGATCGCGGCCAGCTCGATCATGTCAGCAGAACCGATGACGTCCGGGCCGAGCAGCCGGGTCAGCGCGGCGTCGGCGGCGGCGAAGCGGGCGCCGACCACGACATCCGGGCTGGCCAGTTCCCAGGCTGCGGGAACGCACCGGGCTACCAGGCTCGGGTTGAAGTTATAAAAGGTCGCGGCGACCACGCCGCCGCTTACCGCGCCCATCGGCGCCGCGCGGCCCGCGAAATAGCACATCCGACCTGCCCGCAGGCCGACGCCGGTGAGCTCCTGCTCGGTTTCTGGAACGAAGTAGATGAGCGAGTGGAGCAAATTGGTGGCGTCGTGGCCACTTCGGGCAAGAGAAAAGGTCATGCGTGCACCATAACGGCGCTTGTTGGGCTATGCCATCGCTAGCCGGTGCCGATCGCGGCGAGGGCCGCGAACAGGATCGTCGCGATGGCGAAAATGACGTGCGCGGCTATGGTGAGCACGGGCGCGCGCCTGCCCGGGCCGTCCGCGGAGCTTGGCTGGCGCGGAAGGAAGACGAGCGCCATACCCAGTCCTGCGACAAGAGGAAGCAGGCAGGCGGCGCCCCACGCGATGCCGGTCGTGCCCGACGCCAAGTAGACGATCCAGGTCAGCAGGCTCACGGCGGCAAGCCCCAGGTGCGCCCGGTTCAGGGCAGGGAGGCGGAGCCTGGCGGCGGGGCGGCGCAGCCGGGCGGCGCCGCGGCGCGTGCGGTCGCGCGGTATACGCCTGGCCAGCAGGCTCAGGCCGAGGGCAACCGTGACTAGCCATGCGCCGAGGGCGATCAGGCTCAGGGTGGTCCTGCTGACCCAGCGGGTTCCCGTGGTGAGCTGCCGCGGCTCGCTGCGGGGCGCGGGGATGGCGACGTACATGTGCGCCAGATAGGGGCTCGCCCGCACGATGCGCTGCCGTCGCTGCGCCTTTCCGCGCACGCCGCTCGCCGCGGAGCGGAGCGCGGTGCCCACCGCCGAGTCGATCTGGGCGGCCGTCAGGCCCTGGCAGGCAGGGGGGAGCGCGGTGACCGTGACGTGCTGCCTGATGGCCGACATGCCGAACTGAACACACGATTCGACCGAGGCCCCCGAGCTGCCTGGCGGGCCCGAGCACCCGGCGACGCCGAGTGCCGCGAGGACCAGAGCGGTCACCGCGACTGGTGCGGCGGCCCGGTTTCCTCGCGCGGGCAGGGGATGTCTCACGCTGCCAACCTCACCACATCGGTGCGTCGCGGCACAGGGCCCGTGATTACCGGCCGATGATTTCCCGCCCGGCTGCCAGTCTCATCCAGCGCGGACCTTCGCCGGGTCCGCGCTGATCAGCAGGACACCGCCCTTCCTTGACTGGAGAGATGCCAATGTCCGCGCCTGTCACCACCTTCAACGAGCAGTACAGCGACCCGGCCGCGACCGCCACCGGGTGGGAGGAGACCAGGAAGGCCCTTGAGGTGGCCGAGCTCTTCTGGCTCTCCACCGTCCGGGCCGACGGCCCGTCCGCACGTCACACCCGTCGTCGCCGCCTGGGCCGAGGGAGCCATCTGGTTTTCCACCGGCGGCAATGAGGTGAAGTTCGGCAACCTGCGCGCCAACCCGCATGTCGTGCTCACCACCGGATGCAACCGGTGGGACGGCGGCCTGGACGTCGTGGTGGAGGGCGATGCGGTGCAGGTCACCGACGACGCCGTGCTCGGCCGCGTCGCCCGGGCGTTCGCCGCCAAGTGGGACGGACGCTGGCAGTGGATCGCTCGCGACGGCTGCTTCCGCGACGCCGACGGCCGGGGCGAGGCGATGGTATTCGCTGTCACCCCCGCCAAGGTGTTCGCGCACGCCAAGGGCGATCCGTTTGGCGCCACCACGCACCGGTTCTGACCGCCCTGGCTTCCCGGCTTTGACACGCTGCTGGTCACGCGATGGCGGCCTCGATATGCAGCGCCGTGCTGAGCAGCAGCTCTTCGCCGTTCGCCGGGCCGACCAACTGGAGGCTGGCGGGAATGCGCGAGCCTGCCGCTCGCACCGGCTGGGCGGTGCACGGCACTCCGGCGGCGTTGAACAGCCCGTTGTACTTGGTGATCTCGACGATGGTGCCGACCAGTGATTCCGGCGTCAGATCGGCGAGGCGAGGAGGGAACACCGGCATCGTCGGCAGTGCAAGCAGTTCGACCTGACCGAACAGGTCAAGCAGCGACTGCCGCCAGCGCGCGAGCTGGGCTCGGGCGTCGGCGAGCCCGGGACGGAACATGTCGTTCAGGGTCAGTGGCTGCGCGATGTCCTCACCCACGCCGTCGGGGAACTTCTCGGCAAGCGCGTGGTCGGTGTCCCACACCTCGGTGAGGAAGATCGCGGTGAAGATGTCCGTGCCAGTCAAGCGTTACGACCTCCAGCTCGGCGGTCTTCAGTGCCGCGTCGATCGCCTGCTCGATCTCCGGCTGGCCCGAGGTGCGCAGCCGACCGACGGTCCGCGCGGGCGCGTCGGCCGGGGTGAAGCCCGGCTCGAGCAGCCGCATGCCGGCGATGAGCGCGTCGGCGGTCGCCGCCATCGGGCCGACGGTGTCTAGGCTCGGCGCGAGCGGCCAGACCGTTGCGGTTGAGTGCTCGGGGGCGCTCATGCCGCAGCCGCCTGTTGCCGGGCGGCGGTCCCGGTCTTGCCCCCGTGCGGGGGCCGGGTTCCGGGTTCGGCGGGTCGTGCCGCGCTCGGCGCGGTCTTACCGTCCCTCCCCCGGCG
>NZ_RPFW01000015.1 GCF_007827045.1 Trebonia kvetii
CTGGCAGCTACCCGGACCGGACTCACACCGGCAAGCGACGACGAGCTTACGAACACGAAGATCCACCGTGGCTTACGTCACGGTCTCACCTCCCATTCCGCTGGGCGCACGAAAGATCGAGGTTAACAGGTATGTGCCTGGAGAATTGCGGCCGGCTAACGACCGCTACGCCGAAAAATATCAGGAGAAACGTCAGCCAATGGTGCATTACTCCTTACCGGGACCTATTTGGCGAATGTTTGCAAACCGTCGGCTTAGCCTTCGTTGGGTTCGAATCCAACACCTGCGACCACGCTGAAACGCCAGTCCCGCACGCTACGGTGTCCCTCACACGAGACCCTGGCCTGCTTCCGGGACTGCCACGGCCATGGAAAACGCGGCTATACCGCCTCGGCGACAGCATCCGGCGAGACGTCTGCCCAGCTAAATCGGCTGCGGGAACCTAACCGCGTACTGGACTCTTAATCCTGCCGATCGTGAGTTGTGAGCGAGCGCCGTAACGAATGATCTGAGCTTGACTCGCCACGCGATCCTTCCGGCTACCGGCCGATCCTATTCGGCGGCGCAGCGGCCGCCGGAGCGGCATACCATGACGATGCGCCCTGCATGGGGGAGCTCGTGGCGGCGCGCCTGAACCTCGTCCATCGGGATCAGAATCGCCTGGGGCGCGTGCCGCTTCGCCATTCGCCGGGCTCCCGCACGTCCAGGAGGATGGCTCCTTCATCAAGCAACCCCGCAGTCCGGCGCTGACTGCAGCGTTCTGGCCGCCATGATGAGGTCCGCATCATGAGCAACCGGAAGCCCGGCCCCCTGCCAGGCGCAGTAGCCGCCGAGCAGGTCGGAGACGTCCTGGAACCCGGCCGCGGCCAGTCGGCTGGCCGCCACCACCGAGCGGTAGCCGCTGGCGCAGTAGGCGACCATGGGCCGATCACGGTCGAGCCCGTCCAGCGAGTCAGCCAGGACTGCCAGCGGGATCTCGACCGCCCCGGGTATCGTCCCGCCCGCGGTCTCGGCGGCCCCGCGGACGTCGACCAGCTGCAGGTCCGGTTCCAGGCCGCGCAACTCGGCCAGCTGCGCGATAGTGAGCCGGGAGCTGCGCTCGGCCAGCTCAGGCCGGGCGGCGAACACGGAAGCGGGATCGGTCAGCTGACCCTCCACTCGATTCAGCCCGACCCGGGCCAGGCGGACCTTGGCTTCGGCGGCGAGCGCCGGGTCGCTCACCAGCACGATGTCCCGGTCGGGCGAGAGGATATTACCCGCCCACTCGGCGAAGCGGCCCTGCAACCCGATGTTCACCGCACCGGCCAGGTGGGCGGCCGCGAAGTCGGCCGGCTCCCGGGCGTCGAGGAGAATCGCGCCAGCCTCCTGCCTGGCCAGGACATCCTCGAGGTCGAGCAGTTCGGGCGCGTGCTCGTCGAGCAGCGGGTGCCCCTCCCGGTTGGCGCAGGCGTCGAAGGCAAAGTAGCGGGGGCGGGCAGACTGGCCCTCGGTGACCGCGGCGACGAAGGCGTCCTCGGTCAAGCCCTGCAGCGCGTAGTTGACCCGCCGCTGCTCCCCGATCGTCGAGGTCGTCTCCGTGGACAGCGCCTTGCCGAACGCCGAGCCCGGCCCGTGGGCCGGGTAGACGCGGGTGGCATCGGGGAGCACCAGGAGCTTGCCGCGCAGCGAGCGGTACAGGCGCCGCGCCAGCGCCTCGGCGGACAGTTCCGCGCCGGCCGAGGCGAACAGGTCGGGACGCCCCACATCGCCGACGAACAAGGTGTCCCCGGTCAGCACGCCGTGCGGCGCCGGATCATCCGGGTGCTCCCACACGACCACGCAGATCGACTCGGGCGTGTGGCCCGGCGTGGCCAGGATCTCCAGGGTCACCTCCCCCAGCGACAGGCGCTGCCCGTCGTGCAACGGCTCGACGGGGAAGCCCACGCCGGCGCCGGCCCCGTAGGAGATGACCGCTCCGGTCCGGTCGGCCAGCTCCAGGTGCCCGCTGAGGAAGTCGGCGTGGACATGGGTCTCGATAACCCGCTCGATCCGCAGCCCCCGCTCGGCGGCCTCCTGCAAGTAGACGCCGACGTCGCGGCGGGGATCGACGACGACCGCCCGCCCAGTGGTCTCATCGCCAATCAGGTAGGAGGCGTGGGACAGGCACGCCAGGTAATGCTGGGTGAGGATCGCCTCAATCACCTTCCTGGTCGGACAGCCCGGGCAGGAAGTGCGGCAGGCTGCCGGCCTCTGCGACGTTGTGCTGGCGCCATCTCTCGAGGAAGCCATCCGATACGGCGACAATGCGCCTGCTGCGCTTGCCGACGGTGACGAGTTCGTTCGCTTCGCTCAGTGCGGCTGCGGCACGATGCGGATGTAGGGCTTGGGCTCTTTCCAGTCGCCGAAGATCTGCCTGGCCTCGTCGTTGGAGACCGAGCCGGCGATGAAGACGTCTTCGCCCGGCTTCCAGTTGACCGGGGTGGCGACGCGGTGCCTGGCTGTCAGCTGCAGCGAGTCGATCACCCGCAGGACCTCGTCGAAGTTGCGCCCGGTGGTCATCGGATACAGCGAAACTGTATGGGATGCTGCCGGGCGGCACCTCGGGCGACGCCAAGGCCCGCACGCCGGCCGACAACCAGGCCGTCCGCAACGTGTTCGTCATCGGCCCGGACAAGAAGATCAAGATGATCCTGGTGTACGCGGTGGTGTTCATCGACGCGATTAACGTGAAGATCCGCGAGGGCCAGGTCGCGAACCGTCCTATCTACCTGGCCCTGGGGGTCCAAGCAGGTCGTCGTAGGCGGGGTCGTCGAGCGGGCGGGGGCCGGTCCGCCCGTGAATCATGGCGCCGACGTGACCCAGCTGGGTGGCGCATCGTTCGAGTTCGGCGGCGGCGGCCTACGGGTCGCTGGTCGGCAGGGTCGCGAACGCGCGGAAGCGGGCCGGATGCGCGCGGACGGCGCTGGCGGCCTGGTCGTTGGCGTCCCGGGCCAGCGCGACGGCCTCCCGGGCCGGGAGGGCCTGGGTGGCGGGGGTGACGACCGACAGGATCGAGACGTCGATCCCGGTGGCGTCCATCGCCTCGACCCGGCCCTGGCCGATGTCCTCGAGCCGGGCCTGGTTATCGCCCATGGTGTTGAAGGCGACACTTTCGTCACGCCCCGTTCGGCAGGCGGTCGAGCGCGTCGCGGATGCCGGCGCTGTTCCAGTGCTCTTCGATCGCGATGATCTTCACGTCCATGTCCTCCAGGTCATCAGGGGCAGGCCGCAGGCGCTACCAGCGGACGGTCTGACCCTGGTAGTCCAGGTATTGCAGCCGCGCATCCTCGGCGCGCGCCCGCAGCCCGATGCCAGCCAGGACCAGACTGCAAACCACATACGCAACGTAAACACGAAATCGGGGCACCGCCCATCTAGCCCGCTTGTGGCGTGCCGAGCCGGCTCGGTTAGCTCACCCTCTGACACGCCAGTCGCTCAGCGTGACGATCGCTGGTCACGGCCGCCGCGCGAGATCCGTTATGCACGCCGGTGCCAGTGACGGTTTGGCCGTCCGTGCCGCGCCCGAACGGGGCGCTATGTGGGCGGCCGGGGAGCTGACTCCGCGGCCGACTCCGGGACTGCCTGCTGGGTAGGGCCGATGCGGAAGGTGACCGCCGCTGCGGGCAGCGTGCTCGGCAAAGGCGGCGGCCTGCTCACCGGTCGGCTCCTGCGGGCGATCTCGATGCTCCCACCCGGGCAGAGGGTGTGCTTAGTGCCCGTCAGGCGTGCTGTTGCCTGCTGGTCCTATCGCAGCCGCCAGAACCTGGGAATTGGGCAGGTGGAACGGCCCGTCAGGGGTATCCAGCCGGACGTAGGTGATGCCGATCTCGGTCACGGTTCCGAGGAACTGGCCGCCCAGTGGGCCTGACGTGAGCCGCACCTGGTCACCGACGTCGACCGGCCGGGCGAGCAGCAGGACGTTGCCGGCGAACAGGTTGGAGAGGCTCTGCTGGGCGGCGATGCCGACCAGCACGGTGGCGAACCCGGCGCCGACCAGAAGCTGCATGACCGCGATGTTGAACAGCTGCAGGGTGATGAGGATAGTGGCCAGGCTGCCGAGCAGGACGATGGCGTAGCGGATCACGGCGGCGTGTGAGGTACCGATCTTCGGCTGCAGCGCCTCGCGGGCCTTGGCTGCTAGCCCGACCGTAGCCAGGGCCGCGAGCAAGCAGAAGGCCACTGCCGCGGCGTCGGCTAGGACCTCGGTCCCGGTGTGGCCAAGCGCCCGGAAAGTCGTTTGGTAGAAAGCCGGGCTGGATGCGGCTGTGCGAGCCGAACGGGATATGGTCGCCGCGATCACCGCGAAGACGAGGGCGAAGACGGACCGCCACGGCCGGGCATGCGACTTGACCTTGGCCGCATTCTGGCGTGCCGCGTCGATCTGCCGTCTCTCCTTGAGGTCCATCCTGGTGATCCTCCCTCGATCGCGTTTCGGGCTGGACGTCCTGCCCGGCCGGCGCGGACGTCCCTGGTCGTGCCCATGAAGTGATACCTTCCGTGCCAGATGAAGCGGCCGACCGCCGCCCCCAATGCCAGTCCACTCCGCCGGCGGGCAAAGCCCAAGAAAGCGCCGACTGTCATGACATTGGCCTGCCCTAGAGGATCATCTACGGTCTCCTTCTGCTGAGTGTCCGATCACCGCCCGGCCGACTCGCGGACCGAGTCTCCGCGAGTCGGCCGGCATCTTCGGGATTTAGCCGAGTCCGATCTGCTGTGCCTGCAGTGCGGAGTCCCAGAAGGCGGAGATGGCGATGAGCTGGTCGCCCTGCCACTTGCTGGTCTGGCCGAAGTCCATCGAAACCGTCTACTCATATCGGCTTGGGAAGGATCCTCGGGCGAGGCAGGGCAGCACTCATTCGTCGGGAGACGCTGGGTTAACCTTGGAGTGAGTACTAAGAATAGGGCACGAGATCCCGCCCTGGGCCGTTCCGGCTTCGGGAGGTACCGCCAGCAGGCAGACTCCGCCGAGCCGGCACAGCGGGTCATGGGTAGCGCAGTGGTGCAGGGTCAAGCCCGCCCCAGTGAGCGAGCGGCTACGTCGCGTGCCAGCGACGCCAGCGGATCAGTGTCGCCGAGCCGGTATCCGTAGTTGTTCAGCAGCCGGGACTGTGCCTCCGCGAATTCCACGTTCCCGGCGGCAGCACGCTGCGCAGCGAGGTCAGGCTGACCGAGATCAGTGTGAGACATGCTGGTCCTCCGTGATCAGCGAGGAGGAACCGGGCAGGCCGCAAGCCTACATATCCTGCCCGGCTCCTCAACGCGGCCGGGCGCGGGTTATTGGCAAGGCCGGTTAGTTAAGGTTCGTCGCCGGATGTCAAGGGGACGCCGAGGATGGCGATGGCGATGGAGGCCTTGCGGGTTGCGCGGTCGACCTTGCCTTTAGCGTTGTACCTGGACATGGCGCGCTTGACGACGCGGGGGCTGACCCGCGTCTGCCTGCCGGGCATCAGGCTGGCCAGGACGAGCCGGCCGATTGCCCCGGCCAGGTCAGTGGCGGGGCCGGCGAGGACGCCGGCGGCGAGGATGACCTGATCGCGGGCGGCGTTCAGGGCGACGGTGAAGCTGGCCCGGTCGGGGTCGGTGCCGGGAGCGGTGCCGGCGGCGTCGGCGATCGCGGTGCGCAGCACCTGGTAGGTGACCAGCAGGGCGTAGACCTCCTGGTCGATTCCGCCGGGCGTGCGGGCGCGCAGGACCCGGCCGCCCAGGATGGTGGACTTGAGCTTGAAGTAGGCGGTCTCGACCTCCCAGCGCTCATGGTAAGGACAGCGGCCTCGCCGGCGGGGTAGCGGGCTGGGTCGAGGAGGGTGGTGACCAGCCGGCAGCAGCTGGCGGCGTGCCCGGCGCTAGTGGTCACGGTGATCTCGGCGTCGATGACCCGGACCGGGACGCCGCCGAATCGCGACAGCCAGGATCCGTCGGGGAGGCGCCGCAGGACAGGGAATCCGGGGGCTCCCCTCCCGCTCCGGACCCGGATCAGGAAGTCCGCCCTGGTCCCCGCGATCTGCGCGGCCAGGAACCCGGCGCCGAAGCCGCGGTCGGCGAGCAGGACCATTCCCGCGTGCAGGCTGGCGAGCAGGCCCGGGGCGTAGGTGGTCTCGCCTGCCGAGACAGGGCCGAACACGGCGCCGATGACGTTGCGGGTGCCGCAGCTGACCAGGACCAGCAGCCGCAGCATCGGGTAGCCGGAGGCGCCGTTCGGGCCGCCGCGCTGCTTGGAGTAGACGGCCAGGTTCGCCTCGCTGTCGGCGACGGTCATGATCGTGCCGTCGATCGCGACCGCCAGCAGCCCCCGCCACCGCGCCCCGCCGGGAGCCGGGCCGCGCAGCAGCGCGAGCAGCTCGCGCAGCGGCCCGGGCCCTAGACGCCGGCGTGCCTGGGTCATCGCGGACGCGGTCGGCGCCGCGGCGTCCAGCCCGTCCAGCCCCGCCGTGAGCCGGTGCCAGACCTGACCGTAGCCCAGCTCGGCGAACAGGCACCCCGCCAGCAGCAGGTAAACCACCACCCGGGCCGGAAGGTCACGGACCCGGCGCTCCACCCGGCACGTCTGCTCCAGCACCGCGTCGACCATCTCGAACGGCACCTGCTGGGTCAGCTCGCCTAGTGTGCCGGTCCTGAGTTCAAAGGGCATCACACGAGTCGTTTCGCGTCCCAGTTTCCGGTTCCGGGCTTTCGCCGGGCTGGCGGATGCGTTCTGCTGAGGGCATGCCAGATCCGAGACTGGAGCCGCTGGTGCTGTCGGAAGACGAGCGGCGCATTTTAGAGAACTGGGTCAAGCGGCGCAGTACCGCACAGGGCCTTGCGCTGCGGGCGCGGGTCGTGCTGGCCTGCGCCCAGGGCGGCAGCAACGTCGCAGTCGCGGCGCGGCTGGGCGTCGACCGGAAGACGGTCACCAGGTGGCGGGCGCGGTTCTTGCGCGAACGGCTGGACGGGCTGCACGACGAGCCGCGCCCGGGGGTTCCGCGCACGATCACCGACGCCCAGGTGGAAGAGGTGATCGTGCGGACCCTGGAAGAGGTCCCGGCAGGCGCCACGCACTGGTCCAAGCGCGAGCTGGCGCGCCGGGTCGGGATCTCGCCGACATCCGTGCACCGGATCTGGCGGTCCTTCGGGCTGCAGCCGCATTGCACGGAGGACTTCAAGATCTCCCCGGATCCGCTGCTCCTCGACAAGATCCGCGATGTCGTCGGCCTGTACCTGGCGCCGCCGGCGAACGCCGCGGTCTTCGCAGTCGACGAGAAGCCGCAGATCCAGGCCCTGCAGCGGACCGCCCCGGTGCTCCCGATGATCCCCGGAGTGCCCGAGCGTCGCAGCCGTGACTACGTCCGGCACGGCACCATCGACCTGTTCGCCGCGCTGAATACCGCCACCGGCAAGGTCATCGGCAAGCTGTCCGCCCAGCACCGGGCCGTCGACTTCCGCGACTTCCTCGACGACATCGACCGCCAGGTCACCCCCGGCCTGGACATCCACGTCATCTGCGACAACCTCTCAGCCCACAAGGCCCCGGTAGTCCAGAAGTGGCTGCTGACCCATCCCAGGGTCCAGCTGCACTTCACCCCGACCTACTCCTCCTGGATCAGCCAGGTCGAGCGGTGGTTCGCCGAACTGCAGCGCCGCTGCCTGGACCGCGGCGTGTTCTGCTCCCTCGACGAGCTCACCGCCGCGCTCGAGGAATGGATCGAGCTCTGGAACGCCACCGCCCGGCCCTTCAAGTGGACCAAGACCGCCGACCAGATCATCGACCGCATCTGCCGCTACTGCACGCGCGTCTCAGGACCGGGACACTAGGTGACCTGGTGCGAACCGCCCTCCGGCCACCGTCACGGCACGGGTAATGACACACTGATCCACGGCGGGGCTCCAGGTGACGAGGCTGCCTTTGGCGGACAAACCTCACTTACCGGAGTCCCGCTGCCACCTCACCAACCGACACACCTTGACAGCCAGGCAACTCACTTAACTAACCGGCCTTGGTGTTAACGGGTGGCACGGCATCTACCAGGACAACCGCTAGGTTGAGCGCAGCAGTCGCCGGGCCGCGGCGACTGCCAGATCATGCGGGGAACGCTGTGGCGGGCCGAGTTCGATGACGTGCGCCGCTCCAGCTCCTTGCCGCTGAGAAGGCCTGCCCAGATCAGAGGCGCCATGCCGGGCCGAGATGCCTGTCACTGGACGGTGGCGCTGGTCGTCGGGGAACGCCTAGCTTCGCTTCGAGGCCCCGCCAGCCGCGGAGCTGACTGCCTGGGTGGCCGCGGACCGGCGGAGCGTGCTGAGGGCATCGGCCATATGCGTGAGGGCGGTACCGGGCAGCGGAGCCCGCAGCAGGCGGTCGAGCTCGCGGTCGAAGACGGGGGCGGCGACGCGCAGGAGTTCCACGCCCTTGGGGGTCAGCTCCACGATCGATGAGCGCCGGTCGGAGGGATTGGCCCGGCGCGCGCACAGGCCGGCGGATTCGAGGCGGTCGACGGCCTGGCTGGCGCCGCCCACGGTGATCGCGATCGCCCGGGCGATGTCGTGGACGCGGCACAGCGGTGTCGCGTCGATGACGAGCATGCCGTTCAGGCTCGCGAGACCGATGCCGCACTCGTCCTGCAGCCGCCCGTCGACCGCCCCCCACAGGATCGTCTCGAACCGCACCAGGTCATCAAATACCTGCCGCAGATCAGTCACGTCGCCTCCCGTCCCGGGTCACCCGCACAATCTAGCATAGAGCTAACTAGCTTGACAGTAATTAAATTATGGCTAATCTAAATTTTGTACCCGGCCCAGCCGCCGGGGCACCCGCCCCGGCCCGCCACGATGAAAGGAACGGCAATGACCGCCCAGCAGCGCGACATGGTCGACCAGATCCTCCGTAACGCCCCGTTCGATCTCGGCGGGGACGTCGCGGCCCAGCGCCCCCTCCTCGAGCAGATGCTCACCGCGCAGCCCCTGCCGGCCGACGTCCGCATGACGCCCGGAAACCTGGGCGGCATCCCCGTGATCTTCATCGACATCGCCGGCGTCGAGCCGTGCGGCATTATCTTCCACATTCACGGCGGCGGCTTCGCGCTCGGCTCGGCGGGAGGATCCGCGGGGCTGGCGTCCAGCCTGGCCCGCAAGGCGGGCATGCGCGCCGTGTCGGTCGACTACCGGCTCGCGCCCGAGCACCCCTACCCGGCCGCGCTCCAGGACGTCACCGCCGCCTACCGCGCCCTGGCCGAGCAGGCCGGCAGCGCCGGCCGCATCGTCGTATCGGGCGAGTCGGCCGGCGGCAACCTCGCCATCGAGCTCCTCATCGCCGGCAAGGCCGAGGGCCTGACGATGCCCGCGGCGGCCCTGCTGCTCTCCCCGATGACCGACCTCACCGTGACCGGCAGCAGCTACGCCGGCAAGGCGCACGCCGACCCGGCCATCAGCGCCCAGGCCATCCGCACCCGGGCCGCAGACTACCTGGCCGGCACAGACCCGGCCGACCCCCTGGTCAGCCCCATCTTCGCCGACCTCTCCGGACTGCCGCCGCTGCTGATCCAGGCCGGATCGCACGAGGTGCTCCTCGACGACGCCACCCGCCTCGCGGTGAAGGCCGCAGCCGACGACGTGGCCGTCATCCTGGACATCACCCCCGGCGTCCCGCACGTCTTCCAGGCATTCGCCGCCCTCCTCGACGAAGGCGACGCCGCCCTCAACCGGGCCGCCCGGTTCGTCAGGGACACCACCGCCCAGAAGGCTGCCGCCTGACGAGCGCCACCTTCACCACCGGACACGCACGGGCTGCCTCCATTGAGACCCTGGCCGCAATGAGCCGGGATCACTGCGACAGGGCCGACTCAGCGGACGGGACGTGTTCGGGGAGCTGTCGCCGGGACGGCCAGATTCAGGTGCCGGGCCGCTCGATGGTGCGGTCCTCAATGCCCGGCAGTATTCACCACGGAAGTGGTCCGTGGTGAATACGTGGTTAAATCCCCAGCGAAACAAGTGGTGAAGTAGGCGTTTGCACAGGTAGAAAGGCGCAGGGGCAGTTGAGGGACGACCGGACTCATAATCTGCCGGTCGCCAGGCCGACGCCGTAATGGGCGATCTGTACTTATTTCAACTGCGGAATCTGTCAACCTGAACGAGGCACCGTCACGCGAGCATTACTGAGTGCTGGTCTCCTTCTTCCTGGGGCGGGTTGATCCAGGATGTGCCTGGCAGTTTCGGCGGGGCGGGTGGCTTGCTGACGAAGCGCTCGGGGTGGGCGAGGTAGGCGGCGTCCAGGACCTGGGCGCGGGCGGCCCGGACGGCGGGGGCGTGGCCGTGGTGGATGTCGGCGGCGGTGTGCAGGCCGAGTCCGCCGTGATGGTGGTCGTTGTTGTACCAGCCGAAGAATTCCTGGCAGTGGGCGCGGGCTGCCTCGATGGTGGCGAACCGGGCGGGGAACGCCGGCCGGTATTTGAGGGTCTTGAACTGCGCTTCGGAGTACGGGTTGTCGTTGCTGACGTGGGGGCGGGAGTGGGACTGGGTGACGCCGAGGTCGGCGAGCAGCAGCGCGACGGGCTTGGAGGTCATGGAGGAGCCGCGGTCGGCGTGGAGGCTGAGCTGGCCGCGGGTGATCCCCTGCTTGGCGCAGGTCTCCGCGATGAGCTTCTCCGCCAGCACGGCGGACTCCCGGGTCGCGACCATCCAGCCGACGGCGTACCGGCTGTAGATGTCGAGGATGACGTAGAGGTGGTAGTAGGTCCATTTGACCGGGCCGTGGATCTTGGTGATGTCCCAGGAGTAGACCTGGTTCGGCCCGGTGGCGACGAGTTCGGGCTTGACCGCGGCGGGGTGCGTCGCCTGACGCCGCCGCTCGCGGCTTTCCCCGGCCTCGCGCAGCACCCGGTAGTAGGTGGACACCGATCCGAGGTAAGTTCCTTCATCCAGCAAGGTCGCCCATACCTCGTCCGGGGCCAGGTCAGCGAACCGGCTGCTGTGCAGCGCGTCCAGGATTGCCTTCCGCTCGGCGGGGGCCAGCGCCCGCGGCTGGGCCCGCTCCTTATGCGGGACCGAGGCCGGCCTGGGCGCTGGCGGGCTGATCCGGTGCCGCCGGTACCAGGTAGCCTGCGCCACGCCGGCCGCGCGGCAGGCCGCCCTGGTGCCGATCTGAGGCGCGAGCAGGGCGATCGCCTCGTCGGTCACGAACTCGACCCGTGCTCGGAGTCCGCGCCCTCGGAGATCGTCTCCAAGAGCGCCTGCAGTTTTGACTGCACATCGGCCACGAAGCGGGCCTTGGCCAGCTCCTGCTCCAGCTTGGCTTTCTCTTTCTGCAGCCGGGCGATCTGCGCGTCTCGCGGGTCGGCCGCCGGGCGTCCGGACGCCCGCGCCGGGCTCGCCGGGGCGCCGGCATCGCGGGCCCGCCGCCACTCGGTGATGAGACTGGAGTACAGGCCCTCCCGGCGCAGGATCGCGCCCTTCTCACCAGGCGCCGCCGCCTCGTAAGCGGCCAGGACTTCCTGCTTGTACTGCGCGGTGAACGTCCGCCGGCGGGCCTTCTCGGGCACCTCCGGATCCGGGCGCTCCTGCTCGCCGGTCACCCGTCCAGCATCGCCGGCCAGCGGCATGCGGTCGAGCGAGGTCATTGTCATCTAGGAAAGCGTCTCCGTCCCCGCCCTCGGGGAGTGTCAGTGGTTACTGAGGGGCGGGTGCCTCACGACAGCTTGGCAGAGAGGGCTGTCCGGCGGCCGACACGGGCCGCGAAAATAATCGGCAGCGACACGCCTGTGAAGCTGGAGACCATCGCGTAACCGGAGTCTGTGTCGCACTCACGATGGAGCGCGAGATGTCAGCGTCGTCGCCCGACTGCCAGACGGCGAAGGCCAGCAGGGAGGCGGGCGTCAGCGCGGATTACCCAATAGCCGTTGACAGCGCGGAAGCTGCCATATGACAGCTTGATGCCGCTCGATGTCGGGGCTGACGACAGGTCCTGGCAGACCCAGCACGACGACGCAAGACAGACTTAAGTCTCCGACCAGCTCGAATTAGGCCTAGCGTCACGCTGGGGATGAAACCGCCATGCATGGCATGGAAAACGTCTCGGTTGGTTCCGCGATGAGGCGGCAGCTGCAAGTAAGTCCTCCGCTTCTCAGCCCAGGAGCGCATTCTCCCGGGCTTCGGCCATACGGTGACGCGCCCAGCGGCGTGAGGTCGTCCCGAATGCCTCCGCAAGCCTGCGCTCCGACAACGGCATCCCCTCTAGGACGCTGGCACGGTAGGCGGCGACCGCGGCGACATTAATGCTGACCGTTCCGGGGGCGTCGCCGCGCCCTGGTGAACCGCCGCCATGGTCCGCACGGTCCGGTACGCCGCGGTTGGGCTTCTCCGCATGGTTCGCTTTCTCGCGACCATTCGTCCCTGGTCTGCGTACCAAGTCCGCCGGGCGGACCACGTGGTCCGGACCAGGCGCGTCGTCGGATAGACGGCTGGCGCCGCACTTGGGAGGGACCGCTCCGCTGGGCTCGCCCAGCGGCGTGACCTCGGGCTGATGCCGAGGCTCCGGATGATCCGCACCTGGCACGTGCTGGTCCGCCTCTGGTTCGTGGTCCGCTGCGCGGGCGGCTGCGGTCCGGATCATCCAGGCGAGCAGCTCGTATGAACCAACGAGCGCGACCGCGGGCCAAGCCGCTACCACCGCGCCGACTACGCCGTGGGACCAGCCCTGGGCCACGTTCACCGCGAGCGATGCGGCGATGCCGAGTGCGAGCATCCAGCGGGCCAGTCGCGGTACCGGCAGCCGGTGCCGGGCGGCGTAGAGGATCACCATGCTCGACGCATAAACCAGGCCGTCGATGGTGGCAGGCTCGAGCAGTGCGGTGACGCCGCTCTCGCCGTACTCGCGCACAACCG
Source organism: Trebonia kvetii (assembly GCF_007827045.1). Classification (GTDB taxonomy): domain Bacteria; phylum Actinomycetota; class Actinomycetes; order Streptosporangiales; family Streptosporangiaceae; genus Trebonia; species Trebonia kvetii. The sequence continues at coordinate 12,865 of NZ_RPFW01000015.1, forward strand.
CGTAGGCGTGCCAGTAAGAGATGTACGCTGCGACGCCCGCTACGGCGAGAACGACGGCTGCGGTGGACGCGCGGATCGTACGATCCACACCGCCACGGCCTCGCGCAGCCGAAAGCGACCGCGGTCGGCGCCACGCTCTCTCCCCCGGGCGAAGGGCGGGCCCCCGCGCGTTCCCCCGCGTCGGACTTCAGGCGCGGCGAATGCGGTTCTGTCTGGCGAAGGTCAGTGAGCGACATGCTGTTCCTCCAGGAAGACGAGGAGGAGCCGGGCAGCTCACGGCTGCCGTATCCCGGCCCCATAGCGGCCGGGATGGTTATTCGGTGGCTGTGCGGGCGCGGTCGAGGACGCCGGCAGTGGAGCCGACGTACATGTCGAGCGTGATCCGGTAGTTGGAGTGGCCCGCCATGCGTGCCACGTCGGTGGCGTCAAGCTTCCACGCGAACAGAGCCGTGGTGCAGAACACATGCCGCAGGCTGTGCCAGGTCCAGGCGCACTCGACGTCCGCGCCCCGCCACCCAACGGCAAGGTAGGCCCGCTTGAGAACGTTGCGCTGGAAGTTGGACGACCGCCAGTACTTGCCTGTCGGAGACGGGTAAAGAAGACCGAGCGGGTTGGTTCCCGCCGCCTGCTCGGAGCGGGCGGCCACGACCCTGGCAGCGAGCTTGTCCGCGAGCGGATACCCGCCCGGCGTGCACCGGGGATAAATCGTCCTGCGGCGCTTGCGGTTCTTCGGCGCCTCAACGTAAAGATGCCCGGCGACCTCGACGACCTTGCGGTCCACCGTGATGGTGCGGGCCGAAGCGTCGACCTGGGAAATCGTGAGGGCGGTCAGCTCGCCCCAGCGCAGGCCGCTATAGGCGGCAGCGTTAGCCATCAGCTCGTCGCGGTCCCCGTGCCGTCCGGCGGCGAGTGCCTGGCCGAGTTTGACGACGTCGTCGTCGGACGGGATCTCGCCAGGTTCGATCCACAGCACGGACTCACCCGCCACGCTGACGTCAGGTGCGGGCAGCGCACGGTCTCCGGCCTGCCAGTGCACCTTCGCCAGCCGCGGGTTGGCCAGGTAACCGCCGTCGAGGCCGACAGTGACCAGAGCGGAGATCATGCCCCGCACCCGGTCGCCCTCCCCCGCGGTCGGTGCGGCGTTGACGATCGCCTGCGTGTGCTCGGTCTTGATGTCCTGGCAGGCGACCGAGGCAATGACCGGGGCGGCGAACCGCTCGCACAGCCGCTGTTGGGTGTGCGCGTGCTTGCGTGACCACCGGGCGCTGACCGGCAGGCGGTCCGGGTGCAGGTAATGCGTGATCAGGTCGGCGCCTGGCCGCCGCATGTTCGGCGCGTCAGCCGCCAGCCGGGCCGTGACCTTTTCCAGCTTGGCGGCCAGTTTCTCCTCGGTGGCCGCCTCGCACTGGTCGCGCTTCCCGGCCTCCTGCCAGACCGCTCGCCAGCGGCCGTGCTCGTTGCGGGCGGGGTACACGGTGATGCCGTGATCGAGCTCGATAACCTCGCCGTCGCCGCGGGTGGCCGCACGGCTGGCCCTGCCAGCGAGAACCTGGCCGGAGACAGGGCGGAGCGCTCCGCCCCGGGGCACTTGTGGGGATTTTGTGGGGATCTTGGCGACCGCGGTCGGAGCCTGCGCCACGAGACTTTACCTCTTCCTGCGTTATCGCAGGTGAGAGGGCTGACTGCAGGGACCTTCTCGGTGGGCGGTACTGGGCTCGAACCAGTGACCTGCCGGTTGTAAGCCGGCTGCTCTTCCGCTGAGCTAACCGCCCCCGATGCGTCCCGGCTGAACCAGGACGCGGAATCCCGTCTAGGGTACCGGCTCCAGACGGCACCGCGGTACGGCGACCGCTGGCTCGGGCCGCGGGGCGCCGAGTAATTCCCAAGTAATCTGATAGGACTTCTAGACAATAGATCTCGTCCGCCCGTCGCTTTGGCCATAGGATCAGCGGCATTTCCGGTATTGGAAACGGGCACGAGGGAGCGGATGCGGGTGCACACGAAGAGCCCGGTGGTGCTTGACGGCGCCACGCTGCGGTGCGACACGCTGGCCGCCGTAGCCCGCCGTGGCGTGCCGGTCACGGCAGCGCCTGACGCGGTGGCGCGGGCCGCGGTGGTGCACCGGGCCGCGCTCGACGCGGTGGGCACGCACGCCTTCTACGGCCGGACCACCGGGGTCGGCGCCAACCACGGGGTGGCCGTGCAGCCGGGGAACGGGCACGGCCTGCGGCTGCTGCGCAGCCATGCCGGCGGAGCGGGTGAGCCGGTTGCCGTCGATGTGGCGCGCGGCGCGCTGGCGATCAGGCTCAACCAGCTGGCGGCGGGCGGCTCCGGCGCCGACCCGGCCTGGATCGAGGCGGTGGCGACGGCGCTCAACGCCGGCCTGACCCCGGAGTTTCCCGTTCTCGGCGCGATCGGCACCGGCGACCTGACCGGGCTGGCGGCGACCGCGCTCGCGCTCATCGGCGAGCGGCCGTGGCGCGGCGCGAAGGGCCCGGTGCGGCGCGCGCTGCTCGCGCCCGCCGTGGCCGACGCCGACGCGCTCGCGTTCTTGTCGTCCAACGCGGTGACACTGGCGCAGGCCACGCTGGCGCACCACGACCTGGCCGCGCTGCTCGACGCGGAGCTGCGCATCGCGGCGCTTAGCCATCTCGCCCTGTCCGGCTCGGCGCAGCCGTACGCGAAAGCGGTGCAGGCGGCGCGGCCGCACCCGGGCCAACGGCGCACCGCGCGCCGGCTGCGCGAGCTGCTCGGCCCGGACGCCACCCGTCCCGGCGCCCGGGTGCAGGACCCGTACGGGCTGCGCGCGCTGCCCCAGGTACACGGTCCGGCGGCCGACGCGCTCGGCCAGGTCGAGCGGGTGCTGCACACCGAGCTGAACGCCGCCGCGGAGAACCCGCTGATCGACGTGCGGGGCGGCCAGGTGCTGCACAACGGCAACTTCCACGGCGCCTACCTCGCGCTCGCGCTGGACTGCGCCCGGCTGGCGCTGTGTGCCAATGCGGCGCTCTCCCCCGCCAGGCTAGCCGCGCTCACCGACCCGGAGCGTACCGGCCTGCGGCCGTTCCTCGCCGCAGGCCCCGAGGGCAGCTCGGGGATCATGGTCCTTGAGTACACGGCCAGCGCCGCGCTTGCCGAGCTTCGCCAGCTCGCCGCCCCGGCCTCGCTGGGCACCGCGGTGCTGTCGCGCGGGACCGAGGAGCACGCCGCCTTCTCGCCGCAGGCGGCCCGGGCGGCGGCTCGCATGGTGCCCCGGCTGCGCACCCTGCTCGCCTGCGAGCTGGTGGCCGCCGTCCGTGCGCTGCGCCAACGCGGCACCGAGCCGTCGGGCCCGGAGCTGCGCGCGGCGTACGGCCAGTGCCTCGACCGGCTGCCCGGCGGCCAGGACGACCATCCGCTTGACGCCGACATCGCCGCCGCCGAGCAGCTCATCGACGCCTGGGCATAGCCGGGCGGGCGCTGCGGCGATGCCTCGCGGCGGCCATCTCTCGTAGGTATTTGCTACCACGGGTATTGGCGTGACCGGTAACGGCAGACCCTCCCTCATGCCTGCCGGGTTGCATAGCGTCGAGCGGAGGCCGCCCTCCAGCACCACCAACACATCCATACCGAACGAAGGAGACAAGACATGAAAAAGCGCACCCTGGGCTCCGGTGGCCTGGAGGTTTCCGCCATCGGCTTCGGCTGCATGGGCATGAGCCAGAGCTTCGGCCCGAATCCGGGAGACCGCGGCCAGATGATGAACCTGCTGCGGTCCGCGGTCGACTTGGGCGTCACCTTCTTCGACACCGCCGAGGTCTACGGGCCTTATGTCAACGAGGAGCTCGTGGGCGAGGCCCTGGCTCCCGTACGCGACCAAGTGGTCATCGCCACCAAGTTCGGCTTCGCATTCGACGGTGACGGCCGCCAGACCGGGGTGTCCAGCGAGCCCGCGCACATCCGGCAAGCGGTAGAAGGGTCGCTGCGGCGGCTACGGACCGACCGGATCGACCTGCTGTACCAGCACCGCGTGGACCCGCAGGTGCCGATCGAGGACGTCGCCGGGACAGTCGGGGACCTGGTGGCAGCCGGGAAGGTAAGGCACTTCGGCCTGTCCGAGGCGGGCGTGCGCACCATCCGCCGCGCCCACGCGGTTCACCCGGTCACCGCGCTACAGAGCGAGTACTCGCTGTTCTGGCGCGACCTCGAGGGGGAGATCATCGCCGTCCTCGAGGAACTCGGCATCGGGCTGGTCCCGTTCAGCCCCCTTGGCCGGGGCTTCCTCACCGGGCGCATCGATCAGGCCACCGAGTTCGGCGCGGGCGACATCCGCGCCTCCCTTCCCCGGTTCACCGCCGAGGCACGAGCGGCCAACCAGGTGGTCGTCGACCTGCTCAGCAGCACCGCCGAGGCCAAGGGCGTCACACCCGCACAGGTCGCGCTGGCCTGGCTGCTCGCGCAGAAGCCGTGGATCGTCCCCATTCCCGGCACCAGGCGGCTGGAGCGCCTGGAGGAAAACCTCGGCGCCGTAGATGTTGAACTGACCCCCGGCGACCTCGCCGCGATCGGCGCCGCCGCCGACCAGATCACCGTCGAAGGCGACCGGTACCCGGAGGCCCTGCAGCGGCTAATCGACCGCTGACTCAGTAACCCGCCAGTAGCAGATATTCGAGGTCGAGGAGGCTTCCCGTCATGAAAGCGGCGATATTCAAAGGTCCCGGAGCAGTGGAAGTCGGCGAGCGGCCCGAACCAGTCATCCAGGAGCCAACCGATGCCGTGGTGCGGGTGGTACTTGGCTGCGTGTGCGGGTCGGACCTGTGGTACTTCCGCGGTGAGTCACCGCATGCGGCCGGCTCCATCGGGCACGAGTTCATCGGCATCGTCGAGCAGGCCGGCGCCAACGTGCGCAGTGTCCGGCTGGGGGACCTGGTGGTCGCCCCGTTCATCTATAGCGACATGACCTGCCCGCACTGCCGCAACGGGTCGACGATCTCTTGCCCGGCAGGCGGCAGCTTCGGCAACGGCACGATCGACGGCGGCCAGGGTCAGGCGGTGCGCGTCCCGCAGGCGGGCGGCACGCTGGTGCGCGTGCCGGGCTCAGGGCACTCCGATGAGGTACTCCGGTCGTTGCTGGCCCTGTCGGACGTGATGTCGACGGGGCAGCACGCCGCGGTCATGGCCGGGGTCAAGGAAGGCGACACGGTCGCGGTTGTCGGGGACGGCGCCGTCGGGCTGTGCGCAGTGCTGGCCGCCAGGCGGCTCGGCGCCGAGCGCGTCATCGCGCTCAGCCGCAACCCGGCCCGGCAGAAGGTGGCTAGCGAGTTCGGCGCTACCGACATCATCGAGGCCCGTGGCGACGAAGCCGTCCAGGCGGTGCTTGAGCTTACCGGCGGCACCGGCGCCGACGCCGCGCTCGAATGCGTGGGCACCGGGCAGTCCATCGCCACCGCCGCGGCGATCGCCCGGCCCGGCTCGGTGATCGGCATCGTCGGAGTGCCGCACGGCGAGGTGCCGTTCACCGGGACGTTCTTCCGCAACATCGGCTGGCGCGGCGGCCCTGCCCCGGCCCGGGTCTACATCCCCGGGCTGCTTGACGACGTGCTGGACGGCACGATCAACCCCGGCCTGGTCTTCGACTACGAGACCGACCTGGATCACATCGCCGACGCCTACCGGGCCATGGACGAGCGGCGGGCCATCAAGTCACTGGTCCGAGTGGGAGGAATCTGACCTTGCGCCTCATCCCCCGCTCGGCGGGGTGACTAAGTTGTCCAACCGTCGGGCTGGCCGTGGCCGAAGCTGCGAGGGGTGTCGCCGGCCACCGCGGGGGTGCGGTCGAAACGCGCGACGGGGGCCTGGGTGATGACGGTGCCGAAGTCCTCGGAGGGCCGCTCAAGCCGCAGGCCGCGACGCGCCCAGAAGCTGTCGGGCGCCATGGTTGCCGCCGGGGTTTCGACCAGGCTGGCAGCGGACCGGCCGAAGCAGAGCGCGCGCATGCAGGCTTCGGCCGTGAGGGTGCCGATCCTGGCCGGGAGATCGTCGGCTGCGGTGGCGCCCAGGCGGCGAAGCGCCTCGGGCAGGTCGGCTGCGGCGATGGCGGCGAACACGGGGCGGTCGGCGGTCTGGTAGATCCGGTAGGCCGGCGAGGAGACGTCTCGCCCGCGGAGCGGGTCCACGTCCGCCCCGTCGACGGCGAAGGGCATCTGCTCAAGCAGGGCCGTCTGGGCCAAGCTCGTGTTCACCCGGTAGGTGCGACCGCGCCGTCCGCGGTCGAAGAGGGCCGCGACAGCCCCGAAGGCGCTGAGCACGCCGGCCATGGAGTCGGTGTAGGGCCAGGGCGGGTCGTTGACCGGGGGCGCGCCCGACGGGGCGGTCGCCCAGCCCGCCGTCAGCGACGAGACGCCGATGGCGCAGTTGGCGATCTCGGCGTAGCCCTTGAAGTCGGCCCACGGGCCGGTGACGCCGTAGAGGTTCAGGTAGGTGAAGACGAGGGCCGGGTTGAGGCGGCGCAGCGCGTCGTCCGACAGCCCCGTCCCTGGCAGTCGGCCCGCCGAGACGTTGGTGACGAGCATGTCGGCGTCGGCCACTAGAGCGTCGAACCGCTTACGGCCGGCCAGCGTCTTGAGGTTGAGGATCAGCCCCTTCTTCCCGCGGTTCAGGTAGACGTGGAACAGCGGCTCGTCGTAGGCCGAGCGGGCGTCGGCCGGGTCGATGTCGACCTTGATGACCTCGGCGCCGAGGTCGGTCAGCAGGCGGGTGACCGTGGGGGCGGCCACCACGCGGCACAGGTCGAGCACCTTCATCCCGCGCAGCGGCGGCGTCCCGGGAAGGCCGGCGAAGCCGGGGGACGCGAAGACCGGGGCGGCCGGCTCGAAGTCAACCGCCTGCCGCAAGGTCCGCACCGGGCGGCCGGCGTCATCGTCCTGCTCGATCACGCAGCCCGCCGCCTCGGCGGCGGGCTCGCGCAGCCATTCGCGGGTGGTCCGCAGCTTGGCGATCGGGATGCCGGCCGGCCGCAGCAGCTTCTCCCATTCGTCGGCGTCGCGGGTGGCGAACAGGCTGACCAGCTTCGCCCGCCACGCGGCGGGGGCCTCCGGGTCGGTGCGCAGGGCAGCCCAGTCGAGGGAGCCGTCTACGAGCCAGGCCTCGTTGCCGCTGACCCGGGCGAGGCCCGCCAGGTGGCGGAAGGCGCCGCTGGTGAAGCACATGACCTGGTCGTCGCGCGACCGGTAGAGCCCCGGCGCGAAGACACCGCCCCGCATGGGAGCCTGCTTCTCCACCTGGGTGGTGAGGATCCCGCTGCCCTCAAGCAGCGCGTCGGACAGCGGAACCTCGATGCGCTGACCAAGGCCGCCGTCGCGCTCACGGGCGATCAGCGCGGCGCAGGCGGACAGCGCGGTCATCGCGGCCGCGAAGCAGGACGCCAGCGGGAGCGACGGGAAGTCCGGCATCTCCCCGGTCACGCCGCCGAAGACCGGCGAGCTCGCCTGCCGCGAGTAGGCCCCGCCCGCGGCCAGCACGACGCCCTCCCAGCCGGCCAGCCCGGCGCGCTCGTCAAGCTCGGAGAACCCGGGCAGCGAGCAGTAGACCAGCCCTGGGGTGAGACCCTGGCAGGTGGCGGCGTCCAGGCCCAGCCGGGCCATAACCCCCGGCCGGAAGTTCTCGATCAGCACGTCCGACCCGGCCACGAGCTTGAGCGCTCGGGCCTGACCCTCCGGCGACTTGAGATCGAGCACATGCGTCGCGGCCCGGCCGCGCAGCAGGAAGGCGTTGCCCGGATCGGTGAACCGCGGGCCGCCAGGCGGATCGACCCTGGTCACCTCCGCGCCCGCGTCGGCCAGCAGAGTGGCTGCCATGGGGCCGGCGACGTACTGGCCGAAATCCAGCACCCGCACGCCCTCGAGCGGCCGGCCGGAGCCCTGCGCGTTCATAACTCCCCCGTTCCTCATGGCCCTTTAAGCCTGGGCCGGCTCGAAGTCGGACAGCGACTGCAGCGCCTCGCCGGTCGTGCGCACCCGCTGGATCGGGTCCTCGTCCGGGGTCAGCGGCGATTGGGTGAACCAGCAGCCGTCCAGGCCCGCATCGGTGGCCACCTGGCGCAGCCGCGCCTCGCACTCGTCCGCCGTGCCAAGCAGCTGGAACCGGTTGATGAGGTACTCCTGGATGTCCGGGTAGTCGTCGAACAGGAAGCCGTTGGTGTTCCCCTCGCCCTTCCCGTGGTTGGAGAAGTCGTAGCGCGCCAGCCGCTTCCGCAGGATCGGCTGCCAGGCCTCGGGCACGCCCTTGTCCTCGAAGGTCGAGCTGAACGAGAAGCGGGCGGTGCCCACCGAGCGGCCGCGCTGGCTGATCCGGGCGGCGTCGGCGGTGGCCTTGTCCGGCGCGACGTACGTGGTGACGAACCCCCAGATGCGCAGGGGGGTGGTGATGCCGGCCGCCGTGCGGGCCGCCCGCGCGCGGGCGGACAGCGTCCGCAGGGCCGTCACGTCAAGCCCGGTCCCCAGGATCAGGTCGGTGGCCACCCGGCCCGCCGCCTCGACCCCGCGCGGTCCCGACGCCGCGATGTGGACTTCCATGTCGTCGGGCGCCCAGCTCCGGACCTTGGCCACGTCCTCCTCGAGCTTGGCCCAGGTGCTCGGGGTCAGGCCGACCGAGTGGCAGGCCCCGTCGCCGGTCGCCACGCCGGCGAAGAACCGGCCGGGGTGGAGCTCGCCGAACGTCCGCGCGGTCGCGCCGAGCACCGACCAGTGGCGGGTGACGGTGTTGGTCACCGTCGGCCCGATGTGCACGCGCTCGGTCGCCGCGAAGCAGGCGGCCGCCGTGACGTACGTGTCCTGGTAGCGCTCGGGCACGGTGTCGCCGATGCCCACCCCCCAGAAGCCGGCCGCCTCGGCTGCCTGGGCGAACTTGATCGCCGCCCGCGAACTGTGGGTGAGGTTGATGACCCCGAGTCTCATCTGCGTCTCCTTGGAAGAGCGGACCGCATCTGACTTGCCTCCGGAGTGCCCGCTATCATATTACTGTTTCTACCAGGTGCATTGAATATGACCAATAGCGGCGGAGGTGCATCGGTGAAGGTGCTGGTGATGGGTGGCACCCGCTTCAACGGGCTGGCGCTCGTGCAGGAGCTGGTCAAGTGGGGCCACGAGGTCACGGTGCTCAACCGGGGCCAGAGCGAGGCCCGCCTGCCGCGTGCGGTCGGCCGGCTCTACGCCGACCGGACCAACCATGAGCAGCTGCGTGAGGTGCTCGGCACCGAGGAGTTCGACGTCGTCCAGGACCTGTCCGGCTACGCGCTCGCCGACGTGCAGCCATTGGTCGAGCTCTTCCGTGGGCGGATCGGTCACTACCTGTTCGGCAGCTCGACTGTCATCTACGCCAGGCCGCGGGTCCTGCCGATCCGCGAGTCCGACTCGGTCGACCGCTCGGAGCGGCAGACCGAGTACGGCCTGCAGAAGCTCAAGGTCGAGGCGTACCTGCTCGACCTGTACCGCAGGGAGGGCTTCCAGGCGACCGTGGTGCCGCTCTCGATGGTGCTCGGCCCGAACAACATGGTCGCCGACCGTGAGCAGCGCATGTTCCAGCGGCTGCTGCTCGGCCGCCCGGTGCTCATCCCCGGCGACGGCACCACGCTGAGCCAGATCGGGCACGTCGATGACGGCGCCGTCGCCATGCGCATGCTGATGATGCAGCCGCAGACCTTCGGCAAGCGCTACAACCTCACCGGCCGCGACTACTGGAGCGAGGAGGCCTACGTCGACACCTTTGCAGACATCATCGGCGTCACCCCGCACAAGGTCTTCGTCCCGGCGCCGGTCATGGACGACATCTACGCGGGCAAGGGAGACCAGTCGTCGGTCCGCAAGGGCGTGCCGGCCATGAACAAGGCCGGCGACTCCGCCGCCGCCGTCATGGCGAAGCACGACCCGCGGGCCGTAGGCGTGCGCGGGCTCATCCAGAAGCTCGCGCCCAACATCCACCACTGGAACGACAGCACGTTCTTCTCGGTCGAGCGGCTGTGGGAGGACGTCGGCTTCCGGCCCGCGTACACCTTCGAGGCCGCCGTGGAGCACACCTACGACTGGTTCCGGCGCGAGAAACTCGACGAGTCGCTGCAATTCGACTTCAGCTGGGAGGACAACCTCCTCGAGCGCCTGGGGGCGCGGTAGCTCCCTCTGGTTCTGGAGAGCGCGGCTAACGGCGGGTGAGCCGCAGCACCGGGATCGTGCGGATGCCCTCGGTCTTCCTCGCGTAGTCGCCGAAGCCGGGCATGCGCTTGACCTGCTCGGCGAAGACCTTGTCCCGTTCGTCGCCGGCGAGCTCGGTGATGGTGACCTGGAAGGTGCCCGCCGCCACCTCGACGGTGGCCTCGCCCGTCGCGATCAGGTTGCGGTACCAGTCGGGGTTGGCCGGCGCGCCGCCCTTGGAAGCGAAGATGTACATCGAGTCGTCGTCGCCCTCGCCGGGCAGGTACACCAGCGGGCTGATGTACTCCTTGCCACTGGTCCGTCCGACGTGATGCACCAGGATCATCGGCGCGCCCGCGAAGGGGCCGCCGACGCGGCCTTCGTTGGCGCGGAACTCCGTAATGACGCCTTGGTTCCAGTCATTGAAATCTGCCATGACCTTCCCATCCTGTGTTGATGAGGCAGTGAGCGGGCGACGTACCGAGTAGAGGCTAGTCGGTGACAACATCGCCCCACCCCACCCGGATTCCGCGCTAGCCCCGTTTCCTCGCCAGCACCGCGTAGACGGGGGCGGTCCGGTCGAGACGGTCTCCGCCCGGCGCCTGACGCCATTCGTCCACCGGCACCAAGCCGGGCTAAACCAGGTCCAGGCCCGCGATGAGGCCTGCCACCTCGGTGCGCGAACGGAGGGTGAACTGCTGCGACGACATCTTGTTCCAGCTCTCGACGCCGGCCGCGAGCGCTGGATCCAGGTCACTCGCCACGTGGCAGAGCGCAAGATAGCTGCCGGGGGACAAGGCCGCCACGAGGCTGGCCACGATGGCGGCAGCCCGCTCCGTGCTCGGGATGAACGGGAGCGTTGACGGCACTAGCACGGCTACGGGGCGCCGGAAGTCCAACGTCGGGGCCGACCTGGCGAGGAGCGCATCAGGGTCAGTGAGCTTCGCGTCGAGCGCGACGATCGCTCCCTGGGGCGTTGATCTGGAGAATGCCCGGACATGCGACAGCACCATCGGATCGTGGTCGACGTGCACGATCCGGCACGCTGGATCAACGGACTGGGCGATGTCACGGCCTGCCTGCACGCCGGGAAGGCCGGTACCGACGTCGAGGAACTGCCTGACGCCCGCCTCCAGCGCGAGGAAATGCACGGGCGCGCCGGTGGAAATCAAGGACAGCGGGCACGATCGCCTCGATGGCGGGCGCGGTCGCGACCATGACCCGCGCCGCCCAGCGGTCGGCCTGAAAGTTGTTCCTGCCGCCATTGAGGAAATCCGCGACCCGTGCCGGGCTGGGCGCCTCGGGATCGATACGCGCGGCGTCCGGCCGCGGGGCCGAGCCCGCCTGCCTTTCGTCGATCATCCCGTCCCCCCCGGTCTGCTCGCTCTCGGCGGCACTGCTGTGACGTCAACGGCGACGGGTCGGCAGCGGATCCCCCCAGGACGGCTCACTCCCACCCACCGTCCCCGCGCCCGCACGCCCGATGTCGCGTCACCGTTGACGTCACCATGAGCTGAGACACGCACCGGCATGAAAAATGGTCATCAGGCGCGATATTTTTCTCTGCGTCGGCCATGTCGCCGGTGTCGGCGATGCGCTGGAGGTGCGAGAACCCGTGACCGAGCCGCTGTCAGCTGAGGCGACGCTGCTTTCCCTCGCGCAGGCGGGCGACGGAGAGGCGTTCGGTACGATCACCGAGCCGTTCCGGCGCGAGCTGCAGGCGCACTGCTACCGGATGCTTGGTTCTGCGCACGACGCGGAAGACCTGCTGCAGGAGACCCTGATCGCCGCCTGGCGCGGGATCGGCCAGTTCGAGGGACGATCCTCGCTGCGCGCCTGGCTGTACCGGATCGCCACCAACCAGTGCCTCAACGCGCTGCGCGGCAGCAAGGCCCGCGCACTCGCGGAGCGACGCGGTTCCCCGGGCGTCCCGGGAGCGGGCGTCCCGGCCCTGCCAGCCGCGCTGCCCGAACCTGTGACCGACGACGAACCGACATGGCTCGAACCGTACCCGGACGAGCTGCTCGCCGGGCTGCCGGACGCGATGCCAGGCCCCGAGGCACGGTATGAGGCTCGCGAGTCGATCTCGCTCGCCTTCATCACGGCACTGCAGCATCTCCCCCCGCGGCAACGGGCCACCCTGGTGCTCCGCGACGCGCTCGGCTACCGTGCCGCGGAGGCGGCGGAAATCCTGGGCTGCAGCCTGGACACGGTCAACGGCTCGCTCAAGCGGGCCCGCGCCTCCCTTTCCGGGTTGCTCCCTGGCGACACGCTCACGCAGGCGCCGCTGCCCGGGTCGCCCGCCGAACGGGAGGTCATCGACCGGTTCACCAGCGCCTTCGAGCGCGGCGACGTGACCACGCTGGTGTCCATGCTCACCGACGACGCCTGGCTCACCATGCCGCCGTGGCCGCTCAGGTTCCGCGGCCGGGAGGCCGCCGCGGGCCTGCTGACCTACCTGGTCTTCCGCGGCGGGACTCTCCGGTTCCGGCTCGTCCCCGTCCGGGCCAACGGGCAGCAGGCGTTTGCCTGCTACGTCTTCGACGGCGACTCGCCGAGCGCCGGCAGCCAGGGAATGATCGTCCCCACGCTGGCGGGCAAGCAGGTCTGCGGCGTCACCCGGTTCCTCGACAACGGCCTCGTGTCCCGCTTCGGCCTTCCCGCTTCCCTCCCCGGATAGCAGCCAGGACGGGACTAGTCGGGCAGGATCCGCGCGCAGGCGTCGGCCCCGATCGGGTCGGCCAGCTCGCCCGGGCTCCGCCCGGCGGCGGTGACGTCGCGCTCGCCGGTGATGGTCAGGGCGACGGCGCCGATGACGATGACCCCGCCGGCGATGGTCGGGACCGACGGGCGCTCGATGCCTGCCAGCCACACCCACAGCGGGCCGAGGACGATCTCAAGCTGGGAGATGAGCCCAACGGTGGCGGCGGGGATGAGCCTGGTGCCGAGGGAGAGGAAGAACAGGCCAAGGCCCATCTGGACGATGCCGAGCAGCGCCAGCCAGCCGAGATTGGCGCCGCCCATCTCGCCGACGCGCGCGAACGGCGCGAACATGGCGAACACCAGGACTTGGGACAGGCAGGTGGCCGGCGCCATCGACACGTCGGCCCGGTGCCTGGCGATCACGATCGTGGCGGCGAACGCCAGCATCGTGACGAAGGAGAAGAACAGGCCCGACGGGCTCGGGCGGGTCGGCGCCCCGGCCATCACGGCGACGCCGCCCACCGCGATGCCCATCGCCAGCCAGGTTCGCTGGCGTACCCGCTCGCCCGTGAGCATGCCGAGCAGCGCCGCGGCGAGCGGCACGAGCGCCTGGACCACGAGGACGTTCGCGACCGACGTGTCGTTGAGCGCGGTGATGAAGGAGCTGGACGCGACCGCCATCAGCACCGCGATCGCGAGCCCCGGCCCGCCGATGGCGCCGAAGGCGCGGGTCACCTGGCCGCGCTCGGCGATCGCGACGAAGACGAAGACGGCAAGGAACGCGAAGACCGCGCGGCCCGCCAGCTGGGAGGCGAGGCTCAGGTGGAGCTGGCGCTGCAGGATCCCGGCCAGTGACCAGCACGATGCGGCGAGCGCGATGAAGGCCGAGCCTAGCGGGCGCTCCAGAGAAGCGCGGGTCACCGTCAGGACCCGGCCTGGCGAGGCGGCGGAGGAAGGTGCGCTATCGCACGCGCGAAGTAGGACTCCACGTCCTCGCCGGCCTCGTACAGGCCGCGCGTGAAGGCCCCGTACGAGGAGACCACGACGGGATCGGCACAGCGCACCGCGCCGTTCGGTTCGCCGCGATCGTCGTACAGCGTCTGATAGAGCACGCGGCCACGCAGCAACACCAGCTCGGGCAGCGGGCCCGACGGTTCGAACGCGGAGATCGCGGAAGCGTGGACGACCCGGATGCCCTCACCGCACGAGGCCCGCACGCGCAGGCAGTGCAGCTCCCATTGCAGGTACGGAGTCACCGGCTCGGCTAGGACGCGGACCCGGTAGAAGCGCGATCCCCTGCGGCGGAGCTTCTCGTGGAACGCGGCGATCGCCGGCCGTTCCTCCTCGTACAACCGCAGCGCCAACGACCACTCCCCCGCCATGAAGGCTTCCCAGCTCGGAAAGCCCACCTCCGAGTATTCCTGCATTCGTTCCAGTTTCCAGCAGTCCGCGCCCTCGACCGCCCAGAGGTTCTCTCCGAAGTCCCGCTCGTACGACGGCTGGTCAAGCCGGACGCCGTCAGCGGCCGGCGGCAGCAATGACCACGCCGGCATCAAACCCTCGCCTCGAGCGGGTGGGCGGCCTTGGCGGCGAAGCGCTTCCGGTAGGTGGTCGCGCCGAGGCCATAGTGGTGCTTGAACCGGCGGGCGAAGTAGTTCGCGTCCGGCCAGCCGACCATCAGGCCGATCGCGGTGACCGGATCGTCGGAGTGCAGCAGGAGCACCGCCGCCCGTTGGGCCCTGACCTGGGCCAGGTAGGGCTTCGGCGGCAGCCCCGTGGCGTCCTTGAACAGCCGCACCAGGTACGCCGGGGCCAGGTGGAGCTCCTCGGCCAGGTCGCTCAGCGTCCACTGCCGCGCGAGGTCGGACTCGAGCAGCCGCATCGCCCGCCGGACCGCCGGGTGCGGCCGGCGCTGCGCCACGTCGTCTGCCGCGATGACGGGGGCGGCGGCCCGGCCCAGCTGGCTGCTGAAGCAGCAGTCGTACACCTCGAGCCGGTCACAGCCCTCGTAGGCGTGCCATACACCGGGCCTGAGCAGTACCACGTCGCCTGGCGTCATGTCATGCCGTCCGGCCAGACAGTCGTGCATGCAGGTGCAGGCCCGCGTAGGCCAGCGTGCCATCGGTGAAGTGCAGCGGGCGGTGTTCCATTTCCAGCGGCATGTCCGCGTCGACCATGTACTTGCTCACGGCGAGGACGATACGCCGGTACCGGCGCCGCGGTCGCCGGGCAATGTCAATTTTGTGCTAGTACCAGTGCATCTCGGCCTAGCCGTTCCCCGCCCGACGGTGAATGATCACTGAAACAGGAGGAGCGGCTGTGACATCACCGGCAGGGCTTGACCGTGACCCTGGCGCGGTCAAGGACGCCCTGAGGAATCACCAGATCGAGCTGCCGTCCTGGGCGTTCGGCAACACCGGTACCCGGTTCAAGGTGTTCGGCCAGCCGAGCGTGCCGCGTGACCCTATCGAGAAGGCGGCCGACGCGGTGCAGGTGCACCTCTATACCGGGGTGGCGCCGTCGATGGCGGTGCACATTCCGTGGGACAAGGTGGCGGACTACTCGGCACTGGCGGCGCATACCGCGAGTCGCGGAATCCGCATTGGCGCGGTCAACGCCAACGTGTTCCAGGACGACGACTACAAGCTCGGCTCGGTGTGCAACCCGGATGCGCGGATCCGGGCGAAGGCACTGGCGCATCTGCTGGAGTGCGTGGACATCATGGATGCCACCGGGTCGCGGGACCTGAAGCTGTGGTTCGGCGACGGTACCAACTACCCCGGGCAGGATGACATCGGGGCCAGGCAGGACCGGCTGGCTTCTGCCCTTGCCGCGGTGTACGCCCGCCTCGGGCCTGGTCAGCGGATGCTTCTTGAGTACAAGCTGTTCGAGCCGTCGTTCTACACCACCGACGTGCCGGACTGGGGCACCGCGCTGCTGCACTGCACGGCTCTGGGCCCTGCGGCGCAGGTCGTGGTCGACACCGGGCACCACGCGCCGGGAGTGAACATCGAGTTCATCGTGGCCATGCTGCTGCGCTCTGGCCGGCTCGGCGGCTTCGATTTTAACTCCCGGTTCTACGCCGATGACGACCTGATGGTGGGGGGCGGCGGACCCATTCCAGCTGTTCCGCATCATGCACGAGATGGTGAAGGCGGGCGGTCTTGCGCCGTCGGCGGGGGTGGCGTTCATGCTCGACCAGTGCCACAACATCGAGCCGAAGATCCCGGCGCAGATCCGCTCGGTGATGAACGTGCAGGAAGCCGTCGCCAAGGCGCTGCTTGTTGACTCGGACGCGTTGCGTTCCGCGCAGTTGGCCGGGGACGTGCTCGCGTCGAACGCGGTGCTGATGGACGCCTACAACACCGATGTCCGGCCGCTGCTCGCGTCGCTGCGCGAGGAGATGGGACTTGCCCCGGATCCGGTGCGGGCCTACCTGGCCTCAGGATACGGCGAGAAGATCATCGCCTCGCGGGTCGGCGGCGCACCGGCCGGCTGGGGAGCCTGATGCTGATCGCCGGCCACCAAGTCGAGGGCATCGGTCTCGGGACCGCGCAGTTCGCGTTCCGCGGCGGGACCGCCGCCGACTCGGTGGCGACGGTGCACGCCGCCCTGGACGCGGGGGTGACGCTGATCGACACCGCGCTCGCCTACACGCGGCTTGGCGTCGAGTCGTACGCCGAGCAGATCGTGGCCCGCGCCCTACGGTTGGTTCAAGGTAGTCAGCCGCTGGTCGCGACTAAGGGCGGGCACTGGCGCGACGGCGACCAGTTTCCAGTCTCCGGGCGGCCGGATATCCTGCGCGCGCACTGCGAGATCAGCCTACGCACCCTCGGGGTATCGCGGATCGGTCTCTACCAGCTCCACCATGTCGATCCTTTGGTGCCGCTCGCCGATAGCGTGGGCGCACTCGAGGACCTGCGCAGTGAGGGAAGAGTCGCGGCCATCGGCCTGTCCAACGTGAGCCTCGGCCAGCTGGATGCTGCCTTGGCCATCGCGCCGATCGCCAGCGTGCAGAACCACCTGTCGCTGACCGCGCCTGATGACCTGCCGATGGCCCTGGCCTGCGCGGAACGGAACGTGGCCTACCTGGCCTACGCCCCGTTCGGCGGACCATCGGGCATGCCGCCGACCGCCGCGCTGAGCGTGGCCAGGCAGCATGGCGTGTCGGTGCACCGCGTCCTGCTCGCCTGGCTGCGGGCGCAGTCACCGAACATCGTGCCGCTGGCCGGCGCCAGCCGGCCAGCCACCATCCGCGACTCGGCCGCCCCACTCGACCTCACCCCCGAGGATCTCGGAGTACTGCGCCCCGCGCCGGCCTGAGATGCACGGATGAATGTGCCGTTGGGCCGGCTATTACCGGCCCCACGGGAATTCTTGACGCGGCGCCAGGCGGGACAACGTGCGCTCTTGCCGACGGAATGAGCACCACAGCCGGTTACCCCGCCAATGCCGCACCTTCGGGTGGAGTCCGGCAGTCGCCAGCCAGCGCAGGCAGTGCCACCCTTCCCGATGTTTCCGCACGGCCACCACTGACTAGGGGCGCGTCCGCTCACATGACTACCCGCACGTGGAGGCGGACTGGCAGGGGCTCTCTGCGGCACGAGCGATATGCGAGATAAATGAACCCCAGCGGCTTCTGGCTACTCGCCGATGGTCGCGCTGCAAGGAAGGAGTCGCATCCGTTTGCGTCACGGTGCTGCAGTCAAGTCAGCGGACGCGCCCCTGATCAGTGGTGGCCGTAGTCGAATTTACAGGGAAGGGCGGTGCCGCCCGCTGCTGGCTGGCGCGGGCGGCCAGAGTCACCCGTAGGTGCGGCATTGCCGGGGTTCCCGGCTGTGGTCCTTGTGCTGCCCGGCAGGAATATTCGTATCTCTGCTAGGGACTATCGGAATCACTCCTTTAGGCGATGATGCCGCGGATTCGCAGGAGGGGCTGGGCGAGCACGCGGTCGCCCGACAAATGGACGTGGCTTGTGTCGTAGCTGGCGCCGGTTAGCAGTCGCCAGGCTTCCTCGCCGCTCATGCGCAGGGTGACGGCTGGGGCAGCGGCATGCCCTTCGTCGAGGGACCATCCGGTTCCCGTCCTGGTCAGAGTCCAAGCGCCGATGCCGGGGATGTCCAGGCCGATCGTGGTGCCGTCGGGAGCGGGCTCGTCGTACTGGTGCGGGAAACCCCAGACGAAGGTACGGAGTACCAGCGGCAGGTACTCGTCGGGTGGGTGGCCGGATGCCGTCGGCCGCGTCGCGTCCTGAATCTGGCGGTAGTGCACCCACCGTTCGGTGAACTCGCGGGCGAGATCGAACCACAGCGGAGCCTCGCCTGCCCAGTAGACCGAGCTCGGGTCTGTCAGGTCAAGCGTGCCGAGATAGGCATCGAGCTGGTCGCCTGACCAGCGCAGCAGGTCGGTGATCAACCGCGGGCTGAGCATCCTTGCGCCATCGACCCAGCGCTGATTGCGCCGGGCAAGCTCGCCGACGAACTCCGCATGCCCGGAGGGCATCGGGACCAGCCCGCTCTGATCGTGATCGCGGTTGCGGGCGAGCCAGCTGAGGTCCACATCCAGCAGATGCAGCGCGATGTCCTTGACCGCCCACGACGGCGCTGCCGTGGGCGCGGCCCATTGCGCGTCGCTCAGCGAGCCGAGCAGGCTCAGCAGCCGCAGGCGCTGCGCACTGATCGGACCGCGCACGTCCACGGCGGTGGCGTCGGATATCCGCATGCCACTCCCCCCTGTTGAGGTTAGCTTCGCATCAGCCGTCGACGTTGAGCAGGGCGCAGCGGGCGTCCTCAAGGCCTTTTTCGTTCTCTTCAGGTCCGGAGATGCCGGTCAGGTCGTTCTCGGTGATGCGCCAGGCGAAGTACTCGGCCTCGAGCGGCCAGCGGAAACGGAGCAGGACAGGCAGGCCCTCGGCTAGCTGCGCTTCGGTGAGCGGACCCACGGCGCGGTAGGCGTCGATCATAGGGCCCGCGCTGCCGATGCCACCCAGGTACATGGCGGCGGATGCCACGTCGTACAGCAGCGGCCCGTGCAGGGCCGGGCCGAACCCCAGTCGTTGACTACTCGCCATCCTGAAAGACGGGGATTCCGGCCCTCACGGGCCGGGGTTCCTGTTTCACAGCCGACCGCACCCGGGAGGACCCGGAGTGTCTGACATCAGCTCCGCAGGCAGTAACGGCAAGACCTGCCGCCAGGATGTTCTTCGCGGCGTTGACGTCCCGGTCGTGCCGGGTGCCGCAGGACGGGCAGCGCCACGCCCGGGTGCGCAGGGACAGTTCCGCGAGCAGGTGCCCGCACGCGGAGCAGGTCTTGCTGCTCGGATAAAACCGGCCGGTCACGACCAGGCGCCGCCCGGCCCTGGCCGCCTTGTACTCAAGCTGCCGCCGGAACTCACCCCAGCCGCAGTCGGAGATGGCCTTGGCGAGCGACCGGTTGCGGACCATGTTCTTCACGGCCAGGTCCTCGATCACGATCAGGTCGTGGTCGCGGACCAGCCGGGCGGAGGTGCGGTGCAGGAAGTCGGCTCGCGACGCGCGGACCTTGCGGTGCGCGCGGGCGACCTTGGCCCTGGCCTTGGCCCGGTTCGCCGAGCCCTGCTGGCAGCGGGCCAGGCGCCGCTGGTAGCGGGCCAGGCTGTGCTCCCGCCGGGCCAGGCGGCGCGGGTTCGCGATCTTGTCTCCGTCAGAGGTGACGGCGAAGTCCTTGATGCCCAGGTCGACGCCGACGACGGCACCTGCCGGGGGAAGCGGCGCGGGGTCGGGCACGTCGACGGCGAAGGAGACGTACCAGCGGCCGCACGGGTCGCGGGAGACCATCACCGTGGTCGGGTCGAGCGACGCCGGGTCGATGTCCGGCCAGGACCAGGCGAAGGCCAGCGGCGCGCCCGTCTTGGCGAGGAACAGCTGCCCGTCGCGGTAGCGGAACCCGGAGCGGGTGTACTCAGCCGACTGGCGCCCGTGGCGGGACTTGTACCGAGGGTGCAGGGCGCGCCCGGCGAAGAAGCTGGTGAACGCGGCCTGCTGGTGGCGGATCGCCTGCTGCAGCGGGACGCTGGACACCTCGTTGAGCCAGCCGAGCTCTTCGGTTGCCTTCATCGCGGTGAGGTAGGCGCTGGCCTGGGCGTAGCTCGTGCTGGCGTGCTCTTCGTGGTACCTGGCTTGGCGCCAGGCCAGGGTACGGTTCCATGCCACACGGATGCAGCCGAACGTGCGGTTCAGTGCGCTCGCTTGTTCGGGGTTTGGGTAGGCCCGGCACTTGTACGCCGTATTCATGTTTGAATTTTACCGGAAGGAACCCACATGGATAAGCCGACACGCGAGAGAAGGGAGCGGCGTTTCCTCCCCTCGACAAGCCACGTCCGCGATCCCATGGCGCCGTCATGAGGCTCGACTGAGATGCCATCGAAGAGACTCCAGCTCCGGCGAGAAGTCAGCGAACATCGTCGTCGGTGATCATGACTAAAGCCGTATCGCGCTGAAGTGAGCGGACTTGCGCCGCGACGCGGGTGAGGATGAACAGGCTTATCGCCACCCCAGCCCAGCCGAGCACCATCAGGCGCGGGTCCTGCTCATAGGTGCCGTAGATGCCCCAGCACAGGAGTTCGCCGAGGATCAGTAGCCAAGTCCCCGCGGAGATGCCAGAGACACGTTTGTCATTTGCCAGGAGCATGGGACCAGGGTGTTGCCACGACCTAGGGACCACCGTGCGGCTGCCGGATCATCTTGGGGCAGCTGACCGGGTTCGTCAAACTGCGGGCATTGCGGGCCGCTGCCGGC
>NZ_RPFW01000016.1 GCF_007827045.1 Trebonia kvetii
TTTGCTGGGAGAGAATCACCAGCCAGTACCCGGCTATGTTCTCGCACTGGCACCAGGTGACGTGGTACTGGCGGACAGGATGACAGGAGCCCGGTGACGCGAGAGCGTCACGCCGGGATCTGTGGGAACCCGGAGGGGAAGTTCCTCCGGGCTACCCGACCCTGGGCTACCCGACCATCCCTAGCACGTGGCATCGGCGATCTTCGCTGCTATGCTGTGCCCTAAATGATACTTGATGTCGCGACATGTTGTTATTTATTCCGTTTGTTGGAGAACGAGTCGCGGACGATAGCTCCGTCCACCTTCACCGGGGACGTGGGATTCGGGGTACTGCGGTGGCGAAGCTTCGCGTGCTTGAGCCATTTGGAGTTAGTCCGGTGGCAGAGATGGTGTATCTCGCCATACTTGAGCATCCGGCCGGCGGGGTATCGGCGCTGGCCGAACAGGTCGGCGTCTCCGAGACGGTGGTCAAGGAGTCCCTGGACGAGCTGGCCATGATCTCCCTGCTGAAGCCAAGCACAGAGGATCCCGGTGTCTTCCGGCCGGTTGCCCCGGAAATCGGCCTTGAGGCGCTCCTCGCGCGTCAGCAGGCAGAACTGCTGCACAGGCAGGCTCAACTTGAGGAGAGCCGCGCCGGACTGGCAGTGGTCATCGCCGAGCAGGCGAGCCGACGCCCAGCCGGGCCGAAGACAGATGCCGAGGAGTTCGTCGGCATCGACGCCATCCGTGATCAGTTGGAGCAGCTCGCTCATAAGACGCAGTACGAGGTTCTCACGTTCGCGCCCGGCGGTGCCCAGTCCGCACAGGCGCTGCAGGCCAGCAAGCCGCTGGACGAGCAGTTGCTTGGCCGGGCCGTCAACATACGGACCATCTACCTCGACAGCGTCCGCAATGACCCGCCGACCGTCAGCTACGCACGGTGGCTCACCGTCCTGGGCGGCCAGGTCCGCACCGTCCCCGTGCTTCCGCTGCGCCTGATCGTCGTCGACAGGTCCGTCGCCGTCGTTCCGCTTGACCCCAACGTTACCCGCGCTGGCATTACGCTGCTGCGCAGTCCAGGGGCCGTGGCGGCCATGCACGCGCTGTTCGAGCAGGTGTGGGAGAACGCCACCCCGCTTGGCGTAGCGCAACCCCGCGTCAGGCAGAACCTGACGCGCCAGGACGCAGCCCTCCTGAGGCTGCTGTCCCAGGGTGACACCGACGAGGTGGTCGCGCGCAAACTGGGAGTATCGGTGCGCACCGTGCGGCGGATGGCGTCCGAACTCATGGCCGAACTCGGGGCGCGGAGTCGGTTCCAGGCGGGGGTACGCGCGTCTGAACGCGGCTGGCTCGACCCCGGTATTGACCTGTCGAGCGGCGGCTAGGCCAGGCCAGCGGGCGAAGCCGAACATTCATGATTTCTGGAACGACAAATTCGGTGCGTCGAGGCATTCCGCCTGTGGTGCCGGGACCCGTCCGGATCCAGGACGGCCCCCGGCACCATCTTGCTGACCTCGCGGTTAAGTGGCGGTCGCTCAGGTCAACTACCTCGGATATTCGTGGATTTCGCCCGGGGGGGGACGGGCTTACCCATTTTTTATCCAGTGGGACTAATCATGCGAGGAAGGAGCCAGGCCGTTCAAGGGATTCGCCTGTCACCCTCCTGCACTGCAGCATTAGGACACGCAGGATCAGGACAGCGTTAGCGACCCGCCGCGCCCAACGCGGGTCACCGGCGCAGGGCTGGCGGGTACGCACGGCAGCACCCCTGCGCAGGCGAGGGTCAGCTCGGGTACCGCTTCCTGGTGTAGCTTCGCGTACCGGGCAGCCGCGGATTTCAGCTGGTCGCCGAGTTGCTCTATGCGCCGGGCTGTCTGCGGGTTGTCTGCTTTGCATCGACCAGCAGTGGCTTGCCGTTGCGTCTTGCCGCGAAATCGAAGCCGTGAGGACCGTAAGACATCCCTGCAGCCAGCTCGATCTCCGGGTCGTGCTCCAGTATCCGCAGGACGAACTGCTCGAACGTGGCCCCCGGTTCTCGGTGCGCATGCTAGCCGGAGTGTTAACGCGCAATTACTACCACTTTGCGCGCTTGTGTGGTCCGGTACGCGCTGTGGTCGGCGTGGACATCTCGTGGTGGTCCCCAGTCGCGGAGAACGGTCCACTTTGTCAGTTCGCCGAGGGTTACGAAGGTGATGCACAGGGAGTGCCCGGCCAGCCGGGAGCGAAGCGGGTCCGCTAGGCGGCCGCGGAGGATGGTTGAGGCAACGTCGGTGTCGAGGACGATGAAGCTCACGCCAGCCCAGTATGCCGGGCGGCGTACAGGTCTACGAGGAAGTCGGCTAGCTCCTCATCGGACTCGAAGAGGTCTGGGCGGGCCAGTTCATCGACCGAGACGACCGGGCCGACGCCCTGGCGGCGGGCGAGTTCGGAGACGGGGACATGCTCGGCCATGCTCCACCCAGGCAGTCGGCCAGTGTTACTTGATGTCATGACCGCTCACCGTCCCTCGTTCGCTGGACCTAGCTCTGCAGTGCTTGACCTGATTTATCAGTACAGCCATCAACGTAGAAGCCTCTAAGGCGCCGCCGAATCTTCGAATAATACTGATCTACTGCTCTCTGAACCGGAGTGCGCAGGCCCGGGGACACGGGTGTTTTGATCTACCCGGATGCGCCGATCGGCTCATCGCCGTAGAGGTCTCGCCAGAGTCTTAGCAGGAACTTCTCGGGGCTGCCGTCGTCGTACTGGACGTGGTTGGAGATCTCGTCTCGAGGCACCTGGTCCGGCTGGATGATGGCCTGGCGAAGTTCGGACTTGAAGGTGCCCATCTCCGGGCGGTCTGCGCGTTTCGCGAGCTGCTGGAGTGACTCGAGGTCGTCAGCTTCGGGGTGCAGGTACGTCGTCGCGATCCTGATGACCGTAGTGAATGGCCCGTCGGGATACCAGCGCCTGCCCGTTGGAGAGCCTATCGACTGCAGTCCGCGAGCCCTGGCCGGCCCTACTGACGCCCCGGCCCGCTAGTCAGAAGTCGTAACGCCGGATCACTTAAAGCGGTAAACGATGCGCCCCTGCGACCAGTCCGCCGGGCTGATCGCCAGCAGTACGCGATCGTCCTGGATTACGCGGATGTGGTTTTTCGACATCCGCCCCGACATCCGCGCGAGGACCTCGTGGCCGTTCGCGAGTGCCACGGTGTAGAAGCCGTGCCCGCGCATCCGGATGACCGTGCCCTCGGTCTCGATGAAGTCAGCCCTCGGCATGGCGCACCCCGCCCCGGTAAATGGCGGTGATCTCGCCCTCGGTCCCGATCATGTCACTCTTCGGCATTTAGCGATCCTCCTCATTGCTCTAGCTGCGGCGTCGCACATCTTGCAGCGCGAGCGTGCCCGTCACGGGCAGTTCGGTCAGTGCCGAACTCCTTCTCCAGCAGCTTGATCTCGTTACAGGCATAGCAGCGCTGCTTGCCGTCGATATGCGCGAACGTGCACCGTTCGCCCGTGCCCTTGGAGTCGTTGCAGGACAGGCACAAGATCTGGAATCCCCCGGGGAAGCCATTGTCCCGAAGCCAGCGGTACATGCCACACGTCTCGGCATCCGGCCGAACAGCTTCTCGCGGTGTGCCTGAGCCATCGCCACGTCCCCCGAACCGCAGCAGGCACACCGCCAGCCGTAGAGGTCGAAGTCCCGCGCCGCTAGGTCAGCGCGCCGGCGGCCTCCGATGTTCCCGCCTGCACTCGGGCGTTTGCTCGCACACGCCCCACCTGCTGCCGACTCGGAGCCGTTTGCCGCATAAGTCACAGTTCACTTGGATATCGTACTCGGCTTCCGCTTCTCCATCGCCCCACATCTGCTGGGCGGTGACTCTGATCACCCCGAAGCGCGCAGCGTACCCATGGATGCTCCAGATCCGGGACTGCCAGTCGCTCACAGTGCCCCTGATCAGGACGATGCTGGCTTGCCTGTCGTTTCGGGGAGGGGTGACTTGTAACCCCATTGTTGTGCCTCGGTCGCGCCTGGACGAAGACCCTGCGCGGGTGTTCGACCCGTTCGACGCTGTCGAGAAGGGCCGAACGGCCTCGCCGGAGCGTCCTGACCTTGCCCCCGTTCGCCGGACACTTCGGGTGTGGGGTCAGGCGCCGTGGTCTGGCGGCCTGAGTCGTGTCTCGAAGTCGGCTGGGCTGAGCATCCCGAGGCTGGAATGCCTTCGCGCGGGGTTATACCAGCATTCTATCCATTCGAATATCGCGTTCGCTAGCTCTTTCCTGGATTTCCATGCCTTCCGGTCAAGAAGTTCTATCTGCATGGTGCCCCAGAACGATTCCATCATCGAGTTGTCGTAGCAGTCCCCGACCGTTCCCATCGAGCCGAGCAGCCCCGCGTCGCGGAGCCTTTTCCCGAAAGCCCAGGACGTGTACTGCGTTCCGTGGTCGGAATGCAGGATCGTTTTGCTTGACTCCGGGCGGCGCCGGAGGATAGCCATGCCGATCGCGTCGATGACCAGCTCCGATTTCTGGCTGACGTCAATTGACCAGCCGATGATCCGTCGCGAGCAGGCGTCCATGACCGCCGCGCAGTACACCTTTCCCTCGGCTGTCGGGTGCTCGGTGATGTCGGTCAGCCAGAGCTGGTCGAGCTCGGCGACCGCGAACTGCCGGTGCACCAGGTCTTCCTCGGTCGCGGCGTTGACCAGGTTCTTCCGGCCTTTGCGCCGGTGGACGCCCTGCAGGCCGGCTTCGCGCATCAGCCGGGCGACCCGCTTGCGGTTCACCGTCTCGCCCAGGCCCAGGACCAGCTCGGCGTGCACCCGCGGCCACCCGTAAGTGCCGCGCGATTCCTCGTGAACCGCCGCGATCATCTTCGCAAGCTCCCTGTTCCTCGCGTTTCTCGGCGATTCCGGCTTTCCGAGCCATTCGTAATAGCCGGACGTGGACACGTTCAGTACCCGGCAGGCCGCCGCGACCGGGATTCCGGTATCGGCCAGCTCTCGGACCAGCCGGAAGGTTACTTTGGGAGGACGCTTTCCCTGGCAAAGTAAGCGGCGGCGCGCTTGAGGATGTCGTTTTCCATCTCAAGCTGCCGGTTTTTCCGGCGCAGCTCTGCGATCTCTTTCTTTTCCGCGCTGGTTGGCTTTAGCGGGCTGCTGCTTTCGTCGGCGTCGGCCTGGGCGAGCCAGTTCCGCAGGCACGATTCGCTGATGCCGAGGTCTTTCGCGGTCTTGGCGATCGGTGCGGTGCCCTGGCGGGCGAGCTCGACGGCGCGCTGGCGGAACTCCGGAGGGTGCGGTGCGGGCATGGGGACATCCTTCCTGATGGCCGAGGCCATCTCAGGTCAGGTGTCCGGGAAACGGGGGCAAGCTCATCCTTCGTCACGTGAACGATCTGGCGCCGCTGGCTGAGCTGCTCCGTGAGATGGGCAGCCAGCTCAGGTCGGACATGAGGAAGCTCAGCCAGCGGGATCGGCTGGACCTGCTGCTCAGGCATGCCGCAGACTCGCTTGAATAGCACACCCGTTTCTAGCAAGCACTCTTGCAACCCGCAACGTCTAAGCCTGTGGCGCTCAGTGGCGTCCTCACCGCCACCTAGTATGACGATCGCCCCGGTCCCGACACTTGATCCGGTTGGCTGTCGGCCACTTGATCACACGGCCAAGCGTTTACCGTTCCGAGATCTGAGGCCGAGTTAAACCCCCACGGTCCTGGGTGCGGAAACTAGGTGCTCGAACGCTCCCCGGAATCTGGCCCATAGGCGTATCGGCAGGTCAGGGGACTATGCCAATGTGTCCGAGGGGGGACTTGAACCCGGGAACGCGGGAAATTTCCCCGATTCGGGGAAATTTCCATGGTCTGAGCGTAACGGCCGGTGCCCGCAGGCGCCAGGCATTTCGCGTTCCACGCAGCTTCCCGGGCCGGGCGGGTTGGCCGGGGTCCGAGTCGGGCGGCCTGCGAGGCGAGCGGTGCCGAATCGGGCAGAAGTGTTAATTAAGTCCGGGAACGGTAATGAACGCGGGAATGTGGCGTGGCCGGACAGCAGCGAAGTCCCGCAGGTTCACTGTCGCGACGGTGACGATCCCGAGTCGCTCGCAGATGGCGACCACCGACGCGTCGGTGCCGCCGAGACGGAGGTCGGCGTACTGGCGCACAAGCCGTGACATGCGCCGGAGGTCGGAATCGACGAGTTCCACTAGCTGGAAGGTGTAGTCAGGCCCCGTGCCCACGCTGTCCAGGAAGGCGGCCTCGGCTGCCGGCCCGAGTGTCCTGTCGATGAGGTAGCAGGTCTCGGCAAGCACCGTCGCGGGGACCATGAGGACGCCGGGCGTGCGCCGGAGCCAGTCCGCGCACCGCGCATGATGCTTGTCCCTGCGGTCGGCGAGGGCGTACAGGACATTCGTGTCAACGAGGATCACGCGAAGTGAGGCTACTCGCCGAAGCCCCCGGCGAGCAGGTCATCGACATGCTCGGAGATGTCGCTGCGCCCGCTGTCGCCGATCCCGACGAACGCGGGAAGCTGGCGTACCTGCTGGCCTGGCCGTGCGTCCGCGCCGATGAGCGGGCTGAGGAGTTCCAGGGCACGCTCGGCTTGCTCCTCGCCGAACCCGCCGACGAGCAGCTGCAACCGCTCCCACGCTGTCATGCCTCCAGTCTAACCGCCAGTGCGGCTCATTGCCGGGTCCCAAGGTCGCCAGGCCGAGGCTGAGTGTCCTGCAGACGCACACAGTCCGTTACAGGTCCTCGTCCGGACGCTGTTTAACCGGAGCCGGGAGAACGCGATATCCGCCTTACCTGTATCGGCCAGACCTGCAAGGAGAGATTTTGGGTGTGCCTGACCGTGCTCGCGTGTCCTTGGCTGCTCCTCCGCGGCTGCGCCGCGCGCCCAGGCCGTCGTGCTTCGCCGCTCACCGGACAGCACCACCGCGAGGCCGCCGAACCGTCCCCACTTCTCCCGGAGCCGCTGTTCGTCTTTGGCTTTGCGCCGCTCGTACTCACGGCGAGCCGATGACCCGGCGACGCCTGGGCCGGCGGCGCCCGCGCAGGTGATGCGGCGGATCGTCTTGGTGGCGCGTTCGTAGACCGCCTCCGCGTGCGCCGGCAGGTCCGCCCCGCACCTCCCCGCGTACCGCAGCCGCATCCTCCTGGAGCCGGGGTACCGGCAGCCGGATACGGAGGCTCGTCAGTCACGACGCTGATCGTAGCCGGTAGCCGCCGGCACGAGGACCTCCCTGCTCCCGCGGACCGCCGCCTGGCCGAGTAGTTCCCCGTCGAGGCCGGGGTCACCAGCACCCGTCCGCCTGATCAGGATGGATCATCTGTCGCTGATTCGCTGGCAAGCTCGAGCCGCTGCGGGCCAGTGACACGCCGCCGTAAGGATCGCCGACCACGCAGACTTTAGAGGCGGACAGGCTGGTGTCAGCAGCCTGAAGAGCTGCCCCCTTCCCCCGCCCGAGTCAAGCGGTGATCCGCATAAGACGGATTTTGCC
Source organism: Trebonia kvetii (assembly GCF_007827045.1). Taxonomy (GTDB): domain Bacteria; phylum Actinomycetota; class Actinomycetes; order Streptosporangiales; family Streptosporangiaceae; genus Trebonia; species Trebonia kvetii. The sequence continues at coordinate 7,453 of NZ_RPFW01000016.1, forward strand.
CGGCGGAGTATGAACGTAAAGGTTGAGGGCCCGGTGTAACCGTGTCCGCCTACCCGTGCGTGAACCGCGGCTCAGCCGGCTGGATCCTGGGACCGTAGCCCAGCGTGCGTCGCGCGAGCGGCGTGCCGCGCGCGGGGCGCTGGCCCGGGTGGGGCTCGGGCACCGGGTTGGCCACCAGGCGACGAAGCTGTCCGGCAGCAAGCGCCATCGGGTCGCGATCGCCCGCGCCACGGTGGGCCGCCAGGCCATCGTCTTCGCCGACGAGCCCACGGGAAACCTGGATTCAGCGACCAGGCGGCTGATCCTCGACCGGATGCGCGAAATGAACCGGCAGGGCGCCACCCTTGTCGTCATCAGCCACGACGATCACGTCCCCGCCGCCTGCACGCGCCGCATCGACATGCCCGACGGTCAGCTCATCCCTGGCAGCGCCAACGCCGCACGTAGATCTGCCCCATGACGGTGGAGGATCTTCTGACTCGGCGTGCCGGATTACGCGAGCGTGGCGGCGACCTGGTCGAGGCGGGCCACGCGGGCCACCACCTGCACCGTTAGCCCGGCTTTTTCCTACTGTCGCGTAACTATTGACGACTACTGTCTTTTGTAGACAATAGTCGTAAGCCTGGCGTTAGCAGCAGGTTACAAGTCTTACGTCCGTCCGGAGGTTCGATGCCGAATCGTCGCATTACTGCCCTTATCGGGCTTTCCGCTGCGGTGCTCGCTGGCTCTGTCGCCTGCGCCTCCTCGTCGTCATCCGGGGGTAACTCGACGGGCAGCGGCGCCATCCAGATCGGGTTGATGGCCGACTATACCGGCCAGCAGTCCTACCTTGGCCCAGACATGGAAAGCGGTGTGCGCACCGCGATCGCCGTGATCAACGCGGACGGCGGCGTGCTCGGCCGGCCGCTCTCACTGTCCACTGGCGACACCGTCGGCGACCCTGTCGACGCGATCCCCGCCTTCAGGAAGCTCATCTCCGCCAACCAGATCACGGCCGTCGTCGGCCCCACCTCCAACGAGGGGCCGGCACTGCTGCCGATCACCGCGCAGAACCATATCCCGATGTTTCTCCAGGGCGGCACGACGGCCTTGGACCATGAGACCAACCCTTACTACTTCCGCACCACAGTCGGCGATGCGACCCTCGGCAAGGCGATGGCCGCATTCGCCAGGATCAAGGGCTTCAAGCGAGCCGCCTTCGCCTTCACCACCTCCACAGCGGCGCAGACCCTGGTGGACCCGATCAAGAATGAGTTCCTCGCCAAGGGCGGAACCGTGGTCGCCTCCGTCAACCTGGTCCCGGCCGCGAGTTCCTACCGAAGCAACATTCAGCAGCTGATGGCCGCCAAGCCCGACGTGGTCTTCTTCCAGCAGGACCCGCAGACGGCAGGGACCTTCTTCCACGAAGCCGCCGAGCTCGGCTTCAACACGAAGACCACCTGGGTGGGCACGGATACCGAGATGAGCCAGGACGTCTTCAAGGCGCTCGGCCCGACGCTAGCCACGACGAACTTCTTCTTCGCGCACGGCAGCGTCGAGCACAGCCGCGCGCTCGCCGCGTTCACCGCCGCCTACAAGAAGAAGACCGGCAGCAGCCAGTTCCTCACCTTCGCACCGGAAAGCTACGACGCCACCAACATCCTGGCGCTGGCCATCGACAAGGCCGGGAGCACCAGCGGCCCCGCGATCGCCAAGGCGGTGCTTGAGGTGACGACCCAGTCGCCGGGAGCCGTCACCGTCTACACGTACGCCGACGGGCTGGCGGCGCTGAAGGCCGGCAAGACGATCAAGTACTCCGGGGTCGCGAGCACGGACGTTTTCGACCAGTGGCACAACGTCGCGGGGCCGATGGTCGTGTCCCGCTGGACCGCGACCGGCATTATCGCGGACGTCCTCGCACTCGACGCCAAGCAGTACTGATGTCCGTTGCCCCTGCCCGCACGGGCAGGGGGCAACACCCAGAAAGGAGCCAGCCTATGCACACCATCCTCCTGTCAGCGGGATTCGGACTCGTCACCGCGTCCATACTCGCACTGGCCGGCGTTGGCATGTCCTTGCAGTTCAGCGTCACCAACTTCGTGAATTTCGCCTATGGCGACTACGCCACCATGGGCGCCTACCTGGCGCTCTTCGCGGTGCACAAGCACCTGCCGATCGTCGGCGCAGCAGCGGTGAGTGGCCTGGCCATGGCACTGCTTTCGCTGCTGATCTACCGGGTCGTCTTTCGCTCGTTCGTTCGCCAGCGGTCCCGCAACGTGACCCTGCTGATCGTGTCCGTCGGGGTGTCCCTGGCGCTGCAGGGCACCATTTCCGCTATCTGGGGCTCAGGCTTCCAGACGTACCAGCTCAACGTGCAGTCCCCGCTGCACATCGGGCCGTTCCAGCTCACCCTGCAGCAGATCCTGATCATCGCGATCGCAGCGCTTGCGCTGGCCGGCGTGCACGCGTTGCTGCGCTATACCATCATCGGCAAGACGATGCGGGCAATGTCGGACAACAAGGACCTCGCCGAGGTCAGCGGCATCAACACCACACGGGTCACGGACCTGACCTGGCTGCTGTCCGGGCTGCTCGTCGGGATCGCCGGGGTGGTGCTCGCCATCAACACCTCATCCTTCACCCCGCTGCTCGGCACTCAGTTCCTGTTCTTGGTGTTCGCCGGCGTCATCCTCGGCGGCATCGGCCGGATCTACGGGGCGATGCTCGGGGCGCTGATCATCGGGATGAGCACCGAGATCGCGTCCCCGTACGTCGGCGCGGCCTACGCCGACGCCGCCGCATTCGTGATTATGATCCTGATTTTGCTTATCCGTCCCAGCGGCATTTTCGCGGCCAAGGGAAAGGCCTGACAGTGCAATACCTTGTATCCCTGATCCCGCTGGTTTTCATTTACGGGATCCTCGTGCTCGGCCTCAACCTGCAAGTCGGGCAGACCGGCATACTCAACCTCACCTATTTCACGTTCGTCGCCTTCGGCGCGTACATCTCGGCAGTGCTCAGCCTCCCGCCGGCCGATCCGAGCACGGGCATCACGTACATCCTCGGCGCTAACCTGCCATTCCCGCTTACCACGCTGCTAGCAGGCTGTGCAGCGGCGATACTCGGCGTGCTCATCAGCTTCGCCGCCCTGCAGCGGCTGCGCAGCGACTACCTGGCCATCGTGACCGTCGGCGCCGGCTACGTCATCTACACGGTCGTCGGGAACCAGGCCAACCTGTTCGACGGCTGGAACGGCTTGTTCGGCATCTCCACCCCGGTCCCGCAGAACCTGGGCCCGAATGCGCAGATGCTCTTCTTCTCCGGAATCTGCCTGATCTTCCTGGTGGTCGTATTCACTGCGGTGGAACGGATCCGGCGGTCGCCGCTTGGCCGGGTACTGCGCGCGATCAGAGACGACGAGGGCGTGGTGGCCGCATTCGGACGTGACGTGTTCCGGTTGCGCGTCATGACGTTCGCGCTCGGCTGCTTCGTGGCCGGGGTAGGCGGCAGCCTGCTCGTGATGTACGCGACGGCGTTCAACCCGCAGTCGTTCCTCCCGCCGGAGACCTTCATCATGTTCGCCGCGATGATCATCGGCGGCATCGGCAACAACTGGGGATCGCTGCTCGGTGCGGCGGTGGTGCCGGTGGCGTTCGCCGAGGCCACCCGGTTCATCCCGGAGTTCGGGCACGCCGGCCTGGTCGAGGACTTGCGCGCTGTCGTGGTCGGCGTGCTGCTCATCCTGGTGCTGCGGTTCATGCCGCAGGGCCTGATCAAGGAGCGGCCGCCGGTGGACAGGGACCAGCCAGCCAGAGCGGATCAGGGGCTGGCGAGACTCCTGAAAGGAGCGCGGTCGTGAGCCTGCTCGAACTGGACCGTGTCAGCAAATCCTTTGGCGGCGTGAAGGCGGTCAACTCGTGCGCCTTCACTGTGGAGGCTGGCAGCATCACCGGGATGATCGGCCCCAACGGGGCGGGCAAGACGACGACGCTGAACATGATCGCGGGAGAACTGCGCGCCGACACCGGCCGCATCCTCTTCGACGGGACCGAGATCCAGCGCAAGCGCCCGCACGAACTGGCGCGCACCGGGATCGCCCGCACCTTCCAGCTGGCCAGGGAACTGGGCAGGCTGACGGTGATGGAGAACGTCTGCCTGGCGCCGTACGGCCAGCGCGGCGAGTCGCTGATGTGGAGCCTGTTCGGCGGTAAGGGGGCCCGCGCACAGGAGCGCGGCATTCAGGAGCAGGCTCGGGAAGTGCTCGCCACCTTCAACCTGTACGACAAGCGGAACGACCTCGCTGCCTCGCTCAGCGGGGGACAGAAGAAGCTGCTTGAAATCGCGCGGGCGGTCATGGCGGAGCCGCGGCTGCTGCTGATGGACGAGCCGACCGCCGGAGTCAATCCGGCGCTGCGGGACCGGTTGCTTGAGCACATCCGGCGTGTCAACGAGCAGGGGCTGACCGTCCTGATCGTCGAGCACAACCTGTCGGTGATCGAAGAGCTGTGCGACGACGTGATCGTTATGGCCGCGGGGACCATGCTCAAGCGGGGCCGCCTTGCCGAGCTGCGCAGGGACTCCGACGTCATGGCCGCCTACATCGGAGGAGACAATGTCGGTTCTTGAGATAGACCGGCTGACAGCCGGCTATCACCGCACCATTCCCACCATCACCGAAGTCTCCGCTGTGCTCACCTCGGGTGAGACGGTGGCGGTGATCGGGCCGAACGGCGCGGGCAAATCCACCTTCATCAAAGCGATCTTCGGCCTGTGCATACAGCATTCCGGTGCAGTCAGGCTTGACGGGGTGTCCCTCACCGGTCAGCCGCCCTCGAAGATCGTTGCCAGGGGACTCGGCTACGTCCCGCAGGTCAGTAACGTCTTCGCCGGCCTCACCGTCCGGGAGAACCTGGAAATGGGCGGCTATCTGCAGCGCCGGGAGATCCGCCGCAGGATCGAGGAAGTGACGGAGGTCTTCCCCGACCTCCGTGCCGCGCTTGGCCGCAAGGCAGAGCAGCTCAGCGGCGGTCAGCGCAACATGCTGGCGCTGGCCAGAGCGCTGATGACCAAGCCGGCCTTCGTCCTGCTCGACGAACCCACCGCGGGACTTTCCCCGCTGTACGTGGACAGGGTCTGGGCGCAGGTGCGCCAGGTCGCCGCTACTGGCGTGGGAGTGCTGATCGTCGAGCAGAACGCGCGACGGGCGCTTGAGGCCGCGCAGCGAGGCCTTGTGCTGGTCGAGGGCAAGGTAGCGATGAACAGGCCATCCACTGAACTTCTCGGCAACCCTGAGGTCATCGAGCTGTACCTCGGCGGCGAAGGCTCTGCCAGCCAGCCGGCCACTACGGGAGAGGCATCGTGAGAAACCACGCAGGAGACGGTCTGCAGCAGCCGAGCCTTGTCGAGCTCGCGGCGGACTCGCTGCGCCGCAGGATCCTCGGCGGCGACCTGAAGCCGGGTGAGCGCCTGAAGGAGGAACAGCTCACCGAGGAACTCGGCATCAGCCGGCCTCCGCTGCGCGAGGCGATGCGCCTGCTCGAGCAGGAAGGGCTGATCACCAAGCTGCCTCGCTATGGCGCCCAGGTCGTGTCACTGACCGCACACGACATCTGGGAGCTGCTGACGCTGCGGCAATCACTCGAAGTCCTGGCGCTGACGCTGGCGATGCCGGTGTCCGAGGAGGGACTTGCCGAACCACGGCAGCTGCTCGCCGACATGGAGACCTGCGCTAAGGACAACAGCCGGGCAGGCATGGTAGACGCCGGCTTCCAGTTCCACCTCAGCCTGGTGGGCCTGGCCGGGCACAGCCGGATCAGCGCGGTCTACCGCTCGCTGCAGGCACAGCTGCAGCTGTGCATGGCCGTGAACACTGAGGCCAGCCATGAGCCGCTGCCTGACAACGTGGCCCGCCACCGGCAACTGCTCGACGCGATCGCCACTGGCGACCTGGCGCTGGCGCTGGCCGCACTCAACGACCACGGGCACGGAGCCTACCTGGAGGCCAGGCGTGCCGATAGCTGACACAGAACTGGAGCGTGAGATCGTGGCCCGGCTGCCGCGTGTGTACGTCACGATGGGCGACCCAAGCGGCATCGGACCAGAACTGGTCGCCAAGCTGCTGGCTGAACCGGGCATCGCAGGCCAGGCGGATGTCACGGTCGTGGGGTCGCGGCGGGAGTTCGAGCGCGCCTGCGCGCTGACCGGAACGGACCCCGCTCCGGCCGGGTTCCGCGACGTCCCCATCGTCGGCGACTGGGCCCCGGCGACAGTGAGCGTTGCCGCCGGCCGGCACACCCTCGATTCGCTCGGCCTCGCGGTGGACGCGGCCGTGGGAGGGGAGGCCGACGCCGTCTGCTTCGCGCCGCTGAACAAGTTGGCACTGCGGGTGGGGGGCAACCCCTACCAGGACGAACTGCACTGGTTCGCGCACCGCATTGGCTACACCGGCTTCATCTCGGAGATCAACGCACTCGACGAGGTATGGACGTCCCGGGTCAGCTCGCACATCCCGATGCGGAACACACCCACGATGGTGTCGGCGGACCGGGTGGTCGCCGCGATCAGGCTGCTTGACACCGCGATGCGCGACTCCGGACGGCCGGCGCCGCGCATCGCGGTCTGCGCATATAACCCGCACGCGGGCGAGGGAGGGCTGCTCGGCATGGAGGAAATCGACACGATCAGCCCCGCGATCGAACAGGCTCGCGCCTATGTCGAGCGGGTCGACGGGCCATTTCCCGCCGACACGATCTTCCTGAAGGTGCGCGCCGGCCAGTACGACGGCGTGGTCACGATGTTCCACGACCAGGGGCAGATCGCGATGAAGCTGATGGGATTCGACCGCGGGGTCAGCATCCAGGGTGGCCTGCCGATCCCGATCACCACCTGCGCGCACGGCACGGCCTTCGACATCGCCGGCCAGGGGCGGGCCGACGTCTCGTCCCTGCGGCACGCCTTCGACCTGGCGTGCTCGCTGGCCATGCGACCGGCCAGTGAGGTGACTCATGCCTGACGATTGGACGATCGCCGCGGCGATGCTGCCGTTCCCGTCGGTGCTACCCGATGGAACCCTGGTGCAGGACGCGCCCGCGGAACGCTGGCACTACTCGCTGTCCGAGGTGGCGGCACTCGGCTTCCGGCACGTCGACCCGACCGACTCGTGGCTGCGTGTCGGGGACCTGACGGCGGCCAGGCGCAAGGAACTGCATGATGTCCTGGCCGGCCTCGGCCTGACCATGCCCGCCATCTCCACTGCCAGGCGCAGCGTGATCGACCCCGCGCACGGCGAGGAGAACCTGGCCTACTGCCACCGGGTGCTTGAGGCGGCGCCCGAGTTCGGCGCGACGACGGTGTCGGTCGGGCTCTTCCAGGCGCTCACCGATCGGCAGCGTGAGGTGCTGTGGTTCTGGACGGTGCCCGGGGCAAGCGACCCCGACGACCAGGACACCTGGGAGCTGGCGGTGGCCCGGTTCCGGGATCTCGGCCGGCATGCGGCGGATCTCGGCCTCAACCTGTCGCTGGAAATGTACGAGGACACCTATCTCGGCACCGCGGATAGCGCAGTACGGCTCGTCACCGACATCGGCCTGCCGAACGTGGGGCTCAACCCGGACCTGGGCAACCTGGTGCGGCTGCAGCGCCCGGTCGAGCACTGGCAGTCGATGCTGGACAAGACCCTGCCGTACACCAACTACTGGCACGTCAAGAACTACTACCGCAGCGAGGATCCCGCGTCAGGCATTGTTCTCACCCACCCGGCTCCGATGGAGTTCGGCGTGATCAATTACCGGTCGGCCATCGCGCAGGCCATCGGGCTCGGCTACACCGGCGCGTTCTGCGCCGAGCACTACGGCGGCGACGGACTCGCCGTCGCGGCGCGGAACCGGGACTACCTGCAGACCCTGCTCGTCGGGAGCAGCGCATGACATACGTCTGCAACGCGCCGGCGGCGTTTGCCGCCGAGATGCTCGAAGGCTTCGCGGACGTTCACAAGGAACGGGTGCGTGCTACGCCAGGCGGCGTACTGCGCGCCGTGACGCCGCCCGCGGGCAAGGTCGCGGTCGTGACCGGCGGCGGTTCCGGCCACTACCCGGCGTTCGCGGGCCTGGTCGGGCCGGGTCTCGCCGACGCGGCCGCGGTGGGCGACCTGTTCGCCTCGCCGTCTGCCCGGCAGATTGTGGACGTGGCGCGCGCTGCCGACCGGGGCGGCGGCGTCCTGTTCGTGTTCGGCAACTACACGGGCGACGTGCTCAACTTCACGCTCGCCGCCCAGCGTTTGCGGCTGGCGGGCGTGGACGTGGCGGTGGTGCCTGTTACCGACGACGTGGCCAGCGCCTCGCCGGACGAGGCAGCGAGCCGCCGCGGTATCGCCGGCAGCCTGATCGTTTACAAGGTGGCCGGCGCGGCGGCCGAGGCGGGGCTGCCCCTCGACAGGGTGGCGGATCTGACCCGCCGGGCCAACGAAAGAACCAGGTCGCTCGGCGTGGCGTTCACCGGCTGCACGCTTCCCGGTGCCGCTGAGCCGCTGTTCACTGTGGCCAACGGCGAGATGGGCGTGGGACTTGGCATTCACGGCGAGCCAGGCATCAGGACCGCGCCCGTGCCCCCGGCGGACGAGCTGGCCCGCCTGCTCGTCGGCGAGATCCTGCGTGAGCGGCCGCCCGGCGCGCAATCCGATGTCGCCGTGGTGCTCAACGGGCTTGGCGCGACAAAGCACGAGGAGCTGTTCGTGCTGTGGCGCAGCGTGGCCCGGCTGCTCACGGCCGCGGGCCTGCGGCCGGTCAGGCCCGAGGTGGGCGAGCAGGTGACAAGCCTCGACATGGCAGGCTGTTCGCTTTCGGTCTGCTGGCTGGACGACGAGCTGGCCCGCCTGTGGAATGCGCCGGCAGACACTCCCGCGTTCCGCCGGGTCGACCCGCCCACTGCGCAGCCCGGCCAGTCCGGCCGGCCGGCGGACCAGGAGACCGTGCCCGTGACTCCAGCCAGCATCGCGTCCAAGAGCGCGGCGGCGGCAATCCGCGACGGCTTCGCGGCGATGGCCGCCGCGCTGCACACCGCCGAGGAGGCACTCGGCAGGCTCGACGCGATCGCGGGCGACGGCGACCACGGGCGGGGCATGACCCGCGGCTGCGGCGCCGCGCTTGCGGCGGCGGCGCGGGCGGTCGAACAGGGGGGCGGCGCCCGCACGACCCTGCTCGCTGCCGCCTCCGGGTGGGCCGACGCGGCGGGCGGCACATCGGGCGCGCTCTGGGGCGCCGGGCTGCTTGCCTGCGGCGCGTGCCTGGACGACGCAACCGTGCCGGACGGCGCGACCCTGGTGCGCGCGGTACACGCCGCGGCGGCCGCCGTTCAGGAACTCGGCGGCGCGAACGCGGGCGACAAGACCATGATCGACGTCCTGCTGCCATTCCGCGCCCAGTTCACCGACTCGATCACGGCCGGCGCCCGGCCGTCCGCGGCGCTGCGGCAGGCCGCCGTCGTCGCGCGGGACGCCGCCCAGGCAACGGCCGCGCTGCGCCCGCGCCGCGGACGGGCGAGGCCGCTCGCTGAGCGCAGCCTCGGCAACCCCGACCCGGGCGCCGTCTCGCTCGCGCTCTGCATCGATGCGATCGCCACCGTTCTGAAGGAGAATCCATGCTGAGGATCGTGATCGGTGCCGACGAAGCCGGCTACACCTACAAGGAAGTGCTGCGGGCCGACCTGGCGGCCGACCCTCGGGTCACGGAGGTTATCGACATCGGCGTCAGCGCCGACGACGCGACCGACTATCCGCACATCGGCGTGGCCGCCGCCAGGATGGTGGCCGAGGGCCGCGCCGACCGGGCACTGCTGATCTGCGGCACCGGGCTCGGCATGGCGATCAGTGCCAACAAGGTGCCCGGCATCCGGGCCGTCACCGCCCATGACAGCTTCTCCGTGGAGCGCGCGGTGCTCAGCAACGACGCGCAGGTGCTGACGTTCGGCCAGCGCGTGGTGGGCCTGGAACTAGCGCGCCGGCTGGCAAGGGAGTGGCTCGGCTACACCTTCGACCCGAACTCGTCGTCCGCCAAGAAGGTCGCCGCCGTCAGCGCCTACGAGGCACAAGCCACAGCGGAGGGAATCAAGTCATGAGCAGCGCGCGCAGGCTGCCCGAGGCCCGCACCGCCGTAGTGACGGGTGCTGCCTCGGCGCGGGGGATCGGCCGCGCGACCGCGCGACGGCTGACTGAGTCGGGGTGGTCCGTCGCGGTGCTTGACCTGGATGGCGAGGCGGCGGCCAAGGTCGCCGCGGAGCTGTCGGCGCAGTCCGGCCATCAGTGCCTGGGACTGGCGTGCGACATTGCTGACGAGCGGTCGGTCAACCTCGCGATCGATCAGGTGGAGGAGCAGCTCCCGCAGCTCGCGGGCCTCGTGAACGTGGCCGGCATCAGCTCGCCTGTCCCGTTCCTCGAGCTGACCACGGCCGAGTGGGACCGGGTCTTCGCCATCAACAGCCGCGGCGTGTACCTGGTCACCCGCCGGGTCGTGCCAGCGCTTGTGGCGCTCGGCGTGGGCCGGGTCGTGAGCGTGTCGTCTGCCTCGGCGCAACGCGGCGGCGGCACATACAGCAAGGTGCCCTACTCGGCCGCGAAGGCAGCGGTGCTCGGCCTGACCCGGGCACTGGCGCGAGAGGTCGGAGAGTTCGGGGTGACGGTCAACGCGGTGTCGCCCGGCCCGGTCGACACCGACATTATGGGCGGCACGCTCACCGAGCAGCGCAAGGCCGACCTCGTGCGCGACCTGGTCGTGGACCGGGTCGGGACCGTGGAGGATGTCGCCGCCGTCATCGCGTTCCTGTGCGGGCAGGATGCCGGCTACATCACGGGTGCCACTTATAACGTCAACGGCGGGCTGATCATTGACTGAGTTCCTCGGGGTCAGCCTGAAGATGTACCTGTCGCACGCGGAGACGATCCGGTGGCTCGACGGCGTGGCGCGGCTGCGGACCGGCTCGGTGGAAGTGGCGGTGCTGCCGTCTTTCACCGCGCTGCCCGCGGCCGCGCAGGCACTGGCGGGCACGGCGATCCGCTATGGCGCGCAGGACTGCTGCTGGGCGGACGCCGGCCCGTTTACCGGCGAGGTGTCCCCCGCCGTGCTGCGGGAACTCGGCTGCTCCTACGTGGAGGTCGGCCACGCGGAGCGCCGCAGGCACTTCGGCGAGGACGATGCAATGGTCGCGCGCAAGGCCGCGGCAGCGGTGGCGGCCGGGCTGGTCCCGATCGTGTGCATCGGAGAACCCGGGCGGTGCGGACCTGCGGAGGCCGCGCGAGCCTGCGCCAGACAGCTCGCGCCGGTGGTTGCCGCCACCGGCAACGCGACCGTGATCGTGGCCTACGAGCCGGTGTGGGCGATCGGCGCGGCTGAGCCCGCCGATCCCGGCCATGTGCTCGCCGTGCTCGCGGACATCCGCGCGCGGGCGGGCAAGGCGCGAATCATCTACGGCGGCAGCGCCGGTCCGGGGCTGTTCAAGCGGCTGCCGGGGGTCGACGGCCTGTTCCTCGGCCGGTCGGCACTCGACCTGCGCGGCTTCGCCCGGACCCTGGCTGAGCTCGCCGCGTGAGCCGAAAGACCCAGGTCACACTTGGCGGTCAGCTGGGGCTTAGCACCTCGGCGGGGTCATGGCCAAGGTCGTGAAGCAAGACCATCGGGGCGTTGCTGCCGGGCACGCCGGTGATGGAGCCGCCCGGGTGGGCGGTCACTCCGGCCTGGAAGAGGCCCGCGATCGGCATCCGGTGCGAGCCCCAGCCGGGAGCCGGGCGCAGGCCGCCGGACTGGGCGATGCCGCGATCGCCGCCATGGAACGCGCCGTGGACCATATGCGGGTTCAGCTTCTCGTAGTCCTTCGGCGACTTCACCAGCATGGCCTCGATCACGTCGTCGACCCCCTGGCCGCCTTCCCCGACATTGCCCGGGCCGCGATCGGATCACCGGTTCGGACGGCGGCATCCCGGACGCCGTCGCCGTGTTGCCCAGCGACTCGTGGCTCCCGTCCGCCTGGGTCACCGTTTCGTCTTGGCGATGCCCGGCCACCCCAACGCGAATCCTTCATCAAGCGCACCGAACCGCCTGATTGCGGCAGGTGCCGGTGCACGGGACGCTAGCTTAAGGCAGCGCCAGGGGGCATGTCTCTTGGTAACTAGCTCAGGCGCTCTGTGCGGCGGGGCTGCGATCGGCGATTTCTGCCTGGAGCTCGTTGGCTCGGGCTTGCCAGTCCGGCCAGGCAGGGGCGAATGACTCGAGGTCCTCCTCGGTATCGTCGTCGATCCTGACGAGGCCGTACCTGGCATCTGCGTCCCAGTAGGCGACGGCTTTCCCGTTCCCCTCGAAGCGGATGCGGACGTAGGTGGCGTCGTGACGTGAGAACGAGGCCGCCACCGCGACTCGCTCAAGGAGCTCTCGCGCGCGCTGGACAGAAAGGTCCTCGATGGGGGTGGTGATGACGAAGGTTGTCGACTGGTACCCGATCCGATTGCGCAGGCCGGGTCGTCGTACCTGGTCAGCATGCCACTGGGCTGATGACCGGGGGATGCCGCAGGGGGCGAGGACGTAGTCGATGATCTCGCCTGCGGTGACTGGTTCGGCGATCTGTGAGAGTGCGCCGAGGAATCCTGGTGCCATGCTGTCACCGCCTGCCGCCGCCGATAGGAGGTTGGCGTCCAGTCCGAACTGGGTGTCTGTGAGCAGGTGCCGCGCGATGTCCCGCAAGGCGGTCACGGTGTCGTCTTCAATGGCATGGCCGAGGGAGGCGACCAGGCCCTGCAGGGTGGTGACCTGGGCGTCGGCTTCAGTCAGGAGGTGCCGTACTGCTTCGCTGGTTTCTGCATCGTGATGCTGAGTGCCGGCCGCCAGATGGTCGTTGCGCCACAAGAATCGCCATGTCGCGATCTGGGCAGGGATAGCCCGCCGCGGTGACACGGCTTCGCGCTCAAGCAGCCTCGACAGGAGGTGGCCGAAAATGACGGCGTTGGTGGCGGCGGGGATCGGGCCGAGTTCATCGATGAAGGCGGTATCGGTGAGCGCGGAGGCGTAGCGGCGGACGAAACGGTCGAATGCCATCCGCGTGCGCGTGCTGACCGGGAGGCGCCGTCGTGTCACCTCGTCTTCGAGTTCTTCATCTGTCTCTTCGGACTCGGATGAGATCCCGGCGTCGCCTTCGCGGGCAAGGTCTTCCTCATCCTCCGCGTCCGGGCGTGCGGTGCCCAGCGCGAGATCTCCGAGCCGGCCTGCGATCGCTGCGAGGATGACCTGGATGTCGGTCGGCGGGAGGCCTGCGGGGCGCCCTCGGGTGAAGTACCCGCTGTAGCGCGGGTCGCGGCGTATCCGGTCCCAGTCGAGATCTTCTAGGCGGATGAGTTCCGGGTTGCCGTCGTCGGCCTGAGGAACTCCGCCGGGCTTGGCGATGCGCCAGGCGGATTCGCGATCGATGATGAGGGTCTGGTCAAGTTCGCGCAGCAGCTCGTAGAGTTCGGAATCCTGCTGCGGGAGGTCCGCGATGGCCGGCAGCCGCTCGCGCTGGCTGGCCCTGTCCAGGCGTCCGCGCAGGTGGCTGAGCTGGTAAGGCCAGGTGAACCAGAGCTGGCCGGGCGCGCTGCTAGTGCGGACGGCGACGCGGCCGCCCTCGGCCAGCCGGTCGGCTGACTCCTTGTCGAGCTTGACGCTCAGGGTCGCGCCGCTACTCGATGTGGAGACTACGGCGAGCGCCCTCCCGGCGTGATCTTCAAGCAACAGTGGCATTCCCTCGGGGATAATGCCGCTGAACGTGATGCTCAGCGTGTCTCCGTCCAGGCGGCTCCACAGCACTGCCAGGCAGGGCGCAACGCCGTCGTTGTCGTCCTCGCTGCCGGCGCGATAGGTGATGCCGAGGGCCGAGGCGTCGTTGCCGCGCTCGCTTTGCAGGTGCGCGTAAAGGCCGTCAAACGTTCCGGAGGGGCCGGCTGAGATAACGCCGATCTCTATGTTGCCGGCCGATGATGGCTGAAGGAGCGCCGATCGTGAGAGGTTGGCCGAGCCGGTAAGCAGCGTCTCCGCGTCGGGGTGAATCAAGTGCACCCACTTGGCGTAGATGTACGCCGCTGGTTCCTCTTTGACCCGGACGAGCTCGATGATCCGCTTCGGGCTATCTCCAAGGGCTTGCTTGATGGCGGCGGGGTGCGCGGAGGTTGCGTCAGTGACGAGCAGCCTCACCCGCTCGGGCGTGAATGCCGTGATGAGCGCCCGCAGCGCCGCGCAGTCCTCGTCGTGGAATGGCGCATACGCGACCAACTCCGTGACCTGTCCTGGGGCACGGTCACGGAGCTGCTCGATGAGGGGCCGGTTCAGGTTGCTGCAAAGGGTCGCGGGTGCTGCTGGTGCCGGGGGCAGCCATGTTGTCATGCCCCAGGTGGTGTGCAGGAGCTCGGTGACTGGCGGGTCGAGTAGCTGTCGGCTGGCGAGCTCGTCGATGAAGGAGCGTGCCGCGGCGAATTCGCTGAGGTGCTGGGGATTGTCGTCGCTGTAGGCAAATACGTGCCACAGCTCGCCGGGCGACGCGTATCCGTCGTAGCCGAGGTTTCCGGAGCCGATGATCAGGCGGCCGTTCGCTGGGCCAAGCAGGAGCGCCAGCTTGCCGTGTGCAGCGCGGGGATGCCGGATCGGGGCTGCGACATAGGCCTTGTTGGCGAGGCGGTGACGCTGGCCAGTCCTGGCCGCCTCGCCTAGCGTGGATGCAAGTCGCCTGTCGTCTGCGAGGATGATCCTCAGCGGCACCTGCGCGAGCTGGGTCATGAGGCGGGTCTCGAAGAACAGGAGGTCCGCGCCGAAAGTGCAGATGAGCGCGGTCGTCCACTGCCCTTGGAGCAGGTCGGGGATGACGATGCTGGGACGTGGCCCGGCGCTCATGCGGTCATCCGCCCCTGTGCTTGGTATCCGGCGGCTGCGGTCTCAAGGGCCCCGCCCGGGAGGTCGCCGTCGTTCAGCAGCGCGTGCCCGGACGGTGTGAGTTCCCGGCCCGCCTCCCGGAATGTGGTAACCCAGCCGAGCTCGTGCACGGTGGTGCTCAAGGCAGTGAAACGGCTGTCGTTGAATCCCGCCTGTGCCTCCTGGGCGAAGAACCGGAGGCTGTCACTTACCCTGCGGACCCGGTAGGTGTCGTCTGGCAGCTTGGCTGCCGCGACACGCTCGTGCTGGACGATGACGAAATCCTCGATCAGCCACCGGGCCAGCTCGGCCATGGTGGGGTCGCGCAGCAGCCGCTGGTTGAGCAGGTGCATGAACCGCGCCATCCCGTTACGCAGCGCTCCTCCCTCGGCAAGAAGGCCCTGCTCCTGCCGGAACCCGGCGGCCCGCCCGGGAAGGCCGAACCGTTCTCGCAGGAGGAGGATCAGAGCAAGGAGGGCGATCAGGGTCCGCCCGTCATCGGCGTCGAAGTCGCGGCAGGCCTGGTACAAGGCATGCTCATCCAGGCCCTCGTGCCGCGGCCATACAGCGTCCGCGCCGGAGTTCGTGTCTATCACCCCTTTAAGCGCGGCGAGGAAGCCCGCGACCTGCGTGCTTCCCCTCGCCTCGGGCAGTGCCAGCCCCATGTCGGGCTCGGCTGCGCTGCCGTCGAGCGCCTGGGCAACCAGTTCCCACAGGCGGTGCAACGGCAGCAGGGTGAGCCCGGCATCTGTTTCGGCCAGCCCGCGGCGAGACACCCAGCGCAGCAGCCGGTTGAACACGTAGCCGAAATACTCACGTCCCTGGTACACCCGCCACCGCCGACCTACCCCCACCAGCTCAGCGCGCGGCTCGTACCGGGAGCCGTCCAGTTCCCGGAAGTAGATGATCTGCCGGAAATCATCCTGGCCGATCGGCTCGGCGGGACGGCACCGGCTTAGGTCCAGCAGCATCCGCAGGGTCTCCCCGCGTGAGTTGATCTCCCCAACGGTCCCCGAGTGCAGGAACAGGTCCTGCAGGAGCGGCAGATCATGCGATTCCGCCACGCGAAGCTGGCACAGGCACGCGGCCCGCGCGAACTCCGCCAGCACGTCCCGTGGTACCGGTGCGGCGAGGGCGCCGGTCCTGAGTTTCGCTGCCAGGCGCGTCCGGGACACGGCGCCCCGGAACGCAGCAGCGAGCGCGCGCCCGGCAGGGGTCGGCGCATCGAATGGGAAACCGTTGGCCGGGCCCGCGACGATGAGCGCGCCGGTCAGCTCCATCGCAGACCGGTAGTACAGGCCGTAACCACCGAGAGCTTCCTTGATGTAGTCGAAACGCGGGTCGAACTCCGCGTCCCTGGCTTTAGGACCCACCCGGCGGCTACCGACCACGTTAGCGACGAGCGTCGCGTGCTCCGGGGCATCGCAGACATGGCAGGCCATCGCGAAAAGCGCCTCACGCGGCCGGTAGAAGTCACGGAATGCCTTGCGGGTACGCGGCAAGTCAGCGGCCCAGAAGTCATCAAGCACCCACGAGTAGAACGACCAGTAGCGCGGGTGGATAGTCAGCACGTTGATGCCCGGCGACAGGCTCGGCAATATCCGGTCAGAGCTCACAGACCCGAGACCGAGATGATCCTGGCCGGACTTCGGCGCAAACGCGCGCGACCCCCACGCCGGGCCGGTCTCATCCCACCCCCACCCGGTCCCCTGCGAGTTACCGATCGCCATCCGCACCTCGTCACTTGGAAACTTCTCACCAGCCACCCGCAGGCGGCTCCGGATGTGCCGACGATACCGCGCCCATGCCTTTCGTAACAGACAAAAGCGGCCAGATCGTCCGTCGGAAAATATATGCCAATGACCTCAAAGCCGCATATAACCTGGCTCATTTAGCCGGCCATCCGCTGTCGCAGCAGCTGGCATGGTCGGGTCACGTCCTCAAAAAATCGGGTGCAGCGCAAAGCCGTCGTTTCACCAAAAGTCGAATTTCCAGGCACATTTATGCAGGATAAATGTCTGCCGCTTTACTGATCCGCAGGACAATTCCCGCTATAACCGGGATGCTGGTGATGATGGGCATGCAGGCAGGGGAGATGCGGAATGGCGGTGGCCGGGGCACGGCAGGCGGCTGGGTTGCAGAGCGCTCAGCGGGCTGGGAGCATGCTGGCGGCGTGGGCGGCGCAGGCGAGCCGCCGCGCTTCCGGAACGGAGTGCGGGAAGCTGCGGTTCGCGTTGTACGGGCGGGTGTCGACCGAGGAGTGGCAGGATCCGGTGTCCTCGCTGGCGCGGCAGCTGAGCCAGGCCGAGGCGTTGGTCCGCGGCCACGGGCGGATCGTGGCGAAGTTCTTCGATGAGGGCCATAGCCGGGAAGTGGCGTGGGGCCGCCGCCCGCAGGCCGCGGTGCTGATCGCGGAGCTGGCGGACCCGGACCGGGGCTGGGATGCGATCGTCATCGGTGAGTACGAACGGGCGTTCTACGGCAGCCAGTACGCGCTGATGGCGCCGCTGTTCGAGCACTACGGCGTCCAGCTGTGGATGCCGGAAGCCGGCGGCCGCGTCGACTTCGCCTCCGAGCACGATGAGCGGGCCATGACGGTACTCGGCCTGTCGTCGAAGCGAGAGGTGGCCCGCACCAGCATCCGGGTGCGGACCGCGATGGCCGTTCAGACCCAGGAGCAGGGCCGCTACCTCGGCGGGCGGCCGCCCTACGGGTACCGGCTTGGTGATGCCGGGCCGCACCCGAACAAGGCCCATGCCGCCTGGGGGCGGCGTGCTCACCGCCTGGAGCCGGACCCGGAGACAGCGCATATCGTCCGGTGGATGTTCGCCCAGCGCCTCGCCGGGCACAGCGTGGCGCGGATCGCCCGGGCGCTGAACGAGGCAGCCATCCCGTGCCCGTCGGCAGCCGACCCGGAACGCAACCCGCACCGCAGTGGCACGGCGTGGACGGTGCGCACGGTAGCGACGATCCTGGCTAACCCGCGATACACCGGCCGTCAGGTCTGGAACCGGCAGCGTACCGACAAGGACCTGGCCGACCCGGCCGATGTCAGCCTGGGGCGTAAGGACGTGCAGCGGTGGAACCTGCCCGACGGCTGGGTCATCTCCCGCAAGCCCGCGCACCCGGCCTTGGTCAGCGAGGCAGACTTCATCGCCGCCCAGGACATCAACGCTGCCCGCGGTCCGTCGCCCCGCAATGATCTCGCCGGACCGGACAAGAGGCGATATCTCCTGGCCGGGCTGCTGACCTGCGGCGTGTGCGGGCGGCGGATGGAGTCGGCGTGGTCCAACGGCAAGCCCGCCTACCGGTGCCGCCACGGCCACACCACTGCTACCGCGCCCAGCCCGGACCGGCCGAAGAACGCCTACGTCCGCGAGGACCGCATCGTGCCGCACCTGCCCGCCCTGCACCTGCTGCTCACCGGACCAGCCGGAGAACCGCGAAGGCGGCGGCGCACCCGGCGCGGGATCGATGTCCGGCACCAGGTCACCGCCGAGGATGTAACCGTCTACCTGCACGAGCAGCAGATCACCGTCATCTACAACCCGGCCGATGCAGCCCTGCATGTGAGAAACGGCGAGACCGCCCAGACCATCACCCTGCAAGCAAGCTGACCGAGGGGCTGAGAGCCCGGTACCCCGGAAGGAGGAGCGAGAAGGAACCGCCGGTCGCCCGGCGCTGGCGGAAGCTCGCGCTCGGGTGACAATCCGGCGTGCCCGGAAACCGGCCGCCGTGGGGTTTTAACGTGTCCGAGGGGGGACTTGAACCCCCACAGCGGTGAGATTTCCCCGAATCTGGGCTTGAACTCGAAAACTGGTGAGAAATCCCCGGATGGGGGAGTTCATGCGGTCCACGTTACACCCGACGACCGACAGTGCTGAGATCCAGGAGCGCTCACGCTGGCGATCGGCTACAGCCGCAAAGCCGAGGTCACTTCTGGTTAGGACGCCTTGAAGTGGTCCTACGACGACGGCTTGAACCGGCTCCACTCCAAAGTGTCAGCGAACGCGCTGGTGGGGCCGCAGCAGGGCGTCAGGCCGGTCCATAACAGGCCGTCTTACCAACTTCCCTGTGGCGCCACCTGGGCCGCACCCGCTAGATCCGCCTAATCTGGTTGGCTGCTAAGCCGTATGACTGTTCCGCTGTAGGCGTTCAGATGGAATGTTCTGAAGTGGGTCGAGCCGTCTTCAGTTCGGTTACCGGCTGGTTGTCAGAAGGTCTGGTGACCGGATTGCGCTGCCCGCAGAGTTGCGGTGAGGTCGGTTGCCTCCGGATGGCCCATGATGTCCGGGCGAGCGAAGACCACGCTGCCGTTCACGTGCTGCTGGTAGACCGCGACGGATTCCACTACGTGACGTGGCACCTTCGAGGCCCGCGACACCGCATAGTCGGCAGCGGACAGCAGCACGATAACCGCGGCGTCGAACTCGAAGGACCGGAACGCTGACAGCCGCAGCTGACTCGGCTCGGGAGGGTCTGACACGACGCGAGCTTTCACCTGAATCTTCTCGCCATCGCTGCCGAGCACATCCCACGCCTTCTCCGAGTTGGGTGCCAACTGGCCGCCAAGCGCGGTCTTGACCAGGTACTCGGCGTAATCGCCAACTGGAGCGTTCTCCGTTCGGATCACGTCCCGCCCCTTCAACTCGCGCAGGATGGCCCGGTACAACGAGAAGAGACCGGAGTCACTGAACGCCGACAGGTCTGTTGAGCGGCACCCTGGGTGCTCACGTAGTTCCGGGTTTCCGGCATTGTGTTTCCCGATGATGTTGGGCTGCGTGTTTCCCTGGCCTGGGTGTTCGTCGGCGGCGGCACCTTGCCGATGGGGGCA
>NZ_RPFW01000017.1 GCF_007827045.1 Trebonia kvetii
GACCGGCTCCCAGCACCAGACTGATCCGCGGCCTCAGCCAGGCCAGAGAGAAAACGGCGTCACGGGCGGTACCACCGCCATTTTTCACCCCGGTACGGCGCCGCGCAGCGATACAGGGACTGATCTGTTAATAGGAGCTACGCGTCTGAGCTCCGCAGACACCACACTTGAGAAGTAGCTGAGCATGGATTTGCCCACGTATTTCCCACAGGCGAAGCTGCCGTCTTCGCGTAACCCGTCGGCGCATGGCTAGCGATGCATCAACCTTGCTCGCTTCTCACAGATGACCCAGATATGGATGCCAAGCTGCACATCTGCGCTCCCCTTCCAACGCGCGCCTAACGAATGCCTCTTTGTGTCAAGGGCAACGGTTCGGTCATCGGTCGTAGGCTGGTGGTCAGGCCCGGGAGTGGCTTGGCCGAAGAGCCGGTTGCTGGGGTGTGATCCGGCCGCGCTGGCTGCACAGTCGTTCCCCTACTGCCCTCCCGGGTCCCTGACCTGGGCCTGGGCGCGCTGGGCGTCTGCTCGCAGTCGTGAGAAGACGGCATTGCTGACCTGCCGCTTCAGGACGCGGAGGGCCTCCTTGCGGGTTTGCCCTCGGTGAGTTTCTTGTCGTAGTAGGCGCGGCCCTCGCTGTGCGGCTGGCGGACCTGGGTGACGGCGGCCATGTGGATGGCGTGGTTGACCCGCCGGTTCCCGCGCCTGCTCAGCCGGTTGACCTTCCGCTGCCCGGAGGACACCTCGATGGGCGCGGTGCCGTTGTAGGCGGCGAAGCGGTCGCGGTTCTTGAAGCGGGAAACGTCGCGGATCTCACCGATGATGGTGGCGGCGATAACCGGGCCGACCCCGAACAGCCCGGTCCCGCTGGCCCGCACGGCGGCGTCGAGCTTCTTCCTGGTCTCGCCCAAGTGCCCGTCGATGCGGCGCAGGTCCTCGATCAGGGCGGCGGCGAGCTCCCGGCGGGCGGCCGCGACGGCGTCCGGCGGCGTGATCGAGCCAAGCAGGCGGTCGGCGTGCGCCGCGATGATCTTCTTCGGGACGCCGCCGGGAACCAGCTCGCAGAGCACAGCGTGCAGGCGGCAGACGACCTGCGTGCGGCTGCTGGCCAGGTCCCGCCGGCGCTTGGACCAGACTTTCAGGACCGCCGCGTTGTCATCGGGCCGGGCTTCGCGGACACCGGGCGAGCGCAGCGCGGCCACCGCGACCGAGCGGGCATCGTTCGGGTCGTTCTTGTTCACATTCCCGGTGGCCAGCAGCCGCACCCTCGCGCCCAGCTTGGGCTGCACGTCCAGCACCCGCTCCCCGGCGGACAGCAGCTGCTGGGCCAGCAGGTGGCCCAGGCCGCCGGCTCCCTCGACCGCCCAGGTCCGCTCCGGCCAGGCCGCGGCCCAGGCCAGCAGCCGCTCGGCCTGCGCGGCGCTGGCGCGCACCCGCAGCTCGCCCAGCGGCTCTTCCGCGCCGCTGATCACTACCGCCGTGTGCGAGGCCTTGTGCGGATCGATCCCGATCATCACTGCTGTCATGACCGGCCTCCTCTTTCCTGGTACCTGTGGGGGGACCGCGGCGGGCACGCCTACTTCCAGGACCTGACAGCGCTCGCGCCTCTTTTGAGCCACGCCACGGCAAGGTCCCGGCAGGCCAGCACGTCGTTCGAAAGCCAGGCCCGAAGGCCGGCAGGCGGTTATAGAGCCACGCCCGCCAGGACCTCTCAACGCTACGACCAGGCATCCCAACCCGGCCAGGCCGCAACGTCTTTCCCAAGTCTCAAGTAGGCGGTTATCTTAAGTCCGTTTGGAAGAAGCCCTGGCCATGAGGGGGCTTTTGCGTGCGAGACATGTTTCCCACGTGATGTTATGCGCGGGAACGAGAACCAAAAAGCGGCATCGAGAAGTGAAGAGCCGCTGGTCAGCGCAGGGCGCTTCACATGAGCTACGTCGGAGACACAACTTAAGAGAACGTGTCCACGACGCAGCCCAGCGGCCTCGTAAAGCTACATGGGAGACACCCCAGGGCAGACTTAAGATAACCAGCGTGACCAGGGAGCAGGTCTCGCCGTGTTGCCGGGTCTCCGTGCCGGGCTGAGGGCCGTAAGGCTGCGTGCGGCTGGCGGTTCTGGTCTACCGTCGTCCCATGCCCGGCAGGAAGCGCCCGACTGACGAGGACGCCGTGAGCGCCCGTCGTGCCCTGCTCGACGGACTGGCTCGCGACGCTGACATCTCCCGGGTGCTGAGCGGGCTCGCGCCGCTGCACCCGCGCAACGACACGTTTCCCGGCGAGGTGTTCCTTCACCTCGCCGCGGACGCGCTGGAGTGGTGCGGGGCCAGCCGGGCCGAGCCGCTGCCACTGGAGGGGCTGCGCGAGCGGTTCCTGCCCGAGGCCGCCTTCCGCGGACAGCAGAACGCCAAGCTCCAGTACGCAGTGCTGGCCGCAGCAGCCGTCCACGGCGGGACCGAACCGGACCTGCTGGATGAGGTCGCCTTCTGGCAGGCCGACGACTTCTGGCAGTACGCCATGTACGCGGCGGTCGCCTACATCCGCGCCGCCGCCAGCCGGGCGGGCGTCCTGAGGTGCCCCAGGCATGCCGGGAACTCGACCAGCGCCCTGGCCATCCGCCGCTATATCGCCGAGTCCGCGCGGACAGCGTTGACTCGACCCGCATGGACAGCCACGTACAGATTGGCCAGTTCCGCACACCGCGACATCGCAGGCTGACGCTCCCTGCGCTCTACCCAGGCGGCGTGCTTGGATCTCCATGGGTGGGCTCGCTCTCCTCCCCGCCTGGCCGCTCGTGGCCCTGCTCCCTGCCGCCCGGATGCCTGTGGCCCCGGCGGGTGTCCGGCCCGGCCCGAAGCCAGGCGTCGTGGAGCCAGCGCCCGAACAACTGGCCGCCATAGACGACCCAGCCGACGCCGATCAGCCACGACTGCACGATCAGCACGGTGCCCAGTGCCCCGTAGGTCACCGCGTTGGAGACGATGAGCGGCTGGAACACCCAGGCGGAGAAGGCCCGCAGGCCAGTCAGGAACGCCACCGTGACCACCGCGCCGGGCAGCGCTGCCAGGTAGCTCACCCGGCCGCCGACCAGGAAGCGAAGCCCCCACCAGAAAAAGGCGATGCCGAGCACTACCGCCACCGACACCCGGGTCACGGTCTCGGCCGGCGCATGGCCTGTCACATCGCCCACCGTGGCCACCGCGTAGATGTACGCGATGAGGACGGTCAGCCACACCGCCTGACGCCAGATCTTGTGCCACGGCCCGGCGGGAAGGCCCCAGACCCTTTCGAACCCGGCCTGCACGCTGCCCGCGAACGTCACGCCGAAGACGGCCAGCAGCAGCACGCTGAAAGCGCTCGTCGTGCCCAGGACCCGGGCGGGCGCGGAAAAGAGCTGTACCACCGCGCGGGCAGAGGAGCCGGTCAGGCCCATACCGTAGACCACCCACCGGGCGAGGCCATGATGCGCGACGGCGCTGGCGGCAGCGACGAGGACCAGCAGCGGGAACATGGTGAGCATCGCCAGGGCGGCGAAGCCCATGGCCCGGCCCATGAGTTCAAATTCCTTGCCGCTGCGGTAGAGGTCCCCGAACCGGAGGTCGTGCCAGGCCCGCTTTGCGCCACCGGCCAGTGCGCGGTGCACCGCCTGGTTCGGGATCTGGCTCATCTGCCGAGGGACACGCCCATTGTGCCGCTTCCGCATCGCACTACCGCCTCGCTCGTCAACGCCCTGGGCTCGCGAAAGCCGCCACTCCGCCAACGCGATCCACGCGTCATCACGCAGTCCATTTTCCGCGCGGTCAAGGACCACCCGGACAGCCGCGTCAGCGAAGAACTTGGCCGCGCACGGATCACCCAATCCGGGGCGCCCCCAATGGACAGGACCGAAACGGACTGTTCGGTACAGATCGGCGGTTCACGATCGCTGTCGGTGGCCACGTCCAGCAATACCTCGGCTGAGTTCGAGGGTTGCGGCAGCCTGGTCACCGATGGCGACCAGGCTGCCTTCCGGGATCCGCCTTGCGGGGTTACCTCGCCGCTCCCGCGATATAGGTGGCGACGATGTAGGTCGCGTGCCGGTCCAGGCTCGTCCGTGCACGGTCGTAGCGCATGGTGGTCCGGGGTCAGCGTGCGAGGCGGCCTCCTGCACGTCCCGCAGCGGGACCCCGGCGTCGCGCGGCAGTGATGAAGGCGTGCCTGAGTGTGTGCGGGCTGACGTGTTTGGCGATCCCGG
The DNA here is from genome assembly GCF_007827045.1 of Trebonia kvetii. Classification (GTDB taxonomy): domain Bacteria; phylum Actinomycetota; class Actinomycetes; order Streptosporangiales; family Streptosporangiaceae; genus Trebonia; species Trebonia kvetii. The sequence goes on from NZ_RPFW01000017.1 coordinate 4,229, forward strand.
CGCGGCGGGTCACCTGCCGGACGATGCGGGCGGCGCCGTGCCGGTCCAGCCGGCGCCCGTCCGCGGTGGAGAATAGCGGCCCTTCGGTGCGCTCGCCGATTACCAGGTCGATCGCCCGGGCGGTGCGCGGTGCGAGCGGGATGGTCACCACTTTGCCGCCCTTGTCGAGATGACCAGGGTGCGATGGCCGCGCTCCAGGCCCAGGTGCCCGATGTCGGCGCCGGTGGCCTCCGACACGCGCAGCCCGTTGAGAGCGAGCAGTGAGATCAAGGCGTGCTCGGCGGGCGGGCCGAGCCCGGCGGCGACGAGGAGGGCGCCGAGCTCGTTGCGGTCCAGGGCGGTGGCGTGCGATTCGTAGTCCAGCCTCGGCCGGCGGACGTGCGCGGCGGGCGATGGTCGAGGAGTTCTTCCTCGACGGCGTACTTGTAGAACCCGGCGATGGTGCACAGCCGCCGAGTGACGGTCGCGCGGGCCCGGCCCTTGGCTTCCAGTTCTCGGGCGAAGGTCTCGATATCCGCACGGCGGACCGAGAACAGGGCAAGCGACCGGGCCCGGCACCAGCCGGTGAACTGGCGCAGGTCGAGGGTGTGGGCCTCGCGGGTCAGGCCGCGGTACCCGGCCAGGAACCCGGCGAGCGCTAGCCGCTCGGCATCGGTGAAGACCGGCTGGACAGGGACCAGGGAAGTTGAAGCGGTTGCGGCGGCCATCAGGGCACCTCCAGGGACAGCCGGGACCCGGAGGACTGGGCCGCAGGTCCCAGCGATGAACGATGCCCGCAACGTACGACGAGCGTCCCGGACGAGCTATGCCACGATCCGTAGCTGGTGCACCGTCTCGGCCACGATAAGTCCGTGCTCCATACCGATTACGAGCGGTATCGCAACTGTGTTGGCAGCGGGCATGCGGGCGCGCCGATTGCTCGTTCTGCATGCGCGGTTCGCTGCATCGCAACCCTCATCGTGGCATGAGCGGACGGTTGGCTGCGTTGGCAGCGCGCTCTTATCCGTCGCCTCCCGGTCGTGGTTGTCGTCTCGATGGCGGCCGGCGGATTCGGAGCTGCACTCGTCGGCAGGCCAGACCCTCGGCGACGTTGCCGGTGGGGCCAATGCTGTGCAATGTCGCGCGACTAGGAACTGATTTCTTCCTCCAAGGCGTGGACCATGGCGGTCGCGGCTGCGCCCGGATTGTCATTGGTCGCCGCCCAGACGGCCCGCCGGAGGCCGCCGGTATCGTCGTGGATCGGGATCCAGTGCACGCCGCGCGGCACCGCCTGGGCGGCGATGCCGGGCACCAGGGCGATCCCAAGACCGGCGGCGACGAGCCCGAGGCGCGTGGGCCAGTCGCGGGCTGTGAAGGTGATCCTCGGCTCGGCGATGCCGGGCCACGCGCCGAACTCGGGGGCGTCGCCGGAACGGGGCCCGACGACCCATCCCTGGTCTGCGAGCTCGTCTGGCTCGATGCGCTCCCGGACGGCGAAAGGGTGTGATTCCGCGACCGCGACCCCAGCGCCACGAGCGCTACGCAGCGCGGTGAGGCGCAGGCCCTCGAGGTCGTACTCCGGCAGCCCGTCGCCGGTCGCGACGATGGCGACTTCAATTCGCCCGCGGCGCATCGCCGCCAGCTGCGCCGGCGTGGGCGCTTCGATGAGCTGTACTTTGAGTCCAGGATGCACGGCCGTCAGCCTGGCTATGGCACGCGGGACCAGCGCCGCGGTGGCCGTCGGGAAGCCCGCGACGACCAAGCGGCCGGCGAGACGATCGCGCATGCCCGCAAGTTCCTGCGTGGCGGCCGCGATGTCATCCAGCACCTTGCCGGCGTGACGGGCCAGCGCCTCACCGGCCGGTGTCGGCCGGGCCCCTCGAGCGTGCCGCTCGAACAGCGGCGTACCTACCGCCTTCTCGGTCAGCGCGACCTGGCGCGACACGGCGGACTGCGTGTAGCCGAGCCGCTCGGCGGTCGCACTGAACGATCCGGTGCGCGCCACTTCAAGGACGACGCGCAGGCCTGTCAGTGTCAGATCCGTCACCGGGCAAGTCTACTCAATGTATGAGTATTTCGCATGACTAGACTCAGTAACAGTCGCTTGTGCGATACCTCTGCTGCCGCCAAGATGAAGGAAAGGAAATGCAGGAAAGGGAAACGACATGACCCACACGAGGACCCGAGACGAGCTGGTGGCGCGCTTGGTGCGGGCCGGAGAACTAGAGATCTCCGGCGAGAGCCAGCAGGAGGCCGACTCCTACTTCGACACCGAGAACTTCGCGTTCCACGGACCCGACGGATTCGACAGCGACTACGCAGGGCTCACCGAGTACTTCCAGTCGATCCGCGCCGCCTTCGAGGACCGGACCATAAGGCGGGGAATCATCATCGCCGAGGGCGATCGCATCGCCTGCCAGACCTGGATCGAGGGCACCTTCACCGGCCCCTTCACCCACTCACCCGTGGGGAAGCTCGAGCCGAACGGAGCACGGATCGTCTGGGACCTCATGAACATGTTCAGGTTCGATAACCGCGGACGGCTCGTCGAGGAGTTCGTCAGGACCGACAACCGAAGCTTCCTCCGTCAGCTCGGGGCCGAAGTCACTTGACGGCCCCGGTCGCCGCCGCGGCGAGCCCGCCCCAGCCGCCGTCAGCGCGTTGCAGGGCAGGCCGATTCCGCCGGGCCATTCCGCGAGATCAGGCCACAGATCCCCCAGCTCTGCGTCACTCAAGAAGACATCTGCAAACGCTCGGCAAACACGCCTAACGGCGGATCAGGCGCGGCCCATCGTCACGCTTGCAGGCATTCACGTAGCAACCAGGCGAGCTCTCATCCGGCGTCGTCAGTCTCGATGTACTCAAAGACGGCGCCGTCCGGGTGCCTGGCGATGAGCCTGGCGCCGTTCGGCGCTGGGGCCGGCCGGCACCGGATCAGCCGCCGCCGGCTCGTCCGTGCCTGCCCCACCGAGGATCCCGGTGACCGTTTCCCGGGTGATCTCCAGCCGGGACAGCCTCTCCCCGGCCTGCATCAGCCGCTATTTCCAACCGCGCGAGCTCACCGCGCAGTTCATCCACCTCGCTGTGGGCTGCCGTCTCACGCCGCTGCAATTCCCCGGTCAGCGAAGCCATCGGGCATTTCCTCGCTCCTGCCGAAACAGTAGGAGATGCCCCGCCGTCATGGTCGGCCGGCCTGCATCTTCCCAGCTCAGCAAGTCCCTGAAGAACAGCTACATCCATCCCCATCTGCCCGGCCGGGAGCCAGCCTCATGCGTCCAGTATCGCGGCCACGCGCCCGGACTGTGCCGCTGTGACCAGTTCTCGTAATCGCGGGTGACTTGATCGGCATAGGAGGCGGCGAACACGCGATCATGGCCGCACCGTCGAACGTCTCCGAGTCGAGATGGCCGATCAGCGGCGGATCGTCGATGATCTTCCGCGTGCCGTTGGCCGCCGTAGTGAGCTTCGGCAGGACCCGCAGGCTGGTGCGCTGACGGAGCCTAGCGACGCGCAACTGGCGTCTTACCGCAAGGCGCTTGACGTCCCACTCCCAGGGACCGGGCAGGGTTTCGTCGAAGTCGTTGACGTCGAAGACCTACGTCGTGGTCTGCGATCCGGGCGATGAGGCGGTCGCCGCGCTTGAGCAGTTCGCGCGCGCTGAGCGTCTGGAAGCGTCGCAGGTCACTGCCGTCGGCGGCTTTGAGCGCGCCACCGTCGGCTGGTTCGACCATATGGCCAAGGACTTCCGCCGCATCACCGTTGAGGAGCAGTGCGAGGTGCTGTCGCTGATCGGTGACGTCGCCGAGGACCGGGACGGCCCTAGCCTGAACGTACACGTCGTGCTCGGGCTGTCGGACGGGACAACGCGCGGCGGCCACCTCATCGAGGGACGAGTGTTCCCGACGCTGGAGGTTGTCGTGACCGAGAATCCGGCTGAGCTGCGCAAAGTGATGCACCCCGAGCTCGGGAACGCGCTCATCGATCTCGATCGGTCCGAGTCCTGAGCCGGAAGCAGGCGACCCGCCCGACTAGCTGTTCGGGGGGTGTGGCCTGTCCCGCCGCCGGGAACCCTTGCGGAGGAGACCGGGCCGACCAGGGGCAGGAGCGGTCATGCTTGCGATCAGAGTGAACGAATTCGGGGGTCCCGACGTCCTGCGGGTCGAGGAGGTGGACATACCGAGGCCAGGACAGGATGAGATTCTCGTCCGGGTCATGGCCGCCGGGGTCGGCCCGTGGGACGTCAGCGTGCGGCAGGGCGGATACCCAGGTCCGCTTCCTTATATCCCCGGCGGGGAGTTCGCCGGCGTGGTGGAAGGCGATACCGGCTCATTCGCCAGCTTTTATGAGGGCGCGCCGGTCTATGGCTACCCAGGCCTGACCGGGTGTTATGCCCAGTACGTGACGTGTCCGGTCGAGCAGCTCGCGCCGATTCCGGCGGCCCTGTCCGTCGTTGACGCGGCGGCTACGCCTATCGACGGCCTGACAGCTGAACAGGGCCTGACCGATGAGCTGGGCGTCGGCGCCGACGACCGCCTGCTTATCACGGCCGGCGCGGGCGGGCTCGGGCACTTCGCCGTACAGATCGCGCGAGCGCTCGGCGCAATCGTTGTCGCGACGGCGAGCCCGCAGCACCACGAGTTCGTACACAAGCTAGGGGCGGCGGCGGTTGTCGATCACACCAAGCCTGACTGGCCTGAACGCGTCCGTGACGTGATCGACGGCGGACCTGCCAAGGTGCTCGCCTGCGCCGAGCCCACTCTCGCCGGAGCCGCCCGCGCCGCCAGGGACGGCGCGACCATCGCGACTCCCGTGCATGCCGATTACCCGGACGCGCAGCGGGTCATCTGGCGGTCGTACAACGGCAAGCCGCGCGGCAGCCGCCTGATCCGGATGGCCCCCTGGTTCGACAATGGCACGCTCTCAGTTCATGTGTCGAGCAGGTACTTCTGGCGGGACGCTGCCCGTGCACAGCGCAAGGTCAGTGAAGGGCACACCCGTGGCAAGATCGTCCTCATCGTGGACGAGGACCTAGCCGCACAGCTGGAAGTCTGAACACGCCTCGACGCGAACAGGGGGGAGCGGATGCTCCGGGATTTGAACCCGGGAGGGGCGTAAACCCCAACCGCATTAGCAGTTCTGCCTCCGGGACAGAAGCGGGTGTAAGCGGGGGCAAGCCGGGGGAATTCGCGCAGGTCAGCGGCGGTGCAGCACTCCCCTGGGAGTCGCTGTCTCATCGCTAGATCCTGGCTGGGCTAGCCGCAGAGGGATGGGTACCATGCGGGGTGGGCGACTGGGCGGTCGCGCTGCGGTGCTGAGCGACCTAGATGACGATGCCATGGGTGTAGCGCGGGTGCAGGAAGCCTCCTTCCAGTCCGGATTGGCCAGGTTGACCCCGATGGGCCTGATGCCCGACGCCTTTATCAAGGTCAGCACGTCCTCGATGTCGGTGACGAGGAAGTTGAAGTGGTGCAGACCCGCGCCGCGGCCGGCCAGGAAGCGGTCGAGGAAGGCCGCGCCGGAGCCCCGGTGGGTGTCAGCAGCTCGATTTTCGGACCTGTGGCGAGTTTCAGCTGGCCCCACCAGTACCCGGGCGAGTTGCCGCCATAGGCCCAGGTTCCGCCGAGGACGCCGATTAGCTCCCAGCCATCGGGAAGGGTCGGCGTGCCGATGGCCAGATGATCGAGGATTGCGGTCATGAGATCACACGACGTTACGGCCAACAGTCTCCAGAGCCGAGCTGGCCGGCATGACCAACCAAGCCGCCCTCGGCGCCCGAACCGGGACGACTGCCCGTGCGTGGCGCGGCGCGCGCTCCGCGGGGCTGGGCGCGCAGATTACCCGAATCTGCGCCGCGATCCTGCGAGGCGGCGCTGCCTCGCCCCTGCGCCAGATTGGCGGATCGCGCGCTCTGGCCTGGTTGCGGATTGTGACGGTGCATTCGGTGATCACCGAGCCCTTCGGGCCGTACCAGGCGATTATGCGTGCCGCCGGCTTCAAGTCGCGGGCACTACGTATTGAGAATGTCCGCGCTCGGAGTTCTGAGGCGGCACAGGATCATGACGATACGTGGGAGGCGAATGAGCACGACCGCTGGGGTGGAAGCCCAGGTCCCATGCTCTGCACGAGTTCTGGCATCTCACAGGCCCGCTGCCGCGATGCCGAGGCGCATTGCGCCTCTTGCTGTCATCCGCTGAAGGCCCCGGCGCCGTGGAGACCGATTACCCGTTACCTGACCGTTTTCGCTGCGTGAAGACCGGGGGTGCCCGCGCAGTGCCCAGGCGGCGATCTCAGTGCGGCGGCGCAGGCCGAGCTTGCCGAGGATGGCACGGACGTGGGTTTCCACGGTGCGTTCCGACAGCACGAGGCGGGTGGCGATCTGCCGGTTAGACAGGCCCTCGGCGACGTAGCCGGCCACCTCGGTCTCCCGCCCGGTCAGCGGTGACGCGCACCGCCGGGCGGCGGTGAGGCGCTCGGCGAGCAGCGTGGCCCTGGCGAGCGGTCCCGGCATGTCGAGACGGCGGAACTCCTCGGCCGCGCGCGCGGCCATTTCGGCGGCCTCGCTGATCCCGGCCGGTGCCGGCGGCTGCCCGACGGACAGCGCCCGGGCCAGGCCGAAGCGGCTGAGCGCGGTGAAAGGGCGGGCGCCGATCCGGGAGTTCATCGTGATCGCCTGGCGAAAGTGGGCGACCGCGTCCTCGGCACGGCCGGCGGTCAGCGCCATCTCGCCGCCCAGCCGGGCGAGCGCGCCGTGGCTAAACACCAGGCCGGACCCGTCGCCGGCGTAGTACCTGGCCAGCGGGGCAAACAGTGGGTAGAGCCGGGCTGCGGCCGCGCCGTCATCAAGGAGCGCGGCCGCGGTCGCTGACAGGACCATCGTGCCGAGTCAGCGAACGCCGTGCGGGAACGTCTCGGGTAGCTGGCGGAACTCCTCGAACTCCTCCCTGGCCTGGTCAAGCCGTCCTTCGACGGCGTGCCACAGCGGATAGGAGATCCGCACCACCGGGACGGGCGGCGCGCTCCGCACACTGCTGAGGAACTCGTCGTCGAGCTCAGCGGGGTCGCCGCGCAGCACCGCGAGCTGCAGCTGGAAGGCCGACGACATTCCGGTCATGGACACGTCCGCGCACCGCACGGCCAGTGCCCGCGCGGCGGCGGTGTTCGCCCGGGCGGCGGCGAAGTCGCCGGCTAGCGCGGCAAGCACCGCGCTCAGCCGGTTGTGGTGCCAGGCTGCCACGACCGACTTGCGTTCGGCGGCAATGCGGTCGATGTCGGCGAGCTCCTGTTCTGCCGCCCCGATGTTGCCCAGCTGCATCGCCGCGTCGAACCGCCACAGGTGGCCCCAGTGCATGTCGTCAAGGACCACGAGCAGGCCCGCGTGCCCGGCCATGGCGGCCAGCTCTCTCTTGGCCGTGGCGAACAAGCGGAACCTGGTCGCCGCGTCCGGCTCACCGTCAGCCGCCGCGTCTGGCCACGCTGCCGGGCCCGCCCATCCGCGCAGCACGCGTGACCACGGCCAAAGCACCGGCGCGCCGGGGTCGTCCACCGCCCAGCCCCTGGCTACCGCCATGCCGAGGCATTCCGCCTCGGCCGCAGCGGCGGTGGCCAGACTGGTCTTGCCGATCCCCGCCGGACCGCTAATCAGGAGCAGGCGCCCCTGGCCGCGCCGCACGTCGCCGAGGTCGCGGCTGACTTCGGCCAGCTCCCGGGCCCGGCCGACGATCATCCCCATGCGCTCAGTATCGCGCTCCGGGCGCAGAACCAGTACTGGCCTGCGCGGTAGCACTGATGCCGAACTGGCCGCCTGCGGACAGGCTGGAGTCGTCCCGCCAGCCGACGGGCTCACTCTCCTGGAGGTCATCCATGTTCGCCCAGCTAGTCATCTTCGACGGGCCGCGCAGCCCGGAGTTCTCCGCTGCCGCCGACCGGGCCGGCCGCGGCCGGATCATGCCCATGCTCGCGTCCGACCCGGTGTTCGGCCCGGCGCACCCCGGCTCATACATCCTGCAGGCCGCCGACGGCGGCCGGGCCGTGCTGATACTCGCCGATACCGAGGCGGCCATCACGCATGCCAGCAAGCTGGTAACGGGCAGCGAGCTGCTGCCCGATGAGGACCCGGCGCTGCTGACCGACCCCGACCATGTCGTCACCTACGAGGTCGTTTACGCCATGAGCCCCGGCTTCCCCGAACTCGGGAACAACTGATGCCCCGCGTCGCGGCCCGGCGGGCACCGCGCGGCGGCACCCGGCGAGCGCCCGCGGCGGGCAGCCGAGCCTGGCCGCGGCGCTGCCGATGACTGCGGCGACGGCGGCGGCCCTGCTTGCGGTCACCGCGTGCGGCGGCAGCGGCAACGGCGTGACCGCGATGTCCAGCGCGAGCGGTTACGACGCGGCGTTCACCGCCAGGGCCAACGCCGTCTGCTCCGTCGCCGTCGCCCGGCACGCCGGCCATCCCTTCCCCGTGCCGGACTTTGACCCGCTGCACCCGAAGGCCGCCGACCTCCCAGCCGTCGGCAGCTACCTGGCCCGCTACGGGGCGGGCAGCGCGGTCGCCGCCCAGCTCGACGCGCTCGCCCCCGGCAGCGCACCAGCCAGAATGGCGGCAGCTGCGCGACCTCATCGATCAGGCGGCCGCCAACAGCCGACGGCAGATCACCGCAGCCGACAACGCCGATATTCCGCGGGTTCGAGCGGACCGCCCGGGACGCCACGACGCTGTCTGCCCGCATCAACCGGATTGCGCCGGTACTCGGCTTCACCGCCACTTCGCCGTGCGCCCAGGTCTTCGGATGAATGGCGCGGCTAGGGGGACAGCTCGCCGTCCTAGGCCACGCCGGCAAAACCGGTTACGCGCCCGAATTCTCACCCGCGGGCGGCCAGGACGCCGAAGCTCCGCAAGGCGGTCCGCGACGCGAAGCGGACCGGGCATTCAAACGTCATCCTGGACGGGACCCTGGTCCCGTTCGACCGGGTCGCCGCTGACCGGTCCTTCGACTCCGGCAAGCCCAAGCGGCACGGATGAACCTGCAGGTCATCGCCAGCCCCGGCGCAGGCGTTCTGCGTCTCCCGGGCATTGCCTGGGTCGATGCACGACAAGAAGCCCGAATGGATCCGGGGAATGCTGGACAAGCTGGAGGCCGCGGGCCTTGTCACGCTCGCCGGCAAGGGCTAACCCGGACGATCATTTGCACATCAAGCCGGATCGCGGGTCGCGGCCTGGATACCTTCACCAGCTCGGTTGCCGGTGTCGGCTCCGGCACTCTCACGTAGGCGACAAAGTTCCACCCGACCCTCGACCGCGGCACGCAGGCCCTGTTGCCCCTGGTCCGCTCCACAACGATCGTGTCCGGCATCGCCAAGCTGACAGGACCCCACGCAGACTCACGTTTCTCGGGCAGACCTGCCCAGGCATCCTGACCCCTTATCACCCAACCCACAGGTGACACCGGATGGAGCGATGAGGGACCGACAGACCCGTAAGTGGAGGCGCGCAGAACCACCAAATCTGCGCCCGTTGCCGACGCCGCGCCACACACCACTCGGCCGCGCATAACGGCGGCGATGTGCGCACTCCGCGGCGGCCAGGTCTTTCACTGAACGTAATCGAATCTCTGGGCCTGCCTGCCTGCCGGAGCGCCAGGTCGTGATCACCGCTGATGGTGGTCTGAGCGCGGGGTATGGCCAGGGCAGCTGCCTCGAGCCGCCCGACCCCGAGGGCAGCCGCCCGAACCCCGAGGGCATTTGATTTCGCCTGACGGGCCGACCAGCCCGCCATGCTCGTCCTGCGCGACCTGGCCGCTCACCACCACCAGCCGTCCCCGGCCGGTGACCACCTGACTGTAGCCGCGCCCGGCGGGCACTCCCTCCGGCGCCGCAACATGCCGCAGCACACCCATCGCCCGCTCCTTCCAGCGGCTCACGGGCCGCACGCTACCCGGTCACCGGACACAACCCCACCGGCAGCGACGCCAGGGCGTCAAGCACCTTCAGACCGCGCCCTGCTCAGGTCTCCGGATTGCCAGCCTCAGCCGGGTATTCATCCGACGCGGTCACCGAGCCGCAGCCGAGCATGCTGGCATGACGCCGGACTATACAGTCGACCCGGCTCAGATTGATCGCTCACCACGAGCGAACGCCCCAAAGCCGAGTATCGCCGAATAGGTAGGGGTGTGCATGACGCCTGTGCCGCAAGCTGAGCCGTGCGCTGGATGCCCGGTTCTGCGCGTGTCGACCTGGCAGGAAGGGCTATCGCCTCCCCCTGCTTGGCTGTTCAGCGGTCTGCGCAAGAGACGCCGGGACCTGATCGGCAGGTTAACGGCGCCGAGCGTGAGTTTGCCACCACTGGGATAGATAGGAGCCTTTGGCGACGACCGGCGGCCCGTCCGCCTTAAGCCGCCCGCTCGGGAACATCGCGAGGCGGACCTGGTTGAGCACGGCTGCTGCCAGGATGTCTGGCGCAGTGGCGGGGTGCAAGGCCGCGGCGGCGTCCCGCATGGCCTTGAGGATCGTGATGTTCATCGGGTCCTGCAGCTGGAGGGCCCGCCAGGCGGATCCGCGGGTCGCGAGGTCCAGGACCGCGCGCACCGCCCGCGCGTCGCCGTCCGCCGACAGCCGGGCGCGCCCGGTGACCGCGGCGGTGACGCCGTCCAGTCCCACTGCCGGGTCAGTTCCGAAGTCTCGTGCCAGCTGCGCGGCAGGCTCGATCGGCCTGCTCACGCCGAGACCCCGACGGGCCTGATACCGCACGGGCAGCGCAAACGTCCCATGGCGACTCCCTTGCCTGAAAACGTGAACGGGTTCCCGGACCGGCTGAGTCTAGCGAAATCCCACCCCTCCCCGGAATGGCCAAGCCTTTGAAGCCAGCCGCGGACCCACCCAGATTGGCCGCCTCTATGCGATTCGCTAGCGACTCTCTCAGTAACCGGACCACACAGATCACCCAGTTCTGGCGCACTCAACAATGCTCACGGCAACCGAGCTGGCGGGATGGCCGCCGGGCACCACGCCGAACCGGATGATCTGGGCTTCTCGGCCTGACGGCGCGCAGGCCTTGGATGCTTATACAGGTGGCCTCGCGCGCCGCCGGGATGAACCTCCACTCGAATCGTCAGCGCCCCACGGCGCACGTGGACCGCGGCTAAGACCAAGGGCTTCCCGGGTCAGATGGTCCCCCGGTCCCCGAGTCAAAGAGACCCGCCGTGCCGGAACCAGGCGACCCGCCGAACCTTGGGCCAGGGAACCCTCCGAACATTGGGCCTGCGCTCATCGGCCCGCGAGACATGCCGATGTAGCTGGGCGCCGGGTAACGCACACGCCGTACGGCGAAGCCCGCGATGATGACGAAAACGCCGCCGAAAAGGCCGAAGAATCCGCTGGCCACGCCAACGGTGCAGAGCGCTCCCGCGGAACACGTCTGCGCCAAGGGCGGGCCGAACGAGCTGACGATCTCATCGGCTAGCCCGCCCAGGAACAGATGGAAGCCGAGCGCGACGACAAGCGAGCCGACCAGGCCGCGGGCCAGCGCGATGCTCGTGCGGCCCATCGCGAAGCTTGGCATGGCCTTCCTGTTTAGGCGCAGGACGCGTCTGCCTTTCCTGATCGATCCCAATATCAGCAGCGCGAGGATGACCCCGGCGACGATCAGCAGGTACAGGCTGTACGGCGGGACTCCCGTGGCGCCCGCGAAATTGGCCTGATCGAGTGTGGCCTGCGAGAAAGTGGTGCCGCTCAGGTTGGCCCTAGCGAGATCGGCGCCGCTCAGGTCGGCCTGGGTGAAGTCCGCATGGGCCAGATCCGCGCCGACCAGTTTGGCGTACCGGGCTGAGGCCTGAATCATCTGCGCGTTCGACAAGTTGGCGCCCGACAGGTCCGCCTGATCGAATGTCGCCTGGCTGAGATCGGCGCCCTGCAGGCTAGCGTCACGCATGACGGCACCAGTGAAATCGACCTGAGCCAAGCTGAGACCGCTCAGGTCAGCTCCGGTCAGGTTGGCGCATTGCAGGCCCGAAGAGTAGCTGGATAGGTCGCTGCTTGTCAGGTGCCGGCCGGCGAGATCCGGCCCGGAACCCGGCGTGCAGCTCGCCGTCATGGCCCCACCGCAGCTGCGCTGGTCGCGGCCAGGAAGACAGCCGCGACCATGCCGCCGACTGCGGCCAACGCCGTTCGCCGTCCGAATCGGCCGATGTGCGGGTGCTTTATCCGTCTGAACATTTCCTTACCCCTAGTCGGACTGGCGGCCCGCAAACCGGACCGATCGCATCAAGGTATAAGTCACGCCATGGCGGCCGCCTGAGTAACAGGTACTCAGTTCTGCGCCACGGCTACCCGCCGGCCCTCCTCGCCGTGGCCCGTTCCGACGCCATGGCCGATCTGCTACTACCCAGCCAGCGCCGGCCACCGCACCGGAGATCTGCCGCACCACCGCGGCTCTCCGGCCGGGAAACCCGCCCAAAAGCGGCTCTCTGGGCCTGTGGCCGCGGTTATAAGCACGGATTTCCGCGCTGGAGGCTCGAGGCAATCTTGATAGCCCACAACGAATAGCCGCCCGGGAACGCTGTTGAGGACTGTCGCGGATAGTGCGTCCCGGTGCGGGGAAGGGGAGCGCTTGGAGTCTGCGACCGCGTAGGGGATAGCCAGGATCCAGTCCGGCCGGGCAGGTGTTCATTCCAGGTCGTGCGTGCTGCTAGGCGTGATGATCTTCGGGTCGTTGCCGAGCACGAGTGCCTGGAACCGGGTGGTGCCCGAGGTCAGGTAGATGGTCCAGCCAGAATTGCCGCCGGGCAGGGAGTTGGTGAGCACGAAGCGGCTGATGCTGCCGAGGCGCACCTTGCCCTTGGTGGTGATCAGCTCGGTAAGCCGCTGGATCGCTCCTGGGACGAGCTGGGAGAAGCCAATGCCGTGGCGGGGGCCTTCGAAGGCTGCCAGGGACCCCACCGTCAGCGCCCCGGTGTACGTCGCGGTGATCGCCCGCGCCTCGCCATTGTTACCGGCGATGACAGCTTCGACCTCGCCGGGGTAGATCGCCATCTGCACGATCAGGTCCTGGCTGCCGAACCGGGCGGTGAGCTTGCTCAGCACGGGCGCCAGGTTGCCCGCGAGGAGCAGCGAGCCCGGGCTCGTCGCGGCGAGCGCGACGGCTGGGCTGGGCAGCGGCGCGGTCGTGATGTCGATCGCTGGCGGGGCATTGAAGCTGAACGACTCGGTCGCGATGTCCGGGTCGGTCGACGGGTCGGTGATCTTCGCGGGGGTGGCGTACGACGTGCCGTCGGTGAATACCACGACGCACGTCAGATCGGCGGTGTCGCCAGGCAGGACCTGGTCGACGTGAGGAGTGCAGGACACCGAGCGGACCGAGCGGCCGAACTTCGTGGTGAGCTGGTCCCGGATGAACCCCTGCAGGTCGCTGTACGCCGCAGCACTCGCGTTAGCGTTATCGATGGCCTTGCGCACGCTGCTGCATCCCGCAGCCAGGCCGATGGCCGGCGCGAGCACCATCACCGACACCACGAGAAGACGCCGCGCGGCGGCGAAGTGCCGTATCAACCTCATCTGCCTCATCTGCTTCCGCCCAGGCCCGCCGGACTGCCCCGGTCACCGGGCCTCCCCGCCGTGCCGCCGGTTGCCAGTGCACGCATTGCCGGATCGATCATGACGTCAGCGTCTTGCTCCGCGCTTTCTCCAGACTTATCGCCAGGAGGATGCAAGCGACGGCGCCGAAAAACGCGACCCGTGACCAGGCCCTGCCACACGCGGGGCACCACGTCCGATCCAGGAACAGATCGCCCGGCCCGAGGTCAGCCAGCGTCACGACCCGGTCCGCCAGGCCCGGTGCCGTGACGTCCAGAATTGGGCACGCACGCCCAATCGGGATAGGAGCCGGACCACAAGCGGCAAATAATCGATCGGCTTGGCCTGAGCGCACGGCTGCGGTCGCGCTCCGTCATCAATCCTCGCCGGCAGCACGAAGCGCACGCGTGTCGGTGACAACGCGTAGCCCACCGTCACCTAAAGCCCGCCCTGGGGTGTCTCCGATGTAGCTTTACCAGCCTGCAGGCTGCGTGGTGGACACGCTGGTCGAACGTCGCAGGCTCGACAAACCATCGGCGGGCCCATGATCTGCCGATCATTGGAGCTGGCCGCCGACCTGCTCGATGACCTGCGCCGGGCCGATGAGCAGCTGCACCGGGCCAGGCGGAGGCTGGCGGAGGCGGTGCAGGGCACCGGCACCTCGCTGACGCAGATGTTCGGCGTCGGGCCGTTCATCGCCGCCACGACGTCTCCCGGTTCGCCGGCCGGGACAACTTCGCCTCCTATAACGGCACTGCGCCGGTCGAGGTGTCCTCGGGCAGGCGGAAAGTCTGCCGGCTGTCCCTGCGCGGGAACCGGCGGCTGAACCACGCCGCGCACATGACCGCCGTCACCCGGGTCCGCTACCCGCACAGCCAGGGCCGCGCCTACTACGACAAGAAGATCGCCGAGGGCAAGACGGCCAAGGAGGCGCTGCGCGCCCTGAATCGGCAGGTCAGCGATGCCTTCTACAAGCACCTCAAGGCTGACGCCGCCCGTGCGAAGGGCCCGGGAGGGCAAGCGGGGAACGACTCGCCCGCCAGCGCGGCCGGCTCACACCCCAAGACGCCGGCTCTTCGGCCGGGCCACTCCCAGACCAAAACCGACCCTACGCCCAAGGTGAAAGCCGACATGCCACGCACCACGAACACGCAACTGACCAGGCAGAAGGGTTAAGAAGTTAAGCTAGGGCGCGGCCCGGCCATGCCATTGACTCAAAGCCCTGTCGTCGCTGATCTGGGCCCTTTAGGTCGCGAGCGCGCATCCCGTCGGGTGCCGCCCTTGCCCGCGTGCTTGCCTCACACGCGAAACAAGCCCCTAACTGAGCTAAGTTAGTCGGGCCGCAATTCTCCGAAGGTGAGAAGGAACGTGTGCGTTTCCTTTTGGTTGCGCACTTTCCCTCTTATGGAGGATTCAATGCCGAGATTGCCCTGACGGCCCTGCGACTGTATAAAAGGAAAGTCATCATTTCTGTGACTAGGGGGCGGGAATCGGTATGTCAGCACGCGTGCCAAAACAAATGATTTGGCTAATCTCGATTATTGCGGCCATGATTGCGGGACTTAGCGTTACCGCGATATCCGCGCAGGCCTCGGAACATTCCGCGGGCCAGCCCGGCACGCTGATCGTGACCGTCGGTGCGCCGGATGGAGTTCCAGCGAATGTCCTCATCGGCGGGACAGCGAATCTGATAGCGGCGAAGCCGCCCGCCGGTGTATCGACGAGCGTGCATTTCTCGCTGGCCGCCGGCGCCTATCACGTAGCACTGCCTGTGGTCTTTTTTAGCGGTGCCAGGTATGAGGGCAAGTCCTCGGCGCCGGAGGCCGTCATTTATCCAGGCAAGACGACGACGCTCAACGTGACCTATACCAGCGACGGTGGCGCGCGAGACGTGCACGTTACCGCAGTCACCCAGACCGCAATCTCGCTTAGCTGGACTGGTCCGGCCGGGGCGTCCTACATACTGCGCCGCGGCGCTGGCCAGTCAGCGCCGCAGTCGCCGGGGCAGGGCACTGGCGTCTCTGTCACCGGCACGAATGCCGCGGACAGCAATCTAGCGGCGGGGACGAAGTACACCTATTCGCTGTTCACCTTCCATAACAAGAACTGGCACGGCCCGCTGGTGATCACCGTGAGCACTACGCCGGCCGCCGGGTCGACAAGCGCGACCTACGTCGCCGAGCCGTCCACGTTCTTCGCTAAGGCCGCCGATCTCTCCTCGGTGACCACCACCGGAACCGGGGTGCAGGTGGTGCTGGTCGCCGGTGTCCCGGTGCCGTTCCTCGGGTCCGCGATGATCCTGCCGGTTTCAGGCACGCTGCCTGGGGGCTTCCTCGGAGTGGTCAGCGCGGTGTCCGCCGACGGCAGGACAGTCGCTCTGGTCGCCGGCGGCCTAAGCGACGCGTTCGACTATTACGAGCTCTCAGTGGACTCCTTCACCACCGACCCGTCCCTGCTGCCCACGCCGGTGCCGACAGCACCGGATCCCGGCAAGCCCTCAGCCACTGTCACCGCGCCCGTGTCTGCTAAGGCCACGTCTTCCAAGGTCACACCGCAGCAGCCGAAGACTGCCGTGAAGTCCACCGCGAAGGGGCTAGCCGCCCCGGCGGCGACCTCGCTGTGCGGGGATGTCGGGGTCTCGCAGAAGGTCACGTTCTCGCCGAGTATCGCGCTGGGCGGTGACTTCGCCACCAAGCTTGACAAGTACAACTTCCTCGGTGTCAGCGTGCCCGACGGCGCGTCGATGAGCCTGGCGCTCACCGCGAAAGTGACGGGCGCGGTCAGCATCGAGACCAGCGGTGACTACAGTTGCTCGCTGCCGCTTCCCGGGCTGTTTAAGATGCTGTCGGTGGACCCGGTTCCGATGGCCCTGTCCCTCGACCCGACCGCGGAGTTCTCCATCGGCGGCGGGGTGGAAATCTCCAACCTTGGTGCGTCGGTGCTCGGCGGGGTCGCGGTCTCGGGCTCGATGAGCATAAAGAACGGTGCCTCATTCGCCGGAAACACCATCTTGCAGGCCACGCCGCTGACGCCGGATGTCAAGGTCAACGGCACGGTGGGGCTCAAGCTGGGGGGCGAGTTCATACTCGGCCCTGGTGTCGGCACCGAAGAGGCCGCGGTCATCGCCGGGGTCAAGGGCGAATTCGACCCGATCGACGCCAGCTTCAAGGCGATCTTCCCGGTGGGCGACCCCCAGTTCAACCTGTGCACCGAGGCGGCCGTGAACCTGACGGCGGGGCTGAGCCTGACCGCGAAGGCATGGCTGAACGGCTGGTCCTACGAGCAGGACATCACGCTGAACGCGCTCAACGGCACGCTGAAGTACCCGGGTTCGCCATGGGACCTGCCCACCGGATGCAACAAGCCGGAGGGCACTCCTGACTCGCTCCTCGGACCGGGAGTCTCCAAGGTGAGCGACTCCACGACGGGCTCACCGGACCAGTGGGGACACGTGGACGGTTTCGTGCCGGGGCAGAAGACGTGGGTACTGAGTACCGGCTTGGTCGCGGACGCTGTCGGCTCGCCAAGTCAGTTCGCGAGCACCAACCTCGGCCTGCCCGGCGATCCCGACCTGTCCGCCCTGGCTGGCTACCCGACGTACGACGCCTCCTCCTACACGGTGACGGTCATCCCGACCGGCTCCACGCTGCATGTCAAGTACGTGTTCGCCAGCGAAGAGTACCCGGAGTTCGTCGGCAGCCAGTACAACGACGTGATGGCCGTCTACGTGAACGGCGCCAACTGCGCCTTCGTCCCAGGGACCAGCACGCCGGTCTCCATCAACACCATCAACGACCACACCAACAGCCAGTACTACGTTGACAACTCGACAGGCGCGGCTGGCTACAACACCACAATGGACGGCCTGACCGTCCCGCTGACATGCTCGGTCCCGGTTACCCCCGGCCAGCCGGCCACGGTCAGGATCGCCGTAGCCGACACCTCCGACCACATATACGACAGCGCCGTCGCCCTGGTAGACGGCGGCATCTGGACCGACTAGCAACCCAAGCGAAAGCAGGCAAACGCACGGTGCCCCGCCAAGCCGAGTGGAAGGCTGCGGCGGGGCACGGTTACCCAGCAAACAGCTCAATCCCTCGGACAGGCGACGCCGCCGTGGCCATGAATGCGTACGCGAACGAGATCACCGCGCGTGCCGCGGAACTCGGGGCCTTCCGATGCAGCAGCGGCCGTGCAGGCGTACCAGCCAGGTTCCTGGCGTGAACTATCGAGGCTCGTGGCCGCGCGACCGGCAGAGCGTCTAGCGGTTACGACCAGGTCAAGTTGGTGGGGAGTAACGACAGAGGTCGCACGCCAGGCGACGCAGCGGTATCACGCGGGATCGGTTGGTTTCCGACGTTGACAACACGCCCGAATGATCAATCTGCATGCTCCAGCTTGACGGCCTCACGAGGTTGCTCTGGCCTCGGATTCGGCGATATCGTTACCCCTTCTTCAGCGCTTCGGATGTCGATGGGATGACCTGAATGCCTGATATGCACCGCTAGATACACAAGTGATAATCGTTCAATTTTTCGAAAATCCATGCGGAGATTATCACCCGTTTATCAAGCGCTCGGCGCGCCTCCGCTGCTGCGTTGGCGATGGCGTGGATCGGACTTGGCAAGGGTTGTCGGCGTCCGCGCGTCGGCCTGGCAGTGGAGGCGATGTCGCGGAAGTCCGCGACCAGACGATGGCCGGACGTCCTTATCCGACCCCGGCGGCGGCGAAGACGTTGCTAACCGCGGGAATCGCTGGTGCGCGGGCCGGGATGACTGGCCGGCAAGCGGTTAGGCGCAGCGCGGCTGCGTACTTTCCCTCACCGGAGGGGATTAGGATTCTTTCATGGCTCAGAGAATTCAGACGCTGCTCATTGATGACCTCGACGGCGGCGAGGCGGCCGGCACCGTCCGCTTCGGCCTGGACGGCACGGAATACGAGATCGACCTCAGCGCCGCGCACAGCGACGAACTCCGCAAGGCACTGGAGCAGTACCTCGCGCACGCCCGGCGGACCGGCGGCACATCCAGGAGCGCAGGGCGCGGCCGGCGCGGCAGCGCCGCCGTTGACACCGCCAAGGTCCGCGAGTGGGCCAAGGGGCAGGGCATCGAGGTCAAGGACCGCGGCCGTGTCCCGGCCGGCGTCGTCGAGCAGTACAAGACGGCCGCAGGGGTTTAGAGACTTAGCGGTGTTCCGCGAAATCGCTGCCAGGGTTCCTTTGAGGGACAAGGCATAACCCGCCTCAGCACCTTCTGACCTGGCCTGTGACTATTGCTACGCTTGAAGAATGCCGGCATGGCTGACGTAACCTCCGGAAACGATCTCCGGGCAGACGCCGAGGCAAACGAACGCTCCGCGACGTCAGCGCGTTCTCAGTCCGGCAGCCAGCGCGTATAGACACATCGTGGCTCTGCGTGGCCGACAACACATCAGTGCTCTTGATGACGGCACCAGATACCCGCCGCTATGGGCGGCTCCCGGACACGTCTACGCCGCAATCGTGGCCGCGCATAATTGGGGCGTCGGGTGCGTGCTACCACGGGCATCGCATCGTGGCCGATCGCTGTCGGCGGTCGCTCCCGTTGCGTGGTGTAGGTGATCTTCATCGTGCTGGTCAGCGAAGGTGTCTTTGACTATGCCGCGAGGAACGCGGGCGTAGCTACCTCCTTCGGAGCGCTATGCGGGTTGCCGGGCAGGTCATGGAACGTGCTGCGGGCAGGGCGCTGACCTGGGCATGCCGCGGGAGCGCAAATCACCGCGGCATGCCGCGCGAGCAGGCATGACCGCTGCCGAATATCCGTGCCCGTCGCGCCGAGGCGCGCCGAAGGACGCCGGTTCTCTGCTCGGTTTGAGCCGCCGCGACCAGGCCCTTGTGTCGACGCTGGCAGTTCACAGCCATGACCCGGGGTGTCGGCACGCCGATGGATACTGCTCGGTATGGCGACATTCAAAGACCAGGACCTGACTGATGCCGAATTCCGAGAATGCGACCTGACTCGCGCCCGTCTGATCGGAGTGGTAATGCAGGATGCCGTCATCGACGGGCTGGTGAGCAACCTGGTGGTCAACGGAGTCGAGGTGACGTCGTACGTCGAAGCCGAACTTGACCGCCGGCATCCAGTGCGGCTGCTGATCCGCTCAGCCGATCCGGCCGACCTGCGGCACGGGTTTCTGCAGCTGCGGACCGACTGGGCGGCGACGCTCGAACGGCTCCAAGGGATGCCCAAGGGTTCGGAGCACCAGCGCGTAGACGGAGAGTGGTCGACGGTAGAGACCCTGCGCCATCTGGTGTTCGTGCACGACTCGTGGTTCCGACGCTGCTGCCTGGGTTCGACCGAACCATTCACCGCGATCGGATTGGCCTGCGAGTTCGTCCCTGAGCAGGAGGAGCAGGGCCTGGATCCGGCGGCGTCCCCCACGCTTGACGAGGTGCTGGCCGTGCGCGACATGCAAGGCGCCGAGCTTGAGCGCTGGCTGTCGACCGTGGCGGACAGTCAGCTGTCGGCACCCGCGCCAGTGCCAGCAGGCGGCGGCTGGCCACCGTACGCCAGGGGAAAGTCGGTTCTCGAATGCGTGCACGTGGTACTGGACGAGGAGTGGGCGCACCACGGTTTCTGCGCGCGCGACCTTCACCTACTCGGAGGATGACCGTGGCGGAGACTCCGTCCGCCATCCCTGCCCCGGGGACCGCAAGCATCCAGGGCCTTTCCGTCTGCCTGCCTGGCCTGGCCGGGGCCGCGCCTGGACCGTGGCCTTGGTCCAGGCGCGGCTGGTGCCGGGTCGGAGCCGTGCGTCACCCGGCGCTGGAGGCGGACCGGCGGCTGGCCCGGGCGCGGTCCAGGAGCACCGCCGCGACGGCCGTGATCAGGGCGGCGGCGGCTCGTGAAGGTGGCGGTCGTGGGGGCCGGGCGTTCCGGCCTTACCGGCAGACTCTCCCGCCTGGCCGGGGCCGGGCAGCGGCCGGATTACCCCTTTCCCGCGGCTGCTCGGCGGCGGGGTAGGACTACCCACCCGGGCAGGTGACGGGCTGGCGGGCCTGCGGCGCGGGCTAGACCAGCCCGGCGGCTAGGGCCAGTGGGACATCGGGTCATTGGGAGCTGAGAACCTTGGTTTTCTGCTGCTCGAACTCATCGGAGGTGATGACGCCGCGCTGCCGTAGATCGGCCAGCTTGGCAAGCTGGTCCGCGGAACTTGGCGTCGAGCCTGCGGCTTCCTGGACGTAACTGCGGAGGGCCTCATCCTGCTGGCGGGCTTGCTGAGCTGAGCGCTCGTGCATCGACGGACCACGGACGATCAAGTAGGTGAGGATTCCGATCACCGGGAGGAAGATCACGAAGATGGTCCATCCTGCCTTGCCCCAGCCGGACAAGTCGCTGCTGCGGAAGACATCCGTCAGGATCACGAACAGGAGCCAGAACCAGAGGACGAACGCGAAGATCTCGAAGATGGTCCAGAACACGTTCAGCACGGGATAGTCCGTCGAGGCCGCAAGGGGCATGGTCGTCTCCTCTACCCAGTAGTGCCGCCGTCGGCGGCTAGAGCCTGATATTCATCTACCCGCTCGCCCGCACGCGGCGCTTCACCCTCCGCGAGTGATCTCCGTCGGCCCGCTTTCGCGACCACGCCCAGGTGCGCCTCGGCGCCGCGAGTCGCCGACATCACCGTGGTCAGATGAGGCGCGAAGCGCTTTCCGCCGATCTGCTCGGCGTCCAAAGGCTGACCTCTCCAGCGGCGGGTAAGGGGCGTGTGTGCCCGCGTGCCCGTAGTGAGCTTGCCCCCGTTTCCCGGACACCTGACCTGAGATGGCCTCGGCCATCAGGAAGGATGTCCCCATGCCCGCACCGCACCCTCCGGAGTTCCGCCAGCGCGCCGTCGAGCTCGCCCGCCAGGGCACCGCACCGATCGCCAAGACCGCGAAAGACCTCGGCATCAGCGAATCGTGCCTGCGGAACTGGCTCGCCCAGGCCGACGCCGACGAAAGCAGCAGCCCGCTAAAGCCAACCAGCGCGGAAAAGAAAGAGATCGCAGAGCTGCGCCGGAAAAACCGGCAGCTTGAGATGGAAAACGAC
This sequence comes from Trebonia kvetii, assembly GCF_007827045.1. Taxonomy (GTDB): domain Bacteria; phylum Actinomycetota; class Actinomycetes; order Streptosporangiales; family Streptosporangiaceae; genus Trebonia; species Trebonia kvetii. The sequence goes on from NZ_RPFW01000017.1 coordinate 25,840, forward strand.
ATCCTCAAGCGCGCCGCCGCTTACTTTGCCAGGGAAAGCGTCCTCCCAAAGTAACCTTCCGGCTGGTCCGAGAGCTGGCCGATACCGGAATCCCGGTCGCGGCGGCCTGCCGGGTACTGAACGTGTCCACGTCCGGCTATTACGAATGGCTCGGAAAGCCGGAATCGCCGAGAAACGCGAGGAACAGGGAGCTTGCGAAGATGATCGCGGCGGTTCACGAGGAATCGCGCGGCACTTACGGGTGGCCGCGGGTGCACGCCGAGCTGGTCCTGGGCCTGGGCGAGACGGTGAACCGCAAGCGGGTCGCCCGGCTGATGCGCGAAGCCGGCCTGCAGGGCGTCCACCGGCGCAAAGGCCGGAAGAACCTGGTCAACGCCGCGACCGAGGAAGACCTGGTGCACCGGCAGTTCGCGGTCGTCGAGCTCGACCAGCTCTGGCTGACCGACATCACCGAGCACCCGACAGCCGAGGGAAAGGTGTACTGCGCGGCGGTCATGGACGCCTGCTCGCGACGGATCATCGGCTGGTCAATTGACGTCAGCCAGAAATCGGAGCTGGTCATCGACGCGATCGGCATGGCTATCCTCCGGCGCCGCCCGGAGTCAAGCAAAACGATCCTGCATTCCGACCACGGAACGCAGTACACGTCCTGGGCTTTCGGGAAAAGGCTCCGCGACGCGGGGCTGCTCGGCTCGATGGGAACGGTCGGGGACTGCTACGACAACTCGATGATGGAATCGTTCTGGGGCACCATGCAGATAGAACTTCTTGACCGGAAGGCATGGAAATCCAGGAAAGAGCTAGCGAACGCGATATTCGAATGGATAGAATGCTGGTATAACCCCGCGCGAAGGCATTCCAGCCTCGGGATGCTCAGCCCAGCCGACTTCGAGACACGACTCAGGCCGCCAGACCACGGCGCCTGACCCCACACCCGAAGTGTCCGGCGAACGGGGGCAAGGTCATAGAGACAGGAAGCCCCGGTGATTCGCGGTTAGTCGTGAATGTGGGTAAAGGCGTACTGAGCTGCGGAGACACTGCTCAGCCCACCTGCACTCGAAGCCTCCTGACCCGAAAAATGGAGAGTTAGCGGGCAGGCGGCAGCAGCCGGCGGCGGTTCGTGCCGTCGGCTTCGGGGGTGCTGCTGGCTAGGCGGGCTGGCTGGGGCCGGTCTCGTCTGGTTCGGGGCGTTT
>NZ_RPFW01000018.1 GCF_007827045.1 Trebonia kvetii
GCCGGGCGTGCCGCCCTGCCAGTCGCCGCTTGCCTGCCAGTCCATGAACGCCCCCGTTCGAAGGAAAGATCATCTTTCAGTTACTAATCGAATACTACTGCGAGGGTCTGACATTCCGGCGCGACGCAGGCGCGAGGCGGAACGCGGCAGCGAGGCGGCATGACATCAGCGGCCCGGCCGCCGAACGTACGCTGGGACCGTGACGTCGGGCGGTGTGGTGCTAGCTGGCGGGCGGTCCTCGCGGATGGGAACGCCCAAGGCGGCGCTTGAGTGGCACGGATCGACGCTGCTGCGCCGGACGGTCGGCATCCTCGCCCGCGCGACTGGCGGCCCGGTCGTCGTCGTCAGGGCGAGCGGCCAGGATCTCCCCGACCTGCCGGCCGGGACGGTCGTGGTGGACGACCCGCGGGAAGGGAAGGGGCCGGTCCAGGGAATCGCAGCCGGCCTCGCCGTGCTGCGCGGCCGGGCGGAGACCGCGTTCGTCACCTCCACCGACCTGCCATTCCTCCACCCGGCCTTCGTCAGCCGCGTGCTGTCCGCCCTCGACGCGCCGCGCGCGTGCCCGCGAGACGGACCGGACGTGGCGCTCCCGGTGGCCCGCGGCTACCAGCAACCCCTGGCCGCCGCCTACCGCACCAGTCTCGCCGAACTAGCCGAGCGCCTCGTAGCGCAGGACAGGCTGCGGCCCGCGTTCCTGTTCGCGGAGTGCTCCGTCACCAGGCTCGACGACGCGGTGCTGCTCGCCGACCCGGTGCTCGCCGCCAGCGACCCGGACCTGGACTCACTGCTGAACGTCAACACCCTCGACGACTACCAGGCGGCTAGGCGGCGGCCGGCGCCAGAAGTGACCGTCCAGCTGTTCGGCACCCTGATTAACGTCGGCCGCCCGGCGGGCCCGCGGGCAGTCCGTGCGGCGACCGTCGGCGCGGCTGCGATCACGGTCGGCCTGCCGTTCGGCCGGAACGTCACCGCCACGCTCAACAGCGACCAGATCAACGACGGCCAGATCAAGCAAGGCCCCATCAAGCAAGGCCCCATCAACCAAGGCTTGATCACCCGCGACCCCTCGGTCCCGCTCGCGGCCGGCGACACTGTCTTCTTTACGCCCGCGCCATGACAGAACGGCCGCTCGGTGGCCGGAATCACGCACGGCCTCTGCTTTGCGTAGTGTCCAGGCCGGGCGGATACTGCGGATAATGGCGATAACAGCCCCGGAGCTCACGGAAACAGAGACGAGGAACCGGGGTTCTGTGGCGGGCGACAAGGCGGGCGGGTCGCCGCTGGGCGACTCCCCAGGCTGCCGCTCGCGTTATCGACGGCCGATTTGCCTGGTAGTAGCGTAAATCTAGCTAGTTGACAGTCCGCATACCGCAGACAGTCCGCGTCATTGGACGGAGGTGCGCGCTTTGGGCAGGCAGAGGACGGACCCCGGCAAGCTGACACGGCTGACCGAGCCGCTCGTCAGGGAAAACGGGGAATTGCGCCCCGCGACCTGGGACGAGGCGCTCGACCGCGCCGCGGCGGGATTCGCCAGGGCGCGAGACAACGACGCCACCAACACCTTCGGCGTGTTCAGCTGTTCCAAGGCGTCCAACGAGATGAACTACGCCGCGGCGAAGTTCACCAGGGCCGCCATGAGAACCAACAACATCGACTCATGTAACCGCACTTGACACGCCCCCAGTGTCGCCGGTCTGGCGGCTGTATTCGGAGCGGGTGGCGGCACCTGCTCCTACCGGGAGGCGGAAGACGCGGACCTCATCGTCATGTGGGGTACGAACGCGCGCGCGGCGCACCCGATCTTCTTCCACCATGTGCTTAAGGGCATACGCAACGGCGCGAAGATGTATTCGGTTGACCCACGGCGCTCGGACACCGCGAAGTGGGCGGATGCCTGGCTCGGCATCCATGTGGGTTCTGACATCAGCCTGGCCAACGCGATCGCGAACGAGATCATTCAGGCAGGCCTGACAGACGAGGAGTTCATCAGGCGCGCCACGGTCGGCTTCGAGGCGTACAAGGAGCAGGTCGCCAGGTACCCGCTCGAGCGGGCCGAGCGCGACTCCGGCGTGCCGAAGGAGCTGATCAGGCAGCTCGCGCACGACTACGCCAGGGCGGACAGGGCGCAGATCTGCTGGACGCTCGGCATCACCGAGCACCACAACGCCACCGACAACGTCCTCGCGCTGATCAACCTGTCCCTGCTGACCGGGCACGTCGGCAAGTACGGCTCCGGGCTCGTGCCGCTGCGCGGGCAGAACAACGTCCAGGGTGGCGGGGACATGGGCGCCATCCCGAACAAGCTCACCGGCTTCCAGGACATCGCGCTCGACCACGACGCCCGCGAGCGGTTCGGCGCGAAGTACGGCGTCCCGATCCCGCCCAAGGCGGGCATGCACCTGTCGCAGATGTTCGACGCCATGGAGCGCGGCGAGCTCACCTGCGCCTACGTCATCGGCGAGAACCCGATGAACTCCGAGGCCGACACGCACCACACCCGCAAGATGCTCGAGGGCCTCGACTGCCTTGTGGTCCAGGACATCGTGCTGACCGACACCGCCAAGGTGGCCGACGTGGTGCTGCCAGGCACCGCGTCCTGGTGCGAGTCCGAGGGCACGGTCACCAGCAGCGAGCGCCGCGTGCAGCGCGTCCGCAAGGCGATCGAGCCGCCGGAAGGCGCCCGCGACGACATCTGGATCATCGGCGAACTCGCTAAGCGGCTCGGCTACGACTGGGGCGACCCGAGCGCCGAGGATCTGTGGGAGGAACTGCGCGAGCTGTCGCCGATGCACCGCGGCATGAGCTACGAAAAGCTTGAGCGGCTCGGCGGCGTCCAGTGGCCGTGTCCGGACGATGAGTCGGAGGGCACGCTGTTCCTGCACGCAAGGCTGTGGGAGGAGGACCCGGCCAAGCGCGGCAAGCCCGCGCCGTTCAGCCCGGTCGAGCAGGAAGACCCGCTGGACACGCTCACCGACGAGTACCCGGTCAGGCTCACCACGGGCCGCCGTCTCGACTCCTACAACACCGGCGTGGCCACGAACCAGTTCTCCACGCCGCTGCGGCAGCCGGAGTCGCTGAACCTGTCGCCGGAGGACGCGGCCAACCTGAGCCTCGCCGACGGCGCGATCGCCAGGATCACCTCCCGGCGCGGCTCGATCACCGCTCCCGTGCTAGTGGACGAAACGCTGCGGGAGGGGCTCGCGTTCATGACGCTGCACTTCCCCGACCAGGTGGAGATCAACATCCTCACCCTCGACACCTGGGACCCGAAGTCGGGCACCGCGGAGTTCAAGGCGACCGCGATCCGGGTGGAGCAGGCGTCACCCGAGGAGACGGCCGCCACCCTAGAGAGACTGAGGACAGCAGAGGTGAGTTCTTAGTGGATCTGCGCCTGACGGCTAAGGCGGCAGCGACGGACGCCGAGCGCGCGGCCGTCGACGAGGTACTCGGGCCGCCTGCCTCCCAGTGGGAGGGCGGCGAGCGCCGGGCGCAGGACGCGCACGTCGCGTTCGGCGGCCGTGCCGCGCGCGACCGCCGCCACCTGCTGATCACCGTGCTGCACGCGGTGCAGGAGCAGGCGGGCTGGATCAGCCCTGGCGCGCTCGACTACGTGTCGCAGCGGCTGACGGTGCCGCCGGCCGAGGCGTACGGCGTCGCGTCCTTCTACGCGCTGTTCCGCACCAGCCCCGCGCCAGGCGCCGTGGTGCACGTCTGCGACGACGTCGCCTGCCAGGTGGCCGGCGCGGAGGAACTGTGCGCCGAGATGACCCGCAGGTTCGGCCATGAGGGCACGGAATCCGCGCTGAACGGCCCCATGTCTAATGGCACTGCCGTCACCTGGCAGCGCTCGCCTTGCCTCGGCAAGTGCGACCGCGGCTCCGCCGCGCTGATCCAGCGGGCGGGCGCGGCCGTCGCACGGCGCGACATCGCCCCGGTGACCCCCGACGCGATCTGGCACGCGCTGACCGCCGGCGAGTCACCGGCGGAGGTCCCCCTCGGCGTCCTCGTCCCGCAACTATCGCAAGCATCATCCCGAACGGGTTCGGCTGACTCAACTCAAGCCACGGCACCCGCACCGGCGGCCGGAACGGTCTCGCTGCTGCGCCGTCTCGACCACATCGACCCGTCATCCCTCGGCTCCTACCGGGCGGCCGGCGGCTATGAGATGCTCCGCCGCGCCATCACGCTCGGCCCCCAGGGCATCATCCGCGAGGTCCGCGACGCCAAGCTGATGGGCCGCGGCGGCGCCGCGTTCCCCACGCACATCAAGTGGGACGCGGTCGCGGGCAACCCCGTCCGGCCGCACTACGTGGTCTGCAACGCCGACGAGTCGGAGCCGGGCACCTTCAAGGACCGGGTGATGCTGGAGGCCGACCCGTACGCGCTCGTCGAGGCGCTGACCATCATGGGCCACGCCTGCGGCGCGGAACAGGGCTACATCTACATCCGCGGCGAGTACCCGACGGCCGAGGCCCGCCTGGCGCACGCGATCGGCCAGGCCCGCGCGCACGGCTTCCTCGGCGCGGACGTGCTCGGCGCGGGCTTCGCCTTCGACATCGAGATCAGGCGCGGCGCGGGCGCGTACATCGCAGGCGAGGAGACCGCGCTCATCAACTCGATCGAGGGCAAGCGCGCCGAGCCGCGCAACAAGCCGCCGTTCCCCGCGCAGTCCGGCCTGTTCGGCAAGCCGACCGCGGTCAACAACGTGGAGACGCTGCTGTCGGTACTCGAGATCCTGCGGGTAGGCGGCCCGGCGTTCGCCGCGGTCGGCACCGAGGCGTCGACCGGCACCAGGCTGTTCTGCCTGTCGGGCTGCGTCGCGGTGCCCGGCCTGTACGAGTACGACTTCGGCGTGACGCTGCGCGACGTGATCGACGGCGCGGGCGGCGTGGCGGGCGGCAGGCCGCTGCGCGCGGTGCTGCTCGGCGGCGCGGCCGGAGTGTTCGTCGGCCCCGAGGCCCTTGACATGCCGCTCACCTTCGAGGGGGTACGCGCGGCGGGCGCGACCCTCGGCTCAGGCGTCGTGCTTGTCCTCGACGACACGGTGGACCTGACCGCGCTGCTGCGCCGGATCACCCAGTTCTTCCGCGACGAGTCCTGCGGCCAGTGCGTGCCCTGCCGGGTCGGCACGGTCCGACAGGAGGAACTGGTGGCGCGGCTCGTCAGCGGCACCCCCTTGGGCAGCGTCACGAGCGAGCTCGCGCTGCTGTCCGATATCGGCTCGGTGGCCCGCGACGCCTCGATCTGCGGCCTCGGCCAGACGGCGCTGTCGGCCGTCGAGTCGGCCGTCAAGCTTGGCCTCATTGGTGCCGACTCCTGAAAGGCTCACCGCGATGACCTCAGTGTTCCTTGAAACACCGAAGCGCCTGGTCGACGTGGAGATCGACGGTAAGGGCGTCCGCGTGCCGGAGGGCGCGACGCTGCTCGACGCGTGCCGCGGCCAGGGCATCGACACCCCCACGCTCTGCTACCTGGAGAACCTCACCCCGGTCAACGTGTGCCGGGTGTGCGTGGTGGAGGTGGAGGGCTCGCGCACCCTGGTGCCCGCCTGCTCGCGCAAGGCCGAGCCCGGCATGAAGGTGCACACCGACTCCGAGCGGGTGAAGACGAGCAGGAAGATGGTTCTCGAGTTCCTCGCCTCGTCCGCCGACGTGTCACTCGCCTCGGCCGACGTGCAGCGCTGGATCGCCGAGTACGGCGTCGACCCGGCCAGGTACGGCACGCCGGAGCCGGACCATCAGGCGGGGGAGCGGGACGCCACCCGGCCGGGTGAGCACCACCCAGCGGCCGGTACGGCCGAGGCCGCGACGGTCGGCCAGCCGGTCAAGATCGACAATGAGGCCTACGTCCGCGACTACTCCCGCTGCATCCTCTGCTACAAGTGCGTGGAGGCCTGCGGTGAGGACGCGCAGAACACGTTCGCGATCGCCGTCGCCGGCCGCGGTTTCGATGCCCGCATCTCCACCGAGTTCGACGTGACCCTGCCGGACTCCGCCTGCGTCTACTGCGGCAACTGCATCGGCGTCTGCCCCACGGGCGCGCTCATGCCCGCGAGTGAGTACAACATGCGCCAGGCGGGCACCTGGGACGAGTCCGCCCAGACGGTAACGTCCACCATCTGCCCCTATTGCGGCGTCGGCTGCAACCTCGACCTGCACGTGCAGGACAACACGATCGTCAAGGTCACTTCACCGCTCGACAGTGAGGTCACCCACGGCCACCTTTGCGTCAAGGGCCGCTTCGGCTTCGAATTCGTCCAGCGCCGCCGCCGTGAAGAGTAGTTCGGCTAATTGCAGCGGCACGTGCGAGTGTGCAAAGGTATGCATAACTTAAAGTAATTCTCAATTACTTTAAGTTATAAGACCTGGTCAAGCTCATCGTATATCTCTGCGCTGAGCAACACTGCCCATAGCGACATATAACAGTTACCTCAGAGTGGGTTATTCGGGACCGGTGGAAACGGTACGCTCGCCTTGGCGTTCAATCAAAGTCGGCAGAGTATTTTGTCCGATTTGAACGCTATACGGAGAACGCGACATTGGGGGCAATGCCGCGATGCGGGCAATTCAAATTTCATATCTGCTCATCGGGGGTAATCGGTGGTAGTAGCGATACACGAGGAGCTGGTCCGGCCCGGGGTCATGGCCGTGATCGAGGATCTGGTGGAGGCGGCCGAGTCGGGAGTACTCGAGATCGAGGGAGATCCGTCTGGACGCATCTACCTGGAGGACGGTCACATCACTTTCGCCAGGGCGTCCTGGGTCCCAGGCCTCGCCGCCCGGCTGCGCGCCATCGCGCCCTCGCTCGACGATGGGGAGTCTCCGGCAAGCCCGGAGACAGACGACGCCATAGCCGCCGGGCTCGTGCTACGACACGGCTACCTGACCATGGCCGAACTGCACGAGATCATCGAGTCCATCGTCGTCGACGCGTTCCTGGTGCTGACGATCCCGCTCAGGCCGGATTCCCCCGTCGCGGGAATCCATTTCAGGCCAGCCGTCTTCGCCCCGACCGACCTGTTCCCGCGGCTCACCCTCGACCTCGTGCGCGGTGAGGCCATCAGGGGGGCCGAGCTGATGGCGGAATATGGCCTGGAGCCGACCACCGCGGTGGCACCGCGCGATCTCGCGGCTTCTTCAACGGTCCTGACGCGCGAGCAGTGGGCGGTCGCCTGCCAGATCGGCGATCGCGTGTCCGCACGCGAGCTAGCCATGCGGAGGGGCGCGTCCCTGTCCGACACGGTCCACTGCCTGGGCAGCCTTGTCAGCGCCGGCTTGTGCGCCCCGGTGCGGGTCGGCGGCCGCCGACATGCCGCGCCTCCCGCTGTCCCCGCACAGGCGCGGCGCGTTCCCGAGCAGGCGCGGCGCGTGCCGGCGCGGGCGGCGTTGGAGGCCGCGCCGCCCACTGTGCCCCAGCAGGCGAAGCGCGACGGCCGTGTCGCGCTGCCCGCCGTACCCGTGCGGGCACAGCGCGAAGGCCGTGTCGCGCCTCCCGCTGCTCCCGCGAAGGCGCGGCGCGCGCCGGCGCGGGCGGCGTTGGAGGCCGCGCCGCCCGTCGTTCCGCCAAAGCCGCGGCGCGGGCCGGCCCGGGCGGCGTTGGAGGCCGTGCCCGCGGCGCCCGCTGCTCCCGCGAAGGCGCGGCGCGCGCCAGCGCGGGCGGCGCTGGAGGCCGTGCCCGCGGCGCCCGCCGATCCCCCGCCTGCGCGGCGCGCGCCGGCGCGGGCGGCGTTGGAGGCCGCGCCGCCCGTCGTTCCGCCAAAGCCGCGGCGCGGGCCGGCCCGGGCGGCGTTGGAGGCCGTGCCCGCGGCGCCCGCTGATCCCCCGCCTGCGCGGCGCGTGCCAGGACGGTCGCAGGGCTCCGTACGCAAGCACGAGCCGCCATCGATGGACGTCCTGCGCCAGGTGCTCGACGGACTGCGCCAGCTCAGCTAGCGCCAGCTCAGCTTGCGCCAGCTTCGCGGTGTCCGCCGCACGCCGCGCGGAGTAGGGTCACCAGCGTGGATGACCTCGCTCACGGCGCTCACGGCGGCGACGGCGGTGCTGGCGACAGTGGCAGTACTGGCCACGGTGGTAGGGCCGCGCCCGACCGCGCCCTGCTGCGGCAGATCCCGCGGACCGACCAGCTGCTCGCCGACCCGCGGCTGCGGCTGGCGGCCGACCGGCTCGGCAGGGACCTGGTCAAGGCCGCGGTCACCCGCGCGCAGGGCCGGGCGCGAGCCGGCGAGATCACACCGGACCGGGTCGCCGACGCCGCCGTCGCCGAGCTGCCCGCGACGGCTGCGTCGCTGACGCCGGTGATCAACGCCACCGGCGTCCTCGTGCACACCAACCTGGGCCGCGCGCCGCTCAGCAGGGCGGCGAGGGACGCGCTGCTCGCCGCCGCGGGCACCTGTGACATCGAGTTCGACCTGGACACCGGGGCCAGGTCGCCGCAGCGCGGCCGCGGCGTCATCGAGGCGCTGCGGCGGGCGGTGCCCGCCGCCGGCGCGGCGGGCGTGGTCAACAACAACGCCGCCGCCCTCGTGCTCGCCGCCACCGCGCTGGCGGGCGGCGGGCGGGAGATCGTCATCAGCCGCGGCGAGCTGATCGAGATCGGCGACCGTTTCCGCCTCCCCGACCTGCTCGCCTCCACCGGCGCGCGGCTGCGCGAGGTCGGCACCACCAACAGGACCACCGTCGAGGACTACCAGCAGGCATTGTCCGACCGCATCGGCTTCATACTCAAGGTCCACCCGTCCAACTACCGCGTCGAGGGCTTCACCAGGCAGGCAGGAGTCGCCGAGCTCGCCGCGCTGAACGTCACCCTCGTGCACGACATCGGCTCAGGCCTGCTCGCGCCGCACCCGCTGCTGCCCGACGAGCCGGACGCGGCAAGCTCGCTCGCCCAGGGCGCGAACCTGGTCACCGCGAGCGGCGACAAGCTGCTCGGCGGACCGCAGGCGGGCATTCTCCTCGGCGACGAGCCCCTGGTGCGCACGCTGCTGCGCCATCCGCTCGCCCGGGCGCTGCGGGTCGACAAGCTGACCCTCGCCGCCCTCGAGGCGACGATCAGCGGTCCGCTCCCGCCGGTCGCCCGCTCGCTGACCGCGCTCACCGGGGCCCTGTCCGATCGGGCCGAACGGTTGGCGGCGACTCTCACCGCCCACGACATTCCCGCCCGGGTGGTCGACGCCGAGGCCGCGGTCGGCGGCGGCGGCGCGCCGGGCGTCACCCTGCCGAGCGTGGCGATCGCGCTGCCGGAGGAACTCGCCACCGCGCTGCGCCACGGGCCTGCCGTCCGCCGCGGCGAGTCCCCGGCGGTGGCCGGCCGGGTGGCCGGCGGCGCGCTGCTGCTCGACCTGCGGTCGGTCGACCCGGCCGACGATGAGCGGCTGGTCACCGCGGTGCTGCTCGCGGCGGGCCACTGATGTACGTGGTGGCCACCGCCGGGCACGTGGACCACGGCAAGTCCACCCTGGTGCGCGCGCTCACCGGCATGGAACCCGACCGCTGGGCGGAGGAACGCCGCCGCGGCATGACCATCGACCTCGGCTACGCCTGGATGACCCTGTCCACGGGGGAGCGGCTCGCCTTCGTCGACGTCCCCGGCCACGAGCGGTTCGTGCCGAACATGCTCGCCGGGCTCGGCCCCGTCCCCGCGGTCCTGTTCATCGTGGCGGCCGACGGCGGCTGGATGCCGCAGTCCGCCGAGCACCTCGCCGCCGTCGACGCGCTCGGCGTCCGGCACGGCCTGCTTGTCGTCACCCGCTGCGACCTCGCGGATCCGGGCCCCGCGAGCCGCCAGGCGCAGGCCGAGATCGCCAGGACCAGCCTCGGCGCCGTGGAGGCCATCGAAGTCAGCGCGGTCACCGGCCAGGGGCTCGACGAGCTGCGGGCCGCGCTCGCCCGCCTGGTCGCCTCGCTAAGCCCGGCGCCTGGTGACGAGGCGCCCGTCCGCCTGTGGATCGACCGGTCGTTCACCATCCGCGGGGCGGGCACCGTCGTCACCGGCACGCTGCCCGCGGGGACGGTCAGGAACAACCAGGAACTGCTGCTGTCCCCGTCAGGCCGCTCCGTCCGGGTGCGCGGCCTCGAAGCACTCGGCGAGCCTGCCGACGCGGTGACCGGCGTCGCCCGGGTCGCACTCAACCTGCGCGGCATCCCGGCCGGCGTGACCGAGCGCGGCATGGCGCTGATCGAGCCGGGCCGCTGGACGCTCACCGCCGAGATCGACGTCAGGATCACCACGGCGGCGGCCGACCCGCGGCCAAGGTTCCCGCCGAGCCTGCTGCTGCACATCGGCTCCGCGCGCACCCAGGCCCACGTCCGGCTGCTCGGCACGGCGGAGCCTGACGGCGTGGGCGAGCCGGACGGCGCGGGCGAGCCGGCGGGTGACGCGGATCGCGACGGCGAGGGCGGTCCGCGGCGCTCAGCCGCGGTCTACGCGCGGCTGCGACTGCGCGAGCCGCTGCCGCTGCACGCCGGCGACCGGGTGATACTGCGTGACCCGGGTGCCGCGGGGCTCGCCATCTACGGCGCGCGCGTCCTCGACCCGTTCCCGCCCCCGCTTGCCAAGCGCGGCGCGGGCGCCGCGGCCGTCCGCGAGCTCGCCGCCTGGCCCGACGTGCCCACGGCGGCGGACCTGCTCGCCAGGCACAAGCTCCTGCGCGCACCCCAGCTGGCCGCCGCGGGCATCGGCGGCCTGCCGGCGCCGGTCGCCGGCGACTGGCTGGCCGACCCCGCCCACTGGGCGTGGCTGCGCGCGGAACTGCCCAAGGCCGTCGCCGCGTTCTGCGCCAGGGACCCGCTCGCGCCCGGCATGCCCGCGGAGGCCGCGCGCGCCGCGCTCGGCCTGCCCACCCGCGACCTGGTGCCCGCCCTGGCCGGCGGCGACGTCGTGCTCGACGGCGCTTACCTGCGCATCTTCAGCAAGCAGGCAGCGCCAGAAGCCGTCGCCCTCGGGCCGGAGGCGGGGAAAACGGCCGGCGACCAGGCACCGGCCACGAGCCCCGCGGCAGCCGGCCAGCTTCCGGCGCGGATCGCCGACGCGGTCGCGGCGGTACTCGCCGACCTGGCCGGCGACCCGTTCGCCGCGCCGGACACCGAGCGGCTGCGCGAGCTCGGACTCGACGCCAGGGCTCTCGCCGCCGCCGCGCGCGTCGGCCTGCTGCTCCGGGTGGCCGACCTGGTGGTGCTCGCGCCCGGCGCCGACAAGCAGGCGGCCCGCGTGCTCGCCGGCCTCGACCAGCCGTTCACCACCTCCCAGGCACGCCAGGCGCTGCGCACCTCGCGGCGGGTGGCGATACCGCTGCTCGAGTACCTGGACAGGGCCAGGGTGACCGAGCGTCTCCCCGGCGACCTGCGCCGCCTGCGGGCATAACGCGCACTTCGCGGCCCCGGTACCCATCAGGACGATTAGTTACTCATCGTGTCAACTGGGTAGCAGTACGTGAAGTGACTCGGAGGTTGGGGGACCGTATGAGCACACTGCGATTCCGGGTGCCCGGGAGGGCTCCCGTGAGCTACGCCATCGTCGCCGGCGCGGTCGTAAGCGTGGCCCTGGCGAGCGGATGCAGTTCGTCGACCACCAGCGCGCCGCCAGCCGCCACATCGCCGGCGTCGCAAGCAACCGGCACCACGACCGCCCCCGCGCCGTCGACCACCAGCGCCAGCCCAGGCGTCGCCGCCACCGGGAAGCTGACCGGCGCGGCGGCCACCGCGCTCGCCGCCAAGGCGATCGCGAACACCCGGGCGGCGAGCAGCGTCCATGTCGCGGGCCAGAGCACAAGCACGAGCGCCACCAAGGGCCAGGCTGTCTCGTTCAACCTGCTCCTGGTCAAGAACCAGGGCTGCAGCGGCACGATCTCCGTGTCGAAGACAGAGACATTCAAGATCGTGCAGACCGGCGGCTTCATCTGGCTGATGCCAAGCGCCGCCTTCTACGAGAGCCTGCACCTGAGCAAGCAGGCCATGGCACTCGTCGCCGACAAGTACATCAAGGTGAAGGCGAGCGACAAGCAGGTGGCCAACCTCGCCACCGTGTGCACGTTCAACGGGCTGTTCAGCTCGCTGCCGAAGCCCTCCGGGCACAACTTCACGGCCGTCCCCGTGACCTACCAGGGCGCGCCCGCCTACCAGATCACCCAGTCGGGCAAGCCGGGCATCGCCACCGTGTCCAACGTGGCCACGCCGCTGCTCCTCAAGATCACCGCCCCGCAGGTGGGCAGCGGCTCGATCACCTTCGGTGACTACAACAGCGCCAAGACGATCACCGCGCCGTCCGCCGCGGAGTCGATCGACGGCAGCCAACTCGGGATTTAGGTTAGCCGCCGATCGCCGACATCGGGCGGTCCGGCTGGAGGAACGTCGGGTCGTTGATCCCGTGCCCCGGCAGCTTCGCGGCGACTGCGGCCCGCCAGCGCGCCGCGATCTCCTCGTCGGAGGCGCCAGACCGCAGCAGCGCCCGCAGGTCGCTCTCCGACCTGGCGAACAGGCAGTTGCGGATCTGCCCGTCGGCGGTGAGCCGCACCCGGTCGCATGCGCCGCAGAACGGCCGGGTGACCGATGCGATCACCCCGACGCGGGCCGGGCCGCCGTCGACGAGGAACGTCTCGGCGGGGGCGGCGCCACGCACCCGTTCGGCGTCCTCGGAAAGGTCGAACGCGGCCGACAGGGTCTGGAAGACCTCGCCGGCGGTGACCATCTCGGTGCGCTTCCAGCCATGCTGCGCGTCAAGCGGCATCTGCTCGATGAACCGCAGCTCGTAACCGTGCTCCAGGCAGTAGCGTAGCAGCGCGGGCGCCTCGTCCTCGTTGAGGTCTCGCATCAGCACCGCGTTGACCTTGACCGGGGTGAGCCCGGCGGCGGCGGCCGCGGCGAGCCCGGACAGCACGTCGGCGAGCCGGTCGCGGTGGGTCAGCTTCCTGAACACCTCGGGCCGCAGCGTGTCGAGTGAGACGTTGATCCGGTCGAGGCCCGCCTCGCGCAGCGCGACCGCGCGCCGGTCGAGGCCGATCCCGTTGGTGGTCAACGAGATGTCCGGCCGCGGCGTGAGCGCGGCGGTGGCCGTGATGATCTCAATCAGGTCGCGGCGGAGCAGCGGCTCGCCGCCGGTGAACCTGACCTCCCTGATGCCGAGCGTCTCGACGCCGATCCTGATCAGCCGGATCAGCTCGTCGCCGGTGAGCACCTCGGGCGCCGGCAGCCAGTCCAGACCCTCGGGCGGCATGCAGTAGGAGCACCGCAGGTTGCACCGATCGGTGAGCGAGACCCGCAGATCGGTCGCCACCCGCCCGTAGGAGTCAGTGAGCATCTCCCCAGCCTACGGGCCAAATGCGCGGTTATAAAACAGTGCAATCAGAGGTTGCGCGACGCTTGCTTTGGTTGCGGTGACCTTGAGTCGCCGCGCGGGTGGAACTCCGGGAACCCGCTTACGCGTAAGACCCGCGGCGGAGCAGCGCGGCGGCCGGCTCTCCGGCCAGCGGGCCGGTGCGTTCCGGCAGCTGCACGATGATCGCATCCTGGTGAAGCGCGGCCCAGATCAGGCCGTCCTCCAGCGGCACTTCGGTGCCCGCGTCCGACTCGCCCACGAGGAACTCGGTCGGACTGCTCCCAATCCGATAGCTCACGCCGGGGTCGGCGTCGCGGGCCACGTCTGCCGCCAGCAGCAGCACAGCGACCTGTTGCTCGGCCAGCTGATCCGCGACGGCCGCGATGCCGCGAACCGCGGCTGGGCGTGGGCCCTCAGCGCGCTGGGCAACCAGATCGGCGAGAGCGCTGATGGCCGCGGCGGTGATGTCGTCGAGGGCGGCGCCGATCGCGGCGCTGAGGTGATCGTCGCGGCCATCGGGCTCACGGCCTCCGGCGATAGTGGTAACCGGCCTGAGCGACTCCGGCAGATGAGCGGCGACAGCGTCGAGAATGTGCTGATCACCCGCGCCAAGGACAATGTGCGCGTCCACGCTGTCCGCAGCCTGGGACACGCGCGCGGCGATGAACTCGGCGTTCTGCTGGCCGCCGCTTTCCGGCTCCCTGTCAGTGACATGCCGCTTGCCGTGGAGCTGCCCGGGCGGCCGGCCTGGATGAGGATCGCTTTGCGTGCCGGGACGGCGGCCGACGGGAACCGGCTCGCCAGGCTGCTGGTCACCGCTGGCGTGCGCGATGATGTCGGTGCCGTCACGGTCTGCCAGCACGACCACGTAGGCAGGCCGCCGCGCCGCGGCGGCGGCCGCCTCCGGGAGGTGCGGCAGCGGGCCGGCCTGCACCGAGGTCTCGCCGGCCTCGGACAGGAGCCACCGGGCGAGCAGAACCTCCCCGTGCGCCGCGACCACGACTCGGGTGCCGCCCGTCATGGGCTGGCCGGCGCCGACGGTCAGCGCTTGGGCGGTGTCCTGATCGGCACCCAGCTGACTAGCCTCGCGGACAGCATCGGCCCAGGCCACATCCCATGCATGAGACCGGTCCGCTGGCGTATCCGGTACCGGGACCGTGGCGGTCACCACCAGGCCGGGTGAGGCCGAACCGAGCGGCAGGTCGCGCAACGCGGGATCCAGCTGCAACCGACCGAGCCTGAGAAGCGGAACCGTGATCGTCGTCTTGCCTGCCATGGTCCTATCACAGCCGGCGGCCAGTGGCGAGGCCACACCGGGGTCGCTTGATCACGTAGAGTGATGACCGGGCCCTCGCTACTTTGACGCGGCGCAGATCGAGATGCTGCTAGCTGCCGGTGCACGGGAGCGGCAGGAAGTGCCCAGGTCGCACCTCATCCGGCGTTAATGCTGGTGGCGGAGGCGGACGGGTATCGAACCCGCCAGCGACGCGGCACGCCGCTCCCTGGTTTTGAAGACCAGGCTCAGCTAGGACGACCGTGCAGTTAGTTTGCTCGGCACTGTCATTTGCCAAGGTCATCCGGGATCTAGCGGGATCGGTGGGGACGGGACGAGACCGCTCGTGCACGGCACGGGTGTTCCCATCCCGTTCCCTTCTCAGAAGACGCGCGGATCCAGCTAGCTCCGGCAAATTGATCGACCCGTGCAAGGGCGAAGACAGCGCTGGAATATTCGTCGAGGCTGGGCGCAGCCCGCGTGGACGACCGCCGAACCCCTGACCTTGAGGCTGTCGCGACGGGTCGGGTGAAGACTGGTCGTAGGCACTAGGTAAGTGACTAGTTTTCCGGACCTCCGAAGAGGCCAGGGCCTCAACGTCTGCCAACGTGGTTTCGTCGAATGGGTCGCGAAGCATGGAACCGGAACTCCACGCGAACACCTCCAAGGCCATCGGGTGACTCGTTCTTCCGGGAACCAGTTACGGGCGTGTCATTTGCCAGGAGCATGGGACCAGGGTGTTGCCACGACCTAGGGACCACCGTGCGGCTGCCGGATCATCTTGGGGCAGCTGACCGGGTTCGTCAAACTGCGGGCATTGCGGGCCGCTGCCGGCG
>NZ_RPFW01000019.1 GCF_007827045.1 Trebonia kvetii
TGTCATTTGCCAGGAGCATGGGACCAGGGTGTTGCCACGACCTAGGGACCACCGTGCGGCTGCCGGATCATCTTGGGGCAGCTGACCGGGTTCGTCAAACTGCGGGCATTGCGGGCCGCTGCCGGCGGCGGTAGGACTCGCCTTCGACGATGAGCTCGTGGCAGGTGGAGACGAGCCGGTCGACGGCCGACTGGGCGAGGAGCGGGTCGCTCATGAGGGTGACCCATTCGTCCGGGGTGCGGTTCGAGGTGACGATCGTCGGGTTCTTCCGGTGCCGTGCGACGACCAGCTCGTAGAAGTCGGCGGTGGCCGTCTCGCCGAGTGGCTGCAGGGCGAAGTCGTCGATGATCAGCACGCTCACGGCGGCGAGGCGGCGGTGCTCGGCCTCGGTGGTGTTGTCCAGCCGGGCTGCTTTGAGTTTCTTGAAGAGCTGGTCGGCGCGGGCCATGGTGACGGTGAGCCGTCGCCGGACGGCGATGTGGCCGAGGGCGGTGGCGAGGTGCGTCTTGCCGACGCCGACGGGTCCGAGGATGAGGGCGCCGTGTCCGGCGTCGGCGAACCGGAGCGAGGTCAGTTCGTTCCAGAGCTGCTGGTCGTAGCGGACGGCGGCCTGGGGGTCCCAGGTTTCCAGGTGCATGGCGGGGTCGAGTCCGGCGGCGCGGGCGCGTCGTGCGGCTGATCCGTTCTCGCGGCGGGTGACCTCGTCGGACAGCAGGAGCTCGAGGAAGTCGGCGTGGGCCATTTTCTGCTGGCGGGCCGCGGTCAGCCGTTCGGGGAGGGTGTCTTCGAGGCGGCCGAGCTTGAGGGCGCGCAGCAGTCGCTTGAGGTCGGGGCTGACGGGGCTGGTCATGGTCATCGGTGCTGCTCTTCTTTCTCTCGTTCGGGGGCTGGCTTGCGGGCGGGCCGTCAGGCTCGCCCGCAAGCCAGCGGTGATTACTGCGCGGCGGGCTGGCGGCGGCCCGCGGTCTTGCCGGCCGTGCTGTCCGGGCCGGGGATCAGGCCGCGCAGCAGGACAGTGGTCTCGTGCTGGCGGTCGCGCTCGCGGTCGAGGGCGGCCTCGGCGCGGGCGAGCTGGTCGCGCAGGGCGGCGAGCGCGTCGCTGTGCCGCTGCTGTTCCTGCTCGTGCCGGCTGGCCGTGTCGCGGGCGGCGGCGAGTTCCGCGGCGAGCGCGTCGCGCTCGCCTTCGGCGCGCTTCCGGGCCGTGGCGTGCTCTTCGAGCATGGCGATGGCCTCGGCCGCGGCGGTGCGGGCCTCGGCGGCGTCGAGTCCGGCGGCGTGCCGGGCGGCGGCGTGGCCGGCGCTCTCGGCGCGGGCGTGCTCGAGCTGGGCTGCGGTCTCGGCGCGGACGGTCTCGGCCTGGGCCTCGGCGGCCTCGGGGCCGGCGGCGGCCAGCTGCTCGCCGAGGACCGCGAGCTGGTCCAGGGCCGCGGTCAGCTGCGCGCCGAGCCTGCTCATCGCCGCCAGGGCGTCGTCGCGGATCGCGCCGGCCCGGCTGATCGCCGCGGTGACCGGCCGGCCGCCGTCATCCGGCTGCCCTGCGAGCTGCTGGCGGCGGCGGAACGCCGTCAGCGCGGTATGCCGGACCAGTACCGCCGTGCCGTCGCGGTCCTCGGGCATCTCCTGCCCGCAGTAGCCGGGCTTCCGGCCCGGTGCCCCGGGGTCCCTGGCCGGGTTCGGGCAGCCGGGATAGCGGCATGCCCCGGGCTCGCGGCCGGCCGCGATGGCCGGCGGCCGCTCGGTGATCGTCATCGTGGAACGCGTCCCCTCTCCCGCCGTGCGGGCGCACGGCGGAACGAGATGAAATGAAACGAATGAAATGAAACAGGCGTGATGAACTGAATAAATGAATCGCGGCGTCAGCCGTCGCCGCCGGGCAGGACCCGCATCCGGACCCCGGTCGAGGTCGCGAACTCGCGGGGATCGCGGGCGAACCTCGCCGCCAGGACCTTCCCCGCCGCGGCGTCTGCCTGCCGGGAGCGGGCGGCGGCCTGGGCGGCCTGCGCCCCGGTGCCCTTCTCCACGATCGACCTGATCTTCGGGACGCTGATCACGTCGAGTTCCAGCGCGGCCGAGCACGCCTGCTCGACCGGCCCGTTGCCGTGGGCCCGGCACAGGCCGATGAGGGCGTAGACGGCCCGCATCTTCGTCCAGGGCAGGTCGGTGTCCAGGATCCTCGCCGCGTAGGCGCCGATCGCCTCGCCTCTCGCGGCGGCCATCCGCTGCAGGCGGTCAACGTCGCGGCGCGCGTAGACATCGGTGCCCGGCGGGAAGTCCGCCACGTCCGACGACCGCCCTCCCGCCGGCTGCCGCGGGTGCACTTTCGCGAGCTGGCCGCGGTGGTAGACCTTTACCAGCGCGTCGTCGGCCCGCACCGTGACCTGCTGCCCGATCAGGGCGTAAGGCACCGAGTAGAAGGCGTTCTGCGCGCGGACGTGGAAGTCCCGCTGGACCTTGGCCTGCGACCAGGCGGGAACCCGGTAGGGCTCGTCCGGGACCGCCATCAGCAGCGGTGCCTCGTGCTCCGCGAACGCCTCGGCCGGCCGCAGTCGCGTCGTGCCGTGCACCCGCGTCCCGGCCCGGACCCGGGACCAGCCGTCGGCCCGCCGCTGCGCGTCGCCGATGTCCAGGAACTGCTCGCCGGCGAAGAAACTGCGCTGCGTGAACTTCACCCCGGACTCGACCCGGCCCTTGTCCTGCGGGGAGCGGACCCTCGCGGGATCGACCGCGATGCCGCGGGCCTGCGCGTACTCCAGCCACTCCCGGTTCCACCGCGGCTCCAGCCGGTCCGCGGCATCGACGACCGGCTTGAGGTTGTCCGGGATCAGGACCGGGAACACGCCGCCGAAGAATTCCCACGCCGCCTCGCAGCCCGCGATCACCGCCAGCGTCGTCTGCGAGAACGTCAAGTACACGTAGCAGTAACGGGAGAACACCGCCGTGAACACCAGCGCGTGCAGCTTCCTGCGCCGCTCCCCGTCGGGAATCATGCCGAGGTAGCCGAAGTCGACCTGCAGCTCACGGCCCGGCGGCGGGTCGTCGACCCGCACCGTCACCCCCGGCCGGCCCGAGGAGTACCCGCACTCGGCCGCGGCGAACCGCGCCAGCGTCCGGTACGGGACCGCGGTCCCGGACCGCTCCAGCATCTCGCCGATCTTCACCAGCGTCAGGCCATCCTTCACCCAGCCGGCGATCTCGCACTCCCGCGCCGCCAGTGCCTCCCACGACGAGCCGTGCCCCGCCGGCCGCGCCGGGCGGACCGCCACGACCACCACGCCGATCAGCTCGTCGGTCAGCCGGCCTTCCCCGCTATCGCGGGAAAGGCCGGCCTCCTGCGCGGCCCGGATATACCGGGCCGCGGTCTTCACGTTCACCCCCGCACGGGCCGCGGCCGGGCGCTTGCCCAGCCCCGCCAGCCACGCACGCAAGACTTCCTTCACCTCTGTCACCAGGACCTCCCGGAACGCCATCCCTGCCATCTCTCGCAGAACGGTGCAAACCGGGCGATCCTGGCAGGGGTGGTCCATCAACTGGCAACCGGGGTGGTCCCATCCCCGTGGCAATAACCCTCGGCAGGTGGTCCCATGCTCATGGCAGATGACA
>NZ_RPFW01000001.1:0-286510 GCF_007827045.1 Trebonia kvetii
GTCCGGCCCGCGGCGCTTGGAGTAAAGAACCTCCAGCCGCTCGCCCTTCAGCGGGTGGAACGGGTGCGTGACAACTACGAAACCCGAAAGATCACTGGGAAACCCGGCACTATGCCGTGCCCGTCGGAATCGATAGCGGCCTCGTCTCGTCCGTCCCGGGCTTGGGTATCAGCACCCGCCGGGCAGGCATCGGCCGGTATCTCCTCTCCCGCAGCTCGCTGGCCAGCTCGCCGAGCAGCCGGGTTATCCCGTACTCCTCGACCTGGGCCAGGGTCATCTTGTCGATGCCCGGCGCGCCGTTGTTCCGGCGCACCGCAACCCACGCACGCCACAGGACATCACTGCGCATGATCTTGTCGTGCAGCGCGTGGAATCTCCGCCCGGGATCGGCCTTGGCCGCCCGGTAAAGCGCATGCTGCAAAGCACGGACCAGATCGACCGGGATACTCCCGGCCGGTCCCGAAGCGGCGGGACTAGCCTGAACGGCACTCACCGGGCCCCTCCTTGAAGACGCTGCGCACCGACGAAGCAGCGGCCCTTCCCTCACCGGCGGTTATGCTGTCCGCCCGGCTCAACCGGTACTACGGCCGCCTCCGACGCCCACCCGGCCAGCGGTCCACTTCCCGGGGTCACCGGTTATAGGACGCCACGCTCCGGCAGCAAAATCCGCAGGTCACCGGGCCGGGGAGGGCCTCCCCAGTTCCCGCCGTCACTATCGGCACGTTCCGCGCCCCATACGCCGGGGAGTCCTTCGCGGCTGCGCTTCCAGGCTCTTCACCGCTTCCATGGCCTTCACCCTGGATTCGGGGGCTCGGCACTCCCTGCTCCCGCCCGAGGGCGAGACCTCTAACGACGCCGCAGGCTTCGCTTAATGCTACGGACCGCACCGTCGCTCCCCCATGAGGGCTTTTGACGCTGGGCTCCGACCCGGCCCGTTTCCCGGCCAAGCCGCCAGCCTGCTACCGGGCCTCCTGGCAGCTACCCGGACCGGACTCACACCGGCAAGCGACGACGAGCTTACGAACACGAAGATCCACCGTGGCTTACGTCACGGTCTCACCTCCCATTCCGCTGGGCGCACGAAAGATCGAGGTTAACGCACTCATTCCCTGCCGCGTGACCATTGTGCACAAATACGAACTTAATAACTCCCGCCGTCCCGAAGAACAGTCAACTCCAACCGGGTTTCCCGTGCCCGTTGACACTTAGCATGTGCCGCGCTAACTTTTAGGCGCGGATTATCTAGAAAGAGCACTAGGGGGCGCGGCCCATGAACAGAAAGAACGCTCTCTTGTTCCGCAGAGCCGTCGGCGTAGCAGCGATGTCGGGAATGCTCCTCGCGTCCGCTGCCGTTGGAGTGGCGCACGCCGCGACCTCCGGTGCGGCGGCACCGCAGACGCCTAATCCCGGTAAGTTCAACACCTTGACCGGCGTCGCGGCCCTTACTCCGTCAAACGCGTGGACTGTCGGAACATACTGCGTCGCGCACTGTTCGTACACGACCGCTCAAACCACTCGCAGCATGATCGTGCACTGGAACGGAAAGACGTGGTCGCGGGTGCCGAGCCCGAACCCGGGAGTGTCGGATCTGCTCGAAGGATTGACGGCCATATCGCCCAGCGATATCTGGGCGGTCGGGTATTACTCGAGCCTCACCACCAGTGGCCCGCTGCTGCTGCACTGGAACGGCAAGACCTGGTCTCAGGTGAACACAAATTTCACCGACTTCGCCAATGTGTCATCGATCTCGGCGAGTTCCGCCAAGAACGTCTGGGCCGCCGGATACGGCTTCGGGTCCAATGGGACACACACCGAGATCATCCACTGGAACGGCTCGGCGTGGAGCAAAATCCCGACCCCGCGCCCGAGCAAGACCCTGGACCTGCTGTTCAGCGTGAGCGCGGATTCGTCGTCTGACGCGTGGACGGTAGGCCAGTACTGTGCGTCCGCCTGCAACACATCGACACCCACGTACCACGGTTTCACGCTGCACTGGAACGGCAAGAAATGGTCCCTAGCCCCGCTGCCGGTAACGAATTCCTTGACGCTAACGGCCGTCGATGCGGTCTCGCCGAAGAATGCGTGGGCGGTAGGCCAGGTGACGCTTTCACACAACCGCGGCGGCGCACTCCTGCTGCATTGGAACGGCAAGAAATGGTCGAAGGTCAACATCGGCACCGCGTTCCCGCAGGCGCTGGCGTTTAGTTCGGCGTCCAGCGGCTGGGGGGTCGGGCCTGCCGGGTTCTTGCACTGGAATGGCCGCAGCTGGTCCAGCGTTTCGGTGCGCGCACCCCTGGCGACCGACTTCGATAGCGCCAGCACCGATCGGTCAAGCGACGCGTGGGCCGTCGGGAGTTACTGTGCCGCCAAGTGCACCAGCACCGCGCCAGTTCAGGACACCATCACCATGCACTGGAACGGCAAGACCTGGACCCGCAAGTAGCTCGGCCCGGGTAATTACAAATTCGCCGATATGCCGCAGATCAAGCGGTGGTGGAGCACGACGCGAGCTTCCTTTCGCGTGACACCGAGCGCCGCTTCGGGCTCCCTATCCTCGGCATGTGAGACGCTGCTGGCGGAGCGCAGACAATCCATTCTGCACAGTCATTTCCGCGCTGTTCGCGACCCCAACGGCTGACTCCGGACACACGCAACAAACGGTGCTAACTCCTCGGGCGCGGGCCAGTATCGCTCACCGCGCGTAGTTCGCTGTCGAGCGGTGCATGCGATCGGATCGCCGAATCTGGAAACGCGAGTCCGCGACATCCTCACCATTGAGATGAGCGCAGATGCGCGGGTTATGCGTCACGCGCTGTGCGTCAGATCCTCCTGCAGCGCACCGCCGGCATGAAAGGTCGCGGAGAACCGTCTTCACCTGGCCTTGCGCACCCGGGAGCTAACCGGCGAGGCCCGCGGGGTCGCCGGCTTGGGAGCGGCCGTGCCTGCGGGCGTCCGGTTCGCGAGAACGGCTGGACATGGCACATCCTGGCGGATCCGGACGGCAGCGAGTTCTGCGTTATGGCCCCGCCCGACGCCTGCCGGGCGGGGCCAGAACACGGCCGGACCGTACCGCGGTCCGCGCCAGCTTGCGGTTACCGCGTTGCGGTGGCCAGTGCCGCGCGGATGGCGTCCTCGCCGGCCGGCTGGCCCTTCTCGTCCGAGTACGGCCCGTACGGGGTGCCCCATACCGGCGTGCCCGTCGCCTGCCGCCAGCTATCGGCCAGCGGTCCCGCGTCCACCACGCTGTACCCGAGGGAGTCGATGAATTCGGTCACTGCCGCCTTCGCCGGCGCGGAGTCCCCGGCGATCGGCAGGCAGGAGCGGTCGGCCGCCCCCGCCGGGCGGGCGAGTGACAGCAGGTGCTTGTAGAAGATGTTGTTGAACGCTTTCACGAGCATGGCGTCCGGGATGTACCGCAGCAGCAGCTCGCTCGAGGTGAGCGACTTGCCGTCGAGGTCGGGGATGTGCCCGTCGCGCTCTGGGCCGTAGTTGCACGTGTCGATGACCGTCTTCCCGGCCAGTGGCGCGGCGGGCACGTCGGGGAAGGCCTTGACCGGCACCGTGACCACGACGATGTCACCGGCTGCCGCTGCCTCCCCGCTCGTCGCCGCGAACGCCTGCGGCCCCAGTTCCGCGGCCGTGTCCGCGAGCGTTCCGGGACCGCGCGAGTTGCTGAGCACGACCTGGTGCCCGGCCTCGATGGCGAGCCGCGCGATGGTACTGCCGATCTGTCCGCTTCCGATGAATCCCACAGTCGTCATATTCTCAGCGTCCCTCCAGAGGAGCCGCACCCTTGCCATTCGCCGGATCCGTTGCGATCCGGGGTCCCTGCCGTCAGCTGGCGGGGAAGTAGTGGCCGTTGTCCAGATCGGCGAGCAGGCCGGGCTGAGTGGGTTCCCAGCCGAGGGTCCGGCGGGTGATGAGGCTGGACGCCGGGTAGCTCTGCGTGACTATGTTCGCGAGGAACCCGAAGTATCCCGGCAGCATCAGTTCGTCCGCGGGAATGCTCACGGCGGGCAGGCCCAGGCGGCTGCCGATGGCCTCCGCGATCTCGCGGAGCGGGACGCCCCCATCCGCAACCGCGTGCCAGTACCTGCCGGCCGGGCCCTTCTCCAGCGCCAGGCGGAACAAGGAGGCGACATCGCGGACGTGCACGGCGTTCCACAGGTTCGCGCCGTCTCCGGGGTAGCCGGCGGCGCCCCTCTGCTTCGCGAGCGCGATCAGCGTGGGGAGGAAGCCGGCCCGATCGGTCGTGCTGTGCGCGATATTGGCAATCCGCACGACCGAGGACCGCACACCCCGCTCGGCGAGGTCGATTACGGCGGTTTCCACGACATTGCGAACCCGGAGGGTGCCCTTGTGCTCATCGCCGACGGGAAGGGCCGGGTCCTCCTCGGTGGCCGGCCGGCCCAGCTTCCCGGACGAGCCTATGCTCCCCGCCGCGACCAGCGGCTTTCCGGTTCCCGCGAGTGCCTCGCCGTACGCGAGCATGACCGGGAGCTCCGCGGCGGACACGGCGTCCATCCCGCCAAACGGAAGCAGGTCCTGCCTGTGCGCGACGTGGATGACGCCGTCGGAGTCCGCGGCCGCCTCCATGAGCCCTACGAGATCCTGGAGGTCGCCGCGGCGCACCTTCGCGCCGAGCGCGGACACCGCCGCCGCCGCCGTGTCCGACCGGGCCAGGCCGGTGACCTCGTGCCCGGCGGCGATGAGCTCGGGGATGATGTAGGAACCGGTATGGCCGGTCCCGCCCGTGACGAAAACGCGCATGCTGCTGCTCCTTGTGAGTGATACGGCGGGAAGGGGTGGTGCGGGCGCGCTCAGCCAGCGACGTTGACGCCGAGGTCGATGTTGAACCCTGCGCCGTGGCGGGCCAGGCCCATCAGCAGCGGGCCCACTCCCTCCAGCCAGTGCGCCATCGCCAGGTCTCCTGTGTCCAGCGGGCGCAGCCCGAGGCTCTCGGTGAACGCCGACACGCTCGCCTTGGCGTCCGCGTCGTCGCCTGCGATGAGCACGTCCAGCGGGCGGCCCTGGGCCAGGACGTGGCCGAAGACGGTGTTGAACGCCTTTACGACGTGCGCGCTCGCCGGGGCGGCCTTGGCGATCTCCTGCGCGCCGGAAGTGCCGTCAGGGGTGACCAGCGCGGTGGCGTCGGCGTTGAAGGTGTTGGAGATGTCGATGATGACCTTGCCGGCCAGCGCGTCCCCGTACTGGGCGACGACCGGCACGGCGCTGGCGTACGGCACGGCGAGGATGACGATGTCGCCGGCCGGGGCGGCGCCGAGTGTCCCGGCCGTGGCGCCGCCGCCGAGCGCGGCGGCCAGGTCCTTGGCCTTGGCCGCGTCGCGGCCGATGACCTCGACGCCGTTGCCGCCCTCGACCGCGCGGGCGCCTATGGCGCGGGCCATGCCCCCCAGGCCGATAATGCTGATGCTGCTCATGGTGTGCCTGCTTTCTAGAGCTGGACAGGACGCCGTGCCCGCCCCGTCGTCGTTCGTTAACGGTCGTGTTGTTGGAGCCGCCGAATGACGCGGTGGACGGCGCTAAATTCCTGATGTGCTCATCCTGGGTCTGGGCCCTGCTATCGAATTCTTGTACCGAATTCGCCCTGGCACCATCAGGTACCTATTAACGATGCCATTGGCCTGAGCGGGTGTCCAAGACCTCTTTCGGCCGTGGCGATACCCTGAAGGCATCGCCGGACCGGGAGGCTCCATGGATCTGGACCTGCGCAAGCTGCGCTACTTCGTCGCCGTCGCCGACAGGCTGCACTTCGGCCGCGCTGCCGATGACCTGCACATCGCGCAGCCGGCGCTCAGCCGGCAGATCCGCGCGCTGGAACACGATCTCGGCGCCCCGCTGTTCACAAGGGACAGCCACGGCGTGGCGCTGACCGACGCCGGCAGGCAGCTGCTGACCGACGCCGGCCCGCTGCTGGCCTCCGCGCACGCGGTTCGCCGCCGGGTGACCGCGGCCGCGCGCGGCAGCCAGCGGCTCATGGTCGGCTTCCGGGCAGGCATCGCGGTCACCCCGGCGGTACGGCTGTTCGCCACCCGGCACCCGGACGTGATCGTGGACGTGCAGCGGATCGAAGGGGACGACCAGGCCACGATGCTGCTCGACGGCCGCATCGACGTCGGCTGCGTGCGGCTGCCCATCGACGAGGCCGGCCTGCGCGTCACCCCGCTGTACACCGAGCCGCGGGTGGCGGTGCTGCCCGCCGGCCACCGGCTGGCCGGCAAGGATCAGGTCACCGAGGCCGACCTGGCCGGCGAGCCGCTCGTCTGGCATGGCGACACGAGCACGCAGCCCACCAGGCGCCCGCACCCTAACGCCGGGTACCTGGTGCGCGGGGTGGACGAGACGCTCGAGCACGTCGCGGCCGGCCGGGGCATCTCGTTCCTGGCCCGCTCGGCAACCGTGTTCTACTCACATCCGGACATCAGCTACGTGCCCATCCCGGACCTGGCACCCGACCAGGTGTGCCTCGCCACAGCGGCAACGCGCACCTCGCCGCTGGCCGACGACTTCTTCAGCGCGGCTCAGGAGACGGCCGAGATCACGGCAGAATGCGGCAACTATGAAATGTGGCAGCTTGGAAACGGTGCCGTTTCAAAGCACGGCTGAGCAGTTCGTCTGACAACAGCAGCGCCAGCAGAGGGCACCCGGCCACAGCAATTGCGAACGCATTGTGCTCAGGGGAGGGAGGCGATGCTGGCCCACAGTGAGAATCGACACCTTCGCGCGGCCGCCTCTAAATAATGAAAAAATGCTCTCGTTGAAGTCGTCGAAGACCTCGTCGATCACTTCCGCGAGACACTTCCACTCCTCGATCTCAATCTCACCGGGCACGCGGAGAATCCGCGCGAATGGACGGCAACACGAATCGAAACAGCGTCTGCGAAGGCATGGACAGGCCCGGCGTGCACGTACAGAACATCCGGTTCGGCACGTGTGGCCGCTGCGTACCCGGAGCGCTCGCACCGCCCATAACGGCGGAACTGCGCGCTCGCTCCTGGAGCGGGATCGATCACACAGCGTTAGGCGAGCGCCGCTGGGCCAGACACGCCCTGCCGAATATTTGCTCGCAACCCTGAGTCGCTGCGGTCGATCGCGTTGAGCGCAGATCAACCATTTCGGGCGTACTCCGAGAAGATCTCTCTGAGCACGTGTCGTGCGCTCGTGGCCTCCTTCTCGTTGCCCAACGTGTAGGCGTAGGTGGCGAGGGTCTTCCAGAGGGCCCAGCCACGCCCGCGCGCCCACTCCGTCGGCCCCACCGGCAGCCGCTCCCGGAACGTCTGGCGGCCCTCGGCGGTCAGTAGTGTCCATGCGATTGCCAGGTCGCAGGCCGGGTCGCCGACGCCGCAGGTGCCGAAGTCGATGACCGCCGCCAACTGCCCGTCGTTGAGTAGGAGATTTCCCTCCGCGATGTCTCCGTGGAACCAGCTCTCCACACCGTCCCAGCGTGCGTCGAGGGCGTTTTCCCAGATCTGGCGCGCCAAGCCGGTATCGATGTGGCCGTCCAGTTCCGCGAGCGCATTCTGGGTCTGCCCGTCGTAGGTGCGCAGGGTGCCGCCGCGAAACCAGTTGTGCTTGCCCGGGCGGGGACCGTCAGCGGGGTCGATGCTGCGCAAGGCCGTTAGGAACCCGGCCAGGTCAACGGCGAACCGGACCGGATCGGCGATACGGTCCGCGCTGGCTGGCTCGCCGTCGAGCCATGGATAGATCGACCACGAGTACGGGTAGCCCGCGCCGGGCTCGCCCTTCGCCAGCGGCACCGGAATCGGCAGCGGGAGCTGGGGAGCGAGCACCGGCAGCCACCGGTGTTCCTTGCCGACTGCCAGTGCATACTCGGACGCGCTGGGCAGGCGCACCAGCATTCCGGCGCCAAGGTGGAACGTCCAGTTGTCCCAGCCGCCGTTGGCAACGGGTTGAACCGGGAGACCGGTCCACTGGGGAAACTGCAGTTCGATCAGACGGCGTACCTGCCCCGCGTCGGCGGCGATCCGCTGCGGCACGGGACCGAGATCCGGTGTGTTAGTCAACAAGACATCCTGGCAGGCAGATACAGAACCGCGGAACCTGTGTGAAACCACGGCCGCATGAGTGAACTGCGCGGGGGTTACCGCGGCTAGCGCGCAAGCATAACGCAGGAGCAGCCGAGCCAGCAGATCACGCGGATCTGCGCACCTCAACTGGTGATCGCCGAGCAGCCGCCAATCGTTCAGAACGACTCCTCTTTGTGTCAAGTGGGGCCTGTGAAGTGCGGTTATTCCTTTGCGGTCGCCGTGGCGTAGGGTCGGTTTTGGTCCGGGAGTGGCCCGGCCGAAGAGCCGGCGTCTTGGGGTGTGAGCCGGCCGCGCTGGCGGGCGAGTCGTTCCCCGCTTGCCCTCCCGGGCCCTTCGCACGGGCGGCGTCAGCCTTGAGGTGCTTGTAGAAGGCATCGCTGACCTGCCGATTCAGGGCGCGCAGCGCCTCCTTGGCCGTCTTGCCCTCGGCGATCTTCTTGTCGTAGTAGGCGCGGCCCTGGCTGTGCGGGTAGCGGACCCGGGTGACGGCGGTCATGTGCGCGGCGTGGTTCAGCCGCCGGTTCCCGCGCAGGGACAGCCGGCAGACTTTCCGCCTGCCCGAGGACACCTCGACCGGCGCAGTGCCGTTATAGGAGGCGAAGTTGTCCCGGCCGGCGAACCGGGAGACGGCACCGGCCTCGCCGGTCACCGTGGCGGCGATGAACGGCCCGACGCCGAACATCGATGCTGAGCATGTCCCCGTTGGCCAGGGTCCGGCCGGGCTCGCCGGCCTCGACCCCGTGGTCGTTGCGGGTGCAGATAATCAGGTCACCGCGGCTGGCTTGGGCCCCCGCCGGCAATGCGGACCGCAGGGCCAGAGTCGACGCAGCCGAGGCGGATCAGGTCGTCGCGGATGCGGCGTGACAGTTCCCGGCGCAGGTGATGGTCGGACGCCATCAACAGCACGTCCGTACCCTGCGTGGTGAGGGAGGTGTAGGCGGCCGCGGCGGCGTCCAGCATCTGCTCGGGGTCTCCCCCGCTGATCCGGGCATGCTGGTCGTAGTCGGCGAGCACAGTGCTGTCGCCGTCGCGCAGCCGCAGGCTGGCGGCCTGTTCCCAGGAGGCGCGGAACCGGACCGGCTCAGCCAGCCGGACATGGCCGAGACGGACGACAAGCGGGACATACCGCCCCCGTTCTGTACCGCCTGCAGCTGCGCGGTGTCCCCGGCGATGATCAGCTTCGCACCGTTCGTCTCAGCCAGGGCGATCAGGTCGGCGAGGTCCGGGCCGGGCATCATCGATGCCTCGTCGATCACCAGCAGCGTGCACGGCCGGATGGGGGCGGGGCCGCGGGCGCCGCGGCGGCCTGGTCTTCGCGCAGCCCGCTGCCGGTGCGCGGCGCGTCGTGCGCGGCGCTGGCACGTCCGTTCAGGGCGGCCTCGAGCCGCACGAGGTCCGAGCGCGCAGGCGGCCGCTTCGCGGGTCATGCGCTACGCACCCTGCGCGGACGCCTGCGCCGTCATCCGGTCTTCCATGTGCAGCTGCGCGGCGGTGGCGAAGCGGATGCCGCCGTGCCGGCGTTTCCATCCAGACGAGATCCGCCGAGCGCAGCACGGCTGCGGTCTTGACCGTGAGGGCCTCCGGCAAGTTGTGGGGCATGACAAGACGTAGCCGCTGGCGTCCCAGGCTCGCCGCCTCGCTGGCCGGTCTGCTCGGTAATGGCCAGGGATTGCGTGATTCTCAGGTTGCCGCGGACCTGGTAGCGCAGATCGCCAGACTCCCCGGTGATTCCCGTCATCCGCTCTCACGACAAAAGGCCAGGTCGGAAGCCATTTCCGAAACCGGGTCTTTTGTCGTTTCACAGCCTGACTTGGCATTTCAGGATGCATGCGCGCTGTCGTAGTTCTCCCTCGTCACGAGGCAGGCTTTGCGTCCTGGCGGGCGCATCCTAGTCGGGTCAGGATTTGCTGACCGTAATCTTCGCGGTCGTCTCGCGCTGGAGCACCGGGAGGCGGACCTCCAGAACCCCGTCCTTGTAGCTCGCCGTGACGTCGGCCTCGGCCACGCCTACGGGCAGCGCAATTGAGCGGGACAGCGGCCCGTAACGCAGTTCCTGCCGCACGTAGTCCTTCTCCTCTCCCTTCTCGTCCGCGTGGCGCTCGGCCTCGATGCGCAGCATCCCGTCCGAGACGGTCACCTCGACATCCTTGTCCGGGTCGATACCGGGCAGATCGGCGCGCATCACCAGCGTCCCGTTCTCCCGGAACTCCTCGACCGGAATGAGGTTCCCGGCCTCCCGCCAGTGCGGGAACAGCATGGGCCGGAACGGCATCATCCGCATCCACTCATCGAACAGCCGGTCGAAGCGGCCGATAACTTCGGTCGCTTCCCCAAGAGACTCGCGCCTCATCAGACCTGCCATGGTCCTCACCTCCACCCTTCAGGTAACGCCGTGATCCGACGAGGGGGTAGGGCCGTTGATCCCCAGTTCATCCTGCCCAGTGGCACCGAGTCAGGTGACCATGGCATCAATGGAAGCGCTCGGTGATTGCCTGGGCGATCTCCTCCGGAGCGTCTTCTTGGATGTAATGCCTGGCGTGTGGCAACACCACGGTGATGTTGTCGGGGAAGGCGGCCCGCATGCGGGGCAGGAGGTGAGCGGGCCGGAACGCGGGGTCCTTCCTTCCCCACACCAGCAGTGCCGGCTTGGCCCCGAGCGTGGCGGGCACGTCAGTGGCCAGGCGCTGCAACAGCGGGCGCGCGGCCAGGAGCTGCCGGGGCAACTCGGCGACACCTCTGCGGGCGCTCGGTGACGGCTGCACCTTGCGGTAGTGGTCCATTTCACCGGGCGTCAGGCGGTGCTCCATCCCCCATGGCAGGATCCGCTCGACGAAGATGTTCTTCTCCAAGATCTGGCGCCGCATCCATGACGTGGACGCCACCTTGCAGAACGCCGTCATCCTGAGGTCGGCGGGCCAGAACCATGTATCGCCGAGGATGACGCCGCGGATACGCTCCGGGCGCTCGGTGGCGACACCCAAGCTGACCGGGCCGCCCCAGTCCTGGCCCATCGTGATGAACCCGTCGAGCTGCAGATGATCCACCAGTTCGCCGACGCAGCGGACGTGCTCATCGGCCGTATAACCGTAGTCCTCGGGGCGTTCGGAGAGACCGAACCCCAGGTAGTCAACCGCGATGCAGCGGAAGCTTCCCCGCAGCAACGTGATGACCTTCCGGTACAGGAAGCTCCAGGTCGGGTTGCCGTGACAGAACAAGATCGGCGGCCCCGCGCCCTCGTCCACGTAATGCATCTCGCCGGCGCGGCTCTTGAACCAGTGCGATTCGAACGGGTACAGGGACGGGTCTGGCGTGAAATCGATACCCATGGTGTGAGCATTACCCTGCGAGGCCGCGGATCTCCAGGGACGTGCGGGACTCTACTTTAAGGACCTTCTGCCCTGGCCACTCTGCTCCATCACAGTGAGTCTTGGGTGAAGAGAAGGCTGCGCTCTCGCAGGCGAGGCGGTCGCAATGCAGGAAATTTCCGTATCCGCGGCATACGTCATTAAGCCCGATGACAACATCACCGATGATGTCTTCTGGAATGCCGAGAACTGGCCTGACCAGGTGGGCCTAAGGCGCCGGACGAACGGCAGCTGGGCACCTGTGACCTGGCGCGATTTCGCCGCCGAGGTACGCGACATCGCCGCTGGCCTCATCGCCGTCGGCATCCAGCCGGGGATGAGGGTGGCGCTGATGTCGCGCACGCGATTCGAGTGGACGCTCCTTGACTACGCGATCCTGACCGCCGGCGGCGTCATCGTGCCGATCTACCCCACCTCCTCGCTTGAGCAGGTCGAGTGGATCCTGAGCGACTCCGGCACCACCGCCGCCATCGTCGAGACCGACGATCACGCGGAGATGATCGCCGCGGTGCAAGCCAAGCTCCCGGCACTCGCCCACGCGTGGCAGATCGACGGCAGCCGGCTCGGCGGGCTTGCTGACCTCACAACGCGCGGTGCCCGTGTCACACGGGAGCAAGTCGAGGAACGTCGCCGAACCCGCGGGGCGGACGACCCTGCCGAGATCGTCTACACCTCTGGCACGACCGGCCGTCCGAAGGGCTGCGTGCTGAGCCACGGCAACATCGTCGCCAACGCCCGTAACTGCATGCAGAACGATGGCTTTCCTAGGGTCTTCAACGAGCATGCCTCGAGCCTGCTGTTCCTGCCCCTGGCACACAGCTATGCCCAGCTCATCCAGTACGGCGCCATCTACTCGCGCACCGTCCTTGGGTTGGCCGATATGGCCGATGCCGTGGCCGAGCTGGCGGCATTCCGGCCCACTGCGGTCCTGTCCGTGCCGCGGGTGTGGGAGAAGGCTTACGACAGCGCCAGGCGCCGAGCCACTGCCGAAGGGCACGGCAAGATCTTCGCGAACGCGGAGGCAACTGCCATCGGGTACAGCCAGGCGCTGGATGCCGGCGGTCCCGGTCCAGTGCTCCGCTTGAGGCACCTCCTGTTCGACCGGCTCGTCTACGGCAAACTGCGCGCGGCGCTCGGCGGCAGGGTGCAGTACGCGTGGAGCGCGGCCGCCCCGCTCGGTACCCGCCTCGGGCACTTCTATCGCGGCTGCGGCATCACCGTCCTCGAGGGTTACGGCCTGACCGAGACCAGCCCCGCGGCCAGCACGAACACGCTCGATGCGCAGAAGGCCGGCACAGTGGGCCGGCCAATCCCCGGCGCCACGATCAGGATCGCGGCGGGTGGCGAGGTCCTCATCAAAGGCCACATGGTCTTCCAGGGCTACTGGAACAACGAGACCGCCACCAAGGCGATGATCGACGCCGACGGCTGGCTGCACACCGGCGACATCGGCGCCCTGGACGACGAGGGATTCCTGACGATTACCGGGCGTAAGAAGGACCTCATCATCACCGCGGCCGGCAAGAACGTCGCGCCCGCTGTGCTCGAAGACCGGCTGCGCGCCCACTGGCTGGTCAGTCAGTGCCTGGTCGTGGGGGACGCGAAGCCTTTCATCGCAGCGCTGGTGGCCGCGGACCCGGAGTCGGTCGCCCAGTGGAAGGCAGACAACGGCAGGCCGGAAGCGGCGACCATCGCCGAACTTCGTGACGACCCCGCCCTGCGGGCGGAGATCCAGGCCGCCGTCGATGAGGCCAACAAGGCCGTGTCGCAGGCTGAGGCGATCAAGAAGTTCGCCATACTCGACAGCGATCTCACCGAGGCGGCTGGACAGCTAACGCCGACGTTCAAGGTGCGCCGCGGCATCATCATGGAGCAGTACGCGGCTCAGATCGCATCTTTGTATGCCTAGTGCGACGCGTGGTCTACGCCTGGGACTCGGCCCTTCTCCTAGCGGCAAAGCGCTCGATCGCGCAGAACCCCTCGTGCATAACCTTTGAGTAGCTGCCGGGTACGTCGACGAACCTGGCCGCCAGCCGCACCGCGCCCTGCGGGTCGGTCCTCCAGCGCGTCGCGATCCGCGTGTGCTCGGCGTCGACCGGCTCCAGCGTCCATTCCTCGGTGCCGCGGAAGTCACCGTCGAAAACCTCCAGGACGAGCCGCCGGTCC
The DNA here is from genome assembly GCF_007827045.1 of Trebonia kvetii. GTDB lineage: Bacteria > Actinomycetota > Actinomycetes > Streptosporangiales > Streptosporangiaceae > Trebonia > Trebonia kvetii. Next base: position 13,601 of record NZ_RPFW01000001.1, read on the forward strand.
GGATCGAAAGCGGTCACCCGTTCGGAAAACCGCGTGGTCAACCATCGCTGGTCTAGCCGGCCCCCGCCTGTGACGGCGATGTCCACCGCTGCCCCGATCTCGGGGAGGGGCCTGGCCCCGCGCCGGCTCATCCGCACAAAGGGCTGCCACCACTGGCTGCGGCCAGCCGCCTCCTCCAGGAAGGCGTCAACAATTTCGGCCGGCGTCGCCGCGATGATCGCCTCGTTAGAAACGTCATACCTAGTCATTTCGCTCCCTGCCGCGACCGAAGAGCCGCCGTCGATGTCCGGCCGTCACGGGCGGCGCGAAACAGCTTGCCGCCGCCAGCTTGTCGACCGACAGCCGGGTCAGGCGCGCGTATTCGCCGCCGCCCGCAAGCGGCAGGTCGTGATCCGCGTCGATCTCGAGCAGGCTGGCGCGCAGCACCTTCGCCAGCTCGCGCTGCTTAGCCGCCCGGACCAGGCTGTCCCTGGTGGTGACGAGCACCACTGCGGGGATGTCCAGCTGCCCCGCCCACGGGCGGGCGTCATATCGACTGAGCGCGCGTCCCGCGGCCACTAGGTCGTGCGCCGTCGCGCGCTGGAACTCCGCGGCCAGCCAGGGCCGGTAGTCGCCAAGTTCGGGAGCCTCACGGGCTGCCACGCGGATGACCCACGCGACGAAGCCTGCGCCGGCGCCGAGCCGCAGGCCAACATCGAGCGCGGGGAGCAGGCGCCACACCGCCCTCTCGTGGACGTTATGGCGCCACTCGAGCGCGGTGGCCTGCAAGACGAGAGCCGCCACCCGCCCTGGGTGCTGCCGCGCAAGCAGCAGTCCGACCGGGCCGCCCATCGAGTACCCGACCACGATGGCGCGGCCGACGCCGAGTTGGTCCAAGAGCGCGGCGGCGTCGTCGGCGCAGTCCTCGAGGCTGAACGGCTCCATCGACCGCATGCCACGGCCATGGCCGCGCTGGTCAAGCGCGATTACCCGGTAGGACTCCGCCAGGCTGGCGTAGACGGTGAAGAAATTGATGTCCGCACTGGCTGTCCACCCGTGCAACAGGAGCACCGCGGGGCTCTCGGACGTGCCGCCGGAGTCGCGGACGAACACCTCGCCGCGGCCCGGCAAGTTGATCACCTGGCCTGGCGGAAGGTCCGGGGGCACCGGCGCCCCCGGGGTTCCGCGGCGCGGCGGCCGACCGGATACGACCCCGATCCGCGCGGTGCTGCTCATATCGCCTCTCCCGCTCAAGCCGCCGTCTGGCGGTACAGGGCGAGGGCGACCGTGATCCCTGGCCCGGCAGCGAGGAACAGGGTGCTGCGCGCCTCGTCCAGCCGGCCCGACTTGACGGCCGCCTGCAGGGCGGCGATGGGCCCGGTGGTATAGGTACCCTCCAGGTCCTCCGGAGTGTAGGCGACCCGGTCGCCCGGGATGCCGAGTCGCGCAAGCAACGGGTCAAGGAATTCCGGGGCAGAGGGGGCGGGGATCAGCAGGTCGATGTCCGCGACACCCAGGCCAAGACGGCGCAGGAAGCGGCGGGTCGCCTCCTCGGCGCAGTCGGCCAGGCGGGCATGGTACCCCGGTTGTACGGTGACGACCATCCCGTTGTGCCCGGCGTCCTGCCGCAGAACGCGGACCCCGTGCCGTTCCTGCCATACCAGTCCGCTGGTGAACAGGTCTTGGTACTCAGGAAACGTCTCCGCGGCAAAGTCGGTGAACCCGGCGAAGTCCTCGCGCCAGTCGAGGAGAACCGCGCCACCGGATGGCCGCAGGGACACGCCTGGCGAACTGCTGAGATGCGGCTGCACGTCGCTGGACACGACGGCGCCGAGCCGGATGACACCTGACTTAAGCAGGCCGGATTCGACCTGAATGGCGGTGATCGCGCCACAGCCTCCGTTGAGGAGGTCGAAGGAGAAGGTGCCGGTCCCCCCGGTCGGCGGCTGGCGCAGGTTGGCCCCGATGTCCTCCTGTATCAGGGCGGCGAGCGCTGGCTCGCCCATGTTGTCTTCGCGGTACATGCCAACGTTGATCAGCATGTCTATGTCGCTGGGCTTGCAGCCGGCTAGCGCGAAGCAACTGCGGGCAGCGGCGTCGGCGAGACGGCGCGCGGTTGCCTTTCGTCGTCCGTTGCCGACCTGCGCCCAGACGGCCTCAATGTGTGTGCCCATAGCCGTCCACCAGACTGTCGATCGTGAAGATCGCCATGCCGATCTCGATGCCAGAGGCGAGCGCGAGCAGCATCACCCGGTCGCCCTTCTGGATCCGCTGTTCCTCCAGGTACTTGTGCAGCGCCAGGAAGAGCGTCGTCGATGACGTGTTGCCGTACTCCTCAAGGTTTATGACCATGTGCTTCGGTTTGGCGCCGAGCCGCTGGGCGAATTCCCTGGTGCCCGCCCGGATGGCCCGGGCCGAGGTTTGATGGGGAATCAGGTAGTCGATGTCGGCCAGGGAAATCCCGGCCTCGCCGATCGCCTCGGCGACGAGCGGCGCCATGTCGTCGACCGCCACCCGTTGCAGCTTCCTTGACCTGGTGTACATCTGCGCTCCTGGCCCCTGAGTGCTGGGGAAGGCAAGGCACAGGCGGCTGTGTTCCGCGAGGGTGGTGAAGCCGATGACGTCGATGCCGGTACCGCTGGGTGCCCGCTCCACGATCACCGCGGCGCCTGCGTCGCCGAGCGTCAACGACGCGAGCTGCTTACTGAACAGAGAGCGGATCTGGCGGGCCGCGTTCCAGCTCAGATGCGAGATGTACTCGCCAGACACCACCATGCCGCAGCTGATCTCACCGCGTGCGACGAAGTCCTGAAGGAGGAATACCCCGGTCAGCATGCCTGCGCATGCATTCGAGATGTCGAAGTTAACCGCCTGCGTGGCACCGATCGCCTGCTTGATGGCCAGGCTTAGCGAAGGCTCGAAAGATTGTGCGAACTCGCCCTTGGAGCGCGTGATGCTGGTGCTGATCAGCATCTCGATATCGGACGCCTGATGCCGGGAGTGAGACAGGCAGTCGCGCGCCGCCCCGGTGGCCAGGGTGAGTGAGTTCTCGCCAGGGCCGACGACATGGCGTTCGTGAATGCCGGTGAGTCGCTCGAGCTGGATGTGTGTCTTGTGGCTGGTCTTGCTCATCAGATCTTTGCTGGTCAGGCGCTTGGCGGGTAGCTTCACGCCTACGCTGTCGATGCGGCACCCCCAGGGACCACCCGACGCAGCCGACTCAAGAGTCAGCCAGTGTCCTTGTTGCTCGTTCCCGGTCTCGCCCATCGAGGTCTCCGCATGATCGGCCTTCTACCGCCCCTGACATGGCGCTATCCTCATAACTAAAGGTGTGTCTTACAACGAGTGCTGTCTAGGGACGTATGTCTTCAATAAAGGCCCTTCGGCCCCGGCCAGCGAGGGACGAGACGCGGCCGGTGCCGGTGCTGCGCGTGGCGCATACGCTCACCGTCGGCCAGTACCGGCTGCATTACGAGGTCTACGGCACAGGGGACCGGGTACTCGTTTGGCTGAACCCGATCCTCTTCGACAGCAAGCTGAGCCGCGGCCTTGCCCGGGCGCTGGCTGCCAGGGGCAACCGCGTCGTCCTGCTCGACCTGCTCGGGCACGGCCAGAGCGACAAGCCCGTGCAACCCAGCGCTCACCGCATGGACCTTTACGCCCGGCATGTGGTTGCCCTGCTTGACGAGCTCGGCGTGGATCAGGCGGTACTCGGCGGGATTTCGCTAGGGACCAACGTAAGCCTGATCACTGCCACGCAGGCACCCGAGAGGGTTCGCGGCCTGGTCCTGGAGATGCCGGTACTCGAGACCGCCGCCCCTGCGGCCGCGCTCACCTTCGTCCCGCTCATGCTGCACGCGCGCTACGCTCAGCACCCGTTGCGGCTGATCTCCCGGGTTGTCTCCCGGCTGCCCTCGTCGGGTATCGGCCCGCTCGACTCACTGATCGGTACCATCGGATCGGACCCAGAGGAAATCTCCGCCATCCTGCGTGGCGTGCTGATGGGACCCATCGCACCGACCGTCGAACAGCGAAACGCCATCACCGCGCCGGCACTCATACTCGGGCACGGAATCGACCTCATCCACGCGTTCGCCGACGCGAAGAGGCTCGCGCGCCAGCTTCCCGACGCGCGGCTCATCCGCACCCGCACATTCGCCGAGCTGTGGGTGCGCCCTGCCCGGCTGACCGCAGAAATAGCCGGGTTCCTAGACAGCGCGTGGGCAGAAGCCCAGCCGCAGCGCCTCGCGAGCTAGCCGGGACGACCTCAGCTTGCCGCCAAGGCCGCGTGCTGCCTGGCCGCTAGCAGCAACTCGGATATGCCGTGATCAATGCCCCGGGCCAGCACGTCCAGGTCCGGATTCGCCGCATAGTCGCCGGTGATACCGAACGTAACATTGCCGTCGTAGCTGAAGATCGAGATGCTGATGCGGACCGTGCTCGCGATGGGAACGTAAGGGATGATCTCCTCAAGCCGGCGTCCCATCCAGTAGAGCGGCTGACGGGGGCCAGGCACGTTGGTGGTGACCGTGACGATTTCCCGCTGCGGCAGCCAGAATGCCTTTCTCACCAGCCAGGACGTCAGCGGGTACACGCTGTATCGCCCTAGGGCGAATAGCGCCTGGCCGATCATCGCCTCGTGGCTCGCCTTCAGCGAATCCTGTTCGGTCCGGACGGCGGCGAGCCGTTCCAGCGGGTCGGCGATGTGCACGGGAAGATTTGTCACCGTCGCAGAAACCTGGTTACCGAAGCCCCTCTCGTCCCCCGGAGCCCGGACGGAAACCGGAACAAGCGACGGAACCTCGTGCGGCTCGGGCTCTTCGCCCCGTTCCAGCAGAAGCGCTCGGAAGCCGCCGCTGATCGCGGCGAGCACGACGTCGTTCACCGTCCCGCCGAACTCGCGTTTGATCGTCTTGATATCTTCCAGGGACGTCTGGGTCCAGGCATACCGCCGTTGCTGGCCGATGCCCCCGCTCAGCGAGGACCGCACGGCGGGCCAGAGAGACGGCGCGAACCTCGCGACGGCCCTTGCCCCGCCGGCTGCCTGCTGCATGGTGCGGCCGGGGTCGGCCATAGCGGCGCGCAACGCGCCGGCCTGCCGCAGAGGCAGTTGCATCATTTCCGCGGCGGCCTGGGCGGCGAGCGAGATCGCCGAGGGCGGCTGGCCCGCCGGCGGGTCCTCGGACGGCTGCACCGGCTCGGACGGCTGCTCCAGGAGCACGCGGTACAGGTCAGTGGCGCCAATCCCGTCGATCATGCAGTGGTGCACCTTGGAGAGCAGTGCCCAGCGATCCCTGGCGAGACCTTCCACCACCCAGTACTCCCAGAGCGGATGATCGCGGTCGAGCCGGCGCGACATCACGCGCGCCATCAAGTCGGCGAGCTGCCGGTATTCTCCGGGTTCTGGCAGGGCGGTGCGCCGGATGTGATACCCGAGATCGAAGTCAGGGTCGTCGACCCAGACCGGCCGCCCAAGGCGGAACGGTACGGTGTGCAGCTTCTGGCGATAGCGGGACAGGAATGGCAGCCGGTCCTCGACTAGCGCCATGACCTCCTGATGGGACGGCACCGGACCCTGGAACACGGCAATCGACGCGATCGCCATCGACGTGTTCTCGTCCTCGTCCTCCGCATCGATGAACATGGCGTCCAATGGCTTTAGCCTGTCCATGATGTCCCTCTTCACTTCATCTGCCGCGACCCTGACCGTGTTGACAACACCGGGCGCCCGCTCCCGAACAGCGTAAGCCGCGAGGAGCATCACCCGAACTGGGCGCTCGTCCCGGAAATCAGGGACTTCCGACCCGGATCGCGCAGCACCCGCCGCCGTATCCTTTGCGAAACTGCAGACTCGGGGAGGGGATGGCTGGTGGCAACGGAGGCACGGACGAATCTGACGGTTGCCGTGACTGGCCTGACCGGCACCCTGGGCCTCGGCCTTATGCCCCTACTCGAGGCCGACGCCCGGGTGGCGCACGTGACAGGCGTCGCACGGCACCCGTTCGATCCCGCAGCGCACGGCTGGATGAAGACGAAGTACCTGCGCGGCGACGTCCGCGACGCTGAGATGCTGCGCGAGGCGTTTCGTCATGCTGACGTCGTAGTGCACCTGGCGTTCCAGGTGACCGGCGCCGTGCCCGGTGAGACTATAGAGTCAGTCAACATCGGCGGCACGCTCAACGCCTTCGACGCCGCCGCGGCGATGGGCGCGCGCCGGTTCGTCTTCGCGTCCTCGGTGGCCGCTTACGGCTTCCACCGGGACAACCCCATCGGGATGACCGAGGACTGGCCGACACGCCCCGCGGCCCGGCTGTTCTATGCCCAGGAGAAGGCCAGGCTTGAACACCTGCTGCAGGACAGGGCCACGACGACGACTGACGGACCCGCCCTGTACCTGCTGCGTCCGTCCATCGTGCTTGGGCCACATGCCGTCGGTGCGAAGAGCCTGCCAAGCGGCCTCATGGGAAGACTGGCCCGCGGTTCAGTCGGGTGGGCCGGACGGATGCCGTTCCCTGTGCCGGTTCCGGAACTGCCGGTGCAACTCGTGGACGAAGCGGACGTGGGGCAGGCGCTGTTGCAGTGTGTTGTCGCTGCTGGCCCGCCGGGCACCTACAACATCGCGGCCGACGGGATCGTCACCGCCAGCACTGTCGCTCGCGAGCTGGGCGTCCGGTCGTTCCCTGTCCCGCCTCGCCTGACTCAGGCCGCGGCCCGGGCCCTCGCAACGTTGCCTTTCCTCCCGCCCGTCGCGCAGTGGGTTGAGGCGGCCAGCCATCCGGCGATCATGGACACCACCCGGGCGAAAGAGGAACTCGGCTGGGTCCCGAAGTTCACCGCGCTCGAGACGTTGCGGGATACTCTGCGCCAGTACCGGAAGTAAGCGACGTGGCAAGGTCGTAATTGGACGGGTCGAACCGTCGCGCCTGCCAGGCGTAGATCCAGGTGAAGTCTGGCCAGAGGGTGACGTTGCGGCCCTCGGCGTCCAGGTACCAGCTCTTGCAGCCGCCGGTGACCCACACTGTCTTGCGCATTTTCCGCTGCACCATCCGGTCGTAGGCCGCCTGAGCCTCGGGGCGCACCTCGATGCGGTCGGCCTCGAGCCGCCGGGCGTGGATGAGCGCGCCGCGGACGTACCGGATTTGCGCCTCGATCATGAAGACCTGTGAGGTGTGACCAAGTCCGGTGTTCGGGCCGGTTAGCACGAACAGGTTCGGGAAGCCGACCGTTGTCGTGCCGCGAAACGCGGTCTGCGCGGGCGTGGCGGACCAGCGACTCGCCAGGCTGACGCCGTCGGGGCCGAAGATCCGGCGTGCGAGCGGGAAGTCGGTGACGTGGAAGCCGGTGCCGAAGATGAGCGTGTCGACGTGGTGCGCGATGCCATCACTGGTCAGCACCGACTTCTCGCGGATCTCTTTGATGCCCTCGGTGACCAGGGAGACGTTCGGCTGGGTAAGGGTCGGATAGTAGTCGTTGGAGAGGAGGATCCGCTTGCAGCCCATCCGGTAGGACGGGGTGAGCCTGGCCAGCAGGTCCGGATCGGCGACTTGGCGCTGCAGGTGGCGCAGGGCCATGGCCTCCGCCGTATGCAAGATGGCCGGATTCTTGACGAAGCCGAGTGCGTAGGCCTCCCGCCCGCAGTAGATGGCCGCGCGGGCGATCTGCTGTGTCGGCGGCAGATGCCGGAACAGCCAGCGCTCCAATCGGGAGATCTGACGGTCGTGGCGTGGCATGATCCACGCGGGAGTGCGCTGGAAGACGGTGAGCTGGCCCACCAGCGGCTGTATCCGCGGCACGAACTGGATCGCCGAGGCGCCTGTGCCAATGACCGCCACGTTCCTGCCGGTCAGATCGTAGTCATGATCCCAGGTCGCGGAGTGGAACACGGTGCCCGCGAAGGTGTCGAGCCCCGGGAGGTCGGGGATCATCGGGTCGCTCAGCGGTCCCGCCGCGGATACCAGGAACCGCGCCGTTAGCGTGCTCCTGGTGGTCTCGACGCGCCACAGGCGAGCAGCCGGGTCCCAGCGGGCGCTGGTGACCTCCTCGCCGAACCGGACCTTTCCGGTGACCCTCTCCTCGGCGGCCACCCGGCGCAGGTATTTCCAGATCTCGGGCTGGGGGGAGAAGCTGCGGCTCCAGTCGGGGTTGGGCGCGAACGAGAAGCTGTACAGATGTGACGGTACGTCGCAGGCGGCTCCGGGGTAGGAGTTGTCCCGCCAGGTTCCGCCGAGGTCGGCAGCCCGTTCAAGCAGCACCACGTCAGTGATGCCGGCGCGCATGAGTGACACGGCCATTCCGATGCCGCCGAACCCGGAACCTATGATCGCGACCGTAGCGTCAGGCATTCACTGCTCGCATATCCGCGGCGCCCCGCCCGCGGACCCTGCCAGGCGGGTTGGCATCAGGCTGTGCCGCTGGCGCAGGCCGACGGCTAGGTCGGCGCCTTCGAACTCCTGCGTCCGGACCAGGTGGCGCAGGCGCGCCGCCAACCCGCGGTCGAGGAGACCGGGCGCGTGCCTGGCAAGCCGCAACGCAGCCATGCCTGCCCGGGTTGACGCTACGTCGCGTGGCGCGCTGCGCTCAGCGCCGGCCCGCACGACGGTGAGTACCGTGTCACGGACGCTTTCGGCTGGCACTAGCCCCTCGAGCGCCACTCTCGCGGCGCGCGAGCGGTCATGGATAGCCGTGTCGACGTACCCAGGGTAGACGGTCGTCACGCCAAGGTGGGTGCCGTACTCCATGCGAAGCACGTCCGCGTAGGCGGTCAGGGCTCGCTTGGAGACCGTGTAGGCGGCACTGAACGGCATGGTCACGCCTGCCAGCAAGGAAGCGGTGACAATGACCCGGCCACGGGCGTCGAGCAGGGCGGGCAGGGCGGCGGCCGTTACCCGCCAGGTGCCGAGCAGGTTGACCTCCAGGGCCTCCCTGACCTCCGCGTCCGGCGACTGCCCGACGTCCGTCACTGGTCCCACGCCGGCATAGTGGATGAGCGTGTCCAGGCGGCCCAGCCGCGCCACCGCCTCGGTGACCGCCGCGCGGACCTGCTCGTCGTCCGTGACATCGCAGGTCACGACCCCCGCTCCCGGCACGCGGTCGATGCCGATCGCATCGGCGCCAAGGAAACGAAGCACGCGGAGCGTCGCCGAGCCGAACGCGCCCGCGGCGCCCGTGACGATCACCGCGCGCCCGGCGTAGGCCGAACGCGCGGCGAGGCTGCGGAGGGTCTCACGAGGCACAGCGCTCACCTTTCACTACGTTAGATCCGGTAGCCGTCCAGGCAAAGGCCAACGTTACAATGATCATTGTCTCAATACAACGGGGTAACGTTTGACAGCTCGCCCGCAGTGACGAAGAGATGCAGCTAGGAGAGCATGGACGAGTACCGCATCGACGAGCTGGCACGGCTGGCGCAGACCACCGTCCGCAACGTCCGCGTCTACCAGGATCGCGGGCTGCTTGCCCCGCCCCGCCGCGACGGGCGGGTGGGCATTTACACGGATGCGCACCTGGCCCGCTTGCGGCTCATCGGCCAGCTGCTCAAACGCGGCTTCACGTTCGCCAACATCGGTGAAATGCTGGCTGTCTGGGAACGCGGCGGCAACCTTGCCGAGGTGCTCGACCTCGAGTCGGCCGTTGGCCACCCGTGGTCCGACGAAATTCCCGGCCACCTGACCGCTGAGCAGTTGCGGGAGACTTTCGCCGAAGAAGACACCGAGGAGAACCGGGCCAGGGCCGTGGCTCTGGGCATATTGGAGCCGGACGGCGAGCACTACCGGGTGCCCAGCCCCAGGCTGCTGAGCGCGGGTGCCGAGATGGTGGCGGCGGGCATGACGCTGCCTGCCGTGCTCGACTTGGCCGAACGGCTCCGCGTGCACGTGGACGCGACCGCGCGCGACATGGCCGCCACCGTGGCGGCGCACGTGGTCGCCGCCCACCTGGGGGACGGCAGGCTACAGGGTAAGGACATCGCCGAGGTGGCGGCCATCATCCGGCGGCTGCGGCCGCTGGCCCAGATCGTGCTTGACGCGATGCTCGCCCAGGCCATGTCCCAGCACGTCCAAGAAGCCCTGAGCGACCACCTGGCCCAGGTGCTCGATCCACAGGGGCGCACCGAGGCCGGATAACGGCAGCGGCGGGACCACGATGGCCCGCTTGAGGATCTTGCCGCTGCCGCCGTACGGCAGTACGTCCACGATCCACACGTGACGCGGGTACTTGTACGCGGCGAGCTGGCTCTTGACGTGCTCACGCAGTTGGCCAGGGTCGGCTGACGCGCCCGGCTTGAGCGTCACCACCGCCGCGACTTCCTCGCCGAGCATCTCGTCGGGCACGCCGATGACCGCGGCCTCCGCGACCGCCGGGTGCTCGTAGAGCACTTCCTCGACCTCACGCGGGTAGACGTTGAGACCGCCCCGGATGATCATGTCCTTCTTGCGGTCCACGATCGAGAAGTAGCCTTCCTGATCCACCCGGCCGAGGTCCCCCGTCCGGAACCAGCCGCCCGCCATCGCTTCCGCGGTGTCCTGCGGCCGCCGCCAGTACCCCTTCATCACGTTATTGCCGCGGATCGCGATCTCCCCGATCTCACCGGGCGGCAGCGGGTCGCCCCCTTCGCTCTGCACCCGCATCTCGACGCCGGCGATGGGCTGCCCGATCGTGCCGGGCTTGCGTTCCCGGTCCGGATGGTTGAAGGACGCCACCGGCGATGTCTCAGAAAGCCCGTAGCCCTCAAGGACCATGCAGCCGAAGTGCTTCTCGAACGCGCGCATCAGCTCGACCGGCATGGCCGAGCCGCCGGACACGCACAGCCGCAGGCTGGCCGCGTCCTCGGCGCTGCCGCTCGCGCCGTGCAAGAGGGCGGCGTACATCGTCGGGACACCGGGTAGCACGGTCACCTGGTCCTGCTTGATGATCTCGAGCGCACGGCCAGGGTCGAACCTGGGCAGCAGGGTCAGGCACGCGCCAGTGGCGACGGCGCACCCCATCCCGACCGTCTGGCCGAAGGAATGGAAGAGCGGCAGCGCTCCCATCACCACGTCTTCCGGTCGCAGGTTCAGCAGCGTGGTCCTGGTGACCTCGATGTTGCTGAGCAGGTTGGCGTGGGTCAGCTCGGCGCCCTTCGGCTGCCCGGTGGTACCCGACGTGTACAGGATCACGGCGGTGTCGGCGGCTGCCCGGTCCGCGACCGCCGGGGCCGGGTCGCAGCGGGCGAGCGTATCGGCGAGGCCCTCGGGCTCGATGACCACGAGCTCCGTGCCCGCGTCTTTGGCGCCCGCGGCGGCCTGGTCGGCTACGCCATGCCAGGCGAGCGCGAGGGCGGCGCCCGAGTCGGACAGGTGGTAGCCCACCTCACGGGCCTTGAACAGCGGATTCATCGGGACCACGACGGCCCCGGCCCGGAGGATGCCGTAATAGAGCTCGGCGAACTCGGGTGTGTTCGGTGCCATCAAGGCGACGCGGTCGCCGGCCGTGATCCCGCGGCCGAGCAGCCAGCAGGTGACCCGGGCGCTGAGCTCGTCCAGGTCGCGGTAGCGCAGCGCGCGTTCGTCCGAGCGCACCGCGGTCCGGTCCGGATAGCAACGCGAGGTGTTGACGAGTGTGGTGGCGAGGTTCGTCATGATGCTTCCCCTCTGACGAATTTCGCAAGAGACCGGCTGGCGTCTTGCGGCTTGGCGTGCCGTCAGTGGTGTTCCGCCCCGACCCGTTAAGCGTTGAGGCCGACCGCCCGGCCAGTCAATGGCCATTGGTCCTGTCTCATGCCCAAATCGGCCTGAACCGGGTGCTTACCGCCCAGTAGCTAGCCGATGTCATGGCACGGAGGACCTTCGGCTCTACCAAGCAACCCGGCCGTTACCTAACGGTCGAAGGAGACAGAAGAACACGGCGAACTCTCCATGGGAGAGGGTGCGGAATGAGTAGTTCGATGATGCCGCTAGCCAGCCAAGATGCCCTCGCGGCAGGGGCAGGCCTCGACACCGAGACGCTCGCCATGATGCTGGAGACCGTCAGGGACTTCGTCCGCGACGCCCTCCCCGACGAACGGCTTCTCCAGCTCGACCGCGACGATGAGTGCCCCGTTGACATGGTCCGGGCCATGTGCGGCGACCAGCTAGGCATCCAGTTGCTGTTCATCCCCGAGGAATACGGCGGGATGGGCGGCGGGGCGATCGACGTCTACCGGGTCTGCGAGCAGATGGCCGGCCTCGACGTTGGGATCGCCACCAGCGTGCTCGCCACGTTCCTGGGCAGCGACCCGATATTTGTCGGTGCCACGCCAGAGCAGAAGAGCCAGTGGCTCAGCGAGATCGCCGAACGCGGCATCCTGTACGCCTACGGTGCGACGGAGCCCGACGCGGGCAGCGACCTCGCCGCGCTGAAGACAACCGCGACTCCCGTGCTGGCCGGCGGGACGGTCTCCGGATACCGGCTGAACGGCCGTAAGCAGTGGATCAGCAACGGCGGCATCGCCGACAAGTACACGATCCTGGCCAGTGCCCCTGGCGGGCCGTCCTGGTTCGTCCTTGACCGTGGCACCGAGGGGTTCACCCAGAACCGTCCCGAGGACAAGCACGGGATCCGGCTGTCCAACACCGCCGCCCTGTTCCTTGATGACGCTTTCGTGCCCGTAGGCAACCTCGTCGGCGGCGTGGAGGGGCAGGGCCTCATCCAGGCCCAGAAGGTGTTCGGCTACACGAGGCTGATGGTCGCGGCGTTCGGCCTCGGCGCGGGATGGTCCGCGCTTGACCGCGCCATCACGTACTCCACCACGCGGATCCAGGGCGGCACGCCGCTATCGGAGAAGCAGGGCTACACCCACAAACTCATCGTCCCGCACGCCGTCCGGCTGGAAGCCGCCCGGGCGTTCATCGAGTTCGTCGCCGCGCGCATCGACACGGGCGAGGGCGCGGACGGGGCGCTCAATACCGAAGGCGCGATCGCGAAATACCTGGCTACCGAGGCGGGGAACCTCGCCGCCGACGCCGCGATCCAAGCGCACGGCGGGTACGGGTACACCCGCGAGTACCTGGTGGAGAAGATCAGGCGGGACGTCCGCATCACCACGATCTACGAAGGCACCTCCGAGATCATGGAGATGACGATCGCCCGCGACCGGTGGCAGCAGCACCTGAAGACGGCCGGCCGTTACTACCTGGAGAGCGCGGCGGGGCTTCGCGCCCTCGACACAAGGCACCCCGATGTCGGCGCCGGCACCGCGGCCGTGGCCTGCGAGGCACTGGCGGGCGTGCTCGAAGCCTGCCGCGCTGGCCGCCTTACCAGGAACCAGCATGTGCTGCTGCGCCTCGGCGAACTGATCGCCGCGGCCGAAGGCGCCGGCTGCTTCGCCGGCCGTGTCGCTGCGGCGCTCGACGGCGAGCTGCCGGCGAAGGCCAGCCACCGGTTCGACGGCAGCGCGCTTGCCGCCATGAGCCGGGTGTTCGCCCGCGACGCCGCACAGAAGGTGGCGTGCGACGGGCTGCGCTGGGTGACCGGAGCCGCCGGCGCACGGGCCGTCGGCGGCGGCCCGCTGCCGGGCGGCCGCTGGCTCGACGCCGCGTTCGCGGTGCAAGAAGGGCTGATAGGCGACATGGACCGGGTTGCCGATGCCCTGTACGGGCGCTCTGACGTGAAGGACCTGATGAAATGACCACGACTCCGCAGGACGCCGCCCGGCCGGGCGGGCCGGGACACCAGCCCATCGCCATCGTGGGCATGGGCGCGATCATGCCGGAGGCGCCGACGGCGGCGGACTTCTGGGCCAACATAACCGGCGGGCGCTACAGCATCACCGACGTCCCGAAGGACCGCTGGGACCCGGACCTCTACTACGACCAGGACCCGCGTGCTCCGGACAAGACCTACTCACGGATCGGGGGATGGGTCCGTGAATTCCCCTGGGATCCGATCGGCTGGCGCTTGCCGCTGCCGCCCAAGGTCAGCGACCAGATGGATGACACCCAGAAGTGGGCGGTGGCCGCGGCGCGCGAGGCCCTGATCGACGCGGGGTGGCCCGGCTGGAACGTCGATCCCGAGCGCGTCGCCGTGATCATCGGCAACGCGATGGGCGGCGAGAAGCACTACGCGTCGGTGCTGCGGGTTCAGTTGCCCGAGTTCACCCGCCAGCTTGCCCGGTCGGCCGCGTTCTCGTCGCTGCCCGCAAGCACCAGGACCGCGATCATGGCCGAGACGAGCCAGTCGTTCCTGAGCCTGTCCCCCGACATCACCGAGGACACGATGCCGGGCGAGCTGGCGAACATCACCGCCGGGCGGATAGCGAACCTGTTCAACTTCCGTGGCCCGAGCTTCACCACCGACGCCGCCTGCGCGTCCGGGCTAGCCGGGCTCAGCGCGGCCGCCGAGGGCCTGGCGGCCGGGCAGTACGACGCGGCCGTCGCCGGCGGGGTAGACCGGAACATGGGGGCCTCGACCTTCGTCAAGTTCTGCAAGATCGGGGCGCTCTCCGCCACCGGGACCCGGCCGTTCGACGCCGGCGCCGACGGGTTCGTGATGGGCGAGGGAGCGGCCCTGTTCGTGCTCAAGCGGCTGGCCGACGCCGAGCGTGACGGTGACCGGATCTACGCGGTGCTGCTCGGCGTCGGCGGGGCAAGCGACGGCAAGGGCAAGGGGATCACCGCACCGAATCCGGCCGGGCAGCGGCTGGCCATCGCGCGGGCCTGGCGCAACGCGGGCGTGGACCCGGGCACTGTCTCCTGTGTCGAGGCGCACGGCACGTCGACCCGGGTCGGTGACGCCGCCGAACTGGAGAGCCTCGGCTACGTCTTCCCGGCGGGCGAACTGGCGCCGGGCTCGATCGCGCTCGGCTCGGTGAAGTCGAACATCGGCCACCTGAAGGGGGCGGCGGGCGCCGCTGGCTTGTTCAAGCAGGTCATGGCCTTGCATGAGAAGGTACTTCCGCCAAGCCTGAACTTCCGGGAGCCGAACCCGAACGTCGACTGGGCCAGCTCTGCGTTCCGGGTGAACGGCGAGCTGCGGGAGTGGCCGGAGCCGCCCGGCGGTGTGCGCCGGGCTGGTGTCAGCGCCTTCGGGTTCGGCGGCACCAACTTCCACGCGGCGGTCGAGGAGTACATCCCTGGCAGGTACGAGAGCGGGAACCCGCGGAGGTTCGCTGGCGCCGATGTGAAGACGGCGGAACCTGACCCGCTAGCCTCACCCACCCAAGAAGCCCAGGATCAATATCCCGAACGAGGGCGGCTCTCCGCCGGACCCGCACGCCATGACTCTCCCGGGCCGGGTAGCGTTCAAGACCGTGCGCGCATCGCCGCATGCGCGAGGAAGCCGCTGCGCGGTGCTCTCGTGGTCGGCGGCGACAGCGAACCTGACGTGGCCGCTCAGCTCGCCCGGATACGGGATGAGGCGGCGGCCGGCCGGGCTCCGGCCCTGGCGCCTCCCGACCCGGCGCTTGCCGCCGCTCCGGTACGGGTCGCCATCGACTACGGTGCGGCCGCCGAGCTGGCGGATAAGGCGGGCAAGGCCGTCCAGGCGCTGACCGGGGGTGCCCCTGAGCTGCGCAAGATGCTGCGCTCGCGCGGTGTGTTCATCGGCCATGGCCCTGCGCCCAAGACCGCGTTCCTGTACACGGGCCAGGGGTCGCAGTACGTCAACATGCTCCGCGAGCTCCGGGACAACGAGCCCATCGTGGCGCAGACGTTCGCCGAGGCCGACGAGATCATGACGCCCCTGCTCGGCAAGCCGCTGACTTCCTACATCTTCGTCGACGGCGACGACCCGGCGGCGGTGGCGCGGGCCGAGGGGCAGTTGCTCCAGACCGAGATCACCCAGCCGGCCGTGCTCGCCGCCGACCTCGCGCTCACCCGCATGCTGGCCGCGTACGGCATCGAGCCCGACCTGGTGATGGGGCACAGCCTCGGCGAGTACGGTGCGCTGGTCGCGGCGGGCGCCCTGTCGTTCGCGGCGGCGCTCGAGGCCGTCAGCGCCCGCGGCCGGGGGATGGCAAGCCTCAACGTGCCCGATCACGGGGCGATGGCGGCCGTGATGGCCCCGCTGGCCGACATCGAGCGGATCGTCGCGTCCGTCGACGGCTACGTGGTCGTCGCCAACATCAACAGCACGCACCAGGCCGTGATCGGCGGCGCGACCGAGGCGGTCGAGCGGGCCATCGAGGCGTTCACTGCGGCCGGGTACTCGGCCGCGCGCATCCCGGTCAGCCACGCGTTCCACACGGCGATCGTCGCACCGGTGAGCGAGCCGCTCCGGCAGACCCTGGCCGGGCTGCCACTGCGCGCTCCGCAGTTGCCGGTCGTGGCCAACGTCGACGGCGAGTTCTACCCCGCGAGCGGCCCCGGCCTGCAGGACCACATGCTGGACATCCTGGCACGTCAGGTGGCCTCGCCCGTCCAGTTCGTCAAGGGCCTCGGCACGCTGTACGAGGCCGGTGCCCGGGTCTTCGTCGAGGTCGGGCCGAAGCGGGCGCTAGCCGGGTTCGCCGAGGACGTGCTCGGCTCGGCGCACGACGACGTTGTCGCGCTGTTCACCAACCACCCCAAGTACGGCGACGTACCGTCGTTCAACGTCGCGCTCTGCGGGCTGTACGCCGCGGGCCTTGGCTATCAGGCGCGGCCCGCGGCAGCTCGTGAGCAGACGTCCGTGCGGGTGCCAGCCGACGCTCCAGTTACCTCACTTACCTCACCGGGAGCAGCTATGCCGGAAGACCGCTACGCCGAACTCGGCCGCCTGGTCGCCGATCTCATCGACCGCGGCCGCGCTATCCTCGCCAGCGCCACGCAGCCAGCCGACCCCGCGCAGCCAGCCAGCGTCGCCGCCGTCCGGCCGGTCACGCCGCCGCCAGCCGCACCGGACGGCGCGGAGCCGACGCTGTCCGAAGCGGTGGTCATCACCGGCGCCGCGCTTGGCCTGCCCGGCACCGAGCGGGTGTTTGACGACGAGAACGTCGCGCGCATCCTTTCCGGCCAGCAGTTCATCGATGTCGTCCCGCGCCAGGTGCGGCGTGAGATGGTCGACAAGCACATCACCCGGCTGGTCAAGAGCGAGACCGGCGACCCGGTCTTCGAGGCGATCGAGAGCGAGGGCGACGTCATCAAGCTGGCCGGCCGGTACGGGAGCTTCGACCTCGCCGCGGAGTTCGGCGTCGACGCCGACCGGGATGCCGCGCTAGACCAGTGCACCCGGCTGGCCATTGGCGTCGGCGTGGACGCGCTGCGCGACGCGGGCATCCCGCTGGTGCGGCACTACCACACCACGACGCTCGGGACCAGGCTGCCTGATCGTTGGGGGCTGCCCGCCGACATGCGCGACGACACCGGAGTGATCTTCGCGTCCGCGTTCCCCGGTTACGAGTCTCTCGCGACCGACCTCAACCACTACCACGAGGACCGCGCCCGCAGGCACGAACTCGGCGTGCTCGAGGACATCCGGGCCCGGATGAGCGCGCAGGACCAGGCCGTGGCCGAGGTGGACAGGCGCACCGCCGAATTGCGGCACCTGCTGCAGGCCGAGCCGTTCACCTTCGATCGCCGCTTCCTGTTCCGTGTCCTGTCCATGGGACACTCGCAGTTCGCCGAGCTGATCGGCGCCCGCGGTCCGAACACGCAGGTAAACGCGGCCTGCGCGAGCACTTCCCAGGCACTGTGCGTGGCCGAGGACTGGATCAGGGCGGGACGCTGCCGGCGCGTCGTCGTGATTTCCGCGGACGACGTCGCCTCGGACACCCTGCTGCCCTGGGTCGGATCGGGTTTCCTGGCCAGTGGGGCGGCGGCCACCGACGCGGTGGTCGAGGACGCGGCCCTGCCCTTCGACCGGCGCAGGCACGGAATGATCATCGGCTCAGGCGCCGCTGCCCTGGTCGTGGAGTCCGCCGCCGCGGCGCGCGAGCGCGGCATCCGGCCGATCTGCGAAATCCTGGCGGCGGTCACCGCCAACAGTGCCTTCCACGGAACCCGCCTCGATGTCGAGCACATCTCGCAGGTGATGGAGCAGCTCATCTGCCAGGCCGAGCGGCGGGGCGTCGACCGCGCGAGGATCGCTGACCAGACCATGTTCGTTTCGCACGAGACGTACACGCCGGCCCGCGGCGGTAGCGCATCGGCCGAGATCAGCGCGCTCCGGACGGCGTTCGGACCGGCCGCCGACTCGGTGGTCATCGCGAACACCAAGGGCTTCACCGGGCATGCCATGGGCGCCGGGATCGAGGAAGTCGTCGCCGTCAAGGCGCTGGAAACGGGGATCGTCCCGCCGGTGCCGAACTACCGCGAGCCCGATCCGGAGCTTGGCCTGCTGAACCTGTCGCGCGGCGGCGCGTACCCGGTCAAGTACGCGCTTCGCCTCGCCGCCGGATTCGGCTCACAGGTCTCGATGACGCTGATGCACTGGATCGAGCCGCCAGATGGCTTGCACCAGGCGCCGAGCGAACTGGGCTTCGCCTACCGCATCGCGGACGAGCGAGCATGGCACTCGTGGCTGGACAAGATGACCGGCCGCGACGACGCACAGCTGGAGGTCGTACAGCGCAGGCTCAGGGTCGCGGACGACGCCACCAGGCAGCCCCCGGTGATCATGCCGGCCGCCCAGGCGGCACCCGCACGCGAGGCGGCGGCTGCGGTCGCCGCGCCGTCGCAGCCGTCGGCCGCCGGCCCAGTGGAGCGGACGCCCGAGGCCCAGGCACCTGACCCGGTCACCGAGGCTGTCCTCGATGTCGTGGCCGGGCTGACCGGGTACCCGCGTGACCTGCTGGATCTCGACCTGGACCTCGAGGCCGACCTGGGCGTGGACACGGTCAAGCAGGCCGAGGTGTTCGCGGCGGTCAGGGAACGGTTCTCGATCCCCCGCCAGGACAACCTCAGGCTGCGCGAGTTCCCCACCCTCACGCACGTGATCGGCTTCGTCCGCGACCACGTGCCCGCCGAGCCCGTGGCAGGCGAGCCCGTGGCAGCCGAGCCCGTGCCAGCCGAGCCCGTGCCAGCCGAGCCCGTGGCAACCGAGCCCGAGCTCGTCGAGCCCGAGCCCGCCGAGCCCGTGGCAGGCGGCATGCAGACCGAAGCGGCGCCGGCGCCGCCGCTCAAGACGGCGCCCGCCTTCGCTGGTGACCCAGCGGCGGCGCAGCGCCTGCCGCGCCGCATCCCCGTGCCGGTACTGCGGCCACCAGCGCAGTGGTGCAAGCCCACCGCCGTGACGCTCGGCCAGTCCAGCCGGGTCATCGTGATGGCCGACGAGGGCGGCGTCGGCAAGGCACTTGCCAGGCGGCTCGGCTCGCTCGGCGTCAGCGCCCTGGTCATCGAGCCGGGCTGCCCGGCTGACGATCTAGACTCGCGGCTGGCGGGCTGGCTGGCCGAAGGCCCGGTGCAGGGCCTGTACTGGCTGGCCGCCCTCGACGCCGAACCCGCCCTCAGCGAACTCGACCTGGCCGGCTGGCGTGCGGCGCTGCGCCGCCGGGTCAAGAACCTGTACGCGGTGGTCCGGCGGCTCGAGCAGGCCGGCCAGCTCGGACCGCGCGGCACGTTCCTGGTGGCCGGGACCCGGATGGGCGGTTACCACGGATACGACAACGACGGAGCGACGGCGCCCCTCGGTGGCGCGGTGACCGGCTTCGTCAAGGCGTACTGGCGCGAGCGGCCAGATGCGCTGGCCAAGGCGGTCGACTTCCCGGAGACCAGGAAGCCGGCCATCAGGAAGCCGGACACCAAGCAGACTGGCGCGCTCGCTGACGCGCTGATCGAAGAGACCCTCTGCGACCCGGGAGCGGTCGAGATCGGCCGGGCCGACGGCCGCCGCTGGACGGTGGGCCTGCGGGAAGTCCCGTTCGGCGACGGCAGCGGCGGAATGACGCTCGGCAGCCAGACGGTGTTCGCGGTGACCGGAGCGGCCGGGGCGATCGTATCGGCCATCGTCGCGGACCTGGCCAAGGCCAGCGGCGGCACCTTCCACCTCATCGACCTGACACCCGAGCCGGATCCGGCCGACCCTGACCTGATCCAGTTCGCGGCCGACCGGGATGGGCTGAAGAAGACGATCGCCGACCGTCTCGCCGCCAGCGGCACCCGGCCGACACCGGTGCTGATCGAGCGGGAACTGGCCCGCTGCGAACGGCTGCACTCGGCCCTGATCGCCATCCAGGCAGTACACGCCGCAGGCGGCAAGGCCTACTACCACGCGGCCGACCTGACCGAACCCGGCGCGGTCGCGGACGTCATGGCCGGCATACGCGACCGGCACGGGCGGGTGGACGTGCTCCTGCACGCCGCCGGGCTTGACATCAGCCGCGCCATTGCGGACAAGGAGCCGCGCGAGTACGACCTGGTCTTCGACGTCAAGAGCGACGGCCTGTTCAACCTGCTGCACGCGGCCGGGGACATGCCACTGGGCGCGGTGGTGGCGTTCAGCTCGGTGGCGGGCAGGTTCGGCAACGCGGGGCAGACCGACTACGCCGCCGCCAACGACCTGCTGTGCAAGATCATGTCCAGCTTCCGCGCCACCCGCCCTGACACCAGGGCGATAGCCGTCGACTGGACGGCGTGGGGCGGCCTCGGCATGGCGACCAGGGGTTCGATCCCGACGGTGATGGCCATGGCGGGCATCGAGATGCTGGCACCTGAGGCGGGCATCCCGTGGATCGGGCGGGAACTGGCCGCCGGGCCGTTCAGCGGCGAGGTTGTGGTCGGCGGACAGCTCGGGATGCTCACCGCCGAGAACGACATCACCGGCGGGCTCGACCCCGCCGTGATCGACGCTGGCTCCGCAGGCCCGATGATCGGCGCGATCAGCGGGATGGGGATCTACTCCGGGTTCAGCGCGCAGACCACGCTTGATCCCGCGGCACAGCCCTTCCTGCACGACCACCGGATCGACGGCACGCCGGTGCTGCCTGGGGTAATGGGCATCGAGGCGTTCGCGGCCCTGGCCGGCCTCGCCGTTCCCGGCATGCGGGTGGCCGCCGTCGAGCAGGTGGACTTCATCGCCCCGCTGAAGTTCTACCGGGACGAGCCGCGCACGATCACCGTGACCGCGGTGATCCGGCCCGATGGCACCGAGCTCGTGGCGGACTGCACGCTGAGCGCCAGCCGGGTGCTGGCCGGCGAGCAGGCGCCGCGCGTCACGACGCACTTCACCGGCCAGGTCAGGCTGACCTCGGCCGCTGTGGAGCACACCGTGGAGCAAGCGCGAGCCGAGGCGCCCGGAGCCCACGAGGCAGCGGCGGTCACCCAGGACGACATTTACCACGTGTTCTTCCACGGGCCGGCCTACCAGGTGGTCCGCGAGGCCTGGCACCGGGGTGCCGACGCGGTCGCCCGTCTCGCCCGGCACATGCCGGCAGGGAACACGCCAGAGACCGGGCACACGGCCACCGAGCCGCGGCTGGCGGAGGCGTGCTTCCAGACCGCTGGCCTGTGGGAGATCGGCCACGACGGGCACCTTGCGCTGCCCGCTCACGCGGATCTTGTCAGCATGGCGCACCAGCCCGTTCCCGAGGCAGAGCTGTTCGCTGTCGCCCATCCCGCCGCCGACGGCAGCTTCGACTGTCACGTGCTTGACGGCGACGGCGACGTGATACTGCGCGTCAACGGCTACCGGACCTTCGGCCTCGAGAACCCGCTGCCGGCCGATCTACAGCAGCCAATCCGCGATGCAATGCGAACCTGACCGGCGAGCGGCCGGCGAAGGACACAGTATGCCTGGCATCCGACGCCTTGCCATCGTCAACCGGGGCGAGCCTGCCATGCGATGCCTGGCCGCCGTCGGCGAGCTCGGCGAGGACTTCGGCGAGCCGGTAACCACGATCGCGCTGTACACCGACCCCGACGCGATGTCGCTGTTCGTGCGGCAGGCCGATGAGGCCGTCCCGCTCGGCGCGGCCCTGACCGCCGGCCCCGACGGCACCCGGCACAGCGCGTACGTGGACATCGGCACCGTGATGGCCGCGCTCGCCACGGCCCGCGCCGACTCCGTCTGGGTGGGCTGGGGTTTCGTCGCCGAGTCGGCCGATTTCGCCGCGCGGTGCGAGGCGGCGGGGATCACGTTCGTCGGCCCGCCAAGCGACGTCATCAGGCTGCTCGGCGACAAAGTGCGAGCCAAGCAGCTCGCGGAGCGGCTCGGGATACCCGTCGTGCCATGGAGCGGCGGCCCGGTGCATGACAGCGAGAGCGCGCTGATCGCAGCGGGGGTTCTCGGGTACCCGGTCCTCGTGAAGGCGGCCTCGGGAGGCGGCGGCCGGGGCATCCGGCTGGTGGAGTCGGAGAGCGCGATGCCCGCGGCGTTCGCCTCCGCGCGGCGTGAGGCGGAAGCGGCGTTCGGCGACCCCACCATGTTCGTCGAACGCAAACTCGGCGGCGCGCGGCACATCGAAGTGCAGGTGATAGCGGACGGGCACGGCACCGTGTGGGCGGCAGGCATCCGGGACTGCAGCATCCAGCGGCGTAATCAGAAGGTCCTCGAGGAGTCGGGTTCGACCGCGGTCCGCCCGGCCACCGCGGCCGCGCTGCGCGACGCCGCCGTGCGACTCTGCGCCGCCGTCGGGTACCGCAGCGCGGGGACCGTCGAATTCCTTGTCGACCCGGCGACGCAGCAGTTCCTGCTGATGGAGGTCAATACCAGGTTGCAGGTCGAGCATCCGGTCACCGAGGCGACAACCGGCATCGACCTCGTCAAACTCCAGCTGCACATCGCGCGGGGCGGCAGGCTGCCGCCGGCCCCGCCACCGGTCACCGGCTACGCGATCGAAGCCAGGCTCAACGCCGAGGACCCGGAGCACGACTTCGCGCCGACGCCGGGCCGGGTGTCCGCGCTGCGGCTGCCCTCCGGGCCCGGAATCCGGGTCGATACCGGAGTAGCCGAGGGGGACGACGTCGCGCCGGAGTTCGACTCGATGATCGCCAAGATCATCGCGTGCGGGCACGACAGGGCGGAGGCGCTGAGCCGCCTGAAGCGCGCGCTAGCGCAATCCCTGGTGGTCATCGACGGCGGGATGACCAACAAGGCGTTCCTGCTATCTCTGGTGGGTAACCCGGACATCGTCGCGGGCCGTTACGACACCCACTGGCTAGACCGGCTGACCGAGGCGGGCGGCCATCTGCCCGCCGATGACCCGATCGCGCTGCTGGCCGCGGCGATCGAGGGCGCCGACACGGACCAGGCCGCGGTGCAGGCCAACTTCGTGGCCTCGGCGGCACGCGGCCGTCCCGAACTCCCCGACCAGGTCGGGCACCGGGTGCGACTGCGGGCGCGCGGCGGCTCCTACCAGATGCACGTGTACCGCCTGGGGCACAGCGACTATCGTGTCGCGGCCGGCACGGCCCTGATCGACGTCGGTGTCCAGCGACTCGGCCGCTTCGAGCGGGCGGTCACCTGCCGCGGCAGGCGGTACAAGGTCGTCGCCGCGAGCCAGGGTTCCCGGCTGCTCATCGAGGTCGCCGGCGTCGCGCACGTCATCACTCGTGACGACGGCGGGCAGGTCCGCTGCCCGTCCCCGGCGTTCGTCGTCGCCGTGTCCGTCACCACCGGCGACATCGTCCGGGCCGGTGATCCGCTCGCCGTCGTCGAAAGCATGAAGATGGAAACCACCATTGTCGCACCGCACGATGGCATGGTCAGGTCTGTCTACGCTCAGGTGAATACGCAGGTGGAGGCGGGGGCGCCGCTTGTCGCGCTGCGAGCGGCCGCCGGGCGGTCGGAGTCTCGCGGGCAGAATGGGTCTGGCGGGCGCAGCGGAACGGCGGCCGAGTTCGCCGACCTGGCGACACCGTCCGTGGGCCATGACGTAGCCGACATCGACAATCTTCTCCGGGCCTACCTGCTCGGCTACGACATCGAAGACGGCGACGCTCATGAGCTCAACCGGGAGCGAGGCAAGCAACTGACGGACGTTCCGTCCGACGATGACGGCAGGATACGCAGTGACCAGGAACTCCTGGAGATCTTCGCGGACGCGGCGGCATTGTCCCGGCCGGTCCCCGAAGACGAGCAGGAGGAAGAGCATCCCCGGAGCTCGCACGAGTACCTGCTCACCTACCTGTCGTTCCTCGATCCGGAGCGCAGCGGGGTGCCCGGTCATTTCCTGCGGCAGCTGCGAGCTACGCTCGCCCGCTATGGCATCCAGTCGCTGACCCGCACACCTGAACTCGAGCAAGCACTGCTGCGGATCACCCGGTCGGCGGACAGGATGCCGGCCGCCGCCCCCATCGTGATCGCCATCCTGGACCGCTGGCGCCGCGGCCACGACCCGCTGGCGGACGCGATAACCGACGACCGGCTCCTCGTGCTCGCCCGGCTGATCAGCTCAACGCAAGGGCGCTACCCCGATGTCTGCGACCTGGCCAGGGACGTCCGCTTCTGCTATGTCGACGGGCCAGTGATCAACCGCACCCGGGCGAAGGCGTACGCGGAGATTGAGACCAGCCTGGACGAGCTGTGCGGCCAGCCCGCGCCCGACCGGCAGCGCGACCTCGCGGACCAAGTCGTCTGGTTCCCACTGCCGATGCGCGCCAGGATCCGGGACTGGTACCGCGACGCGGACGCGACAGCCAGAGCCCGGCTGCTCGTGGTGCGCACCCGCCGGTTCTACCGGATACGCGATCTCATGCGGATACGGTGCCAGATGTTCGGAGGCCATCTCACGTGCCTCGCGGACTACCATGAGCCCGGGCAGGACGGCCCGCCGGTGCACCTGGTCACCGCGTACGTGCCCATCGCGGACCTGCCGGCGTTCGCCCGTGGGGTTGCCGTGCACCTGACCGAGGTCGCCCCCGACCAGCCCGTCGTCGTCGACGTTGAGTCATGGCGCGACGAGTCCCTGCTCCCTGACGAGCAGATGGCCGCTGAACTTGCCCGTATGCTCTCCGGTACGTCCTTCGGCCGCGACCTGCGCCGTCTGACCGTCGCCATGACGAGTGCCGCCCGAGGCACCGAGACCACCGCGGATTACCAGCGCACTCAGACATTTACGTTCTCGCAGGGTCCAGCCGGATTCACCGAGGACGCACTGCTCAGGAACATGCACCCGATGATCGCTGAGCGTCTCGACCTGTGGCGGCTGTCCAATTTCTCGCTGCGCAGGCTGCCAAGCGGCGCGGAGGATGTGTACCTGTTCCACGCCGTCGCCCGCGCCAATCCGAAGGACGAGCGGCTGATCGCCATCGCCGAGGTGCGCGACCTCACCGCCGCCCGCGACTCGGCCGGCGAGAGCATCGGGTACCCGATGCTTGAAGGCATCCTGTCCCAGACCTTCGCCGACATCCGCGGCGCGCTCCGCGGCCAGTCGCAGCGACTGCGCCCGCTGCGGAACAGGGTGCTCCTCTACGTCCGCCCGGTGTGGAACATCCCCACCGCAACCTGGCAAGACCTGGCGCACCAGATGGCGGCGCAGGCCGCCGACCTCGGGCTGGAGAAGGTCGCGGTACGGGTCCGGATGCCGGACGAGGCGACCGGCGAGCCGCGGACGGCCATCCTCGATGTAGAGAACGTGGCGGACAAGGCTGTCACCGTGCGCGTCCGCGAGCCATCGGACCAGCCCATCCAGCCGCATACCGAGTACCAGCGGCGTGCCCAGCGGGCCAAGCGGCTCGGGGTGCCCTATCCCTACGAGCTCATCCGTATGCTCACACCGCCCCAGGGTGCGCCCGCGGATTTCCCGGCCGGCGACTTCACCGAGTACGACCTCAGCGAGGAGCGAACCCCGGACGGCAGCGGCGCCGGCGCCGATGAGCTCGTGCCGGTCAGCCGGCCCTACGGCCGCAACTCCGCGGGGATCGTCACCGGCGTCATCACCAGCTACACGTCCCTGGTGCCCGAGGGGATCCGCCGGGTGGCGATTCTCGGCGACCCGACAGAGGGACTCGGCAGCCTGGCGGAGCCGGAGTGCCGCCGCATTCTGGCGGCGCTGTCCCTCGCCCGGCGGATGCGGGTGCCCGTCGAATGGTTCGCGCTATCGTCTGGCGCCAAGATCGCGTGGGACAGCGGGACCGAGAACATGGACTGGATCGCCGCGGTGCTGCGCGGCCTGGTCGAGTTCACCCAGTCAGGCGGTGAGGTCAACATTGTCGTCACCGGGATCAACGTCGGCGCCCAGCCGTACTGGGACGCCGAAGCGACCATGCTCATGCACACGCACGGCATCCTCATCATGACGCCCGCCAGCGCCATGGTGCTCACCGGCAAGAAATCCCTGGACTACTCCGGTGGCGTGTCCGCTGAGGACAACTTCGGCATCGGCGGGTTCGAGCGGATCATGGGGCCCAACGGACAAGCGCAGTACTGGGCGCCGACCCTGGCGGCGGCCTGTGCGCTGCTGCTGCGGCACTACGCGCACACATACATCGTCCCCGGCGAGCGTCATCCCCGCCGGGCGCCGACGAACGACCCGTCAGAACGCGACGTGCGCCCGTTCCCGCACAAGCAGGTCGAGGGGTCGGACTTCGCTACCGTGGGCGACATCTTCTCCGCCGAGCTGAACGGCGACCGCAAGAAGCCGTTCGACATGCGCTCGGTGATGCGGGCCGTCAGCGATGCCGACGACGTGCCGTTCGAGCGGTGGGCCCCGTGGCGCAACGCCGAAGGCGCGATCGTGTGGGAGGCGCGAGTCGGAGGGTTCCCGGTGTGCCTCATCGGCCTTGAGTCACGCAACGTGGCCAGAGCCGGGTTCGTTCCCGCCGACGGCCCCTCGTCGTGGACTTCGGGGACACTCTTCCCGCAGTCGTCGCGCAAGGTCGCCCGTGCCATCAACGCGGCAAGCGGCAACCGGCCCGTTGTCGTGCTGGCCAATCTCAGCGGCTTCGACGGCTCGCCGGAGAGCATGCGCAAGTGGCAGCTGGAATACGGCGCGGAGATCGGCCGCGCGGTGACCAACTTCCGCGGGCCAATCGTCTTCGTGGTGGTCTCGCGTTACCACGGCGGCGCGTTCGTGGTCTTCTCCAAGCGGCTGCACGATGACATGGAAACGGCCGCGGTGGCCGGTTCCTACGCTTCGGTGATCGGCGGGGCGCCGGCGGCCGGCGTCGTTCTCTCCCGCCAGGTGTCGGCAAGGACAGAGGAGGATCCCCGGGTCACGAGCCTGCGGACGCTGCTCACGACCGCGAAGGGCAAGGCGTTCGCGGAGGCGCACCATCAGCTGGCCGAGGTCACCCAGACCGTCAGGGCCGAGAAGCTGAAGCAGGTCGCCGACGAGTTCGACGGCATCCACGACATCAGGCGCGCGCTGCGCGTTGGGTCCGTTGACCACATCATCGCTCCTGAGCAGCTACGGCCATTCGTCATCCGCGCCGTGGAACGCCGGCTGGCTGCCGGGGTAACACCCGAAGTGCCTGACATGCGCACGGCGAGCTGATCCAGGGCTAGCTGACCGGCCGGTCGATCCAGCGGTGCGACGGGAGCATGGTGTCCACCGGAGACTGTGCCTCAAGCCCGGCGGGCGGGGAGCCGCCTGGCGATGGGCCGCCGGGCGGCCAGCAGGCGGTCACCAGGAACGCACCGCTCCGCCGCCACCAGCCGGGGAAGACCTCGCCCTCGGCGGTGCGAACGCGGAGCTCGGACCAGGTGCGCTCCGGCGGGCTCAGCTCGGCCACAGCCACCTCGACCGAACGAGTGTCCCGGCGCAGCCCGGTCTCCAGCACCTTGAGCGCGCTTTCCTTGGCCGACCAGATGAGGTTGGCCGCCATGTCCCTGGCCGGGCCTGCGCTGTCCACCAGCCGCTGCTCCGCTTCCGTCAGGTAATCGCGGACGAAGGCGTCGCTGCGCGGCTCGACGATCTCAACATCACAGCCGAGCGCGGCCGCGCGGTCCGCTACCAGGCAGACGGCACACCCCGCCCGGTCGGTGAGCGACACGCCGCGGCCCGCCTGCCGGCCGTCGATGTAGAGCCGGGGGGCGCCGCTCGGCGCGTTCCTGCCCTCGATCCTGGCAAGCACGGCCGGATCGTCCGGCCAGCCGAGTACCCGCGCCACCGCGAGCTTGAGCGTCCACCGGCCGAGCAGGAAGTCGGTTCGCCGCTTGGCGTAGCGGAGCGCGTCAGCCCGGCCGCGCTCGGCTGCGCTGAGCCAGTCGCCTGCGGCAGGCAGCTGATCCTCGCCGCGCGCGAGCCACCAGGTAGCAAGCGCCTGGCTGGCCTCGCGATCACGCCCGGTTCCCGGCGTCATGGACATCGCGTCCGCCTTGACTGTTCGGTTGGCTCGAGCACAGACACCACGGATCCGTTCGGATGGACTCTATGCTTTTATCCCGAACGGGGGCAGGGGTCAGGCCTTCAGCGGCGGTGACAGCCGCAGCGCGGCCGGCGCACCGGCGGGCACGGCTGGATTGCGCGGCGGGACGGGCGCTACCTTCTGGTAGGAGGCGCCCGGGGCGGGCCGCGAGTCGGCGTCGCCGCGGTTAGGCCACATCGCCATGGCCCGCTCGGCTTGGGCGGTGATCGTGAGTGCCGGGTTCACGCCGAGATTGGCCGAGACCGCCGAGCCGTCGACGATGTGCAGTCCCTGGTACCCGTAGACGCGGTGGTAAGGGTCGATCACGCCGGTGGCGGCCGAGTCCCCGATCGCGGCGCCGCCGAGGAAGTGCGCGGTCATCGGGATGTTGAACAGGTCGGTCCAGGTGCCGAAGGCGGTGCCGCCGATTTCCTCGGCGAGCAGCCGCGTGGCGCGGTGTGCGCTGGGAATCCAGACCGGGTTCGGCTCGCCGTGGCCACGCCCTGAGCGCATGCCCCAGCCGAACCGCCCGCGGTTGGCCCGGACGGTGATCGAGTTGTTGCGGCTCTGCATGACCAGCGCGATGACCGTCCGCTGCGACCAGTGCCGGAGGTTCACCACCTTGCCGAGTTCTAGCGGATGGGCGGCCACCTGGCGCAGGAATTTCGCCCAACGCGGTGTACGCCCGCCACCGTCGATCAGCAACGTGCGCAGCGCTCCCATTTCATTGCAGCCGTGGCCGTACCGAACCGGTTCGATATGGGTGTCTTCGTCCGGGAAGAACGACGAGGTGATCGCCACGCCGCGGGTGTAATCAGCACCCTTGAGCCGCAGTCGCTCCGCACCGAGGATGGCCTCGGAGTTGGTGCGGGTCACCGCGCCAAGCCGGTCGGACAGCAGCGGCAGGGAACCAGTCGCCTTCATCTTGTGCAGCAGCTTCTGGGTACCCCAGGTGCCCGCGGCGAACACGACCTGCCCGGCCGACAGCGCGCGCCGCTGGCGGCGCGGGCTTCCGGTGCGCTTGACCTCGACCGTGAACCCGTCCGGGCGGGGGTGAACCGCGGTCACCGTCGTCATGGGCATGATCCGCGCGCCTGCCCGTTCGGCGAGGTAGAGGTAGTTCTCGGTCAGCATGTTCTTCGCGCCGTTGCGGCAGCCGGTCATGCACGCGCCGCACTCGGTACAGGCGGCCCGCAGCGGCCCCGCACCGCCGAAATAGGGGTCCGTGGCCCCGGTTCCCTGGCCATCAGTTCCCTGGCCATCGCCGAAATACACGCCGACCCGGGCCAGATGGAACGTGTCGGCACGCCCCATCCGGTCGGCGACCTTCTTCATCGCCAGGTCCGCCGGGGTCATGGTCGTGTTGGGCACCACGCCGAGCATCCGTTCGGCCTGGTCGTAATACGGTGCGAGCTCGCTGCGCCAGTCCGCGATGCCGCTCCACTGCGGGTCGTCGTAGAAGGGCTCCGCCGGCCGGTACAGCGTGTTCGCGTAGTTGAGCGAACCGCCGCCGACCCCGGCCCCGGCCAGGATTAGCACCCGTGAGTCCTTCTCACCGCGCAGCAGATGGATGCGCTGGATGCCGGTCATGCCGAACTGCGGTGCCCACATGTACCTGGAAACCCGCCACGACGTCTTCGGCAGAGCGCTATGACGCTGTCCGGGGAGGGGCTCGGCTGGATCATCGAACCTGCGGCCAGCCTCAAGCACGCCGACCCGGTATCCCTTTTCCGTCAGCCGCAGGGCTGCGACACTGCCGCCGAAGCCTGACCCGATCACCAGAACGTCATAATCAAGACCACTCATCGCATCTTCAGCCCCCCGGGACCACGGCCGGGGCCGCAGCCGGCATCCGTGACCGTCGTCCCCTGCCAGCCTAGAAGGCCGGACCAGCGAATGCTACCCCCTAGTAACCTACGGACGTCGAGCCGCCAGGGGTCTTGTGCCCACGGACCTCGGGACCTCGGGCCCTGCCAGGGCCAGCGGTCCCGCCATATGTTCGGAAGATGACGACACCTAGCGGCGCGTATATGGGCGCGAGCGACGCGTTCTCCTGGCACATGGAGCGCGATCCCGTGCTCAGGCCGTCCATCGTGGTGGCCGTCTTGCTCGACCGCCCGCCCGACTGGGATGCGCTCGTGGCGCGCGTCGAGCGGACATCCCGGCTCATGCCCTCGCTGCGCCAGCGCGTCATCGACAGCCCGGTCCCCGCCGTCGCCCCCCGGTGGACCTACGATCCCCACTTCGACCTGACCTGGCACATGCGCCGCGTCCCCGCTCCCGAGCCCCGGACCTGGGACGCGGTTCTCCGGCTCGCACACGGGCCGGCGATGGATACCTTCGATCGCGCTCGTCCGCTGTGGGAACTCACCCTGGTCGAAGGCCTCGAAAACGGAGCGGCGGCGCTCATCGTCAAGGTCCACCATTCTCTGTCAGACGGCGTAAGCGGGATGCGCCTGCTGGCGGCCATGGCCGACCCGAAGCGCAAGCCCCGCGCCCTGGGCAAGATGCCGCCGGCACCGCTAGGCGAGAAGGTGGACCACCTCACCCTTGTCGCCGACGCCGCGGGCCTGATGACCGCGCAGCTCACGCGCTTGGCCTGGCGCGGAGCCGAGGCAGCCATCCCGGCTCTGCTCCGCTCCGCACGCGACCCGGCCGGCCTCGCCCGCGGCGCTGTCGCGATGGCCCGCTCCGTCTACCGGACAGCAGGGCCGAGTTCTGGTGCCATGTCACCCCTGATGCGGGAGCGGGCGACGGCACGCCATCTCGCCGTGATGGAGGTCTCCCTTGATGCCATGAAGGCGGCGGCCAAGGCGGCCGACGGGACCGTCAACGACGCCTACCTGACGGTGGTGACGGGGGGACTGCGCAGATACCACGAGCGCCACGGCACGTCCGCCGAGTCCCTGCGGGCCGTCGTTCCGGTCAGTCTCAGGACCGAGGACGACACGGGCTGGGGAAACAGGATCACCCTGCAGCGGCTGATTCTGCCGGTCGGGGAACTAGAGCCTGGCGTCCGGATGCGCGCCCTGCACCGCGTCATCGAAGCGGCACGCAGGGAGCCGTCTCTTCCCGTTACCGGCATGATCGCGGGGGCGCTCAACATGCTGCCGGTCGGCTATGTGGGCGGGATACTCAAGCACGTCGACTTCCTGGCAAGCAACGTAACCGGCCCCCAGGCTCCGGTCTACCTGGCCGGCGGCAAGATCACCGGCTTGTTCGCGTTCGGGCCCACCATCGGGGCCTCACTCAACACGACGCTGCTGTCGTACGCCGGCACCTGCCATATCGGCATCAACATCGACACCGCCGCGGTGCCAGACCCGGACGTACTGCTGGCCTGCCTTCAGGAAAGCCTCGCCGAGGTTACGGTCCCGAGCGCCGCCGAGCCGGTTCCGGCGCAGCCATGAGGCAAGGGGGGTGAAATTTCACATTACTGGCGAACATCATCAGCTCTCTCACCTAGCACGGGGACATGACCCCGGCAGGTGGCACTAAGCGTGCCGTCTGGACCAGAACGGCAACGGGGCGACCTGGGCGGCATGCGTGACAGGAGTCATCATGCGCAAGACCGCAATCTCAAGTGGTGTGATCGGGCTGGTCCTGCTCATCTCCGCCGGCCTGATGGCCTGGTGGATCACGCCGTCGTACATCGCACGCGTGCCGAGCGATTTCAACAAGACGCGGACCTACGACGCCACGATCCGCACGTTGTTCAACCCGGCGGCGCTGGCGACCGGCAACCTGGCCGGCGCCATCAAGACAGGCCTGCCCGCGACAATCTCCGAGACCGTCAAGGTGCAGCAGACGTCGGGCAACACCGCCCTCGTGCAGGACACCAGGAACATCACGGTGGCCGGCAGCACCGTGGGGCAGACCGTCTCGCCTTACGCGCTCGACAGGCAGACCCTCGAGGCCACAAGCAGTCACCCAGGCAGCTGGAGCGTGATTCCCGCCACGGGCCTGGCGGTGAGCTGGCCGTTCGGCGCGAAGCAGCAGAACTATACCGGGTGGGTCTACCAGACGAACACCACCACCACCCTGAGGTACGTCAAGCAGGCGCAGCAGGGTGGCATCAACACCTACGAGTACCAGGCGACCGTCGCTCCGACTCCGATCAAGAACCCGCAGCTGCTGGCGAGCCTGCCCAAGTCGCTGCCGGTGTCTTTGCTGCCGGGCCTGAGCGCGGCCGGTCTTATCTCGCCGACCGTCCTGACCAGCCTGGCTCATGCGTTCCCGAACGCCACCTCGGTTCCGCTCGCCTACACCTATCAGTCAGCCAACACCTATTACGTGGCGCCCGCCACCGGGCTGGTCGTGAACGTCAGCAACAACGAGACCGAGATGGGCGGCATCGCGCTCCCTAACGGCCAGATCCTCCCCGTGCTGCCGGTGCTGGCGTACACCTACCACGCCACCCCCGCCAGCCTGTCGGACGCCGTGAACGACGCTAACAGCGGCAGCAGCACGATCACGACCTTGGGAGTGACCGGGCCGATCACCGCGGCGGCGGTTGGCTTCGTCCTCCTGGTCCTCGCCGCCTTGCTGTGGATACGGGGCGGCAGCAAGGGCCGCCCTGCCAGGACGGCTAGCACTGAGCGCCACCCCGCCCCCGCAAGCGGTAGCCGCTGATTGCCACCCTCCCACCTGGGCGCCTGCGCCTCAGGTCAACGACAGGCAGGACCGTGCGAGCGCAGACCCGCGCTCGCACGGTCACGTCCGCCGCCCCCCACGATGACCAGGACGTAGGCGGACCGGTCGGCTCCGAGGGTGAGGCCGATGCGGCGGGCCGGCGCCTACTCGCCCACCCCGAAGAGCCTCCCGCCGGCGCGCGGGCCTTCGCCATGCGTGCCCGATCGCATGGACCTGCGGGTACGTTTTCGGCTTGTCCCGCGTGGTCGTTTGCCAGCGTCGGGCCATGGTGAACGTCACCGTCGAGGCTCGGGTCGCGTTTGACTGCCTCGACAATTGCGATCGCAGAATGTGACCTACGACTCTTATCTTTCGCTCCCGTCCGTCGTTGGCTGGTAACGGATTCGCCATGCTCGTTCCCATGCCGTGAGAGGCCAAGATGAGTGAGTCGGATGAGGTAGGCCAAACGCATCCAAGGGCTGCGCGGGTCGTTGGCCCCGATGCCGCCGCGAAAACGGATGCTGTTATTACGCCGACAAGCCGGGGTCCGGCCGGCCTGACAGAAAGAATTGCCGTGGCGAGCGCCAGCCGAGCGCGCCGCGTGCTTGTGATCTGGGGGGCTGCCGTGGTGGTGGCGCTGATTCTCATCGGCACCTCGCTCAGCGGCCTGTCGACTAGTGCCCATGTGGTGGGGACCACGCAGTCCAGCCAGGCCGCAGCCCTCTACGGCCAGGCGATGGGTGCCTCGGCTGGCCAAAGGCCGACCGATGTGATCGTGGTCAGCTCGAAAAGCTCAGCTGTCGGCGACCGCAACTTCCAGAAGTCCGTGGCCGATCTGGTGGCTCAGGTCCGGACGAGCCCGGGCGTCACGCATGTGGCGGCGGATCTGAGTGCTGGAAGCCAGTTCGTCTCCTCCGACCAGCACGCGGCGCTGATCGCGCTGCGGGCCGCGAATGACGCGGACATAAAGCCAGTGGTGCGGGACGTCCAAGCGGCAAACGGCAGCGGCGAGTTCTCCGTGGCCGTCTACGGCGACCACACGGTCGGGAATGACTTCACGACGCTATCGGCGAGCGACCTCCAGCACGGGGAACTGGACTTCGGGCTGCCGATCGCCATCGTCATCCTGCTGCTCGTGTTCGGCGCCGTGGTCGCCGGCTTGGTGCCGGTGCTCATGGCTTTGCTCTCCATCATCGTCGGCCTGGGTATCGCTGCGCTCCTCGCCCGCGAGTTCAGCCTCTCCGTCTTCATCGTCAACATGATGACCGGGATGGGCCTGGCCCTCGGCATCGACTACTCGCTGCTCATGATCTCGCGCTTCCGGGAGGAACGCGGCCACGGCCATGGCAAGCAGGCGGCGATCCGGGTGACCGGAGCCACCGCTAACCGCGCCGTGCTCTTCAGCGGCAGCACTTTCGTCGTCGCCCTGCTCGGCATGCTCCTGGTACCGGTGACCATCCTTCGCAGCCTGGCCGCCGGAGCGGTGATCGTCGGCGTGGTATCCGTCGCCGTCGCGCTGACCCTCCTGCCGGCGATGCTCAGCCTCATGGGCGACCGGGTGAACTCGCTGCGCCTACCCATCGTGGGCAAGAACCTCGGGCGCTCCGACGCTGCCGAGGCCCGGATCTGGACAGCCGTGACCAGTAGGGTGATGCGCCGTCCAGCCGTGAGCCTGGCACTAGCGGGAGGACTCATGGTCCTGGCTGCGGTACCGGCGCTCGGCCTTCACACCGGTCAGAGCGGAGTGGCCACGCTGCCTGACAACCTGCCGTCCAAACAGGGGTACCTGGCCGTCCAGCGTTACTTCCCGAGCCAGAGCCAGGATCCGGTCGAGATCGTCTCGGTGGGAGGGACCGGCAGTGCCCGGTCAGACCTCGCGAAGCTCGAAGCCGTGCTCGCCGCCGACCCGCGCTTCGGGCCCGGTGTCGTTCAGGCCTCGCCTGACGACAAGATCCTCACACTGACCGTTCCCATCCGGGGTGACGTCGTCTCCAGCCAGGACGTAGCGGCTGTACTCAGCTTGCGCCAGCAGCTGATCCCATCGGCGTTCGCCGGTTCCGGCGCAAAGGTGTACGTCGGAGGAAAGACCGCCGATGAGGCCGACTACTTCCATGCCGTTAGCAGCCCGACTCCGTACGTGCTGGCATTCATACTGGGACTCAGCTTCCTTCTGCTGATGCTGGCCTTCCGGTCGCTGACGATCGCGGCCGTCTCGGTGCTGCTCAACCTGCTGTCTGCCGGGGCCGCCTACGGCCTCCTCACACTCGTGTTCATTCACGGGGTCGGCGCGGGCATCTTCGGGTTCCAGAAGGTTCCCGTCATAGATGCGTGGGTCCCGCTGTTCATGTTCTCGGTGCTGTTTGCCCTCTCGATGGACTATCAGGTCTTCCTGATGAGCCGGATCAAGGAGCGCTATGACCAGTGCGGCTCGACACGCGAGGCGGTGGCGGGCGGTGTCGCGTCCACGGCCAGGATCATCACCGGCGCGGCGCTGATCATCGTTGCGGTGTTCGCCGGCTTCGCTCGCGGGCAGCTCCTGCAGTTCGAGGAGATGGGCTTCGGCGTGGCGGTAGCCTTGATCCTGGATGCCACGTTGATCCGCTTGGTCATCCTCCCGAGCACCTTGAGCTTGCTCGGTCAACGCAGCTGGTACCTGCCGCGCTGGCTGGACTGGCTGCCGCACCTCCAGGTGGATTCACCCGAGGCACCCCCTATCGACCATCCCAGAGCCGCAGGAGCACCCAGCCCGGCCTGAGCCGAAGTGTCCTTGTTGCCTACGCCACCCGGCACGGCGCCACTGCCGGGATCGCCAGCCGGGTCGCGGCTGCCCTCACGGCGGCGGGACTGCCGGCCGAGGCGCGGCCGGTCGAGGATGTTAAGGACGTCGAGCCGTACGAGGCGGTTGTCATCGGCGGTGCTGCGTACATGTTCCACTGGCTGAGGCCGGCCGTGACGTTTGCCCGGCGGCACCGCAAGGAGCTCGCGGCGCGGCCGGTATGGGTGTTCAGCAGCGGCCCGCTCGGCACCGAACTGGTGGACAAGGACGGGAAGAACGTCCTGGAGGCCACGCGGCCGAAAGAGTTCGACGAACTTACCAAGCTGCTGCACCCGCGGGGCGAGCAGGTCTTCTTCGGCGCGCGTCCTCTGCTCCTGTTATCCGGTTCTGCACAGGTGAGGCAGTGGGCTCAGGCCCATGGGCCTGACAGGTGGCGCCCTTCGGCCCTTACTTCTTGTTCCTCAAGAAGTTCATGCTCCAGTTATGTCTAAGGTTCGTGAGGCGCGGGCGTCGGCTACGCGTAACCGGCCGCCCCGGCTGCCGCCGCGGTGGTTCATCGTGCTGGCCTGGCACGGCCATCGCGCGCTCGTGCGCGTGACGCGCGGCCGGCTGGGCTTGTGGCGGCCGAAGCCCGACGGCTGGGGAGCGCTGCGGCTCACCGCGACGGGCCGGCGCACCGGGCGGCCGCGACCGGTCGTCGTCGGCTACTTCGAAGACGGCCGCAACCTGGTCACCATGGCAATGAACGGGTGGGGGGCGGCCGAGCCCGCGTGGTGGCTGAACCTGCAGGCTCATCCCGACGCCATCGCCCAGACTAGCGACGGAGCACGACCGGTCCGGGCGCGTCGTGCGCAAGGAGGCGAGCGCGAGCAACTGTGGTCCCGCTGGGCCGAGATCGACAAGGACCTCGACGCCTACGCCGCGCTGCGGCCAGCGGAAACCGCCGTGGTCGTACTCGAGCCAGGAGACACTGCCGGCCCGGCAGCCGAGCTTGCCGGCTCGCCAGAGGGCGGCACGCCATGAAAGCACGCGACGCCCGGGCCACCACCACCGGGCTGTTGCTCATCGGGGCAACGGCCGCGAGCCTGGTGGCCACTGCGCTCCAAGGCTCTCTCCTCGACGGACCCGGCTTCCTGGCCACTGTGGCCCTCCACCAGAACCGGCTGCTGACGACGGCGCTGTTTCAGCTCCTCGCAGCCTTCACCAGCACCGCCATCGCGGTCACGCTTTACCCGGTACTGCGCCAGCATGCCGCCGGAATGGCCCTCGGCGCAGTCGCCTTCCGGATCATCGAGGGCGTGTTCTACGCCCTGTCAGCGGCGGCCACGCTGATCCTGGTCAGCCTGTCCGACCAGCTCACGGCCGGCGCGTCCGCAAACGCGTCGGCCGACCTCGTACGAGACCTGCGCGACTCCGCCAGCTGTGTGGGAATCCTCGCCTTCTACACCGGCGCCACCCTGTACTACCTCGTCTTCTACCGGTCACAGCTGATCCCCCGCTGGCTGTCGGCCTGGGGCCTGGCCGGCACGGCTCTCGGCCTCGCCGCCGGCCTGCTGGTCCTTTACCGGTCCACCGCTGCGATGTCCGGCACGCAGCTAGCGCTCAACCTCCCCATCGCCGCGCAGGAGCTTGTCCTGGCAGTATGGCTGATCATCAAGGGATTCCGGCCCGAGGCGACGCCGGCATCGACAATGACATCAAGGTCTACCCGGGCGTCGGTCACTCCTTCATGAATGATCATCCCGGCAAGCTGGCCGCCTTCGCAGGCGCGGCAGGTAAGGCAGGTAAGGATGCGGCGCTGCCCCGGGTGTTCACGGTCGTCAGCCTGCTCAGCGGACCGCTGATCGGGATGGGCTTCGACGAGCAGGCAACGGGCGACGCTACAGCCCGTATTGTCGCTTTCTTCGATGAGCACCTGAGGCCACCGGCTCCCTGAGGTCCGCCCCCTGAACTCAGCAGATCCGGGCGTTGGGCCCCGGCCAATGCGTGTAGAGGCACAGAACACCTCGTCTACATCGATGGCGCCGGATGGCCGGGGACCAGGTAACCGCTGAACGCCGCTCCGCTGAGCCACTCGACCGGGAACCGCTGGCCTTCCAGCCCGCAGGCAAGGGCGATACCAACCCCTATCGCCGTCAGCCCCACCACCACCTCAAGGACGATCAGCACCAGCCGGATCGCGTTCACCCCGGCACCTCCGGACAGTCACGCTGCCCGCGGGCGCTCCGGGCGGGTAGGGGCCAAGGACCCGCTGCCCGGGGCCATTCGCTCCGGCATGAAGCCGGTCGGCGCGTCATGTGCTAACCGTCACGATCACGTTGCCCTTCTTGTGCCCGCCGTCAACGTAGCGTGCGCCTCGGCCATCTGCTCCAGCCGGTAGCACCGGTCGATGACCGGCCTGATCGCCTTCGTCTCGGCCAGTTCCTTCAGCACAGTCAGGTCCCTGGCGAGCAGCTTCGGCGTTCCGTCGTCGACCGAGATGCAGGTCCCGCCGGGGGCCAGCGCCCGGCGGGCCTGCCGGAGCGCGGCTGCGCTCTTCCGTTTGCCGACTGCGTCGAAGATGACGTCGTAGGGCCGCTGGTTCTGCGTGAAGTCATCTGCGGTGTAGTCGATCACGGTGGCGGCTCCCAGCGACCTGACCAGTTCCAGGTTCGCGCCGCTGCACACGCCGGTGACGTCGGCTCCGAAGTGCCTGGCCAACTGGACGGCGCTGGTGCCGACCGCGCCGGAAGCCCCGTACACGGCCACCCGCTGGCCGCCGCGTACGCCCGCACGCCGCAGGAAGTGCAAGGCCAGCAGGCCACCATAGGGAATGGCCGCGGCCTCCTCATGCGTCAGGCCGCCCGGCATTGCCGCCAGAACCGTGTCCTGGGGCCAGCACACGTATTCCGCGTAGGTGCCGAAAACATGACGGTCAAACCCGAACACCTGGTCACCCCTGCCGAAGATGGTGACATCCGCGCCGACGGACTCGACCTCACCGGCCAGGACCATACCCAGGATGCGCCGCCGCGGCCTAGTCAGGCCCAGTGCCAGCCGGGCGGCAACCCGGTAGCGGGCCGGCAGGTTCAGGCCCCGCACATAACAGTCGCTTGATGTCACCGCCGTCGCCGCAACCCGGATGCGGACCTGGTACCTGCGGGGAACCGGCATCGGCACATCTTCGACCCGAAGGACCTCCGGCGGCCCGTACCTCGTACACACAACCGCTTTCACCCAGTGAACCCCTTCCGCCTTTCCGAGTTCCCTGCCAGCCGTTTTCTCGACCCTTACCTGGCTTATCCGGGTCATCTCAAAAGCATGTTCCGCCACCGCCGGGCAGCACAGGGCCACAAGTCACCAGGCGGGGTCCGGCCTCACCCGTCGCAACGAGCGAACGCCGTGATCGGGCAACCGCTGCAGCCTCCCGCACCCGCTACCGCGCCGACAAACCCGATCTGGTGAGCCAGTGCACCGTCATCCGCTCACATGACAAAAGGACCAGGTCGGAAGTGATTTCCGACCTGGCCATTCGTCGCTTTAACGTCCGGGCGCTGGCGGTGACTGCGCCAGTTCGGGCGAGGCGGCAATGCTTCGCAGTGCCTTATCCCTCACCCGCGCGGCCGAAGGCAACCCCTGGGTCGAGGGCGAGATTGGCGGAGGACATCAAGGTGCCGGGAGTGGTCACGCTCAGTACCTATAGAGATGACGCTTAATTGAACGTCCAGGTGAAGCCGGACCCGAGGGCTTAGCTACCTATTAAAGGGCCCCTGGGGCTACCTGATGAGCGGACCGGCCAGGATCATGGCCTGGGCCTGGGCCAGCCCGATAGGCCGGCTGTAGAGGTAGCCCTGTCCGAGGCGGCAGCCCAGCTCGGCCAGCAGGTCGCGCTCAGTGGTCTGCTCGATGCCCTCGGCCACGACGTCCATATCCAGCGATGCGGCGATCTGCAAGATCCCCGCGATCATCTGGGCAGGCGCACCCGGCGTAAGCCCGCTCACGAACATCCTGTCGATCTTGATGATGTCGACCGGCAGGTCCCGCAGCCGCGCCAGTGAGGAGTAGCCGGTCCCGAAATCGTCCACGGCGACCCGTGCCCCGGTCGCCTTCAGCTTGCCCAGCTCGCCCGCCAGCCACTGCCGGTCGGAGCCCAGCATCGTCTCGGTCACCTCCAGCACGACCATCGCCGGGTCGACCGCATGGCCGGTCAGGGCGTGGTGCAGGTCCTGGGTCAGCCGGGGGCCGAACTGAACAGGGGAGACGTTGATGTCGACGAAGACCGGCCGTCCGGCGGCGGTGTTCAGGGTGACGGCCCCGGCGACGCCCTGGCTGAGCACCCAGGCGCCCAGGTCACCGATCAGGCCCTCGGACTCGGCCAGGTGCACGAAGCGGTCCGGGCCCAGCCGCCCGAGCCGCGGATGCTGCCAGCGGACCAGCGCCTCGAACCCTACGATCAGCCCGTCGGCCAGCACGGCGATCGGCTGGTACTCCAGCAGCAGCTGCCCTCCGCCGATGGCCTCGCGCAGGTCCGCGATGAGCATCGCCTGCTGCCGCCCGGTCTCACGCAACCCCGGGTGGTAAGCGATGCGGGCGCTGGGCCCGGCGTTCTTGGCCGCGTGCAGCGCGACTTCAGTGTTGAGGATCAGATCGTCGACATCTCCGGTAGCCGCGGTGGCATAGCCGAGGCTATATGCCGGGTGCACCCGCTGCCCGTCCACAATCATCGGACGGGCGACCGCGGCGGCCAGCCCGGCCGCCAGCCGGTCACCGGCGCCCTCGGCCGCGGGCAGGTCGGCGAGTACCGCGAACCGTTCCAGGCTGCCGCGGGCGACCCGGGCGTCGCCGGCCGCGCGGACCAGCTGTCGTGCTATGCGCCGCAGCACCTCATCGGCCCCCCGGCGGCCGACCGTCTCGCTCACCACATGGAACTGGTCCAGCTCGACCAGGAAGAGCGTCGGGTCCTTCCCGGCAGCCAGCTGCGCGCGGGCGTCGGTCAGCAGCACGGGAAGGACCATCAGCCCTGTCACCGGATCGGTGGCGGTCGCGCGGGCCGCGGCCCCGAGGCGGGCGACCACGAACATGCCCGCGGCGGCGCAGGCCACGGCGACCACCATCCCCCGGGTGTGATCGGCCCTCGCCGCCTGGATCAGCAGCCCGGCCGGGACCAGTAGCACGACCAGCGCGAACAGCCACACCCGCGGGCCGCGGTCGAGCTCCCCGTCGGCTCCAAACCGCTGCGGCGGCGGCCACAGCGCCGCCAGGCCCCAGCAGGCTAGGAACCCGGTGCGCAGCGTCTGATACAGCCAGTCCGCCACCGGATCCGCGGACAACGCCGTTACAAAGCCGCTGGCCAGAAGCCAGATCGCGGCCGCGATCAGCAGCCACGCCGACGGGCGACGGGACACCATCGTCAACCGGACCGACAAGGCGAGGATTACCAGGTCGGCCAGCGGATACAACAGTGACAAGTTCCGGGCATCGGCCCGCGAGGCCCGCCCGGTCAGCGTCAAGAGGACCAGCACCACCACCAGCCCCGCGGCCAGCACCCCGGCATCCCAGAAGTCCCCCGACCTGGCGACACCGCGGGTCATCCGGCGAAGCGCCACCACGTAAAGGGCGTAGACCGGAACGTACAGCACGTCGACCAGGTGCACCGGCGCCGACGGCAGCGGGTAGATCACATCGACCGTGGTGAACAAAACCGCCGATGCGGCCAGCGCCAGCCACCCCGCCGCGTCCCTCACCGGGTACAGCACCGGCGCCGCTGCCAGGACCACGGCGGTAGCCAGCCCGAGCAGAAGCGACGCCCCGGCCGGCGACCACCACCGGCCCAGCCCCGCCGCAACGGCCACCACGACATAGCCGGCCACCAGGCCATTGACAGGAAACGGCCCGCGGGGAGCAGCCGGCGCGCTCACCGGCGCAAGCACTCCCACGAGCCGGACAGGCCCAGACAGCCCACCCGCTCGGCTACCCCAACAATTGCCCCCATGGCTGGACACTAATTCACGGCCGCGCAACCAACCCCACCGGGCCACGTGAACCGTCGGTAGCCCAGCACTCACGTCGGGCGCGTACCGCTCACGTCCACACCCCAGTAGACGATCAACGCCACCGATCCTGAGTGCTGCGCCCGGCAGGACGAGGACCACAGCCGGGGAACCCCCGCAGAGCCGCACCAGCGGGCGAACCCTGGCCACTCATGCGAGCCAGGCGCGGACAGCAGCCGCGTCTCTCGGTCTTCCGCTACGGCCACCACTGACCAGGGGCGCGTCCGCTCATTTGACCACCCGTACCTTGACGCACACGGATGCGACTCCCTGCAGGCGGGCAAGACACGGAAAGGGAGGCCGGGCCGACCGCGGGTAACTGCGGCGACGGGCCGCCCAAAGGCCGGACAGCGTGCCCGCTGTATGTCCGACAGGAAGGTGAACTGGAGTCATTCGCGGTCACTCAGGGACAAAGCGAAAACGCCGCCGACCTGCGTCGGCGCAGCTCAACGCAGCCAGATCCAGAGCCTTCCAAGCTGGTCATGCGGGTTCGATTCCCGTCAGCCGCTCCAGCTTAACGAAGCCTTTTTGCATTTGATTTCGAGTGCCTGCATCCAGCGCGGGGCGTTCCGTGCCCGATCGATGAGGGACACGCACCACCTGCTTGCGAGTGGTCTTGCAATGGCGTTTGAGGGCGCGGGACTTTGGGGTCAGGCGGCGCAGCTCGGCGCCGCTGCGGGCCCGGTCAAGCTGCCAGAAGAGCAGCGATGGGTGCGCGGCGCCTTGGCCATCTCCGACGGGCTGGTACGGGTCTCGGTGAACTCCCGCAACGGCTGGAACGTCTCCTGCGGATCTTGTCCAAGCTCGGAGCGGACCAGATGGTCGTGTCGGAGACGCACGTCGACCCGGCACAGGAGATGGTTTTCGGCAGCACGGCCCAGCTGCTTGCGCTGGCGGGCAGGGGTAACGCGGCGCCCGAAGGCTGGGCTAGGGCCTGGTTGGACGAACCCGTCCCCGCCCTGCGAGGGCTGACCCCGCGTGGGGCCGCCGCCAGCGACGACCAGATGGACGTCTTCCGCATCGAGTCCCTGCTGCGCCAGTTCGAGTACCAGGCGGGGCTGGCCGAAGCCGCCGGATTCGCAGGCATGGACGTCGCGCGGCTCCGCACCGAGCTCAACATTTAGGAAGCACTCGACACCTTCCAGTAGCGAGCCAACGTTCCGCGCCTGCCCTCCCTGCAGGCCTTGTCCGCTGCCCTGAACGACGGCCCGGATGGCGGTCGGCCGCGGACAGCGGAAAAGGCCGTCCAACTGCGTAAGCGCAGATCAGCCGCTCCTGGCCCATTGCCGCGATAGCTGGCGATCTGACAATGCGGCGAGCTGCAAGATCAGAGCGCCTACCGCCGAGCGCAATGGGCCATGAGCAGGGGACCCCCGAGCGCCGCGACCCGCAGCGCCCACCAAGGAATCGGCTGCAGGGCCTTCTCACTTCCGTCTTGCGAGGTCTGGCGCCAGGCAGAATCTTTGCGCTGCCCGTGTCCGAGGCTCACAACGGAACCGTGAGCCCTGCCTGCCACGGCAGCGCGCCGGCGGCGCAGGG
Source organism: Trebonia kvetii (assembly GCF_007827045.1). Lineage (GTDB taxonomy): Bacteria > Actinomycetota > Actinomycetes > Streptosporangiales > Streptosporangiaceae > Trebonia > Trebonia kvetii. Next base: position 56,710 of record NZ_RPFW01000001.1, read on the forward strand.
CGAGGCCCGCCGCGCCGTCCACTGAAAGGAATGCGTTGACATCGAAGAACTCGGAGATCCCCCCGACGGGCGACTCCTCAGCTGACCTCGCCAAGCAGTTGTGGGATATCGAGCAGATCAAGCAGCTCAAGGCGCGGTACTTCCGGCTGATGGACACCAAGGACTGGGACGGCTGGAAGGACCTGTTCACCGAGGACTGCGTCCATCATCTGCCGGCCGAGCTCAACGCTCCGCCGCAGACCAACGCGGAGTACCTCGAACTCGTGCCGCGGCAGCTCGCGAATGCGTTCACCACGCATCACGGCCACATGCCCGAGATCACCCTCGTGACCTCGACCGAGGCCACGGGGGTGTGGGCGATGTTCGACTACGTGCTTTACCCGGACCGGCCGACCGGGATCAAGGGCTACGGCCACTACCACGAGACCTACCGCAAGTGCGACGACGGCAAGTGGCGCATCAGCTCGAAACGCAACCAGCGGCTGCGGGTCGACGAGATACCGAACCCACGCTGGGCAGCGACCCCAGACAGCTAGAGGACTGGAGGCAGGGCACCGTGAAGATCGGATTCGCCGGGCTGGGCAACATGGGCGGCCGTCTCGCATCGCGCCTGGTCGGCGTGGGCGACCTGACCGTGTACGACGTCGACGAGCCGTCCCGGGAGGCGTTCCGCGGCCGGGCGCACGTGGCCAACAGCATCGCCGAGGTCAGCGCCGGAGCCGACGTGGTCGGCGTGTGTGTCCGGACGGGCGAGCAGGTCCGCGACTGTGCCGATGCCCTGCTGCCGGTGATGCCGGAGGGCAGCATGCTGATGATCCACAGCACGATCAGCCCCGATCTCGTCCTCGCCCTGGCCAAAGATGGCGCTGCACGCGGCGTCGATGTCATCGACGCCCCGGTAACCGTGACGCGGTACGGGGTCCCCGAGGGGCCGTTCGTGTGCACAATGATCGGTGCGGACAAGTCAGATACGGAACGGGTGCGCCCGCTTCTCGATGCCTACGCGACCGACGCCGTGCATGTCGGACGTCTCGGCGCCGGGATGTCGCTCAAGATCATCAACAATCTGGTGTCCCTCGTCCAGATCACCGTGGCCGAGGAGGCCTTCCGCCTCGCAGCCCTGGCCGGCGTCCCGGCCGCGGCATTGACCCGGGTGACCACCGAGAACGGCGCCCTGACCCCGACCATGAAAGTGATCGCCGCGCGGGCCGGCGCTCCACCGGCCGACCGCGAGACCTACAACGCACGAGAAGTGCAGGCCCGCAACGGAGTCAAGGACCTGGCACTGGCCGAGGCCCTGGCCCGCAGCCTCGGCACACCCAGCGCCGCGGCGACCTTCGCCAAGGGGCAGTACTACCACGCCTACACAACCAACCTCCCAGAAGCCCGGCCAGACCCACGGTCACTCACAGAAAGGCAGGGACGCCCCTGACCCGCAAATGCAGAGCTCGGCGGAGGCCCGCCCGTTGCCTTCCAAGCTGGCGCGATGTTCACGGCACCTGAGCCGTGGCCGATAGTCACCGCGGCGCTGGAGCGGCAGCTGTCAACCTTCAGGCCGCCGCAGCCCGGTGCCATGCCCGACCCGGATACGTGGATTGCCCGGCTCGGTGAGTTGCCGCTGCTGGCCCAGCCGGGCGAGCGGTGGCTTTATCAGTCCGGTTCGCAGGTGCTGGGTGTGCTAGCGGCTCGCGCCGCAGGTGCCCGTTTGATGTCGTGCTGCGCGAGCGGGTGCTCGGCCCGCTCGGCATGAAGGACACCGCATTTCACGCGGCGGATACCTCGCGGCTCTCGACTGCGTATGAGAGTCGTGACGGCCTGCTCGTCGTCAGCGACCCGCCGGATGGGCACTGGTCACGCCCGCCGCTGTTCCCCGACGGCAGCGGCGGGCTGGTCTCATCGGCTGATGACATGGTCGCGTTCGGCCGGATGCTGATGCGCGGGGGCAGCCCGGTGCTGAAGCAGGCGACGGCCGCTGAGATGACCCGCGATCAGCTGACCGCCGAGCAGCGGGCAAACGTCTGGCCCGGCTTCAGCTTCCTCGGCGACCGCGGCTGGGGCTTTGGGCTCTCGGTGCTCGATGACGGCCGCTACACAGGGGAAGGCGGATTCGGGACTGCGTGGTCGAATGTGCCTTCGCAAGACCTGACCGTCGTGGTCCTGACCCAGCGCGCCGCCGACGAAACCGGGATGCCCGCTGTCTGCGACGAAGTGCTGTCAGCCGCCCGCAGCACTAACTAGCACGTCCGCCGGCGCGGCGGCCTGGGACGTGGTGATGACCGACTCGGTTATCACCACTAGGCGGAAGCCCGGTCGATGCCCTTGCGTACCCGAACCGAACGGTCGATCAGCTCGCCCAGCGCATCCTGGTCCACATCGTCGAGGTGTTTGATGTACAGGCAGCCCTTCCCGGTCGTGTGCGGACCCAGCCGCGCCAGCGCCGATCTGTGCCGGCTGCCGAACTCGCCGATCAGGTAGATGGCCAGGTGCTGGCGGCGAGGTGAGAAGCTTGCCAGCGCCGAGACGCCCTGGCGGCCGCTGGCGTACCGGTAGTGGTATGTGCCGAAACCGATGATGCTGGTTCCCCACACCGTCGGCGGCTCACCGGTGATTTCCTGCATCATGGCGCACAAGCGACGCGCATCCTCGCGTTGCTTTTCATCAGGCACTCGGGCCAGCAATCCCTCCACCGGTGCGCCGGCTGGGCGCATCGCCGGACCCTTGTTGGCAGCCTTGCCGCCATGCTTACACACAGCCGCATGGATCTGCCCAGGGGAATCCGCAGGCGGGACAGGCGTGGCAACCGCGGGCCAGCCGGCAGTCATGGTGCCGGATGGACCTGAACGATTAGAGGCGCTCAAAGAAGTCGATCACCGTCTGCACTGCGGCCGGGGTGATCAGGTGCCCGGTGTCCGGCAGCACCGCGAACTCGCCTGCCTGCAGCGCATGGTAGGCGGCCGCACCTTCCTCGACTGTGCAGAACGGGTCCCTATCGCCGGTGATGATGAGCGTCGGCGCGATGATCGTGTGCAGGTCGTCAAGAGAGTAGCCGTGCGGCCGAGTGATCCGGTCGAAAGTCTGAGCGATAACTGCCTTCCAGTGGCCGGCCCCCTGCGCGCGATCGTGGTCTGACTTCATCAGCTCGAACATCGCCCGCAGCTCCCCGGAACGGCTGGCGCTCAACTCGGGGTCTGCCTGGGTTGCGTCGGCGCTGCCGCCGAGCATCTGTCGCCGTCTCCAGGCTCCCCGCCTTCCTGGACCTCATCGACCTGATCCCCCTCGACCCGCCCATCCGGATCCTGGCCCAGACTGCCCGGCCCGCCACCGTCCGCAGTCTGGACGCCATCCACCTCGGCTCCGCCCTGCACGCCAGCCCCGCTCTGACCTCCTTCGTCACCTACGACAAGCGCCTTCTGGACGCCGCAACCGCGGCAGGACTCCCCACCCACGCGCCCGCCTAGTGCAGCGGCGGGGATCAGATCTTAGTGCGCATGACCCATCGCCACTTCGCGATCTTCCGGACCCTAGTGAAGCCGTATCGCGTATACAACTCCTCCGGTCCGGTATGCAGATAGGCGCCACGCTGCGGAGGCCGCTCCTCGGTCTGCTCCGGATATGCCTCGACGACGCCGCCGCCGGCCCGTTTGATCTCGGCGAGTGCCGCCGCGACCGCAGCGGCGGCGACGCCCCTGCCCCGGTCCTTCGCGTTGGTGAAGATGCAGCCGATCCGCCAGTCTGGCAACTCGGCTAGGTCCTTCTCATAGGCCTTGCGGTTGTTGATGGTAGCCACCTCGGCGGGTGGTCCAAACTGGCACCAGCCGACGCAGCGCTCACCGTCGTAGACGAGCACCTGGTGGACCGTTCCGCGCGTGACATGCCGGCGCTTCAGTTCCCGGTTTCCTTCGCGCCCGTGGCCGACGCCTTCCGGGTGGAATCCGATGCACCAGCAACCACCCCACACGCCGTTGTTAGCTTCGACCAGCGCAGCGAAGTCCTCCCAGGTCTCCGGCGTGAGCATCCGAGTCGTCAACGTCATGCCCATAGTGTGACCTAGCGGTCTGACACGGCGTTCATGACCAGGGCGTCACCCGGACTTCACGGCGCAGGGCAGCCATCTCAGGGCCGGGTCGGTACCACGGACAGGCGCAGGAACTGCCTGATGCCGAGCAGGCGCATGCTGGCGCGCTCAAGCGGGCCGAATGCAGTCCGGACGTGCGGGCCCGCCTCCTCACGGCTGACCAGCTCAGGCGCGGAGGCCTGGTAGTCGGCGCCTTCCAGCCGCAGGGAGCAGTGCCCGGCCGCGAGTACGTTGCGCGACCAGTCGGACTGGTTGCCGAACGTGAGCGGGATCAGGACCAGGTCACCGGCGCGACGGGCGCCGACTGGCGTCACGTACGTCCGGCCCGAGCGCCGGCCGGTGTGGGTGAGCTGGGCAGCCATCGGGAAGTGCCGCCGGCCCGCGAGCCTGACGATCAGCGGGTTGAGCGCTTTCGTCATCGGGCCCATGACAATCTTGACAAACGGGGATGGCGGCACCGGCTCGACCGGCCCTGGAGTCGAAGCCGCGGCCGGTACGGATGGAGAAGTCATTTGGTCGCTCCTGAGTTTCGGCATGTCTGTCCCTTAGGTCAAGCACGGGAGCCGCCCTGCGGCCTGACCTGCCGCGTCTCGCGGCGGCACCGGTAAGGACGAGACGGGCAGGCGGATAGTGACGTCGCGTGGCCGACCGAGAACAGGGCCGTTTCAGGCCAGTGCGGGCAGTTGCGCGGCCACGAAATCGAGCAGGCGGGGATCGGCGATGACCTGGACCGCCTTGATCCGCTCGTCGTGCATGTTCAGCACCAAGACGGCGGTCAGCTTGCGGTCGACGAATCCCAGCAGCGCCGGCTGGCCGGCGGCCGACAGCGATACCAGCGTGGCGCCCTCACCCCAGAACCGCACCAGGTTCCTGGCCACGCGTTCCGCGCCGATGATCACCGGCTCGCGCCTGGTGGCCTCGGGGCCGAGCACAAGCTCGCCCCAGGCATCGGGATCGAGCACCTCGAGCAGGCCGCCGATGTCGCCGGTGGCGCACGCGCTGAGGAACTTCTCTGTTACCGCGCGGTGCTCGCTGCCGGCGACGTCCGCGCCCAGGCTCGCCCGGCCGGCGGCGATCTTCTGCCGGGCCCGCCGGGCGAGTTGCCGGCAGGCCGGGGCGGACCGGCCGACCGTCACGGCGATCGTGTCGAACGGCACGCTGAACACGTCATGGAGCACGAACACGACGCGCTCGGCCGGGCTAAGCCGCCGCAACATGACCAGCAGGGCGATCCGGACCCGGTCATCGAATGTGACCCGGTCCGCGGGGTCGGCGAGACCCGGCTCGGGCGGCGCGATGAACTCGATTTCCCCGGCGTCATGGGCGCGCTCCCTGCGGGCCCGCGCCGACCTGATCTGGTCCAGGCACAGGCGGCTGGTGACCACGATCAGCCAGCCCCGGTAGTCCTCGATCTCACCGATGTCGCCACGCATCAGGCGCGAGAAGGCGTCTTGGACCGCGTCTTCGGCAGCGCCGATGTCGCCAAGCATCCGGAACGCGAGGTCGACCAGGTCCGGCCGGTGCGCCTGGTATGCCTGGCTGATTGTCTCGTCCTGCCGCATGACGCACCTCCCCCGCTACCTGGACGGTGCAGCCCGGCGGATTGTGACATCCGGCCGCTGCGGCCAGGTCACCGTCACACCCGGAGATCCTGCCCCGTCCTTACTGGTGAGCGCGCCACGAACTACCGGTGAGCGCGCCACCAACCCGGACGTGACAACGGCTTCCAGGGAGACACGATGACACGCATACCAAGCCACACTATCGAGGACGCACCGCAGGCCTCACGGGAGCTGCTCGCCGACATGGTGCAGTTCTCGCCCACCGGGCGGCTGCTCAACATGCATGCGCAGATGGCGCACGCGCCAGCCGTCCTTGCCGCGTACGCCTCCGTTCGCCGGGCCACCGGCGAACAGGGCACGCTGGACCAGCGGCTGCGCACCGGGCTGATGCTCGCCACCGCGGCCGCCGCGGGTAGCGAGTACGCCCTGGCCATCAGCACGCTGCTGGTCCAGCGGTCTGGCTGGCAACCTGGCCAGATCGCGGCGCTGCGCTCCGGCGCCAAGGTCGGCGAGTCGCGCGCCGACGCGCTGATCGCGGTGGTCCGCGAGGCTGCCGCGAACTCCGGGCGGGTCAGCGACGCGACGTGGGACAGCGCGGTCGCGGCCGGATGTACCGACAACAACCTCGCGGAGGCCTTCGCATACCTGGGCCTGACCGTGTTCACGGCGTACTTCCTCAACTACGCCGACACCGAGCTGGACGTGCCCGCCAGCCCGGAAGTCGGCGCGGTCGCCGCCGGGCAGCATAGCGGCTGATATGGAACTGGTGCAGTGCCGGATCGTCACCGACGACGTCGAGCGCCTGGCCGCGTTCTACGTCGGGCTCGTCGGGGTGCAGGTGGTTCTGAACGAGTACTACGTCGAGGTGCACGCCGGACCGGTGTCGGTCGGGTTTTCCAAGCGCCGGTTCACCGAATACCACCACTGCTCTCCCGCCGCGACCGCAGACGGCGGCCAGGACCGTGCGCCCGAGACCGTTCTCGATTTCCTCGTCGACGACGTCGACGCCGAATACGAGCGTGTCAAGGCACTCGGCGTCGAGTGGGTCATGCCGCCGGCGACGCAGCCCTGGGGGAACCGGAGCATGATCTTCCGCGATTCTGAGGGAAACCTGATCAACGTCTTCTCGCGCCCGCAGCGCCGCCGGTGACCGATGCCGGCGACTGCCGCAACCGTAGTCAGCCTCTCGCTTCGGGTTGCGGGACGATCGAATCGGGCGATACAGCTGGCTCAAGTCCGGCCTGTCGCGTCGTGCTTCGCGGGAAGGCAATGGCGGCTGTCAGCGCATTCGGCGAGCTGGTGCATTACCTGATCCGCCTTTATCACAAACGACATCGCCCGGTTCTTCGGCGGTGCCCGCAACGAGTTCCTGACGGTCGCGGCCGAGAGCGATGTCGTGGTTGTCGAGCACCGGCTATCGGCCACGCTCCCCAATGGCCGGCCGTACGTCAACGACTACTGCTTCGTATACGAGGTACGCGACGGCAAAGTGCGGGCAATCCGTGAGTACATGGACACCCGGGGAGGCTGGGCGCAGGTGTTCGGCGAAGGCGAACCAGTCCAGCTGATTGAGTGGCGCTAGTACCCGCGGGCGCGGTCGACCACGTTGCGGAGAGGCTGGCCGTCCAGGTATCGCCGGAGGTTGTCTGCGAAGAGGCGGCGAAGGGGCTCGGCGACTCTCGTCTCACCGCCCCCGGAGATGTGCGGTGTCAGCAGGATCTGGGGTAGTCCGGTGAGTTCCGGCCGCGGCGGCCGGCCGGCGAGCTCGCCGTCGTAGACGTCCAGGACAGCGCCGCGGATCCGCCCGGCGGTGACCGCGGCGACGAGGGCGTCCTCGTCGACCTCCTCGCCCCGGGCGACGTTGATGAGCACCGCGTTCGGCTTCATCGCCGCGAAGACCTGGGCGCTGATGAAGCCGCGGGTCTCGGCGGTCAGCTGGGAGCAGATGGCGAGGAAGTCGCTTTCCGCGGCTACCCGCAGGATCTGGCCGGCCGGCAGTACCAGGTCCGCCCCGTCGGCATCGGGCAGCGGGGCGGTGACCGAGCGGCGGGTGCCGATCACCCGCATGCCGGCCGCGCGCGACAACCGGGCCACCTCCTGCCCGATGCCGCCCAGGCCGATGACGCCCATCGTCGCCCCGCGCAGGGTGAGCATCTGGTATCCCTCGCGCGTGAACTGCCCTGCGGCCTTCTGCCGGGCGGCCTCGTGCAGGCCCCGGGCGAAGTGCGCCGCCGCTGCCAGGACATACTCGGCGATGGCGGTGGCCGCCATCGCGCCGCGGCTGCTGGTCAAGGTGACGTCCGCGCCCCACAGGTCGGTTCCGGCCAGGTTCGAAACCCCGGCCTGGGTGTGATGAACCCATACCAGTCGCGGGGAGCGGGCGGCGAGACCCTCGGGAACCGGGTAGCCGACCACCAGCACCTCCGCCCGAGCAAGGATGTCCGCCAGCAGAACGGGATCGTGCGCCGCCTGACCGCCCGCTCCTACCCGGTGCCCCGTGGCGGCGAAGTTGGCGTCCAAGACCCGGACGCGGGAATCGATGTCGCTCGCGAACGACAGATCCCGGCCAAGGATCGGAGCAATGACCGCAACGTTGACCTCGTCCATGCAACCTCCGTCCCCTCCAAGCGTGCCAGAGGCGCACAGGTGCGGGCCAGATCACTTCGGTTCGCATCAATTCGCGTGTGGGAAGTCGTGAACGAGGCCGGGCAGGAGACCACCAAGGACGGCACGCTCCTCACCGGGCCGCTAAGCCTGCCGACTCTGTTTCAGGACCCGAACGCGTTCACCGACCCCCGCTGCCTGTTCGACCCGGGCTATCGTCCGCCCCGGCAGCATCTTCCGGTGAAAGACCAGCAACGGAATCTGCGCACGGACTGGATCCTGTTGCGGGTTGCCACCGTGGTCATTGTGCCCGTGGTCATCGCCCTGGTGGTAATCATCGCCCTGATGGTCGCGGCGCATAGTTGAGCCTCGTCACCCGGCCGACGAGGCTGGCAGCGCTAGCGATGCGGGGCCAGCAGCTGGTGCGGGTCGGCACCTTCCCTGGGCCGTGGGTCGGCATGGACGAGCGCCGCGGACAGCCGCGGCAGGGCGTGCCTAAGCTGGTGTTCCGCCTCGACCGTGACCTGATGCGCCTCGACGGCGGTGGCGTCACCGCTGACTTCGATCTCGCACTCGGCCCAGAGCTGGTGACCTACCCAGCGGAGCTTCACCAGGCCGATGCCGAGGACTCCCGGAGTGGCCCGCAGTGTCCGCTCGGCCTGATCGGTCAGCGCCGGGTCAACGGCGTCCATCAGCCGCCGGCCGATTTCGCGGGCGGCCTGGCACAGCACGGTCAGGATCGCCGCGGTGATCGCGAGGCCCACCACCGGATCGGCCCAGTTCCAGCCGAGCGCCACTCCTCCCGCGCCGAGCAGCACGGCGAGTGAGGTGAACCCGTCGGTGCGCGCGTGCAGGCCGTCGGCCACTAGCGCCGCGGAGCCGATCTTGCGCCCGACCCGGATGCGGTACCTGGCGACAAGCTCGTTGCCCGCGAACCCGACGAGTGCGGCGACGGCCACCGCGATGAGGTTGGAGACGTGCTCAGGATGCAGCAGCCTGTGCACCGCCGTATAGGCCGCCAGCGCGGACGAGGCCAGGATCAGTGCGACGATCAGGATGCCCGCCAGGTCTTCCGCCCGCCCGTACCCGTAGGGATAGCGGCGGGTGGGCGGGCGCCTGCCGAGGACGAACGCCACCCCGAGCGGGAGTGCCGTCAGCGCGTCGGCGGCGTTGTGCAGCGTGTCGCCGAGCAGCGCGACCGAGCCCGACGCGACCGCCACCGCCGCCTGGATGGCGGCCGTGACCCCGAGCACCGCCAGGGAGATCCACAGTGCCCGCATCCCTGCCGCGCTGGCCTCCAGAGCCGTGTCCACCCGGTCGGCCGCCTCGTGCGAGTGCGGACGGACCACGTGCAGCACCCGGGCTAGCGTCCCCGCGTGCCGATCGTGTTCGTGATCGTGCGGATGGCCGTGATCATGGTGATGATCGTGGTGCCGGCGCGTCGGTTCGTCCATGACAACTAGCATGCGCGGCAAAACGCATTGCAGCACATCGATAACTGCCAGCTGGGGTCACCTGCGAAATGTGCGCAAAAGCGGGTTAGGAGTGGCCGCCGTTGCTCATCAGGAGCTGGCCATTGATCCACCCGCCCTGGGGAGAGCAAAGGAACGTCACCAGGCTCGCGGTGTCTTGCGGCGTGCCGAGGCGGCCGAGCGGTGTCTGGCCGAGGACGGCCTGCCTGAGGTCGTCCGTCATCCAGCCGGTGTCTGTCGGGCCCGGGTTGATCGCGTTCGCGGTGACGCCGAGGTGGGCCAGTTCGCGGGCGGCGGCCAGGGTAATGCGGTCAAGGGCGCCCTTGCTCGCGCCGTAGGGCAGGTTGCCGACCGTGTGATCGCTGGTGAGGCTGATGATCCGGCCGGCGCCTGGCGCACCGCGGAAGCGCAGGCCGTATTCGCGGATCAGCAGCCAGCTGGCGCGCGCGTTGACCGCGAAGTGGCGGTCGAAGCTTTCGATGGTCGTGTCGAGCAGGCCCGAGTCGACGCTTTCGGCATGGGACATCACCAGGGCGGTTACGTTGCCAAGCCGCCGCTCGGACGCGTCGAAGATGAATTCCGCCGCGCTGGTGTCCGCGAGGTCCGCCTCGATTGCCGCGACCGCCGCGCCGTGGCTGGTCAGCGACTCCTCGATGGCACTGGCTGCCCCTGCCTCGACTCCCCAGGACATCCGCTCGTCGTAGGCGGTCAAGTAGGTGAACGCGATGTCCCAGCCGGACGCCGCGAGTTGCGTCGCGATGCCCGCGCCAATGCCGACGGTTCGCCCTACTCCAGTAATGAGCGCCACCGGCCGGCCGGGACCGGTTGAGCGCTCGCCGCTCGTGGCGTGATCATGCTGGCTAGTCATACTCACGAAGGCTTAGCCGGAACCGCGCGTAACGGCAACTGGTTTCCGGTCAGGTGACGAGTTCGATGTCGGGGAGCTGCCAGCTGCCGTCGAAGGCGGCCGGTCCCGGGCCGTAGATGCGAAAGTAGGTGAACCAGCCCGCGTCCGGGCGGGTCTGGATCCAGCGGCCGCCCTGGCCGCCCGGTGGTGTCGGACCGAAGTACAGGTCGATCGACCCCAGGCCACTGGTGTCACCGAAATCGAACAGCGAGCTGAGCACCGCCCGGCCCTGCTCGGACTGGACCTGGCTGCGGGTGCGGGCGTCGTAGACGGTGGCAGACCAGAACAGCTTCGCCGGGACGGGCAGCGGCACGGTGAGCCGGTAGCCGCGGCTGCCGTCGAGGTAGGCCCCCGCCGCGTCGCGCAGGCCGAGCCAGTACAGCGACCCGGCGTGGATGTCGCGGCGGAACATCGCAGGCGACGCGCCGATGGCCTGGTAGAACCACTTCTCGCGGGCCTCGGTGTCGAGGGAGTCCGCGCGTTCGAAGTCACCGTTCTCGAACCGCAGCGCGGCCCATTCCCAGTGGCGGCCCGGCCAGACCGTGCGGTCAGGCCGCCGGTCGGCGAACGACTGGGCCCGCAGCTGGGCGAGGCCAGCCTGGGCGGCGCGTTCGAGTAGTTCCCTGCGTGACGCGTCGGGCGCGAACGGCCGACCCTTGGCGATGCCGAGCGCGGCGAGCTCACCGTAGGCGGGACGGAACGCCTCAAGCGGCGGCTCGGTGTCGACGACCTCGTGCAGCGCCTGCCAGAAGCCGAGGTTGCCCTCCAAGCGGACCGGCGAGGTGTCCTGCGGCTTGTCCGTGACGTCCAGCCACCGCGGCTCGCGCCAGCCGGGCCGCTCGTGCAGCGGGTAGACCCTCACCGTGGTGATCCGCTCCGTCGCGGCCTTGAGGTCGCCGCCGACCGGCAGCGACCTGATGCCGACGAGGACGCGGTACGCGGTTGACCGGCCCCCGTGGTATCCCTCGGGAACCGGGCCGTCATAACCGGGCGGGAGGATCGCGTGCAGGCCGCCGTTGCCGGCGTCGGGGCCCGGCAGGCCCATGTCGGCCACCCAGCGCTGGTTCACGTCCATCGCGATGCAGATCAGCGGCCCCGGCGGCATCTCGATGACCAGCGGGCCGTCGCGCAGGTCGAGCAGCACGGGACCGTAGGGCGTGTCGGAGTTCAGGGTCAGCCCGACGTGCTCCGGGCGGGTCTCGAGCAGCCCGAACACCTCGTTCGGCAGCACGCCGACGGCCGCATTGCCCTTGAAGATTGCCAGCCCCGACACAGACGGGTAGAAGAGCCGGTAGGCCTGCACCGCGCGATTGAAGTCGGCGTCCCGGTGCACCTCGGCCGCGTCGTCCGCGCCTGGAAATCCGGCGGGCGGCCGGGCGCCGGCGACACGCTGCGCGGACTGGTCACTCACGACGGAACCCCCCTGGGCGCTCGTCTCAAGCACCCACTATCCGCCGCACCCCGCCGCTGCCGCCTCACCCGATCAGGATGAACGGGTGCCAGGTGATCCCAGTCCCGCTACGGCGAGCGAGAGCGGGGCAGCCCGCTTACGATGCGATGCGCGCACGTCAGCGTCAAAGGTGATGCAGCGCCCCCGCAGCTTGCGGGCAAGTGGCGCGAGGACGGCGGTCTTGCCCGAGCAGGAAGCGACGAACGTCCAGGACTGCAGGACCACCCGAACGGGACGTCCGGCTCTACCACGGCGTTCGACCGCGGCCGGACAATGAAGACGGTGGCATTACTTGCCTCCGCAACTCGGGAGGGAGGGGCCATGACCGTCGCCTCTGCGCCTCGGCGCGGCGGCCATGCGGCGGATCACCGTCAGCTGACCCTGATCGCGGTCCTCGCGGTCGCTGTCGTCAGCCTGGCCGCGATCGTGGGAGTGCTGCTGGCCCGCGGCGGAACAACTTCGGGATCCGGCCTGCAAGGCTCAGGCCTCGCGGCCAGCCAGGCGCGTGCCGTGGCGGCATTCGACAGCCTCGACCTCGCGGGCGCAAACAACGTCACAGTCGTCGTCGGCCGCCCGCAGTCGGTCGTCGTCCGTGCGGACAATAACCTGCTCAGTCACGTGACGACACAGGTCACGGACGGAACACTGGTGATCGGGAATAGCGGCAGCTTCAGCACGCGAACCCCGATGAGCGTCGACGTCAGGGTGCCGTCGCTAACGGCACTCGCCCTCACCGGCAGCGGGCAGATCACCGTCACCGGGATCAGCACGCCGCAGCTGACCGTGTCAGTCGTCGGCAGCGGGCTGCTGACCGCTTCCGGCACCGCGACACGCCTGAACGTCAGCCTCCCTGGCTCCGGCCAGGCGCAGCTCTTTCAGCTCGCGGCCGAACACGTGCGTGCGGTCCTGGCCGGGTCGGGGCTAATCCAGGTAGCTCCCACGGCAAGCCTTGACGCGTCGGTCCACGGAACCGGAGCAATCTTCTACAGCGGTAACCCGCCTCAGGTGACCACCAGCATCACCGGGACAGGCGCCGTGATACACGGGTGAGTGTCGCACCACCCTCGGCAGACAGGAGGCTCGTGATGAATAACGGCACCGCGCTGGCACGACGAGCGCACTCGGCACCCCGGGTTGTATCGCCAAGGAACAAGGTGACCGTCGCCTTTCCCTTGTCGATGATCCGGGCAGAGAAGCCAGCCACGATGGGTCCAGGAGACTGGATCAGCCTGGCCAGGCTGACGGTGTCGGTCATCGGGTTCAGCCTGGCGATCAGGCAGCTTGCCCGCATCGCGAATGCGTCGCAAGCGGTGCAGGAACACCGTGAAGCGGACCGGGAAGAGGCGGGCCCGGGCACGGCCGGATCCGCGTCCCTGGACGGCAGCGGGAGCCGCCACGAGGAGAGGGTCGGCTAGCGAGCATGGCCGACTGCGCGTCAGCCGGGAGGGAACGGCCCGCCGGTCAGGGTCGGGTGACGGCGCCGGATAGCACGATGTGCCGGTAGAACTCGCGGGCACGGGCCGGGGCGACGGCGGCGAGGTCGCGCATCGGGGACCACAGGAGCTCGCGGACGGCGGCGGCGACCCGTTCCGGGCCCGCCACGTCGTTGAGTTCGCCCGCCGCCACGCCCGCGGCGATGAGCTGGGAGAGCAGCCGGAGGCGGGTCCGCGCGCCCCGCTCGTAATGCTCGGTGACGCCGAGCGCGGTCAGCCGGCCGTAGCCCTGCAGGATGTCGATCTCCGGCGCGTACTGACGGCTGGCCTGCTGCAGTAGCCACATCAGGGCGTCGAGTGTCTCGATCACGGTCGTGCCCGTGTCGAGAACCTCCTGGTAGGCCGCGAGCAGCCGGTCGGAGAAGTCGCTGAGGATCTCGATGATCATCGAGTCCTTGGACTTGAAGTAGCGGTAGAGGTTGCTCGCCGTGAGGCCGGCCGCGTCCGCGATGTCACGCATGGTCGTCGACTCGAAGCCGCGCAGCGCGAACTGGTCGCGGGCGGCGGCGAGCACCGCGCCGCGGCGGCCCGCCAGCCGTTCCCTCGCGTCGGCCGCCCACTGCCTGGCCGTCTCGTTGACCGCGGCGATCGCGGCGGACTCGCCGCCGAGGCGGGGCGGTGGGCTCGCCACGCCGTAGAAGATGATCGCGGTGAGGCAGTCGGCCACCTCACGCGCGCTGGCCTGCCACGCCGTCGCCGTGCTGCCCGCCTGCATGGTCACCCGGTACAGCACGTGCCGCAGCAGGCGCGGGTCGACCTCGGGGCCGATGGCGCCGTCCGCGACGGCCGCGCCGATCAGCGTCCGCCAGCGCCTGCCGAGGCTGGCGGGGTCGGCGTGGATCACGGTCTTCAGGCTCGGGCTCGCCGTGGACGGCGCGTCGAACATGCGGATCTGCACGGCCGCCGGGTGCCGGAAGGAAACCGCGGCGATCTCCCTGGTGAACTGCCGCAGCGCCGCCACCGTGTCGCCGTCGGCGTGGCTGAACTTCCGCTCCGCGTCGACCAGGTCGGCGTGGTAGTTCTCGACAAGCTCGACCGCGATGGCTTCCTTCGACTCGAAGTGGTGGTAGAGGCTGCCTGCCAGGATTCCCGAGGCGGCCGCGACGTCACGCATCGAGGTCTTGGTGTACCCCGTGGTCGCGAACAGCTCCGCGGCCGCGTTCAGGATCTCGTCACGCCTGCGCCGGACGCCCGTGGATGGCACGGCGGCGGGCAGCGGCGATGCGGTCATCTGCCCATTATTCGCCGGCCGGCGACGTTATCGCACTCACTGTGTGCGATTGCCACTGGCGAGGATGCCGTTCATGACGCGTGGCGCAGAGCTGCGGCGATGACCGAGCGCGTGTCCGCCGGGTCGATCACGTCGTCGATCTCGAAGAGCGACGCCGCGTTGAGCGCCTTGCCGCGCTCGTAGAGCTGGGCGACTCGCTCGGCGAAGCGGCGCTCCCGTTCGGCGGGATCGGCGATCGCTTCGAGTTCCCTGCGATGGCCGAGGCGCACCATCCCCTCCAGGCCCATGCCGCCGAACTCCCCTGTTGGCCAGGCCACCGTGAGGATCGAGGCGCGCAGGTAGCCGCCGGCCATGGCCATCGCGCCGAGCCCGTAGCCCTTGCGCAGCACCACGGTGACCTGCGGCGCGGACAGGGCCGCGGCGGCGGCGAACATGGCGCCGAAGCGGCGCACGGTTCCCTCGCGTTCCGAATCTGGCCCGACCATGAACCCAGGCGTGTCGCACAGCGACACCACGGGCAGCCCCCTGGCGTCGCACAGCCGCAGGAACCTGGTGGCCTTGTCCGCGCCCTCGGCGTCGATCGCGCCGCCGAGGTGCAGCGGGTTGTTGGCGAGCACGCCTGCGGGCCGGCCGTCGATGCGGCCGAGAACGGTGAGCATCCCGCGGCCGTAGTCCCTGGACAGTTCGAGGCCGCTGCCCTCATCGACCAGGGTGTCGATCACCGGGCGGACGTCGTAGGCGCGCAGCCGGTTCTCCGGCACGAGATGACGCTGCATCCGCTGGTCGGCGGCGGTGCCGGGGACTTGCGTGCCGGACAGCAGGGACAGCGCCGCCTTGGCCGCGGCGACGGCCGCGCGCTCGTCTGCGACGAGGATGTCAACGACCCCGTTGGCGGTCTGCACGTCCATCGGCCCGACTTCCTCCGGCGGGTACACGCCGAGGCCGCCGCCCTCGATCATCGCCGGACCGCCCATGCCGAGGCTGGATCCGCTGGTCGCGATGATGACGTCGCAGGCGCCGATGATCGCCGCGTTGCCCGCGAAGCAGTACCCGGACACCACGCCGATCAGCGGCACCTTGCCGACGAGCCGGGACATATGCCAGAACGTCTGGCAGTCGAGCCCGCTTGTCGCGGGCCCGTCGGTGTCGATGCCCCGGCCGCCGCCGCCCTCGCCGAAGACGATGACGGGCAGGCGGCTGCGTTCGGCAAGCCGCAGGAACCGGTCGGTCTTGGCGTGGTTCAGCCTGCCCTGGGTGCCGGCCAGGACCGTGTAGTCGTAGGACATCACGGCGGCGGGCACGCCGCCGACGGTGGCGGTGCCGAGGACCACGCCGTCGCCGGGAGTCCGCTCGATCAGGTCCTGCAGCGGCCGGGTCGACCGCTGCGCGGCGACGGTCAGCGCGCCGTACTCGGTGAACGACCCCTCGTCGACCAGGTCGGCGATGTTCTCCCGGGCGGTGCGCCTGCCCTGGTCGTGCCGGCGAGCGGTGACCTCCGGGCGTCCCTCGTCAAGCGTGTAACGGCGCCTGTCGATCGTCTCGCGCAGGTCGTCGCGGATGTGGTCCGGGTCGGCGCTCTCCGCGGCGTTCGCCGCGCCGGCGTCCTCACCCGACGGGTCGGCGTAGGCGACGGGCTGGCCCGCCTCGACGAGGTCGCCGACCGCCACGGTCACCTCCCGGATGACGCAGGGACGGCCGGCCACCACGACGTGGTGCATCTTCATGGCCTCGTACACGAGCACTTCGGCCCCGGCGGCGACCTCGTCGCCCGCCTCGACAAGCACGTCAACGACGACGCCCTGCATCGAGGCGCGCAGCGCGACGGCCGCGTCGGGCACTGCCGCTGCCGCAGGAGCCCAGTTGGGCGGAGCCTGCGCCCGACGCGTACCGGTTCGCGGAGCCTCGGTTCCCCGCGCACCGGACAACGGCGCGGCGGCACTGCCGGTCAGTCTGGACAGGTGCACATCGAGGTAGCCGGTGTCGATCCGACCCTCGCGCAGCGCCGGGTCGGCCGCGATGGCGAGCAGCAGGTCCGTGTTGACCGCGACGCCCTGGACGTCGAACTCACCGAGCGCGCGGCGCAGCCTGGCGAGAGCCTCCTCCAGGGTGGCGCCGGAGGCGATGACCTTCGCGAGCAGCGAGTCGTAGCGCGGGCTGACCTGATAGCCGGGGTAGCCGTGCGTGTCGACCCGCACGCCCCGGCCGGCCGGCGGCAGAAAGCGGTCGAGGCGGCCGGCGCCCGCGAGGACGGAGCCGTCTTGGGTGACCGTCTCGGCGTTGAGCCTGGCCTGGACCGCGAAGCCGCGCCCTGGCACCGCGCTTGCCTGCCCCGCCTCGGCCAGTCCTGCCTTGGCCAGTCCCGCCTTGGACAGTGGCGAGCCGTCCGCGAGACGCAGCGCGAGGGCCACTAGGTCGAGCCCCGTCACCTCCTCGGTCACCGTGTGCTCCACCTGGATGCGCGGGTTGACCTCAAGGAAGGTGATCTCGTTCTCGCGGACAAGGAACTCCACGGTGGCCAGGCCGCAATACGGGACCGCGCCGATGAGGGCGGTCGCCGCGGCATGCAGTCGTGCGCGCACGTCGTCATCGAGCCAGGGCGCCGGGGCGATCTCGATGAGCTTCTGGCGGCGGCGCTGCACCGAGCAGTCCCGGTCGCCCAGGGCGAGCACCGTGCCCGCGGCGTCGGCCGCGACCTGCACCTCGATGTGCCTGGCGCCCTCGATGAGTTCCTCGGCGTACAGGGCGGCGGAGCCGAACGCGGCCCTGGCCTCGGCGGCGCACCGGTGGTAGGCCGCGGCGAGGTCCGCGCCGGCCGCCTTGGCGACCGGGGCCATGCCCCGCCCGCCGCCGCCGGCCACCGCCTTGACCATCACGGCGCCGCCCGGTCCCAGGCTGTCGAGGAGGCGCCGGACCTCGTCGAGCGTGGCGGGCCCTTCGGTGCCGCGGGGTACCGGGACGCCGACTCCGGCCGCGATGGCCCGCGCCCGGCTCTTGTCGCCGAACGCCTCGAGAGCCTGCGGTGGGGGGCCGACGAAAGCCACAAGCCGTTCGGCACACTGGTTAGCGAAATGCGCGCTCTCGGCGAGAAAACCGTAGCCGGGGTGGATCGCATCCGCGCCCGCCGTCACTGCCGCGGCGATGACGGCGTCGGTGTCCAGGTACCCCGCCGCGCCGGTCCCCGGCAGGGCGATGGCCTCGTCCGCGCGGGCGACGTGCGCGCAGTCACGGTCGTCGGTGGTGTAGACGGCGACGGTATCCAGGCCCTCGAGGGCGGCGGAGGCGATGATGCGGACCGCGATCTCGCCCCGGTTGGCGACGAGGAGCTTACGCACGGGGGTCGATCCTGGTCAGCTGGCGGACCTTTCCAGGATGTGGATGGCGCAGGCGGAGCCGAGGCCGATGACGTGGGTGAGGCCGACGCGGGCGCCATCGATCTGCCGGGGGCCTGCCTCGCCGCGCAGGTGGGTGGCGACCTCGTAGACGTTGGCGATGCCGGTGGCGCCGATGGGATGGCCCTTGGACTGCAGGCCGCCCGACACGTTCACCGGCAGGCGGCCGTCCCGCCAGGGTGCGCCCGACTCGAAGAAGTCGACGGCGCCGCCAGGCGGGCAGAGCATCAGGTTGTCGTAGTGCACCAGCTCCGCGGTGGCGAAGCAGTCGTGCAGCTCCACCAGGTTCAGGTCGTCAGGCGAGACGCCTGCCTGGTCGTAGGCCGTCTTCGCCGCGTTGCGGGTCAGCGTGTTCACGTTCGGCAGGATCTGGCAGCCCTCCTCGTATGGGTCGGTCGTCAGCACCGAGGCGGAGACCTTCACCGCGCGACGCCGCTGCTCCGGGTCGAGGGTGGCCAGCTTCGCCCCGCTGACCAGCACGGCCGCAGCGGCGCCGTCCGTGTTCGCCGAGCACATGGGACGGGTGTTGGGGTAGGAGATCATGATGTCGCCGAGAATCTCCTCCAGTGTGAACCGCTTGGTGTAGGCGGCGAGCGGGTTCAGTGCCGAGTGGGCGTGGTTCTTCTCGGAGATCCTGGCGAACAGCTCGGCGCTCGTGCCGCCGTAAGTGTGCTCGTACTCCAGGCCGACCTGCGCGAAGACACCCGGCATGGTCTCCGTGCCGACGAGGCCGTCGAGCGGTGCCACCGCGCCGAAGCGACCCTCCGGCCGCCAGGTGCCCGCGGACGCGCTGCGCGTGCCGCCGGCCAGCAGACCCGCCCCGGACAGCTTCTCGACCCCGACCGCGAGGCCGAGGTCGGCCTCGCCCGCCTTGATGGCGAGCATGACCGTGCGCAGCGCGGTGGCGCCGGTGGCACACGCGTTGGTGACGTTGTAGACGGGGATGCCGTACTGGCCGATCTGCTTCTGCACCCGCTGGCCGAGAGCGGTATTCGATTGCATCAGGTTGCCGCAGGCCATCACCTGCATCTGTGCCATGGTGAGGCCCGCGTCGGTGAGCGCGCCGAGGCACGCCTCCGACGCGAGGTCGGTGAGGTCCTTGTCCTTGTGCTTGCCGAACTTGGTCATGTGGATGCCGAGCACCCAGACGGAATCCGCGGACATATCAGTCCTCCTGGGCGACTGGTTCGAAGCCGAAGCCGACGGCCTCGGTGCCCTCATCATCGGTGCCGAGGGAGTAGACCGCCAGCCTGACGGGCAGGCCGACCCGCACGTGGTCCGGGTCGGCGGGGACGTTGATGAGGTTCGCGCGCACCTGGGTGCCGCCGCAGTCGACGACCGCGGCGACGAACGGCACCCGCACGCCGGGCGCCGCCATGTGGACGATGGTGAACGTGCGGACCGTGCCCTCGGTCGGCAGCGGCGCCGCCCTGAAGTCCGACCCAGGGCAGGCGGCGCAGGCGTTGCGCCGGTCGAAGTAATGAGCGCCGCAGGCGGTGCATTCGCTGGCGACCAGGTGCGGCGCCGGGGTGAGCGCGAGGTAGGAGACGAGCGGGACGGTCGCGGCCCCTCCGCGGTCTGCCATGGGCACCTCCTCCTTACTACCGACGAACTTCGTCGGCATGGCCTTCAATATTTCAGAGGCGGTATGCGGCAGCAAGGGCTTGCCGCGCTCGCGTCAGCGGTCGCCGAAGTCGTAGCCGCAGCCGCGCAGCACCAGGTCGACCAGGTCTGCCAGGTAGCCGTGCGCGCCGGCCAGCATCTTGTCGCGCAACTCAGGCGGGGTGGCGAGCAGGTGCATCACGACCCCGCCGAGGATCGCGTCGAGCACGGCGGTCGGCGACGTGGCCGCGGGCAGCAGGCCGGCGTCCATGGCCGACCTGATGGCGGCCCGGGACTGCACGATCACCGGCGCCGCCCGCTCCTTGTGGAAAGCCTCGAGAAGCTCCGGGTTCTGCGGCGCCTCGACGAAGACGCGCAGCGAGTTGATCCCGTCCCCCGACACGTAGTCGAAGTAGCGCCGCGCCGCAGCGATCAGGTACTGCCTGATGTCGCCGCGCGGCACGACGGCAACGTGGTCTTCCGCGGCGCGGGCCATGGTGGCGAGCAGCAGGTCGGTCTTGCTGGCGTACCGGCGGTAGATGGCGTCCTTGCTGACGCGCGCCTGGTGCGCGACGACGTCGAAGTTGAACCCGGCCCAGCCGCGCTCGGCGTACACCGCGCGCGCCACGTCGAGAATCCGCCGGTCCACGTCGGCATCCCTGCGGCGGCCGCGCCGCCTGGGCGCCGGGGCGTCCGCTGCGGGATCGGCCGGCTCGGTCGTGTCCGCGATGCTCATCCTCGCATGCTAGCCGCGGCGGCACGGCGCAGCCGAGCCCCGGTGGCAGCCGGCCTGCCGGCGGTTTCTCGGATGTCAGGCGCGTCTGCTTAGCGGGGACGGCGGCCGGGGGCGGTGACGGTCGAGCCGGTGGCCGGGCCGAATGACGGGAGGCCGAGCTTGCGGTGGTCCCAGGAGCGGATGCGTTCGGCGTGGACACGGACGGCCACTCGCTTGCGCAATGCGGCCTCGACGAACGGGCGCATCTCCTCGCTGTAGGGGCCGGTGTAGCGCTCCCAGACGGCGACGCCGATCCGCCACAGCAGGTCCGGGTCGTCGCTTACCTCGGCGCGGCCCTCGACTGCCACGCCGCGCAATTCGTCGTAGACGTCGCCGTCCTCGGCCAGGCAGGTGATCCGCGGATCGCGGCGGAGGTTGACCGCCTTCTGGGACTTGGCCTTGGTCTCGAAGCAGATGTCGCCGTCGATCACCGCGAACCACATCGCGACCAGGTGCGGCTGGCCGCCCGGACCGATGGAGCCCATCGTCATCGAGCGGACGCCGGCGAGCAGTTCGGCGATTTCGCCTTCGGTGAGGGTGATCTGCGCCCGCTGGTTGACCCCGGGGCTGCGCCCGGGCGGCGGGCCGGCCGCCTGCTCCCCCGCATCGTCCGTGCTTCCTGATGTCGTCCCCGAGCCATTGGAAGTCATGCGGCACCTCTCGCCGGTCCTCGCTACCCGAGCAGCGTAAGCGACATGTACTGGTTTTGGGTGCGACAAAACGTTCTAAATCGGATGGGATTTTGCCCCGAACGCGGTATATGTCTTCGCGTGGGGATGGGGGAACCAGGCAACCGTTCGGGATGATCTTCTTGGGTTATGACTTGCGGAGCTCGCGGGCGATGACCATGCGCTGTATCTGGTTGGTGCCCTCGAAGATCTGCGGGACCTTGGCCTCGCGCATGTAGCGCTCGACGGGGAAGTCGCGCGTGTAGCCGGCGCCGCCGAGGACCTGCACGGCGTCCGTGGTCACCCGCATCGCCATGTCGGTGGCGACCAGCTTCGCGATCGACGCCTGGCGGCGGAACGTCAGGCCGCGGTCGCGCCTGCGGGCCGCGTCCAGGTACGTGGCGCGCGCCGACTCGACGCCCGCCGCCATGTCGGCGAGCAGGAACTCTAGGCCCTGGAACTCGATGATCGGGCGGCCGAACTGGGTGCGCTGCATGGCGTAGGCAACCGCCTCGTCGAGCGCGGCCTGAGCGAGGCCGACCGCGCAGGCGGCGATGCCGAGCCGGCCCGAGTTGAGCGCGTCGAGTGCGAACTTCAGGCCGTCGCCTTCCGCGCCGATCCTGCGGTTGACCGGCACCCTGGCACCCTCGAGCAGCAGCTGCGCGGTGGGCGAGCCGGTCAGGCCCATCTTGTGCTCGACGGGCGTGGCGGTCATGCCCTGCGTGCCGGCGTCGGCGAGCAGGCAGCTGATACCGCGGCCGCCGGTGTCGCCTGTGCGGACCATGAGCGTGTAGAAGTCGGCCACCCCGGCGTGGGTGATCCACGCCTTCGTCCCGGTCAGCACGTAGTCGTCGCCGTCGCGTTCGGCGCGAGCGGACAGTGCGGCCGCGTCCGAGCCGGCCTGGGCCTCGGACAGCGCGTAGGCGCCGAGCAGCTCGCCTGCCAGCATCTCGGGCAGCCACGCTTCCCGCTGCTCCTTGGTGCCGAAGCTGGCAAGCGGGTAGCAGGACATCGTGTGCACCGACAGGCCGACGCCCACCGTCATCCACGCGGCGGCAAGCTCCTCGAGCACCTGGAGGTAGACCTCGTAGTTGACCGCGCCGCCTCCCCACTCCTCCGCATACGGCAGGCCGAGCAGTCCGCTGCGGCCAAGCAGCCGGAACTGCTCGCGGGGGAATTCGGACTTCGCCTCGTATTCGCTCGCGATCGGCTTGAGCTCGTCGGTCGCGATTTCCCTGGCGAGGGCGACCAATGCCTCCGACTCGGCGTCGGGCAGCAATCGTTCTACCGGCATGCGGGCCCTCCCCTGCGTCTTGTTACCTACCTGCTTACCAGACGCGCTCGCTGACCGGTGGTGGTGCCCGTGCCGCCGCCGGTGCTGAAGAAATGCCCATGTCATCACCGGGGTCATGGTCCCGGTAATGGCACGGGCATCGAGTAGTGGATCTTGCCAGCGCCTGACACTCGGGCGGTGTGTCTCGTCGTACGGGTAGGACGCAACCCGCCGGCGGGAGAACGCCGCGGCGGGACCATATTGAGGGAGGAACCATGAGCTCCGCACTCGCCACCGCCTCGATCCCCGGCTACCTGGCCGGCACCTGGAAGGCGGATCCGGCGCACTCCGAGGTCGGCTTCTCTGGCAGGCACCTGTTGATCAGCAACACGCGCGGGCGTTTCCCCGGCTACAAGGTCACGATCGTGACCGGCGAGGACCCGCTGCTCTCGTCGGTGACCGCGACGATCGAGCTCGCGAGTGTCGACACGCGCCTCAAGATGCGGGACGACCACCTGCGCTCGGCCGACTACCTCGATGTCGAGAAGTACCCCGTGATGACCTACCGCTCCACCGGCATCCGCCGGGCCGACGGCGGCGACTGGGTCATCGACGGCGAACTGACCCTGCACGGCGTCACGCGGCCGGTGCCGCTGGCGCTCGAGGTGCTCGGATTCGGCACCGACCCATGGGGCGGACAGCGGGCCGGGTTCTCCGCGACCGCCCGGATCAGCCGGCGTGACTTCGGCATCGGCTACGCCGACGGGGTGGATGCGGGCGGCGCGGCGGTCGCCGACAAGGTGTCGGTCACGCTGGACATCGAGGCTGTCCTTCAACCATGACCGCACCGAGGCGGGGCGCCGCGGTGCTCGCCGCCCGGATGAGAGGCTCGGCATGATCGCCGCCTGACCAGGCATCAGTCATATCGGCAGTCATGCCGGCGGGCATTTCGGCACAGGAAGGGAGCGGGGCGATGAAGGCCATCCGCATGCATGAACCAACGGGCATCGGCGGGCTTGTCTACGAGGATGCGCCCGATGCCAAGCCAGGGCTTTGCGACGTGCTCGTCAAGGTCGTCGCGTGCGGCATCACGCACAACGAGCTCGACTGGCCCGTCTGGAACTGCCGTGCCGGTCATCCCCGGTCCTCGATCATCCCCGGCCAGGAGGTGTCCGGGGTGGTCGCCGCGCTTGGCTACGGGACGGCCGGGTTCGCGATCGGCGACGAGGTGTACGGGCTGACGGACCAGCTGCGCGACGGTGCGGCCGCCGAGTACGTCGCGGTGGAGGCGCGCAACCTGGCGCTGAAGCCGCGGACCGCGGACCACGTCACGGCCGCGTCGGTGCCACGGGCCGGACTGACGGCGTGGCAGGCGCTGTTCGACCACGGCAAGCTCGCCAAGGGACAGACGGTGGTCATCCACGGCGCGGCGGGCGCGGTCGGGTCGACCGCGGTCCAGCTCGCACGCTGGGCCGGAGCGCGGGTGATCGGCACCGGGCGCGGCCGCGCGCGGACGCTGGCCACCGGACTCGGCGCCGATGAATTCATCGCACTGGACGCCGACCGGCTCGAGGACGCGGCAGGCCAGGCCGACCTGGTTGTGGACACGATCGGCGGCGACGTGCTGATGCGGTCGGCCTCGTTGCTGCGGTCCGGCGGCACCCTTGTCACGATCAAGCCCGACCGGCAGCTGCCGGCCGACAGGGACGACATCAAGACGGTCGTGTTCGTGCAGGAGTCCGACCGGGTGCAGTTGGCCGAACTCGCCAGGCTGATCGGCGAGGGGCAGCTGCGGCCGCAGGTCGGCGCGGTGTACCCGCTGGCCAAGGCGGCCGAGGCGTTCAGCGCGAAGGCCGCGGGCGGCATCCCCGGCAGGGTCGTCCTGCAGCCTTGATTGGCCGGCCGCTCCCGGGCTGGTGTGGCGCGCGGTGGGAGGTTAGGCGTCGTCCTCGCCGCCGGAACGTTCGCCGATGACGCGGTCATCGACGTGGGCCGCGAACCAGGCCGACTGCCTGGTCATCCGCTCGGTGGCCGACGCGTCGCGCGGCAGACCGTAGACGGTCCCAGGGAAGTCCAGGTGCTGCTGGACCGCCCAGATCCGCTCGTGCTGGTCCGGCGAGAACAGCTGTGCCGGGTCGCCCACCGCGACCCAGCCGATCGGGACCGTCGTGCCAGGCGGCAGGACGGTGTTGACCTGCACCACGCCGTTGATCCGGACCTCGGCGCCCGCCCCGGCCACCGATCCGGGAAACAGCGATGCGCCGGTGGCCAGGAAGCAGCCGTCCGCCACCTGAGCGCCGTTGACGTGGGCGTGCGGGCCGACAAGGACATCGTCGCCGATGACCACCGGGTGCCCGGCGCGGCCGCGGATCACCGCGTTCTCCATGACGACGCTCCGGGCGCCAAGGCTTACCCGGCCGTCCTCGGCGGCCAGCACGGCGCCGAAAAGCACGCGGGCACCCGGGCCGATGCGCACGGCGCCGCACACCACCGCCGTCGGCGCGACGTACGCGCTGGGATCGACCTCGGGAACGGCACCGCGGTGTTCGATGAACATGGACCCAGCTTGCCAGGAAGCCTGGTCTATGGGTTCTTGGGCAGGTGCTCGTACAGTTGGAGTAGGACGAAACGCCTGCAGCGCTGGTCGCCGCCAGAGGACAAGGGGTGGGGTCATGGGCGAATACCCGGAAAGTCCGGCACGGGAACTCTCCGCAGCCTGGCAGGCCGCCTCGGCGGCGCTTGGCCAGTGGCGGGAGCAGGTGTCGGAAGCGACCACCGAGGCCGTGGCGAAGCTCGATCCCGCCTTCCGCGCCGCGGTGGAGGCCCTGCGCGCGGCGGTTACCGGCAACTGGGGCAACTGCCGGTGCCCGTGCGCCACGGCGCACCCGCAGGACCCGGGTGTATGCGACCACAGCGCCATCTTGGGCAGGCGAATCGGCGATGAGGAGGTCGCGCTCTGCGCACCGTGCGCCGTGGCCCAGGGCGTCGCGGAGATGCGGCGTTAGCGCGGTCGCTGATCGGCCGTCCGCAACGTCTCGCGGCTGCGCGTCCCTAGCGTCTTGCGGCCTGCCGTTCGCGGCGGCGACGCATATTGGCTCGCGTCCATCGAACGTTAAGCGGCACAGTAGGCCCATGCCGGAGAACTACTTCGACGAGCGGATCGCGGCGACCTACGAGGCCAAGTGGCCCGAGCTGTTCGAGCCGTCGGTCGTTGACCCCGCCGTGGACTTCCTCGCGGACCTGGCGCGGTCGGCCACCGCTCTCGAGCTTGGCATCGGCACCGGCCGTCTCGCGCTGCCGCTCAGCCGCCGGGGCGTCCGGGTGCACGGGATCGAACTGTCGCCCGCCATGGTCGCGCGCCTCAAGCAGCAGCCAGGCGCGGACGCCATCGGCGTGACCATCGGGGACTTCGCCACCGCGACGGTGGCTGGAACGTTCGGACTCGCCTACCTGGTGCGCAACACGATCATGAACCTGACTACCCAGGACAGCCAGGTGGAGTGCTTCCGCAACGTGGCCGGCCACCTGGAGCCTGGCGGCTGCTTCGTGATCGAGGTGATCGTGCCTGAACTGCGCCGCCTCCCGCCGGGAGAGAAGTTCCGGCCGTTTACCGTCACCCCGCGGCATCTCGGCTTCGACGAATATGAGGTCGCCGCGCAGGGAGTCGTGTCGCACCACTACTGGGTGACGGACGGGGAGTTCGAGACCTTCTCCGCACCCTTCCGCTACGTCTGGCCCGCCGAGCTTGACCTGATGGCCCGGCTCGCCGGGATGACCCTGCGCGAGCGGTGGAGCGACTGGGACCGCTCCGCCTTTACGAGCGACAGCAGGAGCCACATCTCGGTATGGCAGAAATAAGACGGTAGCGTGCACTTCATGCACCAGAGCCGTGTCTACGCCCTGCTGATCGACACACCAGAAGCCGACGCCGCGCACGCGACCGCGTTCTGGTCCGCCGCCCTCGGCGGCACGGCCCGGCAGGCGCCCGCGGAACCGCAGTTCACCGTGTTGGACGAGGCGCTGCCCGGACTGGTCACCGTCATCCAGGCGATCGATGACGCACCGCGCTACCACCTCGACATCGAAACCGACGACGTCGAGGCGGAAACCGCGCGCCTGCTCGCCCTCGGCGCCGTGCAGGTGGCCCAGTGGCTGGAGTGCCGTGTGCTCCGGGCGCCGGGCGGCCACCTGCTGTGCGTCATACCGGTGCACAGCGACGCCGAAGAGTTCAAGGCGCGAGCCTCCGCGTGGCCGTAACGGGTTGAGGCTGTCGTACTGCTTGAGCATCAGGGCCTTGGCCCCCGCGGCGTCGGGCGTCGCCGCGCTGTACTCCACGACGATGACGACCTCGTCACGGACCTCGGCAGCGATCTCCACCCGGGCGTTCCCGTACGAATCCAGTGTCGGATTGACCCAGCCACGTCCCCCGACGGCGGCGTCCTTCAGTGGAGTCGCCGGCTTTGGGTGGTGGGTGTAGCCGGCGGTCATGCCGTCGTACATGCTCCTCGCGCCCTGCGCGGTCTTAAAGCGGGCAATGGAGATTATCTGCTCTGATCCGTCGGTGTTGGTCCACCCCTCTACCTCGCCGGTCTTAAAGCCGCGGCGGGCGTCCAGGCCCTCTTCATCCGCCCACGCGGTCTACACGTAGAACTGCTGGACGAAGGCCTTGAGGCTCAGCGACCTGTTGGTGTTCGCGCTGTATGGCGTCGCACCTGCCGGTACGGGAAGCACCCCTAGCGGCCCGGCGCCTGCCGACGCGCTTGGCGAGGCCGAGGCGGCAGCCGATGTCGCCGGCCCGGAGCCGCCCGCCGAATGGGTCGCCGAAGAACCGGCGCACGCGGCGAGCGCCAGGGCAAGCGCCGTCAGCGGGAGGATGCGGGCAAGGTTGCGCATGAGAGCCTTTCTGGAGGAATTTCCACCAGTAACAGGAAATTTCCAACAGAGTAGCGCCAGTACCGCACGCATCACCAGCACCCCAGGGTTCGGGTGGCCTGACGTTCTCAGCCGCCCAAGCCGGCGATCTGCTCGCCGGAGATGGTTACCCCCATCAGGCCGTCGCGTACTCGTCGGCGACGTCGCCTACGGCGACGGTGAGCTCGCCGCGCATCACGAGCAGCGCCAGGTGGGCGCGGGTCTCGTGCACCGCCATGAACTGGTCGATCGGCGACAGTTCGGCGAGCGCCCGCCCGCGCCTGGTCCACGGGACGCGCTGCGCCACCTCGTAGACGGTGCGCGCGCCCGCGGCGACCGCATCGGCGCACTGGCGCAGCCGGATCTCGTGGTGGGCAAGCAGCTCGTCGGCGCGGGCGTGCACGCTCGGCCCGACCGGGCCATGCGCGGGCAGCAGCATCGCGTCGGGCCGCTGCCGGACCCGGCGCAGGGAGTCCAGGTAGTCGGCGAGCGGCTCATGGCCGTCGATGACCGCGAAGCCGAGGGCCGGCGTGATGTGCGGCAGCACGTGGTCGCCTGCGAACAGCAGGCCGACGTCCTCGTCGGCGAAGCACAGGTGTCCCCTGGTGTGCCCGGGTGTCGCCAGCGCCCGCAGCTCGCGGCCGCCCGCCTTGGGCAGGTCGCCGTCGCGCAGCCACCCTGCCGGGTAGTCGTACAACTCCCCTGTCCAGTGCGGGTGCAGCTCCGCCAGCCGTTCGGCCGGGACGCCCGAACGGATCAGGGTGGCGCGGAAGTCGGCCTCACCCTCGTCGCCCTCGACGATCGCCTCCATCATGAGCCGCTCATCCTCGCCGAGTACGAGATTGCAGCCGGTGCGGCGGCGCAGCTCGACACCGAGCGTGTAGTGGTCCGGGTGGTGGTGCGTGCAGAGCACGGAGGTCACGTCCGCGAGCCCCGAGCCGAGCTCGGCGAGCCCGCTCTCCAGCGCGGCGAACGCCTCGGTGAGCGACCAGCCCGCGTCGATCAATGCGATGCCGTCGGGTCCGGTGATCGCGTAGATGTTCACCGCGCGCAGCACGTTCCCCGGCAGCGGCAGCGGGATCCGGTAGACGCCGGCCGATACCTCCTCAACGCCTGGACGTTCCCAGTCATGAGGATCGGTCATTGATGTCTCCCTCTGCTCGCGCGGCATCATCAATATCTATCCCGAACGGGTTCGGCTGACTCACCCGGCCCACCCGCCGCGCACCCCGGTGGCAGGCGCTGCCGGCAGGTAACTTCGGCGCTGAGCACCGCGGCACTCAGGCGGACTGCGGCTTTCAGGCGGACTGCGGCTCTCATCCCGAGCTCCCCGAGCGCTCAATCGCGCCTCCATCGCAGCTCAAGGCCTCAATCACACACTTCATTTCAGGGGCCGGCACCGCTCGCGGGGATGCCGTGAAGTACGGGGGACAGCATGGGAGCGCAGCAAGCGACGAAGTTGCCGATGGCAGCGGAGAGCAAGCAGCCGGTGCCGCAGGAAGATGCGACACCTGGGATCGCTGATTCGCGGAGTGGATGGTGGCGTGCATGGCGGGCACGGTTCGGGGTGGCCGAGGTGTCCGGCACCGTCGCGGCCGCCGCCGGCTTCGCCTTCGGTTACCTGGCTGCCGGGTCACTGCTGGCAGCCGCGGGGCTCGCCACCCTGTGCGAGGCGATCGGCTTCTACGGATGCGTCGGGGCGAAGACAGCGGCCGCCGCGCGCCGGGCCACGGCTCACCTGTCGGGGTGGCGGCGAATGGGCGCCGGGACCTGGCACGCCGTGAAGGAGCAGCTCGCGTCCTGTGCGGCCGCCGAAGTCCTGGACTTCTTCCTGATCCGTCCCGGGTGCATGGCAGGCGCGGCATGGCTGGCCCGGCCGCTGCCTGGCGGAATATGGCTCGGGTTCGCGGTCGGCAAGGTCGTCGCCGATGTGGCCTGGTACGGCATGGAGGCAGCGGCCCGCCGTGGCGTCGCCAGATCGCTGGCCGCCGGCCGTCCGGCCACCTCCTGCCTGCGCCTCGAGGTCGCGCGGGCGGTGGACAGCTTCGGTGCGCTGGCAGCAGCGTTCCCGGAGGTAACGGCGCATTACGCGGTCAAGGCCAACCCCCATCCGCAGTTGCTCGCCGGCCTGCACGCCGCGGGGTGCCGGTTCGAGGTCGCCTCCTGGGCGGAGGTGCGCGCCGTGATGAAGGCCGGCGTCGACCCCTCCACGGTGCTGTTCATCCATCCGGTCAAGCTGCCGGCCGACATCGCGTGCGCGCGGAAGGCCGGGGTATGGCGGTTCGCCGCCGACAGCGAGACCGAGCTGGAGAAGATCGCCAGCTACGCTCCCGGTCCGCGGTGCTGCTGCGCGTCGACATCCGGGCCGGCGGCGCGGTGGGCGACCAGGGCAAGTTCGGCGTCCAGCCAGGCAAGGCAGTCGAGCTTGCCCGGCTGGCCGGCTCACTGGGCCTGAACCCGTACGGGCTCGCCTTCCACGTGGGGTCCGGTCGCCAGCTGGCCTTCCCCGTCACCATCCCCGGCGCGGACAGCCGCCCGCTCGTGGCCTGCATGCTCACCGGCCCAAGCTGCGACAGTCAGGACACCATCATGGACGAGGTATGGCTGCCCGTGCCCCGCGCCGGCGACCTGGTCCTGATCGGCAACGCGGGCGCCTACACGAAGTGCTACTCGGGCCGTAGCGCCTTCAACGGCTACCCGGCTCCGGTGCTCAAGCTCGTGAAGCGCGCACCCTCGGCCCCGCCGGCCACGCGAATGCCCGCCGCTTCGGCGCTCGCGGCCTGAAGACCAGGCCGGCCCTAACCGGACATGCGTGCCGATGCGGAGCGGGTTCGGTACCTCGCGGCCAGCTGGGCGCGATGGGCGGCGGGCGACGGTCAGGGCAGCCGCGGGTGGTGGTCCTTGGCCGCGCGCTTGGTCAGTGCCGTGTGCAGCGCCTCGGCCACCGTGCCTGCGAAGACGAGCTGGAGGCTGCCTCGGTCGCGGTTCGACACGTGGAACAGGTCTGGCTCGTTGGCCTTGGGCGCGATGAGCAGCTGGGTGTCGCCCTCTTTGGCGGCGTGTGCCTTGCCCTTGAGGTCGTCGACGGGGAGCAGCGTGCCGTCCGGTGCGACCCCGCCGGTGAGCGCGACGTCGACCCGGACCGGGTGACCGGAGATGAGCGAGGCGCACGCGGCGGCGAATGCCAGGCCGGCGCTCGCGGTCTCGCCAACGGTGAGGCCCGGCGGGAGTCCGCCGTAAGGCTCGTCGACGTGCAGGTCATTGCGCGTGAACCAGCTGGGGTCCAGTTCCGGCGCGTACGCGGCGGCGTGCGACCTGATGTAGTCCACCGCCGCGACCGCGTGCTGCCCGAACAGCTTCTCGATCGGGCCCGTCACGGAGATGCGGCCCTTGCCCTGCTTGGCGAGAACCTCGAGCGGCAGCAGTTCGCCGCCCACCGGCGCCCAGGCGAGGCCGAGCCGCTGATCGTGGCGGTGCGTCAGGCGGTCGCTCACGCCCACCCAGTGGTCGTGGTTGGCGAGATCGGCCTCGTAGTCGACGGCTACCTTCGAGGTGTCCCTCGGGTCGTACCAGACAGGAACGGCGCTGCCCTGGAACTTCAGCGTGTGGATGCGGGTGGTCACGGTCACCTCGAACGGCGGCTCGCCGCGCTCGTCCGGCACGACCCGCAGCCGCATCCAGCAGTCCATCCAGCCGCTGCCCAGGTCGTTGTCCGGCGCCCACATCGCGCGCATGGAACTGCCCTCGCCGACGGTCTTGATGGACAGAATCTCCGCCGTCCCGTGACGGCCGTTGCTGCGCAGCTCCTCAAGGAGATGCTTGTGCTTGAAAAGCATCGGTATGTCCCCTTCGCCCCAGGCCCGCCGCTCACTATGGCATAGGCGGCAGTCCCGGTGCGGGGGGTCTTCGTTCGTTATGTGAGTACGGTTAGGCCGGCTCTGGCCGGCGGGCCAGAGCCGGCCCAACAGTACTCACACGGCCCTGCCCCGGGGGCTGGGTGGGCTTGCGTGGTTGGGGTGGGGTCTAGGGGGCGACGCCTAGGCGGAAGGAGGCGGCACGGGCGGACGGGGCGGAGACGCAGCCGTTCCACACGTTCATGATCGGCTGGGATCGCACGTCGGAGCCGACCGCTGTGATGCCTGCCAGCACGCCGAGCACCGACTGGGTGAATCGCATGCCGGCCAGCGGCGCGGCGAGGCGGCCGTCCTCGATCAGGAAGCACGCGTCCCTGGTGACCCCGGTGATCGTGCCGGTTACCCGGTCGACGAGCCTGGTGTACCAGAACCGCTGCAGGTACACGCCGCGCTCGACCTGCGCGATGAGCTCCTCCTCCGCGGCGCCGCCCGCCGCCATGACGATGTTGGCGGCCTCCGGCTCGGGGAGCTGCTCCCTGGCGATGTGCGCGTGCCCGGTCGACGGACGGCCAAGCGCCGCGGCGCTGGCCAGGTCGGTGACCGCCTCGCCGACCAGGCCGCCGCGGAAGAAGTCCACCCGGCGCTTGGTCACGCCCTCGATGTCGAAGCCGATCGGCAGCCCGACGTCGGCGCCGCCGTCGTCCGCCACGTCGACGAGTGCGGAGGCAGCTGCCTCTCCGGCCCGCGCGGTGATGCCGATGCCGTCCGCGGCGAGCGCGCCGGAGAACCCGAGCGCGGGCAGGAAGCCAAGGAGCTCGCCCATGGCCTCGGCGCCGAGCACCACCTCGTAGCTGCCCGCGGGCAGCTCGGCGCGGCCGCGCTGCGCCCGCGCCTGCGCGACGGCGCGCGAGACGGAGCCTGCCACGTCGAGGCGGCGGGCCGAGCGGCCCAGGTCGATCCAGTGCGCGGTGCCGTCGTCGATGTTGACGGTCAGAGCACCCGACGCCTCGGTGGCGGTAGTCGTTCGCCTGATGCCTGTCGTGGTCGCGACGAACTGCTGGGTGACCGCGCGGCCGAACATGCCCGCCGCCTCGCCGCCCGCCTGCGCCGCCTCGGTCATCGCCGACTTGGCCAGGGCGGACCGCCGCCCCGCGTCGTAGGCCGCGGTGTCCTCGTGCCAATGGTCGGCATTCTGCGCGTCCTTCTCAGGTCCGGCGAGCTTGACCTCGCCCGGCGCCGCGGACAGCCGAGCCCTGACGCGCGCTCCGTCGGCGGCGGCGGCCACCGCGCGGTCAAGTCCTGCCGCGGTGGCGGTGCCGACCCGGTACGGGTGGCCGTCCACCACGGCGCGCACCAGGTACTGCACCTCGGTGATGTCCTGCGGCTGGTGAATGACCTGGCCGGCGAACCTGGTGTACTCGCCCGCGCGGGCCAGGACGGCGATCTCGAACTCATCCGCCGCGGTTGAGCGCAGCGCGGCGTCGAGTGCCTCCATGGTCTGGCTGGCGTCGAGGGGTGGCAGCATCACGCGACTCCTGTCCTGATTCCGCGGGCGAGCAGCGGCGCCGCCCCGTGACTGAGGAAGCCCCACTGTTTCGGCTCGCCCTTGCCGCAGGGGTAGCCGAAGGCACGGAACTCCTCGGGCCCGGCGACGGCCTCGACGCTGTTCCAGAACTGGGGCGTGATCCCGCCGTAGCTGAAGTCGCGCAGCAGGCGCCCCTTGCGGCCGCCGCGCACCTCATAGGCGACCTCGGTGCCGAACTGGAAGTTGAGCCGCCGGTTGTCGATGGACCAGCTCCTGTTGTCCTCGATGTAGTAGCCGTCGCCGAGCCGGTCGAGCATCTCGTCCAGGCTGCCGGAACCCGGCTCGAGGAAGACGTGGGTGGAGAAGCACACCGGGAGGTACGCCCAGCCGTCGGCACGCGCCGCGCCGGTGACCTCGAGCCCGGCCCTGGCGGCCGAGTCGCGGTTGGACAGCGTGTGCGTGACGATGCCCTGCTGGATCAGGCCGACCCGGCGGGCAGGGGTGCCCTCGTCGTCCCAGCCGAAGCTGCCGCGGGTGCCCTCGACCGTCGGGTCGGAGGTGATCGACACCGCGGGCGAGCCGTAGCGCAGCGAGCCGACGTCGCCCGGCGTGATGAACGAGGTGCCGGCGAAGTTCCGCTCGTCGCCCAGGATCCGGTCCAGTTCGAGAGCGTGTCCGGCGGACTCGTGGATCTGCAGTGATATCTGCTGCGCGCCGATCACCAGGTCGTTGACGCCGGAAGGCGCGACGGGCGCGGACAGCAGCTGCACCGCCTCCTCACCGACCCTCGTCGCGTTGCGCACCAGGTCGAGGCCGAGCACGAACTCCCAGCCCGCGCCGCCGGTGTCGCCGTGGAACGAGTTCGGGTAGCTGCGCCGCTGCACCCCGTCCGGTCCCGCGGCCATCGCCATCAGGCCGCCGCCCGCCTCGATCAGGTGCTGGTGCTGCAGCGACCCTTCGGTCGAAGCGAAGTGCCGGTGCTGACGCTTGGCGTTGAGCACCGCCTGCACGCTGACCACGCCGCGCGGCGGCCGCGGCCGCGATGGTCTCGGCGAGCAGCGCGTCGCGCTCGGCGGTCGGCACCGCGAACGGGTCCCGTCCCACCTGCGTCTGGTACCGGCCGCTGGCCGGCGGGCGGGGCGGGAGCGCGGCACGGGGGCCGACACCCACGCCCGCCCTCGCGACCGCAATGGCGCGCTCCGCGACCCGGGCGGGTACCGCGTCGTCGGTCAGCGGCGCGGCGGCGAAGCCCCAGGCGCCGTCGACAAGCGCCCGCACGCCGATGCCGATCGACCCTTCGAGCCGCTCGTCGGGGCCCCGGCCGAGCTGGTGGTACAGCCGCAGTTCGGCGGCCTCGATCAGGCGCGCGTCGCCGTACTCGACGCGGCCGTCGAGCACGGACATCGCCCTGGCGAGCAGCGAGGCCGCGACTGAGTCATCGCTGAGATCACCCCAGTGATGCGCGTTCATGGTTAACCCTCCAACATCGTGGGAGTGTGCACAGATTGTCGATTGTCGACCAAACGACGGTGGCCGAGTGCGCGGCCTGCGCGCCTCGGCGCGTGCTTCCCGGCGGCAGGAAGCCGCCGCGACGCCGGGACTGCCTGCCCCACCGGGTTATTGCGCAAATTCGCAATAACCTGTCAGGCCAGCCGCAGGAACACCGTCGGCAGGCAAAATCTAGTGCGCGAAAAGCTGGCCGAGGTCGGCGAAGGCCTTGAACTCGAGCGGGTTGCCCGCGGGGTCGTAGAAGAACATCGTCCACTGTTCGCCCACCTCGCCCGCGAAGCGGACGTAGGGCTCGATGACGAAGGCGGTGCCCGCGGCGCGCAGCCGGCCGGCGAGCCGCTGGAAGTCCGGGACCGGCAGCACCAGGCCGAAGTGCGGCACTGGGACGTCGTGCCCGTCGACCGGGTTGTGCGCGCCTGCCGGCCGCCCGCCGGGGGCGAGATGGGTGACCAGCTGGTGACCGCCGAGGTTCCAGTCGATCCAGTGGTCGGACGAGCGGCCGCGCGGCAGGCCGAGCACGTCGCCGTAGAAGGCGGCCGCCGCCGCCAGGTCGTCGACGGGGATGGCCAGGTGGAACGGCGGGCGCACGGCTGAATCGGTGATGGACGGGGCGGTGACCGTGGCGGTTGCCTGGTCCAGGCTCATGCCGATTTCTCCTCGGAGTCAGCGAATGTCTTCGGGTTGAGGTAGTGGTCCTTGAGCGCGGCCGCGATCAGCACCCGGTCTCCGGTGGCCACGGCGTCGATGAGCGACTGATGCCTGTCGACGACCTCGGAGAGGTCGCCGCCCTGGAACTCGATCGAGGACCGCATCAGCGCGCCCATCTGGCCGTCGAGCGAGTGCCACAGCTCGGCGAGCCTGCTACGGCCGCCGGCCTCGACGAGCACGCTGTGCAGCCGGGTGTCGCACTCGACGGCCTCCGCCATGTCGCCCGCCTCGACCGCCGCCACCATCGCCTCGAACTCGGTGCGCAGCGCGGCGACGAGCGCGTCGTCGATGACCGCGCGGTCCTCGCACACCGCGCCGGATTCGAGCAGGTAGCGGGCGAAGCAGGCGTCCTCGATCTCGGCGCGCGTCATCCGCGCGACCCAGCAGCCACGGCGCGGCGAGAACTCGACGAGCCGGTCGTTCTTCAACTCCATCAGCGCGGAGCGGAGCGTGGTCCTGCTGACGCCGAACTCCGCCGCCAGGCTGGCCTCGATCAGCCGCTCCCCCGCGGCGAGCTCGTTGTTGAGTATCCGCCGCCGCAGCGTGAGCCGCACCACCTCGGGCAGTGAAAGATGCGCGATCACGGCGAATCCCACCTTCTATGATCCGAACGACCCATAACACCCTGGCCGCCAATGCTATCGAGCACGGGCCGCCTAGCGCTGGCCTGAAATAGCCGCAAGTGCGGCCTCCTCGCTCAGTCCGCGGTGGCCCTCCGCTTCGGGGATCGCCGCCAGCGCGCCGGCCGGCCCGGTGAGTATCGCGGTGACGCCTGGCCCGTGTCCGGGCTGTGGGCTGCCGCCGTGCACCACGAGGCCGATGGTCAGCCAGCCGCGCCGGTAGCCCGCGTTGAACCTGGCGTCGATGTCGGTGATCGCCACCAGGTCGCCGAGCCGCAGGCCCGCCGCGCCGTAGCGGTCCGCGTTGTCCGGGGTGAGCTGCAGGTCGAGGTCCCACAGCGGAGTCGGACGGCCGATGCCGTTGCCGACGAGCCTGCTCGGGACGACCGCCCTGACCCCGGCGGTCAGCCTGCCGTCCGCGACCTCGACGGGCAGCGCGGCGAGCAGCGCCGGGTCGATGTTGGCGAGCGTCACGCCGGGCACCGGGTCGGTGGCCCCCTGCCCGCGGCCGCGCACCGCCACCTGGTCCCCGGGGCGCAGCAGGCGCAGCGTGTCCTGCGGGAAGGTCGCGATGACCCTGCCGCCCTCGCCACGCTTGCCGATCACCACGCCTGCCCGGCCCGCCGCGGCGCCAGTCCTGATCGTGACCGGGTTGCCGATGCAGGCCTGGGCGACGAGGGCGTAGCCCGCCGCCGGGTCTGGGTGACCCAGGCAGGCGCCAGGCGCGGCGTGGTCGCCCGCGCGGTCCCATACCCCGTCGCCGAGCCGCAGGCCGAGCACGATGCCGCCGTCGCCGACCGGGACGTAGGGCGCGCCGTCGGCGTCGATCCGGAACGGGT
Organism: Trebonia kvetii; assembly: GCF_007827045.1. Classification (GTDB taxonomy): domain Bacteria; phylum Actinomycetota; class Actinomycetes; order Streptosporangiales; family Streptosporangiaceae; genus Trebonia; species Trebonia kvetii. The sequence continues at coordinate 93,177 of NZ_RPFW01000001.1, forward strand.
CAGAGCCGACGCTCGCCTGCTCGATCACCCCGGCCAGGTTGACGTCGACGAGCGCGAGCGCGCCCTTGCCGTCGGTGCTTGTGCTTGCGGTCATGCGCTGGCTCCCGTTGGCGCGGTGGCGAGCACCGCGAGGTTGGCGTCCCTGTCATCGATCAGGTTGAAGGCCTCGGCGGGCCCGCTCAGCAGCGTGGACGGCCCAGGACCGTGCCCGAACAGCCTGCCGCTGCCGGTGGAGATCACCCCGATGGTGACCCAGCCCTCCCGGTAGCCGCGGCCGAAACGGTGGTCCTGGCCGTCGAGCGCGACGATGTCGCCGATCCGCAGGCCGTGCAGGCCGAGCGACAGGTCGTCGCCGCCCACCTCGTAGGCACCCATCAGGTCGGTGTTGGCGTACTCCGAGGCCATGCCCGAGCCCGCGCCGATCGCCTCGGCGGGCACCCGCGCGGCGACGTGCACGTCCAGCCTGCCGCCGGCACCGGTGCCGCCCGCCAGGGCGTTGAGGAGCCGGGGCGAGACGTTCTTCACCCGGATGCCCGGATGGTCGTCGAGCACCAGGCCCTGCCCGACCGCGAACACCGTGACCTGGTCGCCGGTCGTCACCGCGCTCAGGGCCTGCTCCGGCAGGTCGCACAGCACGTAGGCGTGCTGGCCGATCACGAAGCCCTCGGCGCCGGCGGCGGGACCGGAGGTGACGAGGACCGTGTTGCCGACGCAGGACAGGTACTGCAGCGCGAAGTTGGCGGCCGTGTCCCGGTGCCTGACCGACAGGCCAGGCTCCAGATGGTCGGCGGCGTATCCGGTCGCCGGGTCGCCGCAGTGCACGCCGAGCGTAACGCCGCCCATGCCGGGAAGCAGGAAGGCGTCGCCGTCCGGGTCGACGCGGAAACCGTGCCGGTCACCGAGCGGGGGCCACACCTCGCCGGCGAGCACCTGGGTGACGAGCCGCGCGGCATTGCTTGACACGCGCACGGTCAGGCGCCCTCTACCTCGTCGAACGCCACCCAGCGCCGCTCACGCGCGGAGCGCTCGAAGGCATTGATGGTCCGCTGCACGAGCGCGCCCTGGGCGAAGTCGCCCTGGTTCTCACTGCCGCCAGCGAGGATCTCGTCGGCGAAGTTCTTCACCAGGTTCGAGTAGAACAGCAGCGGCCACGGCTCCAGGCTCGTACCGCCCTCGGGGAAGTACTGCTGCGGGATCTCCCGCTCGACGAACTCGACTGAGCCCTTGGTCGCAGTCTTGATCGTCTGGCAGACGCCGAACTCCTCGACGAGGCGGACGATCAGCGCGCCCTCCGAGCCGTAGAACCGCGCCTCGATGCCCGGGTAGTTGCCGACGGTCACGTAGGAAGACTGGATCGAGGCCATCACCGGGGAGTCGAACTCGCACATCCACATGTCGCCGTCGTCGATGTTCATCCGCTCCATCGTGCCGGTGGAGCGGAGCATCCGGACCGGGACGAAGTTGCGCATCGTGCCGACCACGTTGGTCATCGGCCGGCCGACCCACCAGTGCATGATGTCGATGATCGGCGCGCCGTAGCCCTCGATCGAGGAGACCGCGATCTCCTTCTCCTCCCCGGGCTCGGCACCCTCTGCCTGGCGCAGCGGGGTGCTCGGGTCGATCCACTGGCTGTTCTGCTCGTAGCCGTTGAAGATGTACGGCTCGCCGACGAAGCCCGCGTCGATCAGGTCCTTGGCGTACATGACCGCCGGCGCGTACCGGAAGGTGAAGCCGAGCTTGGTCTTGAGGCCCTTGGACGCGGCGAGCTGCGCGGCGGCCGCGGTCTGCCGCGCGTCGCGGTGCACCGGCTTCTCGCACAGCACGTGCTTGCCGGCCTCCAGCGAGTCCCACGAGACCTGGAAGTGCGCCTCGTTGCCGGTGGCCACGTCGATCACGTCGATTGTCGGGTCGTCGAGGAGCTCGCGGTAGTCGGTGACCACCCGCTCCACGCCAAACTCCTTGGCGACAGACGCGGCCGCCTCCGCGTTGGTGTCGACGATCGCGGCCACCTCGACCCGCGAGTCGCGTTGCCAGCCAGGCACGTGAGCCCGCTCGGCCCAGCGGCCCGCTCCGACGACGGCGACCCGAAGCTCTTTGCTGCTCATACTGGTGGATTCATCCTCTCGTGGTGGCGGCAGATCATCCGGCCGCCGGTATTACTGCACGTCCCCCCGGCGGGCCCCGTGTGGTTGGGTACAGCGCGGGCGCCAGGGCGTACTGTCAGGCAGGAAACGGGGTTCGGTTGGTCAGCGGCGGCTCAGCCTGACGCGCGGATCGATGACCGTGTAGGCGATGTCGACGAGGAAGTTCATGACGACCATGAACACGGCGGCGATCAGCACGGTCCCGGTGATCATCGGGATGTCGAGCGTGCCGATGGCGTTGTAGGCGAGCCGCCCGACGCCCGGCAGGCCGAACACCGACTCGATGATCAGCACGCCGCCGAGGAAGTAACCCAGGTCCATGCCGAGCATGGTGATCACCGGGGTCAGCACGTGCCGCAGCGCGTGCCGGAACAGGATCGTCCGCTCCGGCATGCCCTTGAGCCGCGCGAACTCGATGTACGGCGAGCGGAGCACGCCGAGCATCGTGGTGCGGACCATCCGCGAGTACCACGCCGCGCCGCCGATGCCGAGCGTGAAGCTCGGCAGGATCAGGTACCAGATCAGCGGCGAGCCGGTGCCGCTCATCGGGAACAGCGACAGCTTGTATCCGAGGTAGTACAGCAGCATCAGGCCCAGCCAGAACGGCGGCGCGGACAGCCCGACGAGCGCGCCCAGCGTGGCCGTCCTGTCCGCGACCGACCTGGGCCGGTAGGCGGCGGCGATGCCGACGGGGACGCCGATCACGATCTCCACCACGACACCGCCGACCGCGAGCGCCAGCGTGTACGGCAGGGCGTGCCAGATCTGGCCGGCCACCGACTGGTTCTGCAGCGCGAACGAGGTGCCCAGGTTGCCGTGGGCCAGGCGGCCCAGGTAGGAGACGTACTGCGACCACACCGACTCGTCGAGGCCGAGCTGCTGGCGGATCGAGGCGACCGCCTGCGGGCTGGCGTTCGGGCCCGCGACCAGCCGGGCCGGGTCGCCGGGAACGATGTAGGCGAGCAGGAAGGCCAGCGTCACCACGCCGAAGATCACGACGATCATCTGCGCCATGCGGCGCAGCACCCATGCGGTCATCGGCCCCCTTCCGAGGTCGCCGGGTCGAGCAGGTCGGTGAGCCAGTCTCCCGCCAGGTTGAACGCGAGGACGGTCACGATGAGCGCGATGCCCGGCGCGATCAGCAGCCAGGGGGCGGCCTGGAAGTACTCCTGGCCCTGGGAGATCATCTGCCCCCAGGACGCTTGCGGCAGCGGCACCCCGATGCCCAGGTAGGACAGCGAGGCCTCGATGAGGATTGAGGACGCGACGCCGAGCGTCGAGTAGACGATGATCGCGGGCACCAGGTGCGGCAGGATGTGCCGCCGCAGGATCGCAGCGTGCCCGATGCCGAGCGTCTTCGCCGCCGTGACGAACTCGCGTTCCTTGAGCGACAGCACCAGGCTGCGCACGATCCGGGCCAGGTAGGTCCAGTAGCCGAAGGCGATGACCAGCATCACGTTCCTGGTGGAGGGGCCGGTGATCGCGATGAGCGCGACGCAGAACAGCAGGATCGGGAAGGAGAGCACCACGTCGGTGATCCGCATCAAGATGGAGTCGACCAGACCGCCCGCGTAGCCGGCGATCCCGCCGACGAGCACGCCGATCACCGACGCCAGGCCGGTGGCGACCACGCCGACAAGCAGTGACACCCGGGCGCCGAAGATCATCCGGGACAGGACGTCGCGGCCGTTCGGGTCGGTGCCGAGCAGGAACTCATGGCCGGGCGCGACCGGCGCGCCGTTGGCGGCGAGCCCGTCGGAGTAGGCTTTGAGCGGGTCGTAGGGGGCGAGCAGCGGCGCGAAGACCGCGACGAGCGCGAGCACGATCACCGCGAGCACCGCGATCAGCGCGACCGGGTCCCTGCGCAGGCTGGTCAGCGCGCGCCGGGCGAGGCCCGGTTCGGTCACCGCGGTCGGCTCCGCCGCGACGGTGCCGGGAGCGGACGAGGGCAGCGCCTCACTGGGCGGGGCGGTCACGGGGTCACCTCCGGCGCGGACACGGGAGACAGGTCCGCCAGATCGCCGGCCCGCGAATCGGCGTCAGGGACGACGTGGCAGGCGGCGAGCTGGCCGGAGGCCTTGCGCACCAGCGGCGGCCGGTGCGTGCGGCAGATGTCGATGGTCAGCGGGCAGCGGGGGTGGAAGGCGCAGCCGGACGGCGGGTTCGCCGGGCTCGGCGGCTCGCCGCCGAGCGCCTCGGCGCGGGGGCTGCCGAGGTTCGCCACGTCGGGCACGGCGGCCATCAGCGCACGCGTGTAGGGGTGGCTCGGCCGGGAGAACACCTCATCCCTGGTGCCGTACTCCACCAGGCGGCCGACATACATGATCGCGATATTGTCGGCCATGAACCGGAGCGTGGACAGGTCGTGCGAGATGAACAGGTAGCTCACCCCGGCGTCCGCCTGGATGTCCTTGAGCAGGTTGAGCACCTGGGCGCGGATCGACACGTCGAGCGCGGCGACCGCCTCGTCGCAGACGATCACCTCGGGGTTGACCGCGAGCGCCCGGGCGATCGACACCCGCTGCCGCTGACCGCCGGACAGCTGGCCCGGGTAGCGGCCCGCCAGCGCGGCCGGCAGGTTGACACGGGACAGCAGCGTCTCCACCTCGGCCTTGCGCCGCGCTCGCGGCACGCCGCGGACGATGAGGCCCTCGCCGATCGCGTCGCCCGCGGTCAGCTTGGGGTCGAGGGAGTCGAACGGGTCCTGGTAGACCATCTGCATCCGCCGCCGGTAGGCGCGCAGCTCCTGGCCGCTCAGCCGGGCGGTCTCCGCGCCTGCCAGCCGGATCGAGCCGCCCGTCGGCCGGTTGATGCGGACCAGGGTGCGGGCCACGGTGGACTTGCCCGAGCCGGACTCGCCCGCCAGGCCGAGGGTCTCGCCTGGCGCGATGGTGAACGAGACGCCATCCACCGCCTTCACGAGCTGGCTGCCGAACAGGCCGCGGCGCATCGGGAAGTGCACCTTCAGGTCGCGGACGTCGACGATCGGTGCGGTGACTTGGTGCGTGGTCTGCTGCGTTGTCATGCGGCGTTCCAGGTCTCGTCGCCGACGGCGTGACACGCGGCGTGCCTGACGGAGCCGCCAACCGTTCCGTGGCTGGTTATCTCGATCAGCGGCGGATCGGCCTGCAGGCAGACCGGCCGCGCCACCGGACAGCGGGGGGCGAAGGCGCAGCCGGCGGCGGCCGCACCGCCGTGCGGCGGGCTGCCGGGGATGGACGGGAGGCGCTCGGGAACCTCGCCGGCCAGCGACGGCAGCGAGGCGAGCAGCGCCTTGGCGTAGGGGTGCGCGGGCGCGGTGATCACCTCGGCGGCCGGGCCTGACTCGACGATCCGCCCGGCGTACATGACGAGCAGCCGGTCGCAGAAGGTGCCGACGACGCCGAGGTCGTGGCTGATCAGCAGTACCGCGCTGCCGTGCTCCGCGGTCATCCGCTCGAGCAGGCCGAGAACCTGCGCCTGGACCGTGACGTCAAGCGCGGTGGTCGGCTCGTCCGCGATGAGCAGCCGCGGGTCGCAGCTGATCGCGATGGCGAGCGCGACCCGCTGCCGCATGCCGCCGGACAGCACCGCGGGGAAGCGGCGCATGGTCCGCTCGGGGTCGGGGATGCCGACGGAACGCAGCAGTTCGATGGCCTTGGCCTTCGCCTCGGCGCGGCCCACGCCCCGGTGGAAGCGGAGCATCTCGGTGATCTGCGTGCCGATGCGGACCAGCGGGTTGAGGCTGGACAGCGGGTCCTGAGTGATCATCGCGAGCTTGGTGCCGCGCCAGCCGGTCGGCGCGGCCTTGGGGTCGATTTCGGCCCCGTCGAAGAGCACGGTGCCCTCGGTGACCCGGCCCGGCTTCGGTATCAGCCGCATGATCGCCCGGGCGGTCAGCGACTTGCCCGAGCCGGACTCGCCGACCAGGCCGACCCGCTCGCCTGGCCTGATCGCGAGTGAGACGTCCCGGACCACCTCACCGGTGCCCTCCCTGGCGGGGAAGGCAACGGTGAGGTGTTCCACGGTGAGAACGTCAGCCACCAAGCCCGCCGCTGTTTGAACTGCCGGAGGTGGACTGCTTCAGCCAGTAGTAGTCCATCTCCCAGTCCCAGATCGGGTTGGCGAAGAAGCCGCCGACGGACGCGCCGCTGACCGAGGTCGTCGTGCCGAAGTACAGCGGGATGACCGGGTTGTCCGCGAGCAGTTCCTTGTCGGCCTTCACGTAGTCGGCCGCGGCGTTGGCCGGGTCGGCCAGGCCGGCGTTGACGTCCGCGTCCGCCTGCTTGTTGCAGTAGAACGAGTAGTTCTGGCCGCCGGGGATCGCCGCCGCGCAGGAGGTCAGCGCCTGGAAGAAGTCGCTGGCGTCCGGGTAGTCGGCGACCCAGAAGGTCAGCGTCATCGGCGCCTTGCCCGGGGTGCCCGCCAGGGTGAAGAAGGTGCTCTGCTGCAGCGGCTGCACCTTGACGGTGATGCCGATGGCGGCGAGTTGCTGCTGGATGGCCGGGTCCAGGTTGGTCCACGGCTGGGTGTTCCAGCTGTACAGCGTGGTGGTGAAGCCGTGCGGGTAACCCGCCTGAGCGAGCAGCTGCTTGGCCTTGGCCACGTTCAGCGGGTTGACCAGGTTCTCGTTGGTGTACCCGGTGACGCCCGGCGGGATGAAGCCGGTCGCCGGGCTGCCCTGGCCGTTGACCAGCTTGAGCAGGAAGTTCCTGTCGATGGCGTACGAGACGGCCTCGCGGACCTTCGGGTTGTCGAACGGCTTGACCTTGGTGTTCAGCGTGAGGAAGTACGTGTCGAGCGACTGGCGGTGGTTGATCTGGCTGGCCAGCGACTTGTTGTTGATCACGCTGAGGTAGTCGGAGTTGGGCAGCGGGTCGCCCATCAGGTCGATCTGGCCCTTCTCCAGTTCGAGCAGCTGAACCTCGGACGTAACGCCGAGCTTCTCGTTGACACCGTCGACGTACGGCAGGCCCTTGTTCCAGTAGTGCGGGTTGGCCTTGAGCACGATCGACTGGCCGGAGTTGTAGCTGACGAGCTCGAACGGGCCGGAGCCGAGCGGGTGCTGCGCCTGCTGCGCGCCGCTGCCCGCCGGGATCACCGACGCGTGGGGCATGGCGAGCACGTAGGTGAAGGCGGCGTCAGACTGGGTGAGCGTGATCTGCAGCGTGTACTTGCCCGTCGCCTTGATGCCGGAGACGCTGCCCACCGGGTTCTTGGCGAAGTCCTGGCAGCCGGCGACGGCGTTCCAGAATCCGACCACCGGGGACTTGGTCGCCGGGTCGCAGATGCGGGAGAAGGTGTAGACGAAGTCGGCCGCGGTGACCGGCTTGCCGTTGTCGAACGTCATCCCCTGGCGGATGGCGATCGTGTAGACCTTGCCCTCGCCGGAGACGACAGGCATGCTCGCGGCTGCCTCCGGCTGGATTTGCGTGGTCGCAGCCTTGTAGTCGTAGAGCCTGTCGAACATCATCTGCATGTTGTCCCAGCAGGTGGCGTCGTAGCAGACCTGCGGGTCGAACGTGTCAGGGTCGGACTGGAACGCGACCTGCATCGTTCCGCCGTGCGCGGGCGCGCCCGCGCTTGCGGCGGCGCTCGCGGTTGACGATGCGGTCGAGCTAGCGGGCTGGCTAGAGGGGGAAGAACTGCACGCGGCTGCGGCCAGCGCGACGATGGCGGCCGGAACCGCCAACCGAATGCTCTTCGGGATCGAATGCAACGGCACTCCCTAGGCTTGCAACAGTCGATTGTCGACCGTCGACCATCGACCTTCAGCAATCGACCGTACGCCCGTTAGGGAAACGCGTCTATGTCTGAATATTTACGGATTGGTAAACTTGAGTCAGCTTTGGTGGCTTTTAGTAGCCGCGCGATGACTGGTAGAGATTTCGCAGCGACTGGCCGGCCTGGAACCGCTTCAGGTTGTCCAGGAAGAGGTCCGTCAGGCGCTCGTTCTCGGTGGCCACCGTGCTCGCCGAGTGCGGCGAGACGAGGACGTTGTCCATCCCCCACAGCGGCGAGTCGGCCGGCAGTGGCTCTTTGGTGAACACGTCGAGGCACGCTCCCCCGAGCCTGCCATTCGCCAGGGCGTCTATCAGCGCGTCCTGGTCCACCACCTGTCCGCGCGCGATGTTGACCAGCACCGCGTGCGGCGGCAGCCTGTCGAGCTGGGCGCGGCCGATGAGCCCCTCGGTCTCCGGGGTGAGCGGGCAGCAGAGGATCAGGATGTCGGTGTCGGTCAGCGCGGCGTCGAGCTCGTCGCGGTAGATGAGACGGCTGAGGCCTGGCACGTCGTAGCGGCCGCCGTCCCTGCCGAGCCCGGTCACCGCCACGCCGAGGGCCGCGAACGTCGCGACCACCTGGCGTCCCATGCCGCCGAGGCCGACGACGAGCGCCCGCTGACCGGCGAGCTGCCTGGTGGTGTACCGCTCCCAGTGCCTGGCCTGCTGCCGCTGGCGCAGTTCAGGTATGCCCTTCGTGAAGTACAGCGCGCCGGTCAGCGCGAACTCGGCGAGCGGCACGGAGTGGATGCCGCCGGCTGTGGTCACCGTGAGGCCGGACTTGTCGAGCCCGGTGCGCTGCATGAACCCCCCGATGCCCGCGCTCGTGGCCTGGATCCAGCGCAGCCCTTTACTGTGGTTGGCCATTTCCGCGGGATCGAGCCAGTCGAAGTCGAAGAAGACGTCCGCCCGCGCGGTCAGCTCCCGCCAGCGCGCCACGTCGTTGGGGCTCAGGTTCCGAGCCGGGCCCGTGTGGTCGCACTGGTACCTGGGCGCCGGCAGCAGTCCCGGCTCGTACACCACGCTTGCGGCCGGCCGAGCGGCGCGGATGCGGTCGACGAGCTCGGGCTCCAGGTAGGAGCCGATGACGATGGTGAGGTTGTTGTCGGTCATCGTCGCGCTACCGTTCCTCGTTGGCTGGCCTGGCCAGTGCCTGCAGTTGTTCGAGGGTCCGGGCGGCGGGCAGCGAGAACTCGCTCGCGGTGTGCTCGGGCGCGGCCTCGCCGCGCAGCACCGCGTGGATGTGCCTGATGGCCGCGGTGAATGAGCGCTCGTCCGTCGTGGGCCGCTCGGTGACCGGGTCGGCCTTGGGCCGCAGCAGGGTGAGCGTGTCGGCGGGACCCGGGTGGAAGGGGTTGGTCAGCTGAAGCCGTCCCTGGGTGCCGAGAACGCTGCTCGCGGTGTCGTAGCTGCGCTTGAAGCCGGAGGTGAGCAGCAGCCGGCGGCTGCGGCCGAAGCCGACGATGGCGGCCGCGTCGACCTCCACCTCGCCCTCGGTGACGCCCGTGCAGGCCGCGACGCGCACCTCTTGGGGATCCGTCGCGGTGATGCCTGCCGCCTGGGCCAGCGGCGCGCAGAACAGCTCATACGCCAGCCGGATGGGGTAGCAGCCCACGTCGGCCAGCGCGCCGCCGCCGAGTGCGGCGTCGAGCCTGATGTTCGTCGTGCTCGACAGCAGGAAGTGGAACGCGCTGATGACCTCGGCGGGCTCGCCGATCGCGCCGTCTGCCAGCAGCGCGACCAGGCGCCGGTGCTGTGCCTGGAAGGGGAATACGAACGCCTCCCAGAGCGGCCTCGCCGCGGTCGCCGCGACGTCGAGGACCGCCCTGGTCCGCGCCGAGCCGACGCACAGCGGCTTCTCGCACAGCACGGCCTTGCCCGCCCGCAGCGCGCGCATCGTCCACTCGGCGTGCGGCGCGTTGGGCAGCGCCACATAGACGGCATCGACATCAGGCGACTCGATCAGGGCCGCGTAATCGGCGACGCCGCGGTCGACGCCATTCGCCGCAGCGTAGGCCTCGGCCCGGCCCTTGTCCCTGCTGGCCACGAGTGCGGCCCTGCCACCGCCCGCCTCGCGAAGGCCGGGCAGGAACTGGGCGCGCGCGATGTTCGCGGTGCCCACGATGCCCCATCTGACCTGCGTCGCCGTGTCTGTCACGCCGCTGACTCCTCAAATCGCCCGGAACGGTCGATTGTCGACTTTAGCGGTCCGCGCCTCGCTTGGCACCAGTCGGCACAGCATTGCGCGCGGCGTCCCGCTACCGGGCGGCGATGAAGACGAATTCCTTGCCAGGACGGTCGGGCGCGTCGCGGATCTCCTCGACGGTGAACCCGGCGGCGGCGAGCGACTCTGTCACGGCCGCCTTGGGCCTGAAGCGGAGTGTCGACTCCGAGGTCAGCACCGCGCCGTCGGACGCGAACACGTAGGTGGCGCGGAAGGTGACGAACTCGCCGGTCACGCCGGTGACCTCGTGCCAGCCCTCGACGCCGCCGACGCCCGGGATGTCCGTCTTGACGTAGGAGTGCGCGCGGTCCCACTCCCGCCACGCCCGGCGGTCCGGGTCGCGCGTCTCGAAGACCAGCCTGCCACCTTCCCGCAGGACGCGATGCGCGGCGTCGAGGACGGCGGCCCAGTCGGTATCGGTGAGAAAGACCTGGGCGACGTTGCCGGTCATCGTGACCAGGTCTGTCCTCAGTTCCGCGGGCAGCGCCGCGGTGGTCCCGTGAATCCACCGGACCCGGTCGGCGAACGGCTTGCCGCGCGCGATCTCCAGTGAGGCGAGCGCCGGGTCGAGTCCGGTCACGGCATGGCCGCGGCCGGCCAGCAGGCAGGCGAGCACGCCGGTGCCGCAGCCGATGTCGAGCACGTCGCATGCGCCGAATTCCGCCGCCATCGCCGCGTAGACGTCCAGGTCCTGGCGGTCCGGGTCGAGCGGGTCGTAGAGCATCGCGAGGCGCGGGTGTTCGAAGTGCGCATCGGCCACGCAGCCCGACGCTACCCGCGTTCCGCCGTCCGGTCGATGGGATTTCCCACGGCTGACCGACCGCGGGCCGGCGTCTGACCGGCGGGGATCGCGGCGTGGCCGCGGAAGACAACGGGGCGACGGGTTTCTATGCTCGTCCTCATGGCGCACAAAAAAGGGGTGCTATCGGTCGTCGTGTCGGGAGCCGCGCCCGCGTCTGACGTGGGCTCGCTGATCGGGCAGGCGGTGGAGCGCGGCTGGACGGTGCAGGTGATCGCCACGCCGTCGGCGCTCGCGTTCTTCGACGCGGCGGAGATCGAGGCGGCGACCGGGTCGGCGGTACGCAGCACGCACCGCTCCCCCGGCGAGCCGAGGTCCCGGGTGCCCGACGCGATCATCGTCGCGCCGGCCACGTTCAACCTGCTCAATCAGTGGGCTCTCGGCATCGCCGACTCCTACGCGCTCGCCGTGCTCGCCGAGCAGACGGGGATGGCGATCCCCACCGTCGTGCTGCCCGCCGTGAGCGCGCCGCTCGCGTCCCGGCCGCAGTTCGCGCGGTCGGTGAAGGCGCTGCGCGCCGAGGGCGTTTCCGTGCTGCTCGGGCCCGGCGGCACCGGGCCGGTCGGCGCGGACGATGACGGCTTCCCGTGGCAGCTCGCGCTCGACGAGGCGTTCTCGATGACGGGCTTCGGCGGCTGACCCTTCGGCGGCTGACCCTTCGGCGGCTGACCCTTCGGCGGCGCTGACCAGCGGCGTGATTCTCGGGACGATTGTCCATGGCGGGCGGGTGCCTACGGAGTAGCGTAGGCGGCATGACATCGTCCAAGGGCAAACGACGAGTGGCTCTGTTCTTGGGAATCGTCGCCGGCTACGTGGCGGGGACGATCTACCTCAGCCGCCAGGGCTACGCGCTCGGCAAGGACAGCCTCGTGCGCTGCCGTCAAGGTCACCTATTCACCACCGTATGGATTCCCGGCGCATCGCTGAAGTCACTGCGCCTGGGCATCTGGCGGCTGCAGTGGTGCCCGGTGGGGCGGCACGTCGACCTGGTCCGGCTCGTCAAGGAGGCGGACCTGACCGAGGATGAAGTCTCCTTCGCGCGGGCGCACCACGACATTCCCGTCCCCTAGGGCATGACGGGAACACCACAGGCGCACAAGCTCGGGCTCAGGGCGGGGATGCGGGTCGGCTTCTCCGAGCCGCCCGACGGCTGGGATCTCACCGAACCGCCGGACGGCCTGCTTCTCCCCGACGCCGGCGGGGCGGCCGACGTGATCATCGCCTTCTTCCGTGCCACGGTGGAACTCGGTGACCGGCTGCCGGACCTCGCCCGCCAGGTGTTCCCCGGCGGCGCGCTCTGGGCGCTGTGGCCACGGCGCGCGGCCGGGCACGACAGCGACATCACCGACAACGTCGTCCGCGCGTGCGCACGCGGTCTTGGTCTCATCGACCTGAAGGTCGCCGCCGTGGACGACGACTGGTCGGGGCTGCGCCTGGTCTGGCGCAAGGAAGCCCGGTGAGCGGGATGCCAGTGGCGTGCGCGAAAAGTTCTGCGCGGAATTCGCGGCGGGGTGTCGGATGGACGGGCCGCGCATTCGTGGTGCAAGTGAGGGCGCCCGCCAGGGGCGCTCAACAGGAAGGGGAATCGCGTGAAGTACGTGCTGCTTATCCTGGACACGCCGAACGAGCCGACGTCCGACAGCGCCGAGTACGGTGCCTGGTACGCCGAGGTCGGCGCCTGGTACGAGAAGTGGGGCGCTACCGGCAAGCTGGACGGCGGACACCAGCTCCAGGGTGTTGATTCGGCCAAGACGATCCGGGCCGGCGCGGTGACCGACGGGCCGTTCATGGAGACCAAGGAGGTGCTCGGCGGCTACTCGGTGATCGAGGCGGATTCGATCGACGAGGCCGTCGACATCGCCAAGACCTGGCCGGGCGTCGACCGCGGCTGGATCACCATGGAGGTCCGCCCCGTCATCGAGATGGGCTGACTCTCGCAACCAACGCTAGGGCGACGCATCGCAGCCGCAGCTTTTTATCCGGGGGGTACAGGGGGTCGTCCCCCCCGGGAGACAGGCGCTTGCTGAGCGCCAGATGGCAAAAACCGCCATCGTATCGGGCGCTCAGCAAGCGCGGGCGGTCACAACGAAAGACCGCGGGTGAGAAGCTCGCGCTCGGCCGGGTTGGCGGCCAGCGCGAGCGCTCGCTCGCGGACCCGCTCGGCCTCCTCCGTGCGGCCCACGGCGGCGAGCAGGGCCGCGCGGAGGGCGTGGAACAGGTGATAGCCGTCGAGCTCGGCGGCGAGCGGCTCGATTTCGGCCAGTGCCTGCTCCGCCCCGATCGCGTATCGGGTGGCAACCGCGCGGTTGAGCAGGACCACCGGCGAGGGGGCAAGCTGCTGCAGCCGGCTGTAAAGCAGCCGGATCTGCCGCCAGTCCGTCTCCTCGTACGACGGGGCCTGTGCGTGCAGCGCGGCGATCGCCGCCTGGACCTGATAGGGTCCGGCGCGGCGCAGCGTGATCGCGCGATCCAGGTAGCGGCCCGCCTCGTCCGCGAGCCGCCTGTCCCACTTGGCCCGGTCCTGGTCCTTGAGCCTGATGATGCGGCCCCAGCCGTCGAAGCGCGCCCTGGCGCGCGACTCGTGCAGCAGTAGCAGCGCGAGCAGGCCGAGTACCTCGGGCTCGCGCGGCATGAGCCGGTGCAGCGTCCTGGTCAGCGCGATCGCCTGGGCCGCCAGGTCCCTGCGAGCAGGCTCGCGGCCCGAGCTCGCCAGGTAGCCCTCGTTGAATACCAGGTAGACGACGGCGAGCACCTGAGCGAGCCTGTCCGCGAGCTCGTCGGGGTCGGGGATCGTCACCGGCGTGCGCAGACCACTGAGCGTCTTGCGCGCGCGCAGGATGCGCTGGGACATCGTCGGCTCACTGACCAGGAATGCCGCCGCGATCTGCTCGGTGGTCAGGCCGCAGACGGCGCGCAGGGTGAGCGCGACCTGCGCGTCACGGGCCAGCGCCGGATGGCAGCAGGCGAACGCGAGGCTGAGCAGCTCATCGTCGGCCTGCCTGTCCGGTCCCCCGGCGTCAGGTTCGCCCCCGTGGCCCGCGGGCGGCCACGCCTCATGCCGGCCGGGCCGGGCCTCGCCCGGCGAGCCGGCCTGCGCGGCGGGCGCCGCCCACACCTCGGTGGCGGCGAGCAACGCCAGCTTGTCGGCGCCCGTCTTGTCGCGGCGCAGCCGGTCCAGTGCCTTGCGACGGGCCGTGGTGGCGAGCCAGCCGCCGGGGTTAGCGGGGACGCCGTCGCGCGGCCAGTGCTCGATCGCCTCGATGAACGCGTCCTGCACCGCGTCCTCCGCGAGGCCGACGTCGCCGGTGCGCGCGGCGAGCGCGGCCCTGATCCGGGTCGCCTCGTCCCGGTAGGCGCGCTCAAGCGACTCCCGTCCGGCGTCCATGCAACCAGTCTCCACCAGTCTCGAAGGTGCGGTCAGGTCCTCGCTCCAATCCGTGAAACCTCATGGCAAGATCATCTTTTCGAATTCCCTTATCATCACCGGGATTATAGCCCCGGCAATGACAAGGGAATATTCGATGGACGCAAGGCGGCGAGCAGTGGCTTAGAGCGGTGGCGAGTGTGGCTGGCGGGAAGCCTGGATGCCAGGGAATGTATTGATGCATATGGAAGTAGGAAAATTCCGCGGTGACTCGCCGGTTTTTCCCGCAAATCGTGATTTCACCGAATTTCGCAGGTGCCGAGACTTAGACTCTCGCTAGCCAGACGCGGCGCTGCGTGACTGAAGGCACTGCGACAGCCCGACCCCATGTCGCGACTGGCTCATGTCGATTTTTATCTGCGGCTAAGACATGAACAGGCGAGGGCGGAGCATGAGAGGCCCTGACGCGCTCGGGACCGAGCGGCGAGGCGGGCAGTCCACGCTGCCCGGTGCAGGGACGGGGAAAGCCATCGAGCCGGGAGCCCAGGCAGCTCCCGCTCAGGAAGCCCGCGCCGCGACAGGTGGCGCAGTGGGCGGACCGGGCGGCGCGCGAGGCCGGCCCGCCCGGCTGTCGCTCAGCAACTGGCCCGTCTCCGCGCGTCTCGTCGCGGTGTTCGCCGTGGCGAGCGTGACCGGCCTGGTCTTCGGCGGCCTGCGGGTCGCGGACGCGGTGAGCGCCGCGGACGGTTACGGCAGGACCACCCAGCTCGCCACACTCGGCGAGCAGTCCATCAAGCTGGCACAGGCCCTGGAGGACGAGCGCGACCTGACCGCGGGCGTCTCCGCCTACGGCACGCTGGCGTCCAACGCCGCGAAGGCGGATCCCGCGGTGGCCAAGCCGGTGAACGCGGCGCTGGCAAAGGAGACCGCCGAGCGGAACACGGCCTACAACGTCACCGACGCCGTCGCCCAGCGCGTCAGGGCGCTGGCCGCCGCCATCGGGCCGGACTTCCCCGGCAGCGTCCAGTCCAAGGCCCAGGCCGTCGTCTCGTCGGTGGACAGCATCACCGGGCTGCGCAGCGAGCTGATCGGGCAGCCGGCGATCCAAGTCGTCGCGAACTACAACGACCCGATCTCCAACCTGTTCGTGCTCGACGACGAGATCACCAGCGGCAGCGGCGACGCGGTGCTCGCCGACAACGTCCGCGCGCTCGACGCGCTGTCCCGTGCGAAGGACCAGGCGTCGCGGCAGCGGGCCATCCTCTACAGCACCCTGGTCGAGGTCAGCGTCTACGACGCGAGCACCAAGAAGACCAAGGCCCACCCGGTCTCCAAGCCGTTCAACGACGTCGATCCCGGCCTGGCGCTCAGCAGCTCGGGTGGTCTCGGCGGGCTGACCACCGCGGAAGGCCTCCAGGAGGCCGACCTCACCGCCTTCAACGACGCCGCGACGGCGGACCAGACCAACACGTTCCTCACCACGGTGGCCGGCCAGCAGGACAACGAGGCGCAGCTGCTCGAGGGCTTCGTCACGCTGACCGGGAATCCGCTGCTCACCTTCGAGGAGATCGGCAAGGACACCACACTCGGCTTCGACCGTGCCACGGTCGCGGACATCTGGTACGCCGACAGCACGGCGGTGATCAGCCAGATGGGCCAGGTCGAGTCGCAGGTCGCGAACGCGGTGACGGCACGGAGCCAGTCCCTGCGGCACCAGGCGATGAACACGGCCGTGATCAGCGCCGCGGTGACCGCTGGCGCGGTGCTCCTCGTGCTGCTCGCCACGGCGCTTGTCGGACGCACCCTGGTCAACCCGCTGCGCAGGCTGCAGCGTGACGCACTCGAGATCGCCACGGTCCGGCTGCCCGAGCGAGTGGCGGCCGCCGCGTCGGGTACGGACGGCGAGGCGACGGCGGCGGTCGAGCCGATCAGCGTGCAGTCCACCGACGAGATCGGACGCGTGGCACGCGCCTTCGACCAGGTGCACGCGGAGGCGGTGCGGCTGGCGGGCAACGAGGCGCAGCTGCGCAGCAGCCTGAACACCATGTTCATCAGCCTGTCCCGGCGCAGCGTGCCGCTCATCGACCGGCTGGCCCGGATGATCGACTCGATGGAGCAGAACGAGGACGATCCGGACCAGCTCGGCAACCTGTTCGCGATGGACCACCTGGTCACCCGGATGCGCAGGAACTCGGAGAACCTGCTCGTGCTGGCCGGCGAGGAGCCGGTGCGCAAGTGGACCGAGCCGGTGCCGCTGACCGACGTGGCGCGCGCCGCGGCCGCCGAGATCGAGCAGTACCACCGGGTGGCGCTTGCCGTGCAGCCGGGCATCATGGTGTCCGGCCTGGCGGCGGCCGACGTGGTGCACCTGCTCGCCGAACTGATCGAGAACGCCACGCTCTTCTCGCCACGCGAGACTCAGGTTCGCGTCACCGTCATGGAGCTCGGCACGGGCGGCGCGATGATCGAGGTGCGCGATGACGGTGTCGGCGTCTCACCGAGCCGGCTCACCGAGATGAACTGGCGGCTCGACCACCCGCCCGTGGTTGACGTGTCGATCTCGCGGCACATGGGGCTTTTCGCGGTGGCCCGGCTCGCGGCCAGGCACGGGATCAGGGTCAGGCTCCGTCCCGGCGAGCCGCAGGGGCTGTCCGCCCTGGTCTGGCTGCCTGGCAACCTGACCAAGCGCGAGCAGGGCCCGGTGACCGGCGGGTTCCGCTCGTGGTCGTCGACCGCGGACAGCACGCCGCCGCCGACCAGCTTCCAGCCGATGACGCTGGCCAGGCGCGGGGTCGGGCGCCACCGGAGCGGCGTGATCAGCTCGAGCGGCGAGCAGCCAATGGCCAGGCGAAGCGTGCAGCCCGCGGGTTCCGCGGCCGCGTGGTTCGCCGCCAAGCGGCCGTCCGCCGGCTTGGCACGGTCGCAAGAGGAACTCGCGGCAGAATGGCAGACAGCCGACAACGGCTACGGCGACGGCGATACGAACCGGGTGCCAGAACAGCGCGAGTGGACGGCGACGGGGCTGCCTCGGCGCGTCCCCGGTGCCGCCTCCCGCCCCGGCACGGACACCCCGGGTTCCGGCATGGCCGCGGCCGTAGCGGGACCGGGAAGCCCAACCCCGGCTGCGGGGATGCCGGTACTCGGCGCCCCCGCATTCCGGGATCCCCCCCACCGAGAGACACAGCGCCAGGACATCCCGTACCAGGAGCAAGAGACGTCCCGGCGGCGCTCGCCGGAGGCGGCACGCAGTCGCCTGTCCGGGTTCCAGCTTGGCAACCGTGACGCCGTGCAGGCGGGTCGCGGAACAGGCGGAACACCGCACGCAGGAGAGGAGAACAGCCGTTGAGCGGCGCATACCGCGAGGACCTGAACTGGCTCGTCACGGACTTCACCACGCGGGTCGCGGATGTCGCGCACGCGATCGTGGTGTCCGCGGACGGCGTTCCACTTGCCCTGTCGTCCGGCATTCCCGGGCAGGCGGTCGAGCAGTTCGCCGCCATCACCTCCGGCCTGACCAGCCTCATCGTGGGCGCGGCGAGGATCATGGAGGCCGGCAGGCCCACGCAGGCGCTGGTGGAGATGGACCGCGGGCTGATGTTCGTGAAGGCCATCAGCGACGGCTCGAGCCTTGCGGTGCTCGCGTCAACGGACTGCGACACCCGTCAGGTGGCCTACGAGATGACTCTGCTGGTGGAGGCGGTCGGCGAACTGCTGACCCCCGCCGCCCGCGCCGAGGTCTAGCCACCGAACGGGTGCGGGTTTCA
The DNA here is from genome assembly GCF_007827045.1 of Trebonia kvetii. Taxonomy (GTDB): domain Bacteria; phylum Actinomycetota; class Actinomycetes; order Streptosporangiales; family Streptosporangiaceae; genus Trebonia; species Trebonia kvetii. The sequence continues at coordinate 111,231 of NZ_RPFW01000001.1, forward strand.
CGCTCATTCGCCATGCATGAGTGTTAACGCCGGCGAAAAACCGATAGGCGTGCCAATCGCCGGGTAGCGGGTGAAAGCGCATGCGCGTGCTTGTCCTTGGCGGTGATGGTTTCCGCGGCTGGCCGGTGTCTCTTTACTGTCCGTTCGCGGCCGTACAACCGTTTCCCGATGCGGGCCTCCATCGGCCACCCGCTCACGCAGGCTTAGCGCGCCGGCCTGCGGGCTTAGCGCGCCAGCATGGAACGCAATGGCCGGAGAGAGGCATGTCTCCGCCGGGTGAATTCCCGAACTGCCGTGTTCTCGCGTGGTTTTCCCGGTATTTCTTACCAAGATCCTATCGGCGAGTTCCAAAGATGCGAACGTTTGCAGGATTGGCAAGAACGGCGAGCGGAAGACCGGAAGACCGTGATGCGTCAGCTGTCTCGTCGAACTGTCCGGCCTGACCGACCCGCTGCTGCTCGCCGGCACGGTCGCGCTCCGCCTTGGCGTGCCGCGCGCGGACACCGCCTGCGGGATCGAATCGCTGCTCAGGGACCGTGGTTGACCTGTTCGCGCAGCGCGCGGCGGCGGCGGCCTGCTTCGACAGCAGCGGAGACGCGCTCGGCGTTGCGCAGGTCGGCGTGGTGGACGCGGTCTCTCGCTGCAGAAATCTGTCCCCGTTTGACGGCTTTGTCCCGCCCAAAGTCGGTATATGTCGATGGCATGACCCGCGAAGGTGCGAGCGGCGCGCCGGGGAGGCGCGGGCATGCGTGACATAGACTGAACAGACTGTAAGCAACTGATTACTCTGGTCATAATACTGGGGCGCGTCGCGCTCCGATGTCGTGAGGATCGCATGCACGTCGGCAGGCCGCGCCAGCACGCGCTCCCGGTCGAGACGACCGGCTTCGTGGGCCGGGAAGCGGAGCTCGCCCGGCTGACCGCACTGCTCGGGCACGCCCGCCTTGTCACGGTGACCGGGCCTGGCGGCGTCGGCAAGACCCGGCTCGCGCTGCGCGCCGCGGCGCGGGCCGCCGCTCGCTTCGCCGACGGCATCTGCCTGGCCAGCCTGTCCGGACTGAGCGGCCCCGGCCCAGGCGACCCTGAACATGGCGACCCCGGCCTCGCGGCTCAGGTGGTGGCCGCCGCGCTCGGCCTGCAGGAGCTGGCGGAGCAGCCCGCGCTCGACGCGGTGCTCGACCACCTGCGCGAGCGTCAGCTGCTGCTGATCCTCGACACCTGCGAGCACCTCATCGACGCGTGCGCCCTGTTCGCCGAGCTGGTCATCGCCCAGGCACCCCGGGTCACCCTGCTCGCCACGAGCAGGGAGCCGCTCGACGTGAGCGGAGAGAACGCCTGCCCGCTCGGCCCGCTGCCCGTGCCGTCGGCGGAGATCATGGAGACAGCGGCACCCGACGACTGGGGTGGTGGCTACGGCCCGGACCTGCGGGGCAGCGCCGTCGAACTCTTCATCCAGCGCGCGGCGGCCGCCGTTCCCGGTTACACCGTCGGCGCCGCCGAGCTGCCCGTGGTGACCGGCCTGTGCCGGCGGCTCGACGGGATGCCGCTCGCCATTGAGCTAGCCGCGGTGCGACTGCGCGCGCTGCCGCTCGCCGAGCTGGCCTGCCGTCTCGACCAGCCGCTGGCGCTGTTGACGAGCGGGCACCGGGGCGGCAGGCACCGCACGCTGCGCGACTCGATCGACTGGAGCCACGAGCTGTGCACTCCCGACGAGCAGGCGATGTGGGCGCGCCTTTCCGTCTTCGCCGGACCGTTCACCCTGCGGGCCGCCGAGGAGATCGGCGGCGAACCGGGCCTCGGCCCGGTGCTGCCCTATGTCGTCCGGCTGGTGGACAAGTCCGTGCTGACCAGGGTGAGCCCGGCGGCCGGCGGCGACCAGCCCACGTACCTGATGCTCGGGGGCGTCCGCGAGTTCGGCGCGGAGCGGCTCGCAGCGGCAGAAGCTGACCACACGCGGACCGGGCACGCGCGCCCGGTCGCCCGCGACCGGCTCATCGCCAGGTACCTGGCGATGGCCGAGCGGTTCCGCGACCGCTACCTCGACGACGACCTTGGCGGCCTGCTGCGCGAGCTGCAGCGGGAGCACGACAACGTCGGCGCCGCGCTTCGCTACGCGCTCGGCGACGTCGACGCGGGTGCCGGCGCGGCTGTCGGCAAGGGCCGGCCCGGGCCACGGCCGGACCGGGCCGCCGCTGGTGTCGCGCTTGCCACCGCGCTGTCCGGCTACTGGCTGGCCTGCGGCCTGTCCGGTGAGGGCAGCGAGTGGCTCGGTCGTGCCGTCGCGGCCGCGGACCCCGGTTCCGTCGCGCAGGGCGCCGCGCTCGCCGCGCGGGGCCGGCTGCGCGCGATGCGCGGTGAGGCCGGCCTCGCGCTCGACGACGCGTACCGCGCCCGCGACATCGCCGCCGGTCATGACGACCGTACGCTAGCCGGGCAGTGTCACCTGGTGGAGAGCATCGCGCGGTGTGTGCAGGGGGATCTGGCCGGCGCCGCGGCCGCCGCGGGCACGGCGCGGCGGCTGCTGACGGCGGCCGGTGACCGCTGCGGGCTGGCCGACCTGGACGCGCAGCTCGGCTACCTGGCGCTGCTCAGCGGGGACGTCGATGGCGCACTCGGGCAGGTGGAGGACGGGCTCCGCCGTCTTGGCGGCTCACGTGAGCGCTGGCTGCACGCGCGCCTGTACCTGCTCGCCTCGCTCGCCCTGCATCGCGGCGGCCGTGACATCGAGGCCACCTGGACGGTGGCCCGGGCGCTCCGGGTGCGGCACGAGACCGGGGACATTCCGGGCACCGCCTTCGCGCTTGAGGTCCTCGCCTGCCTTGCCGCCAGGTCGGGCGCCAGGCAGCGGGCCGCGTGGCTGCTCGGCGGGGCGGACGCGCTGTGGCGGCGAGCCGACGGGCGGCACGCCGCGAGCACGGCGTTCGAGCCAGCGCGTGCGGCCGCCGCCGGCGCGGCGGCCGCGCTCGGCGACGAGCGGTTCGCCGACCTGTTCGCGCGCGGCCGCAGCCAGCCGCTCGGCCAGCTTGTCGCGCTCGCGCTCAACGAGACCGCCGGCCCGGCCGGCGCTCGCCCCATGGATGCCCCGGGGCCGGAAACCGACACGGAGCCAAGGGGCAGCGCGGAGACGGACATCGGGCTGCCCAGTCAGCTCACGGCCCGCGAGCGGGAAATCGCCAGCCTGGTGGCCGCCGGCCTGTCAAACAAGCAGATCGCGGAGCGGCTGTTCATCTCGCGGCGCACCGTCGACGCGCACCTTGAGCACATATTCGGCAAGCTCGGAATTACGTCCCGGGTAATGCTCACCATCCAGTTGCGTGGGCATTACGCCGGGATGGCCGCAAACGGGAACGCGTGACCTTTCGCATTGCACTCGATTGCACCCGAAGTGGCGCCCGACGTGCGCCCGACGTGGCACTCAGTGCCGCGAAACCCCCTCCTTTACGGGAGAGTTCAGCCGTCACAGCCGCCGTCTGCCATTTCGCAGCACGCTTTCGTAACCAAATGTCTCCCGTTCTTTAGTTGACGCCCTGCCGATGACATGATGGGACCGGGGGGTTGACATGAGTTTCAATAGGGTCGTGGCGCCGCGGGGAGGAATCCCGGCGGAGCCAAATGAATTCGTGGGACGGACGGCTGAGCTGCGTCAGCTGGACGAACTACTGAACAGCACGCGCCTTGTCACGCTCGTCGGTCCAGGCGGCGTCGGCAAGACCCGCGTGGCGCTGCGCGCCGCCGCCGCGGCGGCGCCCAGGTACCCGGACGGCGTGTGGCTGGTGCAACTGTCCGGGTTGCGCGACCGCAGGCTGCTGCCGCACATCATCGCTCAGCGGATCGGCGCGGCCGAGCACTTCGCCGGGTCGCCGTCGAACGCGCTGCTCGCCCACCTGCGCGACCGCCGGCTGCTGCTGATCCTCGACACCTGCGAGCACCTCATCGACGCCTGCGCGGAGCTGGCCGACGCCATCGTGGCCGGGGCGCCGTCGGTGACCGTGCTCGCCACCAGCCGCGAGCCGCTCAACGTCACCGGTGAGACCACCGTTCTCGTCCGCCCGCTACCGGTTCCCGGTGCGGGGTCGGGCGAAGGCAGGAACCCGTTCGGCATGATCGATCTCGAGGAGGGGGCCGGAACCGGCGGCGGCGAGCGGACCCCGGCCGACGGCGGCGATGCCGTAGAGCTCTTCGCGCGGCGCGCGGCCGCCGCGGTGCCCGGGTTCGCGGTGACCGAGGCTAACAGGGCCGAGGTGGTCAGGCTCTGCCGGCGTCTCGACGGCGTGCCGCTGACCATCGAGCTGGCGGCCGGCCGGCTCAAGCAGTTCTCGCTCGCGGAGATCAGCCGGCGCCTCGACAACAGGCTCGCGCTGCTCACCGGGAGCGGCGACCCCGACGAGCGGCACGCGACGGCGCGCAACGCCATCGCCTGGAGCTACGACACCTGCACGACCACGGAGCGGACGCTGTGGGCGCGGCTGTCGGTTTTCCCCGCAAGCTTCGACGCCGCCGCCGCGGCGGAGGTGTGCGCGAGCGGTGAGCTCAGCGGCACGGAGATCTTCGAGACGATCCTGCGGCTTGTCGACAAGTCCCTGATGATGCCGGCGGTCGCGGACGGGCGGGGGCGGCCCCGCTACCGGATGCTCGACACCATTCGCGAGTTCGGCGCGGAGCAGCTGACGGCGTCCGGCGAAGACCTCGGCATCCGCGACCGCTTCATCGCCCGTTACCTGTCCATGGCCAGGCACGTCGAAGAGCACGTGTTCGGCGACGAGCAGCTGGAGCTGTTCAGCGAGCTGCGCAGGGAGCAGGCAAGCATCAGGGCCGCGCTCGAGTACTCGCTCGGCGGACGGATCAGGCAGCCGGACAGGGAGCGGGACGGCGCCGAGCTGACAACGAGGCTGTGGGCCTACTGGGTCTCCTGCGGGCGGATGGTAGAGGCGGACTACTGGCTGAGCAAGGCGCTCGAACTGATACCCGACCCGTGCCCGCAGCGGGCGTGGGTTCTCGCGGTCCGCTGCTTCCTCGGTGCCGTGCGCGGCGCCATCCCGCAGGCGGTGGCCGACGGGCGGGCGGCGGTCCGGCTCGCGGAATCGCTGCGGAAGCCGCTGATCGCCGGCCGTGCGCACATCAGCCTGTGCCTGGCGCTGACCTTCGCCGGGCAGCTGGACGCCGCCGTGCGCTCGGGAAGGGCCGCGCAGCGCCGGCTGGCGCCGCTCGGCGACGTCACGGGGCTGATCGTGCTCGACGCGCACCTGGCGGTGCTGCACCAGGGCCTCGGCCAGCCGGCCGAGGCCATCGCCTGCTACCAGCGGGGCATCGAACGGTTCGGCCAGCACAGCGGCGAGCGTGTCTACCACGGGTACCTGCACGTGGCCGGCGCGTTCGGCTACCTCGAGCTGCCGGGCATGGAGGCCGAGTCGGCCAGGGTGCTGTCGCTCACGCTGCTCGCCAAGTACGACCTGGACGAGGTCACTGGAACGGCCTACTCACTCGAGCTGCTCGGCTGGCTTGCCGCCGGAGCCGGCCGGCACTCGCGTGCCGCCTGGCTGATGGGCGCGGCCGACCCGCTGTGGGTCCGCTGCGGCGCCCGGCTCAGCAACGCGGTCCTCTGGGAGCCGCGGCACGAGCAGGCGGTGGCCATCGCCAGGGAGGCGCTCGGCGCGGAGCGGTACGCCCAACTGTTCGACGCGGGCGCGCAGCATCCGCTGGATCAAGTGGTCGCGCTCGCGATCAACGACGCCGAGACGCTCGACGGCAGCGTCCACGGCCTTGCGCAGGCCGGCGGGCCCACCGGGCCGTCGGGGCTCAGCGACCACGAGTGGGAGATCGCCTTCCTCGTCGCGACGGGGCTGCCCGCCAGGCAGATCGCCAGGCGGCTGTTCACCACCCCGCGCCGAGTCGAGGAGCAGCTCAAGGGGATCTTCGCGAAGCTCGGCATCTCGTCGCTGAAGCAGCTCGGGCCCTGGCTCGGCGAGGAGCTTGCCTCGCGGCCAGGGCCTACCGTGCTGTCGGTGCCGTCGGCACGCTCGCTTCCCGACGGGTCCGCCGCGCCGGCCCGCGGTCCCGCCGCCAGGCGGCGCTAGAGGTTGCCGCGCTTGGCCTGCTCCCGCTCGATCGCCTCGAAGAGCGCCTGGAAGTTGCCCTTGCCGAAGCCGAGCGAGCCGTGCCGCTCGATGAACTCGAAGAACACGGTCGGCCGGTCGCCGATCGGCTTGGTGAAGATCTGCAGCAGGTAGCCGTCCTCGTCGCGGTCCACCAGGATGCCGCGCTTGCGCAGTTCGCCCACTGGCACCCGGACCTCGCCGATGCGCTGCCGCAGCACCGGATCGGTGTAGTACGAGTCGGGCGTGGCGAGGAACTCGACGCCGCGCGCCTTGAGCGCGTCGACTGTCGCACAGATGTCCGGGGTGGCCAGGGCCAGGTGCTGCACGCCTGGGCCGCCGTAGAACTCCAGGTACTCATCGATCTGCGACTTCTTCTTGCCCTGGGCCGGCTCGTTGAGCGGGAACTTCACCCGGTGATCGCCGCTCGCCACGACCTTGCTCATCAGCGCCGAGTACTCGGTGGCGATGTCGTCGCCGATGAACTCGGCCATGTTGGTGAAGCCCATCACCCGGTTGTAGAAGGCCACCCATTCGTCCATGTGGCCGAGTTCCACGTTGCCGACGACGTGGTCGAGCGCGACGAAGGCGGGCTCGTGTGCCTGGGCGTCGGCCTGGCTGCTGCGCGGCTCGTAGCCCGGCAGGTAGACGCCGTGGTAGCGGGACCGGTCCACCAGGCTGTGCGTGGTGTCGCCGTACGTCTTGAGCGTGGCGGTGCGCACCGTGCCGCGGGAGTCGGTCACGTCGTGCGGCTCTTTGACGACCGTGGCGCCCGCCGTGCGGGCATGTGCGACGCACTTGTCCACGTCGGGCACCTCAAGCGCCACGTCGAGCACGCCGTCGCCGTGCCTGCGGTGGTGATCGGCGAGCGGGCTGTCCGGGCTGACCGCGCCCATCACCACGAACCTGACCTTGCCCGCCTTGAGCACGTAGGAATGGTGGTCGCGGTTCCCCGTCGACGGACCCGCGTAAGCCTCGAGCCGCATGCCGAACGCCAGCTGGAAGTACAGCGCCGCCTGCGTCGCGTTCCCCGACACCCAGACCACCGCGTCCCAGCCGTTGACGGGGAACGGGTCGGTGCTGATGTCATGGGCGACCACGCCGGTCAGCCGGTCGGTGTCGGTTTCCAGGTAGCTGACGCTCATCGGGTGCCTCCCGCTTGTTTGGTTGCCCGGTTAGGGCCATCAGAACGGGTTCGAGCTCCCCTAGTCAACCAACCCATTTCCTGATAGTCGGGTTGAGCATTGTGCGGAGCAGATACGGTTCTAAGCTATGCATATTGACTAGCTTGTTCTTTGGCGCGACTAGGGAGTCGGAACGGCATGCAGGAACTCGACGCGCTCGACCTGGCGCTGGTGACCGCGCTGCGGGAGAACCCGCGCGCTGGAGCGCTCGAGTTGTCTCGAGTGACCCGCGTCGCACGGGCCACCGCCGAGTCCCGGCTGCGCCGGATGGAACAGGCCGGCATCATCACCGGCTACGGGCCGGACATCGACGTGGCCGCCGCCGGGTTCGCGGTCCTCGCGTTCGTCACGCTGGAGATCGCCCAGGGTGCGCTGTCCGCGGTGCAGGCGGACCTCGCGGCGATCCCCGCGGTGCTCGAGGCCTACGCGGTCACCGGGTCGGCCGACGTCGTGTGCAAGGTCGCGGCGACCTCGCACGCCGACCTGCAGCAGGTGCTGCTGCGCATCGACTCCTCGCCGTCGGTCGCGCGGTCCACGTCGGCCATCGTGCTGTCCACGGTGATCGCGCCGCGGGACCTGCCGCTGCTCCAGTCGCGCGAGCCGGCGTCGGCGCCGCGGTCACCCTCGTTCCGCTGAGCCCGTCAATGCGAACCGGTAAGGCCGGCCCAGGGCGAGTCCGCGCTTGGGGGTTCGGCGACATTCGCCGTTAGGCGGGTGAGCAGCGTAGTCAGGGTCGCTATCTCCGCCTCGGCTACGCCGGCGCGCAGTTGCTCGTCGAAGGCGACCGCGGCCTGGCGCAGGCGGAGGAACACCGTTTCGCCTGCCTCGGTGAGCTGTACCAGCTGGATGCGCCGGTTGCCTGCGTCGCGAGTGCGGGTAATGAGGCCGGCCGCGTCCATCGCGTTCAGGTGGTGGGTGAGCGTGGCCTCGCGGATGCCGACCGCTTCCGCAAGCTCGCGCTGCGTGCCGGGCCTGCAGATCTTCAAGTTGAGCAGGATCAGCCAGACCGGGAGGCTGCCGCCAGCCTCGGCCAGTGCCTCGTCGAAGGCGCGGCCGACGGCGCGGGCCGCCTGGTTGAGGCGCAGCCCGATCGGGACGGGAAACGGGTCCGGCATGGGTGCCAGCGTAACAGTCATCCATCGACCTCTAACCGTTTGACATCTAACTCTTAGATATCTAACCTATCAGCCATGGAGAGATTCGACGGACAGGTCGCCCTGGTCACCGGCAGTTCCCGCGGCATCGGGGCCGCCATCGCGGCGCGGCTCGCCCGCGGCGGCGCGGTGGTCGCCGTGCACGGGCGCGACCCTGAAAGCGTCCGCGCGGCCGCGGCCTTGGTCGCTGCAGAGGGCGGCAAGGCCTTCCCGGTGACCGGCGACGTGACCGACTTCGCCCAGGTGGAAGAGATCCGCGCACGGGTCGAGGCCGAGGCCGGCCCGGTGGACATCCTCGTCGCAAACGCGGGCGGCAGCCTGACACCGCCCGCCCCGATCGAGGAGATTCCTGTCGACGGCTGGCGCGCCACCGTCGACGGCAACCTACTGGCCACGTTCCTCACCCTGAAGAGCTTCCTGCCGGGGATGAAGGAGCGCCGCCGCGGCTGCGTCATCACCATCGGCTCGGCTGCAGGGCGGCGCGCTGACCCGCGCTCCCCCATCCCCTACGCCGCCTGCAAGGCGGGGATCGCGCTGCTCACCCAGGAGGTCGCGGCGCAGGCAGGGCCGTCAGGCGTACGAGTCAACTGCATCGCGCCCGAGACGATCCTGACGGAGGGCAACCGCCAGCGCATCCCCGCCGGGCAGCAGGCGGCGATGGCCGACTGGCACCCGCTGAGACGGCTCGGCACGCCGGAGGACGTCGCGGCGGCCGCCGCCTTCCTCGCGTCGGACGGCGCGGCGTGGATCACCGGCGTGGTCCTCGACGTGGCCGGCGGCGCCGTGCTCGTGTGACTCGGCAAGCCCTGGCCTAGCTCTCGTCTCGTCTCATCCCGTCTCCTCTCGTCTCGTCAAGGAAAGGACCATCGTTATGGCCATGACCGCATTCCCCGACGGCGCCGCCGCCGCGGGGCGACGGCAGGCCCGCATCATGCGGGTCGTCAACGTCCCCATGCGCGCCGCGCTCAGCCTGCCGTTCCCGACCCCGCTGTCGGCGAACCTGATGCTGATCTCCTACACCGGCGTGAAGTCGGGCAAGGCGTACCGCCAGCCGGTGAGCTACGCCAGGGACGGCGAGACGCTGCTCACGCCGGGCGGCGGCAACTGGACGCGCAACCTCGGCGGGCACCGGGAGGTCAGGCTCCGGCTGCGCGGCCGGGGCGTGCCCGCGCACGCCGACCTGGTCAGCGACCAGGCGGAGGTGGAGCGACTGCTCGGCGTCATCGCGGTGGGCAACCCGCGCGCGATGCGTTACATACCGATACCGCGCCGCGCCGACGGCCGGCTGGAGCCTGACGCCCTGGCCGCCGCCATCGCACACGGCTTCCGCATCGTCCGCTGGCACCTGCACGACCAGCACGCATAGCGCTTGCGGAGGGCCAATTACTACGTCGCGTAGTAGGCAGTTATAGGCTGAGGGACATGGGTGCGAATCAGCACTATCTGTTCGAAGCGCGGCAAATGCAGGCGCTTTCGCTGGCCGTGCACATCCCGCTGGTGTGCTTCGGCATCGCCTTTCCCGTCCTCGTCCTGTTCGCCGAGTGGCGCTACCTGCGGACCGGTGACGACCTGTACCGGGTGCTCGCCCGCCGCTGGTCGCGGATCATGCTGGCGCTGTTCGCGGTCGGGGTCGTCACCGGGACCATCCTGTCCTTCGAGCTCGGGCTGCTGTGGCCTGCCTGGATGCAGGACTTCGGCAACGTCTTCGGGCTCGGGTTCACGCTCGAGGGATTCTCCTTCTTCCTCGAGGCCATCTTCATCGGGATCTACGCCTACGGCTGGGAGCGGCTCTCGCCGCGCGCGCACTTCCTGTCCGGCATCCCGGTCGCGGTCGCCGGGGTGGCCGGATCGCTTTTCGTCATCGCGGTGAACGGCTGGATGAACCATCCATCCGGGTTCACGCTGGTCAACGGGCGGGCGACGGACGTGCACCCGTGGCAGGCGCTGTTCGCCAACCCGATGTACTGGAGCGAGTACGTGCACATGTACTTCGCCGCTTACATCGTGTGCGGGTTCCTGCTCGCCGGGGCCTACGCGTGGGCTTTCCTGCGCGGGCGGCGCGGGCGCTACGAGCGGACGGCGCTCGGCATCACGCTGTCGGCCGCGTCGGTCGCCGCACCGCTTCAGGTCATCGTCGGCGACTGGGCGGCCAGGGACGTGGCAACCTACCAGCCGGTGAAGCTCGCCGCGATGGAGGGCCTGGCGAGCACGACGCGCGGCGCGGCCGAGCACCTGCTTGGCTGGTACAACGGGCATGCGGTGGTGTGGGGCGTGGAGATACCGCGGCTGCTGTCGCTGCTCGCGTTCCACAACCCGAACGCGGTGATCAAGGGCCTGAACATCGTTCCGCTCGCCGACCAGCCGCCGGTCAACGTGGTGCGGCTGTCGTTCCAGACGATGGTCGGCATCGGGACGCTGCTCGCGCTGCTCGGCCTGGTGTACCTGTTCCTGCGCTTCCGGCGCCGCGGCCTGCCCCGGCTCTTGCTGTGGGCGGTCGTCGCCGCCGGTCCGCTGTCGGTTGTCGCGCTGATCGCCGGCTGGATCACCACCGAGGTGGGCCGCCAGCCGTGGATCGTCTACGACGTGATGCGGGTGTCCGCGGCGGTCACCGGGGCAAGCGCCATCCCCGTCGGCTACGGCGCGCTGACCGTGGTGTACCTGATCCTGGGCGTGATCGTGTACGCGATCTTGCGCCGGCTCTCCAGGGTGCCGCTGCCTTCCGCTGCGCTGCCCGCGCCCGTCACGCCCGTCACGCCCGTCACGCCCGCCGCTCCTGCTGGGGAGGCGAACGATGGCTTATGTTCCCGTCGCCTTCATGCTGGCCGGCATGGCGGCGTACACCGTGCTGGCCGGCGCCGACTTCGGTGCCGGGCTGTGGTCGCTGCTCGCCGTCGGACGGCTCGGCGAGCCGTCCGCGGCGCGGATACGCGACCAGGCCAGGCATGCCATGGGGCCGGTCTGGGAGGCCAACCACGTCTGGCTGATCTTCGTGCTTGTCGTGTGCTGGACGGCCTACCCGGTGGCCTTCGGCTCGATCACCTCGACGCTTGCAGGACCGCTGCTCATCGCCGCGATCGGCATCATCTTCCGGGGCGCCGCGTACGCGCTGCGCGGACAGGGGGCATCGCGCGCGGCGGAGAACCTGTTCGCGGTGTCGTCGGTACTCACACCGTTCGCGCTCGGCACCGCGGTCGGCGCGATCGCCACCGGCCGAGTCCCGGTGGGCAACGCGCTCGGCAACGAGGTCACCGCGTGGCTGAACCCGCCGTCGGTGCTGATCGGCGCCCTCGCCGTGGTCTTCTCCGGTTACCTGGCGGCCGTCTACCTGGCGGCCGACTCGGTGCGCTACGGCGAGCCGGACCTCGCCGCCGCCTTCCGGCAGCGCGCGCTGCTCGCCGGGCTGGTGTCGGGGGCACTCGCCCTCGCCGGGCTACTGGTGATGCGCGGGACCGGGCTCGACCTGACGCACGGATCGGCGCTGGCTCTCGTCTGTGTGTCGGGTGTTGCCGGGCTTGCCACCCTGGCGCTGTGCTGGTGGTCATCGTTCTTACTGGCAAGGCTGACGGCGGCGCTCGCCGTTGCCGCGGTGGTGGCCGGCTGGGCGGCGGCGCAGGCGCCGCGGTTCCTGCCGGGCATGACGGTGACGCAGGCCGCAGCAGGCAGGTCCACCCTGATCGCCCTGATCATCGCGGTCGCGTGCGGTTCGGTGATCCTGGTCCCGTCGCTCGTCCTGCTGTACTCGCTGTTCCTGCGGGGCCGCCTCGACACGCCGGAGTCGCATGCACCAGGCGCGCCGCCCGCTCCCCCGCACGCGGCGCGGGGCGTGACCCCGGCCATCTCGGGAGCGACCCCGGCCATCTCGGGAGCGACCCCGGCCGGCGCGGGCGCGACCCCGGCCGGCGCGGGCGCGCCCGGGGCCCGCGAGGAGGCGGAGCCGTTCCCGCGGCATGCGCGCGAGCGGGGCGGGGTTGCCGTGGCGGGGCTAGTGATGGGCGCAGTTCTATTGGTGTTCACAGACGCGACCTGGACGCACGCGCTCGGAGTGGCGGGACTCCTGTTGTGTGCCATCGCGGTCTTCCCCCTGACCGCCACAGACTCCGGCGGGTGAGGGGACAGCCAACTGTTTCGCGTCCATGTCACCACCTATTGCAAAGTCGCCGGGCGTCGGCCACTTCGCTTAACCGGCGGTCGGACAAATGGGGCGAACCGGGCAGGGAAGTGGTCACCCGTTAAGCAGAGTCGCGGATTGTTGTCACCGGGTAAGCAGAGACCGGCGCTGGACGGTTCGCGGCGTACTGGCGCGAGGGGAGCGGTGGTATTAGCAGGGGGTGGCCGTGGCCAAAGAAAGGGGTGGTGACCGTCCTGCGGGGAATCTGGCGCGGGCGCAGGCTGAACGTGTGCGGGCCGAAGGCCCGTGACGGGTGCCGGAACAAACGTTCGCTCCCGGCAGCATCCGCCCTCTCATACAGCCAAGGGGTGGCCGTTATGTTCTCTTTCAGGAATCTTCCCGGCGGTGGCAGGGCGCGCGGCGGACTGAGCCGCGACAGGCGGCGGTGGGCGCTTGCCGCGGTGCCTGTCGCGGTCGCGACCGGGCTGGCACTCGTGCCGTTCGGCGCCTCGCACGCGGCGACGACCGCCAAGAGCACGCCGGCGGCGGCGCTGCCCGTGCTGACGCTGAAGATGACCGGCAAGGTCATCGCCGTCGGCGGTTCGCTCGAGTCCGGCGCGGTCCGCGTCGTGTCCACTGTCACGGACAAGGCGGAGGCGGCGAACGGCGCTGCGCCGACCCTGCTGCGGCTCGACCCCGGGGTCACGTACGGGGAGTTCTTCAAGGTGTTCGCCAAGCTGGCGAGCAGCCCCAACTCCGACCCCAACGACCTGTAAGGCTTCGCGCAGATCGTCTACTCCCCCCAGGCCAACCTTGGGACCAGCTCAGGGATCGTCGACCTCGCACCGGGTAACTACGTGGCGATCGACCTCGGCACCAACGGCACGCCGCCCAACACCACGTTCACCATCGCCAAGTCGGCGCACCCGGCCGCGCTGCCCAAGGCGGGCGCGACGATCTCGTCGATCGAGTTCGGCTTCCGCGGCCCGGCCAAGCTGCACGACGGCGAGCTCGTCAAGTGGGCGAACGCAGGCTTTCTTGTGCACATGATCGTCGGGGCGGAGGCACCCAACCTGGCCACCGCGAAGAAGATCGCCGCGGACCTGAAGGCAGGCAAGGACAACGCCGCGCAGGCGCTCGCGACCGGCTTCTACAGCTGGGACAACGCGCTCTCGCACGGCCAGGCGTTCGAGTCGGTGATCTCGCAGAAGGCCGGCTTCTGGGTGCTGGCCTGCTTCATGGACACTCAGGACGGGCGTGAGCACACCACCCTCGGCATGGAGAAGGTCATCCAGATAGTGAGGTAACCGGCGCGGGGGCCGGACTTCGCCGGACAGGTCCCAGCCGGGCCTGTCCGGCGAAGCCACGCAACCGTTCGGGATGATGCTCTTTGTTTTACGGCTTGAGGGTCAGGCGGCCGCGGGACATGACGGCGACCCGCTGGGCGCGGCGGGTGACCGCGCCATCGTGGCTGACCAGGATGAGCGTGAGGCCGCGCTCGCGCCACAGCTTCTCCATCAGCGCGATGATCTCGTCGCGGGTTTCCTCGTCGAGGTTGCCTGTCGGCTCGTCGGCGAGCAGCACCTTCGGTTCCTTGACCAGGGCACGGGCGATCGCGACGCGCTGTTGCTGGCCGCCGGACAACTGGGACGGCAGATGGCCGGCGCGGTCGGCGAGGCCGACGCTATCCAGGGCCGCGGCCACCGTGCGGCGACGGCCGGCCGGACTGCCGCCGAGCGGGACCAGCGCGGACTCCACGTTCTCGTGCGCGGACAGGGTGGGGATCAGGTTGAAGGTCTGGAAGATGAAGCCGATCGCGGTCGCCCGCACCCTGCTCAGCTGAGCGTCGGGAAGCTTGCCGAGGTCGTGGCCGTCAAGCCTGATCTGACCGGCCGTCGGCCGGTCCAGGCCGCCGAGCAGATTGAGCAGCGTCGACTTGCCATGGCCGGTCCGGCCCCTGATCGCGATCCACTCGCCGTCTTCGATTGTCAGGTCCACGCCGTCGACGGCGGGCACCGGCCCCGCGGCCGTCTTGTAGACCCTTGACACGGCGGTCAGCTGGTACATCGCCGTCACCCCACCTTCGCGAGCGCGTCGGCGGGGCGGAGCCGGCCGATCCGCCAGCTGCCGAAGGCGCCGGCCAGCAGGCCGCCGGCCAGGGCGAGCGCCACGGCGAAGCCGATCGCGGTCACGCCGACCGAGGCGATCATCGGCACGGATACGGTATGGCTGCTCGTCGGGTCGACCGCGCCGTTCGGTGTCATCATGCGCATCCCTGTCGCCTGGGTCAGCGTCGCCGACAGGGACGGCGCGATCGCGTTGATGACCGCGGCGCCGGCGAAGCCGAGTCCGATGCCGAGCGCGGCGCCGAGCACGCCCACCGCGAGGGACTCCCCCATCACCTGGGCGATGATCCTGCGGCCGCGCCAGCCGAGCGCCTTGAGGGTGCCGAACTCGCGCACCCGGCGCGCGACGGCCGCCATTGTCAGCAGCACCGCGACGGCGAACGCGGCGATCAGCACCAGGATGGACAGCCACTTGCCGAGATCGTCGGCGAGCCGCGCGGCCGACGTCACCGAGCCGCTGACCTCGCTGGCCAGGCTGCTTGGGGTAGTGATCGTGGCGCTCGGCAGGATCTTGGCGATCTCCTTCTGCACCGCGTCGATGGCGGTGCCGCTCACCGCGGTCACGTAGATCGTGTTCACCTCGTTCTTGAGGCTGCCGCCGCCTCCCGGGCCTTTCGTGGCGACGGCCTGGGCGGTGGTCAGTGGGATGTAAACGTTCGGCGGGCCGCTCGCCTCCGGCTGGGTGACGATGCCGATGATCTTGAACGTGACACCGCCGATCTTCATCGTGCCGCCGGGCTTGAGGTCGTGGGAGATCGCGTAGTTCTTGTCGACGAGGGCCACGTCGGCGCCCGCGTCGGCGGACTTGAAGCCGCGTCCCGCGGTGAGCACGGCGTCGCCGAGCGGGCCGAGTTTCTGGTAGGCGAGGTCGGTGCCGTCAACGGTGAACGAGGTGGGCTGGGTCATGGTCTGCGAGACCGTCGTCTGGTTGTCGGTAAGCAGCAGTCCGCCGGCCGCGGCGGACACGCCGTGCAGCGTCCTCACCTTGGCGACCGCGGACTCGCTGAGCGGCGAGGAGTTGGTGCCGATCAACGTGTCGATCGTGTAGCCGCTCTTGAGCGAGTGGCACTTGCCGTTGACGCATATCTGACCGCCGTTCGGGCCGATCATGATGCTGGTCCGCTGGCCGCCTCCGCTGCCCTTGCTTGTCGGGCCCTGCGCGGACGGCGGTTTGCCTGTCACGGTGATGTCGGTGCCGACGCCGTACAGGCCCTTGAGCACGCCGGCCTGCGCGTTCCTGACTCCTGCCGAGGCGGCGGTGACCGTGAGCACCAGGCCAACGCCGACGGCGAGGCCGAGCGCGATGAAGACCGACTGCCGCATGCGGCGGCGCAGTTCCCTGAAGAGATATGTGAAATAGAACATGCCGCCTGTTGTAGGGCGGGGCCGGTTGCACGGCGGTGACGCTTGCCGGGGGACGACCCCCGTACCCCCGATGTGCGGGCTGGCGCCCGCACCTGGCGTAACCGCGGTGCAACCGGGGGGCGGGCAGGCTGGCGCCTCGCGGAGGTGAGGCGCTGGTGACAGCGGAAGACGATGACTTCGACGAGCGGTTCCCCGATGACGACGAGCGCGATGAGGGCGGACGGGGATGGGCCTGGCCGACGGGCGGGCAGACCATGCTGCCGCCGGAAAGCGGCAGCATGGTCAGGCGCGACGATTCCGACGCCGGGTCCCGGTCAGCAGCTGGAACTCGAGCTCGGCGGCACCGTCACGAGGGTGAGCGCCACCTCGATCACGATCGGCGCGGGCGGCAACGCCGTCACCGCGACAGTGACTAAGGCAACCAGGGTCAGCGGCAAGGTCAGCACGATCGCGGGCATCAAGGTCGGCGACATGGTGTCCGCGACGATCAGGGGCACCGACGGGAAGCTGACCGCCGTCACGATCCAGGATCCTGCCAGCCTGCCCTGAGCTGACGGTCAGCGACGGGGAGTTGCATGAGCGGTATCTTCGCCCACCCCCAGCAGGGAGACCGACGATGCGGGTGCTCGTGATCGAAGACGACGCCGAGCTCGCCGCGGCGATCGCCGCCGGGCTGCGGCTCGAGGGTCTGGCGGTGGACACCGCGTTCGACGGCGACGCCGGGCTCGAGCATGCCATGGTCAACGACTACGACGTGATCGTGCTCGACAGGGACCTGCCCGGCCTGCACGGCGACGAGGTGTGCGGCCGGCTGGCCGGGGCGAACCGGGCGGGCATCCTGATGCTGACCGCGTCGGGGGCGGTGGAGGACCGGGTGGCCGGTCTCGGCCGCGGCTGCGGATGACTACCTGCCCAAGCCGTTCGCCTTCGCCGAGCTTGTCGCCAGGATCCGGGCGCTTGCCCGGCGGTCGCATCCGGCGGTGCCGCCGGTGCTCGCCGCCAAGGGCATCACGCTCGACCCGGCCAGGCACGTCGCGGTCAGGGACGGGCGGCCACTCGACCTCGGGCCCAAGGAACTGGCCCTGCTCGAGCTGCTGATGGCGGCCAACGGGAGGGTGGTCTCCGCCGAGGAACTGCTCGAGCGGGCCTGGGACGAGATGGCCGACCCGTTCAGCACCGCCGTCAAGGTCACCGTCAGCCGGCTGCGCCGCAAGCTTGGCGAGCCACCGGCGATCGAGACTGTCGCGCAAGCGGGCTACCGGATATGAACCGCCCGGTGGAGTTGCCGTGACGCGCGGCAGCGTGCGGCTGCGGCTGACAGTGCTGTTCGCCAGCCTGTTTCTCGCCGCCGGTGCGGGGCTCCTTGGCATCACCTACGGGCTGGTGAGCCATGCCACGAACGGCATCATCGTGGCGAGGTTCAACGGCACCACGATCGTGGGTCAGCCGGCCTCGGGTCAGCCGACAGCATCGGGCGGGTCCGCGTCCGACGGGTCGGGGTCAACCGGGTCGGGGTCACTCGGGCTTGGGACATCCGGCGGGTCAGGGACGGACGTGACCTTGCCCAACGAGATCCAGGGGCCAGGGACGCTCAACGCCGCGACGAGCCAGTACGCAAGCGACACGCGCAGCGCAGAGAAGGACGCGCTGCTGCTGTACTCGGGCATCGCACTCGGCATCATGCTGGTGGTCTCCGCGGTGCTCGGCTGGTTCGCGGCCGGGCGGGCGCTGCGCCCGCTGCGCCGGATCACCGCCGGCGGCCAGGCGGATCTCCGTGACGAACCTGCACGAACGGCTGGCGCTCGCCGGGCCCGACGACGACGTGCGCGAGCTCGCCGACATGATCGACAGCCTGTTCGCCAGGCTCGACGCGTCACTGCAGGCGCAGCGGCAGTTCGTCGCCAACGCCTCACATGAGCTGCGCACACCGCTTGCCAGGTCGCGCACCCTGCTCGAGGTGGCGCTGCGCGATCCCGGCGCGACGCCTGACTCGTTGCGCGCCGCCTGCGAGCGGGCCATCGCCGCCGGGGCGGAGCAGGAGCGGCTGATCGAGGCGCTGCTCATCCTGGCCCGCGGTCAGCGCGGCCTGGCACGCCGCGAGCCGCTCGACCTGGCCGCGATCACCCGCGACGTGCTCGCGGCGCGCGGCGCGGAGATCACCGCGCGCGGTCTCGACGTCCAGGTCGAACTGTCGCCCGCGCTGCTCGCCGGCGACGCCGCGCTCGCCGAGCGCGCGGTCGCCAACCTCGTCGACAACGCGTTCTTGCACAACGTGCCCGGCGGCACGGTGTGGGTCAGCGTGGAGTCGGACGGCGGCCGTGCGGTGCTTACCGTCGGAAACACCGGTGCTGAGATCGGGCCGGACGCGGTCGGCAGGCTGCTGCTGCCGTTCCAGCGCGGCGGGCCACCCGGGTCATCGCGGACGCGGTCCAGGTCACGCTCGGGCGGTGACGACGGGCTCGGGCTCGGGCTGTCGATCGTGGCGGCGATCGCCGCGGCGCACGAGTCGGGCTTGAGCATCACGCCGCGGCTCGACGGGGGCGGGCTGACCGCGCGGCTTGCCTTCCCGCCCGCCCCCGCCATCACTCTGATCACGCCTGTGCTCGTAGGCGGTGGTCGCACGGACGATGAATGTACCGTTTGGCCGGCTGGAGCCGGCCAAACGGTACATTCATAACGCCGCAGGCCGAACCCGGGTCAGTCGCGGATGGCCACGCCGGTGGACTCGTCGAAGAACTTCACGTCTTCGACGCTCACCGCGAATGTCAGCTTGTCGCCGACCCTGAATGAGGGAAATGCTCCCGGAGGGCCGGGAGGTCGTCCTGCGTGAGGCGCTGTGCGACGCTTGGGGCATGAGCGATGCGCCGCATGTGCGGGATCTGCCGGTGGGGATCGGTGCGACCGGGCACCGGCGTGAGTCGGACTCGATGGGCATGATCGACGTGCCCGCAGACCGGTACTGGGGCGCGCAGACCCAGCGGTCGCTGCTGCACTTCGGCGACATCGGGCCCGAGCCGGTGCCGCGCGCGGTGTATCACGCCTTCGGGCACGTGAAAAAGGCGGCCGCGCTGGCGAACGGCGCCGCGGGGCGGATGCCGGAGTGGATGGCGTCGCTGATCGCGCGGGTCTGCGACGAGGTCATTGACGGCGAGCTTGACGAGCATTTCCCGTTGCGGGTGTGGCAGACCGGTTCTGGCACCCAGTCGAACATGAACGTCAACGAGGTGATCGCCAACCGGTGCATCCAGCTGGCAGGCGGCGTCATCGGGTCCAAGTCGCCGGTGCACCCCAACGATCACGTGAACATGGGGCAGTCATCCAACGACACGTTTCCGACGGCCATGCACGTCGCCGCCGTGCAGGCGGTCGCGTCGGTGGTCACGTCGGTGACCGCGCTGCGCGACGCCATCGCCGCCAAGGCGGATCAGTGGCGGGACGTAGTGAAGATCGGGCGGACGCACCTGGAGGACGCGGTGCCGCTCACCGTCGGGCAGGAATGGTCGGGCTACGCTCGGCAGCTGACCCAGGCGCTGGCCGGCCTTGAGCGTGCCTGCGCGGACCTCTACGAGCTGGCCGCGGGCGGCACCGCGGTCGGCACGGGGCTCAACGCGCCGCCCGGGTTCGGCGCGGAGGTGGCGTGGCGGATCGCGGAGTCGACCGGGCACCCGTTCGTGACCGCGCCGAACAAGTTCGCGGCGCTCGCCGCGTCCGACGCGGTGGCGGCGGCCTCCGCGGGGCTGCGCGGGCTCGCCGTGCCGCTCGCGAAGATCGCCAACGACATCAGGTGGCTCGGCTCCGGGCCGCGGGCCGGGCTCGGCGAACTGGTGCTGCCGGCCAACGAGCCGGGATCCTCCATCATGCCGGGCAAGGTCAACCCGACCCAGTGTGAGGCGATGCTCATGGTCTGCGCCCAGGTGCTCGGCAACGACACCACGGTCGCCTTCGCCGCCGCGCAGGGGAACCTGGAGCTGAACACGATGCGGCCGGTGATGATCGCGAGTTTCCTGCAGTCGGCGGGACTGCTGGCCGGCGCGTGCAAGACGTTCCGCGAATTCTGCGTCGAGGGCGCCGCGCTCAACAACGCGCGCATCGCTGAGCACGTCAACCGCTCGCTGATGCTCGTCACCGCACTGTCGCCGGTGATCGGCTACGACAAGGCCGCGGAGATCGCGCACAAGGCCGAGCACGACGGTTCCACGCTGCGCGAGGCCGCAGTGGCGCTCGGCCACATCTCGGCGCAGGACTTCGACCGTGTCATCGACCCGGTAGCGATGGTCGGCGACACGGCGATGACCGGCGACACATGACCCGCGATCCATGACCAGCGGCACAGCGATGACCGGCGACACAGTGACGGCTGGCGACACAGTGACGGCCGGCGACACATGATCGGCGACGCATGATTGGCGGCACGCGGTCCTGGTAGCTAACTCTCGCGTGCGGGCGGTCGTCCCGTGCCGCGCGGGACCGCGGCCGGGCCGTAACGTTATGCCCGCAACGGTGACATGACGATAAACACGTGATTCCCGCGGAGGGGCGCATGGCGAGTGACAGCTACGACGTGATCGTGATCGGGGCCGGGCCCACCGGAGAGAACGCCGCCGAGCGGGCGGTCCGCGGCGGGCTGAGCGCGCTGATCGTCGAGTCGGAGCTTGTCGGCGGCGAATGCTCGTACTGGGCGTGCATGCCGAGCAAGGCGCTGCTGCGGCCGGCCGGCGTGGTGGCAGAGGCGTCGGCCGTGCACGGTGTCACCGGAGCACGGCTTGAGCCCGCCGAGGTGCTTAAGCGGCGCGATTCCTTCGCGCACGACTGGAAGGACGACGGGCAGGTCAAGTGGCTTGACGGTGCCGGCATCGAGTTGCTGCGCGGCCACGGCAGGCTGGCCGGCGAACGGCGGGTCTCCGTCGGCGGCGCCACGATCACGGCGCGGCACGCGGTGGTCGTCGCCACCGGAACCGGGGCCATCGTGCCGCCGGCGCTGCGCGATGTGCGGCCGTGGACCAGCCGGGAGGCGACGAGCGCGAAGACGGCGCCCGGGCGGCTCGCGATCGTCGGCGGCGGCGTGGTCGGCGCGGAGATGGCCGCGGCCTGGTCGGCCCTCGGCTCGCGGGTCACGCTGATCTCCCGTGGCGGTCTGCTCGACCGGGTGCCTGAGTTCGCCGGCGAACTCGTCACCGCGGGGCTGCGCGACGCGGGCGTGGACGTCCGCACCGGCGCGAACGTGACCGCGGCGGCTAGGGCGGGCGACGGCGGCCCCGTCATGCTGACCCTGGACGACGGGACGATGGTCGAGGCCGACGAGGTGCTCAGCGCGGTCGGACGCTACCCGAAGACCGGCGACATCGGGCTGGCGACGGTCGGCCTCGAGGACGGGTCGTGGCTCGAGGTCGACGACACCATGCGGGTGACCGCCGTCCCCGGCGGGTGGCTATACGCGGCAGGAGACGTGAACCACCTGGCGCTGCTCACTCACATGGGCAAGTACCAGGCACGGATCTGCGGCGACGCCATCGCCGAGCGCGCCGCGGGGCGGGAGCCCCCGGTGCGTGACATCGCGAGCAGGACCCGGGTACCGCAGGTCGTCTTCACTATGCCTGAGGTCGCCGCGGTCGGCCTGACGGCCGCGCAGGCCGAAGCCGCGGGGATGCGGGTCCGCGTCGTGGAGTATGAGATCGGGAACGTGGCGGGCGCCAGCCTGTTCGCCGACGACTACCGCGGCCACGCGCAACTGATCGTCGATGAGGACCGCCAGGTCATCGTCGGGCTGACCCTGGCGGGCCCCGGCGTCGGCGAGATGATCCACGCGGCGACCATCGCCGTAGTGGGCGAGGTGCCGCTGAGTCGGCTGTGGCACGCGGTGCCCTCGTACCCAACAATGAGCGAGTTGTGGTTGCGGCTGCTTGAGACATACGGTCTCTAGCTGGACACCGTCTGTATCCGGGAAATTACTCAAAAGATTCTTCGCAAACGATGTAACGCCCCTGCGGGGTGCGGCGTTTCGTACTCGGGCTTTCCCCCACTTGGAGTCCCCGGATGCCCCCCCGTCCGGGGACTCCAGCAACGGGTTCCGGCGCGCGGACCCCTCAGGGCGAGCCTGCGTTAATCCGTCGTCGGCCGCGGCGCGCCATCAGCCGCGGCCGATGTACGGCGGCTGACCAGCGCGCGATGGCAAAAGGCGCCATCGTATCGCGCGCTAGCCGGCCGGAATCTCCCGGGGGGACGACCCCCCGTACCCCCCGAGAACTAAGACTTAGGCATTAGCCGCGGCCGATGAACGGCATCGTTGTGGCCGTGATGGTGAGGAACTGGACGTTCGCGTCGAGCGGCAGTCCGGCCATGAATACCACCGCATCGGCCGCCAGCCGGGGGTCGAACGTGGGTTCCTTCTTGACCGAGCCGTCCGCCTGCGGTGCGCCGGCCGCGATCCACCCAGTCATCTCCGTGTTGGCGTTGCCGATGTCGATCTGCCCGCAGGCGATGTTGTACGGCCGGCCATCGAGAGAGACCGACTTGGTAAGGCCGGTGATCGCGTGCTTGGTCACCGTGTAGCCGACCGAGCGCGGCCGCGGTGCGTGCGCCGAGATTGACCCGTTGTTGATGATCCGGCCGCCCTGCGGGCGCTGCGCCTTCATCAGCCGCACCGCGTGATGCGCGCAGAGGTAAGACCCCGTGAGGTTGGTGGCGACGATGGACTGCCAGCCATCGGGGCCCAGCTCGTCCACGGCCCCGGCGGGCGCGCCGGTGCCCGCGTTGTTGACAAGCAGGTCGAGCCGTCCGAACCGGTCAGACACCGCGTCGAAGAGCGCCCCGACGGAGGCGGCGTCACCGACATCCGTCGGCACCGGGATCACCGAGCCGGCCGCGGCCAGGGCCGCCGTCTCTTCGAGGGGGGGCAGACGGCGCCCGGCCGCGGCCACCCGCCAGCCCTTTTCCGCCAGCGCGATCGTGATCAGCCGCCCGAGCCCGGAGCCTGCCCCGGTGACGACGGCCGCCTTCTCAGCAGTCATGGTGACAAACTTATGGCCCCCGGCCCTAAGACCAAGCTCGCAGCCGCGAATCGCGCCCAGCTCTTGTCCCTCGGGGGGTTACGGGGGCGCTGAGCAACTCTTGTCCCCGGGGGGTACGGGGATCGCTAAGCAGCTCTTGCCCCTGGGGGTACGGGGTCGCTGAGCAGCTCTTGCCGCAGCGCGGGGACCCCGGGGGGTACGGGGGGTCGTCCCCCCGGGAGACAGAGCTGATGAGCGCGCCCGATACGATGGCGCCTTTCGCCATCGGGCGCGCTCATCAGCGGCGGGCGACGAGCGGCTCCCTGCTGCCGCCGTTGTCGTAGGTGCCCGCCAGCCAGAGCCGGCCAGCGATCGTCGTGATGCCGCCAGGAATGTTGGACCCTGACCCGGCGTCTGGACCGTCGAGCACGGTCCAGTGGCCGCCGGAGTCGCGCAGCACGAGCGCGTTGTTGTTGTCTGTCGCCGGGTCCACGTAGGTGCCCGTCGCCCAGACGGCGCCGTTCGCGACCGCTATGCCGTACAGGTTGGCCCAGTTCGTGTGGTGCGGGATCGCGGGCAGTGTCACCACATGCCACCGGCCGTTCGAGAGGTGCTCGACCAGCGGCTTGCCGCCGCCGAACGGGCTGTCGGACTCGCCGGCCACCCAGACCTGGCCGTGCGAAACCGTCACCGCGTCAAGCTGCACGCTCGCGCTCACCGAGACCGGCAGCGGCACCGCCGACCAGCGGCTGCCGTTCCAGTGCTCGACCAAGCCCTGGTCGGGCGCCTGCCCGCCGAGCTTCTGCCCGACGGCCCACACGTCGTCGCGGCTCACCGCGTCGACCGCGTACAGGTGATTGCCCGAAGAACCAGGGTCGGGGGTGCGCACGACCGACCAGCCGTGCCCGGTCCAGTGCTCGGCGAGGGTCTCGAAGATCCCGTTGCCGCTCTCCTGGTCACCCACCACCCACACGTTGCCGGCGGACAGGGCGGACGCGCCGAAGAACATGTCGCGGAGGCTGCCCGGGTTCGGCGTGTCCGCGACGTGCCAGGAGCGGCCGTTCCACACCTCGACGAGTCCCCGGTCCTGGTAGGCGGAGTTGAGGTGCTCGCCGACCGCCCATGCCTCCCCATCGCGGGCGGCGAGGCCGTAGAACGAGTTGAAGTTGGGCCCGGTGTTCGGGGTGCGGACCACCTTCCACGAGGCGCCGTTCCAGTGCTCGGCGAAGGTCAGCGTCGCGTCCTGGTTGGAGTTGGGCTGGTCGGGAAGGTAGTTGCCCACCGCCCAGATGTCCTTCGGCGACGAGCCGGCGATCGCACCGACACTGTTGTCGCCCGTGCCGAGCAACTGGGCCTGCAGGACGGTAAAGCCCGCCCGGGTTCCCGTCACTGGCTTGGTGGCCGACCGCGGTTCTCGCGGTTGCGACGGAGTCGGGGTCGGCCAGCGCAGCTCGGGCTGGATCCTGGTGGCGATGGCCTTCGAGCCGGTGACGGCGAGCAGGTCCGAGATCGGCGTGACGTGCTTGGTATCGCAGGTGAAGTTGAGGCAGCCGAGGCCGAAGGACTTCTCGATCGAGCTGAGCGTCGAGTAGTGGTTGGCCGGCTGGTGGTCGGTGATGCCGCGCGGGCCGTGGCTGGTGACGACGACCGTGGCGATCCGGCCGCCGCCCGGGATCCCGTCACAGCAGCCCTTGGAGTCGTCGCCGTTGTCGTAGGTGATGATGATGGCGTTGTTGCCGCGCGACCAGAACCGGGCGTGCGTGATCTCCGCGACGACCTGGCCGAGATAGGCATCGCCCACCGCGTCCAGGTGCTGCTGCTGCGGGTCGCCGAGGTTCCCGCTGTCCAGGCAGTAGGGCGGGTCGCCGTGCATGTCGTGGCACTCGTCGGGGACGATGTAGCCGAACCGCGGGACGTTACCCGACGCCAGGTCCCTGGCAAGCTGGCCGGACGGCACCTGGCGCGACCAGTCGAAGGAGTTCCACGAGGTCGTGAAGTTCTGGATGCCGTCGTGCTTGGAGACGTAAAGCGGGTCGGAGTCCGGCGCGCCGTTGCACCTGGCCGGGTAGCAGATGCCCTGGTAGCCGGCGTGCGGCAGGCCCTGCAGGTAGGCCTTCCAGCTGATGCCCGCGTGATCGAGCTGGCTGATCAGGCTTGGCGCGTTGATCTTGTTCATCCAGTAGGCGTCGTCGCTCGTCACGCCGTGCGTCGAGCCGCCCAGCATGGCGACGTAGTTGCTCTCGCTGCTGTCGGGCGACACGCCGAAGTAGTCGGTCGCCACGCCGAACGTGCGCGCCAGGTAATTGAGATTGGGCGCGGCCTTGTTGCCGATCACATCGGTGAAGCCGTTGTTCTCTTCCATGATCAGGAAGACGTGGCTGAGACGCGGGGGCGCCGCTGGGGCGGCCGGTGCCGGAGCGGCTGCCGCCGGCGGCGTTGAAATCGCTGTGATCGCGGTGAGTGCGGTACCGGCAAGGAGCGCCAGGCCCGCCGCGAGTCTGCCGAAGTGACCCATGATCCGATTGAAAGCGCCGCGTTTGAACACAACGTGACGCGGGTCACACGCGCGGGTGTCCTGCCGAGGAATCGCCGACTGTGGGCTGAACTATTCCTAAAGGAATGCTGAGGGCGCGCCTCAGTGGCCGGTGAACCGCGGCGGGCGCTTCTCCGTGAAGGCCGCGATGCCCTCGGCGCAGTCCTGGCTACGGGCGACCTCGCCCTGGAGCTGCGCCTCGAGGGCCAGCTGCTCGGCCATCCCGGAGTACATCCAGTGGTTCAGCTCCCGCTTGGTGCCCGCGTAGGAGCGGGTCGGGCCGTTGCTCAGCCGGGTGAGCAGCGCCTCGGCGTTCTTCTCAAATTCGTCGTCCGGCCAGGATGAGTTGATGAGGCCGATGTCCGCCGCCTTCGGCGCGGGAAGCCGCTCGCCGAGCATCGCCATCTCGGCGAAGCGGGCGAATCCGATGCGCGCCGGGATGAACAGCGAGCTTCCCGCGTCGGGCAGCAGGCCGATGTTCACGAACGCGAGCAGGAAGTACGCGGACTCCTTCGCCACCACCAGGTCCGCCGACAGGGCTAGGGACACGCCCGCGCCCGCCGCGGGGCCGTTGACCGCGCTGATCACCGGCTTGGGCATCTCGCGGATCGCGGTGACGATCGGGTGATACCAGTCGATCAGGATGCGGTCTGTGTCCATCGTCGCGCCATCGGCGGTGACGGCGTCCTTCAGGTCCGCGCCGGTGCAGAACGCCCGTCCGGCCCCCGTCAGCATGACCGCGCGGACGCTGTCGTCGCTCGCCAGGTCGCCGAGCACGCTAAGCAGGTCGGCGGCCATGCCCGTCGACCAGGCGTTCATCCGGTCTGGCCGGTTCAGGACGATCTTGGCTGCCGCGCCTGTCCGGTACAACTCGACAGTGTCGAGGCGGCTCACTGGCTCTTCGCTCACGAGGCTCAATGTAGCGCGCGAGTATGGGGGTCGTCCCCCCGGGAGATGTCCGGGCCCCAAGCACGCGCCGAGGGGGCGAGGCGAAGACAAGAACCCGTTCGGAATCCTGAGTTTCGATCGTTGTCTTCGAAGGCTTCCACATGGGAAAGATCTAGAGATTCCCCGCGCAGGGGTTGGACAAGGGGGCTGCATGCCTGGCAAATCGGGCAAAGACGGGAGTCCTGCTAGACGCGAGCTGTCGAAGAAGGTCTACGCGGCCGAGCTGTACCGGCTCCAGGCGGAGCTGGTGAAGATGCAGGAGTGGGTCCGGGCGTCCGGCTCCCGGGTCGTGGTGGTGTTCGAGGGTCGCGACGCGGCGGGCAAGGGCGGCACGATCCGGCGGGTCACCGAGTACCTGAACCCCCGGTTCGCGCGGATCGCCGCGCTGGACAAGCCGACAGAGCGGGAAGCCACCCAGTGGTACTTCCAGCGGTACACCGCGCAGCTGCCCGCGGCGGGCGAGATCGTGTTCTTCGACCGGTCCTGGTACAACCGGGCCGGCGTGGAGCACGTGATGGGCTTCTGCACCAAGGAGGAGTACCACCGGTTCATGCACCAGTGCCCGATGTGGGAGCGGATGTTGGTGGAGGACGGCATCCTGCTGCGCAAGTACTGGTTCTCGATCAGCGACACCGAGCAGCAGATCCGGTTCGAGTCGCGGCTCAACGACCCGATGCGGCGCTGGAAGCTCTCCCCCATGGACCTGGAGTCGATAAGCCGCTGGGAGGACTACTCCCGGGCCAAGGACGACATGATGATGCTCACCGACATCCCCGAGGCGCCCTGGTACGTGGTCGATTCCGACGACAAGCGGCGGGCGCGGATCAACATGATCGCGCACCTGCTGTCCACCATCCCGTACACCGACGTGCCTGAGCCGCGGCTGCGACTGCCGCGCCGCCCCGCCCCGACGGGCTACGTGCGCACGCCCATAGAACTGCAGACCTTCGTGCATGACCACGCGGGAGACCTGACCTGAGGAATTGCCGTTGCACGGGCAGTGCGAGTCATGCGGCAGACTTGTTCGGGTGAGCATCGGGGAGTTGCGGCAGCGTGCCGCGGAGCTGGGCGTTTCTGTCAGCTACTGGGACTGGCACGGGCACGAGGTGCCCGTGTCCGACGAGACGCTCGAGGCGATCGTGTCCTGCCTCGAATCGGTCGGCGAGTCTGCGGTGCTCGCGGCGGACGACGGCGAATCCGCCGCGTCCGAGGCTGTCGCCCCCGGACCCGGCGAGCGGTCGTGGGGGTTCGCCGTCCAGCTCTACTCGCTCCGCTCGCGCGCCTCCTGGGGCCACGGCGACCTGCGGGATCTCGCCGAGCTTGCCGCCTGGTCGGCGCGCGAGCTCGGCGCCGGGTTCGTGCTGATCAACCCGCTACACGCGGTCGAGCCGCTTGCCCCGGTCAGCGCCTCCCCCTACCTGCCGATGAGCCGTCGCTGGGTGTCACCCCTCTACCTCCGCATCGAGGACATCCCCGAGTACTGGGAGCTGAGTTATCCCGAACGGAGGCGGCTGACTGAACTTTCCGCGCCGCTCCGTGCCGCGTCGGGCACGGCCGCGCTGATCGACAGAGACACGGTATGGACTGCCAAGCGCGAAGCGCTTGAAATGCTGCGCAAGGTGCACCTGTCCGACGAGCGGCAGGCGTCGCTCGAGGCGTTCCGCGCCAGGCACGGACGCGCCCTGCGGGACTGGGCCGCATGGTGCGCGCTCGCCGAGGTGCACGGCCCCGACTACCGGACCTGGCCATCGCGGCTGCACGACCCGCGATCGGCGGCCGTCACCACGGAGCTGCGCGGCGGCGATCTCGCCGCGCAGGCCGAGTTCCACACCTGGGTGCAGTGGCTCGTCGCCGAGCAGGCCGCCGCGGCGCAGGCCGCGGCGCGCGACGCGGGCATGGCCATCGGCATCATCGCTGACCTGGCGATCGGCGTCCACCCGGGCGGCGCGGACGCGTGGGCCCTACAGGACTGCTTCGCTCGCGGCTTCACCGTCGGCGCGCCGCCAGACGCGTTCAACCAGCGCGGCCAGGACTGGGGGCTGCCGCCGATGCACCCGCGCGCGCTCGTCGCCGCCGACTACCGGCCGCTCGCGGACCTCGTCGGCGCGAGCCTCGCCCTCGGCGGCGGCCTGCGCATCGACCACGTCATGGGGCTGTCCCGGCTGTGGTGGATTCCCGCGGGCGCGCCGCCGACCGAGGGCGCCTACGTCTACTACGACGCCGCGGGAACGCTCGGCACGCTTGCAGCCGCGGCCGCCGGGTCCGGCTCCGTCGTTGTCGGCGAGGACCTCGGCACCGTCGAGCCCTGGCTGCGGGACGCGCTCGCCGAGCGCGGCGTGCTCGGCACGCAGATGCTGTGGTTCGAGCGCGGCTGGTCCAACGAGCCGCTCGCGCCGCAGTGGTGGCGGCGCAACAGCATGGTCACCGTCTCCACGCACGACCTGCCGCCCGCCGCCGCGTTCCTTTCCGGCTCCCAGGTGACCGACCGGTGCGCCCTCGGCCTGCTCACCCGGCCGGAGTCCGAGGAGCGGGCGGACGCGGCGCGCATGGTCGACGACTGGATCGGCGCCCTGGTCGCGCAGGGGCTGCTTGACCCCGACCGCCGGCCCACTGCCGACGAGTTCACCGTCGCCCTGTACGCCTACCTGGCACTGACACCCGCCCTGCTCATCGGCGTCAATCTCGCCGAGGCCGCCGGCGAAACCCGCTCCCAGAACATGCCGGGCACAGACACCGAGTACCCCAACTGGAAGCTCCCCCTCTGCGGCCCCGACGGCGTCCCGGTCCTCCTTGAGGACCTCCCCGGGAACGAACGCGTCCGCGCCGTAGCTCTTGCGGCTGCCACACCTTCCACCCTCTAAGGCTCGCGGCAGCTCCCTAGAGGGCAATATCAAGGCCGCATAGATGCGGCAGCCCCGGACAGTGTCACGGGCCATGGACCGTGACGCGTCAGCCCAGGGGGCGGCAGGCCGAAGGCCGCCCCGCGACCTCCCACGGCCAAGAACAGACGAGGGACGTGGGGGGAGATTTCCTCGCGGCCTTCCGAAGGAGCGCCGCGAGAAATCTTCCCCCCGCGGCCCACGCCCTGACTAGTTCTTTGACGTTGAACTTCGCCCCCCAGACATGCTGCAGACCGGCAACCGTGGAAGGATCGGGACGGTAATCAACGAGACACAGTCAGAGCCTGAACGAGGGGAGACCAGCATGCCGACTCCGCTGCGGGAGCGGAAGGCGTGGCAGGCGCTCGAGCGCCATTACGCGGAAATCTCCGGGTCACACCTGCGCGAACTGTTCGCGGCCGACCCCGGGCGGGGCGAGCGGCTCAGCGCCGAGGCCGTGGGCATTTACCTGGACTACTCCAAGAACCGGGTCACCGATGAAACCATGGCCCTGCTCGTCGAGCTCGCCGAGGAGTCGGGGGTGCCTGCCAGGCGGGACGCGATGTTCCGGGGCGAGCACATCAACGTGTCCGAGGACCGGGCGGTGCTGCACACCGCGCTGCGGCTGCCGGAGACGGCGTCGCTCGTGGTCGACGGGCAGGACGTCGTGGCGGACGTGCACGCCGTGCTGCACCGCATGCGCGACTTCGCGAACCGCGTCCGTTCCGGCGAGTTCAAGGGCTTCACCGGTAAGCCGATAAAGAACGTGATCAACATCGGCATCGGCGGATCCGACCTCGGTCCGGTCATGGCGTACGAGGCGCTGCGGCATTACTGCACGCGTGAAATCACCTTCCGTTTCGTATCCAACGTCGATTCCACTGACTTCGTGGAGGCGGTCCGCGACCTGTCGCCCGAGGAAACCCTCTTCATCATCTCCTCCAAGACGTTCGGCACCCTGGAGACGCTGGCGAACGCGACGTCCGCGCGGGACTGGATCGTGTCCGCGCTCGGGTCCGCCGACGCCGTGGCGAACCACTTCGTGGCCGTTTCCACCAACGCCGCGCGCGTATCGGCGTTCGGCATCGACACGGCGAACATGTTCGGGTTCTGGGACTGGGTCGGCGGTCGCTATTCGATGGACTCCGCCATCGGGTTGTCCAACATGATCGCGCTGGGGCCCGACCAGTTCGATGAGCTGCTCGCCGGGTTCCACGACATGGACGAGCACTTCCGCACCGCGCCGCTCGCCGCGAACCTGCCGGTGCTGCTCGGTGTGCTCGCCGTCTGGTACCGGGACTTCTTCGGCTGCCAGACCGTCGGGGTCATGCCGTACGAGCAGTACCTCAAGCGGTTCCCCGCCTACCTGCAGCAGCTCACCATGGAGTCCAACGGCAAGCATGTGACGCTGTCCGGCCAGCAGGTGGACTACGACACGGGCGCGGTCTACTGGGGCGAGCCGGGCACCAACGGGCAGCACTCCTTCTACCAGCTCATCCACCAGGGGACGGTGCTGGTCCCGGTCGACCTGATCGGGTTCGCGCGGACACTGAACCCGCTTGGCGACCACCACGACCTGCTGTCGTCTAACGTGTTCGCGCAGGCCGCCGCGCTCGCGTTCGGTAAGACCGAGGCCGAGGTGCGGGCGGAGGGAACGGCCGAGGCGGTGGTGCCGCACCGTGTGTTCGAGGGCAACCGACCGACGAACACGCTGCTATGCGACGTGCTGACGCCGCGGCTGCTCGGCTCGCTGATCGCGCTTTACGAGCACTCGGTGTTCGTGCAGGGGACCATCTGGGAGATCGACTCATTCGACCAGTGGGGCGTCGAGCTCGGCAAGGTGCTCGCCCAGCAGATCATCCCCGAGCTCACCTCAGCCGCCGAGCCGTCGCTGACGCACGACTCTTCTACTAATGCGCTGATCAGGCGCTACCGTTCGCTCAAGGGGGCGTGAGGACTCGACATGGCAACTGACAATCCCATGCAGCTCGGCATGATCGGGCTCGGCCGGATGGGGGCCAACCTGGTC
Organism: Trebonia kvetii; assembly: GCF_007827045.1. GTDB lineage: Bacteria > Actinomycetota > Actinomycetes > Streptosporangiales > Streptosporangiaceae > Trebonia > Trebonia kvetii. Next base: position 142,635 of record NZ_RPFW01000001.1, read on the forward strand.
CGCCGGCTGATGCGCGACGGCCACCACTGCGTGACCTACGACGTGAACCCGGACGCGGTCAAGGCGATGGAGGCGGAGGGGGCCGTCGGGTCATCTTCGCTCGCGGAGTTCGTGGCAGGTCTGGAGAAGCCGCGCAACATCTGGATCATGGTTCCCGCCGGGATCGTGGACTCCACGCTCGAGCAGCTGGTGCCACTGCTCGACGCCGACGACACGATCATCGACGGCGGCAACTCCTACTACCGCGACGACATCACCAGGTCCAAGGCGCTCAAGCCGAAGGGGCTGCACTACCTCGACGTCGGCACCTCGGGCGGCGTGTGGGGCCTGGAGCGCGGCTACTGCCTGATGATCGGCGGCGACACCCCCGCAGTGCTGCGGCTCGACCCGATCTTCAAGACGATCGCGCCCGGCGAGGGGTCCGTCGAGCTCACCGCTGGCCGCGCGCCCGGGACAACCGCGTCCCAGGGCTACCTGCACTGCGGGCCGTCCGGCGCCGGGCACTTCGTCAAGATGGTCCACAACGGCATCGAGTACGGCATGATGGCCGCGATCGCCGAGGGTCTGTCGATCATCAAGGGGGCCGGCATCGGCCTCCAGGAGAACGCCACCCACGACGCGGAGAACACCCCGCTGCGCCACCCTGAGGCGTACCAGTACGACATCAACGTCGGCGACGTCGCCGAGGTGTGGCGGCGCGGGTCCGTTGTGTCGTCGTGGCTGGTGGACCTGGCCGCCGCCGCGCTCGCCAAATCGCCAGACCTCCAGGAGTTCGGCGGCCGCGTGTCCGACTCGGGCGAAGGCCGGTGGACGGTGGAGGCGGCGATCGACGAGGGCGTGCCCGCCCCCGTCATCACTGCGTCGCTGTTCCAGCGGTTCGAGTCGCGCGACCTCGGCGTGTTCACCGGCAAGATCCTCTCGGCGCTCCGGTCAGAGTTCGGCGGACACGCCGAGCAGAAGTGAGGAAATGAAGTGAGCACCCAGTCCGGACCGGCACAACCCCCCCGGTCCGTGCGGCAAGGCCACGCCAAGCCAGACCCGCACGTGATCGTCCTGTTCGGCGCTACTGGAGACCTGGCCAAGCGCAAGCTGCTTCCCGGGCTCTACCATCTGTTCGTCGCCGGGCTGCTGCCCGAGGAGTTCCGCGTCATCGGGTCCTCACCGCAGGAGTTCGCCCTGTCAGACGCCGACTTCCGCACCCGCGCGGAGCAGGCCTGCCAGGAGTTCGGCAACTGCAAGCCCGACGAGTCGTGGGACTCGTTCGCCTCGCGGCTGTCGTTCGGCGCGGCGTCGCCCGACGACCCCGCCCCGCTGGTCACAGCGGTCACGGAGGCGGAGAAGGCGATTGCGGGCGCTTCTTCCAACGGGCGCAGGCGGAACGGGTCGCACGCGGTCGGGCGGCTCTTCCACCTGGCGGTGCCGCCCGCCGCGTTCGGCTCGGTGGTGACGATGCTCGGCTCGTCGGGTCTGGCCAACGAGCACTCGCGGGTGATCATCGAGAAGCCGTTCGGCACCGACCTGGAGTCGTCCAGAAAGCTCAACGACACCGTGCATGCGGTATTCGACGAGTCGCAGGTGTTCCGCATCGACCACTTCCTCGGCAAGGAATCGGTCGACAACGTGCTCGCCTTCCGGTTCGCCAACGGCCTGTTCGAGCCGATATGGAACCGGCAGCACATCAGGTACGTGCAGATCGACGTGCCTGAGACGCTCACCGTCGAGCAGCGGGCCGGCTTCTACAACGCGACGGGCGCCTACCGGGACATGGTGGTGACCCACCTGTTCCAGGTGCTCGGCTTCGTCGCGATGGAGCCGCCGACGTCACTCGCCGCCAAGCCGCTGCGCGATGAGAAGAGCAAGGTGTACGACGCGCTGCGGCCCATCGATGTGCGGCATGTGGTGCGCGGCCAGTACGAGGGATACCGGTCGATCGACGGTGTGCCCAAGGACTCCGACACCGAGACAATGATCGCGGTGCGGGCGGAGATCGAGAACTGGCGCTGGCACGGCGTGCCGTTCTTCCTGCGCTCGGGCAAGGCGCTCGCCTCGTCGCGGCAGGTCATCACGCTCGGGTTCCACACGCCGCCGGTGCGCATGTTCCGCACCCACCGGGTGGACGCGCCGACTGGCAAGGTCAACGAGATCGTCATCGACTTCGCTGACCCTGGGTCGATCGCCATCGAGTTCATGGCCAAGATGCCCGGGCCCGAGATGACGCTCGGGACGGGGAAGATGACCTTCAGGTACGAGGACTCGTTCGCGGCGTCCAATGCCCTGGAGGGGTACGAGCGGCTGATCCTGCTCGCCATGCTCGGCGACCAGTCGCTGTTCACCAGGGCCGACGGCATCGACCGGGTGTGGGAGATCTCGCAGCCGCTGCTCGACTCCCCGCCGCCCGTGGAGCCGTACGCGGTCGGGTCGTGGGGGCCGGCGTCGGTCGAGAGGCTCATCGCGCCGTACAAGTGGTACCTGCGGTAACCGTTTTGCTGTCCCGCGACGCGGCGCGGCGTGTGTAGCCGTTTCCGGCTCGTGGGTCAGCGTGGAACCATCCGCGGCTATATCCGCCGCGGATGGTCATTTGCGACGAATGCGCGCACCGCGACTACTAGCGCACACCCCGGGAACGGGGGGACCGACCCGGCTGGTTACGGTCCACCAGGTCATCGCGCAAGAAAGGGGGCGTGATAGTGCCCCCCTTTCTTGTGCGATGCGCGGAATCTACGCGATCGTGGAGGCACCCGGCCAGGACCGGCCCTGGGACACGGCGAAGGACGGGCGGCGACCACGCCCGTGTGCACAACCCGACCTAATTGCCCGGTTCGGATGAGTGGACCATCGCAAGTCGGGTGTCCGCTAAACCGGGACAAATAGGTCGCTTTTTGTTGCTTTTGTTAACGTTTCCCGCCGATGGCCCACGATAGCGGTGTCGCGTTGGGCTATCGCGGGGCCCGCCGGCGGACCGCGAGGTTTCCGGCGGGCCGTGCGGGTACCCTCGATGACGGTATGCCTGGTGTCGCGTTTGTGGTCAATGGCTCGCTGGTACGAGGCAGCGGGCACTTCGTCGCGTTGTGCCGCGAGGGCGCGGCACGGCACGGGTGGGACTGCGACGTGCTTGTCACGGAGAAGGCCGAGGCGGGGATCGCGGCTGCCAACGGCGCCGCACTCGACGGCGTGGACATCGTGGTCGCCGTCGGCGGCGACGGGACCGTGCGCGGGTGCGCCGAGGGTCTCGCCGGAACCGGCGTGCCGCTCGGCATCGTCCCGCACGGAACTGCCAACCTGCTCGCGCGGTCGCTCGGCGTCCCGGTGCATCCGAGGGCCGCGCTCAGCGCGGCGCTCGACCCGCGCGCCAGCGACCGGACGATCGACCTTGCGGTGGCCGACGACGTGCCGTTCACGGCGATGGCGGGGATGGGGCTCGACGCGGCCGTCGTCGCGGGTACCAAACTGAAGCACCAGTTCGGCTGGCTCGCCTATGCGATGTCCGGCGCGGTGCACCTCGCGGTTCCGCCCGTCCGGTTCACCATCTCGCTCGACGACGGGCCGCCCATCGAACGGATGGCACGATCGGTGGTGGCGGGGAACTCCGGGCTGCTTCCCGGCGGATTCAGCCTGCTGCCCGACGCGCGGCTCGACGACGGGATGCTGGACGTGGGAGTGCTCGCGCCCTATGGCCCGTTCGGCTGGCCCCGGGTGGCCACGCGCGTGCTGACGAACAGCCGCCACCAGGACCGGATGCTCGAGCGATTCCAGGCGAGGAAGATCGAGATTACCGCGAGCGCGACACTGCCGCGCGAGGTGGACGGCGAGCTTGTCGAGGCCGGCCGCCGGCTCACGATCTCCGTGCGGCCCGCGGCTCTCCGGGTGCGGGTACCCGCGTCCGCGCCCGCCCTGCGGGCAGGCCGCGCGCCGGCCCTCTCCCCCGGCCAGCCGCGCTAGCGCTTGCGCTGCCGGCCGCGTGGTTGCCGAATGCGTGGACGTGGTCGGCCGCGTCCACGTTGCCGGCCGCGTGGCCGTTGGCGCTGCGGCGTGCAAGCGTCCCGGCGTCCCGCGATCGCTGGCCACACGTGCCTCGTCTGCCACAGGCGTTTCGCCGGGTTGGGCATGAATCACGGAAATTCTGATTTCAACGGAAATTTTGTACTCGTAGAACGTGCTTTGCATTCATCAGGATCAAGGTTTCCGTGATCATGGCGTCCGCTTTACTTTTTCGGCGCGATTATCGCGGTTTCGCCATGCGCGGGTCTCAAGCGGGTGCCCGTGGAAGGTCGCATGACGGCCTGCGCCTTTGCTAACTGCCGGGGCCCCCGTTGAGGCTCAGGAAAACGGTGATATACCCGTATCGGCGCATAACGCGAAAGCCGGTGATGTGGCCGTGGACGCCTATGGTGGCGCGGCGGGAAGCCTGATCGGGACGGTCGGGCGGGTAACCGTATCCATTCCAGTCAACGGGCCCGGCGAGGTGCTGCTGCCCGTCCGCGGCGGCAGCGAGGCGTTCGCCGCGTGGTCTGACGAGCCCATTGCCCGCCATGCCCGGGTTGTCGTCGTCGATGCGCTGTCCGCTCGATCCGTGCTGGTCACCCCGGCACCGGTCTGAGCAATCCCCACAAGAACCCTGCGGAAGACAGGGAAAAGGGAGTCCATCATGCTGTTCTGGCGTGTCCCCGCGCCCAATGAGGCACTGCTTATCTCCGGATCCAAGCGGCGCAGGGAAGAAACGCAGTTCCGCATCGTCACCGGGCATGGCAGCTTCGTCATGCCGGTCAAGCAGCGGGCACGGCTGCTTTCTCTCGCCCTGCGCGAGGCCGAGATCACCGAGGAATGCATCACCAACCAGGGCATCCGGCTCAACGTGCGGGCGGTCGCCGCGTTCAAGGTGGGCGACGACTCGGCGTCCATCGCCAACGCCGCTCGCCGCTTCCTGTCCGAGCAAGACCGGATGGAGACCCTGGTCGGCCGGGTGTTCGCCGGGCACCTGCGGTCCATCGTTGGCGGGCTCACCGTCGAGCAGATCATCAGGGAACGGGACCGGGTCGCCCAGGAGATCAAGGACGGCAGCCACGCCGAGATGGAGAAGCTCGGCATCGTGGTGGACGCCCTGGAGATCCAGGAGATCGAGGACTCCTCCGGCTACATCAGCAACCTGGCCGCCCCGCACGCCGCCGCCGCGGCGAGCCAGGCCAGGATCGCGAAGGCCAAGGCCGACATGGAGGCCGCGGAGCGAGAAATGGCTGCCTTCGCGATGAAGGCGCAGTACGAGCGCGACCTGTCGATCAAGCAGGCCGGGTACCTGGCGGAGACCCAGCAGGCCAAGGCCCGCGCGGAGCAGGCGGGACCGCTCGCGGAGGCGGAGACCAAGCAGCAGGTCATCCAGCAGCAGACCGCCCTCGCGCAGCACGAGGCCGAGCTGGCCGCGCAGCGCCTTGAGGCCGAGGTCCGCCGCCCGGCGGACGCCGAGGCGTACCGAACGCGGACGCTCGCCGAGGCCGGGCGCGACCAGGCACGGTTCGCCACCGAGGCCGAGGCGTTCCGCAAGCGCCAGATCGCCGAGGCGGACCGCGACCAGGCCAGGCTCGCCACCGAGGCGGATGCGTTCAGGCAGACCACGCTCGCCGAGTCCGCGGCGCAGGCCACGAGGGTCAAGGCGGATGCCCAGGCGCACGCGGAACGCGCGCAGGCGCAGGGTCAGGCGGACGCCAACCACGTGCTCGCCGCGTCGCTGGCTCAGGGGAACCAGGAGCTGATCGCGGCTAGCACGCTGGTGGAGAACCTGCCGTCCCTGGTCGAGGCGGCGGCGCGCGGCCTGGCCGGTACCAACCTCACCGTGCTCAACGGCACACAAGGGGTCAATGAGGTCATGGCCGGCCTGGTCGGCCAGGGCTTCGCCATCCTCGAGCTGCTGAAGAAGTCCGCCACCGTGCCCGTCCCGAGCACCAACGGCACCGCCCCGGCGCTGCGGGAGACGGTCGGCTAGAGCCGGCGTTGCTTACCCGGTGGCGCGACAAATGCCACGGACCGGACATGGGAGCAGTCACCGGGTAAGCAAGGTGGGACGATGACGCTACTGCTGGTCCTCGGGCTGACTGCGCTGTTCAAGCGACTCGAGTTGGCGCATAAGCAGTTCTTGCAGTGCGCGGTCCATCGTTACCGACGACAACCGCTCCATGGCCAGGCCAAGGGCGCGCCGGTACTGCTGCGGCGTAAGCGGCGAAGGATCGGAATCAGGCGTCGACGACTGGTGCTCTCCCCTGCCACCATTCTTCTCACGGTTAGCCAGGCGGTGCTGTCCGCCGTCGCTGAAGTACCGGTCGGGAAGTGCGTGCCGCTTAAGTATCACGATCGGTGCGACCAGGACGTAGGGCCAGTGGAGCATGAGGTCCAGGTAACGATCATGGCTGGGCTTGCCCACGGTCGAAATGGCCAGAGTCAAGAGCATCACCTGACCCGCTACGAAGACGACCGCGATCATGAAAATAGCCATCTGCAGCGGATGCGGAATCGCACGAGTGACAATTTCTATTGTTCCATTTCCATCTAAGCGAAATAAGCGCGGTATGCGTGATCGAAGCCACCATGTAACGAATCGTCAATGTGACACGAGGAAACGTCCCACCGCCGGAGCGCCGACGAGTCGTAGCGAGACGGGCCCGCGCCGCAGAGCCAAGCGGGCGGCAGCGCATGAGGGGCAAGTTTCCTACTAAAAAGATAGGAAAGGTTCAGCGGAATAATGTCATGGGCAGATGGCACTCTTGAAGATATGGCTGAGGCTCTTACTCTCATGGCGGTGCACGCCCATCCCGACGATGAGGCGTCCGGCGGCGGCATCCTCGCGACCTACGCCGACCAGGGTGTCCGCGTGGTCGTAGTTACCTGCACGAACGGCGAATTCGGCGACGCGCCCGGCGGGATCAAGCCGGGCCAGGACGGGCACGACCCGCAAGCGGTGGCGCGGCTGCGGCTCGCGGAGCTCGACGAGTCGGCGCGCATTCTTCAAGTCAGCGCGCTCGAACCGCTCGGCTACCACGACTCGGGCATGGAGGAATGGGAGTACAAGGCGCGGCCCGACGCCTTCTGCAACGTGCCGATCGAGACGGTGGCGGGGCGGATCGGCGAGCTGATCACCAAGTACCAGCCCCAGGTGCTTGTCACCTACGACGACGCGGGCGCCTACCAGCATCCGGACCATGTGCACGCCAGCCTCGCCGCGCAGCTCGCGGCCACGCAGACGGGCATACCGGAGAAGGTGTACCTGTCCACGATGAAGGGCTCGAACTGGCGGAAGATCTGGGACGCGCTGCGCGAGGCCGGCGAGGAGGTCCCGAACTGGGACAACGACTCCGAGGAGGCGAAGGAGCGGGCAGCGCGGGCACTTGAGTCCGAGGCGCGGATCACCACCACGGTCGACATCCGCCCGGTGCTCGAGCGCAAGCGGGCGGCACTCTTCGCGCACGGCAGCCAGATCAACGACTCGTGGTTCAGCAAGCTGCCGCAGGAAGTCGCCGAGCAGGCCTTCGGCTACGAGTACTTCATCAGGATCGCGGACACGACCGGTACGCCGCTGCCTGAGGACGACCTGTTCGCTGGGTTGCGAACGGGGGCATAACGGGCAGCGTGAGCGATGGTGACGGGCCAGGCGAGACGGGCGTCGGCGACCGGGTGGCGGCGGCGGTCGAGGAGCTGTACGGCGCCGACCCGCAGGCCTTCACCGAGCGGCGCGGCGAGCTAGCGGCCGCCGCGCGCAGTGCCGGCGACCGGGAGGGCGCGAAGGCGATCGGCGCGCTGCGGCGGCCCACCCGGGCGGCCTGGGTCGTCAATAACCTGGCCCGTTCGGACCCGGGCGCACCCGCCAAGCTGGCGGAGCTGGCTACGGCGCTGCGCGCGGCGCAGCAGGCCGGGCACGGGCCGAGGCTGCGCGAGTTGTCCGCCGCGCGCGGCGCGCTGGTCGACGCGCTCACTAACCAGGCCTTCTCGGTCGCTGGCGTGCCCGACGCGCCGCCATCGCTGCGCGCCGAGGTGACCGACACGCTCACCGCGGCCGTGGCCGATCCCGAGGTCGCGGCCGGCTTCGCCAGCGGGACGCTGACCCGGGCGATGCAGTGGTCTGGCTTCGGGGTGCTGCCAGAGGCGGCGGCCGGGGGCGGGCCGGACGAGGGCGCATGGCCTGGCCTCGGGCTCGCCGCGGGCAGCGGCGAGGAGAGCGCCGACGGGGAGCCTGGCGGCGTCGATGGCGGGCCGGCGATCCCGCGCCCGCGGCTCGGCGTGGTGACCGGCGGGCGCGCCGCGGGCGGCGCCACGACCGAAGCGGGAACCGATGAGGCCGCGGCGGGTTCGCGCGCGGTCCGGCCGGCCGCCGCAGGCACCACGGCCGGGGGCGCCAGGGACCGGCGCACGGGAGGCAGGCGCGCAGCGGGCACGGCTCAGGGGGACACGGCCGGCGGCAGGCAGACCGCGGCCGCCAAGGGGTCGGCGGAGGCCGCCGCGCGGCGGCAGGCGGAAGCGGCCGAGCGGCTGGCGCAGGAGGCGGCGGAACGTGCGGCCCGCCGCCGGGAGCAGTACGCCGATGCCGAACGGTTGGTGGCTTCGACCGCCGCCGCCGCCGCTGACGCGCTCGCGAACGAGGATCGGCTCGAGGCGGAGGTCCGTGATCTCGAGGACCGGCTCACCAGGACGCGGGCCGACCTCGCGGGGATGCGAATGAAGGCCCGCCACGCCGAGGCCGCGGAGCGCCGGGCCCGGCAGGCCCTTGACCGCCTGCCCCGCGAATAACAGCCCCGCAAATAACGGCCGGCGCACGCGACATGACATAGACATGACAACGGCGTCCTAGCCTTGACTCGGCAGTAGGTAAGCAGGTGAGATCGCGTTATGGGGTTTTCTGCGGTGGATCATTGCGGCACGTGACAAATTCTGTAATTTCGGCGGACGGTCGTCGTATCGCCGTGCAGGTATCGGGGAATCCTTCAGGACCTGCTGTTTTCTTTCTGCACGGCACGCCGGGCAGCCGGGTGGGCCCGCTGCCGCGCGGACTGCGGCTTTACGAGCTCGGTGTCCGCGTCATCACGTTCGACCGGCCCGGCTACGGCGGCTCTGACCGCCTCGAGTCCCGCATGGTGGCCGATGTGGTACCCGATGTGCTCGCCATCGCGGACGCGCTCGAGGTCGACCGCTTCGCGGTGCTCGGCCGGTCGGGCGGCGGTCCGCACGCACTCGCTTGTGCCGCCCTGCTTCCCGCGCGGGTGACCCGGGCCGGCGTCCTGGTGAGCCTGGCCCCGTGGGCCGCCGAGGGGCTCGACTGGTTCGCCGGCATGGCCGACTCCAACGTGGTCTCCTACACCGCCGCGGCGTCGGATCCCGAGGTGCTCACCGCGCGCCTGGTGCAGGCCGCCGCGCAGATCAGGGCCAACCCCGCGAGCCACGTCACCGCCCTCAGGCCCGAGATGCCCGCCGCGGACCAGCGGATCGTCTCCGACGCCGGCATCCGCGGGCAGCTCGCGCAGAACTTCGCCGAGGCGCTCGGCGGCTCGGCTGACGGCTGGATCGACGACGTGCTCGCGTTCTGCTCCCCCTGGGGCTTCGACCTGGCGGACATCACCGTGCCCGTTCTGCTCTGGCACGGGCAGGAGGACGTGTTCTCGCCGGTGGCACATACCCGGTGGCTCGCCGCGCAGATCCCGAGCGCGGTCATGTCCATCCGCCCCGCCACCGCCCACTTCGGCGCGCTCGAGGTGGTCCCCGACGTGCTCTCCTGGCTGATCAGGGCCGCCTGAAACGCGCGAATATCTCCCGGGGGGACGACTGCTCCCCAGCACGGGGGGCACCCGCCCCCCGTCCCCCCTGGCCGTACCCCCCGATATGGGCGGGTCATTACGTCGGCTGGGCCTCCAGGTCGCGGTTCTGCAGCCGCCAGTTGCGCAGCGCCGTGACGCTGGGGTGGTCGTTACCGAGCACCTGGCCGAGCGCCCCGATCACCTTGACCTGCAGCGCCTCCGCCTCGTCGAGGCGGCCCTGCGCGCGCAGCACGATCGCCAGGTTCGCCTCGCAGACCTGGGTGTCCGGATGGTTCTCGCCGAGCGTCTTGCGCAGCCGCTCGTAGGTCTCCCGCTGCAGTCCCTCCGCGTCGGTAAGCCGCCGCAGGTCGTGCAGGCAGTTCGCCTTGTTGATCTCACACGACAGGGTGAACGGGTGATCCTCGCCGAGCGAGTCGCGCATCACGCCGAGCGTGCGGTCCGCGAGCCCGAGCGCCTCGCGCGCCGAGCCGACGCCCCGCAGGTAGGTCGAGATGTTGTTCTCCGCGACGAGGGTGAACGGGTGGGCGCCGCCGATGCTTGCCTGGTAGGCGCGCAGCACCTGGCTCGCCACCTGGAACGCGGCTACCTTGTCCTCGCGGGCGGACAGGTCGGCGGCGAGGTTCAGCTTGCAGGCGAGCGAGTCCGGGTGGTTGGTCCCGTAGATCCGCTCGTAACGGTCATCGATGTCCCTGGTCAGGACGTAGGCCTCGTCGAGCCGCCCCATCTTGCGGAGCGAAACCGCGAGGCTCTTGGCGGTGCGCAGGGTGTCCACGAAGTCCTCGCCGAGCACCGAGAGGTAGCGCTCGTAGGTCTCCTGGAGCAGTTCGACCGACCCCGGGTAGTCGCCCGCCTCGCGCAGGTCGCGCGCCAGCATCGACGCGGAGTGCAGCGTGTAGGGGTGGTCGGGCCCGAGCACGATCTGCCGGTAGTTCCTCGTCTCCCTGTCCAGGTCGCGTGCGCGGAAGCAGTCGCCGACCAGGCGCAGGTCGATGGCGAGGTTGTTCGCGCTCGACAGCGTGTTGGGGTCGTCGGGGCCGAGCAGCTGGCTGTTCCTGCTGTAGGTCTCCTCGTCCAGGTCAAGCGCTTCGCTGAACCGGCCGAGACCGCGCAGGTCACCGCCCAGGCTTCCCGCGGTCAGCAGGGTCGACGGGTGGTCGTTGCCGAGCACCTCCTGCTGCTTGCGGAAGATCTCGGTGTCCAGCTCGTAGGCCTCATGGAAGCTGCCCTGCGAGCGGAGCACGTTCGCGATGTGGAAGCGGAGCGACAGGGTCTGCTCGTCGTCCGGCCCGATCTTCTCCCGCCACTGCTGTTCGAGCAGGTGGGCGACGTCGAGTGCCTGCTCGAAGTCGCCGCGCTTCCACAGGTAGCGCACCCGGTCGATGAGAAGCTGCCTGGCCTCCTCCTCGTCGCAGTTCCACACCTCGGAGGGACCAAGGTGCGGCCAGATCAGGTCGTACCGCGCCCAGTTGGCCGGGTCGTCGGTCTCGCCCTGCCGGGGGCGCGCGCCCGCGAGGATGGTGTGCACCTCGTGCAGGGTCGCGTCGCGGTAGGAATCGGGCTGCATCTGGTCGCGGATGGCCGCCTGGATCAGCCGGTGCACCTGGATCGAGTTGCTCGTCACGTCACGGTCGACCTTGGCGAGCGAGAACCGCGTGATGTCCGTGATCAGCAGGCCGAGGACGCTGCGGGCCGCGCGCAGGCGCCGGTCGTACGGGATCAGGGACTTGATCATCTCGTCGCTGTTGAGCAGCGACAGCGAGATGGGGTCGGGGGCGAAGCAGGCGCACAGCTCGAGCAGCCTGGCCGCCGCGGGCGACTGACTCCTGAGCCTGTCGAACGAGAGCCGGTAGGTGACCGCGACCGAGGTCGGGTAGTTGATCGGCTGGCTGAGCTCCATGGTCGCCGCGAACTGGTCTTGCAGCTGCTCGACGTACTCCGCGGCGGTCATCCCCGTCGCGGCCAGCCAGGCGCCCGCCTGCTCGATCGCCAGCGGCAGGTCACCGAGTGCCTCGGCGACCAGGGTGGCGTCCTCGTCGGTGAGTGCCTGCACGCGGCGCTGGAGGTAGGCGAGCGACTCCGGCCTGGAGAACACGTCGATCGCGACCGGCTCGGCCACCTGCGACCAGGCGGGATTTCGCGAAGTGACGATGACGTGACCGGGACCGCCGGGGAAGAAGTTCTCGATCTGGCCGGGCTCGTCCGCGTTGTCGAAGATCAGCAGCCAGCGGTCGTACGGACGGCCGCGGCGCAGCGCCTCCCTGACCAGTTCCGCGGTCTCCGCCGTGGAGTCGGCCGGCCTGACTCCCAGGTGCTGCGCCAGTTCGGCCAGGCTCGGGTTGATCAGGTCGCGCTGCTCCGACGGCACCCACCACACCAGGTCGTAGTCGGCCATGAAGCGGTGCGCGTACTCCTGCGCGACCTGAGTCTTGCCGACGCCGCCGAGTCCGTGCAGCGCCACGGGCAGGACGACCGCGGTGCTGCTGCCTATCAGCTGGTCGTGCAGCTTCTCGAGTACGTCGTTGCGGCCGGTGAACGAGGCGTTCCTTGTCGGCACGCGCCAGACCGGCGGGATCGTCCGCGGGTAGCGCGGCTCGGGGCCCGCCAGATGCTCGGCGAGCTTCGGCGGGTAGCCGAGCGCCTTCAGCACCTCCTCGGTCGCCTGGGTGGCGTCCCTGCGGGTCAGGTCCACCACACTCCGCTCGGAGAACGGCTGCTCGATCCGCGTCTCGCCGACCCTGACCGGGATGAGCCGCCTGCCGGTCCCGGCGGGGTCGGCGGCGCCCATCGCGTCCCACACGCCCTGGGCCTGCGTCGACTGCATGTACGCGGCCGACAGGACGGCGATCGTGCGGCTGGCCGACGCGGCGCCGCGTTCGGCTTCCTCCCTGGTGTTGCCGCCGGCTATTGATGAACTCGACGGGCGCAGGATGCGAATGCCGCGCGGCGCGAGCACCGCCGCGATCCAGTCCGCCCACATCCGGTCCTCAGGAACGTAGCTGAGGTAGATGTCGCCTGGCGGTGGCTGCCGCGGCCTGATGAACGCGGCCTTGTAGGTGAGCCTGATCTCGTCGCTCATCACGCCGAGCGTGCGCACCCGCCCGTCGGTCAGCGCGGCGGTCAGCCGCTCATAGGCGCCGAGCAGTGTGGTCGGCGAGCGCGGCGCGTCGCCGAACACGGCGAGCGTCTCCTCGAACGCGTAGAACGGCTTGTACGGGATCGGCACCGCGGCCCAGTAGTCGTTGGCCTCGAACTCGCCGAGCTTCTCGTGCAGGCTGCTGCCGAACCTGGCGCGGGCTGTCGCCAGCCCGACGTCGGCCTTGTCCTTCTCCGCCTCGTCGATGCGCATCGGGACAGGAAGCACCTGGATGTTGCGGTAGTGGTACCGCTGCTCCACGTTCCTGGCGATCGCCGCCGCCCCGTCGATGGACTGGTCGTTCAGTGTGAAGCAGTCAACCAGGATGTCCGGCAGGTGCACCGTGCAGATGTCCGCGATGTCAGACAGCCCGGTCCTGCTGTCGATCAGCGTGTAGTCGTAGTGCGCCTTCATGTCGGCGCGCAGCCCGTCGAAGAACTGCCCGCCCTCGAGCCGGTCGTAGAAGTTGTCCCAGTCGATCGCGGTCACCGCGGACGAGTAGTCGCGGTTCTGGCGGCCCGCGGAGACGAAGTCCAGCGTCCCCCCGTCGGGAAAGTCCCAGCTCAGCGAGACGGCGTGCGGCAGTATCTGCGCGTAGTCACGGACCCAGTCGGGTGAGCGCTCGTCGGCCTGGGCGGCGTCCCATACGTAATCGGTGATCAGTTCGATGATGCCGGGCGTCGCCGCGACCTTCGCCGGGTCGAGGAAGGGATGGTAGTAGCGGTGCAGGCCAGGCGAGTCGAGATCCCAGTCCACCACGAGCACCTTCAGCCCGTTGCTCGCGAGGATCCAGGCGACGTTGGCAAGCGCCATGGTGCGGCCGGTGCCGCCCTTGAAAGAGTAGAAGGTGACGATCTTTCCCTCGGCGGTCATGTCATCAGCCATCAGCGCGCTCCACGGGTGTGTCGTCCTGTCCGTCGTTCGCCGACGCGATCCGGGCGGATGCCAGCCTGACGTAGTGCCGTCCCGCGGCGGCGAGTACCGCGGGGAACACCACGCCGAAGTCCTCGAGTGAGGGGACGCCGCGCACGGCGAGTGCCGATGTCGCGCGGCCCTCTCGCAGCATGCGGGGCAGCGCCGCCTCCAGGGCCGACCGCAGTTGCTGCGCGTCCGCCTGCATCTGCGCGTCCTTGGTGTTCCACACCACGACGACCTGGACCCATGGCTTGTCCATCGCGTCGAGCCGCCGGAGCATCTGGCCGCATTCCGGCTGCAGCACCGCCCACGGGTCGATCAGCAGCACCTCGGGCCCCGTCGGCTGCCCGGCACCGAACAGCGCCGACTCATGCCGGTACAGGTCGCCAACGTCCGGGGTGTAGGACAGGCTCCGCGCGAGATCCCCCGCGTGGTCGGCGAGCGCGCGCAGCGAGTCTTGGCGGAACGGATTCCACTCCCTTACGTTCTCGCCGTAGTAGGCGGGGTCGCGGCCGCCGGGCAGTTCGTCCCTTTCCGGCGCGATCACGGTGAGCCGCAGCAGCTTGTCCCCCGGACCGGTCCCGCCGAGGCCGCCGAAGGCGGACGGCAGCGATTCGTATTCGGTCCAGACCTCGTGCTCGATCGGGGGCGAGGCCTCCGCGGCGTCGACGATCCGCCGCGCGAGCAGGTACACGGCCTCCTCATAGGCCTCCCGCCACCGGCTGACCTTCATGATTCCGTAGAAGCCGTGCTCCGCGTACAGCGGGCCGAAGTCGGCGGAGTTGTACTGCACCGCGCTGGCCGCCTCGGGAAACAGGCCGTCGCGCACCGGTATCCACAGCGCGGGGACGATGGTCTCGATCGGCCTGGCGCTCCTGGCACGGTAATTGAGCCGACGCCTGTTGAACGCGAACCACTCGCGGCCGCAATGCTCGCTCTTGAAATACCGCCGTGAGTACAACGGCACGAAGACATGGCAGGTCGCGAGGGCTTTTGACAGGTGCCTAGGCCACTCGTGCCCCTGCTGGAGTTCCCGGTCCATGAAACCGGCCTTCTTGCCTGGCGCGAGATCTGCCAGCGATTTGATGTGCTCGCACAGATCGTCGTAAAGCTGGGCTATCCACAGGTCAGGGTCTCGTCCGACGGGAAAGTCGCGCGGGCCGTGCGCGTAGCTGAGGAAGAAAAACGGCCCGTCGTCGGCGGCGGCTGGCGACAGATACCTGTCGCCATCGGCGTCTCTGGCCGGGTAGCCTCCGTGCACCGGGTCTCCCTTCCTGCATGCGGGCACGCGTGCCTGCATTGGTTAGGAAACCTCACTATATGAGACGGATAAGCATTTGCAAAGAACGCATACCCCGCATTAGCAAAGGCTTTACTTACGGTTCTCCGTCATCCATTGGGCGGCGAAGTCAACGGCGTGGCAAAGTGGCATCAGGCGGCACTCCGCATTACCCACGTCACCGCGGTTGACGTCGGCCGCCTTTTCAAAGGATTTGCCGATAACCTCGAATTCATGATCGTCGAGCATGACGTCGTCGTAGGACGTCCAGCATCGCTGGCCGTCGGCGAGGGTGACGACGCACTCGTAGCGGCGCACCGGCGGGCTGGGCGTGTAGCGGTACTCGGCGAGATGGAACGCGGTGCAGGCGTGGTAGCCGGTCCCGAGCAGCAGCACCCGCGCGTCCATCTTGTACAGCTTCGCGAGCGGTGAGTCCTCGCCGTAGTGGCAGTGGAGCCGGTGGTCGTCCATCAGGTAGCCGGCCTCGGGCCCGACGGCGGCGAAGGAACTCTGCGGGTGGCCGCTGCGGACCGCTCCCGGCCCCGTGCGTACCGCCTCTGCGATGGCGCCCATCCCGCTTGGCATGCCCGCGTGGAACGCGGGCATCTCGGCGCGGTAGGCGAGGACCTCTTCCGGCGTCATCCCCGCGATGCGGGCGAGGTGCACCCGTGAGGTGTTCGAGTTCTGTTCCGTCGCCGCCGGCACCACGACGTTCCGCGCTACCTCGCGCAGTGCGCCGGCCACGGCCTGCGCCCCGCCGTCCACCCAGCCGATGGAGCGCAGTGAGCCGTGCACGAGCAGGGTATCACCCTGGCCCACGCCAAGGCCGCGCAGGGCATCGACGAGCTGCTGCCCGGTGACCCCCTGCGCGGAGACACGGCTCTCGGGGGCGCGGGTCGCGTCGGCGGCGGCTGCCATGACGCTCAGGAGTCCTTCCGCCGCTGCCACGCCGCCCGGCGCTCGGCCGCCCACCGCGCGGCGGACGACGCGGCGGCCTGCGGCACCGGTTCGCTCAGCCACGGCTCGACGGTCGCGCGCATGCCGGCGACGAAGCGGTCACCGAGCGGTGTCAGCGCGCCGGAACCGGCCAGCGTCTCGATCGCCTCGGCGGTCATCATCCGCCAGCGGGCGAAGCGTTCGGCGGCCTCGGCGGCCGCGGCAGGCTCCTGGCCCGCCGCGTCGCGCCTGACTCGCCAGAAGTCGGTCACCCCGATGTGCGCGTAGGTGCCCTGGAGCAGCGCGCCGACGGGCCTGGGGTCATCCCGCCACGGCGCGAAGAACACCCGCTGGTCCGTGCGGTCGCACAGGTCGAACATGTCGGTCAGCGCGCCGAGCTTGACGTGCTGGAACTCGTGGATGAGCAGCAGCGCCAGGTCGGCGCCGGTGGCGGGCAACGCGGCGGCGACCGCGCCGAACGCCTGCCTGGCCGCGGCGCTGATCTCCCTGCCAGGCGCGTCGTTCGCCAGCGGCATCACGGTACTCAGCCCGGCCGCGAGGCCAGGCGCGTACGTGGGGAAGCTGTCCTCGATGAGCGGCCACGCCTCCGCGAACTGCTCCTGCCAGGCGGCGACCGCGGCCGGCGTCAGCCGCGGCGCGGCGGGCCACTGGTGGCAATCCCTGTTGAGGTCGGTGTCCTCGAGGCGGACCGTGAACTCCCCTGACCGCAGTACGCGGACCGGCTGCCAGTCGGGTTCCGTCTCGCTGGCCGGGTCCTGCACGCCCGCCTCGACCCGCCACTTGCCTGACGTCGCCCGTGCCTCGAACTGCCCGGGCCCGGTCACCGCGATCGTGACCGTCCGCGCGTCGCCCGCGCGGAGCCGTCCGAGCGTGGGGAGGTGCGCGTACCCGTCGCTGACCGGCACCTCCGCTTCGGCCAGCGTGCCTGACCTGATGGCCGCCGCCGCCGCCACCGACGCCAGGTGCCCGGCCCGGGTGGCGGTGCTTCTGGTGGCGGTGCCGACGGCGGTCCGGCCGGCGTTCCGCAGGCAGCCCTCGGCCCAGGCCCGCACGTACGGGTGGGCGAGCACCTCGTCGACCGCGCCAGGGGCGGCGTGGTCGAGGCGGGTAAGCAGGTCCCAGCCGCCGTCGAAGACCGGGTCGCCGTCCAGGGGCGCCCGCTCGTGGAGCAGGCGCAGCACTGCGCGGCGCACGCTGCGCTGCGCGGCGCTGAGGTAGGAGATCGACTCGGCATCGCCGAAACCGGCGGCCAGGGCGTCGAAATGGGCCTGCGGCATCGAGTGTGACGGCCGCTGCGCGGCAACCGTGGCACCCGCCTGCGGGAGGAGCCGCGCGCGCACGTGAGTGATGATCTTCTCCAGGTCAGTGCAGTACACCGAGGGATTGGCGAAGCCGCTGCCCGTCAGGTAGCGGTGGGCATACAGGCCGCCGCCGCAGGTGTCCACCACCGGGCACGTGCGGCAGACCGGGCTCAGGCCGGCGATGCCCTGCTGCCGCGCCCTGATCGCCGGGTGCGCGGCGGCGGCGTTGAGCGAGTGACTGAAGACGTCGAGTCCGGTCACGGGCGCGCCATCGTAGGCGACCTTGATCGAGTCCGCCTGCTCGATCGTCCCGTCGGTCTCGATGACGGCGACGTCGCTCGGCGCGAGCCCCAGCGACTCGGTGCCGGAGGCGCCGCCGAGTGTGGTCTCGATGATGGACTCGAACATGCGCACCGGAACCCGGCGGCCGTCCTTCGTCCATTCGGCGAAAACGGGTGCCAGCCAGTCCGCGTACGGTGTGGCACCCGGCTCGCCGGCCAGCCGGGCCGGCAGCCGCCCGTCGGGCAGCGGTCCCCGCTTGCCCGGCGGCGGGGTTTCCCAGGTGCCGTGCGGCAGCAGGAAATCGAGATTCGGCGGGTCGAGTTCGGCAAGCGCCCGGTACACCGCGACCGGGTCGCTGCGGATGTCGATCGTCGCGAGCAGGCCGGCGAACAGGGGCCGGTACCGCTCCTGGCGCAGCAGGGCGACGGCGCGCAGCACCTGATCGTAGCTGCTGCGCCCGTTGAGATAGCGGCGGTGCAGGTCATTGGCCGCCCGGTCGCCGTCGAGGGAAATGCCTACCAGAATTCCCTCGGCGAGGAACATCTCGCAGAACGCGGTGTCAAGCCGCACCCCGTTCGTGTGGATCCGCAGGTCAAGTTCACACACAGGCTCGATCGCCCGGCGCAGGACCCGGGCGATCGCTCCAAGCCGAGACACGCCAGCCAGCAGCGGCTCCCCGCCGTGCAGGATGACGCGTACCATCGACAGCCGGTGCTCGCTGGCGTGCTCCGCGATGCGCTCCGCCGCCTGCCGGGCCGTCTCCGGCGATATCACCGTGGGACGGCCGCGCCAGCTCTGGTCGGCGTGCTCATAGACGTAGCAATGATCGCAGGCGAGATCGCACCGGCTGTGGATCTTGAGGACGAACTGCCGGAACGGCAGCACGTCCCCGAAAACGGCCAAGGTCTCAGATGGATGAATTGAAGGCGGAGACCGACGTTCCCGGTTCACCTTCAACGAGGCCAATACGCCGCATTATGTGCGCGTATTCGACGTCATCGATGCTCACTTCAGCGTCAAGCGGCAGATCATGAATGTCGGACATGTCCGAGGTGAAGACTGCGTCCGCGTACGTAGTAGGCATATATTTTCGGCTCCCTAGGCCGGGCGGTACCGACGACGATCAAGCCCGTCGGCACGATCGCTGCTGTGTGAAAACTACGAGGTACTTCAGCCCTGCGTTTCTGCGGATGAGCTTACCGCTCTAGCGACCGCGAGCAACTTCTCTGAGGACAGAATTGCTGCTGGTCAGGATGGGCACTCGTGATGCTATGCCGCCATAGGCGAAGATCACTTTCCGCTGCCCAGAGCGGCATTCGCGGCAACTGCGGCTAGGTCGGCTGGAGCGAAGCGCGACTTATTTACTACTATGCGTCACTTGCCGCCGATTGCCTTCGCTAAGGATGCGACGTCGTGATGCCGTGCGAGGTGAGAAAGGCGACGTTTCGTTCGTCGAGGGTGGCATATGCGGCGTTCTCGTCGGCGGCCCATTCCACCGGTCCGGCCTGGCTCCCGTCGGGGTCCACCTCGGCCCGGTAGACGACCGTGGCGTTGCCCTCGAGCACCGGATGCCAGGCACCGTCGCGGACGTGAATGGTCGCGGCGGCGACGCCGCCCGCGTTGCGGACCACAACGCGCCGCTCGGGGTCAAGCCCCGACACGCGGGACCAGGCGGCGCGCGATGCCACCACACCGGAGCCGCAGGACGGGGTCAGGCCCGCGCCGCGTTCGAAGGTGCGGACGAAGACCTCAGGCACGTCGCCGCCGTCGCGGCCGTCTGCGCTGTCGAGCGGCAGCAGGAAGGAGACGTTGGCGCCCTCGTCGAACGCCTCGTCGGCGCGCTTGCCGAGCTCGATCAGGTCCGGCTCGCGGTACTCGCCGACCACGGCGATGACATGCGGGTTGGGCACCGCGACCGCGGTGAATCCCGCGAACGGCTCGGGGAGCGCCGCGTTGTCGAAGCGCAGCGGCGGCAGCTCGAGCAGCACCTGGCGGACGCCTTCGGGCGTCGACGCCGCGCGGTGCACCGTGTAGTCCCGGCCGCCGCTGCTGACCACCTCGGTGTCAGTGCCGCGCAGGTCGAGGATGAGCCGGCCGAGACCGCGCATCCCGTTGCCGCAGAACTCGGCGGATGAGCCGTCGGGGTTGAAGAACCACGCCCGCGCGTGCTGGCCGCTCACGTCGTAGAGGTAGATCCCGTCGCTGCCGCCCGTCCATGACGAGCGGTCGCAGACCCGGCGGACGAACTCGCGCAGCACCGCGTCGGACGCCCACTCGTCAGGCGTCGCCTGCAGGGCGAAGATCTCGTTGAGCGACCCGTGGGTCTTCACCAGCATCATCGCATACGAGCCTACCGCTCAGCCGCCGGGCAGGCGGAAGGCGAAGGCAGGTATGGCCTGGGATTTTGGGGGTTACGCCCTGGCTCACATGCCGAAGGCGGGATACGTGGAGAAGCGGGCGCCAGCCGCGTAGTTGCGCACCGCGACCCTGGCCCGGTCGATCATGTTCGCCGGGAGGTCGGTCAGCGGGTACCAGCCGAAGTCGCTGTAGCTGCGCGGCCCCCGGACCGGCGGTACCGGACAGGCCTCGCCCGCCCAGCCATCCACGGTGAGGAAGAATGCCATCCGTCCCGCGCCCGACACGTCGTGCATGACGTGGGCCAGTGACACCCTCGCGGGGTCGAGCGCGATTCCCGCCTGAGCGGTCGCCACCCGGACCGCCGCCTCCACGAGCGTCTCGCGTTCCGCGAGGCGGCCGGACGGCGGTTCGTACGCACCGTCGCCGTATCCCGTGTTGGCGCGTCTGCCGAGCAGCAGGTCACCATCGTTCACCAGCAGCAGGTGAACGTCGACGATGAGCTGAAAGTGTCGAGAATGCCTGGCCGCCTCGGCGGCCAGTGGCTGCATCAGGGTTCTGGTCATGACTGAGATGTCCTGCCCGGCTTGCCATCGTGTTTCCCCGGTCCCCGCGGTGCGGTCCGCCGTTGCCGGCCGACCGCTCCCCGGGACAGGTAACGTACTCCACGCTCGCTGTGGATCACCATGTGTGTAACCGGGCCTCTGCTGTGGAATACCACGTGGTTGGACGTCTCCCGCTGTGGACATCCGATGCCACTCAGCCCGCGCATGCTTGGGGTCCGCGCTGTGGACAAGTCAGTGACGGCTGTGGATATGACTGTGCGGAAAAACTTGCTCCGTCTTGCCGTCGGGACCCCTCGGGACGCCTGGCTCAGCGCTGTCAGGGCTGGCTTTCCGCTCTTTCGCGGATCTTCTTGGTGTCCTCGTGGATACGGAAGATGACCATGAACGCCTCGAGCACCACCCGGTACACGCCGAGCGTGAGCAAGATGAAGATGGGCTCGACGATGATCAGCACGGCGATGCCGCCGCCGACGCCGCCCTGCCGGAAGCCGATGATGAGGAAGAACAGGCCGAGCAGCAGGGTCCAGATGGTCAGCAGGACGTAGAGGACCTTGATGATCTTCGGCGTGACGAACGAGTCGAAGCTGAAGTCGAACAGCGACCCGATGAAGCCCTTCTCGCCGCGCGGGCGTGCCGCCGCGGGCGTCACTCCGGCGATGCCCTGCCACTGCGGTACGCCGGCACCGGCGGCGGGGGCGTAGCCGGGCGCCTGGTAGCCCTGGTACTCCTGGCCTGGCGCCTGGGCACCAGGGTTCAGGGTCGTGAAGGTCTGATCCTGCTGACCGTAGCCGTGGTCCTGCGCTGCGTACGTCTGGTCTTGGGGAGCGTAGCCCTGCTCCTGGGGGGAGAAGGACGGCGGGGGCGGCGGGTATCCCTGGCCTGGCTGCTGGCCGCCGGCGTTCCCCGACGGCGGGGTGTAAGTGGGCTGCTGCCAGGCGGGGCGTCCCTGGGTCAGCGCCTGATCCTGGCCACTGGGCTGGAAGGAAGGTTCTGGCGGCTGTCCGGCCATCGTGCACTCCATGGGGGTGGGCCGTCTCGGATCGGGCCCTCGACAGGCGGCGCGCGACCACACGCGCCGTAATCAGTTCACGTTATCCTGCCAGACATCGATAGGCGCGATGAGTTCCGCCAATGCAAACAGTCATACGAGGATCGGGGCATATCCAGCCCAGGAGGGTCTTAGCTGCGCAGGGTCACGAAAGGAAGGCGGTCGTCATGACACAGGTACGAGTACTGGCCGGGACGCGCAAGGGCGCGTTCGTGCTGACCTCGGACGAACGGCGGGCGAAGTGGTCGGTCACCGGCCCGCACTTCGGCGGGTGGGAGATCTACCACCTGAAAGGCTCGCCCGCCGACCCGAACCGGATCTACGCCTCGCAGAACACCGGCTGGTTCGGGCAGCTCATCCAGCGCTCCGACGACGGCGGGCTCAGCTGGAACCCGGTGGGCAACGACTTCAGCTACGCGGGCGGCGACCCGGGCACGCACCTGTGGTACGACGGCACGGCCAAGCCGTGGGAGTTCAAGCGGATCTGGCACCTGGAGCCGTCGAAGACCGACCCGGACACCGTGTACGCGGGGGCGGAGGACGCGGCCCTGTTCAAGTCCACCGATGGCGGCGTGTCGTGGACCGAGCTCACCGGGCTGCGCCAGCACCCGACGGGACCTTCGTGGCAGCCGGGCGCGGGCGGCCTGTGCCCGCACACGATCATCTTGCAGGAGCCGCGGATCTACGTGGGCATCTCGGCGGCGGGCACCCTCCGTTCCGACGACGGTGGCGAGACGTGGCGGGTCATCAACAAGGGCCTGCTCTCCGACGGCATCCCGGATCCCGACGCGGAGGCGGGGCACTGCGTGCACCACGTGGAGGCGCACCCCGCCAAGCCGGACACGCTGTTCATGCAGAAGCACTGGGACGTGATGCGGTCCGACGACGCCGGCGAGAACTGGTACGAGATCAGCGGCAACCTGCCGAGCGACTTCGGGTTCCCGATCGCGGTGCATCCGCACGAGGAGGAGACGCTGTACGTGGTGCCCATCACCAGCGACAGCCTGCACTATCCGCCGGAGGGCAAGCTGCGGGTGTGGCGGTCGCGCGTCGGCGGCAATGAGTGGGAGGAACTGTCGGCGGGACTGCCGGAGAAGGACTGCTACGTCAACGTGTACCGCGACGCCATGTCGATGGACACGCTTGACGACGCGGGGATCTACTTCGGCACCACGGGCGGCCAGGTGTACGTCTCACCCGACTCCGGCGACAACTGGGCGCCGATCGTCCGCGACCTGCCCGCCGTGCTCTCGGTCGAGGTGCAGGTATTGCCGTGACCGAGATACGGGTCGTGCTCCCCGCTCACCTGCGGACCCTGGCCGGCGTGCACGGCGAGGTGCTGCTGTCGGTGGCAGGCACCGAACTGACCCAGCGGTGCGTGCTGGACGCGCTCGAGGCGGCGTACCCGGTGCTCGGCGGGACGATCAGGGACCGCAAGACCGGCAAGCGGCGCGCGTTCGTCCGGTTCTACGCGTGCGAGGAGGACCTGTCGAACGAGGCGCCCGACGCGCCGCTGCCCGCGGTGATCGCGGACGCCATCACCGCGGGGCGCGAACCGTTCATGGTTGTCGGCGCGATGGCCGGCGGATAGTGCGTTATAACCCGATAATGGGCACGTGACATCTGGGCGGACATTCCTCATCACCGGTGGCAACACCGGCATTGGCCAGGCCACGGCGATCGCGCTCGGGCGCGACGGCGGGCGGGTGTTCATCGCGTGCCGCTCGGCCGCCGCGGGTGCGGCGGCGGTCGAACGGATCAAGGCGGAGTCCGGCTCGGCCGAGGTGTGGCTGCTCCCGCTCGACCTGGCGTCGCTCGACTCGGTGCGCGCCTGCGCGGCGGCGTTCCTCGACTCCGGCGAGCCGCTGCACGTGCTTGTCAACAACGCCGGGGTCGGCGGGGTGCGCGGCCTCACCGCGGACGGGTTCGAGCTGCATTTCGGCGTGAACCACCTCGGCCACTTCGCGCTCACCCAGCTGCTGCTCCCCCGGCTGTCGTCGAGCGGCCCCGACGCGCGGATCGTCAACGTGTCGAGCGAGGTGCACTACTCGGCGCCCGGCATCGACTTCACCGCCGTGCGACGGCGCACTGCCTCGTTCACCGGCATGCGCGAATACGCGGTCTCCAAGCTGTGCAACGTGCTGTTCACCCAGGAGCTCGCGCGCCGTCACAGCGACGTCAATGCCTACGCGCTGCACCCCGGCGTGGTCGCCTCCGACATCTGGCGGCGCGTGCCGCGGCTGGCCCGCCCGCTCATCACCAGGCGGATGCTCACCGTCGAGCAGGGCGCGGTCACGTCGGTCTACTGTGCCACCGCGCCGGAGGTCGCGCAGGACAACGGGCTGTACTACGACAAGAGCGCGGCACGCCAGGCGAGCAACGTGGCCACCCCCGAGCTCGCCGGGCTGCTGTGGAAGCACAGCGCCGACTGGACCGGCGCTTGCTGAGCGCCCGATGGCACAAATCGCCATCGTATCGGGCGCTCAGCAAGCGCGTATCTCCCGGGGGGACGCCCCCCCGTACCCCCCGATGTGCGGGCGGGCGCCCGCACGTTGCTTGGCCGGTGCGGGGGGTCATGGCCGTGGCGCGTATGCGAGTCTGTGATCATGGACCTTCCGGTGATGCCCCCGGTGGCGCCGATGCTCGCCAAGGCGGTGCCGCAGATCCCGTCAGGGGATTACCTCTTCGAGCCCAAGTGGGACGGGTTCCGGTCGATCGTGTTCCGCGACGGCGACGAGGTGGAGATCGGCTCGCGCAACGAGCGGCCGATGACCAGGTACTTCCCCGAGCTCGTGGACGCCGTGCTCGCCAACCTGCCGGAGCGCTGCGTGATCGACGGCGAGATCGTGCTGCCGGACTTCGCCGCGGGACGGCTTGACTTCGAGGCACTGCAGCTGCGGCTGCACCCCGCGGCCAGCCGGGTGCGCATGCTCGCCGCGCAGACGCCCGCCCACTTCGTCGCATTCGACCTGCTCGCGCTGGGCGCGGACGACTACACAGAGCGCCCGTTCGCCGAGCGTCGCGCGGCGCTCGAGTCCGCACTCGGCGCGGCCCGGCCGCCGGTACACCTCACGCCGGTTACCGCGGACAGCTCGGTCGCGGAGCAGTGGTTCACGCAGTTCGAAGGCGCCGGCCTTGACGGCCTCGTCGCCAAGTCGCCGTCCGGCGTGTACGAGCCGGACAAGCGAGTCATGTTCAAGATCAAGCACGAGCGCACCGCGGACTGCGTTGTCGCGGGCTACCGGCCGCACAAGACGGGCGACGACGCGATCGGCTCGCTGCTGCTCGGCCTCTACCAGCCGACGGGCCAGCTCGCCAGCGTCGGCGTGATCGGCGCGTTCCCGATGGCCACCCGACGCGAGCTACGGGCCGAGCTCGAACCCCTGGTGACGACGTTCGAGGGCCATCCCTGGGACTGGGGCGCGCACGTCGCGGCGGCCGCCTCCGGCGAGGGTGCCCGCAATCCGCGCGGCTCCGAGTACAGCCGGTGGAACGTGGGCAAGGACCTGTCGTTCGTACCGCTGCGCCCGGAGCGCGTGGTCGAGGTCCGCTACGACCACATGGAGGGCAGCCGCTTTAGGCACACCGCCCAGTTCGTCCGCTGGCGCCCGGACCGCACGCCTGCCTCGTGCACTTTCGATCAGCTCGATGAGCCCGTGAGCTACAGCCTGTCGGAAATCCTGGGAAAGAACTAAGCATTCCGAACGGATGGGGCTAACACTGATGGCGAGTCCGAAGATGGTGATCGAGGTGGCGGGCCGGGAGGTGGCGGTCTCCAACCCGCAGAAGGTCTACTTTCCGCGCACCGGGCACACCAAGCTGGACCTGGTCCAGTACTACGTGTCAGTCGCCGACGGGGCGCTGCGCGGCGCGGGCGGCCGGCCGATGGCGCTCAAGCGGTTCGTGAACGGGGCGGAGGAGGAAGCGTTCTTCCAGAAGCGGGCGCCGTCGTCTCGCCCGTCCTGGATCGAGACCGCTGAACTGCGGTTCCCGTCGGGCCGCACGGCCGACGAGGTGGTGCTGCGGGACGCGGCAGGCCTGGCCTGGGTGGCCAACCTCGGCTGCATCGACCTCAACCCGCATCCGGTGCTCGCGTCCGACCTCGACCACCCCGACGAGCTGCGGGTCGACCTGGACCCGGTGCCTGGTGTCGAATGGCCGCAGATCATCGCGGTGGCGCTGTGCGCCCGCGAGGTACTTTCCGACTTCGGCCTCACCGGCTGGGCGAAGACATCGGGGTCGCGCGGCATACACATCTACGCGCGCATCCGGCCGAACTGGTCGTTCGCCGACGTGCGGCGGTCGGCGGTGGCGGTGGCCCGCGAGATCGAGCGGCGCGTTCCCGACCTGGCCACCTCCAAGTGGTGGAAGGAGGAGCGGCACGGGGTCTTCGTCGACTACAACCAGAACGCCAAGGACCGCACCGTGGCGTCCGCCTACTCGGTGCGGCCGCTGCCCGACGCGCGCGTGTCGACGCCGCTGAACTGGGATGAGGTCCCCTCCGTTGACCCGTCCGCATTCACCATCGACACGGTGCCCGCGCGGTTCGCGCGGATCGGCGACCCGTGGGAGGGCATCGACTCCGCCGTCGGGTCGCTCGACGGACTGCTTGCGCAGGCGGAGCGGGACGAGGCCTCGGGTCTGCCCGACGCGCCGTGGCCGCCGCACTACGAGAAGCAGGAGGGCGAGGACGCCCGCGTCCAGCCCTCGAAGCGCCGCGCGCCGGTCCGGGCCGGGGGCGGCGGCGCTTCGGCCGGGTCCGCCGGGTCCGCCGGGTCCGCCGACGAGGTGCCGTCGATCAGCCCGACCGGCCGGCGCAAATCGACGAAGCCGCTCATCGAGGTCGCCCGCGCCAAGAGCAAGGCCGAGGCCATGGAGGGCCTGGACCGCTGGAAGGCGCGCCACTCGGACGTCTGGCCGCTGCTCGAGCCTGCCGATGTCCTGGTGGACGCGATGCGCGGCCGGTCGTCCACCTGGACCAGGATCCGGCTCAACCTGGAGCACGTGCCCGAGGAGCAGCGCCCGCCCCAGGAGCCACTCGAGGTCGACTACGACCCGTGGACCGAATGGGGCGGCGACCCCCGCTCGTAGGCGCGAAACAGGACGTGACAATTCGTCATGCGGGCGTAACGAGCGGAGTTACCCGCGGGGTTATCGTGCAGGCATGCTGATTTCCCCGCATGAGCAGGAACGCCTGCTCATTCACGTCGCGGCGGGGCTTGCGCGGGAACGGCGGGCGCGCGGGCTGCGGCTGAACTACCCGGAGGCGGTCGCGCTCATCACGTCGTACCTGCTGGAGGGCGCGCGCGACGGGCGGACCGTGGTGGAGCTGATGAGCGCCGGGCGGACGGTGCTCACCAGAGACGACGTGATGGACGGGGTGCCGGAGATGCTGACCGAGGTCCAGGTCGAGGCGACGTTCCCCGACGGGACCAAGCTCGTCACCGTGCACGAGCCGATCCCGTGAGCTCCGCTTACATCATCCCTGGCGAGATCCTGCCGGGCGAGGGCGATGTCACGCTGAACGCGGGACGGCCGGTGCTGACGCTCGTCGTGGCCAACACCGGCGACCGGCCGGTCCAGGTTGGATCGCACTTTCACTTCGCTCAGGCGAACGCGGCACTGCTGTTCGACAGGGATCTCGCGTGGGGGCACCGGCTGAACGTGCCGGCCGGCACCGCGGTGCGGTTCGAGCCTGGCGTCGAGCGCGAGGTGTCGCTGGTGCCGCTGGCCGGGCGGCGTGCGGTGCCAGGGCTGCAGACCGGCGGGCGGCGGTTCGCGGACGGCGGGCAGCGTTCCGGCGATGAGGCGTCCGGCGCGGAGGAGGGCCAGTGAGCGAACTGAACCGCGAGCGGTATGCGCTGCTTTACGGTCCCACCGCCGGCGACCGGATCAGGCTCGCCGACACCGCGCTGCTCATCGAGGTGGAGCGGGACCTGTGCGCGGGCGGCGACGAGGCGGTGTTCGGCGGCGGCAAGGTGATCCGTGAGTCGATGGGCCAGGCGCTCACCACCCGCGCCGAGGGCGCGCCCGACCTGGTCATCACCGGCGCGGTCATTCTCGACCACTGGGGCATCGTCAAGGCCGACGTCGGCGTGCGCGACGGCCGGATCACCGCGATAGGCAAGGCGGGAAACCCCGACATCATGGACGGGGTACACCCCGGCCTGGTGATCGGCCCGTCGACGGAGATCATGGCGGGCAACGGGCTGATCCTGACCGCCGGCGGCATCGACTGCCACGTGCACATGATCTCGCCGACGCAGCTGCCCGAGGCACTCGGCGGCGGCATCACAACGCTGATCGGCGGCGGTACCGGCCCGGCCGAGGGCACCAAGGCGACCACGGTCACCCCCGGCGCGTGGCACCTCGCCAGGATGCTCGAGGCGACCGACGCCTGGCCGGTGAACATCGTGCTGCTCGGCAAGGGCAACACGGTGTCGGAAGCGGCGCTGTGGGAGCAGCTTGTGGCCGGCGCGGCCGGGTTCAAGCTGCACGAGGACTGGGGCACCACGCCCGCCGCCATCGACGCGTGCCTGCGCGTCTCGGTGGCCGCCGGCGTGCAGACCGCCATCCACACCGACACGCTCAACGAGGCCGGCTTCGTCGAGGACACGCTGCGGGCGATCGGTGGCCGGCCGATCCACGCGTACCACACCGAGGGCGCGGGCGGCGGGCACGCACCGGACATCATCACCGTGGCCTCGTCGCCCAACGTGCTGCCGTCGTCGACCAACCCGACCAGGCCGCACACGGTGAACACGGTCGACGAGCACCTCGACATGCTCATGGTCTGCCACCACCTGAACCCCGCCGTCCCCGAGGACCTGGCGTTCGCCGAGTCGCGGATCAGGCCGTCCACGATCGCGGCCGAGGACATCCTGCACGACATGGGCGCGATCTCGATGATCGGCTCGGACTCGCAGGCGATGGGCCGGATCGGCGAGGTGGTGCTGCGCACCTGGCAGACGGCGCACGTGATGAAGCTGCGGCGCGGCGCCCTGTCCGGCTACGGGTCCGTCGCTTCCGACTCCGGCGGAACGCGCGGCGCGGACAACGCGCGGGCCAGGCGGTACGTCGCCAAATACACGATCTGCCCGGCGATCGCGCACGGGCTTGACGGCCAGATCGGCTCGGTCGAGCCGGGGAAGCTGGCCGACCTGGTGCTGTGGCACCCCGCGTTCTTCGGTGTGCGGCCGCACGCGGTCATCAAGGGCGGGTTCGTCGCGTGGGCCGCGATGGGCGACGCCAACGCGTCGATCCCGACGCCGCAGCCGGTGCTGCCCCGGCCGATGTGGGGCGCCTACGGGCGGGTGCCCGCGAAGACGTCGCTGTCGTTCGTCTCCCCCGCGGCGCTCGAGGCGGGGCTCGCCGAACGGCTCGGCCTGGCACGCGAACTGGTCCCGGTCGCCGACGTGTCCGCGCGCGGCAAGGCCGACCTGGTCAACAACGACGCGCTGCCGGACATCCGGGTGGATCCCGACACGTTCACCGTCCGCATCGACGGCGAGGTCGTCGAGGCCGCCCCCGTCGCTGAGCTGCCTATGGCGCAGCGCTACTTCCTGTTCTGAGCCATGTCCGAGCTTCGCCTGCCTCCCGCACGTGTGCCGTCCTGGCCTGGGGCCCGGAAGATAGTGGATAGTTGCCGCCATCCGGGTGTGGAGAACTATCCACTATCTCGCGCTGGCGGCGGGAGCGGGCGATGAGCGTCGCCTCGCTGCTCCTGGGCGACTCACGGTTCCCGGCTGGCGGGCACGCGCACTCGGGAGGCGTCGAGCCCGCCGTGACGGCGGGCAGCGTGACGAATCTGGTGACCCTTGAGGCGTTCCTGCGCGGACGGCTGCGCACGGCGGGGCTCGTCTCGGCCGCCATCGCCGCTTTCGCGTGCTCGCGGGCGGGCGCGACGGACGGGGAGTCAGCCGCACCCGTTCGGGATGATGATTACTGGGAACTGCTCGACGCGGAGACCAGCGCGCGGACCCCGGCCCCGGCACAACGGGAGGCCTCGCGGCGGCAAGGGCGGGCGCTGCTGCGGGCGGCGCGGGTTGCCTGGCCGGAGGCGCGGGGGCTCGCGCAGGTCGCCGCCGCCGTGCAGAGCACGCGAGGGGCTGGCGCGGCCGTCGGGAGCAGCGGTAGCCAGCGGCTGGCCGGGCGGCGGGAGTTCCGGGGCGGCCCGCATCACGCGGTGGTGCTCGGGGCGGCCGCGGCGGCGGCCGGGTGCACGCCTGCCGAGGCGGCGCGGATCGCGGCCTACCAGGCGGTGGCCGGGCCGGTCAGCGCCGCGGTGCGGCTGCTCGCCCTGGATCCGATGCGGGCGACCGGGGTGCTCGCGCGGCTCAGTGCGGACATCGAGTCGATCGCGACCCACGGCGCCGGCTACGCCGGCCTGCCGCCAGCCGACCTGCCCTGCCCGTCCGCGCCGGCCCTTGACCTGCTTGCCCAAACGCATATCGGAGCGGAGGTGCGGCTCTTTGAGTCCTGACCACGTCCACGGGACGCACGACGACCATGACCGCGAATACGGCCCGCATGACCACAGCACCGACGCGCACGCCGCGCCGCCGCGCGCGGGGCGGGCGCTGCGGATCGGGATCGGCGGTCCCGTCGGTTCCGGCAAGACCGCGCTCGTCGCGGCGCTGTGCCGGGCGCTGCGCGACGACATCGCGCTTGCCGTGGTGACGAACGACATCTACACCACCGAGGACGCGGACTTCCTGCGCCGGGCGGGCGTGCTCGACCTGGAGCGGATCATTCCGGTGCGGACGGGATGCTGCCCGCACACCGCGATCCGCGACGACATCGCGGCGAACCTGGACGCGGTCGAGGATCTGGAGGCGAGCTTCTGGCCGCTCGACCTGGTGCTCGTGGAAAGCGGCGGCGACAACCTCACCGCCACGTTCTCGCGGGGGCTGGCAGACCTGCAGATCTTCGTGCTCGACGTGTCCGGCGGCG
Organism: Trebonia kvetii; assembly: GCF_007827045.1. Lineage (GTDB taxonomy): Bacteria > Actinomycetota > Actinomycetes > Streptosporangiales > Streptosporangiaceae > Trebonia > Trebonia kvetii. The sequence goes on from NZ_RPFW01000001.1 coordinate 173,211, forward strand.
ACAAGGTGCCGCGCAAGGGCGGTCCAGGCGTCACCTTCTCCGACCTGCTGGTGATCAACAAGACCGACCTGGCGCCGATGGTCGGCGCGTCGCTCGCCGTGATGTCCCGCGACGCGGACGCGGTGCGCGACGGGCGGCCGGTGATGTTCACGTCGCTGCGCGAAGACCCGCTCGCCGCCGAGGTCGCCGCGTGGGTGCGGGCCGCCGTCGGCAAGCCCGCCATGCACTAGCCGGAACGGGTGCCAGGTGACTCTCTCAGCGACCGCGGCAACCAAGGGGGCGGGGCCGACGGACCTGCCCCCGCGGAACCGGGTGACCGCGTCGGCGTCCGTTGAGGCGATCGCCGGACCTGGCGGGGCGACCCGGCTGCCGGTGCTTCGCTCGCAGGCGCCGCTCGTGCTGCGGCGCACGCCGTCGGCGGTTTACCTGGTTGGCGGGGCGGCCGGGCCGATCGGCGGTGACGAGCTCGACTTGCGCATCGCGGTGGGCGCCGGCGCCTTCCTGCGGCTGCGGACCGCGGCGGCGTCGATCGCGCTGCCCGGGCTGGACGGGCGCGAGTCGGTGCTGCGGGTATCGGTGACTGTCGCGGCCGGCGGACGGCTTGAGTACCTGCCCGAGCCTCTCGTGGTCAGCGCGGGGGCGCGGCACGCGACGCTGGTGTCGGCGGCGCTTGCCGAGGGCGCGTCGCTTGTGCTCCGCGACGAGCTGCTGCTCGGGCGGCATGGCGAGGCGGGCGGGTCCGCGCGGACGGTGCTGCAGGTGACCTATGCGGGGCGGTCGCTCTTGCGGCAGTCGCTGTCGGTGTCAGGGACCGACCCGGTGGCGCTCGGGCCCGCGATGCTCGCCGGGCACCGAGCGGTCGGGTCGCTGCTGCTCGCGGGCGAGGGTGCCGATCCTGGCACCGATGTGACCGGCGGCGACGCCGCCGATCGGGCAACGCCGGAACGAGCCGTCATGCGGCTGGCGGGTCCGGGCATTCTGCTGACCGCCCTGGCCGGCGACGCCGTCACCCTGCGGCGTCGGCTTCGGCCGGGGGCTGTTTCAGGCGGGCGGGGGCCCAGGGCCGTCTTAGGCGGGCAGGGGCCGAGGGCCGTTTAGGCGGGGAGGGTGGCGTAGGTGGTGGTCGAGGGGAGGCCGGCCGGGCCGGGGTGGAGGCGGAGCAGGCGGCCGGCTAGCGGCTCGGCGGCGCGTCCTGCCTCGTTCAGGCCCCTGCTCGCGGTGGTGACGTAGAGGTCGCTCATCCCTGGGCCGCCGAAGGCGCAGCTGGTGGGCATGGACACCGGAAGCTCGAGAACGGCGTCGCGTTCGCCGTCCGACGTGATGCGCAGCAGCGCGCTGCCGCCGTGCATGGCGACCCAGATGTAGCCGTCGGCGTCCACGGTCAGGCCGTCGGGCACGCCGGGGAAGGCGGACACGTCACAGAAGACGCGGCGCTGGAACGCCTCGCCTGTCGCGGGGTCGTAGTCGAACACGTCCACCCGGCGGGTCGGCGAGTCGACGTAGTACATCCGCCCGCCGTCCGGCGACCAGCTGATCCCGTTGGAGATCGTCACGCCCTTGACGACCGTGGTCAGCTCGCCGCCCGGGTCGAGGCGGAGCAGCTCGCCGAGCGGGTCAGTCTCATCGATGTGCATGGAGCCGACCCACACCCGGCCTGCCGGGTCGACCGCGGCGTCGTTGAAGCGCACGCCCTCCCGTGCGGGCACCTCGCCGATCGTTCGTGACGTCCACTTCTCCCCGCGTTCCGCGGGAAGGTGCAGCACCAGCCTGCTGCCGCCCGCTGTGAGGATGCCGCCGCCGAGCGCGGGGAAGGCCGCGGAGACCGCGCCGAGATCGACGGTGAGCGTCTCGCGCGACGGGAAGTAGGTGCGGTGCAGTTCGCCGCGCGGGATGTCGACCCAGAGCAGGCAGTCGTCCTCCGGCACCCAGTACGGGCCCTCGCCGAGTTCCGCCACCACGTCGCCGACCGGCTCGACGGCCGCACCCTCACGCACGCTCACCACGACGGATCGCTCCCTCCGCTTCGTCCCGCTGATACCAGGCAGACATTAACCGACGTCTACCCAGTCCAGGGTGCGATCCACCGCCTTCTTCCAGCCGGCGTAGCCGCCCGCGCGGCGGTCCTCACTCCAGGTGGGCTCCCAGCGGCGCGCCTCACGCCAGTTGGCGCGCAGTTCCGTGGTGTCGCGCCAGAAGCCGGCCGACAGGCCCGCCGCGTAGGCGGCGCCGAGCGCGGTGGTCTCCGCCACCACAGGCCGGCTCACCGGCACGCCGAGTATGTCCGCCTGAAGCTGCATGCACAGGTCGTTCGCGGTGACGCCGCCGTCCACCTTGAGCACGTCGAGTGTGACACCGGAGTCGGCGGCCATCGCGTCCACCACGTCTCTTGTCTGGTAGCAGATCGCCTCCAGGGTGGCCCTGGCCAGGTGCGCGTTGTTGTGGAAGCGGGACAGGCCCACGATCGCGCCGCGGGCGTCGGCCCGCCAGTAGGGTGCGAACAGGCCGGAGAACGCGGGGACGAAGTAGAGCCCGGCCGTGTCGTCGACTTGCCGAGCCAAGCTCTCGCTCTGCGCCGCGCCGCTGATGATGCCGAGCTGGTCGCGCAGCCACTGCACCGCGGCGCCGGTGACGGCCACCGAGCCCTCGAGTGCGTAGACGGGGCTCGCGCCGCCGAGCTGGTAGGCGACTGTCGTCAGCAGTCCGGACGTGGAGGCGAACAGGTCGGTGCCGGTGTTGAGCACCAGGAAGTTGCCGGTGCCGTAGGTGTTCTTCGCCTCTCCTGGCGCGAAGCAGACCTGGCCCATGGTGGCCGCGTGCTGGTCGCCTAGCACGCCGCCGATCGGAAGCTCGCCGCTGCCCCGGGTGCCCGTGCTCGGCAGGCCGCCGCGCGCGACGACGCCGTACTGGTGGACCGACGGCCTGATGGCGGGCAGCATCGCCCGCGGCACACCGAAGATCGCGCACAGCTCGTCGTCCCAGTCGAGGGTGCGCAGGTCCATCAGCATCGTCCTGCTGGCGTTGGTCACGTCCGTGACGTGCGCTCCCCCGGCCGGACCGCCGGTCAGGTTCCACAGCAGCCAGGTGTCGACCGTGCCGAACAGGGCGTCGCCGCGCTCCGCGTCCGCGCGCAGCTTCTCGTCGTTGTCCAGCAGCCAGCGGAGCTTGCCGCCGGAGAAGTAGGTGGCGGGCGGCAGGCCCGCCTTGCGCCTGATCACCTCGCCCGCGCCGCTCTTCTCCAGCGCCGAGGCGATCTGATCGGTCCTGGTGTCCTGCCAGACGATCGCGTTGGCGTACGGCACGCCGGTGCGGCGGTCCCATACGACGGTGGTCTCCCGCTGGTTGGTGATGCCGATCGCGGCGAGGTCGTCCGTGGACAGGCCGGCCCCGTTGAGCGCGGCCGCGATCACTGTCCTGGTCCGCTCCCAGATCTCCAGCGGATCGTGTTCCACCCAGCCGGCCCGCGGCAGGATCTGCTGATGTTCGAGCTGATGCCTGGCGACCTCGTTACCGCCGTGGTCGAAGACCATGAACCGGGTGCTTGTCGTGCCCTGGTCCACGGCACCGACGAAGTCGGCCACTGGGGCCTCCTCTGCATAGAAGGGTTCATGGGCGGTGGGAGAGTCAGCCGCAACCGTTCGGGATCATGTTGTTGATTTGACAGGCTCGGCTAGGGAACGAAGTGCCGCCGCGAGGACCTCGGCGCGGTCGGCCTCGAGCAGCACCCCGCCGCTCAGGTCGAGGGCGGCGATGGTGGCGGCCTTGGCCCCGGCGAGCGCCGCGTTCGCCCTGATCAGCGCGGCACGGCTGGGATCGGGACCGGCTAGCGCGGCGACCGTCTGCGCGGTCATCTCGGCGGAAGAGCGCGGGAGCTGGCTGTCGATCATGGCGAGCGCGGTGGGGTCACGGTCGAAGATGGTGGCGAGCTCGCGGGAGTCGGCGCAGATGTCGATGATCGCGCTGAGCAAGTCCTGCGGGGTGGACTCGCCGGAGTCGAGTCCGTCAAGCAGCCGGTTGTAGCCGCCGATCGGGCCGGCGAGCAGGCCCACCAGTATCGCCTGCTTGGACGGGAAGTGGTAGTAAAGCGCGGCCGTGGTGGTGCCGAGCTCGCCCGCGATGTCGGCGATCGTGGTGCCTGTGTAGCCCTTGCGGGCGAACAGCTCGGCGGCGATCTCCAGGATGCGTTGCTTGGTGTCGACCGGGCTCACATGCGGCAGTGTACTTCTGTCCCGCGGGTACTTGCTGATTGGTTAGTAAGTGGATTAGGGTCGGGAATCATGAGGCGACTTACTAATCGATCAGTAAGTGATTCGGGTGGCCGGTCGGCTGGCGCCGGCCATGGGGCTGGGGCGGCGGATGCGGGCGGCGGGGCCGTCCCCGGGTTCTTGTGGAGCCGGCGGCACACGGTGGCGCTTGTCGTGCTGTGCATGGCGGCGCTGCTCGACTCCATCGATGTGACCGTGGTCAACGTGGCGATGCCCGCGATCAAGTCCGCGCTCGGCTTCTCCGAGGGCGGACTCGCCTGGATGGTCGACGCGTACATGGTGCCGTTCGGCGGGTTCCTGCTGCTCGGCGGGCGGACCGGGGACCTGGCGGGGCGACGCCGGGTGCTGGTGGCCGGGACGGCGTTGTTCACGGTGGCGTCGGCCGGATCGGCGCTGGCGCCTTCCGCGCAGGTGATGATCGCGACGCGGGCCCTGGAGGGTCTGGCGGCCGCGTTCGTGGTGCCGATGACGTTCGCGATGCTCGGCTCGGTCTTCCCGCCTGGGCCCGCGCGGAACCGGGCGTTCGGCATCTGGGGCGCGGTGACGGCGGGCGCCGCCACGCTGGGCCTGGTGATCGGCGGCGTCCTCGTCACGGCGGCGGGGTGGCGCTGGGTCTTCCTCGTCAACCTGCCGCTCGGCGCGCTGGTGATCGCCGCGGCGCTGCGGGTGCTGCCCGCTGATCCAGGTTCCGGCCTGCGCGGCCTGCGTAGCTTCGACCTGGGCGGCGCGGTAAGCGTGACGGCGGGGGCGAGCGTGCTCGCCTATGCCGTGGCGCAGACGGGCACCCACGCGTGGGGCTCGGGGCGGACCATCGGGCTGCTGTGCGCCGCGGCGGTGCTGCTCGGCTACTTCGTGCTGCACGAGTGGCGAGTGGCGGCCGATCCGCTGCTGCCGCTGTCGTTGTTGCGCAACCGCTCCGTCGCCGGCGCCAACGTAGTCTCCACACTGCTCGGCAGCGCGATGTTCGCGGTCTTCTACGCCACGACGCTTTACATGCAGCAGGTGCTGCACTATTCGGCGCTCCGCACCGGGCTCGCGTACCTGCCGTTCGGTTCGTCGATCCTGGTCGCGGCCGGGGTGGCGCCTGCGCTCGTGACCCTCGCCGGGATACGGCTCACGTCGGTCGCCGGCTCCGCGATCAGCGTCGCAGGGCTGTTCCTGCTCGCCCGGGTGCCCGCCACCGGTCACCTGCTGACCGACATCATCGTGCCCACGGTCGTGGTCGGGCTCGGGGCCGGCCTGGTGATCGTGCCCACCTCCGTCGCGGCGATGTCCGGAGTGGAGGCCGCCAGGCACGGGGTGGCTTCCGCGCTGCTCAACGTGAGCAGGCAACTCGGCGGCGCGCTCGGCCTCGCGGTGATCGCGACGATCACCGCCGGCGTGTCGGCCCGCGCGGCGGCCGCCGGTCACGCCGCGCCCGACGCGCTGACCAGCGGCTTTCACGCCGGATTCGCGGTCAGCGCGGCGCTCGTGATCACCGGGCTAGCCGCCGCCGCGGTGCTGCTGCGTGAGGACGGGCGAGGCGAGCGGCTCAACCTGATCGAGTTGCAGGCCGGGGGCTAGCTTCGCCTACTCGTTTCATGCCGCGTTGGCTTACCCGTCAGTAACCGGTTGGTTTGGGTACTTACCATGGATGACAGGGCTCACAGCGGGGCCTGGGAGGGAGCAGTCGTCCATGCCCGGTGTACTTGACGCCCGCGTTCGCGATGAGTCGCTGCGCAAGATGGCAGCGGAGCCGCTCGACGTGCTTGTGATCGGCGGCGGCATCACCGGGGCGGGTGCGGCACTCGACGCGGCCTCGCGCGGGCTGCGGGTCGGCCTCGTCGAATCGCGCGACCTGGCGGCCGGCACCTCGTCGCGGTCGTCGAAGCTGATCCACGGCGGGCTGCGCTACCTGGAGCAGGGCGACTTCAAGCTGGTCAGGGAGGCGCTGCGCGAGCGCGACCTGCTGGTTAGCAGGCTCGCGCCGCACCTGGTGCGCCCGGTGCCGTTCCTCTATCCGCTGTACAGGAAGGTTGTGGAGCGGCCCTATGTAGGCGCCGGGCTCGTGCTGTACGACGCGATGGAGGGCACCAGGCGGCCGGTGCCGCACCACCGGCACCTCACCACCCGCGGCGCGCTGCGCCGGGCGCCCGCGCTGCGGCCGGACCGGCTGGCCGGCGCGATGGTCTACTACGACGCCCAGGTGGACGACGCGCGCTACACGGTGACCGTGGCGCGGACCGCCTCCAGGTACGGAGCGCTCGTGGTCACCAGGGCGACCGCCATCTCGCTGCTGCGTGACGGCGCGCGGGTGACCGGCGCGACGGTGCGGGACGAGGAAAGCGGCTGGGACTTCGACGTGCATGCCTCCCGGGTGATCGTGTGCGCCGGCGTCTGGTCGGATCTTGTCCACTCGGCCAGCGGCGTCCGGGCCGGCTACCAGGTGCGGATGTCCAAGGGCGTGCACCTGGTGATGCCCAGGTCGGCCATTGACGCCGAGACCGGGATGATCGTGCGGACGAGCAAGAGCGTGCTGTTCTTCATCCCGTGGGGCTCGCGGTGGATCGTCGGGACGACCGACACAGACTGGTCGGGCGACCGGGCCGAGCCCACTGCTACCGCCGAGGACGTCGACTACATACTCGGCGAGGCGAACCGGGTGCTCGCCACGCCGCTGACCCGCGGCGACGTGCTCGCCGTTTACGCGGGACTGCGCCCGCTGGTGGCCGAGCCCGACAAGCCGGCCAACGACAAGGCAGGCAACGGGGAGAAGCCGACGACCAAACTGTCGCGCGAGCATGTCGTGGACAGCCCGTTGCCCGGGCTCACCTCGATCGCGGGCGGGAAGTTCACCACCTACCGGCTGATGGCGCGCGACGTGGTCGACGCGGCAGTCGAGGGCCTGCCCGGGCAGGTCTCGCCGTCGGTGACCGGGCAGCTTCCGCTGCTCGGCGCCGACGGGCTGCCCGCCATCCTCGCCTCCGCACGCCGGCTCGCGGAGGACTACGCGGTGCCTCTTGCCGCCATCGAGCACCTGATCGCGCGGTACGGGTCGGCGGCGAGCGAGATCCTCGACGCGATCCGCGCCGACCGCGGCCTCAGGCGGCCACTGGTCGACGGGTATCCCTACCTGCGCGCCGAGGTGAGCCACGCGGTCACCCACGAGGGCGCGCTGCACGTGGAGGACGTGCTCGCCCGCCGGGTCCGGCTGCTCATCGAGTCCTCGGACGCCGGCGCGTCCGCCGCACCCGAGGTGGCGGCGATCATGGGCGGCCTGCTCGGCTGGAGCCGCCGGCGGCGGACCGCCGAGATCCGGCGCTACCTGGACTTCGCCGCCGCCAACACGGCCGCGCTCAGCGCGCCTGCTATTCCGGCGGTCGCGGCCGCGGTGCTCGCCGACTCCTCCGACGAGGTGTCCGTCCCGGCGTAGGCCAGCGGCGTCCGGGGGCGAGCCAGCGGCCCGACCTTGCCAACGGCGTCCCGGCATGGCTATTGCATGCGTGCGCACGCCTCTTCCGGCTCAGGGCCAGCAGGGCGGGGGCGTGAGGGACGTTACATTTTTACGATCTGTTTACAAGGGATATATTTGCCATCGGGAAGGTAGGGAGTTCGGGCGCCGGGCGGGGCGCGGAGCTTCCTGCCGGTGGCAGGTCAGCAGATCAGAGGAGGCACGGTGGACCTCAACCCCTATGTGGTCCTGGGCAGCGCGGTCGTCGGGCTGCTCGTCGGGCTCACCGGGGCGGGCGGCGGGGCGCTGATGACCCCGATGCTGATCCTGCTGTTCAACGTCAAGCCGAGCGCGGCGATCTCCAGCGACCTGGTCGCCGCCGTGGTGATGCGGCCGGTCGGCTCGCTGGTGCACATGCGCAGGGGAACCGTGAACTACCGGCTCGTCGCCTGGATGTGCGCGGGTTCCGTCCCGATGGCGTTCCTCGGCTCCTACCTGCTGCACGTGCTCGGCGGCGGTGAGGCGCAGCAGCTGAACGTGGAGAGAGCGCTCGGCGCCGCGCTGCTCGCCGGCACGGCGGCGATGCTGCTTCGCTACTGGCTCGACCGGCGGTCAGGCCAGGCGCGCACGCAGGCCATCGAGGCGATACGGGTGCGGCCGCTCGCCTCGATCGCGATCGGCGCCATCGGCGGGATCGTGGTCGGGATGACCTCGGTCGGTTCCGGCTCCCTGATGATCGTGCTGCTGCTGTTCACCTACCCGGCACTCGCGGCGGGGCGCCTCGTCGGCACCGACCTCACCCAGGCGGTGCCGCTGACCGCCGCGGCGGCGCTCGGCGCGCTGCTGTTCGGGCATGTGCAGTTCGGGCTGACCACGGCGGTCATCATCGGGTCGGTGCCCGCGGTGCTTGTCGGCTCGTTCCTGTCCTCGCGGGCGCCCGACCGCTACATCAGGCCGGTGATCACCTTCGTGATCTTCGCCTCCGGGCTCAAGTACGCGGGCATGGGCACCACGGCGCTCGGCTGGACGCTGTGCGGTGCCGCGCTCGCCTGGGGCGCGTACTGGCTGGCGCGGCGCAAGCCGTGGCGCGGCGACGCGCAGACCGAGGCCGGGAAGATCGCCGTCGCGGGCAAGTCCGACGCCGGGCGGTCCGAATCCGGGCTGGAAGTCGGCGTCGAGGAGCTGGAACCGGAACGCGCGGAGCTGCCGGGGCTCGCCCGGCGGCCCGGCTGATCGCGCGGCGCGGGTGGCTGATCGCGCGGCGCGGGTGGCTGATCCCGCGCCTGGTCGCTCTCTACTTGCCCGGAGCCGCCGCCCCGCTAGCGGCACCGCCGGCCGGCGGCGGCGCGGTACGGGGCACGCAGGCATGGCTGACATGCTTGAACGGTGACGGATGAGCAGTCAGGGCCGGGCGAGGCCCCCGCGGCGATGCAGGACGCGAGCAGGGATGAGGGGCGGCAGTATGCGCTGCCGCTGGTGATCCGGGTGGAGCGGGCGGCGCCTCCGGCGCGGACCGACGCGCTCGAGGCCGCCGCGCGTGCCGTGCTTGCGTTCCTGTCCGATCCGCGGGTCGCGGACGAGGACGGCGAGTGGTTCGCCGCGGCGCGTGCCTGGGAGGACGCGCGGATCAGGAAGGTCGTCAGGCGGGCACGCGGCGCGGGATGGGACCGGGCGGGCGCGCTACCGGGAATCACCGTCACGCAGCGAACCGCGGAGGTCCGCGTCTACCCGCCGGTGCCGGTGGACGACTGGCCCGCCGACCTGGCCAGGCTCCAGGTGTCAGGAACCGACTTTGATGACCAGGAGCCGCCGGACGCGCCGGCCGCGGACATGCCCGTGCTCTGGATGAATCCCGGGCTGCCCATCACGGCGGGCAAGGCCATGGCGCAGGCCGGGCACGGGGCTCAGCTCGCCTGGTGGGGGCTGTCGTCACGCGCCCGTTCCGAATGGCGGGACCGGGACTTCGCCCTGGCCGTGCGGGTCGCGGACCCGGGCCGCTGGGGAGAGTTGATTGCCAGCGGGCTGCCGGTGGTCACCGACGGCGGGTTCACCGAGGTGGCACCGGGATCGGCCACCGTGGTGGCGGATCATCCTGCGCTGCGGGCGACGCTCGGCATGACGCTGTTACAGATTTATCTATAAAGCGTTCTCCCGATGCGGTGAGTGGGCGCCCGGACTCTTTCGGTATTTGCCGCATTTTCTGCCGCGACATGCGACTTTCCATGGCGCCCCGATCGTAAAATGCCCCCTGACACCGCTTTGCGTGTGGGGAGGGACAGCGAACATGGGTGCTCAACGCGCCGTGGCACCGGTCCTCTCCGGGTCCGTTCCGCCCCTGGCCGAGTTCTTCCACGCACGCCAGGAAACGGGCTTCGGGCTGGCGGACGGGCTGCGACCGGGTGAGACCATCCTGCTCATTCCCTCGATGCTTGGCGTCGGGGGCACGGGCAAGACGCAGCTAGCGGTCGGGTTCGCGCACGCGATGTGGTCGGCGCGCGCCGTCGACCTGCTTGTCTGGGTCTCCGCGGGCAGCCGCGCCTCGGTTGTGGGCGGCTACGCGCAGGCGGCGGCGGACCTGGACCTGCTGACGAGCGCCGAGGCCTACGAACTCACCGCCGACGCGATCGCGCAGCGGTTCCTGTCCTGGCTGCAACGGACCGACCGGCGGTGGGCGGTCATGCTCGACGGCGTCGCCTCCCCCGTCGAACTCGACGGCCTGTGGCCGCAAGGCCCGGCCGGCCAGGTCGTCGTCACCAGCAGGCTGCGTGAGCAGGAACTCGGCTCCGTCGGCTCGGCGGCCGGCGTCACCGCGTACCCCGTACCTGGATTCAGCAGGCGGGAGGCGCTCGGCTACCTCAACGCACGGCTTACCGGGTATCCCGACCAGCGCATCGAGGCGCTCGACCTGGCCGAGGACGTCGGCGGGCTGCCGATCGCGCTCTCCCAGGCCGCCGCGGTGGTCATGGCGACGCAGACCACCTGCCGTGACTACCGGGCCGAGTTCGCGCAGCGGATGCAGGGCACGGCGGGCACACAGGTCGACGGCTGCCCGCCCGCGCTGCTCGCCACCTGGTCGCTCGCCGTCGAGCACGCGCATCAGCTCGGCCCGGCCGGGCTGGCCTGGCCGGCGCTGGTCTTCGCCTCGGTGCTCGACACCGGGGGAATCCCGGCCGGCGTGCTGACCGCGCCTGCCGCGGCCGGCTACATCACCGGGCAGCAGGGCGGACCGCAGCGCGGCGGCGAGCTGAACCTGGTGCGCACCGCGTACGCGAGCCTTGAGCGACTCGGGCTGCTCAGCGTGGACAACGCGAGCCCGGTGCGGACGGTCTGGCTGCACTCAGCGGTGCGGTCCCTCGTCCGCGCCTACCTGGCGCCAGGCAACGTCGAGCAGGTGGTCAGCGCGGCGGCGAACGGCCTGCTTGAGGCCTGGCCCGAGGCTGGCTCGCCCGGCGGCGGCCCCCAGCTCAGCCAGGCGCTGCGGGACAACGCGGCCGCGCTACGCGCCTTCGCGGGCGACATGCTGTGGAAACCGGAGGCGCACCCGCTGCTCGTGCGGGCCGGGATATCGCTCAGCGAGGCCCCGGCGCTCGCCGACGCCGCCATCGGGTACTGGCAGGCCCTCGGCGCCACCAGCGCGCAACTGCTCGGGCCCGGCCACGCGCAGTCGCTGCTCTCGCGGGAGCGGCTCGCCGACGCCTACGCCGCCTCCGGGCGGCTCTCCGAGGCGCTGCCGGTCTTCGAGGCGGCACTCGGCGACCGGGAGGCGACCTACGGGCCGCATCACCCAGAGACGGTCACCGCGCGGCTCACCGTCGCGAACGCGCTGCACGCCGCCGGACGCGAGTCCGAGGCGATCGAACTGTACGAGCAGGTGCTGGCGGCGCGGGAGCGGCTGTTCGGGCCGGCGCACCGGGAGACGCTCGCGGTGCGGCTCAAGCTCGCCGAGTCCTATGAGATGGCGGGACGGCGCGGCGACAGCGTCCGGCTGTACGAGCGGGCGGTCACCGACGCCGAGCGCGAACTCGGCCCGGCGCACCGTGACACGCTGTCCGCCCGTGCCAGCCTGGCGGCCGCCTACCTGGGGGCCGGCCGGAACAAGGAGGCGATCAGCGCCTTCGAGCGCACGCTGGCCGCCCAGGAACGCGAGGCAGCGGCGACCGACGGCACGCAGCCGGCCGGACCCGGCGCGGACGCGGCGGGCGCGCCGACCGCGCTCGGCATCCTGGCCACCAGGGCCGCCCTGGCCGGCGCCTACCGGGCAGCGGGCAAGAACAAGGAAGCGATCGCCGAGTACGAGCGGGTGCTGGCAGGCCGGGAGCAGCAGTTCGGCGCCGACCACCCCGACACGATCGCGGCGCGCGGGAGCCTCGGCTACGCCTATCGCAGCGCCGGAAAGCTGCGGGAGGCGATACCGCACTACGAACGGGTGGTGGCCGACAGAGAGCGCATCTTCGGCGCCGATCACCGCGACACGCTCGCCTCCCGCGCGTTGCTCGCCGCCGCCTACCAGGTCGCGCGCCGGATGCGCGAGGCGGTGGCGACCTACGAGGCGGTGGTCGCCGACAGCGAGCGTGCCCTCGGCCCCGGCGACCTGGACACGCTGACCGCCCGGTGCAACCTGGCCGCCGCCTACTACGAGGGCGGCCGGATGCCCGACGGCATCACGGTGATGCGGCACGCGCTCGCGGACTGCGAGCGGTACCTGGGACCGGACCATGCCATGACCGCCACGGTCAGGGAAAGCCTGCAAGCAGCGACGGAGTAGACGGAGTTCTGGTGGCAGCTGAGCAGTTCGATTACATCATCGTCGGCGGCGGTTCCGCGGGCAGCGCGCTCGCGGCGCGACTGTCGGCCGATCCGACCACCCGGGTGCTCGTGCTCGAGGCAGGCCGTCCCGACTACGTCTGGGACCCGTTCATCCACATGCCCGCGGCCCTCACCTTCCCGATCGGGTCCCGGTTCTACGACTGGCAGTACTCATCGGAGCCCGAGCCGTTCCTCAACGGGCGGCGCATCTACCACGCCCGCGGCAAGGTCCTCGGCGGCTCGTCGTCGATCAACGGGATGATCTTCCAGCGCGGCAACCCGCTCGACTACGAGCGGTGGGCCGCGGACGCGGGCATGTCGTCCTGGGACTACGCGCACTGCCTGCCGTACTTCAAGCGGATGGAGAACTGCCTGGCCGCGCCGGGCACGCCGAGCGAGGCGTTCCGCGGCACAGCCGGCCCGCTCGTGCTCGAGCGCGGTCCGGCCACCAACCCGCTGTTCGGTGCCTGGTTCGAGGCGGTGCAGCAGGCCGGGTACCAGCTCACGGACGACGTCAACGGGTACCGGCAGGAGGGGTTCGCCGCATTCGACAGGAACATCTCCCACGGACGGCGGCTGTCGGCGGCGCGCGCCTACCTGCACCCGGCCATGTCCCGGCCCAACCTGCGGGTGGTCACCAGGGCGCACACCACCCGGATCCTGTTCTCCGGCACGCGCGCGACCGGGGTGGAATTCGTGCTGGCCGGGCCCGCGGGCGCGGCGGCGGGCGGCTCCGCGCCGCGCCAGGCCCACGGCGGCGAGGTGATCGTATGCGGTGGCGCATTCGGCTCGCCGCAACTGCTCCAGCTTTCCGGCGTCGGCAACGCCACCGAGCTCGCCAGGCTCGGCATCCCCGTGGTGGCGGACCTGCCGGGTGTCGGCGAGAACCTCCAGGACCACCTGGAGGTGTACGTGCAGTACGGGTCGAAGCTGCCGGTCTCCGTGGCCCCCGCGCTGAAGTGGCGCAACCGGCCAGGCGTGGCGCTGCGCTGGGCCGTCGCGCGCTCCGGGCCCGGCGCCACCAATCACTTCGAGGCGGGCGGCTTCGCCCGCTCGAACGACAAGGTCAGCTACCCCAACCTGATGTTCCACTTCCTGCCGATCGCGGTCCGCTATGACGGGTCCTCGCCGGCCGGCGGGCACGGCTACCAGGTGCACATCGGGCCGATGTACTCCGACTCGCGCGGCACGGTGAAGCTGGTGTCCGACGACCCGTTCGCCAAGCCCGCGCTGCGGTTCAACTACCTGTCCACGCCGACCGACCGCTCGGAGTGGACCGAGGCCATCGCAATCGCGCGGAAGATCCTCAACCAGCCGGCGTTCGACGAGTTCAACGCCGGCGAGCTGTCCCCGGGCCCCGGGGTGTCCGCGGAGCGGGAGGTGCTCGACTGGGTGGCAAGAGACGCGGAGACCGCGCTGCACCCGTCCTGCACCTGTGCCATGGGCACCGGCCCGCTTTCTGTGACCGATCCGGAATCCCTCGCCGTGCACGGGGTGTCCGGGCTCCGCGTCGTCGACGCGTCGGTCATGCCCTATGTCACCAACGGGAACATATACGCGCCGACCATGATGATCGCGGAGAAGGCAGCCGACCTGATCATGGGGAACACGCCGCTGACACCGGAGCAGATCCCGTATTACCGGCACAATTCCGACGCGGACGCGGTCTAGCGCGGTAACGGCCGCGCGCCCCGGGGACAGGCGCAAATTACCCGCCCACATCGTGGAACCAATGCGGTCATAGCGCGCGAATGTCTGGACAGTGGGGCGGGAATCTCCGCATCATCGAGACCAAATCGACCACGGTTTTCTAGGAGCTGCCCGGCATGCCCAGCCCAGATGATGATCCGCTGCCAGAAGCGGTCGCGCTTGTCGAAGGGGCCATGGCCGCGGGGCTGAGACTGCGGCTGCTCGGCGGGCTCGGCGTGCGGGTGCTCTGCCCGGACTTCCCGCCTCGCCCGCACCGGGACATCGACTTCGCCTGCGCGGGCAAGGGACGGCGCGACATCGCCGCCTTCCTCGAGAGGAGCGGCTGCCAGCCCGACAAGGCGTTCAACGCGCTCAACGGCGACTGGCAGATGTACTTCATCGCACCGTCGGGGCTGCCGGTCGACGTCATGGTCGACCGGCTCGTCATGTGCCACACGCTGGACCTCCGTCCCTCCCTCGGCAACTCCTCGCTCACCCTGGACCCGGCCGACCTGCTGCTGTCCAAGCTGCAGATCTTCGAGCTGAACGCGAAGGACGCGCGCGACATCACGCAGCTGCTTTCCGGTGTCCCCGTCGGCGACGGCCAAGGCGGCGGCCCGTTCATCGACACCCGCAGGTTCGGGGAGATCCTGGCCGCGGACTGGGGCTGGTGGCGCACCTCGACGGGAAACCTGGAGAAGCTGCCCAAGCTGCTCGCCGACAGCGCGGAGATGATCCCGCCGCAGGCCAGGTTCGACCCAGCCGCGCAGGCGGCGCGGCTGCTCGACGTGGCCAACTCGGTCCCCAAGTCAATGAAGTGGAAGCTGCGCGCCAACGTCGGCGACCGCGTGCGCTGGTACGAGCTGCCAGAGGAAGTAGCGCACTGATGAAGATCTTCTTCGCCACTGACATCCACGGGTCGGAAATCTGCTGGAAGAAGTTCCTGAACGCCGCCGCCTTCTACAAGGCCGACCTGGTCGTGCTCGGCGGCGACGTCACCGGCAAGGTCATGGTCCCCATCGTCGCCTACCCGGGCTACTGGGAGGTTTCGGTGCGCGGCGAGCGGCGCCGCCTCGAGAGCAGGGAAGAGCTGCAGGAGACGATGCAGCAGCTGCGCGACCGCGGCTCGTACCCCGCGATCGTGACCCGCGACGAACTCGACGCGCTAAGCAATGAACATGCCATCACGCAGCGGTTCAACGCCGAGATGACGCACTCTCTCGACCGCTGGCTCGACATGGCAGACGGCAAGCTACGCGGCGGCTCGGTCCCGTGCATTCTCAACGGCGGCAACGACGACATCTTCGAGATCGACCCGATTCTGGAGTCCTCGCCCGCCGTGACGTTCGCCGAGGGGAAGGTCATCGACCTCGGCGGATTCACGATGATCTCGATGGGCTGGACCAACCCCACGCCGTGGGACACCCACCGGGAGGCGCCGGAGGACGAGCTCGCGATGCGGATCGACGCCATCGCCGCGCGCGTGCCCGACATGAACAGGACCATATTCAACTTCCACGCCCCGCCCTACGGCACCGGGCTCGACGAGGCGCCGGAGCTCGACGCGACCATGCGGCCGACTCACGGCGGCGCGGTCATGAAGCCAGTCGGGTCCACGGCCGTGCGCGAGGCGATCCTGCGGTACCAGCCGCCGCTCTCCGTGCACGGGCATATCCACGAAAGCCGGGGCGTGGCCAAGCTGGGCCGGACCCTGACGGTCAACCCCGGCAGTTCCTACGGAGACGGCGTGCTTCAGGCCGCTCTGCTCGATATCAACATGAAAAATGGAAAGGTTAAGTATGTCCTTGTTAACGGCTGACTGTTATGGTGCTGCCGTTACGATGCATTGTATTGGCATTTTTCGATAACCCCCCCGGAGGGTCCCATGGCCTCTAACGCCATCGGCGATGAGAGACCTACGCTATTCCTGCGTAAAGCGACGGGTCTCGTACGCGGCTGGTCTGTCCGCGACTCAATGATCTACGCCTGCCTATCCACCAACGTCGTCACGCTCGGCCTGGTCGAATTCGCCTATCAGGGCGCCTTCCCGACCGGGCAGCTGCTCACCGCCGTGCTCATCTCCGGTGTCTGGGTCTCGTTCCTCGTCATTGCCTACAGCGGCTTGGTGGTCACCATCCCGCGGGCCGGCGGCGACTACGTATGGCAGTCCCGCATCCTGGGCAGCGGGCTCGGCTTCGTCATGGCCGCGACCGGGTGGTGGTTCATCCTCTGGCTGTGGGCGCCCATCTACGGGTCCGTGCTCTCCGAGGAGTTCTTCCAGCCGCTGTGGGTCGCGTTCAACGACCCGTCGGGCGCGGCTTGGTTCACCACGCACACCGGCATCTTCGTCGTCACGCTGATCACCATCGCGCTGGCGGGCATCCTCGTCTCGCTCGGCATGGCCGGCTATGCCCGCGTGCAGAAGTGGTGCTTCTACGGCGGCCTGCTCGGCTTTGCGATCATCGTGATCATCCTGCTCGTCAACAACCAGAGCAACTTCGTCAGCGCCTTCAACAACCAGACTTCGAAGCTGTTCGGGATGAAGAACGCGTACGCCGCGACCACCGCCGCGGCCGCCAAGGCCGGTTACACGCCGCCGGGGTTCGGCTTCAGCGGCGACCTGGGGCAGTCCATGCTGCTCGTCCCGATGCTGATGTTCTACCTGCTCTGGCCGAACTGGGGCACCACGCTGTACGGCGAGATCCGCGGTGCGTCCGACTTCAAGCGGGTCTTCAGCGGGATGTTCTTCGGCCTGTGGACGACGGTGCTGCTGTCGGTGGCCTTCCTCGCGCTGTTCTCCAAGACCTTCGGCTTCGTCTTCTACCAGGACGTGAACGCGAACTGGGCGGGCTACGCCGGGACGAGCGCGGCCCTGCCGGTGTTCCCGTACCCGACGCTGCTTGTCAGCTGGCTCGTCAACAACCAGGCGTTCCAGGTGATCCTGATCCTGCTGATGAGCCTGTGGTTCTTCGCCTGGGTGGGGACGCTGTTCCTGTCGTCCACCCGGGTGATCTTCGCGGCGGCGTTCGACCGGATCCTCCCCGACGGCGCTGCGCAGGTGTCGGAGAAGCGCCGGGTGCCGGTGTGGTCTCTGGTGCTGATGCTGCTGCCGGCCGTGGGGCTCGGCGCGCTTTACGCCTACAACTCGACGTTCCACACCTACACGCTGGACGCGACGCTCGTCATCGCGGTCACGTACCTGTTCTCCGCGATTGCCGTGGTGATCCTGCCGTTCCGCAAGCCGGACCTGTGGGCGGCCTCCCCCGCATCGCGGATCAAGCTGCTCGGTGTCCCTGTCGTGCCCGCCGCCGGTGTGGTCACCATCGGGCTCATCGGGTACTGCCTGTACGAGTGGCTGTCCAACGACAGCTACTTCGTGAACAACAACGACTCGCTGCTCTACATGGGCGGAATGTACGTGCTCGCGCTGGTGATCTACCTGGTGGCCAGGGCCATCAGGTCCCGCCAGGGCATCGACCTCTCCCTGATCAACAAGGAGATCCCGGTCGAATAGCATGACACCCACAGCGCACCGGGGGCCTGCTCGCGACGACGCGAGCAGGCCCCCTGCGTTGTCTCCGGGCACAGGCGCTCCGAACTTCGTTCGCGCGGAGCGCGAACACCGGGGGGTACGGGGGGTCGTCCCCCCGGGAGAAAGGGTCCTGCTAGCGCGCGATACGATGGCGCTCTTTGCCATCGCGCGCTAGCAGGACCAGGATCATTCGCCAAGCTGTGGGCGCGTCGAGCTCCGTTGTCTCGTCGAAGTCGCCGTAGCTCGCCACCAGCTCAAACCCTTCGGCCGCGATGCCCCCGTTGGCAAGCGCCACGGCGGCGCGGAACTCGGTCAGGGTCCAGAAGCGGTTCGGCACCACGTCGCTGACCGTGCGGATGGTGCCGTCCTCGCTCGTCGCGGTGATCGTCATATGCTCGCGGGTGACCTGCGTCAGCGGGTCGATCCTGTCTTCCCTGCCGCCCCAGCGGACCTCGGCATGCACGCCGTCCGCGTCGACCGTCCACTCGCTGCTTGTGCGCGGCACCGGGGTGAAGAAGTCCGCCGGGTGGGCGAGCTCGACGATGTAGAGGCCACCGGGTGCCAGGTGCCCGTGCAGCGCGACCAGGTGCCGGACCATGTCATCGAGGGTGAACATGTGACAGAGCGAGTTCAGCATCGTGATGGCGACATCGAATGTGCCCTCGATACGGAAGTCGCGCATGTCCGCCTCGACCACGTCCAGGTCGGTACCCGACGCCTTGGCCTGCGCCGCGGCGTACGCGCACATCGCGGGAGAACGGTCGAGCACCGTCGCCCGCAGGCCACGGCCCGCGAGTTCGCGCGCGTGCTCGGCGGGCCCCGCGGCCAGTTCGAGCACGGACGCGGCCGGCCGGCCGCCGGGCAGCGCGCCGTGGCGGGCGCACCAGGCAAGCAGCGCGGTCACCTCGGCGGGGACGTCACGGTAGGCGCAGGCAAGCTGGTACAGCTCGGGTTCGTCATAAATGCCGCTCACCCCTGCAATCATGCCGCACACCGGCCGCCGGCCGGACGGCGAGCGGTCACTGGCCGTTTCCCACCCTGGTCACAGGGGCAACACACAGGCGTGTATTCGCGATCTCTTTGGCCGCTCAAAACCGGCGCTCACCAGGCAAAACAGTCGGAGCGATAGATATGGGCGAAGCTCTGCAACCGTTCGGGATCGGCGTGAACAGGTGCGGCGGGGAGCCGCGGCTTGAGCGACCGACAGCACCCGAACATCACCCGTCAAATCCGCAACGCATCTACCGCCGCCTCGCGGCGTGGGGCAGACTGACCGCATGATGACTGAGGCGGAGGCACTCAAGACCCTGGCGCGCGAGGACCCCGCTGTCGCCGACGACGCGAGGACCGCTCTCCACTCGCTCACATCAGGCGGCGGGCTCGGCGCAATCTCGCTCCTGCGGCTTCAGGAGTACCTGTGGTACGCGCTGCCCGCCGGCTCAGCCGAGTCGCCCGAGGCGCACCTGACCGTCACCAAGGCGCTCGCCAGGCTGTTCACGCTGGCCGGCATGGAGCGCTACGCGGAGGTCTGCACCAGCGCGGAAACAGAACGGATTCTGGCCGCGTACGGCGTGTCCCGCACCGAGGGTCTGTCGGCCTACACCGGGGCGCTCGCCACGTCGCACGCGGCGCCGCCGGACACCGACTTGCTCGCCTGGTCCTCGGTGATGGGCCCGGAGGAGCGCGCGGCCTACGACGCCTGCGGCGCCGCGATCGAGCTCGCCGTCGCCTCGAAGGAGCTGAAGCCCGGGGTCAGCGGCTGGAAGACCAAGCGCGCCGCGCTTGTGGAACGCTGGCTGACCCGCAGCACCGGCGCGCCCGGTTCTGACACCTGGCTCAGCAAGATCAGCGCGGAACGGATCGAGGAGTGGGCGCACGGGCACCCGGGCGAGCGATCCAGGCTCGCCAGGGCCGTGATGCCCAAGCTGCTCGAGCCGCCCGACCTGCCCGACGAGCCGCTGCCGACGCTTGCCTGGATACTCGAGCAGGCCGGCACCGGGATGCGGCTCACCGCCAGGCACTACATCGCGCCGACGATCGTCGGCGAGGCCGCGGTGCTGTTCGGCTGGCGGACCGGCTCGTCCGGGCCCGGACGGCGGCAGCAGGAGCTCGACGTCTACCCCCTGCACACACTGCGCGCGCTCGCGCAGCACGAGATGGGCGCCATCAGGCGCAGCGGCGCCGCGCTGGTGCTGACGAGGACCGGGCGGCTGATGGCCGACGACGCCGCGGTGCGCTGGCACATCGGGACCGCGTCGCTGATCGGACCGGACGACGCGCCGGATCCCGACTTCACCGTGGCCGTCCGCGAGGCGGCACTGCTCATCGTCGCGCTGCACGAGGGACCCGTCGGGTACGAGGAGCTCGCGAGCCGGCTCACCGAGATTCACGCCGCCGAGGGGTGGGCGTCACGGTCCGGCGGCAGCCTCGCGGGCGCGATCCGCGGCGAGATCCACGTACTGCGGCACCGGCTGCGCGCGCTGCAGCTGCTCGATGAGGAGGCGCCGCCCGGCACGGTGGCGCTGACCAGCGTCGGGACGGCGGCGGCGCTGTCCGGGCTGCTCGCGCGGGCGCTGCGGCCGCGGCGGCACGAGCATGTTTGACGGCCGCCGCAACGTCACCTGGGCCATAGGAACCTGACACACTCTTCTCCATGCGCACGCTCCTCGCCGACCACCCGCTGGTCACCCACAAGCTCACGCTGCTCCGCGACGCCTCGACAGACACGGCGACCTTCCGCATCCTGACGGACGAACTGGTGACCCTGCTCGCCTACGAGGCCACCCGCGAGATCAGGGCGGTACCCGCCGAGGTCACCACGCCGGTCGGTATCGCCCTTGGCGCCCGCCTCGCGGACCCCAAGCCGCTGATCGTCCCCGTGCTGCGCGCCGGCATCGGCATGCTCGACGGCATGACCCGGCTGCTCCCGATGGCAAGCGTCGGCTTCGTCGGCATGGTCAGGGACGAGGAGTCGCTCGTCGCCTCCACCTACGCCAACCGGCTCCCGGCCAGGCTCGACGGCCGTGAGGTGTTCGTACTCGACCCGATGCTCGCCACCGGCGGCACGCTGGTCACCGTGGTGTCGATGCTGCTCGACCGGGGCGCCGCCGCCGTCACTGCGGTCTGCCTGCTCGCCGCCCCCGAGGGCATGGCACGGGTGGAGGCGGCCTTCCCAGGCGACAACGTGCGGGTGGTCACGGGCGCGGTCGACGAGCGGCTGAACGACAAGGGGTACATCGTGCCCGGCCTCGGCGACGCAGGCGACCGCCTCTTCGGCGAGATCTAAGGACATACCGAACGGGCTCGTGGCTCCGCCCGCCCGCCCCCGCGAAGATCATTTCGAAAATGCCCTTGCCATTACCGGGGTTATAACCCGGTAATGAAAAGGGCAACCGCTTAAACGATCTTGCTAACGATCTTCTGGGGGGTTCAGGCGGCGCTCAAGGTCGGCTAGGCGGAGTTCCAGTTGGTCGACGCGGTGGCGGAGCAGCTCTAGCTGGGCCTCGTCGGCGAGGCGGCGCTCGGCGGTCTTGCGCAGCCGCGGGCTGGCCTCGGCCCGCTCGGCCACCATCGCGAGCGGGACCAGGCGCTGGGGGCCGTGCGGGCCGTCGACCAGCCGCGACGGGATCTGCTCGGTGCGGTACCAGGTGCGCAGCGCGGCACGGGACACGCCGGTCTCCTCCGCCGCCTTTTCGAGCGTCACCCATTCCGAGCCCTCCAGGGTGGCGTTGAGCTCGAGGTCGAGCTCCCACTCATCGAGCCGGTCTTCCCAGTCCATGGACGCCCCTCCCGCATCGTTCCGCCGTGTACCCCAGGCCTCATTTGTACCCAGACCGGGTCACGATGCCACCATGCCACTCCCCCGTCACACCCGTGCACGCGCTGCCGGCTTGGGCCTATAACCCTATTATTAGCATGGTATCCCTATTATTAGCATGGTATTGACAGGGTTTGAAGTAGCGGACAGGCTGAGGGGCATGTTCGAGCGATTCACTAACAGAGCGCGGCACGTCGTCGTCCTCGCCCAGGAAGAGGCGCGACTGCTTGACCACAACTACATCGGGACCGAGCACATCCTGCTCGGCCTGCTCGGCGAGTCCGAGTCCATCGGCGGTAAGGTCCTCGCCGACTTCGGATTCACCCGCGAGGGCGGCCGCGAGGAGGTGGAGCGGCGGGTCGGCCGGGGCAAGAGCTTCCCGAGCGGCCACGTCCCGTTCACGCCGCGGGCGAAGAAGATCCTGGAACTGTCGCTCCGCGAGGCGCTGTCACTCGGCCATAACTACATCGGCACCGAGCACATCCTGCTCGGCCTGATCCGCGAGGGCGAGGGGGTCGCCTACCAGATCCTTTGCGAGCGCACGAACCTGGGAACACTGCGCGCCGCGGTGATCGACGCGATCCCGATGACCGCGTCCCCGGAAGGCGAGGGCGACGCCCCGGATGAGACCAATGCCGTACTCCGCTGGCTGCGAGCCCGGCTGACCAGGCACTCCGCCAGCGTGCCGTTCCGCCCGGAGGCAATGACCGCTGAGGCGGGTCTTACTCGCGGCACCCCGGCCGTCGAGGCGGCGCTCCAGCAGGCGGCCACGCTGGCGGGAGCGCTGCCCGTCGGGTCGCACCACCTGCTGCTGGCCGCGCTCAACGACACGGATTCCGCCGCCTCTTCCGCCCTGTCCTCGCTCGGCGTCGACCTCGACGAGTTGCGGGAGAAGCTGCGCTCTGCGAACCTGGCCGGGACCAGCGACGAGCTTCCCCAGGAGGCCGGCCGCCGCCAGATGACCATCGAGGTCTCCGACGAGATGCTCACGATCGTCCTCACCGACCCGGTCATCGTCAAGGCGGGCAAGGATGCGCTGCGCTTCGGCAACGCCGGCCAGGCAGGAACCGGGGAAGCGGAGGACGGTGAGCCCGCAACCGGGGAATCCGCCAGCCCCGCCGCGACAAGCCGCGTGATCCGCGGCGACCACCCCGCCGCCGCCGGCCTGGCCGACGTCTGGGTGGAGCTCCGCAAGACCCTGGCCACCCTCGCGGGCGTCCCTGCCCCGCCGCCGCGCCGGCGCACCAGGGTCGTCAGGCACCCCGGCTCGAGCAAGCTCATCGCTGAGTCAGCCGCCGACCATCCCGACATCGCCGACCCGGCCACGGACACCCTCGCCCCCGACGACCCCCGCGGAGAAGCAGCCTCATCCTGACCGCCCGCCCCGCTCCCACCACGCACTAAAGGGCCATCGGACCGGGAGGACGTGGAACAGGCAACCGTTCGGATGAAGTCCTGGCTTGGGTGAAACACCGCAAAGCAGACCGCGGAGCTTGTGGGGGAAGGGATTGACCGGGCATTTTCCCGCCGCTTAACGTCGGATGCGGACTCTGCTGTAAAGGAGCTGCGCGGTGGCCGACGTTGACGTCGTGGTGGCGGGTGCCGGGTTTTCCGGGATTTACGCGGTGTACGCGCTGCGGGAAGCCGGGCTGACGGTGCGGGCGTTCGAGGCCGGCGACGGAATCGGCGGCACCTGGTTCTGGAACAGCTACCCCGGCGCACGCTGCGACGTCGAGTCCAAGGACTACTCGTACTCGTTCTCGCCCGAGCTCGAGCAGGAGTGGTCGTGGAGCGAGCGGTATCCGGCGCAACCGGAGATCTTGCGCTACCTGCACCATGTGGCCGACCGATTCGGACTGTGGCCTTACATCCAGCTCAACACGCGGGTGACGAGCGCCTCGTGGGACTCCGCGGCCGGCGAGTGGACGGTGACGACGGACGCCGGCGCGGCGGTCACCGCGCGGTACTTCGTCTCCGCGGTCGGCGCGCTGTCGCAGTTCCAGGTGCCCGCGCTGCCGGGTCTTGAAGAGTTCGAGGGCCCCTGGTATCACACGTCGCGCTGGCCGAAGGAAGGCGTCGACTTCACGGGCAAGCGGGTCGGCCTGGTCGGCACCGGGTCGACCGGCATCCAGATCGCGCCGGAGATCGCGGCGGTCGCCGACCAGCTGTACGTGTTCCAGCGGACCGCGAACTTCGCGGTGCCGAACAGGAACCGGCCATGGGAGGCGGCCGAATGGAGCGCATTCAAGTCGCGGTACCGCGACTACCGGGCCGAGGCGCGTGAGTCCTTCCTCGGGGTCCCGGTTCCCGGCACCGGGCGGCCCGTGCTTTCCGAGCCGCTGGAGGACGTGCAGCGGCTGTTCATGGCTCGGTGGAAGGCGGGCGGCGGCATGCCGTTCCTCGGCGCCTACACCGACGTGCTTGTCTCCGAGCCGGCCAACGACGTGGTGGCCGAATTCATGCGGGACCGCATCCGCGAGACGGTGACCGACCCGGCGGTGGCGGAACTGCTCTGCCCGCGCGGCTATCCGGTCGGCGCGAAGCGGCTGTGCCAGAGCGACGACTACTACGCCATGTTCAACAGGGACAACGTGACGCTCGTCGACATCAGGTCGGCGCCGATCGAGTCGGTCTACCCGGGCGGCGTCAAGACCGCCGCGGACAGCTACGAGCTCGACGCGCTGGTGTTCGCGACCGGCTTCGACGCGCTGACCGGGGCGCAGCTCGCGATCGACACGCGCGGCGTCAACGAGGCGACGCTCGGCGACGCATGGGCTGCTGGGGCGCGCACGTACCTCGGGATCGGGGTGCCCGCGTTCCCGAACATGTTCCTGATTACCGGGCCTGGGTCGCCCGCGGTGTTCTCCAACGTCGTGCTGTCGATCGAGCAGCACGTGGAGTGGGTCAGGGACTGCATCGTCTGGCTTCGCGACCACGGTCATGCGACGATCGAGGCGACTGTGGCGGCGCAGGACGCCTGGATGTCGCACGTGACCGAGGTGGCGAACGGGACGCTGTTCCCGCGGGCCGACTCCTGGTACGTGGGCGCGAACATCCCAGGCAAGCCCCGGGTGTTCACCTCCTACCTCGGCGGGTGCGGGCCGTACCGGGCCAAGTGCGACGCGGTGGCGGCGGCCGGCTACGAGGGGTTCGCGGTGTCCTGATCTTGACCGGTGCCGTGGCGCACGGCGCCGTGACCTGGTACGGCCTGACTTCAACGGTGACTGTCAGCTCTCGGAGGTAAGCGGTGGCGACTTCTGTGCATCCGCAGGCGCAAGAGATCCTCGACGGAAAGGCCGCCGCCGGCGCGCCACCGCTGTGGGAACTGACCCCGGATGAAGCGCGGGCCGGGGTCGAGGCGAGCAACGCGATGATCCCGGCCGGTCCCGCCCTGGAGTCCGTGCGCGACATCGTCATCCCCTCGCAGGCGGGCGGGATGCCAGCCCGGGTGTACTCGCCGTCGGACCACGCGCCGGGAATCGTCGTCTACTACCACGGCGGCGGCTGGGTAGTCGGCTCGCTCGACGGCTGGGACCCCTCGGTGCGGGCGCTCGCGGCCGCCTCCGGCTGCGACGTGGTAGGCGTGGACTACCGGCTCGCGCCGGAGCACGCCTTCCCGGCCGCGGCTGACGACGCGTACGACGCGCTCGTCTGGGTGGCGTCCGCGGCCGGGCTCGCTGCCGGGCGGCCGGTCGTGGTCGCGGGCGACAGCGCGGGCGGCAACCTCGCGACCGTGTCGGCGCTGCGGGCCAGGGACTCCGGCGGGCCGGCCATCGTCCTGCAGGTCCTTGTGTACCCCGTGGTGGACTGCGACATGGACCGGCGGTCCTACCGGGAGTACGACGGCGACGACCTGATCCTGAACCGGCGGGACATGAGGTGGTTCTGGGACCGGTACGCGCCAGACCGCGAGGCGCGGGTCAACCCGTACGCCTCGCCGCTGCGGGCTCCCTCGCTGGCCGGCCTGCCCGCCGCGTACCTCATCACCGCCGAGCACGACCCGCTGCGTGACGAGGGGTTCGCCTACGCGGACCGGCTGCGGGACGCGCGAGTGCCGGTGGAGCACCGGCACTACGGGTCGCAGATCCACGCGTTCTTCTCGTTCACCGGCGTGCTCGACGACGCCGACAAGGCGGTGTCCGAGGCCGGGACCGCCATCAGGGCGGCGGTCGAGCCCGATTCGGCTGGCTCGCCGGTCGACGACTGAGATATCGGCTGATGGTGGACAGCTGGCTGAAGCCAGGGAGGATCATTCATGCGCGCTAACGCGGCGATATTCGAGAAGCTGTTCACGCCACTGTCGGTGGCCGAGGTGGAGATCGACGAGCCCCGGCCGGGCGAAGTCCTGGTGAAGATCGTCGCGTCTGGTGTCTGCCACACCGACGCGCTCGCCAGGGACGGCGACATGCCGTTCCCCGCGCCAGGCGTGCTCGGGCACGAGGGCGCGGGCTTCGTGGCTGCGGTCGGCGACGGGGTGACCAACGTGGCCCCCGGCGACAAGGTGGTCATCGGGTGGCCGTGGTGCGGCTCGTGCCGCAACTGCCTGGAGGGGCAGCCGCGGTACTGCCTGCAACTGGGGCCGCTGGTGATCGCCGGGGCGCGGGGCGACGGGTCGACGTCGCTGCGCCGTGCGGACGGGTCCTCCTTGCACAGCCACTTCTTCGGGCAGTCCTCCTTCGCCTCGTACTCGATCTGCGCCGCGAACGGGCTCGTGAAGGTGCCCGACGACGCGGACGTGTCACTTCTCGGCCCGCTGGCCTGCGGTATCTCCACCGGTGCCGGGGCAGTGCTCAACGCACTGCGGCCCTTTGCCGGGTCGGCGATCGTGGTGTACGGCTCCGGGGCGGTCGGGCTTTCGGCGATCATGGCGGCGCGGCTGACCGGGGCGACGCACATCATCGCGGTGGACCGCCTGGGGTCGCGGCTGGCACTGGCGGCCTCACTGGGTGCCACGGAGACCATTGACGTGTCCGCTCCAGGCACTGACCCGGTCGCGGCTGTGCAGGAGATCTGCGGCGGGCCCGCGGACTTCAGCATGGACTGCGCGGGCAACGTGAACGTGCTGCGGCAGGCAGCCGATTCCGTCGGCATGCGCGGCACGGTCGCGCTGATCGGCGGCGCGCCCGCAGGCGCGTCGTTCTCCCTCGATCACATGTCCACGCTATGGGGCAAGAAGGTCGTCGGCATCCTCGGCGGCGAGGGCCGGTCGGACTCGCTGATCAACACGCTGATCACGCTGAACGCGCAGGGCCGGTTCCCATATGACCGGCTGATCAGGAAGTTCCCGCTCGAGCAGGTCAACGAAGCACTTGAGGCGTCGCACCACGGCGACGTCATCAAGCCGGTCCTCGAGATGCCGTAGGCCTGGCGGCCTGCGGGGTGGCTCAGTCGGCCCGCTCGAGGAGCAGGGCGAGGGCCGGACAGGCGGCGGTGGCGCGGCGGGCCAGCGGGAGCAGGCCGGGCGGCACCGGCTCCTTCGCGAGCACCGGGTAGCCCCACCGGTCCAGTGTGATCAGCTCGGGCAGCAGTCCGGCGCACACCCCGTGCGCCTCGCACACGATCGGGTTCACCCGCAGTCGCTTGGTCACGGGCGCACCGCCTGCTCCGGTGACGTGCCAAGCTTGATGGTCGCCATCTGCCGCGATGTCTGTCTGCGCTCGGGTGCCCGTGTCAGGCCCGCCGGGACCGGGAGCCACCGCGAGCCGAACGCCGCGGGGCACGGGCCGCGCTCGTGGCGCCGCATGTCCTCCGCGAAAACCCGAAGCGCGCTCTCGCCGAGCCGCGTCACCCCGTCCGGCAGGTGGCAGGCGCCGCGCCCGTCCACAAGCCCGAACAGCTCACGCAGCTCCCGGACGGTACGAACGTGCGGGCCACGGCCGAACGCCAGCTGGCCGAACGCGTCAGCGATCGCCGGTAGGCCGTTGACGCACGGGCCGCACTGCCCGGCACTCTGCTCGGCCAGGTAGCGCAGGACTCGGGTGGTCTCCGCCAGGCCGCATCCGCCGGCGGGCAGCGCGAGGAAGATGCCGGCGCCGAACGACGCTCCTGCCGAGCGCAGCGCGTCGGGCGTGGCAGGCGTGTCGAGCGGGGCGCCGCCTGGCAGCCAGCTGCCGAAGAAGCCGCCCGCGAGCACCGCCTGGACGCCGCCGATCTCCGCGCAGCCGCCGGCCAGCCCGAGCACGTCACGGACCGGCATGCCAAGGGGAATCTCATGGACGCCTGGCCGCTTCACCGCGCCGGCCACCGTGACGAGCACCGACCCCGGCGCCGTGCCCGTGCCGACGGACCGGAACCAGCTCGCGCCGTGCCGGCTGATCAGCGCGATGTTGGCCAGGGTCTCCACGTTGCTTACCAGCGTCGGCCGGCCGCGCACGCCGCGCTCGAAGGGCCGCGGGGGCGTGAACCCCGGCAGGGCCGGCCCGCCATTGAGGTGCCTGACCAGGGCCGATTCAGCGCTTGATACGTAACGCTCCGGCACCAGAACAAGCTTGACGGGAACCGGGTCGTGCGCGCCGCGCTCGGCGATGACCGCGGCGAGCATGTCCGCCTGCGCCTGGCGCCTGACGCACAGGTACGCCGACCTGGCGGCCACGGCCTCCGCAGCGAGCGCGATCCCGTCGAGCACCAGGTGCGGCACGCGGGCGAGCAGCGACGCGTCCTTGGCGCTCGCAGGCTCGGATTCCATGCCGTTCGCGACCACCACCGAGCCGCGCAGTCCCGCTCGTTCGCGCACCGAGCTCAGCTTGGGTCCCGCGGGGTAGGCCGCGCCGCCGCGTCCGGTCAGCCCGGCCCGCGTCACCTCGTCGATCAGCGAGCCGCCGCGCAGCCCCGGCGGCCCGTACCGCGCCTCGTGGGCGCGGAGCTCACGCACCGGCACCGGCGGCAGCAGCCGGGACAGGGACCCGTCCGCCGCCGGGCCGTCCGCCGCATGACCGGCGTCCAGGCCCCAAGCCGCGTCGCCGTCCAGTTCCGCCCTCTCACCGTTCACGGACAGATCTCCCACTGTGCGCACTTTTCCTCCTCGCCGCCCAGGCCAGGTGCCCGCGCCTCATTGCTCCGCCTGCTGTGCCGTCATGACGCCGGTGACCGTCGTGCTTGTCTGGCTCGTCAGTTCGATGGCCAGGGTCAGCCGCTGGCCGTCGCCGGACACCGCCGCCTGGAGCACTGATCCGTCGAGCAGCACCACGCGCCCGGTGAACCTGTCCGGAGCGGAGGCCGGACCGAGGGCGACGCTGCTCGCGCTCATATGCACGCCGCCCTGCACCGCGGGGCCAATGATGGTCACCTTCAGCCGCACCGCGGTCCCGTTCTTCATCGCGAGGCTGACGGTACGGTCGCCTGCGGCCGGACCCGATGCGAAGCTGACCGTCCCGGTCAGCCGCGCCTGGAACGGCACCGCGGGAAAGACTCCTGATCCGGAACGGACGGTGCTTCCTCCGCCGGGCCCCCCAGCAGCCGGGGTGCCCGAGCCGGCGGCATTGCCGGCCGACCGCGCGAGCAGCGACGGCGGAGTGCCCGCCCGGCGCGCCCAGCCGGGCCGCAGTGGCCCCGCCCAGGCCCAGCCCGCGGTGGCGAGCGCGACCGCGACGCCCACCGCCGCTGCGGTCACCCGCAGCCCCGCGTGGGCCGGCCAGCCGGCGGTGAGCCGCCAGGCGCCCGCCGCGAGCACCGCCAGGGCGCACGCCGCGGTGATCGCGAGCACCCAGCGGGCCGCGCCGTCGGTACCGGTGCCGAGCCCGTGCACCACCGCGACCGGCCAGCAGGCGTAGCCGGCCCAGTGCACGAGCCGCCACAGCCGGGGGCTGATCCTAGTACGCAGCAAGCTGGTGACCAGGACCGCGAGGAGCAGGTCGAAGGCGACCGCGCCGAGGCCGAGCCAGATCCGCCGGTACCCGGAGGTGAACGGCAGCACCACCGAGAACGGGCTGATGGAGGCGAACGGGTCGGTGATCGTGGTGAGCACATGCAGCCCGGTGAACGTGATCGTCAGCAGCGACAGGTTCCTGTGCAGCCCGATCGTAACGAACCGGGGCCAGGCGGGGCTGGCGAAACGGACCGAGGTCAGGATGCCGAGCAGCACGGTGCCGGTCAGCAGCACCAGCGCCATGAGGCCGGTGGCCCGGGTGGCGAACCAGAGCGGGCTGGTTGCGGTCGCGACGGCCGCGGTTGTCATTGCCGTCGCCCCGTCAGGACCCGCCGCTGGTGGTGACGCCGCCGCCGGTGCCGGACGAAATCCCGGACGACGAGGAGATCCCCGACGATGACGACGACCCCGACGATGAGGAGCCGCCGCCCGAAGATGACGAGCCGTCCACCGACAGATGCGGCAACACCGCGGTGAGATGCGCGAACTTGGCGCCGACGACGACCGCCGCGGCCGAGGCGAGCAGCCCCACCCGCCAGGTGAGCTTCCTGACCCGGCGCAGGCCGTCATCTCTGGCTTGCAGTGCTTGTGAGTACTTCGCTCGTTTCACGGCTACAGGGTTGCCGCCCATCCTCTGCCATCGAGCGGAACCGCTTCTGAACCGTGTAGGAATCGCTAAGAGGCGCCGCTCGTGGTGGTGCCGCTGCTGCCCGAGCCCGAGGAGACGCCGGAGGACGGTGCGATGCCGGAGGACGACGAGCTCGACGACGAGGACGAGCCCGAGGAAGACGAGCTTGACGACTTGCTCGACGAGGACTTACTGGACGACGACTTACTCGACGACGAATTGGCCGAGGATGCGGCGGAGGACGGGCTTGAGGTCGCCTTCTTCGCCGTCGAGGAGGTCCCGGTGCTGGTGCTGGTGTGGGCCTTCGTCGCGGCGGAGGCATGGGTGGTCTGTGCGCCGACGACCGCCGCCGTCGCGGTCGCCGCCGTCGCGGCCAGGGCGGTGGTCCAGGTGATCTTCTTGACCCGCCGGCGCCCGGCCGTCCTGGCCTGGACGGCCTGCCGGAAGTGGGAGCTTGTCATGCCCACAGGGAAGCCGGCCAGGTTCTGATACCCGCAAGGAGTACTTCTGAGCCGCCTCAGAAGTAACAATGACGTCGGCGGAAGCTGAGCGAACGCGGGGGATGTTCTTCAGGTTTTCCTAAGAATCGCGTCCGATTTAGGCATGGGGCCCATGTCGATCTACCGTGTATCCGTGAGTTCTCCACAGGTTTCCGTACTCGTGGTCGAAGATGACCCGGGAATCGCTACGCAACTGGTCCGCGGGCTTGAGCGGGCCGGATACACCGCCGACAGCGTTGCCATGGGCGCGGAGGCGCTGCGGCGGCCGCCGTCCGACGTGATCCTGCTCGACCTCGGGCTGCCCGATGTGGACGGCATGGACGTGTGCCGCCGGCTCCGCGCTGACTCCGACGCCGCGATCATCGTGGTGACGGCGCGCGGCGAGGAGGCCGACCGGGTGCTCGCGCTCGACGAGGGCGCCGACGACTACCTGGTCAAGCCGTTCGGGCTCGCGGAACTGCTCGCCAGGATCCGCGCCGTGCTCCGCCGTGGCCATCGCACGAGCGGCGGCACCGCCGCCGAGGTGCTCAGGCACGGCCCGCTCAACATCGACCTGCGGACGAGGAAGGTGACCATGTCCGGCATGGAGGTGGCGCTGACCCCCAAGGAGTTCGCCATCCTCGAGTGCCTGGCCGCCGACCCCGGCCGGCTGATCAGCCGGCAGGAGATCGTCGAGCGGGCCTGGGACGAGCACTGGTACGGGCCGACCAAGGTACTCGACGTCCACCTCGCCGCGCTGCGCCGCAAGCTGGGCGACCCGGCGCTGATCGAGACGGTGTACGGGCATGGTTTCCGGCTCGCCGACCGTTCCGCCATGGCAGACCAGAGTGACTCGGCGGACTGACCCATGACGCGGCGGGTCGTCGCCGCGCTGGTTGTGCTGACCCTGGCGATCCTGCTCGCAGCGGTCGTACCGCTCGCGCTCGGCGCCATCGCCCACGAGCGGGACTCGTTCGTCCAGGACACGGCGCGCAGCGCCGCCTCGGTGGCCGACATCGCCGTGGCACGGCTCAGCGCCAACGCGGCAGACCCCGCCCTGTCGTCGGCCCTCGTATCGGCCGCGAGGGAGCACGACGAACTGCTATTGCTCGACAAGTACGGCCACGTCGTCATCTCCCAGGGAGTCCCGCAGAACGGCGACTGGCGCCGCCTGGTGGCCGAGGCCTCCGATCAGAACGACCCGACCACCGAGCTGGCAAACGACCGGGCGATCGCGGTACAGACCGTCTGGGGCGACGGCGACACCGCCATCGGCACCGTGGTGCTCGAACGGCCCACCGGCACGCTCAACCAGAACATCGCCAACCTGTGGCTCTACCTAGTCGGGCTGAGCAGCGTCGCGATGGCCGCCGCTGTCCTCATCGCCATCTACTTCGGGCGCTGGGTGAGCAGGCCGCTCGCCCGGCTGGACACGGCCGCGCGCAGCATCGCCGACGGCGACCTGACGGTGCGCGCCAAGGCCGGAAGCGGCCCGCCCGAACTGCGCCGGATGGCCGCCACCTTCAACATGATGGCCGGACGGCTCGAGGCCCTCGTGCACGGGCACCGGGCGATGCTCGCCGACGCGTCGCACCAGCTGCGCACACCGCTTACCGCACTGCGGCTGCGGCTCGACCTGCTCGCCGTGGACTCGGCGCCCGCCGCGGCGGCGGAGCTGGCAGGCGCCCAGGAGGAGATCGCCAGGCTTTCCCGGCTGGTCGACGGACTGATCGCCACCGCGCGCGCCGAGGCGGTCACCGAGCAGCTCGAGCAGATCGACCTGCATGAGGCGGTTCACGAGCGGGTCGCCGCGTGGCAGCCGGTGGCCGACGGCAACGGGGTCAAGCTGATCGCTGAGGCCACGGCCTCCCCCGCGCCGATCATCGCGCTCGGCGCCGGCCACCTGGAGCAGATACTCGACAACCTGCTCGACAACGCCATCGAGGCCATCGGCGACCGGGGCGGCATCGTCCGGGTGTCCGTAGCGAGGTCGGAGAAGCGCGCCACGCTGACCGTCGCGGACGACGGCCCTGGCATGACGGCGCAGGAAAGGTCGCGTGCGTTCTTGCGGTTCACCACCGGCAGCCAGAACGGCACCGGCCTCGGCCTTGCCATCGTGCACCGGCTCGTCACCGCCAACGGCGGCGGCATCAGGCTGGCCGACACGCCGGGCGGCGGTCTGACCGTGGAGGTCGAGCTGCCAAGCCAGGACGAGCCGCCGGCCCCCAAGCCCGGGCGTTAACTCGGTGAAAAAGATGGCTGGTGAGCAACGTTCGTCAATAGGCTCTTGATCATGGCGCAGCAATGGTGGAAACCCGTCTGGTCCGTACCCGCCGCGATGCGCGCCGCACGGGCGACCGTTGTCGTCCCCGCGCTCTTCGCGATCACTTACAAGGTCGTCGGCGACCCGCAGATGGCGCTGTTCGCGACATTCGGCGGGTTCGCGACCCTGGTCATCGCCGGCTTCAACGGCACAAGACGGGACAAGCTCACCGCGCACGCGGGGCTCGCGGCCGCCGGCTGCCTGGTGCTGATCATCGGCACGCTGGTCAGCGGCACCACCTGGCTTGCCGCCGTGGTCACCGTCCCGGTCACGTTCGCGATCTTCTTCGCCGGGATCGGCGGCCCGAACGCCGCCTCGGGCTCCACCGCCGCCATGTTCGCCTATGTGCTGCCCGTCGCCTCGGCAGGCAACGCTGCCATGATCCCGAGCCGGATCGAAGGCTGGTTGCTCGCGTCGGCCGCGGGCACGATCGCGGTCCTGCTGCTTTCGCCGCGCGCCCCCGGCAGCCGGCTGCAGGCCGCCGCGGCCGACCTGGCCGGCGAGCTCGCCAGCCGGGTGCGCGCAGCTGCGGCAGGCGAGACCACCGATTCGCGGGCGATGATGGCCGCGAAGCAGAAACTGCGCACCGCGTTCACGGCTGCCCCCTACCGGCCGACCGGGCTCGCCACCGCTGACCAGGCGCTGTCCAGCCTTGTCCAGTTGCTCGAGTGGGGCGCGACACAGGTCAGTGACGCGTTCGACGGGCATATCGACCTGAAGACCGGCTGTCCTGAGGACCGCGAACTGCTCCGCCAATCCGGCCGCCTTTACGACGACACTCGCGCGCTGCTGTCCGGCGAGCACGCGGACCCGGACTTCGCCGCTATTGAGTCGGCACGCGCCAGGTCCGCCGAGCACCTGCGCGAGCTGTCCGGGCGGCCCGGCGAGCCGGACGCGCGGCTGTCCGCGGCGCAGGCAGTGCACGCACAGGGACTGGCCATCGTCGCGCTGTCAGCCGCCGCCGACGCGCTGATCGTCTGCCATCGCGCGAGCGACGCCACCATCGCGGCTGCGCGCCGCCAGTGGTACGGCACCGCCCCCGTCACCTCGGCCGGTGTCACCAGGCTTGCCTCGGCCGCCGGCGGAAACGGCAGCGCGCCGGTCCCGCCTGCCGGCACGCTCGCCGCCGCGCCGTCCCCCGCCACGCCGGTACCGAACGGGAGCGCCGTTCCCGGAGCCGCCAACGGCGTCGCCCGGGCGGACCAGGCGGACGAGGCGGGCCGGCTCGCCGCGCTGGCCAGCTCGCCGCGGGTGGCCGGGCTCGCCGGGGCGGCCACCCTGGTACGCCGGCACGCGAGCGTGCGCTCGGTTTGGTTCCTCAACTCGCTGCGCGGCGCTCTCGCGCTCGCGGCGGCCGTCGCCATCGCTGACCTGTCCGGAGTGCAGCACGGGTTCTGGGTGGTGCTCGGCACGCTGTCCGTGCTGCGGACAAGCGCCGCGTCGACAGGCTCGACGGCCTGGCGGGCACTGGCAGGCACCGCGGTCGGCTTCGTCATCGGCGGGGCGCTGCTCGTCGGCATCGGCACGGCACAGACCGCGCTGTGGGTAGCGCTGCCGCTCGCGGTCCTCGTCGCCGCGTACGCGCCGGGGACGACGCCTTTCCTCGTCGGCCAGGCCGCGTTCACCGTGACGATCGTGGTGTTGTTCAACCTGCTCGTGCCGGCCGGCTGGCGGGTCGGGCTGCTCCGCGTCGAGGACGTGGCCATCGGCTGCGCCGTCAGCCTCGCGTTCGGCCTGCTGTTCTGGCCCCGCGGCGTGTCATCCATCGTCGGCGACGACCTCGCGGACGCGTTCAGGACCGGCGCGGCGTACCTGTCGCAGGCGGTCGACTGGGCGCTGTCCGAGCTGCTCGTGCCGCCGGCCGCGGCGGTCGCCGCCGTGAGCGCAGGCGTCAGGCTGGACGACGCTGTACGCGGCTTCCTGACCGAGCAGGGCAGCAAGCGGCTTACCAAGGAGGACCTGTGGGCGCTGGTCAACGCGTCCATGCGGCTGCGGCTGACCGCACAGAGCCTCGCCGGGCTGCGGATTGCCATAGTTCCCGACTCCTCCCCCGGTGCCGCGTGCCTGCCGCTCGAGGGCTCGCAGGAGTACGCGGGCGCGCCGGCCTGCGTCACGCTGCGGTCGGCCGCGTCCGGACTCGCCGGGTTCTACGACGCGGTCGCCGACGAGATGAGGCATCCGGGGACCGGGCAGATCGCGCCGGTGCCCGCGCCGATGCTGATAGGTCCCGCGATGCCCAGGCACCGGGCCGCAGGCGGCGCGGCAACGGGCGCGGGCGCCGCGGGCACTAACGGCACGGGAGGGGCGGGCACTGGTGGCCCTGGCAATGGCGAGACGGGAGGGGGCGTGAGCACGCCCGGGACTATCGCACCGGCGCATCAGCTGCCGCACCCCCACCTGCTCTGGGTGCAGGAGCACCTGCACCACCTCAGCATCAGCGCCCAGACGGTGAGCGATCCCGCGCTGCGGCTCGCGGAGATCCGCCAGCGGCCCTGGTGGCGCTGACCAGCCCCGTCCGCAACACCCGTCCCCGGCACGGCGCGTGGCCCCGGCGTACCGTGAGGGCATGAGCAACCTCGATCCGCGACCGGACGCGATTGAACTCGCGGCCAGCGTGGTCAGCGCGGTGGACGTCATCGAGGCGCGGAAGGCCGCCATCGGCGACGGGACCGAGGTGCGGCGGCTGCTGCCGACCAGGGAACTGCGGACCATCGGCGCCTGGTGTTTCCTGGACCACTACGGGCCCGACGACGTCTCCGCCGGGCCTGGCATGCAGGTGCCGCCGCATCCGCACATCGGGCTGCAGACTGCCAGCTGGCTGTTCGACGGGCTCGTGCTGCACCGGGACAGCCTGGGTTCCGAGCAGCTCATCAGGCCTGGCGAGCTCAACCTCATGACATCGGGACGGGCCATCGCGCACTCCGAGGAGTCGCCGCCGCAGCGGCCGCCGCTGCTGCACGGCGTGCAGCTGTGGATCGCGCTGCCGCAGGAGCGCCGGTTCGGCGACCCGGACTTCGCGCACCACGCCGACCTGCCGGTGCTCGACACCGGCGACGGCGCCCGCATCACCGTGGTGGCAGGCGCGTTCGGCGGCGAGCGGTCACCCGCGGCGGTCTACACGCCGCTCGTCGGCCTTGAGGTGGTGCTGCCTGGCGCCAGCCAGATCACCCTGCCGGCCACGGAAGGCTACGAGTACGGGGTGATAACCGCCGACGGACCGGCGGGCGTCGGCTGCCCGGCGACCGACGGCTCACCCGCCCAGATCGCGGTCGGCGAGCTGGCGCACCTGCCCGCCGGGGTGCCGACGATCACGCTGTCCTCGGCCGGCCCGTGCCGGCTCTTCGTCGTCGGCGGGGAGCCGATGCGCGAGAAGCTCGTTATGTGGTGGAACTTCGTCGCGCGAACGCACGAGGAGATTGTTACGGCACGCAACGCGTGGGGAAATGGCGAGTTTGGCGAGGTGCGCGGGTACGCCGGCGATCCGCTGGCGGCACCGCCGCTTCCTCCTGGGGAACTTAGGGCGCGTGGGAACCGTTCTCATAATGTTTCGCCTGGGGAACGTAGGGCAGGCGAGAACGGTTCTCATAACAGCCGGTTACGGTCAGTAGTATCCGCGATCGGCAGCAATGGCGGGCGCATCGCTAGTAATCTCTATTTTCGGCAACTCGCCCGCCTTCCCTATTGACTGGCCCGGGCTTCGTGGGTTACAGGGGGTCGTCCCCCAAGACCGGCGGAGCACGAGGTTCCGGGGAATCACCTCCCGGGCCCGCAATGGAAAACGATGGCGGATCGGTGCGCTTTCATCACCACGAAGGGGACAAATGGCGCCGACTATAGGCATCACCACCTACCACATGCACGCCAACTGGCGTGGCTGGTCAGAGGAGGGTGCCCTGCTGCCGTGGACCTACGTCACGTCCATCAGGAACAACGGAGGCCGCCCCGTGCTGCTTCCGCCCGGTGGCGACGTGTCCGAGGCCGAAGCGACCGTAGCCGTACTTGACGGCATTGTCATCGCCGGCGGGGGAGATATTAACCCGGCGATCTACGGCGCGCCCAAGCATCCGAAGACCGAAGACAACGCGCCGGACCGGGACTCCTGGGAACTGGCGCTCGCCGAGGCGGCGGTACGGCAGGGCGTTCCCCTGCTCGGCATCTGCCGCGGCCACCAGATGCTCAACGTCGCCTGTGGCGGGACGCTCCATCAGCACGTACCCGACCTGGTCGGGCACGGCCACCACTGTGGTCCGGACAACGGGTTCGGCACGCACAAGGTGCGCGTGACCAGCGGCACGATCCTGTCCTCGATCCTGCCAGGCGGCGAGTTCTTCGAGGTGCCGACGCATCACCACCAGGCCGTCGACATCGTCGGCTCCGGCCTGACCGCCGTCGCCTGGGCCGACGACGGGATAGTCGAGGGCATCGAGTCGACCACGCCTGGCGAGTTCCTCGTCGGCGTGCAGTGGCATCCCGAGCAGGGCGATGACCCGCGGCTGTTCAGCGCTCTCGTCGCGGCCGCGGAAATGCACTATTCGGAACGAACGGTAGCTTCTTCACTGCCGCCACTGCTTGCCGGAGCGTAATCGCGGTCGCACCGCAAACGGTTTCCGATCAGGATTAAATGGCTCAAATACCGGCCTGAGCTGGGAAGATCTCCAGCTCAGGCCGACGCGCTTTCCGGCTATTCGCACATCGTTCCCCGTAGTCTGCCGGTGAACTGCGACGTCGGCTACCGGGGGCGTACGGAATATGCCGTGGCGTGGAACACGAACCCGTTCTGGATAACGGGTTTCTTACTCCCACTCGATGGTGCGCAGGCGGATGGTGACGTCCATCGCGCGCAGCTCGTCGAGCACCTCGTCGCTGTACTGGGTGCCGATGTCGGTGATCACGTAGCCGAGCTCGTCGCGGGTGCGCAGCAGCTGGCCCTCGACGTTGACGCCGTGGTCGGCGAGCACCCGGTTGATCGACGCGAGCACACCGGGCACGTTCTTGTGCAGGTGGATGAGGCGGTGCGTGCCCGGGACCGCGGGCAGCGCGACGCCGGGCAGGTTGACGGACATCGCCGTGGCGCCGCCCTCGGCGAAGTCGACGAGCTTGCCCGACACGAACTCGCCGATGTCCTGCTGCGCCTCTTCTGTCGAGCCACCGATGTGCGGGGTCAGGATGACGTTGGGCAGGCCGCGCAGCTCGGAGACGAACTCCTCGCCGTTCGCCTTCGGCTCCTTCGGGAAGACGTCGATCGCCGCGCCCGCGATGTGCCCCGACTCGATCTGCCTGCGCAGGGCGGCGTGGTCGACCACGAAGCCGCGGGACAGGTTGAGGAACAGCGACCTCGGGTTCATCCGGGAGAACTCTTCCTCGCCGAAGAACCCGTGGTTGCCTGGACGGCCGTCCACGTGGATGGTGACGGTCTCCACCGACTCGAGCAGCTCGTTCAGCGTGGAGCAGCGGCGCGCGTTACCGATCGCCAGCTTGTCGGCGATGTCGTAGAAGTACACCGACATGCCGAGGGACTCGGCGATGACGCTCAGCTGGGTGCCGATGTTGCCGTAGCCGATGATGCCAAGCTTGCGACCGCGGACCTCGTGGGCGCCCTTGGCGGACTTGTCCCACACGCCCTGGTGCATCTTCACGTTCTTCTCCGGCAGCCGCCTGGCGAGCGAGATGATCTCGGCGATCGCCAGCTCCACCACGGAGCGGGTGTTCGAGAACGGCGCGTTGAACACCGCCACGCCGCGCTTGGCGGCGGTGGCCAGGTCCACCTGATTCGTGCCGATGCAGAAGGCGCCAACGGCCAGCAGGTCGGGCGCGGACTTCAGCACGCGCTCTGTGACCTGGGTCTGGGACCTGATGCCCAGCAGGCTGACACCCTGGAGCTTCTCGATGAGCTCGCCCTCGCCGAGGGCGCGTGTCATCGTCTCTACTTGGTAGCCAGCCTTCGTCAGTCGAGCCGTCGCGTCCGGGTGAATGTTCTCAAGCAGCAAGGCACGGTTGAGCGTGTCCAGCGTCAGCACCTCTTCCCCACGTTTTCCCCACGTTACTTAACTGACGGGCGATGTCACTTTACAGCACCTGTCCGTGGCCGATCATTCCAGCTCTCTGGCACGTTTTCCGCATTTGTGTCGGCTCCGCCGCAGGCCGCGGCGTCCGGCTCGAGCCGGCTGACCCGGCCGGCCGCCCCGCTCGTGTCGGCGCCGGGAATCTGCGCGAGCAGCGACAGTGCCCGCTCCCAGTTGCCGCGGGCCGCCTCCGTTTCGCCCGCCTCGATCTGGATGTCGCCGAGGTACAGCAGCGATCGCGCCTCGCCCTCGGAGTCCCCGATCACCCGGTACAGCTCATGCGCCTGTTCGTAGCAGGCGACCGCCTGCCGGTGGTCGCCGAGCTTGCCGTGGATGTAGCCGATGCTGTCGAGCGTGTCGGCGGCGCCCGTCCTGCTGCCCGACTGCCGGTGCAGGTCGAGCGCCACGCGGCAGCGCCGCAGCGCCGCCTCGTGCTGGCCCAGGTGAGCCTGGATCCAGCCGACCAGGTTTTCCGAGTAGGCGACCGCCGCCCGGTCGGCGTACGCCCGGCGCAGCTTCAGCGCCTCAAGGCCGTGCATGAGCGCCTCGGCGTACTTCTCCTGCTGGTGCAGGAGAAGGCCGAGGCCTTGCCGCACCTGCCCGATGCCCACCGGGTCGTCGATCCCGGTGAACAGCTCGAGCGCCCGCCGCAGGTGCGCCTCGGCCGCGGCGTACGCGCAGAGCCGCAGGCTAACGTGGCCGAGGTCGTAGTGCACGTGAGCGAGCGCGTTTGTGTCGCCGAGCCGGTCCGCGGCGTCCAGGGCGATGCGCTGCACCGTGAGCACCGCGTTCAGCCGACCGCGCCGCTTGAGCAGCGGCGCCCAGCACCAGGCGAGCTTCCAGCAGTGCTCGTCCTCGCCGTGGGCCGCGGCCATCTTGATCACGTTGTGCAGTACCCGGTTCTCGGCGGTAAACCAGGCGAGCGCGGCGTCGTAGGCGCCATCGCCGTCGAATTCCTCGGCGGCCACGCCGTCCGGCTGGTCAGAGAGCACCAGTAGGCCGCGCCCCGGGTACAGCCGGACGGCGGCCCCCTGCGCTGTCCGCAGGTAGTGGTCCAGGATCCGGCGTCTGGCGAGGTCGCGCTCGGCATCGGTCAGCGTAGCGGCCGCCTGTTCTGCCGCGTATGCGCGCAGCAGGTCATGGCAGCCGAACCGGCCTGCCGCGTCCTCCGTGAGCAGCGAGGCCCTGGTCAGCTCGGCGAGCGCGGCGCGGGCCTTGGCCGGCGTCGTCCCGGCGAGCGACGCGGCCGCGGCGGCCGAGATGTCCGGTCCCGGGTGCAGGCCGATGAGCCGGAATGCCGAGGCGGCTTCCTCGCTCAGCTTGTCCACCGACCAGGAGAAGACCGCCCGCAGGTCCGTGGTGACCTCACCGGTCCGCAGCACGTCGAGCCTGTCTCGCGCGTCGGCGAGCTCGGCGGCCAGGTCGGCGAGCCGTCCGCCTGCCCTGGTCACGGCGCGCGCGCAGGCGACGCTCAGCGCGAGCGGCAGACCCGCGGACTGAGCCACCAGTTCCACCACCGCGTGGGGCTCGGCTGTCACCCGCTCAGGACCGAGCCGCTTGGCGAGCAGTTCCGCGGCCTCGTCCGCGCCGAGCACGTCAAGCGACAGCGGCCACGCGCCCTCCGTCACCACGAGGCCGGTCAGCTGCGACCTGCTCGTCACGATGACCATGCAGCCGGGACTGCCGGGCAGCAGCGGCCGCACCTGGCTCGCGTCGTGCGCGTTGTCGAGCAGCAGCATCATCCGTCTGCCGCAGAGCAGGCTGCGCAGCAGCGCGCTCTGCGCGTCAAGCGCCGAAGGGACGTGCCGCGGCGGCACGCCGAGCGCGTCGAAGAACCACTGGAGCGCGGAGGCCGGTGATACCGGCGCGCTCGCCGGGTCGAACCCGCGCAGGTTCACGTACAACTGGCCGTCGGGGAAGCTGGACGCCACCTGCCGCGCGAACCGGATCGCCAGGGTCGTCTTGCCGACGCCCGCAGTGCCGGTGATCAGTGCGATCGGCGTCCCTTCCGCCCCCGTCTGCTCGGGGAGCAGCCCCTCAAGCCAGCGCAGCTCGGGTACCCGCCCGGCGAACCCGGCAGGCTCCGGCGGCACCTGGGCAGGGCTCGGCACTCCACCGGGACCTGACGGCGCGTCCGCGCCCGGGTCCGCCTCCTGCCTCGCCGCGACACGGCCGGCCTCGGGTGACTGCTCTGGCGTCCCGTCAGGCATCTTGGCTGGCTTGGTCGTGGGTCCTGCCTCCGGTGCCTGGTCCGTCGGCGGCCGGGCCGAGGCACCGTCTGCCTGACGGGCGCCGGTGCGGTCAGCCGGGGCCGGGCCGCTGAGCGCAGGGTCCATCGCGAGCAGCCGCTGGTGAATGCTGGTCAGCTCGACCCCTGGGTCGATGCCGAGATCCTCGGCGAGCCGTTCCCTGACATCGCGGAAGACGCCGAGCGCCTCGGCCTGGCGCCCGCACTGGTACAGCGCGATCATGAGCAGCCCGTGTGCCCGCTCGCGCAGGGGATGCTCCGCCACCAGCGCCGTCAGCTCGGGGATCGCCGCCGCGGCGTGCCCCTGGTCGAGCATCAGGTTGGCCCGCACCTCCACTGCGGCCGTCCGCAGCTCGGTCAGCCGTCGCCGCTCCGCCTCGGCGAACGGCCCGGGCACCCCGGTGAACGGCTGGCCGCGCCACAGCGAGAGCGCGGCATCGAGCGTGCTCGCCGCCTCTGCCGCGTCGCCCGCCGCGCGCAGCCCGCGTGCCCGGATCAGGCACTCCTCGAATTCGCTCGCGTCCAGTGAGCTCGGGCCGATCCGCAGCGTGTAGCCGCCGGACGACGAGACGAGCACGCGAGACCTGGCACGGGGCGCCCGGTCCGGCTCAAGTACCCGGCGCAGCCCGGCCACGTAGGTGTACACGCCGCCCTCGGCGCTGGCAGGCGTGTTGTCACCCCACACCGCGTCGACCAGTTCGCCGCGCGACACCACCCGGTTGGCGCGGCTCGCGAGCACGCCAAGCACGGCGAGCTGCCTGGGCTGGCCGGCAGCCACCTCACTACCTTCGCGCCAGACCGTGACCGGTCCGAGCACCCCCACTCGCAGCGGCACCACTGCCAGCCGCCCCCTTCGCACCCATTCACCCGGGAGCGCGCACCCCGCGTGCCATCACGCCGCGCAACCAAGTGGTACAGGCAGGGAGATTACCGCCCTGGATGGACGGGCATCTAGAAAATATCCAGATCGCCTCTAGCCGGGGCGACTATCACTATGCGAGTGGTGAGCCGGCCGAGCACACGCAGCCAGCCCGGTGGTCGCCACGGTCCGGTGCATGGCGTCCCTCGCCGCTTGCCCGGATCGGTGAGGGCACACCCCCCTCGTGCCCTGCCGTGACAGCCGGCCCCCATGGCTTCCCCCCTCACTCCAGCCGTGGGGGCCGGCGCCATTTCGCCCGCAAGTAATCGCTCCGACTTCGATACACTGCGAGACCAGATGGTCGCACGCAGTGACTTCGGGGGTGGGGATGGCGAAGGCGGGCTCACCGGGCTCATCGGGCGCACCGGGAAAGGGCGATGACCGGCGGGCGCGGATCGCGGCGCAGCGGGCGGCGGAACAGCGCGCACAACGGCGGAACCGGCTCCTGCTGGCCGGCGGCGCGGTCGTGGTGGTCGTGGGCGTGGTGCTCGGGCTGGTCTTGGCCAATGGCGGCGGCGGCTCGCCGAGTTCGTCGGGGACCGCGACGCCGGGCCCGACAGGGACCGCGCTCGCTGCGGTGACCAGCCAGGTCACCTCGGTGCCAGCGGCGACGCTTGACCAGGTGGGCCCGGGGCAAGGGGTGAACTCGCTGCCGACCCGCATCACCGGGGACCCGCTGAGCAGCGGCGGCAAGCCGGAGATGCTCTACATCGGCGCCGAGTACTGCCCCTACTGCGCGGCGGAACGCTGGGCGATGATCGTCGCGCTTAGCCGGTTCGGCACGTTCAGCGGGCTCAGCACCATCCGCTCGGCGGCGCACAACGGGGCGGGCGACGCGGAGCCCTACCCGAACACCCCGACCTGGACGTTCTACAAGTCCACCTACACGAGCAGTTACCTGGCGTTCACTCCCGTCGAGGAATACACCAACATCCCCGACCCGTCCACCGGCGGTTACACCACGCTGATGAACCTCACCGCGGAGCAGCAGGCGCTCATCACCAAGTACGACGCGGCGAACCAGGGCGCGATCCCGTTCATCGACTACGGCAACAAGTTCACCAGCGTCGGCGCGTCCTACGACCCGAACCTGCTCAAGGACCTGAG
Source organism: Trebonia kvetii (assembly GCF_007827045.1). GTDB lineage: Bacteria > Actinomycetota > Actinomycetes > Streptosporangiales > Streptosporangiaceae > Trebonia > Trebonia kvetii. The sequence continues at coordinate 216,377 of NZ_RPFW01000001.1, forward strand.
CTGGGCGCAGATCGCCGCCGACCTGCACGATCCGTCCAGTCCCGTCGCGAAAGCGGTGCTCGGAACGGCCAACTACGCGACCGCCGCGCTCTGCGAGATGACCGGGAACAAGCCAGCCACCGCGTGCACCGCGACCGTCCGCTCGCTGCAGGCCAAGATTTAACTGGGCGTCACTGAACGTTCAGCTCAACCAGAGGTTTCTCTCAGCTTGAACGCGGCCATATCCCTCGCAAATCCCCCTACGATTGTTGCCATGGGCAAAGCGAGCAGGACCAAGCAAGACGTCGACAGGCGCGCGCGCGTCGCCGCGCAGCGTGAGGCGGCGCGCCGCGCCGAGCAGCGCAAGCGGATCTACCTGGCAGGCGGGTCCATCCTGGCCGTCGCCATCGTGGTCGTCGCCTTCGTGCTCGTGAAGCTGAACAGCGGCGGCGGTGCGTCGGCCAGTGCCCCGACGGGCGCCGCGCTCACCTCGGTGACCAATCAGGTCACCAACATCCCCGTCAGCGTCACCGACAAGGTGGCGGACGGCGGTGTCAGCAAGGGGATCTTCGCCTCTGCCCATACGGCCGCCGACGTCAAGACCGTGTCGAGCAACCTCGGCTCGTACATGGCGACCGTCAACGGCACGCCGCTCACCTCGAACGGCAAGCCAGAGGTGCTGTACATCGGCGGCGAGTACTGCCCGTACTGCGCGGCCGAGCGGTGGGCGATGGTCAACGCGTTCAGCCGGTTCGGCACCTTCACCGGGTTGAAGACGGCGCACTCGTCAGGCTCGGACGTCTACCCGAACACGCCCACGTTCACGTTCGTCGGTTCCAAGTACACCAGCAAGTACATCACCTTCACCCCGGTCGAGGAGTTCGGCGCAGAGAGCAACATCACGCTGCAGACCCCGACCGCGGCTCAGCAGACGCTCGCCACGACCTACGACCCGGGTGGCGCGATCCCGTTCATCGACCTGGGCAACAAGTACGCCGAGGTCGGCAACCTCTTGCCGCTGTCGCCGAGCATGATGACGGGCAAGACCTGGGCGCAGGTGGCCGCGGCGATGAGCAACCCGACCTCGTCGCTCGGCAAGGCACTTGTCGGCAACGCGAACTACCTGACCGCGGCGACCTGCGTGCTCACGAACAACCAGCCGGCCAGCGCCTGCACCCCGGCCATCCAGAAGCTGGAAGCCAACCTCGCCAAGTAGGCCGCTACTGGCGGCCCCCAGGGCTGCCAGTTAGGCTGGCGGCGACTGCTTGTAGTGCCCGATCTCACTGGAGACATCCCCGATGGCAAACTCTAAGGCGCGCTCGACGGGGCGGCCTGGGTCCGGCTCGCCTTCCAGGTCCGCCCGGACGATGGCGGCCGTCAAGGCCACGCCGAACAGCCGCCCGGTGATCAGGCCGACCGTCGAGGCCTTCGATCCCGACGAGCCAGCGGACGCCCTGATCGAGGCTGCGCCGGCCCGTCCTGTCGGCCAGCCGACGTGGCTCCAGGTCGTCTCCTTCGTGCTGGCCATCATTGGCCTGGGGATCTCCTCGTACGAGACGTGGGCGCACTTCCATGGCTCACACCTGGCCGGCTGCTCTACCACGGGCGGCGGCTGCACCGCCGTCATCACCAGCCCGCAGTCGATGGTCTTCGGCGTCATCCCCGTGGCGATCCTCGGCCTGGCCTTCTACGTGGCCGCTGTGCCGCTGTTCTCCCCGTGGGCATGGCGCATGAAGCGCCGCGAGGTGCATCTGGTCAGGCTGGCGTCCATGGTCGTGGGCATGGGCTTCGTGATGTACCTGATCTACGCCGAGCTGTACCAGATCGGCAGCATCTGCGAGTACTGCACCGGCGTGCACATCGTGACGTTCCTGCTGTTCTGCATCACCGTGTTCAGCGCGGCGATCTGGGGGCTCCGCGGTCGCGAGGAGCAGTCAACCCTCCCCGGATGACATTCTGCTCATGTTGCCCGTAACGCCCTGGTAGTGCGCATTCCCCCTCGGTAGGGTGACCGCATGCCTGGCATGAACTCGGGCCCGAGCCCTGCCAGCCCGATCCTCGAGTCCGTGTCGACGCGCCGGGCGCCGCGGCCAAGGGGGCCGCGCAGTGGACACTGCTGCCGCGGGTGCCGTCAGGGACCCGCGTGCTCGCTTCGGGACCGGGCGGCGCGACGGACGCGTTCGCCGTGTCGGGCGCCACGGTGACCGTGTGGCGACTCAAGCCCAAGGCGACCGTGTGGTCGAAGGTACAGACGATCAGCGTGCCGGTTCAGTACGGCTCCTCCAGTTAGGTCGGGTCCGCATGCACTACATCCTGGACAACTGGGCGTTCGACCCGTTTATCGTGGTCGTCGCCGTCGTGGTCGCCTGGCACGAGATCGGGCTGTTCCGGCTGGCCGAGCGGTCACGGCCGGAGCGCACCAGGGAGCGGCGCGTCCGGTCACTCTGGTTCTACTCCGGGCTGCTCGTGCTGCTGCTCGCCGTCGTGTCGCCGATCGACTACTGGGCCGACTCGTACTTCACGGTGCACATGGTTCAGCACCTGCTGCTGATGTTCGCAGCGCCGTCGCTCGTCGTCGCGGGCGCGCCGGGGCAGCCGCTGCTCGACGCGCTCCCCGGACGGTCGGGGAAGGCGGTTACGCGGTCGATGCTGGCGGACGACTGGTCGCGGCCGCTGCGCGCGCTGTTCCGGTTCGTCAGCGGGCCGGTCGTCGCGGTGGTGCTGTTCAACCTCGCGATGATCGTGTGGCACATCCCCGCCGCGTTCGACCTGGCGGCGAACAACTCCGCGGTGCACATCTGGCTCGAGCACGGGACGTTCTTCGCGACCGGCGTGCTGTTCTGGCTGCAGTTCATTCCGTCGCCGCCGTTCAGGTCCCGGATGCCGATACTCGGGCGGGTTGCCGCACTGCTCGCCACCAACGTCGTGATGATCTTCATTGCGATGACGCTGTCGATCTTCGCGACACACTCCATCTACGCGCCCTACGACCACGTGCCCGGGGTGACCCTGCCGTCGTTCGCCGACCAGCAGATCGGCGCGGCTGTCCTGTGGGTGTGCGGCGACTTCTGGGCGCTGCCCACGATGATCATGACGATCAGGAAGCTGCTCAACGACGAGGCGGGCCTCGGCCCGGCGCTGGAGCGGTTCGTCAACCGGGGCAGCCGGGCGGCGACGTCAGGCTCCTGGACCGCCCGCGCTCCGCGCAAGGTCGGCTGACCTCCCCGCTGCGGCCTGCCCCACTGCGCGGGCTGCGGTGAGGCGGGCGAGTAAGGCGAGGGCGTCGGGGCGGAAGGTGTCCGCGGGCTCGCCAGAGGGGGCAGCGGGCTCGCCGGAAGAGGCAGGGCCGCCCTCGGGGTAGGTAGCGCGGCCGTCGGGGTAGCCGACGTCGCCGTCGGGGTAGCCGGCGCGGCCGTCGGGATGGCCGGCGTCGCTGTCGGGGTAGCCGGCGTCACCGGGCAGGGTGGTGCTGCCGGCATCGGCGGAGCGACGGGAGGTGGCCGCGGGATCGGGATCGGCCGAGTTGGTCGCGGGGTCTTGCGGGGCTGGGGCCTTGCCGTTGACGTGCGTGATGTGGTCGGTACGCGGTCTCGGCGGCTTCGCAGGATGCTTCGGGCGGCCGGGGAAGGTGGCCAGGTTCCGCGGGACATGGGGCACGTGCGGGACGCGAGGCACATGCGGGACGATGGGGACGTGCGGGAGGCTTGGCGGGGTCCAGGCGCGGAGCTGGGAAAGCGCGGGTGCGCGGCCGACGATGATCACGCCGGCGATGAGCGCGGCGATGCCCGCCGCCTGGAGCGCGAGTTCGCCGGGGGTGATCTGGATCCGGTCGCCGAACACGAGCACGCCGAGGAGCAGCCCGACGACCGGCTCCCCCGCCGAGATGGCGGGGAGTGATTGCGGCAGCGGGCCGGCGCTGAACGCGCTCTGCATCAGCCAGATGCCGATGGCGCCGGCGCCGACAAGCGCGTAGGGGGCCCAGGTGTGGAACATCGCGCCCGCGCCGTTCGACTCAAGGACCTGCAGCGTCTGCCTGGTGAGCGCGTCCTGGACGCCGAAGACCAGGCCGGCGGCCGTGCCGGTGAGCATGGCCCGGGTCCGGCCGGGGTGCCCCCGCCCGGCCTGGACGGCGAGGAACGCGATGCCGGCGATCACCGCCGCAGCCGGCCAGTGCGATACCGAGCCGAAGGACAGGCCGATCGGCTTGGCCGACCGTGACGCCGACAGCAGCGCCACCCCGGTGCACAGCACCACCGCGCCGAAGATCTCCCAGAACCTGAGCTTGGCCTTGGCGATGGGCACGGCGAGCACGAGGGCGAACACGAGGTTGGTGGTGAGCAGCGGCTCCACGAAGCCGAGCGACAGCTTGCCGATCGACCAGGCGGCGAGCACCTGCCCGGCGATCATGCTCGCGATGCCCGCGAGCCAGCGTGGCCTCCGCAGCAGGTCGAGTATCAGGCGCAACGACAAGAACCGCGAGTCGGGCTCCGCCTGCGCGGCGTTCTGCTGCAGCACGAACCCGAGGCCGATCAGCAGCGCCGCGAACAGCGTGAGCACGTAGTCGAGGCTGACGTCGACGTCCACGGCACCCTTCTGTCCGTCCCGCTATGCCTTTCCGCGCGGCCGATCCCATCGGCGCTGTCTGCCAGCTGGCGCGCAGCCGGGGGTGCGGGGGGACGCCCGCCCGGATATCAACTGTAACCGTGCCATCACCGTCCGGCGATCAGGCCAGGCGGTCGGGCGCGGCGGCCGGCGGTTGCCGGCTTGCGAATCTCCTACCCGCTGCGTCTATCATCACAAGCTCGGAATGATAACGTTCACGCTCTTGTGAGCCCTTTGGCCGTTCGTTTTTTCTCAGCTCGCGAGACCGTCATTCCCACTCAAATAATGGCAGGTCAAGCCTTACTATCATCATGGCGGCAGGTGGGTGCCGTCGTGAGGGATCGGGTAGGGAGAGCTTGGGTGGGGGAAGCAACCGCAGTGCCAAGGGCGGCGCGTGCCGCTCGCGAGCGTACGGCCGTCAGACGGCGCGCCGTCGGCACAAGAGACCGGATCATCGCGCATCTCGCGCTTGTCGCCGAGATCTCGGACCGGACGGGAATGGCCAGCACCGAGCTGGCAAAGGCAGTCGGCTATCCGGGGTCGAGCGTGGCCTTCGCGCAGCTGCTTTCCGGCATGGAGCGTGACGGCCTCATCAGCCGTGAGGTGCGTGGCAAGCGCACCTACCGGATCAGCCTGTCGGCGCCGCCTGCCGCCAGGATCAGCCAGTCGGCTGCGGCGGATAGCGGCGTGCTCTCGGCGGAGTACTCCAGTGTGCCTGACTACGACGAGCTCGCCGACAGGGTGCTGATCCGGCTGCTGCGGCGGCTCGCCGAGCTGCGGCCGGCGGAACTCGCGGCGCTCGAGCGACTCCTGGTGCCCGGGCAGTCCGCGGTCGAGGAGGTAAGCCTTCTGCGTCCCACGGACGCGGCGGCACCGGCGCTCAGCCATGCCGAGCCTGACGAAGTGCCTGACGAGTTGAAGGTCGTCTAGCCGATCCGGCGCAGGCCGGAGCGGTGGTGGCGCGCCGTCTCTATGTAGTTCTGGACGGCGCGCTCGGTCCAGTTGGGATCCACGTCCGAGCGCTTGATCGTGGCGGGGACGCCCGCCACGAGCGAGCCCGGCGGCACGACAAAGCCCTCGGAGACCACGGCCCCCGCGGCGACGATTGAGCCCGTGCCGACGACCACGCGGTTGAGCGTCACCGAGCCCGAGCCGATCAGGCACCGGGGCTCGACCACGCAGCCCTCCAGGTGGGCGTTGTGGCCGACCACGCAGTCCTCGCCGATGATGGTCGGCCATTGCGCGGTGCAGTGCACGATGGTCCCGTCCTGCACCGACGTGCGGGCGCCTACCGAGATGTAGCCGTGGTCGCCGCGCAGCACCGCGCCCGGCCACACCGAGGCCTCGGGGCCGATCGTGACTCGTCCGATAACAACGGCATCAGGAGCGACATAGGCGGATTCGTCGATCTCCGGCTCGTCGTCGTCCAGGGCGTAAATTGACACTGGCATAGGGTAGCGTCTTGGCTCGTGGCCAGCGCTTCCGAGGCAAACCTCCCCACCTCTTCCGAGCCGGATTCTCCGGTCGCGGAGCTACTCGCCACCGCGGTCGGCGCCATCGGCGGCGCGGAGCGGTCCGGCCAGACGGTGATGGCCAGGGCCGTCTGGGACTCCGTGAACGACGGGACCCACCTCGCCGTGCAGGCAGGAACCGGGACGGGCAAGTCGCTCGCCTACCTGGTGCCCGCCATGCAGCTCGCCGCCGACAGGCGGGGACCGGTGGTCGTGTCCACGGCCACGATCGCGCTGCAGCGCCAGCTGGTGGACCGTGACCTGCCCACCCTCGCCGCCGCGCTGCGCGAGCCGCTCGGCCGCACACCCGAGTTCGCCATACTCAAGGGGCGCAACAACTACCTGTGCCTCAACAAGCTGCGCAACGGTCCGGAAGACGAGCAGGATTCGCTGTTCGACGCCCTCGGCGGTCAGGCACAGACCAGCCAGCTCGGCGCGCATATCAAGCGGCTGCACCAGTGGGCGGCCGCCACGAGCACCGGTGACAGGGACGAGATGGTCCCCGGGGTGCCCGACCAGGCGTGGCGGCAGGTCTCCGTGACGGCGCGCGAGTGCCTCGGCCCCGGACGCTGCCCGTTCGGCGTCCAGTGCTTCTCCGAGCGTGCCAGGCGGATGGCCGCCGAGGCCGACGTCATCGTGACCAACCACGCGCTGCTCGCCATCGACACCCTCGGCGAGGGCGGCATCCTGCCCGAGCACCGGGTCGTCATCGTCGACGAGGCGCACGAGCTCGTCGACCGGGTCACCTCGGTCGCCACCGGCGAGCTGTCCGGGTACGCCATCGACTTCGCGGTGCGGCGGACAGGCAAGCTCGCAGACGACGGGGAGATCGCCCGGCTGTCCGAGGCGGGCAACGCGCTGACCCCGCTGCTCGCCACCATGCCGGCCGGCCGGATGGACCAGCTCGACCTGGGGCTAGGCGCGACGCTCGCGGCGCTGCGCGACGCCGCCATGGCCTGCGCGGCGCAGGTGCGCAAGATCGCGGGCACCAAGGACGAGAGCGCTGACCCCGCCGAGGTCACCGCGGCGCAGACCGCGCTCGTCAGCCTCGAGGAGATCGGGGTGGTCGCGGACCGGATGATCAGCGCCTTCGACCAGCCCATCGCCGAGCGCGAGGAGGTCGTCTGGCTGGAGCGGCCCGAGGACTGGTCGGAGAGCACCAGGCCGGCTTCGCTGCACGTCGCGCCGCTCGAGGTGGGCGAGGTCCTGGCCGAGCACCTGTTCGCAGACAAGACCGTCGTGCTCACCTCGGCCACGCTCACCCTCGGCGGTTCGTTCACGCCGCTCGCCCGGCAGTGGGGCCTCGACGCCGACGCCATGGGACACGAGTGGACAGGGATCGACGTGGGCTCGCCGTTCGCGCACGGGCGCAGCGGCATCCTCTACGTGGCCAAGCACCTGCCACCGCCGTCGCGCGACGGACTGCCCCCCGAGTACATGGACGAGCTCTGGGAGCTGATCAAGGCGGCGGGCGGCCGGACGCTCGGGCTGTTCTCCTCGATGCGCGGCGCGCGGGCCGCGGCCGCCGCGATGCGCGAGTGCCTGCCGTTCCCCGTGCTGTGCCAGGGCGATGACTCCACCATGCAGCTGGTGAAGGAGTTCGCGGCGGACGAGCCGACCTGCCTGTTCGGCACGCTGTCGCTGTGGCAGGGAGTGGACGTGCCCGGGCCGTCGCTGCGGCTCGTGGTCATCGACAGGATCCCGTTCCCACGGCCGGACGACCCGCTCGCCTCGGCCCGCACCAGGGCGGCGGACGCACGCGGCGGGTCCGGGTTCATGGAGGTGTCGGCGAACCACGCCGCCCTGCTGCTAGCTCAGGGGGCCGGACGGCTGCTGCGGTCCATGGACGACCGCGGCGTCGTCGCCGTGCTCGATTCCCGGCTCGTCACCAAGCGGTACGGGGAGTACCTGCGGGCGTCGCTGCCGCCGTTCTGGCAGACCACCGATCCGAAGGTGGTTCGCGGCGCGCTTGAGCGGCTAGCGGCCAGCTGAGCGAGGTCAGCGAGCGGAGCACTGGAGCCTCAGGGCAGCTCGAGCGCGTCGAACATGTGCCGCTCCCACAGTCGCATCGAGGTCTCCTCGGGGTAGGACGCGACGTCCGGCTGCAGGTCGTAGACCCGCGTCGCCCGGTGCTCGGTGCCGTAAAGCGGCCAGCCGGGGTCGCCGGAGGCGGCGAAGGCCAGCCACTCGCCGCGCATCAGGGCGCCGAGCGCGATGAACTGCGCGGGCGGCTCCGCACCAGTCAGCATCGGGCCGATGCCCTCGCTGCGGGCGCCGAACAGCAGCGGTATGTCGAGCGCGTGGCAGGCGCCGTACGGGCCGCCCGGCGCCTGCGCCGTCAGCTCGTACAGGCGCGTGGTGCCGCCGGCGGCGGCGTGCGCCTGCGCCAGGTGCAGCGTCGGCATGCGGAACAGCCAGTCGGAGAAGACCACCTCGAACAGGCCGCCCGCGTCCAGGTCGGGATAGGCCTTCCGGTACCCGGCCGGGCCATCAGGCGCGGGCGCGAAGTAGTCGAGCACCGTGTTCAACTCGGACTCGGTGATCTTGCCGAGACGCCCGGATGCCGCGATGAACAGCCGGTACTCGTCCCTGTTATGGCCGGTGAGCAGTTCCACGTCGCGGGCCGCGCCGGACACCAGGGCCCGCCAGGGAGTCCGTGGCAGCACCTCACCGTCGACGACAGGGGAGAACGGGGTGTCGGTGATCCGCAGCGCGCCCCACTCGGTGTACTCCTGCATTCGCGCCGTCACGCTCGCCTGGGCCGCGACGAGGCGCATCGGGTCGGCCTTGGTGAGCGCCTCGTGCGTCGGCGGCAGGCCGGCCACGGCGGCGATCGATTCGGTGACCGCGGCGGCGAGCTCCGGCGTGAAGAACGTGCCAGGCACCGACTGGGCGATGGCACGACGGAACAGGCCGGCGGCGGCGGGCATCGCGAGCAGCGCGGCGATCACGCCCGCGCCCGCCGACTCGCCGAAGACCGTGACGTTGGCCGGGTCGCCGCCGAACTGCTCGATGTTGTCCCTGACCCAGCGCAGTGCCGCGACGGCGTCGAGCAGGCCGCGGTTGGCGGGCGCGCCCTCGATGTGCGCGAAGCCCTCGACGCCGAGCCGGTAGTTGCAGGAGACGAAGACCGCGCCGCCGGCCGCGAATGGCGCGCCTTCGTAGCTGGCGCCCGAGCCGAACAGGTACGCGCCGCCGTGGATCCAGACCATGACGGGCAGCGTCCGCGCCTCGGTGTCCGGCGTCCACACGTTGACCGTCAGCCACTCGCCCGTCTCGTCCGGCGGCGGCTCCGGTGTGCCGGGGAAGGCGGCCTGCGGCGCCTGCGGGCCGAACGCCGCCGCATCGCGCACCCCGTCCCAGCGTTCCGTCGGTTCCGGCGCCAGGAACCGGCCCTCGCCAAGCGGCGGCTTCGCGAACGGGATGCCGCGGAAGACCGCGTTCCCGTGCTCAACGCGGCCCCGGACCCTGCCGGACGTGGTGGAAACCTCAGGCTCGGCTGGGCCCATAGGGGCGACCTCCCGCTGCGTCGATGGAGCGATAAGCGATATAGGACCTTTTTTTACGACTTAAGTCAATTTACTGGCTCGAGCACGACCACCGGGATCCTGCGCGGCGCCGCCTTCTACTCGTACTGCGCGAACGCGGGCCTGCGCTGCTGCTGCCTGCAGACCCGCTGCCGTCCGCTGCGTGCCCCGGTATGGTGCAGCAGAAGGATGTCCGACCCCTGGAACGGTCCGCCGACCCCGGCCGCCGTTGGCACGGAACTCAGCGATGATCTGGCCGTTGAAGTCATTCACTTCAGGCGCACGGAACTCAGTCATGACGTTTAGTTTAGGAATGGAAACGTGAAGTCACCACGCGATGTCGGCGACTTGCCGTTCGGCAAGGAACTTGAGCCCTTCGACGAGGCGGAAGAACTCGAACCCGAGGGTGACTACGACCGGCTGCTATTCTCCCGCTACGCGTTCTCCGACGCCGACGCCTCCGGGGCGCGGTTCGCCGAGTCGGCGTTCACCGGCGCCGCCTTCGAGGGCGGGCGGCTGCGCCGGGCGCGGCTTTCGGACGTGTGGTTCGGCGACACCCGGTTCGTGGCGGTGGAACTGGCGGAGGCGTCGCTGACCGACGTCTGGTTCAACGGCAGCGTGTTCGCCGGGGTGCAGGCCTTCTCCATGGCCGGCCGGCGGGTGCTGCTGCGCGGCTGCAAGCTCGACTCGGTCAACTTCCGCGACGCCAGGCTGACCGACGTGACGTTCGAGGACTGCGTGCTGCGCGACGTGGACTTCGCCTCGGCGAAGCTGGTCCGGGTGCGGTTCTCAGGCAGCACGCTGGCCAACGTCGACTTCACCCGTGTCACCTGCCAGGACGTTGACCTGCGGGGCGCGACGCTCGGCTCGGCGAGCACGCCTGGCATCAAGGCAGGATTCGACGCGCTGCGCGGCGTCCGGATCGACTCGCTGCAGCTGATGACGCTCGCACCGCTGCTCGCCCACCACCTGGGCATCACGGTGGCGGACTAGGGCTGGCCCAGCGCCCGCATCGCGGCGGCGAACTGGTCGCCGCGATCCCGGTAGTCGCGGAAGCGGCCGAAGCTTGGTGCGGCAGGCGACAGCAGCACGATGCCGTCAGGCCGCGCCCAGCGGAACGCCTCGCCGACGGCGGCCTCCATGTCCTGGCACTCGATGACGCCGGAAAAGGCGGGGTCCCTGCTTGCCCGCGGGGGCGACCCCCCCAAACCCCCCCGGCGAATCACCGTACTTGCCCGGGGGGGCGACCCCCCCAAACCCCCCCGGCGAGTCACCGTGGTGGTTGCCGTCTCCGCGAAGGCCGCCGCGATCCGCGGGCCGCTGTCGGGCAGCGTCAGAACGATTGTCGGTTCTTGCCTACCCCGCACGTTCTGCGCGAGCGGGGTGTAGTCGATGCCGCGGTCCTGACCGCCGACGATGAGCGCCACCCGCGAGCCGGGGAAGGACTCGAGGGCGGCGAGCGTCGGCAGCACGTTCGTCGACAGCGAGTCGTCGATGAACGTGACGCCGTCCAGCGTGCCCACCGGGGTCAGCCGGCTGGGCAGCGGCGCGAAGCCGTCGGCCGCCGCGGCGAGCCTTTCGTCGTCGTCCGCGCCGGCAATGCCTAGCGCCAGCAGAACCTGGCGGGCGATCAGCGCGTTGCGCCGGTTGTGCCTGCCCGGCAGGCCAAGTCGGTCCATCCAGACGGCGCCTGGCTCGTCGGCGTCGCTGACCCACTCGACCTTCGGGCCGAGCAGCGCTGCCCGCTCGCGGAGCAGCGCGCTGTCGCCGTTGGCGACGGTGAGCACGGCGCCTGGCTGCGCGGTGGCCGACAGCTTGTCCGCGTAGTACCGCTCGACACCGCCGTGCCAGGGCAGGTGGTCGGGGTGCAGCGACGTCACGGCGGTGACCGGCGGGGTCACCGCGACGTCGGCCGCCGTGTAGCTGGACACCTCGATCACCCAGAAGTCGAAGTCGCCCGCCTGCTCCGGGTCGTACGGCGCGACGCCGAAGTTGCCGCCGACCATGGCCTTGCGGCCGAGGCCGCGCAGCAGGTGGCCGATGACCGACGAGGTGGTGGACTTGCCCTTCGTTCCCGTCACGTAGACGACGCGGGACAGGTCCGCCTCGTTCACCCACAGGCCGAGGCCGCCGGCCAGGGTCACCCCCGCCAGGCGCAGTTCGTCCGCCTCGGGGCGGTAGGGGCTGATGCCCGGCGTCTTGATGACCACCTCGCAGGCCCTAAGGGCGTCAAGGCCTCCGTCGGCGGTGGGGAGTACGCCGCTCTCGTTCGGGCTGTCATCGACGAGGACCGGCGCGATGGCAAGGCTGCGCAGCTTGCGCACCGTCGCCTGGCCCTCCTTGCCGAGGCCCCAGACGCCGACCTTGGCCCCTCGCAGGTCCGGCCAGCGCAGGGTGGTCCGCCCGGCGGTCATGCGTCCTCGAGTGAGTACTCCGCGGGGATGAAGCTGGCGCCGACCGGGCGGCGCATGGCGGCGATCTCCGCCTCGGTGGGTGCGTCGGGACGGCCGGTGATCTCGGCGGCCAGTTCCTGGAGCAGCGGGGTGGCGGCCCGGTCGGCGCGCCTGGCGGCGAGGACCACGGCGGCGCGGCACTCGGTGATCTCGCCGACGCACTCGAACGGCTTGGTGCCCGCGCCGAGCAGCGCCTCGAACTTGGGCCTGAGCGCCGGGTTGCCGAGCGGCTCGCTGGCGCCGCCGTCGGCGGCGAAGACCGCCGCGAGCTGGTCCTGAGACATGAAGGGGGCGAGGATCAGGTCGATAAACGCGCACTTGTCGCACTCGCCGCACCAGTGGCCGAGGCGGCGGCTGATGTCGAGGTGGAACGCGCGGTTACAGCTGCGGAAGGTGGCGTGGTACTGGGTGAGCGCGGCGAACCGCTCCCCCACCCACAGCTCGGTGCGGTCGCGGAGCGCGGAGAAGTACCCGGGCAGGCCCTCCGCCCGCAGCAGGTCACGGAAGTCGGCCTCGAAGGCCGCCGACTTGGACCACTGGTGGTTGATCTGGCGTCCGTCGTGCTCGAGCGTCGGGACCGAGGCCGACCACTCGTTGGACATCACCACCGTGTCCCGGCCGGCCAGGACGGCCGCAAGGACCGCGATCGCCGAGATGATGCCGGTCACCGGCACGTGCCCGTTGCGGAAGCCGAGTTCGGCGGAGCGCAGCAGCTGCGGGTCGATCTCCCTGCCCGCCCGCAGCACGGGGAGGCCGCTGACCGCGGCCGGCCGCTCGATCGCCGCGAACCGGTCACCCGGGCGGCTGACGACGAAGAGCACGATGTCGCCGGTCCGCTTGCGGATGCCCTCGACGGTCACGATCGAGTCGATGCCGCCGCCGAAGGGGATCAGCGGGCGCAGGCCGCTCTGGGTGGCCTTGTCCTGGCTCTGTGGGACGTCCGGTGCTTGTCGCGCCTCGATGCGCAGGTCGCTGAGGTCAAGGCCGTTGCGGTAGGCGTACTCGCCGAGGCCCGCCAGGTAGAACTCGCGCAGGAAGGTCCGCTCGCGTCCGGTCAGCGCGGTGTCGCCGAGGTCGATCACCGGCGGCGCGGCCGTCTTGTAATAGGAGACGGCCGCGAGCACGTAGACGAGGCGCGCGGCGGCGCGGGCCGCGGGCGAATCCCAGGCGGGGCCGGGCGTGAGCGACACCCGTTCGGTGAACTCCCGGCCGTCGAGCGAGTACCGGCAGGTCAGCAGCCCTCGGTCGGCGTCGGTGGCGAACCCTTCGTACCTGAAGACCTGCCCGCGCGCGGGCGCGGGCTGCGGAGAAACATCTGGCGGAGTCATCGCCAGCGAGTCTAGCGAGGCCGCAGGCCTGTGGTTCACCGATGCGGGCCACCCGCCCTGCCCGGCCGGCCGCCGGTGCCTCGGCTGGCCCGGCTGGCCCACTGGCCCGGCCGGCTCCGTCAGGTGAGCCAGTCGGCGGCGATGCGCTCGCCGAGCCTCTCGACCAGCGGTCCTGCGTCGGCGAAGCACCTGGCCATGTCTGGCTCGATCTCGGTCAGCGCGTAGGCGGCGGCGATCCCCGCGGCGCGCAGTTCGTCCCTGGTCAGCGCGCAGCGGCCCGCCACCGCGACCACCGGGATGCTCGGGTCGCGCGCGGCCACGGCGCGGGCCACGCCGGCCGGCGTCTTGCCGCGCAGCGTCTGGGCATCGAGCGAACCCTCGCCGGTGATCACCAGCCGTGCCCCGCGCAGCCGGGTGCCGAAAGACACCAGGTCGAGAAGGTAATCGATGCCGGGACGCATCCGCGCACCGAGGAAAGCGAGCGCGGCGAAGCCGAGCCCGCCCGCCGCCCCGGCGCCTGGCGCGTCCCGGTATCCGCCTGCGGCGGCCTCCGCGACGTCGGCCCAGCGTTCCAGGGCGGCGTCGAGCAGTGGCACGTCGGCGGGCGACGCGCCCTTCTGCGGTCCGTAGACCGCGGCAGCGCCTGCCGGGCCGAGCAGCGGGTTGTCCACGTCCGAGGCAAGCACGAACTCGATGCCGTCCAGATCGCGCAACGCGGAGAGGTCAAGAGCCGCCAGGCGGCCGAGCGCGGCGCCGCCCGGCGGAAGCTCGTGGCCGGACGCGTCGGTGAGCCGGGCGCCCAGCGCCTGGAGCAGGCCGGCGCCGCCGTCTGTGGTGGCGCTTCCGCCCACGCCGAGCACGATCCTTCTCGCGCCCATTCCCGCGGCCCCCAGGATCAGCTCCCCCACGCCCCTGGTGGTCGCGGTCAGCGGAGCCAGGGTCCCTGGCGGGAGCAGTGCGAGCCCGTTGGCCGCCGCCGCCTCGACGACCGCGGTCTCGCCGCGGATCGCGAAGGACGCAAGCACCGGCTCGCCGACGGGTCCCGTCACCTGCTCCTCGACCCGCTGGTACCCGGCGGCCACGGCCGCGTCAACCGTGCCGTCGCCGCCGTCCGCGACGGGCACCCACACGGTCTCGCCGGCGAAGCCGCCGCGCTTGAGGCCCGCGGCGACCCGGGCGGCCACCTCCGCCCCGGTCAGGCTCCCCTTGAACTTGTCCGGGGCGATCACGACATGACCACGGGTCTCTGCACCCGCTACCGGAGGGGTCTCAGGGACGGCCATAGGGCGAGCGTACTGGAGTGACTACGCCACCGCCCTTCCGGCCGCGCGGCCGGCTGGGCGGCCCGGCTTGGCCGGGCGCCCGGCGCACCCAGGAACGCGTCTTTGGGACTGCGTAACAATAACCCGTGGGTTTCCGGGTCTGGCATGCTGTGTTCCGTGGCTCCGAAGATGATCACGGTGGAGATGCTGGCGGCGAAGTTCGGGTCGATCTTGCCGCAGCTGGACGAGCGACAGCGGCGGCTGCTGCTGGGAGTCGAGGCGCGGGCGCTGGGGCACGGGGGGATCCGGATGGTGGCCCGGGCCGCCGGCGTCCGCGAGGCGACGGTGTCGCTGGGCGTCAGCGATCTGGAAGGCGAAGCGCTGCCCCCGGGGCGGGCCCGCCGTCCGGGCGGCGGGCGCAAGCGGTCCGCCGACCTGGACCCTGGCCTCGTCCCGGCGCTGCTGGCCCTGGTCGAGCCGGAAGAGCGCGGCGATCCCGCCTCGCCGCTGCGGTGGACGGTCAAGTCGACCCGCACCCTGGCGGCCGAGCTGTCCGCGCAGGGTCACAAGGTGTCGCCGGGCACGGTCGGAGACCTGCTGCGCGGGCAGGGGTTCAGCCTGCAGGGCAACGCCAAGGTCATCGAGGGAAGCTCGCACCCGGACCGGGACGCCCAGTTCCGCTACATCAACGGCCAGGCCGCGGTGTTCCAGGCGGCCGGCGACCCGGTGGTCAGCGTGGACGCCAAGAAGAAGGAGCTGGTCGGGGAGTTCGGCAACGCCGGCCGCCAGTGGCGGCCCGCCGGCTCCCCGGCGCGGGTCCGCGACCACGACTTCGCCTCCGAGGGCGACGGCAAGGCGATCCCCTACGGCATATACGACCTTGCCGCGAACGCCGGCTGGGTCAGCGTCGGCACCGACCATGACACCGCCGCGTTCGCCGTGGAGACCATCCGCCGCTGGTGGAACACCCGCGGCCGGGCGGACTACCCCGCCGCCGGGCGGCTGCTGATCACCGCTGACGCCGGCGGCGCCAACGGCTACCGGTCGCGGGCCTGGAAGACGGGCCTGGCCGCCCTCGCCCTGGAAACGGGCCTGGAGATCACCGTCTGCCACTTCCCGCCCGGCACCTCCAAGTGGAACAAGATCGAGCACCGCCTGTTCTCCTGCATCACCATGAACTGGCGCGGCCGGCCCCTGACCAGCCACGAAGTCGTAGTCGAGTCCATCGCCGCCACCACCACCCGCACCGGGCTGACCGTCCACGCCGAGCTCGACCCCGGCAGCTACCCCACCGGGGTCAAGGTCAGCGACGCCGAGATGGACGCCCTCCCCCTAATGGGAGTTGGCGGCGGACTCGGCGCCGCGGAGGGCGCGCAGGATGTTGCCGCCGGCCAGGGCCTGCAGGTCGGCTTCTGACCAGCGGCGGTCGCGCAGCTCGGCGAACAGGGCGGGGTACCTGGAGACGTCGTGCAGGCCCTCGGGGAGGATCGGGGTGCCGTCGAAGTCGGCGCCGATGCCCACGTTGGCGACACCAGCCACCTCGCGGACATGCTCGATGTGGTCCGCCACCTGGGCGATGGTCGCGGGCGGCAGCGGGTTGTCCTTCTCCCAGTCCGGCAGGATGCCGAAGACCTGCGACGGGTTGTCCGGGTCGAGGCCGCGGCTCCCCGCGCAGGCGCGCATGCCGTTGAACCAGTCGGTGCAGGCCTGGGAGACGAAGAACGGGACGAAGGCGACCATGCAGACGCCGCCGTTGCCCGCGAGCCTGGCCAGAACCTCGTCTGGCACGTTGCGCGGGTTCTCGGTGATTGCCCTGGCGCTCGAGTGGGAGAAGATCACCGGGGCCGTGGCGATGTCCAGCGCCTGGTTCATCGTGGTGACGGCCACGTGCGACAGGTCGACGAGCATGCCGAGGCGCTGCATCTCGGTCACCACCTCCCGGCCGAAGGCCGAGAGTCCGCCGCAGTCGGGCTCATCGGTCGCCGAGTCGGCCCAGCCGACGTTGTCGTTGTGGGTCAGCGTCATGTAACGGACGCCGAGGGCGTACAGGGAGCGGAGCACGCCGAGCGAGCTGTTGATGGAGTGGCCGCCCTCGGCGCCGAGCAGCGAGGCGATCTTGCCCGCCTGGAAGGCCGCGTCCACGTCGTCGGCGGTGAGCGCGAGCTGGAAGCGGTTCGGGTAGGCGGCGATCATCCGGTGCACCAGGTCGACCTGCTCGAACACCGCGGTTACCGCGGTGTCGCCGGCCAGCGAGGACGGGACGTAGACCGACCAGAACTGGCCGGCGACACCGCCCTCCACCAGGCGCGGTATGTCGGTGTGGGTGTTCGCCACCCGACCGGTCAGGCCCGCGGCGGCGGGGTCAAGCGCGAACTTCTCCCTGATCTCCCACGGCAGGTCATTGTGGCCGTCGATCAGCGGGAAGCGGCTGAGCATCGCGCGGGTCAGGGACAGGGAGAGGGCAGCGCCATCAGCAGTAACCACGGGCATTAGGTTACACAGGCGCCATGTGCCCTGGTCAGGCAGCTTCTGGGAGGACCGGAGGCGTCGCCGTCGTCGTCTTGCCCGCCATCGTCGGTGCGGCCGCCGCGTCGTCGACGAAGAAGCAGAACACCAGGCCAACGGCCATCAGGGCGGCAGCGGTGAGGAACGCGAGCCGGTAGCCGGCAAGGTCGGCCGCGCCCGCTTCGGTCGCGGCGACCACCGTGCCGAGCAGGGCGACGCCGGCCGCCGCGCCCGCCTGCCTGAAGGTGTTGACCAAGGTGGAGGCGTGCCCGGTCTCCGCCGCGGTGATCGTGGCCATGTTGGCGGCCTGCGAGGGGGATATCGCGAAGCCGAACGAGAAGCCGGTGCAGTACATCAGCAGCGGGATCAGCCAGTTGGCGTCAGACGGGCCGGCCAGGGCCATCAGGCCGATCGAGGCGATGGCGCCGCTCATGCCGGCGATCATCAGGCGGCGCGGACCGGTCCGCTTGTACAGGCGGGTGGTGATCTGCACGCCGGTCATGCCGCCGAGCGCCTCGGTGAAGGTGGACAGGCCGGAGTGGACCGCGGAGAAGCCGAGGCCGTTCTGCAGGAAAAGCGGGACAAGGAACAGCGTGCCGAGGAAGCCGCCCGACGCCGCGGTGGCCTGGAGGCTGGTGATGCGGAACAGCCCGTCGCGGTACAGGCCCAGCCGCAACAACGGCTCGGCGGCTCGCCGCTCCACGACAAGGAAGACAGCGAGCAGAGCCAAGCCGGCCAGGCCGGTGGCGAGCACCACGGCAGATCCCCAGCCGTCAGTCGCGCCGGTCGACAGCGCGTACATGAACAGCGGGAACCCGGCGCCCGCCAGCAGGAAGCCGGGCACGTCGAACCGGCCGGCCGGGTGCTCGGAGCCCGCGGGCAGGAAGAGCAAGCCGACCACGATGGCGGCGACGCCTACCGGCAGGTTGATGTAGAAGATCCAGCGCCAGGACAGGCCGTCCACCAGGGCGCCGCCGATCACCGGCCCGAGCGCCGGGGCGAGCAGCGTCGGCACGATCAGTATCTGGTTGGCCTTGATCCGCTCGGCCGGCGGGAACGCCCTCGTGATCAGCGTCATACCGACGGGGACGAGCATTCCGCCGCCGAGGCCCTGCAGCGCGCGGAACGCGACGAGTTCCGGCAGCGACTGCGCCACTCCGCACAGCGCCGACGCCGCGGTGAACACGGTGATCGCGGCGAGCAGCACGTTCCTGCCGCCGAAGCGGTCGCCCACCCAGCCCGACGCGGGCATCGCCACCGCCAGCGTCACCAGGTAGGCGGTGACGACGCCGCTCACCGAGCCGATCGGCACGGCGAAGTGCCTGCTCAGCGTAGGCAGCGCGACGTTGACCACGGTGCCGTCCATGATGTTCATGAACATCGCGGCCACGAACACCGCGCTGACAATGACCTTCTGGTTGACCTGGCGGACCGGGAGGGAAAACGTCACGAACTACTACAAGACCGCCGATGTCCCGCATCTTCCCGAGAAAGCGGCCCGCGACGCAGATCACGCGCGTCGCGGGCCTGTCCCGGTGCCGCCGCCGGCCCCGGGGGCTAGACCGCGGAGGGCTAGACCCCGGAGGGCGGGGTCGCTCCGGCGGGCGCCGAGCCGTGCTTGCGCCTGCGCGGGCCGATCGTGGCGAGCCGGAGGCGGGCGATGATCACCCAGATCACGCCGATCAGCAGCAGCACGACGATGTTGATGATCCACTGCTTGGCGCTTTGCGCCCACAGCGCGTCGGGCGGTGACGGCTGGAGCGGGTTCTGCGGGTTGATGACGTTCAGGTTGACCGTCCCGGCGAGCGCGCCCATGCCCCAGCGGGCCGGCGCGATCATGGAGACGAACGTCACCGGGGATTGCAGCGGGAACATGCCGCCGGACAGCGCCACCTGCACCATGGTGATGCCGACGAGGATGGGCATGGTCTGGTCGCTCTTGGTCACCAGCGTGGAGACCGCGAGGCCGAGCAGCATGGACACCACGCAGAGCACGGCCATCGCGATGAAGATCTCGATGAGCGCCGGCCCCGGGATCACCACTCCGCTCGACGGCATCTTCTGCCCCGCGAGGCCGACCATGACGATCAGCAGCACTTGCAGCACGCAGATCACGCTGAGCACCAGGATCTTGGAGAACAGGTAGGCGGTGGCCGACAGGCCCGCCATCCGTTCCCGTTCGAAGATGTCGCGTTCCTTGATGAACTCGCGGATGGACAGGGCGGTCCCGGTGAGGACCGCCGACATCACCAGGATCATCAGCAGCTGGAGAGCGTTGGTGTTGGGGTGGCGGGCGTCGCCGGTCAGGCCGAGCTTGTCGGGCATCGCGCGGATCAGCACGCCCAGCAGCACCGGCATCAGCAGCGTGGTGTACAGGAAGGCGCGGTCCGCCCACATCACCTTGCGGTACCGGCGGGCCATGGTGGAGATCTGGCTGAGCAGCGGCTGCTGCTTCGGCGACGCTCCGGTGGGCGCCGGCCGTTCGGGTGTCCGCTGGCGCACCGAGATCGGGGTGGCGACGTACTTCACGAAGTCCGTCGAGCTCCGGTACTCGCCCGACCAGTCGCGGGCCGGCTCGTCGGCGAACCGCTGGAAGACGTCCGCCCAGTCGTCCTTGCCGAAGTACTTCAGCCCGTCGGCGGGCGGCCCGAAGTAGGCCATCTTGCCGCCGGGCTGGAGCACGATGATCCGGTCGCACATGTCGAGCAGCTTCGACTCCACGTCGTGCGTGATGACGACGACCGACTGGCCGGTGGCGCCGTGCGGGTCGGCCATCTTGCGCATCTGCAGGAACATCTCGCGCTTGAGGTGCGGGTCGAGCGGCGAGGTCGGCTCGTCGAGGAACAGCAGGGTCGGCCTGGTCAGCAGCTCGAGGCCGATGTTCACCCGCTTCTTCTGCCCGCCGGACAGCCGCTCGATCCTGGTGTTGGCGTGCGGCGTCATCGACAGCTCGTCGAGCACCTCGCCGACCCGCTGGTTCCGCTCGTCCTCGCCGGTGTCGGACGGGAAGCGCAGTTCGGCCGCGTAGCCGAGCGCCGTGCGCGCCGTGAGCTGGTCGTGGGTCACCGACTCCTGCGGCACCAGGCCGATGCGGTGCCGCAGCTCGTCGTAGTTGTCGTACAGGTCACGGAAGTCGTAGTAGACGCCGCCACTGTTCGCCGGACGCTTGCCGGTCAGCGCGTTCAGCAGCGTGGACTTGCCCGCGCCCGCCGGGCCGATGACCGCCAGCATGGAGCGCTCGGCGAGCGGGAAGGTGATCCCGTCGAGCAGGACCTTCTGCTTGCCGCCGTCGCCCACCGTGACCCGCAGCTCGTGCGCCTCGAAGGTGGCACGACCGTCGTCGACGTACTCGATCAGCTCGCCGCCGGTCAGCCGGAACGTGGCGTGGCCGATCGCGATGATGTCGTTGTCGGACAGCTCCGCCTGGTTGACCCGGGCGCCGTTGACGAACGTGCCGTTGTGGCTGCCCAGGTCGATGATCTGGTATGTCCCGGTCGCCGACTTGCGCAGCTCCGCGTGCTGCTTGGACACGCCGAGGTCGGAGACAACGATGTCGTTGTCCGGCCGGCGGCCGATGTGCATCACCTTCGCCTGCAACTGCACGCGCGTCGTGGGGTCGCGGATGACGCCCGGCAGGAACGTGGTGTCGCCCTCGACGGACTCCCGCGGCGGCAGCCGTGGCGGCTCCTGCGGGCGTTCAGGCGCGGCGAGCTCGAAACGGAGCACCGGGCCGTCCTCGGGGTGCCCGAAGTGGAGCACGTAAGGGCCGTTGATCTCCAGGCGGCCGACCCGCTCCGCGCCGAGGAACGTGCCGTTGCGGCTGTTGCGGTCCTCAAGGACCCAGGTCGGCCCTTCCGCGCGCAGCACCGCGTGCTCCCACGACACCCGCGCGTCGATCAACGGGATGTCCGCCTGTTCGTCTCGCCCGATGCGGTATTCCTGCCCACTGTCCAGCCGGTGGGTGTTACGCACCGTGCGTACCAGTAGGGGAGGTGCGGCATGCGAACTTTGCGCCACTTGATTCCCCACCGACGAATTCCTCCCGCTCAATCCGCCTCATCGGCAGCTTTATGTTTCCGTCGCGCACCTGTAGCGTCCCGGTTATCAGGTGAAGACCGGACGCGCCCCGCCGCCACGAGCCTCGCTTCAGATGAGTCTAGGGCTCGCGCGTGAAATCCGGAATCTGGTGAACTATAACTACGACGAGACGATTTCTCGTTCTGCGTCGATATCTGTCGATACTTGAATTCGGCAGCGAACTTGGGGGCTAGCCATGAGTACCGATCCGACCCAGCCGGCGCCGTCCTCGGACGACCCGCCCACGAAACCGGCTGCGCCGACGGTGCAGTCGCCCACGGCATCGTCGTGGGGGCAAGAGGCGGCGACGCAGGCCGCGCCGCAGTGGACGCCGCCACCACCGCCACCGCCGCCGCCCGCGAAGCCCTCCTTCACGCCCGCCGGCCCCGCGAAGCAGGACGCACCCGCCCAGCCTCAGCCCGCCCAGGCTCCGCCGGCCGACCAGCAGGCCGGGCCCGCCCAGCCCGCCGGCCCCGCCCAGCCCGCCGGCCCCGCACCGGGCGCCGGAGCCGGGCAGTGGCAGAACGCGCCGACGGCCCGGTGGACGCCGCAGGAGACACCGACCGAGCAGCGGCAGCCGCAGGACACGCCCCAGGCGGGCGCCGCGGCCCCGGCCGCCTGGCCGCCGCAGCCCCAGTCGCAGCCGCAGGACACGCCGCAGCAGCCGTGGGCGCCGCAGCAGCCGGGGCAGCAGTGGTCTCCACAGCAGCCCGGGCAGCAGTGGCCGCCGCAGCAGCAGCCTCCGCAGCAGCCGCCGCTGCGGTTCGGCAGGAACCGCAGGCGGCGCCGCGTGCGGCGCTCGTTCATGGCGGTGTTCACCATCATCGTGCTCGCGATTCTGCTCGTAATCGGCGACCGGGTCGCCAACGCGATCGCGGAGAACGAGATGGCCAGCCAATTCGTATCCAACGGCTTTCCCGTCAAGCCGAATGTGTCGATCGAGGGCTTCCCGTTCCTCACCCAGCTTGTCGCCAAGGACTTCAAGACGGTCAACATCTCGGCGGCCAACGTGCCCGCCGGCCCAGTGACGATCACCAGCGTCCACGCGACGATCAACGGGATGCACATCAGTTCCCTGTCAGGCAACGCGAGCGCCAAGGTCGATCACGTCACCGCGACGGCGTTCATCTCGTTCGGCGCGCTCGCGGCCGCGGGCGGTCTCGGCGACGGCAGCGGGATCACCGTGTCGCAGGACGGGCCGAACACGCTGAAAATCACCGCGGGTGTCGGCGGCGTCTTCTCCGACACGGAGAAGGCCAAGATCGTCCAGACCGGGCCGCAGAGCATCAGCATCCAGGTGCTCAACACAGGAGGCGCGGTCGGGTCGTTGCTCAGCTCCTTCGGTTCGTTCTCGTTCACCCTGCCCAAGGGCGTGCCGGCCACCCTGCGGATCACCAGCGTCGTCGTCAACTCCCAGGGCCTCACGCTCTCGGCGGCCGCCTCCAACGCCACGTTCAGCAAGTAATCCCGCGCCGCGGACTTGCAGGCCGGCCCCTCCGCCCCGTGCGGCGCGGGGGCCGGCCTTTGCGCGGTGCGGGTATAAACGATGACAAGGCATTCCGTGCCCGGGTCTGGCGGGCACGGGGGTCGCCCCCGAAGACGGCACAGGCCGGAACACGAGTCGATGGGAGCCTCACGGGTGAGCGATTACCAGCCGCGCCCACCGGGCGGGTGGCCCGCGCAGCCGCCGCAGAGCAGCGGCGGCGGCCAGGGTGACGGGTTCGCCCAGCCGGGCTACGGCCAGCAGGGCGGCGGGTACGGCCAGCAGGGCGGGTACGGCTCCAGGGGGCGGGTCGCGCGGCCGCGGCGGCGCCGCCGCGGCTGGGTCGTCCTGACGGTGATCCTCGTGATGATCGTCGCCATCCTCGCCATCGGCGACCAGATCGCCAAGGGGATCGCGGAGAACCAGATCGCGCAGAAGATCGAGACGTCCGGCCTCAACACCAAGCCGTCGGTCGGCATCGAGGGCTGGCCGTTCCTCACCCAGCTCGCCGCCAAGGACATCAAGGCGATCGACATCAACGCCAGCAATGTCAAGACGGGCCAGTTCGAGATCACCAGCATCAAGGCACGGGCCACCGGCGTGCACCTGAGCAGCCTGTCGGCCAACGCGAGCGCCAGGATCGACCAGATCAACGGCACCGCGACCATCTCCTACCAGTCGCTTGCCAACGACCTGGGCAACGCGATCAACCTGCCGGGCGTGAGCTCCATCGGCAGCATCGCCCCCGATCCGTCGGCCGGACCGGACGCGGTCAAGGTGGACCTTGGCGGCCTGGCGAGCGTCGACGCGACCGTGAAGCAGACCGCACCGAACAAGATCACCATCCACTTCGGCGCGCTCGGCGGCATCGCCTCACTGCTTGGCGGCGCGGGCACGATCCAGGATCAGGTCATCACCATCCCGCCGCTGCCCGCCGGCCTTGTCGTCAGGTCCGTCGCGGTGGAACCCCAGGGCATCGTTGCCACCGCCTCGGCCACGAACACGACCTTGAGCCAGTAATTCCCCAAGGCATCCGATTTCGCCACTGGAGGCGTCCTTCGTCCCAGGAAGCGCTGCGGGCACTGTCAACCTGGCCATATTGGTACATACAGGACAAAAGGGAAGAATCGGAAGCGCTCTCAGTTGTAGCGTTCGTTGGCCCATAATGAGCGAGAGCGCGCCGTGCACATACTTTTCAGGAGTCGCCCGTGACAACCGGCAAGAGGGTCAGCCGAAAGGCACCGCCGGCGAGCGTGGAATCCATCGAGACCAACACGTCGGTGCGAACCCTTATTCTCGGAATCGAACGTAACGGGCGCATTGTCCAGCACGATCGCACGGCTCCAAAGGTTCTCGCACGTTCCACGGACGATCTGTTGGGTGTTCACCTCAGCGACATCACGGCGAATCCGTCGGATAGCGTCACCGTTCTTTCGATCGCGATGATGCTCGACGCGGTGCGCGCGGATCGCGAGGGCAACGCCGTTCTCACCATCGCACTCGCGGGCGGCCTGAGCGCCGATGCAATCGTTACCGCTAAGCCGATGCAAACCGGATCGAGTGACGTCGCGGCCTTCGTGATCATGCAGATCCCGATCCCGTCGGCGGAGCGGTTCGTCGACCCCGCCCTGATGCGGGACATCCTGCTGCGCGACGCGAGCCCGGTCGAAGAGGACACGCTCGACTTCAGCGAGCTGGCGAAGAAGATGACCGCCCAGCTGGTGCCCGCCTTCTGCTCCACCGCCGAGGTCCTCGTCATCGAGTCGCTCATCGGCGACAACGAGGTGCCCTCGCACCTGCCCGACGGGAACATCCCGCTGCGCCGTCTGCACGTCAGGCACGACAGGGAGCACCCTGCCTGGCAGTCCGCCTTCCCCATCGGCGAGATCCTGCGCTTCCCGCCCGGCTCCGCCTACACCAAGAGCATCGAGACCGGTGCGGCGGTGCTCGAGCACTCCGTCTCCGCCGACTCGGCGAAGAAGCTGGCCAAGTCCTGGCGCCGCAAGCCGGTCGGCGGCCTGTTCACCGACGTGTCGATGCTGGTCATCCCCGCGGTCTCCAAGGGGACCGTGCTCGGTCTCTTCTGCTGTTTCCGCGAGGCGGGCGCGCGCAGGTTCGACCGCTACGACATGGAAATGGGCATGGAGTTCGCCACCAGGTCGGCGGTGTTCTTCAACCACGCCACCCGGTACAACAGGGAGCACGCCACCGCGCTGACTCTGCAGCGCGCGATGCTGCCCACCGGGCTGTCCATGCCGTCGTCCGTCGAGGTCAAGCACCGCTACCTGCCGGGCAGTGAGCTCGTCGAGGTCGGCGGCGACTGGTATGAGTCGATCAGGCTGCCTGGCGCGCGGGTAGCGCTTGTCGTCGGGGACGTCGCCGGACACGGAGTCCGGGCCGCGGTCACTATGGGACGGCTGCGCACCGCCATCCAGACCCTCGCCATGCTCGAGCTGCCGCCCGCCGAGTCGCTGCAGCAGCTCGACGAGCTGATGCGGACCATCGGCGAGCGCGAGCCGCACTTCGCCACCTGCGCCTACGCGGTGTACGACGCGGTGACCGGCGAGATCGAGCTGTCCGTGGCGGGCCACCTGCCGCCGCTGCTCGTCCACCCGGACGGCCGCAACGAGTACCTCGAGGTCATCCCGAGCCCGCCGCTCGGCGTCGGCAACGGCGTGGTGGACACCAAGGTCATCGGGGTCGAGGACGGCTCGCTCTTCGTGCTGTACACCGACGGCCTCGTGGAGTCGCGCGACCGCGACATCTCGGAGGGGCTCGACAGGCTGCAGGCCGCCTTCGGCGAGGGCGCGCCGGAAGCGGACCTCGAGGACCTGTGCAAGACTGCGCTCGACGGCGTCTACTCCGACGCCAAGCGCGACGACATCGCTGTCCTCATCGCCAAGCTGCGGCGCATCCCCGAGGATCACCGGGTCATCTTCCAGCTCGAGCCGGAGCACTCCGCGGTGCGGCACGCGCGGTCGCTGATCCGCGACCCGCTCAAGCGCTGGGGCCTCGAGGACCTGATCGACAGCAGCGAGCTGCTCGTCTCCGAGCTGGTCACCAACGCGATCAAGTACGCCAACGGCGAGGTGACGCTCCGGCTCATCCTCGAGCCGGAAAGCCTGGTCTGCGAGGTGCACGACTCCTCCCCCGCGCTGCCCCGGGTGCTCCAGGTCGACAAGGACGCGGAGAACGGCCGCGGCCTGCACGTGGTGTCCCAGATGGCGTCCCGCTGGGGCGTGCGCCGCACGCCTGGCGGCAAGGTCGTCTGGTGCGAGCAGCTGGTGCCCGCCGAGATCACCGAGGCGATGCGCGCGGCGCTTGAGAACCCCGACGAGGTCACCCCGGATGCGGTCCCGGTTTCCTAGACTGCGCAGCCACGCAATCGTTCGGTATCGGCCCTTGTGAAGTACCGAAGGCGGATTTTCCCGAACGGTTGCGTGTGCTCCGCGATCCGCCGCCCTACTCCACGGTGACGCTCTTGGCGAGGTTGCGGGGCTTGTCGATGTCGCGGCCGAGCTTCGCGGCGGTGTGGTAGGCGAGCAGCTGCAGCGGGATGTTGAACAGGATCGGCTCGAGCTCGGGCTCTGTCCGGGGCACTCTGATCAACGCGTCCGCCAGGCCCGCGGGGATGTCGGTGCTTGTCACCGCGATGACGGGGCCGCCGCGCGCCTTGATCTGCTCGATCGTGGAGATGTTCTTGGCGACCAGGTCGTCGGACGGGATGACCACCACGCTCGGCATGTCGGGGGCGATGAGCGCAAGCGGGCCGTGCTTGAGCTCTCCCGCCTGGTAGGCCTCGGCGTGCACGTAGGAGATCTCCTTGAGCTTCTGCGCGCCCTCACGGGCCACCGGCCAGCCGCGTACCCGGCCGATGAAGAACATGTGGTCGGCGTCGGCGAACTCGCTGGCGATGGCGGCGATCTCGTCTTCCGCGTTGAGCATCGCGGTCACCTGGGACGGCAGGCCGCGCAGGCCCCTGACGACGCGTTCGCCCTGGGCGGCCGACAGGTCCCTGACCCGGCCGAGAAGCAGCGCGAGCAGCGCGAAGTTGACCGCCATGTTGGTCAGCGCCTTGGTGGAGGCCACCGCGACCTCCGGCCCGGCGTGCAGGAAGATGCCATGGCCGCACTCGCGCCCGATGGCGCTGCCGACGACGTTCACGGCGCCCATCACCTGGCCGCCCTTGCGCTTGAGCTCCTGCACGGCCATCAGCGTGTCGCTGGTCTCGCCCGACTGGGAGACGGCAACGTAGAGCGCGTCCGGGTCCACGACCGGGCTGCGGTACCTGAACTCGCTCGCGGGCTCGGCGTCGGCGGGGATGCGCGCGAGTTCCTCGACGAGCGCGGCGCCCATCTGGCCCGCGTAGTAGGCGCTGCCGCAGCCGAGGAACTTGACCCGCTTGATGTTGCGCAGCTCGCGCGGGTCGAAGTTGAGGCCGCCGAGCTTCGCGGTGGCGAACCGCTCGTCCAGGCGGCCCATGACCGCCCGCCGGATCGCGTCCGGCTGCTCGTGGATCTCCTTGCGCATGTAGTCGCTGTACGGGCCGAGCTCGTAGTCCTCGGCCTGCGCGTCAACCGTGGTGGGCGTGCGGTGCCCGTCGCCGCTGACCGACGGCCCGGACAGCGTCGTCGTGCGGTAATCGGTCGCGCTGATCGTCGCGACCTCGCCGTCTTCCAGGTAAATGACCTGGCGCGTGTACCTGACAAGGGCGGCCACATCGGAGGCGACGAACATCTCGTTCTCGCCGAGGCCGAGCACGATCGGCGAGCCCTTGCGCGCGACCACAAGCTCGTCGGGGTTCTTCAGGTCGAGCACGACGAGGCCGTAGGCGCCCTCGACGCGGCGCAGGGTGCGGACGACCGCGTCCGAGAGGCTCGCGGACTCGATCGCCGCGAGCTCAGCGGCGATCATGTGCGCGAGTGCCTCGGTGTCGGTGTCGCTCACCAGCGTGACGCCGGCGCCGGTGAGCTGGTCACGGAGCTGGTCGGCGTTCTCGATGATGCCGTTGTGCACCAGCGCGATGCGCTGCGCGGTGTCGGTGTGCGGGTGGGCGTTCCGCTCGTTCGGCTCGCCGTGGGTGGCCCACCGCGTGTGGCCGATGCCGATCGTCGCCTTGGTCGTCTGCCGCCCGTCGTCGATCTTGTCGCGCAGGTCCTGGACCCGGCCGGCGGTCTTGGTGATCTGGAGGCGGCCACGGCGCACGAGGGCGAGGCCCGCCGAGTCGTAACCCCGGTACTCGAGCCGGTGCAGCCCCTCGAGCAGCACCGGGGTCGCGTCCCGCTTGCCGATGTAGCCAACGATCCCGCACATCGATTCGTTCTCCTCCTTGCCATCCTGCCTTGGGCAGGTCATGCGTTCGCTTACCGAGGCCGGTCCGGATACACCATGCGGCGCAGCTGGCGCTCAGACACCGCGTCCGCCTTGAACCTCCGGCTCTTGAGCTCGTTCACGAGCTGCGGCCAGATCGCGTCGTTCTTGCGATTGCGGTCCTTGAGCTCCTGGTGGCGCCGGACGACGTACTCGTCGACCGTCTGGCCGAAGTAGGCGAGCACGTCGGCCACGACCCGCGCCGCGGTCGCCTCATCCAGCCCCGTGCTTATCGCGACGTGGCGGACCAGGTCTTGCGGGTACGGTGAGCTCCGCGGGTGCGCATCATCCATAGACGCGGGTCATTCTGCCAGGCGCTTGGCGTTAGTGGCAAATTCCTGCCCGATTCCGGGCAGGAATTGGGAGATTCACGCGCCTCGCACGGCACGTACCCGGCTTGCGGGCCTGGCGGGCATGCATGAGGCCGGCCGTCGCTGAGTGGGCGGGGGAGCATGCGACGGCCGGCCTCACGTACAAAACCGTCAGCGGCCCCGAAAACGTTACGCTCGCCCCGACGTAAGGTTCTTACGGCCCGGTTGCCCGACTGAAAGCCAGGCCCAGCCGCCCTTCCCGAACCGATCAGAAACTGGACGACTGATCACGAAAGTTACGGGAATACTGCTGCTGGGACCAATGAGTCCCCTGAGGCAGCACAGGTGCGGATACTCCGCCCGGTGCACCGCCGTAGGGGGCAGAGGGGGAAACCATGGCCGGCCCGCATGACTGCTGGTGACCGTGGCGCCATTACTGCCCGACAGTAAGGCGCGGCCGGAGCGCCAGCTCCGACACCGGACCCGGACACCGGACTCGTGCATGGAGGCTCGTCACCGCTTCTGGTAGCGGCAGCTGCCAATCAAGCGCGGCATTTCTTCCAGGCTCTTGTCTGCCTGCGCACGACCCGGTCGTCAAGTCATCGACCGAAAGCGGGAGGGCGTCGTGCCCACCCATCTTCTTCATTCCGGCAACGAACAGGCAATCATTTTCCTCGGCGCAATCGCCGTGGCAGTGCTCATCAGGTTCTGGCGAATAGTGCTCACTGGATTCGCGCTCATGCTGATCGTCGCGGCGCTCATCGTGTTCAGCGTGATCCTGGACCTGCACGTGGTCCACGAGGTCGCCACGTACCTGCGGAACCTCGTCCACCAGATCACCGGGTTAACAATGTCCCAGGCCGTACCCCGCCGGTTTCACGCCGGCGGGGTACGGCCTTTCCTTTTCACCAGCACCGCGCGGATCTGTGCGCTGCTCGTGTCGCCGCCGTGGTCACGGCGCGAGCACCTCGCGGACGGACTCGCGGCCGGATTCCAGGGCCGCCGCGAGCAGGCGGGCGTCCGTGGTCAGACGGCTTACCTTGGGCACCGAGGCGGGCGGGAAGATCATGAACGCCTTTCCCTCGGCCTCGAGCAGGGCGATGCGGGCCACGTCAGCGGCGGTCCTGGCGGGCCGGGTGAGCAGGGCGGTCTTCAGCGCCAGCGACTCGTTGCGCAGGGTTGTCCTGGCAAGCAGCCGGATCGAGCGGGCCGGGCGCGGTGCTGGAGATCCAGTTGCATGCGGCACCGGAATGCCGAGCGCCAGCGGGCGGCGGGAGCGGAGTATCAGGATGTGCGTCGCGCCCTGCGCGTGCGGCGTGCGGAACGGGATCGACTCCGCCACGCCCGCGTCGTAGAAGCGCTGGCCGCGCAGTTGCACGGGCGGTCCGGCCAGGAACGGCAGCGACGCGCTCGCCCGCAGCGCGAGCCGGAGCTCTGCCGGGCTGGCGATGAGCGGGCGCAGGTCGGTCGACTCCCCCGTCTCCGCGTCCGTGCCGAGCGGGTGGTACTCGACGGGGCTGGCGAGGATCGAGGCGAAGTCCATCGGGAACTCCGTCTGGTACACGTCCTCGACCAGCGCGCGCACGTCGACGACCGGGCGGCCGCGCAGCAGCGCCGACCAGCGGATCAGCGTCTTGGCGTAGTCCGGGTCGGCCCAGCCGCGCAGCCGGTCAGGTTCCGAGCTGACCAGCCAGGCTCCGGTGATCGCGCCGGCCGACGAGCCGTAGACCGCGTCAAACGCGGAAACCAGGCCGAGCTCGTGCAGCGCCAGCGCCATGCCGGCCGACACGGTGCCGCGCATGCCGCCGCCCTCGACGGAAAGCACGATCCGGTGCTCGTCGGCACGGTGCCCTGGCTGGCTCCCGGTCCGCCCGCGCTCCCCGATCAGCTTCAGGACTTCGTGCATCCTGGCACCGTACCCCGCTGGCCGGGCGACGAGGCCTCGCGGGCGGCTCGCGTCGCGGGTCAGCAGGCCACGGTGAGCGGGGTGCTGGTGAGCAGCCCCTGGTCGCCGCTGTCGTCCCACGTGTTGAGGTGCCCGTCGTACCCGCAGACGGTAGAAAGGAGAACGGAGCTGATGGTGACGGTGAAGGTGCCCTGTGCATCGGCCTGCGCGGAGGACACCTGGTAGTCCTCCCCGGGGTAGGTAGCGAAGGTCACCCGGACCGCGCCGCCCCTCGGGAAACCGGATCCGTGCAGCGTCACCTGCTGGCCGGACGCTATCCGCTTTGGCACGCCGGTCACCGTCGCCCCTTGGGTGGCGGCGGTCGGCGCGGCTGACGGCGTCGCGGAACCCGCTGCCGGCGTCTGGCTGGCGACCAGGCTGCCGGTGACGACGGGGTTGGCCGCCGAAGAGCTGACCGGTGTGGTCACCGGGGGCTGGGGCGGCGGGGACGTATGGTCGTTGGCAGCCAGCGTGAAGAAGCCGGTTAGCGCGGCCCCTCCCAGGGTGCCCACAAGTCCGATCAGCGCGACGGTCCGCGGGAAACTTCGTTCAACCACGTAACCCAGCGTAGGCAAGCGAAAGCGTGCGCGGTAGAGCCCTCCTATTGCACATTCATCGCGTGGCGGGGAGTTAGGCGTCCAGAGTGGCCAGCGGTGCGGGCAGGTCACCCTCGTGGACGACGGTCAGGCGGTGGGTCGCCCGGGTGATGGCCACGTACAGGTCGTGCGCGCCGTTCTGCGACTGGGACAGGATGCCCGACGGGTCGGTCACGATCACCCTGTCGAACTCGAGGCCCTTGGCCTGGGAGACGGTGAGCAGCGCCGCCGCCGAGTCAAGGGACTCCGGCTGGTCGCCGGGTATCGCCTCGGGGACAGCCGCGGCCAGGACGCCGATCACCGCGTCAGGGGCGATGACAGCCAGCCGGCCGTTGTCCGGACCGCCGATCTCGGCCAGGTCCGCGCGGACCGCCTCGGCCACGCACGCGGCCAGGGCCTGCGCGCCCTGCCCCGCATCCGCTCCGGCACCGGACGCCGACGGGACGCGGATCACCCGGGGGCCGACGCCCTCGGAGCGGACCGACTCCGGCGGGCGCTCGTCCGACACCGTGGCGAGTACCGCCGCCGCGACCGCCATGATCTCCGCCGGGGTGCGGTAGTTGACCGTGAGGCGCTCCTCGCGCCAGCGGCGGCCGACCAGCGGGTTGAGCATCTCCTTCCAGGAGGTCGCCCCGGCAGGCGAGCCGGTCTGCGCCACGTCGCCGACCACGGTCATGGAGCGGGCCGGGTTGCGGCGCAGCACCATCCGCCACGCCATCCCCGACAGCTCCTGCGCCTCGTCGATGATCACGTGGCCGTAGGCCCAGGTCCGGTCGGCCGCGGCGCGCTCCGCGGTGGAAAACGCCACCCCGCCCGTGGTGTTCCAGTCCGACAGCTGCTCGGCGTCCAGCATGCCAAGCTGGCCCACCGTCATGGAGACCTCCATTCCCTGGACGATGGCCGAGTCGATGACCTCCTGCGCGTACTCCTGCTCGGCGCGGCGGGCGCGTTCCGCGGCGCGCCGCGCCGCCTTCTGCGCCGAGTCGTCCACACCGAGCAGTTCCGCGGCCTCATCGAGCAGCGGGACGTCCGCCACCGTCCAGCGAGACGGGTGGGCGGTGCGAGTAAGCCGCTCCCGTTCGGGATGATCCAAGACGGAGCCGGCGGCGGACCTGATCGCTTGCCGCGACCCGAGCAGGGCGGAGAGCAGCATTTCCGGGGTGAGCAGGGGCCAGAACGCGTCCAGTGCCGCGTTGACGCCATTGGTGTCCCAGAGGCGGGCGCGCACGTCGGGGAGGTCTTCCTCGTCGAGCGGGCGGTTCAGCACCTTGGCCTCGGACCTGGCGAGCTCGGTGAGCAGCTCGGTGACGAAGAGCCTGCGCGCCACGTTGTGCGGCCTGCGGGTGGACCTCGCGCGGTCGCGCGCGCGCAGGATCGCCTCGCGCCGCAGCGGGATCTCCACGCCGTCGGCGTTCACGGTGACGTCCTGCTTCGGCACGGTCTGCCGGTCGCGGACCGCCTGCTGCAGCACGCGGACCATCCGCTCGTCGCCCTTGATCACCGCGGCCGGGTCGCGGGTGTCTGTCGCGTGCACGCCGGGGAACAGGTCGCCGAGGGTGTGCAGCACCACGTCGGTCTCGCCGAGCGACGGGAGCACCTGGCCGATATAGCGCAGGAACGTGGCGTTCGGGCCGATGACGAGCACGCCGCGGCGCTCAAGGATGCGGCGGTGGGTGTAGAGCAGGTAGGCGGCGCGGTGCAGCGCGGCGACGGTCTTGCCGGTGCCCGGGCCGCCCTGTACCACGAGGACGCCTGGCAGGTCGGCGCGGATAACCCGGTCCTGCTCGGCCTGGATGGTCGCGACCACATCCGCCATGCGCCCCGTGCGCGCGCTGCTCACCGCGGCGATGAGCGCGGCCTCGCCGGACAGCGTGCTCCTGTCCTCGTCCGACAGCTTGTCCAGGTCGAAGACCTCGTCGTCGACGCCGGTGACCTGACGGCGCCGCGTGTAGATGTGGCGGCGGCGGACAAGGCCGACCGGATTGCGCGGCGTGGCGGCATAAAAGGGCCGCGCGGCGGGAGCACGCCAGTCGATCAGCTTCAGCTCGTAATTGTCGTCGCGCAGGCCAATTCTGCCAATGTAAAGAGTGGCCTGCTTTTCGTCGTCGGTGCGGCCGAAGCATAGGCCGCGCTCGGTACGGTCGAGTTGCGCTAGGCGCCTCGCCTGCTCGGACGCGGAAATGTCCCGCTCGAGTCGCGCCTGATGCGTGCCGCCCGGGCCGCCCTGGGCGCGGACGCTCGACAGCTCGCGCACGCTGCGCTCTCGCGCCTGGTCGAGAAGGCCGTACAACATCGACACGTATTCCTGCTCGGCCCGCAGGGCGACGGCGTAGCCGGTCTCGGTAATTTCTCCGGAGCTGGGGGTTTCCGCCGCGCTTTCCCCTGTACCTTCCCCTTTATTTTCCGCCACGTTTTCCGTTACAGTTTCCGCGAGAGGTGAGCCGGAATCCGATTGACGAATTACCATAATGGCTGATATACTCCTGAGAGCCGGTGTGAACTGGCTTTTTTAATGCCCTGGCAGGATTAACAATCCTACCACGTTCGCTTTTCGTCAGCTCACTCGCCAATTCGGCGCGCGCCCACGGCCGGAGGACCGTTCCGTGTGATCCCCGCAGGCCTTGCCTAGGATGGACGCCGTGGGGGGAAGGAGCTGACCATGCGCGAGCGCGTAGAGATCACCGGCCCCGTCGAGGAACGGTACGTCGAGATCCTTTCACCGCGGGCACTTGAGCTGCTCGTCCGGCTGCACGACGCGCTGGCGGACCGGCGGTTCGAGGCCCTCGCCGCCCGGCGGCACCGACAGGCCGAACTGACCCGCGGCGGCACGCTCGACTTCCTCCCGGAGACCGCGATCATCCGCGCCGACCCCATCTGGCAGGTGGCGCCGCCGGCACCCGGGCTCGTCGACCGGCGGGTGGAGATCACCGGGCCGACCGACAGGAAGATGACGCTCAACGCCCTCAACTCCGGCGCCAACGTCTGGCTCGCCGACTTCGAGGACGCCAACACCCCGCTCTGGTCGAACATGATCGAGGGCCAGCTCAACCTGAAGGACGCGCTCGACAGGACGATCGACTTCACCTCGCCCGAGGGCAAGGCCTATGCGCTGCGGCCGGACGCGGAACTGGCCACGATGGTCGTCCGGCCGCGCGGCTGGCACCTGGACGAGAAGCACATCCTCATCGACGGGCGGCGTTCCTCTGCCAGCCTGACGGACTTCGCGCTCTACATGGCCGGCTGCGCGCAGCGCCAGCTCGACAAGGGGAAGGGACCGTACTTCTACCTGCCGAAGCTGGAAAGCCACCGTGAGGCCCGGCTATGGAACGACGCGTTCAACATCGCGCAGGACCATCTAGGCATACCGCGCGGCACGATCCGCGCGACGGTGCTGATCGAGACGATCACCGCCGCCTTCGAGATGGACGAGATCCTCTACGAGCTGCGCCATCACTGCGCGGGGCTGAACGCGGGGCGCTGGGACTACCTGTTCTCGATCATCAAAAAGTTCCGCAACCGGGGCAGGGAGTTCGAGCTGCCCGAGCGGAACGCCGTCACGATGACCGCGCCGTTCATGCGCGCCTACACCGAACTGCTCGTGCAGACCTGCCACAAGCGGGGCGCGTTCGCCATGGGCGGCATGGCCGCGTTCATACCGTCGCGCCGCGATGCCGCGGTGAACGAGATCGCGTTCGCGATGGTCCGCGAGGACAAGACCCGCGAGGCGGAGGACGGATTCGACGGTTCCTGGGTGGCGCACCCGGACCTGGTGCCGGTGTGCCGCGCGGTCTTTGATTCCGTGCTCGGCACATCGCCGAACCAGGTCGGCAGACAACGGCCCGAGGTCTCGGTGACCCCCGCCGACCTGCTCGCCATCGACAAGACACCCGGCGGCATCACCGAGGCGGGGCTGCGGAACAACATCTCCGTCGCGCTGCAGTACCTGGCCTCCTGGCTCTCTGGCAGCGGGGCAGTGGCGATCTTCAACCTGATGGAGGACGCGGCGACCGCGGAGATCTCCAGGTCCCAGATCTGGCAGTGGATACACAACGAGGTCATCCTCGACGACGGCCCGCTGGTGACAAGGGACGTGGTGGAGCGCATGATCGATGAGGAGCTCATGAAGATCCGCGAGCTCACCGGCGAGAGCTTCGACGCCGCCAGGTACGGCCAGGCGGTCGCGCTGTTCACCGAGGTGGCGCTCATGGATGCCTACACGATGTTCCTCACGCTGCCCGCGTACGAACGCATGCCGTAGGAAAGGGGTCCGGCCCATGACCAGCACGGCTTCCACGTCGACCGGGGCGGGTGCCTCGGCAGGGGCGCCTGCCGCCGCGCCGTCCGTCGCGCTCGCCGCGTCGCTCGCTCCGGCCATGCGGAAGATCTGCGGTGCCGCTGACGTGCTCACCGACCCGCTCGAGCTGCGCACCTACGAATGCGACGGGCTGACATCGCACCGCACTGTCCCGGCCCTTGTCGTGCTGCCGGAAACCGCCGAGGAGGTCGCGGCGGTCGTGCGCTTGTGCGCGTCGGCCGGCGTGCCTTTCGTGGCGCGCGGCAGCGGCACCGGACTGTCCGGCGGCGCCGTTCCGCATGCCTCCGGCGTGCTGATCGTGATGTCGCGCATGCGCCGGATCCTTGAGGTCGACCCGGTGGCGCGGCGCGCGGTCGTCGAGCCGGGGGTGACGAACCTTTCCGTGACCCAGGCGGCGTCCCCGCACGGGCTGTTCTACGCGCCCGACCCGTCGTCGCAGGTGGTTTGCTCAGTCGGCGGTAACGTCGCGGAGAACTCCGGCGGAGCGCACTGCCTCAAGCACGGGTTCACGGTCAACCACGTGCTCGGCCTGGAGATCGTCACGCCCGCAGGCGAGCTGACCTGGCTCGGCGACGGCACCGGCGTGCTGGCCGGCTATGACCTGCTCGGCGCGTTCACCGGGTCCGAGGGCACGCTCGGCATCGTCACCAAGATCATCGTCAAGCTGACCCCGGTCCCCGAGGCGGTGCACCTGGTGCTCGCCGCCTACGACTCGCTCGAGGCGGGCGGGCGCGCGGTCACCGACATCATCGCCGCGGGCATCGTGCCGGCCGCGATCGAGATGATGGACGCGCTGTCCATCGAGGCGGCGGAGGCGGCGGTGCACTGCGGTTACCCCGAGGGCGCCTCCGCGGTGCTGCTCGTGGAACTCGATGGTCCATCGGCCGAGGTGGAGGCGGAGCTCTCCACCGTTCGGGAGCTGTGTGAGGCGGCAGGGGCGCGGGAGATCCGTGCGGCCGACGACCCGGTGCAGCGGGCCGGGATCTGGGCCGGCCGCAAGTCAGCGTTCGCCGCGGTCGGCCGGCTCTCCCCCGCCTACATCGTCCAGGACGGCGTGGTGCCGCGCACCGCGCTCGGCGACGTCCTCGCGCGGATCTCCGCGCTGTCGGAGGAGTCGGGCATCCGGGTGGCGAACGTGTTCCACGCCGGCGACGGGAACCTGCACCCGCTCGTGCTCTACAACGACGCGGTGCCCGGCGAGGCGGAGCGAGCCGAGGTGGTGTCGGGTGCCATCCTCGACGCGTGCATTTCCTACGGCGGTTCCATCACCGGCGAGCACGGCGTCGGGGTGGACAAGTCTCGCTACATGCCGAAGATGTTTACCGCGGAGGACCTGGACACCATGCAGCTTCTCCGGTGCGCGTTCGACCCGGCGTCGCTGTGCAACCCGGGCAAGGTGTTCCCGACCCCGCGGCTGTGCGGCGAGGTGCCCGGTCATCGCCGGGGTCCGCATCCGGCCACTGCGCGCGGCGCGGAGATCTTTTGATGCGGCGTGACCGCTTGGGACGGGGAGGTTTCCGTGAGCGCCGAGCTTGAGGTGCAGCGCAAAGCCCTGGTCGCGGTGTGCGGACAGGTGCGCGACGGCGCGGCTGGCGACGCCATCCTCGCTGGTGACGCTGAGGGCTTGCGGCCCGCGTTCGTTGCCTCGCCTGCTTCCACCGCGGAGGCGTCTGCCCTGCTGCGGGTGGCGGCCGAGCACGAGCTCGCGGTGCTGGTGCGCGGCGGGGGGTCGCGGCTCGGCTGGGGGGTGCCGCCGTCGCGGTGCGACCTCATGATCGACATGGCGGGCATGTCCGCCGTGGTGGAGCACGCGTCGGGCGACCTCGTCGCTCGCGTGCAGGCCGGCGCCAGGATGGGCGATGTCGCGACCGAGCTTGCCAGGGCCGGGCAGGAGATCGCGCTCGACGTGCCGGCCGAGGCGACCATCGGCGGAGTGATCGGGTCCGGTCTCGCCGGGCCGCGCCGGCTGCGTTACGGGACCCCCCGCGACCTGCTGATCGGGATCACGATCGTGCGCGCGGACGGGACCGTGGCCAAGTCCGGCGGGAAGGTCGTCAAGAACGTCGCGGGCTACGACCTCGGGAAGCTGTTCGCGGGCTCCGCGGGGACGCTCGGGCTCATCAGCGAGGCGATCTTCCGGCTGCATCCGCTGCCTGCCGCGCGAGCGTACGTCACGGCAGAGTACGTCGCGGTGTCCGTCGCGTGCGACGCGGTCGCGGCCGCGGCGAACTCGACGCTCGTCGCCTCCGCGGTGGAGCTGTCCCGGGCCGAGCCCGGCGGGCCGATCACGGTCGGCGTGCTCATCGAGGGCTCGGCAGAGGGAGTGGCCGCACGGTCGGCACGGCTGTCCGATCTGCTCGGCACCGGCTCGGTCCAGGCGGAACCGCCGGACTGGTGGCCGGGCGCCCCGGCGGCCGGCACCGGGGAGACCCTCGTCCAGGTGTCGTTCTGGGTATCGGCGCTCGGCCGGGTGCTCGACGCCCTGAACGACGCGGCTGCCCTGGCGGGCGTGTCGCCGTTGACCGCGGGATCCGCGGGCGCGGGTGTGCTGCACATCAGGATCGGCGCGTCGGCCGAGGCCGGGGCGGCGGCCGGGTTCGTCGCCGCGCTGCGGGCTTTGCTCGCCGAGGAGCGCGGCGCGGTGACGGCGCTCGCCGCGCCGGCATCCGTGCGCGAGGCGCTCGCCGAGCGGGGCGGGATGTACCCGGCGCTGCCGGCCTTGGCGCTGATGCGATCCGTCAAGGGCCAGTTCGACCCCGGGCACCGGCTGGCGCCCGGGCGGTTCCCTGACGGGGTCTGACCGATGCCGGTCATCCGGTCGTCTTCCCGGTCTTTCTTCCGGTCTTGCTTCTTGACTTGCGTCCGGTCTTCCGAGGGTCTGTGAGGGATGTTGCATGAGTGACGACGTGGCGGGTCCGGTTGCGGACAGCAACGGCGGGGCTTCCGGGGCGGAGCAGCGCATCCGTTCGGCGGTGCAGGACTGCGTGCACTGCGGGTTCTGCCTGCCCGTCTGCCCCACCTACGAGTTGTGGGGGGAGGAGATGGACTCGCCGCGCGGGCGGATTCACCTGGTCGGCCAGTTGCTCGACGGCGCACCGCTGACCGCGGCAGCGGGCGAGCACTTCGACCGGTGCCTCGGCTGCATGGCCTGCATGACCGCGTGCCCGTCGGGTGTGCAGTACGACCAGATCATCGAGGCGGCCCGGGAGTGGACCGAGGCGGCGGGTGCCGAGGGCTCGGCTGCCGATGCCTCGTCCGCCTTGTCCGCCGGGGGTTCCGCCGCGGGCGGCTCGGCGGAGGTGGCGGGCGGACTTGGGCCTGCGGGGCGCGCACCCGGCGGTTCGGTGCCCGAGGCGCGCCGTTCGCTGCGCGACCGGGCGACGCGGGAGGCGATCTTCGCGCTGTTCCCGTACCCGGCTCGGCTGCGGGCGGCGATGGCGCCGCTGCGCGTGCTGCAGCGGACCCGTCTTGACAAGGCAATCGCGCGGACCGGACTGATGGGGCGGCTCTCCCCCGCCGCCGAGCAGGCGCTGCGGCTGGCGCCGCCTGCGTCGGGTGCGATGCCGGCCGGGCGGCTCCCGTCCAGAGTCGCGGCCCGCGGCGAGCGGCGCGCCGTGGTCGGCATGCTCACCGGGTGCGTGCAGTCGGTGTTCTTCCCGCGGGTCAACGCGGCGACCGCACGGGTGCTCGCCGCCGAGGGCTGCGACGTGATCATTCCGCGCTCGCAAGGATGCTGCGGCGCGCTTTCGCTGCACTCCGGGCGGGCAGCCGAGGCGATCAGGTTCGCCCAGCAGACGATCGAGACGTTCGAGGCGGCGCGCGTCGACACGATCGTCGTCAACTCGGCCGGCTGCGGGTCGGCGATGAAGGAGTACGAGCGGTTGTTCGCGGACTCACCGGACTGGGCGCGACGGGCGGCCGCGCTGTCGGCCAAGGTCCGCGACCTCGCGGAGTTCCTCGACGCGCTGGGCCCAGTCGCGCGGCGGCATCCGGTGCCCGCCCGCGCCGCGTACCACGACGCCTGCCACCTGGGGCACGCGCAGCGGATCACCGCGGCGCCGCGCGCGCTGCTGCGCGCCATCCCCGAGCTTGAACTGGTGGAACTGCGTGACGCCGGGCTCTGCTGCGGCT
Source organism: Trebonia kvetii (assembly GCF_007827045.1). GTDB lineage: Bacteria > Actinomycetota > Actinomycetes > Streptosporangiales > Streptosporangiaceae > Trebonia > Trebonia kvetii. The sequence continues at coordinate 255,772 of NZ_RPFW01000001.1, forward strand.
CGGCGGGCGTCTACAACCTGCTCCAGCCGGAAGCGGCGCGGGAGCTCGGCGCGCGGAAGGCCGACTCGGTGGAGGCCTCGGGCGCCTCCCTGCTCATCTCGGCCAACCCCGGCTGCACGCTGCAGATCTCTTCCTCGCTCGCGGCCCGCGGCATCGAACTGCGGACGGCCCACACCGCCGAGATTCTGGACGCCTCGATCAACGGAGTCCCACTCACCTGACTCCCATGCGTCCCGCGGATCACGGCCACCTCAGACTGTCGAACATGATTATGGAAATTCGGTTTACAACGGAAACTTTTCCCCCAGATCGGGGTTTTTGTTTCCACCAGGAGAAAAGTTTCAGACCATGAGTCCCGTATGAATGACTGATTTGTGAAATTTGCCGGGTTATTGCGGCGGACGGTCAGGCTTCGCGGGTGGCACTGCCCGTATCGCTGCGCGGACCGTTCCGCGGCGGCGGTGCTGGGCGGGGCTACGGGGCGGGCAGCGTCAGCACCGCGGGGTCCATGCCGCGCTGCAGGGTGCCGGTGACGTTACCGCCTGAGGTGGTCAGCGCGGTGATCGTGGTACCCGTCGCGGGGCTGAGCGGAGTGGCGGCGGACCAGGTCAGCCCGTCCGCGGAGGTCCAGGTGACCGCGCGCTGCGCCTTGGCCGGCCCGATCATGCCCGCGGCCACGAAGCCGCTGCCGGTGGCGGTCACCCCGGTGACCACGCCGGGAACGCCGCCGGTCGGCAGCACGATCTGGGTGATGTGGGCGCCGCCCCGGTCGGTCGTCACCACGATGGGGATGCCGCCGGCGTCGTTGGTGGCGAAGCCCGCCGCCACCACGCGTCCGCCCCGGCCCGCCGCCGCGTAGCGCAGTGTCGCGGTCCGCGCGCCGGCCGGCCTGGTGACGTCGTGCGTGGTCCAGTGCATGCCGTCAGACGAGGTCCAGATCGTGTGGCAGTCCGCCTGCGAGCCCGCCGCCACGAAGCCGTCGCCGTCGGCGACGGCGGCGATGGCGAGCGAGTTGTGGTAGCCGCTGCTGCCGCCCGCCGTCCAGTTGGCCAGGTCGGCTGACCACCACAACTGGGCGAACTTCTGCCTGCCCGTGCCCTCCCTGCCCACCACCAGGTAGCCGCCGGGGCCCGCGGCGACGCCGAGGAACTGGGCGTCGCTGCGGGCCATCGCGGTGAGGGAAGGCACGGTCCGCCATGTCACGCCGTCTGCCGACGTGTACACCATGGGTTGTGCCACCCCGTTGGCGGTCACGGAGCCGACCGCGATCCAGCCGGATGGCCCGTGGGCAACCGAGGTCAGGTGCCCGGACATGGTGCCGAGGTCGGCGGCCGATACCAGGGGCCAGCCGCCGTTGAGCGCACGCCGCCAGATGGCGGGGTGCCCGTCCGCCATGCCGACGGCGACGATGGTGCCCGACGCCGACCACATCGCGGCCACCGTCACGCCGCCTCGCCTGCCCGGGTAGCCGGCCAGGATCATGCTCGCGGTGGTGCTCGTCGCCTGGCCCGTGCGGGCCGTCCCGGTGCTTGACCGCTCGGCCAGCATCTCGTTGGCGCGCCCAGTCAGCATCAGCAGGGCGCCGGCGCCCACGGTCACGATGACCACGGCAGGCACCCCGATCTTCGCCACCTGCCAGGCGCGGCCACGCCGTGCCGCGCCGGCCGGGCGGCGGGTGCGCGGGCCAGCGGCGTCGCGCACCGATCCCTGCCACGCGCGGAAAAGTTCGTCCGACTCGCTGAGCGCGGCGGGACCGGTGAACTGCGCGCCGGGAGCGGTGAACTGTGTCGCGCTCAGCGGCGCCGGGGCAGGTGCCGACGGCAGCCGCACCTGGCCGCTGCGGTGAGGCTGCGCCTGCTCGCCGCCTCGGTCGTCCTGCGCCGGGCGGCCGGGAAGGCTGTCTGGCGTCTCGGCATTCCAGCCCGGGTCGCGCTGCGGCGTGCGCCTGGGCAGCGGCGGTGGCTGCCGCGCGTACCTCAGAGTCGGCGATGCCTGGCCGCCGCCTGCTGCCATCGCGTCCGCGGGCCCGCCGGCCGCGCGGTGCTCTGGGTCGCCCGTGAACGGCTGGACCGGCCAGGGCCCTACCCCGGTCCTGGAGTCTTCGAGGACCGGTGCCGCCGCGTAGCGCGAGTCCAGCGGTTCGCCTGCCCAATGGGGGTCCGCGCCGAGCGCGGCCGCTGGGTCATCCGGGTTGTCGGCATACCGATCGTCCGCGTAGGCGTCTTCTGCTCCTGCGTCTGCTGCGTCCTGATCCCCTAGCTGGAAGCCGTAAGCGGATGAACCGCGGGTGCGCGGACCGTCGTTCGCGGCGGGCGGGTCTGCTGGATAGAAGCGCGGAGCGAGCGGGGTGACAGGGTGCCGGACCGGAGGGGCGGCTGGTGGCCGGTACGGCATCCCGAAGTCGATGCGCGTCGCGTCCCGGTCCTTCCGGTCGAACCGCGACGCACCGGAACCGGGGCGATACGGCACCGCGTCCTCGGCACCGGCGTCCTCGCGGCCAGCGGCGTACGTGTCGGAAGCGGGCGGCGCCGGGGCATACATGCTGGGAGCGTGCTGGTCGGCGGGGTAACCGTCCGCTGGGTAATCGTCCGCCGCGTACGGGTCGATGGCGTACGGATCGGGCGCGAAGATGTCGGGCGCGTACGGCGGGGCGTCATAGGCGCCGGGAGCGTACGGGTCGGGCCGGTAGGCGTCGGGCGCATACGGGCCGGATCCGTAGGGGCTGCGGGCCAAGGTATCCGGGTACCGAGGGCCGGGAACCGGCGGGCGGCCGGGGACGGTCTCCCAGTCGCGACCGGAATCCCGCCAGGCGCGCTGCGCCAGCTGCCAGCCGGACTCGCGGTCCTGGCCGGCCGGGACGGGGGCATCCTGGCCGGCCGGGACGGGGGCATCCTGGCCGGCCGGGACTGGGCGCTCCAGGCCGGCCGACACAACGCGCTCCGGGTTGGCCGGGACGGGGACGGGGCTCTGTGACGCGTCGACGCTCGGGGCGCCGGACCGGGCGCGCAGGGCTTCTGTCGGGCCGACCACGGGGATGTTTCGCGGGTCCCGCTTGGCGATCAGCGGCCAGTGTGGCGCCGGGGCGTCCGCATTCGCCTCGGGGCTGTCCGTCCCGGCCTGGGGAGCGGGGCTCGCCGAGCTCGGTGGGGTGATGAACAGGCGCCGCGCTCCGGGAGACAGCGGGCCAGGTATCCGGTACCAGGAGGTCGGCCGTGGGTCCGGTTCCGCGTCGGGCACGGTCTCACCCGAGCGGACTGGTTCCCTGTTCCGGACCGGGGGGGCCGCTTCCCCGGCCGGCGACGGGAACCAGCCCGCCGGACTTGCCGCGCCAGGCGGCCGCTGCCTGGCGCCGGCCCCGCCGGAATCGGGTGCCTGCCGGGTCTCATCCCCGGCCGGCGCACCGATTCCGGACGTTCCGTTAGAGATAGCGGGAGTAATGCCCGCGGACTGCGCATCGAGCTTGTGGCCGTTCGCGAGGTGATTTGCGTCGGTCATCAGTTACTCCGAGTCCGTCTGGAATTACTCTCCGTAACAGACCTTGGCGCGGAGATTGCGCTTCGATCTTTCATCGGCTGTCTCTTGCTTTGAATATAACGACCGATGCCCGAAATACCCAGACCTTGCGGGCAAAAAAATCACAAATAGTTCAGCAGTGCTCACTCTATGTGATATTGGCTGCTGGGCTCGCTGGCGGCAGGGATATTGCATGTCACAAGAGATTCTTGAGGCGATGCTTTCATCAGTAATCCCACGGAAGGCATTTCATCGCGCCGGGACTCTCGCCTTTATCAGGAATGCGGCATCGTCACCCGCGTCAGCGAGAATCACGGGAATTCCATCGCGAAACTCCCCCGTCGTACGATGAGCAGCATGTCCGTCGCGCAGCCGTCCGTGCTTCCCTTTGTCGCCGCGCAGCCGCTCGTCGACCATCACTGCCACGGGGTGCTGCGAGCAGGCGGCGACCTGGCCGGGCTGCTCAACGAGGCCGACGGCGCCGCGGTGGCGGACGGGATGGCATTCGACTCGCTGGCCGGGCTCGCCTTCCGGCGCTGGTGCCCGCCGTTGCTCGGGCTCGAGTCGCACGCGAGCATCGAGGACTATGCCGAGCGGCGCGCCGGGCTCGACCCCGCGGAGGTCAACCGGCGGTTCCTTGACGCCTGCGGGCTGCGCGCGCTGTGCGTGGACACCGGGTACGCGCCGGGCGGGCTGCTGTCCCCCGCGGAGACGGCGGGGTTCGCCGGGGCGGCGGCGTTCGAGATCGTCCGCCTCGAGCAGGTCGCTGAGTCGCTCGCCGGCACCGGGGTGAGCGCCGCGGCCTTCCCCGACGCCTACCGGGCGGCGCTGAGCGAGCGCGTCGCCGGGCACGGCGGGTCCGGGGTCAGCGTCGCCGGCCTGAAGTCGATCGCGGCGTACCGCGTCGGCCTCGACCTCGACGGGCGGCGGCCAGCGGACGCGGAGGTCGTCGCGGCCGTGTCGCGGTGGCTCGGCGGTCGCTACGACGCGGGCGACGACGGCCATGGCGGCTACAAGGGGGACGGCGGCGACGAGGGCGGCGACGGCGGCACCGGTGAAGGGGGCAGAGTGCCGCGGCTGGCCGACGAGGTGCTGCACCGGTTCGTCATCTGGTGCGGTGCGGACCTTGGACTGCCGATCCAGTTCCACGTCGGCTACGGCGACAGGGACGTGGACCTGCACCGGTGCAATCCGCTGCTGCTGACCGGGCTGCTGCGGGCGCTGGAGCCGACCGGGGCCCCGGTGATGCTGCTGCACAACTACCCGTATCACCGGGAGGCCGGGTACCTGGCCCAGGTCTTCCCGCTGGTATATGCGGACCTGGGCCTTGCCACGCACAACGCGGGCGCGCGGGCGACCGCGCTGCTCGCCGAGGCGCTCGAGATGGTGCCGCTGCGGAAGTTCCTGTTCTCGTCCGACGCGTTCGGGCTGCCCGAGCTGTACTACCTGGGGACGCTGCTCTTCCGCCGCGCGCTCTCGTCCTTTCTGGCCGGCAGGCTCGACGACGGGGACATGGGCCTCGCCGACGCCGAGCGCGTCACGCGGCTGATCGGCGCGGAGAACGCCCTGCGGGCGTACCGGCTGGACGGATAGGTTCGCATTGCTTAACGGAGCGTGCGACATAAGCCGTAAACCGGACATGATCATGGTCGCCGGCTAAGCGAAGATGCGCGGTCGGGCCGTGCGACCGGGTGGCGCGTGAGCGGGGCTTGGTGGCGTGCGGGCGGGGAGCGGGCGGGGAGCGGGCGCACACGGAGACGGGCCCGGCCTACGCGTCATGCGCGTGGGCCGGGCCCGTTTCCAGATGTCGCCGGGAGCGGGGCGGCCTAGAGGCCGCAGGCGGCGGCCACGTCGGTGGCGGCCTGCTCGCGGGTCGAGGCGGCGGGGATGCCGGCGCGCTCGAAGTCCGTGACGTAGATGTACGCGGCCGACGCCGGGGACGACGCCGAGTTCAGCGCCGGGATGTACCCGGACCAGATCTGGTTGTAGGTCAGCAGGGCCTTGAGCTGCGTCTGCAGGTCGGCGCTGTAGTTGCCGGTGACCATGCCGGACTGGAGCGGGGTCCAGCCGATCAGGCCGCCGCCGCCCATCCCCACCGACTCGGGGTTGCCCTTGGACTCCTGGTAGATATTGCCGGCGATGCCCGCGGCGGCGTTGTGGCTATAGCCGTTGGCCAGCAGGAAGCTGACGATCGCGGTGACGTTCACCGGGAGCAGGCCGCCGCCATTGCAGCTCACCGTCGTGCCAGCCGCCTGGGTGGCGGTCGCCTGGGTGGCGGTCGCCTGGGTGGCACTCGCGGTCGCGGTCGCGGTCGCGGTGTTGGCGGCCGGAGCGGAGGCGGGCTTGGCGGCCGCGGTGTGCGTCGCCGGCGCGCTCGCCGTGTGCTTGGCGGCGGCGGTGTGCTTGGCGGCCGGCTTGGCGGCGTGGCCGACGGCCTTCTTCGTGGCCTGGATCAGGGAGGAGCTCGCGGCCTTGGCGTGGCCCGCGCCGATGCTCGGCGAGATGTTCGACGCGGGGATCGTCAGCGCGTCGTTGAGCTGTGCCGCGCTGGGCTTGCCTGTCCCGGCCAGGCTGTAGGAGGCCGCCCCGGCCACGACGGCTGCGGCTGCCACCGCGACCGGAACGACCTTGCCGACCCGCTTGCGGGTCGCCTTGCCCCGGGAGATCGCATGCCGCCCGGTGTACTCCTGAGCGCGACCGTCCGCTGCCTGCGGCTCGGTGGGCTCCTCGTAGCCTGATCGGTCACGAAGAGTGGGCGTGGACCGGTTGAACGGGCCGAATTTGCTGCTGCCGTTTCGCCTGCTGCCTGCGCTCAAAAAAAGCCTTACGTCGCTCCGCGCCTGGCTACTCGGTCCTCGAACGGCAACCTCTCACCAGGCCTTCCAGCCAAAATGGCTCTCATGAAGCGTTACAGCGGCCAAACGCGGAAGAGCACGTTTGCGGCCATATAGCCCGGACTGGCTACTGGCCGGTAAGAGGGTCTCCGGAGCGCCGCTGACCAGCGCAGAACACAGACAGTGACGGGGATTGCGCGCGACGGCCCGGCGTCATGACAACGGCGGTCAGGTGCGGGGGCGAACCACCCGAAAGGACTAGTCAACGAATGGTGAGACGCTATTTACTCACGGTGGGTAAGTTACAGCAGGTAATGAGACGATGTCATTCTGGTGAAGGCGACCTTCAGGGAATTGGGAGGGAAAACGCGAAGTTACGAACCCGTTCCGAGTGCTATTTCTGATAGGGCGCGGACGGCCAGTCCGTCGCCCGACGCCAGCCAGCGGACGCGCGGGTCTCTCCTGAACCAGGATTCCTGGCGACGGGCGAAGCGCCTGGTGGTGCGGGCCGTCTCGTCGCGTGCCTGGTCCAGGGTCCACTCGCCGTCGAGGTGGCGGAGCATCTGCTGGTAGCCGAGCGCGCGGCTGGCGGTCCTGCCGTCGCGCAGGCCGTGCGCGGCCAGGTGCCTGACCTCATCATCGAAGCCGGCCGCCCACATGCGGTCGACGCGTGCGTCGATCCTGCGGTCGAGCTCGGGGCGGTCCACCTGGACGCCGATCTGTATCGCGGGACGGCCCGCGTCGTAGCCGGGCATCGTCGCGCTGAACGGACGGCCGGACAGCTCGATGACCTCCAGGGCGCGGACGATCCTGCGGCCGTTGGTCGGCAGGATGGCCTGCGCCGCGAGCGGGTCCGCTTCTTTCAGGCGGGCATAGAGCGGTGCCGGACCGGTGACCGCGAGCTCGGCTTCGAGCCGCTCGCGGATCCCCTCGTCGGTGCCGGGGAACTCCAGGTCGCCGAGCGCGGCCCTGATATAGAGGCCGGAGCCGCCCACCAGGACGGGGACCTTGCCGCGGGCCTCGATGTCCGCGATGGCCGCGTCCGCGAGCTCCTGGTACTCGGCGACGCTGGCGGGCGTGGTGACGTCCCAGACGTCGAGCAGGTGATGGGGTACGCCCTTGCGCTCTTCGGCGGTGAGCTTGGCCGTGCCGATGTCCATGCCGCGGTAGAGCTGCATCGAGTCGGCGTTGATGACCTCGCCGTTCATGGCGAGCGCGAGCTCCACGCCTAGGTCGGACTTGCCGGCGGCCGTGGGGCCGACGACGGCGATGAGCATGTCTGGCTTCCTTAGCCCCGGAGGGTCGGCATGCCGAGCAGGACCGGAACTGCGGCGTCCTGCGGAACCGTCGCGGCCTGCGCGGCGAACTGGCGGGCCTCCCACGCGTCGCCCGCCCGGGTGCGACGCACGCTGAGCGGCGCGCCGTCCGCGACGAGATAGTGCGGCGCGCCGCGGGTGACGGTCGTGGTCACGATGTCGCCGGGGCGCGGTGTCGTGCCCGCAGGCGCGAAGTGGACGAGCCTGTTGTCCCTGGCGCGGCCGGACAGCCGGTGCGTGGCGGCGTCCTTGCGGCCCTCACCCTCGGCAACGAGGACCTCCACCACGGTGCCGTCCTGCTTGATGTTCTCTTCCTCCGCGATCTGCCCGACCAGCGCGGCGAGCCGGTCGTAGCGCTCCTGCACGACGTCGCGCGGCACCTGGTCCGGCATCGTCGCGGCCGGGGTGCCCTCGCGGATCGAGTACTGGAAGGTGAAGGCGGAGGAGAACCTGGCCTGGCTCACCAGGTCAAGGGTCTGGGCGAAGTCTTCCGCCGTCTCGCCGGGGAAGCCGACGATGATGTCGGTGGTGATCGCCGCGTGCGGGATGTGCGTGCGAACGTTGTCCAGGATCGCCAGGTAGCGGTCGCGGCGGTAGGCGCGGCGCATCGCCTTCAGCACCGTGTCGGAACCCGACTGCAGCGGCATGTGCAGGCTGGGCATCACGTTCGGCGTGTCGCGCATGGCCTCGATCACGTCGTCGGTGAAGTCCCTCGGGTGCGGCGAGGTGAACCGGACCCGCTCCAGCCCGTCGATCTCGCCGCAGGCCTTGAGCAGCTTGCTGAAGGCCAGTTTGTCGCCGAACTCGGCGCCGTAGGAGTTCACGTTCTGGCCGAGCAGGGTGACCTCGATGACCCCGTCGTCGACCAGGGCGCCGATCTCGTCGAGGATGTCGCCTGGGCGGCGGTCCTTCTCCTTGCCGCGCAGCGAAGGGACGATGCAGAAGGTGCAGGTGTTGTTGCAGCCGACGGAGATCGACACCCACGCGGAGTAGGCGGACTGACGGCGGGCCGGCAGCAGGGACGGGAACGTGGTCAGCGTTTCCTCGAACTCGACCTGCGCCTGCTCACGCTCGCGGGCGCGCTCGAGGAGCTTGGGCAGGGCGCCGATGTTGTGCGTGCCGTACACGACGTCGACCCAGGGGGCACGGTCGGTGATCTTCTGCCGCTCCATCTGGGCGAGGCAGCCGCCGACGGCGATCTGCATGCCCTTGTGCGCCTTCTTCGTGGGGAGCAGGTGTCCGAGGTTGCCGTACAGCCGGTCGGCCGCGTTCTCGCGCACCGCACAGGTGTTGAAAACCACCAGGTCCGGCGTGCTGCCCTCGCTGACCTTCACATATCCGGCATCCTCGAGCAGCCCCGCGACGCGCTCGGAGTCATGCACGTTCATCTGGCACCCGTAGGTGCGGATCTCGTACGTCCGTCCTTCTCCCACCTGACCAGGATAGGGGCGGATGCGCACCGTCAGGGCGGGTCGTGGTATTGGATGGACGCATGACATCGATCGCTGCCTACGGAACCTGGGAATCACCGATCAGCGCGGCCGACGTGGCCCGCGGGGCCGTGGCGGTCTCCTATCCGTCGATCGCCGGCGGCGAGGTGTGGTGGATGGAACGGCGGCCGTCCGAGGGCGGGCGGTCGACGATTGTCGCCTGCGCTTCGCCTGGTGCGGCGCCACGGGAGCTGCTGCCCGCGCCGTGGAACGCGCGCACCCGGGTGCACGAGTACGGCGGCAAGTCGTACCTGCCCGTGCCGTCGCTGTCGCTGGCCGGCGGCTTCGACCTGGTCTTCGCCAACTTCGCCGACCAGCGGCTCTACGCGGCGGGGGGTGCGGTCGACGCGGGCATTTCGCCGGTGCCGCTGACGCCTTCCGATCTTGGCTTCCGCTTCGCCGACATGGTGCTGTCGCCCGACGGCGAGGAGATCTGGTGCGTGCGGGAGATCTCGCTACCCGCTCCCCCGGCCGGAGAGGCGCTGCCCGACGGCTTCCACCTGGGCGGCGGCATGGCGGTGCGGCGGGACATCGTCGCGGTGCCGCTTGACGGTTCCGCTGCCACTGATCCCGCCGCGATTCGCGTGCTCGTGTCCGGGGCGCAGTTCTTCGCCTTTCCCACGCCGTCGCCGGACGGCACCCGGCTGGCCTGGATCAGCTGGAACCACCCGAACATGCCGTGGGACGGCACGGAGTTGCGGGTCTGCGCTGTCACCGGCGACACCGTCCAGGTCGCGGACGCGACGCTGGTCATGGGCGGCGCCGCTGAGTCGGTGCTTGCTCCGGTGTGGCGCGATGATGCCGCGCTGTACGCGATCTCCGATGCCTCCGGATGGTGGAACCTGTACGAGGTGCCCGCGGAGGGCGGTTCGCCGCGCGCGCTGCACCCGCTGGCCGAGGAGTTCGCCGGGCCGATGTGGCAGCTCGGCGGCCGCCCGTTCGACGTGCTCGGCGACGGGCGGCTGGTCGTCCTGCACGGTCTTGGCGAGCACCGCCTCGGCCTGCTCGACCCGGACTCCGGCGCGCTGACCGACCTCGACCTGCCCGGCTACCGGAACGCCGACGCTGAGATCGCGGTCGCCGGCACCACGATCGCCGCGATCGCGGGCGGGCCGCGCACCCCGTGGAGCGTGCTGCGGATTACCGCGGACGACGGGTTCGAGGTCATGAAGAGCCAGCCGATCGCCGCTCCCGACCCTGCCTACCTGCCGGACGCGCGCCCGGTGCGGCTCCCAGCCGGTCCGAACGGGGAGGTGGTGCACGCCCTGGTGTACGCGCCTTCCCATCCCCTGCTGACGGGGCCGGCGGGTGAACTGCCGCCGTACATCGTGCACGTGCATGGCGGTCCGACGTCAAACTCGGTGCCCGTCGTGTCGATGGAGAAGGCGTATTTCACCAGCCGGGGCATTGGCGTCATCGACATCAACTACGGCGGCTCCACCGGCTACGGGCGCGAGTACCGCAACCGGCTGCGCGGCCAGTGGGGCATCGTGGACGTCGCCGACGCCTACACCGCGGCGCTCGGCCTCGCCTCGGCCGGAGAGGCAGACAGGGACCGGCTCGGCATCAGGGGCGGCTCCGCCGGCGGCTGGACGGCCCTGGCGGCGGTCACCAGCGGCCCCTACCTCACCGGCACGAAGGAGGCGGTGTTCGCGGCCGTCACGTCCTACTACGGCGTCGCGGACCTGCGCCCGTTCGCGACGGACACGCACGACTTCGAGTCCCGGTACATGGACGGGCTGATCGGCCCGCTTCCCGAGGCGGATCAGCTCTACGTCGAGCGGGCGCCTGTCGGCCATGTCAACGAGCTGACCTGCCCGATCCTGCTGCTCCAGGGGCTTGACGACCCCGTCGTCCCGCCCGCGCAGTCGGAGGCCATGGCCGCCGACCTGGCTGCCCACGGAATCAGGCACGCCTACATCGCGTTCGAGGCCGAGTCGCATGGGTTCCGCAAAACGGAAACGCTGATCGAGTCGCTTGAGGCGGAGTTGGCGTTCTACGGCGAGATCTTCGGCTTCACCCCGCCGGGCGTGCCGCCTGTCGAGCTTTCCTAGCTGGGGGCTAGCGGGCCCCGCTGGTTCTAGCTGGGCTGGAGCACCGCGCGGAGTTCGGTGCGCGAGGTCACGCCGAGCTTCGGGAAGAGCTGGTAGAGGTGGGTTCCGACGGTGCGGTGCGAGATGTAGAGCCGCTCCCCGATCTCCCTGTTGGTCAGGCCGTCGGCCGCCAGCTGCGCGATCTGGAGTTCCTGCGGGGTCAGCTCGTCCCACGCCTCCGGCTGGCGCTTGCGCACCGTCTCACCGGAGGCACGGAGCTCCCGGTGGGCACGGTCGGCGAAACGCATGGAGCCGAGCGCGGTGAACGTGTCCGCCGCCTCGCGCAGCGGCGAGCGCGACTCGGCATTGTGCCTTCTGCGGCGCAGCCACGTCCCATAGGCGAGCTGGGTCCGCGCGCGGTAGTACGGCCAGTCGTGCGTCCCCGCCAGGGCGGCGGCGAACCGCCGCGGGGCATCGGCCTCGTCGGCCAGCAGCGCTCGCGCGTAGCCGAGCTGAACGCGCAGGTGCCCGGCCCCGGTCACGGCCGCGATCTTCTCCCACTCCGCGACGATTCCTCGTACCTCACCCGGGTCGCGTTCGGCGTAGACGGCCGCTTCGACGATGTCCGCGAGCACCCAGCCGCAGATGAAGGGATGATGCACGAAGTCACCGGGGTCGAAGACGCGGGCGAAATGGTCGCACGCCTCGGCGAAGCGCTCGCCGGCCAGGGCTATCCTGCCACGTGCCAGCTCGACAAGGGACAGCATCGGGCCGGCGCCCATCGGCAGCAGCACAGCTTCCGCCTCGGCGACCAGGTCGGCCGCGGCGGGATCGCCCCGCTCACCCGCCACGATCGCAAGCGCCGTCTTGGCCACTGCCAGGTAGCGCGGCTGCCTGGTCTCCGTGGCCATCCGCACCCCCTCGGCGGCGGCAGGGGCGACCGCCCGCAGGTCGCCGCGGCGCAGGTACGCCCAGGCCTCGAGCGCGAGTGCGTTGGTGAGGCTGGCGAGCTGTCCGGCGGCACGGCTCGCCTCACTCGCCTCGCGCAGGAACGGCACGGCCAGGTCGTCTGCCCAGGCCGCTGAGGCCGCGCCGCCCGCGGCCATCAGTTCATCGGGGTCGGTCATGCTCGCGGGCGAGAGCGCGGCGAGGCGGCCGATGATCTCGCAGCCCTGGCCTACCGGGTCGGCATAGGCAAGGATTTCCAGGAAGAACGGATCATCCCGTGACGCCGTGACCTGGCCCGCGACGGCAACCGCGCGCCGCCGCGTCTCATCGTCGGGGTTGGCGAAGTAGAGCCGCAGCGACACCATGCCGATCATTCGCAGTGCCCGCGCCTTGTCGCCGGCGGCGGCCAGGTCTTCCGCGACCGCGAGAAAGCTCCGGATGCTGTCCGGCCCCGACCAGCTGCCGCCAAGGAGCTCAAGCAGGTACGCGACCAGCGTCCGCTCGTACGCGGCAAGCGGAAGCTGCTGGGCCTGGCGTGCTAGCCGCAGGCTGTCCTCCCGGCGGCCGAGTTGGAATGCCAGCCACGCGGCCTGAATCCGTCGCTGTCCCTGCCTGGGCTGGTCACTGAGGCTGGCGGCCAGGTCTAGGGCCGAGACCGCCACGTCGCCGCCGCCGCGTAGTTCAGCGCGCCTGGCCAGCGCGGCCAGGTCGGCCGCCACGGTCTCGTCGGTCCGGTCCGCCGCGGCGGCCCGGTGCCAGATGCTCCGGTCCGGCCGGCCGGCCAGTATCTCGGCGAGCGCGGCATGTCCCCGGCGGCGCTCCGCCGCGGTCACGGCCTGCTGGACGGCGGAGCGCATCAGCGGGTGCCTGAAGCGAAAGCGGCCGGACTCAGCAACGCCAAGGCCCCCGGCCACCGCCGGGTGGAAGGCCTCGGCGCCCAGGGAATGCTCAAGTATCAGTTCCGCCGCCCGCAGCAGATCGCTCGTCTCGCCGCTGTCGTCGAGGGACGCGAGGAGCACAAGCGTCCTGGTACCGGGCGGGAAGTCGGAGAGCCGCGCCGCGAATACCTCTTCAAGCCGGGCGGTCAGCGGCAGCGGGTTCTGCGGGGATGGCCGCTTGCCGTCCTGACCGGCGAACGCCTTGGGCAGCTCGATCAGGGCGAGCGGGTTCCCCGCCGCCTCGCGCAGCAGCCTGGCGCGCAGATCGGCTGGGAGGTGTTCGGCGTGCGAGCTGAGCAGTGCGTCCGCCGCCGCTCCGGCCAGCGGGGGTACCCGCAGCTCGGGCAGGCCGATCACGTCGGCCGAACCGCCCACTCCCTCCCGCACGCCGAGCAGGACGATCACCGGTTCCACGTCGAGCCTGCGCCCGATGAACCCGAGCACCTCGCAGGACGGCTGGTCAAGCCACTGCGCGTCATCCACCGCGAGCAGCAGCGGAGCGGTGTCGACCACCTCGGTGATCACTCCGAGCGCGCCGAGCGCGATCAGGAAGACGTCAGGTGCTCTGTCGTCTGGTGCGTCCCGCATGCCGAAGGCCATCTCCAATGCCCGGCGCTGGGGTGCGGGGAGCCGGTCAAGCGCATTGAGGAAGGGGAGCAGCAGCTGATGCAGGCCGGCGAAGGCGAAGCGCGCCTCGGACTGCACTCCCGTGGCAGTCCGGACGGTAAGCCCGCGCTCGCGCGCCCGCACGGCGGCCTGCGAGATCAGCGCCGACTTCCCGATGCCAGCCTCGCCGCGCAGCACGAGCGCGCCGCCGCGTTCTGGCACGTGGTCGATCAAGTCGCGCAGCCGGGCCAGTTCGTCATCCCGCCCGTAGAGCGGCAAGGCAGGAGTACGCACGTCCGCCAATATAACGAACTTCAGGTTAACTGACGACGTCCGGGAGGTTACCGCCCCTGGCCGTGACGGGCCAGGAGGCCACGGTCACGGTCAGGGGCGGCAGGGCATCCGGCGCGGTCCCGGCTAGTGCGTGGTGCCGGCCGCGGCCTCCACGATGACCTTGGCCACCGCGTCTGGCTGTGACACGTAGACGGCGTGGCTCGCCGCTACCTCGGAGACGGTCGCCCCGATCCGCGAGGCCATGGCGTGCTGCGCCGACGGCGGGATCATCCGGTCCTCGGCAGTGACCAGGTACCAGCTGGGCTTGGCGCGCCAGCCCGGGTCGGTTACCACCCCGCCGAGGGCGTCCACGCCCCACGGGACCTGGGAGTCGGCCATGAAGGCGGCCAGGTCGTCGGGCAGGTCGCCGGCGAACGATCCGTGGAACTTCTCCCGGTCAAGGAGCAGGAACCCGTCCTTGGGCGGCAGGATCGGCGGCTGCGGCCCGTCGGTGGGGAAGCCCGCGATGAGCGTGTTGACCGACTCGTTCGCGTCCGGCGCGAACGCGCAGATGTAGGCCAGCGCCGCCACGTTCGGGTGGGTGCCGGCCTCGGTGATGATGGCGCCGCCGTAGGAGTGGCCGACGAGCACGGCCGGCCCGTCCAGGGCGTCGAGAATCCGCTTGGTGGCTGCCACGTCGCCGTCCAGTGACAACGTGGGGTTCTGCACGACGGCGACCCGGAACCCGTCACGGCTGAGCGCGTCGTACACGCCCTGCCAGCCGGAACCATCAACGAATCCGCCGTGCACAAGTACGACATTCCGTGCTGCTGAGCTACCCATTCCGATCCTTCTTTCTGTCGGTGACCTGGGCGAATGCCAGAACGGTAAGCCGCCGCACCGGGACATCGCATAAGTCGGATGACTCAGTTGGCGACGCGCCGGGCGCCAATAGCCGGAAGAGCGTTGTCGGTCCACATACCCTGAACTTCGTGAGCCTGCCCGCGCTTCAGCAACCCCAGTGGCCCGACCGTGACCGCCTGGACGCGGTGGCGCGCAGCCTGGAGGCCCTGCCGCCGCTCGTGCTCGCCGCCGAGTGCGACCAGCTGAAAGGCCGGCTGGCCGCGGTCGCGCGCGGCGAGGCTTTCCTGCTGCAGGGCGGTGACTGCGCGGAGACGTTCGCCGGGTCGACGGCGGACAGCATCCGGGGCAAGTTCCAGACGCTGCTGCAGATGGCGGTCGTGCTGACCTATGCGGCAAGCGTCCCCGTGGTGAAGATCGGGCGGATGGCGGGCCAGTTCGGCAAGCCACGGTCGGCCGCGACCGAGGTGCGCGACGGCCTAGAGCTTCCGGTCTACCGAGGCGACGCGGTCAACGGCATCGAGTTCACTCGTGCGGACCGCACGCCTGACCCCGGCCGGCTTCTCGAGGCGTACCACTGCGCGTCGGCCACGCTGAACCTGTGCCGCTCACTCGCCAGCGGCGGCTTCGCCGACCTGCGCCAGGTGCACGCGTGGAACCAGGACTTCGTGGCAGGCAGCCCGGCGGGACAGCGCTACGAGCAGCTCGCGGACGACATCGAGCGGGCGATCACGTTCATGCACGCCTGCGGTGCCGACCCAAGGGAGTTCCGCGCGGTGGAGTTCTACTCCAGCCACGAGGCGCTGCTGCTTGACTATGAGCGACCGCTGACCAGGGTCGACTCTCGGAACGGGCATGTTTACGACCTGTCGGCCCACCTGCTGTGGATCGGCGAGCGCACCCGCGACCCGCGCGGCGCGCACGTCGAGTTCGCCAGCCGGATCCGCAATCCGATCGCCGTCAAGGTCGGCCCGAACGCCACCGCGCAGAACGTGCTCGAGCTGGCCGAGATCCTCGATCCGGACGAAGAGCCGGGCAGGCTGACCGTGACCACCCGGATGGGCGCGCGGCGGATCCGCGAGGCGCTGCCCGCGCTGGTCGAGAAGGTGTCCGCAAGCCGGGCGCCGGTGGTCTGGGTGTGCGACCCGATGCACGGCAACACGGTGGAATCGGCTAGCGGCATGAAGACAAGGAACTTCGACGACGTGCTCGACGAGGTCGCCGGCTTCTTCGAGGTGCACCGCGCGCTCGGGACCCACCCCGGCGGCATCCACATCGAGTTCACCGGCGACGACGTCACCGAGTGCGTCGGCGGCGGCCACCGCATCGCGGAGAGCGACCTGAGCTACCGCTACGAGACCACCTGCGATCCCCGGCTCAACCGCAGCCAGTCCCTGGACCTGGCCTTCCGCGTCGCGGGCTTGTACCGCCACCACCTCAGCCCTGCACTTCCCATAAACGGATGATGAATTACATGGGTCAGGGCGGGGCGGTGAAGCGGTAGCCGGCGCCGCGCACTGTTTGCAGGCTTCCCGAGCTGGCGCCGAGTTTGCGGCGCAGGGCGCTGATCACGACCTCGACGACGTTGCTGCCGCCGTTCCAGTCGTAGCCCCATACATCGCGCAGCAGCGCCGCCCGGTCGACGACCCGCCCTTCGCGTTCATACAGGTACTGCAGGACGTCGAATTCCAGCTTGGTGAGATCGGCGCGGGTGCCGTCGAGTATGAGCTGGCGGCGGTCGGGATCGAGCAGGCCGTCGTCCTCGATGAGCATTTCCCGCGCGGCGACGTCGGTCAGCCAGCCGTCAATGGAGGACGGCCCGAAGTCGTTGTAGAGGGCATGGAAGGTGGTGCCGCCGATCTCGGCGGCGCCGTCCGGGAGCTGCGCGAAGCCGAGCGGCGCGAACTGGGCCAGCCGCGCGGTGGGATCGGCGGCGAGCGAATAGATGCGCCGCAGCCTGGGCCGCATCTCGAGGTAGCGCCGCTTGAGGTCGAGAATCAGCGCGGCGAGGGCCGGCGTCGTGGCTTCGCCGCCGTCGGCGGCCAGCATGTGGCGGAGGAAGAGCACCTGCTGGCCGCGCGGCACCGGATTGGCGCGCAGGTGCTCGCGCCATGCGACGACGACCGGATCGGCTGTGAGGAGCGAGGCCGGCACAGAGGTCGCCTCGCACAGGCACTGGTACGCGACGGGGGTCCCGTCGGAGTCCCGCGCGACGCGGAACGCGGACGGCATCGTGTCCCACCAGGACCGCATCATGGCGACTGCCCCGGCTGGCTGGTGCACACGGGCGATGGCGGTGATCTCGGCCGCATCGGCCGGCCGGGCTGGCTCGACCGCGTACTGATGGCTGGCCGTCGGGAAGAACGCCTCCCGCACGGCCGGGTTCTCGATGAGGTAGAGCAGGTCGGCGGTGTAGCGCCACAGGTCCGTCGGCGGAGCGGTACGCAACTCGCGCCGCAGCTGGCGCCAGGCCGCGATCCGGTGGGCGCGGTAGGCCGGCGGATCGTTGACCCGCAGCAGCGCCGCGACGACTTCGCGTACGGTGTCATGCAGCACAAGACCGTCCGGCCCGAACTCCACGAACGGCAGCGGGCGCAGCAGGTCGTAGGCCTCGTGCGGTGGCACATCCGGCAGCAGGGCACCGAGGAGCGACAGGGTCGGCCGGCGCAGCGTGCAGGCGGCGTCGAGAACGGCCCTGGTCGGCTGGTCCAGGCCGGAGAGATAGACCCGCGCGAGCTCGGTGACAACGGTGGCGACCGCGGCGTCGGGGACGGTGAGATCCGGGCGCGCGCCCCGCGCCGACGCGGCAAGCCTGAGCGCGAGCGGGTGGCCATGGGTGAAGCGCGTGATCCGAGCGGCGGCGGCGGCGCTGACCCCTTCGCGGCGCAGCAGCGCCTCGGCATCCGCGGGTGCCAGGTTCGCTAGCGCCACCGTGGTCAGCAGGTCCCCGAAATCACTGATCCAGGCGGCGACCGGCGGCTCACGGCCGGCCAGCGCCAGCCTGGTGTTGTCCCCAAGGCCGGGCACGAATTCCTGCCGCAGCCAGGTGTCGAGCAACCGGAGCTGCTCGTAGGTATCGAGAACCAGCACCACCCGGTCGCCGAGGCCGCCGAGCGCGGCGGCGGCGTCGGCAACCGTCGCCACCGGCCGCCCCTCCCGGGGCGATCCGGCCCGCAACCCCCCGATCGCGCGGTCGAGCGCGGCGAGGAAGCCGCGCTCGGTCGGCTCGATGCCGCCGCAGTCCAGGCTGACGATGGCCGCGCCGCCGCATGCTCGCGCGTCCTCGGCGAAGGCGGCGAGCAGCGCGGATTTCCCGGTCCCCGCGATGCCATGCACGGCCACGACCAGCGGGCGGTCACGGTCGAGGAGTTCGAGCAGCACCGCCCGCTCCGCCTGCCGGCCGACCACGGCGGCCGCCCTGGCGCCAAGCAATGTCCGCAGGGTCCCGCTCATCGCCCGTCCGGCCGTGCTTCGCTCATCTGTCAGTACCCGCCTCGGGTCACCCTCGTAGGCCCGGCCAGAACCGAGAAGTCCCGCACAGCCACGTCGATCATGTGCGGGTTCGCCTGCAACCCCTGGAAGATCTTCCCGCTCTGGTAAGCCTTCATCGCGGCGACGTCGTCCCACGTGTAAATACCACCGTAGGTGTTGGTCTGCTCGTTGGCCAGCCAGATCTTCGCACGCAGACCGGGCATGGCGGCGAACGCCGGAGCGCTCTGCTCCACGTGCGCCTGATACGCCGCCTCGTCGATGCCATCGAGCTTGAAGGTGATCACCTGGATATGCATGTGGCGCTGCCTTTCGTTCGTGTTCGTGCGGGTGCCGGGAGGCGCTGTGCGCCTCCCCGCAGCCCCCGTCACCAGTTGACGTGGCCACCGTAGGCAGGACATGGGCGGCGTCGGTGAGCCCAAGCTGAGGCGAACCTGAGCCGGGCGGCTCAGGTTCGCCTCATGTTCGGCTCAGCCGGGCTGGCCGTCCGCGGCCTAGCGTCGGCGGCAGGCATGATCATCTATCCACGTCGCGGAGGTTTCCCGATGGACACTCAACTGATCGAGCAGAACGTGCAGCGGCTGCTCGGCGCAATGACCGGCGCGGCCACCACCGCCATGGTGGCGGTCGGCGACCAGCTCGGGCTATACCGGGCACTCGCCGACGGCGGGCCCGCCACCCAGGACGAACTCGCCGCCCGCACCGGCACGGCGGCCCGCTACGTGAGGGAGTGGCTGTCTCAGCAGGCCGCCGCGGGATTCCTCACCTACCGGGAGGGCGACGGCCGGTACGTGCTGCCTGCCGAGGCCGCCCTGGTGCTCGCGAACGAGGCGTCGCCGGCCTTCCTGGCGGGCGGCGCGACCATCACCCGCGGCTGGTTCGCGGGCATCGACCGCCTCGCCGAGGCGTTCCGCACCGGCGCGGGCATCCCGTGGCACGAGCAACACCCGGCCGTCTTCGAGGGCACCGAGCGGTTCTTCCGTCCCGGCTACACCGCCAGCCTGACCACCGAGTGGGTCCCCGCCCTGCCCGGCGTGGCCGACACGCTGGCCGCCGGCGGCCGGATCGCCGACGTCGGCTGCGGGCACGGCGTGGCGGCCATCCTGCTGGCGCGTGCCTACCCGCAGGCGACCGTGCACGGCTATGACTTCCACGACCGGTCCATCCAGGTCGCCAGGCAGCGGGCCGACCAGGCCGGCCTCGGCGGCCGCATCCGGTTCGAGCCGCTCGACGCGACCAGCTACCCGGCCGACGGGTTCGACCTGATCTGCCTGCTCGACACCCTGCACGACCTCGGCGACCCGGCCGCGGCGCTTGCCCACGCACGCAAGGCGATCGCGCCCGACGGCGCCGTCCTTGTCGTCGAACCGAACGCGGCCGACGACTACGCGGCGAACCTGGCCAGCCCGATGGCCGCGCTCAGCTACGCCGCGTCCACGTTCCAGTGCACGCCGGCCGCGCTTGCCCAGCCCGGCGGGGTCGCACTCGGCGCCCAAGCTGGTCCCGCGGTAGTCCGGCAACTGGCCGAGGACGCTGGCTTCAGCCAGTTCCGTGAGGTCACCCAGACGCCGGTCAACGTCGTCCTCGAGCTCCGGCCATAACGCGGCCGTGTGAGTGCCGTCGGGCCGGCGCTGGCCGGCCCGACGGCACTCACTCGATAGCTCGGCCCAAAACGGGATCAGCGGGCGAATTCGGTGGCGCGGGATTCGCGGACGACGGTGACGCGGATCTGGCCGGGGTAGGTGAGCTCTTCCTCGACCTGCTTGGCGATGTCGCGCGCGATTACCTGGGCCTGGATGTCGTCGACCTGCTCGGGCTTGACCATGACGCGGATCTCCCGGCCGGCCTGCATGGCGAAGACCTTTTCCACGCCTTCCTTTTCCGCCGCGATCTGCTCCAGGCGCTCAAGCCGCCTGACGTACATCTCCAGGGACTCGCGCCTGGCACCAGGGCGGCCGCCGCTGATGGAGTCCGCGGCCTGCGTGAGGACCGCTTCCACGGTGCGGACCTCGACCTCGTTGTGGTGGGCCTCAATGGCGTGCACCACGTCTTCTGACTCGCCGTACTTGCGGGCGATCTCGGCGCCGATCAGGGCGTGGCTGCCCTCGACCTCGTGGGTGAGCGCCTTGCCGATGTCGTGCAGGACCGCGCAGCGGCGCAGCAGGACCGGGTTGAGTCCTAGCTCGCTCGCCATCATGCCGGCGATGTGCGCGGACTCGATGAGGTGGCCGAGGACGTTCTGGCCGTAGGAGGTGCGGTAGCGCAGGCGGCCGAGCAGGCTGATCATCTCGGGGTGCATGTCGGTGATGCCGAGGCCGGTCATCGCGTCCTCGCCGGCCCGCTGGCAGATCTGCTCGATCTCGGCCTTGCCGCGCTCGTAGGCCTCCTCGATGCGCTGCGGGTGGATCCTGCCGTCGGCGACCAGGCGCTCCAGGGTGAGGCGGCCGATCTCCCTGCGCACCGGATCAAAGCAGGACAGCAGCACCGCCTCCGGCGTGTCGTCGATGATCAGGTTGACGCCGGTCACCGACTCGAAGGCACGGATGTTGCGGCCCTCGCGGCCGATGATCCTGCCCTTCATCTCCTCGCCGGGCAGGTGCATCACCGAGACGACCGACTCGCTGGTCTGCTCCACGGCGACCCGCTGGATGGCAAGCGTCACGATCTTGCGTGCCCGCTTGTCCGCTTCGGTCCGCGCGGTGGCCTCGATGTCCCTGACGGAGACCGCCGCCTCGCGCTTGGCCTGATTCTCTATCGCGGCGACGAGTTCTGCCCTGGCCTGGTCGGCGGTGAGGGCGGCGACCCGCTCAAGCTCGGCCTTCGCCCTCGCGTCGGCGTCGGTAAGTGCCTTCGCCCGCTCCTCGATCTCGTTCCTGCGCGCGTCGAGGGTCTGCCCACGCGCCTCGAGGCGACGGCTCTCGTCGTCGAGACGCTGTTCCCGCTCGCCGATCCGCTGCTCGCGTCGTTCCAGGTCGCCGCGCAGCTGGCGTATCTCGTCCTTGATCGCGCTGACTTCGTCTTCCGCCTTGCGGCGGCCGTCCTCGGCCTGCCTTGCCAGTTGCTCGGCCGCCTCGGCGGCCCTGCTGAGGATCTTGTCGGCGTCGGCCTGTGCGCGGGACCTGACCTGCTCGGCCTCCGCCTGGGCCTGCCCGGTAGCCCGTTCCGCCTGCTGGTCCGCGAGCTGATTGGGTTCGACGGCAGGCTGGGTGCGGGCCGGAATCCGCCGTAGGACGATGACGAACGCGCCGAACGCGAGGGCCAAGGCAATCAGCCCGATCACCAACAGCGCGTCTGCGCCGCTCACGGTCACCCCTTCCGTTCCGCCGCAGCGGACCCTGGCGTTGTCAGGTGGGGCGACTGGCCGTGCCGTGCTGCGGGCACAGTGCTTGCCAGGCACTGCACTCGCCGCGCGCGATTGCCTGCCGGACGCCGTGCGTGGCGGGCACGGCGTGGCCGACGGTACTCGCCAGCACTGGTCTCGGGGGTCGGGCGGTGCGGGTCATCCGTCCGGCGCCAGATAACGCCCTACTGCCGTGAGGTTAAGCGTTGACTAACCCCCTTGTCTACAACGTACGTGACAAACCCGTAACATACGGGCTGGGGCGCAAAGCCCCTGGTAGGACAGTCTTTGCAGCTCAGCCGTGATCTGAGCGTGCCTCTGCCGTGATCTAACGACATACGTGCCGATTATTCGTTACACCGAACCGGGGTGATCCGCCGCACACGCACCCCGGCCGCCCGCATCAACCGTCGCCCTGTAAGCCTCTGTGGCGGGCCGACCCTCCGGGGGGATGTAACGGACACCCGGACACCAGGCTCCGACCGCCTATGACGGCTCTACGCGCGCCGCAGAAATGGGGACGCCCGGTCTGCCGGGTGGGGCAAACCGGGCGTCCGGGGGCTTAGTAGCTGATACACGACGAAACCAGGAGACGCTGTGAAATGCTTGCAAGCGAGCGGTTCGCCCGCTTGCAAGTTTTGAACGGAAGGAAACCGCCATGTTCCCCTGGAATAATTACGCCTACGCCTACGACGCATGGCAGTCATGGCAGTCATGGAACGCCGCCGCACGAGAGCCTAGGCGTGTCCCTCTGGGATTCACGCCGGGTCAGACGACAGACCAAATCACGATCGCGAGGTAAACCCGTGATTGACCCCGCGATCTGGGCTGAGATCGAGCAGCGCACCGAACCGGGCGTCCGGGGGGGGCCTGGTAGCTGGGGAGCAGGGAGCCAGCGCAGCTACCGGGCCCGGTCTACGGGTGCGAGCTGCGCTCGATGACGGTGCACACCGTCTCGCGGTCCATACCTGCTGCCTCCGCGAGCAGGTCTTCCACCGGGCGGCCCGCCGCAGCGGCCACGTCGGGAGGCACCGTGCCCGCTGGTGTGCTCGATCAGGTCGGCTGCCGCGTCGATAAGCGCGCCCTGCTGTGCCTTGAAGTCGTCCATGGTGCTTACCTCCTGGTGATGCGTAGCTTCCTTGCCGCCTGCACCAGCCCCGCGAGGACAGCGGCACCGAGGACACCGAGCCCGATGGAGAGCCACGGGAACGGCGGTGCTGGTGGTTGCCGTGCAGGTAGCGCCTTCGGCGTCGCCCACAGCGGGTTCGCCTTCCCGGTCACCTAGTAGATCCCCGCCACGGTAGGCAGGACCGCTGCACCCCGCTTCACCGCCTGCCCCTCGACCTCAGCGGCGACCGCGATGTGGTGCGCGTACCCGTCCGTCGCGCGGACGGTGACCTTGAAGGCCTTCGACCGGCCCGGCTCAAGGGTGAACCGTTCCGGTGAGACCGTCGCCTGGTCGAACTCCCCGTAAGGCGTCCACCCGCCCCCCTTAACCGGACGTTCCTCAACGGCCTGCACCCGCACCGTGAGGGGCGACTTGCCCGCGTCGTTGACGGTGTACGTGGTCACCGAGGACGGTGGGCCGGTGACGACCGCCGGGCTGACGCTGATGCCGAACGTGGGAGGCGCGGCGGTGGCCGTAACCACCGCCGCCCCCGCTACGAGAATGCTGATCATGCGGGCTGCACGTTCAGGCTGTAGCTGTTGTTCATCGCGCCCGAGCCGGTGAAGCTACGGGACGGTCAGCATCCAGTCCTCGCTGATGCTGGTATGACCCGCCGGTCCCGACTCCAGGCCTACCGGGTTGTTCGCCCCGCTGCCCGCCGTGACGGTGTTGCCGCTGTTGTTCTTCACCGACACGGCGTTGTGACCAAGAGGCCACGCCGGCTGGCCCGGATGTTTTGCCCTGCCTTGGCCGCCCAACGTGTGGGTAGGCGTGTCGGCCGAGTCTCAGGCGCAGGCATGGCGCATGGCGGAACTGCGAAAGGTCCACCATGGCGCGGCCGTTACGCTGCCCGCGCCGAGCCGTAAACCAGCCGGTATTCCGCGGAGGCGCCGATCACCCCGCCTAGTGCCGCCGCGGCGGCGATCTCGCCCGCCCTCGCCGCGCTCCGGCTCGTGGCCAGCGCATCCGGGTCCTGCCACACGATTGTGCTGATCACAGTGCCCGAAGCCCAGTCGACGTACAGCAGCGCGGCGCGGAAACCGCCAGTATCCGCGAGCTGGGGAACCACCGTGTCCCCGTACCAGGCGACAGCGTCTTCGACGTTAGCCAGCTTCGACGGCACGACCTTCATCGGTGTCACCCGCACTCCCTGGCCGCCACGCAACGGCGCGTCCCGCTCGAACACCTGGACCTCATAGCGTTCGCGGGTGACCTTCCCCCCGGCCCGCGGGGCGGCTTCGCGGACGCTGGCGATGATCATGTCCTCGCTGTCAGCGAGCGCGCCGTTCGATGCCCAGAACGACTCGAATCTCATGGCGCCCGCCTCCGGGTCAATGAGCAGCAACGTCCCGAGGCTGCCTCGCTGCTGCTCCAGAACCGGACGGACCTCGCTCGTTATGTAGCCGATCGCTTCACCCAACCGGAGTGGGTCTCCCGTAACCTGATCCACCTCAACGTGCAGCACGCGCGCTCCTTCCGGTCGCTCCTGCCTTTCTGCTTACTTCAGGCGGTATCGCGGGGGCGTATCAAGGGCACAAAGTCCTGTCAAGCCCGGGACAGAAAGGCCGCCAGAGTCCGCAGGTCACCGGAGGAGGGGACCAAAGCCTCTGCCGGATCATGCGGCATCGCTGTCCCGTGGAATGGAAAGGGACGAACGGAAGGAACGCTGTCATGTTCAAGTCACTCAGCACCTCCCTGATCGTGCGGGGCATACTGGCCATCGCCGTCGGGATCCTGGCGCTGGCCTGGCCCAACATTACTATCCTCGCGCTGGTCATCCTCTTCGCCGTGTACGCGTTCATGGCCGCTGGGCTGGAGGTCGTGGTGGCCTTCACCAGCACCCGCGCGGGCCCGGTCATCGGCCATCTGCTGCTCGGACTGGTCTGTGCGGGGGCCGGGCTGTTGGCCCTGGTGTGGCCGGGACCCACCGCGCTGGTGCTCGTGCTGGTCGTGGCCGCCTGGGCCGTCGCCGCCGGCCTGTTCGAGTTCTTCGCCGGGTTCCGTTACGGCGAGGGCGCCGGGACCCGGGCGATGTACATCCTGGGCGGGCTGGTCTCGATCGCGTTCGGCGTGGTGCTCTTCGCCCACCCGCGGATCGGCGCGTTCACCCTTGCCCTGCTGTTCGGCCTGTTCAGCCTGATCTACGGGGCGGCGGGACTGGTGGCCGGCATCGATCTGCGCCATGACGAAAAGACCGAGCGGGACGAGACCACGAAGGCCCAGCACTGGAGCTTCAGGCACTCACACAGGCAAGCGGCCTGAGCCGATACCGGCCACGGCACGAGGATCCTCAGAGCGCCGACGGCAAGGCCGTCGGCGCCGTCACCCGCATCCCTCCCTCCACCCTCCACGCCACCTTCGCCTACCGGGTCGCCTCGTACTGGCTTCCCCTCCTGGCCGGGCTGCCGGCCTACCTTGCCTTCCGCCACCGCTACGGCACACCATCCCCCCAGCCCGTGAGTCGCGTGGACGGCATGGAACTAAGGTCACGTTCGGCAAGGACTTGGTCCTCTCGTGGGCCGGCGGGGCGCCGCGGTACTTTCATCCGCACAGAAGGGAGCCACACATGGGAAAGACCAGGGACGTCCGCGAGGCCGTGGAAACGGAGCTCGGCTACGATCCGCTCGTCGACGCCACAGATATTTCTGTCAAGAACATCGACGGTGAGGTGGCGCTTACCGGCACCGTGCCGAGTTATCCCCAGTATCTGGGTGCGGCTCAGGCGGCCTGGCGCGTTGCCGGGGTGACCGCCGTCCATAACCACCTGGAAGTGGTCCTGCCGCTTGGCGCCGCCCGTGATGACGCCATGCTGACGACCGCTGCGAACAACGCGCTCGCAGCCGATGCGACGGTGCCGGAGGGCGTCGAGGCGACCGCCAGGAACGGCAACCTCACGCTGACCGGCACGGTGCAGTACCTCAGTCAGCGCACCGCCGTCGAGAAGGTGGTCAGCGGGCTGATCGGCGTCCGTAATGTCAGGAATGAAATCGGCGTCGTCTCCGGCGTCGAGTGGGCCGAGATCAAGCAGGTCGTCGAGAAGGCCCTCGACCGCAGCGCGATGGTTCCTGATGACAGTGACGTGCTGGTCGACACCAGCGGGAGCACGGTCATTCTTACCGGCCATGTCCGGACCCGGGCCGAGCGGGACGCCGTGGTCGGCGCCACGTGGATGGCACACGGCGTCGCCGCCGTCGTCGACGAGCTCCAAGTCACCGGCTGACTGGAATTCGGTAAGGCGGCGCCCCTGGCCGTACGGGCCGGTCCGCTACTTGTCGTCTGCTTCGCCGGCGGCTTCCTCTTCGGCCTGCGTGACCGAGGCCGACTTCACCGCGACCTACAAGCCAGCCGCGGCAGGTGCCGGCCAACGGCATAGGCGAACGCCGACGCGGCGTGGCCGGACGGGAACGAGGTGGATCCGGCGCCCGTTCTTGCCGCCGGCTGCGGCGAGCACGGGTGCCGTAGCCTCGGGCTTTCGTGCGCCCAGCAGAGCGGGAGGTGAAGCTGCGATTTAACAGCGGATCTTGCTGTTCGTAAGCTCGTCGTCGCCTGCCGGTGGAAGTCCGGTCCGGGTAGCTGCCAGGAGGCCCGGTAGCAGGCTGGCGGCTCGGTCTGGAAACGGGCCGGGTCGGAGCCCAGCGTCAAAAGCCCTGTAAGGGGGAGCGATGATGCGGTCCGTAGCATGACGCGAAGCCTGCGGCGTCGTTAGAGGTCCCGCCCGCAAGGGCGGGAGCAGGGAGTGCCGAGCCCCCGAAATCAGGGCGAAGGCCATGGAAGCGGTGCAGAGCCTGGAAGCGCAGCCGCGAAGGACTCCCCGGCGTATGGGGCGCGGAACGTATCGATGGTGGCGGCGGGAACTGGGGAGGCCCTCCCCGGCCCGGCAGCCTGCGGATTTTGCTGCCGGAGCGTGGCGTCCTATAACCGGTGACCCCGGGAAGTGGATCGCTGGCCGGGTGGGCGTCGGAGGCGGCCGTAGTACCGGTTGAGCCGGGCGGACAGCATAACCGCCGGTGATGGGAAGGGCCGCTGCTTCGTCGGTGCGCAGCGCTGATCAAGGAGGGGCCCGGTGAGTGCCGGTCAGGCTAAATTAGCCGGCCTGGCAGCTGGGCCGGCAGGGGGAGCTGGGCTGCGCTCACGGCTCCGGAGGGCAATCCCGCTCCTGGTCTCTACCTGCTGGAACGTAGCTGAGCTGAGCGCCAGGCAGAACGCGCAGGGGACGCGGGGCAGACGCTGGCGGGGTGTTGGACCACCTCCGCGGCGGACGGCGAGTGGGCCGACCCGGCGATGACCCGGCTCACCCCGGCCGAGGCCAGGCAGCTCGCCGCCGAGCTGACCAAGCTCGGCCGCAACTGGCCCGGCTCTGTCTGCCCGGGCTACGGCGCCGTCCCGATCGGCGGCACGATAACCATCATCACCGCAGACACCGCCCACAACCGACGATTGGGTCCGAGGGAAGCTGTGAGCCGGCCTACAGCCTATGCCTGCCGCGGGTCGGTGACCTCGACTGCTCGGACTTCCTGGCGGACAAGAAGCCGGTCAGGATAACCGGCTTCACCGAGCCGGCTCGGGGGTGCGGGCGGCGTTGTGCTCGGCCCAGCGGTGGAGCTCGCGAACAGACACGAGCACGAGGCGGCGAGCGGACCAGGCGGAGCTCGGCTTGCACGTGCCGCGAAGTGATCGACCCACATGGCGAGCAGACGCGCCGCTTCCTCGGGGTCACGATCACGGGTTTGACAGGGCGCAGGCGAGCTTCTTGGTCACGCTGGCGCGAGCCGGGGTTACACCCCGAGCGACTGGTCATGCCGGACGCACACCAGAAGTGCCCCGGTTGGGGGCACTTCTGGCACTCGATACGGCCTCCGCGAGCCATTCCGGCCCGCCTCCCGAGGTAGAGACAGCGGGTCAGAGGGCGTTGCCATGGTGGATGGTGGCGATTCCTAGGCCGGACCGGGGCCGAACGGGCCGGGACGACCCGGGCCGAGCATGCCCGGGCCGAACGGACTGGGGCCGCCGGGGCCGAACGGGCCGGGGCCGCCGGGGCCGAACGGACCGAACGGGCCGGGGCCGAGCATGCCCGGGCCGAACGGGCCGGGGCCGCCGGGGCCGAACGGGCCGGGGCCGCCGGGGCCGAACGGACCGAACGGGCCGGGGCCGAGCATGCCCGGGCCGAACGGGCCGGGACCGGGGCCGAACGGACCGGGGCCGAGCATGCCCGGGCCGAACGGGCCGGGACCGGGACCGAACGGACCGGGGCCGCCGGGGCCGAACGGACCGGGGCCGAGCATGCCCGGGCCGAACGGACCGGGACCGGGGCCGAACGGACCGGGGCCGGGGCCGAACGGACCGGGGCCGAGCATGCCCGGGCCGCCGGGACCGAAGCCCGGAGTGCCAAAAGGCATGAAAATCACCTCTCGTTCGCTAGAAGTAACACCTACGACTCGTTCGCTAGGAGTAACACCTACGACCTACGCTTCGACTTCGAGTAGTTGCTTAAAGCACTCGGCCGCCTCTTGCCATGCTTTCTCCTGGGCAGGGGCTTCGGCTTCGCGGAGAGCTGTCAGATATTCGGCCTGAGCATCGCCATACCCCGACTGCTCTTGGTAAGCGGCATCCACCTGGTGGCGTAGCAACTTGAGCGATGCGTCGTAAAGCCGCTTCTCGCGGTCATCACCATCGCTTCCAAGTTCTTTCAGGTATTCCTCGTAAGCCCTTCGCTCTTGATCAAGGCGCTGCTGATGCACTGATTCGAGGCGCTGTGTGAAGGATGTCGTGGCTCGCCGCCGAGCGGCTTGGAGCTCCGCGTCGATCTGCTGCAGGCTCAAGGCGTACTTGAGGCGAATGCCCGTGGAGGCTTCGAAACGCTGCTTGGACGCTTCGAAACGCTCCTGCTGGCGCGTGGCCGCACTCTGCGCCATTTCACGGTACTCGTCGTACGGTGACCGCTCTCCTTTGCGACCGCCTTGTTGGCGACCGCCTTGCCCACCTCCCTTGCTCGCCTGAGAACCTTCTCCCGCCTTGCTCGCCTGAGAACCTTCTCCCGCGTTACTCACCTGAGAACCTCCTCCCGGGATGGATGCTGAATGGGCTTTGTCAGGTGCAGCTAAAGCACCTAAGCAAATCGCGACCTCCGTGGCCGTGGCGAACGGTCCCGAGAAGCGCTCCAGGCCGCAGCCGAATCTCAATCCTGCGGCTAAGAACTAGACCTAGTAGTAGTAGTAGTAGCCCGAATAGGGATCGTAGTAGTAGTAGTAGCCCGAATAGGGATCGTAGTAGGAGTAGTAGCTCGTCATTTTGCTAACCCCTTCCGTTTCGCTAGTTTTCTGACGTGCGTCTTGCTGTAGTTTTGGTTCGGGGTGCGGGACAATGGCGCATGCCGAACCGGGTGCCGGTTTTGACGGGCAGCCGCATCTTGGGGGAGGCCCCGGACTTCAGGACGGGCCCCAACCCCCTAGCGAGCCTCAGTCATGTGTGAGGACGCCAGGGAGTGCCTGAATGGTTGCTCTACGTGATCAGAAATTTGGTAACGGAATGATAACGACGCCGGCTGGCGCTCGCAAACCCCGCCCGGCGCAGACCCCCACGATTTCTCCCCAACCGTTTTCTCCCCAACCGTTGACGTAGGGTTTCCTCGCACCCTGCTCTCCAGTGGTCATTTCGGGTAGGGCGTGGTCGCCCGGCCAGCGTGAATGTCCTCGTGGCAGCGGCGGCAGATGACCAGGGTCTTGCGTCGTCGCTTGGCCATGAGGTGCATCCATGGGGGTTTCTCCCGTCGTCCTGGCTTGTCGAGATCTGCTAGCTTGCGGATGTGGTGGACCTCAAGGCCCGCCGTGCCCTCGCAGAGTTCGCAGCGCCCGGCGAGGAGCCGGTGGATCAGCTCGTTCCGCTTGGCGCTGGCCATGACGGGCCGCTGGTCGGTGAGAACGGCCGTGCGCACTCTCCGCAGGGGTATCCCGCCGAAGCGGGTGACCAGTGGCTTCCTGCCTCTGTCGCGCTCAATGGTCACTTGCAGGACCTTGCGCGGCCCGGCGGGGGTGACAGTAATGGCCCTGTATTTCCTGGCCATCTTGCCGACCGTCGAGCGGTGCTTGCCCGCGAGCGTCTTGAGCAGCGAGGTTTCCATGACCCAGTGCAGGCGGCCCAGGCGGAAGACATCCTGGGCCAGCAGGTAGTACTGGACAAGGCCCGCGTACTCGGACTGGTACTTCGCGACGATCGTGAAGTCGTCGTCGTGGAGCAGCGCGCCGCGCTGCGCTGGCCTTCCCCCGCTCATGTAGAGCGCGCTCTTCTGCCTGATGACGTCCCTGGGCACGAACAGGCCGATCGCCCCGTTGACCGCCCGCCGGTTGCGGGTGATCTTGGTGTCGGAGTGCTGGGCCTTGATCTCGTAGCCGAGGAAGCGCGCTGCCTGGCTGGCGGCGTGCGTGATCAGGGTCTTGGACGGCGACAGTTCCAGCTTCAGCTCATCGCGCAGGAACACCGCTATCTTCGACTTGATCTCCTCTGCCTCGTGCCTGGGCCCGGCGAACCCCAGCAGCCAGTCGTCGGCGTAACGGACATAACGGAGCCGCCGGTAGCCCGGGTCGGCGGGATCCTGGCTGGGAAGCTGGCGGCGGCGCAGGCTGAGCCTGCGCACCTCCGCCCGGTCCCCGTGCCTCTTCGCCCGCGCGATCGCGTTCTCCACGGCCTCGTAGTCCGGGTTGGGCCGACGGCGGCGGCCGAGGTTGTACTCGGGCAGCAGCCGATGCTCGATCCACTGGTCAAGCCGGTCAAGGTAGACATTCGAGAGGACGGGCGACGCGATCCCGCCCTATGCGCAGTGCTGGGTTATGCGCAGTGCCAGCGCGTTGTCGCTGGTGAGGGTCGTGCGGTCTGGTGAACGCTGAGCATAACGTCGATGCTCCGTTCATGAGGCCCGGCAGGGGCCGGGCTGCGC
>NZ_RPFW01000001.1:286518-1889528 GCF_007827045.1 Trebonia kvetii
ACCCTATGCGCAGTGCTGGGTTATGCGCAGTGCCAGCGCGTTGTCGCTGGTGAGGGTCGTGCGGTCTGGTGAACGCTGAGCATAACGTCGATGCTCCGTTCATGAGGCCCGGCAGGGGCCGGGCTGCGCATGATCGGAGGTCGGCCGGTGGTCGCCTTGCCCGTGCTGGTGTCCGGCCTGGAAGCGGAGATGATCCGCCTGGGCTACAAGGACTCGACGATGGTCTGGTATCACGGTGCCTGGCGCCGTCTGCAGCGGTACTTCACTGCCCGCGGCGTCGAGGAGTTCTCGCTGAACGTGGCCATGGGGTGGGTCGATGAGGCCTGCGGCTTCTTCGCGAAGGAGCAGGCCGGAACGCTCAAGCAGACGGACGTGTACTTGTTCAGGGTCGCCCAGATGCTGGGCGACTTCGAAACTCACGGCGCCGTGCTGCGCCGCTACTCGCGCACGGTCAGCAAGCTGTCCGCCGACGATGCCGCTGTCGTCGCGCGGTTCCAGGCGTGGCTTCGGGCCGCCGGGCGGAGTGCCTCGACGGTGCGGTCTTACGGGACGCTGGCCGCGGAGTTCGCCGGGTTCGCCGGCACGCGCGGCGGGCTGGCCTGCTGCGACGCCGGCACGGTCGGGGCGTTCACCGTCTCGCTGGCCGGCTACCAGGCCAAGACCGTCGAGCAGAAGCTCGGCGCCCTGCGGTCCTTCCTCCGGTTCGCATCTGAGGAAGGCCTGGCCGGCACCGCGACGGCGGAAGCGGTCCCGGCGGTGCCGTCCCGGAAGCAGGCCAGGGTCCCGTCGGTCTGGGACCCGGGCGACGTGGCCAGGATCCTGGACGCGGTCGACCGGGGCAACCCGTGCGGGAAGCGCGACTACGCGATCATCTTGCTGGTGACCCGGCTCGGGCTGCGCAGCATCGACGTCAAGCGGCTGGAGTTCGCCGACTTCGACTGGCCTGGCAACCGGCTGTCCGTCGCCCAGGCCAAGACCGGGAACAGGATCTGGCTGCCGCTGCTGAAGGACGTCGGCTGGGCGGTCATCGACTACGCCCGCAACGGGCGGCCGGCCAGCGGCTGCCCGCAGGTGTTTCTTCGTCACACCGCCCCGGTCGGCCCGTTCTCCGACCAGGACCACCTGCACCAGACGCTGGTCAAGTACGCCCGGGCGGCCCACGTCCCGCTGGGCGAGGAGCGCCGCCACGGCATGCATTCCCTGCGGCACACGCTGGCGACCCGGCTGATGGAGGGCGGCACCCCGGTCGAGCAGATCGCCGACATCCTCGGCCACCAGTCGGTGACATCGACCGGCGTCTACCTGAAATCCTCCCTCGGCCTGCTGTCCCGGTGCGCCCTGGACCCCGACGAGCCCGGAAGGCAAGTGCCACGGTGAACGACAGCACCAGCCTGAGCCTGGCCGGGGCGATCACGGCGCTCACCGCGGAGAAGCGCGCCGTCGGCTGCAAGTACGACGCCGAGGAACGGATCCTGACCCGGTTCGAGGCGTTCTGCCGCACCGGGTTCCCCGGCCTGGACACGGTCACGAAGGACTCCGCCGAGGCCTGGATCACCGCGGCCCGCGAGCGGGGAGTCCGTCCGGCGACTCTGCAGGGACTGGCCGCCCCGGTGAGGGAACTCGCCCGCTGGCTCGGCCGCCGCGGAACCGGCGCCTACGTCCTGCCCGCGCGCACGCTGCCCCGGCCCGCCCGCTACGTCCCGCACATCTACACCGACCCGGAACTCGCGGCCCTGTTCGCCCAGACCGACCGGTGCCGTTACTGCTCCGAGGTCCCGTTCCGGCACCTGGTGATGCCGGTGCTGTTCCGGACGGTCTACGCCTGCGGGCTGCGCGTTTCCGAGGCCCGCCTGCTGCGCCCCGGCGACGTCGACATCAGTGCCGGGGTCCTGCAGGTCCGCGACGCCAAGGGCGGCAAGGACCGGCAGGTGCCGGTCTCCGCTCCGCTGCGCGAACGGCTGGCCCGCTACCGTGAGCACGTGGCGGGCCAGCCGGGCTGGGACTGGTTCTTCCCCGGCAGCAGCGTCGGCCAGCCGATGACGCTGGTGAACGTCTACCACAACTTCCGCCGGTTCCTCTGGCAGGCGCGCATCTCCCACGGCGGGCGGGGACACGGCCCCCGAGTGCACGATCTTCGGCACACGTTCGCGGTCAACAACCTGCGGTCGTGGTTCGCCGCCGGCGACGACGTCAATGCGCTGCTGCCCGTTCTGCAGGCTTACATGGGGCACTCCTCGATCGGTGACACCGCCTACTACCTGCGGCTGACCGCCGAGTCCTACCCCAGATCGCCGCCCGCGTCCAGCGCGAGTACGGCGGCATCGTCCCGCCCGCCACCGGGGGCCCGGCCGATGGCGACTGACTTCGCGGCCGCCCTGCGCCGCTTCCTCACGTCCTACCTGGCCGGCCTCCGCGGATGCTCGCCCGCCACGATCGCGTCCTACCGCGACACGTTCAAGCTCCTGATCGCCTGGTTCCGCGACGAGCGGTCGGTCCCGCCGGCCAGGCTCACCCTCGACCACCTCAACGCCGGCGCCGTCACGGCGTTCCTCGCCCACCTGCAGGAAGACCGGCACAACAGCATCGCGACCCGCAACCAGCGGCTCGCCGCGATCAGCTCGTTCGCCACATGGATGCAAGCCGAGGACCCGGCCCGGATGCCCTGCTGGCAGGACATCCTCGCCATCCCCTCCAAGAAGCAGGACCGCCCCGCCGTCAGGCACCTGACCGTTGACCAGGCCCGCCTCCTGCTCGCCCGGCCCGACCGCTCCACCCGGCAGGGCCGCCGCGACGCGACCCTGCTCGCCACGCTCTACGACACCGGCGCCAGAGTCCAGGAAATCGCCGACCTCGCCGTCCGCGACATCCGCCTCCAGAAGCCGGCCATGGCGTCGCTGACCGGCAAGGGCCGCAAGACCCGCCACGTCCCCCTGGACGGCGCCACCGTCACCCTGCTGGCCTCCTACCTGGAAGAAAACCGGCTTGACCAGCCCGGCCGCGACGACCACCCGGTGTTCTTCAACCAGCGCCGGGCCAGGCTCAGCCGCGGCGGCATCGCATGGATCATCAGCAAGTACCAGGCCCAGATCCGCGACCCGCTGCTCGCCGGCGCCGCCATCAGCCCCCACGTCCTCCGCCACAGCAAGGCCATGCACCTCTACGAGGCAGGCGTGCCGCTGCCCTACATCCGCGACATCCTCGGGCACGTCGAGCTGTCCACCACCGAGATCTACGCCAGAGCCTCAACCGAGGCCAAACGCAAGGCCCTCGAAGCCGCCTACCAGGACATCGTTACCAGCGACCTGCCCGAATGGAACCAGGACGCCAGCCTCATCGACTGGCTCACCAACCTCTGAGCGCCCGGAAATTATGCGCAGTGCCCACCCGCCAAACCGCCCCTGCCAGGCACTATGAGTCGGCACTGCGCATAACCCAGCACTGCGCATAGGGCGGCTTATGCATAGCTGAACATAATGAACCCTGCGGCGAGCCGCTGAGCGTGGCGTGCCACCGCCAGTCCTCCAGGTAACCCGCCCTGAGCATGTGCCTGACCAGCCGCAGGAACCGGCCATCGTGAATCTTCTCCGCCAGGGCCGCGAGCATGACCTCATGGTCAAGCGACCCGAAAGAACCCCCGCCTTACTACGTGCTTCGATGACCTCGCCGAGGCGGTCCGGGCGTGGGCGAAGGGCTGGCTGCCCTCCGAGGCAGCCGCCGAGCTGCTGATCTCGCATCGCACGTGGCTGGAGCGGGATGATTTCCTGCAGGTCGCGGTCGAGGTCCGGTGGGAGCCGTTCCGGGACCGGGAGGTCGCGGCGGTTGACTTCGCCGCGGCGGCGGACGCGGTGCAGGGGACCCTGCCTTGCTCGGACGGCGAGCGGCAGGTGCTGCTCGTGGCGGCCAGCATCGCCGGGGGCATCCCGGTCGACCTTCGCGAGGCTGCGCTGTGCATGGACGCGGCGAATGCCGCGCGGGTCGCGCTGGCGGTGTGTCATGCGGCCGGCCGCCGCGTGCGGGTCGTGACGGAGACGTGCCCGTGAGGCCCGCACTGCCGGCCACGGTGACGGTGACCCGGGCCCGGCATCCGCTGGAGGGCCGTGAGCTGCGCGTGCTGGGCTGGATGCGCCGGCACGGGCAGCTGGAGCTGATGCTGGAACTGCCCGACGGCAGCAAGCGGCTGATCCCGGCGGAGCACACGAGTCAGCACGGCGGCCGGGGCGGCGGCCCGGGCGGGGAGGCGGGGACGCTGGGCCGGCCCTCGGACCTGCTGGCCGCCTCCGCGCTGGTTTCACTGCTTTCCTCCCGCAGCGGGGCGGACCGGGAGCAGGCTGCACGAAACCCGCCTGCCAGGGAGGATGATCGTGCAGCCTGTCCAGCTCAGTCTGCTGCCGGAAGAGGTTCCGGCGCCACCCGGGATCGTGATCGCCCGGCTTCCCGGAACCGACGTCGCCGCGGCGGTCACGCTGCTGGCGTCCCTGATAGCCAAGATGGCAGACCCGGCAGGGACGGGGGCGACCGGCGGTGAGTGAGCACAAGATCACGGCGTCGCACCTGCAGCGGACCACGGTGATCTACGTCCGCCAGTCCACGCTCGCGCAGGTCCAGCGCAACACCGAGTCGACGATGCGGCAGTACGACCTGGCCGGGCGTGCACAGCAGCTGGGCTGGCCGCGCACGGCGGTCCAGGTGATCGACGAGGACCTGGGCGTCTCCGG
Organism: Trebonia kvetii; assembly: GCF_007827045.1. GTDB lineage: Bacteria > Actinomycetota > Actinomycetes > Streptosporangiales > Streptosporangiaceae > Trebonia > Trebonia kvetii. The sequence goes on from NZ_RPFW01000001.1 coordinate 291,234, forward strand.
TGCCTCGGCGGCGGGCCGGTCCGGGTTCGCCGAGATGGCCGCCCGGGTCGGGCTCGGGGAGGTCGGGATCGTGCTGTCACTGGAATGCTCGCGGCTGGCCCGCAACAACAGCGACTGGTACCGGCTCCTGGACCTGGCCGGGATGACCGACACGCTGATCGCCGACGCCGACGGCATCTATCATCCGGCCATGTTCAACGACCGGCTGCTGCTGGGCATGAAGGGCACCATGTCCGAGGCCGAGCTGCACATCCTGCGGTCCCGGCTCGACGGCGGGATCCGGAACAAGGCAGCCCGCGGCGAGCTGCGCCGCGGGCTGCCCGCCGGCCTGGTCTGGGGCGAGGGCGACGGGGAGGTCCTGCCGCATCCCGACGAGGCCGTCCGCGGCGTCATCACCGTGATCTTCGAGCAGTTCGCCGTCCGCGGGTCGGTCCGCGCCGTCTGGCTGCACCTGCGCGACCAGGGCCTGAAGCTGCCGCTGCAGCGGCACGGGCACGTGACCGCGGCGCAGGCGGCGCGGGAGGAGATCACCTGGGCCAAGCCGACTTACCACGCCGTCCACAACGTGCTTACCCACCCCGCCTACGCTGGCGCGTATACCTACGGCCGGACCCGGCAGGAGAAGCGGATCGGCGACGGCGCGCTCCACGTCCGGCGGCGCGTTGCTGCCGCAAGGCGAATGGCAGGTGCTCATCAAAGACCACCACGACGGATACATCAGCTGGGACGCCTACCAGGCCAACCAGGCCAGGATCGGGCAGAACGGCCGGCGGCACACCAGCCCGGCACCGGCGCGGTCCGCGAAGGCTGCGCGCTGCTGCAGGGCCTGGCAACCTGCGGCACCTGCGGCCGCAAGCTCGCCGTCTACTACGAGGGCAAGCACAAGGCCACCCCCGGCTACTACTGCACCGGCACCGGCCAGGTCGTCGAGGGCCGCGGCACCCGGCACCTGCGCATCGGCGGCGTCGCGATCGACACCGCCGTCACCGAGGCGTTCCTGGCCGCCCTCGAACCCGCCGCGCTGCAAGCCTGCCTGCAAGCCGCCGAGCAGCTCGAGCACGGTCACGACACCTCGCTGGAGCAGTACCGCCGGCAAGCGGAGGCCTCCAGGTTCACCGCCGCCAGGGCCGAGCGCCGCTACCTGGCCGTCGACCCCGGCAACCGGCTGGTCGCCCGCGGCCTGGAAGCCGCCTGGGAGAAGGCCCTCACCGAACTGGCAGCCGCCGAAGCGGACCTCGCCCGCCGTCAGGCCGCCCGCCCCGCAGCCCTGACCGAACAGGAACGCGCGGCGATCCTCGCCCTCGGCGACGACCTCCACGCCGTCTGGGACGCGGCCACCACCACCGACAAGGACCGCAAGCAGCTGCTGCGCACCCTGCTGGACGAAGTGAACATCACCGTCCACCGCGACCACGACAACGGGCGCGCCGATCTCGTGCTGCGCTGGAAAGGCGGCGCGATCACCGAGCTGACGATCCCCGTCAAGCGCCAGCCGGCGAACCGGCTGCGCACCGACGAGGACACCATCGGCCTGATCCGCCGGCTGGCCGCTTACTACCCCGACGCGAAGATCGCCGGGATCCTCAACCGCCAGGGCCGCAGGGTGCGCGACACTTTTGTAGGGGCTGAAGATCATCTTTGGTGACCGGCTGGTCAGGCGGCTGGTGTCTGGTTGTGCCGGTTGAGGCAGGTGGCTTCCCACTGGCTGCTGGCTTCGGCGGTGCGCAGGGCGATGATCGAGTCGGCGCCGTCAACGGTCCAGTGCATGCCGGACTGCTTGAGGCGCTGGCCGATGACGGACTTGCATCCGGCCTCGACGACGGCAGAGCCGACGAACAGCCCGCATTGGCGGAACCAGTGATACCTGGGTTCCGCGTAATTCACCTCACCTAGAGTCACAATTATGGTTCTGACCTTGTGAAATGGCAGGCCGGCTAGCCGCATGCCGTGTCTCTAGGCGGCGGCTCGACGAAATGGGCTCTGATCAGGCTTCGGGCGTGGTGAGCTCGTGGATCTTGCGGGGGACGTCTATTTTCAGGGCTGTGAGGAGGTCGCGGGCTGTCTTGGGGACCTCGGTGCGCTGGCGGAAGGTGCCGGCCGGGCCGGTAAAGGTGCCGATGCTGATCCGCTGGAGGTCGCGGCGCATGGCGGGCCAGGTCTGCCCGGTGTGGTTCTCGGCGACGCGGACGAGCAGGAGCGCGAGCCAGCAGAGCAGGACGTGGGCGCGGATGCGCTCTTCGAGCCGGTGGTAGACGGGCTGCAGGTCAAGGACCGATTTCATGTCTCTCCAGCCGCGCTCGACTTCGAGGAGCTGCTTGTAGCCGGCGGCGATGTCCTCGGCGCTCATGTGCGGGTCGGCGCTGCGCAGCAGGTACTTGCCGTCGAGGTTCTCCTCGGCCTTCGCCCTGGCCTTGTCGACTCGCAGCAGGCCGCCGGGGGTAACGCGCAGGAACCGGTTCGGCCCCGGCATCGTCGAGATCTTCCCCCGCAGCTCGGCCCGCTTCGTGACGCTGAGCTGGTCGCTGCCGGCGATCAGCTCCTCAAGCATGCTGATCATGTTCGCGCGGACGGCGGCGTCGCGGACGGCCTGGTCCGGGTTGAAGCAGATGACGAACCGGTCGCCCGCGTCCGGGAGCCGTACTTCCTTGATCTGCAGGTTCCCGGCGACGGTCTTGTAGCGGCCCTGCCGCGACAGGGCGGCGTTCGCCTCGGCGGAGCCGGACCGGAGCTTCTCCCCGATGATGTAGGCGCCGCCGCCGGACTGCAGGAACTTCCGGTTCTCCTTCGAGGCGAAGCCGCGGTCGGCGACCCAGACGACGCGGCCCAGGCACCAGTCCCGCATGTCGGTCTTGACCTGCCGGATCAGTGCGGAGCCGGCGGTGTTCCCGGGCCAGCCCCAGTCCCGGACCGTGATGCCCTCCCGGGTGACGGCCAGGCCTATCACGACCTGCGGCAGGTCGTCGCGGGAGTCCTTGGACTTGCCGTAGGCCCGGAACCCGCCCGGCTTGCCGGCCGTGTTCTCCCCGTCTCCGCCTGCCTCTTCCCCGTCTCCGCGCGCAGTGTCCTGGCCTGCTGTTTTCTCCCCGCGCCAGTCCCGCGGGACCTCCTCGTCGGCGGCGCCGGTCTCGAAATAAGTCGATGTGGTATCGAAAAAGATGAGATCGACCTGAAGATTAAGAAGGTCCGCGACCTGGAAGTACACCTGTTTTTCCAGCTCGCCGCGCACGCCGTGCAGCCAGTCCATCGCCCGGTAGCAGGCATCGTCATCTACCTCGCCGAGCCCGTCGACGTGCACGTCGCGGCTCATCCACTCCGACGCCGCCAGCTTCGACGACGGAGCGAGGGCCCCGTTCGCGACCAGCCCGAACAGCACCCGCTCGGCCGCGGCGGCGTCCCGCGGCCGGCCCCGGCCGGAGGAAGCCAGCCTTGTCAGGATCGTCCCGATGCCGAGGCGCTGCCACAGCGCGTCGAGTACGTAGGCGCCGCCGTAGGGCCGCGACTCGGCGAACTCCAGGCCCTCGCCCGCTGCGGCGGGCAGGTCACCGGGGTCCAGCAGCCGCGACAGCGACGCGACGAGCCGGCGGACGGCCTCCTTGTCGAGCTGGTCCTCCCGGCCGAACCCGTAGATCACCTTCGGCACCGACCGGCCCCTGGCCGCGTCCCACTCGTTGTGAGCGAGCTGCAGGTAGCGGACTTCGCCGGTCCTGGTCTTCCGCACCGAGGTCTTCACGTACATGACTCTAGGAGACTACACGATTATCCCGTGATTACCAGGTGTATCTACATGAACCGTGTCTCTAGGGATTTTCGCCCGTGTCACCAGGCCCCGGCCCGCTGACCTGCCGCTTCACCTGGCGCATGCCTCCAGAACCCCCGAATTACGCGGAACGCAGGTGATAGCGCATCCGCGGGGCGTTGTTGAGGAAGTAGCCGAGCTCCTTGTCGACCTCGTCTTTCTTGATTCCGATCAGGGGATACTTCCTGGTGGCGTCCACGATGCCGTCGATGTAGCCGTAGTCGAGGTCTTCGAGGCGGGCGGCGAGCCACTCGTCCTTGCGGCCGAGCAGCATGAACTCCAGCGACCGGGTGAGGGAGTGCAGGTGCTCGCGGGCGTGGTAAAGGTCGACGATCTGGGTCGCCCCGGGGAACTTGTCGCTGGCGATGTTCCAGATCCAGGCGGCGCCGTCGCCGATGACGGTCATCTGGCGGACGTGATCGGAGCCGCGGCGGATGCCCTCGGCCTTCACCAGGCCCGCAAACTGGCTGGCGGGCTCGAAGGTGGCGATGTAGCTGGAAGAGGCCCGGTCCCGGACCGGGTAGCCCTCGTCATTCACCTTGTCCTGGGTGAAGAAGACGGCCATCTTGACCTCGCGGGTGCGTGCCCGGCCGTCCTCGCCCTTGCCGTCCCTGCCCTCGGTCTCCTTCCTGGTGACGGGGACTCCGGTGCCGTCGATGACGGCGTAGAGCTTGTCCGGCAGCGGGGCCGGCGGCAGCGGGACGACCTTGCGGCGGGCGACGAGCCCGGCCTCCTGCCGGGCGGCGGCGGCCCCGGCCGCGCCGGCCGCCTCGGCGGCCCGCTCGACCCGTTTGACGGTCAGCCGGATCCCGGCCAGGTCCCTTATCAGCCCCGCGGCCCTGGCGAACGGGACAGCTGCCCCGGCGGTGGCGGCCATCGCGGCCAGCCCGGGCGACAGAGAGGCTCCCGTGATCCCGAGCTCGGCATCCCTCGGGGCCAGCCCCCGGCCGTGCCCGCGCCCGCGCCTGCACCGGGCGCAGTGGTACCAGGCCCGGCGGAGCCGTGCCTCCCCGACGACGGTGTCGATGACCTTGCCCCGGTAACCCGTGAACGCGGCCTCGTGCCCGTTCCCGCAGGCCACCCGGGGACCACGGTAGCCGGTGTCGGCGGACAGCAGTTCCCCCAGGATCCCGCCGCCGAGCCGCAGCACGCCCTCCCGGATCACGGCCTCGGCCGCCGCCAGGCCGTCCCCGCCCGGGGCCAGCGCCCGCGCTGCCTCCCCCGCCAGCCGCCCTACCTCAGCGGACCACGCCGCCGCGAGCGCGGCGGAGACCCCCTTTTTTCGCCGTCCTCCGGCACGGAGGACGGCTGCGTGCCGGCCGCCGGCCTGGCCTCGCAGATCCGCTCGTTCACCTCCACGATCTTCCGCGAGATCTCGGTGAACTCCGCGTGCCGCGCGATCTCGCCGCGGACCTTGTCAACTTCTCCTGCCGCCAGTTGCCGGCCCACCGTCTTGCCCTGGCTTTCCGACCGGGTCCACAGCATCCGCGGCCCGTGACCAGGATGACCCGGCTGCGCGCACGCGCAGTTCGGCTTGCCGCACCGGCGCCAGTTCTCGCTCACCGACCCCCGACGGAAGTCGCCCACCGCCGCCAGCCGCGCATACAGCCGGTCCCGCTCCGCCTCCAGATCCGAAAGCGTCGGCTCGGTCATGGATGCCCCTTCACCTGATTGCAGCATGAGCAACCAGGCTCCCAGCATAACCAGCCAAAACGCGGGACCTCAATAAACGTGTCGCACACCCAGGGCCGCACCACAGCCCGCGGAATGTCATACACCGCCAATAGGGTCCAGTCACTGCGCCACCACTGGAAAATCCCCTGCCACCAGCCCGGCAGCGACCCGCAGGAAGGAGAAATGCTCACCGTGGCCGACGCCGCCGCCGAACTCGGGCTCGCCCCGTCCACCCTGCACCGCTGGCTCAGCGACGGGTTCATCGCCGGCGAGCAGCTCACCCCCGGTGCCCCCTGGCGCATCCGCATGACAGAGCAGCTGCGCGCCCTGTTCGCCGACACCGCCCCCGACGGATGGCTCGCCATGCTCGAAGCCACCCTCGCCTACGGCGTCTCCCGCCAGACCATCATGCAGCGTGTCAAGGACGGCAAGCTCCGCGCCGTCCACGTCCGCACCGGACGCAGGAAAGGCCTGCGCATCGAACCGCCAGCCCCCCAAAACGGGCTGTTCTGACCACCACAATCAGCAAGGAGAGCAGTGTGACGATACATCCAAGCAGTCGGAGATGTCACCCTCGATGAACCAGTGCGTCCCCTTCCAGGTCTCCACGACCTCGCTGAGCGCGGTGTGACAGCCCCGGCCGGGGCGGAAGCCGTGGGATCGGCCGGAGAAACGGGGCTCGTAGTACGCCTCAAGCAGCAGGCGCACCACTTCAGCGACCAGCTTGTCCGACCACGTCGGCAAGCCCAGCGGGCGTTTCTTCCCGTTCTTCTTCGGGATGTAGACCCGCTTCACCGGCTGCCACCGGTAGCGCTCGGCGCGCAGCGCGCCGATGACCGCCCCGATCTTCGCCAGCGACATGCCGTCCACGGTCTCCCCGGTGACCCCTGGCGTCATCGCACCCTTGTTTGAGTACAGCTTGCCGTAGGCCATCAGGAACAACTGCGGGTTGAACAACTGCCGGTAAAGCCGTTCCACCGGCAGCCCTCTTGCTCCTCGCTTGCCGATGACATCCAGCACCGCTGCGGCGTCCTGCATTACGCATACCTCCCGTCGCTGAACATCACTGGCCACCTGTGCCCCTTCGCCCTGTGACAGGCTTTCCCGGCCTCTGACTACTACGGGCACTCCGTCGCCCTAGGGCTCGCGCCCCGTAGGCGATCCCGCGGTACGTCCTCGTCGTACGTATCGAGCGCGACTTAGGCCGCCCACTCATCTCCTTAACCGCCCTCGCTGGGCGACGCTCCGCGTCACGGAGGCTGCACCGGCCCACAGGTTCATGCCGGGACATGACACGGCACCGGTTCCAGGCGTCATTCCGGAGGGTGCGCACATTCACCACTGGAGATTGGGCTTCAAGCAATCCAGCCTTGGCCATATCACGCGGGTCTAGCGGCACCCCGCCCTGGACGCCTCCAGACGGCCACCGCGTCCCTGGCATGCTCTTGTCCCCGCCAGGTTTCCCCGCCAGGTAAGCCAGGCGACCCAAGAACATTCCTCCGAGTTCCTCCCAACTGCGTCGGGGATACAACGAGGCGCCTCACGGCGCGGCGACGGCACTGCGGCCACAGGGTCACGGTTCGCCGGCGGACACGGCGAAGCCCCTGGTAGATGAGGCAATCGACCAAGAACGACTCATCACCCCCAGGGGCTTCACATGGTGTTCTACCGTGCCGCGCTGCCGTTGTCGTCCCGGACCCTGAACTACGCGGCCGGGCTGATCCGCCGGCACCTGAAGGCCGTCGGGTCGCGGTGGCGGAAGCTCAGCCCCGGGCAGCAGGCCCTGCTCGTGCTCGCCTACCTGCGCAAAGGCGAGACGTTCGAGCGCCTCGCGGCCGGGTTCGGGGTCGGCAGGACCACGGCCTGGCGGTACGTCAACGAGACCGTGGAGCTGCTCGCGGCCCGCGCCCCGAAGCTGAGGAACGCGGTCCGGGACGCCAAAAGGGCAGGTCACGCCTACGTCATCCTCGACGGAACTCTCATTCCGATCGACCGGGTCGGCGCGGACAAGCCGTTCTACTCCGGCAAGCACAAGAAGCACGGCATGAACCTGCAGGTCATCGCCAGTCCTGACGGCGAGGTCCTGTGGGTCTCCGGTGCGCTGCCCGGCTCGGTCCACGACAAGAAGGCCGAGTGGATATGGGGCGTGCTGAACGAGCTAGAGAAAGCCGGGCTGGTCACCCTCGCGGACAAGGGATATCAGGGCTCTACCTGGGCAAAGGTCCCGTACAAGGGCCGGAACAAACCGGAATCCCAGAAAGAAGCCAACCGGGCCCACGCCAGGCTCCGCGCCCCCGGCGAACGGGCGAACGCCCAGCTCAAGGTATGGAAGATCCTCGTGAAGCTCCGCTGCTGCCCCTGGCGCGCCGGGAAACTCGCCAAGGCCATCCACGCATTGCAACTCCACGGCGCCTAACCAGGTTGGAATGGGTTCAATGGTGCTTGGAATGGCCTCCGGTGAGGACTGCCGCCGAGTCAACTTCACGGACGACTTGAACCCAGAGCCTACCTGTCGCTATCCCGGTCTCCGGGGGTTTGCCTCGGAGCTTGACCGTCCCGGTCAATGCCGCCCTTGCGGGCTTAGCGAAGCCACTTCCCCGGCGAGACTTGCAGGCACGCCACGTAAAACAGCGGGAGCCACGGGGACCACGGCACCGAATCCCCGCCGTTGACGTTGCCCGTGTAGCAGACTTGGCCGAGTTCGGACAGATCCCACTGCGGCGGCTGGTCGAGAACTTCCACGTCGCGAATGCGCTGATTACGGGGCCTGTCTACGCCATGTGTGACAAATTTGTGACCTGACGGTCAGCAACAAAGTCCCAGGTAGACCCATCATCGCAGCTCAGCCGGGATCTGTGCGTGTCTTCACCGTGATCTATGCGATGTTCGGAAACTATCGTTTGCAGCGGGTGCTGCCCGGTTTGTCGCCTGACTGTGCGGCGTAAGCCCTGCCAAGTGCCATGGTGTCGGTCCCGCTGAGACAGGGAGCGACCTCATTCCGTGTCCGGGTCGGCCTCCTCAAACGAAGGCTCGTCCTCTGGAAAAGCAGCTTCCCCTTCGGCCTCCATGGCCTCACGGATCACGCGGAAGGCGAGGCCCGGCGGATAACCCTTGCGGGCAAGCATCCCCGCAAGGCGCCGGGTCCGCTGCTCGGCCGGCAGCCCGCGGGAACCCGCGAGCCTGCGTTCGACGAGACGCCGTGCGGCCGCGACCTCGGCCTCCGGATCGAGCCGCTCATCGATCGCCGCGCGGATCTCCTCGGCGGCCACGCCGCGCTGCTTCAGCTCCGCGCTGAGCGCCCGGCCCGCCAGGCCGCGGCTGTAATGCCGGGACTCCACCCAGGCGCGGGCGAAGGCGGCGTCGTCAATCAGCCCGACCTCTTCGAACCGGTCGAGCACCTCGTGGATCGCCTCGTCGGGGATGCCGCGCTTGCGCAGCCCATCGGCGAGCTGGGCCCGGGTCCGGGGCGCGAGCGTGAGCAGCCGCAGGCACACCTGCCGCGCTCGCGCCGCCGGATCACCGTGATCCTTTTCGGAGATCTGCGGGTCGTCCCGCCCGGTCACAGAGCCGGGGCCGGGACCGTGCTGCCCGTCGCCGCCGGGGCCGTGGCGTCATTGTCCAGGCGGGGACCGACGCCGAGCTTCTCCTTAATCTTCTTCTCGATCTCGTTGGCGATGTCCACGTTGTCGCGCAGGAAGTTCCGCGCGTTCTCCTTGCCTTGGCCGAGCTGATCGCCGTCGTAGGTGTACCAGGCGCCGGCCTTGCGCACCACGCCCTGCTCCACGCCGAGGTCGATCAGGCTGCCCTCCTTGGAGATGCCGACGCCGTAGAGAATGTCGAACTCGGCGGTCTTGAAGGGCGGGCTCATCTTGTTCTTCACGACCTTGATGCGCGTCCGGTTGCCGACCGCCTCGGTCCCGTCCTTCAGCGTCTCGATCCTGCGGATGTCGAGCCGGACCGAGGCGTAGAACTTCAGCGCCTTGCCGCCTGTCGTGGTCTCGGGCGAGCCGAACATCACGCCGACCTTCTCGCGGAGCTGGTTGATGAAGATCGCGGTGGTCTTGGTCGAGTTAATGGCGCCGGTGAGCTTGCGCAGGGCCTGGGACATGAGGCGGGCCTGGAGGCCGACGTGGCTGTCGCCCATCTCGCCCTCGATCTCCGCCTTGGGGACGAGGGCGGCCACCGAGTCGACGACCACGATGTCGATCGCGCCGGAGCGGATCAGCATGTCCATGATCTCGAGCGCCTGCTCGCCGGTGTCCGGCTGTGAGACGAGCAGGGCCTCGGTGTCGACGCCGAGCTTCTGCGCGTACTCGGGGTCGAGCGCGTGCTCCGCGTCGATGAACGCGGCGATGCCGCCCGCCTTCTGCGCGTTGGCGATGGCGTGCAGGGCCACGGTGGTCTTACCCGAGCTCTCCGGGCCGTAGATCTCTACGACGCGGCCGCGTGGCAGGCCGCCGATGCCGAGTGCCACGTCGAGTGCGATCGACCCGGTGGGGATCACCTCGACCGGGACGCGCGACTCCTCGCCGAGGCGCATGATCGAGCCCTTGCCGAACTGCCGCTCGATCTGGAGCAGCGCCGCCTCGAGGGCCTTGTCCTTGTCGCCGGCCCGGTCCGGGGACGTCTTGCTGCCTGGTGCCATGTCGACTCCTGCCGATTGAGTTCCGCTGTCAGGCTGGCGGCGACCTTCGGCGCCGTTCGCTCGATCAAGCCGTTCTCACTAGGTCGACTGGCGCCCGCCGTCAACACCGCACACGTTACGCACCACCGCCGACATTTCCCGGCCGTGCCGTCCGGACGAGGTCCGGGCCGGGGCAAGTGCGTTCTGGGCGCGCGGCGCCCGACGTTCCTTACTCTACTGGAACGGTTATTCGATCGATGGCAGGACACGCCGATTCGTTTCGATCGATCCGGGGGCGCCTTAACGGAGGCGGTCGGGGAAGTTGAACTGGTCGCAGACCGCGCGCCAGACCACCTTCGCGTCCTCGCCGTCGGCGAGGGCCTTGTTGACGGTGCGGCCGCCAAGGCCGGACAGAACGAAGTCCTTCGCGACGCTCTCGGCGTAGGAGCCGCCGAACTGATCCCGCATCCGCTCCCAGAACTCCGTCAGCCGCATCGGCCCAGGTTACCGGGCGACGCGCGGAACATCGACCCTAAGGAAACTTTCAGGAACCTTGCGAGATAATCGGGACATTTAAGGCTGGTATGTCGTTGTGGTAGACGGGGAACTTTGATCGACAAGGGGCGCGTGCGGCAAACTGTCCGGCACCGCGGAGCAGGAGCAGGAAATGTCCTCGAATGCCACGGGCGACACCCAGCCGGAACACGCCGTCATCGCGGACGAGCCGGCTGCTGCTGACGTCGCCGGGCCCAGCGCCGCGGCGGACGCGCCGCCGGGGGTGGCGGAGGGCGCGGCCGGGGGCTCGGTCGAGGGCTCGCTTGGTGAAGTGCCGGCGCCGAGGGATGGCGCGGCCACGGAGGCGGACGGCGAGGCTGACCCGAACGGCGAGGCTGACCCGAACGGCGAGCCTGGCGAGCCGGGCGCGGATGCCGGGGCGGCCGGGGCCGAGCCGGAGCGTGACGACGGCACGGAGGGCACGGAACCGGGCGTCGCCGACGAGGACATCAACGACGGCGAGCCGCTCGCGCTGGACGGGGACGACGGCGACGGCGACGCCGACCCGACCGAGATGCTCGAGCTTTCTGAGCACGACGAGCCCGCCGAGGAGTTCCGGCCGGGACGGCGGTGGCCACGGATACTGCTCGCCGTGGGGTTCGTGCTGGCGGCGGCGGCCATCGTCGGCGGCGCGATCCTCATCGTCAGCTCGCTCACGCACGGATTCAAGAAGCCGGTAAAGGTCACCTACAAGAAGTCGGCCGTGTTCTCGCTGAAGACCGGGGACTGCCTGGACCCGCAGGGGCAGTCGTACACGCTGATCTCCTGCGACTCGCCGCACGAGGCCGAGGTGTTCGCGACGTTCAAGCTGCCAGGTGCCAAGTGGCCGGGGAACACCGCGGCCGCCACGACGGCGAGCAACGGCTGCAAAACCCGGCTATCCGGATACCTCAATCCAGAGCTAGCGATCAGTCTGGCGTCCACCTACGTGTACCCGGACGCGGTCGCGTGGAAGGCGGGCACCCGCACGGTGATCTGCGAGGTACGGGCGCCGAAGGGACAGCTGACCGGGTCGGTGCGCGGCGCGTCGGCGACCTCGGGCTAGCGAGCAGTGCGCTAGCAGTTGCCGGGCGGGCCGGTGACGCCGGGGCCGACCTCCGGGTCGTCGACGATGCCGTACGCGCCGTCGCGCACCACCGCGCCGAAGTGGATGAGGTACCAGTCGCCGCGCCAGGAGATGAAGGAAGCTATACCGAACGAGTGCGTGACTCCGCCTTCCTTGTACACGACTCGTGATCCCGGTGCGTGCCAGTACCCCACGCTGTTGTAGCAGGCGCCGGGCGGAATCCACTGGAAGTACTGCGGCGCGACGTTGACCTCGGTGAGCCGGGCGCCCGGTTTGACCAGCTTGTGCGCGGCGGCGAGGTCGAGCGTGAAGTCGAGCCAGAGCCGGTTCTCCCAGTCGGAATCGGGATCGGCGATGGCCTTGACCTGCGCGTAGGCCTTCTCAGGAAAGAAGGCGGGCAGCGCGTACTTCGGATCGCCCGTGGTGACGGCCAGCCAGATGTCGTGCACGGCGTTCTTGAACGCATGGCTTGAGGTCTTCGGCTGGACCGTGGTCTGCGGCTTGCTCCCGGCATCCGGCGGTGCGACGGGCAGCGCGGAGGGTCGCGCCGGGGTGGGCGTGGGTGTCGGGGTCGGGGTGAGCGGCGCCGTCGGTGTCGCGCGCTGCAGGGCGGTGGCCTGGCTGGGCGCCGGGCTCACCGAACGCGTTGCCGTCCTGGTGGCGGATGCCTGGGGGCTGGATGATGCCGAGCAGCCGGCGAGAACGGTGAGCAGCACGGCCAGTGCCGCTGCCGCGATGGGCGCCGCCACGCGGCGCCGCTGGAGGACGTCGATGTCCCGCCGGATCATGTCTGACAAAGTTACCTGAGAGTGTTTTCTGGGGGCCATGGGCCGGCGGGTTCGTTGTGCGTGTGCTGCGCGTGCTGGCGCTTGACGTGGGCCGGGCGGCGGCGCCGGGACCGGAATGTCGGCCGGCGGGGGCAGACTGGATGGATGGCAGCAGAAGGGCCGAGCGGCACCGATCCGGTAAACGCCGAGCCGGTCAGCAGCGCGCAGGCGCTTGACGGGTTCTCGACTGCGACGCGGGCGTGGTTCGATGGCGCCTTCGCCGTGCCCACCCAGGCCCAGGCGCAGGCCTGGCGTGCGATCGGCAAGGGTGAAGACACCCTGGTCATCGCGCCTACCGGCTCCGGCAAGACGCTGGCGGCGTTCCTGTGGGCGATCGACAGGCTGTCAAGCACGCCGCCGCCCGCAGATCGCAAGCGGCGCACCCGCGTGCTCTACGTGTCGCCGCTGAAGGCGCTCGCCGTGGACATCGAGCGGAACCTGCGCTCGCCGCTGACCGGCATCAGGCAGGCGGCGCACCGGCTCGGGCTGCCCGACCCGGACATTCAGGTCGCGGTGCGGACCGGCGACACCGCGACAGAGGAACGGCGCAAGCTCGCGACCCGGCCGCCGGACATCCTGATCACTACGCCCGAGTCGCTGTTCCTCATCCTCACGTCGCAGGCACGGGAGACCCTGCGCGGCGTGGAGACGGTCATCGTGGACGAGATCCACGCGGTGGCGGGGACCAAGCGGGGCGCGCACCTGGCGCTGTCGCTCGAGCGGCTGGACGCGCTGCGCGGGCCATCAGCCGGCGCCGGTGCCGCTGCGCGGGCGCAGCGGGTGGGACTTTCCGCGACTGTTCGGCCGCCATCCGAGGTGGCCACGTTCCTTGGCGGCTCGCGGCCGGTGACTGTCGTGCAGCCGGCCAGCTCGAAGCGGATCGAGCTCGAGGTCGTCGTGCCCGTGGAGGACATGCGCGACCTGTCGGATATGGCACCGGTGCCGGGCGCCGGGGCTCCGGGAGGCCCTGGCGGGCTTGGGGGGCTGCCTGGCGGGCCTGGCGGGTTCACCGGTGATGATCCGGTGCCGAGGCGGTCTATCTGGCCGCACGTCGAGGAGCGGGTGCTCGACCTCATTCAGGCGCACCGGTCCACGATCGTGTTCGCCAACTCGCGGCGCCTCGCGGAGCGGTTGTGCGGGCGGCTCAACGAGCTGGCTGCGGAGCGGGCATTTGTGGCGGCTGGCGGCGAAGGCGCGCCGCAGGCCGAAGGCACCGGCAAGTCGAGCGCGATGGGCGGCGGGTTCCTGCCGCAGGGCGCCGGCGGCAGCTATGACGTGGGCACCGGGTCCGGTGACGGGACCGTCGTCGTCGCACGGGCGCACCATGGCTCGGTGTCCCGGCAGGAGCGCAGCGAGATCGAGGAGGCGCTGAAGGCGGGGCGGCTGCCCGCCGTCGTCGCCACCTCAAGCCTCGAGCTCGGCATCGACATGGGCGCGGTAGACCTGGTCATCCAGGTGGAGTCGCCGCCCTCGGTGGCCAGCGGGCTGCAGCGCGTGGGCCGCGCCGGGCACAACGTCGGCGACATCTCCCGTGGCGTGATCTTCCCCAAGTACGCGGCCGACCTGGTGCAGGCCGCCGTGGTCGCCGACCGGATGCAGTCCGGTGCGATCGAGGAGCTGCGCATTCCGCGCAATCCGCTCGACGTGCTCGCGCAGCAGGTCGTCGCGATGACCGCGCTCGACGACTGGGCGGTCGATGAGCTCGAAGCCGTGATCCGGCGGTCCGCGCCGTTCGCGACGCTGACCAGGGCCGTGCTCGAGGCGGTGCTCGACATGCTGGCCGGGCGGTATCCGGGCGAGGAGTTCGCCGGGCTGAAGCCGCGGGTCGTGTGGGACCGGGTCGCGGGCGTCATCCACGGGCGGCCGGGGGCGCAGAAGCTGGCCGTGACCAGCGGCGGCACGATCCCCGACCGCGGGTACTTCGGCGTGTTCCTGCCCGCGTCGCAGGAGTCGGCGAAGGCGCCGCGGCGGGTGGGCGAGCTCGACGAGGAGATGGTGTATGAGTCGCGCGTCGGCGACGTGTTCGTGCTCGGCGCCTCGTCGTGGCGGATCGAGGACATCACGCCGGACCGGGTGCTGGTGCTGCCCGCGCCCGGCCAGCCCGGCAAGCTGCCGTTCTGGCATGGTGACACGCCGGGGCGGCCCGCGGAGCTCGGCAAGGCGATCGGCGCGAAGCTGCGCTCGCTCGCCGCGATGACGTCCGACGCGGCGGTGGCGTCGCTCACCGACAGCGGGCTCGACCCGCTCGCCGCGCAGAACCTCGTGTCCTACCTTGACGACCAGCGGCAGGCGACCGGGCAGGTGCCCGATGACAGGACGCTTGTCGTCGAGCGGTTCCGCGACGAGCTCGGCGACTGGCGCGTCGTGCTGCACTCACCCTATGGCGACCGGGTGCACGCGCCGTGGGCGCTGGCGATCAGCGCGCGGCTGCGCGAGCGGTACGGCGGTATGGACGTGCAGGCGCTGCACACCGACGACGGGATCATCATCAGGGTCCCCGACTCCGACGAGCCGCCGCCCGCCGGGATCGCGCTGCTCGACCCCGATGAGATCGGCGACATCATCACCGCCGAGGTGGGCGGCTCCGCGCTGTTCGCCTCCCGGTTCCGCGAGTGCGCCGCGCGGGCGCTGCTGCTGCCCCGGCGCCAGCCAGGCCGCAGGACGCCGCTTTGGCAGCAGCGGCAGCGGTCCGCGCAGCTCCTGGAGATCGCCGCGCAGTTCCCCGGCTTCCCGATCACGCTTGAGACGGTCAGGGAGTGCCTCCAGGACGTGTTCGACGTGCCCGCGCTGACCGAGGTGCTGCGTGACCTGGCCGCCAGGCGGATCAGGATCGTCGAGGTGGAGACGTCCACGCCGAGCCCGTTCGGTAAGAACTTGCTCTTCAGGTACGTGGGCGCGTTCATGTACGAGGGGGACGCGCCGCTCGCCGAGCGGCGGGCGCAGGCGCTGGCGCTCGACCCGGCGCTGCTCGCGGAGCTGCTCGGCACCGAGGCGCTGCGGGAGATGCTCGACCCCTCCGTGGTGGCGGAGGCAGAGGCCGACCTGCAGCACTTGTCGCCGTCGCGGCAGTGCCGCGACGCGGAGGCCGTCGCCGACCTGCTGCGGACGTCGGGGCCGCTGACCGCCGATGAGGTTGCCGCGCGATGCGTCGTCGGACCGGCCTCCGCTTCATGGCTCGACGAGCTCGCCGCCGCGCGGCGAGCCATCGCGGTGCGAGTGGCCGGGCAGCCGATGTGGGCCGCCATCGAGGACGCGGGGCGGCTGCGCGACGCGCTCGGCGTGGCGCTGCCCGTCGGCGTGCCCGAGGCGTTTACCGAGCTGCTGCCCGATCCCGTCGGTGACCTGGTGGCGCGCTGGGCGCGGACGCACGGGCCGTTCCTCGCGGCGGATCTCGCCGAGCGGTACGGGCTCGGCATCGCCGTGGTCGGGATGACCCTGCGGCGGCTCGCGGCCGACGGCCGGGTCGCCGAGGGCGAGTTCCTCGCCTCCAGGCACGGCACGCAGTGGTGCGACAGCGGTGTGCTGCGCATGCTCCGCCGTCGCTGCCTGGCCCGGCTGCGCAAGGAGGCCGAGCCGGTGCCGCCCGCGGTGCTCGGCCGCTTCTTGCCCGCGTGGCACGGGATCGGCGCAGCTCGCGCGCGGCGGGCGACCGCTGGCGCGGTGCTTGAGGCGATCGAAAGGCTGGCGGGTGCCCCGGTGCCCGCGTCCGCGCTCGAGACGCTGGTGCTGCCCGGGCGGGTGCCCGGCTACTCCCCCGCGCTGCTCGACGAGCTCACCTCGGCGGGCGAGGTGGTCTGGGCCGGGGCGGGGACGGTCGGCAGCGGGGACGGCTGGGTGGTGCTCGCGCTCGCCGAGTCGGCGCCGCTGCTGCTGCCCGAGCCAGGCGAGCTGACCATGACGCCGCTGCACGGTGCGGTGCTCACCGCGCTCGCCGGGGGCGGCGGTATGTTCTTCCGCATGCTGAGCGACCGGGTCGCCGCGGTACTCGACGGGCATCCGGCCGACGACGACGACCTGGTTGCCGCGGTGTGGGACCTCGCCTGGGCGGGCCTGGTCAGCAACGACACGCTGGCGCCGCTGCGGGTGGTGACCTCGGGCGGCGCCGCCGTCCGGCGTCCCGCGGGGCCCCGGCGGACCACCGGAATGGGGTCGAGCTGGGCGGCGGAACTTGGTGAGCGCGGCGGGGACGGTGCTTTGCCTGGCGACGCCGATTCTGGGTCTGGCGGCGCGGGCGGGCGCGATGGAGCGGGCGGGTCCGGGGCCGGTTCGGCTGGCTACGGTTCGGCCGGATACGGTTCCGCCGGATACGGTTCGGCCGGTTACGGGGCGCGGCGGCCCGCTTCTGGCGTATTCAACCCGCGGCCCTCTTCGCGCGGCGGCGGGTTCGGCGGATACCGCGGCGCGGGCGGCTACGGGCGCGGGTCGCGGCGCGCGGCCATGCCGACGCGTACCGGGCCGCCGACCGTGTCCGGCCGGTGGTCGCTGCTGCCCGAGCGATACGGCCTGCCTGATTTGCCTGGGGCGGACGGCGACGTGCGCCGCGAGGCTTCGGATCCGGGAGCGGTCACCATGCGAGCGCACGCGCTCGCGCTGACCCTGCTCGAACGGCACGGCGTGGTGACCAGGGGCGCGGTCGCCGCCGAGCGGATACCCGGCGGCTTCGCCGCGGTGTACCCGGTGCTGCGGGCCATGGAGGAGACCGGCCAGTGCCGCCGCGGGTACTTCGTGGAGGGACTCGGCGGTGCGCAGTTCGCGCTGCCTGGCGCGGTGGACCGGATGCGGGCGCTCGCGGGCGACCTGCTTAATCGTGATGGCCTCGCCGGCGGCGGCACTGGCGGCGGGGCCGCTGGCCCTGGCGGCTCACCGGGCGGTGGCACGTTCCCCGGTGCGCCCGGCGGTACGGCGTCGGCAGACGATCCACGGCGGGCCGTTGTGCTCGCCGCGGCCGATCCGGCGCAGCCCTACGGCGCGGCGCTTAGCTGGCCGGCCCGCCCCGAGGAGACTGCGACATCGCACCGGCCCGGACGGAAGGCGGGCGCCGTCGCCGTGCTGTTCGGCGGCGAACTCGTGCTCTATGTCGAGCGCGGCGGCAAGACGCTGCTGTCCTGGACCGACAACCCAGTCGCGCTCGAGCCGTGCGCCAAGGCGCTGGCCACCGCCGTCAGGGACGGCGCGCTCGGCCGGATCACGGTGGAGAAGGCGGACGGCGGCATGGTCGTCCTCGACTCACCGCTGACCCGGGCGCTCGAGGCAGCCGGCTTCCGGCACACGCCTCGCGGTCTCCGGTTGCGCGGCTGACATCCCCTTGATCAGTTAGGCAGGACCGACCGTGCGGAGCCGGCGGCCCCGCACCGGGAGGCCTTGCTGAGCTGGGACCCCCTCAAGCGCGACTTTGCCGACCTGGTGATCGGCATAGCGCGTCTTTGGGACTGCGTAACAATAACCC
The DNA here is from genome assembly GCF_007827045.1 of Trebonia kvetii. Classification (GTDB taxonomy): domain Bacteria; phylum Actinomycetota; class Actinomycetes; order Streptosporangiales; family Streptosporangiaceae; genus Trebonia; species Trebonia kvetii. The sequence goes on from NZ_RPFW01000001.1 coordinate 309,222, forward strand.
GTGGGTTTCCGGGTCTGGCATGCTGTGTTCCGTGGCTCCGAAGATGATCACGGTGGAGATGCTGGCGGCGAAGTTCGGGTCGATCTTGCCGCAGCTGGACGAGCGACAGCGGCGGCTGCTGCTGGGAGTCGAGGCGCGGGCGCTGGGGCACGGGGGGATCCGGATGGTGGCCCGGGCCGCCGGCGTCCGCGAGGCGACGGTGTCGCTGGGCGTCAGCGATCTGGAAGGCGAAGCGCTGCCCCCGGGGCGGGCCCGCCGTCCGGGCGGCGGGCGCAAGCGGTCCGCCGACCTGGACCCTGGCCTCGTCCCGGCGCTGCTGGCCCTGGTCGAGCCGGAAGAGCGCGGCGATCCCGCCTCGCCGCTGCGGTGGACGGTCAAGTCGACCCGCACCCTGGCGGCCGAGCTGTCCGCGCAGGGTCACAAGGTGTCGCCGGGCACGGTCGGAGACCTGCTGCGCGGGCAGGGGTTCAGCCTGCAGGGCAACGCCAAGGTCATCGAGGGAAGCTCGCACCCGGACCGGGACGCCCAGTTCCGCTACATCAACGGCCAGGCCGCGGTGTTCCAGGCGGCCGGCGACCCGGTGGTCAGCGTGGACGCCAAGAAGAAGGAGCTGGTCGGGGAGTTCGGCAACGCCGGCCGCCAGTGGCGGCCCGCCGGCTCCCCGGCGCGGGTCCGCGACCACGACTTCGCCTCCGAGGGCGACGGCAAGGCGATCCCCTACGGCATATACGACCTTGCCGCGAACGCCGGCTGGGTCAGCGTCGGCACCGACCATGACACCGCCGCGTTCGCCGTGGAGACCATCCGCCGCTGGTGGAACACCCGCGGCCGGGCGGACTACCCCGCCGCCGGGCGGCTGCTGATCACCGCTGACGCCGGCGGCGCCAACGGCTACCGGTCGCGGGCCTGGAAGACGGGCCTGGCCGCCCTCGCCCTGGAAACGGGCCTGGAGATCACCGTCTGCCACTTCCCGCCCGGCACCTCCAAGTGGAACAAGATCGAGCACCGCCTGTTCTCCTGCATCACCATGAACTGGCGCGGCCGGCCCCTGACCAGCCACGAAGTCGTAGTCGAGTCCATCGCCGCCACCACCACCCGCACCGGGCTGACCGTCCACGCCGAGCTCGACCCCGGCAGCTACCCCACCGGGGTCAAGGTCAGCGACGCCGAGATGGACGCCCTCCCCCTAATGGGAGTTAGCCGGGTCAGTCCCGCGTAGAACACCAGCCCCGTGAGGAGCGGGAGTTCGCAGGGGTGCAGACTCGGTCCGGCAGCCGCTGGCGGGTGAGCACTGCACACCCCCAGGAGCACGTGAGTCCTAGGGTTAGACCGTGCCCCTGCCAGTGAGTCCGGGAGACATGACCGCTGTTGGGCTGTCGTGCCCGCCGTTCGCGGCGTGAGCACTGATCCATTAGGGTGCGAGCCGTTCTCCCGCAGGCTGCCGTGGCCGGTCGTTTCGTGGTCGTGATGCGAGGAGAACTGAGACGTTGCTGTTCGTCGGGGATGACTGGGCCGAGGATCACCACGATGTGGAGATCCAGGACGAGACGGGCCGCAAGCTGGCCGCCCGGCGGCTGCCGGAAGGCGCGGCCGGGATCGCCCGGCTGCATGAGCTGATCGCCGCGCACCTGGGCCAGGACGGCGATCCCGGCGAGGTGGTCGTGGCGATCGAGACCGACCGGGGACTGTGGGTGCAGGCACTGACCGCGGCCGGCTACCAGGTGTACGGGCTCAACCCCAAGCAGGTCGCGCGGTTCAAGGAACGCTACAACCTGTCCGGGGCCAAGAGCGATGCCGCCGACGCGCACGCCCTGGCCGACATGGTGCGCACTGAGCGGCACCAGCTGCGTGCCGTGGCTGCCGACACCGCCGCCGGGCAGGCGATCAAGGTGGTCGCCCGGGCGCACCAGACGCTGATCTGGGAACGCACCCGGCATACCCTGCGGCTGCGCTCGGCGCTGCTGGAGTTCTTCCCCGCCGCGCTGGCGGCCTTCGCCGGCCTGGGCCTGACCGGCGCTGACACCCTGGAGCTGCTGGCCCGGGCCCCTGATCCGGCGGCCGCGGCGAAGCTGACTCTCGCTCAGGTCAGCGCCGCGCTGAGACGGGCCCGCCGCCGCGACGTGCCCGCCAGGGCCGCCGCGATCAAGGACGCGCTGCGCGTCCCGCAGCTGGCCCAGCCCGCCCAGGTCACCGCCGCCTACGCCGCGGCCGTGCAGGCCGCCGTCGCCGTCCTGACCGTGCTCAACGAGCAGATCGCGCAGCTGGAAGCCCAGGTGGAGGCACATTTTCTGCAGCACCCGGACGCTGAGGTCTACCTGTCCCAGCCCGGCATCGGTACCGTCAACGGCTCCCGGGTGCTCGCCGAGTTCGGGGACGCGCCCGGCCGCTACGCCTCCGCCAAGGCCCGCAAGAACTACGCCGGCTCCAGCCCCATCACCCGCGCATCCGGGCGCAGCAAGGTCGTCCTGGCACGGTTCATCCGCAACGACCGGCCAGCCGACGCCCTGCAGTCCCAGGCCCTCTCCGCGCTGAGCGCATCACCAGGAGCCCGCGCCTACTACGACAAGCAGCGCGCCCGCGGCCTCGGCTACAACTCCGCACTCCGCCAGCTCAGCAACCGCCTCGTCGGCATCCTGCACGGCTGCCTGAAGACCGGTACCCGCTACGACGAGGCAACCGCCTGGCCAGGCGCCGCAAACACCGAACCCCTCGCAGCTTGACATCTAAGCCCTTGGGATGTCTAACCCGCCACGACTGGCACGGCGACTGGAACTACAACCTGCGCCCCGAGCCCTCCGCCCGGCCCCCGGCCGGGCCGGGCACCGCCGCCTGGGCCCGCCCGGCCCTCACCGGCCTGGACCCGGCGCAATGGGACCAGCTCCTCGCCGCGATGCACGCCGCCGCCGGCGAACCCCCGCCCATCCACCTCAGCCTCGCCGACCAGGCCCTCATCACCGTCCTGCGGCTCCGCTTCCAGGCATCCGCGGCCTGGTTAGGACGGCTTGAGTTGGCCCCACCATGACGCCTTGAAGTGGACCCACCCCGATCATCGGGGACGGTATGTCGGCTTGACTTGGCCCCACCCCTGACCTGGCCCTTTCTTCTCGGTGCCGTCTGAAACGGGGCCACATCCAACCGTCACGATGCCGCCAAGTGGGGCCAGATGGAGCCGTCATGGTGGGGCCAAATGAGACCGTCGTAGCCAGCGGCCGCCCTCGCCAGCCTCTACCACGTCTCCGCGACCACCCTCAAGACCGCGCAGGACCACGCCTGGCCGCTCCTCGTCCAGGCCGGCTACCCCACCGAACCCGCCGGGCCGAAGCTGAAAACCCTCCAGGAGCTCACCGCCTACGCCCAAGACCACGGCATCGCCCTAACATCAAAAACGTACGGGTTATTGTTACGCAGTCTCTTTGCTTACCCGACGGTGCGACAAAAGCCATGAATCGGACGCAAGAGTGGTCGCCAGTTAAGCAGAGACGCAGATTGTGGTCACCGGCTAAGCAGACGTGGAGGAGCGTCGCCGGGCAAGCACACTGCACGGTGCGCGCACCGCGTGCGCGCAGTGGTGGGAAGAGGCCGAGCGGGACGAGGCGAGGCTGGTCAGTCCGGGCTTGCCGCGTTCCATTCGCGGATCTGCCAGCCGCTGACGACACCGTTCAGGACGAAGGGGTCGGCCGAGACGAACTCTTCCGCGGCCTCGCGAGTGGTGAAGATCGCCATCGAGCCGGCGCGGTCGGAGAACGGGCCGAGGGTGAGCAGCACGCCGCGACGGAAGAATTCCTGGTACCTGGCCTGGTGTGCGGGGAAGTGCTCCACGGCGAGTGAGAGGTCGCCGCTGTCGTAGAAGAGGACGTGCCGCACGTCATTCGCCATGCCGATACTCCGCTCTGCCGCGCTGATCCGAACTCGCTAATCGTGCCATGCGACCGGCCGACGCCGCAGTGGTACTGCCGCCGCCTGCTCCGTGGCGCCGCGTTGACGGTGCCCGCGCGGGCGGGTTAGGCTCAGTTTTGAGCAGTCGCTTAAAGCAGTTGCTCAACAAGGCGTTACGCAGCGGAGGAAGGAGGCGGGGTGGCGGGCGATACGCGGGCGGTGCTTGTCCAGGCGGCCATCGACGTCTTGCGCGAGTCGGGGTTCGCGGGCGCGAGCGCGCGGCGGATCGCGCAGCGGGCGGGCACCAACCAGGCGCTGGTGTTCTACCACTTCGGCTCGGTCAATGACCTCCTGGTGGCGGCGCTCGAAGAGGTCAGCGCGCGGCGGATGGCTGCCTACCGCGAACTGCTCGACAGCACGGGGACGCTGGCCGAGCTGATCACGTCGGCGAGGAGCGTGTTCGAGGCGGACCTCGACGCGGGGCATGTGCGGGTGCTGACCGAGATGATCAGCGGCGCGCAGTCCGTTCCCGGGCTCGGCGAGCGGGTGGCGGCCTGCCTGGCGCCGTGGCGGGACTTCGCCGCGGCGGCGGTCAGGGACGTGCTCGCGGCCTCCCCCGTCGCCGCGCTGCTGCCCGCCGAGGAGGCGGCGCACGCGGTGGTGGCCGGCATCCTCGGCCTGGAGATGCTTGCCAGCCTGGACGGCGACCGGGCGGCGGCGCTCGCCCTGTTCGACCGGGCCCGGGCGGTCGGCGACGTGCTCGACCGGCTGCGCCCGCTCGCCGGCTTGCTCGACCTCGGCGGGACGCGAAGGGACGCGGGTGGGACGCGGTCAGACCCGGGCGGCACGCGAAGGGACGCGGGCGGGGCGCGGTCAGACCCGGGCGGGGCGTCGAAGGATCCCGGCGGCTCGCGGAAGGGTCTACGCGGACGGAAAGACCCACGGGCACGCAAAGACCCAGGCGGGTCAACGGAGAAGGGAGAACGCTGATGCAGACCGATGTGGTGACAGGCGCGTTCGGCTACTCGGGAGCGGCCATCGCGCGAGAGCTGCGCGCGGCCGGTCACGAGGTACGGACGCTGACCGGGCATCCGCGCAGCGGACCGGAGGCGGAAGGCATCGATACCCGGCCGCTCGACTTCGCCGACCCGGAGGCGCTTGCCAGCGACATGGCCGGCGCGCACACCCTGTACTGCACGTACTGGGTGCGCTTCCCGCACGGCAGCGCCACCAGGGAGTCGGCGGTGACGAACAGCAAGATCCTGTTCGACGCGGCGAAACGCGCGGGCATCGAGCGCATCGTCTACGTCTCGATCCTGCACGCGGACACCGCCTCCCCGTACCCGTACTTCAGCGGGAAGGGCCAGGTCGAGCAGCACCTGGCGGCGTGCGGCGTGCCGTACGCCGTCGCTCGCCCGGCGATCCTGTTCGGCTCGTCGGCTCAGCGGGGCGTCTCTGCCAGCGTCCTGCTCAACAACATCGCGTGGCTGCTGCGCCACCTGCCCGTCTTCGGCATCGGGGACGGCGGCCGCTACCGTGTCCGCCCGATTCACGTCGACGACCTCGCCAGGCTGCTCGTGGAGCTCGGCGCGCGGCAGGACAACGTCACGGTCGATGCGGTCGGACCTGAGGCCCCGACCTTCCGGGAGATGGCCGGCGCGATCCGCGCCGCGACCGGCAGCGGGTCGCTGCTCGCGCCGGTCCCCGGCTGGCTGATGCCGCCGCTGGCGACCCTGCTCGGCGCGGCGCTGCACGACGTGCTGCTCACCAGGGAGGAATACGAGTCCATGAAGGCCGGCCTCGCGGACTCGGACGCCCCCGCCACCGGCACGGAAAGCCTCACCGACTGGATCACCAGGCACGGCGATGAGCTCGGCCGGACTTACGCCAACGAGCTGGACCGCCACTACCGGCCCGACGGGGCCAGGGAGCACGCCGGCCGCGGGTTATACGGGCTTATTGTCGCGGCTGCGGGCCCGGGCCGTATGGTTGCGCTCGCGGCGCCGGCCCGGTAACGGCCCTCGCGGCGGCGGATCAGAAGAGGGTGGCCGGCGGAGTCAGCGGTTCGGGGAGCGGGTCGACCTCGGGCACGCGAGCGCGCACGTCGGCGTGGAAGCGGCGGGCCAGGTCGAGTGAGTCCACGTTGTCCGGGGTGTGGATGAAGACCGTCGGTGAGCGGCCCTCGCGCAGCCAGGCGGCCACCGTGTCGGCCCACGGCTGCCAGCCCGCCGCGGTGCGCGCCGGGTCGTCACGGCCGATGTAGCGGACGATCGGCCGCCTGGTGAGTGCGCGTGTCCTGCGCGGCGCGCGCGGCTTGTTGCGCCACGCCTCACGCTCGGCGTCGCTGGCCGGCAGGCCGTCGAACAGGACGGTGGTGTCGAAGGGGACCCATTCGGCGCCGACGGCGCCCAGAACCCGTTCGAGCTGCTCGCCTGCCCGCGCGTCGGTCAAGAACGCCGGGTGCCGCACCTCGGCGCAGTACTGGCGGTCGCGCGGCAGGCGGGCGAGGAAGCCCGCGAGCGCACCGAGGCCGTCCGGGCCGAACGACGGCGGCAGCTGGATCCACAGCGCGTGCACGCGCTCGCCGAGCGGCTCGATCGCGGCGAGGAAGGCGTGCAACGGTTCGTCGGCATCCGCCAGGCGGCGCTCGTGGGTGATGACCCGCGGCAGCTTGAGCACGAACCGGAAGCCGGGGTCCGTCTGGGCGGCCCAGGTCCGCACCACGTCGACGGCCGGCGTCGCGTAGAAGGTGGTGTTGCCCTCGACAGCGTTGCACCACGTCGCGTAGGCGGCGAGCCGCTCGCGCGGCGGCAGCGTGGCGGGCAGGTAGCGGCCCTGCCAGGGGGCGTACGTCCACATCGCGGTGCCGACGTGGAGTCTCATGACTTTGAGGCTATCCAAGGGACAAAGGGATGCAACACGTGTTCGGCTTACTCGCTCCTGCCCGCCGTCTCGTTGATCGCGTGCCAGACCTTCTCCGCGGTCAGCGGCATGTCCAGGTGACGGATGCCGTAGGGGGACAGTGCGTCCATGACCGCGTTGACCAGTGCCGGGGTGACGCCGATGGTGCCGGACTCGCCCATGCCCTTGACGCCGAGCGGGTTGACGGTCGAGGGGGTCACCACCGAATAGGACTCGATGTTCGGCAGCGTCTCGGCGAACGGGACCGCGTAATCCATCAGCGAGGCGGACATCGGCTGGCCCGTCTCGTCGTACAGCACCTGTTCGGTCAGCGCTTGGCCGACGCCCTGGGCGACCGCGCCGTGCACCTGACCCTCGACGAGCAGCGGGTTGACCTGCACGCCGCAGTCGTCGACCGCGATCACCCGCAGCAGTGTGACCTGCCCGGTCTCCGGGTCGACCGCGACCTCGCAGCCGTACGCACCCGAGGCGTAGGTCTCCTGCGGCGCGCCGCTTGACCCGCTCGCGGTGATGCCGCCGAGCCTGGCGGCCGCGTCGGCGACCGGCATCGGGGCGTCCACCCGGCGGGCCGCGTCGAGCACCGCCTGGCAGGCGTTGTGTATCGCGGTGCCGCCCGCCGCCAGGGACCGGGAGCCGAACGTGCCGTAGCCGAACGGCGCCGTGTCCGTGTCGCCGAACACCACCGTCACGTCGTCGTAGTCGACGCCCAGCAGGTCGGCGGCGAGCTGGGCGAAGGCGGTCTCGTGACCCTGGCCGTGACCGCTCGTGCCGACGGCCACCGTGACCTTGCCGTCGGCGGCGACGGTGACCGTGGCCTGGTCGCCGATCGTGCCGTCAGGGCCTGGTACGCGCGGCACGATGCCGCCGGGCTCCACGAATGTCGCGATGCCCCGGCCAACGAGCGTGCCCGGAGGAGTAGGCCGAGCTTGCCCCCTAGGGGAGCGCCCCCCCGTACCCCCCGGCTGCGCGCCCGATGCGAAAGGCGCGAGTGTATCGGGCGCGCATGAAGCGGTCGATTCCAGCTTCTGCATAAGCAGGTCTAGGCCCGCGTGATAGTCGCCGCTCTCATAGGTGAGGCCGGTGCAGGTCGTGTACGGGAAGGCGCTGGCCGGGATGAAGTTGCGGCGCCTGATCTCGGCCGGGTCGAGGCCGGTCTCCCTGGCCAGCATGTCGACGAGGCGCTCGGTGAAGTAGGCGCCCTCCGGGCGGCCCGCGCCGCGGTACGGGCCGATCGGGGTGGTGTTGGCGAAGACGCCGATCAGCTCGACGTCGAAGTGCTCGATGCGGTAGCCCTGCGGGAGCATCGGGCCGAGGCGGCCGAGTAGCGAGCCTGGTGCGTTCGGCGTGAAATACGCGCCGAAGCTGGCGTGCACGGTGCCGCGCATCGCGACGATGTTCCCCGCGGCGTCGGCGGCGAGTTCCAGGTCAGCCACCTGGTCGCGGCCGTGGGTGGTCGCGGTGAACGACTCGCTGCGTTCCTCGATCCACTTCACCGGCCGGTGCAGTGCCCGCGCGGCGGCGATCACCGCCACCTGGTCGGGATAGATGGGGCCCTTGGCGCCGAACGCCCCGCCGACATCGCCCGCGAGCACGCGGATTTCTGTCGCTTGCATGCCGAGGATCTTCGCGAGCCAGTCGCGTGAGCCGTGCGGGCGCTGGGTGGGCAGCCGGACGGTGAGCCGGCCGTCGTCCGCCGGGTAGGCGAGGACGCCGCGCGGCTCCAGCGCCACCGGGGCGATGCGCTGGCTGGTCATCCGCTGTCTCACCCGGAACGCGGCACCCTGGAAAGCGGCGTCCGCGTCGCCGGCGGTGAGGCGCTTGCGGAAGGCGATGTTGCTCGTGGCGCCCTCGTGCAGCAGCGGTGCGCCGTTGGCGGCGGCGTCGAGCGCGACGGTGACCGCGGGCAGGTCCTCGTAGTCGACGGCGACAAGTTCGGCGGCGTCGGCGGCACGCTCCGGCGTGTCGGCGACGACAAGGACGACCGGCTCCCCGGCCCACAGCGCCTTGCCGCTCGCGAGCACGTGGTGTTCCGGGTTGAGCGAGCCTGGCGGGAGGTTCTCGCCGCCGGGGAGGGGGCCGACGCCGAGCGCTGCCAGGTCGGCGGCGGTGTATACGGCGGCGACCCCTGCTGCCGCGCGGGCCTCGGTGACGTCGATGGCGGTGATCGCGGCGTGGGCCAGCGGGGAGCGGACGAAGAACGCGTGCAGGGTACCCGGCGGCGTCACGTCGTCGACGTACTGGCCGCGGCCGGTGAGCAGCGGCGGGTCCTCGCGGCGGGTGAGCGGCCGTCCGATGAGCGTCATAAGCTCCGGCCTCCTCGGGCGATCGCCTTGGCCAGGGCACGGCGGGTGAGGACTTCGGCCAGGTGGGCACGGTAGTCGGCGCTGGCGTGCTGGTCGCCTAGCAGGCTGACACGGTTAGCAGAGCCCGGGGACTCCGTCGTGACCTGCGCCGCGGCGGCGGCCAGCGTCTCTTGGGTGGGGAAGGCGTCCTTGAGCAGGGCCTCGGCCGCCCGGGCGCGGTAAGGACGCGGAGAGATTCCGGTGACAGCGATCGCGGCGCTGGCCAGGCTGCCGTCGGCGAGGTCCGTGACGTGACCGTTCGAGTCGGTGAGCCGGCCTCCTTTGTAGGTGAGGACGACCGCGACGCCCGCCAGCGGGAGGTGGCTGGCCGGGTGCGGGAACTTCTCGTAGGCGCTGGCAGTGCCACCCTGGTGGCTGATCCTGATGTGGGTGATGATCTCGTCGTCGGCCAGGTCCGTGGTGTAGATGCCCTGGAGGAAGTCGTCGAGGGCGATCTCGCGCTTGCCGATGTTCAAGGGTTCCTTGCGGGTGCGGCGGGGAGTGTACGGTCCCAGGTGCGATTCGGGGTGCCTGCCCTTGCGGGAGGCGATCGTGAGCACCGCGTTCAGGGCCAGTAGGACCGCCGGGAGGTCGGATGCCGGGTCGCCGTGGGCCACCGCCCCCCCGATCGTGCCCCGCGCGCGGACCTGCGGGTCGGCGAGGACCGTGAGCACGTCCGTGATGGCCGGGACCCCCTCGGCGCGGTGCGGGGCGACGTTCTCGTTACGGCCCCGGATGACCCCGCCGTTGAGCAGCGCGTCGCGGCCGAGCTGCCGGTAGGTGCTGAGTGCCCCGATGGAACCGCCGAAAGAGCCGCCGACAACCGAACTCATCCAGCCGCCGCGCCTGAGCTCGGGGAGGTCGGCGATGTCGATGAGAACCTGCGGGGCGGCCAGGCGGAGCTTCATCATGGGCAGCAGCGACTGGCCGCCCGCGATGAGCTTCGCCTCCTGGTCCGCGGCGTGTGCCTCGTCCAGCAAGTCGAGGGCCTCATCCAGGGTGCGCGCGCGGACGTAGGCGAAGTCGGCGGGGAACATGCGGCGCTATCCTTCGGCCTCGCCGGGCGCGCCCGCGTCCGGTGTGCCAGCGTCCGGCGTGCCGTTGCCCGCTGCCCCGCCGTCCTGGTTCGCGGTGCGGCTCAGCCAGGCGGCGCGCGCGGCGGCGGCGACGATGTTCTGGTAGCCGGTGCAGCGGCAGATGTTGCCGGCCAGCGCGCGGCGGATGTCCGCCTCGCCGGGGTCTGGATCGTCGGCGAGGAGCTGGCGGACCGCCATCACCATGCCGGGCGTGCAGTAGCCGCACTGCAGGGCGTGCTCTTCCTGGAAGGCCTGCTGGATGGGATGCAGGCCGTCCGCCCTGTCCGCGTTGTCGGGGGCCAGTCCCTCGATCGTGGTTACCTCGTGACCGTCGGCCTGCGCCGCCAGGACCGTGCAGGACTTGACGGCGATGCCATCCAGGGCCACCGTGCAGGCGCCGCACTGGGTGGTGTCGCAGCCGACGTGCGTGCCGGTGAGGCGCAACTGGTCGCGGAGGAAGTGCACAAGCAGGGTGCGAGCGGCAACGGTGGCGGAGCGCGGAACGCCGTTGACCGTCATCTGGACGGGAACCTCCAGCGAAGCGGGCATTGCGGCCTCCTCTTTCGCTCGCCTAACTTCCAAATGCGAACGATTGCAGCCTAGTCCACAGCCGGTCGATGTCTCTATTCCGATCGGCAAGCTGCATAATGGCGGTCATGCGACTGTCCGCACGCGCCGACTACGCGCTGCGCGCCGCCATTGAGCTCGCGGCGGCGCAGGAAGGCCATGTCACGGCCGAGCAGCTCGCCCAGGCGCAGAACATACCGGGTAAGTTCCTCGAGACGATCCTGACGCACCTGCGGCGCAGCAACATCGTGCGCAGCCAGCGCGGGCCGGACGGCGGCTTCTGGCTGGCCAGGCCCGCGTCGGAGATCTCGCTCGCGGACATCATCCGCGCCATCGACGGCCAGCTGCTCGGCGTCCGCGGCGAGCGCCCGGAGAACGTCTCCTACCCTGGTGCCGCCGAGCCGCTGCAGCGGGTGTGGATCGCACTGCGCGCGAACGAGCGGGCCGTGCTCGAGACGGTGACGCTCGCCGACATCGTGTCCGGTGAGCTGCCCGAGCAGGTCGCCATCCTCGTCAACAGCCCGCAGGCCTGGGTCTAGGCCAGGTCCTGACGCGCCCGGCCACCCGGCCGGAGAATATCCGTAAGCTAATGGAAAGCCCCGCGCGCTGTGCTTAGGCACTAGCGCGCGGGGCTTTCGCTGCCTGTCTGCTGCGGCCGAAGGCTAAACCCCGACCACCGACGGGAACTTGTCGAGACCGTCAAGGCCGTCATCGAGATCGTCGTCGAGCGGCTCGGCCGCCTCGGGAATCTCCACGCCGGCCCGGTCAACCGGCAGCCGCTCGCTCGGAATCCGCAGGCCAGGCTCGCGCAGGGCGCCGGCGAGCACCGGCTCATTCTGCAGCTCGGCCAGGGCGAAGTTGTCGGAAACCTCGCGGAAGACCTGGGACAGCGGGGTGTCGAGCGCGGCGCAGATCGCCGCGAGCAGCTCCGAGGAGGCTTCCTTGCGGCCGCGCTCCACCTCGGACAGGTAGCCAAGGGACACTCGTGCGGACGCGGATACCTCGCGCAGAGTGCGGCCCTGCCTGACGCGCAGCCGACGCAGCACGTCGCCGAGCAGTTGACGAAGCAGTACCATCGTCGCACCCCTTTCTGAGCCGTAACCGCTTGCCGGTGTCTGGTGCCGAAGTTACCGGATCGCGATCTCGCTAGCTCCACCGTACCTGCCAGTACGGTGCGCCCGCGATACCACCACCTGGTGTGTTCGCTCCTGACGTAACGCTGTAATCACGGACACTCTTCCCTAAGTCGGCCTAGTAGCAAACCAAGTACCCGTTCCACAGTCAGTCTACGTACCTCGTCACGATTTCCCGGCACGGCCATCGTGCGGACCACCGTGTCGTCATCCAGGCTCACCGCGATGTGCACGGTGCCCGGCGGCTGCCCGTCCTGCGGGTCGGGGCCCGCCACTCCCGTCGTCGCCACGCCCACCGTGGCGCCCAGGCGGGTCCGCACCCCGGCCGCCATCGCCGCGGCCACTGGCGCGTAGACCGGGCCGTGCAGGTCGAGCATGTGCCCGTCGACGTCGAGCAGCCCCGCCTTGAGCTCAGTCGCGTAGGCGATGATGCCGCCGCGGAAGGCGTTCGACGCGCCCGGCACGTCGGTCAGCGCGGCGGCGACGAGACCGCCGGTGAGCGACTCCGCGGTGGCCACGGTCTGCCCGGACCTGGTGAGCAGCCCGATGATCTCGGCGGCCAGCTCACGGGCCTCCGGGCCAGCGACGCCATCTGCCATCTGTCGTCCTCCAGGACGGGTTACGAGTGCTCGTCCCCCCGAACGGTAACAGCCTCGTCGGAGACCGGGGCGCCGAGCGCCTCGTCCGGCGGCGGCTGATGCATCCGCACCGCGCGCACCACGTAGTCGACGCCTGTTACCAGCGTTACCACTAGCGCCGCGCCCATGACTATCTCCTTGGCCAGGGGAGGCAGGCCGGCCGACGGCGGCAGCAGGTAAAGCGAGATCGCCACGATCTGCAGCAGCGTCTTGAGCTTGCCGCCCTTGCTCGCCGCGATGACCCCCCGCCTGATCACGGCGAAGCGCATCACGGTGATGCCGACTTCCCTGACCAGGATCAGGCCGGTCACCCAGCCGGACAGCTCGCCGAGCGCCGACAGGGTGATCAGCGCAGCGCCGGTGAGCGCCTTGTCCGCGATCGGGTCCGCGATCTTGCCGAAGTCCGTCACCAGGCCGCGCTTGCGCGCCAGCTGGCCATCGAGGTAGTCGGTGACCGACGCGCCGAGAAAGGCGGCGAGCGACACGTACCGCCACGCGGTACTGCCATTTACCAGGCAGAGCACGAATACGGGAACGAGCAGGATCCGCACTAGCGTCAACACGTTGGCAACGTTGACGATTCCCGCGGGCTGTGCCGCCGCAGGCTGTGCCGCCGTGCCCTGTGCGTCGTTCACGGTGACCGGGTTACGCGCGGGCGACCAGGTCGGCGCCGTCTGACTCCACTACCTGCGCAGTCACCAGGTCGCCCGGGTGCAGCGGCCTGCTGGCGAGCAGTGTCACCGACCCGTCGACGTCCGGCGCCTGGTGCGCGGCGCGGCCCTCGTACCGGCCGTCACCGCTCACCTCCTCGACGAGCACCTCGACCGTCTCGCCCACCCGGTCGGCCGCGCGCTGGGCCATGACCTCCTCGGCGAGGGCGGCGAACTCGCTGACCCGGCGGGCCACCTCGTCCTCCTCCAGCTTGTCGGCGTCGTCAAAGCGGGCCGCCTCCGTGCCGTCCTCGTCGGAGTAGCCGAAAATCCCGATGGCGTCCAGCCGTGCCTCGCTCAGGAACAGCTCGAGCTCCCGCAGGTCGTCCGCGGTCTCGCCGGGGAAGCCGACGATGAAGTTGGACCTCACACCCGCGTCGGGGCTGAGCGAGCGGACCCGCTCTACCAGCTCGAGGAACCGGGGGCGGTCGCCGAACCGGCGCATCCGGCGCAGCACCGGGCCGCTGGCGTGCTGGAACGATAGGTCGAAGTACGGCACCACGCCAGGGGTCGACGTCATGACATCGATCAGTCCTGGCCGCACCTCGGCAGGCTGGAGGTAGCTGACCCTGACCCTGGCGATCCCGCCGACCTTCGCGAGTTCGGGCAGGACCGTCTCGAGCAGCCGCAGGTCGCCCAGGTCCTTGCCGTAGGAGGTCGAGTTCTCGCTGACGAGAACCAGCTCGCGTACGCCCTGGCTGGCCAGCCATTCGGCCTCGGCGAGCAGCGCTGGCGGGCGCCTGGAGACGAACGAGCCGCGGAACGACGGGATCGCGCAGAACGAGCAGCGCCGGTCGCAGCCCGAGGCGATCTTCAGCGGCGCCGCGACGCCGCCCGCGAGCCGCTTGCGGAGCACCGGGGGTCCGGAGGCGGGGGCGACGCCGGGCGGGAGGTCGGTGAGGTCGACCGTCGGCTGCGCCGCCTTGGCCGCGCGGGCTTCCTGACGGCTCACCGGGCTTACCGGCAGCAGCGTGCGCCGGTCCCTGGCCACGTGCGCGGGGCGCTTACGGCCGGCCAGCACGTCATCGAGCCGGCTCGAGATGTCGGAGTAGTCGTCGAAGCTGAGAACCTGCGCTTCGGGAAGTTCCTCGGCCAAGTCCGTGCCGTAGCGCTCGGCGAGGCAGCCGACCGCGGCGACCTTGGCGCCGGAATCTGCGGCGGCGAGCAGCTCGTCGATGGACTCCTGCTTGGCCGCCTGGATGAAGCCGCACGTGTTCACGAGGACGACGTCGGCATCCTCCCCCTCGCCCCGCAGCGACCAGCCGCCCGCCGCGAGACGGGCGGCGAGCTCTTCTGAATCCACTTCGTTGCGGGCGCAACCAAGCGTGACCAGGCTGACGGTACGGGAATTAGGCACATGCTGAGGGTACGTGATGACGGGAAACTCTATGTCAGCGGTTCCGCCTTGACGGACCCGGCCGCCGGTATTCCCGGCACCCGGCCGCGCCGCGGGCGGCGGTCAGCCGACAGTGACAGATGCGTTGTTGAGCGGGTTGATGCTCAGCGTGATCGGCACCGTGCTGTTGGTCTGCTGAGCCTTGCCGTTCACGGTCAGGTGAATGCCCGGCGGGTTGCCGAGCCTTATGGACACCTGCTTCTTCTCTATCCAGGTCACCGACTGCCCGGTCTTTACCACGCCCTGGTAGATCTGCTTGCCGGTGGTGGTGTTGGTCAGGCTGACCCAGCAGTCGGAGACGGCGGTCAGCTTGATCACCGCTTCGTTCTTCGGGAATGCCGGCTTGGCCTTCGGCGTGGCGGTGTGCGTCGGCTGCGCCGTCACCGTCACCACCGGGCGGACCGTGGTGGTGGCGTTCGGTGACGCCGCCGAGTGCGTGTCCCTGGTCGAGATGACGTGATACGCGCCATAGCCGGCCGCCGCGAGCACCGCCACGGCGAGCACGCGCCCCAGGTGCAGACGGCGCGGCTCGCGGATCTTGATCGGCGTGACCGGCTGGAAGATCTGCGACGCCCGCATGTTGCCTGGCGGACCGTGCTCCGCGTCGAACTCCCTGATCAGCGGCGCCGGGTCGACCCCGACGGCCTCGGCGATCGACCGGATGTGCCCGCGTGCGTAGAAGTCTCCGCCACACGTGGAGTAGTCACCCTGCTCGATGGAGCGGATGATCGACTCCCTGATCCTGGTCTGCTCACTGACCTGGGTGATGGTGAGACCGGCCTGACGTCGCGCCTCCGCCAAGGTGTCACCGATGCTCACGTCGCGCCTCCGGGAAAGGTCTCGTCCCTGAATCTGAACAGTTCTTACCCAGCGAAGTCAATTAGTCACTCGAAGTAATGCCTGATCGTCTCCGGTGGTCTCGCGACTCCCACGGCGCGCCCGCAGCCGGTCCCGCCTACCCGCCCCGGAGGAAGGTCAGCACCTCGCCGAGGTCATCCGGCCTCTTCAGGACGTCCCGCGCCTTGGAACCCTCGCTTGGGCCGACAATACCCCGGCTCTCCAGGAGATCCATGAGCCGGCCCGCCTTCGCGAAACCTACCCGAAGCTTGCGCTGGAGCATGGACGTTGAGCCGAACTGGCTGGTGATGATCAGCTCCGCGGCCGCGATCATCAGCTCGAGGTCATCACCCACCTCGGCGTCGATTTCCCTGGCCTTCTCGGGCGTCACCTGGACGTCCTGCCGGTACTCCGGCTGCCCCTGCTGCTTGCAGTGCTCGACGATGTCCCGGATCTCCTTCTCCGAGACGAACGCGTTCTGCAGCCGCATCGGCTTGGACGCGCCCATCGGCAGGAAGAGCGCGTCGCCCTGCCCGACCAGCTTCTCCGCGCCCGGCTGGTCGAGGATGACCCGTGAGTCGGTCACGGACGAGGTGGCGAACGCCAGGCGGCTCGGCACGTTCGCCTTGATCAGGCCGGTCACCACGTCAACCGACGGCCGCTGGGTCGCGATGACCAGGTGGATGCCAGCCGCGCGGGCCAGCTGGGTGATCCGGACGATGGAGTCCTCCACGTCGCGTGGCGCGACCATCATCAGGTCGGCGAGCTCGTCCACCACCGTGATCAGGTACGGGTAGGCCTCGTACACCCGCTCCGAGCCTGGCGGGGCGGTCAGCTTTCCAGCGCGCACCGCCTTGTTGAAGTCGTCCACGTGCCGGAAGCCGGACGCGGCCAGGTCGTCATAGCGCCGCTCCATCTCGCCGACCACCCATTCCAGGGCCTCGGCGGCCTTCTTCGGGCTGGTGATGATCGGCGTGATCAGGTGCGGGATGCCCTCGTAGATGGACAGCTCGACCCGCTTGGGGTCGATCAGGATCATCCGCACCTCGTCGGGCGTCGACCGCGCCAGGATGCTGGTGATCAGACCGTTGAGGCAGACCGAGTTATGGGTCGGGATGCAGGAACGACTGGCCAGGTATAGGTGACTGGGACTGCTCACCGCGATGCACTTAACTGGGACCGATTCGATCGGTCGTACATCGACTATGTACCGCTGGCGTGCCGTGCTCGTTGACTTGATCGCACGCTGCCTGGCTAGCTTGCGGCTGAGCCTGAACACTGGCTCATGCGGTGTGAAAGCGACCGTATACACAGTCGAGGTTTCTTCGCTGCGCCCCTTGCATGGCTTGCTACGCAGCGACGCCTTGTACCCGAGGCCAAGGACCAGTTCAAGCGTGTCTAGGGCGAGACGTTCGTTGGTCACGGAGAGCTCGACCGTGCCGGCCGGGCTGCAGTACCCGTCCGTGTCGAGCAGGCCTGCCAACAGGGCTCGGCGCTGGGAGATCGAGGCATGCAGGTAAGCCTCGGGAATGTGCTTCGACCCAACCTCACGCAAGATTTCACGCAAGGTGCGGTAGCGCTCATAGCGCGGCGAGGACGGCGTGAAGTCGCACTTACGCCCTTGCGGAAAACGCCCCCTCGCCGCCCGCAGGGTAGCGGAGAGGCCGACGCCCATGTGAGCCGCGGCCGCACCGACACCCATCCCTTGATCCGCCAGGTGAAGCGCGCCAGCGATGCGCTGTTCGCGCTCCGCGCCATTCGAGATCGTGTACTGCATCCGCGTACTGGGGTGATGCGTAACGCGATAGCCGTCGGCGCTGATCTGATCAAGGATCTCTTGATCAGTGGTTGTTATGTCAGCCCCTCCGGTTCTTCCGTCGCCAAGCCAGCAACCGAAGGTGTAGGGAGCGACCGCCAACTCCATCTCGGGGTAGTCGAGCGGTCCGCACAGCGCCACGGAATGGTTGGCTCTCCCCCGATGGCGTAGCGTGGCGGCGATCTCTTCGGTCGTGACTGGAGCCGTGTCAACGTCGCGGATGTGGCCGCTACCAGCGGGCGCCAGAACGCGCTCCGCGAGCGCAGGGTAGACAAGGTGGCTCGCATACCCCTGCGCCCAGAATCCGACCGATTGTCCGGCGCGCTGGTACGTGGGCCGGATCACGCGTCCGGCCCTCGGCACCTCCCTGAGTGCCCGGTACAGGACCTGCTGGAACTTCGCTCCGACATCCGCGAGAACCTCGCTCGTACCGACAAGACGATTCGGTTCGCCAAGCACCTGGGCCGCTCGCCCGGTGACGCGTGCGACGTCCGCGGCCGGCCAGTACGGTGTGCCCAGGGGCGGCCTGCCGCTTTGCTGACGTCCGGCTGCCGTATTGGTTCGCCAGAGATGCTCCGCGTCCGCCACGATAACGGTTCCGTCTGAGAACTCGACCTCGTAGCAGGGCCGCCCGTACATGACGGGAGTAGCGGCCGTGACGGTACAGGGCCGCCCGTGCTCATCAAAAACCTCGTCACCTACCTGGACATCGCCCATGGTGGTCCAGCCACGCGGTGTAGGAATTGGCGTATCGAGCGCCAGCGCCTTACCCGAGCCGGTCGCTCCGGCCACGAGCACGTGGGGCATCTTCGCCAGGTTGGCCAGGACGGTCTTGCCCTCCACGTCCTTGCCGAGTCCCACCACCATCGGGTGATGGTCGGCAAGCGCCACGTCGGAGCGGAGCATGTCGCCGAGGCTGACGATCTCCTTGTCGGTATTGGGTATCTCCACGCCGATCGCCGACTTGCCGGGAATGACCGGCAGGATCCGGACGTCGGCGGACTTGACGGCGTAGGCGATGTTCTTCGACAACTGGGTGACCCGCTCCACCTTGACACCCGGGTCGAGCTCGATCTCGTACCTGGTGACCGTCGGGCCGCGCGTGAACCCCGCCACCGTGGCGTCGACCTTGAACTGCTCGAACACGTCCTGCAGGTCGGCCACGACCTTGTCGTTGGCCTTGGTGCGCGCCTTGTGCGGCGAGCCAGGGCGCAGCAGGGCGGGCGGCGGCAGGGTATAGACGCCCGCCGCGGCGCCGCTCAGCGTGAGCTGCTCACCCGGCATCACCGGCGTGTGCGGCACCTGCCTGGGCGCCGCCGGCGGCGGCGCAACCGGCTCGGGCTCGGGGACGATCGGCTGGTAGGCGGCGGGCTGCTCCTCGGGCGCCGGCGCATGGCTGGTCTCGGTAGTGAACCCGAGGTCCTCGAGCAGGCTCTCGCCGATCCGCGCCTCGGGCATCCCCGGGGCGCCTGGACCGCCGGAGCCGCGGCGGCCGCCGGTGACCAGGACCTGGGGGTCGTACGGCTTGCGCTGGTCGCCAGACTCGAGCGCGCCCTTCAGCCGGATCGCGCCGCGGCCGATCTCGCGCCGCCGCCTGCCGGTGAGCGAGCCGTCCTCGTCCTCCTCCTCCGGCGGTTCCTCGCCGAAGTCCGCGTCGTAGGGCGCGTAACCGAACAGGGCGCGGAACTCCGCCAGCCTGGCCGGCACCTGGCGCACCGGCGTGCCGGTCATCACCAGCAGCCCGTAAGCGGCGAGCAGGCCGAGCAGCGGCGTGGCCACCCAGGCCGTCAGCCCCTTGTCGAGCGGCCACGAGGCGACCATGCCGACAAGGCCGCCGGCCGTTCGTACCGCGGGCCAGCCGCCTCCGGTGTGGCTCAGCGTCGGGACGCCCTTGGCGATGTGGAACAGGCCGAGGCCGCCGGCCATCATGGCCGTCAGGCCGATCTCGGCGGGCGGCAGCGCCGCGTTGCGGTCCGGGTGGCGCATGAACCGCCAGCCCAGCAGCGCGAAAAGGACCGGGATGGTGAACGCGCCCTCGCCGACAACAGAACTGGTCAGCGTGTAGATGCCCTCGCCGGCCGGGTTGTGCATCCGGGCCCAGATCGCCGCGGCGAACACGATCGCCAGACCCAGGCAGGCGAGGCCGAACCCGTCGCGCTTGTGATCCTCGTGCAGGTCTCTCGCGTTGCGGCCGAAGCGCCTGACGATTGAGCCGACGATCCCCGCGACCAGGAGCCAGACCATGGCGATCGCGCGCAGCAGCCACGCGGTGACGACGATGAGCAGGTTGTGCGTCGGCTGGCTGCTGGCGGGCGCCGCGCCCTTGCGCCCGGTCCCGCCGCCTCGTCCAGACCCGCCCGAGCGGCTCGCCGACGTGCCTCGGCCGCCTGCCGACCCGCGGCCGCCCCCCGAGCGGGCGGCGGGCTTGCCGGGCTTGCCGCCGCCGGTCCTGCCGCCGCCGCGATTGCCGCCCGCGGAGCCGCCGGCCCGGCCGCTGCTTGTGCCGCGGCCACCGGAGGCGCCGCCCCTCGATCCGCTGCCGCCCGAGCCACTGCCTCCCGAGCCACCGCCGCCAGCGGCACCGCGGCCCGCGCCGCCGGAAGTCCGGCGCGCTCCGCCGCTCCCCCGGGCGCCGGGCGGCGGCGTCGGGAGGATCACGTCGGGCGACTCATCGTTGTAATAGTCGCTGCCGACGGTGCTCGTCCGCCCGCCCCGCGAGCCTGACGAGCCCCTGGACCGAGACGTAGCCATGCTCTCAAACGTATCGAGTACCCCACCTGCGCCCAAGCACCCGCGAGCCACGGCGTGTCGTCACGACCGAAATGCCGGACACGCGCCGTGCGCGGCCCCACCACAAGACCCGTGTCCGACATTGTCCCATAGATGCCACCGGGCCAGAACGCAGGCGAGCTCGGCGGGTGGTGCAGTGGCGGGGTCGCGACGGCGGGCGCGGGTGAACCGCGGCTCGGTCACGGCGCTGGGGCGGTTCGAGACCGCTGGCGCGGCGGTACCGCGGGGCGGTTAGGGCGCCGTGGCTGGGCCGATGCGGTAGTGGTAGCGGTGCGAGTAACGGAAGCCGTTGCGCTCGTAGAGCGACTTGGCGGGGTCGTTGTCGGTCTCGACCTGGAGGAAGATCCGGTGCACGCCCCGCGTCGCCGCCTGCGCGAAGACCTCGCGGGTGAGCGCGCCGCCGAGGCCAGCCCGCCGGTGGGTCCTGGAGACCTCGACGGCACTGACCCCCGCCCAGCCCTCCGCTAGCGACAGACGGGCGATCGCCGCGACATCATCGCCGGAACGGATGCTGAGGAAGACCTGCCCGGCCGCGGATGTCAGCACCGAGCGGGCGACAGGGGGCGGGCTGTCCCCTCCCCGGTAGTGGTAGGTGCCCAGCCAGGCCTCGTCGGGGACCGGGTCGGCGCGGAACTCCAGTCCCGCGGGCAGGCTGGCCGGCCTCTTATTGTCCGGCCTCATGTTGCCCGGCCCCGTGTTGCCCGGCCCGTTGTTGCCCGGCCCCGTGTTGTCCGGCACGGCAGCGTCGTGGATGTCGGCGACCATGACGTAGGCGGGTCTGCCGCGATCGGGCCAGGACCGGCGCACGAGCTCGGCGTCGAGCGCGCCGGCCGGCGAGGCGGGGTCCAGCGAGGCGGGATCGAGCGGCACCGGCAGCGCGATCATCGGACGCAGACCGCGGTCGGCGTACCAGCGGGTCACGTAGTCGACCGCCGCGCCGAGCGGCAGGCCGGGGTCGCCGAGCGGCAGGGCGGAGTTGGCGCGGCCGGTGAAGCCGTCCGCCGCGCGGAGCAGCCACTGGCCAAGCCACTCCTCCTCGGTGCCGCGCCAGTGCGCGGCCGCGACACGTTCCAGGTCGGTGATCCCGGGTTCGGGAAATACGGCCGCGGTCATGCGTTGGCGGGGAGGGTCGTGCCGGCACCGCGACGGCGGATGCGCACCGCGTCCGGACCGGCTGCGGCCGGGTAATCCGGCGCAGGCGGTGATCCCGGCGCAGGCGGTGATCCCGGCACAGGCGGTGATCCCGGCGCAGGCGGTGAATCCGGTGCTGAATCCGGCGCGGGCGGGGACTGCGGCAGGCTCCTGAGCGCGGCCGCGAGTTCGCCTGGCTTGTCTTCCGCGCCCTCCACGGTGAAGCCCGCGTCGGCGATCATCGCCAGGTCGGCGGCGCCCGGCTGGCCCTCGCTCGTCAGGTAGTCGCCCAGGAAGATCGAGTTGACGATGTGCAGGGCGAGCGACTGCAGGGTGCGCAGGTGAATCTCCCTGCCGCCTGCCAGCCGGACTTCCGCGTCCGGGCAGACGAAGCGGACCATCGCGAGGATGCGCAGGCAGCGGTGCGGCGTCAGCTCCCACCTGCCAGCGAGCGGCGTGCCGTCGAACGGTATGAGGAAGTTGACCGGGACCGAGTCCGGGTTCATGGCGCGCAGCGCGAACGCCACGTCCACCAGGTCCTCGTCCGTCTCGCCCATGCCCGCGATCAGGCCGGAGCAGGGGGACAGGCCGGCTGACTTGGCCGCTTCGACCGTGGCCACCCGGTCGGCGTACTCGTGCGTGGTGCAGATGTCCGCGTAGTGGCCGCCCGAGGTGTTCAGGTTGTGGTTGTAGGCGGTGGTTCCCGCCGCGGCGAGCCGCTCGGCCTGGCCGCCGGACAGCAGCCCGAGGCAGGCGCAGACCTCGACGTCCGGGTTGCGGTCCTTGAAGGCGGACACCGCCGACGCCACCCGGTCGATGTCTCTGTCGGTCGGGCCGCGGCCGCTTGCCACCAGGCAGACCCGGCGCGCGCCGCCGGCCACGCCGGCCTCCGCCGAGGCGATGACGTCGTCGGTCTTCAGCCAGGTGTACTTGAGGACGTCCGCGCTAGAGCCTGCCCGCTGCGAGCAGTAGAAGCAGTCCTCAGGGCAGAGTCCCGACTTGATGTTGACCAGGTAGTTCAGCTTGACCCTGCGGCCGAAGAAGGCGCGCCTGACGCGGAACGCCGCCGCTACCACGTCGAGCAGGTCGTCGTCGGGCGACGCGAGCACTGCCAGGGCTTCCTCGCGGGTGGGGAGTTCCCGGCTGAGCGCCTTATCCGCGAGCCGGTCCAGATCTAGCGTCATGCCACGACCGTAGCAGCGCGGCTGGACGGGGCAAGAGGATGCGATGGCCGATAGAGTCAGCCGCAGTCGTTCGGAGGTCTGCCTTGAGGATCGCGATACTCGATGACTACCAGCAGGTGGCGCTGAGCTGTACCGACTGGCGCCCGCTACACGCGGAGATCGTCACGTTCTCCAGCCACATCGCCGATACCGGGGACCTCGTGGCCGAACTGCGGCCGTTCGACGTGATCGTGGCGATGCGCGAGCGGACGCCGTTCACCGCGGAGCGGATCGCGCTGCTGCCGAACCTGCGGCTGCTCGTCACCACCGGGATGCGCAACGCGTCGATCGACGTGGCCGCCTGCGCGGCGGCCGGGGTGACCGTATGCGGCACCGGGGGCAGCCCGGGCGCAACCCCGGAGCTGACCTGGGCGCTGATCCTCGCGGTGACGCGGCACGTCGCCGAGGAGGACGCCGCCATCAGGCGCGGCGGCTGGCAGCACACGATCGGGTACGGGCTGCGCGGCCGGACGCTCGGCGTGGTCGGGTTCGGAAACATCGGGCGGGCCGTGGCCCGGATCGGGCAGGCGTTCGGCATGGACGTGATCGCGTGGAGCAAGCACCTGCGGGACGAGACCGCCGTGACGGCGGGCGTCACCGCGGTCGGCAAGGAGGAGCTGTTCACGCTGGCCGACGTGGTTACCGTGCACTACAAGCTCAGCGAACGGTCGACCGGGCTGATCGGCGCGCGTGAGCTTGACCTGATGAAGCCGACCGCGTTCCTCGTTAATACCTCGCGCGGACCGATCGTCGATCAGGACGCGCTGCTCGCGGCGCTGGAGGCCGGCGATATCGCGGGCGCCGGCCTCGACGTCTATGACGAGGAGCCGCTGCCCGCCGGGCATCCGCTCCGCTCCGCGCCGCGCGCCGTACTCACGCCGCACCTTGGGTATGTGACCGATGATGGCTATCGGATCTTCTACACGGAGGCCGTCGAGGACATCGCTGCCTTCGCCGCGAGCCGGCCGGTTCGCGTCATCGAGCCGGCCTGACTCCGCGCACCGCAGTGACACCGCGCGCCGTCGCGTGCCCCGCCATGCACCGCACATCGTTCGGCCGGAGCATCCGGCGGGGCGGCCAGTAACAGACTTTTCCTACTGATTAAGTTGACTTTAGATCCGCCAACGTGATGTGATTAACACTGCGTTCCTGAACCGGTCAGCCCTGGCGCTGCCAGATTCGCCGGAAAGGAGGCAGGATGGTAGCAGGCGCACCGCGCAGACCACAGGGGGGAGGACCGGGCCCATGGCGACGATCAGGCCCCGCGATCTGCTCCCCGATTCCCTGCTCGAGAGCCTCGCGGGAACCGCGCCGGCCGCTGAGGCGCGCAGCGCGACCAACGACGAGCTGATCACCGATATCGGCACGCTCGCCGACGTCGGTTACCTGAAGGTCGCGCTCCCCGAAGAGTTCGGCGGTCTTGGCTGTACCCTCCGCCAGGCCGCGTGCGGCCAGCGGCGGCTCGCCCGCTATGCCCCGGACACGGCCCTCGCGGTCAGCGCCCATCTGTACTGGACCGGCGCGGCGGCCGACGCCTACCGGGCAGGCGACGCCTCGGCCCGCTGGATCCTGCTCGAGGCCTCGCGCGGCGCCCTGTTCGCCGGCGGTCACGGCGGCGTGTCCGGCGAGATCGGCGGCGACCTGCGGTTCGCCGACCACCGGTCGGTATGCGAGTCGACAGCGGAGAATGGCTACACCTTCGGCGATCCCGGCGTGCTGTCCACCATGACGCCGGCCTGGGACTGGGTCGCGGTGCACGCGGTGCACCAGGCCGCGCGGCCGCAGGCGGTCATCGCGTTCACGGGGCGCGGCGGGCTGGGCGGGCCGCCGCTGCGCGTCGCCCGGGTGGCGTCCATCGGCACGCCAGAGGACGTGTTCACCACGAGCGCGCTCACCTGGGGGCACTCGATCCTGGCGAGCGTGCAGTACTCCGACGCCAAGCGGGTGTTCAACGCCGCGATCACCGCCTACGCCGAGGCGGCCGTGTCGGACGACGCGGGCTTGGCCGGCATGGGCATCGGGGGTATCGGGGGGCTCGCTGCGGACGTGGCGCGCGTGCCCGGCCAGGGCGGCACCGGCACCGGCACCGGCGGCTCAGGACGGCCGGGCGGGAGTTGGCCGGTCGCCGAGGCGGGAACCAGGCTTGCAGCGATGAAGAACAAGATCGCCGAGATCACGCACCCCTGGCCACTCATACCGCCGGCCACGCCGGACCTCGGCGGGCAGCACCTGATCAGCCTCTACGCGATGCGGCACGAGGTCGCCGAGGGCGCCTCCCGGGTGCGGGACCTGATCGCGCAGATCGCCGGCGGCACCAAGTTCCGGCTGCGCGCCATCTGACGCTCCGCTATCAGCCCGCCCAAGATCAACTACCGAATGCCCGTGTCGTTGCCGGGGTTATGGCCCCGATAACGACACGGGCAACGCGGGGGCGACAGCCGGATGCGGCTGCTGACAGCGGATGGTGCGGGGACTGACAGAGGCGGGGCGCATCCTGGGCGCATGGACGACGTTAGTTACGCCATCGAGACGCACGGCCTGGCCAAGCGGTTCGGCAAGACCACGGCGCTGGCCGGGGTAGACCTGACCGCGCGCACCGGCAGCGTCCTCGGGCTTCTCGGGCCGAACGGTGCGGGCAAGACCACCGCGGTCCGCATCCTCGCCACGCTGCTGCGGCCGGACGCGGGATCCGCCACCGTCTGCGGCTACGACGTGGTGCGCGACGCGCACCGGGTGCGCCAGCTCACCGGGCTCACCGGCCAGTACGCATCGGTCGACGAGGGCCTGTCGGGCACCAACAACCTGATCATGGTCGGCAGGCTGCTTGGGCTCAGCCGGGCGGATTCCCGTGCCCGCGCGACTGAGCTGCTCGAGCGCTTCGAGCTCACCGACGCGGCGGGCCGGCCCGCCAAGACCTACTCGGGCGGCATGCGACGCAGGCTCGACCTGGCCGCCAGCCTGGTCGGGCGGCCGCGCGTGCTCTACCTGGACGAGCCCACCACCGGCCTCGACCCGCACAGCCGCAACGAGGTCTGGGGCATGATCCGTGCCCTGGTCGCGGACGGCACCACGGTGCTGCTCACCACGCAGTACCTGGACGAGGCGGACCAGCTCGCGCACGACATCGCGGTCATCGACCACGGGTCGGTCATCGCGACGGGGACGCCTGACGAGCTCAAGGCGAGCGCCGGGCGTCAGGTTCTCGAGGTGATTCCGGCCAGCCGGGCCGACCTGAGCGCCGTCGCGGAGCTGCTCGAGGTGCTCACCGGCACCTCGCCGTCTATCGCCGTCGAGGCCGGCCAGGTCAGCGTGCAGGTCGAGGGCGGCAGATCGCTGCCCCTCATTGTGCGAGCGTTCGAGGACCGGTCCATCGAGCTGGCCGAGTTCGCGCTGCGCCGGGCGAGCCTCGACGAGGTGTTCCTCGCACTCACCGGGCACCGCACCGAAGCAGAGACACCGGCAGAAGCGGGAAAAGGCGGCAAGGACGCTCCCGCACGCGAACTTGACAGGAGCGCCCGATGACCACGGCCGCTGTGCCCACTCCCGGTCCTCGGCCCGCCCCGGTTCCCGGCCCCGCCCTGGCCCGCCGGCCGAGCCCGGCGACCGCACTCGCGAACTCGTTCACGCTCGCCTGGCGGTCGGTGCTCAAGATCAAGACCAACCCGGAGGACCTGTTCGGGCTGTGGTTCCAGCCGATCATGTACCTGGTCTTGTTCACCTACGTGTTCGGCGGCGCGATCGCCGGCGGAACGCACCAGTACCTGCAGTTCTCGCTGCCCGGGGTCCTGGTGCTTTCCGTGGTCTTCGCCACCCTCGGCACCGGCATGATGCTCAGCCAGGACATCAGCACCGGCGTCTTCGACCGCTTCCGCGCGCTGCCCATCGTCCGGTGGGCGCCGCTGGCCGGCGCCATCCTCGGCGACCTGGTGCGGTACGTGATCTCCATCCTGGTGACGCTCGGCTTCGGCTACGTCCTCGGGTTCCGCGTGCAGACGAACGTGGTCGCCGCCGTGCTTGGCTGCCTGCTCCTCGTCGCGTTCGCCTTCGCGATGTGCTGGCTGTCGGCCATGCTCGGCGTGATCGCGAAGACCGCGCAGGGCGTTCAGTGGTGGGGCTTCCTGTTCATGTTCCCGCTGGTCTTCGGCAGCAACATCCTCACCTCGACCAGCTCGATGCCGGGCTGGCTGCAGGCCTTCGTCAAGGTCAACCCGGTCACCTACCTGACCGAGGCGGAGCGCGCGCTGCTCATCGGCGGCCCGGCCGCCGTCGCGGTGGAGCGCTCGCTGCTGTGGGCGCTCGGCATCTTCGTGGTGTTCGCGCCGCTCGCCGTCGCCGCCTACCGGCGCCGCACCTGACCCTAGGGAGTGCGGCCTGATGCGCCCGCGGCTGGGTCCCTCCCCCGGCCGCGGGCTCCGCGTTTTGCCTGGGAGAGTCAGCCGAACCCGTTGTGGATGATCGAAAGCGTGGTTGCGGTAGGGCTAGGCGCTCGCGGCCAGCGACGCGCGGGCGAGCGCGACGGCCGGGTGGTAGCCGAGGCCGCGGACGGAGTCGTAGGCGGTATCGAACGCCGCGGGGCCGAGGACCGCGCGCAGCGTCTCCCGCGCCTGCGGCGCATCGAGGCTTGACTCGTCGAACGCGCCCCGGATCGCGTGCGCCGCGCCGAGCAGCGCGGCGGCACGGCTCGGGTCACCGTCGGCGGACCGGTGCGCGAGGTGGGCGGCGCAGGCGTCGAGCACCGCGGCGAGCGCCGGGTGCTCCCACCAGGCGGCCGCGGCATCCAGCGCCTCGCCGAGCAGTGCGGCGCTCGCCGCGCTGTCCCCCTGCCGCAGCGCCGTCATCGCCAGCCTGGCCTTGACCTGTGCGCGCAGTGGATGCCACCAGCGCGCGCTGTTGTCCGCGATCGTGGCGAGCACGGCCAAGCAGCACTCGTCGGCGGCGGCGTAGTCACCCTCCCGCCAGGCAAGCTCGGCGCGCATGAACTCGACCCAGCGGTCGTTGCCGATGTGACTGCCCCGCACCTGCGCGGCGCGCCGCAGGGCGGCCATCTCGGCCTCGGCCCTGGCAAAGTCGCCTGACCTGGAGTAGATGACGGCGAGCCTGCCCTCGATGAAGGTGAGGTCGCCCCACACGGCGAGCTCGCGGCCGAGCGCCGCCGCCTCGGTCAGCGCGGCAATTGACACGGCATGGTCGGCGCGCAGTTCGGCGAACTCGGCGAGCTGGGTGAGCGCCATCGCGACACCCCAGTGGTCGCCGAGGTCGCGCATTCCGGCGAGTCCGGCCAGGCAGTGTTCTTCTGCGCAGTCGAGCGTGCCGAGGGTCTGCGCGTAGGAGGAGAGGTAGATCTGGCCGATGGCGCGCAGCCAGGGATCACGCGCGGAGATGTATCCCTCGAGGTGCCGCTGCGCCAGGCTGGTGTCGCCGTCGTACTGCATGAGCAGCGGCTCGGCCATCGCGACGAGCGGATGGCCGATCTCGTCGTCACCGAGGCCAGCTAGGACGTCGAGTGCCTCCCGCAGCGGCTGCCTGATCCGGTCGATGTCCCAGCTCCAGCCGGCGGCGAGCAGCGCGCAGATGACCCGGCCCTCGGCGAGCTGCCTCGTCATCGGCGCGGGGAGCGGCAGGTCGAGGACCTCGCGGCAGATCGAGTCCGCCTCGCCGTGCCCGACCTGCACGCCGTAGTAGCCGAGCGAGCGGACGAAGCGGAGCGCGCTTGCCACGTCGCCGCGGGCGATGGACCAGCGGACGGAGGCGTTCACGTTGTCTTGTTCCGCCGTCAGGATCCGGAACCAGCGGGACTGGTCGGCAGTCCGCAGCAGCGGGTCGGCGGTTTCCACCAGGTCCAGGTAGTAGGCCGCGACGGCGTCCCTGACCGCGGTGTCCTCGCCCGCCTCGGCGAGGCGCTCGAGGCCGTAGGCGCGCACCGTCTCGAGCATCCGGTACCTGGGCTCGCCCGCGTCGTCGTCGGCCCTGGTCAGGATCGACTTCGCGACCAGGCCGGCCAGCGCGGTCAGCACTGTTTGGCCTGCGCTGTCCGTGACCTCCGCGTTGCCCACCATGCGTTCCGCCGCGGCGAGGGTGACACCCCCGGGAAGGACGGCGAGGCGGCGGGCGAGCGCCTTCTCCTGGTCCGATAGCAGGTTCCAGCTCCAGTCGACGACGGCGCGGAGCGTCTGGTGGCGGGGCAGGACAGTGCGGCTGCCGCCGGTGAGCAGGCTGAACCGGTCGGCCAGCCGTTCGGCGAGCTGCGCGGCGGTGAGCGTGCGCAGCCAGGGGGCGGCCAGCTCGATGGCGAGCGGCATCCCGTCCAGAGTGCGGCAGATCCCGGCGATCGCCTCGGCGTTGGCGGCTTCGAGCTCGAATCCGCGGACCACCGCGGCGGCGCGGTCCTCGAACAGGCGCACCGCCGGATAGGCGAGGATGTCCACCGAGCTGGCCGCGGCGGGCGGCGCCGGAAGCGGCGCGACCACGTGCAGCGTCTCGCCGTGGATCTGCAGCGGTTCGCGGCTTGTCGCCACGATGCGGATGCGGGGGCAGTCGGTGAGCAGCCGCTCGGCGAGCGCGGCGGCGGCGTCGATGACGTGCTCGCAGTTGTCGAGGATGAGGACCGCTTCCCGGTCCGCGAGCGCCGCACACAGCCGGTCTACCGGGTCGCCGGCCGGGTCGGCGCCGCGCCTGGCGATCGAGCGCTCGCGCATTCCCAGCGCGTCCTGGACGGCGTAGGGCACCTCGGCCGGGTCGGTGACGGGGGCGAGTTCCGCCAGCCAGGCGGGAGCCGCGAGCCCCGCGGCCGCCTCGCTCGCCAGCCGGGTCTTGCCGACGCCGCCGGGGCCGGTCAGCGTCACCAGGCGCTCGGCGGCAAGCCGCTTGAGCACGGCGGCGACATCGTCGGCGCGGCCGACGAAGCTCGTCGGCGCGCGGCGCACGCCGCTGCCGATCGTTGTGCTGGCCTCGCGAGTGCCGGCGCGTTCCTGCTCTGGGCCGGCGCTGGCGGGCACGGTTTCCGCGGCCGTCGCCGGGTCGGCGGGGCCTGCCGCCTGCGGGATCTCCTGGCGCAGTATCGCCAGGTAGGCCTGCTCGAGCTGGGGCGAGGGATCGACGCCGAGGCGTTCGCCAAGCTCGCCGCGGATGAGCTGGTAGGCGCCGAGGGCCTCAGACTGGCGGCCGGTGGCGGCCAGGGCGCGCATCAGCAGCGCCGCGGGGCGCTCCGCGAGGGGGTCGGCGGCGGTCAGCTCGCGCAGCTCGCCGATCAGGGCGGCGTCCGCCGAGCCGAGCGCGATGTCGGCGTCGATGCGGTCGAGCGTCGCGGCGACGCGCAGCTCGGCCAGCCTGGCGGCGGGCGCGAACGCGAATTCCTCCGCCGCCACGTCGGTGAGCGCGCTGCCGCGCCAGGCCCCGAGTGCCGTGCGGAGCAGGCACGCGGCCTCGGCGGCGTCGCCGCGCGCCAGGGCCTGCGCGCCCGCCCGTGCGCTGGATTCGAAGGCGATCGCGTCGACCGCGTCCGGCGGCACCGCGAGCCGGTAGCCGGCCGGGGACGATTCGAGCACGCCGTCGGGCACCCCCGCCTGGCGCAGGGCGACACGCAGCCGGGAGACCAGGGACTGCAGGGCGTTCGCCGCGTCGGCGGGCCGCTCCTGCGGCCAGAGCCTGCCGATCAGGCTGTGCACGGGAACTACCCGGCCGGGCTCGAGGGCGAGCAGGATGAGCAGCGCGCGCACCCGGTGCCCGCCGACCCGGACGAGGCGACCGTCGGCGTCGGTCACCTCGAGCGGTCCGAGCACGCCGATCCGCACCGTGTCCGCCGCTGTCTTCACGTCGCCCTTCCCGCCGGGTAACCGCCACCCGTGCCGCCGCACTCGCACTCGCTTGCGCAGTCCCCGCACGGGGACGGCCAGCACCATGCTAACGCGAAACCCATGTCGAGATCTATCGCGTTTGGCGAGATTCGTCTTAGTGCCGGGCAGGCGACGTTACCTATCGTCGGCTGGGAGGAACGGCGGAAGGCCGAAGCGGTCGATGAGGGAGGCGTCGAAGGTGGTGATCTCCGCGATGAGGCCGCTGCCAGCGCGGAACACGTCCAGCTTGAACGGCACGAAGCGGTCGCTGCCCGCGCGGCGCAGGTACGACGCCGCGGCGGGCATCCGGTTGGCCGCCGTCGGCAGCAGCTTCCAGTCGCCGAAGATCGAGCGGTCGTAGGCTCTGGCCATGAATCCGGCGAGCGCGTCCTTGCCGGTGAACAGGCCGGGGTCCGGCGGCATGGCGAGCCTGATATCCTCGCGGATCACCGCGAGGCCCGCGTCGGGGTCCTGCCGCTGGTGCGCGTCGACGAAGGCCGCGAGCAGCGCCCGGTCGGCGTCGGTGATCCCGTCGGGCGACCAGTCGCCGTCCCTGGCGGCGGTCTTCACCTCGAGCGTGGCCCGCGCCCGCTGCAGCGCGCTCGCCATCGCGGGAACCGACATGCCGAGCATCTGCGCGGTCTCCGCGCCCGAGTAGCCCTGCACGTCCCGCAGCAGCAGCACGGCCCGCTGCCGCGCGGGCAGCAGCTGGATGACCGCCAGGTAGGCGAGCTCCACGGTCTCACGGCGGATCGCCGCGCCCTCCGGCTCGGCCGCCGCGTCGAGCAGCACGTCGGGATACGGCTGAATCCAGGGGACGTCCGCGATCGACTGGATCTGCTCAGGCCTACGTTGCGCCGCGCGCAGGATGTCGAAGCAGGTCGTGGTCACGATGCGGTACAGCCAGGCGCGCGCGGCCGGGCCACCGTCGAACGAGGCACGGCCCTTCCACGCGCGCAGCAGCGCCTCCTGCACCGCGTCCTCGGCCTGCTCGAAATTGCCGAGCATGCGGTAGCTGTGCACCTGGAGCTCGTGCCGGTGCCGCTCGCTGAGCTCGGTGAACCGGGCCTCGTCAAGCACGTCCATCGGGCACGCCGCGTCAGGCGGACGGCGCGGCGGCGTCGGCGGCGTCGCGCAGCCCCTGGATGTCGATCTTCATCATCTTGAGCATCGCCTGGACCGCCGCGTTGGCGCGCACCGGGTTCGGGTCGCCGAGCAGCTCCATCATCGCCTCGGGGATGATCTGCCAGGAGACCCCGAAGCGGTCCTTGATCCAGCCGCACGGGCCGACCTCGCCGCCACCGGCGGTGAGCTGCTCGGTGAAGCGGTCGACCTCCTCCTGGTCGGCCGCGTAGAGCTGGAGCGAGATCGCCTCGGTGAACTTGTACATCGGCCCGCCGTTGAGCGCGGTGTAGGGCTGGCCGGCCAGCTCGAAGGCGACGGTCATCACCGTGCCCTCCTCGCCCGGCTGGTCCGATCCGTAGTGGCTGACATCGGTGATGCGCGAGCCTGGGATGACGGAAACGTAGAGCTCGGCGGCCTCCATGCCGTTGCCGTCGAACCAGAGGCACGGGCTGATCCTGGTCATCGCGGTCTCCTTTCGCTGCGGCGTCGCTGACGCAGATGAAACGTCGGCCGCTCGCCAAACTAATCGGCCGCCCCAAGCGCGTCGTTGATCGGGACAGACGTGCGCTGGCAGGTGCACGTACCGATGCGCTGTGCAGCCTCGTGGCGTGCCCTTACGAACACGGAGAGTTACCTTCGAGGGCATAAAGAAGCGCTGGCCGAGTCCGCCTGGACCAGCACCACCCGGTGGCCCGACAGCGGGGTGCCGCCCACCGGGAGGGGTTCAGAACCGAGCGAGGCGGCGGAGTCGACGTCGGCAACGCCCATGTCGCCCACGCCCATGTCACGCAGCGGCGGCGCGAAGGCGACGCGGTTACGGCCCGCCTGCTTGGCGTGGTACATCGCGGAGTCGGCGGCGGCGAGCAGGTCGCTGAGCTCGCGGGACTCGTCGCGGGCCAGGGCCGTGACCCCGACGGAGATCGTCACGCTGAGCGTGGGTGCGTCCGGCCTGTCGTCCGCCGGCACCGTCAGGGATGCGACATAGGTGCGAAGACGTTCGGCGATCTTGCAGGCGTCCTTCTCGTGGGTCTGCGCGAGCAGCAGGACGAACTCCTCGCCGCCGAACCTGCCGACCTTGTCGTAGTCCCTGGACTGGCCCGTCAGCCCATCCGCGATCGCCTTGAGCACCCGGTCTCCCGCCAGGTGCCCGTAGGTGTCGTTGACTTGCTTGAAGTGGTCGATGTCCACCAGGGCAAGCGCCAGCGGGCTGTGCGTGCGGATAGCGCGGGACAGTTCGGTCTCCGCTTCCTTTTCCCACGTGGAGACGTTCAGCAGACCGGTCTTCGCGTCGACACGCGACTGCGCCTCGAGGATGGGATGGACAAGGAACCTGCGCACCAGGAGAACCGTCGGAACCGCGATGACGACAAGCGACGGGCTCAGCGCGACAGCCAGGGTGATGAGAACGCCGAGGTCGATCTCCACGAACAGTGCCTGCAGCGCGTCCCTGTCCCACTCCATGGCCCAGACGCGCAGTTGCGGCGCGGACATCTTGACCGCACCGAGAATGAGGAAATTGTGCCCGCGACTGCCCACGATCTCTGCGGCCACGACGGCAAGGCACCAGTAGAGTGCGTGCGCTCCGGTCCCCGGATTGTGGCCGGCAATCGACGCGGGAAACCACCGGAACACCACGGAGGCCGCGGCATAGCCCAGGCTCTGCGCCGCGGCGGAGAAGACGGCGCGGTGCGGAACTCCCCTGTGCACGAACACGTTCAGCGTGATACTGAAGAAAATCGGCACTATCGCCGCGTAAAACGGCTGCAGCAGGATGGCGGTCGGCAGCACCCAGATGGCGCTGAAGTCTCTGGTCAGCCCGGGGAAGGCATACATAATCCGCGGCGTTGACGCGACGGATATCATCCCGCAGCACAGCAGCAACGTGAATTTCGCTACGTCGTCCGGGTGCCACGAAGTCTGTGAGGCGGTAAACAAGATCACCACGGCGGCCGCGGCGGGAATGGCCGCGACATAACCGCGGAGCATGGGATCCAATCCCCACCATGCCCAGTCCCGCACGGCGACGCATCGCGTGATGCGGCCGGTTAGGGACGATGCTCGCATGATCCACCGTTCCGGTTGTGACGCCAGGTTCCTTGCTCTAGTCGCTGCTGACCGTAAATGACTAGCTGCGTATAGCTACCATAACCCATCTTCCCGGACGAGGTAACTATTGGGGCGAGATTCCAGTACAAGGCGGGACAAGGCGGAGCTTAATAGTGCGTAGCAGCGAGGACGCGATTGTCTGGAGAGAAGAATTCGCGCCTGAGAGAGTCAGGTGAGAGCAGATATTTCTGTGCTCACTGTTACTCGTGAGGAGAAAGCTGTATGCGCGTCACCTACTGGCACTGATGCCAGCCGGCCCAATCCCCAGATCCGCGCCATCCTCGGAAGGAAACGCACGTCATGCGTGACACCTGGACCTGATAGCCAAATCGGTGAATTACTAGTGGTACCCAGAGATTAAGCCAGCTAAACCCTCTAGTTAGACCGAGCCGCATGGATAGGCGTCTGTCCGGTAAGCGAGGCCTCTCGGCCAAGATGTCTCGCGGTATGGCGGCCGACGGCGGGTGACATTCCCCGCCAGCGGATCGCCAGGCCGCCGGCGATCACAGCGCCAATTCCGCCACTGAGAGCTACGACCGTCGAGGGAGGTACCACCTCGGCGGCAGCTCCAGCCAACGCGAATGCTATTCCCTGGCCCACGATCAGGCCCGCCGTCGCGAGGCCGAACGCCTGCCCCCGCTTTTCATTCGGGATTCGCTCCACGAACGCGGTGTTGGCGGCCAGTTGATACATCGCGAAGCTGTTGGACAGCGCGAAAATGCCCATCGAGGCGACCAGGTTCGGGCGCAGCACCGTCACCGCAAGGATTGCGCAGGCGAGGATCGCCATCGGACCCATCCATGTCAGCCGGGTCAGCGGGCCTATCTTCTTGGTGAACAGCGGGGTTGAGATGGCGGCGCCGAGCTGCGAGGCCGCGATGAGCAGGCCTACCGCGACCGCACCTCCCCCGAGCCGTCCCGCGTACGGCGCGGCGATCCCCTCGGGAACCTCGTAGAACGCGGCCAGCCAGCCGAGGCCGACCAGCGTGCGGAGCGCGGGATCGCCGAAGACGAGCCGGATGCCCTCGGTGAGCTGCCCGAGCGGGCTCGGCTGGTCCTCCCCCGATGCGGCGGCCTTGCGTGCGGGCACGCCGAACCGGATGAGCAGGGCAGAGACGGCGAACGTGGCGGCGTCCGCGGCCAGCGCGGGACGCGCGCTGAATAGCGCCACCACGAGTCCGCCCGCGGCGGAGCCCGCCACGAGCACCACCCGGGTCGTCGACCCCATGATCGCCATGGCCAGCGGGTACCGCTCGCCCTCGAGCGCCTCGCGCACCGAGGCGGAACGAGCGGCGTCGAACGGCGGCTGGAGCAGCGTGACCGCGTAAAGCAGGCCGATCATCGCGGCCAGCGGGACCGCGGGTATCAGCATGGCACCGACGAGGAGCAGGCGGAGAAGGTCGCAGCCGACCATCACGGAGCGCCTCGGCAGCCGGTCGGCGAGACCGGACAGGAACATGCCGCCCACCAGATAAGGCACGAGGCCGGACGCGAACGTGACCGCGGCGAGGAAGGGTGACCTGGAGCGGTCGTAAACCAGGAGCGTCAGCGCCACCAGGGCGAGGCGGTCGCCGACCGCGGACAGCACGTAGGAGACCCACAGCGTGCGGAACTCCGGTACGGCGAAGACTTCACGGAAAGACGGGCGGCGGGCCGGAGAGGGAGACACGGCGACCCCTTTGTTCTTTTCGGTACCCGGCCTGCACGGCTCGGCGCCACGCATGCGGCTTGACCAGTCACCGATTGCCATGCTGACAGAGATGGACACGCCCGGCAGCCAAACAGTCACATTCGGCACATCATTGACAAAACGATCTTTCTGAGGCTGGAGAGGCACGGACGGGGCAGGTGGGCCGGAGCGGATCAGGCCGAAGGGACGGGAAGCTAGGGACCTTTGACCCCTGCCTTCCGCGCCCCGTGTCGCGCAGGATGAGACATCGCCCGCATACTCACTGGAGGGAGCCGATCATGACCGCCGAGCGCGTAGAACGGCCGCCCAACGCCACCCCGCGGCCCGCGATCGAGCTCACCGCCGGCGAGTGCTGGCAGCTGCTCGCCTCCGTCCCTATCGGCCGGGTCGTGTTCACGCACCGCGCCATGCCGGCCATTAGGCCGGTCAATCACCTGGTGGAGGGGCGGACGATCATCATCAGGACGCACCTCGGCGCGGCGATCGCGTCCCGCGCCACCGCCGGCACGGCGGGGGCGGCGGTCGGCCCCGAAGGCAGCCGAGCGGAGGATCCAGGCTCCGTGGTCTGCTACGAGGCCGACCAGATCGACCCGGCCAGGCACACCGGCTGGTCGGTGATCGTCACCGGCCTGGCCCGGCTGGTGACCGACCCTGGTGCCATCGCCAGGTACGCCGACGCGCTCCACCCCTGGATGGCCGGCGAAATGCATCAGGTCGTCGCGATCGAGCCCCGCTTCGTGTCCGGCATCCGCCTGGTGGGCTGGTGCACCTGACGCCGGCACAATGACACCCTGACACGACACCCTGACACCGGGCCTGGCACCCGCACCCAACTTTGGCTGCGTCATTTGGCAACTTTCGGCCAAAGCGCGGACAAGTTAGACTTTCCGTGACGGGGTGGTCACGGCTAGGTGGTGATCATGAGTGCACATCCTGGTCAGGCACGCCTGGGCGAATGGCTGCGGCAGCAGCGGGTCGCTTCCGGGCTGACCCAGGAGGATCTGGCGGACCGGTCCGGCGTATCGGTGCGGGCCATCGCCGACCTGGAGCGCGGCAGGACCCGGCGCCCCTATCCCTCCTCGGTGCGGGCGCTGGTCCGGGCGCTCGGACTGCCGGACACCGCGGGTGCCGACCTGATCGCGCGGTACCGGGCCGTGAGCGACGCGGCGGGCCGCACCGAGCACGACGGCGACGGTGCACAGGAGACGGGACGCGCCGCGGGAGTGACGGTGCCACGCCAGCTGCCGACGCGGGTGCCGCACTTCGCGGGGCGAGCCGGTGAGCTGGCGCTGCTGGACGGCGTGCTCGACGAGGCCGCCTCCGACCGGGCCGCCGGCGCCACCGGGGTGGTCATCTCGGCGATCGGCGGGACCGCGGGGGTCGGCAAGACCGCGCTCGCGCTGCACTGGGCGCACCGGGTGGCGCACCGCTTCCCCGACGGGCAGCTCTACGCGAACCTGCGCGGCTTCGACGCCGGAGACGGCAGGCCCGCCGACCCGTGTGACGTGCTTCGCGGCTTTCTCGACGCGCTTGGCGTCCACCCGGAGCGGCTGCCCGCCGATGTCGAGGGGCTCGCCGCGCGCTACCGTTCGGTGGTCGCCGGGCGGCGGATGCTCGTGCTGCTCGACAACGCCGCCGACGTGGGCCAGGTGCGGCCGCTGCTGCCCGCCTCCCCCGAGTCCCTCGTCATTGTCACCAGCCGGCGGGAACTCGCGGCGCTCGCCGCGCACGAGGGCGCCAGGCTGCTCCAGCTTGACGTGCTCAGCGAGCTGGAGGCGAACGAGTTGCTCGTCGCGCGGCTCGGCAAGGAGCGCGCCGCCGAGGAGCCGTGGGCCGTTACCGAGCTCGCCGCGCTGTGCGCGCGGCTGCCGCTCGCGCTTTCCGTAGTCGTCGCCCGCGCCGCCGCCGCGCCGCGGGCGCCGCTTTCCTCTTTGGCGGCGGAACTGACCGAGCTCGGCGGCCGTCTAGACGCGCTTGACGTGGGAGATCCGGCCGCATCCGTTCGGACTGTCCTTTCTCTTTCCTACCGATACCTGCGCGAGCCGTCAGCGCGGCTGTTCCGGTTGCTCGGGCTGCACCCAGGGCCGGACATCAGCGCGGCAGCGGCGGCGTCGCTGGCCGGCGTGCCGCTCGCGCAGGCGCGGGCCGCGCTGCGCGACCTGACCAGGGCGTCGCTGCTCATGGAGGTCGCGCCCGGCCGGTACGCGTTCCACGACCTGCTGCGCGCGTACGCCGCCGAGCAGCCGACGCCGGCCGCGGGGGTCGCGAAGACCACGCGGCGGATGCTTGATCATTACCTGCACACCGCGCACCGTGCCCACCGGGTGCTATATCCCGGGCGGGAGCTGATCGGGCTGGATGCGCTCGCCCCGGGAACCGTCCCTGAGACGTTCGGCGGCAAGGCGGCCGCGCTCGCCTGGCTCGAGGCGGAGTACCAGGTGCTGCTCAAGGTGACCGACGTCGCGGCGCGGTCGGGGCACGACGAGCACGCGTGGCGGCTGCCCGTCGTGCTGTGGACCTTCCACAACGTGTGCGGGCACTGGCACGACGGCGCGCGGCTGCACCGGCTCGCGCTTGAGGCGGCGCGGCGCAGCCGCGACCTGGCGGGCGAGGCGTTCGCGCTGCGCGGCATCGGCTCGTTCGCGATGTCATTCGGCGACGTCGGCGAGGCCTACCAATGCCTGACCGCGGCGCAGTCGGGGTTCACCGCGCTACGCGACGACCTAGGGCTCGCGCGGACCGACGTGATCTTTTCGCAGGCACTGGAGTGCCAGGGACGGCACGCGGAGGCCCTCGACGTCATCAGCGAGGCGCTGCGCCTGTCGGAGAGCGCGCCGAGCGACCTGAACATGCGGCTGGTGCGGGCGAGCGCGCTCAACGGCTCGGCATGGAACAGCGTGCAGCTTGGCGACCTGTCGGAGGCCAGGGCCTACTGCGTGCAGGCCATCGAGCTGTGCCAGGCGATCGGGTACTCACCTGGCGAGGCCGGCACCTGGGACACGCTCGGCGTGGTGCTGCAGCGGCTCGAGTCGCACGACGAGGCGGTGTCCTGCTTCCTGCGCGCCGTCACCCTCGACCGGGAGATGGGCAACCGGTACGACCTCGCGATGGTGCTCGCGCACCTGGGCGAGACATATGCGTCCACCGGCGACCTGCGCGGCGCCAGGGAGGCATGGGACGAGTCGCTGCTCATCCTGCGGGCGCTGCATCACCGGTCGGCGTCCCTGGTCCGGTCACAGCTCGCTGAGCTGGCGAAAGGCCCGGCGACCGACGCGGGCGCTGCCTGATCTAATTACTATCCGTATTCGCCTTACCGGCGTTATGACGAGCCACAGTCTGCCGGTTAGTCCGCCTGGCCTGCGAATGGTCACTGTCTGATGATATAAACAGACGTAGCAACCACAAATTGTAGCCAATTGGAGGTCACGATGCGTGACACCTGGACCCGTTAGATGGCCCGGGGCCGCACACGGGGTTACCCCGGCAAATGGGCCGTCCGGGAGAATACGGGGAAGTTCTTAGTAAGAAGTTAAGAATATCGGCCCGGAACGCAGGGTGCTGGCTCGGATACCGCGACACAATCTCCGGTAGACCCAAATGGAGTCACCGGGGAGGAATTCCATGCCAGATCCACTCGTACCGCTATCCGGAAGCGAGCGCTCCGAACTGCCTGGCGCACAGCCGGCGGCGGCACCGCTCGACGATAGCCAGGTCATCACGGTGACCGTGATGCTGCGACGCAAGGCCGCGGTCCCCGCGGCGCTCGTGCAGGGACCTGAAATCGTTAGCACGACCCAGCTCGGCGACCGATATGGCGCCGACAC
Source organism: Trebonia kvetii (assembly GCF_007827045.1). Taxonomy (GTDB): domain Bacteria; phylum Actinomycetota; class Actinomycetes; order Streptosporangiales; family Streptosporangiaceae; genus Trebonia; species Trebonia kvetii. Next base: position 348,255 of record NZ_RPFW01000001.1, read on the forward strand.
TGACGACGCACAGCTCGTCGCCGACGTCCTCGGCGGCTATGGGCTCACCGTGACCGAATTCCACCTCCCGTCGCGACGGCTCAAGGTGAGCGGGACGATCGCCGCGATGCAGTCGGCGTTCGGTACCACGCTGTCCGCGGTGAGCTCGCCGCACCCGGATGGCAGCGGCCACGTCCAGCACCGGTACCGGACCGGCTCGCTGTCGGTGCCCGCGCAGCTGTCCGGCATCATCACCGCGGTGGTCGGCCTCGACGACCGGCCGGCGGCCCGCCCGCAGTTCCGGCGCCCCCCGGCGTTCGGCAGCCGGGCAGAAGCGGAGGATGAAACAGGCGCCGCCGACCCCGCCGTCAAGGCTGGCCCGCTGACCGCGCCGCAGGTCGCCAGCTTCTACCAGTTCCCGGCCGGCACCGACGGCTCCGGCCAGACGGTCGCGATCATCGAGCTCGGCGGCGGCTTCACCCAGTCCGACCTGTCCACCTACTTCTCCGGTCTCGGCCTCGCGGTCCCCTCGGTGACCGCGGTGGGGGTCGACGGATCGGCCAACACCCCCGGCCAGGACGCCGACGGCGAGGTCGAGCTCGACATCCAGGTCGTCGGCGGTGTCGCGCCCGGCGCGGCGCAGGTGGTGTACTTCGGCCCCAACACCGACCAGGGCTTCATCGACGCGATCTCCGACGCCGTGCACGGCGCGCCGACCCCGATCGCGGTCTCCATCAGCTGGGGGATGTCCGAGGACCAGTGGTCACAGCAGTCCCGCGCCGCGATGGACTCCATCTTCGCCGACGCCGCCGCGCTCGGCGTGACCGTCACGGTCGCGGCGGGCGACAACGGCGCGAGCGACGACCCGGGCGGGCAGAATTCGGTGCACTGCGACTTCCCGGCCTCCTCACCGAACGCGCTCGCCTGCGGCGGGACGAAGCTAGTCGGCAACACCACGTCGTACGCTATCTCGTCCGAGGTGGTGTGGAACGAGCTGTCGAGCAACGAGGGCGCGGGCGGCGGCGGGGTGTCCGACACGTTCCCGCTGCCCGCCTACCAGCAGTCGGCCGGGGTGCCCGCGTCGGCCAACGGCGGCGGCAGCGGGCGCGGCGTGCCTGACGTCGCGGGCAACGCCGATCCGGTGACCGGCTACCTGGTCGTGGTGGACGGCAGGCAGCAGCCGATCGGCGGCACATCGGCGGTCGCGCCGCTGTGGGCCGGTCTTATCGCGCGGCTCGCCCAGGCGTCGGGCAAGCGGTTCGGCCTGTTCCAGCCGCTGCTTTACAGCGGCGTCACGGCCGGGGTGGCCGCGCTAGGTTTCAACGACGTCGTCTCCGGCAGCAACGGCGCCTACCACGCCGGACCCGGCTGGGACGCGTGCACCGGCCTCGGCTCACCCGACGGAACCGCGCTGCTCGCCCGGCTCAGCAGCACCACGCCGAGCACTGCTAGCTAGTACTACAACAGCGCCTCGTGATCTCTGATTCGGCGGGCGTAATGCGATTTGCGGGCGGCGGCCTGACGGCGGCGTCTCCAGTCTGACCAGTGCTCGTGGAATGCCGCAGGGCGGGCGACGCGGGTTTGGAGGTTGAACAGGCGGCGGGCCTCGGCGGCGGTGAGCGGGATCAGGTCACGCCCGGTTTCGTCTGTTATGAAGGCTGGCGGGCTGTATGTCCTTGGCGGGGCGAAAAGTTGTCCACAGCGGTCAGGTCCCCTTTTCAGTACCCTCGCCGTCAGTGTTTCCGCTGGCAGGGACGGGTTCCTGCGGCTGCGGGAGTGCTGGGGCGGGGCGGGCGCCGTGCGCGGCGACGGCGAGGAACGCGTGCGCGAGCATGGACAGGGTGATGTGCCGGTACCAGGCGCGGTAGCGGCGGACCTGGTAGTGATCCAGGCCGGCCTCCCCCTTGGCTTCGGCGAAGCAGTCCTCCACTCCCCACCGCGCGCCCGCTACCGCGGCGAGCTCGGCGAGCGTGACCGGCCGCGGCGAGTAGCAGCGGTAGAAGGCCAGCTCAAGGTTGCCTTTCTCGCCGGGTTGCAGGGACCGGCGGGCCAGCAGCCAGTGATCGTCACTGCCGGCCGCGACCAGCGCCCAGTCGTAAAGCCGCGGCCCCTTGGACCCGTCGGCGCAGCTCAGCCGCTGCCATGCGCCCGCCGGGACCAGCCCCGCCAGCTCATCGGCGCGCTTCGCGCCCGCCTTCGTCTCGATCATGGCGTTGCACGCAACCGCGAGCACGTACGGGATCTTCTCTGCCTCCAGCCATTCCCGCAGGCCCGGGTTGCCGCCGTATGCCTCGTCACCCGCCACCCACTTAAACGGGACGCCCGCCTGCACCGCGCGCCCGATCATGGCCTCCGCCAGCTTCGGCTTCGTCGCGAAGGTGACGTCGCCGCCGATCCCGGCCGCCGCGCACCGCTCCCGGTCCTCTGCCCATTTCCTCGGGATGTACAGCTCGCGGTCGATCAGCGCCCGCGCCCCGTCCGGCGCGCAGTACGCGAGGAACACGCCGACCTGGCAGTTCTCCACCCGGCCCGCCGTCCCGGTATATTGCCTGGCCACGCCGGCGGACATCCGGCCTTTCTTAAGGAATCCCGTCTCGTCGACCGCCAGGACCGCGCCCGGATCCCCGACAGCCCTCATCACGTAGCGCGCGATGGCGTCCCGGCAGGCGTCCTCGTCCCACGGCGAGAAGTTCAGCAGCCGCTGCAGCCCGTCCGGCGACGGCTCCCCGGCGAACTCCGCCAGCTGCCAGGAGTTCTTCCGCTCCGTCTGCGACAGCAGGCCCAGCACGTACGCCCGCCCGCGCCTGCGCACATGCGCATTCGAGAAAACACCAGCAACCTGCGCGAACAGCTCGTTAAACGACTCCGACCACGCGGCATGCGCATCTGCGGCACCTGCCCGCGAGCCCTCCATGACACCAAGCATGCAGCAATCCTGGCCATCGGAAAGCCTCAAGTCACGCAGCCGCACCGAACGACATCACAGATCTCTGTTGTAGTACTAGTCAGGCGCGCGGGGCGCAGCGGAAACCGCTGCGCCCCGCGCGCTACCGCAGGCTTGCTATCTCGTGTCTACGATCTGTTATCCATACTTCTCAGAAACTCCCGCCAGGCCTCGGCGGTGAAAACCATTGTCGGGCCTTCCCGGTCTTTGGAGTCCCTTACAGCAACGGTCTCTCTGGCCGCAGCTACCTCGACACACTCACCAGTAACAGAGAAACGGCTCTTCCGCCACGAGAAGTAAGAAAGGGCTGCAGTGCGGCTCGGTCCCGGCATCAAGTTCTCCCCGTTCCAAGGAAAGTTACTTTGCTACTGAAACTTTCCCTCGTTTGGAGTGTAAACCGGCGGCCCGTGCACTGCCTATACGATTTAAGCTATTCTGCTCGAGATTGCGCGCGATCTGCTCGATGAGCTCCAGCGACTCTTTCGGCGGCAGAGCGACGTGAAGCAACCGAGCGAAGCCATCCTGGTACTTGGCGACTTCATCGGTCGGGTTTTCGAACTTGGGCACGTTGGGGCCGCCCAGCTGATCCCTGTTCTCCGCGATGAGCAGGTCGCCTCGGCGAGCGCTCTCCAGATAAAGGACGTCTTCCAGTTCTCCTTCGAAGCCGAGGAGGACAAATGGTCCCTGCATGCCAAAGTGCATACCGTGACTGAAGGGGATTATGTGAATAGTGACACTGGGCTTTTCTCCGACCCGGAGCAGGTGGCGCAACTGCTCAGGCATTGAGCTACCAGGCGGGCGTTGAATGACGGATTCATCCAGAATGTAAATCTGCTCCGGACCGCGCTGGGCGACACGCCTCTGACGTTCTTCACGCAGCTTAATCCCTCGCGTGATGGCATCTGCCGGAACGCCCCAGCCCTCTAGAGTTTGCAGGGTGTATTGGGGTGTCTGGAGTAGCCCGGGGATCACGTTCGGCTGCGACATCCGTATTGAAGAGGAACCGTCTTCATAACCGACGTAGGCCTCAAAGCCTTTGTCGCTGCCGAAGTCGAAGTCCTCCCACCATCCCGGGGTTCGCGCTTCCCGTGCCCGCTGGTTGAATTCCGCGAACCGGCTCTCGTCAACGCCGTAGTGACGCAACAGCGCCTCGAGGTCCGCCTTCCTCACGGGCGAACTGCTGTTCTCGATTCGAGAGAACTTTGCTACTGACCACTCGCAAGCAGTAGCAACGGCCTCTTGCGTCTCCCCGCTGGCGAGTCGTAGCTTCTTCAACTCAGATGACAGGAGCGCCCGCGCAACGGCTGGCCCGTAACTCCTTGAATTCATGCCCCTTCTCTCTCTCCTGGATCAGGGCGTACGTGTCCGCGTCCACCCACGGAGTCTATCACGCTGCTGTGTGTCACGCTGCTGCCTCTAGGGCTGTTCGCCGTCAAGCCGATGCCTATCCGTTTGATGGGCATCAACTTGGATGGCAACGGGTTGCGTGGTCCCGAAACTCTGGGGGTACGATAGGAGGGTAACGAGAGGTCCATCACGGATGGAGGGGCGCCACTCGGGCGCCGCAGCCGGCTGTAGGCCCAGTTGAACGGCCTAACCACCCGAAACAGCTCAGATCACCCCGCCGGGGAACGACCGCGAGACGACGCGGCTCACCCAGAACCGGCGACACAAGATGAAACGACTCCGGCCTGTCCTGGACTCCGAGGCTCGACCTGTTGCCTCAGGTCGCGGAGGTCCAGGGCAGGCCGGAACCCCTATCAAGCAGGAGGCACTAGTGTCTGCCCCCACGGACATTGTTACTCAGGCGCGGGTGCCTGACTACGCCAATGGGCACGGCGTAGTCATTTCGATACAGGAACCCAACCACCGAGCGCCAGGGCCAATTTTCAGCAGCCCAAATGAAACCGGCTGACGCCATGGACTGGCTGCAAGAATCCGCATCGGTCATCAGCCGGTTCGCCATCATGCATGGGCCTGTCGTGGCAGTGGCCGCAGGTATCACGATCGCTCTAATCGTGGCCCTTCGAAAGCTCTTCGAGAACCTGCCGCCGATCGTTGAGTCTATCTACAAGCGCCGCGAAGACATCCTTCGATCGAAGCAGCAGATACAAGCGGCCAAGGCTGAAGGCAAGGTCAACAGGATCCGCGCCATCGCCGACCGGAAGGCCTCGAAAATACGCTTGAGGCAGCAGGCAGGCGTGCTGGGCAGAACAGATGTCCAGAGTGTGGATGACGCCGTGAAGCTTATCAAGGCGATCCACACAGATCCTGACCAGCCGGAAAACCGCCGCTTGCCGAATAACGTCCTCGGCCGGGTCTACACCGACAGCACTGGAAATGGCACCACTAAGGAGAACGGCGCCAGCCCAACCCCGGGCAGCGGCCCAACAGCCAATGTTCGTCGCCTTCGGAAGCCCGGTCCTTCGTAGCCGACCGACTGCGACGCGGGCACCACGGATTACCGTCGTGCCCGCGCCGCCTCAGAGAACGTCGTGGCCTGGGTGGTCAGTGGGGATGGGTGCGGCGGCCTGGGCCGGAATGGTGCCCAGACGGCCCGCCTGGAAGTCCTCGAAGGCCTGCTGCAGCTCGGCGCGGGTGTTCATCACGAACGGGCCGTAGGTGGCGACGGGCTCGCGGATGGGCTCGCCGCCGAGCAGCAGGATGTCCAGGGCCGGGCTCGGGCCGTCCATGTGCCGGTCGGCGCCGAACGTGATCGACTCGCCGAAGCCGAACACCGCGAGCTGGCCGGTGTGGATCGGACGGCGGTCGGCGCCGACCGTTCCGGCGCCCGCGAGCACATAGCCGAGCGCGTTGAAGTCGGCGCGCCACGGCAGGCGGACCTGGGCACCCGGCGAGACCGTCGCGTGCACCAGGGAGATCGGGGTGTGCGTGACGCCCGGCCCGGCGTGGCCGTTAAGCTCGCCGGCGATGACCCGCAGCAGCGCGCCGCCGTCCGGCGAGGTGAGCAGGGCGACCTGGCCGGCGCGGATGTCCTGGTAGCGCGGCTGGGTCATCTTGAGCCGTGCGGGCAGGTTGACCCAGAGCTGGAAGCCGTGGAACAGGCCGCCGCTCATCACCAGCTCCTCGGGCGGCGCCTCGATGTGCAGGATGCCGCCGCCCGCGGTCATCCACTGGGTGTCGCCGTTGGTGATCAGGCCGCCGCCGCCGTTGGAGTCCTGGTGGCGGAACACGCCGTCGAGCAGGTAGGTGACGGTCTCGAAGCCGCGGTGCGGATGCCACGGCGTGCCCTTCGGCTCGCCCGGCGCGTACTCGACCTCGCCCATCTGGTCCATGTGGATGAACGGGTCAAGGTCGTTAAGGCTGACGCCCGCGAAGGCCCGGCGGACGGGGAATCCCTCGCCCTCGAAGCCGGATGGCGCGGTGGTTATCTTGACGACCGGGCGGTCCCCCTCGGGCGCGGGCTCGGCGACCCGGGGCAGGACCAGGAGATTGTCGACGGTTACTGCTGGCATGAGAAATGCCTCCCTCAGTAAGTCAGACCAGGTGCGATACCCGCCTCCTGGCAGCCTACTTCGGTAACACTATTTGAATCTTCAACATTCCGTGGGGCTAGAGAGGGTGGAGGCTAGAGAGGTAGGCCCTGTTCGAGCAGGGCAAGGGCCTCATCGATGGCGGAGACGGAATGCGGGCCAAGGTAGGCGGTCGTGGCGCTCCCATCGGCCGCGAAGTGCTCGGGCAGGAAGACCGCCATCATCACGCCGACGACCGCGCCCGCCAGCACGCGGATGCTGAAGTCGTCCGCCTGGCGGCCGGTGTAGCCGGCCAGGACCTCGGTGAGCACGTTGATCGTCCTGGCGAACTCGTTCACCGTCCGCGCACGGATCTCCGGGACGTGCATGGACAGCTCGGCGCCCTGCCTGATCTGCTCCCATTCTTCTGGGGTGAACGAATCCCACGCCTCCCGGACGGCGGCGCGGATCGCGGCGATCGGGCTCAGGTTCTTTGGCTGATTGGCGAAGGCCTCGATGATCCTGGTGTCCATGTCGTCCTGGAGAACCAGGTCTTCCTTGGTCGGGAAGTACCGGAAGAAGGTGGATGGTGACACTTCCGCCGCGGCCGCGATCTGCTCCACGGTGGTCTTCTCGTAGCCCTGCTCGCGGAACAGCCGGAGCGCGTGCTCCCGCAGGGAGGCACGCGTCCTGGCCTTCTTCCGTTCCCGCAGGCCTGCCTGCGCCATCATGTCCGTCACAGTCTTGATTCTGCCCCTTATACGACCGGGATCGAACTGGCTTCGCCGCCGGTCTCCGCCGCGTCGTTCCGTGTGGCCTCCTCGGCCGCAACGCGGCGGCCGAGCACCAGCACTGCGAGGATCGCGCAGCCGAGTGCGATGCCGCCGCACGTCCACAGCATGAGGTCCATGCCGTGCACGAATGCGGTGCGTACCGTGTCGAGCAGCTCGGTGGAGCCGAGCTTGTTCGCCACGCCCACGCCCGCGCCGACGCTTGACTTGACAGCCGCCGCGGCCTGCCCGGGCAGCCCGGCCGCCGCGCCGGCCACGCCGCTGGCGTAGCTGGTACTGATCACGGTGCCGAGCACCGCGACGCCGACCGTGGAGCCGACCTGGCGCATCGCCGTGAGCAGCGCCGACCCGGCACCGCTGCGCTCGGCGGACAGCGCGTCAAGCGCCACGCTCATCGCGGTCGGCATGACGAGGCCGAGGCCGAGGCCCGCCAGGGCGACCCAGGCGACCACGTAGCCGGTCGAGCTGCCGAGCCCGGTCAGCGCGCCGAGCCCCATCGCGGCGGCCATGATCAGGTACCCGGTCGTCACCAGCGCCCGCGGCCCTACCGCGCGCTGGCGAGCATCCCCTGGAGCGTGCTGCCGTCCCTGCGCGGGCGCCCGGTGGGACCCGTCGCGGGTCCGCCAGCGGTAGAGCGCCGCGGCGTGCCCAGGCGCGTGCCGCCCACCATGCCGATCAGCATGCCGCCGACCAGCGGGAGCAGCCGCAGGCCGCTGCCGAGCGCGTTCGCGCCGCGCACGTCCTGGAAGTACTGGGGCAGCGCGAAGAACAGGCCGAACATCGCGAACGAGATCAGCGTGGCGAGGATCGTGCCGGACCGGAAGCTGGCCGACTTGAACAGCCGCAGGTCGGCGAGCGGCTGCCCGCCGCGGCGGGTGACCAGGCCCTCCACCAGGGGCAGCGCCACGGCGAGCGCGAGCACTCCGGCCGCGATCAGCCCGACGGCGAGCCCGTCCGACCAGCCGTCCTGGCCGGCCTTGATGAAGCCGTAGGTGAGCGCGACGAGGCCGGCGCTCGAGACGGCCAGGCCCGCCAGGTCGATGCGCGGCCGCACTGCGGAGCGCGACTCGGGCAGCAGGGTCACCACGGCGATCAGGGCGAGCACCACGACCGGGACGTTGATCAGGAAGACCGAGCCCCACCAGAAGTGGTCGAGCAGGTAGCCGCCGACGATCGGGCCGATCGGGAAGCTGAGCATGCTGGCACCGCCGATGGCAGCGACCGCACGCTGCCTGTCCGCACCCTCGAACAGCACGGGCAGCACGGAAAGGGCCAGCGGGAAAATGGCCGCCGCGCCGATGCCGAGCACCGCGCGGGCAGCGATCAGCGCGCCGGTCGACGTGGCGTAGGCACAGGCCAGGGAGGCGGCACCGAACAGCACAAGCGCGATGACCAGGATCCGCTTGCGGCCGTAGCGGTCGCCGAGCAGTCCGGCAGGCAGGATGAGGGCCGCCAGCACCAGGCTGTAGGAGTCGACGATCCACTGCAGGTCGCCGGTGGAGGCGTGCAGGCTGACGGCCATGGACGGCAGTGCCAGGTTGAGCACGGTGAGGTCGAGTCCGACAACGAGCACGCTGGCGGCGATCGCCAGCAGCGCCCACCAGCGGCGAGCAGAATGCGTCACGTCGCCTGGGGCCGACTGCATGCGGGCGGGGTTCGCCCGGTTGCGGGAGAGCTTGGCATTCATAGCAGCTACCACCTTCAGGAAGTCTCTCTCAAGTGAGAGTCACTGTCAAAATAGTGTCACTGCCTTTTGGATGTGTCAACCATGCTGGTCAGGCGCACACCAGCGGCGTCGCCCGTAGAAAAGGCCGCCAACGCCGAACGGGTTCATGCTTCGCGTCGAGGCGAAGCATGAACCCGTTCGGGATGGTGGGTATGGTCTAGGCGCTAGGCCTTCTGGAGGCGGAGCGCCAGGGTGGGGCAGGCGGAGACGGCGGCGCGGGCGTGACGCTCGAGGCCGGGCGGCAGCGGGCGGGGATCGACGATCGGGTAGCCCCACTCGTCGAGCTCGATCGCCTCGGGCAGCAGCTCGGCGCAGGCACCGTGGCCCTCGCAGTCGATGGGATTGACCAGGAGTTTTTCTGCCATAGGGGTCAGATCCAGTCTTCTTCCGTGCGGGCGGTCGCCTGCGGGACGGGGAGGAACGGCTCGGTTGAGGCCGCGGAGCAGCGGCCGCGCTTGTGGAAGTCGAGCTCGGCGGCGAACGTGCGCAGCGCGCTGCGCACGAACCGCGCGGTGCCGTCGGGGTGATGGCAGGCGCCGCGGCCGGTCACCAGGCCTGCCCAGCGCTCGACGTCCGCGAGCGTCTGCGGCCTGGCGCGGCCGCCCGCGATCTCGGCGAGCGCGGCGGCCATCCGGGGCAGGCCGTTCAGGCACGGGCCGCACTGGCCCGCCGACTCCAGGGCCAGGTAGCGGACCACGCGGGCCGTCTCGACAAGGCCGCAGCGGCCGGCCGGCAGCGTGATCACGATGCCGGCGCCGACCCGGGACTGCGCCGTGGCCAGCGAACGGTTGTCCAGCGTCAGGATCCTGGCCTGCGCGCCGGTGAGCCAGGTGCCGTGGAAGCCGCCAAGCAGCACCGCCGCGTCGGGCGCCAGGTCACCGGTGAGCTCGCGCAGCGGTATGCCGAGCGGGACCTCGGTGATCCGCGGCTTGCCGTCGGCCCGCCTGACTGTCGTGAGCATGGAGCCGGGCTCGGCCTGGGTGCCGACCGAGCGGAACCAGCGCGGTCCCCTGCGGGCGATCAGCGCCAGGTGCGCGAGCGTCTCCACGTTCTGTACCAGCGTCGGCGCGCCGTTCAGGCCGCGCTCGGTGATCCGCGGCGGCACGAACGCCGGGATCGCCGGGCCGCCGGACAGGTGGCTGACCATGGCGGTCTCCTGGCCGGACAGGAACCGTGCGGGCGCCTCGGCGAGCGTGACGGCGACCCGGTCCACGCCGGCGGCCTGCCGCGCCTGGAGTGCCTCGTTAAGGCGGCTGCCGACGTCGCGCGCCCGGCTGGCGTGCGTGTAAACGATGGCGGTGTCCGCGCCGACCGCTTCCGCGGCTAGCTGCAGGCCGTCGAGCACCAGGTGCGGCGACAGCCACAGCAGCGTGGCGTCCTTGTCGCTCGCCGGCTCGGACTCGGCGCCGTTGGCGATCACCACCGGGGCGCGGCGGCGCTGGCGGGCCGCGTCGGACACGGCCTGGAGCTTGCGGTGCACGGGGAACGCGGCACCGCCGCGCCCAGTCAGGCCCGCGACCTCGATGTCCCTGATCAGGACGCCTTGCTGGTCGCGGTACGGCAGCCGGCCGTGCCTGTTGGCGTGCGCGTACCAGTCGTGGCTCCGCCTGCCGCCCGGCGCGTCGGGCGGGGGCAGGAGGCGGGGCAGCTCGGTCACGGCGTTCGGCGCGCTTTCTGTCATGGCGGTCATCGGCTGAGCGTCCTTTCGGGGCCGGGAACCTCGTCCCGCCTGGCACGGCTGTCTGCCTGGGCTTCGCGCTTGCCTGGCGTGGGCGCGCGGCGGTGGACCGCGTTCATCAGCAGGCCGACCCGCTCGGCGCGCGGCACGTCCTTGCCCGCGGCGGCCACGCGCCACCCAATGGCGGCGATCACCGCGACCGTGCAGGCCATCGCCAGCACGAACAGCAGGCCGTGGCGCAGGTCGCCGCTCGCGAAGACCGAGTGGAACCAGGCGACCGGCCAGCTCACGTAGGCGAGCAGATGGACGGCGCGCCACACTCGGCGCGACAGGTGCCTGCGCAGCAGGCTCGTCACGATGACGGCGAGCATCAGGTCGAAGCCCACCGCACCGAGGCCGAGCCACAGCCGCTCGTATGGCGACGCGAGCGGCACCACGGCGGAGATGATCGGGATGTGCACGTATCCGTCGACGACGGCGGTGATGACGTGGACCGCCACGAAGGCCACGGCGAGCAACGACAGGTTCCTGTGCAGTCCGGTCACCGCGAACCGCGGCAGCCCGGGCAGTCTCCCCTGCCTGGTGACGAGGAGGCCGAGCAGGAGGACCGCGGTCAGCAGCAGCAGCGAGACCACGCCGGTGGCGCGGCTCGTGTACCAGAGCGCGGTCGAGGAGTTGATTCCAGTCACGATGACCAGGATGCGTGGTGAAGCCCAGCGTCGGATACGAAGCGCCTATGAGCCTCCTCTGAGGCAACTGTCCGGCCTCTGTATCACCGCTGATCGACTTTGGTCGCTATTCGTGTCCATTCGATTACTATTGGTTGCTGTTCCTTGCCGGTTTTCTTTGCTGGCCGGGGTTTTGGGTGCGGCCTTGGTTAACGGACCGTAACGGCTGCTATCCCCCGGCTTCATCAATGGTGTGCCTTGTGAGGCGCCTCGTCCATGGCGCGGGTAGTCACCGTGCAGGTAACTTCGCCTGAAGCGACGCGCACGTCGAGACCCGGCGTTAGCAACGCGTTAGCAACGGAAGATCTTTGTTGCCCAGGTAGTTAACATGATCGACACATTTGGAAACCTGATTGTTACGAGATGACTGGGTCACTATCTATCGCCGCCCGGGCGGCATACATCTTGCGGGACAACAGCACCGGCCTGATCACTAAGGCGGCCCCCGCCCTCTACCCCCACCAATGGAGCTGGGACGCGGCGTTCAACGCGATCGGCCTGGCCGCCGTGGATCTTCCCCGAGCCCGTCTTGAACTTGACTCCCTGTTTTCCGGCCAGTGGCGCAACGGGCTGCTGCCGCACATTGTGTTCGACCCCGCCGCGGACGGGTACTGGCCGGGACCCGCGCAGTGGGAGTGCGCCACGCTAAGCGAGGAGGCGCCGTCCGCGCCCGCCACCAGCGGGATCATCGACCCGCCGGTGCACGCGATCGCGGTCGACCGGATCCTGGCGGTCGCCAGGGCGGCGGGCGGCCCCGAGGCGGAGCGCACCGAAGCATGGGCCGCGCACCTGTACCCGAAGCTGCTCGCCTGGCATCGGTTCCTCGCCCGTGACCGGGCGGACAAGCAGACCGGGCTGATCACCTTGTTCCACGGCTGGGAGTCGGGCACCGACAACTCGCCCCGCTGGGACGCGCCGTACGCGGCGGTGGAGGTCGGCCCGTCGCTTCCTTCCTATGTAAGGAAGGACAAGGCGCACGTGGCGAACGCCGGACAGCGGCCGACCGACCGCGAGTACGACCGCTACCTGTGGCTTGTCGAGGAGGCCAAGCGGGCCTCCTACGATGCCGGGCTGCTGCGCCAGACCGGGTCCTTCCAGGTGGGCGACGTGCTGTTCACGGCGATCTTCGCCCGCGCCTGCGATCTGCTTGCGAAGCTGGCGGTTCACCTGCGCAAGGCGAACGACGCCGCCGAGCTCAAGGATTTCGCGGCCGAGGCACGGGCGGCGGTTTTCTGTCATGTCGATGAGGCGTCGGGCCTGGCCGCCGACGTTGACCTGCGCACCGAGACCTGGCTACGGACGGAGACGATCGCCGGCTTCGCGCCGCTGATCGCCGGCGGTATGCCGCTCGAGCTGCGCAGGCGGCAAGTGGACATGCTGCTCGGCCAGCGCTGGGCCGGGCACCCGTCGTTCAAGTACGCCCTGCCGCCGTCGACCTCGCCGTGCTCGTCGGCGTACAACCCGGCGTGCTACTGGCGCGGGCCGGTGTGGCCGGTCTTCACCTGGCTGCTGACCTGGGCGCTGTCCAGGTCCAGCGAGCCGGGCGCCGCGTCGGCACTGCGCGAGGCATCGCTCGCCCAGCTCGCCGACGAGACGTTCGCCGAGTATTACCACCCGGTGACCGGCGAGCCGCTCGGCTCGCTGCACCAGTCCTGGACCGCCGCCGCCGCCCTCGACTGGCTTTTCGACGAGGCCTAGCGCGCCGTCCACCGTCTGGTCGCCGGTGGCGGTCAGGCGGGGTCTGCTGGCCAGCCGGCGAGGGTATGGACGGTGCCGTCCTGGGCTACTAGGCGGGACGGGAGCTTGAGGCCGCTCAGCCACGGGAGTGCCTGACGGCCCCTGATGATCGCGGCGGTCGCCGCGGTGTTCGCATCGGCGCAGGTGGCGGCGGCCACCGAGACGGTACGCCAGACCGGCGCGGCAGGGCGACCGGTGCGCGGGTCGAGGATGTGGTGCAGGATGTCGCCGCCGCGCCGCCAGCGCCGCGCGGCCGTTGACGACGTGGCCAGGCCGCCGTCGCGGATCGTCACCACCTGGCTAGGCCCGCCTGGCGGCTCGTCGGGCAGCGCCGTCCTGTCCTGCACCCTGATCCGCCAGCCGCCCTCGGGCGGCTCCCCCGCGACGGCGGTGTCACCGCCCAGGCTGACAAGCACGCCGCAGCCGAGCCGCTCCGCGATCCTCGCAGCCGACCGATCGGCCGCCCACCCCTTCACAGTCGCCCCCAGATCGAGCTGAACCCCGGCCGGCACGGTGAGCCGCATTCGGGCCAGGTCCACCCGGACCGCCCGCCAGCCTGGGATGACCCGCACCCCGAGCCGGCCGCGCAGCGGGGTCACCGTCGCGTCGGCCACCGCGAGCCCGTCACCGCCAGGCCCCCCCGCGCCAAGCTCGGCGAAGTCCCTGTCATACCCGAGCGCAGCGAGCGCACCGCCCACTGTCGGATCCACGTCGCCGTCGGTCAGCTGCGCCGCCCGCAGCGACACCGCCACGGCCTCCGCGAGCAGCGGGCTCACAGAAACGGTGACCTCCCGCGCGGCGCCCCGAGCCGCAGTCCCCACCGCGACAAGCTCGGAATCAGACCGGAACCGAGAGCAAGCCAGGTCAAGCGCCAGCAAGTCGGCCTCAAGCAATTCCCGCGCCGCAGCAACCACGCCTGGATCGGTTACCACGAGCTGGACAAGAAACCCCAAAGCCGTCCAGGCAGAGAACCCGAGCGAGCCGTCGCCCGCCGATGGGACCTCAACCTCAGGCTCCGACAGTTCACCTCTGAGCATGCCTACCACCTCCCAGGAGCGGGGAACCGGGGAGATTTTCCGCCGGCCTTGCGAAGGAGCGCGGGCGGAAATCTTCCCCGAGCGCCCGGTCAGTCACGACCCGCCCGAGGTAGAGCCGCCACCGCCACCGCCGAATTGCGGCGGATTGCCCGGCGCCTGGAAGCCCCCCTGGTCGCCCGTCGAGCTGCTGTTGGAGTCACCCGACGAGCCATCGGAGGAGCCCGTCCCTGACGAACCGGACGAGCCGGACGAGCTGGACGAGCCGGCACCGGAAGACGATGAGCCGCTCCCGGTCGTCGATGAGCCGTTTCCCGATTGGGTCACCGCCGCGTGGCTAGATCCCGGCAGCATCGCCGCTACAACGCCGACCGCTACCACGCTGGCAGCCGTCAGGGTCACAGTGGTCGCGTTCAGCCGACGCCGGCCCTGCTCCCGCTCGGCGACTGCGTGTGCGACCTGACGCGCCGCGGCGCGATCTGACGTGCCACGGTGGCCCGACCACGGGTTCTCCGGCGCCAGCCTGCCGCCGTCCGGCCCTGTGGCGTCCGGCGCTGTGGCGTCCGGCGCGGGCCGGGCGGCGCGCTGAGCCTTCGCTTCCGGAGCACTGGAAGCTCGCTGCCCGGCGGCGTTCGTGTCACGGCTGTTCACGTATGACAGTCTGACACTGACTGCTGTAGGCGCTTTTGGGGAAGTTTCTCAGAGTCGTCTGAGTGCCGGGCGTCTGCTGGGCGCCGGGCGCGGCCGGCAGCCGGGGTCGCCGGGCTGGCCAGAGGGGCCGGGCACGCCCGGCGGCCGGGGACTACCTGGCCGGACTGGGGTTTGCCGGGCCGGGGGTAGCTGCCAGTATTGAGCAATGCGCAACGACGCCTCCGCTGAGTCACTAGGCACGGGCGCGCTCCGTGCCGCGCGTGACCTGCTGCTTGAGCTCAGGACCGACTACGCCGCGGCGGCCGCGTCCTTCGCCTGGCCGGAGCTTGCGGAGTTCAACTGGGCGCTCGACTGGTTCGACGCGATCGCCGCGGAGCATCCCGGGCGGATCGCGCTGCGGGTGGTCGGCGACGACGGCTCCGACGAGGCGGTCAGCTACGGGGACATGTCCCGCCGCTCCGCGCAGGTGGCGAACTGGCTGCGCGGCCTCGGGGTGCGGCGCGGCGACCACCTGCTGCTCATGCTCGGCAACGTCGTCCCGCTGTGGGAGATCATGCTCGCCGCGATGAAGCGTCAACATTTCCTCGCCAGGCTGGGCGAAGCACGCCTGGTCGAACCTGTTCGCCCCGTGGAACGCGCAGGCGACGATCCTGATACTCAACCAGCAGCGGTTCAACGCCCAGGGGCTGCTCAGCGCGCTCGGCGACTTCGGCGTCAGCACGTTCTGCGCGCCGCCGACCGTGTGGCGGATGCTTATTCAGGCCGACCTGGCCGCCGCCGACACCAGCGCGCTTCGCGAGTGCGTCGCGGCTGGCGAGCCGCTGAATCCGGAGGTCATCGACCAGGTTCGCAAGGCCTGGGGCATCACGGTGCGGGACGGCTTCGGCCAGACGGAGACGACCGCGCAGGTCGGCAACCCGCCCGGCCAGCCGCTTAAGCCAGGCTCGATGGGCCGTCCGCTGCCCGGCTACCCGGTGGTGCTCGTCGACCCGGTGACCGGCGAGCCCGGTCGGGACGGCGAGATCTGCCTCCACCTGGCCAGGCGGCCTCTTGGCCTGATGACCGGCTATCAGGATGACGCCGAGCGGGACGCCGAGGCGATGCGCGGCGGCTACTACCACACCGGCGACGTCGCCACCGCGGACGACGAGGGCTACATCACCTACGTGGGCCGCACCGACGACGTGTTCAAGGCGTCGGACTACCGGATCTCGCCGTTCGAGCTCGAATCGGTGCTCATCGAGCACGCGGCAGTTGCCGAGGCGGCCGTCGTCCCGTCACCCGACCCGCTGCGGCTCGCCGTTCCCAAGGCCTACGTGATTGTCGCGGGAAACGCGCAGCCGTCCGCCGAACTCGCCCGGGACATCATGGCCTTCGTCCGTGAGCGGGTGCCCGGCTACAAGCGCATCCGCCGGGTCGAGTTCGGCGACCTGCCCAAGACGATCTCGGGCAAGATCCGCCGCGTTGAGCTGCGCACCCAGGAGGACGAGGTCCGCGGCACCCGCGGCAGCACGGAGTTCTGGGAGGAAGACTTCAGCTGGTGACGTCGGACGAGGTGAACCTGGCCCAGGCGATGCAGCTGAAGATGCCCGCGTAGATCAGGAACGACGCGAGCCCGTGCCACAGCGTCGTGGTGTCGATCGGCGTGCGCAGCAGGGAGTCGAACGAGAGCCACCAGTGCGTCGGCAGGTACGGTGCCACCGGCGCGAATTGCTGGATGTTGTCCACCACCTCGCTGCCCACCACGATGATCATCGCCGCCGCGATAGCGCCGATCGAGTGCTCGGTGAACGTCGAGATCGCCAGCCCGATCGCGCCGAGCGCCGCCATCGCCGCGCACACGTACAGCGTCACCCACAGCACGTGCACCAGCCCGTTGGCGAGGGACACGGTGGTGCCGGACAGCAGGGTCACCGGGCCGGCCCCGAACAGCGCCACGCCGGCGAGCAGGGCGACCACCGACACGACGAACGTGGCGGCCACCGCCCACACGACGATCGTCGCGTACTTGACGACGAGCAGCCTGGTCCGCCCGGCAGGCACCGCGAGCAGGTAGCGCAGCGTGCCGTAGCCGGCCTCGCCGGCGATCGAGTCGCCGGACAAGACAGAGACGATCATCGGCAGCACCAGGATCAGCAGCAGGGACAGCGCGACGAAGGTGAGGAACACCCCGTTGCCCGCGAGCTGGCTGAAGTAGGCGGCGCCGCTGGCGCTCGGCCCGCGTCCGCCGCCGCCACCGCCCTGCGGCGCGGCGGCCTTCAGGCCGATGCCGATAAGCAGCGGGAACACCGCCACCACGAGCAGCAGCAGCTGGTTGCGGCGGCGGAAGAAGGTGACCCGCAGCTCGTTGGCGAAAAACCGCAGATCACTCCGAACGGTTTCGGCTGCCCCCGGCCCGCCCACGGCTTCCCCGGGTGCGGACGGCCGGTCAAGAACCTCAGCGCTCGACATCGAAGCCCTCTCCGGTCAGGCCGACGAAAAGATCCTCAAGACTCGGCGACTCCACGCTCAGCGCGCGGACACCGACCCCGGCGTGCACAAGTTCCGCGGTGATCAGCTCCGGCTGAGTGCCGCCGATCTCGGCGGTGATCAGCTCTTCGGCGAGCACCGGGTCGGCCAGGCCGAGCTTCGCGAACACCTCGCCTGCCGCCGCGACGTCGCCGGTGCGAACCGAGACCCGCGGCGCGGCGGTGCGGCGCAGCTCGGCGAGCTCGCCCTGGAAGACGAGCTTGCCAAGGCGCATCACGCCGACGTGCGTGGACACCTGCTCGACCTCGGCGAGCAGGTGCGAGGAGACGAACACCGTGATCCCGTCGGCCGCGATCTGCCGCACGAGCGTGCGGACCTCGCGGGTGCCCTGCGGGTCGAGCCCGTTGGTCGGCTCGTCGAGGATGATCAGCTCGCGCGGGGTGAGCAGCGCCGCGGCGATCGCGAGGCGCTGCTTCATGCCGAGGGAGTAGTTGCGGAACCGCTTCTTCGCCGCGGCGGTGAGGCCGACCCGCTCGAGCGCCTCGCCGATCCGCGCCTTCGCGGTCGCGCCGGTGGTCGCCCGGTCGGCCGCGTCGTAGCGGGCCAGGTTGTCCCAGCCGGACAGGTACGGATAGAAGGCAGGGCCTTCTACCAGCGAGCCGACCCGGGACAGCACGCGCACCACGCCGCCGGGCACCGGCGTGCCGAGGACCTCGGCGGAGCCGCTCGTCGGGTAGGCGAGGCCGAGCAGCATCCGGATGGTCGTGGTCTTGCCCGAGCCGTTGGGGCCGAGGAAGCCGTAGACGGCGCCGCGCGGCACCGCCAGGTTCACCGAGTCCACGGCGACCTGGCCGCCGCGGAATCGCTTGGTCAGCGCCGTGCTTGCGATCGCCAGCCCGGCGCTGGGTGCGGCCGAGGCCGGGGCCGCCGAAGCGGTCCCGGCCTGCGAGACGGTTATCTCGTCGGGAGCGGGTGCGGTCATGAAGACGTGTGCCCCACTGCCGCGTAGAGCACGCTCGGCTCCACGGCTCCGATGTAGACCTCGCCGTTGGTCATCAGCATCGAGACCAGGCTAGTGGTCACCAGGGTGCCGCTCCCCCAGCTGCCGTGTACCGGCTTGGCCGTGCCGAGCAGCGCGTTGAGCACCTCCTGGGCCGAGACGCTGACCGAGCCACCCTTGGCGGAGTAGATGTCCGGCTGCTTGCCAGGAGCCGCCGAGCCGGAGCCGCTGACGGCGCCCAGGTTCCCGGTCATTGCCTCGGAGAGGTACCGCTGCGGGAACGACGCTACGGTGAGCCAGCTCTTGCCGTAGCTACCCACGCCGCTCAGGCTCGATTGCCCGGACTTCTCGATCGACTTGCCGGAATCGGCGCCGACCTTCACCACGTCCACGGACGCGCCCGACGGCGGGGTGAAGGTGAAGTTCGCCGGGTCGGGCTGGGTGAACGCCAGGGCCGTGTAACCGACTTGGAACGCCGGGTTGCTCGCGCCCTTGGCGAACACCTGGACGCGGAGCGGCACGCCGTACTTGCCGTCGGTCGCGATCACGATCTTGCCGACGAGCGAACGGTGGTCCTTCGGCGCGAGCACGAGCTGGTAGGCGGGCTCACCCGCCACCATCACGTTGGCTTGCACGGACACGAGCGTGGTCTTGCCGACCTTCTTCAGCACCTCGTTCGCGGCCTGCTGCGGGGTGAGCGGCGCACCGGTGGGCTCGGGCACGGCGTGCTTCGCGTTTCCCGACGGAACGAACTCGGTGACCGAGTCCGGCGTTGACTGCCAGAGCCACAGCTTGGAGCCGTCCGCGATGACGTCGGTTTCCGACTCGGGCTGCGGGATCGCGAGCCGGAAGTGGCTGGCGTCCTGGTAGTACACCTTCACCGTGTGCGAGCCGGTGAGCAGCGACGTGATGCTGGTCGCCGAGGTGGCGGCCTGCGGGAGCTGCGGCAGGCCGAGCGAGGTGGTCTCCACCACGGTGCCGGTCAGCGGCGGCACCTTCGAGTCGTTCGTCAGGCTGGCAAGCAGCTGCGCCGGGGTCTTGTTCGGCAGGTCAGGCGAGGCCTGCGCGGCCGGGATCTGCAGCGCCGCGACCACGCCCGCGGTAACGGCGACCGCTGTACCCGGCACCGCCCAGCGGGCTCGCCTTGACATCTTTAGTGGCATCGCATCCTCACCCGTTCCTCGGGCTCTTGGTTTCCCCTTGTGAGTATCACTCTCGTCTGCCCCTGCTGTGGACATGCTGAGAGCCCTGAGACGGTTCACAGGAAGCCTCGCAGTCTTTGTCCGCGCAGCGGACATCGGGGGGTACGGGGGGTCGTCCCCCCGGGAGATATTCAGGTAATGGGCGCCCGACACAATGGCGCATTTTGCCATCGGGCGCCCATTACCTGAAGGTTGGCTGAGAGGCGGGTGCGGGGGTGCCGGAGTTGGGTGAGACTGGGTGCGTGCGGGTGCTTGTAGTGGAGGATGAGCGGCGGCTCGCCGCGGCGGTGAAGCGCGGCCTCGCGGCGTCTGGTTTCGCCGTCGATCTCGCGTTCGACGGGGTCAGCGGACTGCACCTGGCGCGCGAGGGCGGGTACGACGGCGTGGTGCTTGACATCATGCTGCCCGGTATGTCCGGTTACAAGGTGTGTGAGCGGCTGCGGGCCGAGGAGAACTGGGTGCCCGTGCTGTTCCTGTCCGCCAAGGACGGGGAGTACGACCAGGCGGACGGCCTGGACCTGGGCGGCGACGACTACCTGACCAAGCCCTTCTCCTACATCGTGCTCGCCGCGCGGCTGCGCGCCCTGCTGCGCCGCGGCGCGGCGCCGCGCCCCGCGGTGCTGCAGGCGGGCGATCTTTTCCTCGACCCGGCGTCCCGGACGGTCCGGCGGGGCGCCCTGCCCGTGGAGCTGACCGCGCGGGAATTCTCGCTGCTCGAATACCTGATGCGGCGGTGCGGCGTGGTGGTGTCCAAGGCGGAACTGCTCTCCCACGTCTGGGACGACCCGGACGAGATCGCGGACCTCAACGTCGTCGAGGTGTACGTCGGTTACCTGCGGCGGAAGATCGACGCGCCGTTCGGCCGCAAGTCGGTGCAAACCGTGCGCGGTGCCGGGTACCTGCTGGCCGACGACGGTGGCTAGCACGGCACGCGGCCCGGGGCCGGCGGCACTGAGCCGCTGGTGGCTGCGGCATGGCCTCGGCCCGGTGCTCGTGCGATGGTGGCGGCGGCTGGGACTGCGGGCCCGGGTGACGCTGACCGCCGCGCTCGGCCTGCTCGTCGCCCTGATTATCGGCGACCTGCTGCTGCTGAACACGCTGCGGGTGTCGCTCACCCGTTCCGTGGACGCGTCCGCCAAGTCGGGCGCGTCCGAGGTCGCGGCGCTGATCGACGCGAGCCGGCTGCCCGACCCGGTTCCCGTCGCCGCGGGCATCACGATCCAGGTGCTCAACTCCGCCGGGCGGATCACCGACGTGTCACCGGACGGGGACCGGTGGGTGCCCCTGGTTTCCCCGGCCCGGGCGAGGGCGCTCGCCAACGGCGACGGCGGCATGCTGGTACACGGGGCGCCCTTCGACATGCCGTCGCTGCTGCGGGTCGCGGTCGTCAAGGCGGACGGCGGCCAGCTGGTGATCGCCGCCGTGCCGTTCAGCGAGGCGTCGGGATCGCTGAACGTGGTGGCGCGCGGACTGGTCATCGGCACGCCCGCGCTGTTCCTTGTCTTCACCGGCGCAATCTGGCTGGTGACCGGGCTGACGCTGCGGCCGATCGGCGCGCTGCGCAGGGGCGCGGCCCAGGTGACGGCGACCGGCCAGGTCAGCGACCTTCCGGTGCCCGAGGCGCGGGACGAGGTGCGGCTGCTCGCGGTGACGCTCAACGACATGCTGTCCCGGCTCGCGGCCGCGCAGCAGCGACAGCGCGCCCTGGTCTCCGACACCGCGCACGAGTTGCGCTCCCCCATCGCCTCCATCCGCACGCAACTCGAGGTGGCGCTCGACTTCCCGGCCGGCCAGGACTGGGAGACGACCGCGCGGGACGTGCACGCGGACGTGCTGCGCCTGGCGCGGCTGGCCGAGGACCTGCTGCTCCTCGCCCGCCTCGACGAGCAGGCCGGCCACGAGACGGCGAACCGCGGCGCGCCGGTTGACCTGGCCGCGCTGTGCCGCTCGGCCGCCTGCCGCTACTCCGACGCGCCGGTGGCGGTGATCTGCGCGGCGTACGCTACCCCGGACGCCCAGGACCGCACAGACTCCCGGGATCCCACGGGTGCCGCAGACAGCGCGGATGCCGCCGACAGCCCGCAGGACGTGCCGGTCCTGGTGACCGGGGACTGGGGGCGGCTTGACCGGCTGCTGGTAAACCTGGTGGACAACGCGGTGCGCTATGCGAAGTCGGCGGTCACGATCTCGGTCCGGCGGGACGGCAGCTGGGCCGAGCTTTCGGTGACCGACGACGGGCCAGGCATCCCCGCCGCCGACCTGGAGCGGGCCTTCGACCGGTTCGCCCGGCTTGACGACGCGCGCAGCCGCGAGGGCGACGAGGCGGGCGGCGCCGGTCTCGGCCTTGCCATCGTCCGCGCCACCGCGCAGGCCTACGGCGGTACCGCGCATCTCGAGGCGGCTAGCCCGCCGCCCGGGTTGCGGGCGGTGGTCCGGCTTCCGGCGGACAAGGAAATGCCGTCAGGCCGGCCGGGGCCGGCCTGACGGCATCGGTAGGCCGCCCCGCCACGCCCCGCGGAGATGCGAGCGCGGCGGGGCGGAGTATGTAACCGTGTTGGGCCGCCCCGCCACGCCCGGTGGGATGGTGGGCGCGGCGGGGCGGAGCACTTAACCGTTCGGATTGACCGGTTTGGGTTTTGTCACGGGAAGCTGGTGACGGTGGACGGGGTGGTATTTGTCGGGGTCGCCGCGCCGATCTCGTTGACGACGTGCTCGATGACGCCGACGTTCCCCAGGGAAACGGTGAGCAGGTCGTGGAGCTGGACGCCGGAGACGGCCGGTGCCTCGAAGGCATGGTCTGCCACCACCGCCGGGTTGACGTTGAAGTAGCAGTAACTGCCGAGGCCGTAGGCCTGATGGGAGGTCACGCTCGGGCCGACCTCGTAGGCGGCGTATCCGTCGGATGAGCCGTTCATCCAGGCCGCCTGGTTCGGCGGGTCGTAGGGCATCTCGTTCTGGAAGAAGATGGTCTCGCCGCCGTTGCCGAGCCACTGGACGTCGTAGTTCTGGTAATGCTCGACGAACAGGCCGGTGGCAAGGACGTTGTTGCCGTTGACGACGAGGCCGTGCTGTGCCGTGTTGACGGTCCAGCCGACGGTGCCCGAGTTGCCGTGGTCGGCGCGCCAGGCCCAGATGTCATCGACGAGGGTGTTGTTGGCGTTGACGACCAGGCTGTTGGTGGCCTGGCCGGCGATGTCGCCGCCGATCCGGAAGAACACATCCTGGACCGAGATCGGGTTGGACGCGTGGCTGGTGTTGTTGCCCTGCGTTCCGACCGTGAGCAGCGCGCTGGAGTTGGTCGTGCCCGCGTCGAACAGGATGCCCTGGATCCGCACGCCGTCGACGTCCGCCACCTGCATGGTGTTGACGCCGCCGGTCGGGATGAGGGTCGGGAAGCCGAGGCCGAGCACCACGGTGTTCGGGTTGGTGACGTTGATGGTCTGGTTGATGGTGTAAACGCCGGGGGTGAAGAGCAGGTTGCAGCCCTGGGCGAGTGCGGTGTTGATCTGCGCGGCGGTGTTGGACGGGGTGGCGACGAAGAACTTGCTCATCGGCACGCTCGTGCCGGCAGAGTTGCTGCCGCCCGACCAGCTTGGGCCGGACGCGTTGGTCCGCAGGCTGGGCTCGAACACGTTGTAGTTGCCGCTGCTGTCGACGTACAGGTAAGGGATGTCCCTGGCGACCGGAGTGGTGGCCAGGGTGGTCATCGGCGGCGTTGGGTAGCTCTGCGCGGGCGCGCCATTCACGCCTGAGAAGACCATGTTCCACACCGAGCCGCTCCAGCTGCCCAGGTTGCTGTCCTTCGTGTACCACTGCTGCTGGGACACGCTGGACGCCTGGCCGGTGACAATGCTGTCGGCGATGTAACCGCCGCTGGCATAGCCGTAGCTGGCCGGGTAGAGCTCGAGGCCGCCGTGGACGTCCATCCGCTCGAACGGGCCGGCCTGGGCGACCGCCCACCGGTCGTTGCCCGCGGAGGGAGTGATCTCCATGTTCTCGGCCGAGCGCCAGAAGTTCTGGGTGGCGTTGCCCGTGCCGTCGAAGGAGTCCACGGTCACATCGCTGCTGTTGAGTGCGACCTGGTCCGGGTTCTGGCCAAGGCCCTGCACCGACGTGTAGTAGCCGACGTTGTCCTCGATACCGGTGTAGGTGCCGGGGAGGAACAGCTCGGCGTAGCGCTGGGTGCCGAACTGGTTGAGCTTCTGGGTGTTGAAGACGGTGTTCAGCGTGTTGCTGATGGTGGTGGCGGACATGCTCGGGCTGAAGACGTAAACGTTCGGGCCGAGGTTGGGCTGGTTCGACCCGCCGACGCAGCCGCTGGCCACCGGGTTGACGGTCCAGCTGAACGTCGCCGAGCCGGACGCGCCGGTGGTGTCCCCGGCGGTCACTGTGACGCTGCCCGTACCGGTCGCGGTCGGGGTGCCGGAGATCAGCCCGGTCGAGGAACTGACGGACAGCCCGGCCGGCAGCCCGGTCGCGGAGTAGGTCAGCGTCTGCCCGGACGCCGAGTCACTGGCCTGGACCTGCAGGCTCGCCGCGGTGCCCACGGTCCAGGTCTGGGCGCCCGGGTTGGACACCGTCACCGTGTTGCCGGTGCCGCCGCCAGCCGGCTGGACCTCGATGCCGTTGACCTGGGCGTTGTCCTTGACGGTGACGAACTGGATGGTGACCGCTCCGGCGCTGCTCGCGGTGGCGGTGAACGACTCGGCGACCGCCTTGTTCTGCCCGCCGGCGGTGGCGAAGATGTCGAAGCTGGTCAGCACCTGGGTCCCGTTGATGAGGACATTGAAGGTGCGCGACCCGGCGGCCGTCCAGTATGTCTCGGCAAAGTCGAGACGCACGCTGTAGCTGGCGCCCGCGGTCAGGCCGGGGATGGTGTAGGTGAAGTTGCCGTAGCGGTTGTGCTGGTAGACCGACTGCGGTGCCGGATTGGTAACGCCGGTGGTGCTGACCGTGTTGGCTGTGGAGGTGGCCGTGCCGCCGGAGAAGTCCTGGTCGGCCACGAACGGCGCCGCCGCCGGGCCGCCGGCGGAGATGTCAATGCCGCCGCTCCCGCCGCCTGTGCTGGTGGCGAAGACCTGGAACTCCCAGATCGAGTAGCCGTACTGGGTGGCCCGCGTCGTGCCGTACATCCGGATGTAGCGGCCGGTGCCGGACAGGCCCGTCAGGCTTTGCACGCCGCCGGTGCCCGTCGTGGTCGAGTAGATGCTCGTCCAGTTGGTGTTGTCGGTCGACACCTGGATCTGGAACGCCTTGGCGTACGCGGTTTCCCAGTTCAGGGTGACCCCGCAGATGCTCTGCGAGGAGCCCAGGTCGACCTCGAGCCACTGCGGGTCGGAGAACGCACTCGACCAGCGCGTGGTGGTGCTGCCGTCAACCGCGGCGCTTGCCGGGGTGCCCGCGTTCTCCGTGGAGGAGGCGGTCGCGGTCTTGTTCAGCGCGATGTTGGTGGTGCCGCAGGTCGCGGCCGACGCCTTGGGCGCCGCCGCGCCGAAGGCGGCCACCAGGACCGAGACGATGAGCGCGGCGACAGCCAGCAGGCTCAGCGCCGTGCGGCCGGAGGCGGGTACCCGCCTCCTGAGTCTTCTTCGTAGCACTTTTCCCTCCGAATGGACGTCACAACTATGGCTGTGACTTATTTCAAGCCAGAACGTAACTCGATTGAAACCTAGGGTCCATAGGCAGGAAGTTGAGTAACGACGTAGCCAGACGCTGGCTATATCGTTTGATAACTGCCTTGAACTGGGGGGGACCGCATGCGGGACCGAAAGCGTGGCACGGTCCGGGACCTGCGGCGGGAGAACAGAGCCGCGGTCCTGTGGTCGCTCTATCTGAGCCAGTCACGGAGCCGGCATGAACTGAGCGCCGCGACAGGGCTCAGTCCCGCCTCCGTGACCAACGTGATCCGCGAGCTGATCGACGAGGGCATCGTCATCGAGACCGGGCTCGCGGAGTCCGACGGGGGGCGCCCGCGGGCGATGCTCGGGATGAACCCCACCTACGGCTACGTCATCGGCGTGGACATCGGCGAGACGCGCACACGGGTCGAGCTGTTCGACCTGACCATGACGGAGCGGGCGCGGGTGGAGTACCCGCTTGACCGAGTCGCCGAGCACGACATCGACGTAGTGGTCGGGCAGATCGCGGCGGGCCTGCACACCGTGCTGGCCGACAGCGGAGTGGACGCGCACGAGATCCTCGGCGTCGGCGTGGGCGTGCCGGGCATCATCGAGCAGGGGCCCGAGGTGCTCGTGCACGGCCAGACCTACGGCTGGGACGCGGTGCCACTCGAACGGCTGCTTCGCGTGCATACCGATCTGCCGGCCGAGGTGCCGCTGCGCTTCGACAACGGCGCGAAAACCATGGGCCAGGCCGAGCTGTGGTTCGGCGCCGGCCGGGGCGCGCGGAACGCGGTCGTGGTGCTGATCGGCTCCGGCGTCGGCGCGTCGCTGATCTCCGGCGGCGCCACCTACCAGGGGGCCACGTCGAGTGCGGCGGAATTCGGCCACGTCACCGTCGTCGTCGGCGGCAGGAAGTGCCGTTGCGGCTCGACGGGCTGCCTCGAGGCGTACGCGGGCGCCGAGGCCATACTCGAGCGGTACGGGCGCCCGATGGCGGCCGACGACCAGGAACTGGCGCTCGCCGAGCTGATCCAAGCCGCGGGCACCGCGCCGCTCGCGGCCGCCATACTCGACGAGACCGCGCAGTACCTGGGTGCCGGGATCGGCACCCTGATCAACTTGTTCAATCCGGAGCGCGTCATCCTCGGCGGCTGGGCAGGCCTGCTGCTCGGCGGCCGGCTGCTGCCCGAGATCCGCGAGTCCGCGCGGCAGCATTCGCTGCACCACCCGTTCGCCGCCACCTCGATCGAGCTCGGGCAGCTCGGTCCCGGCGTGGTCGCGCTCGGCGCGGCGACGCTTCCGATGGAGTCCTTCCTCAACGGGGCCGGGCCGCGGGCCCAGCCGCGCGAAGGCGGCTGAGCCCGGCGGAACCGGCAGGTCAGCGGTCACTAGGGTTTGCTGTCGCGGTCATCGGTCACGAGCTCGCGTTCACCTGGAACTCCCACAGGGAGTAGCCGTACTGTGTCGCTCGCGCCGTGCCGTACATCCGGATGTACCGGCCGGACCCGCTGACGGTCAGGTTCTGGGTACCGCCGGTGCCCGCGGTGGTCGAGTAGATCGTGGTCCAGTTCGTGTTGTCGGGTGACACCTGGATCTGGAAGGCGGTCGCGTAGGCCGCTTCCCAGTCGAGCGTGACCTTGCAGATGCTCTTCGTCGAGCCGAGGTCGACGTCCAGCCATTGGGGGTCGGAGAACGCGCTCGACCACCGGGTGCCGGTGTTGCCGTCGGTCGCGGCCGCCGCGGTAAAGCCGGCGTTCTCCAGCGAGGACGCCGTGGTCGGCTGGTTCAGCGCGACGTTGGTAGTGCCGCAGGTCGTCCCGCCGCCACTGCCCGTCGTGAAGACCTGGAACTCCCAGATCGAGTAGCCGTACTGGGTGGCCCGCGTCGTGCCGTACATCCGGATGTAGCGGCCGGTGCCGGATAGACCCGTCAGGTTCTGTACCCCGCCGGTGCCCGTCGTCGTGGAGTAGATCGTCGTCCAGTTCGTGTTGTCCGTGGACACCTGGATCTGGAACGCCTTCGCGTAGGCGGTTTCCCAGTTCAGGGTGATCCCGCAGATGCTCTGCGAGGAGCCCAGGTCGACCTCGAGCCACTGCGGGTCGGAGAACGCGCTCGACCACCGGGTGCCGGTGTTGCCGTCAACCGCGGCGCTTGCCGGGGTGCCCGCGTTCTCCGTCGAGGAGGCGGTCGCGGTCTTGTTCAGCGCGACGTTGGCGGTGCCGCAGCTGCCGCCGCCTCCGCCACCACCGCCGCCGCTACCGGTCGGCAGCGTCCACTGCTGATTGGCGGCGCCGGTACAAGTCTCGATGTCGAGCCTGGAGCCGGTATTGCCGCCGGGATCGGTGAGGCACAGGCCGGAGCTCGGATTGACCAGCTCGCCGTTGGATTGATGCGTCCAGTTCTGCGCGGCAGTGCCGTTGCATGCGTACCAGTCGACGTTGGTACCGCTCGTGGTGCCCGCGCTCACCACATCGAGGCAGCCGCCCTGGACCCGCATCGTGCCGTCGGTATAGGGCGACCACTGCTGACCCGCGGAGCTGTTGCAGCCCGACAGGTACATCGGGTTGCCCTCGGTGTTAAGCGAGTTCTGGTTGGTCAGGCAGTTACCGTTCTGCCCGGTGAGCTGTCCGGTCGCGGAGGCGGTACCGGTTGGCGTGGAGTTGCCGCCCTGCTCGTAGACGGCCACGTAGCCGACGCTCATCGACGCGCCCGAGGTGGTGGCGGAGGTCGGGCTGGTGCAGCCGCAGATGCCGTTGGGGTAGTTGCCGCCCATGGCCAGGTCGAAGATGATGAAGAACCCGTGGTCGATGGCCGCCTGCCAGGCCGCCGTGCCGACCGAGGCCTCGGTGATCGTCGACTCCACGGTCCCGTCCATCAGGAACTGCAGCGTCTCCGCGCTGGTGTTGGTCCTGTCAACGATGACCGAGTAGGTGTGATAGCCGGTCTGGCAGGTCGAGGCCGTGTTGGGGCAGGCGATCAGCGCGTGACCGCTGCTCCCCGCGGAGTCGTGCAGCGTCTGGGAGGCGGTGTTCCCGGCATTGACGTCTTCCATCATGTCGATCTCGCCGGACTGCGGCCAGCCACCGCCGGCTCGCATGGGCGAGCCGAGCGCCCAGAAGGCGGGCCAGTAACCAAGGCCGTTGGCCGGGTTCGGCTGCTGGATCTCGGCGGTCATCTCCAGCTTGCCGCCCGCGGGCGCCTGGAAGTCGTCGCGCGTCGACTCGATCCGCGCGCTGGTCCAGGTGCCGCCGTTGTTGATGGCCTTGAGCACCAGGTGGCCGTTGCCGTCCAGGTAGACGTTGTTCGTCGAGCTCGTGGTCTGCTCGGTCTCGCCGGTGCCGTACCCGGTGCCGATGTCGTAGAACCAGTTCTGCGCCGACGGGGCCGAATTCGCCGCGCCCGCGAAGTTGTCGCCGAACACCGTGTTCCAGCCGGATGGCGGGGGCGGCACAGTGTCGGCCCTGGCCGGCGCGACGGCGAGGGCGGAGAACGCGACCGCGGCCAGGCAGCTGGCGAGGAGCAGGAGGGCGCTGAATACCGCGCGGCGTAGCTTTGTCTGCAGGCCGCTCGGCGGTCCCAGTGCGTTTTTCGTTCCGTGGCTCATCATTGGGCCTCCTCGGTCGGGTGGGGTACCGCGGGAGGGCCACCGTGCCTTTACATTTCTTTCATTTCTTACATTCTTTACATTCCGGATTCGGTGGCTCACCCATGATGGTCACTTAGTTCAAGGCCTATTTAAAGTTAAAATAGCGTTAATAATTCAGCGCGCCTCCCTGTCCGCGAAACTGGGCTGGCCAGCCGGGATGACCCGGCGCGGCAGGCGATGAGCGCGCCGCAGACACCGAGGTGCGGGTACGCTCGGGCGGCTCACGGCAGGGAGGCCCCCGATCCCAGGGGCCGGCGGCCGATGGAACGCCGGCCTCACCGGCGCCTTGAATGATCACAAAGACTTTGACCCCGGCGGAAACAAAAAAACGTTATGCACATGCAAAAAGCGTTATGCACGCAGGCCGGGGCTGCGCGCATAGAGGTGGGCAGCTAGCTAGCGACCAAGATCTCTAGGCGGGGTTCTGGTAGACGGCTACGTAGCCGACCCGCATGGCGCCGCCAGGCGCGGTCGCCGCGGTGGGGGTGGTGCACCCGCACGCGCGGTCTGGTGAGCTCCCGCCCATCGCCAGGTCAAGCAGGATGAAGAAGCCATGATCAACCGCCGCCTGCCAGGCCACGGTGCCTACCTGGGCCTCGGTGTAGGTCGCCTGAGCCGTGCCGTCGATCAAGAACCGCAGCGTCTCAGCGCTGGTGTTGGTCCGGTCAATGAGCACCGAGTACGTGTGATACCCGGTCAGGCACGCCGACGGCGCTGGACACGACACAAGCCGGCCGCCCAGATGACTGGACGCGCCGAAATGGAACGTCTGCGCAGCGCCATTCAGCCCGTTCTCACTCTCAAGCATGTCGATCTCACCGGAAGCTGGCCAGGTACCCCCGGACCGCATCGGGGCGCCCGCCGCCCAGAACGCCGGCCAGTAACCAAGCGCATCAGCGGGGTACGGCATCTCCACCGATGCAGTCAGCTCCAGCTTGCCGCCCGGCGGCGCCGCGAAATCATCACGCATGGTCTGGATCTCGGCCGACGTCCACTTACCACTGCTCTCATTGGCCTGGATCACCAGGTCACCGCTGCCATCCAGGTATGCGTTGCTGGTCGAGGTCGTCCACTCGTTGGCACCGAAATACGGGGCAGTCTCGAAAAACCAGTTCCGCGACGAGGGCGCCGAACCCGCGGGGCCGTCAAAGCTGTCACTGAACACGGTGGTGAACCCGGCCGGAGCGGGCGGCACCGTGGTGCCTACCGCGGTCTGGGTCGGTGACGGTACCGGGCCCGCCGTAGGCGAGGCCGAGGTCAGCGTTGGCCTCGGTGTCGGAGCGGCCGGAGGTGTGCTGCTGCTCGTCACGGTGGGAACTGAAGCTGGCGACGGCACGGAGGCCGTTGGGGCAGGGGCGGACGTGGACGGCGCGGTGCCACCGCTTGTCGCCATGGGGACCGGAGCTGACGACGGACCCGAGGAGGGTGGGGCGGTCGTAACCTGCCGCGTCGGAACCCGAGACGGGTGCGGGGTCGGTCTGCCAGGGCCGGTCGCGGTTACTTGACTGAGATCAGAGGCGGAGGGAGCCGGAGCAGAGGTGGTGGCAGCAGTCGACGTGTACTGCCACGGCGGCGCCGACGGCTGCGTGGCCGAGGCTGCGTCAAGGATCCCCGTCGCCAGGATCTTCGCGCCGGCGGGCGCACCCGCCGAGGGCGTGGCTGACGGCGGGAACGCACTGGGCACTGCCGACGGCGAGGCATCGCTGCCGGCAGCGGCACCGACTGCGGCCATGCAGGAGACGACGAGCAGCACGGCGACCACCGCAGACCATGGCGGCAGGGCCGCCCCGCGCGTTGCCAGATCGTGCGGGGCGGGACCGAGCGGCGCCCGTCCGTG
This sequence comes from Trebonia kvetii, assembly GCF_007827045.1. Classification (GTDB taxonomy): domain Bacteria; phylum Actinomycetota; class Actinomycetes; order Streptosporangiales; family Streptosporangiaceae; genus Trebonia; species Trebonia kvetii. Next base: position 378,771 of record NZ_RPFW01000001.1, read on the forward strand.
CGGGGACGAATCGTGCGGGTCCGGACTCTGCGGGTCCGGCCTGTCAGGGTCCGGGCCCGCGGGTGGTGCCTCGCGGCGCGCACGTGCCTTCCGCGTCAATGCCACGGCCCCCACCGGCCTCTCTATCGGAGTAACACGCCACTCTCGATGAGACAGCGTCTCACGGACGGAAGGCGGGACGAATGATGTCACGGACTGTTCTTTGACTGCTCACTGGCCGGGCGCGACGGCGACCATCAGCCGCCGCGTTGCGGCACGCCCGGCGCTACGTGACGCTTCTTCACGCTGGCACCGAGGGATTATTCGTCTAGTTGGCGGCCTCCTCGTAGACGGCGACGCAGCCGACCCGCATGGCACCGCCGGGGGTGGTTGCGGACGTCGGGGAGGTGCAGCCGCACTGATTGTCCGGCCAGGTTCCGCCGAGGACCACGTCGAGGAGGATGAAGAAGTCGTGATCGATCGCCGCCTGCCAGGTCGACGTGCCCACCTGGGCTTCGGTGTAGGTGGCCTCGATACGGCCGTCCATCAGGAACTGGAGCGACTCGTCGCTCGTGTTGGTCCTGTCGATGATGACCGAGTAGGTGTGGAAGCCGGTCTGGCAAGTCGACGCTTTGTCCGGGCACGACATGAGTTCGCCGCCCAGCTGGGTTGAGCTTGAGCTGCCGAAGTGGAACGTCTGCGCAGCCTCGTTGAGGCCGTTGATGTCCTCCATCATGTCGATCTCGCCCGACTGCGGCCAGGGGCCGCCGTTTCGTATCGGCGTGCCGCCCGCCCAGAAGGCCGGCCAGTAGCCGGTGCCGTTGGCCGGGTTCGGCTGCTCGATCGAGGCGGTTATCTCCAGCTTGCCGCCAGGCGGCGCCGCGAAGTCATCGCGCGTGGTCTCGATCTCGGCCGCCGTCCACTTGCCGCCGGTGTCGTTGGCCTGCATGACCAGGTCGCCCTTGCCGTCCAGATAGGTATTGCTCGTGGAGTTGGTCTGGTTGACTTGGTCGCTGCCGAACGTGGTGCCCAGGTCATAGAACCAGTTCTGCTGCGAGGGCGCCGAGCCGGCGGGGCCGTTGAAATCGTCGGCGAACACCGTGGTGAATCCGGGCGGCGGCGACGGAGTTCCGCGGACGCCCGCAGCCGTCGCCCCTGTCGTACCCGCAGTCGCTGTCGGCACGCTGGCTGCCGGCGCCGTCGAGGCGGGCGCATGCGTGCTCGGGGCAGCATGGGAAGGAGACTGAACCGGACGTGCCGTCGCGTCCGCCGACGACCTGGAAGCGGGAAGCGTCGCCAGGATCGGCGGCGCCGCGCCCCGGCCCATCGCCCTGATCTGCGTCCACGGCGCGAAGCTCCCGCTGCTAGATTTCAGCGACGGGATCACGACCGCGGCCAGGCAGGACACGAAGAAGACCAGCCAGACTGCCCCCAGCCAGGGTCTGGATCGTGGACTGCCCGGCGCGGGGGTGCCCGTCACCTCGCGGTCAGGACTTGCCTTCCGCGTGGAAATCACGAACAGCTGACCGGCCTTTCACTCGGGGGTCCAGACGATCGCCCACCGGCAATGCTTTCATGATCCATTCCGGTAACGTGCGGAAAGTGATCATTTGGACCCGGACGACGTTGTGCATGTAGAAGCCGAACGCCGGCTGCCCGCCGTTCACCCGCGTCCCCGCCCCAACGAGCGCCGGTACCCAGCCGGGCCGGAACGCCGTCGCGGCGAGGAACTCCCCGGCCAGGTCGCGACCCTGGTATTCGAGCGGCAGCGGCGGCATCGTGAACCAAGCGTCATCGGTCAGCAAGGTGACGACGGCCGCCACGTCGGCGGCCGCGAAGGCGGCGGTGAGCCTCCGCACCAGCCGCAGCTCGGCTGCCGACCCGGCCGCTGGCGGCGCGGCCGCGGCGCCTGGTCCTTGCTTGGCCAGCGTGCCGCGGGCGCGCTTCAGCGCGCTTGTCACTGACTCCTCGGTCGTCCCGAGAATGCCCGCGACCTCGCTCGCTCGGAATTCGAGCACGTCGCGCAGGATCAGGACGGCCCGCTGGCGTCCCGGAGGGGGTCGGGACGCGGCGGGGATCCGCGGGTGCGGGCGGACGGAGCACGCACCCGTTCGGGGTAATCCTGATTTGCCTACCAGCGGCCTACTGGCAGCAGAGCGGCTACCGCGACCACGGCGAACAGCAGGGTCAGGTAGCCGATCGACAGGTGGAAGAGGCGCATCGGAAAGGGCTTGGCCGCGTCGGTCTGCTGAGACACGGTGCCGTGCAGGCGGTGCGCCTCGGCGAGGAACCAGGCGCCGAGGCCGACGGCGGCGGCGGTGTAGAGCCAGCCTGCGTACGGTGCGAGTGCCAGGGTCGCGGCGACCATCAGGTAGGAGTAGACGAGGATCTTGCGGGTGACGGCGGCGGGCTTGGCCACCACCGGGAGCATCGGCACCCCGGCCGCCGCGTAGTCGTCCTTGAACTTCATCGCGAGCGCCCAGAAGTGCGGCGGCGTCCACAGGAAGATCACCGCGAACAGCACGATCGCCGGGATCGCGACGGTGTTGGTGACGGCCGCCCAGCCGACAAGGACGGGGAAGCAGCCCGCCGCACCGCCGATCACGATGTTGGACGGCGAACGGCGCTTGAGCAGCAGCGTGTAGACGAAGACGTAGAACAGGATCGCGGTGTCGGCGAGGATCGCCGACAGCCAGTTGGCGGCCAGGCCCAGCGTCGCCGTCGCGGCCGCGCCGAGCACGATGCCCCAGATCAGCGCCTCGGTCGGCTTGACCATGCCCTGCTTGTTGACGAGCGGCCGGCGCGAGGTGCGCTTCATCACCGCGTCGATATCGCGGTCGATGTAGCAGTTGATGGTGTTCGCGCTGCCGGCGGCGAGGGTGCCGCCGATCAGCGTGGCGAGGACGAGTTTGACAGACGGGAGCCCGCGCTGTGCGAGCAGCATGGTCGGCACCGTGGTGACGAGCAGCAGCTCGATGATCCGCGGCTTGGTCAGGGCGACCAGCGCCCCGGCCACCGCCCGGGGGTGGCGCCGGGCCGCAGGCTGGCCAGCCGCACGGCCAGCCTGCGCCGCGAGCGCCGCGGGAGAGGGAGTCACTACTCCCCCGCCTCCGGTTCGGCGTTCGTTCCAGATCCCGGTCCGCCGGTGATCCCGGGTCCGGTGCCGACCTCCGGGTCGGCAATCAGCTCCGACGCCGGGGCCGCGACCGGGGGCGCGGGGACCGGGCCGGGCTCTCTAGTGCCAAGCGAGGTGAACGGGGCGGTGGCCAGGTACTTCAGCCTCGCACCGGAGTGCCTTGCCCGGAACAGGTAGTACAGCGCGACCGAGGCCGCGATGAACGCGCCCATCGGAAGGGCGAAGGTCATGATCGTCCCGCCGAAGTACATCGCGGGACCGTCCGCCAGTTGCGACACGGTTGTCATTCCTCCAGCTCAGCGCACGTAGAACAGTAGCCAGAATATGAACGTGACGATGGCGAGGTAGTTCCACACCACCGTGAAGGCGCTCAGCCCCGACTGGAATCGCTGCACCTCATACGCCTGCGCGTAGGTGGGCGGCTGCTCCACGAAGGAGATGGCGGGGATGTTCCTCGACCGTGCGACCAGGATCTCCAGCCAGATCATCGCACCCAGCCAGGTGACGAGCGCCACCGGGTAGAACCCGACGAAGACGCTGGCGAAGCCCGACTGGCCGGGCTGGAACGGCAGGTTGAGCAGCTCGACGAGCTGCAGCGCCACTGCCGCGAGTCCGAAGACCAGCGCGACGGCCGCCGTGACGAACCAGTCGCCCTTCTTGCCGCCCTTGATCCGCTGCAGGCCGACGGTCTGGATGACCGCGCTGACCACGATCAGGCCCGTGATCGCCTCGCCGTAGTGGTTCGACGGGATCCGCGTCGAGCTCGGCAGCCACATGCCGTGGCCGTTCGACGAGAACAGGTAGAAGTAGGCGAAGGCGAACGCGCCGAACAGGAACGACAGCGCTCCGATCGCCAGCCTGCTGCCCGTCCACGCCGCGTTGAGCGCCGCCTCATGGTAGTAGGCATTCTCTTCGGTCGCCCGGACAGCGGCCTCGCCGCTGCCCGGGGCAGTGATTTCCGCCATCTGTCTAGGCCTCCGATCCGGTGCTTGCCGCGCCGGCCAGGACCGGCGGCGCCAGAGAGCCGTCGATCACGCCGGCCGGCGGATGCAGGTCCGCCACCGGCAGCGCGTCCGGGTCGCCGTACTCGTACGGGCCGGCCAGGACCACCGGGATGTACTCGAAGTTGTCGGCCGGGGGCGGGCTCGGCACCTGCCACTCCAGGCCGCGTGACTGCCACGGGTTCGCCGCCGCCGGCTTGCGCCAGACCACCGTGGACATCACGAAGTTGAAGATGAACACGCACATCGACCCGCCGAGGCAGAACGCGGAGATGCTCACCCAGTCGTTCAGCGTCTGCAGGTTGGCGGCGTACTCGAAGACCCTTCGCGGCTGGCCGAGCATTCCCGCCGCGAACAGCGGCATGAACGTCGAGTTGAACGCGATGAACATCGTCCAGAAGTGGATTTTGCCAAGGCGCTCGTTCATGGTGACGCCCATGACCTTCGGCAGCCAGTAGTAGATGCCGCCGAAGAACGCGAAGATCAGGCCGCCCATGATCGTGTAGTGGAAGTGCGCCATCACGAAGAAGCTGCCGTGCGCGGTGGTGTCGGCAGGAACGTCGCTCAGGAATACTCCGGAAATCCCGCCGAACAGGAAGTTCACGAAGAACGCGATCGAGAACAGCATCGGCACCGTCAGCCGGAGCTTCGCCTTCCAGAAGGTGCCCATCGCCACCAGGAAGATGAACCCGGTCGGGATCGAGATCAGCTCTGTCGTCAGCATGAACAGCGGCCGCATGTCCGGGTCCATGCCGGAGTCGAACAGGTGGTGCTGCCACACGAAGAACGACAGGATCGCGACGCCGAACATGCCGGCCACGCTGATCTTGTACCCGAACAGCGGCTTCCTGGTGAAGACCGGGATCAGCTCGGACACGATGCCGAATCCTGGCAGCGCCAGGATGTAGACCTCGGGATGCCCGAAGAACCAGAACAGGTCCTGGTACAGATAGCCAGACCCGCCTAGCTGGTCGATGAAGAACGCGGTCTGCGCCGTCCGGTCGGTGATGATCATGTACATGCCGCCGACGAGCACGGGCGCGGCGAGCACCAGCAGGAACGCCGTGGTCAGCATCGCCCAGACGAAGACGGGCAGCCGGGACCAGCGCATGCCTGGCGCCCGGTAGCAGATAATCGTGACGATCATGTTGAAGCCGGCCAGGATGATCGAGACGCCCATCAGGCCGAAGGCGAACGCGTACCCGTCCATGCCCACGCCGGCCTGGATGGACAGCGGCGCGTAGCCGGTCCAGCCGGTCGGGAACCCGCCGTCGAGGAAGGCCGAGAGCAGGATCAGGTACGCGGCCGGCGTGAGCCAGAAGCTCAGCGCCTCGAGCCGCGGGAACGCCACCCGCTTAGAGCCGATCATGAGCGGCACCAGGTAGTTTCCGAACGGGCCGACGATGACCGAAGTCATCATCATCATCATCATGGTGCCGTGCTCGCCGACCACCTGGAGGTACATGGTCGGCGACATCACGTGGTAGCTAGGTGACAGCAGCTCGGTCCTGATCGCGATCGCCAGAAGGCCGCCGGTGAAGAAGTAGATCAGCATGCCGAACAGGTACTGCAGGCCCACTACCTTGTGGTCCAGCGTGAACCTGAAGTACTTCGCCACGCCTTTGCCGTTGACGTGACCCTCGTGGAGAGGGACGTTCCTGTTCAGCGGCCTGCCGAGCATCTGGCGGAACAGGTCGTTGAATACGCCGAGCCCGATCAGCCAGCCAAGGACGAGGAAGGCGTAGCCGAGTACGATCGCCGTGTCGTTGCTGTCTGCCGCGCCACCGCCCGTCGCCGTGAAGCTCGGGGTCATGTAGTTGCCGAGCCAGTGGCCGATGGGATATCCGATCACGGCCCCGAGGATCGCGGTGAAGATGTTGGGGCGCAGCCACCAGGAGCGCTCCCTGGGGATGGCACCCGGCCCGCCGCCGCCGGGGATCTGGGCACTCTCCGGCTGGGTTTCGATAGCCATGGGGTTACCTCGCTCCTTTCCTACGGCTGTTCCGGGTCGGCCGGGTTGTAGTAACCGCCGCCGGCGCTGGTCAGGCCGAGGGCCTGGTTGATCTTGCCCGCGGGGATGTTGGTCGGGTCGTAGGTGAGCGCGTAAGGCGGCAGGATCTTGGTGACGGCCGCCAGCTTGACCTGCGACGCCTTCGTCCATGCCAGGAAGTCCGAGTCGCTCATCACCTGACCCGTGTCGTACATCGCGCCGTGCCAGATCCCGCACAGCTCGGCGCACCGGACCTGGAAGTAGCCGGTCGCCTTCGGCGTGGTGTACGCGACGTTGTTCACACCCGGGTTCGCGTCGGCCTTCACGCCGAGCGTGTAGGCCCAGAAGGAGTGGATGACATCCAGCGAGGTGACGTTGAACTGCACTGGCTGGCCGACCGGGAGCGCGAGCTCGGTGGTCTCGAAGCCGCCGAACTGCGGGTAGCGGTACGTCCACGCCCACTGCTGGCCGATCACCTGGACCTGCAGCACGTTATTGGAGTTCGGCGTCCACGAGGTGAGCGACGCGGCCGGCGGTATGCCGTTCTTGAAGACCGGCTGCGGGCCCTGTCCAGCGCCTGCGCCGGCCGGGACAAACAGCTCGATCGTCCCGTAGACGGCAAGGCTCAGCACGATCGCGGAGGTGCCGATGATCCAGGTCGCCTGGACCTTCGTGTTGCCGTGGATCGGCGCGGCGTCGGTCTCGTCACCCGGCTTCTGCCGCCAGAAGGCAATCGCCCAGCCGAAGTACAGCAGCACGCCGACCACCACCGGAGTGGCTATCGTGCCGAGGACCGTGATGTCGGTCTGCTGGCTCGCCGCCTGCTCAGAGGCGCGCCCGGGGGGCATGTGCGGCCCCAGGACAAGCGCCACGAGCAGGCACCCGATGACGCTGAGGACGATCCACGTGACCAGCAGCCACAGGGTGTCCCTTCGCCCGCCTTCGGCAGCTGGCGTGGCGGTTGACGCGTCGGCGGCCATCAGGCCTCCACCTCCATCTGGCCCATCATCCAGCCCGGCGCGGCCATCGGGCCGCCGTTGCCGTCCACGTAACCGCCGCCGCACGGCACGAAGCACTGCCAGCGGAAGGTGCCGCCCGTCTTGGGTGTCTTGAAGCTGAAGGTCACGATGGAGTGCGGCGCGTTACCGGTGGCCGCGTCGTTCCCCACACACGGACTTACGGCGCACAGGTTGTTGTTTTCATCGACCGTCGGCGGCGACGCGACAGGCACGTTGACGCCGAGTCCGGGGATCGCGAACGTGTGCTGCACCGAGCAGTCCGCCCACGAGTCGAAGGTCGACACCGGCGTCACCGGGGAGGTCTTCCCCTTGTTGTAGATGGAGAGGTGCTCGACGTCGCCTACGACGCCGGCGACCCGTCCCCAGAGCGGGTTGCGCAGCGGAGTGCACCCGTCGTACCCCAGGATCGTCACGTTGATCCTGGTGTTGGCGGGGACTTCGAAGTACGTCGTGTGTTCAAACTGGCCGGTTGCCGGGTTCTTGATGAAATACGAGACCCAGTCGGGCTTATTCGACGTCGTCGTCTGAGGCGTGGTCATCAGCGTGATGTCTACCGCGCCGTTCTTCGCGTACGGAGCGTAATTCTCAACAGGCGGCTGCTCGCCGATGATATGGAATGCAACGAAAGCCACGCCCGCGACAACCGCTAGGAAGGCGACCACCAAGGCCGCCACCCGAGCCGGTAGTGACACCGGATACCACCTCGTTCCCGCGCAGGTTTGCTCACTTACGCCCCTGATGGTGATGGCGGTCACAGTGCAGTAGCAACACTCACGCCCATGGATGACAAAATTGTCATGCGGGTCCTGATGGCCAACCAGCGTCGCCTGTGCGAGTCTTCGCAGCAGATTTACAATCGATTGCGCCGCTTTCAGGTAACAAGTGCGATACGGCGGGCCGCACCAAGTTGACCCCAGAAAAGGTCACAGACACCATCAAGAGGACACTGATCGGTCAGGCAGGTGAACGTGGCACCTCTGGGGCGGATCCTCATCGTCGACGACGAGCCCAAGATCCGTTCGTTTGTCGGCCGGGCGCTGGCAGCCGCCGGTTACACGCCCGAGTCGGCGGGCAGCGGCGCGGAAGCCGTGCGCAGCTGCGGCGCGAACCGCTACGACCTGGTCATACTCGACCTGGTGATGCCGGACATGGACGGCAGGCAGGTGCTGCGGGAACTGCTGTCCTGTCGGCCAGACCAGGCCGTGATCGTGCTGTCCTGCGTGGCGGACGTGGCCGCCAAGGTCGACCTGCTCGAGCGGGGCGCCCAGGACTACCTGACCAAGCCGTTCTCCCTCGCCGAACTGCTCGCCAGGGTCCGCGTCCGGCTGCGCGACGAGGCGCACGAGGCCGGGGGCCCCGGCCTCGCGGAGCCCCGCCCGCTGATGCCGCCGCTCACCGCGCCGCGGCACTCGGGCACCGCGGTCGGCGAGGTCATCAAGGCCGGCCACGTCATGCTGGACGTGGGGCGGCTAGTCGCGGACATCGGGCACGGGCCGGTCCCCCTGACGAGGTTGGAGTTCCTGCTGCTACGCGAGCTCGCCGAGCACGCGGGCGAGTCGGTGTCGAAGGGCAGGCTGCTCGCCTCCGTCTGGGGATACGACTTCGATCCCGGTTCCAATGTGGTCGACGTGTGCGTCCGCCGGATCCGTTCGAAGCTCGGCTTCGAGCTGATCAAGACGGTGCGGGGTGAGGGCTATCAGCTCGTCTCTTAGAGGCTCTCCTGCCGTCTCTTCTATTGGTCTTGCGGTCAGGCTCCGGCGGACACAGGCGCGGCTCGTCGCGCTGCGCTGGCCGTACAGCCCGCGCACGCTCGACGTGAGCTGGGCCGTCTTCTCCGTGCTCAACCTGTCCGCGATGTACTACTTCGCCTACTGGGAGACGATCCCGTTCCACTTCATCTGGATCAGCATCACCCTGCTCTACGGGTTCCGTTCCTGGCCGACGGGGCCGACCCTGTGGATACTTGGCGCGGTCATGGCGACCACCGCCCTGGGCATCGGCCTCGACGTGTGGCGGCAGACCGAGCCGCCCGAGGAACTGACCGAGGTCCCGCTGATGGCCGCCGTGTTCGTCGCCATGGTCTGGCACGCGCAGCGCAAGCAGGCGGCGGAACGGTCGCTGCGGCTGGTAAGCGAGCAGAACGCCAGGCTTCTTGCCGACCAGCGCCAGTTCCTGCAGGACGCCGCGCACCAGCTGCGCACCCCGATCACGATCGCGCTCGGTCATGCGGAACTGCTCGCCGAGGACCTCACCAGCCAGCAGGGCAAGGACATTGATGTCGTCATCGGGGAGCTCGACAGGCTGCGGCGGATCTCCGAGCGGCTGCTGCTCATAGCGGCCGCGGGCGACCCCGCGTTCCTACACCCCGAATACGTGTCGCTCGACCAGCTGATCGCCGAGCATGTCAGGCGCTGGCGGCCCACCGTGAACAGGCACCTGCGGATCGGGCAGCTGGACGCGGTCGCGGTGCGGGCCGACAGGGAGCGGCTCGGGCTGGCGCTCGACGCGCTGATCGAGAACGCGGTCCGGCACACCGAGAGCAACGACGTCATCCAGCTGTCCGTCATCCGTGGCTACCCGGGGGCACCGGCCAGGATCATCGTCGCGGACACCGGCAGCGGCATACCCGAGGACCAGGTGCCGCTCATCTTCGACCGGTTCCGCACCGGACAGGTTCACGAGAGCGATCCCCGCCCCGGGGACGACGGGCACTCGCGCGGAACCGGCCTCGGCCTGCCCCTGGTCCGCGCGGTCGCCAACGCGCACGGCGGCAACGTCACCGTGCACAGCGAGCTTGGACGGGGCAGCGAGTTCGAGCTGACGCTGCCCGCGCCGTCCAGCACCCGGCAGGCGCTGCCCGTCGGCGGCACCGGTATCGATGTTGGCCTCGGCATCCCCGTGAACGTCGGTACCGTGGGTGCGAGTGGTGCCGTGGATACCGTCGGCGCCGGTACTGTGGGGGCCGGTACTGTGGGCGCCGGTACGGGCGGCGCCGGCGGCGATGCAGGCGCGGACAACGACCCGTCGGCGCAGGCGGCGAGGAACCACGGGCAAGGGAGTGCCACACGATGAACGGACCGGGCGTGGCTCGGCCGCCGGTAGCGCGGGCGGCCCAGCTGATCGGCAGGCACAAGGTGATCTCCGCGGCCGTCGCGCTGTTCGCCGCCGCGGTCATCGTAGTCAGCGTGGCCACGAGCGGCTCGGCCGCGCCGGAGAACCACCCGGCCGCGGCGGGGTTCACGCTGACGGCCCTCGGCCAGCCGGGCAAGCAGGTATCGCTCAGCCAGTACGCGGGCAAGCCGGTGATCATCAACTTCTGGGCCTCCTGGTGCGACCCGTGCGCGAAGGAGACCCCGCTGCTCGCCAGCTGGTACAAGCAGCAGCACGGGCATGTCGTCCTGCTCGGCCTCGACGAGAACGACGCCGTGGCGAACGCGGTCAAGTTCGTCAACGCCAAGGGCGTCACCTATCCCATTGGCTTCGACCCCAACGTGACCGTGGCCAGCAAGTACGGCGTCGACGGCCTGCCGCAGACGTTCTTCCTCAACGCCAAGCACCAGATCGTGGATCACGTGCTCGGCGCGGTGACCGAGGCCGAGCTGGCCAAGGGAGTGCGCCTGATGAACTCCGCCTCGTGAAGCTCTCGTGGCGCCTTGTGAAAGGGTGACCGGCCGATGACCTCTCCCGCGCAGACGCGGCTGCCTGGCGCGCCGCTGCGGCCGTCCGGCTGGGCCACCCGGCGGACCCCGCTGTGGGTCTTCGCCGCTCTCGCCGTTCTCGCGGTCGGCGTGCTCCTTGTCTCCCTGTCACACAAGCCCTCGGACTCCCAGCGAGCCGCCGACCTGACCGGGTACTTCCGCGACGCGCAGGCCGGCATCGGCTCCTGCGCGGCAGGCCTGCGCGACTCGGAGAACGCCTACCGGCAGGTGCTCGGCGGCGACACTGGGCACGAGAAGACAGCGGAGTCGGTCTTCACCTACGGCGGGTCGAACTGCACCGTGGCGGGCAACCAGGCGCTGACCGACTTCGCCTCCTACCAGGTGACGGAGTCGCTGTCTTCGCTGAACCTCGACGCGGCGGACAACGATCTCATCACCTGGTCGTTCGAGGCCACCGCGGTGCAGCAGGACATGCTTGCTGTGGTCCGGGCGACCGGCGCCGCCCGGGCGAGCGCCCAGACGACGCTCGCGTCCGGGCTCGCCAAACTGGACGCGGAACGGGCGGCCATCGACGCGATCTGGACCGCCGCAAAGCGCGCTACCGGCGCCACTTCCGCGTTCCCTAGCCTGCCGGCCTGACGGGGCCGTCGGCTCAGGCAACCAGGCCATCCAGCATCTCGGCTGGTCAAAGCAGGAATGACCGGGTTAAGTCGCGGGAAATATTGCTTAGGTGATGCCGCGCGAGCCTGGCCTTAGTCGGGCGCTGATCCCGTTGCTGGTCGCCGTGCTGGGCATCATCCTCGGCACGGGCGGACTGGCCCTGCTGCGCAAGTTCACGCCGGAGCCGCCGACCACGCTGGCCGCCACCGCGGCCAAGGGGAACGCGGGGAAGGCACTGTCCCAGCAGGCCATCGAGGCCCGGATCGAGCCGAGCGTCGTCGACGTCACCGCCACGCTCACCTATGACGACGAGACCGCCTCGGGCACCGGGTTCGTCGTCGACGCCAAGAAGGTTCTGATCGTCACCAACAACCACGTGATCAGGGACGCCACCGAGGTCTCCGTCACCATTCCGGCGACCGGGCAGAGCTATACGGCCCGGATCGTCGGCGCGGACGTGCCCGCCGACATCGCCGTCCTCGAGATCAAGCCCGTCCCAGGGCTGAAGGCGGCCCCGATCGGCGACTCCGCCGATCTCGACGCCAACGACAAGGTCATTTCCTTCGGCAACCAGGCGGGCGCGGGAGGCTCGCCCGCGGTCGGCACCGGGATGATCAGCGGCACCGCACGTACCATCCAGGCGGCCGACGGCGCGTCCGGGTTCAGCGAGACCCTGCACAACATGCTGGCCACGACCGCGAAGATCGAACCAGGCGACTCGGGCGGCCCGCTGGCGGGCACCGCGGGGACCGTCATCGGCGTGGACACGGCGGCAGGCACCGGCGGCACCTCGACCGGCTACGCGATCCCGATCAACGCCGCCATGGCCGCCGAGCGGCAGATCACCGAGGGACGCCCGGCCCCCGGCGTCACCTTCGGCGTCAACGGCTTCCTCGGCGTCGTCGTGGGATCGAGCAAGGCGTCATCTCCCGCAAAGCAGCGAGCGCAGGAACACAGAGGAACGGGTGCGGCCGGCTCTCCAGGCGGATGCGTCTCCACCAAGTCAGAGGTCCTGCCGCCCACGGCCATCGCTCCGGTGCGCGTCGGCGCACTCGTCATCGGCGTGCTGTGCGGCACCGGTGCCGCCTCGGCCGGTATCGCCTCAGGCGACGTGATCACCGAGGCCGCCGGACGCCGGATCGGCTCGCCGAATGAGCTGACCGCCATCGTGAACGGCAGCCGGCCGGGTAGCGTGGTCTCCGTCACCTGGGTCAGCAGGTCAGGAACCCTGCGGACCTCGCAGGTCAGGCTTGGTGCCGCCCCGGCCATCTGACCCTGGGGCGTCCTTTCCCGATGGCGGCCAGGAAGCGGTCGGCATAATTCTCGGGTGTTCCGCCGTTGCTCTATTGGGGACCGGCACGGTGGGGCCGCCAATCCTAAGCGGCCTTCCAGCTTCTCTTCAGGTTCGAGTCGCTTACTAATAAATGACGGCATGTGGCAGCCGCCGCCTACCGTCACGGTCAACACCGACGCTGTTCTTGTGAAGGCGAGATTGATGCACGACGACGAGAGTGATGGCGCTCAGCACGGCGGATGGCAGCCACCCGAGTACGTGAGCCCCTGGATCCCCGCGTCGAGCCCGGATGACGACGAATCCGGCAGCGCTCCCGGCGGCACGCGGCCGGGCGCCACAGGGCAGGCCGGCGACGGCAACGACACGATCTCCTTCGGCCAGGACCGTGGTCACGCATACGGGCCTGGCGGTTACCCGCCGGGCTACCCGCCGCCCGGGTACGGCCCGCAGCCCGACTACGGGCAGCCCGGATACGGGCAGCCCGGATACGGGCAGCCTGGATACGGACAGGCCGGTTACGGGCAGCCGGGTTACGGACAGTACCCCTGGGGCGGTTATGGCGCTCCCCCGCCGCCGCCTCGCTCCGGGTTCGGGCGGACGCTCGCCTACCTGGCCGTTGCCATCCTCGCGGCCGGCGCCGGTGCAGGCGCGGCGGTGGCGCTGAACCACTCGAGCAACAGCGCGCCGGTATCCCTCGGGAACGGCGGGTCGCAGGTGAACCCCTACGGCAACGGGAACGGGAACGCCAACGGGAACGCCAACCCATACCCGTTCCCGTCGTCAGGCAATGGCAGCGTGCCGAACGGCAGCTCGGGCAACTCGGGAGCCAGCGGCAACAGCGGCACCGGTTCGCTTAACGCAAGCGCGCTCGCCAAGAAGGTTGACCCGGGCATCGTCGACATCACGTCCGACCTGCACTACAGCGACGCCACCGCGGAGGGCACCGGCATGGTGATCTCCTCCGACGGCCTCGTCCTCACCAACAACCACGTCATCGACGAGGCGACCAACGTGTCGGCCACGCTGGTGACCTCGGGCAAGTCGTACACGGCCAAGGTGCTCGGCTACGACGCCACCGACGACGTGGCACTGCTCCAGTTGCAGGGCGCGTCGGGGCTGAAGACCGTCACAATGTCTGACTCGTCCAAGGCCAAGGTCCACGATGCGGTCCTGGCGCTCGGCAACGCCGGCGGCAGGGGCGGGCTCCCGTCGACCGCGCAGGGCACCATCCAGGCGCTCAACCAGTCCATCGAGGCCAGCGACAGCGGCGCGCGGACCACCGAGAAGCTGCACGGCATGATCGAGACGAACGCGCCAATCCAGCAGGGTGACTCCGGCGGTCCGCTCGTCAACGGCAGCGGCGCGGTGATCGGCATGAACACCGCGGCCAACTCCACCGGGTACGGCAACTACTCGACGGCCACGACCGGCTTCGCGATCCCGATCAACTCCGCGCTTACTATCGCCAACCAGATCAAGTCCGGGCAGGCGAAGGGCAGCGTGCACATCGGCCTGGCCGGCTTCATGGGGGTCAACGTCGCGGACGCGTCGAAGCCGAGCAACTGCAACACCGGCGGCGACGGCTTCGGCGGCCTGGGCGGCGGCCAGCAGCCCGCGGTGAGCTCTGGCGCGCTGATCTGCCAGGTCTACCCGGACGCCCCGGCCTCTAAGGGCGGCCTGGCCAGCGGCGATGTAATCACCTCGGTCAACGGCTCCGCGATCTCGTCGGCGGACGGGCTGACAAAGTTCACATCTGGGTCGCACCCCGGGGACGCGTTCGCGATCAACTACGTGGACGCGTACGGTGCTCACCACTCGGCCACCGTGACTCTCACCGGGTGGGCCAAGTAGCCTCTGGGGTTACTCCGCATAAGCCAAAACATGGGTTGCGACTTTGGTCGTTAGCCGGGTCGTTAGTGACGGAATGGGGTTCTAGCCGGCCCAACGGTAGGGTCTATCTCGAGGATCGGGCGGCGCCTGGGGCGGGGTTAGGTGGTTAGCCAGGTGGTTAGGGATTGCTCGGCGGCGGTTATGGGGGCGGCTTCTACGTATTCGCCTGGGGTGTGAGCGATTTCTGGGCGGCCTGGGCCGTAGTTGACGGCGGGGATGCCCAGTTCGGCGAAGCGGGCCACGTCGGTCCAGCCGAGCTTGGCGCGGGGCTCGGCGCCTACGGCGGCCACAAAGGCGGCGGCGAGGGGCGCTGCCAGGCCGGGGCGGGCGCCGGGGGCGTTGTCGAGGATGGTGACTTCCCAGGCGGGGAACAGGTCGCGGATGTAGGCCTCCGCCTGCTCGCCCGAGGTGTCCGGGGCATAGCGGTAGTTGACCGTGACGGTGCACTCGTCGGGGACCACGTTGCCCGCGACGCCGCCGGAGATCTCCACCGCGTTCAGGCCCTCGTGGTACTGCAGGCCGTCGACCACCGGCTTGCGGGCCTCCCACGCGCGCAGCACGTCCAGGATCGCTGCCGCCTCGTGGATCGCGTTCTTACCCATCCAGGAGCGTGCGGTGTGCGCCCGCGCGCCCCTGGCCGTGACGGCCGCGCGGAGGGTGCCCTGGCAGCCGCCCTCGACAGAGCCGCCGCTCGGCTCGAGCAGGATGGCGAAGTCGCCGGCCAGCAGTTCGGGGGCGGAGCGCGACAGCAGGTACAGGCCGTTTTGCGCGACGTCGACCTCTTCGCACTCGTAGAACACGTAGGTGATGTCGCGGTTGGGCTCCGGGACCCCGGCTGCGAGGCGCAACTGGACCGCCACCCCCGCCTTCATGTCTGAGGTGCCGACCCCAGTCAGCCGAACCCGTTCGGCGTCCCATTGAGAGGGGAAGTTGCCGGCGTGCGGCACGGTGTCGATGTGGCCGGCCAGCACCACTCGTTCTTTTCTGCCCAGCGCGGTCCGCGCGACGAGGGTGTTGCCGTGGCGGGTCACCTCCAGGTGCCGCAGGCGGCGCAGCGCCCGCTCGATCGCATCCGCGAGCGGGCCTTCGTTGCCGCTGACCGAGGCGATGTCGACGAGGGCGGCGGTCAGGTCGGGGCCGTCCATGAGCAGGTCGAGGTCGTGATCCACAACATCAAACCTATCGGTGCGGCGGCAGAGCCACACCCGGGCGGGCCGGGTCGCGGGTTAGACCGGCTCGTGGGCGCCGACCGCGGGCTGGCGGGCCATTGCCCTGGCGGCGCTGCGCAGTGCCGCCACGATGACCGCGACCGACGGCCGGACCACGGAGGCGGTGCGGGCCACCGCGAACACGTCCCTGGCCAGGTCGAGGCCGGCCGGCAGTTCGCGGACCACGACCCGCTTCTCGTAGGCGCCGACGGCTAGCCGCGGCATGATCGCGATGCCCAGGCCGCGTGCCACCAGGTTGGCGACCGTGCCGAGGCCCTCGAACTCCGACGGGACCGGCGGGGTCAGCCCGACAGCGGCGAGCAGCCGGTCCGCGGCCTGCCGCGACGGTTCGCTTGACGGGGCGGCGAGCCAGGACTCGTTGCGCAGCGCGCGCAGGTCGACCGGGCGGTCCGGGTCCGCGGCCGGGTGGTCACGGCCGACGACGAGGATGAGCGGGTCGCGGACCAGGTGGTAGTAGCTGAGCATGCCGTGGCCCGCGTCGCCCGCGTCCAGGTCGGCGGACATCCGGCCGGTCCAGTCGTCGACGATCGCCACTTCGACCTCGCCCGACCTGACGAGCTGCAGGCCCTCGGCGGGGTCAGCCTCGCGCAGCAGCAGGCTGAGGTGCTGATGCTCGCGGAGCGAGCGTGCCAGCGCCGGGGCGAACGCGACCGCCGCGGACGGGAACGCGGTCACCACCACGCGCCCGCTCGGCTGCGCGGCGTGGGCGGACAAGTCCGCCTCCGCGGCCTCCACCATGGCGAGGATGCGCTCGGCGTGCACGGCCAGGCGCTTGCCCGCATCGGTGAGGCCCGCGCTGCGCGCGGTCCTGTCGAGAAGCGGGGTGCCCGCCTCCTTTTCGAGCACGGCAAGCTGCTGCGAGACCGCGCTCGGTGTGTAGCCCAGGGCCTCCGCGGTCCGCGCGATCGAACCTCGCGCGGCGAACTCGTGCAGCATGCGGAGCCTGCGGATATCAAGCATTACCAAATCTTATCCTGATGCTGCGGCGATCAGCGCTAGCCCTAACGCTCGACTAGTTCGCGGCGGCATAGGCGCTTGTGCCGGCCAAGATGACCATGACCACGGCCGCGCCCCTGGTCAGCCAGTGCATCGGGATCAGCTTGAGCAGGCGCCAGCCGAGCGTGACCGCGCACGCGGCGGCGACCCACAGGCCAAGGGTTGCGCCGATGCCGACGGCGATCGGGTCATGGAAGCGCGCGGCGAGGCTCACGGTAAGGAACTGCGTCAGGTCGCCGAACTCGGCGAGGAACACGACCGCGAAGGCGGTGCCGAACACGGGCCAGAAGCCGCTTCGCATGCCGTCCCTGCCGGTGTCATCGTCCTCGTCGTCCTTCTCTGCCTTCTGCCGCCACAGCACCACGGCGCCGGCGAGGAACGCGGCCGCGGCGCACGCCTCCACGATGTGGTGCGGGAGCAGGCTGAGCGCTCCGCCCGCCGCCACCGCGATGACCACCTGCGTCATGAAGGCCAGGGCGGCACCGCCGAACACCGCGCTCGGACGATAGCGGCTGGACAGGATGAGGCACGCGAGGATGGTCTTGTCGGGGAGTTCGGCGGGCAGCACGGCCAGGAAAGTGGCGGCCGCTGCGGTCAGGCTCATCGCTCGGGTGGCTCCCTGAAATCGGGCCGGCCGGTTTCTCGCTGTGCGGCCACGAGCCTCCGGCACGGCAGCGCGGGCGATGTCCAGGGATTCCGGGCACCGGCTGTCGGCCGAAGGTCTCACTCAGACCCCACCAGGCAAATCCCTGGCACGGCCCCCGGGCACCGGATCCGGCTGGACAGTTTTGGCTGGCCACCGAACCGCGATTGTCGGCGTCCCGGCGAAGACGTGTCCAAAACACGTCTTCGGGAGCTACTCCCCTTCGCGCTACCCATAGTAGCGGAAAATTAGCGAGCGACCGGCCACCACCCCAAGCCGGTCGCTCGCAACGGATCTGTCCCTCCGCAAGGACTAATCTCCGCGAGGAACCATAGCCCATGGCGCCGCGGCAAATTCCCTCCGACGAGGGGTTCAGCCGATTTCCTAGGGAAATCGGAGGCTATCGAGATAGGCCATGTCGCGTATTGTAATTTCTCGATAACGCGTTGTGACAGCGCCTTGCTTCCGAAGGTCCTTCAGCACGCGCTCCGTGGTGGATACCGCCACTCCCGCGAGGTCCCCGAGTTCGCTTTGGGTAATCGGCACCCGGACCGAGCCATCGGGTCCCGGCTGCGCGTGCAGCCGGCCCAGGTCGTAGAGAACCTGGGCGAGCCGCTCTTTGGCATCCCAGACTCGTTCCGCCGCGCGCCGCTCCGTGGTCGACCGCATCTTCGCCAGCAGGTACCTGGTGACCGCACCCTGCATAGCGGCGGACTCGCCGGTGATCTGCACGAAGGCGCTACCGCCGATCTTCAGCGCGGTGACTTCGCCCACCGCCCGGGCCGTCGCCGTCCGCGGCTTCTCGTCGAGCAGCGCGAACTCGCCAACCAGGTCGCCGCGCGAGCGGATGGCGAGCGTCGTCTCCGCGCCGCTCTCGGCGGCGACGATGACCTTGACCAAGCCGTTGGTCAGCACGTAAACGCACTCGGCGATCTCGCCCTGGAGCAGCAGGATCGCGTTGTCGTCAAAGCGAATGGGAGCGCCAGCGGCAAGCAACGCGGCCCGCTCCGTCTCTTGGAGCTGGCCGACGAAGCTGCTCTCCGGCCACTGGTCGCGGCTCGCGAGGCTCATGGACGCCCTCCGCTCCCGCGTGCCAGCGGCGGGAACGGGCAGGGGAGATATCGACACTGGCACGTCACTTATATTGCCAGATCTCACGGACTGATAACGAGTATTTGGCACCTTCCGCTTTGGGCAATTGCTATTACGCTATGGGGTGGGAGCGTGGCGAAAATGGAAGACTGGGCGCAGGACGTGGGGACGGCCGGGCCCGGGAGCGGAGCATCTGGCGTGCGACGGCAATCCGGTCGCGCGCTGCGAATGGGATTCGTGCTCGATGTCGCCGGATATGGCGGCCGCTCCGTGCCTGGCAGGGACAGCGTGCAGCAACGGCTGCGCCGGCTGGTGGTCGCGACGCTCGCGGAATGCGGGCTTAGGCTCGACGCGACCGTCGTCGACCATCAGTGGACCGGAGACGGGATCAATGCGATCCTGCCCGCCGACATCGACCCGACCGCCGTGCTAGCGGTTCTGCTGAGGTCGCTTACGGCGAGCCTAAGCAGAGACAACGCAGAGCATGCGGACCGGATCAGGCTGCGGATGGCGATCGGCGTCGGGCTGGTCGAGCGGAACGTGGCCGGCTTTGGCGGCCCGGTCATCGTCGACATCAACCGGCTGGTGGACAGCGCGGCGCTGCGGTCCGCACTCGATGCCGAACCCACCGCCGATCTCGCCGTCGCGCTTTCCGATCATGCGTTTGCGCTAATAATCCAACCGGGATATCCGGGAATTCCTGTCGCTCAGTTCACCAGGGCGGACGTCGCGGCGAAGGAATTCTCCGGTCCTGCCTGGATATGGGTATCGACGCGGCAATGGAGCGAGCCCGCCTACCTTCCCCTTGGCCCTGGTGACCCGCGGGAGGCAGACGGGTGGCGGATCGTCGCCCGGCTTGGCGAGGGGCAGGCCGGGACCGTCTACCTCGCCAACGTCGCGGGCGCGGCCGGCGCCGCCGTCCCTGGTGCCAGCCCCTTCGGCGGCGGACGGGCCATCGACGGCGGAAGCGGTTTCGCGGGCGAGAGCATTTTCGGCGGCGACGCCGACGACGACGACGGCGACTCCGGCGCGGTGAACTCGGGGTGGGCGGCGGTCAAGATGTTCGACCAGCAGCTGACCGCGGACCCGGATGTCCGGCGCCGCCTGCCGGTGGGCGTTCTCGCCGCTTCCGTGGTCCGCCACCCGCATCTGACGTCGGTCATCGATTGCGGCGCGCTGGCGGGCCGCGGGCAGCGGTGGGTGGCGAGCACCCTGGTGCGCGGTCCCTCGCTCGCCGCCGTCGTCACAGAAACGGGCCCGCTGCCGGCGGAGACGCCGGGCTGGATCGCCCTCGGCGTCGCCGGGGCGCTCGCCATGCTGCACGAGACCGGCCTCGCCCACCACGCCGTCTGCCCGCGCAACGTGCTGCTCGGCGGGCACGGGCCGGTGCTCACCGACTTCGGCACCAGCAGGGCGGCGCTGGTGGCCGGGCCGGGAGCGGCCGCCGATGACGTGCTGATGCTCGGTGTCACGGCGCTCTACGCGGCGACCGGCCGGTCACCGTGGGCCGACATTCCGGCGCCGCTCGCTCCCGGCATCCGGGTGACCGTGAGCGTGCCGCCTGGCGAGTCCGATCTCGACGGCTGCCCGCCGTGGCTGGCGCCCATCGTGCTCGCCTGCCTGGCCGCCGACCCTGCCAAACGGCCAACCGCCGAGCGGCTGCACGCCTGGCTGCTCGCCGAGGTCGGCCATCAGCCGCGGTCCTGGCTGCCCGGCCCGGTCGCCGCCCGGGTCACAGAATGCCAGGCGCTGCCGCCGCCTCGCGGGCGGCTGCGCTGGCCGCGCGGCCGCGAGTCGTAGCAGGGCACCGCGGGGCCGTAGCGGGGCACCGCGGGGCCGTAGCGGGGCACCGCGGGGCACCGCGGGGCCGTAGCGGGGCGCCGCGGGCCGTGGCCGGTTAACCGGAGCGGGGGCAAGCGGGCCCTCGGTAGGCTTGACTCATGCTGAGCGCGGACCTTATCGATTCCCTCTTCCCCGCCGACCTGCCCACACCGCAGGAGATGGCGGCGCGCTACCCGGCGCGGTCGCTGCCGCCCGGCGCCCAGGTGACGCGGTTCGCGCCGTCGCCAACCGGCTGGCTGCACATCGGGGGGATCTTCACCGCGTCGGTCAACTTCGACCTCGCGCGGCACAGCGGCGGCCGCTACCTGCTGCGCATCGAGGACACCGACCAGGCGCGGTTCTCCGAGGGGGCGCTCGCGCAGTTCGAGGCGGGTTTCGAGTACTTCGGCATCGCGGCCGACGAGTCGGATGCCGTGGGCGGGGCCTACGGCCCCTACACCCAGTCGGCCCGCGCCGCGATCTACCACACGTACGTGCGGGAACTGCTGCGGCAGGGCAAGGCGTACCCGTGCTTCGAGACCACCGAGCAGGCCGAGGCGCGGGTCGAGCGGCAGAAGGCGGTCGGCGCGCTGCCCGGGTACTACGGTGACTGGGCGATCTGGCGCGACGCACCGGAAGACCAGGTGCGCGCCCGCCTCGCGGCTGGCGACCCGTACGTGGTCCGCTTCCGGTCACCGGGCATCGGCGGCGCGCGGGTCAGCTTCACCGACGAGATCCGCGGCGAGCTGAGCGCCGACGACAACCGCAACGACGTGGTCATACTCAAGCGCAGCGACGCCGAGCTCCGGCTGCCCACCTACCACTTCGCGCACGCGGTCGACGATCACCTCATGGGGATCACGCTGGTGGTCCGCGGCGAGGAGTGGATCTCCTCTGTGCCGCTGCACCTGCAGCTATTCGATGCCCTTGGGTTCCCGAGGATCCCCTACGCGCACGTGGCCCCGCTGATGAAGCAGGACGGCGGCAGCCGCCGCAAGCTCTCCAAGCGGAAGGACCCGGAGGCAAGCGTCGGCTACTACCTCGAGCAGGGCTTCCCTGCCGAGGCGGTGCTGTACTACCTGCGCGGGCTCGCCAACGGGCGGCTCGCGGAGATGCCGCTGCCCCAGGCGCTCGCCGAGCCGCTGCGGCTGGCGGAGTTCGGCGTCGCCGGGCCGCTGCTGGACATGGTCAAGCTCGATGACGTCAGCGCCGACTACGTCGCGACGCTGCCGAGCCCGGTGATACTCGAGCGCCTGCTGCCCTGGCTCGCCGAGTACGACAAGGACCTCGCCGCGGTGGTCACCGCGGAGCGCGACCTGGCGCTGCGCGCCCTTGACGTGGAGCGGGTCGACACCGAGAAGCCGCGCAAGGACCTGCGCAAGTGGGCGGACTTCCGCACCGTGTACGGGTTCTTCTTCCCCGAGGTCTACGAGCTTGTCACCGACCCGGCGGACGAGCGGTTCAACGGCCTCGCCGTGGACAAGGTGCGCGCGATGGCGTCCGGGTTCGCGGCGGCCTACGTCGAGCCAGGGCCGGACGTGGAGTGGTTCGACCAGATCCGCAACCTGGCCGGCGAGCTCGGCTTCGCGCTGCGGCAGAAGGACTACAAGAAGAACCCCGAGGCCTTCCCCGGCTCTATCGCCGACGCCGCCGCGGTGATCCGCGTGCTTGTCACCGGCTCACGCCAGTCGCCCGACCTGGCGCAGACCTGCGCGGCGCTCGGGCGCGCCGAGGTGCTGCGCCGGGTCACCGCGCTGGGCTGACGTTTCCGGCTGGTGTCTCAAGATCAAGATCAAGAGCCGGTCATGGCTTGGGTACCGGAAGATTACCCGCGGCGCTCCTTCGGAAGGCCGCGGGCTAATCTCCCGGCACCCGCGCCTCTCCTCGGTGGCTGACTAAGGTCAAAGTCAAGATCAAAGTCAACGGCTGGAGAAGCCCGAACGGGGTGGTGGTTGGCTGGGACGCCTTGCTATGACTCT
Organism: Trebonia kvetii; assembly: GCF_007827045.1. Lineage (GTDB taxonomy): Bacteria > Actinomycetota > Actinomycetes > Streptosporangiales > Streptosporangiaceae > Trebonia > Trebonia kvetii. Next base: position 401,159 of record NZ_RPFW01000001.1, read on the forward strand.
GCGGGCGGGGTGGCGTCCTTGGTTTGGTTACATCTGGACCGGCTCGGCGAACAGCTGGCGGCGGGCCGGCCAGGTGGCCAGGTAGTCGTCTACCGGGTCGGCCTTCAGCGGTACCGAGCGGTTGAAGCGGTCCGCGGCCAGGTTCGCCAGGTCGATGAGCCGCTGAGCGCTGCGCGCGCTGGTGAACTTGCCTGCGAAGGCGGCCGCGACCGCGCTGCGCTCGGCCCGGTTCGCCAGCACGTCCTCGATCCGCGCCAGCCACTCGGCCGGCGCTGTGTGCGGCGCGACGAGGAACCGGTCGTCGGGGGTGGCCTCGGGCACGCCGCCGATCGACGAGGCGAGCACCGGGACGCCGAGCGCCTCGTATTCGAGCGCCGCGACGCAGAACGTCTCGATGAACCCGGGGATGACCCGGGTTGGGAAGACGCCGACCTCGGAGGTGGCACGCAAGCACTGGGCGTCGTGGGAGCTGACGTTGCGCAGCACGGTCAGGTTCGGCATAGTCGCCGCCCGCTCCGTGAGCACGTCGCCAAGCGAGCCGGTCCCGGCGATGACGAACTCGAACTCCGGCCGGCAGGCGGCGGCGAGGTCGGCGATCGCCAGCAGGGTGTCGAGGCCCTTCTCCTCCTCGAGCCTGCCGAGCGTGGAGATGATCACCGAGTCCTGCCGCAGCCCGGAGCGCTGCCGGAACTCGCGCAGTTCCTCTTGCGACGGCTGCGCGTACGCGACGGGCGGCAGGCCCGGGTAGCGCAGCACGATCGACTCGGCGAGCGTGTCTGCGAGGCGCGCGCCGCCGACCGCCTCGGCGCCGGCCAGGAAGCGCTGCGCTGTGTAGTGCGACACCGTGCACAGCACATCGGCGCGCATTACGTCACCGAACAGCACACCGGCCGACCCGTCCACGAGGTGCTCGCAGACGGATTCGAGAACGTCGCTGCCCTCTATGCTGTGGATAACGATAGGCCGCCGCCGCAGAAGTGCGACTGCGTCCGCGACCCTATTGGCAAGGGCCGCGTGCGGATCGATGTAATAAGTGTTTATGACGTCGATATCGTTTTCAAGGCAGGCTCGATAAAGCTCCGCCCCGACCGCGCGTAGCAGGTGCCCGTCCGGCACCCGGCGATTTCCCGGCACTTCCCGAACGTGGTGGACCACGACTCCCTGGCCTGCGTCGTCCTCCGGATCCGGGGATGCCCCGCAGTACGTTACTTGGTGTTGCTCTGCCCCAGTGAGCACGGCAAGCGCGGTGTTGTTCCACAGCGCCTGCTTCGCGTGCCCCGACCGATAGGGCGGGTACTTGCTGAGCGTGATGAACCGGAGGGAATTTTTCATATACGACATCCGGAAGTTAAAGTGATGGCCTGGGAAAGTTTTTCTTGCGGTAGCAAGAGAGACCATGATGCGGCACACGTGACGCCATTGTCAATGAGGCCTAAACGGGGTGTCGCGCACCGCTCCGCGGCCCCCCGTCAGGCCCTGGGCGCGTCCCCCGGAGGTCCGGTTATACCGTTCACGGCACGGCGAGCGCAGCACCTTCGCCGAGCACTTCATCCACTGTTTACTTCTGGTAACTGTTGCTGACCCGAAGACGTCGTGTTGAGGCTTGTTCGGACCCGATTCCGTCGTTCGGCACGGGTCGGACCGGGAAGATCTGCGGGCTCGTTCGAGTTGTTGATCACATCGTGTGATATCCCGGGGCCGTTCTTGGAGAGCGGCCGCTGTCACCGCCCTCTTCACGGTTGAGGAAACGGGTCAGGAAGCGGTTCAGGCAGTCGGGACGGCAAGGCACGATAGATAACGACATGACGACGCTCACCGAACTGCTGCCCCCGCTGCTTACCGACCCGGACAATCCGCCGGACCCCGATGCCATCTTCAGCGCCTTCGCCGACTGGGCGAAGGACCGCGGCCTCGCGCTCTATCCGCACCAGGAAGAGGCGCTGATCGAGGTCGTCATGGGCTCGAACGTGATCCTGTCCACCCCGACGGGATCCGGCAAGTCGCTCGTGGCCACCGGCGCGCACTTCACCGCGCTCGCCAACGGGCAGCGCAGCTACTACACCGCGCCGATCAAGGCGCTGGTCAGCGAGAAGTTCTTCGCGCTGTGCGAGATCTTCGGCCCGGCGAGCGTCGGGATGATGACCGGCGACGCGTCGGTCAACGCCAAGGCGCCGATCATCTGCTGCACCGCCGAGGTGCTCGCCTCCATCGCTCTGCGCGACGGCGCGGACGCGGACGTCGGCCAGGTCATCATGGACGAGTTCCACTACTACGCCGACCCCGACCGCGGCTGGGCGTGGCAGGTGCCGCTCATCGAACTGCCCAAGGCGCAGTTCGTCCTCATGTCGGCGACCCTCGGCGACGTCACCCGGTTTCAGGAAGACCTGACCAGGCGCACCGGCTGGGCCACGGCCGTGGTCAAGAACGCCGAGCGCCCGGTGCCGCTGGTCTTCTCCTTCAGCCTGCAGCCGCTGCACGAGACGCTGAACGAGCTGCTGACCACGAACCAGTCCCCCGTCTACGTGGTGCACTTCACCCAGGCGGCCGCGCTTGAGCAGGCACAGGCGCTGATGTCCACCAACATGTGCTCCCGGGCGGAGAAGGACGCGATCGCCGAGCTGATCGGCAACTTCCGTTTCGCGTCCGGCTTCGGCAAGACGCTGTCCCGTCTCGTGCGGCACGGCATCGGCGTGCATCACGCCGGGATGCTGCCCAAGTACCGGCGTCTGGTCGAGACACTCGCCCAGGCCGGCCTGCTCAAGGTCATCTGCGGCACCGACACCCTCGGCGTCGGCATCAACGTGCCGATCCGCACCGTCGTGTTCACCGCGCTGGCCAAGTACGACGGGAAGAAGACCCGGCTGCTGCAGGCCCGCGAGTTCCACCAGATCGCCGGGCGGGCGGGCAGGGCCGGGTTCGACACTCTCGGGCAAGTCGTGGTTCAGGCGCCCGAGCACGTCATCGACAACGAGCGGTCCTACGCCAAGGCCCTCGCGAAGACCGGCGGCGACGAGGCCCTGGCGCGACGGCGTGTCGTCAAGAAGAAGCCGCCGGAGGGGACGATCTCCTGGGGCAAGCCGACCTTCGAGCGGCTTGTCGCCGCCGAGCCAGAACCCCTCACGTCAAGCTTCACGGTGACGCACGCGATGGTGCTCAACGTCATCGACCGGCCGGGCAACGCGTACCAGGCGCTGAAGCACCTGCTGACCGACAACCACGAGGACCGGGCGAAGCAGCGCAAGCACATTCACCGGGCCATCGAGATCTACCGTGCGCTGCTGGCCGGCGGCGTGATCGAGCGGCTCGACGAGCCGGACGACCAGGGCCGCTACGTCAGGCTCACCGTGGACCTGCAGTTCGACTTCGCGCTCAACCAGCCGCTGTCGCCGTTCGCGCTCGCCGCGATCTCCCTGCTCGACCGGGAAACCGACACGTACGCCCTCGACGTGCTTTCCGTCATCGAGTCCACCCTTGACGATCCCAGGCAGATCCTGTCCGCGCAGCAGTTCCGCGCCCGCGGCGAGGCCGTCGCCGCGATGAAGGCCGAGGGCGTCGAGTACGAGGAGCGGATCGAACTGCTCGAGGACGTGACCTGGCCGAAGCCCCTGGAGGACGTCCTCGAGGCCGGCTACGAGATCTACCGGCGCGGCCACCCCTGGGTGGGCGACTACATGGTCTCGCCCAAGTCAGTGGTCAGGGACATGTACGAGCGGGCCATGACGTTCGGTGAGTACGTCCAGTTCTACGGTCTTTCCCGCTCAGAAGGGATCGTGCTGCGCTACCTGGCCGACGCCTACAAGGCGCTGCGGCAGACCGTGCCGGACGAGGCCAAGACCGAGGAGCTGACCGACCTCATCGAATGGCTCGGCGAGCTGATCCGCCAGGTCGACTCCTCCCTGGTGGACGAGTGGGAGAAGCTCACCCACCCCGACGACCTGTCCGCTGACCTCGCCGAACTGAGGTCGCAGCCGAAGACCGTGACAAGCAACCCGCGTGCGTTCCGCGTGCTGGTGCGCAACGCGCTGTTCCGCCGGGTCACCCTCGCCGCGCTGCGGCATTACGACGAGCTCGGCGAGCTTGACGCCGCCGACGGCTGGAACGCGGCGGCCTGGTCGGAGGCCCTGTCGGCGTACTTCGATGAGTTTTCTCAGATCGGCACGGGGCCGGACGCGCGCGGGCCGTCGATGCTGATCATTGACGAGGCTCCCGGCGGCTGGACGGTCAGGCAGATCTTCGACGACCCGGCGGGCGACCACGACTGGGGCATCTCGGCCACCGTCGACCTAGCCGCCTCCGACGCCGAGGGCACGGCGGTCGTACACGTCACCGACGTCGGGCAGCTTTAGGTCTTTAGTTGATCATCCCGAACGGCGAGCTCTTTTCTCCTGCTTCACCACTTTGAGTTTGAGGGCGGGCCAGGTCAGGAGAAAAGAGTTCGAGGCAGCTGCGCGCTTTCCGCACGCGCGCTGCCGGAAATCGGTTGGCGCGACGGGGCTGCCGCCACGGTCATTAAACGCTTGAGTGGCCGGCCGGGCGCCGCTAGCGTGGGCTCCCTCATGGGAACAGAGGGAGCGGTGATAGCCCGGCTGCGGGCCGCGGGCTGCGTGTTCGCCGAGGAGGAGGCGGCGCTGCTGTTCGCGACCGCGGCCACGCCTGCCGAGCTTGAGGCGCTAGTCGAGCGGCGGGCCGCCGGGGAACCGCTCGAGCAAGTGGTCGGCTGGGCGGAGTTCTGCGGGCTGCGGGTCTTCGTCGATCCTGGGGTGTTCGTGCCGCGCCGCCGCAGCGAGTTCCTTGTCTCCGTCGCCGTCGGCCTGGTCCGCGCGCGGGGCGAACTCGCGCGGCCGGCGATCGTCGACCTGTGCTGTGGGACCGGGGCGCTCGGGCTCGCGGTCGCCTCGGGGCTGACCGGTCCCGCCGGCCTGGCCGGTTCCGGCCTGGCCGGGTTTGGCGGGCGGGTGGAGTTGCACGCTTCCGATCTCGATCCTGCGGCGGTCGCGTGCGCGCGACGTAACGTCGAGCCGCTGGGCGGCGTGGTCTACCAGGGAGACCTGTTCACGGTGCTGCCCGGTTCGCTGCGCGGCCTGATCGACGTGCTGATCTGCAACGCGCCGTACGTGCCGACATCGCAGATCGCGTTCATGCCCGCCGAGGCGCGGGACCACGAGGCGCTGCTCGCCCTGGATGGCGGCACGGACGGCCTTGCCGTCCTGCGCCGGGCCGCGGCCGGAGCGCCTGACTGGCTCGCGCCGGGCGGCGTGCTGCTCGTGGAGACCAGCGAACAGCAGGCGCCGGTGATGGCCGCGGAGATGGACGGCGCCGGACTCGACGCGCGGATTCACGACGACGACGAGTACGGTGCCACCGTTGTCACTGGCACCCGGTAGCTTCTGACTCATGGCGGTGTCTGAGTCATGGCAGTGAAGGTTAGCGCCGCGCAGCGGCAAGGGCGGCTCTTCGAGCGGCACCGGCTTGGCGCGCCGGAATCTTCCGGTTCGTCGGTTGCCTCGGTGACCGATTCGCTCATCGCGCTGCATGCGACCGATCCCGTGACGGTGTACCTGTCGGCCTGGGCACGCATCGGGTGCGCGGCCGGGGACGTCGACGCGGCGCTGTATGCGGACCGTGCGGTCGTCAGGATGCTTGGCATGCGGCGGACGGTGTTCGTGGTGCCCGCAGGGCTGGCCGGCGTGGTGCAGGCGGCGTGCACCGATGACGTCGCGAAGCGCATGCGGCGGGGGCTGGTGAAGGACCTGGCAGCCGGCGGGGTGGGCGACGGCGACCCCGACGGCTGGCTGCGGGATGTCGAGGCTGGGGTCCTGCGGGCGCTCGCGGGCCGTGGCGGGGGTGCGAGCGGCGCGGAACTGTCCGCGGACGAGCCCCGGCTGCGGACGCAGCTCGTCTACGCGCCGGACAAGTCATACGGCGGGGTCGCCAACATCACGTCGCGGGTGCTCATCCTGATCGCCGCCGAGGGGCGGACCATCCGCGGACACCGCAAGGGCGGCTGGACCTCCGGGCAGTTCCAGTGGTTCCTGCCTGCGGCGTGGCTGCAGCACGATGCGGCGCCGTCCGGCGACCCCGGTGCGGGTCTTGGCGCGGGCCTGGACGCGGGGGCCGCGCGGATCGAGCTCGCCCGGCGGTGGCTTCATGTGTTCGGCCCCGCGCCGGTGTCCGACCTGCAGTGGTGGGCCGGGTGGACGGGCGCCCAGACGAAGGCGGCGCTCGACGGGCTGCCGGTGACCGAGGTGGACCTCGACGGGCAGGCCGGCGTGATGCTCGCCGATGACCTCGATTTCCCCCCTGGCGCGCCGCCGGCGGCCGCGTTGCTGCCCGCGCTCGACCCGACGCCGATGGGCTGGCAGTCGCGGTCGTGGTACCTGGGACCGCACACGCCGACCCTGTTCGACCGGACAGGCAACATCGGGCCGAGCGTGTGGTGGGCGGGACGCGTGGTCGGCGGCTGGGCGCAGCGCCCATCGGGCGAGGTGGCGTACCGGCTGCTCGAGGACATCGGGGCCGACGGCGCGGCCGCGGTCGCGGCTTTGGCCGGCTCGCTTGAGACGTGGCTCGGGACGGGCCGGGTCACGCCGCGCTTCCGCACCCCGCTGGAACGGGAACTGTCCGGCTAACCGTTGCCGCGGGCGGGGTTTCAGGCGGCGGTTGACGGCCGCTGTCCAGCCGGAAGAACGCCGGAACCCGCGGTGCCCGGTCAGCGTCCTCACGGCCACTGACCACGCACGTGCGCGCCGGTCACACCGTGACCCTCTCCCTCATCTGCGACATCCCCTAGCGCGGCGGCGCGCGGCGGTGGCGGGAGTTAGCGGAGCTGCCAGGTGGGGCCGGAGGGGGTGTCGGTTACCTGGACGCCGAGGGCATCGAGTTCGGCGCGGATCTCGTCGGCGCGTGGCCAGTTCTTCTCCGCGCGCGCCTGGGTGCGCTCGGCGACGAGGCGCTCGATCTCCTGCACTTCGTCCGGGGCCAGGTCCTCGGCGGTGCGGCGCTGCTCCACTTCCGCGAGTTCCAGGTTGTCGAGGCGCAGGCCGAGCAGAGCGTCGGCGGCGGCCACCACGACGCGCAGGCCGTCCGGGGTGAATCCCGGGTCCTTCAGCGCGTCCTGGAGCGTCGCAAGCAGCTTGGGCGTGGCGAGGTCAGTGGAGATCGCGGCGTCGATCGCGTCGAGGTAGGCGAGCGCCGTCTTGATATCGACCGTGTCCGGCACCGCTGCCTCGCCGTCGATGGCGGCACCGGTCGCGTCGACGGGGACGCCGAGCAGTGACCTGGCGGCGGCGAGCGTTTCCACCCGCGGGAACGGGCGGAGCGGTGCCACCCTGGCGACGAGACGGCGCAGCCTCGCCTGGGCGGCGTCCATCGCCGTCAGGGTGAAGTCGACCTGGCTGCGATAGTGGCCGCCGAGCAGGAACAGCCGGTAGGCCATCGGGTGATAGCCCGATTCCACCAGGTCTGCCAGGCGCAGGGTATGGCCGGCCGACTTCGCGATCTTCTGCGCGTCGAGCAGGATGAACTCGTTGTGCAGCCAGTACCGGACCCACGGGCGGTCGTCTTCGAGGTACGCCTCGCTCTGGGCGATCTCGTTGACGTGGTGCAGCTCCCGGTGGTCGATGCCGCCGGTGTGGATGTCGAAGTGGGCGCCGAGCAGCGTCATCGACATCACCGAGCATTCCAGGTGCCAGCCGGGCGCACCCCAGCCCCACGGGGAGTTCCATCGCATGATCCGCCGGACGCCCGGCTCCTCCGCGCGCCACAGCGCGAAGTCGCTGTTATGCCTGCGGCCCTCGACGTGCTCGACGCGGCCCGTCTCCCGCTGGCCCGCCAGGTCGAGCAGCGCGAGGGTGCCGTAGCCGGGCGACTTGGAGGTGTCAAAGTACAGGCCGGACGGCAGCTCGTAGGTGTAGCCCTTGTCCTCGAGCACCTTCGCGAACTCGATCATCTGGTCCACGTAGGCGCTGGCCCGCGGGTACACGTCGGCTGGCTGGACGTTGAGCGCGGCCAGCGCGTCCAGCCAGTCCTGCGCGTAGAACTCGGCGATCTCCTCGACGGACCTGCGTTCCTTCGCCGCCGCGAGCTCGAGCTTGTCCTCGCCGGTGTCCGAGTCCGCGACGGCGTGCCCGACGTCGGTGATGTTCACGACGTGCCGGACAGGAATGCCCTTCCAGCGCAGCGCGCGGCGCAGCGTGTCGGCGAACACGTACGGCCGCATGTTGCCGAGGTGCTGGTAGGAGTAGACGGTCGGCCCGCAGCTGTACAGGCCCACGACGTCGGCGGACGGCGCGAAATCCTCGGTAAGCCGCCCGAGCGAGTTATAGAGCCTCAGCTGATGACCTGTCACCCAAGCCATGATAGGGGCCCCGCCGGGTGCCCAGCGGATCGCTAGTAGTACAGGCTCTCGATCTCCCTCGCATAGCGGTCGACGATCACCCGGCGCCGGCGCTTCATCGACGGGGTGAGCTCGCCCGACTGCGCGGTCCACTCGGCGGGCAGCAGCCTCCACCTGCGGACCTGCTCCGGCCGCGCCAGGTGCGAGTTGGCCTCAGCGACGCCGCGCTCCACCTCGGCGAGCACGGCCGGGTCGGCCGCAAGGTCCGCGAGCGACTCGAACGCGATGCCCTGCGCCCGTGCCCACGCCTGAGCTGTGTCCGGGTCGAGCACGAGCAGCGCGGTCACGTAGTTGCGCCGGTCGCCGACCGCGCAGGCCTGGCCGATCAGCGGGTGGCGCTGCAGCTCGTACTCCACCTGTGCCGGCGAGATGTTCTTACCGCCCGAGGTGATGATCAGCTCCTTCTTCCTGTCCACGATCTTCAGGAAGCCGTCGGCGTCCATCTCGCCGATGTCGCCGGTCGCCAGCCAGCCCGCCGCGTCGATGGTCGCCATGGTCAGCTCGGGGTCCTTGTAGTAGCCGGCCATCACTAGCGGGCCCCGGACGAGTACCTCGCCGTCCTCGGCAATGCGCACCTCCATGCCGGGGAACGCGGTGCCCACCGCGCCGCCGCGGGCGTCGCCGGGCGCGGAGAGCGTCGCCGCGTTGGACAGCTCGCTCATCCCCCAGCCCTCGGTCAACGGCAGGCCGAGCGCACGGAAGAACCCGACGATCTCCGGGTCGATCGGCGCCGCGCCGCTCGTCGCGATCCGGCACCGGTCGAGGCCGATCCTGGTCAGCACGGCCTGCTTCACCGCGTCGGGCAGCGCGCTCACCGCCGCGGGCGTCACGTCGGGAAGCGCGCCGCGCAGTGCGGCGTGCAGCTTCTCCCAGACCCGGGGGATGCCGATAAGCGCGGTCGGGTGGACCTGTGCGGCGATCTCGAACAGCCGCAGGTTGTCCGGGCAGTAGGCCAGCGTCGTCGGGCTCGCCATGGGGCCCCAGTGGTCCACATGGCGCCCGGTGACATGGGCCATCGGCAGGTAGGAGACAAGCGTGGCGGTGCCGTCCTCGGACACCAGCTGATCGTGCGGTATCACCCGCTCGGTCGCCCGCTGCGAGTAGCGGATCCCCCGGTGGGTGATCATGACGCCCTTCGGGCTGCCCGTGGTGCCCGAGGTGTAGATCAGGGTCACTAGGTCGTCCGGTGTCACCTGGCGCCAGGTCCGCTCGAACGCGCCTGGGTCCGCCTCGGCCTCGGCGCGGCCGCGCTCGAGCAGTTCGGCCCAGCCGAGCGTGCCTTCCTCGGCGTCCGTCTCGCCCGAGGGCCCGTCGTCGAGGACGACGAGCGCGCGGAGCTTGGGCAGCAGGTGCCGCACCGAGCGGAGGACCGGGAGGAACTCCCGCTCCACGAAGACCACCGTCGCCTCGCAGTGGCTGATGATGTCCGCGCCCTGCTCGGGGGAGACCGTCGGGTAGATGAATACCGGGATGCCGCGTGCGTGCATCACCGCGTAGTCGGCGATCGTCGCCTGCGAGCGGTTGCGGGACCAGACCGCCGCGAACTCGCCCGGCTGCAGGCCGGTCGCGACGAGCCCGAGCGCCGCGTCCCGCACCCGCTGATACACCTCGGCATAGGTCAGCGAGCGCCACTCGCCGCCGTCCAGCCACTCCTGCGCTACCACATCCGGCGCCTGCGCCACGGTCTCGGCGTAGACGGCAAGCAGTGTCGAGCCGGCGATCTCCGCCTCGATCGACGCTCGGACGGCGGCCACGTCCTCGGGGACACCGGACAAGTCTTCTTGGGTCATGGCGAACATTGTGTACCGATGGTTGCTCGGTGACCAGGGTCGATTTCGCGACAAAATGGACGGCCGCCGGCAGCGGGGTGGTGCTGCCGGCGGCCGGGCTCGGGACGCTAGAAGGGCGGGAAGGCCACCAGGCCGTCGGTGTTGCCTGCTGCGTCGCCGTAGAAGCCGACGATGTCGTTCTCGTTGTTGATGCCGTTGAGCGTCGTGTTGCCGAGGCCGTTCGGGTCGTCGAACTTGGTGATGAACTTGCCGTTGGGCAGGAAGACGAAGCCGTGCGTGGCCGCGGAGTTGCCGCTGCCCGTGGTGTAGAAGCCGACCACCCAGCCGTTATCGTTCAGGCCGAGCGCGCTCGTCGCCGTGGCGCCTGCTACCGCGATCGTGGTGACCTTGCCGGTGTGCGTCTTGGTGAAGGAGACGGTGTTGCCCTTCGCGTTGACGTAGAAGCCGGCGACGGTGCCCTTGTCGTTGATGGCGGCGGCGGTGACCGACGTCGCACCCGGCACCGTGATCACCTTGAACTTCTTCGTGGCGATGTTGTAGGCGAAGCCGTGGGAGTTGCCCGCGTTGTCGTTGTAGAAACCGACCGCGGTCCCGGTGTCGTTGATGCCGAGCAGCTGGTCCTGCGGCGGGGTGGAGTTGTTCTTGGCCGGGAAATTGACCTCGTGGTACTTCCCGTTCTGGCGCCAGAAGCCGAAGTTGCTGTCCGGGTTGCCGTTCTTGTTCTGCGTGGAGAAGAAGCCGACCTCGATGCCGGTGTCGTTCAGGCCCGTGATCTGGGTCTGCACGGAGCCGGGGAAGTTCTCGTGCTGGAAGTCGTTCTGCGCGTACGGCGCGCTGATCTCGTAGCCCTTGTTCGGGTGGCCGGGCACGCCGGCGCCGAAGTACCCGGCGATCTGGCCCCTGTTGTTGATGCCGAGCAACTGGTTGAACGTGCGGTCCTGGTGGCTGCCGATCTCGACGAACTGGTAGCCGGCGGCCCCAGCGGCCGCGGGCGAGGTCGCCGCGTCAAGCGTCGCAAGGGCCGTGCTGCCCCCGGCAGCCGACGCGCTCCCGGTGAGCGACCCGATAGCGAGCGCGCTCGCGGCCAGCGCGGCCACACCGCCGCCAAGCAAGCGGTAAGAAATGCCCATGATGACGATCCCTTCTGATTAACCCCGTGGTCCGCCGGGTGCGGGCGGTGTCGCCCGCACCCGGCGGTGTTCGCGAATCACTGTGTGCTGACGAATCCGGGGGAATCTTCGGGGGTTATGGGTGACTCATCGGGGGCGCGGCTATGCGCGTGCCTGGCTATTCGGCACCGCTGTTGTCCGTCAGCTGCCAGGCGTCGGCCGCGATCCGCCAGGTGCCGTCGTCTTGCGGCCGCACCACCGTGCAGCCGACGCCGTGCAGGCTGACCGGCTGACCGTCCGGCCCCTGTCCCGCGATGCGCCGCTCGCAGACCAGCATCGTCAGGCCCGCCGCAGGCAGCACCGCGATGAGCCGGACATCCAGGGGAAGGCGCAGCCGCATGATGCCGGCCATCGTCTCCGCGAGCCGACGGCCGTCCCCGCCGTTGCCCGGGTGGCCATTCGGACTGTCTCGGCCAGCCAGGCCGTCTCCGCCGTCCTGGCTGGCCAATGGCAGCAGTGCGGCGGCGGGCTCGTACTGGGCGACCGCGGCGCCGAGGTCGCCATCGCTGACGGCGAGCGCGACCAGTTCCGCGGCCTCCGACGGCCGCCGGGCGGCAGGCGGGGCGATCGGATCGGACAACTATGCCTCCAGCCGCAGCGCCCGCGTGCGCACGCGCGCGGCCGCGCGCGCGGCCAGGGAACGGCTTTTCCCCGGGGCACGAGTCTGGCATCGCCGGTGCCGGGGAGCGTACTGCGACAAGGGGAATCACCGGGTGAAACGCAGGGGGCACCCAACGCCGGGAGTCAGCCGCCGCCCGACAGCCGCTCGTACAGCGCGGTGGTCTCCGCGGCCGGCGGGACGCCGACCTGCTCGCGCAGGAGCGCCGTCAGCTCGGTGTAGTGCCGCACCGCGCGGGCGGTCTCGCCAAGCCGGGACCAGCAGGTCATCAGCTCGCGGTGCGCCGACTCGTTCAGCGGCTCATGCTCGATCGCGCGGCGGAAGACGGCGACCGCCGCCTGGTGGCGTCCCGCCGCTACGTGCAGGCGGCCGGCCGCGAGCAGCGCCGACTCGAACCGGCGGCGCAGTTCGTCGCGGCGGGTGCTCGCCCACTCCCCCGCGCTCATCCCGGCCAGGAAGTCACCGCCGTACGCGGCGACGGCGCGCTGCAGGTCGGGCAGCGCGGCGCTCGCCGGGCGGGCCCGGCTGGCGGCGGCGAGCGCGGACTCGAACGCGTCCACGTCGCAGTCGCACGGGCGGTCCCGATTGACCGTGTACTGGCCCGCGGCGTACCGCACCCAGTGGTTGCCGCCGAGCGCGCGCCGCAGCTCGCGCAGCGCGGTGTGCAGCGCGTTGCCCAGCTGCTGCCGCGACAGGTCAGGCCACAGCGCGGCGCCGAGCTGCTCCCTGGTCAGCGGGGGCGACGTGACCAGCAGGAATAGCAGCTCGCGGGGCTTGGCGTAGCCCCAGTCCGCGGTCGTCAGGGCGACACCGCCGAGCTCCACGGTCGCCCTGCCGAGCGCGCGCACGCGCAGCGGTCCCTCCGCCCGGTCCGCCGTGCCCGCCTGCGCCGGCATCCGGCGGCCCGGCCTCCCCGCTGGCTGCGGGCCGGCCGGCGCGGCCAGCGGCACCGGGTCACCCCCCGACCCACCGGAATCAAACCCATCAGGAGGAACGGTTGCGGCTGACCCCGACGAGTCCGCAGTCACCGTCCGTCCGGCCCGCGGGCTGGCCGGTGTCTCCGACGGCACGACCGCGACCGTGGGTGCCTGCCCGGGCTGCGCTGCGGTGAGCACTGGAGTCGCGCCGGTCACCGGCGACGCGGTCGGCTGCCCAGGAATCGCGGACACCAGCACCGGGGTTACGCCGGTCAGCGGAGAGGCTCCGGTCATTTCGGGCAGCCCGGAGGCGGTGCTGCCACGGCGCCAGGCGGCCTGGTAGGCGGCGTCGCCGAGGGCCGCTCTCGCGGCGGCGACAATCTTTTCGTGCTGTGCGCGCTCCACTGGCGGTATGACGGTGCCGATCGCCTCGCGCGTCGCGTGGGCGAGCCCTAGTAGCCGCGCAGCCCGCTCCGCCCCGGCGGCTCGCTCGGCCCCAGGGCTCCGCTCCGGCCCGGCGGTCCGGGTAGCCGGGGTACCGTCCGGGGCGTCATGCGCCAGCGAGACCGCGGCGAGGTTCTCAAGGACGCTGGCCACGCGCCAGCGGTCGCGCAGCTCGTCGTGTGTGGCGTAGCTGAACCGCAGCCGCGTCTCCGCCGTCGCCTTGTCGCCTTTGGCGAGGGCGACAAGGCCGAGTTGCTCCTCACACCAGGCGGTTCCCTCGCGAAAGCCGATCGAGCGAGACAGCTCGAGGGATTCGGCCAGCGATTCCGCCGCGGCCGCCAGGTCGCCGGCGTAGCGGGCCGTCACGCCGAGGCTGATCAGCGACCAGGCGATGCCCTCCGCGTCGCCGAGCGCGCGGAACATCGCGAGGGCGCGGGTGCATTCGCTCGCCGCCAGCTCAAGGTTCCCCTGGAGCCAGGAGACGAAGCCGAGATAACCGTGCGCGCTCGCCTCGGCCCACTGGTCGCCCGCGGCCTGGGCAAGCCGCAGCCCCTCTTCGTGCAGTTGCCCGGACCTGACGTACCTGCCCTGCTCGCGTGCCACGCTGCCCAGCGCCTGGAGGCACGCGGCGGTTCCCGCGTCGTCGGCGAGCTCACGGTAAAGCAGCAGCGCGGCGTCGAGGCGGCGGACCGCGGGCTCGTAGTCGCATTGCAGGTAGGCGAGGCGGCCGCTGCCGTACAGCGCTCGCGCGCGCAGTTCGGGCGGCGCGCCGGGGCCGTCGGCCACCGCCTGGTCCATCCACTCGCGCACCTCGCGATAGTGACCGCGCAGGTAGGCGTACCTGCCGAGCTGGCCCACGATCCGCAGCGCGGCGACCGCATCGCCGCTGCCCCGTGCGTACTCGGTGGCCGCGCGCAGGTTGGCCCGCTCCTGGTCGACCCGGTCGAGTTCCGCCTCGAGTCCTGCCGCAGCCGCGTGCTCGATGCTGTCGCCCGCCTCCTCGGCGAACCCGGTGTAGTGGGCAAGGTGCGCGCGCCGCGCCTGGTCGCGCTCGTCCGCCTGGGCGAGCTTGTCCGCCGCGTACTCGCGGATCGTGGCAAGCAGGTGATAGCGCTCGCTGTCCACCTGGAGCAGCGACTTGTCCGCGAGCCTGCTCAGCAGGTCGAAGACCTGGCCAGGCGCGATGCCGCGGAAGGCGGTGACCTGTTCGGCAGCGGGCAGGGTGAACCCGCCGACGAACACCGCGAGCCTGCGGAAGACCGTCCGTTCCTGGCCGTTGAGCAGCTCATAGGACCAGTCGAGCGTGGCGCGCAACGCCTGGTGGCGCGCCGGCGCCGACCGCGCGCCGCCGGTCAGCACGCCGAACACGTCGTCGAGCCGCCGCGCGAGCTGCCCGACAGAAAGGACCCGCATCCTGGCGGCGGCCAGCTCGATCGCCAGCGGCAGTCCGTCGAGGCGCTCGCACACCTCCACGACCGCATCCCTGCTCGCGTCGGTAATGGCGAAGGCCGGCGCGACAAGGCGCGCACGGTCCTCAAACAGCCGCGCCGCGTCCGCGCGCTCGAGCGGCGGCACCGGCCAGGAGCGTTCGCCCTCGACGCCAAGCGGCTCCCTGCTGGTGGCGAGAACGGTAAGCGCCGGGCACTCGGCGAGCAGGTACTCGGCGAGGCTCGCGATCTCGGCGGCCAGGTGCTCGCAGTTGTCGAGCACCACAAGCAGCCCGCCCGAGTGGCGGTAGGCGGCCAGGTGGGCGGCGATGGCGGCGGACGGCTCGACGCCTGGTGTTTCCTGCACGCCGAGTCTGCCCGCCAGCGCGGGAGCGATGAGCGGCGGATCGGATAGCGGCGCCAGCTCGACCCAGGCCACGTCCAGGTCCGTGGCCGCGAGTTCGCCCGCGGCGGCGAGCGCGAGCCGGGTCTTGCCCGCACCGCCCGGCCCGGTCAGCGTGAGCATGCGACAGCCGGCGAGGGCGCGCGTCACCGCGCCAAGCTCGCCGTCCCGGCCCACAAGCGGCGTCAGCCGCACGGGGAGCCGTCCTGTCGTCAGCACCGCCATCTGTCGCGTCCGCCCCGCGTCTCGCCGACAAGCCACCGCATCAGTCTTTCACGAAGCTAACGAAACGATGCTCCGCAAGGAATAGGGCAGATGTCTCACTGAACGGAAAGTTAGGAATTGTTTTTCTGCCGCCATGGCATAGCGGATCTATCACCGGCGGGTGGGACGTGACGGCTCTTAATGTTTTCTTTGTATTTTGTCTCAGGCGCTTTCGGGGTGTGGCGGCTTGATGACATGATTTCGCCGAGGGATGGCCTCAGGGGAAGGGTCGAACCGGATGCTGGAACGGGCGGAACGCAGGAGCATCGAGCGTCGGGGTCTTGTCGCGGGGCCGGCGGAGCGGCCGCGTCCGGACCTGGATCCCGGCACGGACCTGCTGCCGAAGATCAAGCACATCGTCGTACTGATGATGGAGAACCACTCCTACGACAACTACCTGGGCACGCTGGCCGGCCGGGGCGAGGGGCTGCCCGTCGACGATTCCGGCGCGCCCGCCGCGGTCAACAAGCTGTCCGACGGGCGGGAGTTCACCTCGTGGCACCTGGCCTCCACCAGCCAGACCGCGGGCAACCCGACCCAGACGTGGAACGCCAGCCACATCGCGGACGCGGACGGCAGCTGCGGTGGCTTCGCCGAGTCGGTGTTCAAGACAGTGAAGGGCGCTGACCCCGCCGTCCCGATGGGCTACTGGACCGAGACGGACCTGCCCTTCTATCACGGGCTCGCCAGGGTCTTCCCGGTGGCCGACCGCTGGTTCTGCTCCTGTCTCGGTCCGACCTTCCCGAACCGGCGGTTCCTGATCGCCGGGACGGCGCACGGGCTGATCGACGACCTGCCCTGGGACCTCGTCGATTACCCAGAGGCGGGGACGATCTTCGACGCGCTGACCAAACACGGCATCATGTGGGTGAACTACCACAACGTGCACCCGGTGTCCGTGGTGCTCAAGCGGCTGCTGGGCGGCGCGGGGCTTGTCCTGCTGCGGCGGCTCGCCGCGGTTGGCCGCTGGCTGCCAGGGGTGACCAACGCGATCCGCGGCAACAAGTCGTTCACCGCCGACCTGTACCCGCTCGGGTTCACCGGCAGCATCAGGCACCTGCGGAGCACGCAGCAATTCTTCGCCGACGCGAAGGCGGGGAAGCTGCCGCCAGTGTCCGTCGTCGACCCGGACTTCGGCCTCTACTCCGAGGAAAACCCGCAGGACATCACGCAGGGCGAGGCGTTCTCCGCCGCGGTGGTCAACGCGGTCATGAACGGCCCCGACTGGGAGTCGACGCTGCTCATCTGGACCTACGACGAGCACGGCGGCTACTACGACCACGTGGCGCCGCCGGCCGCCGTCGCACCGGACGACGTGCCCGCGCGCAACTGGCAGCTGTCGCACCGGTGGTTCCGCGCCCTGTTGCGCCTGGTCCTGCCCAAGCAGCTCGCCGAGCTCGAGAACGCCGACGACGGTCCCGTCACCTACGACCGCTACGGGTTCCGCGTTCCCGCGGTGATCGTCTCGCCGTACGCGAAAAAGGACTGCGTCCTGCACAACGAGTTCGACCACACCTCGATACTCAAGCTGATCGAGGAGAAGTGGAACCTGCCGCCGCTCACCCATCGCGACGCCCATGCCACCTCGCCGCTCGGCGCGCTCGACCTCGATGCGCCGCCCGCGTTCCTGACGCCGCCCCAGCTGCCCGCCGCGGGCGCTGGCGGCTTCCACTTCCAGGCTAGGCGGTCAGGAATTCTGCGCAGCGCTCGCCGATCATGATGCTCGGCGCGTTGGTGTTGCCCGAGGTGACCGCCGGCATGACCGACGCGTCGGCGACGCGCAGGCCAGGCACGCCGTAGACGGTGAGGTCGGCGGGGCTGACCACGGCCCGGTTGTCGATGCCCATCTTGCAGGTGCCGGCCTGGTGGTGATAGGTGATCAGGTTCCGCATGCCGTACTCGATCAGTTCCTCGTCGGTTCTGACGTCGGGGCCCGGTGCGATCTCGCGCGCGCGGAACTCGCTCAGCGCGCTTGCCTGGCCGACCTCGCGGGACAGCTTCAGGCTGGCGAGCAGCGCCCGCACGTCGGCCTTCTCCTCCAGGTAGTGCGGATCGATGACGGGGTGCTCCGCCGGGTCCGCGGAGCGGAGCCACAGCCTGCCGCGGCTCAGCGGGCGGATGATGCCCGCCACGATCGCGTATCCGTCGCCGTATTCGAGCTGCGGGTAGCCTTCGACGGGCATCGGGAAGTGCGACATGAGCGGCTGGAGGTCGGGCGCGGTCATCCCGGGGTCGCTCTTGGCGAAGAAGTGCGCCTCCAGGTTGTTGGCCTTGCCCTCGGGGATCTTCCGTGCCGATTCATACAGCAGCGTGGCGAGCGCGTGGTCGTGCAGGTTGCCGCCCACGCCGGCCAGGTCGGCGCGCACCTCGATGCCGAGCGGCTTGAGGTCGTCGGCGGGGCCGATGCCGGAAAGCAGCAGCAGCTGCGGTGAGCCGATCACGCCCGCGCAGACGATGACGTCAGCAGAGCAGCGCAGCTCGGTGGCCGTCCACTCGGGGAGGACCGGGCGGGGGACGGAGTCAGCCGGATCCGTTCGGTGGGCGTAGACAAGGCCAGGCCGGGACAGGCGGATTCCTGCCGCACGACCGGTGCCGTCGAAGACCAGGGTTTTGACCTGGGCGCTGGTGACGACGGTGAGCAGCGGGCTGTCGACCACCGGCTCGATGAACGCGGTCCAGGTGGACATCCGCCGGCCGTCGCGCACCGTCATGTGCGACAGGCCGACGCCGAGGATGTCGTCGGCGTTGGGGTCGTCGTTGCGCGGCACGCCGGTCTCCGCGGCGGCCTCGATCATCGCGAGCGTCGCCGGGTTCGGCTCCTTGATGTGGGTGACTGGGAGCGGGCCGCCGGTGCCGTGGTACTCGCTCGGGCCGTCCTCGTAGTCCTCCGACTTCTTGAAGTACGGCAGCACGTCGCGGTAGGACCAGCCGGGTGCGCCGTTGTAGGCCCACGCGTCGAAGTCGGACTTCGCGCCGCGGATGTAGATCATCCCGTTGAGCGAGCTCGAGCCGCCGAGCACCTTGCCGCGCGGCCAGAAGAGGCTGGTCTTGAGCGAGTGCTGCTGCGGCTCTGTCCAGAACGCCCAGTCCTCGGGCGAGTTCCACAGCTCCCAGGAGCGGTTCGGCTTGTGGATGGCCGGGTTGTAGTCAGGGCCGCCCGCCTCGACGAGCGCGACCCTGCGGCCCGCGTCCACCAGGCGGCGGGCGATCACGCAGCCGGCCGAGCCCGCGCCGACGACGATGTGATCGAACTCTTCGCTCTTGCCGGCTGACATGCCGCCCTCCCAGTCCGCCGCGCTGGCGCTCGTCCCGGCACTCGTTCTGGCGCTGCCGTGGCCAGGGTCCTGGGGCACATCATCCCAATTCCGGCGCGGATGTCATTGAGTTCGCGGCACAGACTCCTGATCACTGGCTTGTGCAGGCATGGGACAAGGCGAGGGCGCCACCCCGGAGCAGTTCCGTGGTGGCGCCCTCGGGAGCGAATAACGCGGTCGCGGTGAGCGCGTTGCCGTCGGCGAGGCTGGCGAGCGGCGGCCGTTCGACGAGCTCGTTCAGCTGTTCGTCGAGCCGCAGCCCCTCATCCGTCGCGACGGCGTGCAGGTACGTGTCCGGCGGCCGCAGCTCCCACAGGCCCGGCATGGACGGGTCGAGGCCGGCGCCGAGTTCCACGCCATCGAGGCGCTGCCCGAGGTCCTCGCGCGCGGCGACGGTGCGCAGCACGACCGAGGACATCTTCGTGAGGCTGGAAAGCGGCTGATGCCTGTTCTGCCTCGTGCCGAGGTCCACCTGGGCCATGCTTTCCAGGCCTACCTGGTCGAGCACGTCGATCAGCATGCCGATCTCCACGCCGTAGCCGGTGAAGAACGGGACGCTGCTCAGCACCTCACGGCGCGCCGCGAACTCGCCTGCCAGCGGCTGCACGAACCCGGCGAGCTCCGGATAGAACAGGTTGAGCAGCGGCTTGGCCATCAGCTCGGTGACTCGCCCGCCGCCGTCGAGTATCTTTTCCTCCCCCTGCTTGAAAGGCCGCCGGTAGGCGGCCTTCACGAACTGGAGCCGGGGATCAGCCAGCAACGGGCCGAGCGTCCCGTAGACGAAGTGCTCCTCGAAGTCGATGGTGTCGGCATCCGCGAACATCACGATGTCCCCGCTGGCCACGGACAGGGCGCGCCACATCGCGTCGCCCTTGCCCTGCGCCGGCCCGTACCCCAGCATGAGCTCGTTCTCCGAGTAGACCTCGGCGCCATGGGCGCGGGCCACGTCGGCGGTGCCGTCCGGTGAGTCGGCGTCGATGACGATCACCTGGTCGGGCAGCCCGGTGCGGGCGCGGAGTTCTTCGACGATGGAGAGGATGGTGCCGATGGTGCCTGCGACGTTGCGGGCCGGGAAGATCAGGGTAGTAGTGGGCCGTTCCGCCCGAGTACCACTCGCCTCACCAAGACCGGCGAAGTCCCGGTGGTGATACGAGCGCTGCTCAAACCATTCCCAGACTGTCATGCTCATATAACGCCATCCTGATCCGTTTAGTTGCACCGCGGTCGAAGTTGTCTGTCTTGCGGTCCCTTCCTGCCCGATTGGGCTACCCACGGCGGGGGCGAGTATGCGGTATGTGATCTTTCCCATCCGGCTATTTGGGTATATATCGGACACTCCGCTGGCCCATTTAACGGCTGCTCGTTGACGGACCTAACGTTAAGAACTGGTTTAGATGTAACGACTGTCAAATTGGTCATGCTAATGGCACTTTTCGTTCATCTTCGTGACGCATGACGGACGCGCGCCGGGGATTCGATGTCCCGGGGCTTTCCCGCCCACCGGCACTCGGCGGGCACTCGGCGGCTTCGGGCGTCCGCGTTCTAGGAGGATTCATGCGTCAGAGAACCGGCATCGCCGCGTTCGTGACAGCCGCAGGCGTGGCGGGCGTGCCCGACATCGTGGCCGGGCAGACCGTGCTGCCGCCGGGATCGGGCTCGGCCGGCGCGACCGCCATCGCCGGCGGCGACTACCCGTACGTGTTCAACAACGACACGGTCGACGCGAGCTTTGGCGTGACGTCCAGGCTCTACCTGAAGCAGATCACCCCCTGGGGCCAGCCGCAGGGCACCATCCCGGTGCCGAGCGGCGACCTGGTCACCAGCTTCTCCTCGAAGTCCGAGGGCGCGCTCAACCTGTCGTCCGACGGCAAGTACCTGTCGTTCATCGACTACGTGGCCGCGCCGGACACGGTCGACGTCTCCAACGCGAATACCCCTGGTGTCATCGACACGACCAACCCGGTCAGCGCCGCCTACTACCGCGCCGTGGCGTCGCTGTCGGAGAACGGCAAGTGGACCTTTACCGAGACCAACGCCTACAGCGGCAACAACGGCCGCGCCGCGGTCGAGGCCAAGGTCAACGGCAAGTACTACATCTACACCGCGGGCAACGCGGGCAACGGGTCCAACCCGCAGCCCACCGGCGTCGTGCTCGGCGCGGGCACGCAGATCATGACTCCGTCGGCCCTGCCCGAGGCGGACCAGACTCCAGGCCAGCCCACCCCGGTCGGCTCGTTCAACGTTACTCAGCTCGGCGACAAGGCCGACAAGGTCGGCAAGGACGACAACTTCCGCGGCCTGACGCTCTACAACGGCGTGCTCTACTACACCAAGGGCAGCGGCAGCAACGGCGTCAACACCATCTACTTCCTCGACACGACGGGGACCGCGTGCCCGGGAGGCAGCGGACTGCCGGTCGCCGGGGCGCCGCTGCCGACCTCGGACATCGCGTCCACGCTGACCGCGACGGGACTCGCGAGCAACATGTGCGTGCTCAAGGGCTTCCCGACCGTGCTCGCCAAGTCGGCGACCGACGCCTCTGACTATCCGTTCGGCATCTGGTTCGCCAACCCGACCACGCTGTACGTGGCCGACGAGGGCGCCGGCGACAACGCCTACTCCTCCGCAAGCGGCAGCTACACCGCGGCGGCCGCCTCCACCACAGCCGGCCTGCAGAAATGGGTGTACAACGCGACCGCCGGCCAGTGGCAGCTCGCCTACACCCTGCAGAACGGGCTCGGCCTCGGCACCCCGTACACCGTCCCCGGTTACCCGACCGGGATCAACTCGGTGACGTCGCTGCCGTGGTCGCCGGCCACCGACGGTCTGCGGAACATCACCGGCAGGGTCAACCGCGATGGCTCCGTGACCATCTACGGGGTCACCTCGACCGTGAGCGGCGGCGGCGACCAGGGCGCCGACCCGAACAAGCTGGTGGCGATCACCGACAACCTCGGTGCGACCAGCCTGCCGGCGTCCGAGCGGTTCTTCACCGTGGTACCCGCCCGCTACGACCAGGTGGTGCGCGGCGTGTCGTTCACGCCAGGCACCGACCATGACCATTTCTAGCGGCTGACTGCTTCCGGCCGATTCCTAACGGTTTAGTGCGCTGCCCTGACGGCCGGCTTCCCGCGAGGGGGGCCGGCCGTCACGCGGTTTCGCGGGCGAACGACCGTCACCCGGGCTCGCGCGGCGGCGGAATCGGCGGACCCTCGCCGTAGTCACGCTGGCCCGCGGCGAGCGCGGCGATCTGCACCCGGCTGCTGTAGCCGAGCTTGCCGAGTATGTGCTCGATGTGCGCGTCGACCGTCCGCTTGGAGACAACGAGGCGGGACGCGATGTCCTTGTTGGCAAGACCCCCGGCCACCAGCGCGGCCACCTCGCGTTCGCGAGCCGTGAGCAGCGCCCAGCGAGCCGCCGACTCCGCCGCTCCGGCCTGGGCGGGCACCGCTGCCGCCGCCGACCCGGCTCCGCCCGCACCGCCCGGCCTCGCACCGGGAGCGCGGCCACTGCCGCGCACCGTGCCCGGCTGCCGGGCGGCGGGCGCCCGTCCCCGCCCTGACCTGGCCTGCGGCGGCGCTTGCACCGCGTTCCAGGCCGCCGCCTGGGTCGTCAGCGCCATTCCCGCGGCGTGCTCGGCCGTGTACCTGGTGGCGCCGAGCGCGTCGGTCGCCTGGCGCGCGGCGACGTCTCGTTCGGCGTCGAGCAGCGCGAGGCCGAACCGTGGCGCGCGCACACCCTCCCGCACGGCGAGTCGTTGCCAGATCCGGTCCGCCGCCCCGAGCAGCCTCGCCGTCCGCCGGTGATCGCCTGCGCCCTCGGCGAGCCAGGCAAACGCCTCCAGGTGCTGCGCCACCGCCAGTTCGCCGCCGAACGGCACAAGCAGCTCGAGCCCCGACCGCAGCCGCTCAGCCGCGGTGTCCCGGTCACCGTCGAACCACGCGGCGACGCCGCCGAGCCACGCCGCCCAGCCGCGCGCCCAGCGCTCATCCGCGGGCAGGACCGCCGTCAGCTGGTCGCAACGGGCGGCGCAGTCGGCGTACGCGTCGTGCCGCAGCGCGTCCATGGCCGCGGCAAGGCCGTCGAGCAGCCGCGCGAACGGACCCGCCGCGGGCCCGTCGGACAGCGGCCCGGCGGTCGGAGCGTCACCCTGGATGAATGTCACCCAGGCAAGACGGCCGGCGAACTGGCGGTGCGGCGGCCGCGGGCCCGCCGAGACGGCGGAGAGCCAGGAGCGCACCAGTCCGAACCGGTCCGTGCAGATCAGCCACGGCCAGCAGGCGACGGCGAGCTCCGCGGCCATCGCCCCGTCACCCTCGGCGAGCGCGCCGTCGAACGCGAGCCGCAGGTTGGCCTCGTCCCTGGCGAGCGCCGCGACAAGGCCAGGCTGGCCTGGCCCATTGAAGGACGCGGCGAACGCGGCGGCCACATCCAGGTAGTGGCCGCGGTGCCGCGCGGCGCACACCCGCGCGTCGGTCGCGAACTCGGCGCCGTGCTCCCGTTCCACCCTCGGCAGCCAGTACCTGGCCGCGTCACCCTCGTCCTGCTCGCGCAGCACAACCGACTTGTCCACCAGGGCGACGAGCGTGTCGACGATCTCCGCGGCCGCCAGCATGCCCGACCCGCGGTCATCCCCCGGGGGGACGACCCCCCGTACCCCCCGGGGCGGGCCCGGCAGAAAGGCAAGCGTGCCCGACCCGCGGTCATCCCCCGGGGGGACGACCCCCCGTACCCTCCGGGGCGGGTCCGGCAGAAAGGCAAGCGTGCCCGACCCGCGGTCATCCCCCGGGGGGACGACCCCCCGTACCCCCCGGGGCGGGCCCGGCAGAAAGGCAAGCGTGCCAGACCCGCAGACAGCCTCCGCCGCCTTCAGGTCGAAGCTTCCGGGGAAGACCGACAGCCGCGCCCAGAGCAGCCGCTCGGCGGGCGTGCACAGGTCATAGCTCCAGACGACGGACGCGTGCAGTGACTGGTGCCGTGCCACCCCCGCGGCCGGGCGGCCGACCCCGAGCTGCCGCAGGTGACCGGGTAGCCAGCCGAGCAGCTCGTCGAGGTCGGCGGTGCGCAGCCGGAGAGCGGCGAGCTCTATCGCCAGCGGCATGCCGTCGAGCAGGCGGCACAGGTCCACGAGCCTGGGCAGCGTGCCGGGCGTGACCGCGAACCCAGGCACCGCCGCGCCCCGGTCGGCGAGCAAGCTGACCGCCTCGCTGGCGCCGTCGGCGACGCCGAGCGGCGGGATGCGGAAGACCACCTCGCCCGGCAGGTCAAGCGGCTGGCGGCCCGTCACGAGCAGCACCGGCTCGGCGGCGCCGTGCACGATGGTGTCGGCGAGGTCGGCGCAGGCGTCGACCACATGCTCGCACGTGTCAAGAATGAGCAGCACCCGCCTGCCGCGCAGCCGGCCTGCGAGCCAGCCGGCCGACGGCTGCCCCCGTGAACCCGTCTGTCCCCGGCTCCCAACGGCGGCTGCCACCGCGCGCACCACCCCCGCCGCGTCCCGCGCGGCAGACAGGTCGGCGAGGAACACCCCGTCGGGAAACGTTCGCACGGCCTCGCCCGCCACCCTGATGGCGAGCCGTGTCTTGCCGATGCCGCCGGGACCCGTCAGCGTAACCAGCCTGGCCCTGGTCAGCACGTCCCTGATGGCGGCAGCCTCTTGCGACCGCCCGACGAACCGCGAGGTCGGTTCGGGCAGTCTCCCCCCATGCGTTATCAAGCTGTTGACCCTCTCCCCTGGGGAAACACTAATGCCTCCCCGGGTGCCGAGAGTGAGTAAACGCCGGCGTGTCGTAGCTAACCGGTGAGAACACCCTCGCGCCGGATGCAAAGCCGGGTTACACCCGCCGACGCCGCCGTGGAATACCTAGGCCAGCGACCTGTTGCAGTTGGGACGGCCCATAACGCGCGGCCGTGTCGTCCCTGCCCGCCATGCGAGATGGACTGCCTACTCATCATCATGCGCTTCGCACCGTTCCGCTACGTCCGAACCGCCCGTACCGCACTGCAAACCGCAAGTCCTGCCACGTCCCACATCACGCGGCTGACGGCAACCGCGACCTTCGCGTACCTGCTCGCGCTGCTGATCCCCGCCGGGACCTCCCGCCCGGTGCTCGCGCCGCTGACCGCGCTGCTCGTGCTCCAGGCCAGCCTGTACCAGACGATCCGCAGCGGCATCCGCAAGGTGATAAGCGTCGCCGCGGGCGTCCTCGTCGCGGTCGGCGTCTCGGAGTTCATCGCCTTCAGCTGGTGGCAGCTCGCCATCGTCATCGCGGCGGCGCTGCTCATCGGCCGGATGCTGCGGCTCGGCGATGACCTGCTCGAAGTTCCGATCAGCGCGATGCTGATCTTCTCGTCGGCCGGCACCCACGTCGCCGCGACCGGCCGCATCGTCGACACCCTTGTCGGTACCGCCGCCGGGCTGGCCGGCGGCCTTGTCTTCGCCAAGCCGCACGTGCAGCCTGCCCGCGAGGCGGTCGGCACGCTGGCCGGCCGGCTCGCCGGCCTGCTGGAGCGGATGGCCAGCGAGCTATCGCCGGCCGGCGACGACCAAGCCAAAGACGGCCACGACACTGCTGGCAGCGACGCTGCTGGCCACGACACTGCGGGCGCCGCAGCCGCACCCGACCCGGCGAAGGTCCGCGACTGGCTCACCCAGGCGCGGGCGCTGCGCGACGAGATCGAGCGGGTCGACGACACGCTGCGCAGCGCGGACGACAGCGTCCGGCTCAATCCCCGCACCCGCCTCGGCGGCGTCCCCGACGACCTGCTTGCCGCGGGGCCCGGGCTGCACGGCGGCCTGGAGGCCCTCGAGCACGCCACCGTCACGGTGCGCGGGCTTGCGCGCTCGATCCTGGACAGCGCGGGGATCGACAGCGACACCTCGCCGGTCAGGGACGAGCAGACCCGCGCCAGGCTGGCGGACGTGCTGCGCAACCTCGCGTCGGCGGTCCGCACCTACGGGCGCCTCGCCCAGGTCTTCCCCTCGGACAGCGAGCAGCTCAAGTCCGAGCTCGAGGGGCAGCTCGAGGCCGCGCACCGGGAGCAGGACGAACTCGCCGCCGTGCTCGAACCGCGCACCCCGGCCGCGGGCGGCGCCAGCGAGTGGCCGCTGCGCGGCGAGATCCTCACCCACATCGACCGGCTCCGCACCGGGCTGAGCCCGGACATCGTCGCGCGGGCCGTGGCGCCGCCCGGCATCCGGCTGCACCGGGTGCGGGCGGCCGTTCGCAAGCCGCTCGGCCGTCCCGTCGCGGCCAAATGTGGCACGGCGAAGCGCGACATAGCCACGCGCGAAAAGAACAAGAGGGACAAGCAGCGAGGCGAGCATCCGCGAGACTGGCGGCGGCCCGCTGCCGACCGTTAGCTGGTCATCTCGCCGATCTCGGCCCACAGCGCGCGGTAGGCCTTCGCCGCGGCGCTGGCCGGCGCGAAGACGGTGACCGGCGCGCGCTCCACCGACATCGTCTCGATGACGGACAGGGCGGGGATCACGGTGCTCGCTACCTCGTCGCGTTCCGCGGACAGCTTCTCAGTGATCTCCCTGTGCAGCTTCTTGCGCCGGTCGACCATCGAGAAGAACGACAGGAGCTTCGGGCGACGGCCCTTGAACTCCCCGACGAAGTCCGACAGCTGCTCCAGGGTGCGCACCGACAACGTGGTCGGGATAAGCGGTACCACGATGACGTCGGCGGCGTGCAGCACGTTCTCCGAGACGAGCGACACTGACGGCGGGCAGTCGAGGAACACCGCGTCGTACTCGGCGGCGAGCGGCGCGAGGAGTCTGGCGAGCTTGCGCGCCTGCTTGCCGCCCGGTGCGCCGCCGCCCGTCTTCGCGTCGCCGATGTCGAGCAGCAGGTCCATGTTCCGGTAGGTGAAGTCGGCGGGGATGAGGTCGAGGTTGTCGAAGTCGGTGCCCTTGATCTCGTCGTCGAGCGGACGCTTGCCGCTGATCAGCGCCCTGCCGCCGCCCTTGACCTTCGGCTTGACACGGAACATGAAGCTCGCGGCGCCCTGCGGGTCCAGGTCCCACAGCACGGTGCGCAGGCCGCTCTCCGCCGCCAGGTAGGCCAGGTTGACCGCGGTCGTTGTCTTCCCGACCCCGCCCTTGATGTTGTATGTGGCGTAAATCCGCATTTAGGCGGTACCTCCCCGCAGCAGCGCGGACATCCGGCGCTGACCTTCCACGTCGGCGAATGCGGTGAAGCGCCGCTCGAAGTCGGCGCGCGCCGCGCGCTGTCGCACCGCGAGGCCCGCCGTGATCTCGCCCATCGCGAGCAGCGTCACCGCGGGCGCCTCGCCAGCGGCGAGCATCGCCGCCGCGAGCGTCCGGATCTCGTGCACCTGCACCTCGGTGTCCTGGAATTCCCCAAGGCAGTCCTGTAGGCGCTTGAGGTCACCGACCACCTTGCCGTAGTCGCCAGGATCGTGCAGCGGCGCGAAGAACTCAAGCGCGTACCGCAGCTCCTTGGCCCGCTTGCGCAGGTCGTGCAGGGCCTCGGCGGGCGTCTCCGGGGTGATCGCCGCGCCGCGCCGCGCCACCTTCGTGAAGGCGATTCTGGTCCGCTCCGCGGCGAGCACGCCCGCCGTCCCGGCGGCGTCGCCGGTGAACTGTCCGGAACGGTTGCGGCTGCGCCTGCCCGGCTTCTGCGCATCCTGCCTGATCTTGGTGAGCCTGATCCGCCACTCCGACAGGAGGGTGACGAACCGCTCCGAGCGCAGCCCGCGGCTGAGCGCGCGGAACTCCCTGCGCCGCCGCTGCTCCAGGTAGGCGCGGAAAGGCTCGAGGTCGTCCGGCTTCGCCGCGGCGAGGCCGCGGGCCGTCTGCTCGAAGTCGAGCAGGTGCACGTCCAGGTCCCTGGTCGGCGTCGTCATGTCGCCGACCCACTTGAACTCGGCGGCGAACATGGCCAGTTCCTCGACGGGCATGCCGACCAGGGCGTCGCCGCACAGCTTCAGGGCGCTGCGGGTCCGCCGCACGCTGACTCGCAGGTCGTGCAGGAACTCCGAGTCGGTGTCCGCGAGTACGCCGCGTACGTTCGCCTCGATGGTGTCGAGCAGTCGCAACAGGATGGCCGCGGCGGCCGCCGACGCGGACATCGCGGCGGTGATGTCAGCGTCGACCTTGTTGGAGTAGTCGCCTGGCCTGCGACCGAGCGCGCGCAGCGCGTAGGCGAGCGGCTGGTCCACGGTGGTCTGCAGGCCGGGAACGGCGTTGACCAGGCGGACGGCCCGCCGAGCCGGCCCCAGGTAGCCGCGGATCGCGGTGATCGTCAGCCGGGCCGGCAGCGGGACCGGCTGCGGGGTAGCCGATCCGGTGCTTGCGCGCCCGGCCGGCCGCGAGCCGTCGAGTGACGGCCGCGCGACGTGCAGCCTGGCGACGGTCTTGCCGTCGGAGTTCAGCAGCCGGTACACGGTGGTCACCGTGGTCGTGCTGACGACGGGAAGCAGGGCGCGCGGCGCGACCAGGCCGGCGATGCGAGCGGTGACCGGGCCGTCCGGCAGGTCGGGCAGCAAGAGCGGACGGCTTGCCTGCCAGCGGGCCACCGGCTGCGCCAGTTCCTCGTCGCCGGCGCCTGAGCCGTCGCCGCCGTTGCCCGCAAGGAGCAATTCGCTGCCACCGCGGCCCGGCGCGTACTCGAGGGTCAGCCCGGCCTTGTGCAGCCGCCAGTCGAACGTGTCGAGCCAGGTCGTGCGCCGCGTGCCACCGTGTTCACCTGGGGTACGCTCGGGCACCACCCCGAACTCCGCCGCCAGCGCGGCGAGCGCGGCGTCGACCGCGTCATCCCATGTTTGCGGCTCGCTGCCTTCGGCAATGAAACCCGCCAGGCCAGGGGTCATCGCACAACTCCTCTTCCGGCGATGCTTCAACTCTAGGTTGATTTAATCATAAATTCACCGTCAATGGGTAATCATGTTCATCTCTTGTTAACTCCATGTTCACCTTGACGGGTAGCGAAGTTGGTTTTGGCCTGTTAAGGGGCGAGCAGCGGCCAGCGGTAGCCGGTTGCCGCGTGCACATCGGCCGGACGCGGCATCCCTGTCTGGGTGCCTTCCCTGGTCACGGCGGTGGCGGCGGCCGCCGCGGCGGCGGTGACCGCATCGGCGGGGCCGATCCCGGCCGCGAGCGCCACCGCTAGCGCGCCCACGAACGTGTCGCCCGCTCCGACGGTGTCCACGGCGGTGACGGGGAAGGCCGCAACCGTTCCGCCTGATTGATTTTGTTCGATTGTCGTCGCGCGATAAGCGCTGCCCGCCGCTCCCGCGGTGACCACCGCGTTGCGGGCGCCGGCCTGCACCAGGTCGGCCGCCGCGGTTGCCGCCTCGGTCAGGCCGGAGACCGGCCTGCCGAGTATCGCCGCCGCCTCCGACTCGTTGACCACCAGCCAGTCCGGGTGCGCCGCGAGCAGGGCAGCCGCCCCGGGTGCAGGCGGCGCGGGCGCGAGGTTGAGCACCGTGAGCCTGCCCTCCTGGTTCAGGGCGGCGCGGATCACGGCTGTTGGCACCTCGGCGCTGATCACCAGGACGCTCGGCGCGCCGGGCAGCCGCGGTTCTTGGGCGAGCCGGTCGAGTTCCGCTGCTCCCGTCTCGCGGTTCGCGCCGGGCGCGACGGTGATCATGTTCTCGCCCGCCTGGTCGACGGTGATCATCGCGATCCCGGTCGGCACGCCCGCGGCGACCCGCACCCCCGTGTCGTCGACGCCCTCGGCGCGCAGCGCCTGCCGCAGCGCCGCGCCGAACTCGTCGTCGCCGACGCAGCCGAGCATGGCGATGGTCATGCCCGCCGCGCCGCCCAGCCTGGCGGCCGCCACCGCCTGGTTGGCGCCCTTGCCGCCCGGCGCGAAGACCGCCGCACCGCCGAGCACCGTCGCGCCCGGCCCAGGAAGCGCAGGAACCGCCACCGCGATGTCCATGTTCAGGCTGCCCAGGATTGTCAGCCGCGCCACGTTAGCCACGATCGCACCGTACTCCGCACGCGGCACAAGGGAAGGGGCAGCAGCCACGCCGGTTCCGGCACGATTGCGGAACTTTAGATCCTGGCGGAAATAAAAGACGCTATGCGCGCGCGAAGTTATCCGTGATAATCAAAATTTCCGTGATCGCGCTCCGGGTTCCGGTGCAGAAATCGAACAAATGGGGCAATTAGTTTGCAGGCATGGCGGCGGGACCTCTGCCCGCGCCATGCATACCGCGCGCGGCACGGGTAGAGATAACGGGAAAACACGGACATGCGCCCGCGGACCGTGCTGTTCGGGCAGGCTCCGCCGCGGCGGCGGGGCTGGCCGAGTAGGCCCGGCTGGACGGGAAGCCAAACGCGACATATCTTGTTATTGAGTGGTCGGAAGTAGTCATCCGAGGGTTCTCGTGCGCCCGGGCATCGCCGCCCCGCGACCGGGCGCGCGGTGGGGATGCGGGATGCGGGGGATGGTCCCCCCGGGGCAGCGGAAATTGGGAGGTAGTCATGAGGCAGGCAGGGGGCCGGGTGCGCGGGCTGACTGCGCGGCTGGCCGAATGGTGGAATTCGACGAGGAAGCAGCGCTCAGACGGCACCGCTCACCTGCGGCGCGAGGCCAGGGTCCGCGCAAGGCAGGCGGCCGCGCGAATGCAGGACTTCAAGGACAGCGACCGCGGCCAGCGGGCCGCGAGCAAGCTGAGCGACCTGCGCTCCAGCCAGCCGGCCAAGCGGGCCGAGGCGGCGTTCCAGGATCTGCGCGCGAGCGACGCGGGCAAGAAGGCGGAGAACGCGCTGTCCGACCTGCGCCAGCGGGAGCCGGTCAAGAAGGCCGAGGAGAGCGCGCGCAAGGCGATGCACGACCTTTTCAGCGGCGGCTCGAGCAGCGCTGACGGCTCTGGCTCCGGCAGCACCGGGACCAGCGCCTAGCGCTAACGCAGCACGTCACGGGCCTGCCCGCCCCGGCACAACCGGCGCCATCGCGCCGGGCCGGCGGCGGGCAGGCCCGACGCGTGCGGCACGGGGCGCGAATGCCGGAAATGGGGCCGGGGATGTCGTACGGTGAACTGCATGAGCGCGCAGCCGACGGATAGCACGGAGCCGTACGAGGTGATCCATCTCGGGGGCGAGGCGGCGGCGATCGTTCCGCTCGCCGACCTGCGCCGCCTGCGGGCCGTGGAGCGGCACGCGACCGCCCAGGCACGCGAGGATGCCGAGATCGAGGCCACGCTCGCCGGGCATGACGACTGGGCGCGGGCCGGCCGGCCCGGCGCCAGGACACACGACGACGTCATGGCCGAGCTGCTCGGCCAGTGAGGATCGAGTGGACGCCAGTCGCCGTGGCGTCCGCACGCCGGTACATGCACGACCAGGACAGCATGCGCGCCATCGGCGCGGCCGTCGCCGCGCTGGCCGTCGACCCCTACCCGGAGCCTCCCGAGGGATTTCACCGTGGCCGCTATCACCGGCTGCGCGCTGGCGGCTACCGCATCATGTACGTGGTCGACGAGGACGTGATCACGATCGAGCGGGTTGACCGCCTGGCCACGTCATAGCTGGCTATCGCTTGTCCCGGCGGCGAGTGCCGCCGGGACAAGCGCGCGTCAGGCCAGGCCCGCCTGCTCCGTGACCCGGCTCGCCAGGGCGTCCGGGTCGGCCGCGGGCAGGCCCCTGGCGGCGAACCAGGTCGCGACGTTGCGGGCGTCCCTGACCAGGAAGTCGCGCCCGGCAGGGTGCGCGATCACGTCGACCACCTGCGGGAGGTCGATGATCACCAGCCGGCCGTTGTGCACGAGCAGGTTGTACGGCGACAGGTCGCCGTGCGCCAGGCCGTGCCTTGCCAGCATGTCGAGCGCGCCGGTGAACTGCTCCCAGAGGCTGGCGAGCAGCTTCTCCCCCGGGCGCGTCTCGGCGAGCCGCGGCGCGGCGGTACCGCCGGAGTCACCGATGAACTCAAGCAGTACCTCGGTGCCGGTGATCTGCACTGGGTACGGCACGGGCAGCCGGGCGCTGTGCAGCCGGCACAGCGCGGTGAACTCCGCGCCCGCCCACTGCCCGGCGATCATCTGCTTGCCGAACGCGCTCCTGCTGGCGGTCGCCCGGTTGACGCGGCTCTCCCGGACGCGCCTGCCCTCTAGGTAGCCAGCGTCCCGGTGGAACAGCCGGTGCTCGGCGTCCCGGTACCGCTTGGCGGCGAGCAGGCAGGACCGGTCGGTGCCTGGCACGTGACGGCGGAGCAGGTAAACGTCAGCTTCCTTGCCCGTCTTCAGGATGCCTAGTTCGGTATCGACCGCGGCGAGGTCGGTGACCAGCCACTTCGGATGCGGCCGGGGGCCGCGCTCCGTCGGTGTCGACTGATCCCAGGTCGACCAGCGGTCGCCCTCTGGCAGGCCGTCGGTCTCGTCGTTGGCGTCTTCTGACTCGAGCCGCGGCAGGTGCCGGTCGCGCTTCGCGTAGACGGACTCGTCGTCGTAGAACTTGCCGCGCTTCTTACCGCGGCGGGTGACTCCGTAGTCGCCGGAGTCCGCGCTGTCGCGCATGGGTGGTGCTCCTCAGGCAGGATGTGGTCAGGAAAGGGCTGAGAAAGCCCGCAACGGGCGCTGGCATCACAGACGCCTCCCTTCCACACGGCCGACTCAAGGCGGAGGCGCTCCGCCCGAACCGGCACCGAACCTGATTCGACGGCACTATCCCATGAGCCGGCAGCCGCAGGCAACCGAATATTGGCCGGGCAGCTAGTCGCCGATCTTGCTCAGCTGCGTCTGGGCCTGCCGGTCGATACCGGAGGGCAGCGGCGCGTAGCCGAGTTCTGGAAGCAGTTCCTGGCCCGCTCCCAGCAGGTACCCGAGGTACGCCCGGAGCATCTTGGCGTCGTTCGCGTTCGGCTGCTTGGCATAAACCAGGTCCCATGACTGGTAGGTGATCGGGTAGGAGCCCGCTCCGCCCGCCCAGACCGCGCTGAAGGTTTCGTCGGGCATGAGGGTGACCTGGCTGGCGGCCAAGGCGGCGGAGGCCGGCGAGGGTGCCACGTAGTCGCCGTCTTTGTTCTTGACGGAGGCGAAGGTCAGCCCGGAAGCCTTGGCGGTCGCGTAGTCCACGTACCCGATCGCCCCGGGGGTGGACTTGACAATCTGCGCTACCCCTCTGTTGCCAGTGGCGCTCCGGCTGCCGGCCGGCCAGGAAATCGTCGAGCCCGTGCCGAGCGGCCACTGGCTGCCTGCTGCCTCCACCAGGAACTTCGTGAAGTTGGCGGTCGTGCCTGACGAATTGGAGCGGACGGCTAGGGTGATCGGGGTGACAGGCAGGAGGGCACCGGGGTTGTCGGCCTCGATCGCTGGATCGTCCCAGGTTTTGATCTTGCCGTCGAAGATTCCCGCGAGCACCGGTGCCGACAGATCGAGCTCGCGCACGCCCGACAGGTGGTAGGACAGCGTGACCGGGCCGGTAACGACGGGAAAGTAGAGCACCTTCTTGCCCGTGAAGCCCGCCTTCTCGGCGGGGGGAATCGGCGAATCCGACCCGGCGAAGTTGACTTTGTTCGCGGCCAGGTCCGCGCGGCCCGCACCCGAGCCGACACCGCCGTAGTTGACCGTGATGCCGGGCTGGATCGACTTGAAACCGGAAATGGCCACCTCCTGGAAGGTGAGCTGGAACGTCGATCCGCTGGCGCTGAGCGTTCCGCTGAGGACGGAACCGCCAGCCGAGGCTCCGCTGCCGCCCGGCGAGGAACTGCTGTCCGGCGCCGCCAAGGAGCATCCGGCGAGCGCCAGAGTCGCCGTTGCCAGCGCCGCCCCTATCGCGGCGGCTTTCCGTCCGCGCCGAAGTGCCGTTGTCTTCACGTCTGATGCCTGGCGTGCTGGCCAGCTGGCCGGCGAATCGAGCCGGGGGCGAAGTTCGCGTTCGGCACCCGCGTCGGCAGCCCCGCCGCCGATGTCACCACGGGGGACGGGACAAAGGCGGTCATCCAGGCGGGCGCCGATGGCGCATCGGCCTCGAAGCGCCGCAGCGGCGAGCTGGGCAGCGGCGCGGCCTCCAGCTCGGCCACCGTCTCGGGAAGCCATACCAGGGCCAGCACGCCACGGGGCTGGGCCTGCGTCAGCCGGACCCGGATGCCGTGCCTGGCCGCGAGCCGGCCCACCACGAACAGGCCCATCCGGCCCGAGACCCCCACGTCGATCACCGGCGGGTTGTCCAGCCGCCAGTTCGCGTGCTGCAGATCCTGTTGCGCGATGCCCAGCCCCTCGTCGGCGATCTGGAC
This sequence comes from Trebonia kvetii, assembly GCF_007827045.1. Classification (GTDB taxonomy): domain Bacteria; phylum Actinomycetota; class Actinomycetes; order Streptosporangiales; family Streptosporangiaceae; genus Trebonia; species Trebonia kvetii. The sequence goes on from NZ_RPFW01000001.1 coordinate 435,107, forward strand.
CAGCACGCCGCCGGCGGTCAGCATGTGACCGGTGACCAGCACCGGGGCCGAGGAGAAGACGGCCGCATTCTCCACCAGCTCGGCCACGAGGTGCACGACGTCGCTCGACGCACGCCAGGTGATGAGTACCCCCTGCTGGATGTTCGCCACGACCCGCTCGTACTGCTCGATCTCGGAGATGGCGGCGCGCACGACGTCGACCAGCGGCACCCGCTGACCCCACATGCGATGATCTTCGTGGCCGGCCAGGACCAGCAGATTATCCGAGTTGCGGCGCATGCGGGTCGCCAGGTGGTCCAGCCGGAACAGATTGCTGAGCCGGTCGGGGTCCTGCTCGGACTGCTCAAGGGAGTCGATGATGCCGAGCTGCCGTTCAACGAGCATCTGACTGCGGCGAGACAGGTTGACGAACATCGCGCTCAGGTTGCCGCGCAGCCTCGCCTGGTGGGCGGCCAGCTGGACCGCCTCGCGGTGCACCTGGTCGAAGGCACGCGCCACTTCCCCGATCTCGTCGGCCGAGGTGACATCGATCGGATCGATCTCCACCCTCTCGCTGGCGCCGTCACTCTCACTGAGCCGGCGGACCATCTCGGGCAGCCGGCGGTTTGCCACGTCAAGCGCGTCCAAGCGCAGCTTGCGCAGCGGACGCGTCAGGGACTTGGCCACCATCGTCGAAATCAGCACCGCCAGGCCCAGCAGGACTACGGTCAGAACGCTGGTGAACGCCAGGCCCGAGGTGGCCTGGGACCGAAGGGTGCCGGCCCTGGCGGCGATGCCGCCGGCCAACTGGTCAGCCATCTGCCGCGTGCCGTCGATGGTGGCCGACATGGCGCCGTACCAGCCCGGTGCGGTCAGCTTCGGATTGCTGACGTTGTTCAGCGCGGTCAGCGGCATGTCGCTGACGGCATTGGTCAGCGCAAGCGCCTCCTCCGTCATCGCCGCGCCGCCTGCGGCCGTCCGTCCGAAGTCCGCCAGCTCCGCCTGGCTAGCAGACGCGGTGAATTCGGCCTGGTCCGCGGCCTGCTGCTGCTGGGCCTGCAGCAGAGCAGTCAGCGCGGCGGGGCTGAGCGCTGGAGGCGAGGAGCCGAGCGCGACGAACAGCAGGCCACGCTGTACCGACATCTGGTTCTCTACCCGGAGCAGGGCGCCGAGGGCGGCTTCGTTGCCGTTAAGGTCCGCGTCACTGGTCCCGTTGCCGACCGAGGCGCTGAACGTGTCGGCCGCCTGGATGGCCTGATCTGCGTACGACTGGACGCTGACCGACGCCGAAGCCGGCGATGACGACATCGCCTTGCCGGCGCGCTGAAGGTTCGTGACTGCCTGGAGAAGGGCGGCGAGGTCCTGCACGATGGTCGCCTGGTACCCGGCGCCGCTCCGGATCCCGGCAGCCCCGGCCCTGACCGCCTGCCCGGCACTGGCTGACGTCTGCTGCGCGAGCCTTAGCTTCCGTGCCAGATCCGGCACCGCCACCCGGTTCGCCGCGTACCCCAGGGACAGGTCGCGCTCGTCTTCCAGCGCCTGGACCAGTCGCACCACCGACACGTTCATCTGTGCCAGGTTCTGCACCCGGTCGGCCGCCAGCCAGCCGCTCGCATAGCGGTCGATGGTGATCCCGCCGAGGCAGGCCGCGGTGATGGCGGGCACCACCACGATGGCCGCCAGTCGCCAGCGGACCCGCCATCTCGTGGGCGCGAACCTGGACCACGTCACCCCGGCCCGCGTTCGCGCCGCCGCGTGCCGCCCCCAGTCACCCGGATTCGTCACCGTGTGTCTAGACACTGCGATCCCACCTCGCCTCCGCCAGCGTGGTCAGGGCGCACGTCGGGGCTGCGAGATTAGGGCCTAGAACACCGCGCCACTCTCCGCTCCGCAGACGCACCGCCCGTACGGGATAGCGTCAGCGAGGCCTGGCACCGCCACCGAGGCCGGAAACGCATTGCCGCGAAATGCAATTGCATTGAACCAAAACTTCGCGCAGTACGGATACGGGTTGCTGACATTCATCGCAAATCAACAAATATTTGCTTCCGAGGAACTCCCGAGACGGCGCACATTCTTGCCCAGTTCAGCTGATCCCACATCACGGGTAACACCTGTTTCCTTAAGGCTCATTAATAGCTTTAACGACCAGCATTTCGGCAAGTCCAGGATCGCGCTCTCAGCTCATGTCTGGCCATTGTGTGTCATTTGTTGTGCATATCGACGTAAATGACATATTTCTGGACCACCGGATCGCCCTAGGGAATGCGAACCCCCAGGGCGCGCCGGGGATCGCGCCCTGGGGTGCTTTCACGCGCCGCGGGCCGCCCCCTGTGGGAGGAGCCAGGGGACGGCCCGCGGACTTGGGTGAACGGTCTCGCTACTTGACCGTCTGCTTGACGGTGAGCTGGCCGTTGCGCATCGTGCCGAGGCGCTGTGCCCGCCTGGCGACGGTGCTGTCATGGGTGACCATGATCATCGTCAGGCCGTTGTCCTGCCAGAGCTTCTCGAGCAGGCCGATGATCTCGTCGCGGGTGTCCTCGTCGAGGTTGCCGGTCGGCTCGTCGGCGAGCAGCACCTTCGGCTCCTTCACCAGCGCCCGGGCGATCGCCACACGCTGCTGCTGGCCGCCGGACAGTTCCGAGGGCAGGTGCCTGGCGCGGTCGGAAAGGCCGACAGAGGCAAGCGCCTCCGCCGCGCGTGACCTGCGCGCGCTGTCCTTGATGCCGAGCGGTACCAGCGCCGTCTCGACGTTTTCCTGCGCCGACAGGGTCGGGATCAGGTTGAACGTCTGGAAGATGAAGCCGATCTGCGACGCGCGGACCTTGGTCATCGCGTTCTCGCCGAGCCTGGCCAGGTCGCGCCCGTTCAGTTCGAGCGAGCCCGAGGTCGGCCTGTCGAGGCCGCCGAGCAGCTGGAGCAGGGTGGACTTGCCATGTCCGGTGGGCCCCTGGATGGACAGCCACTCGCCGTCGGCGATCTCCACGTTGACGCCGCGCAGCGCGTGCACCGTCGCCCTGCCCTTGGGGTAGTCCTTGGTGACTTGAGAAAGCTTGTACATGAAACTCCCTTTCAGGCCCTGATCAGGCGACCTTGGACAGTGCCGCCGCCGGGCGCAGCCGCGCGGCCCGCCAGCCGCCGAACCCGCCGGCGATCAGCCCGCCGAATACGGCGAGCCCGACCGCGAGGATGATTACGGTGATGGTGACCGGCGCGCTCAGGTGCACGGTGACCGAGGAGGCGTTGTTGGCCGCGTTGCCGAAGGCGCCGCGGAACGGGTTGGTCCCGCCGGTACCGCCGGGAGCCGTGCCCCCGCCGGGGAAGGCGCCGAACCGCTGCGCGCCACCCGGAGTCGCAGAGCCGGTGGTCGAGCCAAGCGACGCGGACAGCGGATGCGCGAACTTGCCGACGGCCCAGGCGCCGGCGAAGCCGAGTCCGACGCCTATCACGCCGCCGACAATGCCGATCGCGATCGACTCGCCGACGACCTGGCCGACCACCCGGCGTGACTTCCAGCCGAGCGCCTTCAGCGTGCCGAACTCACGCACGCGGCGGGAGACGGCCGACATGGTGAGCAGGCTCGCCAGCAGGAAGGCCGCGGCGAGCACCGCGATGGCCAGCCACTTGCCGAGGTTGTTGGCGAGCGACGCGGCGCTTGAGATGGAACCCGTCACCTGGCTGGCCAGGGTGTCCTGGTCGGTCACGGTGGCGCCGGACACGGCCGTCTTGATCGAGCTGGCGACCGTGGTGATCTTGTCGCCGCTGCTCGCTGCCACGTAGATGGTGTTGATCTTGCCGGTCAGGCCGGACAGCGCCTGAGCTCGGCCGAGCGGGATGTAGACGTCGTCCTCGGTGGTGCCCGAGGCGTCCTTCACGATGCCGATGACCGTGAACTTGGTGGCCACGCCCTTGGAGTTGCCGATGCTGACCGTCGAGCCGACCTTCAGCTTCTGCGAGGTGGCGTAGTTAGAGTCGACGAGCGCGACGTTCTTGGCCGCGTCGGCCGAGGCGAAGGTCCTGCCGGTGCTGACGGTCCCGGTGGACAGCGGGCCGAGCTCGCCGTTGGCGAGGTCGACGCCCTCGACGGTGTAGCTGTTACCAAAGTTGAAGCCGCCGCTGAAGGACCGCGATCCGCCGTTCGAGCTGCCGCTCCCCGAGCCGCCGTAACCGCCGGTGGGCCGTGCCGTCGGAGTGCTGCCCGGCGTGGAGTTGCTGCCGAAGTTGCCGCTGATCACCCGGTCGGTCAGGGTCAGCCCGCCGGCCGCCGCCGAAACGTTCTTGAGCTTGGAGACGGTGGTCACCTCGGTCGAGGCGATCGAGGCGAGCGTGAAATCGGAGGTCAGCATGTTCCGGTTGACCGACGTGCTCGATGACTTGCTGTTCGAGCTGCCGAAGGACTGCCGGAAGTTGAACCCGGTGCCGCCGGTGCCGCTGCCGAAGGTCGGCGTCTTGGTCACGGTGATGTCGGTGCCGACGCCGTACAGGGAATGGAGGACCGAGGACTGGGCGTTTTTAACTCCGGCAGACGCCGCGGTCACGGTGATCACCAGCCCGATTCCTAGCGCCAGGCCCACCGCTATGAATGTGGCCTGGCGGGCGCGTCGCCGCAACTCGCGCCATAGGTACGTGAAGAACATCAGACTCCTCAAACGGACTCAGCAGGATGTGCCCGGGGATGACTACAGTGGCGGCGCGGTACCGCCGCACCCGGGGGAGCGCATCAAACCCCGGCACGACGGCCGCGCCAGCTCATACACTGGCGGCCATTTCTGAGTGATCCCTGAGCCCATGCTTCGAACAAGCCGTGTTCCGTCAGCCTCTGACAGTGAATCGGCGACCGAATTCGGGCCTATCCGGCCGGTATGAGATATCCGAAATGTCCGGAAACGCGCCGCATGGGGCCCGCGCAACGCGTCAGCCCCGCCCGCGGCGGTTGCCGCGGGCGGGGCTGACGATGCCGAGGAAGCTGAAGAACCTGAAGGGTCTCGCCGCTAGCGGACCTCGCGCGGCAGGCCGAACTGGACCGACTCGGTGGTCGTCACCCGCTCGGTCACGGTCACCGTGCCGAGGCCGGACAGCGCGTCGATGATCTCGCTGACCACCGCGGGCGGCGCGGACGCGCCGGCGGTGAGGCCGACGACCGAGACGCCGGACAGCCACGCCAGGTCGATGTCGGTCGCCCCGTCGATCAGGTGCGCCGGGGTGCCGTCGCGCTGCGAGCGCTCGACGAGCCGGACCGAGTTGGAGGAGTTCGCCGAGCCGGCGACGAGCACCAGGTCCGCTTCGGCGGCGACGGCGCGCACGGCGGCCTGCCTGTTGGTCGTCGCATAGCAGATGTCGTCCGAGCCGGGCGCGCGCATCTGCGGAAACTTGTCACGCAGCGCGCCCGCCACATCGGCGGCCTCGTCGATGGCCAGCGTGGTCTGCATCAGGAAGGCGAGCTTCGACGGGTCTGCCACGTCGAGCGACGCCACGTCTTGCGCGGTCTGCACCAGGACCGTCGAGTCCGGCGCCTCGCCGAGCGTGCCCTCGACCTCCTCGTGGCCCGCGTGCCCGATCAGCGCCACCGTGTAGCCTTCGCGGGCGAACCTGCGCGCCTCCGCGTGCACCTTCGACACCAGCGGGCAGGTCGCGTCGATCACCGACAGGCCGCGACCGCTCGCGTCGGTCCGCACCGCGGGCGACACGCCGTGCGCGGAGAACACCACCGTCGCGCCGTCCGGCACCTCGTCGAGTTCATCGACGAACACCGCGCCGCGCTGCTCGAGGTCGGAGACAACCCGGGTGTTGTGCACGATCTGCTTGCGCACGTAGACCGGGGCGCCGCGCAGTTCGAGCGCGCGCTCCACGATCTCAATGGCCCGCTCCACGCCGGCGCAGAACGACCGCGGCCCGGCGAGAAGCACTGTCCGCTGCCGGCAGGCGGCGGCCCACTTCTCCGCGACGGGCGCGGCCAGGCGCAGCGAGCGCAGCGCGGCCATCCCGCCGCTGACCATCCCCGGACCGAACCCGGCGTCGGAGACGGCGCGGATCACGGCGACCGGGTGCCCCGCGGCTGTGCCCGCAAGGGCGGCCACCAGGGCCGCCGACTCCATGTCGGCGGCGAGGTAGCCGTCGGAGGCAAGCCGAACCCGTTCCGCGGACCTGACGAGCTTGCCGACGGTGACCAGCCGTCCCGCGCGGGCATTAAGCCCGGCGCGGCGCAGCTCCGCCGCGAGCAGGGCCGCGCCCGGCAGGGCGACGGTGGTCTCGCCGTCGCTCACCTCGGTCGCGACGACCAGGTCGCCCGGGCTGAGGTCGTCGGAAAGCCCGGCGGCCGTCCCCATAACAACCGTAGCGCCGAACGAGTGCGGCTGGCTCTTGACCGCCGACCTCTTCGCCCGGGTGCCGCCCATGCCGGTGCGCAGCACCTGGCTGCCGGGCCTGGTCAGGCCGCGGCGGACGGCGTTTGCCTCAATGCGGAGCGGAGCGAAGACGAGCAGGCCCGGTTTTGCAGACTCAGGCGCCGTGTCCTCGATCCGGTCCGCTGCCACGTGCGTTCGCGGCTGCGGAATGGTTTCAGTCATTGTTAAGTACCCCTCACGTAGCTCTGCTCCTTGCGGGGGACGACCCCCGCGCCCCCGACAAATCGACCGAGAGCGGAGACGGGGAAAGCCAGCCGGTACAGGTGGTAATTGAGGTAGAAGTCGCGCGGGAAGCCGGTGCCGGTGAAGTACGGCTCGTCCCAGGTGCCGTCGGCACGCTGGGTGGCCGCCAGCCACCGGATGCCCCGCTCGACGGCGGCGCCGTCCCGCTCGCCGGCCGCGAGCAGGGCGAGCAGCGCCCACGCGGTCTGGCTCGCGGTTGACGCGCCCCGGCCCGACCAGGCGTTCGGGTCGTCGTAGGAGCGCAGGTCCTCGCCCCAGCCGCCGTCCGCGTTCTGCACGCTTTCCAGCCACGCGACGGCGCGGCGGATCTGCGGCTTGTGCGGCCGCACCCCCGCGGCGATCAGCGCGGGCACCACGGCGCCCGTGCCGTACAGGTAGTTCGCCCCCCAGCGGCCGAACCACGAGCCGTCCGGCTCCTGGTTCTTCAGCAGCCAGATCACGCCACGGCGGCACGCGGTCTCGCTGGCCAGCCCCTCGGCGGCGAACGCCTCCACGATGTGCGCGGTCACGTCGGCCGACGGCGGGTCGATGACCGCGCCGAAGTCGCAGAACGGCAGCTTGTTGATCAGCTCGCGGGTGTTGTCCGCGTCGAACGCGCCCCAGCCGCCGTCCTTGGACTGCATACCCTCGAGCCAGCGCAGGCCGCGCCGGATCGCGGCCCTGTTGGCCGGATTCCGCTCGGCGAGGTCGACCCGGCGCAGCGCGAGTATGACCTCGGCGCTGTCGTCGGTGTCGGCGTAGTTGTCGTTCTCGAACTCGAACGCCCAGCCGCCCGGGTCCGTATGCGGGCGGCGCACCGCCCAGTCCCCCGGCTGGCGGATCTCCTCGTCGAGCAGCCAGCCCGCCGCGCTGACCAGCGCCGGGTGGTCCGCGGCGAGGCCTGCGTCCTCCAGGGCGACCATCGTCAGCACGGTGTCCCAGACCGGGGACTGACAGGCCTCGATGCGGCGCATGCCGTCCTCGCGGATCGTGAAGCCCTCGATGCCGTCGAGCGCCTTCTTCACGATCGGGTTGTCCAGGCCGTAGCCCATCAGGGTCAGCGCCATGATCGAGTACACCCACGGCGGCTGGATGCCGCCCCAGCAGCCGTCGGCCTCCTGGCGGGCGACGATCCAGTCGGTGCAGCGGCGCAGCGCGGCCCTCCTGGCGCGGGCCGGGATCTTCGGCTCGACCTTGTGCAGCGCCTTGTCCAGGGTGTTGAACGCCACCGACCAGGCGTCCTTCTGGTCCGCCTTGGGCGGCAGGCCAGGGGTCGCGGCGTACAGCTCGTCGATGGTGAACGGCAGCGGGTTGCTCGGCTTGAAGCTCGACACGACCGCGAGCGCGACGATCGTCTGCCTGGCCCAGCAGCCCCAGTCGTAGATGTTCAGCGGGAACCAGGACGGCAGGTAGATGACCTCGGGCGGGATCACCGGCAACGCGTCCCACGACCAGAGGCCGGACAGCGCGAGCCACATCCTGGTGAACACGCGGGTCGCGGTGAGGCCGCCGCTCGTAGTGATCCACTCGGCGGCGGTCCGCATGTGCGGCGCGTCCGGCTGATCGCCCGCCAGGCGCAGCGCGACGTACGCCTCGACCGTGGTGGACAGGTCACCGGGGCCGCCGTAGAAGTTGGCCCACGTGCCGTCCGCCCGCTGCTGAGAGCGGATCCAGACCGCGGTCTCCTTCAGGTCGGTGTCAGTGAGGATGCCGAGGAAGTGCCGCAGCAGCACGTCCTCGGCGTCCATCGTCACGTTGGTCTCGAGCTCGCCGATCCACCACCCGCGCGGGTCCTGCAGGCCGAGCAGGTGATCGCGGGCAGCGGTCAGCGTGGCCGCGGCGACCTCAGCGAGGTCGCCGATCGCCGCGAATGCCGGGGCAGCCCGGGTCTCCGGCGCGCCGGAGACCTCGGCCGCGGTGCCGGCCTCCACCGGGCTGGCCGGTGCCGGTACGGTGCCGGGCTTGGCGCCCTCCGCCTCAGTCCCCCTGGTCGGGGCCCTGCGGGCTGCGGTCGTCATCGGTTGCTGCTCCGTTACCACTGGCGGGCGGTGATGAATTCGGCGATGGCAATGAACTCGGCCCGGACGTCGGCGGGGATGCCGATGCCGTCGAGTGAGGCCGCGGCGGCCGCCAGCCGGTCGTCGGCCTCCTTCTCGGCCCAGGCCTTGCCGCCGGCGGCGACGATCAGGTCCGCGGCCTGCAGCAGCTCGTCCTCGGACAGGTCGTCCTCGCGGGCGAGCAGCGCCCTGAGTTCCGGTGCCTCCGGCGCGCCGCTGGTCAGCGCGGCCACGACGGGCAGCGACTTCTTGCGTGCCCGCAGGTCGGCACGGACCGGCTTGCCTGTCACCTCTGGCGCGCCCCAGATGCCGAGCAGGTCGTCGGTGAGCTGGAACGCCAAGCCGACGTGCCCGCCGAACTCGGCAAGGCCCATCGCGAGCTCGGGCGCCGCGCCCACGTGCACCGCGCCGATCGTGCAGGCGCAGGCCATCAGCGCGGCCGTCTTGTCGCCGGCCATCTCGATGCACTCGGCGAGCGTCACGTCGCCGCGCTCCTCGAAGGCGAGATCCTCGCCCTGCCCGGCGATCAGCCGCTGCACGGCGGTGGACAGGCATCGCGCCGCCCACAGGCCGCCGGGCGCGGTGTCCTCGAGCAGCAGGTCGTTGGCCAGCGCGAGCATCGCGTCGCCTGCCAGTATCGCGGCGCCGACACCGAAGACGGTCCACGCGGTCGGCCGGTGTCGCCGCTCGGTGTCGCCGTCCATGATGTCGTCGTGCAGCAACGAGAAGTTGTGCACAAGCTCGACCGCAACCGCCGCGCTCACCCCGCGCTCGGGGGCGACGCCCGCGGCGCGGGCGGAGAGCAGGGCCAGCGCCGGGCGCAGCGCCTTGCCGCTGCCGACCCGCACCGGATTACCCTGCGCGTCGGCCAGGCCATAGTGGTAGGCGGCCACCCGGCGAACGCGGGGGGTCAGCCGGTTGATCGCGGCTTCCGTGGCCGGGCCGACCAGGTCACGCGCCACGGCGACGCCTGCGGGCATCACGACCGTCACGAGCGCACCTCCCTCTCATCCGCTTCGTTGTTCATCTCGGCTTTGCTCACTTCAGTAACTGTTTTCTCGTCGGCATCGGTACCGGAACCTGTGTCCGCGCTAGCGGACACATCGGGGGGTACGGGGGGTCGTCCCCCCGGGAGAGTCGCTTGCTGAGCGCCCGATACGATGGCGCCCTTTGCCATCGGGCGCTCAGCAAGCGCTTCGTGGATCGCGATCACTGCGTTCAGGCCGCTGCGAACCGCGCCCTCCATGGTGTCGGGCCAGCCGGTGTCGGTCCACGAGCCCGCGAGCACCAGGCCGGGCAGGCTGGTCGCCGCCTTCGGGCGCAGCCGCGCCGTGCCCGGCACACCGCGGAAGGTCGCGCGCTTCTCCCTTGTCACGAAGAACTCGGAGACGTTCGCGTCCCTTGCCGCGGGGAACAGCTCCGCGAGCGCGGGCACGAACTTCTCGCGCAGCTCCGCGACCGGCATGTTGGCGTACTCGTCGGCCGCCGACAGGGAGATCGCCAGGTACTGGCCGTCGTCGCCGCGCGCGTGCATCCCGGAGATCCTTGTCCGGTCGAACACCCACTGCACCGGGGAGTCCACGGCCGCGGCGAACGGCACGTCCATCACCTTGCGGTCGTAGATAACGTGCACGTTCACGATCGGCGCGGCGCCGAGCCCGGCCCAGCCGTCGACCGTATCGGTCGGCAGCGCGCCGGGCGGGATCAGCCGTGCGGCCTGCTCGTGCGGCACCGCGAGCACGACGGCGTCCGCGACGATGTCTTCTCCCTCGCCGGCTTCTCCCCCGCCGGCCGGGACCTCGCCGGACTCCGCGCCTGCTTCGGCGCTCCCGGCGTTGCCAGCCCCGCCGTTTCCAGCTCCGCCGTTTCCAGCGCTGCCGTTTCCAGCGCTGGCGAGGCGGATGAGGAACTCCTCGCCCTTGGGCTCGATCGCGGCGACCTTCGCCTGCAGGCGGACGGTCGCGCCCACCTTGGCCAAGTGCCTGGCCGCGGCGGCGCCGTGCAGCTCGCCGAGCGACAGCGCGGGCACGCCGATGTCGGCGGCGTCCGCGGCGCCGAGCAGGCCGGTCTTCACCACGACGGCGGCCAGGGCGAGGCTCGCGTCGTCGCCTGGCACGTTGATCGAGGAGACAGAGAACAGGTCCCAGAGCACGCGCCTTGTCCGCACGTCCTGGCCGTGCGCCTCGAGCCAGTCGCCGAGCCGGACCTGATCCGTCTTGGGGTCGTTCTCATCCAGTCGCTTGAAAGCGAGGGCGGCACGGGAAAGCCGAACCCGTTCGGGATTAGTCAAGAAGGGGTACCCGAGGAGAGCAGGCAGCATGTGGAGAGGGGCGGGGACGCGGCGGCGCTTCATGACCGTCCGCTTGCCCGGAGCGACCACCGTCACCTCGAAGCGGGGCTGGATCGGCGCGTGCGCGGACATGCCGAGCCGGTCGAGCAGCCCACGGTAGGCAGTGCAGCAGCGCAGGAACACGTGCTGCCCGGTGTCGACGACCAGCCCGTCGCGGTTGAAGGACATCGTCGCGCCGCCGAGGCGCGGCTTGGCCTCGAGGAGCGTCACCTCGTGTTTCGCATTGGCGAGGGCGACCGCCGCGGTGATGCCGGCCAGGCCGCCGCCGATGACGACGACCTTCACTTTGCCCCCTTGCGGTACTTCCAGCGGTCGAAGCCGGCCAGTGCCTGGGCGGCGACCAGGGCCTTCTCACTGCCGGGCAGCGACATGCGGCCGGCGAGCACCTCGCTTGGGTTTCGCGCGATGCGCTCGAGGAGCCGGCGGTAGATGCCCGCCATCGCGCCGGTGCAGGCCGCGCTGCGGCGGTCGATGGTGGCGAGCAGCCGCAGGCCGCTTCCGTACCATTCGCGGGCCCTGTTGGCCTCGAACTCGACCAGGTTCGCGAACCGCGCCCGCATCGCATCGGTGGCGAACGGCTCAGTCGAGCCGAACGGCTCGAACTGGATGCCGAACCGCTCCAGGTCCTCTTCCGGCAGGTAGATCCGGTTGTTGAGGAAGTCTTCGCGGACGTCGCGCAGGATGTTGGTGAGCTGGAGCGCCACGCCGAGGTCGTCGGCGATCTTGCTCTGACGTTCCGGGTGCGTGGGGCCGTATATGCCCAGGCTCAGCCGGCCGATGCTGCCCGCGACGCACCTGCAGTACCAGAGCAGGTCGTCGAAAGTCTTGTAGGTCGCCTTGTTGACGTCGGCCAGGCAGCCATCGATGAGCTCAGTGAACGCCTCGAGCGGTATCGGGAACCTGGCGCCCGCGTCGGCCAGCGCCACCAGCACCGGATCGGTTTCGCTGTCCGCGGTGTCCGTGGTGTTTTTGACGGAGTTCTTGACCTTTTCGACTAGCCCGAGAACCTGCTCCCGTGCGGCCTCGAGCGCCTCCGTCTTCTCCTCGGCAGGCAAGTCGCCATCGCCGATGTCGTCTATCCGCCTGGCGTAGGCGTAGACGGCGGCGAGCGCACGGCGCTTGGCGGGCGGCAGCAGCCTGATGCCGTAGGCGAAGTTCCTCGCCTGCTCCCAGGTGATCCGCTCACACTCGGCGTAGGCCTCGTCGGCGTTCACTCTCACCTCCCCTTGATGTAACAGCTCGCCATCATGGCGACTGTGTCGGCTTTGCCGGGCCTGGGCACGGCGCGCAGGACATCGTAGCTACTGCCTCTGACAGATTTCAGAGTCGCGCGGCCCCCGGCCACGTAGCCCGCGATGGCCAGCCGGGCCATGCCGTGCAGCGTGCCAACCAGCGGGGCGCCCGCGGCGAGCAGCGCGTCGGCGCGGTCGATCTCGAACTTGACGAGATCCTGCACCCGCTGGCTCGCGGCGGGCCGTGCCAGGTCCGCCTCGGTGACGCCGTGTGCGTCCATGTCTTCGCGCGGCAGGTAGATCCTCCCGTTGCCGAAGTCCTCGGCGACGTCCTGGCAGTGCTCGATGACCTGCAGAGCAGTGCAGATGCTATCGGAGGCGGCGATGCGATCCGGCGTGGCGGCGTCCATGATGTACAGGACGACCTGACCGACCGGGTTGGCCGACAGCTTGCAGTAGTCGACGAGCTCCTGATAGCTCGCGTACCTGGTGACGACCTGGTCCTGGCGGTTTGCCTGGATGAGGTCGTACAGCGGCTGGGCAGGGATCTGGCAGGCTTTTACGGTGCTCTTGAGCGCCCTGATGGCTTCGAGTTCCGGCTCCGGGGCACCCTGGTCGAAGATCCGCCTGACGTCCTGCTCAAGCTCGTCGAGCAGCTTGAGCCTGATCGCGGTGACCTCTGCTTCGGTGGCACCGCGCGGTATGCCGGGCAGCGGCTCGTCGCCGATGTCGTCGGTGAGCCTGGCGAAGCCGTACAGCGCGGTGAGGTGAGCACGCCAGCGCCTGGGCAGGACACGGAGGGCGACAGGGAAGTTCTCCGCTGAGGCCTTTGCCGCGACGGCAAGGGAGACCTCGGCCGCGACGGTGATACCCGGCGTCGGCCCTGCCCCCGCAACCTGGTCTAGACCCTCCGATCGTGTCACGGGCCGGACGATCGGCCGGCTCGTGCCGTCTGCCGCCGCAACCTGGTCTAGACCCTCCGATCGTGTCACCTGTCTATTTGGGCACAGGACAGAAATAAATGCAAACAATGACGCACCCGTCACCTGACGCGGCTGTCGGAGAACTATGACAGGCCCGTCAGGGAAACGGCCCTGCGTGCCCTCGGTAGCGGCATTGCCATCACTTAATTAGTTTGCATCGGGCACACCCGATATGCTTGAGAATGCGGACTGGTCTTGTCAAGAGCCTACTGAGCTGGGAAGATACGCGGGTTAAGCAGAACGGCCCGCCGGCTTGACATCTGCCCGTCTCGGGTGCACTGGAACGGCGGAAGTAGTGCTGCTTACCCCGGCGAGAGCATTTTTACGCCTGCCGATGCGCCATCCAGTGAAATGGCGATTTGATACATTGTCGAAACAATCTGACGCGGAGTGCCGTGCCGGACGCGCGCCGTGCAGCGGCGGCTGCGGCGAGACGGATGATGCCACAGGCGAGAAACCGCACGTCGTGATCGCTTGCACCCGGCAAGCCTCGTCTGCGCCCTGTCTGAAGGAGTCGCAAAGTTTTCGGTTGCGATGCCTTCCGCGGCCCGGGTCTTAAGGATACGTAAAGATTTAATGCAGGGTCCGTTCGGCTGGAGTTCAGGTTATTGTCACAGTGCCGCCGCTTAGGCATGGTCTTGCGCGCCTACGGTGGCGTGGCCAGACCCGCGTCGGGAGCGGGTCTTGACGCGGTGGAGGCACCTGAGATGCGTGTACCCCGTTCCCCGAATCACCGTCGTCTCCCTCGATCACGTTCGGCGCTTGCCGTGCTTGGCGGCGGTGTCCTCGCGCTAGGCATGGTCGCGGGCGGCGCGGCCGCGGCCGCTGCTGCCGCTCCGTCTTCGCCGTCTTCGTCTTCGCCGGCCGCCTGCCGGATGGCGGGCGGGAAGATCAAGCACGTCATCTACATCCAGTTCGACAACGTGCACTACACGCGGGACAACCCGCGGGTGCCGAGCGACCTGCAGCAGATGCCGAACCTGCTGACGTTCATCACCAGTTCGGGCGCACTGCTGTCGCAGGAGCACACGCCGCTGATCGCGCACACCGCCAACGACATCGTGACATCGGAAACCGGCCTGTACGGCAGTGGCACCGGTACCGCCGTCGCGAACGAGTACCACTACTACACCTCGGCGGCCGACGGGTCTTCCGACGAGGCCGGCGACTTCGCCTACTGGACCGACCCGATCGTGGACTACTTCACGAGCTACGCCGGGACCCCGGTGGGCGACTCGCACACCACGCTCGTCGGGCATAACGGCAAGAACCCGCCCGCGCCGTGGGTGCCGTACACCCGCGCCGGCTGCGACTTCGGCTCGGTCGCGGCGGCCGACACCGAACTCGAGAACCAGGCGCCCGACGTGGCCAAGGTGTTCGGCGCGAAGTCGGCCGACGCCAAGGAGGCGGACAACCCCAAGCTGTCGGCCAAGGCGGCCGCCGACTACGAGGGCCTGTCGGTGCACTGCGCGCGCCAGTCGGCCCTGTGCGCGAAGTACCACTCGGTGCCCGACACGCTGGCCGCCGAGCCGGGCGGGTACCACGGCTACCGTGCGCTTTTCGGTGCCAAGTACCTCGACCCGCTGATGTCGCCCGCCGGACCGGTGCGCAGCCTCAACGGCGCGGTCATCAAGGATTCCGCCGGGGACATCGGCTTCCCCGGGTACGACGGCATGACCGGGCCTAGCGCGCTCGCCTACACCCTGGACATGCAGACCCACGGCGTCCCCGTCACCTTCACGTACCTGTCCGACGTGCATGACTCCTGGACCACCGGAGCCGGCCTCGGCCCGGGTTCCGCGCAGTACGAGTCGCAGCTGCGCACGGAGAACAAGGCGTTCGGCACGTTCTTCTCCGGCCTCGCGGCGCACGGCATCACCAAGGCCAACACGCTGTTCGTCGTCACCGCGGACGAGGGCGACCACTTCGTCGGCGGCGCGCCGTCCAACCCCGGCTGCAACGGCGTCACGGTCGTCTGCCACTACAAGAACGTCGGCGAGGTGGACGGCAACCTGACCGGCATGCTCGCGGCGAAGGGCGTGACCACACCGTTCGACGTGCAGGCCGACTCCGCGCCGATCATCTACGTCCACCACCAGCCGGGGCGGACGACGGCCGCGGTGCGGGCGCTGGAACGCGCGGCGGCGAAGCTGACCGCCAAGGACGTGGCCACCGGCAAGACCGTCCGGGTTACCAACTACCTAGCCGACCCGGTGGAGATGAAGCTGCTGCACATGGTCACCGGCGACCCGAAGCGGACGGCAACGCTCGCGCTATTCGGCAACCCGGACTTCTGGCTGGACAGCTCTCTGCCCGCCTCCTGCGGCACCAAGGTGCTCACCTGCGAGCCGGCCGGCGGGGACGCGTGGAACCACGGAGACGTCGCCTCCAAGATCAACACCACGTTCCTCGGCTTCGCCGGACCCGGCGTCCGTCATCTGGGAGCGACCGGGTCCATCTGGTCCGATCACACCGACATCCAGCCGACGATGATGGAGCTGCTCGGCCTGCGCGACGACTACACGCCGGACGGCCGGGTGCTCCCCGAGGTGATCAAGCCGTCCGCGCTGCGCCCGTCGCTCAAGGCCTCCTATCCCACGCTGGTGCGGCTCGGCGACGCCTTCACCGCGATCAACGCGGCGGTGGGACCGTTCGGGCTCGACACGCTGCGGGCGTCCACGGTCGCGCTTTCGTCGACCTCGGCGAGCGATGTCACCTACACCAAGCTGGAGTCGCTGCTCGCAGGGCTCGGCAGTCAGCGCGACATGCTCGTCGCCGGAATGAAGACGATGCTGTACGGCGCGGCGTTCGGCGGCCGGCCGGTGAACGTAAGCAAGGCGGACGACCTGATCAAGGCGGCCGCTGACCTGCTGTCGTCCGCCAAAGCACTCCCCTAGGCGACGTGCCGTTGGGCCGGCTGTCGCCGGCCCAACGGCACTCACACGGCCCGGAAGATCGTTAAGCGAATGCCCTTGTAGCTACCGGGACTATGACCCCGGCAACAACAAGGGCATTTTCGGGATGATCTTCGTTGGGCGGGGGGTCGGCTGTTACGAGCGCCAGATGAGCACTAGGGCGCAGTCGTCGCCGCTGGCGACCGTGCGCTGCATGGTGCTGACCAAGTCGGGCGCGCCGGTCTTGAAACCCGCGACTACCAGTCGCTCCGCCTCTCCGAGCAGGCGCGCAATGCCGTCGTCGATGTCGCGTCCCGGCGCCTCGACCAGGCCGTCGGTGTAGAGCATGATGGCGTCGCCGCGGCGGAGCACGCCCTCCTCGGGGACGTCAGGCACGGCGGCCAGGTCGGGGACCACGCCGAGCACGATGCCGCGGGCGCCGCTCATCCGCCACTTCCCGGTGGTCGCGTCGAACCGCGCGGCCGGCGGGTGCCCGGCCGAGTACAGCGTGTACTCCCCCGAGGCCAGCTCGATCGACAGGTGGACCGCCGTCACGAACCCCTCGTCGGTGGAGCCGCGGCGCAGGTAGGCATTGGCCGCGGGAAGGAACTGCTCCCTCGGCACCGAGCCGATCACGCCGCCGAAGGCACCGGAAAGCAGCAGGGCACGCGTCGCCGCGTCCATGCCCTTGCCTGACACGTCGACGAGCGCCACCTCAAGCGTCTTGCCGTCACTGTAGGAGACGACAAAGTCACCGCCGAACGAGGAGCCGCCCGCGGGGCGGAGCACCACCGTCGAGCCCCAGCCCTCGCCGAGCTCGGGCAGGTTGCCCTGGGCCCTGATGCGGTCGCGCAGCTCGATCATCATCCGGTCGGCGCGCAGCCCGCGGGTGCCGAGCTTGCCCCGCGTGTTAGACAGCACGTCGGCGAAGTACGCGGTGGCGCCGATCGTCAGCACGATCCCCGGGCCCGTCCTGTGCAGCACGACGTCGTACACCAGGCCCGCCGCGCTGATGCCGATCAGGATCCGCAGCGCCCTCGGCCACAGCAGCAGCCCGCCCGCCAGCAGCGGCAAGACCATGACGCCCGGCGAGACCAGCCACGCGGACACGTGCGCCGCGATAAAAGCCACCGCCATGCTGATCACGGCCAGCACGATCGCGACCCGGCGGTTCCGCGTGATCAGCTGCCGCCTGATCTGGTCGGTAAGCCATGTCCCGGCACGCCGGAAGGGACGCGCGGCGTGGCGCGCTGCCAACAGGGGAGCCCGAACCTTCATGACCTGCGCAGGTTATCCGCAAATGGTTTCGGTCGCACGCGGTCCTCGCTCCATCTTCGCCGGCAGGCTGGCCCCGCCAGCGACGATCTCGGCTTCGAAAATCATTGGCATCCTGCGGGCCGCGCGGGATAAGAACTCCATCATGGCAGACTCGTACCTGATCCGTCCCATTACCGACGATGAGTACGACGGGTTCCGGCTGGTCCTGCAGCACGCGTTCCACGGCGGAGGGGACCGGGAGAACCCGCCGTGGCGACAGCAGCTCTTCGAGATCGACCGCTCGCTCGCCGCTTTTGACTCCGCGCGGCCTGACGCTGGTCCGGTCGGCGCCACCGGCATCTATACCTTCGGCATGGCGGTTCCCGGCGGGGTGCTGCCCGTCGCCGGGGTCACCATGGTGGGAGTGCTGCCCAGCCACCGCAGGCAGGGCATCCTGCGGTCCATCATGCGGCGGCAGATCGCCGACATCGCGGCGCGCGGCGAGGAACCGATCGCCGCGCTTTGGGCGTCGGAAACGCCCATCTACGGCCGGTACGGGTACGGGAAGGCGACCGCGCACGGTTACTTCAGGTTCGGGCGCGGCGACGGCGCGCTCGACCCACACGCGCCGTCCGATTCTGCCCTGTCGCTGCGCCTGGCCGAGCCGGCCGAGGTCGCCTCCGAACTGGCGAAGGTGTACGACGCCGTGCTCGCGGGCCAGCCCGGCTTCCCTACCCGGTCCGATGCCTGGTGGGCGCGGATGCTGCACGACCCGGAGGGCGAAAGGCACGGGTTCAGCCCGCAGCGCTGCGTGCTCGCCGAGCACGGATCGGGGATTCGCGGCTACGCCCTCTACGCCGCCCAGGGGCGCTGGGACGATACGACTGGCCTGCCCGACGGAGTGCTCGAGATCAGGGAGCTTATCGCCGCGGACCCTGCGGCCGCCGCGGCGCTCTGGACCGACCTGCTCGGCAGGGACCTGATCACCTCGGTGCTCGCCGACCACCGCCCGGCCGAGGACCCTGTGCTGTATCAGCTGCTTGACGCGCGCCGTGCTCGCTCGAATGTCACGGACGGCCTCTGGGTGCGGATCATCGACCTTCCCGCCGCCCTCGCCCGGCGGTCCTACGCGTGCCCGGTCGACGCGGTGCTCGAGGTCGCCGACGAACTGCTGCCAGGCAACACGGGCCGGTGGCGGCTGCGCGCGTCGGCACCAGGCGGCGGGCCCGCTTCCGAGGTGAGCTGCGAGCGGACTGACGATCCCGCCGACGTCGCGCTCGACGTCCGCGAGCTCGGCGCGGCCTACCTGGGCGGTACCAGGCTTGGCACGCTGGCCTCGGCCGGCCTGGTCACCGAGCTGCGCCCTGGCGCGCTCGGCGCGCTTTCCGCGGCCTTCACCTGGGACCCCGCCCCCTGGTGCCCGCGCGTCTTCTGAGAACCACCGCTCGGCTCATGATCATGGGTCACCTGCGGCAACAGGCGGATGGTCCACGCTAATTTCGTGCCGTGCACGGGGCCGTCACGGAGCCGCGCTTGGGCGGGAGCGGCGCCTGGGGGCGAGGCGACGGATAATGGGGGCATGCCGGTCACGAAGATCACGCTGTCGACGGCGATGCGGGCACGGGACGTGTCACGGCCCCGAGACGAGCAGCTTGCCGAGGCGGCTGAGCGCGAGGAAGCGGCGGGCCGTCATGCGGAGGAGCCTGCGCCGGGCCGCGCACCGCGGCATCAGGCACCGCCGGACCCGGTCCCACGTGACCCGGCACCGCGGGATCCGGCACCGCGACAGCGGCGGCAGCCCGCGCAGGAGCCAGGGCCTGCCGAGCCGGCACCACCGCCCCGGCGGCGCAGGCGCCGAAGAGGCTAGCGATCGGCGGGAGTCACCGCGGAACCCAACCGCCGCAGCGCGGCGGGCCGATACGATGGCGGTTTTTGCCATCGGGCCGCCGCGCGAGGACACCGGGGGGTACGGGGGGTCGTCCCCCGGGAGATAACAGCGGCGGGAGGTCGCCGGTCTTCTCGAAGTCGGCGATCATGGCCAGGCGGCGGGCATGGCGCGGTTCGCCGGAGAACGGGGTCTCCACGAAGACCTTCGCGAACGAGACGGCGTCCGCGAGGCTGTACATCCTGGCGCCGAGGCTGAGCACGTTGGCGTCGTTGTGCTGGCGGGCCAGCTGGGCGGTCTCGGCCGTCCAGGCGAGCGCCGCGCGGACGCCAGGCACCTTGTTCGCGGCGATCTGCTCGCCGTTGCCTGAGCCGCCGATCACGATGCCGAGGCTGCCGGGATCGCCGATAACGCCCTCCGCCGCGCGCATCACGAAAACGGGGTAGTCATCCTCCGGGTCATAGCTGGCGGGCCCGCAGTCGACCGCCTCGTGGCCGGCCTCGCCGAGCCAGGCGATGATGGCAGCCTTGAGCTCGAAGCCGGCGTGGTCGGAGCCGAGGTATACGCGCACGGGGTCAGTCTGCCAGACGTTCGGGTGGCCGGGGACGCCGCCGCCCGGAGAAGGCGGTCACACTTGATGATTAAACAGACACACCGTGTAATAATGACGGAAGTCGCCGGGCATAGCGGCGGGCACAGTCGCCTCATCACCATGGCAAGATCAACGTAATGCACGTGCAGAAGGATCTCCGCGCGGCGCAGATTCTTGGGATGTGGGGGTAATCCCCTCCCCAGGACGAACCAGCAACCACGAAGGGACCACCTGGTGGCAGTTAACCTCACGCGCGAAGAAGCGCGTACCCGTGCCGAGTCGGTCGCCGTCGACTCGTATCAGGTTGAGCTCGACCTGACCGGCGGAGACACCACCTTCCGCTCGGTCTCGACGATCGAGTTCGCCTGCTCACGGCCTGGTAGCGCGACCTTCCTCAACCTGGCGGCCCCCAGGGTTCACGCGATCACGCTCAACGGAAGGCCGGTCGGTCTCGACGCCTTCGACGGCGAGCGGATCGCGCTCGACGGCCTCGCGGAGCGCAACGTGGCGGTCATCGACGCCGAATGCGGCTACTCGCGCAGCGGCGAGGGCCTGCACCGGTTCACTGACCCGGCCGACGGCAACGTGTACATGTACTCCGACCTGGAGACGTTCGACGCGCACCGGATCTATGCCTGCTTCGACCAGCCGGACATGAAGGCCAGCTACGAGCTGACCGTGCTCGCGCCCCAGGACTGGTACGTGGTGTCCAACATGGCGCCGGTCACCGAGGGCGGCGTGCCGCAGGCGGACGGCGTGCACCGCTGGCAGTTCCCGCCCACCCCGGTGATGTCGACCTACATCACCCACGTGTCGGCCGGGCCGTGGCACATCGTCAGGTCCGAGCACGACGGCATTCCGCTTGGCATCTTCTGCCGCCAGTCGCTCGCCAGGTACCTGGACCCCGAGGAGATCTTCGAGGTCACGAGGCAGGGCTTCGATTTCTTCCACGAGGCCTTCGGCATCAGGTACCCATTCGGGAAGTACGACCAGCTCTTCGTGCCGGAGTTCAAGGAAGGCGCGATGGAGAACGCGGGCGCGGTCACCTTCCTCGAGGACTACGTGTTCAGGTCCCGGGTCACCGACTTCTCCCGTGAGGCGCGCGGCGAGACGATCCTGCACGAGATGGCGCACATGTGGTTCGGCGACCTGGTCACCATGCGCTGGTGGGACGACCTGTGGCTGAACGAGTCGTTCGCCACCTGGGCGGGCACCGAGGCGCAGGCCAAGGCCACCCGCTGGCACCACTCGTGGACCACCTTCACCACCGCCTGGAAGGCGTGGGCCTGCAAGCAGGACCAGCTGCCGTCCACGCACCCGATCGCCGCCGATATCCCCGACATCCACGCGGTCGAGGTCAACTTCGACGGCATCACCTACGCCAAGGGCGCCGCGGTGCTCAAGCAGCTCGTCGCCTACGTGGGCTACGACAACTTCCTCGCCGGGGTGCGCGCTTACTTCGCCGCGCACTCCTACGGGAACGCGACCCTTGCCGATCTGCTGTCGGCGCTTGAAGAGGTGTCGGGGCGAGACCTTGGCGCCTGGTCGCAGGAGTGGCTGGAGACCGCGGGGGTGAACACGCTGCGGCCGTCGTACTCGGTGGACGACTCCGGCCGGTTCACCGCCTTCTCCGTGCTGCAGTCGGCGGCGCCGTCGCATCCGACGCTGCGTTCGCACCGGATCGCGATCGGGCTCTACTCGCTGGCGGACGGCGCGCTGACCCGGGTGCACTCGGTGGAGACCGACGTCACGGGCGACTGGACTCCGGTCCCCGAGCTCGTCGGCATGCAGCGGCCGGACCTGGTGCTGATCAACGACGACGACCTGACCTACGCCAAGATCAGGCTCGATCCGCACTCGCTGGACACCGCGGTCACCTCGGTCGGGTCGTTCACCTCGTCGCTGCCCGCGGCGCTGGTGTGGGCCGCGTCCTGGGACATGGTCCGTGACGGTGAGATGGCCGCGCGGGACTATGCGCGCCTGGTGGCGGGTGGCGTGGACTCGGTGCGGGACATCAGCGTGGTGCAGACACTGCTGCGGCAGGCCACCCTGGCGGTGCGGCAGTACGCCGACCCGTCCTGGCGCGGTGAGGGGCTCGCGTTCCTCGCCTCCGCGCTGCGGTCGCTGCTCGAGGCCGCACCCGCGGGTTCCGACCACCAGCTCGCCTACGTGCGGGCGTTCACCTCGGTGGCGACGTCGGCGGCGGACCTGGAGTACCTCACGAGGCTGCTCGACGGCACGGTCGCGCTCGACGGGCTCGCGGTCGACACGGACCTGCGCTGGGCGCTGCTGCGGCGGCTGGTCAGCCGCGGCGTGCGCGGCGAGGACGCGATCGACGCGGAACTGTCGCGCGACGCGACCGACGCTGGCGAGCGCCAGGCGGCGGGCTGCCGTGCGGCCATCCCGACGGTCGCCGCCAAGCGCGAGACCTGGGAAGAGCTGACCGACGGGAAGCTGACGATCGCGATGTTCCGCGCGACCATCGCCAGCTTCGCAGACCCCGACCAGCCCGAACTCGTCCAGCCCTACCGCGACGAGTACTTCGCCGCGATCGGGGCGGTGTGGGCGGAGTGGTCCTCGGCGATGGCGCAGGACTTCGTGGAGTACGGCTACACGATCGGCGCCGTCGACGAGGCGACGATCGCCGCCACCGACGCCTACCTCATCAGGCCCGAGCCACCGGCAGCGCTGCGCCGGCTGCTCGTCGAGGGCCGCGACGAGGTCGCCCGCGCCCTGCGAAACCAGGCCCGCGACAAGGCCGCGGCCGTCTGACGAAGATGGTGGATCGTTGGGAGGCACAGAGACCTCCTAACGATCCACCATCTTGCGGAATCCGGCGCTGAGCACACCTACAGCTCCGGGGGTACGGGGGTCGTCCCCGGACGATAGCTGGCCGGGGGCGGGCCCGATATGATCGCGGTTCCCTCGGGGGGTACGGGGTGTCGTCCCCCCGGAAGATAACGTCCGCGGGCGGGCCCGGTATGATCGCGGTTCTTGCGATCGGGCCCACTCCGCGGACACCGGGTGCGACCGGAGTCAGCCGCACCCGTTCTGTATGGGGTTAATCGCTATGCCGCGGGCGCCGAGTTGGTGGCGGCGATGGCCTGGGCGACCGCCTCGCGGACGTGCTTTGCCAGGTCATCGAGCGGCACCGAGACCGTCTCGCCTGTTGCGCGCTCGGTGAGCTCGGCGGTGTTCGTGGCCAGGCCGCGCTTGCCGATCGTGATGCGGAACGGGATGCCGACAAGCTCGGCGTCGCTGAACTTCACGCCCGCGCGGTCGGAACGGTCGTCGATGATCACGTCGACGCCGGCGTCGAGCAGCGCCTGGTAAGCACGCTCCCCCGCCTCGGCGACGGCGGCGTCGTTCTGCTGCGCGACGATGACGACCGCCTCGAACGGCGCAATCGCGGCCGGCCAGACGATGCCCTTCTCGTCGTGGTGCACCTCGATGCACGCGGCCATCGCGCGCTCCACGCCGATGCCGTAGCAGCCCATGGCCGGCTTGACCGGCTTGCCGTCGGGCCCGGAGACGGTGATCTCGAAGGCGTCGGTGTACTTGTAGCCGAGCTTGAATATGTGCCCGACCTCGATGCCCTTGAGCACGGTGAGCGGGTTGCCGCAGCGTGCGCAGGGCTCGCCTGCCTCGGCGGCGCGCAGGTCGGCCCACTCGCTGACCTCGATGTCGCGGTCCACGTCGACGCCGCGCAGGTGCACATCGTCGGTGTTCGCCCCGGTGGTCATGCCGGACCGGCCCCGCAGCGCGAGGTCCGCGATCACCGGCAGGGTGGTGACGCCGACCGCGCCCAGCGAGCCGGGGTGCGCGCCGAGCTCGGCGAAGATCTCCCCCGCCTCGGCCGGGCGCACCGCGACCGCGCGGGTAGCGTCGATGAGCTTCTGCTCCTCAAGGGCGTGGTCGCCGCGCAGCAGCACCAGGGTGAGCCGGCCGTCGAGCACGTAGACGAGGGTCTTGACCTGCCGGTCGGCGGGCGCGTCGTAGCCGGTGGCCAGGTCCTCGATGGTCCTGACGCCTGGCGTGTCGAAGCGCTGCGGCTCGTCGAGCGACCTGGCGGCGTCGGTGGCCGGGTCGACCGGCGCCAGGGCGGAGACCGCCGCCTCCATGTTCGCCGCGTAGCCGCACTCGGGGCTGTAGACGATGTCGTCCTCGCCGGTCGGCGAGGGGCAGATGAACTCGGTTGAGCCAGAGCCGCCCATCGACCCGTTGGACGCCTCTACCGGGATCGCCGGGATGCCGATCCTGGTGAACGCGCGGCTGTAGGCGGCGTGGTGCGCGTCGAACGACTTGTCCAGGCCCGCGATGTCCAGGTCGAAGCTGTAGGAGTCCTTCATGGTGAACTCGCGGGTCCGCATCAGCCCGGCCTTGGGGCGCGGCTCGTCGCGCAGCTTGGTCTGGAACTGGTACCACATCTGCGGCAGGTCCCGGTAGGAGTTGAGCTCGGCGGCGAGGCTGGTGACGATCTCCTCGTGCGTCATGCCGAGCGCGAGCTGTGCGCCCTTGCGGTCCTTGAGCCGGAACATTTCGTCGCCCATGAGCTGCCAGCGACCGCTGAGCTGCCACAGCTCGGCCGGGTGCATCACCGGCATGAGGATCTCCTGGGCACCGATCCGGTTCAGCTCCTCCCGGATAATGCCGATGACCTTGAGCCGGACCCGGACCGCGAGCGGGAGCAGCGAGTAGTGACCCGCCATCAGCTGGCGGATGTACCCGGCCCGCAGCAGCAGCCGGTGGCTGGGCGCGCCCGCCTCCGCGGGGTCGTCCCGCAGGGTCGGGATGTGCATGGTTGACCAGCGCACTTGATAACTCCGATTTTGTCGCGTCTGCCTAGACGTTCCCGGATACGTAGTGAGACGTCCGGGGGGCCTGGAGATCAGAAAGCGGTCTAGTGCCTCAGGTCGGAGTCTATCGCCGGCCGACCGTCACCCCCGACCCATATTCACGGCTGAGGATGACGTCCGGGGAACGGCAGCCTGACCTGGCGCGGAAATACCGCCCTGGCAAGCCAGATCCCGGCAAGCGCCTGGAGGACCGCGAGCAGCAGCGTGACCGCGACCACGACCGCCGCGTAAGGCGGCAGCCCGGCGAGGGCGGAGATCGTCCTGGCGGTCGCGCCCACCGGAAGGCCGTCAAGCGCCATGAGCCAAAGGGCGAGCGCCCAGCCTGCCGCAGCGCCGGCCGCGACGACTAGCACGTAGGCGCGTGCGCGCGGCCGGAACGCGCTGACTACGGCGCCGAGGACGAACGGCACGAACCAGAGGCCGAAGTGCGCGCCAGCCAGGGACAGGGCCAGCACCGCGAGGAAATCGGCGAGCATGCGCTGCGCCACTGGAACCCGCCGAGCCGCGCTCGCCACCGTGGGCGACGACTTCGATCCTGGCGTCGCGCTAGCCATCGAGCCTCCAGGTGACGGCGCCGGCGGTGCTGCCGGGATCCGGAATGGCGAGGTACTGGCCGTCCCACCAGAGCGGCACCAGGTTGTCGTACCAGGGCGAGGCCGGGTTCTCCGACTGCCCGCCGGGGTACGCCCCGATCGCGTAGACGTACGGGGCGTCGGCGGTGAACTTCGTGGCGCCCAGGGAGGCGGCGTCGCTCCGGTACACCGGGCCGGTGACGTCCGTCCACTGGTACCCGAGGCCGAGCGAGGCGATCATCCGCCAGCTCGGGCCGGTTTTCGCGTCGAGGCCGCCGTCGGCGGCGTCCTCGGTGTACGGGTCGCCGCCGGCCGGGCGGGGGCCGTAGCCGAGCCCGTCCGCGCCGGTGATCGACGGGAACGAGCGGCTGTGCAGCCTGCCCCAGGTCCAGCTGGCCGGCTCGCCGCCGAGCTTCGTCGACAGGCGCGACACGGTCGTCTTGAACGCGGCGGCGATGGCCGCCTGGGCGGAACCCGGCCCGTGCCCCGACGGCCCGGCGAACGCCGCGTTGGACTGGTCGCCGAGAGTCCACGCCTCCAGGTCCTCGGCCAGCGGCGCGATGCCCGGCCCGACGGCCAGGTCGATGCGGTCCCTGCTCACTGGCACCTTGGCGGACTTCCACCACGGGTTGAAGACGGTGGTCAGGTAGTCGTTCCAGAACGTCCACCACAGCGACGCGGCGGCCGAGCCCTGGTCCGTGCTGCCGTGCCACGACGACAGCAGCGCCGCCGCGTCCTTATCCGCCCCAGACAGGCCGGCCGACGACAGCGCGCTAGTCACCGCGGGAAGCAGCCGCGACGCGAGCGGGTCCGTCACGTCGTTCTGCAGCTTCGCGATCGAGTCCGCGGTGAGCGGCTCCGCCGCCCGCAGCGCTGCGTAGGCGTGCGCGGCACGGTAGCCGGGATCGTAGAAGTCGTAGGCGGTGCCGACGTAGTAGGGGTAGTCGGCGCCGACCGGCCGCTGGTTGTCGGTCGCGATCAGGTGCGACGGCGGGTCGTAGGCCTGCGGCACCGCCTGGTCCGGGATGACCCCGGTGATGTCGCAGCCGCCCGCCCCGGACATCGGCAGCCACGGCTGGCAGCCGGCCGGGACCTGCGGAAAGTAGCCGGGCGCGAAGACGCCGATGTTGCCCGCCGCGTCCGCGTAGACGAAGTTCTGCGTCGGCGCGTGCCAGCCGGCCAGCGCCGTCTTGAACTGCGTGAAGTTCGACGCGGTATTGAGACCGAGCAGCGCGCCGAGGTCACCGGACGGCACGTTGCCCATCCAGTCCACGGCCATCGTCTGACCCGCCTGGCTCATGATCGGTCCGTGGTCGGTGATCCGCACGGTGAGCTGCCTGGTCGCGCCGCCGCGGACCGGGATCGAGTAGTGCACCACGGTGAGCGGCCGCCACTCCCCGCGCCAGTAGTACTGCGAGCCGCGCACCTGCTCCTTGTAGTAGAACGTCGCGGAGTTCTGGGTGTCCGTCAGCGACCAGGCGATGTTCTTGTTATGCCCGAGCAGCACGCCGGGCATCCCCGGCACGCTCACCCCGGCCGCCTGGTACCCCGGCGCGGACAGCGACACCTCGAACCAGACCGAGGGCAGCGTCTGCGGCAGGTGCGGGTCGCCGCCGAGCAGCGCCCCGCCTCCCTTGACCGCGGGCCCGTTCGCGGCCCACGCGTTGGAGTCCGGATAGTGGTGAGTCTGTGTCGGCAGCAGCTGGCTGAGCTGTGCGAGCACGCTCGCCGCCCCCGCCGCCGTGGAATCATCGGAACGGGTTCCGGCATCTCCGGCCCCTCCACCGCCGCCTGGCGAGCCGGCCGGCGCGACGGCCGCGGTCAGTGACGCGGCCGAGCCGCCTGCCCGCGTGGTGCCTGCCCCCGTGATGCCTGCTCCTGTGGTGCCTGCCCCTGTGGTGCCTGCTCCTGTGGTGACTGCGAGGGGGACGGAGCTGGCCGCGTCCGGCGCCACCGGGGTGAGCGGGAGCTTGACGTACGGCCCGGGGTCATAGGGCGTCTGGGTGTTTCCCGCCGTGGTGGGGAACCAGTCGGCGGTGTGCGCCGAGCCAAGTGACTTGTCGATGAGCGCCATGTCGAGCGGGCCGGTCGTGTAGTCGAGCTCCTGGGTGAGCACACCCTGGACGACCAGGCTGTCGACCGGCGTCCAGTCGCGGGGGTACTGGCCGGAGAGCGAGAACAGCGCGGGCCAGTCGCCGGAGGCCCTGACCTCGGCGATGTCGTCGTTGACGCCCTGGGAGTAGGCGATAAGCGCGGCGCGAGACGCCCCGGTGGTCCGCGCCCACTCGTTGCGCGCTGTGCGCAGCAGGCCGAGGCGGAGCTCGAACTCGTCGCTTGACAGGTCGCTGGGGCCGGCGAGCTGTGCGAGGCGGCCCTTGCCGAGGCGGCGCTCGGCGTCGAGCTCGGAAAGCCGGAACTTGGCATGCACGTAGCCGAGGGCGAGGAAGACGTCGTGGGTGCTGCCCGCGGAGATCGACGCGAGGCCCTGCTTGGTGTAGGAGACCGTCACCGGCCCGGCCAGACCGGGCACGTGCAGCCACTGCGAGCTAACCGGCTGGCCGCCAGTCGCCGACGTCCAGGCACCGCGGCCCGGGTCGAGCACCGGCCCGAGCGCGGGGATCGCCCCGTAGCCGAACCCGAGGACGCCGAGCAGCAGCGCCGACACGACCACTGCGCCTGCCAGGTTCACGACCCGGCGCGCCCGCCACCTTCGCCCGCCACTGCCAGGCCAAACACGCTTCAACATCCCGGACGTTCTATCACGAAAGTCCGATTGCCTTCGCTGCGCCCTGCGGCCGCGGGCCGCTGCGACGCCCCGGTTGCGGCCGCCCTGACCGTATGGTTGCGGCAACGATACGGCCAGGGGCTGGCCATAGGCGGATGGTTGCCGCAACCATCCGCCTGGATCGCGGGCGCGGCGGCCGCCGAGGGGCTGAATAACCCCGCCCTCGCCGATAGCGCAAAACGTCAGGCGTTGATGACGGTCCGCCGGCCGTCAGTGGTGACGGCGGAGTTCTGTGTTAATCGATGGGAATCGTTTGCGATCGCCGATCGCCGATGGCTCTTGAGATTGCGGTTAGCACCGGTGAGGGCCACCATCAGGAATGTCGGCGAGCCTGGTACCTGCGAATTCCTTGCTTGCCTTGACACTGGCCTCGAGCTGTGATTGTTCGGGACTTCGGCGGGGAACGGGGGACAAACAGCACTATGCGGATCGCGCGGATCGATTTACAGTGCGATTAAGGGACCTAGATCACTTTTGATCGACGAGATATAGGGCACATCGATTACAGAGCGCCGCCTCACGGCGGCGAATCGGTACGCTGAGATGGTGAGATGGATGGCTTGGCCCCGAATCAAGAACTCCAGGTCATCAGCGCAGCCCGGTATGCACCCGCACAACGGCGTGCAGGCATCCGTAACGCCGGCACCTGACGCTGAGCCGCCCCCCGGCAGCGGGCAGAACACGGGGATTAGCGGCACCACGTACGCGGTCGCCCAAGGGCCGGGCGAGGACGGCAGGACCGTCAGGCGGCCGCGCCCGATCCGCTACGCCCACGCCAGGGCGGGCGACAGCCGGACTGCCGACGAGCTGGCCAGTGACGCCGCTCCAGCCACGATGCCCGTCGAGATCACCGATCTTCCCGCGCGGGAAGACCCGGTGCCGCCGGTCCGCGAGCCGGTCGCGGACGAGGGGCTCGGGATCTTCGGCGGCGTGAAGACCACCGTCGTCCCCGACGACGAGTCGGACGCACCGCCGCCACCGCGACAGCCGCGCTTCCATCCGCGCCCGCCGGAGCGGCACGAGCCCGCGCCAGAGCCGGGACGCGCCGATGCGACCGGCGCGACGTGGAACCAGCCGATCGCTCCTCCCCCAGCTCCCGCGAACGGCGGGGCGGAGGAGAGGAAGCGGAACCCGTTCGGGATGCTCAGGTCAGTGCCGTGGGCAGGCGAGCAGGCGGACGACGGCGAGCCGCGGGTGAGCATGCGCGACTTGCCGCCCGACGTGCAGCTGCGGTTCTGGCGGCTGCGCGCCACCATCATGGTCATCGTCGGCGCGGTCTTCGCGGCGCTCACCAGGAGCTGGGAGATCGCGCTCACGCTCGCGATCCTCGCCGGGATCGTCGACACCATCTACCGCTCCCGCAACGCCGCGTCCTACCGGAACGGCGCCAGCCACCCCGGCGCGCGCAGGCACACGAGCAGGCAGCTCGCCAGGCTGCGGCGCGAGGGATACTTCGCGCTCGACGCCAGGCCCATCCCGGACAGCAGGGAGTTCATCGACCACCTGGTCATCGGCCCGTCCGGTGTCTACGCGATCGACTCGGAGAAGTGGGACGCCAAGCTGCCGGTCCGCACGCTGAACGGCAAGCGGCTGTACCTCGGGCCCGAATCGCAGAAGGAGCGGCTCGAGCACGCCCTGTGGGAGGCGTCGCAGGCCAGTGAGATCCTGTCCGCGGCGCTCGGCTATGACGTGCCGGTCCGCGCCGCGCTCGCCATCTACGGCCCGAAGATCCCCTGGGAGATCGCCACGATCAGGAACGTGGACGTGTTTACCGGGACCGCGCTGCGCCGGTACCTCAAGCGGCGCGGCAAGACGAAGGACGGCGTGGTGCCGCTCACCCGCGAGCAGGTCCGCACGATCTATGACACGGCGTCACGCATGCTGCCGGACGTCGCACCGTCGATGACCCGCACCCCGGTAGGCTGAATACCCCATTAGCTTTCTGTGAGGGGAGTTCGGCGATGCCGCCGTTGAGGTCACGCACGGTCACGCACGGTCGGAACATGGCGGGAGCGCGCGCGCTGCTGCGCGCGACCGGTGTAGCCGCATCGGACTTCGGCAAGCCGATCGTGGCTGTGGCCAACAGCTTCACCGAGTTCGTGCCGGGTCACGTCCACCTGGCGGACGTCGGGCGGATCGTGTCCGACGCGGTCCGCGCCGCTGGCGCGATTCCCCGTGAGTTCAACACGATCGCGGTCGACGACGGCATCGCCATGGGGCATGGCGGCATGCTGTACTCGCTGCCGTCACGCGAGCTGATCGCCGACTCGGTCGAGTACATGGTCAACGCGCACTGCGCGGACGCGATGATCTGCATCTCCAACTGCGACAAGATCACGCCGGGGATGCTGATCGCCGCCATGCGGCTGAACATCCCGACCGTGTTCGTCTCCGGCGGGCCGATGGAGGCGGGCAAGGTCGTCGCGACTGTTTCCCCGTCGTCCGCCCGGTCCGGGGTGCGCAAGCTCGACCTGATCGACTCGATGGTCGCCGCGGCGGACCCGTCGGTGTCGGACAGCGAGCTTGACGCGCTTGAGGAGGCGGCCTGCCCGACCTGCGGCTCCTGCTCCGGGATGTTCACCGCCAACTCGATGAACTGCCTCGCCGAGGCGATCGGGCTCGCGCTGCCCGGCAACGGCACCACGCTCGCCACGCACACCGCGCGGCGCACTCTGTTCGAGCGGGCGGGCGCCCTCGTGGTGTCGCTCGCAAAGCGCTACTACGACGAAGACGACGAGTCGGTGCTGCCCCGGTCGATCGCGACCAGGGACGCGTTCGAGAACGCGATGGCGCTCGACATCGCCATGGGCGGGTCGACCAACACGATCTTGCACCTGCTCGCGGCCGCGCGCGAGGCCGGCGTCGACTTCGGACTCAAGGAGATCGACGAGCTGTCCCGGCGGGTGCCGTGCCTGTGCAAGGTGGCGCCGAACGGGTCCTACCACGTGGAGGACGTGCACCGGGCCGGCGGCATCTACACGATCCTCGGCGAGCTTGACCGGGGCGGCCTGCTCAACAAGACGGTGCACTCGGTGCACGGGTCGCCGCTGTCCGACTGGGACCTGCGGTCCCCGTCAGTCCTGCCGGAGGCAGTGGAGTTGTATTACGCCGCGCCTGGCGGAGTGCGGACCGTGCACGGCTACTCCCAGTCGGCGCGCTGGGAGTCGCTCGACCTGGACCCGGCCGCCGGGTGCATCCGCGATGTCGAGCACGCGTACACCGTCGACGGCGGGCTTTGCATGCTGTACGGCAACCTGGCCCCGGACGGCGCGGTGGTGAAGACGGCGGGCGTGCCCGAGGAGCTGTGGACGTTCTCCGGCCCGGCCCGGGTGTTCGAGTCGCAGGAAGACGCGGTGGACGGGATTCTCGCTGGACGCGTCGCGGCCGGGGATGTCGTCGTCATCAGGTACGAGGGTCCGCGCGGCGGTCCTGGCATGCAGGAGATGCTGTACCCGACCTCGTTCCTCAAGGGGAAGGGCCTCGGCCGGGCCTGCGCGCTGATCACCGACGGGCGGTTCTCCGGCGGGACTTCCGGGCTGTCGATCGGGCACATGTCCCCCGAGGCGGGCGCGGGCGGCGTGATCGCGCTCGTCCAGGAGAACGACACGGTCGTGATCGACATCCCGCGGCGTGAACTGCGGCTCGACGTGCCGGACGCGGAGATCGCCGAACGGCGGCAGGCGCTGCTCGCCAGGCTCGGGTCCTACCGTCCCGAGTCGCGGCAGCGGCCGGTGAGCCCGGCGCTCCAGGTGTACGCGGCGCTGGCCACCTCGGCGTCAACCGGGGCGTCGCGGGACGTCTCCGCGCTCGCGCGGCTCGCACCGGAGACGCCGGGCGCGTGACGACTGGCGGATTCGTCCGGGCGGCGCGAGAGGCGGACGCCGACGGGCTTGCCCGGGTGCAGGTCGCGAGCTGGCAGGCGACGTTCGCGGGCCTGGTACCCGATTCAGTGATCGCTGAGCTCGCCTCCGATGAGGCGCTCGGCCAGTTCACCGAGCGCTGGCTGGCGGCGATCGGGGCTCCCCCCACCTCGCGGCACCGGGTGCACGTGGCGATCGACAAGCCGGGCGAACCCGAGATACTCGGGTTCGCCGCGGCCGGGCCGGCCACCGACGAGGACCTGTGGCCGGGAACCGACGGCGAGCTTTACGAATTGCACGTGCTGCCTGCGTGCTCTACTGCCGGTCATGACGAGCGGCTGCTGAACGCGGTCGCCGACACTTTCGCCGAGGACGGCTTCAGCACCGGGTACACCTGGGCGCTGGCCGGCGACTCCGCGCGGATCGCCTTCCTCGAGGCGGCCGGGTGGGCGCCCGACGGCAGCACGGCCAGCCTCGACATGGGAGTAAGAGTGCCCGTGGTACGCCTGCACACCCGGCTTTCTGCGGCCAGCTGACCAATCCGTTTTACTCACATGCATTGGCAGGTCTGGCCGGGAGTGGCTCTGGGTAACGGGGGCGGTGGAACACGCACCCGTTCGGGATCAGTGGGAGCGGTGGCGGCGGAGTGGTGAGGCCTGCCGGACTCGCGGTGGCGGGGCTGAGCTTGGGTTTCAGCTGTCGGCCCGGGGACGCATAGGATCTGGCGGTGGCTAGTGCGCGGGAATGGGTGGCAGGGACGCGGCCGCGGACGCTGCCGGCGGCTGTGGTGCCGGTGCTCATCGGGTCGGGTGTGGCGGCAGGGTACGGATCGTTCTCGTGGTGGCGGGCGCTGCTCGCGTTGCTTGTGGCGCTGGCGCTGCAGATCGGCGTGAACTACGCCAACGATTACAGCGACGGCGTGCGCGGTACCGACGCGGCGGGGCGGCGGGCAGGGCCGATGCGGCTTGTCGGTTCCGGTGCGGCGTCGCCGCGCGCGGTGAAGTACGCGGCGTTCGGCTGCTTCGGTCTCGCCTGCTGCCTGGGGCTGGCGCTCGCCGCGGTGACATCCTGGTGGATCGTGGCGGCGGGGGCGCTGTGCGTGCTCGCGGCCTGGTTCTACACCGGGGGGTCGCACCCGTACGGGTACCGAGGGCTCGGCGAGGTGTCCGTGTTCCTCTTCTTCGGCGTGGCGGCGGTCGCGGGAACCGCGTACGTGCAGATGGGGCGGCCGTCATGGCTCGGGCTCGCGGCTTCTGTGCCCGCCGGGCTGCTGTCTTGCGCGCTGCTGATGGTCAACAACCTGCGGGACATCGGGTCCGACGCGACCTCGGGCAAGCGGACGCTCGCGGTGCGGATCGGGGACTCGCGGGCGCGGCTGACCTACCTGCTGTTCCTCCTCGTGCCGTTCGCGCTCGGCGCGGCGATCGCGGTGTACCGGCCGTTCGCGCTGCTGATGCTGCTTGCGCTGCCGCTCGCGATCGCGCCGGTGCGGGCGGTGCGCGGCGGGGTTTCCGGTCCCGGGCTGATCGCGACGCTCGGGCAGACGGGGCGGCTGCAGCTCGCGTTCGGTGTGGCCTTCACGGTGGGCCTGGCCATTCACGTGTAGCTGGCTTCCGGGCGGGTGGGCGGCCGGACTGTCGTCGGCGGCGGCCGTGGGCGGTGCGGCAATGGCCACAAAACGGTGCAAGTCGCGGTGGCTGGCGAAATCTGCAGGCCTAAATGCTGGCGGTTACCGGGCCTGCCGCAATTCCAGGCGATAACCTGCGGGTGAATCTGAATCCTGGCTGGAAGCGGCGCCCCCGACGGGACGAGCCGTGGATTCCTGTCGTCTGTCGGATTCACAGGGGAGGGGTGCCTGGGTGGAGCACCATAAGGCTGATGTATGGCAGGTAGCGGGCCGTGGAACGGCCGGCGACGACACCACGCGATTCCTGCGTGAGCTGCGCCAGCTCAGAGACGGCGCCGGACTCGGTCATGCCGAGCTCGCGGCGCGTGCGCATTTCCCGTACGACACCATCAAGGCGGCCGAGGCCGGGCCAACGCTGCCTGACCTGCCGGTGCTTTCCGCGTACGTCCGCGGCTGCGGCGGCACCGCCGAGGAGTGGGAGGAGCGGTGGCGGCGGCTGACGAGGACGCCATCCCTGCCGGTCTCCGCCTCGCGGCACGCGGGCAATTCCGCCGCCGCCACGGCGGGCGCCAGGATCGGGGCGGCGACCCAGGTCGTGGACGCTCCCGATCCCTCGGTCATCCTCGCGGCGCTCGGCCGCGTCGCCGACGGAATGGCCGTCGGCGAGCCCGGCATGGACGCGGCGCCGCTTACCATCCCGCCGCGGCCCGCCTATCCCGGCGATGACGCACCCGCTGTCTCCTCGTCGGCTGTTATCCCGCCTGCCGACGTGTCGCTGCCCGAGATGTCGCTGGGCAACGTCCCGCTGCCCGACGTCCCGCTGCCCGACGTCCCGCTGCCCGACGTCCCGCTACCCGACGTGTCACTGCCCGAGGTGTCGATAGGCGACGCCTTCGCGGCGGGCCCGGCCGACAACCCGGTGGTCGGCTCGGCTGATTTCTCGCCGTTTACCTCGTTTACGCCGGTTACTCCGGCTGACGACCCACTGGTCACTCAGGCGGACGCCTTGACGGCCGACTCGACGGCCGGGCCAGCTGAGCGTGAGACGGACGACAGGCCTAAGGGGTGGGACCCCATCCGCGTGTCCGCCGCGTGGCCCGCGATCGGCAACGACGACCCTCGCGTGTCCCCGACTGCCACTGATGCGGCCGCACCGACGGGTGGCGGGACGCAACCCGTCATCCGTCAGTCGGCCTGGGCCCGCGGTGCGGACGCCTTTGGCGAGCCAACAGGAGTGGCGCGCCCTGGATCGCGGGCGCGCACCCTGATGGTCGCGGTCGTGCTGGTCTGCGTGCTCGCGGTGGTGCTAGCGATCTTCGCCTGACGCGGGGCCGCTGCCGTTGCCGTTCGGCGGGCTGACCTGCGTGACGCCCGCGCCGATGGCGGGGTCGGTGTCAAGCGTGAGTTCCGGGTGCGGCGCGGGCTGCTCCTCCAGTTGCGCGCCGAGTTCCTGCGGGCTTGCCTGCCATGGGATCGCCGCCTGCACCTCCGGCGACGGCACCTGCTGCGGCGCGGGGGCCGGAGGCACGGCGCTGGCCGGCTGGTCGCCCTGTCTCGCCGGCCCGGCCGCACCTGCCTGCGCGGCCTCGCCGCCGGTGAATGCCGAGGTCACCGCCTTGAGCGCCGACGTCACCTCGCTCGGGATCACCCAGAACGTGTTGCCCGCGCCGTTCGCGAGCTGCGGCAGCGTCTGCAGGTACTGGTAGGCGAGCAGCTTCGGGTCCGGGTCGTTGCGGTGGATCGACTCGAATACCTGGGTGATGGCCAGCGCCTCGCCCTCCGCGCGGAGGATCGCCGCCTGCTTGTCGCCCTCGGCACGCAGGATCTTGCTCTGCCTGTCGCCTTCCGCGGTGAGGATCTGCGACTGCCGTTGCCCCTCTGCGTTCAGGATGGCGGCGCGCTTCTCGCGCTCGGCGCGCATCTGCTTCTCCATCGCGTCCTTCACGGACTTCGGCGGGTCGATCGCCTTGATCTCCACCCGGGTGACCCGGATGCCCCACTTGCCGGACGCGTCGTCGAGCACGCCGCGCAGCAGCGTGTTGATCTTGTCCCGCGAGGTGAGCGTCTGCTCAAGGTCCATCGAGCCGATGACCGAACGCAGCATGGTCGCGGTGATCTGCTCGATCGCCTGGATGTAGTTAACGATCTCGTAGTCCGCCGCCCGTGGGTCGGTGACCTGGAAGAACAGCACCGTGTCGATCTGGACGGACAAGTTGTCCTCGGTGATGACCGGCTGCCCCATGAACGAGACGACCTGTTCGCGCAGGTCGATCGACGCCTTGACCCGGTCAACGAAGGGCACGATGAAGTTCAGCCCCGGCTCAAGGGTCTTGCGGTACCGGCCGAACCGCTCGACGTTCCTGGCTCGCGCTTGAGGAATGATGCGCACCGACCGCACCACTGTGAGCAGGACGATCAGGGCGACCACCGCCGCAATGATGATTTCTGCGGTGACCATGGCTACTCCCTAGGGTAAACAAGGGCCGTAGCGCCCTCGATCTGCATGACATCGACAGTGTGGCCGACGGGGATGACCAGCGACTCGTCGTAGGAGCGGGCCGACCATTCCTCGCCGCCGATGCGCACTCGGCCGCTGTATCCAGTGACCTCTTCGAGTACGCGGGCCGGGCGGCCGACAAGCGCGGCGGGCCCCGTCTTGAGCAGCGGCGCCTGCCGCACGTGCCGGCGGGCGACGGGGAGGACGAGGCCGAGTCCCGCCGTGGAGGCGACGACGAACGCGAGCAACTGCAACGGCAGGCCGAGGTCGACGGCCGCAACGGCGGCCGCTACGCACGCGCCGATCGCGATGAGGCCGAGCGCGAACGTGAACGTGACCAGCTCGGCGACGCCGAGCACGGCCGCCACGATCAGCCAGACGATCCAAGCCACCATGGCCGCTCCGCGGGGGAAAGTCCCGTCACGACGCTCACGCGCCGCAAAACCCTATGGCGCGGGCAAATCGCTCGTGCCCCTAACCACAGAGTAGCCCCCCGCGCAAGCATCCGCACATGGCGAGGCCGCTGGCCGCCGAGATTAAACAGCGTCGAACGAGCAGCAATTACTCGTCGGACCTGTCGTGGCGACTTGTCCGCCCTACACTCGTTTGGGTGGATGGCGAGCGCCACACGCTGGGACCAGGAGGTGCCGGGTGAATCGTCAGGGCAGCGGGCCCGGCAGAGGCACGTTCGGCCGGCCAGGTGACGCTGCCTTCGCTCGCGACGCATACCAGCGTGACTCCTACCTGGAGGCGAGCGCCTACCCCGTCGATCCCGGATACCAGGGCTATGCGGGAGGCCGCGAGCGCCCGCGGCCCGCCGACCAGCCGCCTGGTCCACCGCGACCGCGACCGCGACCGGAGCGCGGCGCCCCGCCCAGGCCAGGTTCCCCGTCACGGGGCGCCCGCCAGGCGACGCAGGACCCAGGATCGGCCGACCGGCCCTGGCAGCGTCCCGCGGACGCCATGCCCGGCGTGGGCCGTCCACGCCCGCGCCCGGCGGGACCGCGCCCCCGGCAGGCGCCGCCTGGTCAGCAACGTCCGGGTTCCGCGCGCGGCCCGCGCGACGCCGGGTACTACGACCCCCAGGGCCAGCAGGCGCGGCCATATCCGCCGGCTGGGCAGGGGCAGAGGCCGCAGGAGGCCGGCTATCCCGGTCAGGGACACGGTCCTGGCAGGCAGAACCCCGCGCCAGGATGGGCGGGGACGTCCGGGTACCCGGACGTCCAGCAGTGGGCAGGCGCCGGGCAGGCGGGGCAGCCGGGACCGATGCCTTCAGGCCGGGGCGGCAGCGCGGGCGGGCAAGGGCCGAGCCAAGCTCAGGGCGGCATGCCCGGTCAGGGGCAGTACCAGGCGGGGCAGTTCGCTCCCGGCTGGCAGGGCCGGGGCCAGGCGCCGCGACCAGGCCAGGAGCAGGCGTGGTCGGCGGGACAGCAGGGCTACCGGCAACCGGGGTTCGGCCAGCAGGGCTTCGCGTCACCGGGTTCCGGGCAGCCGTACCCAGACCATGGCAACGACTACGGACAGGCTCCGTACCCGGCCGGGTACGGAGCGGCAGGTCAGGCCTGGTTCGGCCAGGGACAGCCGTACGGCGCCGCGGCCGGGCAGGCTCCCTACCACGCGGGCCAGCACGGCGCCGGGCAGCAGCAGTACAGCGCAGGCCAGCAGTACGGAAACGGGCAGTACGACGGCCAGCAGGCGGCCGGGCAGTTCGGGCAGCCTCCGCGTAACACCGGATCCTGGCAGGCCGCCGGGCCTGACCAGGGACAGGGCTGGACGCCCGGTGCGGCGCACCCCGGCCCGAATCAGCGGAACACCGGGTCGTGGCAGGCCACGGGCCCGGCAGCCGGCCAGGTCTGGACACCAGGTCCGTCCCACCCCGGCGCTAACCCGAGAAACACCGGATCATGGCAGGCCGCTGGCCCTGCCGCGGGTCAGGCATGGACACCGGGTCCGGGATATCCCAGCGGCAACCCCAGGAACACCGGCTCCTGGCAGGCTGCCCCCGGAGCGTACGGTCCCGACACGCGAATGACGGGCGGCTGGCAGGCGTCGGGTCCCGGGCAGTTCGGTGGCGTGCCCCGAGACGCTGGCTCCTGGCAGGCGGCCGGGGCCGAGCAGGCTCAGGGCTGGGCGCCGGGCCAGGGGCACGCCGGCCGTAACACCGGCTCCTGGCAAGCCGCAGGACCCGATCAGGGATACGGCGGGGCCCAGGGCCAGTACGGCCAGGGGGCCAGGAACACGGGTTCCTGGCAGGCCGCTAGCGGTCCGCCCGGGCCCGGGTGGCCCAGTCAGGGACAGCAGCCGTACCCTGGCCAGCCGCACCAGGGCCAGCCCTATCAGGGGGCACAGGACGCCGGCCTGCGTAACTCCGGCGGCTTCGGGCGGGCAGGCAGTCCGGTCATCAGGCAGCGTGACAGCGCACTGCCTGACCCGCCGCCCGGGCCGAAGGCACCAATCGCCGCGATTGAGAACGACAACGTCGCCGCGTTCGCCCGCGACCTGCGCATGCTCCGCTCGAAGGTCGGGCTCGACTACCCGGACATGGCGGAGAAGTCGCACTACACCATGCGCACCCTGGCCTCGGCCGCCGGCGGCCTGCGGCTGCCCACGCTGCCGGTGCTCATCGCCTACGTCAACGCCTGCGGGGGCGACGTCGCCGAGTGGGAAGAGCGCTGGGGCCGGCTGACCAAGTCGGGTAAGCGCACGGGGCAGGTGGCGCTTCTGCCTGGCGGGCAAGACCAGGCTTCGCACCAGGGCAACGGGCCGATTCCGCAGGGCGCGCGGCAGACCGGCGAGATCTACGTCATCACCTCGGCCAGGCAGCGCGACGAGCGCTGGTAGCCGGCGGGTGCGGGCGGTCATCCCACCGCAAATACAATGGCCGGGTGCTGCCTGCGGACAATCATGTGCATACCGAATGGTCCTACGACACGTCTGCGGGCGCCTCGATGGTCCGCAGTTGCGAGCAGGCCGTGGCCGTCGGACTGCCGGCCATCGCGTTCACTGAGCACCTGGAGTTCACCAGCGGCGGCCCGGGCGACGCCATCCACGATGTCGCCACCGACCACCGCTGGTGGAGCAGGATCAAGCCGCTTGACGCCGAGGGATACCTGGCGTGCATCGCAGAATGCCGAGAGCGCTTTCCCGGCCTGCGGATTCTGTCGGGAGTGGAAGCGGGTGAGTCGCACCTGTTCGGCGCGAGCGCGGGCGCGATCGTGGGCAGTCACGACTTCGACCGGATTCTCGGCTCGCTGCACGCGGTGCCGTACCGGGGCAGGCTCATCTCGGCGGACGCGCTCTTCGGCCCCATGTCCGACGCCGACGCGATGCGCTACTACTTCACCGAAATGGTCGCGCTTATCGACGGCAGTGACCTGTTTCAGGTGCTCGCCCACCTGGACTTCCCGCGCCGTTACTGGCCGCGGGGCGCGCACCTGTTTCGTGAGCAGCCGTTCGAGGAGGAGTACCGCACGGTGCTTCGCGCACTCGCCGCCACCGGACGGGTGCTCGAGATCAACACGAAGACGCCGCTCGCCTCGGTCGACCTGGTTCGCTGGTGGCGGGAAGAGGGCGGGACCGCCGTCTCCTTCGGCAGCGACGCCCACCTGCCCAACCGCGTCGGCGACCGCTTCAAGCTGGCGGTCGACGTCGTCGAGGCGGCCGGCTTCCGCCCGGGCCGCGACCCGTACGACTTCTGGCGCGCCTAGCCGCCCGCCGTTACTTCAGAAACTTGATGATCGCGTTGAGAAGGGCGCGGGCGACCTGCTGCTGAAACGTGGCGGACGCAAGCAGCCGGGCATCGGTGGCGTTCTTCATGTTGCCGACCTCGATGAGGATCTTCGGGACCTTGGTGAGGTTCAGGCCGGCCAGGTCGTCGCGGTAACTGACGCCGTTGGTGCCGTCGTAGTTGCTGACCGGCATCTTCTTCACGGCGAGCATGGCCCCCTTGATGTCGGCGCCGAACGTGCGCGACGAGTGGATCACCTTGTCGTTCGGGCCGTCGGCGACTGGTTCAAGCAGCGCGAAGCCGCGGCAGCCCGCGCAGTAGGCGCCGTCCGCGTGGATGTCGACGGCGACGTTGGCGTGCGCGCCGTTGATGATGAACGAGCGCTTGTTCACGCAGGGGCCGTGACCCTTGTTGCTCGGCCTGGTCATGACGACCTTGGCGCCGTCCTTGACTAGGTCGGCCTTGAGGTAGCTCGCGACGTGCCAGTTGAACAGCGCCTCGGTGAAGGTGTGCGCCCAGTCCGTCTGCGTGCCCGTGGTGTCGCAGTCCTCCCACTCCCTGCCGTTCCACACCTGCTGTGCGAGGTAGGCGGGGTAGTCCTTGTTGAGGCCGTTGTGCCCGGGGTCGATGCCGACGATCTTGCCCTTGAGCGGCAGCGCGGTCGCCGCGGTCATCGCGGCGGCGGACTGCGGCTGCACGATGAGCGCCGTCCGCGTCGCGGTGGCAACCGCGTGCGCGGAGATGGTGCCGGTCGCGGTGGCGGCGAGGACGATGGCGATCGCGGCGATGGCCAGCCAGTGTGCGGGGCGGGCGAGGCGACGTGTCACAGCGGTCAGCGTAGTATGCGCGCGCCGTCCCGGTATGGGGGTTGACGTCACCACACTGTTCATGTCCGATTTCCGCTAGTGCCGGTCCAGTACGGGTGGTTAAGTGGGGGACGTGATGGACGACGAGCAACGGTATACGGCGGCGAGCAGCCGGGATGCGCGGTTCGACGGGGTGTTCTTCACCGCGGTCAAGACCACCGGCATCTACTGCCGGCCGTCGTGTCCCGCGATCACTCCCAAACGTGCCAACGTCGTGTTCTACCCGACGGCGGCCGCGGCGCAGCAGGCCGGGTTCCGCGCTTGCAAGCGATGCAGGCCCGACGCCTCCCCCGGCTCCCCGGAGTGGAACATCCGCTCCGACGTCGCCGGGCGCGCCATGCGGCTGATCGCGGACGGGGTGGTGGACCGGGCCGGCGTCGACGGGCTCGCCGACCGGCTCGGCTACTCGCCGCGGCAGGTCGGGCGTGTGCTGACTGCCGAGGTGTGCGCTGGGCCGCTGGCGCTTGCCAGGGCGCAGCGGGCACGGACCGCACGCATCCTGGTGGAGACGACGGCCCTGCCGATGGGCGACGTCGCGTTCGCGGCCGGGTTCTCCTCGATCAGGCAGTTCAACGCGACGATGCTCGAGGTCTACGACATCCCGCCGACCGCGCTTCGCGAGCGGGCCGCCCGCAGCGGCGTTTCCGTCGCGGCCACCCGGCGCCGGGTTGTCCCCGAGCCGGCCGGCGACGCCGGAGCGACCGGGGTGCTGCGGCTGCGCCTGCCGTACCGGCCGCCGATCGACCTGGACCGGATGTTCGGCTTCCTCGCGGCGCGCGCCATTCCCGGCGTCGAGGTCGCCTCCCCCGGCGAGTACCGAAGGACAATAAGACTCCCGAACGGTTGCGGCCTGCTCTCGCTGCGCCACGTGCCAAGCGCGAGCTGGGTGGACTGCTCGCTGGTGCTTTCCGATCTGCGGGACGTGACCGCGGCCGTGCAGCGCTGCCGGAGGCTGCTCGACCTGGACGCGGACCCGGCAGCGATCTCCGGTTTCTTCGACGAGGACCCGCTGCTCGGGCCGCTCGCCGCGAAATGCCCGGGCCGGCGCTCGATCGGCGCGGTGGACGGCGACGAGATCGCAGTCAGGGCGGTGCTCGGCCAGCAGGTGTCGGTGGCCGCCGCGCGGCGGCTCGGCGGGCGGCTCACGGCGCTGTACGGCACGCCGCTTCCCCCTGGCCTTGCTGATCTCGGTGCCGCCGAGTGGGGTCTCACGCACGTCTTCCCCGACCCGGCGACGATCGCTGGCCTCGACCCGGGCACGCTGCCGATGCCGCTGTCGCGTGCACGGGCGCTTGCCACTCTCGCTACTTCGCTTGCGGGCGGTGACATCCGGGTGGACGCGGGCGCGGACCGCGAGGAGGTCGAAGCGCGGCTGTTGGCGCTGCCGGGAATCGGGCCCTGGACCGCCGGATACATCAGGATGCGGGGTTTGTCAGACCCGGATGTTTTCCTAGAGGGAGACGTCGGGGTGGCGCGGGCACTGCGGGGGCTCGCGGCCGACCCGGGCGCGCCCGTGACCGTGCCCAGTGTGACAGCGTCCGTCGTGGCGTCGCGGTGGCATCCGTGGCGTTCATACGCGGTGCATCACCTATGGGCCATCGAGGAGCCGCCGGCCAGCCCGGCGGCCGAGTCGCGGG
The DNA here is from genome assembly GCF_007827045.1 of Trebonia kvetii. Taxonomy (GTDB): domain Bacteria; phylum Actinomycetota; class Actinomycetes; order Streptosporangiales; family Streptosporangiaceae; genus Trebonia; species Trebonia kvetii. The sequence continues at coordinate 477,389 of NZ_RPFW01000001.1, forward strand.
CCGCCAGTTAGGGCCGAGGGTATTCATTCAGGAGGAAGTGTCATGGCAGGACAGTTTCTGGCCGCCGGCCCGACGGCGCCGACGTGGTACGACATCGTGGACTCGCCCGTGGGCCGGGTGCTGCTTACCGGGGACGAGCGGGCGCTTGCCGGGCTCTACCTGCTCGACGCGGGAGAGCGTTCCTACCGGATTCCGGCCGGCTTGGAGCGACGTCCAGGCGCATTCCCGACCGTGGCCGGCCAGCTCGAAGAGTACTTCGCAGGGACGCGCAGGGAGTTCGACGTGCCGCTCGCGCCGTGCGGTACCCCGTTCCAGCTCGCCGTCTGGGCCGAGCTGATGAAGATTGCCTATGGCGAGACGGTCAGCTACGGCGACATCGCGCTCGCACTCGGCAAGCGGCTCGTCGCGTCCCGCGCGGTGGGACTCGCCAACGGGCGCAACCCGATCTCGATCATCGTGCCGTGCCACCGGGTGATCGGCTCAGACGGTTCGCTCACCGGCTACGGCTGGGGTGTCGAGCGGAAGGAATGGCTGCTGCGCCACGAGGGCGCGGTCGCCGTCCGGGAGCCTGCCGACGTGCAGCCCGCGCTCTTCGGCTAGCCCAGCCTCTTCGGCTAGCCCCAGTCTGGCGGCCAGGTCGGGCGGCCGGCCGGCCCGTCGTCCGGGACGTCCGGCCGGCCGGCCCGCGTCGCCGGGTCGCTGACGAAGACCGAGCGGTCGTCAGGGGCGAGCCACGGCGGCGGATACAGGTGTTCCTGGCGGCGGACGACTGCCGCGGCGTCGCGCATCAGGGTCAGTGAGTCGTCGCGGTGCCGTTCATAGACATCGTGACTCGTCTGCCCGAGGCTCTTGCGGCGGCAGGCCATGGCGAGCTCGGTGGCGGCCAGCTGGTACTGGGTCATCGCGCGCCTGCCGTCGAGGCCGAGGTTCAGCCTGGCCCAGTGGCGGCCGAGCCGGCGCATTCGCAGGTTGGCGAGCATCGGGATGTCCTGCGCGGTCACCACCTCGGGATGCTCGAAGTCCGGCAGGAAGCTGGTGATCAGCCTGATCACTCGCTGCCTGTCGGCGACCACGGCGGTGATCACCACGATGAGCACGCCCACGAGGATGACGTAGGTGGCGAGCAGCGCGGTGCCTTCCGCGGTCACCGAGTGATTCCAGACCGCGTCGAGCGCCACCGCCGCGGCCCAGCCGGCGGCGATCGCCAGGTACCGGCCGGTGACCGCGGGACGGGTCGCGGCGTAGGCCACGCCGAGCCCGATCAGCGAGGTGAACAGCGCGTGGAACGCCGGGCCGAAGAGGCCGCGCCTGGTGAACTCCTCGGCGATCGCGCCGGCGCCGTTGCCCCACGCGACGGAGTAGCCGTAGACGTTGGCTACCAGGGCGAAGCCGAGACCCACCATGGAGCCGTAGACGACGCCGTCCTCCACGCCGTCGATCTCGGTGCGCCGGGAGGCGAGCAGCGCGAGCAGCACGAGACCGTTGAGCGTCTCCGCGACGAGCGCACCGCCGATGGCCGCGCCGGCCGGGACCGCGACCGTGAGGCTCGGGTGGGGGCTGAGTTCCGGTGTGGTGATCGAGGCGGTGTGCAGCGCACGGCCGAGCAGTGCGGTGACGACCGCGATGCCCGCGCCGGTGCCGAAGATCGCCGCGAGCAGCGCCCTCGGCTCCGGCTCGAGCCTGTCCAGGTACAGGATGAGCGTGACAAGCAGCGGGAACGGCAGCAGCGCGAGCAGCAGGCCGACCAGGGCGGGCGCCGGGCCGCGCTGCAAGACCACGGCCACGAGCGCGACGATGGCAATGAGGCAGCAGGCCGCAAGGCCGAGCAGGAAAATCACCGGGGTACGTCCGAAACGCGAGGAGTCAAGCACTGGCCTGCGCGCCCGTGGAGACATACCAAAAGGGTAACCGTTACGAACCGGGCGATACCAGACGCTAGGTACGCGGTGGATCTCCGTGCTCCGCTGGCCCGGTCAGGCCGGCGCGTCTACTCGCCGGCGGGCAGCAGCGGCAGGTTGCCGTCCTCGTCCAGGTCGAACTCGCCGTCCTTGACGCCGAGCACGAACGCGTCCCACTCGGCCTCGGTGAAGTACAGCTTGCCCGCTTCCGGCTTGGCGGCGTCGTACATCACGTAGAGCTTCGGCTCGCCCGCTTTGTGCGGGGCCTGCGAGGTGTCGGTGGTGACGTATACCTCGACGCGGCTCTCTGTCTCCTCCATGGCCATAGGCTACTGCGCGGCATGCTCGGCGTGGGGCCAAGAAGCTCACGCGTAGGTATCGCTTGAGCGCCCCGCCCCGTAGCCCGGGTACAGCTCGTCCGACGGCACGATCCGGACGCCGAGCGGGACCAGTGAGATCGGGATCATCTTGAAGTTGGCCAGGCCCAGGGGGATGCCGATGATCGTGATGCACAGGGCGATGCCGGAGGTCAGGTGACCGATCGCCAGCCACCAGCCGAGCAGGATTATCCAGATGATGTTGCCGATGACCGACGCCACCCCGGCGTCACGGCGCCTCGTGATGGACCGGCCGAATGGCCAGATCACGTAGGACGCGATACGGAACGACGCGATCGCGAACGGGATGGTGATGATCAGGATGGCGCAGATGACCCCGGCGATGACGTACGCGATCGCCATCCACCAGCCGCAGAGCACCAGCCAGATTACGTTGAGGATCAGCCGCATACGGAGCTACTACCCGTAGCGGATGAATACCACGCCTGCTACGGATAGTAACCTGGGCGTTCTGGGATCAGGCGCTGGTCTTGGCTGGCGGGCGCACTTCCAGCGCGGCAAGCAGGCGGGCGGTGCTTGCCGCGATCTCCTCCACGGCGGCGTCGAACGCCGCGGCGTTCTTGGCGGCCGGGGCACGGAAGCCGCTGATCTTGCGGACGTACTGCAGCGCCGCGGCGCGCATGTCCGTGTCGGTCACCGCCTCGGTGTACGGCGGGCGCAGGGTCTTAATGGAGCGACACATGTCTGCCAGCGTACGTGCCCGGTCCGACGCTGGGCCTTGCGGCGTAGAATCCTGCGGTTGGCAGGCGAGGCTTACGGCAACGGCACGGGAGGCGTAATGATCAAGGTGGGAGTCCTTGGCGCCAGAGGGCGAATGGGGCGCACCGTCTGCGAGACCGTGCAGGAGGCGCCGGACACCGAACTCGTCGCGCAGGTGGACCAGGGCGACCCGCTCGACCCGCTGCTCGGCTGCGATGTCGTGGTGGACTTCACGCACGTCGCCGCGGTGATGGACAACCTGCGCTGGTGTATCGAGCACGGGGTGACTGTCGTCGTCGGCACCTCGGGCTTCGGCGACGACCGGCTGGCGGAGGTCCGCTCCTGGCTGGCCGCGGCACCCGGCGGCCGGGTGCTCATCGCGCCGAACTTCTCCGTGGGCGCGGTGCTGATGATGCGCTTCGCGGCCCAGGCCGCGCGGTTCTTCGACTCGGCCGAGATCATCGAGCTGCACCACGCGAACAAGATGGACGCGCCGTCAGGCACTGCGCTGCGCACCGCCTCGGTAATCGGCGAGGCGCGCGCCAAGGCGGGCCTCGGCGCCTCCCCCGACGCGACCAAGCAGGAACTGCCGGGCGCGCGGGGTACCACGGTCGACGACGTGCACGTCCACTCGGTGCGGGTGGCCGGCCTTGTCGCGCACCAGGAGGTGCTGTTCGGCGGGCACGGGGAAACCCTGACCATCAGGCACGACTCACTCGACCGCGCCTCGTTCATGCCTGGCGTGCTGCTCGCGGTGCGCGGCGTCGCCTCGCTGCCGGCCGGCCTCACCGTCGGCATCGAGCCGCTCCTAGGCCTCGACTAGCCGGCGCCCGGGGATACGGAGCCACTCCAAGGCCTTGGTCTTGACTGGCGCGCCCGATACGATGGCGGTTTTTGCCATCGGGCGCGCCAGTCAAGACATCGGGGGGTACGGGGGTCGTCCCCCCGGGAGATAACAGGGCAGCCTGGAAGGGCGCCTCGTCCTCGAAGGGGCCGACGACGGCCAGGACCTTGGGCTTGGTCAGGATCTCCGCGGCGATCGCGCGGATGTCGTCGTGCGACACCGCGTCGATGGCCGTGAGGATCTCCTCGACAGGCTCGAGGCCCGGGTAGACGAGCTCGGCCTTGCCGAGGCGGGTCATCCGGGATGACGGGTCCTCGAGGCCGAGCACGATGCCGCCGCGGACCTGGCCCTTGCCGCGGTCGAGTTCCGCGTCCGTCAGTCCGGTCTCAACGACCTTGGCCACTTCGGCGGTGCAGATCGACAGCACCTCGTCGGCCTTGGACGGCAGACAGCCCGCGTAGATGCCCCACAGGCCGCTGTCCGCGTGCTGCGACGCGAAGCTGTAGACCGAGTAGGCCAGGCCCCGCTTCTCGCGCACCTCCTGGAAGAGGCGCGACGACATGCCGCCGCCGAGTGCCGCGTTGAGCACGCCGAGCGCGAACCGCCGGTCGTCCGTGCGGGACAGGCCCTCACAGCCGAGCACCAGGTTGGCCTGCTCGATCGGCCGGGACACCAGGGTCACGCCGGACCCGGCCGCCGGGCCGTAGCCGTCCCACAGGCCGCCAGAGCCGCGCAGCCTGGGCGCGGCCGGCTCGGCGCCGCCGAACTCGGCGAGAACCGGGCCGAACGCCGCCTGGACGTAGCCGACCAGGGTGTCGTGGTCCAGGTTGCCCGCCGCCGAGATGACAAGGTGCGGCGGGGTGTACTTGGCGCGGTAATGCTCGAAGATCAGCTCTCTGGTGATCGCGTTGATCGAGTCCACCGTGCCGAGGATCGGCCGGCCGAGCGGCGTGTCGCCGAACAGCCGCCCGGTGAACGCCTCGTGCACCGAGTCCGCCGGGTCGTCCTCGTTCATCGCGATCTCTTCGAGCACGACGTTGCGCTCGGCGTCGACGTCCTTCGGCTCGATGAGCGAGGACGTCACCATGTCGGACAGCACGTCGATCGCCAGCGGCAGGTCCGCGTCGAGCACCCGCGCGTAGTAGCACGTGTACTCCTTGGCGGTGAACGCGTTCATCTCGCCGCCGACCGCGTCCATCTCCGAGGAGATCTCCAGGGCCGTCCGCTTGTGCGTCCCCTTGAACAGCAGGTGCTCAAGGTAGTGGGTGGCGCCCGCGTGCGAGGTGTCCTCGTCACGCGAGCCCACGCCTACCCAGATGCCGAGCGCGACCGACCGCACGGAGGGGAGGAATTCGGTGACCACGCGCAGGCCGCCAGCAAGGACGGTCCTGCGCACGGTCGACTCAGCAGAATCCATCATCTAGTCGCGGTGCCCGCCGCGCGAACGCTGCCTGGTCCGGCCGCCGCCGTCCCGGTCACCGCGGTCACGGTCGTTCCTGTCGCGACGCGGACCACGGTCTTCGCGGGGCCGGTCGTCCTCGCCGCCGCCGAGGTCTTCTCCGGCCGCCTCGCGCTCGATCACCTCGACGGGGACGAGCGAGAGCTTGCCGCGGTCGTCGATCTCGCGGATCTCCACCTGGATCTTGTCGCCCACGTGGATGACGTCCTCGACGTTCTCGATCCGCCGCCCGCCGTGCAGCTTGCGGATCTGCGTGACGTGCAGCAGGCCGTCCTTGCCTGGCAGCAGTGAGAGGAACGCGCCGAACGTCGTCGTCTTCACGACGGTGCCGAGGAAGCGCTCGCCGATCTCGGGCATGTGCGGGTTCGCGATCGCGTTGATGACGTCCCTGGCCGCGTCGGCGGACGGACCGTCGGTGGCGCCGATGTAGATCGTGCCGTCGTCCTCGATCGTGATCTCGGCGCCGGTGTCGTCCTGGATCGAGTTGATCATCTTGCCCTTCGGGCCGATGACCTCGCCGATCTTGTCCACCGGGACCTTGATGGTGATGATCCTTGGCGCGTAGGGCGACATCTCGGCCGGCTCGCTGATCGCATCTCGCATCACGCCGAGGATCGTCATCCGGGCGCCGCGCGCCTGCTTGAGCGCGCCCGCCAGGACCGAGGCAGGGATGCCGTCGAGCTTGGTGTCGAGCTGGAGCGCGGTAATGACCTGCTCGGTGCCCGCCACCTTGAAGTCCATGTCACCGAACGCGTCCTCGGCACCGAGGATGTCGGTCAGCGTCACGTACTGACCGCCCTCATAGATCAGGCCCATCGCGATGCCAGAGACCATGCCCTTGAGCGGCACGCCGGCGCTGAGCAGGGCGAGCGTCGAGGCGCAGACCGAGCCCATCGAGGTCGAGCCGTTGGAGCTGATCGCCTCGGACACCTGCCGGATCGCGTAGGGGAACTCCTCGCGGGTCGGCAGCACCGGAAGGATCGCCCGCTCGGCGAGCGCGCCGTGGCCGATTTCGCGGCGCTTCGGCGAGCCCACGCGGCCGGTCTCACCGGTGGAGTACGGCGGCATGTTGTAGTTGTGCATGTAGCGCTTGGTGCGATCGGGGTTGAGCGTGTCGATCATCTGCTCCATGCGGAGCATGTTCAGCGTGGTGACCCCGAGGATCTGGGTCTCGCCGCGCTCGAACAGCGCCGAGCCGTGCACCCGGGGCAGCACGCCGACCTCGGCCGCCAGCGGCCGGATGTCGGTCAGCCCGCGGCCGTCGATGCGGAGACCGTCGTTGACGACCCGCTTGCGGACCAGCTTCTTGGTCAGCGAGCGAAGGGCCGCGCTGATCTCCTTCTCGCGCCCCTCGAACTTGCCCGCGAGCCGCTCCTGCGCGAGGGCCTTGACCCGGTCCTCCTCGGCGGCGCGCTCCTGCTTGCCCGCGATGGTCAGCGCCTTGCCGAGCTCGTCGGACACCGCGCCGGCGACCGCCTCGAATACGTCTTCCTCGTAGTCGACGAAGACGGGGAACTGCGTGGTGTTCGCCGGGGCGAGACCGGACTCGACCGCCGCGGCGGCGAGGATCCGCTGCGCCTCGCAGAGCGCGGCGATGAACGGCTTGGCGGCCTCGAGCCCCTCGGCGACCGTCTCCTCGTCGGGAGCGACCGCGCCGGTGTTCTCGGCGTCGGCGAGCAGCTTGAGCGTCTGCGGCGTGGACTCCGCCTCGACCATCATGATCGCGACGTCGCCGTCCTCGAGCATCCGGCCGGCGACCACCATGTCGAACGTCGCGAGCTCAAGCTGGGGATGCGTCGGGAACGCGACCCACTGGTCCTTGATCAGCGCGACCCGGACCCCGCCGATAGGGCCGGCGAACGGCAGGCCCGCGAGCTGGGTGGACATGGATGCGGCGTTGATCGCCACCACGTCGTACAGGTGCTCGGGGTGCAGCGCGAGGACCGTCTCCACGATCTGGATCTCGTTGCGCAGGCCCTTGACGAAGGACGGGCGCAGTGGGCGGTCGATGAGCCGGCAGGTGAGGATCGCGTCCTCGGACGGGCGGCCCTCGCGGCGGAAGAACGAGCCGGGAATGCGCCCGGCCGCGTACATGCGCTCCTCGACGTCCACGGTCAGCGGGAAGAAGTCGAGACCTTCCCGCGGCTGCTTGGACGCGGAAGTCGCCGACAGGACGACGGTCTCCTCATCGAGGACGACGAGAGCGGAGCCGGACGCCTGGCGAGCCAGACGGCCGGTTTCAAACCTGATTTTGCGTACGCCAAACTCGCCGTTGTCAATAACGGCTTCGGCGCTTTTCACACCCTTCACGGGTGAGACCTCCTTGCGGTAGATCCCGCACCCACCCGCCGCCATGCCGTGGTCAGCTCTGGCGCACCCGCTTGCCTTCAAGCGAGTGCGCCGGCCGGTCTTCGATCGAAGTCCTCGGGGACAGTGCTGCCGCCGGCGATACGCCGTGACGACAAGCTGTCCTGGAACCCGGGGACCACTACCGAGGACCGGCCCAGGCGCTTGGGCCGGGGGCTACGGGATGTGAGTTGTCGCTCGTATTCTGTTATCACCCGGGCCAGACCCCACAGTACCGGCCCGGGTATCACCAGGTCCAGCGTGTCACGCCCGGGGCTCCTCGCGCCGGGGGACCACGCCAGACTCCGTGTGGGCCTGGGCTAGCGGCGCAGGCCGAGGCGCTCGATCAGCGTGCGGTACCGAGTGATGTCGGTGTTGCGCAGGTAGCCGAGCAGGCGACGGCGGCGGCCGACGAGCAGCAGCAGGCCGCGGCGGCTGTGGTGGTCGTGCTGATGCACCTTGAGGTGCTCGTTCAGGTCGTTGATCCTGCGGGTCATGAGCGCGATCTGGACCTCCGGCGAACCGGTGTCACCCTCATTGATCGCGTACTCCGCAAAGATCTGCTTCTTAACTTCGGCTTCGAGCGGCACGTGGCTCCTTAAAAATGAAAGAATTCGATTCCCCGTAGGAGACGGCCGCGATGAGGGTGCAGCCAGTCCCGACCGGCATGTTACCGGTAGCGTTTCACCCTACCATGCAGTAGCGGGGACTCTGACCGAGCCCAGAAAGGGGCCGGCTCCGCGTCCGCTCCCACCGGACCGAAGCCGGGTTCTCGGCTTACCAGACGTGCGGTCAGGCGACCTTGGCAAGGATCTGCCTGAGCAGTTCCCCTTGATCCTGCAGCGTGACCTCGATGCCGTCGAGGCGGTCCTCGACGCGGCCTAGCTTCGGCGTGGGCGCGCTGTGCGTATGCGTGCAGGGCCGTCACATCTTTCTCGACGACCGAGACGCGCTCTTCGTGACATGCAAATCACGCTAGCGAGCCATGAAGATCAATTCCCGCATAATGCGAAGAAAATCGCTAAAAATGTCTGTAACCTGCGGCAATGTATTGCCAATGGCAATGTGTTGCGCAAATTGGCGGCTATTGGGCGGCGCAGATGTCGCGTGCTTGATCGACGTCCTTGTGCATTTGGTCGACGAGGGCGTCGATGGACTCGAAGCGGAGGGTGCCGCGCAGCCGGACGGCGAAGTCGATCGCGGCGTGCAGTCCGTAGAGGTCGAGATCGGTGCGGTCGAGTGCGTAGGCCTCGACCGTGCGAACCTGGCCGTCGAATGTGGGGTTAGAGCCGATCGAGATCGCGGCGGGCCAGCGGCTCGTCTCGTGGCCCGCCTCGTCCAGGGTGGCAAGCCAGCCCGCGTAGATCCCGTCCGCGGGAATCGCGGTGTGCGGCGGCGACTCCACGTTCGCGGTCGGGAAGCCGAGCTGGCGGCCCCGCTGATGACCGCGGACCACCACGCCCTCGACGCGGTGCGGGCGGCCGAGCAGCTTCGACGCCTCCGTCACGTCGCCGGCCGAGAGCAGCGTCCTGATGGCCGTGGAGGAGATCGTCATGCCGTCGAGCACGAGCAGCGGCAGCCCCTCCGTCGTGTACTCGTACTTCTCGCCGAGCCTGTCGAGCAGCGCGACGTCGCCCGTCGCCTTGTGGCCGAAGCGGAAGTCCTCCCCCACCACGACCGACCCGGCGTGCAGCCGCTCGACGAGCACCTGGCGGACGAACTCGTCGGGGTCGAGCCTGGAGAAGTCCAGGGTGAAGGGGAGAACGCACACCGCGTCGACGCCGAGGCCGCCGAGCAGCTCGGCGCGGCGGCGGGCCGAGCACAGGAACGGCGGGTGGCTGCCCGGCCTGATCACCTCGTCCGGGTGCGGGTCGAAGGTGATCGCCACGACAGGCAGCCCTCGTTCCGCCGCGATCTCGGCGGCACGGGCGACGATGCGCTGATGGCCACGGTGCACGCCATCGAACACGCCGATCGTGACGACCGACTCGCCCCATCCTGCGGGCACCTCATCCAGGCCCTGCCAGCGGTACACGACTCTTCCGCCCTCCTTAGTTCAAGACAAGCCTAGCGATGCGGCGCCGGGCCGGGTGCCGCGCCCGCGCCGGCGGGCAGGAGGCGTGCGTCACCCGCCGCCTCGCCGGAGGCGACGGCGGCACCTTGCTTGCCCGGTGACCGCGGCGGGCGAGGCATTCGGGTGGGGGCGGGACACTTAGGGGAGAAATGGGCAAAGTTCCGGTTAAGGTGCGGCAGGCGGGTCAGCCTCTGTTGCCGCCGGAGCGGCTCAGCGCCCCGGCGCCCGCGAGCCTGGCGGCGAGGACCACCGGGATGAGCGTCAGCAGGATGACGATGGTGACCACCGCGTTGACCTCGGGCAACTGCTGGCCGAGGCGGATGGCGCCGAATATCCACAGCGGCAGCGTGTTCTGCGCGCCCGCGGTGAAGATCGTCACGATGACCTCGTCGAAGGACAGCGCGAAGGCCAGCAGCGCACCGGAGACCAGCGCCGTCGCGCTGAGCGGCAGCGTCACGTAGCGCAGCGTCTGCCAGCCGCGCGCGCCGAGGTCCATCGACGCCTCGGTCACCGAGCCTGGCAGCCGGCGCAGCCGGGCGATCAGGTTGTTGAAGACCACAACGATGCAGAACGTGGCGTGCCCCGCCACGATCGTCAGGATGCTGAACTGGATCCCGGTAAAGCTGAAGAACGAGTTCAGCGCGATGCCGGTGATGATGCCCGGCAGCGCGATGGGCAGCACGAGCAGCAGCGAGATGGCGTCCCTGCCGAAGAACTTGAACTGGTACAGGGCGAAGGAGACCATGCCGCCGAGTACCAGCGCGAGCGCGGTGGCGGCCAGGCCCACCTGCACCGAGAGCCACAGCGCGGAGCGCACCTGGGAGTCGTGCCAGGCGACAGAGAACCAGTGCGTCGTAAAGCCGGGAATCGGCCAGCTCTCGATGTTGGACTTGTTGAACGCATAGAGGACGATCAGCGCGATCGGTATGAACAGGAAGAGCAGGACGAGCGCCACCCACACGCGCAGCGCGATCCGCAGGCCCCGGGATTCCATGGCTACCCCACCGCCTTCCTACAGGGCCTCGAACGCGCCGAGCGCCCGGGCGCCCGACAGGTACAGGCCCATGATGACGATCGGGACCAGAGCCATCGCGGCCGCGAACGGCACGTTGTTCGCGATGCCGATGTTGGTGTAGATGACGTTTCCGATGAAGTTCGCCTTGGTGCCGCCGACGAGCAGCGGCGTGATGTAGTCGCCGAGTGTCAGCGAGAACGTGAAGATCGAGCCCGCCACGATGCCGGGCAGCACCAGCGGCAGCAGCACGGAGCGGGTGGTCCGCCAGGTCCGTCCGCCCAGGTCCTGCGACGCCTCGATGAGCGAGCCAGGCACGCGCTCGAGCGCGCCGTACACCGGGATGATCATGTACGGCAGCCACAGGTAGCAGAACACCGCGTAGACGGCCCAGTTCGTGTAGATCAGCTGCGGGTGCCCGAGGCCGAGCCCGCCGGCCACCCAGTCAAGGAAGCCGTTGTTGGTGAAGATCAGCACCCAGGAGTAGACCTTGGCCAGGTAACTCGCCCACAGCGGCAGCAGGATCGCCACGAAAAGCACGGTCCTGGTCCGCGGCGCGGCGACCCGCGCCATGAAGTAGGCGAACGGGAACGCGATGATCGCGTCGGTCACCGTAACCTCGGCCGCCATCGCCACCGTCTGCCAGATGTCCGACAGGTACGCCGGGGTGGTGAAGATCTGGTGGAAGTTCGACAGCGACCAGGTCCTGTCGATGTTCGTGGTGAACGGGTTGATCGACCAGAACGCCGTGATCAGCAGGATGACGAGCGAGGCGACGTAGACAAGCAGGAACCAGGCGAGCGGCGGCGTGAGCAGCAGCGTCGCGCGCGCCCAGGGGCGGCGCCAGAGCATGGTCGACAACCGGAGCAACCGCCCCTGCCCGCTCCCTTCCCGCCCGTAAGCACGCTGCCTGGTTCCCGCTATGTCGGTCATCTGATCGCTATCTACTTAACCTGCGTGTTCCATGCGGTGACCCAGCCGGCGTAGGGCACGCAGTTGTTCTGGCCGTTGTCGCACGTCGCGAGCGGCGTCTTCCACAGGCTGATGGACGCCAGGTAGCTGGCCGGGGCGTTGGCGTGGTACTGAGCGCACGAGCCTGCCTGCAGCTTGTCCATGTACGCGCAAGCCTTGGAGTTGTCCGGCGTCTCGCCGTAGGTGACCGCCTGCTTGGCCTGCACCTGCGGGGTGCTGATGTACTGCATCCACTTGTAGGCGCAGTTGGGGTGCGGCGCCTTGGCGGCGAGCATCCAGGTGTCCGCCCAGCCGGTCGCACCCTCGGCGGGAACCGTATCGCCGATCGGGAACTTGGCCGCCCTCAGCGTGCTGACCTGGTACGGCCAGCCCGCGCCCAGGGTCACGTTGCCGTTCTGGAAGTCGGAGATCTCCTCCGACGCCAGCGCCCAGTACTTCTTCACCAGCGGCTGCTGCGTGGCGAGCAGCGCGACCGCGGCCTGGAACTGCGGCTGGGTCAGCTCGTACGGGTCGGTGATGCCAAGGCTCGGCTTGGTCTTCTCCAGGTACAGCGCCGCGTCCGCGATCTGGATCGGGTTGTCGGGGACGGTGATCTTGCCCTTGTACGCCTGGTTGTACAGCACTGACCAAGAGGTCGGGGCGGTCGGGAAGTCCTTCTTGTTGTACATCAGCACGTTCGGGCCCCACTGCAGGGATACGCCGTAGTGCACGCCGTTGATCGTGTTGAAGCTCGGCGCCTGGAAGGCCGGGAAGAAGTCCTTGGCGGCCGGGATGAGCGCCATGTTCACCGGGTGCGCGTCGCCCGCGTACAGGATGCGCAGGTCGGCGTCGCCCGAGGAGGACACCATGTCGTACTGGCCGCCGCCGCCGTTCTTCATCAGCGAGACCATCTCGTCGGAGGAGCCGGCGTACTTGGCGTTGACCTGGCAGCCGGTCTGCTGCTGGAACGGCTTGACCCAGGACGGGTCGAGGTAGCCCTCCCAGGCGATCAGGTTGAGCTGGCCCTCGCCCTTGCCGACCGACTGCAGGACCGGCAGGTTCGCGGTGGGGACGGTGAGGCCGGCGGTGCCCGCCTGCTGGCTCGGGCTGCCGCTGGCGCTGCTGCTCGCACCGTTCGACGTCGAGCTGGCCGGCGGCGTGCTGCTCGAGCTGCTGCACGCGGCGACCGTCAGGGACATCGCGGCGAGCCCCGCGGCGATCGCGGTCACCGATCGGACTGTGTACGCGGTGCGCGCAGACCGCGCGGCGCGCTTTCTGAATCTGGTCATGTTCTTCTAGCCCTCCCCTGCCCCGGCGACGACCGCGCCGGGAGCCTGCTCGGAAATCGTGACGGCCTGCCGGTCCTGCCAGGCGACGCGCACCCGCGCGCCGCCGGACCGGCCCCCGGACGTGTCGCCGGGAGACGAGTCCGTGTTGAGACGGCTGACCGTCAGCTCGCCGCCCGCGTCGAGCTCGACCACGTAGCGGGTGAGCACGCCCGCGTAGATCACGTCCCTGATCGTGCCCGGCTCGACGTGCGCGCCGGCCGGCTCCGCGTCGCCGTCGGCGAGGATGGTGATCTTCTCCGGGCGCACGGTGAGCTGGCGGCCGTCCCGTTGGATCAGGTTGGACACGCCGATGAAGTCCGCGACGAACGCCGTCTTCGGGTGCTCGTAGACCTCGGCGGGCGCGCCCACCTGCTCGATCTTGCCGAGATTGAGGACCGCGATGCGGTCGCTCATCGTCAGCGCCTCTTCCTGGTCATGCGTGACGTAGATGAAGGTGATGCCGACCTCGCGCTGGATGCGCAGCAGCTCACGCTGCATGTGCTGGCGCAGCTTCAGGTCAAGCGCGCCGAGCGGCTCATCGAGCAGCAGCACCTGCGGCTCGTTGACGATCGCCCTGGCCAGCGCGACGCGCTGGCGCTGCCCGCCGGACAGCTGCGCGGGCTTGCGCCCGCCGAGGCCGCCGAGCTGGACCATGTCAAGCGCCCTGGCCACCCGGTCCCTGCGGGCCTGCTTGCCGACATGGCGCACCTTCAGGCCGTACTCGATGTTCTCCGCGATCGTCATGTGCGGGAACAGCGCGTAATCCTGGAAGACCGTGTTCACGTCCCTGGCGAAGGGCGGCACCCCGGTGACGTCCCTGCCCGCCAGCTCGATGGCACCGCCGTCCGGACGCTCGAAGCCGGCGATCAGCCGCAGGAGCGTGGTCTTGCCCGAACCCGAGGGGCCAAGGAGCGTGAAGAACTCCCCTGGCCGGACCGTCAGGTCAGTCGCGGCGAGGGCAGTCACGTCGGCGTAGCGCTTGTGCAGCCCGGTGACGCGGACCGCCGGCGGCTCGTCCGCGGCTCCGCCAGGTGCAGGAGTGGGAACCATCATCCGCATCGTTGTACCGCCGTATCGACGGTTTGCGCAATGGTTGGCAGTTTTAACGATGGTTACAGTTGAATCTCGACGTTCTGCCTACCGAATTCGTATCCGGCCAGGTCAAGAGTTCACAAACCGGAAACGGTGCCCTAACCGGATACGGTGACCATACGCCCGTGGTGCGCGCTTCGCGCGAGGGGGTCTAGGACACGGCGGTGAAGACCGCCAGCGAGCGGACGCGGCCCGATTCGGCGGTGACCAGGGCGACGAGCGTGCCGTCCGGGTCGAAGGCCGCAGCCGGGTCACCGGGCTGGACGGACAGGTCCGCCGGGAGGGGAAGCTTGGCGCCCTGGGCGAGGCGGCGGGCGTCGTCGACGGTGAGGTCGAGGCGGGGAAACGCGGCCGCGGCGGCCGCGGCGAGCGGGGTCAGCCAGCCTTCCGCCTCGGGATCGGGATCGGGTGCGGACAGCGCCGGCGCCGGCGGCGGCCGGCCTGCGGAGGTTGCGGGCGTGTCGGGAGTCAGCCGAACCCGTTCCGTACGGACTTGATCCTCGAGTTCGCCGAGGGCGTGCGCCTGCTGCAGGGTGTACGGGCCGACGGCGGTGCGGCGCAGGGCGGTCAGGTGGCCGCCGGTGCCGAGCGCGCTGCCGAGATCGCGGGCGAGGGCGCGGATGTAGGTGCCACTCGAGCAGCGGACGCGCGCGGCCACGTCGAGGAAATCGCCGTCGGTGCTGAGGCCGAGGACCTGGAACTCGCGGATGGTGACGGGACGGGCGGCCAGCTCCGGCGCCTCGCCTGCGCGCGTCAGCTTATAGGCGCGCTGGCCGTTGACCTTGATCGCGCTGACGCTCGACGGGACCTGCATGATGTCGCCGGTGAGCCTGGCGATCTCCGCGTTTAGCGCCGCGCCTGATACGAGGCCGGCCGCCGGGCTGCCGCCCGTCGGCTCGCCGTCGGCGTCGTCGGTGGTCGTGGACTGGCCGAGGCGGATCACCACCTCGTAGGTCTTCTCGGTGAGCGCGAGGTGGCCGAGCAGGCGGGTGGCCTTCTCAATGCCGATGACGAGGACGCCGGTGGCCATCGGGTCGAGCGTGCCCGCGTGGCCGACGCGGCGAGTGTGCGCCAGGCGGCGGACCCGCGCGACGACGTCGTGCGAGGTCAGCCCGGCCGGCTTATCGACGATCAGCAGGCCGGACGGCCACGGGGCCGGACGGTCAGTCGTCTTCGTCGTCGCCGTCTTCGTCGTCGTCATCCTCGTCGTCCCAGTCGTCGGCCGGCTTCTTGTACGGGTCGGGGTCGCCGGCCCACTGCGCGCCCTCACGGGCCCGGGCCAGCTCCTCGTCGCGCTGCTTCGCCGTGGCGACCAGGTCATCGATCCGCTGCGCGTTCTCGGGGAGCGCGTCGGCGATGAACTCAAGAGATGGGGTGTGCCGCAGGCCGGTCAGGCGGCCCACCTCGGAGCGGATGATGCCGGTCGCGCTGCGAAGCGCGGCGGCGCTGTCCTCCTGCTCCTCCGGGGTGCCGAAGACCGTGTAGAAGACCTTGGCCTCGCGCAGGTCGTTGGTGAGCCTGGCTTCTGTCACCGTGACGAAGCCGAGCCTGGGGTCCTTGATCCGGCGCTCAAGCAGTTCGGCGACGATCTTCGAGATCCGTTCGGCAAGGCGTCGCGTGCGGGCGTCGTCCATGGTCGGTCACCCCGTCTTGGTCAGGTAACTCTTCTTCTTCGCTGTAGAGCCGGTGTCGCGCGGACAGCAGCTCAATCTCCGGGTGGCCGGCCACCAGCCGCTCGCACTCCTCGAGCAGCTGGCTGGCGTTCCCGGCAGTGGCCGACACCGCCGCTACCCCGATTTCGGCTCGCCTGTGCAGGTCAAGGTGACCCGTTTCGGCGACCGCGACCCCGGGGTAGCGGCGGCGCAGCTCCGCGACGAGCGGCCTGACGACGGACCGCTTCTGTTTCAGAGAGCGGACGTCGCCAAGCAGCACGTCAAGGGTTAGCGCGGCTACGTACATCGGTGGGTTGCCGCGGGCGGCTTAGGCCCGCGGCTTCTCCCGCATCTCGAACGTCTCGATGACGTCCTCGATCCTGATGTCGTTGTAGCCGACGCCGATACCGCACTCGTAGCCTTCGCGGACCTCGGTCGCGTCGTCCTTGAACCTGCGCAGGCTCTCCACCGTGAGGTTGTCGGAGATGACCACGCCGTCCCTGATCAGCCGCGCCTTGCTGTTGCGGGTGATCGTGCCGGAGCGGACGATGCAGCCGGCGACGGTGCCGACCTTCGGCACCTTGAAGAGCTCGCGGACTTCGGCCGTGCCGAGCTGGACCTCCTCGAACTCGGGCTTGAGCATGCCCTTGAGCGCGGCCTCGATCTCCTCGATCGCCTGGTAGATGATCGAGTAGTACCGAATGTCCACGCCCTCGCGCTGCGCGAGTTCGCCGGCCCGCCCCGCCGGGCGGACGTTGAAGCCGATGATCACCGCTTCCGAGGCGATGGCCAGGTTCACGTCGTCCTGCGTGATCGCGCCGACGCCGCGGCCGATGACCCGCAGCGAGACCTCTTCGCCCACGTCGAGCTTGAGCAGCGCGTCTTCCAGGGCTTCCACCGAACCGGACACGTCGCCCTTGATGATCAGCAGCAGCTCTTCGCGCTCGCCCGCCTTCAGCGCGGACTCCAGGTCCTCCAGCGTCACTCGGCGGCGGCGCTGCGCGAACTGCGCGGTGCGCTCGCGCGCCTCGCGGCGCTCGGCGATCTGCCTGGCCATCCGGTCGTCGGAGACGACGAGGAAGTTGTCGCCCGCCTTCGGCACCGCGGTCAGCCCGAGCACCTGCACCGGACGCGACGGCGGCGCCTCGGACAGCTGCGTGCCGTCCTCGTCGAGCATGGCACGGACGCGGCCGTAGGCCTCGCCCGCCACGATCGAGTCACCGACGTGCAGCGTGCCGCGCTGCACGAGCACGGTCGCCACCGGGCCGCGGCCCTTGTCGAGCTGGGCCTCGATCGCGACGCCCTGCGCGTCCTGGTTCGGGTTGGCCCGCAGGTCGAGCGAGGCGTCGGCGGTGAGGATGATCGCCTCGAGCAGCTTGTCGAGACCGATGCCCTTCGTCGCGGACACGTCCACGAACTGGGTGTCGCCGCCGAACTCCTCGGCGATAAGACCGTACTCGGTGAGCTGTGCCCGGACCCGGGACGGGTCGGCGCCCTCCTTGTCGATCTTGTTGACCGCCACCACGATCGGCACGCCTGCCGCCTGGGCGTGGTTGAGCGCCTCAGTGGTCTGCGGCTTCACGCCGTCGTCGGCCGCGACGACCAGGACCGCGAGGTCCGTGGTCTCCGCGCCGCGGGCACGCATGGCCGTGAAGGCCTCGTGACCCGGGGTGTCGATGAAGGTAATCTTCCGCTCTTCGCCGTCGACCTCGGTCTGCACCTGGTAGGCACCGATGTGCTGGGTGATGCCGCCGGCCTCCTTGGAGACCACGTTGGTGTGCCTGATCGCGTCCAGGAGCTTGGTCTTGCCATGGTCGACGTGACCCATGACGGTGACCACCGGGGGCCGCGCCACGAGGTCTGCCTCGTCGCCCTCGTCCTCGCCGAACTCGATGTCGAACGACTCGAGCAGCTCGCGGTCCTCCTCCTCGGGGGAGACGACCTGAACGTTGTAGTTGAGCTCGGCACCGAGCAGCTGCAGCGTCTCGTCGTTCACCGACTGGGTGGCGGTGACCATCTCGCCGAGGTGGAACAGCACCTGCACCAGACTGGCCGGGTTGGCGCCGATCTTGTCCGCGAAGTCGGACAGGCTAGCGCCGCGGCTGAGCCGGATGACCTGGCCCTGACCGCGCGGAACCTGCACGCCGCCGATTGTCGGCGCCTGCATGTTGTCGAACTCTTGCCTGCGCTGCCTCTTCGACTTGCGGGCACGGCCCGGCTTGCCGCCGGGACGACCGAACGCGCCAGCGGTACCGCCGCCGCCGGGACGGCCACGGCCGCCACCGCCGCCGCCAGGACGGGCCGGACCGCCGCCGCCACCGGGACCGCCGCCACCGGGGGCGCCGCCGGGACGCGGGCCGCTGAAGCCGCCACCGCCACCGGGACGCGGACCAGTGCCCGCGCCGGCCGGACGGCCGCCGCCGGGACCGCCACCGGGACGCGGGCCGCTGAAGCCGCCACCGCCGCCGGGACGCGGCCCACGGCCACCGGGACCACCGGGACCACCGGGACGCCCGCCGCCGCCACCGGGGCCACCACCTGGGCCAACCGGACGGGACGGCATGTTCATCGGGCTGGGACGCGGACCACCAGGACGGGGGCCACCAGGACCTGCGGGACCGCCAGGACGCGGGCCACCGGGACGGGGACCGCCGTCGGCCGCCGCGGGACGGTCGCCGTAACCACCGGGACGCGGGCCACGGTCACCGAAACCGCCACCGCCGCCAGGACGCGGGCCACGGTCACCGAAGCCGCCACCGCCGCCGGGACGCGGGCCACGGTCGCCGAAGCCGCGGTCGCCAGCAGGGCGCGGGCCACGGTCACCGAAGCCGCGGTCGCCAGCAGGGCGCGGGCCGCGGTCACCGCGGTCCGGCCGGTCGCCGCGCTCGGGCCGGTCGGTGCGCTCGGGGCGGTCAACGCCAGGACGCGCGGCTGGCGCGGCGCCCATGCCGGTCGCCGTGGAGCTGAACGGGTTGTTGCCCGGCCGCGGGCCGGCGGGACGCGGGCCGCGCTGACCGGGAGCGGCAGGCCGCGGACCCGGTGCTGTCGGACGCGGCGCGCCGGGACGCGGTGCGCCGGTACCGGTGCCGCCGGGCGCGGTGCCCTGCGGGCCGCCTGCAGCCGGCGCCGCCGGCGCGTCAGGACGCGGCACGGCCGGGCGGGGCGCCGCCGGGCGCTGGCCCGGAGCGCCGGTATCGGCCGGACGCGGTGCTGGTGCGGGACGCGCGGGTGCCGCCGGAACGGCGGGCGCGGCTGAAGCCGCCGCAGCGGGCGCGGCTGAAGCCGCCGCCGCGGGTGCGGCGGGGACACTCGGTGCGGGCACGCCAGGAGCCTGCGGCACCGGCCGCGGCACGGGACGCGGACCTGGCCGCGGTCCCTGGCTGCCCGGCATGCTCGGCGCGGGCGTGTCACTCTGGCCGACACTGTCGGGCTGCCGTGCCGGACGGTCGCCGCCCGGGCGCGGGGCGAAGCCGCCGCCACCCTGCTCGCGCCGTCCCTGCGCTGATGCGGTGCCACCGGACTTGGGACCGCCGTTGTTGAACGCTTCCTTGAGCCTGCGAACTACTGGCGCCTCGATAGTCGATGACGCCGAACGCACAAACTCGCCCATTTCTTCGAGCTTGGCCATGACAGCCTTGCTCTCTACCCCGAACTCCTTCGCGAGTTCGTAAACCCGGACCTTCGCCACTATGCTCCTCTGCCCGGCCCCTCCCAGGGCCTCAAAACCGGATCATCAGCCGATCCGGTGCATAGGGCTGCTCCGGGCCGGCGTCAGTTCGTGCCGTTCATCGCCTTGTGCTCATCGAGCGCTCATAGCTTCTCGACCTGCTTTCCGTACAGGTTTCCCGTCATGTCCAGTGTACTTCCCGGCCCCTCACCATTCCGTTCGGAAAGGTACGAGGCCAGCGGTGCGGCACTGAGCGAACCCGAGACGCGCAGTGCACGCGAGAACGCCCGGCGCCGCTGCGCCAGTTCGAAACAGGCCAGGCTGGGATGCAGGTATGCCCCCCGGCCCGGCTGCCGCGCTTGGGGGTCGGGCACGATGCCGTCCCTGACCGCCACCAGGCGAAGCAGACTGGACTTAACCGCGCGTTCCTTGCAGCCAACACAGGACCGCAGGGGTTGATTCCCCGGCTCAGGCAGCTTGGCTCGCGCGATCATTGCCAGGCAAGTCTACCCCCTAGGCGTCCGCTGCCTCGGCGGCGGGCTCCGCCTCCGTGGCGGCCGCCGGCTCGGGTATTGCCTTGGCCGCGGCCCCCGGTGTCGCCGGGTGGCGCGGTGCGGGCGCCGAAGCGTCCGCGGCGCCGTCCGAGCGGATGTCGATCCGCCAGCCGGTCAGCCGTGCGGCAAGCCGGGCGTTCTGCCCCTCTTTGCCGATGGCCAGCGAGAGCTGGTAGTCCGGGACGGTGACCCGCGCCTCCATCGCGTCGCGGTCCACCACGTCCACCCGGGTGACCCGGGCAGGCGACAGGGCGTTCGCGACGAACTCCGCCGGGTCGTCCGAGTAGTCGACGATATCGATCTTCTCGCCGTGCAGCTCGGCCATCACGTTCCTGACCCGGCTGCCGACCGGCCCGATGCACGCACCCTTGGCGTTGACGCCCTGCTGGTGCGACTGCACCGCGATCTTGGTCCGGTGCCCGGCCTCGCGGGCGATCTTGACGATCTCCACCGCGCCGCTGGCGATCTCCGGCACCTCGAGTGCGAACAGCTTGCGCACCAGGTCCGGGTGGGTCCGCGACAGCGTCACCGACGGGCCGCGGTGCCCCTTGCGCACCCGCCACACGTAGCAGCGGATCCGCTCGCCGTGCACGTAACGCTCGCCAGGCACCTGCTCGGCGAGCGGCAGCACCGCCTCGATCTTGCCCAGGTCGACGAGCACCGTACGGGGATCCTTGCCCTGCTGGATCACGCCCGCGACGATGTCGCCCTCGTGCCCCGCGTACTCGCCGAAGGTCATCTCGTCCTCGACGTCGCGCAGCCGCTGCAGGATCACCTGCCTGGCAGTGGTGGCGGCGATGCGGCCGAAGCCGGCCGGCGTGTCGTCATACTCCCGGCCCGTCGCTCCGTCGGGTCCCGTCTCCTTCGCCCAGACCGTCACGTGCCCGGTCTTCCTGTTCACTTCGACGCGTGCCGCCGGGTTGGCGCCGTCCGTCTTGTGATAGGCCATCAGAAGCGCGTCCTCGATCGCCTTGATCGCCGTTTCTGACGAGATGTCCTTCTCGCTCTCGAGACTGCGCAGGACGCTCAGGTCAATGTCCATCGCCGCCAGCTCCAAGGTCGGTGTCGTTGTCGAACGCCGCGTCGTCGGGTTCCGGATCGTCGGAGAACTCGTCGAGCTCGGCGTCCGGAATCCGGCCGAACTCCACCTGAACGCTGCCCGCGCCCAGGTCCGGGTAGGAGAACCTGCGCTCGCCGTCGGACAGGCCGAGCGTTACGCCGTCGGCGTCAGCCGCGAGCACCCGTCCCTCCACGGAACCCTCCCCCGTCACCTTCGCCCTGACGAGCCTGCCGCGGGCCCGCCGCCAGTGCCGTGGCTGGGTCAGCGGCCGGTCCACGCCCGGCGAGGAAACCTCCAGCGTATACGGCGTCTCGCCGAGTACGTTGCCGGCGTCGAGCAGGGCGGAGATGTCGCGGCTGACGTCGGCCGCGTCGTCGAGGCTCACCCCGTGGTCGCTGTCGACCACGATGCGCAGCAGCCGCCGCTTGCCCGCGACGGACATGCGCACAGACTCCAGGTCCATCCCGGCAGCGGCGACGGCGGGCTCGATCAGGCCGGCCAGCTTCTTGTCGTCCACTGGTCCCGCTGTGGAGCGAAGGCCACCGGGCATTTCGACCTCCTCGTCTGCGTCCCCCGCGCCGCTGCTCTATCAGATTAGTATTCCCAGGTCCAGCCTATAGGCCAGGGATGCCGAGCGTCGCAACCGCGGGACCGCCGTCCCGGCAGAGCCGGGTCCCCTTGGCTGTCTCAGCGGCTCGCGCCACATGGCATGCTTAGAGCCTATGCTGTCAAGGCGTCAGTTGCTCGCCGCGTCGCCCACGGCGTTGCCCCTGTTTCTCGCGCTGAGTGCCTGCAAGGGCCCGGCCGTCCTCGGCGCGCCCCCCACGGTGTCACCCCAGACGCACATGCTGCTGCACGCGGTGACCGCGGAGCTGAACCTGATCTGGGTATACGACAAGGCCATCGCCGCCTATTCCGGGCTGGAGCCGCGTCTCGCGCCGCTGCGCGCCGAGCACCAGGCGCACCTGGCGGAGCTGCGCGGCCGGGTCATCGAGCCGGCGGGCAAGAAGGTGCCGCAGACCGTGACGTCGAAGCCCCCGATCGCCGCCACCCAGGCCGCCGCCATCGATCAGCTCCGGGCCGCCGAGCAGGCCGCCGTCCAGACGCTGATGAGCCGTCTAGGCGGCGCGTCGCCGTCGCTCGCCCAGCTGTACGCGTCGATCGCCGCCTCGGAGGCGACGCACGCCAGCGTCCTCGGCGCGAAGGCCGGCGCCTGATGGCCGCCACGTCAAGCGGCAAGGACATCGCGGCGCTGCAGACCGCGCTCGCGGCCGAGCACGCCGCGGTCTACGGCTACGGCGTGGCGGGCGCGCTGCTCAGTGGCGCTGACCTGGCGAACGCGAAGGCCGACTGGAACGCGCATCAGCTGGCCAGGGACAACCTGCAGGCGATGCTGACCAGGCTTGGCGCCACCCCGGTGACCGCGAGCCCGGCGTACAAGCTCCCGTTCTCCGTCGGCAGCGCCGCCGCGGCGCGCAGGCTCGCCGCCGCCCTCGAGGACGGGCTGACGAGTGCCTACCTCGCGATGGTCGCGGTCAGCAACCCGAATCTGCGCTTCTTCGCCGCGAAGGCGATGCAGAAGGCGGCGGTCCGGGCCACCGCGTGGAGCGGCAGCACGGTCGCCTTCCCCGGAATGCCTAGCTAGCCGCGAGAGCGCGCGGCACGGACAAGACCCTGATGATCGCCGTCGCGGCGGCGTCAAGGTCGTCGGCAATCGAGACGCGCTCCGCCCAGGACCACCAGAACCACCACAGGCCGTCACTGCAGCGGTCGACGTACACGTTCTCCTCAAGAGCACGCGCGCCAGGATTGGTGATGTACACGCTCGGTATGCGGCCCGGCGGTGCCATGACCCAGGCCTCAAGACCCCGGTTGGTCAGCTCTTCGGCCAGCTTGTCCAGGTAGACAGCCGCCTCTGGGAGATTCCCCTTGGCTTCCACAGAACACCACCGTTGCTACTGATCGTAGTTCGCCGAGACCGAACGCGGCTGGATCACATAAGAATGCAGCCGCCCCATCAGTCACTGCAATGCACATGGCGAAAATGCCGGGACGGGCCAAAAATCGTGGCCTGTTCCTATGGTATGTAACGAAAGCTCGGCGGGCAGCGGTTCGGCGTGAAACACGGAAAGCCTGGAAACCGCGCGGGTTAGCGCCACATAGAGCCGTCTAAGCCCGTACGCCTCACCCGTCGCGATCGAGCCGGGTTCGACCAGGACAACGTGGTCGAATTCCAGGCCCTTGGCCAGGGTGACGGGCACCAGCGTCAGCCGTCCGGCGTCGGGGTCGCCCGCCCCGGCGTCCTCGGCCGGCCCGCCGACGCTTGCGTCGTCAGCGCCGAGCACGTCGAAGCGCAGGCCCGCGGCGCGCAGCGCGCGGGAGTTCTCCGCCACGTGCTCGTCCGCGCAGATCACCGCCACCGAGCCGGGCCGCTCGAGCGCCGTCGCGCATTCGGCGGCCACGCGTGCGCCGATATCGGCCGCGGGCACCCGGGTCACCCGCAGCGCACCCGCGTCCGCGCGCAGCGACCTGGCCGGCGCCAGGCCGGGCGCGATCGACGGCAGCAGCAGCGAGGCGAAGTCGAGGATCTGCCGCGGCACCCGGTAGCCCACGTCGAGCTCGCGGACCGCCGCGTCCGGCTTGCCGAGGTGGATGAGCAGCGTGGGCCAGGAGGTCGCGGCCCACGGCGTGGTGCCCTGCGCGATGTCGCCGAGCACGGTCGCGGCGCCGGTGGCGCAGCGCCGCCCGATCGCCCGCACCTCCATCGGCGACAGGTCCTGCGCCTCGTCCACCACGATGTGCGCGATCGATGGCGTGCGCTCGATGAGGTCGGCCGCCTCGTCGATGAGCACCTGGTCGGCGCGGCTCCATGGCGCCGAGCCGAGTCCACGCGGCGGCTTCTGCCACGCGACCACGGCAATCTCGGCGTCCGAGAGGAGGCCGAACCCGTTCTGGATCAGCAGGTCTTGACTGGAAAGCAGGGCGAAGACGAGCTTCTTGGGGTCGGCCTTGGGCCAGACCTCGTCCACGCACCGGCGCACCGGCGCGGACCGCCGCATCGCGTCGTGCGTGCGGTCGTCGCACGTCTCGCCTGCCGCCTCGAGCTGAGTGAGCAGCACGTGCGCGATGCGGTGCGCGAGCAGGTCGCGGCCGGTGCCGTAGCGGGCGCCGCGCTCGCGCAGCTCGGCGGCGAGCGCCTCGATCTCGTGGGCGGGCAGCCGCAGCCGCCGGGCGCCGCGGCTGACGACGAGCGCCTCCTTGGGCGCCCTGAGCTGCGACCACAGCGCCCTGCGGAGTACCTCCGCCATCCGCGCGTCACCCTTGACGACGGCGGCCTCGTCGGTGTCCGTGCCGCGGATCTGAGTGGAGGCGACCAGTTCGGTCACCGTGGTCTGGGTGACGTCGAGCTCGCCGAGCGCGGGCAGCACATTCCTGATGTAGGAGAGGAAGGCCAGGTTGGGCCCCACGACGATCACGCCGCGGCGGGTCACCAGCTCCTTGTGCGCGTACAGCAGGTAGGCGACCCGGTGCAGGCCCACGGCGGTCTTGCCTGTCCCCGGCGCGCCCTGCACGCACACGGTGGTGCCCGCGCCGGCGCGCACGATGTCGTCCTGCTCGGGCTGGATCGTCGCCACGATGTCGCGCATCGGGCCGGACCTCGGCCGCTCGATTTCCGTGATCAGCAGCTTGCTCGGGTTACTAAGGGGATCGTCGGAACGGTTTCCCGTTACACCAATCCCGGTAAACCGCTCGTCTTCGAAGGCGGTAAGCGCTCCCCCGGAAAAACCGAACCGGCGGCGCAGCGTGAGTCCCATCGGGTCGGACTGGCTTGCCCGGTAGAACGGCCGGGACACCGGCGCGCGCCAGTCGAGCACCACCGGGGTGCCGTCTGGGTCGTGCACGTGGCGCCTGCCGATATGGAAGTCGGCGCCCGCGAAGTCCTTGTCGGACTCGGCGAGCTCGCTGTAGTCGAGGCGGCCGAAGAAGAGCGGCGCGTCTGGCAGGTCCTTCAGCGCCTCGGCGCGGCGGTACAGGTCGGCCTTGAGGTACTCCAGGCTCACCCGGTCGCCGGCCATCGGGTTCTGCGCGAGCGTGAGCACGTTCTCGCACATCAGGTGCAGGAACTCGCGGGAGAGTGCTAGGTGGGCGCGCTCGGCCGCGATCGTGCCGTCATTGTCTGCGCTTGGTCCGTCTGCGGTGGCCGCTGCAGCGGCCGCTGGCCCGGCGTCGGCGGGCATGGCTGACTCCCTCGAACGGTCGACGGTTGTTTCGCTGCCGCGCGGGTTTCCCGTGCCCGGCGTGCGCGCGAAGTTCAAGACCCTAGCACTTGGCTAGCGGAAGGTCACCTGGTTTTTCTTCCCGGCGCTTCCGCGCAAGTGCTTCGTCCTCGCGGCCTGACCTGATCAGATGGAGGCATGGGGTCGCTAATCAGGCACACCGGAAGGTTCACGCTCGACGACCGGATCGCCGCGCCGTGGCACTACCTGCCCGTCGAGGTTCCGGCGGGTACCGCGGCGCTGCGGGTGACGCTGTCCTACCCGGCGGAGAGCGGCGCCGTCCTCGACCTCGGCTGCTTCGACCCCGCGGGGTTCCGCGGCTGGTCAGGCGGAGCGCGGGAATCGTTCGTGGTCTCCGAGGCCGGGGCGACGCCGGGGTACCTGCCGGGGCCGGTGCCCGCCGGGGTGTGGCAGGTGATCATCGGAGTGCACCTGCTGCCTGCGGACGGGGTGCCGTACGCGCTGACCGCCGAGGCGCTGTCCGCCGCAGCGTTGCCCGCCGGGGTGTCCGGCGGCTTTGGCGGCGCCGCTCCCCCGGTGCCCGCGGACCGGCCGGCGCGCCGGGCGCTGCCTTCGCCGGCCGGGATGACATGGCTGGCAGGCGATCTGCACGCGCACACTGAGCACTCCGACGGGGTGCTGAGCGTGGCCGAGTTGGCCAGTTTCGCGGTGACCCAGGGGCTTGACTTCGCGGCGGTGACCGATCACAACACGGTGAGCCATCACGCGTCGCTCGGCCCCGCTGCGTCCAGATACGGGGTCACGCTGCTGCCCGGGCAGGAAGTGACCACCGTGTCCGGGCATGCCGGGGTGATCGGCGATGCCGGGTGGATCGACTTCCGCGAGCCCGCCGCGTCGTGGCTGACGGCGGCCGAGGCGGCGGGCGCGCTGATGTCGGTCAACCACCCGTTCGCCGGGCCGGTCTCCTGGCTGCATCCGATGCCGCGGCGGCCGCCGCTGCTCGAGGTCTGGCACTGGTCGTGGCTCGATCCGTTGTGGACGTTGCCCCTGTCCTGGTGGCAGGCGTGGGATCCGGCCGCGATTCCGGTGGGCGGCAGCGACTGGCACCGCCCGGGTTCGGACGCTCCGCTCGGCACGCCGACGACCTGGGTGCTGTGCGCGGATCCTGCTGTCGCCGGGGTGCTTGACGGGCTGCGGGCGGGGCGGGTGGCGATCTCCGCCTCGCGCGACGGCCCGCTGCTGCTGCGGCAGGAGGACGACCTGCTCGCGGTGGCGGCGGACGGCCTGGTGCTCACCGGGCCGTCAGGTCCTTACCGGCGGATATCCGGTGACCTGGTACGGCTGCCTGGGGCCGTCGGCTACCAGCGGCTGCTCACCCCGGCGGGAGTGACGCTGGCGCTGACGCCGTAACCGGCTCCGGTCCCGGCCTGGGTCGCCTCGCCCGGCTCAGTTCGCCGCGAGGTAGGCGACGCGGGCGTGCAGCAGCGCGCGGTGCGCCGTCAGGTCATCGACCTCGTCCGGCTTGGTGGGCCGCTCCCCCGCCTGGAGCGCCTGCGCGAGACGCTGCCCCGCGTCGCCTGGCTCGAGGGATTCGAAGACGATCAGCGGGTCGCTCTCCGCGGCCAGCCAGGTCTTGTCGAGCAGGCCCGCCGCGTCGTCCACCCAGGCGTCCTTGATCTTGCCGCCGTTGCCGTGGTCGATGAGGACCGACAGCGCGTGCTCCGCCGTGCCGTAACCGAAGCTCACCGTGACCGACTCCTGCCGGCCGCCGACGTCGCTGTAGTGCCAGCACTTCCCGATCGAGGGCGAGCCGATGGCCGCGGCCCAGTCCGCGTCGGGCACGCCGCCCGCGGCCACCCGGTCCGCCGCCGCCCGCGCGACCCGGCGCAGTGGCGGCCCGCCGACCGCGCCGAGAATCCGCAGCAGGGCGAGCGACTCGGAGGTCGCGTCCTCCTCGGCCGCCGGCACCACCGACAGCGCGAGTTCCCGCATGACCTCGCTGTCATCCGGCCCCGACTCCCCCGACCCGAGGGCGCCGATCATGTCCGATCCCCACAGTTCCGCGTCGATCGGCTGCCTGACGTGGGCCAGGACCTGCCGCGCTTCGCTCAGCACGACGCCGAAGGCCTGCGCTGGCTTTAGCGGGGCGAAGAGCTCGGCAATGTCGGATTCGGAGAAAGCCATGCGGCGTATTGTTACACGATCGCTACCCTTGTGCCCGCGAATGTGGGCTCCTGGGGGCAAATGATCATCTTGCCTGGTCGGTCCGGCTTACCCGGACTTACCGCCCATTCGTCACCGGGCGAAGCACGCCTCGAGGTGGTCGTTGACCAGGCCGCAGGCCTGCATCGCCGCGTACATGGTGACCGGCCCGGTGAACACGAAGCCGCGCTTGCGCAGCTCCTTGGACAGCGCCTTGGAGGCCGGTGTCTGCGCCTGCAGGTCGGCGAGCGTGCGGGGCGCCGGGCGCGGGCCGGTTTCCGCGTAGCTCCACACCAGGTCGCTGAGGCCCTCGGGGAGGTCAAGGGCGGCGCGGGCGTTGGTGATGGACGCGTTGATCTTGGCGCGGTTCCGGACGATGCCCGCGTCGGCGAGCAGCCGCGCCACGTCGTCATCGCCGAACTTGGCGACGGCGGCGATCTCGAAGCCCGCGAACGCGCGCCGGAAGTTCTCCCGCTTGCGCAAGATCGTCAGCCAGGACAGGCCCGACTGGAACGCCTCAAGGCAGATCCGCTCGAAGATGGCCTGGTCACCGCGGACCGGCCGGCCCCACTCCGCGTCGTGGTAGGCGACGTACTCCGGTGCGCTCAGCCCCCACGGGCAGCGCAGCTTGCCGTCGGGCCCGGCGACCGCTCCCTTCGGCAGCGGGGTGCCGTCCGGTGCCGCCAACTGCGCGGGCCCCGCGCCCTCCGGGCTCACAGGACCGTCAGTCATGCGAACGCTCGGGCGGCGGCGCCTGGTCGTCGCCGGCGGAGCCCGGGTCCGGCGCCTGCCAGGGCGGCTCGGGTGACTGCCACGGCGGCTCCTGCGCCTGCTCCCAGTGCTGCCCCTGGTCCTGCTGCCAGGGCTGCTCCTGGTTCTGCTGCCAGGGCTCCTCCTGGCCCTGCTCCCAGGGCTGCTCTTGCTGTTGCCACGACGGCTCGTGCCCTTCCCAAGACTGCTCAGGGGCCTGCCAGGCCGGCTCGGTGCCCTGCCAGCGCATCGTCGCCGTATCGGCAACGCCGTCGGCGGGCGCGCGGCGGTGCCTGGCTCCCTCATACGGGCTGCCGAGCGGCGTCATCGGCGCGTGCTCCCTGCCCAGGTCGGTGACGAGCTGCTCGAGGGCGACGATCCGCACGTCGCGCTCCCTGATCGACTCGGCGATCTGCTCCATCGCCTCGTCGGTTGCCTGCACGTTGTACCCCCACAGTGACGTGGGCGGCCGCAGCAGGGCGACGTCGGTGGCGGACACCGGTCCAAGGTCGAGCGGCACGTAATCGGTGCGCTCGACCGACATCTCACCGAGGCGTCCGCGGAACGCGAGCACCGCCGCGGCGACGACGGCGAGGGTGGCAATCACCATGACAACAAGCACACGCCCATCGTGCCACGAACCGCCGACAAAATGTCACCGGAGGCCGCCTGCTGCGCGCTCCCCCACCGACCGGACGGCGATCAGCCGGGCAGCGGCAGGCTGTCTAGCGAACCGGCGTCCAGCGAGCCCGCCCGGTCGAGCAGGACCATCGCGTCGTGGTCGGGTGTGCCAGGCTCGGCTAGGTAGACGATGAGACGCTGTCCGTCAGCCCGGTTCAGGTCGAGGGTCTCGTGCGCGAGCGTGAGCGTCCCGACCAGCGGATGCCGGATCACCCTGTCCCCCGCGCCTGCCCTGCGCACCTCGTAGCGGCCCCACAGCCGCCCGAAATCCGGGCTCTTGACGAGCAGTTCGCCGACCAGGGCCGCCAGGTCGGGTGCGTCTGGATCGCTGCCTGCGACGGCGCGCAGCTGCGCGACGCAGCCGCGGGCCTTCTGCTCCCAGTCGGGCCACAGTTCCCGGGCGGCGGGGTGCAGGAACGTATAGGCGATCGTGTTGCGCTGCCGCGCGGGCCAGTCAAACAGCCCGGGGTGGATCCGCGCGCCGCCTGGATTGGCGGCGAGCATGTCGTAGGTCCTGCTGACCACGTACGCCGGGTGCGGCCGCAGCGCCTCCAGCAGCCGCCTGGCGGTGGCGCGCACGGTGCGTGTCGGCGGCTTGCGCGGCTCTGGGGGCCGGCGCGCGGCCTGCACCGCCAGCGCCCGCAGGTAGTTCAGCTCCTCGTCATCGAGGCGCAGCGCCCTGCCGACCGCGTCCACCACCGCGGGACCAGGCCGGGTTTCCTTGCCGCGCTCCAGGCGCGTGTAGTAGTCGATGCTGACCCCGGCGAGCGTCGCGATCTCCTCGCGCCGCAGGCCGGGAGTGCGGCGCGCGCCGGGGCCCCGCGGCAGGCCGACGTCCTGCGGCCGGACGCCTTCCCTGCGGGCTCGCAGGAAACGCCCGAGCTCGGTCTGCTCCTGCTCGGTCATGCTTCCCATTCTGCCTGGGCTCCCGCCCGGCCGGCGGCTCCCAGAGGGGCCCCGTTGCTCCCTGGCTTAGCGCGCACCCGTTCCTCGGTCCCCTGATCACCACGCGGCGGAGATTCGCGGTCTGCCACGGGGCGGCGCGCGGCGGCAGGCTCGGGATATGACCGATTCTGACCTCTGGCGAGCGACCGACGCCCCCACCCGGCGGGTTACCGAAGCTGGCGTCCTAAGGCCCGCCCCGGTTCCGCAGCCCGCCCCGGTTGCGCCGCCCTCGCGGCAGGCGCGGCTGGTGCTCATCGCCGCGATTCTCGGGTTCTTCATGATCAGCCTGGACGCGACCGCGGTGAACGTCGCGCTGTCGGCGATCGGGCGGTCGCTGCACGGCTCAACCGGCGGGCTGCAGTGGGCGGTGGACGGCTATACGGTGCCGTTCGCCGCGCTGCTGATCACGGCGGGCGCGCTGTCTGACCGGCTCGGGGCGCGGCGCGTCTGCTGCTGGGGGCTCACGGTGTTCACCCTGGCTTCGGCGGGGTGCGGGCTCGCGCCCTCGCTGTGGGCGCTGATCGCGGCCCGGGTGGTGCAGGGCAGCGCCGCGGCGGTGCTGCTGCCCGCGTCGCTGGCGCTGGTCAGGCAGGCCTGTCACGATCCCGCGGCCCGAGCGCGCGCCGTCGCGGTGTGGAGTTCTGGCGGCGCGACCGCGATGGCCGCAGGCCCGGTGCTTGGCGGCGTCCTGACGTCGGCGGCCGGGTGGCGCGCCATCTTCTTCGTCAACCTGCCTGTCGGTGTTCTCGCCGTGGCGCTGCTCGGCTGGGCGCCGAGGTCGGCGCGGCGGTCCGCGCCGCTAGACCTGGCGGGTCAGGCCACCGCGGTGCTCGGGCTCACCGCGCTTTCCTACGGGGTGATCGCGGGCGGCGCCGATGGTTTCCGCGGCGTTCGCGTGGTTGTCTCGCTGCTCGTCGCGGCCGCTGCGACCGTCGCGTTCTTCATGACGGAGGCGCGGGTGCGGGCACCGATGGTGCCGCTGTCCCTGCTGCGGTCGCGGACCGTTGCCGCCTGCCTGTTCACCGGGTTCTCCATCAATGCCGCCTTCTACGGCATCGCGTTCCTGCTCAGCCTGTACTTCCAGCGGGTGCTCGGCGAGCCCGCGGTCACCGCGGGCCTGCTGTTCCTGCCGATGACCGGGCTGCTGGCCGTCGCCAACCTGGCTTCCGCCCGCTTCGCGGCGCGCTGGGGGCATCGGCTCGCAGTCGGTCTCGGCCTGTCGGTCGGGACGCTCGGCATGCTCGCCCTCTCACTGCCGGACGGCAGCATCGCGACGGAGGTCGCCCTCGTGCCCGCGGGCGCCGGGCTCGGGTTCAGCCTGCCCTCGCTGACGTTCCTGCTGCTCGACGCCCTGCCCGCAGAGCGGGCCGGGCTGGCGGGCGGGCTGTTCAACGCGAGCAGGCAGACCGGCGGCGCGATCGCGGTCGCGGTGTTCGGTGCGCTGGTGTCCGGGGCGTTCGGCTCGTTCGAGGCGGGGATGCGGGTCAGCATGCTGATCGCCGCCGCGCTGCTCGCGGCGAGCACCGCCGCCGCGTTCACCGTGCTCGGCCGTCCCGGAGCGCGCGAGCCAAAATAGCCGCGGCAGGCGCAAATCGCCATAGATAAGACATCCGGGACGCATGATCACGGAAGCTTTGATCCTGGCGGAACTTTTCTACCCGATCCGGGTAGAAAAGTTCCGTTGTAAACCGAAGTTCCGTGATCATGTTCGATGCACGGAGGCGCAGGTGACGTGCGGGGCTTACGGGTCGGTTAGGCGAAGGAGAGGCCCTTGTGCGCTTCGCGGATGATGCTGACTACCTCGTCGGGGTCGTCGGCCTGGTGCAGGAGGGCCAGTTCGTCGTGGCCAATCTTGCCTTCGGCGAGCATCGTCGTCTTGAGCCAGTCGAGGAGGCCCGACCAGTACTCGCTGCCGACCAGGACGATCGGGAAGCGGGTGATCTTGCCGGTGGCGACGAGGGTGAGCGCCTCGAAGAGCTCGTCCATCGTGCCGTAGCCGCCGGGCAGGACGACGAAGGCCTGCGAGTACTTCATGAACACCGTCTTGCGGACGAAGAAGTACCGGAATTCGATGCCCATGTTCACGTACTCGTTCAGGCCCGACTCGAGCGGTAGCTCGATGCCGAGTCCGACCGAGGTGCCGTTGGACTCGAATGCGCCCCTGTTGGCCGCCTCCATGATGCCGGGGCCGCCGCCGGTGATGACCGCGTAGCCGGCCTTGACCAGGCCGGAGGCGATGTCCTGCGCCTTCTGGTATTCGGGAGTGCCTGGCTTGGTCCGCGCGGAACCGAAGACCGAGACGGCCTTGCCAAGCTCGGAGAGGAAGCCGAAGCCCTCCACGAATTCCGCCTGGATGCGCATGACCCGCCACGGATCGGTGTGCACCCAGTCAGAGGGACCGCGGCGGTCGAGCAGCCGCTGGTCAGTTGTTGTCGCCGGTATCTGCTTGTCGCGCAACGTCACGGGTCCCTGGCGACGGACCCGGCGCGAGTTACTTCCGCCCATAGTCCTATCCAAGGTAGCTATGGACGGACAGTGCTCTGGCTGAAACACGCGGCAGACGCAAGAACTAACGGCTAACGCCTGGTAGACGTCCTGCGATCGGTTGCTCAGCCGTCGACGCCGTGGTCGCGAAGGATCGCGTTCAGCTCAGCCTTGCTGTGCCGCTCCCCCTCCTTGAGCCGCTTGAGAACCAGCACGCATTGCATGCCGAACTCGCCGCCTGCGAACTGACGGTAACGCGTGCCGTTCACGCACACCGACCAGGCGGGGGCCTCGCCGCGCGGCAGTTCCTCGCCGGTCTCCACGTCGATGACGTGCGTCGAACGGCTGAGGTTGGTGCCAGAGCCGAGCACCGCGCCGGTGTGCACCCGCGCGCCCTCCACCACCATCGAGCGGGAGCCGATCATGCACTCGTCCCCGACGACGACGGGAACCGCGTTCGGCGGCTCGAGCACGCCGCCGATGCCCACGCCGCCTGACAGGTGCACGTTCTTGCCGATCTGGGCGCAGGAGCCGACCGTGGCCCAGGTGTCGACCATCGTGCCGGAATCCACGTAGGCGCCGATGTTGGTGAACGAGGGCATCAGGACCGTGCCCGGCGCGATGTAGGCACCCCAGCGGGCGATGGCGCCAGGCACCACGCGCACGCCGTCGAGCCGGGTCTTCAGCGGCACCCTGTCGTGGTAGCGGAAGTCGCCCACCTGGCCCTGCGCCATCGGCAGCACCTTGAAGGCAAGCAGGATCGCCCGCTTGGCCCGCTCGTCCACCACGACCTCGTCGGTCTCCGCGTCCACGAACGCCACCCGGGCGCTGCCCGCGTCGATCTGGTCAACGGCGGCCACGATCTCGGCCCGCGCGGCGGAGTCGTCCGGGCTCAGCTCGGTGCGGCGCTCCCAGAGTTCATCGATGACGGCAGGCAGCGGGGACTTCAGCTCACTCATGCTCAGCGAGCCTATCGGGCACCGAAACCTCCGGGGCGCGGGTACCTTCAACTTGTGCGGACGACCTCACACGGCAGCGCGCCCGGGTACCGGTACCACAGGCCGTCGTGGCGTCGCCCGCTCATCGTGCTCACGGTAATCGTGGTGTTGCTCGGCGTGGGGGCGTACGTCGCCTACACGGCCTACCAGCGGTACGTGGTGCAGCTGCTCACCGTCCCCGGCTGCCAGGCGGGGACCGGGGACAACGCGATCGCGCTTGACTTCGGCCAGGCGGCGGACGCGGCCACCATCGCCGCCGTCGCCACCCGGGAGAGGCTGCCTGCCAGGGCGCTGACCATCGCCTACGCGACCGCGTGGCAGGAGTCGAAGCTGGAGAACCTCACCTACGGCGACCGGGACTCCGTCGGCATCTTCCAGCAGCGGCCCTCGATGGGCTGGGGTTCCGCCAAGGACCTCAAGGACCCGGCGTTCGCGTCGCGTGCGTTCTTCCGCGCCCTCGTCAAGGTGAAGGACTACACGAAGATCCCCGTGTACCAGGCCGCCCAGGACGTGCAGCGCAGCGCCGACGGCTACGCCTATGACCAGTACACACAGTCAGGCGAGCTGCTCACCAAGTACTACACGAGCGTGCCGCACGCGGTCACCTGCTGGTACAACCCGGGCACGCAGGCCGCGAGCGCCGGCGTGTCGGCCAAGCTGAACCTGACCGGGGCCGCGAAGGGGCTGACCGACGCGTTCGGCAAGCCGGAGGCGGGGTCGGCGGTGACCAAAGTCACCCCCATCCGTTCCGGACATGCCACGGTGGTCAAGGCGCCGTCGTGGAGCGGCTGGGCGGTGGCGAACTGGCTGATGGCGAACGCGAGCTCGTACGGGATTACCAAGGTCAGCTACGCGGGATACCACTGGACGGCCACGCTGACGGAATCGAGCTGGCAGCGGGATCCGAATGCAAGTGCGGGGGGTATTGTCGCCAGCTAGCCGGGCGGACCACCATACTGTGTGGTACCTGAAGTGGGTTAAGACGTTAAAGAGGAGCTCACGTGACCTACACCATCGCGCAGTCATGCGTCGATGTGCTCGACAAGGCTTGCATCGAAGAGTGCCCCGTGGACTGCATCTACGAGGGCGAGCGGATGCTGTACATCCACCCCGACGAGTGCGTGGACTGCGGCGCCTGCGAGCCCGTCTGCCCGGTTGAGGCCATCTACTACGAGGATGACGTCCCGGAGCAGTGGAAGGAATACACGAAGATCAACGCCGACTTCTTCGAGGACCTTGGCTCACCCGGCGGCGCCTCCAAGAGCGGCAAGATCGGCAAGGACCACCCCACCGTCGCGGCGCTCCCGCCGCAGGCCGCGGAAGAGTGACCCTCGCCGCACGGCTTCCTGAATACCCCTGGGACGAGCTGGCACCGATCGCCGAGAAGGCGCGCGCCTTCCCCGGGGGTGTCGTTGACCTGTCGATAGGCACGCCGGTCGACCCGGTGCCCGCGGTCATCCAGGACGCGCTGCGCGCGGCAGCCAACGCTCCCGGGTACCCGCTCACCGCGGGCACCCCGGAGCTGCGCGCGGCCGCCGCGGGGTGGCTGTCCCGGTCGCACGGCGTCGACGTGGACCCGGTGACGGTGCTCCCGGTGATCGGGACCAAGGAGTTCATCGCCTGGCTGCCGACCATGCTCGGGCTCGGTTCGGGCGACACCGTCCTATATCCAGACCTCGCGTACCCCACGTACAACATTGGGGCGCGGCTCGCCGGGGCCGCCTCCGCTCCCGTCGACGACCTGTCGGACGATGCGCTCGGCGCGGCGCCGGCCTCGGCTCGGCTGCGTTGGGTGAACTCGCCGTCCAACCCGAGCGGACGGGTGCTTAACGCGGAAACGCTGCGGTCCGGGGTCGCCCTGGCGCGGTCGCGCGGCTGCGTGCTCGCCTCCGACGAGTGCTACATCGAGCTCGGCTGGGACGTGACCCCGGTTTCCGTGCTGCACCCCTCCGTCCGCGGTGGCTCGCTTGACGGGGTGCTCGCGGTGTTCTCGCTGTCCAAGCGGAGCAACCTGGCCGGCTACCGCGCAGGGTTCGTGACCGGCGACCCCGGCCTGATGAAGGAACTGCTGCTTATCGGCAGGCAGGCCGGGATGATCGTGCCTGGCCCGGTGCAGGCGGCGATGACCGTGGCGCTGTCCGACGACGCCCACGCGGCTGAGCAGAAGGCCAGGTACGCGGCGCGCCGCGCCGTGCTGACCGAGGGGCTCACCGCGGCTGGCTTCCGCATCGAGCACTCGGAGGCCGGACTGTACGTGTGGGCGACCCGCCCTGGTCTTGACTGCTGGGCGGCGTGCGAACTGCTCGCCGCCGAGTGCGGCATGCTGGTCGGCCCCGGGTCCTTCTACGGGCCTGCGGGAAACAGCTACATCCGGGTCGCGCTGACCGCGACCGACGAGCGGGTCGCCGCCGCCGGCGAGCGACTGCGCGCGCTCGCGTCCCGCCCGGCGCGCTGAACGCACTGAACGCCCTGAACGCACTGAGGTCCCCGCGCGACGCCGACCGCGCAACGAATCGCCTGTCTTGCCGCGGGAAACGCAATGGATCGCCGGACTGGTGCATGATTACCCTCTGTTAGCAGTCTGACCGCGCTTCGTACTCTCTTGGTATGAGCAGCGACGCGCCGTACCGGGCGGCAACGCCCCGGTCGTACCTGATGTGCCCGCCGGAGTACTTCGAGGTCAGTTACGCGATTAACCCGTGGATGCGGCCAGATTCGCCGGTCGACGCCGACCTGGCGATGCGCCAGTGGTCGGCGCTGCGCGCCACGCACGAGTCGCTCGGGCACACCGTGGCCACGATCAAGCCGGTGCCCGGATTGCCGGACATGGTGTTCGCCGCCAACGGCGCGACCGTGGTCGACGGGATCGTGCTCGGCGTGCGGTTCAGGTATCCCGAGCGCGCCGCGGAGGCCGCCGCCTACCTGTCCTGGTTCCGCTCGCACGGGTACCCGGCGGTGCACGAGGCAAGGCACGTCAACGAGGGTGAGGGCGACATCCTGGTCGCCGGCGACACCCTGCTCGCGGGCTACGGCTTCCGGTCCGACGTCGAGGCCGCGGATGAGCTCGCCGAGGCGTTCGGGCGGCGCGTGATCTCGCTGCGGCTGGCCGACCCCCGGTTCTACCACCTGGACACCGCGCTGTGCGTGCTCGACGCGACGACGGCGATGTACTACCCGCCCGCCTTCGACGATGCCGGGCGCGCGGCCCTCGCCTCGGTATTCGACGAGCTCATCGAGGCGAAGGACGAGGACGCCGAGGTGCTCGGGCTCAACGCGGTATCCGACGGGCGGCACGTGGTGCTCGCCAGGCAGGCGACCGGGCTCGCCAGGGCGCTGGCCGGCCGTGGCTTCGAGCCGGTTCCTGTCGACATGTCCGAGCTGCTCAAGGCCGGCGGCGGCGCGAAGTGCTGCACGCTCGAACTAAGGGAGAAGACGACCCCATGACGCACACAGTTGACCTCAGCTCCGCCACGGAGCTGTCCGGGCTTACCGGCGAATACAGCGCACACAACTACCACCCGCTGCCCGTCGTGGTGGCGTCCGCGGAGGGCTCCTGGGTGACCGCCGTCGGCGGGCAGCGGTACCTGGACATGCTCGCCGGGTACTCGGCGCTGAACTTCGGGCACCGGCACCCGCGGCTTATCGCGGCGGCCACCAGGCAGCTCGGCCGGGCGACGCTGGTGTCCAGGGCGTTCGACCATGACCAGTTCGGCCCGTTCTGCGCCGAGCTCGCCGGGCTGTGCGGCATGGAGATGGTGCTGCCGATGAACACCGGCGCCGAGGCGGTGGAAACCGCCATCAAGGTGGCGCGCAAGTGGGGTTACACCACGCACGGCGTCCCGCACGACGAGGCGGTCATCGTCGTGTTCGACGGCAACTTCCACGGGCGGACCACGACGATCGTGTCGTTCTCCTCCGACCCGGATGCGAAGGACGACTTCGGCCCGTACACCCCTGGGTTCGTGTCGGTGCCCTACGGTGACCTCGCGGCGCTCACCGCCGCGTTCGACGCGCACCGCGATCGCATCGTCGCGGTGCTCGTCGAGCCGATCCAGGGCGAGGCGGGCGTGGTCGTGCCGCCGCCCGGCTTCCTCGCCGGGGTGCGCTCCCTGTGCTCCGGGGCGCGGGCGCTCATGATCGCGGACGAGATCCAGTCCGGGCTCGGGCGGGTCGGGACCACCTTCGCCTGCGAGGCCGAGGGTGTGGTGCCCGACGCGTACCTGCTCGGCAAGGCGCTCGGCGGCGGGATCATCCCGGTGTCCGCGATGGTCTCCTCCCGCGCGGTGCTCGGCGTGCTCAAGCCGGGGCAGCACGGGTCGACGTTCGGCGGCAACCCGCTGGCCTGCGCGGTAGCCCGCGAGGTGATCGCGATGCTGCGGACCGGGGAGTACCAGGAGCGTTCCGCGAGGCTCGGCACCCGGATGCACGAGGCGCTCGGCGGGCTGCCGCCGTCGGTCGTGTCGTCGGTGACCGGGCGCGGCCTGTGGGCCGGGGTGACGTTCGCCGCCCTGGACGGGCGGGCCGTCTGCGAGCGGCTCGCGGCGCTCGGCGTGCTCGCCAAGGAAACCCACGGATCGACGATCAGGCTCGCTCCCCCGCTGGTCATCGAGGAAGACGACCTATCCTGGGGCCTGGCCCGATTCACCGATGCAGTGCTCAGTGCCTAGCGAGGCGGGGCTCAGCGCCTAGCGAGGCGGGGCTGAGCGCCTAGCGAGGCGGGGCTCGGCGCCTAGCGAGGCGGTGCTTGCCGACTCACCGCGCTGAGCGCCTGGCCCGGATGTAGAAGGCGATGACGCAGCCCACCGCGGCCGCGAGTGCACCGCCGTACAGGTAGCACTCGCCCGCGGTGGTCGCCGTGATGATCACGCTGCCGTTCGGCCGCGACATCGCCAGGACGAACGACACCACTATCCAGCCGACGGCGGGCAGCAGCCCGGCGGCGAACGTGCCGATCCCCCAGCCGCAGCCCACGCAGGTGACGAGGACGACCACGGCGAGGAGTATCGCTATCAGCGGCGCGGGCTCCCTGGAGTACTGGAAGCTGCCGAACAGGCCCTGCACGGCGCCCAGCACGAACAGCAGCACGTAACCGGCGGCGGTCAGCACCCGCTGCCTGCCCCGCCCAGTGCCATTGCTCAGCGGGCCACTGCTCACCGGGCCCTGCGAAGTCCCCATCACGATGTCCCCATAACGACGCCAGGGTACCGATCTCAGCGGGCGAACAGGTCGCGCTCGTGGCCTGCGCCCGTGTCGCTTCGCGGTCCGGCCAGCTGGGTGTAGTACTCGGTGCCGAGTATGCGCTGGCCAAAGTCGTTGGACAGGGCGAAGAAGTCGCCGTCCACGGTGATCTGGGTCTCGTGGGCGCGCATCGCCGCCCGCTTGGCGCCAAGGAAGAGCGTACCGTCGATCTCCGCGGTGACCTGGTCGTCGGGTACGCCGATGGACAGGTCGGTATAGCGGATGAACCAGGAGTCCGCCGGCAGCTCGACGGCCCGCTCGAGCGCCGATCGCGGCACCGCGGTGGCGTACAGCTTCGCCCGCCCCCCGGTCAGCTCATGGGCGCGCACGGTGACGCGGTGCGCCTGGATGTGGTCGGGGTGGCCGTAGAAGCCGTTGGCGTCGTAGGTGACGATCACGCCGGCCGCGACCTCCTCGATGACGGTGGCGAGCGCCGCGGCGGCCTCCTCGATGTTCGCCTGCCAGAAGGAGTCCGGGTCATCGTTGTCAGGCAGGCCCATCATCCCCGAGTCGCGGTAGCGTCCCTCTCCGCCGAGGAAACGATGGTCCTGCACGCCGAGCGCCTCGCACGCGCGGGCAAGCTCGGTGATCCGGTGCTGGCCGAGCTCGTCGGGCAGCAGGTGCCGCAGGTCCGGCGGGATGATCTCGCCGAGCTCGCCGAGCGTGCAGGTCACCAGCGTGACCCGGGCATCCTGCGCAGCGTACTTGGCCATGGTGGCGCCGGTACCGATCGACTCGTCATCCGGATGCGCGTGCACCAGCAGCAGACTGCGTTCCAAGTCCTTGTCCCCCCGTCGCCGACGCTACCGCACGGAAAGGTTACTGAACTCGGGCGGTTCGCAGCCCGGTGACGGGCATCATCGCAAGGTCGGTCACAGGGTGGGCTTCAGGCCGCCGTCGATGGCGAAGTCGGCGCCGGTGATGTTCCCGGCTCGGGGGCTGGCCAGGAATAGCACGAGGTCTGCTACCTCGATAGGCTGGGTGAACCGGCCAGTTGCGGTGCCGGCCACCGCGGCCGCGGCCACCGCGTCGGGCGTGCCGCCTTCAGTGTCGGCGATGGTCTGCGCGACCCCGCCGGCGCCTAGCCACAAGTCGGTGGCCACCGGTCCAGGGCTGACCGTGTTGACCCGGATCCCTTGCGGCCCCACCTCCTTGGAGAGCGCCTTGCAGAAGTTGCTCAGTGCGCCCTTGGCGGCGCTGTAGTCGATGACCAGCGGGTCGGGCAGCACGGCATTCACCGAGGAGATGGTGACGATGCTGCCGCCCCGCACGGTCAGCAGCGGCAGCGCGAGGCGGGTCACGTGCACGGCGGCGAGGAAATTGACGGCCAGAGTCGCGAGCCAGTCCTGCGCGGTGACCGACTCGAAGCCGCCGGTGCGCGGCCGGACCGCTCCGACGTTGTTGACCAGAATGTCCAGGCCGCCGAACGCCGCTGCTGCCGCCTCAATCACCGTGGCCGGGCCGTCCGGCGAGGTGAGATCGGTGACGACCGGCACGGCGCCGGCCTCGCGCAGCTCTTGCGTGCTTTCCCGTGCTGCGGCGACGACGCGAACCCCTTCGCCGATCAGCGCGCGGGTGACGGCCAGGCCGATACCCCTGCTAGCCCCGGTGACAACGGCGGTCTTGCCGGCCAGGCGCAAGTCCATAGCCATGGCTAGAGCGACTGCCGTCGCAGCCAGTCGAGCGCGGCGGCCGCGACTGCCTGCCAGCCGCTGTCGATGGTCAGCGAGTGACCGCGGTCAGGAAAGTCGATGAGGTCGGTCACCGCCTCGGAATGCCGGTACTGTGCGGCCGTGGCCTTGACCACGCTTTCCGGTACCGTGTGATCCTTTCCGCCGCTCATCAGCAGCAGCGGGCCGCGCGAGCTGTTATGGGTGTCGACCTTGGTCGAGGCGTGCGGATTGAAGTTAGCGGTGGCGGCCTCGAACAGCGGCCGGCCGGGGGCGGGTATCGTCCAGCGCTGGTACAGCGCGTCGGATTCTTCCTCGCTCAGCGCGTTGCCGAAGGCGTAGCGGAACTGCTCCGACGTCAGCGTCACCGCCTTGTGCTTGTTGGCCGGGTTCTTGAATACAGGCAGGGTCGCGCGCAGTGCGGACAGCGGCAGCGGCAGATCGCCCTTGATCTGTGCGGCGTCGATGGCGACCGCGGCCACGGCCAGATCCTGGCCAAGCAGCTTCTGCGCGATCATCCCGCCGAAGGAGTGGCCGATCAGGATCGGGCGGGCCGGCAGGTCAGCGATGATCGCGGCGTAGTGGTCGACGACGTCGTCGACGCCGTGGTCGGCGATGCTCTCCGGATTCTCCCGTGACTCCGCCACGGTGGCGGAGTCACCAGGCCAGCCCGGCGCGAGCGGTTGGTAGCCTTCGCCGGCGAACACGTCGGCCCATGGGTCCCAGGAGCTGGCGTGCAGCCACAGACCGTGGATGAAGATGACAGGTGTCGGGTTCGTCATGCCGTCAGGACACCACCGTGCCGTGGCGTTTCGCACTGGGGTCCGACCCCAGTGCGAAATGGGCAATCCCAGTAACCTTGGCTGCACAACTCATCGTAAGGACGCCCGTGGCACTACCGCCACTGCCGGCGCTGACCTGCGCGTTATCCGGCTGGCTGGCGTCGAGTCCGAGACCCGCCTCGGCTTCGGCGCGCTGCACCGGCTGCTGCGCCCGTTTCTCGACCGCATTCCCGGCCTGCCCGTGCCGCAGCGCGACGCGCTGAGCGCGGCGTTCGGGCTGACCGACAGCGCGCCGCCCGATCGCTACCTGGTCGGCCTGGCCATACTGAACGTGCTGGCCGACGTTGCCGCCGAGCAGCCGATGCTGTGCCTGGTCGATGACGTGCACTGGCTGGACAGGGAATCCTGTGAAGCGCTGGCGTTCACCGCACGGCGGCTGCACGCCGACTCGCTCATCTTCATCTTCACTGCCCGCCGAGAGATCGGCGAGCAGTCGGTCTTCGCTTCCCTGGCGACGCTGCGCCTCGGCGGACTAGCAGCGCCGGACGCGAAGGCGCTGCTCGCCTCGCACGTCGCCGGATACCTTGATGCCGCAGCAGTCGACCAGATCGTCGCGGGGACCGGCGGCAATCCGCTGGCGCTGCTCGAGATCACCGCCCGGCTCAGTCCGGAGCAGCTTGCCGGGGTGGCGCCGCTGCCCGCCCAGCTGCCGGCCGGTCGCCTGTTTGACGCCCACTTCCGTGCCGCCATCGCCGTCCTGCCGCCCGACACCAGAACCCTGCTGCTGCTGATCGCCGCGGCGCCCGCCGACGATGCGCCGTTGATCTGGCGCGCGGCCGGGTGGCTCGGGCTGTCCGCGCGGACGGCGCAGCCGGCGGCAGAACAAGGCATCGTGACCAGGGACCCGCAGCCCGGCTTCCGGCATCCGCTGATCCGGTCGGCGGTCTACGCTGACGCCGATCCCGTACAGCGGCGCCTGGTGCACGCGGCACTCGCCGGGGCGTATGACTCTGTCGGCGATGCCGAATGGTCGGCGTGGCACCGCGCCGAGGCCGCTGCCGGGACCGACGAGCAGGTCGCGGCCGAACTGGAAGCGGCAGCCGAGCGAGCCCGAGCCCGCGGCGGGTTCTCTGAGCAGGCGCTGTTCCTGTCCCGGGCCGCCGAGCTGTCCCCCGCGCCTGTCACGCGCGCCGAACGCAGGCTCGCGGCCGCGGATGCCCACGTGATCTCCGGTGATCCGGCTGCCGCGGAAGTGCTGCTTGACCTGGCGGCGGCGGACGTGGACGGCCGGGTGGCCCGGGCGCGTGCACTGCGGACCCGGGCCGTGCTCGAAATGTTCCGCGCCCGTGTCTCGAACGTCCCCGCGATGCTGATGGAAGCGGTCGCCGAGCTTGGCGACCGGGACCCGCGGATGACCTGGGATCTGCTCTTCCAGGCGATGCACGCCGCGATGATGGCACGCGAGCATGTCAGCGGGACAACGCTGTTCGACGTCGCCAAGGCCACGGCAACCGCCTGGCACGACCCGGACGCACCTGTCTGGAGCGGCGATCTGGTCATGGTGGGACTGGCCAGGCGCGTCGCAGAAGGGCACGCACAGGCAGCACCGGTACTGCGGACGGCGCTCGCCAGGCTTCGCGGGGCCGCCGAGCTGCGGGAACTTGGCATACCCCTCAGCGTGCTCATCTCGTTCGCCACCGACGAGGTGTGGGACATCGAGAGCCGCCGCGAACTCACCGAACGCCTCGCCGCCGTCGACCGAGGCCAGGGCGCGCTGTACGCACTGAGCCTGACGCTCCTGGTGGCCGCGCAGGCGGAGATTACCGCCGGTCGGTTCGCCGAAGCCGAGGCGTGCTACGCGGAGGCGGATGAGTTCTTCGCGGCGACAGGATTCCCGGCGGACGGTGCGGTCAACCGGGCTCAGCTGTTCGCCTGGAGCGGCCGCGAAGACGAGCTGCGGGGCGCGCTCGCGGGCATCGCATCGCTGGCCGAGGCATTCGGCCAAGGGCACATGAACAAGATGGGACTCTACGCGCTGTCCATTCTCGACCTAGGGCTTGGCCGCTATCAGTCCGCCCTGGACCACGCGCTGACCGTCTTCCGCGATGACCCACCGTCGGCGGGCAACCTCGTGCTTCCGGTGATCATCGAGGCCGGTGTGCGTACCGGAAACCGCGAAGCGGCGGCGGCGGCCCTGACGCGGATGGCCGAGCGTGCCCGGGACGCCGGTACCCCGTGGGGCCTGGGCCTGCTGGCCCGCTGCGAGGCCCTGATGAGCGTGGACGAACACGCCGAGGCCTGTTACCGGGAATCGGTCAGCCGGCTCGGCCGCGTGCCCGTTGACCTTGATCTCGCGCACACCCGGCTGCTGTTCGGCGAGTGGCTGCGGCGCGGCAAGCGCCGCGGCGAGGCGCGCGCGCAACTGCGCGCGGCACATCAGGTGTTCGAATCCTGCGGCGCGGTCCCGTTCGCCGAGCGGGCGCGGGCCGAACTGCTCGCGACCGGCGAGCACGTCCGCAACCGGGCCACCCCCGCCGGGAACGAGCTGACCGCGCAGGAACGGCACGTCGCGGTGCTGGCGGCGGGCGGTCACACTAACGCCGAGATAGCGGAGCGGCTTTTCATCACGGTCTCCACCGTGGAGTTCCACCTGAACAAGGTGTTCCGCAAGCTCGCAATCTCCTCGCGCCGCCAGATCGCCGCGCTGATTGCTCCCTGAGAGCTTGGAGACCGGTCGTCCCCCGGGGGATGGTGTCCAAATCCTGCTGCCTTCACCCCGTTCGACACCGCGCTCAAGACACCTGGCAAGCCCATCCCGGTCACGGGCAGCCCCGGTGCCCTGGTGTTCTCGCCGAACGGCCAGTTCCTCTACGTCGCAAGCAGCGCCGGCGTGACGCCGGTCGGCACCGACTGGAACAAGGCCGGCAAGCTGATCGCCCTCCAGGGTGGCGCGGCCAGCATGGTGATCACACCGAACGGCAAGACCCTCTATGT
Organism: Trebonia kvetii; assembly: GCF_007827045.1. Classification (GTDB taxonomy): domain Bacteria; phylum Actinomycetota; class Actinomycetes; order Streptosporangiales; family Streptosporangiaceae; genus Trebonia; species Trebonia kvetii. The sequence continues at coordinate 521,405 of NZ_RPFW01000001.1, forward strand.
CACCACCAGCCGCACGTCTACCAAAGTCAACACGGTCATCCCGATCAGCGCGGTTACCAGGAAGGCCGGCAAGCCGATCACCTTCGCCCCCGGCGGCGGCCAGAACCCGTCCCCGCTGGTGATCACGCCGGATGGCAAGACCGTGTATGTGGCAAGCGCGCTTGGCACGGTCACCCCGATCAGTACCGCCACCGGCAAGGCAGGCAAGGCCATCCCCTTCGGGTTCAGGGACCCGGCGGGAACCGCTCACCTGGCGCTTTCCCCGAACGGCAAGACGCTGTACGCCTTTGGCAGCGACCCCGCGGCGACCGTGACCACGGTGACCCCGATCAGGACCGCCACGAACAAGGCCGGCACCCCGGTCCCGGTCGGCCAGGGGCCGCTCACCATCGCGTTCGCACCGGACAGCAAGACGGCCTACGTCGCAAGCTCCGGCGAGGGCCCCAAGGCCTTCGTCCATGCCAAGCTGACCCCGGTCAGCACCGCGACGGAAAAGCCCGCACCGTTCCTCGTGCTCGGCCCAGCGGCGGATGAGATTCACCTGGCCGTCATGCCGGACGGCAGCCGGATTTACGCCGACGCCATCTGGAACGGCAATAAGGACAACTCAACGTGGGCGATCAGCACTGCCCCTGTCGCGTTCATCAAGCACTGGTTCGGCCCCAGTTACCCGCGCGCCATGGCGCTCACCCCCGACGCCAAGACGCTCTTCGTGATCGACGCGGCTCCGGGAGGCGTGGGCATCGTGGTGAACTTCACCACCACCGACAACCGGTACCACCCGGGCTTCTGGGTCGGCGAGGGACCCGTCGCCATCGCCATCCAGCCATAACGAGCTGGCGCGGGTACTCACGGAGCTCTTGTCCGGGGGGTTACGGGGGGTCGCTCCCCCGGGAGATGCCCGGGTTGCGCGCCCGATACGATGGCGCCTTTTGCCATCGGGCGCGGAACCCGGGGGGACAGGGCCCGTCCCCCCGGCGGTACGGCATGATCGGGAGCTATGACGGAGAGCTTTCCTAGGCAGCAGGCGCGGACGCGCGGGTTTTCGCTCGGGGTTCCCCGGGCTTTCCAGATTTCGCCCGATGGGCAACGGCTCATCTTCCTGCGGTCGAAGGCGGGCAGCGACCCGGTCAACTGCCTGTGGGAGCTCAACCTCGGCACTGGCGAGGAGTGGCTGGTCGCCGACCCACGGGCGCTCGGCGCCGCCGAGGAGAACTTGCCCCCAGAGGAGCGCGCACGCCGCGAGCGGGTCAGGGAGACGGCGGCCGGCATCGTCGCCTTCTCCGTCGACCGGGACGCGACGATCGCCGTCTTCGCCCTCTCCGGGCAGGTGTACTCCGTGCCGCTCGGCGTCCCGCTGGCGACGCCGCAGCTGCTGCCCACCCAGACGCCGGCGCTCGACCCCCGGGTCAACCCGGCGGGCACCCTCGTCGCGTACGTGCATGACGGCGCGCTGTGCGCGGTGAACCTGGCCACCGGCAAGAACGCCGTCGTCGCGAAGGAAGAAGGCGTCACCTTCGGCCTTGCCGAGTTCATCGCCGCCGAGGAAATGGGCCGCGCCCGCGGCTACTGGTGGGCCGCCGACGGTTCCGGCCTGCTCGTCGGCCGGGTCGATGAGTCACCGGTGCGCCGCTGGCACATCGCCGACCCGGCCAACCCGGACAGCAAGCCCAACGTCGTCGCCTATCCCGCGGCGGGCACGCCGAACGCCGAGGTCTCGCTGTTCCTCGCCACCCGGCCCGACCCTGAGGAAGAGGCCGGCGTCCAGCTCACCGAGGTGCACTGGGACCGGGACCGCTTCCCTTACCTGGTCACCGCGGCCTGGGATAAGGACCTGCTTATCGTGGTGCAGACCAGGGACCAGCGGAGCATGCGGCTGTTCAACGGGCTCACCGGCGAGACGATCCGCGAGGACACCGACCCGCAGTGGACCGACATCATCGGCGGCGTCCCCGCGCAGCTCAACGACGGCGCCGTCGTCTGGACCGAGATCAGCGAGGACACCAGGCGGCTGCTCGTCGCCCAGCCGGGCGACCTGGCCGCCGCTGTTCCTGTCACGCCGGCCGGGCTCCAGGTCAGGCAGATCCTCGGCACCGACGGCAACGACGTGCTGTTCCAGGCCTCGACCGAGCCCACCGAGGCCGGCGTGTGGCGCTACGGTCCCGACGGCCTGCGCGAGGTCGCCACCGCGCCTGGCGTGCACACCGCGATCACGGCGGGCGGAACGACCATCTTGTCGAGCCGGACCCTGGAAAGCCCACGGCTGCACCTCTCAATCACCAGCGGCCCTGTCACCGAGGGCGGGGCGGCGGCGGGCACGGTCGTCTCGCACGCCGAGCTGCCCAACCTGCCGCTGCCCGCGCCGCGCTTCTTCGACGCCGGCCCGACGGGCATCCGCACCGCCGTGCTCTTTCCCTCCTGGCACGAGCCGGGCACGAAGCTGCCGGTACTTGTCGACCCCTACGGCGGCCCCGCCATGCAGCGCACAGTCAAGACGGCGGGCATCTTCCTCACCTCGCAGTGGTTCGCGGAGCAGGGATTCGCGGTCGTGGTGGCCGACGGCAGGGGCACGCCAGGCCGCAGCCCGTCGTGGGACAGGACGATCGCGGGCGACTTCGCCACGCCGGCCCTCGAGGACCAGGTGGTGGCGCTCCAGGCGGCGGCTGAACACTTCGCCGACCTGGACACGGGCCGCGTCGCCATGCGCGGCTGGTCGCACGGCGGCTACCTCTCAGCACTCGCCGTGCTGCGGCGGCCCGACGTGTTCCACGCCGGGATCGCGGGCGCGCCGGTCACCGACTGGCGGCTGTACGACACCCACTACACCGAGCGGTATCTGGGTGACCCCGCGAGCAACCCCGCCGCCTACGCGGTCAGCTCCGTCAATGCTGATCCGGAACGGGCTGTGCTTACCGTGGTCCGCCCCCTGCTCATCATTCACGGGCTAGCGGACGACAACGTGTTCGTCGCGCACTCGCTGCGGCTGTCTTCCGCGCTGCTCGCGGCCGGGTACCCGCATCGCGTCCTGCCGCTGTCCGGGGTGACCCACATGACACCGCAAGAGGTCGTGGCGGAAAACCTGCTGCTGCTCCAGGTCGCGTTCCTGCGCGAGGCGCTCGACGGAACCTGGGGGCTCAAGTAGGGAGTGTCGAGGCGAAGCACGCTTTCGAGCCCTTTTCTCCCGACTTGACCGGCCCCGCTGGACTCAAGGTGGTGGATGCAGGAGAAAAGAGCTCGCCGTTCGGGATCATAAAAGATGTGAGCCCGCTCACCTCCAGACGTAGATGCGCAGGTGGAAACGGGCAGTGTTGTGTGTCTCACATGCTGGAAGGGTGCCCCGATGCGGCATCCTGTCACTAACTGGAATAAGTTCGTGGGCATCGCATGCGCGCCCCGCCCCCTGCCCTCAGTCTGGGTTGCCTGGCCGCGCGTCCGCGGTCACGATCACGCACAAGGCAGCGAGGACGCTGGATGACACAAGTTTCTGAGGCGCCGGCCAGAAAGCGGGCGCAGATAAAGGAGCGGACGCTCCGCACGGACCCATGGTGGAACCGCGGTCGCGTCGTCGCGACCCTGCTGACCATCTGGGTCCTCTATGCGACCGTTCGCGTTTTTACCGGGCACTGGTATTTCGTGCCCCAGTACCACTACCTAACGCCGTTCTACTCGCCGTGCGTTAGCGGCGAATGCGTGCCGGGGTCTGCCGCCATCGGCACGTGGATTCCCGCGATCCCGCCGATCATTCCCTACGCGTTCGTCTCACTGCCGTTCGTCCTCGGGTTCCGGCTTTCCTGCTACTACTACCGCGGCGCCTACTACCGCGCGTTCTGGCGCTCGCCGGCCGCGTGCGCGGTGCGCGAGCCGCACGCCTCGTACTCAGGCGAGACCAAGGTGCCGCTGATCATCCAGAACGTGCACCGGTACTTCTTCTACGCGGCGTTCGTGATCGCGGCCATCCTCACCTACGACGTGGCGCAGGCGTTCCGCGGTCCTGACGGCAACTTCGGCATCGGGCTCGGCTCGATCATCATGCTGATCAACGTGGTGGCGGTCTGGGGATACTCGTTCTCGTGCCACTCCTGCAGGCACATCACCGGCGGGCGGCTCAAGCACTTCTCCAAGCACCCGGTCAGGTACTGGATCTGGACCCAGATCTCGAAGCTGAACAAGCATCACATGGCCTTCGCGTGGATCTCGCTTGCCACGCTGATGCTCACCGACTTCTACATCATGCTGGTCGCGAGTGGCGCCTTCAGCGACCCGCGGCTCTTCAACTAGGCGTTACGGAACGGGCGAACTTAGTTATGGCTACTAACGACACCGATATCGAGCGCTTCTCCTACGACGTCGTAGTGATCGGCGCCGGCGGCTCAGGGCTGCGGGCGGCGATCGAGGCGCGAGCGCGGGGGCTGAAGACGGCGATCATCTCCAAGTCGCTGTTCGGCAAGGCGCACACCGTCATGGCCGAGGGCGGCGCGGCCGCCGCGATGGGCAACGTCAACCCCAAGGACAACTGGCAGGTCCACTTCCGCGACACCATGCGCGGCGGGAAGTTCCTGAACAACCCCCGCATGGCGGAGCTGCACGCCAAGGAGGCACCGGACCGGGTCTGGGAGCTCGAGGCGTGGGGCGCGCTGTTCGACAGGACACCGGACGGCAAGATCTCGCAGCGCAACTTCGGCGGGCACGAGTACCCCCGGCTCGCGCACGTCGGCGACAGGACCGGCCTTGAGATGATCCGCACGCTGCAGCAGCGCGTCGTCGCGCTGCAGCAGGAGGACTCCTACGAGTTCGGCGACCCGGACGCTCGTATTCGGGTGTTCGCCGAGACGACGATCACGCGGCTGCTGAAGTCTCCTGACGGCCGCATCGCGGGCGCCTTCGGGTACATCCGCGACACGGGTCGCTTCGTGCTGTTCGAGGCGCCCACCGTCATCCTCGCGACCGGCGGCATCGGGCGGACCTTCAAGGTCACCTCCAACTCCTGGGAGTACAGCGGCGACGGTCACGCACTGGCGCTGCTGGCCGGCGCCAAGCTGATGAATATGGAGTTCGTGCAGTTCCACCCGACCGGCATGGTATGGCCGATCTCGGTGAAGGGCATCCTCGTCACCGAGTCGGTCCGCGGCGACGGCGGGATCCTGAAGAACTCCGAGGGCAAGCGGTTCATGTTCGACTACGTGCCTGACGTGTTCCGCGCGCAGTACGCGGAGACCGAGGAAGAGGCCGACCGCTGGTACACCGACCCGGACCACAACCGGCGTCCCCCTGAGCTGCTGCCCCGTGACGAGGTCGCGCGGTCGATCAACTCCGAGGTGAAGGCCGGGCGCGGCACGCCGCACGGCGGCGTGTACCTGGACATCGCCTCGCGGCGCTCGGCCGAGTACATCCTCACCCGGCTGCCGTCCATGCACCACCAGTTCAAGGAGCTGGCGGACGTGGACATCACCAAGGAGCCGATGGAGATCGGCCCCACCTGTCACTACGTGATGGGCGGCGTCGAGGTCGACCCGGACACGGCGGCTGCCTCGGTGCCCGGCCTGTTCGCGGCGGGCGAGGTGTCCGGCGGCATGCACGGGTCCAACAGGCTCGGCGGCAACTCGCTGTCCGACCTGCTCGTGTTTGGCAAACGGGCGGGCGACGGCGCGGCGGACTACATCTCGTCGCTGGCTGATGCTAAGCCCTCGGTTGTCCAGGCGGACTTGGACGCGGCGGTGGCCGAGGCGCTGGCGCCGTTCGCCCGGGCCGACGGCGAGTCGCCGTATGAGGTCCACGCCGAACTGCAGCAGACGATGAACGACCTGGTCGGCATCATCCGCCGCGAGCAGGAGGTTCGCGACGCGCTCTCCGCCCTCGAGAAGTTCAAGGAGCGGGCGGCGAACCTGTCGGTGCCAGGCGAGCGGGCCTACAACCCGGGCTGGCACTACGCGCAGGACCTGCGGAACATGCTGCTCGTCGCCGAGTGCGTGGCCATGGCGGCCCTCGAGCGCGAGGAGTCGCGCGGCGGGCACACCCGCGAGGACCACCCGGAGATGTCGCCCGAGTGGCGCAAGGTCAACCTGATCCTGTCGCTGAACGGTGACAAGGTGGAGATGGTCCACCAGCCGATCCCGGTCGTGCGCGAGGACCTGCTCGCGCTGTTCGACATCTCGGAACTCAAGAAGTACATGACCAAGGAAGAGCTGGCCGGGCACCCTGGCGCGGCTGCGCTTGAAGAGGGGCACTGACGTGGGCTACCTGGCGAAGCTCAGGGTCTGGCGCGGCGACGCTGGCAACGGCGAGCTGAAGGACTACAAGGTCGAGGTCAACGAGGGCGAGGTCGTCCTCGACGTGCTGCACCGGCTGCAGGCCACCCAGGCGTCGGACCTGGCGCTGCGGTGGAACTGCAAGGCAGGCAAGTGCGGCTCGTGCTCGATGGAGATCAACGGCATGCCGCGGCTCGGCTGCATGACCCGGATGAACACATTCGCCGAGGACGAGACGCTGACGATCACCCCGATGCGGACCTTCCCGGTCATCAGGGACCTGGTCACGGACGTGTCGTTCAACTACGCCAAGGCGCGGGAGATCCCGTCATTCTCGCCCGACCCGTCCATCAAGCCGGGCGAGTTCCGGATGCAGCAGGAGGACGTCAACCGGTCGCAGGAGTTCCGCAAGTGCATTGAGTGCTACCTGTGCCAGAACACCTGCCACGTGATCCGTGACCACGAGGAGAACAAAGAGGCCTTCGCCGGCCCCCGCTTCCTCATGCGGATCGCGGAGCTCGAGATGCACCCGGCCGACGAGGCCGACCGGCGCGACATCGCGCAGGACGACTTCGGCCTCGGCTACTGCAACATCACCAAGTGCTGCACCGAGGTCTGCCCCGAGCACATCAAGATCACCGATAACGCGCTCATCCCGATGAAGGAGCGCGTCGCCGGGCGGAAGTATGACCCGCTGGTCTGGCTCGGCTCGAAGATCTCGCGGCGGCCTGCCGACAAGGGCACCCCGGCGGTGCCAGGCAAGCGGTAGTACGGCCGGTTTGGCTGACTGCGAGCGCCCGTAACCCGGAATTTTCGGGTTACGGGCGCTTCGCGCTAGCGGAGCTGCCAGGTGTCGGTGGCGTTGTTGACGCAGGGTTCCATGATCAGGCGCATGCCCGAGGACGGAACCGTGACGCACAGGCCGCCGCTTGACACCTGGACGGCCACCGGGTTCTTGCTGACCAGCTGCCACTTGGTGGACGCCGCACCGGAACAGGCCGCGACCGATACCGCCGAGCCCGCGGTGGTCCCGCTCGCCAGGCACTTGCCCGCTGCCCTGGCGGTGCCGTCCGGCTGCGCCTGCCAGTGCTGTGCCGTCGTGTTCGCGCAGCCGGCCAGGACGGCCGCGGCGCCGGAGACGGCGGCGCACTTGCCCGGCGTGCCGGACACGAGGGGAGCGGCGGGCCTGAGCCAGTGCTCGTTCGGCTGCGTCGCGGAATTGGCGCAGGGCTCGATCACCGCGCGGGTGCCGTTGCCGGCCCGGGCCACCGGGACGTCGAGGCACTTCTTCGACTTCACGTTGACCAGCTGACTGTCGGTGCCGGCCTGCCACACCTGGCCGAGGTCGGCCGAGTTGCAGGTGTAGAGCTGGAGCTTCGCGCCGTTGGCGGTGGAGCCGCCCACCACGTCGAGGCACTTGACGGCGAGCGCGCCGGCCGGCGCGGCCGACGTCCAGCTCAGCTTGCCGCTCGCGGACATCGAGACCCCGTTCGGCAGCGTGCTCGCCGCGGAGTAGGTCACCGGCTGGCCGGCCAGCGAGCTGAGCGTCCGGACCTGGAACGAGCCGCTGGTGCCCGACTTGACGGTGATGAGGTCGCCGCCAAGCTGGTCCAGGTCGGCCTGGCCGGCGCCGGCGATGCCGTTCAGCGTCGCGTTGCCCGAGTTCTGCCAGAAGGTGTAACCGGACCAGCCGACCGGGATCGCGGGTGCGCGCACGCCGTAGTCCGCGATCCACAGCGGATAGCCGCCGAAGGCGGTGCTGCCGCCGGTGCAGGCCTGCCACCAGTTCGGGTTCGAGTAGACGATGGGCGTGACGCTGGTCTGCTGCTGCGCCGCGTTGAGGAACGCCTGGATCCAGGCGACCATGCTGGCCTTGCTCAGCCCGTAGCAGGCGTCGGGGGTCACCTGCGGCTGCGCCTCCATGTCGAGCGCGACGGGGAGGTACTGGCCGCCGCCCGCGTAGGGGGCGCTGGTAACTCCGTCGATCACCGGCCACGCCTTGGCGAACTGCGCGGCGCCGCCGATCTTGAGCGGGTCGGCGACGACGTAGGGCATGACGAAAAGGTTCTGCGCGAGCGCGCCGGTCACCTGCGCGTTGTACGAGGGATTGTTGACCGAGGCGCCGTCGAATGCCATGACGCCGGTGAAGGTGATGCCGGCCGCCTTGACGTTGGCCCAGCTCGACACCGACGTTAGGTTCGACACGTCCGTGCCCTGGGCCGACGGAGCGGCCACCGCGGCGTTCGCCGCCGGCTCCTGCAGCCCCGTGTGGATGGCCACCGCGGCGGCCAGTCCCGCCATCAGAACGAAAACGCTTCCCGCTACTCTGCTGCGCCGCCTGAGCCGATTCACCCGGGGAGCCTATCAACGGGTTAGTGCGAAGAAGGGCGGACCTGATGATTTGAATTGAATTACCGGTAAATTGACGACATGACCGGGCGATGACGTGCTCACCGCTGTCGTTCGTGCCCTGTGCACCGGGAGCTGCACGTGCTTGGTCGCGGTCGCCACCGTCACCTTCCGGTGGCGCACCTTGCGGACGTGCCGCTTCTTCGCGTGTCCCGTCTTCGCCCGCTGTCCCGTCTTCTTCTCCTTTGACGGCGGGAACAGCCCGGGGTACACGCCGGTCGGCTGGAAGTAGTCCAGGTCGACCCGGCCGACTCCGGGGACGTGGCCGCCGCCGCTGTTCTGCCAGAACGTCCACCTGGCCCAGTGCGCGGGTACGGAGGGCGCCGCGCCGTACAGGGCCAGCCAGAGCGGGTCGTGCGGGAACCCGCGGGTATCGCTCGTGCACTCGCGCCACCAGGCGGCCGTGGCGTAGATGATTGGCCACCCGCCAGTGAGTTTGCGCACGGTGGTGGTGAAGCTGGAGATCCAGGAGATCATCCGCCTGCCGCGCATCCCGTAGCAGTCCCTGTTCTTCTTGTACGGGTCGTTCTCCAGGTCGACGTCCAGGGGCGACCTGCCGCGCAGGGCCGGGGTGCGGACGGCACGGACCGCGAACCACGCGGTGCTCGTGCTGTTGGCGGCCGCCGGGTTGGCGAACGCGTAGGGCAGCATGGCGAGGCCCACGGCGGAGGCCGCCCGCGCGTCCGCCTTGTAGAACGGGTTCGTGTAGTAGGTGCTCTCCGTGACCTTGATCCCGACGAAGCGGATGCCCTCCGCGGCCAGCAGCCGCCAGTCGATCGCCCGGCCGGCGTGCTGAAAGGCCGAGATGTCCACCCCCGCGCACCGGGCGCTCCGCTGCCCCGGCGGCCGCAGCGCTTGCCCCTGGCGCCACGGCGACAGACACCGAGAGTAATTATGGCTATTCGAAAAACGCAAGATGGCCGCGATGATCTTGGAAACTTTCCTCCTGATGGAAACAAAGACCCCGATTCGGGGAAAAGTTTCCGTTGTAATCGTAATTTCCGTGATCATGCCGCTATTCGGGGATCGCACCATTATCGGCGCGGTCTGCGTATTAACTGTGTGACCATTGGGGCGTGAGTTGTTATCGAGCGCGCGGAATTGGGCGCTATCGGATGGAATGCGGCAGGGGCGGGCCGATGAGGCATCACCGAAAGGGACAGGTACTGGCGGCGGGGAGAGTCAGCCGCAACCGTTCGCGATGATAGATTTTGAATTCGTTTGCATTTTGCTGTGCGACGCGGGGCCGGCGGGCGGCCTGGCGACTACATGTACTGGCCGCCGGGGTAGTTGTCCGGGTCGTCCTGGATGCCCGTTTCCTGGAGCTGGTCGGAGTTTTGCTGGTGACCGAGGCTCTGGTGATAGCCGGGGCCCGGAGAGAAGACGGGGCTGCGCAGGTAGCCGGCGCCGCGGGCGAAGCCGTGGCTCTGCAGGTAGCGCGGGCCTGGGGGCTGGCCTGCGGGCTGCGGGCAGACCGTGGGCGGCTGGTCGTCTTGTTGCTGGGCTTGCTGCTGAGCTTGTCGCTCGTCTTGTTGCTGGGCTTGCTGCTGGGCTTGCTGTCTGGCTTGGCCCTGCGTGGCGGTGCGGCCCTGCTGGTAGGCGGCGAACTGGCTGCTCGTCTCGCGTTCCGCGGCGGCCAGCATGCGCTCCCAGCGGGCCTGCATCGGCTTGATCAAGCCGCCGCCGACGCCGATCGCGATGATCGCGCCGCAGGTCAGCAGCACCGTATAGAGGATCGGCCGGGTGACGGCCGTGGCGAGTCCCACTTGGTTGAAGACGGCGATGACGCCGAGCGCCACGATGACGATCGCGGCAGTAGCGACAAACCATCCGATTACCAGAATGACCAGGAATACCAGGATTTTCGGTACGGAATGGAATGCCGTGTTAAGCCGATCCTGGATGTTCGAGCCTATCTGAAATGAAGCCAGCGGCTGGCTCATAACTTGCCCCCGTTTCAGTTCCGCCGCGGCGATCACTGCGATAAGGGGCTGATACCCCCTGTGCAGATTTCTCATGCACAGGGGGTTAATTAGACGATTACTGCTCGCGCGAGATGCGCCCGCGGACGCGGCCGCGCTCCTTGGCATCGAGGACGGTCTTGCGCAGCCGGACCGCCGTCGGGGTCACTTCGACGCATTCGTCCTCGGCACAGAACTCGAGCGCCTGCTCCAGGCTGAGAATGCGCGGCGGGACGAGCCGCTCGAGTTCATCCGCGGTCGACTGCCGCATGTTGGTGACCTTCTTCTCCTTGGTGATGTTCACGTCCATATCGTCGGCGCGGGAGTTCTCGCCGACGATCATGCCTTCGTACACCTCGGTGGTCGGGGAAACGAACAGCGAGCCCCGCTCCTGCAGGTTGAACATCGCGTAGCTGTTGGACGCGCCGGTCCGGTCGGCGACAAGCGAGCCGGTGGCGCGGCCGCGGATCTCGCCGGCCCACGGCTCGTAACCCTCGAACACGTGGTGCGCGATCCCGGTGCCGCGGGTCTCGGTGAGGAACTGGGTGCGGAAGCCGATCAGCCCGCGGGACGGGACGAGGAACGCGAGCCTGATCCAGCCGGTGCCGTGGTTGGTCATCGTCTCCATCCGGCCGCGGCGCACCGAGACGAGCTGCGTGACCGCGCCGAGGTACTCCTCGGGAACGTCGATGGACAGCCGCTCGAACGGCTCGTGCGTCTTGCCGTCGATCTCCCTGGTCACCGCGGACGGGCGGCCGACGGTCAGCTCGTAGCCCTCCCGGCGCATGGTCTCGACCAGGATCGCGAGCGCGAGTTCACCTCGCCCGCGGACCTCCCAGGCGTCGGGACGCTCGGTGGGCAGCACCTGGAGGCTCACGTTGCCGATGAGCTCACGGTCGAGGCGGTCCTTGACCAGCCGTGCGGTGACCTTGGTGCCCCGCTCACGGCCCGCCAGCGGCGAGGTGTTGGTGCCGAGCGTCATCGAGATGGCCGGCTCGTCCACGGTGATCAGCGGCAGCGGGCGCGGGTCGTTCGGGTCGGCGAGGGTGTCGCCGATCATGATGTCGGCGATGCCGGCGATCGCGGCGATGTCGCCAGGACCCGCCTCGTCGGCCTGCTTGCGCTCGAGCGCCTCGGTGAGGTACAGCTCGGTGATCTTCACCCGCTCGATCGAGCCGTCGTGCTTGATCCAGGCGGCCTGCTGGCCGCGCTTGAGCGTGCCGTTGTGCACACGGCACAGCGCGATGCGGCCGAGGTAGGAGGAGGCGTCCAGGTTCGTCACGTGCGCCTGGAGCGGTGCGGTCGGGTCGTAGACCGGGGCGGGCACCGTGCTCTTGATGGTGTCGAAGAGCGGCTCGAGGTTCTCGCTGTCCGGCAGCTGGCTGTCCTGCGGCCTGTTGAGGCTGGCCCGGCCAACCTTGGCGGAGGCGTAGACGATCGGGAACTCGATCTGCTCCTCGGACGCGTCCAGGTCCATGAACAGCTCGTAGCAGGCGTCGACGACCTCGGCGATACGCGCGTCGGGGCGGTCCACCTTGTTGATGACGAGGATGACGGGAAGGTTCGCCTCGAGCGCCTTGCGCAGCACGAACCTGGTCTGCGGCAGCGGCCCCTCGGACGCGTCGACGAGCAGCACCACGCCGTCCACCATCGACAGGCCGCGCTCCACCTCGCCGCCGAAGTCCGCGTGGCCCGGCGTGTCGATGATGTTGACCGTCAGGCCGCCGTGCTTGACCGCGGTGTTCTTCGCGAGGATGGTGATGCCCTTCTCGCGCTCCAGGTCGTTGGAGTCCATCACCCGCTCGTTGACATGAGCGTGCGCGCCGAACGCGCCTGACTGCCACAGCATCGCGTCGACCAGCGTGGTCTTGCCGTGGTCGACGTGCGCCACGATGGCGACATTGCGCAGGTCGTCGCGGGTGGCCAGTCCTGGCGCGGTCGTCATGATGGTCTCCTGCTGTGCGGGCATGCGTGAATCTCGCTCATTCGGCATCGGGTCTGCGCCAGGTCGGATGGGCGCTTCGGTGCGGCGCCTGGCTGGCCGCGCGAATCGCGGCACCTTCCATTGTATTGCGGCGCCGCGTTCGACTTGACCTCTGCCCCTGGCCGCTGCCCTGACCTCTGTCTCTGGGCAGTGCCTAAGACGGGTCACGCGCCTAAGCCGTCAAGGACGCCCAAGATAAGGCGAACGACCAATAGCCGGACGGGGGGACCTTAGACCGAACCTGTAAATACGGGAAACCAAGGCGGTCTCCCAGGATCGGGGAGGAACCCAAATGCACAGCATCATGTACGAAGTGGCACGGCAGCGGATCGCCGACCAGCAGCGCGCAGCGGTCAAGGACGGCGAGGCCAGGGTGAGCCGGGCGGCGGCGCGGGCCAGGCGGCGCGCGCGGAACGAGGCCGCGGAGCCGATCGCCACGCCGGCGATCCCTGACTACCCGCACGAACTGCTCGCGGCGGCGGGACGGGAGACCGTACCCGCGCAGCGGCCGGAGGCGGGGCGCGGGCGGCACGCGCGCGCGGGCCGGTAAACCCCCGCTGAGCAGGGCAGGCATCCGCCATGTCAGACAGCAGAGAATTCGGGCCGAATTCCAGCCCGCTCCACACGGGGCGGGCTGGAATGTCGGGCCCTCATGCGATGCTGAATGGTGAGATGAGCAGACGCGGAGCCAGCCCAGTCCTTGTCGGACGGACAGCGGAAATGGCCGCCCTGCAGGCCGCACTCGAGACGGTCCGCCGGGGCGACCCTGCCGCCATGCTCATCGGCGGTGAGGCCGGGATGGGCAAGACGAGACTGATCGGCGAGTTCACCACGGTCGCGCGTGACGCCGGGGCCCGGGTGCTAACCGGGGCGTGCCTGGAACTCGGCGCCGACGGCCTGCCGTTCAGCCCGTTCACCGCGATGCTGCGCGATTTCGTCAGGGAAAGCGACGCTGGCGAGATCGGGAGTCTGCTGTCCGGCAGCGGGCGGGCCGCGCGTGAGCTGGCCAGGCTGCTGCCAGAATTCGCCGCTCGCCGGGAGGCCGGCGACGACGGCCAGCCGGCGGTGAGCGCCCTGGCCGACGACGGCCGCACCAGCATCCGCACCGCGGGCGAGGCCCGCGCACAGCTCTTCGAGGGCTTCCTTACACTGCTTGAGCGTCTCGCGGCGCACCGGCCGGTCGTCCTGATCGTGGAGGACGCGCACTGGGCTGACCGCTCTAGCCGCGACCTGCTCGCGTTCCTCATCGGCTACCAGCGCGCGCTGCGCGGCGTGCTTATCGTGGTGACCTTCCGCTCCGACGAGCTGCACCGCACCCATCCCCTTCGGCCGCTGCTCGCCGAGCTGGCGCGGGTGGAGTGGGTAGAGCGGCACGAGCTGCCGCGGCTTACCCGCGGCCAGGCCGAGGAACTGGCGACCGCGATACTCGGCACCTCCCCCGACCGTGCGCTCGCCGACTCGATCTTCCAGCGTGCCGAGGGCAATCCGCTGTTCACCGAGGAGCTCCTCCTCTGCGCCGGCCAGTGCGACGCGGTGCCCGACACCCTGGCGGACCTGTTGCTGCAGGCGGTGCGGCGGCTGCCGGAGGACAGTCAGGACGTACTGCGCATCGCGAGCGCGGGCAGCGGGGTGACCAGCGACGCACTGCTCGCCCAGGTGACGGGGCTCGGCGCTGCCGAGCTCGCGGCCGCCATCCGGCCTGCCGTGGCGGCGAACGTGCTGGTGGCGCACGCCGACGGCTACGGGTTCCGGCACGCGCTCATCCAGGAAGCGGTGCACGCCGACCTGCTGCCGGGCGAGCATTCCGCGGTGCACACCCGGTTCGCCCAGGCGATCGAGGCGGAACCGGAGCTTGTCTCCCGCGGGCGCGTGGAGATCGAGAAGTCCCACCACTGGTATTCCGCGCACAACACGACCGGTGCGCTGGTGAGCGCGTGGCACGCGGCCGTGCAGACCTCGAACCGGATGGCGCACGCCGAACGCCTGATGCTGCTCGACCGGGTCCTCGAGCTGTGGGAGCAGGTGCCCAACGCGGCGACCCTGATCGGCGCCGACCGGGTGCGCGTGCTCCAGGAGGCGGCGAGCGCCGCCGATGACGCCGGTGAGCTGCAGCGCGGCCTGGCGATCGCCGAACTCGCGCTGACCTTGGTCGACGAGGCTACTGACCCCCTGCGGTACGCGCTGCTGCTCGAGCGGCGGTCCTCGTTCCGCAGCAGCCTGGGGATGGGCACGCGCATCGCCGACCTGCGTCGCGCACTAGCGCTCGTGCCCGCGTCGCTGTCCACGCAGGCGCGGACCCAGCTGCTGCTTTCCGGGGCCCGCTGCACCGATAACGACCCCGAGTTCCGCGACTGGGCCGAGGAGGCGCTCGAGTACGCCCGCGAGGACGGCGACCCGGACGCGGAGGGACACGCTCTCGCCTCGCTGGCCATGATGGAGGCCGGGGCAAGCCAGATGGCGGGGCCAGGCAGCAAGCCGCTTGAGCTGCTCGCGGAGGCCGCGCGGGTGCTGGAACGGACCGACGCCTTCCACCGCTCGCTCAAGCTGGCGATACTCGAATCGCACTTGCTGTGCGGCGCGGGCGAGTTCGAGCAGGCGGCGCGGGCGGCGCAGGAAGGGATCGTCGACGCCGAGCGGCACGGCCTGGCCCGCACCGGTGGCGCCTTCCTCGCGATCAACGTCGCCGAGCCGCTGTTCCACCTCGGTCGCTGGGACGAGGCGGCCGAGGTGGCCGAACGCGCACTTGACCTGGCGCCGCCCCCGCTCACCCGGGCCGCCCTGTGGCTCATCCTCGGCTGGCTCGCGGCCGCCCGCGGTGACCTGGAGACAGCGCTCAGGCGCGCCGCCTCCGCACGCGCGGTGCTGTCAGGCGCCGTCTACGAGGACCAGTACCACCTGCCGCTCGCCACCTTCGACATCGCGATCACCCTGGCCACCCAGGGCCCGGTCCAGGCCACCGACCTCGCCGCCGAGCTGATCACCCGCTACGACCTGCAGAAGAGCAGCCCCCGGTGGGTCTGGCCGCTGCTGACCACCGCCGCGTACGCGGCCAGGCGCGCCCCCGGTGAGGCCGCCGCCAGCCTGCTCCACGAGCTGCGCCTGAGCGCGGGCAAGCTGGCAGCGTTCGGCCCGGTGCAGGAGGCCTGGCAGCTCTCGTTCACGGCGCTCGCGGGTGCGTTGGCTGGCTCCGCGGACTCAGCCAGCGAGGACGCCGTTCCCGTGAACCCGCTCGCGGCGGCGGACGCCGCGGCAGACGCGTGGGAGGCGGTCGGGCAGCCCTTCCCCGCCGTCCTCGCGCTGATACACGCCGGGCGGACCGCGCTGGCTGCCAGGGCCACCCGTGAGGCGGCCAGCCGGCTGCGCCGCGCGGCCCCGCTCGCGGAGCGGCTCGGCGTGGGCCCGCTCGCCGCGGAGATTACCGACCTGACCCGCCGGGTCGGTCCGGACAGTGACGCGGGCGATCCCGTGCTCACCGGCCGGGAGCTCGAGGTCCTGCGCCTCGTCGCGGCCGGGCGGTCCAACCGGGAGATCGCCACCGCGCTCGTCATCTCACCGAAGACGGCGAGCGTCCACGTATCGAACATCCTCGCCAAGCTCGGCGCGGCCACCCGCACCGAGGCCGCGGTCAAGGCCCATCAGCTGCTGCTGCTCTAGCCGACGGCGTCCCTGGCCGCAACCGACTCGGGCTAACGTTGATGGGGCGCGGGCGCTGCGGTAGGCCGGTCCCGGGTCAACGGCGGCACCCGCGCACCCTACACGGCCTGGCTGGGGATGATAAGTTCGTCGGCTACCCAGCGGGCGACGCTGGGCGGGTAGGGCGGGGTCAGGCCGAGGATGATGTGGCGGAAGCCGGCGTCAAGCGCTGCGGCGATCGCGGCCCTGGTGCGGGCGGGCTGGTCGTAGGAGACCGGCACCGGGATCGAGCGGGTGATCTCGGCGGGGTCGCGGCCGATTTCGGCGCAGTAGCGGTCGAGCAGCGCGCCGCGGCTCACCGCGTCGGCGATGTCACCGCTTGGCAGGTTCCACAGGTCCGCGTGCTCGGCGATCACCCGCAGCGTGGCGGCAGAGCGCCCGCCGATCATGATGGGCGGATGAGGCCGCTGGACGGGCTTGGGGTTGCAGAATGCCCCGGTGAGCTGGATGGTGTCGCCGTGGAAGTCGAACGGCTTGTCCTCGGTCCACAGCTTGCGGATCACCGTGCACGCCTCCGCGAAGTTTCGCACGGCGCGGTCCGTCTCGTGGAAGGGCAGGCCGTAAGCCTCGTACTCGCGCCGGGCCAGCGGGTGACCGGGGCGCGAGCCGACGCCGATGCCGAAGTCGAGGCGCCCGCCCGAGACGACGTCGACGGTCGCGGCCATCTTGGCCAGCATCGCGGGTGGCCGGAACCGGTTGCTCGTCACCAGCAGGCCGAGGCGTAGTCGCCGGGTCTGCGCGGCCATGGCCGACAGCAGCGTCCAGCCCTCGAATATCGGCCCGTCGGGATCGCCGGCGATCGGCATCAGGTGATCGAACAGCCACGCGTGCTCAATCTCGGCGATCGCGTCCGCCTCGCGCCAGACTTGCTGGATGTCCTGGTAGGAGACCTGCATCGGGGCGGTCATGATGCCGAAGCTGGGCCGGGAGGTGTCTTTCACCGGGTCACTCCTCTATGCTCAGTCAAACGGAACCTTGTCCCGATTGACAATACGGGACAGTGTCCCGTTTAGCAAGCTCGGTTGTTGAGGGACGGTGCGGTGGACGACGGTGCGGTGCAGGAGATCAACGGCTTGGGGCAAGCTGCCCGGCCCAGGCGGGCGGACGCCAGGCGCAACCAGGCGGCGCTGCTCGACGCGGCCGCCGCGGTCTTCGTCAGGTCCGGTGTTGAGGCCCCGGTACGCGACATCGCGGCCGAGGCCGGCGTCGGGACGGCCACGATCTACCGGCACTTCCCGACCCGGGCTGACCTGATCATCGCCGTCTACCGGCACCAGGTGGAGGCCTGCGCCGCGGCCGGCCCCGCACTGCTCGCGGCGGGCCCGACGCCGTACGCCGCGCTCGGGCGGTGGATCGACATGTTCGTCGACTTCCTGGTCACCAAGCACGGGCTCGCTGCCGTGCTGCGGGGAGACAGCGCCGGCTTCGCGTCGCTGCACTCCTGGTTCCTCGACCGCCTGGTGCCGGTCTGCGCCCAGCTGCTCGACGCCGCGGCGGACGCGGGCGAGATCCGGTCCGACATCAAGGCCTACGAGCTGATGCGCGGCGTCGGCAACCTCTGCGTCGGCGCGGGAGACGATGCCGGCTACGACGCGAGGCGGCTGGCCGGGCTGCTCATCGCCGGACTGCGCGAGCCCCACTGACCCCGGCAGGACGAGCCCCGCTTACCCGGGCGGCAAACGACGGGAACGGATTGCGCCGGCGCGCCAATACTTATGCGTGGACGAGAAACTGAGATCTGGTCCGATCGAAGCACCGGCAGACTTCGCGGACGCGTTCCGCGAGCACTTCGCCCCGGTGTACCGGTTCATCGCCCGGCGCGTTGGCACCGGCCTGGCCGAGGACCTGGCGGCCGAGGCCTTCGCCACCGCGTACCGGCGGCGGGCCTCCTACGACCCCGTTCGCGGGTCGGTGCGGTCCTGGCTCTTCGGTATCGCGGCCAACGTCCTGCGCGGGCACTGGCGGGACGAGCAGGAACTGCTCGAGCTTGACGCGCGCCTGACGTCCGACGGCACCCGGTCCTTCGACACCGACGCCGACTCTCGCGTGGCCGCGGCCGCGCTGATGCCGCGGATCGCGGGGGCGCTCGCGGCACTCAACCCGGAGCAGCGCGACGTGCTGCTGCTGCACGCGTGGGCGGACCTCAGCCACGAGGAGATCGCGGCCGCCCTGGGGATCGCCAACGGGACCGCCAGGTCGCGGCTGTCGCGGGCCAGGGCGGCGCTGCGGGCCCAGCTCGGCGAGTTCGACTTCACCCTGTGGACATTCAAGGAGAATGACCATGCCTGACGAGATCGACCTGCTGCGGGAGTTCCGCGCCGACACCCCGGGGCCGGATGCGGCGGCGTGGGCGCGCGCCCGCGCGGCCGTGGCGCTTGCCGAGAGCGCGGACGCCGCGCCATCCCCGGGTGCACGCCGGCAATGGCCGCGCGCGATCCGGAGAATCCACGTCGGCCGGGTAACCAAGGGCCAGGTCAGGGTCGCCGCCGCCGCGGCCCTCGTCGCCCTGGTAGCCACGACGGTGCTGCAGCCGCCGCCCACCCTGACAGCGCCGCTTGTCAGCGCATGGCAGCCGGCCAGGCAGCTGCCTTCCGGCGCTGCGGGCATCACGGCAAAGGCAGGCACCTGGCGCCTGATGGGCTACCTCGTGGCCAGGGGCTGGCAGGAGGCCACGTCTGGCCCCGCGCCGGGGCTTCTCACCTGCCCGACGGCGACGACCTGCTACGTCGAGGGCGATAGCGCGCAATCGCCGAGCGGCCCAGCGAATATGAACTCGTTCTACGTCTCGACTGACGGCGCGCAGTCCTGGAGTGTCCTGCCAGTGCCGGGCGGCGTCACGTTCACGTCGGCGTTGTCGTGCGCGTCCGTGACGGACTGCGCGGCGGGCGGGCTGTATTCCGGGCGCCAGCCCGTGTACGTCAGCACCGTCAACGGCGGGCATTCCTGGACCGTGCGCCCGCTGCCCGCCGGCGTCGGCCAGATCATGAAGATCGCCTGCGCCACCGCGACGGCCTGCCGGGGGCTGGCATCGGCATCGGGGAAATCGATGACCCCGGGCATCGCGACGCTCGTCTCTGGCACGCGATTCTTTGCCACCGCCGACGGCGGGCAGCGCTTCACCGTGGTCAAGTTCCCGGATGACGCGGCGATGCAGAGCGTGGCCTGCCCGACGGCCGCGCACTGCGTGGCCATCGGCGTGCACACCAAGTTCCGCCCCAGGGAAGGCCCTGATCTCGACCACGGCGTGCTGCTGACATCCGATGACGGCGGCCTGACCTGGCAGCGGGACGCCTGGCCGAAGGGGTACGGCCCCGGCCCGGAGCCCGACGTCACCTGCACGGACGTCAGCCACTGCGCGATGATCGGCTTCGTCGAGCACGACGGCATCGAGCGGGACAAGTACGGCTACACGTCGGGGAAGGACGCCGTGCAGTACTCCGTGATCGGGTTCTCCGCCGACGGCGGCAGGACCTGGGCGAGGACCAGCGGGTTCCCGCACTCGATCCCCTACCCGCTGATGAACGACCTGACCTGCCCCACGAGCACGACCTGCTACGCGGCGGGAGGCGACCTCATCGCCCAGCAGATCGGCAACACGTACAACGCGGGGTCCGCCGTCGTCGCCGTCACGCACGACGCGGGCCGCACCTGGCAGCGGGTCACCTTCGCCGTCCCCGCGCAGGTGCCCGGCGGGATGCAGGGCGACTCATTCATGGACATCGGCCAGATCGAATGCCCGCAGGCGGACGCCTGCGTCGCGATCGGCATCTCCGACCAGGGATCGACATCCACGCCCATCTACACCAACCACGGCTAGCCACGGCCATCGCGGGAAGCTGGCCGGTTCGATGCCGAATCCGGGGCCGGTGCGGCCTGGTGCTGCGTCACCGTCCGCTCGCGCTCGGGCGGTCCCTGCTGCGCGGGTACCGGTGCTGGTACCTGTGCTAGGTCATCGCGGGCCAGGAAGCGCAGCCGTTGCGCACGGGCGTCCCACGTGTAGACGACGGTGGTGCCCGCGATTACGTCATGCAGCGCACGACGCTCGCGGTCGACCAGAATGCCGACGAAGCCGAGTCCAAGCAGCAGGAAGCTGAGCGGGAAGACCAGCGTGCGCACGATCGCGCGGCGCGGGCCTGCCGTCGCGCCTTCCCTGCTGACGACCTGCACGCCGAGCACCGCCATGCCGAAGGTCTTGCCGCTCGCCGCCCACGAGTAGGCGAAGTACACGAACCACCAGCAGCCGTAGGCGATCGCCACCGGAATGCCGCTCCCGTTCCAGCTGACCGTGTGCCCTGTTATCAAGCTGGCGACGAACGACACGACGGCAAGCGCCAGCCCGAACAACCCGCTGATTACCCCGAGGTCGATCGCGTAGCCGAGAAAGCGCGAGACGGACCCCGCGTAATGGCCGCGCAGCCCGGTCAGCTCACGCAGGCCGGCCGTCATCGCCCGGCCTGCACGCTGACCAGGAGCCGCGGGCCGCGCGGTGCGGGCGGTCGCTTGGTGCCGCGGCCGAGCATGCGGTCGACCCAGCGCGCGATGAAGTTGTCGAGGCCGACCGCCTGGCTGCGGACAAGGTCGACTCCCTCGCTGAAGACGGTGCTTGAGGACCGGGTGAGGATTGCGGAGAGCTCGGTCTTGTCGAGCAGCGCGCTGATGTCGATGCGGTCCGCGATCGCATTCACGTCCACCCGGCTCAGCAGGGCGTCCATGTCCACCCGGGAGATGATCCGTTCCACGTCAACCCGGTCGAGCACCCGGTTGAGGTCCACCTTGTCCAGCAGCCGGTCAACGTCGACCTGGGCTAGGAGCTTGTTCACGTCGATCTGCCCGAGCAGCGCGTTGATGTCGAGCGAGTCGACCACAAGCTCCGTAGCGCGCCGCGCGACGGTCTGCGCTACCGAGTCCACTGGCTCGGCGAGGCGCCTGCTCGCCTGGCGCACTCGATCAACCGGATCCACCTGCCCATCGTCTTCCCGCCAGGGCGCGGCCATATCCCCCGGCGGGGGTGATGCGTGCGAAGGCGACCCGGAGAGCCGCATGACGTCAGTCGCTCTGGCCGCTCCCCTGCGGTCGCCCACCGGAGGGTTCAGGGCCGCGGGACCCGACAGCGAGGAATGCGGTTCCGAAGAACAACTCAGTCCAGCGGAGATCGGCCAGTTCCGCCTGCATGGCGGCGCGAATCGCCTCCCACGGACGGCGCATGATCCACTCATCTATGGAGGCGAAAGGCCGCACAGTCGCGGTTCCCAGCTGCGCTAGCCACCCAGGCAGGCTGTCGGGAAGCTTGAGATCGAGCACGACCCAGCGTCCGCCCGCGGAAAGCGCCGCGGCGCCGTGGGCGATGACCTCTGCGCACTCGGGCACCTGCGTCATGGCGTAGGTGGACAGGATCGCGTTGACCCCGGCGGGGAAGCCGAAGCCGGCCGCGTCGGCTTGCACGAGGCTGATGTTGCTCCAGCCGTTCGCCGCTATCCGATCCTTGGCACGGGCGAGCATCGCATCGGTCAGATCGACGCCGACGATCCGGCCGCCGGGACCGACCGCCTTCTCCAGCAGCGAGAAGTTCAGGCCCGTGCCGCATGCCATGTCGATCACGCTGTCACCCGGGCGAAGGCCAAGAGCTCGTACGGAACGGAGGCGTTGTGCCCGCTGAGGGTAGCCAGGCGCGGGGTAGAGCCGGGACGTGATGTCGTAGTGCTTCGCCTTCTTGCGGTATGTCGCGATTAGGCGCTCTTGCGTACGGTTGGTCGGGGCCACCATCTAGGACACCGCGCCTTCACGCGTCGCGGACTCCACCGCAGCCTTCATCGCCGCCATCTCGCGATCGCTTACTCGCTGAATACTGCCCTTGACGAGGCCCGGGACCGCGCGCATGATGCCCGCGAGGTCGACCTCAATCCACATCATGGCGTCGGTCTGCTTATCGCCGGCCGGCTCGAGTTCCATTGCCCAGCGCGCCACGGACGTCCCCATTGTCCCGGCGAACGCCACGGAGCGGGGCGCCTCGACAGCGGTCACTTCCTCGCTCCGGTCGTGAGTCCACCACAGGTCCCTCGCCCGCTGATCGACCCGCGAGCCGGGCTGTAGCGGGCCTCCTCCGCGAACCCGGCATTCGAGTACTGTCGGCGCCCACTCTGGCCAACGTCCGACGTCACAGATGTACGCCCACACCTCATGGACACTGCTGGCGATTGTTATGCGGCTTTCGGTCCTGATTGTCATCTGGCGTTCTCTCCAGGGTGAACGGTCACTGCGTTCGCTATCTCTTTTATGGTCTGCTCCCAGCCGCACAGAGTCGACCGTCGCTGTCGTGCCGCGGCCCGTAGCCGGCGCCGGCAGCACTCGTCGCCCAGCCAGTCGCCGAGCGCGGCGGCGAGGGCAGCCGGATCATCGGGCGGGATCAACTGGCCAGGGACAGTGCCATCGGCGGTGGTGCCGAGCGCTTCCGGCAGCCCGCCGACGGCGGCAGCCATGACGGGCAGGCCGCGAGCGAGCGCTTCGGTGACGGTCATGCCGTAAGTCTCCGAGCGGGACGGCGCGACGAGCAGGTCGGCGGTGGCATACGCGTGGCTGAGCGCCGCGCCGGTCAGCACGCCGCTAAGCCGGACGCGGTGACCGTAGCCGAGGCGCGTGATACGTGCCCGCAATCGCTCGACGAAGTCCGGGTCGCGGTCAAGCGGTCCGGCAAGCACGCAATGCCAGTCCCGGTCGGCGAGGCCCGCGAGTGCCTCGACGAGGAGGTCCTGCCCCTTGTGGCGGCCGAGGACGCCGACGCAGAGCAGCCGGCCGCTGACCGGCCGGGCCTGGGCAGCGACCCGGTCGACGCCCGGCCGGGCGACGTGCACCCGGCAGGCCGGGATCGCGTACCGGGTCAGGACCTGCCTGCGGGTCCACTCGCTGGTAACGACCACGCCGGCGGCCGCGCGGAGCACGATCCGTTCGGAGCGCTCCGCGCTGGCATCATGGTGTGTGTCGAGGGCGGTGGCCAGCGGCATGTGCAGCAGCACAGTCATTCGAATCCGCCCGGTGTGCGGCAGCAGCTGCGCGGCGGCCGGGGAGGCGATGAGCCCGTCGATCAGGACAGTCTCACCGTCGGGGATGGCGGAAACGATGCGGGCCAGCTCGGCACCGGGTACCAGCCACGGCGCGGTGACGGTCGCGACCAGCACCTCCCAGCCTGCCTCGGCCAGTCCGGCGCAGACCCGCCGGTCATAGATGTTGCCGCCGGTAGGCTGCCCGGGATTGTCGAACCCCTCGGGGACTACTACGTGGACCCGCACGATGTTCCGGCCCTCCAGAGCGCCTGCCGCACCGAATCAGCCTTCCCCCTGCGGAGGAGCTGAACCAGACCCGCCGCCGGTCCGTGATACCTGACACCAGGTAGAACGTGGGAGCAGAGGACGTGGTTCGACCCGAGACTACGGCGCTAGAGCGGGCCAGGGCGAGCGCCTACCCCGCTGGCGAGTATGTGGGCCAGGAGAGCTTCATGCGGGCGGCCGAGGTCCGGAGGCTGGCTCACCAGGCCCGGGTCAGCCCTGGCGACTCGGTGCTCGACCTGTGCTGCGGTGTGGCCGGCCCCGGCCGGATGATCACGGCGGAGTCGGGATGCCGCTACCTGGGTGTCGATCACTCTGCCAGCGCACTGGCCATTGCCCGGCAGCTGGCCGGGAGTCTTCCCTGCCGCTTCGAGCAAGCTCACCTCCCGCCGCTGCCCGACGGCCGCTTCGAGGTGATATTCCTGCTGGAGACGATGCTGGCTTTCCCCGACAAGGAGGCCTTGATGGGTGAGGTGACGCGCGTGCTTGAGCCGGGCGGGCGTTTCGCTTTCACCGTCGAGGAAGGCCGGCCGCTCACCCAGCAGGAACGCACGCGCATGCCGGGCGCCGATACGGTCTGGCCCATCGAGTTGGCGGAATTGACTGGCGTGCTGCGCAACGCGGGGCTGACCGTGATCTGGCGGCAGGAGTACAGCTCGGCCCATCAGGCGATGGCGACCGCGCTGCTTCGCTGTTACCGGGCTGATTCACCGCAAATCGCCCGCCAGATCGGGACGCAGGCCACCGCCGAGCTGATCACGGCCCATCAGCTGTGGAGTGACTGGCTCGGCAGCGGACGGGTGCGCAAGTTCGCGATGGTGGCGAAGAAGCAGTGACCTTCGACTATGCCCGCTACCTGGCCGCGAAGACGACCGTGGATGACCGGGCGCTTAACCGGCATGTGCTGGACGAACTGCGCCGCCTCATGCCTGCGGGTAAGCCGCGAATACTCGAAGTCGGCGCCGGCCTGGGGACGATGGTGGCCCGCCTGATCGACTGGGGTGTGCTCGGCAGCGGCGAGTACATCCTGCTGGATGCGGATCGGCAGCTGCTGGACGATTCTCGCCGGTGGCTGTGCGATTGGGCGGCCGTGCGGGGCCTGCGCAGCGATCCGCTGCCGGATGGGCTGCAGCTGGGTGAGCTGCGGGTGCGCCTAGTGCACGCCGAGCTCGGCAGCTACCTGGAGGTCGCTCACGGGGCGCCGGCCGATGTGCTGATCGCCAACGCCGTCCTCGACCTGGTGGACGTGCCGGCCGTGCTGCCCGGATTGTTGCGGTTGCTTGTCCCCGGCGGCGTCTACTGGTTCACGATCAATTACGACGGCGAGAGCATCCTTGAGCCCGGCCACCCCCACGATGACCAGGTCATGCGGGCCTACCACCGCGACATGGATGAGCGCATTCGCTACGGCCGGCCGGCCGGGGATAGCCGGACGGGCCGTCGCCTGTTCCACCAGCTGCGGGCCGCGAAGGCGCCCGCGCTGGCGGCGGGGCCGTCGGACTGGGTGGTAAGCGCCGGCCCGGACGGGAGCTACCCGGGCGATGAGGCTTACTTCCTGCGCAGCATCCTCAGCACGATCGAGAACGCGTTGCGGAGTCGCGAGGATTGGATGGAACCGGCGGACCTGACCGACTGGCTGGCCGCGCGCGGTCAGCAACTGGCCGCGGGTGACCTGGTCTACCTCGCCCACCAGCTTGATTTCGTGGGCCGCGCCTAAGCGGGGCCGACCTGCTGGTGCGGCTCGGCGGCGCGGTCAAGACTCAGCGAAAGCAGGTCATGCCCTCCGCGCCGGGCCTTGGTGGTCAGGTAGGCGGCGTTGGTCTCGGTAAGGTGCAGGGCAGTGGGGACGTGCCTGGCGATCGTGATGCCCAGGCGGCCCAGCTGAGCGCCCTTGTCTGGGTTGTTGCTCAGCAGGGCGATGCGATTGACGCCAAGCGCCTTCAGCATCTGGGCGGCACTGGTGTAGTCGCGCTCGTCGGCCCGGTGACCGAGCGCGAGATTCGCGTCGTACGTATCCAGGCCATCGTCTTGCAGCGCGTAGGCATCGAGTTTGTCGTACAGTCCGATGCCGCGCCCCTCCTGACGCAGATACAGCACGTACCCGCCGTGTTCGGTGATCCGCTCGATCGCTTCGCGCAGTTGCGGCCCGCAGTCGCATCGCTGGCTGCCGAACACGTCACCGGTGAGGCATTCACTGTGCAGGCGCACCAGCGGCAGCCGGGTCCGGGCGGGCCGGCCGAACTCGAGGGCGACGTGCTGCTGCGCGTCGGCCAGGCCGGTGAAGGTGACGACCGTGGCAGTCGTTGAGTAGCCGTCAGCCAAGCGCAGCGGGATCCGAACACGCCGGCGGATGGCCGCCGCCTGGACCGCCCGGGTCACGGGCAAGGCCTGTAAACCACGAATAGCCTCCATCGTCAGCGGCTCCGGATCGGGTTCTGTCAGCTCGCTCGCGGGTCCCTGCTCGCGACGGCGGCGAACGGCGTCCCCGAGCAGCAGGCCCGCGCCCGGGGTAACCGCGGCCAGCATGAGCACCGCATAGAGGGTGGCGACCGTGACCCCGATAGCCGCGCCGAGCCCGGCAGCGGCGAAGGCCCAGGCGGCAGCGCCCTCCCGTGGCCCCCACCCGCCGATACTCAAGGGGATCACCGATGCGGTCTGGACCACCATCAGCAGCGCGATCAGTTCGCCCAGGGGTGCGGTACAGCCGGCGACCCGGGCCGCGACGACGAACGTTGTCGTGTGCCCGGCGACGACCAGCAGCGAGGCCAGCGTGAGCCGCGGCCACACACGACGGGGCAGCAGGCCGCGGCGCAGGTCAGCGGCGATGGCCCGGGCGGCACGGGTCAGCCGCGACCGGCGGCGGCGAGCGGCGCAGCGCACGACGAGCGCAGCACACCCGGCCACACAGGCGATGCCCGCCAGCACGTAGGGCAGCGCGGGCCGGACCGGCGAGGGCAGCGTCAGCAGCACGACGGCGGTCACGACGGCCTGGATGACCTGACCGCACAGCCGTTCCCACGCCACCGCGCGCACCCCCTGCGCGACGTCTCCGGCGCGCCGGCCCTGCGTGACCGCCCGGTGCACGTCGCCGAGAATCCCGCCGGGCAGCACGGAGTTGAGGAACAGGGAACGGTAGTAGGCGCCGGTCGCGACGGGCAGGTCGATGTCGGTGCCGAGTGCCCGGGCGACGACGCGCCACCGCCAGGCCGAACACACCGTGGTCGCGGCCGTGAGCGTGACGACGGCCACGACCGCCTGCCAGGTGACCGCGCGCAGCCCGTCCTCGAACGGCGCCGCGCCTACCTGCCGTACGAGAAACCACAGCACGGTGACGCCGGCGGCCAGTCGCAGCAACGACGGGCCGAAACGACCGACGGCCCGACCGATCCCGACCGGAACTGAGTGCATGGGCGCCACACTGGTTATACGTGCCTACTGAGCACATAGTTCAATCGTCACTGGAGCAACATCCCGGCACGCGGCCGGCCGCGGTGAACCAGCGTGACCTGGGGCCCGTTGTCCCTATGAGGAGTGACGGATGACGGCAAGGGGGACGTAGGCGCAATGCAGACCATTCAGCCGCCGGCGGTTCAGGTCGCGGACAAAGGCGCGCTGCGGGTAATCCGGCTCGCGACGATCCTGGGGATCCTCGCCACAGCCGCCCTGCTCGGCGTCGTGTCCGTCACCGCTGGTCTCGGTGCCGCCGGCTGGATCGCCGGCCTGGTCACCGGTTCGGTGGCGACCGCGCTGCTGGCGACCGCCCGCAAGCGCAGCGACCAGCCGGCGATATTCCCGGCGGACTGGGTCACCCTGACCCGGATGGTGCTGATCGCCGGGGTCACGGGCCTAGTCGCCGACTCGTTCGGCCGGCCGGTGTCGATCACGGCGCTGGTTACCCTGTCCGCCGTCGCGCTGGCCCTCGACGCGGTAGACGGACAAGTGGCGCGCCGGACCGGCACCGCCACCCCGCTTGGCGGCCGTTTCGACGGCGAGGCCGACGCCTTCCTCATCCTGGTGCTCAGCATCGCAGTATCCCGGGATTACGGCAGCTGGGTGCTGGCCATCGGCGCCGCCCGCTACGCGTTCCTGCTGGCAGGCTTGCTGATCCCGTGGCTGGCCGCGCCGTTGCCACCGCGGTACTGGGGCAAGGTCGCGGCCGCGGTCACCGGCATCGTGCTCACCGTCGCCGCATCCGGACTGATCAACCGCATTACCGGAATGATCGCGGTCGCCGCCGCACTGCTGCTGCTTGCAGAGTCGTTCGGCCGCAATGTGATCTGGCTGTACCGTACCGGCGCCGACCCGCGCGCCCGCTTGGCTGTGCGGTTTACCATCGCCGCGCTTGCGCTCGCGCTCCTCTGGTTCACCCTTTTGCTGCCTGACCGTACCTATCAGTTCGCCTTGGGAAATTTTGTCCGCATCCCGATAGAATTGCTGGTCTTGGTCGCTGTGGCGCTGTTTCTGCCGCCCTGGCCGCGACGCATCGTGGCCGCTATCGCCGGGATCCTCTTCACCGTGCTCCTCTTCGCCAAGTTCCTCAACATGGGGTACTACGACCTGCTCAACCGGGCGTTCAACCCGGTGACCGACTGGAGCGAAATCGCACAGGCTAAGGGCGTGCTCCAAGACTCGATCGGCGCCAAGCTCACCAACGTCGTGGCCGTCGTGCTCGTGATCGGTCTCGGCCTGCTTCTCGTCGCGATCACCGCGGCGGCGATTCACCTCACCGCAGTGGCCGCCCGTCACCGCCGCGGCACCGTTCGCGGCCTTGCCGCTCTCACCGCCGTCTGGGGGCTGTCCGCGGGCCTGTCACTGCAGCTCATCCCGGGGACCGCGCTCGCCTCGGCCAGCGAAACCGGGCTGGCCGTCGATCAGGTGCACGCCGTCCAGGCGGCGCTCGCCGACCCGCGCATCTTCGGGCAGGCCATCCACAGCCGCGACCCCGAGGCCGCCATCCCCGCGTCCGACCTGCTGACCGGGCTGCGCGGCAAGGACGTCCTCATCGTCTTCGTCGAGAGCTACGGGCAGGTCGCCGTCCGGGGTACGAGCTTCTCGCCGGGCATCGACGCCGTCCTGCGCCAGCAACAGGGCATGCTGACCCGCGCCGGCTGGTCCACGAAGAGCGCCTGGGCCGGCTCCCCGACCTCCGGCGGGGTCAGCTGGCTCGCCCACTCCACCCTGCAGTCGGGGTTGTGGGTCAATAGCCAGCAGCGGTATGACGAGCTCATCGCCAGCCAGCGGTTCACGCTCAGCGACGCCTTCAACAAGGCCGGGTGGCACACGGTCCTCGACGACCCAGAGGACACACCCTGGGCCACCGCCACGTCCTTCTACCATTACGCCCAGGTCTATAACCGGTCTAACGTCGGCTACCACGGCCCATCCTTCAGCTACTCGGCGATGCCCGACCAGTACACCTATGCCGAGTTCCAGCGGCTTGAGCTCACCCCCGGCCACCAGCCCGTGATGGCCCAGATCGCTACGACCTCCTCGCACACCCCCTGGGCCCCGCTGCCGTCCATGGTGCCCTGGAACCAGGTAGGCAACGGCTCGGTATTCGACTCCCAGCGGGGGACGGCCGCAGACGTGGCCCGGGTATGGAGCAACACCAACACGGTGCGCCAGTTCTTCGGCCAGTCGATCCAGTACTCAATGACTGCCCTCACTTCATGGGTCACCGAGCTGAACGACCCGAACCTCGTGCTCATCCTGCTCGGCGACGAGCAGCCGCACAGCACCATCAGCGGCCCGGATCCCGACAACTATGTGCCGCTCTCGATCGTCACCCGTGCCCCTTCGGTGCTCAAGCAGATTTCCTCCTGGCACTGGCAGAACGGGCTGCTGCCCGATCTCAGCGCTCCGTTCGAGCCGATGGACGCCTTCCGCAATCAGCTCCTCAACACCTTCAGCACGGTCCCGGCCAAGGCGGCACCGACCCGGTGAGTCACGGCAGGTGGCTGGTGTCATTGACGCGATGGACGGCGGCAAATCCCTGGCCGTACCACTGGATCTCGTTGATGCAGGCGGAACCGAGATATAGCCGATAGAGGGTGCTGAGCGGGGCGCCGAGAGCCCCGCACAGCATGATCTTTATCGGGGTTACGTGACTGACCACCAGGACGGTCTGGCCGCCGTGTTCCCGCAGCAGCCGGTCACGGGCCCGGTCTACCCGGCGTGCGGTGTCGGCAAAGCTCTCGCCGCCCGGCGGCGCCTGTTCGGGGTCGCGCCGCCAGGCGGCCGCGGCCGCGGGCCACCGCTGCTGTACTTCTTCCAGGGTGAAGCCATCCCAGTCACCGAAGTCGGTTTCACGGAGATCGTCATCGATGGCCGCGGTCAAGCCCAGTTCGCCGGCCGCGATGGCGGCGGTGGCGACAGCGCGCAGCAACGGCGAGCTGACCACGGCGTCGATCGGGGCACCGCTGGCGAGGCGGCCGGCGGCCGCCTTGGCCTGCCGGGTGCCGCTGGCGCTAAGCGGGAGGTCGCGCAGCCCGCAGAAGCGGTGTTCGGGTGACAGCTGGGTATCGCCGTGCCGCAGCAGGACAGTGGTGGTGGGGTCTGCTGTGGGGTTATCCCAGCCCAGAGTCATACAGCTGCTCCCCCGCACCCTGCGCGGTATCCGCCGAACGCGACGGGTGTCTCCCAGACTCGCACTGCCAGTGATTCGCCGCCCGCGGCAGCGACGACGGGCGAGAGGGTGTCATGCACCCAGCGGGCGAACACCTCGACCGTGACCGCCTCGGCCTCGGCCGGGCGTATCTCCTCCAGGTTGCGGTCTTCGATCCGGCTGGTCAGCTCGATCAGCGCCGCTTCAAGCACATCCAGATCACAGACCATGCCGCGCTCGTCAAGCTGCTCGCGGTCCACCACGATGTCAATCCGGTAGTCGTGATCATGGAGCTGCCCCTCTGGCCCGGGCAGTCCCGGCATGATGTGGAAGGCGCGGACGCTTCGGCTCAGCCCGACTTCACAGGTCACGGACAGCACTCCTGTCGTAGTTGAGAACGGCATGCATCAGCCCTGGTTTCCCCTGGTCCACGGCTCGGAACGCCTCGGCGGCGTCACCAAAGTCGAAGACGTGCGTGCACAGCTCCGCCAACGGTAGCTCGGTAAGCAGTTCAACGGTCTCCTGGCGGCGCCGGGAACGGCTCCAGGTCCCGGACAGCCGGGCCGGCACGGTGGAGACCTGCGTGCTGCGAATCGTCAGACGGCGCCGGTGGAAGGCGCCGCCTAGCGGCAGCACAACTGGTTTGGTGCCGAACCACGACGCGATCAGCAAGGTTCCCTCGTGGGCCAGCAAGTTCAGCGCCATCGCTGGCGCATCCGGGTTACCGCTGGCGTCAATGACCAGCGGAACCTCGTCTTTCACCAGCTCCTCCGGCGCTACGGTGGTGGCGCCGAGGCTGCTGGCCACGGCGCGGCGCCACGCCTGCGGCTCGGCAATCAGCGGCCGCCACCCGGCCCTGCGCAACAGCAGGCCGGTCAGCAGGCCGAGCACGCCGGCCCCGAGCACGACGACCCGGTCGCGGTATCCGGTCCCCGCATCGAGCGTCACCTGCAGCGCCGTCTCGACGAGCGGCAGCAAGGTTGCGGACGCGGGATCGACTCCAGGCAGCGGAATCAGGTCGTCAGCCCGCGCCGCGAACACGTCCTGGTGCGGATGGAACACGAAAACCGCCTGGCCGGACTCCGCTACTTCGCCGACACAGGCATACCCATAGGCGAAGGGATAGGAGAAGGTGCCACCGAGCGCGTCGATCGTGTCGTCAAGCGCCAAGTCGGCGGGGACCTCGCCGCGGTACACAAGCCGTTCGGTACCGCCGCTGATGCCAGAGCACACGGTGCGGACGAGCACCTCGCCGGCCGCAGGCCGTGGTGCGGGCAGTTCCCTGATCTCCACACAGCGCGGCGCGGTATGAAATAGTGCGCGAGCAGGCACGCAGCTCCCTACCCTCCGTTTACCTATACAACGGTTGGTATACCCACCTGGTTCAGGAGTGTAAATACAACGGCCCCGGCTCGCAGTCGAACGGCCGTTCGATGGCGTGTTATGCTGCCGCCCATGGCTGCGTACATACCACCGGGCTGGCCAACCGGAGTGCATCCGCCGGGCAGTGAGGACTTCGAGGCGACCGCCATCGCCTGGCTGCTCGATGTCGTCCCGCCGGACTTCCGGCTGCACGGGGTGCTGCGCCGGCACCCCGCGGCCCTGGCCGCGATGGCCAGGCATCACACGCAGGCCTGCGTCGAGGGCGCCAGGGCCGGCTACCGGACGGCGCGCAGCGAACTGGGCGAGGAGTTGCCGCCGCACGCCATCGACGCCGTCCTCGCCGCCTACCGGACCGAGGGGCGGCGACTCGCCAGCACCGCGCGGGCCGTGGTTCTCATCGAGCAGGCGCTGCGCGGCGATACCTTCACTCCCAGGCTTTAGGCGATACCTTCACTTCCAAGAGTCAGGAGCACCCCAGGCTCCAGGACAGCTTGCGGAGGAAAACTGATATCAGTATGATATTAGTATCAGCGATTCCTCCCGAAGGTGGGCATCATGACAGCCCAGACTCAAGTTCCTGAACAGCTCGCCCGTCCTGCCCAGCCGATGCGCGAGCGCGAGGCCCGATATGCCGCCGGCCTGACCCTCATCCTGATCGACATCGTCGTGCTCGCCGCGGCGGGCATCCTGTTCTGGCAGGCGGCGGTGCACAAGGGCGGCGCGGCCGCGGCCTTCGCCGTGCCGGCGATCCTCCTGGCCATCGTGTTCTTCCTGGTGTTCCGCGGCATCATCGTGGTCGCGCCGGGACGCGCCCACGTCGTGCAGCTGTTCGGCCAGTACAAGGGCACCGTCCGCCAGCCCGGGCTGCAGTGGGTCAACCCGTTCTCGAACCGGATCCCCGTCTCCACCAGGATCAGGAACATGGAGACCACGCAGGCGAAGGTGAACGACGCCGACGGCAACCCGATCGAGATCGCCGCCGTGGTCGTCTGGCAGGTGGAGGACACCGCGCAGGCCATCTACTCGGTCGATGACTACCTCACGTTCGTCGCGATCCAGGCGGAGACCGCCGTCCGGCACATCGCCTCCAGCTTCCCCTACGACGCCAGGGGCGTCGAGGGCGTGCTCTCGCTGCGGGACAACGCCGACGAGATCACCAGGCAGCTATCCGCCGAACTCGCCGACCGGGTACGGGCCGCGGGCGTGCAGGTCATCGAGACCAGGCTCACCCGGCTCTCCTACGCGGCGGAGATCGCCGGCGCCATGCTGCGCCAGCAGCAGGCCGCCGCGGTCGTCGGCGCGCGGGCCAAGATCGTCGAGGGCGCGGTCGGCATGGTCCGGATGGCGCTGCAGCGCCTCGACGAGGAGAACGTCGTCGAACTCGACGAGGAGCGCAAGGCCGCCATGGTGTCCAACCTGCTCGTCGTGCTGTGCAGCGAACAGGCAACCCAGCAGGTAGTGAACACCGGCTCGCTCTACGCGTGAGGCGTTGATGGCTGAACGCAAGAGCATCCTGCTGCGACTCGACCCGGCCGTCCACGACGCACTGGCGAAGTGGGCGGCCGACGAGATGCGCTCGACCAACGCCCAGATCGAGTTCCTGCTCCGCCGCGCCCTCGGCGACGCGGGCCGGATGCCGGGCACCGCGCGGGCGATGCGCAGGCCCGGCCGGCCCGCCGCCGCCGAGGAACCGGAGAGCTAGCCCTTCGGCAGCAGGGATGTGTTGACGATGCCGGCGGATGAGACGCTGACGGCCTTGGTGATCAGGCCGGCCTTGAGCATCCAGTCGGCGAAGGACTGCCAGTCGGCGGCGGACATCGCGCCGAAGCCGCCGGAGTTGGCGAGCAGCGGGGCCGTGACGGTGACCATCTGCTTGAGCAGGGCCGGGCTGTAGCCCTTGGCCACCGGGGTGAGTGCCGTGTCGGCGGCGGACGGGCTCGCCTGCGCGGCCGCCGAGCCCTTGGCAAGCCCGGCAAGGAACTCGCGGACCAGGGTGCGGTAGGCGGCGTCGGAGGCCAGGCGGGACTTGTTCGCGACCACGACGAGCTCGTCGTAGTTGGGCACGCCCTCCTCGTTCACCGGGTAGACCTCGGGGTTGAGGCCCGCGGCCTTGAGCTGTACGGCCTCGACGTTGCGGTAGCCGCCGATGATCGCCGCCAC
The DNA here is from genome assembly GCF_007827045.1 of Trebonia kvetii. Classification (GTDB taxonomy): domain Bacteria; phylum Actinomycetota; class Actinomycetes; order Streptosporangiales; family Streptosporangiaceae; genus Trebonia; species Trebonia kvetii. The sequence continues at coordinate 555,163 of NZ_RPFW01000001.1, forward strand.
CTTGCCGGAGATCATCGCCGGGATCAGGCCCTCGCTGACCGTCACCAGGTTCGTCTTGGTCGCACTGAGGCCGTACTTGGCAAGGATCAGCTTGTAGATAGCCGCCGAGGTCGGGTCGCCGTCGGTGCCGACCGTCTTGCCCGCGAGCGCGCCAGGGTTGGCGACACCGGCCTTGCCGGAGATGATCAGCGAGTCAAGCGGGACAGGGACAAGCGCGGCCACCGCCGTCGCGTTCATCGCCGGGTCGGTCGCCCCGGTGATCACGTCCGGCTCATAGGAGATGGCTAGCGGCACCTTGCCGATGCTGACCAGCTTCAGCGCGTCGGTGGTGTCGGACGGGGACTGGAACGTCACGTTCAGGCCCTGGGCGGTGAAGTCGCCGTCATGCTGGGCCGTGTAGAGAGCGATGTGGTCCGGGTTGGGGAACCAGTCGAGCAGCACCGTGGCGGACGTCAGGGCCTTGCCCGACGAGCCACTGCCCGACGAGCCGCACGCGGCCAGTGTCATGGTCAGGGCTGCAGCCGCTGCGGCGGCGGCGCCGGCCAGCCCGACGGCGCGGCGCGCGCCACGTGTCTGTCTCATGATCGTTTCCCTTCTCGCTCCCAGGGGCAGCAGATTCGCTCGATCGCCGTGACTGCGAGGAAGAGCACGATCGCTTCTGCTGTCAGTATGAAGATGGCGGCGAAAACGAGCGACGTCTCAAGTTGCGGAGTCGCCTGGAGCATCAGGTAGCCCAGGCCGTTCTGCGAACCGGCGAACTCGCCGAACACCGCGCCGATCGGCGCGTACGTCGCGGCGATGCGCAGGCCGGAGAACATCGACGGCAGCGCCGCCGGCGCCTCCACCCGGCGGAAGGTCGCCCACTTGCCGCCATCGAGCGTGCGCAATACCCGCAGCAGCTCGGGATCGACCGATGCCAGGCCATCGACGGTGTTCACCACGATCGGGAAGAAGCAGATCAGCGCGACCACGACCAGCTTAGGGGTGATCGTGAAGCCGAAGATAATCGTCAGCACCGGGGCGATCACCACGATGGGCACCGCCTGCGAGCCGATGAGCAGCGGGTAAAGGGCGTTGCGGGCAGTCCGCGAGCTGTGCAGCGCCGCCGCGAGGGTCACGGCGACCACGAAGGAAAGCGCGAACCCGGCGAGCACCTCGACGGTGGTGGTCCAGGTGGCACTGGCCAGCGTGCCCTTCCACTGGCCGGCCATTGTGGCGAAGATGCTGTCAAGCGACGGCAGGATGTAGTCCGGCACGCCGAACCAGTGGCTCGCCGCCTCCCAGAGCGCGGCGAGGACGGCGACGATCAGCAGCGACGGCAGCGCGCGGGTTAGCGCCTTCATGCCGGGGCCTCGAGCACGGACAGGATCTCGTCGCGCAGCGCCGTGAACTCCTGCCGCCTGATGACCTCGCGGCGGCTGCCCTCGGTCATGGCCTGGTCCACGTCGAACGACGCCGCGATCCGGCCAGGCCGCGGCGACATGACCGCCACCTGGCGCCCGAGCAGCAGCGCCTCCTCCACGTCGTGCGTGACGAGCACGACCGTCCTTGGCTCTTCGTCGAGCGCGCCGCGCAGCCACTGCTGCAGGTCGCCGCGGGTGATCGAGTCGAGAGCACCGAACGGTTCGTCGAGCAGCAGTACTTCCTTACCTGCGACCAGGGTGCGCAGGAACGACACCCGCTGGCGCATGCCGCCGGACAGCTCACGCGGCAGCTTGTCCTCGAACTCCGCCAGGCCGAAGCGCGCCACCATCGGCGCCACCTGCCGCCGCGCGGCCGCGCGGCGCATGCCGCGGTTCTCCAGCGCGAGCGCCGCGTTGCCGAGCACGTCCCGCCAGGGCAGCAGCAGGTCCCGCTGCGGCATCCAGGCGCAGCGGCGCAGCCGCTGCGGCGCGGTCGTCGCGTCGAGCACCTCGATCGTGCCGTCCGTCGGCTCGTCCAGACCGCAGATCAGGTTCAGCAGCGTCGACTTGCCGCAGCCGCTCGGGCCGACGATCGCCAGCCGGCCCTGCGGCGGGACCTCGAGATCGACACCGGCGATCGCGTCTGTCATGCCGAATCGCTTGGTCACCCCGCGTAGCAGCAATCCGGAACCGTCGCCCGCCGGGCCTGAACCGTCCGAGCCGCCTGAAACGCCCACTTGTGAACATTAGTAATCACCGGCAGCATCAGCCAACTCGGATTCTCCCACGTGACGGGGTCGCGTGCCGGACCGCGGGACGTGACAGACTTGGAGCGTCACGCGAAACGCCATTGGGAGGACAACAGAATGTCCCAGGCCCCGCGCGCGAAGATCCTGCTTGTCGATGACAGAACAGAGAACCTGGTAGCGCTTGAGGCGATCCTGTCGTCCCTCGACCAGGACCTCGTCGCCGTCAGGTCCGGCAGCGCAGCTCTCGACGCGCTGGTCGCCGGCGGCTTCGCGGTCGTCCTGCTTGACGTGGTGATGCCGGGCATGGACGGATTCGAGACGGCGGCGCGGATCAAGCGGCGCGGCGTGACCCGCAACGTGCCGATCATCTTCCTGACGGCGGCGGGCGCGGAGCCCGAGCTCGCCTTCCGCGGCTACGCCGCCGGCGCCGTGGACTACATTTCCAAGCCGTTCGATCCCTGGGTGCTGCGCGCCAAGGTCTCGGTCTTCGTCGACCTGTACCTGAAGGACCGGCAGCTGCGTGAGGTGTCCGCGCTGCCGTCCCGGCTGTCGGCGATCGAGGCGGCGGCGGCCGGGCTCGCCGGGCTGCCCGCGGAACTCGCCTCAGGGGCGCTGACCGAGGCAACCCTGGCCCGCGAACTGGCACGGCTCGACGACGCCATCGCGGCGCTCCGGTCGACGATCAGCGGTCTCCCGGCGGACCGACCGGATCCCGGGCCGGGTCAGCGCTAGGACGCCAGCCGCCGGCGGTGTGCTCGCGGATGACGCGGGCGGGCACTCCCGCCACCACGCAGCGGTCGGGGATGGTGCCGCGCACCACCGAGCCGGCCGCGACCACCACGTTGCGGCCGATGGTCGCGCCGGGCAGGATGATCGCCCCGGCGCCGAGCCACGAGCCCGAGCCGATGCTCACCGGGCGGTTGACGGGGACCTGCAGGCCGATCGGGGTGTCCGGGTCGGCGTACCCGTGGTTCTGGTCGGTGATGTAGACGTAGGGGCCTGTCCAGACGTCGTCGCCTATCTCGATGAGCTCGTGCGCGATGATGTGGCTGCCGCGGCCGATCACGCAGCGGTCGCCGACCTTCAGCACGGTGAGGCCGAAGAAGTCCTGCCCGGGCAGGATGCCCGCGGACATGGTCACGAGCTGGCCGATGAGGGTGTCCTCGCCGACCTCCATCGCATGCTCGCCGAAAAGGGAGCCGGGCGGGAAGGCCATGATCGAGCCGCGGCCGAACGACTTGAACGCCCGGCCGGCCGGGGTGCCCGCGGTCACCAGGCCGGCCCGCTGGAACTCGCGCCAGCCCCAGTGCACGGCCCGCCAGACCACGGCGTGCCGCGCCGCCGTCACGCGGCACTTAGCCCTCATCCACCACTTCACCGGCACATTGTCTCGTGCCGCTGCACGGCGCGCTTGGCCAGGCGGGCGGAAGAAGGTCCCGGCGACGGCTGGGCGGCCGCCGCGTCACGTCAGGCCAGCGGGAGCAGCCTGGCGCCCGGCTTGGGGTGTGAGGCGGGGCCGACCGAGCGGCCCGTCACGGTCGCGGCAAGCTGACCGCAGGCGCCGTCGATCTCCCGTCCCCGGGTGTCCCTGACAGTGACCGCGACACCGTGGGCGGCTACCCGGTCGACGAACTCCTCCTGGACGCCGGGGCGGGATGCGGTCCACTTCGAGCCCGGCGTGGGGTTGAGCGGTATCAGGTTCACGTGCACGAGATGGCCGGCGAGCAGCGAGCCGAGCAGGTCCGCCCGCCACGCCTGGTCGTTGACGTCCCTGATCAGCGCGTACTCGATGGAGACGCGACGCCCGGTGACCGCGGCGTAGTCCCAGGCCGCGTCCAGCACCTCGGCGATCTTCCAGCGGCGGTTGACGGGGACCAGCTCGTCGCGTGCCTCGTCGTCCGGCGCGTGCAGCGAGACGGCGAGCCGGACGGTCAGCTTCTCCTCGGTCAGGCGGCGGATCGCCGGAACCAGGCCCACGGTGGAGACGGTCAGGTTCCGCTGCGAGATGCCGAGGCCGGACGGCACCGGGTCAGACAGCCGGTGCACCGCGCCGATGACGTTCTTGTAGTTGGCGAGCGGCTCGCCCATGCCCATGAAGACGATGTTGGAGACGCGCCCGTCCGGTGCGAGCGCCCGCTCCCCCGCCACCACCTGGGAGACGATCTCCGCGGTCGACAGGTTCCTGGTCAGGCCCGCCTGGCCGGTCGCGCAAAACGGGCAGCCCATCCCGCAGCCGGCCTGCGACGACACGCACATCGTGACCCGGTCCGGGTACTTCATCAGCACCGATTCGACAAGCGCGCCGTCGTGCAGCCGCCACAGCATCTTGCGGGTCGCGCCGTCGTCGCAGGCCATCTCCCGCTCGGAGGTCAGCAGCCGCGGCAGCATCTCGCCGGCCAGCGCGTCGCGGACGCCGACGGGCAGATCCGTCATATCCTCGGGAGTGTCGGTATACCTGGCGAAGTAGTGCCGGGACAGCTGGTCCGCGCGGAACGGCTTCTCGCCGAGCGCCGTGACAGCCGCGCGCCGTCCGGCCAGATCGAGGTCGGCGAGATGGCGGGGCGGGTGGGGCACGACTCCTCCGTTCGGGATAAAAGTTCTAGGTTCTATTTACCTTAACGTGAGCACTTGATCACGTAGGGCAAACAGGACGATAGTGGGAATATGGCGATTATGCTGTCTGGTCCAGATCCGTTCCCGTCGCCTGTGACGCTGCTCGACAGCGTGAACCCGTACGGGTCCAGGCGGCTGACGGTCGAGTTCGACGGTTCGACCACAGCCGCTTACCTGCGGGACGAGACGAGTGTCATCGCCGCTACCTGGATAGCCAACCATGTCCGTGCGCCGCGCACGACTGATCCGGAAAGGATCAACGCGGGGCAGGCGCCCGTTATGCCCGCCGGGCGGACCAGGCACCCGCGCGGCAGGCCACCGCTCGACCCGGCCACCTTGCAGGCGCTGTGGTTCGAGGAGGGCGACGGGGTAGCCCTGCTCGAGCGCGGTACGCTGCTCGCGGTCATCCCCGGCTGGGCGGACTCCAGCCGCGGCATGCCCGGCTACAGCAGGGACGCGATCGGGCAGACGCCGTTCGCCTGGGGCCTCGACGACGCCATCGAGGGGCTCGGGCCACGGGTGGAGCGGGCCGCGGAGTTCTGGCGGTGGCGCGAATCGCCCGGCCGCTGGTCGGAGTTCCAGGCCGCCGCGCTCGGCCACCTCACATCGCGGCTCGGGCCTGGCGCGCACTACTGGGACGGGGCGCCGGGCAAGCGGCCCGCGATCGGCATCTCCGAGCGGCCGTCCGGCTCGCAGCGCCCGTTCACCATCCTGTCCACGGTGGGGATGAGCGCGCAGCGGATGCCCCTCGTCGAGCAGGTCGTCGACGACCCCGCCGGGTACTCGCGGATCGAGCTCGCGGTCGCGACGACGCTGCCGTCCGGCGTCGCCGCCCTGGTCTTCCTCTGGCTCGCCGGATACCCGTGGCGGGCGGTGACCTGGTTCGGGCCCGGGCACAGCATCCGCTGGTACGACAAGCCGTCCACGTTCCCGCTCGGCGGCGGGTACGAGGGCGTGCTGCTGCTTGAGGATCCGTCGGGGCTAGCCGGGCCGCCGGCGCCGGACCTGTCCGGCTTCTCGGTCGACGGCGACCCGGTCCGCTGGCTGTGGATCGTCCCGATCACCGAGCGCTCCAGGCAGGTTGCCAAGGAATACGGCTCGGCGAGCCTGGTGACCCGCCTCGCGGAGCAGGGGCGGAGCTGGATCGTGACTCCGCCCCAGTAGACCTAGCCGTGGATGTGCAGGTTGACGCCGAGCGGGATCAGCCACCAGAGCAGGATCGCCAGCAGGGCGCTTGCCACGGTGCGGAGCCAGCTCAGGGTGAGGTATCCGTGGTCCCAGGCGATGAAGACGCCGATGACGAGATAGATCAGAATGATGACGCGCGTGACCCACTTACCGGACATGCCCGATTCTCCGTTTCGGAAAAGGCCGTGCCCATGTTGGCCGTGCCGTTTGCCCGCCGGTCTAACTGCCTAGGATTCGCGCGATTAAACACGGATGCGACGTTTTGGGATTGGGCGAAGCCGGGATGATCTATTTGATGAAGAGGGCGAGCAGCAGCCAGACCACCGGGGCGCAGAAGAGCAGGGAATCGATGCGGTCGAGGACGCCGCCATGGCCGGGCAGCAGGCTGCCCATGTCCTTGATGCCCAGGTCGCGCTTGATCATCGACTCGGCCAGATCGCCGAAAACCGCGGCGGCGACCGCCGCGGCGCCGGTGATGATGCCCTGCCACCAGTGGCCGTGCAGCAGCGCGGGAAGCAGGATCGCGCCCGCGACGATGCTGAGCACCGCCGAGCCCGCCAGGCCTTCCCAGGTCTTCTTCGGGCTGATAATCGGGGCCATCTTGTGGCCGCCGGTCAGCGGCTTGAGCGTGATGCCGGCGAAATAGCCGCCGATATCGCTGCAGATGGTCAAGATGATGAAGGTGAGCACTCGCTTGCCGCCGTCGTGCGGGGCGAGCATCGCCGAGACGCAGGCGCCGAGCAGGCCCAGGTATGCCGTGGCGAACACGGCCGCCGAGACGTCCCTGACGTAGCCGTCCGCGCCGAGGAACATGCGGAAGATCAGCACGCCGAGTAGCGTCAGCGCGAATGCCGCGGCGACCGCGCCGCCCGCCGCCCAGTACCCGGCGGTCAGCATCGCCGCGCCGCCGAGGGCGACCGGGGCGAGCTGTACGTGGATGTCCTTGGTCCGGAACGCGGCGGCCAGCTCATGCAGGGCCAGGGCGAGGGCCACGCCCATGTAGATCAGGAAGGTCGCCTTGACGGTGAGCAGCGTAAGTAGCGCGAGGCCGCCGAGCAGGACGCCGATGCCGATCGCGGCCGGCAGGTTCCTGCCGGTGCTGATGTGGCGGTCGGGCTGCTTGGTTTCTGCTTCTGCGGATTCTGCGGACATGGGGTCGCGTGGCTTAGGTGTGCGGCTCAGATTTCGAGCAGCTCGGATTCCTTGTGCTTGAGCAGCTCGTCGACCTTCGCGATGTAGCTGTCGGTGAGCTTCTGCAGCTCGGCCTCGGCGCGGCGCACCTCGTCCTCGCCCGCCTCGGCGTTCTTCACCATCTTGTCCAGCGCGTCCTTGGCGTGCCGCCTGATGTTGCGGATGCTGATGCGGCTGTCTTCCGCCTTGGACCTGGCGGTCTTGACGTACTCCCGGCGGCGTTCCTCGGTCAGCTCGGGGAAGACCACGCGGATGAGCACGCCGTCGCTGGTGGGGTTGACGCCCAGGTCGCTGTTCCTGATCGCCTTCTCGATGCCGGCCGTGGAGCCCTTGTCAAAGGGCTGAATGGTGATCATCCGCGGCTCGGGCACGTGGAAGGAGGCAAGCTGGTTAAGCGGCGTCTGCGTGCCGTAGTACTCGGCGGTGATCTTCGAGAAGACAGAGGGAGTAACACGGCCGGTGCGGATATTGCTGAAGTCTTCCTGGGCGACCGTGACGGCCTTGTCCATCTTCTCTTCGGCTTCGAAGAGGGTGTCATCGATCATCGTGTTCAGCTCCTGTGCACGGACGGCGGCGTTGACCACATTACCCCGGATACACTTCTGCCGTCCGAGAGGACGACCTCTCGGACGGCAGAGCCCTACTGCGTTACGCCTGGCCGACGCGGAAGCGGGCGAAGGCCTTGACGTTCACCTTGCCGGCCGCGAGGACCGACTTGATCGTCTGCTTCGGGTCCTTCACCGACGCCTGCTCGGTGAGCACCACGTCCTTGTAGAAGGCGCCGACGCGGCCCTCGACGATCTTCGGGATGGCCTGCTCCGGCTTGCCCTCCTCGCGGGTGATCTCCTCCGCGATCCTGCGCTCCTTCTCGACCACGTCCGCGGGCACCTCGTCCCTGGTGACGTACAGGGCACCGGCCGCGGCGATCTGCTGCGCGATGTCCTTGGCGACCTCTTCGTTGGCCGCGTCGAGCTGGACGAGCACGCCGATGGTCGGCGGCAGGTCCCGGTCGGACTTGTGCAGGTAGGTGGTCACGTACCCGCCGTCAAGCAGAGCGTAGCGACCAAGCTCGAGCTTCTCCTTGATGGACGCGCTCGCGTCCTCGATGAGCGTCTCGACCGTCTTGCCGTCCGCGGTCTCCGTGGCCAGCAGCGCGAGCCGGTCGGCCGGCTTCTTGGCGATCGCGGCCTGCGCGATCTTGGCGGCGAGCTCCTGGAAGCCCTCGTTCTTCGCCACGAAGTCGGTTTCGCAGTTCAGCTCGATCAGGACGCCCGCGCTCGTGCCCTCGAGCTCGGCGATCACCAGGCCGTTGGCGGCGGTCCTGTCGGCCCGCTTGCCCGCGTCCTTGACGCCCTTCTTGCGCAGCAGCTCGATGGCCACGTCGATGTCGCCATCGGACTCGGCCAGCGCGTTCTTGCAGTCCATCATGCCGGCCCCGGACAGGTCCCGGAGCCGCTTGATGTCAGCGGCGGAAAAATTCGCCATTGTCTGTTCCTCGCTTTGGAGTGGTGGTCAGCGTGGTCAGCGCGTAGTCAGCGTCACTCGGCGTCTTCGGTGGCGGCCTCTTCGGCTGCGGCTTCGGCGGTCTCGACGGACTCCTGTGCCGCGGCGGCCTCGGCGATCTCCGGGGCGGCGGCCTCGACCTCGGCGATGTCAGCGTCGGCCTGGGCTGCGTCGGTGACCGGAGACTCCTGGATGTCCTCGGTCCCCTCGGTCTCCCCGGTCCCCTCGGCAACCGGAGCCGCGGAGCCCGCGAGCAGGTCACGCTCCCACTCGGGCAGCGGCTCGTCGGCGCTGGTGGAGAACTGGTCCTCGGACGGCTTCACGTCCGTCTCGGCCGCGCCGGAACGGGAAATCAGGCCGTCGGCCACCGCGTCGGCGACCACGCGGGTGAGCAGCGCAACGCTGCGGATCGCGTCGTCGTTACCCGGGATCGGGTAGTTCACCTCGTCGGGGTCACAGTTGGTGTCGAGGATCGCGACCACCGGGATGCCCAGCTTGCGCGCCTCGTTGACCGCGATGTGCTCCTTCTTGGTGTCCACCACCCAGATGGCGCTCGGCACGCGGGCCATGTCCCTGATGCCGCCGAGGGTCTTGTCCAGCTTGTCGCGCTCGCGCTTGAGGCCGAGCAGTTCCTTCTTCGTCATGCCGGAGCCGGCCACGTCGGTGAAGTCGAGCTCCTCAAGCTCCTTGAGGCGCTGCAGCCGCTTGTAGACGGTGGAGAAGTTGGTGAGCATTCCGCCCAGCCAGCGCTGGTTCACGAACGGCATGCCGACCCGGCGCGCCTGCTCGGCGATCGCCTCCTGGGCCTGCTTCTTGGTGCCGACGTAAAGGATCGTGCCGCCGTGCGCGACCGTCTCCTTGATGAACTCGTACGCGCGGTCGATGTAGTCGAGCGACTGCTGGAGGTCGATGATGTAGATGCCATTGCGCTCGGTGAAGATGTAGCGCTTCATCTTCGGGTTCCAGCGCCGGGTCTGGTGCCCGAAGTGGACGCCGCTCTCCAGGAGCTGCTTCATGGTTACGACCGGGGCCATCTCGGTCCTTCCGTGTTGTTGCGCGCGGCTCCGCTCGCCGTCCCTTCGGTCAGGGCGGTTGCCGTTCGTTGTCGCGCGCGGCTCGGTTGTCTGTCCTGGTGCCCGCCGGCTCTGCTAGTGGCATCCACACCGTGCCTACCTGCCCCAAGGGACCGGTGGACCGAGTGGTGTGTCCCGCGCCATGGCTGGCGCGGCTTGCGGACACGCGAAGTTGGCCGCCCGAGGCCGCACTCCCGAGGGCATGCGGCTAGACGACCGTTCGTATTCTATCCCGAGCGCGGAAGTCCTGCAGTCGGGGAGGCCGGCTGGGCCGGCGCGGCCGCCGGCCTAGGCGCGCGGGTGGGCCTGGCGGTAGGTGGCCTTGAGGCGCTCGGCGGAGACGTGGGTGTAGATCTGGGTGGTCGCTGGCGAGGCGTGGCCGAGGATCTCCTGGACGCTACGCAGGTCGGCACCGCCCTCCACCAGGTGCGTTGCCGCGGTGTGCCTGATCGCGTGCGGGCCCGCGTCGCGGACGGCGGGTGCTGCGCCGGCGTCGGGATCCGCGTGACCGGCCGCGTGCCGGGCGGCCAGGTCGGCGGCGCGGAGCCGGACGTGGACGATGCGGCGCGCGGTCCGCGTGTCGAGCCTGCCGCCGCGGGCGCCGAGGAACAGGGCGTCCTCGCTGTGCTCATTGGCGAGAATCGGCCGTCCGACCTCTTCCCAGCGCGTGAGCGCCCGCATCGCGGGGATGCCCACGGGGACGACGCGCTCCTTGCGGCCCTTGCCGAAGACCCGCACGGTCCGCCGACCGCGGTCAAGCCCGTCGGTGTCGAGCCCGCACAACTCGCTGACCCGGATCGCCGACGCGTAGAGCAGTTCGAGCACCGCCGCGTCGCGCATGGCCAGGGCCGCCGTGGAGCGCTGGCCGACGGCGAGTTCGCGCAGCGCCCGGTCTTCGCAGTCGGCGAGCACCACGTTGATCTCGTCCCTGCGCAGCACCTGTGGCAGCGCACGCCGGGCCTTGGGCGTGCCGAGCTGCGGTCCGGGGTCGACGGCAAGCCAGCCCTGACGGTGGGCGTAAGCGGTGAACGCGCGGGCCGCCGCGCCCCGGCGGGCCAGCGTGGCACGGGCGGCGCCTGCCTGGTGCTGACTCGCCAGCCAGCCGCGCAGCGTCGTCAGGTCGATGAACGCCGGATCTTCGATGCCGGCGTGCCAGGCGTATTCGAGTAGCGACTGGATGTCGCCCTGGTAGGCGCGGACGGTGTGGCGCGAGAGGGCACGCTCGGCCGCGAGATGGCGGCAGAACTCGGCCAGCGCCGAACTGAGCGCCGCTGGCAGGCCCTCGTCCATGGCCAAAGTGTGCACCCGGCCACGCGACTTGGGAACGACCTGCGCAAGGTTTTACCTGGCTGTTGCAGGACGGCGCAAGCGCCAGCCGTCGTCGCAGCGCTCGATGAAACCGGCGGCGGACAGTTCGCCGAGGCAGCGGACGACGGTCGCCGGGTCCATGCCCGCCCGTTGCGCGACCCGCACCGTGCCCGAGCCGCCGCGGCGGGGCATCGCGTCGAGCACGGTTGCCTGATCTTGGCCGAGCGCGTCGCGGGGCAGCAGTGCCACGCCAAGCTGCGCGGGAACGGTCGCGCCGACCGGGGACAGGTTCTCTGTCACCTCGGCCGCACTGGTGACGAGCACGCCCTGCCATTCGCGGATTATGTGATGGCATCCGGCGGACAGGTCCGAGGTGACCGGGCCTGGCACCGCCATCAGCCGGCGCTGCAGGTCCCTGGCGTGCCGAGCGGTGTTGATCGCGCCGCTGCGGTGACTCGCCTCCACGACGAGCGTGCCGGTGGCGAGGGCGGCGATGACCCGGTTGCGGACCAAGAAGCGCAGCCTGCTCACCTGCCGGCCGGGCGGCCACTCGCTGGCGAGCACGCCCTGGGCGGCGATCGCGTCGAGCAGGTCGGCGTGGGCGGACGGGTAGGGCACGTCCACACCGCAGGCGAGCACCGCGATCGTCACCCCGTCCGCACTGAGCGCGCCCCGGTGCGCCGCCGCGTCGACACCGAACGCGCCGCCAGAGACTACCGCCCAGCCGCGCGCGGCGACGGAGGCGGCGAACTCGGCGGCGACATAGGAGCCGTAGGCGGTCGCCGCCCGCGCACCGACGATCGCCACCGAACGCAGGCAGCTGAAGCGCAGGTCCGCGCTGCCGCGCACCCACAGCGCGTACGGCTCGTCGTCGCCCAGGTCGGCCAGCTGCCCCGGCCACTCCGGGTCGCCTGGGCAAATGAGCCTGATCCCTGACTCACGGAAGGCGATCAGCTGTTCCTGTCGCGGAAGTTCGGGTAGCCGCGCCCGCCACCGGTCCATGCTGGCCCCCTGACCCTGAGAGCTAGAGCCAAGCTGGCGGCCCGAGTTGATGGCGTCCAGGGTCCGGGCCGCACCGTGCTCACGGAACAGCCGCGCCAGGCGGCGGTCGGCCGGCTCGGCGAGGTAGGTGAGCGCCGCTCGCGCGTAGTTTTCCTCGGTCAGTCCGTCGGTCACTGTGCCACTCCTAGCCATAGTCCGATCGCGAGGTTGACTTGGTCCGCCCCCGGCTGGTCCTGGCCGGCCAGGTCGGCAAGCGACCAGGCGACGCGCACGATCTTGTCCGCGCCCCTGGCGGAGACCTGGCCGAGCTCCATGGCCCGGTCGAGGGATGCCAGCGCTCCCGGGCGCGGCGGGAATTCGCGGCGCAGCACAGTGCCCGGGACCTCGGCGTTGAGCCGCCACGGGGTGCCCGCGAGGCGAGCCGTGCAGCGCTCGCGTGCGGCGATGACGCGACGGGCGACGGTCGCGGAGGTCTCGGCGAACTTGCGGTCGTAGAGCATGTCGCGGCGGGACACCGGCTGCAGGCGGACCTTGACGTCGACCCGGTCGAGCAGCGGCCCGGAGATCCTGGCGAGGTAGCGGCGGCGGGCAGCGGGGGAGCAGGAGCAGCCGGCCTTGCCTGGCCCCGCGGTGTTCGCGCAGGGGCACGGGTTGGCCGCCATCACGAGGGTGAACCGCGCGGGGAAGACGGCCTGCGCTCCGCTGCGGGCGATCACGACCTCGCCGGATTCCAGCGGCTGGCGCAGCGCGTCCAGAACATCGCGATGAAACTCGGGCGCCTCGTCGAGAAACAGGATCCCGTTGTGCGCCAGGGAGGCGGCGCCCGGGCGGACGACGCCGCTGCCGCCGCCGACGATCGCCGCCATCGAGGAAGTGTGGTGCGGAGCGCAGAACGGCGGCATGCTCAGCAGACCCGCGCCCGCGGGCAGCCGGCCCGCGATGGAGTGGATCGAGGTGACCTCGATCGCCGCCGCCCGCTCCAGCTCGGGGAGGATCGTCGGCAGCCGCTCGGCCAGCATGGTCTTGCCCGCGCCGGGCGGGCCGAGCAGCGACAGATTGTGGCCGCCCGCGGCGCAGATCTCCGCGGCGAGCCGCGCCTCCGCCTGGCCGAGAACGTCCGCCAGGTCGAGCCTCTTCGCGAGGGCGTCCGCGGACGGCGGCCCATTTGGCGGTTCAGGGACCGGGGCCAGCACGGGCAGTGGCCCGCCGCGCAGCCAGACGATCACCTCGGTGAGGGTGTTCGCGCCGACCACGCGGACCCCGGGGACCAGGGCGGCCTCCGCCACGTTCTGCGCGGCGACGACCACGGTGCTCACGCCGCCCTCGGCCGCGGCCACCGCGGGCAGCACGCCGGGCACCGGGCGCAGCCTGCCGTCGAGGCCAAGTTCGGCGAGGAACATCGCGCCCGCCGGCGTGGCGAGCGGGACCGCGTCGGCGGCGGCGAGGATGGCAACTGCGATGGCCATGTCGAAGCCGCTGCCGCGCTTCGGCAGCGCCGCCGGGGAGAGGCCGACGGTGATCTTCGAGTTCGGCCAGCTCTCGCCGCTGTTCCGCAGTTCCCTGTTAAATACCCGTGTTGATGCAGGTGGCTGTGAAAGGATCTTAGACCTATGTGGCGGGTGTTCTGGGTGCCGCGGAACGCGGTGCGGACAGGGATCAGACGGCGGGTTTTGGCGGGCTGGGAAGACCTTCCGGCGCGTGAGGACGCAGCTGGGATCAGCGCAGGTGACCCGATTTTCCTGTCGCCGGATCACCGGGTGGACCCGCTGCTGTGCTTGTACGTCCAGTGGCCGGGGTTTCGCAGGTTGAAGGCTTCGACGAAGCAGAGCTACGCGACGGACATCGCGCTGCTGCTGACGTTCCTGTGGGGGCGGGGCAAGGCCTGGACGGACGCGACAAGCCGGGATCTGGAGGACTACGAGCACTGGCGGCGGTTCGCCGACGGCAACCCGAGCCGCGTGGGAGGGGACAAGTGGGACCGGGAGCTAACAGCGTTCGCTCACTTGTACCGGTGGGCGGTCAAGGAGGAGAACCGGTACGTGGCGCGGAACCCGGTGGCGATGAAGCAGTTCAGGGGCCGCGACGGGGGCATGGCCACGGTGCCGGCGGCGCGTGCAAAGGACGCCAGGCGGTCGAACGTGCACTGGCTGACACCCCGGACGTGGCGACTGTGGACTGACGTCGGGCTGCGCGGGCACGGCCGCGACGGGGTCCCGGTGGCGGGCTGGGCGGGGCGACTGGAGGACCGCAACGTGGCGTTCGTGCGGCTGCTGGTCTCCTCTGGCCTGCGCAGGTCAGAAGGCGGGTCGCTGCTGACGTTCGAGGTGCCCGAGGTTCGGCTGGGCGCGGGCCGCTACTACCGGGGAAAGGTCATGGCGGGACCGACGAGGTCGAAGAAGAACAGGGTGTTCTACGCGGCGGCAGACGCGATCGGGGACATCGCCGCCTACGTGGAGTCGTCGCGGGCGTGGGCGGTGAGAGAGGCGCAACGCAAGGGCCGCTACGAGATGATGCCGGGGGCACAGGTGGTCACCGGGATCACCCGGGGCGCCGATCCCGTGGTGAACTGGCGCCGCCTGGACGGCACGTCCGGCAAGACCCGCCTGAGAGAGATGACCGTCGAGGAGCGGTCGGTGCTGCTCACCGAGGGAACGCACGGCCTGGAACCGCTCTGGCTGTGGCTCAACGAGCGGGGGCTCCCGTTCGCGGTGCACTCCTGGGAGAACGTGTTCCGCGAGGCCAGCAACAGGTGCGAGCGCGTTCTCACCCCGCCCCGCCGGGCCGGCCTGGACCCCCACCAGGTCTACGCTCCCAAGGCCACCATCCACTCCGCACGCCACAGCTACGCGCTCTACATGCTGGTCGTGCTTAACGTCCTGATGGACCAGAGGTACGGCCTGACCGAGGAAGAACGCCGCGAGTACCGGATGCTCTACGGGGACCCCTGGTTCATGGTCCAGCAACTGCTAGGCCACGCATCCCGGGAGACCACCGTCTCCCGGTACCTCGCGCCGGTAGCCGACCTGAGCCTGCGGTCCATGCTGGCCGGGGAGAAAGAGCCGATCGCCGCTCCGATGCCCGAGCTAGACGACGTATTCGCCCGGGTAGCGCGGGAGTCGGAGGGCATCCAGGACGTCGGCCTGAACGTTGCCGACATCGGCCAGTCAGTGGCAGGGGTGGCCTGGTGACCGGGCGGGGACACCGGGCAGCCCTCCCGGACGGTGACCACGCGAGACCGGACTACGTCACAACGAACGAACAGGGCGGCCTCGTGGTGCGCCACTACAACCGCCATGGCCAGGTCCTGGAGTTCGACTTCTCGGAGCTGCCGGTCGCCCCGCCGATGCAGGCCTCGCTGGCGGCCCTGTTCGCGGCGCGGTGCACGCCGGCCTACTGGTCCGTCCACCGCACGTCGAAGACGGCATGGGTTCACCTGCGGTCTTTCGCGCAATTCCTTGCCCAGCAGCAGCGGCCGCCTCGGGACCTGGACGACCTCACCCCGGAACTCGTACGGCAGTGGCGGTCATCCTGCGACTACATGTGCTGGATCGTGATCGCTGCCATGCTGCGCGCTGACGCCAGGCTCCAGGCGGGCCATGCCGCCGATGAGCTGGCCCGCCGCCGAAAACCCGCCCGCAGCAAGGTCCAGTCCTACAGCGAGGCCGAGCTCGGCGAGGTCAGGAAGGCCGCCCGGCGCCAATTCCGTTCCGCACTGCAGCGCATCAACGACAACGCGCTGCACTTGCAGCGATGGCGAGACGGCACGATTGCCGAGGGCAGCCGCGACTGGGTGATCGGCGAAGGGCTGGACCTGCTGGCCCGCACCGGTGCCCTGCCGAAATACACCGACAAGAACGGCCGGCTGACCGTCAAGGGCAGGTACCGCATCGCGTTCGGCGGATCATCAGGCGCCGCGACCTGGCAGCGGCTGTTCCTGACGCGGGAGGCAGCAGCCGCGCTGGGAGTCCTGCTGATGGCCGAATTCGGATGGAACCTGTCAGTGATCGACACGCTCGCAGTGCCGGTGGCGTCCCCTGACCAAGGCAGTGACGGCCATCCCACCTATCACATATCGCTGGAGAAGCCCCGCCGCGGGCCCGGCCGCAGCCACGAGACCCGCAACGTCACCGATCATGGCGCCGGCTCGCCAGGGCGACTGATAACCCAGGCCCTGGCCGCCACGCGCTTCGCCCGGGCCATCGTCGAGGAGACCGCACCCGGCACCAACCGCCTGATCGTGTGGCGGTCCAACCAGCCCGGGCGCCCGCAGGCGGACGGGGACCGGCTCCCTCCGGTCGGCCCGTTCAGCTTCGGCGTTCACAGCGACGCCGGGAGCACATGGGCGAGAGCCGCGGGACTCGGCGGCAGCCCGTTCCGCCGGGGGCGGCGGACGGTCGTCGCGCTAGACCGGCGGGAACCTGCGCAGCACTCCCAGGAGACCCACGACCGTGCCTACGTGCTGCCTGACAAGCGGGTTCAGGCTCAGGCGGTTGAGGTGATCGCCGGCGGGGCGGAGGATGCCGCCGCTCGTGCCCGCACAGTGGTCCTGGTCGCCCAGGTGCGTGACCAGCCTGACCCGGGCGACGTCGAGACCGCGACGGCGGACTGCTGCAGCCCCGACGACAGCCCGTGGCCGTCCCCGGGCGGGGGCTGCGGCGCCTCATTCCTCCTCTGCCTGGCCTGCCCGAACGCGCGGGTCCACGCCGGCCACCACCCCCGCCTCGCTCACCTGCACGAGGCGCTGGGCAGCCTGCGGTCCGTCCTGCCGCCCGCGGCCTGGGCGGCAGACTGGCGCGACGCCCACGAGCGCCTGGAAGACCTCCGCGAGCGTGTCGGCGAGGGACCATGGACCCGCGCCCTGGCCCGGGTCACCGACGCTGACCGCGCCCTCATCCACCACCTGCTCACCGGGAACCTCGACGAATGACCGCCGCACCGGACCTCGACCCCTACCTGCTCCCCCTGCCCGCCCCGGGCACTCCTGTTGTCCCGTCGCACCTGGCAAGTGCCATGCATGCCCACCTCAACGGCCGCTACGCCGACCCCGAATGGCAGCTAGCCCCGCTGACCGACAACCCAAGCGGCCGCAAGCACGCGATCCTGTGGCGGAACTGGCCTGCCTCGTTCGAGGGCGAGATGCGGCTCGCGGTCTGGAACCTCATCAACGGCGAGCTCCGGCCTGTGTTCCTGCTGCAGCGCGGCACCCGGATGCGGGGCCGCACCTCCTCCATTCACCTCTACGACACGACGCGGAACTGGAAGCAGCTTGCTCACTGGCTCGATGACAGGGGAGCCCGCAGCCTCGCTGACTGCAGCACCAGCCTCTTGCACGAGTACGGCCTCCATCTCCGAGATGCGAACTGCACCAGGAAGGCCGTCCTCAAGATCCTTGTCTCGCTGACGCGGCTGTGGGCCTTCGACCAGCTAAGTGCCCGCCCGAACGGCATCGGCCGGCCTCCATGGGATGACCTGGGCGTTGATGACTACCTGCCGGCGGCGACACCCGGAGGCGGGGAGAACACGACCGAGCCCCTCGCCGAGCAGACCATGGGCCCGTTGCTCACCTGGGCGATGAGGATGGTCGATGACCTGTCCGGTGACATCCTCGCCGCCTGGGCTGAACGGCAGCGCCTCATCAAGGCGGCCCAGGCCACGACGGCCACGCCCGCCGGGCATGCCGCCCTGGAGGCATACCTCCGCCCCCTGGTCGCCAGCCAGATGCCCCTGCCCGCGACCACTTCCAACGGCAACCTCGTCCTCGCCCGCTACTACATCAGCGGCGTCACCGGCGCATCGCCCGGACAGGTGGACGGATTCAGGTATCGCCGGGGGCTGACGGCCATGGTTGAGCAGCGTCCCGGCCCGTGCCCACTAGACGTTCCCGTAACCGGGCGGATCGCTGGGAAGCCGTGGCGGACGGCTCTCGACTATAACGAAGCCCCGTTCCTCATCCGCCACCTGGGAACGGCCGCCTGGGTGGTCTGTGCCTACCTGACCGGCATGCGGCCACAAGAAGTCCTGGGCCTGCGCGCCGGCTGCTGCCCTGACACTGCTGCCGGTCCCGACGGGCAGCCCGGGAGGCACCTGATCCGCGGCCACGAGTTCAAGACCGCTACTGACGACGACGGCAACCATCAGTCCAGCGGTGCCGAGCGCGAGGTCCCCTGGGTCGCCATCACTCCCGTCGTCAACGCGATCCGCGTGCTGGAGCGCATGGTCCCCGAAGGGCACCTGCTGTTCGACCACAGTGCCCACGACGCCGGCAACCGCCCGGGCACCGGCTCCCTGAAGGTGAGCGCGCTCCGGGGGCGGATCGAGGACTTCGTGGCCTGGGCGAACCGCGAGGCAAGCCGCCATGAACTGCCCGGCGAGACCATCCCGGATGACCCGCACGGGCACATCGGCACCGCGCGCTTCAGGCGGAGCCTGGCGTGGCATATCGCCCGGCGGCCTGGCGGGCACGTGGCCCTGGCCATCCAGTACGGCCACATGCGGACCGCCTTCGGGTCGCCATCAGAGGGGTACGCCGGCCGCAGCCGCGACGGCATCCACGACCTCATCAACATGGAGACCGCCCTGGCAGGCGTCGACACCGCGGCCGCGCTGCGGGAGGAAATGGAAGGCGGCGGAGGAGTCTCCGGGCCCGCGGCCGGCCGCGCGCTCAGGGCCGCCGCCGTTGCAGCCCGGTTCGAGGGCGCCCTGCTCACGCCGGCCGGGGCCCGCAAGCTGATGCAGAACGAGGACGTGGTGATCTACGACAACCCGCACGCCGCCGTCCTTTGCCTCCACAAACGGGACACGGCGCTTTGCAATCACGATAAGGCCAGGGACACGCCCAGGCTTGACCGGTGCGATCCGAGGTGCGCGAACATCGCCCGCACCGACCGGCAGGCCGCGCAACTCCGCGAGCGCGCCGCCACCCTCGACGCCCAGGCCGGCTACGTCCCCCAGCCGATCGGGGACCGGATGCGAGCCAACGCCGCCCGGCTCCGCGAGCTCGCCGACAAGCACGACCGCACCCGCATCACCCTGGACAGGAGCGCAGTATGACCCCGGGCACCGGCGAGCGGGACCAGATCCGCACCGCAATGGACCGCATCCTCGGCGGCGCCCCCGAGCGGTCCGATGGCGCGATGACCATCGTGGCGCTCGCGATCGAGGCCGGGGTCCCCCGCAACGCCCTCACCCAAAGGCACACCGACCTGAAGGCCGAGTTCTACCAGCGGGTCAAGGAACGCGGCGCCGGGAGCGAGGACGAGGAACGGCTCCGCGCCACCATCCGCGAGCTGCGCAAGGGCGCCGCCGCCACGCGCAGGGACCTCGCCCGAGCCCGCGCCGACATCAAGGCCCTCGTCCGCGCCGTCAACCAGCTCACCACGGAGAACCACCAGCTCCGCGAGGCCCAGGCCACCCGCGACCGCGTGGTCGTGCCATTCCCCGCCACGATCCAGCCCTCCCGCGGACCGTCGTCATCGCCGACCTGGACCACAACGCCAGCCCCGTGACCTCGTCCCCGGCCCAGGCCGACGCCATCCTGGCGAAATCAGCGCGGCGGCTGCCTTATGCCCGCCCTGCCCAGGCGGCGTGCAGCGACGCAAGCTGGCGAGCGTCCCCCGATGATGATCACGCCTGGGAGGTCAGATGGGTGTCCAAAGCCTGACGATTGGGCCAGGGCGGCTAGCCGCCAGCGGAGCTGGATGCGGGGCCGGGACTGACCCCGGCCGGGCACGAAGGCTAGCCTTTGTGCCCTCTAGCCGTACGGGCCTCCCGCAGCGCCGTGACCATCATGGCGAGGTCGTCATTCAGGTAATCGGTGCAACCGTCCCCGTCCCAGTCCGGCGGTAGCGGCTGGACGAACTCGCGGACGACCATCAGCATTGCCGCGGCGTGCAACCCGCGGTCCACCGGGATCGCGCCGGCGTGCACGGCCTCGTCAACTACCGCGGCGACCTGGATCACGGCATCAAGCGCGTCCTGGCGCCGCACAACGCCGCGCGGGCCCGGGATCTCGCAAGCCTGCCGATTTCCGTACCCGACCAGGAGGCGCAGCATCGCAGCGTAGAGGCGCTCATCTGCCGCCACTGGCTCGCTCACGTGCATCACGCTCCCCCCTAGCGGCCCGCACCGGGCGGCGCAGGCCCTGCTGACTTGGATAAACAACCGCTGGGCAGCCGCGCCGTGATGAGCGATTCCCCGCCTGCGGCTGCCGGCTGCCTCGCCCGCCCAGGACGCGGAAGCTCCGCACACTGCGCGCGTTACGCGGCGAGACCGCATCCCGGCCAGGACAGGAACGCAAAGACTTGGCTAAGCAAATGATTATCGAACATGTATTTGCCCTGTTGATCTTCTAGTGTAGCGTCTTAGATCACAGAAGGTAATCGAGGGGGAACCATGAACCGCAGCGGGCACCGCCGGGGTCCCGGCGACGGCAACTGGCAGCGGCGCAGGATTCTCGCGTTCCTGCAGGAGTTCACGCGCAGCGAGGGCTACCCGCCTAGCTACCGCCAGATCGGCGAGCGCCTCGGGATCGCCGTGTCCACGGTGTCCTACCACGTCGCGCTGCTGAAGGCCGGCGGGTCGCTGAGCCGGGAGCACGGGCAGCCCCGCACGATCACCTGGCCGGGCCGGGAGTCGCCCCCGGCGGAAGGGGGCGGCAGGCAGGTCCCGCTCATCGGGCAGATCGCGGCCGGCGCCGGGGTGACCGCCGAGCAGTCCGTTGAGGAGACCTTCACGCTGCCGCCGGAACTGGTCGGCGAAGGGGAACTGTTCATGCTGCGGGTCAGGGGCGACTCGATGACCGGGGCGGCGATCGTCGACGGGGACCTAGTCGTGATCCGCAAGCAGGAGACGGCAGAGAACGGCGAGATCGTCGCCGCGCAGTTCGACGGGCCCGGGGGCTGCGAGGCCACGGTGAAGACACTGCAGCGGGCCGGCGGCCACGCCTGGCTGATGCCGGCCAACCCGGCATACCAGCCCATCCCGGCCGGCGACGCGGTCATCCTCGGCAAGATGGTCGCCCTCGTGCGCCCGCCCGCAGCCCGGTCCGGCCGGGGCAGTCCCCAGGCCGGCGGCACGCCGCGGCGCTGACATCCGCAGGAAGGCAACGGACCCAGGAGCGACGGCTGCCCGGCCAGGCGGCGCGGGGCCAGGACTGAAGCTCAGCGGCTGTCACCGTACCCATGGCAAAAGATGCACAGCACCGGGTCATCTGGCCCCTCAGGGAGCGCGCCCAGGTCAGATCCCAGGAAGCGTCCGCACCGGCCGCAATCTGCGGCGACCGCGGCATCTAGCGCGGAAAGCCCGGCCGACCCGTAAAGGCCGTCGCCCTTGCCGGCGATTTCGGCGAGGTCAACGTGCGGCTCGCAGGCCGCGTATCCGGCGACGATCGTAATGGCCTCCCGGACCTGCTGGCCGTCGCTGGCAAGGTAATGGCAGATGGCGCAGATCATCAGCGGTCCGGGCGGCCGGCTGGCGCGGGAACAGGCCTGTCAGGCATGGCCTTCGCAGTGCCATGAGCGGCGACGAACCGGGCCCGGCCATCGCAGGCTCCGGTGCCTACCAGGACGGGACTTCCGCCAGCCTGACTGGGCCGGCGCGCAGGGCGGGCCATGGCGAGAGCATAGCAATGCACTGCCGTGCATGCCATTGCATAACAGGGCTGCGCAGTGCCCTACTGTCCCGATCCATGGCCGTGAACTGGGATGACTTCGAGGCGCGAAGGGAAGCCACGCCTGTTTACGTCCAGCTGGCCAATTTCATTGAGGCGGCGATCATTTCCGGGGACCTGGCCCCCGGCGCGCAGATACCCGCCGAACGGCGTCTCGCGGAACTTGTCGGAATCGCGGCCGAGACTGCAGGAAAAGCAAAGCGGCTGCTCGCAGACCGCGGGCTAGTGGAGACCGGGCACGGCACCGGCACATTCGTCAGGCACAGGGGCTAACTCCGCTTTCCTGCCGGATACCGTGACGTGCGCGGACCCCGTGCAGCCCCCCGCGGCGCCGCAGCCGGCGGCCTGAGGCGAGCCGCGGGCTCCCGCAGGAAGCGACCGCGGCCTGCCGGCCCGTGCCGTGAGTTTCGCGACAGGCACCAGCGCGCCGCGAGCGCACTGGCCCCGCAGGCGCCCGGGCAGGCATAGATTTCTGCTGAGTGCACGTCAGTGCACGCCAGTGCACGGCTGCCCCGGAGGTAAACCGATGCCTAAGAGCAGGAAGCGACGCAGCGCGAAGGACAGCAAAGCCAGGGCACAATGCCGCCCGCGGCCTGCCGCCGAGGAAAGCAGGCCGTCGTGGAGCACCCTCCCGCGGGCGACGTACGGCCGGACGCGGCCCGCACCGCCCCCGGGCACGCAATGGCCGGCATTCGCCGGGTCCCCGTGGCTTACGTGGGCCGCATTCTCCGCACTGCGCGCAGCTGCCCCCCAGGACCGGGCCAGACTGGGAATGCCCCAGGCCGGGCTCACGCCTGAAGGGCTGACCCTGGACATGCAGTTGGCGCTCGTCGAGATCACGCCCTGGCGCATAGCGCCAGGGTGGGTCGATGCCTGGCAGAGTGACCAGCGCACCGAGTGGACATCACTGGCAGCCGAGGCGACCCTGTCGGGCACCACCGTGGCCGGGCTGGCGGGGGAACTATCCGGCCTGGAAGATCGCGGCCTCCTGCGATGGGACCAAGGGCGCCAGGCAGCCGTGCTCGCCGCAGGCCTGGACGACGCCAACGCCCTCAGGCGCCTGGGTTAGTGCCCTGCTGCCCGCCGGGGTGCGGAGGCGCCCGGCCCTGCTGAACACCGCGGAAGCCAGGCAGCCCGGCTGCCGCGGCAGGCAGGCCGCCAGCATGGCCTCACCAGCTTGCGGCGCCTCGCCGGCCACTGGGAGCGCTACATTGGCGCGGTGAGTGACGCGAAGGCGCAGCAGGCCGCTGCCGGCCTCAGCGATTCCGGGGGCAGCCCGGTCTCTCAGCGCGAGCCGCAGGTGATGCCCGCCGGTCCCGGCCGCCCGACATGGGACATGTACCGTGCGATGGCCGGCTCCCCGCACGTCACCCCTGCGCGGCGGCAGGCGACGCTGTGGGCACTTGAGCAGCTCGAGCAGCATATGGGGCAGGACTGGCCCGAACGCTACTGGGAGGCCGCCGGGCACGTGCCCGAGGAAGTCAATCTCGGCGGGTCGCATGTGGCGGCACTGGGCAGCCTGCTCGACCTCGCGCTGCGCCTGCGGCTTCTGGCTGGCACGCCAGGACTGGCAAGCGTGCAGAAGGAGATGCGGACCGACCTGCGGGACGACCGCCGTCGCCACGCCGCGCTCCAGCTCGAGGTGGGCGGCCTCGCCAGGCGCTGCGGCGCGGCTGTCGCCCTGGAAAACCGGGTCACCGCAGCCGCCCCGCCCAGCGACGTGCTGATCCGCTATGGGGCCACGGCGCTGCGGGTGGAGACATTCGCCGTCATCCTCGACCAGAACTCACGGGAAAGCAGGGCGTACTGGGACCAGATGACAGCCGCCATCATGCGGATCAGCGCGCAGTTCGGGGTGGACGTCGCGGGTGACCTCGGTGGCCGCCTGGGCGAGGAGGACGCCGCGGAACTGCTCGCCCTGATCGAGGAAGCCGCCCGGCTCGCCTGCGAGACCGGGCGGCAGGTGCCGCTGGCATTCCGCGGCGCTGACTTGCGCGTGCTCCTGCGGGGAGGCGGCCCCAGCGAGCTCAGGGGCGGCATCGAGAGCGGGCGGGGGTGGCCGCGCGTTGAAGGACGGCTGCTGCAGAAGGCCGCCCAGGCTGCCCGCGCCGGCGGCGGCTGGCTGCGGACGGACCTGATGGACGGGACCTGGCAGTTCACTGAATGGGCGCGCGCCGCCCTGCACGAGAAGACCGCCGAGATCGGCAAGCTGCTGAAGCCGGCACTTGCCCGGGTTGACGGCGTGGCCGGCATCGTGATCTCCAGCGGCGCCTGCTTCGCCCAGGGAGCTTTCCGCGGCCTGTCGACACGCACCCCCGACCGCTGTTACGGCTTCGTCCGGCCGCTGCCCGGGCACCGCGTCCGGGAGACCATGATCATTCCCGTGACCCCGGCAGGCCGGATCGAGGCGGACATATGGGCTGAGCTGTACGGCAGCGAGGACACCTGGCTCGGCTGGGGACTCAGCCAGGCAGGACTGCCGGCCTGCCTGGACATCTTCGGCCAGTGACCCGGCTGCGCGTCAGCCCGTTCGCTGAGCCAGGTGACCGGGGCCTCGCGCAACCGCCGGGCGGACGGGTACGGCACGTCCGCGCCGCAGGCGAGCACCGCGACCGTCGCCGCGCTGGCGCTCAGCGCACCCCGGTACGCCACGCCGGCACCGAGCGTTCTCCCGCCTGTTCCCGGCTGTTGTCCACTGGCCGGGTTTTCCGGTTACCGGGACTGTTAACTATGTCGTGACCTGTGGCTTTGCGTCATTGACATGTGCGGGACGTGGAGTGGACGGAGGCATGCTGAAACCGATTCGCTTAACTGAGCCGGGGCCGCGAAAATGTGCCATGGCTCGTAATCAGGGTGGTCTGCTCGCGCGGATCGCGGAAGACGTAGCGGACCGGTCGGTGCCGCTGTCGTCATTGCTTCAGAATTGCATCGTGCTCGGGGGCCTGGCCGGGTCAGAGAAGATGCGGACCTGGGCCAGCCAGGAATTGCATGGCTATGACGGGGCCGTGACGGTGCCGCAGTACCGTCACGTGCCCGCGCCCCTGACTGCGCGGATCACCAACAGGGCCGGCCGTTTCGGCATCACCCAGCGGGTCGAGGACTCCATGCTCGATTCCCGGATTCGCGAGGAGATCGGCAGGACGGTCGATGTGCACGACGCAATCGTGCCTTTCGGGATCGGCCAGCTGGAAGCGATGGCCGTCGAGGACACGGACGAGCAGCGCCTGAGCCCCGAGTGGGGAGGCTTCATCGCGGACGTGCTGAACCGGCAGAATATCGGGCCGACCAGCCACGTCGCCGACGTCTACTGGTCAGTGCCCAGGTCGGCCATCCAGGGCGTCCTCGTCCGCATCCGCACCGCGCTGGCCGAGCTGGTCGCCGAGCTGCTCGCGCTGACACCGCAAGGCCAGGACGTGCCGGACAAGATGGCCGCCGACCAGGGCGTCCAGTTCCTTATTACCGGGGACCGGACCGTGTTCAACTACATTGTCCAGCACGCTGGCGCCGCTGGCACGAACGTCGCGGCGACGGCCGGGCCGGTAGCCGTGGCCGGTGAGAGCGGCACTGCGATCGGCAGCCAGAGCGCCGGTGCGAATTCCAGCGTGGCCGGAAGCCAGGAAGCGAGCGGGGCCGGGGCCAGCGTGGCCGGCGTCCAGTCCACGCGGGCGGGCGGTGATGCCGTTGCCGCCGGGCAGGATGCCTCCGTTTCCCTCGCCGGCAAGGAGCCCGTGCCCGTGAAGGAGGGCTGGTGGGCGCGGCTGCGCAAGCGCGGCGTGGTCGTCGCGTTCGCCACCGTCATCGGCGCTCTCGCGGGCGTGGCGGCGGTGGTCGTCGCGATCATGGTCGCGGCCGGCTGGAAGCCGTGAGGATCCCGCCGCGGGCTCCCCGGATGACTGCTGGTCAGGTGCATGCGAAGATGAGCTGGGCGAGCTAGCGGCGGTGCCGGCGGCGAGTCGCGGGCAGCACGGCGCCGTCATCCTCGCAAAGATGGCCGCCCTCGCGCGCCCGGCCGCAGCCCGGTCCGGCCGGGGCCGCGCCGGGCGGGGTCGGCGAGGGATAAGGCGACCGGGATGCGAGCCCGTCGAAGGCCGGCAGTTCCGTGAGCGCCGCACCCAGGCGCCGCCGGATCGGTGATGAGCACGCCGGCGGCGGAGGCGCCGGCCATGTGCCCGAGGCGGACCCGGCCGATCCTGGAGCCGTCCGCCATGCTGGGGCCGGGCGCGCTGCGGGTCCCGCCGCGCCGGCTCAGGCACACTTACGGACCGGGTTCGCCTCGGCTGGCACCGGCCTGCTGGCGCTGAGGGAACTGACGAGCCGCGCGAACCCGCAGATACCGCACTGCACGATCACCATTCAGATCTCCAGGGCAGGCCGGCTGTCAGCGCTGGCCGCGACCACTTCCTCTATCAGGGTGGCAGGCCATCCCGTTTCGGCCGCGAGGCTCGCGGTGCCGGCCCCTGCGGTCTCGATGGCCAGTGCCAGGACCCTCGGCGACTCCGGGGCGCCCAGGTCTCCCGGCTCGCTGATGCGCCAGCCGCGCGCGCCCACCGTGCGCATCGCCTGCCCGTAAACCTGGTCGCTCATCACCCCGAGGTCGCTGGCCCGGCGCAGCAGGGCGCTCAGTGACACGTGCCATCGCTGCTTGAGCGTCAGCAGCTGCACCCAGTCAGGCACCGGGGGAAGCTGGTCGCGGATTTCGTCGGCGGGCAGCAGGAAAGCGGACGCAAACCGGTTTGCCTGCGCCTCAGTCTCTTTGGAGGCAAGGCTGCTGCCGGCCTCGTGCATGACCAGGTGGCCGATTTCGTGGCTGACGCTGAAACGGTCGCGGTCCCGCTTCGCCCCGTCCCGGCCGACGATGACGACAGGGCGTTCCGGGAACGGGACGCTGTACCCGGATATCGTCGGCGCCGGTATCCGCTGCCGGGCCGTGACAATGCCGTGCCTTTCAGCCACCTGGATGACGTCCGTCACCGGCCCGGGCGGCACGCCCCAGGCACGCCGGACCGTGGCGGCGCGTTCTTCCGCGGCCGCCAGGTCGCCGGCGCCGGCCGCGAGCAAGGGCACGGCAGGGTCCGGCAGGCGGACGTGGCGGGACAGGGCGTCGGCCATGTCCCGGACCAGCTGGGTTACCGACAGCGCCTGGCGGCGCTGGGCGGCGGTGACCGACCGCAGCGACCGGAAGTGGCCGTGCCCGTCGAGGGTGTCCGGGTCCCCGTCTGCCCGGCTCGACGGCGAGGACCCGACTGCGAAGAACCCGGCCGGGAACGAGAGCGCCTGCGCGAGCAGGGCCACGGTCGAGGCGCTCGGCCTGGCGTCGGCCTTCTCGAACTGCGAGACGGCGGCCGCGGAGGTGCCGATGAGCCGGCTCAGCCCGGTCTGCGTCAGGCCGCGCGCCTCGCGGGCCAGCCGCAGGCGCTGCGGGGAAAACAGCCGCGCGGCATCCGCGGCCGTGCCGTCATCAGTCACAAAGCTCGCCCCACAGTTCATGATGCGCGACCGCGCGGGCCGCGTGCCATCCGGGCTGGCGGCCCGGCGCCGCGCCGGCCGCCTGCGCCTCTCACATCAGCATCATGAAGCATGAGGCGCAGTTCATGCAAGAATTTCAAGTGTCTGCTACGATTCGGGTTCAGATAGAAAGAAGGCGGGGCTGCCGCCCGCCGCCGGGACCTCCCGGCGGAACCGCTGGGGCGGGCAGCGAAGCTCAGGCAGCGCAGAGAGCGCATGGTCTCCCTGCAGTCCTCAGGCACACCATGTTGTGGCGCTTCGGCGTGGCAGACACGAAATATGGGGTGTTACCCGTGATGATGGCTTCATGAGCGAGATCCTGGCGCTCGCCGGCCCGATGGGCTTTGTCGCCTCCGAGAAGTCGCTGTGCAGCGAACTTGACGTCGCTGCCGCCCACTGCGCTGCCGCCGGCCTGACCCTGGCGGTCAGCTCCGCCGACGCGATCGCGCAGTGCGCCCTGCTCCGCGCCGCCCGCCCGGGCCTGGCCCTGGTTGCCGACACCCGCCACTGGGCCCGCCACTACGCCAACGGCGGGGAGCCGTCGCAGGTCAGCGGCCAGCTGATCGACCTGGACACCTGGGCAGAGCTCGCGCTCGCGGCCTCCGGCGCGGCCGCCGTGCTGGCACCCGCCGGATTCATCCGCCTCGGCGACACCGCGGCGCTCGGCGCCGTCCTGGCCGAGCTCGGCCAGTCCAGCCACCCCGGCCTGGTCGGGCTCGTGGCGACCGACGCCGACACCCTCACCCCCAAGCACCTGCCGGGTTTCACCGAAGCCCTGCGCCGCGGCCCCCGCCGGCCCCTGGCCTTCCTTTTCGCCCACAAGAGCAAGCCCCTTGCTAGGTACCCGCGCCTGCGCGGGCTGCGGGAGCTTCTGTCGCACTTCCCGGGAAGCCACATCCACGGCGTCGACGCCCTGGCCGGCACCGACGCGATAGCGCACGGCGCCGGCTGGGTCGGCATCGGCGCCTCCAGCAGCCGCAGGTGGCCGCAGCGGCCCGCCGACAACGAGGGCGGCCCGCTCGCCGCCGGCTACCTGCCCGGGACTTTCCTGCGCGAGCTGCTGGAGATGCGCAGCCCCCTCGTGTACGCCGACTGGTACGCCAACAGCCCCTCGCCGGCCTGCGGGAAATGCCCCAGGCGGCTGGAGTCCTACCGGCCCGTCCCGGCCGACAAGGCGCTGATCATCGCCCACAACATGCACGGAATTGACGATTTCGCCCGCGAACTCGCGGCCCAGCCGTCCGCCGGCCGGGCCGCATGGCTCAACGGGGAAAGAGTCGCGGCCCTGCTGCGCCACACGCAGCTCACCGCAGCGGCAGGGCTGGTTGCCGCTGACCTGACCCTGCGGTACCTGTGCGAGCTGGACGATCCGCAGATGCGGGAGACCACCCCGGCAGGGGGCTGGCGCTGAGCGACGCCGCGTAGGCACGCTCCGCGAAGCGCCACCCCGCCGCCTTCCAGTAGCGCTGCCGGAACGGCTCCGGCGGGCACAGCTCTATCAGCTCGCCGTCCCGGGAAACCCACACGCCCACGCCGGCGACCTCCGCCTCCCAGATCAGCCGTGACGGGGGAGGAATCTCCAGCACGAGCACCCGCTGCGCGAACGGCGTGAACCGCGCCGCCTGCCGCAGGGGACGCCGCCATCCCGGGCCGCGCACCACAGCGCCGACGACGGTCAGCGGCGGGCTCAGCAGGCGCGTGACCCAGCCGCCGTCGACCGCCACCACGCCCCGCGGGGCAGCACTGATGCAGGCCCAGGCATCCGCGGACAGGTCCGCGATCCGGACCGGGGCACCTGCCGGCAGGGTCATGAGCGCGTCCAGCAGCCACAGCGACGTGACCGCGCCCAGGCCCGCGCTCCGGCGGCGGGCCTGCTCCTCCTCGTCGCAGGCGACCACCGCGTCCGCGGCGGCGCCGGCCGTCACGGCGCCCCGGGCGATCACCTCCAGCGGTCCCGTGCTGATCGCGCCCGGATCGAGGTGCGAGCGCCACCGGACCGGGTGAGCCGCCGACACCCGCACCGCTGCCCCGGCCGCGGGCGCGCCCGCCCGGCAGCACAGGTCATGCCCGGCTGCGGGCAGGCCGCCCGGCGGACCCGCGCAGAGCCCGGAAGTCACTGCCAGCAGGCGGGAAACCGGCAGGCCGCAGCCTCTGCCGCCGGCTTTTGAATGACTTTCGCTGGAGTCAGGATGGCAGGACACCGCTCCAGCATACGGCTAGCTTCGATAGGAGATACAGTCTGAGATGGGAACTTTACCGATGCGGCGTACCGGGCTGTACTGACTTTCACCGGACTTTCGCTGGAGGGGGACGTGGCTGAGCGGCAGGCGACTGTCAGGCTGCTGCCGGTCCCTGAGCCCAGTGTGGGCACTGTCCGCAGGGCGTGCAAGCGGCCCCGCTGCGGCAGCGAGATCGGCCCGCCTGCGGGAAGGTCGCGCCCGCGCGACTTCTGCAGCGACAACTGCCGGATCCTGTACCAGCGTGAACGCGATCAGGCCCGCGGCAACCTGCTCGAGGCACGGCGCCTTGCGGCGCAGTACGAAATCGACGATACGGCCCCGGCCGGGGGTTCCCCGCAGCAGCGCGAACCCGCTGAACCGCCGGCTGGCCCGGGCAGCCTGCCGCCCGCCCTGGCAAGCTACCTCGCAGTTGCCCTTATCGCGCAGGCGCTGGAATCGATCCGGGTCGACATGCAGGACGGCGAGCCCCTGGGCCTTGAGGAGGCGCTCGCCCGGATCACGCAGGCCAAAGAGGAAGGCGACCGGCTCCTGGGGACATACGGCCGGCAGCCGCCGGCTGTATAGGCAAGCCTCCGCCTGGCCACGAGGATCAGGCTCCGCACCTGTACCCGCCCTCGCCAGCGCGGCCGCCGGTAACGTTCACCGCCGGGTGCCGCACCTGCGCCGGCTTCTGCCGCGAGCGCCGGTTCCCGTCACCGGCCCGGCAGCCCGCATTAGCTGCTGCCCCTCACGGCGGCCACGGCGGCACGGCCCGCGCTACTGACAAGGACGGGTTCCCAGATAACTACGGTTATCTGGCATCCTCCGCTATGCTCTCCCCATGCCACCTGCGAGTGCGGGCCGCCGCCGGCCGCCTTCAGTTCACGGTTATCTGGCAACTAACGGGACACGGGAGGATCGCACTGCCGCCGCGGCACTCCCGGGGCACCCGCTCGCGCCGCACATCGACGACTACCTCACCGACCTGGCGAACGCCAATAAGCCGCACAACACGATCCGTGCCTACCGCGGCGACCTGGTTGCGTTCGCCGCGCACCACGGCGGCGGGATCGGGGAGATCACCGCGGCCCCGGTGCGGGCGTTCCTGAAGGAGATGACGGAGCAGGCCCCGGCGACGCGCAAGCGCAAGCGCGCCGCCGTCGCGTCGTTCTGCCGATGGGCCGTCCGGCACGACCTGCTGGGCTTCAGCCCGATGGACCGGGTCGACACCGTGGCCGTCCCGAAGACGCTGCCCAGGCCGGCGGCGGCCGGCGACATCCGGGCGGCACTGGACGCGATCTGCTCCCGGCGCCCCAGGAAGGACCTGCCGCCGGACGTCCTGCGCGACCGGGTGCTGTTCGAGACCGCCTACACCTGCGGCGCCCGCGCCTCGGAGGTGTGCGGCATGTACGTGGAGGACCTGGACCTGCGCCCCGACGACGAGCACGCCCGCATCCACGGCAAGGGCGGCACCGTCCGCACCGTGCTGCTCGACGACCGCGGCTACGTCGCCCTGCTGCACCTGTACCTCGCCCGGACGGGGTACGCCTCCGGCCCGCTGTTCCGCGCGTCGGTCAACGGGCACGGCGGGCCGCTGTCATACGACGCCGCCGAGAGCCGGTGGCGGAAATACTGCGCCGCCGCCGGCGTCGAGATCGGCATCCACCAGCTGCGGCACGCGCATGCCACCGAGCTCATCAACCTGGGGGTCTCCATCGAGGCCATCCGCAAGCGGCTCGGCCACTCCTCCGCCGGCACCGTCAAGATCTACGCCGAGCTTGCCGACCAGGCCTCCGACAGCGAGATCCGCGCCGCCCGCCGCAAGCGCGAGACGAGACGGTAGTGCCCAGGGCACAGGTTGTCCGGTTTCGCTGACTACCGGCACTACGAGCAGGTCCGCACCGAGGCCAGCAACGCGGTCATGGGCCTGCTGGCAGGCGCGCGGATGGCCGCCTACATGCTCCAGCCCACCGAGGGATCGGACCGGCTGCTCCCGGAGATCTTCCCGCAGATCCCGCACATCGGCCGCCAGAACCTCAAGACCGGCGCGGCGCGGGGCATCCTGGCAGCCGGCGACACCCACCTCGGCGCGATGGCCGTCCCCTACGCCCTGGCCATCCACGAGGACTACCTCCGGACGTGCCTCACCCTGCTGAAACGCGGCGGCGCGAATCTTTGCAAGTCGCCCGACGACATCAAGCTTGCCTTCCAGCACACCGAGATGGAGAGGGTCACCGGCGAGTCATTCACGCCGGCGAGCCTGGAGCAGATCCACGTCCTCAGGCTGATGCGCAACTGCACCATTCACTCAGGCGGCAAGGTGGACAACTCGCTGCTCAGCCGGCTGGCCTGCTGGCCGGCCGACGCGGAGGCGGGCTGGGAAAAGCTGGCCGGGCGATCCCCTCGCGCGCTGACCGCCGGGGACGCTGTCGAGGTAGGAAAGATAGCACCGTAGGCCTCCATTTCGCCGACCAAAGTCCCGCGCCTACGATGCCAGCTATGACTTTCGTGCCAGGCAGCCGCGTGCATATTCCCCACCGTCTCGACCTGCCTGGGTACGTGCGGATCGAACTCGCGATGCCCGCCGGCGACGGCTGGCAGCTGTTCGTTGAGGAGCCCGCGGGGAGCTTCCAAAAGGTCGAGCTGACGCGAGAGCAGGCGGCGGCCTGCAAGATCCTCACTGAGGACGGGGGCGGCGACTCCACGGCGGTGCTCGCCGGGCTGTGGACCGCGTGGATGAGGGCGGCGAGTGCCGGGGCCCGGTCCGCGGCGCTCGCGTCGTCGCCGCTCACGCCGTACGCCCATCAGATGAACGCTGTCTACGGTGCCATGCTCCCGCAGCCGAACCTCCGGTTCCTGCTCGCGGACGAACCCGGAACGGGCAAGACGATCATGGCCGGGATGTACCTGCGGGAGATGCAGCGGCTCGGCTTCATATCCCGGGCGCTCGTTGTCGCCCCCGCTCACCTGGTCACCAAGTGGCAGGCGGACTTCGAGCGGTTCTTCGGCGGCGGCCTCCGCCCGATCACGGCGCAGACCGTGCGCGAGCACGCGCTCGAAACCGACCACGACCTCTGGATCGTGAGCCTCGACCTCGCCGCGGTAAACCCGGCCGTGCAAGCGGCGATCCATCCGGACAGAGCCGGCTGGGACGCGGTCGTATTCGACGAGGCGCACCGGCTCACGCCGACTGCCGCGTCGTACCACCAGGCGGGCGAACTGCTTGCGCTGAACACCCCGCGGGCGCTGTTCATGACCGCCACCCCGCACCGCGGCAAGGAATGGCTGTTCCGCGCCCTCCTCCACCTCGTGGACCCCGACGTCTACCCGCCGGTCGCCGCCAACGAGGAACCCACTCACGCGGCGAAACCCGGTCGCGTGCACTTCCTGCGGCGTATGAAGGAGGACCTCGTCGACTTCGACGGGGTCACCAAGCTCTTCAAGGGCCGACGGGCGGCGAACGAGACCGTGCCGCTCAACCCGACCGAGGTCGACTACTACGCCCAGGCGCTCGACCTCGTGGACCGGTTCTTCCCCCCGCACGCGGTCCCCCTCGGCCGCATGGTGTACGGCAAGCGGGCTGCGTCCAGCTTGTACGCGCTCGCAGAGACCCTCAAGCGTCGCCGAGACGGTATGGGAAGCGGGATGCCTGCTGCGGCGGCACTCGCGGCCGACCCGGACGGAGACGACCCTCCCAGGGCGGATGAGGCAAAGGTCATCGTCGAGTCGTCAAGGGCAGCGAAGCAGGAGCGCAAGGAGATCAACGGCCTGCTCGCGCGACTTGAGCCGCTCCTCGGGGACCCAGGGCTCCCGGTGTCGAAGTGGGACCCCCTCGTCCTCACCTGCCTCGGCGCCAACGGCATCAAGCCGGGCAACGGCGAGCAGGCGGTCGTGTTCACCGAATACGCCGATACCGCCGACTGGCTCGTCCGGGCTCTCACCGCCGGCGGCTTCACCGCACGTCGCTATTCGGGTCGCGACCTCCATCCCGTTCGGGACGCGGTCCGGGACGCGTTCGCACGACGCGACTTCCAAATCCTTGTGTCGACGGACGCGGGCAACGAAGGGATCGACCTGCAGACCGCGCACGTTCTTGTGAACTGGGACATCCCATGGTCGCTGGTCCGTCTCGAACAGCGCATGGGTCGCATCCACCGCGTCGGCCAGACCCGCGACGTCGAGCTGTACAACCTGATCGCGACCGAAACGCGCGAGGGCACCGTCCTAGAAGTCCTCCTGCGCAACTTCGTCACCGCCGCCAACCAGCTCGATGGCCGCATGTTCGACTCGTTGAGTCTCGTCGGTGAACTTGTCGGTTTGAACGACGACAGGCTCACCGAAGTCCTATCCGCTGCCTTCGGCGACGATGAGCAACGCGCGCAGGCGCTCGTCGCCGTGCAGGCGATCACGACGGCCCGGCTCGAAGACGCCGCGAAGCAGGCCGCGGCGCAGGAGGCGGCTCTCCGATCGGCTGTCGATGTCGCCGCTGCGGTTGCCGCGCTCCAGGACGAGCAACTGGAGCGGGTCAACCCGGCGATCGTCGAGGCGTTCCTTGCCCGCATCGCTGGAGGAGGGGCCGTAAAGGTTGCCCCGCACGCCGCCGGGGACGGGATCTTCACCCTCACACTTCCGGGCGGTGAAACGCTGCCACGCGAGTTCACCCCGCCAGGCCGTGTTCGGCCCGGGGAGGCGGCCGTCGTCGCGACGAGCGGCGCCGCTCTCACCGCGGCGCGCCAGGCGAGCGCGGACGTGTCAGAGGTCATCAGTCTCGGGCCGAGCGACCCTCCGTTCCAATCTCTGGTGACTCTGTGCGCCGAACGCCTCGCCCCCGCAATGTTTCGCGGCGGAGCCCTCGTCGACGAAAGCAGCACAACCGACTACGACCTGTTTTGCTTCCGGTCCGACCTCTCGGAGGCCGGAGGCAAGCGTAAAGGCACCTGGTCGTGCCTGGTCCGCGTCGATGCCGCGGGTGCGCGGCCGGTGCGGTGGGAAATGCTCGCCAATCTCCGGCCGGGCACTGGCTCGGCAGGCCCGCCACATCCTGCACGGGTCAACGACGCACGCAGTCGCGCCGCCGGTGCAGCTCGCGAAGAGCAGGAGCGACGCGCACACGCCCTCGACGCGTGGCTCGCGATCGCTGATCGGGAACTCAAGCGCCTTCCCGATCAGCTCACGGACGGCATTCGCGACCGCACCACGCGTATCGCCGAACGCCGACGTCTGGAGGCGACAACAGCACGCCGGCTCGCAGACTTGCGGGAAACGAGCCAGGTGACGATCGGAGAACCTAGCCAGCTCGCCTGGGCGCACGTCATCGCAGCGGCACCGACGCCGGAACCGACCGAGAAGGACAGCGAGCGCATCTCCATGGCGCACGTCGCAAGGGTCCTGCGCGGCCAGGGTTTTGCCGTGGCGGACGTGCATACAGAGGAGCGCGGTTACGACCTTCACGCGAGTCGCGGTCGAGAGCAACGCCTCGTCGAGGTGAAAGGTGTCTGGAACGCCGCAAGCAGCGAGGGCATTTCGATGACGGGGAACGAAGTGCTCATCGCCACACAACACGGCCGAGATTACGTGCTCTATGTTGTCGATCAGTGCCAAGATGGCACCGGCGTCTTGTACGGCACCTACCCCGATCCCGGCCGAACCTTCGCCGACCTGTCAACCGGAACTGTCATCGTGCACGTGCCGGGCAGCGCACTCAAGGCGGCGCGGAAGAATGAGGAGTCCATCACGTGCGCATGATCGAACGATGGTTCCCCTGCACAGAAGTCAGCGAGGCGTCATCCAGCGGCTGGGGCAGCGGCAATCAAGAAGCGGCGCTCTTCACGTGGTTTGCGAAACGACCGCTGGCGCAGGCGAAGGCCGCCGTGCTGACGAGCCTGCTCCCTTGGCCGGAAGATGTCGAAGAGCAGAGACGGCTACAAAACCTTGTTCGACGGGCGATGGCGGCCCGCAACGGCATGAACGCTGAACTCCGGGCAGAGATTGCCGTAGCACATCCCGATGGCGCGTCGATGCTGGACCTGTTTAGCGGACGAGCGATGATTCCTCTTGAGGCGGCTCGGCTCTCTGTCAAGGCATATGGCATCGATTACTCACCTGTCGCCACTCTCGCAGGTCAATTGCTGGCTGACTTCCCGCTGCAGGACTGGAGTGACGAACCTTTGTTGCCTTTCGCCGCTCGACAGGGCCTGACATTCAGTGGCGGTCGGCTCCTCGATGACGTGCGGGCGGTGCTCGATGAGGTGGGCCGCCGACACGACGAACAGATTGCCGAGGTCTACCCTGAGGTCGACGGTCGGCGTGCTTGGGGCTACCTGTGGGCATCCACATTGCCGTGCCAGGAGTGCGGGCGGCGGTTCCCACTCACCGGCGCGGTCGTTCTAAGGCATCCGAAACCCGCGACGGGTGACCCAGGGCAGCACTATTGCATAGATGTCGACCGGCAGACGGGCAGGTTCAGGGCGACAGTGCACGCCGGCGCTCCTACCGGTCAGCCAACCCTACGAGCCCCAGGTAGCAGCAAGACAGGCGCCAAGAGCGCAATCTGCCCGTTCTGCAACCATGTCCACTCGACGGCGTTGCACCGGCGGCTATCTGCGGAGGGATTCCGTGAGGACGTGCTACTACTCGCGGCCGACTTGGACCGCGACTATGGGAAAAGCTTCCGCGAGCCCACATCCGACGAGTTCGCGGCGATCCGACTCGCCGAAGAAATGCTCGCTGCGGAGCCGCCCTTCGCGCCAGGGATACCAGCCAAGCCGGACGAACGCATCCCGGTGGGGAACGGAAGTGTTGTTCAGCCCTCGTTGTACGGGGCGAAGTCGTACGGCGACCTATGCAACGACCGGCAGACGCTCAGCTTCGTCCGCCTTTGCCGGGTGATCAGCGATCTTGGCATCGAGATAATGGTCGATCATGGCATCAGCGAAAAGTACA
Source organism: Trebonia kvetii (assembly GCF_007827045.1). Lineage (GTDB taxonomy): Bacteria > Actinomycetota > Actinomycetes > Streptosporangiales > Streptosporangiaceae > Trebonia > Trebonia kvetii. The sequence goes on from NZ_RPFW01000001.1 coordinate 591,526, forward strand.
CCGCGGCCCTGGTTGGTTATGCCTGTGCGGTCCTCGTACGCAAGATGAAGCGGTCCACTCGCGGGACGTCGCTCATGGTCTACAACGATGGCCGCTCAACAGGCGTCAACCACATCTTCGGAAATGAGGCGAGCATCTCATTCTCGTACGACTACTTCGAGACGGGTCTGACAGACGGGCCCGGCTCTTGGAGCTCTCTAGTCGAGCGGACCATGGCGGCCTTGCGCAGCCAAACTGGTCGGGCCGCCGGGGTGCCCGCCGATATCAGTCGGGGCTCGGCAACATCGCTTCCGATAAGGGATAACTCCGTCTCAGCCGTGGTGACTGACCCGCCATACGACGAAATGATCCCTTACTCGGATGCCTCCGACCTGTTCTACGTCTGGCTCAAGCGTGCCCTGTTTTCGACACAGCCTTTGTTCTGTTTCACTGCGGACCCGGATGGAGTACAGGAGAAGGCGGAAGAGGCAATCGTCAAGAAGTTCCGCGCTCGATCCACGCATTTCGATCATCGGACATCTGCTCACTACGATGACATGATCGCGAAGGCATTCACTGAGGCGCGGCGAGTCGTTTCAACTGACGGCGTTGTCACGATCGTTTTTGGACACGGGGACCCGGATGTGTGGCACCGGTTGCTGGGGGCGCTGACCCGAGCTGGATTGGTTCTAACCGGGTCGTGGCCCGCCAAGACCGAATCGGGCGGCAGCGCAGGGTCGGCGAACATCGTCACGACACTCACAATGTCGTGTCGACCTGCACCGCCCGGCCGCCCTGCCGGACGCGCCAACCTCGTGGAGGCGGAAGTCCGCAAGGAAGTGAAAGCTCGTATCCCGATGTGGGAAGCTACCGGCCTCGCTCCGAGCGACCAGCTGATGGCATCGGCGGGACCTGCAATGGAGGCGGTGGGCCGGTACGCACAGGTGCTCAATCATCTCGGGGATCCCGTCGACCCGGCCCACTATCTGGTGGTGGCACGGCGCGCTGTGGAAGAAGCCGCCGCGATCGTGATCGACCATTTGCCGCTGGAAACCTTTGACGAGCGCACGCGCTTCGCGCTTTCGTGGGCCCGGCTGTACCGCCGCGCAGTCGCGCCAAGATCCGAGGCGCGCTGGCAGGCGCTGGCGTCGGACCTGTCGACCGACGAGCTCAAAGGCATCCTCGAAGATGCGGACAAGGGCGTGCGGCTCGGCTATGCCAAGAACTGGAAAGGTGCGCTATCTGAGACGTCTAGGACGATCGATGTCGCCATGGCGATGGCCAAGGCCTGGCCCGAGGGTCTCGACGCGGTCGCCGAGGTCCTGGTGGCGACTGGACGGGACACGGCCGATAACTACCTCTGGGCCGCCATCGGCTACCTGTCTTCGTTGCTCCCGGAAGCCGACCCCGACGCGGTGGCCTGGACGTCGCTCGTGCGCGGGCGTAGCGGAATAGGGGCGGTAACGCGCGGCGTCGTCTCGGCACAGCGAGAAGCCGCGAAGCTGAAGGAAGCCGCGAACAGGCAACCCAGCCTCTTCGACACGGACTGAGCAGTCGGCCGTGACCGAGACACAGCGCGAACCAGCACGAGACATCGCAAGGGCACCAGAAGCGGAGGAGTCGGAGTGAGCACGCAGGTAACCCCGTGGTGGGAGGTACTCAAGCTCCGCGACGAGATCGCCCACTCGTCCGGCTCGATCGACGACGTGCAAATGTCACTGTTCCAGGCGGTGTACGGGACCGTCAGTAACCGCCCGGCCTACGCCGATGCCGCCTACTACGGGGAGATCACCCACCCCAGCCCGCTGTTCACGGACCTCATGGCCAAGGTCGCCGTGCGGCTCGGTGGTGGTGAGAACTACACCCGGGCGCGGGCAGTGTGGCGACTGGATCAGGCCATGGGCGGTGGCAAGTCCCATGGCCTCATCGGGCTGTGGCACCTCGCTGCGCATCCTGCGGTGCTCGCCCAGACCGACACCGGACGGCAGGCGTTTGCGAAGGCGACCGCGATCCTCGATGGCCCGCCAGCCCCCGATCTCGGTAATCCGCAGGTTGTGGTGCTGGCCTGCGACAACATGACCGCCGGCAAGGGCGTGGCCGCATACGACGGTCCGGCGCAGACGTTGTACGAGCGCTTCTTGTGGCGGCTGTTCGGCGGCGACAACGCCCTGTACCTGCGCTACAAGGATCACAACGGCGACAAGAGCAAGATCGTTGAGGCGCTGACAGCCATCGGACGCCCAGTGCTCATCCTCGTCGACGAAATCATGGACTACGTCCGGCAACTCTCCGACACCGAGCACGCTGACCTTGCTGTGCGTGACATGGCGTTTCTCCGGGCCTTGCTCGACAGCGTCAACGAAGCCAAGAACGTCGCTGCCATCGTCGTGATGATTGCGTCGGAGAAGGACAACATGGTCCTGGACGCGGCCGGCCAAGCGCGCCGCAGCGAACTCGATGACCTGCTGATCCGCAACGGCGAGACGGCGACGATCAACGACAACACCGACTTTGCCGCGATTCTTCAGCGGCGTCTCTTCGAGGGAACCGCGCCCGCCGAGGTGTTGGCCGCGACGTCCCGGACGTTCACGACGCGGATGACGGGACCGTGGCGCGACAAGGTGTTCAACGCAGTCCCCGCGACGGCGTCGCCGGAGTTCCCCGACGAGGTCGCGCGCTGCTACCCCTTCCATCCCCAGCTGATGGCGCTCGCCGAGCAGGAGTGGGCAAAACTCGCGGGATTCCAGATTGTTCGCTCAACCATCAGGGTCTTCGCCGCGACAGCATATGCGCTGCACGAGCGCGGGAAATCCGGTGCGTGGACGCCGCTCCTGGTCGGCCCCGGAGACCTTCCGCTGTCCGACCCGGCAGTGCGCGAGGCCGTCATCGGATCGGGGCTCATCGTAGACACGCGCACGCAGGCCAACTACCGGCAGATCGCCAGCGCGGACATCGTCGCCGCCGACGATCATGCCGGTGCCGCTCGCCTCCTCGACCGGCAGCGGGCACGCGCGGTGAATCCGCGTGCCGCGGAACGGGCGGCGACGTGCCTGTTCCTGTGCTCGGTGATCGGCGCCCGCGCGGGCGGCCGCCAAGGGGCAACTGAGCCCGAGCTAAAGGCCGCGATGTTCGTACCCGATGCGATGTTCCCGCTCGCGGAGGCCGACACCGTGATGGGCGAGCTGCTCGATGTCGACGGAGGGGGACTGGCGAGCGTCGAGCACCTCGCCGGCAAGGGCGGTCAGGTCCCACGCCTGTTCATGTCGACGCGTCAGACCCTGAACATGCTCGTCCGAGCAGCGCGTACCAGTGTCAGCGACACCGATCGGGATGAAGAGCTCGCTCGGACCGCCGAAAGGCTCGCCGCCTCCGGCCCCTTCAAGAGCAAGCTGTTCGTCGCCGCCGACCTCGCGCGTACCGCGCTCGACGTCCTGGCAACGGTCGGCATCGACGACGCTCGCAGTACCCGACTGGTCGTGCTCGACCCGCGGCAGTTCAGTCTCCTCAACGGGATAGACCAGGACACGAGGAAAGCGATACGCGCGGCCATGGGGATCGGGCTCGACAAACTCCCGGTGCAGTGGGCGTCGTCGGCCGCGTTCGCGATCGTCAACACCCAGCGTCGCAGCCAGGCCCGCGGAGCCGCAGGCAGCTACCTCGCCTGGGAGCGGGTTGCCGCGATGGATGCAGTCCGCGGCGACGAAGAACTCGCCGATCAGGCGCGCGACCAGAAGACCGAGGCGCGGCGCAATCTAGACACGGCAGTCCGTCGTGCCTACCAGCACATCCTGTACCTCGGCCAGGGCGACGACGGCGACCATTCCCGCATCGATCGATCCATCACGTTTGAGCAGGAGAACCAAAGTGCGCTCGACGGCACGGTGGTGTGGAAGGCACTCGTCGCGCAGGGCAAGGCGTTCGACATCAGCGCGCTCGATGCGAAAGCCCTGCTGCACAACCTGAGCGACGGCGACTACGAGCGGCCCCTCGACGAAGTGCGCGACCTGTTCTGGAGCGCGCCACGGATGCCGCTCCTGCCGGGCGGCGACAGTGACCTCCAACGGGCGATCTTCGAGGCTCTGCAGGCCGGGAAGCTCCGCCTTGTCGGCGCCGACGGGCTCGATCGCGTCGTCACCCGGCCCGGGGAGATCGGGGTCGGGCAAACGAGCCTGCGACTCGCCAAGCCTCAGACCGGCGAGCCTCCCGCCGGCGGCACCACTGGTGACAGCGGGGCAAACGCTGGCCTGTTCGGCGGCGCAAGCGGCTCAAGTGCAGCGGGCACCTACGGTGCCGCTAGCGGGAGTGGGTCGACTGCGGGCACGCATACGTCAGGCGGCGGGGTAGGCGGAGGTGACGCGCAAACGGGAGAGCAGGAAGTCACATTCACGCTGATGACCAGCCTCACCGATGAGACGAAGCGTGACAGCGTCCGACTACTGCTGCGCAACCTGGCCAACGCCATCGATGAGGGTAAAGCGAGTTACACCCAGCTGATGGTCAAAGTCATCGTCGACTCGTCCGTTGCCGACGAGATCGCCGAGGACGTCCGCTCGGCGGGGACAACACCGGCCGTCAAGAAGGTCTGAGCTGAATGCTCAGTATGAGACTAACCGTAGTAGAGTCTAGCCTGCTCAGGTGCCCTTTGACGGACTGGTGTAGACACGCGAAGCCTTTTTACTGGTGGACGGTCCACCGGCCGCCTCGTCTATGACGACCGTCCCGGGGGCGGGGACCGCGGCGCCCCGGCCGCCGCTGCGGTCCCCGCGGTCTCGGACTACCAGCCCATCGGACTCCGGCCAGCGCAGATGGTCGACGAGCAGATAGGCGTACGTCCGGTCCGTCCCGCCCTCGCACTGCCGCAGGACCCGGTCGCCCATCCCGCACAGCTGGCCGTCCGCCATGACGATCGTGTAGGCACGCCGACCGTCACCTCGGACGACTTCCTGAACCCTGATCTCCCCGATGACCGGCCGGCCCACCATGCACCATCCCCCTATCTGACGCACGTCCCGGCCATCATATTCGTGGTCGGTTAGGGAATTACTATGTCGGTCACAGGCATACGCGAACGACACGCACATGCTTACTCTAGGTAAGTTAAGCTGCGGATCCGGCCTGCCCGCCTTTGGCATCAATGACCGCTACCGCCCACCCGGGGGGTAGCTGCCAGCGGCGGCCGGTGAAGGGGCCTGCGGCGTCCTCGTCGTCCTCGACGAGGAACCTCGCCCTGCGGCGGTTAGCCAGCTCATCCCAGTACTGCAGGTCAACGTCGGTGACGGCGTAGGCGGCGGCGACGAAGCCGGCGACGAGCACCACCAGTCGGCCGGCCCGCTTGACGGTATCGGGGTCGATGACCCAGTCTCCGCGGACGGCATCCTGCTGGGTCTGGGGCTGCCAGGAGGTCGACCACCCGATCCACGACCGCCACTCATCCTGCACGGGGGTCGGTTCGCCTACCCGGGCCACCAGGGCGGGCGGCGCGGGCAGTTCGACGGCGGGCCGGCTCTGCAACTCAAGCACCGCCGCGGCGGACACGGTGCGGCGGTTGCCGCGCATCGAGACCTCGCCCAGCAGCCCGCACGCGGCCAGGCGGCCGGCTGAATGCGATCTCCGGGCGCGCCGATCAGGTGAGCGACGTCCACCAGACGGATCCGGTTGGTGCTGCGACGCGCGCCGGAACGACCGCGCAGCACACCTTCCGCGTCGACGTGCGCCTCGGCGGCGTAGGCGGCCTGCTGGCGGGCGTACTCGTGGTTGAGGACGGCCGCGCCGACCGCGGCGACCGCGCCGCCGGGCAGCCGAAGCTCGACGTCGACCGCCGGGTTGGCGAATGGCTCAGACATCATGATGGTCAGGTCGGGGTGCATGGTCCGGCTGTAGGTCCTCATCATCAGTTTCCTCCCGGGCTGGCTGGCTCATTAGTAAAGGACGATATCAGCCTATGTCTTTTCAGACAAGACTTAGGCTGATATTCGCCCTAGAGGCTGCCGGGCCCGGGGAACGCAATGCGGCAGCGGCCCAGGCAACCGCGGCCCGCCTTCGCGACCTAGACGAAACGCGCCGTCTCGCATATGCGGTCCTTCTCGCCCGGACGTCTGGCGAGGGAGCGGTACTCGTCGCGGCGCTCGTCAACGCGCTCGCGCATCACGGCCTTGCGGTCGATCCCAAGGACGCCGCCGGGCATATCCAGAACCTCGACCGGGACGAGAGCCGGCACTGGCTCCAAAAGCAGATCAACCATATAACCGCTGAGCTGTCTGGGCCTTCGATGACGGGGCTGAAACTAGGTCATCGCCGTGATCATGAGCTCATCGTGGAGGCACTGCGGCGAGCACAAGCAGCGTGAGCTCTTGGCTCGCGCCGTACTGGCGAGATCGCCTGCCCTAGCGCGGTATCCGGGCAGGACGTGATGCGGATCGCCGAGAATGGACACGATGTACCCGAATCCCTTCGGCGGCGAGCCAGATCCCGACCTGACCGACCTCGGAGGCTGATCGACGAGTTCAATCGGCACGTGCGGGACTCCGTGGCATTAATCCGCCCGCGCGCGTCTTGCGCCGCCCGTTGCGTTACTCGCCTATCCCGCGGCAGGGTCGCGAGTGCCCGCGCGTCGGAGGTGACGGCGGCGGGGGCCGCCTCGCCGCCGGGGCGCGGCGGCCGGGCGGTCGTCGGCGCCACCATACCCGGAGATGTGGGTCATGGGCGGGGCGGCGCCTCGGCTACGACCTGCTTACCCGTCGGCTACGCGGCGCACGGTCAGGCGGGGCAGCCACTGGCTGGGGAGGGCCTGGCATGCGCTAAGCACGTCCGCGATCACCGGTTCCGCCTCGGCGGGCTGCATGCCGCGGGTCTGGATCCGGATGCCCTCCCACGCTGCGGTCAGCCGCGCGCCGATGTCGCCTATCACCGCCGGGGGCACCAGGTACAGCCGCGGGCCGGAGACCTTCGCCGCGGCGCCGTGCACGGCCTCCTGGGGGCTGACGACCACCGCGAAAGACGCCGGAGGCGGGGTGCCGCCGACGCTCGCGCCGGCGTAGTTGAGGTGAGAGTCCGCCTCCCGGGCGTTCTTCGCCGAGAGCTCGCCGTCGGTCCCGCATCCGGTCTTGGCCTCGAACGCCACCCACAGGCGGGAGCCGAACATCCACACCGAGTCGGGTTCGGCGTCGGCGCCGCCGCGGCTGAGGACGGTCGCGCCGGCGAGCTCGCCGAGCCCTGCGAGCGCCCGTTCGTACGGCTTCGCCTCGTCCTGCGCGAGCCCATCGGCGACGGACGCGACGAGGGCGGCGAATTTCGCGCCGGGCCGGGTCCGGATCGGGCTGGCGGCGATCTGGCTGATCACCGCGACGTCGAGCGGGTCCGCAGCCTCCGCCGGCTGCCCGGCGATCAGCTGTGCTGCGCTGGTGGCCAGCCCGCTCAGCCAGCGGGTCCCCGCGGCCGCCGCCCGGGCGTCGGCGAAGTGAGCGTCGGCGATGCCCTGCAGGCGCTGGCGGTCCCCGGCCCGGGCAGCGATGACCGCCCAGGAGGCCAGGATGTAGTGCCACAGGGCCTGGTAGGGCCGGGTCTCCTCCCCGCCGGCCAGCTTGCCCAGCGCCTGTCCGGCCGCCTCGATCGCCTTGGCCCAGTCGCCCTGCCATGCGGCGCTGACGGCCGTCACCTCGTGCTGCGCGGCCGCGGCGAGCTCCCTGGTGCCAGGCGGCTCGAGCCGCGCCGTCCCGTCGCGGGAGGCGATGATCTCCAGCTCGGCGTCGCGCCAGTCCTCGTCCTGGTCGTGGAAGTGGCGCAGGTTGTCGCGTGCCTCGCCGGCCGGCATCCCGGCGGAGTTCTCCAGGCCGAACGCGATCTCGGCGCGGATCTCGGGGTGGAGCGAGGCCTGCACGTCGGACTTCGCGCAGAAGTTCGCCACGTCCCGCCCGAGCATGAGCACCGCGGCGTAGTCGGCGCTGTTGCGGGTCGCCCTCCCGGCGCCCTGCGTGAGCCGGGTGCGGATCCGCTCCGTGAGCACGGCGAGGGCGCCGGCGCTGTCGTGGAGGAACCGCTCCTGCAGGTGCGTGCCGACAGGCAGGCCGGCTAGGATCACCAGGCGGCAGGCCTCGTCGGGCAGGTCGATCCCGTCGTACCGATTAGCGAGCGCCAGCACGCCGGCCGGGGCGTCCGCGAACTCGTCGGGGGCGGCGGCGTACTCCCCCGGCTTCCAGACCGGCATGCACTCCGGGACCACGCTGCCGGCGACCTTGTCCCGGCCGCGCGCGCTCTGCGCGATGATCACCGCCTTGCCGAGCAGGCTCACGGCGTCGCGGGCGAAGTCGGCGATGCTCTCCTCGTCGCCGAGGCCGCGCAGCAGGTCGGGGAACACGAAGAAGCGGCGCCCGGTGCCCTGGGTCTCCCATCCGGCCGGGACCGGGATCCGGTTGATCCGCCGGCGGCCGAACGCGCGCTCGAGCTCGCCGCCGCCGCCCAGGGTCGCCGACATGTAGACCCGCTTCCTGGCGTCCGCGAACGCGTCGTGGAACGCGGTCGGTGCGATCAGCGGGCGGATCAGGATCTCGCCGTAGCTCACGTAGGTCATGCACGCCGACAGGCTCCCGCCGACCATCTCAAGGCCGAAGGCGGCGTCCTTCGCCAGGTGGCCGTTCGCGACGGCCCGCTCCAGCGCCTGCTCCAGGTCCCCCGCCACCGCGGCGGTCTCGGCGATGCCCGCCAGGTAAACGGTTCCCGGCGCGACCGCGTCTGTGCCGGCCTGGGGGTCCGGGTCATCGTCCGGGGTGTCCAGCCGAAGCCGCCGGACGACCTCCCCGGACAGCGCTCCGGCTCGGGCCAGGATGCCCAGGACCATGGGGAACGCCAGTTCCCCGCGGCCGATCCGGACGCTCCAGTTCGAGCTGACGAACCCCTCGGCGGCGTGCGCGTCGTCGAGGATGAGGGTCTCCGCATTGATGTAGGGGCGGCTGTTGAACACGCTGCTGTAGGTGACGAACGCCACCGCGTCGCCCCGGTTGAAGCTGACCTCGTCAGCCGGGTCCCACCGGAGGTGCGGCCCGGTCAGGTCGACGGCCGGGATCCCATACAGGCGGGCCTTAGCCGCGGCCTGCTGCGCGAGCTGCCGGGTCGGCGACACGTAGGCGACCCGCTCCTGGTGCCTCCGCCGGCGCCATTCGGCGACGAGGCAGCCGACCAGCGTCTTGCCCGCCCCCGTCGGCAGCTCGATCGCCACGTCGGCGGGATCGCCCTCGAGCGCGTCGTAGGCGCGCAGGACATCGGCCTGACGTGACCAGAGCTCCCTGGGCGCGTCCGGGCCGTGCGACAGGATCGGGTAAAGGGCCTCCGGGCTGGCGGGCACCGGCGACCGCGCGGCCTGCTTCTTGAACGCCACCCCATGACGCTACCCACGTTCCGCGAACGGTTCGACCCTTTCCCGCGGGACGACCGCTCGCCGGCCCGAATGGCCGGCCGCTCCCTCCTCTGCTTGCAGGCCCGGCGAGTCGTACGGCGGAGGGCGCCTCGGCCTGCCAGCGGGCTACGTCGAGCAGTTCCCAGGCGACCAGGCCAGGGCGTCGCGGGGATGTCCGCTCCGCGGGACGGGCGCCGGTGACCGATTCGGCGGTCGAGTAGAGCATGCCGACCACCTCGCTGGCGTGGAATCCGAGGACGTCGCGCAGGATGAGGAAAGCGAGCTGGCGGGGCGGCAGGATCTGAAGGGCGGTCACGCAGGCCAGGGAGATGGATTCGGTCTGCTCGTAGCGGGCCTCCGGGCCGAGCGGCACGCCGGTGACGCCCTCGAGCAGGGCGTCGGGGAACGGCTCGAGCCAGACGATCTCGCCGGCCGGGTCGGCTCGGGCGGTTCAACATTGGGCACATCCCACTCCTTGGCCGGCCAGCGCCCGCGCACCGGGGACCGGGTGATCCTCGAAGACGGGGTGCTCGCCACCGTGGAGGACGCCGGCGGCAGCACCGGCGGGAACATCCGGTCCCAGTCGTCGGAGACGTCGCTGGGGAGCATCGCGGCGATGATGTCGCCGCTGTCGGCGTCGGGCCTTGGACACCGATCGTGACACATGTCATCCGGGGTGCCTCGAACGAGCTCGCCGATGAGCCAGTGCGATCCGATGACCTCAACGTGCCGCGTTTCCAGGTCAGGTGCTGATCAGCCGCCGCGAGGGAGCCAAGGGCACGGGGGCCTTCGTCCTTTCGAGGGGCTTGGGTGCCTGCGCCGTCTGGCCGGGCAGGAGTCCACGCCGGGCCACAGGGGGGCAACCGCGCCTGCAGCCCCCGGGCGCGGTTGCCCTTCTCGTAGCTGCTTAAGTTAGGAAAATGCCCGCGCCGAACCTGGCACCGGACCACACTATGGTCCGTGAGTGATCCAGCAGCTGTAACAGCCGCGGTAGCTTCTTGCCTGGCCGTTGCTGTGTCTCTCGTCAACGTCGGCATGACAAGCCGAAGTCAGCGGGAACAGTGGCGACGCAATGAGGAGCGGCCCATAGTCGCCCGGTGCCTCACGCTCTCTGAAGACGCCCTCCGCGAATGGGAGAAAGCCTCAGAAGCAAAGCAGGACCCTAGCCCGGACCCGGATCCGGACCCCTGGCGAACCTTCCAAGAAGATCCTAAGTGGGAGAAGGGTCGACAACTGATGGAAGATCTCCGCTATGAGGCTGCCAAGTTGGATCTCCTCGCCGGCAGCGCCGTGCGTCGGCTAACCCATGGCCTTCTTATGACGCACACGAATGAGGTCTTCAAGCTGCTGCGGGCCAAACCGGGGGCAGGACGAGTCGAGCGCACGGACCAGGGTTCAGGAATTTCATAGCGCCTTGGTGGAGGCGGCGCGCCAGGATCTGGGCTTGGGCCTTGCCGTGCCGAACCGGAGCCTACTGGGCGTGCTCATCGCAAGGATCTCTGGTCAATGACGGCACTTCGCACCTCTTATACGCTGCCCTTGCAGCGTGCTCGCTGTCAGTTTCCTAAGTCGTCTGCGCGGACTGGCTGAAGTCGTCTGCGCTTCGTGGGCCGGGCGCCGGGCAACCGGGCACTGCAGAGCGAGGCAGGGGACGAGGTGTGACCGCCCGCAGCCGCCCGCTAGCTCCCTGGCCCGACGGCCTGGCGGGCTGACTCGTAGCCGGGAACGCCCCGGCGCTCCGGCCAGCCGAGGAAACCCAGCTCACGGGCGCGCTTAACGTACTTCGCAGCGTCGGCGCGGCTGACATTCCACTGGGCCTGTATCGCCTTCAGCGGCGGTAGACGGCGGTCCACCGCGGCCTTGTACACCTCGGCTACCTGGCGGTAGTGCTCGTCCGGATTCGCTTTCCCCCGCTGCCGGGAAACCTTCCGGAACGCTCCGAACCCGTCGTCCCCGGCGACGTACGCGGCTGCCGCAGCGCCGTCATGCCGGAAGAACCAGGAAGGAGAGGGCATGCGGAGCAGGGGCAGTACCGAGCCCGGAACGTACCACCTGCTGTGCCCGGTATGCGGGGCACTGCCTGGTACGAGCTGCCTTGAGGGCGGAGATGAGCTGACAGAGATCCACCCATCGCGACGGATGAGCATCGCAGAGCGCAACCGGCGGGCGGCCGACGGCTGGGAGCCGCCGGAACTCGCTGAACGATACCGGGACAGGCGGGAAACGGATCACGTCCGGGCACCGCTGTTCGACCCGCATCTTGGCCCGCGAGTCGCGACAGCCATGGCAACCTGGCGGAACGGCAGGACGGATAAGACGACGGTTTCCGGTTGCTAGGGCCCACTACTGCTGCGGCGGCCTTAGCAATCGCATGGGCTGCACGTCACCGGCCATATGCCACGAGTGCCACGATCCCTGGCGTGCGGGTGAAGTCCACGCGGGCTGGACGGCTTGCGTTGTCAGCTTCTGTCGGACGGGCTATGGGGCATTACGGGCGAAGGAGATCAGTTTCCGGCCGGTCCCTGTAATAACCTCGCTCTCATGGATGAGACTGTCCGCAAGCTGCTTTCCTGGGGGATTGTGGTGGTTTCTCGGGGGCTTGCCGTGCCGGGGGCGGTGCGGCTTCACATGGCCGACGGCGTGCCGCTGCTGCAGCCGGAGGACCAGGTGTTCCAGGTCATGCTCGACGGCTGGCGGAACCAGCACTTAGCCCGGAACCTGGCCCGCTCGACGGTGGAGGGCCGTGAGGCCACGGTGAAGGCCTTCGCCGACTACGTGTCGGCTTACCCGTGGGCGTGGTCGCCGGCGATGGTGGATGAGTGGCTGGGCTGTCTGCCCGCGTTCCGCGACGCCACCTTGTTCAGGGCCGCCTACGCCTTCGGCCTTCGGTCAGGCCTGAGGTCGGACGGCTCGACAAGGTTCCGCTCGTGGGTCGCTGGCCGGGCTCTAACCAGTACAGCGAGGTCTCTTGGCAGGTGTTGGCGGCCTATTTATCTGCACATAGGACCATGATCAACGGCACCGCTCTTTGCGCGGCTCTGGGTGTCACGGAGCGTGACTTACCCGGTGGGCCCGACTGTAGCCAAACCGTACTCCTGCGGCGACGCTTCCGGCCAGCCGGCCGCGGAGTCCGGCCCGGCGGTGGGAGCCGAGGACGATGAGGCTCGCGTCGTGATCGTTGGCGGTGTCGATGACCGCCTTGCCGACGGGTGTTCCCCGGACCGCTAGGGGCTGCGCCCGGAATTCGGCTGCCTGGGCCAGCGCCGCCCCGTGCGCCGCCGTCTGCTCGGCGGCCTGGCCGACCTCGTCGGCGCACGCCGCGTCGAACTGGACCGCGGGTTCGGGGCTGAAGCCGACGGCGAACGTCCGCCAGACGGTGAGCACGAGCGCGTCGCGCCCGGCGGGCAGTTGACGGCCGGCCTTGGCGATCGCGGCGATGGCCAGCCGGGAACCGTTGTAGGCAAACAGCACCGCGCCAACCGGCTCCCGCTCGCGAGCCACGTGCCGGCGGGGAAGGCCAGCCGATGCCGTAACGAGGCGCCTACCGCCAGACACGGCGGCAGCTGCGACCGTCCTGGCCAGCGCCGAGGGCGGCGCCGGGCCGGAGCGCGGCCAGCAGCGGCGGGACTCCCACGCCGGTTCCTAACCCCCATCCACCGTTCCAGCGCCGGAGCCGACGGGCCGCCAGATCGTCAGATAGCGAGGTCGGTAACACCGGGACCGATCCAGGCGGAAGGCTCGCTGAGCCACTGGCTACGCTCACTAGTAGCTGCGGCTGGGGGGATCCGGCTGGGTCGATGCTGGGAGGTTGTCCAGCACGGGCAACACCTGCAGCCACGACCTCAGCGGAGAATTGCGCCGTACTGCCGCCAGGAGTCGATAATCCGGTGCTTCTGCCCATGACGACCAGCATGCGAGATCATCGGCGGCTGGACTGAGTTCGGCCAGCACTCGTGTTAGCCGCCACGCATCATTGCGGTCGGCGATGTCGAGTAGGTGCAGGATCCGCCTGCGGGCCCGGGCTAGCTTACTCGGCTCTGGATTCAGCAGGGCCAGCATCTCCGCTAGCCGCCAACCATCAGTACCGTCCGATGTGGAGTCAATCAAATGTAGTGCCTGGCTGCGGGCCTGGGCTAGCTCATCGGGCGCTGGGTTCAGATCATCAAGCATGTCGGTGAGTTCTTTGATGGTTTTGGGATCGGCTATCTCGATCAGGTGTAGTACTTGGCTGCGGGCCTGGGCTAGCTCATCGGGCGCTGGGTTCAGCCCGCCAAGCGCGTCGGTGAGTTCTTTGATGGTTTTGGGATCGGCTATCTCGATCAGGTGTAGTACTTGGCTGCGGGCCTGGGCTAGCTCATCGGGCGCTGGATTCAGCCCGCCAAGCGCGTCGGTGAGTTCTTTGATGGTTTTGGGATCGGCTATCTCGATCAGGTGTAGTACTTGGCTGCGGGCCTGGGCTAGCTCATCGGGCGCCGGATTCAGCCCGCCGAGCACGCCTGCCAGACCCTTGGCTCCGCGGGGACCTACGCTATCGAGCAGTCGCAGCACCCGGCTGCGGGCCTGAGCCAGATCAGAGGGCTCCGGTCCCAGCTTGAGTAGCGCCGCCACCAGTTCTCCAACCCAGGGTGGTCTATGGGCCCGCAGCAGGTCCAGCACCCGGCGGCGGGCACGGGCTAGCTCACCCGGTTCTGGGTCAAGCCGTACCAGGGAGTCGGTCAACTCCCCGATTTCTTCGGCGGCGTCCAGTAGATCGAGCACACGGCTCCGGGCCTTCGCCAAATCGTCGGGCTCCGGTTTGAATCCGAGCAGGACAATGGTCAGCCGCAGAACATCAAACGGTACGTGAGCCATGTCGAACAGGTGCAGCACCCGGCCGCGCGCCCGGCACAGCTCAGCCAGGTCCAGGTTCAACCCGCGCAGCATTTCCGCCGTCTCATCGAGAGTCTTGGCTGCAGCGGGGTCTAGCGAGTTTAGTTTGGCAAGCGTCATCGCGTGAAAGAGGGCAGCCCAGGGTTCCGCGGCGTCGAGCAAGTCCAGCACCCGGCCGCGCGCCCTAACGAGATCCTCTGGTTCCGGTCCAAGTGTGACCAGCAGGTCAGCCAATGACGTAGGGAACCTGTCGGTATCGAGCAGGTCTAGCACCCGGGCGCGGGCCCGGGCCAGGTCACGAGGCTTTGGGCTCAGCAGACGCAGCGCGGCCGCCAGTCCAGGGATGTCATACGCGATAGCTTCCAGCACATCCAGCACCCGGCCGCGTGCCCGGGCCAGCTCTCCGGGCTCTGATCCAAGCCAGCCCAGCACGTCCGCGAGCGAGTAGAGGTCATCGGGATTGGCGGCTTCCAGCAAATGGAGCACGCGGCTCCGGGCTCGAGCCAGGTCACCCGGCTGTGGGTCCAACCCGCACAGTGCACCCGCTAGCTGAGGGACATCCAGGCCCACGGTCCCGGTAGAGGTTGCATCCAGTTGATCCAGCAGAAGGCTGCGTGCTCGGGCCAGGTCATCCGCGTGCGGGTTCAGTCGGCGCAGCGCGGTCTCCAAGTTGGGAACGTCATATGGACGGGCGCTAGCGAGAAGATTCAGCACCTGGCTGCGGGCTCGAGCCAGCTCCCGCGGCTTCGGTTGCAACCCGTTTAGCGTTTGCGCCAGCCCTGCGACGACCGGAGAGCGGTTGGTGGCCTCTATATGAGCAAGGATTTCACCCCGGATCTGGCTGTCAGTGGTTGGCCAGCCATGCGCTGCGGCCACGTGGAATGGATCGAACGCGGCGACATCTAGCCTTGCTCGCCCGATGATCGCTGCCGATTCTGCCATCCAGCTGTCCTCAAGGGATTCCTCGGCCACCCGGGTCAGGAATCGCCTCAGCTCCCAACAGCCGTCGATGCTAGCAAGATCGTCCGGAACGCACTCGGACTGAGCGGCCTGACAAATCAATTCCTTCAAGACCTGATCACGCCTCGGGTGCATCGCGAGGGCCGCCGGTGCCGTGTACTCCCAGTCCGGGTCATACCACAGGTGTTTCAGCAGCTCCCCGGCGGCCTCGTCGGCGGACATCAGGGCGACGTGCTCGGCGACCAGGTACTCGCGGATCGACCGGTGGACAAAGCGGCGCGATGTCTTATCGGTGTCGAAGTCGGGACCGCCAAGAGGTGGAGCGACATGATCGACCGCGATCTGCCCAGCGGTGCTCACACGAGCTGGCAGCGTCGAAATGTCATCCTCCCATTGCCCGACGCCGGAGACCGGGTGGTCCTTTGCTTCCTGCCAGGCCCAGGTTCGGAGCACTGCCCGGCAGGCGCGCGGGTCCGGCGGTTCGACGCTGCTTGACCGCCAGGGGGCGCGGAGCATGCGGTTGATGACTTGCTCATAGAGCTTGTACCGGAACTCTGGCAGCGACTGGCCGCCTCCGAGGATGCAGTAGAAGGCCAGGATCAGCGGCACGGTCGCGGCATGCTGGAGGCTGGGCCGCCCGGCGATCTGCGCGGCAAGAGCCTGGCCACGTTCGGGCCGGGCAGCGAACCATTGCTGGATGACGTGCTCGACATCATGTGGATATTGCAGCGGCCGGAGTGCGCCGACGACCCGGTGGTCCTGGCTCGTGTCCTCGATTTTTAGCTGGTTATCCCACGAGCTTGGTCGGCTGGTGAGAACGACCCTCCAGGGATGCCGTAGGGAATCGGCCTGCCGCAGGCGCTCGCGGGCTTCCCCGAGGTCGCTCGCCTCGTCGAGGGAGTCGATGACCAGCAGGGTCCGCGTATCCCGTTCGGTGAAGAAGAGGCATAGGGCCTTAACGATCCGCGAGCCGCCCAGGTCGCCGATCGGCTCGATGGCGCTGGACACGGCGGCTTGGCGGATGTCGCCGGGCGTGCTGATCAGACGGGCGCAGGTGGTGTACAGCGGCAACTCGACCTCGTCGAGTCCGGCACGTGCCGTGAGCGCATCCAGCGCGGCTTCGGCACATAGCCGGGCGGCGCGCTTGGCTAGCCAGGTCTTGCCCGAGCCTGGTCCGCCAAGGATCACAAGCCGACTGCATTGCCGCGCAAGCTCGTCGGCGTCAGCTTCTTGCTCTTGTTCTGGCTCGTGTGGCAGACCAGTGGCGCTTACCCGCAGCTTGCGCTCGATCGTGGCCGGGGTGAGCGGAGGACCGCCGAGTCGGGGGTCTTGCGGCCACGGGTCCGAGTTCAGCCAGTCGATCAGCGTTCTTAGGTAGATCTTGATCTCGCTGAGGGTGGCAGGCCTTTGCGGCATCCGGTCGCTTACGAGCTTGAACAGATCCCTTGCGTCGTCGACAAGGTGATACAGATCCTCGTGTATGCGGAACAGGGCCTGGTCCAGCGCGCTGGCCTGGTCGGACATCTGTTGCAGGCGGGCCAGCACCACCCTCTGGAAGATCTCTGGCTGCAGGTCGAAGACGGCGAACTCGAGCAGACCACGAGCGATAGCTGCGGCTGCCGCACGCGCATCTTCCGCGGTCCGGTCATCCCGTGGCGGCAGCAACTCAGCGATCCGCTCGTTCAGTCCCTGCGCTTTCTCGTTCAGCTTGCCCGCGGCGAGCAGGTTCCACGTCGGTTCCTTCTCCAGCAACTTCCGTACAGCTTTGAACTCGGCGTCGTTGAGATCAATCGAGGTACCGGCCGCTGCCTTCACCAGGCGACTCAGGTCATCCGTTTTCCGGAACCGCTTGAACCAGCGTATAGCCGCATCAGCGAGTTTGTCTGCCACCAAATTCACGGGCAGAGCGACGAGCGCTGGCCCAACCGCACCCGTGACCAGCCACGAGACGAACGCAGCGGTTGCGTCTCCGGCCGTTGAGGGAGTGTGGCTAGCCATACACGCACGCCGTGGCAACCGCCAGCCGAATGAGTGCCCCAAATTCCACGGCGCCCCCCATGACCCGCAGGGTCCAATCTGAGTTGTGCAACAAGATGATTGGCTTGGCGGGCTGCGACCACATCCTGGATCACACAATAATAATCAGCCGCGCCAGAGTGGGCCAGGAACCGTTCAATGACTGAGCCCATTCCAACTTGCTTGTAAACAATGAATCACTTTGAGTGATGATAACGTTGTCGTCTCGCGGCGACGGCACTGTGGCCACAGGGTCACGGTTCGCCGGCGGACACGGCGAAGCCCCTGGTAGATGAGGCAATCGACCAAGAACGACTCATCACCCCCAGGGGCTTCACATGCTGTTCTACCGTGCCGCGCTGCCGTTGTCGTCCCGGACCCTGAACTACGCGGCCGGGCTGATCCGCCGGCACCTGAAGGCCGTCGGGTCGCGGTGGCGGAAGCTCAGCCCTGGGCAGCAGGCCCTGCTCGTGCTCGCTCACCTGCGCAAAGGCGAGACGTTCGAGCACCTCGCGGCCGGGTTCGGGGTCGGCAGGACCACGGCCTGGCGGTACGTCAACGAGACCGTGGAACTGCTCGCGGCCCGCGCCCCGAAACTGAGGAAAGCGGTCCGGGACGCCAAAAGGGCAGGTCACGCCTACGTCATCCTCGACGGAACCCTCATCCCGATAGACCGGGTCGCCGCGGACAAGCCGTTCTACTCCGGCAAGCACAAAAAGCACGGCATGAACCTGCAGGTCATCGCCAGTCCTGACGGCGAGGTCCTGTGGGTCTCCGGTGCGCTGCCCGGCTCGGTCCACGACAAGAAGGCCGAGTGGATATGGGGCGTGCTGAACGAGCTAGAGAAAGCCGGGCTGGTCACCCTCGCGGACAAGGGATATCAGGGCTCCACCTGGGCAAAGGTCCCGTACAAGGGCCGGAACAAACCGGAATCCCAGAAAGAAGCCAACCGGGCCCACGCCAGGCTCCGCGCCCCCGGCGAACGAGCGAACGCCCAGCTCAAGGTATGGAAGATCCTCGCGAAGCTCCGCTGCTGCCCCTGGCGCGCCGGGAAACTCGCCAAGGCCATCCACGCATTGCAACTCCACGGCGCCTAACCAGGTTGGAATGGGCTCACTGTCTGGCTCTCCGAGCTTGTTTGGAAGGGTCAGCGGCGTACCGTGGGACAGACGGTCACGCAAGACCGGCTCCCGATGACTTTGGGCGCTTTCCAACTCGGTGCTCAGATCGCCAGCAGGGTAAGCTGGACCGCCGCTTGCCCGTGCCGGGCAGCACACTGGTGCTATGCGTGGCCGCAACTCATTGTCAGCACCTGCCACGGGCATCGAGACCAGAACAACCATTCCGGCGAGCCGCAGGCCGCGCCAGAGGATCGGTATCAGCCGCGAAGATCAGGCGGGTAAGCGCGCGCCCTAGCCATGTCGGCAGTCACGCTATGTGGTCGGGTTGCCTGCGATCCGCGCCGAGCTGCGCCGAATCGTCCACAGATAATTCAGCCGCTGGATGTTCAAATAGCGAGGGCGGTAACAGCAGGGCACTCCCGCCTGCCCGGGTTTCCAGACAGCTTGCCCCCGACTTCTCGGCGTGGCGGGCTGCAGGATTCGCGCCGGTGGGCACCTGCAAGTGAGCACCGCTGCTTCAGCTTGACGCCTGGGACCGTCTCCCGGCTTGAGGGCGGCTGAACCTCTTCGCCCGCCGTCACTGTGGTTCCTGGCCTGGCGGGAAGGGGTCCAGGGCAGCAGGGGGAGCGGTCTGCATGGTCAGTTCCCTGGTATCGCCTGGCCCGAGCTGCACTGCTGTCGTGCCGTCGGCGCTTCCCTGACGCCAGGCGCGGACTTCGTCCAGGTTGATGATGCGCGCGGCGGGCGCGATCTGCAGCACGCCGCCGAGCGGGACCTGCCCGCCCGCGACCATGATGGTTTGCGTCGCGGCGAAAGCCAGCATGAACTGGCTTCCTTGCGGGCCGGCCTGCTTGAGCATTACATCCACGGCTGCCGCCGGCAGGGACGCGGTGAAGTCAGTCCATTCTCCATGGATGATCTCGCCGCGCAGGATCGCGCGGGCGTAGGCGAGGTCGTCCTGGTCTACGGGGCTGAACGCTGCCGGGAGCGGGAAGGCGGTGCCGGACAGCGCCTGGACTTCGGCCATGAGCTCGGCGCACTGGATGTACGCCTCGGGCCATGGCCCGGTGCCGAAGAAGCCGGAGCCAGCCACGATGATGTTCCCGGCTGGGTCGGTGACGGCCATTTCTTCGCCAGCGGCGACCTCCGCGCAGAACCGCAGGACCGGGACGGCGTCGTTCGGCAGGACGCCTTCCTGGTGCCGGTAGGCCAGGCTGGCGTGGCAGGCCTGCTGGGTGAAGTCGATGCGCAGCTCGAGTGTCAGGAAACCCGACTGGTCGCGGGTGAGCAGGCGCAGCCCGCCGTCGCCGGAGCTGCGCTCGGTGATGTCCATCCGGAGCATGCGGCGAACGGGCGGGCGGACCGGGACCCGGAGCAGGACGGCAGCCGCGGCGTCGGCCCCGGGCTGGAACGTGCCGTCGAGGATCAGCGTCCCTCCCTGGAACTCGCCGCCGAGGCCGGCCGGGGCGTCCACGGTCAGGCTTGTGATGGCCTCCGGCGGGATGGTGACCGCCGTCCCGTACTTCAGGAACTCCGCGAAGGCGGCGGAGGCTTCCTGCTGGGGAGGGGAGCCGTCGAACTGCAGGATCGCGGTCATCGTGATGGGACGGTCCCGCAAAGCGTCCGGGTAGCGGGGCCGGACTGTCACCGTGGTCGTGTCGCCGAGCACGCTGAAGTCGAAGGAGTAGTAGGGGTTGATCTCGTTCAGCCGGGCGGCCTGGCCGGCGATCTTCGTAGCGAGCTGGACCGCGTCGTCGGGCAGCGCGTCCTCGTGACCGATCTCGGCCAGGATCCGGATGACTTCCTCGGCCGCGCCAGAGAAGTAGCGGGTGATGTCGGGGAACTGGGCCAGGTGATCGTCCAGCCAGGTCTTGCCGAGCCACTCCAGCCGGGTGCCCTTGTGGCCGGCCTGCAGGCCGGCGAACCACTGTTTCTCGGCAGGGGTCGGGTCGATCGGGACTACCAGGGTCCAGGAACGCGGGCTATCGTTCATCGCCCGCCTGAGGGACCTCTTGACCTGGCGGCGCTGCGTCTGGCCCATGCGCCCGGTGAAGCTCTTCAGCTCGTACACGTCCGTGCCGTCCGCGTCCGTGAAGTAGCAGTCACGGCCGCCGTCGCCGCCGCTGCCGTCCACCCTGAGGGCCTGCCGGATCCGGGACAACAGCACCGACACCATGTCCTCGTAATCAACGGGGGACCGGGACAAGCGGGCGAAGTCGACTGGTGGCACCGTTATAACTTACCCAGAGTAAGCGTCCGCTGCCTCTACCGCCGCTGGGCGTTACAGGACGGACCATGCGCGGGCCACGCGGGAGAACTCGCGACGGTTGAATACGCGCTCTCACCAGTAAGCCCGTTACGGCGGGGAAGCGGGCTAGCCGAGCTGGGCCTCCCCCTCCCCCTCCCCCTCGTAGCCGAGCTCACGGAGCCTGATGGCCCGCCAGGCGTCGGTCCAGTCGTCGACCGGGCCGGAGCACGCGTCGACGATGGCCCGGACGACTGACAGTGCCGGCAAGTGGCCCCGCCGCGGCGAGAGTGCCTCGCTGATCGTGGTGCGGCTTGGCGGCATCTCGTAGCTACGCGCACGGATGGCACGATGTGCGATCTCGCGGCTGCTCGGCTCGCCGTCCCACACCCGCAGGGCGCGGAGCTGGCGCATGAACTGCGCGGAAGAACCGTCCGGGTCCGGGGCCGGCTGGCTAACCGGCCGCTTCTTCTTCGGGGTCGACCGGGCCCGGGCACGGTCGACGGCGCGGGCAGTCTCACGTACGCGCCAGGTCCGCTCCGACTCTTGGTCGACGCTCACCGCGAGCTCGCGGAGCCGCTTGATCTCGTCGAGGTCCGGCCCGGCCGCGCCGCAGGCGCCGCCGAAGGCCAGGGCCACGTCCAGGGTCGGCGGGGAGCCGCCCGCCGCGGCCGCGGCGAGAGTGCTCGCGGCGAACCCGGCCTTCGCGGCGAGGGACCGGTAGTCCATCCTGGCCTGGGCCCGGAGCCGCCTCAGCAAGCGCGCGAGGTCGGCTCCAGGCCCAGTTCCGCGGACGGGTTTCTCGGGGCGTGCCATCGGGGGCTTCTCCGCCTCGTCCGGCAGCCGGCTTACGCCCCGGCCTCCAGAACAGCGCGTGCCGCCCGGGGGTTCCAGGCGATCGCCACGGCGCCTGCGGCCACGCCGAGGGCGACCGCCGGCGCGAAGCCGAGCACGGCCATGGTGATGACGAAGCCCAGGATGATCACCAGGACGATGATCCTAGTGCCGGTGCCGTTCGGCGGCATGCGCCGGGGGAGCCGGGGGGAACTAACGGACACTGTTTGCCTCCGCAGTGATGTTGGTCCGGTTGTGGGGTGGGCGTCCCCCGGGACTGCTCGCAGCGGTTTGCCCTCCGCTGCACCCCGGGGTGCTTACAAGAATGATGCACCACGCCCGCCGCAAGACCCCTGATTACGCCGCGTACGTGCCGAACAACCGGACAATTTTTGCCTGTTGCGATCATTGCCGCAGGTCAGAAAGCATCTGAACGGCCGTTCGTTGTCTGCAGCTGTCAAACTCCGCCCGAAGCTGTCAGGCTTTGTCCGTCGGTTACGCGGACAACATCGAGATCAGGCAATATTGATGCAGTCACCCAGATGGCTTTTGTATGCCGGGTGGTAAAGGTTACGCTCGCAGAGGTTCCGTTGGTCCGGACCTGGGGTCGAGCACTAACAATAAACGGCCCGCCGGTTTGCCCCCGGAGGGCCGTTGTTATTTCCAAAAGATACGAAGGCCCCGTTCGCCCTCTCCCTTGCCCTGCGGCCGAACCCCCTGGTGCCCGGACAAAAATCCCGCGTCGCCTGGACAATCCGGTGCGCAGAGTGACTCGGCCACCTCGGTAGAGGGCGCTTTAGCTTGAACCCGCGAGTTGCCGGGCTGACGGGGCCGTCGCCCTCGCGCGGCGGCGCGCAACTGGTCGAGGTCGCCGCGGGCCGGATGATCCTCGTACGGGACTCGTCCGCTTGCCGCAGGAAATGCCCGAGCGGTGATGTTGAGCTGGCCGAATCTCGGCCTCGCCACGGATGCCTTCGCCCTCGGCGTTACTGGTCTAGGACGTCAGCCGCGCCTGCGCTCGGCGAGTTTGTGACCCGGGCAGGAACCAGGTCGGCCCCCACTTCCGCTGATCTCAACACATTGACTTGACAGGGAAGACGATCGCCGCGCGGATCCGGTCGCGCGCCTCGCGCAGCGCGGTGTCCGGCAGGCCGACCAGGATCGTCGCGGGCAGCCCGCTCGCGATGTCCGCCTCGACCTCGATCAGGTGCCCGCGGACGCCGACGAGGGCGACGGAGAAGGTGCGGGCGAGCGCCATCTCAGGCCACACCCCTGACGTGCTCGACCGTGAATCCGTCGGAACCGTCGCGCAGCAGGCCGAGTACGTCGATGCGGATCTGGTCGAACCTGACGCCGTGCGCGGACAGCCACTGCGCGGCGAGGCGGCGCAGCCGCAAGCGCTTTGTCCGGCCGACCGCGTCGAGCGGCGTGCCGTACCTGGTACCGGACCGGGTCTTCACCTCGCAGACGACGAACGTGTGCCGGTCCACCGCCACGATGTCGATCTCACCGTCGGCACATCGCCAGTTCCGGTCAAGGATGCGGAATCCGCAGCCTTCCAGGTAGCTGACCGCCGCCTGTTCGCCTTCTCGGCCGAGCCGGTCTTTCGCGCCCACCGCCATCACCTCCGCTTTTGACGATGGCGCGCGGCTGTGGATTACTGGGCTGAAATTTGCCGACGGTGGAGCAGATTGTCAACAATCTGGGAACTGTGGAAAACTTACGCCGAATGTCGGAGGTGCGTGTTACCGGATTCGGCTCGATACGGGACCCGTGACGTCTTCTGATGTCGCAGTCTGCGTGGCCGGCGCGCCCTGAACGGGCGCGGCCCCCCGCCCGGTGTCCGGCGTGACGGGGCAAGGCGGGGAAGGGTGGTGCTGGAGTCACCGCCTAGTCAACATGGCGGGGCGGGGCGGGGTGTGCGGGTGCGGGTTGCGGGGGCTACCCGCCGTGGTGCCGGTACGAGCAGGGTTTTGCCGATGGTGGCCCACAATCTTCCAGGAAGGGTCGTCGCAAGGTTGTTTGCATTACCGTCATGGCGGCGCCGTCGTAGTGGGCGGTTTGGATTGGCTGCCAGTTGAGGTTCCTGTAGAGGGATTCGGCTGGGGAGTTGCTTTCGGTGTAGAGGTAGAGGGTCTGGTGGCCCAGGGAGGCGGCCCATGCCTCGCAGCGGCGCACGAGGGTGGCGCCGATGCCCTGGCGGCGTGCCGACGGAGCGACGTACGGGCCTTTCAGCCATGGGGTCAGGCCTGCGACAGGCGGGTAGCCGGGCATGTCCTGGCCGGTCAGGCATACCACGCCGACCGGTGTGCCGTCCGCGACCGCGATGAGGGTGCCCGGTATCTTGTCGGCGCTGGCCTGGCTGGCCATTCCTGCCGTCCATGCCTCGAGTGAGCCGCCAGGGTCGCTGTGACCCCATGAATTTACTGTCAGATGCCGCGGGCGAGGCGGTAGTAGGCGGCGTTGGCGGTGATCCGCTGTTCCATGTCGCGCAGCGTTGTGGTGTCGTCGATGACCAGCAGTTCGGTGCCTGTCATGCGTGCGTAGTCTTCGAATGCCTCGATGCCGAGGGCGGTGGACATGACGGTGTGGTGGGCGGCGCCGGCGGTCAGCCAGGCGGTCGCCGAGGTGCGGAAGTCCGGTGCGGGTTTCCATACCGCGCGGCCGACCGGCAGGTTCGGCAGCGGCGCCGTGGGTTCCACGATCTCGACAGCGTTGACCACTAGGCGGAACCTGTCGCGCACGTCAGTGAGCGCCGCGACAACGCCCGGGCCCGGGTCGGCGGTGAAGACCAGGCGCACCGGGTCCTCGCGCCCGCCGATGGATAGCGGGTGGATCTCTAGGCGCGGCCGCGTCGCGGTCAGGGAGGGGCAGACCTCGAGCATGTGCGCGCCGAGTATCCGCTCCTGCCCCGGCGTCAGGTCGTAGGTGTAGTCCTCCATCAGCGACGCGCCGCCTGGCAGGCCCGCGCCCATCACCTTGGCGGCACGGACCAGGATGGCGGTCTTCCAGTCGCCCTCGGCGCCGAACCCGTACCCGTTGGTCATCAGCCGCTGCACCGCGAGCCCCGGCAACTGGCGCAACCCGCCCAGGTCCTCGAAGCTGGTGGTGAAGGCGCCGAACCCGCCGTCGGTGAGGAAGGAGCGCAGGCCGAGCTCGATCGCCGCGCCCTCCCGCAGCGACTTATGCCGGTCGCCGCCTGCCCGCAGCTCCTCAGCAACGTCGTAGGCGTCCTCGTACTCCGCGACGAGGGAGTCGATCTCCGCATCGGGGGCCGCGTCGACGGCCGCCACCAGGTCGTTGACGCCCCAGGTGTTGACCTGCACCCCGAACACGGCCTCGGCCTCGGTCTTGTCACCTTCAGTGACCGCGACGTACCGCATGTTGTCGCCGAACCTGGCCAGCTTGAGGGAGCGGGTCGCCGCCCAGCCGACGGCCGCTCTGGTCCAGGTCCCGACCGCAGCGGTCACCGCGGGGTCGGACACGTGCCCGGCAACCGTCTTGTGCCGGACGCCGAGCCGGGCAAGGATGTAGGCGAATTCCCGGTCCCCGTGCGCCGCCTGGTTCAGGTTCATGAACCCGAAGTCGATCCCCGCCCACGGCAGCGCCACGTTTGCCTGCGTGTGCAGGTGCAGCAGCGGCTTGCCCAGTGCGTTCAGGCCGGCGATCCACATCTTCGCCGGGCTGAACGTATGCATCCACGCGACCAGGCCGATCACCTGATCACCGGCGTTCGCCTCCAGGACCAGGCGGCGGATCGAGTCCGGCTCCGTCAGCACGGGCTTGTGCACGACGCGCACCGGGATATCCGGTGCCGCGTCCAGGGCCGCCGCGATCGCGCTGGACTGAGCCGCGACCTGACGCAGCGTCTCCTCGCCATACAGATGCTGGCTCCCCGTTAGGAACCAGACCTCAAGGTCCCCGAGGGACTTCGTACCGGGCGTCATCGCGCCACTCCTTCTTCGGTTCGCTGGCCGTAGACGTTCTGGTACCTGGCGAAGAGCGCGTCGACGGCTCCCCCGGGAAGCGGTGCCGCTGGGCCGCCCTGCCTGGCGATGTGCGTGGTGCGGGCGACGTCCTCGGCCATGACCGCGGCCTTGACGGCGTCGCGCGCGTCCTTCCCGATGGTGAACACGCCGTGGCCGCGCATCAGCACGGCGCGGGAGCGGTGCCCGG
The DNA here is from genome assembly GCF_007827045.1 of Trebonia kvetii. Lineage (GTDB taxonomy): Bacteria > Actinomycetota > Actinomycetes > Streptosporangiales > Streptosporangiaceae > Trebonia > Trebonia kvetii. The sequence continues at coordinate 617,114 of NZ_RPFW01000001.1, forward strand.
ACAACGTGGCGACGATGCCGCGGCCGATCGAGTCGTCTCCGATGATCGCGAACGGGCCGACGGGGATCTCGCCGCCGAATTCGTCGGCCATCGCGGTGATGGTGCACGGTATGGGCTCGCCCCTGGCCGCCCAGGCGGTGGCGTAGGTGGAGTGCGTGTGCACGACGCCGCCGACCTCTGGCAGTTGCCGGTAGACGTATGCATGCGCGGCGGTGTCGCTCGACGGCGACCGGCCGGACCCTTCGCTGCCCGGCACGACGTTTCCGTCCAGGTCGCACAGGATCATGCTGTCCGCGGTCAGCTCGTCGTAGCTGACTCCGCTCGGCTTGATCACGAACAGGTCCGCGCCGGGGACCCGCTCGGAGACGTTGCCGGCGGTCCAGACGATGAGACCGTACCTGACCAGCTCGCCGTGCAGCCGGGCCACGTTCGCGCGGACCCCGGCGACTGCCTCGTTCACTGAAGTGCCTCCTTCCGGAGCGTGCGGAGCCGGCGCATGACCTCGCTGCCGCCGCGGCCGAAATAGTCGTGCAGCTGCGCGTACTCCGCGTACAGCCGGTCGTAGGCGGCGGACGCCGCGGGGTCGGGCCGGTAGGTGCGGGCACCGCGGCCGCCCATCGCGGCGCCCGCCGTCCGCACGTCCGGGTAGGCGCCGGCCGCGACCGCGGCGTGGATCGCCGAGCCGAGCGCCGGGGCCTGGGCGCTCGCGCAGGTCGCGACAGGCATGCCGAGGACGTCCGCATAGACCTGCATGAGGAACTCGTTCCTGAGCAGGCCGCCGGCGGCGACGAACTCGGTGACCGGCACGCCTGCCGCCGTGAAGGCCTCCACGATCGTGCGGGCGCCGAAGGCCGTCGCCTCGATCAGCGCCCGGTAGACCTCCTCCGGGCGGGTCGCGAGCGTCAGGCCGAGCAGCAGGCCGGAGAGCTCGTGGTCGACCAGCACCGACCGGTTCCCCGACTCCCAGTCAAGCGCGACCAGACCGTGCCCGCCTGGCGGCTGGACACGGGCGAGCGAAGTCAGGTGCTCCTGAAGAGTCAGCCCAACCCGTTCGGCATCCTCCTGATAGGCGGCGGGAACGAAGCCGTTCGCGAACCAGGCGAAGATGTCCCCGACGCCGGACTGGCCCGCCTCGTAGCCGAACAGGCCGCGGACGATCCCCCCGTCGACGACCCCGCACATGCCGGGCACCTCGGCCAGCACCTCGGCGTTCATCACGTGGCACGCCGAGGTGCCCATGATGGCCAGCATCTGGCCGGGGCTGACGGCCTGCGCGGCTGGGGCGGTGACGTGCGCGTCCACGTTGCCCACCGCGACCGCGATCCCGGGCCTCAGGCCCGTCCACCCGGCAGCCTCTGCGGTGAGCGTTCCCGCCGCATCGCCGAGCTGGCCGATCGGCGCGGCTAGCTTGTCGGCCGCGAATCCCGCGAACGCCGGGTTCAGCGCCGCGAGGAATCCGGGGTCCGGGTCGCTGCCATCCTGGTACATGCCCTTGTAACCGGCGGTGCAGGCGTTGCGGACGTACCGGCCGCACAGCCGCCACACAATCCAGTCGGCCGCCTCAACCCACCGGTCCATCCGGCGGTAGATCTCCGGGTCATCTTCCAGCAGCTGAAGTGCCTTGGCGAACTCCCACTCCGCGGAGATCGCGCCCCCGTACCGCGGCAGCCAGGGTTCCTTCCGCTCCCTGGCCAGGGCGTTGATCCGGTCCGCGTGCGGCTGTGCGGCGTGATGCCGCCACAGCTTCACGTACGCGTGCGGGCGGTTCTCGTAGCTGGGCAGCTCGCACAGCGGCGTCCCGTCGGCGAGCACCGGGAGCACGGTGCACGCCGTGAAGTCAGTGGCGATGCCGATCACGTCCGCAGGATCTATACCGGCTTCGCGCAGCGCGGCGGGGACCGCGTTGCGCAGGACCGCCACGTAGTCGGCGGGCACCTGAAGCGCCCAGTCCGGCGGCAGCCCTCCGCCGCCGGGAAGTGCCCGGTCGAGCACCGCGTGCGGGTACTCCCAGGTCGCCGACCCGGCCTCCGCCCCGTCCGAGACCCGGACCACCAGGGCCCGGCCAGACAGAGTGCCGAAGTCCACGCCTATGACGTAGCGGTCACGCGACATCAGTCCTCCGTTGCCTGCGGCCCGCCTGCGGCCAGGTGTGCACGGGTGCGCCGGCTTCCGAGGCCGGTGACATCGCCGCGACCGAGTTCCTCACCATCAGCTGCGGGCCGGCGGCGCCGGGTGCCGGGGCGGCGGCGTCGGGGTTCCCGATCTCGCCGATGGCATCGATCAGCAGAGCGATGCAGTTCCTGCCCGCCTCGCCGAAATGCTGGCGAACCGTCGTAAGCGGCGGCCAGAAGTGCGCGGCCTCGGGTATGTCGTCGAAGCCGGCCACGCTGACGTCGCCAGGAACGTCGAGGCCCGCCTCGCGCAGCGCATGGATCAGCCCCAGCGCCATCTGGTCGTTGGCGCTGAAGGCCGCGGTGAAGCCCGGGCCCGCCTGCGTGCCCGGCCGCCCCCACAGCAGCAGATGACCTGCCGCGTAGCCCGATTCCGCGGTCCAGTCGCCGAACACGGGCGGCAGCACGGGAAGCCCGGCCAGCAGCAGCTCCGACTCATACACCATGAGCCGCGCGTGCGCTTCGTCCCAGTCCGGCGGCCCCGCGACGTGCAGGATCCGCCGGTGTCCCTGCCCGATGAGGTACCTCATCATCATCCGGGCACCCCGCTCATGGCCGGATTGGGCCGCCACCACCGGGACGCCTCCGGTCAGCGGCGCCAGCCCGGACATCACTCCGGCGCGCGGCGACACAACCGCGATCCCCTCTACGTCCTGGTCAAGCAGGTCCCCCACCGCCGCCGCGAGCGCATCAGGCGAGTCCGCGCCCAGCCGGGCGACGGTCGTGTAATAGCCGCGCTGACGTGCGGCATCCTCGACCGCGCTCACGCAGCTTGCCGGCCCGTAATGCTCTCCAGCCGCCACGAGCAGCCCGATGGTCCGCGAGCGCTTAGTGGACAGCGCCCTCGCCACCCGGCTCGGGCGGAAGTGCAGCTCTTCCACCGCGGCGAGTACCCGTGTCCTGGTGGCGGCACGAACGTTCGGCTGACCGTTCAGGACGCGCGAGACCGTCATCCCGGAGACGCCAGCGGCACGGGCGACATCCAGGATGCTGGCCGGCTGCTCTCTGCTCATGTGTCCCTCCTCGTCAGCCGGTCACGGAGCCGAGGGTGATGCCGCTACGCCAGTACCGCTGCAGGAACAGGAAGACAGCCACGAGGGGAATGACAGCCACCAGCGAGCCGGTCACCACCATCGTGTAGACCGATTCACTTCCCGTGCCGCCCTGGCTGGCCTGGTACTGGAGGATGCCGAGCCCGACCGTGGCCGGCATGCGCGCCTCCGTGCTGAACAGCAGGAGCGGCAGGAAGTAGTTGTTCCAGGTGCCCACGACGGAGAAGAGGAAGACCGTCGCGGCGCCTGGACTAATAAGGCGGGCCGCGATGGAGAGGAAGATCCGCACTTCTCCGGCGCCGTCAACCCGGGCCGCTTCCAGCAGGGACCGCGGAACGGCGGCCTGGCTGTATACCCGCATCAGGTAGATGCCCACCGGGCTCACCACGGACGGGAGTATGAACCCCCAGGGGTTGTTGAGCAGGTTAACGTCGGCGAGCAGCAGGTAGAGCGGGATGACCAGAACGGTCACCGGGACCATGACCGTCACCAGGATCGCGCCGAACAGGGCCCGGCGGCCGCGGAACTCATAGCACGCGAACGCGTAGCCGCCGACCGAGGAAATGACCGCTGCGCCGATCCCCGCCGCGGCGGAGTAGAGGATCGTGTTGAGCAGCCAGTGCCCGTAGAGACCCTGGTTGTAGGTAAAGAGGTTGCCGACGTTGGCGAAAAGCCGGAACGGGCCGGACGGAGCGAAGCCGAAGGAGTTGAGCAGGGCGCTGTCGGACTTGGTGGCCGCTAGTACCAGCCAGTAGATCGGCATCAGGATGTAGAGCGCGATGAGCACGCAGATTCCGGTGACGATCCACCGCGATCGGCGGGATGCGTACAGCGCCGAAAGCGGCCTTGAGTCGCCGGATCGCGCGGTGGTGCTAGCCATGCCTGGCCTCCCGCTGGGCACTGCCGCGCCGCAGAGCCAGCGAGATCACGCCGGCAGCGACCGCGATGATGACGGCAAGGACAAGCGCGCCCGCGGAGGCGAGATTCGCCTCCTGGCCGGAGAACGCCTGGGTGTAGAGGTAAAGGTTCGGAGTGAGATGGGAGTTGATCGCGCCGGTCAGGTTCGCCAGCAGTTCCGGTTCCGTGAACAGCTGGAGAGTGCCGATGGCGGAGAAGAGGGCGGCGAGCACGATCGCGCCGCGCACCATCGGAATCCTGACGGACCGGGCGATCGTCCACGCGCCCGCGCCGTCAAGCACGGCAGCCTCGGTGAGTTCACGCGGGACTGCCTGCAGTGCCGTGTAGATGATCAGCATGTTGTAGCCGAGTAGTTCCCAGGTCAGGATGTTGCCGAGCGCGGGCCATAGGAAGCCGCCGCCGAGCAGGTTCGGTGTCCCAAGCCCGATGTGGCTGAAGATGACGTCGAGCGGCGACAGGTCAGGGACGAGCAGGTAACCCCACATGATTGCCGCGACCGCACCAGGGATCGCGAACGGCACGAAATAGAGCAGGCGGAACATCGGGCCGTAGCGGACAAGTCCCATGTCAAGCACGACGGCGAGGAACACCGAGATGGCCAGCATCACCGGGACCTGGACGACGCCGAGCACGACGACCCCGACCAGACCGGTCCAGAAGTCCGACGTCCCGAACAGCGTCCGGTAGTTCTGCAGCCCGACGAACATGTTCGCCCCGGTCAGGGTGTGGGTGAAGAGGCTGAGGTAGGCCGCGTAGATGAGCGGTCCCACCGTGAACAAGACAAAGAGCAGGTAGAACGGGCCGATGAACACATAAGGGACCCCGGCGGACCGCCATCGCCTGGCGGCCCTCCATCGCCGGGCGGCGGGCGCTGTCCTGCCAGGCTGCCGCACCGCAAGTGCGCTCTGCTGCAACGGATCTCCCTTCAGCGGCTCGGATTTCCGGGCCTTGGCCGACTGCCCGCCCGCTCGAGCGGTGCGGGCGGGGAGCCGGCTATCTCAGACGGTGGCTAGCACGCAGCGTGGTTGTCACCCGCCGGTGCTGAAGCCTTGTGATTTCGCGTAGCTGTCCATCGCGGCCTGCAGTCCCGCCATCGCCTGCTCGATAGTGCTCGAGCCGGAGACGACCTTCTGCATCGCGTCGTCCATCTGGGTGGTGCCGTAGATCTCGAACGGGCTCCAGGACCAGCCCGCGCCGATCTCCGTGGCCGACGTGGCGAACGGGACGAAGTACTTCGATGTCCCGCTGAGCGCGATCGTCGTGCTGGACAGGAGCGAGCTGGCCAGCATCGGCTTGTACGCGGGGAAGAGGCTGCTCGGCGCCTGGCTGAGCTTGTTCCATGAGGCGAGTGTGGCGTTCATCCACATGACGAAGGTCGCAGCCGCCTGCGGGTGCGCTGAGGACTTGAAGACGGTGTAGGCTGAGCCGCCCCAGTCGGCGGTGACATTGGCGCCGACCGTCCACTGCGGGAGAGCGGCCGATTCCCACTTGCCCAGGGTCGCCTTGGACGCGGTGCCGGAGAAGTAGGACGGGCCCCAGGCGGGGAAGACGCCGATGCCGACGGTGTCGGTGTTCATCGCCTTGAAAAGCGCCGGGCCGAAGGCGAGGGTGTCGATGGAGTGGGAGTCGAGCAGGCTCTGCCAGTAGGAGGCGACCTTGTTCGCGGCCGGCGAGGTGTAGTCGAACGTCGCGGTCGTACCCGACCAGGAGAAGGGCCGGGCGCCTGCCTGCCACAGCAGCGCGTCGTATCCCTCGGTGTTGACGGCGGAGAAGTTCGTCAGGTAGACGTCCGGGTGCGCCTTGTGCAGGGCGACTGCCTCGCTCGCGAGCTGGGCCCACGTGGTCGGGATGGCCAGGTTGTACTTCTTCATGAACGCGGTGTTGACGTACAGGCCCATGGGCCCGGCGTCGCCGGGGATGGCGTAGACGCCGCCGTCGTGACTGACCAGGCTCCAGAAGCCGGACGAGAACTGGCTTTCCACGCTCTTCGCGCCGTACTGGTTAAGGTCGGCGAGGGAGTTGGTGATCTCGAGCTCCGGCAGTGCCGAGTACTCGACCTCGGCCACGTCGGGAAGCCCCTTGTTGCCGCGGATGTCTAGGAGCAGCTTGTTGTACTCGACGGTTCCCGACCCGACATTCTGCAGGCTGACGCAGATTGACGGATGAGTCTGGTTGAAATCCTTCACGATCGTGTCGAAGCCGGGAACCCAGCCCCAGAAGGTGATCGGCGTAGCCGACTTGCTGCACCCGGCCGTCGCCGCCGCCGCGCTGTCGGCCACGGTGGTCTGCGGCGCCGACGCCTGGGTGGACGACGACGAGGAACAGGCGGAGGCCGCCAGGGCGCAGAGCCCTGCGGCGATCACCGCCGTGGACAAGCCGCGCTTTCTTCTCGGTAGGTGTCTGTTCATAACCCCTCCTTGGGGATCGGAGACGGAGCGCTTGGTCTTGGGGGTCTGAGGGGGTCTGAGGGGTCTTGCGGGTCCTGCGGTAGGCGCCGCGGCCGGGTTAGCCGACGATGCCCGGTGCCCTCGTGGTGGCACGGATCACGTTCCACGACTGCGGCGGCAGGAGGCAGCTCCAGCCGTCTGGCTGACGCGTGGGAGGCTCTGCCTCCCTAGGCAGGACCCGGCCGGGCTCGGCAGCGGTGTTGACCTCGCGCTGGCCTGGAGTTCCGCCGAGTACCCGGTGGTGCACGGTGCTGCCGGGGGCGATGTCTCGCAGCCTGACGAAGAGCGGGCGGGCGGCGACCGGGTCACGGTTGACCGCGAACATCGTGACCTCCCCGGTCTCCCGGTTCGCCGTGCTCGTGATGTCCAGAGCCGGGACCTCACCGAAACGGCTGGCGGGGATGGTGTCGCAGGACAGGGCAGTGGCCACTACGACATCCCCGGCGAACCGGGCGACATCGCGCATGGGGTAGAAGATCGCCTGGCGCCAGGCAGGTCCGCCCGTCTGCGTCATGATCGGGGCGCTGACGTTGGTGAGCAGCGACATGCAGGCGATGCGGACCCGCTGGCAGTGCCGCAGGATCGAGTTGAGCAGGCCGCCGACGACAACGGCGTCGGTGGCGGAGTACACGTTCTCGATGAGCTCGGGGGCATGCGTCCAGAACTTCCCGCTGTCCTGCCAGGAGTCGTCGGTGAACGAGACGTTCCACTCGTCGAGCGAGATGTCGATCCGCTTGGTTCCGCGTGCCTTGGCCTGGACGAAGTCACAGGCCGCGATCGCCTTATCCAGGTATGTGTCCAGATCGGCCGAGGCCGACAGGTAACTTGCCAGGTCGTCACCGTACTGCCAGTAGTAGGCGTGCAGGGACAGGTAGTCTACGAGCCCGTACGTCCGCTCAAGCACCTCGGCGTCCCAGGCAGGGAAGCTGGGCATCTTGTGCTGCGAGCTGCCGGAGACCGCGAGCTCGATACTCGGATCCACCCGCTTCATGACAGTGGCCGCCTGGGCGGCGAGTTCGCCGTAGGAGCCGGCGCTGCGGTGGCCGACCTGCCAGGGCCCGTCCATCTCGTTGCCCAGGCACCAGGTCTTGATGCCGTACGGTTCCTTGGCGCCATGGCGGATGCGAAGATCTGAAAAGGCGGTCCCTGACCCGAAGTTGGCATACTCGATGAGGTTCCTTGCCTCCGCGATGCTGCGGGTGCCCAGGTTGACGGTGTACATCATTTCGGCGCCGACCAGGTCGAGCCAGTGGGCCATCTCACCGAGGCCGAAGGTGTTGCGCTCGACGCTCCGCCAGGCGAGATCGAGCCGCGACGGACGGTCCTCGACCGGCCCGACACCGTCCTCCCAGTCATAGTTCGAGGCGAAATTGCCGCCCGGGTAGCGCACGACCGTTGTGCCTAGTTCCCTGACTAGCTCGGCGACGTCGAGGCGGTTGCCGTCCGCGTCCGCCGCCGGATGGCCGGGCTCGTAGATGCCGCCGTAGACGCACCGGCCGAGATGCTCGACGAAGCTGCCGAACAGCCGGCGGTCGATTTCCCCCAGCTCCACGGCCGGGTCGACCACCGCAAGCGCCGCCGTTGCTGACCGGTTCTGGCCCATCATGCGCCGACCGGCACTTCGACAGAGGCGAAGGAGCTCGGCGGCATGTCCAGGACGAGGACCTCCCCGGCCGGGGACTCGGTGAACTCACTCAGCGCCGCACTCTGCACGCCGGGAACGGGCGAGGGATCATCGCTCGCGGTCACGTATCGCGCCCGCGCCGTTCCGGTGAACTTCCACTCGCTGAGCCGGATTTCGACCCTCTCGGCGTGCTCGGAGCGGTTGACCACCGTCATCGCGAGCCGGGAGCCTGGTTCGTCGGTGGTCACCGCGGCATCGATCAGGTTGAAGGGGCCCAGATCGTCGAGGGGGTACGGCCACCGGCCCGCGGGGGCGGGCGCGGGCACCTGCTCGCCAACGACCAGGGCATCGAGCGCGACGGCGAGATGGGACTGCGAGTGCAGCAGGAACGGGTAGTAGATGGGCTGCACGACCGCCCCGTCCGGGGTAGTGACGACGGGGGCGATCGCGTTGACCATCTGCGCGAGGTTGGCCATGGCCACCCACTCGCAGTTGCGGACGAAGATATTGAGATACGTTCCGACCGCCAGCGCGTCGGAGAAGTTGAACCGCTCTTCGAGCGCGCCGGTCATGCTCCGGTACCAGACGTTCCACTCGTCGTAGACCAGGCGCGGCGCACGGGACAGGCCGTGGTTGTAGGCCGCGCGGCGCAGCAGGCCGCTCGCCACCGAGATCGCCCGCTCCGCGTTGTGCGGTGCGAGGACATTGCACCAGTAGTCCTCCGACCCCGAGTACAGGTGGATCGAGTGCAGGTCGACTAGCGGCGCGAGTGCGTCGATGACCTTCCTGTCCCAGTCCGTCCAGCCGAGCTCGCCGCAGGAGACCAGCCGGGCCGACGGGTCGACGAGCTTGATCGCCCGGGCCCACCGGGTCGCCTCGGCGATGTACTCCTCGGCCGACATCGCGCCGATCTGCCATTCGCCGTAGACCTCATTGCCCAGGCCCCACCACTGGACGCCGTAGGCTCCCTCGTGGCCGTTGGCCCGGCGCCGGGCCGCCCAGTAGGTCGCGCGCTGCCCGTTGCAGTACTCCACCCACGCCAGGGCCTCTTTCAGGTCGCCCGTTCCCATGTTGAAGCAGATGTACGGCTCGGCTCCGAGGGCGGCGCAGTAGTCCATGAACTCATCGGTACCGAACTGGTTGGACTCAGTACCGCTCCAGGCAAGCTCAGAACGCACCGGCCGGCCGCCGCGAGGCCCTACTCCGTCTTCCCAGTGGTAATTGGACACGAAGTTGCCGCCAGGCCAGCGCAGCACGCTGAGTCGCAGGTCGCGCAGGAGCCCGAGGACGTCTGTACGGAATCCGCGCTCGTCGGAAAGGGCAGAACCCTCGTCGTAGAGGCCACCGTAAATGCACCGTCCCAGGTGCTCAACAAAGCCACCGAATATTCTCCGATCCAGCGCCCCGAGTTTGCGGCGCGGATCGATGAATATCTGGGTCATAATAGGCTCCTGTTCGTGCAGCACCCGCGTGCTGAGATGTGAGGGAAACGGCTGAGGGCGCGTTTCAGCCACGGAGTAAGTGAGAGTGAGAAAGGGGTGATAGCCAGGCCGGATGGACTCACTGGCATGGAATCATCGGACAGAGAGTTGTCCGTAACCCCGTGGCATGGCGGTACCACTAGGCGTTATCTAGGAACCGGGCAAGCCGGGGCCTAGACGATCGCTGGCGTCCCGTCTAGGATCGCCGCCGAAATAACTCGAAGTTTTCCTTGTAGTAACTGGCCTGACGTTCTCCCTTGCTTGAGGTTCAACGTTATACCTGTAGTATGTACCTGATCCTCGATTCACCTGTCAAGGCTTTCTTATCCACCTGCTGACACCGGAGGCAGAGTGCCAACTGTCACGCTCCGCGACGTCGCCGCCCGGGCTGGCGTCTCGATCAAGACCGTCTCGAACGTCGTCCACAACGTCGGGGGGAAGGTTTCACCGCAGACCGCGGACCGCGTGCGCCAGGCCATCGAGGAGCTCGGGTACCGGCCGAATCTGTCGGCGCGGCGCCTGCGCAGCGGGCACAGCCGGGTGATCGCCCTGGCACTCCCCGACCTGCGCAACCCTTACTTCGCCGACGTGGCAGCGGCAACGATCACGGCGGCACGCGATCGGGGCTACAACGTGTTCATCGAGCAGACCGGCGGCAGCGCGGAGGCCGAGCTGGACGCTATCGAGGGAATGAGCGACCCGATGATCGAGGGCGTCATCATCGCGCCGCTGCTTCTCGATCAGCGGCAACTGGCGGGCCGGGACCTCCCCCTGCCGCTGGTCCTGCTTGGCCAGCGTGAGCCCGGTTTCGCCTGCGACCAGGTCAGCGTGGACAACATGGAAGCCTCCCGCCAGGTCACGGCGCACCTGATCGGCCGGGGTTACCGCAGGATCGCCATTATCGGACGGCAGGACGACGTGCCTGATGTCACCGCCGTGCAGCGCATCGATGGTTACCGGCGGGCGCTGAAGGAGGCGGGCATCGAGGCCGACGCGAGCCTGGCGCCGGTGCTGCGGCAAACTCCCTACAGCCGGGCGGCGGGCGCCCAGTGCATGGCGTCACTGCTCGAGCTGCTCCAGCCGCCGGACGCCGTCTACTGCCTGGCGGATGTGCTGGCCTTCGGCGCCTTGTCGGCGCTGCATGCGGCCGGGCTTCGGGTGCCAGAAGACATGGGCCTGGCCGGCTTCGACGGCCTCGAAGAAGCCCGCTACCGGGTGCCGACGCTCACGACCGTGGCGCCCGACCTGGAGCAGATGGCGCAGGCAGCGGTCGATGCCCTGATCGAGCGAATCCAGTCGGACGAGAACATCGGTCCCCGGGACATCACCTGTGACTTCGATCTGATCCTTGGCCACAGCAGCGAAGCTAGTCGCGGGTGAGGGGCAGGAGCTTTCTTGTCTCGTCGTCCGCCGGGGTGTAAACGGTGATGCGGCCATCTTGGGGGGCGGGGACCTGGAGCTCGCTGGTGGTGAAAGTCAGCGGGCCGGCGGCAGGGTGGATGAAGGTCCACGCGCGCGGCTGGTACTCGGCGACCTCGTGGCGTGCCCACAGCTCGGCGAAGTCGCTGCTCAGGCTGGACAGGCGGCGGATGTCTTCCTCCCAGTCCTTGTCGCCGACGTGCCTGGCGTAGTTCGCGCGGAAGCGGGCGACGCGGTAGGGGACCTCCTCGTCGTACTGCGGGAACTTCTCCCGCGCGGTGGGCTCGGTGAGCACGCACCACAGCGTGTTCTGGTGGATGCACGGCAGCGAGTGCCAGTAACGGAACAGGTCGGTGTGAGCGTCGTTCTTGGCGAGGATGTCGGAGCGCGCGTTGGTCACCACGGCGGGCAGCGGGTCGAGCGCGTCGAGGATCTCCCTGATGGGCTCAGTGACCGGGCAGCGTCCCGAGGTGACGGACACCGGGACCGCCTCGGCCAGCACGTACATGTGCCAGCGCTCGGCGTGGTCGAGGCGGAGGGTGCGGGCGAGCGCGTCGAGCACCTGGATGCTCACGTTGATCTCGCGGCCCTGCTCAAGCCAGGTGTACCAGCTGACGCCCACCCCGGCGAGCAGCGCGAGCTCCTCGCGGCGCAGCCCCGGTGTGCGCCGCCGCAGCCCGGCGGGCATGCCGAAGTCCTCGGGTGACAGCCGCGCCCGGCGTGTTTTCAGGAACTGCCCGAGCTCGGCGCGCCGCAGCTCCGATACGGGCGGCGCTCCCTTCGGTTCGAAGGCGACCACGCGGTGCTTCCCTCCGTCCGCCGATCTCCGTCGCAAGGCTCAAAGACCACCGTAACCGCCGCCTCTGACATTCGGGGAAAAGCGCTGGCGACCGGGGTGTGCGCCAATTTTGTAGGTAGCCAAGATCATCTTCGGGCCTGGGCTGGTTAGGCGGTTCGCGTCTGAGTGTCGGGAGTGTTGCAGATGGCTTCCCACTTGCTGCTGGCCTCGCGGCAGCGCAGGGTGATGATGGAGTCTGCGCCGCTGGTGGTCCAGTGCATTCCTGCCTGTTTGAGGCGCTGGCCGACGATGGTCTTGCAGCCGGCCTCGACGACTCCGGAGCCGACGAACAGGCCGCACTGCCGGAACCACTTGTAGCGCATCCGGGGGGCGTTGTTGAGGAAGTACCCGAGTTCCTTGTCGGCCTCGGTTTTCTTGGTTCCTTCGAGGGGGAACTCGCGGACGGCAGCCTCGATGCCGTCGATGTAGCCGTAGTCGAGGTCTTCGAGCCGGGCTTCCAGCCATTCGCCGTAGTGGTCCAGCAGCATGAACTCCAGGGACCGTGCCAGGCTGTGCAGGTGCTCGCGGGCATGGTAAAGGTCGACGATCTGGGTGGCCGCGGGGAACGTACCGGTTACGAGATTCCAGATCCAGGCGGCGCCGTCACCGATGAAGGTCAGCTGCCGGACGTGGTCGGCGCCGCGGCGGATCCCTTCTGCTTTCACCAGGCCGGCGAAGGCGCTCGCGGTCTCGAAGCTGGCGATGTAGCTGGAGGAGGCCCGGTCCCGGACCGGGTAGCCCTCGTCGCTGAGTTCCGACTGGTTGAAAAAGACGGCGAGCTTGACCTCGCGGGTGCGGGCGCGGCCGTCTTCGCCCCTGCCTTCCCGGCCCGCCGTCTCCCTGGCAGTCATCGGGACGCCGGTGCCGTCGATCACGCCGTAGAGCATGTCCGGGGCCGGCCGCAGCGGCAGCGGGACCAGCTTGCGGGCGGCGGTCAGCGCCGCCCGCTCGCGGTCCCGCGCTGCGTGCGCGGCGCCGCTGGCCTCGGCAGCGCGCTCGGTGCGCTTGACGGTCAGGCGTATCCCGGCCAGGTCTTCCAGCATGGCGGCTGCCCCGGCGAATGGCCCTGCCGCTGCGGCCTTGTCGTTCATCGCGGTCAGGCCCGGGGACAGGGAAGCGCCGGCCACGCCGAGTTCGGCGTCGCGCGGCGCCAGGCCGTGCTTGCACTCCGCGCAGTGATACCAGGCGCGGTTCAGCGTGACCGGGCCCAGCACCGTGTCGATGACCTTTTCCCGGTAGGAGATGAATTCCGCCCGGTGGCCGTTCCCGCACGGCACCCGGGGGCCGCGGTGACCCCGGTCGGCAGACAGCAGCTCCCCGAGCATGCCGGCCCCGACCTTGAGCATCCCGGCCCGGATCACCGTCTCCGCGGCCTCCAGGCCGGCATCTCCGCAGCCCAGCGCCCGGGCGGCTTCCCCCGCCAGCCGCGTGATCTCGGCGGCCCGCTCGTCCGCGAGCTCCTTCAGGAGCCCCCCTTTTCCCCTCCCGTCGCGGAGGGGTCCTCATCGCCGGCCTCGCCTGGCGGAGCCACCGGGCGCGCGTCGCAGATCGCCTCGTTTACCTCCGTGACCTGCCCGACCAGGTCACGGAACCGCTGGTAGGCCGCTGCCTCACGCCGGATCTTGTCCAGTTCCGGGCCCGGCCGCAGGTGCCGGGTCTGCGTCCGGCCCTCCACCCGCCGGGTCAGGTTGTACTGCGGGCCGTGACCCGGGTGACCAGGCGCCGCGCAGGCGCAGTTCGGCTTCCCGCACTTACGGCGCACCTCGTTCAGCGACCCGGGCCGGAAGTCCCCGACCCGGGCAAGCTGCTGGTAAAGCTCCGCTCGCCGCCGTTCCAGTTCCGGCAGCTCATCGGGTTCCTCCGGCACCACAGCCTCCAATCTGAGTAATGACAACACTCAGACTAGGCCGACAGCCAGCTACGATCCAGAACCCCTATGAATGTGTCGCACACCCTGGCGACCGGAGTAAGACGAACCCGTTCGGGATCATCCTGTTACTGGCAGCACCATGATCAGCGGGCTCTCTGATTGCCGGCCAGGCCGCCGCGATGCTGGGTTGCATGACAGCTATTTCCGAGGACGTCGTCACGTTCGGCGGCGAGGCGCGCGACCGGGCGCGCTGGGTGATGCTCATCGTGCTGTTGTGCGGGCAGTTCATGGCGTTGCTCGACGTGACTGTGGTCAATGTGGCGATGCCGACGATCGGGCGGTCGCTGCACGCCTCCGGTGCGGAGCTGCAACTGGTCATCGCCGGTTACACCGTGAGCTACGCGATGCTGCTAATCACCGGGGCGCGGCTGGGAGACCTGTTCGGCCGGCGGCGGATGTTCCTGCTGGGTGTCGCTGGGTTCACCCTGGCCTCGCTGCTGTGCGGGCTCGCGCCGGACATCGGCGTGCTTATCGCGGCCAGGTTCGTGCAGGGCGCGGGGGCGGCGGCGATGATGCCGCAGATCATGACCGTGATCCAGCTGCGATTCTCCGGGGCCGCGCGCGCCAGGGCGCTGAGCGCCTACACCGCGGTGCTGTCGTCCGGCTTCGTCGCCGGGCAGGTGATCGGCGGCGTGCTGGTGACGGCCGACCTGTTCGGCGAGTCGTGGCGGCCGGTATTCCTGGTCAACGTGCCGATCGGGCTGGCGGTACTGCTGGTGCTGCCGCGCGTGATGGAGGCAGACGTGCCGAGCCGGAGCAAGCGGCTCGACCTGCCCGGCCTGCTGGTGGCCGTGCCGGCGGTGTGCCTGGTGGTGCTGCCGTTGATGCTGGGGCACCAGGAGCACTGGCCCGCGTGGTCGCTCGCGTGCATCGGCCTGGGGTTGGCGCTGGTTCCCGTCTTTCTTTACACCGAACGGTTGGTGGCTTCGCGCGGCGGCCACCCGCTGCTGTCGCTGTCGGTGTTCCGCTCCCCCGGGCTGCTGCCCGGGCTCGCCACGATGACGCTGCTCATGGTCACCTACGGCGGGTTCCTGTTCAGCTTCGCGATTCACCTGCAGGCGGGGCTCGGCGACAGCGCGCTGCGGGCCGGGCTGACCTGCGCGCCGTGCGCGGCGGCGTTCGGCCTGTGCGGGTACTTCTGGCGGCGATTGCCCGCCTCGTGGCATCCGCTGCTGACGGTGTGCGGCGCGGCCGTCGCGGCCTGCGGGTACCTGTCGCTCGCCGCCCTGCTGCGCGGCGGCGGGTCAGGCGGCGGCCTGCTGCAGGTGTCGCTCGTGCTGATCGGCGGGTTCCTCGCGGTCGCCTTCAGCCCGCTCGTCACGCAGGCGCTGGTGCGGGTGCCGCTGCACCAGGCGGCCGACGCGAGCGGGCTGCTGACCACGGCGATGCAGCTGAGCCAGGCGGTAGGCGTGGCGGTGTTCGGGAGCCTGTTCCTGACGCTTGACGCGCGGCCGGGCGGTGCGGCGGTCGTCTCGGGGCACGCGGTGTTCGTGACGCTCGCCGCGATCGCGGCGACGCTGGTCTGCGGGGCGTTCGCCGCTCTTCCGCTGGTGCGGGCGGTACGGACCGCGGGAACAGAGTGACGACTGGGGCTGGGGTTATTCCGTTACAGTTTTCCTGGCATTTCTGGCTCGTGGGGGTTAGCGGCTCTCGGCGTAGATGCGGCGGACTACGTCTTCGATGTCGGGTTCCTCGACCGTCAGGTCGAGGACCTCGGCCTTTCCTGATACAGCGGCTAGCACCTTCAGGGCCGTGGTCTGCTCGGCGTCGAAGGCGAGGCGCTGGCGCAGTCCGCCGCCTTCTGAGGACAGGTGCATGGCGCCGTCCAGGCCGATGAGGTCGGGCCCGGGCGCGACCAGGTCGACCACCAGCACCCGCTGGGCGCCGACGGTCCGTGACAGGCCCAGCAGGTCACCGTCGTAGGCGAGCCTGCCGTGGTCGATGACGAGGATCCGGTCGCACAGCCGCTCCACGTCGCCCATGTCGTGGGTGGTGAGCAGCAGGGTGGTGCCGTGCAGCTGACGCTCGCTGATCAGGAATTCGCGTAGCCGCTGCTTGGACAGCACGTCGAGGCCGATGGTCGGCTCGTCAAGTATGACCAGGCGCGGCGAGTGCAGCAGGGCGGCGGCGACCTCGGCGCGCATCCGCTGGCCCAGGGAGAGCTGGCGGACCGGAACAGAGAGGAAGCCGCCGAGCTCGAGCTGCTCGACGAGTTCCGCGGTGCGTTCTGCCTCCTCGGCCCTGGTCAGCGCGTGGATCGCGGCCAGGATGCGGAACGACTCGCGCACCGGCAGGTCCCACCAGAGCTGTGAGCGCTGGCCGAACACCACCCCGACCTGCCGCGCCAGCCGGCGCCTGTCAGGGACCGGGCGCAGCCCGCAGGTCCGCACGCTGCCCGCGGTGGGCACCAGGATGCCGGTGAGCATCTTGATCGTGGTGGACTTCCCCGCGCCGTTCGCGCCGATGTAGCCGACGGCCGCACCCGGCTCGATCCGCACGGTGAGGCCGTCGACCGCGGTGAGCAGCCGCCTGCGCCGCCCATCGCGGATGCGGAACTCGCGGGTGAGCCCGTCCGTCTCGATGATCGCCCCGCCGTTGAACACGCTGTTCATCCGCCGCCTCCCTGGTAGTGACGCACTCCCCAACGCCAGCACAGCAGCCCCATCGCCCACGACCAGACCGCGGCGACCGGTGCGCACCAGCCGAGCCAGGCCGGCAGCCATTCCGAGCCTGGCAGGCCGAGCATGGTCACCGCCGGCAGGTAGGCCGTGAAGGCCATGGGGAAGAAGAAACCGAACACGAGCTTGAGCGGCCGCGACCAGACCGAGGCGGGCTGGGTGGCCGCGTAGCGACCGCCGTACACGAAGGCGTTGGTCATCTCCGAGCCGTCGAGCAGGAAGAACTGCAGCCCTGCCGCCCATACGAACAGCCCGGCGAACGTCGCGTACCCGCTGACAACCGCGATGACCAGCAGCGCCGCGGTGCGCGGTCCCGGCGGCGCGCCCGCGGTGGCAAGGCCGATGCCGAGGGCCGCGCCGCCGACCGCCGCCCTCGCTATGCGGCGCAGCGAGATGTCGCTGGTGATCAGCTGCAGCAGCAGCGGCTGCGGCCGCAGGTAGAAGGCGTCGAGCGTGCCCGCCCGCAGGTAGTCGGGCAGCGTGTCGAGGTGCCCGAAGGACAGGTCGGCCAGCGAGAAGGACAGGTCGGCCATGCCGAACACCAGCAGGATCTGGTTGAAGCGCATCCCGCCGAGCGTGGTGACGTTGCTGAACAGCACCCACACCTCGGCCAGCTCTACCAGGCCGACAAGCGCCGAGCTGCCCAGGTCGAGGGCGAAGCTTGTCCGGTAGGCGCGCTGCGTCGCCGTGGCCAGGAGCCGCAGCTACTGCGGGAACAGCGCGATCGGCACATACAGGCCGCCGAGGAAGCCGGACGCGAGCATGTACAGGATCTGCAGGCCGCGGGTCTCGATCAGCCAGAAGCCGAGCACCGCGATCAGGTAGACCGTCGCCGCGGAGATGACGATGCCCAGGATCACGCTGACCGTGCCGAGCAGGTAGAACACCGGGGACGTGGGCATCGCGATCCCCACCGTCACGGCGCCGAGGAGCACCGACGGCAGCCCGCGCGGTATCAGGGCGAAGAGCGACATGCCCGCCTCGGTGGCGAGCGTCGAAGCCTGCAGGTCGACGGGGCGCAGGAAGTCCACCGCGACCTGGCCGTCCTTGACTCGCAGCGCCAGGTCGGTGCGGCCGTTCAGGTTGACCGAGCCGAGCAGACCCTGGGAGAGCCACACGTAGGTGCTCATCGATTCTGTGGTGTAGCCGTGCAGCGTCCCGCCCGCGGCCCTAAGGGTGGCGAACAGGATCGCCACCTTCAGCAGGCCGAACGTCAGGTTGGCGACGAGGCCGCCGAGCGCGGCGAGGCGGTACGCCGACTGACGGCGGAAACCGGCCACCAGGAGCCGCCAGTACACCCGGGCCGTCGCGCGCATAGGATCGAAGATTGTACGCCGGCGGCTGGGGAAATCCCGAATGGTTTTCCGGATCTAAAGTCGTCGCTGTGCGGCGGGGGGACGGCCGAACCCGTTCGGGATATCCATTTTGATTTATCGTGGCGCCGTGACGACTCAGATGATCATCCTTAACGGCGGTTCCAGCTCGGGGAAGTCCAGGATCGTCCGGTGCCTGCAGGATGTGCTGGCGGATCCGTGGCTGGCGTACGGAATCGACTCGTTCATCGACGCCCTGCCGGCGAGGATGCAGAGCTCGGACGGAGGGCTCGTGCTCGCCGACGATGGCGGGGTGAGGATCGGGTCGGATTTCCGGGCGCTCGAGGCGGCCTGGATGGGCGGCATCGCGGCGATGGCCCGCGCGGGCGCCAGGATCATCATCGACGACATCTTCCTCAGCGGGGCAGCGTCCCAGCAGCGGTGGCAGAAGGCCGTGGCCGGACTGGGCGTGCTGTGGGTCGGCGTCAGGTGTGACAGCGCGGTCGTCGCAGCACGTGAGACCGCCCGCGGAGACCGCATCCCGGGGATGGCAGTGTCGCAGGCGAACGTGGTACATGCAGGAGTGTCCTACGACCTCGAGGTGGACACGACGCATACCGAGTCCCTGGCCTGCGCACGGACCATCGCGGCCCGCGTCAGCTGATCGCGGCGGGGGTTAACTTATCGTGGATTTGCGCCCGGCCTTGGGAATGAATTCGATATTCAGGACATAACGACGGCGGCTGGCTGGGCTTCGTTGCCTCGCCGGGCTTGGTCGCTTCGCCGGGCTTGCGTGTTGCGGGGGCGCCGATTTCGCGAAGCCAGGTGATGACGTTCTCCTGGCGGGTGCCCAGGGAGCTTGCGGCGTCCAGTGGCGTGCCCTGCGCGTAGTCGGGGATCCAGTCCAGGCTGGCCCCTTCGTCCAGGAGGAGTTCGGCCGCCCGGCGCTGGCCCCCGGCGCAGGCGTGCCAGAACGCCTGGGATATCTCGTCTTCTGTGGGATCTTCCGCGAGGAGTTCCTCCAGGCGGGTGAGCATCCCGAGCGGCGCCGCGTGCCAGAGCTTGTCAATCCGGGCACCGCGGGCGGCAAGCAGGCGGGCGACGTGCCAGCAGGAGTAGCCGATGGCGTTGTCCAGCGGCGTGCCGATCGATCCGTGCGGCTTCTCCATGTCGGCACCAGCGTCGATAAGCACTTCGGCCACGTCGACATCGTCGCTGCTCGCGGCCCAGTGCAGCGGCGTTTCCGGGGGGTCGGGCGTGCTTACCGCGTCCACTTCGGCGCCCGCGGTGATCAGCAGACTGGCCATCTGCGGGCCTTGTGGAAAGTAGCCGGGCCAATCGGTGACGATGTGCAGGGACGTCCTGGTGACGCCTCGCGCGCTGATCCGCGCTTGTGCGAGCCGCGGATTGTCCTTGAGCAGGTGCCTGATGGCGGCGGTATTTCCGGTTCTGATCGCCAGGACAAAACGGGCGGCCATTGGGTCATCGTCCGCGAGCGTGATCGGCGTGTCACCGCTCATGGCCGTATTCTTCCACGTCGCGCCGTAGCTATGCGATGTATCGCCAGGGTTCCTGGGTGTAGGTGCGGCCGGTGGGAGTGGTCCATTGGTGCCAGCCGGGCTTGGGCTGGGTGACGGTCCAGCCTTCGGTTTGCTTGACCTGATGGCAGCGTCTGCTGCGGGCGCCGGCGTTGCACGCGTCGGTGGTGCCGCCCTTGTCGTACGGGATTGCGTGCTCGAAATCCGACTCGCGGGCGGCGCGGGAGCAGGTCGGGAACGTGCACTCGTGGTCTCTTACCTGGACCAGGCGGCGCAGCCGGTCGCCCGGCTGGTAGGCGCTGGTCTGGTAGCGGTGGTCGCAAGTATGCGTGGGCACCACGTCGAACCGCACGGCCAGCACCAGGCCGCCGGGCAGGGTTAGTGCCCAGCTGCCCGGTTTGCTAGGGGTCAGTTCCCAGTCGCCCGGCGGTGCGCCGGACCTTGGCTCGGCCGTCTCGGTTTTCACTCGCTGCAGGAAGGTCTCGGTGATGGTGATGGTGACCCGTGCGGGCAGCGTGCCCGGGGCGGGCCGCGGCCCGGGCACTGGCGGCTGTGGCCTGCCGGGTCGGCCGCGGGCGGGGCGGGCGATGCCGTGGCCGGTCGCGTAGCCGTGCTCGTCCACGATGGTGATTTCCCAGCGGGAGTGCGGGGAGTTAACGGCTGCGGCGGCCAGCTGGCGGGCAAGTGCTGGGTCGAGGGGGCCGAGCAACCGGTTGTCGCCGACGCGTTCCGCCTTGCCTTGGAGGGTGGCCAGCGGGACCGTCACCTCGGCCAGTGGCGGGGACGGCGGTTCAGGAACTTCCTGCTCGCCCGGACCATCGCCGCCATCGCCGCCTAGATCGGGGAAGTCGTCATTGTCATCGGGACCGGGGAGGTCGTCATCGTGGTCGGGATCGGGGATGGCATCGTCCGATTCGTCGGCGGGATCGTCATAGCGGTCGCCGTCGAGGCCCGGTTCGTGGCCGTCGCCGTCGTCGCCGCCGGACGGGCCTCCGTCGCCGGGACCGACCTCGTCCGGGCCTGGGTCGTCGGGCGGCTCCGAACCGGCGGCGGCGAATGCGATCCGGTCCGTTGCGGGCACCCCGCCGAGAAGGTCGAGATACGCCTGCGCCTGCAGGCGGCTGGTGTCCTGGCCGGGGAAGGCCCCGGACGCCGCGTACACGGCGGCGCGGGCTGCCACGTTCGCGTGCCCGGCCAGCGCCTCGGCGGCCGGGAGGTCACGGCCGGACAGGCCGACCGTGCCGGCCTGCTCACGGAACACCGTCACCCGCGCCTGGCGCTCGGCCTTCGACCGCCGCCGCTCGGCCACGTCGGGGGCCACGGCGAGGGCGGCCCGCCAGGCGATGCGCTCGACCTGCGGGTAGGTCTTGCCGTCCAGCTCCCCTGCGATCAGCGCCTCGGCGCGGGCCGCCTCATCCTCATCCAGCGGCTCGAAGACCTGCGCGACCAGCCGCGCCTTCGACCGGGTGAGGATCCCCCCGGCCAGCAGCCGTCCGATGCCGGGCAGCCGCATCCCGAGCGTCCAGGCGAGGTTCGCGAGGTTGGCCGCCGACTGCGGCCCCATCGCCAAGGCCGCGGCGATCTCGTAGGTCAGCGAGTCGTCCCACCCGCCCGGCAGGTCGGTGCGGCGGCCCAGCACCGGGGTGCCGGTGTCGTCGTCGTGGATCATCGCGCGCAGCGCGCCCAGCATGCCCGCCGCCGCCCACGACTCGACCGCCGCCCACTGCCGCACGATCCCGACCAGCGCATCGGCGCCCGCGCCCGCATAAAGACGGCCGGGCCCGGCTACCCGCTCAAGGACGGCCGCCAGCGCCGCGGACGGCGCGGCCGTCTCCCACGCGCCGCCGTGCTCGAACGCGGCGAGCACCTCGGGCAGGCTCGGGTCATGGCCGGGCGTGCCGCCCTGCCAGTCGCCGCTTGCCTGCCAGTCCATGAACGCCCCCGTTCGAAGGAAAGATCATCTTTCAGTTACTAATCGAATACTACTGCGAGGGTCTGACATTCCGGCGCGACGCGGCACCGGGTCGGCGCACTCGTCGTTGATGGCCGCCGAGTTGCGCTACAGGGTGGTGCGGTCCCCACGCCGCCGAGGAGGCCGGATGCCGGAAGATCCGCCCCGCTCAGCCGCGCTGCTCGCGTCCGACGCGGACCGCGACCGGGTCATCGAACTGCTGCGCGCCGCCGTCGCCGACGGTCGCCTCAACCTGGCCGAATTCGACGAGCGGCTGGACGCGGCGCTGGCCGCCCGCACCATCGACGCGCTGCTTCCGCTCACCGTCGACCTGATCGCGGCGCCAGGCACACGCCGGAGACTTTGTGCGTCCGCCTGGTAGGCCGCATTAAGTACGGCCAGATCGGCACCCGGTGGCTGGCGCCGAGCGGATGATCACCCACGCCGATCGGGCTGGTGGGGCGGGAGGCCTGGCAAAGGCTGTGCCAGTCTGGCTGGCGTGGGCCGGATTGTGTATATCTCTGGGAGGCCGGAGATCGACCTGGCCTGGTCGCGGCGGCTGGGCGCCGCGTCGTTTGCGGTGCTGTGGACGCTCGCGGCTAGCGCGGGCGACATGGTGATCGAGGCCAACTTCGACCCGCACAACGATGAGGCGCTGGGCCAGCTGCGCGGCCTGGGCGACCGGACGGTCGAGGTGCACTGCGCGTGCCCCGCCGCGGTCGCTCACGCCCGGTACAACGCACGGTCGAGGCACGAGGTCCACCGGGGGACGCTGCCGCTGTCCGCGATGGACAAATATGACCAGCCGGTCGGCATCGGCCCGCTGATCACCGTGGACACAACCGGACCGGTCGACGTCGCGGCCATCGCCGCCGAGGTCCGCCGCCTGAACACCAGCTGAGATGTACGAAATTCCGGTTTTCGACAAAATAACGATGGCGCGGGCGCGAGGAACTCGCGTGCCCCGCGCAGCCGGGTCGCTAGTCGCGCCTGGGTCCTGGTGCTGTCCAGCCGCACGTCGAGCGGGTGCGGCAGGGTGCCGGGGGCGCGCGGGGCGCCGGGGATCGCGGCCTGGTCCAGGCCGTCTCGCGCCGCTATGAGCAGGCCGAGTTCGCAACGGCTGATCGCGTCGGCGCCTGCGGCATGGCAGATCCCCGCATACGGTGCGGCCGCGAACTCGAGCAGTGCCGCGGCCAGGTCGGTGACGTGGATTGGGCACCGCACCTCGTCGGTGAACAGGGCGCCCGACGTGCTGCCCGCCGCCAGCGCGTGGACGAACCTCTCGTGCTTGGAGTCGCCGTCGCCGACAATCAGTGAGGTCCTGGCTATGACGGCGGCCGGGGCGATGCCCTTGATCGCTGTCTCGGCCGCCGCCTTGGCGGCACCGTATGGCGAGACGGGATCGGGCGGGCTGCTCTCGTCGTAGCTGGGCGCGATGCCGGAGAAGACCGCGTCGCTTGACACATGCACCAGTCGTGCGCCCGTCGCGGCGGCGGCGAGCGCGACGTGCATGCCGCCGTCGGCGGTGGTCGCCCAGTCCGACTGCAGGTAGGCGGCATTGATGATCGCGTCTGGGCGGGCGCGGAGCGCGAGCGCCCTGACGTCGTCGCGGGAACGGATGTCGAGCTTGTGCCAGTCCACGCCGGGCTCTGGCGGCATGCTCGTACGGAAGGTGGCGACGACGCTGTGACCTGCGAGCCGGGCCTGGCGCGTGACCTGACGCCCGAGATAGCCGCTGCCGCCGATCACCAAAAGTTCCACCTGCGCACGGTAACGCAAACGTCGGCCGGCCGGGCGACAGGGGGTTCGGCCAACTAGCCTGTCGCTAGCGTCTTGTAACGGGAGGCAGTCATCACCAGTCCGCGTCTTGCCTTCAGCACCCTGGCGTTCCCCGATGCCGACCTGGCCACGGCCGTATCGCTTGGCCGTTCCTGGGGATACGACGGCGTCGAGTTGCGGCTCATCGATGGCGAGCTGATCGATCCCGGGATGGGATCAGGGGATCGTGCGCGGGTGAAGCGGACGCTCGCGGCGGCCGGGCTGCCCGCGGTGGCGGTCGACAGTTCCATTCAGCTCACCGGCGAGGAGCCAGGGACCGAGCTGCGCCGGTTCCTTGAGCTGGCCAGTGAGTGGGAGGCGCCGCTTGTCCGGGTCTTCGGCGGGCCGCTGCCCGGTGACGGTCCGGGTCGGCGGGCCCGGCTTGCGGCGGCAGCTCAGGTGCTCGAAGCGGCGGTTCCGGTCGCCGAGCGGCTCGGGGTTGCCATCGGGGTGGAGACGCACGACGCCTTCTGCGCTTCGGCCACGGTCGCCGAGTTGCTTGCGCTTGTCGATTCCGCCGCCGTCGGGGCCGTGTGGGATAGCCACCATCCGCACCGGGCAGGCGAGCGGGCCGCCGACGTGTGGGCCAATCTCGGGCCGCGCATCCTGCTCGCGCAGGTCAAGGACGCACGGCGTGATGCCGAGCGGGCGGACGGGTGGCAGCTAGTGCTGCTCGGCGAGGGAGAGGTGCCCGTCAGGGACATGCTCGGCCTGCTGGCCGCGGGTTCATACCATGGCTGGGTCTCGGTCGAGTGGGAGAAGCGCTGGCATCCCGAGATCGCCGAGCCAGAAACGGCACTCCCCCAGCACCTAGCCGTCCTTGGCACCTGGCTAGGCGAGATCACTGAGGCGCGGGACAGGGCTTAAGGTCCACGTCGGCTGATTCGGCAGCGGGGTGCTGGCGCTGGCCGCCGCGTTGGGCGGCGGCGCCGGCGATGACGACGAGGGTGATGCCGAGGATCTGGGCCGGTGCAGGCGTCTGGTGCAGCACGAACAGTCCGAGCAGCACGCCGAAGGCCGGTTCGAGTGCCATCAGGGTGCCGAAGGCGGCCGGCTTCATCCCGCGCAGCGCGAGCATTTCCAGGGCATACGGCAGGACGGGCAGCAGCAGTGCCAGCCCGGCCGCGGCGGCGATGGCGCCGAACGAGAGGTGGCCGAGCGCCTGCGGTACGCCCATCGTCGCGGCGGTGAGGGCGGCGATGGGTACGGTGAGCGACAGGCCGGTGATGCCGTCGAAGCGGTCGCCGACCTGCTGGGTGAGCAGGATGTAGGAGGCCCATCCGACGCCCGAGAGGGCGGCGAGGCCGACGCCCGCCGGATTGAAGCTGCCGTGCCAGGGCTCGGTCAGCAACACGACGCCGGCCAGCGCGAGGGCGGGCCAGACGAGTGCCCTTGTGCTGTGGCTGCGCACGGCGGCGACGGTCAGCGGGCCGAGGAACTCGATCGCGACGCAGGTGCCGAGCGGTATGCGGTCGATCGCGGCGAGGAACGCGATGGTCTGCAGCCCGGTCGTGACGCCGAGGCCGAGCAGCGCAGGCACATCGCGACGGCGAATCGAGCGCAACGGCGGACGGGCCACGGCGAGGAAGATCAGTGCGCCGATGCTGAGTCTCAGCCAGGCGGTTCCGGCCGGGCCGTCGGACTTGATCAGCCCCACGGAGAGCGCGGAGCCAAGCTGGACCGTCGACATCGCCGCGACGGCCAGCAGCCAAGGCGGGACACGGGTGCTGCCAAGGCTCACGGATTGCCCGCGATCAGGCGACGGGTGACCGCGACGCTGGGTCCGAACGAGGTCAGGTGGGCGACCAGGTCGTCGGCGGCGGCGTGCACGGCTTCGTCGGTCATCGGGTCAAGCGCGTCGAAGATGAACAGCGCCGTGGTGGTGTCCTCGCGCAGCTGGGTGCGGCGGCCCTGCCGCCAGTTCCAGCGCCTGCAGGTCACGCCCTCGCTGTCGCACCACACCACCTCGCCGGGCTCGGGGTGCTCGATGACCGTCTCGCCGCCGGCGACCGTGTCGAAGGGTTCGGTGCCGTCAGCGCGGATGAGCCGTGGTGAGCTCGCGTAGCGGGCGAGGTCCTCGCCGCCGAGGGGGATCTGGTGCAGCATGGAGACCGCGTTATAGCAGTCGGTGAGCCGGTTGACCCGGGGCAGGCCGTCCTCGACTCGGCGCAGCAGTGCCTCCAGGCTGTTGCGGGTGCGCTGCGGCTTGGCACCGAACGCCCGGTACGCCTCCCGCCAGGAGGCCACGTGCGGCAGCTCTTCCGGCGGGCGGCCGGCCAGCGCTTCGCGGGCCTTGGTCTCAGCTGCCTGGAGAAAGGCATCGCTGTTGTCGTCGCTCGGGCCTGGGGTAAGGCCGTCCACGGCCAGCAGCAGGACGCGGTAGTCCGGGCGGAGCGCGGATACGTTCGGGTCAATTGAGGTTTGTGCCAGGAACTTCTCGAGGGTGTCAATGTCAGTCATGAGCAGGCTCCAGTGTGGTTCCCGGGCCGACGCCCGGCTCGAAGACGGCCAGCGAGAAGCGGGCCGGCTGTGGGCCCGGGTTGGCGTAGGAGTGGGGGGCGTCGCCGGGGAACGCGAGCGCGTCGCCCGCGTCGAGCGTGAACGCCTGGCCCGCGGCCTCGACCTGCAGCGTGCCCTCCTGAACCTGCAGCAGCTCCCTGGTTCCGGGCGAGTGGGCCTCGCTCTCGTGACGGTCCCCCGGCGCCAGCGTCCAGTCCCACAGTTCGACCACCTCCGGCGGTTCGGTGCCGGCGACCAGGACGCCGCGGCCGCCGGAGTCGCCGGTCCACAGGACGGCGCCCTCGCCGCGCCTGGTGATCTTGACCGTCTTGCGCGCGGGCGGCTCGACCAGCGACGGCAGGCCGACGCCGAGCGCGTCGCTAATGCGCAGCAGGGTACCCACGCTCGGGTTGACCGCGCCCTGCTCGACGCTGACCAGCATGCGGCGGCTGACGCCGGCCGCTTCTGCCAGCTGATCCAGGGTCCAGCGGCGCGTCTGCCGCTCCTGCTTCACCCGGGCGCCGATGGCCGCGGCTAGCGCCCTGGCAGTGTCGTCCACCAGTGCAGCATAGTGCACTGACGGTGCAATGCCATGACCCGGGCCTGAGCGAAGCCTCCCGATGGAGCTAGCTGTACGTTCTGAGCTATGACAAGCCAGAGCGAGAAGGCGGCGCTGTTCCTTGAGCTGCACCGCCCGGGAAACCCGCTATTGCTGCCGAACCCATGGGACCAGGGATCCGCGAGAGTGCTCGCATCGCTGGGCTTTCAGGCGCTCGCCACCACCAGTTCCGGATACGCCGCGACGCTGGGGAGGCTGGACGGCTCGGTGAGCCGCGACGAGGCGCTGGCGCACGCCGCCGCGGTCGTCGCGGCGACCGAACTGCCGGTCTCCGCTGACCTGGAGAACTGCTTCGCCGACAACGCGGCCGGCGTCGCGCGGACCGTCGCCCTGGCCGGGGAGACCGGGCTGGCGGGGTGCTCGCTTGAGGACTCCACCGGCGACGAGAACGAGCCGATTTTCCACCTCGGAGAGGCGACTGAGCGGGTCGCGGCCGCCGCCGACGCGGCGCACTCGGGGCCGGTGCGCCTAGTGCTGACCGCCCGCGCCGAGAACTACCTGCACGGGCGGCCGGATCTGACGGACACGATCGTCCGGTTGCAGACGTACCAGGCGGCGGGCGCCGACGTGCTGTACGCGCCAGGGCTGACCAGCCTGGCGGACATCCGGCTGGTGGTCGCGGAGCTGGACCGGCCGGTGAACGTGCTCGCCTTCGCGGGGGCGCCGTCCGTTGCCGAACTGGCCTCGGTCGGCGTCAGCCGGGTCTCGGTGGGGGGCGCGTTCGCGTTCGCGGCGCTCGGGGCGCTGGCCGAGGCGGCGATCGAGCTGCGCGACAGGGGGACCTACGGGTACCTCGCGAGCAGCGCAGTCGGGCGGCAGGCGATACAACGCGCCTTCGTTTAGCGGGGAGCGGAGCTAGGCGAACGCGGCGGTCCACATGTCGTGGGCGGTATAGAGGCGCTCGACCTCGCCTAGCTCGACGTCGGCGTCCTCGGGCCGGTCTACGGCCGCGCCGGCTACCCACCAGTCGGCGCCCGGCAGGCCAGCGGACAGATAGGCGCGAGTTCCCGGGCTGTACTGCTGCTGGGGCCGGCGGCGCTGGGCCGTGGATTCGCCGTGCGCCGGTTCCCACAGGCGGACGAAGTCTGGGTCGCTGTCCAGCACGATCGCGTCATACCAGCGCCAGACGACCACGGCGGTGTCGACGTTCTCGGCGATGGCTACCAGGTGACCTGGGAGGACTCGCTCTCGCCGTGGAGCCGGGAACTGCGGTGCATACCGAACGGAGGTGATCGTGCCTCCGGCCACGACCTGGCACGCGTCTTCTTCTTCGGAACGGAGCACTATGCCACAGCGGAGCTTTGGGGTGTTCACCTACCGAGTATGCCTCTGCATAAGATCGGGCCGTGGCGAGTGAACCGGTCGATTTCGAACCGCCCGCGATACCTGCTTCTGTCGGGGCGTTGATCTTCGATGAGGCCGCGCGGCTGCTCATTCTCAAGCCGACGTACAAGACCGGATGGACGATTCCCGGCGGGATCATGGAGGCGGACGGGGAGACACCCTGGGATGCGTGCCGGCGGGAGGTGCGCGAAGAGTGCGGGCTCGAGGTGACCGGCGGGCGGCTGGCGTGCGTTGACTTCCGGCCTCGGCGGCCTGGGCGGCCGGGCGGGATGCGGTTCCTGTTTGACTGCGGGGTTTTTGGCGAAGCAACGCTGGCGGAAATCACGTTGCAGGCGGAGGAGATTTCCGAGTACCGGCTTGTACCGCTTGATGAGGCGTTTGAGCTGCTGCGAGGGCCGATACGGCGGCGCGTTCGGGCGGCTGTCCGGAGGCGGCGCTGCGTTTACTTGGAAAACGGGCGGCTGGTCGCCGGGATCGGCTGAGATTGCGGTGACCGGGTGAGTAATCGGGCAACCGTTCGGGATATCGGGGTTTTGAATGGTCTGGGGGCGGAGCTTACGGTTGCGTTCGGCTGAGCCCGATGTTGTCGTCGATCCCTGCCAGGAAGCCTGTTATCGCCTCGACGACCGCACCGGGGGCGCGCCCCGGAAGGTGGTGGCCGGCGTTCGAGACGAGGCGAAGGCGGGCATCGGGCAGTTCGCTGACCAGGCGTTGCGCGGTCATGATGGGCACGATCTGGTCGGCCGGGTCGGCGAGCAGCAGCACCGGCACGCCGATAGTCGGCAGGGTGGTCTCCAGTTCGGCGAGCTCGCTGAGCAGGGCACGCTGTTCGGTGAGGAAGGCGCGCCACAGCGGCTCGACGCCGCTGTCCCGCCGCCCCCAGACCTGCAGGCCGACGTGCTCGCCTAGGCCCAACGGCCTGCCTTGCCGCCTGCTCAGCCACGCGAGCCTGACCCGGGCCATCCACGGCGTCCAGCGCCACATGACCTTCGCGCTCAGCGGGCCGATGAACGGCGCGGCGAGCAGCCAGTCCACGATGCTGACTGAGCCCGGGCCGACGCCGGCCAGCAGGACCACCGCCTTCACCCGGTCCGGTGCCTCGCTCGCCGCCTGAAGCGCCGCGCCGCTTGCCCAGGAGTGGGCGACCAGGACAGCGGAGTCCACACCCCGTTCGTTCAGATCATCGAGGATTACCTGGGCATTGGCCTTGAAGCCGGTGGCCTGACGGTCGCTTGCGCCGTAGCCTGGGCGGTCCTTTGCCACCGCGTGCAGGTGAGCCGGCAGCCTCGCCAGCACCGCCTGCCAGTCTTCCGTGGAGCCAGGCTGGCCATGAAGGAGGACTAGTTCGTGCTCCCTTGGCTCTGTTTCTGGTGCTGACTCAGTCATTGGTGCTGGCTCTAGCGCGGGTTCTGGCACGGACTCCGCCGCGGGGCTGCGGGCGTGCTTGACGAGCATTATCAGCCAGCCTACCGCCGCTACCAGCCAGAAGCTGATCAGCCGGTACAGCACCGCGGCGGCGACGGCCTGGCGGACGTGCAGGCCAGACGCGACAAGCGCCACGCTGATCGCGCCCTCGGTGATGGCCAGCCCGCCGGGAGTGAGGGACAGGCTCTGCGCGCCGATCCCCGCCGCGTAGACGAGGAGCAAGTTCTGCCACGGGACGGCCGCGCCGACGGCGTAGATGCTAACGGCCAGCACCGCGGCATCGGCGAGCCAGTTGACCAGCGCGTCGCCGCCCGCGAGCGCCCAGGTCGAGGGGGGGATACGGAGTGCGCTGAACCGTTCGGCCCATGCCTTGAGAGCCAGTTTCGGGTCGGTGGCCGGCCACCGCAGCAGCCTTGCACCGTGCTTCAGCGCCTGCGTCAGGTATTCCTCCAGGGCTGCGCGCAGGCGTGGGTGACGGGCGGCGAGGGCGGTCGCGATGAGCGCCAGTACTGCCAGTGCGACGACGGGAAGGGTGATCGCCAGGGCTACGGTGTGGCCGGATACCAGGCCACCGGTGACGACTATCAGGCCCCAGGCGGCCGTGGTGATGACGGCCGAAGCCAGCAGGACCCAGCCGGCCAGCATGGCGCTTGCGCCAAGCCTGGTGAAGCGGCGGAAGAGGTAGGCCGCGGCCAGGCCGGGGCCGGCCAGCGGTACCGAGACCGACATCGCGTTCGCGGCGTAAATGGTGGCCAGCATCTCGGTCCGGCGCGGCGTCACACGGCGGGCGGTGAGCAGGCGGCGGAACATCGCGGCGAACGCGGCCATCGACGTCGCCTCTAGCGCGATGCCGAGCGGCAGCCACACCCAGTGCAGATGGGCAAGATCGTCGAGTGATCCAGCCAGGCGCCCGCGCTCGGCCGCAGCCGCAGCCGTCATGACTACGACAGCCGTGATCATGACGAGGGCTCTTGGCGCCCTTCCTGGCCTTCCCGGTTGGGCCAGGTCGCTCTGGGTCAAAGGCGCCGCCCCTTCCTGGTCAGCCTCCATTGCAGGTCGCACGTCAGGTGATAACAACCAGCGCGTTTCGGGTGATACCCGGCGGGCCTCAACTGTAAGCGCTCGTCTCCAGTGCCGCAGACCGCGTCGCAGCTGCTGGTCTAGAAGACCGGCGAGTGTCAACGGGTTGCGGATTCCGAGTGGGCGCGAAGCGACCCGAGGTCTAGCTCGATGCGGTGGCCGTGGACCGTGACGACGATGCTGGCGGTGTCGGCTCCGGTTGCGGTGAGGTAGTCATACAGGGTGGACAGGAGCATGTCGCCGCGGTTTTCCATCCGGGAGACGGCGGCCTGGCCGACGCCGAGCCGCCTGGCGACTTCGACCTGGGTGAGCTGTGCGGCCTTGCGGATCATGGCCAGGTTCATGGCGTAGACCCGGTCCATCTCTTCGGCCTCGGTGTGGGCCTGAGCTACGTCGGCGGCGAGCTGGGGGCCAGATAGCAGGCGGTCAAGGTGGTCATTACCGCGCACGAAGGTCGGTGGGAGCGGGTTGGCGTCCTCGGTCATGGCTTCTCCTCGGGTGGTATGCGTGCGAGACCCGCCACAGCTCGTAGCGGCGCGACTGCCGCACGCGCCGCAGAGTCGCTGTCTCGGTGTCGTCGGTTGGTGGGTCTGTGAGCTTTCGCAACTGGTCGAGCGCGCGGGCGGTGAATGTCAGCAGGAGCCGGGACCGCTCGTCCCCTGACTCGATCTCCTCCTCAAGCCGGTCGAGCCACCGCCCGAACTCCGTCGGCCAGTCGATGTCCACGCCACTAGTATTACATCCAAGAAATATTCCATGCAAGTCATAACTGGTCCTCGCAGGACTCGCTGCAGCAGTCCATCGCGGCCATGCGCAATGCCGCGGGTGCCACCAGTCGCCCGAACGAACCGGAGCCCGGATCCGGCCGTTTCCCAGGGAGAGCGTTCGAGATTTGCTGGCGCTGCTAGGTGGGTGATTCGTGCGGATCGATGGGTCATGCGTAACCGACGGGCCGGCTGCTCCCGATCAGGACAATCCGTCTGAGGCAGCAGCCGCGGATAAGCCGGCCCCGGTAGCCAAGCCTGATGCGCTCGCTGAAACGCGCAGCCGAGGTGAGGTCTTCGCCGATACACGGCAAAGCTGTGAGTCAGGCTGGGAGCGGCAGCGGCTATTCGATGCACCGCGTGACGAGCTGGCGCGGTTCAGGACGGGACGAGCAGGGCTGCCACAGATCAGCCCGGAGGAGGCTGACCGCCACATCGAACAGCACCGCTCCGCTCGCCCCTGGCTAGAGGCGGCAGAACGTGCCTGGCCGGAGTCGCGCCGGATTATGGCAGCGATCGACCAAGGCACCGGTCACGGACACATCCGCCACGAAGGCTGGGTGACGGAAGAAGCCAACATGCGCCGAGCTGCCTACCTCGAAGATCCCGCCCAACTCGACGTGACGAAGCGGCTCCGCGGCATCGACGGCCTGAAGCCAAATGACAAGCGGCACAGATGCGCCGAGCTCGCAACTCGCATGACCGATCCCGATGCTTTCGCTACCGCGTTCACCCGTGGAGCCGAGCACCCCCAGGTCCGCGCTGCCATTGCCACGCCGTACGACTCGGGTGTGCGGCCAAGCCCCATCCTGATTCCGATCGCTGACCTGCTCGGCAAGGACGGTCACAAGTACTGCACCGGATGGCAACTGGAGCCAGTGGACGGAAGCATAGATGCCGCGATTAGCAATCGGCGCGCGTGGCGAACAGCGATGGCGGAGACGCGACAGTCAGATGTTCCGCAGCCCGTGGCACTGCCAGTACCCACGTTCGAGGGCGGGACTCTCCTTTTCCTCGTGGGCCACAACCAGGCAAAGGATAGGTACGAAATCGTGAACATGTACCCCCAGCCACGAGACGATGGATCTGCGTCGTTACCGATAGGAGCAGCGATGAGAGATTTCTACTGGAACCGGTACCCCGACGGCCCGTTCGCAACGCTCATCCGAATCGCGACAACATACCTGCATCCCGAAGTTGACGATCTCGAAGCACTACAGAACCTTGCAAAGCGCGAAACCGATGAGATGCATACCTTTAAAGCCGAACTCCGCATGGCCATCAATGATCCGGCTCAACTCCCAGACGACGAACTCTCGACACACGTTCGCTATGAGGACGGCAGCCCTGAAGCTTTCTTGCGCCGTCTCTGGCGAGACCTGTACGGCGACGAGCCAATCGGCATGCCCCAGCACCTCTGAAGCCATTCGCCACCGCGATCGATGAGAGAACTCATTGTGCAGCCAACGCTCGCGGCAATAAGATGCAACGCGACTTAGCTACCGTGAGGCGGGCTGCATGCAGGTTGCGGAAATCACCAGGGACGAAACGGCACAGCGGGCCGCCCTGCTTCGAGTGGATTCCTACGACGTCGAGCTGGACCTGACTGGCGGGGCGGAGAACTTCCGCTCGACCTCGGTGATCGTCTTCGACTGCGCCCAGCCCGGTGTGGCCACCTACGCCGACCTGATCGCCGAACGGGTCCGCGAGATCACGCTCAACGGCGCGTCCCTTGACCCCGCCGCCGTGTATGCGCAGGGGCGGATCGCGCTGAGCGGACTAGCGTCCCGCAACGAACTGCGGGTCGTCGCCGACTGCGGCTACGCCGGCGACGGTTCCGGACTGATGAGAACGCAGGACAGCGCCGACGGCAGGAGCTACCTGTCCACTCAGTTCGAGGCCGCCGGCGCCCGTAAGGTCTTCGCCTGCTTTGAGCAGCCCGACCTCAAGGCCGAGTTCACCTTTCACGTCAGGGTGCCGGGGCGCGTGATCGTGGTGTCGAACCAGCCGGCGTCGCGGCCGGAACCGGCCGGGGACGGCAGCGCCGTGTGGCATTTCCCGGCGACGCCGCGGATCTCCACCTACCTGACGGCCATCGCCGCCGGCGAGTACCACCTGGTCACGGACTCGCACACCACGCCGTCAGGCCAGGTGGTCCCGCTGGGCCTGGCTTGCCGCCGGTCGCTAGCCGAGTTCCTCGACGCTGACGAGATCTTCGCTATCACCCGGGCGGGCCTGGACTACTTCACCGGCCTGTTCGGGATGGGCTACCCGTTCGCCAAGTATGACCAGGTGTTCGTGACCGACAGCCCAGGCGCGATGGAGAACCCCGGCTGCGTCACCATCACCGAGCAGATGCTGTTCCGGTCCAAGGTCACCGACACGGTGCGCGAGCTGCGGGCGGATCTCATCCTGCACGAGATGGCGCACATGTGGTTCGGCGACCTGGTCACGATGACGTGGTGGAACGACTTGTGGCTGAACGAGTCGTTCGCCGAGATGTGCGCCACCCAGGCGAGCGCCGAGGCGACCAGGTTCACCGACGCGTGGATCACGTTCTGCGGCGGCCGCAAGGCCTGGGGATACGGCCAGGACCAGCTGCCCTCGACCCATCCGATCGCCGCCGACGCCCCCACGCTCAGCGTCGCGGAGTCCAATTTCGACGGGATCAGCTACGCCAAGGGCGCGGCGGTGCTCAAGCAGCTAGTGGCCTACCTGGGCCGGGACAACTTCTTCGCCGGGATCCGCGCCTACCTGGCCGGGCACGCCTGGGGCAACGCCACCCTGGCCGACCTGCTGCGGGCGCTTGAGGCAAGCTCAGGCAAGCCCCTGGGCGACTGGTCGAAGGCCTGGCTGCAGACCGCGGGGCCGAACACGCTGCGCAGCGAGTTCGGCAGCGACGACCGGGGCTGCTTCACCGACTTCGCCGTGCTGCAGGAGGCGACGGCCGAGCACCTGGTGCTGCGGCCGCATCACATCGCGATCGGGCTGTACAACCGGGTCAGCAATGACGCAGACGGCAGCGACGCGCTGGTGCGCACGCACCGGGTCGAGGTCGAGGTGGCCGGCGCGCGGACGCCGGTGCCGGACCTCGCCGGCCTGCCGCAGCCGGACCTGCTGCTGCTCAACGACGATGACCTCGGCTACGCGATCGTCAGGTTCGACGAGCGCTCGCTGACCACGCTGACCACCTCCATCGGGGCGTTCCGCGACGGGCTGGCGCGGACCATCTGCTGGAGCGCGGTGATGGACATGGCGGCCCAGGCCGAGTTGTCGGTGCCTGCCTTCGTGAAGATCGTGACCGCGGGCATGGGCCATGAGCCGTCGGTCTCGTTGCTGCAGCAGCTGCACCGGTTCACCGCGCAGCGCATGACGACCTCGGCCGACCCGGCGTGGGCGACGGACGGCAAACGGCAGCTCGCCGCCGCGGGCGTCAACCTCCTTCGGTCCGCCGAGCCGGGCAGCGACCACCAGCTTGCCTGGGCGCAGCTGCTCGGCTGGTCCGCGACCTCCGAGGACCAGCTCGACCTGCTGGCCGGGCTGCTCGACGGCAGCCAGCAGGTCGCGGGGCTGAACGTGGACACCGAGCTGCGCTGGACCCTGCTTGCCCGGCTGGTCGCGATGGGGCGCGCCGGGCAGGCGCAGATCGAGGCCGAGCTCGAACGCGACGACACCAACACCGGACGCAAACACGCGGCGGCCTGCCGTGCCGCGATACCCGACGCCGACCACAAGGCCCAGGCGTGGCGGCTGCTCACCTCGCCCGGCGAGCTCGGGATCGAGGAGACAGTCGAGGTCGGGATGGCGTTCAACCAGGTGGAGCACGCCGCATTGCTCGCCCCTTACGCGGACGCCTTCTTCGACCAGTTCCCCGCGGTCTGGGCGGCTCGCGACGGCCTGGTCAGGGTGGTCTTCGGCATGGTGCTGTTCCCCTTTTCCGCCGCCTCGCCTGAGCTGCTTGAGCGGGCAGACGCGTTCCTGGCCGAGCACGGTCAGGACGCCGCCCTGTGCCGGGCCGTGATCGAGGGACGCGACGTCGCCGCGAAAGCGTTGCGGGCACGGAAGCTGCCGGACGCCCGATAGCGCTGGGACTCGCAGGCGTGAACTTGACATCGTCGCCGGCCGTCGCCAACGTGTTGCACGTGAATCAGGGCAGGCGCGGCAGGGTACTGGTTACCGGGGCCACGGGCTTCGTGGCGGGGCACTGCATCGGCGACCTGCTCGCGCGCGGGTACGACGTGCGCGGCACCGTACGGAACCTCAAGACGGCCGACATCGCGCACCTGCGCCCGGCGATCGACCAGGCCAGCGGCGCGTTCGAGCTGGCCGAGGCCACCCTGGACGCCGACGAGGGCTGGGCCGAGGCGGTGAACGGGTGCGACTACGTGCTGCACGTCGCCTCGCCAATCCCCTTCAAGGCACCCAGGCACGAGGACGAGGTGATCCGCCCGGCCGTCGGCGGCACCACCCGCGTGCTCACGGCGGCCGCCAAGGCAGGGGTGAAGCGCGTGGTGTGCACCTCATCCCTGGACGTGGTCACCCGCAATAGGGCGACAGCGACGCGGCAGCGGACCGAGGCGGACTGGTCGGAACTGGCCGAGTGCAGCGCCTATGCCAAGAGCAAGCTGCTGGCAGAAAAGCGGGCCTGGAACCTCGCCGCCGACCACGGCATCGAGCTGACCGTCGTCCACCCCGGCGCGATCATCGGCCCGCCGCTGCAGGCTAAGCGGGACAGCTCCGCCGATATCGTGCGCCGCATGCTGGCCGGCGAGATGCCCGTGATACCGCCGCTGCACCTGGCGTTCACCGACGTCCGCGACCTCGCAGCCGGGCACCGTCTCGCCCTGGAGGTCCCCGCGGCAAAGGGGAACAGGTACATCTTCGCCAACGGCCACCTGCCGATGACCGGCATCGCCGCGATTCTCAAGGAGGAATACGGCCCGCGCGGCTACAAGATCGCCACCCGGCCGCTGCCGGCCTGGGTCCTGCGGGCCGCCGCCCGCGTGAACAGCGAGGCGAAACTCGGCGCCGACATGCTGGGCATCCAGCACGATGTCACCGCCGAGAAGGCCGTGCGCGAACTCGGCTGGACCCCGCGATCGCTGCGCCAATCGGTCCTCGACACCGCCGAGTCACTGATCAGCGCGGGCATTATCCGGCCGAGAAAACCGTCGAAATAACTCTCCCTTATCCCGAACGGGTTCGTGTTCCACCTGCCACCGGAAACGGCGTGGACGTCAGCGCGGAGGCGGCTTGGGGAGGCTGATCAGGACGTCCAGGCCTAGGTGCTCCTTGCAGAGGTACTTGATGTGCTCGCATTCCATGATTTCGATGCGGCCGTGGCGGGTTGCGAAGGCGTGGCCGTCCTTGGTGACCCAGGACGTGGTGACGAGGATGCCCTTCGTGGCGTGCTTATCTTCCATGACGCCGGCCAGCGCGCGGATTGCCTCGACGCCCACGGCGTTGCGGTAGCGCTTGGCCTGGATGATGCACATGCCGCCGAACACCGCATCCTTGTTCACCGCAACGGCGTCGACGCCGTCGTCCTTGATGGCTTCGGTGTTCCAGGCTTGCATGCCCATTTCCTCGAAGATCTGGCGTACCAGGTGCTCGAACGCGTACGGGGCCATCGCGAGAAGGTCCTGGCGGCTGTCCAGCCCGGCGACAACGTCCATCCCTTCAACGAACTTGAACCGGGTCAGCAGGGAGTCGAAGTCCACGGTGGGCCGCACGGGCTCCAAGTCGTATGGGTGCGGTGAGACTAGGGCGTTAAGGCGCTTGAGGCAGGCCACGGGGTCGAGTTCAGCCAGCACGAATGGGCCAAATACTTCTCGCTGCGCGCTCACCTGGAGCAGTAGCGGCCGGATCGGCTGGCCTGTCGCGGCATCTTTCGTGGAGACATAGCCGTAGAAGGTCACTAGGTCGATTGCACTGCCAGGCG
Source organism: Trebonia kvetii (assembly GCF_007827045.1). Taxonomy (GTDB): domain Bacteria; phylum Actinomycetota; class Actinomycetes; order Streptosporangiales; family Streptosporangiaceae; genus Trebonia; species Trebonia kvetii. The sequence continues at coordinate 653,964 of NZ_RPFW01000001.1, forward strand.
TGGAGACGAGGATTTCATGGATGGTGCGCAGCGCCACTTGCGCGATCACCACACGGTAGCGCTCCTTGATCTCCTTTTCCGCGCGAGGTAGGGCATCAATGGCATCCCGGGAGGCCACATACCGGAAGTCGCGGTCCAGCGGGATCACCGATTGCGGGGGCAACTCCCATTCGATGACGGCCTCCCGCGGATCTGGCCGGTACACGGCGCGTGTCTGATGCGGGAACCCCTCGGGATATATCGACGAGTCCAAGACGAGGGTGCAGAACCTGGTGACGGCCTCAGGGTCCCCGGCACGGCAGTCCCGCTGGAACTGATCGACCCCGGCATTGTGCTCGGCGACGGCCGCGGCGTTTGCATCGGCGGCCTTGGCGTAGGCGGCGCGCTGCTCTGCCAGTTGCCGGCGTCGGTCAGATTCTGCGGCCGTGTGCTGCTCGACAGCCCGGTCGTAGGCGGCGCGGGCAGCCTTCAGCTGGCCCTCGAAACGGGCCCTGCCGCCGAAGACCTTGCCTAGTACTCCAGCCGTAGATCGTGATCTGGCTTAGATGGGCGGGAGCCGGGCCGACTGGGGCGAAGGTGGTCTGGGAGGCTGGTTGCATGACTGTTCCCCCGGATGGGCTGCCGGTGTACCGAGTCCTTACTGGCCCTGATGACGCGGCGTTCTGCCGTCGGGTCAGCGATGCGATTGCCTTGGGGTACCGCCTCCACGAAGGTCCCGCTGTGACGTTCAACGGCGAGCGAGTGATCGTTGCGCAGGCGCTGGTATGGCAGGGAGCCGGTGAGCTTCCTGCGGGCTAGCGCGCAGCACGCCCGGCCGCGGGCTCGTGATCGCAGGCGTGTCGGTGCTGGAAACTGGACGGCCACCGTCTGATCATCGCGGTTTGTGACGACTCGTGATGATCTTCTGGTGGCCGCTGGCCCCAGCGTAAACCCCGGCCGGTGGCTGGGGATACTCGATGACCTGATGGCCCGGGCGGGATCCCGTTTCCGCAGGGTGGAGCCGCGCAGGCGGGCGCGGGCGTTCGTACTTGGCCTGCTGTCGGAGCTGCCGAAGGTGAACTGCTGGACGATCGCCGAGCAGGCCGGCGATTCCTCGCCGGACGGGATGCAGCACCTGCTTGCCCGGGCGAAATGGGACGCCGGCGGGGTCCGCGACGACGTGCGCGGGTGCATCGTCGACGTCCTGGGGGATCCCGGGGCGGTGCTGGTCATCGACGAGACCGGGGACCTGAAGAAGGGCACCGCCACCGCAGGCGTGCAGCGGCAGTACACCGGCACAGCCGGCCGGATCGAGAACGCGCAGGTCGCGGTCTACCTCGGCTACGCCGCCCGGGGCGGGCGGGCCCTGATCGACCGGGAGCTGTACCTGCCGAAGTCCTGGACCTCTGACCTGGCCCGCTGCGCGGCGGCCGGGATCCCCGACGGCACGGCGTTCGCGACGAAGCCGCAGCTCGCGAGGCAGATGATCGAGCGGGCGGTCAGCGCGGGCGTGCCGTTCGCCTGGGTCGCCGGCGACGAGGTTTACGGAGATAACGGCTCTCTGCGCGGCTGGCTGGAAGAGGACGGCATCGCCTACGTGCTCGCGGTCGCCTGCCGGCACATGGTCCCCGCCGGCGGCGGCCGCACCCTGCGGGCCGATGAGCTGGCCGCCCGGCTGCCGAAACGCGCCTGGCAGCGGCTGCCGGCCGGGCAGGGCGCCAAAGGCCAGCGCTGGTACGACTGGGCCTGGATCACTGTCGCTGATGACCGGCCCGGGCACCGGCACCTGCTGGTGCGCCGCAACCGCTCCACCGGGGAACTGGCCTTCTACCGCTGCTACGGCCCGCAGCCGGTCACGCTCGCCGCCCTGGTCCAGACCGCCGGGCTGCGCTGGACCATCGAGGAGAACTTCCAGGCCGGCAAAGGGCTGACCGGCCTGGACGAGCACCAGGTCCGCCGCTGGACCTCCTGGTACCGGTGGGTCACCCTGGCCATGCTCGCCGCTGCCGTCCTGGCCATCGCCACCGCGACCGAGGACGCCGCCCCCGACGGCCTGATCCCGCTGACCAGGAACGAGATCGCCCACCTGCTCGCCACCGTCATCATCCGGCCCGGCCACGGCACCGCCCATCGGCTGCACTGGTCACGCTGGCGCCGCCGCCACCAGCACCGAGCACGGACCTGCCACTACAAACGGCAAGCGGCCCAAGATCAGTCAACATAACGATCTACGGCTGGAGTACTAGGCCGGACGGTTCCGCAGGGGCGAAATCCTCCCACACCGGAGGCGGCAACTGCTTGCCCCAGTGGCCAGCGTCAAACGCCGGGTAGGAGTCGGTCCTCCGCAGGGAAGGGAACGTGACGACTGGCCGCTCACGGATGCCGGCCTTGAGCAGGCCGTCGAGTTCGGCAATGCAGGCACGGACATCTTCTGCCATGGCAGCGGCCTCTGCCTTACGGTCCTCAACGTAGAGCTTCGTCCGTTCCCGCTCATCGGAAGCAGCCTGGCGCTTCCGGTCTCGGTCAGCCTTGGCTGCGTCGCGGGCTGCCCGCGCCTCGGCCTGCCGGAATTCACGGAACTGCCGCTCGCGATGGCGTGCCTGCCTTGCACGCTCCTGCTGTATCTCCGCCCACAGTCCCTGCCGCTTCGCCACACCGACCCCAGCCACGGCCATGCCCGCACCTTCTTCGCGAGCCCCTAATGCGAACTGTGACCAAACAAAGTCAAATTGTGAAGATGTCGCCAGGCCGGAATTACGGCAATTTCGACATCTGGCATTGAAGTGCCTGCGGTGGCTCTAGTTGACGTCTGCGAGTGGCGGTTGAAGGAATGCCCCTAAGCGACACGCGTTTCTGGCAACTTTGCCAAACGCAACCATTTACCAGGCGCGGGCGCGGCTGAGCTGGGCTTCGGTTTCACGGGTGATCGCGACCGCATCAGTGGCGGTCGTGATGAGGGAGCAGCCGGCATCGCGGTAGCGGCGGGCTGTCGTGCCGTCGGTGGCGTGCACCCCGACCGGTTTGCCAACGGTCGCGCAGGCAGCCCAGACGCGTTGCAGGACCCGGTTCAGTACCGGGTCATCTGGGCTGGGGTCACAACCCAGGGAGAGCGACAGGTCACCGGGGCCAACGTAGAGGCCGTCGACGCCGTCGACGGCCAGTGTGGCCTCCAGGTCGGCGACGGCGTCGGCCGACTCGGCCATGACGAGGCAGAAGGGCTCCGCAACGGCCAGCACCCCGCCCGCGGACCGGTGGCCGAAGGGCGGATATCGCACCGCGCCTACTACCTGGAGAGCCTGGGCGGCCGACTCGACGTTCGGGACGATGACACCCTCACAGCCCAGGTCGAGAGCCCGTCCGATATCAGCGGTGTGCGCATGGCGGACGCGGGCGACGGGATGACCGACCAGGCACCGTACAGAGGTTCGCGGGTGACGAGACGGGAGCGGAAGGAAGCGGCCGTTGGCATAGCGCCAGCGAACCACACCCGCCGGGGCGCGATCAGCAGATTGACCACGCTAAGGCCAGGCGAATTCGGGGGCCAGGTGAAACACTCGGGCATTTCAGCGCTGGTTCCTTTTGAGCTGCTCGGCCTGTTTGCGGATGACGGCAAGGACGCGCTCATCGCCGGGCGCTTCCGGGATAGCACCGAGCAGTCGGTCGAGTGTCTCAACGACGACTGATGAGGCTGTGCGCCGCCTGATGCCCCAGGAGACTGCCTCGTCGATGAGGCTGGCAGCAGTTACCTTCTGGATATCGGCCTGCCCGCCGACCCGTTGACCCAGGTGGGTGTCGGCCCGCATTGGCTGGCCGGCGCCGTCCGTTAGCTCAAGGGCAATGGTAGAGAGCACGTCATAGAGCGGCGCGAGGGTAATCGCCGGGTTGTCCGGGTCGTGCAGGACGGAGAAGTTCTTGGCATGCGCGTCGGCGTTCCCGACGGCCATGTTGAACGTGGTGCGGCGCAGCAACCGAATCACGTCCGCGGGGTCTGCGTAGTTTCGCAGCACGCCGGCAAGGTCGCGCAGCGCCGGGCCGCCCTGCTCCTCGTACTTCGTCGCAGGCGGCGTCGCGGTTGCCTGGCAGCCGTCCTCCTGATGCAACCGGGCAGGGAGCGTTTGCCCTGAGGCCGCAATCCTGTCGTAGCGCCTGACCGCGAGCACGGGCAGCCCGGCCACGTCGAGCAGTTCGGCCTGCGCGGCGTCGAGACCACAGGCTGCGGCGAGCCGCAGGCAGGTGGCCTCGTTGGCGGCCATTGCGTGCGGCCCGTCGGGCTTGAGAATCCATGTTGAGGGCGCGTCACCGTACGGCAGCTGCCAGGTCCCGTCTGCGGAGCGACCGAGGAGCGCCTTGCGCTGGAAGCCGGGCAGCGACGGGCGAAAGCCGCGCTCCGATGCGGCGCCCAGGGGCCGGGCGTCGAGGTTGCCGATCACCTGCCGGAGGTCGGCTGGGGTCATCGGCGTGTACCCGCAGTGGCCTGCGGCCCCAGGTTGTTCCCCGTCGGGGAGCAGCATGACCGCGCCCGCGCAGTCATGGCCGAATGCGGCGAGGATGCCGTAGGTGTCGACCGGTCGAACCCCGGCCAGGGCCGCCATCCGCGTGAGTGCGGGCCCTTCAGGCAGCATGTTCTCGAAGAAGTCCAGGCCGCGCATGTCCCGCGGGCCGGTCGGCGTCCCGACCGGCAGTCCGACGGACAGGGCCGGGCTGCCAAGACCCCATCGCTCGACGCCCTCCGCATGCCATTCCATCCGGATACGGAACTCCGCGGCGGGTGTAAGCACGGCGACCGGCGTCCCGTGCAGCCACGCTACGAGCCGGTCAGCCATGAGGCGCCCTCGGCCTGACGATGACCTCGCAGCCGACGAAGCGGAGCAGCCTTAGGGCATGGGTCAGCGAGCCGCCGAACTTGCCGCTCTCCAGGGACGACAGATAGGACTGCCCGATACCCGTCGCCTCGGCCGCCTCCGTTTGGGTCACCTCGGCCGCGGTCCGGAAGTGCTTCAGTGCCGCGCCCAGGTCCCGCGCGGTAGCCACCAGGTACTCGTCAGGCCGTATCACCATAGATCAATAATACTCGACCATCAGTGTTTGGTGATATCGCCCATTGGTGATATTCAGCGATCTCCGGGATGCGGTCGCGGATGAGCTTGTTGTAGGTAACTCGCATGCCCGAACGGTACGCCTGTCCCACACATTCTGACGCCTGCGGGCGTGGCGCCTAAGCTGTGCTGCTGTGGCGAGCAGCTTTGATCCCGTGGCGCATAACCGCTCCGCATGGGACCGCGAGGTGGAAAGCGGTAACGAGTGGACCCGGCCGGTCGGGCCCGAGGTGATCGCCCGGGCCCGGGCCGGCGACTGGTCCGTTGTCCTGATCGGGTACCAGCCGGTGCCGCGTGACTGGTTCCCGGCTGAGCTGGCCGGCGCGGCGGTCTTGTGCCTGGCCTCCGGTGGGGGGCAGCAGGGGCCGGTGCTGTCCGCGGTGGGCGCGGCCGTGACCGTGCTCGACAACTCGCCGCGGCAGCTGAGCCGCGACCGGGAGGTGGGCGCCCGGGAGCAGCTGGCCGTCCGCACGGTACTCGGCGACATGCGCGACCTGAGCGCGTTCACCGACGCCAGCTTCGATGTCGTATTTAACCCGGTGTCGAACGTGTTCTGCCCCGAGCTGGCACCAGTCTGGCTGGAGTCGTTCCGCGTGCTGCGCCCGGGCGGGATCCTGATGGCCGGGTTCATGAACCCGGATATCTTCATCTTCGACGTCGCGGCGCTGGATGAGCGGGGCGAGCTGATCGTGCGCCACCCGCTCCCGTTCACCACCCTCGACCTCCCGGACGATGAGCGGGAGCGCTCGTACGGGACCGGGCCGATCGAGTACAGCCACTCGCTCACCGAGCAGATCGGCGGGCAGCTCGCCGCGGGCTTCGTCCTGACACACCTGGTCGAAGGGCCGCACCACGCCGACGCCACCGGCCGGTACATGCCCGGCTACTTCGCCACCCGCGCCGTCAGGCCCTGACCGCACGGTCGGGGAGGTCGCCTGCCGGGGCGCGGCCAGCACGCACTCAGGTGCCGTGCGGTTATGAAGCCGGCGCGCGGCGGGTTTCGCGGTCTTGCTGTGCTTCGGCGGCCAGCACGGTGCCTTCTTCACGGTAGAGGAGCCGGTGCAGCCCGGCGGCGAGGACGCCGCCGACCAGGGGCGCCACGATGAACAGCCACACCTGGCTGAGGGCCGTGCCGCCGACGACCAAGGCGGGGCCAAGGCTGCGCGCGGGGTTCACTGAGGTGCCGGTGATCGGGATGCCGACGAGGTGGACAACGGTCAGGGTCAGCCCGATGGCGATCGCCGCGGTCGCGGCGTTGGCCGTCTCGGAGGTTACCCGCAAGACGACGAAGACGAAGATGGCGGTCAGGACGGTTTCGAAGATAAACGCCCCGCCCAAACCGATGTGAATCATTGATTCGCTGCCGTAGCCGTCGGCGCCCAGGCCGGTCGTGGCCCGGTCGTACAGCGGCGAGGTCGCGAACGTGCCCCACAGTGCGAGCGCACCGACGATGCCGCCAGCGAACTGGGCGATCCAGTACCCCACTGCCTCCGGAAGGGAAATGCGGCCAGTGAGCAGCGCGCCGAGCGTGACCGCCGGGTTGACGTGGCTGCCCGAGACCGGCCCGATCAGGTACACCAGCGCCAGCAGCGTCAGGCCGAACGCCAAAGCTGTGACCACCACCCCCGCCGCGACGCTGCCACCGTCGAATTTGAAGCCGAACATCACCGTGGCCGCCCCGACGGCCAGGAACACCAAGATCGCCGTGCCCAGGAACTCGACAGCAAACTTCCGGATCATGCGCCCCCCAGATCGACGCCACGCCAACAGTCACGCTGCGCGACACGTTAAGCGCCAACTGTAACTGAGGTGCTGAGCGTCCCAGATAGGCGAGGGTGGGCGGACCTACCGCTTCCGACCCAGCGCGCACCACAGGGCCGACTTGACCTCCTCATCTCTGTCCAGGTCAGGGCGCCATTCCTCGACACGGACAACCCCTGGCGCTACCAGGTCCATGCCGTCGAAGAACCGCTCAATCTCTTCCCGGCCGCGACCGATGTACTGCTGCTGCGCCTGGCGGCGCACCACGTTCTGAAAGCCCTCGCTCTTTTGCTGGTCGAGGAGTTCCGCTCCCAGGTGGGACAGGGCGAGGTAGCTGCCCGGCGGCAGGGCGTCCATCAGCCTGGCCACGAGCGCGTGCGGGTCGTCGGAGTCCGGAATGACGTGCAGGATCATCAGCAGCGTTACCGCGACGGGCTGGGTGAAGTCCAGCAGTTGGCCGGCCTCGTCGAGGATTGTTCCGGTGTCGCGCAGGTCGGCGTCGATGTACTCCGTGGCACCTGCCTCGTTGCTTTTCAGCAGCGCACGCGCGTGCGCTAGCACCACCGGGTCGTAGTCGACGTACACCACCCGGGCTTCCGGGGCGACGGCCTGGGCGACCTGGTGGGTGTTGCCCGCCGTCGGGATGCCGGTGCCGATGTCCAGGAACTGGCGTATGCCGGCGTGGGCGGCGAGGTAGCGGACGGCGCGGCCGAGGAAGGCGCGGTTCTCCCTGGCGGTGAAGCCCAGTTCCGGTGCGATCTTGAGCACGGCGTCTACGGCTGCCCGGTCGGCCTCGTAGTTGTCCTTGCCGCCAAGCAGGTAATCGTAAATCCTCGCCTGGTTCGCCACGCTGGTGTCGAACGGTGGCCGCTTACTCTGGCCGGCTCCGCCATCACCGGGGGCGGTCGGGGCCTCGTCCGCAGTCATCTGAGCGCCTTTCTCGGGGGCTGGTCAGGTCTCGTGCTAGCGTTTCCGGCCGATTCCGGCCCACAGGGGAGTTTGGCTACCTCGATGAGGTGCCGGAACTGGGCGCGCATTACCGGGGCTGCGCCGGCCGGCCGGCGCAGCACTGCCTCGTCCATGACCGACCAGACATTCGGCGGATCCGGCCTGCTGAGCAGTTCCTGGCGCCTGAGAAACAGGCTTACCCAGCGCTCGATCTCGTCTTCTGGCGGGGCGTTGCGCCCGAGGCCGATGACGGCTCGCGCGTAATCGGCCGTCTGGAACAGCCCGTGCACGAACTGGGCCTCGCAGGTGCGGATGATCGTCGCCGCGGCCTCGAGCCCGAGGTAGGTCTCGAGCCACCCGGGCAGGATGTCGCCGTACTCCCCCCACCAGTCCGGCCCGTTGGACTGCATCACCAGCGCGAGGAACTTCGACAGCACCACCTCGTCGGTCACGCCGTACAAAAGGAGCAGGTCGGTGACATCACGGTTCTTGAGCTTGACCCTGCCGTTTTCCAGCCGGCTGATCTTGGACCGGGACCCGCGAATTTCGAAGCCGGCCTCTTCTGGCGAGATGCCCGCGGCCTCGCGAAGGCGCCGCAGCTGATTACCGAGCCGCATGCGCAGCACGGCCGCGTCGCCTGCGGAGTCTTCCAGGCCAGACAACAGCTGTTCGCTATCCGGCCCCGCACTGTCCATCAACCGCTCCAATGCAGACGGCCGGCTCAGATCCCCGCAAATCGAAAAGCAACGTGACGAAAGCATTCTTCCACAGGGGTTTGCCCGTACCTGACCGCTCCGCCTAAAGGGCACCTGAATTACCTACCAAGGGGAGAGGATTTTGCTTTCCAGTATCTTGCCGGCCGCGTCGTTTACCTCGCGGGCGACCCGGATTGCGTCCTTCACGTCGTCTCCCGAGGGGCTGGGGGTCTCCGTGCTGGGGTACTCGAAGCTGTTGCGTGCGCGTCGGAGCCTGCTGAACGAGCGAAGCGCCCGGATAGTGGATCCGAACTGGGCGGTGACTGCTTCCTGGACCGCGATGTGCCCGCCGCGGCTCGTCGCCCGGAGCCCCTGGGCTTCAAGAAGGCTCGCCGCACTCTTGCGCAACGCGTCGTACGCCAGCTGGTAGGCACCCGCCAGGTCTCCGGTCGATTCGGCCGCCGCCGCTGTGGCCAGGTGCCGCCCAGCGTCCGCCAGCATCCGCCGCGCGAGCCCGGTGTCCGGCGGGACCCGGCTCAGGTCCCCTCCGTTGAGGAGTTCCCGGATGCGCTCGCTTCCTGTTTCCCAGCTCATGCCGTTACTTCCCCACCGAAGAGGGGAACCAGCGGGCGGCGGGTGACGTCGGCATGGAAGCCGTCTGTCCCCTCCCGCCACCAGGCCTGGGACCGGATCGTGACGTTGACCTCCCGGGCCAGGCGGCTCGCGGCCCGCTGAGCGGCGTCGTCGAGCTCGTCCCGGTCCGGAGTGCCGATCACGAGGACGTCCAGGTCCGCCGGCGGGCGACCGACCTCGCCCGCGTACCGTGCGGCCCACGAGCCGAACAGGTAGGCCCCCTCGATTCCCTCGACGCCTGCGAGTTCCTCGGCTAGTACCTGGCGCGGCCCGAACGAGCGCAGCAGGAGCTCGCTCAGGGGCTCCGTCAGCGGCGAGTCCGCAGCTTTCACAAGCCGCGTGCTGCCCAGGCGCCGGGAGCTCACCACTCCGGCTTGCTCTGCCCGGGTGATCTCCCGCTGAACCGACGAAACCGACGCCCCTGAACGCGACGCCAGTCCTGTCAGCGACCACTCCTGCTCCGGGCCCAGCAGGACGAGGGTCAGGATCTCGGCCTGCAACCTGGACCGCAGCAGCGGCAGCAGCGGCGGCGGTGAAGACCTTTGCATAAGATGCAATATAGATTGCACGATACGCAAAAGCGAGTCTACACGCGCACCCCGGCTCGCCATGGCAGAAAAGCCGTCGGTCAGATGTCGCCGACGAGTGACGTGATCGCCTTGGCCGCCTGGTCGAAGGGCTCGAGGTCGCCCGCCGCCCTGCACAGGACATGCGCGCCTTCGAGCAGGATGACAAGCGTCGCGGCAAGGCCCGATGCCTGATCGGCCGCCATGCCTCCGGCGGTGAGCTTGCCGGCCAGCTCGCGCCGCCAGGCGGTGAACGCGTCAGCCGCGATCTCGTGCAGGCCGCCGTCGGCGGCACCTGCCCCCATGGCCACCGCGGCGACCGCGCACCCGCTGCCGCGGGCCGACTGCTCAACGACCGGGCGGATCATCGCCAGGAAGGCCTCGACCACGTCGCGAGGGCTGCCGGCCGGCAGCTGGCTGAGGGTCGCCCGCACATCCTGCCCGTTGCGGGTGGCGGCTTCCGCGACGAGCTGGCTCTTCCCTTCGGGAAAGTGGTGGTAGATCGCGCCGCGATGCCCATCACCGTCACCGCACCTCGCGGCGTCCTGACCCCAACCGGCGAACGGGAGATCCTCCCGCAGCTGTCCGCCGCCCTGATCGAGGCGAGCGGCGCGACAGGCAACTCCTTCTTCACCTCGATCGTCGGCGGAACAGTCCACGTACTCGCCCCGCAGGACATCTACGCGGGCGGCGCGAACAGGCCGGTGGTGATGGTGGAGCTCAAGCTGCCCGACATCGGGCTTGGCACGCACGAGTCGCGCGCCGCGTTCATCGCCGCGGCCACCGAGATAGTCGACCGGCTCACCGTCGAGGGACACGACCCGGACATCACCTGGGTCAACATCCTGAACGCCAACAGCGGCGGATGGGGAATCGCCGGCGTCGCCTACACCGGCGAGGATCTACTCAGGGCGGCCGCGGTCGCCGCCGTCAAGCCTCGATGAGGTGCTCGACGGGCTCGCGGCGGGTGTGCAGGTCCCAGTAGAGGCGAGCGATGTCGTCGGGTTCCCTGACCCGGGTGCCTGCTGGGGCGCCGGGCGTGCCGGCTATCCAGGTGCCGATCGCGACATGGCCGGCGTAGACACCGCTGCCGGCCAGCGTGCCGTTTACGGTGAGGACCCATTTGCGCAGGGCCGCGCCCGCCATGCCGGCGCTGACGAACACCGGCGCGGGTGTGACCGAGGAGCCGCCGGTGGTATAGAGCAATGTTCCGCTGCCGGCGGCCAGCATGGCCGGCAGCACCGCGCGTGTCGCGGTGATCGCGCCGTAGCAGATGCTTTCCAGCTGCGGCTGGAGGTTGTCCACGGTGACGTCCAGCGCTCCGGTGGTGCGCAGGGTCTCGGCACTTCCCGCGCCCTGACTGGAGTAGTGCAGCACGTCGATAGCGCCGAACCGTTCCGCCGCGCTGTCTAGGGCGGCAGCCAATGCGGAGCGCTCGGTGATGTCGGCCGGAAAGCCGGCCGCCGCGACCCCTTGGGCCGCGAGTTTCGCGGTGAGCTCGCCGAGGTGCTCCGTCGAGCGGGCGATCAGCGCGACATCGAAGCCGTGACCGCCGAAGATCTTGCCGAGGGACAAGCCGAGGCGGGGACCGGCGGCCACGAGCGCGATTGCGGGCATGGTGAGCTCCTTGGCGTGGTGGTTACGAGCGAGATGGCCTCAGCTCATCACTGCTCGGAGACGTACGTCCAAGACCGCCAAGGCTGCGACCGATAGCCTGGAGGAATGGACCGGCTCGAGACTCGGGAACTGGCGTACTTCCTGGCGGTGGCCGACGAGCTGCACTTCGGCCGCGCCGCTGCCCGGCTGGGCATCGCGCAGCCCTCACTGTCCAAGACGATCCGGCAGCTGGAAAGCAGGCTTGGTGTCACCCTGTTCGATCGCACCAGCCGCGCGGTCGCGCTGACCGAGGCCGGCCGGGTACTGCGCCGCGAGGCGCGCGTCGCGCTTGAGGCGGTGTCCGCCGCGGCGCTGCGGACGCAACGGGCCGGCACCCGCGACCCGCGGCTGATCCTGGCCATGAAGCCGGGCGGCGACGCTGGCCTGCTCCCGGCCATCCTCGCCGCATACGAACGCGAGTCTGGGGTGCTGCCGGTCGAGGTGGTCTTCGGGGCCGGCCCCGCTCGCATGCTGCGCGGAGGACAGGCGGATGCCGCGATCCTTTACGCGCCGCCTGACGAGCTTGGCGGGCTGGACAGCGAAACACTGCTGACGGAAGCCCCGGTCGCCGTGCTGCCTCTGTCTCATCCACTTGCGCAACGGGCGAGCCTGGAGATGGCCGACCTAGCGGGCGAAGAGCTGCACCAGAAGCCAGCCGATCCCGGCGCGATGAAGAGCCTCAGCGAACTAATGCACCTGATCGCCCTGGGACGCAAGGTCGCCGTGCTCCCCCGGGTACTGACCAGGCCGTTGCGCGATGACCTAATCACCGTTCCAATGACGGACCTCCCCCCGGTCGACCTCCTGCTCGCCTGGCCCGCCCACAGCACGTCCCTGTCGGTCGCGGCCCTGGCCCGCGCCGCCGTGGGCGCCATCCGGTCCAGCGCGATCGCACCCTGAGCCACTATCAGGGTGGCGATACCTGGGAACTGTCGATTAACCGTGAAGATCCTCCAGGATCTTGCCAGCGTCCTCGATCAGACCATCGACGATCGATGGCCAGTCATCTTGCTCCGCGTGGTCGGCTACCTCAGACAGGTCCTGGTGGAGTCCATCGGTATTGATTGAGTGCGCCGCGGGGACGTAGAGCACGCTTTTCGGATCTTCCGTGAGCTTCAGTTGCAGATCCTTACACTGCGTGCGTTGTCCACGGTTCTGCGCCTTATCGGGTGTGCAGCGTGTGGATGGGCAGCACGCCGAACCGTTGCAGGTAAGCGGCGGCAAAGTACGCCTGGCTGGCCCAGCCCCACTGGCGGGCCACTCCGGCCACGGTCGTGCCATCGCCGGGCTCGGCGGCCTGGAGATGCGCACGGGCACGTTCGAGCCGGACGCGGTGCAGGTAACCAATCGGAGTGGTGTCGTAGTGGCGGCGGAACGCGTGCTCCAGGGCCTGGCCGGTCAGCCCGGCCACGGCCGCGATTTGATCCAGGGTGATCGGCTGGTCGACGTAGGCGTCGATGAAACCGGCCGCCTGGCGCGCACTGGCGGGCGGCACCCAGCCCGAACCGGGTAGATAGCCAGCGGTCATGGCCGTGTTGGGAAAGGTTTCAAGGAACGCGGCGGCGGCCATCCGGGTCATCTCCTGTACGAGCAGCGCGGAGATTTCGGTTGCCTCGGAGTTGACAAGCTCGCCGTAGATGAACTCCGCCATTATCGCGAAAAGCTGCCCGGCGTCCGCTGAGACCGGCGCCATGGCCTCGAAGCGCAAGTCCCCGGCGGGCAGCCCGGTACTCGCCTCGGCCAGCGCATCCGCCGCGGCCCACGGGACCCGCATCGCGATGGCATCGGCATCGTCGATCTCGGCGGTCGACGATAGGTGAGCCGGCATCATGAACACGTCACCGCCGGTCACGCGCAGCTCTTCCCTGGCCGTCGCGATGACTCCCGAGCCCCGCAGGTACACGCACGCCACCGGCGGGCTGGTCGGACTGACCTTGGCTGAGTAGGCGAGCCCGCCGTACCGGGTCAGAGACACGTTCAGCCCGCCAGCCGTGGCCGACCGCAGGCCCCCGTGAACCAGGTTCGGGTCCGGGCAGCTGAAGCTGGGCGTGTGCTCGACGTACAGCTCCCCAATCAGGTCGGCGAGCAGGTCGATGTCCCGAGTGACCAGCTCGGCCCGATCCACCGGCACCATCCCGGGCCGTGCACGGATACCCGTCATCGCCTCTCCCTAGCTTGAGCCGATGCCCCTACGCTACTCGGCACGCCCCGCTGCGTCCGCTCTCGAACTGCCGGGAGAAGCCGTTCGCTGGGGCGAGTAAGCCGGACCCGTTCGGGGATGTCACCGTTGTCCAAAGTTCGGTACTTTGTCCTGCGGTACGTGTTCAGCGCGCAACCAGAAGGAGTTACTGACTCGTTCTGCTGGGAAGGCTGCGCTAGAAGACATCAACCGGCGGCACAGACCGGGGCCGGAGGGCTTACTTGAGCGCGAGAGCATGGCGACCGGTTCTGCCCGGATACGGCAACCGGTATCGCCGGTGGGTCCATGACTCGCTTCGTTACGTTGACGTGCAGGATCTCGCCACCGGCGGCGATCACATCCCCGAGCTTGACGACGTCTACGTCGATGTCGCGCTGGTCAGCCGGGCACCGGATCCGGCTGCGGCTTCGACCGGCCCGGCGGACGAAGCGGTGGCCGACGGGTCGCAGCGGCACTCGTTCGGCGAACTACTCGACGGCCAGTCGCGCGTGGTGCTCGCGCTTGTCGGGCGGCCGGGCAGCGGGAAGAGCACGCTGCTCGCGCGGGCCGCGCGGCGCAGCGCGCGGATGTTCGCGCACGGGCGGCTTAATCGCAAGCGCGTGCCGGTGCTGCTCGCGCTGCGGCAGCACGCCGAGGCGATCGTGGCCGACCCCGCTGTCTCGCTGCCTGACGTGGTGCGGGCCGCGGTCGCCGGCAAGCCGGGCAGGGAACACGCCGGCTGGTGGGAGCGCCAGCTCGAGGCGGGTCACTGCCTGATCTTGTTCGACGGCCTCGATGAGGTCGCTCGTGAAGAGGACCGCGTCGCCGTGGCCGGCTGGGTCGAGCGGCAGATCGACACCTATCCGCGCGACGACTTCGTGGTTACCTCCAGGTCCTACGGCGACGCCGACCCGCTGCCGTCCCAGGCGGACCGTTACGTGGTGCGGCCGTTCACGCCGGAGCAGGTGCGGGTGTTCCTGGACCGCTGGTATCTGGCCGCGGAACGGCATGCCACTTCGAGCTCCGGGCGGGCGGCGCGCCGCGCTGTAGAGGAACGGAGTCGTGACTCCGCCACCAGGCTCGCCTCGCTGCTCAGGGAGAATCCGGCACTGCAGGAGCTCGCCGTCAATCCGCTGCTGCTGACGATGATCGCCACGGCGCACCGGTATCGCGGCGCGCTGCCCGGCACCCGCGCCGACCTGTACGGGGAGATCTGCCAGGTCCTGCTGTCGCGCCGGGTCCAGGCCAAGGACATGCCCGAGCTCGTCTCCTGGCCCGCCAAGCAGATGCTGCTCGCCGCGCTCGCCTACCAGATGATGGCTGACCACGTCAGTGCGCTGTCCACCGGGCGCGTCCTTGCCATCATCGAGCCCCAGCTTCGGCGCTTCTCTTCGTCAGTCACGGGCGAGGTGTTCCTTGACGACGTCGCGCGAAACGGCCTGCTCATCGAGTCTGAGGGCCGGTACGCCTTCGCGCACCTGACATTCCAGGAGTACCTGGCCGCCCGGCACGTCAGCGCCAACTCCGACCTGGTGACCAGCCTGGCCGGCAACGTCAGCGACCCGTGGTGGCAGGAGACCATCCTGCTGTACGCAGCGACCGCCGACGTCAGCGTCATCGTCCGGGCGTGCCTGGACAGCGGCACCATCCCGGCTCTAACGCTGGCCTTCGACTGCGACGAGGCCGGCGCCGAGATGGATCCCGAGCTGCGCGAGCGCCTCGACCGGGAGCGCAAGCGTGCGCTCGAGCCGGACTGCTCCCCCTCGCACCGGCGGCTCATCGCCGGCGTGCAGGCCGCGCGGCTCACCCGGCGCACGCTGACGACCGGCGCCGGAACCCGGGTCTGCGCGCGACCCGTCCCCGCGGACCTGTACTGGCTGTTTCTCGCCGACACCCGGGCACCCAGGCCCGACAGCAGTCTGGACCCGCGCGCCGACCAGCCCGCGGCGGGCATCTGGGGTAGCGAGGCGCAGTCCTTCGTCAAGTGGCTGAACTCGATCACCGCCACCGCGACCGGCGTTGAGGTCAGGCTGCCGCGAGGTGACGAACTCCAGGAAGCCGACATCGCAAGCACGCTGGGCCACCTGCTCCCGGACGTCGTCACGAGCGCGTGGACCGCGCCGGAGCTGGACTTGTGGGTGCGTCCCGGCCTGCCGCACCCGCACGAGCTGACCGGCGGCGCCCTGAGGCACACGGTCGCCGCCGACACGCGGAGCACCGCCCTGCTGCCGCAGGTGCTGACCGCGGCGGTCCTCGACGTCGCCCTCGGCATCATCCGCGACCTCGACGACGTCCGTGCCCTGTCTGGCGCCCTGTCCGGTGACATCGCGGCCCGCGCCAACTCCGAGGGGCGGCCGGTTGACCTTATGCACGCGCACGCCCGTGCCATCGCGCTTACCTACGCGCATGCTCTCGAGCTCGCCCGGTCCGACGCCATCACCCGCACCCGTGCCGCCGGTCTCGAACTGGTCCGCACCCTCGATCTGGCTCCCGCCAGTGCCATGGCCGACGCCATCGCCGGGGACCTCGCCGACGTCATGATTCGCGCCAGGGAACGCGCCGTCGACCTCGCCGAGGCCATCGATCAGGATCTGAGCATCCTCGGCGCATTCGACTTCGACATCGGCCACGTGGTTGAGCTGGCCCGCGTCCACTCGGCCGCCCTCGACCCCGCCTACGCCCGTGCGCTCGGCATCGCGCACTCCCCCGACTTCGGCGTGGCCGCCGCGTTGCGACTGACCGGAATCGACAATCTCGACTGGGGCGTCGCGCTGCCCGGGGTTCTCGGGCTGCCGTTGCGCTGGGTCGCGGACGGGCCGCTTGGCCGGACGCTTCTTGGGGTGCTGCCGTCGTCGGCGTCCGGGACCGCTTCCGCTTCCGTGAGTGCCGAGGGGGCACGGGCCGGCGATCCGTATCAGGCGTTCGCCGCCGCGCTCGTGTCGCAGGCGGGTATTGATGACACGGCCCGGCTGCGGGCGGCGCTTGGCAATTCGCTCGCCGACGAGCTGCGTGACGCGTCGGCGTCCGGTTCTGATGAACGACCCGGATCTCCTGGCTGGTACCAGGCGACGGGGCTTGCCCATCTGAGGGACGCCTGGGCGCCGGTGGCCGCCACCCATGAGCCGCCAGCTCCGGCGGAGGCGGCTTCGCTGAGGGCGGTCGCGCTCGCGCTTGCCGAGTCCGGTGCCGCCGACGCCGGGGTCCTGCGGGCGGTCGCCGCCACCGTCACCGCGATCGAGAGCCGGAGCAAGGGCGAGTCCCCGGCCGGGGAGTCGGTCATTCTCGCTCTCGTTTAAATTCGTTAGATTGTTGAAATCAAAACCACATCCCCGTGATGTTGGTTGTTGTCCATGTCTGATCTCCCTGCGGGGCTATTCCGAAGGCATTACTCGCGGCTTGTGACGGGCGCGATCGTGGCCGCGCTCTGCATGGCCGCCGCCGGATGCGCCGCGGCCTCGTCCGCCTCCAGCGCGACGCCGTCCCAGGTGCCGAGTCCCGCGGTCAGTGGTGGCGCCGGCCTCACGCTGAGCAACGCGCCAGGATTGTCGTCCGCCTTCGGGTCGACTCCCCTGCCGCGTAAGACGGTCATCGCCGGACCGCCCGCCGATCCGTTCGCCGGGACTCCCGCTGATTCCTGGGCCGATGGTCCCGCAGGGATCGTGCTCCCGGCCGCTAAGCCCATCGGCGGGTTCAGCAGAGACCAGGTTAAGTTCGCCTACCAGCGGACGCGCAAGCTGCTTATCGCCGCCAATCTCAACAGCACGACACTGCTCGGCGGGGCACCGACCGCCTTCGCCAGCCTGCTGACCGCCGGGGACCGCACCTGGTTCCTGAACGGGCTGAACAAGAAGGGCGTCGACAAGCAGGGCGACGCCCTGAGTACCCGGGGCATGGTCATGTCCTTCCCGCCCGGAAAGGCGCAGCTGATCGGCGACGTGATCAAGGTGCACGGAGTCATGCACGCCCATGCCGCGGTCGACAAGGCCGGCTACAACGTGCTCGATGTCGATGTCGACTACATCTTCGTCTACGCGATCGAGCCGCCGCACAACCCGGCGTCCTGGATGCGCATAGTCAACGAGGTGGACTGGACCCTGTCCTTCGGGAACTGGGCGGGAGCCGCGACCACGTTCGAGCCTTCGATATCGACCAACGGCATCGGCGGCGTCGCGGGCGCGCTGTGCGGGACGACGGACGGTTACCAGCACCCCGACTACCCGGACAACCCCTCAAGCGAGGCGCAGCCGACTGACTCGCCCAGCGGCACGCCGGTGGATCCGTACGTGATCGGGCAGCCGCGGTTGGCCGGCTGCCAGGCCACGACAGGCACCTGACATGGGGCGGGTACGCCGAACCCGTTCGGGATGGGATTGTCAGGAGCCGGGGATGCCTCACGGGCCGTTGTCTTGCGGCGCGGTTGACTTCAACTTCGCTTTAAGTTTTACGGTCGGAGCATGACTTTTACCGAGGCTGAACAGCGCTTCATGGCGCGGCAGGATCGCGGGCACCTGGCGACCGTCGGCCCTGACGGCGTTCCCCAGGTCAAGCCGCTGGGATTCACCTATAACGGGACGCTCGACACCATCGACATTTCCGGGTGGAACATGGCGGGCAGCGCCAAGTACCGCAACGTGCGCGCCAACCCGCACGTGGCCTTCGTGGTGGACGAGGTGACCGAGCCGACGATGGAGGGGGCGCACTTCCTCGAGATCCGGGGTGAGGCGGAGCACGCTGTCGGGCCGCATGATCCGACCGGGCACCTGTCGACAGAGATCATCCGGATTCATCCGCGCCGGGTGCTCTCGTTCAACGTGGACCCCGACCATCCGGGCTTCGCGGCACGCGATATCGGGCCCGGCGGCGGCAGCGAGGTGGCCTGACGCCATGCGTGCCATTGAGGTGCGGCGCTTCGGCGCGCCTGACGTGCTTGAGATCGCAGATCTTGCCGACCCGACACCGGGGCCGGAGCAGCTGGTGGTCGCGTCCTCGGCAAGCGACGTCTTGTTCGTCGACACGATGATCCGCTCCGGCGCTGGGGCCAGTTACTTCCCGATCAAGCCGCCCTACGTGCCGGGCAACGGCGTCGGCGGGACGGTGGTCGCGGCCGGCGAGTCGGTGGGGCGGGAATGGCTCGGGCGGCGAGTGGCCGCGCACACCGGCGGACCCGGCGGGACAGGCGGGTACGCCGAACTAGCGGTGGCGGACCTTGAGCACGCGATCGTCGTCCCCGACGAGGTTGACCTGCTGGCCGCCACGGCCGTCCTGCATGACGGAACGACAGCGCTGCGCGTCCTGGAGACCACGGCCCCGCAGCCCGGCGAGTGGGTCCTGGTGCTTGGCGCGGCCGGAGGCATGGGGATACTCCTCGTCCAGTTGCTGAGCACCCAAGGCGTGAACGTCGTCGGCGCGGCACGGGGGCAGGCCAAGCAGGACGCCGTGCGACGGGCGGGAGCGCGCGGGGCGGTTGACTACGGGCTGCCGGACTGGGACACCGCAGTGCTCGACACCACTGGCGGCACGCGGCCGGCGGTCGTTCTGGATGGCGTGGGCGGCGCGATAGGTTCGGCAGCCTTCGGCCTCGTCGCGGATGGCGGACGGTTCTCGGCTCACGGCGCGCCGAGCGGTTCCCCGGCCAGCATTGACCAGGATGCGGCACGGCGCCGGCGGGTCCGGGTGGGCACCATCCGCGACCTGCAGTACGGGCCCGGCGACCGATCCCGGCTCATAGGAGAAGTCCTGCGGCAACTGGCTGGGCGGCGGATCTCCCCGCTGATCGGCCAGACCTTCTCCCTCGCCGACGCGGCCAAGGCGCATGAGGCAATCGAGGGACGCCGCACGGTGGCGAAGACGCTGCTGCTGACGGACTGAGCGTCAGGAACGCGGCTTGGCCGGGGGCGGCCCGTCCGCCATGCGGGCCGCCACCACGCCGTCAAGCCGTGCCTGGATAAGCCCGAGGACCGACTGGCATTTCGCCAGGTCGTCGGGGTCGATGCCGGCGAGCAGGTCGTGGGCCAGGCCCTCGTAACCCTCGCGCATCGTGGCCAGCGCCGCCTCCGACGCGGGCGTGATCGAGATGATCGTCGCGCGGCGGTCCTCCGGGTGCGGTGAGCGGGTCACCCAGCCGTCGGCCTCGAGCGCGTCGATGAGGCCGGTTACCGTGCGCGGAGAGATGCCGAGCTGCTGGCTGAGCGCGCGCATCACCACCGGGCCCGACGCCTGCAGCGCCCACAGCACGCGGCCGCGGGCGAAGCCCATGCCGTACTCACGGGCGCCGTGATCCATCAGTTCAGTGAGCTGCGGCGCGAGCCGGAACAGCCGGCCCACGACGCTCACCGCCAGGTCGGCAGAGGAGGGATCGGTGCCCGCGGAGCCGCGGGCAGCCTCGACGTCCGCGGAGGCGGACGCGGACACAGGCCAGGGACTTACTGAGTCAGACATATTGTCCGGCGACCTCACTAACTGCTAGCCTCACGATATGAGCGATGTTACGCCAGCCATCGAGGTCCGCGCTGTTCATAAGGCGTTTGGCCTGGTCCAGGCACTTGACGGAGTGGATCTCACCGTCAGCACAGGCACGCTGACCGCGCTGCTCGGTCCCAATGGCGCTGGGAAGACCACGCTGGTTCGGATCATCGCGACCCTCGCCAGGGCAGACGACGGCCAGGTGCGGGTGTTCGGGTATGACACCGCGAAGCAGGCGGCCCAGGTCCGGGTGCGCATCGGGCTCACCGGGCAGTACGCGGGACTCGACGACGCGCTGAACGGCCAGGACAACCTGATCCTCATCGGCCGCCTGGCCGGACTGGGCCGCGGTGCCGTTCGACGCAGAGCAGCAGAACTCGCGGGTGCGCTTGGGCTGACCGATGCCATCGATCGGATGGTGCGGACCTACTCCGGCGGCATGCGCCGGCGCCTCGACCTCGCCGCCAGCCTGATGCACCGGCCGGAGCTGCTGGTACTCGACGAGCCGACGACCGGCCTCGATCCCGCCAGCCGGCAGCAGCTCTGGGCGATCCTGACCGAGCTCAAGGCGGCAGGCACCACGATGCTGCTCACCACGCAATACCTGGAGGAGGCCGACCGGTTCGCGGACGTCGTGCATGTCCTCGACCACGGCAAAATCATCGCCTCCGGCACCCCGGAGCAGCTCAAGGAGCGGGCGGGCGGCGCGGGCACCTCACTCGACGACGCCTTCCTCGCGTTGACGCGGAGCGTGTCATGACCACCGCCGCCGTGTCCTACCGCCCGGCGCGCGACAGCGCCCTCATCGCCGGCCGCAACCTGCGCGTCCTGCGCAAGAACCCCGGCCGGATGATCTACCCCCTGGTGCAGCCGCTGGTGCTGCTGGTGATGTTCGTGTCCGTGTTCGGCAACCTGGCCGTCACCGCGCACGCCGCCGGCGCCAGCGGAACGTACCGCCAGTTCCTCATCCCCGGCATCATCATCGAGAACGCGGCGCTCACCGCACCGACCACCGGCCTTGCGCTGCTGCGGGACACGAGCAGCGGCCTGGCCGACCGGTTCCGCTCGCTGCCCATGTCCCGCGCGGCGGTGCTCGCCGGGCGGCTCGCCTCCGACGCGGTCGTTTTCGCTGTCCAGGCGGTGCTGTTGCTCGCGGTCGCGGCGCCGCTCGGCTTCCACGTCGCGGGCGAACTGCCGGCCCTGGCCGCCATCGTGGCGGTCACTGTCGCCTTCGCACTCAGCGTCGCCGTCCTTTCCGCCTGGCTCGCGCTGCTGATTAACGACCCAGAGACAGCAGAACGGGTGCTGTTCTTCCCCGCCATCGCCCTGGCTTTCATCAGTTCGGCGTTCGCCCCAGTCGCGGACCTAGCGGGGTGGATGCAGCCGATCGCACGGGCCAACCCGGTCACCGCGGCGGCCGCCGTCATCAGGTCGCTCGCCAGCGGCGGTGCTGTCGGCGTTCCGCTGCTCGAACTCGGCTGCTGGACGGCCGCCCTGATCCTGATCCCCGGCTTTCTCGCCGCCCGCCGCTGGAACGCTCCTCGCTGACCCATGTCGGAGTGGCAACAGGCCCTTGCCTCCTGCCTCTTGCGCTCCCAGCCCGTTCCCCCCGGCACCGCAAGAAATCAGCGCGCGGGTCATCCGCCGAGCGCCCCCGGGACGGCCGGCTGCCGAGGCCGGGTGTGGCAGCTTTGCTTAACCGCCGGTGGGATAAAGGATGCAAAGCGGACGGGAATGTGGTCGCCGGTTAAGCAAAGGTGGGAAAGTGCGGGTATGGCGAGTCAGCCGAGGAGCCTTACCGCGCCGTCGCGGGCGCGGGTCACCTCGGGCTCCGCCAGGCCGATGAGGCGCAGGCAGGACGTGGCGATGTCGTGTGCGTGCGAGTCTCGCAGGTCACCGGACCGGCGCAGGTGGATGACTGACTCGACGACCTGCATGACGAGAGTCGCTATCAGGGCTTCGTCTAGTCTGGCGGCATGGCCGGCGGCGCGGCCGAGCCGCCCGTATGCCGCCTGCAACTGTGACCGCTCCGCGCGGAACGACGCGAACTCCTCCCCCTGGACCTCGGGCATCAGGTAAAGCGTGGCGATGTTGTGCGGGGCGCGGGTCAGGGTTCGCACGTCGGTAAGGGCGAGCGCGTACAGCCCGGCGGCGGGGTCGTCGCGGCAGCGGGACTCCAGCATCGCGGCGACCTGAAGGCTGGGCCGCACGGACTGGGTCAGCAGCTCGAGCAGGATCTCGTCCTTGCCCGTGAAGTGGTAGTAAAGCGACGCCTGCCTGATGCCGACGCGCTCGGCGATCTGCCTGGTTGTAGTCGCGGCGAGGCCCTGGCTGACGAACAGCCCGGCCGCGGCGTCGAGTATCTCCTCGCGCGGCGGCACGCCGGCGTTGCTGGCCGGCCGCAGCCGGGGGCGTCCCGCGCGGCGGCGGTGCTCGGCCGCCTCTGCAAGCTCGCCCGTCGCCGGGCCCCGCGCGTCCGCCACGCCAGCGATTATCGCAGAGCCCCCGTCGTGAGCCGGTACACGTCTCAGGCCGGCCCGCCCCTGCTGTCCCGGCCGAGCCAGGCACGCCAGCTGCCGTACGACGTGATGTCGGTGGCGCCGCGCACCGCCGCGGGCTCGCAGAGGAACCCGAGCACGTCACGGCCATCGTCCAGGGCGACCCTGCCGATCGCCATCGGGGCAGCCAGGCCCGCCATGAAGCGGGCGAAGCCCACCGGGGGCAGCCGCCACAACTCGCCGGCAATCGACGCACCGGCATCACCCGCGCGCTGCGGCCCTGAGTCCGCCGCGGGCGGCTGCCCGATCCGGACGAGGCCGGGCTTGGGCGGCTGCGTATCCAGGGCGTACAGCAGGTAGCAGGGCACGGTGCGGGCCGGTCCCAGGAGCTTGCCGCCCGCCGCGAGCAGCTCATGGTTGAGCGGCTGGCCGCGCAGGTGCGCGCCGACGACAAGCAGGTCAACGTCGGGCTCGTCGTGGCGTTCTCCCGGCTCGGCGGTGGCGGCGATCTCGGCGAGCCGGGCGTCGCTGCCGGCCGGGCCGGTCAGCATGATGCCGAACGGCAGCCCGCTGACTGTCCCCGCTGGCACGGCAAGGGCCGCGAGGTCGAGCAGGTTCGCGAAGTTCGTGTAGGTCCCGAGCTGCGCGTTGACGCCGACCGGGTCGCGCTGCACCTCGGCGATGGTGGGGTGCAGCGTGGTCGTCGGGGTAAGCAGCGCATCGCAGCCGTCAAGGGCGCCTGCGGCTCGCGCGGCGAGCCGGTCGAGGCGCTCCCGGTCCGCGAAGTAGCCGACGGCGTCGTGCTTCGCGGCGTCGAGAATGATCGTCGCGACGACCGGGTCCAGGTCGCCGCCGATCAGTTCGGCATGCTCGCGGACGTGACCGCCGACCGCCGCGTACCGCTCGGCGACGAACGACCCGCCGTACAGCAGGCTCGCGGCCTCAAGCAGGGGCGTGATGTCGACGGTAACGATCTCGGCGCCGCTTGATCGCAAGCGCGCGGCAGCTGACTCGAACGCCTCCGCCCAGCCGTCCGCCAGGCCGGCGAGCTGAGCCGGCAGCGGGACTGCGATGCGGGCCTGGCCGGCGTCCGCCCGGGCGCGGGCGTCT
Source organism: Trebonia kvetii (assembly GCF_007827045.1). Lineage (GTDB taxonomy): Bacteria > Actinomycetota > Actinomycetes > Streptosporangiales > Streptosporangiaceae > Trebonia > Trebonia kvetii. The sequence continues at coordinate 677,547 of NZ_RPFW01000001.1, forward strand.
GCGTCTGTGTCGGCACCACCACCAGCACCGGCACCGGCACGGGTAGCGGGGAGCCGCCAGCCGCCGCGCGGTCCGCTGCCGAGCAGTGTCGCCAGCGGGTCCACCCCATCTGGGCCCGCCATCACCGCGACCGCCCGCCTCGCCAGCGGCACCGATCGCGCGAACACGGTCACGCAGTCAAGCGACCGGCACGCGGGCACCACGCCGGTGCAGGGGATGACGCCGCGCGTGGGCTTGACCCCGACGATGCCGTTCAGCGCGGCGGGCACCCGTCCGGAGCCCGCCGTGTCGGTGCCGAGGGCGAAATCGACCAGGCCGAGCGCGACCGCGACCGCCGAACCGGAACTGGAGCCGCCGGAGATCCGCTCCGGGTCCCAGGCGTTGCGGACCGTGCCGTACGGGCTGCGGGTGCCGACAAGCCCGGTGGCGAACTGGTCGAGATTGGTCTTGCCGAGCACGACCGCACCGGCGGCCCGCAGTCGGGCGACTGCCGTGGCGTCCTCGGCGGGCAGGTACTCGTAAGACGGCGCGCCCGCCGTGGTGGGTAGCCCGGCCACGTCGATGTTGTCCTTGACCGCCGCGACCAGGCCGGCCAGCGGCAGCCGCTCGCCGGCGGCAGTCCTGGCGTCAACCGCTTCCGCTTCGGCCAGCGCGTCGGCCGCCGGGCGCAGCGTGATCCAGACTTCTGGCCGGCCGGCCGCCTCGATGGCGTCGTAGGCACCCGCGACTCGCGCGACGGCGCTCATCGCTCTCCCCCGCCAAGCCGGTCCGGGATCAGCGCGAGCAGCACTTGGCCCGCCGTGACCTGGTTCCCTGGAGCGGTGTAGACCTCCGCGACGGTCCCGCCGTGCGGCGCGGTGATGATCGTCTCCATCTTCATGGCCTCCAGAGCCGCGAGCTTGTCGCCCTTCGCTACCCGCATCCCGGGGCGGGCGTCAACCTGCCAGACGCTGGCTATGAACGGCGCGGTTACCGGGGTCGCACCGGCAGGTACCAGCACCGTCTCTTCCGTGCCGCTGGGGTCGGGGCCTGGATCGCTCTCGGCCCTATCGAACTCTCCCGCGGCACGCCACCGCTCCTTCTCCGCGGCGAACGCCGCCGACTGCCTGGCGCGGAACGCCGCGATGGACGCCGCGTCCGCCGTCAGGAACCGCTGGTACGAGCCGTAGTCGAACCAGCCGTCGGTCACCTCGACGTGCCCGCGCCCGGCCTCGGTCTCGGCGCGCAGGTCGAGCAGCTCTTCCGCGCTGACCGGGTACCACTCGATCTGGTCGAAGAAGCGCAGCGCCCACGGCTGCTCGGCGAACAGCCCGGCGCGACGGTACCGGTTCCACACCTGGGTCGTCCGCCCGACGAACTGGTAGCCGCCTGGCCCCTCCATGCCGTAGATGCACAGGTACGCGCCGCCGATGCCGACGGAGTTCTCCGCCGTCCAGGTCCGCGCCGGGTTGTACTTGGTGGTGACCAGCCGGTGCCGCGGGTCGACCGGCGTGGCCACCGGCGCGCCCAGGTACACGTCGCCCAGCCCGAGCACCAAATACCGCGCGGCGAACACGATGTCCCGCACGTCCTGCGGCGTCGCGAGCCCGTTGACCCGCCTGATGAACTCGATGTTCCACGGGGTCCACGGCGCGTCGGAGCGGACGCCGTGCATGTACCGCTCGATGGCGAGCCGGGTCGCCGGGTCGTCCCAGGACAGCGGCAGCCGCACCGTACGGGACGGGACGCGGAGCTCGTTTGTCGGAGGGAGTTCGTACTCTAGGCGTTGCAGAAGCGGGAGCAGGGACCTTGCCGGAAGCCGGGCGGCGTCGGTGTGAATCTGGAGAGAGCGGATGCCCGGGGTGAGGTCGATGATTCCCGGCACGGCCTCGGCGGCCAGCGCCTCCTGCAGGGCGTGCACCCGCATCCGCAGGCCCAGGTCGAGAACGGGATCGCCGTACTCGACGATCACGTTGTCGTCGCCGTCGCGGCGGTAGACCACGGCCGGCGTACCTGACCCCGCTAGCCCGGCCGGCGTGCCCGGCCCGGCCGGCGCGGCGTCGCGCCTGGCCAGGATGCCGTCGTCGCCGTCGCCGCCGGTGCGCGCGAGCACCGGGGTCGCGCGCCGGTCGCGCAGCGACGCCGCGTCCGCCTCGCGCACCGGCACGAAGCGCACGGTGTCGCCCGGGCGCAGCTGTCCCGTCTTCCACAGCTCGCCGCTGGCGATGACCGCCGGGCAGACAAAACCGCCGAGGCTCGGCCCGTCGGGGCCGAGGATGATCGGCGTGTCCCCGGTGAAGTCGAGCGCGCCGACCGCGTAGGGGACGTCGTGGATGTTGGACGGGTGCAGCCCGGCCTCGCCACCGTCCTCGCGTGCCCACGACGGGCGCGGCCCGATGAGCCGGATGCCGGTGCGCGCCGAGTTGTGGTGCACGGTATAGCTGCTTGCGTACAGCTCGTCGATGCCGGCCCTGGTGAAGAACTCGGGTGCCGCGTGCGGTCCCTCGGTAACCCCGATCTCCCAGTCCGCGACGATCGCGGGACGCCGGTGCTGCGGTGTCGGCGCCGGCGTCGCGGCGTGGGAGTCGTCGCCGGCGCGCAGGACGTCGCCTGCCGCCAGCGCACGCCCGGCGTGCCCGCCGAACCTGCCGAGCGTGAACGTCGACGCGCTGCCGAGGTAGGACGGTACGTCGAAGCCGCCGCGCACGGCCAGGTAGCATCGCAGCCCAGGCCCGCCGATCGCGCCGATGGACAGGGTCGCCCCGGCCGGCACGGTGAACGGTTCCCACCAAGGGACTCCCCGGCCGTCGAGCGACGCGGTGGACACCGCACCGCCCAGGCACACGATCGTGTCGTGGGAGAACTTCAGCGCTGGGCCGGTCACGGCGCACTCAAGCGCCGGTGCGCCCTCGGGGTTGCCGACCGCGAGGTTGGCCTCGCGCAGCGACACCTCGTCCATCGGGCCACTCGGCGGCACGCCGACCTGCCAGTACCCGAGGCGCCCCGGCCAGTCCTGCACGGTCGTCATCGCGCCGGGCGCAAGCACCTCGATGCGCGGCTCCGGGTCGGTGACTTCGTTCAGCGTCGAGGTCGAGTGCACGGCGGACCGGAATTCCGGGAGCGCGAGGGCCGCGCGCAGCAGCCCCAGGTTCGTGACGACGCCGTCGACCCGGGTCTCCGCGAGCGCCACGCCGAGGCGGTCAAGCGCCTGCTCGCGGTCGCCAGCCGCCGCGATGACCTTCGCGAGCAGCGGGTCGTAGCTCGGGGAAACCTCAAGGCCCGCCTCGATCCAGGCGTCTACCCGGACGTCCGTGGCTGCCACCGCGTCCGCGGCTGCCAGTAGGTCCGCTGCTCGCGCCGGCCAGGAGACGGAGGTGACTAGCCCCGGGCTCGGGCGGCCGCCGTGATTGGGATCCTCGGCGTAGACACGGGCCTCGACCGCGTGGCCGCGAGGCGCGTGGCGCGCCGCCATGAACTCCGCGACGCCGTCGGGACCCCGGCCTGCCAGCCGCAGCATCTGCTCGACCAGGTCGACCCGGTACACCTCTTCTGTGACCGGGTGCTCCACCTGGAGCCGCGCGTTCACCTCGAGGAACGACGCCTCTTGGCGTTCCGGGTCGTAAACGAACTCGACGGTGCCCGCCGAGCGGTAGCCGACCGAGGCGGCTAGCTCCCGTGCCGCCTCGTGCAGCCGGCGGCGCACCGACGGCGGCAGTCCGGGGGCCGGGGCCTCCTCGATGACCTTCTGGTTGCGGCGCTGCAGTGAGCAGTCCCTGTCGCCGAGCACGACGACCTGACCGGTGCCGTCGCCGAAGACCTGGACCTCCACGTGCCTGGCGTCGCGCACCAGCCGCTCGAGGAAGACGCCGGCCGTGGCGAAGTTCGCGGCGGCGAGCCGCTGCACCCGGGCGAACGCGTCGGCCACCCCGGCCGCGTCGTGACAGGCCAGCATGCCGATGCCGCCACCGCCGCCGGTCGCCTTGACCATGACGGGGTAGCCGATCTCACCGGCCGCGGCGACTGCCTCTTCTATCGAGGCGAGCAGGCCGGTGCCCGCCATCATCGGGACGCCTGCGGCGCGGGCGAGCTCGCGGGCGGTGTGCTTGGCGCCGAATGCCGCCAGGTGCGCGGGCGCGGGGCCGGCGAAGGCGATGCCCGCTTCCTCCACCTGGCGCGCGAAGTCCGCGTTCTCCGACAGGAAGCCGTAGCCGGGATGAATGGCACCGGCGGCAGCGGAGTTGGCGGCGGCGAGGATCCGACAACCGTTCAGATAGGAATCTTGAGGTCTTGACTTTCCGATGAGTACCGCCTCGTCGGCCTCGCGGACGTGCGGCGCGGCGGCGTCGGCCTCCGAGTAGACCGCGACCGTGCGCAGGCCGAGGCGGCGCGCGGTGCGGATGACGCGGCGGGCGATCTCGCCCCTGTTGGCGACGAGGACGCTGTCGAATGCCCAGTCCGTCACACTGGCCCCGCCGTCACGATCATCCGCAGCGGCGTGGGGTTGAAGTCGTTGCACGGGTTGTTCATCTGCGGGCAGTTAGAGACCAAGACGAGGATGTCCATCTCGGCGCGGAACGCCACCCGCTTGCCAGGCCCGGAGATGCCGTCCACGATGCCGAGGGTGCCGTCGGCCTCGACGGGGACGTTCATGAACCAGTTGAGGTTGGACACGATGTCGCGGGCGCCCATGCCGTACCTGGCCGCCTCGGCGAGGAAGTTTTCCCGGCAGCCGTGTTCGGACGCCGTGTGATGGCCGTAGCGGAGGGTGTTGGACTCCTTGCCGCAAGCGCCGCCGATCGTGTCCTGCCGGTCGATCTCGTTGGCGACGACGGTGGCCAGCGGGTTGCCCTCGCTGGACCGCAAGACAGTGCCTGTGCGCACGTAGATGTTGCCCGACCAGGCGATCGTGTCCGGCACGCTGTACCGCTCGGTTGTGTCGCGAGCGTTGTAGAGCAGGCAGTCGGCGGACTGGTTGCCGCCGACGTCGACGATGGTGAGGATGTCGCCGTGCTTTACTTCCGCGGACCAGGGGGCGCGGGGCGGGACGATCTCGTCTAGCACGACTTTCCCGTCGACGAGTGGGCCTGCCAGGTCGAGCACGGTGCCGTCGGCGTAGTTCGCCGGATCGAGGATGTTCACAGTCCCCTCGCGGTCAGGTAGGCGGCGGTGTTGAGGTAGGCGCGGTGGGCCTCGGGTGAGGCATCGTGACGCGAGTCTTGCGCGGTCGTCGGCGTTGATCGCCACGCGTGCACGCGCAGCGGGCCGCAGGTGTACGCAGGGCGCGGGTCGGCCGGGTGCGGGACGTTGGCGATGAGGACGATCAGCGGGAGCTCGGCGAGCAGGTCGACGGCCTTGCCTGGTCCGGCGCTGCCGGTGAACTCCACGCTGCCGTCTTCTTGTACGCGCACGCCCTTGAAGAACGAGACGGACGGCGGGAGGTCGCGTCTCGTCAGGCCGTGCTTGGCCGCCGCCAGGGTGAACAGCTCGCGGCCGGACGGGCTCGGGCCCTGGGGGGCCGAGTCGCCGTACTTCGCCTGGTTGGCGGCGGCCGTGCTCGTACCGCAGAAGGCGTCGTGCTGTTGTGAATCGTCATTGACGATCGTGGCGAGGACGCGGCCGTCGCCCGACAAGAGCGGATGCTTGGTGGTCAGGTACGCCTGCCAGGGGATCTTGACAGTGTCGGCCACGTTGAGCCGCTCCCACGGCTCGAGGGCGTTGTAGAGCAGGACGTGCGCGCACGCCTCGCCGGTGACGTCCGTCAGTCTTATTCGCGTGCCTTTTGCTACGACAAGGTGCGTGTAGTTGCCGCCGGCGACGGTCTCCGCCCAGGTTAGTTTTTCCTTGTCCACACCTTGCGGGGGGTAGGGGGTACTGCTCGCCGGCAGGTACGGCATCGCGTCGGCGGCCCGGCCGCCCTGCGCCCGCGCGTCCGCGCGGGCCAGGGCGACCGTTTCCGTGTCGTGCTCCGAGGCCACGGTCGCCATGCGTCAGGCGCCTTCCGCCGCCGGCTCGGCTGCCATTGCTGGTTCCGCGGCGGAGTGGTGCAGCCAGGCGTGCGGAATGTGCACCTTGCCGCCGCGCAGCCGCAGGTGCACCAGGTAGCCGACCACGAGGGTCAGGGCGATGAACAGCGGTGCGCTCCACTGCAGCCACCAGGTGTGGCCGGTCAGGTCGTAGACGGCCATGCGCGGCCAGGCGAGGTTCACGATCATGAGGACCTGGTAGACGACCGCGACCACGTTGACGGGGATGGCCCACTTGCCGAGGCTGAACAGCCGCTTGCCGTGCTCGTCGGTCCCCTCTTCAATGGCGGCGCTCTTGTCGCCGCGGGCGCCCCGGAACCGGTGCAGCAGCAGCGGCGCGGTGACGCCCAGGTAGCCGAGGTACAGCATGGCGATGCACAGGCTGGACAGCGCCGTGAACACGGCGGTCTGCCCGAGGTTGACGACGAGAACCAGGGCGGCACCGACGCCGACGACGAGCGAGGTGACGATCGGCGTGCCCGTGCGCGGCGAGACCTTGCCGAGGACGGCGTGGAACGGCAGCGCCTTCTGCCTGGCCATCGAGTACATCATCCGCGCCCCTGAGGTCTGGCAGGCCAGCGTGCAGACGATGATCGCGATCACGACGTCGGCCAGGATGATCCGCCCGGCGGTCCCGCCGAAGACCGCCTCGACCACATACGGAAGGCCGACCGTGGCGAGGTTGCCGTCGGTGAGGCTGGGCGCGGCCATCAGCGCGGCGATCAGCAGCAGCGCCCCGCCGACGCCGGACACGATGAGCGCCCGAATGATGGTCCGCGGCGTGATGCGGCGCGGCGCGTGGGTCTCCTCGGACAGTTCGCCCGCGGAGTCGAACCCGACCATCACGTAGGCGGCCATCAGCCCGGAGGCCAGCCAGGCCCAGATGTAGGGCGAGCCGGGAGTCGCGGCCGCGCCGGTGGAGTGCAGCAGCACCGACGGGCCGCGCTTGGTGTGCGTGAACAGTGCGATCACGATCGCGATGACGCCGAGGATCTCCAGCACGACGCCCGCGCTGCTGATGATCGCCATCAGCCTGATGCCGATGATGTTGACCGTGGTCGTGACCGCCAGCAGGATGACGCCGAGCAGCACCGCGTTCTGCGCGCCGGTCGCCGACGTGGGCGAGGAGTCACCGCCCAGGAGCTGGAAGCCGGACCAGATGGACGGCAGCACGGCCTGCAGCGCGATGGCCGCCGCGGCCACGGTGAGGATCTGACCGATGATCATCACCCAGCCGGTGAACCAGCCGAACGTCTGCCCGGCAAGCCGGGACGACCACTGGAAGATCGCGCCGGAGATCGGGAAGCGCGCGGCGAGCGTGGAGAAGTTCAGCGCGACAAGCAGCTGGCCGGCGAACACGACCGGCCACGTCCAGAAGAACGCCGCCCCGCCGAAGCCGTAGCCGAGGAAGAACAGCTGGAAGACGGTGGTGAGGATGGAGACGTAGGAGAACCCGGCGGCGAAGGACGCGAAGCTGCCGACCCTTCGGTGCAGCTCCTGTGAGTATCCGAAGCGTTCTAGGTCGGCGTGCTCGACTGGTTTTGCTGTTGGTTCCGTGGTGGACGTCATGGCTGCCCCTGGATGGCTAGCTGGCCTCAATATCTGTCGAGCGACAGATAATTGGCACCAGGGTCTGCTTGCGCTGATTCGGGGGCTTTTCTGCCGGATGACAGGTATGTGACAAAACGGGCGTTGCGTTACAACCGCGCTCTCGCGGCAGCTCGGGAATGGGCCTGGCGGTAGCCCGCCGCTGCCTGGGCGACGGGGCCAGGGTGGTGATCGCGGGCCGGTCGCCGGCAGGCAACCACGCGCCGGGCGTTGACCTGCCCGTCTCAGCCGCGGCAAGGTCGGGACGCCATTCCTCTACCCGCACGAGCCCAAATCAGGGGCAATCAAGTGCGAAAGAGTTTCGGTGTGAGCGGGGGAGTAAGGAGCACCCGTTCGGGATAATGCATTTCTTATTCCTTGCCCGGCTGAGACCTCACGAATACGAGCAGATGATGGTGATCCTTGTCGTCCGGCTCGGGCGCACCTGGATGGGCCGCGGCAGCGAGCACGGGATCGGGGTGGTGCTCCCATCCTTGTTCGCCTCCGCGACCGACGGCGTTCGCCCCGACACGCTGTAGGTCCCAGCCGCGAGCCGCACGCTGAACGTGCCGGCCGCGCCGATCGTGAAGAGCGTCGCATGCCCGGCGGCGTCCGTGAATGTGACAGTGCCGGATAGCGGGAACACCGGGGTCTGCGGTATCCCGTTCTTGATGACCGCGGGACCGCCTACCCCCTCGAACGTTCCCGCGACAGTCCCGGGCGCCTGCGGTCCCGTGCCGCCGCAGGCCACCGCCACAGTCGACACGCCGACCAGGAGCACGCCTGTCCGCAGCCGCATGGCGTCATCCCTTCGCCCGATTCACCGGTCGAGAATTAGACGAGGAAAGCTCCGTGCCGGTTCCGGGTCTGCGCCGTCACCGCGGACGAGGAGCCTGCCCACTAGGGAGCGCCGATCAGGCGTTGTAGCTCCTGGGCGTTGACATGGGCGTAGTCGCGGTAGCAGTTGTTGAATACCACATGGGTCTCGGCTGCGTCGCCGGCAAGCCGCCGCACCTGGCCGGCCCATTCCTTCAGTTCCTTGTCGCTGTAGCGGTAGCGGAAACGCTGCTGTATGTCGTTGCTTTCCCAGTGGTCCGAGTGACCGTGCAGGCGGACGACGGCCAGGTCGCTGGTGGCGGCGAGCACCGGCGGTATGGAGTTCGGGTAGCCCTGCGGCTCATCGACGCACACGTAAGGGAGGTCATGGGCGGACAGGAAGTCCAGCGTCTCCTTCTGGTTGTCCTCGGTCATCCAGGTGCGGTTGCGGAACTCCACGCAGACCCGCCGCGGCGCGACGCGCTCCGCGCAGCTCACAATGTAAGCCTTGTTCGCGCGCGAGATCGGGAACCAGGGCGGGAACTGCAACAGGATCGCACCGAGCTTGCCCGCCGCGCGCAGCGGCTCGAGCGCCGCGAGGAAGCGCTCCCAGGCCTGTTCGGTCACCTGCTGGTCGACGTCCTTCAGGTAGACCCGCTCCTTGCCCGACTTGCCCGCGGCCTCCCGCAGCTCTTTCGGCAGTGCTCGCACCGCGGTGGGATGCTGGGTGAACAGGCTGAACGCCTTGATGTTGAAGGTGAAGCCGCCAGGAGTCCGCTCCGCCCAGGCTGCCGCGGTCTGCTCGGCGGGCAGCGCGTAGTACGCGGAGTCCACCTCGACAAGCCGGAACTGGCTCGCGTAGTACCTAAGCCGTTTCTCCGGGTTGCCGGCATCGGCGGCCGGATACCAGCCGGAATCGATCAGTGACTTGTCGGTCCACCCCGCCGTGCCTACCCGGATTCCTGCCATGCCCGGTGTCTTTCTCAGTTCTCGCGAGGGAAACCTGATCCTGCGCCGGCACGGCTGCCGCAAGGTCTCCGTTCCTGCGGCAGTCCCGTCACCGCGCCGACGCGGCCGTTACTCTTCCCCGTCAGCCCGAACGGTTGCAGGTGACTGCTTTACCGTCCGCGTCGCCTATCTAGCCTGTCTTCCCGATGATGCTGGTCATCTCGTCGGCGCTGAAGGCCCGCATCGTGTTTGAACGGATGCTGCCGAGAGACCCTACCTGGAGCAGAGCCGCCGTCCCCGTTTCATCGTCGGGGAAGTCCGCAACGGCCACGAGGTCGTACTCGCCGACCGTCCAGAGCAGTTCCCTTACCCTGCCGCCCTTATTTTCGACGAGCTTGGTGAAATCCTCCGCGCGACTCGTCGTGTCCTTGTAGTTCCTGATGCCCTGGTCGGTCCAGTGGATCAAAGATACGTACGTTGGCATGCTCACAACCCCCCGTTGGATGCCTGCGCTGACCACAACATCGTCTACCCGGGTGAGCGGAGGGGTCAAGGCTGGCTGGTGGGCGGAGACGAGAGGTGCCGGACAGCCGAAGGGCAGACGGAATGTCGTGCCTCGCCCCTACGATGAGCCGCATGACAAGGCCCATGGGCTTCGAAGAGATCGCCTGGCTGCGGGGCAACAGCCCGGCGTGGCGGCTGCTGCGCGCGGACAACGCGCCGCTCGTGCTGAGCTTCCTGCACCGGGTCTTCGTCGAGGAGAACGTCCGCTCCATCCCGGCCGCCGAGCTGGCCAGCCGCCTCGATGATGAGCTCTACGCGCGCAACGAGCGGGCGCCGCACAGCTTCCCCAAGCCCGCCAGGGCATACCTAGACGACTGGGCCGCGCCGGAGTCCGGCTGGCTGCGCAAGTACTACCCCGAGGGCAGCGACGAGCCGCACTTCGACGCGACCCCGGCGGTGGAACGGGCGCTGCAATGGGTGCGCGGCCTGCAGGAACGCGACTTCGTCGGCACCGAGTCCCGGCTGAACACGGTCTTCGACCTGCTCCGCCAGATCGTCTTCGGCACCGAGGCGGACCCGGCGGCCAAGATCGAGGAGCTGCGGCGCCAGCAGCGCACGCTCGAGGACGAGATCGCCCGCATCGAGGCAGGCGAGGCGACCATGCTCGACCCGAGCGGCGTCCGCGACCGATACCAGCAGTTCGCCGCGACCGCGCGGGAGTTGCTCGCCGACTTCCGCCAGGTGGAGGAGAACTTCCGCAAGCTCGACAGGCAGCTGCGGGAGCGGGTCGCCGGCTGGCAGGGCGGCAAGGGAGAGCTGCTCGACGACATTCTCGGCAGCCGGGAGTCGATCACCGGTTCCGATCAGGGCCGGTCGTTCCAGGCGTTCCATGACTTCCTGCTGTCGCGGTCACGGCAGGAGGAGCTGTCGGACCTGCTTGACCGGGTGCACCGGCTGTCCGGCAACGCCGACAGCGACCCAAGGCTGCGGCACGTGCACCATGACTGGCTGCAGGCCGCCGAGGCCGCCCAGGCGACGGTGCGGCAGCTGTCCGAGCAGCTGAGAAGGTTCCTCGATGACCAGGTGTGGTTCGAGAACCGGCGAGTGATCGACCTGCTGCGAGGCATCGAGGCCCGCGCGCTCAGCCTGCGCGACGAGTCCCGGGTCGATCTCACGATGGAGCTCGACGCCCCGGCGCCGGACGTCAGGCTCCCGATGGAACGGCCGCTGTATACCCCCGTCCGCAAGCCGCGCATCGACAGCGACCCCATCAGGCCCGCGGGCAGCGATGACGAGAGCGATCCCGCTGCCCTATTCGAGCAGGTCTACGTCGATCCAGGCCCGCTGCGCGGCAACGTCCGCGCCGCGCTGCGGCGGGCTCCGCAGGTCGGCCTCGCGGACCTGGTCGGCAGCAGCCCCCTCACCCACGGCGCCGCGGAACTCGTCGCCTACCTGTCGCTGCGCGATGACGCCTTCACGATCGTCTACGACGACGCCAGTTCCGAACAGGTCAGCTGGACAGGCCTCGACGGCAAGCGGAGAACCGCGTCGCTGCCGCGAGTCACCTTCACCCGTTCCGCAATAGAGAGCGCGTCATGACAGAGCCCGACCTGCCGTCCGCCGTCATCCCCCTGATGAAGGGCGTCGTCTACCGTGACACGCACGACCGGGCCTGGAAGCAGCTGCTCCAGCTTCAGCCGCACGTCAGGGACTACGTCGAGGTGCTCGGCCTGCAGGTCGTCATCGACGAGGCCGAGGGGTACGCGTTCCTCCGGCAGCGCCCCGCCGACGAGGCGGAGACCGATCCGCTGCCCAGGCTCATCCCGCGCCGTTCGCTGTCCTTCCATGTCAGCCTGCTGCTCGCACTGCTCAGGAAGAAGCTTGCGGAGTTCGACGCCCAGGGCGGCGACACCCGGCTGATGATGACCCGCGCGCAGATCGTGGAGATGATCCGCGTCTTCCTCCCGGCGACGAGCAACGAGGCGCGCCTGCACGACAAGATAGACGAGCACATCAACAAGGCGGAGCAGCTCGGCTTCCTTCGCCCGGCGAAGAACGGCGACCAGACGTATGAGGTCCGCCGGGTCCTGAAGGCGTTCATCGACGGCCAGTGGCTCGCCGACTTCGACGCGCGGCTGGCTGACTACGCGAGCCTGCTGGAGGGCGACGAATGACGTCCGGTCAACCACTGAGCGGCTTCCGGCTGTCCCGCCTTGAGGTACGCAACTGGGGAACGTTCGACGACCTGGTCTGGACGCTGCGCGCCGACGGCCGCAACACGCTGGTCACCGGCGACATCGGCTCGGGCAAGTCCACGATCGTGGACGCGGTCACCACGCTGCTGCTGCCCGCGAACCGGATCTCCTACAACAAGGCCGCGGGCGCGGAGGCCAAGGAGCGCTCGCTGCGTTCCTACGTTCTCGGCTTCTACAAGTCGGAGCAGAACGAGGCGACCGGCACCACAAGGCCGATCGCGCTGCGCGACGCCACCAAGTTCAGCGTCATCCTCGGCGTGTTCACCAACGAGGGCTACGACGCCGCGGTCACCCTGGCGCAGGTCTTCTGGATGAGGAACGGCGACGTCGGCGGACAGCCCGACCGCTTCTACGTCACCGCCGACACGCCGCTGTCGATCGCCGGTGACTTCCTCGAGTTCGGCGGGGACATGGCGCGGCTGCGCAAGCGGCTCAAGTCGGCCGACGGCGTCCGGCTGCATGACGCCTTCCCCGAGTACGGCAGGGACTTCCGCCGCCGCCTCGGCATCGAGTCCGAACAGGCCATGGAGCTGTTCCACCAGACCGTGTCGATGAAGTCGGTCGGCAACCTGACCGAGTTCGTCCGCGAGCACATGCTCGAACCGTTCAACGCCGCCCAAGCCACCAAGGACATCGTCGCCCACTTCGAGCACCTGACCAGCGCGCACGAGGCCGTGCTGCGCGCCCAGGCGCAGCTCACCGCGCTCACCCCGCTGCTCGCGGACTGCGACACCCACGACAGGCTGGCCGGCGAGATCGCCGCGCTGAGCGCCCAGCGCGAGGCGCTGCGCTACTACTTCGCCGATCACAAGGCTCGCCTTCTCGACGGGTTGCTCACCCAGTTGGATTCGGAACGGGTGCGGCTTACTGTCCACCGCAAGCGACTAGACGAACGGCTGGCCGGCCTTCGGGAGCGGGAGACCAGGCTCAACGTCGACCGCGCCGGCCACGGCGGTAACCAGCTCGGCGACATAGAACGGCAGCTCAGGGAGACCGGCCAGGCGCGTGACGCCCGCATGAGCCGCCATCAGCACTTCTGCGCGCTCCTGGAGCAAGCCGGCCTGGAAGCCGTCGAGACCGCGGCGCACTTCGCCGCCCGTCGCCGGCAGATCGACACGGCCCGCGCGGAGGTGGACGGCGAACTCGCGGACGCGCAGCGCGGCCTCACGGCCGCGGGCGTGGCGAAACAGCAGCTGGACGCCGAGGCGGCGGAGGTGAACGCCGAGCTGCGCAGCCTGCGCGAGCGCAAGAGCAACATCCCCAAGCGCCAGCTTGACCTGCGCGCCCAGCTCTGCCGTGAGCTGCGGCTCGCGGCGGACACGCTGCCGTTCGCCGGCGAGCTGATCGCGGTGCGCCCGCAGGAGTCCGACTGGGAAGGCGCGGCGGAACGGCTGCTGCACTCCTTCGCCCTGTCGGTCCTCGTGCCCGACGAGCACTACCGTGCGGTGTCCGACTGGATCGACGGCAATCACCTGCGCGAGCGCATCGTCTACTACCGGGTACCCGCGGCGGCGCTGGCCGGCCGGGTCTCGCCGCCGGAGCCGGGCCGCGGCACGCTGGCCGCCAAGCTCGAGGTCAAGGACACCGTGTTCGCCGCCTGGCTGGAGCGGGAGCTCGCCGGCCGGGCGGACGCGGAGTGCGTCGAGACGATGGCCGAGTTCCGCAGGACGACCCGGGCGGTCACCAAGGCCGGGCAGATCAAGGGCGGTGTCCGGCACGAGAAGGACGACCGCTACCGGATCGACGACCGCAGCAGGTACGTGCTCGGCTGGAGCAACGAGCGGAAGATCGGAGCGCTGCTCGCCCGGGCCGAGGCGCTCGCCGCCCGGCTCGCCGAGGCCGGCCGCCTGCTGGCCGGGCATGAGACCGCGGTGAAGGCCGCGATCACGCAGGGGCAGGTGCTCGCCGGGCTGGCGCAGACCCGCGACTTCGCCGACATCGACTACCAGTCGGCCGTGAACCGGATCGTCGAGCTCACCAGGGAGCGCGAGCGCCTGGTCGCCGCCTCCACCGAACTGGCCAGGCTGGACGCCGACCTGGAGACCGTGCGGCGGCAGATCAGCGACGCGGACGACGAGCGCTCGAAGGCGGGCGACAAGCTCGGCCGAACCGAGCAGTCCCTGTCCGACGCTTCCGATGAGCTTGACGGCGCCCGGGCGGTCCTCGCCGAACCCGCCGCGGAGGCGGCCGCGGCGCACTTCGGCGCCATCGGAGACCTGCTGGCAGCGGCCGGCCAGCCGCTGCCAGAAAAGCACGGCGCTTGCGACCGCGCCGAGTCGAACGCCGGGCGGGAACTGATGTCACGCGCGGACAAGGTCGGTGACCGCAAGACCCGGCTGGCCAGCAGGATCGCCTCGGCCATGACCAGCTTCCGCAACGCGTACCCGGTCGAGACCGCCGAGCTGGACAGCGCCGTCGAGGCGGCGGGCGGCTACCGCGAGCTGCACAAGCGGCTCGCGGACGACGACCTGCCCCGCTTCCAGGACCAGTTCAAGACGTACCTGAACCAGAACACGATCCGCGAGATCGCCCAGTTCCAGGCCCAGCTGATCCGCCAGTCCGACCTGATCAGGGAGCGGATCGACACGATCAACAGGTCCCTGTACGACGTGGACTACAACGCGGGCCGGTACATCAGGCTAGAACCGCAGCAGACCCCGAACGTCGAGATCAGGGACTTCCGCGCGGACCTGCGGGCCTGCACCGATGACGCGGTGTCCTCCGCCGCCGCCGACGACCAGTACTCCGAGCAGAAGTTCCTCCAGGTAAAGCGGATCATCGAGCGGTTCAAGGGCCGTGAGGGGCTGACCGACGCCGACCAGAAGTGGACGCGGCAGGTCACCGACGTGCGGAACTGGTACACCTTCACGGCCTCCGAGCGCTTCCGCGAGGACGACAGCGAGTACGAGACGTACGCCGACTCGAGCGGCAAGTCCGGCGGGCAGAAGGAGAAGCTCGCGTACACGATCCTCGCGGCTTCCTTCGTCTACCAGTTCAAGCTGGAACGGGACGCACCCAAGTCACGGACCTTCCGTTTCGTGGTCATCGACGAGGCGTTCGGCCGCGGGTCCGACGAGTCGACCAGGTTCGCGCTCGAGCTGTTCGAGCGACTCGGCCTGCAGCTGCTGATCGTGACGCCGCTGCAGAAGATCCACGTGATCGAGCCCCACGTGTCCGCGGTCGGGTTCGTCGACAACCCGACGTCCCGCTACTCCCGGCTGCGGACGCTGACGATCGAGGAGTACCAGGCGGAGCGGATCACCCGCGCCCTCGGCGCGCCGGTCGCGGTGGCCTGAGATGGGGCGGCCCGTCGCGAGCAGGCCGTGGACCCGCCCGGCGGACGTGCGCGAGGCCGTGCGCCGGAAGTGGCCCGAACTGCTGACGGCCTTCATGACCGGCGAGCCGTGGGCGCCGCTCGACGTTCCGCTGCGCGGCCCGGGGCCCGCCGAGATCGGCGAGCGCCTCGCCGACGTTCAGGACTGGGCCGCGCAGTGGCAGCGGGCCGGGCGCGGACCACTGCGCGTGGAGTACAAGAAGATCGGCGGCCGCCTCGTCGGCACCAACCAGATCCCGTCCCGCGCCTGGCTCGACGGCTACGACCAGGCCTGGGAGCTGCTCGGCGCGCGGCGCGAGGTCCGCAAGCTGACCGAACTGGCCGACCAGGCGAAGGCCCAGTGCCCGCGCGTGGTCAGCTGGCTCGAACGCCGCCCGGTACGCGCGCTCGACCTGGCCGACGCCTGGCCGCGCCTGCTCGCCACCGTCCGCTGGATCGACGAATGCGAGCGGCCCGGCATGTACGTCCGCCAGGTCGACGTGCCGGGCGTCGACACGAAGTTCATAGAAAAGAACCGGCGCGTGCTCGCCGAACTGCTCGATCTCCAGCTCGACCCGGCCAGGATCGACCAGGCGGCCCCGGACTTCGAGGGACGCTACGGTTTCGCCCGCAAGCCGGCCTACGTCCGGCTGCGGACGGCGGTCCCGGGTGCCCGCTTTTCCGAGATGGCGGTCCGCGCCGACGAGTTCACCGCCCGGCCGCCGGGCATTACGCGCGCCTACATCGTCGAGAATGAGATCACCTACCTGGCGTTCCCGCTCGCGCCGGATGCCATCGTGCTCTTCGGGGACGGGTATGCGGTCAACGTGCTCGAGAGGCTCGCCTGGCTCGCTGAGCTCGAGCTTGTGTACTGGGGCGACATCGACACGCACGGGTTCGCGATCCTGAACCGGCTGCGCCATCGCTTCCCGGGTGCCCGGTCGATTCTTATGGACCGGGAGACGCTTCTTGCCCACCAAGCCCAGTGGGTTACGGAGTCGACACCGACGAGAGCCGTTCTGGACCTGCTGACGCCGGACGAGCAGGAGCTGTACACCGATCTCGTCGGCGGCACCCTCGGGCCTGCGATCCGGCTGGAGCAGGAGCGGATCAGCTTCGCCGCCGTGGAACATGCCCGGTCCGCCGTATTCTTGTCTTATGTGCATCGTGGAGATCCGCCCCGGCCGAGGCGGTCAGGACGCTGACGAGTTTGCCCGTTCCGCGGGTAGCTGTTCCGGCTCTGCGACGGGATGACCCTTGCGTGCACGTGGAGACCGCGCGCGGAACCGGGCCTGGCGGCCAGCACCGTAATACCCGCGATACGGCTGTGCGCGCCTGGCATGAGGACTATCCGGACATCGTCATCACCCGCAACAGCGGGCGTTCGCAAACAGTCAACGTTGACGATGCCCTCGCCGATCTGGCCGAGCGCATCGCCGAGCTTCACCAGAGCGTCGCGATGGCAGCCGTCAACGCTCAGCGGCGCGCCCAGATGTCTGGGAGCAAGGACGTTTCACGATGCCTCGCGGCTAACCCTGCTCGTTCCGGCCCATCCATCCCATGCGGACGCCGTATCCGGTGATGTCGCCCACGGCCCCCAGGCAACCGTAGGAACGGCTGCCCGAGGCTATCGCCCGGGCGTGCTACGAGTTCATCCGCCATCCGCTGGCTGAACAACCGCGCAGGGTCGGCGCCCCGTTGCGCAGGCCTTTCGCTGACTGTCCATGCCTGCCTGGGTTGACCGCGTTTTGACTGTGAACACTGTTCATGTAAAGTGAACAGTGTAGCTCGGAAGTGAATAGTGTTCACGTAGGCGGTGTTCTTCCGGGCCGCCGGGCCTCTGGCCCGGCCAAAGGCAAGGGAGAACGACATGACAGTCATGACAGCCTGGGACCTGTTCGAGGACCTGCGTGCCGCGCAGGATGAGACGCTGCGGGCGACCAGGGGACACGGCTGGCGGCCCGGCCAGCAGTTCACCAGCGGCGGTGCCCCCGCGGCCTGGGCGCCGGCGGTCGACATATCTGAACGTAAGGACGCCTACCTGGTGGCGGCCGAGCTTCCGGGCGTCAAGGCCGACGCCCTGGAGATCACCTTCGAGGACGGCCTGCTGACGATCCAGGGGGAGCGGCGCTTCGCGCACGACTCCGCCGAGGAGAAGATGCACCGGACCGAGCGTTACTACGGCGCATTCCGCCGCTCGATCACCCTGCCCAGCCACGTCGAGGCGGACAAGATCGAGGCCTCGGTGCAGGACGGCGTGCTGCAGATCCTGGTACCCAAGGCGCCGGACGTACAGGCCAAGCGCATCCGGGTGCACGCTGGCCAGGGGCACACTGTCCTCACGCAAGACGTCCTCACGCCAGACGCAACGATCAAAGACGACAGGTGACCGCAAAGCCGCGGCCCCACCGGCCAAGGACCGCCAGACCTTAGCAGAGGGACCCTCCTGCCGTCACCGCTCAATACTGCGGTGACGGCAGGAGGGGCATGCCGGCTCGCTCTTGGCACGCTGAGGTGCCGGGACCATGACCATGACCTGGTCGTTGACCGCGGGCGTGTGCAGCCTATGCCTCAATCCGGGCGCTGCTCATCATCAGAGTGAGCGACGCCCGGAAAGACGCCCGGAAAGCGGCACGCGAAGCGCGGAGAATCATCCACCGGCTTAGATCTCCGCGCGGCGTGATCCACCCGGGGCGCTCAGCCGAGTTGGGACAGCCCCTTCTGCAGATCGTCGCCGTTCATCGCCGGGGCTAGCTCCACGCTGGCGTTCAGCTCCATGAAGAACGGCTCCGCGAACGGCGGTATGCCGGACGCGTCCGGCAGGTCAAACACCATGAACGCGGTCCGCTGCCCGTCGAAGGTCGTAAAAAACATGGCCTCCGGCTTCCAGCGCTCAGCGGCGCGCTGCATGACCGCGCCCAGGGTGCCGTCCTTGATCGCCTGGTTCCCTGACTCAACCGGCATGCTGATCCTTGCCATGACACGCACGAGTACCCCCGTTGAACTCTGGCCGCCCTCGGCTTGCCGCCACAGCCCGGCTCCCCGTGATGCCGGGGCGCCCGCACGACCGCCGCTAGGGCGAAGGTGACGGGAACCGGCCCGCGCACATCCGCTGCCGAACGCCGCCAGATGAACTGCGGACCATCCCGGACGGTCTGTACCCGCCGGCCAGAAGCGCAACCACCGCCCAGATCGACGTCCCGCGAGGAACCAAGCTCTTGCCGAAGGCCGCAGACCTATCCCGCGAACACCATGACCGATGAAGGGCGACGCGAACGTGATGCCCCACTGGAAGTGTGCCGGCCACTGGAACGGCGACAAGGCTGACAGCGCCAGGGAACCGGTTCGCGGCGACCTGGCAGGCTACCGCCCGGGCGGGCCCACACCTATCCCCCGCTGAACGAAGTCCGCACGCCGCGCACCCGCCGGCAAGGAAATCTTTCGTGCCGCCGTTCACCGAGAGATCAGGGGGTGTCTCGTCGTCAGACCTGTTGTGAGGTTGCATCGGCGAGAGAGGAGCATTTCAATGCCGAGCCCGGTGGTTCATTTCGAGATCAGGTCATCAGACCCGGATGCGACACGGTCGTTCTTCGGGAAGCTGTTCGGCTGGACGTTCCCTGGCGGGGGGATTCCCGGTTACAGCTACGTAGACACCGGAGTCGAGGGCGCGATACCCGGCGGCATCAGCCCGTTGCAGGGCGGTACGCCCCTGGTCACGTTTTTCGTCGGGGTTCAGGATGTCGCCGCTACCCTAGACGCGGCGGTGGCGCAAGGTGGGAAGATCATCCAGCCGGCTACATCGGTGCCAGGGGTCACCTTCGGGCTGCTGGCCGACCCGCAGGGGCAAGTGGTGGGATTGGCCTCGGCAGACAGCTGAGGCATGCTGCGCCGGGCCGCCGGGCGAGACACTGACAGCAGGGAGGCTCCAGTGCCTGATTCCACTGACATTGCCTTGCTCGCGCGGGCCGTCGCCGGGGACAGTGCGGCATTCGCCGCGCTAGTGGGGCCTTTGCGTGGGCCGGTGTTCCGTCACTGCTACCGGATGCTCGGCTCCGGCGCGGACGCCGAGGACGCCACCCAGGACACGCTGGAACGCGTGTGGCGCAAGCTGGGAACCTATGACGGCTCGGGACCGTTCGGCGCCTGGCTCCAGCGCATCGCGACCAACGTCTGCCTCGACGGGCTGCGGGCCAGGCGGGCGCGGATCGGCCTAGTCGGATACGGACCGCCGACAGCGCCCGGAGCCCCACTTGGGCCACCTGACCCGGAGCTGGCCTGGGTAGAGCCGGTTAGCGATACTGACCTTCGCGTGTCGCAGGACCCCCAGGATGAGGTGGTCCGCCGGGAGGAGATCAGCCTGGCGTTCGTGGCCGCGCTGCAGCTCCTTGCGCCACGTCAGCGGGCCGCGCTGCTGCTGCACGACGTGCTGGGATTCACCCACGCGGAGGTCGCCGAGGTGCTCGAGGTCAGCACCACCGCGGTCAACAGCCTCCTGTCACGGGCGCGCGAGTCTGTCCGTTCCAGTGCTGGTCAGCCGCAGCCGGACATGACCGAGCCTCGTGTGCAGCAGCTCCTGCAGCGCTATGTCCGGGCATGGCAGCTCGCGGACATCGACGCATTCGTCCGGCTCGTCACCGAAGACGTCCGCTTCACCATGCCCCCGCTCACCGCGTGGTTCGACGGCCGGGAGGCCGTGGCGGCGTTCGTGGAGAACGCCATCTTCGCGGCTGTTCGCCCGCATGGGGTGCAGCTGAGGGCCGGCTCCTGCAACGGACAGCCCGCATTCGGGACCTATGAGCCAGACGGTGCAGGCCGCTTTGCCGTCAGCGGCCTCCAGGTCCTGCAGCTCGGCGAGGCGAGCGGCCAGCCGCTCATCACCACGTTGGTGTCCTATCGCGACCCTGCCCTCGCGATCCGCTGCGGATTGCCGCCCTCGCTTCCCTAGGCTTATCCGCGTCGCCGGCGGTTCGGCAATTCCAGACTCGGCGCAGCGACGGCCGACCAGCCCGCATGACCATGCGCCGTCAACCAGCGCCGAGGACCTTGGCATGGCGACCGACGCTCCCGATTCGGCAGCTCAGGATGGCCAGGGTGCTCGTCAAGGTCCTGGCATGCCTGGCGCACCAGGACGCCCGCCCGGCTAGCGGAGGCGCGGATGTAGGCGACCGCCGCGTACATGGCGTACTGCGCCGCCCGATCGCCACGGCGTCATTCTGCCCCAGGGCCGCGCACGCCCGATATCGTCTGCTACCGCACGGTGACCGCTGACGCGGCTTGCTCGATGAGGTTCGCTACTGCGGCGGGTTGCGAGACGTAGACGGAGTGACTGCCGGCGACCTCGACCACGGTAGAGCCCGCCCGCTCGGACATGGCGTGCTGGGCAGCCGGGGGGATCATCCGGTCTTCGGTTGTGATCATGTACCAGCTCGGCTTGGCGCGCCATGCCGGGTTGGTGATCGATCCGCCCAAGGCGGCCACGCCCCAGGGGACCTGCGAGTCGGCCATGAACGCGGCCTGCTTGGCGGGCAGGTCGCCGGCGAACGAGGCGGGGAATTTCTCCCGGTCCAGGAACAGGAAGCCGTCCTTGGGCGGCAGGATCGGCGGCACGGGCGCACCCGGCGGCGGGTCAGCGATCAGCGTGTTGACCGACTCGCCCGTGTCCGGCGCGAACGCTGCGAGGTAGACCAGGGCCGCGACGTTGTCGTCGGTTCCCGCCTCGGTGATGACGGCCCCGCCGTAGGAATGGCCGACCAGGACAACCGGACCGTCTTGCTCGTCGATGATCTCCCGCGTCGCGGCGACGTCGCCCTCGAGCGACAGGGTCGGGTTCTGGACCACGCTGACGTGGTAGCCGTCCTGTGTGAGCAGGTTGTAGACGCCCTGCCAGCCGGACCCGTCCACAAAACCGCCGTGTACCAGAACGACGTTCCTTACCGGTGACGCTGTGGTCATGGTGATCTCCTTTCCACCAGGAATGGCTCGGACGCGCGGGCCTCAGCAGCAGCGTCATGCGCGACTCGTTCAGTGATCTGGCTGAGGTCTGAAGGTTTCCGTACCGGCTGCCCGCGCATGCACGCATATGCGGGTCACCGCGCGTAGCCAGCCGCCCGTCCCCGGCGCGTTTGCGTGCCGATCAGGCAGCCGGGCGGGCGTGCCTGCCCTGTTCACGCTGTACCCAAGACCGCGAACATCTAAAGTCTGCCGCTCAGGGCGCTACCGCTAACTTGTGCATGGAACTTCGTCACCCCAGTTCTCGGGGCTAGGCCTTCCGCATCGGGGTATCACCTCGGTCTCGGCAGCATCACCGGCTTACAGGGGGACACCATGGCAAAGCCCAAGGACATCCGCGCTGCGGTCAGGGCAGAACTGGACTTCGACCCGTTCATCGACGATACCGACATCACTGTCAAGAACCTCGGCGGCGACGTGGCGCTAAACGGCACCGTGCCCAGCTACCCGCAGTACCTGCAGGCGGCCGCGGCCGCGCGGCGCGTGGCGGGCGTGACCAGGGTGCACAACCACCTGATGGTCATGCTGCCCGACGAGAATTACCGGGACGACGCGCAGCTGATCTCCGCGGCGAACAACGCGCTCGCGCTGAACATCACCGTGCCTGATGGCGTCGAGGCCTCGGCCAGCGACGGAAACATCTGGCTGACAGGCTCAGTCAGCTACGGCTACCAGCGGGACGCCGCCGAGGCGGCCGTCTCCGGGCTGACAGGAGTCCGCAACATCAGCGACGACATCGAAGTCCGCAGCTTCGAGGAGACCGCTGACGCCACCAGACGAGTGCAACGGGCGCTGGACCGCTACGGCCTGTTCGGCGACGACAGCGACATCTCCGTCACTGCCGCCGACGGCACCATCACCTTGGCTGGCCACGTCCAGACCTGGGCCGAGCACGATGCGGTCATCGACGCTGCCTGGCGGAGCCTCGGCGTCTCCGACGTCCAGGACGACCTCCTCATTACTGGCTGAGACATTAAGAGGCCCATCAGGGTGCACGACGATTACCTGTTGCGGCGGCCGAACCCACCACGGCGGTGCCAGTGCCGGACGCCGCCGCTCTTGCCGTCGGCAGGGGCTTGGGTGTGCGGCCGCACGCTGTCGCTTTACCTGCGGGGCTGTGTGGTGTTCCGGAGGACGGCCGCGATGGCGTCAGCATCGTCGAGTTGCCCGGCGGCGACGTTGATCACCAGGTCGTAGGCCTTGTCGTTGGTCAGGGTCAGCCGACGGCCGTTGAGGCCGTAGAACGCGATGACCGCGGCGAGCGCGAGCCGCTTGTTGCCGTCGATGAGCACGCGGTTGCGGGCGATGGAGTGCAGCAGCGCCGCGGCATTGGCGTCCAGGTCGGGGTAGGCAAGCGGTGGACACGCATCGCGGCGTGCGATATGGGTGGGTGATGCCACCTGACGTCGTGGAGAGAGGGCGCAGATGACCGTCGGCAGCGCGGGCAGTCTTCGTCGCCTCGTCACGAGGTCTGACGGCCATCCGGCCTTGGTGGTGCCCGAGTCGGGCGCCGTGCTTTCGTACGCGGGACTGCAGCGCGCGCTCGACCGGGCGGCGGGGCGACTGGCGGCGATCGGCGTGCGGGAAGGCGACCGGGTAGCGCTCGCCGCCGCCAACGGCCCGGCGCTGATCGTGGCGTTCCTCGCGGTCGTCGCCAGCGACGCGGTGGCCGCGCCGCTGAACCCCACGCTCGGCGAGGCCGAGCTGACCGCCGAACTCGGCGACCTGCGCGTGTCCCGCCTGCTGCACGACGGCGTGGCCAGTGCCGTCGCGGCGGCGGACCGTTCGGACGTACCTGCCAGCGTGATCGGGATGGCGGAAGGGCTGCTGCACATCGACGGCGAGGCCGGCTCGGCGCTGGAAACCGCCGGGAGCCCGGACGCGCTGGGCCTTTTGCTGCACACCAGCGGCACGACAAGCAAGCCGAAGACCGTGCCGATCAGGCAGCGCAACCTGGTCGCGTCGACCGCTGCGGTCGCGGACACCTACGCGCTGTCCGGCGACGACGTGACGGCGTGCGTCATGCCGCTCTTCCACGTCCACGGCCTGGTCGCCACCGTGCTTGCCACGCTGTCTACCGGCGGCACGGTGCTGCTGCCGCGGTTCCGGCCGTCGACGTTCTGGGACGACGCCGCCCGGCACGGGGTTACCTGGTACACGGCGGTGCCGACCATCCACGCCCGGTTGCTCACCGGGACAGAGGTGGGCGGACCACTGGAACACCGAATCCGTTTCGTACGATCTTGCTCTGCGCCATTGCCTACGGCGCTGTGGCGGCGCTACGAGGAGACGATCGGCGTCCCGCTCGTCGAGGCCTACGGGATGACCGAGGCGGCGCATCAGATGGCATCCAACCCGCTGCCTCCCCGCGAACGCCGGCCAGGCACGGTCGGGCTGGGCACCGGCACCGAGGTCGTCGCACTTGACGACGACTGGCGGCCGGTGCCGCCAGGCGACGAGGGTGAGATCGCGGTGCGCGGGCCGTCCGTGGTTGACGAGTACCTCGATAATCCTGCCGCCACCTTTGCCGCGTTCCGGAACGGCTGGTTCCGCACTGGTGACGTCGGCCGGCTCAGTGCCGACGGGTATCTGTCGCTGGTGGGGCGGGTGAAGGAACTGATCAACAGGGCGGGCGAGAAGATCTCGCCGTATGAGGTGGAAGACGTGCTGCTCACGCATCCTTCGGTCGCTGAGGCGGCGGCCTACCCGGTGCCCGATGAGAAGTACGGGGAGCAGGTGGGGGTCGTCATCGTGCTGCGCGGTGACGCGACGCCGCGGGAACTGACTTTGTACTGTGCGGAGCGGCTGGCCGCGTTCAAGCGGCCGGTTCGGGTGACGATCCTGGACTCGATCCCGAAGGGGCCGACGGGGAAGATCCAGCGCCGTAACCTGGCCGGGCTGGTGGGCGGCGGCTCGTGAAGGTGGCGGTCGTGGGGGCCGGGGCGATCGGCGCCTATGTCGGGGCGGCACTGGACCGCGGCGGGGCGGAGGTGCACCTGCTGGCGCGTGGCGCGCACCTGGAGGCCATGCGGGAGCGGGGCGTTACCGTGCTGAGTGAGCGGGGCGACTTCCACGCCCATCCGCACGCCACTGATGATCCGGCGTCGATCGGGCCTGTCGACATCGTCTTTCTTGGGCTTAAGGCGTATAGCTACCGTGATGCGGGGCCGTTGCTCGCGCCGTTGCTGCGTCCGGGGACTGGTGTGGTCGCCGCGCAGAACGGGATCCCGTGGTGGTACTTCCACGGTCTGCCGGGTCCTTATGAGGGGCGGCGGATCGAGGCGGTCGATCCGGAGGGCGCGGTGTCGGCCGCGATTCCTTTGGAAAGTGCCATCGGATGCGTGGTCTACTGCTCGGCCGAGATCACCTCACCTGGAGTCATTCGGCACGTCGAGGGGACGCGGTTTTCTATCGGCGAGCCTTCCGGTGTTGTCTCCCCGCGCTGTCTCGCGTTCAGCGAGGCGATGGTCGCCGGGGGGCTGAAGTGCCCGGTGGTGCCGGACTTGCGTTCCGACATCTGGCTCAAGCTGCTCGGCAACGTGGCGTTCAACCCGGTGAGCGTCCTAACCCGCGCCACGATGGGGGCGATCGCGGAGCATCCGGGGACGCGGGAGCTGGTCTTGAGCATGATGCGCGAGACTGCCTCGATCGCTTCGTGTCTTGGCAGCCTGCCGAAGATCTCGGTCGAGCGGCGGTTCGAGGGAGCGGCGAAGGTGGGTGAGCATAAGACGTCGATGCTGATGGATTTCGAGGCGGGCAAGCCGCTGGAGACGGACGTCTTGCTGGCGGCCCCCGTTGAGCTGGCGCGGCTCGTCGGGGTGCCGGCGCCGACGCTGGAGCTGGTCCACGGCCTTATCGACCTACTGACCGTGGAAGCGCGCGCCCTAGCGAGTTCATAGACGCACGGTGGCGGGTATGCACAGTCTGGTCATCGTGTGCCCGACATGGAAGACTCGGGTACTGCCCTTACACGGCGCGGCCGGGAGTGCCAGGTGGAAGCGACCGAGATCCTGCAAGCTCTCTTTGCTGCTGACGCTGCCAGTGATCCTTACCCCCGCTATGCGGACCTGCTCGCGACCGGCGAGGTCTGCCATCCGACGCAGTGGTCGTCGGTCGTCGTGTTTGGTTACGCCGCCATCGAGTCGGTCCTGCGTGATCCCGTGTTCGAGGTGCAGGGTGACACCGGGCTCGACGAGATCTTTCCGGCGTGGCGCGAGCACCCGTCGATGAGCAAAAACTCCGTCATTGACCTGAACGGCGGCGAGCACACGAGGGTTCGCGGCCTGATGTCGCGGGCCTTCAGCCGCCGCCGGGTGGAAAGCCTGGCGCCGGCGATCGCCGCGACGACCGCCAGCCTGCTCGACGACATGGCCGACCGAGGCAGCGGCGGCGAGCCGGTTGACTTCGTGGCGCAGTTCGCCTTTCTGCTGCCGGTCATCGTGATCTGCGACCTGGTCGGGATACCGCAGGCGGACCGCGAGACCTTCCGGCCGCTCGCCGAAGACCTCGTCGCCGGCCTCATCGGCGAGCGGCGCCGGGCAGAGGACGCGGTCGCGCTCGCGGACGACGCAACGGTTCGGCTCAATGACTACTTCACCGCCCTCGCCGGCGAGCGCCGCAAGCATCCCCGCGACGACCTGCTCAGCCAGCTGGTGCACGTTCACGACGTCGGCGACGGCCGGCTGAGCGACGCCGAGTTGCATGACAACCTGCGCACGCTTGTGATAGCCGGATTCCTGACCACCACCCACCTTCTCAGTAACGGGCTGGCGCTCCTGCTGTCCGACCCTCACCTAGCCGCGGCCATGCGGGAGGCCGAGATCGCAGTCGCGGACTTCGTGGAGGAAACCCTGCGCTACGAAGCGCCCGTCCAAATGACGGTCCGGCGCGCAGCGGCGCCGGCCGAGCTCGGCGGCATTCAGGCGGCCGCTGGCACCCAGATACTCCTGCTGATCGGCGTCGGAAACCGAGATCCGCGCAGGTTCGCCAGTCCGGACCGCTTCGACCCGCGCCGGTCAGACGCCGGCGCGCTGAGCTTCGGTGGGGGCCCGCACTTCTGCCTCGGTGCGGCGCTGGCTCGGATGGAGGCGGCGATCGCGTTCCCGGAGCTGCTCGCGCGATTCCCCGCCATAGCATCGGCAGGCGAGGCGCGGCGGGTACCGGGGCCGGCCTTCCGCGGCTTCGAAAGCCTGCCAGTCACCGTCGCCTGACCGGCGGTCCGCCCGCTTAGTGGACACCAACGGAACCGGGGCGGGCGCCAGCTTCGTCCAAGGCACGAGAGCGGAGGGCAGCTGCGATGAGGACGCTGGGCGGCACGGTTCTGAGCGTCGCCGGCGTGGCGCTCATTGTGGCGGGGTGCTCCGGGGGTACTGCGGCGGGACCCACCGGGACCGTGCAGGGGAGGCTTCTAGCGTATCCAGGGCCCATGCCCTCGAACGGGAAGCCGCCGGCCAACCCGGTGGCAGGGACGGTCACATTCACGGACAAGAGCGGGCACACGGTGACCGTCACCGTCGGCGCCTCAGGGAGGTTCACCGTCCGCCTCGCCGCGGGGAACTACACCGCACTGCTCGCTCCGACGAGACTGGCGCCGGCGCGGGAGAACATCCGCGTGCAGGCCAACCGGACGCTGACGATAAATGTCCTGTGCTCATGGGACTCAGGTGACTGCGGCTAGGTCACGTGAAATCGCCCTGCATCTGAAACGTCGTCTCTGGTCCTCGACGACGGCGTGAACCGTGTTGGACGTCTGGCCGTTGTCTTGGGTGAGTGGCGGAGATTGGGCGCGATATTGGGCGGCAGCGGTGCGGATCGACCAACCGGACGAGGACGGCGGCCGGGCGGACGACGCTGACACGCCCGATGCGCCTGATGCGGAGGGCGCTGCCGGCTCGCGTCTCGGGGACCGCGAGCGGGCGGTGCCCGCCGCCTCGGGCGCCTCGGCCGACTCGGCGGACTCGGGCGGGGAGCACGAGGCGTACCGCGCCAGGGTGGATGCCGTCTTCCGGGCGCATGCGATCGACCAGGCTTACGATCGGGTCCGGGAGATCGAGCGCGGTATTGTCACGCCGGCCATGAAGCGGATCGAGGCCGAGGATCCGGAACGGCGGTTGGCCGGGCTCGAGCACAGCCTCAAGGGCAAGGACCGGCTCACCGAGAAGGTGGACAACTGGATGAGCGCCCAGGCCAATCTGACGGCAGCGGACGCGATCAGGCTGGTCAAGGATGCAATCCGCTATACCTTCCTGTACGAAGAAACGGCTTACTCGGCAGGCGTGCAGGCGGACTGTGATCGACTTGAATCGTCAGGCTTCAGACCAGTCGATCGGCAGAATTCCTGGGAAGACGATCAATATAAGGGAATCAACGGCAGATGGCGGGAACCAGAATCTGGGATGCTGTTTGAGGTGCAGTTCCATACGCAGGAAAGCCTCGACGCAAAGGAGCTCACGCACTCGGCCTATGAGCGTATCCGCGATACGAAGACGCCGCCCGACGAGGTCAGACGGCTGAAGGAGTACCAACGCGACGTTTGCGCGGGAATCACGATCCCGCCAGGGGCAACAGAGATTCCGGACTACAACCATCTGCAGGGGACCTGATGCCAACGAAGATCACTTACTTCGCGTTCGTCAACGAGTTCAGCAGTAAAGAGCGTCCCGGTGGAGTCGTCAGGCGGACCGAGTCGGAGGAAGGCGAGTACGACGAGGCCTTCACCCGCAGCCTCGTCTGGGAACGCACCCCGTTGCTGTACTCCTTCGAACGCGGAAACCGCGACAGCGTGTTCTACGAGATCACCGAGGACGAGGCCAACCAGATCGTCGAACGCATCCGCCGCATCGTCGCCGGCGAGTAGCCAGAATACGCGGGTCGCTGGAATTAATGAAATTTCGTGCTACGAGGCAGGCGTGTCGGTCATTCCCGTCAAACTGATGTTTGCCTATTATTGGCTACACAGCCCGTGAATATGGGCGGGTCGCCGTGGTGCTCGAACACCGACGGCGACCCTAGATCACCTCAACCAGTCGAACCTGGAGGATGACCATGGGTTCTATTGTCACCGAGACAGCGCGCTCGCGCTGGGACAGGCTCACGTCGGCAACGTTCGAGCAGATGAAGACGGCGCTGGCGTTCCTGAGCGCCTTCAGCCCGGACGAGTTCGATCACGCGATGGACGTGGCGCAATCCGGGGTGCGCGCCGCGCAGTAGTTGATCGTTTCTTAGGTTCGCGCCGGCGCCTTCGCCAGATTCCGGGGAGGCGCCGGTGGCGTGTGTTGAAGTAGCTCAACCCGTTCGGAACCGATAAGGGAATTGTAAGAAGCGCTGGGCGCCGAATTGGCGAAACTGGACCGCGCCGCGGCCTAGCGTTTGCTCAATGCCAGGGGTGAGCGGGCGGAGATTCATGAGCGATTCAATCGTTGCCGCGACCGAGTATGACGAGTTGCTTGATTCCATTAAGCGGACTCTTGCGGCTGGACAGCTTCGTGCGGCGCGGGCAGCCAACAACGTCCTCGTCGAGACCTATTGGCAGATCGGCCGGGACATCGTCCATCGGCAGCAGGAGCAAAGCTGGGGCGCTCGCGTGATCGAGGGATTGTCTGCGGTTCTGCGGACGGCGCACCCCGACGTGCGCGGACTCTCCGCCCGCAACTTGCGGTACATGGTGGCACCCGCCACCCGGTGGCCAACAGGAATTGTGCAATGCGGCGTTGCACAATTGCCGTGGAGCTCGGTGGCGACGCTGCTAGACGGCTGCCAGGACCGGGACCTCGGAGTTCTACGCCGGGCGCGCCGCGGACGAGGGATGGACCCGGGGCGTGCTGCAGTCGATGATCGCGAGCCGGTTGCACGAGCGGTCACAGCCCACGCTCACGACCTTCGACCGCGCGGTCCCGCAGGCAGACAGGGATGCGGTGCAGGGGATCGTGCAGACCCGTTCGTCCTCGACTTCCTTGCCGCCGACCCGGTGCGAGAACGTGACCTGTCCAAGGCACTCACTGACAACCTTGCTCGGTTTCTGCGCGAGCTCGGGACCGGGTTCGCGTTCGTGGGCGCCGAGGTGCCGGTGCAATGCGGAGAGCGGGAGTTCTTTCTCGACCTGCTCTTCTATCACTGCAGGCTGCATCGGTAAGTGGTGTTCGAGTTGAAGCTCGGGCGCTTCGAGCCGGAGTACGTCGGCAAGCCGAACTTCTACGTGCAGCTTGTCGATGATCACCTGCGCGACCAGGTGCACGACGATCCCACGCTTGGCATGCTGCTGGTTGTCGGGCGCGATGATGTAACGGTGGAGGTGGCACTGCGTGGGGTTAGGACGCCGCTGGCTGTTACCGAGTGGCGGCGGTTGCCTGCGAAGGTGCGGCAGGCGCTGCCGTCTGCCGAAGACCTCAGCGCCACCATGGCCCGCACAGTCCGTACAGTCGAATCCGCGGCGGTACGCTGATCCACCCGGTCCCGGTTTGCCGGAGCAAGCGAGCATCATCTGCCGGGAGGATGTCACGGTGGAGGCGTCGTTGTGCGCCTGGCACCATCTCGCGCTTCATGATCCAAGCGACTGGGCACTACCGCCGCTCGTTCAAGTGTCATCGACCTGAGGAACAGCTGCTGAGCCGCTGAATCCATGGCCTTTAGGGGCTACTTGATGAGAGCGAGGGCGTCATGGATTTTGCCGCAGGAGTCAGCGTTCTGGAGCGTTCCGAAGATCCGCAACCAGGTCAGTCCCACCAGAATGTCCAGCCGGGCGTGTCCACCAGGGCCGCCGCGAGCTGCTCAACGTCCATCGGCCCCAGGCCGAGGTATTCGTCGGCGAAAGCCCTATGCTCGGCGGCGATCCTGCGCGCGGCTTTGAGGGTGTGCGGCGGCCGTTCAACCAGGAGCCGGATCGCGGCACCGGGGCCGATCTGCACCAGCCTCGCGCCGAAACGCCTCTCAAAGGAGCGCAGCACGGAGCCGATCCACACCCCGTTGCGATGGTCCATGAGATCACTGAAGGCGACCCAGCCGACCGCCGCCGGCACATCGGCCGGCCGTGCCGCCGGCACCAGCCCGATGTGCGCCGCCTGGAACCAGCCGAGCGCCGCCGTGAGCGTGGCCACCGGAAGTGCGGCGCCTTCCGCCGGGGCGAGGTCGGACTCCTTCCCAGGGGGCGGGCCTGCTGCATCGTCATGCACTGCCCACGAGTCCGCGAGAACCTCCACCGCGCTCAGGCCGTCGATCTCGCCGGGATCAACGCCGCCGGTGAAGAAGAAGTCCGCGAGGTTATCTTCCGGGTCGAGCAGCACCGGCACCAGGCCCGAGTCCGTGTGCAGGTCGCGCAGCGCCGCCCACACCCGCCCGGGCTCAGCAACGGGGTCTTCGGTCACCCAGGCGACCGGTTCTTCGTCTTCGGTGATAATCCGCCTGCCCGCCGGTAGCCGCACCGGGCCGAGCGAGAACTCTCCGTCTTCAGGAAGCCTGGCCGCCATGCCGCAACAACCCCCGCCTTGATCAGTGCCCGAAGATACTCCAGTTCACCGTGCGCCGCGCCTGCCCACTGCTCCACGACCGCGGCGAGATTGCGAAACCCCGAGCTTAGTGCGCAAATCCCGCGCGCGCAGCCGACAAACCACCAGGTCACAGCATCACGGCTGCGCCAACTCCAATCGGATGATAAAAGTCAGGTGACAGGGCCGCGGCACTGGCCGACCACTAGGATAAGTGAGTGAGGCTGAGTGCTAAGGGCGCGTTATGCAGATGGACCATGAAACCATAATCGCATGGACAGTGCTCACTCGGCGCCTCCGGCTTGGCTAATTATGGCGTCGAGTTCTTCGTCTGACAGGCCATCTAGGAGGCGGGCGCCTGTGATGAATGTTACACGCAGATAGAGCTTGCGTGCCCATTCTGAGCGAGCCATTGTCCCATCGTATTTCAAGACGGCAAGCGCAAGCCGGCGGACAAGCGCGCGGTTCCGGGCAAGCGCGGTACGCTCAAGCAAACCGACCAATTCGTCCTCAGCAAGCAGGGCAGGGGCCCAGCGCCTTGGCCAGCTGCTGAACAAGAGCCTGGCTTGATCGAGCTGCCGCTGGCGAGCCCGGTCGACCAACTCTGGCACGCCCTCCTCGACCTGTCCGAGCGCCTGACCGTGCCGTGGACTCTCGTCCGCGGGCAGATGGTGCTGCTGAACGCCCTCGAGCACAGCCAGGCCCCACTCGAGCCCAGCCAGGACGGCGACGTCGTCGCCGAGCTCCGCGCCGACCACGGGGCCCTCATCCAGGCCGTCCGCCAGCTGTACGCACTCGGCTTCACACTCGACAGCATCAGCACTGATGGCCTCGCCCACCGGTCCGCACGCCCGGCGGAGCCACGGCCCGTCCTTATCGACCTCCTGGCGCCCGACGGTCTCGGGGCGCGCGCCAACCTGACGACCAGCCCGCCCGGGCGCACCGTCCAGGTGCCAGGCGGCACTCAGGCACTCAGCAGGACCGAGCAGGTGACCGTCGTCCACCAAGGCCGGCACGGCCAAGTCCCGAGGCCGACGCTGCTCGGTGCGATCATTATTAAAGCTGCGGCGGCGGACCTGCCCAGCCCGGCACGGCACCACCGGGACCTGGCGCTGCTCTGCTCCCTGGTCGAAGACCCGTTCAGCCTCAGCGAACAGGTCACGAGCAAGGACCGGCAGCGACTCCGGAAGGCCACCGTGCTCGCCGACAACACCAACCCCGCATGGTCTCTCGTTCCTGCCGCGATCAGAGGCCAAGGCCAGATCACGTATCGCATCCTGGCAGCCGCCCTCCCGTGAGGAGCGGAAATTTGCGGGTGGTAAGTCGGCCGCAACCGTTCGGGATGATCGAATTTGCTCTTCCCGAACAATCCCGGCTGCTTCTCCGTGTCAGATGACTAAGTCGAACCTTGCGGCGCTCTACCGCTTGATCCCTGGTATAGGCCCTGCAGCCCGACGACGTAGAACGTCAGGGAGTTCGCATGAGACCCATCACCGTACGTCGCCTGGGTTCGGCCGCGGCAGCAGTGGCGGCAGGCCTGGCGGCGACCGTCCTGGCTGGCTGCGGCAGTTCGCCCGCCGTGCCGGGCGCCCGCAGCACCGTGCCGACCCCCGCCTTGGTCGGCGGCCCAGTAGTGTCCGCCATCACCGGCCCGGCATCCGCTGCGCCATCGGCGTGTTCCCTCCTGCGGCCGGCCGACGTCCTTGCCGTGGCCGCGACGTTCCGCGGCGCAGCGATCAGCATTGACGGCCACAACCAGGCGAGCCAGCCCCCGCTGGGCAAGTGCGGCTTCAACCAGAAGGGCGTGTTCGCCTCCGCCGACGGCATGGTGACGACGCTGTCCGGCGACCAGTGGGCTCAGCTGACCGTCGTCGCTGACGGGAATGACATCGGCGACTACAGCCCCGACGGCCCGTGATCCACGGCCTAGGCAACGGCGCCTACTCGGACCCGGGGACCGATACCGTCGTGGTCCTGGTGAGCGGGAACGTGTTCCAAGTCGTCGACGACGTGCCGGTCAACATCAGCATCTACCCCGACCTGGCTGCCGCACGCCAGCAGGCCGCCACTGCCCTCGCCGCCAGGATCCTCAGCCACATGCAGCCAGCTGCCCAGTGAGACAGCCGCCAGGGGCCGACGGCTCCGTCGCCCGTCGAGTTCCGGCAGGGAGGGTTCCCGTTCAGTAGCCGATCGTGAAGCGGCGCTGGACGAAGCGCGGCAGTTCAGCCTCGTCGATCACGGCGATGGCCGCGTCCTCGGCGGAGATGCGGCTGCGCCCATCCGCGTCCAGGACCGGCTGGTCGGTGCCGACCCGGAACCGGCCGGTGCGCTCGCCAGGGGCGATCTCGATAGCAGGACTGAAATAGGTCCACAGGCGGTTGGAGGCGCGCAAGATGCCGAGCGCGTCCCCGTGGCCGCGCATCACTGCGGCGTACTCCCTGGGCAGCCCGAACTGGTCTAGCGCCTGATCGATGAGCTCGCCGGAGTCGGTGAACACCAGCCCCGGCCTGACCTCAAGGCTCGCGGCGCCGCCGATGACGATGAGGCGGGTTCTGGGGTGGCTGTCCAGGGCTGCCAGCAGCGCTGTGGCGGCCCGGGTGTAGGCCTTGGGGTCAGCGATGGCCAGCGCCAGGCTGCCGGTGATGTCCCTGGTGCCGTTGCCAGGCCCGAATGCGCTGATCAGCACATCCAGGCCGGGCAGGACCGCGCTGATACCCGTGGCATCCAGGATGTCGATGCTCTTCCAGGTGACGTTCTCCCTGCTGTCCTCGATCTTCGTGGCGTCGCGGCTGAATGCCGTGACGCGATGTCCGCGGCTGAGCGCCTCGGTGACGATTCGGCTGCCGATGGTGCCGGTTGCGCCGATGACTCCGATCTGCATTAGATTCTCCCTGTTCACGGGCGAGTGATGGTCGGTACCTAGCTCGAAAAGCTGGGGGTTCTGGCACCGCTCAAGGGACAGCGCCCTGGGATTCGGCGTCGAAGCTGGCCCGCCGTTCGGGCGCTTCGGTGACGGCGCGCCGGACCAGGATGAGCGCGATGGGGACGGCGGTCAGGCCGACGAGCCCGCAGACCCAGAGTGCCCAGTGGAATCCGCCGGTGAGCGCGTCCGTGATGGCGTGGCCCTGGCCGAGCAGGGCACGGGAGCGCGCGGCCGCAACGGTTGACGCGACGGCAATCCCGATAGCGCCGCCGAGCTGCTGGGATGAGTCGATGAGCCCGGAGGCGACTCCCGCGTCACGCTCCGTGACGCCGATCAGGGCACCGATCGACACCGGGATGAACACCCAGGTGACGGCGCCGGTCAGGAAGAAGGGCCCGGCCAGGTTCGCCCAGAAGCTCCCATGGGCGGGCACCTGGGTCGCCCACAGGATCCCGGCCCCGGTCACGGTCATCCCGACCGCCATCACCAGCCTGACCGATGCGCGGGTGACGAGCACCTGCGCCGGGCCGGCGAGCACCGTCCCGGTCAGGCCGACCGCCAGCCAAGCGAGGCCGGTCGTCATCGCGGAGTATCCGAGCACCTGCTGCATGAAAAGGGTGCCGATGAAGATGTAGCCGTAGAAGCTGGCCCCGAGCAGGAACCCGACCGCGTTGGACCCGGCGAGGGTCCTCAGCCGGAACAGCCGCAGCGGCAGCAGCGGGGCCTCCGCCCTGGCCTCGATGATCGCGAACGCGGCCAGCAGGGCCGCCGCCGCCGCGAGCAAGGCCAGGGTCCGTGCGGCTGTCCATCCGACGGCCGGCGCCTGCGAGATCGCGTAGACCGCTATCACCAGGGCGCCGGTCACGGTGATGGCGCCGAGGGGGTCGTAGCGGCGGCGCGCGCCGTCCAGCCTGCTTTCTGGCACCACCCGCCGGGCCAGCAGCAGCGTGGCCCCGCCGACGGCGACGTTCAGGTAGAAGATGTACGGCCAGCCCGCGTACCTGGTGAGCACGCCGCCGGCTAGCACGCCGATGGTCGCCCCGCTGGCGCCGATGGCGCCCCAGAGCCCTAGTGCCTTGTTGCGCTCGGCGCCCTCGGGGAACATGTTCATCACGATGGACAGCGCGGCGGGCAGCACCATGGCTGCGCCTAGGCCCTGGACGCCGCGCATGATGATCAGGAACGTGCCGCTGGTGGCCAGCGCGCAGGCGAGCGAGGCCGCGGTGAACAGCGCCAGCCCGGCCATGAACATGCGCCTGCGGCCGAGCAGGTCGGCGGCCCGGCCGCCGAGCAGCAGGAACCCGCCGAAGGTGAGTGCGTACGCGGTCACCACCCACTGCAGGTCCGACTCGGCGAAATGCAGCTTGACGCCGATCGTCGGCAGCGCGACGTTGACGATAAGCAGATCAACCGCGGTCATGAAGTAAGCCACGGCAAGCAGCGAAAACGCCCGCCACCGGCGCACTTCGCCGGGTGCCGCGGCCATCCCCCCGCCGGTTTCGTTCCTGGGGTCTACCGAGGTCATGTGTGCCTCCGGTCGTTGCTGGTCAGGTCCTCACCAGTTGAAGCACCGGCCGCCGGAGGGATTCGCCGGTGAATCCGTGCCGCCACCGGTGTTGCACTTTTCAGGAGGCGTTATCCAGGTGGCCGTATGAAAGGACAGGTCCAGCCATGACCGAGGCAACCCTGGCCCGTGCCCAGGCCGGCGACGGCGAGGCCTTCCGCGAGCTGATCGATCCGCATCGCCGCGAGTTGCAGGCGCACTGTTACCGGATTCTCGGCTCGGTCCAGGATGCCGAGGACGTGCTTCAGGAGGCCCTGTTGGCTGCATGGCGCTCTATCGGACGGTTCGACGGCCAGTCGCCGCGGGCGTGGCTGTACCGGATCGCCACGAACCGCTGCCTCAACTACCTGCGGGGCGAATCCCGCCGCCCGCAGGCGGCCCGCCCCCCCGGCCAGGGCGCGGGACTGACCGGGCCGACACGGTCCGATGAGCCCTGGTGGCTCGAGCCCTACCCGGACGACCTGTACGACCTGACCCCCGGCCCAGAGGCCCGGTACGACGCCCAGGAGTCGATCGCCCTGTCGTTCGTGGCGGGCCTGCAGCACCTGCCACCACAGCAGAGGGCGGCCCTCGTGCTCCGGGACGTGCTCGGCTTCCCGGCGGCCGAGGCCGCCGCGATCCTCGGCACCACGCAAGCCGCCGTTAACAGCGCGCTCATCCGGGCCCGGGCCGGCCTCCGAACCGACCGGAACCCGCACGACGTGCCGGTTCCCAAGTCCCCGGCCGAGGCCGTCATCGTCGACCGGTTCGTCAGCGCGTTCGAGCGCTTCGACCTCGACGAGCTGGTCGCCCTCCTCACCGACGAGGCCAGGCTCACCATGCCACCCGAGCCCGCCGAGCACCGGGGGCCCCAGCCGATTGCCGGGTTCCTCCTGGGAACCCACGCGGGCCAGGACCTCAAATTCCTCCCCACCCGGGCCAACGGCCAGCCCGCCCTCGCCCTGTACATTCCCGACCCAAGCGCGCCGATCTGGCGGGCCAGTGGCCTCATCGTGCTCACGCTGCAAGGCAACCAGATCAGCGCGCTCACCCGCTTCGCGGACTCAGGCCTCCTCGCCCGCTTCGGCTTCCCCCGCACGCTACCGAGAGGCTAGGCAACTGAGTTCAGCGCGCACCGTTTGGAAGGCCTGGCTCTGCCTTGATGCCTGGAGGATGACCTCGCCCCCCGTGCCAGGCTGCAACCCCGAAAGCCCGCGCCGGCCTAAGGCACGCTGGCTGAGGCGACGCCGTGCGCCGGGTCGGGCAGGACGCGGCGCAGAACGCTCTCATCGCCGGTGATCTCGAGGCCGCGGGCGGCGGCCTCGGCGGCGGTGAGCTTGCCGGTGAGCAGGGCGAGGATCATCTGCGGCCGGCCCGCGAGAGCGAGATCCGGTGACGCGGCCGCGCCGATCCTGGTGCGCACCGTGCCGCCTGATACCTCGATGACCGCGGGACCGCTTGCGGTCCGCAGCTCGATTGACACCGGCGAAGCGCCGGGATCCGCGTCGCGCAGGAACTCCTCGACCGGGTACGCGAACCACTGGCTCCGGAACTCATCGTCATCGGCTGGCTGTGCCATGAACCTGATCCCCCACGAGCCCAGGGCGCGCATCACCGGTTCCAGCTCGGCGCCGGCTTCGGTGAGGTGGACCAAAGTGGTGGCGATCGGGGGCGGTGCCTCTTCCCGCCGGATCAGGCCCGCCGCCTCCAGCTCGCGAATGCGGTCCGCGAGCAGGTTGGTCGCGATGCCCGGCAGCCCGTTCTTCAAGTCGGTGTACCGGCATGCGCCGCGGAGCAGGAGCTCCCTGATGATCAGCAGGGTCCACCGGTCACCGATGACGTCGAGGGCCTTGGCAATCGAGCAGAACTGACCGTAACTACGCATGAGACCAGACTAACCCATGTTTAGTTGATATTCAAGTCTAATAACTTGACTTTCTCAACTTAGCCGTTGAGTATCTAGACTATGAGATCCAAGCCTCTGATCCTCGTGGCGCTGCTCCTCGCGGCGTTCCTCGTCAACCTCGACACAACCCTGGTGAACGTCGCGCTTCCCGCCCTCACGCGGGACCTGCACGCCACTACGACCCAGCTGCAATGGGTCGTCGATGCCTACAACCTCGTCTTCGCGGCGCTGCTGCTCACCTTCGGCAGCCTGTCCGACCGGTTCGGCCGTAAGGGCATGCTGCTTGCCGGGCTCGCCGTCGTCGGCGCCGCCAGCCTGGCCGGCGGCTTCACGACCAGCGCGTCGCAGCTCATCGCGGCAAGGGCCGTGATGGGTCTTGGCGCCGCCATGACGTTCCCCGCCACGCTCTCGCTGCTCACCAATGTCTTCACGGAGCGGCGGGAACGGGCCCGTGCGATCGGCCTGTGGGGCGCGATCGCCGGCGTGGCCATCGCGCTGGGGCCGATCGTGGGCGGCTGGCTGCTGCGGAGCTTCTCCTGGGGTAGCATCTTCATCGCCATGGCCCCGGTCGCGGCGCTCGCGCTGGCGGGGGTGGCCATCGCCGTTCCCGCCTCCAGGAGCCCCGACGCGGCACGCCCCGATGTTACCGGCCTGGTGCTGTCGTCGGCGATGATGGCGCTGGTCGTCTTCACGATCATCGAGGCGCCGGCCCACGGATGGACCTCGGCCCGCAGCGTGGCGGGCTTCGCCGTCTCCGCCGTGCTGCTCGCCGCGTTCATCGCGGCCGAGCGGCGCGCCGCGCACCCCATGCTCGACGTGCGGCTCTTCCGCAACATGCGGTTCAGCGCCGCCAGCGGGGCGGTCACGGTGTCCTTCTTCACCCTGCTCGGCTTCATCTTCCTGATCACCCAGTACTTCCAGTTCGTCCGCGGATACAGCGCGCTGTCCGCCGGCGTCCGGCTGCTCCCGGTCGCGCTGGCGGTCGCCGTCGGGTCGGTCGCGGGAACCCAGCTCGCCGTGCGGGCCGGGACCAAGCTCATCGTCACGATCGGGCTCGTCGCGATGGCCGCGTTCTACGGCTGGGTGGCGGCGACGACCAGCGCGACGCTGAGCTACGGCGTCATCGCGGTCCAGATGGTCGTGTACGGGCTGGGTATGGGCCTGACCTCAGCCCCCGCCACCGAGGCGATCATGGGCGCCGTCTCGCGGAGCAAGGCCGGGGTCGGCTCGGCCGTGAACGACGCCACCCGGCTCATCGGCGGCACGCTCGGCGTGGCCGTGATCGGCAGCGTCTACGCATCCGTCTACGGGTCGCGGCTCACCGCCGCCACGCCCGCCGACGTGCCCGGCCAGGTGGCGGCGCTCGCGCACCAGTCCGTCGGCGCGGCGTACGCGGCGGCGGGCGGCCTCGCGGGGTTCGGCCACCCAGCTCTCGGCCAGGCGCTGCGGCTCGCGTCCACCAACGCGTTCCTGCGCGGCCTCACCGTCGGCGCCCTCGTGGCCGGCGGCGTCGCGGCGGCCGGAGCCATCCTGGCGGCCGTCTTCCTGCCCGCGCAGCCCCAGCGGGCGGCCGAGCCCCCGCCAGCGGCTGCGCCTGCGCCGTCCGCCGAGCCGGCCAGCCCGCGATGCGCTGTCGGAGTCCGCGATGGTGCTCCTGCTCGAGGACGTCCACTAGGCCGATGAGGCGCTGATCGGGACCACGGAGCACGGGGTGCTCGGCACCCGCTGGATATATGACGGGACGCGGGACCCGGTGTTCGCGGAACAGCTCGTGGCGCTCATCCAGGGCACGGCCCAGCCGCAGGCGCAAAGCCAGAGCGACATGCCCGACCTCACGGTGCGTACGCGGGCGGTCTCGCCCGTCAGGCTCGAGCCGGGCAGGTTCTCGGCGGTCGACGGGCCAGACGGCACACGTCTGATTATCTACGCAGGCGATGCCGAGCAGCTGCGGGTACGCGTGATGCGCGTCCTGAAGGCCGAGCCCGAACGACACTCGACGTCCACGCCGAGACGGGCGTCAGGAACGCCATGCGTCGATGAGGTCGGCTGGGCCGTAGCCGCGGTGCACATCGGCGGTGCAGCCGGATCGGCTGACCGCGATCAGCCGTGCGCTGTCGGCGCCGGGCAGGTGCGACTGGTGCACCGATAGCGCCGCGAGGTCCTGCCTGTCAAAGGGCGCGTGCTCGCGCCACTTGATCGATCCCACCACGGCGATGGAGCGAGCGCCTGGCCACTGGTCCACGCCGACGATGTCCACCTCGACGTCTGAGGCCCGGGTCCAGTAGGCGCCGATCACCCCGGCTCCGGCGAGCACGGGGTCGGTCGCAGCGATCCGCTCCAGTGACTGCCTGACCAGCGGCTCGACTGCCCTGCCGCGGTACTCCGGCCACCAGTGACGTACCCGCTCGAGTGCCAGGTCGGGGCGTCCCCGCGCGATATCTGGCAGCGACGGCCCGATGAAGCGCAGCCAGAAGCGCAGGTAAGAGTCCGCGACACGGTACCGGGGGTCGTTCCGTGGCCGGAGCGAGACAGGGCGGTCAACCGCGATCATCCGCTTGGCCTCCCGGAGCGTCTCCAGCGAGCGCGCCAGCGGTGCTTCCCTGACGCCGGCGACCTCGGCGATTTTCTTGTTGGTCCGTTTGCCGCCGCCAATCACGGTGAGTACCCGCGTTGCCTGCAGGTCCGGCGGGAACTCGGCGGCGAGCACATTGCGCCCAACGTCGATCAGGTCGGAGTTCTCGTCCGAGAGCTGCTGGCCGAAGAATGCCTGCGCGTCGGAGGCACCGCGCCATTCCGCGCAGATACGCGGGTACCCGCCGGTGATCAGCTGCGCATCGACGGCGACCGCGGGATCGGAAGCGCCGATCATCGCGGCTGTGTCGGCGAGCTCGAACGGGTTGACGACCATCTCCTTGATCCGGCCGAAAAGCGGGCGCTCGTAGGTACTCAACGCCTCCATCATCGAGATGTCCGACCCAATGAGGATGAACAGCGCCGGCCGTGCCTCCAGGACCCGGTCCCAGGCGACCTGCAGCGCGCCTTCCAGTCCGGGAGTTGACTCGCACAGCCACGGGAACTCGTCGAGGATGACGATCGCCGGTCCGTCCGGCAAGGCGGCCGCGATCAGCTGAAACGCCCCAGCCCAACCGTCCAGGGTGACGCCTTCGAACAGCGAGGCACCAGGAAGCGAAGAGCGGGCGGCTTCCATCGCCAGACGGCTCAGTTCTTCCTTCTGATTCGCCAGCCGTGAACCGGTGAAGAAAAACTGAGGCAGTTTCGTCCGGTCTGCGAACTCGGTCACCAGCCGTGACTTACCAGCCTGCCGCCTGCCGCGGACGCTGAGCAGCCTGCCCTGCCCATCCCTGGTTACCGAGTCAAGATGCCGGCGAAGCCGTTGCATGTCGCGGCTACGGCCGGTGAAGCGACGCATCGATGCCATGCGGCCATACTAACATTCAAGTTACTAACATCAAAGTTACTAACATTGATGTGTACACGGCCCGTTGTCGTCGCCGGGACGGCGCGCCGCCTGGCGGGATTCCACTGACATAACCTACTCTTCCGTAATATACGGTACCGTAGGTTACGGAACCGTAGGAAGGGAGCGCTCCATGCGAACTGCAGTCGGCGCCGTGGATGGCGCGGCCGACCTGGGCGGTGCGAGCGTCGGCCCGCCCAGGCTCCGGGGAATGCTGCACGCCGGGGCCTTCCCGGCCGCCACGGTCGCTGGCATTGTGCTCATCGCGCTTGCCCCGACCCAGCCGGCCAGGATCGCCGCCGCCGTCTACAGCGTGACCTGCGTGGCCCTGTTCGGCGTGTCCGCGGCGTATCACTTGTCACCACCAGCTAGCCGGCGCAGGGGCCTGCTGGCCCGGTTCGATCACGTGAGCATCCTGCTGGTGATCGCCGGCACCTACACCCCGCTGGCAGTGCTCGCGCTGCACGGCTGGACGCGGCTGAGCGTGCTGGCGATCATCTGGGCTGGGGCGGGGGGCGGCGCCCTCGCCCGGCTCATCTGGCGGCCCGCCTGGCGGCCCGCGCCGCGCTGGCTCATCACGTCGCTGTTCATCGGGCTTGGCTGGGTCGCGGTCTTCGTCCTGCCGCAACTCCTGCGGGGCGCGGGAGTCCTGGTCCTGGCGCTGGTGCTGGCCGGGGGCATCCTGTACAGCCTCGGAGCCGTGGTCTACGCGCGGAAGCGACCCAACCCCTCACCGCGGTGGTTCGGATTCCACGAGGTCTTCCACGCGATGACCATCACGGCCTACCTCGCCCAGTACGCCGCCGTGTCGCTCATCGTCTACCGGGCGGCCTGATCGTTTGCCGGGAGGATCGGGAGAACGATTCGCGACGGGTGGTCGCCGCCGGTGTGGATACGATGCGGGCCTGCGTTGACCGTGTTCTCGTGCCGGGCATACAGGAGCGACTTGGGGTAGCGCTTGATATCTGTGCCCTGCACGATCAGCAGCAGTCCCTCACCGGCGTCGAAGCGGGTGCCCGAGGGGAGAATCTCCATCTCGACCTCGATGACCTGCCCGCGCGGGACCGGGAGTGCGCGGCGGTGGGCGAGGACGGTCAGGAAGTCGGTGCTGAGCTCAAGGTCAGGCTCCCGGTGCGAGGCGCGCAGCCAGCCGAGGGCGACCGGACCGTCCTCGAACTGCGCGTAGTGCGGAAACCCGGCCACCTCGCCGTCCCGGACGGTCTTGAACAGCGCGGCGAACAGGTCGAGATCGTCCGCTTCGGGGGCCTCGACGTGCAGCACCAAGCGGGAGTGCCCGATGATCTCGGTCGGCTCGTCGAAGGTCATCGTGAACCGGGCATCCACCGGGCCCGGTGCGCTGCCCAGCGAGTCGTACTCGGCTACCGCGCCCGCGACGGGCGAGGCAGGGAGCATTGCTCCGTGTGCCGCGTCCAGGTAGAAGGTCAGGTACTCAGAGTCCTTAGGCGGCCAGTCCTCGGCGACGCGGCGGGTGCCCTGGTAGTACCGTTCCCGCACCTCCATCCGGACCTTCGGCCAGTCCAGCACGCCACGGTCGGCGCCGCGCAGGAACTGATCGAAGAACGCACGCTGGCGCTCGACGTTCTCGGGGTCGTAGTAGTAACCCCACTTCTTGCGGCCGTGTATGTCGAGCCACTTGTGCTCTGAAGAGATTCGGCGGAAACCCTCAAGCGTGCCGCGCGAGTGCAGGCCCTGGTCCGACCAGCTTGCCACGACGAACGCGGGCACCAGGATCTCCTCGAGCCTGGCGGCCTTCGAGGCCCAGAACTCGTCGAACCACGGGTGCTGCGCAGTTTCGGCCTCAAGATCCTCGATCCTGCCCGTGCTCGCGCCCCACCTGTCCCAGATGTACGGCCAGAAGCACGTCTCCGGGATGCCGCCGTGCCTGACGACCTCGCGGTAGGTGTCGGTCCAGCCCTCCCAGGGGTTGATCGCCGCCAGGTGCGGAGGATTGAGCTCGGCCACCCGCCACTGCGTCTGCGTCAGGTACGACACGCCTGACAGGCCTACCCGTCCGTTGCTCCACGGCTGCGTGCCAGCCCACTCGATCAGGTCCGCATAGGCCCTGGCCTCCTCGGGCGAGAGATAGGTCGCCGGCCCCTCCGAGTACCACGTACCCGGGATGTCTGCGATCACGATCGCGTAGCCGTGGGGGACCCAGTACTCCGGGTCAGGAGCCTCGAAGGTCGTCAGCGGAGAGTTCCATTCCGGGCGGACGCCGCTGTTGGGATAGATCTTCCCGATGGGAGCCGGGTTGTGCTTGCCGTAGGGCGACCAGGCCACGATCGGCGCGGCGGCATCTCCGCCCGCCGGACGGTAAACGTCCACCCACATCGTTGCGCCTGAACCACTCACCACCGCGACATCGCGGTCGATCAGCATGCCGGGCCTGGTCTCGGTACGCGGCTCGGGTGGCCGCCCGGCCCGCGACTCTGGCGTGCTGCGCGGGCCGCGAAAGAGGTAACCGCTCCCGGTCACGGCCGTCGACCTCCCGCCGGGGGTCCGGACCCCGGGATGCAGTTGATCATCGTTCCCTTGCCCACGCTGTCTTCGTGACCGATCGCAGCGCTCAGGCGCCACCGATCGCTTCAGCCAGTATGAGCAAGGCAGCCGCGGCGGTCTTCGGAAGCAATACCCATGGTTTGACCCGTGGCTTGTGTGATTCGGCAACTGGCCAGGGAAATTCGCGGGTGCCTACGAGCGCGGCCTCGTGGAGCCGGGCCGGCGGCACTCAGCACCGCGACCCGAGCCGTTAGAGGAATTGTGGGATTAGGGCGGAGCCGCGCACCCGTTCGGAATCCTGATTTTGAATTTCTTTTCCCGATTGTGGGGCTCCCCCACCATCCAGGCCGACCTGAGCACGTTCGACGCACAGTTCGGCTACCCCGACCCGCCCTCCTTCAAGATCATCGCGCCGGCCGGGGCGATCCCCACGTGGGACCCGAACAACTCGACCATGACCGGCTGGGCCGGCGAGACCACGCTTGACGTGGAGTACGCGCACACGATCGCCCCCGGCGCGAACATCCTGCTGGTGGAGACGCCGACCGCGGAGACCGAGGGCGTGACGGGCTTCCCCGAGATCGTCAAGGCCGAAGAGTACGTGGTCAACCACCACCTCGGCGACTTGATCAGCCAGAGCTTCAGCGCCACCGAGCAGACCTTCACCAGCTACGCGCAGCAGGCGCCGCTGCGCGCGGCCTACCTGGACGCGTTCGCGCACGGCGTGACGGTCCTGGCGGCGACCGGCGACGACGGGGTGGCCAACCCCGAGCTCGACGGCTCAACCCTGTACACCACGCCCACCACCGGCTGCGGAACTGGCTGGGCGGCCTTAGCGGTTATCCCCGGCTGTCTTTTGCAGCGGCCCCGGCGCGGAACTGACCGTCGCCGGGGGCCGCTGTGTGTTCACAGGCAGCGAGCTAGTCCCTGGTAGCACCACGTGCTACCGTGTGAACATGAGCATGCCGGAGATCACGCAGCGAGACCTGCGATCGAGGTCGCGGGAAATCATGGACGCCGTCGAACACGGGCAATCGTTCACCGTCACCCGAGACGGCCACCAGATCGGTGAGCTCGTCCCGATCCGCAGGCGCCGCCGGTTCGTCTCCCGGCAGGAGTTCGCCGCGATGTCGCGCAACGCACCCGGCACCGACTTGGAGGCCTTCCGCGCCGACCAAGACGCGGCGGCAGACCACGAGGCTGACAGCGCGTATGAGCGGTGATCTTCCACGGCAGGGCATGCTCGACACCAACATCCTGATCCTGCGCCGGTGGATCGACCCCGCCGAGCTGCCCGACGAGATGGCGATCAGCGCCGTCACCTTGGCCGAGCTGTCGGCAGGGCCGCACGAGGTACGCCGCAACGACGAGCAGGACCTGTATGACGAGCATGAAGAGCGCGGCCGGCGCATGGAGACCCTGCAGCGCGCCGAGAGCGAGTTCGACCCGCTCCCGTTCGATGCCGAGGCGGCGCGTGTCTACGGCCGGGTCAGCGCAGCGGTCGTCGCCGCGGGACGCAAGCCGCGCAGGCGGATCGCGGACCTGATGATCGCGGCCACCGCGATCGCGGAGGACCTGCCCCTGTACACCACTAATC
This sequence comes from Trebonia kvetii, assembly GCF_007827045.1. Classification (GTDB taxonomy): domain Bacteria; phylum Actinomycetota; class Actinomycetes; order Streptosporangiales; family Streptosporangiaceae; genus Trebonia; species Trebonia kvetii. The sequence goes on from NZ_RPFW01000001.1 coordinate 722,427, forward strand.
CCGGCGACTACGCCGGGCTCGGGAAGCTCCTGCGCGTCGTCCCGGTCACCAGGCCTGGTCTCCCGCACGACAAACGCGGCTCATAAGGGCCCGCGCCAGCACGGACCGTCGGAGGGATGGGGCGGAGCACGCGCCCGTTCGGGATGATCAGTCTGAACTTCAATCGCTGGCCTGCCGCCGTACCCTGGCCCGTAGCACGATAGTCCTTATGCGGTATAAGCGCGCAGTCGAGAAGCTCCGGCTTCTGGCCGAGGGGTGCGAGGAGATCGGCTTCTGGCCGCCGTGGGACGAGCCGTACCTGCTGGAGATGTACGCCTTCGGTGCTGTGCTTGAGGGGGCCGACCCGCTGGATGAGGTACAGGTGGCCGGGGTGATCCGGTTGCCGGCGGAGGAGGTGACGTGGGGCTCGTCGCCGCACGGGACCGAGTGGCTGGCGGACCGCCTGCGGCTCTCTAAGGGCGGCTTCGAGTACTGGTGGCGGTCCTACCTTGACCCGGTGTGGAACCACTACATTCGCTCGCCGGTCCGGATCTGGTCGCAGGACGGCATTGAAGACGAGACCTTGGCCGCGCTCGCCGAACGGCGCTTCGGCGAGCTGCGGCGGGTTGTTCCCGATCCGGTCGACGAGCGATTGCAACTGCGCGACGACCTGGACGCCGCGCTGCTTCACCTGCGGCAGGTGCATGGCTCGTACTGGGACGCGGACTGGCGACGCGAGCATCGCGGGATGGGACGCAACCCGGAACACGAACTCTGGGAAGCCGTCGAAGGCTACCTCGACCTCATAAGCGCGTCCCGCCCAGCGCCGCAGCGAGCCGACACTCCCGCTGAGCATTCGGGTGGGTCCTGAGCCGTCGCGTTCTGGCCGCGGTGGCGGTTCGGCGAGTGGGCGAACGCCTCGCGCCCTACGATTACGTGCCATGCCGGCGAACCGGATGAACCGTGACGAGTTCTACCGCCGGAGCAGCCAAAGGTCAGGCCTAAGAGCGAACCGCTTGACCCGGAGGCCGTCCTGACACGGGTGACAGTGAGCAACGCAGAACGCCGGCCAGGACCGGTTCGGCGGGTACCACGGTTCAGTCCAGGAAGTCGCGCAGGAGCTGCGACCTGGAGGGGTGGCGCAGCTTCAGCATCGTCTTCGACTCGATCTGCCGGATCCGCTCCCGGGTCACCCCGTAGACCTTGCCGATCTCGTCCAGCGTCTTCGGCTGGCCGTCGATAAGGCCGAACCGCATCGAGACCACGCCCGCCTCGCGCTCGGACAGCGTGCCGAGGACCGAGCCGAGCTGCTCCTGCAGCAGCGTGAAGCTGACCGCCTCGCCGGGCTGGATCGCCTCGGTGTCCTCGATCAGGTCACCGAACTCGCTGTCGCCCTCCTCGCCGAGCGGCAGGTGCAGCGAGATCGGCTCCCGGCCGTACTTCTGCACCTCTACGACCTTCTCCGGGGTCAATTCGAGCGCAACCGCCAGCTCCTCAGTGGTCGCCTCGCGACCCAAGTCCTGCAGCATCTGGCGCTGCACCCGGGCCAGCTTGTTGATGACCTCGACCATGTGCACCGGGATCCGGATGGTGCGGGCCTGGTCGGCCATCGCCCGGGTGATCGCCTGCCGGATCCACCAGGTGGCGTAGGTGGAGAACTTGTACCCCTTGACGTAGTCGAACTTCTCCACCGCGCGGATCAGGCCGAGGTTGCCCTCCTGGATGAGGTCAAGGAAGAGCATGCCGCGGCCGGTGTACCGCTTGGCCAGCGACACCACCAGCCGCAGGTTCGCCTCAAGCAGGTGGTCCTTGGCCCGGCGGCCGTCCTCGGCGATCCACTCCAGGTCCAGTCGCACGTCGTTGGGCAGGTTTTCGCCGGCCTCGGCGAGTTTCTCCTCGGCGAACAGGCCGGCCTCGATCCGCTTGGCGAGGTCCACTTCCTGTTGGGCGCTCAGCAGCGGGACCTTGCCGATCTGCTTCAGGTAGTCCTTGACCGCGTCCGCCGTCGCGCCCGCGACCGCCACCCGCGCGGGGGGAAGATCGTCGTCATCGTCACTGAGGGCGAAGATCTCTTCTTCCTCGCCGCTCGCATCGGAGGACGGCTTGCCCTTCTCAAGGTCCCCGGGGTCTTCTGGCGCGTCAGGTGCCGCCAGCTCGTCGGCGTCGCCGAGCAGCCCGTCGGCGTCGGCGAGCAGCACGTCGGCGTCGCCGAGCAGATCGTCGGCCACCTCGGCGACGTCAGCGATGTCGCCGATGTCGTCTGCGAGGACAGCTAGAACGGTGAGCGTGGCCTGGAGGCCGGCGTCGTCAGCGTCGAGATCGCCGAAGTCGCCAGGTTCCGCGTTGGCATCGAGATCAGCCTCGCCGGGTTCCGCCGCGATCAAGCCCGCGCCGACGTCGGTGGGTACCCCGGAATCGTGTTCATCCGAGTTCCGGGTACCAGGCCCCTCTGGCGGTGGAGCCACCGGAACCGACTGCACCTCTACGGCCCCGGGTCCCTGGCTCGAGGACATGGAGCGCCGCCGGCGCTCCCGCTCCGCGCGCCGCCGTGCTTTGTCTTGCCTCGTATTACGCCTGCTCATCCTTATCGCCCCCTAGTTCACCGCGACAAGGGACACAGGGAACAACATCCCCAAATTTGGGCATCATAGCCCCACCAAGGCCTGGCCTGCTAATTCGACGCCCTGCCGCTTCGCCTCGCACGCTCAGGGCTGACCTCTGCAGAAGGCCGCGAGGTCTCTGGCGGTGTCCCTGCTGACCTCCGGGCAGACTGTGGTGAAGGTCTCGACGGCGTGCAGCGTGCCCAGGGCCGAGACGCACATGGACGACGTGCTCGCCAACCGCGAGGCGCACGACGCATCAGCCCTTCCCCCGGGGTGACCGGCGACAAACAGCTGACTCGGTCGCTGTCACCACGCTGTGCTTGACGGCCGCCCCTGGAAGCTTTCCAGCGGTGCCGGCAGTGGAGTGAACTTGCCTCTGGTGAAAAGCCCGAACTGCCCGATCGTCTGCAGCGGGGACCGTGACTGGCCTGCTGGGCTGTAGCCGAAGTAGCCAAGCACCGCGGTGCCGGCGTCGTTGGCCCAGAACAGCGCGAGGTCTCCGAGCATCTGGCAAGAGACGCCGAACTGGTACATCGTGCCGGTGAGTTTCCCTGTCACCGCCGAGGCCTGGAGGATCGCTGTGCTGTACGGGTGCGTGCCGACGGGGCACGCGTTGCTGCCGGCGTAGCCCGCGGCCTCGCGGGCCTGGGCGGCGGTACCGCACACCGCCGTCTTGCCGTTCCCCGCCATAAGAAAACCGTCGGTGCAGTTGTGCGGGCTGCCCAAGCTGGCCGCGAAGGAAAAGACGGGCCGGCTGTCGGTAAGCAGGTCGTGGCCCCGGTCGTCGGCCGGGAGCAGCCGGACGATCACGGACCCGGTGGAAGTCGTACTCGTCTGGAATGTCAGCTGGCGGCCGCCGCCCGTCCAGGAGACCGGGGCGAACGTTCCGATTCCGTGCAGTTCGGGGGACCGGGCAGACCAGGTGTGCAGGAGCGCGCCGGAGGCGGTCGAGTAAACCCGCAGTTCTGTCAGAGGCTGATCCTTATGCGAGCAAAACTCTACGTCTGCAGAAAGAGCTGCACAATCATGCGCGGCGGGCGTGACTTCAGCGGAACTTAATGACTAAAAGTAGGCATCTGGATACTCTGTGGGCCATGGGCCGACTGATCCGCATGTTCGTGAACGCAGGCACCGTGGCGGTCGCCGTCATGCTGTGGCTAGCCGGCGCGCTCGCACTCGGCCTGGTGACGGACTCGGGCGCGACGGCGACGACGGCGCTGATGGCGCTCGGGCTGCTGGCCGGCGGCGTACTGCTGCTGATCCGGCACAGCCTTGAGCTGGCCGCGAGGATCGGCAACCTGGGCACGGAGTCGCAGCGCTCGCTCGCAACCATGCGGCGGATCGAGTCCCGCCTTGGGACGGAGCTAAGGCAGACGTTCCGCCAGATCGAGGCGATCCAGAACCTCAACGCCATACTTCCCGCCAGCGACGTGCTGCCCGCCACCCGAGGCTGGGCCGCCTCGCCTGACCTGATCCTTGTCCTCATCGACCAGGTGATCGCGCAGCGGCCGTCGCTCATCGTGGAATGCGGCAGCGGCGCGTCCACGCTGTGGCTCGCCCTGGCGCTGCGGCGGTTCGGTATCGACGGGCGGATCGTCGCGCTCGAGGCCGATCCAGTTTTCGCCGACAAGACCCGCGGCTTCCTGGCCAGGCACGGTGTTAGCGATGTCGCCGAGGTGCGTGAGGCCCCGCTTGAGGACCTCAAGCTTGCCGATGGCAGCTACACCTGGTACGCGAGATGGGCATGGAAGGACCTGGCGGGGATCGATCTCCTCTTCGTGGACGGACCGCCCGCCGCCACCTGCGCTAAGGCCCGCTATCCGGCGCTCCCGTCGCTGAGGGAGGCGCTGAACCCAGCCTCGATCGTCATCGTGGACGACCTCGTCGTACCGGACATGCAGGAAACCCTGCGGCTGTGGCTCGACGCGTACCCGGAATTCAGCTCCGAGATCCTGCCGCTGGAGAAACAGGCCGCGCTGCTCCGCACCGGCCCGCGGTAGATCAGCCGCCTACCTTGGTGGCCTCGCTGAGGATGGCGATGAGGGCCGCCACCGCCTCGCGGGCGTCGGGGCCGGCTGCGGTGACGGTTAGGTGCTGGCCGCTGGTGGCACCGAGGCCCATGACCCCGAGCACGCTCTTGGCGTCGGCAGTGTGGCCGCCCGCGCTGACGCTGATGGCCGCGGCGAACCGCCCGGCGGCTACGGCGAGCGCTCCGGCGGGACGGGCGTGCAGGTCACCTTCCAGGGTGATTCCCTGCTCATAGCTTGCGGGCATGGCGAGCCTCCTCCGCGGCCGCGGCGACCGCCTTGATGTCCCCGCCCGCGGCCGCGGTGACGGTGGCCGCCACCGCGCCCTCGACGAACGGCCCGTCGGCGAGCAGCACGGCGGTGACATCGCCGCAGTCTTCCAGCACGGTCTTCACCGTCAGCACGGCGCTGCCCAGATCGGGCAGCACCACCACGCCGGCCCCCTGGTTGGCACGGCGGAGCGCCTCCGTTACCTTTGCCGCGCTGGTGCCAAGGTCGCCATCGTCGGTGCCGCCGGCCGCGACGATGGTCACCGTCCCGCCGCTGACCTGGGCTGCCAGGTGCGCCGCACCCGCTGCCAGTTCGGCGCTGTGGGAGACGAGAACGATTCCGACGGTGCCTGAGGTCATCACGTATCCTGAATGTTGTTCGGTATCGCTGAAAGGGTGACATGATCCAGTCGGTGCAGCGTGCGGCGCAGATCCTCGGCGTCCTCGGCTCCGGGACGCCGCGCCTTGGCGTGACCGAGATCGCTGACCGGGTGGGCCTGGCCAAGCCCACGGTGCACGGACTGCTGCGCACGCTGGAGGCCCACGAGCTTGTCGCGCAGGACCCCGACACGGGCAAGTACAGCCTGGGACCTGGGGTGCTGCAGCTCGGCAACGCCTACCTGGACGGCTCCGAGCTGCGCGCCAGGTCGCTGCGGTGGGCTGAATCCCTCGCCCAGCGGGCCGGCGAGGCGGTCTGGGTCGCCACCCTGTCCGGATCGCGGGTGATCGTGCTGCACCACGTGTTCCGGCCGGACAACACGGTGCAGATCCTCGAGGTCGGCGCGGCGATCCCGTGGCACGCTTGCGCCCTTGGCCGGGCGATCGTAGCGTTCCTGTCCGAGGGACAGCGAGACCGGGCACTTGCCGGGGAACTCGTCCAGCTGACCGGCCAGACCAAGACGACGCGGGCCGCGCTGTCCCCGGTACTCGACCAGGCCCGGCGGCAGGGCTACGCGGTGGAGGACCAGGAGGCGACCGTGGGCGACGCGGGGATCGCGGCCCCCATCGTGGCTCGGGAGGGCACGGTGGCCGGCGCGATCGGGGTGGTGGGCGCGGCCGACCGGCTGCTCGCGGACGAGAACCGCGACGACCTCGTGCGCCTGGTCACCGAGGCCGCCCGGGCGGTGTCGCGGGACCTTGGAGCGGGCCGCGGCGGGGTGGTCCTGTCCGCGCTCGGCTGAGCGCACGCCGGCGGCCATAACCCGGTCACCTCGTTGGCTTGCGCCCTCGCGGTCGTGGTATCGGTGTCCGCGATCTGCCGTGCGATGCCGGGCACGCGCGCGGCGCCGACGCTCAGGGACGTGATGCCGACGCCGAGCAACAAGGGAAGGACCAGCGGGTCGGCCGCGGCGTCACCGCAGACCGACACCGGGATGCCGGCGGCCATGGCTGCCCGGGCGACGTCACGGACAAGCGCGAGCACCCGCGGGTCAGCCGTGACCGCGGGCGTGGCCGCCTGGCCGGCCCGGTCCAGGCCCAGCACATCGCTGCTGAGGTCGTTCGTGCCGATGGAAAAGAAGTCCGCGACCTGCGCGAAGGCGGCCGCGTTGGCGGCGGTCGCCGCGACCTCAACCATGATGCCGAGCTTTGGCGCCGCGATGCCCTCGGCGGCGGCGGCTTCGGCCAGTGCGGCACGGACCGCCGCCACCTCCGCGAGCGACCGGACCATCGGCACCAGGACGGACACCTGAGTTCCGCGGCCGGCGCGCAGGATCCCGGTGAGCTGTGCGCGCAGCGCCCTCTGGTCATCGAGCAGCGCGTCAAGACCCTGCCTGCCACGGGACGCCAGGAACGGCGGGACCTTGTCGCCGGAGAAGTCGAGCAGGCGGACCACGGCAGGCCGGCCGGCGAGCAGGCCGAGGATGGGCGTCAGCTGTGCCAGGTGGTCGTCGAGCGACGGCCAGTCCGCGGCCGTAGTGAACGCGATCTCGGTACGCAGAAGGCCGACCCCGGCCGCACCGCCGGACAGGCCAAGTCGCGTCTCGGCGGCCGAGGCGACGTTGCACAGCAGCGTGACCGGCTGGCCGTCGGCCGTCTTGACCTCCCCGGCGGCAAGCTCGTCCGGCTGGCCCGCCGCGGCCGCCGTGCGTGCCACGGCTACCGTGCCGGCCACGGCAGCAGCCTGGGCGGCGGCGGCAATCTCTGGCTCGGTCGGATCGGTGATCAGCTCGCCCGCCGTGGCGTCGAGAATCGCGTGCTGCCCGGTTGCGGCGCCGAGTACCGCCGGGTCAGCCCCGGCCAGCATCGGCAGGCCGAGACCGCGGGCGATGATCGCCGCGTGTGAGCTGGCGCCGCCGCCGATCGACACCGCCCCGGCAAGGCCCGTGTCGGCAAGCCTGATCAGGTCGGCCGCTTCGACCTCCCTGCGGATCAGGATGAACTTCCCTGCGGGCGGCGGCCCCGCGGTGGAGCCAGTAAGGCAGTCGGACGCGGCCTTCGCTACTTGGCGGACGTCGCCAGCACGCTGGGCCAGGTCGGGATCGGGCAGCGCGGCGAGCAGCGCAGCCTGCGCCTCGCCGGCCTGCCGGATCGCGTCCGCGCCGCTGGCTCCGGCCCGGACCGCGTCCACTGCGGCGGTGACCAGGACCGGGTCGGCCGCGATCAGCGCGGCGATGTCGACGATCGCGGCCTGCTCCTCCTGCCTCCTGGCGCGGAGTTCGGCGGCGAGGGCGGCGCGGTCCCTGGCCACGGCCGCGAACGCGGCGCGCACCGCTTCCTCGGCCGCCATGCGGTGCCCGTTTCCCGCCGGGGCACCGGCCAGGGGACCCGCCGCGGACTCCGCGGTGAACTCCGCCGTAGGCGGGTCGCCCTGGTAGATCTCGCCGGTGCTGATCCCAGTGGAGACCGGCTGCCCGCGGTAGCGGCCGGATCCGCTCATCGGCCGGCCCGGGCGGCGTCCCGCAGGGCGCCGAGGATGAGGGCGGTGGAGACGGCACCGGGATCTTCGTGGCCGACGCTGCGCGGCCCGAGATAGCTCGCCCGGCCCTTCAGCGCCTGCATCGGGATGGTCGCCTGCGCGCCGGCCTCGGCGGCCTCGGCCAGGGCGCCGAGTGCGTCGGTCGCCGAGGCTCCCTCGGCGACCGCCTTGCCGAAGGCCCTGGTTGCCGGTGCGAGGGCATCGACCATGGTCTTGTCGCCCTCACGGGCGGCGCCCAGTTGCTGCACGCCAGCGAGCGCCGCCTCAAGCGCCGCCGCCAGTGCGGGCAGTTCCACGTCGGCGGCGTCTCCCAGCGCCTTCCCGGCCCGGCGGAAGGCCGTGCCGTAGAGCGGCCCGGAGGCGCCGCCGACCTTGGATATGAGAGTGTTGCCCGTCAGGGTCAGGATGGCTCCGGGGACCATGGGCTCCGCCGCCGAGACGCCGGCCGCGTCAAGCGCGCCGAGGACGGCTGTGAAGCCGCGGGCGAGGTTGGTGCCGTGATCGGCGTCGCCGATCGCCGCGTCCAACTGCGTGAGGTGGTCGCGGTTGGCCTCGACGACCGCGGCGGCCGACACTATCCAGGCGCGGAAGACAGCAGCGTCCATGATCGCTCCCTGCTCGGTAACTGTAGGTTCTAGCGTCCCCACCGTAGGGCGGGCGTGTCCACTGGCGCGTCCCACAGCCGGGTGAGGCTGTCGGTGAGCTGGCAGACCGTTAGCGAGAAGCCCTGCATTTCCAGGCTGGTGATGTAGTTGCCGACCAGGTTCCTGACCACCCGCGCGCCGCGGGCCTCCAGGTGCCTGCAGACCTCGCCGAACATCAGGTACAGCTCGATCAGCGGGGTGCCGCCCATACCGTTGACCATCACGAGCAGGTCCTGGTTGTCGAGCGGCAGGTCGGCGCCGACGGCGTCAAGGGCGACGGCGGCCAGCTCGGCCGCGGGCATGTGGGCCGCGCGGGTCCGTCCTGGTTCGCCGTGGATGCCGATGCCGAGTTCGATCTCCGAGTCACCGAGCTCGAAGGTGGGCTTGCCGGCCGCCGGGACCACGCAGGAGCTGAGCGCGACACCGAAAGACCTACTCCGTTCATTCACTTCCCTGGCGACCGCGGCGACTGCGGAAAGGTCCGCGCCTTCCTCAGCCAGCGCACCGGCGATCTTCTCCACGAACACGGTCGCCCCGGTGCCCCGGCGGCCCGCGGTGTACAGCGAGTCCTCGACCGCCACGTCGTCGTTGGTGATGACGGAGACGACCTCGATGCCCTCGTCCCCGGCCAGTTCCGCGGCCATCTGGAAGTTGAGCACGTCGCCTGTGTAGTTCTTCACTACGTGCAGCACGCCGGCGCCGCCGTTGACCGCCTTGGTGGCGGCCAGCATCTGGTCGGGCACCGGGGAGGTGAACACCTCGCCGGGGCAGGCGGCGTCAAGCATTCCGTAGCCGACGAATCCGCCGTGCAGCGGCTCGTGGCCCGCGCCGCCGCCCGACACCAAGGCGACCTTGCCCCTGGTGGCACCGCTAGCGCGGGTGATCACCTTGTTCTCGACATCCACCGCGAGCTGGGGGTGCGCCGCGGCGACGCCGCGCAGAGCGTCGGTGACAACCGCGTCCGGGCCGTTGATTAGCTTCTTCATGACGTTGCTCCGCTGAGTTCTTCCGGTACTGAATCGCCCGTTACTGAATCGACAGTGGGTGCGAGGCTGGTCATCGCCGCGTCAGTGCGCACCCGGCCGATGAAGACGTAGGCGAGTCCGCCGAGCACGCCGCCCGCGAGCTCGCCGATGAGGTACGCGGGAACCTGTGCCCAGGAGACGGTGCCGCCGAACCCGCTCTGCATGAACACGGCGCCGAGGTAGCGGGCCGGGTTGATGGCCGCCCCGGTGGCCGGGCCGAGGATGATGATGATCGCGAACACGACCGAGCCGATCGCCATCGGCGCCCAGCCTGGCACGGCACGGTGGTCGATGACGCCGAAGATCACGAACACCAGCATGAACGTGCCGATGGCCTCGATGAGCGAGGCGCGGCCGAAACCCATCGTCGCGGCGTCGTACTTGGTCACCCCGCCGCCGGCCGCCGCCGTGGCGGCGCGGCCGAGGGTGAGGAAGATGGCCGCCGCCCCTGCGCAAGCCCCCACCAGCTGGGCCGCGACGTAGCCGGGCACCTCGCGCCAGGGGAACTTGCCGGAGACCGCGAGCGCCAGCGTCACCGCCGGGTTGATGTGCCCGCCGGAGATGTGCCCGATCGCGTAGACCGCGCCGACGATGACGAGCATGAAGGCGAACGAGATGATGCCGAGCTGCGCCATGGAGAAGGCGACCTTGGTGCCGGAGGCGATCACGCCGGTCGCCGCGGCCGATCCGGCGCCCACGTAGACGAGGAACGCGGTTCCGATGCCTTCGGCCAGAAGCTTCTGCGTAGTTGTAGGTGGAGCTGCCATTCGGGTCGCCCACGGCGGGGGCCGGGGCGTCTCACCTCCTTTGGCGAGAGGAAGACTGCCTGAAAGTTGTTCGGCATTGTCGAACGACTTTCACGAAACATAAGCCCCGGTTCGCGGTCCGGTCAAGAGGGAAATCGGCTCCGTGGCGGAAACGGTCATGCCGCATCCGTTCTGGATAATGAACTTGATCTTTACCGGGCCGACCGAGGAGGACCGCGTTGCCGCGCCAAATCATCACTACCGCGAACGCGCCAGCGTCGCCGCTTTACAGCCAGGGCGTCAAAGCGGGACCGCAGATCGTGGTCTCCGGCATGGTCGGCATCGACCCGGGCACCGGCGGTCTCGCCGGGCCCACGATCCAGGAGCAGACGCGGCAGGCGCTGGCGAACTGTGCGGCGATCCTGGAGGCTGGCAGCGCCACACTAGACGATGTCATCGAGGTTGGAGTGCTGCTTACCAACCCGGCCGACTTCGCCGGGATGAACGAGGAGTACGCGCAGTGGTTCCCGGCCGACCCGCCCGCTCGCTACGTCGCCAAGCTCGGCGTCGAACTGCCCGGCATCCTGATCTCGATCCGGATGACGGCCTTCGTCGGATGACAGGGGGCACCCTGAACCCTGATGCCTCGCTTGTACACGTCGTGGTCTTAGAGGCGCTCACGTGTCGGCGCGATTGACGGGATGGGCCGCCGCCATCCTCGCGACGCTGGTCGTGCTGGCGCTTGTCGCCGGCGAGCTCACGGACGCCGCGCAGCGGCGCTGGTGGGGCGACAGGCCGCTGACCACGGACACGGTGTCCGGGCTGCTGGTACTGCTGATCACGGTCCTCGTGGTGAACCAGTTGCTCAACAGGCGGCAGTCCAGGCAACGCGGCCATGCGATCGGCGCGCAGGCGGCCATCCTGGTGGCCCAGGCCGGCCGTTCGGCGAAAGCGACCGCGTCCGTGCTCGACGGCTTGTCGCTTCCGGGGTTATAGCCCCGGTACTGAAACGGGCATTTCTACTCGCGGCCGTGGCGGCTCTGCGGGACGCGGCCGAAGGGCTGGGAGGGCGGCGGCAGCGGGTGCGCGGGCGGGATCTCCAGCGTCTGCGGCTCGCCGGTGATCGTCAGCGGTTCGCCGTGGTGGGTGATCTCTAGGGGGTCGCCGGCCAGCAGCAGGTAGTCAACGCCGTGGTCGTGGATCTTCACCTGCACGATGCGGCCGCGGTAGCGCATGCGGAAGGACAGGCAAATGATGCCAGGCGGCAGCTTGGGGCTGAAGGCGAGGGCGCCGCTGCTCGGGGCGCGCATGCCGCCGAAGCCGCCGACCAGGGCGGTCCAGGCGCCCGCCAGGGAGGCGATGTGCACGCCGTCCTTGGTGTTGTGCTCGCGGTCCTGCAGGTCCATCAGCGCAGCCTCGGCCAGGTAGTCGTAGGCGAGGTCGAGGTGGCCTACCTCGGCGGCGATGACGGCCTGGGTGCAGGGCGAAAGGGAGGAATCCCTGACGGTGATCGCCTCGTAGTAGTCGAAGTTGCGGCGCTTCTGCTCATCGGTGAACGAGCTTGGCCGCAGCTGCATGGCGAGCACCACGTCGGCCTGCTTGACCACCTGCTTGCGGTACAGCTGAAAGTACGGGTAGTGCAGCAGCAGCGGGTAGTGGTCCTCCGGCGTCGCCTTGAAGTCCCAGCGGGCGTAGCTGGTGAAGCCGTCGTGCTGGGGGTGGACCTTGAGGTGGTGGTCGTACGGGATGTACATGTCGTTCGCCGCGTCCCGCCAGGAGGCAGCCTCCTCGGCGGTCACGTCGAGTTCGCGCGCCTCCTTGTCAAGCTTTTCCACCAGTTCGGCGGCGGCGGCGAGGTTATGCTGCGCCATCAGGTTCGTGTAGAGGTTGTTGTCCTTAACCGCGCTGTACTCGTCGGGGCCGGTCACGCCCTCGATGCGGAACTTGCCGTGCGAGTCGTGCTGGCCCAGCGAGCGCCACAGGCGCGCGGTCTCCACGAGCAGCGGCAGGCCGATCTCGCGCTCGAACTTCTCGTCCTGCGTCGCGTCCAGGTATTTGGTGACCGCGTTGGCGATGTCGGCGTTGATGTGGAACGCGGCCGTGCCGGCCGGCCAGTAGCCGGAGCACTCCTGGCCGCGGATCGTCCGCCACGGGAACGCGGCGCCGTCAAGGCCAAGTTCCACCGCGTGCGACTTGGCCTTGTCCATGACCGCGTACCGCCAGCGCAGCGCGTCGGCCGCGGCCTCAGGCCAGGTGTACGTCAGCACCGGCAGCACGAACGTCTCGGTGTCCCAGAAGGTGTGCCCGTCGTACCCGGTCCCGGTGAGGCCCTTAGCGGGGATCGGCCGGTTCTCGGTGCGCGCGCCTGCCTGGATGATGTGGAACAGGCCGAAGCGGACCGCCTGCTGTATCTCCACGTCGCCGTCGACCTCGACGTCGGCGCCCTCCCAGAACTCGTCGAGGAACTGGCGCTGCTCGGCGAGCAGCCCGTCCCAGCCGGTCAGCTTGGCGGCCGCGATCGCGCCCACCACCTGGTCGATCAGGGCGGGCCGCGTCCGCTGCGAGGACCAGCCATAGCCGAGGTACTTGATCAGGCTCAGTTCCTCCTCGGGCGCCACCTCCGCGGCGACGAGCAGCCGGGCCATGTCGTCGAACGACTCCGTGCTCGTGGACATCTTGGCGGGCCCGTGGATGGCATGCGACATGCCCGCGGCAAGCCGCAGCTTGCTCGACTCCGTCCCGTGTACCAGGACGGCGCGCGGATTGTCGCCGTCCACGGCGTAGTGCTCCTCGCCGGTGAGCGGCTTGCTGAGGATCGCGGCCGCCCTGGGGTCCGCGGACTGGCGCGGCACCTCCTCGTTGGCGACCAGCTCGGACATGAGCACCAGGCGCAGCGTCTCGTCGACAGGCTTGACCCGGTAGCTGATCGCGGCGACCGCGCGCTGGGTCAGCGACACCAGGCGCACTGACTGGATGTCGACCGTGTGCCCGGCGGGCGACGTCCAGACCACGTTCCTCGTCAGGGTTCCCCCGCGCAGGTCGAGGGTCCTGGTGTGCGACTGGACGGTGCCGTACCTGATGTCGAACGGCTCGTCATTGACGAGCAGCCGGATGATCTTGCCGTTCGTCACGTTGATGACGGTCTGCCCCATCTCGGGGAAGCCGTAGCCCGCCTCCGCGTACGGCAGTGGCCTGTCCTCGAACAGCGAGTTCAGGTAGGTACCAGGCAGGCCGTGCGGGTCGCCCTCGTCCAGGTTGCCGCGCAGCCCGATGTGCCCGTTGGACAGGGCGAACACCGACTCGCTCTGCGCTATCAGGTTGAGGTCGAGATGACTCTCCGTCAGGCACCACGGCTCGACCCCGTACGGGGCGTTGCTGATCATCTACCCGCTACCTCCGGCCCTCACAGAAGCTCAGATAGGTCCTTCACGACGACATCCGCGCCGTGCTCGCGGAGCTGTTCGGCCTGGCCGACCCGGTCCACGCCGACGACAAATCCGAAATTCCCCGCTCGTCCCGCCTCGACCCCGGCGAGCGCGTCCTCGAAGACGACCGCGTGCGCGGGCTCGGCGCCGAGCATCCGCGCGGCCTCCAGGAACGTGTCGGGCGCGGGCTTGCCGTGCAGCTTGCGTTCCTCGGCCACCTGGTGGTCGACGCGCGCCTCGAACAGGCTCTCCACGCCCGCCGCCTTCAGCACCGCCACCGTATTCGCGCTTGACGACACGATCGCCGTGCGCAGGCCCGCCGCCCGGACCGCCTCGACGTAGCGCACCGAGCCCTCGTAGGGCTGCACACCGTCGCGTTCGATGACGTGCTGCACGAGTTCGTTTTTCTTGTTGCCCAGCCCCCACAGGGTCTGCGTGCCCGGCGGGTCGTCCTGCGACCCGGTGGGCAGCTCGATACCCCGGGATTTAAGGAAGGACGACGTGCCCTCGAGCCGCGGCTTGCCGTCGACGTACTCGTCGTAGTCACGCACCGGGTCGAAGGGGACGAACGGCTGGTTATGGGATGCCGACCAGTCACGCAGGAACTCGTCGAACATCTCCTTCCAGGCCGCGTCGTGCACCTTCGCGGTCTGGGTGATCACACCGTCCATGTCGAACAGGCAGGCGGTCACGCCGTCTGGCAGCCCTAGCATGGCCGCCCCTTATGTGGTGAATTAGCCGGAAAAGCCCGGCTTCCCGTTTTCGTCAGGAAGTTCGAGGTCACTCTTGGCCAGCTCCTCGATGTTGACATCCTTGAAGGTGACTACCCGCACGTTCTTCACGAAACGTGCGGGACGGTACATGTCCCACACCCATGCGTCGTGCATGGTTACCTCGAAGAAAACCTCGCCGTTCTCCGCGGCCCGCACCTTGAGGTCGACGTCGTTCGTTAGGTAGAACCTACGCTCTGTCTCAACAACGTGGGTGAACAGGCCGACAACATCGCGGTATTCGCGGTAGAGCTGAAGCTCCATCTCCGCTTCGTACTTCTCAAGATCTTCCGCGCTCATGTCAACTATTCTCCCTCCGCCAGCCCCTCGTTCGGCACATCAGCTCCCGGCACATCGGCTTCCGGCACGTCGGCTCCCGGCACGTCGGCTCCCGGCACGCACCTGAAGGACCTGCGGTGCACCGGCGACGGCCCGTGCTCCGCGAGCGTGCGCAGGTGCTCGCCGGTTACGTACCCCTTGTGACGGCAGAAACCGTATTCGGGATAACGCTCGTCGAGCTCGCACATCATCCGATCCCTGGTCACCTTCGCCACGATCGACGCGGCGGCCACCGAGGCGGCCACCTGGTCCCCCTTCCACATCGCCAGGTTCGGCGCGCCGAGGCCAGGCACGGGGAACCCGTCCGTCAGCACGTAGGCGGGCTTGTCGCGCAGCGCCGCGTACGCGCGGCGCATGCCCTGCACGTTGCACACGTGCAGGCCGAGCCGGTCGATGTCGGTGTGCGGGATGGTGACTACGTGCCACTCAAGCGCGTGCCTGACGATCAGGCCGTAGGCGGCCTCGCGGGCGGCCGGTGTCAGCAGCTTGGAGTCGGCCAGGCCGTCGATGCGCCTGGTCGCCGCGCTGCCGAGGACCACCGCCGCGACGACGAGCGGCCCGGCACAGGCGCCGCGGCCCGCCTCGTCGATGCCCGCCACCGGGGCAAGGCCGGCTCGGGCCAGCGCGTTCTCATAGGCGGCGAGCCCAGCGCTGCGCCGCGGTGCGTAGGGGGAAGCGACCATCTCATTGGCAGGGTACGCCAAACCGCACCGAGACCGCGTCTGTCTGTCATCCCGAACGGGTTCGGCCGCTGCCGACCAGGTCCTACTGCCCCTGACTGGCGCGCCGGTGTGTCCGGCGGTTCCTCGCCTTGCGGTGCAGCCAGGCGACGGGGACCGCGCCGATGAAGCCAAGGGCGAGCGGCAGCGGCGACGTCGCGGGCGTGACGGGAGTGCCGTTGTCCAGGGCGGCCTCAAGCGCGGCGCTCGAGCCGCCCGCCGCGGCGTTGCCGCCCTGCGCCGCCGGCGCGTTCAGCTTCGGTTCCTCGAATGTCGCCGGAATGTTGAGGAAGCCCCACCGGCTCGGCGGCCAGATGATGACGAACGCGCGGCCGAGCACGGCGCTTTCCGGAATCGTTCCGCCGCCCGGCATCTCCATGTGGCCGCGCGAGTCGTAGGAGACCGCGCGGTGGTCACCCATCACCCACAGGCGGCCTGCCGGGACCGTGATGTCGAAGGTCTGGGCGGACGGCTGGTTCAACGGGTACAGGTAGTCGCCCTCGTGCAGCGGCGTCCCGTTGACGGTCATCTGGCCGACGTGGTTGCAGCACTTGACGTGGTCGCCGGGCAGGCCGATCACGCGCTTGATGTAGATGGACGAGTCATGACTGATGCCGACGATGCCCTCAAGCTCGTCGACCGCCTTGCTGAAGATGTTGGTGCTCCGCGACGGGTTGCTCGGGTCCCAGGACCCGGTGCCGTCGAACACGATGATGTCGCCGCGGTGGATCGGCCGCAGATGGTAGACGATCTTGTTGATCAGCACCCGGTCGTTGATCTCCAGGGTGTTCTCCATCGAGGAGGACGGGATGAAGAATGCCTGGATCGCGAAGGACTTGATGACGAGCGCGAGCACGAGCGCGACGACGACGAGCACCGGGAGTTCGCGCCAGAAGCTACGGCGGCGCTTTGGCCGGCGCCGATGGGCGCCTCCGCCAGGTATCCCCGTGCCCGAGTTTCCCGAATCCGGTCCCGGCTGGCTGCCGTTGTCGCCGGGTTCCCTGCTCCAGTTGCGTTGCCGGTGCCCGTTGCCCTGCTGCCCCCAGTTGCCTTGCTGTCCCCAGTTACCCTGCTGCTCCCAGTTGTCCTGCTGCTGCCAGTTGCGCTGCTGCTGCCAGTTGCCCTGCTGCGGGGCGTCCTGCTCCGGGCCAGGCGCGGCGCCGAGGCCGGGAATCGCGAGGGTGTCATCCAGTTTGGGCACCGGGTCGGCGGGCCCCCAGGGCGGTGCGCCGAAGCCGTCGCGCGAGCCTGAACCGCTCATCCACGCATCCCCTGTTCGCTCGCGCCAGGCCGCGCCCTCATCGCTCATCACCTGTGAGCGTATCGCCGATTTCCCAGGGGCAGGCCGCCGCGCAGGGGCCCAATTCCAGCCCAGCCTGGCTGGGCGTCCATCGAGAGAGGAAAATGTTAACTACATCTTTAATGTCTTTAACCGCCCAGGTCAGAGCCGGTGACCAAGCGCAAGGCGCTGAGTGCGGGCTGCTCGAAGGTGGCGGGGATGTTCAGGAAGCCCCACTGCCCGGGCGGCCAGACGATCACGAAGGCGCGGCCGATGACGCTCGACTCGGGGATGGAGCCGCCGCCCGGGCTGCCCGGGTGGCCGCGCGAGTCGTCGGAGATGGCGCGGTGGTCGCCCATCACCCACAATTGCCCGGCCGGGACGGTGATGTTGAACTGCTGGTCGGACGGCGTGTTCCCCGGGTACAGGTAGTCGCCCTCAGAAAGCGTCACGCCGTTGACGGCGAGCTGACCGCCCGCGTTACAGCACTGGACGTGGTCGCCGGGCAGGCCGATCACGCGCTTGATGTAGACCGAGTTGTCGGCGCTGACGCCGAAGAGCCCCTCGAACTCGCTGACCGCCTTGCTGAACAGGTTCTGGCTCGGTCGCGGCTGCCCGGCGTCCCACGACGTGGAGCCGTCGAACACCACGATGTCGCCGCGGTGGATGGAGCGCAGGTGGTAGACGATCTTGTTGACAAGGACCCGGTCGCCGATCGCCAGGGTGTTCTGCATCGAGCCGGTCGGGATAACGAAGGCCTGGAACGCGAACGTCTTGACAAGGAACGCGAGCACGAGCGCGGCGACGATCAGGACGGGAAGCTCACGCCAGAAGCTGCGATGGCGCTTGCCGTCCTTGGCCTGCGGCTTTTCCTCGTCGCGCGCTTCTTCGTCGCGCGGTCCGTCAGGCGGCCCTTCTTCCGGCTGTTCGCCGGGGGCCGCGCCGTGGTCGCTCATCGCTTCGCCGGCAGCGCTCAGCGCCGCCGGCGGCGGCGCAGCGTCAGGAAGGCGGCACCGGCGACGGCCGTGCCGCCCGCCAGCGTCACGGGCGGGGCGGCCGCCACGGCAGACGCCGCGGTCAGCCCAGCCTGCTTGAAGGTCTCGGGGATCGGCACGTCTGACCACCGCGACAGCGGCCAGATGACGACGAAGGCCCGGCCCACGACCGCACTCTCCGGGATGGTCCCGCGGCCGGGGAAGCTCGTACGGTAGCGGGAGTCGTCAGAGTCCGCCCGGTTGTCACCCATCACCCACAGCCGCCCTGGCGGCACGGTGATGTCGAACGTCTTCTGGGACGGAACGGCATTGGGATAGATGTACGACGACTCGGACAGCGGCACGCCGTTGACCGTGATCCGGCCCTGCAGGTCGCAGCACACCACGTGGTCGCCCGGCACGCCGATCACGCGCTTGACGTAGTCGGTGCCTGGCGCCGCGATCCCGACTAGGCCGGCCGCGTCGTCCCAGAGCCGCAGCACCGGGTTGGACGGCGGCTGCGTGGCCGGGTCCCAGGACCCGGCGCCGCTGAACACGACCACATCGCCGCGCTGGATCGACCGGAAGTCGTAGACGATCTTGCTGACCAGAATCCGGTCGCCGGGCAGCAGAGTGTTCTCCATCGACCCGGAGGGGATGGAGAACACCTGCACGACGAACGCCTTGAGCACGATCGTCAGCGCCAGCGCCGCGACCACGATGACGGCGAGGTCGCGCCAGAACGACCGCTTGCGCTTACTCGGTTGTTCCGGCGCCTCGGTTTCGCCCGGCGCCTCGGATTCATCCGGCGCGGTGTCGTCAACCGGCGACGCGTCCGGCTGTGCGTCCGGGTCGGCAGCCATCGGAGATAAGCCAGTCAGCCTTTCAGCTGGCGGCGTTCTCCCGCCGCTCCTTGATCCTGGCGGCCTTGCCGCGCAGGTCACGCAGGTAGTAGAGCTTGGCCCGGCGGACACGGCCGCGGGTGACAATCTCGATCTTGTCGATCGACGGGCTGTGCACCGGGAAGGTGCGCTCGACGCCCACGCCGTAGCTGACCTTGCGGACGGTGAAGGTCTCACGCAGGCCGCCGCCCTGGCGCCGGATCACGACACCCTGGAAGACCTGGATGCGGGAGCGGTTGCCTTCCGTCACCTTGACGTGCACCTTGAGGGTGTCACCCGGGCGGAAGTCCGGGACGTCTGCCCGGAGCTGGGCCTGCTCAAGCTCGGCGATCGCGGTGTGCATGGTGGATGTTTCCTCAGTCCTGGTCGGTATGCGCGGCAGCGCGCATCCGGGTGGAAGCCTGCGTTAGCCAGGGAAACACCCCGGCGAAGTCAACGCCCGAACGGGCAGCGCTCTTCAGTGTGCCATATTTTCTGCGTCAACCGGAAAACCGGCTTCGGCAAGCACCTCTCGGTCCCGCTTGTCAAGGCCGTCGCCTCGGGTCGCGAGACGGCGGATGAGGTCCGGCCTGGCTGCCGCGGTGCGGCGCAGCGCCTCATCTCGCTGCCAGCGAGCGATGGCCTTGTGGTGCCCGGACAATAGTACGTCAGGTACCTCAAGCCCGCGCCACGTCCTTGGCCGTGTGTAGACGGGACCCTCGAGGAGGCCGCTCATCGCGCCCCCGGTCCCGCCGAACGAGTCGTCGCTGTGCGACTGCTCGTTGCCGAGCACGCCGGGCAGCAGGCGGCAGACCGCCTCCACGATCACGGCGACCGCGGCCTCTCCCCCGGCAAGCACGTAGTCGCCGATGCTGACCTCATCCACTGGCAGCCGCGTCCTGGCCTCGGCGACGACCCGCGAGTCGATCCCCTCGTACCGGCCGCAGGCGAACACGAGGTGGCTCTCCGCGGCGTACGAGGCCGCCAGTTCCTGGGTGAACGGCGCACCGGACGGAGTGGGCACGACGAGCCGGGCCGGTGCCGCTGGGGCTGGTGCCGCTGTGGCTTGTGCCGCGGCTAGCACTGAGTCGAGTGCGTCGCCCCAGACGTCCGGCTTCATGACCATGCCGGGCCCGCCGCCGAAGGGGGTGTCGTCCACGGTGTGATGCACGTCGGTCGCCCATGCCCGCAGGTCGTGCACGCGGAAGTCGATGTCGCCGCGCACCCCGGCCTTCCCGATCAGGGATACGCCAAGGGGCCCCGCGTCGCCGACCCTGCCGTCCGCGCCGACCGGGCCGAAGTAGTCAGGGAAGATGGTGACGATATCGATGCGCATCGCTCACCCGCTAGGTGGCTTCTTCGATGTTGAGCAGGCCCTCGGGCGGGTCGATCACCAGAAAGCCCGCCGACACGTCGACCTCGGGCACGATCGCCTTGACGAACGGGATCATGACTTCGCGTCCGTCCGCCGCCTTGACGACCAGCATGTCCTGGCCGGAGTGCAGCACGTCATCGACGACGCCGACGGCGCTGCCGTCGAGCGTGCGGACAGCGAGACCGCGCAGGTCCGCGTCGTTGAACTCGTCTGGATCGTCCGGCGGTGCGAGGGTCGAGGAGTCGACGAGCAGCCAGGTGCCGCGCAAGTCCGCGGCGGCGTCCCTGTCACCGATCCCCTCGAAACGGACGAGCAGCTCACCGGAGTGCCACTTGGTGGCCGCCACGGTGAGCGGCCCCAGCGCGACGGGGTCGGTGTCCAGCCGCGAGCCCTTGGCGAACCGAAGTTCGGGCTCGTCGGTACGGACACCGACCACGACGTCGCCACGTACCCCGTGCGGGCGGCCGATTCGGCCAACCGTCACTTGCACGGGATTACCGGACCTCGCCGGTCTCCAGGAGGTCGATGCGGACGTGCCCGTTCCCGGCAAGGGAGCCGATCACCGTCCGCAGCGCCCGGGCAGTCCGCCCGCCACGGCCGATGACCTTGCCCAGGTCGTCGGGGTGCACGCGAACCTCAAGGACGTTGCCCCGGCGGAGCATACGGCTCACCACCCGGACGTCGTCCGGGTGGGTCACGATGCCGCGCACCAGGTGGTCGAGGGCCTCTTCGAGCACGGTCAGGCCTCGGTAGCCTCGGCCGGAGCCTCGGCAGCGGGGGCCTCAGCGGCCGGAGCCTCGGCAGCGGGCGCCTCAGCGGCCGGAGCCTCGGCAGCGGGCGCCTCAGCAGCGGGCGCCTCAGCGGCCGGCGCCTCGGCGGCCGGCGCCTCGGCAGCTGCGGGCTCAGCCTTCTTCGGCGCGTCCTTCTTCGCCGACGACCTGGCGGGCTTGGCGGCGGCCTTGGCCTCCTTGACCGCGAGGGACTCCTTCACGAGCTCCTCGTAGCGGTCCTTCTTGTCGGCCTTGACGTCGCCGGTCTTGAGGGTGCCCTCGGCGCCCGGCAGGCCCTTGAACTTCTGCCAGTCACCGGTGACGGTCAGCAGGTGCTGGACCTGCTCGGTCGGCTGGGCGCCAACCGACAGCCAGTACTGTGCCCGCTCGGAGTCGATCTCGATGAGCGACGGCTCGAGCTTCGGGTGGTACTTGCCGATCTCCTCGATGGCCCGCCCGTCCCGCTTGGTGCGCGAGTCCGCCACGACGACCCGGTAATACGGTTCCCGGATCTTGCCTAGGCGCTTCAGTCTGATCTTGACAGCCACAGCTGCGCTCTTCTCCCACGAAGTTAGGTGCGTATGTCCGGCTCCTGCCAGCGGGGAATGGCCGGCCGGACCGAGCGTGAATGGAGCTAGGCCGGGTGAACGGAGAGAGGGCGCCACGCGGCCGAGCATCAAGGGTCAAGTATAGGGTCACCCGCGCCCGTTCGTGCGCGCAGGCGCCCCAACTCGGGCTCTCTCCCGGCGGTGTGACAGTTACGTAACGCGCATTGACACCTCTAGCGGGGCGCACGTAGCGTGCACCTACGATTGTTGACAATCCACGGTAGTCCACCGGATATGACCAGTAACGTTCACCATGCGTTACGTTTCCCCCCGGAAACCCGCCCCCGCACCTCACGCGCCAACGATGTCGCAGGGTGTATCAATCTCCAGATATCCCCAAAACAGCGACGTTTGTGCACGTAAGTGACAGTTGTGATGTTAGCCTCGGAGGCGCTCACGGGGCGTAACCGTGACCGAAGCCACTCTTCGTAGCGCTAAAGCCACAGCCCTACCCGGACGTGAACCGCGCCTGAGCAGGTGCACAGCTATATCAAGGAGAGATCCAGATCATGACTGACCAGACTGCCCAACCGGACAGGACTGCCCCCGACAGCACGCCCGCCGGTTCCGGCGTTTCCCGGCGCAGCCTGTTCCGCGCGGCAGGCGTCGGCGCGGCCGTCGTGGGCGGCGGCGCCCTTCTCGAGGCGTGTAGCTCCGGCATTCAGGGTGCAGCGACCAACTCCCCGAGCGCCTCGTCTTCGTCTTCCTCGTCCTCCTCCGCGTCGACGAGCGCGAGCGGCTCGGCCACCGGCGAGATCACGATTGGCTGGATTCACCCGCTCACCGGCGGCCTGGCTGGCTTCGGCTACCCGGACAACTTCGTGCTCTCCCAGGCCATGGCCACCTCCCAGTTCAAGAACGGGATCAAGATCGGCGGCACGACCTACAAGGTCACCATCAAGTCCTACGACACGCAGTCGAGCGTGACTAAGGCCGGCAGCCTCGCCAAGCAGGCCATCCAGCAGGACAACTGCGACCTGCTCTTCGCGTCCTCCACCCCGGAGACGGTCAACGCGGTCGCATCCCAGGCTGAGGCCCTCGGCACCCCGCTGATCTGCTCCAACATCCCGTGGGAGTCCTGGTACATCAACCTGGGCGGCAACCCGCAGAAGCCGACCCTGGCTCCGAAGCACACCATCATGTACTTCCTCGGCGCCGAGCACCTGGCGCTGGCGTTCAAGCCCATGTGGGACCGGATCGGCGAGAAGTACGGCAACAACCACCAGGTCGCCGCCGCCTACCCGAACGACTCCGACGGCAACGCGTTCCGCGCGGTCTTCCCTCTGGTGCTCAAGGGCACCGGGTACAACCTGGACATCTCGACCGCCTACCCGGACGGGCTGACCAACTACACCTCGATGATCAGCCAGTTCAAGAGCCACGGCGACGACTTCTTCACCAACGTCCCGCTGCCCCCCGACTTCGCCACCATGTGGACCCAGGCGCTGCAGCAGGGCTTCAAGCCCAAGCTCGCCACCGTCGCCAAGGTGCTGCTGTTCCCGACCGACGCCTACGCCATGGGCAGTAAGGTCTACAACATCGCCACCGACGCGTGGTGGGTGCCTTCCCTGCCGTGGCACTCCTCGCTCGACGGCCAGACCTGCCAGGAGCTCGCCGCTGCGTACACCGCGGCTGGCCTCGGCCAGCCCAACCAGAACATCTCCAACTTCACCCTGTTCGAGATCGCCTACGCGGCCCTCACCTCGGTGGACAACCCGCACGACAAGGCGGCGCTCTCCGCGGCCCTGTTCAAGGTGAAGCTGGACGAGGCGGTCGCCGGCCCGGTCGACTACACCTCGACCAACCTCAAGACCAACCCCGCCCCCGGCGTGGCCATCACCCCGCCGGTCGGCATCCAGTGGCAGAAGGGCAAGAAGTACCCGCTCGAGGCCGTCGTGGTGGACAACACCCTGCAGCCGAACGCGAAAATCACCGGCGACCTGCTGCCCACCTTCACCTCGTAAGAAGCAACTGAGAAGATGACCGACGCCTGCCGCGGGCCCGATATGATGGCGATTTTTTGCTATCGGGCGCGCGGCGGGGGGTACGGGGGGTCGTCCCCCCGGAGGACAAATGAGCACTCCACTTCTTGAGCTCGACCATGTGACGAAGCGGTTCGGCCGCGTCGTCATCGCGGAAGATCTCTCCTTCTCGGTTGGCGCCGCGGACACCGTCGGGATCGTGGGGCCGAACGGGGCTGGCAAGACCAGCCTGTTCGGCCTGATCTCCGGCGACCTTGCCCCCGGCGCCGGCCAGGTTAGGTTCGCGGGCAGGAACGTCACCCGCCTTGACTCGTCCGCCCGCTGCCGTCTGGGCATCGGCCGGACCTATCAGGTTCCGCGGCCCTTCACCGACATGACCGTGTTCGAGAACGTGCTCGTCGCCGCCCAGCAGGGCGGCGGCCTGCGCCGCAAGGCCAGCTACGCGGCGGCCGCGCGGGCGCTCGGTATGACCGGGATGGCCGGCGAGGCGAACGTGCCCGCCGGCCGTCTTGGCCTGCTCGCCCGCAAGCGCCTGGAGATCGCCCGCGCGCTGGCTACCGGGCCGCAGCTGCTGCTGCTCGACGAGGTCGCGGGCGGCCTCACCGACCCCGAGGTCACCGTGCTCGTGGAGATCATCCGCGGCATCAACGCCGAGGGCGTCGCGGTGATCTGGATCGAGCACGTCGTCCGCGCGCTGACCTCGCTGGTGGACAGGATGACCTGCCTGTACGGCGGGGAGTTCATCGGCGACGGCACGCCCGCGCAGGTGCTCGCCACCCCGCGCGTGCGCGAGGTCTACCTCGGCAGCGAGATCGTCGACGCCTCGACGATCGAGGCCGTGCTCGAAGAGGGAGAGGGCGGGCGATGAGCGGCCGTTCAGACAGCGGGGCGCCGCTGCTCGAGGTCCGCGACCTGGTCGTGCACCACGGCCAGCTCCGGGCGCTGTCCGGCATCTCGCTAACGGTCTACCCCGGCGAGGTGTACGCCCTCATCGGCGCGAACGGCGCGGGCAAGTCCACGCTGCTGCGCACCATCGCCGGCCTGCACCACCCGACGTCCGGCTCGATCAGCTACGACGGCAAGGACGTCACCGGGCTGCGGCCGGAGAAGCGGGCCACCGCGGGGATCGTGATGGTTCCCGAGGGCAGGCGGCTGTTCCCGTCGCTGTCCCTAGAAGAAAACCTCAAGGTCGGCGCCACCTACTCCCGCAAGGGCCCGTGGAACATCGCCGCGGTTTACGACCTGTTCCCGTGGATGAAGGACCGGCGCGGCCAGCGGACCGCGCAGATGTCCGGCGGCGAGCAGCAGTCGGTCGCGATCGGCCGGGCGCTGGTCGCCAACCCGCGGGTGCTGCTGCTTGACGAGCTGTCCCTGGGGCTGGCGCCGGTGATCGTGCAGCGGATCTACGCCATGCTGCCGCAGATCCTCGCCTCCGGCATCACCGTCCTGCTGGTGGAGCAAGACGTCAGCCAGGCGCTGAAGGTCGCGACCCACCTGCAGTGCCTGCTAGAGGGGCACACCACCCTGGAGGGCACCCCCGCCGAGGTGAACCGCGAGCAGGTCGAGGCCGCCTACTTCGGTGTCAACTCTGATCACCACGAGGGGACGACCCCCCCGGACAGGAGCAGTGCGTTATGGCCTGGGTTAACGCCATTATCCAGGGCGTGCTCACCGGAGGCCTTTACGCGCTGTTCGCGTGCGGCCTGTCCCTGATGTTCGGCGTGATGAAGGTGGTCAACCTCGCGCACGGCGACCTCGCCGTCGTGGCGGGGTACATCGGCGTCGGCGTCATCGCGGTCACCCACATGCCGGTGCTGTGGTCGATCCCGGTCGTCGTCGTGCTGATGGCGATCGTCGGCTACGTCCTGCAGCGCTCTGTCATCCAGTCCGCGCTGTCGCGCGGTGAGCTGACCACGCTGATCGTGACGTTCGGCCTGTCGATCATCATCGAGAACGGCCTGCAGCAGTTCTTCACCGCCAACAGCCGCGGCATCGCCGTCGGCGACTCGTTCGTCACTGCCTCGTTCACGATCGGCTCGCAGATCATCATCGCCTGGCTGAACCTGGCGATCTTCGTGATCGCGGTGATCGTGCTGCTCGGCCTGCAGCAGTTCCTGTCGTTCACCAGGTACGGCCGGCTGATCAGGGCCGTGGCCGACGACCGGGAGGCGGCGCAGCTGTCCGGCGCGGACTACCGGCACGTGTTCGGCATCGCCGCCGCGATCGCGTTCGGCACCGTGGCGATCGCCGGCATGTTCCAGGGCATGATCACCACGATCAGCCCGACCATCGGCACTGACACGATCCTGCTGTTCGCGTTCGCCTCCGTCGTCATCGGCGGCCTCGGCTCGCTGTGGGGCACGCTGCTCGGCGGCGTCATCCTGGGCGTCGCCCAGGCGGTCGGCGCGCAGTTCAACCCGTCGTACGAAACGCTCGCCGGGTACGGGGTCTTCCTGCTCGTCCTCGTGCTCCGCCCGCAGGGGCTCATCAGCCAGGGGGCTCAGTCATGACGGAAAACGCGGCGACACGGAACCGTTCGGAATACTCGGATTTGCCGGATTTGAAAGTAACCCGCTCGCGCAGGAACGTGGCGTGGAGTGGCCTCGGCGCGCTCCTCGTGGTCGTCGTGCTGTATCGGTTCCCCTACTACGTGGGACCGGGCACCACCGGCATCATGATCCAGGGCCTGATCGTGCTCACCCTGGCCTCAATGTGGAACCTGCTCGCCGGGTACGCCGGCCTGGTCTCCGTCGGGCAGCAGGCGTTCCTCGGGCTCGGCGCCTACTTCGTGCTGATCCCCGCGATGCACGGGATCACGCCCTGGTTCGGTCTCGTGATCGCCACCGTCGCCGCCGGCGCCTGCGCGCTGCCGCTGTGGTGGCTGGTGGCCCGGCTGCGCCTTGGCTATTTCGCGATCGCGACCTGGGTGCTCGCCTCCGCGGTCATGCTGGTCATCGAGCAGATCTCCTCCATCGGCGGCGGCACCGGCATGCCGCTGCCCGGGATCTCCGGTTACGACCCCGCGGTCCTCACCGCCGACACCTACTGGGCGGCGCTGACCGTGGCGGTCCTGGCCATCGGCGGCGTCTACTTCCTGCTCCGCTCGCGCGTCGGCCTGGTGCTGACCTCCATCCGCGACGACGAGCGGGCCGCGAAGTCCTCCGGGGTCCGGGTCGGCTTCGCCCGCCTCCTCGTCTTCATCGTCGCCGCGGCCGGCTGCGGCGCCGCCGGCGGCGTCCTCGCCATCCAGCAGCTCCAGGTCGTGCCGGGCACCGCGGGCGGCGTGTTCAGCGTCCAGTGGACCGCGGAGATGGCGTTCGCCACCATCATCGGCGGCATCGGCACCATCGAGGGACCCATCGTCGGCACCATCGTCTACATGGTCCTGCAGCAGGAACTCCAGTCCTACAACGCCTGGTACCTCATCGTCCTCGGCGTCGTCGCGATCGCCGTCGCGATCTTCGCCCGG
Organism: Trebonia kvetii; assembly: GCF_007827045.1. Taxonomy (GTDB): domain Bacteria; phylum Actinomycetota; class Actinomycetes; order Streptosporangiales; family Streptosporangiaceae; genus Trebonia; species Trebonia kvetii. The sequence continues at coordinate 749,228 of NZ_RPFW01000001.1, forward strand.
CGCGGACTGTGGGGAACCATCGACGAGAAATTCAACATCCGCCTCTTCCCCGTCGGCTACCACCTATGGGAACCCGGAGAACGCCGCAGCCGGCCCAAGCCGGTCGGGACGCCGCCCACCAACGGACGGGCGATCGCGGCGCTGGCCTGCGGCGTCGTGGGCTTCTTCGTCCTCCCCTCCGCGATCCTGGCGATCGTTTTCGGGCACCTCGCACGCCGTGAGGTCCGCAGGACAGGGGAGGCTGGCGACGGGCTGGCCACGGCGGGCATGGTCCTTGGGTATGTCGCGACCGTGCTAACGGTGTTCGTGATCATCTACCTCTTGAACGCCTGAGCACCCTTCGCGCGTGCCGGGCTGCGGGTCGGCACAATGGGAGGATGCTGCTTCACGAGGTTGCTGAGGTGTCCCGGATAGTCGCCGCTCATTCGGCGCGGCTGGCGAAGGTTGATGCCATCGCGTCGGCGCTGAGCGATGCCGTGCCCGACGAGGTGCCGGTGGTGGTGGCGTGGCTGTCCGGGGAGCTGCCGCAGCGGCAGATCGGAGTGGGGTGGGCGGCGCTGCGGGACGTGCCCGGGCCCGCCGCGGCGGAGTCGCTGACGGTGCTCGCGGTGGACGAGGCGTTCACCGCGATCGGGGCAGTGGCCGGCAAGGGGTCCACGGCCGAGCGCAAGCGGCTTGTCGGAGAGCTGTTCGGGGTGGCCACCAGGGACGAGCAATACTTTCTTGTCCGGCTGCTGTCCGGTGAGCTGCGGCAGGGGGCGCTCGACGGGGTGATGACCGACGCCGTGGCCAGGGCTTCGGCAGTGCCGGTGGCGGAGGTTCGGCGGGCGGTCATGCTCAGCGGGTCGCTGCCCCGCGCCGCGCAGGCGGCGCTGAGCGGTGGCACGCAGGCGCTCGCGGGGTTCGGGCTGCAGGTGGGCCGGCCGCTCAAGCCGATGCTGGCAAGCAGCGAGGCGTCGATCGAGGAGGCGCTCGACCGGGCGGGCGGCGAGTCCGCGGTGGAGTGGAAGCTCGACGGCATCCGGGTCCAGGCGCACATCGCGGACGGAGGGGTGCGGCTGTTCACCAGGTCGCTCGACGACATCACTGACCGGCTGCCCGAGGTGGTCGCCGCGCTTGCCAAGCTGCCGGTGAGCAGCGCCGTCTTCGACGGTGAGCTGATCGCGCTGCGGCCAGACGGACGGCCCTACGCGTTCCAGGACACCGCGTCGCGGGCCGCGAGCGAGATCGATTCACACGGCGCGGGGACCGTGCCGCTGTCGGTGTTCCTGTTCGACGTGCTACACCTGGATGGCATCGACCTGATCGACCTGCCGGACGCCGAGCGGCACGCCGCGCTGGCTGCCGTCGCGCCGCCGGAGATGCTGATGCCGCGGCTGGTCACCGGCGACGCCGCGGCGGCGGCCGAGTTTTTCGGCGAGGCGGTCGCCAAGGGCCACGAGGGCGTCGTCGTCAAGTCGCTCGCCGCGCCGTACGCCGCGGGGCGGCGCGGCGCGGGCTGGATCAAGGTCAAGCCGAGGCACACACTGGACCTGGTCGTCCTCGCCGTCGAATGGGGCCACGGCCGCCGGCAGGGCTGGCTGTCTAACCTGCACCTGGGGGCGCGCGACCCGGAGACCGGCGGCTGGGTCATGCTCGGCAAGACGTTCAAGGGCCTCACCGACGAGCTGCTGACCTGGCAGACCGCGCGCTTCCAGGAACTCGAAGACCACCGCGACGACTGGACCGTCTACGTCCGCCCCGAACAGGTCGTGGAGATCGCCTTCGACGGCGTGCAGCGCTCCCCCAGGTACCCAGGTGGCGTCGCACTGCGCTTCGCCCGCGTCCTGCGCTACCGCGAGGACAAGCCGGCCGAAGAGGCCGACACGATCGGCACCGTCAAGGCGCTTGCCCTGACCGAGGACTGACGACTGAGCGGGAGGCTTATTTCTTTTTCTTGTCGCGCTTGCCGAATGCCGCGGGGATCACATTGGAGCGTCCGCCGCCGAAGGCGGGCGGTAGTGAGCTTGGGCCGCGGAAGCCGGGTGCCTGGCCGCCGCCAGCCTCACCGAATCCGGCGGGGCCGCCCGCGGCCTGGGCGTCACGGAGCAGGTCCGCGAGCTCTTCCATGGACTGCGGCGCGGGCTGCGCCACGGGCGGCTCGGCCGGGCTGCTTGACGAGGCGGCGGCGATGCCCGCCTTGCGGGGGTCGCCGCTCCTCCGCTTGCCCTTGGCGTTCTTGGCGGCCTTGGCCTTCGCGGCGGCCTTGCGGCTGCCGCCCATCATGCCAGGCACCCCGGGCATGCCCGGCATGCCGCCGCCCATCATCATCCGCATCTGCCGCTGGCCCTCGAAGAAGTTCGTGACCAGCTGTCCGACCTCGCCCACCGCGACGCCGGAACCGTTGGCGATCCGCAGACGGCGCGAGCCGTTGATGATCTTGGGGTTGCGGCGCTCCTCCGGGGTCATCGAGCGGACGATCGCCTCGGCCCGGTCCAGGTCCTTGTCGTTGACCTGGTCAAGGAGCGCCTTGTTCTTGGCGGCGCCCGGCATCATGCCGAGGATGTTCTTCAGCGGGCCGAGCTTGCGCAGCATCCCGAGCTGCTCGATGAAGTCCTCGAGGGTGAACCCCTCGCCGGTCATCAGCCGCTCGGCCATCGAGGCGGCCTGGTCGGCGTCGAACGCCTTCTCCGCCTGCTCGATGAGCGTGAGGATGTCGCCCATGTCCAGGATCCGGGTGGCCATCCGGTCCGGGTGGAACATGTCGAAGTCGGCCAGCTTCTCGCCGGTGGACGCGAACATGACCGGCTTGCCGGTCAGCGCGGCGATGGACAGCGCGGCGCCGCCTCGGGCGTCGCCGTCCAGCTTGGTCAGCACTACGCCGTCGTAGCCCACGCCGTCGAGGAAGGCCTGCGCGGTCGCCACCGCGTCCTGGCCGATCATCGCGTCGACGACGAACAGCACCTCGTCCGGGTCGGTCGCGTCGCGGATCGAGGCGGCCTGCGCCATCATGTCCTGGTCGATGCCGAGACGGCCGGCGGTGTCGATGATGACGATGTTGTGCAGCGAGCGCTTGGCTTCCTGAACGGAGGCACGCGCGACCGCGATGGGGTCGCCGACGCCGTTGCCAGGCTCGGGCGCGAACACCGGCACGCCTGCCCGCTCACCGATCACCTGGAGCTGGGTCACCGCGTTGGGCCGCTGCAGGTCGGCCGCCACGAGCAGCGGCGTGTTGCCCTGCTCCTTCAGCCACAGCGCCAGCTTGCCCGCCAGGGTGGTCTTACCGGAACCCTGGAGGCCGGCCAGCATGATAACGGTCGGCGGGTTCTTCGCGAACCGCAGCCGCCGCGCCTCGCCGCCAAGGATCGTGACGAGTTCCTCGTGCACGATCTTGATGACCTGCTGCGCCGGGTTCAGTGCCTGCGAGACCTCCTCACCGGCGGCACGTTCCTTGATCCGCGCGATGAACTGCCGCACCACGGGCAGCGCGACGTCCGCCTCGAGCAGGGCAATGCGAATCTCACGGGCCGTCGCGTCAATGTCGGCCTGGGACAGCCGTCCCTTGCCGCGCAGCGAGGAGAAGACCTGAGTCAGCCGATCGGAGAGCGTCTCAAACACCCTTCAAGGCTACCGGCCCGCGCGGGTGACGGCGTTTCGTGTCCTGAGACAGATGATTCGGGTGATTTCCTAGCCGGGGGTGAGGGCGGAGAGGACCATTTTCACGGTGCGCTTGCGGAGGTCGGGGTCGGTGAGGAGGCCGCCGGCGGCGTCGGTGACGTAGAAGACGTCGACCGCCTCGGCGCCGAGGGTTTCCACGCGGGCGGCCTGGACGTTCAGGCCGCAGTCGCCGAGGGCGCGGCCGATGCGCCACAGCAGGCCCGGCTCGTCGTGGGCGCGGACCTCGACGACGGTGGCGCTGCTCGAGGCGTTGTCCACCAGGGTGACCTTGGGCGGCGGCGCGTGCGAGCCGTGCGGGCGGACGGCCCTGGCCCGGCGCTCGAGCCGGTCCTCCACGTCGAGCCTGCCCTCGAGCATGCGGCGCAGGTCGGCGGTGACCAGGGCGGCGTCCGGCGGTTCGCCGTACTCGGGCACCACGCTGAAGACGGTGACGGCGGTGTCGCCGACCGATGACGCGTTCGCGCCGCGGACCGCGAGGCGGTGCGAGGCGAGCACGCCTGCCGCCCGCCACAGCACGCCGGGCCGGTCACGCGTGACGACCGTGACCTCGTTCCCCTTGACGATCGCGGCCGGGCCGCCCGCGGCGGCCAGGGCGAGCTGATCCTCGCGTAGCGGCGCGGGCTCGGGCATCGGGTCGCCCGCGAGCACGGTGCTGACCCGGCGCACCAGGTCCGCGACCAGGCCGGCCTTCCAGTCGTTCCACGCGGCGGGCCCGGTGGCGAGCCCGTCCGCCTGGGCCAGCGCGTGCAGCACCTCAAGCAGCGTGCGGCTGCGCACCGCCTTCGCGACCTGCTCGACGGTCATCGGGTCGTCAAGATCGCGCCTGGTGGCGACGTCCGGGAGCAGCAGGTGATACCGGACGGCCTCGGCGACCAGCTGCACATCCGCCTCGCGCAGCCCGAGCCGCTTGCACACGTCGATGGCCACGACCTCCCCGGAGACGCTGTGATCGCCCGGCCAGCCCTTGCCGATGTCGTGCAGCAGCGCGGCGAGCAGCAGCAGGTCGGGCCGTGACACGTCACGGGTGAGCGCGGCGGCGTTGGCGGCGCACTCGACCAGGTGCCTGTCCACGGTGAAGCGGTGCAGCGGGTTGCGCTGCGGGCGGTTGCGCACCCGCTCCCAGTCCGGGATCAAGATGGTGAGCAGGCCCTCCTGGTCGAGGGCCTCCCAGACGGGAATCGCGTCGGCGCCCGCGCCGAGCAGGGAGATCAGCTCGTTGCGTGCCTCTGGCGGCCACGGGACGGGGAGCGGCGGGCATTCGGCCAGCCTGGCAAGCGCGCGCGGCGCGAGCGGCAGCCCGGTCTGCGCGGCCGCGGCCGCGGCCCGCAGCACCAGAACGGGGTCGGTCTCCGGGGTTGCTGCGCGCGCCAGGACCACCTCGCCGTCCTGCTCGACCACGCCGTCGGCGAGCGGGCGGCGCTCGGGCTTGCCGCGCCGCATGCGCAGGCCGATGCCCCGGCTGCCGCCGCCCGCCCTGTCAACCAGGCGGAAGGCATGGTCGGCGGCGTAGGTGACGGTGCGGCCCGCGCCCGCCAGCTGACGCAGCAGCGCGTCGCCGTCGAGCAGGCCGAGCGTGCGGGCCACTTCGTCCTGCTCCTCGAGCACGAGCCGGTCAAGGCGCCGCCCGGTGACGTCGTGCAGCACGTGGCGTGCGTCCGTGATCTGCTCATAGGCGGCCCTGACCTTCGGTCCGGGCGCGGGCGCGATCCAGGCCGCCGCGATGGCCTGGATGGCGTGCACGTCACGCTGCCCGCCGTGCGACTCCTTCAGGTCGGGCTCGAGCAGGAAGGCGAGCTCGCCGTGCAGCCTGGCCCGCTCCTCGTACAGCGCCTTGAGCTCGGCGAGCCTGGTGCGCGCGTTGGACCGCCAGTCCTCGAGCGCGCCCTCGCGCAGCCGGGTCGTCAGGTCGGGGTCGCCGACGACGTGCCGCGCGTACAGCAGGCCGAGCGCGACCTTGAGGTCGCTGCGTGCCACCCTTCTGGCCTGCGGGACGGTCCGGACCGCGTGGTCGAGGCGGGCGCCAGAGTCCCAGACCGGGTACCAGATGCGGTCGGCGATCCTGGCGATGTCGTCCCTGCCGTCGTGCAGCAGAAGCACGTCGAGATCGCTGCCGGGCAGCAGCTCCTTGCGGCCGTAGCCGCCCACCGCCACCAGCGCGACGCCGGGCTCGGCGCCCAGCAGCCCGGCCAGCCAGCGGTCGGTTTCTGTAGTCCTCCGGCTACGGTCAGCCGCGAATGAGGTCATCACGTTCACCAGGTCCCCCGAAAGGTTAGAGAGCCGCCCATGGTTGAGGCATGGGCGACTCGCGGCCCGACCCCCCCGGATTGGTGCCGCCGCCGGGCTGGGCCGGCGGGAAAGCGCGGCCTAGAGAGCGTCGTGCCCTTGCTCTCCAGTACGCACCCGGATCACCGTCTCGACCGGGACGGTCCACACCTTGCCGTCGCCGATCCGGCCGGTCTGCGCCGCCTTGGCGATGACGTCGACGAGGTCGTCGACGTCTTCATCGTCGCAAATGACTTCGACTCGAACCTTCGGCACGAGGTCGACCTGGTACTCGGCGCCACGGTAGACCTCGGTGTGACCGCGCTGCCTGCCGTAGCCGCTCGCTTCACTGACTGTCATGCCATGCACGCCGAATGCCTGCAGTGCCGCCTTGACGTCGTCGAGTTTGAAGGGCTTGATGACAGCCGTAATGAGCCTCATTGGGGACCACCCTCTCGTTCACTGCCACCGACTGTGCCCTATGCGCGTTTCGTGCGTCCAGTCCGTATGTGTCAGGACGGTGAAGCCGCGGACTCTCCTGTTACGGCGGAGTTTCTCACGAGTCACAGAACGGCCGTGAGCATGGCCGGGCGGCCAGAGCCGGGGCGTCAGCCGCCCAGGATGGCGTCCACGAAAGTAACGGGGTCGAACGGCGCGAGATCGTCGGGTCCCTCGCCGAGCCCGACGAGCTTGACGGGGACGCCGAGCTCGCGCTGCACCGCGATCACGATGCCGCCCTTCGCGGTGCCGTCCAGCTTGGTGAGCACGATGCCTGTCACGTCCACCACCTCGGCGAACACCCGCGCCTGACGCAGGCCGTTCTGGCCGGTGGTGGCGTCGAGCACGAGCAGCACCTCGTCCACCGTGGTGCGCTTCTCCACGACCCGCTTGACCTTGCCAAGCTCGTCCATCAGGTCGTTCTTGGTGTGCAGGCGGCCTGCGGTGTCGATGATCACCACGTCCGCCTCCTGCTCGATCCCGACCGACACCGCGTCGTAGGCGACGCTCGCCGGGTCGGCCCCTTCCTTGTCGGAGCGGACCGTCTCCGCGCCGACGCGCTCGCCCCAGGTCTGCAGCTGGTCGGCCGCCGCGGCACGGAAGGTGTCGGCGGCGCCGAGCACCACGGTCTCGCCGTCACCGACGAGCGCTCTGGCCAGCTTGCCGCACGTGGTCGTCTTGCCCGTGCCGTTGACGCCGACCATGAGGACGACCGCGGGACGGCCCTCGTGCCGCTGGGTGCGCAGGCTGCGGCTCGCCGGGGTCTCCACCTGGGCGAGCAGTTCGGTGCGGAGCATCTCCCGGACGTCGTCCGGTGTCCTGGTGCCCTCGACCTTCACCTTCGTCCGCAAATCGGACACCATCTGCCTGGCCGGGGTGACACCGACGTCGGCGGTGATCAGCACCTCTTCGATCTCGTCCCAGGTGTCATCGTCAAGCCGGTCACGCGACAGCAGGGCCAGCAGCGCGTTGCCGAAGCCGCTCTGCGACCTGGCCAGGCGTGCCCGTAGCCGGACCATCCGGCCGGCTGACGGCGGCGGCCGCTCGATGATGGGCTGCGGCGGAACGGGCGGCGCCTCCGCTGGGGGCCGCTGCGCAGGCGGGACAGTGATGGTGTCGGTGCCGGTGCCCGAACCGCTGTCGCTGACCTTCGGCATCGAGCCGGTCAGGTCGAGCTCGCGGTTCCGGCTGCGGCGGACGCCATGCATGCCGCGCGGCCGCAGCAGCACCGTGCCGCCAACGCCGAGCAGCAGCACAGCGACCACCACGATAAGGATGATGTACGCAGTCATTTAGACCCACAGTCTCCCTGAAAAAGCTTTCCCCGACGCGGATCGCGCACCCCTACCCGCGTTCGACTCCCCCTGCTGACGCTACAACATGCCCCGGCAGGGCCAGGGCATGCGGCATGACCCCTGCTGTTTATTGTGCCGCCGGGCGGCCTGCGCCGTCAGGCCGGCTCGCTTTCCCTGACCCGCTGGCTGATCACCTGCGACACCCCGTCGCCGCGCATCGAGACCCCGTACAGCGCGTCCGCCGACTCCATCGTGCGCCGCTGGTGGGTGATGACGATGAGCTGCGAGGTCTCTCGCAGTTCTTCGAATACGCGCAGCAGCCGCTGCAGGTTGGTGTCGTCGAGCGCGGCCTCGACCTCGTCAAGCACATAGAACGGCGACGGCCTCGCCTTGAAGATCGCGGTCAGGTAGGCGATCGCGGTCAGCGACCGCTCGCCGCCCGACAGCAGGGACAGCCGCTTGACCTTCTTGCCCGGCGGCCTCGCCTCGATCTCGATGCCCGTGGTCAGCATGTCGTCGGGCTCGGTGAGGATCAGCCGGCCCGAGCCGCCGGGGAACAGCCGGGAGAACAGGCCCTCGAACTCGCGCGCGGTGTCCGCGTAGGCGGAGGCGAACACCTCCTGCACCCGGTCGTCGACCTCCTTGACGACCATGAGCAGGTCACGGCGGGTCTTGCGCAGGTCATCGAGCTGCGTCGCGAGGAACTGGTGCCGCTCCTGCAGCGCCGTGTACTCCTCGAGGGCGAGCGGGTTGATCTTGCCGAGCCTGGCGAGCTGCCGCTCGGCCTCGGCGGCGCGTGCCTCCTGCTCGGCCCGCACGTACGGGATGCCGACGGTCTCCGGCTTGGGCTGCTCGGCGGCCAGCGGCGCGGCGGGGCTGTCCTCGTCGTCGTCCTGCGACGCCTCCACGCGGACGGCGCGCAGCGCGTCGGCGAGCGACAGCGGCTCCTGCGCAGCGGCGGGGACCTCGTCAGGCGCCTGCGCGGCCCCGGGGTCTTCGGCTAGATCCGGAACGATGGTGTTCGCCGCCCTGGCCCGTTTGGCGGCGTCGGAGTTCACCGGGACCTGGACAGGGACGCCAGGCCCGTACTCCGCAAGCAGCGCGTCGGGTTCGATGCCGTACTCGTCTGCCGCGTGCTCCGCGAGCTGCTCCAGGCGGAGCCGGTGCTCGTTGCGGGTGATCTCGGTGCCGTGGGCGGTGTCCACGACCTTGTCCAGCTCGCCGGAGATGGCCGTCACCTGGGCGCGCACCGACTTGAGCGCCTCGGTGCCCCGGGCGGTCGACTGCTCGGCCTCCTCGCGGAGGGTGGAGGACTCGGCGAGCGACTCCTCCGCGGCCGACACCGCGACGGCCGCGCCCGCGGCCACGGCGCGGGCGACCGACGCCTGCGCGGCGCGCTGGCGACGGCGCACCGCGGCGCGTTCCCGCGCGGTCCGCTCGGCCGTCGCCGCCGCGGCGAGCGAGTCGGCACGGCCGCCGATCGCGCGCAGCCGCTCCTCCACGGTGCGCACCTCGAGGCGCGCCTCCATCTCGGCGTTGCGTGCGGCCGCGGCGCGGTTCGCGAGCTCCTCGCGCTCTTCGCCGGCGAGCTGGTTTTCCGCCTCCGGGTCGGCAGAGCCGAGCTCCGCGGCCTCCGCCTCGGCCAGTTCGTCCTTCAGCTGGACGAGCTTGACCTGGTCCTTCTCCGCGCCGCGCTGCGCAGCACCGACGGACGCCTCGATCCGCTTGGCCTCGTCGGCGGCGGCCCGCGCGGCGCCCGCCAGCCGGCCGAGGCGGCCGGAGATCTCGGCCTTGGCCGCGTCCACGGCCTGCATCCGCTGCCTGATCTCGCCGAGCTTCTCCTGGGCGCCGTCGGCCGCCTCGCTCGCGGCCGCGAGCAGTTCCGCCGACTCCTGCGCCGCCAGTTCGGCCGCGGCGAGCTTCGCCGCTGCCTCGTCCGCCGCGGCCCGCACGTCGAGCAGCGACTGCCCGCCCGCGGACCCGCCGCGCGCCCAGTGCGTCCCGATCAGGTCGCCGTCCGCTGTCACCGCACGGCAATCGGGATGATTCCGAACGAATTCGGCTGCCTCTGTCAGGTCAGCGAACACCGCGACATCGCCGAGCAGGTCGGCGACCGCGCCGGAAAGCCCGGCGGGAGCGGTCACCAGGCCGGCCGCCCAGCGGGCGGTGCCTGGCAGGCCGGGCTTGTCCGTTGACTGCGCCTGGCCCGGGGCGGCGATGACCAGGCCGACCGTGCCCGCGTTGGCCGTGCGGATGCCGGCCAGCACGTCGACCGCCGCGTCCAGGCCGTTCACCGTCAGGGCCTCGGCGGCGGCGCCGAGCGCGGCGGCGATAGCCTTCTGGTAGCCGTCGGCGACCGACAGCTGGGCCGCGAATGAGCCGAGAACGCCGTGGAAGCGGCCGGGGTCGGCGAGCACCGCGGCGGTCGCGTCGACGCCCTGCCGCAGGGTCTCGCCGAGTGCCTCCACACGCGCCCGCAGCGCCGCCACCTCGCTGTTGGCGGCGCGTTCCGCCTTGCGCGCCGCCGACACCCGTTCGGCGTGAGCCTGGTGTTCTTCCTGCGCCGCGGCCAGTTCCGCGGCGAGATCGCTGCGGTCGGAGTCGCCGTCCTCGGCGACGTCCTGGACCTCGCTGAGCTCCAGCCTGGCGCGCTCGGCGCGGGCGCGGGCCTGCTCGGCGGCCTCGGCGAGCCGCTCGATCTCCTCGGCCGCGGCGGCGCTGCGGCTCTCCGCGGCGTCGGTCATGCCGCGCAGCCTGGCAAGCCGCTCGGCCCGGCCGGCGGCCGCGCGGGCCGCGTCGGCAAGACGGCGCTCGGCGGCGGCAAGCGCGCTCTCCGCGGCGGTGCGCTCGGCGACGACCTCGGCGAGCGACTCCTGGCCCTCGCCGAGCCGCTCGGTCAGGCCGGATTCCTCGGCGCGCAGTTCCTCCGCCTGCCGGTCAAGTTCGTCGGGATCGCGGCCGGGGCGCTCCGGTTCCTGCTCGGCGCCGAGCAGCCGAACCCGCTCTTCCGCCAGGCCCTGGACGGAGCGGAGCTTCTCGGTCAGCGAGGAAAGCTGAAACCAGGTCTGCTGCGCCTGCCCGAGCACGAGCGCCTGGGCCTGCGAGGCGGCATCCAGTTCCGCCTCCCGCTCGCGGGCCGAGCCGAGCGATGCTTCCAGCTGGGCGCGCCGGGCGCGGATCGCGGCCTCGTCGGCCGCCTCGCGGATCATCTTCTCGTGCAGCAGCATGTAGTCGTCGGCTAGCAGCCGGAGCCTGGCGTCGCGCAGGTCGGCCTGGATCACGGCGGCCTTGCGCGCCATCTCGGCCTGCCTGCCCAGCGGCTTCAGCCGCCTGCTGAGCTCGCTTGTCAGGTCGACGAGCCTGGTCAGGTTGGCCTGCATCGCGTCAAGCTTGCGCAGCGCCTTTTCCTTGCGCTTGCGGTGCTTGAGTACGCCGGCTGCTTCCTCGATGATCGCCCGGCGGGCCTCGGGGCCCGCGTGCAGGATCTGGTCTAGCTGCCCCTGGCCGACGATCACGTGCATCTCGCGGCCGAGGCCGCTGTCGGACAGCAGGTCCTGCACGTCGAGCAGCCGGCAGCTGTCGCCGTTGATCGCGTACTCGCTCTGCCCGGAGCGGAACATCAGCCGGCTGATCGTCACCTCGGCGTAGTCGATCGGCAGGGCGCCGTCGCTGTTGTCGATGGTGAGCGCGACCTCGGCGCGGCCAAGCGGCGCGCGGTTCGTGGTGCCGGCGAAGATGACGTCTTCCATCTTGCCGCCGCGCAGGCTCTTCGCGCCCTGCTCGCCCATGACCCAGGACAGCGCGTCGACAACGTTGGACTTGCCGGAACCGTTGGGGCCGACGACGCAGGTGATGCCTGGCTCGAGGCGCAGCGTGGTCGCGGAGGCGAACGACTTGAAGCCGCGAAGCGTGAGGGACTTCAGGTACACGCCACCTCTCCTCCCCCGGAACTTCCACGCGATGCGTTGCCCGCGAACATCACCGCCACCCGAAGGTTACCGCCCACGGCGGCCCACCGCCGGAAACGGCACGGGATCGGAAAAGCATTTGAACAACAGGTGACCAGGCGATGACTCTGAGGAAAAAGAAGCAGCCGAGAGGCGGGACAACGATAAGGGACGCCGGCTATGGCGTCCCTTGTTCGTTTCTGAGGTTGTGCCTCGACGAGCCCCGCGGGTCGCGGGACCGAGCTGAGCTCCCCCCAACTGCGGGGTGCCTGAGATCGTCAGGTGAGCGCGGGCTCACGTTCCAGGACGAGCACTTCCTCGTCATGGCCGATACCAGCAACGAGCGCGTCGTTCTCTTCCTGCAGCCGAGCAAGCTCGGCCTCCAGGTCGCGAACACGCTGCTGGAGACGGCGCATTTCCGAGATCATGCGCGGGTCCGGACCGCCGACGTGGCCGAATAGAGCCTTCGACATGGTGAAAGGTCCTCCACACTGAGTGACCAGAGTGGGCACATTGTGAACCGCACGCCCATGCGTGCGGGCAACAGATACAGGGTCTCACCACGACCTATCGAGGTCAAGTTGAGAGAAGCCATGCACCCGTTATGTGCTTTATCTTACCAAAGACACGAGCGTCAAACAAACGCTTCCCGGGACAAAAACCCTATATCTAGGGCCATTGACCTGCGTCAATCGTACCATTAGGCAGGTCAAGCGTGATAGACCTCACTCAAGCTTTGCCGGGGGGTGCGGGGAGTCGTCCCCCCGCGGGAGGTACTGACAGCGGGGGCAGCTGTAGGAGGAGCGGTTCATGAACGCGTCGCGGCGGATCGGGGTACCGCAGCGCGGGCAGGGCTCCCCCTCGCGGCCGTAGGCGTTGAGTGACCGGTCGAAGTAGCCGCTCTCGCCGTTCACGTTCACGTACAGGGCGTCGAACGACGTCCCGCCCGCTACCAGGGCCTCGCCGAGCACCTCGCGGACCGCGTCAAGCAGCCGCGACACCTCGGCGCGCTTGAGTGTCTGCGTGGGCCGCGCCCAGTGCAGCCGCGCCCGCCATAGCGCCTCGTCCGCATAGATGTTGCCGATTCCGCTGATCAGCGACTGGTCAAGCAGTGCGCGCTTGATTTCGGTCTTCTTGCGGGTCAGCCGCGCGCCGAATGCTTTCTGGTCGAATGCCTCTTCCAGCGGGTCCGGGGCAATATGCGCAATTGGGGCGGGGACTAGCCGCTCCTCCTTACCGGGGAACTCGTCCGCCGTCATCTCACTCAGCATCAGATGGCCGAATGTGCGCTGGTCGGTGAAGCGCAGGTCGGGGCCGCCGTCGGCGAACGTGAAGCGGGCGCGGACGTGCGGTGACAGCGGGCGTTCCGGGTCTCCGACCAGGAGCTGGCCGCTCATGCCCAGATGCGCCAGCAGGGCTTCGCTGTCGTCCAAGGCGAACCAGAGGTACTTGCCGCGGCGTTCGGCGCGCAGGAAGGTGCGGCCCACCATGGCGGCGGCGAACCCCTCGGGGCCTGCCAGGTCGCGGCGGACCGCGCGCGGGTTCAAGACGGCGGCGGTCGCGACGGTGCGGCCCACCACATGCCGCTCAAGGCCCGCCCGCACGGTTTCCACCTCAGGCAGCTCGGGCATGGCAACTCCAAGCGGGGAGACGACGAGGGAATGAGGAACGGCGGGGCGGGCGGCGTTACGAGGCCGACCCGGCGCTACGGGCGCTATGGCGTGTGCGGCGCGTCTGGCTGCGCGGGCACCGCGTCGCGCAGCGGCGCCGGCTGGCCCGCAGAGACGGCGGGCGCGTCGGGTGTAAGCCGAACCCGTTCGGGATCGTCTCGATTTTGGTCTTTTTCCGCGGTTATCGAGCGGTACGCGGCCTCGGCGGCCAGCTGCTCCGCCGCCTTCTTGGACCTGCCCTCGCCGGCGCCGAGCTCGCGGGCGCCGACCTTGACGACGGCGCGGAACAGTTTCTGGTGATCGGGGCCGCTGTCTTTGACCTGATACTCGGGCACCCCGAGGTTCCTGTCGGCGGTCAGCTCCTGCAGCGAGGTCTTCCAGTCAAGGCCCGCGCCGAGCCCTGCGGAACGCTGGATGACCGGGTCGAACAGCCGGTGCACCAGCCCGCTCGCCTCGCCGAGGCCGCAGTCGATGTAGGTCGCGCCGATCACGGCCTCGAGAGTGTCGGCGAGGATCGACGGCTTGTCCCTGCCGCCCGTCCCCTCCTCGCCACGGCCGAGCTTGACGAACAAGCCGAGACGGAGATCACGCGCGACCTCGGCCAGCGCGTTCATCTGCACCACCGCGGCGCGCAGCTTCGCCAGCTGGCCCTCGGGCAGGTCGGGATGCCCGGTGAACAGCGTGTCAGTGACCACGAGGCTTAGCACTGAGTCACCGAGGAACTCAAGCCGCTCGTTGGTCGGCAGTCCGCCGTTCTCGTAGGCGTACGACCGGTGGGTCAGCGCGCGCTCGAGGGTCTCAGCGGAAATGGGCACGCCGAGAGCATCCGACAGCTCGGCGGGGTCTCCCGCCTGGGTACCGTCCCCGTCGTGACGTCGTCCGCTCACCGGCGCTCCCTGGCTACATCAGGCTCAGGCCGGGTTCAGGACCTGACGGCGGCGGTAGGTGCCGCACGTCGGGCAGGCAGCGTGCGGCAGCTTCTGGCTGTGGCACTGCGGGCACTCCACCAGCGTCACCGGGGTGGCCTTCCACTGGGCGCGGCGGGAGCGGGTGTTGCTGCGCGACATCTTCCGCTTTGGAACAGCCACTTCGGCTCTCCTGTCAGTCTTCTGCTCGGTCGTTAATTTCAAGCTTTGCGAGGATTCCCCAGCGGGGATCCACCTTGTCACCGTGCCCGTGGTCCGGGCCGACGTCCGCGAGCCGCGCGCCGCATTCGACGCACAGACCCTGGCAGTCGTCCGAACACAGCGGCGACAGCGGAAGCGCGAGCACCACCGCATCACGGAACGCCGGCTCCAGGTCGAGGTGCTCGCCGTCGAGGAATCGTTCCTCGCCGTCGTTCGCATCCTCGTCAGGATCCGGCAGGTACCGGTACAGCTCCTGGAAGCTGACCTCGATCGTGCTGGTCAGCGGCTCCAGGCAGCGCGCGCACTCGCCCGCGAGCGGGGCGACCGCCGAGCCGGTGACGAGCACCCCCTCGGAAACCGCCTCGAACCGCAGGTCGAGAGCGACATCGGCACCGGCAGGCACCAAGACTAGCCCAGAACCGAGACCGTCCGGCGCGTGCGCCGTCCGCCGCTCGTCCCTGAACTCTCCTGGCCGCTTGCCGAGCGGCCGCATGTCGAACGTGAAGTCACCGCTGCCACGGACGTGGGAGCCGTGCGACCTGCCGGTTTTACCTGGCTGGCTCGCTTGTTCCGCACCACCGTGTGCACCGGGCACTCCGCGCGCGACTGATTTTTCGTTACCTTTAGACATCTCAGTTTATCGTCTAGGCGATTGCTTGACCGACGGATTAGCGTACCGCCGGTCAAGGACTATTCCCAACTCGGGCGCTACTCCTCCTTGAGGCGCGCCTTGAGGCGGCCGAGCACCGGCTCAGGCACCAGGCCCGAGACGTCGCCGCCGTACGTGGCGATCTCCTTGACCAGGCTCGAGCTGAGGAACGAGTACGTGGGGTTGGTGGTCACGAACAGCGTCTCCACCTTGGCGAGGCGGTAGTTCATCTGCGCCATCTGCATCTCGTACTCGAAGTCGCTGACGGCGCGCAGCCCCTTCACGATCGCGTGGATGCCATTGTCCGTGCAGAAGTTGACCAGCAGGCCGTGGAACCGCTCCACGCGCACGTTGGGGTAGTCCTTGGTGACCTCGCGAAGCATGTCCACCCGTTCGTCGGTGGTGAACAGGGACTTCTTCGTGATGTTGATGAGAACGGCGACGACCACCTCGTCATGCAGGCTGGCCGCCCGGCTGATGACGTCCAGGTGACCGTTCGTCACCGGGTCGAAGGAACCAGGGCAAACCACTCGCGCCACGCGGCATCACTCCTCATGCGCCCAGGGGAGCGCGTCAAACGTCGGCTCCCGCGCGGCCTGATCCTGTTGACCCGCTCGATCGGCTCGATCTGCCTGATCCGCTGCCGCGCCGGTGCCGTACCAGCCATACCAGAAGGTGGCCTCACCGTACCTGCGGGACTTACCCCTGGCATATCCGGGGGGCCATTCAAACGGCCCGGATCTGGTGGCGCGCTCCACCACGACGAGTGCGTCGGGGCTGAGCCAGCCACTCAGGCGAGCGAGCATTTCGGTCACGGCCGCCTCGGACACCGGATACGGCGGGTCAGCGAACACGAGGTCGAACCTGGCGTCCGCGGGCCGGGCGAGAACCCGCTCGACCCGTTCCTGCCGGACCCGTGCGCCCGGGAGCCCTACCGCCGCGATGTTCGCCCTGATGACCTCCACCGCCCGCGCATCGGACTCTACAAGCAGCACGCTCTGCGCTCCGCGCGACAGGGCCTCCAGCCCGACCGCGCCAGAGCCCGCGTACAGGTCGGCCGCGTGCAGGCCGGCCAGCGAGCCGAATTCCGACAGGACCGTGCCGAACAGGCCCTCCCGCGCGCGGTCGCTTGTGGGCCTGGTGCCACTGCCGCCCGGCACTGCCAGCCGCTTTCCGCCCGCCACGCCGGCGATGACTCGTGTCATGGGGCCAGTGTGTCAGGCCTTGTCGAGGAACTCGGCGCGGCGGTCGCCGAGGAAGTCATCGATCGCCTCCTTGAGTGCCGGATGGAACTCCAGTTCAGGGTCGAGCGCCACCAGCGGGCCCGCCTCCTGCCTCGCCTCCGCGATCAGGTCCTCGTCCTCAAGCAGGCGCAGCAGCTTGAGGCTGCTGCGGCGGCCCGCCTGCGCCGAGCCGAGCACGTCGCCCTCACGGCGCTGCTGCAGGTCGAGCCGGGAGAGCTGGAAGCCGTCCCCCGTCTCCGCCACCGCGTCGAGCCGCTCCCGCGCAGGCGTCCCTGGCTCAGCCTCCGTGACCAACAGGCACAGGCCAGGGTTGCGGCCCCGGCCGACCCGGCCGCGCAGCTGGTGCAGCTGGGAGACGCCGAACCGTTCCGCGTCCATGATGACCATCACTGTGGCGTTGGGCACATCAACGCCGACCTCGATCACCGTGGTGGAGACGAGCACGTCGACCTCGCCCGCGGCGAAGGCGGTCATCACCCGGTCCTTCTCATCCGGGGTGAGCCTGCCGTGCATGATCGCGACGCGCAGCCCGGACAACGGGCCCTCGGCGAGTTCGGGCGCCACGTCGAGGACGGCTAGCGGCGGGCGCTTCGTCTCTTCTTCCGCGCCGGGCTCGGGGACGTCGCTCCCGTCGCTGTCGTCTCCGTCCTCGCCGCCCGCGTCGTCGCCGATGCGCGGGCAGACCACGTACGCCTGGCGGCCCGACTCGACCTCCTCGCTGACCCGCTGCCACGCCCGGTCCAGGTAATGCGGGCGCTCCACGGCGGGCACCACGTGCGTCGCGATCGGCGAGCGGCCGGCCGGCAGCTCGGAAAGCGTCGAGATCTCCAGGTCGCCGAACACGGTCATGGCCACCGTGCGCGGGATCGGCGTGGCGGTCATCACCAGCACGTGCGGCCGGGATCCCTGTGCCTTCTCACGCAGCGCGTCGCGCTGTTCGACGCCGAACCGGTGCTGCTCGTCGATGACCACCAGGCCGAGGTCGGCGAACTGCACCTGGTCCTCGAGCAGCGCGTGCGTGCCGATCAGGATGCCTGCGTCGCCGGTGAACACGTCGCTGAGCGCGCTGCGGCGCGCCCGCACCCCCGTCGAGCCGGTGAGCAGGGCCACCCGGGTCGCCCGCTCCCCCGGTGCCAGCTGACCCTCGGCGAGCTGGCCCGCGGTGGCGAGCGGGCCGAGCAGCGCGGTAATCGAGCGGTAGTGCTGCTGCGCGAGTACCTCGGTCGGCGCGAGCAGCGCGGCCTGGCCGCCCGAGTCCACCACCTGGAGCATGGCGCGGACCGCGACGACCGTCTTGCCCGAGCCGACCTCGCCCTGGAGCAGCCTGTTCATCGGGTAGGCGCACGCCAGGTCGTGCGCGATGACCTCGCCCACCTCCTGCTGCCCCGCGGTGAGCGTGAACGGCAGCCGCCTGTCGAACGCCGCGGCGATCCCGTCATCGGCCGCCGGCCTCGGCACCGCCGGCATCGCCGCCGCGGCGTGCCGCCGCTGAGCGAGCGCGACCTGCATGGTGAACGCCTCGTCCCACTTGAGCCGCTTGCGGGCGTGCCTCAAGTCCTCCCGGTCCTGCGGCCGGTGTATCGCCCTGATCGCCAGCTCACGCGGCCACAGGTGGTAGCGCTGCCGCATCTCGTCGGGAAGCGTGTCCTTGGTCGGGCCGAGGGAGTCGAGCACGGCGCCGACGTACTTGGAGATCGTCCAGGAGGTCAGCTTGGCGCTCGCCGGATAGACGGGGATCAGCTCGGTGGCGAACTCTTCCGCTATTTCGCTGGTGAGGCTCTCGGCGGCCGCGGCCGGAAGCAGCTCGTATTCGGGGTGGACCAGCTGGCGGCGGCCGCGGAAGCTGGACACGGTGCCCGCGAACAGGGCGAGGGCGCCCTGCTGCAGCTGGCGCGCGTGGAACCCGACGCCCGCGAAGAACGTGAGCTGCAGCTTGCCCGTGCCGTCGGTGACGATGACCTCGAGCCGTTGCCGCGGGCCCCGGCCCTGCTGGTAGCGCGACCCGCGAGGAGCCTCGCCGAGCACGGTGGACATGGCGACGCGGGCGAGCACGGTGACGTGATCGCCCTCACTGAGCGAATCGAGCGGGGTCAGCTCGCCCCTGGTGTAATAGCGGCGGGGATAGTGCCGCAGCAGGTCGCCGACCGTCCGCAGGCCGAAGACCTTCTCAAGCGTGTCGCTCGCCTTCTTACCCAGCGGCTCGACCAGCGGATCGCGGAGCGTGGTCACGTGGCAAGCATAGGAGCGCCCGCCGACATTCGGGTGCACCAGCGTCGTTACGAGGCGGTTCGCGCGGTGGGCGTCCCGTCGGGTATGCTTCCCAGGCTGCCTCAGTTCCGCGCTGGTGTTTACATCACCGCCGGGTGAGGCGCTGACACAGACTCTACCAATCCGACTTTGGAGGCAGCCGTGGCTTCCGTCTGCGACGTTTGCGGCAAGGGGCCGGGCTTCGGCAACAACGTGTCGCACTCGCACGTCCGCACTCGCCGTCGCTGGAACCCGAACATCCAGACCGTTCGGGCTATCGTTTCCGGCACGCCCAAGCGCTTGAACGTGTGCACCTCCTGCATCAAGGCCGGCAAGGTCTCCCGCTAGAGGTTCTACACAGCTCTCGTCAGTCAGGCCGGCACGTCCACGGGACGTGCCGGCCTGACTTATGCCCGGAACCGGCCGCCGCCTGCGACCGCCTCCACGCCCCCTGGAGCAGTAACACGGGCCCTGCGAACACCCACGTACCCGCAGTCCCCATCGGCCACGAGGCCGAGGGGACGGGTCGTCCGCGATCCGATCATGATCACGGAACTTTCGATTACAACGGAACTTCAGTACCCGAATCGGGTAGAGAAGTTCCGTCAGGATCCGAAGTTCCGTGATCAAGTGCCGACGGACTTGGGCATACCCTGACATATCCGGAATGTCCCCGCGGGCGTGGCCTGCGGTGCTCGGGCGGGGCCTGCGAGTTAGCGGAAGTGCTGCCAGCCGCCGGGGCCGGCGTGGGTGGCGTTGTCTACGGTGACGCCGGTTCCTTCGCGGACCTCGCCGATGGGGTGCCAGCGGGGCGGGAGCGTGACCGACGGGGGAAAGGCTGCGACCAGGGCGTGGTCTTCGCCGCCGGTCAGGACCCATTCCAGGGCGGTCGTTCCGGAGGTCGAGGGCAGTGCCTTGGCCGCCTTCAGGAGGGCGGGGGCGATGGGAAGGCCGGGGGTGCTGATGTTGACCTGGACGCCGCTTGCGGTGGCGATGTGGCCCAGGTCGGCGATCAGGCCGTCGCTGATGTCGATCATCGCTGTCGCGCCGAGCAGCGCCGCCTCGGGGCCCGCCTCGTAGATCGGAGCCGGGCGCAGGTGGGCGGCGACAAGCCCGGCCAGCGCATCGTCCGGTGCAGGTGCGGGCGCCTGGGCAGGTGGGGCCGCTGCGGCGTCTGCGGGTGGGACTGACGCAGGTGGGATCACTGGGGAGACTGTGGGTGGGACTGAGGCGGGTGCGCCTCCGGTTGCTGCCGGGGGCGTCAGCACGCCGGACATCAGGAGGGCGAGGCCAGCGGCCGAGTGGCCAAGGAGGCCGGCTACGGCTACCACGTCGCCTGGGCGGGCGCCGGAGCGGAGGACAGGCAGGCGTCCCGCCAGGTCGCCGAGGGCGGTGACCGCGAGGGTTACGTAGTCGGCGCGGGCAGTGTCGCCGCCCGCTATGCCGGCGCCTGCCCTGGTGGCCTCGGCGGCCAGGCCGTCGGCCAGCTCTGCCGCCCAGCTGGCGGGCAGGGTGCCTGGCGCGGCGAGGGCGACGAGCAGCGCCGTGTTGACCGCGCCCATGGCGGCGATGTCGGACAGGCTGCGCGCCGCGGCCTTCACGCCGATGTCGTAGGCGGATGACCAGTCGCGCAGGAAGTGCCTGCCCTCGATGAGCATGTCGACCGCCGCGACAACGTTGCCCGACGGCGCGCCGACCACGGCCGCGTCGTCACCGATGCCGACCGAGGTCAGCGGGCCCGCGGGCATCCGCGCCCGGAGAGCCGCGATGACCCCCCATTCGCCCAGGTCCGCGACGGACCCGTCATTGCCAGTGATCTCGCCGCCTCCACCTGCAGTGCCATTTTCGGCCCAAGCCTAGCGATGTGCTTCACGGCGCGATCAACCGTGGCCAGCTGGCGGGGGGTGCCGGTTACTGCGGTGTGCGAAATCGGTTGCACTGGGTATGCGGAATTTCCGCGCGGCGGGGGCCGGCACAGGTATTAATGTCCCACCGGGTAACGCTACGGAGACAGGACGGTTACCCCCCAGACACCGCAGACCACACGAATCAGCCAGAAAACTACGGACCGGTATGAAACAGGTCTGGACCATTGCTGTACCGTGACAGCGAACTCTCCTTATCTTGATAAACCCGACCCGTCAGACCTGATGACGAAACGGGAAGATGGGAAGGATTCGTCAGGGCGGCAATCGCAGGCCGCTCCCAGGAGGACGCCATGGTGCAGGCATACATCCTCGTCCAGACCGAGGTCGGCAAAGCCGCCGACGTGGCACGGCAGATCGCGCAGATCGCCGGAGTCACGCAGGCGGAGGATGTCACCGGCCCCTATGACGTCATCGTGCGCGCCCGCGCCGAGAACGTGGACGAGCTAGGCAAGCTAGTCGCGGCGAAGATTCAGGCCGTCCAGGGGATCACCAGGACGCTGACCTGCCCCGTCGTCCATATATGAGCCGCTAGGCGTCGGCCAGCAGTTCCGCGGCCAGGGCGGCCGTGTGCGGTCCGGTACCGAGGGCGAGCGCGGTGCGCAGGTCGTCTGGGGTGTCCACGTCCCTGCGCAGCCCCGCCATGTCGTCGAGGTCGAGCTCGGCCGCACCGGACGACGCGTGCCGTGCCCGGGACGCGCCGCCGAACGACGGCAGGAACTCCCCGCCGTCCCACGGCACCGCGTACAGCGTGGTGCCCACACAGGCCGCGTCTGGCACGAACGCCGCGCGCCCAAGCGCGCTCGCGGCGCGCAGCGCGGCGGACAGCTCGGCGGGGTCGAGGGAGGGCAGGTCCGCGGTGAGCGCCGCGATTGACGTGCCGGGCCAGCGGCGCGCCGCGAGGCTCGCACCGTGCCGCAGGGCCGCGTTGAGCTCGTCCTGCAGGCCCATCTCGCCGTCGCGGCCCGCAGCCTGCACGCCCGGCCTTCCTGGCACCGGGACCCCGTCCAGGCTCACGATGTCGCCCCGCAGGTCGGCCGGCTCGTCGGGGACGACGATCGCGCCGAGCGCGGCGAGCCGCGGCCCGGCGATGGGGTCGGACGTGACCACGATCACCTGGCGGACCTCGGGGCAGGCGAGCACCGCCGCGACGGTGTCCGACGCGAGGGCAAGCGCGAGGTCGCGCCGGCGATCGCCTGCCAGGACGGCAAGCCGTGACTTGGCGCGGGCTAGTACCTTGACTGGCAGCAGAACTGTCCAGCTAAAGCGGGCAGTGTCCGTCATCGAGACGACCATCGGCAGACTGTGGAGCATGAAGTGCGGAACCGGACCATGGGAAGGCCTCCCCGATGAGCAGCAAGTCTTATTCGCCTGCGTGGCGGCTTTTCACCGTCATCGTGTTTCGCCCCCTTCTCCATGTGCTGGTCAGGAACAAGTGGGCGGGGCAGGAGAACATTCCCAAGAAGGGCCCCGTGATCATCGCGCCGAACCACATGTCCTACGCGGACTGGGGGACGGACTGCCTGTTCTTCTACGAGTCCGGACGGTACCCGACGTTCATGGTCAAGGCGTCGGCGTTCAAGGTGCCCTTCATCGGTAAGCTGCTTTACGGCTGCGGCCAGATCCCGGTGAACCGCGGCGCCGCCGACGCCGCACTCGCTCTCCGGCAGGCCGAGCAGGCGCTCACCGAGGGCGCGGCGGTGATCGTCTACCCCGAGGGCACCGCGACGCGCGACCCCGACCTGTGGCCGATGGTCGCCAAGACCGGAGTCGCCCGGCTGGCACTCGCCACCGGCACGCCGGTCATCCCTGTCGCGCACTGGGGTACCCAAAACGTTCTCCCTTACGGCAGCAAGAAGGCAAAGCTGTGGCCACGGCAAACCGTGCGTACGGTAGCCGGCAAGCCGGTCGACCTGTCGGAATGGGCCGGCAAGCACACGTCGGCGAAGGCGCTGCGCGCCGCCACCGACGCAATCATGAACGACGTGGCGGCCCTGCTCGCATCCCTGCGTGACGAGGAACCGCCCGCCATCGTGTTCGACCCGGCGAAGTCAAAACCGTCAAAGCCAGCCGGAACGGTTGCCGGTTCCACCGCTTCGCCCAGCGTCACCGCGGTGGGTGCGGAGGATCGTCCCCCGGAGAGCACCGCGGGGGATGCGGGCGAAGCGGCGCAGGCGCAGCGGCCCGATGAGGCGGGGTCCGCCGCGGCCGGAGAAGCTCAGTGACCCCAGCCACGCTTCAGGCCGCGGCCGCCGGGGAGGTGACCTCCTCATGAAGGCGGCGGTCCTTGGCGCGGGCTCATGGGGCACCACGTTCGCGCAGGTGCTCGCCGACGCGGACACTGCGGTAACCATATGGGCGCGCAGGGCGGAGATCGCCGAGTCGATCAACGGCCTGCACATGAACCCCAGGTACCTGCCGGGAATCACGCTGCCGTCGGCGCTTGCCGCGACGACGGACGTCGCCGCGGCGCTCGACGGCGCGGACCTGGTGGTGCTCTCGGTCACCGCGCAGACGCTGCGCGCGTGCCTGACCGAGTGGACGCCGCTCATCCCGCCGGACGCGCTGCTCGTCTCGCTGATGAAGGGGATCGAACTCGGCTCGTGCAAGCGGATGAGCGAGGTCATCATGGAGACCGCGGGCGTGCCAGACTCGCGTGTCGCCGTGGTGTCGGGTCCCAACCTGGCGCGGGAGATCGCCGAACGCCAGATGGCCGCGTCCGTGGTCGCCTGCACCGATGAGCACAGCGCCCGGATGCTGCAGCGGGCCTGCCACTCCGGGTACTTCCGGCCGTACTGGAACACCGACGTCATCGGGTGCGAACTCGGCGGCACCGTGAAGAACATCATCGCGCTCGCGGTCGGCATCGCGGTCGCGCTCGGGCTCGGTGACAACACGAAGGCAACGCTGATCACCCGCGGGCTCGCCGAGATGGCGCGGCTCGGCGAGGCGATGGGCGCCGACCCGCGGACGTTCGCCGGGCTCGCAGGGATGGGCGACCTGGTGGCGACCTGCTCCTCGCCGCTGTCGCGCAACCGGCGCTTTGGCGAGTACCTCGGCCAGGGGCTGAGCACCGCCCAGGCCCTTGAGATGATCACGCAGACCGCCGAGAGCGCCACCTCCTACGCCCCGGTGCTCGAACTGGCCAGGAAGTTCGGCGCGGAGATGCCGATCACCGAGGTGGTGGCCGCGGTGATCACCGGCCGACTGTCCGTCGCGGACGCGGCCGCCGCCCTGGCAGCACGCTCGGCCAAGCCCGAATGGTACGGATCTGAGTGACCGTGTTAGTACGGGGTCGTTCCCCGGAGGAATGGAGTCCTATCCGTGGAGATAGCCCGAAGGCAACTCGGGGAGAACACCAGGGCGGTGCACCTGCCGCCACCGCCGGAGACCGCCCAGCGGCCGGTCGCCACGCCCATCTACCGGACCGCGACGTTCGAGTTCTCCTCGGCGCAGGAGTACGCCGCGGTGATCGGCGAGCAGATGCCCGGCTACGTCTACAGCCGGATCGACAATCCCACGGTCGACGCGTTCGCCCGCGCGGTCGCTGCGCTCGAGGGGGCTAACCTGCCGCGCTGGCCCGCCGCCCAGGCGTTCGCGTCGGGCATGGCCGCGATCTCCGGCGTGTTCCTGGCCTTCGCGCGGGCGGGCGGGCACGTCGTGGCGTCCACCGCGCTCTACGGCGGCACCTACAGCCTGCTGCGCAACGTCATGGCCAGGTTCGGCGTCGAGACCGATTTCGTGGACATCTCCGACCTGGGCGCCGTGCGCGCCGTCACCCGGCCGGCGACCCGCATCATCTACGCGGAGACGATCGCCAACCCGACGACCGCCGTGGCCGACATCAAGGGGCTCGCCGAGATCGCCCGCGAACGCGGCGCGCTGCTCGTCATCGACTCGACGCTCGCGCCGCCCGTGGTGTGCCGGCCGCTGGAGCACGGCGCCGACCTGGTGATCCACTCGGCCACGAAGTACATCGGCGGCCACTCCGACGTGACAGGCGGCGTGGTGACCGGGTCGCTCGAGCTGATCGGCCAGATCCGCGCGACGCGCATCGACACCGGAGGCTCGCTGTCGCCAGACGACGCGTTTCAGCTCCGCCGCGGCCTCGAGACGCTGCCCGTCCGGGTGCGCCGCCAGTGCGCCACCGCCTCGGTCTTCGCCGCCACGGTCGCCAAGCATCCCGCCGTCGCCTACGTCGACTACCCGGGGCTGCCCACGCATACCGGTCACGAGCTGGCCAGGCGGATGTTCGACGCCGGGCCCGAGGGCGTCAGGTTCGGCGCGATCGTCACTGTCACGCCGTACGGCGGCCGTGAGGCGGGTCTCGCGTTCGCCTCAAAGCTGCGGCTCGCCAAGGCCGCCGCCTCGCTCGGCGGCACGCACACCCTCGTCTCGCACGTGGCGTCCACCACGCACCGGCAGCTCGACGACCGTGCGCTCGCCGCCGCGGGCATCGACCCAGGCGCGGTCCGCTTCTCCATCGGCCTGGAGGACTCGGAGGACCTGATCAGCGACGCCTTCGTGGCCCTGGAGGGCCTTGGCCGCTAGTCTCCGTGCGGCTTGGCGCCGCCGGCAGATCGGGCGACGTAGCTGCTAACGGCGGCCCTCAGCAGGGGCCGGAGAACAGGAAGGCGCTGCTAGCTCCGAGGTCCACGTACCAGTGGCCGCCGGACTCGGCAGTCTCCAGCCACGGCTGCCCGCCCGAATCGGGCGCGAACAACGGGAACGGGACGGTCTGACCGCCAAGGTTGGCCGAGACGGAGACCGCGAACCGCACGGTGGCCTTCCCTGTGCCCGCGGGTGCCGCTGAGACGATCCGCAGGGACTTGACAGTGATCCTGGGTGCACCGCTCATGCTTGAGCTGACGCACGACTGCTGAGCTGGAAGCACCGTCTGGGCGACTGCCGCGGGGCTGTGGTGCCCCAGGGCGGTAAAGAAGGCGGTGACCGCCTGCTCTGCCGCCATGGCCTGGGCCGGGGTCAGCGTGCCTGATGCGGCCGGCGGCGTGCTCGATGGGACGTTGACACTGCCTCCGCCGTTGTCGCTGCTTCCCGAGGACACCGAACCGATGCCTGAGATGATCGACCCCATGCTGGCCACCTGCGCGGCGGGCGGCGCGGAGAGGTGTACCGGGATCCCGAAGTCGTAGAAGTCGGTGGTCTCGGTCATCCGGGTGTTCTTGCCCGGGTTGCTTCCCGAGCCGGTGGCCATGGCGGGCGGAAGCCGCATCGAGAGCGTTACCCGCCGGACCAGGTTCGCCTTGTCGACCCAGACGTCGGCGGTGATCGCGTTTCCCCCGAGGCTAGCGACGAACTGCTGGTAGCCGGCCCGCTGGGCGGCGGGGAGCTTGGCCGCCCGCGCCGCCTGCTGCGGGTTGATGGTCACCTGGTACTCGGTGACCGCGACGCCGCGGACGGACCCACTGCCAAGCTTCTTGACGCTGCCGGAGATCGCTGTCAGCGAGGTCAGCAGGTCGGCGGGGCTGGTCGCGCCGAAGGTGCCCAGCCCCGGAACGGCGGCCGCGTCGCCAATGCCCTTCGCGTCCAGCGCCACCCAGGTCTTGCCCTTGGGCAGCGAGCTTCCTGCTCCGCCCGGGAGCTTTAGGTAGATCTTCGGCGGGAGGAAGAGCATCGTCATGCCGACCGGGGCAGACATGCTGAGCGTGCCACGGGCGTGGGCGAAGTCGAACTCCCCCGTCGCGGTGTAGGAGACGGTCATGCCGCCCAGCCGCATGGTGGTCGTCTCCGCGATCCGTGCCGTTCCCGCCGCGGTGCCGCGTGCCGCGGCAGTGAGGCTGCTTGGCGTGCCGCCGCCCGACGCGTGAACCGTGCCGCAGCCCGCCGCTAGCACGGCCGTGCCTGCGAGCAATCCACCGAACCGGGTAATTCGCACGCCGTCCGCCTTCCACGTGTGGTCCGTGCCTCCCGCCAGATTGCGCGGCCGCTTAGCAATCTTCCACAAGGAGAGCCCAGGATGAAACGGAATAGATCACTTCACGATCACGAGTTCGGCGGGAAGGGTCAGCCGAACCCGTTCCGTACGTTCTTGGGCGGTACCGTGGCGGCGCGACGGGCCGATGTAACGGACGGGCAACTGCCTTGCGCTGATCAGGGGCTACCATTTCCGGGTTGACTGTTACCGGAGGTGGTGCATGGGTTCGGCGCGCAAGGTCCGGGTCGCCGTGGTGTTCGGAGGGCGCAGCGCGGAGCACGCGGTGTCGTGTGCGAGCGCGGGGCTGGTGCTCGGCGCCATCGACAGCGACCGGTATGACGTCGTACCCATCGGCATCGCCAGAGACGGCCGGTGGGTGCTGACCTCGGGCGATCCAGCGCGGCTGGCGCTGACGTCCGGGTCCTCGCCCTCGGTGGAGGCGGTGGCGACGCCCGGAGTGTCCGTCACGCCCGCCGCCGGCCCAAGCGGCGGTGCGCTGGTGTTCAGCGGGCCCGCTTCCGTGCCGCCGGAGCTCGGCGAGGTGGACGTGGTGCTGCCGCTGCTGCACGGGACGTTCGGCGAGGACGGGACGATCCAGGGGCTGCTCGAGATGGCCGGGATCCGCTACGCGGGCGCCGGGGTGCTCGCCTCCGCCGCCGGGATGGACAAGGAGTACATGAAGATCCTGTTCGCGGCCCGCGGGCTGCCCATCGGGCGGTACGTGGTGGTCAGGGACAGAGACTGGGGCGTGTCGCCGTCCTCGCCCGAGCGCAAGAAGGTGTTCGACGAGGTGGCCGAACTCGGCTTTCCGGTGTTCGTGAAGCCGGCCAGGGGCGGCTCGTCGATCGGCACGTCGCGGGTCTCAGGTCCCGACGAGCTTGAGGCGGCGATCGAGGAGGCGCGGCGGTACGACAGGAAGGTGCTCGTCGAGGCCTTCGTGGCCGGCGCCGAGGTCGAGTGCGCCGTGCTCGAGGGGATCGATGGCGCGCCGCCCGAGGCGTCCGTGCCCGGGCAGATCGTGGTCGACCCGCAGTCCACCTGGTACGACTTCGAGGCCAAGTACCTCGAGGACTCGCGGATGGAGATACCCGCGCCGATTCCTGCTTCCGCGGCTGCGCGGGTGCGGACGCTGGCCTGCGCGGCCTTCGACGCGATCGGCTGCGAGGGGCTCGCCCGGGTGGACTTCTTCTACACCCCATCCGGTGAGGTGGTGGTCAACGAGATCAACACCATGCCGGGGATGACGCCGTCGTCGGGGTTCCCGCTGATGTGGGCCGCGTCCGGGGTCCCGCTGCCGCAGCTGATCGACCGGATCATCACCACGGCGCTGGCCAAGGCGGACGGGGTGCGGTAGCGGGTTGGTTTGTGTTCGCTTTGTAGGTGTTCGCTTTGTATGCGCTTTGTGTGCGCCGTGGGGCGTGACACGCGTACGGCGGCAGCGGGGAGAGCCTCCCCGTGCCGCCGTGCGTACGGCCGGCCGTTATGGCCGTCGCGCGCCGATTACTTCTTCTTGGCCGGGGCCTTGGCGGCGGCCTTCTTGGCCCCCGCGTTGACCAGTGCCTTGAAGTCGGCGCCCGGGCGGAACTTGGGTACCGACTGGGCTGCCACATGTATTTCGGCGCCAGTCGCGGGGTTCCTGGCCGTGCGGGCCGGGCGGTCGCTCTTCTCGAAGACGCCGAATCCGGTGATGGCGACCTTGTCGCCACCGGCCACCGCCGACTGAATGGTCTCGAGCACCGCGTTCAGCGCCTCGGTCGCGGACTTCTTGTCCCCCAGGCGACCCGAGAGCGCGTCGATCAGATCACGCTTGTTCATTATTCACTCCTGCGTTCCCCCACGGGAGGCCGCTCTCGCTTGGCTTCTCGCCTGGCTCACGACCCCTGACCAGCCCGAAATTAGGCGATCGGGCCCGCGTACACAATAACCTTGCGGAAATTTAGGTGGTGTGTCGGGGCTTTTTCACGGGAGGGTTTTGATTTGCACCTGACATGTGCTGATATGTCGGGTGCCTCGTGTGCCGTCGTGTTGCCATGCGTGATGGAGGTGCCGGCGGGGACGGGGTTTCCGTCGTGGACCGGTTCGCGCGGCGGATGCGTCGCCCGGGGCGGGTTCGCGGATCGGGCTCGGACCGGGCTCGGACCGGGCTCGGACCGGGCTCGGCGGGGGTGGGAGGCGTCTTGCGAGTGCCGCGTAATCCGGGCAATCCGGGCATATTGGACCCATGATCGTGGAAATTCGGATTTCAACGGAAATTCGGACCCCAAATCGGAGTCCGAATTTCCGTCAGGAGAAAAGTGTCCACGATCAAGTCCGCCGCGGCGAGAGAATCGCGACCCTTGGGGCACATGGGGTGAATGGTGCTGCGGCGCACGGGAAAGGGTGGCGCAGCGTGCGGGCATGGACGCGCCGGCGGGCCCTGATCGGGTCAGGGCCCGCCGGCGCGGACATTGGGTTGCGCGGGTTGTCCCCGGGGTGCTTACAGCGTTACGGGGAGGAAGTTGGGGCGCGTGGCCTCGAAGGCGGAGATGGCGTCCTCGTGGCGGAGGGTCAGGCCGATGTCGTCGAGGCCCTCCATGAGGCGCCAGCGGGTGTAGTCGTCGATCTGGAAGGACTCGGCCAGGTCTTCGGCCAGGCCGCCGCCGGTCACGTAGACCGTGCGGGCGTCGAGGTCGACGGTGACCTGGGCCGGGGGCTCGGCCTCGGCCGCGTCCTGGATGAGCGCGACGACCTTTTCCGGCAGGACGACGGGGAGCAGGCCCGCCTTGGTGGCGTTGTTGCGGAAGATGTCGCCGAAGCGGGGCGCGATCACGGCGCGGAAGCCGTAGTCGAGCAGCGCCCAGACGGCGTGCTCACGGGAGGAGCCGGTGCCGAAGTCGGTACCCGCGACCAGGATGGTCGCGCCCTGGTAGCGCGGCTGGTTGAGCACGAACGACGGGTCCTCGCGCCAGGACGCGAACAGGCCCTCGCCGAAGCCCTCGCGGCTGACCCGCTTGAGGTACACGGCCGGGATGATCTGGTCGGTGTCCACGTTGGTGCGCCGCAGCGGCACAGCGCGCCCCGTGTGCGTGACGAACGGTTCCATGTTGCTCGGGTCTCCTTACAGGTCTGCTGGGGCGGCCAGGCGGCCCGTGACGGCGGTTGCGGCGGCGACGGCGGGCGACACCAGGTGCGTGCGGCCGCCCTTGCCCTGGCGTCCCTCGAAGTTCCTGTTCGAGGTGGACGCGGAGCGCTCACCCGGCTTGAGCGTGTCCGGGTTCATGCCGAGGCACATCGAGCAGCCGGCCGAGCGCCACTCGGCGCCCGCCGCGGTGAAGACCTCGTTGAGGCCCTCGGCCTCGGCCTGGGCGCGCACCTGCATCGAGCCGGGAACGACCAGCATGCGGACGCCCGAGGCGACCTGGCGGCCCTTGATGACGTCGGCGGCCGCGCGCAGGTCCTCGATGCGGCCGTTGGTGCAGGAGCCGACGAACACGGTGTCGACCTGGATCTGACGCAGCGGGGTGCCCGCCGTCAGGCCCATGTAGGTCAGCGCTCGCTCGGTGCCGTTCGGGTCCTCGGTGTCGCCGGGAGCCGGCACGGCCGCGCCGAGCGGGAGCGCCTGGCCGGGGTTGGTGCCCCAGGTGACGTACGGGCTGAGCGTGCTGGCGTCGATGGTGACCTCGTGGTCGAAGACCGCGCCCTCGTCGGTGGGCAGCGACTTCCAGTACTCGACGGCCGCGTCCCAGTCGGCGCCCTGCGGCGCGTTCGGACGGCCCTTGAGGTACTCGAAGGTGGTCTCGTCCGGTGCGACGAGGCCGGCCCGCGCGCCCGCCTCGATGGACATGTTGCACACGGTCATCCGCCCCTCCATGGAGAGGTTCCTGACCGCCTCACCGCGGTACTCCACGATGTAGCCCTGGCCGCCGCCGGTGCCGATCTGGCCGATGATCGCGAGGATCAGGTCCTTGGCAGTGACGCCGTCGGGCAGCGCGCCCTCGACGTTGATCGCCATCGTCTTCGGCTTGATCTGCGGCAGCGCCTGGGTCGCGAGCACGTGCTCGACCTCGCTGGTGCCGATGCCGAAGGCGATCGCGCCGAACGCGCCGTGCGTGGAGGTGTGCGAGTCACCACAGACGATCGTCATGCCCGGCTGGGTGATGCCCATCTGCGGGCCGATCACGTGCACGATTCCCTGGCCCGGGTCACCCATCGGGTGCAGCCGGACGCCAAACTCATCGGCGTTCCTGCGCAGCGTCTCGAGCTGGATGCGCGACACCGGGTCGGTCACGGGGGTGCCTGGGCCCTCGATCGGCGTACCCGGGCCGATGCCGGGGTTGGTCGGGACGTTGTGATCCTCGGTCGCGAGGGTCAGGTCCGGCCGGCGGACCTTACGGCCTGCGGCGCGCAGGCCGTCGAAGGCCTGGGCGCTGGTGACCTCGTGCACCAGGTGCAGGTCGATGAAGAGCAGGTCTGGCTCACCCTGGGCGCTGCGGACGACATGCGCGTCCCAGATCTTCTCCGCCAGCGTGCGAGGCGCGCTGCTCATGCGGTCTCCTTTGACGTTGCTTCGCTTTCGCTTGAGTACACCGCCCGGTCTCAACTTGCATCTCACAATTTGAGACGGCAGTATCAGTACATGGTCGATAGTACCCGCGCGGGTCGCGCCGGGTGCGCCGACCAGCAGTGCTATCTCACTATTTGATACGGTGATTTCAAAATATGGACAACCCGAACGGTCTCGGCGACGCTCTCGGTGGCAGTGCTCTCACGGGCAGTGCTCTCACCGGCGGCGGGCTCGCGGGCGGCCTCGGCGGTGCCGGCCTTTCCGGGGCTGGCCTCGGTAGTCTCGGCCTCGGTGGCGCTGGCCTCGGTAGCGGCGTCGGCGTGCTGGACAAGGCGCTGTCGGTGCTCGCCGCGGTGGAGAGCGGTCCGGCCACCCTAGCGCAGCTCGTCGCGGCGACCGGGCTCGCGCGGCCCACCACGCACCGGATCGCGGTTGCCCTCGAGCATCACCGGCTGCTGACGAGGGACGTTCAGGGCCGGTTCGTGCTCGGCCCGCGGATCGCCGAGCTCGCATCGGCGGCCGGCGAGGACCGGCTGCTCGCCGTCGCCCAGCCGATACTGAACCAGCTTCGTGACGTGACTGGGGAGAGCGCGCAGCTTTACCGGCGGCAGGCCGACGTCCGGGTCTGCGTCGCGGCCGCCGAGCGGTCAAGCGGGCTGCGGGATACCGTCCCGATCGGCAGCGCCCTGCCGATGATCGCCGGCTCGGCCGCCCAGGTGCTGCTCGCCTGGGAGGAGGGCGAACGAATGCACCGCGGGCTGCGCGGCGCCAGGTTCACCGCGACCACGCTGGCCGGCGTCCGCCGCCGCGGCTGGGCGGCGAGCGCCGCCGAGCGGGAGGCCGGGGTCGCCTCGGTTTCCGCCCCGGTGCGCGGTCACGGCGGCAAGGTGCTCGCCGCCATCTCCGTGTCCGGGCCGATCGAGCGGCTGACCCGCTCCCCCGGCCGCCTGCACTCGGCGGCGGTCGTCGCGGCCGGCGAGCGAATCGGCGAACTGCTGCGCGCCGATTCCGGCCACCACGCCTAGCAGGTGCGCGCGGAACGCAGTGAGGTGTAGGTGAGATGTAGGGCCGCTGGGGCTGCTGAGGCTGCCGGGTTCGTCGGCCGGGATCAGCGGCGCCCTGGACTGGCTCCTCGACGAGTCTCAGCCCTCCTCGGCTGCCTCCAGAAGATCGTTTAGCGAATGGACTTGTAGTTACCGGGGCTATCACCCCGGTAGTGACACGGGCATTTTCGGAATGATCTTGGCGGAGGCGGCGGGCGGGGACGGAGGGTGCCGAAGCCGTTCCGGAATCTGGACTTGAGGAACTTGGGCATCAGCTGCACCATTGGCAACAGAGGTTGCGGCGGGAACATCCGTCACAAAAATCCGCAAATGTTCGCGAAACGGGTAAAAACTGCCGCGATCATGGTGCCTTCGGTCCTACCGTTACCCTCCCTTACGGTCTTAGCCTCGGTACTGACAGGCGCAGCGGCGCGCACTGAAGCGAGAAGGGGTGCCGGAGATGAGAGGGTCGCGGCTGTGAAGGTGGCCGTCGTTAAGGAGAGCGCGCCCGGGGAACGACGCGTCGCCCTGGTTCCAGAGACCGTGCCGCGCCTGGTCCAGGCCGGTCTCCAGGTGCTCGTGGAGCGGGGCGCCGGCGACGGCGCATGGTTTCCCGATAGCGCCTATGCGGATGCCGGGGCGACCATCGTCAGCACCGAGGACCTGTACAGGGACGCAGACGTCGTCCTCACGGTGACCCGGCCCGACGACTCGGCGATCGGCAGGCTGCGTGCCGGGCAGGCGGTGATCGGCATGCTCGCGCCGCTCGTCGACCCGCAGTTCGCCCGCGTGCTCGCGGAGCGCGGCGTCACCGCGATCTCGCTTGACGGGCTGCCGCGCACGCTGTCGCGGGCGCAGGGCATGGACGCGCTCACCTCGCAGGCCAACGTGGCAGGGTACAAGGCCGCGCTCGTCGCCGCCGAGGAGTACGGGCGGTTCTTCCCGCTGCTTATCACCGCGGCAGGCACGGCGCGGCCCGCGAAGCTGCTCGTGCTCGGCACCGGCGTCGCCGGGCTGCAGGCGATCGGCACCGCGCGCCGGCTCGGCGCCCAGGTCAGCGGCTACGACGTGCGGCCCGCCTCCAAGGGCGAGGTGGAGTCGCTCGGCGCCACGTTCCTCGAGCTGGCCTCGGCGGTCAGCGCCGTGGGCGAGGGCGGCTACGCCCGTGAGCTGACCGCGGAGGAGCGGGACGCGCAGCAGGCGGAGCTCGCCGCGCACATCGCCAGGCAGGACGTGATCATCACCACCGCGCAGGTGCCAGGACGACGGCCGCCGCTGCTCGTCACGGCGGACGCGGTGGCGGCGATGAGCCCGGGCTCGGTCATCGTGGACATGGGGTCGAGCCCGCTCGGCGGGAACGTGGCGGGGTCTGAGCCCGGCCGCACGGTGGTCACGTCGAACGGTGTCACGATCATCGGAGCGGAGAATCTGGCGGCATCCGTGCCGACGGCCTCGTCGAACGCGTACTCCCGCAACATCAGCGCGCTGCTGCTGCACCTCGTCGGCGGTTCCGCCGATGACCCGGCGAGCCGGACGCTTGCGGTCGACACCACCGACGAGATCCAGGCGGGGGTCATCGTCGCCCACGGCGGCGAGCTGGTCCATCCCGCCGTCGCGAAGCTGCTCGACGCCGCAGAGCCCGCGAGCGGGCAGCCGGGGAGCGGGCAACCTGGGAGCGGTCCGCCCGCCAACGGGCACGCCGCGAGCGAACAGGCCGGCGGCGAAGACGCCGACGGCGAGCCGGCCGCGAACCAAAGGAGCTAGCGATGTCGACCGCCCTGGTCACCGACCTCACCATCTTCGTGCTCGCGCTGCTTGTCGGCATCGAGGTCATCGGTAAGGTACCCGCGACCCTGCACACGCCGCTGATGTCCGCGGCCAACTCGATTCACGGCATCGTGCTCGCGGGCGCGCTGCTCATCGGCCTGACCGCGCATAACGTCGTCGGGTACGTGCTGGCGTTCATCGCCGCGTTCTTCGCCGCCGCGAACGTGGTCGGCGGCTACCTGGTGACAGGCCGGATGCTGAAGATGTTCCGCCGCAAGGCACAGCCGGCGCCGGCCGCGGCGGGTGCACCGGGCGCGGGCGTTACCGCGGCAGCAGGTGCCGCGGGTGCGGTGGGCGCGACGCCCACAGGGGGCAAGGCCTCCGCCAACGGGCACGCGGCGACCGCCGCGGCGTCGCAGCAGGACAAGCAGGCATAGGGGCACACCGATGAGCACCTTCACCACGAACATCCAGCTTGTCTACGTGCTCGCGGCGGCCTGCTTCGTCATCGGCCTGCACCTGATGAACTCGCCAGGGACCGCGCGGCGCGGCAACCAGGTCTCCACCGCGGGCATGGCCATCGCCATCATCGCGACGCTGGTCATCCTGATCCACGAAGGCTCGGTCACCGGGGTCGGCTGGACAGTGCTGATCGTCGGGTCGCTGCTCGGCTCGGCGGCAGGCCTGTATTCCGCGCGCACGGTGCAGATGACCGCGATGCCGCAGCTGGTGTCCATGTTCAACGCGGTCGGCGGCGGCGCGGCGGCGCTGGTCGCGGTCTACGAGTACATCCACGACGAGTCGCTGCCTGGCGGTGTGCTCGGCACCACGTCGGTGTTCACCGTCCTCGACGTGATCATCGGCTCGGTCACGTTCACCGGATCGCTCATCGCCGCGGGCAAGCTGCAGGGCGTCATCACCGGCAGCCCTATCGTGTTCAAGGGCGGCCGGGCGCTCAACGTGGCGCTCGCCGTGATCGCGCTCGGCACCGGCGCCTACATGTTCACCACGGCGTCGCTGCCCGCGCTGCTCATCCTGGTGCTCGCCTCGCTCGCGTTCGGCGTCATGATGGTGCTGCCGATCGGCGGCGCGGACATGCCGGTGGTGATCTCGCTGTTGAACGCCTTCACCGGCACCGCGGTCGCGATGGCCGGGTTCGTCGTCGGCAACTGGGCGCTGATCATCGCCGGCGCTCTGGTCGGCGCGTCGGGCGGCATCCTGACCAAGCTGATGGCGGACGCGATGAACCGCTCGCTCGCCAACATCATCATCGGCGGCTTCGGCACCGGCGACACGGCCGTCGCCGCCGCCGTGTCCGGCGACGCGCAGGTCCGCTCGATCGCCGCCGACGACGCCGCGATCCAGCTGGCCTACGCGTCCAAGGTCATCATCGTGCCCGGCTACGGCCTGGCTGCCGCGCAGGCGCAGCACGCCGTCGCGGAGCTGGCGACCCTGCTCGAATCGCGCGGCATCGAGGTGTCCTACGCGATCCACCCGGTGGCCGGCCGGATGCCGGGTCACATGAACGTGCTGCTCGCCGAGGCCAACGTGCCCTACCCGCTGCTGCGCGAGATGGACGAGATCAACCCGGAGTTCGCGCGGGCCGACGTGGCCCTAGTCATCGGCGCCAACGACGTGACCAACCCGGCCGCGCGCCGCGCCGGCACCGCGATCTCCGGCATGCCGATCCTCGACGTCGACCAGGCCAAGTCGATCATCGTGATCAAGCGGTCCATGGGCAGCGGCTACGCGGGCATCGACAACGAGCTGTACGTCAACCCGAAGACGAGCATGTACTTCGCCGACGCGAAGAAGGCGCTCGGCGAGATGACCGCCGCGGTCAAGACGCTCGTGGCGTAGCCGCCCGCCGCCAAAAGTCATCATCCAGAACGGGTTCGTGGCTCCGCCCGACGCGGCAGGCGTGTCGATGGTTAGGCGGAGCCTGCGGGGTAGGTTCCCTCCTGCCATGCCCTTCGTCTACACCACGAACCTGTCCGAGGTCCGCGCCCTGGCGGAACAGCACGCCAGGACGGCGGGCCTGCCCGCGAGCCGGGTCACCGACTTCGTGATCGCGGTCAGCGAAGTGGCGGCGAACACGGTCAGGCACGCGCGTTCGGCCGGCTCGATGGACATCTGGTTCACCGCGAACGAGATGGTCTGCGAGATGCGGGACGCCGGCTTCATCCCCAACCCGCGGGCCGGAAGCGAGCCGCCGTCGCGCGACGCGAGCGGCGGCCACGGCCTGTGGCTGGTGCACCAAGTCTGCGACCGGGTGGACCTGCGGTCAGACGAAAACGGGACGGTCATCAGGATGTACATGTCGCTGCCTTGAAGGGTGTTTCCTTGACACTGCCTACGTTCCGTGCCCGGGAGTAGCCTGATGGGCAACAGGATCTTTACTTCTTACTAATGAGTAGGATGCGCATTCATGGACGTTGGCGTCACCGGGCAGCGCATGGCGGACTACCTGCGCGAGCATCAGGACAAGGTGATCGGCCGGTGGAGTGAGCTGGTCAGCAACGGCTTGCGCGGCCGGACCTCCTCCGAGGAGGTCCGCCGGGAGCTGACCGACCTGTACGGGCTCATCATCAGGGTGCTTTCCCAGGCTGACGACCACGCCGCGGGCGAACTGCGCGCCGCGCTCGACGAGCTGTCGCACGGCCGCGCGCGGAACGGTTTCACGCCAAGCGAGACGGCGCTCGGCGTCTTCACGCTCAAGGAGGCCGTCTACGAGCTCGTCGCGGACACGGCGGACCTGGTGCCCGAGTTCCTCGCGTTCTCGCAGATGATCGACGAACTAGGGCTGCGCACCTTCGAGGCCTACTCCGCGGCACGCGAGGCGATCATCGCCGACCAGTCCACCGCGATGATGGAGCTGTCCACGCCGGTCATCCGGCTATGGGAGAACATCATCGCCGTCCCGCTCGTCGGGACGCTCGACTCGGCCCGCACCCAGCTGGTCATGGAGAGGCTGCTCGACGCGCTCGTGACGACCGGCTCCGACCATGCGGTGATCGACATCACCGGCGTGTCGACCGTGGACACCGAGGTGGCGCAGCACCTGCTGAAGACCGTCAGCGCGGCGCGCCTGCTCGGGGCCGAGTGCACCATCTCCGGCATCCGGCCGCAGGTCGCGCAGACGATCGTGTCGCTCGGCATCGAATTCGGCGACATCGCGACCAAGGCGTCCCTGGCCGACGCGCTGGCGCTCGCGCTGAAGAGCGCCGGGCTCAAGGTGGTTCCCGCCTAGGACATCTCCTTTCTTGATGTTGCTGGTTCTGGAACTGTCGTAGGAGGGGCAAGAAAGGAGATGTCCTTGGAACAGGTACCAATCCTCAAGATCGGACAGACGCTGTTCGTGTCGATCCAGATCGACCTGCAGGACGAGAGCGTGCTGCGTCTCCAGGATGACCTGTCCAACGAGCTGGCTGTCACTGGCGCGCACGGGGTGATCATCGACATCACCGCCGTCGAGATCGTCGACTCGTTCATCGGCCGGATGCTGAGCACGATCGGGTCCATCTCCCGGCTGTTCGACGCGGAGACGGTCATCGTCGGCATGCGCCCGGCGGTGGCGATCACCCTGACCGAACTCGGGCTGTCACTCAGCGGGGTGCGCACCGCGCTCAACGCGGAGAAGGGTCTGGAGATCCTGAACGGGAAGACCTAATGGACGAGTTGCCCATCCGGTCGGGCGACGACGTGGTCCGAGTTCGCCAGCATGTGCGGGGCGCGGCCGCCGACAACGGACTGTCCCTAGTGGACCAGACGAAGCTGGTGACCGCGGCGAGCGAGCTGGCGAGGAACACGCTGGTGCACGGCGGTGGCGGGCTGGCCCGGGTCGAGGTGGTCAAGTCATCCAACGGCCGGACCGGCGTCAGGCTGCACTTTTCCGACACCGGACCGGGCATCGCCGACATCGAGCTGGCGCTCACCGACGGATGGACGTCCGGCGGCGGCCTCGGCCTCGGGCTGTCCGGCGCCCGCCGGCTCGTAGACGAGTTCGAGCTCGACAGCAAGCCCGGCGCCGGGACCACCGTCGTGGTCGTCAAGTGGTCGCGTTGAGCGGGCCCCTCGTCGCCCAGGCTCCCGGGGACCTGCGCTGGGTGCGGGTCGAGGACCCGAGTGCCGCCGCCGCCTGCCGCGGCGCGGCCATGACGCTGGCCGGCCGGCTCGAGTTCCCCGCCGCCCGCGCCGACCAGCTCACGCTCGCGGTCACCGAGGCCGCGACCAACCTGCACAAGCACGCGAGCCAGGGCTCGATGCTGCTGCGCATCGCGCGCCACGGTGGCCGTCCGGGCATCGAGATGGTGACCATCGACGCCGGGCCCGGCGTCAGGGACACCGGCGCGGCGATGCGCGACGGCCACTCCACCAGCGGCACCCTGGGCATCGGGCTTGGCGCCATCAGACGCCTCGCGGACTTCACCGACCTGTACTCGGTGCCGGGTTACGGCACGGCCCTGGTGGCCAGGTTCTGGCCGTCGCCGCGCGCCGAGCCCGTCGCGTACGCCGGCCTGGTGCGGCCGATCACCGGGGAGACCGAGTGCGGCGACGTCTTCGGCGCGGCCGAGACAGGCAGCGGGCTGACCGGTGTGCTGTGCGACGGGCTCGGCCATGGCCCGCTCGCCGCGCGCGCGGCGCTCGAGGCCGTCGCCGCGGTCATGGAGGACCCGGCGGCCGAGCCCGCCGTGCTCGTCGAGCGCGCGCACCGCCGGATCACGCACACCCGCGGCGGCGCCATCGGCGTGGTACAGACGGACGGGCCCGCGGTCAGGTTCGCCGGCCTCGGCAACATCGCTGCCACGATCCTGGCCGACGGCAGCCGCAAGGGCATGCTGTCGGTGCCAGGCATCGCGGGCCACCAGGCGCGGTCCATCAGGCAGTTCGAGTACACGGCGGGCGACGGCGCGGCGATCATCCTGCACTCGGACGGCATCAGCGGACGCTGGGAGGCGGGAGCGCTGCCCGGCCTGAATGGCAGGGACCCGCTGATCATCGCGGCGATGCTGCTGGCGGCGGCGGGGACCCGCCGCGACGACGCGGGAGTGCTGGTGCTGCGGCCATGACCGAGGAGCTCGCCCGCCTGCGCGTCAAGGACCTGAACGGCGTCTTCGCCGCGCGCGGACTCGGCCGCGAGCTGGCCGCCGGGCTTATCCTCGACCACCAGGACCAGGTCCGGGTCGCCACCGCGCTCAGCGAGGTCAGCCGGAGCATCGTCACCGCGGGGCACGCCGCGGTCATCTCGTTCGGTGCCGACCCCACGCACCTGGTGCTGACCGTCACAGTCGATGGCGAGCCGACGGCGGACGGCATCTTCGCCGCCTCCCGGCTGATGGACACCGTGGCGACGGACGGGCAGGTGCTCCGGATGACGAAGCGGCGGCCGCTTGTCGCCGCCGTCGACTTGCGCGCCGTCGGAGCGCAGATGGCGGCGATCCACCCGGAGTCAACGCTGGATGAATTGCGAAGAAACAACGAGGACCTGATCGCGGCGCTCGAGGACGTCACCAGGCAGAAGGAGCAGCTTGAGCTGGTCAACGCCGAGCTCGCGGAGACCAACCGCGGGGTCATGGCCCTGTACAGCGAGCTGTCCGAGGAGCTCGAGCAGACCAACCGGGGAGTGGTCGCGCTGTACCGGGAGCTTGACGAGAAGTCCGAGCAGCTGCGGGCCGCGTCGCAGTCCAAGGACCGGTTCTGGGCCAATGTCAGCCACGAACTGCGAACGCCGCTGAACTCTGTCATTGGCCTGACCCGGCTGCTCACCGACCCGGCGGGCGGGCTCGGCGCCGAGCAGCTCTACCAGGTAGGGCTCATCAGGAACTCCGCGGGCACGGTGCTAAGTCTGGTCAACGACCTGCTCGACGTGGCCAAGGCTGAGTCGGGCCAGCTCGTGATCGACCCGGCGGAGATCAGCCTGCCCGCCCTGCTCGCCACGCTGCGCGGCCTCATCAAGCCGATGGCCGAGGGCAAGCCGGTGGAGGTGGTGGTCAGCGCCGACGGCGGGCCCGCCACGCTGCTGACCGACGAGGCCGCGCTCACCGCCATCCTGCGCAACCTGCTGTCCAACGCGATCAAGTACACCGACGAGGGCGAGGTGCGGCTGAGCGTCAGCGTCGCCGCCGGAACGGTCGAGATCCGGGTCTCAGACACCGGCACGGGGATTCCCGACGGACAGCTCGAGCGGGTGTTCGAGGAGTTCTACCAGGTACCTGGTGTCAGACGGGGCGGCACCGGGCTCGGCCTCGCCTATGCCAGGCGGCTGGCCGGGCTGCTCGGCGGCGCGCTGACGCTCCGCAGCGAGGCGGGGCGGGGAACCACCGCGGTGCTGAGCCTGCCGTACGGCCCGGTGTCCGTCGGGACGGTCATAGTGGCGGACGACGACCCCGGTTTCCGTCAGGTGGTGAAATCCATGCTGGACGGCATCGCGGAACACGTCATCGAGGCCGCCGACGGCGCCCAGGCACTGGGCATCGTGACCGCAGAGGAAGTGGACCTGGTGATCGCCGACCTGGGGATGCCTGCCATGGACGGGAACACGCTGCTAGACCGGCTGCCCGCCACCGTGCCCGCGATCATTATCACCGGCCGTGATGTGGCCAAGCCCCGCAGGGCCGCGGCGCTGCTGCGCAAGGAGGACCTGACCAGGGAGCGGCTGGCGTTCGCCATCGGCCGGATCGCGCGGGTCCGCCGATGACCGAGACCGCGACGGGCACCGCGGGCACGCTGCTGCTCGTGGACGACGACGAGGCCAAGCGCTACGTCATCGGCACCTGGCTGCGCCGGGCGGGCTACGCGGTGACCGAGGTGGGCACCGGAGGCGAGGCCCTCGGTCTGGCCGGGTCCGCCGAACTCGTGCTGCTCGACGTGAACCTGCCGGACATGAGCGGCTTCGAGGTCTGCCGGCGCATCAAGGGAAACCCGGAGACGGCGGGAATCCCGGTGATCCAGGTGTCCGCCACCGCCGTCGACGTCTCCGACCGCGCCCACGGGCTGACCCAGGGCGCCGACGCCTACCTGATCGACCCGGCCGAGCCCGACGAACTGCTCGCCACCGTGACGGCCGTGCTGCGCTACTCGCGGGCCAGGAACCGCGCCGAGCGGACCGCGGCCATGCTGAAGGAACTGGCCCAGCTGGCCCTGGACATCAACGCCGCCGAGACCTTCGACGGGCTCGCTTCGGCCACCGCGGCCGGCGCGGCCCGGGTGTTCGCGGTGCCCACCATCCTCATCCTCGAGATGCCCGACGGGCAGTCCCGCCGGATGGCGGGCATTCCGGGGACCGCACAGACGATCAGGCGCGGCGGTCCGCCCGGGCTCGCCGAGCGCGTCGCGGGACTAGTGCTCGGCCCTGGCCGTACAGGCACGATCGCCACCCTCAGCCGGGAGGAGTGGCTCGCCATCGTGCCGGACAGCACGCTGCGGACCGACGTCTGCCTGGCCGTCGCGCGGGCCAAGGCCGACCGCCCGCCGGTTGCCATCGTGGTCGAGGTCGCCGGGGTGCCCGGCGAGGAGGACAGGCAGATCCTCCGCCAGCTCGCGCAGTCGGTCGCGCTCGGCGTCGCGGCGCTGCGCTCATCTGCGGAGGAGCACCTCATCGCGCTGACCCTGCAGCGCAGCTTCCTGCCCGTGTCGCTGCCCGTGATCCCCGGCGCGCTGATGGCGGTCCGCTACGTGCCGGCGAGCGAGAGGGCCGAGGTCGGCGGGGACTTCTACGAGGCGCTCCCCTGGCGCGACGGCGTGCTGCTCGCGATCGGCGACGTCCAGGGACACTCGCTGCACGCCGCGACCGTGATGGGCGAACTGCGGCACGCGCTGCGCGCCTTCGTCAGCGAGGGGCACCCGCCTGAGGTCATCACCGGCCTGGTCAACGACGTGCTGCGGCGCTATCATCCGGGCGTCATCGCCACGCTGTGCCTGGTGCTCGCCCAGCCGGACACCGGCGAGCTGACGATTGTCAACTGCGGGCACATGCCGATGCTGATCGCCGACGAATCGGACGCCAGGTATGCAGGCGAGGGCGGGATCATGCTCGGCCTGACCAGGCACGAGCCGCATATCGAGAAGGCAGCGCTGCCCGCTGGCGGGACCGTCTTGCTGTTCACCGATGGCCTGGTCGAGGACCGCCGCGTGCTGCTCGACGACAACCTGGAGAAGCTGCGCGGCGTCGCGGCGGAGGCGGCACACCAGGATGTCGAGGCGTTCGCCAATCAGGTGATGGCGCTGTTCGGGCCCAAGGAGGACGACATCGCGATGATCGTGCTGCGCCGGGCGGACTTAGGCCGCGCTCAGCGCGTCCTCGAGAGTCTCGTGTACCGGCATCAGCCGGGCGGCGCCGATCAGCTCGAGCACCCGGCGCACCGAGCCGTCGGGCGATACCGCCAGCCGCATGGTGATGTCGCGCGCAGCGGCGCTCTCGTAGGCACGCATGATGGCGTGCACCCCGGAGGAGTCGCAGAACGACGTCCCCGTCATGTCCGCGACCACCGTGCCGATCCCGGGCGCCAGCACCTCCGCGAGCTGCTCGAAGACCTCGTCGCAGTTGGTGACGTCGATCTCGGGCGGCAGCACCACGACAACCGGCGTGACCGGACCCGCCTGATCGTTCATGACCGTGTCACTCCTGCCACAGCAAACTCGTGCCCGCCCACACCAAGCCTACCGCGTTCCCCTCTGCCGGGCCGACCACGCGGTCGCGATCTGCCCGGCCAGGGCGATGTTGCCGCGTGCGACGACCAGGTTGACGGCCACGCTCGCGCCCTCGGTCGCCCGCTGCATCTGCTCAAGCAGGTACGGGGTGACCGCCTTGCCGCGGATGCCCGCCGACTCGGCGGCCGCCAGCGCGTCCGCGAGCACCCTCGCGTGCAGCGCCGGGTCGAGCTGCCGCTCAGGCGGCAGCGGGTTCGCGATCAGCAGCGCCGAGGTCTCCCCCAGCTCATCGCGCGCCGCCATGGCCGCCGCGATCTCCTCCGCGGAGTCGACCCGCCAGTCGAGGTCCTCGCCCGAGTCGGTGAGGTAGAACGCGGGGAAGCGGTTGGTGCGGTAGCCCGCGACCGCGACGCCGAGAGTCTCCAGGCGCTCCAGGGTGGCCGGTATGTCGAGGATCGACTTGACGCCCGCGCTGACCACAGTGACCGGCGTGCGGGACAGCACCGTCAGGTCGGCGGACTCGTCCATCGTCCCGGCGAAGCCGCGGTGCACGCCGCCGAGACCGCCGGTGGCGAACACCCGGATGCCGGCGCGGGCCGCGAGCACCGAGGTGGCGGCGACCGTGGTGCCCGCCGTCCGCCCGGCGGCGATGGCCAGGCCGAGATCGCGGCTGCTGACCTTGATCACCGACTCGTCCGTCGCGATGCGTTCCAGGTCGGCCGGCCCGAGCCCGGCCTTCGGCACGCCGTCGATGACGGCAATCGTGGCGGGTGTCACGCCTGCCTCGGTCAGCAGCGCCTCGAATGACCGCGCCGCCGCCAGGTTGCCCGGGCGCGGCAGGCCGTGCGAGATGATCGTCGACTCCAGGGCGACCACGGGCCTGCCGTTGTTGAGCGCGTCTTGAACGGCGGGCGAAAGCTCGGGAATCGTGGCCATGGAGCCGACCTTACCGGCGACCTGCGGCGGGCCGGCCGCATGGGTGCGGCAACCATACGGGGCGGACGGTGCCCGGGTCGGGCGGGGACGGGGGTCAGGCTTGGCCTGGCTGGGGGGTCGCGCAGGCGGTGCGC
Organism: Trebonia kvetii; assembly: GCF_007827045.1. GTDB lineage: Bacteria > Actinomycetota > Actinomycetes > Streptosporangiales > Streptosporangiaceae > Trebonia > Trebonia kvetii. The sequence continues at coordinate 792,756 of NZ_RPFW01000001.1, forward strand.
AGGAGTTCGGGGGCGCGCCTGGCCCGGGACGCCTGCTCGAAGGCGTAGGCGAGGGCGAGCAGGCGGGGCTCGCTGAAGCGGGGGCCGAGGAACGAGACGCCGACGGGAAGACCGCACACGTAGCCGAACGGCACACTGACCGCCGGCCAGCCGGAGACCGCGCCCGGCCGCGAGGTGCCGAAGACGCTGTGGTCGCCGAGTACGTAGTCGGTCAGCCAGGCCGGGTTCGCCGTCAGCGAGAAGATCGCGTCGAGCCGGTGCTCGACCACCGGCGTCTCCACCGCGGTCCTGGCAAGCCGGGCGGCCGCGCCGCGGTGTTCCAGGTACACCGGATCGGCGAGGTCTCCGCTGGTCGACTCCGCCGCGAGGAAGATCTCCTGGCCGAAGTGGGCGAGCACCCGCGCCGCGTGCTTGTCGTTGAACGCGATCAGGTCGGCGAGCGACCTGGGCAGGGCTGGGTCGCTGCCGTCGGCGAAGTCGGACAGGTACTTGAGATAGGTGTTGATGCCGTGCTTGAACTCGAAGTTCAGCGCCTCGAACTCGGGCTCGGTGACCTTCTCGATGTCCGGCAGGTCCACCGGGTCGACCACCACCGCGCCCAGGTCGCGCAGGCAGCCCACCGCCTGTTCGAGCAGTGCCTCGGTCACCGCGTCCGCGTTCGCCGACGGCGCCCGCCAGATGCCGATCCGCGCTCCTTCGAGCGACGCCGGGTCGAGAAACGAGGTGTAGTCGATGAAGCTCCCCGGATGGTCCGCGGCGCTGTCCGCCGGATCGGCGGCGGCGAGCACGGAAAGCAGCGCCGCCGCGTCCGCGACCGAGGTGGCCATCGGGCCCGCGGTGTCCTGAGCAAGTGACAGCGGCACGATGCCGGCCCGGCTGACGAGGCCGAGCGTCGGCTTGACGCCCACCACGCCGCAGGCGCTCGACGGCGACACGATCGACCCGTCCGTCTCGGTGCCGATGGCCAGCGGCGCGAAGCCGGCCGACAGCCCAGAGGCCGAGCCGGAGCTGGACCCCGAGGGGTTGCGGTCGAGCGCGTACGGGTTCGCCGTCTGGCCGCCGACGGTGGACCAGCCGCTTGAGGACCGGGTCGACCGGAAGTTGGCCCACTCCGACAGGTTCGCCTTCGCGATGATGATCGCGCCCGCAGCGCGCAGCTGGCCGACGATGAACGCGTCCGGCGGCCGCGCGGGCAGCAGCGCCGCCGACCCGGCCGTGGCCGGCAGGCCCGCGACCTGGACGTTGTCCTTGACCAGAACCGGAATCCCGTCAAGCGGGCCGCGCGGCTTGCCCGCCCGCCAGGCGGCGTCGCTCGCCGCCGCCTGCTCCAGGGCATCGGGTGTCACCGCGATCACCGCGCCGAGGGCGGGATTGAGCCTCGTGATGCGGTCCAGGTAATGCTGGGTGACCGCGGTCGCCGTGACCCTCCCCTCGGCCATCGCCCGTCGCAGCTCAGCCACCGATTCAATCCCGTCTTTCCCCTGGCCCGCCGGGCCCGGAGAAACCGCAGACCGCCACTGGCGCTCCGCGGATGCGAGATCGTCGCCCTCCGCAGGAACCCTGGAGAAAGGATTAGGCAAACCCTGGAAATCCCGCATGCCGGCAGGATAACTGTCCACGTGGGCGCATGTAACGGGGTGAGACCTGGGTAAATGAGCCAAGTGAGCGCTAACACGGACAGATCCACTGGCCAGCAGCCTACGGCTGCATCTGGAGCGTCAATATCACCTCGTCCGGCACCCAGGGACTGACGTCGACCACGTACCAGTCGCCCGGCATCGCGGCCGGGTCGCAGAGAGGTGAGACTAACACTCCGTTGCGGTTGAGTGCTCTGGGCGCTCATGCCGCAGCCGCCTGTTGCCGGGCGGCGGTCCCGGTCTTGCCCCCGTGCGGGGGGCCGGGTTCCGGGTTCGGCGGGTCGTGCCGCGCGGGGCGCGGTCTTACCGTCCCTCCCCCGGCGTTTCGCCTCTCCGCCCCACTGGCGGCGAGGTGCAGCAGGTTCCGGGCCGCGTTCACGTCCCGGTCAAGGACCAGGCCGCATCCATCGCACCGGGAGGTCCGCTCGGCCAGGCCCAGCTTGGCTTTCACCGTGCCGCAGCCCGAGCAGGTCTTCGAGGAAGGAAACCGCGGTCGGCGGTGACGAGCGTCCCGCCCTGCCAGGCGGTCTTGTAGCCGAGCATCCGCCGGGCGGCGCCCAACCCCTGATCGGCGACCGCGCGGGCGAGGCGGCGGTTGCGGGTCATCCCGGCCGCGTTCAGGTCCTCAACGACGATCGTTTCGTACCGGGTGGCGAGCATCGTGGTCGCCTTGTGCAGTGCGTCCGCGCGCAGGTCAGCGACCCGGGCGTGCAGGCGGGCCAGCCGGGCGCCCGCCTTGCGGCGGCCCGCCGACCCCGGTTTCGTGCGAGCGTGCGCGCGGGAGGCCCGCCGCAGCCGACGCAGCCCCGCCCTCAGCGGCTTCGGCCCCGGGATCGTGATCACCGCCCCCGTGTCGTCGACCCCGGTGAGCAGCGCCTTCACCCCGAGATGCCCCGCTTCTTGAACCGGGGGAACCCCAGCCGGCGTCCCGGCCGCTCGCCCTCATCGAACTCTTGGGTGTAGCCATTTCTGCCGTGCGTCCCGTCGCTATCGACCAGCCAGGAGCGCTACTGGTCACCGTTGCGACGGCAGTTGGCAAACCCCTCATGTCCGGCACCGCGAAAGCATTTCCGGCTTGGCGCCCGGTCAGCGCGCGGGTTCGGCGCTGTCCGCGGAGACCGGGCCCTGGACGGCGATGAGGGCGCTCAGCCGGGCGGCGGCGGCGCGGACCTGGCCGAGCAGGCGTTCCTGCAGTGCGGAGGGTGAGCGGACGAGGGGGGACGGGACGGTCAGCGCGGCGACCGTGGCCTGGCCGTCGGTCACCGCGGCGGAGGCGGCCCAGACGCCCCTGTCGATCTCTTCCTCGCTTGTCGCCCAGCCGCGGGCCGCCACCTTGGCGATGGCCTCCTCGAGGCGCTCCGCCTCCGCCGGGTCGGTCTGGGCGAGCGGCGCCAGGCATTCCCGCCTGACTCGGTCCGGCAGGCCCGCGAGCAGCACGCGGCCGCTCGCGCCGCGCAGCAGCGGAAGGGACTGGCCCGGCTCGAACGTGGCGCGCAGGTGGTGCGCGGACTCGACGCGGTGCACGCAGACAGGGACGCGGGCGATCAGCCTGACGAAGATCACCGTCTCACCGCACTCGGCGACCAGGTCGCGCATGACCGGGTCGGCGATCTCGATGAACGTCTCGGCGGCCTCGGCCGCACGGGCGAGCCCGATGATGCGCGGCGTCAGGCGGTAGGCGCCGTGGTCGTCGCCGGCCAGCAGCCCCGTTTCGCGCAGCAGCGCGATGTAGCGGTACATGCTCGGCAGCGGTATCCCCGTCAGGCCGGCGAGTTCGCGGGCCGTGAGCGTGTGCCGCTGCGGCGAGAAGGCCTGCAGCACGGACAGCACCCGGCGCGCGCCCTCCGCACCGGAGGCCGTGGCCGGGACCGCGATCAGGTGCTCCCCCGTCCCGTCCGGTACCTGGGGGGCCGAATAAGCGTCCACGGGACTCTTCTCGGATATCGAGCCTTATTCGAATGTGACCTTCGCGACACGATAACGATACATTCTGGTGAGCGTCAAGCACTTTTGATGCTAATGGGAATAATGGGAATTCGAATGTCGTCGATTTTATGCGAAGGGTTTCCGCTGGCTATTTGTGCCGGCCGACCCCTAGATTGTCGCCGTGGCCCCTACCGACCTGAGTGAGCCGGAACGCCTGCTCTGGCAGGCTTTCCCCCGCGGCGCGTGGATTGACCTGCGCACCGGCGATCCGGCCGGCGACGACCCGCAGGGCGGGTCGCGCTGGGGGCCGGAGCGTGTCATCCGGGCCGAGGTGATCCGCGCCCTGCTGCTCGGTGCGGGAGAGGCCGAACCCGGCCAGGTTCCCGCGGTGCGGCTGCGCGGCGCGCGGATCACGGGGCGGCTCGACCTGATGGGCGCCACGGTGGCCCACGCGCTGGTCTGCGACTACTGCCGCTTCACCGAGATGATCCGCCTCGTCGATTCCTCGGCGGGAACGGTGCGGATCCACGGCAGCCTGCTGCCCGGGCTCAACGCGGCCCGGATGCGCCTGTCCGGAATCCTCGACCTGCGGGGCTCACGGATCGAGGGAATGATCAAGCTCGACCATGCCCGGGTGGACGGGCTCTGCCTGAGCCGGGCGGAGATCGGCGCGGACGGCACAACCGCGGCGGTGACCGCCAGCGGGCTTTCCGTGGACGGCGAATTCGAGGGCGTCGCGCTGCGGGCCGAGGGGCCCGTCCTGCTCGAGAACGCGACGGTGGCTGGCGGCGTCGACCTGAGCGAGGCGCGCATCACCGCCCCCGGACAGCGCGCGCTGATCATGAGCCGTGCCGTGATGGGCAGGCTCGACGCCCGCGGCATCGCGGTCGCGGGTGAGACGCGGATGCACAACACAAGGATCGGCGCGAGCATGGTCCTGGCCGGAGCCAGGCTGGATAACCCGGGCGACGTGGCACTGAGCGCCGGCGGGCTGAGCGTAGCGGGCGGCGTCTTCCTCGCCGACAACTTCGCCGCCAACGGCGAGATCAGGCTGTACGGCGCCAGCCTGGAGGCGAATCTGACCGCCACCGGTGCGGCGCTGCGCAACCCGGGCGGGGTCGCACTCACCCTCGACCGGGCCACGCTCGGCGTCTTGCGCGGCGAGGACCTGGTCGCCGAGGGCCAGGTCAGCCTCAGCGGCGCGCGGGTCACCAGCGACGTCGACCTGCGCGGCGCCCGGCTCAGCGGCCACGGAGACCAGGCGGCGCTCGCCGCCGACGGCGCCTCCATCGACGGCATGCTCTACCTGCAGGGGCTTGTCGCGGACGGCGAGGTGCGGCTGCGCACCATCCGGGTCGGCCAGCGCATCCTGCTGATGGCCGCCCGGCTGGCCAATCCCGGCGACACCGCGCTGCGGCTGTCGCGGGCCCTGGTCGGCGCCGACGTTTTCTGCGAGGGAATGACCGTCACCGGCGGGGTGCGCGCCCCCGGCGCCACGATCGGCGGCGAGCTCGACTTCGACGGCGCCAGGATCTGCAACGGGCCAGGCACGGCGCTGCAGGCCAGGTCGCTTGAGGCCAACCTGCTCTCGCTGCGGTTCGCCGAACCGCCCGAGGGCCTGGTGGACCTCGGGCACGCGCGCGCGCGGATCATCCGCGACGATCCCGCGAGCTGGGCCGGCCGGCTCAGCGTCGACGGCCTGAGCTACGACGCGCTCGAACCGCGGCTGCCCGCGCGGCGGCGCCTCGAGTGGCTCGCCCGCGACCCCGACGGCCACACGCCGCTCCCCTATGAGCAACTTGCCGCCTACTTCACCGCCATCGGCCAGCCCGACCAGGCGCGCCGGGTGATGTACGCGAGCGAGCGGATCTTGCGCCGCGGCAAGTCGCCGTTGTCCCGGGCCTGGGGTCTTGTGCAGGATGTCACCATCGGGTACGGGTACCAGCCGTGGCGGGCCGTCGCCTGGCTCGTGCTGCTGCTGCTGGCCGGCAGCATCACGTTCGCCGTCCAGCCGCCGCCGCCGCTCCAGGCCGGGGACACGCCGCACTTCAACCCGGTGGTCTACACACTTGACCTGCTGCTGCCCGTGGTGGATCTCGGGCAGAAGCACGCGTTCAACCCGGGCGGGGCGGAGCAGTGGCTGTCGTACGTGCTGATCGCCGCGGGGTGGTTGCTCGTGACGACGGTGGCGGCGGGGGCGGCGCGGGTGCTCAGCCGGCGTTAGGTGCCTTTTTTGGCTCCTGGCTGGCGTGGACGGCCGCGCCGGCGGTCTGGCCCAGCAGCTCTGTCACGGCAGCCAGGAGACGTGGCCGGCGAGGAGTGCGTAGCCGATGAAGGCCACCCCGTCGATCAGGGTATGCGCGATGATCATCGGCAGGACGCGGCGCCAGCGCAGGAACAGCGTGCCGAAGATGAGGCCCATCACGGCGTTGCCGATGAACCCGCCGAAGCCCTGGTACAGGTGATATGAGCCGCGCAGCGTCGCGCTGATCAGGATCGCTATCCACGGGTGCACGCCAAGCTGGCGCAGCCGGGTCAGCAGGTACCCGGTGACGAGGACCTCTTCAAGCACCCCGTTCTGCAACGCGGACAGCACGAGGACCGGGAAGCGCCACCAGATGTTCGGCAGGTTCTCCGCGACGATGTTCACCGCGATGCCCGACTTGTACGCGATGAAGTACAGGCCGAGGCCGCTGCCGCCGATCAGCGCCGCGAGCGCGGCGCCGCGCAGGAAGTCGCGCAGCGGCTGGGTGCGGTCGACGCCGATCGACTTCGCGCCGTCTCCGGAGCGTGCGAGGAGGTAGAAGGCGAGGATGACCGGCGCGGCGCCCGAGGCCAGGGAGACCAGCTGGAGGAACAGGTCGAGCACCGGGCGGCCGGGCGCCTGCGAGCCGTTCAGCGTCACCTGCTGCGACGCGAGCGAGTGACGCGCGGTCAGCGAGCCGATCAGCGAGACGAACGCGTAGACGCCGCTCGCGCCGAGGGACACCGCGAAGACGGCGACGATCTCCCAGCGCAGCAGGACACGCTCACGCCAGGACAGCTCAGGAGAGTCCGTCGGGCGGGTGAGGCGGAGCCACGAAACCGTTCGGGATGACGGATGTTGATCTTCCGCCACGGACGGCGTCGCGAGGTCGTCTTCGGGTGAAGCCATGCTGTTAAAGGTACTTAAGGTAGCTGAGAGTTGGCTCGAGCCGGGCGGGGGGTACGGGGGGTCGTCCCCCCGGGAGATACGGCTGGCTTGGCGGGCCGATAAGATGGCGGGCTTTGCCATCGGCCCGTCAAGCCAGCATGGCGTCGAAGTCGCCGTCCTGGGCGCCGCCGATCAGCGCCTCGATCTCCGCCCTGGTGTAGATGAGCGCCGGACCCTGTGGGTCGGCGGCGTTGCGCACCGCGATCTGGCCGTCGGGCAGGCGGGCCATCTCGACCCCCGTGCCGCTGTCGTTCTTCGGCACGTTGGTCGCCAGGCGCCATTCCAGGTCCGGCAGGTCTCCTGCGGGCATTCCGTTATAGACCGCGTTGGCCATCGGTCCCCCTTGTGTATTGCTCGGCGCGTTTGCGCTCAGATTTCCTTCAGCATGCTGGTCAGGATCTCCCTGGTCCGGTCGGGCGACGTGCCCGCGACCGACAGGCGCTCCATCACCGCGGCGTAGCGCTCGACCTCTTCCGGCTTGTCAATGTAGTGCGCGCCGGTCAGGTACTCCATGTACACCACGTCAGGAAGGTCCGTCTCAGGGAACCGCATGATGGTGAACGCGCCCGCCTCGGCCGCGTGCCCACCGTACCTGAAGGGCATCACCTGCAAGGTGATGTTCGGCTCGCCGACCAGGTCGATCAGCCGCTCGATCTGCTTGACGTGCACGTCACGGCCGCCCATCGGCCTGCGCAGCGCGGCCTCGTCAAGGATCACCCAGTACCGCGGAGGGTTTGCCCTGGTCAGCAGCTGCTGGCGGCCCATGCGCAGCGCGACGCGGCGGTCGATTTCGTCCGGGTCCATGCCGGGCGCGCCCTGCGTGACGATGGCCCGCGCGTACTCCTCCGTCTGCAGCAGGCCAGGCACGAACTGGACCTCGTACACCCGGATGAGCTGGGCGGCCTCCTCGAGGCCGACGAAGACGTGGAACCAGTCGGGGACCACGTCCTGGAACTTCTGGTACCACGGGGTGGCATTGGCCTCGCGGGTGAGCTGGACGAGCTTCTCTTTTTCCGCGGGATCATCGATGCCGTAGAACTCGAGAAGGTCGGTAACGTCGCGTTCCTTGAAGGAAACCCGGCCGAGTTCCATCCGGCTGATCTTGGAACCAGAGGCACGAATGTGGTATCCGGCGTCGTCACGAGTGACGCCGGCGGACTCGCGGAGACGGCGGAGCTGGGCACCCAGGAGCATTCTGAGCACAGTGGGACCGCCTGCGGGAGCGGCGCCCCCAGGCGCACTAGCACTCAACGCGGTCCCCTCTCAGGTCTTCCGGCTCGCCGGCGTTCCCCTTCACCAGCGCTTTTGCCTCCTCGCGCTGCATCTGCACGTCACGTCTGCACGGACGTTCTTCACATGCATGCGTTGATGACGGTGCGATGATATCGCGCCCAGTGTCGGTATACGAGTTTCTAGGAATACTTAGAAGACGGGACAAGTCAGGTCATCCCGTCGAACCTGCCCTGTGCCTGCCCGGGACGCGACGCTTCATGCGGATGAGCACTATGCTTCCTTGGGTCAGCGCCTCACGTTAGGGCACCCAATGTTGAAGACACCCGCCAGCGGTCAGGCGGCCTTGGCCGGCCTCGAGAAGCGGCTCACGGGCAATGTACCCGACGACTCGGACATCCCCAGCCCGGTGCGCAAGGCCGTGCGGTTCATGCTGGCGGGGGCGGGCGTCACCGTCGTGTTCGCCCTGTTCGAGGTCATCGTGCTGCTGGCCGACAGGAACTCAATCGGCAACATCAACGGCAAGCCGCCCTCGTCCGCGCAGGTGGGAGAGGCCGTGGTGTTCGTACTTATCGAGTACGCGATCCTGACCGCGGTCTGGATCATGATGGCCAGGCTGAACAGGGCGGGACGCAGCTGGGGGCGCATCGCGGCATCCGTCCTGTTCGCCATCTCGACCTGGCAGCTTTACACGGTCGTCCACTCGGTGGGCGCCGCAAAGTACATCACTGTCGCCGACATCATCTACATCGTCCTCATCTTCGCGATGTGGCTGGCGGGCATGGGCGCGATCGCCATGCTGTGGCGGCCGGAGTCCAGCATCTACTTCCGGGAACGCACCGCGTTGCGTTAAGTCCTGTTTTATTGGGGATTTCGTGAACCAGGTCTCCCGATGACGCGTCTATCTTTATGGGGCCTGGCGTTGGCGGGGCGCCGGGCCCCTTCTTTTTGCGTCGCGCCTCTTGACGTTGCACCGCTTGGCGTTGCTCTCGCGACTGCGGTGGCGCGTGCTTTGTTCAGTGCTTGTCGGTTCCTCCCGAATTTTTAGCGTTTGGGCAGGATTCTCTGTCCCCTCTGGACTAATCAGCGCCGCTGGCGTAAGCAAGGAGAGGACCCTGCTCGTTGCGGGGGTCTAGACCTTAGCTGGGAGGGAGCCGGGGCCGTGGCACACGCATGGATGCCGGAAGCGGTGCGCATCCGGGCGGAGACTGACGGGGGCCCCCTGCTCGGCGGCGCGCCCCGCGCGGTCTGGCTGACCCTCGGGACCCTGCCCGGCGCGGTGTCCGTGCAGTCGGCCGCGTCGCGACTGATCAGCGAGCGCAGGCCGTGCCACCTGATCTGGGACCCGATCAGCGGCGACCTCGCCCAGCTCATTTCCGTGCTGCGGGCCGGGTGCGCGCTCGGCGCGGCGGACCACCTCGACTGGTCGCCGGGGCGAATCGGGGCGCAGGCCGACAACGTGAACGCCGAGGGGCGGGTGTGCGTGCAGATCGGCGTGCTCGGTCATCCCGCCGAGCCGTTCACCGCCCTTGCTCTTGTCGGCCTTGAGGCCATCGTGGACTGGCTTGACTCCTGGGGCGTTACCCGGCGGTGGCCTTCGGGGCGGCCGGAGGCCTATCGCGGCAGCAATGGCCGGGCCGGGCGGCGGAACCTAGCGCAGTGGGCGCGCGGCGGGCACTTCGGGGCTTCGCAGGTGCCCGGGTGTAACAACGCCGGGCCCGGGGCCATCGACATCGACCGGATCACCGGGGTCACCGGGGTCACCGGGGTCACCGGGGTCACCGGGGTCACCGGAGTGCCTGGCGTTGCCGGGGTGCCTGAGGTTCCTGAAGTTGCTGGAGCTCGGGCGGTTCCTGAGGTTGCCGGGGTTCCCGGGGTTCCTGGGCGGCACGGGCTTGCGGCGCGGACTCGAGAGCTGCCGACGTCGCTGGCGGACGCGGCGCTGGCGATTCCGGCGTAGCGCTTGCTGACGAAAGCGGGGCGGACGGGGAGGGAGCCGCAACCGTTCGGCGGCTAGATTTTTGGCTCTAGTCTTGGTGGAATGAACGACCGGCTGGTATGGATCGACTGCGAGATGACGGGGCTCGACATCGAGCGGGACGCGTTGATTGAGATCGCGTGCGTGGTAACGGATTCCGAGCTGAACCTGCTTGACGGCGGGATCGACCTGATCATCAAGCCGCCGGCCGAGGCGCTTGATCAGATGAGCGACGTGGTGCGGGAGATGCACACCACTTCCGGGCTGCTTGCTGACCTCAGTGAGGGGATGACGCTCGCGGAGGCGTCTGACGCGGTGCTCGCGTATGTGAAACACCACGTGCGCGAGGCGCGGAAAGTACCGCTGTGCGGCAACTCGATCGCCACCGACCGGTGGTTCATCGCGCGGGACATGCCTGAGCTTGATAACTGGCTGCACTACCGGATGATCGACGTCTCGTCGGTGAAGGAGCTGGCGCGGCGGTGGTACCCGCGGGTGTACTTCGCCTCGCCGGAGAAGCACGGCGGGCACCGGGCGCTTGCCGACATCATCGAGTCGGTGCGGGAGATGCGGTACTACAGGGACGCACTGTTCGTCCCGCAGCCGGGGCCCGACTCGGCGACGGCGCGGGAGATCGCCGCCCGGTACGCCAGCAAGCCGGCCGGTACCGGGAGCGGCCCTGAGGGCGCCGGCGCTTAGCGTTCGTTCGCACTGCCGCGGTTCGCTATACTCGTGACAGCCTTCTGCGGACGGCGCATGGTGGGTGTAGCTCAGCTGGTAGAGCGCCAGGTTGTGGTCCTGGATGTCGCGGGTTCAAGTCCCGTCACTCACCCCATGTTGCAAGGCGGGTGACCTGCAGTTTTAGCAGGTCACCTACGTCCCGGGTCACGGCGGCCCGGGCCGCGTCGAATGTCGGCTGTATCGCGGTGACCAGGTACAGCAAGGCCACGAGGGCCGGTGCGGTTCTGCACAAATCCGGCTGACGATCCCACCTGGATCGTCTCGGGTTCGTCCCTCACCGGCCCCTGGGACATCACGCTGGCCCGCTCGGTCCGCTGTCCCGGCCTCTACGCTCCCCGCCTGGTTCGCGGCGCTGCTGGCGGCTGGCACCTCATCGGTTTTGTCGCCGGCCCCGCCACCGGCTTCGTCGGTGAACTGTCGATCCCGTCCCGGTCAGCTACGCGGAGGCCACCGGCCCCACGTGCGACGTTGTGATGTCACCCTGACCGCGACCGGATTCGACCCGACGGCTCGTCACATCGCCAGTTCCAGCGCGGTAACGCGACGGGTCCGGGCGCCAGGCCGCTGATGATGGTCTTGATAATCGAGTGGTAGGTGGCCTCGGGGTCGGGGGTGGGCACGAGGCCCCTGAGCTCGGACGCGACCGCGCCGTGCACCGCGCTCCAGATCTGCCGGGCGGCCTCGACCGCGTCCGGGGCGGCGAGCACTCCGGCCGCGGCCGCCAGTTCCACGGTGCGGACCAGCGCCCCGAAAGCCGCGATCGCGTGTTCCCCGACCTTGGCCGACTCGCGGCCGCGCGGGATGGCATCCTGGAACATGATCGCGTGGAGGTGCCTGTTGCCGAGCGCGAAGATTCGGTACCGCAGGCCGCAGTTGTACAGCCGGGCGGCCAGGTCCGGCTCGTCGCCGGCATCGATGGCGGCGCGCAGCCGGTCGAAGCCCTCGATCAGCAGGGCGTCGACCAGGCCGTCCTTGCCGCCGAGCCTGCTGTAGAGGCCCATCGGGGCGACGCCCGCCTCCGCCGCAACCGCGCGGACGGTCAGCCCGCCGGGGCCGTCCCTGACCAGGACCGCCTCGGCCGCCGCCAGCAGTTCCCGCTCGACCTCGGCGCTGGGCGTCCGACTGCGCCGCGCCAGCGCCGCACCCGCCTTGCTCATGGAAATCGTCTCCAGGACCCGCCTTCTAGGCCTCCTGCAATTATAGGACACCGTAACATAATTATGTTACGGTGTCCTATAATTCCGGCTTCGGCAAGCACCGGCCACCAAGCCCCGGGCAGCGGATGGCCACCGGTCTGCGGCCAGCCCGAGGAGCACCCGAGCATCATGGTTCTCACCTGCCGAGTTGAATAATGAGGCTTGACCTTCGCCGCCCGGGGAGTCATCGCCGGGGCTTACGACGTGAACGTCCATGGTGGCGCCGGATCGGTCATCTGCTCGGCGCGAGCGGGGCACGCCTCATGCCGACGCTGCTGTCGGCCCTAGAGCAGCATGGCGGACCGTTCGGGTTGCAGACGATGTGCACGGCAGGCAGTACGGCCAACACTACAGTCACCGAGCGCCTCTGACGGTTCGCGGTCCGCGCCCCTGATCTGTTCGCGCCGATCAGGGGCGCAACCGTCTCCGGCCGGCGATTCCAGGCACCCGGTTATTTGCCCATCGGAAACCGATCGGTTTACACTGTGGAGAACCGATCGGTTTCCGATGGACGGCACCGACGGGTTACGGCTTTGCAGCGAGGAGACGAACATGCCGTTGACCACCAGCACCGAGCCCGGAATCAGAATCCCCGGAACCACTAGCCACTTCCTCGACCCGACCGGGTCACGCGACCAAGGGCAAGGCCGGCTGCGCTACCTCACCGGCGGCAGCGGCGCGCCGCTGGTCCTGCTGCACACCGTGCGCACACAGGCCGAGCACTTCCGCAACGTCATCCCGCTGGTCCAGCAGAGGTACACCGTGTACGCGCTCGACCTGCCGGGAATGGGCTACTCGCAGATCGTGCCCGGCGCCTCCTACGACGAGCCCGCCATGCGGGACGCCGTCAGGCGGCTGCTCACCCAGCTCGACCTGCGTGACGTGACCCTGCTCGGAGAATCGATGGGGGCCGTGCTCGCCCTCACCGCGGCGGCCGACCTGCGCGACCGGGTCCGCCGCGTGGTGGCGGTCAACGCCTACGACTACCCCGGCGGAATCGCCAGGTCCAGTCTCCTGGCCCGGCTGATCATTACCGGCGTCATCGCGCCCGGGGCGGGCCCGCTGCTCGCCGGACTGGAACCAAAGCCCGTCATGCGCGCCATCCTGTCCGGCGGCCTCGCCGACCGGACCGCACTGCGCGAGGACTACCTGAACGAGCTCCTCAGCGTCGGCCGCCACCCGGGCTACCCGGCGGTCGCCCGCGGCGTGTACCGCAACCTTCCCAGCCTCATCGCGGCCCGCGGCCGCTACGCCGAGGTCACCGCACCGATCCACCTCATCTACGGGGAGAAGGACTGGTCCCGCCCGTCAGACCGGCAGGCCAACAAGCAGTTGCTTCCCCGCGCCGAGTTCACCCAGGTCCCGGACGCCAGCCACTTCATCGCCCTGGAACGGCCTGACGTGCCGGCCAACCTGCTGAACTCGGTCGCATGAGCAGCGACACCCCACCGGCCCCGCCGGCCGGCCATGCAGCCAGGCCGGCAGCACCCGCGGCCCTCATCACCGGCTGCTCCAGCGGGATCGGGCAGCCACCGCGCTGCGCCTGCACGTCGCGGGCTTCACGTGTACGCGACGGCCCGGCAGCCCGAATCGCTAGCCGGACTGGCCGCCGCCGGGATCACGACCCTGCGGCTGGACGTTACCGACGAGGCGTCGATGACCGCCGTGGCCGACCGGATTACCGCCGCGCACGGCGGGGTCGCGGTCCTGGTCAACAACGCCGGGTTCGAGCTCGCCGGACCGGTCGAGGAGGTGCCGCCGGCTGAGGCCCGCCGCCAGTTCGAGGTCAACTTCTTCGGCCTGGCCCGGCTCACCCAGCTCGTCATCCCCGGCATGCGCGAGCGCGGCGCCGGGACGATCATCAACCTGTCCTCGGTGTTCGGCCGCTTCGCCATCCCCGGCAACGCCTACTACGCCGCCAGCAAGCACGCCGTCGCCGCATTCACCGACGCGCTGCGGCTGGAACTGGCCGGCTTCGGCATCCGCGCCGTCCTCATCGAGTCCACCGCCGCCCGCACCAGCCTCCATGCCAACATCGCGTGGGCCGAGAACCAAGGAGGCGAATCCTACGCCGGCTTCTACGCGGATCTAGCTGACTGGTATGCGCGCACCTACACCGGGCCGCCCCGCAATATGGCCGGACGCCTCGCGGTCAGCGCCGACGACGTCGCCGCTGCGATCGCCCGCGCCGCCACCGCCCGCCACCCCCGCGCCCGCTACCAGGTCGGAACCCTCGCCCGCGCGCTGTTCGCCCTCCGCCGATGGCTGCCCGCACCCGCCTTCGACGCCTTCGTCCGCACTCAGTTCCCCAACCCCGCCCGCCCGGGCGCCGCCGCCACCGCAGAGCGACAGCAGCTCCTCACCTCGGCCGCTGGAACTCAGCCGTCAAGAAACCCCGGTGACATCCCGCGAGGAAGATGACTCTGATGACCCGCCGCTGAGGCGACTGTTCAGCGCCCTCGCACCGGGAGCGCGCCGGGTGCGAAGAAACCGGACGGCTGGCCGGCGAGCAGGCCGCGCTGCAGCGGGTCGCCGCGCTGGTGGCCAGGGCCGCCGCCCCGGAGGAGATCTACCGTGCGGTGGCCGAGGAACTGGCACGGCTGTCGGCGGCGGGCATCGCGGTGGTTCTGCGATACGAGACCGACGGCACCGCGACCGTGCTCGGCGGCTGGAGCGGCACCGGGATGCCCGCAGTCACCGGCAGGCGGCTGGCGGTGGAAGGGGAGGGCATCGCCGAGTCGGTGCTGCGCGCCGGCCGGCCAGCGCGGGACACGCGGTTCGCCGGTGCGCCTGGGTCGATGACGGACTTGCTGCGGCGCGCCGGCATGCGGGCGGTCACCGGCAGCCCGGTCGTCGCCGGCGGCCGGCTGTGGGGGTGGTAATTTGGCCGGGCACCGCCGCGCACCAGCGACCGTCGTCCCGGGCACGGCCAGCTCACGGCCTTCGGGTATTGACACTGAGCCGCCATGCCGCTCACCCGTTTACAACCTGCCCGTCCTGAAATCAGCACTGCTCTTAAGAATCGCAGAGTCTACGCTCCAGTTCTCCGGCTGGACCCTCTCCCAGAGACTACCCTTGCCTAGTTCCCTTCCGAGCCGGTCTTCCCGGCGGAACCACTGCTCGGCACTTCTGATCCTGTTGGGGTGAATTTCGTCGAGCAGGGCGTAATCCCTGGTGATGATTCCGTGTTTCCACATATTCCAGAAGCCCGTGAAATTGTCGCGGAAGCTCATGGTGCTCTTGTCATTGGGATCGGCGTTGTATCCGGCAGGGTGATCAGCAAGCCCCTTCAGGTCCGGACTGTTCCAGTACGTGTCCAGGTCAGTGTCGACGTACCGTGCCGGATGCCCGGTGACCTTCTCGAATGCCGCAGCCATATCGGCATAGGTCATGTTCGATAGCGACTTCGAGGTCCATGCCATTAGCCAGCTCTGGATGGTCGAAGAGCCAGCGAACGTAGAATCCGCAATCATCGAGAGCCACGTGGGGAACGGCTCCCTCGCCGAGCGGGACCCGCCACGTGACGACACCGTCCTCGATGCTGGGAGTCATGGGCGTGAGCGGCGAGATCGCCATCTCAATATAGGGACCTGAAGTGAAGACCGCTTAGTGACCGGTGCGGAATCTGGAATCGTAGCCCGATTTCTTGAGGACGTAGTCGAGGTTTCCGTAGACGAAGAACTTGATTCCTTCCTCAATCGCTATCTCGTAACTGCGGATGGCCCAGTAGGTCTCGGTTTTCTCGCCGGTGTTGAACCCGTCGATGTTGATGAATGCCCCGTCGCAGCCGCGAAATCCTTCGCGCAGCACGTCCTCGTCGGCGAACGATCCTTCGAGGATGGAGACGTTGCCGAGCGCGAGGAGGGCCTGGGCTCGGGGGGAGGCAGGATCCCGGGTGAGGACCCGCACGGAGTACTTCTTGTCGGCGACGAGATCGCGGATGACGGGTATCCCTTGAGCCCCTGTGCCGCCTATGACGAAGATGGTGGAGGTGGCATGAGAAGGCATCGCTTTGACTCCAGAGGTTGAGTAGGTACGCGATGGACGCGGGCGCGTTCGGGACTGATCTGCGCATCAGCCTGGCGATCAACGACACCGGCCGGCTGACGCTGCGCCGGTGCCCGTGGGCGATGGACCTTGGAAACCGATCGGTTTCTAGCAGAGTACACCGATCGGTTTTCAAATGGCAAGCGCCTGGGTTCGCCTCAGGCGCCGCGTGAGCGTGCCCTTAAGCCGGGCACGCAACCGGCTCACTTCGCTGCGACACGGCACTCGATACGGTCAAGAAGAGCAGCTTGGGCCCGCAAGCCGAAGATCATCGCACGCCCGGAGACCCAGACGGGCTGGCCTGGCACTGAACCGGGACCGCGCTCTCCAGGGCATCCGCCCGCGTAACAGAGTGCACCGGGTCAGGCGGATGCGGGGCGTTTCGCCGGGGGCTGCCAGCCGCCGGTGACTTCCTTGACGGGCTTGTGGGGAAGCGGCGCCGGGCGTATTCCTGCGCATGTGAGCCCGGCAGGACGTAGAGGGTCTCCTTCTTGTCCTGGAGCGGTCGCAGCACGGTGTCCATGAAGGTCTTGCGGTCTTCCAGGTACGGGCCGAGGACGTCCTCGCCGGCGGGGCAGACGGCCAGGCAGTAGCCGGACTTGTAGCCGGGGGAAGAGGTCAGGCTCTGCCACATGGAGGCGTTTTCAGAATCGGTGACCCGGGAGCGGTAGTCGGCGGCGTCCTGGCTGCCGGCCACGGTCTGCGCCCGGTCGGTGCCCGCTCATGAACTCACGGTAGTTGTGCATGGTACAAGCGAGCCCGTCGAACTCCCCGTCCTTGCCGATGGCGCCGACCGGGCAGGCGGCGACGCACAACTTGCAGTCGATGCAGGGGCTGTTCCAGCGCCTGCCCGTACTCGCCCACCTCGGCGTCCACCACGACGGTGGCCAGCAGCACGAAGCTGCCGAACTTCGGGTGGATGACGTTGCGGTGCAGGCCCATCAAGCCGAGCCCCGCGGCCACCGCGACCGTCTTGTGCGCCACTGCCCAGGTCCGCTCCCGGGGGAAGCGGTCCATCTCCTGGGGGAAGCCAACCGACGGGTTGAGCGCGCGGTAGCCGGCGTCCTGCAGTGCCCGGGCGGCGCGGTTGGCCTGCTCGTCGGCCTGGTGGAACTCCTGGTTGGCCACGCTGCGGGCCGGGGAGCGGCAGTTGTCGCGGTTCATCCGGACCGCCATGGCGATCAGGGTACGGGCGCCGGGCAGTGCGGACTGTACGTGCTCGCGCTCGCCGGCCAGGCCGGGGTGGTCCAGGCTGACCGCGGCCGCGTCGTCCGCACCGGCCGCAAGGCACAGTTCGCGCAGCCCGGCCGCGTCGATCACCGCCGGCTGGCCCGCGGCGTCACCGGCCCTGCGCCGGGCGAGTACGGCCTGCACCGACGGGTGCGCAGCCAGCTTCGCCGTAAGCCTGGAATCTGACGGTCGCCCCTCGGCGTCGCGCGGTAGCCATCCGATGCTCCTAGTGAGTCTAGTTTTCAAACTCGCAGCCGCGTACTGCGGATCGGAACGAGTGCTTGTCAGGTGATCCGGCGCAGCCGCGGGACGATCACCGCGGCGCCGCTGGCGACGCTCAGGGCGGCGAACACCCACCAGGCCCGGTGGTAGGCCGTGAGCGCTTGCGCCGGGGCTGAGGTGGCCAAGATCGCGACGAAGATGCTGACACCGAGCACTGCGCCTAGCTGCCGGAAGCTGGAGGCGACCGCCGAGCCGAGCGCCAGGCGGGCGGGGAGCAGCGACGCGACGGCGGCGCCCGACTGGACGGGCAGCGTCAGGCCGATGCCGGCCCCGGTGAGCAGGCTGATGGTCAGCCAGCGGCTGGCCCAGTCCGGCGAGCGGCCGATGAACAGCGCGAACAGGACCGCTCCGGCGGCCCAGGCGAGGGCGCCGGCCAGGAGCACGGGACGGTGCCCGATCCTGGCGGCCAGCTTGCTGGCCGGCCGGGCTATCGCGACCACCACCAGCGGGGCGGGGGTGGCGCCGAGCGCGGCCCGCAGGACGGAATAGTGCCAGACGGTCTGCAGGAAGAGGGTGTTGCTGAGCAGCATGCCGTAGAAGGCGGCGGCGAACAGCAGCGTGGCCGCGTTGACCAGGCGGAACTGGCGGACTTTGAACAGCGCGAGGTCCATCGCCGGCCGCGCCGCGGTCGCCGAGCGCCACAAGAAGACGGGCAGCAGCCCGGCGGCGGCCGCGAACCCGCTGACCACCCAGGGGGTTGACCAGCCCCAGGAGGGTCCTTCGATGATGGCGAAGCTCAGCAGCGCCGGGATGGCCGCCATCAGCAGCGTCCCGGCCGGGTCGGGGATGCCGGCGGACCGCGGCTCCCGGGACTCGTGCAGCACGCGCCGTCCGAAGAAGATGATCAGGGCGCAGATCGGGACGTTGATCAGGAATACCCAGCGCCATGACGCGTACTCGGTGAGCAGCGCGCCCAGGGTGGGGCCGAGGGCGGCGGCTGCGGCTCCCATCGCGCCCCAGGTGCCGATGGCGACATGCCGCCGGGCCGCGGGGAACTCGGGCAGCACCAGGGCCAGCGAACTCGGTACCACCAGCGCGGCGAAGGCACCCTGCAGCGCGCGGGCCGCGGTCAGCACCCCGGCGTCCGGGGCGGCGCCGCACAGCGCGCTGAACACGGCGAAGCCGCCCAGCCCGGCCAGGAACAGCCGCTTGCGGCCGTACCGGTCGGCCAGTCGTCCCGCTGGGATGAGCACCGCGGCGAACACCAGGTTGTAGGCGTTCAGGACCCAGGACAGGTGCCCCGCCGTGGTGCCGAAGCTCCGGCTGATCGTCTCGAAGGCCACGTTCACGACCGTGGTGTCCAGGAACACCACGAAGACGCTGAGGCTGCCGAGGGCGAGCACCCGGGCCGCCCGCTTTCCCGCCGCGGGTTCCCCTGGCCGGGCGGGCGGCGACGGATCCGCGGCCGGTGCTGGACGCGCCCTGGGCGGGGCGGGTTCCTGGGTAGTCATCGCACAGCTCTCCAGTATGTTGTGATTTCCAACCAACTAGTTGCCGATGCTAGCGGTAGTCTGTTGGAAAAGGCAACTGACTCAACTGGAGGCGTGCCTGATGAGCGAACACAGCGGACAGGTCGTCATGGCCGACCAGCCCCTCGGTGTCAGGCCGTGCTCGGTCGCGGCGGCCCTCGACATCCTTGGCGAGCGGTGGTCGCTGCTGGCCATCAGGGAGATCGGCTACGGTGTGCACCGGTTCGCCCGGATCGCCGCCTACACCGGCGCGTCCCGGGACATGCTCGCCGACCGGCTGCGCAAGCTGGAAAGCGCCGGCATCATCGAACGACGGCGGTACAGCGAGCATCCCCCGCGTTTCGAGTACCACCTGACCGAGGCGGGCCGCGAACTGTTCCCTGTGCTGCTCGCACTGCGGCAATGGGGCGACAAATGGGCCGTGGGCCAGCCCGCGGTCGAGTTCCTGCACGGCTGCGGGCAGCCCCTGAAAGTCGACCTCACCTGCCAGCACTGCGAAGGGCCGGTGACCCGCGACCGCCTCGTCGCCGTACCGCCGAACGGCAGGGACAACGGCATCGACGACAGCGACAGCACCGGGCAGGCATCCGTCCGCTGAGCCTCCCGGCGGATCGGGCGCACTTGCCCGGAACCCGCGAGAACGTCAGCTTGGCGCTCGAGGACCTCAACCGCGGCAGGCCTGGCCGAGCCGGTCCAGGCCGGCCACGCAACGGGGCGACGACTGGCCAGCCGCGAGACAGCGTGAGCAACCACGGCCTGGAGACCGCCACCCAACTCCGCCGTCTCACCCGATCCGGAACCTGTCGGCCGACCGCAGTCACCCCGGTCCGTTCGGGATGACGAAAGAGTGCCCTTCCGTCGGCGGACATGCTTCGGCTCCACCGGGACTATGCGGCTCATCGCGACCGTGGACCAGCACATCAACCAGGGAGGTCCGTGCGGAGCGTCTCAGCGCAGCCACTTACCCGGTCCGGGGCCTCGAAGGCTCCTGTGCTGCGATCGGTTCGCCCCACGGTGATGGAGGGCTCCGGCAACTGAAAACCGATCGGTTTTCATTTCGCCGGAACCGGGTTATCCTCGCAGCATGACCACCGAGGCGAAGCCGAGTCCCCGAGAGCGGCTGCTGGAGGCAGCGGCCACGCTCACCTACCGAGACGGTGTCGGTATCGGCATCGAGGCGCTGTGCAAGGCGGCGGGGGTGTCGAAGCGCTCCATGTACCAGTTGTTCGACAGCAAGGACGAACTGCTGGCGGCAAGCCTGGAGCGGAGCGCCTCCGCCTACGTGGCGACGCTCCTGCCTGCGGCTGGCGATGGCCGTTCCCCCCGCGAGCGGATCCTGCACGTCTTCAAACAGGTGGAGTTGCAGGCGGGCGCACCCGAGTTCCGGGGCTGCCGGTACCTGGCGGTGCAGATCGAACTCAAAGACCAGAGCCACCCCGCGAGCCGGGTGGCACGCCAGGTCAAGGAAAACCTGACAGGCTTTTTCCGCTCCGAGGCCGAACAGGGCGGCGCGAGCGATCCGGGCCTGCTGGCCCGGCAGCTCAGCGTGGTCTTCGACGGCGCCAGTGCCCGCGCGGGGATCGGAGCCGACACCCTCACCGGGCTCATCGCGCCCACCGTGGCTGCCCTGCTCGATACGGCAGGCGTGCGCTGACCCGCTGCCTTTTCTGGCAGGCCTGGAACCCGAGGTGCTCTCCGGGTTGACGCCGGTCTCCGGCAGCGCCCGGATCGCCTCCCACGCCGGCCACGACCCGGTCCAGGCGCGCCGACGCGCCGACGCGCCGGAAAGCCGCATGAATTTACAGCCCACGACACCCCACGGAGGACCCCATGACCACGATCGGTTCCGCGAACACCGCAAGCGAGATGGTGCGCTCGACCACCTCCGCCGCCTTGCGAGTCGCCTTTCGGGAGTTGGAACTCTACGACACCGGCGACGTCGCCGGGGCCGACGAGGTGTTCGCGCCCGATCTCATCGACCACAACACCGCTCCTGGCACTGCCTCGGGCATCGACGGCATGCGAACGCTGATAGCCGCGGTGCGCGACGGATTCACCGGTACGCAGCACCGGGTCCTGTTTCACCTTGAGCTTTCTGGCGGCTGGGTGGTCCTTCACTGGCAGATGACCGCGACTCACAGCGGAGAAGCTTTCGGGTTCGACGCCAGCGGCAATGAAGTCTCCATCGAGGGCATCGACATCATGCGCGTTGCCGACGGAAAGATCGCCGAGATCCGCCACGTCGAAGAAATGCTCAAGCTCACCCAACAGATGAGCGCCGGCGCCCAGCCGGCCTGAGGATTCAGATCTCGTGGCGGTGCGTGACCGAGATCCCGCTTGGATGCGGCGATTTGCACACTTAGCCCGGATCCACGTGCGCCGTGCCGGGCAGTGGTGAGGTAGGGACCCATCCGCGAAACGCCTTGCTGTGCCAAAACTCGCCAATGGCCGCTGACCAGCAGTTTTAGCGCGTTCACGCCCCCAACGCAAAAGGCAACTTCTGCTTCGAGGCTAGGCTGGTGCGGCGGGGCTCTGGTGCGCTCAACGCTGCCAGGCCGCTAACCATGAGCTTCGGCAGCTAGTGACCCAAGCTGTTATCCCGCCCCGTCACCCCGCCGAAGGCACTGCGGGACGGCATCGCCACCTTGCAGGACGGCCAGTGCTTCGATTGCGGCCAGAGCCCCGGCACCAGTTATGTTCGCCAGGGGATTGAGCCGGATCAAGCGTGCGGAAGGTAGTTTTAGGTGAAGTCGAGTCAGCTTTTGCAGTCCGCCTAAGGGCTGCCCAAGGACACCGAGGAAGAGAAGGCCGCGCGGCCCGCCGCGCTCGGCGGCGCCGCCCGGCCGCCGACCGGCAGAGCGACTCCCACCCGATCGCCCCGAACGTCGTTCCGGGCCGCCCGGAAGTCGAACTGGCGGATGACCGCGTTCGGCCGCCCGAACGAGCGCAGCCCCGGGTGGTCACTCACCCGGTTTGTGCCTTCCCCTGGCGGAGGACCACGATCGCGACCGGGCCCTCGCCGACCACGAATCCCGGGTGGTAGGCATCGGTCGCGGTGGTCACCGATACCACGGCGCCCTGGCCGAGGCCGGGTCCGCCGTCAATGACGAAGGCCGTCTTGCCGTCCGGGGTGAACGCGACGGGGCCGGGGTAGCTCGTCCGGATCTCCTTGAAGATCGTGTGCGTCGCGGTGCTGATCGAGAACAGCGAGTTGGCGTGCTTCCCGGCCCAGCGGACGCTGACGTAGAGCTTCCTGCCGTCCAGCGTCATCGACATCCAGGCATCGGACGCAGTGGGGCCCAGGCTGATCGGCGGGGCGGTTTTCCCGGTGAAGGCGCTGACCGGCGTTACCTTGGCGTGCACGGACGTCACCGGGCCCGCGCCGCTGCTCAGCACCCACGCCGTGTGGCTGTCCGCCGAGAACAGGATCGCCTGCGGGCCCTGGCCGACGGTGACCGGCTTGCCTGCCTTGCCGGTGTCCAGTCTGATCGGGGTCACCGTGGTCGAGGTCCGGGCCGGGTCAGTGATCCAGGCGTACATTATGAGGCCGTCCGGGCTGACGGCGAGGTGGGCGGTCCCGTGCGGGTCCTTGACGCCGAACGGGATGACCCGGCCGATCCTGCCGCTGTGCGGGAGGATCTCGGTCACCACGCCCAGGGCGCTGCCCGCGTAGAAGTTCATGGTGTACCGCCCGTACACCAACGGGGCCGGGCCCGCGCCGGGGCCCGGCGCGAACGTGACCGGCGAGCCCGCCGTCATCCCGGTCTCGGAGACCGGGATGACCTCGGTGCGGTTCGCCAGCGGGTGGCCGGCGGTCACCCAGACGGAGTTGTGGTAAGCCATGCTGCCTACCCCGCCCGGGACCGGGATCAGGCCGCTGGCCTGGTTGGAGTGGGTCCCGATCGCCGTGAACCCGCGGGAGCTCGCCACCCAGACGTACTGCCCGTTCGGCGGGGCGATCATGGCCGTCGGGCTGCCGTCGATGGGAATCGGCGGGCCGGGCTGGTTCAGCGAGGGGATGAACGGGGTGACGCTATCCGAGCCGCTGTTGGCCACGTAGCCGAGCACGGGCCCGAGCACGGCGGGCGTGACGACGGCTGGCCGGGCCGTCGCGGCACCTGCGCGCGGACCGGTGGCGACCACCGCCAGGGCCAGCCCGGCCGCGGTGGCAGCCGACAGCGTCAGAGCTCGGACGATCAATGGACGCACAACCCACCTCCTTGTGCAGTACGGCTCCCGACTCGCGCACCCCGGCCGAGGCGGGCAGACACTTAGGCCGCCGCTCGGCTGGATACCTTCTGTCCTAGCCGCAATACCTGGTCGGCCTCGCCCGGCTCAACCGGAAGGTGGGTGATGATGATCCTAGTCCGGTAGAGCTCCCGCTATGCGGGAGCTCTAACCCCTTTGCGCTAAATGATCTTGATCGACTCATCGGTCACTCTTGATGCATGAATTTCCAAAGCATCACACGCGCGCATCATCTGATGATCATGGTCGGTTCCGCTGCCTCCTGCCGAGGCCACTGCCGGCCCAAACCGACCGCCATCGCGACTTGGTGCACCTGATGCGTTAGCCACAGCATGAAACCAGCGGCAGCGCACGCGGCGACGTGCGCGTGGAGATCCGGTTCCATGTTTCGCGACCCACTCGCCGCAGGCGGGCACCATGCATCACGCAGGTCGAGCCCGCTTCCTGCGTTCCCGTTGGTGCGCCATCCGTGCGCCAGGAGCCCTTTACCTAGTGGGGGATGCTGGAGGTTAGGGGAGGATAAAACCACTGGTCAGACTGCCTTCTGTGTTATCGACTTGGATGTCTTCCTTCCCTGACACGGAAGAGGTCATGGTCCGATAGACAGGTGATGACTCGGGCGGCTGCCTTTATTGCCGGTCATTCGTCTCGAGCTGGTCGGCTGCGGGCGGGGCCTTCGGTGCGTTTCCAGGTGTGGCGCCAGTAGCGGTCGGCTTCGGCTCGTTCGGCCTCCCGGTGGGCTTGTTCCTGGCGGCGTTCGCAGGCGCCGCGTCAGTCCTGTCCCCGGCGCGGCAGTTCCCGGATCTCCCCGTCCTCGGCTACGAGGACGCTGCCGGCCACCGGACTGCACCCGCTGCCGCACGCGCCCGGCATTCCCGTTCGGCAGCGGCCGCCTGCGCCAGTACCGCCCGGGCGAACTGCCGGGCCTCCGCTACGGTGAGACCCGCCCACCCGGTTCCCTCGCAGCCGGGGCACTGCCCCAGGTCAACGAAGACCCGCGCGGCGGGATGACGGGCGCCGCCCAGGGCGAGCCTGCCTACCGTGAGATCCCGCCCGCAACTGGTGCGCAGGTACTCGTGGTGCCCGTCAGAGCCGGTCCCTGCGACTGCATCTGGCCTCATCACGCGCCTCCTGGCTATCGCGTGACCACCGATAGTGATCACATATACCCCAACGGGTATAGGCAAATACAGGCCGTGATTATTCCGTCCTGTGCTGCCGGCGCGCGCTGAACCGGCCTGACTCCTCGGTGACCGGCGCGACCGCCGGTCTCCGGGGTGCTCAGGGAGCTGACCGTCACCGCGGAGAGCGCCAGCCGCGGCTGGCCTGGATCCCGGTCCGGGCGTGAACCTGCACCAGGCGCTCCGCGCCGTCTCTGCCCTCGGCCGGCCGCAGGCCCGGGAATGCCTCGGCCCGCCTTGCGTTATACCCAGGGGGGTATCACTGGATGCCACGGGAACCAAAGGAGTGAAGGATGAGTACCGTCGCGCTGACCGAGGACACGTTCGAAGAGACCGTCACCAAGCCAGGGATCACGCTCGTTGACTGGTGGGCGTCCTGGTGCGGTCCGTGCCGGATGTTCGCGCCCGTCTTCCAGGCCGCCAGCGGCAAGCACCCGGACATCACGTTCGGCAAGGTCGATACCGAGGCCCAGCCCGCGCTGGCCGGGGCAGCGCGGATCACCTCGATCCCGACGCTGATGGCCTTCCGGGACGGCATCCTGGTCTTCTCCCAGCCCGGCGCGCTGCCCGCGGCCGCATTGGAGAAGGTCATCCAGGCCGTCCGGGACCTGGACATGGACGACATCCGCACCAAGCTCGCCGCGCAGGAAGGGGCGAGCCGGTGAGCTACGGCACCAACATCACAGTACGGGCGCCGTTCGCGGACACGGTCGCCCGGGTCCGCGAAGCCCTCGCCGGGCAGGGATTCGGCGTGCTAACCGAGATCGACGTCACCGCCACCCTGCGGGCAAAGCTCGGCGAGCAGATGGAGGACTACATCATCCTCGGCGCCTGCAACCCGCCGTTCGCGCACCAGGCACTCGGCATCGACCGCAGCATCGGGCTACTGCTGCCCTGCAACGTCGTCGTCCGCGCCACCGGTGACGAGACCGTCGTAGAGGCCCTGGACCCGCAGGTCATGGTCACGCTGACCGGCCGGCCCGAGCTCAAGCCCGTGGCCGACGAGGTCGGGCGGCGGCTCGCGAGCGCGCTCGCCGAACTCACCCCGTGACGGGGCCGACCGGGGCGCCATCCGGGCGGCCCCGGGGAACGCCCGGGAGAAGACGGCCGACGGTGGCTGGCGCGCGGAATCCGGCCTAGCCGAACGGGAACGTGGCGGCGCTCCCCCGGTTGGGCGCTGCCGGGGTGGTGAACACCAGAACCCGGTGCGTTCGCCGGACGTCACCAGCGGCAGGCGCGGTACTGCGAACCCCAGGGGGTATACGTCAGCTGGCGACAGGCTGCTGCCCGTCATGCTGAGCGGCGTGCTCGGCGTAGAACTCCCGGAACGCGGCGAACGCCCGCGCGCCGTACACGGTGGCCGGGCCGCCGTTCATCAGGAAGGTGACACCGATCGCCTCCGCCGCCTGCGCCGGGGTCGCGCCGTGCAGGACCGCAGCGTGGGCGTGCGCGGCGATGCACCCGTCGCACTCCTTGCTGACCGCGATCGCCAGCGCGATGAGCTCCTTGGTGCGCACGTCCAGCGCGCCCGCGGCCAGCGCCGAGTCATAGAGCTGCTTGTAGCCCGCGTACACCTGCGGGATCGCGTGCCGCAGCTCGCGGGACGGCACCCGAAGCTCCTCCAGGACATCCTTGCCGTAACCCATCGCCTGCTCCTTCCGTTGACAGCCCTGTGACTACAGCATCGACCGGGGCGCCCGGGCCGCGCGGCGGCCACAGGTCACCCCTGCCCGCCATTGGTCCCGCGCCCGACCGATACCCCGTCGGGTATAGTGAACCCTGGATAATCGAGTTAGGCACCCGGATCCGCGCGCCGGGTGCGCCACCCCCGAGGGAGCCGGCATGGACGTGGACAGCGAGACGATGGCCAGCGTGCTCAGGCGGCTCAAGCGGGCGCAAGGCCAGGTCGGCGGGGTCATCAAGATGATCGAGGAGGGACGCGACTGCGCAGACGTGGTGACGCAGCTCGCGGCGGCGTCCCGGGCCCTCGACCGCGCCGGCTTCCAGATCATCGCGACCGGCCTGCAGCAGTGCGCGCTCAACGGCGACGAGGCAAGTGACGCCGATCGCGCGCAACTCCAGAGGCTATTCCTGTCGCTCGCCTGAGCGCGAACCGGGAGGGACAGCGGAGACCACAGAACAGGCAGCGTGGGACCAGCGCTACTCGGGACGGACCTGGTCTGGGGCGCCGGCCCGAACCGCTTCGTCACCGCGGAAGTAACCGCACTGGCAGCCGGGCGGGCGATCGACCTGGGGACCGGCGAAGGACGCAACGCGATCTGGCTCGCGGAACGCGGCTGGCAGGTTACGGCCGTGGACTTCTCCGCCGCCGGCCTGGCCCGGGCAAGCCGGCTGGCCGCCGAACGCGGGGTAAGCGTGGACTGGGTGCAGGCCGACCTGCTGGACTACAAGCCCGCGCCCGGCGGCTACGACCTGGTACTCATCGCGTACATTCACCTGCCGTCCGCCAGCCTCGCGCGCGTCTTCCGCACTGCGGCCGCGGCGGTCGCGCCGGGCGGCACCTGCTGGTGATCGGCCACCACCGCGACAACATCACCCGCGGCCACGGCGGCCCGCAGGACCCCGGCCGGCTCTACACCCCCGCGGCGGTCACCGCGGAACTGGACAGCCTGGCCATCCGCCGGGCAGAACAGGTCATGCGGCCCGTGCGGACGCCCGAGGGCGAGCGCACCGCGATCGACACCCTGGTCCGGGCCGAGCGCCCGGCATAGCCCCGCGCGGCTTACCCTGGCGGAGGTGCGACTGGCGGGACAAGCCAGCGCAGGCAGCCGCGTGGCTGCGGGCGGGCCCCGGCGGCCTGTTCCTGCTCGCGCTGCTGACGGGGCCGGGTCGGGGCTCGGCGCAGTGGCGTTCCGGTACCTGATCAGCTTCTTCACCTGGCTGGCCACCGGACACGCCGAGTTCGGTCAGGCCGGGCGCGTCCCAAGCGGGCACCTCTCCTGGCTGGGACCGGCGTTCTTCGTGCTGATCCGCGCGACCGGCGGCCTGCTCTACAGGCCGCTGATCTACCTGTTCGCCCGCGAAGCCCGCGGCCACGGGGTACCGGAGGTGATGATCGCGGTCGCCGACAACGGCGGCCGGATCCCGCGCCGAGCCGTGGGTGCGGGTCTGCGCGCTAAGCCATAAGCCGGCCGCCGCTGTGGCCCGCGTCCTTCCGCCAGCGGAGGTGGTTGCTGTGCTGGCCGATTACGCGGCCACCCACCCGCGTGCGTGGGCAGCCATGGAACCTGTCCTGCGGGACATCCTCGGCGGCAGCGGCGCTGCCAGTCCCCGGCTGCCCGTGGTCGCCCTCGAATCCGGCCGCGCGAGCTGACTGCCTGCTCGATCCCCCCCGGCTAAAGGTCCGGCAGGCCCGGCCCCATGCGATGGACGGCCCTCAGCTCGTGGCGGGACGTGACGCACTGGACTGCCTGGTACATTCCGGCGCTAGCATGGGCTGCATGCCGGGTGAGCCGATGACCAGGCGCGGGCGCGCCAGCCGTGAGCGGATCGTGGAGCGGGCCGCGGAGCTGTTCGCCGAGCGCGGGATCGCGTCCGTCAGCGTGGATGAGGTGCTGGCGGCGGCGGGTGCGGGAAAGGGCCAGTTCTACCACTACTTCCGCGGCCGGGATGAGCTGGCGGCGGCGGCGGTCGGGTTCCGCTGCGGGCAGGTGGTGGCCGGGCTGACAGAGGCCCTGGGCGGGGTGTCGTCGCTGGCCGGGCTGGAGCAGGCGCTGGCCGGGTTCATGACCGGGTTCGAGCAGTCGGGCATCCCTGGCTGTCCGATCGGGACGCTGGCGACCGAGGTCGCCGGCCGCAACGAGGACGCGCGGCTGCAGGCCGCCGCCGGGTTCGACGCCTGGGAACGGCTGCTGGCCGGCGCGCTCGAGCGGATGCGCCAGCGGGGCGAGCTGCGGGCGGACACCGCGCCCGCCGTGCTGGCCACGGGGCTGCTGGCCAGCATCGAGGGCGGGATGGTGCTCAGCCAGGTCCGCAAGGACATGGCGCCGCTGCGGATCGCGGTAGACGCGGGGCTCGGGCAGGTGCGAGCGCACCTCGCCTGACTCTGTACTAAATCGTCCACTTACTGTTAGCCTCGGACTGTACTAATCCGTCCAGTCGTGGAGGCTGACCCTCGTGACCGCCCCGCCCGCCTCGTTCCTGGCTACCCGCCGCGGCAGGCTGCTCCTGCTGCTGCTGTGCGCGGCGCAGTTCCTCGATGTCGTCGATTCGTCGATCATGAACGTCGCCCTGCCATCGATCCGCCGTGACCTGGGCTTCTCGGCGCAGGGCCTGCAGTGGGTGCTGTCGGGCTACCTGGTCACCTACGGCGGGCTGCTGCTGCTCGGCGGCCGGGCCGGGGACCTGCTCGGGCGCCGCCGATGCTCGTGACGGGCACCGCAGTGTTCGCCGCCTGCTCGCTGGCGGGCGGCCTGGCCACCGGCGCGGGCATGCTGGTCGGCGCCCGGCTCGGGCAGGGCGCCGGCGCGGCGCTGATGGCGCCGGCTGGCCTGTCGATCCTGACGACGAGCTTCAACTCCGGCGACGACCGTAACCGGGCGCTCGGCGTCTGGGGCGCGATCTCAGGCCTGGCCGCCGCGGCCGGGGTGTTCCTCGGCGGGGTGCTGTCCCAGGGACCGGGATGGCGGTGGGTGCTGTTCGTCAACCTGCCGGTCTGCGCGCTGATCCTCTTCGGCGCCTACCGGCTGGTCCCCGGCGGGCGGCCCGCCGCCCGGCCCGCGGGCTTCGACATCCCCGGCGCGGTCCTGGCCACCGGCGGCATGCTGCTGGTGGTCTACGCCCTCGTCCGGGCACCGGAGCAGGGCTGGGGCAGTGCCCGCACGATCGGGGAGCTCGCCACCGCGGCCGTCCTGCTCGTCGCTTTCGCCATCGCCGAACTGCGGCGCCACGACCCGCTGTTCCCGTTCTCCATCTTCCGCGTCCAGGGCCTCGCGGCCTCGGATGCTGTGCAGATGATCGCGTTCGCCGCGTTCGTGTCGGTGTTTTACTTCCTCACCCTCTACATGCAGAACGTCGTCGGCTTCAGCCCTATCCGCAGCGGCTCGGCCTACCTTCCTGTCACCGCCGGCATCGTGGTCGCCGCCGGGATCTCCGCACAGTTGTTCGCCCGCATCGGCACCCGGCCGGTGATCGTCGCCGGGGCGCTGATCGCCGCCGCCGGGGTCTGGTACCTGTCCCGCATCCCGGTCCACGGCACATACCCAGAAAACCTGCTCCCCGGGCTGGTGATCATGGCGATCGGGATCGGCGCCGTCCTGGTCTCCGTCACCACCGCCGCCAACGCCGGCGTCCCGGCCGACAAGGCCGGGCTCGCCGCCGGCATGCTGAGCGCCTCCCAGCAGCTCGGCACCGCCCTCGGCCTGGCGATCTTCTCCGCCTTCGCCACCGCCCGCACCAGCACGCTGCTCACCGCGCACGCCCCCAGGGACGCCGCGCTCACGCAAGGCTTCCACCGCGCCCTGCTCGCCTGCGCGATCTTCCTGCTCGCCGCCGCCGTCATCGCGCTTCGCGCCACCAACACCCGCGGCGAGCCCGCCGCCTCCCCAGCCGACACCTACGCCTCCCCCGGCCAGGTCCCCGCGCCGGAACCGGCCGATTAGCCCTCGTCCGCGGAACGCACGCTGACCGGCAGCGAACCGGCAGCCGAAGTCCTCTAGTCAAGGGAAATAAGGAGATCAGATGAAATTCCTGCTCCAGGTCCGCTTCAACGGCGCTGACAAGGTGATCGGCGCGCTCCCCGCCGAGGAGCAAAAGAAAATGACCGCCGAATTCGAAGGGATCCGCCGCTCACCGGGCGTGCTCGACGGCAACCAGCTCCAGGCCGCGAGCGAGGCGGCGACGGTCGGCGTGAAGGACGGGACGACGCAGGTGACCGCCGGCCCCGCCGTCGAGGCGGGAAACGAGCTGGACGGCTACTACGTTTACGACGCGCCCGGCCTCGACGCGGCGACCGCGTTCGCGGCCCGGATTCCGGTCACCCGCTTCGGCGGGACCGTCGAGGTCCGCCCGATGCTGGAGCGCTAGCGATGGCCAAGTTCCCGGCGCCCGCAGAGGGAATCGTCCTCGCGCACTTCATCGTCGCCTCCGACATCGGCCGGTCGCAGCGCTTCTACGCCGAGGTGCTCGGCGGCGAGGTGCTGCGGGACGGGGAGCCGTCGATCGTCGCCCTCGCCAACGGCTGGATCATCATCAACGCAGGCGGGCCGCCCACCGATGACAAGCCGACGGTGACGCTGGAGCCGCCGCACGACCTCGATCACGTCAGCAGCTTCCTCAACATCCGCGTCGCCGACATCCACGCCGTCTACCAGCAGTGGCGTAACCGCGGGGCTCAGTTCCTGACACCGCCATCCGACCGCGGCCCGGAACTGCGCTGCTACATGCGCGATCCAGACGGCCACCTCATCGAAGTCGGCTAGCGCATCCCAGATAGCCCCAGAGGCAGCGGCAGGCGCTCATTACGGCATGGGGCTGCGCATGGCAACGAAGGCACCGAAGACAGGAATCCGCAAAGGTCAGTCTGTCGGCGAAGACCTGCGTTGCGCGCGGCCTCGTGCCGAGCGCCAGGCCGGCCGCCGCGTCGGCGCCGTCCGCTTCATGAACGTCACTGGACGGCCGTGGCGGGGACGAGCCTGCATACCTCGCGAGATCGCGAGACCGCAATTCGCGCTCGGCGTACCCGATGTCCACGCCGGCATGCACGCGGCGGCGAACCCTGCCACCGGCCTGCTTCAGGCTCCCGCTGGTCCGTCGTCACGACGGGCTGTCCGTCTTCGCTGACCCAGCAGCCGGCCGCGAGGCAGCCGGATGTCGCCACGTGAACGTCAGACAGTTCGCGGTCATCGGAATGGCAGGCGGCCGTCCGCGGAGGGAATCGCCGTTTACCGGAGCGCGGGGCGATGCCGCTGGGTTTCACTTGCGCTGGTACAGCAGGGCGGCGAGCGGCGCGAAGGCCGCGATCAGTACCCCGGCCGCGGCCACCGGCCAGAGCACCTGCGCTGTGGTGGCGGTGCCGGCCGTCAGTGTCCGGGTGGCGGTGACGAGGTGGCTGACCGGGTTGGCGTTGCTCACGGCGTGCAGCCAGCCAGGCATGGTGGCGGGGTCGACGAAGATGCTGCTCATGAAGGTGACGGGGAACAGGATGACGAAGCCGATGCTCATCACGGCGTTCGGCGAGCGCAGGACCAGTCCCAGCGTGATCCAGGCCCACGACAGGGCCGAGGCGAACGCCACGACGAGCGCGGTGGCGGCGAGGACCCCGGCGGCGCCCCCGGCCGGCCGGTAGCCCATCGCGAGGCCGAGCCCGATGACGATCGCTGCGGCCAGCAGGTACCGTCCGATGTCTCCGAGCAGCGCGCCGACGATCGGCGCGGGCCGCCAGATGGGCATGGACCGGAACCGGTCGAATGCCCCGGTGGCGAGGTCGGCGTTGAGGGTGACGCCGCTGTAGACGGTGACGAACATGACGGCAAGCGCGAGCGTGCCGGGCAGCAGGAACTGCAGGTAGCCGTGCGTGGAACCGGCCAGCGCGCCGCCGAACAGGTAGGTGAACAGCAGCGTGAACAGTATCGGGATGCCGATGACGTCGCCCAGCTGTTCCGGTACGTGCTTGATCTTGAGCAGGGACCGCCACGCGAACGCGAGCGACGCCGCCGCCGGGCCGGCCGGGGCCGGACGCTCGTGCCATGAGATCGCGGTCATCGGACGGCCTCCGCTCCGGCCGGTCCCGGCTGCGGCTGTTCCGGCCGCGCCGGCGCGGCGTGGGTGCCCGTGAGCGCGAGGAAGACCTCGTCGAGGCTGGGCTGGCCGAGCGCGAAGTCGCTCACCCCGATCCCGGCGCCGGCAAGCCGGCCGAGCGCGTGCGCGGCGAGCTCGCCGGCGGCCTCGGCGCGCTGCTGGGCCGGGATCCGGGCGGAGAAGACGGCCGGGTCGGGCTCGTCGCGGACGGTGATCTGGTGGTCGGCGATCAGGTCGCGGGCGCGGTCCCGCTGGGCCGGGTCGAGCAGCCGGATCCGGATGCCCGCGCTGCCCACGGAGGCTTTCAGCTCGCCGCGGGTGCCCGCGGCGATCACCCGGCCGTGGTCGATAACCCCGATCCGGTCGGCGAGCTTGTCGGCCTCGTCGAGGTACTGCGTGGTGAGCAGCACCGTCGTCCCGTCCGCCACGATGCCGCGGACGATCTCCCACAGCGCGCTGCGGCTGCGCGGGTCAAGGCCGATGGTCGGCTCGTCGAGGAACAACAGGTCGGGAGCGACGATGATGCTGGCGGCGAGGTCCAGCTTGCGGCGCATGCCTCCCGACAGCCGGCTGGCCTGGTGCCGCGCGGCGCCGGTCAGGTCGAACGCCGCCAGGAGCTCGCCTGCCCGCCGCCTGGCCCGGCGCCGGGAGTAGCCGAGCAGGCGGCCGAGCAGGACCAGGTTCTCCTCGGCGGTCAGGTCGGCGTCGACGGACGCGAACTGCCCGGTGAGGCTGACCAGCCTGCGCACGGCGGCGGCCTCGCGGACGACGTCGCGGCCCAGCACGCGGGCGCTGCCGCCGTCGGGGCGCAGCAGCGTGGCAAGGATGCGGATCGTGGTCGTCTTGCCGGCCCCGTTGGGGCCGAGGACGCCGTAGACGCAGCCGCGAGGAACGGTGAGGCTCACGCCGTCGACTGCGCGGGTCGCGCCGAAGGTCTTGACCAGGCCGTCCGTCTCGATGGCGAGGTCGCCGGTAATTTTGGGTGTTCTAGAGTTCACGCGATCAGGCTAATACGATTGGGCCATATGGACAATTCAGATGGACAGGCCGGGCGGACAGCTGCGTCCGCGCCGACCCGGGAGAAGCTGATGGCGGCGGCCGCGGAGCTGATCGCCGAACTCGGCTGGGGGCGGGTGACTACCCGGGCGGTCGCCGAGCGCGCGGGCCTGCCGCACGGCGCGGTCAGCTACCACTTCCGCGGCAAGCAGGAACTGCTGACCGAGGCGGCGATGTTCGCGTTCGCGCGGGCCGTCCCGGAGGACGAGTTCGCGGCGCTGGCCGGCGTGGAGGACCTGATCGGGTTTATCGCAGCCGAGGTGGCCGACCCAGACGCGATCGACCCGGTGCTGTCCCGGCTGATGTTCGAGGCGATGGGCGAGGCCGAGCGCGACCCGGCACTGCGGGAGCGGATGGGCGCGATGCTCGCCCGGTACCGCGAGCTGATGATCGCCGCGGTCCGTGCCGAGCAGCAGCGCGGCGCCGTCTTCGACGGCGCCCCGGCCGACGCGATCGCCACCCTGCTCGGCGCGGTCGGCGACGGGCTGCTGCTGCATGCGCGGCTCGACCCCGGCCTCGACGTGCCCGCCGCCCTTAGCGCGCTCCGCGCCCTGCTTGCCCCGCGACCTTCCTGAGCGGGGACCGGCTCCAGCGCGCCATGGGCCGGCAGTAACGCAGAAGAGGACAGCCGCGCCCGCTTGTGACGTCGGCACGCGGCTGCGGGCTGATCCCCTGGTCGTCTCCGGCTGCGCCGACCAGCAGTGCGGGCGCGCTAGCCGCAGCGCATGCTCCTGCCGGCAGGGCACATCAGGGCCGTCAGCGGGGTCGGCTGGCGAGGCAGTCACCCGCTTTCGTTCCGGATGGATCTGCTGTCCCTTCCCGAACGGAGGGTGGCGACTCTCGGCGTCACCGGCGCTTGCGGGCGGGCGCGGCCGGCTTGGGCGGCAGGTCGCCGGCGTAGCCGGCGGCGGCGTCGACCCACTGGCGCAGCGCGTCACCGCGCAGGCCCTCGGGGTCGACGAAGATCATGCCCTTCATGGGCCGGCCGGTGAAGTCCATCGGCCGGACGTGCGGCTGTCCCAGGGCCCGGCTTGCGCCCTCGGGGCCGAGGCGGACCATGAGGGCGTCTTTGACGATGCCGCAGAACATGTGGCCGCCGAGCAGGAACGCCAGGCCGCCGAACATCTGCCGCTCGGTCACCGCCGCGCTGGGCGGGAGCACTGCCCTGACCCGGTCGGCCAGGTCCTCGTCGTAAGCCACGGCTACCCTCCAGGTTCCTTCTTTTATGAACGGGCCGGCCGGCGGCCGGGTCGCGTCCAGGACGGTTTCCGGCCGCCGGGAGGCGCCGTCAGCCTTGGCCGGCGTGCGGCTTGAACAATGCGAGGCGGGCCCCGCCCGGGTCGGCTATCGTCACCGACGCGCCGGCCGGCCCGTCCGCCGGGCCGGCGATCACGGTAGCGCCCAGCGATACCGCCCGCTTGGCCGCCTCGTCCAGGTCCTCCACCAGCACGTAGGGCAGCCAGCCGGCGCCGTCTGCCGTGGTTGCCTGCGTGATGCCTGCCCATGGCTGCTGCCCGTCGGTGATCCACGCATGGTACGGCCCGGCGCTCTCGGCCGGGGCGACCGCCCAGCCGAACATGGCGCTGTAGAACTCGCGCGCCTGGCCGGCGTCGGCAGCGCTCAGGTCGAACCACATGAACTGTCCTGGCATCTCATGTCCCTTCCATCGGTTCGCCGACGGCCTGGATGTACCTCGGCCGCCATGTCTGATCCCGGCCGCGCCCGGAACTAATCGGCCTGTCATGACCCGGCGCTACCCTGAGCCGGTGAGCACGTTCCAGACCGAGGACAGCCCGGTTGCCGCGGACCTGCTCGCCGCTGCCCGGGCAGGCGACGGCGAGGCATTCAAGCTCCTGACCGGCCCGCACCTGCGCGCCCTGCACGTGCACGCGTACCGGATGCTGGGCTCCCTGGACGACGCGGACGAGGCCGTCCAGGACGCGCTGCTCAGTGCCTGGCGGGCGCTGGGTACCTATCAGGGCCAGGCGCCGCTGAGCCACTGGCTGTACCGGATCACCACTACCAGCAGCCTGAAGGTCATCCGCGCCAAAAGCCGCCGTCCGGTCCCGGCCGGGGAGATCGGCCACCTGCAGCCCTACCCCGACCGCCTCCTGGACCAGCTCACCGGCCCCGGTGCCGACCCCGCCGCGATCGCCGAACGGCGCGAGAGCGTCGCGCTGGCGTTCATCACCGCGCTGCAGCGGCTGCCCGCCAGGCAGCGCGCCGCCCTCATCCTGCGCGACGTGCTGGCCTGGAACGCCGCCGAGGTGGCCGCCCTGCTGGAGATCAGCGTCCCCGCCGTTAACAGCGCCCTGCAGCGCGCCCGGGTCACCCTGTCCGGCACACGGCCCGCGGACAGCGTCACCGCCCGCCCGCGGCTGGATGCCCGCCAGCGGCAGGTCCTGGACCGGTTCACCGACGCGTGGCAGCGCTGCGACATCGAGGCCCTGGCTGCGCTGCTGCGCGAGGACGTGGTCCTGTCCATGCCGCCCGAGCTGGCCACGATCTCCGGACGCACCGAGGTCACCCGCTTCTTCGCCACCGTCCCGGCCGGCGGCCGCCTGGACACGATCCGCCTGGTCGCCACCGCCGCCAACGGCCACCCGGCGCTGGCCGCCTACCTGCCGGACCAGTCGGCCCGCTGCCACGGGTACGGGATCATGGTCTTCACATTCGCCGATGACGGCATCACCACCATTACCGGCTTCCCCAGTCCTGACCTGTTCGAGAGGTTCGGCCTGCCCCGCACACGCGACTGACACAGCCAGGGCGGGAATGATCTTGTAACCTCCCGCTGGCATCCGGGGACGATAGGACGGGACGAAGAGTCCCGTCCCGGGAGGGGACCAAGATGACGAGCACGGACCCGCGGTATGACGACCTGACCGCGCTGTTCTTCAACTGCACGCTGAAGCCGTCGCCTGAGCTCAGCCACACCCAGGGGCTAATCGACCGCAGCGCCGCGATCATGGCCAGGCAGGGCGTGCGCACCGAGACGATCCGCGCCGTCGACCACGACATCGCGACCGGGGTGTGGCCGGACATGACCGAGCACGGCGCCGCCAGCGACGCCTGGCCCCAGCTGTACCCGAAGGTCCTGGCCGCCGACATCCTGGTGATCGCCGGCCCGATCTGGCTCGGCGACAACAGCTCGGTCACCAAGCGGGTCATCGAGCGGCTTTACGGCTGCTC
Organism: Trebonia kvetii; assembly: GCF_007827045.1. Classification (GTDB taxonomy): domain Bacteria; phylum Actinomycetota; class Actinomycetes; order Streptosporangiales; family Streptosporangiaceae; genus Trebonia; species Trebonia kvetii. The sequence continues at coordinate 829,120 of NZ_RPFW01000001.1, forward strand.
GCACCTGCTCAACGAAGCCGGCCAGTACGCCTACTACGGCCGCGTCGCCGGCTGCCTGATCACCGGCAACGAGGACGGCATCAAGCACTGCGCGATGAACGTCCTTTACAGCCTGCAGCACCTCGGGTACACCATACCGCCGCAGGCCGACGCCGGGTGGATCGGCGAGGCCGGGCCCGGGCCGTCCTACCTCGACCCCGGCTCCGGCGGCCCGGACAACGACTTCACCAACCGCAACACCACGTTCATGACCTGGAACCTGCTGCACCTGGCCCGGCTGCTCAAGGACGCCGGCGGCATACCCGCCCACGGCAACCAGCGCTCCGGCTGGGACGCCGGCTGCCGCTACGACTTCGACAACCCCGACTACCGCTAACCCGCCCGCCGGCGACCGCCAGCCGCACCAGGATGACACCCAAGCGCCCGGGCCGAGTGAGGACACCGCGCTCGTCCCCCGGCCCGGCCCCGCCTCACGGATTCGCGGTGTAGTGCTGCGCGGGTGCCCGATAGGGCCGCTTGCAAGTAAGGGGCGCCGAACGTCACCGCCTTACCGTGACCGCGGGTTCTTGCCGCGCCCCGAAGCCCGTGCGCCCGGCGCCCGCCGGCCCTCTCGAACTGGCCCGCTGCCCGGCCTAGCCGAGGTCGACGCGGCTGGCGAGCTTTTGCTGGCCTGGGCCGGAAAGCTCGCGGGCCACGCCGCGCCGGCCGGCGATAGTCATCAGCAGCGCCTCGGCCGGGCCGTGGACTACCGGCCCTGCTCCGGCGGCGAAGCCGACGTCGGTGGCGACCACCCGTACCCCGCGGGTGCGCCACAGCCCGCCGATATCCGGGCCGATCATGGCCCAGCGCAGCGCGGTCACCAGCCGCTCGGGCGGGACGGTCCTGGGCTGGCCGAGCGCGCGCCGGACATCCTGGTGGTGGATGACGCACTCGACCAGCGCAACCCGGCAGCCCAGTGCCGCGGGGAGCCCGCGCGGCTCCAGGCGGGCCATCAGCAGCGCCAGCAGTTCCTCCGGGGTCAGTGCCTGGAACCTGGCCAGGGCGATTGCGTTGATCCGGCTGGACCAGAACCGGCCCCGGGCGGCGTAGCCCAGCAGTTCCCGCAGGCCGAGTTCGTCGTAGCTGATGACATGGGCGGCAACGTCCCGCACGCGCCATCCCGCGCACAGCGTCGCCGCCTGCCACTGCGGCGGCGGCAGCGTCGCGAGGAACGCCGCGAAGTCGGCCCGCTCATCGCGCGCCACGCGCCGGATGTCCACGCCACGAAGGCTAGCCGGAGCCGGCTGGACCACGCGCGGGCCCCGGGCCTGGCTCCGGATAACTTCCCGCATCCACTCGATCGAGCGCGACGCCTTCACCGAGTCATCCGGCTACCCGCCCGGCAGCCAGGTCGCCGGCATCCCCCTGCGGGACCGCGTATGGCTCGACATCCAGCTCGGCCCCGCGTTATCCACGGGCGGTACCCTCACGCGGTAAGGCCTGGTGGCCAGCAGGCCCCGGGTGGCCGAGAGGGCACTTCCCCGGCAGCCGCACAGGCGTCGGCCTCCTCGGGAGGACTTTGGTGTTTTGTCCCGAACGGACGGGGCTCATGCGTTGCGGGTAGTCCACCTCCCTCAGGTAGGGGGCGCCGCTGTATCGCTGCGCAGACGAACGCGCGGTCCTCGTGCCGCCACTGCCCAATGACATGCAGGCCGGCGTCCGCGGCGGCGCGCAGCAAGGCAGCCGTGCCCATGCGGGCCCAGGGGAAAACCGGGCCACGTCGGCCGTCGGGGTGCTCTAGCCAGGCGGTCAGCTGTTCGTCGACGTTGCCGGGCTCTGCTTCGATCAGAATCCGGCCGTCCGGCGCCAGCAACTGGGCGCAGCGTTCCAGCAGGCGGGCGGGCAGGCCGCCGATGCCGATGTTGCCGTCCGCGAGCAGTACGGTAGCCCAACGGCCGTGTCCGGGCAGCCGGTCGAATACCGAGCGGTGCAGGGCGGGTGCCCCTGCCTGGTGCACCTGAGCCACCGCGGTCCGCGAGATGTCCACGCCCAGCGCTGGAATTCCCAGCTCTGCCAGCGCCACAGTCAGCCGCCCGGGCCCGCAGCCCACGTCAAGGACGGGACCGCGACAGTGCCTGAGCAGCTCCTCGTCCGCGGTGTCGGGCGGCCCGCAGAACCGGGACATCTGCAGCGGCAGCGCGCGGCCGTCAGCCGTCCGCAGAACCAGCGCCGGGGCCTGCTCGCGCAGCGCCTCTTCGTACAGGGCGATCGCTCCTGTGATCATGCTGTTTCCCGGAGGATGCTGTCGCCCTCGCCGAGCACCGCGGCGAGCTCTCGTGCCCGCGCCGCGAAGCGGCTCCGCGGCACCTGGCGAGCCACCGCCACGGCATCCGCTGCGGTGTCGACGTCCCGCAGTCGCGGCAGGTCGGCAATGCGCAGCCCGGCGGCGAGCAGCCGGCCCCGCTGGATGGCCCCGGTGCCCGCGGTCGACATGGGGACGCCGCGCAGCAGGGCGGGATCGGGCACGTGCAGGCCGAGCGCCCAGAACCCGCCGTCGTCGGCCGGACCGAAGACGGCGTCGGCGGTACTCCAGTCCACGGTGAGCAGGCCGCGGGTGACCTGCGGCGTGTCCATGCCGATCAGCAAGGCCGGGCCGCCGGCAGCGGCGAACGCGTCGGCGAGGCGTTCATCGAGAGGGCCGCCGCGCTGCGGCAGGATGTCGAAACCGGGGGGCAGCCATGGGCCTGGGCTGCCGTCGAGCACCAGGACCCGCCGGCAGGCGGGCACCGACAGCACGGTGTGCAGTGTGTCGGCGAGCGCGGCCTCGGCTAGCGCGGCGGCCTGCTCGTGCGTACACGGCGGCACCAGCCGGGTCTTGACCCGGCCCGGGACGGGCTGCTTGGCGATGACGAGCAGGGTCGTGGCGGACTCCGGTGCCTGGCTGGTCACCGGGCGAGTATCTGGCTCATGTCCCGCACGGTGCGCACGCAGCCTCCCAGGGTGCCCGTCACCTTGGACTTTCCGATACGCGGGAGGTAGCTCACGTCTACCTCGCACACCCGCCAGCCGGCGGCCGCCGCGTTCATGACCATCTCCAGCGGGTACCCGAAGCGCCGGTCGGCGAGGTTGAGTCCGAGCAGCGCCTCGCGGCTAGCGGCGCGCATCGGTCCCAGGTCCCGGATCGCCAGGCCCGTACGGCGGCGGACTCGCCGTGCCAGTTCCCAGTTGGCCAGCCGCGCCGCCACCGGCCAGGCGTCTCGCTGCAGGGTGCGGCGCCGGCCGAGGACCAGATCGGCCCGGCCAGCGCGCAGTGGACGGGTGAGGAGGGGGAACTGCCGCGGGTCGAGGCTCCCGTCACAGTCGCAGAAGCACACGAGGTCGGTTGTCGCCGCCAGCAAGCCGGCATGGGCGGCTGCCCCGAAGCCCCTGGCCGGCTCGGGGACGACCGTCGCACCGAGTGACCTCGCGACTTCGCCGGATCCGTCAGTGGAGCAGTTGTCGACGACAATCGGCCGGAAGCCGGCGGGCATCCTGTCGAGAATCCAGGGCAATGCCGGCGCCTCGTTCAGGCACGGCAAGATCACGTCCACCATCATGGTTGAGACCGTATTACCAATAGCGGGCAGGCATTCGGGGGCTCAGCCTTACAAAGCAGAGAACTCAAGCTCTTGGAGGCCGCGTGCGATTCATCATGTGCCGGTGGAGATATTTATGACAATCTGAAGAAAAATATCCCCGGTAATAACAGAATGAGCGACCGACTGTTCCCGACGACTGTGAGATGTTCTTAGACTCAAGTCGTGGACGCGCGCATTCTCGTTGTCGAAGATGACTTGACCGTGGCGGAGGTTGTCGTGGGCTACCTGCGACACGCCGGCTTGGAGCCCCGGCACGCGGTGGACGGGCGGACAGCCTTGGAGATCGCCGAGACATGGCTGCCGGATCTGGTAGTGCTCGACCTGATGCTGCCGGGAGTCGGCGGTCTGGAGGTGTGCCGGCGCTTGCGTGAGAAGGAGGACGCGCGGGCGTCGCTGCCGGTGATCATGCTGACCGCACTCGGCGAGGAGAGCGACCGCGTGCTGGGGCTGGAGAGCGGTGCCGATGACTACGTGACCAAGCCGTTCAGCCCACGGGAACTTACCCTGCGTGTGCAGGCCGTGCTGCGCCGGGCCCGCGCGGCGAGCGCTGCTGAAGTCACGCCACAGCCCGTGCGCTCGGGGAGGCTGGAAGTCGACGTGGCTGCACGGCGCGCCCGCAGCGACGGCCGGGAACTGGACCTGACGGTGCGCGAGTTTGACCTGCTCGCCTTCTTCGTCTTCCATCCTGGCCGGGCGTTCACCCGCGCTGAGCTGCTTGAGCAGGTATGGGGCTGGTCCTTCGGCGACTTGTCGACCATCACCGTGTACGTCCGCCGGCTGCGAGACAAGGTCGAGCGGGAGCCCGGCTCGCCTGTCCAGCTCCAGACGGTCTGGGGCGTCGGCTACCGCTGGGAGGCAAACCCCTCATGAGCCCTCAGGTCCAGATTGTCCTGATTGCTGCGGGCTGCACGAGCGCCGTCGGCCTGGCGGGCATGGGCGTCGTCCGGCTGCTGCGCCGGGCCTCGCTCCGCCTGTCCATCCAGGCCAGCGGTGCCGTGCCCGTGCTCGCGATCGTGGCCGCCACGCTGGGGACCGCCGAGGCGATGTTCCTGTCCCAGCACGATTTCGGTGTCGTGGTGATGGTCTGCATCATCGCAGGCATCGTGGCGTCCGGCTTCAGCTGGCTGCTCGGGCGGCAGGTCGAGTCGGGCAGTGCGGCACTGCGTCAGGCCGCGCGGTCGCTCGGCGACGAGGCGGGCCAGTTCCGGCCCCCGGCACAGCCGCTGGCGGCGGAGTTCACGGCTCTGTCCCAGGAGCTGACGCACACCAGCGCGAAGCTTGCCAAGTCCCGTGCGCGTGAGCGCGCGCTCGAGCAGTCCCGGCGGCAGCTGGTGGCCTGGGTGTCCCATGACCTGCGCACCCCGCTGGCCGGACTGCGGGCGATGGCTGAGGCGCTGGAGGACGGGCTGGCGGCAGATCCGCCTCGTTATCACAAGCAGATCCGGGCCGAGGCCGAGCGGCTGGCGTCCATGGTCGATGACCTGTTTGAGCTGTCCCGCATCCATTCGGGCGCCTTGCAGCTGTCCTCGGAACAGATCGCGCTGGATGACCTGGTCAGTGACGTGCTTGCGAGCACGGAGGCACTGGCGCTGGAACGCGGTGTAAGTCTGGACGGCAGGGCGGCCGGCCAGCTGACCGTCCGCGCCGATCCGCGCGAGCTGTCACGTGCGCTCACCAACCTGCTGGCCAACGCAATCCGGCACACTCCGCCTGGCGGCTGCGTGCACGTCGAGGCGCGACATGAGAACGGCGACGCCCTGCTGGCGGTCGCCGATGGCTGCGGCGGCATCCCGGAAGCTGACCTTCCGCGCGTATTCGACCTGGCCTGGCGCGGCACCGACGCGCGCAGCCCCGCGCCCGACAGCGGTGCCGGCCTCGGTCTCGCTATCGTGCGCGGCGTCGCGGAAGCTCACCAAGGCAGCGTGCGCGTCGTGAATGCCGGGGAAGGCTGCTGCTTCGAGATGAGGCTGCCCGCCTGTTCCTGAATCGCCTGCCGTCAGGCCGTCGCCCGGCTGGCCAGTGCCCGGCCGGCCGGTGCCGCGGCGAACTCCGCGACTCCCTCGGCAAACGGGACCGTCGCCCTCCACCCAAGCTCTCGCTGGATCCTCTCGCTGGATGCGGTGATGTGCCGGACGTCGCCGAGCCGGTACTCCCCGGTGATGTCGGGGCCGGGGCCGCCATAGGCGTCGGCCAGTGCCGAAGCCAGCTCGCCCACGGTGCGCGGCGTGCCGCTGCCAACGTTGTAGGCGCGCAGCGTGCCTGGCTCGGCCAGCACGGACTGGGCACCGGGCACTGCGAGCGCCTCGACTGCGGCGAAGGTGGCGGCGGCGACGTCGCGGACGTGCACGAAGTCCCGTCGCTGCGCACCGTCCTCGAAAACCCGCGGCGCGCGGCCGGCCGCCAGGGCAGAGCGGAAAAACGATGCCACCCCGGCGTACGGCGTGTCGCGGGGCATTCCAGGGCCGTACACGTTGTGATAGCGCAGCGCCACCGCCAGCCCCTCGGTCGCCCTTGCCCACGATCCGGCCAGGTGCTCCTGGGCGACCTTGGAGTCGGCGTAGACATTGCGCGGCCCAAGCGCGGCTTCCTCCAGCACCAGCCCCGCTGCCAGCGGCTTGCCGCAGCGACTGCAGCGCGGCTCGAACCTGCCCGCGTCGAGGTCGGAGGCGTGGCGCGGCGGCGGCGTCGCGGCGGGCCCGTGCTCGGCGCACGAGTAGGCGCCCTCGCCGTAGACGACCATCGACGAGGCGAGCACCAGTCGGGCAACCCCCGCGCGGGCCATCGCTGCCAGCAGGACCGCGGTCCCCAGGTCGTTGCATCCGGCGTAGAGCGGGGCGTCGTCGAAGTCGACGCCTAGCCCGACCATGGCCGCGAGATGGCAGACCGCGCCTACGCCGTGCAGCACCCCGTCCACCGTCTGCGCGTCCCGGACGTCACCATGCACAAACTCGAAGCCGGGATCGGGGGAGAACGGCGGGACGCCGCCGGGGTGGGCGCACGACAGCAGTGCGTCAAGCACTCTCACCTCGTGACCAGCGTTCACGAGCACTCGGACGACATGGGACCCGATAAAGCCGGCGCCGCCGGTCACCAGTACTCGCATGGTCTGAAGCTATGCGCAGTTACGCCCCGGGTCTCGCCGTTCCGCCCGCTCTCATCAGTTTGTAAGGGGGCAACTCATTGCTGTGTCACGGTGCGTATGCGTGTAATACACGGCGTGAGCATTCGCAGTAGGCCGGCCACTCAGCTGAATTCATGGGACGCCAGTGAACCGGGCCCGGTCCCGCATATTCGGCATCCCTGGTACTGGAGCGTGCAGCACGCGGTACGCCTGGCAGCGGCGCTGGCCGGCCTCGCGGTGATCATTACCTACCTGGTCATCGCGCTCAGCCGGCTCACCTATCCGTTCACCGTCGAATGGCTGGAGAGCAACTCTCTCGTCGAAGTACACCGCATCCTGAGCGGCCAGCCGCTGTACCCGGCGCCAACCGCCGGGTACGTCCCGGACGGCTACCCGCCGCTCTACTTTGCCATGTCGGCCGCGGCGGCTAGCGTGCTCGGCGTCTCCTACCTGCCGCTGCGGCTGGTGTCCCTGCTGTCGTCGCTTGCCTGTTTCGCGCTGCTTGGCCGGCTGGTCCAGCGCGAGACGGGCAGCGCAGCGGCCGGGACCGCCGCCGCCGGCGTGTTCGCCGCGCTCTACTTCGCCACCTACACCTGGTTCGACGTCGGCCGGGTCGACTCGCTGTTCCTGACGCTCAGCATTGGCGGCCTGTACGCCGCCCGGTGGATGCGCCGCACCAGTGGCGCCATCGCGGCCGGGGCGCTGCTGGCTGCCGCGGCTCTCACCAAGCAGACCGGGATCGCCGAGGGAGTGCTGGTGCTCGCCGCGCTGGCGGCCGGCCCGCGGCGCAGGCTTACCGGCGTCGCCGCGCTGACCGCAGTCACGGTCCTCGGCATCAGCACGCTCGTTCTCGGGCTCTCCAGCGGCGGCTGGTACGTCTACTACGTCTTCGAGCTGATGAGCCAGCACCCGCTGAACCACAGTGGCTTCGGCGGGTTCTGGACGCACATCCTGGCCGCGATGGGCATTGCCGCATGCGCTGCCCTGATCGGCGCGCGCCGGGCGCCGCTCGTGCTGCTCGCCGGGTGCGGCGCACTGGCGATCGGGAGCTATGCCACCTTGGTGCACAGCGGCGGGGACGTCAACGACCTGCTGCCCGCGTACCTCGCCGCGGCGCTGCTCGCGGGCTTGGCGATGGGTGACCAGCGGACCTGGTGGGTGGCCGCGGTGTCCGGCCTGCTGGTACTCGCCCAGTCGGCGTGGCTGCTGAGCGGCTTTCATCCTGCCCAGGCGATCCCCACCGGTGCTGACCGCGCGGCCGGCGAGCGGTTCACGGCAGGCCTGCGCGCACTCGGCGGTACCGTCGCGATTCCTGGTGACCCAGGACTGAGCCTGCTGGCGGGGATGGCCCCGGCCGCCGCGCACGAGGACGCGGCGTACGACGTACTGCGGGGGTCGGGACTGAGCGCGATCACGGGTTTCACGCGCAGCGCCGAGCACGCGATCGCCACCTACCAGTACAGCGCGATCATCCTCGACAGCCAGACCCCGCCGCAGGGGTACGAGCCCTGGCTGTCCCTGTACTACCGCGAGTGCCCGCAGCCGCTGCTCGCCGGCGTCCCGGCCGCCGAGTTCCGTCCGCTCGCGGGCGTCATCACGTCCCGCCCATTCTCGGTATGGCTGCCCAAGGGGCGGGGCTCCTGCCCGGCCACTGTAAAGATCCTCGACGGATCCGGTAAGGAGGCTCCGTAGTGAGATGGCGTAGGCCCGCTCTTCCCTGGCCGTTGCGCTGGCCGTTCTCGCATGGCCTGATCCGCGGCCCGCGGCTAGCTTCGGTGTCTGCCCTGATGTCGAAATCGCGCATGGCAGGCCCTCCCCCAGGCCCCTTCCGCCGGTCATTCTGGCGCAGCCCGATCCGCGGCCCGTGGCTGACGTCAGTGTTCGGCCTGATGCTGCTGGCAGCCATCCCGGTGATGTTCGTGACCGGCTTGCTGTCCTATGCCGCCTACAATCCCGATCTCAGCCCGGTCAATGACACGACTCCCGGCAAGGGGCTGCTCGGGTTCTACCTCTTCTCCTGGCCCACCCATCCGGTCTGGCTCTACCGGCTCAACCAGGGCGTCCACGTCACCCTAGGGCTGATGCTGGTGCCGATCCTGCTGTTCAAGCTCTGGTCGGTGCTGCCGAAGCTATTCGAATGGCCGCCGCTGCGCTCACCCGCCCACATGCTGGAGCGGGTATCGCTGTTCCTGCTTGTCGGCGGCGCGGGGTTCGAGTTCGTAACCGGGATCTTGAACATCCAGACGTGGTACAAGTTCCCCGGCTCTTTTTACCCGCTGCATTTCTACGGAGCCTGGGTGTTCACCGCTGGCTTCGTCGTCCACGTGAGCCTCAAGCTGCCGACCATGATCAGGGCGCTGCGCAGCCGCAGCCTGATCGGGGAGCTGCGGACCGGCCTCGCCCGGACACGCCCGGAGCCGCCCGACGCCGGGTACCTGGCCAGCCCCGCGCCCGCCGCCCCGACGATCTCCCGGCGCGGTGTGCTGGCGTTCGCCGGTGCGGGCTCTTTGCTCATCGGGCTGCTGACCGTGGGCCAGTCCGCTGGCGGGCCGCTGCGACGCACCGCGCTGCTGGCGCCGCACGGACAGGACGTCACTGGCGGACGTCGCGATTTCCAGGTCAACAAGACCGCGGCCGAGGTCGGAATCACCACGTCGCAGACCGGCGCCAGCTGGCGGCTCACGGTCGGGAAGGCCGGCCAGGCCGCCCGCGCCCCGGTTGTGCTGAGCCGCGCCGACCTGCTCCGCATGGAACAGCACACCGCCAGCCTGCCTATCGCGTGCGTCGAAGGCTGGTCCACAGAAAACCAGGCCTGGACCGGGGTCCGGCTGCGCGACCTGGCCCTGATGGCAGGCGTCACCCGCCCGGCCAGCGTCCTGGTGCAATCCCTGCAGAACGGCGGTGCGTTCGGCCAGACGGTGCTGTCGGCCGGGCAGATCATGGACCCGGACTCGCTGCTTGCACTGCGCGTCAACGGCGCGGATCTAACGCCCGACCACGGATACCCGGCCCGGGTGATCGTGCCCGCCATCCCGGGCGTGCACAACACCAAGTGGGTCGCCAGCCTGACCTTCCAGGCCTGACATGCGCCGGCTACTGCGCTGGTACGGCGCCAACCCGCTGCACTTGGTCACCATGCTCGGCAGCTTCGCGCTCGCCGGTTACGCCGCCGCCCAGCTGCTGCCACTGGACGTCTTCGGCATCGCCGTCTGGTTCGCCGGCGCGGTCATCGGCCACGACCTGCTACTAATGCCGCTGTACACGCTCGCCGACAGGTCCGCGGCAGCGGTCTTCAGGCACGTCCCGCCGAAACTGCCCACGGTGCAGTGGATCAACTACCTGCGTGTCCCGGTGGTGCTATCCGGTCTCCTGCTCCTCATCTGGTTCCCGCTGATCTTCCGGCTGCCCACCGGTTTCCAGGCCGCGACAACCCTGTCGCTAAACCCCTACCTGTGGCACTGGCTCGGCGTGACCGGAGCCCTGTTCCTGCTGTCCGCCACCGCCCTCGCACTACGACTGCGCGCCGGCGGCCGCGGCACACCGAAAGGGCCTGTCTCCGGCCGGGGAGCCGCCGGTCCGCCTTCGCCCGTGACTCCTGGTCCTCTGGAACGGCCGGCGCCTGTGCCCCATCAGGTTCAGGCTCCGGCAGGTAAGACGTCGCCCCGGCTTGACGCTCACGCACTGAAAGGCGTCAGCCCGAGGACGCTTCACGACCCGACCTCCGCTGGTGGCAGGAACCCAGGAATGAACAGCCCGTCCACAATCGCCGAGCGCGTCGCCGTGATGCACGCCGCGAGGGCTCCCGAACCGCCCGCTGAGGGTACGGGCGCCTTCGCCCGCGAACAGGCTGAGCTGGCGGCTAGCGAGCCGGCCGGCATCGCGCCGACCGGGACCGTCCTTCCTGACGTGGAACTGCTCGACGTGCACGGCGCGGCCACCACCTTGTCCGCCGCCGCTGGTGACGGCATGTCGGTCCTGGTCTTCTACCGGGGTGCCTGGTGCCCCTACTGCAATATCGCCTTGTCCGCATACCAGGAGCAGCTTCTCCCGCAACTGACCGAGCGCGGCATCCGTCTCGTCGCGATCAGCCCGCAGAAACCGGACGGGTCGCTGACCATGCAGCAGAAACAGAGCCTCACCTTCACCGTTGTCTCCGACCCCGGCAACCTCATCGCCGGGCGGCTCGGCATCCTCACCCGTCCCTCGCAGGAGGCCCGCGCCGCCCAACTGCACCACGGACTCGACCTGACCAGCGTCAACGCCGACGGCACCGACACTCTGCCGATGCCCGCCACCGTCATCCTCGACGCCAGCCGCACCGTTCGGTGGATCGACGTCCACCCCGACTACAGCACCCGCACCGAACCCCGGCAAGTCATCGACGCCCTCGACCACCACGGGCACTGAACAGCGCCGACCCCCGGCACTGCAAGGGCCATTGGTGTCACTGTGGTTCAGCGGGAGACGGCGTCCACCAATGCCCAAAGGGCTTTGCTCTGAACCGGGAACACACCCCGGCGTCGTGCCGAGGGCGCTTCCCTGTCTCTTCTGCCGTGGATCGCTCAGGTCGCGTCTCCAACCCGAAAGTGGAATGTCAAATCTAAAAAGCCGAGCTGGTCATTCCCGCCGGGATAGGGTCCCGCGCAGCCCGTCCGGACACCACTGCGCTCCCCGCCGGCCGGGCGGAGCAGGTGCTCCGCGGGGACGAGGTGCCGGATCCCCGGCCGCCGGGGTCGAGCACGAAACCGGTGGACTGCAGGTCGGGCAGGCCGGGGCTGACGAAGGCGCCGGTCGCGTGCGCGATGGCGGCGGCGTCGGCGCTATGACCGACCGGGAACCGCAGGCCGTGCCTGGCGATCAGGTCCACCGTGGTGGCCTCGTCGTCCACCGACAGGGCGACGACGGTGATATCGCCGGCGGCGGGCCTGTCCAGCGACCGCTGGAACGCGCTGAGCTGGGCGTTGCAGTAGGGGCATCACGATCCCCGGTAGTACAGGACGACGCCGAAGCGGCCGCCAGGGCGTCAGGCAGGCGGTCCCCTGCTGCAGCACTGTCATCTGGGTCATGCACTGTTAGTGTCTGCGGCGTCCACCTGGCTTACGGTGCCTGGTCAGCCGGTATGCGGGGGCCGGGACCGCGGCTGCGGCCGGTGGTGATGCGGCCCGAGGGCGATCCGGCCAGGGATCAGGTAGCCTGTGTCTTTGCTTAGCATGGCGATGATGCCGGTTAACCGCATGGTGGATGAGACTCCTGTCACCGCTCCCGGGCTCGACGCTGAGTCGGCCTGGTGGCTTGGAGTGCTTGCCGAGACGGGTCCGCAGCGGGAAGCGGCACTGCGGCGGCTGCATGAGCTGCTGGTGCGCGTCGCGCGGGCGGAGGTGGCCCGGCGCGGGCCCCGGGTGCGGATCACCGGGCCCGAGCTTGACGACGTGGCCTGCCAGGCCGCGGCCGACGCGCTGATGGCCGTTACCGGCAAGCTGGGGCAGTTCCGCGGGGAGAGCCGGTTCACGACCTGGGCGTGCAAGTTCGCCATCTTCGAGGTGTCGGCCAAGATCGGACGGCACTTCTGGCGTCATCCGGCCGTGCCGCTGGACGCCGAGGACTGGGACCGGCTGCCGGACCGGTTCGGTTTCGACCCCGCGCAGGAGGCCGAGTGGCGGGACCTGGCCGCGGCGCTGCGCCGCGCCGTGGATGACAAGCTGACCCCGCGGCAGCGGCATGTCTTCGTCGCGATCGTGCTCAACGGTGTCCCGCTGGATGCCCTGGTCCTCGAGCTCGGCACCAACCGCAACGCGATCTACAAGGCGTTGTTCGACGCCCGGCGTAAGCTGCGGTCTGTTCTTGTTGCTGACGGGTATCTACGCGATGACTCTCCGAGGGACTCATGAACGACTGGCCGACACTGGATGACTTCCTGCGGACCGATCCGCAGGACGTGGGATGCGACCGTGCCATGGAGATGCTGCACGTCTACGTTGAGCTGGTGGCGGCGGGCGCCCCGGCGGAGCAGCGGTACCCGGGCATCGCGGCGCACCTGCGCGCATGCGGCCCGTGCGGCGAGGACTTCGAGGGACTGCTGGCCGCGGTGCGCGGCGAGACGGACTGACCGGCACGTGGCTTCCGGCGGCCGCATCGAAAGGCCGCGTCATTTTTCCGTAATCCTTTTCCGCGCCAGCGGGCAGTAAGAACCCGGCCCGTCGCGCACACCAACCAGGGGTAAGGCAGACAGCGGTGACAGTTCGCCGCCCTTGGTTTCCGGCCCTGCCGGAGGAGAAGGACAGCAAATGAAGATCTCGAATCGCAGATGGTGGCTGGCGGCCGCCGCGGCCGTGCTGGTCGCCGTCTCGGCGGTGCTCACCACGATGGGGTCCGGCGGGGCGAACGCCGTGCCAGTCAGGGCCACGGCGGCCAAGGCCGGGGGGCTGGGCCAGCTGACGGGCCTGCTGCCCCGGAACAAGCTGACCGAAGAAAGCGCGCTCCAGGTTGACCTCAGCAAGGAGACGGTGCGGCTGCCGCTGTACCCGGGCACCGCAAACGGGAAGAAGGTGTGGTACACCCTGCTGGACGCCTCCGACGCCGGCCTGGCGCACGACCTGGGCGTGAACTACGCGCCCAAGCTCGCCAACATCGCGATCAGCGACCCGGCCGCGGTGCAGACGGTGACCCTCGGCTCGCCGACGCCGCAGCAGAACCCGTTCGGGCCCGCGGCCGTGCACTTCGCCGGCGCGCCGGACTTCAGCCCCACCCGGATCGCGACGCCCGGGCCGGACGGATTCCCGCTGGCCAAGTTCCAGCCCGGTTCCGTGGCCGGCCCGGGATACAGCCCGTTCATCAAGATCGCCGGCTCCGACGTGGTCTACAACGCGCCGATCGTGGCCACCGGCGACGGCCCCTTCGACGTGGTGCACCACACCAACACCGAGGACCGCGTACTGGGCATCCACATCGCGAGGCCGTCCAAGCCCGGCCAGTTCGCCGAGTCGTGGGTCGACCTGCTGTTCGTCAAGGGATTCGACGCCGGCCAGCCGATCGTGTACCTCAGCACCGACGCCGGCCAGCCGCTGACCGCGGTACTGGAGCGCTCCACCTACGTGCCCGCGCTGAACAACGCCTCGTTCAACGGCGGCGATGACTTCCTCGGCTCGGCCCGCGAGCGGCTGTTCGGCTTCATCAATGGCCAGACCGGCGCCGCCAACCCGAACGCGCAGGGGTTCGTGCACCTGGTCAAGGACGGATTCGCCTCATCGGACGCCTCCGCCGGCAACACCGCGATGATCAATGCCCTGCGCAACGGCGGGGACCTGCTGAACGTGTTCGGCGACTTCCCCACCCTGGCCGACCCCAGGCACGCCGATGCCTACAGCCCGCTGTGGGACGCCCAGCTCGGACTGTGGACCCCCAAGGCGGTCAAGGCAGGGCTGAACACCCGCCAGATCGACGAGAACCAGGTCTTCAACCTGGCCGCCACCCGGCCCGACCTGCTGACCGGCGTCAACCCGGCCACCGGCCAGCCCGCCCCCTACGGCTCGGTCGGCGTGGACATCAACTGCGCGGTGATCGGCTACACCGCCACCGCGCCGACCGCCAACCTCGCCCCCCCTGCTCCCAACTCACAGTTCCCGCCACGCTAACCACAGCCACCAGGCACGACGGCGGGCCCGGCCGGGCCCGCCGTCGTGCGGAGCGAGAACGCGTCCCCGCAGCTGCTCACGGCGGCCTGCCGGACACTTCACCGTTCAATCCGGGGGGACGAAGCGCGTGCCCCTCTGGTCCAAGCCGGCGGGCCAGCGGTAAGAAACCTGGCCGCTGACGACGCTAACAACGTGTAAGCGGGCTGAACGGCTCGCGAATGATGTATCGCAGAAAGGACACCGTTCCCATGATCGTTACGCTGGGCATACTAGCGCTGCTGGAAGCCAAGGCCGGTAAGGGCGACGAGCTAGCGGCATTCCTCGAGGCCGGCCGGGACCTGGCCGTCGCCGAGGAAGGCACCGTTACCTGGTACGCGTTCAAGATCAGCGACACCAGCTACGGCATCTTCGACACCTTCGCCACCGCCGACGCCCGCACCGCGCACATTAACGGCCAGATACCGGCCGCGCTAGCCGAAGCGTCGGCCGACCTGCTGGCCCGCGCACCGGACATCCAGCCCGTCAACCTTCTAGCCGTCAAGTAAGAGGCCGGCTGGATGCGGTGAACCGCGCTTAACGATCTTTAAATTAATGGCGGAGGTTACAGACTCTGCGCACAGTCGGCGTGCCGAGGCGCCGGAAGCTGAGCGTGATCGTGCCCGGCACTGACGCGAACCTCCGCCTTGAGGTCTGCAGCGGGCTACTGGCCGCCAGGCGGGATGACGGCGGTGTCGTGGAAGGCTAGGTCAAGTGGGCCGCCGACGGACGAGGAGCGTGCCAGAACAACTATTCCGCGCTGCAGGAATGGCCACCCCCGGTGCACTGGGACGACGCCATATCGGCGGTTCGTGGGCGCAGATCCGCATTCTGCGGGACTGGCTCTGGTTCCCGTCAGCGCCCCGGGGCACTGCAAGTGACTTCGCCCGGGCGGCAGGAGTCGTGCCCGCCCGCCAGCCGGGACTGGGGCCGGCACGCTGCCGGTCTTGAGCATGCAGTTGACGGCTGTCCTGCCGGGCGCGTCGTCATTGTGCCAGCCGGAGCCCCAGCCTGGCCTTGACGGCCCCGGCCGGGATGGGCTTGAGTACGTCCATGTCTGATCAGCCTGCAGCGCTGCGCCACTGGCATGCCGTGGTCACGTCGAAGAATCCCGATCTCCTGGGTGATCTGCTGGCTGACGACGTGGTATTCCGGTCCCCGGCGGTGTTCGCCGCGCAGGAGGGCAAGGCGCTCACGGCCAGTTACCTCAGCGCGGCGCTGAAGGTTCTGGGCCCGTCCTTGCGCTATGTCAGCCAGTGGCATGACGATGCCAGCGCGGTGCTGGAGTTCGAGGCCGACCTTGACTGCGTCTACGTCCAGGGCGTGGACATCTTGCGCTGGAATGCCGAGGGGCAGCTGGTCAGCTTCACGGTCATGGTGCGCCCGCTGCGCGGGCTGCAAAAGCTGGTCGAGCTGATGGCACTTCAACTGGGCGCTGGCCAGGCTTGAGGGGATCTTCCCTGGCGAACCACCAGACCCCGGACCGGGCCAAGTGACAGGTCACCCGCCTTTTTTCTAACCGCTGATGGATGGTGGTGACGGCAGGCGCTGCCGGGATCTGGTCGCGGGCCTCGAAGTAGTCGGCGCCTTCGATGCTGATGCGGGGAAGGATCCGGCCGAGCCAGCGGGGCAGGTACCAGGTGTACTTGCCCAGCATGATCATCCGTGCGGGCACCAGCAGGCAGCGGACGACGGTGGCGTCCAGGATGACGGCGACGGCCAGGCCGATGCCGAACTGCTTGACGGTCGGGTCGCCGTTGAGGACGAAGCCGCCGAACACGAACACCATGATCGAAGCGGCGGCGGTGATCACCACGGCACTGGTCACCAGCCCGGACACGACCGACCGGTTGTAGTCCTGGCCTTCGTCGACGTGCTCTTTGATCTGGCTGACGAGGAACACCTCATAGTCCATCGACAGCCCGAACAAGACCGCGAACATGAACAGCGGCACGTAGGACACGACCGGCACCGCGCCGTCCAAGCCGATCAGGCTGTGCAGCCAACCCCACTGGAACAAGGCGGTCAGCACGCCGTAGGCGGCGCCGATGGACAACAGGTTCATCACGGCCGCCTGGACGGGAACCACCACCGTGCGGAAGGCGAGCAGCAGCAGCACGAAGCTGAGGGCGACCACGACCAGAATCTGCAGTAGGAGCTTGCTGGCGATGACCGAGGCCAGATCCACGTACCCGGCGGTGGTGCCGCCGACGTAGGCGGTCATGTTCGTGCCCTTCTCGGCAGTCGGTATCACGCTCGAGCGCAGCGTGCTGACCAGGTCGGCGGTGGCCTGGTCAGCCGGGCCGGTGGTGGCGATCGCGTTGAAGTAGGCGGTGGTACCGGCCTTGTCAATCTGGATCGGGGTGACCGCCGCGACCCCGTGGGTGGTCGAGACGTCTTTCTCCAGCGTCTGCAGCCGCGGGTCGGTGGCCCTGGGGTCGCTGCCGGCCGAACTGGACGACCCCGACGAACTGCCCGAGCTGCTACTGGTGGAGGCTTGCGCGGGCGAGCCCAGCGAAACCGATACGATCAGCGGCCCGTTCACCCCTGGCCCGAAGTTCTGCGAGATCAGGTCATACGCCCTGCGTTCGGTCGTTGAGGTGGACAGCGCGGCGACATCCTTTTGCCCCAGGTTCAGCGACAGCAGCGGGACTGCCAGCGGGATCAAGATGGCCAGGGCTGCGAGCATCGCGATCACTGGGTGCCGGGCGACTCCTTCGGCCCACCGGGCCCATAGGCCCTTGTGCGGATGCGCCGGGTCACGGCGGTCGGGGTGGCGGCCGCGGACCCGGAGCGAGTTGATGTGCGGGCCGGTGAGCGACAGCATGGCGGGCAGCAGGGTCAGCGCGGCCAGGACCGCGACGATGACCGCGATCGCGGCCATCAGGCCCATGGTGGTCACCAGCGGGATGTTGGCCACCGCCAGCGACACCAGCGCGATGGTCACTGTACTGCCGGCGAATAGCACAGCTCCGCCGGAGGTCGCCACCGCTCGGGCGATCGACTCGCGCATGTCCAGGCCGTCTTTGAGGCCGCGGAAGTGCCGCGTCACGATGAACAGCGCGTAGTCGATCCCGACGCCGAGCCCGATCATGGTAGCCAGCGTCGGCGCCACCGTTGACACGGTGATCGCGTGGCTGAGGATGGTGATAATCGACAGCGTGGAGGCCAGGGCAAGGATCGCGGTCACGATCGGCAGCAGCATCGCCACCACCGTCCCGAAGGTGAGCGTGAGGATTACCATCGCCGCGATGATCCCGATCAGCTCGCTGGTCTCGGTGGACGGCGTGGAGACCTTCTGGCCGAGCTGGCCGCCGGTTTCGACCTGAATCCCGGCTGCCTGGGCTGGCTTGGCCGCGGCGTTGATGATGGTCTGGGCATCATCGACCGACAGCTGCCCCGGACTGACCGTCAAGGTCACCGACAGGTACCCGGTGGCCTGGTCCTTGCTCAGCGCGGAGGCACCCTGCGACGTGAGCGGATTGACCACCGAGGCCACGTCCGGCGCCTTGGCTACGTCGGCGGCTGCCTGGTTGACGGCGCCGGCGTACTTGGAGTCGGTCAGCTTCCCGTTGCTGACGTGCAGCACGATCGGGCTGGTCCCGTTGGCCTGATCGGGAAATGACTTGCTGAGCGCGTCGGTGGCGTTCTGGCTGCCGGTTCCGGGCAGCGTCAGGTTGTCGTTGGTGTTGTCGCCGAGGCTGTGAGACACCCCCACCAGCGCCACCGCCGCCAGCAGCCAGACGGTGAGGATCCAGAAGCGATGCCGGGCGCAAAACCGCGCCAGCCCGTAAAGTGCACCTGTCATGACCGGCTCTTTCCTGTTCGTCAGCCGTTGCCACCGCGTTTGCGTGGGCTTGACGCCAACGTGCCGGACAGCGACGGTCGGTCACAAGCGGGGGACCCCGTGTGTTATCCCTACGGTTTTGCGGGCAGCGGGACCCGCCGCCGACGGCCTGAGCGGCTCTGCACCCGCAGCCCTACTCGCCGATGGCCGCCGGCAGCTGGAAGCGGGACCGGATGCCAAGCTTGGTGTAGGCGCTGCTGAGGTGGCGCTCGATCGTCTTCTCGGTCAGGAACAGCGCCTGTGCGACCTCACGGTTGGTGCGCCCCTCGGCCGCTTGACGGCACACCCGCCACTCCGCCGCGGTCAGCGCATCCGGCCCGGTCAGTTCCATCCGCGCGCGGCGCCCGGGCCCGGCGTGCAGTTCGGCCATCGCGCTTTCGGCCATCGCGGTGGCACCGCACTGGCCGGCCAGCTTCGCCGCCCGCCGCGCGGCGTCCCGGCCCTCCCGCCGCCCGCCGGCCCGGCTTAGTTCCGCGGCTAGGTCAGCGAGCGCGTGAGCGAGCTCCAGCCGCGCCGAACTGCGCTCCAGGACTGAGACCGCCTCGCGGAGCAGCGCTAGCCGCTCGTCCTCGCCGATCGCCAGCGCAGCGGTGCGCAGCGACATTCCCAGCGCCCCGGGTGCGCCGACCCGCCGGGCCGCCGCCAGTTGCTCGCGCGCGAGCTTGACGGCCAGCTGTCTCTCGCCCAGCGCAGCCACCGCCGGGGCCGCGTGCGCCCTCCAGTCGCTTGGCCAGCACTGCCCTCGTGCCTCGCGCCGCTCGCCACACCACAGCAGGTCCGCAACGCCTTCTTCGAGGCGGCCCTGGGCGATCCGCAACCTTCCGCGGGCTGTCAGGAAGTCGCTGATGTGGGCGCGATTGGCAATCCCAAACGCCTCGCCGGTTTGTGCCAGCCGGTCGGCGGCATCCAGCTCTCCGCGCTCGACCTGCACGGTGATCGCCACCGCGACGAGCAGCGGCACGACGAAATGCGACTCCTCCACCAGCAGCAGCCCGGTATCGGCCTCGGCCTGCGCATCGTGAAGCGAACCCTGGGCGAGGGTGATCGCGGCACGTTGCGCGTGCAGGATCCCCTGCCTGGTCGCATGACCTTCCTGGCGGGCACGCACCAGCGCGGCGTCCACCAGCTGGACAGCCAGCTCATAACGCTCGCCGAGCCGTAGCGCCAGCAGTGCCAGCAGCGCGGCGTTGGACTGCGCGCTGCGCGGCAGGCCAGTCGCGAGCGCCTGCTCTACTTCTTCCATCGCGGCCGTAGCGGGCTCCCCCCGCAAAATCTGCTCGTAGGCGCTATGGATTCTCGCCACGGCCTCGAACCCCGGGTGGCCTCGTGCTTGGTCCCGAAAGCGCTGCAACTGCACGGCGAGGCCGCCACGCAGTTGCGTGAAAGCCGTTGTGACCGACAGCAGCTCGGAGCCGAGCTCGAGCGAGCGCTCGGGATCGGCGGTTTGCAACTCCCCGGCCAGCGATGCCAGCGCGTCGGCCGCAGCCCGCGCTGAGCGGCCGCCCGATACGATGGCGCACCGCCCCAGCCAGAACGCCGCGACGGCCCGGGTTGTCAGCGCGGCGTCCAACGTCAGCGCCGTGCGCAGGTGCTCCTCGGCCGCCTCGAATTGCATTATGGCCACCTCGCAGCGGCCCAGTTCAGCCAGGGTCTCCGCTCGCTCCTGCGCGGCGGGAGATTCGGCCAGCGCTCGCCGCAGGTACTCGGCGGCCGCCCGCATACCGCCGCGGTGCGCTGCGTCGGCCGCGGCCGACCTGAGCGTGGCGACCCGGCGCTGGTCCCCGGTTGGCGTGGTCAGCAGCAGGTGCGCGGTGACACGCTCGGCCGGAGCACCCTCTGCCGCCAGTGCTTCGGCAGCCGCGGCGTGCCGCGCCTGCCGTTCGCCCGGCGCCAGGTCCTCATACAACGCCGCACGCACGATCGGATGGACAAACCCCAGACGCTCGGCATGGACGAAGATGTCAGCCCGGACGAGGTCGTCGGCCGCCTCCCCTGCTACGTCTTCGCTCAGTCCCGCCAGGCGGCCGGCCAGCGGCAGCTCGCTGTCGTCGCCCATGACGGCGACCGCCCGGGCCAGTTCGGTCGCCGCGGGGCCGAGCGTGGCCAGCCGGTGCAAGACAAAACGGCTCACTGCAGCCGGTCCCACCGCCTGCACCTCGTCCGCCGCGGCCGCCGACGGCACCACCCCGGCGGCGTCGAGAGCCCGCAGCAGCTCGCGCAGGAACAGCGGGTTACCGCCGGTGGCCGTATGGCACGCGCGGCAGAACTCCTCGGCCGCCTCCGCGCCCATGCGCTCCCTGGCCAAAGCCACCGCCGCCGACTGGCTCAGCGGCCGCGGATACAGCGCCACCGCGGAAGGCCGCGAGGCCATGTGCGCCCACAGCGACTCCGTCTTCTCCGCGGCTGCATCCGGGGACCGCCCGGTGAGCAGCATCGCTACCGGGAGTCCCTCGATGCGCTGGGCCAGGTAGTCCAGGAACCGCAGCGATTCCCGGTCAACCCACTGGCAATCGTCCACCAGGACGAGCACCGGGGCCTGATCGGTGATGTTCACCACCAGCCAGTACAGGCTGTGCAAAGCCTCAAAACCGACATTCGCGCCCAGCGGCCGCCGCTCATCGGGCTCGAACAGCCGCGTCGCGGGGCCGGCAGCGCCTGCGAACAAGTCGGCGTGCCCAGAGTCCTGGTTGACCACCGGCTCCAGCAGCTGCCGCACAACGCCGAAGGCAAACGGCTGCTCCAGTTCTGAAGCCCTCGCCTCGAGCGGCATCATTCCCGCCTGCCCGGCCGCCGCACGCCCCGCCCGGGCCAGCGCTGTCTTGCCCATCCCGGCGGGCCCCTCGATAAGGAGCAGCGTTCCTTCCCCGGCGCGTGCGCCATCCAGCCCTTCACGCAGCGTCTCAAGCTCACGTTCGCGCTCAAGTAGAACTCTGGCCGTATTGAACGGCATGAATGTGACGATACACGGGGCGCCGGCGGTAAAAACCCGAGGGGAAACACTCGGGGATCCTCCCTTGTTGCGGCGCCTGCGCCCCCCGGAGTATGACGCAGGTGAAGAACGTCAGCGAGCTCAACAAGCTGAAGGTCCGGCTGTTCGTCGAGGCGGTGTGGAACGAAGGACGGCTGGACCTCATAGACGAGCTGGTAGCCGCCGACTACATCGGTCACTTCCCATGCTCGGAAACGGCAGTGGCCGGACCGGAAGGCGTAAGCCGGCTCGTGTCCGACCATCGCCGCGCCGATCCCGGCCTCTACGTCAAGATCATGGACCAGATCGCCGAAGACGACCGGGTCGTGACGTGCTGGCAGACGACGACCACAGAGCCAGGCACCCGGGGCGCCGGGCGCACTGCGTCCTACACAGGAATCTCGGTCATCCGCCTCCTAGCCGGAAGGCAAGTCGACTCGCACACTGAATGCACCGTGTCGTCTCCAGCACGATCCGCGGGTCGGACAAGAACATGAAGACCCGGTCGCTTGGGATTGACCCGCTGCTCCCACCTCTCGGTGCCACCTGGATCGCTGATGACCTGCCGTTTTAGCGGCCACCCGCACTTCTATGTGACGTCGAACAGGTGTCGTCCGCGGGTCATGCCTGGCACATGTGGTTGGCCTCGACCAGCCACCGGTCGTCGTGGCGGGTGAGTACCCACGTCACCAGATGCTGCCGGTCGGGCAAAGGTTCGGCCTCGCCGGGAAATATGGTGGCGCTCTCGGTCACGACGACCGCGGTATCGGCGGACAGGAAACGCACGCTCCGCGCGGAATGCGGCCGCAGGGAGCCCTTGAGCGGGCCGGCGAAGCCGGCAGCCATGCTCCGATCGATGTCGTCCTTACCTCGCAGGTAGATTCCGGGGCCGATCACGGTCGCGTCATCGGCATAGCAGGCGGCGAATCGCACAGCGTCCATCCGCGCCCATGCGTCGGACATCGTCGTGAAGGTGGCGAGCACGGCGTGCTCTAGCTCAGAACTCATGTCATCCCTCCGTCAAGGTTGGCTCCTGCCTGATCGACGCAACTGCCAGGCGGAAATTGGACCGTGACCGCTGTCCAAATCGCGGATCATGCTGCGACGACTGAGTGAAAGGGCGTTGGCGGCACATGTCGCCGACCGTGACCACGGAAGGGCAGATACGACGATGGCGAGTAAGGAATCGCGGCGGGTGAACCGCTACTGGGAGACGGTTCGGTCGTCTGCAGGAGTTTCTCAGCCCGACGAGCTGGTGACCAACGCCCAGTGGGACGTCCTCACTGGCGAGCCACGCGGGGTCGACTATGTCGAAGTTGACGCTGACGGGGTTCCGGCGCTGTGGGCGGTGCCGCACGGAACTGCCAAGGACGGCCCGGTGCTGCTCTGCTTCCACGGTGGCGGGTACATCGGCGGGTCGATGTTCACCCACCGGAAGATGTTCGCGCACCTCGCGAAGGCGATCGGCGCTCGCGCGCTGAGCATCGACTACACCCTGCTTCCCCAGGGCGGCGTCTTTCCCCGTCCGGTCGCTGAGGGCGTTACCGCCTACCGGTGGCTGCTTGACCAGGGCATCCCGGCCGGGCGGGTCGCGATCGCGGGAGATTCAGCGGGTGGTCACCTGGCGATGACCGTCCAGCTGCGGGCGCGCGGCGAGGACCTGCCGCTGCCGGCGGCAACGATGCTGATCTCGCCCTGGATCGACATGGCGGGGAGCGGCGAGTCACTGGACTACAACGCGGGCAAGGACGCGATCTTCAACAAGCAGTGGATCCTCGACATGGCCGCCGCGTTCCTCAACGGCCACGATCCCCGCTCCCCCGATGCGGCGCCGCTGCACGCCGATCTCAGCGGCTTCGGACCCATCTACATCCAGGTCGGCGATGCCGAGCTGCTGCTCGACGACAGCCGCATGCTCGCCGAGCACGCCAAGCAGGCCGGCGTCGGCGTCCAGCTCGACGAGTTCGCCGACCAGCAGCACTCCTTCCAGATGGCCGCGGGACTCGCACCCGAGGCAGACGACGCGATCAACCGCTTCGCCGCCTGGGCACGCCCCAGGCTCGGCATCGCCGAGCCTGTCTGACACGAGCCGGTCCAGGCAGCGGCCGCACACGGGCCGCCGCCTGGACCTGGCCGTGGAAATTGGCTGGCCGCGGGGTGACGAGTTTCCGTTGCGGTCGTCGTCATACACACAGAGGGGAGTTAGTGATGCCGGAGTACATGTTGCTGCTCTACGCGCCCGACACCAGCGAGGATGCAGAGCAGGAGAGGGCCAGGTGGGCCGAGATGCCGGAGTGGCTGGAGGTGACAGAAAGCCTGCGGAAGGCGGGGCTGCTCGTGGCGAACGCGCCGCTGCATTCGGTCGCCGCCGCGACCACCGTCCGGGTGCGCCGCGGCGAAGCCGACCTGACCGACGGGCCGTTCGCGGTGACCAAAGAGACTCTCGCCGGGTATTACGTGCTGCGGTGCGCAGACCTCGATGAGGCGCTGCGGCATGCGGCGCGGCTGCCGACGGCGCGCTACGGCTCGGTCGAGGTGCGGCCGGTCATGGACGCGGCCGAGATCCCGGTCCCCGGCCAGGCGCCCCCAGGC
This sequence comes from Trebonia kvetii, assembly GCF_007827045.1. Lineage (GTDB taxonomy): Bacteria > Actinomycetota > Actinomycetes > Streptosporangiales > Streptosporangiaceae > Trebonia > Trebonia kvetii. The sequence goes on from NZ_RPFW01000001.1 coordinate 852,932, forward strand.
TCATGACCACCAGGACCATCGCCGACCCGGGTCCTGGCATGGCTGACCTGGCCGCTACGGCGGTGGCGCGGGTGTTCCGCGACGAGCGGGCGGCCGTGCTAGCGACCTTGATCCGGTATGCCGGCGATTTCCAGCTCGCGGAGGACGCCGTGCAAGACGCGTTCGCGTCGGCGCTGCAGGCGTGGCGCCGCGATGGCGTCCCGGACAACCCGGGGGCGTGGATCACGGTGGCGGCGCGGCGGCGGGCGATCGACCTGCTGCGCCGTGACCGGTCGGTCAACAATCGCGCCGCGCGTCTGGCCGCGCTGCTGCGCCTGGACGAACAAGAGCACCCCTTGATGAACGAACCCACGGTGATCGCCGATGACCGGCTGCGGCTGATCTTTACCTGCTGCCATCCGGCCCTGGATATGCCGGCCCGGGTGGCGCTCACGCTGCGCACGCTCGGCGGCCTGACCACCGGCGAGATCGCGCGCGCGTTCGTGGTCGCCGAGCCGACGATGGGCAAGCGGATCGTCCGCGCCAGGCGCAAGATCGCGGATGCGCACATCCCCTACCGGGTGCCCGACGGCGCCGAGCTCCCGGGGCGCCTGGCCGGGGTGCTCCGCGTCGTCTACCTGATCTTCAACGAGGGCTACGCGGCCACCGAGGGCGACCGCCTGGTCCGGGATGAGCTGTGCGCCGAGGCGATCCGCCTGGGACGGCTGGTCTGTGAGCAGCTGCCCGGCGACGCCGAGGCATGGGGGCTGCTGGCGCTGATGTTGCTGCACCACGCCCGCGCCGCCGCACGCGTCGATGGCCGCGGCGGCTACGTGGCCCTGCAAGAACAAGACCGTTCCTTGTGGGACCTGGACCGAATCCGTGAGGGGACCGGCGCGCTGGAACGCGCGGCACGCTCCGGCAGTCCGGGCCCCTACCAGATCCAGGCGGCGATCACTGCCTTGCACCTGCAGGCGCATGCCGACGACACGGCGACGTGGGCACAGATCGCCCGCCTGTATGACGCGCTCGGCACGCTCAGCCCTTCGCCAGTGGTCGCGGTCAATCACGCGGCCGCGGCCGGGTTCGCCTTCGGCTCCGACGCTGGGCTGAGACTGCTTGAGCCGCTGCTTGGCGACCCGGCGCTTGACCGGTACCAGCCGCTGCAAGCCGCGCACGCCGAGTTGCTCAGGCGTGCCGACGACCCGGCGGGTGCCCGGAATGCTTACGAGCGCGCGATCGCGCTGTCGGCGAACTCGGTGGAGCGCGCCGAGCTGGAGCGGCGCATGGAGGCGTTGACCGCCGGGTGAGACATGCCCGTCAACCAGGAAAGGATGTGAGCGAGTGAACGACGTGCGGACGCTGCTCACCGGGCGGGGCCTGGTGGAGTCGCCGCGCTGGCACGACGGGCGGCTCTATTTCTCCGACTGGTCAGCGGGCGAGGTGATCGCCGTCGACCTTTCCGGCCGCAGTGAGGTCATCGCGCGGGTGGACTCGCTGCCGCTGTGCACCGCCTTCCTGCCCGGCGGGCAGCTGGTAATCGTCTCCTCGCCCGAAGGGCGGCTCCTGCGCCGCAAGCCCGACGGATCCCTCGTCACCCACGCCGATCTGGGGCAGCCGGGCTGGAACGACATCGTCGCCGACGGGCGCGGCAACATCTACGTCAACCGGGCCGGCTTCAATCCGGTGGCCGGGGAGGCATTCCGACCGGGGTTCGTGTTCCACGTCGCCGCGGACGGTGCGGTGCGGGAGGTGGCCGGTGACATCGCCTTCCCCAACGGGATGGCGGTCACCGCAGACAACTCCACCCTGATCGTCGCGGACTCCTACGGCCACCAACTGGTGGCCTTCTCCATCGGCCCCGATGGCGGGCTCTCCGACCGGCGCGTCTGGGCCGACCTCGGCGAAGGCACTCCCGACGGCATCTGCACCGACGCCGAGAACGCCGTCTGGTACGCCGACGTGCCCCACCGGCGCTGCGTGCTTGTCGCCGAAGGCGGCCCGGTGCTGCGGACCGTAGAGCTGGACCGCGGGGGCTTCGCCTGCGCGCTCGGCGGCCCGCAGAACCAGACCCTGTTCATCACCGCCGCGCGCTGGCAGGGCATGACCGAGCCAGAAATGGTCCACGCCGGCAGCGGGCAGGTTCTCAGCACACCGGTTGACGTGCCCGGCGCCGGCTGGCCCTGAGGGCACTGACTTCCCGACCAATTTCCTCGGCTAAGGACCTTAAGTCCATGGTCAGAGGCTTCTCCCGGCTCGTCTTATGAGTGAGAGGAAGGAAGAAGGTGTCTTCCCATGAAGCCAAAGATCATCTCGGCCGTTCTTGGTTCCGTAGCAGCCGCCCTGACGCTTGCCGGGGTGGTCGCGGTGACCGGGCCGGGTGCCTCCCCGGCCAGCGCAACCACGGTGGCCGCTGTTACAGCCGCCGGCCATGGAGGCGCTGTCCGGCAAGCCCGGGCGGCCGCGCCCGCCTACACCGCACCGAAGCGGCTCCTCAGATACGGCTTGAGCGGCAGCGACGTCAAGGCGCTTCAGCAACGGCTCGCCGCGTTGAAGTACTACCCGGGCGCGGCGGACGGGAAGTTCCGCGCGTACACGCTAGAGGCAGTCTGGGCATTCCAGGAAGTCCAGGGACTCACGGTCGACGGGGTGGTCGGCCCGGTGACCGCCCGGGCATTGCAGCACCCGAGCGCCTACCCCGCCCGGCACGCGAGCGGCGGCCGGATGCGCGTCGAGGTCAACTTGCGAACCCGGGTGCTCGTCGTCTACCGCGCCGGCGCGGTGGCGCTGATCAGCCACATCTCGGCCGGCGGCGGCTACGTGTACGACCATGGGGCCCGTGCCATCACGCCTACCGGGCACTTCCGCACCACGGTCTACATGCCAGGCTGGATCACGGTGCCGCTGGGCACGATGTACAACTCGGTGCTCTTCATCGGGACCTCGTACGCGATCCACGGCGAATTGACCTACGGACCCAACGGCGGCGACGTGCCGCTGGAACCCGTATCGCACGGCTGCGTGCGCATCCCATACGACATCGCGCAGTTCTTCCACACGCTGGTGAAGACTCCTGGCACGCCGGTGTACATCTACTAGGCCCCGACCAGGTGGCTTACGTCTGTGACAGGAGGGACTTCCGGCAGCTTTGTAAGCTTGCGCTTCCCCGTGATACTTGAGGCATGGGTGCGCCGCCTACGAGCCGGCCGAGGCGAGTCCGGCTCGGCGTAACTACCGCAATGCTTGCCGGCCTTGCGCTGCTGGCGCCTGCCTGCGGGTTCGGCGGCGCGGCCCAGCACAACTCATCTGCAGCCTTGCGGTCAAACGGCGGCGCGGCGACGGTTACCGCGGCGGCACCTGCTGCGCTAAGCGGCCCGGCGGCAGGTACGTGGGGAAGCGGGCGGCTGGATCTCTTCTACCGGAACGCTCGTAACGGCCAGTTGGCCCACCAGCGGTACGTGCCGGGGGCGCTGGCTACCTGGACAGCAGCAGAATCGCTTGGCGGCGCGCTCACCTCACAGCCCGCCGTCGCCTCGTGGGCCGCCGGGCGCTATGACGTCTTCGCCCGCGGCACCGACAACGCCATCTGGTACAAGTCGTTCAGCGGCGGCAAGTGGTCTGCATGGCAATCGCTTGGCCAGGTGGCCACATCGCCGCCTGCCGCGGCCGCATGGGGCACCGGCAGGCTTGACGTGTTCGTCCGCGGCACCAACAACCAGCTTTACACCAGGCACTACACCACATCGACTGGCTGGTCCCGGTGGAGCAGCCTCGGCGGCATCCTGACATCCGGGCCCGCGGTGGCGTCGTGGGGGCCCGGGCGCCTGGACGTGTTTGTCCGCGGTGCCGACAGGGCCGTGTGGCACAAGTGGTTCAGCGGCGGCAAGTGGTCCGGATGGCAGTCGCTCGGCGGAGTCATCGTCGGCGAGCCGGGCGCCGCGTCGACCGGGACAGGCAAGATTGACCTGTTCGCCCGCGGTACCGGCAACGCGCTGCTCAACAGGAACTACAACGTCACCAAGACCGGCTGGTCGGCATGGGCAAGCCTGGGCGGCGCCCTGGCCTCCAGCCCTAGCGCGACGGTGCCTGCCGCGGGCGTCGTGACGGTGTTCGTACGCAACGCCAACGGCGGCTACTACTACCTGCAGCGTTCAGCCGCGCTGACATGGTCGGGCTGGCAGCTTGCCGATGCCGCGCTGACGTTCCGCGGCCTGGGCGCCTGGGTGGACGTGTACGACTACACGGCACTGGACCCGGCGACCACGGTCGCGGACCTGAAGGCCCATGGGGTGCGCACCCTGTACCTGGGTACCGCGCGGTATGACAGCGCCGCCGACATCCTCTACCCGGATGACGTGGCGGCCTGGCTCGCCGCGGCACACGCCGCCGGCATCAGGGTAGTCGGCTGGTACGTACCCGATTACGCCGATACAGCGCGCGACGTGCGTCGCACGCTCGCGATAGCCGGCTACGTCAGCCCGGCAGGGCAGCGGTTCGACGCGATCGGGCTCGACATCGAGTACCCGCTTAATCCGCCCAACGTGAACGCGTGGAATCAGGCGGTCGGTACGCAGCTGGCCCAGGTCCGCGCGCGCACCGTGGTGCCGCTCGCGGCGATCGTGCTGCCGCCGGTGTTCATGCGGCTCTACCCCGATCGCTGGTCGACGTTCCCGTGGTCGTCCCTGGCCGCGTACGCGAATGCCGTCGCGCCGATGGACTACTGGACGTCATACACGCCCGCGCCGCGCTGCGCGGCTGGCGACGCGCAGTACTGCGCGTACCAGTACACCCGCGACAACGTACTGCTATCGCGCCAGTACACGGGCCTGCCTGTGCACGTGATCGGCGGATCTGGGGACACGGTGACGGTCGCCCAGGTGGCCGACTTTGTCCGCGCCGCCCGGGAGACCGCCGCGGCCGGCGGCAGCTTCTTCGACTACCGGACTACGAAGCCTGAGTTCTGGCCGTACCTTCAGCAATTGAAGCCATAGCTCTCAAGGAGACGCCGTGACCGAACTGGCCACCATCCGGACTTCGCTCGAGCAGTGCTACGACGCGATCGAGTCGCTGGCCGGCCGGATGGACTACGCCCAGTGGCACGCGCAGTCCCTGTGCCCGGACTGGGACATGCGGGGCGTGGTCACCCATCTCGGGATGATGGAACGGGTGCTGACCGGCTGGCTGCCCGAGTCGGCAGACGACACGCCGCCGCTGGACCGGGTCGGCCCGTACCACGAAGAAATGGCCGCGCTTGACGACGCGGCGTTCGCGGCCCGGGTCGGCGAGATCTTCGCCGGCCGCCGGGCCGATCTAGCCTTGCTGACCGAGGCCGACCTCGCGAGGTCGTCCTGGACGCCGATCGGGCCGCGCGGCTATGGGGAGTTCCTGAAGATCCGGGTCTTCGATTTCTGGGTGCACGAGCGCGATATCAGCACCCCGCTCGGCTGGCCGTGCGACGACGCCGGGCCGCGCGCGGAGATCGCCCTCGGCCAGGTAACGGACTCGATCGGCTACATCGTCGGCAAGAAGATCGGACTGCCTGACGGCGCCAGCATCGTGTTCCACCTCACCGGGCCGGCGGGGCGCGACCTGCCGGTCGTGGTCGACGGCCGGGCCAAGGCGGTGGACCACGTCGAGCACCCGGACGTGGAACTGACCACCGACACGGTGACCTTCATCCAGCTGGCAGCGGGCCGGATCGACCCGCAGCGGCAGATCGACGCCGGCCTGGTGACCTGGACAGGGAACGACCAGCTTGGCGACCGGGCCGCCCGCAACCTGAGGTTCACCATCTGACCGAATACGACGGGAGTCGCGATGGGATTGCTCGACGGCAAGGTAGCCCTCATCACCCGGAGGCGCTCGCGGGCAGGGACGGGCCCACGCGGTTACGTGCGCGCGCGAGGGTGCCGACGTGATCGTCGCCGACGTCGCCGATCAGCTGCCGACCGTGCCCTACAAGCTCGCGACCGTGGACGACCTCGAGGAGACGGTGCGGCTCGTCGAGGCGCACGACCGGCGCGCGGTCGCGGTGAAGGCCGATGTCCGCTCGCAGGAGCAGCTCGACGCGGCAGTGGCGGCCGGCCTGGCCGAGTTCGGCAAGATCGACATTCTGATCGCGAACGCCGGCATCTGGACGCTCGGCTCGTTCTGGGAACTCACCGATGCGCAGTGGGACGAGATGATCGGCGTCAACCTCACCGGCGTCTGGAAGGCGGCGAAGGCTGTCGCGCCGCACATGATCGGCCGCCGCAGCGGGTCGATTGTGATAACCGCGTCGGTGAACGCCCTGGAAGCTGGCCAGTACACCGCGCACTACGTGGCCGCGAAGCACGGTCTCATCGGGCTGATGCGCAACATCGCGCTGGAACTCGCGCCGTACGGCATCCGGTGCAATGCCATCTGCCCCGGCGCGGTCAAGACGCCGATGACCAACCATCAGGGTGCCTGGGACATGTTCGCCGGCCACCCAGGCGGAACTGAAGAGGACATGACCGAGGCCGGGCACCATTACACGCTGCTCGCCGGCACATCCTGGCTGGACCCGCAGGACATAGCGAACGCCGCACTGTACCTGAACTCCGGGCTGGCATCGAAGGTCACCGGGGCGACCCTGCCTGTCGACGCGGGGCACCTGACCCTGTCCGGCTATAACCCGGTTATAACGCGGTGACGTTTGCCGGTGCCCGATTTCGCTAGGCGGCGCCTGCGGCGATTTCCAGGAGAGCGTCGGCCACCTTCTGCGGCTCGGTGATCATCAGGTCATGCCCGGTGTCGATGTCCCACAGCCGCCCGGCCGCCCTGGCCTGGTCGATGAGCCCCGGGTCCCTGGTGGCGATCGTCGAGGTGCAGACGACGTGGTACTGCGGTATGGCACGGAAGGCGGCCTCGTCGGTGAAGACAAGCGGCTGCTCGAAGCACTTCCACGGATGCGGCGTCAGCCGGTCGTTCATCCAGGCGACGTCGGCGGGGTCGGTGACGCCGTACCACATGCCGACGTCCGTGGTCTCCGGCCACAGCACGAGTTCGGTGCCGTCGATGGTCTTGCCGAACTGCCTGGTCCAGTTGATGTGATCGCCGGCCACGTCGGCGAGGGACTGGCCGTCCTCCGGGTTGGCGGCGTCGAGGTAGACCAGGCGCCGCACCTGGCCGGCGGCCCGGTCGGCGACGCCGGTGATGACCATCCCGCCGTAGCTGTGGCCCGCCAGGATCACGTCGGTGAGGTCCTCGTAGTGCAGCAGCGAGGTGATGTCGCGGATGTGCGTGTCCAGGTCGACCTGCGGGCTTACCAGGTGCGAGCGCTCGCCGAGTCCGGTGAGCGAGGGGGCGTAAACCTCGTGCCCGGCCGCCCTCAGCAGCCGTGCGACCCGTTGGTAGCACCATCCGCCGTGCCCGCCGCCGTGAACCAGGACATATATAGCCACGCTGCTTCCACTCCCAGTGAAGAGGCGTTTCAGTTAGCTAAGTGTGCAATATATCCTCTCGCCATGCCAGTCCCCCCTGGTCGGAAAGGTTGGCCACGGCTAGCGGCGGCTGACGGCCCTGGTGCGCGACTATCCCGGCCAGTAGGCCAGGGCCAGAAGCGCGAGAAGCGGGCCCGTGTTCGGGTCCGTGGCCTGTCCGGTCAGGATGGCGCCGAATGACTCCCCGAGCACCCAGATGAGGCCCGCCGTCGCGATGGCCAGGACAAGGCCCGCCTTGGCGGCAGGCGCGGGCAGCCACACGGCGACCGCGATCACCGCGAGGACCAGCGCCAGCGTGAGCGGAGCTGCCAGCCCCAGGGTGGCGGTAAAGACGGCGGCGTGCCTGTCGAGGGCGGCGAGCCAGGCCGGCTCGCCGTCACCGGCGTCCAGGATCTGCAGGGCCAGGGCCTGCGGTGCGCGGTTGCCCGGCCATAGGGCGGCGGAGGCGAGTATCAGCCAGCAGGCGGACCACAGCGACCGGGCGGCGCGGACGCCGACCGCTCCCGCCGCGGTGAACGGCGCTTGCTGCGCCGGGCGCTCTGACGGCCAGAGCAGCACGGCGAGCAGCGCGTAGAGGATGGCAGCGCCCGGGGCCCCGTTGAGCGGGCTCGCCATGCCCGCGAGCATGCCGCCGAAGCCCTCGCCGAGCCACCACACGGCGAGAGACCACACAGCAGAGGCGGCGAGACCGATGCGGGCCGTGCGCGGCCAGGCGATCCCGGCGGCGAGCAGGAGCTGGATGGTGGCGAACACCGCGTTGCTCAGCACGGCGTTCTGTTCAACCTGGCTGGCACTCCAGAGGATCGGGTCGCTTACCACGGCAGCGTTGCCCATGGCGGTCGTGGCCAGCGCCTTGCCGAAGGCCCTGGTGAACATGAAGGGCTGATACTGGAGCGCGGCGTCGAGCAGCCACACGCCCGCCAGGCCCAGCCGCAGCGCCGTCCCGGCGCCGGGACGGGTGCCTGGCCGCGCGGCGGAACCGGCGCCGAGCCCGGTGCGGCGCAGGGCGTAGGCGATCACGTCGTGCCGCCGGAACGGCTCGCCGCCTGAGCGAGTCCTTCGGCGTACGCGGCCCAGTACCGGCCCGCGACGGGACCGCCGTTGCACGGCCCGTCGCTGACGCCCGGGTCCTTGATCCAGAGATAGGCGTCGATCCCGGCCGGGCCCGGCGCGAGTCGCGGATCGGGCCCTGGCGCCCTGCCCGGCGGGTTGCACCACTGCGGACTGTCCGGCCCGCTATACGGGCCGTTGCCGTTCCTGCTTGTGTCGACGACGGCGCCTAGGTTGCCGCCGATCGCCGCCTCAAGCCGCTGGCTCCAGGCGACCGTGACGGCTGTCCACTGGAAGTTCGACACGTTCGCGGCAAAGCCCCGGCCGTACCGGATGCCCGCCCTGACCGCGGGGCCCGCGAGCACCTCGGGATCCGCGAACATGCCGGGGTTACCCGCGTCGAGGTAGACATAGACGTGCGGCAGCCGGCTCAGGCGGCTCATCGCGTAATCGAGCAGCCGATACCGAAGCGCCGCCCGTGCGGAACTGAGGCAGCCGCGCACGATGTCGGGCAGGGCGTCGGGCTCCACGATCACGATGTCACGGCCCGAGCCGATGGCGTCCGCGAGCTGGTTGATCCATGCCTCGTAGGCCGCTCCGTCAGTCCCGCGATTGGCCGAGTACTTTCCGCAGGTGTCGCGGTCGGGCAGGTTGTAGGCGACGATGACCGGAATCGAGCCCGCGCGCCTGCCCGCCAGCGTGGCCTGTCTGACCTCCTGCATCTCCCACTGCTGCCCTGCTGCCCACAGGGCCGCGGGCGTCCGTGCGATCGCCGTCAGCGCGGCCGCCTCGCCGGTGCGGCGGTTTCGCTCAAGCAGCGCGACCGTGTCATAAAGCTGCTGCTCCCGGTATGCGTACAGGGGGCCGCTTGGCGCGGGCTTCCCCGCGGCGGTGCTTGACCTGCTCGCTGCCGTCGGGCTCGGCCTGACGCCGGCGGGCGATCCCGAGCCGCAGGCGGCGACGAGGCTCAGCACGGCGACTAGCGCCGCCGTCAAGGCGAGAGCCGGCCAGTGGCGCCGTGACCTGAACATTGTCCGCATCTGCATTCAGGATCCCTATGAAACCCGCACCCAGGAGGCCGTCGAAGGAACCCCCCTGTCGTTGACGGCGAAGAGCATGTAGTAGCCAGGCGGCGTCAGGTTGGGGTTCGGCGGCACGGACACCTTCAGGTAGCCATTCCCGAGGTTGCTGAACTTCACGGCGATCGAGCGCTGGTTGACGTCGGTGACGTGCGTGGGGTTGTCCGGCCGCATCAGCCGCAGGTAGCGGATCCGCGAAGCCTGCGACACCTTGATGACGTAGCCGTCACCGAGCTTCATCGCCGTGGGCGCGCCGATGATGGACGGCCGGGAGCCCTGGAACATGTACGGCGGATCGTAAACGTCGATCTCCTGGTTGAAGGTCTGCGGCAGCGTGTCCTGCGCGTTGCCGAACAGGGGGTTGCCGCCCAGGGTCAGCACGCTGCCGTTGGGCAGCAGGATCCCGCCCGAGTGGTAGTCGCGGCCGGTGATCGAGTCGGCAGCCCGGGAGAACGCTTTGCCCGCCACGTTGTAGATGCGGGTGTCCCTGTTGTCGCTGCCGTGCATGCCTCGGTAGTACCGCGAGCCGCCGGTGACGAGCACATCGTCATCAGGCAGCAGCACCGTGATGGGGTAGCGGGTCGGCTCGGCGAGGCTCGGGCCCGGCGTCCACTGCGGGCTCGGTGCCGCCATGTCGAGCAGGGCCGTCCGCGCGGTCGCCGAGTTGGACTGCCCCACCCCGCCGCCGCCGAGAACCATGACGGTCTGGTTCTGCGCCGGCGGCAGCAGGACGGAGGCACTGGTCTCCAGGTCCTGCGGGTCCTTGATCCCTGGCACCGGCTTGAAGGCGTTGGTCTTGATGTTCCAGAACCCGGGCGTCCGCCAGGCGGGTGTCGCCGGGCCGTACCCCGAGTTGGAACCGGTGAAGAACAACTGCCCGTTCTCGGTCAGGAAGGTCGCCGGATACGTCGGGAACCCCCGGGTCGGGCCCTTGGTCCAGTTGCCGGTCTTGGGGTTGTACATCTCGTTCTGCATGGTGACCTGGCCCTGCCCGTTAAGGCCCGACATGGTCATGACCATGCCGTTGCCCATCTCCGCGAGCGTCGGGTACCAGCGGGCGTAGTTCATCGAGTTGACCTTGACGAACCGCTCAGTCTTGACGTCGAAGACGTAGGCGTCGTTCGTGCCCATGAAGTTCTGCTTCTGGAGTGTCATGGGCGTGCCGATCCCGAACAGCAGCGCGTTCGACTGCGAGCCGATCAGGCCCTGGACCTGGTAGCGAACGCTCTTGGACTGAAGCGATCCCTTGCCCTTCTTGACGGCGTCCACCCAGACGTTCTGCTGCCCGGGGGTGATGACCGGGTTCGCGCCGTTGGCAGCGGCCTTGCCGACGGTCGCCCTCGGCACCCTCAGCGGGAACGCCGACTTGAACTTCGCGCCGTCGGGAGCGGTGAAGACCGTGCCCTTCCCGAGGGTGAGTGCCTCCTTCATGTCGTAGTTGGTGACGGTCATGCTGCCGCCGGCGTACACCGGGTTGAGGTTCTCGTACCTGGCGGTGCCACCCGCGACAAGAATGTTCCCGTCAGGCAGTTCGATGTGCCCGGCGCAGAACACGTCCCACGGCGTGGGAATCAGCTTCATTCGCATCGTCGCAGGGTTGAACAGGAGCGTCTTGAACGTCCCCGCGTTGAAGAAGGACTGGTTGTTGCCGGAGCCCGCCATGATCAGGATGTCTCCGTTGTAGAGCAAGGTCGCGTGGATTCCGTTGACCCGGAATCCGGCTGGGATGTTCAACTCGTTCCACAGCCCGTACTTCGCCTCGTAGGCCGGCCTGGTGATCTGGTAGTGGTGGTACCAGTCCTCGACGGCCCCGCCGACGGTCGGCACGTTGGCGCCGATCACCCCGCACACCGCCACGACGCCGACAAGCGCGCTGATCAGGCGTCTGCCGCGGCGACGCGGCCGGAGACCCGGCGGTGCCGGCGGTGCCGGCGCGTCAAGGTCGCCTGACTGCAGTACATTGCTCATCTGATTCCCGCCTTTCGAATGCCCTGCCAGACAGAAGATCTTTGTTAAGCGGCGACTTCGGTCGCTTCCTCACGAGGGCTGCGCTGACGTTGCGGCGCCGGCGCCTTGCGCCCCCGGCGCTTGCCGAGCTTGACCAGGTGCTCGTCGAAGAGCCAGACGCCGATCGGCGCCAGGCAGACCGTCAAGATGATCGCCGTCCAGGCCATCATCATGGGATAGGGCCGGTGCCGTATTTCCGCGATGGTCAGGATGACCACGGGCACGACCGCCCAGATCAGCGAGTACCGGAACGTCGCCAGCCGGTCCGGGCTCGCCGAGTCACCCTTGGCGGTAACGTTGAAGGCCAGCTTCCGGTGGAACAGCACCTTGAGCAGGCTGCGCGCGTAGATCGGCGCGGTCAGCGCGGAGACCACCATGCCGGAAAGTCCTGATGACCCGGCAGGCTCATGCGGGCTGACGTTGTGCCGCCGCATGAACCGGTAGAGCATGAACTGAAGCCAGGCGATGTCGGCGTAGAAGCTGAGCCACCAGCCCTCGTTGCTGTGCAGGCTGCTGATACCGAAGCCCAGGTAGCAGGCGCTGATGGTGATGCCGAGCAGCCAGCCGATGGCGACGGACGGATAGTAGGTCAGCATCAGGAAGTAGTGCAGCATCGCGCCAGGGCGGAGCCTGAACCCGACGCGCCACACCTGGTGCAGTATGGCGTCGAACGTGCCCGCCGACCAGCGTGTCTGCTGGCCGAAGAACTCTGTCCATGATCGCGGCCCCTCGCCGACGGCGACCAGGTCAGGCGTGTAGACCGACCGCCAGTACCTCCCGGTGGCGGGGTTCTTCGTCGCATGGATCCGCAGGCTCGTCGCCATGTCCTCCGTGATCGACGCGACGTACCCCTTCTTGATGGCACTGATCCGCACGGCCGCGTTGGTGCCGACGAGCATGGCGCAGCGGCGGTGGTTGCCTGCCCGCTGGATGATGCTGTGGAACAGGTACTGTGCCGATTCCGCCCAGCGGGTGATCCGGCTCTCCTGGTTGCCGTAGAACTGGGGCCCGACGACGAACGCCACATCCGGATCACGGAAGTAGCCGAGCAGCCGCTCGGCCATGCTCGGCAGCGGCACGTGATCGGTGTCCACGAACATCACCACGTCGTACCAGCCGCCGTGTTCCCACAGCCACCGGTTGTGATTGCCGTGCTTGGTCTTGGCGGCGAAGGTACCGGCGTCGAAGTCCAGGTAGCCACGGTCCTTCCTGCTGAAGTGCCGGACGTTGAGGCGCTGGCACATCTCCTTGACCTCTGCCGAGTCGCCCTCGTCGAGCAGCCAGACGTCCAGCTTGCCGTCGTAGACGATCTTCTTCGCGGCGCGCAGCGTCCGCTCGGCCATCTCGACCGGTTCCTTGCCAGGGACGATCGTGGTGATGAACGCGACGCGGAGCCTCGTGTCCGGCGCCACAGGGATGGGGTCGCAGGCGACGAGGCACGCTCGCGAAACCGTGAGCACATTCGCCAGGAGGAACAGCTGCATCAGGATCGAGCCGCCCGCCATGCCAGCGAGCAGCAGGATGTAGGCGTCCATGCCGATGCCGTGCATGCCACCGCGCCACATCCAGCCGCCGAGATCCGGGTACTGCGACTTGAAGACCAGCCAGTACATGAACCCCATGTCCAGCGCAACGAGGACGAAGGCGATGAGCCGGGTCAGCAGCCATTCCCGCCTGCTGTGATGGATGCTGCGGTACTGCACCCGGTACGGCTGGCCCTCCGGCAGGCTGGTCAGCGGCCCCGCCAGGGCGGAGAACTGCTCGTACGCATAGCCCGAGCGGCCCAGTCCCTCATCGGCCTGGACGCGTTCACCGCCGGCCGTCATGTACGTCCGTGTGTCGGCGGGATCTTCGGCAAGCACTTCGCTGCCCGGGTTTCCGGGCGCCGGGGAGGTGTCAGGTGTCTCGTCTGCCTCGGCTGAGGCCTGGGCGGAAGATCCTTGACGTGTCCACATTTTTTGCTTCCTATCGGGATCGACGCGTTCCATCGAGGTCAATGCGGCAGTTCAGCTGATCATGCGCAGTGAATCCATCACGTAAGGAGAAGGCTGTTTGAAAATGGGCTGTTAAGGAGCAGCAAACAGCCGCCGACGTGGCGCATCCGAAAAATGCAACACGAACGGCCGTTAGTGACGGTGAAATGACTCACGCGCGGACGGTGCGCGAAGCGTCAGCTTGCGAGGCCGCGGGTTGCCTCGCCCCAAGTGAGTAACGTCTCGATAAACCGCGGCGATGGGTTGCGCGACTGCGCCCGCCCACCTAACGCTCGCCGCAAAGCAGGCACGTTCTCATTGACCCTATGACTCTCCCCCCAGCTCAGGCGCATCCGCCGTCGAGTGCCCACCTCCACCGTCCGGCAGGCACGCGAGCTCCCACTCATATGAGAGACACCTGCCGGCGACGACCGGTTCACGCCCATAAGGTTAATTTTTCAGACAAGGCAGGTTCGCCTTGCGTGATACCCACAGTGAACTTCAAGACCATAATGACCGACCAGTGTGATTTCGACATGTCAGGGATGAAACGGGCAAGTTAACAGGCGGGAACACCGGCATCATCGCAGTGCTCCAATCACGTCCGCCGTCGGCAAGAAGGCTCCGGGCCATTCTCACTATTTGGTTATGGGAGGACGTTCATTGATGAACTCGTTGATCAATAATGCCGTAGCAATGTGATATTTGACATATTTTACGCCCTAGCCGATGATCCGCCTGGAGGCGGCGGGGGCCTGGCCTAGCTGGAGACCGTGACGGTCTTGCTGGCCGTGGAGCCGTTGAAGTTGGCGTCGCCCGCACGGCCGGAGCACAAGCAGGCGTCTGGGTTAGCCAGACGCCTGCCTTGTGCTGTCTTAGACCCCGGCGAACTCGCCCGCCGAATCCGAATCCGGGTCCTGGTTCTCGTCCCCGGGATGCGTGTGCTCGGGCAGCGGGTCCCGCCTGCGCTGGTGGAGGGTCTTGTGCAGCCTCGCCAGGTAGTCCTCGGTGAACCCCTTGGTGCCCTTCTGGTGCACGATGCCCAGATGCTCGATGATGTCCGCTTCCGAGCCGTCATCATTGATTACTTGTGTTGACACGGTTCCCCTTCATTCCGCACCAGCACCTGGGGAGCATGTTTCCCTTCCGTAAGTCGGCTTAACCAGTGGCCATGCGAACGGCAAGTACACTGACGCGTATCGCGCGTGACGATCTGGGTCCCCTGGCCTGACTGGAAAGGCGGGCGGCGGGAAGCGTTCGATGGGCGGGTCGATAGCTGGCGGAAGGATCCCCGATGACCGATGAGGACCCATTTAAGGGCTGGTACCAACAGCAGCAGCCGCCCGCTGGCAACCCGGCGGACGAGACACGCGACATGACGATCGCGTCGCCGATGCCCGCTCCGGGCGGCGGCGCGGGAACCGGCGGCCCCGGAGTCGCCGGACCCGGCGTGAACAGCCCGGGAAACGGCGGCCAGGGATACGGCGGCCAGGGATACGGTGGCCCCGGCGGCGGCACGCCGCAGGGCGGCGCATGGCCCGCACAGCCCCCCGCGACCTCCTCACCCGGCGGGCCCGGCGGATACTCCTACGGCACCCAGTACGGCACGACGCCGGTGAAGGGCGGCCGGCGCTGGCGGTTCTGGGGGCAGCCGGGCCGCCGCGGGCGGCGGATCGCGCTGATCATCGGGATCGTCGTGCTCCTGCTCATCGCCTCGGTGGCCGGCACGTACTTCTGGGTCGATGGGAAGCTGCACAAGACCGTCACTCTTCCGGCCTTCACCGGGACGTCCGCGGGGACGAACTGGCTGATCGCCGGCTCCGACCAGCGAACTGGCATCAGCCGCGCCGAACGGGCCAAGCTGCACCTGGGCTCGACGGGCGCGGACGCATCCGACTCCCTGATGCTGCTGCACATGGGCGGCCCCAAGCCGGTGCTCGTCAGCATCCCGCGCGACTCCTACGTGCCCATCCCCGGCCACGGCTACAACAAGATCAACGCGGCGCTCGCGTTCGGCGGGCCCAAGCTGCTCGTGCAGACGGTGGAATCGGTCACCGGGCTGCGCATCGACCACTACATGAGCATCGGCTTCGTGGGCCTGGCCGGCGTGGTGAACTCGGTCGGCGGGGTGCGGATCTGCGTCACGACCGCGATCCCGCCCGACTCGTACTCGGGCTTCAAGGGCATGAAGGCCGGCTGCCACAACCTCAGCGGCTCGCAGGCGATCGCCTTCGTCCGCGACAGGCACTCGTTCGCCACCTCGGACCTGCAGCGGATCGAGGACCAGCGCGCGTTCCTCAAGGCGCTGCTGTCCAAGGCCACCTCGCCTGGCGTCTACCTCAACCCGTTCACCGCGCTCCCGTTCGCCTCGACGGCGGCGGGCTCTATCGCCGTCGACAAGGGCAGCAGCCTGTACGACCTGATCCAGGCGGCAATGGCGCTGAAGAACCCGGAAACGGGCACCGTGCCGATCGCCAACGCGGCCCTGCCGACCAGCGCGGGCGAGGCGGTGCAGTGGGACCGGGCGAAGGCGCTGGCACTTTTCGCCGCACTGAAGGACAACAAGCCGGTGCCTAAGGGGCTGCTGACCGGCACCAAGGTCGGATCCTAGAGCTAGCGCCCCGTCGCCAGTGGGGCAGGCGGCAACGCCTGCTCCGTTTCTGGCGGTTTGAGGAACGCTGTTTTGGTGTATCTGTACCTGTAAAGGTAGGTCTTGACATCGTGTTGCGTCGGTGCTTGCGGCGTCCCCCCGGCTCGCGGTGGCCGGGGCATGCCGCCATAAACCCCTCCGGCGTGCTGCGATCTGGCTTAACCGGAGGGTCTCATGAGCCGCATTGGGGTTGATGAGCAAACCAGCCTCGGCCTGTCCTCACGCGAAAGTGAGGTCATGTCGCTGATCGCCGGCGGGCACACCAACGGCGAAATAGCGGCACACCTGTTCCTAGCGGAGAAGACGGTCAAGAACCACGTGAGGCGCATCTACTCGAAACTCGGAGTACACAACCGTTCCGCCGCCATTTCGCACTGGCTGGCGGCGCGCACCGCTCGCACACCCGCACCAGACTCCTAGCCCCCATCCGGCACCGCGCGGGCGCCCGGCACGTCAAGTGCCGGGCGCTCTTCCCTGGGCGCCCGCTCGTCCCCATGCTGTCGCTTCGGCGTACATTTGGAATGCGACAGTCGTCCCCGAGGAAACATTCAGGGTTCCTTCAGCAAGGCGAGCGATGATGGCACCATGAACACGTCGATCAGCGAAGCGGGAACAGCGGCCGATGCCCGGCTGCTCGTCGTCGAGGACGAGCCGAACATCCTGGAGCTCCTCTCGGCCTCGCTCCGCTACGCCGGGTTCGAGGTGATCACCGCGTCCGGCGGCACCGAGGCGGTTCAGGCCGCCCAGCGGCACCGCCCCGACCTGATCGTGCTCGACGTGATGCTCCCCGACATGGACGGCTTCGACGTCATCAGGCGGCTGCGGGGCGGCGGCGCCCGCATCCCAGTCGTCTTCCTGACCGCGCGAGACGGCACCGACGACAAGATCCGCGGGCTCACGCTCGGCGGCGACGACTACGTCACCAAGCCGTTCTCGCTCGAAGAGGTCATCGCCAGGATCAAGGCCGTGCTGCGGCGCACCCGCGGCGACGGCGTTGAGCCGACGCCGCGGCTGAAGTTCGCCGACCTCGAGCTCGACGAGGAGTCGCACGAGGTGTGGCGCGGCGGCGCACAGGTGCAGCTGTCGCCGACCGAGTTCAAGCTGCTGCGCTACTTCATGTCCAACGCCAACCGGGTGCTGTCGAAGATGCAGATACTCGACCACGTCTGGGACTACGACTTCCGCGGTGACACCGGGATCGTCGAGTCCTACGTGTCGGTGCTGCGGCGGAAGATCGACACCAAGGAGCCACGGCTGATCCACACCCTGCGCGGTGTGGGGTACGTGCTGCGGCTCCCCTCGTCGTAACGGGGTGACTGGCATGCCGGAACCGGACATCCTTAACGAGGCGGCGACGCCTCCCCCGCCGCCTAGCCGGCGCGGGAACCAGCGGTTCCGGCGGTTGCGGAACCTTTCTGATCGCACCTCGCTGCGCACCAAGCTGATCACGGCGCTGCTCGGGCTGGTGATCATCGCGATCGCCGCCATCAGCGTGGCCAGCGTCGTGATGCTGCGCAGCTACGTGGAGACCAGGCAGGACAGCGACCTCAAGGCGGCCGCCGGCTACTACTTCAACTCACCGACGTTCCCCGACGGTAGCGCCAACCTTCCGACGATTTTCGGGCCTGGCGGCCGTCAGCAGATCCATCCCGGCACCGCGTACTCGTCGAACTCCGACGTGATCTGGGCGCTCCAGGTGCCGGGCAAGCAGGTGAGCTGGTACAACCCCCCCGGGCCGACCACCGGCAACACCCAGCCGACCCACCAGGCACCGCTGCCGCAGCTGCCGACAAGCAAGACCTGGGCGAACTCGCCCAATAGCGTGCTGCTCACGGTGCCAGCCCAGTCGGGCCCCGACAGCTGGCGGGTCATCGCGCAAACGCAGAAGTATCCCCTGGAAAACGGAACACAGGAGAAGTTCACCCTCGTCTTCGCTGTCGACCTCGGCAACATCAACGCGATGACCATGCGGCTGATTATGTTCGACCTGATCGTGGGCGGCGCGATCGTGATCGTGCTCGCCGCGGTCGGCGCCGGGGTCGTCCGGGCCAACCTGCGGCCGTTGGACGACATCGAGCTGATCGCCGGGCAGATCGCCGCCGGGCACCTGGACCACCGGGTTCCCGAGGGCGACCCGCGGACCGAGGTCGGCTCGCTCGGCCGGTCGCTGAACGCGATGCTGTCGCAGATCGAGCGGGCGTTCCGCGCGCAGGAGGCGTCCGAGCAGGCGGCCCACCAGTCCGAAGAGCGGATGCGGCGGTTCATCGCGGACGCGTCGCACGAGCTGCGCACGCCGCTGACCACGATCCGCGGCTTCGCCGCGCACTACCGGCAGCGGGGCGGCGCGAACGGCACCCGGTCGAAGGTCTCGGTCCCCGAGGGCTTGGCTCCTTCATCGTCCCGAACGGGTGCGGCTTACTCCGCCGGCGCCGGCAACTCCCCCGGCTCGCCTGGCGCCCAGGGAAACGATCTCCCATCCGGTGAACTGACGCCTGAGGAGCTCGACCACCTGATGGGCCGGGTCGAGTCCGAGGCGACGCGGATGGGCCTGCTCGTCGAGGACCTGCTCACGCTGGCCAGGCTCGATCAGCAGCGGCCGCTGGCCAAGGCGCCTGTCGACGTGCTTTCTGTCGCCGCCGACGCGGTGCAGGACGCGCGGATCGTCCAGCCGGACCGGCCGATCTCGCTGTCGGTGGCGCCGGGCACCGCGTTCCTGGTGGACGGCGACGAGGCCCGGCTCCGCCAGGTGCTCGGCAACCTGGTCAACAACGCGCTCACGCACACGCCGGCCGGGACTGCGGTCCGGGTGAAGATCGGCCGCGGCACCATGGCGGCCGACGAGGGCGCCGGGGGCGCCGGGGCCGACGAGTCGCGGCGGGACGGCGAGCGCCCTGACGGGGAGCACGCGGTGTCCGCGGTCGTCCTCGATGTCGAGGACGACGGCCCCGGAATGTCCGGCGATCAGGCGCAGCGCATCTTCGAGCGGTTCTATCGTGCCGACGCGGCCCGCAACCGGGCTTCCGGCGGAACGGGACTCGGCCTGGCGATCGTGGCCGGACTGGTGGCCGCGCACGGCGGCACCGTCTCGGTGCGCACCGCGCCCGGCCGGGGCGCGGACTTCCAGGTGAAGCTGCCGCTGTCCCCCGACGCGCTGGCGGCCGTGGACGAGGCCGACGACGACCTGCCCGCCTAGCGCGCGCGCAGACATATACCGCGTTTGGGGCAAGAATCGGGTCTATTTGACCTGGTTTGTCCCCCCGAAGTCAGTACATGTCTCGGGCGGGGGCAGGTGAGGGCGGCGGTCAGGCTTCGCGGCGGGCTGGCGGTGGCCGAGTGAGGGTGACTCGTGGGGGTGGAGAGTCAGCTCATCCCGTTCGGGATTATTGGATTTGCTTGAGCTGGGCCACCAGGTTGGCCATGCCTGTTTCCAGGAGGGTGAGGACGGCGGCGAAGTCGTCGGCGGTGCCGTAGTAGGGGTCGGGGACGTCGCGGCCGCCGAGGTCCGCGATCTCGCCGAAGAGCCTGATGCGGCCGGCGTCGGTGGCGGAGGCGAGTGCGCGCAGGTCGCGGAGGTTGGCTTCGTCCATGGCGAGGATAAGGTCGCGTCCCGGCAGCCAGTAGGCGTCGATCTGGCGGGCGTGGTGCGCCTCGCCGTCGTAGCCGGCGCGGGCCAGCTGGTCGCGTGCCCGGCCGTTCATCGCATCGCCGATGTGCCAGTCGCCGGTGCCCGCGCTGTCCACCACGACCTTGTCCGCGAGGCCTGCCTTGTCGAGCTGCGCGCGCAGGACTACCTCGGCCATCGGCGAGCGGCAGATGTTGCCGAGGCAGACACAGCAGATGCGGTAGGGACCGCCCGGGGTGCGCGGTGGCGGCAGGGTCAGGTCGGCGGGATGCGTCATGACGTCAATGATGCCGTAGTGCCTGGGCGGCCCCGCCCGCAGGAACCGCCAGCCACCCGCTCCTTGGAGGGGAGAAGGAGGCGGGTGGCTGGCGGGGCTGGGCGGGGGTGGTCAGTCTTCCGTGGATGCCTCCGTGACCGCCCTGGTCTTGATCTCCTCGACCACGGCCGGATCGGCCAGCGTGGTGGTATCGCCGAGCTCGCGGTTGTCCGCGACGTCCCGCAGCAGCCTGCGCATGATCTTCCCCGACCGGGTCTTCGGCAGCTCCGGCGTGAAGACGATGTTGGCAGGCATCGCGATCCGCCCGATCCGCATGGCCACGTGCTCACGCAGCTCGGTCAGCTTGGCTGGCGAGGCGTCAACGCCGGCCTTCAGCGTGACGTAGCTGACGATGGCCTGGCCGGTCTGCGCGTCAGCCCGGCCGACCACCGCGGCCTCGGCCACATCGTGATGATCGACCAGCGCGCTTTCGACTTCGATGGTGGATAGCCGGTGGCCGGAGACGTTCATGACGTCATCGACCCGGCCGAGCAGCCACAGGTCACCGTCGGAGTCGACACGGGCGCCGTCGCCAGTGAAGTACACGCCGTCGTAGCGGCTCCAGTAGGTCGCACGGTAGCGCTCGTCATCCTTGTAAAGACCGCGAAGCATCGCCGGCCATGGGCGCTTGAGCACCAGGTAACCGCCCGCGCCAGGCCCGACAGGCTCACCGCTCTCGTTGTAGACGGCCGCCTGGACGCCGGGGAACGGCCGGGTGGCCGAGCCCGGCTTGAGCGTCGTGACGCCCGGCAGCGGCGTGATCATGATCATGCCGGTCTCGGTCTGCCACCAGGTGTCGACCACCGGGGTATGGTCGCCGCCGATGTGCTTCCGGTACCAGATCCATGCCTCGGGATTGATCGGCTCGCCTACCGAGCCGAGCAGCCGGAGCGAGGACAGGTCGTGCTGCTCCGCGTACTGCGGTCCCCACTTCATGTGCGTGCGGATCGCGGTCGGCGCGGTGTACAGGACGGTGACCCGGTAACGCTCGATGATGTCCCACCACCGGTCCCGCTCGGGGAAGTCGGGTACGCCCTCGTACAGGACGCTGGTGGTGCCGTTGGCGAGCGGCCCGAACACGATGTAGCTGTGCCCGGTGATCCAGCCGATGTCGGCGGCGCACCAGTAGACCGTCGCCGGCGAGATGTCGAAGATGTAGTGATGCGTGGTGGCCACGCCCGTGAGGTAGCCCGCTGTCGTGTGCACGATCCCCTTGGGCTTGCCCGTGGTGCCGGAGGAGTACAGCAGGAACAGCAGGTCCTCGCTGTCCATCGGCTCGCACGGGCAGGCGGCGGGATCGTCCGGCTGCCCCGCTACGACGGACGCCCAGGTGTGGTCGCGGCCCTCGGTCAGCGCGGCGCCCTGGCCGGTGCGCTCGAGTACGACCACCGTGGTGACCTTCGGCGCGCGGCTGACCGCATCGTCGGCGTTGGCCTTCAGCGGCACGGTGCGGCCCTTCCGCCAGCCTTGGTCCTGGGTGATGAGGACCTCGCACTCCATGTCGGTGAGCCGCCCGGCCAGGGCCTCGGCGGAGAAACCGCCGAACACGACCGTGAACGGCGCACCGAGGCGCGCGCAGGCCAGCATGGCGATCGCCAGCTCGGGAACCATGCCCATGTAGATCCCGACCGGGGTGCCCTTGCGCACGCCGAGCTGGCGCAGGCCCGCGGCGAACCGGACGACCTCCCGCTGGAGGCCGGCGAACGTCAGCGCCCGCCGGTCTCCGAGCGGCTCGCCCTCCCAGAAGTACGCGACCTTGTCGCCGTTCCCGGCCTCGACGTGACGGTCGACGCAGTTGTAGCAGACGTTGAGCGACCCCCCGAGGTACCACTTGGCATAGGGCGGCTGCCATTCGTACAGGGTCTCGAAGTCACGGAACCAGCTGATCCGCGAGCGGGCCTCGCTGGTCCAGAACTCCTCGAAGTCACGCTCATAGATCGATGCGTCCGCATTCGCTGTCGCCGCGAATACCTCATCGGGCGGGAATCGCCGGTCCTCGGCGAGCGCCGTATCGATATCGCGGGAAAGCGGGCTGTCGTCAGTCTCGGGCACGGCCGTCACGTCTCCGGGCTCAGGCGTTTACGGTCGCGCGAACTGTGCGGGGCGCCAGGAGCGGGGGGCCGACCGGCAGCCTGAGCCTGTTGCCCGCGATGCCGTTGGAGACGCCGGCGGCGGAGGCGTACCAGGCCACGACCGCAGTGATGACGCCGATGACGCCGCCGACCTTCACGACCGACGTGTTCCCCGCGAAGTTCCCGATGAACAGGACGATCTCGGTGATCTCCAGGGTCAGGAAAACGCCGAACACCGCCAGGTTGAGCGCCGTGGACATGATGAGCATGTAGGTGTTGAATATCGCGAACGCGAGCAGGATCCAGCCGAGGTCGTGGTCCGCGGCGGAGGCGCTCGCGGCGTGCGGCGCCACGAACTGGACCCAGAGGAACAGGCCGATCCAGAATCCGCCGTACGTGGAGAACGCGGTGGCGCCGAAGACGTTCCTGTTCTTGAACTCCCACATGCCGGCGAGCAGCTGGATGGCACCGCCGTAAGCCAGCGCGTAACCCAGCCAGGCGCTGCCGGTAGCGGCGGTCATCCAGTTGGCGTTGGCGGCCGACAGCAGGAACGTGGTCAGCGCGAAGGCTGCTAGCCCGAGCGGGGCCGGGTCGGCGACAGGGGCGGCGGGGACAGTACGTGCTTCTTCTGACATGGCTTGCTCCATTGCGTCGTTGCCCTGGGTACTAAGGCGGAAAGTACGGTGCCGGCCGCGACCGCAGGCAAGCCGTGCGATGAATGCCGCGGATAATGCGCGGAACGGGCATGCCGGGGCGAGGAACGGTCGTGTACCGCCGGCAAGCGGTCATGAGGCAGGTTTTTAGCAAAAGGCGGGGTAACGCCGGCATTTTCGAGGGGTATCCGGGAAAGTGCCTGCGGGTTTATAGTGCGGCGATGGTGGTGCTCACTATCATGTTCGTTTCCGTTGCCGCGGCGCTCTGCTGCGCGTTCCTGTTCTGGAAGGCAAGCTCGCGCCGCGTTGGGGCACCGCCGCAACGAGCCACCTACGAGGTCCTGCACACGGCAAGCCAGGCGGTCTCCGTGCTGCGCGACGGCCTGACCCAAGCCACGGCGGTCAAGGCCGCACCGACCCTGCGTCACCTGCTCGGCACCCCGACAGTCGCCATCGCCGACCAGTCAGCCCTGCTCGCCTGCCACGGTTCCGACCAGCACGCCGAAGCGCTCGGCCGCCACCTGCGCGGCGTAGTGGCATCCGGCCGCTCGCAGTGGCTGTCCGCCTCCGATCTCGGCTGCGGACACGGCAGTGACTGCCTGATGCGGGCCGGCGTCGCCGTGCCGATCGCGGTCGACGGCGCGGTCATCGGAGCACTCGCGGCACTTGGCCCGTCCGCCGACGCGGCCCTGATGCGCACCGCGACCGAGGTCGCGAGTTTCCTGTCCACCCACTTCGCGCTTGCCGAACTCGACGCCTCCCGCACGCGCACGGTGCAGGCCCAGCTGAACTTTCTGCGGGCCCAGATAAGCCCGCATTTCGTCTACAACGCGCTTACCGCGATCGAATCGTTCGTCCGGTCTGATCCGGAGCGGGCGCGGGACCTTCTCGTCGGTTTCGCGGAATTCATCCGCTGGTCCTTCCGCGAGCACAGCCAGTATGCAACCCTGGCCGAGGAATTGCGGTTCGTGGATACCTATCTGGAACTGGAGCGCGCACGTTTCGGCGACCGCCTCGCGGTCAGCCTGCGAGTAGCCCCGGAGGTACTTCCCGTGCGGGTGCCGTCGCTCGTGCTGCAGCCCCTGGTGGAAAACGCCGTCAGGCACGGCCTTGAGCGGTTCGCCGGAACCGCCCGGCTGCAGATCTCCGCGGAAGACGGCGGCCACGAGGCCATCGTCACGGTCGAGGATCACGGCATCGGAGTCGATCCGGAGCACCTCGCCGACGTGCTCACGGGGCGGACAGGCGGCCAGTCTGTCGGGCTGCGCAACGTCGACGAGCGACTTCGCGCCACCTTCGGCAACGACCACGGGCTGACGATAGAAACCGGGGTAGGCGCGGGGACGAAGGTCACGATGCGCCTGCCTAAGTTCGCCCCGGAGGTGAGCGCGCAATGAGCCCTCTGCCGGCCTCACCGCCCGCCACCCCACGCACCGCGTCGGCGCTGGTCATCGACGACGAGGCGCCAGCCAGGGACGAGCTGAGCTACCTGCTGCGCACCACATTCTCCATCGCGCCGGTGGATGCGGCGCAGAATTCAAGCGATGCATTCCGCTACCTGCAGGAGCGGTCTTATGATGTCGTTTTCCTCGATGTCAGGATGCCCGCGCTCAACGGGATCGAACTCGGCAATATCCTGCGCAGGTTCGCCACTCCCCCGGCTATCGTTTTCGTCACCGCCTTCGAGGAATACGCGGTCCGCGCCTTTGAGCTCGGCGCATGCGACTACCTGCTGAAACCGGTATCGGCGGAGCGGCTGAGCACCGCACTGGGGCGTGCGCTCAAACGCTCGCCCGATCACCCGGATTCGCCGGACGACGACCCATTCGCCACGATCCCGGTCGAGACAGCGGGACGCACCAGATTCATCCCCCGCGAGCAGGTGCGCTGGGTGGAAGCCGAGGGGGATTACGTGCGGCTGCACACCACGGAAGGCGGCGCTCACCTGCTGCGCATGCCCATTTCTCATCTGGAGGAACGCTGGTCTTCCTACGGGTTCATCCGCATACACCGCGGCTTCCTCGTGCAGTTCAAGCACATCACCGAATTCTCGGTGACTAATGGCGTTCATGCCGTAACAGTCGCCGGCCGTTCCCTGCCGGTAAGCCGGCGTCACGTGCGGGACGTCCGCGACCGGATCCTCCGGGCCGGAAGGCGTGGCTTAACGTGACCGCACCCGAGCCTGGCGATACCGCGCCTGCACTCGGCGATACCGCGCCCGGCCTCGGCGATCCCGCGCCCGGCAGGCAGCGCGTTGTCTGGCGGCCCGATCAGGTCCTTGTACAGCACGACATTCCGGGACTGAGCGACCTGCGCGACGATACGAGTGCCGGCCGCCTGCTGCTGAAGTCGTTCGTGCGCGCGCAGCTTGGCCTGTCCCTCATGTGCCTCACGTTCGCGCTCACGGTGACCGCCTCGTTCCCGCTGATCGCGGCCATGGTGCCGGCCGTCGCCAGGATCACGGTCGCCGGCGTCCCGCTCACGCTGATCGTCCTCGGGTTCGCGTTCTACCCTGTCTTTCTCGCGGTCGGCTGGTTCTACAACCGTCACGCGCGGCAGCTCGAGGCCCGGTTTACCAGCCTGGTCGACCCGGTGAGCCGACGGCCCGATGCCTGACGCGGCCGTCGGTGCCATCGCTTTCGTCACGCTGCTGACGATCATCGTCGGCGCGCGCGGCATCCGGGTCGCGAGGACACCGGATGACTTCATGGTCGCCGCCCGCCGGGTTCCGCCGGCCCTCAACGCGGCCGCCATCTCGGGCGAGTATCTCTCCGCCGCCTCCTTCCTCGGCATTGCCGGGCTTGTCGTGGTGCAAGGCCTCGGCGCACTGTGGTACTCGGTCGGCTACACCGCCGGCTACCTGGTCCTGCTGCTGCTGGTGGCGGCGCCGTTGCGGCGTTTCGGCGCGTACACCATCCCCGACTTCGCCGTCGGCCGGCTGGGATCCCGCGGGTTGCGGCAGACGGCGACCGCGCTCGTGCTCGTCATCGGCTGGTTCTACCTACTGCCGCAGATGAAGGGCGCGGGCATCACGCTGCAATGGGTGCTCGGCACGCCGTACTGGGTGGGCGCGGCGACGCTCGGCGTGGTCGTGAGCTGCAACATCGCGATGGGCGGCATGAAGGGAATCACCTTCGTGCAGTGCTTTCAGTACTGGCTGAAGCTGTGCGCGATCGGCATTCCCGCGCTCGTGCTGCTGATCGCCGCAGGGCACCATTCCAGTCCCAACCTGACCCCGGACCGCGCCGCGGTATTCACCCGGGCCACCGTCGTCACGATGACGCAGGAGACCGGTTTCACCCTGACCAGCTCCGCGCAGGCCACGGTTACCGGCCTTCTCGACCAGCGCACGTACCGGGACCAGGCCGTGCGGCTATGCGCATGCCGGCACGTCGCGGGCGCGAGCACCCGCATCGGCTTCGCCGCCGGCGCTCCCGTCCCGGTCAGCCTGGCGATGGAACCGTCCTCGAGCGAATCGTGGGATTCCCCGTTCCTGACTTCGACCACAAGCGGCGCCCACCCGCTGGCGGCGACGTACGGCGTCATCATCGCCACGTTCTTCGGCGCGATCGGGCTACCGCACATCCTGGTGCGGTTCTACACCAACCCGGACGGCGAGGCGGCCAGGCGGACGACGCTGATCGTGGTCCTGCTGCTGAGCAGCTTCTACCTGTTCCCGACGGTGCTCGCGGTGCTGGCCCGTGCGCAGGCACCCCAGCTCTACCTCTCCAGCGACTCCGACAGCATCGTCCTTGCCCTGCCATCGGTGCTGCTACCCGGGCTGCCTGGCGAACTGCTCGCGGCGCTCGTCGCCGCGGGGGCGTTCGCCGCCTTCCTGTCCACCTCGTCCGGTCTGCTCGTCAGCGTGGCCGGCGCACTGTCGCACGACTTCCTTAAGCGCGGAGTCACCACATTCCGCTGGTGCGCGATCAGCGCGGGCGCGATCGCGACCATCGCCGCCCTCCTGGTCGAGCGCTTCTCGCTGGCCCTCCTGGTGGGCTGGGCCTTCGCCATCGCGGCGTCGTCGTTCTGCCCGCTGATGGTGCTCGGCATATGGTGGCGCCGGCTCACCAGGATCGGCGCCATGGCGGGCATCGTCATCGGCGGCGGATCATGCCTGGCGGCCATTGTGTCGACGATGCTCGGCGTGGCGCAAACCGGCTGGGGCGCGGTGCTCACCGGCCAGCCCGCGATCTGGACGGTCCCGCTGGCGTTCGGCGTGATGACCGTGGTGTCGCTGCTTACGCCGCGAACCCTCCCCGCCAACGTCGGCCAGGTGATGCTGCGGATGCACCTGCCCGAGGCGCTCAGCAGGCAGGTGGCCTACCGGACGGCGAGCCAGGCGTCGTGGCACGCACCAGACCGGCGGGCACCTGGCCCGTGACGGAACGGGCTTCTGCTACCTCAGCCGCGGCTGGAGCAGCCTGATCTCCTGCGTGCAGGCGCTGACAGGCTTGTTTCCTGTCAGCGTGCAGATCGCTGCGGTGATGTAGTTCGCCGAGGCGTCGATCTCCCTGCCCAGTGCGCTGGAGGGGTCGCGCACGGCCGCGGTTATCTGGCTCCAGGTCTTATTCGCCAGGTCCTGGGGGCCGTACGGGATGAGCACCGATATCTCGACGTACCGGTTGCCGATGTCGATGAAGGGAATCGCGTTGCCGGCGTCGTACCTGGCCAGCGTCGCCTGCTGCAGTGCCGACGGACTCTGCAGCGGGGTATAGCCACCGGTGGCACGGTCGGGAACGCTGCTGCTCATCTCGACCGGGGTAAACGCGAGGTATCTGCTGGCATATGACGAGCCGTAGAACGTCCAGGTCGGCGTCGCCGGGTACGGCTCCCGCTGTCCGGATCCCGCGGTGACCGCGGAACGGTCGGAAGTGAGCCCTGAGAACGAGCCGAAGCGGCTGAGCGACACGATGAGCGGCCAGCGCAGCGCAGCGCAGTACGGGCAGAACCCCGCGCCCACGTACAGCACCTCCGGCTTACCACCAGCGGTGAGCGGCGGGCCGGTGACCGGGGCGAGGTAGCCGCCGCCGACCGCGGTCGCAGATCCGATGTCGCCGGTGGCCAGAGACCCGCCGCCGACAGCGTCCAGGGTGCGCCCGGGCACCGTGGTCAGGTCATGCACCGTGGCGGCCAGTGCCGCTCCCGGCGGAAGCCCCTGGCACTGGCGACCTAGGACTCTGGTGCGGACCTGCGGCCTTCGCGACGCTGGAATCAGCAACTGGACATGCGCCGCTAATGGACGAGGTGATGTCCCCATGTGGCGTTCCATAACCGCCGCCTGCTGCGGATTGGCGCTTGCTGCCGCGGTGCTGAGCGGGACGGCTGCCGCGGCCGGCCCGGGTCCCCTGCCGGAGGGACCAGCCGGACCGCTGGCGACCATGCCCGGCGGAAGCCTGGCGCAGCCGCCGCCGCTTGCCGGACTGTCCGCGGCCACCGCACGCTGCCCCGCGCCACCCTACGGGCCGCGGCACTACGCGCCGGGCACCGGGAAGACCGTCGCTCTCACCTTTGACGACGGACCCGGCAAGACCACCGCAGCAGTCCTGAGCATCCTGGCGAAGTACAAGGTTCCCGCGACGTTCTTCAACATCGGAGCGAATATGGCGGGCCGCCCGACGCCCGTCCGCACCGAGGCCAAGGACCGGTACGTGCTTGGCAACCACACCTGGGACCACCCGGACATGACGCGGCTGTCCGCGGCACGGCAAGCCACGGAGATGGACCGGGCAAACGCCGAGCAGCGCACCCTCACCGGCACCGTAGCGTGCGTGTTCCGCCCTCCGTACGGCACCTATAACGCGACCACGCTGCGACTGGCGCAGCAGCGCCGGATGAGCGTGTGGCTGTGGTCGGTCGATACCGAGGACTGGAAGGCGCACGGTCCGGGCTCCGACTCCGCCTACTGGGTGCAGCGCATCATCCGGCTTGCCGAGACCGAGGGCGGCAGGCTGCACCATCCGGTCGTGCTGATGCATAACCAGGCGGCGGGGAACCCGGCGACCGTGAAGGCGCTTCCCGTGATCATCAAGTACTTCCGCTCTCACGGCTACCGGTTCGTCACGCTCTAGCCATGGCCAGCCTGGCCTGGCCTTAGCTGGCCATGGCCATTCCTGAGCGCTTACCCAGGCAGCGGCTTGGTCGTCAGCTGGTAGTCCTCCTTGATGCGGCCGTCGTCGTCGACCAGCAGGAAGACGCGGGATGTCCAGTCGACCACCCCGTCGGGCGTGACCAGTTGAGCGGTAAACATGACGATGTCACCGTGGCACGTCACGTCGCCGGCGCCCTGGACCGTGTACTTGCCGCTGGCGACGAACGCCTCGTGTGCGCGGATGACCCTCGCCTCGAGTTCCTCGTAGCCGTGGAACTGGACTTCGAACACGAATTCCGTGGCGTCTGGCAGCCAGATGTCCTCGATGGCCGCACGGCGTGTGCTGGCGTCCGGCTCGTTGAACACGGCGAGGTAGCGGGCCGCAATCGCGGTGGTGTCTAGATCGGTGGTCTGTGACATGGTGCTGCGTCCTTTCCGGCTGTCCGTCCTGGCTGACGGCCTGTTCAGGCCGACAAGACGAGCCTCGACGCTCCCGTTACAGGAGAGTCAAGCCGGTCGTGGTGCAGAAGTCCGGACTATAGGCCTCGCACGTACTGACGTCCGACACTGGTGGTGTGAGTTCGCCTGGCATCTACTGAGATAAAGGGGGTCGGGATATGCACGCCCTGAATTTCGGAGGTACGTCGCGGCACCGGCTGCCGGCTATAGCGACGGCCGTGCTGCTCGGATCGTTCATCGCGCTGCTGGCTCCGGGCGCGCCTGCCGCCAGCGCGACTCCAGTCGGCGCCAGTCTGGCTGCCGCCACGGTCGCGTGCACGTCGACAGCGCATCCTGTGGTAGCCGCCGCGCTCACGCGTGACATCCAGGCAGCGCGGCGCGGCCGCTCCTCCACGGTGGCGGTATGGGTCGACGATCCCGGCGCGGGGATTACCTGCTCGCTGAGCGGGTCCGCGCACTTCGACTCGGCCAGCATCGTGAAGGTGACCATCCTCGGCGCGGTGCTGCGCAAGGCGCTGGATCAGGACCGGTACCTGACCGGCAACGAGGTGACCCTGCTGCGCGCCATGATCACCAAGTCAGACAACAACGCCGCGTCCACGCTGTGGGCACGGCTCGGGCACTCGTACCTGCAGCACTTCCTTAACCTCGCCGGGATGCGGCAGACGGTTCTTGGGCCCGGCGGCTACTGGGGCCTGACTCAGGTCACCGCGCATGACGAGATGCTGTTGCTGCGGCTGTTGCTAAAGTCCAACACGGTGCTCTCCAACAATTCCCGCGCCTACGCGCTCGGCCTGATGGCCCAGGTCATTTCTTCCCAGCGGTGGGGCGTCCCGGCGGGCGCGCCGCGCACCGTCACCGTCCACGTGAAGAACGGATGGCTTCCTCGCGCCACCCACGGCTGGCGCATCAACAGCATCGGCGGCTTCACCTGGTCTAAGGGCTGGTACAGCATCGTGGTGCTGTCCATGGACAACCCGACCATGTCCTACGGGATTACTACCGTCGAGACCGTCGCCCGGGTCATCCACCGCGACCTGAACCCGACGGTGAAGTCCGTAGTCCCGCCGTCCACGCCGAGCCCGAGCTGGGGAACGCCGGACGAGCTGATCCCGGCACTCCCCGCCACCCCGTAGCAATCCGGCTGCTGGAAACCCGGTAGCTCAGGGCGCGAGCCTTGGCGGGCGGGTCAGGCCAGTCTGGTAGGCGAGCACGACGAGCTGCGCGCGGTCGCGTGCGCCGAGCTTGGTCATGGCGTGGTTGACGTGCGTCTTGACGGTGAGCGGGCTGAGCGTGAGCTGGCGGGCAATGTCCGCATTGGACATCCCGTCGGCGACCAGGACGGTCACCTCCCGCTCGCGGTCGGTGAGGGCGGCGAGCAGCGGTGATGCCTGGACCGGCTCGCTGTCGCGCAGCCGGAGGAACCTGGCGATCAGGCCCCTGGTGGCAGCCGGGGAGAGCAGCGCGTCGCCGCGGGCGACCGTGCGGATCGCGTCGATCAGGGCGTCCGGGCGCGCGCCCTTGCCGAGGAAACCGCTGGCTCCTGACCGCAGCGCCTCGAAGACGTAGTCGTCGACCTCGAACGTCGTCAGGATCAGCACCCGTACCCCGGCGAGACTGTCGTCGGCGGCGATCCGCCGGGTCGCGGCCAGCCCGTCAAGGCCCGGCATCCTGATGTCCATCAAGACGACGTCGGCGCGCGCCTCACGGGCGACCCGGACCGCGTCGTGGCCGTTGGCCGCCTCCCCCACAACCGTCAGCCCAGGCGCGCGGTCGATCACCAGCCGCAGGCCCGTGCGGATCAGGTCCTGGTCGTCGGCGAGGACCACGCGGGTCGGCTGCACGGCCGGTGCGGTCTGGGTCATGACCCCTCGATCCTGGCCGGCCGCAGCGGAAGCTCCGCGGCGACGCGGTACCCGCCCTCGGGCCGCGGACCCGCCGACAGCCGTCCGCCCAGGGCCGCCACCCGCTCTTGCATGCCCACGATGCCGTGTCCGCCGGGCGGCTGCCTGCTGCTCCCGGTGGCCGGCTTTCCCTCGTCCTCGACCGCCAGGCTGAGCGCGCCTGGCGTGTAGCCGAGCCTTACCACGGCGGCGTCGCAGCCGGCGTGCTTGCGGGTGTTGGTCAGCGACTCCTGGATGACCCGGTAGGCGGTCAGCTCCACGGCCTCGGGCAGCGGCCTGGCCTGGCCGGTCACCGTGCGGGTGACCCGCAGGCCCGCGTCGGCGAACGAGCAGATCAGCTCCTCGAGCTGGTCAAGTCCCGGTACCGGCTCCGCCGGCACGCCTGGCTCGCCCGGCTCGGCCGCGCCTGGCTCGCGGAGCAGCCCGACGGTCAGCCGCAGGTCCTCCAGGGCCTCTTCGCTGGCCCGCTGGATGTGCGCCACCGACTCCTTAGCCTGGAGCAGGTTCTCGTCGTCAAGCAGGCAGGCCAGGGCGCCGGCCTGCACGTTGATCAGAGCGACATGGTGCCCCACGGCGTCGTGCAGTTCCCGTGCGATCCGCAGCCGCTCCTCGGCAACGCGGCGGTTCGCCTCATCCTCCCTGGCCCGCTCGGCGCGCCTGGCGCGCTCCTCGGCCTCGGCGACCCAGGCACGGTGGCTGCGGGCGGCGGTGCCGGTGGTGACCGCCAGGGCCGCCACCAGCAGGATGACGAAGCCCGTGATGCCGGGATGGGTGATGAGCGAGGCGGTGAGCAGCGCCGCCTTGGCGGTGACGCCGACAGCGAGCGCCCGGAACTGGGTGGCGCCGAGCGCGACTGCGTACAGCGCGTAGAAAACCGCCGGCAAGGTCAGCGGGTAGGCCATCCCGTCGGCCATCAGCACCACCGACCCGATGACGGTGACCGCCACCACGCCGAGCGGGAACCGCCTGCGCGCCGCCAGGGCCGCGTACACCACGACGGAAACCACCCAGCCGAGCGGCTGCCCCGAGTTGAGCTCGTGGCGGATGTCGGCGGGGATGGTCACCACCGCGAACAGCACCATCGCCATGAACGCCGACATCAGCAGCAGCTGCTGCCGGGCCATCACCCTGTTCCAGGCACTCGCCCACATAGCTGGACTGTAAGCACCCGCCGTCGCCGCACACAACTGAACTACTGCGGGCGCAGTAGGCGAAGCAGGAAACCGTTCCGTATGGCTCGGTGATTCCCGCGGCGATCACTGCGGCTGGCCGACGACCAGGGCACCTCCGATCCGGACGATAGGGAGCTGAACCGGAGGACGGAGGATGATGTCAGCTTTTGCATGCTGGTGTTACAGGCACCGCTTCGTGGTGATCGCTGCCTGGCTAGGCCTGCTCATCGGCCTGGCGGTGATGTCACAGGCGGTGAAGACGTCGTATGACAACTCGCTCACCCTGCCAGGAACGGGCTCGGGCAGCGCCCAGGAACTACTGCGGTCCGTGCCCGCCCAGGCGGGCGACGCCGACCAGATCGTGTGGCGGGTGAGCCGTGGCAGCGTAAGAGATCGCGCGATCGAGCAGCGGATGTCGGCCATGCTCGCGCGGGTGTCGCACCTGCCCGAGGTCGCGTCGGTCGCCAGTCCCTACCGGCCGGGCGCCGCGGTGCAGGTGAGCTCGGACGGACGCACGGCGTACGCGACGATCAACTTCACCAAGACGTCCGACAACCTCGACAAGGCCGACATTAACCGGGTGGTCGCGGTGGCCGCCGCCGCTAGGGAGCCTGGCCTCGCGGTCGAGCTTGGCGGGCTGGCCATCTCGCACGCCGAGGAGGAGTCGCTGTCGAGCGCGTCGGCGATCGGCATCGGCGCGGCCGCCGTCATCTTGCTCTTCGCGTTCGGCTCGCTGCTCGCGATGGCGCTGCCGATCGTGACCGCGGTGGCCGGCGTGGGCAGCGGCCTGCTGCTGGTGGGGCCGCTCAGCCACGTGATGCCGGTCAACGGCATCGCGCCGATCCTCGGCGCGCTCATCGGCCTTGGCGTCGGCGTCGACTACGCCCTGTTCGTCGTGACCAGGTACCGCCGCGGCCTGCAGTCGGGTCTCGACCCGGAGCGGTCGGCCGTGCAGGCACTCAACACCTCGGGCCGCGCGGTTCTCTTCGCCGGCGGCACAGTGTGCATCGCCCTGCTCGGCCTGCTCACCGTCGGCGTGGGGTTCATCGACGGGCTGGCCGTCCCGGCGGCGATCACCGTGGTGTGCACCGTGACCGCGGCCGTCACGCTGCTGCCCGCGCTGTTCGGGGTGCTCGGCGTGCGCGTACTGAGCCGGAGGCAGCGCGTGCGGCTGCGCACCGGCGGGCCGTTCGACGCGGAGAGCCGCGGCGGTCTTGGCACGTGGGCGCGGTGGTCGCGCACCGTGCAGCGGTTCCCCGCGGTGCTTGCCGCAGCGGGGCTCGCGCTGGTGATCGTGATTTCCGCTCCCGTGCTGCACCTGCGGCTTGGCTTCGCGGACAACTCCAACGACCCCACGTCAAGCACCACCTACAAGGCATACGAAATGCTCGCCAAGGGATTCGGGCCCGGCTTCAACGGGCCGCTGTTCCTGGTCGCCCAGACTCAGTCGGCGGCCGACCGTGCCGCGCTCGGCCGGCTCGACCGGGCGCTCGCCGCCGTGCCCGGGGTGGCCGCCGTGCAGGCCGGGCCTGCCCCCGTGCGGACCCTGCCGGCCGCTGTCCGGGCCGTGCCGGCCGCTGGGCGGCCCTTGCCGGCCGGCGGGCCTGCGGTGCAGGTGACACAGGTGCTGCCCACCACGGCACCCGAAGCCCAGGCCACCTCCGCCCTGATCAGCCGGCTGCGGAACACCGTCATACCGCGCTACACGCACGGCACCACGATCAAGGTCTACATAGGCGGCGCGACGGCCACGTTCGACGACCTGGCCGCGGTGACAAGCGCCAAGTTGCCCTGGCTGCTCGCCACGATCGTGGGCTTCAGCTCCCTGCTGCTCCTGCTCGCCTTCCGCAGCCTGCTCATCCCCGCGATCACTGCGGTGCTGAACCTGCTGTCGGCGGCGGCCGCGTTCGGCGTGCTTACCGCCTTCTTCCAGTGGGGCTGGGGAACCAGGGCCTTCGGCCTCGGCGCGCCAAGCCCGGTCGAGGGGTACATGCCGGAGCTGGTGCTCGCGATCCTGTTCGGCCTGTCCATGGACTACCAGGTGTTCCTGGTCAGCAGGATGGCCGAGGAATGGTCGCACAGCCGCGACAACGCGCGGTCAGTGCTCGTCGGCCAGAACCAGACCGCCCGGGTGATCACCGCCGCGGCGATGATCATGATTGCCGTGTTCATCGCGTTCGTGTTCATGGGCCAGGTCAACGTGGCGGAGCTTGGCATCGGGCTGGCCGCCGCCGTGGCGCTTGACGCGTTCGTGCTGCGGACGGTGCTCGTGCCTGCCGTGATGCACCTGGGCGGCCGGGCCAACTGGTGGCTGCCGCGCTGGCTGGACCGCCGCCTGCCGCACCTGGCCATCGAGCCGCCCACGGATGAGCAGCCTGCCCCCGTCCCCGAGTCCGCCCGCGCCTAGCTCGCCTTACCGGAAGGATCACCTGTGTCCGAGTACCCGAATGAATCCTCTGCGCCGGCTCTTCAGCGCCCGCGGTACGGCGTTGACGCGGCACCGATCCCGGCGGTTCTCGGCGCCGCCGGGGTGGCATGCTGCCTGGCCGCCGCCCGGCGGCGGTCAGGCAGGATCGCGATGGCGGCTGCCGGGACGGTACTGCTGGCCAACGCCGGCGTCTACCTGCACACCACGCTGCGCGGCAAGCTGCGCATCTGGGAGCGGGAACTGGACCGCGCCGGCCTACGCGGCGACGAGCAGCTGCTTGACCTGGGCTGTGGCCGTGGCGCGGTGCTGATCGCGGCGGCCAGGCGGCTGCCGGCCGGACGCGCCGTCGGCGCGGACCGGTGGACAACGGACCAGAGCGGCAACAGACCCGAAGCCACTCTCGCCAACGCCGCGGCTGCCGGAGTCGCCGACCGGGTGGAGGTGCACACGGCCGACATGACCGCGCTGCCGTTCCCCGACGGCTCCTTCGACGTCGTGACGAGCGCGATGGCGATCCACAACATCCCGTCCCCCGAGGGGCGCTACCGCGCGGTCGACGAGGCCATGCGGGTGCTGCGCCCAGG
The DNA here is from genome assembly GCF_007827045.1 of Trebonia kvetii. Lineage (GTDB taxonomy): Bacteria > Actinomycetota > Actinomycetes > Streptosporangiales > Streptosporangiaceae > Trebonia > Trebonia kvetii. The sequence continues at coordinate 888,434 of NZ_RPFW01000001.1, forward strand.
CGGGCAGCTGCTCATCGCCGATCCCTGGCCCATGGCCAGGAAATATGCCGCGCACATCGGCCAGGGCACGCTGCGCGGGCTCGGCCCCGGCTACTGGTACGGCGGCCCCTGGCTCAGCATCACACTGCTGCATGCCGTCAAGGAGAGCTAACTGGCATCACCGTGTCCTTGCCCGAACAACCTTGCCTGGTAGGCGAGCACGACCGCCTGGACCCGGTCACGCAGGCCGAGCTTCTGCAGGATGTGCGTGACGTGGGTCTTGACGGTCGTCTCGCCGATGAACAGGGTGCGGCCGATCTCCACGTTGGACAGGCCGGTGGCGATCAGCCGGAGAATCTCCAGCTCCCGTTCGGTGAGCTCGCTGAGTTCCTTCGGCGGGGCGGGGCGCGGGATGCGGGTGAACTGCCTGATCACGCGCTTGGTGATGGCGGGAGACAGCAGCGCGTCGCCGGCGGCGACGATGCGGACCGCGCTGATCAGCTGCTCGGGCGGATCGTCTTTCAGCACGAACCCGCTGGCGCCCGCCCTGAGCGCCTCGTAGACGTACTCGTCGCGCCCGAAAGTGGTGAGGATCAGGACCCGCGCGGCGCCGTTGGCCGCGAGGATGCGCCGGGTCGCCTCGAGGCCGTCAAGCTCGGGCATCCTGATGTCCATCAGGATCACCGCCGGGTCCGTCCGCGCGGCCTTCGCGACTGCCTCGATCCCGTCGGAGCAGGAAACCTCCGCCGTCGGGCGTGCCCGTGGTCATCTCACCGTCATACAGCCGGACGCGCTCGCGGATGCCGATGAGCCCGTGACCTGGACGCAGGCGACCGCGAGCAGCGCCGCGCCCGTCATCGCAATGGGCACCCGGCCCCGCCTGCTCCTGGCGCTTCGGCGCGGTTCCGGGACGGCTGGACCCATCGTTCCTCCTGGATAGTCGAGGTCGGCTCCCCAATCGGCCCATCGCGTTAGCTGAATTAAATAACAAAGTTTCTTAATACTTAATCGTCACAATCTTAAATCTTCCTAAGGGCCACGGGACGGCCCCGTCACGGCCGCAGATCCGGGAGCCGGCAGAGCACGCCCGGTCCGTTCTGAGCACTGTCGATGGAGGATGGGGATTTACAGATTTTTTACGACTTGCATTATTGACGCGGCGAAACCGTGACGTTACATTTCTGGACAAATAGGAAAGTTTGTTTCCTATTTACACCCCTGGAGCGGGGGTAAGGAGTCCGGGTACATGCCTGGCGTATCGGAACGCGTCACGGGTATCTGCAAGCGCGCCACCAGGTGGCGCCTAAGAGGCGGGCTGGCGCTCGCCATCATCGCGCCGGTCATCGCGGTGACGGGGGCCACAGTGCCCGCCGCCTCGGCTCTCGCCGCACCAGCGGCCTCCACGCCGGCGGTTGCTGCCGCAGCGCCTGCTGCGGTGCCGGGGCCGCCATCCGGCTGGTCCACCATCTTCAGCGACGACTTCAACGGCGGGTCCGGGTCCGGCGTGGATTCGCAGTGGATGTACGACACTGGGCCAGGCTCGAGCTTCGGCACGGGCGAAATCGAGACGATGACCAACTCGACCAGCAACGTCCATCTCGACGGCAGCGGCAATCTCGACATCACGGCCATCGGCAGCGGCAGCTCGTGGACGTCCGGCCGTATCCAGACCACCAGCGCCAACGTCGGCGCGCCGGCGGGCGGCGAGCTGGAAGTCACCGCCTCCATCCAGCAGCCGACTGGCGGCCTTGGCTACTGGCCGGCGTTCTGGATGCTCGGCCCGGGCCAGTGGCCGGAAAACGGCGAGATCGACATCATCGAGGACGTCAACTCGCTGTCCGAGGTCTCCGGAACCGTCCATTGCGGCACCGATCCCGGCGGCCCGTGCAACGAGCCGAACGGCGTCGGCAGCGGACTGCGCTCGTGTTCCGGCTGCCAGTCCGGCTACCACACCTACACGATGATCCTCAACCGGACGAACACCTCCAGTGAGTCCGTCACCTTCTACCTGGACGGCACCGCCTACTTCACCGTGACCGAGGCGCAGGTCGGCACGTCGACATGGCAGGCGGCGTTCGACCACAATCTGTCCATCATCCTGGACCTGGCAATGGGCGGCGGCTATCCGAACGGCGTCTGCGGCTGCACCTCACCGACCAGTTCAACGACGTCCGGCGGCACGATGCGCGTGGGTTATGTGGCCGCGTACTCGACCAGCGGCAGTGGTGGCGGCGGGGGTGGCGGCGGAAGCGGCACCGGTCCTGTCACCGGCTACAACGGCCTATGCCTTGACGTCCGCGGCGCGAACAGCGCCAACTTCACGCCCGTCCAGGTGTACACCTGCAACGGGACCAACGCCCAGCAGTGGACCGTGGTCCAGGCGGGCAGCACCCTGCACGCCCTCGGCAAGTGCCTGGACATCAACGGCGGCGGCACCGCCGACGGGACCACCGTGGACCTGTACGACTGCAACAACACCGGCGCGCAGGTCTTCATCCCCCAATCCAACGGAAGTCTCTACAACCCGCAATCGAATAAGTGCCTCGACGACACCAACTTCGGCGGCTCAGGCACCCAGCTGCAGATCTGGGACTGCACTGCAGGCGACGCTGCCCAAGTGTGGCACCTGCCGTAACCCGGCCCCGGTGCAGCAGGCATCCCTGCTGCACCGGGCCCGCAGCAGCACGGCACGGCGGCCTGGAACGCCGCGTAGCTGCGTTCGTTCTGGTCGGCGTAGGTTTCGGCGAAGCCGACGATCGGCTCAGTTGTCACGGGCATGACTAGTCCCCTCCGACACCAGTGCGGCGTCAAGCCCGTGGTACCGCGGATCTTGACCTCATGGGCGAGCGGACGCCACGGTGGCAGCCGCTGAGCTCGGGAACGGGCTCGCGACCGCGCTCACCGGCGGCGGGAGACGCGGCGCGCGGTGCGCCGCGACGTCCGGCGTGCGACCCTGCGGGATCCGAACATCTTCATTTCCTCCGGTCTGTCGCGCTGGGCCTGCTCACTGCTTGCTCGCAGCAGCGGTTTCCAGCTCGTGAAGTTCCTTGGCCTCCTCGGCCGACACCAGCCCTATCTCGACCAGGTCGAGCGGGCTGATGAATCCGTCGCTGATGCGGAACCCGCCCGCGCGGGCGATGGCGTCCCGCAGCGGTACCGCCCAGTGGTGCTCCAGCAAGATGAGCGCCGCCGCCGAGTCGTTAGGGATGTCCTCGATCACATCCCATGCTCCGGCCTCGCCGAGCACATCAATGCCCTCGGCCTCGGCCTGCTGTGCGCCTGCGGCCGCGCCGGCCTCCGCCCCCTCTTCCCCGGCGATGCCGAGCCCGATGAGCGCGCCGATCTTGCTGCCGAGTTCAATTGCCTCCTGTTCGGTCAGGTTGCTGAGATGCTCAACCTCCAGCTCACCGGCTTGATCCTTGTAAACGGCCAGCGAGTCGATGACGCGTACCGTATCGCTGTTGCGGAGCCGCTCAAGCTCGCTGATGATCTCACCGTGGAAGTTGGGATGGTTAAACCCCAAGACGATGAGCTGTACCGGTCCGATAGCCATGTAAAAACCCTTCTTCTGGCTTGAGTTCGAACCGCGGGTCGCCTGTGACGACCCAGCAGGTGACTAGACGCTATGACCGGCCGCCGAGATCAGGCCTCACCCGTAAGGAATGATTCAGTTCCGAGGTAGCTCCAGGCGGGCGGGAATTGCCCGATGCCGATGGTGCGGCAGACCTGGGAGGATGCCCGCAGGCCCGACGACATCACGACCATCCTGAACTTCTAGTGCGGGACCGGCCCGATGACTCCTTCCGAGGCCAGGCCGTCAAGAACCAGCTGCACGGCGACCGCGGCGATCAGGAACCCGAAGACCTTCTCGGTGACTAGCATGCGGTTCTGGTCGAGCTTCTCACTCACCCGGTTCGCCCAGCGGAACACCACCAGGTCCAGCAGTAGGACGAACACCAGGATGCCGAACTCCACGGCGAAAACGCCGATCGAGTCCGCCTCCGCGGAGATCGTCATCAGGCCGACGATGCCCACCGGGTTGAGCAGGTAGGGCACCGCTAGCGGGAACACCGCAAGCTGCATCGGGTCTTTACCGGCGCTGCGCTCGCTGCTGTCGCTAGCGGGCGGCGCGAGCACCATCCACACCGCAAGCACGAGCAAGATCACGCCACCAGCGATCGACAAGGATCCGATCGTGAAGTGCAGCAGTGCGCGCAGCAGCTCGCCCAGCACCATGAGTACCACGGCCACCGCGGCCGCCGTGGTCATCATCTTGCGCAGCACGCGCTGCTTGACGGTCTGGTCAAGGGAAGCGGTCATTTCCAGGAACGGGACCAGTGCGATCTTCGGCCCGATACCGATTAGCAGCACAAGGAACGTATCGATCGCGCCGGCAGCGGTGATCGACGTCTGGTCCATCCCGCGAGTGTGGCAACGGACCAGGCCACGGTGCCTCATCCGATCCGGGTGGTATGTCTTTGCGGGTGAAATGCATGGACTCTCACGAGCCTCTGCCAGCCGGAAAGAGACCCGGAGTGCCGAACAGGACCAGCGACGCGGAACTGCTCGCCGGCATCCTCCGGGCCAGTGTCGACCGGTTGCTGGAGCAGGAAGGCGTCTTCCATGCCGCCGCGTTCGGAGACATGGCGGTGGCCGGGGAACTGGACTGGGATCCGGGCACCGGGCCCGTTTACGTGCGCCGGCTGGCCGGCACCAGCCGTCACGGCCGCCCCCGTCGGCAGGGCATTGGAAGGGCCTTTCTGTGCCTGCCGACGACCGGGCATTCCCCGCCCGGTGTTACCGCGAACCGGGCGCAGATGCTCGCGACGTCCGCGCAGGCAGCAGCCTTGGACCGCGCGGCTTCACCCGCGGGCGCGCGTCCGATTCGCCGCAGCGGCCGATCCTTGCTAACATCTGGACGTTGCTAGCGCGCCGCTAGCTCAATTGGCAGAGCAGCGGACTCTTAATCCGCGGGTTCGGGGTTCAAGTCCCTGGCGGCGCACCCGTTCTGACCTGGGGTTTTATCGCTCCAGGTCATTTTTTATGTGCCCGTTTTGTCCCGATGGCTGCTCCGTGGTTGCTCGCGCGCACGGACCCAGCAATCCGGGGCTTGTCAAAAGCGGCCCATGCGGGGCCGGATGCGAGGGCGCGCGCCCAAGAATCACCCCGCCATGCCTGGCCGACGCCGCCTCGGGCTCACTAGACCAATGGTCTAGACCTTCCATCTGGGCAGCGGGAGCGCGCCCGAGTCCCCTATGCGGATGCCATCACGCTCAGTGAGACCGCTGGTAACCGGCACTCGCATGGCGATACGCCGGCGACGCCACGCCTCGGGCAGGGATTACGGGCCGACGGTCGCTCAGGTCGAAGGTGTTGTGTCGAAGGTGTCTGAGCCGACGGTTTTACAGCACGCTCGCTCCGCCCGAGTCACCCCCCGCTGACCAGCGCGGACGCGCTTCGAGGCGCGTTAGCGGGCCCGCCGCCGTCCGCTATGCGTCCGTGGGTGCCGGGTTTCGGGGTCCGTGTGGTCCACGGACCGAGGCGGAACCCGCCACGGACGGGCACGGACCGGCTCACGGACGGCCACGGACCAGCCCACGGACGGGGGCGGAGAAGGCCACGGACGGGGCCGGCAGGAGCGGTTATACAGACCCCTCTCACCCGGATTCCCGCTCTGACCTGCCATTTCAGGATGCCTGCTCCATGTCGCCGTCGCCCTCGTCACCGAGGTCTTGCTCGGTGTCCCGGGTGCCGAGGGCCTCGGCGATGCGCTGGTTGGCCGCGGTGGCCTGGCCGTCGATGCAGTGGGCGTAGATCTTGAGCAGGACCGCGAAGCCGTGCCCGTGTGGGTGCGGTGAGCGGAGCCGGTCGTCGATCGGAACCGTGGAGGTCTTGTCGAGGTCTACGACGCCGACGTGGCCGTCGCCGGCAGGTCCGCCGGAGACCGGAGGCCAGAGAGCATTGCTTCCAGGTGCGTCCGGTCGAGCAGTAGCATGTCCAGCTGCTGGCCTCGGACGATGCCCTCCAGCGCCTCGTCTGAATAGCCCGACATGGACAGGAGTACGCCACGGGTTCCGGCGAGCCGCTGAGTAATCCGTCCGCGAGCTTGGCCATGGGGCCATAGTCGACAGGCAGTCAGGTCGGCGAGATGGGCTCACAGAGTGCCATCTCGGAGCAACCCACCGGGCGCAACCAGGTGTCCGGCACTGGTAATCGCAGCGGGTCAACAAGCGCATCGTGCTCACGCAACTGCTTTTATCCAAGAGCCGTGAGCCGACCTCGGCGGTGGCTGTGAATGAATCCGGCTTGGGCTCATCTGCCGATGGCAAGGGCGAGGAGGGTATCGACCGCAGTTTCGAACGGACGGGTACTCCGTTGCACCTGGGCGAGTAGAAGCCCTCCCTGGAGCGTGGCGAGCAGAGTAGTGGCGAGGTCGTCCGGGTCGATGTCGGACGGGAGTTTCCCGTCAGCATGAAGGGATCTGAGTTTATCGCCGATGGCGGCTGCCCACTGATCGAACCCTGCCGCGATGAGGGCTCGGGCCTCGGGTCGCTCTCGGCGAGCTGGCCGCCGAGCGAGCCGAGTGGGCAGCCCCCCTTTGCTTCGGTGCGCTTCGCTGCGGTGATCACCATGTTCCGCCAGGCTTCGACTCCGTTCGCGCTGCTGAGCGCGTGCCGCTGGTGATTGACGATGGTGTCGGCTTGGTAGTCGATGACCGCCTGCACGAGGTCGTTCTTGTCGGGGAAGTAGTGGTACATCTGAGAGCCGCTGACTTCCGCCGCCGCCTTGACGTCGTCCAGGGTGGTGCCCGCGACCCCGCGTTCATGGATCAGGGCGGCGGCCTCCTCCACTATTCGTGCCCGGGTGCGTGCTCCCTTGGGGGTGAGCTTCGGCCGGTCACTCGTCTCGTTGACCATGCACCAATGTTAGTAGGATTTTGAGTTTGACAACTCAGTTCCGAGCTGCCAGAGTGAGTCGCACCACCCATTCTGGAGCGAGAGGACGACACAGCGCATGACTGACCTAAAGGGCAAGACAGCTCTGGTAACGGGCTCGACGAGCGGGATCGGCAAGGCTACGGCCATCGGCTTGGCCGCCCGCGGCGCTCACGTACTGGTAGTCGGGCGCAATGTGAACCACGAGCCAAAGATGTGGTCGCCGAGATCGAAGGCAGCGGAGGCAGCGCGACGTTCCGGCTCACTACGTTGAGCGACCTCGAATCGGCCCGGGAGCTGGTCGAGTGGGCCAATGAGGCAGGCGACGGTCACGTCGACATCCTCATCAACAACGCTGGCGTCGCCTGGCTCGGGCCAAGCAGCGCAGCCACCGAAGCAGAGTTCGACGAGAGCTTTGCACTGAACGTCAAGGTTCCGTTCTTCCTCGTCGCGTCACTGGCGCCAGCCATGGCCGAACGCGGATGGGGTTCGATCGTCAACGTCTCCACGATGGTCGCGAGCTTCGGACAGGCCGGCATGGCTCTGTACGGCGCCAGCCGAGCGGCTCTCGAACTGCTGACCAAGGCCTGGGCCGCCGAATACGGCCCGAGTGGTGTCCGGGTCAACGCCGTTGCCCCCGGCCCGACGCGCACCCGCATGATGGAAGCAGTCCCCGAGGAGATGGTGAACCAGCTCGCAGCGCTAGCGCCAGCAGGGCGCGTAGCTCAGCCCGAGGAACTTGCTGCGGCGATCGTCTTCCTCGCCAGTGATGATGCCAGCTTCGTCCACGGCGTCACTCTTGCGGTCGACGGGGGCCGGGTCGCGACATGACACCAGTCGTGCTGCGGCGACGTTTAGGTGTGAAGACACAGAAGGCAGATCAAACTCACAGCCGAGGAGATACGACGGCGTAGCCGGCGAACTGCTGGCAGGAGCGGACCGGGCGGCCGGGGATCGACGGGACGTCGTCGCTGAGCCATCCGGCGTCGCCGCCCGCGATCAGGGTGAAGGCCCGGGCGCTCATCTCCGCGACGGCGCCGGGACGCCGGGCTCCTGCGCGGGCACGGCCGGGCTGACCAGGATGACGGACGTGTCGGCCTCCATCGCCGCGTCGACGGAGGCCGTCACGTCCAGGTCGCCGACGGCGATCTCCGGGCTGGCCAGACACGGTGAAGCAGGCCATCGGGCCGACCTTTTGAAGGGAACCGCCAAAGCGGTGCGGGACTCATTCCTTCCCCGGCGCCCTGCAGCCGCATCTATGACACCTCCATGGCAGCGAAGGACCGAACAGTGGTCCACTCCCCGCCTCGCCGGTCCGGGCGAACGTGCGCCGGCCAGCCCACGTCACGAGTTCCAAGGAGATGCGTTGACGGGTTCCCCGTCGATCGAGACGCAGCACGGCCACCCCGGAATCGTGCTGGCCACGCTGTCGCTGGCCAACGTGATGGCTCTGCTCGACCTCTTCGTCGTCAACGTCGCCCTGCACGACATCGGCGTGGGTCTGCACTACCAGTCCTCGCTCTCCGACGTTGCCTGGGTGCTCAACGCCTACGCCCTGTTCTTCGGGGCGCTCCTTATCCCCGCCGGCCGCTTCGCCGACAGGTACGGGCGCAAGGCCACCTTCATCCTCGGGCTGGCCGTTTTTACCGTGGCGAGCCTGGCCTGTGCGGTAAGCCCCGACTTGTGGGTCCTCGTAGGGTTCCGGTGCGTCCAGGCGGCCGGCGCCGCGATGATCATCCCGGCCAGTCTCGGTCTCGTCCTGACGACGCTCCCACCGGACCGGGTCAAACACGGCGTGCGAGTGTGGGCAGTGAGCGGCGCAGCAGCCGGCTCCATCGGCCCGGTAGTCGGAGGGTTGCTCACCGCGCTGAGCTGGCGATGGATCTTCATCATCAACCTCCCTATCGGCATCGCGGCCGTCCTCGTGACCTGGAAGCTGATCCCCAACGTCCGCCACGACCGCACGACGCGCATGCCGGACCTGTTCGGGAGCCTCATGATCGTCGTCACCATCGGCGCCATATCCCTTGGTTTGCTCAACGGGTCCTCCTGGGGATGGGGATCAGCCAAGATCATCGGGAGCTGGGTGGTGGCCGTTGCGGCTGCCGTGGCCTTCGTCGTGAGCACCAGGCGTGCCGCGGTACCCGTAATCGACCTGAAGATGTTCCGGAGCCGGGTGTTCAGCGCTTCGAACATTGCCATTGTCATCGCGGCGGCGATCCTGGGGATACAGCTCCTCGGCCTCAGCCTCTTCCTCCAGCAGTCGTGGCACTGGTCAACCATCACCACCGGACTCGCCCTAGCGCCCGGGCCGGCCGCGGTACTCGGAGCGTCCCTCATCGTCCCGCGCTTGAACCAGCGGTTCCCGATCGGAGCCGTGGTCGCTTCCGGATTCGTCCTCACCGCTGTGGGCCAGGTACTCATGGTCCTGACGCTCCGCCACGGTGTCCACAACTACGCCGCAGCCATCCTGCCTGGATGGGTGGTGATCGGCTTCGGCTTGGGCTTCACCGTCCCGACCATCATCGGGTCGGCCACCGCTGACCTGCCGCCTGAGCAGAGCGCCACCGGCAGCGCGGTGGTCAACAGCGGCCGCCAGTTCGGCGGCGTCTTCGGCGCGTCGATCCTGGTTGTGGTCCTCGGGAAGGCAGAGGTCACCGGGGATCCCAGCCGCTTCTACGAGCTGTGGTGGGTCGCCGTCGCCCTGTGCGCCGCCGCTGTTGTTGTCTCCCTCGGGCTCACCCCCAAACGCCAACCCGCCAAGGCCGACGTCACGGTTCCGGTAGTCGCCGCGGCGACCGACAGTACCAACAGTTCAGTGGCATGAGTCTGCACCGACCGTCCGCGCCTGGCCGATGGGTCATGCCCATGAAGCGCCCAGTCGGTGCGGTTTCCCTACTGGCCGACCCCGAGATTCTGAGTATCTTCGACACCAATCGAGCAGTGATGCGAGAGACGCGCCAAACCCGCATCGAGAACCACGCTTACCTCGATGCGCCGGTGTTCGCCTCGCACTTCACGGTCCCCGCCGCCGGCTACTTCGAGAGCGCCCGGGAGGCGCGACCCTTCGTCCCTGGCGAAGGGAACTTGGACAGCAAGGAGGTCCGGTGACGACCCTGGAAGAAGCCGCCGCCCTGGCCCGCAACGAACCTGGCCTGGTGATCGTCGCCACTTTGCGCGGCGACGGGACGATCCAGTCATCCCTCGTCAACGCGGGCATCGTCCCTCACCCAGCCACTGGCGAGTCCACTCTGGCGTTCGTCACCAACGGCCCGGTAAAGCTCGCCAACCTGTGCGCCCGGCCCCAGGTGACCGCCACGTTCCGCAACGGCTGGCAGTGGGCGGCAGTCGAAGGACACGCCGAGCTGGCTGGGCCGGACGATCCCCATCCCTGGCTCGACCCCGAACGACTCCGCCTACTGCTCCGGGAGATCTTCTCCGCTGCCGGCGGCGAGCACGACGACGGGGACACCTACGACCGAGCCATGGCCGAGGAACGCCGAGCCGCCGTGCTCGTCCGCCCCGACCGGGTCTACACCAACCGATGAGCACGGACACGAAGATGTTCCGCGGCTGGCCTGCCGAGGCCCTGGAGTTCTACGAAGGTCTCGAAGCCGACAACTCCAAGGCCTAGTGGACTGCGCATAAGGACGTCTACGAGACGGTCGTGCTCTCTCCGATGAAGGCGATCCCTGCCGAATTGACCCCCGCGTTCGGAGACGGCAAGGTATTCCGTCCCAATCGGGACGTCCGCTTCAGTACCGACAAGTCCCCGTACAAGACGCACATCGGATCCATCATCGGTGCCAGCTATCGGGACGGCAGGTCGACAGGCCGGTCAAGGAGGCGACCGTCGAGGAAGGTGTCGACTTTCTCGTTGTAGAACGCGATCAGCCCGGCGATCGGCAGCAGTTGGCGGATCGGGAAGTCGTAGGTCCAGGCGATGTCGGAGTAGCTCGTGTCACCGAGGTGCGCGGTCCAGTAGCCGCTGGTGGTGCCCTTATAGGGACAGGCGGTCAACGTGTTGGTCGGGGCGAGGTGGGTGAAGTCGACTTCAGTGCGGTTGAGGTAGTAGCGGGTCGGCAGCCCGGTCTCGAACACCATCACCGGCGAGCTCGATTCGGCCAGCACGACGCCTTCGAGCTCGACACGGACGCTGCGGGTGGACCGCAGCGCGTCGACGCGCGTGTAGGGGTCGCGGGCGTGGACGAAGACCTGCTCGTCCTCCTCGAACCAAGCGTCCAGGGAATCCCACTCGAACCGCGCCCGTCCGGCCAGTCCCTCGACTACGGCGTCGTCGCCGTAGACCCGCAGCGCCGCGGGCCGGGTCACGTCCCCGACCTGCAGGCTGTAGCGGCGGGCGGTGCCGCGGCTGAGCTTCTGCTCGTGCTGCTCATCGACCAGCACCGCGGGGTCGATGTCGGCTAGCGGGATGTAGTACTGCGGGTAGTGCGACCACTCCCATACATACAGCGCCGACATCGTGTCGAGAACGGTCTGCCCGGCCAGCGTCGCCCTGATCCGGCGAGGGACCGGCGCGGTGTGGTTCACCGGCGGCAGCGCCGGCGGATAGCCGCCGGTCACGGGGTGGCTCCGGCCGCGGCGAGCAGACCCTGAAAGTCTTCGTCGCACGGTCCGCAGGCCGCCAAATGCACGGCGACGCCAGGGAAGCGGCGGGCCGCCAAGCCGGGGGCGTCCTCGAGGACCATCTCGACGTAAACGTCCAGGATCTCCAGTGCCTGCTCGCAGTCGACATCGCGGGGATCGGCGGCCAGGAACCGATCCAGCCCGGGCGAGTCGCTCATGATCGCCTCGCCGCATCCACATCGTTGGAATCCCCTGAGGGGCCCACGCTGGTCAGATATCCGTTAGCGGCGAGCCCGCCCGTGACCAGCACGGTCTTTCCTGGGAGTGTGCTCATCGTGATTCCCTCTGATCTTAAAAAGAATGGGTTTCGGAACTCATTATGCCGAATCAGACTGGGCTGTCAAACTCAAAATATCGCTAGTATGAGTGGATGGTCAACAAGACGAGTGACCGGCCGAAGCTCACCCCCAAGGGAGCACGCACCCGGGCACGAATAGTGGAGGAGGCCGCCGCCCTGATCCATGAACGCGGGGTCGCGGGCACCACCCTGGACGACGTCAAGGCGGCGGCGGAAGTCAGCGGCTCTCAGATGTACCACTACTTCCCCGACAAGAACGACTTCGTGCAGGCGGTCATCGACTACCAAGCCGACACCATCGTCAAGCACCATCGGAAGGCGCTCGGCAATGTGACTTGCGCGCCGAGCGCCCGAGAGCTACCCACTCGCGGACTCCACGGGTGAGCACCGAACATCAGCGGACCCAGCCATCGATCACGGCGAGGGGCGAGCTCACGCGAACCAGGATCATCACGACCGCCTCCCGGCTGATGATGACGAACGGTGCAGCCACCAGCCTTGACCAAGTCAATGCCGAGGCGCGCGTGAGCAGATCCCAGATCTACCACTATTTCGCCGACAAGAACGCACTCATCTCGGCCGTGCCTTACCTACCAATGCGGCCCAGTCCTGGCAGCCCATGAAGCCGCGCTCCAAGCCCTTGTCTCGACCGGCGACATTGTTGGCTGGCGCGAGTTCGTCATCCAAGCGTTCCAATCCAGATCGTGCGAGACCGGCTACCTGCCGGCAAGCCTGTGGGGCGAACTCGCTTCAGAGTCAAACGAACATCAGGACATCATCCGGACGATGTACGTGCGCTGGGGACTCGCGCTCTCGCAGAGCTTCGAGAGGGTCCATTCCAACGAACCGGTTCTGCGACTACCAGACGTATCCATGTTTGGCCTCGCCGCGTCGACCGTGTTGCATGGCGGATTCGGTCTCAGCGCAATTCACGGAGACGTCCGTCCACTCGAGGAAGCGTTGGAGATCATGCTTCAGGTCTGACCATCCCATGTCCGCGACAGGGGCTTGGGTCCGCCGCACTATCCGGTGTCAGGTCAGGTGTGACCGTCTGTGCCAACCCCCAGTTGGCTCTAGTGACGGCAATCACTTGTCCTGCATATCTAACTCCAAGTGTTAGGAGTGATGGCGGGGATGGCACTCAGCGTCGGCTCTGCCCGACCTCGATGAGGTGACCGTCGGGGTCACGCAGGTAGCAGCGGATCTCCGGGCCACGATCGATCGGTTCGGTGAGGAACTGCGCGCCCTTGGCCGACCAGTCGGCGTATACGGCGGCGATGTCGGCGACACGGATATTCAGGAACGCGCTGACCCGGTCCAGATCGTGCGGGGCCTCGAGCGTGATCGAGGGTTTGTCGTCCGTGGGGCCGCCGCCGGTGTTGATGATGATCCAGCTGTTGGCCAGCGCCACGATCGTCGGCTCGCCATCCATCAGCGCCTCGCCGCCGAGCACCTCGGTGTAGAAGGCCCGCGAGCGGTCGACATCGTCGGAGACGAGGAAATGGGTGAGCACGATGCCCTCGGCTGGGGCGGGAAAGTCTGCCACGACGCAACTCCTATAGGTGATGTGGGCGGGGCGAGTGCCGCCCCGTCACGGACTGGGCCCTGGGTGTGAGCGGCAGCTCCGGCGATGGCGTCGGCGCGCTTGGCGACGGGCCCAGGAACGCCCCACCGACCCCAGGCGCGAGGATCACGTAGTGCCCGCGCCGCTTGTGTGAGCTCTTTGTCGGCGGGTCTCATCGGTAGGTGACCGCCGGCTCAGGGGTGGGCGCGCAGTTCCCGTTCGGTCTGGGCGTAGATGCGGTCCTGGCCTTCGGCGTCTTGGGACTTCTTCGAGGACTTCTTCAGCTTCGCGGAGCTGTAGTAGCCCCCGGTCGCGGCCGCGAGCTCGGGATCGGCCATCAGCCGCACGCAGCCGCGTGACCCCTTCTCCGGAGGCCCGACGAACGGATTGGTCAGCGCCTCGATGATCTTGAACGGCCCGCCGGCCTTGCTGCCGAGAGTGGTTTTGACCGCGCCCGGGCTGACGGCGTTGAACGTCAGGCCCTCGCCCTCATGGCGGCGAGCTTGGGCGTAGGTGTACATCAGGGCCAGCAGTTTGGCATCGGCGTAGGCCTGGATCTGCTTGTACTTGCCCGGGTAGCTCCAGTCGGTGACCGGCTTGCCCCGCGACTCGATCAGGGCGGTCATGTTGACCACCCGCGAGGGCGCGGCGAAATCATCAGCGCCCTTGCGGAGCAGGTCGAGCAGCCCGTCGGTCAGTGCCGCCAGCGCGACGTGATTGATGGCGATGGTCCGCTCGTACCCGTCGGGTGACAGTGCCTTGCTGGAGAACGCGGCGCCCGCGTTGTTTACCAGTCCGTTGAGTCCCTTCGGCGCGGCCTCGTGCACAGCGTCGACCAGTTCCCGAACACCGGCTAGAGATCCGAGGTCTCCGGCTACGGCCAGGTACTGGCCTTTGCCGTTGCCGTTGGTGACCAGCAGGTCGATAGCGCGTCGGGCGTGGTCGGCACCGCGGGCGTGCACCAGCACAGTCGCCCCACAGTTCCCAATGCCTTGGGCTGTCTCATGGCCGATACCGCCCTTGGCGCCGGTGACTAGCACGGTCTGTCCGTCCAGCCGACCGGCGAATTGAGCATCGAACCTGCTCATGGTCTCTCCTCGAAAGATGTGCAGTAAGAGTGAGTCGTGTAGCCCACTCTGTCAGCCTCGAAGTGGGCTGTCAAACTCATAGGCCGGCGGGTTGCATGGAGTTGACCTGGCGAGCCGCAGATTGGCGTCGGAGGTAAGGTCCCTGACTCGGTTGCCAGGAGGCGGGGAGTGTACTCATCGTGATTCCCTCTCATCTTCTGCAGGTCCAGCCAGGCTGGACTGCTCTTGCCGGGTTTGTGTACGCCGGTGCTCCCGGGTTTCTTCGCCGAGTGCGTGCTCAGACCTGAGCGGCAGCTCGGGAACCCGGTCAAGCCCCCGGATATCGGAGAGGTCGATGCCCGCCGTGACACGTGAGGTGCCGTCCTGCCGACTGAGCGGGAGCGCGGCTTCGGCGCCGACCTCCCCTGCCGTCGTTACGAGAACCATCGCGTGCCTCTCTCGTCGGGTCGATAAATGGATTACGCGACTCACTATGACGGACAGCGACTGGGTCATCAAACTCAGAAAAAGAGTTACCCTGCTGGCATGACGAATGACGTGCACGCCCGGTCCCGGCTGATCCCGAAGGGGGAGCGGACCCGGGTCCGCATCATCGACGCGGCCCGGCTGATCTGCGAGCTAGGCGCAGCGGGCACCACGCTCGATGACGTCGGCTGCGACGAGGCGATGGCCGTCCTGCACATTTACGTCGACCTCGCCGCTGCCGGACAGGACCCGGCGGAGCGCTACCCCGGCGTCGCCGCCCACTTCGCGGCATGCGGGGCGTGCGCCGAGGATTTCGCCGGCCTCCTGATGGCTGCCGCCAGTGACTGACCGCGAGGTACTGGCCTTTGACCTGCACGGGACGCTGGTTGACCCGCTGAGTTGCCAAACTCAAAATGTTGCTAGAATGGCTGAATGGTCAACAAGATGAGTGGCCGGCCGAGGCTCACCCCCAAGGGCGAGCGCACCCGGGCGCGGATAGTGCAGGAGGCCGCCGTCCTGATCCACGAGCGCGGGGTCGCGGGCACCACCCTGGACGACGTCAAGGCGGCGGCGGAAGTAAGCGGCTCGCAGCTTTACCACTACTTTCCCGACAAGAATGATCTCGTGCAGGCGGTCGTCGACTACCAGGCCGACGCCACCGTCAGTAACCAGCGGCACGCGGATCTCGGCAGCGTGCAAGGGGTCCAAGCCTGGCGGGACATGGTGATCTATGCGGCGGAGCGCGTCCAGGCAAAGGGCGGCTGCCCCCTCGGCTCGCTCGGCGGCCAGCTCGCCGAGAGCGACCCGGAGGCCCGGTCCCTGATCGCCGCCGGGTTCCAACGGTGGACAGCGGAAATCAGCGAAGGGCTCAGGTCCCTTCAGGCCCGCGGGCAGCTCCCGCCCAGCCTCGACCCGGATGACCTCGCCGTCACCCTGCTCGCCACGCTCCAGGGAGGGCTTCTCCTCGCCCAGGTACAACGGAGCACCCGCCCGTTCGAAACTGCGGTCGATACCCTCCTCGCCCTTACCATCGGCGGATGAGCCCAAGGCCATCCGCCAGCTCATCTTGACGGGTACATGGGCTGGTGAAGTCAGCGCGAACGTGGCGGCAGGCCGATGCCGCCGGACGCCGTGCGGGTTGCGGCTGCCCCGGTGACGGGGCAACGTGGCCCCCATGCGGCGCGGGACGGTGCCAAGACGGCCGGGTGCGGCGGATGTCATCAAGCCCGCGTTTCCAACGGGCACGGGCAAACGGTGGCCGATGAGCGCCACGCCATCAACACGATCGCCGAAGCGCCCACAAACCCGACTAAACGGCGCTCGTCGAACCAGAACACGCCTTGGCGCGCCCAGTCCGCGGCCGTCCGTGCAAACGCCCGATGCGCACCGACCCTGTGCCGTGCCGGAACTCCGTCTCAGGCCTGACCTGCTGCTCTAAGCTCGGCGCTCGTGCCTATTCGCCTTATCTATCTGTTCATGGTCCGGGTGTTCGGCTGGCTGGTACGACTGGCGCGGAGCGACGCCGCGAAGGAAACGGAGATCCTGGTGCTACGGCATGAGGTCGCCGTTTTGCGGCGGCTGGCAGGGCACCCGAAGCCGAACTGGGCTGACCGTGCCGTGCTCGCCGGCCTGGCAAGGCTGCTGCCCGGGCACCTGCGGCTGCACCGGATCGTGACGCCGGGAACCTTGCTGGCCTGGCACCGTCGCCTTGTCAGGAAGAAGTGCACCT
The DNA here is from genome assembly GCF_007827045.1 of Trebonia kvetii. Lineage (GTDB taxonomy): Bacteria > Actinomycetota > Actinomycetes > Streptosporangiales > Streptosporangiaceae > Trebonia > Trebonia kvetii. Next base: position 905,139 of record NZ_RPFW01000001.1, read on the forward strand.
ACCCGGGCAAGCCGGGTGACCGCCGGTCCCACCCGAGGTACGCGCTCTCGTGGAGCAGCTGGCGCGGCAGAACCCCCGCTGGGGCTACCGGCGCATCCAGGGTGAACTGCTCGGCCTGGGCCACCGAGTGGGGGAGGGAACGATCCGCCGGATCCTGGCAGCCGCCGGCCTCGGCCCAGCGCCGCGGCGGACGTCACCGACATGGCGGCAGTTCCTGGCTGGCCAGGCCTCGGGCATCCTGGCCTGCGACTTCCTGCACGTCGACACCGTGCTGCTCCGGCGCGTGTACGTGCTGTTCGCGATGGAGATCGAGACCCGTACGGTGCACGTCCTGGGCGTCACCGCCCATCCGGCCGGGGCCTGGACCGTCCAGCAGGCCCGCAACCTCCTGATGGACCTCGGCGAGCGGGCCGGGCAGTTCCGATTCCTGATCCGCGACCGGGACAGCAAGTTCACCACGGCATTCGACCACGTCTTCGCCGGCAACGGCATGCGGGTGATCAAGACGCCCGTCCGGTCGCCGCGGGCGAACTCCTTCGCGGAACGGTTCGTAGGGACGCTGCGCCGCGAGTGCCTGGACCACGTGCTCATCCTCAGCGAGCAGCACCTGCGGAAGGTGCTGGCCGAGTATGTCCAGCACTATAACGGTCACCGCCCGCACCAGGGCATGCGGCAGGCGCCGGGCGCGGTCAGGCGCTGGGCCCAACGGGCGCTCGCATCATCTGCTGGACGGCGGACGCGTACGGGGCGGGGGCCACTGTTGCCCGGACGAGGGTCTGCTGGTGGAGTTCGACGCGCGGCTTGCGGGAGCCGCCGTCGGGTTCGCCCCACAGGATGGTTACTTCCTCGCCTGGGGTGGCGTGCGCGGCATCGAGCACGGCGATCGACAGGATCTTCCGCTCGTTGACGGTGTAGCCGGTGTAGGCGGACAGCCCGATGAGCTGTCCGTCCAAGCTGCGGACCTCGTCGCGGTGCTGCATGTTGCCGTAGTCGGCGACGGGCAGGTCAAGGTACTTGTACGGCACTCCGGGTTCGAGCAGTGAGCCGGTGATGCGCCGCACGTCCTCGTTGTACCAGACGAGCGTCACCTTCTTGCGCGGCGGGTTCTGGGCCAGTTCCTCGAGCGCCGTCCGGCCGATGAAGTCGTGGTCGAACTTGACGATGTGGCCGTACCCGGCGTCGTAGGGCGTGGTGTAGTAGTCCTCGATGTCCGGCGATACGAAACTCCCGGCGAGCGAGAACTTCCCCTCCCAGCCGTCGGCGGGCAGCCATTCCCGGTATTCGCGCAGGTCCTCGCCGGTGTAGATGGCCGGCAGCGGGTAGGCCAGCCAGGCCTGCTCGTACAGGGTGCTGAAGTAGGCCCTGGTCCCGCCCTGGCGCAGCCCGTACTTCGCGCCTGCCTGGAGAATCGCGGCGCGAACCGTCTCGCCCTGCTCGTAGGGCCCGGAGATCTCCACGCCCGCGTGCCCCGCCATCCCGTGCCGGAGCACGAGTACCCCGGTGCCGGCGATGGTCACCCGCGCCGTGTGAAAGAACTTGATCACCGGGGTGCCGCCCTCGGCCACCTCGTCGAAGATCTCGCTCGCCGACGGGCCGTCGAGCTGGAACCGGAAGTTGCGACGCCGCCCGGTGGGGTTGTCAGAGGTGTTGTTGTCCCGCTCGATCGTCACGTTCGCGCCGCTCGCCTGCGCCTGGTATTCGACCCAGTTCAGCAGCGGCATGCTGCTGACGAGTTCGTAGGTCTGGTCGCCGAGGTCGTAGAGAATGCAGTCACCGATCAGCTGGCCCCGGGCGTTGCAGCCGATGAACTGCTTGGCGATGCCCGGGTTGAGATTCGCGAGGCTGTTGACCCCGATGCGGTTCAGCAGGCGGAACGCGTCGGGCCCTTTCACGTAGAGCTCGGGCATGTGGTGTGACTGGTCGAACAGGATGGCGCTTTCGCGCCAGGCACGCTGCTCGTCGCGCCAGTTGGAGAACTCGGCCGGCACCGGCGACAGGCCTGCCCGGGCGCGGTTGTGCGGGCCGGGTGTGTCGTTGTACAGGTAGGACGCGAGGTCGGGAGTAGCGTCGATCAGGTCTTGGAGTGACGTGAAACTGCCGTCAGCACCCATAGGGAAATTCCTTTCTGTCAGATTGCCGGCCGGTCAGCGGCGGCACACTGGCGATGAGCTGTGTCAGTCCGCGGCGCCCGCGTCCGCGGCTCCCGGGTCGTAGGCGTAGATCCACTCGCCTGCGGTGAGCGGGTCGGCGGCTGCCAGCGACTGGTCCCTGGCCTCCTGTTCCGGTCCGTCCGGCAGGTGGTTTACGTGGGCGCGGGCGTGGCTGACCTGCTGCAGTCGAGTGGTACGCGCTATGCGAAGGGACTCATACCGCTGCAGCGCCTGAGGCGGCGCCTGCGTGTCCTCCGCAAGACAGCGGGCCAGGACCGCCGCGTCTTCCACCGCCTGGGCGGCGCCCTGGGCGAAGAAGGGAAACATCGGGTGGGCGGCGTCGCCCAGCAGGGTAACCGGGCCGTGGCTCCAGCGCGCGAGAGGGGCGCGGTCGAGCAGTGCCCACCGCCCCGGCGTGCCCGCCTGCCGGATAAGGTCCCGCAGTCGCTCATCCCAGCCCGCGAACTCGGCGAGGAACTCCTCCACGGTCGCGGTGGCGCTCCACGACTCAGTCGTGTAGTCGCCAGCGGGGGCGAACGCCACCAGGTTGACCGCGGCCTCGCCGGAAACCGGGTAGTGCACGAGATGATGACCAGGCCCGATCCACAGCGTCTGGGCGCGGCGGCGGGCGAATTCCGGAGCCCGGCCGACTGGCACGATGGCGCGGAACGCGCAGATTCCGGAGTACGTTGCCGGCGAGGGAACGGTCACCGCGCCGCGCACTACCGAGTGCACGCCGTCGGCTCCGATGACTACGTCTGCTTCTACCGAGGTTCCGTCGGCGAACCACAGCATGACGGAATCGCCACGGACCGAGATACCGGTGCAACGCCTGCCCAGCTGGACCGTCCCCGCCGGGACGGCGGAGGCGATCGCGCTGTGCAGGTCGGCTCGGTGAGCGGTATAGGTGCGCTCCCCGTAGAGCCGCTCGCACGAGCTCGCGAGATCCTCTGACGACAGTACCCGCCCGTCCTCCCACCGGCGGAACTCCCAGCCCACGTCAAGCGGCACGGCATGGCTGGCCAGTTTGCCCATGACGCCAAGGCGCCTTAGCAGTCGCACGACGTTGGGTGCGAGCACCAGTCCGGCGCCCACCTCCTTCAGCGCTGACGCCTGTTCGTAGACAACGGCCGGCAAGCCCGCCAGGTGCAGGAAGGCAGCCACGGCGAGACCACCGATGCCGCCGCCCACGATTGCCAGACGGGGTGCTGCACCCGGGGAGGAGGAAACCATGGCGGAGCGAACTCCTTGCGGCGATTTCAGGGAAGAGGCAGCGGGCCTGCCGGGCCATCAGCTGCCGACAACCACCATGATGTGGGTAAACGTCGAGGCAGGGAAGGCATACATTCATTCAATGAACGAGATCAGGGTTCCGAGGGCGGCACCGTGCCACCGGGGACGGAACATGTGAGCAGCCATGCCGCGGACCAGTGAACCGGGACGGAGTGTCAGCTCGCGGCTTCTGGCGGTTCTGTTCGCCTTCGGGCCGGGGCACTCCCGGCTTACCCTCGCCGACCTGGGCAGGCAGACGGGAATGCCGCAAGCCACCGTGCGCAGGCTTGCTCTGGAGTTGGTGGCGGCAGGGGCACTGGACATGGCCCCTGACGGGACCCTCACCGTGGGCACGCGGCTGTGGCAGCTCGGCACTCTCGCCCCGCTCACTGAGCCGCTGCGCACGGTCGCCCTGCCATTCATGGAAGACCTCTATACGGCCCTTCACCAGCACGTTCAGCTCGCGGTGCTCGACGGCCACGAGGCGGTCGTCGTCGAGCGGCTCTCCACACCCGGTGCTGTCGGACTGGTCTCCTCGGTGGGCGGGCGGCTGCCGCTGCACAGCTCGGCCGTGGGCAAGATACTGCTTGCCCACGGTGACAACGCACTGTTCGACGCCGTAGCTAGCTGCGGCCTCACCCAGTTCACGGCCCATACCATCGCTGACCCGGCCCGGCTTCGCCGCGAGCTCGGCGACTGCCGACGAACTGGCACAGCGATGGTGCGCGAGGAGCTGACTTTGCTGGCCGACTCGGTCGCGACCCGGATCATGGACGCCGACGGGCACGTGCTTGGCGCCTTGTCGGTGGTTGTCCGGTCAGGCTCTGTGGCGCTGCAGACGGCGATCCCGAGCGTCGTGGCCTCTGGACTCGGCATATCCAGGCGGCTTGGGTGGAAGCCGGAAGTCGGAGTCCGGCCTCCGGGCACGGCCTGCCGAAGCCAGGTGATTCTGCCTTGAGGACGATGATCGCGAACCGACTACGCAATATCGTGACGAGCAGTTGGAGCCGTGGCCGCTTCGAGCGACCGTAATAGACTGCGGCGACCCGGCGACGCCGTGCCCTCTCTGCGGGAACGAGCCCAGGTCACGGGCGGGGCAAGCCACCTCCGGCCCGCCCGCCCGCAACGAGACCGTCCACCGCCTCGCCCACCCCGCGGCAAGGTCCAGGCCCGGCTCCCCAATTACCAGACACAGGCGGAACCGCCGCCAGATCCGCTGCGTGTCTCAACATTCTCCCCGTCGGGCAGGGCGAAGACCAGATCACCGAACAATTCGGCTGACGCCCGGAAGGCGTCCTCAGTCGATCCGGCCGGGAGGCTCCCTACCAGGAGCAGGTCACTGGATACTCGCGGCGCCATCGCCGCCTCCTTCCTCGCGAAGCACAATCGTGGTTCCTGCACTATGGCCCGGCAGGCTCCCGTCCCACTGTCGACACTTGCCGGGACCTGTGAGTCCGGCCATCCCCTCCGGCCGGCATCAGGCCGTGGTCGCATTCCGTTCTTTCAGCACCGGGATCACCTCGCGGGCGAACAGGCGCGCCTCGTCACGGGAGAAGGTCTCGACTAGCAGCCGACGTGCGCCGGTCTCGTCGATGGCCTGCTGGAGGGCGCCTGCGATCTGGCCGGGGGTGCCGGAGACGGCGATGGCTGGCCGGTTCTTCGTGGCGGCACCGCTGTCGACGTGGAACTCGCCGTCAGTCTCCGGGACGGCCCGCCGGCCGCCGGCGCTGTACAGCGAGAGGAACTGTCCGAAAGCACGGGCCAGCCTGCCAAGGTTTTGCTCCGCCTGGTCTTCGGTCTCGCCGATCGCCACGAAGCGCTCGAGCATCATGTTCGCACCCGAGCGGACGTACCCGCTCTTGGCAGCGACCTTGACGTAGTCCTCTAGCGCGTCCCGATGCTCGGCGTTGCTGCCGAAGTTGCGCATCACGTTCCAGCCGCGCTCGGCGGCGAGCCGCATCGTGGCCTGGCTCGCCCCGCCCAGCCACACGGGCAGCCGGTCCTGCAGCGGGCGCGTCGCGATCGTGGTGGGGCGTTCGACCGGGTAGAACTCCCCGTCGAAGGTGAAGTCCCGCTCGGTCAGCGCAAGGTTCACCACCTCGAGGGCCTCCAGCCAGGCCCGCCGCAGGTCGTCGTCGCTCACGTTCCGGCCCATGGCGACCTGGGCCTCCCCCGGGATCCCGCGGCCCAGGCCCAGTTCGAACCGGCCGCCGCTGAGCAGGTCGAGCGTCCCGGCCTCCTCCGCCACCCTGAGCGGACTGTATAGCGGCAGGACGGTCACCGCGGTGCCCAGCCGGATCCGGCTTGTCTTCACTGCGGCGGCGGCCAGCAGCAGGTGCGGAGACGGGCACGTCATCAGCGGGGCGTGGTGCTCGGTGACCGTGACCCCGTCGAAGCCCAGTTCCTCCGCAAGAACCGCGAACTCCACGAAGTCGTTCACCTGGCGCTGCTGCCAGCGCGGCTGGTGGACGTCTGGGTCGCTATCACCCGAGTGCAAGCCGACGCCGTAGGTATGGACGAACTTGAGTGTGCCGGTCTCGTCGCTGAGCGCGCCCATGGGGTCCGACCTCCGATACGAGGTGTCCGTCCCCTCGCACGGAACACGCTAGAACAGCAAGGGCGCTTTGCCGATCCGCTGAGCGACCTGCCGATCCACAATGCGACCTAAATTCCGTGCGGGACCGGGCCGTGCCGCGCGCAGCGTCATCGAGGGTGCCACCCCGTAACGCTCCTGGTACGCGCCGGCGAAGCGCGGCACGTGAGTGAAACCCCAGCGGAACGCGATCTCCGCGACCGTGCCGCCCGCGCCAACGACCAGGTCGTTGTGGGCCCGGCCAAGCCGAATCCACTTGACATACTCCCGCGGCGAGACGCCTACGTACTCCCGGAAGTTCCGCTGCAGTGCCCGCGGCCCCTGGCCTGCGACGGCGGCGAGTCGCGCCAGCGACAGATCCCCGGCAGGCTCGCGTTCCACGAGATCGAGCACCCTCCTCACGGATGGCGGACGTGTGGCGTCCGATCGTCGGCGTGCGAGCCGCTCGGAGTAGTTGTGCGGCTGCGCCAGCAGGAGCCCGGTCATCAGGAAGTCCGACCATGGGCTGATCTCCGCGCCGGCCGCGGTGAGACCCGAGGGCTCGTCAAGGTCGCCGATAAGGAGCCGGATCATCCCCGCCCAGGAGGCTACGGCAGGGGCGGTCAGGTCCATCTCCATCCGAAACCGGATCGGACCTGTGACAGGCCCGCTTGCACCCGCTCGAGATGCCGCTCAAGTGCGGAGCGCTCGATCCGGACATGCAGCTGGCCGTACCCGTCGCTGAGGTGCATGGTCGGCATCATCTGCGGCGAGATGACCCCTGCCCGCCGAGCGGAGAGCACGACCTGCTCCTCGTGGGTCTCGATACCGTTGGCGCCCTCGAGCGCGAAGTTGACGTCGTAGTACGACACCTGAGCGCGTGCCTGCTGAACCGCCTCCATGGGATCTCCGTTCACTCTGACCGCCGCCCGGGTGGACGCGAGGGTCGCTGTAGCAGCGTAGGCAGTCACCAACCCTTCGTTCGGATGAAAAGCACATGAGCCAGAACGGAGGGTTGCTTCGCGCGATAGCCCCACCGGCTTGTGCCTCTCGCGGCCTTTCAGGCTGGGTGGCGTCCTGTCATGAATTCGCTGTCCGGGTCGGCGCTGACCGGGAGGCCGGCCGCTTGCAGGCCCGCGCGCAGCGATTTCATGAGGCGGTCAGGGACGCGCATCGCCGGGGCGCGCAGCGGGCCGCCGTTGTAGCCTGCCAGCCAGTCCTGGTACTTCCACATGGTCCGGTTCAGCACCGCCGTGCCGCCCATGTATGCCTGCGCGGCGGCGCCGGCCGCCAGCCGGGCCGGCTGCACCTGCCAGAAGCGGTCCATCGCCTCAGCCCAATGCCCGGTGCGGGCCAGCTCGAAGGTGCGCGGATACCAGTCGCTCATCCACTGCGTGTTGCTGGTCCCGGAGAACTGCAGGTCCATCACGCTCATCAGCGGGATCGCGTCGGCCTCGATGGGGCAGCTGATTACCACCTCGTCACGGAAATGGTGATACATCTCGCACACGCCCGCCACCAGCGGGAACCCCTGCTCGGCCTTGATGGCGACGATATTGGGGATCGTGTCAAGGACGTGCCGGACGAAGGGGACCGGCATGCCCGCGGGATGCACGCGCTCGAAGCCCCACGATGGCAGCGCGAAGAGCATCACGCCGAGGCTGGTCGAATCGCAGACGGCGCGGGTCCAGTCGTAGATCTCCTGCTGGGCGGTTGGCCAGAACTGCGGCGGGTAGGCCAGCAGCACTAGGTCGGCGCCCTCGCGCTCGGCTAGCCGCAGCGCCTCGATGTTGTCGTCGAGCGTCCCGAAGGCGGCGTGCGCGAACAGGCGCAGCCGACCCGCGGCCGTCTCGCGGGCGACCGCCGTGAACCGGCCGGCCTCCTCCGGCGTGATCGCGGTCTCGGTCATTAGCAGCGTGTAGCTGAACCCGTGCTCGACGGCCCGCTCGATGTCGTGCCGGATCGCGTCCTCGTTGAGCTGCTTGAGGTCGGCGGTGAACGTCGGAATCGTCACCGCCGAGCACCCGGTCAGGTATTCCCTGGCCCAGGCACGCCCCTCATGCTTCGCGTAGTCGGCCATGCCGCCCTCCTCCTAGTGCTTGGTGTCGAACTCGATTGGCAAGGGGATCGCAACTCCCGCTTCCAGCGCCCCGCGCACGATGACCTCGGCGACGACGACGTCCTGCAGGCCGCTGCCGACGGACTTGAACAGCCGTCGCGGTGCGTGCGGCAGCCGCTCGTCCAGGCCCCCGCTGACCAGCTCATGCAGCGGGAACGTCCGGTCACGGAAAGCGATGCCGGCTCGGGCCGCGGCGAGCATGTCGCCGGTCCGTTCGGCGACTTCGTCGACCTCGTCGCATACGATCAGGTCGCACGCCTCGACCACGCTCACGTCGATCTCGCGCTGCGCGGGGACAGTTGACCCGATCGAGACGACCGTCGCTTCCTGAGCCAGCCAGTTCCCGTACAAGATGGGCTGCTCTCCGCGCGACCGCGCCGCGGCGAGCACGACCGATGCCTGTTTGACGGCGTCGCCGGCATCCGCCACGGCTTCCGCCCGGCAGCCCAGATCCCGCGCGGCAGCGGCGGCGAACGCCTCGCGCCGCTCTCGCGTCGGGCTCGACACGACAAGGTGCTCGATCGGCCGTACGGCCGCGAACGAGCGCACGTGCATGGTCGCCTCCAGCCCGCTGCCGAGCACCGCGAGCCGCACCGGCCCGGGCGGCGCCAGCCGGTCCAGTGCCGCCGCCGAGGTCGCCGCGGTCCGGAACGCCGTGACCTCATGGCCGTCCACGAACCCGGCGATGCGGCTGGTCTGGCGATCCCACAAGACGATCACGTACTCGGCACCCGGCTCTGGCGCCGATGGAGCCATGGCCATCAGCTTGGCGCCGAAGTAGCGTCCACCAGCGGGGAGCGCCGGCAGCACGCGCAGCCACGCGCCCTCGTCGTGCGCCACCGTGCGCGGCGGCGTCGCCCCCGGCGACGGCGGTGCGGCGTAGGCGGCCGTGACCGCCTGGATCGCCTCGCGCCACGAAAACACACTGGCCGCGGCCGACGACGACACGAAGAACGGCGCGCTGTCTGTCATCGGCGGTTCCGTTTCGGCCTCATGGGCACCCTCTTTCCAGGCTGAGCACCTCGGCGAGCCAGTCGCCGACAAGGGCATCGCGCTCGTCAGCGTGGTTGTAGATGGTGTGCTCACCGTCGGGCCACGACTCAAGGCGGCCGCGGGCGGAGGCGCCGGCGAAGGCCTGAGCCTGCCCGCGGTCGACTAGCGGGTCGGCTCCGCCGTGCAAGACGAGGACCGGGCAGCCGATCGCCTGCCGTGACGGGTCGAAGTGCAACTGGCGCAGAGTCGCGGCGAGGGTGTCGCTGTCCCTGGTGCCGAACGCGGCGTCCATCTGCTCTCGCGCGGTACGGAACTCCGGTACCGCCGGCGCCGGCGGGGCGCCGTTGACGACGCACGCCGCGACCCGTGAGTCCTGGGCCGCCAGCAGCGCGGCGAACAGCCCGCCGAAGCTGTTGCCCATGACGCCGACCGGACCCGGCAGCGTGGCGTCGCCGGTGACGGCGTCGACGAAGCGGGCAAAGCCGTCGGCGGTCCGCCCGTCCATGTACAGCCCGTGGTCCAGCCGCGGCTCGCCCTGCCCCGGCCCCTCGGCGAGCAGGCACGCCAGCCCGCGGGCGGTGAGTGCGTCGGCCGTGCGGAGGTAGGCGGCGCCCCAGCCGCTGAGGCCGCCCCACACGATGACGGTGCCCGCGGGCGGCCGGCCGGCGGGCCGGCGCAGCCACCCGGCGAGCAGCCCGCCGGCGTACCGGGCCGTTATGCGCCGCATGCCGTCGATGGCTGCCACGAAGCTCACCGTCTCGGTGTAGCGCCGGTAGAGCACCCGCTTGCGTTCGGTGTCCTGGTTATCGGCCATATGAGCGAACAAGGCGGCCCCGACCGCCCAGCGAGCCTGGGTGACCGCGGTCAGCCGGTGCCCGGCGGCCAGCGCGCGGCGGGCCTTGGCCAGCCGGGCGCCGGCCAGCGCCGCGGCGGCGTCGGCCCAGTCCTCGCCGGCCGCGGTGCGCGCGTGCAGTGCCCGGGCGTCGGCGGCGTTCATGCCGCAGTCGGTGAGCCGGGTCAGCGGCATCGCCCGGTGCCGGGCGGCGACCGCGGGATCCAGGACCGGCGCGTCCGCGGGCAGGGTCATGCCCTCACCGGCGCCGCCAGCCAGGCGCCGAGCCCGGCGACGAGCGCGGGCACATCGCCTGCCCTGGCGGCCGCGCCGTAGACGGTGAAGTCGGGCCGCGCCAGGTATGCCACCGCCCCGTGGCGGGCAAGGAACGCCGAGTGCACTCCGCCATCGTCGATGACGTCCCTGCCCAGCACGATGACCCGGCCGCCCAGGGCGGCGAGGGTGCCGCGGTGCGCGCCGGTCAGGACGTCGTCAAGGTCGACGGCGGAGACCAGACGCCAGCCGTGGCCGGCTACATCATCGAACCTGCCGCTGACGCTGCCCGCGATCACGTGTCCCTGCGGGGCCAGGTCTCCCGAGGGGGGCGTGATCGCGCCGGCCACATCGCGGTGCAGGACGCCGGCCTCAAGGACCGGCATCGCGGGCGGTGGCGGGGCCTTGCCGGCTTTGAACGAGGTGTCACGCAGGGCCGCCGCGACCGGGTCGTGCATGTTGGCGACCTGGCCCAGGCCGATCGCCATGTGGGTGACCGCGGTGACATGCGGGCGACGCTCGGCCTCGTAGGTATCCAGCAGGGTGTCCTGGGCCGCACCGCGGAGCACCAGGTCGAGCTTCCATGCCAGGTTCATCGCGTCGCGGATCCCGCTGCACGCGCCCTGCCCCATGTAGGGCGGCATGGTGTGCGCGGCGTCGCCGGCGAGGAACACCCGCCCGGACCGCCAGCTCGTGGCGATGCGTGCCTCGAAGGCGTACACGAGCTGCCGGGTGATCGTGACGTCCTCCGTGCCCAGGCCGTGGGTGTCCCGCAGCCAGTCCCAGGCGGCCTTGGGGTGCAGCCACTGCTCGTCGGTCTCCCCGTCGAGCAGCGCGAGTTCGAAGCGCTGCCGTTTCTCTCCGATGAGCATGAACATGTGGCCGCGGCGCGGGTCGCAGTACTGCTTCGCGGTCCGGAACGCTTCCGGTGCCGGGTGCTTCCACTCGGTGTCGATGTTGAGCCAGCGCTCGTTGAAGCCCAGGTCCTCCTGGCCGATGCCCAGGAGGGTGCGGACGGTGCTCTTGCTGCCGTCCGCGGCGATTACGTACCGCGCGCGCACCTGTGCGGCAGGCTCGCCCTCGCGCCGCCACGGCACGGTTGTCAGGCTGACCGCGTCGACGCCGGCGTCAAGGCCCACGACGTTGCTTCCCCGGCGCACCGTCACGCTGGGCAGCGTCCGCACCCGGCGGTCTACGGAGTCTTCGATGTCCGGCTGGTAGATCGAGATGTGCGTCGGGAAGCCCTGCGTCCCGGCGGGAGCCGCGGGGATGTTCAGCAGGGTCTCATCTGCGCCGTTGACCCACAGGTACTCGGTGGGGCAGGAGTCGCGAAGCGCCTCATCGGCATCGCCGGCGGCCTGGACGGCCCGGGCGGTCTCATCGTCGATGTGCGTCAGCCGCGGCAGCCCGTACGGGCTGGCCCACCGTTCGAGGACCACCACCCGGTGCCCGGCCTGCCCGAGCATCGACGCGGCCACCAGCCCGGTCGGGCCGTAGCCGACGACCGCGACGTCATACGGGTCTTCCACGGGCGCTCCCTCGCGTACAGCCGCCGCGGCGAACCGGGCGGCACCTGAGACGGTCAGCTCAGGTCAGTATCAACCCGGCAGCAGAAAATGTGAAGCTTAGTTCACAAATAATTCTGCTTACCGCCAAGACGACTGCCCGTCAGCGTGCTCGCGCGACGCGGCATGCCCCCTAGGTGGCGGTGCCGGCGGGAAGCTCCCCGAGGAGGTACAGCCGGACCGTCGCCGCCAGTTCCTCGGTCAGGCGCGGCCAGGGCAGCGGGCGGGTGGACTCAAGGTGCTCGCCGTGCACTACGCGGTGCGCGCACACCGCGTAGACGAGCCGGAAGGCGAAATCCAGCGCCGTCTCCACGTCCGGATGCCGTACATGGGGCACCACCGGGTCGAGAAAGCGGCGGAACGCCCGGCCGCCGTCGACGCTCGCCTCGGTCCCCTCGCGCAGCACGGCCTCGTTCGCCGTGCCGAGCAGCATGAACACCCGCATGAGGCGCTGATGGGCCTGGAAGGTCTCGGCGACCCCGGACACCGCGCCGGTGATCACCGCCGCCGGATCCGCGTCGCGGGCGCGCGGCGAGCTGGTGAAACGACGGATGATCTCCACGCCGAAGCTCTGGGTGAAGTCGGCCTGCAGGCTCGCAAGCAGGCGGTCCTTGTCACCGAAGCGGCGGTAAACGCTGCCGACCGACACTCCGGCGCGAGCGGCGACGGCGGCGACGGTAAGAGCCTCCGCGCCGCCCTCCTCAAGCAGGGCAGTGCCCGCCTGGAAGATCAGTTCCCGGGTAACCCGGCTGCGCGCCTGCCGGGCGCGGGGAAGATCGAGCGGCGCTTGGCTCACCGCCCCAGGGTAGGCGCTGTCGGGCATCCTTGTGGCTCACGATTGACGGTTGACGGGACTGCCTGGATATGTGAATCTTAGCTCACATAAATCCCCGACAATCCGGGAAGAGCGGTGCAGCTGAACCCCTGGGCCCGCATCCACCGCATGGATGTCCCTGATCCCGATTATCGATCGGCCAGGGGCTAGGCAGCGCCAGCGCGGCGCACCCACAATCCTGCTAACCGTCCTGGATCCGGACGCACCGTGACCGGCCGCTGAACGGCCCGGGCAGATTCACCGGCGAACCCGTCACATCTGCAGGCCGGCACCGGCTGGCCATTTCCTTCACTTGTCGTATTCCTGCATGCGCGGAGGCATGTCATGGCTGAAACCGAAATTCCCCGGCGCGTAGGGCACGCACCTGCCGGGATGTACGTCCTGGGTGCGGGCACCCTGGTAGCCGCGGCGCTCGCGGTGTTGGTGGCGCAGGTGGGGTTCGCCGTCCCAGCGGTACTCAACGGCCTGTTCCAGCAGGACCTGGGGCCGACCTCATCGCAGCTCACCTGGATCTCCGATGCCTTCATCGTGCCGGTCGCGCTGCTGGAGTTGACCTTCGGCGTGCTCGGTGACCTGTTCGGCCGCAAACGGCTGCTGGTCGGCGGCGCGCTGGTGCTCGCCATCGGCGAGGGTGTCGCCGTGCTGACGCCGGGCGCCGGGTCGTCGACAGGGACCCGGGTGCTCGTGCTGTGGATCGGGCAGATCATCGCCGGGATTGGTGCGGCCGCGCTGTTCCCGACCAGCCTGGCAATGGTCGCCGCGGGCACGCACACGGCCAGCGCCCGCGCCCGGGCCATCGCGGTCTGGGCGGCGGCGCTGGCCACGGGCGGCCTGATCTCCTCGGTGCTTGGCGGCCTGATGACCAGGATCGGCTTCGGCACTGATCCCAGTGCCAGCTGGCGATGGGCGTTCGTCGCGGTGCTCATCCTTGCGCTGGCCAGCGCGGCGATATCGCTGGCCATGGCCCAGAACTCTGCCGCGCCGGAGGGGCGGTCGCTGGACTGGCCGGGCCAGGTCACGGTCGCGGTCGCGTTGTTCGCGCTGCTGTTCGCGGTGATCCAGGCTCCCACCAGCGGCTGGGGCAGTGGTCAGGTCGTCGCGGGCTTCATCGTCGCCGCCTTGTTCCTTGCGCTGTTCATCTGGGCCGAGCGCAGGTCGCCGGCGCCGCTGCTGCGGCTGGACTTCTTCACGCACCGCGTGTTCGCCGTGAACGCCGTCGTCACCGTAGTCGGCATGTTCGCCTTCGTCGGCACCGCCTACGTGACCAGCATCCGGCTGACCGCCATCCAGGGGTTCACCCCGCTGAAGGCCTCCGTGGCGTTCGTCTTCCTCGGTGGCCTCACCCTGGTCCAGATGCCGCTTACCTCCAGGCTGCTCGAGCGGTACAACCCCAAGTGGGTGCTCGGCGGCGGGTTCGCGCTGATCGGCGCAGGCGACCTGTGGCTGGCCGCGGTGCCCGCGACGAACCTGTCGCTGGCGGCAATCGTGGCCCCGCTCGTGATCGCCGGCATCGGGTTCGCCCTGGCGGTCTCCTCGGTCACCGCCGTGGCGGTCAACGCCATGCCCAACCACCTGGCCGGCATGGCCAGCGGCACCACCAACATGCTGCGCGATCTAGGGTTCGGCCTGGGCCCGGCGGTCATCGGCGCGGTCGCGCTGAGCCAGGCGGCCGCGCAGATCTCCCGCACCGTGGCAGGCAGCGCCAGCCTGCGCGGCGCGCTGGCCGGGTTCACCGCCTCGGCCGCACACGCGCCCGCCGCCCAGCGTCCCGCCCTGGAGGCCGCAGTGGGCGCCGTGCAGTCCGGGCCGCTCGGCGCGAACGCGGTGCCGGCGACGGTGCCCGTGCCTGGCGGCCACGTCGTGCCGTTCAACCCGCTCAAGGACGTCGCCTTCCACGCCCTCAGCCATGCCTACTCCATCGGCTACGTGATCTGCGCAGTGGCCGCGCTGGCGGCCGCGCTGCTCGCCGTCGTGGGCGTGGGCGGCCGCGCACATGAGACGCAGACGGATCCGCGGACGCTGACCGAGCAGGAGGCCGCGTCATGACGTCGCAAACAAGGCGTCCTGGTGCCCCCTACGACCCGCTGGATCCGGACCACCACGCGGACCCGGCTCCGCGGCTCGCCGCGGCCCGGGAGCAATGTCCGGTATCGGAACCGCGCCCGGGGGTGTACGTGCTCGCCGGGCACGCCGATGTGCGTGCCGCCTTGGCCGCCCACGGGGCATTTTCCTCCAAAGGCAATTTCCTGCTGGCCGCCGGGACCGACCTCGCTCCGGTGCCGGCTGAGATGATCACCATGCTCGACCCGCCGGAACACACGGCCTTGCGCGCCCGGCTGCGGCACTGGTTCACTCCCGCGAGGCTGCGTGCGCTGGAGCCCCGGGTCCGCGAGATCGTGGCCGGCGTCCTCGGCGGGCTCGCCACGGGGCAGCCGGTCGAGGCGTTCACCACGCTGGCCCGGCCGGTTCCTGCCCGCATCGTGTACGCATTGCTCGGCCTGCCGGAAAAGGACTGGGATCAGGTGCAGGCCTGGGCCGACGTGCTCAACAACCTCCTTCCGCAGATCCCGCAGGGCCTGCCAGAACTCGAGGCCCTCGGCGGCTACCTGGCCGGCCTGGCCGCGGAGCGCGCGGCGCAGCCGCTAGCCGGGGCCGATGTCATCGACGGGCTTACCCACGCGGCCGACGGCGAGGCGACCCTGTCCGTGCCGGAGGTCGTGGCGCACATGATGCAGCTCATCGTGGCGGGCACCGACACGACGGCTAGCCTGATCACCAGCCTGCTCTACGAACTGCTCACGGACCGGACCCGGTGGGAGCGGCTGCTCGCCGACCGGTCCCTGGTCATCCCGGTGATCGAGGAATCGCTGCGCCACGACTCCCCGCTGCCCTACGTGCTGCGCACTGTCAGGGAGGGGCGGGAGATCGACGGCTGCCCGGTATCCGCCGGGGACCGGCTCGTGCTCAGCCTGCAGTCCGCCAACTGGGACGAGGATGCCTGGGGGCCCGACGCCAGCCGGTTCGTCATCGACCGCCCGTCCGGGCAGGCAGCGAACATGGCGTTCGGCTACGGCATCCACACCTGCCTGGGCGCGCCGCTGGCCAGGCTCGAAGCGCGGATCGTGCTCGAGGCGATGCTGGACCGGTTCCCTGGCCTGCGACTGGTGCCCGGCTACGTTCGCGAAGCCGCTCCCGGGCTCATGACCCGCCGGCCGCGCCGGCTCGACGTCGTGCTGTAAGACCCGGGCCAGCCACCTCGTAGTCGCCCGTGTCACGCGCCGCTTGCATCTTTCCGGCAGGACTGGGCCCGAGTCGCCGCAGGCGGGAGGCGGCGTGCCTCCCGCCCGCGGCCAGCGAGCAGGGCGCCGCCAAGCCCAGCATAGGGACCCTGCTGAGGATCAGCGACGCGCTCAGCGTCGGACTGCCGGCGCTGGTCGAGGCACCCGACCCCAGCCAGGTGAAGGTCACCCGCGGTGGAGCAGTGAGTCCGGCGGGCGGACGGTGCTGGTGGCCGGCACCGGACCACCGGACGTGGTCAAGCTGTGGGACTGGACCCTAGGCCCCGGAGACCATCATGTGAGCGAGGCCCACACGCCGGGCACCAAAGAGCTCGCGCAGGTCCAGCAGGACACGGTCACGATTGAGGTCGCATCCCAGTTGGTCACCCTCGATGCCGGCGACCCGGTCGCGTTCGGCGGCGACGTGCCGCACTTCTACGCCAATCCGGGCACCCAGCCGGCGAGGCTCTCCCTGGCCGTCTTCGAGCCGGGCGGGGGGCCGGGATCCCGATCGGAGGTTGCCAGTGCCTGACCTCGGCATGCTCAAGCAGTTCCTCGCCGGCGGCCATGTCGACGCTGAGCACGGACACGTCGCCGGGGCCCGAGCGCGAGGGCGTAGCAGGTGGCGGCGGCGGTCAGCTCGACGGCAGCCGCGCGGCCCGGGTCGCGATGCTCGCCAGCATGACCCGCGAGGAACTGGAAGCGGTCGGCGGCGTGCAGGAGGACGACTAGCGACGGCGGGCAAGGCCCAAGCTAAGCTGCCTGCGCAAGGACCTCATGCAGGCAGTGCCGCCTACCGACACGCCGCTGGACGAGGTACCGCATCTGGGGCATTCCTGGGGCACGCGCAGATCCCGCAGTTAGTGGTCGCGGACCCGCGCGATTGCCCGAGAATCCTTGCATGGCAGCCTTTTGAGCTGCAGAAACTCACATTTGGCAGTAGACGGAGGCGGTGACGGCGGCCGGGACATGGGGCATGATGGTCCCGCTGAGCCTGGACCCCGGGGCGCTGCGGGCGGCCTTGATGACCATGTGGCGGTGGCCTGAGCCGCGCGGTGCGCGGTCTCCGGCAGGACATTGGTATACGTGTCGGCGGTGGTGACGATGCTTGAGTGTCCCAGCATCTGCTGGATGACCTTCAGGTCGGTGTGCGAGGCCAGGGCGAGGGTGGCGGCGCTGTGGCGCAGGTCATGCAGCCGGGGCGCCGCCGTCCAGCAGTTCCCGCAGCCGGGCCAGTTCTGCCTGCAGCTGCCGGGTTTCGGCCTGCATCCGCAGGACCCGGCGGATGCCGGCCAGGTTGAGGCCGTCGGCGGTCAGCGCGCAGATCTCGGCCAGCCGGTCGATGTCGTGCCGGGAGTAGCGACGGGTGCCGCCGCCGCTGCGCGCCGGGTCGATCAGCCCTTCCCGCTCGTAGATCCGCAGCGTCTGCGGGTGCAGCCCGGCGAGCTCGGCGGCCACCGAGATGCTGAACAGCCCCCGGTCCCCATCCGCCCACCCCGGGCTCACCACGGCCGGCCCCGGCGGTAGCGCAGCAGAAGCTCGGCCAGCAGTGCGAGCCGCAATTCCTCATCCCGGGCTCCTGCCCGGGACCCCGGGCGCGGGCCGCCTTCCACCCGGGTCGGCCCTGCCACCAGCGGCGGCCCGGAGGCCCTGGCCGACGGCGCGGCGCCGCCCGCCGCGCTAGGCGCGGGCGGGTGCCGGACCGTGACCGGCACCCGGCCCGCCTGCCGCCCGGGGTCCAGGCCCCGGTCGTAGGCGGCCCGGCGGCCCGGGTCGCCGAGCACCTGCCAGGCCTCGGCCAGGGCGCGGAACCGGGCCGGCGCGCCGTCGTCGCCGTGGCGCGCGTCGGGGTGCTCGTCCCGGGCCCGGCGCCGCCAGGCCAGCGCGATCTCCTCCCGGGAGGCGTCCCTCGCCACCCCGAGCAGCTGGTACAGGTCCCGGGCCGGCTCCCGGGGGCCGGCAGCGGCCATCACTGTCACTCCCTTCCGCCGCACGGCTGCGCACGCGGTTTCCTCCATTATGTGCCAGGAGGAAACCTGAGTCGAGCCTTGTCAGATAACTCGCTGCCGTGCTATATAGATCCCGTGAGCGTGACAGACAACCGACACGGCAAGGAGGCACCAGCCATGCTCATGCGCACCGACCCGTTCCGCGAGCTGGACCGGTTCACCCAGCAGGTCTTCGGCACCGCCGCCCGGCCCGCCGCAATGCCGATGGACGCCTACCGCCACGGCGACGACTTCTACATCCACCTCGACCTGCCCGGCATCAACCCGGACTCCATCAGCCTGACCGTCGAGCAGAACGTGCTCACCGTCCGCGCCGAGCGCGCCCCGGCCCAGCCCGACGTCGCCGAGCTCCTCATCGCCGAACGGCCCTACGGCACCTACACCCGGCAGGTCTTCCTCGGCGAGACCCTCGACGCCGAAAAGATCGCCGCCGACTACGCCGCTGGCGTCCTCACCCTGACCATCCCGGTCCGCGAGGCCGCCAAGCCCCGCAGCATTCAGATCACCAGCAGCGACACCAAGCAGGCCGTCACCGCCTAGCACCCCGGGGACCGCCGTCGCGGCGCCCCGCGCCAACAGCGCGGAGCGCCGCGAGGTGCCCGCTGAACGCCGATGACGCCGGCAAAAGTCCCAAGGCCGACATCGGGATCGCGATGGGCACCGGCACCGAGGTGACCAGGGAAGCCGCGGTGATGATCCTGACCGACGACAACCTCGCCCGGTACATCCGCTACCAGGTCAGCGGCCTGTTCGGCTACATCATCACGTTCCTGTCCGCCAGCATCTTCAACATCGCGGGCGGCGAACCGCTCCTGCCGCTGCAGACGCTATGGGTAAGCTTCACCACCTTGTCCATCCAGGCCATCGGGCTCGGATACAGCAAACCCGCCGCCGGGCTCATGGACCGGCCGCCCCTACCGCCAGGCCGGCCGATCCTGACCCGCGGGCTCGTCTGCTGGCTCGCCTTCACCGGCCTGCTGACGGCGACCGGCACCCTCGGCGTGATCAGCTGGGCGGATCACGCTCACGGACTCGCCATCGCCCGGACCATGGACATGGTCACGTTCGCGCTGTTCAGCCTGTTCTTCTCGATCGAGTGCAAAGACGAGATGGATTCGGCGTTCTCCCTCGACACCTTCTCCGGCAAGACGTTCCTCATCACGACCAGCGCGTGGTTTATCCTGCTGGTCCTGTCCACCGTCCTGGGCATCTTCCAGAACGTGATGGGCACCACCAGGCTTGACGTCCCGCAATGGCTGATCTGCACCGCCGCCGCCCTGTCAATCGTCGCCGCCGCGGAAATCCGCAAAAGCCGAACGACGGCGGCCCGCCACCACGCGATCCAGCCCGTCAGTTTGATTGGCTAACCCCTGAGCAGCACGCCGCGCTGATGCGAGAGGCTCCTCCCGGCTCGTTCGGCGCGCTGCCTGATGCCGATCAGCATGCGGCGGTCCATCGCGAAGCTGACAGGCTCGACGATGGCGGGCCCGAACTGCAGCCTGCTGAGGAGGTCACCGGAGGTGTCGCACCGGTAGCGGCTGATGACCCGGCACCGACCCGGCCCGGCCGGCTCGACGAGGAACAGCCAGCTCGCCGTCATCCACCGGTCGCTGGCCCGGGCCGGCCCGCCCGAGGGCGGGGCCTCGGGCTGCCGGGCGTTGCTCAGGGCGGGTACTGGTGCCATGTAGGCGACCTGGGCGCGGCCTGGCTGGACGGACACGATACGCAGCGGCGGCGCCTTCGGGTGCAGGTGCAGTTCGCCGCCTTCGCGGGCGGCCCATTCCGGGTGTACGGCCGCGGCGTTGCGGACCTGGCAGCCGATGAGGTTCTCCAGCCACTGGTAGCTGTAGAACCCGCCGCGGTCCGCGCCGATCTGCGCGACCCACGGCCACACGTCCGCGGCGGGCGCCTGGATCTGGACGGCGTGCGTCCAGCCCCATCGCGGCAGCGGAACCAGGTCATCGCCCGGGTAACGGCGCGCCACGGCCTGCCCGCCGGCGCCCCACCGGGCGCGGCTGCCCCGGCTGAACGGGGTCAGCAGCGCGGCCGCCATAACGGCCACGCCGAAGGCGCCTTCCGCGACGTCACGCCACCTGTCGTGTCGTGCCATCACGGGAACCTTGCTGGGCAGCCTCGGGGCTCGGGCGCTTGAGCAGGACGACGGGATGGACCATGCGCCATCCCGCGCCCCACGTGGAGACCAGGCCCACCGCTTCCCAGCCTTCGGCGCCGAGCCTGTCCAGTTCCGGAACAGCGCGCTCGATCTTCGTGAAGTCAGCGACGGCATACTCCCAGTGCTGCATGGCTGTTCCCCTCCGTTTCTTGATCCTGCGCACGCAGGATCCCGGCTCAGAAGTCCATGCCTCAATGCTGAGCCCACCAAGCAGGCCCTTGCAGGGCCGAAGGACCGTCGCCGGCATGGTCTTCCGGCCCATTCCGTCAGCGGACTCCGCAGCTCAAGCATCACGGCCTGGTCAGCGGCGCCCGCGCTCATCCCTAGCCGCCTGGCCGGGCCGGGCATCGTTCCGGCGGTAAAGGATGGGTGATCCGGGCAAGCCAGGGTGAACCGCTGGCCTGCCGGTTTCACTGCCGTGGTCGGGCATGTTCCGGCGCTCCGGGCTGCCGGCCGGCTAGCTGGTGAGGGTGCCGAGGATCACCGTGACGGTGGTCTCGGTGCCGTCGCGGGTCAGCTGTGCCTGCACGCGGTCACCGGGCTTGTGCGCGGCCAGGACCGATTGCAGCGCGGCCAGGTCAAACTCCCTGATGAGGGTGTTGAACCGGTGGATCAGGTACTCGGGCCGGAGGCCAAAAATAAGGCTCGCAAGCACGGAGGTTATCTCGCGGCGTGACGGGCAGAGGGGCCAGACATTGCACAGCCGGTTACCAAGGAGGAGAAATGGCGGACGTATTCACCGTCCTGGCCAAGGACCACCAGGAAGTCAAGAACATGCTGGCGGAGCTGGAAAAGGGCCCGACCAGGGCGACCGGGATCAGCGAGGACCAGCTGGCGCTGCGCAAGAAGATGACGCAAGAGCTGATCATCGAAGAGTCCAAGCACGAGGCGCTGGAGGAAATGTACTTCTGGCCCGCCGTGCGCAAGCACCTGCCGGCCGGCAACACCCTGGCCGACGAGGCAACCGGACAAGAGCAGCAAGCCAAGCAGGTTCTCGCCGACCTGGACAAGCTCGACGCCAGCGACGCGAAGTTCGAGCAGCTGCTCGCCAAGTTCACCATCGCGGCCCGGCAGCACATCGAGTTCGAGGAGACCCTGGTGTGGCCGGCCCTGCGTGCTGCGCTCACCGCCGAGACGGCGGCCGAACTCGGCGCAAAGATCGCCGACGGCAAGAGTAGCGCTCCCACCCGGCCGCATCCGCACACGCCCCCCACCCCCGGCGCACTCAAGACGGCCGGGCCCGTGGCGGCCGCGACGGATAAGGTCCGCGACACGATCACCGGCCGAGGCACCGACTAACACCAGCCCGGTTAGCACGCCTGCCGCCCGCGTCCGGGCCCGGCCGGGCGGCAGGCGCCAACCGGGGGCGGCTTAGGCTCCATGCCCCTCCGGCCCGGCTCATCCGGAATTGCCACCGCGTGTGCGTGTGTTTGATGGTGGCTTTCGCTGGCAGTTAGCCAGACAGAGCCATGACAGGGAGAACCGCGATCTGGATGGTCGTTGCAGTCGCCGTCGCCGGGCTCGCCGTCTGGCTGGGCAGCGTGGCGCTGGCGGCGCGCAAGCCGTACCGGGAACGCGCGCACGGGGAGCGGCTCCCCGGCAGCGTACAGGGCGGCATGCACGTCGGCGTCGGCCGCAGCGTGGCACCGCGGCGCGACAAGCCGGTGACACCCGGGGACGTCCCTGCCGGAGACACACTCCACCCGGGCGCGGAAGACCCCGGCGCCGCCCCTGAATTCAGGGACGCGAGGCGGGGCCTGAGAGCCCGCTAGACCGGTAAAAGCAGTACGGACTCGCTCAGGCAGAGAGCGGTCTTCGACCGCCGCCAAGGAGGAGGGAAATCATGAACCAGCCAGCGCAGCAGCAGGAGCCGCCGGGCCGGACCGGCGAGATGAACCCGCGGCCGGACCACGGCGAGGAGAGCTACCAGGGGTCGGGACGGCTGGCCGGCAAGGCCGCCGTGATCACCGGCGCGGACAGCGGTATCGGCCGGGCCGTGGCCATCGCCTTCGCCCGGGAAGGCGCCGACGTCCTTATTTCCTATCTCGACGAGCACGACGACGCGCAGGAGACCGCCCGCTGGGTGGAGCAGGCAGGTCGTAAGGCGGTGCTCGTCCCCGGGGACATGGCTGACGCGGCGCACTGCCGCTTGGTCATCAACACCGCCGTCGCGGAGTTCGGACGGGTCGACGTGCTGGTCAACAACGCCGCGCAGCAGCGCACCCACGACAAGCTCGAGGACATCTCCGACGAGGAGTGGGACCGGACGCTCGCCGTCAACCTCAGCGCGTTCTTCTACCTGACCAAGGCCGCGCTGCCGCACATGAGGCCCGGAGCGTCGATCATCGGGACCTCTTCGGTCAACTCTGACTCGCCGACTCCGGCACTGCTGCCCTACGACGTGATCAAAGCCGGCATCGCGAACATGACCGCGGGACTGGCACAGCTGCTGGCGCCGCGCGGCATCCGCGCCAACAGCGTCGCGCCCGGCCCGGTATGGACGCCGCTCATCCCATCGACCATGCCCGCGGAGCACGTGGAGAGCTTCGGCTCCTCGTCCGCGCTGGACCGCCCGGGACAGCCAGCCGAGGTCGCGCCGGTGTACGTGATGCTCGCCTCCGACGAGGCCAGCTACGTCTCCGGCGCCCGGGTCGCCGTCACCGGCGGCAAGCCCATCCTGTAACCACGCCCGCCCCCGCGACCGGAAAGGACGCGACATGGCAGTCACCACCTTCCACGACTTCCCCCTCGCCCCGCGGGACCGCGAATGGGACGGCGCGGCAGCAGAAAAACGCGTGCGCGCATGGGCGGACGCCAAGGACAAGCCCACCCCCAGGTACCGCGACGCGCACATCAGGTACGACGCCGGCAGCAAGCAGAACTTCACCGCCTACAAACTGCTCTTCACCGATGTCGTCAACGGCCGCCACGTCGCCGTGCCACGGGCGATCATGGCCGCGGGCAACATCATGCAAGGGGCTGCGCGAGCTTTCCCGCAGGGCGCCAGTCAAAGCGGCGAACAGGGACGCCCGGCTACCCGCGCCCGGGTCCCTCACACGTGAAGGCACCTGCCAACCCAACAGGGGCAACACCGCGAGCCGGAATAGGAAGGCGAACGCCGGGTAGCCAGCGGCTACAAGGCCCACGCACCCGGTCACCGGAAGGAATTACCTCATGGCGATCATCCTGCTCGTTCTCCTGCTAGCGATCATCTTGGGCGGCCTGGGGTTCGCCATCCACGTCCTGTGGTGGATCGCGCTCGCGGTTCTCGTGCTCTGGCTGATCGGCTTCCTCCTCCGCGTCGGCGAAGGCACCTCACGCAGCCGCTGGTACCGATGGTGATCTCCGCCACCCCCGGACGCGGTCGTGGCCGCCTGGATCGGCACGTCGGGCTGGAGCTACGACCACTGGCACCCTGAGCTCTACCCGCCCGGCCTGCCCGCGCGCCACCGCCTCGCTCGTTACACCCAAGCCTTCACCACCGCCGAGCTGAACAGCAGCTTCTACCGCTGGCCGGCCCCGGCGGCGTTCGCCAGCTGGCGGCACCGCCTGCCCGACGGATTCCGGCTCTCGGTCAAGGCACCGCGCGGCCTGACCCACGCCCGCAAGCTGCAGGCGCCGGAGACCTGGCTGGAGCGCATCGCGGCCGGCTGGCACGAACTGGACGGCCGCCGGGCCGTGCTGCTGGTGCAGCTGGCGCCAGCCCAGACCCGCGACGACACCCGGCTGGACTACTTCCTCGCGCGGGTCCCTGGCTGGATGCGCGTCGCGGTGGAGTTCCGGCACCCGAGCTGGCACTGCGAGGAGGTGTTCGCGCTGCTCGCCGGGCACCGCGCCGCCTACTGCGTGATGAGCGGCGCCGGCCTTCCGTGCGTGCTGCGCGCCACCACCGGCTTCGTCTACGTCCGGATGCACGGCCCAGACCGCGGGCACCTGTACGCGGGCTCCTACCCCGACACCGACCTGCGCTGGTGGGCCGACCGGATCCGTGAGTGGGACCGGGCCGGCCAGGACGTGTTCGTCTACTTCAACAACGACGGCGAAGCCAACGCGGTGCGCAACGCCCGGACCCTCCGGGCGCTGCTCAGCGAATGACCGCCTACGGCCCGCGGCGCAGAAGGCCTTGCCGCCGGTGCGGTCTCCCTTGGTGGCGTGTCTTAAGCGCTAGCCGGCGCCGCGCTGAGGGAGGTCGCTGTTCCGATGGAGGCCGCTAGTCGGTTGTCAGCCGGTTTCGCTTGCTAGCAGTTGCTCCACCGTGCTCACCCGCAGCGACTCAAGCTCGCTGGACTGGCGGTCGGCGCGTACGAGGAGGTCATCCAGGCGGTCCGCGTCGAGCCGGCCGTCCCGTGCGGCCAGCGCGCGCAGCGTGCGCCACCCTGCGGCCTTGCCGCCCACCCCCAGGCGCAGCATCTCCGTCTCCTCCAAGTCGCTGAGCGGGGACCGGGTGACCAGGTGGCCGTTGAGCTTCAGCCGCCCGGCCCGCTCCCCGGCCCAGGAAGCGAAGACCTTGTAGCCGCGAACCGGGATGCCGAGCGTGGTCATGATCCGCAGCAGGGCGGTCCGGTCCGCGGTGATCTCGCTCGCCAGCCGGCTCAAGACGGCCGCACGCTCGGTTCCCGGCTCGGCCGACGCCGCCATCCGCCTGGCCAGGCCCGTGCCCGTGGTCGCGCCGGCCAGGTGGTCATTGAGGTAGATCCCGAGCAGGCCCTGCGTTGTCATGGCTTCTCCTATTCCCTTAGCGGAATCCGCAGGGCCTCAGACCGCGCGCGCGAACGTCTTGACCAGCTGCTGGTCGAACGCGTCGAGGTCGTCGGGCTTGCGGCTGGTGACCAGGTCGAAGCCCTGCTCGGGGCTGAGGACCACCTGCTCGTCGCGCCAGTCGCCGCCGGCGTTGCGGATGTCGGTGCGCAGGCTCGGCCAGCTGGTCAGCGTCTTGCCCGCCACCACGCCCGCCTCGACCAGGGTCCAGGGGCCGTGGCAGATCGCCGCGATCGGCTTGCCGGCCACGGCGAACGCCTTGACGAAGGCGACCGCCTCCGGCACCAGCCGCAGCTTGTCGGGATTGCCGACACCGCCGGGCAGCACCAGCCCGGCGAAGTCCGCCGCCGAGACGTCGCCGACCGCGTGATCGGGCTCGTAGCGACCGCCGGGCTCGGCGTCGTGGTTGACCGTCTTAACCGGGTCCTTCTCCGGCGCTAGCAGGACGGGCTCCCCGCCAGCGTCCTTGACCGCCTGCCAGGGGCTGGTCAGCTCCACCTGCTCGACCCCCGCGTTCGCGACCAGGAACGCGATGCGCTTACCGGCGAGTTCGTTGCTCATGGGCTCTCCCCGTCTTCGGTCATCCTGGCTCGCGTCCGAGCCACCGAGACCTGCCTCTCCCCGCGCATGGCGAGGCTAATCCTGGGCAGCCGCGGTGTTCAGACGGTCCGAGGAACACGATGTTGGCCTTCTCGGCGATGAAGTCCCGGGTGCCGAGGTGGGCGATCAGGTCTCTTTTGAGGCCGCGGGCGTGACGCCATGACTGGAGGAAGCATGACAGGGGCAGCCGGGGCGAGCGTCAGTTGAGTCCCAGCACCGCAATCACGCTTCGCGCGGCGGCCCCACCTTCCTCGATTGCCACATCGACAGCCGCGGAAACGTTAAGGTCGGCCGCTAGCAGCCGGCTTGTCTCAGCTACCGCCGCTGCGGCCGGACGGGTGCGCCCGGCCGCCCGGTACAGCTCTTCCAGGCGTGCTCCCGCCTGGTCGAGCAGGGCGGGAGAGTAGTCCCAGTCCTTGCCCCACGGACGGTCCAGGATCATCAGCCGCACGGCCGCGGCGGGATGGCCGTCGACAAGGTCGCGGACGAGCACTAGATTTCCCGCGGACTTGGCCATCTTCGCTCCTCCCACCCGGACCGTGCCCGCATGCAGCCATGCGCGCGCATAGGGGCGGACACCGGTGAACGCCTCGACCATCGCCGCCTGGTAGGCATGATGCGGGAAACGCAGGTCAGCGCCGCCCGCATGGACATCGACGGCGGCGCCGAAAACCGACAGCGCCATGGCCGCGCACTCGGCGTGCCACCCCGGGCGCCCGCGTCCCCACGGCGAGTCCCAAGCCGGATGACCCGGCTCGCCGGCCTGCCAGACCGCCACGTCCAGCGGGTCGTCCTTGGCCGGGTCGTCCGGCCGACCGCCGTACTCCACCGACAGGCGCAGCGCCGCGTCCCGGCCCAGTCCAGACCCGCGGATGGCGGGTTCCCCGCGGAAGTACACGCTGCCGTCTCGGACATAGGCGGCGCCGCCCGCCAGCAGGCCGCCGGCTAGGCGGATGACCTGGTCGACGTAACGGCGCGCCCTGGGCTCATGCTGAACGTCCCGCACATTCAGCGCCGCCATGTCCCGGTCAAAGTAATACTGCCCGGCCGCCGCGAACGCGTCGTACGGCTCCCCGGCCCGGTGCGCCGCCTCGTCGAGCACGTCGTCGACATCGGTGACGTTGCGGCATGTCTCAGGTTCCACGCCGAACAGGCGCAGCGTTCGGGCCAGCGCATCGACCCAGACAAACGTGGCCGCGTGCCCCAGGTGCGTGACGTCGTACGGCGTGATCCCGCACGTGTAGATCCGGGCGCGATCAAGGAACACCAACCTACGGCCACCCAGAGCCAGGCCGCTGACTTCGGCAACTCCGTTGTCAACCCGCGTCTCGTTCATAACCCCAGTGTCGTCGCCCCGATGCCGCCGGTAAACCAGGACCGCCAGCAGCGGGGTGTCACGACGAGGCGCACTTCAGCAACCGGGCAGGGCACCCGATGATGTGGCCGATCTTCTGGCCGACCGACACCGATTTCTCCAACCCGGCCAACACCCGCCACCCGTCCGAGGACGTGAACGCCGTGGCCAAGTCCATCGGCGAGCAGGTCGCCGCGGTCGTGGCGGCCACGGGGACCTCCGACGACCCCCGGGGGTACGGCCAGATGGTCGCCGCGGAGCTGTTCCCCGATGTGCTGTCGTACGTGGTCGGCACGCCTGCGGCTCACGGTTTCGCCGGCCGCAACGGCCGGACACTGGCCGACAACGCACCGGAAGTCATGCTGTCTCTAGTCACCAACATGGCCGTGCCCTCAGGACTCGGGTCGGCCGTGGCCAAAAGCCTGCCAGCTGAAAGCCGTGTGTCTGGCGTGCGCGGGACGGGAACCACGCACTCGTTCTGGATGATGTTTTCCGCTATCCCGAACGGGGGCATGCTTCGCCTGTCCCCCCACGTGAGACCTCGCCGCACGATCACGAACGAGGAAGGGCAACGCAATGCCGTACGTAACCGTCGGGAAAGAGAACTCGGCACCCATCGAGATCTACTACGAGGACCACGGCTCGGGACAGCCCGTCGTGCTCATCCACGGGTTCCCGCTGAACGGCCGGGCCTGGGAGCGCCAGGAACGAGCGCTGATCGCCGCCGGGCACCGCGTCATCACCTACGACCGGCGAGGCTTCGGCAAGTCTGGCCGGCCAGTCACCGGGTATGACTACGACACCTTTGCCGCCGACCTGGACAAGCTCGTCACCGCGCTTGACCTTCGCGGCTTCGACGTGGCCGGCCACTCGATGGGCGGCGGGGAGATCGCCCGCTACCTTGGCAGCTACGGATCGGACCGGGTCCGGCGGGCCGCCATCATCTCTGGGATTCCGCCCTACCTGCTCAAGACCGACGAGACACCGCAGGGTGTCCCGCAAGAGGTCTTCGACCAGATCGCCGGGGCGCTGACCGCCGACCGGTTCGCCTACTTCACCGAGTGGAACAAGAACTTCTTCAACCTGGACCAGACCCTCGGCAGCCGGATCAGCGAGGAGGTGGTCACGGACGCCTGGAACACCGCAGTCAGCGCCTCGGCCGCCGGCACGATCGCATGCGTGGCGACCTGGCACACCGACTTCCGCGCCGACCTGCCCAAGATCGAGATCCCGGTGCTTGTCATGCACGGCACCGCCGACCGCATCCTGCCCATCGACGCCTGCGGTGCGCGCACCCACGAGCTCATCGCTGGCAGCGAGTACGTCGCCATCGACGGCGCCGGCCACGGCCTGTGCTGGACTCACGCCGAAGAGGTCAACGCCCACCTCGTGCCGTTCCTCAGCTGACGCCACCGTGTCCCGCTCCGGCCTGAGATCGTGACGTCTTCCTGCGGGCGGCCTCACGGGTCCCTGACCCGCAGGTTAGGCTGTTGACCGGGCGATGGTGCAGCTCGGCCTGGATCGCGAGGCCGCTGGCCATGCTCCTGGCACGTACCTGGCAGTTGGAGGCCACCCGGCCGTCGAACTCCGCCGCTGTTAGCGGCTGCTACGTGCCGCCGACGATGATGTCGCGCCCCGGGCACGCCGAGGCCGCCGACGCGGCCAAGTCCGCGTTCAGCCGTCCAGGCTGATCAGCTGTTCTGGCGGGACGATCGGCTTGCCCTGCGGGACGTTGCGCCCTGCACGCGGAACTGAGACCGAGAGACCATAGGTATAAACGTCGGCCGCAGTGGCTGCTTCCGGAATCGGGGGGTTGGTCGCCATGACGTGGATGACCGAGGGGATCATCGTCGGGTATGACGGATCGCCAGGTAGTGAGCTCGCGTTGCACTGGGCCGCCCGGGAGACCAGCGATCGCGGGACCACGCTGACGGTCTGCCATGCCTGGGCGCCGGAAGAACTCGCGCTGCTCATCGAGCCCCCGCTGCTCGATCTCGCGCGGCGGCAGGGCGAGGAGATCGTGCAACGGGGCCTGGTGCACGCCGAGCCGTTCGCGGGCCCCGGCGGCGTGCAGCCGCTGCTGGCCGCCGGGTCGCCGGCCCGGGTGCTGTGCGAGCACAGCGGGAGCGTCGGCATGGTCGTGGTCGGTTCCCGGGGCCACGGCAGGCTCGCCGGGCTGCTGCTGGGATCGGTCGCCTGGCAGCTGGCCGCACACGGGCACGGCCGGATAGTCATCGTTCGCGGGCCAGCGGGCAGCGCTGACGGCGGTCCGGGCCCGGTTGTGGCGGCGGTAGACGGGTCGGCGGCGTCACGCGCTGTGCTGGAGTTCGCCGCCGAGGAGGCCGCGCTGCGCCACGTTCCCGTCCTCGCCGTCTGCGCGCTGGCCGACGCGCACGCAAGCGTGGGCGGCGCACGCCATATGGAAGATGAATTCACCAGCCTGCTAACCGGCTGGGAGAAGCAGCATCACGCTGTCACCGTGCTGCGGCAGGTCAGCCAAGGCTCACCACGAACGGCGCTGCTTGAGGCCGGAGCCAAGGCCCAGATGATCATCGCGGGCGCCCGAGGCAGGGGCGGATTCCCCAGCATGACCCTGGGCTCGGCCGCCGCCGCCCTGCTGCACTACGCGCCTTGCCCGGTCGGCATCGTCCGCCCGCCTGTCCCAGCGCAAGGCTGACAGGTCCCCACACGGGGTGTGACGGCGGAGACTTCGCGCGGTTACCAAAGGACCTTTGCCCCTGGTCCCGCGCTTGCCCGGGCTGGAGGGTGGGTTCATGAACACAGAAGAGCGCGTTACTCAGCTTGAAGATCAAATCCACGGGCTCCAGGACCAGCTGGCCGATCTGCACAAGCAGCTGGCCAAGGCCGAGCTCGACCATTGGCAGGGGCGCGTTGAGGACCTAGAAGTCCAGATGCACCTCGGCGCGGTGGAAGCCACCGACAAGGCGACCGCACAGATGCACAAGCTCCGCGACAGGTGGGCCGACGCCAGGCGGCAGCTCGAGGAAAGCGCCAGGACGGCGTCTAGCGTGGCCGACACGGTACGCGCCGGGCTGGAGAAGGCCTTCGAGGATCTCCGCAGTGCCCTTCTTGAATCCAAGAGCAAGCTGACCTCGTCCGGCCGCTAGCGCCCTAGGTGCGGGCGTTGACGGCGCTGATCGTCCCGCAGCAGGTTGCGGGGTGTGGGGCGGGTGTGTCTTAACGGCCAGGCGGCAGCATGAAACCATCGTGCCGTGGGGGTACCGCAGCCTGGCGAGGTCGAGGTCGAGGTCGAGGATCGGCGCGAACGCCGTATCCGCAAGCCGGTCGACTTGCTGCGCTGTGTCTTGTCCTGCATCGGGATCGCCGCGCTGGCGGTGGTCGGCGTCGCGGCGAGCGTCACCATGTCCGGCGCGGAGACACACATCGCGGCCACGAGCCACCGACTGCCGCATGCGCTGCTCGTCGTGGTCTCTCCGCTGGCGCTGTTCGCCCTGCTCGTCCTACCGGTGGCCATGGCCGTCCAGCTGCTCGTGCGGCGCCAGTTCCGGCGGCTCGCCGAGGCGGCGGCCACCGGCGTCCTAGCCGGCGTCATGACCGCGGTGGCCAACGAGCTGCTCACGCGGGCCGCCGCCAGCCGACTCTATTATGCGATCATCATGGCCCGTCCGGGCACGAGCCACGCCGCGGCGCTCGACCCGTACCTAGCGGGCCTGGTCGCCTACGCCACCATGGTCGGCCTAGCCGGCCGGCCGTACTGGCGGAACGCCCTTTGGACGGCGATTGCCCTCTACGCGATCGTGCACGTCGGAGCGTTGCGCACCTCCGTCCTTAGCCTGCTGATCACGGTGCTCGGCGGCCGCGCGATCGGCTTGGCCGTCAGGTACGTCGCAGGCGCCGCGTCGCAGCGGCCAGGCGCCCTGGACATCGCAGGCGCGCTGGCAGCCGCCGACCTGCCGGTGACGGCGATACGCAGGATGCACCACGAGGAACCGCGCCAGGGAAACCCATCGCGCCGCTACGCGGTCACTCGCAAGGGAGAGGGCCGGGGGCTGGACATCGTCGTGTACGACCGGGACCAGCAGGCGGCCGGCGCCGTCTACCGGCTGTACCGGAGGGTGAGGCTGCTCGGGCAGGTGCCACACAGCGCCCCGCTGTCGGTGGACCACGCGGTCGAGCGCCGGGCTTTGCTGTCTTATGCTGCCGAGGATGCGGCTGCGCCCACGCCGCGGTTGCGTGCCGTGGTCCGGGCTGGTCCGGAAGCCTCCGTGCTGGCCTACGAGCACCACGAGGGGACGACGCTAGCCCAGCGGAATCCCGGCTGCAGCGACGCCGAGCTCGGCCAGATATGGGATGCCGTCAGCCGGCTGCACGCCCACAGGGTCACGCACCGGCGCCTGACCGCGGATCGCATCCTGCTCACCGACGACGGCCAGGCCATGTTGCTCGACCCGGGCGACGGCGACGTGGCAGCGAGCGACCTGCAAATCCGCCTGGACGTGGCCCAGCTCACCGCTGAGCTGGCCCTTGTCGTTGGACCTGACCGCGCCGCTGACCTGGCGGCGACGAAGCTGAGCACGGACGACCTAGTGGCGGTGGTGTCGCTGCTGCAGCCGGTCGCGCTGGCCCGTTCGACTCGCAAGGCGCTGCGGCGCCGCCGCGACGTGCTGCCCGCGCTGCGCACCCGGCTGCTCGCGGCGGTGCCGGGCGGCGAAGTCACCCCGGCCCAGCTGGAGCGCATCCGGCCGCGCACCCTGCTGACGCTGATTGGCAGCGTGGCCGCCGTCTACCTGCTGGCCGGCGAGCTGGCGCGGACCAGCCTCCAGAGCGTGCTGCGCGAGGCGGACTGGCGCTGGGTCATCGCCGCGCTGGCCCTGTCGGCGGCCACCTACGTCGGCGCCGCGGAGGAACTGATCGGGTTCGTCCCCGGCCGGCTGAGCTTCCGCCTCACCCTGCTTACCCAGCTGGCCGGCTCATTTGTCACGCTGGTGACCCCTGCCGCCGTCGGCGGCGCCACGCTGAACATCAAGTACCTGGAGCGCCAGAAGATTTCCACGGCGGTTGCGGCAGCCAGCGTGGGCGTGGCCCAGGTGGTGGCGTTCGTCGTGCATGCCCTGCTGATCCTCGTGTTCGCCGCGATCGCCGGCAGCTCGGGCAGCGAACCGATCCACCCGCCGCGGTGGACATGGTTCGTGCTGGCCGGGCTCGTCCTCATCGCGCTCGTGGTGCTGGCCATCCCCGCCGGGCGGCGGATGCTGCGCGCCCGCCTGTCGCCGACCCTCGACCAGGTGGTGCCGCGGCTGCTCGAGGTCGCGCAACAGCCGGGCAAGCTTGCCCGGGGGATCGGCGGCACCCTGCTGCTGGACCTGGCCTACATCTTCTGCCTCGCCGCCTGCGTGGCGGCGTTCAGCCGGTCGGTGCCGATCGCGAAAATCGGCGTGGTGTACCTGACCGGCAGCGCCATCGGCTCGATCATCCCCACCCCCGGCGGCATCGGCGCGGTAGAAGCGGCGCTGACCGCCGGGCTCACGGCCGCGGGCGTGCCAGGCGCGTCCGCGGCCAGCGCGGTGCTGCTGTTCCGGCTGGTGACGTTCTGGCTCCCCGTCCCGCTCGGCGGGGCGGCCCTGAAGTATCTGGAGCGTGAGCAGGCCGTGTGAGCCCCGCCAACCGGAACGTGGCGTGCAGGGCCGGCGGCTGGCACCACCGGTTTGGCCCGGGGCCGCGGTCAGCGGGCTCGCCTAGCTAGACCGCCGATTCCCCGCGCTCAGCCGCAGGCGCCGGGGAGTCCTTGGGCTGGTCCGGGGCGGTGGCCTGCCATACCTCCTTGACCAGCACCTGCAGCGCGCCGGCTGTCGGGATGGCCAGCAGCGCCGCGACGAATCCGCCGAATATGCCGCCGATCAGGCTGCCGATCGAGGCGCCGACCAGCAGGGCGATGAATACGAGTAGCGGGTTGATCCGCACCGTCTTGCTCATGACCACCGGGTTCAGGACGTGGTTCTCGATCTGGGTGTAGACGGCGAAGACGACCGCGGTGACGATGCCCGCGGTGAGGCCCCGGGCGATGAACGCGAACAGGACGGTTGGGATGCCGGCCAGGGCCCCGCCGATCATCGGCAGGAAGTCCACCAGGGCCACCCAGAGCCCCCACAGCAACGGGAACGGCACGCCGAGGATCAGCAGCGTCACGAACACCACGATCCCGGCGATGAGCGAGGTCAGCAGGTTGCCGAACATGTACCCGGTGACCTTATCGCTGACGTCGGCCGCTATCCGGGTGACCGTGGCCTTGCGGCCCGGGGTCATCTGGCCCAGCATCCAGTCCCACATCTTCGGGCCCTCCAGGAGCAGGAGCAGGACCAGGACGAAGATCGTGAACAGCTCGATGATTATCGAGACCGCGCCCTTGCCGAGGGTCAGCGCCGGCTTGCTGAGCGACTGGGCGTAGCCGACCAGCTTGGGCGTGTTGCGCTGCACCCAGCCCTGGACGTGGTACTTGGCCACGAGGTGGCCGATCCAGCCCCTGCCGTGCTGCAAGCTGGCGATGTAGCTTGGCAGCCGGTCCGCCAGGTGGGTGATCCCGTTGACCAGCGGCACGCCGAACGCCACGGCCAGGCCGATGAAGATCAGCGCGGCCCAGAGCGTCACGACCGTCACAGCGAAGCCCCGGCGCGGAATCCGCCGCTGCACTTTCGCGACGGCCGGGTTGAGCAGCATCGCGACGAACCCCGCCACGAGCATCAGCAGCACGATGTCCCGCAGCAGGTACAGCAGCTTGCCGGCCAGGTAGATAGCGACGACCACCCCAGCCGTCACCAGGATGGTCCGCAGCGGGACGTGGCGCCGGTCGGCGGCGTCGAATAGGCGCGCTAGCCGACCTCGCGGCGCCTGCTCAGAGCTCATAGCCCACCTGGCCAAGGACGGCAGGTCCCACCTGGATCCGGGGATTGGCAGCTATCACCGGCCGAAGCGATGTGAAAGCGGAAACCCAAGACGAAATCCGCGCGCTGACCGGCATAGCCGAGGACATCGCCGGGCAAGGAGGCGGCACGAAGCGGGCTGACGGGCTGTCTGGTCATGATCACTCCCATTTCTGATTCTGATTCATCGATCATTCTTGTATTAAATCATCAATTATGATTATCATCGTGTCAACAGCTGACTCGACGGAGTGCAGCAGCCCTGGCGCCCCGGCATCGGCGCGGTCACCCCATCTCCGCGTACACCCCATCTCCGGCGGCCGCCTCACAGTGAAATCGGCTGAGGACGAAACTAGGAATCGCGCGCGAAGGAGGAGACCAATGGGGAGGACCTGGCGGTGCGTACTGGCGGTTGCGCTAGCGCTAGTGCTCGCCGCGTGCACGAACTCAGGTAGCGGGACCCGGGCCGGCGCCGGAGTGAGCGGATCCGGACCCGTGGCCACTGCCGTCCTCAGGACGATCAGGCACGTGTGGGTCATCGACCTGGAGAACCTAGGGTACGTGCAGACCTTCGGCAGCCCTTCGGCCGACCCGTACCTCGCCCGCACCCTGCCGCGGACGGGCGCCCTGCTGAAGAACTACTACGCGATCGGCCACAGCAGCGCGGCCAACTACATCGCCCAGGTCTCCGGGCAGGCCCCGGACCTGGCCACCCAGGCCGACTGCCCGCTCTGGACACCGTTTCCTGCCGCCGTAACGGCAGGGCCGTACCATCAGGTCCTCGGCGAGGGCTGCGTCTACCCGGCCGCAGTGCCCACGCTGGGCAACCAGCTGTCGGACGCCGGGCTAGGCTGGGCGGCCTACCTGCAGGA
Source organism: Trebonia kvetii (assembly GCF_007827045.1). Lineage (GTDB taxonomy): Bacteria > Actinomycetota > Actinomycetes > Streptosporangiales > Streptosporangiaceae > Trebonia > Trebonia kvetii. Next base: position 939,693 of record NZ_RPFW01000001.1, read on the forward strand.
CATGGGCAACGACCCGGTCCGTGACCACACGACCGCCACGGCCCGCGGCCCAGCGTGCGGCCACCCCGCCGCCTGGGCCGCGGACCGCACCAACCGCGCCGCCAAGGCCGACCAGTACGCCGTCCGCCATGACGGGTTCGCGTTCTTCCGTGCGGTCACCGCGAACCAGGCGTTCTGCGCCGCGCACCTCCTGTCGACTCGGCCGCTGCCGGGCGATCTGGCCCGGGCCAGCACGACCCCGGCGTTCTCCTTCATCGTGCCCAACCTGTGCAACGACGGCCACGACTCCCCGTGCGTCACCGGCGCCCCCGGCGGGCTGGCCCAGGCCAATAGGTTCCTGTCGCAGTGGGTACCGAAGATCATGGCCGCGCCGGCCTACCAGGACGGCGGCCTGATCGTGATCACCTTCGACGAGGGCAGCGACGCGGCCGCCTGCTGCGGCGAGACGTCCGGTCTCAGCCCCGCCCACCCGAACGTGCCGGAGCCCGGGAAGAACGGACCCGGCGGCGGCCGTGTCGGAGCGGTCCTGCTTTCTCCGCTGATCAGGCCGGGCACCGTCAGCACCGTCGACTACAACCACTACTCGCTGCTGCGCACGGTGGAGGATATCTTCGGCCTGCCGCACCTCGGCGACGCCGCCATGCCGCAGGTCAGGTCCTTCGGATCAGACGTATTCGGTTAACGGCTGCCCGCTTTGGCGAGCAGGTAGCTATCGGGGGTGCGGAGGTTGTCCTTCGCAGGCCAGCAGCGCCCGCCGCGCCGCGACGAGCGAGGGCGCGAGCGGCTGGAGAAGCCCCTCGAGCGTGACACCGCGGTCGGTCTGGCTAGCCACGAAGGCGCCGTCGATGGCGGCCAGCGCGAAGCGCGCGAGCTGCTCGGTGGCCGGGCTTCGCGGATCGTCGCCGAACGCGGCCGTGATCTGTGCCCGCAGCAGCTCGAGCGCGTGGTCGCGTACCCGTCGGACGACGGCCTGTATTTCCCCGTCGCCCGCGGGCGGCGGTTGCGCGGCGAAGACGATCAGCATGCGAAGGAAGTTCGGGTGGCGCTCGAGCGTGCGCGTGGCAGCGGACGCGACCCTGGCCAGGTGCTGCGCCGGGCGCCCGGGCCGGCGGCTCAGGTCGGGCAGGTCGGCGAAGAAGCGAGCGGCGCCGCGCTCCATGACGGCGAGCAGGATTCTGTCCTTGGACCCGAAGTAGTGGTAGACGGAGCTCATCGGGATGCCGGCTTCCTCCACCACGCGGGCGAGGGTCGCCGCCTCGAAGCCGTGCTCGGCCATGACCCGCTCGGCGGCGTCGAGCACGCGTTCACGCGACTTCACGCCGCGGCGGTTCGGCCTCACTTCGGCGGGCGCTGACATGTGCCCAGCGTATCTCAAGTTTTGTAATTGACACTCCAATTTCTTTATTGTAGTGTTCACTCCAATTCTGCAAATGGGGAGGCGCTGTGATGGAGCGGAAGACAACGGACATCGATGAGGAAGTTCCGGTGCTAATCGTGGGCGGCGGCGGCGCGGGCCTGACCGCTTCCATGCTGCTGGCGCGTGAGGGGGTCGGGCATCTGCTGGTCAGCGCGCGCCCGCAGACCTCTGATCTGCCCAAGGCCCATGTCCTGAACCAGCGGGCGATGGAAGTACTCGAGGACGCGGGCGTGGCCGACGCGATCGCGCGGCGCAGCACGCCGGCCGAGCAGATGGCGGCGACGGCGTACTACGCGGGCTTCGCCGGTCCCGGCCCAGATTACGGACGCCGCCTCGCGCGCCTGGAGTCCTGGGGGGCAGGCGGGGCAGACGACAGCTGGCGGGCGGCGAGTCCGTGGCGCCAGCTGAACCTGCCCCAGATCCGCCTCGAGCCACTGCTGAAGGCCCGCGCCGAGGAACTCTCGCCAGGGCGGATCCGCTTCGGCCATGAGCTGATCGGCCTGGAGCAAGACGACAGGGACGTGCGGGCCACGATCCGCGACAACGCCTCCGGCCGCCGCTATGTGGTGCGCTGCCAGTACCTGCTCGGGGCGGACGGCGGGCGGCGTGTCGCCGGCCTGGTAGGCGTCAAGTATGAGGGGCTCGGGGTGATCACGCAGACCGCGACGCTGCATGTGTCCGCCGACTTCTCGCACTGGGCGCCGGACCCCGACGTGCTGATCCGCTGGATCTTCTCCCCGCAGGCCGGCGCCCTTGTGGTGATGGTCCCGATGGGGCCGGAACAGTGGGGCCCCCAGTCAGAAGAGTGGGTGATTCATCTGAACTACCCGGCCGGCGATCCCCAGGCCCAGTCCGACGCGCGGGTCGAAGCCGATGCCCGCCGGGCCCTTGGCGTTCCGGACGCACCGTGGAAGATCCACAAGATCACGCGCTGGTCGGTCGACGCGGTGCTGGCGTCCGCGTTCCGCGCCGGCCGCGTGTTCCTGCTCGGGGATGCGGCACACCGCCATCCGCCCACCGGCGGGCTTGGACTGACCAGCGCGATCCACGACGCGCAGAACTTGTGCTGGAAGCTGGCCCTAGTCCTCGGCGGCCACGCGGCACCGGAGCTGCTGGACACCTACGAAGCCGAGCGGCGGCCGGCCGATGAGCGCAACTGCCAGCGCTCGCTGGAGAACGCGGTCAATCATTTCGAGATCGCCCTGGCGCTCGGAGTCTCTCCGGAGAACACCGCTGAGCAGAACATGGAGCAGCTGCGCCGGATGTGGAGCGGCCGGCCCGAGGACGCCGGGCAGCGCTCCAGCGTGCTGCGCGCGATGCGGGCGCAGTCCATGGAGTTCAGCGAGCTCAACGTCGAGTACGGCTACTGCTACCAGTCCGCTGCCGTCGTGCCTGACGGCGGCGCCGCGCCCGCACCGGTCGACGACATCCGCGTATATCAGCCGTCCACTCGGCCGGGTTCGCCCCTGCCGCACGCCTGGATCGATGACGAGGACGGCAACCGCCGCCCGATCAAGGACCTCGTCGCGCCCGGTCGCTTCCTGCTGATCGCCGGCGAGGACGGCCAGGCCTGGTGCGAAGCAGCCCGGCAGCTCGCCGCAGAGGCGGACATCCCGCTCGACGCGGTGCGGATCGGCCACCTCGATGGCGACCTGTACGACCCGCGCTGCGGATGGCTGCGCCATCGCGAGATCGCCGGTGACGGCGCGGTCCTGGTGCGCCCGGACCGGTTCATCGCCTGGCGGTCCTCGGCCGACGGCAGCGAGCCCCGGGCTGCGCTCGCCGCCGCGTTCAGCCAGATCCTCGCCCGTCCGGCCGGAACTCCGGCCGCGTCAGCTGTCTGACACGGCCGGCGTGCTCGCCCCTGCCACCGGTCGAGGGAAGGCGCGCGTCTGGCGGTGGAGGCCAGAGATGCGCATCTCCTTGCTTCCCACGCCCCAGCAATGAGTCAGGCTAAGCAGCAGCTGGCAGAGTACGGCCGGACGCGGTGGTCGGTGCCGCCTGGATGGCCCTCGGGGTCATCGACGTTCGCGACGAGCTCCAGGTCACCGGCTGACCATCGCTAGCGGGCATGAGGTCCTCAACGGCGGCTGGTCGTCTGTCTCAACCACGGGTATTCACCCGGCCGGGACTTTGCTGTCTTGCTTGACCGGCTTGCCCGGGCTGACGTTGTGTCCGCGGGCTGGGTGGAGGGTGTGGACGGTGAAGCGGGCGGCGCGGCGCCGCACGCGGTGGCCCGGCGTCCGGTGCCGGGGCTTGGGCGCGGCGGGGGCGCGGTAGAGGCGGTAGAACCAGTACTTGCCGATCTCGACCAGCACCAGGTAAACCGCGACGATCCCGGCTAGGGCGAGGAAGAACGCGCCTGGCAGGGGCTGGAAGCCCAAGATGTAGGCCAGGTGGCCGGTGTAGGGCAGCACCGCGCCGACGGCGGTAATGCCGACCGCGGCGAGCGCCATTGGCGAGCTCGCGACGCTGCGGAAGAACGGGACCCGCCGCGTGCGGATCACGAAGATCACCAGGGTCTGGGTGGCCAGGGATTCGACGAACCAGCCGGTCTGGAACAGACGCTCCCCGGCGTGGAACACCCACAGCATGATGCCGAAGGTGGTGAAGTCGAACAGGGAGCTGATCGGGCCCATGAAGAGCATGAACTTGCGGATGAAGCCCAGATCCCAGCGGGTGGGCTGGGCGACCTGTTCCGGGTCGACATTATCCGTGGGGATGGCCAGCTGGCTGGTGTCGTACAGCAGGTTGTTGAGCAGGATCTGCGAGGGAAGCATGGGCAGGAACTTGAGGAATATCGACGCGCCGGCAGCGCTGAACATGTTCCCGAAGTTGCTGGATGTGCCCATCAGGACGTACTTCATCGTGTTGGCGAAGATCCGCCGGCCGCCCATGACCCCGTCGGCGAGCACGTTCAGGTCCTTTTCCAGCAGCAGCACGTCGGCGGCGTCCTTGGCCACATCGGCGGCCGAGTCGACCGAGATGCCCACGTCGGCGGCATGCAGCGCGATGGCGTCGTTGACGCCGTCGCCGAGGAAGGCAACGTCGGTGCCGGTGGCCCGCTGCGCCCGCACGATCTGGGCCTTGTGCTCCGGGCTGACCCGGGCGAAGACGGTGGTCCTGGCGAGCAGTTCGCCGAGCTGGTCCCCGGCGTTGTCAATGTCGGCGCCGGTGGCCACCTGGCTGACCGGCAGGCCCAGGTCGGCGCAGACCTTGGCCGCGACCACCGCGTTGTCCCCGGTAAGGACCTTGACCGTAACCCCGAGACGGGCCAGTCGCTGCAGCGCCTCACGGGCCTCCGGTTTGGGCGGGTCGAGGAAGACCAGAATGCCGCGGAAGGTGAGGTCGTGCTCGTCGGCGGCGGTGAGCGAGGACACGCTCGGCATCTCGCGCGTGGCCACGGCGATCACCCGGTTGCCTGACGCGAACTCCGCATCCAGCGCCGTCCTGGCGGCGGCGGGAATGGCGGTGCACCTCTTGAGCAGTTCCTCGGGGGCGCCCTTGGTAATCATCATCCGGTTGCCGGCGTCGTCCTCGTCCAGGACCGATACCAGGCGGCGCTCGTGATCGAAGGGCACTGTGCCGAGCCGGCGGTAGCGGGCCAGCGCCGGCTGCTGCCCCGCGGCGGCCGGGGAGTCCCATAGCGCGACGTCGAGCGGGTTCCCGCCGGCCGCCCTACCGTTCTCGGTCACTGCCTCGTTGCACAGCAGCCCCAGCAGCAGCGGCTCGTCATCCGCCGTGCCATCCGGCCCGGCCGAGCGCATGAACCGCAGGCTGCCCTCGGTCAGCGTGCCCGTCTTGTCGGTGAACAGCACATCGACATCGCCCAGGTCCTCGATGCAGACGAGCCGCTTGACCAGTACCTTGGACCGGGCCAGCTGCCGCGACCCGCTGGCCAGGCTGGCCGAGACTACCGCCGGAAGCAGCTGCGGCGTGAGCCCGACCGCGATCGACAGCGAGAACAGCAGCGCGGTAATGACCGGCTTGTGCAGCGCCACGTTGATAATGAAGATCGCGCCGGTCAGCGCGCCGGCCACCTGGACCAGCAGCATCGAGAACTTACCCAGCCCGGTCTGGAACTCGGTCTCCGGCTGATGTTCGCCCAGGCCCTGGGCGATCCGGCCGAACTCCGCCGCCCCGCCGGCCGCCGTCACTACCCCGGTGCCCGACCCGGCCCGCACCACGGTGCCCATCAAGGCGCAGCAGGTCAGCTCGGCCAGCGGCGTCCCGGCGGCGACCGGACCTGTCGACTTCTCCGTCGGCACCGACTCACCGGTGAGGACCGACTCATCACACTCCAGCCCCGCCACGGCTAGCAGCCGCAGATCAGCCGGGACCACTTGCCCGAGTTGCAGGTCCACCACGTCACCAGGCACCAGCTCCGTTACATCCACCGTGCGCGGGTGCCCGTCCCGCAGCACCACGCAGCGGTGGCGGATGCTGGAATGCAGCGCCTCGGCGGTCCTTGCCGCCTTGTACTCATTGAAAAACCCGAGGCCAACCGAGGCCACCAGGATGACCCCGATGATGACCGCATCGCTCGCCTGGCCGAGGAATGCCGACGCCACGGCGGTGACGGCCAGCAGGAGCAGCAGCGGGGACCGCAGCTGGCTCCACAGCACCGGCCACGGCCGCGCCCGGTACGAGCGCACCGCGTTCGGCCCCACCACTCGCAGCCGCCGCGCTGCCTCATCCTTCCCGAGGCCCTCCGGGCCGCTCCCCAGCCGCGTGAAGACATCGGAGACCCCGAGCGTGGCGGCCTCCGCCGCGGTCACCGGCGGTGGAACGGCGGCGGCTTCCCTGCTTTCCGTAACCTGGGCTGCCACGCGCGCGCCTCCTCGTCCAGGCTTCCCCTAACGCTGCGGCCTGTTCATGCCCGCCTCTGTCCGGGATCGCAGTTGACCAGTCAGCCTTTGAGCGCTTCCCGCAGCTCGCTGGCGATTTCGTCGGTGTCGGCCTCGACGAAGCGCTTGGTAACTGTATCGGCATCGGAGATCGCGTTGTCGACTGCCTTTTCAATGGTCGGGTCACCAACCGCGATCAGTCCTGCCTTGTTCGCGGTGAGGGCCTCGGCAGCCTCGTGGAGCTCCTTGCGCGGCAAGGTCCCGGCGCCGAAGAGCTCAGGAATGATGCGGGCCCGCGGGCGGTCCATCCGCTTGACGATGTGCGGTTTGCCGTCTTCCTTGTCGATCACGGCCGCGTCATAGGAGCCGATCACCTCGTCCTTGTGCAGTTGCTCGATAGCGTCCAGGCCTGCCAGCGCCTGCGTAACGTTCCCGTATGCCGCGGCGTATACCACCTGCCGCTTGCTGTCCGGCATGACATCTCCCTCCCTTGGTTGCCTGACTCGACGCTCCCCCGTCCGGGTGCCCGGCGGCCAGAGGCGAAGGTCCTGCCCTGGCTCCGGCCGCCGGCACTCCGAAGAGACCTGTGATGATTAATCATCACAATAATGATCGAGCCCGGGCGGAGGACGACGCGCCGTGTAGGCGAGACTGGTGAAAGGGAGCGGCCGCTACTGGTGAAAGGGAGCGGCCGCGCGAAAGGAGAGCCATGCTTCACGTTGAGGTGAATCGGGTTACTGGGGATCCGCACCGGCTGAATGACGCAATCAGCTACGCGACGACTGAGCTGCGCCCGGTCCTGGAGTACCGGGCAGGCAACCTGGGGACGCTGCTGCTGACCGACCCAGGTGCCGATGGTATGGCGTTCCAGTCGTTCTGGGCATCGAGCGGCGCGCTCGCTGACACCGAGGACGCGATCGTGGCCGGCATCCGCGAAGCCGCCCGGCTGGCAGGCGGTCGGGCTACCCGCGAGCACTACGCCGTCATAGTGTTCGAGCATGAGGCTCCATTGCGAGGCGGCCAGGGGGTGCGGGTGACAGAGATGAATGTCGACCCGCCGAAGCTGATACATGTTGAAGATGCCGTCGCCTGGTACGGGGCCACGGTGGTCCCCGAACTGGCGGATACCTGCGGTTTCCGTGCCGCACTGCTGTATGCCCAATGGGACTCGGGCCATCTGATTAGCACGACGGTGTGGCAGGACCCGCAGACGCTGGCGACAAGCCGGACCACGGCGACCCAGGGCGAGGCCGCCGCCGTGAGCGCACTGGACGGCGTTATTACCGCCTCCGCGGAGTACCGGCTCGCCTTCAGCTCGGCACGTGCAGCGTTACGGGAACGTTCCGGGCAGGCCATCCTCGACCTGGCCAAGCTCGCACCACACCATCACCAAGAGCGACACCCTTTTGGAACCCTACAAGGTGTTAAGAGGGCTGAACGGCAGCGCCACGCTCCCGTTCGGGATGAGCCGTTGAACTCTCCCGAACGGTGGCGGCTATACGCCTTTCGGCGATCGTGAAGCGGCCGAGCTTCGGCGAGCAGATCACCACCAGCGACTTTCCTGAGACGCTCGCCGTCTTGCTTGACCCGGCGGCCCGCTGAAGTGGTACCGGAGGATGAGCGCGGCGGTGAGCGGCTGCTGAGTGGTCATCAGCCTTTCCGCTAGCTGGTGAGAGCGATAGCCAGGTAGGCGACGGCGATAGCGAGCGCGACCAGGGCCGGCGCCATCTCCTTCCCGCTGTCCGCGGCGCGCCGGTGGGTGGCCAGCGCGCCGACTAGCAGCAGGGTCATGGCGGCCGCGGCGGCCAGGCCGAGTGGGTGCCACCACAGGCCGGCCAGGATGCCCGCGGCGGCGGCCAGTTCAGCTACTCCGATCAGCCTGTATCCGGGCCATGGGATGCCGAAGTGCTCGGCGGACTGCCGCATCTTGGGGTGGCCGAGCAACTTGCCTGCCGCGGGCAGGAGGCAGACCGCGGCCAGCAGCAGCGAGATGGTGACGAACACGGGAAACTCCTAAGATGCTGTCGGCAGCGGGCCGGCGGGGCCGGTGTTAGCCGCCGGGTGAGTAGCCGCCGCGTGTTCGTGCGCGGCGGCGGCCGGGACGTGCCAGGGCAGGCGCGGCGGCCGGTAGCGGGTCCCGGCCGCGGCGATCACGCGGTCGGGGCGGACGATGACGGCAAGCCCGGGGCTGGCCGTCAGGGCCTGCAGGCCACTGTGCTGTCCGTCGCTGGCGAGGCGGACGTCGATCCACCCGCCGTCCTCGTGGGCTCCGGGCCTGCCCTGGCTGCGGGTGCCTGGAGCGCTGCTGATCCGGACCAGGACCAGGCCGTGGCGGTGGCAGAAACCTGTCAGCGCGGGGTCAGGTGACCGTGCGGTCAGCACAGCGGTGCGTCCTGCCAGGACGGCGTCAAGCCGGACCGGCGGGCCGTCACCAACGGACAGCAGGGGGTTGGGGATCAGGCCGCCTGGCCGCAGGCCGGCGGGGATGCCGGATGGCAGTAGGCGCGGGGCGGGATGCATGGCGCCGGCCTTCAGCCGGGGCGTCGCGGTGGAGGCCATTGCCTGGCGGACGTGCTTGCTGCGGACGGCTGCGGCCAAGGCGATCCGACGGACGGCAGCGGCCCGGTCCTGGCCGCCGGTCATCGCCCAGCCGACGCGGACGGCCTTCTTCACCATCGCCCTGGCGTGCGGCCTGCGTTCGGCGTCGTAGCTGGCGAGCAGGCCGGCCTCGGCCCGGCCGGTGAGCACGCAGGTGAGTTTCCATGCGAGGTTGTCGGCGTCGCGCAGCCCAGCGGCCAGGCCCTGGCCGATGAACGGCGGGGTGAGATGGGCGGCGTCGCCGAGCAGGAAGACGCGCCCGTCCTGCAAGCGAGCCGCCAGCCGGGCGCGGAAGGTGTAGCTGATGCTGCGGGTGACCTCCAGGCTGGTCAGGTCGTCGCGGCGGGTCCAGGGGCGCAGCAGCTCGCCGAGCGCCTGGGGGGGAGTAAAGCAGGCTTCGGTCTCGCCGCGGCGCAACTGGAACTCCCAGCGGTACCGGTCGCCGGTGACCTGCATGAAGGTGGCGGGCCTGGCGGGGTCGCAGACCTGCTCGACGCCGTCCCAGGTATCCAGGCCGCCCTCGACGCGGATGTCGACCACGAGCCAGCGCTCGGTGAACCCCAGGTCTTCCATGGGAATCCCCATCAGTTCCCTGATGGTGCTGTTGGCGCCGTCGCAGCCGAGCACGGCCGTGCCGGTGAAGGTCTGCGGCTGCTCGGCGACGAGGGTGTGCACCCGGACCGGGGCCGCGGTGAGCGGGCCGGCGGTGCCCTCAAGCCCGCAGACCTCCGCACCGCGGCGGAAGTCGATCAGCGGGTGCGCCTCGACCCGGGCGAGCAGCAGCTCTTCCAGGTCAGGCTGGTGGAACATGTTCGCCTGCGGAAAGCCGTGCACGCCTGCCTCATGGTCACGGCTGAACTCGGCCATGACGCGGTGCCTGGCGTCAAGCAGGCGCAGCCCGCTGCCGGGCCGGGAGCGGGCCAGGAATCCCTCGCTCACGCCGATCCTGCCCAGGATCCGGGCGACCTCGTCGTCCAGGTGCACCGCGCGTGGGAGGGGATGCGGCTGGGCGTGGCGTTCGAGCAGGGTGACGGGGATTCCGGAGTCGGCGAGCAGCAGCGCGGCGGTACAGCCGACCGGGCCGGCGCCGACGACGATGACGGGCTCGCGGGCCGCGGGCCGCTGGTCGTTCATGATCGCGTTCCCTTCTGCGGGTCACTGCCCGCCGGCCTGAGGGCGGGCGAGGGCCCGCAGCGGACAGTAAGGGCGAATCCGGCGGCGGCGGCGCGGACCCGGGCGGGATCGGCGCCGGTCACGGTAACAACCAGCTGCCCGTCCTCGTGCGCCGCCGTGGCGCGGGCATCCGGCAGCCCCGCCGCGGCCAGCTCCTCGGTTACGGCACGGGCGGCGGCGTCGGCGGCCAGCGCGGGCTTGAACTGCTTGCCCACCGCGGTGAGCGGGATCGCGTCGACCTGGTAAATGTGCTTAGGCCGGGCGGCGGCCTCGTCGATGGCGTCCGCGGCCCAGGCCAGCAGGTCGGCCTCGTCGAGCCGCCCGGGGGCGGCAGGGACGACGTAGGCGACCGGGACCTCGCCGGAGTGCCGGTCGGGGCGGCCGACGGCTGCGGCCGCGGCGACGGCGGGATGGGCTAGCAGTGCGTCTTCGATCGCCTTCGGGTCGATGTTGTGGCCACCGCGGATGATCAGGTCCTTGGCCCGGCCAGTGAGGAAGACGAAGCCGTCGGCGTCCACGTGGCCGAGGTCCCCGGTGTCCAGCCAGCCGTCCCGGACGAAGCCGTCTGTGCTCACCCGGGGGCCGCCGAGGCGGGGGTCAGTGACGTACCCGGCGAACACGGCGGGGCCGCTGATCGCAAGCACGCCGGTTTCGCCAGGGGCGCAGTCGGCCCACGATCCGTCCTCGCCGATCCGGACGGCCTTGACCTGCTGCTCGGGCAGGGCGCGGCCGACCGACCCGGGGCGTTCCTCGCCTGGCCTTGTCCAGGTGGTGGCGCAGGTCGCCTCGGTGAGCCCGTAGCCCTCAAGCAGCCGCCGCCCGGTGTGCAGGGCGAAGGCTTCGCGTACCGACGACGGCAGCGGGGCGGCGCCGGCGATCGGCAGCCGCAGCGAGCTGATGTCGGCGTCAACCGGGACCTGCGCCAGGGTGGCGTAGACGGTGGGGACGGCGGACATCGCCGCGATCCGGTAGTGCTCGATGACCTGCCAGAACCGGGTGTACAGGGCCTTATCCCGATAACCGGCCGGCCCTGGCCATACCACCCGGGCGCCGCTGAAGACCGGGGCGATGCCGGTGACGATCAGGGCGTTGACGTGGAACAGCGGCAGTCCACCAAGCACCCCCTCCCCCGAGGCCAGCCCGCTGCACAGGGCGATCCCCCGGCCGCAGGCGAGTTGGTTGGCGTGGGTGTGCGCGGCGACCTTGGGTGCGCCGGTGGTCCCGCCGGTGTGCACGAACGCCGCGAGCTCCGCCGCCGCCGGCCAGCCGGCCACCAGGTGGCCGGCTGGCTGCCCGGCGATCAGGTCGTCCAGGTAGGCGACGAGCAGCCCGCGACCGACAGGCGTGCCGTCGGCCGTCACGTCACCGCCCGCATCGAGTGCGAGCGGGTCGCCGTGCACACCGTCGGGTCGCAACGCGAGTACGGCGGTCATGCCCGCCTGCCGGGCCACGCCGAGCAGCCGCTGCCACAGCTGCGGATCCAGCTCCGGCCCGGCCGCGATCAGGACCCGGGATCCGGTCCGGCGGATCAGTTCGGCGATCCGCTCGCCGCTGAGCGCCGGGTTGACCGGGGCGGCGATCCCGGCGGCCTGCGCGGCCAGGGTGGCGGCGTACAACGTCGAGGTGTTGACGCCGCAGAGCGTCACGGCGTCCTGGCGCCGCACTCCCAGCGTGGTCAGCGCGTTGGCGATCCGCGTCACCGTGCCCGCCAGCTCGGCGTAGGTCCAGGACAGGCAGCGGGTGTGATCGGCCGGCTCCGGGATCCACTGGGAGGCGATGCCGTCCGGCCAGGCGGTGGCCGCGTCTAGCAGCAGCTCGTAGGTGGAGGACGGCTGCCGCAGTACTGGTGCCCCTTGCGCGCTCATGGCGTCTTCCCGATCACGGCGGTGCGCTGAGTGCCGAGGTCGAGCTGCCCGTCGGGCGAGGCGATGGTGGCGGTGATGACGTCGCCGTCGCGCAGGTAGCGGGGATTGGCCGCCTCCCGTCTGAAGAACAGCTTCCACCGGGTGGCGGGCGGCAGCAGCCCGGCGAGCATCCCGGCGAGCTTGCCAGGTGCCTTCAGCGCGGTGCCGCCTGGCGTGCCGGTCAACAGCAGGTCGCCCGGGGCCATCGGCTGGAACCTGGACAGCAGGGTCAGCGCCCGCGCCGGGGTGACGATCATGTCCGTCGCCGCGGCATCCTGCCTCGTCTCGCCGTTGACCCGCAGCGTCAGCCGCAGTGAGCTCAGCCGGGCCAGGTCGGCGGCATCCACCAGGGTCAGCCAGGGCCCCACTGGGGTGAAGGTGGGGTAGGACTTGGCCTCGTAGAACTGCGTCTTGGTGAGCTGGACCTGCCGGGCGCTGACGTCGTTCGCCACCACGAGCGCGGCGACGTACCGGGCCAGGTCCGCCTCGGTCACCGTGGTGCCGACCGGCAGGTCCGCCCCGATGACCAGGCCGAGTTCCACCTCGTAGTCCAGGAACCCGATCCCTTCGGGTCGGATTATGTCCCCGGCCGGGCCGGTGATGGAGTGCGAGGCCTTGCGGAAGAACGCCGGCGGCACGGTGTCCGGGTCAAACCCGGAGTCCACCGCGTGGGACCGGTAGTTCACCGCCTGCGCCACTACCCGCGCCGGTGCGGTCACCGGGCTGAGCAGGTCCATCGACTCCGCGGGCACCGCGTCCCGCTGCCTGGCTTGCGCGGCCTCGACGGCCGCGGCCAGGGCCGCCCGGTCGGCGAGCAGCCCGGCGGTCGTGGCGGCGGTCAGCTCCAGCCGGACCAGCCCGGCCGGCGTCACCGCCCACCAGCCGTCCGCGGTGCGAGCTATCCGGGCGCTCATGAACTCATCGCCTTGATCAGGCCGCGCAGCGCCGGCATGTCAATCTCGTTGCCCTTGTCCCGCAGCGCCTTGATCGCAGCGACGACGACGCGCGGGTCGCTGGTGCCGGTGAACTCCGCTGTTGCCCGCGGTCCCCACTGGGCCAGGCCGCTGCGCGACAGCGGGGCCCAGCCGGGTTCGGCCAAGGAATCGAACACGTCGCCGTCGGCGTAGTGCTCGAACATCAGCCGGTCCGGGTCGCGCCAGTAGTCGAAGATCTGGCTGCCCTGGATGTGCCGCCCAAGGCCCCAGGCGTGCCGGTAGCCGCGCTCGCGCAGGTACTCCCCGCTGGCGGCGACCTCGTCCAGGTCAGTGAGCTGGTAGGCCGAGTGCACGTACTCGGTGCGCGGCTGCAGCAGCATGGCCAGGGTGTGATGGTCGGCCGGGACGCTGCCCAGGTCGCAGCGGATGAACGCCATCGCCGGCCCGCGGTCGCGGTGGCCGTCCAGGTACAGGAAGTCACTGACGATCAGCCCGAGCGTGTCCAGGTACCAGTCAAGGGCCGCGCGGAACCGGGTGGTACCCAGTACCACGTGGCCCAGCCGCTGGATCTCCGCCGGGTGCCGGGCCGGCCGCTGCGTGGCGTTGGCGCGCACGGGCTCGGCTCCGAAGTTCAGCGGCAGCGGGGCGCGCCCAGGCAGCGCGGGCAGCTCCGGGACGCCGTAGACCACGTGCACCGGGAACCCGCTCGGGTCGCGCAGCCGGACGGCGTGGCCGCCCCAGTGCGCCATGACCGTCCCGCCGGTACCGCGGGCCAGCCGGTCCAGGTCGTCCCGTGCCGCGGCCTGGAACACGGCACCGGCGAAACGAGGCTGCGGACCGCGGCGGATCACCAGGCACGCGCTGGACGCCCACCGGCCGCGCAGCAGCAGCGTCTCGGGCGTCCGGTCAGCCACGGCGAAGCCGAAGTCGGTGGCGAACCGCTCAGCCTGGTCCAGGTCCGGCTTCTCGAACTCAACCCACGCCAGCCCGGCCACCTTGACCAGGGGATTCCCCGAACGCCCTGGATGCTCTCCAGGCAGCGCGCCGGTCTCACTGTGCAAGGAACGGTGCGGGTCCTGGACCTGATCCGAGTACCCCTGGGCCTCCGTCCTGCTGTCCCGTGTCGTCACGATTGGCTCCTTCGCCTTCACCGACTTCTGTCTGTTTAGATCAGTACTGTTATCTAGTATCAGTTACGATAGACGCCTCGTCAAGTGGTGGCGTGAGGCGGAAGTGCCAGCGTGTGGCAGGGAGGGCCGGCGACGGAGGCGCCGAGCAGCAGCTGTATCGGGTATAGTCAATACTGATACAGATAATCAGTGCTGATAAGCAACGGCCCCACCTGGTCGCCATCCGGCCGGGAAGGGGCGTCCGCGGGCCAGCGAGCGGAACACGCCCGCTGGGGTCCAGGACGGAGCGGCAGGAGGAGCAGTGAGCGCAGAGGCAGCATCGGCAACTGGCGCGCCGAAGGTGACACGACTGGACCGGCGTAAGGCCCGGACCCGGCAGGCGCTCATCGACGCCGCGGTGCGGCTGATCGCCGAGGGCCGCGGTGACCGCGCGAGCATCCAGGAGATCACCGAGGCGGCCGACATCGGCTTCGGGTCGTTCTACAACCATTTCGACAGCAAGGAGCAGCTGTTCCAGACCGCCTCCGAGGAGGTGCTTGAACGGTGGGGACAGATGATCGACCGGGCCACCGCCGGCATCACTGACCCGGCGGAGGTGTTCGCCGTGGGCTTGCGGATCTCCGGGCGGCTCGGCTGGACCCACCCTGACATCGCCGGGTTCCTCACCGGCACCGGCCTGGATGCCATGGACATCCCTGTCGGACTGGCGCCGCGGGCCCTGCGCGACATCGAGGCGGGGCGGGCCGCGGGCCGGTTCACCGTTCCCGATGCCGAGATCGCGCTCAGCGCCGTGGCCGGCGGCCTGCTCGGGCTGCTGCGGATATGCCAGCGGCACCCGGACCGTGTCGACGAGACCGCCGTCGATCAGCTCGCCGAGGCGGAGCTGCGCCTGCTTGGCGTTCCCGCCGACGAAGCCGCCCGGCTCAGCGCGGCCCCGCTGCCGTCCATCGAGGCCTGGTAGCAGCCCCGACGATGCCGACGGTCACGCCCGCGGCGCACGGGATCCCGTTCGCGTGCGTCCCGGCAGGGACGCACACGACTTCGCACTTGACCTGGGCGTTAACCGGCAATGGTGAACGGGCGCATGTTCCTCAACAACGTCTCTCTCGGGATCTACGGCGTTGCCGTCCGCAGCCCGGCCTATCGCGATGCCAAGGTGCGCATGCTGCTGGAAAACGCGGCTGAGGTCATGAGGCCTGGCGCGGACGAGCTTGCGCCGGAGGTAGTCGACGACCTGGGGCACGAGCACCCCCATCCCACCGTCGTTCTCGTGTCGAACAACCCCTACGCGCTGGACCACCCGCTGGCCCGCGGCACCCGCCTGGCGCTGGACAGCGGCCAGCTCGGCCTCATCGTCCTTGACGCCCCTGGCGACAGCCCGCGCGTCCTTGGCCGGGCGTGGAGCGCGCCACAGCTGGAGATAAACGCCCCGTCGACGGTCCACGCCGGGGTTGACGGCGAGGCGGTG
This sequence comes from Trebonia kvetii, assembly GCF_007827045.1. Classification (GTDB taxonomy): domain Bacteria; phylum Actinomycetota; class Actinomycetes; order Streptosporangiales; family Streptosporangiaceae; genus Trebonia; species Trebonia kvetii. Next base: position 955,165 of record NZ_RPFW01000001.1, read on the forward strand.
GCCCTGGAACCGCCGCCTCCGGTTCACTATCCGGTTGGCGGCTCATTACTGACATTTCCTGGCCTCGGCGAACAGCGGAGCCAGCCACGGAAGACGGCGAGCTGCGCGGGCCGGGCGATCCCGGCTCGCGCAGCTGTGCTCTCGTCCTCGGCGGACGTTCAACGCCGGGATGAGCTGTGCAGCCGGCCCGGCGTGCCCACGGCCGCTGCGGGCCCATTCACCAGCGAACGCAGGGTCTTGCCGGTCCGGCGCAGCTCGATGCCCTGCACCAGCATCGATGCCCCGTAGATCAGGTTGAACAGGCCGAACAGCAGCGCGAGGGTGATCGCGCCGACGCCAGGATGGGCGAACACCGCAACGCCGAAGGCCACGGAGACGAGGCCGGCGAGGATGTAGAGTGCCCGGGTTCCGGCCGGCTCGCCTGCCTGGAAGGCGGCGGTGATTTCGAACAGGCCAGTGGCGACCGCCCAGCTGCCCACGATGAGCACCAGCACCAGTGCCGTCGGCCCCGGCCAGACAAGGGCGAGAACACCAGCGGCAAGGTCGACCAGCCCGACCAGCAGGTGCCCCACGACCGGCCCGGCTTCACGGCTGCTGAATGCCCGCATGGCTTGCAGGCCGCTGGCGATGAACGCGTACACCGCGAACAGGAAGACCAGCGCAAGCACCGTGATCCCGGGCCAGGCCAGCGCCATGATCCCGACGGCTACGGCGAGGACGCCGCGAACGATGAGAGACGTACTAGGTGACTTGAGCATGACAGCGCTCCTTTCGCTCGGCTGCCCCGGGTGCCCGGAGTACACGGCCTCCGCCAGGCCAGCTTTCATCACCAGTGTAATCATAACTGATGATCGATTACAAGACCGATTACGCCATCAATTTGCTGTCATCCTCAGGTGAACCGTCACGTCGGCCGGAAGCCCAGGAAGTAGACCAGGTGGCCCTCCCTCAGGGTTCGGCTGACCAGCATGGTGTTCCCCGGTCAGTTGATCCGCGAAGCCACGCACCCGTTCGGAGGCAAAAGATCTTTTCCTCCGAACGAGTGCATACTTCGCCTGCCAGCACCAGCCGTCTGCCGCACCCGGGTCAGCCCACGATTCTTGCCGCGCCGGATCAGCCGGAGAACCGCACCTTCGGCACTATGCGGGCCAGCCATCCGCCGGGGGCGGTCCGCGGCCACGCCGGCGGGACAGGACCCAAAAGCCCGCGAGCGCGGCGGCGCCGAGGGCGGCGACGGCCAGCGTGATCGCCAGTCCGCTGCGGGGCAGCTGCAGTTCATAGAACCGGCGCACCACGGGTACCGGGAACAGCAGCGCGAAGCCGGCCGCCGCGGCGCCGACCAGTACGATCCGGCGCCAGGTCAGCGGAGCGGCGAGCAGGACAAGCACGCACAGGCTCAGGATGAGGGTGACCAGGGTCGCGGCCGTGCGCTGCTGCACCAGCGAGAGACCGCGCGACCGGGCCAGGGCATAGGCGGCGAACGTCGCCGCGGCGATGATGCTGCCGGCCGGGATGGCGAAGCGCAGCACCCGGCCGGAGAACCCGGGCACGTAGCGCCGGGTGTTCGGCGCGAGCGCGAGGAAGAACGACGGGACGCCGATGGCCAGGGTGTCGATGATCGTCAGGTGGCGGGGCAGGAACGGGTACGGCAGCAGCGTGGCGCCCACGGCGACAGCCAGCAGCGTCGCCCAGACCGTCTTGGTGATGAACAAGTTGGCGACGCGTTCGATGTTGGCCGTCACCCGGCGGCCTTCGGCGACGACGCCGGGCAGCGTTGCGAAGCGGCTGTCGAGCAGCACCAGCTCGGCGACCGCCCTGGTCGCCGCCGCGCCCGAGCCCATGGCGATGCCGATGTCGGCGAGCTTGAGTGCGAGCACGTCGTTGACGCCGTCGCCGGTCATCGCCACCGTGTGCCCGCGGGCCTGCAGGGCGGTGACCATCGCCTGTTTCTGGTGGGGGGTCACCCGGCCGAAGACCGAGTGCTCTTCCAGCAGGCGGCCGAGCGCGCCCGGATCCTCCGGCAGGTCACGCGCATCGACCGGCCGGTCGGCGCCGGGCAGGCCGGCACGCACCGCGACCGCGCTGACGGTGAGCGGGCTGTCCCCGGAGATCACCTTCAGCGCCACGCCCTGCGCCGCGAAGTACGCGATGGTCTCGGCGGCGTCGGGTCGCAGGCGCTCGGCGAGCAGGACGAAGGCCGCCGCGCGCAGCCCCTGCGGGAGCGACTCGCCGTCCAGCGGGCCCGCGGCTCGTGCCAGCACTAGGACCCGCCGGCCGCTGGCGGCCAGCTCTGCGGCCTGTGACAGCTGTTCCTGCTGGCTGCCCGGCAGCACCATCTCCGCTGCCCCGAGCACCCAAGTGCCCTGGCCGGCGAAGCTGGCCGCGCTCCACTTGCGCGCCGATGAGAACGGCACGGCTGCCTGCCGCGACCACCCCTCCGGCGGAGGGAAGGCCTGCCCGACGGCGGCCAGCGTCGCGTTGCGGTTCTCGTCGTCGGCCAGTGCTCCGAGTGCCGCTTCGTCCTGGGCCTGCCCGTCGAGCCGGATGAGGCTGTCGAAGGCGATGCTGCCGTCGGTGAGGGTGCCGGTCTTGTCCAAGCACACCACGTCCACCCGGGCCAGGCCCTCGACCGCGGGAAGCTGCTGCACCAGTACCCGGCGCCGGGCGAGCGTGACCGCGGCGACGCCGAAGGCGACGCTGGTCAGCAGGACCAGGCCCTGCGGGACCATGCCGACCAGCGCCGCGACCGTGCCGCTTGCGACCTGCCGTACGTTCCCGTGTGCGTGCCAGCCGCTGATCACCAGCAGCACCGCCACCGGCCCTATCGCCCAGGTGACATAGCGCAGGATCCGGTTGATGCCGTCCGTCAGCTCTGAGCGCACCAGCGAGAAACGCCGCGCCTGGGCGGCGAGCTTGCGGGCGTACGCATCCGCGCCCACCCCGGTGGCCTGGTAGCCGCCCGACCCGGCGACCACGAAGCTGCCCGACAGCAGGCGGTCGCCTGCCCGCTTGCCCACCGGCTCGGACTCGCCGGTCAGCAGCGACTCATCAGCCTCCAGGCTCGCGCTGGCCCGCACCACCCCGTCCGCCACCAGCTGATCGCCGGCGCGCAGGTCGACCAGGTCGCCGGCGACAAGATCCGCGACAGCGATGTCCAGCGGCGCGCCGTCGCGGATCACCCGGACCAGCGGGGCGCTGAGCACCGCGAGCCGGTCGAGCGTCCGCTTGGCGCGCAGCTCCTGCGCGATGCCGATCAGCGCGTTGGCGACGAGCACGATGCCGAACAGGGCGTCCTGCGGCTCGCCCGCGACCAGGATCACGGCCAGCAGGACGCCGAGGATGAAGTTGAACCGGGTCAAGATGTTCGCCCGCAAGATCTCGGCGACCGACCGGCTGGTGCGCTCTCCGCCTGCGTTCGTCAGCCCTCGCGAGCGCAGCTCGCCAACCTGGGCGCTGGTCAGGCCGGTGAACGGCGTCTCCGCCACCGGGGCGGCTGGCGCCGGGATCGCGGGGGCGGGCGCATCAGCCATGTCAGGTCGCCGCACCGCGGGCCAGCATGGTCACCGTGCGCCGGATGCCAGGCGCACGGGCACCGCGAGCAGCGCGGCCGCCAATGCGCCGACCAGGATCCCGCCGATGACCAGCTCGACCGCGAGCCGGAACAGCATCGGAGCGGAGACGCCCGCGTCGGCGCGCACGGCCAGCCCCGGCGAGCCGTCGGGGTTCATCGCCACGGCCATCCAGTCACCGCTCTCCGCGGTCCAGCGCAATGCCTGGGTGCCCGTCCCGGCTGCCTGAGCGACCCAGATCCCTGCCGTTCGCGGCGGGGCGGGCCTGGCAGTGCCATGCTGAATGACCAGGTCGCCCGTACGGGTGCCTGTCACCGTGGTGTACGCGGTGCCGGACAGGTAGGCCGAGACCTGGCCCGCGGGACCAATCGCGACGAAGACCGGCGTGCCCGGGCCGGTGGCGGTGACCCGGAGCCTGACGTCCCCGACGAGCCCGCTAAGCAGCCAGCCCCAGCCCATGCTCATCCGCTCGCTGGCCAGCGCGGACCCGCTGGTGGAGTACGTAACGGTCCCCGTCGTCACGTAGCCGCCCTGGCGTAGCGCCTGATTAGCCCACATCAAGGTGCCACCGCCGCCGAGCAGGCCGAGTGAGACCAGGGCCAGCACCGAGCCGATGACCACCGTGATGACGCGCCCTGCCGTCCAACCGCCACCCGGCCGCGCGGGCGGCAAGCCCGGGGTGCCGTCAGGCTCGCGCGGGCCGCCGGCACCTGCGATAGCCCCGCTAGGAATACCCGTAGCCATGGTTATCACTCTCCCAGTCTCACGGTAGGCAGCCCGGCGCCCCGCGGTACAGGGGGGACAGGTCCCTCCGTGGCAGGGACCTCTGGCCCTGCCGAGCATGGCGGTCAACGTCGCGCCGGCGGGCGCCGCCAGGCACTTGGCAGCAGGCGCCTGAGGTCCGGGGCCTGGCCGGGGTCCACCGGGCGCCCGGCGCGGGTCAGCTCGCCGCCCGGGCCGTACCCGGTGCCGCTGATCTCCGCTTCGCCGGCGTCCGGAGTCCACAGGCGGCGGACCACCATGTTGCCCTGGGTCAGGGTGCCGGTCTTGTCGGTGGCCAGGACGGTCACCGACCCCAAGGTCTCCACCGCCGGAAGACGCCTGATGAGCGCGTTGCGGGCGGACATCCGGCGCGCCAAGCGCCAGGGCCAGGGTGACCACCGCGGGCAGGGACTCCGGCACGGCGGCGACGACCAGGCTGATCGCGGTGACGACCATCAGCTCCGCCCCCTGGCCCCGGGCCAGGCCGATGACCAGCACGATGACCGACAGCATCACCGCCGCCACGGCCAGCACCCGGCCCACCCCGGCCAGCCGCCGCTGCAGCGGGGTAAGTCCCTGCCGGCCATCCATCAGCGCGGCGATCCGCCCCATCGCACTGGCCGCCAGCGAACCTGATCGGTTATCCATAGCCTGATGATCCCGCAACGGCATGCTGCGTATTCAGGGTCTAACGGCTCGGGCCAGACCCCGATCCCGTTCCGGGGCGGACGAAGGTCCCTGGTCCGTCCGCCCCGGGCATGCGATGTTTGCCTTGGATCCTGAGGAGGCATGCCGATGGCTCGCATCAACGGGGAGATCATCATCGCCGCACCGGCAGAACAAGTGTTTGACATAGTCGCCGACGAGCGTAACGAGCCACGGTACAACGCGCGGATCGCCCGCGCGGAGAAGACGTCACCAGGACCCGTCGGCCGAGGCGCCCGGTTCACCGCCCAGCCCAGGGGCCTGGGTGCCGCAGGCGTCATGACCGTGGAGATCGTGGACTACGACCGGCCCCGTCGGCTGGCGACCTCGATCCGGTCGTCCTACCTGGACGTCGACGGAACCCTCACCTTCAGCAAGGCCGACGGGGGCACGCGCATGCGCTGGTCCTGGGACATGAGGCTACGGGGAGCCATGCGGGCCCTGTCCCCTGTGGTGCGCGTCATCGGCCCCCGCTGGGAGCACCGGAACTGGGCAGGGCTGAAGCAGCTGATGGAAAGCGGGCGGGAAGCGCAAGCCAGGTGACGAGGTTCGGGCCGTCTTCGACATAGCCGACGATCACGGGGCGGGCCCGGCCTGTCCGCCGCCCGGTCGTGGTGAGGCGCAGGGCACCCCAGCCGCCGGGCTTCGGCCGCCACAGGCCGAGCCGCCCGCCCGTCCACCCGTACAGGCGGCGGTGGATGATCCAGGCGAGCCGGATGAACCAGCGCGGCGGAAGTCGTGGCTTCGCGGGCTTCAGGTCAGGCATCTGTCGGTCCTCCGTACTGTCGGCCCGGCTAGCTGGTGAGGCTGCCGAGGGTCACCGTCAAGGCGGACGTAGTGCCGTCACGGGATACCTGTGCCTGCACCCGGTCGCCGGGCTTATGCGCCGCCAGCACCGACTGCAACTCGGCGAGGGACGCGACCGGCTGGCCGGCCAGGGCGGTGATGATGTCGCCGGCGGTGATCCCGGCCCGGGCCGCCGCGCCCCCCGCGGTGACGGCGGCGACACCGACCCCGGCGGGCTGGCCGGCGGCGTCGGCGACGGTCTGCGCGCTGATGCCGAGAGAGGCCCGGCCCGAGCTGGTCACCTTGCCGGCGGCGATCAGCTGCCCGGCGATGCTGGTGACGGTGTCGCTGGGGATCGCGAAGCCGATCCCCGCCGCGGCGCCGCCCAGCTGCGGGTCGGCGGCGGCCAGCGTTGGGATGCCGATCACCTGCCCGGCCAGGTTCACCAGCGCGCCGCCGCTGTTGCCGGGGTTGATCGCCGCGCTGGTCTGGATGGCGCTGATCAGCACCGCCGAGCTGCCCTGCCCCTCAGAGACAGTTCGCCCGGTGGCGGAGACAATGCCGTCGGTCACTGACCCGGTCAGGCCGAGCGGGTTGCCCATGGCCAGCACAATCTCCCCCACCCGCACCGAGGCCGACCGGCCGAACGACGCGGGGCGCAGCGACCCGGCACCGGCCTGGACCCTGATCACCGCCAGGTCATCGGGCGCGAACACGCCCACGACGGTGGCGGCCAGCGGCTTGCCGCCGCTGGCCAGCCCCACCTGCAGCGTCGTGGCGGTGCCGACCACGTGGGCGTTAGTGACGATGTCGCCCCTGGCGTCGTACACCACCCCGGACCCGGATCCCTCGCTCGTCGAGATCTGCACCACCGAAGGCAGGACCCGGCTGACGACCTGCTCGTACTGCTGCTCCAGTGAAGACGCGGCCCCGGACGAAGGCATCGCAGACGACGGCGCAGCAGCGGAGGTAGCCGCAGAGGGCTGCGATGCCGACGTGACTGGCCCGCCTGAGTCGGCGCTGCAGGCCACCGCACCCAGGACGGCCATGGTGATTCCCGCCGCACCCAGCCGCCGACTGACCGCCGGTTTCCACGGCTGGGCGTGCGCTGACGCGCGGTCCTTCTTCCACCTCGGCAGGTGGCCGCCGGTCACGTCGGCACTCATCCCGGGCCTCCCGTCCACAGACGCCATAGCAACCTGAATATCGCGCCGCCTGCCGTCCGTTCCAGGGCCATAAGGTCTAGGCGCTTCGGGACGAACCGCCCTTCTGCAGCGCCTGACCATCGGCGCCCGGAAGGGGCCCTAGGACCGCTGCCCGCCGGCATCCTGCCGCGCATATTGAAGACATGAGGAGCCTGCTCATCGCCCACCGTGCCGCGGCCGCCGCCATGGTGATGGCTGGCCTGGCGGCATGCGGGGGCGCGCAGCCGGGCAGCCAGGCGTTGCCATCAGCCGGGAGAACAGCGACCGTGACGTATTCTGCCGCGCCGTCGTCGACGACCCCCTCTCCCCGGTCATCACCTCACCCGCCCGCTACGAGCGGCGAAGTGCCCGCGACCTGCCCGCCATCCTCGCGGAGCGGCCCCGCCACGCCTGCCAGTAGCCCGGCGGTGCCCACTGGCAGCTCGTCGGCACCCGGCACCCGCCCGGTCACCGGCTGGCTTGCCGGGAAGGACTGGACCGTCATCCCCACCAGCCGCCGTCTGGTCGCGCTGACCTTCGACGCGGGCGCCAACGCGGACGCGGTCCCGTCCATACTGGCGACCCTTCGGCGTGCGGGCGTCCCGGCTACCTTCTTCCTGACCGGCAACTTCGTCCGCGACTTCCCCGTGGCCGCCCTGTCGATCGCCGCTGCGGGATTCCGGATCGGCGACCATACGATCACCCACCCCCATCTCACCCAACTCGCCGATGCTGCAGTGCAGCAGGAGATCCTCGGCGGTGCCCGGCAGATCACGGCCGTGACCGGGAAGGACCCGGCGCCGCTGTTCCGGTTCCCGTTCGGTGACGTCAGCGCTCGCGTCATCTCCATCGCCAACCAGGCGGGATACGTGCCAATCCGATGGACGATCGACACACTTGGCTGGGAGGGAACCGCGGGGCACATCACCGCCCAAGTCGTGGCCTCCCGGGTGCTGGCCGCGGCCCGCCCCGGCGAGATCGTCCTCATGCACGTCGGCTCCAACCCTGACGACCACACCACGCTCGACGCCGACGCCTTGCCCCGGGCGATAAGCGGGTTGCGCGCGCTCGGCTACTCATTCGTCACCCTGGACGCGCTCACCGGCTGAGCCGGGCGAGCCAGCCAAGGGCGACACGGACGGCACGGGTCCGCGACGCCCGCACGGCCGACGCCCGGGGTAAAGGTGACCAACGGACATGGAAATCAGGCCCTCACGCCCTACCGAAACCGGAGATTCGGGCTATTTCATGGCGATTGCCAAGAACGCACGATAAAGCTGGAGGCGCGACAATGAAGACCACTATGGGTGCTGTCGCACTCACCGCCGCCCTGGCGGCCGGGGCCGCCGGAGCCGGAGCGATCGCCGGGGTCCCCGCCGCGGGCGCGGTCGCGACGCCGAACGCGACGCTGCTGTCGGCCGCCGTCCAGATAAAGGGACTCCAGCCGTGGCCCGTGCTGCGGCAGGGACCGAACAGTACATGGCCCAGGGTCACCGTCCGCTCGCTGCAGTACCTGCTGAACGCCCACGGCGCCAAGCTCGCCGTCGACGGCGTATTCGGCCCGCTGACCAGGAACGCCGTACTCGCGTCCCAGCGCGCCCATCACCTCAAGGCCACCGGCGTGACCGACGCCGCGACCTGGCGGGCCCTCATCATCACGGTGCGCAAGGGCAGCACCGGGTCGGCCGTGCGCGCCGTGCAGGACCAGGTCAACTTCAGGAACAACAAGAACGGCCACACGCTCAACGTGGACGGCATCTACGGGCCGAAGACCCAAGCCGCCGTGCGGGCGTTCCAGCAGGGCGTCGCGTTCGATGTCCGCGGCTTCCCGGTGGACGGCATCACCGGCCCGCTCACCTGGCAGGCACTAGTCACCGAGACGCTCTCCGGCTGAGGAAGCCCTTCCCTTACCCGGAACGGACAGCGGGCGACTGCCGGCACCACAACTGCCCTGTCCGGCGCCGGGCCCTCGGGCTGCCAGCCCGCGTCAAGGGATGCGAAGTGAGGACGTGGTCTGGGTGCATGTACCCCGGTGGAATCCGCTGCGGTGGAGTCGTCGTACCGCGGTCATCGCGGCGACGGCCAGCGCCATGGCGATCGCGCTGGGCGTATCGCTCGTGCTCGTGTTCACGGGCGGTTCACCGCCGGGCTCATCGCCGGCAACGCCGGGCCGGCCGCGGCGGCCACAGTCGTTCTCCCCTTTCACCGGTGAGCCCATGACGGCGCCCGGGCCTGTGCTGGCGGTCAAGATCGACAACATCGCCGCGGCGCGGCCGCCGACCGGACTCACGAGCGCGGACATCGTCTACATCCTGCCGGTGGAGGGCGGGCTGAGCCGGATCCTCGCCGTGTTCTCCTCGCACTTCCCTGCGGTCATCGGCCCAGTACGCAGCGCCCGGGAGGACGACCTGGAACTGCTCGCCCAGTTCGGCCGGCCCGCGTTCGCGTACTCCGGCGCGACACCACACCTGCTCCCATTCGTACAAAGATCCAGGATCGCCGACCTCCTGGCGGGGCCGGCGGGTACTTCCGCGATTCGCGCCGGATCGCGCCGCACAATCTGTACGCCCGCACCCGGCAGCTCCTGGCGCAAGCGCCCGGTGCCAGCAAGACCCGCGACATCGGGTTCCAGTTCGGCGCCGCGCCCGCAGGCGGCCGGGCCACCCAGTCATTCCCTGTCTCCTACGCCGCGGCGGCGTTCACGTTCAGCTGGTCGGCCCGCGACGGGTCCTGGCTGGTGTCCATGGACGGTAAGCCAGCCCGCGCGGCCGAAGGCGGCCAGCTCAGCGCGCCGACCGTGGTGATACAGCACACGAAGGTACGCACCTCGCGATTCCTCGAGGCGGGTAGCCGCCCGCCCTATGCCGAGACCACGGGGTCAGGCACCGCAGTCGTGCTGCGCGGCGGCCGCGCCTACGACTCCCACTGGTCCCGGTCAGACCCCGACAGCGGCACGACATTCACCACGACATCCGGCCAGCCGATGACCTTCGCCCGCGGCCCGGTGTGGATCGTCCTCGCGGCCGGCAAGTAGGACAGGTCCGGCATACTCTGACGATCCGCTGAGGAAACCCTTCTTATGTCCTAGAGGTTCTTTCCATACCCTTAGCTACCGTGGATCTGGACGCGCTGCGGGACTGGTTGCGCCGTAACGTCGGCGGAGCCTGGATCCCCCGATGGCTGATCGCCGCCAGCCTCGCCATCGGGGCGCTGGCCGAGGTCCTAGTGGCCAGCCGGATCCGTCCCGCGCTGGCGATGAGCGGCCAGTGAGCCGGTCCCGTTCGCGGCACAGGCCTTCGCGGTCCCCCGCTCCGACTCCGCCCCCGCCTCCGCCCGAGCCGGCGCCTGGTTCGCTTAGCCCTGACGTGCTGGGCCGGGCTCTGCTTCCGTTGCGGGCATTCCTCGGCTTCACGTTCTGCTTCGCCGGACTGCAGAAGCTGGCAAATCCCGGGTTCTTCCAGGCCAGTAATCCCGGGTCGATCCAGGCGCAGCTGGCTGGCGCGGCCCGGCGCAGCCCCATCCACCCGCTGATCTCGCCGCTGACCCATCTCGCGGTCCCGCTCGGCGTCCTGATTGCCCTCGCCGAGGTCGCCATCGGTCTTGGCACGCTGCTCGGGTTGTGGCAGCGGCTGGCCGCGGCGGGTGGCGTCGCACTGTCGCTGCTGTTGTTCCTTACGGTCAGCTTCCACTCTTCGCCGTACTACACCGGCGCCGATATCGTGTTCGCGTTCGCGTGGACGCCGCTGCTGCTAGCGGGCGGCGGTCCGCTCTTGTCCGCCGACGCGGCGATCGCGGCTCGGGCGCGTGCGCGGCGGGGTTCTCGACGGGTGAGCGCGGAGGAGGCCAGCCGCCGGGAGGTCGTGCTGAAGGGGACCGTGACGGCCGTGGCGGCGGTCGCTGGTCTGGCCCTGGGTGGTGTGGCGGCGGGCGTGGGCCGGCTGGCCGGCGGCACGAAGTCCAGCTCCGGTGCCACGCCGTTGTCCCCGTCCCAGTCGGCGTCCGCGCCGAATGCAACGCCCAGCTCCGGTGGTCCCATTGCGCCAAGCGGCAGCCATCCGGCTGGCACGGTGATCGGGCCCGCCAAGGATGTCCCCGTCGGCGGGGCCGCGTCGTTCACCGATCCCCGCACCGGCGACCCCTCCATCGTGATCCAGGCCACGGCCGGGAAGTTCGTGGCCTTCGACGCGGTGTGCCCGCATGCCGGCTGCACAGTCGGATACGACCAGTCCGTCGCTGCCATCATCTGCCCCTGCCACGGTTCGCAGTTCAACGCCGCCACCGGTGCGGTCGAAACCGGCCCGGCCGCCACCGGCCTGACCCCCCTCACGATCGCCAAGGGCAGCAACGGTCAGCTCTACGCCATATGATCCTCGGCGCCTGTTGCTGCCAAAGACTCTGTCACCGTATGCGAGCTGCGCATATTCAATCGTGCCGGGCTACAGGTGAGGCAGGTGGTAGCCGTTGCAGTACCACAGCGCGGAGGTGTACCACAGGACGCCGAGCTGTTCCTCTTGCTCACGTCTCTTCCCTGGCCCGCTCCAGCCGCAGGGCGAGCCGGGGGCACAGCCGTACGACAGTTGCGGCTTCTGCCTGAAGCTCGGCCGGCACGTCGCGGCGGGCGATGACAGGAAAGCCCCAGTCATCCAGCCGGATGAAGCCCGGAAGCAATTCGGCGCATAGCGCGCGTCCGTCGCAGGCGATGGGGTCGACGGCGAGCCTGGCCGGCCTGGTCACGGAAGCACCTGGTCATGGACGGGAAGCACTCCGGTGGTCTGGGTGGCGCTGCAGCATCCGCGCGTGTGGAGCCCGATCTCGGCGCGGAAGACGCGCAGGGCGCTGGCGACCATGAGCGCTGTGCCGTCGGGATGCCGGCATGCGCCCCGGCCGGTGACGTCGCCCAGCCAGCGCCGCACCCGGATGAGATCGCAGCTGGCGCCGGCGGCCGCCTGCTCGAGCTCGCGGGCGATCGCGTCCAGGCCGAATACGCAGGGACCGCACTGGCCGGCTGAGGAGCCGGCCAGGTACCGGGTGAGGCGCGCGGTTTCGGCCAGGCCGCAGGCGGTGGCGGGCAAAGCCGCGACTACGCCCGCGCCGGGGCTGGCGCCGGCCGCCGCCAGCCCGGCAGCGGAGAACGGCAGGGACAGTGCGTCCGCCGCGACGGCCCAGGTGCCGAAGTAGCCGCCGATCAGCAGCGCGCCGAGCGGCGCTCCGTCATTCCCGGCCAGCTTGAGCATGTCGCCGACCAGCATGCCGGTCTCTACCTCGTAGACGCCGGGGTTCCGGACCGCGCCCAGCAGGGTCACAAGCCGCGTGCCTGGCTCGGCGGGGGTTCCCGCCGAGCTGAACCAGGACGCGCCGTACCGCATGATCAGCGCGAGGTGGGCGAGCGTCTCGACATTCTGCACCAGGGTGGCGGGCCGTCGGCCGGGACCGCCCAGCCGCGGCGGCCGGCCGGTCGGGGCGGGAACGCCGCGTTCGGCCCAGTGGACCACGGCGCTGGCCTCGCCCGCGGTGAATCCCGCCGCGGCGGCCCGCACGCGTACCGGGACCGGGTCGCATCCGGCTCGCCGTCGTTCCTCAGCGGCCTGGTGCACGGCTTCCCAGACGGCGCGGTGCGCGACGATGACGACTTCGCTGGCGCCGGTCAGCTCGGCCGCGCAGACCGCTCCGTCGAGCACGAGGTGCGGGGCGGATCTGAGCAGCACCTTGTCCTTGGCGCTGGCGGGCTCGCCCTCCACTCCGTTCGCTATGACCACCGGGGGGCGCGCGGCGCCGGCGAGTGCGCGCAGCTTGACCGCGGTGGGGAAGGCGGCCCCGCCTCGCCCTGTCAGGTTCGCTCGCGCGACCTCGTCGATGAGCCGCTGCCTGTGCCGCCAGTCACCGGCGCAGGACGGCCGGGTGCCATGCCGCCCCAGGTGCTCGCGCAGGCTGGCTGAAACGGTCCGCCCGACGGCGACCTCCGGCAATAGCCGGGGCAGCACGGCTGTCCCTGGAACGTCCACGGCCGTGGAGGGCGGGCAGGTACTCTCCGGGCTCCGCGTCATCGGCCCGCTCCGCGCAGCCCGGGCCGAGATGACGGCACCGGGCGGCACCGCCATGCCAGGCGTGCCGCCAGCGCCGCGGCCGTGGCCGCCGCCGATCCCCAGATGATGGCCGCGACCCACCCGGCGTGCAGGTCCCCGCCCGCGCGCAGGACGTGCAGGAACGCCGCTGGCCAGGCCAGGTACGCGAGCCAGTGCACCGCCCGCCACGCACGGAACCCCAGCCGGTTCCGCGCGACGCTGGTGACCAGCACGGCGGCCCCGAGGTCGACGGCGAGCGTGCCGAGGCCGACGGCCAGCGTCCGGTAGGGCGACAGGAACGGGATCACCGTGGCGGCCCAGCCGATCGAGACGTACGGATCCGCGATCGCCGTGACGACGTGAAGACCGAGCAATGCCACAGCGAACAGGGACAGCGCCCGGTGCAGCTCGGCGGCAACGAACCGCGGCCACCACCTTGGCGCCCAGCCGGTCCTGGTAGCGACGCCGAGCACCACGACGGCCGTGAACAGCACCAGCAGGACAAGCCCGCTGCCGCGGGACAGGAACCACAGCCACTGCGGGTTCGCGGGCGCCGCCACGCTAGCCATCGATCAGCTCCGGCAGCGCGGCGTGCCCGGTAAGCGCCTCGGGCAGCCGGGCTCCGCCGGCGTCCGGCCACCCGCCCAGCAGCCGCACGGTGCCCTCATGGCCGATGAGCCGCGCCGGCAGCCGGGTCGCGGCCAGCCAGGCTTGCGCTTCGTGCCCGGCGACAATCGCCGCGGTGGCGGCGGCGTTGGCCACGGCGCAGCTCGGCGCGACCACGGAGACGGTCCGCCACGGCCCGGTAGCCGGGTACCCGGTGCGCGGGTCGACGATGTGGTGCAGCAGGTGTCCGTCACGCCGCCACTGGCGGCAGGTGACGGACGACGTCGCGACCGCGCCCGCGCGGAGCCTGATCATCGGCCCGGACGGCGCGCCGTCCGCCAGGGATGAGTCCGCGACCGCGACCGGCCAGCCGCCGGCCGGGGGCTGGCCCGCGACGGCGATGTCGCCGCCCAGGCTGACCAGGACGCCGCCGCGTCCGCAGGCGCGCCGCGCAGCCGACGCCGCCCGGTCAGCACCCAGCCCCTTGGCGGTGGCACCGAGGTCGAGGCAGACTCCCGCGGGCAGCCGCAGCAAGGTTCCGTCCAGTGCGACCCGCTGCCAGCCAGGCACGGGCCCTTTGGCAGGCAGCCCGGCACCCGCCCAGGAGTCGGCGTCGACGGACGCGAAGTCACGGTCATAGCCCAGCGCGCTGAGCGCCCCGCCGACCGTCGGGTCGACCATGCCGTGAGTCCACCGCGCCGCCGCCAGCGCGACCCGCAGCGCTTCCGCCAGTCCCCGGCTCACCCGGTGCGCGCGATCCCGGGAACGCTGGATCCGTGAGATCTCCGAATCGCCGCGGAACCGGCTGGCCTGGCAATCTAGCTGACCTAGCTCGGCGTCTACGGCGCTCAGCGCGTTGGCCAGGCCCTCCGCAGGCCACACCGCGACACGCGCGTCGATCCCGAGGGCGTCCCTCTCCGCGACGGCCACGGCGACGGTACCGACGTCCACCGGGGTCCACTGCGGCACCGGTGTCATGAGTCTGTCCCCCTCTCGCCCGAATTCACGTAGACGATGGCGGGGCGGGTGCCGTTAGTTCCCGGAGCGCAGGTCCGAGCCGGCGTCTGAGTGGTGACACCGGAGCCGCCCGAGGTGGCTACCGGCACGGTGACGCAGGGCTGATGCGAGCTGGCTGCCGGCGGCTGCGAACCGGTCACCGTGGCGGCCGGGTGCGACGCGCTCACGTTGGCCCGGGCGAAATAGCCCGCCGTGACGGCGGTCGCCGCCACCAGCATGACCGCTGTCCAGTTCGACAAGCGCCGCACCTGCCGGATGCCCTGGTCCCGGCTTCCCGGCTCTGCGCGGCCCGGCGGTGACTCAACTGGGCCGCCGCAAGCCTGCCATGGCTCCCGCGTGCCGGGCAGCCGCCGTTCTGATGGGTCTTGATGGTCCATTACGCACTCCTGGCGTGAGGATGAGCTGCTGCTGCCAGGTTGCGCGACTGCTGGTGAGATGACGGTGAGAGAAGCATGTCAGCCGCTCTCATCTTCCGCGAAGGTCGCCGTTGGGCCCATTGGCCCTGCAAGCAGGGCCCAACGCCCTCATGATTTTCACATAATGGGCGGCTTAGCCTCGGGACATGCGGGTGCTCGTAGTGGAAGACGAAATCCGGATGGCCCGGCTTCTCAAGCGCGCGCTTGAAGAGGAAGGGCACGCCGTCGACATCGCCGCCAACGGCGAAGACGGCGCGTGGCTGGCCACCGAGAACTCCTACGGGGCGATCATCCTGGACGTCATGCTGCCGGACTTCGACGGATTCGAGCTCTGCCGCCGTCTTCGGGGACAAGGGCAATGGGCCCCGGTGCTCATGCTGACCGCGAGGGACAGCGTGGGAGACCGGGTGCGCGGGCTGGACGCCGGGGCGGACGACTACCTCGTCAAGCCGTTCAGCCTGCTGGAGCTGGCCGCCCGGCTGCGGGCACTCGCCCGGCGAGGTGAGCTGCCGCGCCCCGTCGTCATCGCCGAAGGAGACCTGCGGCTCGACCCCGCCGCGAAACGAGCGTGGCGAGCGGAGACGGAACTGCGGCTTTCCCCGAAGGAACTTGCCCTCCTTGAGCTGTTCCTCCGGCATCCCGGCGACGTACTCACCCGCTCGCAGATCATCGAGGCGGTGTGGGACTTCGCTTACGACGGCGGCTCGAACGTCGTCGACCAGTACGTGAACTACCTGCGGCGCAAGGTCGACGCACCGTTCGGCCGGCACGACCTCGAGACGGTCAGGGGCATCGGCTACCGGCTCCGTCACGGCTGGAAGCGCCCGTAACATGCCCATCCGGCTGCGCCTGGCCCTGGCATTCGCGGCCGCGGCCGCGCTCTTGTTCGCCATCGGCGGGTGGCTGTTCAGCAGCGCCCTGTCAGCCGCCCAGCTTGGCGCCATCGACTCCCAGCTCAGCGCCCAGCTCGTCCAGGCCGCACGCTACCTGCCAGGCAGCGGCACCGGGCCGCAGCCGGCCACGACCGCGACTCCCGTGCCCGGCGAATACCTCTTGCAGGTAGTCGATTCCGCCGGCCGGGTCCGCGGCGGCAGTCCCGACGCCGGTACCACGCCGCTGCTGACCGCGGCCGAGCTGGGCCGGGCCCGGCGCGCCCAGGTGTCGGTGACCCGGACTATCGACGAGGAAGACACCAGGGTCACCGCCGCCCCGCTGGCGGGCCATCCCGGCCTGGTCGCGGTCGCCGCCGTCTCACTGGAAACATACGACGCCACGCAGAGTCAGGTACTGCGCGAACTGGCCATCGGCGGCGGCATCTTCGTCGCCATCGCCGGATTGGGGGCCTTCTGGCTGGCCCGCGCCGCGCTGTCACCCGTCGAGCGGCTGCGCAGGCAGGTCGCGGCGCTCTCCGAGCGCGGTGACGCCGCCGGCGTCGAGGTCCCCCGCACGAGGGACGAGGTCGCCGCCCTCGCCGGGACCATGAACGACCTGCTCACCCGGCTCCGCCGCACGATCGAGCGCGAACGTGCCTTCGTCGACGACGCCAGCCACGAGCTGCGATCCCCTCTCGCCGTGCTGCGCGGCGAACTCGAACTGGCCGGGCGGCCGGGCCGCAGCGCCAGGGAACTCGCGGCCGCTGTGCGCAGCTCGGCGGAGGAAGCTGAAAGGCTCGCCCGGATCACCGACGACCTGCTGGTGCTCGCCCGCGGTGACGCCGGCCAGCTCGACCTGCGGCTCGAAGAGACGGACCTGCGACAGCTCCTTTCGCGCAGCGCCGACCACGCCACCGCCCGCCTGACGGCGGCGCAGGTGACCTGCCAGATCGACGTCCCGGCCGGGACCCGGGCCCTCGTCGACCCGGACCGGATCCGCCAGGCCATCGACAACCTGCTCGGCAACGCACTGCGCTTCGCACCCGCCGGATCGGTTGTGGTGATCGCCGCCAGGGAAGACGGCCCCGACCTGTCCATCGAGGTCCGTGACTCCGGCCCTGGCTTCCCCGCGGATTTCCTGCCGCACGCGTTCGAGCGCTTCCGGCGCCCCGACGCCAGCCGCTCCCGCGACGGCGGCGGAGCCGGCCTCGGGCTGGCCATCGCCGCGGCGATCGCCGCCGCCCACGGCGGAACAGCGGCCGCGCGTAACGGCCCGGGCGGCGGCGCCGTGGTCAGCCTGCGGCTGCCAGGCGCCGCCCGCTGACTCAGCGACTGCGGTGAAGCCGACGATCGAGAGGGAGCCGGTCCGCGTGCACGGTTAGTAGTCGAGGGGTACCCGCACCCAGCTGGAAAGGGCTGGCCAGGTACCGCTCTTCGTCCAGGGCTGGTTGTCGGTGCCGAGCACGAACACGCTGGTCCGACCGTAGCGCCCCAGTTCCCGCTGGGTGATCGCGCTCACGCCCGTGGTGAGTTTCCCGTGCATCGAGTGCCAGCCAGCGGAGACGCCCGTCGTACGGCCGAAGAACTCGTTGTACCAGGCCGCACCGTCGGTACCGCGCACGAACGCCACCACCGCGTTCGGTGCCGGGGTGGCGATGCCCGGGTCAGCCGCGGTTTTGCCGCCGATCGAGTGCCAGGGAGACAGCGTCTTCCCGACCAGCCGTTCTCTGACCCAGATGGCATGGTCGGTGCCTACCGCGGCGACGAACAGCCCTGAAGCGTTGCCGGCTGAAGCCGGAGCCGTGCCAGGGAGCAGCTTGCCGCCGAGGCTGACCCACGGCGTCCATTGCATTTCGCCGGGGTTAGACATCCCAAGGGCTTAGATGTCAAGCTGCGAGGGGTTCGGTGTTTGCGGCGCCTGGCCAGGCGGTTGCCTCGTCGTAGCGGGTACCGGTCTTCAGGCAGCCGTGCAGGATGCCGACGAGGCGGTTGCTGAGCTGGCGGAGTGCGGAGTTGTAGCCGAGGCCGCGGGCGCGCTGCTTGTCGTAGTAGGCGCGGGCTCCTGGTGATGCGCTCAGCGCGGAGAGGGCCTGGGACTGCAGGGCGTCGGCTAGCCGGTCGTTGCGGATGAACCGTGCCAGGACGACCTTGCTGCGCCCGGATGCGCGGGTGATGGGGCTGGAGCCGGCGTAGTTCTTGCGGGCCTTGGCGGAGGCGTAGCGGCCGGGCGCGTCCCCGAACTCGGCGAGCACCCGGGAGCCGTTGACGGTACCGATGCCGGGCTGGGACAGGTAGACCTCAGCGTCCGGGTGCTGCAGAAAATGTGCCTCCACCTGGGCTTCCAGCTGCGCGATCTGCTCGTTGAGCACGGTCAGGACGGCGACGGCGGCCTGCACGGCCGCGGCGTAGGCGGCGGTGACCTGGGCGGGCTGGGCCAGCTGCGGGACGCGCAGCGCGTCCTTGATCGCGGCGGCCCTGGCGGGCACGTCGCGGCGGCGGGCCCGTCTCAGCGCGGCGCTGACCTGAGCGAGAGTCAGCTTCGCCGCGGCCGCCGGATCAGGGGCCCGGGCCAGCAGCTCCAGGGTGTCAGCGCCGGTCAGGCCCAGGCCGGCGAAGGCCGCCAGCGCGGCGGGGAAGAACTCCAGCAGCGCCGAGCGCAGCCGCAGGGTATGCCGGGTGCGTTCCCAGATCAGCGTCTGGTGCGCCCGGGCGACCACCTTGATCGCCTGCCCGGCGGCGGTGTCGGCAGCCACGGCACGCAGCTGGTGCCGCTCAGTGCGCACCATGTCGGCCAGGGCGTGCGCGTCGGCGGCATCGCTCTTGGCCCCGGACAGGTTGTAGCGTTCCTTGAACCGCGCGACCTGCTTGGGGTTGAGCCCGTACACCTGGTAGCCGGCCGCGGTCAGTGCCTGCACCCACAGTCCCCGGTCGGTCTCGATCGCCACGACCACCTCGCCGGGATCGCCGTCCTGGCCCAGGTGCGCGGCGATCAGCTCATGCAGCCGGGCGATCCCGGCCGCGCCTTCCGGCAGCCGCCGGGCGGCCAGCTTGCGGCCCGTCTCGTCCTGGATCTCCACATCGTGGTGATCCTCGGCCCAGTCATCCCCGACGAACAGCAACGTCTCAGTTCTCCTCGCATCACGACCACGAAACGACCGGCCACGGCAGCCTGCGGGAGAACGGCTCGCACCCTAATGGATCAGTGCTCACGCCGCGAACGGCGGGCACGACAGCCCAACAGCGGTCATGTCTCCCGGACTCACTGGCAGGGGCACGGTCTAACCCTAGGACTCACGTGCTCCTGGGGGTGTGCAGTGCTCACCCGCCAGCGGCTGCCGGACCGAGTCTGCACCCCTGCGAACTCCCGCTCCTCACGGGGCTGGTGTTCTACGCGGGACTGACCCGGCTAACTCCCATTAGGGGTTCCGTGCAGGGTGCGGCCAAACACGGACCCGTTGGGGCCGCGTACGAAGACCGACAGCGCGTCTGGTGCCACGGCCGCGCCGATGTTCACGGTCGGCTTGGAGGTAAGCGCGCCCCCCAGGGGGGCCCAGCCCGACCAGCCGGCACTGCTCTGGTGCCGCCACCACAGCCTGTTGTCCATCCCGCGCCCGAACACGGCAAAGCCACTGATCGGGAAGGTGCCTGGCCGGATCCACACTGCCGCGGGACCGCCAATCAGCTTGCCGCCCAAGGACACCGGAACGGGCTGGGCCATGTTAGACATGTGCAACATCCACGCCTGGCCGCTCGTGCCCGCATAGAAGAGGTCGGTCCACGCGTTGCCCTCGCCGGCCACGCCGAGCGTGACGCCCGGCTGAGGTGAGTCCGCGCGAACTGCCGGGACCGCGCCCGCGGCGCCAGCCCGGGCGGAACCCATCGTGATGATCACTAGTGATGCCGCCGCAGCGACAGACAACGCCCGCGTCAGCCGTATGGACATCGTCAACACCCTCTCCTTGACCCGAGACCGCATACCCGGTCCTGGCATGAGCAGTGATCGCGCCGCCGACCCCAGGCCGCCCTTGATGAATGTGCTTTCGCGGATCACTGTGATTGTTGCGCCAGGGTCCCGGATGGGCTCGCCATCGTGATGGCTCCGCCCTAACCACAGGATCTCCGGATCCTGACCGGGGCGGCAGAGGCGGACGACCCGCAGCCAATAGCCAGACGACCTCAATAAACCATCTCTCACGGTGGCCCCCTGGGCTGCATACCGTGCTGACGAAACCGCTGCTGGCGTAGTGGGCCCAGGCAGCAGGGATGATCCAGCGTGAGGGCCGGACCATTGGCTGGCAGCCGAGGACGTACGGTCCGGGTCTCCGTACGCGCTGGGGGTACACCGGTAAGTAACCGTAGAGGGTGATCGGTCGTGTCCTCAGTTCAGTCTTCTTTCTCCCGCTCTCGCAAGATGGGGATTGCCGCGGCATGCGTGGCTGCCGGAGCCTTCGGGCTCGGCGTGATGCCGGGCACCAGCCGGCCGGCGCTGGCCAGTGTGCCGGCCAACCAGGCGGCACGATCGGCGGTGGCGCTGGCCGTCGATCCGGCGGGCAGCGGTTACGCCTTCTACCGGGGCCAGGGTGACGCGGTGTACCTGCGGACGGTGCGCAATGGCACCTGGTCCGCGCAGGCCGGCCTCGGCGGCACGATCATCGGCGCTCCGTCCGCGGCCGTCGCCGGGAACTCGACGATGATGGTCGGTGCCCGCGGCACCGACAACGCCCTGTGGGTCCGTACGCTGAGCAACGGGATCTGGGGTCCGTGGCAGAGCTGGGGCGGCAGCATGTCAGCCTCCCCGGCGCTGGCTGGCGCGAGCGACGGCCGCATTTACGCGGTCATCAGGGGGCCCGACGGCTCGGTGCTGGCCGCGGCCAGGGCACCAGGCGGAGCCTTGAGCGCGTGGACCAGGCTGGGCGGCAGGGTCGTCACCGCGCCCGCCGCGGTGAGCACGGCGCCCGGCAGCGTCGAGGTGTACGCCGTGGGCACGGACCACGCCGTGTGGCGCGACGCCCTGTCGGCCGGCCGGTGGTCCGGTTGGAAGCGGCTCGGCGGGACGACCTACAGCGCGCCCGCGGCCGCGCGGATGCCCGGCAGCGTGCAGGTACTCGTCCGCGGCACCGACAACGCCCTGTGGGCCAACACGGGCACCGCGGGCGCGTTCGGCGGCTGGCGCAAGGTGGGCGGCGTGCTCATCGACGGCCCGGCGGCCGCCGGATCGCCCGCACCGGGCGTTGACGTCGCGGTCCGCGGCACCGACAACGCGGTCTGGGCCGCGACCTGGCGGTCCGGCGGCTGGTCCGGCTTTACCCGGGCGTGGACGCCGTCGGCTCCAGCGCCCCCGGCAAGCGGGCTGCTCGGCACCGACTGGACCCGCATCCCCACCGGCTCCAAGGTCGTGGCGCTCACCTTCGACGCAGGCTCCAACGCGGCGGGGCTGCCGTCCATCTCTGCGACGCTGCGGGCCAAGAACGTCCGGGCGACCTTCTTCCTCACCGGGAACTGGGTCCGCGACTTCCCCGCCCAGGCCAACGCGATCATCCAGGACGGGTACCTGGTCGGCAACCACTCGGTGAGCCACCCCAACTTCACCAAGCTCACCGACTCCCAGGTCACCGCCCAGGTGCTAGGCGCGCAGCAGGCCATCCTGCGGGCGAACGGCGCCGACACCCGGCCCCTGTTCCGCTTCCCCTTCGGTGACGTGAACGGCCGGGTGCTCGCCGACGTCAACCGCCTCGGCTACGTGCCGGTGCGCTGGACCGTGGACTCGCTCGGCTGGAAAGGCACCTCCGGCGGCCAGAGCGTCCAGTCGGTCACCAACCGGGTCCTGGCCGCGGCCCAGCCCGGCGAGATCGTACTCATGCACCTGGGCTCCAACCCAGACGACGGGACCACCCTCGACGCGGCCGCGCTGCCAGCGATCATCGACGGCCTCCGCGCCCGCGGCTATGGCTTCGTCACCCTGCAGGCGCTGACCGGCTAACAGGACAACACCAGGCACTCTTGCCACCGGTGGCCGTTACGGTGATCACCGGAACTGGCCTGCCAGCGACGCCTGGGCCGATCTCATCGCGTCGCAGCTAGACGTCAAGTCCAGCCTGTGAGTTCGGTTTCCCAGCCGCGGCGCTCACAGGGACTCCCCCTGCTGGCTCCCGCGCAGCGGCGGTACCACGTCGGCGGCGAAGAGCGCCGCCATGTCGATCCCGGCCGCTGGGTGCTGACGGCCCCGTCCGCCGGAACGTCCGAGCCGCTGCGGGTCACTTTCGACCGCCCGCTCGATCACGGTCTGCTCGCCCGGTGCCTGCAGGTGAGCGGGCCGGACGGCCGGCCAGTCGACGGCACGCCGTCGATCGGGCGCGGTGAGCAGTCATGGCAGCTGGCGCCGTCGCGGGCCTGGGCACCCGGATCTCACCAGCTCGTCGTCGATCCCGTCCTCGAGGACGTGGCAGGCAACTCGGTTAGCCGGGTGTTCGACCGGGACCTGGACCGTCCCGAGGACCAGCCTCGGCAGACCCGGCCGGTCACCGTCGGCTTCCGATCGCGCTGACACACGGTCTAGCAGTGCAGGGCCATGCCCGATGGTGATGGCAACCATGTCATGATTACCGCCCGCCCCCAGCGTCGGTCGCCTTGCGGTACCACTGCTCGGCCTCGGCCTGCCTGCCCTCCTGGTCGGCCAGCATGGCCCCGAGGTTGTACATCGCCAGCGAGTCCCCGGCGCTGGCTGCCTTGCGGTACAACTGCTCGGCATCGGCCGGTCTGCCGGCCCGGCCCAGCAGGGCCCCGAGGTCGTTCATCGCGAACGCGCGGCCCGCATCGGCGGCCTTGCGGTACCACTGCCCGGCCTTGGACTGTTTGCCTTCCTCGCCAGTCAACGGGACCCCCTAAGTTGAGAGACGACACGCGATGTCGCTAACCCATCCATATGCGAAGAATAAGTGCGCGGATCTCTTCGGCTCAATCCGTTCCTATTGGTCCCGGCCCGACCCTCGAGGTCCCATTACCTGTGGTTAGTAGGCGACGCTAATGTGGGCCCTGTCGTGCGCACGGCTGTCGATAGCGTCGAGGATGGCGACGGCGAAGTCGGCCCTCGACACGTCCGACCTGCCCTCGGGGTCGGTGAGCGCTACATCGCACCCGAGTCGGTACCGGCGATCTGGACGCCGACGAATACCAGGCCAAGGCCCATGATCATCATGGGCGGGAAGACGTCGGTCCAGTAGTGGCCGTGCACCGGGATCCGTGACAGTCAGTACATGCCGTTAACGGACAAAGTGGCATTTTGTGCAGGCCGAGGTCGGCTGGCTGCTCGGGCTGACCGGTCCCCGCACGCCATGCGACGCAGCATCGCCAGCGACCACGTGCGGTTCGACCTGCGGCCCTACCGCGCCCTGACGCCCGCGCAGATCGAAGCCCTCGACAGGGCCGCCCAGCGGTACGGCGAGTACCTGGGGCTCGCCGCCCGGATCACCCTGCCGTAACCAACGTGGTTCCTGGCTGAGGGGCAGCGCACGCAACCGTTCGGGATATTCAAGATTTTTTATCCGAACGGTTGCGGGCCGCTGCTCCCCCGCTGAGTGTCACCCTGGTGGGGGCGCTGGCCCTCAGGTCACGCCTGCCGCGTACTTCCGGCAGGATGCCTGACTTCGGAGCCCGGGATGGTGATGTCCGGCGCCGTCCGCCAGAGCATGAGCGCGAGCCAGGCGATCGTGGCCCCGGCCAGGGCGTGGTTGGCGTTCTGCAGCGGTGAGTCGTGCAGCGGCGACAGCAGCGCGAGCAGCGAAGGGCACACGATGTAGGCCCAGGCAAGCAGCCGCGGGCAGGCCCGGGTACGCAGCAGGAAAATCCCGAACATCACCGTTCCCGCCACGAAGACCACTGCGGCGCCGAGGAGTGCGACGATCGTCGGCTCGTGCTTGAGGTGATCCTGGACCGCCGTGCTGAGGTAGAAGAGCGTGGTGTCCTTGACGAACACCGCGCCGCCGAACAGCCCAAGGCCGATCAGGCTGGTGCCGAAGGCGGCCACCCCGAACGCTCCCGCCGCGGCGGCGTGCCGCTGGTATACGGCGACAAGAAGCGGCAGCGCCAGCGCCGGAGACAGCGCGATGACGAACGCCGCGCCCGCGGTCTTGCCGGTGAAGACGCTGACCGCACCGGCGACGGCGAGGAGCAGGCCGGACAGGACGCCGGACAAAGCGCTGAACCTGGATAGCTGTGGGGACAAGGCAGGCACCTCTTTCATTTGGTCGGTAAGCCCGACGGTAGGAGCGCTCGGGCCGCGCCAGGAAGTGCCGGGCGGCCGGACCTGAGGCGAGCCCGCCGCCATTCGGCACGTGCCTTCTGGCTAGTTCGCGGCCCGGCGTGGCCCGGCGGGCCGCCGGCGATTTAGCCTGTAGAGGTGACTGCCGGGTGGATCGCGCCGCGCTGGGTTTCCCCGATGATCTACGGCGTGGTGCTGGCCGCCGGGCTGTACTACAGCGCGCTCGGCCTCGGCGGTGATCACGTCCCCGCGGCACGGGTGGCCGGCTTCGTCTCCGTCATGGGGCTGCTGTTCGCACTGGAGGCCATGCAGCGGAGGTGGCCGGCGCCTGGCGGCTCGCGGGCGGAGGTGGCCGCGCTGCTGGCCGCCCGGCTCGGCTTGTTCGTCGCGGCGGCGGCGCTTGATCCGTCGGGTGAATCCCGGGTGCTGTTCTTGCTTGTCCCCTTCGCCGCCTATTTCGCCTTCGGCCGGACGGTGAGCCTGGTCCTCGCCGCCGTGTGCCTGACCTTGCTCGTCGCCGGGTTCATGCTGCGGGTCCCGCACTGGTACACGCAGGCGTCCTACCTGTCCGACGTCTTGATGTTCGCCGTCGGCCTGGTGCTGGCCATCGCGATGGCCAGCGTGGCGGTGGCGGAGCAGGTCTACGCCGCCCAGGTGGCCGCCCTGTCGGCAGAGGCCGAGCGGACCCGGCTGGCCGGGACATCCACGACAGCCTGGGCCACCACCTGACCGCGATCGCGGTCCAGCTGGAGAAGGCGGCGGCATTCCGCGACCGGGACCCCGGTGCGGCCGACCAGGCGCTCGCCGACGCCCGCTCCTCGGTCCGCCAGGCGCTCGGCGACGTGCGCCTGTCGGTTCGCGCCCTGCGCGCGGGCCCGGCGCCAGCGGCGCTGCCGGTCATGCTCGCCGACCTCATCAGGGAGGCCGGGCCTGGCCAGCCGCAGGTGACCCTATCCGTGACCGGCGATGATGCCGCGCTCAGCCCGGCCGCCAGCACGGTGCTGTACCGGGGCGCGCAAGAAGCGCTCACGAACGCGCGCCGGCACAGCGGCGCGCGGACCGTGTCGGTATCGCTCGCGCTCGGCGCGGGCGAGGCGCGGCTCGTCGTCGCCGACGACGGGCGCGGCTTCGGGCCGGCCTGCCCGCCGGGTTTCGGGCTGCTCGGCATCCGGGAGCGGGCAGCGCTGGCAGGCGGCTGGGCGGACATCGTGAGCATCCCGGGCGAGGGGACCACGGTGACCGTGGCTGTCCCCCAGCTCGCACCCGCTACCGTTGCCGGGCGCTGATGGACGCGGCGGTCCCCGGCGGCGCGCCGGTTCGGGTGCTGGTGGTCGATGACCAGCAGCTCATCCGCGACGGGATCGCCTCACTGCTTGGCATCCAGCCGGGCATCACGGTCGTGGGCACCGCGAGCGACGGCGCGCAGGCCGTCGAGCAGGCGCTGGCGCTGGCCGCGGACGTCATCCTCATGGACGTGCGGATGCCGGGCACCGACGGCGTCCTGGGGGCGGCCCAGGTCCGGCGGGTGCTGCCCGGCTGCCAGGTGATCATGCTGACCACGTTCGACGATGAGGACTACGTGGTGCGCGCGCTGCGGGCGGGGGCCGCCGGCTACCTGCTCAAGGACCTGCCTGCCGCGGAACTGGCCAGCGCCGTGCGGATGGCGCACGCCGGGGTCGCCCAGTTCGGCGCCCAGGCGGTCGGCCGCCTGGCGTCCGCCCTGGCCCGCCACCCGGCGCAGGCGGACGCCGAGCCCGGCCCGGCCGGGCAGGAGCTGACCGCGCGCGAGGTGGATGTCCTGCGGCTCATCCGCGCGGTGCCACCAACCGGGAGATCGCGGCCCGGCTGTACCTCAGCGAGGGAACCGTGAAGAACCACATCTCCCGGATCCTGACCCGGCTCGGCCTGCGCGATCGCACCCAGGCGGCGATCTACGCCCGCGACCGCGGGCTCCTGTAATGGCTTTCATCGATAAACATATCCCTCAATATTCATAGCCAACGGCACGCGTATTCACAAATGACAACGGCCGGGATGCCATTTCGGTCCGCGGCAGCGGGAGCCAGCTATCCGTGTCATTATTCTTTCATGCGGGGCGGGGGCCATCTTAGTTACGCTACACGCAAGGGAAAGGTGCATGTCTGAGACACTTCCTGCACAGGATGGGAAGATGCCGGCCGGATCGGTGACAGCACTGGGCCGCTCGCATGACCACCATTCCGGAGCCCTCACTGACCTTCGGCGCACCGGGATTAATCCGGATTTCTGGTACCCGGTCGCCGCATCGGCGAGCGTGCGGCGGACAAAGACGTTCGCCGCCGTGTTCGCCGGCGAGCGGATCGCGTTGTACCGCGGGGCCAGCGGCACGGTCTACGCGTTGGAGGACCGGTGCGCTCATCGCCAGATACCGCTGAGCATGGGCGTCGTGGAGGGGGAAGCACTCCGCTGTTGTTATCACGCCTGGGCCTATCGCGGTAATGGCCGCATCTCGCAGATACCGTACCTGCCAAAGGATGCCGCCCGGCCGCCGCGGGGCGTCCGCGCCTATCCGGTCCGGGAAGCTTACGGCCTGGTGTTCGTCTTCCCGGGAGATCCGCAGAATGCGGACAAAGCGGCGCTGCCCGAACTCCCGGAGTTCGATTCCGCTAAGCACAAGACCATGACGTTCTCCCGAACGGTCAGCTGCCACTATTCGTTCATGCACGAGAACCTGCTGGACATGAACCACCAGTTCCTCCACCGCGGCATCGTCGGAAAAATCCAGCCCACGCTCCTCGGCTACGACACCAGCCCGCATTCGGTGGAGGCCAGGTACCTGTTCACTCATGCCGGAGGGAAAAAGAACCGCGGCGCTGGCCTGCTCGCCAGTAAGGGCATCGGCGGCAGCGCATCACCCGACGTCATCACGATCCGCACCACGTACCCGTACCAGACCCTCCAGCTGGTCCCGAAGAACGCCGAACTTCCGGCGTTCTCCCTCTGGGTGGCCTACGTGCCGGAAGATGCCGACCAGCGGACCAACCACGTCTACGGCCTGCTCATGATTGAGAAGCCGCCGGTCCCCGGCGCTATTCACCTTGCCTGGCCACTCATCCGGCGCTTCACCGAGCGCGTGTTCGCCGAAGACAGGACAGCGGTCGAAGCGGAGCAACGGGCCTGGGACGAGCAAGGCGAGGACTGGAACCGCGAGGTGTTCCCGCTCATCATGGATGTCCGCCACGTGCTGCGTACCAACGGCGTCCCCCTCCTGCAGAGAACCGCCCCGTGCGGCGCCGCCGCGTTCTGCGGCAGCTCACCGGCGGCCGGCCGGGCGCAGGTCTACTGCGCCAGTGACGGGACGCTGCCCGGGCCCAGGCGGTAGGAGTCCCGGACCGGAGGCAGGCCGTCGCCGGCCGAGACGTCCCCCGGCGGCGGGCCCCCGTCCGGGCCGCCCCCGGCCTGGCTGCCGCCCCCGGCCTGGCTGCCGCCGCCGGGGGCGGTAGCCACCGCGCCGGGCACGATGACGCAGGCGCCCGCCAGCAGGTACAGCAGCGCGGTGGCGAAGGAGTGCTCCGACTCGGTGGCGGACGGGTCGTTGTCGAAGCTGGCGCTGACCCCGTCGTGCGCCCCGGCCACCCAGACCCCCTGCGAGACCCTGAACGGCCCCCAGCCCGCGGCGGTCAGGTCCCGCTCGGCGATGGATGCTGGCCGCCTGCCCAAGCGGCGGCCCGAGATCCTCATACCCGTGCCCGGACGCCTCGATGATGACGGCGATCTGGTACTGCAGCCCGTCGCCTGCGGCCGCTTCACAGGAGGTGAACGTGCCGAACGCCTCCTCGAAGCGCAGCCGTATGCCGAGCCGGGCCTCCATGCCCGGCACGGCCTTCATCACCACGGAGGTGGCCGGCCAGTACTGCCCGGCCATTCCTGCAGGGGATTGAGCTGGCGCAGCTGTCGAACGCCGAGATCGGCACGCAGCTCCACCTGGCGGAGACCACGGTGAAGAGCCACGTGCAGAGCATGCTCGGCAAGCTCGGCGTGCGCGACCGCCTTCAGGCCGCGGTCCCCGCCTACGACGCCGGGCTGGTGCGGCCGCGCGGGTCCTGACCATCAAGGTCTGCAAACAATAGGCATAGCCAGGTCAGAAAAGGCCCAGAAAAAGACCAGAAGTTTGATATCGCCGTGCGCCACCGAAAGCAAAAGCGGAAAGGTCATTCCATCAGGATCAGGGCTGATTAAGGGGCACTTTCGCCTCTCCCCCCGATTTACGGTTGTGACTTGCATGACGGATGTGACTGACGCGGCGAACTGTCTGGGCGTAAAAACATCTAGTTAACATTGCCCATTGACCAGATTTTCCGGCCATTGTTAAATGCGCGGGAAGCGTCTCGCATCTGGGACGGTCACATCGGCGTGACCGCAGTCCCCGTCATCATTGTGGGCGGCGGCACGCGCGAGCGGAAAGGCGACGCGTATGCGAACTCCATGGTCGTCGCGGGTTTCCCCAGCGAAATCCAGACACAAATCGCTGCCAGCGGGCTGGCGGCGGTGGCGGCTATTCCTACTGCCGGCGATGGCCGTTGCGGTCATCTGCCAGCTCACTGTGAGCGGCTCAGCCGTTGCGACCCCGACCGCTGCCGCGGGCAATGCCTTGACGGCGGCGAGCGGAGCGATCGCTCCGAACCAGGTCAACGAGCTCGACTGCAACGGGTGGAGCAACAGCTACGAAAGCGTCCGGCAGCTGGCCGGCGACCTGTGCACCGACCCGATCTCGGTCAGCAACGGCAAGGCGAACCGGTTTATCGACAACGGCTGGTACGTCGGCCACGACGAGCCGAGCACGAAGTTCATCTCCAGCCAGCCGGGGTCGGGCAACACGATGACCTACCTGATGAAGATGTCCAAGGACCCCGCCGCGCCGCCCACCGCGAACGGCAGCGTGGTCGACTACGCCCAGCTGTCGGTCGCGCCCTGGTTCGGGCTCCCCCTGTGCGACCCGAAGTCCTACCCGCAGAACCCGTGCACGCCCGACAGCGACACCAACAGCGGGCTGATCAGTGATCCCAATGGGGCCGGCTCGGCGTTCATGGAGCTGCAGTTCTACCCGCCGGGATACACCCCGTTCGTCGACAGCACGAGCTGCAGCGCCACCAAGTGGTGCGCCGCGCTGACCATCGACAGCCTGGCGTGCACCTTCGGCTTCGCCACCTGCAACGGCAACTGCATTGAGCCGGTTAACTTCGCCTACCTGCAGACCAACGGGGTTCCCTCCGGTCCGCCAAGCCCGCAGCTGGCCGACGTGAGCTCGTTCATGCCCAATGCCAGCACGCTGATGATCAACCCCGGTGATGAGCTGGTGGTTTCCATCTCTGACCCGCCGTCGGGATTCACCACGACGGTCACAGATTTGACCACTCATAGAACCGGATTCATGACCGCGAGCGCGGCGAACGGCTTCATGAACACCAACATCGCCGACTGCTCGGGCACTCCATTCACCTTCCACGCGGAATACAACTCGGCCCAGCAGCAGAACCAGGTGCCCTGGGCCGCGCTCGAGGGCGGCGTGCTGATGCAGCAGGAAATCGGCCACGGCGAGGTCTGCAACTCGGTGAGCAACCAGGACCCGTTCAGCGCCAGCTTCACCGGCGGCCAGTCCTACAGCGACCCGAACGTCTATGACACCTGCAATGGCGGAGCGGAAGGCAAGAAGGCGACCGGTGAGGGCCCGTGTAACCCGAACACCGGGGTCTGCCAGAACGCGACGACTCAGGGCACCAGCGGCCCGGTGGCCTGCCCGACCAACAACGCGGCCAGCGGTGCGCTGTGCGAGTTCGCCGACGGCTTCTGCGTCCAGCAGGGAACCCGGCCGGTGGTGATCAACGGCGTGCCCGCCACGGAATCGGCGCGGACCAATGAGTGCTACCAGAACCGGTTCCAGAACGGCGACCTGGACTTCGAGGGGCAGTCGTACCTGCCGGACTGGCCGAACGGCAGCGGCCGCTACCCGACCACCTTCCAGTACGCCGGGCCGTTCACATCCGGCGGTCATACGTATCCGCAGGTCCAGTTCGAGACCGACGTGGGCGGCTCCTCGAACCTCTGCGACGTCTCCACCGGAGCAGGCTGCACGGTCCCGCCGATCAGCGCCAAGTTCTACCCGTTCTGGTCGCTCAGCCGGGCCGGTAAGAACGGCAACGGCAACGGTAGCGCCGGCTGCGTGTGGAACTTCGGCAACGACCAGCCCAAGACCGTCGCGGACTTCGGCGGGGACGCCCAGTACGGGACGCCTAACGTAGCCCGCTATGGCGGCACGATCATCAGTGCGCCAATGCCGAACCCCGAATTCACCGGTCCCTGCAGGGCCTAGTTAGCGAAAGGTTCAGCGCCGGGGCGCCCCGTCAGCAGGACGGGGCGCCCCGGTATGAGCCGGGCACGCGGGGTCGGCGGGCTGCCGAGGCCGGGTCTGTCGGCTTTGCTTAACCGCCCGTGGGATAAAGGGTGCAAAGCGGACGCGAATGTGGTCGGCGGTTAAGCAAAGATGCGAAAAGTGGTCGGCGGTTAAGCGAACAGCGTCGCCGGATGTGCGAGGCGCAGCCCTAGTCGAGCTCAGGCTCCTTCCGACAGAGCGGCGAGTTCGGCCTCCACGGTGTCGCCGTGGCTGACGGACGGATCGCGGTAGAACTGAGCCTTGCCAGTGCGGGCGGAGACGAACGACAAGATCACTCCTGCCAGGGTGAGCCCGAGTCCCCAGGCCTCCTCGACCCCGTTCAGCGACCCGCTGGCGATCGAGTAGATCACCACGAAGGCCATGAACGCCGCCCCCAGTCCCGGCAGGACGCCGCCGAGGACGAAGTTCGCAGCGGAACTGGTGATCGTCCGCCGGTAGTACCAGACCGCGGTGCCCGCGGTAAGCAGGTAGAAGATCGCCGCCATCAGGCCGAGCGTGGCCACGATGTCCCCGAGCGCGTCGCCGATCGTGCTGATCAGCGTCGAGGCCCACAGGAACACCACGTTCAGCAGGCCGAGCAGGATCGTCGCGTTCCACGGCGTCCGGTACCTCTCGCTGACCTGACCGAACCAGGACGGGATCACCCGGTCCCTGCCCATGGCGAACGAGATGCGGGCCGAGCTGACAATCGCCGCCTGCAGCGAGGCGAGGGTTCCGCCAAGCACCGCGACGATCATCACGTTCTTCCAGAACCCGCCGCCGATCTTGTCGCCGACGAACGCGAGGATGTTGCCCGCGTTGTTCTGCATGTCGTTCATCGGGGCGACGCCCTGGAAGGCGAGCACCGCGACGGCGTAGATGCCGAACAGCAGGACGACGCTGGCCACCGCGGCCTTGCCGGCCTGCTTGCCCTTGGCTTCCTCGCTGACGTACGCGGCGGTGTCCCAGCCTGAGTACAGGAAGATGGCCAGCAGGATGCCGGAGATGAGCGCCTTGAATCCCCCGGCGCCGCTGATCGTGAACCAGTTCGCGGCGATGTGCACGGTGTGGTGCAGGCCGCCGCCGTAGATGCCGACGATCGCCGCGATGCAGAAGCCGAGAATCATGGCGTATTCGAACAGCGCCCACATCCACTGGAACCGCGCCGAGATCGCGGCGCCGCGCGCCGCGACCGCCAGCACGATCAGGTTGAACGCGGTGCCGACGGCGGCGACCGCGTACTTGTCGTTCGCGGCGGAGTCGCTGAAGAAGCTGAGCATGTAGGTGCCGAGCGGGACGGTCAGCGAGGTCGTGCCGACCGTGTAGTACATCAGCATGAGCCAGCCCGCGAGGAAGCCGGCGTGCGGGTTCAGCGCCCGGCCCACCCAGGAGTATGTCGCGCCCGCGCTTGAATGCCAGGCGTTCAGCCGCTGGTACCCGATCGCGATCCCGAGCATCGGGATGAAGCAGATGAGGATCGGCAGGAAGCCGGCGTAGGCGACGGTGGCGAGGATCGCCGCCAGGCTTACGGCGACGCTCTGCGTAGGCCCGGAACTGGCAAGCGCCATTACCACCACATCTCTGGTGGACAGCACTCCGGCGGCCAGGCGGTTATCGGTCATATGTGACGTTCCATCCCTCTTGAACGGGTTTGCCGAACAATCCGCGCGATGTGCCCCCGGATATGTAGAAGCCGAACTCCAGGGCCGGGTACACCTGCGTAAAGCAGTCGAACGGAACCCCGCGCTGGTCGGTGGACAGCCCCCGCAGCCGGACCACCTGCGATTTCGATGGCAACCTGAGCAGCCGCCGCTCCTCGTCGTCGGCGGCGGTCACCTCCAGGTACTGTTCCTCCGCCTCGTCCTCCAGCCCGTACTGCCGCAGCAGCAGTTCGTACAGCGATCCGGTGAGGTCATCGGTGAACCGGTCCAGTGACGGCGCGAGCGCGACCGGGATGACCGCGGTCTCCAGGATCTTCGGCTCTCCGTTCACCAGGCGCTGGCGCTTGATCTCCCAGACCTCCGCGCCGTCCCCGAGCTCAAGCACGCCGCGCAGCGAGGCGGACGGAACGCCGCGCCGCAGCGATAGCAGCCGGGTGCCGATCCGGGGGCTGGGCTCGGTGTCGTCGCCGGCCTGGCGCAGCGTGCCGAGCAGGCCGCCCGCCCTGCCAGGCGCGCTGACGATGCGGGGCCTGGCTAGGAACGTCCCGACGCCCTGGTGGCGCCTGACCCTGCCCGCCCGTTCCAGTTCCTCAAGCGCCCGGCGCACCGTGATCAGGCTGACGCCGGCCGCCTCGGCGAGCTCCGCCTGCGTCGGCAGCAGATCGCCGGGCACCAGGTTGCTCTCGGCGACCAGCCGCTCGATGAACGCGATCATCTCCTCGTAGCGCAGCCGTTTGCGCGGGATGTCGGGCACCGGTGCCAGCGGCGTATGCTCTCGGGCATCTTGCCGCTTGTCGCGAGAACGTGACACGTCGAACAGTGGCATGGAGACTCATCCTCCTCGTGAACATACTTTGTATAATGAGTATGTAACGTGGAGGACAAGCCCATGTCACAGCCGTGTCACTCGTGGACGGGCTATGCGCGGCTCAGTTCGAGCACGGGAATGGTGCGGACTCCAGCGGTCTGGCGTTCGTACTCGGCAAACCCCGGGTAGCGCCGCGCCTGCTCGGCGTAGATACGGTCGCGTTCCGCGCCGGTCAATTCGCCGACGGTCACCTGGTACGTCTCGCTTCCGCGTTCGACGGTGCCGTCTCCGGCGGCGGTCAGGTTGGCGTACCAGTCCGGGTTGGCCGGCGCGCCAGCCTTTGACGCGAAGACGTAGATGCTGTCCGGGTTGGTCTCGTGGGGCAGGTACATCGTCGGGGTGACGTACTCCCGACCGCTTTTGCGGCCGCGGTGATGCAACAGGACCATCGGAGCGCCCTCGAAGGGCCCGCCAACCTTGCCCTCGTTGGCGCGGAACTCTGCGACGATGTTCGTGTTCCAGTCAACCGGTTCACTCATGTCGGACTCCTGTCGTTCGCGTTCTGCGGTGCGCTAGGGCCTAAGGACGATCTTGCCGTGGGTGTGGCGGCGTTCGAGCTCGGTATAGGCCTCGCGGACCTGCGCCAGCGGGTAGGCGCCCGCGATCGGCAGCTCGAGCTGCCCGTCGGCGATCAGGCCGGCCAGCTCGGCGAGGATCCCGGCGCCCGGCCCGGCCTCCGCCCCGCCGTCGGTCTTTACCCCGTACTTCGCGGCCGCCGCGTAGTCGGCGATGGTGTCGATCCGGTCGGCCGGGACACCGAGGGCCAGGGCCAGCTCGACATACCCGCCGCCGTGGGTGTCGACGAAGGCGTGGACGCCACCGGGCGCGGCGGCCCTGATCCGGTCCGCGACGCCGTCACCGTAGGCGACCGGGATCACGCCGTGGCTCTTCAGCCACTGGTGATTGCCCTCGCTCGCCAGTCCGATCACCGTGGCCCCGGTGCGGCGGGCAAGCTGAACGGCGAGCGAGCCGACGCCTCCAGCGGCTCCCGAGATGACGACGGTCTCGCCTTCCGCGGGCTGGACGGCGTGTACCGCCCCCCACGCCGTTACGCCGACGACGTACAGGCTGCCGGCCACCTCCCAGGAGAGCTTCTCCGGCTTGCGCGTGAGGTCGCCAGCCTCAACGAGCGCCAGCTCGGCCTGGGCGGCCCGGTGCTGATTAAAACCGATCACCTCATCGCCTGGCGCGAATCCGCTGACTCCGGCACCGACCTCCTCGATAATCCCGGCGAGGTCGCTGCCCTGCCCGGACGGGAACGTGGAGGGGAAGATGTTCGAAACCGCACCCGTTCGGATGGCTGCCTCACTGGGGTTGATGCCTGCCGCCTTCACCCGCACGAGGACCTGTCCGTCACCGGGCACCGGCCGCTCCACCTCGTCGACCCGCAGCACGTCGATCCCGCCGAACTCGTCGTACCTGACAGCCCTGGACATGGCATCTCCTTCGAATCGCCGAATCAGCATGTCCAGGTTCACCGCAGGGACGGTGAGAGGTCATCACCTGATTCCGGCGAAATCCCGAGAGTTACGCTCTGCGGGTGCGTGAAGGTGACGGCAGGATAGGCGACCGGGGTGTCGGGCAGGGTCAGGCTCCCCTTGCCGCCTCGTACTTGGCGACGATATCGGCCGGGATCCTGCCGCGTTCCTTGATGTCGTAACCGTTTTCCCTGGCCCATTCACGGGCCCTGGCGGTGTCGATGGAACCGGCACCGCCACGGCGATTGCCGCGCCCGCGCCTGGCTACACTCCCGACTTTGCGGGCGTGCACGATGTACATCTCCAGCGCCTTCCGCAGCTCGCTGCTGTGCCTGGCATTCAGGTCGATCTCGAACTCCGTGCCGTCAAGGCCGAACCGAACGGTGCCTTCCGCTTCGCCGCCATCGATGTCATCGATAAACAGCGTCTGAATCTTCTGCGCCATGCCGCGTCCTCCATTAGGTCGCGCCTGATTTGGAAAAAGCGTATCCGGTGGTCAGCGGACGCCGCACAGCGCATAGGGGAGTTTCTGGTTTAGCCCGAAAAGGCCTATAAGCCCGGCCATAACGTCAGCCTCATGCCCGAGACAGCCGCTGGAATGGGATATGGCGCGGACCAGGGAAGTCACCAGCCCCCTGCCGCCACACGCGGCTCGGGGGCTGGTGAACGGTACCGAGTCAGCCCCAGGCCCCCGCGACCTGATGAGTGGTGGCGTTGAGCCTGTTGAACAGGTTGGTAACCGCGATCATCAAGACAATCGCGGCGAGCTGCTTCTCGTCGTAGTGGCCGGCGGCGGCGTCCCAGATCTCGTCGGGCACCGGGTCGGACCGGTCGGCCAGCCGGGTAGCCGCCTCGGCTAGCGCCAGCGCGGCTCGCTCGGCGTCGGTGAAATACGGCGCCTCCCGCCAGGCCACGACCGCGGCGAGGCGCTCCTCGGTCTCGCCGGACTTGCGGGCGGACTTGGTGCCGGAGTCGACACAGGCGCTGCATCCGTTGATCTGGCTGGCCCGCAGGTGCACGAGCTCGAGCGTGGCCGGGGCCACCCCGCCCTGGTGGATGGACTTGTAGAGCGCCTGGATCGGCTCCATCGCGCCCAGGATCATCGCCGGGTTCTTCATCCGTGCTTGCAAGACTTCCTCCTAGGAAACTGTCGCGGTCTCGCCGCTTTCACGGGTGAGACAAACGGAGGGCGCCAGAATCGACACCTCGCTGCCGCTGATCGGTGTCGATTTCACGCGTGCCCGTTTGTCTAAGCTGCGACCGTGGCGCTAACAAGGAGGAGCCCGATGAACTACCTGCTGCTGATCAACCAAGGCAGCACGCCCACGCCCGAGGACCAGCAGGCCTGGGCCGGCCTGTCCGAGGAGGAGCGGAAGGCCATCTTCGCCGACTACCAGGCGATAAGCCAGACCCCCGGGGTGACCCCCGGACAGCGCATGCAGGCACCGGAGATGGCCACGACGGTGCGGGTGCAAAACGGCAAGACGATCATCACCGACGGCCCGTACGTGGAGATGAAGGAGGCGCTCGGCGGCTACCTGCTCTTCGAGGCCGACGACCTGGACACGGCGATCGCGCTCGCCGCGCGCATTCCGGCGGCGCGCCTCGGCGGAGCCGTCGAGATTCGCCCGCTGGACTAGCGGTGCAGGATCTTGAGCAGGTCTTCAGGGACCAGTGGGGGCGTGTCCTCGCCACGCTGATCGGATTCCTCGGCGACTTCGACCTCGCCGAGGAATCCGCCCAGGAGGCATTCGCGATCGCCGCCGACCGCTGGCCGCGCGAGGGGACTCCGCCCAACCCGGGAGCGTGGCTGATCACGACGGCACGCAACCGGGCGATCAACCGTATTCGCCGCGATCAGACGCTGGCCGCGAAGACCCGGCTGCTCGCCGTCGAGCAGACCAGGCAGGCCGAGATGGAAGCACTTGACGACACCGCGTTCCCCGACGAACGGCTGGAGCTCCTGTTCACCTGCTGCCATCCGGCGCTGGCCATGCCGGCCCAGGTGGCACTGACCTTGCGCGCGCTCGGCGGACTGACCACCGAGGAGATCGCGTACGCGTTCCTGGTGCCCGAGGCCACGATGGCGCAGCGGCTGGTCCGGGCCAAGAAGAAGATCCAGGTCTCTGGCATCCCGTTCCGTGTGCCCGCCGGCCATCTGCTTCCCGACCGGCTCGCCGCGGTCCTCGCAGTGATCTACCTGATCTTCAACGAGGGCTACGGGGGCCGCGGAGACCTGGCGAGCGAGGCGATCCGGCTCGGGAGGGCGCTGGTCGAGCTCATGCCGGACGAGGCCGAGGCGCATGCCCTGCTCGCGCTCATGCTGTTGCACGACTCCCGCCGCGACGCCCGGTTCCGCGACGGCGACCTGGTCCTGCTCGCCGACCAGGACCACTCGCTGTGGGACACCGCCAAGATCGGCGAAGGCCGCACGGTGCTCGACCAGGCACTGGCCCTGCACGGCCACGGTCCCTACGTCATCCAGGCGGGGATCGCGTCCCTGCACGCCGAGCAGCAACCCGACTGGCCGCAGATCGCCGCGCTCTACGGCGAACTCTTCCGCCGCACCGCATCCCCGGTGGTCGAGCTGAACCGGGCGATCGCGATCGCCGAGACCGAAGGCCCCGACGCGGGCCTTGAGATCATCGACCGGCTCTCCCTGGACAACCTCCACTACCTGCACGCGGCGCGCGGGGAACTGCTGCACCGGGCGGGGCGCAGCGCCGAAGCCCGCGCCGCCTACCAGCGCGCCCTCGCGCTCGTCCACGACGACGCGGAGAGCCGCCTGCTGCGACGGCGACTCGCCGCACTGCCCTGCTGACCGGGGCGATCGGGCGGCCGCCTACCGAGCGCCGCCCCAGTGGGGATCGCGGCCGAGGTACCGCAGCAGCTCAGAACGGGTGCTTGGTTCCCGTGGTACGCGAAGCCACGCACCCGTTCTGGAGTCCGGACTCTACCCGGCCTGTTCGGTTATGGTGCTCCCGCTAGCGGAGCACCGGCGGTCACTGCACGACGGACCAGACGAAGGTGGCCGTGCCGGAGACTCCCCTCGTGTCCGTCGCTGTCACCGTCACCGTGTAGGCGCCGACCGTGCTGCCGGAACCGGAGATCGTCCCGTTCGAGGCGATCGTGATGCCCGGCGGCAGCCCGGTGGCGGTGAAGGTGAGGCCGGCGGACGAGCTGGAGTCCAGTGCCTGCATGGTGAAGGACACCCCGGCACCCTTGGGGCTGCTGTAGCCCTGCGGGTTGATCACGCCAACGGTCTCCGCGCCCGGCACGCCCGAGTTCGGGGTGACGTTCGCGCTAACCGCCGTGTTGGCCGGCGCGACGCCCGCGCCCGAGGTGCCCGCGGCGACCTGGCCGGTCAGCTTCTGGGTGAGGCTGGTCGAGCCGGTCAGCGGCCGGTTGACCGAGGAGTCGCCGACCGAGATCCCGTAGGTGCCGGCCGGTGCCTCCCAGGCGTTGTCGGCCGGTGACCACGAGGCCAGGTTGTGGATGGTCAGCGGGAAGGTGACCGTCGCGCTCTGC
Source organism: Trebonia kvetii (assembly GCF_007827045.1). Taxonomy (GTDB): domain Bacteria; phylum Actinomycetota; class Actinomycetes; order Streptosporangiales; family Streptosporangiaceae; genus Trebonia; species Trebonia kvetii. The sequence goes on from NZ_RPFW01000001.1 coordinate 993,345, forward strand.
CCGGGGTTGAGCGTGACGCGCTGGAAGCCCGCGAGCTGCTCGGGCGGGTCCTGGCTGGCGGCCGGGTCGCCGACGTACAGCTGCGCCACGTCCGCGCCCGCCCTCGACCCGGTGTTGGTGACCGTAGCGGTCACCGTCGCGCGGCCGTTGGCGTTGAACGCGCCGACGTTCAGGTTGGAGAAGGAGAAGGACGTGTACGACAGCCCGTACCCGAACGGGAACGCGGGCGTGATGTTGTGCGACTGGTACCAGCGGTAGCCGATGTCCACGCCCTCGCTGTAGGTGACCCCGGTCGAGGTGCCCGGCCACTGCGCGGTGGTCTGCGCCGGGACCTGGCTAAGGGCGGACGGGAACGTGACAGGGAGCTTGCCTGACGGGTTGACGGTGCCGAAGATCAGCGCGGCCATCGCGGCGCCGGTCTCTTGCCCGCCGTACCAGTTCTCGAACACGCCCGCCACGCTGTTAAGCCATGGCATGACCACCGGGGAGCCGCTGTTGATCACCACGATGGTGTTCGGGTTAGCGGCGGCCACCTGAGAAATCATCGACTCGTCAGCAGCGGAAAGGTCGAGGGTGGTCAGGTCGGTCTCCTCGCCCTCCGGTGCGTTGACGTAGATGATCGCGTCAGTCGCGGCTTTCGCCGCGGCGACCGCCTGCGGGATGTCGGTGGTGCCGTTGTCATTGCCCGGGGTGTAGGTCACCTTGACGTTCGGCCCGGCCGCGTTCTGGATTCCGGTGATCGGCCAGATCGTGTTCGAGCTGGTGACCGTGCCGCTGCCGCCGCCGGCGAGTTCTACCCCGGCGCCGGCGTCGGTGCCGATAACCGCGATGGACTCGGTGCCTGCCGGGTTGAGCGGCAGGATGCCGTTGTTCTTCAGCAGGACCGTGCCCTCCTCGCCGAGCTGCAGCGCGGTCTGCTGGTGCGCCGCGCTGGTGACGGTGGCGGAGAGGGAGCCGGCCTGCGGGTTGTCGAACATGCCGAAGGCGAACATCTGGGTCAGGATGCGGCCGACCGCCTCGTTGATCGTGTACTGGCTGAGCGCGCCGGAGGTGATCGCGTTGGCCAGGTCGGTCGGGATCGAACCGGGGAACGGCATCCCGATGTCCATGCCGCCCTCGACCGAGGCGACGTTGTTGTAGTCGCCACCCCAGTCAGAGGTGATGAAGCCGCCGAAGTTCGCGTTGGTGTCCAGCCCGTCTATCTGCATGTAGGCGTTCTGGCAGGAGGCGTTGCCGTTGACCACGGCGTAGGAGCACATGAACGAGGCCGGCGCGGACTGCTTGATGGACGTCTCAAAGGGCGCCAGGTAGAGCTCTTGCAGTGCCTGCTGGCTCACCGTCTCGTTGTTGTTGCCGTTGGGGTACTGCTCCTGGTCGTAGGCGGCGACGTGCTTGACCATGGCCATCACGCCCTGGCTCTGGATGCCAGTGACTTCCGCCGAGGTGATCTGGCTGGCCAGGTAGGGGTCCTCGCCGTAGGATTCGTAGGTCCGGCCCCAGCGCGGGTCGCGGACCAGGTTGGTTGTCGGGCCGAGCGAGACGTTCACGCCCTTGCCGGCAAACTCCGCGCCCACCGCCGTGCCCTCCTGCTGGATCAGCGCCGGGTCCCAGGTCGCGGCGGCGTTCTCGCCGTCGGGGAAGGCGGTCACGCCGCCCGTCCCGTCACCGACGCCGTTCGGGCCGTCTTGCATGTTGATCGCCGGTATGCACAGGTTGGGGATGGCGGCGACCTGGCCGATGTAGGACGAGCCGCCGTCGCCGGAAAGCATGGTGAACTCCTCCGACTGGTCCATGGTGTTGAGCACCTGCTGGACCCGGCTCGCGACCGACGCGGTGGAACCAACCCAAGGGCAGACTCCGTTGCCGCCGTTGCCGTTTCCGCCGGTCAGCGGGGCGGTGGTGGTCAGGCCGTAAACGTCGAATTCGAAGATCGAGTCGCCCCACTGGGTCGCCCGCTTCGTGGCGTACACCCGGATGTAGCGGCCGGTCGCCGAGAAGGTGAACGACTCGCTCCCGCCGGTGGCGGTTGTGGTGGAGTAGACCGTGCTCCAGTTCGCGTTGTCGGCCGACACCTGGATCTGGAACACCGAGGCGTACGCGGTCTCCCAGAGCAGGCTGGCGCTGCAGATCTGGGTCTGGGACCCGAGGTCGACCTCAAGCCACTGCGGGTCGGTGTACGCGCTTTCCCAGCGGGAGCCCGGGTTGCCGTCGGTGGCGGCGGGTGCCAGGTTGCCGCTAGCGGAATAGGTCGAGGAGGCCGTGGTCGGCTGGTCGAGCGCGAGGTCCTGCGTGCCGCAGTACTCGGTCGGGCCGCCGCCACCGCCGCCACTCGATCCTGAGGTGAAGGCCAGGTAGTGGAGGTTCCAGCCGGCGGCGTCTTGGTCGACGGTGAGCGTCTGCGCGCCGGCCGGCAGGGTGACATTGGCGGTGACCGTGGTCCAGGCCTGGTAGCCGCCGGTGGCCGGGACCGCGACCGCGCTGGTCAGGTTGGTACCGGAGGAGTTGGCGATGTGCAGCGCGTCAGTAACCGCGCCCGGCGCGGCCACCCGGAAGCTGACCGTGTAGGTCCCGGCGGTGGCTACCTGGACGGTGTACTTGAACCACTGTCCTGCGCCGGTCCAGCCCATGTTGTCCGCGCCGCCTGCCGCGGTGGTGTCCTGCGTATCCGCGGTGGCCTCAAGGTCGACACCATCGGAGCGGTAACCGTTGGCGGTGCCGTTGACAGCGGTGACGTTGTAGGCGGTGCCCTGCCCGCCGGTGTCGTAGTTCGCCGCCTGAACCGTGCCTGGCACGGCCGCCGGCGTACCGCCGAATGGCTGATCACCTCCCGAGCCGCCACCGCCGCCTGATGAGGTCAGCGTGAAGGTCATGAAGTGGAAGTTCCAGCCGTTGGAGTCCTGGTCGACGGTGAGCGTCTGCTGGCCCGCCGGCAGGGTGACGCTTGCGGTGACGGTGGTCCAGGTCTCGTAGCCGCCGGTGTTCGGGACGGCGACGACGCCGGAGAGGCTGGTGCCCGCGGCATTGGCGATGTGCAGCGCGTCGGTGATCCCGTAAGGCGACGACACCCGGAAGGCGACGGAGTAGGTGCCAGCCGTCGCGACGTTGACCGTGTACCTGAACCACTGCCCCGGCGTGGTCCAGCCCATGTCGTACGGGCCGCCGGCCGGGGTGGTGTCCTGGGTGTCGGCGGTGGTTTCGAGGTCGACGCCGTCGGAGCGGTAACCGTTGGCAGAGCCATTGACGGCGGTGACGTTGTAGGCGACGCCCTGCCCGCCGGTGTCGTAGTTGGCCGCCTGGACAGTGCCGGGCACCGCCGCCGCGGTCCCGCCGTAGGGGGCTTCTGTCGCACCGTAGGCGGCGTGCTGCACGCCGCCTACAAGTGCCAGCGCGGCCAGAGTCGCTACCGCGAGTGCCGCGCGGCCGCCGCGGGCCCGCCACGGCCTGGCCCATCGGGGCCAAGCCAGCCGCGGGACGTGAACTGATCCCATTTCCGTTACTCCCACTTCTCATTCCCGGCCCGGGCGGTCCCTTCCACCGTTTCCCGGGCACGCGCGTCCCGTCAGCCGACGGAACGCGATTCAGCGGAACGACAGCGTGCGTTGCCTGGCCACGAAGCCAACGAAGACGGGCGTCGTCGCCTGCGCTGTTCGGGGTGCCGCGGCTCAACCGGGAGCTTTGGCATGGCGGAGCAATCCGGCGGCGATCCGCCGTCGTTCCGAGCGGCGTGGCGGACCACGGCCGACGGGGATCGGCCGCGTGAACATGGCGGGCTCCTAAATTCACGTCTTGTAATAAGTCGTGATATAACGGCGCACCCCGTCCGTCAAGGGTCCTCGCGGCCGGATGCGCGGACACGGACGCCAGGCTTCCCGGTCCCACGGAATCGCGATAAGTGCCCCACTGAGCGGGCGCGCATCTACCGAAGCCGCCAGAGACTGCCCAAGATGTGATCTGCCAGCACGCAAATGGGCAACCGAGGTGGACATCTCATGGCTGAACAGACCGAATCTTCCGGTGCCGAGTCCTTCGACATCGTGATCGTGGGCAGCGGCGGCGGCGGGCTGGCCGCCGCGCTCGCGGCCCACGCGGCCGGGCTCAAGCCAGTGATCGTGGAAAAGCAGAAGGTCGTCGGCGGCTCCACCGGCATGTCGGGCGGCATGCTCTGGATACCGGACAACCCGCTGATGAAGGCGGACGGCATCAAGGATTCCTATCAGGACGGCCTTGACTACCTGCAGGCCGTGATCGGCGATCCCGACGAGCCCTCGTCGGCCGCCAGGCGGGGCGCCTTCCTGACCAACGGACCGCGGATGATCTCCTTCCTCCAGGAGCAAGGCCTCAAGCTGTACCGCTGCGCGGGATACTCCGACTACTACGACAACTACCCGGGCGGCAGCGCGGCAGGCCGGTCGGTCGAGGGCGTTCCGTGGGACGGCAGGCAACTCGGCGAATGGCGGCCGCGGATCATCCACGGCCTTGGCGAGGGCGTCGGCCTCGCCGTCACCACCCTCGAGATACACACACTCAACAGCTTCACGCACACGCTCGCATCCTTCCTGACCACCGCGCGCGTGGTGCTGCGGACGTACGTGTCGCGGATGCGCGGGCAGGACCTGTTCACCAACGGGAAGTCGTTCGCGGGCCAGATGACGAGGATGCTGCTCGACCGCGGCGTCCCCATCTGGCTCGGCACCGCCGTCGAAGACCTGGCGGTGGAGGACGGCCGGGTCGTCGGCGTGCGCGCCGTCCGCGACGGGGCGCCGGTGTTGATCAGGGGACGCCGCGGCCTGCTGCTGGCGGCCGGCGGGTACGAGCGCAACGCGGAGATGCGACTCAAGTACACCGCCGCGACCCAGCCAAGCGACGGCCAGTGGACGTGGGGCAACCCGGCTAACACCGGCGAGGTGCTGGCGGCGGCGATCGCGCTCGGCGCCAAGACCGAGTACATGGACGAGGCGATCTGGCTTCCGTCCCCGCGTAAGGAGATGGGCGGGTCCACGCTGACGATCGCACGGCAGTACCCGCACGCCATCTTCGTGAACAGCCGCGGCAAGCGGTTCGTCAACGAGGCCAACTCCTACGTCGAGGTCGGCCGGGCCATGTACGCCAACGACAGCGTCCCCTGCTGGCTTATTTTCGACGACGCCTACCGCCGCTCGGTGCCATGGGTGAACCACATGCCCAAGTTCCGGGACCTCGCCTCGGTGATACCAGGCCGGCTACCGCACCAGTGGCTGGCGGACGGCTGGATCAAGCGGGCCGACACGATCGAAGACCTGGCGCGGCTGTCCGACCTCGATCCGCAGGCTCTCGCCGACACCGTGAGCCACTTCAACGAGGGGGCTGTCGCGGGCACCGACCCGGACTTCGGGCGCGGCGTCTCGTCGTACAACAAGCACCTGGGCGACCCCGGGCACAGGCCGAACCCTTCCCTCGGCCCGGTCGCCGAGGCGCCGTTCTACGCGGTGCCGATCTACCCGGGGGATGTGGGCACGATGGGCGGCGTGATCTGCGACGAGCACGCCCGCGTGCTCGACCACGACAACCAGCCGATCCCCGGGCTGTACGCGGCTGGCAACATGGCGGCCTCCGTCTTCGGGCGCACGTACCCGGGCGCCGGGGCGAGCATCGCCAACACGACGGTGTTCGGCTACATCGCCGCCCTGCACATGGCCGGTGCCGAGCAGGGTTGCGGGCCCGATGGCAAAAACCGCCATCGTATCGGGCCCGCAACCCTGCCGTATCTCCCGGGGGGACGACCCCCCGTACCCCCCGATGCCGAGCCGTGACCGGCTCGGCCTGTCACACTGGCCGCCACATGGCTGACCGGCGGCGGTCAGCGGGCAGGACCAGCCAGGGCGAGCGGTGAAACGACCGTCATCAGGCTCCGCGAGATCTCGGCCGCGGTCCACATGACCAGCGGCGGCAGGTCCTTCGCGCGCATCTGGTCACGAGGCCCGCAGACCGAGACCGCGGCGATGACTTCGTCGAAGTTGCGGATCGGGGCGGCGACGCAGGCGACACCAGGCACGGCCTCGTCCCGGTCGGTTGCGTGTCCCGAGTTGCGGATGCCGACGATCGCCGCCTCGAGAGCGGCAGGCGTCGCCAGGCTCGCATCCGTCCGCCGCCGCAGGCCCGTCGCGAGGTACTCGCTGACGGTGGCCAGCGGGGAGTACGCGAGCAGCGCCTTCCCTACCGCGGTGCAGTGGGCCGGGAGGCGCCCGCCAACCCGGGAGGGCAGCGTGTCGGCAAAGGCCCTATCCGCAAAGGCACTGGCGACCTTGTCCAGGTAGACGACATCCTGCTGGTCGAGGACGGCCAGGTGCACTACCTGGCCGGTCCGTTCCGTGAGCTCGTGGATGAACGGTCGCGCGGCGCTGGTGATGCGGCTGCGGTGCGCGACCAGGCTGCCGATTTCGAACATCCGCAGCCCGAGGGCGTACCCGTCCTCGTGCCGATTGAGCCAGCGGGCGCAGACCAGCTGCGACAAGATCCGGTGAACGGATGAGCGGGGGATGCCGCTGCGCACGCTTATCTGTCCGGCGGTCAGGGCCTCGGCGGAGGAGCGCTCGAAGATGCTGAGGATCAAGACGACTCGATCGACCATGCTCGACGGTGCTTCCGACATGTGAGACCTCCTCGTCTCTAGTGCTTTCTTGTCTCTACTGTGCGATTTACTCAGGCAATCCGGCGCCGCCCGGATGCGAATTAACGAGAGACCGGGGCCGACCAAAGGCCGACGAGGGCGTCAACAAGTCCGCTGCCGACCTTTCGCCATGTCTTTCCGCTGGCCGGGGCGGCATCCGCCAGACCGCGTTCGAAATCGGCGCAGGTCTGGATGAGTATGTGGCCCGCCATCAGCTCGCGCTCGCGGAGGACAGTGGCGGGCAGCTTAGGCGTGGAGACCTCCAGACCGCGGATGACCTGCTGCAGCGACGCAGAAACGGCCTCCTCCAGCTGGATGTTCCGCAGTACCGGGTCCGCCATGATCTGCGCGTTGAGGCGCGCGTACCAGGTCGGTGGCCTTCGTGCCGCCAGCGTTTCCGTGTAGGGGAAAACCAGGCACCGGACCCATTCCCGCAGCTCTGCCGAATCACCGATCTGGTTCACCATAGCGGTGCGCAAAACTTCGGCTTCTCCGTCGAACCGGCGAATAAGGGCACGGATCAATTCATCCTTGGAGCCGAAATGATACCCGACCGCCGACGTATTTCCCTGGCCCGCGGCGGCGCCGATCTGGCGATTGGAAACGGAAGAGATCCCGTGCTCGGCAAAGAGCCATTCGGCGGCGTCGAGAATGAGCGTTCTTGCCTGTCCCTTTCCCTCCGGGCTACTCGGCTGACTCACGCTGTCCCTGGCCTCCTGCCTGACGCCGGCGGGTATCCCGTACCGCAGCCAGATTAACGGGTGGGGCGGTGAGCGGGGTTTGCGCGTCATCGTGCCTCATCTCATCCTCGGCGCTCGTCCGATGATCCCGGCCGCCTCGAGTTCGGCGATCTCGGCCGCGTTTACGCCGAGTTCGGTGAGCACTTCGTGGTTGTGCTCGCCGAGCAATGGCGCGGGGCTGCGGTGAAACCGGGCCGGGCCGTCGGACAGGCGCATCGGAATGGTGCTCTGCCTGGCGGGCGGCCCCACCGGATGCTCGGTCAGCTCGAAGAAGCCGCGCGCCTGAAGCGGCGGCAGCTCGGCCTGGCGATGCGGCTGCATCACCTTCGCCACCGGCACCCCTGCCCCCCACAGCGTTTCGACGATCTCGTCCCTTGTCCGGTCCGCGCACCAGGCCGCGAGGTGCTCGTCGATCACATCGTGGCGGGCCCGGCGGCCGGCCGCGGCGGACAGTTCCGGGTCGGCGGCCCAGGCCGGGTGGCCGAGGGCGCCGGCCAGCGCCGCCCACTGCTCATCGGTGGCGACGGCGACGGCGACCCAAGCGTCCAGGCGGCCGAACTCGTCGGTGTCGGCCGACCGGTACAGGTTCTGCGGCGCCGCAAGCGGCCCCCGGTTGCCGTCGCGCTGCAGCAGGGCGCCGAACGCGGAGAACTCGATCGGCTGCGCGGCGGCGATGCTGATGGCCGCTTCCACCATGGCCGCCTCCACCAGGACGCCCTGCCCGGTGCGGCGCCGGTGCTCGAGGGCGAGCAGCAGGCCGTTGAGCGCGTGCAGGCCGGCGTTCGGGTCGCCAAGAGAGTACGGCTCGACCGGGTTGTCGTCGGGGTATCCGGTCAGCCAGGTGAGGCCGGCCGCATCCTCGATGACATAGGCGAACGCCGGGTTCTCCCGCATCGGGCCGGTTAGGCCGAACCCCGGCATGCGCACCATCACGATGTCGGGGCGCAGCGCCCGGACCCGGTCGTAGTCGAGCCCGATCTGGTCGAGGACCCGCGGCGTGTAGTTCTCGACGATGACGTCGCTGCTGGCGATCAGCCTCTTGAGCAGTTCCAGGCCGCGCTCGGTCTGGAAGTCAACCGTGACGCTCTTCTTGTTGGTGTTCAGCGCGCGGAAGATGGGGCACTTCTCCCACCACTGGTCCTCCGTTACCGGAATCCCGGCGATCATGCGGGCGCCGTCGGGCCTGGTGGTGGATTCCACGTGGATCACCTCCGCGCCGAGCATCGCCAGGATGTGCGTGGCGGACGGCCCGGCCCAGAAGGCGGTCAGGTCGAGCACCCGCAGGCCGGCGTACGGCAGCTGGGTTCCGGCGGCGGACCCACATGGACGCGGCCGCGCCGCGGCGGCGGTGTCCCGCCAGGTGCCGCTGTGCTCGCCGGTCCGCGGGGCCGGCTGCGCCGGGAGCAGCACATCAGGCGACAGCCGGTACGGCCCGGCTGGCTGCAGGAACTCATCCGTCGGGTTGCGGCGGAAAACCCCGCGCTCTCGCATCTGCTCAAGCTCGATGACGGTCGCGCCGCTGCTGACCGGCGCGTTCGGGATGCGGAAAGCGGTGGCCAGGTCCCTGGTGTCAGCGACCGTGTGGTCGGCGACCCATTCGCGCAGCTCCGGTGCGCGCTGGGCGGTGAGCTCGCCGATGCGGACCGGCTTGGCGGGGTCGATCCACTCCGGGTGACCCACCATGGCGCACAGGTCGAACCACTGCTGAGCGGTGCCGCACCCGAGGGCCACCAGACCGTCCTTGGCGGCGGCGACGCCTGGCTGGAACAGCGAGCGCTCGGACCGCCAGGGCCGGTGCAGCGTCTCGAAGAAGGTCACCGGATAGTAGGTGAGGCACAGCACCGCGACTTCGAGCATCGACAGGTCGATGAGCTGCCCCGCGCCGGTCTGGCGCGCGCGGGCGAGCGCGGCCTGGATGCCGATGGCCGCGTACACGCCGGACAGCCACTCCCCCACCTGGCCGCCCACGTGCACCGGCGCACGGTCGGGCGCGCCGCGGCCTAGGCCGACGATCCCGCCGGACCAGGCCTGGAGGGTGAACTCGGTGGCGGGCCTGTCCTGCCACGGACCGTTCAGGCCGAACGGCGTTATCGCGGCCACCGCCAGGTGCGGGTGGGCGGACAGCAGCGACGCCGGGGTGCTGTCGCCGGCCACCCCGCCCGCCGGGCCTGGCGACCACACCACGGCGTGCGCGCGATCGAGCAGCTCGTCGAGGTCCGCGGCTGCCCGTTCGCCGTCCGGTCCGAAGACCACGCTCTGCTTTCCGCCCGCGAGGTAGCTGAACAGCGGAGCGTCCCGGCCGGCAGGCGGCACCTCGCCGGAGGCGGTCCAGCTGCGCAGGGCGTCACCCTCGGGCGGCTCGACCTTGACCACCGCGGCCCCGCCGTCGGCAAGCAGCCGCGTGCAGTACGCGCCCGCGATCCCGCTTGACAGGTCGACCACCAGGTAGCCGTCGAGCGGGCCGCGGGCGGCGGCCTCACTCATGACGGGCGCTCGACGTCGGTCCTGGCGCGGCCAGACCGGCTGAGCCGGAAGTCGGGCGGGAACTGCGCGTCATTGTCCTTGACCGCGTTGGTGAGCCCGCGCTCGAACACGTCCTTGTCGAGCATCATCTCGGTCCGGTCCGGGCGGGCGTAGCGCCCGAGCGACTCGAACAGGCCAGTCAGCATTGACCCCAGCTGCTCGCCCTGGAACTGCTTGTACAGCTCGAAGAAGAGCTTCTGCTGGAACACGGTGTCGGTCGGCCGGTTGCGCGCGCAGGCCAGCGCGTACTTCTCGGTCTCCGCCTCAAGCTGGTCGCGCGGTACGACCTTGGTGAGGAAGTTGCAGTCGTTCATCTCGGCCGCGGTGAACGGGCGGCCGGTGAAGACCATCTCCTGGAACTTCCGCAGGCCCATCGTCTGCACCCAGGTCCACATGCGCGGACCCCAGCCCTGGTAGCGGAACGACGCGTGCCCGAACAGCGCATCGTCGGAAGAGATCACCAGGTCGGCGTCCCCTGCCTGGTAGAAGTGCCACCCGTAGCAGTAGCCCTTGACCTCGACGATGCTGATCTTCTTGAACTCCTGCAGGCTCCGGCAGCCGCCGCGGCCATTGGCGAACCACTGGGTAAGCTGCGCGCCGCCGCGGAACGAGTCGGCCGGGGGCAGCCGCACGTCGTCGTCCGCCGTGAGGTGGTACTCGGCCAGCCGGGGGCCGTCGTCCTCGCCGTTCAGCGTCTCCATGAACTCCGGCAGGTCGACACCGCTGCCGAAATCCTGGCCAAGGCCGCGGATGACAAGCACCTTCACGTCGTCGTCGATATTCGCGCGGTGCAGCAGCTCGGCGTAACGCAGCCGGGCCGCGCTGGTTGGCGCGTTCAGCCGCTCGGGCCTGCTGAGGGTGATGGTGGCGATCTTGGTGGCCGGGTCCTTCTGGTAGACGACGATCTCTTCCGGGCTCGGGTACGCGGCAGCGGGCAAGGGAGACTCCTCGAAGTTGATCGGGTCAGCCGATGGGGACGCCGGGTGCGCACGTGAGCAGCTCCGGGCCGTCGGCGGTGACCAGCACGGTGTCGCGGCGGAAGGCGGCTCCGGTGCCGGCTTCCCAGACGTAGCCGGTGAGGGCGAGCACCATGCCCGCCTCGATGCGCTCCTCCCGCGCGGTCCGCGGCAGCCCACCGGTCACCACCGGCGGGTCGAAACCGAGGCCGAGCCCGCGGGCGACCGGCATCGGCGGCAGGGCCTCGCCGGCCCCGGTGTAGCTTTCCAGCAGGTCGCTGGCGGCGGCACCCGGGCGGCAGGCCGCGAGCAGCCGCTCCCACACCCGGTCGCAGCGCTGTGCTAGCGCCGCAGGGGCAGCCCCGCCGACGGCGTAGGTCCTGCCGACCTCGGCGATATAGCCGTGCGCGACGACCCCCGCGGTGAAGGCGACCAGGTCACCCGGCCTGGCCCGGCCGTCACCGCCCGCCCGCCGCCACGGATGGTCCTTGCTGGTGACGCAGGCCGCGTCCTGGACCGCGGGCGTGGTGACCCCGCCGGCGGCGGCCGCCTCGAGCAGCACCCCGGCCAGCTCTTTCTCTGTTGCCCCTGGCCGCAGCTCGGCGACCGCCTTGGCGAGGCTGGTCTCGGCCACCGCGACCGCCTGGCGCAGCACGGCCAGCTCCTCGGCGGTCTTGATCCGGCGCGCGGCCCGCATCGCCACCTCGCCGTCGACCAGCTCGGCGGCGGGGAAGGCGACCGGCAGCAGCTGGGCGAAGGTCGGTGACATCGCGTCGGTGCCCACCCGGCGGGCTCCGGCGGCGCCCTCGACGCGCCGCAGCACCTCGATCGTGTTCATCGGGTTCCAGGTGAGGCCGAACAGGTTCTCCCGTGGGATGTCCTCGGGAATCCCCTCGTCCCAGGTGCTGAGCAGGTGGATGGAGCCGGTGGAGCGCACCAGCATGCAGGCGGGCCCGAACCCTGACGTGCCGGCCGTCCAGAGGGTGGGGGTGCCGGTCACGTAGCGCACGTTAGCGGTCCGCCCAAGCACGAGAACGTCGAGGTCGTGGGCATCCATCTGGGCCAGCGCGCGCTTCCGCCGCCCGAGGCGGAGTGCGCGGTCGTCCGGCCGGATCTCAGTCGCCATACGGCGTGAAGGGGTAGTCGGAGAGCATGATGTACCCGTCATCGGTGATCAGCATGACTTCCTCAGCGCGGTAGCCGCCGGTGCCGTCTTCCCAGACGATCGGCTCGAGTACGAGAATGTTGCCTGCCTCGAGGACCACGCTCTGGTCGAACTGGTCACCCAGGTCGGTGCCGACGAACGGCATCTCCGCCGCGTCGACCCCGAGGCCGTGCCCGAGGTAGAAGTGCTTGACCCACGGCCTGGTGCCGTCGCCGTGGGCTTCGATCGCCGCCTTGGTCAGCTCGGCGCCGGTCGCCCCGGCCCGCGTCACCGCGTGGACCGCGTCGACGATCTCGGTCCATCGCCGGAACTGCGCCCGCTGCCGCGGCGACGGATCCTGGCCGACGACCCAGGTCCGGCCGAAGTCGGAGCAGTAGCCGCCCCAGCTGACGCTCACGTCGACCCACAGCACGTCGCCGCGGGCCAGCTCGCGCTCGGTGGTCAGCAGCGGCAGCGCCAGGTCGCCGTGGATGGTCCAGACGCCTTCCGCCCGGCTTGGCGGCATCACCTGCCAGATCGGGTCGAGCACGTTGGCGGTCGCGCCCAGTTCGAACGCGCGGCGGACGAACCGGCCGGACAGGTCCACCTGACGGACGCCGGGCGCCAGCGCCCGCTCGACGTCGGCCATGGCCTCCTCGGTGATCCGCAGGGCCCGGCGCATGCAGGCAAGCTCGTCGGCGGTCTTGGTCGCCTTGGCCTCGCTGATGATCCGCCCCGCGTCGACCAGGCCACCGGGGAACAAGCGGTGCTGTATGCGCCGCATGGCCCCGGTGAGCTCGTCGACGGCGATCACCGCGCCGGCCGGCACCAGCTCCGCCAGCTGGCCGGCGAAGAGCTCAGTGCCCTCGTCGTACTCCAGGTACACCGGGTCGTGCAGGTGGCCCGCGGCCAGCTCCGCCCCGGGCACGGCTCCCTCGCGGAACGGCAGGAACACGTGCGGTTCCGGGTCGTCGGCTAGGATCACCGCGACCGGCCGGTCCACGTGCGCCAGCCCCGAGTCGCCAAGCGGCCAGCTCACGCCGGTGGCGTAACTGACTTTGCTGTTGCCGATCAGGACGAGGACGTCCACGCCGTGGCGGGCCATCGAGGCACGCAGCTTCTGTCCCGTCTCCCGCCGCATGCGGGCCATGTCGGGGACGTCGGGAATGTCAGTGACGGTCACGCTCGCCTCCCTAGATCCCAAGGAAGGCCTGCACGTTGGCGCTGACGATCTTCTCCGCCCGCTCCGGACCGACCGCATCGACGACCGACGACAGCGACCGCCGTGAGTAGCCGAAGGTGCTCTCGTTGTGCGGGAAGTCCGAGGACCACATGATCTTGTCCGCGCCGATCTGGTCGATCAGGCTGAGCCCGAGCGGGTCCACCATGAACGAGGAGTACATGTGGGTCCGCCAGTAATGCCGGACGTCGTGCTCCACGGCGCGGGTGGTCATGTGCTGGTACGACGCCAGCATGTGCTCGGCATCCTGCAACGCGGCCGGAACCCAGTTCACTCCGCCCTCGAACCACCCGATCTTCAGCCCCGGGTGCCGGTCGAGGATGCCGGTGAAGAGGTACTTGCCGAACATCTCGCGGAACGACGCGACCTGGCAGATCATCGCCACCAGCATCATGTTGTGCTCGCAGGGGGTGCTCAGCCCGGTCTCGCCGATGTGGTGGGCGACGCCGACGCCGGACTCCTCGATCGCGTCCCACACCCCGGTCATCGCGGAGCCACCGTAATCGATCACCTTGCCGTCGTCGTCCTTGCCCGGGTTCAGCGGCAGCAGGAACGTCTTCAGGCCGAGTGCTTTCAGCTCGGTGAGCGTCCGGGTCGCCCCGGCGGCGTCCCACCAGTTGATCAGGCCAACCCCGTAGAACCGCCCGCGGGACCGCTCCTGCAGCTCGGCAATGTACTCGTTATAGACGCGGAAGCACGCTTCCCGCAGCGCCTTGTCGGGGAAGTGCAGCAGCGCGAGCACCGCGTTGGGGAAGGCCAGTTCCCGGTCGACGCCGTCGGCGGCGAGCTGCTCAAGCCGCCTGTCCAGGTCCGCGGTGCTCGACCCCTCCAGCGGGTCGTACTGCATGAGCACGTGGGTGAACTGGGGCGGCAGGAACGACGTGTCCATGGCACCGAGCTCGAAGGCGCCGTCGCGATACCAGATGCGCGGCGCGTGCTCCCGCATCGAGGCCGGCAGGCGCTCGTAGAAGATGTCCTCGGCCAGCGAGATGTGGTTGTCCGCGGAGAACACCCGCGTTCCCGTCGGCAGGCCGACCGGTCCGGCCCCGGAGGCCACCCGGTCCTTGGGCGCTCCGAACCCTTCTTGCGGGTAGAACGCGCTCGGTTCGGTCTGAGTCGTCATGAACGTGAGTGGAACACTCACCACGCATCGGTGTCAACCACGTGATTTAAAAGTTCTCTGACCGAACGGTTGTCGTCTTCGCCAGAAACCCACTTGATCAGCGCTTATGTCGAGCGAACGAGTTTCATCTGAATCAGTCAGTTGACTTAAGACACTGAGCAGGGTTACGGTCACGGTCAAGCGGCCGAGGACAGGAGAGCCATTCATGAGAGTCGCGGTGGACCAAGACAGCTGCATTGCGGCAGGCCAGTGCGTCGCGGCCGCTCCCGATGTCTTCGACCAGCGGGACTCCGACGGCGTCGTCGTCCTGCTCAAGGCCACGCCCGACGCCGGCGAGGAGGACGACGTGCGGCGGGCGGCCGCGGTCTGTCCCGCGCTGGCGATCCAGGTTCAGGGCTGACCCCGGCCCGGCAAAGGAGCACGATGTCCTCTTCGCAGGCTCAGGACGCGACCGGCACTGGCGTCACTAGCACTGGCGACGCGCCGTTCTTCCCGATGAGCCGGGAGGCGGGCTGCCCGTTCGACCCGCCGCGGCAGTTGCGGGAAGCGGCCGCCAGCAACCCGGTCTCCCGGGTCACGATCTGGAACGACAGCACCCCGTGGATCATCACCGGACACGCCGAGCAGCGCGCCCTGCTGTCGGACCCGCGGGTGAGCGTGAACGACCGGCTGCCCGGGTTCCCGCACTGGCACGCGGGCATGGAGCAGGTGTCGACGCGGCGGGCCCCGTCGGTGTTCAACACTGACCCGCCCGAGCACACGCGATTCCGCCGGATGATGACGGCCCCGTTCACGTTCAAGCGGGTCAACGCGATGCGCGCGGTGGTCCAGGAGATCACCGACGACCTCATCGACCAGATGCTGGCCGGCCCCCGGCCGACGGACCTGGTCGAGGCGATCGCGCTGCCGCTGCCGAGCCGGATGATCTGCAGCATCATGGGCGTGCCGTACGAGGACCAGAAGACGTTCTCTGAGCAGGCCGGGATCGGGATGAAGAAGGACGTCACCGTTGAGGCCCAGATCGCGTCCTTCCGCTGGCAGCACGACTACCTCGCCGACCTGGTCAGGGCCCGGATGGCGGAACCGCGCGACGACGTGGTCTCCGACCTGGCGCAGCGGGTGACCAACGGCGAGATCACGGTCGAAGAGGCGGCCGCCATGGGGGTCGGACTGTTCGTGGCCGGCCACGAGACCAGTGCCAACATGATCGCGCTGGCCACCGTGGCCCTGCTCGAGCACCCCGACCAGCTCGCCATCCTGCGGGACTCCGATGACCCCCAGGTGGCCGCGACGGCCGTGGAAGAGCTGCTGCGCTACCTCGGCATCGTCCACATGGCACAGCGGCGGATCGCCAAGGAAGACATTGAGATCGGGGGCCAGACCATCAAGGCCGGCGAGGGCATCCTCATCGAGCTTGCCTCCGCGAACCGCGACCCCCGTGTCTTCCCCGACCCCGACGCTCTCGACCTGCACCGGCCGGCCTCGGCTCACCATGCGTTCGGCTTCGGCCTGCACCAGTGCATCGGCCAGCAGCTCGCGCGGGTCGAGCTGCAGGTGGTGTACGGGACGCTCTTCCGCCGCATCCCGACCCTGAGCCTGGCCACCAGTATCGACAAGATCGAGTTCAAGCACGACGGCATCGCGTACGGGGTATACCACCTGCCGGTCACCTGGTAGCGGGTGCTGGGCGCCCGATGGCAGAAACCGCCATCCTATCGGGCGCCCAGCACCCGCATATCTTCCGGGGGACGACCCCCCGTACCCCCCGGTGTCCGCCTAGCGGCGGACGGAAAGCAGGGAGCGTGAACGGAAACGAGCTAGCGGGGCGGGTCGCGATCGTCACCGGCGGGGCCGGCGGCCTCGGCCGCGGTATCGTCGAGCGGTTCGCGGCCGAAGGCGCGCGGGTGGTCATCGCCGACCTGAACGTCGCCGCCGGCAAGGAACTGGCGGAATCACTCGGCCCGGCGGCGCTCTTCCGGGCGGTCGACGTGGCCGACCCCGAGGATGTCCGTGGCCTGGTCGAGTTCACCCTGAACTCGTTCGGGGGATTGCAGGTGATGGTGAACAACGCCGGCGTGTCCGGCACGATGCACCGCAGCTTCCTCGACGACGACCTCGCCGACTTCAGCCAGGTGATGGGAGTGAACGTGCTCGGCGTGCTGGCCGGGACCACGCACGCGGCCCGGTACATGGCCACCGCCGGCGGCGGGTCGATCATCAACGTCAGCTCCATCGGCGGGCTGACCGCGGGCCGGTCGGTGATCACCTACCGGGCCTCCAAGGCGGCCGTGATCCACGCAAGCAAGTCGGCCGCGATCGCCCTCGCCGAGTACGACATCAGGGTCAACTGCATCGCGCCTGGCAACATCACGACCCCGCTGCTCGCGAGCTCGGTGGCGGGACAGGCCGACGCGGACGCGACAGTGGCGGCGACCAGGCAGAAAATGGCCGCCATGCGGCCGCTGCAACGCGTCGGCACCGCCGCCGATGTCGCCGAGGCGGCGCTGTACCTGGCGACCGACCGGTCGGCCTATGTGACCGGCATCGTGATGCCGGTCGACGGCGGCTCGGCGGCGGGCAGCACGGTCAACTTCGACCGCCTGGCACAGCTGGGCGCCTTCCAGGCGCCGCCCGGATGACGGCGGACCGCACCCGGGCCGCCGGCCCTGGGTCGGCAGGCCCTGGGTCGGCAAGCACTGGGTCGGCAGGCACTGGCAAGGCCTCGACGCGCGAGCTGATCCTCGACACCGCCGAGCGGCTGTTCGCGGAGCAGGGGATCTTCGCGACGTCCAACCGGCGCATCGCCGAGGCGGCCGGCCAGGGCAACACCTCGGTGGCTGGCTATCACTTCGGCAGCAAGGCCGACCTCGTCCGGGCGATCACGCGCCGCTTCACGGCCGAGGCGGAACGTTCCCGGACGCAGATGCTGGCCGGCCTGGACGACTCGGCCACACTGGAGGAACTCCTCGGCTGCCTGGTGCGGCCGTGGACGGACCGGTTCGAGGCGCTTGGCCCGGACTCGTACTTCGCGCGGGTGTGCGCCCAGGCCATGAACAACCCCACCCTGCGCCCGATCGTGGTGGAAGAGGGCAGCCATTCTGCCTCGCTTGAGCAGACCTGGGAGGCGCTCGACAAGTACTTTCCCGGCGGGGCGGACCTGAGCACCGAGCTTCGCCGGGGCATGATGCAGCACCTGATCGTCTTCGTCTGCGCCGAACGCGAGGGCGCGCTCGCGGAAGGGCGTCCCACCAGCAGGCGGACCTGGGCCGATGAAGCCAACGGGCTCATCGACGCCCTGCAGGGGATCATCACCGCAGCGATGACCGATCTCTCCCCGTCGCCCGCCAGGCGCAGGCCCTACGGCCGGGTCAGCTGACCGCTTATTCGGTGACGATGGCCTGCAGCACGTGAGCTTTGCCGCCGGTGACTGGGCAAGATCGCAGCCGCTACGCCGGCCAGCCTGGCCAGGGCGATGATGATGATCAGGGTCGTATACGGGAGTGGGAGTCTAAACACGGTCAGGCCCGAGCTGGCGGTGGATGTGGTGGCCCAGCGCGCTCGCACAAAAGCCCGACCCAGCAGTAAACGAGCTCGGCCGGGAGCGCGCCGATGCCCTCGTGACGCTAGTGTCCTGGCCGCGGAGGACGGGTCGGCCGGTTCACCGGGGGTCGCCAGGCAGGATTCATGGGTTCGCCTGGCGCCCACGGCGGCGCGGCATCCCACTCGGCGGCGGGGCGGCGCAGCGGTGGGGGACCGGGGACGGCGCGCCTGCGGTTTCCGCGCAAGCGCAGCAGCAGTAGCACCGCGCCGACAGTGGCGAGCAAAAGCCCCAGCGCGGCCGTGACGGCGGGGAGACCGGACAGCAACCTGGCGGACTTCGTGACGGACGCGAGCGTACCGCTTGCCGATTGCCGCGTTCCATGGCTCTGGGCGGGGCCGGCGGCGGAGGCGCGTGCGCTCGCAGCGGTCAGGGTTACGTCGTGGCCGCCGCCGGCCGCATAGTTGATCAGGTACTTGTGGCCGTTGACTGAGATGGCACCCGACTGCCGCAGCCCGGAGAACGTGCCGGCGATGGCCCTAGCCCGCGAGTCATGAATCAGCGTGACCCTGGCTGGATAGGCGCGGCACGACGCCAGGGAAAGGGCGAGCTTGCCGCTCAGCCGCACGGCGCCGTTCGCCGTGATGACCGGGCTGCCGCCGTGGTGCGCGGCCGCGTCCAGGGCAACGGTCAGCTTCGCGCCCCGGACCTCGGTGAGCGAACCCACGCGCACCGTGGCGCTCGGGCCGAGCACGAGGGTTCCCCGCTGCAGTTTCAAGGTCCCGGACGGCGTCGTGACACGGCCTGTCACGGTGAACGTACCGGTCCCGGCGTTGATCACGCCGCCGCCGGCGGTGCCGGTGATCGACCCGCCGTAGCTTGCGGCGCCGGACGTAGTGACGGTCAGCGTCCCGCTGCCGAGCCGGACGGTGCTGCCCTTGGCCCCGGCGAGCCGCCTGAGGGACTGGCCGCCAGCGCGGGCAAGGTCGAGCACCGCCCCTGCCGAGGCCAGTCTCACGCCGCTGCTGCTGGCGAGCGAGGCGCCCGGGCCGAGCGCTAGCGTTCCCTTGCTGACCGTCGTCGCGCCCCTGTACGCGATGGCGCTGCCGAGCGTGGTGGCGGCAGCACCCGCCTGGGTCAGCGACCCGCTGCCTGAGATGCCGCTCAGCTGGATCGGCGTCGCGGTGTTCCGGATAACCAGTGCTCCGTCATCGGCGATCCGGTCCTGCACGGTCCCGGTCAGCAGGCTGCTGTCCCCGCCAGGAGAACCGGTGCCGAGCAGGAGCTCGGCACCTTGCCCGATGCTGGTGGTGCCGTGGTAGTTCATCGGCGTCGCGAAGGTGACGTCGTTGCCGACCGTCGGGCTGATGGTGATCTTCGCATGCGCGGGCGTGCTGAGGGACTGGTGGTACTTCCCTCCGGAGATCGGGGTGTCCAGGGTGACGGGACGGTCGTAGTCGAAGGCCAGCGACCCGTCCTTGTGGATATTGATGTAGGAGTCCTGCGGTGTCGCGGGCAGGAAGAACTGGCCTGTCGTCCCATTGCCCCACTGCACGTTCGCGCCCTCGATGTTGATCCCGCGGAAGTTGACCGCGTGCGCCAACGCGGCAGTGTCGAGGGCCGGGTCTGCGTAGTGGTCCACCCCGGTCATCACGATCAGGCCGGCCTGCCAGGTGTGGAAGTTGATGTCGCTGCCGTAAACGTCCTGATAGAAGTTCTGCGGGAGGACGAGCGTATAGTCACGGGCGCTGATGATCGCCGATCCGTCGTTCCGCACCCTGGCTACGTCAGGCATCGACAGCCGGAACGCCGCGCTCCCGAAGTTCATCCCCGTGCCGTTGCTGATCGTGCCGGTGAACGGCAGCTCATCCGCTAGGTCCGGGGAGCCCCAGGTGAACCTCGGCTGGGAAAGAGTTCCCGAGCCGCTGATCGTCCCCAGGTTGAACTCCCGGTCAGTGATGTCGAGGTTGAGCGTGCCGTTCACCTCGATGTTGTTCTGGTTCAGGGTCAGGCCCGACACCTGGGTGTACGGGTAGTTGCCGATGATGCCCGATGAGCCGCCGTTTCCGTACTGGAGCGTCGCGCCGACGTCGACGATGACGGCAGGCTGGTCCGGATCGGTGACAATCGGATACGGCCAGTTGCCGCCGCTGGTCGTCACGACCTGGTGCCGCAGTGCCGCAGGCAACGTGAAGTCGCTGTCTTTCGTCATGATCAGGGTCCCGCGCCCGGCCACCGTCAAGGTCCCGTGGCCGGACAGTACCCCGCTGTAGGTGGTAGTGCCGTCCGGCAGATTGACGACCGACGGCCCGGACAGGGTGACGTCTGCTCCGGCGAGTACCTGCTTGGTGATATCAGCCACGCTGCTCGCTCTCGTTGCCGCGGCTGCGGGCAGCCAGGCGGGCGATTGCAGCACCGCGGCAATGACGAGGGCAGCACCAGCGCCGGAAAGCATCTGTACGGGGCGGAGCACGCCGAATCCTTCCACGATGAGCGAAACGCGAGAACGCAGCGGATGTCCCGCGGTTCGGCGCCAAGCACGCAGAGCCTGGCACCGCCACCCACCCCGCCCCGGTGCGGAGCGGAACACGCGCACCGATCTTAGCGTGAACGGAGCTGATTGTGAGCGTTAACATCACCCGCGAACTGCTCAGCTGACCGCGTGCGCGTGGTTGAGCTCTAACCCGGGGGCGGGTTACCGTGGGTCATGCCTGATGGCTGGCCGTCGGCATCGTATGACCGGTGGGCGCAGACGTGCGACACGCTGCACGCTCACGCCCAGGTGCTGGGCAAGCTGGCGGCCGGGCTCGCGCCGCCCGAACCGGCGTCCTGATGACCATCAACCTGGCCTGGCCTCGAGGCTCGGTGTACGGTACCGACCACTGGTACTTCCAGTGGGGCGCCTTCGTGTTCACCGCAGCGATCGTCATCATCGAGCTGGCCTACTACGCTAGCGTGCTGGGTAGATCGTGACATCGGCGCGGCTGGCCTGACCGGCGCCCAGGCCAGCCGCGCACAGATCCGCGATCGCTTCCACCTGTGCAAGGTATTCCGGAAGTTCGGCGTCGCCTCCCGCGGCAACTCGCCCATGCACAGCCCGACCTCAGCGCCGCGCTGGCCGGATTCGGCGTGCTGGCCGGCCTGGCCGCCCGGCATGGATCTGTCACACCAGAGGTGCCCTTCTCAGGGACGAGCGGCCTCGCCGAGGATGGCGCAGATGCTGTCGCGAATCTCAGGGGTGTCCAGCCCACGGATGGTGAGGGTGGTGCGCCGGCGCGCGATGTCGTCGACAGTTAGCGCCCATTCCTGGTCCCTGGCGTAGGCGACCTGAGCCCAGATGTCCGGCCCGCCGGGGTGGATGCGCTGCCCGAGAGCCGGGTCGTCGCGGATCAGGCGGGTGACGTCGAAGGCGATTGAGCCGTAGTGGGAGGCCAGGTGGCGTGCCACGTCCGGCTCGATCGGCGTCCCCTGCTCCTGGCCGTGCTCAAGGCGGTGGGCGACCGCCTCGGGGCTGGCGATGCCCGGCAGCGGGACAATCCGCGGTATCGCAGTGAGGCTGTCGCCGAGCGGGTGGCCGGGGAGCGCGGCGAGCGCGTCAAGTACGACCTTCCCGATGTGCCGGTACGTGGTCCACTTGCCGCCGGCGACTGAAAGCATGCCGTGGCGGCCCTGGCTAATGACCGTCTCGCGCTTGGCCTCGGCGACCCCGCCGGGACCGGCTCCGGGCAGCACGCGCAGGCCGGCGAACATGTACGTAATGTCCTCACGCCGGAGCTGGTAGCCGGACAAGGCGTGGCCGGCTTCGTCCAGGATCTGCGCTATGTCCGCCTCTGTGGGGCGGACATCGGCGGGATCGCCATCGTAGAGGTCATCGGTGGTGCCAAGGAGCAGATGCCCTTCCCACGGGATGGCGAAGGACACCCGGTACTTGTCGACGGGGATGGTAAGGGCCGCGCGCCATGGGTCAGCCTGTCGTAGGACCAGGTGCGCGCCCTTTGACAGGCGGACGCTTGGCGATGCACCAGGGTCTTCCATCTTGCGCAACTGGTCGACCCAGGGGCCAGTCGCATTGAGCACCAGCCGGGCACTGATGCCGAATTCGGTACCGTCTGCACGGTCGCGCAGTTCCGCGCCGGTGACCCGGCCGCGGGTGGTGCGCAGGCCGACGACTTCGGCGTAGTTCAGCACATCGGCGCCGGCCCGTACCGCTGCCTGCACGGACATGATGGCAACGCGGCTGTCGTTCATCTGGTGATCCTGGTAGACCGCCGCGGCCCGCAGCCCGTCCGTGACCAGCGCGGGAACCCTCTCGGCGGCCTGCCGCGGCGTGATGAGCTGACCGGCACCGTCGCCGAAGGCCGACAGTGCGGAGTAGAGGAACACGCCCGCGCCAAGCTTGGCGGCACCGTGCGGGCCGCCCCGGTAGATGGGGACGACGAAGCTGAGCGGCTTGACCAGGTGCGGCGCGACCATGCCGGCCAGCGCGCGGCGCTCGCGGTGGTTTTCCGCGACCAGCCGGAAATTCCCGGTCTGCAAGTAGCGCAGGCCGCCGTGGACAAGCTTGGTCGACGCGCTGGACGTGGCTCCGGCGAAGTCGCCGGCTTCCACCATCGCGACGCGGAACCCTGACTGTGCCGCCCTCCAGGTGACGGCGGTGCCGAGGATGCCGCCGCCGATGACGAGCAGGTCGTAGGCAGTCCCTGACAGGTCAGCGAGGGCCTGGCCCCGTGCTCCTGCTGTGGTGATCGTCATGCCGGCCCTTCCGCCTAGCTCTCGGTCCAGTAGAGGGTGCGCTGCACGGCCCGTTGCCAGTTCCTGTACTCGCGCGCGCGGGTTCCTTCATCCATGGCCGGGTGCCATTCGGCGGCCTTGTGCCAGTTGGCGCGCAGGCTGTCGGTGTCTGGCCAGTAGCCCGTGGCGAGGCCGGCGGCGTAAGCCGCGCCCAGGCTAGTGGTCTCGGCGACCATGGGCCTGACGACCGGCACCGCGAGGGTGTCGGCCAGTGTCTGCATCAGCAGGTTGTCGACGGTCATCCCGCCATCGGCCTGCAGCGTGGTCAGCGCCAGTCCGGAGTCGGCGTTCATCGCCTCCACGACCTCACGCGTCTGGAAGGCGGTGGCCTCAAGCACGGCCCGCGCGAGGTGGCCCTTGGTCACGAAGGCCGTCAGGCCGGCGATGACCCCCCGCGCGTCGCTGCGCCAGTGCGGCGCGAACAGCCCGGAGAAGGCCGGCACGAAATAGCAGCCGCCGTTGTCGGGGACCGTCATGGCCAGCGTCTCGACCTCGGCCGCGGTGGAGATCAGGCCAAGGTTGTCGCGCAGCCACTGGACCAGCGAGCCGGTCACCGCGATGGCTCCCTCCAGCGCGTAGACCGCCGGGGCCTGCCCTATCTTGTAGCCGACCGTCGTCAGCAGGCCGTGCTTGGAGCGGACCGGATCGTGGCCCGTGTTCATCAGCAGGAAGCTGCCGGAACCGTACGTGCCCTTAGCCTCGCCAGGCGCGAAGCACACGTGGCCGAACAGCGCGGCCTGCTGATCGCCAAGGGCCGCGGCGACGGGAATGCCGTCGCTGGTCCTCCCGTACACCTCGGCCGACGAGCGGATTTCCGGCAGCATCGCGGACGGCACGTCGAGCGCCGCAAGCAACTCGTCATCCCACTGGAGGGTGCGCAGGTTCATCAGCATGGTGCGGCTGGCATTGGTGACGTCGGTGACGTGACGGCCGGTGAGGTTCCAGACCAGCCAGCTGTCCATGGTGCCGAACAGGATCTCCCCGCGCTCCGCCCTGGCTCTCAGCTCACTGTCCTGGTCAAGGAGCCAGCGGATCTTCGGGCCGGAGAAGTACGTGGCCGGCGGGAGCCCCGTCCGCTCCGTGAAGAGCTCGGCTTCGCCGGCCAGGCCCGGAAGCAGCGAGTCGGTTCTTGTGTCCTGCCAGACGATCGCCGGCGCCACCGGACGCCCGGTGCGGCGATCCCACAGCACGGTGGTCTCCCGCTGGTTGGTGATGCCGAGCGCCACTATCCGCCCGGTCTCCAGCTGCGCCATGCTGATCGCTTCGGCCAGTACAAACCGCACTGCCTGCCAGATCTCCTCGGCGTCATGCTCGACCCAGCCTGGCTTCGGGTAGATCTGGCGGTGCTCGCGCTGGGCAACGGAGATGATGTTGCCGTTCTGGTCGAACACGATGCACCGAGTGGACGTGGTGCCCTGGTCGATTGCCGCGATGTAGGCCTGTCTTGGCAAAGTTCCTCGCATTGGTGAGATCGTTCGGCATTGCCGAACGATCTCAAGATTACGGTGATGCGGCTCGATGTCAAGGCATCAGCCTGCGCGGGACGCCGGAAGCCGCGGCCCTGAGGCGGGATCAGCGGGACAGGTCGCGGGTGATGGCGCGGGCCGCGTCGCGGACGTAGGAGACCAGTTCCATCCGCACCTCGTCGCCCTGCATGAGGCGCTCGATCGCGCCGCGGATGCCGATCGCGCCGACGGCAAGGCCCCGCTGGTCCCTGATCGGCGCCGCAATCGCCGCCTCACCTTCCTCCAGCTCCTCGATCTCGGCGGCCCAGCCGCGGGCCCGCACCCGCTCCAGCTCCAGCTCAAGCGCTGCCGCGCTGACGATCGTCTTCTTGGTCAGCGCCAGCAGCGGCATGCAGGCCTCAGCGTAGGGATCGAAGGCCAGCAGCACCTTGCCGATGGCCGTCGCGTGGGTGGCAAGCAGCATGCCGACCTGCAGTACCTGCATGCTGTCGTCGGGCCGGAAGACATGATGGATCACCAGGACCTGGTCCTCGTGCAGCATGCCGATCCACACGCTCTCGCCGCTGCGCCCGGCAAGCGCGTCGGCCCAGTTCAGGGCATGCGAGCGGAGCTCATTGACGTCCAGGTAGCTGCTGCCGAGATGAAGGAGGGCAGGACCAAGCCGGTACCTGCCCGTGGACTCATCCTGCTCCACGAACCCGACACCGACCAGCGTGCGCACTATCCCGTGCAGTGTGCCCTTAGGCAGGTTCATCCCGCGGGCCAGCTCCGCCAGGCTCAGCGCCCTCCCGCCGGAGGCCAGCAGCCTGAGGATCGCCGCGGCACGCTCGACCGACTGGATCGTTTCCGCCACGACATCAGATTACCCTGCATTCGGGATTGCCGAACGCCATCAGGGCATCGCGATGGAGCGCCCTGGCGGTGACCGGCCCCGCGGCAGGCTAGTGACGGCGGTGGGGCGCGCCGGACAACCCCTCAAGCCGAGGAACGCACGACGAGCTCACTGCCCAGCACGAGTTGGACGGGCGAGCGGACGCGCCCCGCGATCTGATCGTCCAGGATCCGCAGGGCCTCGATGGCGAGCCGCTCGATCGGGTTGCGGATGGTGGTCAGCTCCGGCTCGGCCATGGTGGCCGCGGCAGAGTCGTCGAAGCCGACGACCGCGACGTCCTCCGGCACCCGCCGCCCGGCCGCGCGCAGCGCCCCGATCGCACCGACCGCCATGAGGTCAGAAGCGATGAACAGGCCCCGCAGCCCGGGGTGGTTCCTGAGCAGCATTTCGGTCCCCTGCCGCCCGCTGTGCAGCGACCAGTCGCCGGTGGCCACCAGATCGGGGCGGTACCGGTCGCCGAGCGCACGCCGGAAGCCGTCGAGGCGCTCAAGCCCGCTGCTGGTTTGCAGCGGGCCGGTCACCGTCCCGATAGCCCCTTCCACCTTTCCCGCCAAGAAGCTCGCGACGGTGAACGCCGCGTTCTCGTCGTCGATCGCCACCCAGGACAAGGCCTTCTCGAAGCCAAGCGGCTTGCCAAGGACCACGAACGGGAGCTTGCTTGCCTGCAAGCGCGGGAGCAGCGGCTCCTCGTCGTGCGTCAGCGCCAACAGCGCTCCATCCACGTGACCGACGGTGAGGTAGTCGCCGAGGAAGTGCTCTTCCTCCTCATCTCCGGCGCTGGTTATCAGCAGGTGGCGCCCGCTGTGCCGCAGCTGGCGGGAGAAAGTCCGGGCGAAGAGGCCAAAGTTGGGGTCCTCGAACAGCCGCTCCTGGCGCTCAGAGATGACGAAGGCAATCGATCCGGTGTGGCCGCGGGCCAGGTTCCTGGCCGACTGGTTGACCGAGTAGCCGAGAGCGTCGATCGCCTCATTCACGGCGTCGCGTACCGCCGGCCGCACATTGTGGCCGCCATTGATCACGCGGGAGACCGTCCCGCGGCCGACGCCGGCCAGCCGGGCCACGTCATCGATCGTGGGCCGTCGGCGCGGGGACGCGGCGCCCTCCTGGGCCGAAGTGCTCACCGGGGCATCCTAACCCTCATTTGGTAACGCTTCCAATTCATCGTTGATCTCGCCAATCTAGCCTGCTAGAGTCCACGGCAACAAGCTTGGAAGCGCTCCCAAACTTTCAGCGATCGCCCGGCGCCGCGAGCCGGGCGGCCGCTTGCAGGGTCCCTAGCGAGACAGGCGTGGCAGGGACCGGGCCCGGTTCACCCCCAGTGAAGGACCTCCGGCGCCCGCCACTCCCTCTCGCTGAGACCCGACACCGTACCAGAGCAGGGCCTCAGGGACGGCACAGTTTATCCGCCCTGGCAGCGCGCGGCCCGCGGCCAGAGGAGTCTAGGAGGCAGCACACAATGACGTCGTTGACCCCAGCCACCGGGAACAGATCCCGGTCCCGGCACAAGCTCCTGCTGGCGGCCACCGCCGCCGCGGGGGCCCTCGCACTGGCGGCCTGCAGCAGCAGCAGCCCGGCTCCCTCAAGTAGTAGCAGCAGCGCTAGCAGCAGCAGTAGCAGCAGCAAGGTCACCCTCACCTTCTGGACGTGGGTACCTGGCATGTCCAAGGTCGTCAGCCTGTGGAACCAGTCCCACCCCAGCATCCAGGTGAACGTCAACGAGGTCACCTCGGGTAACGCCGGGAGCTACGCCAAGATGTTCAGCGCGCTCCAGGCCGGGAACGCGCCTGACCTCGGCCAGGTCGAGTACGCGACCCTGCCGAACTTCGAGCACGTCGGCGGCCTAGTCGACCTGTCCCAGTACGGCGCCGCCAGCGTCAAGTCCGACTTCGTCCCGTGGACCTGGGGGCAGGTGTCCCAGGGCAGCGCGGTCTACGCGATCCCGCAGGACATCGGTCCGATGGGGCTGTTCTACCGGAGCGACCTGTTCAAGAAGTACGGGCTGGCCGTGCCGACGACCTGGGCGCAGTACCTGAGCGACGCCAAGAAGCTGCACGCCGCCAACCCAAACGCCTACATCGCCGCCTTCACGGCAAACGACGCCCAGTGGTTCGCGGGCCTCGCCTGGCAGGCTGGGGCGAAGTGGTTCAACACCTCGGGCGACACCTGGGTCTCGGCCATCAACGACGCCGCCTCTACCCAGGTCGCCAACTACTGGCAGGAGCTGATCAGCCAGCACCTGGTGAAGGTGGAGCCGGACTTCGCCGCGGAGTGGTACAACGACCTGTCCAACGGCACCCTGCTCACCTGGCCGACGGCGGTCTGGGGAGAGAACACCCTGATCTCCAACGCCGCCGCGACCAAGGGTGACTGGCGAGTGACGGCGATGCCCAACTGGGGCGCGACCAAGAGCAACGGCAACTGGGGCGGCTCCACCACGGTGGTGTTCAAGGACAGCAAGCACCCGGCCCAGGCCGCACAGTTCGCCGAATGGCTGAACACCAACCAGCAGAGCCTCAACGGCCTCATCACCAACGGCGGCATCTACCCGGCCGACAGCGCCGGCCAGCAGCTGCCCGCCGCGAACTCGCCGGTCGCCTTCTACGGCGGCCAGAACATCTGGAGCGTCTTCCGGGCCAACGGCCAGCTAGTGAACACCTCCTTCCAATGGGGCCCGATCATGAGCACGACCTTCACCCAGATTTCTGACGGCTTCGGCAAGGCGGCAAGCGGCTCGGGCACGCTCGCTCAGGTGCTGACATCGGCGCAGTCCCAGACCATCGCCACGATGAAGTCCCAGGGCTTCTCGGTCACGTCGGGCTGAGCGTCCAGGGGCGCCCGGGACTAGCAGACCGGGCGCCCCGCCCCGGCACGGGGCATGCTGACCAGCCACAAAGAGGAGCTGATATGGCCATCGATGACACGGCGGCCCCTGTCGCCGCGAGGGCGGCGACGGCCGCCCCGACCGCCAATGGCGCACGGGGCAGGATGCTGCGCCGCGGGGCAGGCTGGGCGCCAGCCATGTTCCTTGGCCCATTCGGGGTGCTGTTCGCCCTGTTCTTCCTGCTGCCGATCGGGTACGCGGTCTACCAGAGCCTGCTCAAGGTGCATGTCTCGGGGCTCGGCCTTGGTCCGGGTTCCACCACGACGGAGTTCGCCGGGTTCTCCAACTATGCCCAGGTCTTCTCCGATCAGTCGTTCGTGCAGGGCGTGGGCCGTGTCCTGCTGTTCGGTGTGGTCCAGATCCCGGTGATGCTGGCCTTCGCCACCCTCCTTGCCCTGCTGCTTGACTCGGCGGTGGTCCGCTTCCGGCGCTTCTTCCGGCTCGTGTACTTCCTGCCCTATGGCATTCCCGGGGTCATCGCCGCGATCCTCTGGTCTTTCCTGTACCTGCCTGGCCTGAGCCCCGTCGTGACCACACTGCAGCACGCCGGCTTCGGCACGGTGAATTTCCTCGGCACCAACAGCACGCTGTGGTCCATCGCCAACATCGTCACCTGGGAGTACACGGGTTACAACATGCTCATCATCTACGCGGGCCTGCAGGCCATCCCCGCCGACCTGTACGAGGCCGCCCGCCTCGACGGCGCCTCCGAGTGGAAGGTGGCCACCCGGGTCAAGCTCCCCATGGTGTCCGGCGCGCTGGTGCTGACGGGCATCTTCAGCATCATCGGGACCTTGCAGCTGTTCAGTGAGCCGCAGGTACTGCGCGCGATCACCAGCAATATCAGCAGTTCCTACACTCCTAACCTGCTCGGCTTCACGCAGGCATTCACCGCCAACAACCCGAACTACGCGGCGGCGATCGCGGTGGTGCTCGCGGTCGGCACCTTCATCTTGTCCTTCGGCTTCCTGAAGCTGATCCAGCGCCGCGGGGCGGCAGCGTGATGGCGGTGCGTGCCGAGGCCCGGCTAGTCCGCCCCGCACGGTCCCGGGCTCACGCCGCGCCGAAGGTCAGCCGGTCGGGGATTCTGGCCACCGCTTTCATGTTCGTCTGTGCCGTCTACTTCCTGCTACCGGCGTGGTGGCTGGTCGTCTCCTCCACCAAGGGACCGAGCACCCTGTACTCCTCGGAGGGGTTCTGGTTCAGCCAGTTCCGCTTCGCATCCAACCTGACCGGGCTCTTCAGCTATGACGGCGGGATTTACTGGCACTGGCTGGTCAATACCCTGCTTTACGCCGGTGTCGGGGCACTGGGCGCCACGGTCCTTGCCGCGGCGGCGGGGTACGCGCTGGCCAAGTACGACTTCCGCGGCCGGCACCTCGTCTTCTCGGTCATACTCGGCGGCGTGCTGGTCCCCGGCACCGCGCTGGCGCTGCCGCTGTACCTGCTGATGAGCAAGGTCGAGCTGACCAACACCTACTGGGCGGTGTTCCTGCCGAGCCTCGTCAGCCCGTTCGGCGTCTACCTGGCCCGTGTCTACGCGGAGGCGTCGATTCCCAACGAGCTGATCGAGGCCGGCCGGATCGACGGCGCCAGCGAGGGCCGGATCTTCCGGACCGTGGCGCTGCGCATCATGTCGCCCGCCCTCGTGACCATGTTCCTGTTCCAGTTCGTGGCGATCTGGAACAACTTCTTCCTGCCGCTGGTCATGCTGTCCAACACCAACCTGTATCCGGTGACGCTCGGCCTGTACACCTGGAACAACGAGTACGGCCAGGCACCGCAGCTGGTCAGCTACGTGGTCATCGGCTCGCTGATCTCGGTCATACCGCTGGTCATCGCCTTCCTGTCGCTGCAGCGCTTCTGGCGGTCCGGCCTGGCCGCGGGGGGTGTCAAGCTGTGAGCGCACCCCGGACTGGCTCGGGCCGGCAAATCCTGCCGCAGCTTGGCGGCATCGGCTACGGCGGCGACTACAACCCGGAGCAGTGGCCAGAAGCCACCTGGGCCGAGGATGTCCGGCTGATGGCCGAGGCCGGGGTCAACCTGGTGACGGTCGGGGTCTTCTCCTGGACAAGGCTGCAGCCGGCCCCGGGCGAGCTGACCGCCGGCTGGCTGGACCGGGTGCTGGACATGCTGGCCGACGCGGGGATATGGGTCGACCTGGCCACCGCGACGGCCTCACCGCCGGCCTGGCTCGTCGCCGCTCATCCCGAGATCCTGCCGGTCACGGCGGACGGGACGCGCCTGGCCTTCGGCTCGCGCCAGCACTACTGCCCCAGCTCGCCGGCCTACCGGGACGCGGCGGCCGACCTCGCCCGGCGCCTGGCCGAGCGCTACGCCGATCACCCGGCCGTGGCCATGTGGCACATCGGGAACGAGTACGGCTGCCATGTCTCCGCCTGCTACTGCGAGACGTCGGCTCTTGCCTTCCGGCACTGGCTCCGGGCCAGGTACGGGGAGCTTGACCAGCTCAACGACGCCTGGGGCGGGGCGGTCTGGAGCCAGGACTACACGAGCTGGGACCAGATCCAGCCGCCGCGCGCCGCTCCTACCTTCCGCAATCCGGCTCAGCAGCTCGACTTCGCGCACTTCAGCTCCGACGAGCTGCTCGCCTGCTACACCGCCGAGCGGGAGGTGCTCGCCACGCACAGCCCTGGCAAGCCCGTGACGACCAACTTCATGGGGCTGTTCCGGCCGGTGGACCAGTTCCGCTGGTCGGCCGGGATGGACGTGGTGTCCGTGGACAACTATCCGGACCCGGCCGACGCCGAGGCGCACGTGGCCTCGGCCATGGCCTGCGACCTGACCCGGTCGGCGGGCGGCGGCCGCCCGTGGCTGCTGATGGAACAGGCCCCCAGCGCCGTCAACTGGCGGGCGCTCAACGCGCCGAAGGCGCCGGGGCAGCACCGCGCGCTCAGCCTTCAGGCGGTCGCCCGCGGCGCCGACGCGGTGCTTTCCTTCCAGTGGCGCGCCGCGGCGGCCGGGGCCGAGAGGTTCCACAGCGGGATGGTGCCGCACGCCGGGACCGACAGCCGGGTCTGGCGTGAGGTGGTGGGCCTTGGCGCGGACCTGCGGCGGCTCGCCCCGGTCGCAGGCCATCCGGTGCGTGCCCAGGCAGCGCTCCTGTTCGACTGGGAGAACTGGTGGGCGCTTGAGCTCGACTCGCATCCGAGCAGCAGCCTGCGCCTCACCGAGCTGCTTGGCGAGGTGTACCGGCCGCTGCTGCAGGCGGGGGTGAACGCCGACTTCGTCCACCCGGAGAGCGACCTGTCCGGTTACCGGCTCGTCCTGGTGCCGGCGCTCTACCTCGTCACTGACGCGGGCGCGGAAAACGTCCGCCGTTTCGTGGCGGACGGCGGCACCGCCCTCATCACCTTCTTCTCCGGGATCGTCGATCCGCATGACCGGGTGCGCCTGGGCGGCTATCCAGCGCCCTGGCGGGAGCTGCTCGGCCTGCGCATCGAGGAACTGGCGCCGCTGCCTGACGGCGCGACCGTTCGCCTGGAAGGCTCAGGCACGGCCGCCGCCGCTGCCGCCGGCCGGCTCTGGCAGGACGTTATCGAACTGCGCGGTGCAAGTCCGCTGCTCTTCTTCCGTGGAGGCCATCTCGGCGGCCGGGCCGCGGTGACCCGGCATCAGTTCGGCCAGGGCTCAGCGTTCTATGTCGGCACGCTCCCGGACCGGGCAACACTCAGCCGCCTGATCGGTCAGGCGTGCCAGGACGCGGGCGTCACGTTGTGGACTGACTTGCCGGATGGTGTGGAGGCGGTCCGCCGCGGCGACTACCTCTTCCTCATCAGCCACCTCGACCGCCCGGTCGAGCTCGACCTCGGTGCCAGGCGCCTCGACCTGCTCACCGGGGCCAAGGTGGGACCGCTCGCCGTGCTCGCTCAACGCGATGTGCTGGTGCTGGCCTGGGACGACCCAGGCAGCGGCGCGGTGGGCCGGTCGGACGGCTGATCCGCCGCCGGCCGCCGAGCCGCGGCCGAGCCGCCGCCAGCCCCGACGGGCTGGCGGCGGCTCGTTTCAGCGGCCCTGCGTTCGCTGCCCCAGCGCCCGTCGCGCCTGGCGTCGTTTGGTTTGGGCCGATGGCTTCTTGCCGGGTAGTGCCGTTCCGCGCAAGTTATCGGCGTACCTGATTCACAGCCACTACCGGGATCGCATGGCGTTGATCCAGTTTTGGATGCGGTCGATGACGGCGGGGTGCGCGGGGAGCGTGCCTGCCCGTTCGGCGAGGACGTCCAGGCTGATGAGCCCGGCTCTGACGAGGGCGACGGCGAAGTCCAAGTCTTTCTCGTCGAAGCGGACGAGCTTGGCCAGGATGCAGTCGTGCGGCTCCAGGCACAGGCCGCGGCCCGGCCCGGTTCCCGGTGTCTCGAAGACGACCAGGCGATCACGCCAGCCGGCCGGGAAGACGCCGGTGCTGACGCTGACGCCCTGCGGGTAATAGCCGAACTCGTTGTGGAACTCGGAGAACTCGCCCAGGTTGACATCGACGATGTCCGCCTTCGCACCGTCAGGGTCGGTAAAGAAGGCCGTGTCCACTTCCATGGACCCGGTGGCACGCGCCGGGAGCGCATCTTCCGGGTAGCTGCCCAGGATGGACTGGCTGCCGATAATCAGGATGTCGCGCTCTCCAGAAATCCGCGCCACGGCGCGCAGCACATGCGCGAGCTGTTCGCGGGTCACTGGGCGTGGCCTGCCCGCCAGTGCCGCCGGAAGGAATCCAGCACTGCGCGGCGCTCGTCAGGGGGAAGGATGCCGGTGAACGGGCTGTTCTGCCGCATCTCCGCGGCCTGCGGAGTTTCAGACATCAAGGCCGTGAGGACCTGGTCCGGTCCGGCGTCCAGCGCGTCGCGCCACAGTCCCAGCCAATGGGCGGCCATCGTCCCGGCGTGGACGGCGCTGAATCGGTCGAGGTTTGCCCGGACCCGCGCCAGCACCAGGTCGGGCTCGGCCACGAGGCGGCTGGCGATCGCGGCGTGCAGCCAGCGGGACTGCTCTTGCTCCCGTGTCAGCGGGCGGCGCGCCAGGGCCAGCACATCAGAACGCCGCACGTATCGGTGTGATCCGCCCCCGCGCACGGCCGGCAGCCTGCCGGAGTCGCACAAGTCCACGACATGCTGACGAGAGCAGCCGAGTAGGACTGCCGCCTCGCCAGTGCGGATCAGATCGTCCGAGTCCATCAATCCATTATCCGTAGAAAACACAAAAAACACAACGCCAATGCCTGCCGCGCTATGCCCAGTAGGGAATTCATGATGCAGAAGCGGAGCTACCCCTGGATGAGGATGATGGCGGCGGTCAGCGGCCGCTGTGGCGGGATCGCCAGGCCGATCTCCGCCAGGGCCGCACCGGAAGCCTCCACACCGGATGCAAGGTCGTTCACTAGGCCCGCCTCATGTCCGGGCGTGACGTCGGTCGCCTGGTACCGGCGCGCGGGGTCAAGGCCGGGAATCCTCATAGCCACCGCCTGATCGTGCCTGGGCACGTCGAGCTGCACGTAGCACATCAGCGCGGTCGACTGGTCAGCCGCCACGACGCCATGCATCCACGCAGTGTCATCACCGGTGTCAAGCCGGACCACCCGCCCGGAGTGAATCAGGTCCCGATGCGCTTTGTGCAGCTCGATCCAGGCGGCGAGCTGGTCTAGCTCCTCGCTGCTCGCCTGGGTGATGTCCCACTCGATGCCCATGTGCCCGAACAGGGCCGTGGCGCAGCGCAGCGACAGCGGCATGTACCGGCCGGTCTGGTGTGAGAACGGGGCGGACACGTGCGCCCCGAGGTACTCGGGCGGCACGAGCTGTGCGGTCCAGCGCTGGATCGACTGCCTGGCCTGAGCGTCGGTCATGTCCGACGGCCAGACCCGCTGGAACCGCTCAAGGATGGCCAGGTCGATCCGGCCGCCGCCGGCCGCGCACGCCTCCCACTCCACATCGGGATACTGCTGGCGCAGCCGGTCCATCAGCGCGTACACCGCCAGCACCTGGGCGTGCGCCGCCGGGGCGCCCGCGTGCATGCCGGAGCCGGCATCGATGACATCCCGGTTGCAGTCCCACTTGACGTACGAGATCGGGTACTGCGACAGCACGGCGCTGATCTCGCCGAAGAGGTAGTCGGCGACCTCGGGCCTGGTCAGGTCAAGGACGAGCTGGTGGCGCTGCAGCGGCGGCACCCGCCCGCCCGCCGACAGGATCCAGTCCGGGTGGGCACGGTACAGCTCGGAGTCCGGGTTCACCATCTCGGGCTCGAACCACAGGCCGAACTGCATGCCGCGGGCCCGCACGTGGTCCGCGAGCCGGTGCAGCCCGCCGGGCCACACCGCCTCGTCGACCTGCCAGTCCCCCAGGCCGGCCCGGTCGCTGCGGCGGCCGGTGAACCAGCCATCGTCCAGCACGTACCGTTCCACCCCGATGCCGGCTGCGATATCCGCGAGCTGCGCCAGCGTAGCGAAATCGTGCCGGAAGTAGACCGCTTCCCAGACGTTCAGGGTCACCGGCCGCTGCGTGCGCGGGTGGGCGGGCAGCGAGCGCAGGTAATCGTGGAACTGCGCGGCCAGGCCGTCAAGACCGTTCCGGCTGGCAGCGAGAAAGACCCAGGGCGTCGTGTACGCCTCGCCCTGGGCCAGGGTGATCTCACCCGGCAGCGGCAGCTCACCGCCACCGATGGTGGTCAGCCCTGGCAGCAGGCGGTGCGGTTCGCCTCCCTCGAGCTCGAGCAGGCTCGACGGCAGCCGTTCCACGCGGTGCACAGTGTTGCCGCTCCACGCGACGTGCACCCCGTACACCTCCCCGTGGCCGAAGCCGAAGCCGGGCTCCCCGGCCACCCCGACGGTGGCCGAATCATGGCCGGTGTGGCCACGGCGCCCCTCCCGCAGCCAGAGCCCGTCGCCCAGCTGGTGGCGCTGCGGTATCCGCTCGGCCGTCTGCCGGCCGGTGAAGTCGAGCACCTCCCCGACCCGGGCGGGTAGCGGGAACACCACCTCCAGGCGGTCCACCACGTAGGGCTGGGCTCCCGTATTTTCCAGCGTGTGCCGGACCCGGATCGCGCCGCCCTGCACCGCCTCGGCCTCAGTGACCAGCCGCAGGCCGGCCGCCACGTCCTCGGCGCGGACCACGGCCCGGCGGCCATCGGACTCAATGCCAGACGGCCGGAAGAGCGGCGACCAGTCCCGCCCAGCCACCGGACAGCTGCCGGCGTCCAGGCGGTAGCCGGACAGTGCAGGACGGCCGAACCAGCCAAGGCCGTGCTCGGGCAGCAGCGTGCACGGCCGGGCCGCGGCCAGCAGCGCGACCGCGTCGGCGGGGTCCAGCCCGGCGGAGGGCACCGGCCCGGCCCAGACGGCGGGCAGCGAACCCGGCCTTGGGAACAGGATCAGCCCGGTGCCGGCGGGCGGATCAAGCGCGGCGATGAGGAGAGGGCCGTTCGCTGGGGTGACCGACCGCATCGCGGTCAGGTCAGGCGGTGGAGAGGACGTAGCTGGCATAGGTCTCAGCGTTGCACAGGCTGGTAGCCAGTGGTCCCGCAGGGGAATGGTGCCGGGGAAGGGTAAGCACGCCCCCGTTCGGGATATTCAAGGCTTTTATCCGGAACGGGGGCGTGATTACCGTTGCGGCGCCGTGGGAGAGACGACCTGGTCACGGCGGATTTGGTCGCGGATCTGTCTGCGCAGCAACTTGCCGGTTTCGGTGTACGGCAGCGAAGGGACGAATTCCACCCGCGACGGGGTCCTGGAGCTGCGCAGCCGCTCGCGCACCCACCGTTGCAGGAGGGCGGCGTCCGCGGTCGCGCCCGCCGCGGGAACCACGACGGCTACCACCTGCTCCCCCCATTCCGGGTCGGGAAGCCCGACGACCGCTGCCTCGCACACGGCCGGATGCTCAACGAGCACGTCCTCGATCTCGCCCGGTGAGAGGTTCTCACCGCCCCGGACGATGATGTCGTCCAGGCGTCCGTCAAGGAAGAGATAGCCGTCGGCGTCGAGGTAACCCGCGTCGCGGGTGGCGAACCAGCCGTCGTTGAGGCGGCCCCCGTCGAGGTACTCGCCCGCTACCTGCTCGCCGCGGACGAACACCTCGCCCGAGACGCCGGGACCTACCGCCTTGCCGTCTGGCCCGCGGATCTCGATCTGCACGCTCGGCAGCGGACGCCCGACGGAATTCAGCCCACGGCGGCTGGCTGCGTCCCCGGCCGCGAACCGGCGGTGATCGTCGGGGTCGAGCACGGCGATGGTTGAGCTTGTCTCCGTGAGGCCGTAGGCGTTGACGAAATCGACATGCGGCAGCAGCCGCAGGGCCGTCTCGATCGTCTTGGACGGCATCCGTCCGCCCCCGTAAGACAGGTGCCGCAGGGACGGCAGCCGTTCCCCGTCTGCTAGCAGAACGTCGAGGATGCGGCTGAGCATGGTGGGCACCACCATGGCGTGCGTGACGCTTTCGTCGTTGACAAGCCGCACCCAGGCGCGCGGCTCGAACGCCTCGAGCTGCACGATGCGTCGTCCGGCGTAAACAGAGCTGAGAATCCCGCTGATCCCGGCGATGTGGTACGGCGGGACGCTGATCAGCGCCGCATCCCCCGGCTCGGCGCTGAGGAACTCCACGGTGCCGATGATGTAAGCCGCGAGCTGACGGTGGCGCAGGACCGCCGCCTTCGGCGCGCCGGTCGTCCCGCTGGTGAACAGCAGTGCGGCGATATCCTCCGGAGCCGGGATCCCGGTAGG
Source organism: Trebonia kvetii (assembly GCF_007827045.1). GTDB lineage: Bacteria > Actinomycetota > Actinomycetes > Streptosporangiales > Streptosporangiaceae > Trebonia > Trebonia kvetii. Next base: position 1,030,004 of record NZ_RPFW01000001.1, read on the forward strand.
CGAGTCCGACGCGCCGTCGCGCACCTCGCTGAGGAACTGCTCACGGGCCATTACCGCAAGTCCCTCGGGGAGCGGCACGGGCAGCGCCGCATCCGGGGCGGTGACCAGGACACCGTGACCGAGCCGCTCCAGCACGGCGTGCAGCTGATCGGCGGCGAGCCGGTAGCTGACCGGCACGAATGCCTTTCCGGCGAGCGCCGAGCCGAACAGCAGCAGCGGGACAGCCGCTGAGTTGCCGTCCAGCAGCCCGGCGCGCGGGCCGGGCTTGGACGCGAGCCACTTCCCCGAGTTCCTGGCCAGGCGCAGCAGCTCACGGTAGCTGGTACCGCCGGAGCGCGGGCCAAGCGCAATGCGCTCGCCCGCGCCGTCCGCGGCCATCTCAAGCAGCAGTGCGATGTTCATGCGCGGTCAGTCCGAGGCCGGCAGCTGCCTGGGCGCCACGACCGTCGCCGGGCGCCCGTCCACGGTGATGGTGCCCTCCCCCGGCTTGACACACAGCACCTGCAGCCCGGTTGCCTCGTCGGTGTAGCGCTTACCGAGGAGGGTGCCGCCGGCGAGCGCCGCGTCCGGCTGCGCACCCCCGCGGTTCCGGCCAGGACGATCCTGGCCGGCGTCGGCGGGGATTACCTCTGCGCCGCCGATGTGGAAGGTCACCGGCCCGGCGGGGGCTCGCACGACGACGACCTCGGTGTCGCAGACCGCACTGCGCCAGCGCGACCCCGGCTTCAGGTCCACCGTTCCCGCTTCTGATGTCAACTCAGACCTCCTCGCTGTGCAGCTCGGCCAGTACATCGTGGTAACGGCTCCGGGCCTCGGCGGCCAGCCTGGGCAGGTGCGTTGCCGGGAAGAGGCCGGACGCGGGCTTGTACCCCTTGAGCAGCTCGCGCGCGAGGGTGATCTTGTGCACCTCGGTCGCGCCGTCCACGAGTCCCATGTGGAACGACTCCATGATCATCGCGCCGAACGGCATTTCCTCCGACGCGCCGAGCGAGCCGTGAATCTGCAGCGCCCGCGCGGCCACGTCGTGCAGCACCTGGGGCATGGCTGCCTTGACGGCGGAGATATCGGCCCGTACCTTCCGGTAGTCGTTGTAGCGGTCGATCTTCCAGGCAGTGTGCAGGACCAGGAGGCGGAACTGCTCCAGCTGGATCCAGGAGTCGGCGATCATCTGCTGGACCAGCTGCTTGCGGGCGAGTTCCTCGCCCTGTGTCCGGCGGGACAGCGCCCGCTCGCACATCGCGTCGAACGCCTTGCGGACCAGTCCCACGGTCCGCATGGCATGGTGGATCCGGCCGCCGCCCAGGCGGGTCTGCGCGACGGCGAACCCTCCACCGCGCTCGCCAAGGATATGGTCGGCGGGTATCCGCACGTCGTTGTAGCGCATGTACGCATGGGTGCCCTCGCCGCTGTGCCCGTACATCCCGACGTTGCGGACGATCTCCACGCCGGGGGTTTCCCGCGGCACGACGAACATCGACATCCGGCGGTGCGACGGCACTGGCGACTCGTCTGGCGGCTCGGTGACCGCGAGCACGATCAGGAACGCGGCGAACCGCGCATGCGAGGAGAACCACTTCTCGCCGTTGATCACCCACTCGCCGCCGTCCAGTGTGGCGGTGGTCGTGAAGCCTGTCGGGTCGGAGCCGCCCGCGGGCTCGGTCATCGAGAACGCGGACACGATGTCGTTGCGCAGCAGGGGATCGAGGTAGCGCCGCTTCAGCTCAGGTGTTCCGTAGTGCGCGAGGATCTCCGCGTTGCCGGAGTCCGGTGCATGGCAGCCGAAGACGATGGGACCCCAGTGCGAGCGTCCGAGTATCTCGTTCATCAGGGCGAGTTTCAGCTGACCGTAACCGGGGCCGCCGAGATTCGGGCCAAGGTGGCAGGCCCACAGTCCGCGCTCGCGGACCTCCTGCTGCAGCGGGGGAATCAGCCGCTGCCGCGCCGGGTCGGTCATGTCGTACCCGTGACTGATGAGGTGGTCCACCGGCTCCACCTCGTGGCGCATGAAGCCGTCCATCCAGTCGAGCTGCGCCTGGAATGCCGGCTCGGTTTCAAAGTCCCAGCTCATGAATCCTCATTTCGCGGTTTGCCCAGCAGGCGGCGGGCACGGGCGGCGAGTTCCGCGACCCGGTCCCCGCGGGTGGCCATCCGCTCGTCGGCCGTTTCCCCGCGCAGGTAACGGTCGTGCAGCTGCTGCAGCACGACCGCCGTCTTCCAGCAGGCGAAGGCCTGGTACCAGCCGATACCGGCGAGGTCGAGGCCGGTCGCGCTGGCGTAGGCGGCGAGGATCTCCTGGTGGCCGGGCAGGCCGAGCGTCTCCTGGCCGTCCGGGTACATCCCCCGGTCGTCTTGCGTGTCGGCAGGATCCGGCCAGTAGTTGAGCAGGATCCCGACGTCCACCAGCGGATCCCCGAGCGTGGCCATGTCCCAGTCGAACACCGAGTGCACCCGGTCGGGGTCGGCGGGATCGAACTGGCAGTTGTCCAGCTTGAGGTCGTTATGCAGGATCGCGGAACGCTGCGGGGCGGGGAGGGTCCGCTCAAGCGTGTCCGCGACCTCCCGCATGAGCGGCTGCGCCACCGGGGCGGCGCCGTGGGCGACCGCCTCCCACCGGTTGCGCCAGCCGCGGACCTGCCGGGCGACGAAGCCGTCCGGCCGGCCGAGGTCGGCAAGGCCGCAGCCGGCGTAGTCGACCTGGTGCAGGCTGGCGAGGGCGCCGACGACGGCGAAGCCCACCCGCCTGGTCGCGTCGGGATGGCGGCGCATCGGCTCGGGGATCTCATCCCAGATCACCGTGCCCGAGCGGTATTCCATGACGAAGAACGTCGCGCCGGCGACGCTGTGGTCCTCGCACAGCAGCAGCGCTCTTGGCGCCGGCGGGAAGGCACGCCAGAGCCTGGACAGCACCCGGGACTCCCGTGCCATGTCGTGTGCACCTGGCGCGAGGCGCCCGAACGGTGGCCGGCGCAGCACCAGCGGCCGGTCACCGAACCGCAGCAGGTAGGTGAGGTTCGCCGAGCCGTTCGGGAACTGGAGCACCTCCAGTTCGCCGTCGAGCCCGGGCAGTTCAGCCTTCAGGTAGGCGGCGACCCTAGGCCAGTCCAGGTCCTCGCCGGGGCGGACCTTGGCGGCGTCGGCGAGTTCCGCGTTCGTCACGGTTCACCTCCGTCTATCCGGATGACCGTGCCAGTGGTGTAGCTCGAAGCGTCGCTTGCTAGGTAGAGGACCGCACCGACTATCTCCTCGGGCTGGCCGATGCGGCCGAGCGCGAACTCCTTCACCCGTGTGTTGAAGGCGTCCCAGTCCCAGCCGGCGGTGATGTCGGTGCGGAACGGCCCGGCCATGATCACGTTGGAACGGACAGTTGGCCCGAATGCCCTGGCCAGTCCCTCCGACATGGCGACCAGGCCGGCCTTGGCCGCCGCGTACGGCACGTACCCGGGCCTCGGCTTGACCGCGGCCGTGCTCGAGATGTTGATGATCGAGCCGCCGTGGCCGCTGGCCATCCGTGTTCCGATGAGGGCACCGAGCCGGAACGGGCCCTTCAGGTTGACGGCGATCGTCTTGTCGAACAGGTCCTCGCCGACCGCGTCGAGCGAGCTGTACACCGGCGAGATGCCGGCGTTGTTGACCAAGATGTCGACCCGGCCCATCGCGGCGTACACGTCGTCGACCAGCCCGCCGATCTCCTGCCAGCGGCCGAGGTGACAGGCCCTGGCGAGGGTCCGCCGCCCCGATTCCTTGGCTACCTGCTCGGCGACATCGCGGCAGGCCGTTTCGTCGCGGCTGGTGACGACCACGTCGGCGCCGCTCGCGGCCAGCGCCGAGACCATCCGGCGGCCAAGGCCTCTGGTCCCGCCGGTTACCAGGGCGACCTTGCCGGCCAGGTCGGCTCGCAGGCCGGGTGCGCCGGGCCGCGCGTCCATGGCGCTCATCGCGTCAGAACCGCGCACGAGCTGATGCCCGGCGCACCGTAGACGTGGGTGAACGCCACCTTGGGCTGGCCGGGAACCTGGCGGTCGCCGGCCGCGCCGCGCAGCTGCAGTACGCTCTCGTACACCTGGCGCAGTCCGCTGGCCCCGATGGGCTCGCCGTTGGCCAGGCACCCGCCGTCGGTGTTGACCGGCATGGTGCCGCCGATCTCCGTGGCGCCGCCGCGGATGAGCGCCTCCTGCTCGCCGTCCTTGCAGAATCCGGTCTCGGCCATGTGCATGATCTCGGCACCGGACTCGGTGTCCTGAAGCTGCAGCACGTCCACATCCTTCGGTCCGAGCCCGGCCGTTTCGAAGGCCGCCCGTGCCGCATCGGCGCTGGGGCCGCCGCGTCCCTCTGGCGGGCTTGGAGCGAGCCACGGGCTGAATACCTCAAACGAGCCGAACCGCCTGGTGCGCAGCGACACGGCGGACAGGTACACCGGCCGGCTGGTGTAGCGGCGGGCCTGGTCGGCGCGGCAGAGCAGGAGTGCCACGCCGCCCTCGCCTGGCGAGCAGAACATGTACTTGGTCAGCGGGTGGCTGATCATCGCCGAGTTAGCGATCTCTTCCTCGGTGAGCGGCTTGCGCCGCCACGCATGCGGGTTGCGCGCGCCGTTGCGGAATGCCTTCGCCGCGACCCTGCCGAGGGTCGCGGCGGATATCCCGTACTCGTGCATGTACCGCTGGATCTTCATGCCGAAGAACTGGGTGGTGAGCATCAGGCCGGTCTCCCCGTACCAGCGGCCGAGGCCGCTTTCCTCCGGGTCGGCGTTGAACGCGCCCGGCGGGTGCTTGTCGAAGCCCACGGCCATGACCAGGTCATGGTCGCCGGACCGGATGGCGCGGTCGGCCATGGCGAGCGCGCTCCCCCCGGTGGCGCACCCGTTGCGGACGTTGATGAACGGCAAGCCGGTGAGCCCTAGGTCACTCACCAGCGTGTCGGCGTTCCCCGCCGCCAGGCTGCCGCCGAACGCGCACTCCACGTCGGCCCAGCCGACCCCGGCGTCCGCCAGCGCCTGACGGGCCGCGTAGGCACCCTGGGCCAGGCCGGACACGCCGGGGTGCCTGCCGAAGGGGTGAATGCCGATTCCGACGATCGCGACGTTCACGCTGCCCCTCCGATCTGCGCGACGGCCCCGGCGGGCTCGAAGGCGAAGGTCATGACCTTGGCACCGGAGGCATCACGGCGAAGCGAGATGAACGTCAGCCGCATCGGCGCGCCGATCTCAAGCCGCGCGGGGTCCGCCTCGGTGAGCCTGGACTCGACAAGCACCGTGCCGGTCCCGTCCTCGGTTGACAGCTCGACGTACCCGACTCCGTAGGGGGTGAACGGCCCGTCGGCGGCGTACGGCGGCTTCGGTTCGAATCCCTGGATGGTCCAGCTCCACAGCCGGCCTGTCTGCGCCAGCGGCCCCGTCCGCAGGTCCGTCCCCGTGCAGCGCGGGCAGGAACCCTGGGCGGGGAAGGTGGTTGTGCCGCAGGCCGTGCATGTGCTGCCGATCAGGCACGGCCGGTCAGGCTCTGCTTGCCCTAGGGGGGACGACCCCCCTTCAACCCCCCGGTCGGGCTCTGCTTGCCCTAGGGGGGACGACCCCCCTTCAACCCCCCGGTCGGGCTCTGCTTGCCCTAGGGGGGACGACCCCCATTCAACCCCCCGGTCAGGCCAGGTGAACAGGCCCTCGGCCACCGGCACTGCTTTGTCCTCAGGTAGCGTCGTCATCCGCCTCTTCTTCCGCGTCGGCTGGCCGCCATTGGACCAGCACCGTGCCGTTCTCCAGCCGCTCGAAGCGCGCGCTGAGTTCCTGGCCAGGATGCAGCGCCGCACGGCCGGGCAGGTAAGTAACCAGCCGGGCGGCCGGCTCGCCGGCGAGTTCGACCAGTGCGACGGTGTAGGGAACCGGGTAGGCCGGATGGACCTGGTGCTCCACCACCGTCCAGGAGTACACCCGCGCCCGCGGCGGGACGGCCCGGTAGCCGGTGTCCCAGCCGCCGCAATGCCAGCAGTACGCCCGCGGCAGGTGCAGCACGGCGCCGCAGCCGGCGCAGTAGCGCAGCGCCACCTCGCCGCGGGCCGCCGCGGCGAAGAATCCGCCGGTGTCCGGGTCGCTGACGGCCGGCGCAAGCCTGGGCGGCTGTTCCGGCTGTGCTGGTCGGGCCGTGGTCATCGGTCCGCCGTCAGGATCAGCGCGCTGCTCGCGGGCGGCGGCGCGGACGTGACCAGGCTGACCTCGGCACCGGGCACCTGCGCCGAGGACGTGCCGCGAATCTGGCGGACCGCCTCCACTATGTGGTTCATGCCGTGGATGTAGCCCTCGGACAGGTGACCGCCCGAGGTGTTGCACGGCAGCAGCCCGTCCAGCCCGATGCCGCCATCCGCGGCGAACGCGCCGCCCTCGCCCCGCTTGGCGAAGCCGTAGTCTTCCAGTTGCAGCAGCAGCGTGATGGTGAAGCAGTCGTACAGCTGCGCGACGTCGACGTCGGCCGGGCCGAGGCCGGACCGCGCCCAGAGCAGCTCCGCCACCGCACGGGATGACAGCGAGGTGATGCTGTCCCGCATCAGCACGGGGAACATGGTTCCCGGCTGTGTCCCCGGCAGGCTGGCCTGCGCCACCGCCTGGATCAGCGCCGCGCCGTTGCGGCAATCGCGGGCCCGTGCGGCGCTGGTCACGACGACTGCGGCGGCACCGTCGGTCTCCAGGCAGTAGTCGTACAGCCGCAGCGGTGAGGAGATCATCCGCGCGGACAGGTAGTCGTCCATGGTGAGCGGCCGGCCGTGCATCTGCGCCGCCGGGTTGGCCTGCGCGCGGTCCCGGCAGGCGATGGCGATCGAGCCGAGCTGCTCCGGGGTCGAGCCGTATTCGATCATGTGCCGCTGTGCCATCAGCGCGAACATCTGGCCCGCCGTGAGCAGCCCGTGCGGCAGGAAGAACTCGTCGTAGGTTGCGCCGCCGCCGACGACCTGCTGAGCCGCCGATGCGGGCGCGGCGCCGTACCGCCGGCCCGACCGCCCGTTCAGCGAGCGGAAGGCCACGACCGTGTCCGCCTGTCCGGACAGGATCGCCCCGACGGCCTGGCCGATCAGCGCGCTTGGCGCCACTCCCCCGGGGCCGCACTCGCCCCAGTAGCTCAGCTGGCGGATGCCGAGCGCCTCGGCGAGGTCGTTGTGCCTGACGAGATCCATGTCGCAGCGGACGATGCCGTCGACCTCGGCGGCGGCGATGCCGGCGTCGTCAAGCGCGGCGAGCACCGCCTGGGTGGCCAGGGTGAGATCGCTGCGGCCGGAGTCGCGGCTGAAGTCGGTCGTTCCTATCCCGGCGATGGCGCACGCGCCTGGCCGCCAGCCTGTCCCGCTCATGAGGACACCTCGCTGGCGCTCGGAGTCCGCATTCGCGGACGCACAGTACTTACCGATTCGCTCGCAAGCTCGCTCATGTCAGCTCCCGCAGGACGTCGGCGGTGTGCTCGCCGAGCCGCGGCGCGCGCGTCAGGGGCGGCGCGGCCAGGGCCGAGAAGCGGATGGGCGCACCAGGGTAAAGGTGCGGGCCGCCGGGCGCGTCATCGTCGACGGGAACGAAGAAGTTCCTGGCGGTCAGGTGCTCGTCGTCCGGCAGGTCCTCCGGCGCGTTGAGCACGCCGACCGGCAGGCCGCGCCGCTGGCCCTCGTGGTAGATGTCGTCGGCCCGCTGCAACAGGAAGAACACCTCCACCAGCTGCTGTATGTGCGCGAAATTCGCCTGCCGGTATTCCGGGTCGTCGTATCGGGAGTCGGTGAGGTCGACGGCCAGTCCCACCGATTCCATCCATTCGACCAGGCTCTGCCACGGCTTTCGCTCGGTGGTGATCAGCGCGAAGTAGACGTAACGGTCGTCGGCGGTGGCGAACACGGCCGGCTGCGTCGGGGTGGGCTGGGCATGCCTGCAGGTTTGCCTGTGCACCAGCACCCGGGGGTAGAACCAGTAGGGGTTGGCCAGTTCGGCGCTGACCGAGAGGCAGTCGTGCATGGCCACGTCGATCAGCTCTCCCCGGCCGGTGCGCTGCCGCTCGATCAGGGCGAGCAGGATACCGAGATGTCCGAAGCTGGCGGCGAGCTGGTAACCCTGGTCGCCGCCCGGACGGATCGGCGGGATGGCGTGGTCGTCGTAGCCACAGCTGTTCAGCGGCCCGCCGAGCGCCAGGCCGACCAGGTCGGAGCTGACCATGTCGGCCCACGGCCCGTCCAGCCCGAACGGGCTCAGGTTGATGACGATCAGACCGGGCGCGCCGTCGCGCAGTTCGGCCGGGCTGATGCCGAGGTCTGCCCATTCCGCCGGGCGCCATCCGGTGATCACGATGTCGGCCTGCTGCAGCAGGCCACGCAGCCACTCCATGCCGTCGGCGGTCCGGTAGTCGAGCACCACGCTGCGCTTGCCTACGTTGTAGAACCAGAAGTGCAGGCTGGCGTCCGGGTCGCCGTCGCGGGCGCCGGCCGCGGCCGGGCCAATGCGGCGCCCAGGCGCGCCTTCGGGTAGCTCGACCTTGATCACGTCGGCGCCCATGATCGCCAGCAGCTTGCCCGTCGCCTCGCCTGCCGGGTCGTCGGCCAGCTCCACGACCGTGAGATCGCCGTACGGCGTGGCTTCGGTCATCAGATCACTCCGGATACAGTGAGCTCCGCGAACTCGTCATCGGCCACGCCGAGGAGTTCCTTGAACACGTACTCGTTGTCCTCGCCAAGGAGCGGGCCCGATCGCCAGTTGTCCGCCGACATGCCGTCGAAGTGGACGGGGACGCCCTCGAACCGGGCTTCGCCGATCACCGGGTGGTCCATCTGGAAGAAGACTCCGCGGTGTGCGAGTTGCGGGTCGGTCTCGTTGAGGTCCTGGGCGTTCTGCACCGCGCCGGCCCGCACGCCGGCTTCTTGCAGGAGTTTGGTCGCCTCGTAGCGGTCACGCTGGCTAGTCCACGTCGCCACCGCTTCATCCAGTGCGTCCTGGTTCTCCCAGCGCGACTGCTGGCTCGCGAAGCGCTCGTCCGCTGTCCAGGCGGGTCGCCCGATCGCGTCGGCGAAGCGCGACCACTCCTCGTCGTTGAAAACGGCGATCGCCACCCAGCGGTCCTCACCGCTAGCCGGGTATACCCCGTGGGGAGCGGCGTGCGGATACTCTAGCCGGTTGCCGGCCGGATAGCGCGGCCCGCGGGTGGCACGCCCGTTCACGGTGACCTCAAGCATGACCGGCCCGAGCAGGCTGATGCCGGTCTCGATCGCCGACACGTCGATCTCGGTTCCCTGCCCGGTCAGCATCCGGTGGCGGATGGCCATCAAGATGGCGGCCGAGTTGTAGAAGGCGGCCTGGTTGTCCATGTGGGACAGGCCCCAGCCTGACGGCTCGCGGCCAGGGAGGCCGCTGATGAACGACAGCCCGCTGACGGCCTGGACGACCGGGCCGTAGCTGCGGTAGGCGGCGTTCGGGCCGCTGTGGCCGTATCCGCTCATCCGGGCGTAGACGACGTCCGGCCGCAGCTCCCGCAGGCGCTCGTAGGTCAGGCCCCACCGTTCCATGACGCCGGGGGCGAAGTTCTCCGTCACCACCGAACTGGCGGCAATCAGCCGCTCGGCGAGCCGCCGCCCCTCGGCGGAGCGCATGTTGATCGTGACGCCGAGCTTGTTGCGGCAGTAGTTGTTGAACAGACCGCCCTTGTCCGGGTCGGCGCCGACGACTTCCTCGCCGAAGTTCCGCGCATCCTCGTCCTTGTACAGGGGCAACTTTCTTGGCGTGTCGATCCGCGTCCGGTCCTCGATCTTGATGACCTCGGCGCCGAAGTCGGCGAGCAGCCGCGTCGCGACCGACCCGACTCCCATCCAGCAGAAGTCCGCTACGCGGACGCCGGCCAGCGGTCCGCGGCGCGGTCCTGGCCGACGTCGTTCATCGAGGTACAAGGTTCCTCCCTTACTCACCTGCCATGAAACCCCTGCCGCCAACAGGCTGTCAAGATTCATGATGATGATTACTATTTACTTTTATGACCCACTCAGCCATTGGGCTAACCGCAGACCAACTCCTCACGACGACCCGGTCCGTGCGGCGCCGGCTGGACCTGGACCGCCCCGTCGAGCCCGAGGTGCTGACCGAGTGCCTCGAACTGGCCTTGCAGGCTCCGTCCGGCTCTAACCGGCAGACGTGGCACTGGGTCTTCGTCACCGATCCAGCCGCGAAGGACGCCCGGCCGCCCTGCTCGGCATTCCCTACGAGCGGTGCGCGCAGGCGGCCATGATCCCCATCGCGTACACCAAGGGCCTGGACTTCAGGCCCGGCCCGCGTAAGCCGACGGCGGATATCGTGCACTGGGATCACTGGTAAGCCGCGACGCAGGTCAGGACCGCGGGCTGGCCCCGAGGTCCGGCACGGCGCCTGGCCGGGCTTCGGGGCCGCGTGACCGCAGCAGGCGCCTGATGGCCCGGCCGTCACCGCCGGCGCCGATGGCGCCCCGGCTGCTGGCGATGCCCACGGCGCCGATGAGCGCGACGCCCTGGAAGAGCGGGCTGGCCCAGAATGTGCCCGCGCCGAACTGCAGCGTAAGACCCTGGATGCCGAAGGCCAGGGCGAAGAAGGCGATCAGCGTCCCCCACACGTTGGGCCGCTGCGAGAGCTGCGAGGCGCCGAAGAACACGGCGGCGAGCGCCGGGAACAGGTAACCCTGGCCGATGTCGGCGGTGTAGGCGCCCACCTGCGCGGTATAGATGACTCCGGCCAGCGAGGCGATGGCGGCGGAGGTGACGAGCGATCCCCAGACGATCCGGTTGGCTGAGATGCCTGCCAGCCGCGCCGCCTCCCGGTTGCCGCCGACGGCGAACATCCGCCGCCCGAGCGGCGTCTGCTCGAGCACGAACCACAAGGCGGCGGCGATGACGATCATGTACAGGTCCAGGTAGGGGATCCCGAACACCGTGCCGTTTCCGATCGTGACGAACAGGCTCGAGAACTGGCCGGCCACCTGGTGGTTCTGCGAGATGTAAAGCTGGAACGCGCTGAGCACCTCGCTCATCCCGAGCGTGGCGATAAGCGAGTTCACCCGCAGCTTCACCACCACGAAGCCGGAGACCGCACCGATGAGCGCGCAGCCGGCGACGACCATCACGGCGATGACCCCGATCGGCAGGCTGGTGTGCAGGGTCAGCCAGTTGATCACCACGATGGTCAGCGACATCATCTCGCCGATCGACAGGTCGTAGGTGTCGGTGGTCAACGGCACGAGGAACGCCAGGGCAAGCACCGCCGTCACCGCACCCTGCGAGAACACCACCTGGAACGTGCTGACGGTCAGGAACAGGTGGAACTGCAGTGCGCCGAACAGGACGAGGAAGACGACCCAAAGGTACACGGCGCTGAATCGGCCGATGCTCGGCAGCCGGGGGGGACCGGGCCGCCAGCTCGCGCGGGTCGGCCGAACCGGGGGCGCGGTGACGGCGTTCATGATTCTCCTTCGGTTCCTTCGGAACGAGATGTCGCGGCAGCGAAGGCTGGCCCCTGCGTCGTGTTGAGCTGGCTCGCGTCGATTGATTTGGCGGTCAGCCCGGGGCCGCGTTCCAGGGTGCGGGCGAGCCTGCCGCCGGCCAGGATCAGGACCCTGTCCGACAGCCGCGCGAGCTCGTCGCTATCGGTCGAGACCAGCAAGATGGCGATACCCTCGGCGGCGCACCGCTCGATGACCTCGTGGATCTGCGCACGGGCACCGATGTCGATGCCCTGAGTCGGGTCGTCGAGCACCAGCACCTTCGGGCGGGTTCGCAGCGCCCGCGCCACGAGAACCTTCTGCTGGTTGCCGCCGGACAGGGTTGGCATCGGCGCGTCCGGCCCCTGGGTGACGATCCCCAGACGGTCGATCCACGTCTCGACCTCGTCGCGTTCGGCGCTGCGGACTATCCGGCCCCACCGGCGGTGGCGCTCGGGCTGCGAGATCGTCATGTTCGCGCGGACGCCGAGGTTGGGGAACACTCCCAGCCGGGCCCGCTCGCCCGGAACCGCCGCCACGCCGGCGGCCACGACGCCTCGTGGCCGACCGGGCGCCAGCACCGAGCTCGCGGCCTCGATTTCGCCGCGGTGCGGCAGGCCCCCGGTCAGCAGGGGCGCGAGCGACTCGCGGCCCGATCCGGTGATGCCCGCCACCCCTACGATCTCGCCGGCGCGGACGGCGAAGTCAAGCCCGCGGATCCGGCCTCCCGCCAGCCGGCGGACCCGCAGGACCGCACCCCGGTCCCCGTCACCCTGGGCCGCCGGCTGCCGTGTGCCGGCGTCCGAGGCCAGGGCGGAGTGGCCGACAATCAGCTCGGTCAGCCGGCGCTGGTCGACGTCGCCGCTCGGCACCGACGCCGCGACACGGCCGTCGCGCAGGACGGTGATCCGGTCCGCTATGCCCAGGACCTCGCCGAGGTGGTGTGAGACAAGCAGCACACCGTGGCCTTCGGCACGCAGCCGACCGATCGACTCAAGAAGCCGGTCGACGTCCCCTGCGGGCATGGCGGCCGTCGGTTCGTCGAGCACGATCAGCAACCGCCCGTGCCCGGTGTCCGACAGGGCCCGCGCGATCGCGACCGCGGTGCGCTCGCTCATGCTGAGCGATCCGACAGGCGACCGGACATCGACGTCCACGCCCACCCGGCGCAGGTAGCCGCCGGCCCGGTCGGCCGCCTCACGCCACCGGATCCTGCCGGCAAGACCGACCGGGTACGGGCGGCCGAGCATCATGTTGTCGAGAATGCTCAGCTGCAGGACCAGGGCAAGATCTTGATGGACGAAGCGAAGTCCCGCCGCGCGCGCCGCGTGGGTGCTGCCGAGCTGGAACGGCCGGCCGTCCAGTTCGGCCTCGGCGCCCGGGGCGGGCTGATGGTAGCCGGAGAGCAGCTTGATCAGCGTTGACTTGCCTGAGCCGTTCTGCCCCACGAGGGCGTGGACCTCGCCGTAATCCACGGAGAGGTCCACGTCCCGTAGCGCCGTCTGCTCGCCGAAGGACTTCGTCACGTGACGGAGCTGTAGCGTCATGGCACTGGATCCAGGCAGCCGGTCAGGCGCCCACGTGCCACAGCTTCTCGAACTGCGCCTGGTAGTTCGTCGGCCCCGGCCAGTTCCCGCCGTTGGCGGTCAGCTGTGCGGTGGCCTTGGCGGCCGTGTCGACGATGAATTCCACTCCCTGGTCGGTGGCGCTCAGCGACGAGGGAGTCAGCACGTCCTCGGACAGCCGGGCCATCCAGTCGACCACGACCCACATCACGTAGGGCTCGGGCAGAATCGACCACATCGCTTCCTGGCCCTTCACGACCTCTTGCAGCTGGGACGCCTGCCCCTCGGTCCCGACGATCTTGACCTTGCCGGCCAGTCCCGCCGATCGGATGGCCGCGGCCACGCCCGCGTCGAGGTCCTGGAAGGACAGGTACAAGTAGTTGACGCTCGGGTGCGACCGCAGGTAGGCCACGATCGCCGCCGGAACCTGCCCCGCGCCGAGCTGTGTCCCGCTCACCGGCAGCGTGGCGAACGCGCAGCCAGGGCACAGCTTCGCGAACTCGGCCTGGGCGCCCTGTCCCTGGCCGACCAGCGACGGGTACAGCGGGATATCCACGTAAACCGCGTTGGCGTGCCCGCCGGAGTTCGCGATCAGCCAGTCCGCCATCATCGCCCCGGTCTTCAGGTCGCCCGCGCCGTTCTGCGCCACGCCGTACAGGCCGTTCTGCGTGCCGCTTGGCGTGTCATCGGTATAGGCGCCGAACAGCGCGACGCCCTTGGCCTTGGCCTCCTGGACCTGCGGGGTGATGGTGCTCAGCGTGATGCTCGTGGTCGCGATGTACTTGTAGCCGGCGTCGATGGCCTGCTGCACCGCCTGGCCCGGTGTCGCGAAGTTGTAGGTGATGACGGTCGGGTCCCAGCCCAGCGCCTTGGCCGCGGCAGTGAACCCCGGGTTGAGCAGCGAGCACGCGGCCGCCGAGCAGGTGAGGAACGCGACCTTGACGCCCTTCGCCGGGGCATGCGGCAGCGGGCTGGTCGCCGGGATGGTGGACGGCTCGGTCAGCAGTGTCGCGATCTGCGACGTGGCCTTGGCCACGCCGGTGCTCGCGGCGCTGCTCGCGGGTGCCGCTGATGCCGAGCCGGCCGGGGAAGTCGAGGCCGAGCCAGCCGGGGAGGTCGAGGCGGAGGTGTTCACTGAGGTCGATGACGAGGAGCTGCATGCCGACGCGACCGCCACGCATGCCGTTGCGAGAATGCCGAAACAGGTTTTCCGTAGCTTCATTGCGATGTCCCCCCTGCGGGGTCGGAGGACCAGGCCGCGGGACTCTCGGCGGCGGCCTGGCTCGATTGTTAGAGGGAGTATCACGCCGCTCGGATTCGGTCGTCAAGAGGTTCCTTATCATGATTACGATGAAAACTATCGTTATGAGGAACAAGAGTGGGGAGGATCTCCGGGCAGGAGATCCTCCCCGAGGGAGGACAGAACAGTGGACGGTGCTTAGGCGGACGGGCTAAGGACCGCGTTAGTCCCACTCGATAAGCTCGTCGAAACGGCCGGGCCAGTGCCGCCTGTACTCCTCGACGAGCCCGGCGAAGTGATCGCGCATCAGGCGAGCGGCCTTGCTCGGCTGCTTCGCCATGATGGCCATGGCGATGTCCCGGTGCTCGGCGTGAATCTGCTCCCGGACCGCACCGGTATCCATGCGCGTCACGATGTGCTCATGCCAGATGTTGCCGACGATGCGGCCGAGCAGTTCGATGACCCGGTTGCCGGCAAGCGCCTCCACCGACCCGTGGAACTCGTTGGTGACCGTCCAGTAGGCGGGACCCTGGAGCGGCTGTTCCTCGAGCAGGAAAGGTTTCATAGCGGCGGAGACCAGGCTCCGGTCGCCGTTACGCGCCGCGCGCTCCGCGCTGATCGGCGCCATGACAAGCACCGCCTCGAACAGCTCCTGGTACGTTGCCCCGCCGAGGTGCAGGTACAGGGTGGTCATCTTGGCCAGGTTGCGCGGGTCGACCGCGGTGACGATCGGCCCGCCGCCTGGACCCGGCTTGAGCCGGATCAGTTCCTGGACCTCCAGCAGGCGCAACGCCTCCCGCAGCGATGCGCGACTGACCCGGTAGTGCGCAAGCATGGCCGCCTCGGACGGCAAGGTGTCACCGGGGCCCAGATTCCGCGAGACGATGTCGCGCACGATCGCCGCGGCGACGGTCTCGGCCGTCTTGGCCGGGCGCCGCGGCTGGTCGGTCAGGTCCGCGTTGGACTGAGCCAGGCTGACCCACAGGTTGCGCCCGGGCGCTGGAAGCTGCTCGGCGTCTTCTCCCGGCGACGCTTCCGCACCGGGCGACGCGTTCTCCTGGCTAGTCATAGCTCCATGCTAATCATCCTGAGGGATACTCGACGACAACCCGGCGAAGGCATCTTTTCATGATGATGATCATAATGTATGGTCAGCTTGCGCGGGCGACGCGACAGTCACCAGGGGCCCGGCGGTAGCAGGACCCGGCGCTAGCGCCCCAGTGGCACAAGACACCGGCGGTAACCGGACCAGAGGGGGACGGATGCGAATCTCGGTCAACTCGGAGTTGTGCAACGGCCATGGCCGGTGCTACACCGTCAGCCCGGACGTCTACGCCCCCGATGACGACGGGTACTGCGCTGACCGGGACCGCAGCCGGGAGATACACCCGCGGCGCGAGGCTCAGGCCATGGCCGGCGCTCGAGCGTGCCCGGAGGGCGCGATAACCATCATCACGGCTGAAGGAGACGCGATGGCCCCTGTCACCTCGGACTCCGCAGGGGCTGCCAGCCTGCCGGCGCGGCCGGTGAGCCAGGAAGAGCTGCGCCAGCTGGTCGACCGGCAGCAGATCAGCGACGTCCTGTACCGGTACGCCTCCAGTGTCGACTACAAGGACTTCGCCACCCTGCGCTCGCTGTTCACCGACGACGCGCACGGTGTCTACATGACGGTCGCGGACCTCACCGGGGCGGACGAGATCGTGAAGTGGATCGACGGGATGACCGCCGACAAGTCCTGGCAGCACCACAAGCTGTCCGTCTACCACATCGACTTCACGGGCCCGGACGAGGCGAGCACGCTCACCTACCACACGTCGCACCAGACCGACGCCGGCGACGAGGGCGCGGTCACGCTGATCGTCGCGAGGTACCGGGACAAGCTGCGGCGGGTGGGCGGCACCTGGAAGATAACCGAGAAGATCATGGAACCGGGCTGGATGGAGCAGCGCAGGCTGCCGCAGCCGGACGCGAGCTGACCCGTTACCGATGAGGCTGGCCGCGGGCGGCGGCCAGTGTCCTTCCTTGGGCAATGGGGCGGTAAGAGTAAGCCGCACCCGTTCGGGATGGAAGATATCGCTCTTCTTATCCCGAACGAGTGCGTGCTGCGCGTCCGCAGTCAGGGGGCGCCTTGTCGGCGGCGTCCGCGTTCGGCCGGGTACGGTACTACCGGGACATGGGGCGCTACCGGGGAATGTCCCGCCACGGCACGTCGCGGTCCACCCGGATGTCGCCGGGCAGCCCGAGCACGCGCTCGGCGATGATGTTCCGCTGGATCTCATCGGAGCCGCCCGCGATCCGGTAGCCGGGCGCGCCGAGTATGTGATCGTTCCAGGCAAAGGTGCCCCACTCGCCGGTGTCGGCGGTCAGCCGGGCGCCGAGCAGGCCGGCCGCCACCTGGCCGATCTCCGTCATTCCCGTCACCCACAGCAGCTTGCCGACCGACCCCTCAGGACCGGGCGGCTGGCCGGCCGCCGCGGCGGCCGCGGCCCGGGCCGCGTTCATCCGCCGCACCCGCTGATGGATGTAGACCGACGCGAGCTGCTGGCGGACAACCGGGTCGCCGGTGCGGCCGAGCCACTGCGCCAGGCCGAGCAGCCGCTCCCAGGAACCCCCGACGCCACGGCCGCCGCCGCTGCCGCCGCGCTCAAACCCCAGCGTGGTCAGGGCGACCTTCCAGCCCGAGCCGACATCCCCGAGGCGCAGCTCATCGGGAACCCGCACATCGGTCAGGAACACCTCGCAGAACGACGACCCGCCCGACATCTGCCTGATCGGGCTGATCCGCACGCCGGGCGCGTCGAGCGGGATGAGGAACGCGGTCATCCCGGCATGTTTGGGCACCGACGGATCGGTCCTGGCGATCAGCTCGCCCCAGCCGGCGAACTGCGCGCCGGAACTCCAGATCTTCTGGCCGTTGATGATCCACTCCCCTCCCGTCCCCCCTTCGCCCTTCACTCGTTCTGCCCGGGTCGCCAGGCCCGCCAGGTCCGAGCCGGCGCCCGGTTCTGAGAACAGCTGGCAGCACAGCTCCTCGGCCCGCAGGAACCGGCGCACGAACCGCGCACGCTGACCGGGGGTGCCGAACAGAGCGACGGTCGGCGCGACCAGGGAGGTGGTCACCGCGAACGTCTCGTGTCCCTCCGGCGTGGCGAAGCCGGCTTCCGCCTCGCTGAAGGCCCGTTCGTGCGCGTCGCTGAGCCCGGCTCCGCCGTATTCGGAGGGCCAGGTGATGGCTCCGTAGCCGGCGTCGCACTTGTCCCGCTGCCAGGCCATGGCACGGTCGAGCAGCGCCCGCTCCTGCTCGAAAGACAGCCGGTGGAACACCGACACGTCGTCGCTGCCCTCGCCCCACACGCGCTGCTCCGGGTCGGCCGCGGCGGCCGGCAACCGCGCCGCGAGCCAGCTCCTGGCCGCGGCGGCGAACTCCGCGACGCTCGGCGTGGTGGCCGACGGCACTGTGTCATCCGGCATTGGGTCACTCTTTATCTTGGTCATGGCCGTGTTCCCTCTGTCACGCCAAGCTCGGCGGCTGCGGCGGCGAGCCGGTCCCACCGGCCGGGCCCCGGCGGGCACAGCTCGTGCGCCCAGAAGACCACCTGGCTGAAGCCGGCATTCGCGTAGCGCGTGATGTCAGCGGCCTGCGACGCGCGGACGTAGGTGGTGAGGGGCACCGCGCGTCCCGCTGCGGCCTGCGCCGCGTCAAGCCGTGCCATCAGGTCGACGGCCTCGGTCGGCGACGGGGTACCCGAGGCGAACCAGCCGTCCGCCCGCAGTGCCGCCCGGCGCAGGGCGGGCGCGGTGTTCCCGCCGAGGACGAGCGGGATCCTGGCCGGCTGCGCCGTCAGTTCAACCGGCCCGAAGTCGTACACACTGCCACGGTGCTCGAAGGGTCCGCCCGCCCACGCCTTGCGCAGGATGTCCAGGCCTTCGGAGAACCGGGCGGCCCGGTCGGCGAACGGCACCCCGAGCGCCTCGAACTCCTCGCGCAGCCAGCCGAGGCCGACGCCGAACAGCAGTCGGCCCTCGGCGAGCTCCTGCAGCGTCAGCGTGGCCCTGGCGACCGCCAGGGGATGCCGCAGCGGCAGCACGTAGATGCCGGTGGCCAGCTGGAGCCGGCTGGTGCGGCCTGCCGCGGCGGCCAGGGCGACAAGCGGATCGGTGAGCCGGGTCTCTGGCCCCACGATCCGTGCCGCCAGCTCCTGCTCGGGCTCCCTGGTCGGGTGCACCGCGTGGTAGTCAACGGGCCGCAGCAGGTGCTCGCCGAGCCAGAGGGTGTCAAAGCCGGCCGTCTCCGCCGCCGCGGCCAGGTCGGCCAGCTCGGTGGCGGAGACGTCATAGACGGACAGTCCGAATCGCATCAGTGCCGTACCAGCCTCAGTCCCAGGCTAGCGGCAGGCTCATCAGCGAGATCTGGCCGTGGTGCGCCAGCGGCGGCTCGTCGCCGGCCAGCCGGTAGTCCGGGATGAGCCGGTGCCATTCGCGGATTGCCGTCTGCATCTCGTTGCGCGCCAGGTGCGAGCCGAGGCAGCGGTGCTCGCTGACGCCGAACGCCATGTGCCGGTTGGGGAACCGGTCGAGGATCACCTTGTCGGCGTCGGGGAACTCGCGCGGGTCCCTGGTCGCCGACGGGTAGGTGAGCATGACCATGTCGCCCTTGCGCATCGGGCAGCCGTGGAAGTCGATGTCCCTGGTCACCTTCCGCGCCATTGGAACGATCGGGTAGGCGCGCAGGAACTCCTCGACCGCGCTGGGGATCAGTTCCGGCTCGGCGATCAGCCGCCGCCGGTCGTCCGGGTGCGCGGCCAGGTGGTAGAAGCACCAGCCGAGCTGGCTCTTGAGGGTGTCCAGGCTGCCGAGGGTCAGCGTGACCATGAGGTCGATGATGTCCGCGTCGGGCAGCGGCGCGCCGTCCACCTCGCCGCGGCACAAGTGGCTGACGATGTCGACGTTCGGATCCAGCGGCCGGGCGTGGCGGTCCGCGACCTTGTCCGTCCAGTAGGCGGCGACCTCGCCCCACGCCGCCATCATCTGGGCGACGTCTTCTTCCAGGCCGGTGATGGCGCCCGACATCCGGCGCACGCAGGAGACGAAGAAGTCCGCGTCGCTAGTGTCAAGGCCGATCGACAGCAGGAAGACCTTCACCGGGTACTGGTCGCCGAACGTGGAACAGAAGTCCGTGTGACCGGCCGCGACCAGCGGCTCAATCGTCTCCCGAGCGTGCCGGGTGATCTCGGGGGCTATCTTCTGCACCGCGGCGGGGGCGAACCACCCGTTCAGCAGCCGCCGGTACTTGACGTGCTGCGGCGGGTCCAGGAAGGAAGGCAGGAACCGGTAGGCGGGCTCGGGGTCGGTCGCCACGATGGAGTGGTTGGAGAAGATGTCCGGCTGGTGGGAGGCTTCCTTGATGTCGTCGTACCGGGTCAGCACCCAGTAGCCGGATCCGTAGGTGTTCCAGAAGAACCGGTGCTGCTCGCGCAGCGCGTCGAGTTCCTTCCAGTGTTCGCCCGCGGGGGCGATCTTGGCGGTGAGGTCGACTTCAAGCCGTGGGTAGTCGTCCATGCGGGGCGTCTCCTTCACTCACTGCCCAGAAGTTCCGCGCCGTACAGCGCGGCCGCGTTGTCATGCAAGATCTTGCGCAGCACGCCCGGTGCCAAGTCGCCGAGCTCGGCGGCGATGTACTCGCGCGGTTCCACGGCGGCGGTGGCCGGGCCCGGCGCCATGCTGGTCGGGTGCGGGAAGTCGCTTTCGTACAAGATGCAGTCCGGGCCGAGCTGGTCGATCGCGGACCTGACCGACCCCCGCTCGAACCAGAAGCAGCCGTACATCTGGCGCTTGAAGTACTCGCTTGGCAGCAGGTCGTACTCCGGGTGCTCATGCTGGACGCCGCAGTTCAGCCACTGCCAGTCCAGGTGCTCCAGGGCGAACGGTATCCAGCCGACGCCGCTTTCCACCGACACGAACTTGGTGCAGGGGAACCGGTGGCAGACACCGCCGGTGATCAGGTTGGCGATGACCTTGGCGTTCGCGAGTCCGAACTGGACGCCGAAGCCGGCGTAGTTGGCGTGCGGTCCCGCGCTCGGCGAGGCGTGGTCGAAGATCGACATGTCGCCGGAGCCGATGTGGAAGTTGACCGGTAGTTCCATCTCCTGGCACAGCGCCCAGAGCCGGTCCCAGTACGATTCCGCGATCGGCGGGAGCCCCCAGAAGGTCGGCTCGCCGGTCATGATGACGCCCCTGTGGCCGGCCGATGCCGCCCGGACGATCTCCTTCTCGCACAGCTCCATGTCCCACATCGGCAGCGCCATGATCGGGATGAAGCGCCTGGGATCGGCCGACGCGTACTCGACAAGGAAGTCGTTGTAGGCCCGCACGCAGGCGAGCATCAAGTCACTGTCGCCAAGCGTCAGCAGCTTCCCGGCGCCGAAGCCGGCCACGTTGGGGTAGAGCACCTGGGCCCACACCCCGTAGGCGTCCATTCGGGCCAGCCGCGCCTTCGGTTCCCAGGTCGCCGCGTCCACGTCGGCCAGGCGCGGCGGGTGGTCGGGCGGGTACTCCCGCCAGCCTGCCTGCGCCGCGGAGGCCGCGGGGCCGATTCGCTCGGTACCGAAATACCATGCGTCCTCCTGGTAGTTATCGTCCCACTTGACGTGCGGCGCCTGGTCCCGCCAGCGGGCAGGCAGCCGGGATGTCCACAGGTCATAGGGTTCGACAACGTGCGTGTCGGTGTCGATGACCCGGTACTGATCGACCTCGGCGGGTGTTAGCACGACGGCTGCCTCCTGACTCGTCTTTCTGAACTGCTCACTGGTTCTAGGCCGGCTGGTCCAGCGGCCACAGGATGTGCTTGGTCTCGAAGAACTCGGTGAATCCCAGTACCCCGCCTTCACGGCCGAGCCCGCTTTGCTTGTAGCCGCCCCACGGGTGGTCGCCGAGCATCGGGCCGCCGCCGTTGACGGTTACGGTCCCGGCCCGGATACGGCCGGCCACCGCGACGGCCGCGGCGGTCGGCCCCCAGACGTTCGCGGCCAGGCCGTAGATGGTGTCGTTGGCCAGCGTGACGGCCTCGTCCACGTCGTCGTACGGGAGCACCACGCTGACCGGGCCGAACAGCTCGTCCCGTGCGATCTCGGCGCTGTTGTCGACGCCGACGACGACGGTCGGCTCGTAGAAGTAGCCCCGGTGGAAGGCCTGCGGCGGCTTGCCGCCAGTCAGCACCTTCGCGCCGGCGCTGACCGCCCGGTCGACGTAGCCGGCCACCCGGGAGCGCTGCGCCGCGGAGATGAGCGGTCCCACGACGGTGTTCGCATCGCGCGGGTCGCCACAGCCAAGCGCCTCAGCGGCTGCCACCGCCGCCTCGAGGTAGCTCTCGTAATCGGGCCGGTGCACCAGGGTGCGGGTGAGCGAGCTGCATCCTTGCCCGGCGTTGCCGGTCCAGCCGAGCACGCAGCGCATGGCAAGCGACCGCACGTCGCTGCCGGGCAGCAGCACGTCGGCGGACTTGCCGCCGAGTTCGAGTACCACGCGCTTGAGCGTCGGCGCGGTCAGCGCGACGATGCGCCTGCCCACCTCCGCCGAGCCGGTGAACGTGACAAAGTCGATACCGGGGTGAGCGCAGAGGTGCTCGGCGACCACCGGCGGCCCGTAGACGAAGTTGAACGCCCCCGGCGGGAAGCCTGCCTCCTCGATCAGGGCGGCGAGCGCCGTGGTGGTCAGGACGGACTTGGGCGAGCACATCAGCACGATGCTGCATCCGGCGGCCAGCGCGCCGCCGATCTTCCACGCGGCGAGGTTCAGCGGGAAGTTGAAGGCGGTGAGCCCGAGCACCACCCCGATGGGTTCCCTGGTCAGCAGCGTGGCGGTGCCGTCCCCTGCCGCGGTCGTCGGGAGCGTCTGGTCGGGTGCGGCGGCCAGGCCGGCGGCGGCGTCGGCGAACCAGCGGAAGTTGCGGACGGGGAAGGGCACCTGCATGAAGGAAGCCACGGCGCGCGGCGTGCCGATTTCCTCGACCATGAGGTCGATGAGCTTGTCGGTGTCCCGCTCGATCAGGTCGGCCAGCCGGTGCAGCAGCCGGCTGCGCTCCCGGGCCGGCACCGTGCTCCACGGACCGCCGGCGAAAGCACGGGCGGCGGCGGCGACGGCCTCGTCCGCCTGGGCCGTGGTCAGACCCGGGACCACGGCGAGCACTTCCTCGGTGGCCGGGTTGATCACCTCGAACGGCTCTCCCTCGCCGGTGACCCAGCGGCCGTCGATGTACGCGCGGGCGGGGCGCACGCCGGCACCGGATGTGCCGTGCGGTGCCTCGGTCTGACCGCTCAATGGTGCCTCCTGATTACGATGATCGCGGCGTGGGCGACGGCGGCGCTCACCATGGCGCGCTCCCTCCGTCGACGTTAAGCAGGGCGCCGGTAATGCCCGCGCCGGCGTCGCTCGCCAACAGCACTGCCATGGCCGCTACCTCATCGGCGGTGTTGAGCCGCTTGATCATCGACTCCTGGGCGTACCGGGCGAGGAACTCCTCGTAGCTGATGCCCGCCGCGACCGCCGCGACGGCACCCGCGTCCCGCATGGTGTCGGTCTCGATGGCGCCGGGGCAGATCGCATTCGAGGTAATACCGTCGGGTCCGTATTCGCAGGCGACGGCTTTGACGAACCCGTTGATCGCATGCTTGTTGGTTATGTAGTGGCTGATCGCCGACTTGTTGGCTTGCTTTCCTTCGATCGAGGAGATGGTGATGATCCGGCCCCAGCCATCGCGCAGCATGTGCGGCAGCGCGCGGCGGGTCGCCCAAAAGGTCGAGTTGAGATTCCACGCCAGGGCGTTCTGCCATGCGCGGTCCGTCAACTCGTGCACCCGGGCAAAGCCGTCCGAGCCGCCGGCGTTGTTGACCAGGATGTCCAGCGAGCCGAAGTGAGCAGCCGCGGCATCGATGAAACCCTCCACCTCCTCTTGCTGCCGCACATCGCAGGCGACGAAGTGGCCCCGGTCGCCCGCTCCCATCTCGTCGAGTGCGGCCTTTCCCTTTTCCTCGGAACGGCCGCAGATCGCGACGCTCGCTCCCTCAGCGAGAAGCGCCTCGGCGATGGCGCGCCCGATCCCGCGGCTGCCACCGGTCACGGCGGCGACCCTAGCCTCGCATTTGCCTGCCACTATGCCCTCCCTTGGACCGCGTCAGCACAGTCATTGCAGCGCGTGCCCTAGACCGCTGTCAAGATATTCCTTACTATGATTCTCATCTTCTTTCCCCCCCGGGCTCGCGAAGGAGCGGTCATGGCGAAGCTGAGCGGCAAGGTGGCGCTCATCACCGGGGCGGC
Organism: Trebonia kvetii; assembly: GCF_007827045.1. Lineage (GTDB taxonomy): Bacteria > Actinomycetota > Actinomycetes > Streptosporangiales > Streptosporangiaceae > Trebonia > Trebonia kvetii. The sequence continues at coordinate 1,053,565 of NZ_RPFW01000001.1, forward strand.
ACGCGGACAGGGCCGCTCGCACGCGGTACGGCTGGCCGAAGACGGGGCGGATATCGTCGCCATCGACCTTGTCGCCCCCATCCCGACCGCCTACTACCCGCCGGCTGTGCCCGCCGACCTTCAGCTCACGGCCAAGCTGGCCGAGGGTGCCGCCGAGGGCGTCCGCGTGCTGACCGCACAGGCCGACGTCCGCGACCAAGCCGCGCTTGACGCCGTGGTGGCGCGGACGCTGGCCGCCTTCGGCCACATCGACATCGTGGTGGCCAACGCCGGCACCATTGCGCACGGCCCGGCCTGGGAACTGTCTGACGACCAGTGGCAGAACGTAGTGGACGTCAACCTGACGGGCGCCTGGCGCACGGTCAGAGCGTGCGCTCCCTCGATGATCGCGCGAAACCAGGGCGGCGCCGTCGTCCTCATCAGCTCGGTGACCGGGTTGCACGGGTTCGGCAACATCGCCAGCTACGCGGCGTCCAAGCACGGCGTCAATGGCCTCATGCGCACCCTGGCCAACGACCTGGGGCCGCACAACATCCGGGTCAATAGCGTCTGCCCAGGCCTGGTCGGCACCGACATGATGATGAACGACGAGACATACGGGATGTTCCGTCCCGGCGTCGCAAACCCGACGCTGCAGGACGCGCGCGCGGCGTTCCGGATGAAACAGTTGCTCCCCCTCGACTGGCTCGAGCCCCGCGACGTGAGCAACGCAATCGCCTTTCTCGTCTCCGACGAGGCCCGCGCCATCACCGGCGTGGCGCTTCCGGTTGACGGCGGCCAGCTGTCACGCGGCTAGACACGGTACGAGCGAGTCGCGGTATCCGCGAGTAAGGAGCAGGGCTGCTAATGGATGCGATCTTCGGTGCGGAGCACGAAGAGCTCAGGTCGGCGATCAGGCGCTTCCTGGAGCGGAAGTCGCCAGAATCAGAGGTGCGCCGCCTCATGGAAACCACCGCAGGGTACGATCCGGCGGTCTGGTCGCAGATGGCGGACCAGCTCGGGCTGCAGGGCCTGATCATTCCCGAGCAGTTCGGCGGGTCCGGCTACGGCTACGTGGAGCTGATCGTGGTGCTTGAGGAGATGGGACGTGCGCTCCTCTGCGCCCCGTACTTCTCTAGCGTCGTCATGGCCGCCAACCTGCTGATGGCTTCCGGGGACGACGACGCGAAGAAGGACTACCTGCCCGGCATCGCCAGCGGCTCGGTCATCGCCACGGTGGCGCTGGCCGAGGCCGACGGCTGCTGGGACGAGGCTAGCGTGGCGCTGCGAGCTGACGGCCGCTGCGGCTGCTGGACGCTCACTGGGGAGAAACTCTTCGTCTTCGACGGTACCGCCGCCGATGTCGTGCTGGCAGCTGCACGTACCCCCGGCGGCGTGTCCGTCTTCGCCGTGGAAAAGGGAGCGGCCGGCTTGTCCGCCAGTCCGCTGCCCACCCTTGACCAGACCCGCAAGCAGGCCCGGCTGACCTTCGACTCCACCCCCGCGCGCCTGGTCGGCGCGGAAGGCGAGGCATGGCCGGCGATCTCCGCCATGCTTGACCTCGCCGTCGTCGCCCTTGCCGCGGAGCAGGCGGGCGGTGCGCAGAAGGTGCTGGAGATGGCGGTGGAATACGCCAAAGCACGGGTGCAGTTCGGCCGCGCCATCGGCAGCTTCCAGGCAATCAAGCACAAGTGCGCCGACATGGTCCTTGAGGTGGAGTCGGCCAAGTCTGCCGCCCATTACGCCGGCCGGGCCGCCGCCGCGGGCGACGAAGAACTGCCGGTCCTGGCATCGCTCGCCAAGTCCCGCTGCTCCGAGGCCTATTCGCGCGTCGCCGCGGAGAATATCCAGGTCCACGGCGGCATCGGTTTCACCTGGGAGCATCCCGCCCACCTGTACTTCAAGCGGGCTAAAAGCTCTGAGCTGATGTTCGGCGACCCCGGCTACCACCGCGAGCTGCTCCTCCAGCGCCTTGGCTTGTCATAACCTCGACGACTCGGTGACCTACGACCCCTTCGACATCCTCAACTCGCTGAACCTGGTGATCTTCACGCTCATCGGCGGCATCGGCTACATCCTGGGCCCGCTGTTCGGGGCGCTCATCTTCCCGTCGGGCATCTTCACCTACATCTTCTTCGGCCACGACGCGGTGCAACGCTGGCTGATCACGATCGGCGGCTTTGGCCTGATCCTGTCCCTGATCTTCAACCCGCACGGGCAGACGCAGCCGCTGGGTGCGCTCTGGCGCAAGATCTGGAAATGGGGCGGGCCGGCCAGGGACCGGGTGGGCGCCCCCCTTCCGGTCCGGCCGAAGGCCGGGCTGGAAGTGCGCGGCCTGACCGTCGGGTACGGCGTGGTCACCGCGGTGGAGGATCTCGACCTCACCATCGCACCTGGGTGCATCGTTGGCCTCATCGGCCCTAACGGCGCGGGCAAGACCACGGCCATCGACGCCGTCTCCGGGTTCGTGAAGCCGCGCAGCGGCACCATTAGCCTCGGCGGCAAGGATCTTTCCGCCGGCTCCCCGCACCGACGAGCCGTGGCGGGCGTGGGGCGCACGTTCCAGACGGTGGAGCCGTTCGGCGACCTCACGGTGGCCGAGAATCTCGCCGTCACGCTCGAGCCAGTCCGGTGGTGGCACTGGGCCACTGACCTCTTCTACCCGCGCCGGGTGGCATTGCCTGCTGCGGACGGTCGCCAAGCAGGGCGTCGCCGTGCTGCTGGTGGAGCAGTTCGCCCACCTGGCCCTGGAACTGGCCAATCGCGCGTACGTGCTGCAGCGCGGAACGGTCGCCCTGGAAGGGCCGGCCGCGGACCTGCTGGCGGACATCGAGTCCATCGGGAAGTCCTACCTAGGGGCCGACTAAACCGGCGCCTGAACGGGCTGCCGCCGCATGGAAAAGGACCCCGGACGAGCCGGGGCCCTTTTCCATGCGGGTTCTATGCGGGCCTTCAGTCCTCGCGGAAGATGTACCGGTCGGCCACTCGGTGGTGGTTGTAGATGGTCATCTCCTGGGCCTCGCTGAGGCGGTGGCCGTCATAGCCCGGCGAGTGCATGCCGACCGTGACATTCTTGGCGTTCCGCATGTCCTGCATGAAGACGTCGCCCAGGTCGGCATCGTTGAAGTCGTCGAAGTGCTGGCGCTTGACGTCGGTTCGCTTGTCGTAGTCGGCCGTCGCGACCTGCTCCAGGGCGAAGATCTCGAAGGTGCAGCTGTCCGGGTCGCCGAGGACGGGACGGGCCCGGTATCCGAAGGCCGATCCCTGGTTCGGCAGCAGGATCAGGTTGGGGAAGACGTTCCAGGCCGTGCCTGCCTGAGCCCATTGCTCCTGCGTGATGTCGCGCCAGTCAATGCCCTCCTTGATGGACAGGTCGCGGTACAGCTCACGGAACTTCCCGTAGACGTTGCCGTCCTCGGGGATCTCGGCCGTCTTCAGTTCCTCGGCCGCCCGGTGGCTGAGCGGGTTCTCCAGCCCCTTCATGTCCTCGTAGATGTACTGCACGCTCATCGCGAAGCTGACCCGCGGGTCGGTGACGTTGTCGGTGCCGCGCGCCTCCGGCGTCTTTTCCGTGTCCGGGACGACTTCCTTCTTCTTGCCGACGGCGGAATAGGTCGCGTGCCGTTCGTAGGTGGTGGTCGGCGACCAGATCCGGTTGTCGATCTCCCGCAGCGTGGCCAGGTTCAGGTTGTGCTTGTCCGACCGCATCAGCTGCGGGTGCGTACCGATCGCGTGGTACGACTCGAGGAAGCCGTCGAGGGCGGTCTTCCAGTTGCACGGCACCTGGAAGCTCTTCCACCAAGTCACGCGCATCTTCTCGAACTGGAACGGCGCGAAGTACTCCGGGATCGGGCTCAGGTAGTCGAGCAGCGGTTCGGCGGTGGGGTCCATGTTGATGAAGACGAAACCGCCCCAGGTGTCGCAGCGCACCGAGACCAGGCTCCAGTTGTCGGCCGCGATCGGGTCGAACTCCTCCTGGTCGAGTATGAGCTTGATCGAGCCGTCCAGGTTCCAGCGCCAGCCGTGGAACGGGCAGATGAACGTGCCGACCCGGCCGCAGCCCTCCACCAGCCGGGTGCCGCGGTGCCGGCACGAGTTGTAATACGCCTTGATCGAGTCGGCCGAATCGCGGATAACCACGATGGAATAGGCGCCGAGCTCGTACTCGACGTAGCTGCCGACCCGGGAGATCTCCTCCTCCCGGCAGACCATCAGCCAGGTGCGGGTGAAGAGCTTGTCCAGTTCGAGTGCCTGGAACTCTGGGTCCAGGTACCGGGCCTTGGGTACGAAGCCGCGGCCCAGCCGGTACTTCTCCGGAATCCGCTCCGAAGGCATGTCACCGGGGAACGAGGGCGTAACACCCTTCAGCTTGTGAGGTTCGGCCACCGCGGACACTGCGATCACTCCTTCAGTGTTGTTTCCAACACTGTGCATCCGCCCGACCTGCGTGTCTAAGGGCCGTCCCGGCCACCGAGACAGGCAGCTTCGCGCCACTGCCAGCGGCGTTACGCTGCCGTGCATCCACCCGCCGACACCCTGGGGGTTACCGTGGCCGCAACTGACCGACCGAGCTGGGACGAGATTTTCGACGTCGTTGTCGTCGGCAGCGGCGGCGGTGCGCTCACCGCCGCGCTGCTGGCCAGGGACGGTGGCGCCAGTGTCCTTGTCATCGAGAAGGACGAGTTCATCGGCGGTACCACCGCGGTGTCCGGCGGCGACATGTGGGTACCGCTCAACCGGCACATCGCCGATAAGGACAGCCGCGACGAGGCGATCGCCTACGTCACCAGGCTCTCGGACGGCCAAACGACCGACCCGTCGCTGATCGAGGTCTACGTCGATACGGCGCACCAGGCGATCGGCTACCTTGAGGCACACACCGGCTACCGCAGCGAGCAGCACTACCCGCTGCACGACTACTACTCGGTGATCGGGGACCGGATCCCTGGCGTCAAGCCGTTCGCCCGCAGCGTGTCGCCGATGCCATGGCCAGCCGGCGCTGAGCTGGGAGAGCGGGCCAGGCTGATCAACTACGGCCCGTGGGTTCCGCCCGCCGAGTTCAGCTTCAACGAGCAGTACCAAGGACTGCACACCCCGGAAGCAGTCGAGCAGCGACGGCGCGAGGGAATCCGGGCCAAGGGCGGCGGCCTGATCGGCCCGCTGTTCAAGGCGCTGCTCGACCGGGGCGTGGAGGTCCGCACCAGCACGCCCGCCACCCGGCTGGTCACCGACGACAAGGACGCGGTCACCGGCGTGGTGGCAGGCCCGGCTGGCAATGAGAAGCGGATCGGCGCACAGCGCGGCGTCGTGCTGGCCTGCGGCGGATTCGAGTGGAACAAGGAGATGGTCAAGACCTACATCGGCTACGACGTTCAGCCGATGTCGCCGTGGATGAACACCGGTGACGGCCATCTGATGGCCATGGAAGCCGGCGCGAAGATGGGCAACATGACGTCGTTCTTCAGCTACGGCGTCATCTACGAGCCGTTCGCGAAGGGCCGCGACGGCAATCCCCTGCCGCAGATGATGATGGGCCTCGGCGCGGGATCCATCATCGTCAACTCCCGCGGCCAGCGGTTCATGCACGGCGGGTACACCTACAACGACTTCTCCCACCCGTTCGGGTTCTTCGACCAGCGCAACCCCGGCTACACGAACAAGGCGCCCGCCTGGGTGATCTTCGGTGCCGGACACCTGGAGAAGGGGATCATGGGGGTCAAGCCGGGTATCGAACTCAGCCTGCAGGGCCCGGAGGGCGAGACAGCACCTGACTGGATGGCACTGGCGGACTCGGTTAGCGAGCTAGCTGAGAAGATCGGCATCGACCCGGACGCGCTTGAGCAGACCGTCGAGCGGTACAACTACTACGCGGAGAAGGGCGAGGATCCCGACTGGGGCGATCCCGCGCAGACCCGCGTGCTGACCGGTCCCGATACCGTGAACCTGGCGCCGATCGCCGGCCCGCCCTACGGTGCGATCCAGCAGTGGCCGGGAACCATCGGCACCCACGGCGGCTGCCGCATCGACGCCGACGGGCGTGTGCTCGGCAACCGCGTCCCGGTGATCGAGGGACTGTATGCGGCCGGAAACACTTCCGCCTCCGTGCTCGGCTGCACCTATCCGGGCGGAGGCGGCTGCATTGGGCCCAGCGTGACCATGGGCTACCGGGCCGGCCGGCACCTCGCCGCCACGCCGGCCCGGGACATCGGATAGCGGTCCGGCGAAGAGCCCGGCCCTCCTTCAGGGCCGGGCTGCGTTCGATGCCGCCTGCAGCCCGGCGAACATCCCGGCACCCTCGGGCCCGAGTTCCATGACCTCGATGAAATGCCCCAGGGTGGCGGTGGCGTCGAGGTACCCGAAACGCACGTCACCACTACGGCCGAACTGTTTCCAGGTCATGCCGCTCGCCGCGACGACCTCGGACGCCGCGTCGAAGTCGTCGATGCGGAAGCCCAGGTGATGAACTGTCGCCGGGACGCCGGGGCGGATGGCACCGCGATACAGGTCGACGGCGCCGCCCAACGGCCGGATGATCTCCAGGTTCGTTGCTCCGGCGTTGACCAGAGCCACGTCTATCAGCCATTCCTCGGCTGTCACTCCGTCAACCACCACGAAGGACCCGGGGGCGGCGTCGGGGTTGCCACGGCCGAGAGACGACTTGAAGTGCTTGACGCACTCGATGGTCCCGAATTTGGACTCGAGGTACGACGCCGCGGCGTCGATGTCGTCGGTCACGTAACCGATCTGCAGGAAATTCCGCATGAGATCAGCCAGCGATCGCATCGACATCTCCTAGGCAGGCGCAAGAAATCGACATACTGCGAAGGTAATCACCCATGCCGCTGCTTCACCGGCAACGTTTTCAGTCAGTGAGACAGGTCCCGGCCTATCACCGCCTCAGCACCTCGGCGGGGTCGTGGCCGAGGTCGTGGAGCAAGACCATCGCGGCGTTGCGGCCGGGCGCGCCGGTGATGGAACCGCCCGGGTGGGTGGTCGCCCCGGTCTGGTAGAGGCCCGCGATGGGCATCCGGTGCGAGCCCCAGCCGGGAGCCGGGCGCAGGCCGCCTGACTGGGCGATGCCGCGGTCGCCGCCGTGGAACGCGCCGTGGACCATGTGCGGGTTCAGCTTCTCGTAGTCCTTCGGCGACTTCACCAGCATGGCCTGGATCACGTCGTCGGTGAAGTTCGGCGCCGCTTCGCACAGGCGGGCGAGTTGGCGCTTGGCGTGCTCCTCCTTGATCACGTCCCAGTCCTGCACGTCGTAGACGTTCTGGCTGAGCAGCTTGACCGTGTGGTGGCCCGCCGGCGCGCGCGTCGGGTCGGCCAGGGTGGGCGTGGCGATCAGCAGCCAGGGGACGCCGTCGATGAACCGGCCCGCGCGCAGGTCCGCACCGAGCCCGATCACGTCCTCCGGCCAGCCGACGGTGCCGGCGGAGACGGCGGTCCGCCCGGCATTGCCCGGCGTCTCGAACACCGGCGGCGCGCTGGTGGCCAGGTACACGCCGAAGCCGGGGATGCCGACGTCATAGGTGTCGACGCTGTAGTGGAACTCCTCGGGCCAGCTACTGGCGGGAGCCATGTCCCGCAGGTGGGTGACGTGGATGGTGGACAGCACCGCCCGCGCGGCGCGGTACTCGTGCCTGCCGCCCGTGCTGTCCGCCGCCTCGACGCCCACGCAGCGGCCGCCGTCGAGGATCAGCCGGGTGACGGTCCTGCCGGTGACGATCGTGGAGCCGTGATCTTCCAGGTAGCGGACGAGCACGTCGACCAGGGTCTGCGAGCCGCCCGGCAGGATCGACCAGCTTCGCTGCTGCCGCCCGAAGACCAGCGAGTACGCGAGGACTCCCGAGCCGGGCATGTCGACAGCCTGATTGGTCTGGAAGGCCATCCAGAGCATGAACGCTTGCACGTGCCGGTCGGTGAACTCGTGCCTGATCACGTCCCACGGCGACAGCTGAGCGATCCGCTGCCAGACCCTGCCGCGCGGGTGCTCGGCCAGGCGCTGGTCAAGGGACGGGCCGAAACCCACCGGGGTGAACTGCGCCCCGCTGAACGCCGACTTCACCGCGTCGTAGTCGGCCAGGAGCCTTAGGTACGCGTCCGCGTCGCCTTGATTGAAGCGGGCGATCTCCGCCGCGGTGCGATCCTTGTCGAGCCACATGGTGAGCTGCTCGCCGTCGGGGAAGGCGACGTGGGCAACCGGGTCGGGATCGATATACCGCAGGCCGTAGTCCTTGATGAGCCCGAGTTCGTCCCTCGTCAGCAGCGGGTTGACCCGGATCAGCGTATGCCCCGTCGCGCAGGTGTCGATCTTGTAGCCGGGGAGCAGGACCTCCTCCGTCGTGGCCCCGCCGCCCGGGACGTCCCTGGCGTCGAGAACCAGGCAGCGGTAGCCGGCCTTGGCGAGGTAGCAGGCGGCGATCAGGCTGTTGTGCCCGGCTCCGGCAACGATAACGTCCGCGTCAGAAGTCACGACCCCCAAGTCTGGCTGACAAGCACGCCCAAGAGAAGGTGCCCAGGTCATAATCCCCGGCGGACATCGCGGTGCTGGCGGCCAGGGACCTGGCCCTGCTGTCCAGCGGCGAGGTGTGGGTACTGCACCTGCGCGAGCATGAGTACGGCGGCAAGGCCGGCCTGCTACCGCCCCTCGAGACCGCGGATGCGGCCGGTGCCGAGGTCGCGGCGTCCGTCGAGACCCTGACCAAGGCCGGGGTCAAGGCACATGGCCTGGTGAAGAACACCATGTACCGTCACGCCGCGCGCGTGATCGTCGCCGACGCCATCGAGCTCGGCTGCGGCGTCATCGTGATGGGCTCACGCGGCCGCGGCGACCTGGCCGGGCTTGTGCTCGGCAGCACCGCGCACAAGGTCATCCACCTGACCGACCGTCCCGTCCTGGTCATCCGCTAGCCGCAGCGCCGGCTGACCGGCCCTATTCGGCGTCGTCGGCGATTTCGAGCTGAGCCGGGCGGGCGGACAGGACGTGCACGCGCATGACCGCCTCCGCCCAGGCTGGATCGCCCGCGCGCAGCGCGTCGACCAGTTCGCGGTGCTGCCGCATGCTCTGCTGCATGCGGGCGGGCGAGTAGTGCCGGTAGGTGCGCGAGATGACCGGCACGTGCAGCAGGGAGTGCATGAGCCCGGGCAGCAGCGCGTTGCCCGACGCCTCGATGACCGCGCCGTGAAACTCGCGGTTGAGCTCGGTGATCAGGTCGATGTCGGCGTCGGTGCCGTCGGCGGCTGCGGCTTCCATCCTGGTGACCAGGTCCGCCATCGCGGCGATGTCCGCGCCGGTGATCCTGGTCGCGGCCTGCCTGGCGGCGTGTCCCTCAAGGAGCGCGCGCAGGTCGGAGATGTCACTGAGCTCGCTGGTGGTCCACGTCCTGACCCGGGCGCCCTTATTCGGCAGGGTGGACAGCAGGCCCTCTGAGCCCAGGCGGCGCAGCGCCTCCCTGACCGGGGTGCGGCTCACCCCAAGGGCGACCGCCAGGTCCGCCTCGCCGAGCCGGGCGCCGGGGGCATAGGTCCCGTCGAGGATGCCTTGCCTGAGCCTCGCATACACCCTGTCCACCGCCTGGGGGGACGGCGTTCCCTCAGCGCTGTCAGCCGATCGCACGTTCCTTACCTCCGGCGTAGAGCGTAACGCGGGTTTCGCCGAGGTCAGGATGCTTCGCCCGGCGGGAACACGCCCGCCCGGCCAAGCAGCGCGGGGTTGGCGTGGCCGAGGCGCTCCTCGATGTACGCGGACGCGGCGAGCAGGGGCGTCATGTCGATCCCGGCGTCGATGCCACTGCGGCCGAGCGCGTACAGCAGGTCCTCGGTGGCGATGTTGCCTGTCGCGGCGGGCGCGAACGGGCAGCCGCCGATGCCGCCGCTGCTCGCGTCGAGCGCGGTCACGCCGGCCTCGAGGGCGGTGAGCGCGTTCGCGTAGCCGGTGTTCCTCGTGTTATGGAAGTGGCACCGCAGCGGCAGGCTGGTCTCGGCTCGGACGGCCGCCACCAGGGTCCGCACGTCCTGGGGCACCGCCACGCCGATGGTGTCGGCGAGCGCGACTTCGGTAAGCCCCGCGTCGGCGCACTGGCGGACGATCTCCGCCACTCGCTCCGGCCGCACCTCTCCCTCGAACGGGCAGCCGAACGCGGCGGCGACTGTCACGGTGACCGAGAGTCCCGCGGCGCGGGCCGTCGCGGCGATCGACGCCGTGGCACTGATGGCCTCCGCGGTGCTCATCCCCTGGTTCCTCGCGGAGAAGGTGTCCGTGGCGACCACGACCATGTTCACCTCGTGCAGGCCCGTCGCGAGCGCCCGGTCGAGTCCCCGCTTGTTCAGCACAAGACCGCTGTAGCTGACCCCATCGGGCCTGGACACCGCGGCCATGACCGCCTCGGCGTCCGCCATCTGCGGTACCCGCGCCGGGTTGACGAAGCTGACCGCCTCGATGCGCCGCAGCCCCGTCGCGGCCAGCGCCTCGATGTAGGCGACGCGGGCGGGCACATCGAGGATCACGCTCTCGTTCTGCAGCCCGTCTCTAGGTCCAACCTCAACGATCTCGACCACGCCTGCCCCCAGCCACTCGAAGCAACTTGCATGCAATATTTGACATTCAACCGCTAGACCTTGCCAAAGACAAGCTGGTGTGAATGAATTGCATGCAATCTACTCAACGGACGGACCGGAGGACACCCGGCGTGGCAACGACAGGCGAGGACAGCGCGGTACCGGACGAGCCAGGGACGGAGCCGCTTGCCGGACTCCGCGTCACCGAACTCGGGACGCTGCTCGCCGGGCCGTTCTGCGGGCAGCTGCTCGGCGACTTCGGCGCCGAGGTCATCAAGGTGGAAGAGCCGGGCAGGGGCGACCCGATGCGCCAGTGGGGCCGGGAGAAGCCGCACGGCAAGTCGCTGTGGTGGCCTGTCCTCGCCAGGAACAAGAAGTCGGTCACCGTCAACCTGCGCGACCCGCAGGGGCAGGACCTGGTCCGCCAGCTGGCCGCGAAGTCGGACGTGCTGCTCGAGAACTTCCGGCCGGGGACGCTCGAGCGCTGGGGTCTCGCACCCGAGCAGCTGTGGGAGATCAACCCCGGCCTCGTCATCACCCGGGTGACCGGCTACGGCCAGACCGGGCCGTACGCGCAGCGGGCCGGCTTCGGCTCCATCGGCGAGGCCATGGGCGGCATCCGCTATGTCACCGGCGACGCGGACCGCGCGCCGTCGCGCGCAGGCATCTCGCTCGGCGACGCGCTCGCCGCCACGTTCGCCGCCCTCGGCACGCTTGTCGCCCTGCAGGCCAGGCACCGCACCGGCCGTGGCCAGGTGGTCGACTCGGCCATCTACGAGGCGGTGCTCGCCCTGATGGAGTCGCTGCTGCCCGAGTGGGAGCTGGCCGGCTACCAGCGCGAGCGCACCGGGAGCGTGCTGCCGAATATCGCGCCGAGCAACGTGTACCCGACCGCCGACGGCGACCTGATCCTCATCGCGGCCAACCAGGACGGCGTGTTCCGCCGCCTGGCGGGTGTCATGGGGCAGCCCGGCCTCGCCGACAACGAGCGGTACGCGACGCACGGGGCGCGCGGCGCGTACATGGACGAGCTCGACGACCTCATCGCGGCGTGGACCGCGACCGTGAACGCGGACGAGCTACTTGACCGGCTGCACGCGGACGGCGTGCCCGCCGGCCGCATCTACCGGGCCAAGGACATGTTCGCCGACCCGCACTTCGCGGCCCGCGAGGCCATCATCCGGCTGGCCCATCCGGAGTTCGGCGAGGTGCCGATGCACGGCGTGTTCCCGCGACTGTCCGGCACCCCGGGGCGGGTCAGGCACGCCGGGCCCGCGCTTGGCGAACACAACAACGACGTCTACCGCGGCCTGCTCGGCCTCGATGACGGCGAGATGGCAAAGCTGACCGCCGCGAGCGTGATCTAACCGCGGGCGCTGGGCCACCCTTTTACGAGGCGATGATGCCGGCCAGGTCCTTGTCGCGGCGGGCGTTGGCTCGGACGTCGGGGTTGAGGGTGATCGCGTCGGTCAGGGCGGCGGCTGCTTCGTCGAGCTGCCCGGCGCGTGCCCGGGCGCACGCCAGGTTGTAGCTGGCCATGCCGCGGGCGCGGGCAGGCGCACCGACGTACCCCGCGGCCGCGACGGCGTGCTCGGCCAGGGCCACCGCGCGATCCGGCTGGCCGTGACCGAGGTAGTACTCGCCGAGATGCCCCAAGGGGTGCCAGAATCCCCGCACCACCACCTGAAGCCACAGCTGCCTGCCGCGCAGCCAGGGATTCCTGGCCGGCTCAAGCAGGTCTTCGCGGCTGACCAGGCGCATTTCCTCGGCCAGTTCGCCCGCGACGCGCCAGCTGTCCCTGGCCACCGCGTCGGCGGGCTGCGCGCTCAGTTCCGCGTACAGCGCGGCCGAGGCGTGATCGGCCTCCGCGAACTCTGGCGGCGCCTGCCGACAGCGGATGGCGCGCAGCCGCTGTACCTGCTGCCGCCGGAACTCGGTGTCGTGCGCGACCACCGGCACTGCCGCCCAGAGTTCCGCGCTGCCCGCGGCCGGCTGCGGTTCTGCAAGCAGCGCTTGCTCGGCGGCGGCGGCCAGTCCGATCAGTCCTGTCACGGCGGCGCGCAGGTTTTCGCTCATGGTCCCGACGCTAGGTACCGCGGCTGCGCAGGGCCAAGAGCGTAGACTGACAAGCTGTGTCGCAGGACGGACATGACCGAGATGACCACTGCGCCGCAAGCCCGGTGAGTCCGGATGCGGCTGTCATCGTGGCGACTTTCCCGATGCCGGCGGGACTGGTCTTCGACTGGCACGCGCACGTTGATCATCAGCTGGCCTGGGCCGCGAGCGGGGTGCTGACCGTCCGCACGCGGGAATCGGCCTGGGTGCTGCCGACCACCCGGGCGTTGTGGATACCTGCGGGCGTGCGGCACGAAACGCTTTCTGCCGGAACGGCAACGATGCGGTCCGCCTACGTCCGGCCCGCCCAGTGCCCGATCGGCTGGACCGAGCCGACTCCCGTGTCGGCAAGTCCGCTGATGGCCGAGCTGATTGGGTACCTGGAAGACCCGGTCCTCGACGGGCGGCGCAGGGCGAATGCCGAGGCGGTCCTTGTCGACATCCTGCGGCCGGTGGCGATGACCACCATCGAGGTCCGCATGCCAGCCGATGACCGGGCCAGGCAGGTCGCGGACCTGATCTCGGCCAACCTCGCAGACGGCCGGACGCTCGCCGAGTGGGGCCGTGCCGTCGGGACCAGCGAGCGCACTCTGGCCAGGGCATTCCTCGCTGACACCGGCGTGAGCTTCGGCCGCTGGCGCACCCGGCTGCGGCTGCGGGCCGCCGTTGGCGCCCTCGCCGCAGGCGAGCCGGTCGGTAACGTCGCCCGCCATGTCGGCTACGACTCCGACAGCGCGTTTGTGCAAGCGTTCCGCCGCGAGACCGGCGTCACGCCGGCCGCGTACTTCCGGCAGGGTGCCTGATACCGGCTCTGCGCCGGCTCTGGCGCGGCGGTCAGTCGGCCACCGCTAAGGGCGCGGAAGCAGCTCCGCCAGCTGTCCGGCTGACATCGACGGCGTGGCGCTGAGCGGGCCCGGTGCGCGCAGGCCCGCCAGGTGGATGTCGAGGAACCGCTGCCAGGTACCCGGCGCGACCTCGCCGGTCGTCTCGGTCAGCCCGCGCATGGCCCAGACCAGTGCCATCACGTCGCCGACGGTCACGTCGGCGTTCAGCGTGCCGGCGGCCAGGGCGCGGCTCGTCAGCTGCCGGACCGCGGCGCGGATCTCGCGCGCGGTGGCGCCGTCGGCGCTCCGCTCGAGCAGCAGGTGCGCGTACTTGGCGTGCGCGGCGAACAGCGCACCGAGCCCGCGCAGTAGCTGCTCCAGACCATCGCCGCCCGGGCAGGTGAGCGCCTGCCTGGCCTCGGCAAGCGCCTCGCACTGGGACAGCCGCACCAGCTCGTCGATCAGGGCGTCCTTGTTGGCGAACCGCCGGTACACGGTACCGACGCCGACCCCGGCCCTGGCGGCGATCTCCTCCATGCTGGCATCGGCACCGGACTCGCCGAGTACCTCGCGGGCCGCCGCGAGGACCCGGTGGTAGTTGCGGACCGCGTCGCGCCTCCCGGGCAGCGCCGGGTCGCTCACCGTGGGCTCACTGATCATCGGCCTTCCCTCACTCGCCCAGTTCGCTGGCCACCGTCTCCCCGGCGGCGCTCTCCGCCGTCACCGCGTCGCCGGACATCACCAGGGTGCCGACGGCGGCCGCCTCGGTGGCAGCAGTGCGCGGCCGCCGTGGCGATGGGATCAGCAGCGCGGCCAGCGCGGCCACCGCCACGACGGCGGCCATGACCCCGAACCCGGTCGTGTAGCCGGACGCCGCAGGCAGGCCGGACGGCTCAAGCTTCGCGGTGACGATGCTGGCCATCACGGCGGCGCCGATGCTGCCGCCGATCGTGCGGATGTTCGCGTTCATGCCGGTAGCCACGCTGGTCTGGCCGGCCGGCACCGCGGACACGACATTCGCCGTCATCGCCGAGAAGGCCAGCCCGAAGCCGACGCCGATCACGCCGGTGGCGACGTAGATCTCCCATTCCTGGGAGTGCGCGAAGGCGAACATGGCCATCGCCGCGCACCCGACGACACAGCCCGCGACCACCAGGACCTTGCCGCCGAGCCGCCGGGTGAGGGTCCCGACGAACAGGCCGACCGCGAACATGGTGACCCCGGAGGGCAGCAGCATCAGACCCGAGCGGGTGATGCTGGCGCCGAATCCGTACCCGGCCGAGGACGGGGTCTGCACGAACTCGGGCAGGAACGCGAACATCGCGTACATTCCGACGCCGATGAGCAGCGCGACAAGGTTGTTCGTCCAGACGCCCGGGCGCCGCATCATCTTCATGTCGATCAGCGGGGTGGCCGCCCGCAGCTCGGACCACACCCAGGCAGCGGCGAGCAGCACCGCCACGGCCAGCAGCCCGATGACCGCCGGCGCCCCCCAGCCCCAGCTCGGCGCCTCGCTCAGCGGCACAAGCAGCGCCACCAGCCAGCCGGACAGCAGCACCGCGGGCAGCCAGCTGATCGTGCCCGGGCTGCGGATGGGCGACTGCGGTATGAACAGCACCGCGCCGACCGCCGCGACCATCGTCGCGATGCCGGGCAGCCAGAACAGCCAGTGCCAGTTGAGCGCGTTCACGATCGGGCCGGCCAGCACGATGCCCAGGCTGCCGCCGACCGCGGTCAGCGCAGCGAGGATACCGACGGCGCCGGCCACCCTGTCCGCGGGGAATTCGTCGCGGATGATCCCGAACCCCAGCGGCAGCGACCCGCCGCCCAGCCCCTGAATCACCCGGGCCACGATCAGCACCGCGAGGTTAGGGGCCACGGCCGCCAGCACCGATCCGACCGCGAGTCCGGCCAGCGCGGCCACGAACACCCACTTCTTGCCGTAGATGTCACCGACCCGCCCCAGGATCGGTGTCATCACCGACGCCGACAGCAGATAGGCCGTCAATACCCACGTCACGGCGCTCTGCGAGGTGTGCAGTTCCGCCTGCACCGTGCTCAGCAGCGGGATCACCAGCGACTGCAGCAACGAGAACGCCCCGATGCCGAGCGCGAGTATCCCGAACGTCAGCTGATAGTGCGGCCGCGGCGCACTCTCCATGTCAGGGCCCTCCTGAAAGCGGAATCATGATTCCGCTACAGCATACCGTAGCGGAATGAAAATTCCGCTACGGGGTCGGCCGGCGGGGCTGGAAGATCGTTAAGCAAATGCCCGTTTCATTGCCGGGGTCCTGACCCCGGTAACGACACGGGCATTTCTGGAATGATCTTCGCATGACGACCCTCCACGTGGCGCCGGACGGCGCGGACACCGCGGACGGCTCCGCGGGCCGCCCGTTCCGCACGATCAACCGGGCGGCGGAAGTGGCCCGGCCTGGCGACACCGTCCTCGTCCACGCGGGCGAGTACCGGGAGTGGGTACGGCCGCGGCGTGGCGGGCTGAGCGGGGCGCGCCGCATCACCTACCAGGCCGCGCCCGGCGAGCACGTGGTCATCAAGGGGTCGGAGCCGGTCACCGGCTGGGAGCAGGAGCCTGGCGGCACAGTGTGGCGAGTGCCGGTGCCCAATGCGCTGTTCGGCGACTGGAACCCGTTCGCGGACGAGGTCGCGGGCGACTGGCTCGTCGAGCCCGTACCGCCGCTGCGCAAGCATCTCGGCGACGTCTACCTGAACGGGGTCAGCTGCTACGAGGCCGGCACGCGGGCGGCGGTGACCGATCCGCCGCTGCGCACCCAGGTGCTCGACCACTGGACGGGTGTGACGGACCGCGTGCGCAACCCCGGGCAGACCCGGCTCGTCTGGTACGCCGAGGTCGGCGAGGAGACGACGACGATCTGGGCGAACTTCCAGGGCGCCGACCCGAACGCCGAGCTCGTGGAGATCAACGTGCGCCGGTCGGTGTTCTCCCCCGTCGAACACCACATCGACTACATAACGGTTCGTGGCTTCGAGCTCGCGCAGGCCGCGTGCCCGTGGACCCCGCCCACCGCCGACCAGCCCGGGCTGATCGGCCCCAACTGGGCGAAGGGCTGGATCATCGAGGACAACGTGATCCACGACGCGAAGTGCTCCGCCGTCTCGCTCGGCAAGGAAGCCTCGACGGGCGACAACTACGCGACGCTGCGGGGCGACAAGCCCGGCTACCAGTACCAGCTCGAGTCCGTGTTCGCCGCCCGCCAGATCGGCTGGGACCGTGAGCACGTCGGCTCGCACGTGGTCCGGCGCAACACGATCTTCGACTGCGGGCAGAACGCCATCGTCGGCCACCTTGGCTGCGTCTTCTCCACGATCGAGGACAACCACATCTACAACATCGCGATCAAGCGCGAGTTCTTCGGTCACGAGATCGCCGGCATCAAGCTGCACGCCGCGATCGACGTCGAGATCCGGCACAACCGCATCCACGACTGCTCGCTCGGCATCTGGCTCGACTGGCAGACGCAGGGCACGCGCGTCTCGCGCAACCTCTGCTACCGCAACAACCGTGACCTGTTCGTCGAGGTGAGCCATGGCCCGTTCCTCATCGAGCACAATGTGCTCGCCTCGCCTGCCGCACTCGAGTCGTTCAGCCAGGGCGGCGCGTTCGTGCACAACCTGATTGGCGGCACGGTACGCCTGGAGCCCGTCATGGACCGGGCGACGCCCTACCACCGGCCGCACAGCACGCAGGTGGCCGGCTACGCCGTGATCTACGGTGGTGACGACCGGTACGTCGGCAACGTCTTCCTCGGCGGCGATGCCGCCGCGGCGTACGGGCCCGCGGCCTTCGGCACCGCGCCCGCGGGTTACGGCACCGCCGGCTACGACGGCCACCCGGCGACCCTCGAGGAGTACCTCGCCAGCCTCGCCGTACAGCCAGGTGGCGATCACCGGCGCTTCCCCGGCGTGCGGCAGCCCGCGTACCTGCGCGACAACGTGTACGCGCCCGGTGCGCGCGCCTTCGCCGCGGAGGCCTCGGCGCTGACGCTCGCCCAGGACTTGTCGTTCGAGGTGGCCGACGAGGGCGACGAGGTCTTCCTGGAGGCGCAGTTGCCCGCGGCCTTCCGCGGCGTCCGGCTTGGCGTCGTGACCGGTGCCGACCTGCCGCGCGTACGTTTCGCCGACGCCGACTTCGAGGAACGGAACGGCAGCCCGGTTATCATCGACGTCGACCTCCTCGGCGAGCGCAAGGAACCGGGCCGCGACTACCCCGCCGGACCGATCGCCAGCCTTGGCCCGGGCACGTCGCGTATCCGGGTGTGGTGAGCCCGCTGGCCGGGCTACCGGATGGTGACGCGGGAGCGCTAGCCACCTGTTTATGTCGAGCAGGAATCCGACGGGCGCCGTGCTGCTCGGCTGGATCGCCATGAAACCGGGCAGCCGTGGGTCGCGCGCGTATGCGGCTGCAAGCCGTTCCCTGTCGATCAGCTCAAACAGTGGCGCGCCAGGCTGCCGCAGCAGGGCGCGCAGCTGCGTGTCGATCGCGCGCTCGTAGGCCTGGTCGGCCGCACCGGGGTAGATACTCTTGCGACGGCCAAGCAGGTCCGGCGGGAGGAGCCCGGCCGCGGCGGTACGCAGCAAGCCCTTCTCTATCCCGCCGGCCTCCTTCATGGCCCGCGGGACGTTCCACACGTACTGGACCAGCCGGTGATCGGTGAACGGCACCCGCACGACCGTCGACTGCTTGCGGATCTCCCTGGACAGCAGGTACATCGACACCCACATGTCGCCCATGGTGGGCAGGTCGTGCGCGGCAAGCGGCGCCCACTGGGCCTCGACCAGGTCATCAGCCGACAGCATGACGGTGCTGTGCCCGCTGCCTATGTGCTCGGCGGCAGCATGCGCGAACGGCTCGTCATGGCTGGGCCGGAGCTGGTCCGGCGTGAACGCCTGCGCGCTGCCGACGAAGTCCACCGAGAAGGTGGCCAGCTTGGCCCGGTCGCGGCGCATGAGACTGTCGGCAGCCAGCGCGGAGACGACGCTGGAGTCGAGGCCGCCGGACAGCAGGCTGCCGTCGCTGATTTCAGCTGACCGTCGCGGGCTGGTCCGGCGCCGGGGTCCAGGTGCGGGCGCGCAGCAGCCGCAGGCCGTTCAGCCCGACGATCACGGTGGAGCCCTCGTGGCCGAGAACGCCGAGCGGGAGCGGCAGGTGCCCGGCGAGATCCCAGGTGACGAGCGCGGCGATGATGACGGCGGCGATCACGAGGTTGGCGGTGACGACCCGGCGGGCGCGGCGGGACAGGCTGATGACGCCGGGGATCGCCGCCAGGTCGTCGCGCATGATGACGATGTCGGCCGTGTCCAGGGCCAGGTCCGAGCCGGCTCGGCCCATCGCGGCGCCGATGCTCGCCGCCGCGAGCGCGGGCGCGTCGTTGACCCCGTCCCCGGCGAGCAGCACTCTGCGGCCGGCGGCTTCGAGTTCCCTGACCGCGGCCACCTTGTCCTCGGGTAGCAGTTCCGCCCGTACGTCGGCGATGCCGGCCTCGGCGGCGAGCCGCGCGGCGGCCCGCCGGTTGTCACCGGTCAGCAGCACCGGGGCCGCGCCGGTTACCGCGATGATCGCCACGACCGTCTCCGCGGCGGCGGGCCTGAGCCGGTCCGCGATCCCGAGCACGGCGGCTGGAGTGCCGTCGACGCGCATGACCGCGACGGTCTGCCCGTCGTCCTCGAGCGCGGCAACCGCCGCGTGAACTTCCTGGCGGAACTCGCTTGCTGATGCGCCGACCGCCGCCGTTCCCAGTAGGTGCCTTGGGCTGCCGATCTCGACCGTCCGGCCGCCGACCGTGGCTGTCACGCCGCGTCCGGGCAGCGCGGCGAAACGGGTGGCCGCCTCGACCGTCAGCCCGGCGTCCTTCGCCGCGCTCACCACGGCGCGGGCAAGCGGGTGCTCGGACGGGTTCTCCGCGGCGGCGGCCAGAGACAGCGCATCGTGTTCGGTGAGCCCGGCGCCGGCAAGCACGCGGACCGCGGCCAGCCTGGGCGTGCCCTCGGTCAGCGTGCCGGTCTTGTCGAACGCGACAAGACCGGTCTGGCCCGCTTCCTCCATCACGACGGCCGATTTCACCAGGACTCCGTGCCGGCCGGAGTTGGCCATCGCGGCAAGCAGCGGCGGCATCGTGGCGAGTACCACCGCGCACGGCGACGCGACGATCATGAACGTCATGGCGCGCAGCAGCGCGGCCTGGAACGCCTCGCCGGCCAGCAGCGGGATGGCGAACAGCGCCACCGTGGCCGCGACCATGCCGACGGAGTACCGCCGCTCCACCTTCTCGATGAACAGCTGGGTCCGCGCCTTGGTCGCGGAGGCTTCGGCCACCATGGACACGATCCGCGCGATCACGAAGTCGGCGGCGGCCGTGCCTGCCCGGATGGTCAGCGCGCCGGTGCCGTTCAGCGTTCCAGCGAAAACCGCGTCGCCCGCCTCCTTCGGCGCGGGCAGCGGCTCTCCGGTGATGGTCGCCTGGTCCACCTCGCTCGCCCCGCTGATGACCTGCCCGTCGGCAGCGATCCGTTCTCCTGGTCGCACCACGATCACGTCACCGGCGGCCAGCTCGGCCGCGTCGACAAGCTCCTCGGCGCCGTCAGGGCCGAGGCGTACCGCGCGGTCGGGCGCCAGGTCGAGCAGGCCGCGCACGGCCCGCTCAGTGTGGTGGGTGGCCACCGCCTCGAGTGCGCCCGAGGTCGCGAAGATCACGATGAGCAGGCCGCCGTCGAGCACCTGCCCGATCGCCGCGGCACCGATCGCCGCGACCACCATCAGCAGGTCAACGTCGAGGGCCCGGTGCCGCAATGCCCGCAGCCCGGCTAGACCGGGTTCCCATCCGCCAGCCGCATAGCAGGCGAGGAAGAACGTCCACCACAGCCACGCCGGGGCTGCCGCGAGACGGGCGGCGAGCCCGGCCGCGAACAGCAGCGTGGCCAGGACCGCCCACCGGACCTCCGGCAGGGACCAAGCCCCTGATTCCTGCGGCCGGGCAGTGACGGCGTCCTGGCCAGCGGCGGCGCGAGAGCCCGTCAGCACCGCGGTCACGCCGGCCTCCCCACGCGGCGCACCGGCGCCGGTCCTGGTGATACAGGATCAAATGAACAATTCTTCATATGATCAATACGGTACCCTGTCGGGCATGGGACATAAGACGCGGCAGCCGGAGCAGCAGGTACCGCCCGCGGTGCTCGACGGCGCTTCCGCGGCTCTTGTCGCGCAGACCATGCAAGCTCTCGCCGCGCCGAGTCGCCTGCTGATCCTGTCCCGGCTGCGCCGCGAGCCATGCTCGGTCACCGAGCTGGCCGCCGACATCGGCATGGAGCAGTCCGCGGTCTCCCACCAGCTGCGCATGCTCCGCCACCTGGGCCTGGTCGCGGGCACCAGGCACGGCAAGACCACCATGTACGCCCTGTACGACGACCACGTCGCGCGGCTGCTCGACGAGGCCGTGTACCACAGCGAGCACCTGCGCCTCGGCGTGCGCGACCAGGCCGCCGGACCCGGAACAGTCCCGGTCACCGTCTGACGGCCGGGCCACGCCCAGGCTCGGCTGTCAGGCCAGGGCGAGGAAGAGCTTCTCCATCTTCGCGATATCGGCCTCGCTAGGTCCGTCGCCATCGGTCAGGCAGTGCTGCAGCCCCGTGGACACGATCGCGAAACCGCTACGGCTGAGCGCCTTGTTGACGGCCGCAAGCTGGGTGAGCACATCCTCGCATTCGGATCCTTCCTCCAGCATCTTGATGACGCTGCCGAGGTGACCATGGGCGCGCTTCATCCGCAGGATGATGGCCTTCATCTCATCGGGCTGCAGTACCACTGAGTCTCCTTCGCTGCTTCGTCGGCCCCGATTCTATATCCCCCCAGGGGGATTCCGGACGGTCGGCCGGAGGCGGCCGCCGAGCAGGACGGCGATCGCGGTAAGCCAGACGGCCGTGAACACGACACTGGCGATCACGTCGGTCGTCCAGTGCACTCCCAGTTCCACGCGGGAGAACGCGGTGGCCACGATGGCAAGTCCGGCGATCAGCCAGCCGAGTACCCGAAGCGTCCGGTGGCGGGTGACCGCCGTGACGCACATGGCCAGGACGGTAATGGCCAGGGCCGCCGCGGCGGCATGGCCGGAAGGGAAAGACCAGCCGTGCGCCTGCACCAGCCGGATCGCCTCGGGAGGCCGGTCACGGGCGACAACTTCCTTGCCGATCCGCACCCCGCCGGCTTCGCCCGCCCACGCGAGCGCTGCCGCCGCCGCGGCAAGTAGCGGCAGGTGCCTAGCCAGGACCAGCCCGGCGACGACGGCAGCCATGACCGTCAGCGCGATCCAGGAGCCCAGCCAGGTCACCGCCTTCATCGCGGAGTCGAGCGCTGCCGTCCGCGAGTTCACCAGCACGCTCGTGGCATGACGATCGAAGTGCGTCACGGCATTCGAATGGACGACAATCTCGCCGGAGGCGATGAGACACCCGACAAGCCCCGCCCAGATGCCGGCAAGCACCGCCATGCGAGGCAGCGCCGCCCTGAGCTCCGACAGACGGGCGGATGGCATACGGAAACCTTAACGCGAGGGCCGCGGATGCCCGCCCATCGCTGATTTCGGGAACCTGCCCACATCGGTAACCTCCGTGTTACGGTAGCCTTGCTGTTACCGATACGCGGAGTGGAGCAGGATGCGGAACCAGGAGGCAGCCGGCGACCCGTTCGAGGCGCTCGGCGACCCCAACAGGAGGGAGATCCTGCGGCTGCTCAGCGGCGGCGACAAGCCGGTCAGGGAGATCGCCGACGCGATGACGATCAGCCGGCCCGCGGTCTCGCGCCACCTGCGCGTGCTGAAAGACGCCGGGATGGTGACCGAGCAGGCCCGTGGCACACGACGGATCTATCACCTGCAAGAGCGGGGGATGTACGCCGTGCAGGCCTATCTTGAGCGCATCTGGGGCGAGGCCGCCGTCCGGTTCCGGTTGCTGGCGGAAAACCTCCCAGAGGCCTCAGACCAGGAGGCGGAACGGTGACGGCCCCGCTGCAGATGTCCTTCGACGTCGCCTGTTCGGCCGAGCACGCGTTCCGCGTGTGGACCCGCAGGATCAGCACCTGGTGGCCGCCGGATCACACCGTGACCGGTCAGGCCGCTCTCATCGTCCTCGAGGGTGCCGTCGGAGGGCGGATCTACGAGCGCACATCCGACGGCGTCGAGCACGACTGGGGTGAGGTGACGGTCTGGGAACCTCCCGCGCGACTGGTCTACCAGTGGCACCTGCGGGGCGACCGGGCGGGCGCAACCGAGGTGGAGATCCGGTTCACGGCCCAGGGCAGCGCCGCTGCGCGCGTGGAGATCGAGCACCGCGGCTGGGAGCGGCTAGGCAGCGCGGCCGGGGAATGGCGCGAGCGGAATCGCGCAGGCTGGGAAACGCTGCTGCCGCATTACCTGGCCGAGATCGACAGAGGATCCGTGATCGAGAAGAGCGATAGGGAGTTGACCATGACAGTCACCAAGGTGGTCCGCTACAAGACCCACCCAGAAAGCGCCGACGAGAATGAGCGCCTGATCCGTGACGTGTTCGCCGAACTGGCGGAGCACCAACCTTCTGGCCTGCAATACGCGGCCTTCCGCCTCGACGACGGGGTCAGCTTCCTGCACGTCGCCGTTATCGACGGTCCGACCAACCCGCTGTCGGCGTCGGCGTCGGCGGCGTTCGGCAAGTTCCAAGCCGGAATCCAGGATCGATGCGTCGAGGGACCCGCCGCGGCGGACGCGGCGATCGTCGGTTCCTACCAGTTCGGCGTCACCGCCACGTAGTTGCGCTGACGCTATCGGCCGCGCACGCCGTCGGCGAGTTCCCTGAGGATGTCGATGTGACCGTTGTGCCTGGCCGTCTCCTCCGTCAGGTGCAGCAGGATCCAGCGCAGCGTCAGCGGCTCCGCCCGCCAGTCCAGGGCGCCCCTGGACGGAGCGTCCAGGTCAAGGGACGCCACCAGGTCACGGTGCCTGGCGCAGGCGTCCCGGTACTCAGCCAGCAGCTGAGCTAGCGGCACCTCGACCGCGATCAGGAACTCCCGATCGGGATCGTCTTCGGTCCATGGAGCGTCGATCGTGCCGCCGAGCATCGTCTTCTCGATCCATGAGGCCTCCACCCAGCGCAGGTGGCTGACCAGCCCGGACACGTCATCAGCGGCGAGCCGGGCAACGGCGCCCGTCGCGCGTCCGCATCCGACAGGCCCGCGCACTTGGCATGCACGGTGTCGCGGGCGTAGTCCAGGAACGTTGTCAGGACGGTGCGCTCGTCCCAGCTGGGCGGGATGTTATGACTCCACTGCGGGCTGCGGGGCCTTGTGGGCGCGGAGGGCGGATCGCAGGCCGAGGAAGGCGGCGATGACGATCGCCAGGTAGGCGACGTACACGATGAGCTGGAGCGGTGTCGGGGAGTCGCTGTAGCCGAAGAAGCTGTGCAGCACGTCGCCGAATGAGCTGTCCTCCGACAGGATGTTCCCGGTGTGCCACATCGGCACGTCGAGCACGCGCAGCCAGCCGAGTTCCTGGAGGTTCTGGACGGTATCGGCGAGCAGGCCCGCGGCGAAGACCATGAGCAGGCAGCCGATGACCGTGAAGAACCGCGACATGTTCAGCCTGTGGCCAAGCCGGTAGATGAAGAAGGCGACCACAAGAGAGCCCGCCAGGCCGATGATCGCACCGGTCAGCGCGCTGGCCGTGGACGTGGAGAAGATGATCGCCAGCGTGAACACCACGGTCTCGAGGCCTTCGCGGCCGACGGCCTGGAAGGCAAGCAGCCCCAGGCCCCACCGCGCCTTGCCGTTGAAGGCCGCGTCCGCCTTCGACCGCAGCTCGGTGGAGATCGACCGCGCGTGGTTGCGCATCCAGAACGTCATGTAGGTCAGCACGGCCGCGGCGAGTATGTACGTGACCGTCTCGAAGATGGTCTGCACCCGCGAGCCGTCGTAGGACGAGATGGTGAGGTAGGCGGCCACGCCGCCCCCCGTCGCGAGCAGCAGCGCCGCGCCCACGCCGAGGAACACATCCTTGAAATACTCCCGGCGGCCGAGCCGGTCGAGGTACGCGAGCAGGATGGCGACGATCATGCTCGCCTCGATGCCCTCGCGAAGGAAGATGACTAGCGTGGCGAGCACATGGTCTCCAGCGGATGCAACGGTCAAGTCTTAGGTAAGGCAAACCTAATATACGGCTTTCTCCCTTCCGTACCCAGAGCCGGACGGCCCATTCCGGTGTGACGCACAGCACTTCGTGACGCTCAGGGCGTGTATTGCTTGGAGTGGCTACCCAAGCGGAGGTGCGGTGACTTTTGACGAGTTCGCGGCGCGCCACCTCATCACGGTGCAGCGGTTCGCGACGGTGCTCACCGGGGATCGGGTCCGGGGCGACGACCTTGTCCAGGAGGTGCTGGTCCGCGCGCATGCCAGGTGGCGGCGGATCGGCTCGCTGGACCGGCCGGAATTCTACGTACGCAAGATGATCCTGAACGAGTTCCTGTCTTCGCGCCGCCGCACCTGGTGGCTCATTCCCGCGGGCAGCGGGACCGATGTCGATCACCGGGTCGCGCCGGATCACGCGGCCAGCCATGCCGACCGCGACGCCCTGCTCGCCGAGCTCGGCAAGCTGCCTGCCAAGCAGCGGGCCGTTCTCGTGCTGCGGTACTACGAGGGACTCTCCGACGGCCAGATCGCCGAACTGCTCGGCCTCGCGCCCGGCACCGTGCGCGGCTACGCGTCGCGGGCGCTGGCCGCGCTGCGCATCGAGATGTCACCCGGCCCCGAGGCCGGGCACACCGGGCTTGCCTGCGGGGAGAGGAGCATCTGGTGAGAACAGAGAACGACCTGATGGCCGCGCTGCGGACACTGGAGCCTGCCGACCCGGACGAGGCCGCGGTGCTGCGCGGCGTCCGGCGACGGATCGCGCGCCGCCGCATCCTGCTGGCCGGCGGCCTGACCGGCGTGACAGGCGTGGCCGCCACCGTTACGGCGGTCGCGGTGCTGGCCGGGAGCGCGCCCGGCCCCGGCAGCGCAGCCGGCGGCCAGCACCCGCGCGTGACCCCCGCCGCCAGCGGCCCGCAGCCGAGCACGTCTCAGACGGTCACCGGAAAGGCACGGACGGCCGCCTACATCGTGCGGCACGCCGCCGCCGCCGAGGCGGCTGCGGCCAGGATGATCCAGGTCACCAGGAACGGCGCGGGCGTCAGCTACCTGAGCGTGGCGACCCAGCAGGAGCTGTTCGTGAGCTCACGGCGCATCCCCGGCGGCCGTCCCCTGATGGCGACCGCGGAAAGCATCTCGGGCGAGACCTACACCTCGACCGAGGTCGACTACAAGGACCGGGCGTACAACGTGGTCTCCGCGAGCACGCGGGATGCCAGTCCCTGGGGCGCGAAGGGCATTGTGATCGGCAGCTGGCTGCCCGGCGTGACCGCATCGGATCCGGCCTCCGCCTATAACGACGCGCTCCGCAAGGGGATCATCAAGGTCGTCGGCTACCGGAAGCTGCACGGACGTCAGACCATCCTGATCCGGATCGATTACCGGAAGGCGTACGACAGCGCGATCAAGCCCCACCCGTGCATCACCGGCCAGGACGGGGCGTGCCTGCCGCCGCGGCCCGCCGGCTGCAAGCTCCCGCCGCCGGGCGTCAACGAGGTGTGGCTCGATGCCTCGACCTTCCTTGAGGTCCAGGAGGCGACGTTGGCGGCGAAGACCGTCATGTACACCGTGGACAAGCCGGGCATCCAGTGGGCCTGCTATACGGTGACGGGCTGGTCGACGGACGCCACGAGCGTGGACTGGCTGCCGCCGACCAGGCAGAACCTGGCGCTGCTCAACCTGAAGCCGCCGGCCGGCTTCGCCCAGGTCTCCAGCCAGCAGATGGCTCAGTATCTCGGCCCGTACTCCTGACCCTGCGCGTCCCGGGCCGCGCGGTCCCCGTCGCCTCCAGGCTCAGGCACTTACCGTGTCGAGCCAGGCGGCGACGCGGGCCGACTCGCGGGCCAGCAGGTCCGGGTCGCGCAGCGTGCTCGCCAGCACGGCGCTGCCCTGGTACCTGGCGATGACCTCGACGGCCAGGTCCCGGGCGTCGGCGCGGCCCAGCGCGCTGAACTGCCGCTCCGCCCAGTCGAGCGGAAGCCTCATCAGTTCGGCGGCCCGCCCGGGACCGTCGGGAAGCTTGTCGAGTTCCGTGCACAGCGAGCCCTGCGGGCAGCCGTACGTGGCGATCAGCTCCGACTGGTCCGCCAGCGCGCCGAATAGCGCCTTCAGCCGGCCGAGCGGGCCGTCGTGCGCCGCCTCGACCGCGGCGAGCATTGCCCTGGCCTCGCTCAGGTGCGCTTCGACGACCGCCTGGATGAGGTCGTTCTTGGTCTTGAAGTAGTAGTAGACGTTGCCGAGCGGGATCCCGGCGGCGGCCGCGATGTCCGCGAGCGTGGTCCGCTCGACCCCGTGGGCGTAGAACACCTGGCACGCGGCGTCGATCAGCCGCTTGCGTTTGTCCTGTCCTCTGCCCTGGACAACAGAGCCCTGGCCGACAGAGCCCTGGACGCTGGCCGGTTCAACTGAGTCAGTCATCTTGCTGACAAGCATAGACCCACACGCGATATTCCAGTAAGTTAGCTAACTGACTGATTACATCATTACAAGGAGGCCATCCTCATGACGGATCCACCGTCCGCAACCTCGTCCTTCCTCGCCACCGGCCGGGGGAAGCTGGTGCTCGCCTTCCTCTGCGCAGTCGCCTTCCTCGACTTCCTCGATACCTCGATCGTCAATGTCGCACTCCCGTCCATCGCCCGTGACCTGCACTTTTCCGTGCAGGACCTGCAATGGGTGCTCAGCGGCTACATCGTCACCTACGGCGGCTTCCTGCTGCTCGGCGGACGGCTCGCCGACCTGCTCGGCCGGCGCCGGATGCTGATGACGGGCACGGCCGTGTTCGGCCTGGCCTCGCTGACTGGCGGGCTCGCGCAGACCTCCGGCATGCTGGTCGGCGCGCGGCTCGCCCAGGGGCTCGGCGCCGCCCTGATGGCGCCGGCCGCGCTGTCGCTGCTCACCACGACGTTCAGCTACGGCTCGGACCGGGTGAAGGCACTCGGCGCCTGGGGCGCGATGGCGGGCATCTCCTCGATCGCCGGCGTCGCCCTCGGCGGGGTGATCACCGCCTCGCTGAGCTGGCGGTGGGTGCTGTTCGTGAACCTGCCCGTCTGCGCGGCCGTCCTCGCCGGCGCGTCGCGGCTGGCGGTGGAGAGCAAGCCGCAACCGTTCGGGAGGAAGGAATTTGATCTTTCGCACTTCGACCTGCCCGGCGCCTTCCTCGGGACCGGCGGGATGCTGCTGCTTGTCTTCGGGCTGGTGCGGGCGCCGGTAGACGGGTGGGGTGCGGGCGAGACGATCGGCGTGCTAGCCGGCGCGGCGGCGCTGCTCGCCCTGTTCGCGTTCAACGAGACGCGCAGCAAGAACCCGCTGGTACCGCTGGCGATCTTCCGTATCAAGGGCCTGCCCGCCGCCGACGCCACCCAGGTGATCGCCATGGCCGGGTTCTACTCGATGTTCTACTTCCTCACCCTGTACATGCAGAACGTGCTCGGCTTCTCCCCCACCCGGGCGGGGCTTGCCTACGTCCCGGTCGCCGCCATGGTCGCGGTCGCGGCTGGTGTGGGTACCGTGCTGATCACGCGGATCGGCACCAGGCCGCTGATGGTCGGCGGCGCGCTGATCGCGGCGGGCGGCGTGTTCTGGCTGTCGCACATCCCGGCGGATGGCCACTACTGGACAAACCTGTTCCCCGCCTTCCTGGTGACGGCGTTCGGGCTCGGCGGGGTCTTCGTCGGCGTGCAGACCGCGTCGCAGGCCGGGGTGCCGCCACGCCTCGCCGGGCTGGCCAGCGCGCTGATCAACGCGTCGTTCCAGGTCGGTGCCGCTCTCGGGCTGGCGATCTTCTCGGCGGTCGCGACCTCGTGGACGAACACGCTGCTCGCGGAGCACGTGGCGCGGCCCGCGGCGCTGACCGACGGGTTCCACCGGGCACTGCTGCTGAGCAGCAGCTTCGTCCTCGCCGCGGCCGTGATCGCGCTGCGCACCGCGAACACGCGGGGCGAACCGACCAGCGAGATCACCGGCGTGGCCGTCGCCGATTCCGCCGGCCTTGCTCCGCCGGAGCCGGAGATCGCACCAAGGCGGCCAGCCAGAAATTGAGCCGGCGGCCAACCGCGTCACACTCAGCGGGTGAACCCGTGCAATCGTCGACTGGCCCTGCGAGGTTAACGTCCCGGAGCCCCGGCCAGCTCGCTGTGCACGACCCGGCCCGCGACGCAGGTCAGCGCGACACGCATGGCGCGCAGCCCGGCGGCATCGGTCGACAGCGGATCGAAGTCGAGAAGTGCCAGGTCACCGGGCTGACCGACGGCGATCCTGGTGCCGTCCGCCGATGCCGCGATCGCCTCCGCGGCGGTGATGGCTTGCTCCGGATGCCATGGCTCATCGCCGGGCAGCCCGCGGTGCGCCGCGGTGGCGATCGCCAGCCACGGATCAAGCGGCGCCACCGGCGCGTCTGAGCCGAGAGCGACCGCGACCCCGTGGTCGAGCAGGGAGCGGAGCGTGAAACAGCGATCCGTTCGGTCAGCCCAGACGCGGTCGGTCGTCTCATGGTCATCGAGAAGGTGCGCGGGCTGCACGCTCGCGGTCAGGCCGAGCCTTGACATTTCTTCCATGCCTTGACTGGTCGTCACCTGCGCGTGCTCAATCGAGCCGCCCGCGCCGGTGGCGGCGTACGCCTTGAGCGCGGTGTCCAACGCCCTGTCCCCGATCGCGTGCGTCGCGACCGACAGGCCCGCCCGCGTTCCTTCGGCCAGCAACTCTGCCAGTTCGGTGTCGGACTGGTTGGGTGCGCCGAAGCCGCCCGTGTCGGCGTACGGCTCGTAGCACCAAGCCGTTCTGGTGCCTAGCGAACCGTCGCTGATGATCTTGAGTGAGCCTACGGACAGGCGGTCGTCGGCGCCGGGCAGGGCCGCCCGGCTGCGCAGCCCCGCCGCGCGGACGCTGTCCAGCTGGTCGCGGTACGGCGACCAGCGGATCCTTAGCAGGTCACAACCCTCGTGCCAGCGTTGCGCCCAGTCGCTCCACGGCGCGCCGAACTCGAAGTCGACCAGGCCGACAATCCCCTGCGCCGCGGCCTTCCTGAGCACGTTCTGGTAGTCGGCCGGCGCTGGGGGATCTTCAAGAACCGTGGCGACCAGCGGGTAGGCCGCGAACCATTCGGCCTCGGCGACCACGGTGTCGCGACGGGCCAGGCCGAGCGCGTCGAGCGCCGCGGTGTTCAGCCAGCCGTGGTGGCAGTCGCTGTTGATCAGGACGACGGGAACCGCTTCGCAGACCGCGTCGAGTTCGGCCACGGTCACCTGGCGGTCCCAGGCACCGGCCCGGTGGCCCATGCCGACGATCGGTCGCCTGTCCCCCGCTGTCCTGTCCTGTCCGGTCCCGGCGCCCGCTGCCTGGGCGAGGATGGTGAGCACTTCCTCGGGCGATGAGGTGTGCGAGAGATCGAGCCGCCGCCCGGCGAGCGCCCACTGGCCTAGGTGCACATGCGCGTCCCAGAGGCCAGGGATGAGCCAGCGCCCGTCGCATTCCACCGCCGGGACGCGATGCGAACCGCCGGCCGAGCCGAGCTCAGCGATGAGGCCGTCCTGGATCAGCACGTCAACCGGGTCGGCAGCGGCCTGACCGGCAAGGGGGACCACTCTGACCTGGCGCAGCAGCAACGCGGACATCGCGACATCATCGCATGACGGCGCGGCCAGGCACGGGGCGGTTCGCATACCACCCCGGGCCCGGGCGCTTGTGCCGTCATTTGGCGTAGTTGCTGGCTCCCCACCAGTCGACAACCACGACGTCTTCGTCGCCGACCACCCAGGCGTCGTGCCCGGCAGGCAAAGAGGTGACCTGACCCGGTGTGGCGTCGAACTCGGCGCCGTCCGCTGTCCTGATGCGCAGCGTGCCCGCCACGTGGTACTGGAAGTGCGGCGCCTCGCAGAGCTCGGTGCCCGCGAGCGGCTTGACGTGCTCTGACCAGCGCCAGCCGGGCTGCAGGACGAGCCGTCCGATGTCGCTGCCGCCGACGTGCAGCAGCTCAAGCCTGCCGTGGCCGAACTCGCGCACCTCGTCCGCCGCGGCGAAGTCTCTGTGTTCCACTTCCTGCTTGGTGTCCTGTGCCATGGCGGAGCTCCTCACGCGTCCCATTCCTGCACGGCGGTCTGGCTGACGATCAGCCCGTCGCGCAGGTCCAGCATCGCCAGGCACAGCACTCGGGTCCCGTCCGGGTAGCGGCAGGCCTGAGTGAAGGCCGCCGTGTCGCCGGAGACGACGATCCGCTCCAGGCGATGGGTCATGTCGCGCCCGCAGGTCTCGTCGAGGTACTCCCCGATCGCGGTGCGGCCGCGCAGCACGCGCGGCTGGCTCGGCGGTGCGTTCCTGTCGACGACGGTCATCTCGGCGTCCGGCGCGTACAGGGCGCGCAGCGTGGCCGTGTCGCGCTCCTCGATGCCGCGGCGCAGCGCCTCGGTGTCGAACGTGGTGGTCGTGGTGCTCATCGGATGCTCCTTCTGTGCTGGGTTCGTTCTGCGTTCCGGTTCGTTCTGCGTTCCGGTTCGATCGCCGTCAGGTTCCCGCGGCGCCGTCAATCCACCGTCAAAGCCGGGACCGTGCGGCATGGCGCCAGGCAGTCGGCGAGGCAGATAATTGATCATGGCCACGCTGCAGGTACGCCTGCTCGGCGAGCTCGGGGCCGAGGTCGACGGCATCGCGATCACGCTGCCGACGAGCCGCCGTGCTTGCGCGCTGCTGGCCTGGCTCGCCTTGCGGCCAGGCCCGCACAGCCGTTCCCGGCTCGCCGCCCTGCTGTGGCCAGACGTTCTGGACGCCAGCGCCCGGGCAAGCCTGCGCAGCGCGCTGTGGGCGCTGCGCGCGGCGCTCGGGCCGACGGCGAACGAGTGCCTGCACGCCGGACGGGACCACGTGGAACTCGCCGGCAACGGGCTAATCGTGGATGTCCGCGAACTAGAGCGGCTCCTCGCCGCCGGGTGTCCGCAGCAGGCGGTCGCGCTGCACCGCGGCGACCTGCTCGCCCAGTTCGACGCGGACTGGGTGCTCGACGCACGAGACGAGCACCGGGAGCGGCTATGCGGCGCGTACGCGGCACTGGTTGTCGCAGCCGAAGGCGATGGTCATGTCCGGACGGCACGCGACTGGGCGGCCAAGCGCGTGGCGGCCATGCCGCTTGACGAGCAGGCCGCTCGTGAGCTCATCAGGCTCCTTGTCGCCGGCGGCGATCAGGCTGGCGCGGTGGCGGCCTACCAGCGGTTCGCCGCTCGGCTCGGTGCGGAGCTCGGCATCAGCCCGGCGGCAGAGACGAAGCGGCTGGTCTCGGCGCTGCGGGAAGAGCCGCCTGGGGCGGCGTCTCCCGGCGCGTTTCCTGCCGTGTTTCCTGCCACGCCGGCCACGCCGGCCACGCCGGCCACGCCGGCCACACCGGCCACGCCGGCCCCGTCGGCCGCTGGCGCGGTGAACGGCCCGGGGCGGCTTGTCGGACGTGACGGTGAGGTGCGCGCCTTGCTGCGGCACTGGCAGGCCAGCCGCGCTGGCAGCGGAACCGCCGTCGCGATCTCCGGGGACGGCGGGATGGGGAAGACCAGGCTGGCACGGGAAATCCTCGACGCGGCCGCGGCCGATGGCGCCCTGACCGCCATCGCGGCCGCGGGCGGTCCCGGAGCGGCCGCACCGTTCGCGCTGTGGTCGGAGCTGCTCGACGACCTGATCGCGCAGACCGGCCCGCTGCCGAAGCCTCCGCCGCATGGCGACGCCGACTGGGACACACTCCTGACGGCCATCAGGACCGGGGCTCGTGCGCCGGCGACCGAACCTCGGCTGGACCGTATCCGCTTCTTCGAGGCAACCGTGGCGCTGCTCGGCTGGGCGGCGCGCGACCGGCCGCTCGTCCTGGTCCTCGAGGACCTGCACGCCGCGGACCGGTCAAGCCTCGAACTCGTGGCCTATGCCGGGCGCCGGATCACCCGGCAGCCCGTGCTGTTCGTGCTGACCCGGCGCCGGCTGCCGCCCAGATCCGAGCTTGACGCGGTGCTCGCGGCGCTGCGCGCTCGCGGCACGCTCGCCGCCGAGTTCGACCTCGGGCCGCTGCCCGCCGCGGCACTGGACAAACTGGTCGGGCTGACCGTGCGGATTCCTGCCGCGCACCGTGAGCGCATCGTCCGGCTCGCGGCGGGCAACCCGCTGCTTGCCGTGGAGACGGCCAGGTACGCGGCGCATGACGGGGATCCGGCGGCGGGGCTGGCCGGCGCCGCCCGCCAGGCAATCGCGCGGCTGAGTCCGGCGGCCCGAATGTTCACCGAGCTCGCCGCGGTCGCCGGACGGGACCTCGACCGGGCCGAGGTCGCGTCCCTCCCGCTGCTCGACAATGCGCCGGGAGCCGCGGCGGAGGCACTCGGCTCCGGCCTGCTGCACGCAAGCGCCGAGCGCACCGGCTTCAGGCACCAGTTGCTGCGCGAGGCGGTCTACCAGGATCTCCCGGACCCGGTGCGCGCGCGACTGCACGAGAAGCTGGCCACCTGGCTGCGTGAGCGGGAGCCGCGCGGCAGCGCCGTCCGGCCGAGTCCGGCGCGGAACGCCGCGGAGATCGCCCGGCACTTCCGGCTCGCCGGCCAGGCTGACCTGGCGGCAGATCAGCTCGTCAGGGCGGCGGCCGCCGCCCGGATGGTGGCGGCCCTGCCGGAGGCGGCGGCCTACCTGACGGAGGCCGCGTCGCTGGCCGGCCAGGCCGGCGCCGGGCTGGACCCTGAGCTGT
This sequence comes from Trebonia kvetii, assembly GCF_007827045.1. Lineage (GTDB taxonomy): Bacteria > Actinomycetota > Actinomycetes > Streptosporangiales > Streptosporangiaceae > Trebonia > Trebonia kvetii. The sequence continues at coordinate 1,086,920 of NZ_RPFW01000001.1, forward strand.
TCATCGAGCTGGCCGACGTCCAGGCGTGGCGGGGTATGCTCCCGGAGTCGGACGAGGCGTTCGGCCGTGCGCTCGAGCTGATCGCTTCCGATGACCACGACGCGCTGGCCGCCGCGTGGCTTCGCCGGGGCCACTGGCTGCGCGGCGGGATCTGCCATCCGCGTGAGTCGCTGCGCTCCTACCGCGCGGCGCTTGACTGCTGCGACCACGGCGGCGATACCGACCCGCTGATCCTGACCGAGTCGCTGGCGGGGATGGCCTGGGCGCAGGCGGTGGCGGGTGACGCGGCCGAGGCGGATAATCTGCTCGTCAAGGCGGAAGGGATGCTGAGCGAGGTTGCCGGGGCATCGCCGGCGAGGGTCAGCCGGCTAAGCCACGACATCGACGTGGCCCGCGCGCACGCCCTGCTCCGCGCGGGCCGGTTCACCGAGAGCTACGGCTCGCTCGCCGCGGCGTCCGCCGCGGCGAGCCGCGCCGGACGACCCGATCTCGCCTACAGCAGCCTGGTGAACGCCGCGAGCGCCGCGGCGTGCGCGGGCGACCTGCCGCGGGCGCTGGACTTCGCGGATCGCTGCCTGCCGCTGGTGGCGCCCACCGGGCTGCTGCGTCCGTGCGTGTACACGCACTCCGCACGGACGGCACTGCTCCGGCTCCTTGGCAGGCTCGGCGAGGCGCGCGTCGCCTGCGACGCGGCAGCCGCGGCGGCGGAGCGCATCGGGCTGCCGGAACTCGAGGGCCTGGTGCACCACGACCGCGGCCTGCTCGCGACCGCGGCCGGCGAGTACAAGACCGCCGCCATTGAGCTCGGCCTCGCCCTCGATCTTGGCGCCCCGGTCAGCCGGCCGCGCGCGCGGCTGCTGCGCGCTGAGGTGCTTGCCAGGGACGGACGGCCGGACGACGCCGAGACCGAGCTGCGCGGAGTCGCGCTTGAGCCGGTCTCCCCCGCTGACTTGCCCGACACCCTCGTGGCACGGATGTCGCACGTTCAGGGCCTGATCGCGCTGCAGCGCGGTAACCGGTCACTCGCCGCCAGGCGGCTGCGCGAAGCGGAATCCGGCTGGCTCCGCCGGTCGCGGCCTGAGCACGCCGAACCCGACATCGACTTCGGGCAGCACTATGTCGCGGCGCTGATCGACCTGGGCCGCCCGCCCGTCGCCGAACTCATCGAGCCGGCGAGGGAACTAGCCGCGCTGCGCGCGGACATCGCCACCGTGGCAGATCTGGGAGGCTCAGATGCCTGAATTCGAGGACGGGGCACGCAGCGACGCGCCGCCGGAAGAGGTGTGGAAGCTGCTCTACGACCCATCCCGGTTCCCCGACTGGTGGGCAGGCGTCGGGTCGGTGGAGCCAGGCCAGGCGGGCGAGTACACGATGTATCCGCAGGGTTACCCCGACTTCCCGATGGCGCAGCAGCTTCGCGTCACCGAGTCGGGCGTAACGATCTCCTGCCTGGTCTCTGACTTGGTCTTCGAATGGCGGCTGACGATGCTTGACGGCGGCGCGGCGACGAGCATCACGGTGCATGTAGAGATCCCCGAGGCGGAGGCGCACCGGCTGGCCGCCCAGCAGGACGTCATCAGCCAGTCCCTGTCCCGGCTCGCCGCGCTCGCGGCAGCGGAAAGCCAGTTAGCGAAGGCGCGCTTAGTCCACATTGCCCGGGTGCGTGAACCGGCGGGTTGCCGCGCGCGTTCTCCATTGCGAAAGCAGCCGCTTGCGAGACGTGACCACCTGCCCGTGCCGGGGCCTAACCGCCGCTTGACCTGCCGGGCCACGACGCGGGGTGCGCCGTTCCCGCGTCCATGGCTCAGGTCAGGGAGCGGCTGGACGGGCTCGGGCCCGACAGCGTGGCAGTGGTCGGGTTTGACCGGCCCGCGGGCGGCGGCCACTGGTTCAACGCGGTCAACGACAACGGCACCGTCATGGCCGTGGACGGGCAGTCGGGCCTGCGCGAGACCTGGCCGCCGACGCTCGACGGGCTCGGCTTCGAGGAAAGCCCGTCGACCGCGCCTGACGGATGCTCAGGCGGCGCGGCGGCGGACCAGCCAGACGCATCCGGCGATGAGCAGCACCGACAGCGCGAGCAGCCAGCCGCTTTCTATCCACTGGAACGGCCAGAACCTGCTGCCAGGCTGATACCTCGTCCACTGCGTGTACCCGTGCCCGGTGAGGTACCGCAGCACGCTGAGGTAATCCCCGTACTTCCCCGCCGCGCCTGCCGCGCCAGGCGCGGGTGGGTTGACCTGCTCCCAAGCGGAGTTGATGACCTGGTACATCGTGGCAGAGCTGAGCGTGACGCCGCCCTTGGTCCACCACTGGCCGAGGACCCACGCGGACCCGGGCAGGTTCAGGTCGCTGGTGACCAGCGGCGTCAGGTAATGCTCGCGCAGGAACGCGCCCGCGGCGAAGGCCAGCCCGGCGTAGACGGCCAGGGTTGCGGCGATCGCCGGGACGACCCGGCGGATGAGCATGCCGGCCAGCGCGCCGATCGCGAACGCGGCAAGCGTCCAGGCGGCGAATGCGACTCCGTGCAGGTCGAACAGGCCGGGGAAGAACTGGGTCATCTCGATGAGGCCGAGTGAGTCATTGCGCGTGGCGAAGTACGGCTGGTAGTACCAGGACAGCAGCAGGCCGAACAGCAGGGCGGGGACCGTCACGGCCACCGCGAGCGACGCCAGCTTGGCGAGCGACCAGCGCCACCGCCCGAAGCCCTGGGTCCAGGCGTACCGGAAGGTGCCGGTCTCCATCTCCCTGGCCAGCAGCGGCGCGCCGATGAATGCCCCGATCAGTGCGGGCAGCGCCTGCAGGATGATGCCGTTCGACAGGAAGCCATAGCTGCCCACGAAGGCGAGCGTCGCCGCCTGGCAGGCCGGCGAGCCTGCCGGGCGGCAGGCAACCGCGTTGGCGTAGCTGTGGTGCAGCGTGGTGCCCGCGATCCACAGCAGCACGGCGAGCACCCCGAGCAACGCCGCCTCGCCGGCCAGCGCGAAGCGGTGCTGCCGCCAGATGATCCCGGCCATCCGCCGCCACGGCAGCGGCCGCAGGCGGGCGTCCGCCTCCGGGCTCGCGGGCACTGTCAGCGCGCTCATCGCGCCACCTCCGTCGCGTGCTGCCGCAGGTAGGACAGGGCGAGCTCTTCCAGGCTGGTCGCCTCGTGCGTGGCGAGCAGGCCCTTGACCTCGCCGGCCAGCCGCACCTGGCCCCGCGATAGCAGGACGAGGTAGCCTGCCGCCCGCTCAAGCTCGGCGAGCACGTGCGAGGACAGCAGCACCGACACGCCGTCGGCAGACGCCGCGGCCAGCACCGTGTCCATGAAGTCGTGCCTGGCGACGGGGTCGAGCATCGCCACCGGCTCGTCGAGCACAAGCAGCCGCGGCCGCCTGGCCAGCGCAAGGGTCAGCGCGACCTGCGCCTGCTGGCCGCCGGACAGCTTCCTTGTCTTTCGCTTCTGCGGTATGCCCAGCTCGGCGAGCCGGGCCTCGGCGTATGCCCGGTCGAAGTGCCGGTTCAGGTTGCGGGTCAGGTAGATCATGTCCGCGACCGACAGGTTCCGGTACAGCGGCGTGTCCTGGGCGACGAACGCGATGCCGTCAAGCGCGGCGGGCGACCCGGCCGGGCGGCCGCCAAGCACGGTCACCCTGCCCGCCGACGGCGCCGCCAGGCCGACCGCCAGGTTGAGCAGCGTGGTCTTGCCTGCGCCATTCGGGCCGACAAGCGCGGTCACGTGGCCGGCCGGGACCGCAAGCGTGCACTCGCGCAGCGCCCAGGTCCCGCCGTACCGCTTGCCAAGGCCGCTGGCCTCGACGACATTCATCCGATGCCCTCCTCTTTCTCCTCCGAACGGCCGCGCGCTGCGCCCGGCCACGTCCAGGCATACGCGGATGGCGGTCACACGGGCATCACGCGCGACGCCGTTGGGACCGGTCCACCCGGGCGCGTGCGGGCCTGGCGTGGCGCGAAAGGCCAGGTCGCGCGTAACCCGCGGCCGCGCCGTGACGATCCGCGCGGCGGCCCGTGTGATGCGCGTGTGATGTCCGGCGCGGCATTATGGGCTTATGCGGGTGCTAGTCGTCGAGGATCAGGCCGAGCTGGCGGACGATATCGCCGACGGCCTGCGCGACCAGGGCATCGGCGCGGACGTGGCCTACGACGGCCCGGCCGGCCTGGAGAAGGCCCTGATGAACTCCTACGACGTGGTGATCCTCGACAGGGACCTGCCCGAGGTGCACGGTGACGCGGTCTGCGCGACGCTGGTCGGGGCCCGTTCCACGGCGCGCGTCCTGATGCTGACCGCAGCCGCCACGGTCGGCGACCGGGTGCAGGGGCTCAACCTCGGCGCCGATGACTACCTGGGCAAGCCGTTCGCGTTCGAGGAGCTTGTCGCGCGGGTCCGTGCGCTTGGCCGGCGCGAGCGGGCCGCCGTCCCGCTGATCGTGCGGGGCGACATCATGTTCGACCGGGCCCGCCGCCGGGCTAGCCGGGCCGGGCGCCCGCTGTCGCTCACCCGCAAGGAGATGGGCGTCCTCGAGGAGCTGCTGGCCGCGGACGGGGGTGTGGTCAGTGCCGAGGAGCTGCTCGACCGAGTCTGGGATGAGAATGCTGACCCGTTCACCCGCACGGTCACGGTGACGATCGGCCGACTGCGTCGCAAGCTCGGCGAGCCCGACCCGATCGACACCGTTGTCGGCAGCGGGTACCGGCTGCCGTGAACGTGCCTTCGCTCCGCCGTCTCTGGCCGCAGAAGGTCAGGACCAGGCTCACCCTGATCTACGCCGCGCCGTTCCTCGTCGCCGGGCTTGCGGTATTCGGGCTCGCCCTCTTCGTGCTCCAGAGGATCATCCTTCCCACCAGCCCTACCGAGTCCTTGATCGCCAGCGGCAAGCTTGTGGGCTCCGTGGCGCAGGCCTGCCAGGCGTACACCACGACCAGCACGTACCTGTGCGAGCACGCGTACGCCGCCTACTACGCGGGGACCGTCGCGGGCATGCAGGCACAGCAGAACACGCTGGCCAAACTGCTCGGTTACTGGGCGCTCGGCCTCGGGGTCATGACGGTCGCGTCCGGCGGCCTCGGCTGGTACATCTCCGGCCGGCTGCTCCGCCCCGTGCGAGAGATCACCGCAACCGCCCGCCGGGCTTCCGAGCAGCACCTCGGCGAACGGCTCGCGCTCACCGGCCCGAGGGACGAGCTCAAGGAACTCGCCGACACGTTCGACGGCATGCTCGAGCGCCTGGACGCGGCGTTCGCCACCCAGCGCCGGTTCGTCGCCAACGCCTCGCACGAGCTGCGCACGCCGCTGACCGTGATGCGCACGGCGATCGACGTGACCCTGGCCAAGCCGACTACGACGGCGCGGCAGCTCACCGACATGGCCGTGCGCGTCCGGCGGTCGATCGACAAGGCCGAGAGCATGATCGAGGCGCTGCTCACCATCGCCGTCAGCGACCAGGGCAAGCTCAGCACCGAGTTCACCGACCTGGCCACCCTGGCCGAGGACGCGATCGACGCCGCCGCTCCCGAGATCGAACGACTGCAGCTCACCGTCGACGCCAAGCTTGACCCGGCCGAGACGGCCGCGGACCCGCAATTGCTCGAGCGGATGATCGCGAACCTGGTCGGCAACGCCGTCAGGCACAACGAGGCAGGCGGCTGGATCAGAGTATGCACCGGCAGCAGCGACGCGGCAGCGCACCTCGAGATCGCCAACAGCGGTCCCTTCATCCCGGACGAGGCGGTGCCCTCGCTGTTCGAGCCGTTCCGGCGCATGGAGGCGCGGACGGCCGTCCGCGACGGTGTCGGGCTCGGCCTGTCGATCGCCCGCTCGGTCGCCACTGCGCACGGCGCGTCCATCACCGCCCGCAGCCAGCCCGAAGGCGGCCTCGACATCTCGGTCGTCATCCCCCGCCGACGCACCAGCCCGCCGATCCGCTTACCTCACGCTCACGACGGCGGGCCAGCGGATCGGCGAAGCCGGCCGAGGCCGTCGAGTAGGAAGTCGAGAGCGAACTCGAACTCGCTGTCGTCGTCGCACGGCCCGAGTGCGCCGCCATGGGCGACAGCGAGCGCCATCTCGGCCGCGTAAGGAAAGGCGGCGGCGAACTCGGCGGGAAGACTGGGCGCGGCCTGCGGATCGGCGGCCGCGGAATCGTCGAACAGCTCCCGGGTGAACCCGAGCAGCCGGCTGCCGAGGAGGTGCAAGGCGGTGTGCGCCTGCCCGATCGAGAAGCCGCCTTCGCGAAGGATGCCGAGTACCGCGTTGATGTACGCCAGGGCGGCCGGCCCGGGTGCGGCCCGTGTCTCGATCACGCGCGGCGCCCAGGGGTGGCGGAGCATCACGCCGCGCGCGGCAAGTGCCATCCGCCGGAGCGAGGTTCTCCAGTCGGCGGCGACGGCATCGGCAGAGATCATGCCGATCACGGCGTCGGCGATGCCGTCGAGGAGGTCCTCCTTACTGCGCACGTGGGTATAGAGGGACATCGCCTCGACTCCCAGCTCCTGTGCGAGCCTGCGCATGCTGATGGATTCGATGCCGCTGGAGTCGGCGAGCTCGACGGCGGCCGCCACCACCTGCCGCCTCGTCAGCTGGGGGCGGCGTTGACCGCCCCCCTCGCCCGTGTCGCCGAGCTTCATGTCACCGACCTCCGGAGCCTTGACGTCCTTACATCGTAAAGATTACCCTTACGGCGTAAGGATACTCCTTACATCGTAAGGTTCTCATTCCTTCCTATCAGATCACCGTGCGCGGAACTGTCGCCGGCCGGCGCGTTCCGTCACATGGTGAGAAAAGGAGAGCACATGTCAGCCAATCCGCCGGTGATGCGGGCCATCCTCCAGCACGGCTACGGCATCCCGCGGGACGTGCTTCGGCCCGGGGAGGTCCCGTGCCCGTCGCCCGGCGACGACGACGTCCTGATCCGGGTGCAGGCCACCAGCGTCAACACCCCGGACTGGGCCACCGTCGCGGGAGTGCCGTCGATCCTCCGCCTCGGCATCGGACTGCGGCGGCCCCGCCACCCCGTCCGGGGCAGCGACGTCGCCGGGGTTGTGGCGGCCGCGGGCCCGCATGTCACCGGCCTCCGGCCCGGCGACGAGGTGTTCGGGTCGCTCTGGGGTGGCCGTCCAGATCGCCGCGGCGCTGGGCGCCGAGGTCACCGGGGTGTGCGGTACCCGCAACGTCGACCTGGTCCGCTCGCTCGGCGCGGTCCGCGTCATCGACTACACGACGGAGGATTTCACCCGCGACAAGCAGCGGTACGACGTCATCCTCGACAACGTGCTGAACCGGCCGCCGTCGGCCACCGCGCGGCTGCTGGCCCCGCGGGGCGTATTCATCCCGAACAGCATCGGGAACACGGGAGGCCTGCTTGCGGGCCTGCCGAGGATCGCGCGGGCGATGCTCATGGGTCTTGGCTCCACCACCGTGAAGACGGCCACCCTCACCGTGAACCGCGAGAACCTTGACGCACTGGCCGGCCTTCTTGAGTCCGGCGCCGTCCGGGCAGTCATCGACAAGACCTACTCACTCGACTGCGCGGCCGACGCCGTCAGCCATATGCTCGGCCACCACGCCCGCGGCAAGGTCGCCATCACCGTCCCCTGAGCCCGCGCTGGATCCTGGCAGGTCAGTCGCTGTCGGCGTGCTGGCACTTGCCCTTGGCCGGGTGGCGGCTGGCCGCGCCGATCGCGGGGGCGAGGGTCAGCCAGAGCCCGATCGTGACCACCATCGACGTCAGGTACCCGAACGGCTGGATGCCGACGTCGGCGGCGACGATCCCGGCGAAGATCATCAGGAGCCAGGCGCTGACGAAGAACAGCGGCCCGGCACTGAGCAGCCTGAAGAATGCACCCATCGCTCAACCCTCCCAGGTTCCCGCTGAGCGGCCGAATTCCTGCGGTTCCAGGCCGTCCTCGGTACCGCCCATGTCCAGCCGGAACGGCGGGTACTTGTCGGTCATCAGGCCGGCGTAAGCGGCCACCCGGAGTACCCACCGGTTCATGCCGAGCACGAAGTCGTAGACGCTGCCTGGATAGCTCCCGGTGAACAAGAGAATGACTCCGGCGATCACCGCGAGCACGCTGACCAGTCCGCCGAAGTGGTACGCGGCCCACCCGGTGCCGCCGATGAAGAGGGCCACCACCAGGTAGTGCGGTATGGCGAGCAGCCACCACTTGACCAGCACCAACCCGCGGGACAGCCGCTCCGGGTACTGGACGTCGAAGTGCGCCGGGTAGCCAGGGTCGTCCTCAAGCGTGAATGGCGGATACTGGTCGGTCGCGAACGCGCCGATCGCGTAGTACTGCACGCGCCACGTCCAGCGCAGCACGCCCACGTTGAAGTCGAAGATGCCTCTCGGGTAGCGGCCCGTCACCAGGATGGCGGCTCCCGCGACCACGCTGAGCACGATGAATGCCAGCCACAGGAACATCAGCACGACGTAATGCGGCAGCACCAGGATCCATTTGACAAGCCAGAGCCAGCGGGACAACGGCTGGTCTAGCCGCGCGTTCACCCGTGCCGGGTACATTGCCGCGCTCATTCTGCTCACCTCCGCGGTGCTCGTAGTCCTCAGTTCCAGCAGACCGCTGCGCTGGCCGGCGGTAAAGGCGCGAATGACCCGGAACGAGTGGGCATTGGTCCCGACTGGGAAGGACGCTGGGCGACCCGCCGCTTCCGTGGCGGTGGGCGCGTCAGTGGATGGCGGTGCCGAACAGGCGCCCGACGCCGTAGGTGAAGGCCAGGCCGAGCGCCCCGCCCACGACCACGCGCAGGACGGCGCGGCGGACGTCGCTGCCGCCGAGTCGCGCGCTCAGCGCACCGGTGCCGGCCAGAGCAATCAGCACCGCCACGTAAGCCACCAGGACCCGCCAGCGCGCCGGGGGCAGCATGATGGCCAGCATCGGCAGCAGGGCGCCGGAGACAAACGACAGCGCGGAAGCGGCCGCGGCCTGCATCGGATTAGGGATGGTGGCAGGGTCGATGTGCAGTTCGGCGTCCAGGTGGGCCGCCAGGGCGTTGCGGGAGGTCAGCTCGGCGGCGACCGTGCGGGCGGTTTCCGCGGACAGGCCCTTGGCCTCATACAGGGCGGTCAGCTCGGTCAACTCAGCTTCTGGCGTTGCGGCGAGTTCGCGTTTTTCCTGTGCGATCTGCGCGTGCTCGCTGTCACGCTGGCTGGACACCGAGACGTACTCCCCCAGCGCCATCGACACGGCCCCGCCGACCAGACCCGCCAGCCCGGCGGTGAAGATCGGGCCGCGGGAGGTGGTGGCCCCCGCTACTCCGATGACGATGCCCGCCACCGAGACGATGCCGTCGTTGGCGCCGAGCACCGCCGCGCGCAGCCAGTTCAGCCGTCCCGCCATGCCGGTGGTATGCGGCTCCCTTGGATGGGTCGCACGCCCGCCCTCGGCCGCCTCTACCTGAGCAGCGGAGGGCATGTCATCGTCAGCGCTCATGCCTCCCCAATCCCCAGGGATCTCTCTACCCAGATCCGGCATGGGCGGTTCCCGCCGCGGCCGTTTTCAGATGCTTCGCAGCCGGTTAACAGCGCCCCTGCCTGAACTTGGCGTCCTAACGTGGGGCCGTGGCCCGGAAAAATGACCGTCATGCCAGGTTTCTGCCGATTGCTATGGTGTTGCCGGTGGCGGCTGCGCTAACGGCGTGCAGTGCGGTCAGCCTACCAAGTCATCGTCAGCCGCAGCGCGCGAACGGGGCCACCTCGGCGAGCAGCAGTGCTGGCCGCAGCACGCCTGCGGGCGCCGGCCGCACGACCTCGGGCCGCACGACCTCGGGCCGCAGCCGCACGACGACGAGTAGCGGCAGCACGACCATCGTCCGCGTCGCCACGCCAGGGAACCCGCCGCTGCCCGCCCCGGCGGCACTGCGGCCATTCTCCGGAACGCCGGCTTACGCCGGCGAGGGATCGTGGCATCCGGCCGGGCGGCTCGTTGCCGGGAGGCCGGCCGTCTACGAGACGCTGCTTGTTCCCCCTGGCGGCACCCGGCGCGCCGGAATCGCCTGGATGGACACCAGTCTGCTGTCCGCCCGGCTGTATTCGGGGTCAATGTCACCGGGCGGCGGCCCGTACAAGTACACCGCGCCGGTCACGCGCGCGGCGGCCGCCTCGCTCGTCGCGGCGTTTAACGGCGGCTTCAAGATGGCCGATGCCCACGGCGGCTACTACACGGAAGGCCTGATGATCAGGCCGCTGGTGCGCGGGGACGCCTCGCTGGTGATCTACGCCAATGGGTCGATTACCGTCGGCGCGTGGGGCAGCGACGTCACCATGACGCCGACGGTGGTGGCCGTCAGGCAGAATCTGTATCCGCTTGTCGTCCACGGCAAGCCCACCGCGCGCGCCTTCACGCGCACCTGGCATGTGTGGGGCGGGACCTGCCCCTGCGGTGCCGGAGAGCATGGCACCAGGTATCAGTGGCGGTCCGGGGTGGGCGTCACCGCCGATGGCGCCCTCGTCTACGTGGTCGGCAAGCATCTCACTCCGCCGCAGGTCGCGGAGCTCCTCGTGCGGGCCGGAGTGGTGCGCGGGATGGAACTCGACATCAACCCGAGCTGGCCGGTGTTCGCCACCTTCAAGCCGGCCACCCCGGACGGTCTGGCCGCGCCTTACAACGGAGCTAAGCTGACCGACACCTCGCGCGGGCCGAAGACGTTCTTCGATCCGGCCTACGCCCGCGACTTCATCACGATGTCCGCCCGGCCGGCCCGCGGTAGCCGCTGAGTCAGGCGCTTGGCGTGAGAACCAGGTAACCGTCCACGCGGCTGAGCATGTCCGATTCGGGGTCGGGCGGGAGCGCGTGGCCAAGGTTTCCCGCACGGACCTCGCCGATCCACTGGTCGTGCTGGTACTCGTGATTGACCAGTGCGGCCACCAGGTGAGTCGCGACGATGGCCAGCTGGCCGGGGGCACCCACGCGCCCGGCGGCGATATCGCCGATGCGGGCATGGACGCGCTCCGCGACGGCGGCACGGAAGTCGGTAAGCCGCCGGACGGTGGGCAGCGTGCCGCGGAACTTCTCTGGCCGTGCCGAGTCCATCAGCGCATCCAGTTCCGGGTCGGGGCTGGGCTCGGCCGCGGTGAGGTTGCGGATCATGAAGTGGGCGACGTGCGCCTGGTGGCCGAGGTGCCAGCCGATGGCACTGGAGTTCTCGTGCGGGCGCCAGATCACCTCATCCGGTGTGAGGTCTTTCCACAGTTCGTCGGTGTAGGCGCGGGCACGGTCGTACTCCCGAAGCAGTGCTTGCAGCTCGCCCATGTGGCCACCTTACGGGCGGTGATGCGCGCGCGGTCCAGGCTCCGTTTACGGCGGCGGATGCTGGGAGACCCGTACGCGGTAGGCCACCGGCGGCGACTCGGCGGCCTCCCGGATGCCGGGACTGCGCGTGACAGCGGCCGCGTACCAGCGGCCGTAGCGCTGCGCACCCCAGGGTGCGGTTACCCCGTGCAGCACGACGCTCAGGCCCACCGTCAGCATCACGACCGGGACGATCAGGTGCTGTTCGGGCAGTCCGCTGCTGACCACCAGGTCGGCGAACACGATGGAGGCAAGCCCGCGCGGGCCGAACCAGCCGATGTACGTCACGGTTCGCCCGGCAAGTCCCGAGCCGAGCAGCGAGACCGCGACCGGGATCATCCTGATCACGGTCAGGCTCAGCAGCGCGTAGCCGGCCGTCGCCCAGGTCACGTGGTCCAGTTCGGGGGCCAGGAACAGGGCGCCGAACAGCACGAAGCTCACCGAGACCCCGAGGCTGGCGAGCTCTTCCGGTGTCTGCTGAGCTTCGGCCAGGCTGCCGCGGGAAACCAGGCCGGCTGCCAGCCCGGCCGCCCATGCGGCGATGAAGCCGCTGCCCTCGATGAGGTCAGCGAGGGCGAACGACAGCACCGCCATGGCCAGCAGTGCCACCGACTGCCAGTGCGGTCGTGACCAGCCCCTGCCCGTCGACCAGCGCAGCAGTAGCGTGCCGCCCCAGCCCACCGCCGCGCCGATCGCGCCGGATGCCACCAGCCCCCGCAGCAGCACCTGCAAGACATGGCCGCCGCCGACCGCGTTCTCCTCCTCGAGCGCCAGTGCCAGGAAGATGGTGACGAACGGCAGCGCGAGACCGTCGTTGAGGCCGCCCTCGACGTTGAGCGCATGCCGGATCAGCAGCGGAACCCGCTCGTTGCTGATGACCGGCAGACCGAGCGCGGAGTCGGTCGGCGCCAGGACAGCGGCGAGCAGCGCCGCACCCCAGACCCCGGCAGCGGGGAACAGCGCCCAGCCCACGGCCCAGCCGGCTGCAATGGTCAGCGGCAGCCCCGCTCCCAGCAGCCGGGCAGGCAGCGGCGCCTCGACCGCCCACCCGGCCGCGTTGACCCCCATGGCATCGGTGAACAGCACGATCACCAAGGTCAGCTCCAGGAAGGCGGTCGCCCCGTGACCCGCATGGGAGGAGGTGATCAGCCCGGTGACCTGCCCGCTGGCCAGCAGGCCGACCGCGGTGAACAGCATTGCGCCGCTGACGGGCGTCGGCCTGAGCCGCCGCTCCACCGTCGCATAGGCAAGCAGCGCCACCGCCACGACCGCTATCGCATCGTCCATACCAGCCCTCTCGCTGGTTAGCTCCTTTCCCGTTTCCCTTCAGCACCATGCGGGAGGTGACCGGGCCGGACGATGCCGTGCTCGTAGGCGTAGACGGCGACCTGCACCCGGTCCCTGAGCCCGAGTTTGGCGAGGATGCGGGCAATGTGGCTCTTGATGGTGGTCTCGCTGAGGTAGACCCTGGCGGCGATCTCGGCGTTGGACAGACCTTCGGCCACGAGCCGCACGACGCCGAGTTCCCGCTCGCTGAGGCCCCCGGCGCCGGCGGCCGAGGTGCCGGGGGCGGGGCCACTGCAGAAGTCCTCGATTAGCCGTCTGGTGACAGCCGGCGCGAGCAGGGTTTCGCCCGCCGCCACCGCACGCACGCCGCCGGTCAGCTGGTCCCGGCTGGCGTCCTTGAGCAAGAAGCCACTCGCGCCTGCCTTGAGTGCGTGGTAGACGTACTCGTCCAGGTTGAAGGTGGTCAGCATCAGGATGCGTGCCCGGGACCCGGCGCGGACGAGCCGGGTGGTTGCCTCGATGCCGTTCATCCTGGGCATGCGGACGTCCATCAAGATCACGTCGGGATCTAGCAGGCGTGCCTGGTCAAGCGCCTGGCTGCCGTCGGCGGCCTCCCCCGCGACAGCCAGGTCAGGCTCGGCTTCAAGCAGCATCCGCAGGCCCTCGCGGACGAGGTCCTGATCGTCGGCGATCAGGACGCTGATCACGACACTCTCGCAGGCTGAAGGCCGCCGCCGAGCGGCAGCCGGGCGCGCACGGTGAACCCGCCGCCCGGCCGCGGCCCGGCGGCCAGCTCACCGCCGAACACCGCGGCCCGCTCGCGCATCCCGGCCAGCCCGTGCCCGCCAGCCGAGATCTTGGTGCCGGGCTCAGTGGTTCCGTCGTCGGTGACCTCGACCGTGACGGTGTCCCCTGCACACTCGATGGTCACATCGGCGCTGGCCGGGCCCGCGTGCTTGAGGACGTTGGTCAGCGACTCCTGGACGATCCGGTAAACCGACACGTCCACCGCCGCGGGCAGCGCGGCCGGGTCGCCGTCGATGACCAGGTTCACCGGCAGGCCGGCGGCCCGGACACTCGCGGCAAGCGCGTCCAGCTCGCCGATGCCCGGCTGCGGCGCGAGGCCGGCCTCCTCGTCCGGGTCGCGCAGCACGCCAAGCAGGCGGCGGGTCTCCGCCAGCGCCTGCCGCGCGCTGTTCTCGATCTTCTCCAGGGTCGCCTCCGCCGGCTTTCCCGACGCCCGGGCGCCGGCTGCCTGGAGCACGACCACGCTGAGGTGATGGGCGACGATGTCGTGCAGTTCCCTGGCGATCCGGGTCCGCTCAACCGCCGCGGCGTGCTCGGCCTGGTGCTGCAGCGCCAGGCTCCGCGCGGCAAGCGAGACGGACCGCCGATGGGCGTGGACGAACACGCCAGCCAGCCAGAAAGCCAGGAGCTGCAGGAACGACAGCACCACGCCCGATGAGCCGCTGTGCGATGGATAGGCGAGCCCCGCCTCGCCCGCGTGATTGATCAGGGCCAGGACCGGGGTGGCGACTACCAGCCCGGTAACCGCGTGGCGCAGGCTGGCATGCGCGCCCAGCGAGTAGGCGGCGGTAAACAGCACGAACATGAACGCCACGCCGCGCAGCGAATTGCCGGCGAGCAAGAAAAGCAGCGCGATGCCAGCCCAGGTAGCCAGCCAGGTCAGCAGCGGCGCGCGGCGGCGGAGCACCAGCGGCGCGCCCACGAGCAACGGCAGCGGCAGCAGCAGCCACGAGGGCCCGGCGATCGCCTCGCTGCCGATCAGGCGGGGTGAGCCCCACGTGGCGATGGCGATCAGCCCGGCCCCGGCGATCCCCATCCCGGCATCCACGATCATGCCCGGGTCACGGCCCGCCAAGCGCCCAACTGCCTGCATGCAACCGAAGGTATCCCCTGACCAGCCCCTGTGCATCATCCCTGCGGCGACGCGGATTCATCCTCGCGGATGAACCGCTTCGTTCGCGCGGCCGCAGACAGCCGGGCGGCGATCCCGGGACAGTGGGCGGCGGCACATCGGATTTGCGCATGGGAGGAGACCTGATGAACGTCGTCGAGGCCAGTGGCCTGGGCAAGCGCTATGGCCGTACCTGGGCGCTGCGCGACTGCACGCTGGAGATCCCCGCCGGGCGCGTGGCGGCGCTTGTCGGGCCGAACGGGGCCGGCAAGACCACGCTGCTCAACCTGGCGGTCGGCCTGACCGCGCCGTCGACGGGCGCGGTCACCGTACTGAGCGGCCGCTGGGCGGGGTCGTCGGCCGCGCTTGACGGGATCGCGTTCGTGGCCCAGGACACGCCGTTGTACAAGGGCCTGACGGTCGCGGACATGATCTACCTGACCCGCAACCTGAACCGGCGCTTCGACCAGGCCTACGCCAGGGCCCGGCTTGACGAGCTCGGCATCCCGGTGAAGCGGCGGGCGGGCAAGCTGTCCGGCGGCCAGCAGGCGCAGCTGGCGCTGACCCTGGCGCTGGCCCGCCGGCCGCGGCTGCTGGTGCTCGACGAGCCGGTGGCGGCGCTCGACCCGGTCGCCCGGCACGACTTCATGGCCACGGTGCGCGCGGCGGCGGACGCCGACGGGGTGTCGGTGCTGCTGTCCTCGCACGTGCTCACCGAACTGGAGCGGGTGGCCGGCTACCTGGTGCTGATGTCAGGCGGCCAGGTGCGGCTGGCCGGCGAGGTCGATGACCTGCTCGGCACGCACGGCAAGGCGAGCCTCGAGGAACTCGCCCTGCACTTCCTGCGCGAGACCCAGACACCGGAGGTGACGCGATGACCACGCGGACCATGCCCGCCCGCCCGGACGAGGACGAGGCCGCCCCGCGGCCGCTGCCGTGGCGGCGGATGGCCGGGGTCACCTGGCGGCAGCACCGGATCGCGCTGGCCGGCGTGACCGTGCTGCTGGGCGTGCTCGCGGTGTGGCTGTGGATCGCCGGCACGCGCGTGCACGACACCTACGCCGCCGCGGCCGCCTGCCACCCGGTGAGCTCGCCCGGCTGCCAGGACCTCGGCAACACGTTCAACGGCACGTGGGACGTGATGGGGTACGCGGCCATCTTCCTCCAGCTGCTGCCCGCGCTGATCGGGGCGTTCGCCGGGGCACCGGTGCTGGCACGGGAGCTGGAAACCGGCACCTTCCGGTTCGCCTGGACCCAGGGGTTCGCCCGCTGGCGCTGGGCGCTCGCCAAGCTGGTGCTGCTCGCGGTCGCGCTGGCCGCCGCGGCCGCCGCGTTCAGCGTGCTGTTGTCCTGGTGCTACCTGCCCTACCTCGGTACCGGCAACCAGGACCTGGGGCTCTACGGGAACTCCGCGCTGGTGACCGTGTTCACCCTGCGCGAGGTCACGCTCCCCGCCTGGACGCTGGCCGTCTTCGCGACCGGTGCCCTGGCCGGCATGCTCATCCGCCGGGTCGTGCCCGCCATTGTCGCCGCGCTGGCTGTCTACGCCGGGCTCGCCATCGCGGCCGCGGCACTGCTGCGCGAGCGCTACCTGGCACCGCTGATCACCAGCGGCGACTCCGATGTGCCCGGCAGCGCGTGGATCATCAGCCAGCGGTGGACCAAGGACGGCAGGTTCGCCTTCGCCGGCAACCCCCCGGCCAGCCTGCTCGACAAGTACTGCACTTTCGCTCAGTCTTCAGCGGGGAAGGGCGGTGGCCTCAGCGGCGGCGGCCCCGCTTCCGCTGGAAACCCGTTCGCGCAGTGCCTCGCCCCGCACGGCTACACGCTGTGGACCAGCTACCAGCCGGCCAGCCGGTTCTGGCCGTTCCAGTGGATCGAGGGCGGCTGGCTGCTCGCGCTGTCGGCACTGCTCATCGCGGCGACCATCTGGCTAGTCCACCGCCGCGCCCTCGGCGTAGTTTCCGGCTGACCAGGCCCGCGACCTGGCCTGGTCCAGGTCCGGGTCTACACTGCAGTCCTTGGTGCGCGGCGAGCGTTTAGCTGTTCCTGCTGCTGTTCGCCAGCACGTATGTCGTCATGGCCACGATGTCGGCCAGCAACTTCGACGGGCGGCTGACGCACACCGACGGGCTGTACTTCGCCGTCACCGTGTTCTCGACGGTCGGGTTCGGCGACATCACGGCCAAGACCGAGGCGGCGCGGCTCGTGGTCACCGGGCAGATGGTCGCCGATCTCGTCATCCTCGGGCTCGCGCTCAAGATCGTCAGTGGCGCGGTCAGCCGTCGCCGGCAATCGGGAGACGCCGACGGCGCACAGCCCGACCAGCAGATCCGCCGCTAACCGCCGCACCGGATCTCACGCTCGCGGCCGCCGGCGCGTCTACCGGTCATGAGCACTCGGATAGCGGAAGTGAACCGGCGGCGCTGGCTGCTGCTCGGTGTCCTGCTTACCGCGCCGTTCATGGCGCAGGCGGATGTCACGATCGTGAACGTGGCCACGCCGTCCATTCACGCCGACCTGGGCGCGTCCGGAGCTGCGCTGCAGCTGGTGGTCGGCGGCTACCTGATCGCGCTGGCGATGCTGCTGATCACCGGCGCCCGGCTTGGACAGGCATTCGGCTACCGGCGGGTCTTCGTGGCCGGGGTGTCGCTGTTCACCCTGGCATCGCTGGCCTGCGGTCTTGCCATGGACCCGGTCGTGCTGATCACGGCCAGGGTGCTACAGGGCGCGGCGGCCGGCGTGATGTTTCCGCAGACGCTGACCGGCATCCAGCTGCACTTTTCCGGCGCCGAACGGGTGCGGGCGATCTCCAGGTACGCACTGGCGCTGTCCGCGGGCGCGGTAAGCGGCCAGGTCCTCGGCGGCCTGCTTGTCTCGGCGAACCTGGCAGGCCTGGGCTGGCGGCCGGTCTTCCTAATCAACGTTCCGGTGGGCGTGGCCGCGGTGGCCGGCGCGCTGCGCTACTTGCCGGCCGACAGCCGCGGGCAGTCCAGGCTCGACCTGGTCGGCGTGGCGCTGCTCTCGGTCACGGTGCTGCTCATCGTGGTTCCGCTGACGGTGGGCAACTCGGCCGGCTGGCCGGCCTGGGCCTGGGCGTCGCTGGCCGCGAGCCTGCCCGCCGCCGCGGCGTTCATCGCGGCAGAAAGACTGGTCGCCGGCCGAGGCGGCACCCCGCTGCTTGACGTGGAACTGGTCCGCGTTCCCGTGGTTCGCTGGAGCCTGGTAGCCCTGACGACCGCCAGCGGCACCTACTACGTGCTGCTCTTCACCGTGGCCCAGTACCTGCAAGCCGGACTCGGCCGCGGTCCGGCGCTGTCCGGCCTCATGCTTGTCCCTTGGGTAGCCGCGTTCGGCCTCGCCGGGCAAATGGTCAGGCGGCTGCCCGCCAGCCGCCAGCCGCCGGCTGCCTGCCGCCGGCTGCCTGCTACTCGCCGCCGCCTACGCGGCGATCTGCGGCGCCCTGTTCGCGGGAGTGCGCGGCGACGCGCTGCTCGCGCCGCTGTTCGCGGTCGGCGGCCTCGGGCTCGGCATCAACTTCGCCGCGCTGACCGGGCGATTGACCGGTGCGGTTTCCGCCAGGCACGCGCCCGATATCAGCGGTGTCAGCGCGACCCTGATGTCGATCGGCGGTTCGATCGGCGTCGCAGCCCTCGGCTCGCTCTACCTGGCGCTTGCGCGCACCGGAACCCCGGCCGTGCACCACGTGGCCACCGCCGTCCACGCGTTCGGCGTCACCACCGCAGTGCTTGCCGGAATCGGCGTGCTTGCCGCCCTGGCCGCCTGGCGGGCCGCACGGCCGACCAGCGCCCAGGCCGCCGAGCCGGCTCCGGCCCTAGCCGGAGCCGGGTACTGAAGGCGATCGTCCAGCAACGGTGAGCAGCGCGCCCGCTGCCGCCGCGGCGGCGATGACGAGGAAGGCGGCCGTGAAGCCGGCGTAGCCGCGCGACTGCGCGAGTACGAGGGTGAGCACGGCAAGCGTTACCCCGCCGGCCAGGTACTGCGCGGTGGTCAGCAACGCGCCGGCCGTCCCCTGGTGCTCGCCCGGCACGCCACTGGTGCCGACGGTGAACGTGGCCGTGTAGATCATGCCGTGGCCGAATCCGCTGAGCAGCAGGCCGGGGAGCAGGCCGACCGGGTAGAAGCCGTCGTGCAGCAGCGCCGCGATCCACAACAGCCCGGCCAGGGCGAACACGAATCCCGCGGTGAGCACCGTGCCGGGGCACCGCCGCCGGGCGGCGCGCGCGGCGGCCACGCTGCCGACGGTCACCATGGCGGCGAGCGGCAGGAACGCAAGCCCCGCCCGCAGCGGGGTGTAGTGCCTGACGGTCTGCAGCAGCAGGGTGAGCAGATAGAACTCGGAGCCGACGCTCGCCATGTACAGGGCGGCCGCCGCGGCGCCCGTGCGCAGCGACCCGATGCCGCGCAAGGAGGGCTCGATGAGGGCGTTGCGCGAGGTCATCTCGTTGCGGACGAAGCACGCCGACAGGACGAGCGCGGTCGCGAGGCAGGCGAGCGCCGGGACGGATACCCAGCCGTCGCTGCCGCCGAGGGTGAGTGCCAGGGCGAGCGTGACGACGCTGCCGGTGCCGAGGACAGCCGCGAGCAAAGGGATGGGGCGTGGCGGCGCGGTGGAACGCTCCACCGTTCTGGACCATCCTCCTGCGGCCGCCACGCACGCGAGCGCTGGCGGCACGTTGACAAGCAGCGTCAGGCGCCAGGAGGCCGTGGCGAGCAGGCCGCCGAGCAGCGCGCCCGCGGCCAGCCCGGCCGCGCCGACCGCCGCCCAGACGGCAAGCGCCCTGGTTCGCTGCCGTCCCGCGGGAAACGTCGTGCCGATCAGCCCGAGCACCGCGGGCTGCAGCAGCGCCGCGCCAAGACCCTCCGCCGCCCGCGCGGCCAGCAGCACGACCGCGTCTCCCGCCGCCGCCCCGCCGCGCTCGCGACGCAGAAGAGCGTCATGGCAACGACGAACATGCGCACCGGCCCGAGCCGGTCGGCCAGGCGGCCGCCGACCACCAGGAACCCGGCGAAGCACACGGCATACGAGCTGACCACCCACTGACTCAGGCCGGCCGGCATGTGCAGGGCCGTGGCGATGCTCGGCAGCGCCAGGTACACGATCGAGTAGTCAAGCGCGATCAGGAACTGCGCGACCGACACCACCGCGAGGGCAGCCGCCCCGCGTCCGGCCCGCTCCCCCGGCGCGCCAGGCAGCGCCCGGGTCAGCCCATGGATGGTCATGGCCTCATGATGAAACACTGACATTAGTGTGAGGGAAAGAGCGGCGGCCGGGTGCCGTGAGGGGAGCCTCGATGCGTATCGGAGAGCTGTCGCGGCAGACCGGCGTGCCGGTACGCCTGCTGCGCTACTACGAGGATCAGGGGCTGCTCAGGCCCGATCGGTCGGCCAACGGATACCGCGCCTACGAGCCAGCCGACGTGCCGCGGGTCACCCAGATCCGCGGGCTGATCGACGCCGGGGTGCCGACCGCCATCATCAGGGACATCCTGCCCTGCCTCGATGATCCCGGCACCATCGTGCTCACCGACCCCGCTCCTGGTGTCATCGCCGCTCTCGAACAGCATCGCCTGATGATCGACGCGCGTATCCAGTGCCTCAGCAGGAACAGGGACGCGATCAGCCGCTACCTGCGGGCGATCGACTCCCGGGAGCTGGCCGGATGACCCGCCCCTCTTTAATTAATGGATTTTAGTGTTAGAGTGCTGTCATGACCACGCGAGATCTCGCCTCGGTGAGCAGCCTTGAGGATCCGGTACGCCGGCGGCTGTATGACGTGGTGATCTCGCGGCCGGAGGCGGTGAGCCGGGACGAGGCGGCAGCCCTGGCGGGCATCGGCCGACCGCTCGCCGCCTACCACCTGGACAAGCTGGTCGAGTCCGGGCTGCTGACCGTGACCTACCAGCGGCTCGGCGGGCGGAGCGGACCAGGCGCCGGGCGTCCCGCCAAGCTGTATGCCAAGTCGGATCGCGAGTTCGCGGTCTCCGTGCCGCCGCGCGACTACGAGCTCGCCGCCCAGATACTGGTGCAGGCGGTCGCGGAAGACCCGGGCGGAGCCAGCCGCGCCGCGCTGCGGCACGCCGCGCACCGGCTTGGGACTCAGCTCGCGGAGCGCGGGCGGCCCGGCGAAGCACGCGACCTGCCGCACGTCCTGGCCGCTCACGGGTACGCGCCTGTCGTGCAGGACACCGACGGCGGCGCCGTCATCCGGCTGCGCAACTGTCCCTTCCACCATCTGGCGCAGCGGCATCGCGAGCTCGTCTGCGGCATGAACCGGTCGCTGATCTGCGGGATGGTCGACGGCCTGCGCCTGCCTGACTGGCAGCCAGTTCTCGACCCGCGGCCAGGGCACTGCTGCGTGGCCGTCGAAGAACACCAGCCATCCACCGAGGAGCCCACGACATGAATCACGCGCTGGGCGTCGTGCTCGAGGCCGAGCACTCGTGCATGACGCTGCGCGGCGCGCTCGCCCATGGGTCGAAGACCGTTACCTCTGCGCTGCTCGGCACGCTCCGTTCCGACCCGCGGTCACGGGCCGACTTCTTCGCGCTGGCCGGGGTACCTAGCTGACCACTCACTTCGAAGGGACTATCAGACAATGGCCGCCAATGAAGCGCTTGTTATCGCCGGTGCGAGCCTGGCCGGCGCCAGGGCCGCGGAGACGCTCCGCGGCGAGGGATTCGACGGGCCGGTCGTGCTGTTCGGCGAGGAGAACGAACGGCCATACGAACGCCCGCCGCTGTCCAAGGACTACCTGATGGGCAAGGCCGAACGCGACGCGATCTACGTCCATCCGGAGGACTGGTACCGCGAGCACGACGTCGACCTGCGGCTCGGCGCCGCGGTCACCGGCATCGACAGGGAACGGCACGAGGTCACGCTCGCCGACGGCAGCCGGGTCCGGTACGGCAAGCTGCTGCTGGCCACCGGCTCGTCGCCGCGCCGCCTGCAGGTGCCGGGAGCCGGCCTTGCGGGCGTGCACTACCTGCGCACGGTGGGCGACAGCGACCAGATCAGGCAGGCGTTCCAGGGCGCGGAACGCGTGGCGGTGATCGGCGCCGGGTGGATCGGTCTCGAGGCGGCCGCCGCGGCCCGCACCGCCGGCGCCGAAGTCGCCATCGTGGAGATGGCCAAACTGCCGCTGCTGCGGGTGCTCGGCCCCGAGGTGGCCGAGGTCTTCGCGGAACTGCACCGCGCCAACGGCGTCGACCTGCGCATGGGCGTCGGCGTCGACGACATCACTGGCACTGACGATCGCGCCACCGGCGTGCGCCTTTCCGACGGCAGCTATGTCCCGGCCGATGCCGTGGTGGTGGGAGTCGGCATCACGCCGAACACCCAGCTCGCCGAGGCGGCCGGTCTTGACGTCGGTAACGGCATCCTGACCGACGCCTCGCTGCGCACCTCGGACCCGGACATCTACGCCGCGGGCGACGTGGCGTGCGCCTACCACCCTCTGCTGAAGTCCAGCATCAGGGTCGAGCACTGGGCCAACGCGCGGCACCAGCCGGTCATCGCGGCCAAGGCCATGCTCGGCCAGCAGGCCGTCTACGACCGGCTGCCGTACTTCTACACCGACCAGTACGACCTCGGCATGGAGTACTCCGGCTACGTGGAGCCCGGCGGCTACGACGAGGTGGTGTTCCGCGGCGACAAGCAGCGGCGCGAGTTCGTCGCGTTCTGGCTCAGCGAAGGGCGCGTGCTGGCCGGCATGAACGTCAACGTCTGGGACGTCAACGACGCGGTCCAGGCGCTGATCAGGCGCGGCGGCACCGTAGACACCGCCAAGCTGGCCAACCCGGACATTCCGCTCGAGGAGACCGGCCGCTAGGAGATCGGGCTCCCCTTCCATTGATGACGGCCACGGAAGGGGAGATCATCGATCCATTGATCCCATCCGCGGAGAACAGGAGCGCGCAACAAGCCACACACCCCGCATACTCAGGAGGCCCGCCTCATGAAACTCGCTCTCTACCTGCCGAACTTCCGCGACCACGTAACCGTCAAGGAACTCGAAGACCTCACCAGCCTCGCCGAGGAGCTCGACTTCGACTCCGTCTGGACGCTCGACCGGATCGTCGTGCCGGAAATCTCCGATAGCCAGGGGCTCCAGTACTCGTTCGGCATGATCGCCGAATTCCCGAAGGCGCTGCCGGTGTCCTCCCGCGGCCAGTGGTACCAGGGCTGGCCGCTGATCCCGTGGCTCGCCGCGAAGACGAGCAAGGTGCGGATCGGCATGAGCATCTGCGACACGCCGTACCGCTCGCCGGGCGTGCTCGCCGCGGAGCTCGCCACGGTGGACCACCTCTCCGGCGGCCGGCTCAACGTGGGCATCGGCTCCGGCTGGATGCCCGAGGAGTTCGCGGCGGCCAGTGCCTCGCACATCTTCCCCAAGCGGCACACGCACGTGCGCGAGACGATCGAGATCATGCAGGGCATCTGGACGAACGAGCTGTTCGAGTACCACGGCGAGTTCGCGGACTTCGACCGGTGCGGTTTCGGGTGGAAGCCGGTGCAGCACCCGCACCCGCCGATCTTCTTCAGCGGGCTGAAGGATCCGGCTCGCTCGGCACGCCGGATCTCCAAGTACGGGCTGTCGGGCTGGATCGGCATCCAGGATTCGCCCGAGGAACTCCAGCAGTGGCGCGGCGCCATCAAGGAAGAGCTCGAAAAGCTGGAAAGCTCGCGCTCGATCGACGATCTCGAGATCTGCAGCATGATCTGGTTCGTGATCACGGACACAGAGACCGATCAGGCGCCGATGGGCAAGGGCAGCAACCTGCTGGCGGGAACCGCCGCGCAGATCACCGACAAGCTCAAGCGCTACAAGGAGGCCGGGCTGACGATGCCGCTGCTGTGGCCGCCGTTCCAGGACGTGCCCGTCGCCAAGACCCTCGACGATCTCAAGCGGCTGAAGGAAGAGATCATGCCGAAGGTCGAGGCTGCGTAACGGCACTGGCTAGGCAGGCAGTGCGTGACCGGGGCGGACGACGTTCGCCAGCGGCTGGCCGGCCGCGAACCGGGTCAGCTGCGCGGCGATCAGCCGGTCCGCCCTGGGCGTGAACGCCGAACTCGCGCCGCCGACGTGCGGCGAGATCAGCACTCCTGGCGCGTGCCACAGCGGGTGGCCGACGGGCAGCGGCTCGGGGTCCGTCACGTCGAGCGCGGCAGTGATCCGCCTGGCCGACAGCTCGGCGAGCAGGGCCGCGGTGTCCACCAGCTTGCCGCGCGCCACGTTGACCAGCAGTGCGCCGTCCGGCAGCAGGCCGAGCTCGCGCGCGCCGAACATGCCCTCGGTCTGCGGCGTGTGCGGTGCGACCACGAAGACGACGTCCGCCTCCGGTAGCAGACCGTGCAGGTCGCCGACCGGGTGAACCAGCGGCGGTCCGCTCCGGCCGCGCCCGGACACCCGGGTGACCGAGGCGACCTCGAAGCCCTGCAGGCGGGCCTCGATGGCCGCCCCGATGCGCCCGTAACCCACGATCAGCACCCGCTGGTCGGCGAGGGCCCTGCCGGGCCGCTGGCCCCAGGTGCCGGTGACTTGATCGCGGGCGAACCAGTCCAGGTGCCGGCCGCTCGCCAGGGCCAGGGCTACCGCCAGCTCCGCGGTGCTTGTGTCATGCAGCCCGGCCGCGTTGCACAGCGTCACCTGGTCGGGCAGCAGCGGCAGCACGTCCTCGTAGCCCGCCGTGAGCGTCTGCACGACCTCGAGCCGCGGCATCTGCCCGACCTTATCAAGGACGGAGGTGCCCTTCATGTAGGGCAGCACGTAGAAGGCGACCTCGTCGGCGGTAGCGGGGAAGTCGTCTCCGTCGGCCCGGTAGAAGTCGAGATCAAGACCGTCGGGGATGCCCCCGAGCCGACCTTCCGCTTCGGCACGGCTAGCGTAAGGAACCCAGGCCACTGGCACGGTGCGCCCTCCTTCTAGTCAGTCGTTCATGCTAGTGGCGGCATCCGGGACGCTCATGCGCCGGCCCTGTTCCAGCAGGCCGGCGAGGTCCTGCGCGCCGAGTGAGCTGAGGGCAGCTTCCGTCGCCCGTTCGACATCGGCTCTTTCCTGAGCCGGGAGCGGCGTCCCAGCTCCCTCACGGACCGATTCCGCGGCGCCAAGCAGAATGGCGGCCCTGCGCGGTTGCCGCCTGGCGGCGGCTACACAGGCCAGCCCCTCAAGCGCGAGAGCGACGGTGGCTCCGTCCGGCTGGTCCCGCGCAAGCAGCAGGCTCTCCCGGTGGCAGGCTTCCGCCGCGTCCAGGTCACCGCGGAGTTCCTCCACGTAACCCAGGGACGCCAGCGTGCTGGCCAGCATCGGCGTCCGCGCCGTTTCCCGGTGAAAGGACAGGGCCTCGATGTACAGCTCCCTGGCGCGTCCTTAGTCGCCCTGGCGGCGGGCCGCCAGGGCGAGGCCGCCGCGGGCGAGTGCGGCGGCGTCCGTGGCGCCCGTGCCCTGCGCCAGGTCCAGGGCCTCCTTGTGCAGGACCGCCGCCGTCTCGAAGTCGCCCAGCTGCACGTGGAGGTCTCCGAGGTCGGCGAGCAGGAAGGGCACCTCGTCGCGCAGTCCAAGATCCCTGACGACCCCGAGGGCCTCCTCGAACGCGCTGATCGCAGCCGCGAAGGCGCCGCGGCGACGGGCAAGCACGCCGAGCAGTTCCAGG
Source organism: Trebonia kvetii (assembly GCF_007827045.1). Lineage (GTDB taxonomy): Bacteria > Actinomycetota > Actinomycetes > Streptosporangiales > Streptosporangiaceae > Trebonia > Trebonia kvetii. Next base: position 1,112,105 of record NZ_RPFW01000001.1, read on the forward strand.
GACATCGTCTGTCCCCACGGATCACCCGCCGCTCGGAAGCCGTCAAGGCTTTCCCTGGCCAGCGCCGTGCCGCGCTCGTGCTGAGCCGTGAACGACGTCACGAACCCGTAGAGCATGGTGGCTATCGCCATGCCCCAGTCGTCGCCGGCCGTGCCGAAGCCGACTCGGCTCGACTCAAGCAGCTCGCCTGCCTCGCGGACCTCTCCGCGCAGGCCGACCGCCAGCCCGAGTACCGCTTCGCACAGCGCGAGCCCCCACTGATCGCCGGCCGCCAGGGAAAGCTCGCGGGCCTCTCCCGCTTGCGCGGCCGCCTCGCCGGTCCTTCCCTCGACGCATCCCAGCATGGCCGGCCAGGTGAGCATCCGCCCCCGGTTGACGGGCGACGTGTCCCGCGCCTTGTCAACCGCCGCCGCGATGCGCTGCCTGACCGCGGAACGATGCCTGCCGATCAGCCAGAAGTACGCCAGGGCGCTGGCGAAGCGCACAGCGGCGTCTGGATCGTGGCGGAACGCCCAGTCCATGGCGAGGCTGAGATTGTCACGCTCGGACTCAAGCGTGCGCAGCCACGTCGCCTGCCCGGGGCCGCGGAGCATCGGCTCCGCCCGTTCGGCCAGCCGCAGGAAGCACTCCGCGTGCCTGCCCCGGAGTTCCGCTGCTTCCGCTGACTCCTCGAGACGCTCTGCTCCTTAGCGGCGCAGCGTCTCGAGCATGCGAAACCGCGCCTGCCCGCGGTCCTCGGAGCTGACAAGGGACTGATCGACCAGGCGGGAAAGCGATTCGAGCACGGTCGCCGTCCCGGCGCCCTTGTCCTGGCACACCTCCTCGGCGGCCTCCAGGGTGAAGCCGCCCGCGAACACCGACAGCCGGGCGAAGAGCTCCCGCTCCGGCTCCGCCAGCAGGCGGTAGCTCCAGTCGATCGCCGCGCGCAGCGTCTGATGGCGCGGCAGCACTCCCCGGTTCCCCGAAGTGAGCGTGTCGAAGCTGTCGTCAAGGCGCGCCGCGATCTGTACCGGCGGCAGGATTCGCACCCGGGCGGCGGCCAGCTCGATCGCCAGCGGTATGCCGTCGAGGCGGCGGCAGATGCGAGACACGGCGGCGGCGGCGCCGTCGTCGAGCACAAACGCGGGCAGGACGGCGGTGGCACGGTCCGCGAACAACTGCACCGCCTCGGACTGGGCGATCTGTCCGTGAGCCTGTTCCCGCGGTTCCGGTACGCCAAGCGGTGGCACCGCGAACAGCGCCTCCCCTGCCACCCCCAGGCGTTCCCTGCTTGTGACGAGGAACCGGGTCATGGGCGCCGATCTGAGGACCCGCTGTACCACCTGCGCGCACGCCTCGATCAGGTGCTCGCAGTTGTCGAGCACGATAAGCATGTCCTTGCCGCGCAGGTAGCCGATGATCTTGTCCAGGAGCGGTCGCTGGGCCTGCCCGGCCACGCCGAGCGACGAGCTTTCCCCAATACCGAGGGCCGCTGCCAGGGCATCGAGGACCGTCGCGGGGTCGGTGACGGCCTCAAGTTCCACCAGCCAGGCACCGTCGGGGAAGGACTCTTGCAGAGTCGTCGCCAGTTCAGTGGCCAGCCTGGTCTTGCCGGTGCCGCCGGGCCCCGTCAGCGTCACCAGGCGTGACCCGCGCAGCAGGCGTTCCGCGCCTGCCAGTTCGGCGTGCCGTTCGACGAAGCTCGTCGCCGGGACCGGCAGGTTGCCCTGGGACGGTGACCTTTCTTCCGGCGCCGCCATGAGGGACATGAGGGAAGCGTCCTGCAGCAGGATCCGCTGGTGCAGTTCGCGCAGCTCAGGACCGGGATCGACGCCAAGCTCCTCCGCGAGGACGCCGCGGCCTTCCTGGAAGACGCACAGTGCGTCGCCCTGTCGGCCCGACCGGTACAGGGCAAGCATCAGCTGGACGCGCAGCCGCTCCCGCAGCGGATTGCCGGCCACGAGCGCGCTCAGCTCCCCGACGAGCCCGGCGTCCCTGCCGAGCGCTAGCTCCGCTTCCGCCTTCAACTCGATGGCGCGGAGCCGTTCCTCTTCGAGTCGGCCGATCTCGTTCCGCGCGAATCCCGCCGCCGCGAACTCGGTGAGCGCCGCGCCGCGCCACAGGCCGAGCGCCTCCTCAAGCAGCGCAAGCGCGCGCGGCTTGTCGCCGGGCCCGGCCTGCCTGGCTTCCGCCACCAGCCGGCCGAACCTTCCGGCATCCACCTCTTCCTGGCGTACGTCGAGCAGGTAGCCGGGCCTTCTGGTGACGAGGGGGCCCGGGCCGTCGGGGACCTCCAGGGCCTTGCGGACCCGGGACACCACGACCTGCAAGGCGTTCGCCGGGTTGCCGGGTACGTCGCCGCCCCACAGTTCCTCGATCAGCCGGTCGCCGGAGACAACCTTGCCGGCGTGAATCACCAGGATGGCCAGGAGCGCGCGTTCCCTGCTTCCGCTGACGTGCAGCTGGCGGCTGCCCTGCACGACTTCCAGCGGCCCGAGGACCCGGAACTCCATGCCATGAACAGTAGCGCCTGACCATTGCGGACAGCGTTATGAAAGGCCCTCGAAAGGCCTGCCCTGGACTCTTGCACCGAAGGCACCGTGCAGTTCCAGGGAGACACAGATGGATTCGCTCAGGAAGACCGCGCTCGTCACAGGCGTGCTTTACCTCGTCACCTTCATTACCTCGATTCCCGCGCTCATCCTCTACGGGCCCGTGCTCAACGACACCCACTACATCCTCGGCTCAGGCGCCGACACCCGCGTATTCGCGGGCGCGTTCCTGGAGATACTCCTCGCCATCGCGGGCATCGGGACAGCCGTCGCGATCTTCCCCGTCGTCAAGCGGCAGAACGAGGGCATCGCCCTTGGCTTCGTCGCCGCTCGGATCGTCGAGTCCACGATCATCGCCGTCGGCATCATCAGCCTGCTGGCGGTCGTCACGATGCGGCGGGACTTCGCGGGCAGCGGCGGCACCGACGCGGGCACCTTCGTCATCGCCGGCAAGGCGCTCGTCGCCGTGCACAAGTGGACGTTCCTGCTCGGGTCCGGCTACTGCGCCGGAATCGAAAGCGGGCTGATGCTCGGCTACCTGATGTACCGGTCTGGCCTTGTGCCACGGCCGATCGCCGTGCTCGGCCTGGCCGGCGGCAGCCTCGCCTTCGTCGCGGCGACCGCGGAACTGTTCGGGGTGTTCTCGCAGGTGTCCCCGGCAGCGTTCCTCCTGGTACTGCCCGAGGCCCTCTTCGAGTTCTCGATCGGGATCTGGCTCACGTTCAAGGGCTTCCGGCCATCTCCCATCACCGCGGCCGTTACCTCGGCTACGGTCGCGGAGCTACGGGGGTGAGCGGCCCGGTGCGTTCCTCGATGGCCGCAGCGGCGTCCAGGCACAGGTCCTCGCGGAACCGCGGCCCGCGCGTCCCGCATCCAGGCATGCCAGGCGTGCGCGATCGCCGCCCGCTCCATCATCGGGTCGAACGCCGGGCTGCCGGAGGCAGCCGTCCATGCTGGCTCGAACAGCTCCCAGAACCGGGCGAACTCCCCTGGCGCCACCGTTTCCACCGGCGGCGGGCCACCGCGGCGGCGTCCCCGCCGGTTGACCCGCCTGGCGTGCGCTGCGCCGACCATGGGTTGCGGGTGGCGCCGCGCAGCGCGCTTGTCGTATGCCAGCGCATCCCGAACTCCGGCATGTTCCCCCGGCCGACCGGGATCGCCCCGGCCGCGCGGAGCTCGCCGATATGCGGCGCGTCCCGCCGCGCGACCGCAGCGGCCAGTGCGGCAATCCCCTGCGTCGTCGGCGACCCGGCCACGTCGATGTTCTCCTTGACCGTCATCGGCACCCCGCACAGCGGCCCAGGGTCCTCACCGCGCCGCAGCGCGGTGTCGGCCGCGTCGCCGGCCTCGAGTGCCTGCCGGTCAAGCACGGCGGTGACCGCGTTCACCGCCGGGTTCACCTGCCCGATCCTGTCCAGGTGCGCTTGCACCACCTCACGGGCCGAGACCTCCCGCCGGCCCACCAGCCGGGCCAGATCGGACGCCGCTAGCGCCCACAGCTCCGTCATCGCGTTCCCTCCGCTCGCGGTTCCTCGGAAATCTATGGCGGGAGATCCGGAAGAAACAGTCTTGTTCTTCTTGCCGCCGTCAGCCGCCCGGCATCCGGGCAGTTAAATGCAGTTGGCGGAGTTGCGGCCGGGGTTAGCGGTGGGAGTCTCGAGGCAGGCTGCGGTTCACCATGCCCAGGACGGACCGGTGAGATCCTGCTCCGGTCCGGGGCCGGCGGTGTGGACTAGTTCGCGGGCGACGCTGGCGATGAACTCCCGCGACGCCTCCATGAGCTCGAGCCTGACCTGCTCGCGGGCGTCCGCGGTCAGGGCACCTGGCGGCCGCGGGCAGGCTCCGGCCAGAGTCAGCGCGCTATGTCCGTGTTCCGTTGCGTGGGCCAGGGTGATGTTGCCGTCCAACTGGACGGTGAACTCGTCGCCCGGCTCCATTGGTTCCCAGGTGACCGGAAGAACAATGCGGTCCGGTGCAGGGGCCGCCATGGCGCCGAACATGACCGCCACCAGTCCCGCTCCGCCGTCTGCGCGTGGCCCGGGCAGCCCTCTCCCGGCGGGATGCTGGGCGTATGCCGCCCGTCGCTGCGGAAGGCTCATGATCCAGCTGGCCCCGGCCAGGCCGGCCAGCTTGTCACGCGCGGCATCCATCCCCATGTCCAGTATGATCTTCGCGCCTGTCATCATGCAGTCAGCACAGCATTCCGCCCGGCCGCGCGGCAGAGGCATAGGTCCCCGGGGCAGGGGTCTACGGCCCCAGCCGGCGCCCGGTGATGCGGACCGGGGTGATCCGTACCCATACGTCGCGGGCGCCATCTGCCCAGGGCTCCAGGCGAGTCTCCCGCTCAAGGCTCTGCACCTCGCGCTCACCCGAGACCACGTGCACGCGGCCCTGTACCAGTACACTCCAGCCTTCGCGGCTCGCCTCGTCAATGCGGTCCGCCTCGAAGCTGGCCGGGCCATTGGCTTGGGCCGCGAGCAGCGTGTCCGGTGCGGTGCGGAAGACGACGGTCTTCGCCGCGATAGCGTAGTTGACCGGCAGCATCACGATCCCCTCGGCAGACATAACCCCTACGCGGCCGACGCCGCCGGGCTCAAGCAGGTCGAGGCACTCCCCAGGGCTGAGGGCCCGCAGTTTCCGGACTGTCCGGGTAGTCATCTGCCCCACCTCCGTTGCCGACGCCGATGCTCACAACTCAGCGTGGCGCGCGGGCCCTGGCGGGCGCTGCGGCCAGAGGTCCCGCCTAGCCGTGCCGTCCCGAATGACCAAGGTCAGTGGGCGGCGATGTCCGCCGCCTTGACCCTGTTCGAGGCGGCGAGCTACGTTGACTTCGCCTGACGAGCAAGGAGGCTGCTGATGGCGCTGAAGATCATGCCGCACGGTCGGCTGCAGGAATGGGTCGCCGAGGAAAAGGGCTATTTCGCGGCCGAGGGGCTCGAGTACAGCTTCGTGATCACCGGCGACTACGGCGTCGGCGCCGGCGCCGTCCGGCGGGACGACGGCGGAGAGATCAAGACCGGCGCGTTCGAGACGTTCGGCGCGGGCCGCGACGGCGCCGATGTCAGCTGTGCCTGCCACTGGGCCACGAACACCGCCGCGCGCGAGCGGAGCGGCCAGCTGGTGACCACCGCCTACTCGGTGGCGCCGTGCGCGATCGTGGTGCCGCCCGAGTCGCCGGCCCGCCGTCCCGAGGACCTAGCCGGGGTGCCCATCGGGGTGGGCTATCACTCCGGCAGCCACTTCGCCGCCGTGCAGGCACTCGAGGATGTGCTCGCACCTGGCGACATGAAGCTCACCTTCCAGGGTCCGCCCAACGAGCGCCTCGACACGCTGCTCGAGCGGCGAGTGCCCGCGGCTGTCGTGTGGGGCGTACCCCTCTACATCGCCGAGGCCTTCGGGTTCCGCAAGGTCATCGACGCCACGTTCATGATCGGATTCCTGGTCTCCGGCACCGGCGCGAGCAAGGCCGACGTGGACAAGTACCTCGCCGCCCTGCGGCGGGCGCAGATGGACATCGACATCCACCCGGAGCAGTACAAGCACTACCACCTGCGGTCCGTGCCAGAGAAATACCGGGACCAGGTCGACGTGCGGGCGTTCGGCACCGGTGAGCGCATCGTGTTCCTGCCATACACCAGGGAAGTCTTCGCCGAGACCCAGCAGTGGATCGAGTCGCACGAACTCTTCGACGGCGCATCCGCACTGCTCGGCTACGACGAGGCCGCCCTCGCCTGACGCCTGGGCATGATCACGGAACTTCGGATTTCAACGGAACTTTGCTACCAGATCTGGGTAGAAAAGCTCCGCCAGGATCAAAAGTTCCGTGATCACATTCGATGGGAGGTCTGCCATGGCCACGGTGAGCGTCCGGTACATCGTCTACGACGTTGACGCCGCGATCGCGTTCTACACCAAGCACCTGGGCTTTACCGAGGTGATGCATCCCGCCCCCGCCTTCGCGATGCTGTCGCGTGGCGACCTGCGCCTGGTGCTCAGCGCGCCGGGCGGCGGCCCGGGCGGCGGGCAGGCCATGGCCGATGGCACGATGCCAGCCCCTGGCGGCTGGAACCGGTTCTCCATCGAGGTCACCGACCTTGAGACGCTCGTCGGGAAGCTGCACGAGAGCGGCGTCCGGTTCCGCAACGACATCGTCAACGGAACTGGCGGCAGGCAGATCATCGCCGAGGACCCGTCGGGCAACCCCGTCGAGCTGTTCGAGCCGGTCCTTCCCGAGGCGAAGCTCGGGTAAGGCTCATCCGGGCGCCAGGCACCTGCCGCTGAACTGAGCGTCCACGATGACCGGCAGCGCGCCGGGGCGCATGCTCGCCGGGAGGCCGGCCAGGCTAGGCCAGTCCGCCTGAGCGGGTGAACAGCCCGCCGACGGCAGCAGGCGGGCCGGATCAGGAAGCGCCGCGGCGGACTGCGCGACCGCAGGCTGCGAGGTCATCGGGTGATGCGCGCTGTTCGCTATCACCGCGTACGCGACTCCCGCGGCGGCGACGCCCGCCACCGAGGCGCCGACGGCGAGCGCGCGCAGACGGCGAGACGGCAGGCCGGCCTCGCGGCTCGATCCGAAACGGACCTCGTCCATCGAGACCACCTGCCTCATTCATCCCACTTCGGGCAATAGTGGCGCATATGTCCCGTGGCGGCAAGAGATCAGCGGAAACGCATCAGGCGGGCAGGATCGGCGCGGCGGGCGGGAGCCGGCGGATCCCCGGGAAGCGGCTGTGCACCTCGTCTGGGCCGAGCCGGTCGAGTCCGGCCGCCCACCACAGGCAGTCGCCTGGGTCGCCGCCAAGCTTGTAGCGGTCGCCAGGAAGCAGCGTGATGTACCCAGCGGACGGCAGGGGAACCAGGGTGGCCAGGTGCGCCCCGCTCGCGACGTCCCACAACCGCGCGGTGGCATCGGCCGAGGCCGTGGCGAGCAGCGCCCCGTCCGGCGAGAACGCCACGGCTCGCACCGTGTAGTCGTGCCCGGCCAGCGTGACCAGGTGCTCGCCGGTCGCCGCGTGCCACACCCGGGCGGTCGCATCGGCTGAGGCCGTGGCGAGCAGCGCCCCGTCCGGCGAGAAGGCGACGGCCTCCACCGTTCTGGAGTGCCCGGTAAGGGTTGCCAGGCAGGCGCCTGCGGTGTCCCAGATCTTGGCCGTGTTGTCCCACGAGGCGGTGGCGATCAAGCCGCGCGAGGAGAACGCGACGCCCTGCACCCACGAGTCGTGCCCGCCGAGCGTTCGGATGTGCACCCCGCTCGCGGCATCCCAGACGCGGGCGGTTCTGTCATCTGAGGCGGTGACGATCTGCGCCCCGTCCGGCGCGAACGCGACCGCCGTGACCTGGCCGCCGTGCCCGCGCAGCGTCGCCAGGCCCGCGCCCGTCACGGCATTCCAGGTGCGGGCGGTGTTGTCACCGGACCCGGTGGCGATCATGGTCCCCGACGGCGCGTACGCCAGCGCCTTGATCCACGATGAGTGCCCAGCAAGCGTGCGGCGCGGCTGTCCGGTGGCCGCGTCCCAGATCCGGGCGGTGCCGTCAAGCGAGCCGGTCGCGACCGCACCGGACGCGCCCTCGGGGGAGAACGCGACGGCGGTGACGGAGCTCCCATGTCCCGCCAGGGTCCGCACGGGGACGCCGGTCGCGACGTCCCAGATGGTCGCCGTCTTGTCGGTGGACGCGATTGCCAGGAATGCGCGGGACGGCGCGAACGCGATCGCGGTCAGGTGATCGTGGCGTCCGCTGATCGTGCGGCCCGGCTCGCCGGTGGCGGTCTGCCACGTCCGCGCGGTGATCGTGGTCGTCGCCGCGACGAGCGTGCCGTCGGCGGACACCGCCAGGGCGTTCACCTCGTCGGCGATCTTGAGCAGAGCGCGGCCCGCGCCGGTGACGGCGTCCCATACCCGCACGCCGGGGTCATGCGTCGCGGTCAGGGCGAGAGAGGTGCCCGGGACGAAGGCGACGTCATGAACGCCGCCGTAGGTGCCCCTGAGCGCCGACTTCTCCTTCCCCGTCGCGGCATCCCAGACGCACGCCATGCTGTCGAGTGACCCCTCGCCATCGAGGCAGCCGGAGATGGCGAGCGTCCCGTCCGGAGAGAACGCGACCGAGGTCACGCTGTCGCCGTGCCCGCTGAACGACGCGACCCGCTGGCCCGACTCGGCGTCCCAGATCATCGCGGTCAGGGTGGACACGGTCGCCAGGCGCGTCCCGTCGGGCGAGAACGCCACGTCCCGCGCGCCCCCGAAGTGCCCGGCGAGGGTGACAAGGGCCGTCCCGCTCGCGGCGTCCCAGACGCGGGCGGTCTCATCGCTCGACGCCGTGGCCACCCGCGTCCCTGCTGGCGAGAACGCGACGGCGTGCAGCCCGCCCGTGTGCCCGGTGAACACGCGAAGCGACGCCCCGGTCGCGACCTCCCAGGTCCTGGCGGTGCCATCGTAGGATCCGGTGACGATGACGCGGCCGTCGGGCGAGAACGCGACGTCCGCCGCCGTCCCCGCGTGCCCCCGGATCAGCCGCAGCACCCGGCCGTCCCGGGCGTCGATGATCTCGGCGTGGTGTGCCGAGCAGACGGCGAGCAGCGCACCGTCAGGGGAGAACGCGATCCCGTGGTTCGGACCGAAGTGCATCCGCACCATGACGTCAGCCCGCTCGAAACCAGCCATACCCGACATCATGGATCACGGGGCGGGTGAGGCCGCCGCGAACCGAGGGAGACGGTTTCGGGTGTGAGTCAGGACGCAACCGTTCATCCTGACGTTGACTTCTGTTTCGGAACGGTTGACGGGTTTCCGCCTTCCCCTCAGCGATTGTCCCATTATGGGGATGTGCGCGGCGATCATCCGTTACGCTGCAGGTTTATCCGCGGGGCGCGGAGACAGCGGGTCGGTCAGTGTTTTCCCGCCATGCCGCGGGTTTGGTCCGCGTGAGGGGGGATCATGACAGCGTTTGCTACTGGCATGCAGCCGACAGAACAGTCGCGAGAAAAGGGTCTCAAGACTGGTGCTCTCGGCCTGGTGTCGAGCGTCGTCATCGGAGTCGCGTCGACGGCGCCTGCCTACAGCCTGGCCGCGACGCTGTTCTTCGTGGTGGCCGCCGTCGGGCTGAAGTCGCCGCTTATCGCCGTGCTGGCGTTCGTGCCGATGCTGCTGTGCTCGATCGGCTTCAGCGAGCTTAACAAGGCCGACCCCGACTGCGGCACCACGTTCATCTGGGGGACCCGGGCGTTCTCGCCGGCGATCGGCTGGGCGGGCGGCTTTGCCACCGTGGCCGCCGACATCCTGGTCATGGGCAGCCTCGCCCAGGTGGCGGGGCAGTACCTGTTCTTCCTCGTCCAGGGACCTGACAGCTCGATCGGAGCCAACGCCTCCGGCGGCTGGGTGCTCCTCGTCGGCCTGCTGTGGATCGCCGCGATGACCTACATCTGCTACCGCGGCATTGAGGTCTCGGCCAGGTTCCAGCGGGTGCTGCTGACCATCGAGGTCGTCATGCTGATGGCGATGTCGGTCACCGCGCTGGTCAGGGTGTTCTTCAGCAGCCCGCCTGGGTCGCTGCACCCGAGCCTCGGCTGGTTCTCGCCGACGCACCTGCCGCTGTCCGCGTTCGTGTCCGGGATCATCCTGATGCTGTTCATCTACTGGGGCTGGGACACCGCGCTGTCGGTGAACGAGGAGACGGCGGACAAGTCCCGGATTCCGGGCAAGGCGGGGATCATCTCGACGGTGCTGCTGCTGTTCACCTACGCCATTGTGATCCTCGCCGTGCAGTCCTTCGCCGGGGTCGGCGGCAAGGGTGTCGGGCTGACGAACCCGGACCACCAGTTCGACGTGCTGTCGGTCACCGGGAGCGCGATCTTCGGAAACTCCGGGGTCGGCACGGTCCTGTCCCGGCTGCTGATCCTCATGGTGCTCAGTTCGGCCGCCGCGTCCACCCAGACGACGATCCTGCCGGCCGCCAGGACCACGCTGTCCATGGCCGCCTACCGGGCGCTGCCGCAGCAGTTCGCCAAGATCAGCCCCCGGTACCTGACCCCGACGGTTTCCACGGTCGTGGTGGGGGTCGCCGCGGCCGCGCTGTACATCCCGCTGAACTACATATCCGGCGGCAACCCGATCGCAGACGCCGTGTCCGCGATCGGGCTCTACATCGCCTTCTACTACGGGCTTACCGCCTTCTCCTGCGCCTGGTACTACCGGTCCACGCTGACCGACAGCGCCCGTAACCTGTGGATGCGCGGCGTCCTGCCCGTGCTCGGCGGCGTGATCATGTACGCGGCGGGGATCTACAGCCTGCAAAGCGACTGGGTGGCGTCCAACAGCTACACCACCTGGACGGTGCCCGGCCTGCACTGGCAGATCGGCGGGATCTTCATCATCGCCGCACTGGCCGCGCTGGCCGGGGTGGCTAGTTTCGTCTACATGCGGGTCAGCGCGCCCGCCTTCTTCCGCAGGCAGACGCTCTCCACTACGTCTGCCATGCGAATCCCTGAGCTGGAACTGTGATGACAAGCGCGGCGCCGCCCCGGGGCGCGGCGATGTCCGGCACACCGTCCTGGCCGGTCCGCTCGGGGTGCGTCCCCCGCGTGGCCGACGGTTACACGGAACGGTTCGAGACCGTTCCCGACCTGGCCGCCGCGCTGCCTGCCGGGGCCGCGGTCGCGTTGATCCCCGATCGAGTCGACGATCCTGGTCCCGGTTCTGGTCCTGGCCTTGGTCCTGGCGCGTGGCTGAGGTCGTCGGGCAAGACACAACTCGCCGCGGCCTTCGCCGAGTCGCTGTGGCACTCGCACGAGCTTGACCTGCTGGTCTGGATCCAGGCCACGAGCCGGGCCGCGGTGCTGTCCGGCTACGCCGCGGCGACAGCCGCCGCGACCGGCAGGGAGCAGGTGATCAGCTGCGAATCGGTCACCGCCCAGTTCCTTGGCTGGCTGAACGAGACGAGCCGTCGATGGCTTGTCGTCCTCGATGACCTGGCCGATCCCGCGGACCTTGACGGCCTGTCGCCGTCAGGGCCGACTGGCCGGGTGCTGGTGACCTGCGCCGACGCCACGGCCGTGCCCCGCGGCTTGAAGGTCCTGCCGGTCGGGCTGTTCAACTCGCGCGAGGCCCTCGGCTACCTGATGGGGAGGCTGTCGGCCAACCCTGGCCAGCGGCTCGGCGCGATCGACCTGGTCGGCGACATGGGCATGGAGCCGGCCGCGCTTGCTCAGGCCAGCGCGGTGATTGCCAGCTCCACGATGTCGTGCCTGCACTACCGCGACTATTTCCTCGGCTGGCGGCAGCGGCTGGCCGAATCTTCTGGCGCTTCGCCGTCGGCCAGCGCTGTCACCTGGATGATCTCGTTCGAACGCGCCAATCAGCTTGCACCCGGCGGATCGGTCCAGGCGCTGCTTGCCCTGGTCGCGGTGCTCGACGGGCACGGCATTCCGGGAACCGTGCTGACCGCACCCGCGGCGGTCGGCTACGTCGCGGGCGGCGAGGCTTGGGCGGGCGACGAGACCGTTCGCGCGGCGGTGGCGGCACTGGAACGCGTCGGCCTGGCGACCATCTCACCCGAGACGGCGCCGCCGACGATCCGGGTCAGCCCGGTGCTGCAGGCGGCGTTGCGCGCCGCGATACCAGAAGGGGCACTTGACCAGGTGACCTGGGTGGCAGCGGACTCGCTGCTGCAGGCCTGGCCAGAAACGGAGCAGCCCGGCTGGCCCACCTCCGGCCTGCGATCCTGCACGGCGACCCTGCGCCGGATCGCCGGGAACCGGCTATGGGCCGACGGCTGCCACCCCGTGCTGCTGCGAGCCGGGGACAGCCTGGACCACGCCCGCCTGACGGGTCCCGCGGTAGACCACTGGAGCGACCTGGTCACGACCAGCGGTCAGCTGCTCAGCGCCGGCCACCCGCACACGCTGCTGGCCGGGCAGCGGCTTGCCGAGGCCTGCCTGGCGGCCGGCCTCGAGGACGAGGCGGTCGACTGGTTCCAGCGGCTGGTCGACGCAAGCCAGGCCATGAAGCCCGGGTCGGATCACCATGAGGTGATCGGTGCGCGGGTCCGCCTTGGCCACGCTCTTGTCGCGGCCCGCCAGGTCCACCGCGCCATCTCCATCCTGGACCGCGCGCTCGGCGATTCCGAGAAGGTCCTCGGCACCGAGCATGCCGACACGATCGGGGCACGCGACGAACTCGCCGCCGCCTACCTGGCCGCAGGCCGCTTCGCTGACGCCATCGCGCTCTATCGGCGCGCACTCGCCGACCGCGAGCGCGCCCAGGGATCGCGCCACCCGCAGACAATGACCACCCGCAAGGGCCTGGCCGATGCCTACTTCGCCAGCGGCATGGCAAAGGAGGCGGTGTCGGCCTACAAGCGGGTGGTCGCCGACCGGGAGCGTGCTCTCGGTCCTGATCACCTGGACACGGTCCGGGCGCGGTACAGCCTCGGCGCCGCCTACCAGCGCACAGGCAAGGCAGTGGCGGCAGAGCGGGTCTACGAGCAGGCGCGGATCGGCTTCGAGCGGCTGCTCGGCCCCCGTCACCCCGACGCGCTGCGCAGCCGGGCGGAGCTTGCCCGGGTGTACACGCAACTCGGCAGGTATGGCGACGCACGAGCGCTGCTTCGCGACACGGTGGACCGGCTGCGGCGGGTGCTACCGCACGACGATCCGTTGATCATCGAACTGCGTGAGATCCTGGCCGACATCGGCGAGGAGTGACAGCCGCTAAGCTCCCGGCTCGCTGTTCCCGGTAGAACCGGTCAGCGAATGCAGGGCCGGGCGCAGTAGCTCGATGATCTGGTCCGGGTTGGCGGTGGCGAGTACGTCGGACTTGATGAGGTGCCTGGAGACCGTGATGCCGAGGGTGATGGCGGTGATCATCGCGGCCCGCAGGTCCGCGTCGCCGGCGGGAATGGCCTGGGCGATCTCCGCCTCGTAGCGGGCGATGCCGGCGCTGGCGGCGCTGGCGGCCTCGGGATTGGTCAGCATCGAGCGCAGCAGGGCCAGCGACGCGGTGGCCGGGGTCGCCAGCCGGCTGGCGAGGCCGGCCAGGATCTGCTCGGCGGCCTCGGCGGGCGTCCCGCTGACCTCGGGGACCGGGGCGGTGTCGATAACTCGCCTGTACAGCTCCTGCTTGGACCCGAAGTAGTGCATGACCAGGCCGGCGTCGACTCCCGCGGCCGAAGCCACCGCCCGGATGGTGGCCCTGTCGTACCCGGCGCTGAAGAAGACCTGGGTCGCGGCGTCGAGGATGCGCGCTTCGGTGCGACGGCGTTGCTCAGCGCGCGAGTTGGGCCTTGGAGCGGTCATTTGTTCATTCTACGGGTGTTGACCGAGCGCTCCTCTTCGTTCTACGCTTGTTCAATGAACGCTTGTTGAGCGAACCGTCTCCGAATGAAGGGATCCGCCGACATGCCGACCACCACACCCGCCGATGTCCTAGCCCGCCGCAGCCAGCTCATCTTGAGCGGCGATGCCGACGGCTTGGCTGACCTGTTCGCTCCCGATGCGGTGATGGAGTTCTGCTTCCACGGGCCGCCGGGCACGCCCGTGCGGATCGCGGGCCGGGAGGCGATCCGCGAGTACTCCCAGCAGGTCATGGCGTCGTCGCTGCGGATCGAGGAACTTGAGGTGACAGAGCTCTACCAGACGCAGGACCCGTCGGTGGTTGTCGCGGAGATGCGGGCGAAGGCGACCGTCACGGCCACGGGCCGGTCGCTGACGGCAACGTCCATCCAGGTTCTCCGGATTCAGGACGGCCGTATCGCGCTCTTCCGCGACTTCGCCGATCCCCGGGTCTTCCAGGAGCTGATGGAGGACGCGCGTGCGGGGAGCTGACGCGGGTACCGAAGGCAGGGTCGCGCGGGGGGTCGCGCGGGGGGTCGCGCGGCGGGTCGAGCGGCGGGTCGCGCGGCAGGTCGTGCCGCGGGTCGTCCGGCGGGTGGAGGCCGGCGTCGGCGCCAGTGAGCCGGCCATCGTGCTCGAGGCTGGGCTCGGCAACGCGGCCGCGGCCAGGGGGCGAGTCATCCCGCTGCTGGCCCCGCACGTTCGCGTCGTCGCCCACGACCGGGCCGGGCTAGGCGGCAGCACCCCCGCGCCCGGCCTGGTCACCATCGATCGCCAGGTCGACGACCTCGCCGCGATCATTGCCGGGCTGACGGCGGGTCCGTGCGTGCTCGCCGGACACAGCTGGGGCGGCGTCCTGGTCCAGCTGCTTGCCTTCCGCCGGCCTGAACTGGTTGCGGGCCTGGTCCTGGTGGACCCGGGGCATGAGGAGATGGACAGCGGGCTGCCTCTTGCCTTCCGGTGGGGATGGCGGATCGTGCGCGCCGTCGTTCCCGATGAGCTGGACGATGATGCCCCGGTGACCCTCGCGGCGTTTGCGGGAGCTGCGCGCCTGCCCGAGGCAGTTTCCCGACGTGCCCGTTGTCGTGCTGAGCGCTGCTCGCGGGTTTCCCCGCCGATTCCGCGCGCACTGGACGGGTCTGCAGGCTGGGCTCGCGGCGGCAGCCCCGCGGGGTCGCCATGTCGTTGTCGACGGCACCGGCCATAACATCCCCAGGAACCGGCCCGGCGTCGTGGCCGACACGATCCTGGCGATGGCCGCCCAGGTGCGGGCCAGTTCACAGGGTCAGGCGGTGTATCGCCAGGGTTCCTGGGTGTAGGTGCGGCCGGCGGGAGTGGTCCACTGGTGCCAGCCGGGCTTGGGCTGGGTGACGGTCCAGCCTGCGGTTTGCTTGACCTGGTGGCAGCGTCTGCTGCGGGCGCCGGCGTTGCAGGCGTCGGTCTTGCCGCCCTTGTCGTACGGGACCGCATGCTCGAAGTCGGACTCGCGGGCGGCGCGGGAGCAGGTCGGGAACGTGCACTGGTGGTCTCTTACCTGGACCAGGCGGCGCAGCCGGTCGCCCGGCTGGTAGGCGCTGGTCTGATAGCGGTGGTCGCAGTGATGCGTGGGCACGACGTCGAACCGCACGCTCAGCTGCCGGCCGCCGGGCAGCGTCAGTGCCCACGTTCCCGGTTTCCGCGGGGTTAGGTGCCAGTCGCCCGGCGGGGCGCCGGACCTTGGCTGGGCGGCCTGGGCTAGCTGGCGCAGACGGGTCTCGGTGATGGTGAGGTTGACCCGTGCGGGCAGCGCGCCCAGGGCGGGCCTCGGTCCGGGGCCCGGCGGCTGCGGCCCGCCGGGTCGGCCGCGGGCGGGGCGGGCGATGCCGTGCCCGATGGCGTACCCGTGCTCGTCCACGATGATGATTTCCCAGCGGGAGTGCGGGGAGCGGGCGGCTGCGGCGGCCAGCTGCCGGGCCAGGGCGGGGTCGAGGGGGCCGAGCAGCCGGTTGTCCCCGGCGCGTTCCGCCCGGCGCTGGAGGGTAGCCAGCGGGACCGTCACCTCGGCCAGTGGCGGGGACGGCGGTTCAGGAACTTCCTGCTCGCCCGGACCGCCGCCATCGCCGCCTAGATCCGCGATGTCGTCGTCATCGTCGCCGGGACCGGGGATGTCGTCGTCCGGGTCATCGGCAGAATGGTCAGCGTCGTCGCCGCCGGGCTCGAGGATGCGGCCGTCGTCATCGTCGCCGAGATCGGGGATGTCATCGTCGGCGTCATCGGCGGGATCGTCATCGTCGCCGCCGCCGGGATCGGGGCCGCCGCTAATGTCGCCGGTGCCGGCGACGGGGCCGAGGCCGGGAGCCGGGCTGCCGCCGCCACCGTCACCGCGGCCCGGTCCGGGGCCGTCGCCGTCGTCCCCGCCGAACCAGACATCATCACCATCGTGGCCGGCGGCGTCCGGGCCGGGCTCACCGGGCGGCTCCGCCCCGGCGGCGGCGGCGGCGAACGCGATCCGGTCGGCGGCCGGGACGCCGCCGAGCAGATCGAGATACGCCTGCGCCTGCAGGCGGCTGGTGTCCTGGCCGGGGAACGCCCCGGACGCCGCGTACACGGCGGCGCGGGCCGCCACGTTCGCGTGCCCCGCCAGCGCCTCGGCGGCCGGCAGGTCACGGCCGGACATGCCGACCGTGCCGGCCTGCTCACGGAACACCGTCACCCGCGCGGCCCGCTCCGCCCGCGACCGCCGCCGCTCGGCCGCGTCCGGCGCCACCGCCAGCGCCGCCCGCCAGGCCAGGCGCTCCACCTGCGGGTAGGTCTTGCCCTCCAGCTCACCTGCGATCAGCGCCTCCGCGCGGGCCGCCTCATCCTCATCCAGGGGCTCGAAGACCTGCGCGACCAGCCGGGCCTTCGAGCGGGTCAGGATCCCGCCGGCCAGGAGGCGCCCGATGCCGGGCAGCCGCATGCCGAGTGTCCAGGCGAGGTTCGCGAGGTTCCCGGCCGACTGCGGTCCCATCGCCAGCGCCGCGGCGATCTCGTAGGTCAGCGAGTCGTCCCACCCGCCCGGCAGGTCGGTGCGGCGGCGCAGCACCGGGGCGCCGGCGTCGTCGTCGCGCATCAGCGCGCGCAGCGCGCCCAGCATGCCCGCCGCCGCCCACGACTCGACCGCCGCCCACTGCCGCACGATCCCGACCAGGGCGTCCGCGTCCGCCTCCGCATAGAGGCCGCCCGACCCGGCGGCTGTCTCCAGCGCGACGGCGAGCGCGGCGGACGGCGCGGCCCTCTCCCACGCCCCGCCGTGCTCGAACGCGGCGAGCAGGGCGGGCAGGTCCGCGGGCCGGCCGGGCGTGCCGCCCTGCCAGTCGCCGGCTGCCTGCCAGTCCATGAACGCCCCCGTTCGAAGGGAAGATCATCTTTCAGTTACCAATCGAATACTACTGCGAGGGTCTGACATTCCGGATGCCGCGTCGACTGGACCCGTAGACCTAACCCCTAACGGTCGTTAGGCTGCACCGTTTCCCGTCAAGCCCTGGCAAGTGCTCGCCTTCTAAGGGGTCCTGAATCCCGTCCAGGTGGGAAGCGTTACCCGGCACTCCTTGCGTACACGGCGAACCCTGCCGCCGGCGATGGGAAGGAACAGGTGCTACATCCCCTCAGCCATCGGTGATTCTCCGTTCGCCATTGAAGCGATCGCCGAGGCGGCGGCGACTGCCGCGACAGGCCGATCCCGCCACGCCTGCTTTGACTGATTAGCCCCAGTATGACCGGCGCCTTGTGCGGGCTCGTGCGGTCTTATCCCTAGGTGATGGCGTCCAATGCTTGGTGTTGCGGGTTAGTGCAGATTTTGTGCGCGATTCACATAAATGTGAGCGCACGCCTCTAAAGAACGAATAACACCTAGCGCCGCTTGTTAGCCATATGTAATGTGGCAGGCTCAGGCTCTATGAGCAAAGGCTGCAGGGTGGCGGCTATGGGGGAAGGACTCGGCCTGGGGGGCTCTATGTACGAAGAAATCGCGCCGTCGCCCGTGGGTCGCGAGGCCGAACTGTCATTGATTCAAAGGTTTCTCAGAAAAACGGCAGATATTGGCGCCGCGCTAATCGTGTCCGGGGAGCCTGGTGCCGGGAAGACTCTTGTTCTGGACCTGGCAGCGGAAATGGCGGCGGCAGCGGGGATCACGGTTCTCCGTGGACGGGGGGTTCGGTCGGAGACGGATGTCGCCTTCGGCGTTCTCAATCAGCTGCTAATCCCCCTCACGGGCTACTGCGCCGGGCTGGAGGACATGCACCGCAGCGCGCTGAGGGCTCCGCTGGGAGCCGGCGACGGCAGTATTCCGGACAGGCTGCAGGTGTCGGCCGCCGTGATCGAGCTGCTGCACACGGTGAGAGCGGACGCACCGCTTCTCATCGTCATCGATGACCTGCCGCTGCTTGACCAGCTGAGCGCGGACATACTCGGCTTCCTGGCACGCCGCGTGTCCGGAAGCCGTATCGGGTTCCTCGGGTCATCGCGGCGCGGTGCGGACAGTTTCTTCGACGATTCCTGCTTGCCCGTGCATGAGCTGGCGCCACTGACGGAAGTAGCGGCCGGGGAACTGCTCACATCGCGTTTTCCCGCACTCGGGGCTCACGTGCGGGCGCGCATCCTGGCCGAGGCACGAGGTAACCCGCTTGCCCTGGTTGATCTCCCGGACGCCTTGAGCGAGCCGCAGCGCGCGGGAAGCGCGGCGCTCCCAGCGGCACTGCCACTGACACCCCGCCTGCTTTCCGTGTTTTCCGCGACCCTCGCGACACTCCCGGACACCGCCCGCCGGCTGCTGCTGCTCGCGGCGCTCGACGGGACGGGGGACGCACGCGTCCTTGAGGCGGCACGCGGACCCGAGCCCGGCCCGGACCCGCTGGCCATGGCTGAGCGGGCCCACCTGCTGCACCTGGACGAACTCTGGCATCGTCTTGTGTTCACCCATCCGCTGGTGCGGTCGTCGATCATCGAGCTGGCCTCTTACGAGGAACTCCGGGCCGCGCACCATGATCTGGCCACCCTGTTCAGCGACGACCCGGACCGGTGTGCCTGGCACTCGGCGGCCGCCGGACGCGAACCCGACGAGCGCATCGCGAGCCAGCTGGAAAACGCGGCGCTGCGGAGTCTGCAAAATGGCGACGCTGCGGGAGCGGTAGCCGCGATGACCCGCGCCTCGGGCTTCAGCGAGGATCCCACCGAGCGAGGCCGGCGACTCGCACGTGCGGCCATCACGGGCGTGGGAGTGTCCGGCGAACGGCTGCGCGCTTCCAGCCTGCTCATGGACGCGCTGCGGCAGGACGGAGATCTTAACGACTCGGTAGAGGCCAAGATCGCCGCCTCTTACCTGTTGATGACCAATGCCGGTGACCTGGATGGGTCCCACCGGCTGCTTGTCGGTGCGGTCGGGGCAGTGACCCGCCTGGACGGCGACAGTTCGCCAGAGGTGGCGCTGTACGCCCTGATGGTGACTTGCTTCTTCGGCGGGCGGCCCGCGCTGTGGCAGCCGTTCCATGAGGCGATCGGCCGACTCGGTCCGGCAGTACCTGAAACGTTGCGGGTATGCGGCGAGACATTCGCCGATCCGGTGTCCGCGAGCGAGCAGGCACTGAGCCGCCTTTCCGTGGCGATCGACAACCTGGCCGACGACTCGGTGGAGGTGATCCGGGTTGCGCTTGCTGCGCTATTCGTCGACCGCCTCGCGGGATGCCGCGGCGCCCTCAGGAAGGTCGTGCGCGATGGGCACGCGGACGGCGGCCCTGTTGTCTCCGCCATTCACAGCCTGAACATGCTGGGGATCGACAACTTCCAGACGGGACAGTGGGACGAGGCGGCGGAATGCGCGGCCGAGAGCCTGCGGCTATGCGAAGAGCGCGACTACGTGCTGCTCGGGTACGTGGCCCGCTTTATCCAGGCGTCGGTCGCCGCGGCGCAGGGCGACTTCGCGCGAACGCGTGCGGTGACCGACGAGATGCTCGCCTGGGCGATCCCGCGTCATGTCCGGGCGATCGAGTGCTACGCCTGGCAGGCACGCGCGCTGGCCGCTGCCGGGGCCGGGGACTCTGAGGAGTCCTATCGCTGCGCGACCCAGATCGCCCCGGCCGGACATCTTCCCTCGCATACTCCGCACGTACTGTACGTGGCGCTCGACCTGGTTGAGTCCTGCATCAGGACCTACCGGCGTGCCGAGGCGGCGGCGCACGTCGCGGCCATGGAAGCGGCTGGCATCGCAGCCATCTCGCCGCGGCTGCGAATGATCGTGACCGGCTGTAAGGCAATGGTGACGGCCGATGCCAGGGCGGCACATGACCTGTTCGCCGAGGCCCTGTCGGTAGCCGAATCCGACCGTTGGTCCTTCGAACACGCCAGGCTCCAGCTCATCTACGGCGAACGCCTGCGACGTTCAGGCGCCACCCGCGAATCAAGGGCGCAACTGACCGACGCGCTCGAACGATTCGAATGGCTTGGGGCCGGCCCGTGGGCCGCACGCGCGGTGGAGGAACTCCGCGCAACCGGGCAGGCTAGAACGCGGGGAGTGCCACACGGCTCAGAACCGCTGACCGCCCGCGAGGAGCAGATCGCGGCCCTGGCGGCGGGCGGCATGCGGAACAAGGACATCGCCGAGCGGCTCTTCCTTTCCGAACGAACCGTTGCCACGCACCTTCGTCACGTCTTCCCCAAGCTCGGCGTGACGTCACGCGCCGCGTTGCGGGACGCGCTCGCATCCGCGGCGCCGGGCGCGAGATGACGCGGCAGCCGCGGGATGATGTTGCGGCAAGGCGCGCGGATACGCAATTTGGCTGAGGCTATCCGGCCGTTCCTGCTGTCAGGCTGGGCTTAGTCGGGGTGGGTGCAGACTGGGGAGTCCGGCCACCCCGACTCTCAGACAATTGCAGGTCCCTGAACCTCACGCAGTCGGCTGGCCGGCGCGCCGGCGCAGGCCCGTGATGAGCAGGTCGATGCCGAACTCGAACTGGTCGTCAAGGCTCGGGTAGAGCAGCGCCGCCAGGCGGGTGGTGTGCGGGAACTCCTGCGGCGACGCCGCGAAATAGGCGGCGCGCCAGAGGCGGTGCCTGGCCTCCACGTCGGCGGCGCGTCGAACGCGCCGCGACGCCAAGACCATCCGGGTGGAGAACCGGCTGGCTGGCGCCGACGCCAACCCCTACCTCATCGTGGCCGCGACCCTCGCGGCCGACGTCGCGGGCATTATCGAGCGGGCCGAGCCCGCGCCCGAGGTCACCGGCAACGGGTACGCGCAGGGCGGCGGCGGGCCCGACTACGCCAGGTCCATGCCGGAGGCGATCGACCGGCTGCGCCGGTCGCAATTCGCCCGCGACTGGCTCGGCGAGCGGTTCATCGAGGGCTTCACCGCCACCAGGCAGAGCCAGTACGACGCGTTCCGCACTAAGGTTCCCGACACGGAACTGCAGCGATTCTTCGACCTTGGGTGATGACATGACCAGGATCCTGGTGACCACGTGGCGGCGCGAGGGTGAGGTCTTCGGGCCGGTCCTGCGCGACATGTTCGGCGTGGAAGTCCAGTACGCACAGTCGCTCCAGCGTGCGGGGGCACAGGTCTACCTGACCCCGCAGCCGCCGGCCGGCACCGACACGGCGGAGACCTTGCGCGGCTTCGACGGCCTGCTGGTCATCGGCGGTGAGGACCTCGCGGCCGAGGTGAGCGGCGCTGAGCCTGAGGACATCGGCGAGGGCGCCTCCGCCGCGCGTGACCGCTGGGAGATCGCGCTGCTCAAGGCCGCGGTTGACGGTGATCTCCCGGTGCTCGCGATCTGCCGTGGCATGCAGCTGCTCAACGTGGCGTTCGGCGGCACCCTGCACGGCGACATCGCGGGCAGCAGCCCGCAGCACCCGCCCGTCTCCGCTGACCGTGACGAGGCACTGGCCTTCAGGCACCTGGTCAAGTTCGAGCCAGGCAGCCTGGTCTCCCGCGCCTACCGCCGTAACGCGAAGGAGACGAACTCGCTGCATCACCAGGCGGTGAACCGGGTCGGCTCCGGGCTCGAGGTCACCGGGCGTGCCGCGGACGGCGGCGTCGAGGCGATGGAACTGCCGGAAGCGCGGTGGTGCCTGGGCGTCCAGTGGCACCCGGAACTCCTCCCCGACGATCCGCAGGAGCTAGGGCTGTTCATCGAGTTCGTGCACGCCTGCCGGGACAGGCTCGACGGCGGAGCGCGGATCTTACGGCCTTACTCGGCTGCTCTGGCCGGACTCGGCTCCGGTGACGGGGATCGGGCGAAGCAAGCACCCGTTTTGGCTGATCTAAATTGGCCCGTTGACAGTCGTGTTGTTAGCGCTCACACTCGCAGAGAAGCAATCAGACAAGGCTTTTATGTTTTCGAAGCGAAAGGATGTGATCGCTAACATCAATGCAGGCGAGAGTTCGCCCGCCTGCCGTTCGCGTATTTCACCATGCCGGTAAACGGGCAGGCGGCGACCGCGGAAGAACGGCAATCCGGTTCTTAGCAGGAAAGGGCAGATTCGACGATGACTGTCAAACCAAGATTCCGGCACACGAGAAAAGCCCTGCTGACGCTCGCGGCGGCGGCGGCGCTGGCCCTAGGCGGCCTGCTCGCGGGCGGCACGGGAACCACGGCACGGGCGGCGACGCAGGAGCCGTGTGACATCTACGCCGCGGGCGGCACCCCGTGCGTGGCCGCGCACAGCACCACCCGGGCGCTCTACGCCGCCTACAGCGGGCCGCTGTACCAGGTCAGGCGCTCCTCGGACAACGCGACGACCAACATCTCACCGCTCAGCGCCGGCGGCGTGGCCAACGCCGCGACGCAAGACTCCTTCTGCTCAGGCACCAGTTGCGTCATCACCGAGATCTTCGACCAGTCAGGCAACGGCAACAACCTGACCGACGCGCCGGGCGGCGGCGCCGCGGGCGGCCCCGACGGCCTCGCGAACGCGACCGCGGCACAGGTCACGGTCGGCGGCCACAAGGCGTACGGGGTCTTCATCGCCGCGGGCGACGGCTACCGTGACGACAGCACAAGGAACATCGTCACCGGCAACAACTCGGAGAGCGAGTACGCCATCTTCGATGGCACGCACTTCAACGGCGGCTGCTGCTTCGACTACGGCAACGCCGAGACGAACAACAACGACGACGGCGCCGGGACGATGGAGGCCATCTACTTCGGCAACATCAAGGTCTGGGGCTTCGGCTCGGGCAACGGCCCGTGGATCATGGCCGACATGGAGAACGGGCTGTTCTCCGGGACCGCCGTGCACCTTAACTCCAACGACCCGACCACCAATTTCCGGTTCACCACCGCGATGATCGAGGGCGGCCAGAACCAGTGGGCCATCCTCGGCGGCAACGCCCAGTCGGGCGGCCTCGCCACCGACTTCAGCGGGGTGCGGCCCTCGGGTTACAACCCGATGAAGAAGCAGGGCGCGATCATTCTCGGCATCGGCGGCGACAACAGCAAGGGCGCGGCCGGCACCTTCTACGAGGGCGTCATGACGACCGGCTATGCCTCTGCCTCCACTGAGGCCTCGGTCCAGGCCAACATCGTCGCGGCCGGTTACAACACCGGAAGCGGCGGCGGCGGTGCTACCGGCACGATCGTGTCCGGGGTCAGCAGCTCCGCCTGCATGGACAACAACAACGGCAGCGGCGCCAACGGCAACAAGGTGCAGATCTGGGCGTGCGACGGCTTCGCCCCCGCACAGAACTGGACCGTCAACGCCAACGGCACCATCACCATCGACGGCGGCTGCCTGGACATCACCGGCGCCAACTTCAACAACGGCACGCTCGTCGAGCTGTGGACCTGCAATGGAGGCTCCAACCAGCAGTGGACGGCGCAGAACGGGGCACTGGTCAACCCCGCCTCGGGTAAGTGCCTCGATGATCCCAACGGGAGCACCACCAACGGCACGCAGCTGCAGATATGGTCCTGCAGCGGCGCCTCCAACCAGAAATGGTCAGTGCCGTAGTCAGTCCTGAATCCGGCACCGAGCAACGGCCCGGCCGTCACCGTGACTGGTGGCGGCCGGGCGCCCGCTCGGCCTCCGGTGGCGGCGGCTGCCCCATGCCCGGGTCAGGACCGGCCTCTCCGGTGGCGGCAGCAGCGATCCTGGCCAGGTAATGGACCCAGCCGACGCCGTGTCCTGGCTTCTCCGCGGCTGGCAGCTGCCGGTGCTCAAGGTCGACGCGGGTGCCCGTGCCGGCGGGGGTGAGGCGGATCTCCACCGTGCTCGCGCCGGGCGGCAGCCGGTCCGAGCCGGCGTAGCCCCAGCTGATGAGCAGCAGCCGCGGCGGGTCGAGGCGCAGGAACCGGCCGCGCACTGGCGCTCCCTGGACGTTGACTGTGAACTGGCCGCCCGGCTCGGGTTCGAGCACCGCGTACTCGCCCATCCACCGGACAAGCAAGCCGGGCTTGGTGAAGTAATCCCACACCCGTTCTGGCGGTGCGTCGATATGCACGGTAGCGGTGACCGGGTCAGCGTCCATCATCAGCCTCGACGACACGCTTGAGCCGCTGCAGGCTGTCGGGCCAGAACTCGGCGAGGAAGTCGCGGAGCCCGGCCAGTCCTTCCGGGCGCACCGCATACAGCCGGTGCCTGCCCTGCGGCCGGACGGCGACAAGCCCGGCCTCCCTGAGCACCTTCAGGTGCAGGGAGACTGCCTGCTGAGTGATGTCGAACTGCCCGGCGATCTCGCTGACCGACTGCGGCCGGTCCCGCAGCAGCCGCAGGATGTCCCGCCGGTGCGGTTCGGCGAGCGCATGGAACGCGGCCTCGGTCACGACGTCCATCATACTCATGCACAAGCTTTGACTTGTGTAACCTGGCGTCGTAGCTTATACAAGTCTTCACTTGTGCGATGCTGCTACCCCGGCAGCAGGAAACGGAGAGGCCACATGAGCCCACAGGACACCGGAGCCGTAATCCGCGGCTATTACGACGCCTGGACTTCCGGCGAATTCGGTCAGGCAGCCTCGCTGCTCGCGCCGGGCCTAAGGGTGGAAGTGCCAGTCAACAGTTATCCGGACGCCAGGTCTTTCGCCGCCGCGCTCGAAGGCTTCGGGTCGCTGACCACCAGGACCGAGCTGCTGGCGGCGATGAGCTCGGGCAGCGACGGAATGCTGTTGTACGACATGGACGTGCCGGGGCTTGGGACACTTCGGGTGGCCGAGCACTTCACCGTCGAGAACGGAAAGATCACCCGCATCCGGCAGGTGCACGACACCGCCGCCCTCCGCGCCGCCGGCTTCGTCGGCTGACGTGCGCGCCCTGACCCGCTCGGAGGAACAGGCAGATGAACCCAGATCAGCGACCGGCCGACGCCGCCGGCCACCCCGTTGAATACACCCGGCGCCTGGTCATCGGCGCGCCACGGGAGCGCGTGTTCGACGCCATCGCAACCGTGGACGGCCCGCGTCACTGGTGGACCACGAAAGTGACCGGATCGGCAGCCGCCGGCGGCAAGCTGCGCTTCGGGTTCGCCGGGCTCGACGAGGAAATGGTCATGCACGTCACCACACGCCGACGGCCGTCCGCGGTCGCTTGGTCCTGCGTGGAACACACGAGGAACAGCGAGTGGGCGGGCACGCTGCTGGAGTTTATGCTCGCCTCCCGCGGCCCGGCGGAATCCGAGCTGGAGTTCCGCCACGGCGGGCTGCCGGCCGAACTCGTGGCACAGGGATGGGAGCATTTCCTTGCCAGCCTGGCCGCCTACGCCGAGACCGGCACGGGAACTCCGTTCGGGCAAGTCAGCTGAGTCAGTTCGCAGGGCTCACCGAATCCTCGAAGGGGCTTGCGTACGACGGGCGCCGAGCGCGCATCGTCAGCCGCAGGGTCAGCCGCACGCGCGTGGACGCGGGCAGGCGCACGGCGAGATACGGGGCGCCAACATCCGCCTGGCGCTCGATAACGACCGGGTCGCCGTGCCCGTAGTCGTAGAGGTCGCCGAGCCAGGAACCGTCCTCGCACGCGGTGTAGCGGACGTCCTCGATGACGTGTTCCGCGAACGCGCCGGCCTGGACGATCACCCGGCGTTCGCCTCCCGCGTCGAGGTTGACCAGTTCCACCACGGTGGCCTCAGGATCGATGCTCGATACCAGGGCGGCCACGCCAGGAGGGAGGCCAGGGCGGCGGCGGATGGCATCGTGGTAGCGGACCCTGGCCTGCTGCAGGCCTCCGTTGTAGATGACTTGCGGGCCGCCCCAGGTGAGCTGCACCAGGGCCTCGGTGACCACGGGATTTGATTGCTGCCACAGGTGAATGTCGGCCTCTGCGACGTCGCCGCCCCGGTAGGCCCGCATCCGGGCGAGCCGGTGGCGGGCCTGGGCCTGCGCCGCGGCCAGCATCTTCTCCGGGTAGTCTGGGTTGTCGCCGGCCAGGAACGTGAACCATGGCTCCTCGTGACCCGCCTCCTCCTTGCTGCGGAAGGAGCGGACCGTCCGCCAGTCGTATCCTGACCGCTCGCGCAGGTCCGCCAGGCGCCGCAGGTCGGCGGGCTCGCCTGCGTGGTGCCACAGGGCCATCGGGACCGACGCCAGCATCGGGTTGTAGTCGAACCAGCCCCGGTCGCTGTGCCGGAACGGTACGAGCAGCGTCGGCACCGTCACCGCCGGGCCAAGCTGCGGGTACCACTTCGACCGGATGGAGGAGTCCGATTCGGCGAACGGCTGCACCGTGCCGTGGGCGATGACCGCGTCCAGGGCCGGGCGAACCAGGTCCAGGTAGCTGTCGTCCCCGGTCGCGGTGGCGGCGGCCAGCGCGGCCACGGCGGTGGCAGAGCCGACGCTGTACCAGCCGTGTGGCCAGGACCAGCCGTAGTGGCCGCCGTACCAGCGCCCCTCGAGCTGGCTGCCGACCGCCCCGTCCGGGCCGACGTTGTCCGGCACGACCCCGTCGTTGGCGGCGGCCCGTTCCCGCCACGCGCCGACGTACTGCCCGATCCAGTCCCGGTAGCGCGAGTCGCCGGTGAGGATCCACGCGTTCATGACGAGCCCGGCGGCCGCGAGATTCACCGCCGTGTCGCCCACGCCGATCCTGGCGTTCATCTCGGTGGTCAGCCGCGGGTCGGCGTCTCGCTCAGGCACCGGCGCGCCCGGCGGCAGCAGCCAGTCGAGCGGGCAGCCGTAGCTCTTCTCCTCCCGGTCGGTCCACGGATAGTGCGTCCCGTCGAACAGGCCGCGGCGGCCGGGGTCCGATCCGTTGTGCGGGCGCCGAATGATGCGGCGCTCCGGATCGTAATTACCGTGGGCGGGGTCGACGTACAGCTCCGCGAACCGTACCGCCCGCTCCGTCCACCTGCCCGGGTCGGCCATGGTGAGGAAGTACAGCAGGAGCAGGCTTTCGCTCTGGTGGAACCAGTCGTAGCCGCGCTCGTACTCGTCGGTGAGCATGCCGAGCTCGGTGAGCTGAGCGGTGACTCCCGTCCAGTGGCGCTCTGACTCGGCAAGCAAGTCGTCGGCACCGCCGAGCAGGTAAAGCTGCGGCCAGTTGAAGAACGTCTCGTAGAAGTCGTCGACGCCGTCCCTTGAGGTAAGCGTGTGCCGGTAATTCAGCCGGCCGTCCGGGTCGGTGAAATCACGCGCGAAGCGGCGCCAGGCGCAGTCGAGCAGGTCGAAAAGTCCCCGCTCGGCCACCGCCCAGCCAGGGGGTTCGAGCAGGGGGACGGAGGCGGCGATGTCGACATGCGTCATGTCACTCCTTCACCGCCCCGCCGACCATCCCGCGCACCAGCGCGCGCTGCGACAGCAGGAACACGATCGCGACCGGGATGACTGCGAGCAGTGTGGCGAGCGCCAGCTCCGGCCGGAAGATGTTCACCTGCTGACCGCCGCCGCCAGAGGCCGGGTTGAACGAAGGAGTTGACGAAAGCAGGTCGGAGAGGCCGACCTGGATCGGGTACTGCGATGAGTCCGCGAGGACGGCGTACGGGAGGAAGAAGTTGTTCCAGTCGGCTACGAAGCTGAAGAAGAACACGAGGGCGACGATGGGCTTCGCGAGCGGAAGCGCGATGCGGCGGAATGTCTGCCATTCGCCGGCGCCGTCCACGCGCGACGCGTCGAGCAGGTCGCGCGGGACAGCGGTCGCGTAGTAGAGATACGCGAGGTATACCCCGAACGGGAAAAACGCGAACGGCAGGATGACCGAGAGCACGCTGCCGATCAGGTGCAGCGAGTTGAGCTCGAGGAAGATCGGGAGCACGAGCGCCGCCGCGGGCATGATCATCACCACGAGCGTGAGGGTCAGCACCAGCCTGCGGCCGGGAAACTTCCCGAGCGCGAGGCCATAGCCAGCCGGGATCGCCGTCGCCAGCACGATCGCCGTCGCGCTGAGCGCGTACAGCAGCGAGTTGCCGATCCAGGTGCGGTAGATGTGATCGCTGAAGGCGTCGAGGTGGTCCCACGCCAGTGCGATCTGGCGGAAGCTGCCGAACGAGAGCGGGCTGCTCGTGACCAGCGCGCCGTCGGTCTTCGTCGGGGCGAGGATCAGCCAGAGGATGGGTACCACGAAGAAGACGGCGAACGCCGCGAGGATTACCAGTCGCAGGCCGCGTGCGGTGATCCGCATCAGTCCTCCCTCCGGAACAGTCCGGTGCGCGTCACGATCAGCACCGCGGCGACCAGGCCGATCATGAGCAGGTCGACGGCGATGGCGGCGGCGGCGTTGAAGTCCCCGTACCGGAAGGCCAGCTGGTACGCCAGCTGGTTCGACGACCAGGTGTCGGGGACGAGGCCGAGGCTCGCCTCGTTTACCAGCTGCGGCTCGATGAAGAGCTGCGTCCCTGTCGCGAACGACAGGATCGTCATGTAGGCGATCCACTTGCGGATCAGCGGCAGCTTGAGCCGCAGGGCGATGGTGAACGGGCCGGCCCCGTCGATGCGCGCGGCCTCCTCCAGATCGCGCGAGATCGTGTTCAGCGCGCCGTACATGACGACGATCCAGCCGCCGGCACCGGTCCAGAACGCGATCATCGCGAAGACGAACGGCAGGTTCCCTGGCGCGATCGACTGAACGAACAGATCCACCCCGAACATTCGCAGCAGGAATGACCCAGGACTGACGGCCGGGTCGAGCATGAAGAGCCAGACGAGGACAGATGCCGCGCCTGCCAGCGCACCCGGCATGTAGAAGAGAAAGCGAAAGGCTGACGAGACCCGGTTGGCGCGGCCGTGGAGCAGCAGCGCCAGCCCGACGACGAAGACGATGAGCGTGCCGAGCCAGACGCCGGTGTACAGCAGAATGTGCTCGAACGCGGGAACGAAGCGGTAGTCGGTGAACGTCCGCGCGAAGTTGTGGAAGCCGGTCCAGCTGCCGTCGGCGCCCGTGAAGGCAAGGTCGAGCGCGTAGAGCATCGGCGCGATGCCGAACAGGATCAGGAATGGCAGGTACGGCAGGATGAACGGCAGCCCCCGCGGTACGCGGCGGCCGCGCATCCGCGGGGCGCGGAGGCCACGCGGCTGCGTGGCCTCCGCACGGGCCGAGGTCAGAGCGGACGAACTCACTGAGTGACCTGGTATCCGGCTGCCTGCGCAGCCTGCGCGAGCGCGCTGCCGAACGCTGGCAGCAGCGAGCTTAGCGACTTGCCTGCGACCAGCCCGGTGACGACGGTGTTGGACCAGACGGGCTGGTCCGGATAGGTGACAATGCTCCATCCCTTCCAGATATCCGCCGCCGCTGCTTTGAGCGCTGGCGTCGGGTCGGCGGCGAAGTAGGAGTTGGTGGCCATGCCCGCCAGCCACTTGGCAGCCACGGGCGCGTAAGCCGGGTACCCGGCCCTCGCGTTCGCGCCCGTCGGGTCGGGGTTGTAGACCGTCGTGGCCCAGGTCACGAAGTCGGCCGCGGTCGCGAGGTTCGTGGAGTGCTTGGAGATGATCCACGGGCCGCCGCCGACCTGGCCGGTCGTGATCGGCTCGTTCTCCCACTGCAGCGGCGTCGCGGCGGTGATCTGCCCGGCCGGGATGTGCAGCGTGTCCCGGAAGAGGGAGGTCGCGTACCAGCTCGGTCCCGGCATCATCAGGACCTTGTCGGCCGCGCCGCCGTACTTCTTGGCGAAGTCAGGGGTGAAGACGCTCAGCGGCGGCAGCGCCCCGCCCTTGATCAGCGGGTCGAGCAGGCTGGCCATCCGGGTGCAGTGCGTGTCCGCCGCGTTGATGAGGAGCTGGCTGCCCGTCAGCTGCTCGAGCGGGCACTGGTCGCCCCACAGGTAGATCCAGTGGCTGAACGAGTCCCCGATGTTCCCGACGATGTAGCCGGGGTGCTCCGTCGCGACCTTCTGGCCGAGCGCCGCCCACTGCTGCCAGGTCGTCGGAACCGTGTAGCCGAACTGGTCCATCAGCTTCTTGTTCACCCAGAGCACGACCTGGGCGAGGTTGTCCTGGACGCAGACCTGCGTGCCGTTGACCGTGCACTGGGCGGTCGACGGCGCGGGCCACTGGCTGAGCACGCTGTCCGGGATGAGGCCCTTGACTGGCTCGGCGAAGTCGAACGGCTTCTCCGCCATCCACACCGGGTCGTTGACCTGCTCGCTGAAGATGACATCCGGCCAGCCGCTGCCGGTCCGGTTCCACAGCTGGATCTTGGTCTGCATCGTCGTCGCGCCGTTGCCGTCGCCGTCAAAGGTGACGATTTTCACGTTCACATTCGGATGCGCCTTGGCGTAAGCCTGCGCCGCCGGCAGCCGGACCGCGTCGACCCAGACGGTCAGCGAGCCGCCGACCTTGCCGGTCGCCGGAGCACTTGAAGCGCCTGTCGCACTCGGCGAACTGCCTGTCGCAGCCGACGAACTGCCTGTCGCAGTCGGCGAACTGCTGCTGCTGCTGTTCCCGCAGGCGGCGAGGGCAGCCGCCAGCGCGATCACGCCGGCCGCAGACGCTCCCCGCGCCCACGACACTCTCGGTCGTCTTCGCGCGCGGGGAGCACGGCTGATAAGGGCCATCGATACCTCCACTTCGTTGTGCAGTCGCCCGGGCCGCCGACGCGGCGGAGGACAACCGAGAGATTCGAATGAGTATGACTTATAGATGCCCGTTTTAGCGAGCAGTGACGGACAGTCAACGCGGACTGCCGTACGTGACGTCGATGTTGCTTGCCTCATTAAGACGCACTTATGGGATGTCGTCAAGAGGTGAGAAGCAGACTTATTTCACCTCTTTGCCGACCGAAGCCGGGGCAATCGGCCCAAGGAGTGGGTCATCCGACGATCACGGCAGAAAAATGAGTCGTACTCATATCATCACCTGGCTAGCCATGTTACGATCGCCGCAGACCAGAGCCGCCCTCGGATTGTGCCGACGCGGTCGATGACTCGGAGCTGGATGGATGACGCGGCCGCAAGAAGAACAAGTCATACTCTTTGGTGTGACACAGGCCGATAGCCGAGAGACGGCAGCAGGCACGGCCGCGGCACCGGCCCCGCGGTCACCCGCGGGCACCGGCGATGCCGCGGGCAGCCGTGGGGCCTACCGGCCGGGCTACGAGCTGATCGCCGAGCAGATCCTGGAGCTGATCGCCCGGTCGCAGCTGCGCCCGGGCGACCGGATGCCCACCGAGAACGAGATCGCCGCGCAGCTGGGGACCAGCCGCACGGTCGTGCGCGAGGCGATCAAGATCCTCTCAGCGCTCGGCCGGATCAAGGCGCAAAAGGGCCGCGGGCTTTACGTCGCCGACGACGACGGAATGCTCGGCATGCGCTGGGGCGGCTTCTTCCTGCCGACCGATCTCGATCACATCTACATGCTGTTCGAATTCCGTCGCGTCCAGGAATCGGAGGCGAGCCGCCTCGCCGCCACCCGGGCGACACCGACGGAGCTGCGCGCCATCGAGGCGGCCGCGGACCTGTGCCGTGAGGGGCATTCGACGGCGCAGCCGGAACTGTTCCGCAGCGGCGACGACGACTTCCATCACAGCATCGCCGCGGCATCGCACAACCCGTTCCTCCTGGCTGCGGTGCGCGAAGCCAGGCGACTGCTGATGCAGTCGGCCACCATCGGACTGCACGGGACGCTCGGCGGTCACGCGGCAGAAGCTGTCGAGGAACACGCAGCCATCTACCAGGCGATCCGCAACGGCGAGCCGGAGCAGGCGGCACACTTCGCCACCGTGCACCTGGACAAGACGCTCGAGGACTACCAGCGGGAGATCCAGCGTCGCCTGTTCGGCGGCTAGCCGCGCCAGCGGAAGAATGCGACCGCAAAGCGCTCGTCGCGGCCGGTCGTCAGGCCGCGGATGGTCTCGCGTGGAGGCGCCTCACCCTGACGGCTGGTCATGGCGGGCAGGCAGCGACCCGTCTGCTGCCGGAATACGTTTCGGGCTCCGGCGCGTTCGGTGAGGCGTAACGCGCCTGGTGTAATCGGCCAGACAGGGGGGCCAGTGAGCACGCTTCAGCAGCGACTTGGCGAAGCGCTTTTCCTCCGGGTCGCGGGCCCGTCCGGGCCAGCGACCCGGGAACGCTTTCACGGCACTCCCGGACCGCGCTGGTTCGCACCTGACCGTCCCATCAGGCGGGTGCACGGCGACGCGGCGATGTTCGTCGGCGGCCTGCGGGCGCTGCTGCTGCAGTCGCTACACCCGGTCGCCATGACCGCAATCGCGCACCACTCGGATTACCGCGACGACCCCTGGGGCCGGCTCCAGCGCACCAGCACGTTCCTCGCGGCGACCACGTTCGGCGCCGAGCAGGACGCGCAGCGGGCCGTGGATCGCGTCCGCGCCATCCACGCCCAGGTCACCGGGACCGGCCCCGGCGGCCGGCCCTACCGGGCCGACGACCCGCACCTGCTCCGCTGGGTGCACGTCACGGAGGCGGACAGCTTCCTGCGCTGCCATCAGCGCTACGGCGCACACAAGCTCGACGACGCGGGGTGCGACGGCTACGTCAGCGACATCGCGCGGGTCGCGACCGCGCTTGGCGTGCCAGACCCGCCCCGTACCCGGGCCGAACTGGACGCCGCACTGCGTGAGTACGAGCCAGAAACCCGCGCCATTCCCGAGGCCCTCGAGGCCGCGCGGTTCCTGATCTCCGACCCGCCGCTGCCGCTTGCCGCCCGCGGCCCGTACGCGGCCCTCGCCGCCGCGGCAATCGCCGAGCTTCCCGATTGGGCCCGCCGCGAGCTGCGCCTTCCCTGGCTGCCGCTCGCGGGGCCGGTGCTCGCGCCCGCGGGTGGCCACGCGATCGTGCGGACTATCCGCTGGGCCATGCGCGGCAGACCGCAGTAAGGCGGGTAACGCAGTACGGGGCAGGTCGCAGTGCGGCATGGGGCAGGCCGCAGTAATGCAGTAACGCAGTAACGCAGTAAGGGACAGGTCGCAGTAACGCAGTAACGCAGCAAGGACGTCAGCGCCCCGTCGCGCGGATGACCTTCAATGCGTGATCGCGGGCGGGTGAGCCGAGCGCGGCGTTCAGCGCGCCGAACAGCTCGCCCGCGGCCACGCCGTTCCAGTCCTCCGGCAGCAGCGTGAGCGGGATGCCCGGGTCGCGATACGGCAGCCGCCGCCACTCGGTAAGCATCGGCAGGTAGATGCCGAACGCCTCGGCCATGGTGAGCGAGCCCGCCGCCATCCGTTCGCGGACGGGGCAGTAGCGGGTCAGGAAGTGCGCGTAGAGCGCGGCTAGCTCGTCCAGGTCCCACCATTGGCGCACCTTGGACCGCAGGTCGCCGAACGCGAGATGGTCGCCCGCGAACAGGTCCACGTACTCCGACAGGCCGCGGCGCTCCAGGGTGTGCCTAGTTTCCGCGGCGATGCCGCCAGGCGCGACCCACACGCCTGGCGCGGCCGTGCCGAAACCGAGCCGGGTCAGGTTGGTCCGCAGCGCATGCCGCTTGTCGCGCTCTGACTCGGGAACCGAGAACACGACCACCAGCCAGCCGTCCCTGCTGGTCGCCCGGGGGCGGTCGAAGATCCGGACGTCGCCCTCGGCGAGCAGCTCAAGCGTGGGGGCGGTGAGCGAGTAGCCGGCCGCGCCGCCGCGCCGATCGCCGTCGAGGACGCCGCGCCGCTTCAGCCGGGACACCGACGACCGCACCGCCTGACCGTCCGCGCCGAGGTCCGCCATCAGCGCGACGATCGCCGCCACCGATAGCCAGTTGTCCTCCGCGCGCCCGTAGAGGGCGAACAGCGTGAGGATCAACTGGCCAAGCCGGGTGTTATCCGAGATTGCCACCCTAAGAGGGTGCCGCAGACAGGGCGGTCAGCGCGGGCGAAGGCGTCCATCGAATGTGCACCTGCTCGTCGGACTCGGCACGCAGCAGCGACAGCCGGGGCCGCACCGCGTCGGTGCGGGCGGACGGCGGCTTGCGGCTGCCCGCCGCGAACTGGTCGGGCCAGGCGGCCGCCGGCCCGCGGTAATCCTGCTCGACGGCGGCGTGCAGTGTCCACTGCGGGTCGTACAGGTGGGTGCGGCCCACGGCGCACAAGTCGGCGCGGCCGGCCAGCAGGATCGAGTTGACGTCGTCGTACGAGGCGATCGCGCCGACCGCGATCACCGCCACCCCGGCCTCCGCGGCCACCTCGCAGCGGATACGGTCCGCGAACGGAGTCTGGTACGACCGGCCGAACGCGGGCCGCTCGTCCTTGGCGACCTGTCCGGAGGACACGTCGATGCCGTCCGCCCCGTGGGCGATGAACGCGCGGGCGATCTGCACGGCGTCATGCTCGGTGTTGCCGTCGGGCATCCAGTCGGTGGCGGAGATCCTGACGATCATCGGCTTGTCCGCGGGCCAGGCGGCGCGCACCGCGTCGAACACCTCAAGCGGGAACCGCAGCCGGTTCTCCACCGAGCCGCCGTATTCGTCGGTGCGCCTGTTGGCGACCGGTGAGAGGAACGACGACAGCAGGTAGCCGTGCGCGCAGTGCAGTTCGAGCAGGTCGAAGCCGGCCTGCGCGCCGCGCCGCGCCGCCGCGGTGAAGTCGGCGACGACCCGGTCCATGTCCGCGCGGGTGAGCTCACGCGGCACCGGCGAGCCGGGGCCGTAGGGCAGCGCGGAGGGCCCTGTCACTTCCCAGCCGCCTTCGGGCAGCGGCTCGTCCATGCCCTCCCACATGAGGCGGGTGGAGCCCTTCCGTCCGGAGTGGCCGAGCTGAAGCCCGATCCGCGCGGTGGACCGCTCGTGGACGAACGCGGTGATCCGCGCCCAGGAGTCGCGCTGCTCCTCGTTCCACAGCCCGGTGCAGCCCGGGGTGATGCGGCCCTCGGGAGAAACGCACACCATCTCGGTCATCACCAGGCCCGCGCCGCCCAGCGCCTTCGAGCCGAGGTGGACCAGGTGAAAGTCGCCTGGCACCCCGTCGACGGCGGAGTACATGTCCATCGGGGAGACGATGACCCGGTTCTTCAGCTCGAGGCCGCCGAGGCGGAACGGCTGGAACATCGCCGGTGCCGCGGTATCGCCGCCGGTCTCCTGGGCCGCGAACGCGGCGTTGACGTGCGCGGCGAAGCCAGGATCCCGTTCGCGGAGATTGTCGTAGGTGATCCGCCGTGACCTGGTCAGCAGGTTGAAGGAGAACTGCTCCGGGTCGTTGGCCGTGTACATGCCGATGTTCTCGAACCACTCGAGCGACGCCTGCGCCGCGCGCTGCGTGGACGCGACCACCGGGCGGCGCTCGGCCTCGTACGCGGCGAGCGCGGACGGCACGTCCGGGTGCTCGTGCAGGCAGGCCGCGAGCGCAAGCGAGTCCTCCATCGCCAGCTTGGTGCCGGAACCGATGGAGAAGTGCGCGGTGTGCGCGGCGTCCCCGACGAGCACCAGGTTCCCGTGGTGCCAGCGCTCGTTGCGGACAGTGGTGAAGTTCAGCCACTTGGAGTTGTTGGCGTACAGCTCATGGCCGTCGAGCGCGTCGGCGAACAGCTCGCGCAGCCGCGTGATGGCCTGCTCGTCGCTGGTGCCCGGCGGGAACTCGGTGTGCTCCG
The DNA here is from genome assembly GCF_007827045.1 of Trebonia kvetii. Classification (GTDB taxonomy): domain Bacteria; phylum Actinomycetota; class Actinomycetes; order Streptosporangiales; family Streptosporangiaceae; genus Trebonia; species Trebonia kvetii. The sequence goes on from NZ_RPFW01000001.1 coordinate 1,147,851, forward strand.
TGGCGTCGAAGCCGGCCCGGCGCCACACGTCCTCGTGCATCTCCACGATGAACGTGGAGCCGCCCGCGGAGTAGGGGTAGCCGTGCACCTGCATGGTGCCCCACTCCGTCTGCTTGATGAAGAACTGGAACGCCTCGAAGACGCGGTCCGTGCCGAGCCACATGTACTTGTTGCGCCGCCGGTCCAGGTCGGGGCCGAACACATCGGCGTACTGCGCCCTGACCCGCGAGTTGAGGCCGTCGGCGGCAACCACCAGATCATGGCTGGCGCGCAGCTCATCGGTATCCGGCGCCTCGGTGCTGTAGTGGACGGTGACGCCGAGGGAGCGCACCCGCGCCTGCAGCAGGGCAAGCAGTTCCTTGCGGCTCATCGCCGCGAAGCCCTGGCCGCCGACCGTCAGGCTGTGCCCCTGGTAGTGGATGTCGATGTCGGTCCACCTGGCGAACCGCTGCGCCATCGCGGCGGCGAACTCCGTGTCGGCGTTCTCGATGCCGCCGAGGGTCTCGTCGGAGAAGACGACGCCGAAGCCGAACGTGTCGTCGGGTGCGTTGCGCTCCCAGACGGTGATCTCGTGGGCGGGGTTGAGCTGCTTGGCCAGGGCGGCGAGGTAAAGCCCGCCGGGGCCGCCGCCGACTACGGCGATCTTCATGCCAGGGATTCCTTTCGAACAGTGCCCGCCTGACGAACAGTGCCCGCCTGCTCCTTCTCGACGATCTCCCGGAGAGCGAAGTGCTGCAGCTTGCCGCTGGCGTTGCGGGGCAGCGTGGCGGTGAACCGGACATCGCGCGGGTACTTGTACGGGGCCAGCACGTTCTTGACGTGGTCCTGGATCTCCTTGGCCTTCGCGGCGTCCGCCGCTGCTCCCTCCCGCAGCACGACGAAGGCGCAGACGACCGAGCCGCGCTCGGTGTCCGGGCGGGCCACCACCGCGGACTCAAGGACGTCGGGGTGCGTGTCGATGGCGGCCTCCACCTCGGGGCCGCCGATGTTGTAGCCGGAGGACACGATCATGTTGTCGCTGCGTGCCTGGTAGTAGAAGTAGCCGTCGGCGTCCTTGCAGAAGACGTCGCCTGTCACGTTCCAGCCGCCCGACACGTAGTTCCGCTGCCGTTCGTCGTCCAGGTAGCGGCAGCCGACCGGCCCGATCACGCCGAGCCGCCCCGGCTCGCCGGGGCCGAGCTCGCTGCCGTCCGGGCCGAGAATGGCGGCGCGGAAGCCGGGCACCGGCTTGCCCGTCGCACCGGGCCTGATGTCGTCGCCCGCGGCGGCGATGAAGATGTGCAGCATCTCGGTGGCGCCGATGCCGTCGATGACCTTCAGGCCGATGCTGTCGCGCAGCCGCTCCCAGGTGCCCTGCGGAATGTGCTCGCCCGCGGAGACCGCCTTGTGCAGCCCGGCGAGCTTACCTTCGAGGCCGTCGCGCAGAATCGCCTTGTACGCGGTCGGCGCGGTCGCCAGCACGGTGACTTTCTCGCTGGCGACGATTTCCGCGAGCTTGGCGGGGGTGGCCTGCTCGATCAGCAGCGCGCAGGCGCCCGCCCGCAGCGTGAAGACGACGAGCATGCCTAGGCCGAAGGTGAACGCGAGCGGTGCGGTGCAGGCAACCACGTCGTCGGGCGCCAGCTTGAGCGTGTGGCGGCCGAACGTGTTGTCGATGGACAGGATGTCCCGGTGGAAGTGCATCGTGAGCTTCGGGATGCCGGTGCTGCCCGACGTCGGCGCGAGCAGCGCCACGTCGTCGGCCGCCGTGGCCACGTTGGTGAACTCGCCTGACTTGGCGGCCGCCCGGACGGTCAGGTCACCGGGAGCGTCGCCGCCGTAGGTGATCACCGTCATCGACGGCAGCACGGTGTCCCGGACGGCGTTGGCGTCGTCGGCGAACCGGTGGTCGACGAGCGCGACGCACGGCTGGGTGCGCTCGGCGATCGGGCCGAGTTCACGGGCGCGCAGCGCGGCCATCGTGGTCACCACGACGCCGCCCGCCTTGAGCACCCCGAGCCAGGCGGCGACCGTCCATGGGTTGTTCGGCGAGCGGAGCAGCACGCGCTGACCCGGCACGAGGCCAAGGTCCTCGGTGAGGACCTGCGCCACCTGGTTCGCCCTGGTCCGCAGCTCGCCGTAGGTCCACGTCTCGCCCTGCGGGGTGCGCAGCGCGGGCCGGTCCGCGCCGAGCGTTTCCGCGGGCACGTCGACGAGGTCGGCGGCGGCGTTGAGCCGGTCCGGGTAGACGAGCTCTTGTGTGGTGAACTCGATCACCGGCCACCGGTGGGCCGGCGGCAGGTGGTCGCGGGTGAAAGTGTCGACGTGCGCCGACGGTGACAGGCGTGCGGCAGGCGGCATCGGCGTAATCCCCAATCAGGCGGAGCGGAAGATCCCTTCCTGGACCACGGTGGCCAGGTGACGGTGATCTCGGGTGAAGAACTTGCCCGCGCCCACGCCGCGGCCGGCGTCGGCCGCCAGTGCCTCCTGGGCGTAGAGGAGCCAGTCGCCTGCTGCGCCTGTGCCGGTGACAGTAGGCGGACGGTGGAACCACATGGCGTGGTCGAGGCTGGCGGTGACCAGGCCGGGCTTCGCCCACGGCAGGTCCAGGACGCGCAGCACCGGCTCGAGGATCGTGTAGTCGCAGACATAGGCGAGCGCGGCGACGTCCCGCTGCTCGTCGCTGAGGCCGGGTACGGGGCGCAGCGCGTCGTAGGGCTTGACCCACACCGCCTGGTGCGGCACGCGCTCCCCTTCCACGGTGAGGTACACCGGGCCAGGCACGTGGCGCATGTCGAAGCTGCGGCCGCCGGACCAGTAAGCACGCGACCGTTCGGTCATCGATGAATTTTCCGCCAGCGAGCTGCCGGCCTTGGCATCCAGGTATGCCGCCGAGGTGGGCAGGTCGTCCGGGTCGGGAATGGCGCCCGCGCGGGCCAGGGCGGTCTCCCCCTGGCTCGACTCGAAGGTGCCGCCGCCGGTCTCCCCCGCGGCGAAGCTGGCCAGGCAGGCGTAGACCGGCTTGCCGTTCTGGTAGCCGCGGACCTGGCGGGTGCTGTAGCCCCGGCCGTCGCGCAGCAGTTCCACCTCGTAGCGGACCGCCGCGCCGATGTCGACGGGGCGCAGGAAGTAACTGTGCATCGAGTGCAGCGTCTTGCCGTCGGTCACCGAGCGCATCGCCGCGGCCGCGGCCGCCGCTACCAGGTCGCCGCCGTACGCCTTCGGCCACGGGCACGCCTGGGTGATGGCGGTGAAGGCCAGGTCGAAGTGCTCGGGCTCGGCCGGCTCTAGCGTGACCGCTGCGGTGAACAGCCTGGACGTTTCCACCAGGCTGTCCTCTGTCATGTGCGGGGTCACCGGTCCAGCCAGTCCCGCAGGTCCGCGTCGTCGACGTCGGCGAGGTTGACCACGATGTTCTCCGGCGTGCGGGTGGTCATCCAGACGAGCGGCTTGGTGCGCGACAGGTTGCACTCGACGTGCGGCATGAACGGCGGCACGAACACCCAGTCGCCCTCTTCCATGTCCACGTAGTCGGCGAACTTGTCGCCGAAGTAGATCCGGGCACGGCCGGACAGCACGTAGCCGCCCGTCTCGGCCTCGCCGTGGTGGTGGCTGACGGAGCGGAAGCCAGGCTCGTTGCTGACCTTGCCGAACCAGAGCTTCGTGGCCGGGGTGTGCTGGATGCTCACTCCCGAGACGCGGATCGCGCCGCCCGAGTTGGCCGTGCCGCCGTCCTCGAGGCCGCCGCGCGTCACCACGGGGGCGACGAGGCCGTTGGGCAGCCGGTACGCCGAGTTGTCACCCTCCAGGCGGTACTTGCTGAAGTCGGCCGTCATGGTCGCGGCTCCTCCCGGTTCGCTACTGTTTAAACGGTCGTCATAAAAGCGCTATATCGAATCTTTCACGACCGTCATGTATTGTCAATGTCATGGCTCACGTTCCCGTCAACCCGGCCGTCCTGCCCGCGCCAAGCGGCTACTCGCATGGCACCCTCGCCGGGAACACCCTGCACCTGGGCGGCCAGACCGCCCTGGACAAGGACATGAAGATCGTGCCCGGCGGCATCGTCGAGCAGTTCCGTCAGGCCTTCGGCAACGTGCTGACCACGCTGCGGGAGGCGGGCGGCGTGCCGGAAGACCTGGTGAGCATCACGATCTACCTCACTGACATCCCGGATTACCAGGCGCACGGCAAGGAGATCGGCCGCGTCTGGCGCGAGCTGGCCGGTCCGGTGTACCCGGCCATGGCCGGGATCGGCTGCACGGCGCTGTGGCAGCCCGAGGCGATGATCGAGATCCTCGGCGTGGCCGTCATCCCCGACGACCGGCTCCGCGCGCTGCGCTAGCCCTGCTGGATCCGGCCGTCGCTGGTCACCAGGAAGCTCAGCGCCTTGCCGCCGATCGTCACGCGCAGCCGGTAGCGGCCACCGCCGGCCGTGACGATGGACGTGTGCACCGGTACACCGAGGGCGGTCGGCGCGATCAGCGTCAGCATCGCGGCGCTGGGGCCCGTCCTGGTCATGGTCACGATCGGAGCGCGCGTCCGGTGGTTCTGCGCGCGGGACACGAAGCCGCCGACGACCCGGGTGGAACCGGACGGGATCCGCTGGCCGGGCAGCGGGATCTGCCTGAGCACGAGCTGGGTGCCTGGGGCGGTGGCGACCGCCGTGGCGGCGGTCACCGACTTGACCGACAGGCTCGGGTCCAGGTGCCAGAGCTGCTCGTAGCTCGCGGCGCCCGAGGCCCGGTCAAATACCAGGATCAGGTCGGGGTTCTGGTCGACGTAGACGCTCCGCCACCGCGGGAGGCCGCCGAAGGCGGTGTCGTAGAACTGGTAAAACTGCGCCTTCGTACCGATGGCTGAGGACACGAGCCTGGTCGCGGCGGCCGGCCGGAACGGGACCCCGGGCATGACCAGGACGCTGGCGGCCTCCGGCGACAGCAGGTACGCGCGGTACGGCGTGTTCGCGTAGCCGTAATGGCCCGCGTTGACGATCAGGTTCCTCCCCCGTGCGTAATAGGTGAGGCCCATGTGATCGGCGTGGCCGTGGATCTGGGTTCCCGGCCCGAACCGGAGCGAGTAAAAGGACTGGCTGCCGAACGTGTTCGCGGTTCCCCATGCCGACCGTCCGAACACGTACCCGGCGGCGTAGACGCCGATGCGCCGCGACGGTGCGGTGCCCTCTTTCCCTCGCGTCGCCGCGAACCGCAGTGGCGTGTGCGCCCGGTTCCGCGGCGCGATCCGGTAGGTGTCGCCGATCTGGGCAAGCTTGCCGTCCGGCTGGGTGGCCAGGGCGAGGAACAGCGGCATCTTGGCGATGCGGCCGGTTATCCAGCCGGGTAGGGACAGGCCGCAGGCCTGCACGTCTGCTTCGGCGGTGGTCCACAGTCCGGTGGAGAAGTTCGCGTATCCGGTCGCCTGCTCGTTGCTCACCCCCTGGGCGTCCACGGCGGGGCCGTACTGGTTCGGCTTGAAGGCAGCGGTGAGATGAGTCAGCGCCGTCTTCCGCCACGTCGCGGGCCTGCCGCCCCATTGGCCTGCCGGGTACGCGCAGCCGGCCTTGAGCAGTTCCAGGTCCTGTGACAAGCCGTGGTTATAGGCGCCCTGCCAGTGCGCGGCATAGTAGTCGAGCAGCACCGGGATCTCGTTGTGTATCCAGGCCTGGCCGGGGAATGCCTGCGCGGAGCAGATCGCGGTCAGCGGGTTCTTGTCGGCGATCGGCACGTCGGTGATCCAGGTCTTGAGTATGGCCTCGGCGCGGGCGCGATACGCGCTGGCATGCGGGCCGCCCGCCAGGTACCCCTCGATCAGCGCCTCGATCCACTCACCCCAGCGGAAATTCAGCCGCCACGTGGGATCGTGGAACGGGTCCATCGACCAGTCGACGGCCCCCTTGCCGATCGTCGCGGCGCGGAACGGCGCGATCGTGAGCTTGCCCGCCATGATCTCGTCGGCCGTCCCCGCGGGGAAGAACAGCATCGATCCGCACGCCCGGGCGTCCGCCGACGACGCCGCCGCGGATGCGTGGGTCGCCGCGACGCAACCGCCGAGCGTCACGACGAACGCGGCCGCGGCGAGGCAAGCTTTCCGCAGATTCCAGGCCAACCTGACACCACCTAATCCAGGATCTCCACGTACCCGTCGGTTCCGTGCACGCGGATGCGCTGCCCGTCGCGGATCAGCCGGGTGGCCTGCTCCACCCCCACGACGGCCGGCAGGCCGTACTCCCTGGCGATCACCGCGCCGTGGGTCATCAGGCCTCCCACCTCCGTCACCAGGCCGTTGATCGCGACGAACGCGGGCGTCCAGCTGGGGTCGGTATAGGCGGTGACCAGGATATCGCCGGCTTCCAGGTCGGCATCCGCCATGTCGAGCACGACGCGGGCGCGTCCCTCGACGGTGCCCGCGGAGACGGGCAGGCCGGTAAGCGCGCCGGCCGGGACGTCGGGGCGCCGGTAGCTCCCGGCGATGGCCTCCCCGTCTGAGGTGAGCACCCGGGGCGGCGTGAGCGCCGCGTACGACCTGAACGCCTCCTTGCGCTCGCGGATGAGCTCATCATCGGCCTGGTTCGTGCGCACCACATCGGCGAGTTCGGCGAGCCTGAGGTAGAAGATGTCTTCCGGCTCGCGCAGCACGCCGGCCTGCACCAGGCGCCCGGCCTCCGCGAGCAAGGCCTGCTTGTAGATGAAGTAGCGGCTGATCATGAAGTACTTGGGGTACTCCCGGTACCCGGCGAAGATCCTGATCCGGTCGATCAGCTGCTTCGCCTCCTCGGCCTTCGCCGCCCCGTCCGGCAATTCGCGAAGGCGGGTAAGCACATCCCGTTCCTTCTCTTCGGCATTTCGCTGGCCTTGTTCGAAGCGCCGCTGGCCGGCGCCCGGCTCGAAGTTCCTGATGTTGCCGAGGATCATCGGCACCAGCGTGGCAGGGCGCTCGCTCCAGCGCGGCTTGGTGATGTCGATCTCGCCGACGCAGCGCATGCCGTACTTGGCGAGGTAGGCCTCGATGGCGGCCCTGGCCTCTTGCCCGCCCGCCAGCGCGGGCAGCTCGTCGAGGTAGTCCGCGTCCTCACCCACGCGGTCGAGGCCAATTCGCTCAAGAAAGGCCACCACGTCGGGATGCGGGCGGATCACGTCCGCGACGTCGAGCAGCGCCAGGCCCATTTCCGCCGTGACGTTGCCAGGCGCGGACTGGGTGAGCGTGTCGACCACGTTCTTCTCGCCGAGCCAGCCCTCGAGCAGCTCGTTGAGCCGCCAGGCGGCCTGCATCCCCGCCATGATCGCCTGGCTGCTGCGCGGGTGGAACAGGATCCGCTGCAGCTCCTCGAAGTCGGCGATGACGAGGTCGAGGAGCGCGGGGCCTGATTTCACCGCGATGTCACGCCTCAGCGCTTCGTTGGCGGCCTGGCCTGCCTCGGTCAGTTCGGCGGGGATGGCCGGATCGGTCTCGATCGGGCTGGGCGCATCGCCGACCGACACCGGGGGCGCGACCTGGGCTTCCGCCGGGAGAACCGGGATGAAGTCGCCGCGATCGAGCACGGTCTGCAGCGCGTCCCCCATCAGCGGGTCGGATTTCGTCATGGCCTGCAGGAGGCCCGCGCGGGTCGCTGGCGAACCCACCATCTTGGTGACGTCGACGAAGAGCCGGCCCCCCGCGTCGGTCATCGGCGCCCGCGTCGTCAGCAGCCAGACGGACAGGCCAAGTGGTTTCATGGCGTCGGTCATCATCTGCTGATGGCCGACCGAAAGGTAGACGTGGTTGCCCTGATCGCTGGTTTCCGGTACCGGGAACAGCGTGGTGACCGGCCGGCTCTGCACGATCTGGAACTCGTCGTCCGCCAGGCACCACTCGATGTCCTGTGGCTGGCCGAAGTGCGCCTCGATCCGCCTGCCAAGCCCGGCGAGCCGGACGACCTGCGCGTCGGTCAGCGCCGGCCGCTCCTGGCTCTCCGGGTCGATCGCAAGCTGTCGCGTTCCGCCACCTGGTGTGGCCTGGATGACGAGCTTCTTCGCGGCGATCGCCCTGGCGACGATCTCGCCGTCCCGCACCCGGTAGACGTCCGGGTTCACCAGGCCGGATACCAGGGCCTCGCAGAGGCCGAAGCTTGCCTCGATGGAGACGACCTTCCTGTTGGAGGTGACCGGGTCGGCCGTGAAGAGAATGCCCGATGCCTGCGGGACGAGCATCCGCTGCACGACCACGGCCATGTGCACCGCGCGGTGGCCGAAGCCGTTGCGCAGCCGGTAGGTCACGGCCCGTTCGGTGAACAGCGAGGCCAGGCAGCGGCTGACGTGCTCCAGGACCGAGTCAGGTCCCACGACGTTCAGGTACGTGTCCTGCTGGCCGGCGAAGGAGGCCGTCGGCAGGTCCTCCGCCGTCGCGCTTGACCGGACGGCCCAGGCGGCGCCAGGCGCGGCATCGCCGCCGAGCCGGTTCACCGAGCGGGTGATCGCCGCCGCCAGGTCGTCAGTGATGGCGATCCCCTCGATGGCCTGGCGGATCTCCGCACTGCGCGTGCGGATCGCCTGCCGGTCGTCGGGGTCCAGGCCCGACAGCTCATCGAGCAGGTCATCGATGCCTGGCACGGCCGCCATGACCCGGTTGAAGGCATCCGTCGTCACGCAGAAGCCGGCCGGCACGCGAACACCCTCGATCCGCGACAGCTCCCCCAGGTTCGCGCCCTTGCCGCCCGCGAGCGCGACCTGCGCCGCGTCGAGCTCCTCCAAGTCAAGCACATAGCGCTCGGTCATCGCGATGCCTCCAGTGCAAGTGGCTTGGTTCGGGCACTGAAGCAGGTTACACAGAGCGACCGTTACCGGCCCGGCACGCCGGGTACCGGTCCGTTATGCGTGGCTGAAGGCCCGCGCTTCTGTTATAACTGATAACAAGTCGACCTTACCGAGAACGGGTGTGCTGATGACTGCTCCGCACGGCCAATTCGAGCGCGCCGGCCAGGCCGGCTTCGCGGCGCTGAGGGCCGTCGAGGACCGCGTGCTGTGGCTGTCGACGGCGATCATCGACCACGCCAACCGGGTCAGGCCGAATCCGTCGGGACTGAAGGTCGGCGGGCATCAGGCGTCAAGCGCGTCGATGGTCACGATGATGACCTCGTTGTGGTTCAGGCACCTGCGGCCGGGCGACCGGGTCTCAGTTAAGCCGCACGCATCCCCGGTGCTGCACGCGATCAACTACCTGCTCGGCCAGCTCGACGAGTCCTACCTGACGACGCTGCGGCAGTTCGGCGGCCTGCAGTCCTATCCGAGCCGCACCAAGGACCCGGATCCGGTGGACTACTCCACGGGCTCTGTCGGCATCGGGGCGACGGCGCCGCTGTGGGGCGCGCTCGCGCACCGCTACGTCGCCGGGCATTTCGGCGAGCCAGCGGGCGGACGGCAGTACTCGCTGCTCGGCGACGCGGAACTGGACGAGGGCGCCGTCTGGGAGGCGATCGGCGACCCGATGGTCACCGACCTGGGCGAGGTGGTGTGGATCGTCGACCTGAACAGGCAGTCGCTTGACCGGGTAGTGCCCGGCATCGGCACTCCCCGGCTGCAGGGCATGTTCGAGGCGGCCGGCTGGCAGGTGCTCACCGTGAAGTACGGCCAGCTGCTCGAGGAGCTGTTCGCCAGGCCGGGAGGCCACCTGCTGCGCGATCGGCTCGACCGGATGCCGAATCCGGAGTACCAGCGGCTGCTGCGGTGCACCGCGGACGAGCTGCGCACCAGGCTGCCCGGCCCGGGTCCCGACGCGGACTCGCTGCGCGCGCTGCTCGAAGGCGTCGGCGACGACGCGCTGCGGGCCGCCTTCCGCAACCTGGGCGGTCACGACCACGCGGCGCTCGACCTGGCCTTCGCCGCGATCGACGACACCCGCCCGACGGTGATCTTCGCCTACACGGTGAAGGGCTACGGGCTGGCCATCGAGGGCCATCCGCAGAATCATTCCGCGCTGCTCACCGAGGCACAGCTCGGCGAGCTTGCCGCGCGGACCGGCGCCGACCCGGCTCAGCCGTGGCTGAGGTTCCCCGGCGGCTCGCCCGAGGCGGCGCTGTGCGAGAGTGCCGCCGAACGGGTGCGGCGTGACCCCGTTCGCCTGACGGAGCCGCCGTCGGTGCCGGCCGACCTGGGTCGCACCCCGTCGGGCACGGCGACCACGCAGTCCGCGCTCGGCCGTGCCCTGCTCGACGTCAACCGCGCCGCGCCGCAGGTGGGCGCGAGGATCGTGACGGTGAGCCCGGACGTCAGCTCGAGCACCAACCTGGCCGGCTGGGTGAACAAGGCGGGCGTCTGGTCCTCCGCGGAGCGGACCGACTGGTTCGCCGACGACAGTGAGACGATCCTGCACTGGCGCGAGCGACCCGCCGGGCAGCACATCGAGCTCGGCATCGCGGAAACTAACCTGGTCGGCGCGCTTGGCGAACTGGGCGCGACCTGGAGCCGTACCGGGCAGCCGCTCTTCCCGGTCGGCGTGCTCTACGACCCGTTCGTCGCGCGGGCGCTTGAGCCGTGGTCGTTCGGCATCTACGCGGGCGGCCAGTCGATCCTGGTCGGCACGCCCTCCGGCGTCAGCCTCGCGCCCGAGGGCGGCGCCCATCAGTCGGTCGTCACTCCGTCGATCGGCGTGGAGCAGCCGGGGTGCGTTAGCTACGAGCCCGCCTTCGCGATCGACACCGAGTGGGTGCTGCTCGCCTCGCTCGCGCAGCTCGGCAGGCCAGGCGGGCAGTCGGCCTACCTGCGTCTGTCCACCCGGCCGGTTGACCAGGGGCTCGCGGCGGTGCCCGCCGACCCGGCCGCCCGTGAGCGGCGCCGCCGCCACGTGGTCGCCGGGGCCTACCAGCTGCGGCGGCACGCACGGCCCGCCGTCACGATCTGCGCCATGGGCGCCCTCATGCCCGAGGCGCTCGCCGCCTCGGAACGGCTTGACGCGATCGGCTTCGGCGCCGACGTCATCTGCGTCACCAGCCCCGACCTGCTGTTCCGCGCCCTGCAGGTGCGGCGGGGCCTGGCAGCCGCGCCGGACTGGATACTCGACACGGTCTTCGCCGCAGAGCGAGCGGCGCCGATGGTCACGGTGCTCGACGGCCATCCGCACACCCTGGCGTTCCTCGCGGGCATCAACCGGGTGCCCGCCGCGCACCTCGGCGTCACCGCGTTCGGCCAGTCGGGCGACCTGGAAAGCACCTACCGCTACCACCAGATCGACACCGGCGCGGTGATCGGCGCCGCACTCGACCTGGTCGACTAGCTGGATTGCTGCGCGGATCCGAGCACGCGCAGGGCGCCGAGCGCGAGCTGCTCGTTGTGATCGAGATGGCTGAAGACGGCCTGCGCGGCCGCATCAGGATCGCGCCTGCGGAAGACCGCGATGAGCTCCTCGTGCGCGCGACCGCGGCGGGCGTGCTCGTCCGGGTCCGGGTCGAGCAAGCCGAACCCGATGCGGACGTACCGTTCCGCGGCCCGCCACAGCATGGTGAGCATCCGCGTGTCCCAGGGCGTGGCGGCGGGCCCGAGCAGCGCGAGGTGAAACTCGTGATGGCCGTCGTAGATCGCGTCCATGCTCCGGTTCTCGTCGCCGAACTCGACCGCGTGGGCGGCCAGCCTGTCCAGCTCGGCATCGGAGATCAGCAGGCAGGAACGGCGCGCGAGGTCAGGCTCGAGCAGCCGCCGCAGCCGGTAGATGGCCTCAAGGTCTTCCAGGGCGAGCGGGGCGACGGTGGCGCTGCGGCCGGGCTGTATCACCACGAGCCCGTCCGCCTCCAGGTTGCGCAGCGCCTCGCGGACCGGGATGAAGCTGACGTTGAGCAGGCCGGCGATTTCCCTGAGGGAAAAGCTCTGGCCGGGAGCCAGGGCGCCGGAGAGGATCGACCGTCGCAGCTCGGCGGTGACCAGCTCGGTGACCGAACGGGACGCGATGGGCCGTACCGTCGGCGCCGACTGAGGTGCCACCAGTTGCCTCGCTCTCGAACGCGATCCGGGGCCGGACCAGTACTGATATCAACTATAGCGGCCACGAACACGTCCGCCCGCTAAGCATCGCACGCCCGGTTGGCGGCGATGCCGAACCTTGCTGTTATAACATATATCTGCTAACGTGAGCCGGGTCACTCCGGGTGGCGAAGATGCCCCAGCTGAGAGAGGCCGGCCGAATGTCTGCCAAGCCCAAGTTCGCTCATGTCGTGTTCCAGACCAGCCAGCCGACGGAAATGCGGGACTGGTACTGCACTGTGCTCGACGGTCACGTGCTGTATCAGGACGCGGCGCTCACGTTCATCACCTTCGACGATGAGCACCACCGCGTGGCGCTGCTGAACCCCCCGGTCCCGCTCGAACGCAAGACGCCGGCGACCGGCGCGATGCACCACGTCGCGTACACCTTCGAGAACCTCGACGACCTGCTCGACCGCTACGTGCTGCTGCGTGACCAGGGCATCCGCCCGGCCGTATGCATCGCGCACGGCGTCACGACGTCCATGTACTACCGCGACCCCGACGGGAACATGGTCGAGATGCAGATCGACCGGTTCGCCGAGCCGGACGACGCGACGAACTACATGAAGGGCCCGGAGTACGCCGCTGATTCTGTCGGGCCGCAGTTCGACCCGGAGCAACTGCTCGCGGCGTACCGCGCGGGCGCCTCGGTGGAAGAACTCTCCGACCGGTCGTGGGCGCTGAAGTCCGCGCTGCCCGACCCGATGCCGGCGCTCATGGGTGCCCGCTGACCGTGCCGGCCGCAGAAAGGACACCTGGGTGAAGGTCGCCGTCGTCAACAGCCGGACGAGCCTGGTGGTCGGTGACCGCCTGGTCGACGCCGAACGGGCAAGCGGCGGCGCCGTGCCCGCCGACCCCGCCGCGATGTTCGCGGCCTGGCCGGCCCTGCTCGCCGCCGCCGCGCGCCTCGAGCGGGAAGGCCCTCCGTCCGACGCCCCGGCGCTCGACCTCGGCGCGCTTGAGCGGCCCGTGCCGGTGCCGTCGCAGGCGTTCGGCATCGGCCTCAACTACGCCGACCACGCCGGCGAGTCGGCGATGGCGCTGCCTGACCGCCCGCTCGTGTTTCCCAAGTTCTCCTCAAGCATCGCCGGGCCGAACGAGGCGGTCGCGACCCGGTCCGACGCCCTGGACTGGGAGGCGGAGCTCGTCGTGGTGATCGGCACCGACTGCTACGAGGTCGACGCGGCCGACGCGCTGGCGGTGATCGCCGGCTACACGGTCGGCCAGGACCTGAGCGACCGGGTGGTGCAGTTCGAGGGCGGCGCGAACCCGCAGTTCGGTCTCGGCAAGTCCGCGCCGGGGTTCGGCCCTGTCGGCCCCTGGGTGGTGTCGGCCGACGAGCTCGGCGCGGCCGGGCGGCTCGATATCCGGTGCGACGTCGACGGCGTGACGAAGCAGGCCTCGAATACCAGGCACCTCATCTTCGACGTGCCGACGCTGGTGGAGTACCTGTCCTACCGAGTGCGCCTGCACGCGGGCGACCTGATCTTCACCGGGACCCCGGCGGGCGTCGGCTTCAGCCGTACTCCGGCGGAGTGGCTCCGTCCTGGCAGCCGCATCGACACCACGATCTCCGGCATCGGCACGCTGATCACGCGGGTGACCGGGCGGTGACCGCGCCGCTTACCGACGGCCGGCGCTTCCCCGCGGGCAGCGTCACCGACCCGGCGCACTGCCTCATCTGCCACCTCGACCGGGCACCCGATGACACGGTCGTGTTCCGTGACGACGACTGGGCCTGCGAGATCGCTCCCGGCTTCGAGGTGCCTGGCTGGTATTTCCTGCGGCTGCGTCGGCACGCGCTTGGCTGGGGCGGGCTTGAGGAGAGGGAGCTCAAGTCGTTCGGACCCTTGGTTCAGGAGCTGATGGCCGCGCTGGGGCTCGCGTTCGACGCGCCGGCCCGCTACCTGATGACCTTCGGCGAGGCCTACCCGCACTTTCACGCGGTGATCACCGTCCGGACCGACGACATCCCGCCGGAGTCGCGCAGCGGTAACATCCTCGCGCTGCGGGAGAGCCTCGTCGACAGGGACGCGGCCGTTGCCCGCGTGCCCGGAGTGCGGGCGGCGCTGGCCGCCGTCCTCACGGCCGGCCGGCCGTGACGTCTTGCGGCGCCGTCCTCCCAGACGGCACTGTGGCGCCTGTCGTCGTGATCGGGGGCGGGCCTGTCGGTCTCTCCCTGGCGATGGAGCTTGCCTACCACGGCATCGGCTGCGCGGTGATCGAGCCGCGGACTTCGGTCTCCGCCGTCCGGCCGCGTGCGAAGACGACGTCGGCCAGGACGATGGAGTTGTTCCGCCGGTGGGGATTCGCCGAGCGCATCAGGGCGCGCGCCCCGATTCCCGTCTCCTGGTCCAGCGACGTGGTGTTCTGCACCGCCGCGGCCGGCGCCGAGGTCACCCGCTTCACCGGCACCCTCGGCCTCCGCCTGGCCGGCGACGATCTGGCGGCCGAGCCGGGGCAGCAGGTCGGTCAGCCCGTTGTCGAGCAGGCGCTGCGCGACGCACTCGGCGGCGCGGTGAACGTTCGGCTGCTGTTCGGGTACCGCGCCGTCGGCGTGGAGCAGGGCGCGGGCGGCGTCAGCGTGCGGGTGTCCGACGCCTCGGGTGCCGTGTCTACTATTCGCGCCGCTTATGCCGTCGGCGCGGACGGGGCACACAGCATCGTTCGCGGGGCCATGGGCGCGGTCTACGAGGGCGGCAATGCCGGGCGGCCGAACCTGTCGATCGTCTTCCGTTCTCTTCGTCTCGGCTCGCTCATCCGCGACCGGGCGGTGCACCGCTGGGTGCTGAACCCGGCCGCGCCGGGGGTCGTCGGGCCGCTGGACCTCGACGGCACCTGGTGGGCCATCGCGACCGGACGCCCGGACGACGACCGCGACGCCGATCCCGTCGCGTCGTGCGGGCCATGACCGGCGCCGACATCGACGTGGAGGTGCTGGGCACCGATCCGTGGCAAGCCAGGTCGCTGCTCGCCACCGCCTACCGCCGCGGCCGCCTGCTGCTCGCCGGGGACGCCGCGCACCAGAATCCGCCGTGGGGCGGACACGGCTTCAACACCGGCGTGGGCGACGCGGTCAACCTCGGCTGGAAGCTGGCCGCGGTACTGCGCGGCTGGGCGCCCGTAGAACTGCTCGACACGTATGAGACCGAGCGCAGGCCCGTCGCCGCGGACACCATCCGCATCGCCAGCGAGAACGCCCGCACGGTGTCCACCGACCTCGCCTCCGCGGCGCTGATGGGCGACTCGGAGTCATTCGCCGTGGCGCTTCCCGCGGCGGCGGAGATGGTGCAGCGGACGAAGCGGATCGAGTTCCACTGCCTGGGCCTCGTGCTCGGCTACGGGTACGGATCCCGCGCCGCATCGCAGACCAGTGACAGCTCGGATTATCGTCCGGTCGCCGCCGCTGGCAACCGGCTGCCGCACCACTGGCTTGCGCCAGGCGACTCGCTCTACGACCACCTGGGCAGCGGGTTCGCGGTGCTCGGCGCCGCTTCGGCCACCGCCCAGCTCGTCGCCGCGGCATCACGGCGCGGCGTGTCAGTCCGGTGTCTTGGGCCCGGTCTTGTCGACGTGGCAGGACGTTACGGCGAGGACGTCGTGCTTGTCCGGCCGGATACCACTGAGGTCACTCACACGGTCAGCACGGACGGCCCGGCGAAGGGCATGACGTTCTCGATGCGCCGCCGAGCGGACAGCCCGGTTGCGGAGGGCGCGCCGCTCGTCGTGGCGCTGCCTGGCGGCACCTACACGTCGGTCTACTTCGACGTGCCCGGCCAGTCGCTGCTCGATAGCGCGGAGACGCTCGGCATCCCGGTGATCGCCGTTGACCGGCCCGGCTACCTGGGCAGCACGAAGGTCTCGGTTGAGGCCGGCGGCTCGGTCATCCTGCGCAACGCGGAGGTGCTCGACCACCTCATCGGTGAGCTCTGGGACAGCTACGGCGCGGGCAGGCCAGGCGTCGTGATCATCGGGCACTCCATCGGCGGCGCGGTCACCACCGCCATCGCGGCCAGGCGGCCCGCATGGCCGCTGCTCGGCATCGCCGTGTCTGGCTGCCTGGTGCGGGTGCCGAAGGAGAGCGGCGCCGCCTGGGCCGCACTGCCCGACCTGGAGTACGTCGAGCTGCCAGGGCCGGTCAAGGACTTCGTGATGTACGGACCCGACTGGACGCACACCACGGCGATGCCGGACGCCGGCCACGCCGCCGACGCCCCCGTTCCGAAGGCCGAACTGCTCGACATCACCGGCGCCTGGGTGGAGCGCATGCCCCGGGTCGCGGCTGAGGTCCGGGTGCCTGTGCACAGCCGGCAGGGCGAGTTCGACCACCTGTGGATCAGCGACGACGCGCAGGTCGCCGAGTTCAGGTCGGCGTTCGCGAAGGCCCCGTGGGTCGACGCGCGGCTGGTGCCGAACGCCGGGCACTGCATCGACTTCCACATCGCGGCCAGGGCGTTCCAGCTCGAGCAGCTGGCCTTCGCGCTTGAGGCCGCCCTGCACGCGAAGCGTCCCGCTGACTCGCCGGCTTCGCCGGCGGCCGTCCCGGCCTGACCGCTCAGGTTGCCGCCAGCCTGACCGCGCGGATCGCGCGGGTCGCGGTGATGTCGGCCAGGGGGTCACCATCGACAAGCAGCAGGTCTGCGCGGAGGCCGGGTGCGATGCGGCCGCGGTCGGGCAGGCCGAAGCGGGCCGCCGTCACCGCGGTGGCGGCGCGCAGGGCCTCGGCGGGGGTGAGACCCGCCTGGACAAGCAGTTCAAGCTCGCGGTGCGCGCCCGACCCGCGTTACCCGCATCGGCGACGGCCGTCTGGTCCAGGACCGCGTCGAGCGGCGCGTGCGTCAGCACGTCGACACAACCCTCCTGCGCTGTCGCGACCGCGCCGGTGTGCGAGGCGTGCGCGACCACCAGCCGGCCGGCGTCATGCGCAGCCTCGACGATCGTCCTGACGGCCGGCAGGTCGAGGCCGCCGCGGCCCGGCGCCTCGACGATGACCTTGATGTAGTCCATGCCCTCGGCCACCCGGATGGCGACGAACCTGCGTCCGTCTTCCGGTGTCAGGATGACGCTGTCGGCCGGGCGGCCGGGGATCATCGCCTGCGGGCTCCCCGGGCCGAGGGCCCCGGCGCCGGTGCTGCGCACGTCGCTGGAGCCGGCCTTTCGCAGCTCTGCGATGAGGGCTGGCGGCCAGGAGCCCATGTCTAGTGCGGTCGTCACGCCCCAGCGTGCGAGCTCTTCGAGATCAGCGGTGCCGCGCAGGTGCACGTGGGCGTCGATCAAGCCGGGTAGCAGCGTCGTTCCGTGGCCTTCGAGAACCTTGACTCACCGCAGACGGCACGGAGATCTTCTACAAGGACTGGGGGCAGGGCCAGCCCATCGTGTTCAGCCACGGCTGGCCGCTGTCGGCCGATGACTGGGACGCCCAGCTGATGTTTTTCGTGACCCGCGGCTACCGGGTCATCGCCCACGACCGCCGCGGGCACGGCAGGTCCGCGCAGGTCGCCGACGGCCACGACATGGACCACTACGCCGACGACCTGGCCGCGGTCACCGCTCACCTCGACCTGCACGACGCCGTGCACATCGGCCACTCCACCGGCGGCGGCGAGGTCGTGCACTACATCGCCCGCCACGGTGAGAGCAGGGTGGCGAAGGCGGTGCTGATCAGTTCGGTGCCGCCGCTGATGCTGCAGACCGACGCCAACCCTGGCGGCCTGCCCAAGAGCGTCTTCGACGACTTCCAGGACCAGACCGCGCGGCGCCGCGCGGCCTTCTACCGGGAAGTGGCCGCGGGGCCGTTCTACGGGTTCAACCGCCCAGGGACGGAACCCATCGAGGCGGTCATCGACAACTGGTGCCGACAGGGCATGATGGGCGGCGCCAAGGCACACTACGACGGCATCGTCGCCTTCTCGCAGACCGACTTCACCGAAGACCTGAAGCAGATCACCGTCCCGGCGCTTGTCATGCACGGCGACGACGACCAGATCGTGCCCTACGCCGACTCCGGGCCGCTGTCCGCCAACCTGCTGCAGAACGGGACGCTCAAGACCTATCCCGGCTTCCCGCACGGCATGCCCACCACCCACGCCGACGTCATCAACCCGGACCTGCTCGCCTTCATCCAGGGATAGCGGAGCGGCGCTGCCCTAGCCCCTAGCCGCGATCGGCCCGGCGGGAGGTGCTTGAGTTGCCGAGCAGCGGCTCGTCGGCTGAGCGGAGGTCGGCGGTGGGCAGGCCGCCTGGGTAGAGCTTCCTGACGTTCTCGGCGACGGACAGTGCGATATCGACGTGCTGGCGGCGGCTCGCGGCGTAGAAGCTCTGGGCGTCCGCGCTCAGCTTCGGCGCAGCGTGCAGCGGCTTGTCGCTGACCGCGAGCAGGGTGGCGGTCGGTATCCGGTAGCGGAACCCGTTGGCGGCGACCGTGGCGGACTCCATGTCGACCGCCACCGCACGAGAGACGCGGAGCCGTTCCTCCACCGTGGCCAGGTGCAGCTCCCAGTTCCTGTTCGCGGTGGTGAAGACGATGCCCATCCGCGACGGCAGGCCGCGCAGGGTCAGTTCGCTGAGCAGCAGGGTGTTCAGCGTGTGGTTGGGGATCACGGGGACGCTGAGCGGGAGCATGTCATCGAGGACCCGGTCGTCACGGAGATAGCTGGTCGCGAGCACCAGATCGCCGATTTCCTGGCGGTTACGCAGCCCGGCGCAGTGGCCGATCATCAGGATCAGGTCCGGACGGAGCACGGCGAGGTGGTCGGTGATGGTCTTCGCGTTAGACGGTCCCACCCCGATGTTGATCATGGTCACGCCCGAGCGGTCCGGGCGGGCGTAGTGCCAGGCGGGCATCTGCCGCCCGTCGGTGGCGGGTCCTGTGCTCTCCGGCATGGCGGCGCGGAACTCCTCGACGTGCCAGGCGTAATTGGTCAGCAGCACGTAGCGCTGGAAGGATTCCGGCTCGGTCCCCGTGTAGTGTCTGAGTCGGTCGATGGATAGCGCCATCCGCTCGGGGGTGAACAGGAAGAGCTTCTTGCGCCTCAGGTCCCTGCGGGTCTCGTCGACGGCGGGGCCGATCTCCGGGTCGTGCAGGTCGAGCGCCTCGCGCCCCGGGCGGACCGAGATCCGCGCGCCGTGCTCGGCGAGGCGGCCGAGCTCGCGCTCCAGGTACCAGCGAATGGCACCGGGCGCCGCGAACTCGCCTTCGAGCATGGGGTTGTGCGCCGACCAGGGGCGCTCCACCGTCAGTTCCGGGTAGCGGCCCGCCGCGTCGGCCGCCTCCATCGCGTCGCACAGCCGGGTGATCTCCGCGGCGTGCTCGCTGGACGGGATAGCGGAGAAATCTGCGATCAGCTCCATATTGGATGATATCGACAGGCGGGGACCTACGGTATGGGAGACGGGTCCTGCGGCGGCACTCAGGCGGCGCCGATGAGGCCTACAAAGTCCTGGGCGTTGACGTGAGCGTAGTCGCGGTAGCAGTTGTTGAACACTACGTGGGTCTCGGCTGCGTCGCCGGCAAGCCGCCGCACCCGGGCGGTCCATTCCTGCAGCTCCTTGCTGCTGTAGCGGTAGCGAAAGCGCTCCTGTATGTCGTTGCTCTGCCACTGGTCCGAGTGACCGTGCAGGCGGACCACGGCCAGGTCGCTGGTGGCGGCGAGCACCGGCGGTATGGAGTTCGGGTGCTGGGTGAACAGGCTGAACGCCTTGATGTTGAAGGTGAAGCCGCCAGGAGTCCGCTCCGCCCAGGCTGCCGCGGTCTGCTCGGCGGGCAGCGCGTAGTACGCGGAGTCGACCTCGACAAGCCGGAACTGGCTGGCGTAGTACCGCAGGCGCTTCTCCGGATCACTGCCGCCGTCCGGATACCACCCGGAATCGATCAGTGACTTGTCGGTCCAGCCTGCCGTGCCTACCCGGATCTGTGCCATGCCGGGTCCCTTTCTCAGTTCCGGCGTGGGAAACCTTTACGACGGGTTCTGCCATGGGTCGGGGCCCGGGTCGTCTCCGGCGGCGGCGTGTGTGAGCCTAGCGAGGAAGTGCTGCCAGCCGGTGGCGTGCATCTCCGCCTGGGTTTCGGAAAGGCCGCGGTGGACCAGTCGCAGGCGGGTTCCCGCGGCGATGGGCGTGAGGGTGAACTCGACCTCGGTGGCTCCTGGCGGCATGTCGCCGTTGCCCGCGACGCCCCAGCTGACCAGGACCCGGCGCGGCGGGTCGACCTCCAGGTAACGGCCGCGGACCGGAACGCCGTTGATGTCGACCTCGAAGGCGCCGCCTGGCACCGGCTCGAGGGTGGCGTGCTGGCCCATCCAGCGGATCATGGCAGCCGGGTCCGTCAGGTGCCTGAAGACCTCTTCGGGCGGTGCCGGCAGGTCCACCTCGGTGGCATACGCGTCACTCATCAGTGGCCTGGTCTGCCTGGGTCCTTGCCGGCTCGCCTGCCTGGTCTTGCCGGTCTTGCTGGTCTTGCTGGTCTTGGTGGCTTGCCAGTGCGGAGCCGAGCCTGGCCAGGTGCTCCGTCCAGAAGCCGGCCAGGAACTCCTGCACGGCGGCGAAGCCGTCGGGGTTGACCACGAACAGGTGGCGGGTGCCCTCGCGCCGCTCGTCGACGAGGCCGGCCTCGTGCAGCACCTTCAGGTGCCTGGAGACCGCCTGCGGCGTGATGTCGAGGTGCCCGGCGATATCGCCGACCGGGCGCGGTTCGGCGGCGACGAGGGTGAGGATGGTGCGCCGGTTGGGCTCGGCGAGCGCCTTCAGCGCCGCGTCCGGGTTCACGCCTTGCGGCCGAGGTAGGCGGTCAGCCGCTGGGTTACGGGGGCGTCCACCGCGACGGCCAGGGGCGGGTCGATGCGCCCGGCCCGGGCTTCCGGCGTGGCCAGGCCCTGCTCGGCGAACCCGAGCACGTGCGCGGCGAGGCGGCCGTCCAGGTCGGCCGGCTGCCCGGTGGCCACCGCCAGGTCCCAACCGTGCACCAGGATGTCGAGCGTGGTGGCCCCGGCGAGCACCGGACCCGGCATGTCGCCGAGCGGGGTGGCATGCGCCCGGGTCAGCGCGTCGCCCGCGGCGGCGGCGGCGAGCGCGGCGGCTGCCGCCTCGGCGTAGGCCGCGGCCGGGTCCTGGCCTGCCAGGTCGACCGGCGGCAGGCCGCCAGGCGGCGTCGGATGCCGCGGCATCCGGTCGGCGAACAGGCCCTCGGCCAGCCACAGGGTGCCGATCACATGGTTCAGCAGCGCGCGGACGTCCCACTCGGTGCACAGGGTGGGGGCGTCAAGAAGTTCCGCTGGCGTCTCCTTGACGATCTCGGCGGTCGAGGTGACCGCGCGCTCAAGCGCGTCGAACAGGTCCATGGCGGCTCCCTCCAGGAACGATCATTGCCTGAGACGGAGACTACTACAACTGCTTTGTTGCACAACAGATTACTTGCTAAACAAGTTGATTTCATTCGGTCAGGTCTTGATCGAGTGCCTCTGGCGCCTTGGGAAGGACGCGCTCGAAGTAGGAGCGGGCGGCCGCGGTCGTGCCCACGTCGCGGCCTGCGCGTTCCGACATGTACCAGCGGTGCTCCAAGATCTCGTGGAAGACCTCGGCAGGAGCCAGGCGCCCGCGCAGGTCCTCGGGGATCGCCTCGACTACGGGGTCGTAGACCTCGGTGAGCCAGCGGCTCGCGGCCACGATTTCCGATACCGGGCGGCGCTCCTTCTGCTCCAGGTAGGCACGGAAGGAGGCGATGTCGTTGAGCAGCCTGCGGGCCTGGTTCTCACGCGCCTCGATCCCGGTGCGCAGGAACAGCTTGCGCGCCTGGTCCCCCTGGTCGGCGACGCGCGTGGTGACCCGCAGCCGGTTGCCCGCCGGAGTGCTGACCAGTTCCACCTCCTCGGCGGCGAAGCCGAGCTCGTTGAGGCGGCGCAGCCGTTCCGCGATACGGAACCGCTGCTCGTTCACCGGGATGATCTCCTCCATGGTGAGCTCGTCCCACAGCCTGTCGTACCGGCGCTGCAGGTCCTCGGCCACCTCGAGCGGGTCGATCCCGGCCGGCAGCAGCTCCCCTGCCTCCAGGTCGAGCAGCTCCGCGTACACCCGCTCGACGGCCAGCTCGACGTCGTAGCTGCGCTGGCCGTTGCTCAGCTCCGGGTGCTTCTCGCTGGTCTCCGCGTCGACGAAGTAGGCCTCGAGCGTGCCCGCGTCGTAGCGGAACAGTGTGTTGGACAGCGAGCAGTCACCCCAGAAGAAGCCGGACAGGTGCAGCCGGACCAGGAGTTCGACCAGCGCGTCGAGCAGCTTGTCGGTCGGCGGGCCGCTGCCGCGAGGGCTGGAGAAGACGGCACGGTACGTGGTGGCGAACGCGAGGAACTTGGTCACCAGGATCGCCTCGGCGCCGGGGCCAAGGTTCACCCCCACCCCGACGACCTCGACGGCGGGGATGCCAAGCTCGGCCAGCTCACGCAGCAGCCGGTACTCCCGGCGTGCCAGGCGCTCACTGATGGACTTCAGCGCGTACAGCGTGCCGCCGTCGGCGACAAACCGGACGACGTGCCGCGAGATGCCGCGCTGGCGAATCTCCACCAGCCGTTCGTCCTGCCACTCGTCGAGCGGTTCACTCCACGGAAGGGTGAGCAGTCCCGCGGCATCCTCGGCGGGAGGGCTGAACACGAAGCGCACGGTCGACAACCCTCCCGCATCCCTCGCGCCGCTGTCCAGTTCGGACCAGTGCAGCCGCTGCCATATTGGTAGCGCGCCTGCAGGATCTTCACTGGGCGGCGTTGGCCTCGGCGAGGAGCTGTTCTAGCTGGTCCCCGGTGATCGCGCCGGCCGACAGGCTCACCATGCGCCCGACGGGGGCGGAGCCGATCAGCGACAGCAGGTCCGCGCCGAGCGCGTCGGCCTTGTCGGTCGCGGGCATCATCGCGGCGAGGCCCGCCGCGAGCTTGGGACCTGCGACCGGGTCGGCGAGGACCTCGGCGAGGGTCGAGTTCAGCGTCAGCGGGATGCGCAGCTCGTCCCCCGCGACGTCCACTCGCGCGGTGGCTCGCAGGTCGCGGCTCGACGCGCCGACCGACACCTCGTAGCCGCCGCCCTCCACGACGAAGCGGCCGGCCCGGCGGTCCCAGTAGGCGAGATCGTCGCGGCGCAGCGCGATGCTCACCTCGCGGCTCTCGCCAGGCGCGAGGTCGACCGCGTCGAAGCCCTTGAGCTCGCGCGGCGGGCGGGCGACCGCGGATTCGGGCAGGGCCGCGTAGGCCTGCACGATCTCCCTGCCCGCACGGTCACCGGTGTTCGTCACGGTCACCCGGACCTCGATGGCGTCCGGCGTTGCGGCCAGTGACAGGCCCGCGTAGCCGAAGGTCGTGTAGGACAGGCCGTGCCCGAACGGGTAGCAGACGTCGAGGTCGCGGGCATCGTGCCAGCGGTAGCCGACGAAGATGCCCTCGCCGTAGAGCACGTGCGAGTGCTCGCCGGGGAAGTTCAGGAACGCGGACGTGTCCTGGATGCGCACCGGGGCGGTCTCGGCGAGCCTGCCTGACGGGTTGACGGTGCCGAACAGCACGTCCGTGACGGCGCCGCCGACGGCCTGGCCGAGCAGGGCACCGTCCAGGATCGCCGGCACGACGGAGGCCAGCGGCGCCAGCCGCAGCACTCCGCCGTGGGACAGTACGGCCACCGTCCGCGGGTTGACCGCCGCGACGTTGGCGGCGAGTTCCACCTGATTGGCGGGCAGGTCGATGGTCGTGCGGTCGAAGCCCTCCGACTCCTGCCGGTCGCCGAGGCCGAGGAACAGCACGGCGACGTCGGCCGACTGGGCAGCGGCGACGGCCTCGGTGAGCAGGGCGGGATCGGTGGCCGGGCCGTCGAGCGTGAAGCCGGGACAGTAGGTGACCGAGCCGGCCGCACCGGACAGCGCCTCCAGGGGTGTCTCGAGCCTGGACGGCACGACATGCGAGCTGCCGCCGCCCTGGTAACGGGGCTCGGCGGCGAAGGTGCCGATGACGGCGAGCGAGGCGCCCGCCGACAGCGGCAGGATGCCATCGTCGTTCTTCAGCAGCACGATGCTCCTGGCCGCCGCCTCGCGGGCAAGCGCGTGATGCGCGTCCGCGTCGTAGCCGCCGGCGGTGCCGCGCCCGGCCACGGCCCGGTCCGCCAGGGCCGCGAGACGGGATACGGCCTGGTCGAGCACCGCCTCGGGGAGCAGCCCAGCGCGCACGGCCTCGGCTAGCTCGGCGTCGCTCGCGTCGCCGGGCGAGGGCATGGCCAGGTCACAGCCGGCCGCGACGGCGGCCGCCCGGTCGGCGACCGCGCCCCAGTCGCTGACCACCAGGCCGTCGAAGCCCCACTCGCCGCGCAGCACCTCGGTCAGCAGGAAATGGTTCTCCGAGACGAGCACGCCGTTGAGCCGGTTGTAGGAGCACATGATCGTCCACGGGCGGGCGTCGGCGACAACCCGCTGGAAGGCGCGGAGGTATATCTCGCGCAGCGCGCGCGGCTCGATGTCCGAGCTCGAGCGCATCCGGTCGGTCTCCGCGTTGTTGGCGGCGAAGTGCTTCAGCGAGGCGCCGACGCCCTGGGACTGCAGGCCGCGCACCCAGGCGGTCGCCATCGCGCCGGTCAGCAGCGGGTCCTCGGAGAAGTACTCGAAGTTGCGCCCGCCGAGCGGCGAGCGCTTGATGTTGATGCCCGGTCCGAGCAGCACGTCCAGGCCCTCGGCCTGGCATTCCCGCCCCAGCGCCGCGCCCACCCGTTCCGCGAGCCCCGGGTCCCAGCTCTGCGCAAGCCCCGCGGCGGGCGGGAAGCAGGTCGACGGCTCGCTGATCACCGCGATGGCCGACGGCCCGTCGTCGGTCGTCTTGCGCAGGCCGTGCGGCCCGTCGGAGACCCGGACCGAGGGGATACCGCCGAGGGCCTTGGTCCGCCAGAAGCTCGCACCGCCGGTGAGTGCGGCCTTCTCATCGACCGTGAGCCTCTCGGGCTGCGTGGATGTCATGAACCGATCCCTTCGGTGACGTGCCAGGCAGCGCCGGGCGTATCAGCCGCGGTTGAGACGCCTGGCGTAGAGGCGGGCGGCGTTCTCACCCATGATCTTGCCCCGCATCGCGGCGGGCATCGCAGCCGGCAGCGCCTTGACGGGCGAGTCGAAGTCCCAGTGCGGGTAGTCGGAGGAGAACATCACCCGGTCCGTCAGCTGCGCGAACTCGATCGACTTCACCAGATGCCGCGGGTTGTCCGGCTCCTCGATCGGCTGGGTGCTCAGCCAGAAATGCTCGCGGAAATACTCCGAAGGGAGCCTGCTCAGCTGGGGCGCGTCGTTGCCCGCGACCGCATAGGCGGCATCCATCGCCCACTGCAGCGGCCCCGACCACGTCAGGCATGCCTCGACGAGCGCGACCTGCAGGCGCGGGAAGGCATCGAAGACGCCCTCGCAGATCATGCTCATCGCGAGCCGCTCGACCGGCATGTGCAGCCAGACATGCTGCTCCAGGTAGTACGAGGGCGCGCCGCTGCCACGGTAGTGGTTGCCCGGCTCACCGCCCACGTGGCACATGGCCACGAAGTCCGCGGCCTCGGCCGCCCGGTAGATCGGCCAGTACTTCTTGTCGCCCCACTCGCTCTGCGTGTCGCCGCGCACCATCACCTGGACGAAACGCGGGTCGCCTGCGAAGCGCTCGATCTCCGCGACCGCGAGGTCCGGCGAGTCGAACGGCACGTTGAGGCTGCCGCGAAGCCGGGGGTCGCGGTTGAGCCACTCCTGCGCGAGCCAGTCGTTGATCGCCCGGCACAGCGCCGCCTTGTAGTCGGCAGGGCCCTCAAGGGCGAACGTGAGCGGGATCAGGATGGCGATGTCGGTACCGTACTCATCGAGCAGCTGGGCGCGCAGGACATCGATATCGCTGCCCGGCGGTCCGCCCGGCACCGCGGCGTCGATACGGAAGCCGCCGTTGCGCCAGCGCGGGTAATCATGGATCGCGCGCGCACCGCCGCGGCCGGAGTTCTCGTTCGCGTACCGCGTCCGCCATGGCTCGGGCAGGCGCGGGAGGATGTCGCGCGGCAGGAACAGCGGATGCACGTCGACGTCGAGCAGCAGCGGCCTCGCCTGACGGCCGGAGCTCGCCTGGTCGTGCGGCCCGGTCTCGCGGGCGGTCACCGTCATGCCTGCGCCTCATTCCTCGCGTCGCCTGCCCGGCGGGCCGGCGAATCCTCGACGACCACATAGTCCTGCTCCACCGATACCGGCACCGTCTCCGCGACGTACGGGCCTGGGACGCGGCCGTCGGTCCTGGCCTCGGCCCCCTCCGCGGGGAGAAGTTCACTACCAGGCAGGACGCTCACGTCGTACGCGAGAGCCGGCACGTTGCCGCGCCCCGGTCCCATGAACGACTGGCCGGTGGCGATGTCGTACTCCCAGCCGTGCCACGGGCAGGCGAGCAGCGGCGGCCCCGAGTCCAGCCGCACGTCGCCCGGGCCGCCGGAAATCGCCCGCGGCGCGAGCGTTCCCATGCACAGCGGGCCGAACTGATGCGGGCACCGGTTGCGAAGCGCGTAGAAGCGGTCATCGACGCGGAAGACCCCGATGGACTTGCCGTTCACTTCGACGATCTTCCTGTCGCCGTTCGCGAAGTCGGAGACCTTGCCGACGACGACCCTCATACCGCCATGAAAGCGGACGCGGCAGCGAAAGTGAAGCGCCGCTGTCGGCCGGAACTGCCCGGACAGCCCCGCGATGTGCTGCGAGCATAAATCGCCGTCGATCATCCGACCGGGGGACCGAGAGGCCTCCCGCACCGCGGCAGGCCCGGCCTAGCATTGCCCGGGTGAGCTCGATCGAGACCGGCGCCATCGACTGCGACGTCCACGTCGAGCCGCCCTCCATGGACGCACTGCTGGGCTATATCGATCCCTACTGGCACGAGTTCATCCGCAGCGCCCACCTCGGGATCGGCCACCGCCTCTATCCGGAGAGCGAGCCGATGTCCGCCCGCCAGGAGGCCCGCGCGGCGGGCAGCTTCCCGCCGCACACCTACGAGGAGCTGCGCGCGCAGCTACTCGAACCGCACGCGCCGCTCGCCGTGATCCTCACCTGCGTCGCCACCTTCCAGGGCAGCCGCAACCCGTACTTCGAGTCGGCCATGACAACGGCGGTCAACGACTGGATGCGCACGGAGTTCCTCGATCGCGACGAGCGCCTGCGCGGCAGCATCGTCGTGCCGGTCTTTCACCCGGAGGCCGCGGCGGCCGAGATCGACCGGCTGGGCGGCGACCGCCGGTTCGCCCAGGTGCTGCTTCCGGTGCGGAGCGAGACGCCATGGGGCAACCTGCGCTACCGCCCGATCCACGAGGCGGCGAGCAGGAACCGGCTGCCGATCACCCTGCACGCCTGGGGCGGCTGGGGAATGGCGCCCACCGCGACGGGAACCGCGTCGACGTACTACGAGGACTACCTCTACAACTCGCAGATCGTCGCGCCCAACCAGGTGCTCAGCCTCGTCGCCGAGGGTGTCTTCGACCGCTACCCGAACCTGCGCGTCTGCCTCGCCGAACTCGGTTTCGCCTGGCTCCCCTCGCTGCTGTGGCGGTTCGACAAGGACTGGAAGGCGCTGTGGCGTGAGACCCCGTGGGTGCGCGACAAGCCGTCCGTCTACGTGCGCAACCACATCCGGGCGACGACGAGCCCGACGCTGATCCCCGGCCGGGTGCCGGCGGGTGACCTCGAGCAGCTAGCCGAGATGCTCGACGCCGGGCACATGCTCCTGTACTCGAGCGACTATCCGCACGATCACGGCGCCGATGCCCTGGAGAACCTCCTCGCCGTACTCGGCGAAGAAGGCAGGGAGGCGGTCCTGCGCGGGAACGCCGCCGCGTTCTTCGGGATCGGGCCGGAATTAGCGCCAGGCGAAGAGCGGCTGCTCGTAATGGGCGACGCGGAGGACTTCGCCGCGGCAGGCGATGCGGCAGAACTGATAGACGATCGCGGCAGTCGGGGCGTGCAGGTAACCGCCGAGCAGCGGAAGCTGGATGACCGGGGCGCTTGACTGCGGGATGAAAACGAACCTCGGCTCCACGTCGAGGTCGGCGACGGGTATCTGGTGCACCGAAGCGACCTCGGCCTCGCTGCCCGTCAGCCGGCCCGTCGGGCCTGCCCAGCAGACCACGGGCGTCATGACGTACCCGGACCGGGTCACGTAGTCGTCGAGTTGCCCGAGTACGGCGTCCGGGCCGAGTTCCAGCCCTACCTCCTCGACCAGTTCGCGCAGCGCGCCGCCGACCGCGGTCTCGCCCGGGTCGATACGCCCGCCGGGCAGCGCCCACTGGCCGGCGTGCGCGTTCAGCCGGGCCGAACGGCGGGTCAGCAGCAGGCGGGGAATGCCGTCGCGCACGGTCACGCAGAGCGCCACCGCCGCCTGCTTCAGCTCGGGCCTGTCAGCGGCCAGGCGAGGGAAGTCCGCCACCCGGGCGGCCACCGTTTCCCTGCGGATCGGCGCCCCGGCGGTTCCCATCACTTGAGAATAGGGCACGATGACATCGATTCCACGGTCGCGGACACACATCTCGATGCCCGATACTGACGCGGTGATCGATGAGGTATCGCCCCGTTTCGGACCAGTCCGGGCCAGCCGCTGGACGGTGCTGGTGGCATTCGCCGTGCTCGTGGCCTGCACTCAGCTGCTCTGGCTCACCTTCGCGGCGGTCACCGACCAGACAAGCGCCGCACTGCACGTCTCCAACGGCGTGGTCGGCGACCTGGCGGTGGTGAACCCGCTGCTCTTTGTGGTGCTCGCCATTCCCGCAGGGCGCTGGCTTGACCGGAACTTCGGTGCGGCGCTGGCGGCCGGTGCGGTACTGACCGCCGTGGGGTCGCTACTGCGCGTCGCGGACACCAGCTCGTTCGCCTGGCTGCTCGCCGGGCAGCTCGTCGTCTCCGCCGGCCAGCCGCTGGTGCTCAACGCCAGCACGAAGGTGGCAGCCCGCTACTTCCCCGAGGGCGAGCGCACCGCCGCGATCTCGGTGGCCAGCGCCGCGCAGTTCGTCGGCATCCTGCTCGCCGCGCTGACCAGCGGCCCGCTGGTCAGCGCCGGAGGGCTCAGGCTGCTGCTCACGGTGCAAGCGGCGGTGACGGTGGCCGCCGCGGTGACCATGCTCGCAGCCCTGCGACTGCCCGCCGCCTTCCCCGTCGAAGCCCCGGCGCACGAGTCGCTCGGCTGGCTGCGCCATGACCGGCTGATGTGGAAGCTGGCTGCCCTGCTCTTCATCGGCGTCGGCGTCTTCAACGCCATCGCCACCTGGCTGGACTCGATCCTCACCAAGTTCGGGCACGGCTCGCTGTCCGGCCCGCTTATCGGTCTCACCACGGTGGCCGGCATCGCGGGCGCCGCGGTGCTGCCCGGCATCGTCACCAAGCGCGACAAGCGCCGCGGCATGCTTGTCGCCGCGACCGTGGCCACGGCCGTGGTGTTCGCGGTGCTGTCACTGGCGCACGCGCCCGTCATCTTCGGTGTGCTGCTCGCCGTCGAAGGGTTCGTACTGCTCGCCTGCCTCCCGGTGGCGCTCGAGTGGTCAGAGGTGCACGTCGGCCCGGCCAGGGCGGGGACGGCCACCGGCGCACTGCTGCTCGCGGGTAACCTGGGCGGCGTCCTCCTTGTGCTGCTTGTCCAGGCGGTGATCGGCAACCCGTACGCGGCGCTGCTCGTGATGTCCGTGACGGCGCTGCCCGGCATCGCGATCGCCCTCCGGCTGCCGGACGTCACGCGGGCACCGGCTACCGCGAGTGAGCCTGCGATGAACGGCCCCGCCGCGTGAGCCAGCCCCCGGGCAACGCCGAGACTGTCCTGGTCACCGGCGGCACCGGTTTCGTCGCGAGCCACCTGGTCAGTCAGTTGCTCGACCGGGGGTACACGGTCAGGGCGAGCGTGCGCAGCCTGGCGAACGAGGCGAAGACCGGACCGCTGCGCCGCCTGGACGGCGGCCGGGGCCGCCTCGAGCTTTTCGAGGCTGACCTGCTAGCACCCGGCTCGTTCGACGCGGCGGCGGACGGCTGCGCGTACGTGTTCCACGTGGCCAGCCCGTTCCTGCTCCCCGAGCAGATCAAGCACACCGGCAGCGACGTGATCAAGCCGGCCGTGGAGGGCACGCGGAACGTCATCGCGGCGGTCGAACGGGCGCCGAGCGTGCGGCGGCTGGTGCTGACCTCGACCGTCGGCGCGATCTTCGGCGACTACATCGACGTGCTTAGCATGGAGAACCAGACCCTCAGCGAGCGGTATTTCAACACGACGAGCACGCCGGAGAACAACCCCTACCACTACGCGAAAACGATCGCGGAGCGGGAGGCCTGGGAGCTGGCCAAGGCACAGGACCGGTGGTCGCTGGTGACGGTGAACCCGGGCCTCATCCTCGGGCCCACGCTCCTGCCCGCCTCGGACTCCGGCAGCCTGTTCCTGATGAACGAGCTGATGGCGGGCTACTTCTTCTACGGCGCACCCGGGTTCAGCTTCACGTTCGCCGACGTACGCGACGTCGCCGCCGCGCACATCGCGGCGGCGGAGAACCCGGCCGCGTCGGGGCGGTACATCCTGGCCAGGCCCGAGATGGTGTCCATGCACGAGATGGCCAGGATCATCAGGAGCGAGTACCCAGGCAAGCTGCTGATTCCGCGGCACCGGGTGCCGGACGCCGCGGTCCGGGTGCTCGGGCCGCGTTTCGGTCTCACCCCCGACTACATCGCCAAGCACCTCGGCATCCGCTTCGCGGTGGACAACAGCCGCAGCGTAGCGGAACTCGGGGTCGCCTACCGGCCGGTACGGCAGACCATGCTCGACCACTACGAGTCCTGGCGGGGGGCAGTGCCTGCGCCGTTATCGGCGCACGCGGAGGCCGTCGAAGGCGATGGCGCAGACCATGTCCGCAAGCGGGTCAGCGCCGTCGGGCCTACTGCCTGGGCGGTACCACTCGACGATCGAGTTGATCATGCCGAACATCAGCCGGGCGGTGACCTTCGGGTCGACGTCCGCACGGACGTCGCCGTCCCGTTCTGCCTCCTCGACCAGGGCGGCTACCAGCTTGTCGAAGGACCTGCGGCGGGCCAGGGCCGCGCGCTCGATGTCGGTGTTGCCGCGGACGCGCAGCAGCAGGGTGACGTAGGGCAGCCTGTCTTCGAGCACGGCCACCGTGCCGCGGACGAGCAGTTCCAGGCGCTCGATGGCCGGGGCGTCGAGTTCCTGCGCGCGCTGCGCGGCCTCCGACCAGCCGTCTAGCGCCCGGTCAAGGGCCATCCTGAGCAGTTCTTCCTTGCCCGACACGTGGTGGTAGATCGCGGACTTGGCGATGCCCAGGCGCCTGGACAGGATCTCCATGCTCGCCCCGTCGTAGCCGCGCTCGTTGAACACCTCGACCGCGGCCCGCAGAACCGCCTCCAGGTCGTTGCCCGGCCGCCCGCGCCGACGCGGTGCCTGGTCAGTCGCGATCGCGGTCATCGGGCGTGGAACTCCGGACGCTTCTTGGCGAGGAATGCCGCAACCGCCCCCTTGTGGTCCGCGGTCTGCCCGAGCCGTGTCTGCGCCTCGTGCTCGGCCACCAGGACATCCGGCAGCGCGGGCAGCGCCGCGGCGGCGATCGCCTTCTTCGCCTCGGCGTAGGCGAGGGTCGGCCCAGCGGCCAGCCGGTCCGCGATGGCCCGCGCCTCGGTGAGCACCTCCGCGGGATCCGCCAGGCGGCCGACGAGACCCCAGTCGAGGGCCTGCTGCGCGGTGAACGGCTCGGCGAGCAGGATGAGCTCGCTGGCCCGTCCGCTGCCGACGGCCCGCGTCAGGGTGGCCGACAGTCCCGAGTCGAAGGTCAGCCCGATGCCGGTGAACGCGGTGGCGAACTTGGCCGTCTCCGCGCAGACCCGGATGTCGCAGGCGAGGGCGAGCGAGATGCCCGCGCCCGCGCAGGTGCCGTTGATGGCCGCGACCACGGGTTTGGGCATGCCGGCAAGGGCAAGGACGACTGGGTGATAGTGCAGCTCAAGCGTGTCGAAGGCGCGTGCCGGATCGGCGTCGAGCGCGGCGGCGTGCTCGCCGAGATCCTGTCCCGCGCAGAAGACCCGTCCCGAGCCGGTCAGCAGCACGGCGCGCACCGCGTCGTCCTCGGCGAGCCGCCGCAGGCCGGCCAGCAGCTGCTCCTTGGCCGCCCGCGTGAGGGCGGGCGCCCGCAGCGTGACGACGCCGACGGCACCCTCGACGGCGACCGTGACGATTTCTTCTCCTCCTGGCATCTGGTCAGCTCCCATGTCCCAAGAGTAAATTACCGAATGGTCGGTATGTAAAGTGGAAACCACGCAATGGACGGAGGACCCCGGTGACGGTACTGCGCAGTTACGTGGAAGGCCGCTGGCAGGCGCCGGATAGCGGCGCCCCGGTGTACGACGCGGTGACCGGGGACCTCGTCGCCGAGGTGTCCTCCGACGGTGTGGACTTCGGGGCCGCGCTCGCTTACGGCCGCGACACGGGCGGCTCCGCGCTGCGGAAGCTGACCTTCCACCAGCGCGCAGAGCTGGTGAAGGAGGCCGGCCAGCTGCTGCGCAAGCATCGCGACGAGCTGTACGAGCTGTCCTACCGGACCGGCGCGACCCTGTATGACTCGAAGTTCGACATCGACGGCGGCATCGGCGTGCTGCTCAGCTACGCGAGCAAAGCCAAGCGCGAACTGCCCAACGACAAGGTGTTCGTCGAGGGCTTGCCCGAGCAGCTCGGCAAGGAGGGCGAATTCCTCGGCCAGCACCTGCTCACCCCCAGGCACGGGGTAGCGGTGCAGGTCAACGCCTTCAACTTCCCCGTCTGGGGTCCGCTGGAGAAGCTGGCACCGGCGCTTATCGCCGGCGTGCCCAGCCTCATCAAGCCCGCGTCGCAGACCGGCTACCTCACCGCGCTGATGGTCGAGATCATCATCGACGCGCAGGTCCTCCCCGAGGGCGCGCTGCAGCTGGTCAGCGGCGGCGCCGGCGACCTGCTCGAGCACCTCACCGAGCAGGACCTGCTCAGCTTCACCGGATCCGCGAGCACTGCGAGCCGGCTGCGCAGCCACCCCAACGTCGTCGCCAGGTCCGTGCGCTTCAACGCCGAGGCCGACTCGCTGAACATGTCGGTTCTCGGCCCCGACGCCACCCCCGGCACCCCAGCGTTCGACCGCTACGTCCGGCAGCTGGTCATCGAGATGACCGTCAAGGCCGGCCAGAAGTGCACCGCGATCCGCCGCGCCTTCGTCCCCGCCGCCCTCACGGAAAGCGTCGCCGAGGCGGTCAGGGAGGAGCTGGCCAAGGTAGTCGTCGGCAACCCGGCCGACAAGGCGACAAGGATGGGCGCCCTCGCCAGCCTCGACCAGCGCGAAGAGGTCCGCCGCTCGCTCAAGGCACTAGAAGACGCGGCCACGGTCGTCTTCGGCGACCCGGAGCACGTCAACGTGCAGGGCGCCGACGCCGAACGCGGCGCGTTCCTGTCACCGATCCTGCTGCGGGCGCACGACACAAGGCGCCCCGAGCTGCACGAGGTCGAGGCGTTCGGCCCGGTCAGCACGCTGATCGGGTACGACGGCACGCAAGACGTCATCGAGCTCGCCGCCCTCGGCAAGGGCAGCCTGGTCGGGTCGATCGTCACGGAAGACCCTGCCTTCGCCCGCGACGTCATCCTGGGCACCGCTCCGTGGCACGGCCGCATCCTGGTGCTCGACGATGACGCCGCCCCCGAGTCCACCGGCCACGGCTCCCCGCTTCCTATGCTCGTGCACGGCGGCCCAGGCCGGGCTGGCGGCGGCGAGGAGATGGGCGGCATGCGCGGCGTCTTCCACCACATGCAGCGCACCGCTATCCAGGCCAGCCCGCGGATGCTGGCCGCAGCCAGCGGCCGCTGGGTCAAGGGCGCGCCGCGCAACCTCGACGACGCCCACCCGTTCACCAAGCCGCTGTCCCGGCTGCGCATCGGCGACACCATCCACGCCGGGCCGCGCACGGTGACCCTCGACGACATCGCGCACTTCGCCGAGTTCACCGGCGACACCTTCTACGCGCACACCGACGAGGAGGCCGCGGCGAAGAACCCGTTCTTCGGCGGGCGCGTCGCGCACGGCTACCTGATCCTGTCGTTTGCCGCCGGGCTGTTCGTCAAGCCGGAGTTCGGGCCTGTGCTGGCCAACTACGGCATCGACAACCTGCGGTTCACCACCCCGCTGAAGCCGGGCGACGAGATGACCGTGACGCTGACCTGCAAGCAGATCAGCCCCCGGGCCGGCGACTACGGCGAGGTCCGCTGGGACGCGGAGGTCACCAACCAGGATGGCGCCGTGGTGGCCAGCTACGACGTGCTGACCATGGTCGCGAAGGAGTGGAACGCATGAGCGTCGACCTTCAGGAGCACTTCGACGAGACGATCGCGCACGAGCGCAGGATCGAGCCGCGCGACTGGATGCCCGACGGGTACCGGGCGACGATGATCAGGCAGATCGCGCAGCACGCGCATTCGGAGATCATCGGGATGCAGCCGGAGGGCAACTGGATCACCCGTGCCCCGTCGCTGCGCCGCAAGGCGATCCTGCTTGCGAAGGTGCAGGACGAGGCCGGGCACGGCATGTACCTGTACAGCGCGGCGGAGACCCTCGGGGCCGGCCGCGGCGACATGACCGCGAAGCTGATCGGCGGGCGGCAGAAGTACTCCTCGATCTTCAACTACCCCACGCTGAGCTACGCCGACGTCGGCGTCATCGGCTGGCTGGTGGACGGCGCGGCGATCTGCAACCAGGTGCCGCTTTGCCGCTCCTCCTACGGCCCGTACGCGCGGGCGATGATCCGCATCTGCAAGGAGGAGTCGTTCCACCAGCGGCAGGGGTATGAGCTGCTGCTGACGATGATGCGGGGCACCGCGGCGCAGCGGGAGATGGTGCAGGACGCGGTGAACCGGTTCTGGTGGCCGTCGCTGATGATGTTCGGTCCGCCGGACGCCGACTCGCCGAACACCGCGCAGTCGATGGAGTGGGGCATCAAGCGGCACACCAACGACGAGCTGCGGCAGCGGTTCGTCGACATGTCCGTGCCGCAGGCGGAAAAGCTCGGCGTCACGCTGCCCGATCCGTTGCTGCGCTGGAACGACGAGCGCGGGCACTATGACTTCGGCCCGGTGGACTGGGACGAGTTCAAGGCGGTTATCGCCGGGAACGGCCCGTGCAACACGCAGCGGGTGGCGCGCCGCAAGGCGGCGCACGACGAGGGCGCGTGGGTGCGGGAGGCGGCCATGGCGCACGCTCGCAAGAATCCGGAACGGGTTCGTGTTTCACCGGAGGCGTCCTCATGACTGAGTCCAGCGCGGACTGGCCCTTGTTCGAGGTGTTCCTGCGGGGCAAGCGCGGGCTCAACCACGTGCACGTGGGCAGCCTGCACGCGGCCGACCCGCAGATGGCGCTGCACCACGCCCGCGACCTGTACACCAGGCGCAACGAGGGCGTCAGCATCTGGGTGGTCGCCGCCACCGACATCACCGCGTCCAGCCCGGACGAGAAGGACCCGTTCTTCGCGCCGTCCGGCGACAAGGTGTACCGGCACCCGACGTTCTACGAGATTCCCGACGACGTCCCGCACATGTGAGTGCCTGTGATGACTGACCACGACAACCCGTACGACCTGCTCGGCGAGGACCACGACGACGGTCACCGCTGGGCGTTCGGCACCGGGTTCACCGACCCGCTGGCGGGCATCGACACGTCGGTGCCGCCAGGCACGGACGGCGCCGCCCTGGCCAGGTACTGTCTGGCTCTCGGCGACGACGCGCTGATCTACAGCCACCGGCTGCAGGAGTGGCTGACCCGGATGCCCGAGCTCGAGGAGGAGACCGCGATCGCCAACATCGCCCTCGACCTGCTCGGTCAGGCCCGCATGCTGCTCGCCAGGGCGGGCGGGATACTCGGGCAGAGCGAGGACCAGCTCGCGTTCTTCCGCTCGGAAGCCGAGTTCCGCAATGTCCGGCTGGCAGAGCACGCCGACAGGGACTTCGCCGAGGTCGTGGGGCGGCTGCTGATCTTCTCCTCGTGGCGGCTCGCGTTGTTTGGTGCGCTTTCTTCCGCATCGGACCCGGTACTTGCGGCGATCGCCGCCAAGGGGGCGAATGAGCTCACCTACCACCGCGACTACGCGGCGCAGTGGGTGATCAGGCTCGGCGACGGCACCGAGCTGTCGCACGCTCGCATGCAGGCCGCGCTTGACGCGCTGTGGCCGCTGACCGCGGAGCTGTTCCTGCCGGATGCCTCCGCTTTGGCCAGCGTCGATCCCGGTTCGGTGCATGCGGTGCTCGACATGGTGCTCGCCGCGGCCGGCCTGTCACGGCCCGGCGGCGCGACGCTTGGCCCGGTCAGCGGGCGCGCCGGGCGGGACGGCGTGCACACCGAGGCGATGGGCTACATCCTGGCGGAAATGCAGTCCGTGGCGCGAGCAGACCCGGACGCGACGTGGTGACCGCGACTTCGCCCGGCCAGAGCGCCTACGACGTGGCCGCCGGGACGCCGGACCCCGAGCTGCCGATGCTGACCATCGCTGACCTGGGCATCCTGCGCGGAGCTGAGTCCACAGAAGAGGGTGTCGTGGTCACCATCACGCCGACTTACAGCGGCTGCCCGGCGATGCGCGAGATCGGCGCGGACGTGCGGCACCGGCTGATGAAGGCCGGCTTCGACAGGGTCACAGTCAAGACGCAGCTGGCACCGCCGTGGACCACTGACTGGATCACCGCCGACGGGCGGCGCAAGCTCGCCGAAGCGGGCATCGCACCGCCGTCACCCGCGCCTAGGCGCAGCGGGCCGGTGCCGGTGAAACTCTCCACCGTTCCGACGGATCTGCCTCGGTGCCCGCGGTGCGGTTCGGCTTCCACCACGGAGACAGCGCGGTTCAGCGCCACCGCATGCAAGTCGCTGCACCGCTGCGAGGCGTGCGGCGAGCCGTTCGAGGCGGTGAAGGCCCTATGACTGGAAGCACTGTGACCGCTGTTGTTTCTGCGTCAAGAACCACTTTCTATCCGCTGGTCGTGGTGGACGTCGAGGCGCTCACCGACGACTCCGCCGCGATCACCTTCGCGGTGCCCGGCGAGCTTGCCCAGGCCTTCGCGTTCGCGCCGGGACAGTCGCTGACTCTGCGGCGCGGTGACGAGCGGCGCTCATACTCGATCTGCTCCCCCGCCGGGACGGCGCCGCGCATCGGCGTCCGCGAGGTCGCGGGCGGCGCCGTGTCCGGCTGGCTAGTCCGCGACGTCAGGCCGGGAGACGTCATCGAGGCGCAGGTGCCGAGCGGCACGTTCACACCCGACCTGTCTGTCGCCGCTTCCCACGTGCTGATCGCCGCGGGCTCCGGGATCACGCCGATGATGTCGATCGCCGCTTCTGTGCTCGCCGCTAATCCTGCTTCCACCGTGACACTGCTGTACGGCAACCGGCGCAGCGGCACGGTGATGTTCGCCGACGAGGTGGCGGACCTGAAGGACGCCTACCCGGCCCGGATGCGCATCGTGCACGTGCTGTCGCGTGAGCCGCAGGAGGTCGAGCTGCACAGCGGGCGGCTGGACCGCGACCGCCTCGCGCGGCTGCTGCCCGCCACGGTGAGCGTGCCCGACGTGGACCACTGGTGGCTGTGCGGGCCGTTCGGCATGGTGACTGACGCGATGGAACTGCTGAGGTCGCTTGGCGTGCCCGGCTCGCGGTTGCACCGTGAGCTGTTCTGGGTCGGGGACGAGCCGCCGGTGGAGGCGACCCACGCGGAGGCGCCGACGGCTTGTGGCGCGACGGTGACCGCGATTCTCGACGGGCGCGCGTCCACTTTCACCCTGCCGCCGGGCACCCCGGTACTCGACGGCGCGCAGCAGATCCGGCCCGACCTGCCGTTCGCCTGCAAGGGCGGCGTATGCGGCACCTGCCGCGCTAGGGTCGTTTCCGGTTCGGCGGTCATGCGCCGCAACTACGCGCTCGAGGATTCCGAAGTTTCGGCCGGGTACGTGCTGACCTGCCAGGCCCTGCCAAGCAGCGACGAGATCACCGTGGATTACGACGCGTAGGAGACCTTTCATGGCCACTACTGCCACCCCGCCCGGGGAGCTCGAGCCGATCGAGACCGCGTCCATCGACGAGCTGCGGGCGCTGCAGCTGGAGCGGCTGCGCTGGTCGCTGCGGCACGCCTACGACAACGTGCCGCACTACCGGCGGCTGTTCGACACCGCGGCGATCCACCCCGACGACCTGGCGGACCTGTCGGATCTTGCGAAGTTCCCGTTCACCAGCAAGCTGGACCTGCGCGACAACTACCCGTTCGGCATGTTCGCGGTCCCCCGCGAGCAGGTGGTCCGGGTGCACGCCTCGTCCGGCACCACCGGCCGGGCCACGGTCGTCGGCTACACCGCCGAAGACATCGGGACGTGGGCCACCGTCATGGCCCGCTCGATCCGCGCCGCGGGCGGCCGCCCCGGGCACATCCTGCACAACGCCTACGGGTACGGGCTGTTCACCGGCGGCATGGGCGCGCACTACGGCGCGGAGAAGCTCGGCTGCACGGTGGTGCCCGTCTCCGGCGGGATGACCGAGCGACAGGTGACGCTGATCCGCGACTTCCGCCCGGACATCATCATGGTCACCCCGTCCTACATGCTCGCCATCATCGACGAGATGGAACGCCAGGGCCTCGATCCCGTGCAGTGCTCACTGCGATACGGCATCTTCGGCGCCGAGCCGTGGACGAACGAGATGCGCGCCGAGATGGAGGCCCGCGCGGGCATCGACGCCACCGACATCTACGGCCTGTCAGAGGTCATCGGGCCGGGCGTCGCGCAGGAGTGCGTGGAGACCAAGGACGGCCTGCACGTCTGGGAAGACCACTTCTACCCGGAGATCGTCGACCCGGTCACCGGCCAGGTGCTGCCCGACGGCGAAGTGGGCGAGCTGGTCTTCACCTCGCTCACCAAGCAGGCCATGCCGGTGGTCCGCTACCGCACCAGGGACCTGACCAGGCTGCTGCCCGGCACGGCGCGCACGATGCGCCGGATGGAGAAGATCACCGGCCGCAGCGACGACATGATCATCTTGCGCGGGGTGAACCTGTTCCCGACCCAGGTCGAGGAGCTGATCCTCGGCGTCCCCGCGCTTTCGCCGCACTTCCAGCTTGTGCTGTCCAGGCCCGGCAGGCTCGACGTGATGACCGTCCACGTCGAGCGCCGCCCTGACGCGTCGCCGGAGACCGCGGAGGCGGCGGGCGCCCAGCTCACCACCCTGATCAAGAACACCATCGGCGTCACGGCGGCCACCATGGTCGCCGAGCCGGGCACCGTCGAGCGGTCGCTCGGCAAGATGCGCCGCATCATCGACGAGCGCCCCCGCTGAGCGCTGATCCCGGCTCGCCAAGATCAACTACTCAGTTGCCCGTGTCGTTACCGGGGTCCTGACCCCGGCAACTACACGGGCATTTTCAATTCGGAGCTGCGGCCGCGGAACTCGGCGATGAGGCGGCCGTCGGACTCGACCGCGATGTCGTAGAGGCCGGTGCGGCCGAAGCGGGAGCGCAGCCTGGCCTCGGCGGTAAGCACGTCGCCCGCCCTGGCGGGCGCGGCGAACACGATGTCGCACTCGGCCGCCACGGTCACCGGCCCCCAGCTGTTGCAGGCGCAGGCGAAGGCGGTGTCCGCGACGCTGAAGATCATGCCGCCGTGGCAGATGCCGTGCCCGTTGACCATGTCGTCGCGGACCGTCATCTGCGTGCGGGCCCAGCCCTCGCCGTGGTCGACCAGCTCGATGCCGAGCATCCGCGACGCGGCGTCGCCCGCCATCATCGCCTCGACCGGGCCGGGCTGGCCGGGCTGGCCTGCTTCCTGCGACAAGGATGCCCCTCACGCCGATTTCCCATGATGGTGGATCGTTAGGAGCAGTTGAGGCCTCCTAACGATCCACCATCTTCCCGCCGGGGACGATCATGCGGGCAACTGGCCCGCCATTCGTGGCGGGCGTCAGGGGTGCAGCGTGGCCGCGAAGAGATCCAGTTTTCCCGTGCGGGTGTCGTTCCACACGAGGTGGAACACGCCGTCGCCGCTCGCGATGCCCTGCCAGTCGCCGAGCCACCAGATGCCGTATTTGCCGCGGGTGGCAGTCGCCCGGTCGAGGGGGTCGAACGGGGCGGTTGTCACCCGCAGCGGCGGGTCGAAGCTCAGCTGTCCGGGGCGGGAGATCAGCAGCACTTCGTCCATGCGGCCGTCCTTCAGGGCGAAGGCGGAGATCGCGACCCTGCCCGCCGCGTCGGCCGCCAGGTTCGGCTGGAAGTAGATCGCGCCGTCGGCCGGGGTCGCGGTCACCGGCGCGGTCCAGCTGCGCCCGCGGTCGCGTGACACGGTCACCACGATGTCCGAGTGCGTCGCGCCCGGCTTGCGCACGGGAAAGGCGACGAAGATGGCATCGCCCCGGGGAGAGATCGCGACCGCGGGGCCGCTGTTGGGCCGGACACCGCCGGGCAGGGCCATCGTCGCCGTTTCGGCGCCCAGGTGGACAGGCGCGCCGAAGGTGTCCCCTCCGTCGGCCGAGCAGACCGCGGTGACCTGCCCGGTCATGTCACCGGACGCGTCCTGCTTGGTCGTCCAGTCGCAGACCACGCACACCACGCCATCCGGTCCCGCGGCCACCTGCGGTCCCGCGCTCACCAGGGAAGGGGCGCTGGCCTCCGCCAGGATCCTGCGCGGGGTCGCGAACGTCTGCCCGCCATCGGTTGACCGGGTGAATTCGAGTGCCGTGTGCGCGGCGCCCGCTCCCCATGCCACGTAGACGTGGCGCCCTGACGAGCCCCCGCCCTGGCCAGCGGCGACCCAGGGGTGGTCGCTGTAGACACCCTCGACCAGGGTCACCGGCGCCGAGAAGGTACGCCCGCCGTCGCCGGTCCGCCACACGTACACCGCGCGGTTGGCGTCGGGGTTCGCCGGGCCGAGACGGGAACCGTGACCGGAACGCGCGGCGCAGACATAGCCGGTGCCGTTCCCGCCAGAGGCGACGGTCACGTCGTCGCCCGCCGGGCCGGAGCCCGGCTGCGGCGGCCTGCCGCCCAGCTGCCAGGTCGCGCCGCCATCGGCCGAAACGTAGGTGAGGACGAACTCGGGGGTGAACGGCGAGCCCTGGCAGGCGACGAGGAGCTGCCCGGGCTGCCGGGGGTTCGCCGCGAGCGACGGCCCGACGTGCTGGCTGAACTGATCGCGGCTGACCCGGACGTTCGCGGTGACCCTCGACGCCGGGCTTGCCGTCGCCGTGGATGCCGTGCCCGACGGCGTCGTCCATGCCGTAGCGTCGCAGGACGGGAGCGCCGCCAGGGCGGCTGCGACGACTCCGCCACGCAGCAGTGCGCGACGCGATAGAGACTCATTAATTCGGATGAACGGGTTATGGTTGCTCGTCATTCGTAACTACTTTCGCATCAGGAAGGCGGCCGCATCAGCCGGAATCCGTTACGCACTGCTGTCGGCCGGCGGGCTCAGTCCACGAGGGGCAGCTGGGTGGAGCAGGTCAGCGGCAACCCGATCGGCACCAGGCGCTCGATGGACCCGGGCCGCCCATGCGTGATGGCGAGCTGGGCCGGTGACAGATAGCCGATGAACAGCTCTTCGCCAGGGGGCATCGCGGACGGCGTGAAGATGAAGGCGACCTCCCCACCGGGCCTGTCCTGTCCCGTCATGACCTTGCCGACCCCGGGCCCGACGCCGCCCTCGCCGAGTTGCCCGCTGTCATGCGGTCCCTTGCAGAAGACACCTTGCCTGATGAGCACGGGGAACCCGGCTTGGCGCAGGGCTCGCTGCAGGCTCGCGATGTCCTGGCTGTTCTGGATGTACGCGCGCTTGTCCCAGGTCACGCTGAGCGTCCCATCGACGTTACTGTCCACGGTGAACGCGGCCGTCCTGATGTGCACCGCACCGCTCCCGGCACCTGTTCCTGCCTGGGATGGTGCGGCAGGGCGGCCGCTGAGCTGCGGTCCGGCCAACGCGACGGCGGTCGCGGCGGCGGCCGCGACAGCGGTCCCGATGGCCAGGAAGCCGGTCCGGACGGCGGGGCGTCGCATGGCCGCGACCGCGCGCCGCTGTCTGGCGGCGCGCTCGCTGACCACCCTGACGAGCTCCGCTTCCAGCCGGTCCTCGAAACGGCCGGGCGGCGGCCGCATCTCGTCGATGCTCACGACATGACCCCTTCCGCGACGGTCCGGCGGACTGGAGCGGGCAGCAGCGCCCTGCGGGCGCGATGCAGCCGGACCCGGGCGGTGACCTGCCGGATGTTGAGCGCCGCGGCCGCCTCCACCACGGTGAGGCCGTCGACGGACACGAGTTCAAGCACGGCCCGTTCCCCCTCGGGAAGGGCGCGCAGTGCCGCATGGAACTCCCGGACCTGACGCAGGGCGTCGATCCGCTCCATCAGGCCTGACTCGTGCCAATCGCTTCGGAAGCTGAGCGGCAGCTCCCTGCGGGTCAGGAAGTTGGGGCTGTCAGTGACCCAGGCCATCATGACCTGCGGCGGGTACAGCTGGGTGAAGCCCTCCTGGATCTTCACCCGGTCCCAGGCGTCGGTGTTGTCCGAAGT
The DNA here is from genome assembly GCF_007827045.1 of Trebonia kvetii. Lineage (GTDB taxonomy): Bacteria > Actinomycetota > Actinomycetes > Streptosporangiales > Streptosporangiaceae > Trebonia > Trebonia kvetii. The sequence goes on from NZ_RPFW01000001.1 coordinate 1,190,378, forward strand.
CCAGACCTGCTCGACGCGGCGCAGGATGCCGAGGTCGGCCCGGCCGCCGCCGCTGGCACAGGATTCAAACGCGACACCGGGATGGGCGGCGCGCAGCGCGTCGATGACCGCGTAGAGGTTGGTCACGTGGTCGGTCCAGGCGCGCTCCGGGTTGTCGCCTGCCTGTGCGGGCCAGCCCGGCTCGGAGAACGAGCGGTTCATGTCCCACTTGATGAACTCGATGCGGTTCTGCGACAGCAGCCGGTCGAGTGTCGCGAACATCCACTCCGCCACGTCGGGCCTGGCCAGGTTGAGTACCAGCTGATTGCGCTGCTGGGACCTGGTACGGCCGGCGAAGTGGTACACCCAGTCCGGGTGCGCGCGGTACAGGTCGCTGTCCGGGTTCACCATCTCCGGCTCGACCCACAGCCCGAACCGCATGCCGAGCTCGTTAACCCGGTCAATCAGCGGGGCGAGTCCCCGCGGGAACTTCTCCCTGTTGACCGTCCAGTCGCCGAGGCCCGCATGGTCGTCATGCCGCTCGCCGAACCAGCCGTCGTCCATCACGAAGGTCTCGACGCCGACCCGCGCGGCGAGCTCGGCGAGGCGGATCTGGCCGGCCTCGTGCACGTCGAACCAGGTGGCCTCCCAGGAGTTGTAGAGCACCGGGCGCAGCGACGGTGCATCGGGGCCGGCGGGGCCGGCGGGCCGCTCCGGGGCAGGCGCGGGCGGGGCCCAGGCCGGGGCGGTCAGCGCGGGGCGATCGTCGCCGCGGCCCAGCACGCAGGCCAGCTGCCAGGCGTGCCACTGACGGCTCGCGGCACCGAAACCAGCCGTTGTGTACAGGCCTGCGAACCGCGGCAGGACCAGGGCATCGCCTGGGTCCAGGCGATAGGTCCAGTCGAAGTCGTTCAATCCGCCGCAGGCGTGGGTGCGGCCGCCCGGGTTGGTCTCGAAGACGAGCTTCCATGAGCCGCTCCAGGCCAGGGCGCCGCTCCACAGCTCTCCCGCTTCTTCGGTGGCCGCGCCGTCCGGGTCCAGGGTGAACCAGGGGTGGAGCTGATGGCTGGTGATGCCGCGGCGGCTTTCGAGTACCACCTTGCCCGGAGTGAGCGTGGTCTGCGCGAGCTGCGTCTCGGCACTCCAGCCGCCGTGCAGGTAGCGCAGCCGCCAGCTGCCGCGCGGCGGCAGCCACCAGTTGGCGGAGTGGGCCTGCCTGATCAGCACGGGCGACGAGTCCCCATCGCGCTTGGCGCCCCCGTGCTTGTCAGCGCCCCGTTTGTCAGCGCTGTCGTTGTCAGTGCTGTGCCGCAGCGTGGCCCAGCGCTCGAGCACGTCGAAGCCGTCGTAGACGCGGTAGGCGAGGGTGACCCGCAGCGGGTAGCCGGTGTCGGCGAGATCGACTTCCAGCGTGCTGGCCGGCCCCCGACGGGTGATCCGGTGGCCGGTGACGCGCCATTCGACGTTCCTGGTGCCGTCGGCGAACTCGGCCTTGAGCGACGGCTCGTCGAAGCGCAGCCCGCCCCACGGCACGTACTCGTCGGGGCGCTCGCGGACCAGGCTAAGCTGCGCCTCGTGGCGCGGCATCGGGCCGGTCGCCGTTGTCAGCAGGCCGGGCAGCGCCTCGCGCGGCAGCGGGCCGCCCCAGTGCAGGTGGCGTAGCGCCGCCCCGTCGTCGGCGAGCCCGAACGCGTAGGCGGTCGACTCCATCTCGGCCAGCCACACGCCCGCGGTCTCGTCGTACCAGAAACCCGCCATCGATAGCTCTCCTGCTGACTCGAGTCCACACCGCCGCGCTCCCCGACGCTAGCAGGAGCCGCGCTCGACCAGTTCGCTGCTCAGCGACCAGTCCCGGTGGCCACCAGATCCGGGCGGTGCCTGTCGCCGAGAGCACGGCAGAAGCCGTCTTGCCGCTCGCGATGCTGTCCGACACGCGCCTGTACCCGGTGACCCTCGGCCCGTACTCCTGGAACAATGTCAAGTTGTGCGAGGCATCGGTTACGGCGGGGACTACAACCCGGAGCAGTGGCCCGAATCCACCTGGGCCGAGGACGTCAGGCTCATGGCGGAGGCGGGTGTCAACCTCGTCACCGTCGGGGTCTTCTCCTGGTCGCGGCTGCAGCCCGCGCCCGGGGAGCTGACCGCGGGCTGGCTGGACCGCGTCCTCGACCTGCTCGCCGATGCCGGGATCGGCGTCGACCTGGGCACAGGCACCGCGTCGCCCCCGCCCTGGCTCGTCACCGAGCACCCCGAGATCCTGCCGGTCACGGCGGACGGGCAGCGGCTAGCGCCCGGCGCGCGGCAGCACTACTGCCCGAGCTCCCCCGCGTTCCGCGCGGCCGCCGCCGACCTCGCCGAACGGATGGCGCGGCGCTACGCCCGCCATCCGGCCCTGACCATGTGGCACGTCAGCAACGAATACGGCTGCCACGTCCCCGCCTGTTACTGCGAGACCTCGGCGCAGGCGTTCCGCGACTGGCTCCGGGCGCGCTATGGCTCGCTTGACCGGCTCAACGAGACCTGGGGCGGCGCCGTGTGGAGCCAGGACTACACGAGCTGGGACCAGATACAGCCGCCGCGCACCGCGCCCACCTTCGCCAACCCGGCACAGCAGCTCGACTTCGCCAGGTTCAGCTCCGCTGAGCTGCTCGACTGTTTCCGTGCCGAGCGCGAGGCCATCGCCGCACATAGTCAGAACACGCCCGTTACGACGAACTTCATGGGCCTGCACCGGGCGGTGGACCAGTTCCGCTGGGCCTCCGAACTGGACGTTGTCTCCATGAACAACTACCCCGACCCGGCCGACGCCGAGTCCTACATGCTGTCCGCCATGGCCTGCGACCTGACCCGCTCGGTGGGCGGCGGGCGGCCGTGGATCCTGATGGAGCAGGCGCCCAGCACTGTCAACTGGCGGGCGGTCAACGTCCCCAAGGCACCGGGGCAGTACCGCGGCCTCAGCCTGCAGGCGGTGGCGCGCGGCAGCGACGCGGTCCTGTCGTTCCAGTGGCGCGCCGCCGCCACCGGGGCCGAGAAGTTCCACAGCGGGATGCTGCCGCACGCCGGTACCGACAGCCGGGTCTGGCGGGAGGTGGCCGGGCTCGGCGCGGACCTGGGCCGCCTCGCGCCGATAGCAGGCAGCCAGGTGAGTGCTGCCGTGGCGCTGCTGCATGACTGGGAGAGCTGGTGGGGGCTCGAGCTCGACTCGCACCCGAGCCGGCTGCACCTGGTCGACCTGCTCGGCGCGTTCTACCGGCCGCTGTTCGCCGCCGGGGTGACCGTCAACTTCGCGCATCCGGAGAGCGACCTGTCCGCGTACCGCCTGGTAGTGGTGCCCGCGCTCTACCTGGTCAGTGACGCGGGGGCGGACAACGTGCGGCGGTTCACCGCCAATGGCGGGACGGTGCTTGTCAGCTTCTTCTCCGGGATCGTGGATCCCCGCGACCGGATCCGGCTCGGCGGGTACCCGGCGCCATGGCAGGACCTGCTCGGGCTGCGGGTTGAGGAGTTCGCGCCGCTGCCCGCGGAGACGACGGTGCGGCTGGACGGTGTAGTCGGGTGGCCTGGCTTGTCCGGCTCATCCGGCTTGTCCGCTACTGGTCGTTTGTGGCAGGACGTCATCGGCCTGCGCGGCGCGGAGCCTGTGCTGCGTTACGCGTCGGGTCACCTTGCCGGTCAGACGGCCGCGACCAGGCATTCCTACGGTGAGGGCGAGGCGTTCTACCTTGGCACCCTGCCGGACCGGGTGACGCTGCGCGGCCTGGTGGCGGAAGCCTGCGGCCGGGCGGGTGTCGAGTTCAGGACCGATGTTCCGCCTGACGTTGAGATGGTGAGGCGCGGTGAGTACCGGTTCGTGATCAGCCACCTGGACCGCGAGGTCGAGGTGGACCTGGGCGGGAAGAGCCGGGACCTGCTCTCGTCAGAGATCGTGGGGCCGGGCGTGGTGCTTGGGCCGCGCGGCGTGCTAGTGCTCAGCTCGCGGGACTGACGGAGCGGTCCTCGCCTGACCCGCGTGTGCAGCGCCGCGTCCCGGGTTCCGGTGCGTATTGCCTGGTGGCGTAGTTCGCGTCACGCGGGTAGCGTCGGAATGCGCACGTGCTTGGGAGGCGTATGCAGTCGTATCGGCTCACGGCGACGCGGTCTTGACGGTCGCCCGGGATGGACAGCTCATCGTGGCCGGCGCCGGGCGCCGGGCACCAGGAGGTCCAGCGGCTCGCCGGCGAGCAGGCGGCGCTGCACCGGGTCGCCACGCTCGTGGCCAGGGCCGCAGCCCCGGAGGATATCTTCGCGGCAGTGGCCGAGGAACTGGCGCAGGTGTCGGGGGCGAACATCGCGGTGGTGCTCAGGTACGAAACCGATAGCGCCGCGACCGTGGTCGGCTGCTCGAGCCGCGGCGGGGTGCTCGCCCGCGTTGGGACCAGGCTGACGGTGTCGGGTGAGGGCATCGCCATCGCGGTCCTGCGCACTGGCAGGCCGATGCGGGCCGCACGGTTCGCCGGGCCCCCGGGGTCGGTCGCGGACTCCCTGCGGAGCATGGGCATGCGTGCCGCCATCGGCAGCCCCGTCATCGTCGGCGGGCGGCTGTGGGGTGTGGTGATCAACGCGACCACGGAACCTGAGGGGCTTCGTCTCGAGGATGAGCACCGGATATCCGCGTTCGCCGAGCTTGTCGGGACCGCGATTGCGAGCGCCCAGGCACATGTGGAACTGCGCGCGATCGCCGAGGAGCAGGCCGCGCTGCGGCGCGTGGCGATGCTTGCCGCCGCAGGCACGGCGCCCGTGACGGTGTTCGCCGCCGTTGCCGAAGAGGTCGGGCGGGTGCTGCCAGAAGCCGACTTCGCGATGGTGGCCCGCTACGACGCTGACGGCGGTGTCGAAGTGGTCGGCGGCTGGAGCAGGGCCGGCGGCTACCGGCTCCTTGGCCGCCGGTTGGTGCTTGGCGGGCGGAACGTGAGCACGGCGGTGTTCGAGACAGGGCGGGCGGCGCGAGCCGACTATCCCGCGACCGGCGACGACGCGGTCAGCGCGGCGGCGCGCGAGATCGGAATGCGCTCCTCGGCGGGCGCGCCGATCCGTGTCGAGAGCCGGCTCTGGGGCGTCATGATCGCCGCGTCGGTACGCGAGAACGCCCTGCCGTCCGGCACCGAGCAGCGGCTGGCCGCGTTCACGGAGCTCATAGCGACCACGATCGCGAACGCCCAGGCGCGGCAGGAGCTCAGCACGATCGCCGAAGAGCAGGCCGCGCTGCGCCGGGTAGCCACGCTCGTAGCGCTCGGCGAACCGCCGCGCGTGATCTTCGAAGCGGTCGCGCGCGAAGTCGGCCGGCTGCTTCCAGCCGACTTCACGCTCATCGGCCGTTACGAAGAAGGCCTGGCGACGGGCGTCGCCGGCTGGAGCAGTTCCGGCGAACCGGTCCCGGTCCGCGAGCAGGTCACCCTGGGCGGGCGGAGCGTCACAGCGGCAGTACTCGAAACCGGGCGTACGGCCCGGGTGGACAGCTACGAGGGCGCCTCAGGCGGCGCCGCCGACTACGCGCGCGACCAGGGCATCAGGTCGTCGGTGGGCGCGCCAATCAACGTCGAGGGCCGACTGTGGGGTGTCATGGTCGCCGCATCCATGAGCCGGCAGCCGCTGCCATCAGACACCGAGGAGCGCCTGGCCGGGTTCACTGAGCTGGTCGCCACCGCGATCGCCAACGCAGACACTCAGGCGGAGCTGACGGCCTCCCGGGCCCGCATCGTCGCCACGGCAGATGAGACAAGGCGCCGCATCGAGCGCGACCTGCACGACGGCGCGCAGCAGCGGCTCGTCAATCTCGGACTGCAGCTTCGTTCTGTTCAGGCGGACATGCCGCCCGAACTGGGGAAACTTCGCGCGAACCTGGACCGCGTAGTGGCCGGGCTGACGAACGCGCTTGACGAACTCCGCGAGTACGCACGCGGTATCCACCCGGCGATCCTCACCGAGGGCGGGCTGGAAGCCGCGCTCAGGGCGCTCGCCCGCCGGTCACCGGTACCAGTGACGCTCGACGTGCGGACACGGGAACGACTGCCCGAGCGTCTCGAGGTCACGGCGTACTACGTCATATCGGAGGCACTGGCGAACGCGGCCAAGCACGCCGAAGCCTCCGCCGTGCAGATCGGCATCGAGCAGGCCGGTGAGGTCATCAGGCTCAGGATCAGCGACGACGGGACCGGCGGAGCCGACCCGGTGCACGGCTCCGGCCTGGTCGGCCTCAAGGACAGGGTCGCGGCCGTCGGCGGGACGCTGAACGTCCAGAGCCGACCTGGTGAGGGGACTACCCTGCTGGCGGAACTCCCGGTCAGCGAGTTCTAGCGATCAAGGGAAGTTCAAGTGGGGTCCAGGGTGGCCCGCTGGGAGCTCGCACTGGGCTGGCCTGGCGGGTGCCGGGGTGCCGCATGGCGGGGTAACGGGCGTGTGGTCGTCCCGCTGGCACAACAAGAGGTTGAGGCACCGCGACCGGTCGCCATGGTATTGCTCGGTGCTGTTCATCACAGGTTTCCGGCGCCATGCGGGATGCCGAGTGATCGGGCCCCCGCGGCCAGCACCCACACGGACGGAACGTACACTGCCCGAGCCCGCTGGCGGGGGATCGATGCCCCCTGCCTCGGCCCTACTTCCCTGCCGTCGGGGAGCAGTCCTCCGGCATCGTCGAACAGCACGACACCGTTGCAGAGCATGCTCCACCCCTGCTCGGGATGGCTGACCTCGACGCGGGCGGCCATGCGGTCCGGCGCTAGCGGGTCGGGACACGGAGGCTGGTGTTTGCACATGAACCCACGATGGCTGACCAGACAGTCACGAACTACATGGTGAGCGCCCAACCTCACTACCTGCTAGCTGGAATGCCCCTGCTAAAGCTAGCCAGACGAGAGGTTGCCGTGCCTATTCCTGTTACCAGCAATGCGCCGGGGAAGGCGCGCGAGTCATCGTGGACGTGTGACCATGCGCTGCCTGCTTGTCGATGACAACGCTGCCTTCCTGGAGACCGCGAGGAGCCTGCTCGTCAGGGGGGGTCTCACGGTGACGGGGATCGCGTTGTCAAGCGCGGAGGCAATGCGGCAGGCAGGCGAACTGCAGCCGGACATCGCCCTGGTCGACATCGGGCTCGGCGCGGAGAACGGCTTCGACCTGGCACGCGACCTCGCCGCCCGGGGAATCGCCGTGATCATGACCTCCACCCGGCCCGGGGACGACTACGCGGACCTGATCACGGAGTGCCAGGCGGCCGGATTCCTGGCCAAGGCGGAACTGTCTGCCGCGGCGATCTTGCGGGTCCTCGGGTCACCGTCCGGCTGACGGGCAACCGCGCGGGCGGCCTAACGGGCGCCGAGGAAGGTGAGCACCGCCAGCACCCGGCGGTGCACCTCGTCAGACTCCTCAAGGTGCAGCTTCATCAGGATGCTCCGCACGTGCTTTTCCACAGTGCCCTCGGTCACCCACAGCCGCTGCGCGATGGCACTGTTGGATCGACCCTCCGCCATCAGCGCGAGCACCTCGCGCTCCCGCGGGGACAGCACGTCAAGCGGGTCGTCCGCCCGGCGCGCGGCGAAAAGCTCGGCGACAAGAGCCGGATCGACGGCCGAACCGCCGCGCACCAGCCGCCGCAGGGTCTCGGTAAAGTCGTCCACGTCGATCACCCGGCTCTTCAGCAGGTAACCGGTGCGCTGCCCCTCCGCCAGCAGATCCATCGCATGCTCGACCTCAACGTGCGCCGACAACACGAGGATGGCAGTCTCAGGAAGCTCCGCGCGGATCTGGCGGGCCGCCTCCAGGCCCTCGACCTCATGCCGCGGCGGCATCCGGATGTCCACCACGACCAGGTCCGGCCGCTGCCGGTGCACCAGGTCAATCAGGCCTACCGCGTCACCGCTCTGGCCGACCACGTCGAAGCCGGAGCGGTCGAGCAGGCTTGCCAGGCCCTCGCGAAGCAGGACGTCGTCGTCTGCCAGCGCGACCCGGATCCCCTGCCTGCTCATCCTGCGATTATCGTCCGTCAAGCGGGCAGCGATCCAGCCTGCAGACCAATCAGTCTTACCTGCCAGCAGGAAAGCCCGGGGCAAGCTAGCGCTAACCAATGACGGACGCTGCCCGCGATGTGCGGAACACGGCCGGCCCGCAGACTCTATGCATTGCTCCGGCCGGCTGGAGTGACCCAGCCGTCCGGAGCGTTCCAGAATTCAAGCGTAATCGGGGGAAGATTATGGAGCGGACCGACTGGCTGGACGAGGGGTTCACGCCGGCGGACGCGCGGTTCCTCATGGCAACCGCCATCACCCACCACCGGGTCAGCTCACCGAACTGGGGAGAACACGAAGTCCGCAAGCTCCACGCAGAGCTCGCCGACCTCCAGCGGCTAGGAGCCAGGATCGTCGCCGAGGAAACGGCCAACTTCTCTGGCCGACGGCCCTTCTCGCGGCGCCGGACCGAGGCCGACCGCGGCAAGGCCGCCTAATCGCCTACCCTCCCTGTCCACGGATGGCCGTAGTACGCGGCTGGCACGCCAAATGACCTGCGGTGATATGTGATTCAATGATCGGTGTCACCAACGGCGACGGTTCCAGGGTGGCGTTGACGCGCCGCACGGTTGGGGCGGTAATGGAGTTCGGCGATCGCGGCCTGCACTCGCATGCGCGTAGGCTGCCGGACATTGGGATGGTCATTGATCACGCGCGAGACAGTCTGGTGCGAGACGCTCGCCAGTTCGGCGACGTCCGCCATCACAGGGTCACGCGCGGAGCAGGTCACCTAACGGTTTCCCGCCGGTAGCCGCCTGACGCGCGCGCGACCCGCCGATCGTTGCTTTGCAGGCGCGCAGGCCGGTCTATCCCGCACTCGCGGACAGCGGGTGGCCGATGGATTCGCCGGAGGCGGGGTCGAAGAAGTGCAGCCGGGACGTGTCGATGGCGAGCTCGAGCGGGGCGCCGGGGCGGACCGCGGAGCGGGAGGAGACCCGGGCGGTCCACAGCGACTTGCCGCCGACGAGGGCGGCGACGGTCTCGTCTTCCTCGTCGTGCCCGCCGGCCGCCGAGGTGATCGAGTGGTGCTCGACCGGGGGCGCGTCGATGGTGAAGATGGCGTGGATCTCGGTGCCGAGCCCCTCGGTGACGCCGGCGGTGACGCCGATGCGGGGCCAGCCGGCGTCGGCGAACGCGCCGTCCTCGAAGTCCGACGGGCGGATGCCGAGGATGACCTTCTTGCCGAAGAACTCATCCAGGCCGGGCTTGCCGGCCACCACCGCGGCGGGGACGGGGAGCTTGAACCCGGCGAACGCGACGGCGGGGCCGTCGTCGCGGACCAGGTCGGCGGTGACGAAGTTCATCGCCGGGGAGCCGATGAACCCGGCGACGAACAGGTTGACCGGGGCGTCGAACAGCTCCTGCGGGGTGTCGGCCTGCTGCAGCTTGCCGTCGCGCAGGACGCAGACCCGGTCGCCGAGGGTCATCGCCTCGACCTGGTCGTGCGTCACGTACACCGTCGTCGTGCCGAGCCGCTCGTGCAGCTGGTTGAGGGCGGCGCGCATCGAGACGCGGAGCTTGGCGTCCAGGTTGGACAGCGGCTCGTCCATCAAGAACGCGGCGGGCTCCGGCACAGCTCGTCAAGAGATGTGCAAGTGGCCACCCGGGTGGCCCGCTGGGAGCTCGCATTCGAATGGCGAGGACGGTGCCTTGGCCCCGCATTTCGGGGTACGGGTGTGTTCATCCCGCTGGCACAACCAGGGGTTGAGGCACCGCGACCCGTCGCTGTGGTAAGGCTTGGTAGTTCTCATCACAGCTCGCTCACCAGCACACCCTTGGATGCCGACCAGTACGGGTTGCAGGTCGGACGACCAGCTGGACCGCAACGAACGAAGTGCTGTATTCACACTCCCACGATGGCGCGCCAGACCGTGACGCACTATGTGGCGAGCGCCCAACCCCACTACCTGCTAGCCGGAATGCCCCGGCTGAACCCACCGGGACGCGGGCACGCTTCAATCAGTCGAATGACTGGTCGTCATCCTCCTCGCACCGGTCATAATCGCGACCGCGTCTTCCATCGTGTGCGTCTTTGGCGTGATCACGGCGGCGCGCGCGCCGAGGCGCTGGACGTGGATGCGGTCCGCGAGTGCGAAGACGTTCTGCATGTCGTGGCTGATCAGGATGACCGCCTTACCGGTGTCGCGCAGGTCGCGGATGAGCTTGAGCACCTGCCCGGTCTCCCGCACGCCGAGGGCCGCGGTGGGCTCGTCCAGGATGACGACATGGCTGCCGAAGGCACTGGCGCGGGCGACCGCCACGGCCTGACGCTGTCCGCCGGACAGGGTCTCTACCGCCTGCCCGATGTTCTGCAGGGTGCCGATGCCCAGGTTCTTGATCTGCTCCGCCGACCGCCTGCGCATCTCCTTGCTGTCGAGCATCCGCAGCAGCGAGCCGAGCGGGCCCTTGCGGCGGATCTCCCTGCCGAGGAACAGGTTGCTGGCGATGTCGAGCGCCGGGGCGACGGCGAGGACCTGGTGAACGGTCTCGATGCCCGCGCTTCTCGCGTCCTGGGGGTTGCGGAATCGGACCTCGTCTCCGTTCACGAAGATCTTGCCCGTGTCGGGTACGAGCACTCCGGACAGGCACTTGATAAGGGTCGACTTGCCCGCGCCGTTGTCACCGATCACCGCGAGGATCTCCCCCGGGTACAAGGCGAGATCCACCGCGTCAAGCGCGATGACCCGGCCGAACAGCTTCACGAGGCCGCGCGCCTCGAGCACCGGGGTTGTCATGCCTTCACGCTCCTGATCCACTGGTCGACGGACACGGCGGCGATCACCAGGATGCCGACCGCGAGGACCTGATAGTTGGGGTCAAGCCCGGCGAGCGCGAGGCCGTTGTCGAAGACCTGCACGATGAGCGCGCCGATCAGCGACCCGAGCACGACGCCCCGGCCGCCGAAGAGGCTGGTGCCGCCAATGACCACCGCGGTGATCGACTCCAGGTTGGCGTTGAGCCCGCTGTTGGGGTCACCGCCGCCGACCCGGCCGACGAGGACCCAGGCGGCCACGGCGACGGCGATCCCGGCGACCATGTAGGCGCTCAGCAGCACCCGGTTCACCGAGATTCCGGCGAGCCGCGCCGCCTCCGCGTCGTCGCCCACGGCGTACAGGTGCCGCCCCCACGCGGTAAAGCGCAGCGCGTACGAGAACACCAGGTACAGCACGACCATCAGCAGGACGCCGTAGGTGAGGTTCACCGACCCGATGGAGAAGGTGTTCCCTGTCCACAGCAGGAAGGCGCCGGGCGGGAGTTGTATCGTCTGGCCCTGCGCGTAGATGAGCGTGATCGCGGTGAAGATGCTGAGCGTGCCAAGCGTGACGATGAACGGCGGCAGCTTGATCCGCGTCACCAGGAACCCGTTGACGGTCTGGGCGGCGATCGCGATCACCACACCGATCAGCAGCGCCAGCACCCCCGGCACGTGCTGCTGGTAGGACAGCGTCGCCATGACCAGCGAGGACAGCACCATGATCGCGCCAATGGACAGGTCGATGCCGGCAGTCAGGATGATCAGGGTCTGCCCGGCCGCGAGCGTGCCGACAACTGCGGCCTGCTGCACCACGAGGGACAGGTTCTGCAGCTGGTAGAAGTGGCTGCTGGTCAGGCTGAATCCCACGCAGGCGAGCACGAGGACGATCGCCGGGCTGAGCGCGGGCTGGCCGTGCAGCACTGAATGGACGCGCTGGCCCACGCTCGGCGGGCGGTTGAGAAACTCCTCGAGTGCCGCGGATCCGGCATCGTCATGTATTGCGGTGGTCAAACCGATCCCCTTCGATGGTTACCGCTGCGCGGCCCGTGGTGATTAGGTCCGGCCGGCGGGCGCCCCTCGGCGCCCGCCGGCCCTTGCGTTCAGCGTCGCGCGAAATCGGTTAGCTAGCTACCCCAGCAGCCCGAGGCGCCCTGGGTGGGCGACTCGATCGTGACGCCCGAGTAGGACTTGCCTGCCACAAGCGCGGTCCCCGTGTTGAAGAACGACAGGCCGTTGGAGACCGATGGCTTGCTCCCGCCGCGGGCGAGACTGGCGATCGCCTCCATACCGAGGACGGCCATCTTGCCCGGGTACTGCACCGCATCGGCGGCGAATTCGCCGCTGCTCACCAGCTTCAGCCCGGCGCAGCTGCCGTCGATCGCGAAGACCTTGATCTGGTTCAGCTTGCCCGCGGCCTTGATCGCGGCGTACGCGCCCTCGGCGGCCGGCTCGTTGATCGCGTAGACCACGTTGATGTTCGAGTTGGCCGACAGGCAGTTTTCCATCGCGGTCCGGCCGCCGTCGATCGCGCCCTGGGTCGGCTGGTGGCAGGCGATGGTGTACGTGCCGCCGGCGTAGCTGCCGGTCTTGGCCTCCTGGCCGTTCTCGTTGGGGTTGCCGGGGTTGATGCCCATGCCTTCAAGGAAGCCGTGGTCACGGTCGACGTCGACCGAGACGACCTGGTTGTTGAAGAGGTCGAGCATCGCGATGACGGCCGGCTTGCCGGCGAGCATCTTCGCCGCGTACTGCCCGTCCAGCTTGCCTGCCGCCGTGTTGTCCGTGGCGTAGGTGATGTCCGCGACGGTCGGCGGTGTGGGCGCGGTGTCCAGCGCGATCACGAACAGGCCTGCCTTCTTCGCCTGCTCCAGTGCGGTATTCACCGCGTTGCCGTTGGTCGTGATGAGGATGCCCTTGTCACCCCTCGAGATCGCGTTGTCGATCGCGCTGATCTGAGTCTGGGTGTCGCCGTCTGAGCTGCCCGCGGCGACCGTCAGGTTGACCCCGTCCTTGGCCGCGGCGGCCTCGGCGTCGTTCTTCATCGTGACAAAGTAGGGGTTGGTCAGGGTCTTGAGGATGAGGGACACGCCCACAGTCTGGCCGCCAGCCGACGCCGACCCGCTAGACGACGCCGAACCGCTCGCCGAGCTTTGCGAAGCGGCAGAGCTTGAGGAGCTAGTAGAACTAGAAGAAGTGCAGGCGGCGAGGGCCGCAGAAGCGCAGAGGGCCGCCGCAGCGTACGCCGCGCGGCGATATGATCGCCGGCGCGCTCCCCCGCGGGTCGCTCTCTTCGTTGAGCTGTCCATGCTGTTAACGCCTCTCAGGTGTTGGCCACGAATTGACGCTGAGATCTTGATTGCGTCGCTGTTAAATCTGGGACAACGTTGCCTCACCAGGAGGATGACTTGCGTGAAACAATCTGTCAAGATGCACCAAGAGACCCGTTGGGCAACGAGTAAGTAACGCGAAGGTTGGAGAGACAACGATGACTCGACTAGATCCGGACGGATCTCGACCGGCCGCCAGGCCCACTATGCGCGACGTGGCGGCACTTGCCGGAGTCTCCTTCAAGACCGTCTCTCGGGTGATCAATGGCGTCAGCACGGTCGATCCGGAGCTAGTGGCGCGGGTAAATACCGCGGCCGACCGGCTTGGTTACCGTCCCAATCTCACGGCCAGCAACCTGCGCAGGAGCGACGGGCGCACCGCGACGATTGGCACGCTCGTCGAGGACGCGGCTAACCCATTTTCCGCGGCGCTTCTGCGCGTCATCGAGAACGCGGCGCGTGAGCGGGGAGTGCTCGCTCTGTTCGGCAGCCTGGACGAGGACGCCGACCGCGAGCGGCGGCTGGCCGGCGCGTTCCTCGACCGCCGCGTGGACGGACTGCTGATCGTGCCGGCCGGGCGGGACCACAGCTACCTGCTCAGGGAACGCCAGGCCGGCACCTGCATGGTCTTCGTCGACCGCGAGCCGCGCCTGCTTGACGCGGACGCCGTGGTGTCCGACAACCGGGCAGGAGCGATCGGCGCGGTCAACCACCTACTGGCCGCCGGGCACCAGCGGATCGGCTACCTCGGTGACCGGATGTCGGTGGCCACCGGCGCGCAGCGCTACGACGGCTACACCCGCGCGCTTGAGCTGGCGCGCATCCCGCTTGACGAGCGGATCGTGTGGCACGAGGCGAGCTCGGAGGAGGCCGCGATCGATGCGGCAACGCGCATGCTGCGCCTGCCGGAGCCACCCACCGCGCTGTTCACCAGCCAGAACATTGTCACCATCGGCGCCAGAAGGACGCTGCGGGCCCTTGGCATGGAGAACACCGTGGCCATGGTGGGATTCGACGACTTTCCGCTGGCGGACATGCTCCGTCCCGGCATTACCGTAGTGGCCCAAGACGTCATCGGCCTGGGCAAGCTGGCGGCAGAGACCTTGTTCCGCAGGCTGGACGGCGACCGCTCCCCGTTCCGCACGCATGTCCTGCCCACCCGGCTCATCCCTCGTGGCTCGGGTGAGATCGGCCCGACGGCGGCAGCGCGTGACTGAGCACAAAAAGCCGGTTCTCACGGTCATCGGCGAGGCCGTCGTCGACCTCGTTCCAGGCGACCACCCAGGTCACTATCAGGCCAGGCCCGGGGGCAGCCCGTTCAACGTGGCGGTCGGCCTGGCCAGGCTCGGCCACCGCACCGCCCTGATGGCGCGGCTCGCGGACAACGCGTTCGGCCGGCAGTTGCGCGCGCATGCCACCGCCGAAGGCCTCGACCTGGCGCCCGCGCCGCACGCGGCGGAGCCGACCACCCTCGCGGTGGTCAGCCTCGACAGCAGCGCGCGGGCCAGTTACGACTTCTACGCCGCGGGCACCGCGGACTGGCAGTGGACCGATGCCGAGCTCGCGCGTGTCCCGCGCGACACTAACGTGCTGCATGTCGGCTCGCTCGCCTCCTGGACGCCCCCGGGCGACCTGCGTGTCCACGCCGCGGTTGCCGCACTGCGCAGCGAAGGCAACGTGGTGATCAGCTACGATCCCAACGTCCGCCCGGACCTGGTCGGCGAGCCGGCACGGGCGCGCCCGCTCATCGAGCAGTTCGTACGCGTCGCGCACATCATCAAGGCCAGCCGCGAGGACATCGACTGGCTCTACCCCGGAGCAGGCCCTGAGCAGGTGAGCGGCCGGCTGCTCGACCTCGGAGCGCTGCTTGTCGTCATCACCGACGGCCCGCGCGGGGCGCTGCTGTACCGGGCCGGGAACACGCCGATTTCCTGTTCCGGCCGTCAGGTCCAGGTGGCGGACACGATCGGCGCCGGCGACGCGTTCACCGCGGGCCTGCTCGGCGGTCTGAGCAGGCGCGGCCTGCTCGCCCCCGGAGACCTGCTCCGCTGGCCCGCGGACCTGCTCACCGCGGCGGTCGAGGAAGCGGTGCTGATCTCCGCACTGACCTGCGAACGGGTCGGCGCGGACCCGCCGTTCGCCCGGCGCGCCCGGCCCGGTGACCCGCACAGCCCGCTGACCCGCGCCGACCTGGACTTCGCCGAGGCAGTCACGCCCGCGGTGCGGCGGGCCCGCAGGGAGATGACCGGTGCGGTGGCTGAGTAAGCCGCACTCGTTCAGGATGATGATTTTGATTTATCCGACCAGCAGTGCCGCAGCCGATGCCGCGAGAATGGTTCGGGTCAGGAGATGCCCTGCCGGCGCCCGCGGCCCAGCGGCCACGGCGCAGGTGCGCTGCGCGTCAGTCATCGAAGCTCACCACTACCTTCTCCGCGGCACCAGGGGTGAGCGCGAGTTCGAACGCACGCTCCGCGTCAGAGAATGGGACGCGATGGCTGACCAGCCGGAAGAAGCGCGCCGCATGCTCGGCGATATCCTCGGTGACCTCGAAGATCTCAGTGGGGGATCCCTGGGAGGCGATTATCGTCATTTCGCTGCGCAGCATAGCTCCGAGATCGATGGGTTCGGGCTCTTGCCCGCCCCCGCGTCCTCGATGAGGAGGTACTCGCTCATGCCGCCCTGCGCGCCGCCGCAGCCGATGATGCCAGAAGGCGCGGCCTGCGGATTGACAACCACCCGGTCGCCTGGCCTCAGCCCGGCCACGTCCGCGCCCGCCTCGACGATCTCGCCGGCCGGCTCATGCCCGAGCGGAATCGCCCGCACCTCTCCCGCAGGGCCGGGCATCCCGCCCATCTCGACGAATGCGGCATCGGTGCCGCAGATGCCGCAAGCGCGCACCCGCACGAGCACATCCCTGGGGCCGGGAACCGGACGCTCCACCTTCACCACCTCGATCCTGCCGGAACCGGCAGTACGCACGGACTTCATCATGGGCATGCTCTTCTCGCCTTCAGGTTGCGACTGTTCCTTGATCAACAGTGCCGACCCCCGCCCGGGGCGGCGAGGGAGCGCACTCCCGAACGCCGGTGTAAGCAGCTACACCTCTGCTTTGGGCGCTGGACCCTGCTTATCCGCGCACAGGCTGCGCCGCGATATGCCCAGGGCCGGCGAAGCAGCCGGGCATACCGGCTAGCGGGAATGCCCGGGCCCAGCTAGCACCATCCGATGACGGACGCTGACCGTGATGTGCGGCACACCACGGGTGACGCAGACTCTTTCCAGTGCTCCGGTCGGCTGGATTGGCCCAAGCCGACCGGAGCGTCAAGCACAGTACGAGCGGACGGGGAGACGATGGAGCGGACTGACACGCTAGACAGCGGGCTGACCCAAGCCGACGTGCGGTTCCTCATGATGAAGCAACTGGCGATCATGGTCATCGCCGAGGAATCGGCTGCCTTCTCCGAGCTGCAGCCCTTCGCTCGGCGCGGGACCGAGCCCTGCGGCAAGGCCGCCTGAGACTTTCCTCCACCGCCCTCCCCCGGGGCGGGCCGCCCTTCCCCAGGGCGGCCGTGCGTGGCACGGCGGGAGCATCTCCTGGCCCCGCCGTGCCGCGCACGCAATGTACGCCTGATTCAGCTGGACCGCCGCCGACGGGGTGGTCCAGGGGCAGTCAGGATCGTCGCGCGCAGGAACCGGCCACGTTCTCTGGCCGACGGCCCTTCAAGCGTCGCGGGACCGAGCCTAGTAGCGGCAAGGCCGCCTGATCGCTTTCGTCCACCGCCCAGGCCCCCCGGGGCGGCCGTGCGCGGCACGGCGGGAGCGGGCTATCTCCCGCCGTGCCGCGACGCGAGGCCCTGCAGCGGTCGGAACTCGTGCTCCGGCAGCGCCTGGGACACGGGCTGGCCGACAGCCTGTGCCCCAACGCGGAACTCGGCGACGGCCGCCGGCTGGACCAGGCGACCGCGGGCCGCTTTCGCGATCCTCACCACCTCCAGCCCGTCCAGCACCCTGGTGGGCACGGCTGCGGCCCGCCCCAGGTTCCGGTTACCGGCTGACCCGTGGCTGGCCGAAGGGGGACCGGGCTCCCAACCGGGGTGTAGCGCGCTACACCCCGGTTTCGGGTGAGCACCCCCTCGTTGCGTTGAGCGCCTGACCGCATCGTGGATTGCAGAGATCGCAACCACGATTCGAAAGGAAGACTCATGAAGTCGCTGCTCTCCGCCAAGCGGTGCTCTGGTTCCTGTTCCTCTTCAACGCCGCCGTCGCCGTCGTGGCCGGGGTCGCCGGGCCGCACATTCACCTGCACGGCCACACCATCGATGGCAGCCAGCAGGTGGTGACCGCCGTTGGCATGGGAGTCGTCGCGGCCGGCGCCGGCATCGGCCTCCTCCGTAGCCGTCGCGCAACGGCCGTCCACCGCTAAGCCGGCCCGCGGCAGTTACCCAGGGGGAGAACCGATGAACCAGTCCCGTCCGCCGCGGCCACCCCCGCCGTCGTCGCCGCGCGGCACGTCCGACACCAGGACGGCCGACTGCGGCCGGGCCGAGGCCTGCGCGGCCTCGCTGGCGGGCATCCAGAGCCCGCGCGAGCGCGAGGTCCTCATGCTGATGGCCGAGGGCCACGACAACACCACGATCGCGAAGACCCTGTTCATCACCGAACGGGCAGTAAGCAAGCACATCGGCGGCATCTTCGTCAAGCTAGGCCTGCCGCAAAGCGACAGCGGCCACCGCCGGGTCCTGGCGGTACTCGCGTACCTCAACAACGTGTGATAGATCCCAATCCACGTGGGCGCGGCGGAAATTGGATTACCGCGGAATAACGCCCCTGAATGCGGGTCGTTATTTCCGCCAGGAGCGAGGTATCCGTGATCATGGGCCGTAGGGTTGCAGAACGGTGGCAGTTTAATTGCGGCTCCCTGGAAATGTCGCTACACCTAGTAGTGCGGCGATTGCTAAGTGTGAGAAATGGCTGCGGTCAATGTGACCTCATGCACAGGGGCCGATTACCCGATCTTGCCGATTAGCCGACAGGCACGCGGGATCGGCACTGTTAATGGCCTTGAGGCCGAGGTTGCTTGAATGGCCAGCCGACGATTACCGGAGTAGTCTGGGTCTCGCCCGACACGGGTTGGCGCCATTGCGCACGTGCCGGGCTTCTTGTTGCCGGACATCCGAAAGGATTGATTCCGGGCGACCCAGCCAGGAGACCCAAGGCGGTTAGTCAGTAGGACCCGCCGTAAGCCGGAAGGCCAACAGGAATTGCTTTCAGCACTCGCACTCGTCGCCTATCTCGTTCAGCCGGGTGACACCCTTTCTGGGATTGCCTCCGCGCATAACGCGAGCCTCGCGGCGGTTGAGACTGCGAACTCCCAGATCCACAACTTCGACCTGATCTTCGCCGGGCAGACTGTCAAGATCCCCGCGGGACCGTCTGCCGCGCACGCGTCGACCACCCAGTCGAACCACACGAGCTCGCCCGCGAGCAGCCAGCACACGACGTCCTACAGCTCATCGTCGGGCAGCGCCGCGAGCACCACGACGCGGGCGGCCTCCACCGGGTCGTCGGGCTACTCGTCCAGCAGCCTCTCGGACATCCCCGGCGTGCCTTCGTCGTTCGCCGCGTGCGTGGCCTACCGGGAGTCGACGAACCTGCAGAACCCTGCCGCGAACGGCAATGCCTACGGCATCATCCCCGCCAGCGGGTACAACGTGTACGGCACGTCGATCGCGCACCAGAAGCAGATCTTCGCCGAGCTGTACCAGCAGTACGGCGGTTCCCCGTGGGCCGCCGACGGGTGCCCCGGGACCTGATAACGAGCACAGCCTTTAGAAAGGCCCGGTCGATCGCGTACCTCCCCGTGAGCCCCCCTCACGGCGCGATCGGCCGGGCCTCGGCAATCTCCGGCTTGACCTTGAAGCCGGCTCGCCGAAGCGTTCGGGGTCGGCGCGGCAGGCTGACCGGTGACCAACGCCCCGGGGAGTGCGGGCCTTACGGCCGTATCGCGTCGCCGCCCTGGTGACCATGCTGGGGGTGGCAGCAAGGTCGTGTCGTAGGGGTGAGCACCGATGAAAAGCTCGGCGACCCATCAGTCATATCCGGCGCGCGTGACGGCAACGGGCCACCTGCCCAATCTCGCCGCCACGCTCGGCGGGTGGAGCGCACGGCACCGGCTGACCGCGGTCGGTGCGTGGCTGGCGCTCGTCATCGTGACCATGCTGGTCGGCGGCATGGTCGGCCAGGTCACCATGAACCAGGCGGAGTACGGTGTCGGCGAGTCCGGCCGGGCCACCTGGACGCTGGTCAACGCGGGCATCAAGGACCCAGCGTCCGAACTCGTGATGATCTCAAGTTCCGCCGCGTCGCCGGACAAGGCGGCGCTGCGGTCCGCTGCTACCGCCGTGCTCGCAGCCGTCAAGGCAACAGGCCAGGTGAGCGGCGTACGGCCACCCGCCTTCTCGGCCAGCGGGCAGCAGGAGCTGCTCCAGTTCTCGATGAAGGGCGACCCCGACACGGCGTACAACCGGGTGCAGCCGGTTGAGGACGCGGTCGCGCGGGTGGCGGCCGCACACCGGAACGTCACGATCGAGGAAGTCGGCCAGGCCAGCGTCTCCAAGTGGTTCAACGACACGATCTTCCGTGACTTCCGTCAGGCCGAGTGGACCGTTATCCCGCTGGCCCTTGGCATCTTGCTCGTCATCTTCGGCGCACTGCTCGCCGCGCTGCTGCCGGTCGTGCTGGCACTGACCGCCTTCCTTGCCGCCAACGGGATCCTCGCGCTTGTCAGCCACGTGCTGCACGTGGACTCCTCGGCGAGCTCTGTGATGATGCTGATGGGCATGGCGGTTGGCGTCGACTACTGCCTGTTCTACCTGCGCCGGGAGCGCGAGGAACGGGCCAAGGGCGCGAGCCGTGAAGCCGCGCTGCGCACCGCCGCCGCCACCTCCGGCCGCTCGGTGCTGATCTCCGGCCTGACCGTCATGGTCGCCATGGCCGGCATGTTCCTGGCGGGCGTGCAGATCTTCGACGGCTTCGCGATCGCCACCATCTCCGTGGTGCTGATCGCCGTCGTTGGCTCGGTGACCGTGCTGCCCGCACTGCTCTCGCTGCTCGGCGACAAGGTGGAGCTCGGCCGCATCCCGTTCCTCCGCCGGATCGGCCGCAGCGGCGGCGGGCGATTCTGGACCGCGGCGCTTGACCGGGTGCTCGCCCACCCGGGCCGGTCCGCGGTACTCGCCACGGGCCTGCTGCTGGCCCTTGCCGCTCCCGCCCTCAGCATCCGCACCGAATTCCTGAACGTGCAGCAGATGCTGCCCTCGAACAGTCCGATCGTGCAGCGCTATGACCACATCATGACTGCTTTCCCCGGCGGTCCCAACCCGGCCGTTGTGGTGGTGAAGGCGCCGGACATCAGGTCGGCAGTCGCTCAGCGGCAGATCGCGGCCCTGACTAGCTACCACAACAGTGCGCTCGGCCAGCCGGTGCACACCATCGTGTACCCGAAGGCGAACCTGGCGGAGATCTCCATCCCGCTGGCTGGGACAGGTAACGACGCCACCTCACGGCAGGCCCTGACGGCGCTGCACGACACGATCGTGCCTGCCACCGTTGGACAGATCCCCGGCGGCACCGCGCTGGTGGGCGGCGACCTTGCGGCGCGCATCGACTGGAATAACCAGATGGGCAGCAGCATCGTTCCGGTGATCCTGTTCGTGATGGGCATCACCTTCCTGCTGATGCTCGTCTCGTTCGGCTCGCTGACGATCGCGGCGACCTCGATGGCACTCAACCTCCTCTCGGTCGGCGCCGCCTACGGCGCGCTCAGCGCCGTCTTCGTGCACGGCTGGGGCGCGGGGCTTGTCGGCACCCAGGCACCAGGCGCGATCGAGTCGTGGATCCCGCTGTTCGTGTTCGTCGTGCTGTTCGGTCTCTCCATGGACTACAACGTGTTCGTCGTGTCCCGGATCAGGGAAGGCCATGACCGCGGACTCCCCACCAGGGAGGCGGTCGCGTACGGCATCCGGTCCACCGCCGGCGTGGTGACCAGCGCCGCGATCATCATGGTTGCCGTTTTCGCGGTGTTCGGCACGCTCAGCGTGCAGCAGTTCAAGCAGCTCGCCGTCGGCCTGGCCATCTCCGTACTCATCGACGCGACCGTGATCCGCGCCGTCCTGCTGCCTTCTGTCATGACGCTGCTCGGCGACCGAAACTGGTACCTGCCCCGGTGGCTCGCCGGGTTCACGGCGGGCGGCGGGCCGGACGCGGAACCTCCTGCGGCGGGTGACGAGTGCGCCCTCGATGACCTGGCGGGCCGGGGCATCGGCTAGGGGCGCGTCAACCGACTGAGCCGGCACCCGCCTTACGCGCGGCTGTGCGGTCGAATGCCGGTTTCAGTTAGCCGGCAAGGGGTGCCTGGCCTGTCCGATGACAGCGTTGTTTGCAGTCGGCTGACGTACGCGCGGCGAGCAGGGCGGAGCCTAACGTGCGGCACGGCGACGCCGGCGGGGGCGCCGCGAGCGACGCAAGGCATCACCATGAAGCTCTCACTGAAGCCGCGGCTGGCACGGGCGCGCATTATCACCGGCCCCGTCATCGGCACCGCCGCGGCCGGCCTCGCGGCCGGGCTCGCCGCGATCTCCCTCGTGGCGGCCTCCGCCCAGGCGGCACCGGCGGCCGGCAACGCCCCGGTCGCGCACGCCACGGCCAGCGCCAAGCCGGTCATCGTGCTCGAGCACGGCGCGTGGGCCGACGCGTCGAGCTGGGACCGGGTGATCGCCCGGCTGGCCGTCGCCGGGTACACCGTATACGCGCCGCCGAACCCGCTGCGCGGGCTGCCGTCGGACTCGGCGTACCTGCACGACTTCCTTACTAAGAACCCGGCTCTGGCCGGGCGGAAGATCGTCCTTGTCGGGCACTCCTGCGGCGGTGCGGTCATCACCAACGCCGCCGTCGGCGACCCGGCGGTGAAGGCACTGGTCTACGTCGACGCGTTCATCCCGGCCAAGGGGCAGACCGTCGACGGGCTGCTCGGCAAGGTGCCTGGCTCGTGCATCGGCGGCAACCCCGCCAGCACATTCCTGCCCGTCCCCTACCCGGGCGCGCCGAAGGGCGCCGCCGACCTGTACCTGCAGCCGCAGCTGTTCCCCGACTGCTTCGCGAGCGGCGTGTCCGCCGCGCAACTCGCCGCGACGCAGCGGCCGCTGTCGTCCGCCGCAGTGACCCAGCCATCGGGGACGCCGGCCTGGGCCAAGGTTCCGTCCTGGGCCGTCGTGGGCACCGGAGACAAGGTCATACCGCCGGCCGAGCTGCTCGCCATGGCCAACCGCGCGCACGCGCACGTGGCCAAGGTCAAGGCCGGGCACCTGTCGCTGATCTCCGCACCGGACGCGGTCGCCCGGGTGATCATCCAGGCCACCACGGCGAGTAGCTGAGGCGGGGAGAGTAAGCCGAAACCGTTCCGGATCATCACCGAACGGCACCGGCGCGCTGCCGCAGCCGGGGACGACGGGTCCCCGGCTGCGGCGGTTTTGTCGCGCGGTGGCGGCGGCACAGGGGGTTGAGTCGCGCGGTGGCGCGGGGACCGGGGGTTGAGTCGCGCGGTGGCGCGGGGCGGGGGTTGAGTCGCGCGGTGGCGCCGGGACCAGGGCGCGGGTCGCGCGGCCGCGGCCGCTAGTCTCGGGTACGCAGGCAGCAGTACATAGCGGGGGCGGAGTGACTGAAGACGTGCTTGCCCGGCTTGCCGGGCAAGGCGGCCGGATTATCGGCAGGGAAGAAGAGCAGCGGCGCCTCCAGGAGGCGCTGGACGCGGCCGGTGCACGTGGGCAGTCGCTCGGCATCGTAGGAGATCCGGGCACGGGCAAGAGCGCGCTGCTGGCGGGCGCGGCGACGGACGCGCGCAGGGGCGGCTTCACCGTGCTTTCCGCGCGCGGCACCAAGGCGGCGGCACAGCGCACGGGACACCCGCGATCCTGCGCTGGCGAGCGCGCTCGGCCGGGCCGGCTTCGTCGCCGGTGACTTCGTGCAGCTGGCCCGCGGCTTCGCCGCGCTCGGCGACGGCCGCCCGGTCGACGCGTTCGCTGAGCTCCGCCGCATGATGGACCCCGCCGACCAGGCATACCAGGCGCCGCAGTGCGCGTGGGCGGTCGACTACCTGGCCGAGGCGGCGGCGCTGAGCGGACGGCGGGCGGAAGGGGCGGCCATCTTGCGCGACGTCGAGGTACTGACCGGCGCGACGACCGCGCCCGACGTGCGCCGGGCGATCGCGCTCGCTCGCGTCGTCCTTGCTGAGGACGAGGTCGCGGAAGAACGGTTCGCGCAGGCCAGGGAGTATGCGGCCGGCGCACCCGCGTGGTTTGGCGCGCGGCTTGACCTGGCATACGGCAGCTGGCTGCGCGGTGAGCACCGCGCGGCGCAGGCACGCCAGCCGCTGCACGACGCGCTCGCCGCTTTCGACTCGCTCGGCGCCGCCGCCTGGGCCGCGAGGGCCGAGGCGGAACTGGCCGCCACCGGACAGCCTTCCCCGCGGCGCGGCGGTGACGGCTGGACCCAGCTGTCTGCCGTCGAGCTGCAGGTCGCGCAGCTCGCCGCCCGCGGCTTGTCCAACCGCGAGATCGGCGAGCGGCTGTACCTGTCGCACCGCACGGTGGCGGCGCACCTGTACCGGATCTTCCCCAAGCTCGGGATCGGCTCCCGGACCGAACTGGCGAGCGTCCTGCCGGCGAGCTAGCGGACGAGCAGCACCGTCTTGCCGGGCGGACGCGGCCGGGTGGCGCTCTCGAACGCCGCCCTGCCTTCCGCCAGCGGGAATTCCTGGCTGACGATCGGCCGCAGCCTGCCCTCGTCCACCAGCGCCGCGAGCCGTGCCAGCTCGGCGGCGTCCGGGGTAACGACGAAGAACATGGCGTGCACGCCGCGCGCGGCGGCCTTCTCCGCCGACGGCGGCGCGCTGAGCGTCACCAGCCGCCCGCCCGGGCGCGTCACCTGATAGGAGGCGTCGAGCACGTCTCCGCCGACCGTGTCGATGACCACGTCGTATTCAGCGGGGGCGGCCGCCCCGTAGACGGCCGCCCCGCTGGCCCCCGAGGCAACGAACGTGGTCGCGCCAAGGCGGCCGACCAGATCCCGGTGCCGTGTGCTGCCTGTCGCGGTGACGGTGCCGCCGAGGATGGCGGCGAGCTGGACCGCGTACGCGCCCACACCGCCCACACCGCCCGCACCGCCCTGCACAAGCACCCGCTCCCCCGGCTCGAGTGCCGCGTAGTCGCTGAGCGCCTGCCACGCGGTAAGCGCCGCGAGCGGCAGGGTGGCCGCTTCGGTGTGCGAGACCGACCGCGGCCGCGCCGCGAGGTGGGCGGCGGGCAGCGTCACGTACTCGGCCGCCGCGCCGTCACGGTCGAACTCGATGAGGCCGTACACCTCGTCGCCCGCCGACAGGCCGGTGACCTCAGGCCCGGGCGCTGCCACCGTCCCGGACACCTCATGGGACGGGATGGCCGGCGTGCGGTCCTTCCCGTCCTTAGTGGTCCAGGACAGGTCCCAGCCGAGTTCGGCGAACGTGATCGCGGCGGCATGCACCGCGACGAGGGCCTCGCCGGGCCCCGGCACGGGGACCGGGGCCCGCTCGAAGACGAGTTGCTCGGGGCCGCCGCGCGCGTGCGCACGCAGGGCCATCATGGTTTCCTGCATGGCAATCACAAACTCTGCTTGGCCATCCAGGACAGGCACTCGCCCGCCACCGTGCGCCAGCCGCTGTCGATGGTGAGGCTGTGCCCTCGGTCGGGGAATTCGAATAGGTCCGTCACCGCATCGGATCCCCGGTACTGCTTCAGCGTCGCCTTGGTGATGGCCTCGGGCACCGTGTGGTCCCTGCCGCCCATGCCCTGGTTCGCGATGGACTCCGGGTTGGCGCGGGCTTCCTCGACCGTCTCGGGAACGCCGGGCCAGCCGGGCGCCAGCGGGGCGTAGCCCTCCTCGGCGAACGGGCTGACCCATGGCTCCCACGAGCTGGCGTGCAGCCGGAGCCCGTGGATGAAGAGGACCGGGTTCCTTGTGCCGTTCATGGGCGGTGCTCCTTTGATTGCGCGGTTTGCTGTGACCTCCGTCATCGTCACCCGGCCTACCCCCGGCCATGCTTGAGTCACGCGACTGCGATCATGACTCGGGTACAGGAAACCCGCCGCTCGCGCCGCCGCGCGCGGACCTCCGACCGAAAAGCATGCTCACGGCGCCGAAGGTACAAGCCGACTGGTTAAGCAGGCTTGGGTCAACCAACTTAACCGGATGCGTACCAGTACCGTCACGGCTAAGCGACCGATGCAGTCGGCTGACCGAAGCCACCGCGGCCTCCACGGCATACCGTTGGCAGACATGATGAGCATCGACTTCTCTGGACACAGCGCCGTCGTCACCGGCGCGAGCCGCGGCATCGGCCTCGCCGTGACGCGCGGGCTTGCCGCCGGCGGCGCGCGGGTCACCGCCGGGGCACTGCACTCGTCGGCAGAGCTGGACAAACTGGCGGATTCCTATGCCGTGACATCCGTCGAGGTGGATCTCGCCGCGCCCGGCGGGCCCGCCGAACTGGTCGCCCGCGCGGGCGGCGGCGTCGACATCCTGGTCAACAACGTCGGCGGGGCGCCGCCGCGGACCGGCGGTTTCCTGTCCATCACCGACGAGGACTGGCTGGCCACCATCAACCTCGACCTGATGGCGGCGGTGCGCGCCACGCGCGCCGCCTTGCCCGGCATGCTCGAGGCGGGCAAGGGCGCGATCGTGAACATCTGCTCGGTCAATTCCGTGCTCCCGGATCCCGCCGTTCTTGACTACAGCGCGGCGAAGGCCGCACTGGCCAGCTTCTCCAAGGCCCTGTCCAAGGAGGTCGGCCCGCACGGCATCCGCGTCAACACGGTGAGCCCAGGCCCGGTCGCCACCGACCTGTGGCTCGGCACGGACGGCGTGGCCGCCCGGATCGGGCGTGCCACCGGCGCCCGGCCGGAGGATGTCGCGAACGGCGCGGCGAGTGCCATGGTCACCGGCCGGTTCAGCCGCCCGGACGAGGTGGCCGACATGGTGCTCCTGCTGGCGAGCGACATCACCGCCAACGTCACCGGCGCCGACATCCGCATCGACGGCGGCCTCGTCCCCACCTGGTAACTCCCTCTTTAACTGAAGTGTACGATACGGTATCGTACACTTATGGCCCGGGGTGAAGTACGCGAGCGAGCGATTCGGGCCGCCGTCATCGAGTTGCTCGGTGAGCTTGGCTATGCGGGCATGACGATGGACGCCGTCGCGGCGCGGGCGCACGCCAGCAAGACGACGATCCACCGGCGGTGGCCGGGCAAGCCGCAGCTCGTCCTGGCCGCCGTGGACGGGTACGCGGCGGAGCGGCTGACGGCGGGGACCGACACCGGCAGCCTGCGGGGCGACCTGCTCGCGGTGCTCCAGGCGATGGCCGGGCACCTGACTTCCGAGTTCCTCGCCATGATGAGCTTGAGCGGTTTAACCGCCGGTTCGAGGCGCTGTTCAACGACGGCGACGCGGCCGGCATGGCCGCCTGCTACACCGAGGACGCCCGGCTGCTCGCCGAGAACACCGAGCTGATCAGGGGCCGCGCGACCATCGAGCTGTTCTGGCGGCTCGCCATCGACCGGGCCAGCGCGGCGGGCGCCATCAGAACCATCGCGACTGACGAGGTGGTGAGCGCGGGCGGCCTCGGGTACGTGCTCGGCACCGTCACGGTGCGCATCCCTGGCGGGCCCACCCTGGTGACCAAGTACGCGACCGTCTGGCAGCGCGATGCTGACGGCCTTTGGCGGCTCGCCGTCGATTCATCGAGCCCGAATCCGCGCTTAGCCAGCACATGTACTGATTTTGGTAGGACAATCGGTTCAAAAGTGCCGGATCTTTGCCTCAAAAGCAGTACATGTTCTTTCCGAGGGGCGAACGGAAGGGCGATTAGCCGACTCGCCCGATCGCGGCGGAAAGGGACGCCACCCCCGCGGCTACCTCGTGGTCGGCCAGGTTGCCGTACCCGATGACCAGCCCCGGCTCGCCGCGGCGGACCTGGTACCTGGAGATGCTGACCACGTGGACGCCGAGCCGGGCCGCGTGCCGCTGCACGGCGTCACCGTCGAGGCCGGGGCCGAGGCTCGCGACGAGATGCAGCCCGGCGGGAATTCCGGACACCGACGCATCGGGCAGCCGACCGGCGAGTTCGCGCACCACGGCGTCCCGGCGCTCGCGGTAGCGCTTGCGCGCGGCGCGCAGGTGACGGTCGTAGGAGCCGGCCCGCAGGAACGAGGCGAACGCCAGCTGGTCCAGGACCGGGGGCGGAGCGGCGTCGCGCAGCAGCGGAGTCCACCGGGGCGGTGCGACCATCCAGCCGATGCCGACCGCCGGCGACAGCGTCTTGCTGACCGAGCCGACGAGCGTGACCGCCCAGGGCGCGGCGCCTTGCAGCGTCGCGACGGCCCGGCGGTCGTAGCGGAACTCGGCGTCGTAATCATCCTCGACAAGGAGCCCGCCGGTTCGCCGCGCCCAGTCGAGCAGCTCGTGCCGCCTGGCAGGCGACAGCACCGCACCGGACGGAAACTGATGGGCGGGGGTGAGGATGACCCCGCCGACATCGCGCAGGCCGGCGAGCAGGTCGGCGCGAAGTCCCTGCTCATCGACGGGAACAGGGACGACGGCCAGCCCCGCGGCCGCCGCCACCTCCCTGACCCGCTGCCAGCCGGGATCCTCCACCGCGACGGCCGTCGCTCCCTCCCGGGCCAGCGCACGGCAGATGCGGGCGATGCCTTCGGTGGCGCTGCCGCAGACGGTCAGCGCGCCGGGGCCGACGGCCGCGCCGCGGACCCGGGCGAGGTACTCGGCAAGCGCCTCGCGCAGCACCGGATGGCCAGCGGGATCGCGGTACCCGAGGTCGGCGGTGGTCAGGCCGGCCGCCGCGGCCCGGATGGCACCGGCCCACCGTGCGACGGGAAACAGCCGGAGGTCGGGCAGCCCGGGCGCCATGTCGATGCTTGCCGCTCGCGCTGTCGGCGCCGGGCCGGGCCGGGTGCGGCCGCTCGCCGTCCCCGTACGGCCTGCGCCGCCTGCCTCACTGGTACCGCTCGCCCCGGCGAGCGGCCGGACGCTGGTGCCGGAGCCGGTCCTGGTCTCCAGGTAGCCGGCGGTCACCAGCTCGGCGTACGCCTGCGTCACCACCCAGCGGGAACATCCGAGTTCGGCGGCCAGCACGCGGCTCGGCGGCAGCAGCGAGTCCTGCCGCAGCCGCCCGTCACGGATCGCGGCACGCAGCGCACCGGCCAGCCTGGCGTGCAGCGGGCCGTGCCCGTCCAGGTCAAGCAGCATGCTCGCGGGCGAATCGTACCTAGAATTGGACTGGGAATCCCGCATGGAATTGGATCGTATCGCCGTACCCTTGTCCCGTTACCTTGAGGCCATGCGCACACGCACCCTCAGCGACGGCCGAGTCAGCCTCCGGGTGAGCGAGCTCTGTCTCGGCACCATGTACTTCGGCTACCGGACACCGGAAGCCGTCGCCTTCGACATCCTCGACCGGTTCCTCGACGCGGGCGGCAACTTCCTCGACACCGCCAACTGCTACGGCCAGTGGCACGGCGACGCCGGCGAGAGCGAACGCGTCCTCGGCCGCTGGATGAAGTCCCGCGGTGTCGCCGGCCAGATGGTCGTCGCCACCAAGGTCGGAGCGCGCACCACCGTTGCGGGCAACCCCGACGCGCGGCTTTGGCAGGGATTCGGGTCCCGGGCGATCCTCGCGGACGCGGACCTCAGCAGGCGCAACCTCGGCGTCGACCGGCTGGATCTCTACTACGCGCACATCGACGACAGAGACACCCTGCTCGAGGAGACCGTGAACGCGTTCGCTGGCCTCGCCGAGCGCGGCACGGTGGGCCTGCTCGGCGCGAGCAACACCGCGACCTGGCGGATCGAGCGGGCCAGGGGGCTCGCGCAGCGCCGTCCCTCGTACAGCTGCGTGCAGCAGCGGTACACCTACCTGCCCGCCCTGCAGGGCCCCGGCGAGTTCGACATGATCAGCGAGGAACTGAAAGACTACGCAGCCGCGGAGAACCTCACGCTGTTCGCCTACTCCCCGCTGCTCGGCGGCGCCTACTGCGATCCGGACAAGCCGCTGCCCGCGGCCTACGATCACCCGACCGCGCAGGCCCGGCTTGCCGCCCTGTACGAGGTCGCCGCGCAACTCGACGCCAGCGCCAACCAGGTGGTGCTCGCCTGGCTGCTGCACGAGGACCGGCCCGTCATCCCCATCCCCGGTGTGAGCAGCGTCGCCCAGCTCGAGGAGACTCTCGCCGCGACCGAGCTCAAGCTGGACGACTCGCAGCTCGCGCGCCTGGCGGGGGCCGGCGTGCAGTGCTGATCAACACGAGCTGATCAACACGTGCTGATCAGCCGGCGGCGTTCCATACGTCGAGCGCGGCGTACCGCGGGCCCCACTGCTCGCGGTACGCCGCTAGCAGGTGCGGCGGAAACTTGCCGAGCACGTCGTCGAGTGTCTGCTGGCTCGCGTCGGCGAGCAGCCATGGCATGTAGGTGGGCGCGTCGGGGCCGATCCGGTCGGCGTGGATCTGCGCGAAGCGCTGCCACTGCTGCGGGGTCAGTGACACATCGATCAGCGGCAGCCCGTCGGTTTCCTCATGCCGTAGGTGCGCGGAGAGCTTGACCGTCAGCTCGTCCACGATGCCGCCGAACCGCTCATGGCCGTAGTCCCGGTCCGCCGCGGCCGCGTCGATGGCGGCGAGCAGCGGCTCGATGACCGCGTGCTCGGCCTCAAGCTCGTCGGCAAGCGAGAGCCGCGCGCCGTTCCCGGTCACCGCGCCGCGCAGGTCGGGCCACAGCACGTCGTCTTCCGTCGTGTGGTGGACGATCAGGAACTTCTTGAACAGCTCCCAGCCCAGCGAGGCCTGCAGCAGCTTCGCCGGATTGTCGTCGGGCCGCCTGGTGAACCGGGCGATCTGCACCAGCTGCCTGCGCAGCGCGTCGTGCATCGCGAACATCATGCTCATGTCGAG
Source organism: Trebonia kvetii (assembly GCF_007827045.1). Taxonomy (GTDB): domain Bacteria; phylum Actinomycetota; class Actinomycetes; order Streptosporangiales; family Streptosporangiaceae; genus Trebonia; species Trebonia kvetii. The sequence continues at coordinate 1,220,523 of NZ_RPFW01000001.1, forward strand.
CTGGAATTCCATGGCTCCTCCTTGACTCACAGGCTCAGACCCTAATCTGACGCTAAGACCATAATGAATCTCAGACTCATTTGTTGTCAAGGGTCAAGTAGAACGTGGGTTCTTTCGGTCATGGGGTCCGGATCAGCTATGATGCGCGGCATGACCATCCCGGAGACCGACCGTTCGCTGCCGCTGCGCGAGCGGAAGAAGCTGCGGAACCGGCGCGCGCTCGCGGAGGCGGCGCTCCGCCTGTTCACCGCCAAGGGGTTCGAAGGAACCACGCTCGAGGAGCTGGCGGACGCCGCCGACGTCTCCAAGAGCACGTTCTCCCGGATCTTCCCCGCCAAGGAGGCCGCGGGGATCGAGGCGGAGGCGGAGCTATGGACGGCGTTCCTCGCCGCGCTCGACGAGCGCGAACTGTCCGGGGTGCTCTTCGGTGAGCTGCACCGGGCCCTGGCGGACGCCGTCACCGGGCTCGACGCCGACTGGGACCAGCGGTTCATCGACACCCGGCGCATGGTGGCGAACGAGCCCGCGCTGCTGCGGTACGTGGAGCACTACCGGGCCGGCGTCAAGGACGAACTGGCCCAGCACCTCGCCGCCAAGCTCGCGCTGGACGCCGACGACCTGCGGTTGCGCACCCTGGTGGAGCTCACCATCCTGGCCTGGAGCGTGTCGGGCCGGCACTGGGTGTACAACGGGGGCCGGGGCGGGCGCAAGGCGCTGCTCAGCCGGCTTGACGGCGCGATCGAGGCCATCCCCGCCAGCCTCGGCATGACCGCGCCCGGCTAGCCGCCCGCCTAGCCGCGGGGCGAGGCCGTCAGGCTTCGGCGCGCGCCTTGATCTGCCCGAGGGTGGCGGTCATGTTGCGCTCGAACTCGCGCAACCGCACGAACACGATCTTCTGCTCCTTGTCCGGCATCTGGTCGATCGCGAACGACAGGCCCGAGCGGGCAGGCCCCAGCTGCATCCACTCAGACAGCTCGGTCCCGCCATCCTTCGGCTCAAGCCGGAACCGCCACCGCGCGGCCGGGTCGGCGGGGTCCCCCACCGCCCAGCCGAACACCCGCTCCGGTTCGAACTCGGTCACCTGCGAGGTGGTCTCCCATTCGCCGAGCGCCTCGTGGCGGCTGCGACCGGTGAACCGGGCGCCCGCCGACGGCCCGGCCACGCCGTCAAGCCAGCGCACCGACTGCAGTTCTGAGCTCATGACGGGCATCAGCTCGATGTCCGACACCAGCTCCCAGACCCGGCCGGGCGGAGCACCGATCCAGGTCCGCACCTCAACCGTGGGCTTGTCCGCGTAGCGCGCTCCCGTCCACTCCATGCCGGCCAGCCTCCCCATACTGGACTCACCGTGTCAACCGAGGAGGGGTCTAAGCCATGACGCTGACGGTCGGACTGTCGGTGAATCCCCAGGAGCCGGATTGGCTGGAACTGGCCCGCGAGGCCGAGCGGGTCGGGGTGGACTCGATCTGGATGCCCGAGTTCTGGGCGTACGACGCGTTCACGCCGCTCGCTGCGATCGCGGCTCGCACGCAGCGGGTGTGCCTCGCCACCGGCATCGCGCAGCTCGGGGCGCGGACTCCCGCGATGCTCGCCATGTCCGCGATGAGCCTGCAGCACATCTCGGCCGGCCGGTTCGTGCTGGGGATCGGGGCGAGCGGCCCGCAGGTGATGGAGGGCTGGCATGGCACCGAGTTCTCCCGGCCGGTGCGCAGGACCAGGGAGACAATTGAGATCATCCGCATGATCGCCGCGGGCGAGCGGCTGAGTTATTCCGGCGAGGTGTACCGGCTTCCGCTGCCCGGCAGCGAGGGGGTGGCCATCAGGTCCCGCGCCGAGCCCTGCCTCATCCCCATCTACATCGCGGCGCTCGGGCCGGCGAACCTCGCGCTCACCGGTGAGCTGGCCGACGGGTGGATCGGCAACTCGTTCTTCACCGAGTCCGCCGATGCGTTCTTCGCACCGCTCGGCGCGGCGGCGCGGCAGGCCGGGCGGTCCCTGTCCGACCTGGACCTGGTGGTCGCGGTGAGCCTGGAGTTCACCGAGGACATCGAGGCGGCCGGGCGGCGCCATGCCGACGGGTACGCGTTCACCTTCGGCGCCATGGGATCGCGGGGCAGCAATTTCTACAACAACGCCTTCGCCAGGCAGGGCTTCGGCGACGACGTGGCCGAGGTGCAGCGGCTGTGGGCCGAGGGCGACCGGACGGCCGCCGCCGCCCGGGTGCCGATCGAGATCGGCCTTGGCACCAACCTGATCGGACCGCCTGACGTGGTCCGCGAGCGGCTGCGCGCCTACCGCGACTGCGGTGTCACGACGCTGCGGGTCAGCCTGGTGGGCGACGATCTGCGAGAACGCGTCGCGGCCCTGGGAATCCTGGTCGACCTAGTCAAGGACGCAAACGTCACGGATTGACGGCCGATGTCCATCGTGCGTCGATCAGCCATCATTAAGAGTTTGATAAGTGCGCGCTGATAGCTTCCTTAGCGTGCACCGGCAGGCCGAGATCGGCTACGACGATGTCCCGGAATCCGGCGGAGGCCGGACGCGCACCGGGAAGCTGGCGGTTCGCCTTATCATCGCCCTCGTTGTGGGGACTGCGGCCGGACTGGCCATCATGCTGCAGGTCAAGGGCTGGGGCACCCTTATCAGCGAGACTGGCGGTTCCTGCGGAACCAGCGACCAGGGTGTGTCCTACGGCGCGTGCCCGCGCGGAATCGCCCCGGCGCTTGTCACCTCGTTCCTCATCGGCATCCCCGCCGTGCCCGCGGCCCTTGTCCTGGTGTTCAGGAAGGGGTGGGCGCGGCGCGGCTTCCTCGCCGTCGGCGTTGCCTGCGGGCTGTTCGCCGGTCAGTCCCTGTTCGCGGTGTGGCATGGCGCCGACCTGACCGTGGCCTGGGTCGCGCCCGGTGACAGCTCGCCGGAACTGACCACCGTCGGCGCGTGGACCAGCGGGCAGTCGCTGATCCGGGTCCGCGTCGACGAGGCCGTCAGCTACGACGCCGCGACCGGCCGGCGGCAGTGGGCGCTGACGATGCCCGGCATCGACGTCGCGTGCGGCGTGAGCGGGACAAGCTCGGACACCACGCTCGGGCTCATCGGATACGGTCAGGACTCGACGGACTGCGGCAACGTGATGGCCGTCGATCTCCGCACCGGCCGGCGGCTCTGGTCGGACCCGGTAAAGGACCCCCACACCGGCAGCGAGCCGACGGGCGAACTGGCTGTCGCCTCGGGTACCGCGATCGTGCTGACCGACGACGGGATCGCCGGGGTGAACGGGCAGGACGGCGTGCAAAAGTGGACGCTCGCGCCGCCCGCAGAATGCAGCTTCCAGCAGCTCGCGGCGTCAGGCGGGAGCGTCGTCGCCATAGCGGGCTGCAACTCCGCCTATTACGTGGTGAGCCTCGACGCCGCGACAGGCAAGGCAGCCTGGCGGTACCACGTCACCGAGCCGACGAATAGCTACCAGTATCAGATCCTGTCGACGAGCCCGGTCGTCGTTAGCGACGCCCTTTCCGGACCGCGCGGCACGTCCAAGGTCCGGGTTTTCGGCGCGGACGGCACCGTGACCTCTTCCTTCAGCGTGTCGGGCATCCCGCTGCGGGGCGGCACCGTGGCACTCGCCACCGGATCGACCGACGGCTTCGGCGTGACGGCGGTGGTGACCGGCGGAATGCTCATCGGCCTCACCGACGGCTATGGCGGCACTACCGCATTCGTCGGATACCGGCTCGCCGACGGCAAGCGGCTGTGGCTGACAGCCACGCCAGATGAGGTGCACGACCTGACGCTCAGCGGCGGCCACCTGGTCTTTGTCGATGAGTCTGACCCCACGTACTCCCTGGAGGAGGCCGACGTCGCGACGGGCGCCGTTCGTTCGCTCGGCTACTTCAGCCAGGCGATCCTGCAGACGGAGCAGTCCGGCCTGTTCGCGTCCGGCGGTAACTACCTGATCGTCAACCAGAGCAGCGACAGCTCAGGCGAGCCGCCGGTCGCCGCGATCACGGCTCCGGCCACCCCAGGCTGACAGGCCGTCAGGAAAAGGTTCTCGGGACGGAGTCACGCCGCAACCGTTCGGGATAATCCAAAAGGATCTTCCCCGGAACGGGTGCGGCGTGACTCAGTCAGGCCGGCTTCCGCGCGATAGCGTCAGGCGGCGCGGCGGCGGGAAACCACCGAGTTGGCGATCGCGAACAGTACGCCGACCGCGAAGACGATCGAGCCCATCACGTTCACCTGCGGCGGCAGGCCCTGACGGCTGACCGACCAGATCCACAGCGGGTACGTCACGAACGAACCCGAGGTGAACTCGGTGGTGATGAAGTCGTCGATCGACAGCGCGAAGGCGAGCATGGCGCCCGCGATCACGCCGGGCAAGATCATCGGCAGGGTGACCAGGCGGAACGTGTCCCACGGCCCGGCGCCGAGGTCCTTGGCGGCGTCCTCGACGGAGGGGTCGAGGCCGACCACCCGCGCCCGCACGGTGATCGCGACGAACGACATGCAGAACATGATGTGCGCCGCCATCACGGTCAGCGCACCCTCCTTGATGTGCGCCTGCAGGAAGAACGTCGCGAGCGACGAACCGAGCACCACCTCGGGGGCGGAGATGCAGGCGAACTGGACCAGGTTGCTCGCGCCCTGACCACGGAACTTGTACTTGCCGACCGCGAGGCCGACCAGCGTGCCGAGTACCGTCGCGCCGATGGTGGCGACGGCGGCCACCTCGATCGAGTGCTCCATCGCGGTGGTCAGGTCGGGGATCGCGAACAGCTTCGAGCCCCAGTACTTGAAGGTGAAGCCGGTCCAGGAGTAGTTGTACCGGCCGTGCGGGTTGTTGAAGCTGAACGCGATCACCACGGCGATCGGCAGGGCGAGCCAGACGATCAGGATCCAGGTAAACCAGTGCAGCAGGCGCTCGCCGGTCTTCCTGCGCTGCCTGACCTTCTTGCTCGGCTTGCGGTGGGAGGTCCGCTCCAGAGTCGCCGCGCTCATGCCACTGCCGCCGCTTCGAGCACGTCCTCGGTGCCGAGCACCCGGGCGTAACTGAAGATGCCGATCAGCAGGATCGCCATCAGCGAGAACGACAGCGAGGCCTGCAGCGGATAGTTCTGCACGACGAAGTACTGGTCGTAGATGACGTTTCCGATCATGGAGTTCCCCGTCCCGCCGAGCACCGAGGCGTTCACGTAGTCCGAGGCGGCAGGCACGAAGTTGAGCAGCACGCCCGCGAAGACGCCGGGCAGCGACAGCGGCAGTACCACCTTCGTGAAGACCGTCAGGGGGTTGGCGTAGAGATCCCTGCCCGCCTCGATGACCTTCGGATCGACCCGCTCAAGCGCGACGTAGATCGGCAGGATCATGAACGGCAAGTAGTTGTAGACGATGCCGATGACGACCGCCCAGCCGGTGGCCAGGATGTGGAAGTTCTGCGGCACCAGGTGCAGGTGCTTGAGCGGGTCGAGCAGCAGGCCCTGGTCGCCGAGGATGTAGTTCCAGGCGATCGTCCGCAGCACGAACGAGACGAAGAACGGCAGCAGCAGCAGGAACAGGTAGGTCGACTTGCGCGCCCCGCCGTAGAAGGCGATCCAGTACGCGATCGGGTAAGAAAGCGCGATGGAAATCAGGCAGCCGAGGCCCGCGTACTCAGCGGACCGTATCCACTGCGACTTGTACTGCGTGAAGCCGTACGTGTAGTTGCCGAAGTGCTGCCAGGTCTCGCCGAAGCCGGAGATGATGTTCCCGCTCATCGTGGACAGCCCGATCATCATGATGATCGGCACCGCGAAGAACACCGCGAGCCACAGGCCGCCAGGCAGCATCAGGTAGTACGGGGTGAGCTTGGATCGAATCGCACGCATGATCAGGCCTCGGTGATCGCGTTGAAGATGTTCTTGAACGTCTGCGCGGTCTTCGGGTCAACCGGCGTGACGTAGTTCCGTGTCCGGCTCAGCACCGACGCAGGCGGGAAGACGAGCGGGCTGTCGACCAGGGCCTGCAGCGTCGCCTGGTCCTGGCCGTTGGCGCCCTTCTTGCGCTGGGAATCCTGCTTCATCAGAGTGGGCACCGCGGAGTTCGAGCTGATGTACTGCACGTTCTCGGTGAGCATCGTCGCGATCTCCGGCCGGTAGAACCAGTCGATCATCTTCATCGCGGAGACCGGGTTCTGCGCCAGCTTGGGGATCATCATGTTGTCGGTCCAGATGTTGCCGCCCTCGGCGGGCACCACGAACGCAAGGTCGTTGTTGCCCGTCGACTGGTTCTGCTGGAAGATGTCCCCGGACCAGGCCATGGTGATCCAGACGTCGCCCCGGCTGAGCGCGTTCAGGTAGGACTGGTCGTAATAGGCGCGGACGAGCCCGTCGTTCCGCTGCTTGTCCAGGACCGCGGCGGCCGTGTTCCAGTCCTTGAGCGTGGACTTGTCCGGGTCGATGCCGGCCCGGAACAACCCGAAGTTCGCCAGCTCCTGCGGGTCTTGCATCATGCCGATCTTGCCCGCGTACTTCGGGTTCCACAGCTCGCTGATGCTGGTGACCGGCTCCTTGATGTACTTGGTGTTCCACGCGATGCCGGTGATGCCCGACGCCCACGGCACGCTGTACAGATTGCCCGGGTCGAAGGTCTCCTGCATGAACTTGCTGAGCGCGTACTTCTTGAAGTTCGGCATCATGCCGTGGTCGAGCGGGATCACCTCCTGCAGTTCGACCAGGTCGGTGAACTCGAAGCCATCGGTGATCACCATCAGGTCGTAGCCGCTGTACTGCCCGGACCGCAGGATGGGGTCGATCTTGGCGAAGAACGAGTTGTCGTCCTCGATGACTTCCTGGTAGTTCACCGCAATGCCGGTGGCCTTGGTGAACAGCTTCAGCGTCTCGTGGTTCGGGTCGATATAGCTCGCCCAGTTGGCGAAGTTGAGCTGGCCTGTCGCCTTCTGCTTGGGCCAGAAGTCCTTCGCCTGGGCCTTGGCCTCGTCCGGGGTGATGATCTTGGCGAGGCCGGGGATGGCGCAGCCGGACAGCGCCAGGCCGGCCGCCGCCGCGCCGCCGAGCTTGATCAGGCCGCGGCGGCTCATGCCGCCTTCCGTGCCCGGTACGCCGTTACGGCGCTGGGCCAGTCCGCGCAGCTTCGCCGGGTCCAGGCCGGTCATTGGGCCCCGATCGCGTAGGAGTGCTCGGGCTCCCAGGACAGCCAGACGTCCTGGCCGCGCGCCGCCACGTCGTCGGCGTTGTTGGAGTTCTGCACGAAGACCGTCATCTCGGCGCCGGTCGAGGTCAGGACGTTGTAGTTGGTGGAGGTGCCGAGGTAGACGACCTCGGTGACCGTGCCGCGCAGCCGGCAGCTCGCGGCGCCTGCGGCGTCAAGCGTGAGGTCGATCTTCTCCGGCCGGACGGTGAGCTCAACCGGACTGCCGATGGCGGCGGACAGGCCCTCGCGCAGCGGGACCTCGATGTGCTGGCCGTCGCCGCTGAGGATGACCGCCCGGTCGCCTGACGCCGACTTGACGTCACCGGACAGCAGGTTCGAGGTGCCGATGAAGCCGGCCACGAAACGCGTCGCCGGGCGCTCGTAGATGGCACGCGGCGAGCCGAGCTGCTCGACCCTGCCCTCGTTCATGACCGCGATCCGGTCGGACATGGTCAGCGCCTCGCCCTGGTCGTGCGTCACGTAGATGAAAGTGATGCCGACCTCGCGCTGGATCCGCTTGAGCTCGACCTGCATGGCCTGGCGGAGCTTGAGGTCAAGCGCGCCGAGCGGCTCGTCGAGCAGCAGCGCCCGCGGCCGGTTCACCAGGGCACGGGCAAGCGCGACCCGCTGCTGCTGTCCGCCGGACAGCTCCCGGGGACGGCGCTTCTCCCGGCCGGCCAGGCCGACGGTCTCGATGATCTCGCCGACCCGCTTGGTCACCTCGTCCTTGGCGACGCCCTTGCGCCGCAGCCCGAAGGCGACGTTCTCGAACACGCTCATGTGCGGGAACAGCGCGTAGGACTGGAACACCATGTTCACGTCACGCTTGTTCGGCGGCACCCCGAGGACGCTCTTCCCGTAAAGCTTGACCTCACCGCGGGTGGGCTCCTCGAAGCCCGCGATCATCCGCATCGTGGTGGTCTTACCGCAACCGGACGGCCCAAGGAGCGAGAAGAACTCCCCGACACCGATCTCCAGGTCGATGCCTGCCACGGCCTGCACCACGTCGCCGTGGGAGCTGAACTCCTTGTAGATCCCAGCCAGTTCGATGGCGGGGAGCGTCTCGGTCGCCTGCTCGGGGCTGGCCGACTCGCGTGTCTGTGTCATCTATCGCCCTCCGGGACCCGTTGCAGTCCGGGGTTTAGCCCACTAATTCCACATCCGAGGATGCCTGTAAGCGGGGATATTACATCAACTTCGAAGTTCCACAACGGAATCCGTCGTTTTGGCCAGCCTGTGTGCTGTGTTACCGCTGGTGCAGCCGTTGCGGATGCGTGCCAAGCAACAGGGTGTGAGCGCCCGGTTGCCGGCACGTTGCCGGCCAAGGTGCAGGTCGGTTGCAGGTCCTGGCCGGCCTATAGTGATCGCCATGTCACTCGCTTTGCCGGTGCCTGACACGCCGGCGGTCTCGGTCGCCGACGCGATCGCCCGGATGGAGGCGATCGGGGCGGCGCTTCCCGCGACGGACGGGATCGCCTGCTTCAACCGCATGTACCTGGACGTGACCAGGCAAGTGAGCGCCTCGCTTACGCAGGGGTTCTTCGCCGACGCCGGCTTCATGAGCCAGCTCGACGTCACCTTCGCGAACCTGTACTTCACCGCGGTGGACGCGCTGTCGGATCCGTCTTCGGTGCCGCTGGCGTGGCAGCCGCTCGTGGACCGGCGGTCAGCCGCCGGGATCGAGCCGATCCAGTTCGCGCTGGCCGGCATGAACGCGCACATCAACCACGACCTGCCGCTCGCGGTGGTCGCCACCTGCGCGGCGCTAGGCACCGCGCCGGACGCCGGCCCGCATTACGCCGACTACCAGAGGGTCGACACGCTGCTCGACGCGGCCGAGCAGTCCGTCAGGGAGTCGTTCGAGACCAGTTGTGAGCTCGCGGCGGACAGGCACCTGGCCGCGGTGGCCGACCTGATCGGCAATTGGACGATCAACAGCGCGCGGGACCTGGCCTGGAACAACTGCCTGCTGCTATGGGCGCTGCGCGACGATCCGCTGGCACGCGGGCTCTTCCTCGACTCGCTCGCCGCCGCCACCGCGGCGGCCAGCCGGCTGCTGCTCGTGGCCGTCTAGGTCCGATTCGGCTTCGCGGGCACGATGATCACGGAACTTCTGATCCTGGCGGAAATTCGCTACCCGAATCGGGTAGCGAATTTCCGTTGAAATACAAAGTTCCGTGATCAATGCCGCCATGGGGAGGTAGACGAGGCCGCCGGGGCGCGTGGGGCTGGTCAGACGTGGCGTGACCGCCTCGGGCACGAGGTCTTATTTGGCAATCTCCACGCGAAAGCAAGATCTCGATTTGCGCGGGCACGCGAGCGAATATTGAGGCGAAGGTCCTCGAATGGGCTCACACAGAGAGGCACCATCCATGGCTGGTGGTACACCGTCTTCAGGCATCGCCATCGTCGGATCAGGGGTCGCGGGACTGCACCTGGCCCTGCTGCTGCAGCAGCAGGCAATCCCCGTCACCCTTTACAGCGACCAGACGGCCGCGCAGCTTGCCAGCGGCAGGATGCTGAACACGGTCGCGCACCACAACACGACCGTGAAGCGCGAGGAAGCGCTCGGCGTCGACCACTGGGATCTGGCGGAGTACGGGTACTTCTGCCACCACCACTACATTGGCGGGCCGCAGCCGCTGTCCTTCCCCGGAGCGTTCGGCGCGCCGTCGAGGGCCATCGACTACCGGGTCTACCTGCCGCGACTTCTTGCCGACTTCCAGGAGCGCGGCGGTGACTTCCGTGCCGGGCACCTGGTCATCCCCGAAGAGATCGTGCGCCTGTCGGAGCAGTACGACCTCGTGGTCGTCGCCACCGGCAAGGGCGGCACGAGCGCGATGTTCCCTGTCATCCCCGGCAAGTCCCCCTACAGCCGGCCGATGCGGCGGCTGTCCGCCGGGCTGTACCACGGCATCGCCCCGTCGGAGCCCAAGGGCGTGACGATGAGCATCGCGCCGCCGCACGGCGAACTGCTTGAGATTCCCACGTTCTCCGCCAACGGGCACGTCACCGTGCTGCTGTTCGAGAACGTGCCGGGCGGCGACACCGAGATCCTCGCCGACGCCAAGTACGACGAGGACCCGGCGGCGTTCGAGCAGCTGGTGCTCGAGAAGGTCCGCACGCACCACCCGGAGGTCTTCGCGCGGATCGACACCGCCCGGTTCAGGCTGACTGGCCCTAACGACCTGCTCCAGGGCGCCGTGACCCCGGTGCTGCGCGAGGACTACGCCATCCTGCCGAACGGGAGGGTGGTGATGGCGCTCGGCGACGCGCACTCGGTCGTGGACCCGGTCGTGGGCCAGGGCGCGAACTCGGCCTCCTACTCAGCCTGGGAACTCGGCCAGGTGATCACCGAGGACCAGAACTTCGACGAACGGTTCGCGCAGAAGGTCGCCGCCCGCCGCGCCAACCGGGTGCGGGCCATCTCCGATTGGACAAACCTCATGATCGGGCTGCCGCCCGCGCCGCACCTGCTCCAGCTGCTCGGCGCGATGTCGCAGAACCCGGCCGTCGCGGACGAGTTCACCAACAACTTCAACCAGCCGGAACGCCAGTGGGACATCCTGGCGACGCCGGAGCGCACGGCCGCGTTCCTGGCGCGCCACGGAATGTAAGCGGCTGCCCTTCGCCGGGCGGTTTCGACCGGCCGCCCGGCGTCGCGCTTTCCGCGGGGAGTACTACGATCGCCAGGTGACGGACGACGGCAAGGTGTGTTCGATCATCATCGAGGGCGGGTCATTATGACGGCGTTGCGCTGGGGAATCATCAGCACCGGCGGCATCGCCCGCCAGTTCACCGCCGACCTGCTGCTCAACGGGCATACCGTGGCGGCGGTCGGGTCGCGCACCCAGGAGAGCGCCGACCGGTTCGCGGCGCACTTCGGCCTGCCGGCCGCGCACGCGAGCTACGAGGCGCTGGTCGCCGACCCCACGGTCGACATCGTCTACGTCGCCACCCCGCACCCCTGGCACTACCCGAACGCGGCGCTCGCGCTCAACGCGGGCAAGCACGTGCTGGTCGAGAAGCCGTTCACGCTGAACGCGGCGCAGGCGCAGGGGCTCGTGACGCTGGCCGCGGAGCGCGGACTGCTCGTGCTCGAGGCGATGTGGACGCGCTGGCTCCCGCACATGGTCCGGCTCAGGGAAATCCTGGCGGCGGGGACGATCGGGGAGATCCGTTCGATGAGCGCGGATCACACCCAGCTGCTGCCGAACGACCCCGCCCACCGGCTCAACGCCCTCGAACTCGGCGGCGGCGCGCTGCTCGACCTCGGCATCTATCCGATCTCGTTCGCCTCGCAGCTGTTCGGAACGCCGCAGTCGGTCCAGGCGGTCGCCACGTTCAAGGAGACCGGCGCCGACGCGCAGGTGGCGACCATGTTCCGCTACGCGGGCGGGCAGATCGCCACGACCTACTCGGCGAGCACCACGCGCGGCCCGAACGTCGCCGTGGTCCTTGGCACCGAGGGCCGCATCGAACTCGACAGTGTCTGGTACACCGCGACCGGGCTGCGGGTCTACGACGCGACTGGCGCGCTGACCGAGGAGTTCCGCCCGGCCGTCAACGGACGCGGCATGCACTTCCAGGCGGCCGAGGCGGAGCGCCTGGTCGGCGAGGGCCGGATCGCCGGCGACATCCTGCCGCCGGAGGAGACCGTGGCGATCATGGCCACTCTCGACGAGATCCGCCAGCAGATCGGCCTGCGCTACCCGGACGAGTGAACGCGTCGGTCCCTAGGCAGGCCTAACCGCGATGATCACCGTGACCGACGGCAGGAGTTGCTATTCTCCGGATTGTCACTTTTAGCATCTATTGAGTAGCATTTAGTTACCGCGCGCCGGGATGCTCACCCAGTCGCGGGTGCAGTGGCAGGTCGTTGCCGTTCAGGCAAAGAAGGGCTTGCGAGATGGCTAGGCGGTCACGTCAGGCAGCTCCTTGACAGGTGAACTCGCACAGCATGACAGGTCGGATCAGATCGTTCTCCACGTCACACGCGCAGAGTTGCTGCTTCTGGCGGGAAGCGTCAATGAGGCCATCGAAGCCGTCGAGGACTGGGAGTTCTCGACCAGGCTCGGCGTCGACAAGGCTGATGCAAGGGCACTGCGCTCCGAGCTCTCCAGCCTGATCGCGCGGCTGCCACCAGAATGAGCTGGAATCGGAGGGGCTGAGACAGTGACCCGTCCGGCATCTGGGAGATAGTGGATCGTTGAGAGGATCAGGACCCTCGTAACGATCCACTATGACCGGCGGGCGGAAACGGTGATGGTGACGGAGGGCGGTGGCTGGTGATTTCCCTGGACGAGATTCAGCGGGCGTATGAGACGATCCGGCCTTATGTGCGTCGCACGCCGGTTGTGGAGGTGGACCTGGCCGGGCCGGTGACGCTCAAGCTTGAGCAGTTGCAGTGCGCTGGCTCGTTCAAGGCACGCGGTGCGTTCACTAACCTGCTGCTGCGGGAGGTGCCTGCGGTCGGGGTGGCGGCCGCGTCCGGTGGCAACCACGGGGTGGCCGTCGCGTATGCGGCGCACCGGCTTGGCATTCCGGCCAGGATCTTCGTGCCCACGGTCTCCGCTCCCGCCAAGATCGAGCGCATCAGGCAGCTGGCGGACCTGGTGATCGCGGGCGATCGCTACGCCGACGCGCTCGCGGCGGCTGAGCAGTGGATCGGTTCGTCGGGTGCGATGAGCGTGCACGCCTACGACCAGCGGGAAACCATACTCGGGCAGGCCACGCTTGCCCTCGAGCTTGCCGAGCAGGCCGGGCCGCTCGACACGGTGCTCGTTCCGGTGGGCGGCGGCGGTCTCATCGCCGGGATCGCCTCGTATTTCACGGGCACCGTCAAGGTCATCGGGGTGGAGCCGGACGGCGCGCCGACGCTCGCCTACGCCCGGGCGGCAGGCGCGCCCGTCGACGCGCCCGCCGGCAGCATCGCGGTGGACGCCCTCGCGCCGCGCCAGGTCGGCCAGCTGGTCTTCCCGATCACCCAGGCCTATGTTGAGGACGTGGTGCTCGTCGACGATGACGCCATCCGCGGGGCGCAGCGCACGCTGTGGCAGTCGGCGCGCATCGCCGCCGAGCCTGCCGCCTCGGTCGGCGTCGCGGCGCTGCTCTCCGGCGCGTACAAGCCGGCGCCCGGTGAGCGCGTCGCCGTCGTCATCAGCGGCGCCAACATGAGCCCGGCCCAGCTGGGCGACTGAAGCTCCCGGCTACGCCTGCGCGAGGTGCGGTTCAAGGGCGGCGAGGAACTGGGCCTGCTGGTCGAGGTGCGGTCCGTGGCCTGAGTCCGCGAAGACCACCTCGCGGTACCGGCCGCCGGCGGCGGCGTAGCCGTCGAGCAGGCCGCGGGTCTGCGCCACCATGGGCTGCGGCGGCCAGGCATCGGGGCCCGGCCAGCCTGGGACGGCCCCGAGCGAGCCGAGGTACCCGAAGTCGTACAGCGAGGTGTCCGACACGATCACGTCGTCGGCGCCGCGCACCCACAGCACCGGCGGCTTGGGGTCGAGCGCGTCAAGGCCTTCGATGCGGAAATGGGTGGGCGCCATCGTGTTCAGCACACCGCGGTCGCCCGGTGCGAAGCCCGGCCAGCCCGGCGCCTGCCGGGAGGTGCCCGGGTAATGGTCGTCACCAGTCCTGGTGGACAGCATCGACTCCACAAAGATGTCGAGCTCATCCGGAACGAATGGCGGCTTCACGTAGTGCGCGAGCAGCACCTGCCGCGGCGAGGTGGGGCTGTCCGCGCCCCGGTCGCCTGCGGCGAGGCGCGCCACGAAGTCGGGGTTGACCCCGCCGGCGCCGGAACCCGCGCCGTCCGGGTCACAGAGCGTGCCGTCCACCCCGTAGGTGCCGCCGAAGCCGAACGGTGAGACCGGGGCGACCAGGGTCACCGAGGCGGCCGCGTGCTCGGCGGGCCGCTCGGTCAGGTACTGCAGGACAACGCCGCCGCCCATGCTCCAGCCGACGAGGTGCACCGAGTTCAGCTCAAGCGCCTCGATGAGGGCGGCGAGGTCGTCGGCGTAGTCGCCGAGGCCACGGGTCGCGTCCACCGCTTCCGGGTCGGTGTCGCCGAAGCCGCGCAGGTCCACCGCGAGCGGCCGGTAACGCTCCGGCAGGGCGAGCATGAGGGGCTGCCAAAACAGCGATGAAGATACGTTGCCGTGCACGAAAAGCACGGGCCGCCCGGTACGCCCGGCCACGGAAAGCACGGCCGTGGTCAGCCGGCGCGTGGGCACCCGCTCCATGGTGATTCCGGGAAGCAAAGTCTGCATGGTGCCCTCCGCCCTATCGCGACAGGGAGCCTAGCGGAATCGGGACGCGACCTCTAGCCGCGTCGCCCGGCGTGCGAGATCTTCAGGCGCTTGCGCGGGCCCGGCCGACTCTGCCTGCGCTGTCGGCCGGGGTGGCGGCGACCTCGTGCACGTCGTCAGCCCGGTTCAGCGAGCAGCGGTCTTCGGCGTGCTCGACGATGATCATGGTCCCGCCCGGTCCGGCGAAAACCGACCATGTGATGCCCGGCACATCGGCGTGCGCCCGGGTCCATCGAGACATGTCCTGTTTAGTGGTTATATGTGAGATCTCGGTGATCCCGGTGATCACAGGTATCTCTCCTTTCGCGCACCATGAGCCCGTCACGGCACGCGGCAGCCAGCCACCTCCGCCGGAGGCGACCTCACGATGGGTTTCGGCGCTGGACCGCAGCCGGCCGCTCGTGACCTGGGGGTTCGAGTGGTCTAGACCGCTTTTCGCGCCTCTCATTAATATCAGGTGCCTGAGAGGCATGCGAACCCTGGTGGGGCATAAGTGCCGTGATGGGCGACACGTACGGGTGGGTCGCAACCGAACTGCCACCGCCAGCGGACCGCCCTTCGTGGAGGTGCGCGTGTGCGTTGGGCGGCCGGCGCCCCGGCGGAGTGCCGCGGGACGCCGGGGCGCCAGAATTCTGGCGAACCCGGCAATTCCCGCATACGGGGCCGTTGATCACGGAAAATCCGATCCTGGCGGAACTTCTCTACCCGATTCAGGTAGAGAAGTTCCGTTGAAATCCGAAGTTCCGTGATCATTGCCGGCGCGGCGAGGCCGCCAGGACCAGAGAGACCGGCGGCGTTTGACGGGACCGGTGAGGAGCGCTGGACGTGACCAGCGAGGTCGGCGATGCTCCCGGGATCGGGGTGACCAGCGGGGCGGGCGAGGACAGCGGGCGCGCGGACACGGTCCGAGATAGGGCCTAACGCGCCCACTTATTGACCCGGTTGACCGTGCTGCCGGAGCTATTGGGGCTTCAGGCGGCGCTTTTCGTTGCGGATGAGGCCGCCGCCGATGATGAGGCGCTGGATTTCGCTGGTGCCCTCGTAGAGGCGGAGCAGGCGGACGTCGCGGTAGATCCGCTCGACGGGGACCTCGCGCATGTAGCCGGTGCCGCCGTGGACCTGGATGGCCTTGTCGGCGACCTGGCCGGCCATCTCGGTGCAGAACAGCTTGGCGACCGACGGACTGATCCGCTGATCCTCACCCGTCTGGTACTTGCGCGCGCACTCGCGCACCAGGGCCTCGCCGGCCAGCACGCCGGTCTGCATGTCGGCCAGGTGCGCCTGCACCAGCTGGAAGTCGCCGATCGGGGTGCCGCCCTGGGTGGCTGTGGCGGCGTAGGCCACCGACTCGTCAAGGGCGCGGCGCGCGGCGCCGACGGCGACCGCGGCGATGTGCACCCGGCCGCGGGCCAGCGACGACATCGCGGCCTGGTAGCCGACCTGTTCCGAGCCGCCGACCAGCGCGTCCGCGCCGACCCGGACGCTGTCCAGCGTGACGTCCGCGGTCCATGAGCCTTCCTGGCCCATCTTGCGGTCGTGCGGCCCGACGTGCAGGCCGGGCAGCCCGGCCGGGACGAGGAACACCGCGATGCCCGGGTCGCTGCCGGCTGCCTCGCGGGTGCGGGCGAAGACGATGAACAGCCCGGCGGTCGGCGCGTTGGTGATGAACCGCTTGGAGCCGCTGATCACCCAGTCGTCGCCGTCGCGGACCGCGCGGGTGCGCAGCCCCGCCGGGTTCGACCCGGCCCCCGGCTCGGTGAGGGCGAAGCTGGCGACGACCTCGCCGGAGGCGATCCGCTCCAGCCATGCCGCCTGCTGCGCCGCGGTGCCGTAGCCGACGAGCACCTGCCCGGCGATGCCGTTGTTGGTGCCGAACATCGAGCGCAGCGCCAGGCTGGTGTAGCCGAGCTCCATGGCGAGCTCGACGTCCTGCATCAGGTCCAGGCCAAGCCCGCCGTGGTCCTGCGGGATCGCGAAACCGAACAGGCCGAGTTCGGCCGCGGCCGCCCGCAGGTCGGCGGGGATGGCGTCGGCTTCCATGATCTCGTTCTCCCGCGGGATCACCCGGGTCCTGACGAACTCGCGGGTGGCGGCGAGAATCTCGGCGAAGTCTTCCTGCGAGACCTGGGAAGTGGCGGGTGCGGTGGAAGTCATGGCTGCTCCTGTGCGTCGGCCCCGACGATAACGCACGGCGGCGACCGTGCCCAGCATCACTGCCGCGGCGATCGGCGCCGGCAGGTCTCGGGCTAGGCGCCCAGGCGCCGCGGAGGTCAGATGCCGGACGCGGCGACGAGGCCCTCGAGCACCGCCTCCTCGACGGTGCGCGGCGCCAGGCAGTCGCCGATGCCGAGCGCGGGAACTCCTGCCGAGTCGAGCGTGTCAAGCAGCTCGTTCGCCGGCGACGAGCCGCAGGCGAGCACCAGGCCCGCGACTCCTGCGACCAGGACGGGCTCATCGGTCAGCACGTGCTGCAGGTAGACCGTGTCGTCGTCGGCGCCGAACGGGCGCACCAGGGGCAGCACGGTGATCCGCTGCCTGGAGATGGCGGCGAGCAGGCGGTCGCGGACATACTGTTGCAGGCTTTCGCCCGCCGCGTAGCCGCGCACTGCGAGGATCACCTCGTGCCCGGCGGCGGCGAGCAGCCGCGCGGTGCCCAGGCCCACCCAGTCGCCGCGGAAATCGGCCACCACGATCTTCCCCGGCGGAGCGGACTCCGGCCGGCGGATAACGTCCCAGGCGTCGGCGATCCACGGGCTGTCCATGATCTCCAGCGGCGGCCGGTAGGGCCGCGCCCCGGTGGCGACGACCACCAGATCCGGTGACTGCGCCTGGACGGCGGGCAGGTCCACGGTGGTGCGCAGCCGGATGGCCACGCCGGCCCGCGCGACCTCGCGGGACAGGTTGGTGATCGCGCCGCCGAACTCCTCGCGGCCGGGCAGCCGCTCGGCGACCAGCACCTGCCCGCCGACCCGGCCCGCCGCCTCGTACAGGGTGACGTCGTGGCCGCGCTCGGCGGCGACGGCGGCGGCCTTCAGTCCGGCCGGGCCGCCGCCGACGATCATGACGTTCTTGGGCCGGTCCGCGCGCCGCCTGATGCCGTAAAGCCGCTCGCGGCCGGTCTCCGGGTGCTGGATGCAGGAGATCGGGAACCCGAGGTGGAAATGCCCGATGCAGGCCTGGTTGCAGCCGATGCAGGCGCGGATGTCGTCGGTCTGCCCGGCTGCCGCGAGGGCGGGCATCTCCGGGTCGCAGATCATCGCCCTGGTCATCACGCAGGCGTCGGCCTGGCCGTCGGCGATGATGTGCTCCGCCTCCTGCGGCTGGTTGATCCGTCCGGCGACGAGCACCGGCACGCGGACCGCCGCGCGCAGCTTCCCGGCCAGCGGCGCAAGGTAGCCGCTGGCGTTGCTCATGTCCGGCGCGATGTGGTCGGAGCCGGCCAGCGAGGCGGAGGTCCCGGTGGTGACGCTCAGGTAGTCGGCAAGTCCCTCGCCGGCTAGCGAAACGCTCGCCGCGAACGCGATGTCGGCGGGCAGGCCCGACGGGTCACGCTCGTCGAGGGAGATGCGCAGGCCGACGGGGAAATCGGGCCCGCAGTGCCGCCTGACCGACTCGAAGGCCTCACGCAGGAAGCGGAGCCGGTTCTCCGCGCTGCCGCCGTAGGCGTCGGTGCGCAGGTTGGCCGCCGGGTTGAGGAACTGCGACGGCAGGTAGCCGTGGCTGGCGACGATCTCCACGCCATCAAGGCCTGCCCGGCGCAGCCGGGCGGCGGCCTGGCCGTACCCGTCGATGATCTCGCGGATCTCGGCGAGCCGCAGCGGCCGCGGCATGACGCGGAACCGCTCGGTCGGCACCGCCGACGGCGCGACCGCCACGGTCAGCGTGCCGTCATCCAGGTCCATGACCTCCCGGCCTGGGTGGAAGAGCTGGCCGAACAGCAGGGTGCCGTGCGGCGCGACCGCCTCGGCAAGCGCGCGGTAGCCGGGCACGCAGGAGTCGTCGGTCGCCATCAGCACGTGGCTGGTGTACCTGGCCGTCTCGTGGATGCCCGCGACCTGGACCACGATCAGGCCCGCTCCGCCCCGGGCGCGGGCCTCGTGGTAGGCGATCAGCCGGTCGGTGATCTGCCCGTGCTCCGCCATGACGGTGTCGTGGCCGGAGGAGACGATGCGGTTCCGCAAGGTCACCGAGCCGATGGCGAGCGGGCTGAACAGGCGGGGAAACATCACGAGCCGCTCCGGACGGTCACTGGTCAACGCTGACCGGGACATAGTAGGCGCGCAACGGCCCTGCTTGCCCGGGGACGCCCCCCAAGCCCCCCGGCGAGTGCCCTGTGCACAGCGGTGAGCCCCGACGGCCGCCTCACTCCATCGGCCGTCGGGGCTCAGTCCGCCGACAGCGGGTTACTGATTGCCGGCCAGGTCGTCGACCGGCTTCACCCCCGCGGTCCCGTTCCTGAGCCGCCGCAGCAGGCCGCCGAAGTACCAGAGCGCGGCCAGAATCAGGGCGTAGCCGAGCATCTTGTCCGAGCCGTGGAACGGCGAGGGGAACGACAGCGCCACCATGATCACCACGGTGTAGACGAGCACGAAGCCGATGACTGGCCACGCCCAGCGGCCGAGGGAGAACGCGCCTGGCAGGCTCTCCGTGGTGCGCCGCTTGACCGCGTAGGCCAGGGTGATCAGGAAGTAGATGATGTAGGGGATGATCGCGGTCGCGCCGACGAGCGTGCCGAACGAGCTTGGCTGGTTGTACCCGTAGATCATCACGCCGAGGTCGATCACGCCGAAGACCACCAGCGCCACCACCGGCGTCTGGCTGCGCTTGTTGACCTTACGCAGCGCGCCGGAGAACGGCAGCATGTTGTCCCGCGACAGCGAGAAGACCAGCCTGGCCTGCGCGCCGCTGCCCACGACCAGGATCGAGAACATCGAGAAGACCACGAACGCCACGAAGACCTTAACCAGGCCGGACGGCAGCCAGTAGCCCGCGATCGCGAGCAGCGGCAGCGGCGCCTCCTCGACGGTCTTCAGGTCGGGGATGGCGAGCGTGAAGCCGATCAGCGCGACCATGCCGAGCACGACGGAGCCGAGCACTGCCCACAGCACGCCGCGCGGCACGCTGCGGCGAGGGTCCACCGCGTCCTCCGACATGTCGGCGGCGAGTTCGAACCCGACCAGGGTGAAGGCGCCGAGCAGCCCGGCCAGGGTGAAGGCGTACCACGTCGGGTTGTGGAAGACGGAGGTCGTGTTGGTGAGAATGCTCGCGCCGTACGGCGCGGGCTTCGACTTGACGCCCCACAGCACGAGGAGCAGCACGCCGAACACCACGGTCCCGATGATCTCGGTGAACACCGCGATGTTGTTGACCCGGGCAGCCACCTGGATGCTGATGAGGTTGATCACCACCGGCAGCAGCATCAGGATGATCGCCACCGCGAGCACCAGGTGCGAGCTCGGGTTGTCCACGTTGAACTCGCTGAGCAGCAGCGGCGCCGCCACCTGCAGCATGATCGCGCCGCCGCCGACCGCCATGTAGAGCAGTCCGGCGAAGCCGACGAACCAGCCGTAGCTGGGGTTCACCAGCCGGGCGCTCCACTGGTAGGCGTAGCCGGCCAGCGGGATGCGGGTGCCGAGCTCGGCGACGACCAGGGCGATCGCCAGGTTGCCGACGCCGACGATCGGCCACGTCCAGATGGAGGCGGGCCCCCAGTACGCCAGGCCGAACCCGTAATTCAGGAAGATTCCCGTGGTGATCGAGATGACCGAGAAGGCGATCGCGAACATCGAGAAGAAGCGGAGCGACCGCCGCAGTTCCGGTTTGTAGCCGGCCCGCTCGAGTAGCGACTCGGGCGAGTCCGCCGCCGGCTGTACGCCGGCCGCTGCTCTGTTGGACATGGTGACCTACTTTCTGACTGGCTATCTCACTCGTACTGCTGCTCTTCCTGTTTCCTTCAGTTGCCGATCTGCTTGCGGACCGCGGCGAACGCCCGGTCCGTCGCCTCAAGCGCCCGGGCGATGTCGTCGCCGGTCATCGCGGCGGAGACGAACCAGTTGTGCCGCGGGTGCAGGTAGACGCCGCCGCGCAGGGCGTGCTCCGCGAACACGTCGCCGAGCCGGTGGTCCTCGTCGCCCGCGAAGGAGAGGTAGGGCATCACGTCCGGGCCGGTGTAGCTGATCGGGAGATCCCACGAGTGCGCCTGCGCCAGGATCCCGTCGCGCAGCTCGGCACCCGACCGCTCCATCGCCTCGACCGCCCGCTCCTCGGCAAGCGCCGTGATGGTGGCGATCGCCGCCGCCATCGAGACCGCGGAGAACCAGAACGAGCCCGTGACGAATAGCTGGCGGGCACCGTCGCGGAACGCGTCGTTGCCGAGCACCGCGGCGAGCGCGTGCCCGTTCGCGATCGCCTTGCTCCAGGCCGACAGGTCGGGCGCCACGCCCACGGGCTCCCAGCTCGAGCCCAGGTGGAGCCGGAACCCGCAGCGCACGTCGTCGAGGATGAGCGCGGCCCCGGTCTCGTCGCACAGCGCGCGCAGACCGCGGGCGAACCCGGGGTCGACGAGTTCCTGGTCGTACCCGGCGTCGTGCTTGAACGGGCTGACCAGGATGCCTGCCAGGTCGTCGCCCGCCGCGGCGGCGGCCTGCCGGACGCTTTCCATGTCGTTGTAGGTGTAGTAGCCGAGGTTCTCGCGGTCCTGCGGCGTGACGCCGGCCGGCCGGGGCGTGCACCAGGGCGCCGCGCCGTGATACGCACCGGTCGCCACCAGGATCTTGCGCCGCCCGGTCCGCGCCCGGGCGATCGTGCAGCACATGGTGGTGGCGTCGGTGCCGTTCTTGGCGAACATCGCCCAGTCCGCGTGCCGTACGGTCCGCACCAGCAGCTCCGCGAGGTCCACCATGACCGGGCCGGGCGCGTTCTGGCAGTCGCCGAGCGCCGCCTGCGCCGCCGCCGCCTCTTCCACCCGCGGGTGCTGGTGGCCGAGCACGACGGGCCCGTAGCTGCACATCAGGTCGATGTACTCGTTGCCGTCCACATCCCAGATCCGCGCGCCGCGGCCGCCGCGCATGAACTGCGGGTAGGCGCCGGGCAGCAGCGCGGTCGACTGGTGCCCGTACATCCCGCCGGGGATGACGGCCCGCGCGCGCTCCCGCAGCCGCTTGTCGGCGGTGTGCTCTGCCGTCACGCGGGGCTGCTCAGTCATGGACCTGCTCCTCTACTTCGTGGTGAGTTGACCGCCGCGCGATCGCGGCGGCGGCGATCCGGCCAGCCACGGCCGGCTGCTCGCGGGACAGGAAGGCGAGCGCCTGGCCGAGGCTGTCGATGCCGGCGTCGGAACCGAGGCCGGTGGCGACGAGCGCCCCGCAGGCGATGCCGAGCCACGCGGCGTCGACCGGGGCCACGCCGAGCAGCAGCCCGGCGAGCATGCCCGCGGTGAAGCCGTCGCCGCAGCCAGTGGTGTCCACCACGTCGACCTTGATGGCGGGCAGCGCCACCGGGGCGCCGCCGCCGCGCCAGGCGACCAGGCAGCCGTCCGCGCCGCAGGTGACGGCCACGCCGCCGGCGCCGAGCGCCAGCATGTCCTCGATGGCCGCCGTCAGGTCGTCGCGGCCGGTGAGCGCGAGAAGCTGGTCGCCGTTCGGCAGGAACCAGTCGGCCGCGGCGAGGACATCGCAGATCCGCTCCAGGTCGCGCGGGCTGCCTGGATGCAGCACGTCGACGGCGACAAGCACCCCCCCGTCCCGCGCCGCCGCGATCACCTGAGGCAGCCCGTCGCGGGCGAAGCCGCCGAGCGCGTCAGGCCCGCCGACGAGCAGCGCCCGGCTGCCGCGCACCCGCCACAGGTCCACGTCGGCCAGTTCGAGCAGCGACGTCGCGCCGGGCACGTGCAGCGTGGGGCGCTCGCCGTTGGGCCTGATCGGCAGGATGGTGGCCGATGTCTGCGCCGCGCTCTTGCGGCTTAGCCCGCCGGTGTCCACGCCGTGCCTGGTCATCGCGGCGACGACCACGTCGCCTATCAGGTCGTCGCCGATCGCGCCGATCGCGTGCACCTCGGCGCCCAGCTTGGCCAGGTCCACGCCCGTGCCTGCCGCCGTGCCCGCGGCGGTGGCCTTGATCTCGGTGAGCCGGGCGCCGCCCTGGCCGGGCGGTATCACCTCGACCGGCCTGCCCAGCACGTCGAGAATGTGCGCACCGAGCACCGTGACCTGGCCAAGCAGCCCGGTCACCCGGGTGCTGCGCGGTTCGCTTGTCATCGGCGGTTCCTCGGGGTCCGTGCGGTACGTTGAGGGGATATTAGACGGACGTCCGATAAAAAAACAGAGTTAGGCCAGAACCGGTAGTGGGAGTCTGTGGGCCATGCCAAAGATCGTCAACTGGGATGAGCGGCGCGACGAGATCCTGTCCGCCACCTGGCGGGTGATCGCGCGCGACGGCATCGCGAAGGCGACCGTCCGGGCCATCGCCCGGGAGGCGCACTGCTCGCCAGGCATCCTCGCACACTATTTCGACGACAAGGCCGACATCCTCGGCTCGGCGCTCGTGCTGTCACACCGCCGGGTCGCGGCCCGGATGGAGACCAGCGCGGCCGGCCTGACCGGGCTAGCGGCGCTGCGCGTGATCATGCTCGAGGCGCTGCCGCTCGACGACGAGCGTGACCTCGAGGCGCGGATCGAGATCAGCTTCTGGGGGCGGGCCCTCGGCAACCCAGAGATGCGCACGGTGCAGAACGCCGAGTTCGACCGGTTCGCCCGCCGGCTGCGCGCGCACCTCGCCCATGCGGGCGAGCAGGGCGAGCTCCGCGACGGCCTGGACATCGACCTGGCGGCCCACCAGCTGCTCGTGCTGATCGACGGGCTCAGCGCGCAGCGCGTGCTGTACGCCGACCGTGTCACCGCGGAAAGGCAGCGGGAGATGCTGGACAGGCTGCTCGACAGCTTCCGCCCGGCCGGGTGACGACGTTGGCGTGGGCGTGATAACCGAACCCGTTCGGGATAGAGATCTGGAATATCCCGAACGGGTTCGTGGTGACTCCGGTATCCCCTATTTCTCCACCATGAGGTACAGCCAGCCGCTGTCGCCGCTCGCATTGGTCTTGCTGCCGCTGACGTAATCGGCGCGGACCCGGTACGGGACGCCGAGCCGCGCCATGCCGAGTGCGAGGCGGACCGTCGCCTTGCTCGTGGCGCTGAGCTTCGTGCAGGCGGTCGTGGTGCTGGCGTGCCAGGCGCCGTTGGCGAACACCTGCAGCTCCGCCTTGACGCACTCGCCAGGGTGGCCGGGCGTCACCGTCGCGGCGACGGTGACCTTGCCGGTGTGGTGGTAGAGCCGGTAGGTGGTGCCGCCGGACTTCTTGGTGCCGTACTGCCCGCTCAGCGTCTCGGTGACCTGCGCGCGGACCGACGCGGCGGCGGCGGCGCTGACCGCGACGTCATCCGCGTCGCCGGCGAACTTGGCGAGGAAGGTGCTGCTCCGCAGTGCGGTCCAGGCGACGGACAGCTGGCCCTTGCCGTTGACCTTGCCGCTCGCGAGGACCCTGCTCTTCCCGCCGTTGACCTGCGCGTAGATCGTCACTGCTCGGTTGCCGTGGGTGGCGCCGAGGGTGGCGGTCAGGTGCACCACGCTGTTGTAGCCGACCGTGGAACTGGCCGGGGTGAGCGTCAGCGCGGGGGTGTCCTTGACGACCGTGGCCTTCGCGGCGACCGACGTGGCGCCGCTCGTCGCCGTGTAGGTGTAGCTGCCCACAGCCGTGGGCGTGTCGGTGGCCGTGAAGGCGCCGGCGCTCGACGGCGTGACGGTCTTGACGGTCACCGTGCCGCCCGGACCGGTCCTCTTGATGCTGACCGGGGCCGTGTCCGCCGCTCCGCCGGGGAGCAGCGAGAAGCCGGTGAGCTTTACCGGCTTGCCGAAGGCGGTCTTGGCGGTGGCGGAGAACTTCACCGTCGGCCGCAGCAGCTCCGCCTTGCTGAAGATCTGCACCGTGTAGGTCTTCGCCGTGACCGACTGGGACACGGCGGCGAGGCTCGGCCCGCCCGCGGTGTCCACCCACTCAAGGCCGTAGGCCTCGTCCGTCTTGTTGCCCGTGGTGACCGCGAAGGTGTTGAGCAGGGTCCCGTTCGCCTTGTAGACGTAGATGCTGGTCCGGTTGGCGACCGCCACGGACCCGTCGGCGTCCACCGCGACCGCGATGGCCTGCGAGGTGCCGGCGCCATTGGCGTTGTAGGCGGCTACCCCGGTGGCGAGGTCCGCGGTGCCGTACTCCTGCACGCTGCCGGGCCCGTCGCAGCCGGCCGCGAACCGCTGGCCGCCGGGCACGACCGCGACCTCGCCGAGGTAGGTGCACGCGTTCCCGCCAGAGCCGAGTGCGCCCTGCGCGGCGATCGGCGTGGCCGGGTCGGTTCCGGTGTTGTAGCTGGCGGCCTCGGACGGGGAATCATACGAGACCGCGACGAGCACGCCGGTGTCCTGCGGGTCGGCGGCGAGGTCCACCGACTTATCCCAGGTGCCGGGCGCCGCGGCGGGCTCGAACGTGCCGTTGTCCGCCAGGTTGATGGCGCCGATCGCCACGGTAGTGACGGCGGCCACCGTCGAACTGTAGGCGACCCACACCTTGCCGCTCTGCGCTGCCAGGGATCCCGGCTGGTCGCCCGCCGCAAGCGGGTAGAAGGTCTGCTTCACCGGCCCGCTGGCGATCGACGACACCGTGATGGCCGCGACGGAGCCCGCATTGGCTCCCGAGTTGACCGAGGCGTACAGGGTGGCGCCGTCCGGGGAGAGCGCGAGCGCGCCGATCCCGTCCGCGGCGTCGACGGTCGTGAGCTGCTGCCCGGCGACATTGCAGACGATGATCCCGCCTTCGGCCGCGATGAACACGTAGCCGTTGCCGCCGAGCGTGTCGGGCAGCGTCTGGTTCAGGTAGGTCACGCTGGCGGGCAGTGAGATGACGGCGTCGGCCCTGGCGCTCGTGCCGCTCCCCGCCAGCAGCACGCCACCGGTGGCCAGCAGCAACGCGCCCGCGATCCCCGCCGACCTGAACTTCCAGTTTCGTCGCACAGCTCGCTCCCGCCCGCTCAGAAGACCAACACGGGAACGGTAGCGGCCGGAGGTTCCGAGGGATCAGGCTTGCCCAGGAATGATCAGAAAACGCAACAAAGCAGCCCGCATCGCGGGGGTACGTTCCTCGGGGCGCGGCTAGGGGGCGATGGCGGCGGCGACGATGGCGCGGGCCTCTTCCTGGATGGCGGCGAGGTGCTCGGCGCCGCGGAAGGACTCGGCGTACAGCTTGTAGACGTCCTCGGTGCCCGACGGGCGGGCGGCGAACCAGCCGGACTCGGTGACAACCTTGAGCCCGCCGATCGGCGCATCGTTTCCCGGTGCCGAGGTCAGCGTCGCCAGGATCTTCTCACCGGCAAGATCGCCCGCCGGAACCTGCTCCGGCGACAGCCTGCCGAGTGCCGCCTTCTGGTCCCGCGTGGCGGGCGTGTCGACCCTGGCGTAGACCGGCGCGCCGTACTGCTTGGTGAGTCCGTCGTAGAGCTGGGACGGCGTCTGGCCGGTGACCGCGGTGATCTCCGAGGCGAGCAGCGCCAGGATGATCCCGTCCTTGTCGGTCGTCCACACCGACCCGTCGCGCTGCAGGAAGGAGGCCCCTGCGCTCTCCTCGCCGCCGAAGGCCACCGAGCCGTCGAGCAGCCCGGGCACGAACCACTTGAACCCGACGGGCACCTCGAGGAGCCTCCGGCCGAGGCCGGCCGTCACCCGGTCGATCATCGAGGAGCTGACCAGCGTCTTGCCGACCGCGGCGGCTTCCGGCCAGCCGCTCCGGTGCCGGTACAGGTAGTCGATGGCGACCACGAGGTAGTGGTTGGGGTTGAGCAGCCCCGCGTCCGGCGTGACGATCCCGTGCCGGTCGGAGTCGGTGTCGTTGCCCGTCGCGATCGTGAAGTTGTGCTGGCGGCGGATCAGGCTGGCCATCGCGTAAGGCGACGAGCAGTCCATCCGGATCTTGCCGTCCCAGTCCAGGGTCATGAACCGGAAGGTCGGGTCCACCTCGGGGTTGACCACCGTGAGGTCGAGGCCGTAGTGGGCGCCGATCTCGCCCCAGTACGCGACGCTCGCGCCGCCGAGCGGGTCGGCGCCGATGCGGATTCCCGCGCCGCGGATGGCGGCCATGTCGACCACGCCGTCCAGGGCGGCGACGTAGCTGCCGAGGAAGTCGAAGGTGCCGCTGGTTTCCGCGGCGACGGCCTTGGCGTAGGGCACCCGGCGCACGCCGCGCAGCCCGTCGGCGAGCAGTTCGTTCGCCCGGTCCTGGATCACCTTCGTGACGTCGGTGCCCGCCGGGCCGCCGTCCGGCGGGTTGTACTTGAAGCCGCCGTCGGCCGGCGGGTTGTGCGAGGGCGTGACCACGATCCCGTCGGCCCTGGGCCCGGAGCTGTCCGCGTTGTACACCAGGATCGCCCGTGAGATGGCGGGGGTGGGCGTGTAGCCGGCCCGCGAGTCGGTCAGCACCCGCACGCCGTTGGCGGCGAGCACCTCGAGGGCGCTGACCTGAGCGGGCTCGGCCAGCGCGTGCGTGTCGGCGCCGAGGTAGAGCGGGCCGTCGATGCCCTGGCTCGCCCGGTACTCGCAGATCGCCTGCGTGGTGGCGAGGATGTGGTCCTCGTTGAACGTCGCGGTGAACGCGGATCCGCGGTGCCCGGACGTGCCGAACGACACGCGCTGCGCGACGTCGCCAGGGTCGGGGTGCACCGTGTAGTAGGCGGTGACCAGCTTCGCGACGTTTACCAGGTCGCCAGGGGCAGCGGGCTGCCCAGCACGAGGATCGGCCATGCGGCAATCCTGGCACAGCGGGCCGCGCCGCCCGTCAGTCCCCGTGCTTGTTCCGGCTCCCGCCTCGATATTTGCTCAGTGTATACACCGAGTGTATATTGCTGGCATGAGCGTTCCCCTCACCCTGCTTGGCCTGCTTGAACGGGAGCCGAGCCACGGCTACGACCTCAAGCGCGACTACGACGCCTTCTTCGGGCGCGGCAAGCAGCTGCCGTTCGGCCAGGTCTACGCCACGCTCGGGCGGCTCGCCAGGGACGGCAAGGTCGTCGCGGGCGGCGCCGAGCCGGGCGAGGGTCCGGAACGCAAGCGGTACGCGATCACCGACACCGGCAGGACCGAGGTGGACGCTTGGCTGGCCGAGCCGGTGGAGCCAGAACCGCACCTGCAAACGGTGCTGTTCGCCAAGGTGACGCTGGCGCTCATGCTCGGCAAGCCCGCCTCCGCCTACCTCGACACCCAGCGCGCCGCACACATTAGGCGCATGCAGCAGCTCACCGAGATCAAGCGCAGCGGGCCGCTCGTCGACACGCTGCTCGCCGACCATGCTCTCTTCCACCTGGAGGCGGACCTCCGGTGGATCGACCTCACGTCAGCCCGGCTCAAGGAACTAGCCGAGGCGGTAAGGAAGCCATGAACATCCCTGCGGTATCCGTCAGCACCGGCCGCGGCAGCCTGGTGGAGGCGCGCGGCATCCAGAAGTCCTTCGGCCAGACCCCCGCGCTGCGCGGTGCGAGCCTGACCGTCCCCCAGGGCGAGATCGTCGCGATCATGGGCCCGAGCGGTTCAGGCAAGTCCACCCTGCTGCACTGCCTGGCCGGCATCTACACCCCCGACCAGGGAGAGGCGCTGTTCGACGGGCGGCCGCTCAACGCGATGAGCGAGGCCGAGCGCACCCGGCTGCGCCGCACCGCGTTCGGCTTCGTCTTCCAGTTCGGTCAGCTCGTGCCCGAGCTCACCGCCGCCGACAACGTGGCGCTGCCGCTGCTGCTGAACAGGACCAAGCGCAAGGTGGCCTACAAGACCGCCGACACCTGGCTGGACAAGCTCGGCATCGGCGACAAGGGCGGCAGGCGGACCGGCGAGCTGTCCGGCGGCGAGGCGCAGCGCGTCGCGGTCGCCCGGGCGCTCGCCCTGGCACCCAACGTCATCTTCGCCGACGAGCCGACCGGGTCCCTCGACTCGCTGACCGGCGAGAAGGTGATGGACCTGCTGACCGGCCTCGCCCGCGAGCAGGGCACCACGGTGATCGTGGTCACGCATGACGCGCGGGTCGCCGCGTACGCCGACCGGGTTGCCCTGGTGCGCGACGGCATCGTCTCCTCCATCGACCTCTCGGTGCCCGATGCCTCGGCCGCTGCCGCCGCGAAGGGTGCGGTGTGATGCTCCGCCTCGGCTTCCAGCTCACCCTGCACAGCGGCAGGGAGGCCCTGGTCCGGCTGCTGATCACCGCGGCCGCGGTGGCCGTCGGTGTCGCGCTGCTGCTCGGTGTGCTCGCCGAGTATCACGCCTTCCAGTCCAGCGCCAACAAGCGGTGCTGGTCCTGCACGCAGGGCTCTTACGTTCCGAGCACGCTGCCGGCGCACGGCGAGCTGTGGAACAACAGCGTGGACTTCTACCAGGGCCAGACGATCAGCCGGCTCGACGTCGCGGCCCTCGGCCCGGACGCGCCGGTGCCGCCGGGCATCACGCACCTGCCGCCCGCCGGTGAGTACTACGCATCTCCCGCGCTCGCCGCGCTGATCGGGAGCGTGCCCGCCGGTCAGCTCGGCGCGCGGTTCCCCGGGACGATGACCGGCACGATCGGCCAGGCTGGCCTGCACGGCGCCGGCGATCTCGCGATCTACATCGGGCACACACCCGCGCAGGTCAACAGCATCCCAGGCACCACGTGGGTCACCTCGGTCAACAGCGCACCCGAGCAGGCGGTGTTCACCCCGTTCTTCAGGTACGCGTTCGCCATCGGCGTGCTCGCGGTGCTGTTCCCCATGCTGGTGCTGATCAGCACGGCGACCAGGCTCGCCGCCGGCCGGCGCGAGGAGCGGTTCGCCGCACTCCGGCTGGTCGGCGGGACACCGGGCGACATCAGGACCATCGCCGCCATCGAGTCCGTGATCGGCGCATTCCTCGGCGCGGTGCTCGGCACGGGCATCTTCCTGCTGGTCCGGCCGGCGCTCGCTGGGACAGCGCTGATCGGGACGCAGTACTTCGAGTCTGACCTGACGCCCACCGCGGCCAGCTACGGCGCGATGCTCGTCGGCGTGCCGGTCGCGGCGGCCATCGCCGCGCTGCTATCGCTGCGCCGGGTGCAGATCTCACCGCTCGGTGTTACCCGGCGGGCCACGCCCAAGCCGCCCGGGTGGTGGCGGCTGCTCGCGCTGGTGATCGGCGTCGGCGTCTTCGTCTACGGGCTGAGCAAGACCAGCAGGGAGAGCATCGGCGCACCCGCCTATCCTGGCCTGCTGCTCACCATGATCGGCATCGTGATCGCCGGGCCCTGGCTCACCGCGCAGTCGGCGCGGCTCTTCGGCAGGGCCGCGCGCGGATCGTCGGCGCTGCTTGCCACCAGGCGGCTCGCCGACAACCCGAAGGGCGCCTTCCGCGCGGTCACCGGGCTGGTGCTCGCGGTCTTCCTCGGCACCATGGTCGGCGTGTTCGTGCCGGCCATGAACGCGCTCCAGTCACCCCCGTCGGCCGGGGCACTGAGCGACATACTCACGGGCCAGGTCGGGCTGCCCGCGGCGGCGGGCCAGCGGCTCATCGGCGGACTCAGGACCATACCCGGCGCCGGCGTCTACCCGCTGTATGACCTGACGGGCGGAGGCGAACCGAGGATGGTCGCCGTCAGCTGCGCGGACCTGCGCGCGATACGCGGTCTCGGGCAGTGCGCGCCAGGCCTTCGCGCGGTGCAGGTCCAGGACGACTCGATCTTCGACGACAATCCGAGGTTCGGCGATCGGACGATCGCCGACTCCTCCTCCCCCGCCTACACGGGGAACCCGGCGGCGCTGCCGCTGCAGACGGTGCTTGTCAAGGTGAACAGCCCCGCGACGCTCGAACGGGTCCGCACCTACCTCGCCGTCCACGCGCCACCGCAGGTCGGCGGCGACGCACAGAACTTGCCGACGCCGCCGCGGACGTTCGGCGAGACGCTCCAGATCAGGGCCGAGCGGCTCACCACGTTCGAGAAGATCCTCTACGCGGCCGTCGCGCTCACGCTGATCGTGGCCGGCTGCAGCCTGGCGGTCTCGATCGGCGGCAGCCTCGTCGACAGGAAGCGCCCGTTCACCCTGCTGCGAGTGAGCGGCACTCAGGCGGGCGTACTGGCGCGGGTCGTGCTGATCGAGGCGGCGGTGCCGCTTGTCGCCGCCACCGTGGTCGCGGCGGGCGTCGCCTACGGCACGGCCGTGACGGCGGTCATGCGGCTGACGCCGGCCGGCACCGGCGTACCGCTCCTCGGCCGCGACTACTACACGATCATGGGCATCGGCCTGGCGATCGCGTTCGGCGTCATCACGCTGACGCTGCCGCTGCTGCGCAGGATGACCGCCCCCGCGGCGATCCGCTTCGAATAGCCGCGGTCCGTACCGCCACGACGGTTTCCGAGGAGGCCAGCATGACCGGGTTCCTGCCGCGCGGCCCGCGGCGGCTGGCGGGTCACGTACCCGGCCTGGCGGCGGCGACGGCGCTCGGGCTGCTGTCCGTCGCCGCCTGCACGTCGGCGCCGCCGTCCGGCGGTGGCGGAGCGCCGGCGGGGGCGACCGCGGGCGCCTCGGCCGGGGTCACCGGCGCGGCGACGGCAGGCGCCTCGGCCGGTCCCACGGCCGCCGCGAGCCCGGTGGCGGGCCCGTCCGCCGCGGACTGCGACTCCGTGGCCACCTGCTACACCCCGCGGCAGCTCCAGGTGGCCTACGGCGTCAAGCCGCTGCTCGACCGCGGGATCGACGGGCGCGGCGAGACCGTGGTGCTTCCCGAGCTCGCCGAATCGGCGCCGAACCCGCCCCTGGTCACCGATATGCGGCAGGACATGGCGGCGTTCGACGCGACGTTCGGCTTGCCGGCCGCGCCGATGCGGGTCGACTCCAGCCTCGTCCGCACGCCATCCCCCTGGCTGGCCTTCGGCGAGGAGGTGCTCGACGTCGAGATGGTGCACGCGCTCGCCCCGGGTGCCACCCTCGTCATCCTGCTGCTTCCGACGAACTCACTGGACAACACCGCGAACACGGTCGCCGCGGCCGTCGCATCGCTGCGCCGCGGCAGCGCCGAAGGCGACGTGCTGTCCATCAGCGCCGCCGGCCAGGTCGGCGGCGAGCACTGCGTGAGCCGCGCGCAGGCCGGCAGCGTGAACGCCGCGCTGCAGGCGGCCGCGAGCCGGCGCGCGACCGTGGTCGCCGCCTCGGGTGACATCGGCGCGGTGGCCGAGCCGTGCGACGTCTACGCGGCGCTGGCCGGCGCCGGCAGCTTCACCCCGGTCAAGGAGGTCAACCTGCTCGCCTCCGACCCGCTGGTGCTCGGCGCCGGCGGGACCAGCCTCACCGCGAGCCACGCGACCGGCGCCTGGCAGGGCGAGGCTGCCTGGGGCCTGCCGTACGGCTCGGTCGGCTCGCCGTTCCAGGCCTCTGGCGGCGGGTTCAGCCGCCTGTTCTCGCGGCCTTCCTACCAGGACGGCATCTCCGCCATCGGCGCCACCCGGGGGGTGCCCGACGTGTCGGCCGACGCGAGCGGCCATGCCGACCTGGCCATGATCCTGCGCAGCGGAAACCAGACCACGGTCCGCGACGGCGGCGGCACCAGCGCGAGCGCCCCGATCTGGGCCGCGCTCATCGCCCTCGCCGACCAGTACGCCGGGCGCCGGCTCGGCCTCGTCAACCCGGCCATCTACCGGATCGCGCACGGTCCCGAGTACCACCAAGCTTTCCACGACATCACCACGGGAAACAATGCCGTGGAGTTCCCGCCCAAGACGATCACCGGTTACGCGGCCGGCCCCGGCTGGGACCCGGTCACCGGGTGGGGCAGTCCGGACGCGCGGATACTGGTCCCGCTGCTCGCCAGGTACGCAATCAGCCAGGGAAGCTAGGGCCGGCCAGGGAAGCTAGGGCCGGAGGCGCGCCCCAACCAATGGTATAGAAGGACCATGGGGCCGCGTCACCGCCGTGCTGCCGCCAGGCTGAGTGCCGGAGGGTCGCTGGCGCTGCTTAGCCTGGCGCTCGCCGCCTGCTCGGGGACAGTAAGCCCGGCGGCCCATGGCACGCCGGCTACGTCCGCCAGCGCATCGTCGCCTTCTGGTCAGTCGGCAACGCCGGCCGGCCCGGGGACGGCGCCGCCGTCTGACTGGCCGATGTACCACGGCGACCCCTCGCACGGCGGCCTGTCCTCGTCGATGCCGAACGTGAGCGGCCCGCTCAAGGTCATCGCTTCGGTGAAGCTCGACGGCGCCGTCTACGCGTCACCGATCGTGGCCGGCGGCGTGGTCGTCGTGGCGACGGAGAACGACTCCGTCTACGCGTTCAACGTCGAGGGCACGCGGCTCTGGCACGTCAAGGTCGCCAGCCCGTCACCCGCCTACCAGCGGGCCTGCGGCAACATCAGCCCGCTCGGCATCACCGGCACCCCGATCTACAGCGCGAAGACCGGCGACGTCTACCTCGTCGCGGAGCATGGCGGAAAGGTCGGCCACGACCTGATCGCGCTCGACCTGCGCACCGGCACGGTGCGCTGGCGGAAGAACATCGACCTGCCTGGTCCCGCCCCCGTGGCCATGCAGCAGCGCGGCGCGCTCGCCATGACCGGCGGACGGGTCTGGGTCTCCTTCGGCGGCCAGTACGGCGACTGCGGCGACTACAAGGGGCGCATCGTCGCCGTCAAGCTCGACGGCACCGGAAAGCCGGTCGCCTACGACCCGTCCCCGCACCGGGAGGGCGGCATCTGGAACCCGGCGGGCCCGGCGCTCGACTCCGCGGGGAACATGTACGTGGTCTCAGGGAACGGCTCCACGCTCCCCGGCGCCGCCTACGACCACACCGACTCGGTGCTCGAACTGAACCCGTCGGGGAAGCTGCTCAGCTCGTTCGCCCCGGCCGACTGGGCCCAGGCCAACGCGGCCGACAACGACCTCGGCTCGGAGGGCGTGGCCCTCGTCGGCACGAAATGGGCGGTGATCGGCGGCAAGTCGGGCACGGTATACGCGCTGCGGCAGGGGACCCTCGGCGGCATCGGCGGCCAGGTGTCCGCATCGGACATCTGCATGCCCTTCGGCGGCTCGGCCGTCAGCGGCAGCGTGGTCTACCTGCCCTGCGCGGACGGCGTGGCGGCGGTGCGCGTCGACTCGACGGGCCAGCTGCACGAACTGTGGCAGGCGGACGGCTCGATCGCCGGCTCCCCGGTCATCGGCGGCGGGCGGGTGTGGTCGCTCGACCAGTTCGGCGGGGTGCTGCACGCGCTCGACCCCGCGAACGGCCGGTCGGTTGAGCAGGTTTCCGTCGGCGTGACCAGCCGGTTCGCCACGCCGGCGGTCTACGGCAGCCTGGTCCTCGTGCCCACCATGACCGGCGTGACCTTCGTCAAGTCCTAGCGGTCGGGGTCAGCCTGCTACGGGCACCAGGTCGGCGACTGACCGTCGCTACTCGCCCCAGCGTCCGGCGTGCGTGAGCCGCTCCAGGGTGGTCAGGCCCCCTTCCTTGCGCTCGCGGATGAGATCGGCGGCGATGGACGGGGGAAGCGCGTTCAGCCGGCCGCGTGCGGCATGCCTGACGATCTCGTCGATCAGCGCGGTGGCCATGTTCAGCCGGGGGTAACGCTCATGGATCGCCCGCCCCTGCTGGTCGCTGATGAACTCGGAACCGAACCCGAAGTCGATGGCGACGCCGAGCCTGGTGAGGTACGCGATCGGGCCGCGGCGCTCGGGGATGCCAGGCGTGCTGTGCAGCGCGATCGCCTCCCACACCAGGTCCACGTCGCCGGCGCCGATTCCGTTGCCGGCCAGGAACGTCGCGGCCATGTCGGCGCCGTCGACCTCGAACCGCTGGGTTCCGCTGGCCAGCGGCGAGGTGCCGAGGTCGTGCAGCACGCAGGCGTAGAACAGCAGGCCGGGATCGAAGTCCGCGACGGGCCGCATGCCCTCGTGCTCGGCGAGCAGCATGGCGAACAGGTAGCTGCGGATGCTGTGGTTGACAGCCGGCTCGGTCTCGCAGGCGCGCACGTACTCGACCGCGCTGACCGCTAGTGGCGTGTCTGGCAGGGCGGTAACGGAAGTGGTCGTGTCCATGGCACGACAGTAGCCACGGACGCGCCCTTTCCGGCAGTGGCACCATTGCCATAGTTCGCTAGGATCGTGCCATGACTGCGTTTCGCCGGCCGCACCGGGTTGCCGTGCTGACCCTGCCCGGCGTGCTCGCGCTCGACTATGGAATTCCTGTCCAGGCCTTCGGCACCTGGCACGACGATCCGTATGCGCTGACGGTGTGCACCGACTCTCCCGGCCCGGTGCCAGTCGAGGGCGGCCCGGCGCTGCTGATCGAGCACGGCCTTGACATGCTGGAGCGCGCGGACACGATCGTCGTGCCCGGCCTGGCACGCCCGGGATCGCCGCCGGCGCCGGTGCTCACCGCGCTGGCCGCTGCGGCCGGCCGCGGCGCGCGGCTGGTCTCGATCTGCACCGGCGCCTTCGTCCTCGCCGCCGCCGGCGTGCTCGACGGGCGGCGCGCCACGACCCACTGGGCCTACGCCGCCCGGCTTGCCCGCGAATACCCAGCCGTCACCGTGGAGCCGCGCTCGCTGTACGTCGACCAGGGCAGCGTGCTGACCTCGGCGGGCGTGGCGGCCGGAATCGACCTGTGCCTGCACATCATCCGCACCGACCTCGGGGCCGCGGCAGCCAACCAGTGCGCGCGGAACATGGTCGCGGCGCCGCACCGGAGCGGCGGCCAGGCACAGTACATCGACCGCCCGGCCCTGCCCGCGCGCGGCGGCGGGCTCGACGAGGTGCGCGCCTGGGCGCTCGGCCGTCTGGACGAGCCGCTCACCGTCGACCATCTGGCGCGCCGCGCGTCGCTGTCGCGGCGCACGCTCATCCGCCGGTTCCACGAGGAGACCGGGCAGCCGCCGATGCG
Organism: Trebonia kvetii; assembly: GCF_007827045.1. GTDB lineage: Bacteria > Actinomycetota > Actinomycetes > Streptosporangiales > Streptosporangiaceae > Trebonia > Trebonia kvetii. The sequence continues at coordinate 1,255,954 of NZ_RPFW01000001.1, forward strand.
CTGGCTGCTCGACGCGCGCATCGACCGCGCTCGCGAGCTGCTCGAATCCTGCGACGTTCCCATGGAGACCGTGGCACGCCTGTGCGGGCTCGGCACCACGGCGAACCTGCGGACCCTCTTCAAGCGCCACCTCGGCGTGCCGCCAAGCGCGTACCGTGACACGTTCCAGGACGCAGTCACCCGAACCCGTTCGGGATGATGATCGTCGGTGCTACGGCAGCACGGCAAGCGCACGGCCAGGGCCGCCGGTGCCGCCGGCCAGCCGGATGGGCAGGAACAGGAACCAGGCGCCGCGGGTCGGGACAGCGGTGAGGCCGCCGAGTGCCTCGACGAATGTCATGCCATGCGGCAGCGCCGCGAGGTGGACCGGCGCACCGCCCTCGGCCGGCCCGACGGACAGGCCGTCGGTACCGATGCAAGTGATGCCACGTTCCCTGATCAGGCTGATCGTCTCGGGATTCGGCGCAGGCCAGCCTGGCGCCCGTCCGGCGGTGAGCACGTCGGCACCGTAGGCGCGCCCCTCAGGCAACGGCCGGTACCTGGCATCCCACCCGGTGCGGAACAGCACGACGTCCCCCAGCCTAAGCATTCCGTGCAGTGACTCGAAGGCGGTCACGTGGTCCGGGGTGATCACCGGACTGTGACCCGGCGCCGCCTGCCCGTCGAGCCCGCGGACGTCGATCACTGCCGCCGGCCCGCTGGCGGCAAGCAACGGCAGGTCCGCGATGCCAATGCTCCCGGCGGGACCCGCATGCGGCAGCCCGGAGCCGGGCGGCGGCACGAAATGATTCGGCGCGTCCATGTGCGTGCCTGCGTGTTCGTCGATCACGATCCAGCGGGTCTGGTACGCGCCGCCGCCGGGCTGCGCATGCACCGGCTGGGCATCATCGGGCCGGTCGTCGAACCATGTCCAGACGGTGGCACGGAACGGCATGTGCCCCGGCCAGGTGCACGGCAGCGTCTCATCAAGCGGCAGCGTCAGGTCGGCGACCTGGTGACTGCGGAAGACACCGTCGAGCAGCGCGCCTACGTCCTGCTGAGCGGCTAGTTCGGTCAACGGACCTCCTCCTGACCCGGCGGCGTCCAGCGTGGCGCCCGCGACATGCGCATTCCACCACGGACCGGCCGCAAAGTCAGCGGAGGTAGCTGACGAGAAGGGCGGCTAGTTCCCTCGGGTGGCTGAGCGCGACGCAATGGCACCCGGGAATCTCGTCCGCCACCAGGCCCAGGCGCTGCCGCGCCTGCCGCCGCATGAAGGCGGCGCGGAAGCAGCGGTCGTCCGCGCAGAGGATGAACCTGGTGGGCACGTCCGGCCACGCATCCAGGGGAAATGGCGTGTCCCACACCACCGCGGACTCCCCGCGCCCGCCCCGGCGCAGCGCCTCCTCGGCCAGCGGACGCGGTACGCCGTTGTAGTAGCAGACGAAGGGGTCGTCGTTGCCGGTCTTGCCGCCGTCGAGCTTGGCCTGCTCTGCGACGGCCTCCCGGCTGCCGGTGTTGTCCCACCATTGGGCCGGGCTCTCGCCGGAAGCGGGGATCATGCCGGCCAACAGCACAAGCAGCCGCGCGGGGAGCCTGCTCGCGGCGAGGGTGGCGGTGTAGGCGCCGTAGGACTGGCCGACGATCACCAGGTCGGGCTGGCCGGCGGCTGCCTCGGCCACGGCGCCGGCGTAGTCGTCGAGGGTGGCGTTGCGGTTGTCGCACGGCAGGTCGGGCGCGACCGTGTCGTGCCCCAGGGCCCGCAGTTCCGGCTCGGTCAGGTGCCAGTACCAGCTGGTGTCGCTGGCGCCATGAATCAGCACGAAAGTCGCCATCGGTCCGAGGCCCTTCCCATGGAGGAATTCGGTTCGCCACGCCCACGCTAAATCACGCCAAGGACGGACTCGCCGGGTTGCGCCGGAATGTCCGAGGCTCGAGCCAGGGTGGCAGCGGTCCTCCGCCACCCTGGCTCCTCCGGGTTGGCCGACGGGACGGCTACGGGATCAGTGCGTGCAGCAAGTGCACGACATCCACCGTGCAGGTGATGAATAGGTAGAGGAAGCCGATGATGAGCGCGGCGATCGCGATCTTGAGGATCGTCTGCCAGAAGGCAGCAACAACCACCGCGGCGATGACGAGCACGATGAGGGTGGGATTGAGGCCGTGCGAGGCCGAGACGAGAGCCAGCATGTTCGCTCCCCAATACGCACGACGCACGACGCTGCCACTAGCGCTTTCGCGCAGGGTTGCTAGCATCGATGCATCACGAACAATCAGGTGTGAGTGCTTGATCCGTGATCCGCCGGGCCGATGTCGCTACACGTCGGCCCGGCTTTTGTCTGCCCTGGCCGGGCGATGATCCCTTTTGAGGGGGCGCTCTGCAGAGCGGCAGCCCCAGTGTGCTGACGGTAGCGTCAGCTTTCCCACGAATGGTGTTGCGCATCTGCCCGGGCACCCCTAAGCTGATATAGTTGGTTTATCTTTACTGAACTCTACTGAAGTTCAGTTGAGCTTAGAGAGCTTCAGTAGAGTCCTGTATTAATCAGGATAAATACCTGATTCTCAGACCGTCAACCGTTATCGTGGTGCGTTTGTTTAGCCATTGGAGGTGGCCGGTCGTGCACCCTGCTCCACCTGCGGCTCTTGAACTGGCACTCCGCTTGCGATACCTGCGCACTGACCTCTGGGCGGACAGCAAGCTGACCCAAGCCGCGCTCGCTAAGGCACTTGGGAAGGCAGTTGGGAAGGACAAGGGGTTGTCGCCAGCGACCGTCGCGTCGTGGGAAAGCACTACCGCTCCGAAGTTGCCGCCTCGCGAGGCCGTGATGGCAGTCGCACAGTTTTTCGCAACCCAACGGTCCCTAGGGCCGGAGCCGGAACTGGTGCCTATCGACAGCTTCGCCCCCGAGGAAGAGGCAGCGTACAAGGGACTGCTTGAAGACCTGCTGCGGCTGCATTCCGCCGCCCGTGGAGGCACTGCTGGCGAGATGCCCATCGTGGCCAGGCGGTCGTGGCATTTCAGCGACGACGGGCCGGTTACGCTGGTTTGCCCTCAGTTGCCGAAAAGAGAAGCATCGCCCTTTGCCGACCCAGGGAACCCGAACTACACGCATCTCGCGGGTTTCGGCGACCTTGACGCGATGGTAGAACTGCATGGTCACGTCCGTGCGGACAACCCATCCATGGACGTGTTCTTCAAGGCAGCACCGGAGGTAAAGGCCGACGACCTCTCCGGACATGTCGTGATCATCGGGGGGATCGCCTGGAACGACGTCACGCGACGGCTCATTGACCTGAGCCAACTGCCGGTCCGGCAGGAAGAGTATTCCGCCCTGCCCACTGGCGAGATCTTCGTGACCCAGGTCAATGACGAGACACGGAAATACCTGCCGGTCTTGTCCTCTGAGACGGGCATGCTCATGGAGGATGTGGGCCTGCTGGTCAGGATGCCTAACCCACTAAACTCCAATCGCACGCTCACCATGTGTAACGGAATTCACAGCCGTGGCGTACTCGGTTCCGTGCGGACGCTGACCGACGCCAGGCTGCGCGAATCGAACGAGCAGTACATAGCGCGGAATTTCTCGAACAATCAGTTCGGCATCCTCATGCGGGTGCAGGTCATAGCGGGGGAAACATTGACTCCTGATTTCAATACCGCGGGAACGGTGCTCTACCAGTGGCCGGTTAAGGCCTAGGCGTGACCGACCTGGGAGGCGACAGAGTCCTCCAATATCCCACCCACGCCGGACTCCTTGAATCCACGCGCCTGCCGAAGCCCTCGGCTGCCGCCGCCCTCGACGCGATCATCGTGCCTGCCGCCCGGCCAGCGGCAAACCTGCAAACGGCAATCGAGCTGGCCACGGCAACCGACGCCGCGCTCATCGCCCTGTGCAGCTTCCGGGCGCATGCGGACGACGTGCGTGCTCTGTTTGCGAAGCACGAGCTGCGGGATTCAGCCGTTGTGGAGATGCCGCAGGAACAGGACGACTGGATCCTCGGCAACTTCGAGACCGCGCGCTGGGTCCACGGTGCTGGCAAGAGCGTGTGCGGCATCCGCAGTAGTGACCTGAGCATGAAGCGGAACACCGGGCTCCTGCTCGCGCGATTGCTCGGCTGGGAGCGCATCTTCTTCCTAGACGACGACATTAGAGCTGTGTCGGCTGGGACGGTGCTCAGCACGGTCTCACTGCTCGGCGCGGCTGGCCACGGCTACCGGACAGCCGCGATGTCAGTGAAGAACTACCCCGACAATTCCGTCGTGTGTCACGCGCGCCGCGTGGTCGGCGCGTACCAGGATGTGTTCGTCAGTGGATCAGCGCTCGCGGTGGACTGCGGGGTACCGTTCGACTTCTTCCCCGACCTCTATAACGAGGATTGGCTGTTCTTCTACCGCGATGCCGCGGAGGAGCGCCTGGCGACACCGGGATCACTGGCCGAGCAACTGCCCTACGACCCGTTCGCCGACCCGCAGCGTGCCGCCGGCCAGGAATTCGGTGACGTCATCGCCGAGGGGCTCTACGCGCTGCTGCACAGCAATCTCGGCGTCGAGGCCGCCGACGAGGAGTACTGGGAACGGTTTCTTAAGCAGCGGAACACCGTGCTCGACGACGTCACCAGGCACCTGCAAGACCTTGCGCCAGAACTACGCGGAGAAATGAGCAAGGCGATTGGGGCGGCGCAGCAGGTGCTTTGGGCAATCACGGCGAAGATGTGCCTGGACTACGTGGCCGCCTGGCAACGTGACCTGGGACGGTGGGAAAAGCTGCTGGCGAATCTCCCACGCGTGTCATCGGTCGAGGCGGCACTCGGGACGATCGGGATCAGCTAGCCGCCCGACTGGCCAAGCACCCGGTAGGTCACCCCGCGGTGGAGCTGATGATGCCGTCGGCCTCTTCCTGCGACGAGACTCACGGTCGTATGCACCTCGGGGTCGAAGTCAAGACGGTACTTAATCTCGGTTCGTGTGCCGCGTACGCCCCTTTCCACGTTCCTTTCCGGCGTCCTCTCGAACCCGATGTGCTCGTAAAGCCTCATGGCCGCCGCGTTGGTCGCGTACACCCAGAGCACGAACTGCCTGATGTGCTGGTTGGTGCAGTATTCCGCGGCGAAAAGGTACTTGATCAGTCGCTCGCCAAGAAGTTTCCTGCGCAGGCGGGGATGGATCCAGACGGACTCGATGTACCGGGATGTCGCCGGGTCTTCGCTGTCCACCGCGGGGTTGGGGCGCTTGCTTGCCGCCACGCCGACAACGCTTCCGTCGAGTTGTTGCGCCACCGCCCACCGGGACGACCGTATCTCGTCTACCCAGACATCCGGCGGCACCGCTTCGATATCCGCACGCGTCCTGAGGAACGAGTGGGGCGACGTACTGACGGCCTCCCGCATGGCGTCATGCAGGATCTCCGCATCCGAGCGAAGCTCAGAACTCACTCGTGTCCCCATGAACTCTAGGCCATCCGGGCCGTGGCTTCGCTGGACGCGACCGCACACTCCCGCCGATTCCTATCTATCCCTTACTAACCGGTGGAAACCACTATGAACAGGTCTCCTGACCATCGACTGTTGCCGGCGCGTCCCTGATTAAGAGATGGCTTAATCTCGGGTCGTCCTCGTCGCCAGCCCTGGGTTAGAGTCACGCTTAGGCTGGAGGCAGGAGGGAGTTCGTCATGGGCGCTGAGCGCGCTGAGGCGCTTGAGGTACTCCGGGATGTGTGGCGCGGGCAGGCGCAGGGTCTCGACGGCCTCGACGACAGCGGCGAGTCGCACTGCAGGCGGATGACCGATGCCGGCGTCGGCTTCGAGGACTACGCGGCGGGAGACGAGACCGACCGTGCCGCGGCGTGGCGGGCGAGGCTCGCACGCGAGGGCAAGCTGAGCGGCACTGGCAGCCTCGCCGATCTCGTGATGGGGCCGGCGAACTCCGGAACATCCGACGGCGACAGCCGCTGACGACGGCTGACCTGAGACCACCCGGTGGAGTATCCAGGAACCGTCGCCGAGCTAACCCAGCGCCTGCGGGAGGGCGACTACCTCGCCGATCGCGGGCTTGCCACCAGCGTGCTGCTTTCGCTTTCGCTGCGCAGGCCGCTGCTGCTCGAGGGCGAGGTCGGCGTCGGCAAGACGGAGATCGCAAAGGTGCTCGCGGCCGTCTTCGGGCGGCGGCTCATCCGGCTGCAGTGCTACGAGGGCATCACCGTCAGCCAGGCCCTCTACGAATGGGACTACGCCCGGCAGATGCTCCAGGTCAGGGCGCTGTCACAGGCGGAGGCCGCCAACGAGCAGTCCGTTGACATGCTGTTCGGGCCGAAGTTCCTGCTCGAACGGCCGCTGCTCGAGGCGGTCAGGGCGGGCGACGACGCGGTCCTGCTGATCGACGAGGTCGACCGGGCCGACGACGAGTTCGAGGCGTTCCTGCTCGAGGTGCTCTCCGACTTCCAGATCAGCATCCCCGAACTCGGCACGATCCGGGCAGACTCTAGCCCGGTCGTGATCCTGACCTCCAACAGGACGCGGGAACTGCACGACGCGCTGCGCCGCCGTTGCCTGTACCACTGGATCGGCTACCCGGCCGCGGAACGCGAAGCGGAAATCGTCAAGGTCCGCGAGCCGGGGGCGTCCGAGCAGCTCACGGGGAAGGTTGTCAGGGCCGTCCAGCGACTGCGGGAGCTGGACATGGCCAAGCCGCCAGGGGTCGCCGAGACGATCGACTGGGTCCGCACGCTCGGCGTGCTCGGTGAGACCGAGCTGACCGAGGACGCCGCGGGCGACACGCTCGGCGCGGTCGTCAAGGACCGTGACGACATGGAACTGGTGCGGGACAACCTCGCGGAGATCATCTCCGGTGGGTGAGCCAGGTGACGACCCGTTCACGGACGTCCTCATCGGGTTCACCCACGAGCTGCGGTCCGCGGGCCTGACCGTCGGCACCGGCGACGTGCTGACCTACTTCGCCGCCATGACGCCGCTCGACCCCACCGACCTGATCGACCTGTACTGGGCGGGCAAGACGACGCTGCTCACCAGGCACGAGGACCACGCCGTCTACGACCGGGTGTTCCGCCAGTACTTCCTCGGCGAGGAATCTCCGGCCAGGACAATGCTCATGATCCAGCCCCGGTCGGCGCTCGAGGCCGAGGCGGCGCTCGTGCTGCCCGCCACCGAACCTGGCTCGGAGGAAGACCAGCAGGAGCGGCAGGCGCTCGGCTGGATGGCGTCCGACGTGGACGCGGTCAAGCACCGGTCCTTCACCGAGTGCACGCCTGAGGAACTCGCCGCGCTGCGCAGGATCATGACAAGGATGCGGCTGACGCCACCGCGCCGTCGCACCAGGCGGACCAGGACGGCCAAGGCCGGCACCGACCCCGACATCCGGGCGATCATCAGGGAGTCGATGCGCAGGCTCGGCGAGCCGTCCGAGCTCTACTTGCGCGAGCGCAAGAACAAGCCGCGGCCGCTGATCCTGATACTCGACGTGTCTGGCTCGATGGCCGACTACTCGCGGCAGCTGCTGCTCTTCGCGCACACCGCCCGGCGGTCTTCCGCTCGGGTCGAGGTGTTCTGCTTCGGCACCCGGCTGACCAGGATCACCAAGGAACTGGCGCACCAGAGACCTGACGCGGCCCTCGCGCAGGCGGCGCGGACCGTCGTCGACTGGGAGGGCGGCACCAGGATCGGGGCGTCGCTCGACACCTTCGTGCGGAAATGGGCCAGGGGCGGACTGTGCCGCGGCGGGGTCGTCGTCATCTGCTCCGACGGGCTCGACCGCGGCGATCCCGAGGTGCTCGCGACAGCGATGGAGCGCCTGGCGCGGCTGTGCCACCGCATCGTGTGGCTCAATCCGCACAAAGGCGACAACCGGGATTTCCAGCCGAGCACGCTGGGCATGATGGTGGCGGCACCGCACATCGACCTGCTGCTATCCGGTCACGACCTGGCCAGCCTCGAAGAGCTCGCAGGCACGCTGCCGGCGCTGAACTAGCCAATGAGGAGAACAACGTGCGGTGGAGTGTCGGCATCGAGGCGCAGGGCGATCGCGCCTTCGGCCGGGAGGAAATCGTCGAGCTCGCCGACGCAGTGGCCGCGAGCGACGGCATCGCCACCGGCATCGGCAGCGACCGCTACGGCGCCCAGCTGCTCGTCGAGGCCGCCAGCCGCGACGAGGCCATCGAAGCGGGCACCGCGATCTTCAAGGCGGCGGCGCGTACGGCGGGGCTACCCGAGGCGCCGGTCGTCAGGGCCGAGGCGATCAGCGAGGAAGAAGAGCTAGAGGAACTGTCATGATCCGGCTCGGGTCGCTGGCCGGCTACCCGTTCGAGGGACCGCGGCTGCTCGGCGGCTGGACGCCGCCGCAGGCCGCGGCCGTGTACGCGATCATGTACAAGCCGGACCCGGACAAGAAGCCGGAGAACTACGCGGTCATCTACGTCGGCCACGCCGTCGACCTGTCCGCCGAGCGCTTCCCGTTCAAGCACCCGCGGGCGGCGTGCTGGACCCAGCGGGCCGGGTCGAAGTGGAAGGTCTACATCTGCACCTACGAGGTCCCGGGCGGAACCAGCGCGCACCGCGAGCAGATCGCCCGCGAACTGATCGCCGTCTACCGGCCGGGCTGCAACGAGCAGCAGTACGACCACGCCTGGAAAGACGAGTGGATCGGCGAATACTCCGCCGCCCCCAATACCGCTCCCGTGACGCGCCGCGGGCCGGATCAACGACCGCGGTGAACTGCCGGCGGTTCTGCCTGAACCTGTCGCTTTGGTGCCTTAATGTGGCTGCCTGTGCGCATACGACCCGCGGGCTGGTTCGCGACTGTAGCGATGATCGCTGCCCTAACAGGATGTGCTGCTTCGGCGGCGACCGACGTCTCCGCCGCGGCACCGCTCATGGCTGGCCCCGGACAGGACGAACCCCGGTCGGCGGTCCCCTGGGGGCAGGTCGGCCATGGCTGGGCCCTCGCTCAAGATCAGGCCACTTCGACGAACCCCGCCAAATCGTCAGCGGGCAAAGTCATCCTGTACCTGGTAGACCCCCTCGGCGGCCGGTACACCCTGTCCAGTTCGGCGGCGAACGCCAAGAACCCGCTGGTCGACGGCGAGCTGATGGACTGGTCGGGCGACGGCCGACGCGCGCTCTTCTTGGAGATCTCGAACAGCAGCACCCCGTTCGGTCCCACCTACCAGCTCGACCTGCGGACCGGAAAATTCTCCAAGGTCCTGGTGGCCAAAAAGGTGGAGGTCCTCGGTTACACGAGGCCACGCGGCAGCCAGCTGCTCGCCTGGACTTGGGACGGTGCCCTTCCCAGCGGCAATGGCACCCTGGAGCTGGTGAACCTCAACGGGGCGGTGGTGCGCAGGCTCTGGCACGGGTGGTTCCAGGCTCACCCCATCTCGTCCCCCGACGGAAAGATTATCGCGATGCCCAGCGGCGATGGCGTGCACCTGCTCAGCAGCACCGGGGCGAAGGTTCGCCTGCTCGCGCCGCACTTTTTGTGCGCACCACTGCGCTGGTGGAACAAGACCACGATCCTCGCCACCTGTGCCACATACGGTGGCTCCGACTCTCAGAACACGTGGCTGCTCCCGGTCAGCGGCGCAAAGCCCGTAGCGCTCACCCCGGAGCGCCCTAGCACCGGCCCCGACCAGTCCGACTACAACCTCGTCAAGCTCACCAGTGGCAGTTACGCCGAAGCCCTGGGCGCTTCCTGCGGGAACCACGTCGTTGTCAGGCTCGAGCCAGGCGGCAAGGTCAAGGTGCTCAAGATACCCGGTGCGAGCGACCCTTACATTGTCGCCGCCACCGCCAGCAAGCTGCTGCTGCAGGTCAGCTCAGGGGGCTGCTTGTCACCGTTTCCGTCCACGCTTGCCTGGTTCAACCCCGGGACGGGGAAAGAGACCATCGCCATCCCGGTCCCGAAGGGCCAGTCCGGGGTGATGAGCGTCGTCCCGTATTTCGATGAGGGGCAGCAGTAACGGCCAGAAACACCAGCCTGGCCGGCCCGTCGGGCGATGAAAAAGGACGCTCCGGTTCGTCTTAATCATTGCCGGGTGCGAGAGGAGTACGCCGCATGACCGAGATGTCGCCGCCGTGGCCGAAGCAGGGGCCGCCGTCATATTTCCCGTCAATCGAGAAGAAGTACGGGCGCTCGATCGCCGACTGGCAGCAGGTAATCGCGCGCTGCGGCCTTGATAAGCACATGGCGATCGTGGGATACCTCAAGTCCGAGCACGGCCTGGGCCACGGGCACGCCAACGCGCTTGTCGGCTGGACACTCGCGGGTAACGTCGCCCGTCCCTGACCGGAACTAACGGCATCATCCCGAACGGGTTCGGCTGACCCCCCTCGAGTAAGCCGAACCCGTTAGGGATTCTCTTGTCTTTAGTCGTGCTTCGACCCGTAGCCGACCGCGGACAGCAACCGGGAGCGGCGGGTACCCGAGGCGGGGCGGGCCGGCTCGGGGACCTCGGGCAGCGGCTCGCGAGGCGTGACGCCGGTGACGATGCCCTCGGCCATGCCGTACAGCAGGGGCAGGGCGCCGGCCACGATGCCGCCGGTGCGGTTGATGTGGTCGACGCCAGGCATGATCAGCTCGGCGTCCGACTTGATGCCGTGCACGATCCCCGCGGCGCCCTCGAGTTTCGTGGCGATCCGCGCGAGCAGCGTGCCCGCCCAGAACAGGTAGACGGCCAGGCCGGCGATCAGGGCGACGATGACGATCACCGTCAGGATGACGAGCGCGGTCATGACTTGACCTTTCCGAGAACCCGGCCGAGGAACAGGTGGTGCTCGAGCCCCTCCGCGAGGACCGCGTCCACGCCGGTGGCGACCTGCGGGATCAGCACGGTGTTGGCGGTGTTGGCCTTCGCCGCGGTGAGCGTCGCGCCGATGGTGTCCACCCGCTTGTCGATGCGCTTGATGAGGTAGATGAGCAGGCTGAGCAGCGCCGCGACGGCGATGACCACGACGAAGCCGACGATGATGACGGATACCCACAGGGCGTGTTCGGTGCCGTTCACCGTTAGCCTCCCAGCCGGTGGCGGCCGCGCGTCAGCCCGGCGATGATGATGGTTGCGTGCTCGATGGTGGTGGTCAGCGCGCCGAGCGGAGCGGTGTTCCGTACCGCGCCCTCAAGGCCTGCGTTGATCTTCGGTGCCTCGTCGCCGATCTGCTTGGCGAGGATGAGGATCGCCGCGACGAGGACGACGACGGCGAGCAGGATCACGCCGCCGATCACGTAGCCGATGGTCCAGTCGGTAGTCATGGGCTAAATGCCTTCGCAGAAGTCACGGACAGGCTTGAGGTTGGCGTTCACCGAGGTCAGGCGCTCAGGCACGGTGGACGTGAGCTGGTCGATGGCCTGCACTCCCCCGGTCAGGGTCCGGAGCGTGCCCCGGATCGCTTGCAGATGAAGGACGATCCTGATCAGGCCGACCGCGGTGAACACGATGATCAGGCCGGCGACCGCGATCGTCATCCAGGCTGCTGCTGGCATGGTGTGGCGCTCCCTTCGCTTCGGTCGCTAGCCGAGCAGTTTCGCGACGGAGCCCGCGTAGCGGACCGCGCCGACCTTGACTTCTTCGATGGTTCTGTCCGTGACCGCCAGGCCGTCGGGCACGCCCTGGAGCTCGCCGATCAGGCCGACGCCGCCGGCCAGGATGTCGGAGCTCGCCGCGCGGATCCGCTCCAGGGCCGCCAGCACCCGGTTGAGCAGGTAGATCACCACGGGCAGCACCACGACGAGCAGGATCACGTTGCCGATCCACCACAGGACCATGACTGGATCTCCTTTCAGCTTGCCGCTGGCTGGTAGGGCAGGAAGAACCGGCGGAACACACGGGCCAGCGCCATCCGCGCGGCGCGCATCGCGATCGTGAAGCCCTGGGCGGACCGCTGGCCGCCGGCGGCCGCGATCTGTTCGGCGGACTCGCCGCGGTCCAGGCGCTCGATCCTGTCCTGCATGGATGCGGAGAAGTCGCGCATCAGGATCGCCGAGACGTCGGAGATCATCCCCCGGCCGTACTGGGCTGCCGCGCCGGACAGCTGCAGGTCCTGAGTGACGGCGACCTTGGTGCCGCGGCCCTTCGGCGACAGGGTGGCGCCCACCACCATCGCGGCCTGGCCGCGGCCCCGCTCGTCGGCGCCGACCGCGTGCACCATGATGCGCTTGGCTGCCTCGTCGCGCTCGGTGATGTCGGCGGTGCCGTTGAACTGCAGCCGGACCGGGCCCATCCGGATGGCGACCTTGCCCTCGTACTTGTCGTCGCCGAGGTCCTTCGTCAGCTCCGCGCCTGGCAGGCAGGAGGCCACCTGCGGGATGTCATCGAAGAACCGCCACACCTTGTCGACCGGTTGCGCGACCTCGAAGTCGCTGGTGATTATCAACGCAGCACCGCCTTAACGTAGGCATCTGGGTTCTCGCTGAACGCCTGGCGGCAGCCGGCGCAGCAGAAGTAATAGGTGATCCCGTCGTGGTCGGCCTTGATGGCTGACGCGTTCGGCATCACGGTCATGCCGCACACCGGGTCGACGGCCTCGGCCAGCCTGAGCTGGGCTTTCGGTTTCCTGGGCGGTTTTGGCCGCTCGGTGAGCGCGCCCGCCGCGCGGAGCTTGACGAGCTCGGCGAGGATCGCGACGGCCATCTCCTCGTGGGTGGTCCTGCCCAGGTCGAGGCCGGCCGGCGCGTGCACCCGATCGAGCTGGTCCTTGGGCACTCCCCGCTCGGCAAGGTAGCCGAGCACAACCTCGCCGCGCTTGCGGGACGCGACGAGGCCCAGGTAGGCCGGGCGGGCGGCGACCGCGCGCTCGATCATGGCCTCGTCGCCATGCCCCTGGGTGGCGACGATGACCATCGAGCGCTCGTTCGCCCATTGTTTGCCAGCACTGTCCGTGGCGAAGTCCGCCGGGCTGATCAGGTCGGTCAGCCAGTCCAGGGCTTTTGCCAGTTTGGCGAGCGTGTGCGTCATCGGCGAGGTGCCGACGATCACCAGGTGGGGCACCGGGAGCACCGGCTCGATGTAGATCTCCAGCGCGCCCTCGCTCTGGCAGGAGATCGGCACCACGGTCATCCCCTCGGGGACGGCCGTGCCGAACTGGTCCGGGCTGCCGAGCAGCAGCAGCCGTGCCTGGCCGTCGGCGATGACTTGCTGCGCCTCGCGGATCACCGTCGGCTCCGCGCAGGCGCCGCCGATCCAGCCGTCGAGCTCGCCGTCGGCGGTGATGATGGCACGTGACCCTTGCTTGCTTGACGAGGGTCCCTGCCGCCAGACCACCGTGGCGAGCGCGAACGCCTGACCGCTGCGGGCCAGCTCGTTCATTCGCTCGAGCACGCCCAGACCGTTCATCGCTTCCTCCCGGAAATGTCCTAGTCCTGGCGGATGGGCGGTGCGCCGGACACATCCCGGCGATAGGTGATCGCTTCCCAGACCCGGTCCGGCAACACCGGCATGTCGATGTTCCGTACGCCCGTCTCCTCCAGCGCGTCCATGACAGCGTTGACAAACGCGGCCGGGCCGCCGACCGCCGCGCACTCGCCGATGCCCTTGGCGCCGATCGGGTGGTGCGGGCACGGGGTCACGACCTCGCTGTGCAGCTCGTAGCCGGGGGTCTCCCAGGCGCTCGGCAGCAGGTAGTCCATGTAGTTCGAGCCGACGCAGTTGCCGTCGGCGTCGAAGGTGATGAACTGCATGCTTGCCATCGCGTACGCCTCGGTGAGCCCGCCCATGATCTGGCCCTCGACGATCATCGGGTTGATGCGGACACCGCAGTCGTCGACCGCGACCATCCGCAGCACGTCCCAGACGCCGGTCTCCCGATCGACCTCAACGGTGACGATGTACACGGCGAACGGCCAGGTCAGGTTCGGCGGGTCGTAGTACGCGGTGTTCTCGAGGCCGGGCTCCATGCCGTCGGGCATGTTGCTGTAGGCCGCCATCGCGCATTCCTGGATGGACACGCCGCGCTGCGGCGCGCTGCGCACGTAGAACCGGCCGAGCTCCCACTCGACGTCCTCCTCGGACACCTCGAGCAGGTGCGCCGCGAGCTTGCGGGCCTTGGCGCGGATCTTGCGGCTGACCATGGCGACGGCGGCGCCGGCGACCGGCGTGGACCGCGACGCGTAGGTACCCATGCCGAACGGCGCGGTGTCGGTGTCGCCCTCCTCCACCGTGATGTCATCGGCGGGGATGCCGAGCTCGTGCGCGACGATCTGCGCCCACGTAGTCTCGTGTCCCTGGCCCTGGCTCTTCGCGCCGGTGCGCAGGATCGCCTTGCCGGTCATGTGGATCTTGAGCTCGGCGGAGTCGAACATCTTGATGCCGAGGATGTCGTACTCCCGGCTATTGCCCGCGCCGAGCGGCTCAGTCATCGTCGAGATGCCAAGGCCGAGGAGGCGCCCCTGTTTTCTCGCCTCGGCCTGCTCCTTGCGGAAGTTCTCGTAGTCGATCGCCTTCAGGCCGACGTCCAGGCACTTGGCGTACTGGCCGGAGTCGGTCAGGAAGCCGAACGGCGTGCGGTGCGGGAAGTCGTCGTCCCTGACGAAGTTCATCCGGCGGAACTCGGCCTGGTCAATGCCCAGGTCGGCGGCGGCCGCCTGCACCATGCGCTCCTGGAAGAACATGGCCTCGGTGACGCGGAACGAGCACCGGTAAGCCACGCCGCCCGGCGCCTTGTTGGTGTACACGCCGCGCGCCGTCAGGTGCGCGGCCGGGATGTCGTAGGCGGCGAACGCGGAGTGCATCAGGCCGATCTTGAACTTGCTCGGCTGCGCGTCGGAGAAGAACGCGCCGTGGTCGGCGTCGGTGTGCATCCGGACGCCGAGGATCTTGCCGTCCTTGCGCAGCGCCATCTCGCCCTTGAGGTAGATGTCGCGCGCGAAACCGGTGGAGATGAGGTTGCCCGTCTTGTCCTCGATCCACTTCACCGGGCGCTCGAGCAGGATCGAGGCCAGGATCGAGCAGACGTAGCCCGGGTAGACAGGCACCTTGTTACCGAAGCCGCCGCCGATGTCCGGCGAGATGATCCGGATCATCTGCTCGGGCAGCTCGGCCACCATGGCGACCGCGGCGCGGATGATGTGCGGCGCCTGGGTGGTCATGTAGACGGTGAGCTTCTGGGTGGCCCGGTTGAAATCCGCGACCGAGCCGCAGCACTCTATCGGCGACGGGTGGCTGCGCGGGTAGTGCAGCTCGAGCTTGGAGACCAGGTCCGCCTGCTCGAAGGCCCGGTCGGTGCCCGCCTTGTCGCCGACCTCCCAGTTGTAGATGACGTTGCCGTCCTGGCCAACCTTGTCGTCGCGGATCACCGGCGCGTCCGGCTCGAGCCCCTGCCACGGGTTCACGATGGGCGGCAGCGCCTCGTAGTCGACCTCGATAAGCTCGCACGCGTCCTTGGCGATGTACGGGTCGTCCGCGATGACGCAGGCCACCTCCTGGCCCTGGAAGCGCACCTTGTCGGTGGCGAGCACCGCCTGGGTGTCGTAGGAAAGCGTGGGCATCCAGGCGAGGTTGCGCGTCGCCATCATCTCGCCGGTCAGCACCAGGTGGACGCCGGGTACCGCCCAGGCCTTGCTGGTATCGATCGACTTGATGCGGGCGTGCGGCAGCGGGCTGCGCAGGATCTCCATGTGCAGCATGCCGGGAAGGACCACGTCGTCGGTGTAGTTGCCCTTGCCCCTGATGAAGCGGTCGTCCTCGACGCGCTTGCGGCTAGAGCCGAGCCCGCCGATCTTGATCTCGTCGAGTGCCTGCGTTGTCACGCGTTACCCCTCCACCCTGAGCTTCTCGGCCGCCCAGAGGACCGACTTCACGATGTTCTGGTAGCCGGTGCAGCGGCACAGGTTGCCGGAAAGCGCCCAGCGCACCTCGTCCTCCGTCGGGTCGGGGTTGCGCTCGAGCAGGGCCTTGGCAGCCAGCATCATGCCCGGCGTGCAGAACCCGCACTGCAGGCCATGCTCCTGCTTGAACCCCTCCTGGAGCGGGTGCAGCTCGCTGGCCGTCGCCATGCCCTCCACGGTCGTCACCTCGCGGCCGTCCACCTGCACCGCGAGCATGGTGCACGACTTGATCGCGGCGCCGTCGACGAGCACCGTGCAGGCGCCGCAGTTGGTCGTGTCGCAGCCCCGGTGGGTGCCGGTCAGCCCGACGCCGCGCCGGATCAGGTCGGCGAGCAGCAGCCGGGGCTCGATCTCCGCGATCTTCTTCTTGCCGTTGATGGTGAACTTGATCTTGCGGACCGGGACCTCTTCCGCTGCCTCGTCGCCGAGGTCGTCATACACCATGGTCATGGTCAGGCCGCCCTCTCCGCGGTCGCTGTCAGGGTTCCGCCGAGTATGCGCTTGACGAAGACCCGCACCATCTGGCGCTTGTACTCCGCACTGCCGCGGTGGTCGGTCCTCGGCTGCGCCGCCCGCGCCGCCAGTTCCGCGGCCTCGGCGATGGTCTCGGCGGTGAGCGGCTTGCCGGTAAGCACGGCGGCCGCCTCGGTGGCCCCAATGGTGGACCCGCCGACGCCGGTGAGCGCGATGCCCGCGCGGACCACCCGGTCACCCGAGGTCTCGATGGCCACCGCGGTGCCGACGGTCGCGAAGTCGCCGACGCGGCGCTCCAGCTTGAGGTAGCCGCCCTTTCGTTCCCCCTGGGCTTTGGGCACGACCGCCTCGACGGCGATCTCGTCGTGCGCGAGGGTGTTCTGGAACGGGCCGGTGACGAAGTCCGCCAGCGGGATGGAGCGCCTGCCGTTCGGACCCTGCGCTATCACCGAGCCGCCGAGCGCGAGCATCACCGAAGCCCAGTCGCCCTGCGGGTCGGCGTGGCACAGCGAGCCGACGAGCGTGCCGCGGTTGCGCACCAGCGGGTCGGCGACCAGCGGCGCGGCCGCGGCCATCGTCGGCTGCGTGCCCTTGAGCAGGCCGGAGAACTCCAGGTCGGAGTGCCTGCACAGCGCGCCGATGCGCAGCGTGCCGTCGGACTCCGCCCGGTGGTAGGCCAGTCCCGGCAGGTTGTTGATGTCGACGAGCATCTCCGGCGAGGCGAAGCGCAGCTTCATCATCGGCACCAGGCTCTGCCCGCCTGCCAGCACCTTCACGTCGTCGCCGCCGTCGCGTAGCAGGGCGATCGCCTCGTCAAGGGAGTGCGGCGCCTCGTAGCGGAACCGCGATGGGAACATTCAATTCCTCCCGGGATTAGGGTCGGGCACAGCCTGCGGGCCTGATTCGTAATCAGGGTCGGGACGCGGCTCCTGATGCGGCGGCCACGGCCCGGAGACGGGCTGTCCCGCGATCTTGAGGTAGTCGATGAGCTGCGGCCACGCCCACACCGTCGGACTCTTCCCGGTCTTCGGCGCGTTCTCGATCAGCTCGTAAAGGCGCGGATTGTCCTTGCTGTGTCCGTCGGACTCGATAGGCACGCCACGATCTCCCGTCGTCAGGACCAGTGGTCACGAAAGGTAGGGGTATCGTGGCGCGCTCTTAACACGGCCGCAACGGCCAAATAAGCTGATCCTTAATTGGGGTTCCGCGTCGAGGCATCAGGCGGACATGTCGGGCAAACGGGAGATCTCAGCTCCAGATCGTCACGTAGACGGGGGGCTTGAAGCGCGACGGCGGCACGCCGGCCGCGGGCGAGCGCATCAGCTGCATCGCCTCGGGCGTGCCGAGGAACCTGCGCAGCGCGCTCGCGGCAGTGCTGCGCCGCTCCCGCTCGAGCAGCGTCACGTACCAGCGCTCCTCCACCGGGACGCCCGGCAGGTCGATGAGGGACAGCTCGCCCCGTCTGATCTGGTGCGACACCAGGTGCTCGATCGCCGGGGCGACACCCGAGCCGTCGGCGGCGGCCGCCCAGGCGGCAGTCTGGCTCTGGAAGACGCCGATATTGCTGTCGGCGACGCCGAGACGGCGCAGCAGCCTGGCCGCCTCGCTGTCCGGGTCGGTGCCGGAGGGGTCAACCAGCCAGCGCCACTGCCTGGCCAAACCGCGCGGCCGCGCTGTGCTTCCCCCGCCCGCCCCGCCAGTTCCGGACCCGACCACGACGAGCCGGAACTTGAAGATCGGCTCGCTGACGATCGGCAGCTCGTGGTCGCTCACCGCGCCCGGCCCGATCGCGACGTCCGCGAGCCGGTTGGCGATGAGCACCGGCAGCTCGCCCGCCGCGGCTACCCCGGTGGTGATCTCTACCGCCCCGGCGAACCGGCGGCGGAACGCCTCGAGCAGCGGCGCGGCCACGAACTCGGCGAAGGTCGAGGTGGCGACGATGCGCAGCTGCTCGGGCGCGCCCTGCGCGGCCCGGACCGCGGCGTGCGCCTCGGCGCCGAGCACCACGATCTGGGACGCGGTACCGAGCAGCCGGGTGCCGCCAGGCGTCAGCGTCATGCCCGCCTGGCTGCGGGTGATCAGCTGGTCGCCGAGGTCCTGGCGGAGGGCGGTGAGCGCCTGCGAGACCGCCGACTCGCTGACGCCGAGCGCGCTGGCGGCGGCCCGGACCGACCCGAGCCTGGCCACCAGGACGAACGCGTTCAGCTGCGTCAGGGTCATCGCACACTCCAGCGTGGGCAGCATCGCCGTAGAGAGATCCATAGCATCTCCCTACAGTCAGAACGTACGGCATCAATTGGGGGCTCGAATAGAACAGATGAGGCCCTTGCGGCCGTGGAGGTGGGAGTGCAGGTTCCCGCGCAGGTCGAATACGAGAAGGCGACGAGCGTCGGGCAGGCGCTTAGCCTGCTGGCCAGGTACGCGCCAGCCGGACGGATCCTGGCCGGCGGGCACAGCCTGATCCCGATGATGAAGCTGCGGCTCGCGCAGCCCGAGGTGCTCATCGACATCAACGGCATCGCCGGCCTGCGCTACATCTCCCGGTCAGGGCACGAACTGCGGATCGGCGCGCTCGCCAGGCACGCTGACCTGCTGTCTTCCGAGCTAGCCGGCCAGCACTTCACGATCTTGCACGACGCGGAGCGGGTGATCGCCGACCCGGTCGTCAGGCAGTGGGGCACCATCGGCGGGTCGCTGTGCCAGGCCGACCCGTCGGAAGACCTGTCCGCCGCGTTCGCCGCGCTGAAGGGCTCCATGATCATCCACGGTCCCGGGGGCAGCAGGGAGGTGCCGGCCAGGGCCTTCCACACCGGCCCCTATGAGACGGTGGTCGGACCCGCCGAGATGCTGACCGAGATCAGGCTGCCGGTCAGGCGGGACACCGGCAGCGCGTACCTGAAGGTGTGCCGCAGGGCGGGCGACTGGCCGATCGGCGCGGCCGGGGCGGCGATCTGGCTGGCGGACGGGCGGATCGCCGACGTCGGCATCGGGCTCACGGCGGTCGGTGCGGCGCACTTCGTCGCGGCCGAGGCGGAGGAGTTCCTCCGCGGCCAGCCGGCCGGCGAGGAGGCGTTTGCCCGGGCGGGCGAGATCGCCGCGGCGCACTGCAACCCCGTCGCCGATCAGCGCGGTCCCGTCGAGTACAAGCGGCACCTAGTCGGCGAGCTGACCGTTCGGGTGCTGCGGCTCGCCGTGCGGCGTGCTCTTGGGCTTGGCTCTATGGAGCCGGCGTCGTGAAGATCACTGTCACCGTCAACGCGGCCGACCACACGCGAGAGGTCGAGCCGCGCCTGCTGCTCATCCACTTCCTCCGCGACGATCTCGGGCTGACCGGCTCGCACTGGGGCTGCGACACCTCCAACTGCGGCGCCTGCGTGGTCTGGCTTGACGAGACGCCGGTCAAGTCCTGCACGGTGCTCGCCGTGATGGCCGACGGGCGCCGGATCACCACCGTGGAGGGCCTGGCGACCGCCCGGCGGCTCGACCCGGTCCAGGAGGCTTTCGCGGCGTGTCACGGACTGCAGTGCGGCTTCTGCACACCGGGCATGATGATGACCGCCCGCTGGCTGCTCGACAACAACCCGGAACCGACCGAGGCGGACGTCAGGGAGGCGATATCCGGCCAGGTCTGCCGCTGCACCGGGTACGAGAACATCGTCCGGTCCATCCTCCAGGCCGCCAAGGCTTCCGGCGAGGCTGGTGACCATGAGCCACGCTTACGGGCCGGTGCCCCGCAAGGAGGACGCGCGGTTCATCAGGGGCCAGGGGACGTACGTCGACGACATCAAGCTGCCCGGCATGCTGCACGGCGCGATCCTGCGCAGCCCGCTCGCGCATGCCAGGATCGTCGCTGTCGACGCCAACGCCGCCCTCGCCCACCCGAGCGTGGTGGCCGTGCTCACCGGCGAGGACCTGGCAGAACGCGGCATGGCCTGGATGCCGACGGTCTTCGGCGACGTCCAGGCGGTGCTCGCCACCGACAAGGTGCGCTTCCAGGGCCAGGAGGTCGCGTTCGTGGTGGCGACGGACCGGTACGCGGCACGGGACGCCCTTGAGCTGATCGTGGTCGACTACGAGCCGCTGCCGCCGCTGATCGACCCGCTGACCGCGCTCGACCCCGGTGCGCCGGTAATCCGCGAGGACCTGCCCGACGGCAACCGCGTCTTCGACTGGACGGCCGGCGACAAGCCGGCCACCGACGCGGCGTTCGCCGCGGCGGACGTGGTGGTCGGCTGCGACATGATCTACCCGCGCTCGCACCCGGCGCCGCTCGAGACCTGCGGCGCGATTGCCGACTACGACGCGGTGAACGGCAGGCTGACCCTCTGGTCAACAAGCCAGGCGCCGCACGCCCACCGGGTGATGTACGCGGCGCTGACCGGGATTCCCGAGCACAAGATCCGCATCGTGTCGCCCGACCTGGGCGGCGGCTTCGGCGCGAAGGTTCCCATCTACCCCGGCTACCTGTGCGCGGTCGCCGCGTCGCAGGCCACCGGGCGGCCGGTGAAGTGGGTTGAAGACCGGTCGGAGAGCCTGATGTCCACCGCGTTCGCGCGTGACTACCACATGCACGGCGAGATCGCCGCGACCGCCGATGGCGAGATCCTCGGGCTGCGCGCCCGGGTGCTCGCCGACCACGGCGCATTCAACGCCGCCGCGCAGCCGTCGAAGTTCCCCGCGGGCTTCTTTCACATCTTCACCGGCTCCTACCGGACGCGAGCGGCGTACTGCGAGGTCACCGGCGTGTTCACCAACAAGGCGCCGGGCGGGGTGGCCTACTCCTGCTCGTTCCGCATCACCGAGGCGGTGTACCTGGTCGAGCGGCTCACCGACATGCTCGCGCGCCGGCTCGGGATGGACCCGGCGGAGCTGCGGATGCGCAACCTGCTGCGCCCCGAGCAATTCCCCTACACGGGCCCGACCGGCTGGCAGTACGACTCCGGCGACTACCCGCGCGCGCTCCGGCTGGCCCTGGACATGGCGGGCTACGACGAGCTACGCAGGGAGCAGGCGGAGCGGCGGGCCCGCGGTGAGTACATGGGCATCGGGCTCAGCTTCTTCACCGAGGGCGTGGGCGCGGGACCGCGCTCGCACATGGACATCATGGGCCTGGCCATGTCCGACGGCGCCGACCTGCGGGTGCACCCCACCGGCAAGGCGGTGCTCGCCGTCTCCGTGCAAACACAGGGCCAGGGGCACGAGACCACGTTCGCGCAGCTGGTGGCGGAGGAACTCGGCCTGTCGCCAGACGACGTGGACGTGGTGCACGGCGACACCGACCGCACCCCGTTCGGCCTCGGCACCTACGGATCGCGGTCCACGCCGGTGTCCGGCGCCGCGGCGGTCGTCGCCGCGCGGAAGGTCCGCGAGCGAGCCCGCCTCGTGGCGGCGGCCATGTTCGAGGCTTCCCCCGATGACCTGGAATGGCTGGACGGGAAATGGCGGGTGCGCGGCGACCCGGACCAGGCGCTCGGCATCGCCGAGATCGCGATGGCGGCGCACTCGACGATCGAGCTGCCGACGGGGATCGAGGGCCACCTGGACGCGTCCGCCGTCTACAACCCGCCGAACCTGACGTTCCCCTTCGGCGCCTACATCTGCGTCACCGACGTGGACCCGGGCACCGGCGAGGTCAAGGTCCGCCGCTTCATCGCGGTCGACGACTGCGGCGTCCGGATCAACCCGATGATCGTCGAGGGGCAGGTGCACCGCGGCCTCGCCGACGGCATCGGCATCGCGCTGATGCAGGCCATCTCGTTCGACGAGATCGGCAACTGCCTGAGCGGTTCCTTCATGGACTACCTGCTGCCCACGTCGCTCGAGTGCCCCTCACCCGAACTCGGCGCGACCGTCACGCCGTCGCCGCATCATCCCGTCGGCGCCAAGGGCATCGGCGAGTCGGCCACCGTCGGTTCGCCGCCCGCGGTGGTCAACTCGGTGGTGGACGCGCTCGCGCCGTTCGGCGTGACGCACGCGGACATGCCGCTGACCCCGGCCAACGTCTGGCTCGCCATCCAGGCGGCCGGCCGGCTCTCGTCCGGCTAGCCCAAGAAATCCGGGATTGGGCATCATCGTGGGCCAGATGCGGAAAAGGGAGTCAAGAGGGGAAACCCGCGATCTTGGGCGTGGTTTCCACGATGAGGAGCCTGGCCCCGGGGTGTCAGACTGGTGGCCTGCTGCGGCGGAGGCTGAGGACACGAGGGGGGACAAAACGGGATCGTGGCTTCGCCTCCGCCCGGCGGAACTCTTACCGCGGTGAGCCGGCCGTGCGGAGGAACGTGAGGACCGCGCGGACACGGTTGTTCTCCGTGTCGCTCGGGGTTAGGCCGAGTTTGGTGAAGACGCTGGTGACGTGCGTCTCGACGGTGCGCGCGCTCAGGTAGAGCTCCTTGGCTATGCCGAGGTTGGACCGTCCCTCGGCCATGCGGCTGAGCACCGCTAGTTCGCGTTCGTTCAGCGCGTCAAGCGCGCTCGGTTTTCGGTTTCTGCCCAGCAGCTGGCGCACGATGGCCGGGTCGACGACGGTCTCGCCCGCGGCCACTCGCGCGAGGCTCTCCATGAGCGCGTCGGCGTCGGTCACGTTGTCCTTCAGCAGGTATCCGACCCCGGACGGCACCGTCTCGAGCAGCTGGCTCGCGTAGCTGGTCTCCGCGTAGGTCGACAGCAGCAGGATGCCGGTGTCTGGATGCCTGGCGCGTATCTCATGCGCGGCGCGGATGCCCTCGTCGGTAAACGACGGCGGCATGCGGATGTCGAGGATGACCGCATCCGGCAGGCCGGCCCCGATGGCCGCGAGCAGTTCTTCGCCGGAGGCGACGCTCGCGGTCACCTCGGCGCCCATGGAGCGCAGCAGCAGGACCAGGCTGCTGCGGAACAGCCCGGAGTCTTCGGCGATCGCTATGCGCACGGGATCATCACCGCCAGGCGGGTTCCCTGGCCGGGCGGGCTGTCGATGACGACGTCGCCGTCGAGCGCGCCGACCCGGTCGGCGATGTTGGCCAGGCCGTGACTGCTCTCCTCGTGACAGGCGCCGGCCGCGACGCCGCCGATGCCGTCGTCCTCGATCTCCATCACCAGCCTGGACTGCCCGGCCCGCACGGTGACATGCACGCTGTCCGCGCCCGCATGCTTCACCACGTTGGCGAGCGCCTCGCAGGCGATGAAGTACAGGGTCGCCTCCACGGCGGCGTCGAGCCTGCCCGGCGGCACGTCCACACTTACCGGAAGCGGCAGGCGCTCCGCTATGCCCTCGAGCGCGGCGCCGAGACCGCTCTGGGACAGCACAGCGGGATGAATGCCGTGCGCCAGGTCGCGCAGCTCGGCGAGCACCGCCCGCAGGCCCTCCCTGGCCTCGCGGAAGGCGGCGCTCGCCTCCTCGTCGACGGTGTTGGCCATCGCGGCGGTCAGCGACGCGGTGATGGCGAGCAGATGCTGCTGCACGCCGTCGTGCAGGTCGCGTTCCAGGCGCCGCCGCTCCGCGAGCTCGGCCTCGACGATCCGGGCGCGGGATGCCTTGACCTGCTCGAGCTGCGCCTGCGCCGCCCTCGCCTGCAGCTGCGCGTTGTGCAGCGCGAGTCCGCTCGCCGCGGTGGCCGCGTCGAACAGCTCGCGGTACCTGACCAGGACCGGGTCCGCGACGACGACCGCGATGGGCGCGCCGTGGCCGGCGCGGATGTAGGAGACAAGCCGTCCCGGCGGACCGCTGTCCAGCGCCAGCAGGCTCGGCTCGGACGCGTCGAGTACGTCCAGGGTGGGGTCGTGCAGGATGCTGCGCAGCGCGCGGCGCACCGCGCCGAGGTCGCCGCCCGCCGCGATCTGGGCGGTTAGCTCCGTCACGTTCCTGACGAGCAGCATCCGCTGCAGCACGGCGATCAGGAACGCGACGGGAATCGCGAAGTCCACCACGCCTTCCGTCAGGTACGCGCCGTTGGGTGTGCCGGACAGGCTCAGCATCATCATGGCGGCGGACGCCATTCCGGCGACCACCGCGGCGATGCCGGCCACAATGATCGGGGTAATGACGATGCGGTCAAGGCCCCGTGTTCTCTTCAGCCGGATCATCAGCAGTGCGAGCAGCGTGATCCCGCCGACCGCCTCACCGCCGTGCGCCACGTAGTTGAGCACCTCGGAAAGCTGCTCGTCGGGGAACAGCGTGGGCCACCAGGAGGCGGTCGGCGCGCCGTCCCACCGCGCCGTCGAGGTCACCGCGAGCAGCGTGCGGCCGGCGAGCATCCACCCGGCGAACGCGACGAGGTACCGCCGGTGCAGCGGGGACAGCGCGGGATTCGGGTACCGCAGCAGCGCCCAGGCGCCGAAAATGCGGTCCACGCCGCCGAATACC
Organism: Trebonia kvetii; assembly: GCF_007827045.1. Classification (GTDB taxonomy): domain Bacteria; phylum Actinomycetota; class Actinomycetes; order Streptosporangiales; family Streptosporangiaceae; genus Trebonia; species Trebonia kvetii. The sequence goes on from NZ_RPFW01000001.1 coordinate 1,280,573, forward strand.
AGCGTGTACGGCGACCACGGCCCGTGCCAGGCGTCGATGAAGTCCACCGAGCGGAACAAGCCGGCGAGCATCAGCGCCCACGCCGTGCCCTGCTGGCCGTGCTCCTTGCGGAGCATCAGGCCGGTGAAGACGAAGAGCAGGGACACCGCGAGGTTGACCGTGGCGAGCGCGGCGGACGAACGCCACTGGGGACCCTGAACGAGTGCGCAGAAACCGCCGGCGGCAACCAGTACAGCCACCGCGGCAAGCCGCGAGCCGGGCGCCCGGCCGAGCCGCGGCCGGGCTGGCCCCAGCTGTCTGGGCTTAGCGGAAATGTGCGCGGTCACAGGCGGTCAGTTCTCGACGGTGATCGTCGGCGTGTGCTCGTACCAGCTGGCGATCAGCGACGACACCAGCGGGCCCGAGCTGAAGTCGACGCGCAGCCAGCCCGTGCCGGACCAGGTCTGCACCGCGTAGCCGTCGCCTGGCACCGCCGTCACCAGTTGCACCGAGGTCGGTGTCACCGCGAGCGTGACGCGACCGCCGGCCAGCGTGTAGGCACGCACGCCTCCGGCCGGCGTCTGAGAGGCGGACGGGGACGCGGAGGCGGACGGGGACGGGGAGCGGGACGGGGACGCCGGGCTTGCGGGCGCGGTCGCGGTCGCGCGGCCGGTCCGGGCCTGGGCAGTCACCGCCGGTGATGTCGCCGCCGAGGCAGCTGCGCGGACGGTCACCGGCGGCGGGCCCGGCGGTGCGGACGGAACGGCGGGCGTCGGCAGGACTGCCGCGTTGATCACGGGCATGCCGGGTCCCACCCCCGCGTTCCTGATCACCACGTTCGCGCCGAACCAGGTGACGGACACCGCGACGGCGGTTCCCGCCGCCCAGGCCGCGAAGGCCGCCATGATCCGCACCATGTCGGCAATAATGCAGCACTCGACCCGACGAATCCGTACGGTTCGGAACATGGCCCGAGTGCTAATTGTCGAGGATGACCCATACGTCCGCTCGGCGATGGCAGCCGAACTCACGAAACGGTCGCATGCGGTGCGCACCGCGGGAACGGCGCTCGACGGAATCAGGGAGGTCAGCCACGATGCGCCCGACGTGATCGTGCTCGATCTCGGGCTGCCCGACCTGGACGGCGGTCAGGCGCTGAAGATGATTCGCGCGATCAGCGCGGCACCCGTCATCGTCGCGACCGCCCGCGACGACGAGTCGGACATCATCCGGCTGCTCAACGACGGCGCCGACGACTACGTGGTCAAGCCCTTCTCCGGCGAGCATCTGGCGGCCAGGGTCACCGCGTTGCTGCGCCGGGCCGGACAGGCGACCGTGTCCGCGCCCTGCATCGCCGTGGCCGGCCTGCGCATCGACCTGTCCAGGCGGGAGGCGCTGCTCGACGGACGCCTGCTTGAGCTGAGCAGGCGCGAGTTCGACCTGCTCGCCTATCTCGCCGCCCGGCCCGGCGCGGTGGTCTCCCGCAGGGAGCTGCTCACCGAGGTGTGGCAGCAGGCCTACGGCGACGACCAGACGATCGACGTGCACGTCTCCTGGCTGCGGCGCAAGCTCGGCGAGACCGCCGCCCAGCCGCGCTACCTGCACACGGTGCGCGGCGTCGGCGTGATGCTCGACGAACCTCGATGAGGAGCGCCGCTAGTCCCGGGCGGGCGTCGGTCAGGACGACGCTTGCCCTGGTGTCGGCGGCGGTCACGTCGATGGTCGCGATCGCGTTCCTCATCCCGCTCGCGATCATCGTCAAAGACGTGGCACGGGACCGGGCGTTCACCTCAGCCCAGCTGGCCGGGGCGGCGATCGAGCCGGTGCTCGCGGTCAGCACCGACCGGACGACCCTGGACCGCGCCATCGCGAGCACCCCGGCGGGCGCGGCCGGGCAGCTCGCGGTGTACCTCACCGGCACGTCGCCGGCCGGGAAGGGGACGCTAGTCGGGGGGCCGCGGCGGGCGACCACGTCAGACTTGCGGACGGCCGCCGCGGCGGCGCGGTCCTTCATCACGCCGGTTCCCGGCGGTTACGCCGTGCTGCAGCCGGTGGCGCTTGACGGCGGCAGGATGGCGGTCACCGAGGTGTACGTGCCCGCCGCCGAAGTGTCCCGTGGCGTGGCCGCGTCCTGGGCTGTCATGACCGCCATCGCGGTGGTCCTCATCGGTGTCTCCGTCGTCGTCGCCGACCGCCTGGCCACCCGCGTCACGCGGCCCGCCCGCGAGCTCGCGCTGGCCGCCGTCGCGCTCGGCGACGGCGACCTGAACGCGCGGAGCACGGGACGCGGTCCCGCCGAACTCGCCGCCGCCGGGCACGCGTTCAACGCCATGGCCGAGCGGCTGAGCAGGCTGATCGCCGCGGAGCGGGCGATGGCTGCCGACCTGCCGCACCGGCTGCGTACCCCGCTGACCGCGTTGCGGATGAACGCGGCCGCCCTCGGGCCCGGCCGCGCCGCCGACGACACCCGGCTCGCCATCGACCGGCTTGAGCGGGAGGTCGACCTGGTCATCAGGGCCGCGAGGCGGCCGGCGCCCGACGAGCCGTCCCGTTGCGACGCCGCCGAGGTGATCGCGGAGCGCTTCGGCTTCTGGTCCGCGCTCGCCGAGGACCAGGCACGGCCGTGTCTGCTTAGCGGGACGGAGGAAACCGCAACCGTTCCTCTGCCCAGGTCTGATCTCGCGGCCGCGACAGACTCGCTGATCGGAAACATCTTCAAGCACACGCCCGAGGGCACGGGATTCGCTGTCACGGTGCACCGCGGCGAAGGCGCCGTGCTCGTGCTCATCGCGGACGCGGGGCCGGGAATCGCCGACGCGGACGCGGCGCTGCGGCGCGGCAGCAGCGGGGCGGGCTCCACCGGACTCGGGCTGGACATCGCCCGCCGCGTCGCCGAGTCCACCGGCGGCGGCCTGAAGATCGGCACCTCCGCGCTCGGCGGCGCGCAGGTCCAGCTGCGGCTGCGGACCCTGGCGCCGCCCGCTGGCCGGCGGGCGAGCGGCGGGCGGCGGCGCCGGGCCGCGGGTCTGATCGGTCGCTGAGCTGAGGGGCCGTGGTCCTGACTGGCTTACCGTCCGGTAGCGTCGGCAAGCGGCGGCTCGTCGTTGGCTAGCCGCCGCTCGCGGTACCGGGATTCGGTACCAGGGTGCGCCGGACGGAGGACAGGGCCGATGAGCGATACGACGGCGGATGCCGCGGAGCGGGTGACCGTCAGGCTTGACGGCGGGGTGGCCGATGTCCGGCTGAACCGGCCGGAGAAGCGGAACGCGATCGACCCCGCGATGTTCGCGGCGCTGGTCGCTACCGGGGAGCGGCTGAAGACCCAGCAGGGACTGCGGGCAGTCGTACTGTCCGGCGAGGGACCCGACTTCTGCGCCGGACTCGACTTCGGCTCGTTCCAGGCGATGCAGTCAGGCGAGCGGGTCTCCGCCACCGCCGAGCTTCCGCCCTCAGCCGGCCCGGCCAGGGCGGCCGGCCAGCGGGCCGCCTACGTGTGGGCCGAGATTCCCGTCCCGGTCATCGCGGCGGTGCGCGGCAACGCGCTGGGCGGCGGCCTGCAGATCTCGCTCGGCGCCGACATCAGGATCGTCACGCCCGACGCACGGCTATCGGTGTTCGAGGTGAACTGGGGACTCATCCCCGACATGACCGGCACCCAGCTGCTGCCCGAGCTTGTCGGGCGCGACGTCGCGAAGGAGCTGACCTACACCGCGCGGATCGTCAGCGGCGAGGAAGCGGTGCGGATCGGGCTCGCGACCCGTACCGACCCCGATCCGCTCGCTGCCGCCCTCGCGATGGCGAGGGAGATCGCCGGGCGCAGCCCGCACGCGATCCGTGCGGCCAAGCGGCTGCTCGACCTGGCCGGGCGGACCGACCTGGCGTCCGGGTTCGCGGCGGAACAGGTGGAGATCCGTGCGCTGATCGGCAGCCCGAACCAGGTGGAGGCCGTGACAGCCCGGTTCGAGAAGCGCGACCCGGACTTCGGCGAGGCGTGAGAAGGGCGCTTCGCGTTTCCTCGCGCCGCCGGTGATCGGCCGATGATCGCGGAAATTCTGATTATGACGGCTTCACGTTCACACTAAACGGATGGTGAATTCCGCGTGTTTCGTGGCATGAGAGCGGGTACACCAGCGACTTGCAGGCTCCCGCCCAAGCTCAAACCCTGCCCTGGGGGCGAAACGCCTTGAAGGTCGGTCTTCGCGGGCCGTAACTGGACCATGGAGTCCGCCGCGGCCGCCATGGTCAGGGGCGCCAGCGGCCACCCAGGCTAGCCAGCCGGCCTGACAATTCACAACCGAGTTTTTGGTTCTTGAAGCGCGCCGTTATTTCCGGAACGGACGCGTCTTGCTTGGGCTGCGCGCAATTCCAGGACGAATTTCTCGTTGCGGGCCTCAATCGCCTGCGGCGCCCGTGGCGCTTGCGCGCAGCTCGGCGCTGACCGAACGGACAGCGGAGATGGTCGCCGCCATCCGCGGTGACAGGTGCTCGCCGTCGCGGACGATCAGCACCGAATACCGGTTGGTGTCCACACCCTCGATCGGCAGCCGGACGACGGGCGCCGGCGTCGCCGCCGGGGTGAGCTCGGGTGCGACCGTGATGCCCCAGCCGATACCGACCAGGCTGATGGCGGTGCCGACGTCGTGCACGGTCGCGGCGACCCTCGGCTGGAAGCCCGCGGTGATGCACATGCTTCGCACCAGGCGGCCGAGCGCGGTGCGCGGGCACATGACCCAGGGCTCGCCTGCCAGCCGCGCCATGTCGCAGGACTGAGCACCCGCAAGCGGATGATCCGGCGGGACGCAGAGCCGGAGCGGGTCATGTCCGAGCACCCACTCGCGCAGCCCCGCCCTGGCGGGCTCGCGCGCATTGCCGAAGCGCGACACGATGACCAGGTCCAGCTGGTCGCGGTGGACCGCGTCGGCGCCCTCGTCGTCGCTGATCGCGGCGAGCCTGATCTCCATGTCGGGAAACCGCCTGCGCACCTCGGTGAGCCCGCGGCTCATGATGTGCGGGCCCTCGCGGAACGGGATGCCCACCCGCAGCAGCCCGGAGATCTGGGTGCCGGCGCCGGCCAGCACCGCCTCCGCCGAGCGCAGCTCAACCAGGATGCGCTCGGCGTGCTCCACCAGGGCGCGGCCCGCCGGGGTGAGCGTGATGTGGTTGTTCGTCCGGTCGATGAGCGCGGTGCCCGCCTCGGCCTCGAGCGCGGACAACTGCTGCGACACGGCCGACCTCGTGTACTGCAGGCGGCGGGCCGCGGCGGCGATGGATCCCTCGGCCATCACCGCCTGGAGCATGATCAGCTTCCGGACATCCAGCATGCGAAACGTCACATCCATTAACGGAGCATGTCGCCGATAGTAACTCCAGATTACTTGTCTGGCCGATCGGCCGTTGCTGTAGTGATGCCATGCCAGTGACCCTCACCGAGGTCCAGCGGATTCCCGCCTCGGGCGCTCGAGCCGTCGAGCCCGTCCGGGTGGGAGGCCGCGACCTGCTCGCCATCCCGCAGCTCGCCAAGGACGTACCTGACGGACCCCCGGGGATGAACGGCGGCGACAGCGACACCGAACTGCTCCTGCTGCACCGCAGCGGCGGCCGCTTCGACCCGTCGGCCACGCTGCCCGCGCCTGGCGGCGAGGACGCCGAGTTCTTCACCATCGGGAGCCGTTCGTTCCTCGCGGTCGCCAGCATCAGGACCGGCGCGGGCCCCTATGAGTTCGCCACGACCTCCACGATCTTCGAGTGGCGATACGACCGCTTCGTGCCGTTCCAGGAGGTGCCGACGTACGCGGCCAAGCAGTGGCGGCACTGGCGGATCGGCGGCCGGCACTTCCTCGGGCTCGCCCAGGGCGTCGCCCTCCCGCCCGGCCACGCCGGAGGCCAAGCCGGAGGGCACGCCGGAGGCCAAGCCGGGCACCAGCAGGACGAAAACCGGGACTCAGTCGTGTACGAGTGGGACGGCTCGACGTTCGCCGAGTTCCAGCACATCCCGTCGCGCTGGGCCTACAACTGGCACGCCTTCGAGGCCGGCGGTGAGTTCTTCGTCGCGCACGCCGAGCATGCCGGGCCGAGCGTGCTGTACCGCTGGGACGGCGCGCTGCTCCAGCCCTATCAGGTGCTTGCCGAGCAGTCCGGCCGGGCGTTCGCCAGCTTTGCCGACAACGGCGAGAGCTACCTCGCGGCCGCCTGCATCGCCGCGCCGACGCGGTTGCTGCGCTGGGACGGCGCACGGTTCGCCGAGGCCCAGGTGCTCGACGGGCTCGGCGCGCGGGAACTTGCGGTGGTCCGCTGCGGCGGGCGGACGCTGCTGGTGCGGATCAACTTCATCCTCGGCACGCCGGCCGATCCGCAGCCGGAACTGGACTCGCAGGTCTACGAGTGGGACGGCGGCAAGCTGCATGAGGTCGCCACGTTCCCGACCTGCGGCGGCACCGACGTCGCGGTGCTTGGCGGCAGCGAGCCGGACACCGTTGAGCTCGTCGTCACCAACTCGCTCACGCCGGAGCTGCGCTTTTCCGCCGAAACCGTGCGCTACGAGCTTTCCGCCGGAGCCCGCTGATGTCACAGGCACCCTTCGAGAGCCCCGAACTCGTCGAGCTGTTCACCACCTACACCGCGAGCCCGGACAGCATCGGCGCGCACCTGGCGCGGGCCGCGGCGAGTGACGCGGCGCGTGACCCGCTGCTCGTCGTCACCGGCACCGACATCGCCCTCTACCCGGGCGGCGGCGCCACTCCGGTCATCGAGCCCTACCGGTTCGCCAGCCGGGGGTTCAAGGAACTCGCGGCCATCTCCCATTTCGGCCCGGCGCTCGCCACGCTTGCCAGGCTGCGCGAGCTGGAAGACGGCAACAACGGCTGGCGCGCTGACGCCACCCGCCTGCACAAGGCGGCCAAGGCCGCCCGTGCCGCCAGCTCGGCACAACTGTGGCGCGATCAGATCGCGGTCCGCGCGTTCGCCGGACGGGAGGAGCGCGTCGCCGCCATGGTCGATTACTCTTGCCGCCTGGCCGAACGGTTCCTCGAACGAGCCCTCGACGACCCGGCCTATCTCACCATGGCGGCGGTGCGCCGGGACTTCCTCGAGGGACCGGCGGCCGGCGGCAGCCTGCCCGTCCCGTTCAACCGGGTCATGATCGCCACGTTCTACCTGACCGGCATGGACATCGCGCACCGGCTCATCACCTGGCTGGACGCCGCGGGCATCGACTGGACGAGAGCGATGGTGATCTTCGCGGGCCAGGCGGGGCGGCCCACCTCCGGCGTCACCGAGGAGTCGCACAGCATCGCCGGGGTCGTCCGCGCCGTTTCTCGCGGCCGGCTCGCGCCCGAGCGGCTGTTCATCGCGCCGCACGCCTCCGTCTTCCCGCCGTACCACCCGGCAGGCGGCGCGGAAAAAGGTGGCGACCGAGCCGTGGCCGCGGCCATGGAGGACTACTACCGCCGGCTGTGGGCGGGTCTGCGCGCCACGTCCGAACTGGCCGACGGCATGTTCCGTGGCTACCCGCGCTTCGCCGCCCCGTCCGCCGAGCGGCCGGTGATCGGCCCCGGCACCGCCAGCGTCGCGGTCAAGCCGGCCCTGAAGGGCCCCGATGACTGGTTCGCCCTCGTCACGCGGCTGCGCGTGGTGATGGAGGACCCAAGGCAGCTCCTGTCTGGCGCTGTCACCGATTACGTGAGCAGCGAGCTTGTCAGGCACGGCAACAACCCGTTCCGCGTCACCGTTCCCGGCCTCGACGGCGAGCCCTATCCGCATCTCACCCCAGAAGGCAGTTAATTATGAACAGACAACGACGTCAGCGCACCCTTCCCAGGCTTGCCGCCGGCACCGCGATCGCGGCCGGCACCGCCCTCGCCCTCGCGGCGCTCACCGCCTGCGGCTCGTCAGGGTCCTCAGTCTCGGCAGCGCAGGGCCCGATCACGATCGGCATGTCGCTGCCGATGACCGGTCCGGTCGCCGACGTATCCAAGTCCGGCTATCAGGGCTACGAGCTGTGGGCAGACCAGGTCAACGCGGACGGCGGCCTGCTCGGCCGTCAGCTCAGGCTCGACATGCTCGACGACGGCTTCGACCCCAACCAGACCGCGGCCGACTACACCAGGCTGATCAGCCAGGACCACGTCAACCTGCTGCTCGGCACGTTCTCCAGCCTGCTCAACGCGCCCGCCTCGGCGATCGCGGCGCGGCAGGGCATGCTCTACGTGGAGCCGTCGGGCGGCGCCGCCACGCTGTTCACCCGCGGCTTCACCGACCTGTTCTTCGCGCAGCCAGGCACCACGACCAGCCTGCCCGACCGGTTCGTCGCCTGGATCGCCGGCCTGCCCGCAAGCCAGCGCCCGGCCACCGCCGCCTACGTCACCCAGGACGACCCGAGCGCCAGCCCGGCGGTCGCGGTGTTCCGCAGCAGGCTGCAGGCGCTCGGCGTGAAGACCGTCTACTACCAGGTGTACGACCCGAACACGTCGAACTTCGACTCCATCACCTCGGCCATCGCGCACGCGCAGCCGCAGATGATCATCCAGGGCGCGGTCGCCGACGACGGCGCGCAGTTCGTCAGGTCGCTGCAGAAGCTCGCCTACAACCCGAAGATCCTCTTCCAGACCAACGCACCCACCGACGAGGCCTACCCGAGCGCCATCGGCGGCGCGGACAACGCCAACGGCGTCTTCACCGCCCAGTCGTGGAGCCCGACCGCCGCCTACCCGGGCAACGCGGCCTTCGTCTCGGCGTACACCAAGAAGTTCGGCGCGCCGCCCACCGAGGACGCCGCCAACTCCTACACCGCGGGCCAGGTCCTCGCGGCCGCCGTCAAGGCCGTCGGCAGCCTCGACCAGAAGGCGCTCGCCACGTGGCTGCACTCGCACACGGTCAGCACCATCGTCGGCCCGCTCAAGTGGGACAAGGCCGGCGACCCGGAGGGCAGCCTGCTGCTTTCCCAGTGGCAGCAGGGCACGCTGCAGATCGTCGCGCCCTCGTCGGCCGCCACCACCAAGACCGTGCTGCTTACGAAGCCCGCCTGGGGCAACGGATGACCGAACTGATCCAGGCGCTGATCTTCGGCGTGCTGACCGGCGGCGTCTACGCGCTGATGGCCACGGGGCTGACCCTCACGTTCGGCGTGATGAAGATCGTGAACCTGGCCCAGGGCGCGTTCCTCATCCTGTCCGCCTACCTCTGCTACTCGCTGTGGGCGCACCTGGGCATCGATCCGCTGCTCGGCGGGCTCATCGTGACGCTGCCGCTCGGCGCGCTCGGCGTCGCCGTCTACCGGCTCATCGTGCAGCGGGTGCAGCGTACCGACCACGGCCTGACCATCGTGGTGACCTTCGCGGTCGCCCTGGTCGCCGAGGCCATCATCGCGCTGGCCTGGGGACCGAACCCGGTCGCCACCACCCCGGCCTACTTCAACCAGGCGTTCCGCATCGGCGGGGTGGAGATCCCCAGGGCGCAGCTGTACGCCTGCCTGCTCGCGATCGGCGTCACAGCACTGCTGCAGGCGGGACTGAAGCGCACCTGGCTCGGCCACGCGATCACCGCCGCCGCGGAGAACCCGGAGGGCGCGCGCCTGGTCGGCGTCGAGCCCGTGCGGATCGGCACCTGGATCTTCGCCATCGCGACCGCGACCACCGCCTTCGGCGGCGCGGCGCTAAGCTTCCTGTACCAGTTCACCCCCGACTCGCAGGACACGTGGATCGGCGTGACGCTCAGCGTGGTGATACTCGGCGGGCTCGGCAGCGTCACCGGCGCGTTCGCCGCCGGGCTGTTGCTCGGCCTCGCCGAGGCCCTCACCTCGACCTACATCTCGGTCCGCTGGGCCGAAGCGGTGCCGACGATCCTGATCCTGCTCGTCCTTCTCATCCGGCCGCAGGGCCTGTTCACGCTGGCGGCCAGGCAGGACGCCCCGGCATGAACGGCAAGGGCTTGACCCAGGCAAGAATCCGCCGTGCGCTCATCGCCGTCGCCTTGATCGCGCTCGCGGTGTTCCCGCTGGTCTCCGACGATCTGTACTACCAGGCGATGCTGATCATGACGTTCCTGCTGGCGATCGGCGCGACCGGCTGGAACATCATGGGCGGCTACGCCGGCTACATCTCGCTCGGCAACAGCGCGTTCGTCGGCCTCGGCGCGTACGCCACCGGCATCCTCGCCGCGAAGCAGAACGTCTCGCCGTTCCTCGGCTGCCTGGCCGGCGGCCTGGTCGCGGCGGTCGCGGCCGCGGTGCTGTCCCTGGTGACCCGCAGGACCCGCGGCATGTACTTCATCATCGTCACGTTCGCCGCGCTCGAACTGCTCGGCATCGTGGCGACCATCTGGTCCGGCCTCACCGGCGGCAGCCAGGGCCTCGCGCTGCCGATCCCGGCCTGGTCGCTGAGCTACCAGAACTGGCCGTTCTACTACCCGCTGCTCGGCCTGCTTGTGCTGGCCGTCGCGGCATCCGCCTGGGTCAGGCGGAGCAAGCTCGGCCTCGGCCTGTTCGCGATCCAGGACGACGAGGAAAAGGCGGCCGGCCTCGGCATCGCGACCGGCGCCTACAAGGCCGTCGCGTTCGTGCTCGGCGGGACGTTCCTCGGCATCGCGGGCGGCCTCTACGCCTACTACGTCACGTTCCTCAACGTCAGCGCGGTCTTCGACATCGTGACAAGCATGCTGATCGTGCTCGCCGCGCTGCTCGGCGGCCGCGGCACCCTCTGGGGCCCGGTGCTCGGCGCGTTCATCATCGAGCCGCTCGCCAACTTCACCAGCACCAGCCTGGGCGGCGCCGACGCCGGCGCGATCCGGCTGCTGCTGTTCGGCGGCCTGCTCGGCGGCGTGGTGCTGTTCCTGCCGCGCGGCATCCTGCCCACCCTGGCCGACTGGAAAGACCGCAAACACGACCATCCCGAACGGTTGGCGGCACCTGCGGCCGCAACCGGCGGCACCGCCGGGGCGGGGCAGGCCGACGGGGCGGGGCCGGCCGGCGAAGACAGCGACCGGAGCGCGCTCCGGCCCCGGGCAGCGGGTCGCGCCGGTTATGGCCAGGGCTCGGCCGCCGAGGCGGGCGTCCGCGACGGTGGCGTTCCGGTGCTCGCGATGCGCGGCCTGTCCAGGTCGTTCGGCGGGCTTCGGGCGGTCTACGGGGTGGACCTGGACATCGCACCGGCGAGCGTCACCGGACTGCTCGGGCCGAACGGTTCCGGCAAGACGACGCTGTTCAACCTGATCGACGGCACTGTCTGGCCGTCGTCCGGCCGGCTGACCCTGGCCGGACGCCGCGCGGAGCGAGCGAGCCGGCCGGCCAGGTCGCACGCCGGGCTCGCCAGGACCTACCAGCTCCCCCGGCTGTTTCCCAGCCTGACGGTGCTGGAGAACGTGGTCATCGCCGAGCGACGGCTTTCGCCGCCACGGCTCGCGCTGCCGCGGGTGACCGCCGCGGAGCGCGACCGGGCAATGGCGGTGCTTGCCGGGCTTGGACTGGCGGGCTACGCGGACGTCAGCCCGGGGACGCTGAGCTACGGGCAGCGCAAGCTGATCGAACTGGCCCAGGTGCTGTGGCTCGACCCGGTGCTCGTGCTGCTCGACGAGCCGGCCGCGGGGATCAGTCCCGCGCTGGCGCAGCGGCTCGCCGCGATCATCAGGCGGCTGCGCGCGGACGGCGTCGGAGTGCTGCTCGTCGAGCACGACGTCGCGTTCCTCGCCAGCCTGGCGGACCGGGTGCACGTGATGGCAAACGGGGCGATCATCGCCAGCGGCACGGTGGCCGAGGTCAGCGCGGATCCGGCGGTGGTCGACGCGTACCTGGGCGACCAGGTGGCGCTGGCCCACCAGGCGGTGTCGCAGCAGGCGGGGGCTAGCAAGGCGGAGGCGTCATGATCGAGATCAACGGACTGGTCGCCGGCTACGGCGGCCTCGACATCCTGCGCGGTGTGGACCTGAGCGTCCCCCGCGGCGGCATCACCTGCATCGTGGGTCCGAACGGTGCGGGCAAGTCCACGGTGCTCAAGGCGGTGAGCGGCGTGCTGCGGCCACGCGCGGGCTCGGTGACCATCGACGGAACCGACCTGACCGGGCGCGAACCCGAGGCGATCCTGCGGGCGGGCATCGCCCAGGTCCCGCAGCGGAACGGGCTGTTCACCCGGCTGACCGTGCGGCAGAACGTGCTGATGGGCGGCTACGTGATCAGGAAGCGGCGCGGGCACCTTGATGCCCGCTACGAGGAACTCGCGCAGACATTCCCGATCCTCGCCTCGCGGGCCGGCGCGCTCGCCGGCACGCTGTCCGGCGGGCAGCGGCGGATGGTCGAGTTCGCCCGCGCGCTCATGCTCGAGCCCAAGGTCGTGCTGCTCGACGAGCCGACACTCGGGCTCGACCCGGCCAGCCTGGCCGTCATCGGCGACAGCGTCCGCGCGATGCACGCCGCGGGCACCACGATCCTCATGGTCGAGCAGAACGTCCGGTTCGGTCTCTCGCTGGCCAGCCACGCGACCGTGCTGACGGCGGGAACGGTCGCGCTGCACGGGACGGCAAGCGACATCGCCTGCCACCCGCGGCTGATGGACCTGTTCTTCGGCGACGCGGCGCACGCGGGAGCCGGCCGTTGAACGCGTTCCTGCGACGGCTGCGCGACGGCGAGACCACGCTGATGCTCGCGATCCGCAGCGGCCGGACCGCCGACGTCGTCCGCGTCGCCCGCGCCAGCGGGCACCACGCGGTCATGGTCGACCTTGAGCACTCCACGATGCCGCTGGACGTCGCGGCAAGCCTGTGCCAGACGGCGAGCGATATCGGGCTGACGCCGTTCGTCCGGGTGCCGGAACGCGAGTACGGCGCGATCGGCAGGCTGCTCGACGGGGGCGCCGTCGGCATCATCGCGCCCCGGGTGGAGACCGGCGCCGAGGCGGCGACGGTCACGCGGGCCTGCCGGTTCGCGCCCCGCGGCCAGCGATCGCAGCTCGCAGGAGTGCCGCGGTTCGGCATGCGGCCGGTGCCGGCCGCGGAACTGAACCCGGCCCTCGACGACGCGACCATCGTGCAGATTCTCATCGAGACCCCGGCCGGCGTGGCAAGCGCGGACGAGATCGCGGCGGTGGATGGCGTGGACATGCTGGCGTTCGGCGCGAACGACTTCACCGCTGAGCTCGGCGTGCCGGGACGCTACGACGACCCGCGGGTCAGCGCCGCGGTCGCCGCACTTGGCGACGCGTGCCGGCGGCACGGGAAGCTGCTCATGGCGGGCGGCATCGGCGACCCGGCGCTGCTGCGCGAGCTTGACGCGGCCGGCGTGTGCCCGCTGCGGCTGACCGGGACAGACACCGACATGCTCTACGCCGGCGCGGCCGCCCGCGCGGAAAGGTTCCTCGCGTGACAGACATCCTGCAGTGCACCCCGATGCGGCCGGCCGGGAGCAACACGCGCCCGGCCTTCGTCATTGCCGGCGGGCGCGTGCGACAGCCACTTCCACGTGTTCGAGCCGGGCTACCCGCACGTGCCTGACCCGCTGTACACGTTTCCCGACGGGACGATCGACCAGTACCTCGCGATGACCGAGACGCTCGGCATCGAACGGATGGTGCTCGTGCAGCCGACGTTCTACGGCACCGACAACAGCCTGCTCGTGCACACGCTCAGGCGGCTCGGCGCGTGCTGCGCGGGCGTGGTCCGCATCGCGGAGGACACCAGCGACGCGGAGCTCGATGAGTTCGACGCGATCGGCGTCCGCGCGATCCGGCTCGACCTGTTCGCCCGCGCGTCCTGGCCGGTCGAGGAGATCATCGGCTATATCCGCCGGATGGCCGCGCGCGCCACGCCGCGCGGCTGGCACCTGCAGTTCTACACGCCAGGCGCGGTCGTGCGCGACCTGCTGCCGTTCCTCGCCGACCTCGAAGACACCTTCGTCATCGACCACATGGGCTACATGACCGAGGACGACCCGGAGTTCGAGGAACGGCTGCTCGCGCTGCTGCGGCAGGGCAACAGCTGGATCAAGCTGTCCGGCGCCTACCGGGTCGCGAAGTACCGGCCGCTCAGCGCGGTCGCGCCACTGGGGCGCGCGCTCGTCGCCGCCCGGCCGGACCGTCTGATCTGGGGCTCTGACTGGCCGCACCTGCCCGACGGGCAGCGGGACACCGGCCAGATCCTCAACCTGCTCGCCGACTGGGCGCCGGACGCCGCGGACCGGCGCACCATCCTCGTCGACGGGCCGGATCGGCTGTTCTTTGCTTAGCCGGTGACGGGACATTTGGGACATTGCTTAGCCGCCGGTGCGACATTTGCCGCAAACCGGGCGGGAAAGTGGTCGCCGGTTAAGCAGAGTGGAGAAAAATGGTCGCCGGTTAAGCAGAGTGCGGGTTAGCCGAGGCGTTCCTGTTACATGTCGCCGAGGGCGGTGGCGGGCGACTCGATGCAGTCGGCGACAAAGCGGAGGAAGCCGCCGGCCGTGCCGCCGTCGCAGGCGCGGTGGTCGAACGACAGCGTGAGCTCGGTGACCTTGCGGACCGCGAGCTGGCCGTCGGTGACCCAGGGGCGGTCGATGACCCGGCCCACGCCGAGGATCGCGACCTCTGGGTGATTGATGATCGCGGCGGACCCGTCGACGCCGAACACGCCGTAGTTGTTCACCGTGAACGTGCCGCCCGCCATGTCCGCCGGGGCGAGGCGGCGCTCGCGGGCGGCCGCCGTGCGCTCGGCGAGCCGCGCGGACAGGTCCCTGGTGGACAGCAAGTGCGCGTCGGGGACGACCGGCACGACGAGGCCGTGCTCGGTCTGCGCGGCGAAGCCGAGGTTGACCCGGTCCGAGATCACGATCTCTTCCGGCTCGACCCGGGCGTTCAGTTCCGGGTACTTGCGCAGCCCGGCGATCGAGAAGCGGGCGAGCAGCGCGAGCAGGCTGACCGGCCGCTGCGGGTCGCGCGCGTTCAGCATGCGCCGCGTCTCGACAAGCTCCGTGGCGTCGACGTCGACCCAGACGGTGGCCTCGGGGATCTCCCGGCGGGAGCGGGCGAACTTGTCGGCCGCGGCGCGGCGCGCGCCGCGCAGCGGAATGCGGCGCTCGCCGGGAGCGGGCAGGCCGGCGGCCGCCGGCTGCACCGTGGCTGGCTCCGCTGTCTCCGGCGGTGCTGTCTCCATCGGTGCGGTGCGCCCGGCGATGGCGAGGCGCACATCCCTGCGGCTGACCAGGCCCTCGGGGCCGGTCGGCTGGATGCTCGCCAGGTCCAGGCCGGCGTCCTTGGCGATCTTGCGGACCAGCGGCGAGATCACCGCGACACGGCCCGGCCGCGCGGGGCCCTGGGGCGTGGCCGGCGGGACGGACGGAGCCTGCAGGGCCGACGGAGCCGGCAAGGCTGGTGAGGCTGCCGCCGCCGCCCGGGCCTGGGGGGCGCCGGCTACCGGCGCGGTCATGGCCGGTGAGCTGGCGGTGGCGGGGCGCCTGGTGCCGCGGCGCCTTCTCGGCGGGGCGGCGGTGGTGCCGTAGCCGATCAGCACGCTGCCGCTTGTCTCTTCGCCGCCGGCCTCGCCGCCGCTCTCGCCCGCGTTTGCGCTGACCGTGGCCGGGATTCGCGCGGGAGTGACGACACCGGGCTCGCGGAAGCCGGCCGGCTCGTCGGCGGCGGTGGTGACGGTGACAAGCGGCTGACCGACCGAGAGGGTCTCGCCCGGCTCCGCGTGCAGCTTCGTGATGATGCCCGTGTACGGGACGGGGACCTCGACCACCGCCTTGGCGGTCTCCACTTCCGCGATCACCTGGTCGATGGTCACGTGGTCGCCGACGGCGATGCGCCAGGCGATGACTTCGGCGTCGTCCAGGCCCTCGCCTAGGTCGGGCAGCAGGAAGTCAGGCATCGTCATCGTCCTCCCATTGCAGGCGGGCGATCGCGTCGAGTATGCGGTCGGTGTTCGGCAGGTGGTACCGCTCCAGGTGCGGCGGCGGATACGGGATGTCCAGGCCGGTGACGCGCAGGATGGGGGCTTCCAGGTGGTGGAAGCACTGTTCGGTCAGCCGGGCGGCGATCTCCGCGCCGAAGCCGGCGAAGCCTGCTGCCTCGTGCACCACGACGGCGCGGCCGGTGCGGCGCACCGACTCGGTCAGCGTCTGGTCGTCGAACGGCGACAGCGAGCGCAGGTCGACGACCTCGACATCCCAGTCCTCGTCGACGGCGGCCTCGGCGGCCTCCATGGCGGTCGCCACCATCCCGCCGTAGGCGATGAGGGTGACGTCGCGGCCCGGCCGGCGGATCACCGCCTTGTCGATCGGCGGGCCGTCGGTCGTCAGCACCGCCGTTTCCTTTGACCAGTAGCGGCGCTTGGGCTCGAGGAAGACGACGGGATCGGGGCAGCCGATCGCCTGCCGCAGCAGGCGGTAGGCGTCTTCCGGCGTGCCAGGCGACACCACGCGCAGCCCGGGGGTGTGCGTGTAATACGCCTCGGAGGAGTCGCTGTGATGCTCCACGCCGCCAATGCCGCCGCCGAACGGCACGCGGATGACCACCGGCAGCGAGACGCGGCCTCTCGTCCGGTTGCGCAGCTTGGCGAGGTGGCTGGTGACCTGCTCGAACGCGGGGTAGGCGAACGCGTCGAACTGCATCTCGACGACCGGGACCAGGCCGTTCATCGCCATGCCGATGGCAGTGCCGACGATGCCCGACTCGGCGAGCGGCGTGTCGAACACCCGGTTGTCGCCGAAGCGCTTGGCAAGGCCGTCGGTGATGCGGAAGACGCCGCCGAGCGTGCCGACGTCCTCGCCGAAGACGACCACCCGCTCGTCGGCCGTCAGGCTGTCGGCGAGCGCCTGGTTGAGTGCGGCCGCCATCGTGACGGGAGCCGGCCTGGCGGCAGCGTGGCTTGCGGAGCCGTGGCCCTCCCCGGCCTGGCCCTTCGCAGGCTGGCCTTTCGCGGCCTGGCCGGGCGGGGTCTTGCTGGCGGTTGCCCTGCTTGCGGTGGCTGGCATCGCTTTGGTCACCGTCCCGGTTCCCCCGCCGCGGCGTACTCCGCGATCTCGGCGAGCAGAGCCGCCCGCTGCCGCTCGAGCGCGGCCGTGGGCTGGGCGTACACGTGCTCGAATAGCTCGGCCGGGTCAACGGGGACATCGGCGTTCAGGCGGTCGCGAACGTGCTTGGCGAGGCGCTCCGCCTCGGCCGTGAGCAGTTCCGCGGCCGCGTCGTCGAGCAGGCCCTGTGCCCTGAGGTAGGCGTCGAGCCTGGCGATCGGGTCGCGGGCGAGCCAGCCCTGCACCTCGTCGCTCGCCCGGTACCTGGTCGCGTCGTCGGCGTTGGTGTGCGCCTCGATCCGGTAGGTGATCGCCTCGATCAGGGTCGGGCCGCCGCCGCTCGCGGCCCGCTCGACGCCCTCGCTGACCGCCGCGTACACGGCGGCCGCGTCGTTGCCGTCAATAAGCAGCGAGGGGACGCCGTAACCGATGCCCTTCGCGGCGAGCGTCGGCGCGGCGGTCTGCTTGGCGAGCGGGACGCTGATCGCGTAGCCGTTGTTCTGCACGAGGAAGACAACCGGCGCCTGCCACACCGCGGCGAAGTTGAGCGCCTCGTGGGTGTCGCCCTCGCTCGTCGCGCCGTCGCCGAGCAGCACGAGCGCGACCTGATCCTTGTTCTGGAGCTTCGCCGCGTACCCGAGCCCCACCGCGTGCAGCGTGTTGGTGGCCAGCGGGGTGCACTGCGGTCCCACCCGGTATTCGTAGGGGTCGTAGCCGCAGTGCCAGTCACCGCGCAACAGGGACAGCGTCTGGTCGGCGGGGACACCGCGGGTGAGCACGGCCACCGAGTCGCGGTAGGTGGGGAACAGCCAGTCCTGGTCGCGCAGCGCGAGCGCGGATCCCACCTGGCAGGCGTCCTGGCCGCGGGAAGACGGGTACACCGCGAGCCTGCCCTGCTTGGTCAGCGCGGTGGCCTGCGTGTCGAAGCGACGGCCGAGCACCATGCGGCGATGCAGTTCGCGCAGCACCGCGGGATCGGGCAGCGTCAGGCCGCCCGGATCGCGCCCCGGCTGGCCGTCGGCGTCGATGAGCTGGAGCGGCGCGGCGCTCGGCAGCAAGCTGCTGCCCGCCGCCTTGCCCGCCTTGCTCGCGCCTGCCTTGCCGGTCCTGCCTGTCCTGGCCGTCCTGGCTGGCCTCGTGAGCGTCGCCATGACACCACTCCCTCTCGTGTGCTTCTCTTCCAGAGAATGCCCACTTAGGGAGCAGATTTTCCAGGTGCAACGGCCAATATGAGACAAGTTTTCTGCTTTGTGCGGTTATTCTTACCATATGCCTACCAACGACGTCCCCGCGAATCCCCCCGCTGGACATATGGCAGCCATAGATGAGACCGACCGGCAGATTGTCGAGGCGCTGCGCGCCGACGGCCGGATGTCCATGCGCGCGCTCGCCGACCAGATCCACATCTCGCGGGCGAGCGCCTACGCCCGGGTGGCCCGGCTAGAGCGCGAGGGCGTCATCACCGGGTACGCCGCGATCATCGACCCGGTGCGCTACGGGTACGCGCTGTCCGCCTACGTCTACCTGGACATCACCCAGCGGTCGTGGAAGTCAGTGCGCGCCCAGCTGCTGAGCATGCCCGAGGTGGACCATGTCGCGCTGGTCTCCGGCGAGCACGACATCCTGGTGCGCGCCCGCGCCAGGGACGCGGTGGAGCTGCGCGACGTGGTGCTGACCCGGCTGCAGGAGATCCCCGAGGTGCGCGCGACCCAGACGGTGCTCATCTTCGAAGAGGCGCCCAACGGCCGGTGACGGGCGGAGATTGCGGGGGTGGATGGTGAAACCACCACCCGTTCGGGATCTCGATGTTGATCTGCTGAACGGATGGTGGTTCCCCGCGTTGCGGCCGCGACTTGTCAGCCGTCGGTTTGTCAGCTAGCTGGGCCGCCGCCCTGGCCGTGCAGCGCGTCGATATCGGCGCGCAGCGCCGCGATGTCCACGTTGGCCGCCGCGGCGTCCTCCTGGGTGATGATCACCCAGGCCTCGTCCAGGCAGGCCTTCGTCCAGTCCAGGGTGGACTCCTGGACGGCGCCCCAGGTCACCCAGCCGTCGAGCTGGCTGCCGTCGGCCTTCACCTTGACGATGCAGTGCCCCTCGTTCGGGTCGGGCTGCTGGCCGTTCGCGACGGTCCACGGCTGCCCCTGGCCGAAGAGCTGGTCGGCGTCGTCGGTCAGGTTCACGCCGACGTAGGCGCCGGTGAATGCGGCCATCGCCGAGTCCACCTCGGCGGCGTTGGTGTGGTCGACCGGGGCGAACGCGAGGATCTTGCCTGCCTGGTACCAGTACAGGAGCAAGTCGGCGATGTTCGCACCCTCGTCCTTACCGTGGTCGTACTTGAGGTACTCCTTGACCAGGTCGTTCGACGACTCCCAGGTCTCGGTCTCCTTCTCCGCGGCCGCCTTCGCCATCCGGTAGTGCTGGCATCCGGCGAACGTGCAGTCCCCCACCCCGTTCGGGTGCGAGGTGCACGTGGGGTCGGGGCCGTTGCCGAGCATCTGCCAGTCGGTGATTCCGGAGGTGACGTCGACCGGGTAAACCGGCGCGGGCAGCGGCGTGGTCAGGTACGAGGACAGGTACTGGATGTTGAACCGCTCAGCCGGCGGCTTCTTGGGCAGCCGGCCGCGCAGCCCGGCAATGCGTGTAGGCATAGGTAACTCCCCCTTGAGCGTGGTCGTCAGGCACCGCCGTCTCCTCGGGGATGCCGGGCGGACTGCCGGCATCCAGTGGCGCGCGCCGATGCTAGAGATCCTCCTATCACGATGTTGAGCGCGGATTGAGCATCTGTTGAGTAAATGCTCGGTCGCGGCGCGCCGGCCTAGCCGAGATGCCTGGTGAACCAGTCCCTGGCCAGCCGGGCGGCGGCGTCGAGGGTGCCAAGCTCCTCGAACAGGTGCGTGGCGCCCGGCACTACCGCCAGGTCGCTCTCGCAGCGCAGCGCGGCCCGTGCGTGCCTGTTCAGGTCCAGCACCACCGCGTCGTCGCCGCCGACGATGAGCAGGGTGGGCGCGGTCACCGCGGCAAGCCTGGCCCCGGCAAGGTCCGGGCGGCCGCCCCTGGACACCACGGCGGCGATGCCGGCGCCGGGTTCCGCCGCTGCCCACAGCGAAGCCCCGGCGCCGGTGCTCGCACCGAAGTAGCCGATGGCGGCCCCGGCCGCACGCGGGTGGGCGCGCAGCCACCGGGTCACGTCGGCCAGGCGCCCGCCGAGCAGGCCGATGTCGAACACGTTGCCCCTGTCGCCTTCCTCCTCGGGGGTGAGCAGGTCGAACAGGAGGGTGCCATGGCCGGCGTCGTTCAGCACGCGGGCGACGTGCCTGTTACGCGAACTGAGCCTGCTGCTGCCGCTGCCATGCGCGAAGACCACGATCGAGGAGGCGTTCTCCGGGACGGTCAGGTCGCCGGCCAGCTGGATCGAGCCGGCCCGCGCCAGCACCTCCTCGCTGACGGCCGGCCGTGCGCCGCCTGCGGGTTCAGCGAAGGACATGGCAGCTCCCGATTTCAGTCTCGCACTTCCCTGCGTCCCGCCTCGTCTTGCCGCAGGCCAGCGGTCGCATCGCCAGATCTCACCGAGGATCCCCGTTGCCGTGGCACGACATCCCTGCCTTCACCGGCGGGTGCCGGCTCGGCCGCTGGCCCTCCGGCGGGGGCGGCCGCGGTGACGGGGACGGGCTCCGCTCGACGCCCGCCGCGCCTGCCGCGGGAGAGCAGCCGGGCCGCCGCGGCGGGGAACAGGGCGGCGGACAGCAGGCCAGCGGCAACCAGGGCGGCGGCGGTGGCCGGCGTGAGCTTTCCGTCCTCGACCCCGATCTCCGTCGCCACGATGACGAACGTCAGCGTGGTGGCCTGGAGCAGGCCTCCCGCCGCCGCGCGGCGGCGCCCCACGGCGCGGACGTAAAGCAGCGCGGGCACTCCCCTGACGACCAGCAGGGCGAGCAGGAAGAACGGCACAAGAGCTAGGGCGGCAGGATGAGCAAGCAGGCCCTTGAGCTGGAAGGCGACACCGGTGCTTATGAAGAAAACTGGGATCAGGAAGCCGAAGCCAATGCCCTCAAGCTTGTTCAGGAAGTCCCGGTTCGGCTCTCGGCCGGAGACCTCGACAATCCGCACGAGCAAGCCGGCGGCGAATGCGCCGAGAATCGACGCGAAACCGAATCGGTAGGCCAGCACGCCGCAGGCGAGTGCCAGCGTCAGCGTTGCGCGCACCCGCAGCTGGCCGCTCCGCTTCTCCAGATGGTCGAGCATCCGGTCGAGCCGTTGCAGACGGCGCACCCGGGACACGGCAAGGCCGATCAGGATCAGCAACGACAGGAAGATCGCCAGTGACACGAGCTGGTCGCCTGGGGTTTTCGCGGCGGCAGAAAACAACAGGGAAAGCAGCATGATGGGGACGATCTCGGCGAGCGCGGATGCCGTCATGATCAGCTGGCCGAACCCGGTGCCCGCCTCCCCGGCGTCCTTCAGCAGCGGCAGCAGGAGCCCCGCGGATGTGGACATCAAGATGATGCCGAGCAGGACCGGCTGACTTGCCTGTCCGGCCAGCCAGAACAGCAGACCGGCGAGCAGGCCGATCCCGGCCGACAGGGCGAACGCGAGGCCCGCGAGCCGTGACAGGGGGCCCCGCAACCCCTCGACATCGATTTCAAGCCCGGCGAGGAACAGCAGCATGCCCAGGCCGAGAGTGCTCAGCACCTGGACCGGCGCGTCGAATCGGACCCAGCCGAGCACCGACGGCCCCACCACGATGCCTGAGATGACCTCAAGCACCGCGCCGGGCACTGGCAGCCGGGGCAGCAGCCCGAGCACCACCGGGACGAAGACAGAGATCCCGGCGATGATCAGGACGCTGTTGAACGAGACAGGTTGCATCCGGCTCCCTCACGCGCGGATCAGCACCCAGCGAGTAATCAGAAAGCCACAGATCACAACCGTATCAGTGCGTTCTGTCACATCATGTGACGGCGCCGCTGACCCGGCGGATTGCCTCTCGCCGTCGCGGGTATCGCAGGCGCATGGCTGGCCTGGGGTTTCCTGGATGAGGGATGAGCTGGTTCGCGGCGCCTGATTACTGGTTCGCGCGGCTGGTGTTCGAGCGCGGGCTCGCGGTGATCTACGTGCTCGCCTTCGTCGTGGCGGGACGGCAGTTCCGCGGGCTGCTCGGCAGCCGCGGACTGCTGCCGATCCCCGACTACCTGCGCCGCGTGACCTTTCGGCGCAAGCCGAGCCTGTTCCACCTTCGCTATTCTGACCGGCTGTTCGCGTTCGTCGCCTGGACGGGTGCGGCGCTGGGGGCCGCGATGGCGGCCGGGCTCGGCGACGCGATACCGCTGTGGGGCGCCATGCTGGCCTGGCTGGCGCTCTGGGCGCTGTACGAGTCGATCGTGAACGTCGGCCAGGCCTGGTACGGCTTCGGCTGGGAATCGCTGCTGCTGGAAGCCGGGTTCCTCGCGATCGTCCTCGGCAACTCGGGCAGCCCGCCGCCCGCCGTGCTGCTGTGGCTGCTGCGCTGGCTGCTGCTGCGGCTCGAATTCGGCGCCGGCCTGATCAAGCTGCGCGGCGACCGGTGCTGGCGGGACCTCACCTGCCTGCGCTACCACCACGAGACCCAGCCGCTGCCCGGGCCGCTGAGCTGGTTCTTCCATCACCTGCCCGACCCGGTGCACCGGGCCGAGGCGGCCGGCAACTACGTCGCGCAGTTCGCCGCGCCGCTTGTGCTCTTCGCGCCGCAGCCGGCCGCGAGCGTGGCGGCCGCATTCATCATCGTCACCCAGCTGTGGCTGGTGGCGTCGGGCAACTTCGCCTGGCTCAACTGGCTGACCATCGTCATCGCGTGTTCGGTGGTGGACACCTCGCTGTTCGGCGGGCTGCTGCCCGCGCCGCCGGCCTTCCCGCCCGCGCCTGTCTGGTACGAGGCGCTGGTCATCGGATACACGGCTGCCGCAGTGGCGCTGAGCGTGCGCCCGGCGCGGAACCTGTTCTCTCGGCGGCAGCTGATGAACGCGAGCTTCGACCCGTTCCATCTGGTCAACACCTACGGCGCGTTCGGCGCGATCAGCCGGCAGCGGTACGAGCTGGTGATCGAGGGAACCGCCGATCCGCTGGCGGGGCCGCAGGCGCGCTGGCTCGAGTACGAGTTCAAGGGCAAGCCGGGTGACCCGCGCCGCCGGCCGCCGCAGGTCGCGCCGTACCACCTGCGGCTTGACTGGCTGATGTGGTTCGCGGCGCTGTCCCCGGCCTACGCAGAGCCGTGGCTGTCACGGCTGCTTCAGTCACTGCTCGCTGCGGATCCGGACGTGCTGCGGCTGCTGCGGGTCAACCCGTTCCCCGCCGGGCCGCCTGCCCGGGTCCGGGTCAGCCTGTACCACTACCGGTTCACCTCCTGGCGGCAGCTGCGGGAGACGGGCGCGTGGTGGGAGCGGATCTATGCGAGGCCGTTCAGGTGATCGCGGGCTGAAGGCTAGCGGGAGCCTGGAAGGCGCGGCGGTAGGACTGCGGGGTGGTGCGGACCGTGCGGCCGAAGTGCTTGCGTAGGTTGTCCGCGGTGCCGAAGCCGCTCTGGTGGGCGATCGCGTCGACCGGGAGGCCGGTCGTCTCCAGCAGGCGCTGAGCGAGGCGGATGCGCTCGGCGAGAATCCACTGCAGCGGCGTCGTGCCGGTGCTCGCCAGGAAGCGGCGGGCGAATGTGCGCGGGCTCATCGCCGCGCGTTCCGCCAGGTCGCTCACGGTCACCGGCTCCTGCAGGTGCTCCCGCATCCAGGCGAGAGTGTCGCCGAACAGGTCGGGTTCCGCGGGCGACGGCATCGGGGTCTCGATGTACTGGGCCTGGCCGCCCGGGCGGTGCAGCGGTACCACCAGATCGCGGGCGATCCGTGCGGCGATCTCCGTGCCGTAGTCGCGCTGCACCACGTGCAGGCACAGGTCGAGGCTGGCCGCGCTGCCCGCGGAGGTGAGCAGGTTTCCCTCGTCGACGTAAAGCACCCGCGGGTCGACGCGGACCCTGGGGTACATCCGGGCCAGCTCCGCGCACTCGGACCAGTGCGTGGTGGCCGTGTGCCCGTCGAGCAGGCCCGCCGCCGCGAGCACGAACGCGCCGCTGCACAGCGACAGGATCCGCTTGCCTTCAGCCCTGGCCCGCCGCAGGCTGTCGAGCACCGCGCCTGGCACCTCGTGTCCCGGGAACATGCCCGGCGGCACCACGATGGTGTGCGCGCTGCTCACGATGTCGAGGCTGTTCGGCACCTCCATCTTGAAGTGCGACTCGGTCATGACCGCCGGCGAAGGGCCGCAGATGGACAGCCGGTACAGCGGGCCGCCGTCGGCCGGAGTGATGTCGGTGCCGAAGACGTCGCTCGCGACGGCCATCTCGAACAGCGCCACGCCGTCGAACACGATCATCGCGACGGGCAGCGGCTTCCTGGCAGCTTTGTCGTGCACCCTGTCAATTCTGCCACTGTTGGGCGCGGCGGGGAAGGTGGAGGCTTGGCCTTATGGGAAGCACTCTCGAACTTGACGGTTCGCCGGTCCTGTGGCCGCGCCGGTTCGGCGACGGCATCCTGGCGCGCGTCTTCGGCGCCTCGCTCGACACCCTGCTCGCCGTGGGGTGCTCGCCCGAGTCCTCCCGCCTGCTCACGGCGCGCGCCAGGCAGCTCGCCTCGCTGCCGGAGCGCACGTCGGTCGCGCGGAGCTGGGAGCACCTGCTGCGGGTGGCGCAGCGCGCGCCGCAGGGACGGCGCACCGGGTCGTTCGCCGCCGCCGCGGCGGTGCCGGTCCGCGCGGAGCGGATCGTGTCGGCGGAGCCAGCGATCCGTGACCTGATTAGCCGCCTTGCCGCGCCGCTGCCGGTCCCGGCACGCGGCGTGGCCATGGCGCGCCTGCTGCTCAGCGACGCGACCGGGCCTGTCTACAGCAGGCGCTCCCGTGTTGACCTGACCGCCGAGGTCGAGGCGGCCGCGACGCAGCTGGACCCGGCCCTGCCGCTGATGCCCTCGGCGTAACCTGGCCGCATTCCGGCAGCAACCGCCGGGGTTTCGCCCCGACGCGACCAGTGCGCGGTGGCTTACGTGCTGCTTACCGGATCGTATGAGCACGGGGTTTCCCGCGTCGCCCTGATTAGTCTCGGGGTCGGCAAGACACGAACGGCCACGGTGGGCGGGGCCTTGGTGTTTGGCCGCACCTAAGCCAATCGAAGGGGCCTCATCATGAACAGACTCATCCTGGACAGGTTCCGCCCCCGCGCGCTGCCGTTCCTGTCGGGGGCGCTGGCCGTCGCCGCGGCGTTCGCCGCCGCCGGGTGTTCCGCGGCACTCGGCGGAACGAGCGCGAACGGCAACACCCAGAACGTAGCGCTGGCCGGCGCGACAGCAAGCAGTTCGCCGACCGCCACCGGCTCGCCGATGGCAAGCGGCATGCCGTCGGCCGGAGGCGGCTCGGCGCAGATGATGAACACAATGGCCGGCGGCTATCAGGTCCTCACCCTGAACGACCGCCGCGATGTCACCTTCAACCAGCTTCTCGGCATCAACAACGAGGGCGTGATCGTCGGGTACTTCGGCAGCGGCGCCGACGCTAACCACCCGAACAAGGGGTACGAGCTCCTGCCGCCGTACGCCCAGCGCGACTTCGTTAACAGGAACTTCCCCGGTTCCGCGCAGACCCAGGTCATCGGCATCAGCGACACGGGGATCGCCGTCGGCTTCTACGTCACGGGGAACGGGGCCAACATCGGCTTCTGGCGGGCGGGCGGCCACTACCACGCGGTCAGCTTCCCGACGATGAATAACGCCAAGCCAGCCTTCAACCAGCTGCTCGGCGTCAACAACACGGGAACCGCGGTCGGCTTCTACAACGACGCCGCGGGCAACGCGCACGGCTACGCCTACAACATCAGGACCAGGCGGTTCAAGATGATCACGGTGCCGGGAGCGACCTCGCTTACCGCTACCGGGATCAACAACCTGGGCACCGAGACCGGCTTCTACACGACCGCGGGTGGCGCCACGAACTCCTTCGTCAAGTTCCACCACGGCCGGTCCGTCACAATCGCCATGCCAGGCGCGTCGGCCACCCAGGCCTTCGGGCTTAACGACCTGGGCGAGGTCGTCGGCACGTACAACGTCGGCACCGGCAACAACGCCGTGACGCACGGGTTCACCTGGATGCACGGCAAGTTCACCACCGTGGACTATCCGATGGCCAGCGCCAGCTTCATCAACGGCGTCAACGACGAGGGCGACATCGTGGGCTTCTACACCGACGCCAAGGGCAACACCGACGGCTTCTTCGGCCTGCCGTAGGCGCTGCGGCCGCGAGTGCGGCCGTCCGCCACAATGGTGGCCATGGTTTCTGAGATCTTCGACCCGGCGCGGTGGCGCGTGGTGGACGGGTTTTCTTTCACCGACATCACGTACCACCGCGCTGTGGACTCCGGCACCGTGCGCGTGGCCTTCAATAGGCCGGAGATACGCAACGCGTTCCGCCCGCGCACGGTGGACGAGCTGTACACCGCACTCGACCACGCGCGGATGTCCTCCGACGTGGGCTGCGTGCTGCTGACTGGCAACGGGCCCTCGCCGCGGGACGGCGGGTGGGCCTTCTGCTCCGGCGGCGACCAGCGGATCCGCGGCAAGGACGGCTACCGGTACGCCGAAGGCGAGACCAAGGAGACCATCGACCCGGCGCGCAGCGGACGGCTGCACATCCTCGAGGTGCAGCGGCTCATCAGGTTCATGCCCAAGGTCGTCATCTGCGTCGTGCCCGGCTGGGCCGCGGGCGGCGGGCACAGCCTGCACGTGGTCTGCGACCTTACCCTGGCCAGCCGCGAGCACGCCCGGTTCAAGCAGACCGACGCCGACGTGGCCAGCTTCGACGGCGGCTTCGGCTCCGCCTACCTCGCCCGCCAGGTCGGCCAGAAGTTCGCACGGGAGATCTTCTTCCTCGGCGACACCTACGACGCCGAGGCGGCCCATCGGATGGGCATGGTCAACGCCGTGGTGCCGCACGCGGACCTGGAGCGGGTCGCGCTCGACTGGGCGGTCAAGATCAACGGCAAGAGCCCGACGTCCCAGCGGATGCTGAAGTACGCGTTCAACGCGATCGACGACGGGCTCGTGGGACAGCAGGTCTTCGCCGGCGAGGCCACCAGGCTCGCGTACATGACGGACGAGGCGGCCGAGGGCCGCGACTCGTTCCTGGAAAAGCGCGAGCCCGACTGGCAGCGGTTCCCCTGGTACTACTAGTCGCGCGATTGCCGGGGCGCGCCGGTACATTCACGGCATGGGGTCTGGAGCGGGGTCTTCCTGGCGTTCGGGGCGTCGCGTACGGCTTGCGGTCGTGGCCGCGGTGGCCCTGGTGGCCGTCCTTGCCGGATGCAGGCAGTCGCACCAGGAGGCGGGCGGAGGCGGCGCGATGTCCGTGCCCGTCGGGTCATCGACGCACAGCATCGTGGTTGGCGGCCTTACCAGGAGCTACATCGTCTACCGGCCTGCCGTGCTGCCGGCCGCCGCACCGCCGGTGGTCATGCTGCACGGCGGGTTCGGCAGCGCGCGCGAAGCGGAGAAATCGTATGGTTGGGACGCCGAAGGTGAGGCTGGCCACTTCCTTGTCGTGTACCCGAACGGGCTCAACCGGGCGTGGAACGCGGGCGGCGGCTGCTGCGGGACGCCGGCCAAGAACGGGGTCGATGACGTCGGCTTCCTCACCGCCGTGGTGGCCGCCGTCTCCCGCGTGGTGCACGTCGACGCCGGACGGGTCTACGCCACCGGCATCAGCAACGGCGGCATCATGGCCTACGACCTTGCCTGCTGCACCGCGGTCTTCGCCGCCATCGGGCCGGACTCGGCCACCCAGCTTGGCGGCTGTGCGCATCCGGCGCGCCTGTCGGTGATCGCCATCCACGGCACCGCGGACAAGAACATCCCGTACGACGGCGGCGGGGGTGACGGCTTCGCGCACATCGACGGCCCGTCGGTACCCGCGGTCAACGCCCTGTGGCGGCACGCCGACGACTGCGCGGCCCCGGCTGTGCGCACCCGGGCGACGGTGACCACGTCGGTGGCGCGCTGCCCGGCGGGGCGGGCGGTGGAGCTGATCACCATCGCCGGGGCGGGGCACCAGTGGCCGGACGGCGCGTCGAGCCCGGTCGTGCAGAAGCTGTTTGGCCTCGACCCGCCGTCTACCGCGCTGAACGCGACCGAGGTCATCTGGCGGTTCTTCGCCGCGCATACCGCTAACTGATATAGCGCTCTGCGGTCCGGTCCGGCACACTTGTCCAAGACGAAAGGACGCTCGATGACCTCAAGACGCGGCCGGCTGTCCCGGTGGCTGCAGACCAGGGCGCTCGAAGGGTTCGCGCCCGGCCCGTACGACGTCACCGTGCAGCGCAAGCTCCGGGTACCGATGGACGACGGCGTGGAGCTCCTCGCCGACCTGTACTCTCCCGTCGGCGAGGTGAGCCCGCCGCTTCCGGCGATCGTCATCCGCTCTCCGTACGGGCGGCGTCCCTTTGGCGTCCAGGGCTCGGCGCTTGCCCGCGAGGGCTTCACCGTGCTGATCCAGAGCTGCCGCGGCACCTGGGGGTCAGGCGGGCAGTTCACCCCGCAGGTCGACGAGCAGGCGGACGGGATCACCACGCACCGGTGGGTGCGCAAGCAGCCGTGGTGCTCCGGGACCGTGGCCACCTTCGGGCCTAGCTACCTCGGGTACACCCAGTGGGCGGTCGCGGGCCACCTGCAGCGCGACGATCCGGACGACGCACCCGACGCCCTCTGCCTGGTCACCACCATGCCCGACTTCGGCGCGATCACCTGGGACAACGGCGCCTTCGCGCTACGCAACGCGCTCGGCTGGTCGCAGATGATGGACCGGATGCGCCGGCGTGCCATGGTGCCGCTGCTGCTGTCCCAGCTCCGCCCCGACCCGAAGCTGGAAAAGGCGTTCGGCGTGCTGCCGCTGCGCGACGGCGACACCGCCGCGGCGGGGGCGCCGATCGGCTGGTACCAGGACTGGCTCAGCCACGAGCGGCTCACCGACGACTACTGGGCCAGCCAGTCGCACACCGCGTCGGTCCCCGCCGTCACCGCGCCCGTCTACATGATCACCGGCTGGTATGACATCTTCCTGCCGTGGCAGCTAGACAACTACGCGCAGCTCGCCGCCGCGGGCCGCCCGCCCCGGCTGACCATCGGCCCGTGGGGGCACGTCTCCCGCGGCATGGGCGGTCCGTCGGTCGCGGAGTCGGCGGAATTCCTCAAGGAGCACTTCGGCGGCGTCGCTGGCACGCGGGCGGCGCCGGTGCGCGCGTTCCTCACCGGGGCTGATCTCACCGGGGCTGGGCAGTGGCACGACCTGCCCGCGTGGCCGCCGCCCGGCGCGGTCAGCCAGCCGTGGCACCTGCACGCGTCAGGACTGCTCGACCCGGCAGCGCCCGACGGCGGCGTCACCGGTTATCGCTACGACCCCGCCGACCCCACGCCGGCGCTCGGCGGCCCGAGCCTGCTGCCGCACTGCGAGCCGGTCGACAACGCCGCCCACGAACGGCGCGCCGACGTCACGGTGTTCCGCAGCGCCCCGCTCGCGGACGCGGTGGTGGTGGCCGGCCAGCCGGTGGCCAGGATCAGGTTCCGCTCCTCGGCTTCCAGTGCGGACGTGTTCGTCCGCATCTGTGACGTCCACCCGGACGGGCGCTCGATGACCGTCTGCGACGGGATCCGGCGCACCGGCGCCGTCGGCACTCTCGCCACGGACCCGGAGCCGGACGAGGAGGGCTTCGCCGAGGTGGAGGTGCGGCTCTGGCCGGCCTTCCACCGCTTCGCGGCGGGGCACCGCATCGGCCTCCAGGTCAGCTCCGGCGCGCACCCGCGCTACGCGCGCAACACCGGCGGCGGTGAGCCCGCGGGCACCGCCACCGAGCTGCACCGGGCGGACCAGGAGATCTCCCACGACACCGCGCGCGCGTCACGCGTCGACCTGCCGGTGTGGCCGTCCTAAGGAACAGCTTGCGCAGCGCGGCGTCGCGCAGCGCTTCCTCGAACAGGGCGAGATATACCGAGTTCTCTTCGCCCGGCTTGTAAAAGGACTTGTCGAATAGGTAGTGCAGGACCGCCTCGCGCTCCTCGAACGTCAGCCTCGACCCCGGGCCGGGCGGGCCCCCTCGACCGTGTCGCGGGAGCTGGCGCGGAACCGACCTCGCCCTCCACACCCACGGTATATGTTGCCCGCGTCGCGGCGGTCAGGAGGTCAGGACGGCGATGTCGAACTCGTTGCCCTCGGGGTCGGCCATGCAACGCCACCGGAATTCGTCGAGGTCGCGGGTGGTTCCCGGCTCGAGCCAGCGGCCGCCGAGCCGCTCGACCTCGGCGGTGACCTCGTCGAGGTCGTCGACCATCAGGTCGAGGTGCAGCCGGTTCTTGCCGAGCTTGGCGTCGGCCACCCGCTGGAAGCCGAGCGTGAGGCCGTCCTCCGTCGGCGAGAGGACAAGGTAGTCGCCGTCGTCGGACTCCGCGGCCGTGGACAGGGCGAGCAGGCCGCACCAGAATCCCGCCAGTGCCGCCGGCCTCGCGGCATCGATCATCAGGTAGCCCACCTTTGCTGGCATGCCGGTTCCCCTTCGGCCTCGTTGACGGCGGTACGCCCGGCGGCGGCCGGAATTCCTGACCGTCCTGCGGAAGCGGTAAGGCTGCCGCACAAGGACATCATGCCTGCCCGCCGCCCTGCCGCGCCGTTCAGGGCGACGAATCATCGCCTCTCATACCGTCGTAACGCCGAGGACATCCGAGCCGTAAGGTGGTGTTTTCGCGAACGCTTCGTCACCGCAGGATGTGGTCGCCAGGTCCAAGGTCGTCCCCGCCGCCCAGGGGCGACTGGGACTGCGCGGCCTGCAGGGCGGTCACCGCGGCGTCGATCGCGACGCGGGCGGTCAGCGCGCTGGTGGACGCGCGGTCGATCTCACCGAGACCGATGCAGTCGAACGCGACGCGCGCGTCGTGGATGGCCGCCTCGAGTTCGCGCATGGCCTCCTGAAGCACCGGCCCCTGTCCCATGCCGTCCGGAATGATCGTCATCGTGCCGCTCCCTCCTGTGGCTGCTGAGTCAACGGACGGTCACTACCCAGCGGGCACCCGGTCATGTCCCCGCTGGGCAGCGGTGTTGCGACCCGTTCCGCGTCAGGCGGTTACGTCGCTGCGCCGGAAGACGACCGCCGCGGCGGTGACGGCTGCCGCCAGGTAGACCGCCCCGACTATCAGGCCATGACCGTAGCTGATTCCTTCTCCGCCGCCCGAGGCCACCGTGGCAAGCGACGTGCCTGGCAGCCAGTGGGCGGTGCCCGGCACGATCCGCACGACGATGTTCTCGATGGCGATGATCCAGGCAAGGCCGGCGATGACCGCGAACACCGCGGAGCGCACCCACAGGCCGACAGCCAGGCCGAGCACGGTGTAGCCGACGACGGCAAGCGCGATGTCGCCGAGCGCGCGGAACAGGTCACCGAGCCCGGTGCCGGTGAACCACGCGCTAGTCGACACGTGACGGCCGTGCGCGGCCACGATCGCCACCGCGAACGCCACCACCGCGGCGAATAGGAACGCGAGCAGCAGGAACGAGACGACGCCGAGCATCTTGCCTGCCAGCAGCGTGATCCGGCGCGGCTGCCGCACCAGCAGCTGGCGAAGGGTGCCGAGGCTGTACTCGGACGCCGCCTGTGCGGCCGCGATGCCGAAGGCCACGATCCCGAGCAGCATGGTGGCCCTGGTGACGCCGACGATCAGGCCGTTCGGCTTGGCGAGCTGCTGCAGCGACGGCAGGCCGCCGCCGTCACCATGGGCGGGCGCCTGGGTGAACAGCAGGATCACGAAGAGCGAGGCCGCCGCGGCGAGCCCGAGGAAGGTGGAAAGCAGCAGGGTCCTGCGCTTCAGCTTGGTCCATTCACTGGTGAACGCTGCCCAGGTCATCTGATCGCTCCCATCTCCTGGCCGGTGGCCACGTCGGCGGACTGCGTGCCGGTCAGCGCGAAGAACGCGTGCTCAAGGCTCCGGGTCTGCTCGGCGAGCTGGCGGAGCGTGATGCCGTTGCGCGCCGCGAGGCGGTTGATGTCCGCCGCGCCGAGGCCGGCCGCCTGGACAAGCAGCCCGGACTCGCCTGGGCGGTCGGATACCGTGCAGCCAGCGGTGTCGAGCACCTTGGCCAGCTGCGCGCGGTCCGAGTCGTGCTCGGCCGCGACAACGAAATCGGGCTGCTGCTCGGCCCGCAGTTCCGCGACCGTGCCCTGGTGGACAAGGCGCCCCGCCCTGATCATCACCACGTGGTCGCAGATCTGCTCGATTTCGGAAATCAGATGGCTCGACACGAGCACCGTCATCCCGTCACCAGCCAGCGAGCGGATCAGGCCGCGCATCTCGACGATGCCCGCCGGATCGAGTCCGTTCGTCGGCTCGTCAAGGATTAGCAGCTCCGGTGCGGGCAGCAGGGCCGCGGCGATGCCAAGGCGCTGCTCATGCCCAGCGAGTACGCGCGGTACTTGTCACCGGCGCGGGCGGTCAGGCCGGCGCGCTCCATGGCCGGCCCGACCGCGGCCAGGTCGAGGCTGCCGAGGCGGGCCAGCGCCTTGAGATTGTCGCGGCCGCTGAGGGCCGGGTAAAAGGCGGGCGACTCGATGAGAGCGCCCACCTTGCTCAGGTAGCTCGCGGGGTCGGTGAGGCTGCCGCCCAGGACCTGCCCGCCGCCGGACGTCGGCCGGATCAGGCCGAGGAGCATGCGGATGGTCGTGGTCTTGCCCGCACCGTTCGGCCCGACGAAGCCGCACACCGCACCACGGGGAATGGCCAGGTCGACTTCGTTCACGACCGTCCGCTGACCGAACCGCTTGGACATGGCGAGGCCCCGCCCCCTGGCAGCGCCGGGTCGAGTGGCGCTGGGCAGGTGGCGGGGCCTGACGGAAGCCCGGTGGGGTCAGTGGACCCCGGAGGCCGGTTCCTTTGCCTTGTCGTCGACAACTTCGCGGTCGTCCCTGGTCATGAGGCCGCTGCCGCCGTGGAGCTGGGGAACGTTGCTGAATTCGTAGGCAGACTCGGCGTGTTCGATGATGTCGATGCCTGCCACCTCGTCCTCTTCTGGGATGCGGAAGCCCATCGTCTTGTCGATGATCTTGCCGAGGATCCAGGCGACTGCGAACGAGTACAGGCCGACCGCCACCGGGCCGAGCACCTGCACACCGAGCTGGTGGATGCCGCCGCCGTAGAACAGGCCCTTGCGCTGCCCCGCGATAAGCGGGTAGGCGGCGAGGAAGCCGAGCGAGATCGCGCCGAACGCGCCGCCGACCAGGTGGACGCCCACCACGTCGAGCGAGTCGTCGAAGCCGAGCTTGTGCTTGAGCCCGATCGCGCAGCAGCAGAGGGCGCCGGTGAGCAGGCCGAGCACGATCGCCGCCCAGGGATCGATGAACGCGCAGGCGGGGGTGATCGCGACGAGGCCGGCGACCGCACCGGAGGCGACGCCGAGCGAGGTCGGCTTGCCGTCGCGGTAGCGCTCGACGAGCAGCCAGCCGCCCGCCGCGGCAGCCGTGGCGATCTGAGTGTTGAAGAAGGCCAGGGCGGCGGTGCCGTCCGCGGCCAGCTCGGAGCCCGCGTTGAAGCCGAACCAGCCGAACCACAGCAGGCCGGCGCCGAGCAGGGTCAGCGGGAGGTTGTGCGGCCGCATCGGGTCCTTGCCCCAGCCGCGCCGCTTGCCGAGGACGAGCGCGAGCGCGAGGCCCGCGGAGCCGGCGTTGACGTGGACCACGGTGCCGCCGGCGAAGTCCTCGATGCCGAGGCTGGTGAGCCAGCCGCCGCCCCACACCCAGTGCGCGACGGGGAAGTACACCAACGTCGCCCAGGCGACGGTGAACACCGCCCAGGCGCCGAACTTGGTCCGGTCCGCGATCGCGCCGCTGATCAGCGCGACCGTGATGACGGCGAAGGTGAGCTGGAAGACGGAGAACAGCAGGTCAGGTATGCCGTTCACCCGAGTGTCAGTGCCCACGAGCCCGTGCTCGCCCAGGAAGGCGAATCCGCCGATGAACTTGTTGCCCGGTGCGAACGACAGGGAGTCGCCGTACAGGACCCACGCGATCGAGACGGTGACGATGGCGACCCAGCTCATCATCATCATGTTCAGAACGCTCTTCGCCCTGGTCATTCCTCCGTAGAAGAAGGCCAGGCCGGGGGTCATCAGCAGGACAAGCGCGGTACTCGCGAGCATCCACGCGGTAGAACCAGTATCAATCTTCACACCTGTCTCCTTCTTTCCTTGCCGTAAGCAGATTCACAAACGCAGATGTCGCCAGGTGTACCTGTGTATTTCGCGCTCGTGAAAGAAGGAGACTTTTGTTTCAGTCACGTTTCCCCGGCGCTCTTACGCCGGGGAAACGTGACGTAGGTCAGGCGATGATCATCCAGGGGTGCTCGATGAGGCTGGTCAGCGTCTGGAGGAACTTCGCCGCCAGGGCGCCGTCGACCACCCGGTGGTCCACCGACAGGGTGTACCGCAGGCGGTAGCGGGGCTGCACGGTGTCCCCCACGATGGCCGGCTCCCTGGTGGTCGCGCCGACGGCCAGGATCGCCGCCTCCGGCGGGTTGATGATGGCGGTGAAGTGCTCCACGCCGAACATCCCGAGGTTGCTGATGCTGAACGTGCCGCCGCTCGTCTGCTCCGGCGTGAGCTTCCGCTCGGCGGCGAGGGCCACGAGCTTCTTGGCCTCGGCGCCGAGCTGGGTGACGGTCTTGGTGTCCGCGTCCCTGATCACCGGGACGATGAGGCCGCTTTCCGCGGCCACCGCGACGCCGATGTTGATCCGGTCGTGGACCAGCATGACCTTGCTCGCGTCGCCGTCGTAGGAGACGTTGACGTCCGGGTGCGCGCGCAGGGCGAGCGCGCAGGCGCGGATCAGCAGGTCGTTGACGCTGACCTTGGCCCGGCCGCCCTCGGTGAGCTGCGCGTTCAGCGTGGCGCGCAGGTCCATCAGCTCCTGCGCGTCGGCGACCGCCGTCACGTAGAAGTGCGGGATCT
Organism: Trebonia kvetii; assembly: GCF_007827045.1. Classification (GTDB taxonomy): domain Bacteria; phylum Actinomycetota; class Actinomycetes; order Streptosporangiales; family Streptosporangiaceae; genus Trebonia; species Trebonia kvetii. The sequence continues at coordinate 1,315,548 of NZ_RPFW01000001.1, forward strand.
CGCTGGCACTCGCCGACAAGCGGCGGGCGATCACCCGGCGGACCTGGGTGATCGGCACGCCGTGCGTGCCGCGCACCTCGTCGGCCGCTGCGGCGGGCACCGCCGGCGCGACGGTCGCGGGCGCGGCGATCGGCGCGGCGGGCGCGGGCGCGGCGATCGGCGCGGCGGGCGCGGGCGCGGCGGCCGGTACCACCGGGGCCGCCGCGGGAGCGGACGGAGCCTGCGCGGCCGCGGGGCCGCCGCCGGACAGCAGGCCGCTGATGTCGGCGCGGATGATGCGGCCGCCCGGTCCGCTGCCCGTGACGTGCGACAGGTCCAGGTGGTTCTCCCTGGCCAGCTTCCGTACCAGGGGCGAGGCGACGGAGCGGGCGATGCCATTGGCGGTGCCGTTGCCCGTGTCCTGCGCGGCTTCGTCGGCGGGCCCGGAGGAAACGGCCGCTGGGGCCGTCTCCTGGCTTGGCGAGGCTGCGGGCGGGGGCGGAGTCGGCTCAACCCGTTCGGGGGAAGCGGTTTGGGCCGGCGCGGCCGGGACGGACGGCGCGGGACCGCCGGTACCGTCATCAAGCAGCGCGATCGGCGCGCCGATGTCGGCGTTCTGGCCCTCGGGCACCAGGATCTCGGCCAGGGTGCCGGACTGGTACGCCTCGTACTCCATGACCGCCTTGTCGGTCTCGATCTCGACGAGGACGTCGCCGACCGCGACCTTGTCGCCCGGCTTCTTGTGCCAGGTCGAGATCGCGCCCTCTTCCATCGTGTCGGAAAGGCGCGGCATCTTGATCTCAATCACGAGTGCGGTACTCCTTGCGCGAGCGGCGTAGCGCGGTGGCCCACGGCGGCGAGCGTCTGGCGGATGGCGTTTATCACGTCATCGCGCGACGGCAGCGCCGCTGTCTCAAGCGGCTTCGCGTACGGCATCGGCACCTCGGCCATCGCAACCCGGCGGACCGGCGCGTCCAGGTAGTCGAACGCGCCATCCGAGATCGAGGCCGCGACTTCGGCGCCGATCCCGTAGGTCAGCCAGTCGTCCTCGAGGACCACGGCGGCATGCGTCTTCTTGACCGACTCGACGATCGTCTCACGGTCGAGCGGTCGCAGGCTGCGCAGGTCGACGACCTCGATGTCCAGGCCGTCGGACTCGGCGAGCCGCTGGGCGACCTCGGCCGCGACGTGCGCCATCCGCGAGTAGCCGATCAGCGTCAGGTCCCTGCCTGGCCTGGTGACGGCGGCCTTGCCGATCTCCGCCGGGGTGTCGTCGTCCGGCACCTCGCCCTTGGTGTTGTAGAGTGCGAGGTTCTCCAGGAAGAGCACCGGGTCGTTGTCGCGGATCGCGGCGAGCAGCAGCGCCTTGGCGTCGGCCGGGCTGGACGGCGCGACCACCTTCATGCCGGGGATGAAGGCGTAGAACAGCTCGATGTTCTGCGAGTGCGTCGCGCCGAGCTGCTGGCCGCCGCCGCCCGGCGTGCGGATGACGAGCGGGACGCTGGCCTGGCCGCCGAACATGCCGTAGATCTTCGCCGCGTGGTTGATGATCTGGTCGAGGGCGAGCATCGAGAAGTTGATCGTCATCATCTCGACGACCGGGCGCAGGCCGAGCATGGCCGCGCCGATCGCAGCGCCGGCGAAGCCCTCCTCGGCGATCGGGGTGTCGCGGACGCGCTTCTCGCCGAACTCCTTCAGCAGGCCCGCGGTGATCTTGTACGAGCCCTCGAAGACGCCGATCTCCTCGCCCATCAGGAAGACGCTGTCGTCCCTGAGCATCTCCGCGCGCAGCGTGTCGTGCAGCGCCTGGCGGTAGGTCATGATGCTCATGCGCGCGCTCCAGCCGGCATCGCGGGGAACGGCGCAGGCTCGAACAGCGGCTGGCCCGGCAGGCGGCGCGAGTCGTTGGCGACCGGCGTGGCGTAGGTGTAGTCGAACAGCGTGGACACCGCCGGATGCGGGCTGTTCGCGGCGAAGTCGGCGGCGGCGGTGACGATGCCGGCCACCTCTGCCTCGATCGCGGCGATCGAGTCCGCGTTCAGCACGCCGTCCACGGTCAGCTTGGCGCCGAAGATCTGGATCGGGTCCTCGTGCTTGAGCCGCTCGACCTCTTCCGCCGACCGGTACTTGGCGGGGTCGACCACGGAGTGGCCGCGCAGCCGTTCGGTGATCACCTCGAGCAGGTACGGCTTGCCCGAGCGGGCCGCCTCGACGGCCTTGGCCGCCGCCTCGTGCACGGCTACCGGGTCGAAGCCGTCGACGCGCGCCGACTGCATGCGGTACGCGGCGCCCCGCTTGTAGAGGTCGGGCTCGGCGGACGACTTGGCGACCGTGGTGCCCATGCCGAGGCCGTTGTTGATGATGACGAACACGACAGGCAGGTGCCACAGCGCCGCGATGTTCAGTGACTCGTGGAAGGCGCCGATGGCGGTGGTGCCGTCGCCGAGGGTGCACATCACGACCTCGTCGCCGCCGCGGTAGTCGATGGCGAGCGCCGCACCGGTCGCCAGCGGAAGCTGGCCGCCAACGATGCCGTAGCCGCCCAGCAGCCGGTGCGTGACGTCGAACATGTGCATCGACCCGCCCCAGCCCTTGGAGACGCCGTCGACGCGGCCGTAGAGCTCGGCCATCACGCGGTTCGGCTCGATGCCGCGCATCAGCGCGTAGCCGTGCTCGCGGTAGTTCGTGAACAGGTAGTCGGTGGGCTTGAGCGCCGCCATCAGGCCGACGACACTGGCTTCCTCGCCCAGGTTGAGGTGGCAGTAGCCGCCGATGAGCGCCTCGGTGTAGGCGCGGGCGGTGCGCTCCTCGAAGCGCCGGATGAGCAGCATGTCCCGGTAGAACGAGCGGAGCTGCTCGCTCCGGCCGGCGTTGCTTTCCGCGCTACTTTCGGCATTACGTTCGGCGTTACCTGCTGCGGCTGGCGCGGTGTCGGCAGCCGCGTGCTTCGCGGTGATCTCCTCCGCGGGTACGCTCCGCGCGGGCGGTGCCTGCGGCGCTGATCGCCGCTGGCGTGCCTGACTTGCCATCGTGTGGCCTTCCCCGACCTCGTGGGTCGCGCCGGGACCTCGTAGGTCGCGCCGGAAAGTTTAATGACACTGTTTCGTATCATTGTATTGCCAACGGGTGCTGGCCAGGCAAGAGACTGGTCTAGACAATTCAACATCGTCGGCTTCAGCGGAGTCGCGGAAGGGGTTCTCATGGGCGGACAGCCAGTCGTCCCGGCGCTGCGCAAGCGCGGGCGGCCCACGGCCGCCGAGCGCCGCGCGCGAGAGAACGAGATCCTGACTGCCGCGCTCGGCGTCTTCCTGCGCTCCGGCTACGGCGCGAGCACGCTCGACGAGCTCGCGGCCGCGGCCCAGGTGACCAAACGCACCCTCTACGCATACTACGGCGACAAGTCGGGCCTGTTCACGGCGATGGTGCGGGACCTCGCCGCCGCGGTGAGCCTCGACGCGTCGGCCGACAGGGACACGCTGGAGACGCTCGCCGCCAGGATCGTCAGCCGGGTGCACTCGGACGAGCTTGTCGCGCTGCACCAGCTGGTGATCGGTGAATCCGGGCGGTTCCCCGAGCTCGCCCTGATCCTGCACAGCAACGGCGACGCGCGGCACATCGCCAGGCTGGCGGAACACATCCGCGCCGAGCGTTCCCCGGAGGCCGGGCACCTGGCCGAGCCGCTCTTCTCGCTGCTGCTCGGCGAGCGGCACCGGCGGCGGCTGCTCGGGATCGATCCGGCGCCCACGCCCGCGCAGGCGGCTGCGCACGCGCACGCGGCGATCAAGCAGCTGGGTCTCGGCCTGCGGCTGTTAGGTCTGCGGCTGTTGAGGACACAGCTGTAAGGCCGCCGCTTACGTCGGGTCCGCGCCCACGACCTCGTGGCGTGACTTGATCCGCATGCCGGGACGGCGCCCGTGCACAGTCAGGTAGGACAACCCGTCGTCGCCGGCGGCGAGGCTGCGGCTCGAGCCGTGCGGGAGCCAGAGGATCGTGCCCTTCGCGAGCTGGAGTGCGTGCCCGGTGGTGCCGAGGATGCCATCGCCCGCCACCACGAGGAGCAGTACGTCGAGGTCGGGCTCGGCGTGCGTGACCACGTGCTGCCCCGGCGGCAGGTGGACGAGGTTGGCGTCTAGCTGGCGTCCAGGCTCGGCGAGCTTCCACAGCGCGCCGCGCGACTCGGGGATCACCTTGGCGAGGGCCTCGAAGTCACCGAGGATGCGCGGGACGGCCAGGTCGGGATGCTCGGCGTTGTCCCCGGCACCGGCTGGGCTCTCCGGCGATGGCATCATGCGCAACCTCTTCCGCTGGTGGCCACTCTGATTCCTCCTATTCTTACGGCATCGGCCGCCTGGTGTTCCGCGCGCTGAACTCCGTGGGGGCGGGGTACGTCGCGACCGAGTGCGTCAAGGTCATCGCGCTCATCGCGCGGGGCGTCAGCGTGCTCGCCAGGTAGGTCCCCTGACATTCCGCGCCGCTGTCTCGTCGGCATGATGAGAGAGCGGATGCGGACGAACGGAGGCGCGCGAGACCATGAGCAGCCAACCAGAGCCAGACCCGGGTCTTAGCGCGGTCATGAGCGAGCGGCGCCAGCTGATCAACGTCACCTACCGGCTGCTCGGCTCCCTCGCCGAGGCCGAGGACGCGGTGCAGGAGACGTACGCCCGCTGGTATGCCATGACGCCGGAGCAGCGGGACGCCATCGCTTCTCCCGGCGCCTGGCTGACCACGGTCGCCAGCCGTATCTGCCTCGACCTGCTCGGCTCGGCGCGGGTCCGGCGGGAAAGCTACGTGGGCGAGTGGATTCCCGAGCCGGTGCCGGAGCCGGCCGAGTGGCCTGGCGGCGCCGCGGCCGACCCGGCTGACCGGATCACCCTCGACGAGTCGGTCAGCATGGCCTTCCTCGTGGTGCTCGAGTCGATGACCCCGGCCGAGCGGGTCGCGCTGATCCTGCACGACGTGTTCCGCTACTCCTTCGCCGAGGTGGCGGAGATCACCGGCCGCACCGCGGCGGCCTGCCGGCAGCTAGCCTCCTCGGCCCGGCGTCGCATCCGCGATTCACAAGCCGCCCCCGCACCCGTGGCCAGGCGGGCCGGCGTGGTCAGGGAGCTCAAGCGGGCCTGGGAGGCCGGGGACATCGCGACCTTGATCGGCCTCCTCGACCCCGCCGTCACGCTGACCGCCGACGGCGGCGGCCTGGTCAGCGCCGCGCTCGAGCCCATCGAGGGTGCCGAACAGGTCGCCAGCTACCTGGCGAGACTCGCCGAGCTCGCCGAGCTCGCGGGAGCCGGCCGGACGTACCTGGAGCGCACCGTCAACGGCCAGCCAGGCCTGGTGGCGCAGATGGACGGCGTGACCGTCACGGTCTTCGCGTTCGAGGTCGCGGGCGACAAGATCAGCCACATCTGGGCCGTGCGCAACCCGGGCAAACTCCGCCCCTGGACGGCCGGCCAGGGCGCCGGGTAACGAGCCTTGCCTCCGGTGGTCAGCGCGTCAAGCGGCAGTGCGGGCACGCAGCTCCCTGGCGATCGCCTCGACGCCGCGCTCAAGCTCGGCGAAGCTCGTGCTCAGCGGTGACAGCCCGATACGGATGCCGTCCGGCGGCCGGAAGTCGGGGATCACGCCCTGCTCCCACAGCGCCGCGGTCACCTCGGCGAACAGCGGATGGTCGACGGTGACGTGCGAGCCGCGCTCGGCAGGATCGCGCGGGCTCGCGACGGTGGCGCCGAGCGGCACGAGCAGCTCGTCGGCCAGCGCGATCGCCTGCTCGGTGAGCGCGACCGACTTGCGCCTGACCTCGTCAAGGCCCGCCTCGGCGATCAGCTCGAGCATGTCCTTGAGCGGCTGCATCGCGAGCACCGGCGGCGTGCCAGAGATGAACTTGCGGATCCCGGCAGCCGGCTCGTACTGCGGCCCCATGGCGAACGGGTCGCTCGCCCCCATCCAGCCCCAGATGGGCTGCCGCAGCTGCTCCTGGAGACGCGCGGATACGTAGCCGAAGGCCGGCGACCCCGGACCGCCGTTCAGGTACTTGTAGGTGCAGCCGGCCGCGAGGTCGACGTCGCACGCGTCGAGTTCGACGGGCAGCGCGCCGACCGAGTGGCACAGGTCCCACAGCATCAGCGCACCCGCGTCGTGCGCCGCGCGGGTGGTGGCCGCCATGTCCGCGATGAACCCGGACCGGTAGGCGATATGACTGAGGACCACGAGGGCCGTGCGCTCGCTCAGTACCGCCGTGACGTCCTCCGGCCGCACCCCCGAGGCGTGCGGGGCGCTGAGGTAGCGGACCGTCAGCCCGAACTCGGCGGCGATGCCGTCCACGACGAACCTGTCCGTAGGGAAGTTCCCCCGGTCGATGATCACCTCGTCCCGGTCTCCCCGGACGCTGAGACCGGCCCTGATCAGCTTGTAGAGCAGCACCGTGGTGGAGTCGGCCACGATCACCTGGCCGGGCGCCGCGCCCAGGGCCACCTCGGCGAGCCGGTCCCCCACCGTCACCGGCTCGGCCATCCACGCCGCATCCCAGCTCCTGATGAGCCCGCGCCCCCACGCGCCGTCCACGAAGCTCGCCAGCCGCTCCCCGGTCACCGCAAGCGGCCGCCCCAGGGAGTTGCCGTCCAGGTAGGCGACCACGGCCGGATCGTCGGCCGCGACGAACCGGGAACGGAACCGCGCGAGCGGATCGGCGGCGTCCAGCTTGCTGGCAGGCACGATGGTCATTTCTTCATCCCGATCTCGATGCGGTAGCCCAGGAAGGCAGCCTAGCCAAGATCAAGAACATCGATACAGAACGGGTGCGGCTGACTCTTACGGCAACCACGACACCGAGCCGTCGGGAACGGCGCGTGAACTAGGCTTCCGTTCCGTGGAATTCGACGCGAAAGTCCCGAACACCGCGCGGATGTGGAACTACTGGCTTGGCGGCAAGGACAACTTCGCCGCCGACCGGGAGGCCGGGGACCGGGTGATCGAGGCGCTGCCGACCATGCCCATGGTCGCCTGGTGGGCGCGCCGAGTCCTCGTTGACGTGGTGCAGCGGCTGGTGACGGTCCACGGCGTCCGGCAGTTCCTCGACATCGGCAGCGGGCTGCCCACCGCCGACAACACGCATGAGGTTGCGCAGCGCGCCGCCCCCGACGCTCGCGTCGTCTACGTCGACCACGACCCCGTCGTGCTCAGCCACGCGCGGGCGCTGCTCACCAGCAGCCGCGACGGCAAGACCGACTACCTCCAGGCGGACCTTCGCGACACCCGCACGATCGTCGAGGGCGCTGCGCAGACGCTGGACTTCGGCCAGCCCATCGCGGTCCTGCTCATCGCCGTGCTGCACTTCATTCCCGACGCGGATGACCCCAACGCGGTGGTCCGCAGGCTCATGGACGCGGTCCCGTCGGGCAGCTACCTGGTGGTCGGTCATGGCGCGAGCGACATCGAGCCCGCGGCCGCCGCGGAACTGAACCAGCGGTACAACGCGATGTCGCCGACCAAGATCCGGCTGCGCAGCAAGGCCGAGATCCTGCCGTTCTTCGACGGCCTGGAGATGACCGGCCGCGGCCTTGTCCCGCTGAGTCAGTGGTTCGACGCCGAGCCCACGGACATCGATACGGCGCGGGGCCTCGTCGGGCACGTCGGGATCGCCAGGAAGCCCTGAGCACCCGCCAAGAGACATAGAGGGGTATGGGCGGCGACTCTATAGTCGTGGCATGACCGAGCTTAGGGTGACGACGGGGGTGCGGCTGGCGGAGGTGCTCGCCGCGCTTTCGCTCGCCACCGACCTTGGCATGGGGCAGCCGATGGAGCACATGCTGCGCCAGTGCCTCATCGCGCTGCGGCTGGCGGAGCGGCTCGGGCTTGACGACGACGACCGGCGGGTCGTGTACTACGGGAGCCTGCTCTCCTGGGTCGGCTGCCACGTGGACGCCTACGAGCAGGCCAAGTGGTTCGGCGACGACACGGTGCTCAAGACCGACTTCCGGCACACCGACTTCGCCTCAGCGGCGTCCGACGCGCTGTTCATGATGCGCCACGTCGGGTCGGGGCGGCCCGCCACGGAGCGGATGCGGCTCGGGCTCGCCTTCCTCGGCGACGGGCGCCGGGCCGCGGAGACGATGCTGACCAACCACTGGATGGCCGCCGACGCGCTCGCCGCCCGGCTCGGCCTCGCCCAGCGGATCAGGGACTGCGTCGAGCAGACCTTCGAGCGGTGGGACGGGCGGGGCTCACCGAAGGGAGTGCACGGCCCGCAGATCCTGGTGACCGCCCGGCTGATCGCGCTCGCCGATGTCGTCGAGGTCTACCACCGGGCCGCGGGAACCGATGCCGCGGTGAGCGTGGCGCGGGACAGGCGCGGCACGCAGTTCGATCCCGAGCTCGCGGACCTGTTCGCCGCGGCGGCGCCGACCCTCTTCGACGGGCTCGCCGAGGACAGCAGCTGGGATGACGTGATCGCGGCCGAGCCCGCGCTGGCCATCAGGCTGGGCGACGCCGAGTTCGGCGCGGCACTCGAGGCCATCGCCGACTTCGCCGACGTGAAGTCGCCCTATACGATCGGGCATTCGCGGGGTGTCGCGGAGCTGGCAGGCGAGGCCGCCACCATCGCCGGTCTCGGTGAGCCGGCGGCGAAGACAGTGCGCAGGGCCGGACTCGTGCACGACCTCGGACGGCTCGGCGTGCCCAACCTGATCTGGGACAAGAAGAGCCCGCTGAGCCGCGCCGAGTCCGAGCGGGTGCGCATGCACCCCTACCTCACCGAACGGACACTCGCCTCCTCTCCCTCGCTCGCGCCGCTCGCTGCCATCGCGGCGCAGCATCACGAGCGCCTCGACGTGTCCGGCTACCCGCGTGGACTGTCCGGGGCCGCCCTGACGACCGAGGGCAGGCTGCTCGCCGCCGCCGACTTCTACCAGGCGAAGACCGAGCCACGGCCGTACCGGGCGGCGTGCCCCGCAGCCGACGCCGCAGCCGCGCTGCAGGCGGAGGTGCGGGCGGGCCGCCTCGACGGCGACGCGGCCGCCGCCGTGCTCGCCGCGGCCGGCCACCGGAGCCCGCGCCGCAAGGCGTGGCCCGCCGGGCTGACCGGCCGCGAGGTCGAGGTCCTCGGGCTGCTCGCGACCGGGCTGTCCAACAGGGAAATCGCGGCGCGGCTGGTGATCTCCGTCAAGACGGCCGGCCACCATGTGGAGCACATCTACGCGAAGACAGGAACCGCCAACCGTTCGATGGCTAGCCTTTTCGCCGCCAGCCACGGGCTCATCGGCGGGCCGCAGGACTAACCCGTTGCGGTTGAGTGCTCAGGGGCGCTCATGCCGCAGCCGCCTGTTGCCGGGCGGCGGTCCCGGTCTTGCCCCCGTGCGGGGGCCGGGTTCCGGGTTCGGCGGGTCGTGCCGCGCTCGGCGCGGTCTTACCGTCCCTCCCCCGGCGTTTCGCCTCTCCGCCCCACTGGCGGCGAGGGACAGCAGATTCCGGGCCGCGTTCACGTCCCGGTCCATGACCAGGCCGCACCCATCGCACCGGTAGATACGCTCGGCCAGGCCCAGCTTGGCTTTCACCGTGCCGCAGCCCGAGCAGGTCTTCGAGGAAGGAAACCACCGGTCAGCGGTGACGAGCGTCCCGCCGCGCCAGGCGGTCTTGTAGGCGAGCATCCGCCGGGCGGTCCCGAATCCCTGGTCGGCGACCGCCCGGGCAAGGCGGCGGTTGCGAGTCATCCCGGCCACGTTCAGGTCCTCGGCCACAACCGTCTCGTACCGGGCGGCGAGCATCGTGGTGGCCTTGTGCAGTGCGTCGCCCCGGATGTCCGCGACCCGGGCGTGCAGGCGGGCCAGCCGGGCGGCCGCCTTGCGGCGGCCCGCCGACCCGGGTTTCTTCCGGGCGTGCGCGCGGGCGGCGCGCCGCAGCCGGCGCAGCCCCGCCCTCAGCGGCTTCGGGCCGTGGATGGTGATCACCGTGCCCGTGTCGTCGACTGCGGTGAGCAGCGCCTTCACCCCGAGATCCACCCCGGCCGCGGTCCCGGGCCTGGCATGGCGGGCCGGGACCGCCCGGTCAACCTCAACGGTGAACGACACGAACCAGCGCTGCGCCGTCCGCGACACCGTCGCCGACAGGATCCGGGCGGTGCCGTCCTCCAGCCGCCGGGCCAGCTTCCGGGTCGATTCATGGGTCCGGATCACCCCCAGGCGGGGCAGGGTGACCGTGCCCCGCCCGCAGCGCAGCGTCCCGGTCAGCCCGAACGAATCCCGGCACGGCAACCCCCTCTGGCCAGTCCTGCGGGTCGCTAGGCCGGGAGGAGCGGCTGGTAGCCGGAGCACAGCACGCGCATCCAGCTGATCCTCCCGTCATCCGCCGTGTCGTAGTAGGCCTGCTGCTCGACGAGGTACTCATCGTCGCCGACGTGCACCCGGACCCGGTAGGCGACGTGCTCACGGCCGGCCACCCGCCCCGCCGTGACCGCGCTCAGCTCGTCCATCTGCGCGCGGGCGAACCAGGTCCCGAGTATGACCTCCACGGCCACCTCGGCGCCCGTCTCGGCGTGACAGACCCGGCCAGGGGTCAGCGCCTGGAAGTCGATGGTGTCGGAGAGGATGGCGCGCAGCGCCGCCTGGTCCTTGGCCGCGATGGCCCTGGCGAACGTCTCACCCGCGGTGGCGGTCATGACCGGTTCCGCCTTCGCCGCTAGTAGCTGAAGGTAGTGGCCGGCTCGTCGCCGATCCACTCCCACAGCGGGATGGTGCCGCCCAGGGTCGCGTTCTTCAGCACCGTTTCCCTGGCGAGCTGCTTGGCATCGAAGCAGATCGGGCAGACCAGGTAGCTGCCGCCCGCGTCCGCGAACCGGCTGACCAGATCGGCCAGCGGCGGGCAGCCCTGGCACGCGGTGCCCACCGCCACGCCCTCGGTGGCCAGCCGGACAGCTTCCTTGGTCAGGAACAGCAGCGTCGGGCGTCCCTGCTCGGCCGCCCCGACCGCCACCAGGAATGCCACCGTTACCTTCTCCGCGTCCTCAAGGCCTGTCGCCAGGCTGATGACTGCCTTGCCTTTCATGCGCACCGCGCTCCTCGTCCCACCGGGCCGCAGCTTGCCGCCCGTCTGGTTCCGAGGATGCCGGCCGGGCGAACCCGGCCGCATGGGGTGACTTCCCCATCTTCGACTCTTCGTTGCCCGCCGGCCCGGAACTACCTCGCATTGCGGAATAGTCATGACAAATGCGGGTAGCTGACGCCCGTGGCAAGAGCGAGATCGGTCGCCGGGTACGCAATTCCCGGCATTGTCGTGTTCTTCTTCTGGCTGGTGATCGTGATCCTGGTCATCATCCTCCTGGCGTTCATCGTGCACTGGGCCGGCGGCGGGGCGCTTAACCTGCGGCTCGGCCATTTCATCCTGGACGTCGGCTTCACCTGACAGACCGCAACCAATCGGTCCGGGCTGGTCGCGACTCGCGACCAGCCCGGACTGCGTCGTGGCCGTCCGTCGCTCCCCTCGCTCCCGTCAACGCCGCCCCAGGTCGCGGATCGCCCGCCTCTCGCACCTTAATACCCCCAGGGGGTATATGGTTTGGGCGAGTCTGGGAACCACATGGGAAGGACGGAGGGAAGGCGATGGATGCGATCCTCCATGCCCTGTCCATCACGGGGTCGATGACCTGGCAGATCACCTGGGCGCTGATCCTCGGGTTTACGCTGTCCGCGGTGATCCAGGCGCTAGTGCGCAGGTCCACGGTGGTCCGGTTGCTCGGCGACGCGCGGCCGCGGACGCTGGCGATCGCGTCCGGACTCGGCGCGGCGTCGTCGTCCTGCTCGTACGCGGCGGTGGCGCTTGGCCGCGCGCTGTTCCGCAGGGGCGCGGACTTCACCGCGGCGATGGCGTTCGAGATCGCATCGACCAACCTGGTGATCGAACTCGGCGTGATACTCGCACTGCTGATGGGCTGGCAGTTCACGCTGGCCGAGTTCAGCGGCGGCGCGCTGATGATCGTGTTCCTCGCGGTGCTGTTCCGCCTCTTCCTGCGTGAGCGACTGCTGCGGGAGGCGCGCTCGCAAGCGGACCGGGGCCTGGCGGGCTCGATGGAGGGGCACGCCGCGATGGACATGTCCGTCACGCGGGAGGGCTCGTTCACCAGACGGCTGTTCTCGGGCGAGGGGTTCACCTCGGTCAGCCATGTGTTCGTGATGGAGTGGGCGGCGATCCTCAGGGACCTGGTGATCGGGCTGTTCGTCGCGGGGGCGATCGCCGCGTGGGTGCCCGACTCGTTCTGGCAGTCGTTCTTCTTCGCCGGGCATCCGCTGGCCGCCAAGCTGTGGGGGCCGTTGATCGGGCCCGTCGTCGCGATCATCTCGTTCGTCTGCTCGATCGGCAACGTGCCGCTCGCCGTGGTGCTGTGGCACGGCGGGATCAGCTTCGGCGGCGTGGCCGCGTTCATCTTCGCCGACCTGATCATCGCGCCGATCCTGAACATCTACCGCAAGTACTACGGCAGGCGGATGGCGCTGTTCCTGCTCGGCACCTTCTACGCGGCGATGGCCGCGGCCGGGTACGTGATCGAGATCGTCTTCGGCGGCCTGGGCCTGATTCCCGACCGGGCCAGCGCCAAGGTGCCCGACATGGGGGTCTCCTGGGACTACACGACCTGGCTGAACATCGTGTTCCTGGTGCTCGCCTTGGTGCTGATCCTCAGGTTCGTGCGCACCGGGGGCGGCATGATGCTGAAGATGATGGGTGGTTCCCCTGAGACCGGCACTTCCGCCCACTCCCAAGCCCACCACCTGTGAGTGAGTAGGCCCGGGTGGGTGGGGTCAGGGCTTTTTGGCTACTGCGCCCCACATGGCCGAGCACCGCGTCATGCCTGCGCGCGACGTGGTGCTCCCGCGCGGCGAGATGGGCGTTGAGGCTTTTCTCGAATGCCAGGACGTCCGCGGGCAGCAGGTCGGTGCCAGCGTAAGAGACGACAAAGAAGCTGCCAGACGGCACGGCGCCGACCAGCTTGGCCACGATCTGGCTGGCCTCGGCGAGGTCGGGGATGTAGTGCAGGATCGCGAGCAGCATGATGGCGACGGGACGGGAAAAGTCCAGCGTCCGCGCGGCCCGCTCGAGGATCGTGTCGGTGTCCCTGAGGTCGGCGTCCAGGTAAGCGGTGGCACCCTGCGGCCCGCTCGTCAGCAGCGCGCGGGCGTGCGCAAGCACCAGCGGGTCGTTGTCGACGTAGACGACCCTGGTCTCCGGCGCGACCGCCTGGGACACCTCATGGGTGTTGTCCGCCGCGGGCAGCCCGGTGCCGATGTCGAGGAACCGGCGAATGCCCTCCTCGGCGGCCAGGTACCTGACGGTGCGGCGCAGGAATGCCCGGTTGGCCTGCGCGGACAGCCGGATGCCGGGAAAGGCCGCGATCGTCTCCTCCGCCGCGACCCGGAAGGCGGTGAAATTGTCCTTGCCGTTCAGCCAGTAGTCGTAGACCCTGGCCACGTGCGGCACTTCGGTGCGCAGCCTGAAAACCTCGCCAGGCCCCAACGAATCCGGCGATTCCCCCTCTGTCACCGCGGTACCGTCCTCCCCAGCACTTACGCCATGCTCTCCAGAGATTAGCGCCAAAACGATCATCTAGGGGACGGTCGCATAGACGCGGATCGCTCAGGGCTGGCCGGCTGCGGGCGCCGCGGGCTCGGTGGTGAGGGACAGGAAGTCGGCGACGCCGATGACGCGCAGCACCTGCCGTTCGAGCGGGCGGATGTCGTGCCTAGTCTCGTCGCGGAACAGGCGGGGTGCGGTCATCGTGACGACGCGCCCGCGGGTGCGCAACTCGCAGCCGCCCGCGGCAATGACGTTCTTCACCCAGTCGGTGTCCGGGCCATACGTGAGCGCGATCACATAGCCGTCGCCGGCGGCGAAAACGTTGACCGGAGTCCGGTACACGCGCCCGGAGCGCCTGCCGCGGTGCACGACGACACCGAGGCCGGGCATCCACGGGGCAATGTGCCCGGTGACCCTGTTCAGCCCGACCTTGTTCAATCGCGCGACCATCCGGGGAATCGGCATCGCCGCCTCCTCGCGTCCGCCGCCGGCCGTGTGCGGGCGGGTTCGGCCCCGCAGACAGCATCCCATCCCGGCGTCCGATCGGCCAGGCACGACCCGACGCACCGACGGCCGTGGTGAATAGGGTCGGTTGACTCAAGCGCGCCTCAATACCGCTCCGGCAGACTCGCCAGCAAGGTGATCTTCTCGCGGGGAGGCGTTACATGTACGAGGACCTGATACCGGCGATCGCGACGGCGACCCGCATCGCCTGCCGGCAACCGGAGGTGCGGGGGGCGGCGGCCGCCGGGGACGCGGAGATCTTCCGCCTGCTGGCCGAGTCTGCTCCCGACCCAGGCGTAGCCGGGGTGCTGCGGCTGGGCGCAAACATCGTTGCTGACCTGGCGTCCGCGGCGGGGCCTCTCGCGGACGGCATCATCAGCAATTCGAACCGGCGGCTGCTCGCGCACCTGCGCGCCGGGGACGCCGACGCGGCGGAGCAGGAGATGGAGAAGCTGCTGCGCTGCCTGCACATGATGTGGCGGCTAGCCCGCATGGACAAGCTGGCCGCCTTAACGTGCGAACCGCCTGCCGGGCAGGATCCGCCACAGCCAGCGGGATTAGGCGGACGGTCCTGGCGGGATCATGGCGAACCTGGCCTCGACCTGTGCGCTCACCGTCTGCCTGACCGGCTCGAGATCAAGACTCGGCTCCTCCTGTGCGGGCATGCTCGCGGCAGCTCGCATGGCGTAGGCATGGGGCGGGCCGGGCCGTGGCGCGCTTGCCTGGCTGCTGAGCAGGCCGGTGTCCGCCGCCTCGATGAGCTCGCCGAGCCGGCCGCCGAATGCCTCCGCGTACTCACGTCCCCGCAGCGTCGCGTCCTGCGCCGCGGCGATCCGCACCTGGCGGTACACCGGGCTGTCCGGACGCAGCGACCACCACGGGCCCGCCACACTGGCCAGCTCGAGCGTCGCAAGCCGGGACACGAGCTCGCCGAGCACGGTGAAGTCCCGCAGCGTCAGGCGGACGCTTGCCTGGCCTGAGTAACGCGACACCCGTTCGGAATCACCCTTCTTCAGCTCGGGGTAGGCGCTCGCCGGGCCGCTCTCCGTCTTCTCCACCGCGTCGCCGTACCCGGCGGCCAGGTCGAGTACCTGCTTGTTCCGCGCGACGAGGCGGTCGAGCACCGTCCGGCGGTCGCGGTCGCGCGCCTGGACCGTGACGCTGACGACCGCGATCTCCGGCTCAGCCTCCAGCTGGGCCTCGCCGCGAACCGAGATGACAGCCTGCCGATCGGTCACTGAACCCACCGTTCTCTCGCTCTGGCCGTTGACGTTCAACCCGACGCTACCCCGTCGCGGTTGTCGCCTGACTCGGGTTCTGCGCAGTGCTGCTTGTGCCCGTCCGGCGCTTGCGGCGGCGGGCATGGACATCTGGCCGGCCGGGCTCTTCACTGGAACACGCAGCGGCCACAGCAGCAGGAGACGGCGATGAGCAGCACCACCATCCGCACTGTCACGGGAGAACTCTGCTACCTGGACCCCGCGTCCACGGTGCTCCGCCGGTTCACCGCGCCTGGCGCGAGCGTCAACACGGGGAGCTACCTGCCGTACGAGATGCCGATCCACGACGGCCGTCCCGTCAGCAGCCACTTCACGATTGACCGGAACGGGTTCGTGCTCCTCGGTCATCGCTCGGCAGTCACCGACTTCACCGACAGGGACGAGGTGAGCCGGCTCTATCCCGGCGAGGTCGCCGATTTCGTGCGGTCCTACACCGGGGCGGACCGGGTGGCGACGCTCGGCTGGACGCTGCGCCGCTCCGCCGCGCCCGGCGAGAACGCGTCGCAGCCGCAGGCGGCGCTTGTGCACGACGACTTCTCTGTCAACGGCGGGCGCGACCGGGCAGCGGGCGCCTACGCTTCCCAGTTCCCCGACGCGCCCGGCTACCACCGGGCGCTGATCACCAGCCTGTGGCGGGTGTTCAGCCCGCCGCCGCAGGACTGGCCGCTCGCCATCTGCGACTACACCAGCGTCGGGCCTGACGAAGGACTCGATAACCGGCTGTACTTCGTGGACGAGATCCCCGCCGACCTGTACAAAGAGATGCCCGCCGACTGGCCGGGGACGAGCGGCTTCGAGTTCCACCACAAGCCCGGCCACCAGTGGTGGTACTTCCCCGACATGAACCGCGACGAGATCCTGTTCTTCACGCTCAACGACAGCGACCAGTCGCGGGCCTGGCGGGTGCCGCACAGCGCGTTCCACGACACGACGGCGCGGGCGACCGTGCCACGGCACAGCATCGAGTTCCGGTCTATCGCGTACTTCGAGTAGCGCTGGCGCCCGCGGGGAACGAAGACATGCGCGCGGTTGTGCTGACGAGGAGGGGAACCAGCCATGACCGAGTGGACGGAGACGCAGGTCGTCACCAAGGTAAGCCCGCGAACGGTCGCCGACACCGTCTCCCGGCTGACCGGGATGCTAGCCGCGAAGGGCATGCGGGTCTTCGCGGTGATCGATCAGAGCGCGGAGGCGCGCGAGGCCGGGCTGAAGCTGCGGGAGACCACGCTGGTGCTCTTCGGCAATCCGGCCGCGGGCACGCCGGTGATGGACGCGGCGCCGCTCGCCGCCCTCGACCTTCCGCTCAAGGTCCTGATCTGGGCGGACGGCAGCCGGACGAACGTCACCTACTATTCGCCCGCGGCGATCGCGGCGCGCTATGGCCTGAGCGCCGAACTGGCGGCGAGGCTTTCCGGTATTGACCCGCTGACGGACGCGCTGGTCGGCGGATAGCTGCACGGCCGGCGCGGCGGGAACCTGATCCCGAACGGGTTCGCGGTGCCCCTCGCCGCTCAGTCATGACATTCATCGCGGGGTGCGGCCCGTCTCGTCACTTCCTATTCATGTGGAGGAAGGCGACGGGCCGGGGAACGGGCCATTCCCCGCTGCTTCCTGCTGATACTCAGGGGGTTCCTCATCAAACACTGGCAGACACGGACAAACGACTCGTATTTTGGCCGGTCATTGGTTGCGTCACCACCGCCGCCGCCTGAACACTTGGTGACGCGCAACGGTCGGCACAGAGATGTATAGCCGCGGCTTAGCCCACGATGTCGATGGGGGTGCCCGGCGGGACCTGGCGCAGCCGCAGCAGGTCATTGTCATGCAGGCGGATGCAGCCGTGGGAGATCCGCGCGCCGGCGGTGCCGATCTCGCTGTCCTCGCCGAGCGGGCCGTGGATGCCGATGACGGCGTCGCCTGAGCCCTCCCAGTCGCCGATGGCGGGCGAGTGCGCCGAGGTGACCAGGATGAACGGGCCGTAGCCCGGGTTGGGGGCGGGCGGCGGCTCGTCAAACGCGACGAAGTAGTGTCCCGCGGGCGTCGGGTCGTCCTTCGTGCCAATCCCGGCCGGCGCGGACAGCAACGGCCTGCCGTCCCGATACAGCGTCAGGCGCATGGTGCTCAGGCTGATGACGATCCGGTAGCCGGTGCTGCTCAGCCGCACCGCGCTGACCGGCAGCCACGAGGTCGAGCCATTGGGACGCTGAGCCAGACGCACCTCGACCCAGCCCGGCCTTGTCGCGACGACGGGCAGCACCGAGGGAACGCCCCACCAGGTGGCCGGCACCTGACCGGCGACCCGCACCCCGGGTGCGGCGTAACGCGGCGCGGTGAACCGGATCGCTGCGAGCACGGTGGTCGTCGGCATGGCCTGATTGTTCGCGTGCGCGAGGGAGAGCCTGGCCTGCGCGGGCAGGCCGGTGAGGCCCGGCACGGTCGCCGACGACAGGCTCGGTCCGTGCGCCGACGTCACCGCAGCCTCGTACCAGGTGAAGAGCCCCACCATGATCGCGATGAGCAGCCCGGCGGACGCCCCGCCGCGACCAGAGCCCGCTGCCATTGACTCCTCATTGCATCCGTGGCGCTACAGAAAGTGACAATGGGGACTGTAGCAACTGAGCCCGGCCGCCGCAGGAAAAGACGCCACCGGAATACCGGGAGTGGCCCGGCAATTGGCGTCAATGTCCAGACCCATCGCGATCGGAGTGCGTCATGTCCTTCACCGAAGAAGAGGCCGCCTACATTCGCTCGCAGCCGCTGGCGCGGGTGGCCACGGTCTCCGCCGACGGCCAGCCCGACGTGGTGCCGGTCGGGTTCGAGTTCGACGGCACGCACTTCTGGATCGGCGGGGTCGATCCGGGCAAGACCCGCCGTACCAGCAATATCCGGGCGGGCAATGAGAAGGTCGCGCTCATCATCGACGACCTGGCCTCGGTCAGCCCGTGGTCGCCGCGCTTCGTGCGCGTCTACGGGACCGCCGAACTCGTGGACCGCGAGACGCAGTTCGGCGTCCAGCCGGTCATGAAGATCACGCCGACGATCTCGTGGAGCGCCAACCTGGACGGCCGCCCGCTCGGCGAGCGGCGCGACGACGGCTCGGGCTTCCGCCGCACCGTTCACCAGGCACATCAGGCCGGCTAGACCCCGACCGATGAGAACCGCGGGCCCGTGGCGTGGTGACTGATGCGGCCGCCAGGCGGCCGCCCCGAACATGCGCACAGGAGGTTCTCATGGGTCTGCCCGAGGTCGTGTCCCGCGAGGAGTGGCTTGCGGCGAGGAGGAAGCTGCTCGTCGCGGAGAAGGAGGCGACCCGCAAGCGCGACGCGCTCAACGCCGAGCGGCGGCGGCTCCCGATGGTCCTGGTGGACAAGGAGTACATGTTCGAGGGCCCGCTTGGCACGGTGTCGCTGCGCGACCTGTTCGGCGACAAGAGCCAGCTGATCGTGCAGCACGTGATGTTCGGCCCGGGAGGCTGCCTGCCCCGGCTGTACCGCGGCCATCGACGAGCTCTCCCCTGGGATGCTCACGCACCTGGGGTCCCGTGACACCGCGTTCGCGCTGGTGTCCCGCGCGCCGCTGGCCAAGCTCAAGGCCTACTCGGCAGCCAGGGGCTGGACGGTGGACTGGTACTCCTCCTACGGCAGCGACTTCAACTACGACTACCAGGCCACCATGGACAAAGACCGGTCGCCGTTCGTGTACAACTACCGCGACGAGCCAGAAATCCTCAACGAGGACAACACCTCGACGGAGGTGCCAGGCGTCAGCTGCTTCCTGCGCGACGGCGAGCAGGTCTTCCACACCTACTCCACGTTCGCGCGCGGCGTGGAGACGGTTGGCAACACCTACTCGTGGCTGGACCTGACCGCGTTCGGGCGCGGGGAGGAATGGGAGGAGCCCAAGGGACGCGCCGCCAAGGTGCACGGGGCCGACCCCACCTTCACCGACTAGCGGACCCAGGCGCTGCGCGGGTCAGGCGGATTCGCGGACGATCACCTCGGCGGGGGCGGCGGTGAACCCGTCGGCGTCGAGGCCGAGGATGATCCGGGCGGTGCGGCGGCCGTGGTCTTCCGCGTCGATGTGGATCGTGGTCAGCGCCGGCGTGGACAGCGCGCCGCACTCGGTGTCGTCGAAGCCGATGACGGCCAGGTCGCCGGGGACGGCGCGGCCGAGACCGGCGGCGGCCGCGAGTACGCGCAGGGCCACCTCGTCGTCGAACGCGGCGACCGCCGTTACGCCGTCGTGCGCCGCGAGGAACTCCCCGACGGCGCGCGCGGCGGCCTGACGGTCGCGCGGCACGAACAGCGGCGGCGGCGCGGGAATGTGAAGCATGCCCGCCGCCTCCGCGGCGAAGCGCAGCCGCACCGCGCCGAGCGGCTGGTCGCCGTCGGGCAGCGCTACCGCGATGCGGGAATGGCCGCGGGTCACCAGGTAGCGGAGCTGGACCAGGCTGTTTCCCGCGAGCCCGCCGTCCCACCCGCCGTCGTCGAACTCGTGCCCTGGGACCAGGTAGTTCTCCGCCAGCCGGAGCACCGCGCGGGGCGCGACCGCGTCGAGCACCTGCTGCATGGAGTCCCCCGCGGCATGGCCGTGCCTGACCAGGAGCACGTGATCGTGCGCGCCGAGTTCGCCGTCGAGGCCGCGGATGAAGGTGCGCGCGTAGTTGCCGTCGTTGCCCCAGTCGACCGCGAGGATGACGATGCGCGACGAGCCCTCGCGCAGCGCCCGCGCGATCCCGTGCGGCACGTAGCCGAGATCGCGCGCCGCCTGCCTGACCCGCTCGCGGGTGGGTTCGGAGATCGAGGCCGCCGGCGAGTCGCTGAGCACGAACCCCGCGGTAGCCCGCGACACGCCGCTCGCGGCGGCCACGTCGCGCAGCGTCACCCGCTTCGCGCTCATCCGCACCCCGCATCCCTCGCTTAGTCAATTCGCGTCGCAAGATTCGCTTCCGGCGATTCGCCTTCTGAAGATACAGGGCGTCGCCCAGCGCGGCGGCGGCCGCCGGGTCAGCCCTGGCCGAACCCGCGCGGGCGGCAACCTTAGCCTTCGGAACGCGCCCGTTGCGATGAGCCGCCCCCTGCGGGTACGGTGCCGTAGATCGGTCTACTAGATCGATCTACTTCTACTTACCCCGTTGAGACCAGACCAGACCCGCGGAGGATCCATGGCGGCGCAGAAGCCGAGTCTCCAGGACGGTATCGATCGGGCAGGCTCGCCCGTGGCGCTGCTATGGCGGCAGAATCCGGCTCCCTGGCTTCCGGAGAACATCGATCCCGAGTACGTCGGCTGGCGGCGTGAGCAGGCCGCCTGGCACGAGGCGGTGTCACTGTCCGACGTCTCGCATCACATGTTCGACCTGTACATCGAGGGGCCGGACGCCACGAAGCTGCTCGCGGTGGTCAGCGCGAACAACTACGAAAACTTCGCGATCGGCCAGGCCAAGCAGTTCGTGCCGGTGACCAGGAACGGCTACATCATCACCGACGGCATCCTGCTGCGCGAGGCGGAGCACCGGTACGTGCTGACCGGCATCCCCGCGGCGCAGCACTGGGTCAGGTACCACGGCGAGCGGTACCGCTACGACGTCGCCTTCGACGAGGATCCGTCGACGGCGTTCCGCGGCGGCGCCGAGCCGCGGATCTTCCGCTACCAGGTCCAGGGGCCGCAGGCGAAGGCCCTGGTGGAGAAGGTGTTCTGCGGGCCGCTGCCGCAGGCGAAGTTCTTCCACTCGATCCCGGTGACCCTGGACGGCCGCGACTTCCGCGCGCTGCGGCACAACATGTCGGGACAGGACGGCTATGAGTTCATCGGCGGCTGGGAGCATGCCAAGCCTGTCAAGGACATCTTCCTGACCGCAGGCCAGGAGTTCGGCATCGTGCACGTCGGCGCCTGGGCATACGCGAGCGCGAGCGTGGAGAGCGGCTGGATTCCCTCGCCGGTTCCCGGGATCTACACCGACCCGGTGCTCGCCGACTACCGCCGGTGGCTGCCGCTGTTCGGCATCGAGGGCAAGCGGCCGCTCAACGGCAGCTTCTACTCCCCCGACATCGAGGACTACTACGTCTCGCCGTGGGAGCTCGGCTACGGCAGGTCCATTTCCTTCAACCACGACTTCATCGGCCGCGACGCGCTGCTCGCCGCGAAGGACACGGCGCCACGCACCAAGGTCACGCTGGTGTTCGACCCCCAAGACGTGCGCGGGCTCGGCCTGCGGGAAAACGGCTTCCACCTCACCTACGCACGGCACCGCGTCGAGGCGGGCGGCGCGCTGGCCGGCCTCACCCACCAGACCGCGACGATCGACACGGTCGGCACCATCGCGTCGCTGACGCTGATCGACAAGCGGTACGCCGAGCCCGGCACCGAGGTCACCGTCGTGTGGGGCGAGCACCCGGGCGCGGGCACAGACCCGGATGCCGACCTCGGCTTCCCGCGGGTCCGCGCCACGGTGCAGCCCGCCCCGTTCGACGAGCACGCGCGGAAGGCGTACCGGCGCCATGAGTTCTAGGGCAACCCTGCTTGCGGACAAGCCGCCCGCGGCGCGCGGCATCGCCCGCGATCACGCGTCGCTGATCGTGCACGGGGCGGACCGGCCGGGCATCGTCGCGGCGGTCACCGCGGTGCTGAGCGGCCACGGTGCGAACATCGTGTCGCTCGACCAGTACTCCGACAACCCGGAGGGCGGGGCGTTCTTCCAGCGCACCGTGTTCAGCGTGCCCGACCTCACGCTGCGGCTGCCGGAGATCGAGGAGTCGCTGAGCGAGAGGGTCGCCGGCGGCTTCGGCCTGGACTTCGCGCTGCGCGACCTGTCGGTGCCAAAACGGGTGGCGATCTTCGCGTCCAAGTCCGATCACTGCCTGCTAGACCTGCTGTGGCGGCAGAAACACGGCGAACTGGCGGTCACCATCCCGATGGTGATCTCCAACCATCCGGACGTGGCGGAGGAGGTGCGGTCGTTCGGCGTGCCGTTCTTCTACGTCCCCTCCGCGGGACCGGACAAGTCGGCCGCCGAGGCGGAGCACCTGCGGCTGCTCGCGGGCAACGTCGACTTCGTGGTGCTCGCCAGGTACATGCAGATCCTGTCCGCCGAGTTCATCGAGCGAGCCGGGGTGCCGATCATCAATATCCACCACTCGTTTCTCCCGGCCTTTATCGGCGCCGGACCGTACGCGAAGGCGAAGGAGCGTGGCGTCAAGCTGGTCGGCGCGACCGCGCACTACGTGACGGAAGACCTCGACGAGGGACCGATCATCGAGCAGGACGTGGTCCGGGTCAGCCACGGCGACACCGCCGCCGACCTGCAGCGGCGCGGCGCGGACGTGGAGCGGGCGGTGCTGTCGCGCGCCGTGCGCTGGCACAGCGAGGACCGCGTGATCCGGCACGGCAAGCACACGATCGTCTTCGCCTGAGCCACCGGAGGAACTGACATGACAGCGCTGATCGACGGAAAGGCGATCGCGGCACGGATTCGCGCCCGGGTAGCCGCCGTCACCAGCGCGCACTCGAAGACCGGCGGCCTCGCCGCCGTCACGGGCGAGGCGGACATCCTGGTGGCGGCGGCCGGGGTGCGCGGGCTCATCGGCGCCGAGCACGTCAAGCCGGGCGCCACGGTCATCGACGTCGGCATCCACCGCGCAGAAGCCGGCCTCGCCGGCGACGTGCGCGCCGCCGAGGTGACGGGCATCGCCGCGCGGCTCAACCCCCGTGCCGGGCGGCGTCGGCCCGATGACGATCGCCATGCTGATGGCCAACACGCTCACCGCCGCCCGCTGGTCACGCGGCTGAAGATCCTTATCTATCGGGAGGAACGGGTTGCGCTCCCCGCGGCCAGGGAATGAATTCCCGGCGCGGGGAGATGTCAGTGGGCATGACGACCACTGATGAATTGCGCTCGCGACTCGGCCGGGTAGGCATCTGGATGGGATCGCCGTCGGCGCTTGGGCTCGACCCGGCCGCCGCGGGGCGCGCCATCGAGGACGCGGGGTTCACCTCGGTGTGGGTTGGCGGCGGCAACGCCAGGCCAGAGGACTTCGCGACGATGCGCGGGCTGCTGAGCGGCAGCGACCGGCTGGTGGTGGCGCCGGGCATCGCGAACATCTGGGCGTGGGAGCCCGCGGCGATCCGCGCGGAGGCCGAGCGGCTCGAGGCGGACTTCCCCGGGCGGTTCATCCTCGGGCTCGGCGTCAGCCACGCGCCGCTCGTCGCGCAGCTCGGGCACGTCTACGAGAAGCCGTACGCGAAGATGGAGAAGTTCCTCGACGAGCTCGACCATCCCGCGCAGCACGGGGGCGAGCGGGAGCTGCCGCCCGTCGTCCTCGCCGCCCTCGGGCCGAAGATGCTGCGGCTGTCCGCCAGGTTCGCGGGCGCCCACCCGTACTTCACGACGCCGGAGCACACCGCGGTGGCGCGGCCCATCCTCGGACCCGAGCCGCTGCTCATACCGGAACAGGCCGTGTCACTCGACCCGGCGGCCGCCGCCGGAGTGCGCACCTATGCGGCCAGGTACCTGCGGTTGCCCAACTACACACAGAGCCTGAAGAACTTCGGGTTCACCGACGAAGACATCGCCGACGGCGGCAGCGACCACCTGGTGAACACGATTATCCCGTCGGGCGTCGCCGCTGTGCTGTCCGCGGTCCGCGGGCACCTCGACGCCGGCGCGGACCACGTGGTCGTGCAGCCGCTCGGCGCCACCGGCGCCTTCGACATCGGCCAGCTTGGGGTGCTCGCCGACACCGTCGGCGGGCTGCTTGAGGACTGAGGGCAGGCCCGCGACGCGGGCTGTACCTGCCCGGCGGCGCGACCCGGCTAGTGTGTCCCGCCTGAAATCTTCGACAGATATTCGGCCAGGGAGTGGAGTATCTCCTCGGCGGTCTTGGTCCAGGCGAAGGGACGCGGGTTCTCGTTCCACTGCCCGATCCAGTCGCGGATGTCGGCTTCCAGGGCCTGGACGGACTTGTGGACGCCGCGGCGGATTTTCTGGTCGGTGAGGTAGCCGAACCAGCGCTCGACCTGGTTGATCCAGCTGGACCCGGTCGGGGTGAAGTGGACGTGGAAGCGGGGATGGCGGGCGAGCCAGTCCTGGATGACCGGGGTCTTGTGGGTGCCGTAGTTGTCGCAGACCAGGTGGACGTCCAGGCCGGCCGGGACGTTCTTGTCGATCTTCTTGAGGAACTTCAGGAATTCCTGGTGGCGGTGGCGGCGGTGCAGCTCGCTGATCACGGTGCCGTCGGCGATGTCGAAGGCGGCGAACAGGCTGGTCACGCCGTGGCGGGCGTAGTCGTGGGTGCGCCGCTCGGGCATCCCGGGCATCATCGGCAGCACCGGCTGGGACCGGTCGAGGGCCTGGACCTGCGACTTCTCGTCCACGCAGAGCACCACGGCCTTCTCCGGCGGGTTGTGGTAGAGGCCGACGACGTCGACGACCTTCTCCACGAACAGCGGGTCGGTGCTCAGCTTGAACCCGTCGATGAGATGGGGCTTGAGGTCGAACTTGCGCCAGATCCGCCCGATGGTGGACTGCGACAGGCCGCTGCGGCGGGCCATCGAGGCCCGCGACCAGTGCGTGGCGTCCCGGGGGATCTCCTCCAGGGTGGCGGTGACGACCTCCTCGACCTTGTCCAGCAGGATGGACGGCGGCCGGCCGGGCCGCTTCTCATCGCCCAGCCCGTCCAGCCGGCCCGTGATGAACCGGCCCCGCCACCGGGCCACGTTGTGCTCGGTCGTCCGCAGCTCCGCGGCCACGGCCTTGTTCTCCCTGCCCTCCGCGCAGGCCAGCACGATACGCGCCCGCAGCGCCAGGACCTGCGACGTCTTCCCCCGCCGCGCCCAGCGGGCCAGCTGCTCCCGCTCGGCACCCGTAAGCACGAGCTCCGCCTTCCTGCGCCCGGGACGCGGGGTGTCCGCCAGTCCCGCCGTGCCGGACTTGGTGAACCGCGAGCGCCACTTCCGCACCGTCTCAACGGAAATCCCTAGCTCAGCTGCCACCCCGGAATTCCCCTCGGCCGAGCCCGAGCAGGCCAGCACGATCCCGGCACGCTCCTGCAGGCGGCGGTCACCCGAACGCGCCAGCCGCTCAAGCTCAGCCCGGACCTCACCCGACAGCGCCAGCGGCGCAACAGGAAGCGACATAACAACAGTCTACGTATTTATGTCGCTAACCTCAGGCGGATCACACTAGTCGTCCCAGACGCTGCCGATCATGCTGAGCGGTATCTCCGCCGAGTCGGTGATCCGCAGTTTGCGCCTGGCCCGCTGGTAGAAGGTGGTCCGGCCGAGCCGGACCACGCTGGCGCCGCCCGGCCGCGAGCGCAGCTCGATGGTCTGTCCCGGGTCGGCGTAGCAGGAGACCCGGCCGTCCACCTCGATGGCGAGCCTGCCGGACGAAGGCAGCAGTTCAAGCGCAACCGGGTCGGCCACCGACAGCACGACTCCCCTGTTGTACGCGGAATGCGGCGCGGCGGGCGTGACGAGCAGCGCCTCGACCGAGGGGCTCATGATCGGCCCGCCCGCCGAGAAGCTGTAGGCCGTCGACCCGGTGGGCGTGGCCACGATGACCGCGTCGGCGGCGTAGCTGACGAAGAGCTGCCCCGCGACGCGCACTTCCACGACGGCGCTGCCCTCTCCCGGCACCCTGACCGCCGCCACGTCGTTGAACGCCGTCAGCTCTGACGTGCCCACCGTCGCGTCGATGGCCATCCGCGGCTCGACGGTGAATTCCTTGCGGTCGATCGCGGACAGCGCCTCGGGCAGGCCCGGCACGTCGACCTCGGCCAGAAAGCCGAGCTTCCCCAGGTTGACGCCGAGCACCGGGGCCCGGTTGCCGTCGGCGAGCCGCATCGCGCGCAGCATCGTCCCGTCGCCGCCCAGGCTGACGATCAGGTCGGACCTACGGCCGAGTTCTTGCGACGTGACCGAGGTCGCCGCGCAGTTCAGCCGCTTGATCTCCGCGCCGATGCCGAGAATCTCCTTGCCGTTGGCCGCGGCCCAGCTCAGCATCGCCTCGACCGCCTCGGCCGAATCGCGCTGCGGGTGCAGGACAAGCCCGATGGTATGCATCGCAGGAAAGCCTACCCAGACTCGGTGCGATCGGGCTCGGCGCCGCGGTCATGGCGGCTACGCGAGAAGATGGTAGCCACGAGTCACTGAAAGATTCTGGTCGCCCGGTAAGCAAAGAGTGAGGGGAGCGTCCGTTGCGTTACGGCACTCAGTTCGGTCCTGACATCACCTTTCTCGGCGTCGACCGCTGCGACTGGCAGGACCCGGCCAGCTACCTGGACGCGGACGTGGTCCTGCTCGGCGCGCCGTTCGACGGCGGCACCTCGCACCGCGCTGGCGCCAGGTTCGGGCCGCAGTACATCAGGCAGACGTGCTACCTGCCGCACGACGGCTCCCGGCCGTCGCTCGCGCTGCGCGCGGACGGGCTGCGCGACCTGCGGGTCTACGACGCGGGCGACGTCGAGCTGTTCTCCGGCGACGCCGCCCGGTCGGTGCGCGACCTGCAAGCGGCCGTGTACACGGTCACCTCGAATGGCGCGATGCCCCTGGTACTCGGCGGCGACCACACGATCACCTGGCCGGACGCGGCCGGGGTGGCGCAGCACGTGGGCCAGGGCCGGGTGTCAATGATCCACTTCGACGCGCACGCCGACACCGGCAACGTCGAGTTCGGCTCGCTTATCGGGCACGGCCAGCCGATGCGGCGGCTCATCGAGTCCGGCGCCGTCCGCGGCGACCGGTTCCTGCAGGTGGGGCTGCGCGGCTACTGGCCAGAGCCGGAGACGCTCGACTGGATGGCCGGGCAGCGGATGCGCTCGTACGAGATGACAGAGATCGGCGAGCGCGGGCTCAAGGAGTGCCTGACCGAGGCATTCGGCATCGCCATGGACGACTGCGACGGGGTGTTCCTGTCCGTCGACATCGACGTGTGCGATCCCGGCCACGCCCCGGGCACGGGAACGCCGGAGCCCGGCGGCCTGTCCGCGCGGCAGCTGCTCGACGCGGTGCGCCGCATCGGTTATGAACTGCCGGTGCTCGGCATGGACGTCGTCGAGGTCTCGCCGCCCTACGACCACGCGGAGATCACCTCGTTCCTCGCCAACCGCGTGGTGCTCGAGGCGCTCAGCGCGATCGCCCGCCGCCGCAGGGACGAGCGGGACGGCACCCGCTGGGACCCGCGCCAGCCCCTGCTCGACGGCCGCTGACCGCAATCGCCGACACGCGCGGGTTCGGCCGCACGGCGCGCCGGGCCGGTCTTTGACGATGATCATGGCTCTGGAACATGATGACATTGCGGATTACCGGCTACGTCGCGGCCGCTGGCGGGCGCGGTGCGGGTTTGCCGGCGTGCGCTGACCTTCAACGGAGAGGGAACGACAGTGGCGGACGTACATGGCACGTGTGACGGGCGGTTCGAGGCGGTCCGGAGTGCGCTGGCGCGGAACCTGGACTCAGGCGAGGAACTGGGCGCGTCGCTTGTCGTGGACATTGACGGCGAGATCGCAGTCGACCTGTGGGGCGGCTCCTGCGACCAGGCCGGAGTCATCCCGTGGTCAGAGCACACCATCACCAATGTCTGGTCCTCCACCAAGACGGTGACCAGCCTGGCCGCGCTGATGCTGGCCGATCGCGGCGAGCTTGACGTGGACGCGCCGGTCGCGGCGTACTGGCCGGAGTTCGCCGCCAACGGCAAGCAGGACGTCCTTGTCCGCCACCTGCTGTCGCACTCCTCCGGGGTCTCCGGGCTGGACCAGCCTGCCGTCGTGGAAGACCTCTACGACTGGCAGAAGGCGACTTCGCGGATGGCGGCGCAGGCTCCGTGGTGGGAGCCGGGCACCGCGTCGGGCTACCACGCGCTCAACTACGGGCACCTGGTCGGCGAACTGGTGCGGCGGGTCAGCGGCAAGCCGCTGAAGCAGTTCGTCGCGCTGGAGATCGCCGGTCCGCTTGGCGCGGACTTCCAGATCGGCGCCGCGGAAAGCGACTGGGGACGGATCTCCGACGTGGTCCCGCCGCCGCCGCTGCCGTTCGACCTGGAAGCGCTGGGACCGGACAGCCCGGCCGTCAAGACGCTGACCGGGCCGCCGGTCCCGGCCGAGGCCGCCAACACGCCCGGCTGGCGCCTTGCCGACATCGGCGCCGCGAACGGGCACGGGAACGCCCGTTCGGTGGCCCGGATCATGTCAGCGGTATCCCGCGGCGGCCAGGTCGGCGGAATTCGCCTGCTCCGCGAGGAAACCATCGACCTGATCTTCCGTGAGCAGCTCAACGGCCCCGACCTGGTGCTCGGCGTTCCGCTGCGGTGGGGCATCGGCTACGGGCTGCCCATGCCTGGCCTGCTGCCCTGGATCCCCGACGAGAGAATCTGCTTCTGGGGAGGCTGGGGCGGTTCCATGATCATCATGGATACCGGCCGCCGCATGACGATCTCCTACATGATGAACAAGATGGCACCGGGAATCATCGGTTCTGACCGGAGCGCCGCCTACGGACAGGCCATCTACGACGCCGTCAGCCGATAGCGGCCACCACCAGGATGACCCGTTGAGGGTGAGGCGCGCTGCCGCGAGCCGCGGAATGCTCTTACGTGATCCGCATCCGATCCGGAGGAGAGTGCCGTGACTACCAAGGCAGCGTTTTCACCCAGCGAATGGGACCTAGTGCTCGAAGGGCCGCCGTCCGCGGGCCTGCTCGTCATCACAGCGTCGCACGGGGGAATGTTCCGCGAGACGATCGCGATGTCGAAGGCCTACGTGGAGGCACGGGCCCAGCACGGCGAGAGCGAGCTGCTCGACGAGATCGTGGCGGAGAAGCCGCGCATGGAGCGCGGCGGGAAGGTGCACAATCCCGAGGAGCTCAGGGACCAGGCGCTCGGCTGCCTAACCGAGGCGACGACGCTGCTGGAAGACAAGGCGACCGCCGAGGAGCGCGATGACTACCGCCACTTCGTGCTCGCCGTGGCAAACAAGGTCGCCGCCGCCCATCGAGAGGGCGGGAAGCAGGTGAGCCCGGCGGAGGAGCAAGCGATCGCGGACATCACGATTGCACTAGGAATGAACAGTTCCTGAACGGGACATTGCGGCCAAATTTACGTCCGTCAAGAAAGCAGGGAGTAGCACATCTGGCTGCGGAGGGTTAAGTTAGGCGGCAGCCGGGAAACAGCACAGTCCCGCGAAAGGCAAGCCGGGGGGGCCCGGCGGCAAACGTGATGCGTTTTCCACAGGGGGTCGGCATGATGCGCGCACTTCGCAGCGGTACTCCCGCTGTACATCCACAGGCTGTTGACAGCACCATGCTGTCCGGACGAAGGGCCCGCAGCCGGTCCCGCGTGACCGCGCAGTACTTCTGTAATGCAGTAAATACTGCAATACTGTAACCGTGCCTGCCTTCAGCGTCGCCCTGCTCAATCTCAAGCCGGGCACGGGCAAGACTACGTCCGCGGTATGGCTGGCGCACACCTTCGCCGCGGCTGGGCATCAGGTGCTCCTGGTGGACGCGGACCCAGCCGGGAGCGCCCTCGAATGGTCGGACCTCGCAGCCATGGATCCGCGGCTACCGCCGGCGGCGGCATTTCCATTCCGGATTGTCGCCCTGCCGTCGCGTCGGCTTCACCTGCGGCTAGCCGAGATCGCCCACCCTGATGACGTGGTGATAATCGATGCTCCCCAGCTGGAAGACCACTCCGGCATAGCCCGGTCAGCGATGCGGTACGTCGACGAGATCCTGATCCCGTGCGCGCCCAGCCCCATCGAGATCAATCGCACCACGCCGGTCCGCGACGAGATCGCCGAACTCCAGGACCTTCGGGACGAGCCGGCCCGTTCTGCCGTGCTGCTGACCCGGTGCATCACCCGCGCCCACTCGACGGCCAACGCCAGGGAGACCTTGTCGGACATGGGCTATGAGGTGCTGCGGACGACCGTGCCGAGACTCGAGGTTTACGCGCAGAGCTTCGGCCTGCCGATTCCCGATACTGGCCGTGGTGTCTGGCGCGAGGTGGCCGGCGACCTCAACGAACGGCGCGCTTCCCTCCGGAAGGTCCGGTTATGGCAACAGAACGGGAGCGGCGCAAGGCTCAGATGACAGCCGCCGCTCTGAGCCGCACAGAGCTCGGCACCCGGCCCACCGGCCGAACGGCGATCCGGTCAAAACCGGTGCGGATCACCCTCGACCTCAGCCCGGAGCTTTACCGGCAGCTGACCGAGTGGACACAGTCGGCCGCGATCGAGCTGGACGTGCCGCGCGTGGCGCTGGCGGACGCGGTGCGGGCCATGATCAAAGTCACCGCGGACAGCCCCGATGAGGTCATTGAGCGGCTGCGTCGTGACCGGGAGGGCTAACACGCGTGACTGATGACTACCGTCACGGCTAAGTACGCGGGCGCCAGGTGATCAGCGCGTCGAGAGCTTCGACCTGGGAGCCGCGGACCAGCAGGGGATTCACCTCGAGGGTCTCCAGGCGGTCGCCTAGGCGCCCCGCAAGAGCGGCGATCGCGGCGATGGCATCGGCGACCGCGTCCAGGTCGGCCTTTTCCGTGCCGCGCGGGCCGTCGAACAGCCTGGCACCGCGCAGGTTCTTCAGCGCGGACAGGATCTGGTCTCGCCCGGCGGGGAGCACGAGCAGCGCCGTGTCCTTGAGTATCTCGACCCAGACGCCGCCGAACCCGACCGCGAGCACCAGGCCCCACGCCGGGTCGGTGATGACGCCGACGAGCAGCTCGATGCCGCCGTCCCGCATCGGCTGGACAAGCGCGCCCTGGACGTCCGCGCCCGCCTCCTGCCCCGCGCCCACTACGTCGGCGTACGCAGCGCGCACGGCCTCGGCGGTGCGCAGGCCGACCTTGACGCCGCCGATGTCGCTCTTGTGCGTGACGTCGTCGGCGGCCAGCTTGACCACGACGGGATAGCCGAGTTCGTCGGCGGCCGCCGCCGCGGCGTCCGGGCTGGCGGCGAGCACGCCGGGGACGACAGGAATGCCGTGCCCGGCGAGGAACCGCGAGGCCCGGTGCTCCGACCAGGCGGCTTCCGGCTCCTGCGCCAGTTCCACCGGGGCGGGCTGTCCGGTGACGGGAGAAACGCGCTGTCCTGCCGAGCGGTAGGCCTCGGACCAGGCGACGGCGCGGCCGAGCGCGGTCAGGCCATGGTGGATGCCGCCGAGCACGCCCGGGTACCCAGTCTCCGCCGCGACCTGCCTGCCGAAGGGGGTGATGTCGGTGAGGGTGTTGCCCATCACCACGATCGGCTTGGGGCTGTTCCTGAGGATCTCGGCGGTGCCGCGGAACAACTCGATCATCGGGGCGGGATCGGGCGGCGCGATCTTCGGCAGGTCCGTGGCCAGCACCAGCGCGTCGAGCCCCGGGTCGTCGGCGACGGTCAGCAGCGCCTTACGCATCAGCTGGTTGTCGATCAGGATGTAGCCGGTGACGTCGATCGGGTTCTGCGTCGCGGCGAACGCCGGCAGCACCTCGCGGAGCCGGCTCATCGTCTGCGGTGCGAACTCGGGTATCTCGATGCCCTCGTCCTGCGACCGGTCCGCGATGATCTCGCAGGCGCCGCCCGATGCCGTGACGAACCCGAACCGGCGGCCGGGCAGCGGTCCCGTCCCGGCGAGCAGGCCCGACGTGATCACCAGGTCTTCCAGGCTGTCGACCCGGATGACGCCGTTCTGCCTGAACACCACGTCGACTACGGCGTCGTCGCCGACGAGCGAGCCGGTGTGCGCCTTGGCCACCTTGGCGCCTGCCTGGCTGCGGCCGACCTTGAGCGCAACGATCGGCTTGCCCTTCGCGAGCGCCTCCCTGGCCAGGGCGAGGAACTCGGCGGGCTTCCTGATCGACTCGATGAACAGCGTGATGACCCGGGTCGCCTCGTCGTCGATCAGGTACCGCATGACGTCGGTCATCTGGACCATCGACTCGTTGCCCATGGAGACGAGCAGGCTGGTGCCGACGTTGCGTGACTGGGCGAAGTTGAGCACGCCGCTGGCCAGCGCGCCGCTCTGCAGCACGACGCCGACCGGGCCGCGCAGCAGCGGCGGCTCGATGGGCAGCCCGTAGGGGGTGATTCCGGCGGCGGCGTTGATGAACCCGTTGCCGTTCGGGCCGAGGATGGTGAGACCCCACTTCCTGGCCAGGTTCACCACCTGGTGTTCGAGTTGCGCTCCTTCCTCGCCTACCTCGGCGAAACCCGAGGTCAGCAGGACGGCGGAGCGGATTCCCGCGTCGGCCACCTCGGCGAGCACGCCGAGCACCGCCGAGGTCGGCACCATCACGAAGGCCAGGTCGACCGGCTCGGGCAGGTCAGCCACGCTCGCGTAGCTGACCTGCCCATGCACCGGGATGCCGCGCGGGTTGACCAGGTAGACCGGGCCGGCGAACTTATGCGTGATCAAGTTGCCCCAGGTGCTCCACGACCACCGCGACTTGTCCGTCGCCCCGATCAGGGCGATCGACCGGGGATTGAACAGCTGGCGGACCTGCTCGGCGGTCCTTGAGTCGCTGCTGTCTGACGTGGCGGGCATCGCGGGGCTCTCCTGTCTTGCGCGTTGCTGAGGCAGTGCGGGCGCGGGAGTCGGACCTGGCGTCAGTCTCCGAGCTGACCGAGCTTGACGTGGCCCTTGATGAGGTTGCGGGCGATCGTGCGCCGCTGGATCTCATCGGTGCCCTCAAAGATGCGCAGCAGCCGCAGCTCGCGGTACCAGCGCTCCACCGGTAGCTCCTTGGTGTAGCCCATGCCGCCGTGGATCTGCAGCACCCGGTCCACCACCTGGTTGGCCATCACGGCACCGGAGAGCTTGGCGATCGAGGAGGCGTGCCGGGCGTCGCGGCCCTGCTGCACCTGCCAGGCGGCGTGCAGCGTCAGCCACTTGGCCGCCTCGATCTCCACGTGCGAGTCGGCGATCTGCCACTGGATGGCCTGGTACTCGGCGATCGGGTGGCCCATGGACACCCGGTTCTTCGCATGCTCGATGGCCATCTCGAGCAGCCGCTCGGCGGAGCCGATCGCCCCGGCGGGGATCATGAAGCGTCCGTTGCCGATCCACTGCATGGCAAGCGCGAAGCCCTGGCCTAGCTCGCCGAGGATGTTCCGCTCCGGTACCCGGACGTTCTCGAAGACCAGGGAGGCCGGACCCCATTCGCCCATCGTCGGGATCGGGTCGGACTTCCACCCCATGTCGCGGTCGGCGAGGAAGCAGGTCACACCGCCGTCGGCGCCCTTGTCCGGGTCGGTGACGGCGAACACCATCACAAAGTCGGCCTCGTTGCCGCCGGTGATGAAGATCTTCTCGCCGTTGATGATCCAGTCGCCGCCGTCTTTCACCGCCCGCGCCTTGATGTTGCGCGCGTCGGACCCGGCGCCCGGCTCGGTGATCGCGAAGCAGCTGTGCCGCTCGCCGTTGATCGTCGGGATCAGGTACTGCTGCTTCTGCTCGTCGGTGCCCGCATAGAGGATGTTGTCCGCGCTGCCACCGAACCGGAACGGCACGTAAGTGCGGCCGGTCTCCATCGCCACGATCGCCGACATGATCGGGCCGAGCGCGATGCCGCCGTACTCCTCCGGCGTGTTGATCCCCCACCAGCCGGCCTTCTTGGCCTTGAGCTGCAGCTCCTTGAGCTGTCCTGGCTCAAGCGAGGGCAGGCCCTGCCGCTCGTTGCGCAGCACCTGCGGCTCAAGCGGCATCACCTCCTGCCTGATGAACTGGCGGATGGTGTCGCGGACGGCCCGTTCCTCGTCCGACAGCGAGAAGTCGATCATGGGAGTCCTCCCCTAACGGCCTGGCCTGCAGGCCAGCCGTAATTTCCGAGTTCGTTCTAGAAACAAGCTCAGTCTCGGACGGGTGACAAGAGGTGTCAAGACGCCGGGGCGGTGGGAGATCGCCGAACCCGTTCGGGAGACTGGGAGGAGGTGCACCGGCTGGCCGCGGCCTGACAGCCCCGGCCAGCCGGGCAACCACCCGTCGTCATCTCGGCCGCGGTTACCTCGGCTGGCGGGCGAGGACGAGCACGCCGCAGGTGGCGAACATGCCGCCATTGCCGAGGATCACGCTGATCTCCGGGTTGGCGACCTGCGCCGCCGCCTCGCCGCGGATCTGCCTGACGCCCTCCTGGATGGCGAACATGCCGTACATCCCGGTGTGCGTGTAGGACAGGCCGCCGCCGTTGGTGTTCAGCGGCAGGCGGCCGCCGGGCTCGGTGTTGCCCTCGGCGATGAACGGCCCCGCCTCGCCCTTCTTGACGAAACCGAGCGCCTCGAGTCCGTAGATCGGCACGTGCGCGAACGCGTCGTAGATCATCAGGTGGTCGACGTCGGCGGCGGCGATGCCCGCCTCCGCGAAGGCCTTCTGGCCTGCCTGCCGGAACATCTGCGACTCGGTGAAGTCGACCATCTGCGAGATCAGCGGCGACTCCGCCGACTCGCCGGTGCCGATCACGTGCACCGGCGGCTTGGGGAAGTCGCCCGCCCGGTCCGCCGAGGTGACGATGAGCGCACCGCCGCCGTCGGTAACCAGGCAGCATTCGAGCAGGTGGAACGGGTAGGCGACCATCTTGGACGCCAGCACGTCCTCGACGGTGATCACATCGCGGAACATGGCACGGGGGTTCTTCGCCGCCCACTGCCGCTGCGCGACCGCGACGTAGGCGAGCTGCTCGTGGGTGAGCCCGTACTCCTTCATGTACCGCAGCATCGGGATGGTGAAGGTCGTGGTCGGCCCGAGCGTGCCGTAGGGCAGCTCGAACTGGCCCTGCGGTGACGCGAGGTCCATCGACCACCGCGGCGCGCCGACCCGTGACCGGCCAGACTCGCCATGGGTGATCAGGACGGTCTTCGCGTAGCCCGCCCTGATCGCCGCGGCGGCGTGCCTGACGTGCAGCAGGAACGACGTGCCGCCGATACCCGTCCCGTCGATCCAGTCGGGGTAGATGCCGAGCGCGTGCGCGACCGCCGTCGGGCCAGGCGCGGACACGCTGGCGATGCCGTCGATGTCCTTCATCGTCAGGCCCGCGTCCCTGACGGCGTTGCGTGCCGCCTCGACGTGCAGGCGCATTGTGGAGTGGTCGGGCAGCCTGCCGACCTCGTCGGTCTCCGCCGCGCCGGCGATGATGACGCCGCTGCCGGTTCCGTTGCCTGTCATGCGGTCTCCTCGCCGCTTCCTTCGTCGGGGGCGAAGACGGGGATCGCCATGTCGTCGCGCTGCTCGAAGGCGACCCGCAGCGGCATGTCGAGGACCAGGGCCTCCGGGGTGGCGGGCACGCCGACGATGTTGGTCATCATCCGCGGCCCCTCGGCGAGCTGGACCACGGCGATGGCGTACGGAGCGTCGTCCTCGAAGCCGCGTGCCGGGCGGTGGTTGATCACGTAGGAGTACAGGGTCGCCCGGCCGCTCGCGGTGAACCATTCGACGTGTTCTGACCCGCAGTTGGGGCAGAGGGTGCGCGGGTAGAAGAACGGCTTGCCGCAGTCGAGGCAGCGCTGAATGCGCAGCTCGCCAGCGGCCGCGCCGTCCCAGAACGGCCGGGTTTCCGGGGTGGGAACCGGTATTGGCTTGGGCATTTCCCGCGTCACCGGTGCTTGCCGAAGGAGCGCTCCACCTGATCGGCGAGCACGTCGGCGTCGTCCCATGGCGCGGTCCCGATGATCCTGGTGACGGGCTCGGGGTTGTTGTACAGCGCGATCTCGTACCCCGCCGAGTGGATTACCTTGCCGGTGATCCATCCGGACCGCTCGGAGGCCAGGTAGGCGACGATCGGCGCCACATTGTCCGGCGACATCACGTCGGGTGCGTTGCTCGGGCTGCCCTCGCGGCGGCGCTCCATCGGTATGGAGCTGGTCATCCTTGTCGCGGCGCCCGGCGAGATCGCGTTCACCGTGACGCCGTACTTGGCCAGCGAGTTCGCGCTCGAGTAGGTGAGGCCCACGATGCCCATCTTCGCCGCCGCGTAGTTCGGCTGGCCGGGGGCGCCGTGCAGGCCGGAGACCGAGGTGAAGTTGATGATGCGGTTCTGCGCGGTCTCGTCGCGCAGCGACCGCCAGTAGGCGGAGGCGAACCTTGTCGTGTTGAACGTGCCCTTCAGGTGGACCCGGATGACGTCGTCCCACTCCTGCTCGGTCATGTTGAAGATCATCCGGTCGCGCAGGATGCCCGCCACGTTGACCAGGACGTCGAGCCTGCCGAACTGCTCGATGGCGCCGCCGATCAGGCCCTCAGCCGCCGCGAAGTCGGTGATGTCGGCGCCGCTCGCGACCGCCTTGCCGCCCGCCTCGGCGATCTCCCCGACGACCTCCTGAGCCGGGCCGCTGTCCGTCCCTGAGCCGTCGACCGCCACGCCGAGGTCGTTGACCACGACCGACGCGCCCTCGCTCGCCAGCAGCCTGGCCACCGACGCGCCGATCCCGCGGCCCGCGCCGGTGACAATCGCCACGCGCCCGTCAAGTCGTCCCATCGAAACCCACCGTTCCCTTCGCCCATGAAGACACGCAGGTGCTGTGAATAGAATGCTCTTCTGGAATTAGACTTCAGTAATGGGCCCTCAGTGTCAAGGTTCCCACGTTCGGCCTGGACGGGATAGGCTATTAGAATCCTGTTCCGTTACTCCGTGTCCAGGCGGCGTGCGGCCATGGCGGGGCGGCTTGTGTTCGGTAAGGCCGGAGGCGGGTTCGGTGGATTCGACGTCAGCTTCATCTTCGTCATCAGCTTCAGCTTCGTCAGCGGCGTCACGGCAGGCGCGCGGCAAGTCCGCGGCGGGGACGTGGCAGTGGGCACGGACGGCGGAAACGCAGCGGGCGCTGCTCGACGCCGCGCGTGAGGTCTTCGTGGAGCAGGGCTTCTCCCAGGCGAGCATCGCCGAGGTCGTCGAGCGGGCCGGGTCGAGCGTCGGCAGCCTGTACCACCACTTCGGCGGCAAGAGCGAACTGTATGTCGCGCTGTGGCAGGAGTACCAGCAAGCACAGGAGGAGGCCGCGGCCGGCGCGGTCGCGGCGGCCAAGCGGGCCGGCGTGACCGACCCGTTCGAGCTGTTCTCGGCGGGCGCCCGCGCCTACCTTGAGGGCAGCTGGCAGCACCGGGACCTGACGGTGCTGTTCCTGTCCGGTGACACGCCGCCCGGCTTCGGCGTGATGGCGCGGACCCGCGGCCACCAGTGGATCAGCCAGAACGACACGCTCCTCGGCCTGTCCGACACGTCGTTCGACCGGCTGTACGCCACCATCCTGACCCAGCTGATCGGCGAGGGCGCCAGGGAGGTCGCCGTCGCCAAGAACCGGCAGCAGGCGAGCCGGGTGGCCGACGCGGTCATCGAGTACGTGCAGCGGATCATGGCCAACGGGCCCTGGTCGCCGGCGGTCAAGCCGGTCGGCACGGTCCGCGCCGACCGTGCTGACCGAGCCGGCCGGGCTGAGCGGGCCGAGCGCGGAACGCGGCGCGCGTCAGCGCGCGCCGATTCGCCGACCGACTGAGCCCGGCGAGCTGACCCAGCCGCCCGGAGGGTCTCGCCAGTCACATGCGCAACAGCAAGTCGAACATGATCACGGAAATTCCGATTACAACGGAACTTTTCTACCCGATCCGGGGAGAAAAGTTCCGCCAGGATAAGAAGTTCCGTGATCATCGGCGGCGCGATGTGGCGGGTGGGACTGGCGGTGTGCGTGGGCGTAATGTCGCGGGGCTGCTAGGGGGAACGCCGCGGGTAGCGGGGGGCGTGGTCGCGGAACTCGCCGCTTAGCTGGGCGTGGTTCAGGGCCGCCAGGAAGCTGGCCGGGCCATCGAAGTCGGGCATGTCCAGGTAGGCGGCGCCTACGCCCGGAGCGTCGTGGGCGTCCGAGCCCGCGCCGCCCGGCAGACCGAAGGCCCTGGCTAGCGCGACCGCACGGCTGTTCAGGGCAGGGTCGGAGATCTTGGCGTTGAAGACCTCGATGATGTCCACGGCGCCTTCGGCGCACAGGGCGGGCAGTACCCGGCCAAGGCTGGATCTGACGGGGTCGAACGGGTGCGGGATGTAGACCAGGCCGCCCTGCGCCTTGATCTTGGCGATGACCTCCTCGAGCGGCAGCACATAGGGGATGCGCTCGGTCAGGAACAGCCCGATCACGTCACCGTAGGGGGTCCTGACCTCCTCGCCGACGATGACGCGCACACCAAGGTCACGGCCCGCCGCGTCGACGGCCGCCGCGGTGACGTTGTGGTCGGTAATGCACACCACGTCGAGGCCGGCGCACTTGGCCCGGTCGGTGAGCTGCTCAATGGTGAGCACAGAATCGCCCGACGCCACCGTGTGCAGGTGGCAGTCCACCCGGACCCGCCCGGCAGATCTTATGCCCGGCCGGTCTCCTGGCACTTCGGTCATGGGTGCGCGGGCGCGGCGCCGCGCAGTTCGGCGAGCAAGTCCTGGGAGTAGGTGATCCGGCCGGTCAGCGTCTTCGGGTCGCCGCTGCACAGCGCGAGTGCCGCCTCCGCCATGACAGACGGCGGCTCCGCGTTCGGGTCGCCCGCCGTGGTCAGGTGATGGAAGAGCGTGCCAGGCGTCGGGACCACGGCGTTCGGGGACAGCGCGTTCACCGCGATGTTGTCCGGATAGAGCTCGGCGGCCAGCCCGGTGGAAAACCGCTCAAGCGCCGCCTTGCACATCCCGTAGACGGTCCCGCCGCGGCCGGCCCAGGCGTTCGGCGGGATGGACGGATGCCGGGCGGCGCCGGAGGAGATGTTCAGGATCCAGCCCCTGCTCTTCTTCCGCATGCCGGGGATGACGAGCTGAGCGAGGTGGAACGGCGCCTCGACCTGGACGTCGAACATCAGCTGGAACCTGCGCGGCGTGAAGTCCGCGACCCGGGTGAAATAGGTGACGGCCGCGTTGCTCACCAGGATGTCCGGCGCGCCGAGCCGCGCGACGGCCTCGGCCACCGCCCGTTCCCTGTCCTCGGGCCGCGACAGGTCGGCCGGGATGGCCACCGCCGTGCCGCCCGCGGCCTCGATCCGGGCCACCGTCTCGCCAAGCGTGCCGTCAAGCGAGGACGTGCCCGCCTCGACCGTGCGTGCCGTCACCGCGACCGCCGCACCGGCGGCTGCGAACTGAGCGGCGATCTCCGCGCCGATGCCGCGGCTCGCCCCGGTCACGATCGCGACCTTCCCGTCCAGGACTCCCATGTGTGCCACTCCCCCGCCTCCCGGCCCGCGGCCGGGAAACCGGCCGCGAACAGGGAAAGCAAAATCCTAGAAGTTTGTTCTAGTATCGTCTGGCCGCGGGGACAGGCCTGTCAAGGCCGCGGGAGAGGCGAGAGCGCGCGGCCGGGGTGAGGGCCGCGGCTGGGGTGCGGGCCGCGGGGCGGGAGTGGGCAGCCGCGGGCGGGCCGCGGGACGGCGGACGCAGGGCAGTACCGCGGGTCTAGTCGCCGGGGGTTGACAGGGCGACACCGGCCCCCACTAATTATTTCTAGAACATTATTCTAGCAAATTTGCCTGCTGCCGACTTTAACTGCCTGCGATGCCGGAGGTTGTAGTGAGCCTGGACCACAGCGTGGTGGGAATCCCCAGCGAGCCGCAGGTGCGGTCCTGGGACAGCAAGGACGCGCTGCTCTACGCGGTGGGCGTCGGGGCCGGGCTGGGCGACCCGCTTCGGGAGCTCGAATTCACCACAGAGAACAGCCAGGGCATCGAGCAGCGGGTGCTGCCGACGTTCGCGGTGCTCGCCTCCCAGGGCCGATTTGGCCGCAGCCTCGGCGACTTCAACCCGGCGATGCTCGTGCACGCCGAGCAGTTCTTTGAGTTGCACCGGCCGCTGCCCGTGGAGGGAAGCGTCTCCGTGGTGTCCACGGTCACCGGCATCTACGACAAAGGCTCCGGCGCGCTGATCTCCACCGAGAACGTGGCGACCGATGAGGCCTCCGGCGAGGTCCTGGTCACCGCGCGCAGCGGGGTCTTCATCCGCGGCGCGGGCGGCTTCGGTGGATCCCGCGGCACCGACCCGGGGTGGCAGCGGCCGGACCGGGAGCCTGACCACCAGGTCGTCTACGAGACGCGGCCGGAACAGGCGCTGATCTACCGGCTGTCGGGCGACCGCAACCCGCTGCACGTCGACCCGAAGTTCGCGGCCGCCGGCGGCTTCAGCCAGCCGATCCTGCACGGCCTTTGCACCTACGGCGTCACCGGGCGCGCCCTGCTGCACGAGCTGTGCGGCTCGGACCCGGCCAGGTTCCGTTCCATGTACGGCCGGTTCAGCAAGCCGGTGCTGCCAGGCGAGGCGCTCACCATCTCCATGTGGCGGCAGGACGGCGATGACACCGTGCTGTTCACCACGACGCGGCCGGACGGCGCCGTGGTCATCGACCGCGGCAGGATTCAGGTGCGCGAGCCGGCCGGCGCGTGATGGCGGGCCACGGGACGACCCAGAGTCAGGAGAACGCGTGACGGCATCGGACATCGGCGCGGCGCCGGCGGGCGGCACGATCATCGGCGTCAGCCGGCTCGACGACTACGTCCTGCTCGCCGACGCGGGGCTTGCCATGGCGATGGCCGCGGCAGGCGCCGAGCGCCTCGTCGACCTGCGCGGCGAGACCACGCCGCCGCGACTGCCCATCCCGATCGACCACTTCCCGCTCATCGACCTCGAACCGGGACAGGACGCGCTGATCCTGCAGGCCGCCAACCACGTCGCCGGGCTCGCCGCGACGGGCATCACGGTGGGCGTCTACTGCCAGGCGGGCATCTCCCGCACCTCGACAGTCGCCATCGCCTACCTGCTCGTCAACGGCGTGCCCCTCGACGAAGCGCGGGACGTCGTGCGGGCGGCGCGGCCGCAGGCGATGCCGGCGCTCAGCCTGTGGCGGTCGCTCGAGCACATCGCGGCAGTGCTCGTTAACCAAGGGCTCGTTAACCAAGAGCTCGCCAAGCAAGGGCCCATCGGCCAAGGGTTCGCGGGCCAAGAACTCGCCGGCCCGCACCACGCTGGAGGATCTCATGGAGCTTGACCTCGGCCCGGAGATAGCGCAGTTCCGCGCGGAGCTCAGGGAGTGGATCGCGGCCGAGGCGCCGGAGGCGCTACCCGGCCTGCTCGACTGGTACATGCCGATGACCGCGGGCGGCCGCCGGGGCGGCCTTGTCGCCAAGGCGATGGCGCACCCCGCCTACGCCGAGTGGGCCGCCAAGCTGCGGGAGAAGCGGCTGATCTGCCCGCACTGGCCGGCCGAGTTCGGCGGGCAGGGCATGGACGCGCTGCGCATCGCGGTGCTCAACGAGGAGTTCCACCGGGCAGGCGTGCCGCGGGTACACCGCGGCATGGGTGAGAGCCTGGTCGGCCCGTCCATCATCGTGCACGGCACGCCGGAGCAGCGGGCGCATTTCCTGCCGCGGATCATCTCCGGCGAGGACACCTACTGCCAGGGCTTCTCCGAGCCCAACCACGGCTCCGACCTGGCCGCGGTGGAGACCCGCGGCGTGGTCGAGGGCGACGAGATCGTCGTCACCGGGCAGAAGGTGTGGACCTCGGGCGCACACAACGCCAACCGCATGTTCGTGCTGTGCCGGACCGATCCCGACGCGGAGAAACACGCCGGACTGTCCTACGTGCTCATCGACTTCACCGCACCCGGAGTCGAGTACCGGCCGATCAGGCAGATGTCGGGCGCTGCGGAGTTCGCCGAGGACTTCCTCGACGGCGTGCGCGCGCCGCTGTTCAACGTCATCGGCGGCCTCGGCAACGGCTGGCGGGTGGCGATGACCACGCTCGGGCACGAGCGCGGCGGCCAGGCGACCGTCGCCCACCTGCGGTACGAGCGGGAGTTCTGGGACCTGGTGGAGACGGCGCGCAAGCGCGGCAAGACCGACGACCCGCTGGTCCGCCAGCAGCTCGCCTGGGCGTACACCCACGTCGAGATCATGCGCTTCAGCGGCCTGCGGACCCTGGCGCAGGTCGCCGCGGGCCGCCAGCCAGGCCCCGAGGCCTCGGTGGCCAAGCTGTACTGGAGCGAGTACCACAAGCGCCTCGGCGAGATCGCGATGGGCATCGAGGGCACGCAGGGGCTGCTGCGCCCGGAGGGCGACAAGTACCCGGTCACCCCCTGGCAGGGGGTGTTCCTCAGCAGCCGGGCAGGCACCATCTACTCCGGCACCAGCGAGATCCAGCGCAACATCATCGGCGAGCGCGCGCTCGGCCTGCCCAAGGAGCCGCGGGTCGCGCACTGACGCCGCCGGCGTGGACATACGGCCCGACAGGAAAGGAACGAACGCATGAGTCTGGGTGTGAGCGCGGAGCAGGAGGAACTGCGCGCCGCGGTGCGCCGCTTCCTGGCGGACCGGGCGCCGATGTCCAGGGTCCGCGAGCTCATGGAGACAGCGGATGGCATCGACCGCGCGGTATGGGACCAGGCGGGCAGCCAGCTGGGCCTGATGGGGCTGGCCATCCCCGAGGAGTACGGCGGCGCCGGATTCAGCTTCGCCGAGCAGGCGATCGTGCTCGAGGAACTCGGCGCCTCGCTCTACACCGGCCCCTACCTGGCAAGCGCCGTGCTAGCCGCCACCGCTCTGCTCGCGAGCCAGGACGAGGGCGCGCGGCGTGACCTGCTCCCCGGCATCGCGTCCGGCGAGACGATCGCGACGCTCGCCTTCACCGAGGACGAGGGGAGCTGGGACCCGGGCAGCGCCCGGCTGTCCGCGCGCAAGGACGGGCAGGACTGGCGGCTCGACGGGCATAAGAGCTTCGTGCCCGACGGGCACGCGGCCGGCCTCATCCTGGTCGTCGCGACCACCGACGCCGGGCTGTCGCTATTCGCGGTCGAGGCAGGCACGGCCACGGCGGGACTGGCCCGTGCCTCACTGCCGACCCTCGACCAGACGCGCAAGCTCGCCAGGCTCGAGTTCGCCGGGGTGACGGCCCGGCTCATCGGCGCGC
The DNA here is from genome assembly GCF_007827045.1 of Trebonia kvetii. Taxonomy (GTDB): domain Bacteria; phylum Actinomycetota; class Actinomycetes; order Streptosporangiales; family Streptosporangiaceae; genus Trebonia; species Trebonia kvetii. Next base: position 1,358,736 of record NZ_RPFW01000001.1, read on the forward strand.
CAGGCGATGCCACCGCGATACTCGACCGCACCCTGGACGTCGCCGCGATCGCGCTGGCCGCCGAGCAGCTCGGCGGCGCGCAGCGGTCGCTCGACATGACGGTCGACTACGCCAAAGTCCGGCATCAGTTCGGCAGGCCCATCGGCAGCTTCCAGGCGATCAAGCACCGCTGCGCCGACCTGCTGCTGGAGGTCGAGTCGCTGCGCTCGGCGGTGCAGTACGCCGCCGCCGCAGTCGCCGAGGGCTCACCCGAGGTGCCGGTTCTCGCGCCGATGCTGAAGGCGTACGCGTCGGAGACTTACTTCCACGTCGCGGCCGAGAGCATCCAGATGCACGGCGGCATCGGCTTCACCTGGGAACACGACGCCCACCTGTACTTCAAGCGGGCGAAGGCGAGCGAGCTGTTCCTCGGCGACGCCAGCTACCACCGGGAGCGGCTGGCGACCAGGATCGGTCTGTAGCCGGAGTAGGCCAGTTACAGGCTGATCGTCTCGCCGACGGGCACGATCGTCAGCGCGACCTCGGTCAGCATCTGCGGGCTGAGGAACATCGCCGCGGCCTGCTGGCCGATCTCGCTGAGCATGATGTCGTGGATCTGCACCAGCGTCTCGGGGCGGACCGCGCGCACGAAGTCGACGGCCTCCGCCATCTTGGTCCACGGGCCGCTCGTCGGCAGCAGCAGGGTGTGCACGACGGCGGGCGGAACCTCGTAGGAGTCACCCGGGTGGTACACGGCCCCGTCGATCAGGTACCCCACGTTGGCTATCCGCGGGATGTCCGCGTGCACGAGGGCGTGGGTACCGCCGAACACGGCGATCTCGAAGCCCTCGGCCTCGAACCGGTCGCCCGGCGCCACGGCGGTGACCTGGCTCTCCCGGCCGGGCCAGCGGCCGGTCACCGCGGCGGGGCCGAAGACTCGCAGTTCAGGCCGTGCGTCGAGCGCCGCCGTGATCGCCGCCTCGTCGAAGTGGTCGAAGTGCTCATGGGTGATGAGCACCGTGCTCGTGTCGGCAAGCAGCTCGGCCGCGTTGCTCGCGAAGGTGCCCGGGTCCACGACGAGGTGGCCGCCCGCCTTGTCCAGGGTCACGCAGGCGTGGGCGTGCTTGGTCAGTTCCATGGCTCTCCCGTCGGTTTGGCTCATCGGCTAGCCAGGCAATTCTCCCGTAGCGGAGCGGCGGCGCGCGCCCGGGTAGGCTCACCGCGATGATGTTCAAGGAACTTGCGGCGCGGATCCGCACGCTCGACGACCGGGCCGTGGACCTGTCGGATCCGGCGAGCCCGCGGCCGCTGGCCGGGCGGCGCTGCCGGGTGGTCGGCATCGACGGCCTGTCCGGGTCGGGCAAGTCCTCATTCGCCCGCCGGCTGGCCGCCGAGCTGGGTGCCCCCGTGCTCTCCGTCGACGATCTGGTTCCCGGCTGGGACGCACTGGCGCGGGCACCGGGCCTGCTCGCCGACGGGGTGCTCCGGCCGCTCGCCGCGGGCCGTCCCGGCCGCTACCGGCGCTACGACTGGCTGGCCGGGCGCCTGTCGGACTGGGTGGACCTCCCGCCGGGCGACCTGCTCATCGCCGAGGGGTGCTGCGCGGGCGTTCCGCCCGCGGGCGGCCTGCTCTCCTACCTGATCTGGCTGGACGCGCCGGCCGGCGAGCGGCGGCGGCGGCTCGAGCTGCGGTCGGACTGGCCCGCCTACTCTCCGTTCGCGGAGCACTGGGCCCGCCAGGAGACCGCGCTCCAGGCGACCGCGAATACGGCTGGCCGGGCCGACCTGGTCGTGGACAACGACGAAAACCACGCCGACGAGGACTGGCCGGACCAGTTCATCGTCCGGACGCACCGTCCGTGCGGGCCCTGACGACAAGGCGAGACCCGGGCGGACGGACAGTCAGCCGGATCCGTTCCGGATCTTCTCCTTATTTTCCCGAACGGGTTGTGGCTCCGCGTGACCCCCACCGGGATACCCGGGATGGCGGGGGCGGCCCGCGGCGCGGTGACCGCACAGGGATGAGCGGGAGTGGCGGGGGCGGCCCGCGGCGCGGTGACCGCACAGGGATGAGCGGGAGTGGCGGGGGCGGTGACCGCGGCGGCACGTCGCCGGGTGCGGGCGGCCCAGTGATCGCGTGCGCTTCGCCGGGTGGGGGCGTGCCGGGCCGTCCGGTGCGGACGACCCGGCACGGTGTTGCCGTGGTCAGTGGGCGGAGAACGGCGCGCTGAGAGCGAGGTCGCGCTCGTTGCTGCCGATGCTGACCCGGTACTGGCCGGGAGCGACCGTCCAGCTGCTGGAGGCGGTCTGGTAGTAGCTGAGGTCCTGGCTGGTGAGCTGGAAGTGGATCCGCTGGCTGTGGCCGGGGGCGAGGGTGACCTTCTGGAAGCCCTTGAGCTGGTAGGGCGGCTCGCCGGCGGCGGCCGGGTCGGAGAGGTACAGCTGGGCGACCTCGGACCCGGAGACGCGTCCGGTGTTGGTGATGGTGACGTCGGCGGTCGCGCCGTGCGCGTCGGCGTGCACGTGCAGGTTGCTGTAGCCGAAGGTGGTGTAGGACAGGCCGTACCCGAACGGGAACAGCGGCGTCTGGTGGTTCACGTCGTAGTAGCGGTAGCCGACGTCGATGCCCTCGGTGTAGGCGACGCTGGTGCCGTTGCCGGGGAACTGGAGGTTCGGCGTCAAGACGGTGCCGCCGTGCGCGACGCCCTGGCCGGGACTGGCGGGGAACGTCTCGGGCAGGTGGCCTGCGGGGCTGGCGTCGCCGTAGAGCAGCGCGGCGATGGCGTTGCCGTCCTGCTGGCCGGGGTACCAGGCCTCGAACACGCCCGCGACCTGGTGCAGCCACGGCATGTAGGCCGGGCCGCTGGTGTTGAGCACCACGATCGTGCGCGGGTTGGCCGCCGCGACCGCCGCGATCAGCTGGTCCTGGTCGCCGGGCAGCTCCAGCGTCTGCAGGTCGCTGCCCTCGGAGGAGAAGTTGCTAGCGAAGACCACCGCGACGTCGGAGCCGCGGGCGGCGCTGGCGGCCGCCTGCCACTTCAGGTTCTCCTGCGGCGCCCAGGTCAGCGCGACCACAGTCGGCGGGCCGAAGAACCCGCCGCCCGCGCTCGCGCTCAGCCCGGTCGCGTCCAGCTCGAACGGAACCGCGGCGCCCGCGGTGAGGCCGGCCAGGCCGGTGAAGGTGGACCCGGTGCCCGGGCCGTAGCTGACCACCTGCTTGCCGCCGATCGTGAGGCTGGCGCTGCCGCCCGCGCTCAGCCCGAACAGGGCGGTGCCGGTGGCGTCCGGCGTCATGGTGGCGGTGTACTTCACCGACCAGGCGGGCACGCCGGCGTTCGTCACGATGGCGGGGATGCCGGTGATGTTGAGGCTGGTGACGACCTCGGAGCCGAGCGGGGTTCCGCTGGCGGTGCTGCCCGCGTAGTAGGTCGCGGTCCAGCCGGGGCCGGTGCCCGTCGTCGGGGTGAAGTCCGCGGCGGGCAGCGCGGACAGCGCCTGGTAGTTCGCGTTGCCCTGCGCGTAGCTGACGGTGTCGCCGGCCTGCTGCGCGCGGCTGGTGATGCCGGCCAGCGGGGTGACCGGGCTGGTCGGGTTGACCGCGGCGGACCCGCCGCCGCCGTACATCGCGCCGGCGCCCGCGTCGTTGCCGATGACCGCGATGGACTTGTCCCGCTTGCCGAACGGCAGCACGCCGCCGTTGTTCTTGAGCAGCACCGTGCCCTGCTCGGCAGCGGTCAGCGCCGCCTGGTTGTCGGCCGGGGTGCTGACATCGGCGCTTGCCACATCGGCCGGGCTGGGGTAGCTGCGGTCGAAGATGCCGACCGCGAACAATGACCGCAGGATGCGGAACACCATGTCGTCGATCTGGGCCTGCGTGATGTCTCCGGCGGTGAGGGCGGCCTGCAGGGCAGCCGGACTGTAATAGTCGGGGCCGGCCAGGGTGCCGCCCGGCATCTGCATGTCCAGGCCCGCGTCGACCGACGGGACCGTGCTGTGCGTCGCGAACCAGTCGCTCATCACGAAGCCCTTGAACTTCATGACGGTCTTCAGCGTCCCCGCGATGGTCTGGCTGTTCTCGCACGCGTAGGCGCCGTTGATCTTGTTGTAGGAGCACATCACCGCGCCCGCGCCGGCATCGGAGGCCGCCTGGAACGCCGGGTCGTAGATCTCCGCGAGCGCCCGCTGGGACACCAGCGTGTCGATCGAGTTGCGCAGCGTCTCCTGGTCGTTGGCGACGTAGTGCTTCGGGGTGGCGATCACGCCCGCGCTCTGCACGCCCTTGACGTTCGCGGCGACGATCTGCGAGGCGAGGTAGGGGTCCTCGCCGTACCCTTCGAAGGCCCGCCCGCCGTACGGCGTGCGCAGGATGTTGATGTTCGGGGCGAGCGAGATCTGGTGTCCCTTCGCCGCCTGCTCGGTGCCGTCCGCGCTGCCCAGGGTGTAAACCGTGGCCGGGTCCCAGGTGGCCGCGCTGTTGGTCGCATCAGGGAACAGGGTGACGCCCGTGCTGCCGTTCCCGACGCCCATCGCCCCGTCCGCCAGGTACAGGTCCGGGATGCCAAGCGCGGGAATGCCCTGGATGTGGCCGGCGTATCCCGCGTTGAACGCGAAGCCGGTGCCGTCAACCAGCTGGAACTTCTGCGCCAGCGTCATCTGGGCGAGCAGTTCGCGTGCCTGGTTATCCGGGTTCTGGTGCGGGTTCAGCCAGGGGTGGGTGTGCGTGGCGGTGACCGTCACGACCGCGTTCGCGGCCGGCGTGACGGCGGCCGTTCCCGCCGTGCACGCCACGGTCAGCCCGATGGCGGCAGCGCCCGACAGCAGCAGCCCGCGTCGCCTGCGTCTTCCCTTGCCCCGGTTCGCGGCTGGCGCCTGTCCGGTAGCTCCGTCCATGAGTATTCCTCTCAGCACTGAGGGCCTCTTGGAACCGCGCGCCACTTCGGGGCACGCAACCCACGAAGCTATCTCCGGCTTACACGATGGTCAATGCCTAATTAGGAAACTAAATGATTCGATTCTTGATTGGCGGGCTTCCGTTTGGTGAGGCCGCCGGCCGTGACTCATCGGACGGCCGGAACCGCTTGCGGTACTCCCCGGCGGCGCGGTCGCACAGCCGCTCGATCGCGACCGCGGGACCCCTCCCCGTCGAGGTGCTCGCCAGGCCGTCCGGATTCTGCACCGCGGTGAGCACGAGCGCGATGCCGGCCACGATTGCCTGGTACTTGCCGATGTTGAGATGAATATTGAGGAAGGTGACGAAGAGCCCGGCGGCGGAGAACATGATGCCCGCGACGACCGCACCCGAGATGCGCCCCACGCCGGCGACGAAGACGATCGCGAGCATGCTGATCGAGGTGAACGCCGCGAAGCTGTCACCCGTCAGCTCGCCCTGCATGTAGCCGGTCAGCGCGCCGCCGATGCCGGCAATGAACGCGGCGAGCGCGAACGCGAACAGCTTGCCCTGGGCGACATTGATGCCGACCGAGCCCGCCGCGCGCTCATTGGAGCGGATCGCCAGCAGCATCCGCCCGGTCGCACCGAGCCGGAGCCGCGCCACAAGCAGCCCGAGCAGGATCGTGATCACCAGGACGAGCACGCCGAAGGCCACCCGGGGATATGCGTTGCCCTGGCTGATCGCCAGGTTCACGCCGGGCAGCCGCGGCGCGGCGATCGGCAGGCCGCCGATGCCGCCGGTGAAGCTCGAGCTGGTGAACACCACCGCGTCCAGCGCCGCCGCGAAGCCGAGCGTCACCACCGCCAGGTTCACGCCGCGCAGCCGCAGCGCAGGCAGGCCGATGATCAGCCCGACGGGCACCGCGCACAGCCCGGCCAGGATCAGGGACCACGGGAAGCCGATGCCCCAGGAGGCGGAGATGTGCCCGAGCATGAAGCCGCCGATGCCCGCGAGCGACATCTGGGCGAGCGACACCTGGCCGACGTAGCCGGTGAGGAGCACGACGGACAGGGCGACGCAGGTGACGGTGAGCGAGGAGATAAAGGCGAACCGCAGCACGCCGTCGAAGACGTACAGCAGGATCAGGCCGGCCACGAAGCAGGCGGCCGCCGTCCGCAGCGGCGCGCGCGGCCGGCCGATGGACGGGTTGCGGTCGCTGCTGTCCTCGCCGCGGGCCACCACGGAACGCGACCGCAGCGCCATCACCACGATGATCACGACGAACGGCAGCGCGTCGGGCAGGCCCTGCTGCGGCAGCCAGGACCAGACGGTGATGAGCTTGTTGATCTCGGACTGCGCGCAGCCCATGAGCAGCCCCGCGAGCGCGGTGATCCAGAACGACTGGAAGCGCCCGACGAGCGCGGCGGCCAGGGCGGGCACCACGAACAGCGTGTAGGAGTTCGGGTCGAGATTGGCGACCGGGGCGATCAGGATGCCCGCCGCGCCGGCCAGCACGGTGGCGATCACCCAGTTCTGGCACGCCACCCGGACCGCGGAGATGCCGGTGAGCGCCGCTCCCCTGCCGTTCTCCGCGGCGGCCCTGGTGGCCAGGCCGAAGCGGGAGTAGCGGTAGACAAGCGCGAGCACCACGGAAACCACGATCACGACGCCGGTGAAGAACAGCCGGTCCTCGGGGAAGGTGACGCCGGACACCTTCAGCGGCGAACTGGGGAAGAGCGGGTTGGTCGCGACGGGCTGCGTGCTGAAGTTGAGCACCGCGATCGCCTCGAGGCCGAGCATCACGCCGACGGAGGCGCAGACCCGGGTCAGCGGCGAGGCGTTCTGCAGCGGCCGGTAGACGACCAGGTACAGGACGAGGCCGAGCACGGCCGCGTATCCCAGCGCTATGAGAGCCGCGAGGGCGGTGGGGAGACTCGCTCCACCGTTCAGTGAGATCTGATGAGGTATGAGGACTACGGGAAGCTCGAGCTCACCGAAGCCGCGCAGGTTGATGAAGACGTAGGCGATGAACATCGCCACCGCGCCGTGGGCGAAGTCGACCACGCCAGCGCTGCGGTACTTGAGTACGAGGCCCTGGCCGAGGATGGCGTAGGTGGCGCCGGAGCCGAGGCCGAGGATCAGGAAGAGCATGTAGCTGGACATGGAGTCTCGTTTACGTCGCGTTGGTGTGCGATGCCGTTGCCTGCCGCGGAACCCGGGCCCGCCCGCCGCCTGCGACAGGCGGGCGGGCCGGGTCGCGGGCATCAGCCGGCGATGCCCTGCGTGTAACCCTTGGAAGTCACCCAGTCGGTGGCCGAGGGCTGGGTCAGGTTGGCGCCCTGGATCTGGTTCATCAGGTAGTAGTCGTTGCAGACCGCGGTGGCGCCCTTCAGCGCCTGGCCGTCGCAGGTGTACGGGTGCGACAGGAAGTTGTCGTGGGTGCCCGACTTGAACGCCGCCAGGATCTGCTGCGTGGTCGGGGTGGCCTTGATGGTGCCGAGCACCTGCTGCACGTTCATCACGGTGGCGAAACCAGCCGTAGAGATGGAGTCCACAAAGGTCCCGGCCGCTGCCTACTTCTGCATCGCCGCCACGAACAGCTTCGCCTGCGCGCTGTCGCCGCTCTGCAGTTCGAACGGCGACGCGATGTACATGCCGTTCGCACCGCCGGACGCCGCCTGCATCACCGGCGGCGCGCCGCAGGGGTCGATGCCCATGATCTTGCCGGTGAAGCCGACGCCCTTGAGCGCCTTGAGCACGTTGCCGCAGCCGTTCGGCACGTCGACGTAGACCATCTGGACGCCGCTGCTCTCCACCAGGGCGGCCTGCGAGGTCGGGTCGGGTGAGGTCGGCGACAGCGGGATGTCCTTGACCGTGGTCACGCCGGCCGCCTTGAACACCGGGGTGATCTGCGGCAGGATCGACTCGCCCTGCGCGTTGCTGAAGTAGATGATCGCGACGCTCTTGACGCCGAGCGTCTTGCCCGCGTAGGTGGCCGCCGCCAGGTTGTCGCCCACGCTGACCGACCAGAACTGCACCGAGTTCGGTGCCGTCTGGGGGACCGGGGTGAACGGGATGCCGCCCAGGTACGCCAGGCCGGCGTGCTGGTAGATCGGCAGCGAGGCGGGCGCGCCGACATCGGCGGCGCCGAGGATGGCGAGCGGGTGGTCGCCGACTAGCTGGTTGGCGCAGCGCGCCGCGGTGGCCGGGGTGCCGTCGCCGGTGCAGTTGTCGATCTGGATCGGGTGCCCGTTGATGCCGCCGAGATAATTGTTCACGTAGGCGGCGGCGGCGATCGCGCCCTGGCGCGCCTCGGGGAAGGTGACCGCGCCGGTCTCGTCGTTGATCATGCCGAACACGTAAGGCGTGCCTGTCGCCTTCTTGGGCGTGCCGAACGGGTCCGCGCTCGCCGTGCCGGCGGCCGACGCGGATCCGGTCGAGCCCGACGAGGCGCTCGTGCCGCTGCTAGTGGTGCTCGGGCTGCCAGAGCTGCTCGAGCTGCAGCCTGCCGCGGTCAGTGCGGCCGCGGCGATCGACGCCACGGCTAGCCATCTATATTGTCTCAACTTCCGCTTCTTTCCTGGTGACGGTGTCTTCTTCGTTCGGTGGCCGCGGTCAGGTGCCGTGGCCAGGTGGCCGTGGTCAGGCGGCGGTCTCGCCGAGGTAGCTGGCGGCGAGCAGCTCGCGGCTCTCGCGCAGCCGCGCGGCGGGTCCCTCGAGGCTGATCTGGCCGTGCGTGAGGATGTAGGCGCGGTCGGCGATCTGCAGCGCGAGCGCGACGTGCTGCTCGACGAACAGCACGCTGGTGCCGAGCTCGCCGGCGACCCTGCGCAGGATGGGCAGCAGGCGCTCGACGATGACCGGGGCGAGCCCGAGGCTCATCTCATCGACGAGCAGCAGGCTGGGGCGGGTAACCAGGGCCCGGCCGACGGCCAGCATCTGCTGCTCGCCGCCGGATAGCAGGCCGGCCTTGCGGTCCAGGCACTTGGCGAGTTCGGGGAGCATCTCGAGCAGTTCCCGCTCGCTGGCCCTGCTGTTTCCGCCGACACTGCCGCGGCCGCCGCGCCCGCCTGCCAGCCGCAGGTGCTCCCGGACCGTGAGCCCGGGGAACAGCGCGCGGCCCTCTGGCACGAGCGCCATGCCACGGCGGGCCAGGACGTGCGCCGCGGTGCCCGCCACGTCGCGCCCGGACACCTTGATCGTGCCGGAGATCGGCCGGTGCAGCCCGGCGATGGTTTCCAGCGTCGTCGTCTTGCCGGCGCCGTTCGGGCCGAGCAGCGCGACGACCTCGCCGTGGCCGACCGCCAGGTTCAGCTCGCGGACGACAGGGATTCCCTGGTAGCCCGCGGACAGCTCGCTGACGGCCAGTGCGGTCTCCTGGCCGCCGGTGCTACGCGCCGCTTCCGGCATGCTGTCCTCCTAGGTACGCCTCGATGACGCGCGGGTCCTCGCGGATCACCGCGGGGGTGCCGTCGGCGATCCGGCGGCCGAAGTCGAGCACCGTCAGGTGATCGCACACGCTGAGCACGAGCCCCATGTCGTGATCGATGAGGAAGACCGTCACGCCGTGCTCTTCGGGCAGCGTCCGCAGCCGGCGGCCGAGCTCGAGGCTTTCCGTGGTGTCGAGACCCGCCGCGGGCTCGTCGAGCAGCACAAGGCGAGGTCGGCGGGCCAGTGCGCGGGCGATGCCGACCAGCTTGCGCCTGCCGAGTGAGATCTGTGCCGGGTAGCGGTCCGCGACATCCTCGAGGCCGCAGACGGAGATGGCCCAGTCGACGCTGTCCCTATTGGTGCGGTCCCCGTCGGCTGGCCGCCGCGGCAGGACCAGCTCCCGCAGCGCCAAGCCGAGAGTGACCCGCTCGCTCGCCACGAGCAGGTTCTCCTCAACCGTCAGGTCGTCGAACAGCTCACCGGACTGGAAGGTACGCGCGAGCCCGAGCCGTGCCCGCTGGTAGGGGCGCAGCCCGCCGATCTCGCGGCCGCCGAAGACAATCCGCCCCGCGGCGGGCCGCGTGTACCCGGTAAGTGCGTCGACCATCGAGGTCTTGCCCGCGCCGTTCGGGCCGATCAGCCCGTAGATCGTGCCCTCGGCGATCCGCAGGTCCACGTCGGAGACGGCGACGACGCCGCCGTAGGTCACGCGCAGGCCGCTGACCTCGAGCAGCGGGGGCCTGGCCCCGGCGGCCGAGGGTGGGGTGGCAGCGGTCACGGTTCCCCTCACTTTCATTCCGTGAAAGCTATTTTCATTTCATTCAGGTTAAGAGGCGGGTAGGGGGTTGTCCACCGGCCGGCGATTACGAGTTGGCGACACAGGGCGGCTGGCGCGTTCGGTGGCACGCGCGGTGCGGACTCCCGCTAGCCCGACCAGGAAGACTCGAGTCCCTTGACGAGCGCCACCATGCAGTCGTGCAGTGGCGTGGGCACGCCGGTCCGCCGCCCCTCGGCGGCGATACCGCCATTGAGCACGTCGATCTCGGTTGCCCGGCGGGCAAGCACGTCCTGGAGCATGCTCGGCTTGTGGCCGTATGCCTCCGCGATGGCCTCGTCGACCGCCTCATGCGGCGGCCGCACCGGCACGATGCCCGCACGTGTGCACACGGCGAGCGCCTCCGCGATCAGCCCGTCGACCTGGCGGCGCAGCGCCTCATCGGTGCACACGCGGCCGACCGGCAGCCCGGTCAGCGCGGCGAGCGGGCTGGTGGCGGCGTTGAAAATGACTTTCGTCCACTGCGGACCGCGGGCGTCGGCAAGCGCGTGGGTGCGCAGGCCGCCCTCGGTGAGCAGGCCCGCGAGCCGTTCGACCGCGCACATCGGCGCGGGACTCGGCTCGAAGGGACCGAACCACGAGTCACCCGGCGCGTCGTACCTGACCACGCCGGGCGCGGCCACCGCGCCGGCCGGGACGATGCTGCCCCTGATGACGTGCGGCACTGCCTCGGCGATGACCTCCTCATTGCCCAGGCCGTTTTGCACGCTCACGACCGCCGCGTCCGCCAAGGCCGCCCGCGCGCCGTCGACGGCCGCCCTGGTGTGCAGCGCCTTGGTCGCGACGATGCCGAAGTCACACGCCGGGAGATCGCGGCCTTCGGTTGTCGCGCTGACCTCGGCGGTGAAGTCCGCGACCCCGGTGACCCGCAGCCCGTGCTCCCTTATCGCCGCCATGTGCTCGGCCCAGGGGTCGACGACCCACACCTCGGTCCCCGGCACACGGGCCAGGTGCGCGGCGTACAGGCTGCCGATCGCGCCGCAGCCGATGACCGCGATGCGGACCGTGTCGCCGTCGCCGTCCGTCGGGCGGCTCGCGGGGTGGCTCGCGGGGTGGCGGCTCACGTGGCTGCCAGTGCGGCCCTGGCGATCTCGGCGCACACGGCGGGATCGCCGCCACCGACGCCGAGGCCCGCGACCAGCCGTCCTGCGTCGTTGACCGGCAGGCCGCCGGGAATGCCGGCGACCGGCGGCACGACGAGCGCGCTCAGCGCGGCGACCGGGCCGAAGCGGGACTCGAGTTCGCCGCTTTCGCAGTCGAATAGCGCCGCGGCGCCGGCGGCGGCCTGCGCGATGGCCACGCCGCCCGCCGGCGCGCCGTCCATCAGATCCTGCTGTATGGGGTCTCCGCCGCGGTCAAGCACGGCGACCGCGACCCGCACGCCACGCGCTCGCGCCTCCGCCATGACGGCATCGCACAGCGCCCTGGCCCAGTCGAGCTGCGCCTGCAGGCTCGCCGGCGGCGCGGTGGCCATGCCGAGGCTGTCGGCCGGATCGACGACGAGATCACCGAACCGCTGCTGCCAGCGCTTGCCGTCATCACCGTGCTGCCCGGCGTAGGGGATGCCGAGGGCGTAGGCGATCAGCAGATCCTCCGGGTTGGCCGGCCTGCCGTCCGCGCTCACCGCCCGCGGGTCGATGCCGTCGGGAAAGAACGGGCTGACGGTCGCGCCGGAGGCCGCGATGCCCGCGACCACCACGCCGCCGTCGCTCACCGCCATGCCGCCGGCGCCGGGGAACACCGCCTCGGGAGAGGCCTGGGCGAACCCGGTCGCCACCGGCGGCGCGATCGTCGTCATCCGGTGCAGGTGTTCCGAGCTCGGTATCTGCTGTGTCGCGGAGATCCAGGCCTTCGACCTGGCGCGGGTCATGCCGCCTGGTCCGCCCGCGTCCATCCGGGAGGCCGTGATCAGGCTGCCGGACGCACCCACGACGGCGATCGCGCCGCGCAGGCCAAGCTGCTCGGCCTTGTCCACCGCGCGCCGCGCCAGCGCACGTGCCTCGGCGAGGCCCAGGTCCCGCGGGTGCGGCCGCACTGCCTCACTCATCGCGTCTCACGCCTTTCTTCTCTCGGCTAGCTGATATCCGTTGCTGGCCCTTCCCATCGGCCGGCGGTCGCTGCCGCACACGGCGGTCAGACCAGGGTGCGCCCGCCGTCCACGTACAGCACCTGCCCGGTGATGAAGCGCGCGCGGTCGGAGGCGAGGAACGTGACCGCGTCGGCCACCTCGTCAGGCCGCCCGAGCCGTTCGGCCGGCACGAGCGCCTCGAGGCTCTGCCTGTTGTTGTCCTTGTCCAAGTAGGCCCTGGTCAGGCTGGTCTCGATATAGCCGGGTGCGACCGCGTTGACCGTGACGCCGAAGCCGCCCCACTCGCGCGCCATGACCCGGAGCAGCTGGTTCATCCCGCCCTTGGTCGCCGCGTAGGGCGCGTGATGCGGGTGGGCGAGCAGGCCGGAGACCGACGAGACGAAGATCATCCGGCCGTACCGCTGCTCGACCATGAGCCGGCCGACCGCCTGGCCGAGCCAGTACGCCGACGACAGGTTCAGGTTGACCGTGTCCGCCCAGTCGTCGTCGCCGAGATCGAGAATCGGCTTGCGTACGTTGCGCCCGACGGCGTGCAGGAAGACCTGCGGCGTGCCGACGAGCCCGGCCGCCTCGCTGACCGCGGCCCGGCAGGCGTCGGCCGTGCGCAGGTCGGCGAGCAGCGGCCTGATCTCATGCCCGGCCTCCTTGGCCGCCCGCGCGACCGTATCGAGGTTCTCCTGGTTCACGTCGACGAGCGCGACGAGCGCGCCGCACGCGGCGAGGCTGAGCGCACTGGCCCCGCCGAGCCCGCCGGCTCCGAATACCAGGGTCGGCCGTCGGTCGAGCGTGAGCCAGTCCTGCATGAGCCTCTGTCTTTCTGTCGCTTATTCTCGTATGATGAAAGTGGCTTTCAAAATTCGTACTTCAAGCACCGTAGCCGACCCGCCGCGCGGCTGTCTAGGCTCCGCTTTCGCCGACTCCACGTAAGCTGTCGGTGGTCCGAGCACCGAGGAGGAAGCACCCATGCCCCGCCGTACCGCCACCTCCTCCCCCGCTGGGCCGCGGGCTGCCGGGCCGCGGGCCGCCGCCGGAACGTCCGAAGGCGCTGAACGCCCGGACTACCGGGTCGAGGCGCTCGCCAAGGGGCTGCGCATCCTGTCCCTGTTCGACGAGAAGCGGCCGACCTGGCGTGTCAGTGATCTGGCTACGGCGGCTCAGCTGCCGATGCCGACCGTGTACCGGGTGGTCATGACGCTCGCCGCCGAGGGCTACCTCGATCACCTGCCGAACGGCGACTACCGGCCAGGGGTCCGCACGCTGACCCTCGGCACCGCGGCTCTGCGCAGCCTGGACCTGGTAGCCATCGCCACGCCGAGGCTCAGGGAACTCGGCGACCGCACCGGGGAGACGGTGAACCTGGCGGTGCTCAGCGGCGACCGCGTGCTCTACCTGATCCGGCTGCGCAATTCCGACCTGGTGACCGCCAACATCCAGGTGGGATCGACGCTGCCCGCGGTGCACACGTCGATCGGCAAGCTCCTCCTAGCCCACCTGGACGAGCAAGACCTCGCCGCCCGCATCACCGACGCCTCCTTCGCGGCCAACTCGGGCCCGAACGCGAAGCTGTCACTCGCCGAACTGCGCGAGGAGCTCGCCGCCATCCGCGGCCAGGGCTGGGCGATGCAGGACGAGGAGCTCGCCTACGGACTCCGCTCGGTGGCCGCACCGATCACCAGCCCGGACGGCCGCGTGCTGGCGGGCGTCAACCTGGCGGTCCAGGCGCAGGACTGGTCGTCACAGCGGATCGTCCGCGAGCTCAAGCCTGCCGTGCTCGCGGCCTGCGCGGACATCTCCGCGCTGCTGTCCGACGCGAACACCGGCTCGCTCTGACATCCGGCCCTCTCGTCCGAATATCACGCCGAGTTACTCATTGCTGGCTGTCCGTTATGCTTCTCTGCGCCTCTTTACTGCGATAGGTCAGTTAGGGTAGCCTAACCATACTGACCAGACGCGGCCCGGAAGGAGCGGCGAGGTAGTGTACGCGTGCATCTGCCGCGCCGTGACGACCGATGAGGTAAGCGCGGCCATCGATGAGGGCGCCGCCACGGTGAAGGCGGTGGCCAAGGCCACCCGCGCCTGCACCCTGTGCGGGATGTGCCGGGTCCGCATCTCGGCCATGCTCGCCGAGCGGTCCGCCGAATGCCCGGTCCACGGGCTGCCCGCCATCGCCTGAATCCTTCGCGGAAGATCGTGTTCACCGGATTACTCTTCGTGACTTAACTTCAGCGTGTCATGACCGTAACGGCCCGTAGCGGGCTATGGTGAGCAGATGCGCGGAGACGACCGGGTGATCGAATTCCTGAACGAGCAGCTCACCGCCGAGCTCACGGCGATCAACCAGTACTTCCTGCACGCCAAGATGCAGGAGAACCTCGGCTGGGTGAAGATCGCCAAGCACACTAAGCACGAGTCGTACGACGAGATGCGGCACGCGGAAAAGCTGACCGACCGCATCTTGTTCCTCGACGGGCTGCCGAACTACCAGCGTCTCTTCCCGCTCCGCATCGGCCAGACGATAACCCAGATGCTGGACGCCGACCTGGCCGTGGAGGTCGAGGCGGTGGACCGGCTGCGGCGCGGCATCGAGTACATGCGCAGCACGGGCGACGTCACGAGCGCCAACATCTTCGAGGACATTCTCGCTGACGAGGAAGAGCATATCGACTACCTCGAGACGCAGCTCGGCCTGATCACCCAGCTCGGCGAGCCGCTCTACCTGGCACAGCTCGTCGAGCAGCCCGACGACTGACCAGTCCCGCCGCAGTTCGCACGTTCCGTATGCGTTGAGTTAGCGCATGGTGGCGCCGGGAACATCGTCTCCATGCACCAGCGACCAGCGGGGACAAGGTGGCGCGGCTTCGCGGCCGAGGCAAGGGACGCGGTTACGCCGCGCGCGTTCCTGCTCGTCTGCGGCATCGGGCTGCTCCAGCTGGCGTTCATCGCCTCCTATATCGGCGCCTTTCACCGGCCGGCACCGCATCAGATTCCGGTCTCGGTAACCGCGCCGGCCGCCGCGGCTGCCGGGCGCGCCGCGGCGCAGCTCAGCGCCCTGCCCGGCGATCCGCTCGACGCCACCGCGGTGCCCGACCGCGCCACCGGGCTGTCCAAGCTGCGCGACCGGTCCAGCTACGGCGTGCTAGAGATCAGCGTCTCAGGAAACACCGACCGGCTGACCGTGGCCAGTGCAGCGGGCACGTCCACCGTCAACGCGCTGACCTCCGTGCTCCAGACGACCGAGGCGCGCTCGGGCCGCCGGCTGACCGTCGTGGACATCCGGCCGCCCGCGTCGGGAGACCACAACGGGCTCTCCGCGTTCTACCTGGTCATCGGCTGGATGATCGGCGGTTACCTGGCGGCGTCACTGCTCGGCCTGAGCTCGGGTGCGCGGTCCGCCAACGTCAACAGGATCACCATCCGGCTGATCGCCCTTGCGCTGTACGCCGCGGTCACCGCACTGCTCGGCGCGCTGATCGTCGGCCCCTGGCTGCACGCGCTGCCCACCGACACCCTCGGCCTGTGGGGCATCGGCACCCTGGTGGTCTTCGCCGCCGGCGCGTTCACCACCGCCCTGATGACGATGGCCGGCATCATCGGCATCGGCATCGCGATCCTGCTGTTCGTCATCGCCGGCAACCCCAGCGCGGGCGGTGCGTACGGATGGCCGCTGCTGCCGCCCTTCTGGGCCGCGATCGGGCCGTGGCTGCCGCCGGGAGCGGGAACCGACGCGGTCCGCGGCGCCGCCTACTTCGGCAACGCGGGCATCACGAGGGACCTGCTCGTCCTCGGCGGGTACGCGGCGGCGGGGCTCGTGCTCAGCTACGCCACGCTCATGCTGCTCGGCCGCGGCCACCGCGGCCACCGCGGGCGGCGCCGGGGCTCCGACGCCGGAGCCGGACCTGACGCTCACGGCGGACGTGACGCCGACGGCCGTGACTTTGGCAGCGGACCTGAGACCAGCAGCGAACCTGCTGCGACTGGTGACGCCAGTGAGCCTGGCGTTGGACCCGACGTCAGCGGCGAACGTGACCCCGGCGGCGGACCCGGTGACCCCGGCGGCGGACCCGGGAGGCCGGACACGGCGGGCGGCGGGGACCTCTCGCCGTCGCCGCAGAGTTAGACCGTCGCCGGTGGCGGTTACTGGCCGACGCGGCCGTCGATGCGCTCGCGGAGCAGGTCGGCGTGGCCGCAGTGCCTGGCGTACTCCTCGATCATGTGGATGATCACGTCGCGCAGTGCCACCGTGCTGCCGTCAGGCATCGGGCTGCGGACGCCCAGGTCGTCGGTGGCTGCGATGTACTCGTTGGCGAAGGCGATCTCATCGCGCCAGGCAAGCCAGGCCTCAGCCACCACGGCCGGGTCGGCGGTCGCGCCCGCCCAGTCGGCGTCGGGGATATCGTCGCTCCAGTAAAGCGGCGGTGCGTCGGTCTGTGCCATTACCCGGCGGAACCAGTTGCGCTCCACGTCGGCCATGTGCCTGACGAGGCCGAGCAGCGACATGGTCGAGGGCGGCACCGACCTGCGGGCCAGCTGTTCCGCGTCGAGGCCCTCGCACTTCATCTCAAGGGTCAGCCGGTAACCGCGCAGGTAGCCGAGCATCGTATCCCGCTCGCCATCGACGTCAGTCCCCTCGGTGAACCTCGGGTCCTCCTTCACGTCCATCCACATGCTGGAGTCCGGCCCGAGCGCGTTCCAACGCTCCGGAAGTTCTTCCGTGCTGTTCGGCTCAGTCATGACAGCCACCCTGTCATAGCGGTCCGGACCGTGGACACCCGATATACGCCGGGCGTCGCGTGATGGACACCCCTAAGGGGGCGGCAGGCTGCGGCTCCGGTGCCGCCGGCCGCAGGCCGGGGTGCGACTTACGCCGGCCTGCGGCAGGTCAGCGGGCGGCGCTGATCTGGCGGAGCAGGATCTCGTTCGGGAGAGTGGTCTTCTCGAGGAGCAGCTCGATGGCGTGCTGGCTGTCGAGGGCGGCAAGTGCCCGCCGCAGGCTCACCACGGCGGCGTGCTCACCCGGGCCCATCAGGAGTTCCTCGCGGCGGGTGCCGGAAGGCATCGGGTCGATCGCCGGGAACAGCCGCTTTTCTGCCAGGTCACGGCGGAGGCGCAGCTCCATGTTGCCTGTTCCCTTGAACTCCTCGAACAGGACGCTGTCCAGCTGAGAACCGGTCTCGATGAGCGCGGTGGACAGGATGGTCAGCGAGCCGCCTTCCTCCAGGCAGCGCGCCGCGCCGAGGAACCTTCGCGGCGGTTCGAGCGCGGACGCCGCCACGCCGCCGCTGAGGATGCGGCTGCTCGCGGGGGCGGCCAGGTTGTAGGCGCGGCCGAGCCTGGTGAGCGAGTCGAGCATGACGACCACGTCGCGGCCGAGTTCCGCGAGCCGCTTGGCCCGCTCGATCGCGAGCTCCGCCGCCTGAATGTGGTCGGCGGGCGACTGGTCGAAGGTCGAGGAGATCACCTCGCCGCGGATCAGGCGGCGCAGATCGGTTACCTCTTCCGGGCGCTCGCCGACGAGGACCAGCATGAGGTGCACCTCGGGGTGGCCCTCGGCGATCGCGTGCGCGATCGTCTTGAGCACGGTGGTCTTGCCTGCCTTCGGCGGCGCGACGATGAGACCGCGCTGGCCCTTGCCGATCGGCGCCACCAGGTCGATGATCCGGGCGGCGGGCGACGGGTCGCCGTCTTCGAGCCGCAGACGTTCTCTGGGGTAGATGGGAGTGAGGTTGTCGAACCTCGGCCGGCTTTCCGCCCGGTTCGCGGGCAGGCCGTTGATGGTCGCGACGCCGATCAGGGTCCTGCCGTTACGGCCGTTCCCGGTCGCCGTGCCCTCGATCTGGTCGCCAGCGCGCAGTCCGAACCTGCGGACCTGGGCGGCGCTGAGCGGGATGTCGTTCCTCGACCTTCGGTAGCCGTCGGTCCGCAGGAAACCGCGCCCGTCGCTCAGATCGGCGATGCCCGCGACCGTGATTTCCTGCTTTTCCTGGATTGCCGTCTTGGCTTGTTCTCTGGTTTCTGCTTGGGGTTCTGCTGTGGTTACTGCGTTGATTTCTTCCGCGATTGCGGTCATGGGATCTCCTCTCGAGGAGAGTGAAAAGCGCATGGCGAATAGAGCCGTTGGCATGCGTGGAAGGCAAGCGTGAAACGGCTGCTGAGCAGCGCTATGTCTGATGAGTGAGTATTTCCCTGAAGACTCGGGATCTTCGTCAGCGCCTGTGCTCTGCCTACTTAGGACATGCTCAGGTGAGGCGCTTGGGAGGCTAGCCGGGCCACTCAGATGGGCACCAGGCCAATACTCGAACTGTACCATAAAACACCGGCCAGCGCCAGAGCATTCCCCATCTCGGATCTTTTACGGCGCGGTATCGCGTAATAGGCTGCGCAGCGAGCTTGTCCTACTAGCTTGTCCTACTAGGAGGCATGAGGTGTCATTCACCGTCCCGCTTGACTTCCTCTGGGGTGCGTCGACCTCCGGTCATCAGACCGAGGGCGGCAACGCGAGCAGCGACTGGTGGGTCCTGGAGAACGCGCCGGGCAGCTTCGTGTCCGAGCCCAGCCTGGACGCGGTCGACAGCTTCCACCGCTGGGGCGAGGACATGGACCTGCTAGCGGCGGCGGGGTTCACCGACTACCGGTTCAGCATCGAGTGGGCCAGGATCGAACCCATCACCGGCCGTGTCTCGCGGGCCGCGGTCGCGCACTACCGCGCGATGGTGCTCGGCGCGATCGCGCGCGGCCTGCGCCCGATGGTCACGCTGCACCACTTCACGTCGCCGGCCTGGTTCACGGCCGATGGCGGCTGGACGCACCCGGACGGGATCGCACGGTTCGACCGCTTCGTGGACATCGCGGGAGAGATCCTCGGTGCTGACGTCGGGCACGTGTGCACGATCAACGAGCCGAACATGGTCGCGATCTTCCGGCATGCACTCGACGGCAGTCGCGTCGACCTGCGGAACGGCCTGCCGCCAGCCGATCTCGCGCTGACGGAACGCCTCATCGAGGCACACCAGGCGGCGCGCGCCACGCTGCGCCGCAACAATCCCGGCGCGAAGACCGGCTGGAGCGTGGCCATGCTGGGCATCGAACCGCTCGCTCCGGAGTACCTGGACGCCGCCCGCACTTACGCGGGGGCGCGTGAGACGCGGTTCATCGAGGCAGCGGCGGGCGACGACTGGTTCGGCGTGCAGGCCTACAGCAGGACCCGGGTGCGCGGCACGGCCGCCGACCCTTCCACCGCGGCGCTGCCCGACGACGCCGTCCGCACGCTCACCGGCTGGGAGTACTATCCCGCCGCGCTCGGCAACGCCGTGCGCACGGCCGCAGGCGTGCTCGGTTCCGTTCCGCTCATCGTCACCGAGAACGGCATCGCCACCGGCGACGACGCGCAGCGCATCGCCTACACCGCGGGGGCGCTCGACGGCCTGGCTTCCGTCATGGACGACGGCATCCGAGTCGACGGCTACTTCCACTGGAGCCTGCTCGACAACTACGAGTGGGGCGACTACCGGCCCACCTTCGGCCTCATCGGCGTCGACAGGCGTACGTTCGAGCGCCGGCCGAAACCGTCGCTTGCCTGGCTTGGCGGGCTTCGCCGGCCGGGCGCCTAGCGACAGTAGCCGCGCGCCTTTTGCTGGTTCTGTTGGACTGGCAAGCGACACGCTGTCCTCGCCTGAGCACCGCCTGGTTAGGCCCGCATCCGGCTTCCCGGCCCGGGCTGCACCAGTACATGAGGCCGCTCCCCCAGGTCATGGCCGTCCGCACAGGTGACCGCGACCCTGATCGGCGCGCCGCAGCCGGCGTGCGTGACGATGGCCGGCGGGCCTTCCTGGCCGGCCAGGTGCGAGTCGCCCCATGCCATGAAGGCAAGCAGGACCGGCATCAGGTCGCGGCCCGCCGTGCTGAGCCGGTACTCGAGCCGTTCGCGCGCGCCCGGCTCGCGGTAGGCGGTGCGCTCGACAAGGCCGGCTTCCGCCAGGCGGGCGAGCCTAGCCGACAGCACGTTGCGCGCCACGCCCAGGTGACCGGCCAGCTCGTCGAAGCGGCGGACGCCGTTGGCCACGTCGCGCAGCACCAGGAGCGTCCAGCGATCGCCGATCAGGGCGAGCGTCCTGGCGATCGAGCAGGTGTCGCTGTCGTACGCGCTATACGGCCTCATGACCGGCATGCTACGCGTGCTAGGTTGTTTTCTGAAACTCAGACTCTGGAGAGCGAGGTGGCCATGACGACGACAGCGCCCGATACCGAGCAGGCACGGCAGCGCACCTTCACCTGGTCCGACCCGGTGGCGATCGCCACCGCCGGTGCCGGCCTGAGCGGTGCCGAGTTCTTCGCCGCGATCGGGGAGGGAACGATCCCGCCGCCGCCAGTCATGCGGGCTCTCGACTTCGATGGCGTGGCCTTCGGCGAGGGACAGGCAACCTTCCGGATGACACCGAAGGAATTCCACTACAACCCGCTCGGCACCGTGCACGGCGGCGTGTTCGCGACCATGCTCGACTCGGCCTGCGGCTGCGCGGTGCACACCTTGCTTCCCGCGGGCGTTTTCTACACGAGCCTTGACCTGTCGGTGAAGTTCCTCCGGCCGGTCACGGTCGAAACCGGCCCGATCACCGCCGAAGGCAACGTGGTCCACCTCGGCCGGCGCACGGCACTCGCCGAGGCCAGGATCACCGACGCTGCGGGGAAGGTCTACGTCACGGCCACGAGCAGCTGCCTGCTGATCCGGCCCGACCAGCCCGCGTATCCCTCGTAGCAGCGCGCCGCCTGCCGGAGTTCGAGGGCCGCGTGTTCAGCGATCTCTGTACGGCGCCTATCTCCGCCCGGCAAACACGGCAAATCGGGCGGAGAGTGCCCCCGGCCTCCTGTCGTAGGGTGCCGTGGGACAAGGTATACCGAGTTTGGGGGAACAAACTGGGCCAAATCGGGCGCACTTTTGCCCGCAAGTCAGTACATGTCTGTCCGTGCACCGCCGGCCGCGCCGCCGGAATCGCGGGACGGCCTTCGGTTTCCGGCCAGGCGGGTCTGTGGCCGGGGATCTCGACTGGCTCGGGGCTCGGGGAGCCCGCGGGGCGCGGGTCAGGTGGTTGTGCGGTAGGCGGGTGCGGGCGCGGCGACAACTCCTTCGAGGGCGCGTTCGCGAGGCTGTGGGGCGTGAGCTGACGGCCACGCGGTAGCAAACGCCCGGGCCCAGGCGCCGCCCAACCGGGAAACGCGAAGCCGCATCCGTCCGGGATTCCTTCCTCTCCCGAACGGATGCGGCTTGCTCTCCGGCCCCCGGAGCCTCCTTGCGGCGTGGCGGCCCCGGAAGCGGCTTGACCGGCCCGCCCCCGTGACCGCCTTGCGATGCGGCGGCACGGGAGGCGGGCGGCCGGGGCGGGCGGTGCGGCAGTCCGGGGGGTCGGGGCCCGGGCTGCGTGCCCGCCCCGGGTCAGCGGCCGTCCGCGGGCGCGGCCCCCCTAGTGATGTTCCGGGAGGCGGGCGACTGCGCCGGGACGGAGGCGCGCGCGGTGAGCGGCGTCTCGGCGGTGCCTGAAGCTGTGCCGGGAACCGTGTCGTCAAGGCCTGCAAGCGCCTCGTCAATCGTCAGCTCTCCGGTGCGCCGCGGCCGCAGGGTGACGTAGCTGAGCACGACGCCGGCGGCGAGCAGGCCGATCGTCAGCCACAGGCCCGAGTGGTAGCCGTCGATGAAGGCCTGCGCCTGGCTGACGCCCGACCGGAGCGAGCTTGACTCGCTCGACCTGAGTACCGCGCCGATGACCGTCACGCCGAGCAGGCCCGCGACTTCACGGGAGGCGTTGAGCAGCGCGGAGGCCATGCCCGCCTGCGCAGTGGGCGCGCCGCCGAGCACCGCGTTGGCGAGCGGCACGTTCATCAGGCCAGCGCCGAGGCCGAACAGCACGAACCCTGGCAGCAGCGCGTTGAACGTGGCGCCGGCGCCCAGCTGGGCGAACAGCACTAGGCCGACGGTCATGATCGCCATGCCGAGCGCCACGGTGCGGTGCTCGCCGATGATCGCGGTGACGCGCGGCGAGAGGGTCGCGGCGATGGCCAGGCACAGCGCCATCGGCACGAACGCCATGCCCGCCTTGGTCGGCGAGAAGCCGAGGTTGGCCTGCAGGTACAGCGATGTGAAGAAGTAGATGCCGAGCACGCCGAACGACCAGATCATCATCGTGCCGAGACCGCCGCTGAAGGCAGCGGACCGGAAGATGGGCAGCGGGATCATCGGGTGCGCGCTGCGCGACTCGATCGCGAG
Organism: Trebonia kvetii; assembly: GCF_007827045.1. Taxonomy (GTDB): domain Bacteria; phylum Actinomycetota; class Actinomycetes; order Streptosporangiales; family Streptosporangiaceae; genus Trebonia; species Trebonia kvetii. The sequence continues at coordinate 1,381,216 of NZ_RPFW01000001.1, forward strand.
GAAGACCGCCGCCGCGACGGCCGCGACCGCGAACGAGCCGACGATCAGCGGCGAGGTCCAGCCCCTGTCGCCGCCCTCGATCAGCGCGTAGGTCAGTGAGAACAGCGCGACCGCGGAGGTGATCAGGCCCGGAATGTCGAGCATCGCGCGGACCCGGCCAGCGGGCGCGCCGTCTTCCGCCACCCTGCCGTGCGACTCGCTGACGAACGGCAGCGCGATCGCGATGGTGACCGCGCCAAGCGGCACGTTGATCAGGAAGATCCAGCCCCAGTGCAGGTGCTGGCTGATCAGCCCGCCGATCGCCGGGCCAAGCGCGAGCCCGAGTGCGCCCACCGCGCTCCAGATGCCGATCGCCGCGGTGCGCTCGCGTGCGTTGGTGAACGTCGCGGCGATGATCGCGAGGCTGGCCGGCATCACGAGCGCGGCGCCGAGGCCCTGGACCGCCCGCGCGGCGATCAGCACGCCCGCGCTTCCCGCCAGGCCCGCGGCGAGCGAGGAGAGGGTGAAGATGGTCAGGCCGATCAGGAACATCCGGCGCCTGCCGAAGACGTCGGCCACCCGGCCGCCGACCAGCAGCAGGCCGCCAAGGACAAGCAGGTAGCTGCTGACGATCCACTCAAGCCCGCTCACCGAAAGGTGCAGGCTGCGCTCGATCGTCGGGAGCGCCACGTTGACCACGTTGTTGTCTAGATAACTCATCAAGGTGGCGAGGCTGACCGCGGTCAGCGCCCACCATCGTGCCCGTCCGGCCATCGCTTCGGCCCTTCCCTCGTTCATATACGACGTACCTGTAAGCCGTACCTGTATGGCGTTCTTATACGCCGTACATGTGCTCATTGCCGATCCTGCCTTGTACGCCGTATAGTTGTCAAGTGACTTCTTCCAGGCAGCCGGCGCGAGTAGCCGGCACGGTAGGCGACCAGCCGCCGGACGAGGGCGAGCGTGTTCGCCTGACCAGGGCCGCCGTGGTCGACCGCGCGCTGGCGCTCGCCGACGCGTCGGGCCTGGAGTCGCTGACGATCCGCAAGCTCGCCACCGAGCTCGGCGTGACGCCGATGGCGCTGTACTGGCACTTCCGCGGCAAGGACGAACTGCTCGAGGGCCTCGCCGAGCGCGTCTGGAGCGAGATCGACATCGCCGCCATCGACCGCACGGCGCCGTGGACGGATCAGCTGCGCGGGCTGCTCGTCTCGCTGCTCACCGTGCTGCGCGCGCACCCGGCCGCGGCGCAATTGCTCGCCAGCTCGGAGAAGCTGAACAACGAGTCCGCGCTTAATGCCACCGAGTTCACGCTGGACATCCTGCGCACCGCCGGATTCAGCCCGCTTGACGCGAGCGCGATCGCCCGCTCCGCGCTGTGGACCGGCCTGATGCTGGTGATGAGCGAGCCGGGCATCGAGCTGATCGACGAGGCGGCGCGGACCGAGCTGCAGCGCAAGAAGCAGGTGACGCTTGCCATGCTGCCGCCTGCCAGGTACCCGCGGCTCGTCGAGTGCGCCATCCCGATGACCGCGTGCGACGATCCCGAGCTGCACTACCAGTTCGGCGTGGAAATGTTCATGGCCGGCGTGACGTCGCTCGCCGCCATCCGGGCCGCGCAGCAGGCGGAATAGCGGCGCACCCGGCAGGACAGCGGCGAGCACGCCGACGGCGAGACAGCGCCTTCCGGTCCTGAGTGACGTACCTGCCCGCCCGCTGCCGCAGGCGGGCGAAATGCACCCCGGCCTGCCCGTTTGGGTCCATGCGGCGATGGTAGTTTTCGCTCATGCGGAACCTCAGCAGTGCCCACCTTGCCTTTCCCGGAGACGGGGAGATGGCGCGGCGGATGAGGGACTACTCCTGGGGACCGCAGGCGCTCGGCGACCCGCGGGACTGGCCGGCAAGCCTGCGCACCGCCTGCCGGATCTGCCTCACCTCGCGCTTCCCGATGATCGTCTGGTGGGGCCCCGAGCTGCGGTTCCTCTACAACGACGCCTACATGCCACTGCTCGGCGACAAGCACCCGGCCCTCGGCCTGCCCGGGCGCGAGGTGTGGAGCGAGATCTGGGACACGATCGGACCGATGCTCGACTCGGTGCTGAGCAGCGGTCAGGCCACCTGGTCGGAGGACCTGCTGCTGCCCATGCGCCGGCACGGGTACTGGGAAGAGACGTACTGGACGTACTCCTACAGTCCGCTGCACGACGACGACGGCGCCGTCCGCGGCGTCTTCACGGCGGTTACCGAGAGCACCGAGCAGGTGGTGGGCCGGCACCGTCTGGCCGTGCTGCAGAACCTCGGTGCGCAGGCCGGGCGCGGGCGCGGCGTCGCCGAAGTCTGCGAGGTGGTGACCGAGATCCTGTCCCGTGCCGGGCAGGTCGTGCCGTACGCCGCGATCTACCTGCGTGCAGCCGACGGGACCCGAGACGTTGCCGAAGCCACGCTGGCCGCGAGCACCATGCCGGGACCCGCGCCCGGCTGGCCGGCCGTCGAGGTGCTGCACGGCGGGCGGCCGGTGGTGCTCCGCGACGTGGCGGCCCGGTTCGGAGGGCTGCCGTCCGGCGGCTGGCGCGACCCGCCCGCCGAGGCGATGGTGCTGCCGCTACCGGGCGACGCCGGCGGCGAGCCGGTCGGCGCGATGGTGCTCGCGGCCAGTGCGGGCCGCACGCTCGACGCGGCCTACCAGGACTTCCTCGGCCTGGTCGCGCGGCAGTCGGCGGCCCTTGTCAACGGGGCGATCGCCTACCAGGCGCAACTGCGCAGGGCGGAGGAACTCGCCGTGCTCGACCGGGCCAAGACGACGTTCTTCTCCAACATCAGCCACGAGTTCCGCACCCCGCTCACCCTGATCATGGGCCCGGTCGAAGAACTGCGCCGCCGCCTCGGCCCGGCGGACGACGCCGCTCGCTCGGAACTCGACGTGATCCACCGCAACGGCCTGCGGCTCGGGAAGCTGGTCAACTCGCTGCTTGACTTCTCCAGGATCGAGGCCGGCCGGATGCGGGCCAGCTACGAGCCGACCGACCTGAGCGCCTTCACGGCCGAGCTTGCCAGCGTCTTCCGCTCGGCCATCGAACGGGCCGGCCTGCGCTACGAGGTGGACTGCCCGGCGCTCAGCGCACCGGTCTACGTCGACAGGGAAATGTGGGAGAAGATCGTTCTCAACCTGCTCAGCAACGCGCTCAAGTTCACCTTCGACGGCGGCATTACGGTCACGCTCGGCGAGAAGGACGGGCAGGCGGTGCTGCGGGTGGCGGACACCGGGACCGGGATTCCCCAGGCCGAGCTGCCACAGCTGTTCGACCGCTTCCACCGCGTGCAGAACGTGCGGGCGCGGTCCAACGAGGGCAGCGGCATCGGCCTGGCGCTGGTCCGGGAGCTCGTCGGGCTGCACCGGGGGACGATCGACGCGGAAAGCAGCGAGCACGAGGGCACCGCCTTCACCGTGCGCCTTCCGTTCACCCACCCGCCGGCGGGCGACGCAGGCGCGGCAGGCGACGCGGGCGCGGATGTCGCCGGCGGGCCGGACGACGCTGACGCCGAGGCCGGCGTGGCGGCGAGCGGCCGGCCGCTGTTTGTCGTGTCCGCCGACCCGTACGTGCAGGAGGCGATGCGCTGGCTGCCGCCGGCCGACGACCAGGCGCAGAACGACCCGTCCGGCGCCGCCACGGCGGGCGCGCTGCCCGGCGCGCGGGCAGCGGCGCGGACGCCGTCCGAGGGCCCACGGGTGCTGCTCGCCGACGACAACGCAGACATGCGCGAGTACCTGGAGCGGCTGCTGCGGCCCCATTACCTGGTGAGCACGGTCACCGACGGCCGCGCCGCCCTGGACGCCGCGCGGGTGCGGCCGCCCGATCTGGTCATCAGCGACGTGATGATGCCTCGGCTCGACGGCCTCGGGCTTGTCGCCGCGCTGCGAGCCGATCCCCGTACGGCCGACGTGCCGGTGCTGCTGCTCTCGGCGCGAGCCGGCCAGGATGCGGCGATCGAGGGTCTCGACGCCGGGGCCGACGACTACCTGGTAAAGCCGTTCTCCGCCGCCGAGCTGCTCGCCAGGGTCCGGGCAAGCGTGCAGCTGTCCCGGATGCGCAGCCAGCACGCACGGTGGCGGGCGGCGCTCATCGAGTCGCTGCACGAGGCCTTCTTCCTCAGCGGCCCGGACGGCGCCGTCCTTGAGATCAACTCGGCCTTCGCGGACATGCTCGGTTACGGCCCCGAGGGGCTGCCTTACCCGGCACCGCACCCGTGGTGGCCAGATGCGGAATCCGGCCCGGACGACCGCCGGATGGCCGAGGAGGCCTACCGGGACACCAGGGAGCGCGCGGGCGGGAACTTCCACGTCCCCGTCAGGCACCGCGACGGTCGCCGGCTGTGGGTGGCGGGCAGCTTCAACGAGATCACCGACTCGGACAACGGGCGGCTCGTGGTGGGAACACTCCGCGATGTGACCGCCGAACACTACGTCATCCAGCGACAAAGCGCCCTCGCCTCGCTCGGTCAGGTGCTGACGCGTGCCCACAACATGGCCGACACGCTGCGCGAGGCGCTCGGTGAACTGCACCGGCTATGGCACGCCAGGCGCGTCGTCGCGGCCATCTGGACCGACGCGGCAGGGCCGTCGGTCACCTTCAGCACCGCGGGCGACGAGTGGGAGAGCCTTGCCCCCGCGGTGCGCGAGCAGCTGGCCGGCCTGCGCGAGCGGGCGCCGCTCACGCCTGCGGCGGCAGGCGGCGGCGCGGGCGTGAGCCTCGAGCATCCCTCGGGCACGCTGACGATCTGGATCGACCTGGCCGACGGCAGGACGCTGACCATCGAGGATCAGACGCTGCTCAGCCTGCTCTGCGGGCAGCTCGGCCAGGCGCTGAGCCGGGCGCACCAGACCGACCAGCAGCGCGAGACGGCGCTCGCGCTGCAGCGCTCCATCCTGGGCCCCGCGCAGCTTCCCGCGGGATTCAGCGCCAGGTACGAGCCCGCCACCCGCCCGCTCGAGGTGGGCGGCGACTGGCACGACATCATCGGGCTGCCCGACGGGCGGATCGCGATCGTGGTCGGCGACTGCGTCGGGCACGACCTCGGCGCCGCGACGGTGATGGGGCAGTTGCGCAGCGCCTGCCGTGCGCTGCTGCTCCAGGACGGGAGCCCGGGCCAGGTACTTGCCGCCATGGACCGGTTCGCGGCGTCCGTACCCGGCGCGGAGTGCACCACGATGTGCTGCGCCATCCTCGACCCGGCGACCGGGCGGGTCAGCTATTCGAGCGCCGGGCACCCGCCGGCTCTCGTTGTCCACCCGGACGGCCGCGTCGACCTTTTTGAGGAGGCCCGCTCGTTCCCGCTCGCCGCCGGGCCGACTCCCAGGCGCCGCGACGCGGGCTACCTGCTCGAACCGCGGTCGACCCTGCTGCTTTACACCGACGGCCTCGTGGAACGGCGGGGCCGTCCGCTGACCGATGGCATATCCGAGGCCGGGATCGCGGTCATGAGCGGCGGCGAGGACTCACTCGAGGACCTCGCGACCAGGCTCATGACCCGGCTCGCGCCTCCCGACGGATACGGGGACGACGTCGCCATGGTGCTCTACCGCCATCCAGCCCCGCTTGAGCTGAACTTTCCCGCGGAGATCGGCCAGCTCGGACCGGTGCGCACCCGGCTGCGGCAGTGGCTCGACGGCTGCGGCCTCGGCATCCGGCTGGCTCAGGACGCCCTGGTGGCGGCGGGAGAAGCGGTCGCCAACGCGATCGAGCACGGCCACCGCGAGCGCCCGGGCGGCGAAATCCGACTGCGTGCCTCCGTCACCGCGGGCACGCTCCGGATGACCGTGACCGACAGCGGCCAGTGGCTGCCGCCGGCGCCCGCGCCGTTCCGCGGTAAGGGAATCCCGCTCATGCAGGCGTTCATGGACAGGGTTAGCATCGAGCCCGACGGGGCGGGCACGACCGTCATCATGGAGGCGAGGATCACCGGTGACCGCTCCTCTTGAGCTTTCCACCCGGCGGGACGACGCCGGCGCCACCGTGCTGGCCGCCGCGGGCGAGATCGACATGAGCAACGCCGCCAGCTTCGGCGCGGCGCTCGACGAGGCGGCCGCGGCGGTGCCGCCGATTGCGCGCGTCATCGTGGACCTGACCGCGGTGAGCTACCTGGACAGCGCCGGCCTGACCGCGCTGCTCCCGCACGCGTCCCGTATCAAGATCATCGCCACCGGCATTCTCGCGCCGGTGCTCGCCATCACCGGACTCGAGACGGTCACCACTGTGGTCCCCGCGCCGTAACAGCCACCCAACTGCCCCCTCGGCACCAGGCCGCGCGCCTGGTACCGTCGCCGTGAACGCCACGCGGGCGTAAGCGACCCGCGCAGGACAGCGCGACCGAGGCAGGCGGAAAGAGGCAGATGGAATCACTGAAGGACCGGGTGGCCATCGTCACCGGTGCGAGCCGGGGCATCGGCCTTGGCGTCGCCGCGGAACTCGTCAGGCAGGGGGCGCGGGTGTGCGTCACCGCCCGCGGCGCCGAGACGCTCGCCGCGGCGGTGGCCGAGCTGGGCGGGCCAGAAGTCGCGATCGCGGTGCCCGGCAAGGCCGACGACGCCGCCCACCAGGCCGAAACGGTGGCCACGACCATCGAGACGTTCGGCCGGCTTGACATGCTTGTCAACAACACCGGCATCAACCCCGTCTACGGCCCGGTCCTCGGCACCGACCCCGCTGCGGCCGCCAAGATCCTCGCGGTCAACGTGCTCGCGCCGCTTGCCTGGACCCGGCTGGCTGTCGACGCCTGGATGGGCGAGCACGGCGGCTCGGTCGTGAACGTCTCCTCCGTGGCCGGCCTGCGGCCGAGCCCTGGCATCGGCATGTACGGGATAAGCAAGGCCGCACTGATCCGGCTTACCACCGAACTCGCCGTCGAGCTCGGCCCGCGCGTCCGGGTCAACGCGATCGCGCCCGCCGTGGTGAAGACGAAGTTCGCCACCGCGCTGTACGAAGGCAAGGAGGAGAAGGTGGCCGCCGCCTACCCGCTCAAGCGCCTCGGGGTCCCCGAGGACATCGCGGGCGCGGTCGTCTTCCTGCTGTCCGACCAGGCCAGCTGGATCACCGGGCAGACCCTGGTACTGGACGGCGGCGTGACGCTGACCGGCGGCGTGTAGCCATTCGGCGTGTAGCCATGAGGGCTCCGGGTAGACGGCCGTTGTAGCCATACCAGCGGAAAGGAGTCCCTCATGGCGACCGCCAAGCAGAAGGAAGCCGCCCGCCAGAACATCGCGAAGGCCAGGGAGGCACAGAGCGCCCGTGCGCACGGCAAGGACGTTCCGCGCCAGGGCCAGGGCATGAGCACCGCGGACAAGGACGACCTGAAGAACAGCGAGTTCGCCTTCCCCAAGGAGCGCAAGGAACCGCTGACCGACGCGAGGCACGTGCGCAACGCGATCGCGCGCTTCGACCAGGTCGAAGGGGTCAGCGACGCCGAGCGCGACCGGGCGTGGCAGCGGATCCTGGCCGCCGCGAAGCGCTACGACATCGAGGTGTCCGAGTCCTCATGGCGCGACCTGGCCAAGGGCGGCAAGGACCGCGGGGCTAAAGGCGGCTGACGACGTTGAAGCGGGCGCCCATCGGGTCGGCCGCCGAGCCGATCCTGCCGTACGGGGTGTCCTCGGGCTCCCGCAGGACGGTGCCACCCAGTTCGACGGCGGCCTGCAGGGCCTTGTCGGCGCTGTCCACCGACAGGTAGACCTCCCAGCGCGGTCCCTCCCCCGCGGGCAGGTAGCCGCTCGCGTCCATGATGCCCGCGACCGGCTGCGGAGTGCCAGTCCCGTCGTCCTCGATCGCGGTCAGCCGGAATTCATCGGTGTCGCTGAGCACCTTCGGCTGCCAGCCGAGCGCGTCGCGGTAGAAGGCGACCGAGCCGGCGTGCTCCCTGGTGTGCAGCTCGAACCAGGCGGGCGTGCCCGGCTTGCCCGTGCCGACAGGACCGAAGCCGGGGAACGTACCCGGCTGCCAGATCCCGATCCGCGCGCCCGACGGGTCTTCGACTATCGCCTGGATGCCGAGGTCGGCGACGGGCATCGCGGGAACCCGGACGGCCCCGCCGTGCTCGGCGACCCGGGCGAGCGCGGTGTCGGCGTCGTCCTCGGTGAGGTAGGTGCCCCACACGTCGGCGATGCCCACGCCCGGTTGCGTCGGCATGCACCCGGCCGCCGGTGCACCGTCGGCAAAGAACATGAAGTACCCGCCGAACTCGTCCGAGGCCTCAGCAGCGGTCCAGCCGAGCACTCGCCCGTAGAACTCGCGCGCCCGCTCCGTGTCCGACGTCAGCAGGTCCATCCAGCACGGAACTCCGTTGGCCTGTGCCATGATCCCTCCCCATTCGGGGGCCGGTTGCCCCGTCAGCAGGGAAGACCGCGCCCGCCGTGAAATCTCATCGTGATGCGGGAACCACGCAACCGTTCGGGGACGGAGGTCAGGGCTGGAAGACGATCCGTCCCGTGGTCGTACCCGCTCCGAGGCGGCGCAGGCCATCGGGCACCTCGGTGAGCGGGAGCCGCTCGGTGACCAGCGTCTTGATGAGACCGGCATTGGCGAGCCTGGTCAGCTCCGTGTGGCACTCGCGGATCGCGCCCGGGGCGAGCCGCTCGTACAGGCCCCAGTGCAGGCCGAGGATCGAGTAGTTCTTGACAAGCGCGTGGTTGAGCGCGGCCGACGGGATCTCGCCGCTCGCGAAGCCGACGACCACGATGCGGCCCTCGAACGCGATGCACTTGGTGGATTTGCGGAACGCCTCGCCGCCGACCGGATCGTAGACGACGTCGGCGCCCCTGCCACCGGTGACCTCCTTGACGACGCCGACGAAGTCCTCGGCGTAGCGGTCGATCACCACGTCGGCGCCGAGTTCCCTGGCGATCGCCGCCTTCTCCGCGCCGCCGGCCACGCCGATGACCGTTGCGCCGGCGGCCTTGCCGAGCTGGATCGCGCCGCTGCCCACGCCGCCCGCCGCGGCGTGCACCAGCAGGGTCTCGCCGGCCGCGAGACGGGCTCGGCGGTGCAGCCCGAACCACCCCGTCTGGTAGGTGACGTGGAACGGCGCCGCCTGCGCGTCGTCGAGCGCTTCCGGCACCGGCACCGCCCGCGTCGCGTGCATCAGCGCGTATTCGGCGAATGCCCCGTCCGGCAGCGCCGTGCCGCCGAGCACCCGGTCACCCGGGGCGAATTCGGTCACGCCAGGGCCGGCCTCGACGACCTCGCCGCATAGCTCGACACCGGGGACGAACGGCAGCGGCGGCTTGACCTGGTAGCTGCCGCGGATCATCAGCACGTCGGGGAAGTTGGCCGACGCGGCGAGCACCCGCACCAGGAGCTCGTCGGGGCCGGGCACCGGGCGCGGACGGTCGACGAACTCGAGGACCTCTTCAGCCTCGCCATAGCTGCCGAGCTGCCAGGCCTTCACTGGGCCCCCTCCGGTGCCTGGTCTTCGATCCGCTGCTGCAGCCGGGACATGCCGCGCAGCCAGCGGTCGGTGTCGGTCGCCCGGTAGACGTAGTAGTCGTGCACTTCGGGGTGCGGCAGGACGAGGAACCTGCCCTCGGCCATCGCCTTCGCGAGCGCGTCGGCCACCTGCTCGGGCTCGATCGCGCTGTCGCCGAGCACTATGTCACCCGCGCGCCCGGAACCGGCGAGCATGCTGGTGCGAACTCCCTGCGGGCAGACGCAGTGCACGGTAAGGCCCCGGTGCTGGTACGTCGCCGCGAGCCATTCGGCGAGCCCGACCGCCGCGTGCTTGGTCGCCGAGTACGGCGCGCCGCCGAGCATCGTCAGCAGGCCGGCCGCCGACGCGGTGACCACGAACGTGCCCTGGCCGCGGTCAAGCCAGCCGGGCAGCAGTAGCCGTGCGGCGCGGACGTGCGCGAGAGTGTTGACCTCCCAGGCGCGCTGCCACTGGTCTTCCGGCGTGTCCAGGCCGGCCCCGGCCGCCGTGCCCGCGTTGGAGCAGTAGATGTCGACCTGCCCGAGGAAGTCTTCCGCGGCCGCGATGAGCCCCGCGATGCCGGCCTCGGTGCCGGTATCACCGGGAACCGCCAGGCCGCCGATCTCGGCGGCGACCGCCTGGGCCGCGGCCGGGTCGAGGTCGTTCACCACTACCCGGGCGCCGTCGGCCGCCAGCCTGCGCGCCATGGCCCGTCCGATGCCGCCGCCACCGCCGGTCACCACCGCGCCGGCTCCGCTCACGTTCGTCATGTGCGAACCATACCGATTTCCGCTCCTCGCGCCAGGGGGCTGTTTGCCGGGCTTGGCCGTCTCGCTGTCAGGCTGGCCGTGTCGTGTCAGGCTTGAGCCGCCTCGGCGACGCGCGCCGCCGCGGGCTGCCAGTCCGGCGGCATGAACAGGTAGCCGAGCCGGTCCCGCCACGAGGCGGCGTGCCTGACGTCACGCCACAGGTCCGCGTAGTGGCCGTACTCGAGGGTGAGCAGGTTGTAAGTGTCCACCGGGTGGGTCAGGCCGTAGTTCGGCCGGAACAGCTCAGGCTGGAAGGTGCCGAACATCCGGTCCCAGACGATGAGGATGCCCGCGTAGTTGCGGTCCAGGTAGATCGGGTCGGAACCGTGGTGCACCCGGTGGTGAGACGGCGTGTTGAACACGAACTCGACCGGGCGGGGCAGCTTGCGGATCGTCTCGGTGTGCACGAAGAACTGGTAGACCAGGTTGATGCCGTAGGCAGCGTAGATCGCCCAGGGCGCCACACCGAGCAGCGGCAGCGGCAGCCAGAAGAAGAAGTCGAACCACGGGTTCCACTTCTGCCGCAGGGCGGTTGCGAAGTTCATGTACCGCGAGGAATGGTGCGCCTGGTGCGCGGCCCAGCCGACGCGAACGCGGTGCACGAAGCGGTGCTGCCAGTAATAGGCGAAGTCCACGCCGACGATGACCAGCGCCCACGACCACCAGGTGTGCATCGCCAGGTGCCACGGCGCCACGTAGAGGTAGAGCGCGATGTACACAAAGAAGGCGGCCGCCTTCAGCGCCAGCGTCGTGAACAGGGAGAAGAAGCCCATCATGATCGACGCGGAGGCGTCCCTGGCCTGGTAGCCGGTGACGGTGTCGTCGTGGTCGAGCCACTTCAGCACGGCGAGCTCGATGCCGATGAACAGGATGAAGAACGGGACCGCGTAGGTCACCGGATTGGCCCACGGGTTCAGCACGTCATGCATCGCCGCCTCCAGTGCACGGAGATATGACTGGCGGGTAACTTACCTCAGGTCCGGCGGACCGGCAAGCCCGCGCGCTTCCAAGCTGGTTACACGTGGTCCCGGCAGACAATGCTCCAGATAGGCGACGCTAGGGTTTGCCGTGGTGTGATTGTCGGGATCACCGGCCTGGGAGGCGTGTTGCGACAGGGGATGGCGCGGGGAGCGCTTGAGCTGGGTGCGCTCGGCGTCGTGTTCGGCGACATCGGCACCAGCCCGCTCTATACCGTGCAGACCGTCTTCAGCCCGGCCGACCCGCACCGCGTCCAGGTGTCGACGCAGAACGTGTACGGCGTCGTCTCGCTGATCTTCTGGGCGATCATGCTGATCGTCATGGTCACCTACGTGCTCCTGGTGATGCGCGCCGACAACGACGGCGAGGGCGGCATCATGGCACTGATCACCCTGATCCGTCGGCGGGGCGCGCCCAGCGGGCGGCGGACGGCGCTGATCCTCGCCGGGCTCGGCGTGTTCGGCGCGTCGCTGTTCTTCGGCGACAGCATGATCACCCCGGCAATCTCGGTTCTTTCGGCGATCGAGGGCGTGCAGGTCGCGGCGCCGTCCGTGGGCGACATCGTGCTGCCGATCACCGCGGCCATCCTGATCGGCCTGTTCGTGATCCAGCGGTTCGGCACCCACGCGGTCGGGCGGCTGTTCGGGCCCGTGATGCTGCTCTGGTTCGTGACCATCGCCGCCTGGGGCATCAAAGGTGTCGCCAGCAACCCTGACATCCTGCGGGCACTGTCTCCGACGTATGCGCTCTCGTTCCTGTTCGGGCACTTCAGCACGGCGTTCTTCTCGATGGCGGCCGTGGTGCTCGCGGTGACCGGCGCCGAGGCGCTCTACGCCGACATGGGGCACTTCGGCCGCGGCCCGATCACCCGGGCCTGGCTGTTCGCGGTCTTCCCGGCCTGCGTGCTCAACTACATGGGGCAGGGCGCGCTTGTCCTTTCCGATCCCACCAAGGCGATCGCCAACCCCTTCTTCCTGCTCGTGCCAGGATGGGCGCGGATTCCGATGGTGATCCTGGCCGCCGCCGCGACCGTCATCGCCTCGCAGGCGGTCATCACCGGGGCGTTCTCGGTGACGCAACAGGCCGCCCAGATCGGGTACCTGCCGCGGCTGCGCATCGCGCACACGTCAGAGGAGCGGGTCGGGCAGATCTACGTACCGTGGATCAACTGGGCGCTGTGCGTCGCGGTGCTCGCGCTTGTCTTCACGTTCCGCACGTCGACCGCACTCGCCTACGCGTACGGCGTGGCGGTCACCGGCACGATCACCATCACCACGCTGCTCTACTTCTACATCGTCCGCAGCCAGTGGAAGAAGCCGCTGTGGCTCGTCCTGCCGGGCGCCGCCGTGCTGATCGCCTTCGACCTGCTGTTCTTCGCCGCCAACCTCACTAAGCTGCCGCACGGCGCCTGGCTGCCGCTCGCCATCGGCATCGTGGTTTTCATCGTGCTCACCACCTGGCAGAAGGGCCGGGAGCTCGTCAGCCGCCGACGCTCGCTCGACGAGGGATCGCTGCGCGAGTTCATCGACGGGCTGCACGACGCAACGCCTCCCCTCCCCCGCGTGCCCGGCACCGCGATCTTCCTCAACCGGGGCAAGGCCACCACGCCGCTCGCCATGCGGGCCAACGTGGAGCACAACCATGTGCTGCATAACCACGTGCTGATCCTGGCCATCGAGACGCTGCCGGTGCCGCACGTGACGGATGGCAACCGGCTGGAGATCGACGACCTCGGCTACAAGGAAGACCGGATCTACCACGTCACCGCGCGCTTCGGTTACATGGACGCGCCGGTCGTCCCGTCGCTGATGCCGCTCATCCGCGCGGCCGCGCCCGAGGGGAAGCTGGACAGCGGCAACGTGTCCTACTTCCTGTCCACCATCGAGATTCGCAAGGGCAGCACGCCAGGGATGAGCCCGTGGCGCAAGCGGCTGTTCATCGCCACGGCACGGCTGACGGCCGACGCCGCCGAGTACTTCCAGCTCCCCAGGGAGAGCACGGTCATCATGGGCTCCCGGATCGAGCTGTAGGCGGGGGTGACGGGCGAAGCCACGTAACCGTTCGGGATGGTGACTTAGATTTCGCGGGCGGGAAGGCCGAGTGCGGCGGCGACGGCGGCCTTGCCGCGAACCACCGGGTTGGCGAGCTCGCCGATGCCGGGAATCGCGATGCGTATCTCGTCGCCCGCCTGGAGGGTGAACGGCAGATCAGGGACCAGGCTGGTCCCGGTGGACAGGACCGCGCCCGCCGGGAACTCGTCCTCGCAGAACAGGTAGCCGGCCAGCTCGCCGATCTTTCTGTGCAGGGCCGAGGTGCTCGCGCTGCCTGCCCAGGCGACCGCGCCGTCCCTGCTGATCGTCAGCTCGATGGTCAGCGCGTACGGGTCGGGTACCTCCCAGGCCGGCCTGACCGACGGGCCGAGCGCGCAGCCGCCCAGGTAGATCTTGGCCTGCGGCAGGTAGAGCGGGTTCTGCCCCTCGATGGACCGCGAGCTCATGTCGTTGCAGATGGTGTACCCGACGATCTCCCTGCTCGCGTTGAGTACCACGGCGAGCTCCGGCTCGGGGACGTCGATAGTGGAATCCGCGCGCACGGACACCGGGGCGCCGGGACCGCTCACCCGCCACGCGGCGGACTTGAAGAACAGCTCGGGCCGTTCCGCGGCGTACACGCGGTCGTAGACGTCGGCGGACTCCTCGCTCTCCGTCATCCGCGCGATGCGTGAACGCTCGTACGTCACGCCCGCCGCCCACACCTCCGTGCGGCCATCAACCGGGGCGAGCAGCCTGACCTCGCCGGCTGGGACCGTCTCGCGCGCTGGGGCCTGGCAGATCGCGCGGATCTCGGCGAGCGGCAGGCCGAGCAGATCCGCCAGCGAGTCCACGGCTATTCCGGTGATGACATCGCCCGCCAGCATCCCGATGCGCGGTTCGCCGTCGCCCGCCAGGAACCGGACGATCCCGGTACCCCTCGAGTCTTCCTCAGTCGTCACTGCTCACCGTGCCCGTCTCTCGCGCCACCCCGGCCCACCCTAATTGACCCGCGGGATCGGGGCTGACTGGCCGGATAGTCACGCCAGTCATGATGTCGACGCCGACCAGCTCGATCAAGGCATGAGGGAACCGGACAGGATGTCCCGCCTTCCCCGTCCGTGGAGCCAGCCCGAAGAACAGGTTTCCCGGTTCCCGCACCCCGTCTCGCCGCGCGACCCTTGGCAACTGTCACCAGGGACGGGGCAGAAGCACCGGTCCCGCGTCAGGTCTCGCAGCTCCCAGCTTGGTGACGACAAGCGAGGCCACGGCGCCGGCCAGCGAGGCAAGGGCGACCTTAAGAGCGATGGTTGCCCCATGAGTCCGCGTCATGACAAAGACGGCCCCGTCGAGGTAGTCCTTCACTCCCCAGTCCGGGGGACCAAAGGGCGTGAAAGCGTCAGCCCACGGGCTCGGAACGGCCAGGTAATCAACCACCATCAGGAGAAACACCAAGCCAGATCCGACTGCCAGGAGCGTGCTGTCGCCGGGCACCCGCAGTCGCCCGCCCGGGCAATAGCGTGCCACGAGCAGGGCAATCTCGACGGCCGCGAGCCCCACCACGACCCACAGCGACGGGTGCGCATACACCCCAGTGGCCCGCCCGCTAGGTGGCGCCGGCACCCAGCCCGACTGACCATCACCCGTATACGTAAGCGTCGCTTGGAACCACACCCAGCGCGGAGCCACGATCATCAGCACGGCGGCTACCGCGACGAACGCGTCGCAGGCCGCCCTCAGCCAGACCCAGGGACCCGCCCGCATCCCACCTCACGCTCCTCGCCGCTCGACGCCCGCTTGCCCGCGAGGGCTGCAATGTGCCAGCCGCCGCTGACCAGACCTGTCAATAATGCCCCAGCTCTACACACCCACGTTGCGATCCGATCACCCCGCTCCCTCTTGCGCACAACAGCACACGGCCCGGACGGCACAGCGCGCGGTGCGCTGGCGGTGTCCGGGGGCTGCGCGCCCCGAGTGATCATGAGCGAGCCTAGGTCAGCGGGGTAGTCCGATGGCTACGACATCCCCCTGCGCCACGTAGACGGTGCGGTTGTCAGGCGTGATCGCGAAGCCGAATGCGCCGGCACGGCCGAAAAGGCCTCCGGTGCGGATCTGCTTGCCTGGCCTGCCGTCGGCTGTGCTGATGGGGGTGACCGTGGATTCATCGGTCACGAAGTCGCCGTAGTTGCCGTTCAGGACGCACAGGGTGCGCCCGTCCGGCGTGACCGCGAGCGCGATCGGCCCCTGCCCGTAGGCGATGGTCTTGGACACGGTGCCGGTCGCGGTGCTGATGGCTACCAGGTTGTTGGGTCCTGAACCAAAGTCGTAGTCGCCGTTGACGGCGGCGTACAGGGTTTTGCCGTCCGGCGTGACGGCGAGCGCTGAAGTCATGGTCAGGTCAGAGTTCCCGACGGTGATCGGGGTTCCTTGATTGCCGGTGGCGAGATTGACGGGAATTACCGCGTCGTCGTTTTCGGCCACGTACAGCGTTCTGCCGTCCGGCGTCACGGTCATCGCGTTGGGAGTCACGACCCCGCTGCCGGGCGTGGGGAGAGGGATCAGGAGTTTCCGCCGCCCGGTGGCGATGTCAACGGCCACTACCTCGTTGTTGTCGGTACCGATGAACAGTGACGTGCTGTCCGGGGACACCGCCATGCTGTACGCGCCGCTCGTGACGTGAATCGACGCCACAGGGGTGCCGGTCGGGAGATTGACCAGCGTGATCCTTCCGTCCGAAAGCAGCGCGCAGAGCATCCGGCCGTCAGGCGTCACCGCCAGACCCTGCGGATCGGTCCCGACAGCGAAGGGCTTGCCCGCCTTGCCGGTGGCGATGTCTACCGGCGTCACCGTATGGCCGTTGCTTCCGACGGGTCCCCCGTTCGCGGCATAGAGTGTCCGCCCGTCCGAGGTGACGGCCACCGCGCTGAATCCGTCACCGGGCACTAGCACGGACGGCCCGTGCACTAGGCGGACCACGCGGGCAACTGACCACGGCACGACGACGGTGAGCGCGAGGCAGGCGGCGATCAGCGCCCAGAAGGCACGTCTGTGGTGGAGGGGGGTATTAGCTCCGGGACGCATGCCGGGCAGGCTCCTCGTTCTCGTGCTCCGGGCAGCTGCGGCTCGCCGGTAGCGGCACCGGGTAGCCACTGGAGCCCAGGTTAGGGATCTACTATGGCGTCAATCGCGAGCCGGCGGAGCTTGAGGTGTGAAAGCGCACGGATTGCCAGCCTGCGGCTGGGGGATCTGGCGCATCCCCCATAGGCGTATCGCTGCCACAGCCATGCGCCAATGCGGGGCTAAGGAGAGGCGGGTGAGGAGGCGGGCGAGCTCGCCCGCGGCGCGGCGGATTTGCGGGAGGGTGGCGGTGCCGTAGCCGAGAATGAGGCCGTTCATCGTCGGCTTTCCCGCGTAGTAGCGGTCGAGCGGGTAGATCAGGACGCCGCGCTCCGCTGCCGCCTCGACCAGGCGGGCGGCCGGGTAATCGCCGGAGAGCTCGAGCACCACGTGCATCCCGGCCGTGTCGCCGAGCAGCCGGAACGGAACCTGCCTGCCCTGCGTGCCGCGGTTGAGTCCGTCGACGAGCGCGGCCCGGCGGCGGGCGTACTCCAGGCGCATCTTGCGCACGTGGCGTTCCAGGTCGCCCGAGCGGAGCAGCGCGAGGATGGCGTACTGCACCGGCTCGGGGATACGCACGCCGAGCCGTGGACGGAGCGCGGCGAGTTGATCAACCAGCGCGGGCGGCGCGACGAGCCAACCCGCGCCGAAGGCGGTCGCCAGGACCTTGGAGGCGGTGCCGAGGTAGACGATCACGTCCGGGTCCATGCTGTGCATCGCAGGCAGCGACCCGACGTCGTAGCGGAACTCGCTGTCGTAGTCGTCTTCGACAACGAGCGCGGCGGACTCCCTGGCCCACGCGATCAGTGCCTGACGACGGTTCACCGGCAGGCGTCCGCCGAGCGGGTATTGGTGCGCGGGCGTGGTGTAGAGCAGCCGTAGTTCGCCGGGGAGTTCCTCGGGAACGATGCCGTGCGCGTCGACCCGGCAGGGCACGACCTGCGCCCCGGCCCGGCGCAGCACCTCGCGCCCGGTGGGATAACCGGGTTCCTCGATGCCGGCCTTGTCGCCAGGGCGGAGCACCGAGTCGGCGAGCAGCGCGAGCCCGCTCGAGGTGCCCTGAGTGACGAGGACGTGGGCGGGTGTGACGGCGAGCCCGCGGGACCTGCGCAGATATGCCGCGATCTCTGCGCGCAGTTCCGGCAGCCCGTAAGGGTCGGGCATGCGGGACGGAAGGTGCGCGCCCGCCTCTCGCCAGGCCCGCCGCCAGGCGGCGGGGTCTATCCCGTCGTGCCAGGAAATGCCCGGCTGAAGATCGGTTACCTCCCGGGGGGACGACCCCCCGTCCCCCCCGAGGTCCTCGCGCGGCGGCCCGATGGCGAAAGGCGCCATCGTATCGGGCCGCCGCGCTGCGGCAGGGGCCGCTGGCTTCGCCGGCACGACTGATATTGACGATGTCCGGGTGTCGGAGTCGCGCCCGTCGGCTGACTGCATGGCGGCCGGCTGCACGTCGGCCACGTAGGTGCCCGAGCCGTGGCGTCCCTCGAGCCACCCCTCGGCGAACAGCCGCGCGTACGCGTTCGTTACCACGGTCCTGCTGACGCCGAGGGTCGCCGCCAGGTCGCGGCTCGACGGCAGCCGGTCGCCCGCGTGCAGCGCGCCGCCGGTGACGGCGGCCTGGAGCTGGGCGGATATCTGGACCGCCAGCGGCTCTCCGTCCGCGCGGTTCACCATGACGGGCAGATCGGATGGCAAAGTGGTCATCGAAACTTCTCCATGATTGGCTATTTGTGCCAGTCCACTTGCCGCATAGGCTACGGGATCATGAGCACTGAGACCACCCCGCTGTCCAGCACGCCCCGCACCACCCTGCGCAGGCACCGCGAGCGCGGCGAGACCGACCGCACCGCCCTCTACCAGGTACTCGACGCCGGCCTCGTGTGCCACCTCGGCGTGGTCGCCGACGGCGATCCCGTGGTGCTGCCCACCGCCTACGGACGCGACGGCGACACGCTGTACCTGCACGGGTCGTCGGCGAACGGTGCGTTCTGGGCCGCGGACGGTCAGCGGGTCTGCGTGACCGTCACGCACCTGGACGGGCTTGTCGCGGCCAGGTCGGTGTTCAGCCACTCGGTCAACTACCGCAGCGCCGTCATCTTCGGCACCGCGTCCGTCGTCACGGACGAGGACGAACGGTGGCAGGCGCTGCGGGTAATCACCGACCACCTCATTCCCGGCCGCTGGGCGGCCGCCCGGCAGCCGACCACGAAGGAGATGGCGGCCACGGCCGTGATGTCGCTGCCGCTCACCGAGGCCTCGGTGAAGATCCGCACCGGGATGCCCAAGGACGACCGGGAGGACCTGGAACTCGACGTCTGGGCGGGCGTGCTGCCGGTCTCCGTGACATTCGGCGAGCCGGTCCCCGACCCGGAGCAGCGCGGCGAGATCCCGCTGCCCGCGCACATCCGCGACCGCGCCAGCTAATAGCCGCCTGGCCGGAGACCAGTCGATAATGATGCCAGCCGCCGGGGAAGCTCGCGGCTTTTTATCGAACTTCTGTGCTGATTGAGGCTGGGCAGGGCCGGCCGGTTCTGCAAGTATGAAGCCCATGACAGGCAACACGGACACCCGGCCCTCCGTGCTCGTACGGGTGCGGGAACGGCAGGAGCTGCGGCTCGCCGCGGCGCTGTGGCACGCCGACCGGCGGTTGGCGGCGACCTGGTGGGGACTGCTCGTCGCGCGCGGCCTGCTGCCCGCCTGCTTCGCGGTCGCCACTGGCGTTCTTGTCGCCGCGGTCGAGCGTGGTTCCGGCGTCGCGGCGCCGCTGCTCGCGGTCGCGGTGGTGTTCATCGGCATGCAGGTGCTCGGCCCGCTGCACACCTCGGTGTCGGGCAACCTCGGTGACCGGGCGGCGGCCTGGCTGTATGACCTGCTGACCGCGGCGTGCGCTGCCCCGTCGGGCATCGGTCACCTGGAGGACCCCGCCCTGGCCACGGACCTCCAGGTGGCGCGGGACTTCGACAGGGGAATGACCGGGCCGCCGCTGTCGATCTCGATGGACTTCATCGCCGCCGGCCTCGTCGAGTTCGTCGCGGGGCTCGCCCAGGCGTGCGTGCTGTTCGGCTTCGCCTGGTGGGCACCGCCGGTGCTGGCCGGCGGCTGGCTCGGCACGCACTGGCTGCTGCGCGAGAGCTCGGTCTGGCGGGACCGCAACACCCCGGAGGTCCGGCTGGCGCAGCGGGACGCCGACTACGCCTACCGGCTGGCCGTGGACCCGCCCGCGGCCAAGGAACTGCGGATTTTCGGGCTGCCCGACTGGGTGCTCGCGCGGTTCCTCGCCAGTAGACGGCGGCTGCACCAGCTCCAGTACGAGGCGACGCGGATGCGCGAGCGCTCCGTCCTGCTGAGCCTCGCCCTGGTCCTCGCGGCCAACGCGGTCGTGCTGTGGGCGCTCGGCCGCGCCGCCCTCGATCACCGGCTGGCACTCGGCGCCCTGATCGCCTACGCCACGGCGGTGGCCGGCTCGTCGATGATCGCGTTCGGCGGCCTCAACTGGGCGCTTGACGGCACCTCCGCCTCGGCCGCGGCGGTGCTCAGGGTGACGGCCGCTATGCGCGAGGCCGACGCCGTGACCTCGGGCGGCCGCCCCGCGGATGGCCTGCCGCGGCGAGAGATCAGGTTCCGCGACGTGACCTTCGCATACCCGGCGAGCCCGGACCGCCCGGTGCTGCGCGGGCTCAGCCTGGACATCCCCGCAGGCAGCTCGCTCGCCATCGTCGGCCAGAACGGCGCGGGCAAGACCACCCTGGCCAAGCTGCTTTGCCGGCTGTACGACCCGCAGTCGGGCACGATCGAGATCGACGGCACCGACCTGCGCGATCTCGACCTTGCCGCGTGGCGCGGCCGGGTCACCGCCGTGTTCCAGGACTTCGTGCGGTTCGAGTTGAGCCTGCGAGAGAACGTCGCCCCCCGGGAAACCCCGCGGCAGCCCGGCATGGGGGAACTCGACGGCATCGTCGCCGCGGCGCTGGCCGAGGCCGGGGCGGACCGCCTGACCGGCCTGGACACCGTGCTGTCGAAGGGCTACCCAGGCGGCACCGACCTCTCCGGCGGGCAGTGGCAGCGGGTCGCACTGGCCCGGGCGCTCGCCGCGGTACGCCTCGGCGCCGGGCTCGTGCTGCTCGACGAGCCGACGGCACAGCTCGACGTGCGCGGCGAGATGGAGATATTCGAGCGGCTGCTCGCGGCTACCAGGTCCTGCACGACGATCCTGGTCTCGCACCGGTTCAACACCGTCAGGCACGTGGACAGGATCGCGGTGGTCGACGGCGGCGCTGTCGTCGAGCTCGGCAGCCACGACGAGCTGATGGCGCTGCGCGGCCGCTACTGGCGCATGTTCACCCTGCAGGCGGAGCGGTTCGCCGCTGGAGCGGCAGAAGAGGGCGAGGATGAGGTGGCCCTCGATGTCCTCTCCTGAGGTGCCATCTCCTGACACGACGGCGAGCGATGACATCGGGAAGCTGCCGCCCGCGCTCCGCTCGATGTGGCGGCTGTGCCGGCTCGGCTTCAGCTACGAACCGTCGCTGATGGGCGTTTCCTTCGTGCTCGCGCTGCTCGCGGCGGTACCTGACGCGCTGCTCGCCGTCTGGTTCAAGCTGCTCGGCGAGGGGCTGCTCAGGCAGGACGCGGCGCTGCTGTGGTTCGCCATCATCGCGCTCGCCGTCTCGACGGTGGCGACCTGGCTGCTGCAGACCATCTCCACCCGCCTGCAGCGGCGCTTCAGGGACAAGGTCACCATCGCACTTGAGTCCCACGTGGCGCGGCTCCAGGCGACGATCGCCACCGTCGCGCACCAGGAGCGGCCCGAGTACCTGGACCGGCTGGCGGTGCTGCGCGAGGAAACCTACACCCTCGACCACATGTACATGTCGGTGTTCTCTACCGCCGGGTGGCTGGTGCGGCTTGGCATCACGGTAGCGCTGCTCGGCGCCGTCAACCCGGTCCTGGTGACCCTGGTGCTGTTCGCGGTGCCGACCGTGGCCGCCACCTCATGGCGGCCCGCCGTGGAGCGCACCGCACAGGAACGCGGTGCGCAGTCCACCCGGCTCGCGACGCACCTGTACACGCTGTCCACCACGGCGGCCGCCGGCAAGGAACTGCGGGTGCTCGGCATCGGCCCGGCGCTGGCCGGCCGGCGCCGGGCCGCGTGGGAGACCTGGTACCGCCCGGTAGCCAAGGAGAGGAACCGCTCCGCCGCCTGGTACGCCGGCGGCTGGGCGATCTTCGCGCTCGGCTACACCGGCGCGATCGCGCTTGTCGCCGCCGGGCCCCATGCCTCGGCCTCGGGCGCCATCCTGGTGCTGACCGCGGGCGCCAGGCTGTCGTCCTACCTTGGCGCCACGGTGGGCGAGATCGGCTTCCTGCGCGGCACCTGGATGGACGGGGCGCAGCGGCTTGCCTGGCTCGAGCACTACGCCGCCGGGGTTGCGCAGCACGCGAACCTGCCCGCGCCCGAGCGCATCACCGACGGCATCAGGCTCGAGCACGTGACGTTCCGCTACCCGGGCGCGAGCCGCCCCGCCCTGGACGATGTCGACCTGTTCCTGCCGGCCGGATCGGTCGTCGCGGTCGTCGGCGAGAACGGCGCGGGGAAGTCCACGCTGGTCAAGCTGCTCGCCAAGCTCTACTCCCCCGCATCCGGCCGGATCCTCGTCGACGGCGCCGACCTGGCCGAGATCGACACCGCGCGGTGGCGGGAACGGCTGGCCGGGGCGTTCCAGGACTTCTTCAGGTTCGAGTTCCGCGCCGGGCAGGCGGTAGGCGTCGGTGACCTGCCGCGGCTCGACGCCGAGCCGGCGCTGGCCGCCGCGGTCGAGCGGGCAGGGGCCGCCGATCTGATCCGCGCCCTGCCATCGGGCCTTGCCACGCAGCTCGGGCCGACCTGGGACGGCGGGGTGGACGTGTCCTTCGGCCAGTGGCAGAAGATCGCACTCGCCCGCGGGTTCATGCGGGACGAGCCGCTGCTCGTCACGCTCGACGAGCCCACGGCGGCACTGGACGCGGAGACCGAGCACCAGCTGTTCGAGCGGTACGCGGAGCGGGCGCACCTAGCCAGGCAGAGCGGGAGTGTGACGGTCCTGGTGTCGCACCGGTTCAGCACGGTCCGGATGGCCGACCTTATCGTGGTCATGGACGGTGCCCGGGTGGCCGAGTACGGTAGCCACGACGAGCTGATGGCAAGGAACGGCCGGTACGCCGAGCTCTACCGTATCCAGGCGACTGCTTACCAGTAGTCAATGAGCCGTCGCGTGGACGCGCCTGCGATGACGGCCGGCCGCGATCGCGCACGGCCGTGCTCAACCGGCGCTCAATCACCGGATGGTTCAGTAACCAGTGCAAGGGGCCGCATCGATGTAACGGCGTTTTGGCTGGCCAAACGCCTGGAGTTGGGAAAGCAGGGGGCGCGTGATGAACGATATTCGCGTCGCATATCCGGGATACGAGGAGACATCCAGGCTCGACGAGCTCCGCGCGACGGAATACGGCTACCTCGACGAGGGCGGCCATGTCTACCTCGACTACACGGGTGCCGGGATCAGCGAGCGGCCGGTCAGTTCCAGCGTCTCCAGCACGGCGTCGACCGATCCGGCCGGCACGCCGCGGAGCGCGGCGGCGTAGCGGAGCGTGCGGGCGAGCGGCAGGGCGAGGTGGATGATGTCGTCCTGCGGGACGTAGCCGATGCTCCGTGAAGCCAGGCTCACCGCACCGGAGACGGGCGGCCGCAGGCCGCACATCGTGTCGAGCAGCGTGGTCTTGCCTGAGCCGCTCGCGCCGATGATCGCGACAAGTTCCCCGGCTCCGACGGTCAGCGAGACGTCTTGCTGCGTGACAGCTCCCGACCTGGCCTGCTGCCCGAGCGCGCGTGCCTCGATCGCAGATTGCACAGGCCCATTGTGCCCGGTATCACGCCGGGCGAGGGGCGCCGGGCCGAAGAGGGGATGGCCGGCGCCCGGTCACGGGCGCCCGAGGCGCGCGGCGATGTCTTCGAGTAGCTCGTACTCGGTGTCTGCGACGGCCGAACCGCCGCCCGTCCAGGTCGCCTCCCAGCGCCCGGAATCGCTGACGTACGGATGGGTGATCTTCAGAACCCGGTTGGCGTGCGCCGTCACCAGCGCGATCCGGCTCGCGGCACAGTCCGCCCCGCCGGGCGCGGGCGGGCGCCGCGCGACCGAAGATGACGGTTCCATGCCGATCCCTCCCGTCCGGCGCCCGGCCGCCAAGGCCGGACGCCCAGGGCTGCAGCCCGGGCCCCGGGGCACCGCCAGGTCACCCCGAGTGCCACCATTGTGAGCGCTAACACTGACTCATGTCAACACACTTCCGACATTTACGTATGCAGTCTGCGCACGTTAACAATTGAAAAGCTGAAACGCCGCAGGTGGCCGGTCATGCGCGACGAGGCCGAGACGGAGGCACCGTGGGCGGCGGGAGCAGGCCGAACCCGTTCCGAATACTCTGTATTTCCTCTCAATTCTATGGTTTTCCTCTGCATTTTGTCAGCCACCGAACCCGGGCCGGCGTGGCGGCCGTGAGAGCGATTGGCAGGCCCGGGAGGAGGGCCTGCCCCCCTGGGCAGGCGAGTGAAGGGACCCCCATGCGGCGCACGCTTAGCAACGCCAGGAAGATCACCAGCATCGCTACCAAGTACGCGCATCCCGGCCGCCGGGCCGGACGCATCGGAGCAGCGGCAATCGGAGCGGGGCTCGCAGTGACCGGGCTGACCGTCGTCGCGGTACCCGCGCACGCCGCGGCGCAGCCGGACAGCTTCGCACGGACCCTTCTCATCGCCAACAAGGCTTCCTACCACGCGAAGCTGACCGACCCCACCCTGACCAACGCCTGGGGCCTGGCGGCCGGCCCTGGCACCCCCATCTGGGTGTCCGACAACGGCTCCGGGATGGCCGGTATCTACAGCGGCGGGGTCAAGGGCAGCAAGGTCGTACGCGACTTCAGCGTGCCCGTGCCCGGCGGCAACCCCACCGGCCAGGTGTTCAACCCGGACGCGGCCGCCTTCCATGTCGGCGGGCCGAACGGCAGCGCAGCCGTCTTCATCGTCGACACCGATTCGACCGGCAAGAAGCAGTCACCGGGGCAGCTCGAGGCGTGGGACGGTGGCGCCGCCTTCGTCGTCGAGGACAGCGTCAAGGGCGGAGCGGGCGGCAAGGTGCCCGCGCACGCCGTGTTCAAGGGGCTGGCGATCGCCACCGGGCCCAAAGCCGGACCCGAGCTGTTCGCGGCCGACGTGGCCAACGGGAAGATCGACGTGTTCAACAAGAACTTCAAGTTCGTCAGCACTCCCGGCGAGTTCAAGGACCCGAAGATCCCGGCCGGCTTCGTGCCGTTCAACGTGCAGAACCTGGGCGGGAAGCTCTACGTCACCTACGCCAAGCAGAACAAGGCGAAGACCGACGTGCTCGTCGGCAAGGGCCGCGGCTTCGTCGACGTGTACACGGTCAACGGGAAGCTGATCAAGCACCTGGCCGGCGGCGGCGAGCTCAACGCGCCGTGGGGCCTGGCGATCGCGCCGAAGGGCTTCGGGCCGTTCGGCGGCGCGCTGCTCGTCGGAAACCTCGGCAACGGCTGGATCAACGCGTTCAACCCAACTACTGGCAAGTACCTTGGCTGGCTCGACACGCCGAACGGCACGCCGATCGCCATCCCCGGGCTGTGGGGGCTCGAGGTGGGCAACTCCTCGTTCGGCGGATCGTCCGCGGTTGAGTTCAGCGCCGGGCCGCACGGCTACCGAGACGGCCTGGTGGGCATCCTCACCCCTGCCAAGCCGGCCGCCACCGGGGGCGGCTGGTAGCCGACGCGGCGAGTGAGAGCGCACCCGTTCGGGATGAGATTTCCTCTCTTCATCCCGAACGGGTGCGTGGCTTCGCCCGGTCCCTGACTAGTGACCGGTTACGCGGCGACTAGCTTGACGGCGTTGTAGAAGCCCTGGGTGGGCGTCTTCGCGGTCAGCGTGCCTGCCAGCGCGGTGTTCGCCTTGAACGGCTTGCTTACCTTGACCGAGCCGAAGTACTCGGTGGTCGTCGCCTTGTACTTCTTGCTGCCGATGTAGCACGTGACTGGCGGGCTGGCGAAGCCGCTGCTGTAAGAGATCAACCCGGCACCGGTGATGGCGCCGGACGCGAGCCCGCTGACCGCGACCGTCTTCGATGCCGTGCTGACCTTGGGCGCAGGGCCGTTGACCGCCACCAGGGCCGAGCGCTGGACCCACTTGGACGCGGTCTTGAACGGACCCTGGGCGAACAGGTCCTGCCATGTCTTCGATCCGGGTGTCTGCGCGCCGAGCACATTGCTCGAATTGTTGGCGGCGGTGACGAACCAGCCACTGCCCGCGCACGGGGTCTTGACCGGCGGGATCTTCGGCTGGCAGGACTTGTCGACGTCAAGCGACGCGCCAGCCTTCCCGCTGAACTTGAGCTTGACCTTGACGCTCTTCAGGCCGGTGACCAGCGTGAGGGAACCGGTCACCTTGCCGGTGTATACGGTCTCCGAGCCTTTGGTGCAGGCGCTCTTCGTGGCCTTGGTCGGCGCGAAGGCCGCCGTGACGGACAGCACCGGGCTGAGCGTCTTGCCGGTGGCGAAGCTGGCGTGCCCGGTGCTTGTGACCTTCAGTTCCTTGGCCGCCGTCTTGCCGTACCCAGCGGTGGTCATCCACTGGTGCTGCTCGGAGACGCCCTTGTAGGTCGTGCTGAGCAGGACGCCCACGGCGTCGTTGCCCGCGTTGAAGTCGACAATCCAGGTGTGGCCGAGTGTCTTGGCGCTGCCAACGAAGTCGAGCGAGTACTGGGTGGTGGTGCTCGCCCCTGGGCTAGTCGGCACGGTGCTCGCCTGGGCCGCGCCTGCCGGCAGACCCACGGCAAGCAGTCCAGCCGCCAGTGCCGCAGCCCCCAGGACGCGCGGCATCCGCCAGCGGCGGGACTTCCCGTCGTGCTCCATTCGGTTTCCTTTCGTTGTCCTGCCCCGAAGAGTGACATTCACATCACTCACAAAACACACATTTCCACCCAACCCACGGACACCATAGGGCACGGGATGACCGCAAAGAAAGGGTCTATCCGGCGGTCAGCGTGCGAACGCGGCCGCGGCCGCGGCGGGCTCGTCGCGGTAGGCGGTCAGCGAGCGCGACCCGCTCGCCAGCACCGTCGAGATCAGCGCGCGCACCGCCGGGCGCTGGTCGGTGCGCGGGTTGGTCTGCAGCATCAGGTCGATCGTGCCGAGCTCGGGCAGCCGGTAGCCCGGCCCGAGCGTGCTGAGCTGGGCAGGCACCAGGCTGGCGGCCATGGCCGAGATGCCGATGCCGGCCGCGACCGCCGCGATCAGCCCGTTGACGCCGTGGCAAACGCAGGCGCTGCGGAACGGGACGCGGGCACGTTGCAGTGCGCGGCGCATCTCGGTGCGCGACATGCTCGGCGCCGGGTAGACCACAAGCGGCAGCGGCTTCGTCGGGTCGAGCCTGGTCGACGGCGTGCCCACCCAGACCATGCGATCCCGCTTGACGAGCTGGCCGCGCTGCTCGCCGCTCGGCCGCTTGCCGATGAAGACGTCGAGCTTGTCCCCCTCCAGGCGCTGGTGCAGCAGGCCGCTCTGGTCGACGATCAGGTCGAAGTCGACGAGCGGGTTGTCCCTGCGAAAGTCGCGCAGGATCTGCGGCAGCCGGGTGAGCGCCAGGTCGTCGGCGATGCCGATCCGCAGCCGCCCGCGCGGCCGCGAGCCGCTGAAGTAGGCCGCCGCCTGCTCGGAGGCGGCCAGGATGTTGCGCGCGAACCCGATCATCGCCTCGCCGTCGGCGGTCAGCGACACCGAGTGCGTGTCGCGCAGCACCAGGGTCCTGCCGACCTGCTGCTCTAGGCGGCGGATGTGCTGGCTGACGGTCGGCTGCTGCAGGCCGAGCCGGGCCGCGGCACGGGTGAAGCTGCCCGTCTGCTCGACGGCAAGGAACGTGGTGAGCAGCTGCGGGTCATAGCCAGTCATAACGATTCACAATAACAGTTAGGCAGATGATTGCCGTTCCACATAAATCGCAGGTGGCAGAGAATGCCTAAAGACAACTAAGACGAGCAGGAAGGCGTTCCCAGTGACTACCGCCGAGGCGATTCGGCAACCGAGGGGCGCCTTCGCCGCCCTCACCGTGCGCAGCTACCGGATCTACCTCGCCGGCCAGAGCCTGGCCAACACCGGGTCGTGGATGCAGAGCATCGCCCAGGACTGGCTGATCTTCAGCCTCACGCGCAGTTCGGCCGCCGTCGGCGTGACGATGGCCCTGCAGTTCGGTCCGATACTGCTGCTCGGCATGCACGCGGGGATCGCGGCCGACCGGCTGTCTAAGCGGCGCATCCTGCTGATCACGCAGACGCTGAACGCCGTCAGCACCGCGCTACTTGCGGTCATCACCATCGCCGGCGCGGTCACCGCCGCCGACGTGTACGTGTTCGCGCTGCTGAGCGGGGTGATCTTCGCGTTCGACGTGCCCGCGCGGCAGGCGTTCGTCACCGACGTGGTGCCGGAGGGCCAGCTCCGCGCGGCCATCTCGCTGAACGCCGCGGCGTTCCAGGCCGCACGGCTCGTCGGGCCGGCCCTCGCCAGCGTCCTCATCGTGTGCGCGGGCACCGGCTGGGTGTTCGCCGCCAACGCCGCCTGCTACCTCGGCCCTACCGTCGGCCTGCTCCTGCTGCGACCTGCCGGCCTGCAGCCGTCCGCCGCCCCCGCCGCCTCCGCCGCCCGCTCACCGCGCGCGGCGCGCGAGGCCGCCGCGTACGTGTGGCGCCGGCCGGAGATTCTGTGGACGATCTTCCTCGTCGGCGTGCTCGGCACGTTCGGCCTCAACTTCCCGATCGTGCTCACCGCCATGGCGAAGTCGGCGTACGGGGACGATGCGAGCACCTACGGCCTGTTCAACATCGTTCTCGGGCTCGGCTCGGCGGCCGGCGCGGTGCTCGCAGCCGCGGGCGCCAGGCCGCGGACCCGCGCGATCGTGAGCTGCGCGGCGCTGTTCGGCGTGCTCCAGGTCGCCGGGGCGCTGGCACCGGGCATCGCCGTCTTCGCCGTGCTGCTCGCCGCCATGGGCCTGGTTAACCTGATCTGCCAGGCGATGGCCAACTCGGCCGTCCAGCTCGCCGTGGATCCGGAGATGCGCGGCCGTGTCATGGGCCTTTACATGCTGGCCTTCATCGGCGGCACGCCCATCGGCGCGCTCACCGTCGGCGAGATCACCAGCCACTTTGGCGCGCGGGCGGGCATGGCCTTCTGCGGCACGGTGCCAGCGGTCGCCGCGGTGGTCGTGGCCATCGTGCTGGCGGCGAGGGCACGCGGGGGCGCCGCCGCGCGGCGGCCGGACAACCCGAAAGTCCGCACCTTCGCACTATTCCCACACCACCCGAACGGGTCATATCGTGGTCGCCGGGGCCGGTCTTTTCCCGGGTGCACGTCACACCCCAAGCGAATGTGCATGATTGTCGCGAGGGGAGGCGAACCGAACGATGCCGCAAACGATTGTCCAGCCGCTGCGGCGCTGGGATCCGGATCGCATCGGCCCCTACGCCATCATCGGAAAGCTCGGGGCCGGAGCGATGGGACAGGTGTTTCTCGCCCGTTCGGCGGCCGGCCGCCTGGTGGCGGTGAAGACCATCAGGGTCGAACTGGCCGAGGAGGCTGGCTTCCGCGCCAGGTTCGCCCGTGAGGTCGCGGCGGCACGCCGGGTAAGCGGGGTGTTCACCGCCTCGGTCATCGAGGCGGACGCCGACGCCGACCTGCCCTGGGTCGCCACCGCCTATGTCCCCGCGCCGTCGCTGACCACGCTGGTCCGCAAGACGGGTCCGCTGCCGGTACCCGCCGTGCGCTGGCTCGCCGCGGGCTGCGCCGAGGCGCTGCAGTCCATCCACGGCGCGGGACTGCTGCACCGCGACGTCAAGCCGTCGAACGTGCTCGTGGCGCCGGACGGGCCGCGGGTCATCGACTTCGGCGTGGCCCGGGCGGCCGAGCGGGTGCAGCTCACCACCACCCGCGGCGCGGCGGGCACGCCCGCGTACATGGCGCCCGAGCAGGCCAGGGACGCCACGCAGGCCTCGCCGGCCAGCGACGTCTTCTCGCTCGGCGCGACGCTCGTGTACGCGGCGACCGGCCATCCGCCCTACCGGGGCGAGACGGTGATGGACATCCTGGTCCGGCTCGCCACCGAGCCGCCCGACCTGACCGGCATGCCAAAGGAACTAGACGCCCTGATCACCGCCTGCCTGGAGCGCGTGCCGCGGGACCGGCCGACAGACAGCGCGATTCTCGGCAGCCTCGGCTCCTTTTCCCTCCCGTCTGGTCCCGGGCACTCCTACCTGCCCGAGTCCGCGATGACGCTGATCGCGGAGTACCAGAACAGCCCGGTCCCGCCGGCCGGAGCCGGCCGCAGTGACTTCGGCGACGAGCCCGCAGGCGACGCGACGGACGGCTCGGGTGTCCGTTCGGCGCCCGAGGATGCCACGTCGGGCTCGCACACCGCACTGCCCGGCTTTCACTCGCTCGACGGCTACAACCTCGGGCGCGAATCGCCGGACAGCCGGCCGGCCCGGGTACCCGTCCGGCGCCTGCTGCCCGGTCACGCGGGCCGCACGCATCCTGGCGGCCGGGGGACGCTGCCAACCGGGATCTGGGCTGCCGTGGCCATCGCCCTGCTCGGCGCGGGCATCGGCCTGGGCCTCGCGCTGCAGTCCGGCGAAGCGAAGGCGCCGGGGTCGAGCGCCACCCTCGGCCCGGCGGCCAGCCCTCTCCCGTGTGCGACCACCACCGTGGGCACCACGCCGGAAATCTGCCTCAGCCAGCCGATGGGCGACGGCGACACCGTGTACATCATCCACGGCACCGGCTACCGGCCCTTCACCCCCGTGACGGTCGGGCTCGCCGGTCATGGCGTCTCGTCACTCGCGACGGTCACCGACCTGAACGGCACCTTCAACTACGCCGTCGACCAGGGGCATATCTTCTTCAAAGGCCTGATACCCCCGGGGACCTACCAGGTGTTCGTCACCGCCGCCGGCGAGCCGACCGCCCGTGCGTCGTTCCTCGTCAACGCCGGCGCGCTGCACCCGCCGCCGCCGGGCGGATCCGGCCCGCCGCCCGCATAACTCCCTGGTCCACCAGAGGTCCTCCTGACGGGAGCACCAGGCAGGGTCGGCAAGCAGCCGGAGGTCGCTTGGCGCGACGATGCCGTGCTCGATGAGCACCCGGACGGCGACCTCATCCGACAGGCGGACATCAGGCCCGGCGAGGCCGCGCTCGGTGATCTTGCGGCGCAGCACCTTGAGGTGCTCGGCGACGCGCGCGGCCAGCCGGTCGCGGAACTCCTGGTCGGTCTCGAACCGCTCGAGTTCGTGGTGCGCGCCGGTCACCTCAAGCGCCGCCCTGGCGATCTCCGGCGTGCGCGGTAGCGGCGACGTCGCGCCCGGGTCGGTGAGCCATGGCCGGCACCACATCAGCGCGACGAGGAAGAGCTTGGTCTTGGGGTCCAGGTAGAGCGGCAGCACCGTGCCGTCGCCCTCGGGCGCGGCAGGGCTCGCGGCGGGCTCCGCGTCGGCCGCCCCGGCCGTGCGCCGGTGCCGCCCGGGGACCATGACCGCGATCTGCAGCCCGTCGTCGAGCATGGCACGGGAGCCGACCATCGCCGTGCCCGCGTGGACCAGCCAGCCGCCGGCCGGTTCTCCGTCGCCCTCCACCCGCGGCAGCCGGATCCGGTATCCGTCGCCCGCCACGTACAGCGCGTGCGTCCGGCTGATGTTGGCGATCCAGGCACCTTCGGGGGTCGTCCTGATGATCCCGGCACGCCGGGAGAGTCCGCGCCCAGCGGAAATCGCCAGGTCTACCTCGGGTCCTCGCCCGAACACCAGCTGGCTGCCTTCGGTGAGCCGGATGACCTGGCCGGACGCGGTACTGACGTGCGTGGCCACCGGGCCAGTCTAAGCACGCGGGTTCCGTCAGGTGCACCCCCTGATTCGGGGATGGCGCCTCGGTTCGCGATGCGGTTAGCTCCAGATGGGGAGGCGCCGCACGCCGCGTTGGGAACAGCCCGCAAGGGCCGGGCCACGCGCCGGAGGGTGGGGACCAGGTTCTTTTGGTCCTGGGGTGATCCGGTGCAATGGTCACCGGCGCACGGCGTCTCGCCAAGGACGGGCAGCATTTTGGCTACCGGTCGAGCGGCAGCGCACGGCATTTCGCATTATGCGAGGGGGGGCGTGCGCTGCCGCGCCCGCCCCCAGAGCCGGGAAGCTGGCCCCGGCTTACCTCGCGTACTTGGTTATCTCAACTGCTCCAGACCTGGAACTCGGAGAGCTGCCCGGCTGGCCACCCCGTGTTGGCGGTGAAGTTGGCCCGCACGTAGCGGTAGCTGGCGGCGGGGAACGTGATCGTGACCGTGTTGCCGGTCGAGGGGTTGAAGGTGTAGTTGGCCGACGCGACGATCGTGGTGAAAGTCGAGCCGTCGGTGCTCCCCTGGATCGACAGCGTCTGCGTCCTTGTCGCCCATGAGGTGGATGGCGGGAGGTCGAGCACGAGCCTGCTGAAGCTCTTCGACGCGCCCAGGTCAACCTGGAACCACTGCGGGAAGGCGTTGTCCGTGCTCTCCCAGTAGGTGCTGGTGTTGCCGTCCACGGCGTTGGCGGGCACGTACGTCTGGGTGTATCCGCTCGCCGAGGCCGGCTGGTTCTGCGACAGGTTGGTTGGCGTGGTACCCGCGCCGGTGCCGGACAGCGCGACCGTGGTCGGGCTGTTCGTCGCGTTGCTTGTCATCGTCAGGCTGCCGGTGCGGGTTCCGGACGCGGTGGGCGTGAACGTGACGCTCACCGTGCAGGAGCCGCCCGCCGCGATCGACGTCCCGCAGTTGCTGGTCTGCGCGAAGTCGCCGCTGGCAGCGATGCTCGATACCGTCGCAGCCGCGGTTCCCGTGTTGGTCACCGTCACCGTCTGGGCGGCGCTTGTCGTGTTGAGTGCCTGGCTGGGATAGGTCAGCGAGGACGGGCTCGTCGCCAGGGTCGCCGACGAACCGCCACCGCCGGAGGCGGGGAAGACCGCGAAGTCCGAGAGCTGGCCGGCCGGCCAGCCAGTGTTCGCGGTGATGTTCACCCGGACGTACCTGGCGGTAGTCGCATTGGACGTGATGGTGACGGTGTTGTTGTTGGCGTTCGGGTCGAAGGTGTACCCGGCCGAACCCACGATGGTCGAGAAGTTCGAGCCGTCCGTGGAGCCGAGCACCGACAGGGTCTGCGTCCGCGCACCCCAGGCGGTCGACGGCGGGAGCCTCAGCGTGATCTTGCCGATGCTGTAGCTCTGGCCGAGGTCGACCTGTGCCCACTGCGGGAACGAGCCGTTGGCGCTTTCCCAGTAGGTGGAGGGGTCGGCGTCCGTGATGTTGGCGGCGACGTAGGGGCTGTTGGCCGAGCTTGCGGAGGCCGGCTGGCCGGCCGCGATGTTGGTGGTGCTCCCGATGCCGGAACCGGTCAGCGCGACGGTGACCGGGCTGTTGTTGGCGTTGCTGGTCACCGTCAGGGTGCCGGTGCGCGACCCGGCGGCGGTGGGCGTGAACGTGACGGTCACCGTGCAGGACCCGCCGACCGCGATGCTGGTGCAGTTGCTGGTCTGGCTGAAGTCCCCGGTCACCGCGACGCCGGAGACGGTCGCGGCGGCGGTGCCCGAGTTGGTCACCGTCACCGTCTGGGTGGCGGCGCTTGTCCCGACAACCGTGCCAGCGAAGGACAGGCTGCCCGGCGCGGCGTTCAGCACCGGCCCCGGCGCGATGCCGGTACCGGACAGGCTCACCGTGTTGGTGACGCCGCCGGCGTTGACCGTGAGGGTCCCGGTGCGCGTGCCGGTTGCCGTCGGCGAGAACTTGACGCTAACCGTGCACGAGCTGTTTGCCGCGATCGATGAACCGCAGGTGTTGGTCTGCGAGAAGTCGCCGCTGGCGGCGATGGACGAGACCGCTGCGGCCGCGCTGGTCGGGTTGGCGACCGTCACGGTCTGCGCGGCGGTGGTGGTGCCGGTCGCGGCCGTGCCGAAGCTCAGCGCGCTCGGGCTGGTGTTGACGCCGGTGACCGGGTAGGGCGGGTAAACCGGGGCCGGCCAGCCGTTGCACTGCGTCGGGGTGATGCCGGAGTTGCCGCCGCCATCGGTGATGACGAAGTTGCCGCCCTCACAGCTGTAGCTCGGCGCGACGGACTGCGCCACGCCGGTGGCCGTGACGTTGGTGAGCGTGGCGGTGCCGCCGGTCTGCTCCTGCAGGGCGAAGGTGCCGGCGCCGGCGATGGACACGTTGTTCAGGCTGACGTTGCTGATCGTGCCCTCGACCCACTGGATGGCCTCGTACGGGCTCTGCTCGATCAGCGCGTTGCTCACGTTGATCGGGCCCGGGCCCCAGCCCTGGCTGCCGTCGAACCACAGCGCGCCGACACCGAACTGCCAGTTCGGGTCGAGGTCGCCGTCGCGGATCATCGTGTTGTTAGAGATCGTGGTCAGGCCGACCGGGGTGGAAGTGAAGCGCTGGCCGACGTGGATGCCGCCGCCCTGGGTGATGCCAGAGTCGACGACCAGGTTGCCGCTGACGGTGTTGCTGTTGCCGCCGTAGACCGCGATGCCGTTGGCGAGCATCGGGTACTGGACGGTGTTATTGGAGATCGTGTCGCCGGAGTCCGCGCCGATGCTCGAGTCCGCCCACAGCGCGATGCCGTCGTCGCCGGTGTTGCGGATGTCGCTGTTGGTGATGGTCGAGTTGGTGACGCCGCCGTGCAGGTTGATGCCGTCCGCCGTGGTGTCGCGGATGCGCATGCCGCTGAAGGTCAGGCTGGTCATCGGCCCGTCCATCCAGGCGCCGACCTTCATGTGCTCGATCCAGATGTTCGACACGGTGGAGTTGCTCAGCGCACCGCCGATGCCGTTGACCTGAGCGCTATCGTCGCGCACCTGGGCGTTGCCGGAGATGGCGAAGTTCTGCAGGTGCACGTTGCTGCTCGGGTTCGGCGCCGAGTTGCCGTAGAAGCCGGGCGCCGTGCCGGTGACGGTGGAGTACCACGTGCCCGCGCCGGCGATCGTCACGTTGTTGACCGCGATGTGGCCGGGGATGTTGTAGGTACCCGGCGGTATCCAGACGGTCCCGCCCGCGCCCGCCGCGGAGATCGCGGCGTTGAACGCGTTCGTCGAGTCGTTCACGCCGCTTGAGTCCGCGCCTTCGCTCGTCACGGAAACCGAGCCGGACGGCTGCGTCAGCGCCGAGCCGACCTGCTCGAAATCGGCGAAGTCGACCGTGTAGGAGGACGCGGTGTCCTCCGAGTCGACCTGCAGCTTGAAGGTGGTGCCGGCCGGATAAGTGGCGGAAAATAGCCGGTGCACCTCGTCGTAGAAGTGATGCGGGTTGCTGCCAGGCGAGTTGGTGAACGGGTAGCTGCCGTAATACCAGCTATAGGCGTTGGTCAGGGTGAAGTCGGCCTGCTTGGTTCCGTTGATGTAGAGCGATAGTGGGGCTGTGTAAACGGAGCCGCCCGACGTGTCCGGAATGCTGTACCGGAAGTCGATGGAATTGGTCGCCACCGGCGTGGTGAAGGTGACGTACTGGCCGGAGCCCTGGAGAGTCACCGCCTTGCGGCCAGAAGCCTCGTCGGCGAGCTGGCCCTGGGTGTAGCTCGGGCCGATGACCGTGCCGTTAGTCGCGGAACTCTCGGCCTGAACCTCGGTGTACGGCAGGCTTGCGCCACTGCCTCCGGTCGCCGCCGCGAACGCCGGCTGGATCGCCACGGCCGCGACGCTCGCGGCCGCCAGCGAGACGGTGCCGATGCTCAATGCGAGCATCCGCCTCAGATTTCGGACAGAGTGGAACACCATTGCTCCTCTCGACGGGGAACGCCGGACTTCAGCGGCGCCTTCGACGTTGACGGTAAACTTCCTAACATCCCCTTGCAATATCTGAACTTGAATCTGGATGAGATTTACCGATTAAGGAAAACTTACGACGAAGATCGCGGAAGGAATTCGCAGCTCAGTGGCTTGTTGCCACTCTGATAACGAGTTGGTAAGCAGATTCCGTGCAAGCGCAGCCGAACGACGAGGCTATCGCAAGACTAGGCTGCAATGATTTACTGCAAAAAACTGCGCAGTTTCCGCAATTTTGCGATAACGATCGACGGGATGCTGGCGGGACGCACCGCGGCCTGCCCGCCGGCCTGCGAATCCTTATCGAAGGCTTACGTGCTGCTCTGGTCACGAACCGGCCCGCGAACAGGCACGTATGAAGGGTGGAAGGAACATTTCGGTCGCTCCACGGCCGGACACCCGACCCGAGAGGAGCTCGATGGCAGCCCCGAACCGCAATCCGGCCGGCCGGTACCCGGCGGGACGTGGCTGGCCTCCGGGAGCGCGTACTCCTGCTCCGCCGGCTCCGCCCCAGCAGGGGATGTGGCCGGGGCACCCGTCGGGACCGATAGCGCAGGCGACTCCGGTGTGGCCAGACCCGCCGGGTGGACGAGCGCCGGCCGGCCTGCTGCCGAGGCGCCAGACGGGGCCGCTGCCCGCCGCGCCTGGCCCGGTGCGGCGGAACGGGCCGCCAGGTCCGGGTAATACTTTCCCGGTTCGCACGACGGACCAGCTCAGGCGGGACACGCTGCTGGACCGGACGACCGCCCAGCTCCGGCCGGCGCCCGGTCACCGGCTGGCGCCGCCAGCCACCGTCAAGGGCAAGCCGCTCGTTCCTGGCCGCGGCACCGCGCGGGCCGTGCTGCCCAGTCTCGTCCTCGCCGTCATCGGCCTCGGCGCCGCCGCCGTCATCGCCCTGTGGTGGCGGGACAACCCGCGGATCTCCGGCACCGGCGAGCTGCTCACCGCGGCCGGCCGGGTGCTCGGCCTGCTCGCCGGCTACGGATTCGTCGTCCTTGTCGGGCTGATGGCCCGGCTGCCGCCGCTCGAGCGGCGGATCGGCAGCGACCGGCTTGCCCGCTGGCACGCCGCGGGAGGCAAGTACGTGATCACCCTGGTCACCGGTCACGTCCTGTTCATCGTGTGGGGCTACGCGGTCACCGCGCACGAGAAGGTGACGAGCGAGAGCATCACGCTGCTCACCTCCTACCCCGACGTGCTGATGGCGACCGTCGCGTGGTTCCTGCTGCTCGGCATCGGCTTCTCCTCCGCCAGGGCCGCGCGCCGCCGCCTGTCCTACGAGACCTGGTACTACGCGCACCTGTACACCTACCTGGCGATCGCACTCGCGTTCAGCCACCAGTTCGCCGACGGCGCCGACTTCGCGGCCAACGCGAAGGCGCGGATCGCCTGGTCGGCGCTGTACGCGATGGTCGGTGCGCTGATCGTCTGGTACCGCATCCTCACGCCGCTGCGCCGCGCCGCCAGGCACCGGTTCACCGTGCAGCACGTGCGACCGGAAGGACCCGGCATCGTGTCGGTGTTCGTGGCGGGCCGCGACTTCGACCGGCTCCGCGCCGAGCCGGGGCAGTTCTTCCGCTGGCGCTTCCTCACCCGCGAGCTGTGGTGGCAGTCCCACCCGTACTCGCTGTCCGCGATGCCGCAGACGGACCTGATGCGGATCACCGTCAAGGCCCGCGGCGAGCACAGCGACGCCATGGCCTCCCTGGCGCCGGGCACCAGGATCATCGCCGAGGGACCGTACGGCGCGTTCACGCCCGCGCTCAGCGGCCGCCGAGTGCTGCTGATCGCCGGCGGCGTCGGCATCACCCCGATCCGGGCGATGTTCGCCGCGCTGCCGAGCCGGATGTCGGACGGCATCACGCTGCTTTACCGTGCCAGTCACCCGCGCGACGTGGTGTTCAGCAGGGAACTCGACGCGATCGCCGCGGACAGGAACGCGACGCTGCACTACCTGATCGGCGCCAGGGACCGGCTCGGCTACGACCCGCTCTCCGCCGACTGCCTGCAGCGGCTGGTGCCTGGCCTGCACCGGTACGAGGCCTACGTGTGCGGACCGCCCGGCATGACCGAGGCCGCCGTGCGCTCGCTGCGCGCGGCAGGCATACCGCGCCGCCGCATCCACCACGAGTCGTTCGCCTTCTGAGCCCGCCCCGCAGCTTCTGACCCCGCCACGCAGCCGGACCCCTTGGAGGTTTCATGCGCCGCGCCATCCTGACTCTCGGCGGCACCGCCGCCGGCCTCGCCGCGCTTTTCTCGTTCAAGACGCACTCGCTCGCCGGGGTGGCCGCGCTCGGCACGCCGAGCAACCCGGGCACGGCCTCCGCGGCGCCGATGGGCGGGTCCGGGTCCATGATGCCGACCACCCCGTCCCACATGGGCACCATGGGTACCGGCAAGAGCACCAGCAAGAAGACCGGCATGGGGTCGGGCAGCAAGAAGTCCGGCATGGGCTCGGGCACCGGCAAGAAGACCGGCACGGGCATGATGGCGACGAAGCGGACACTCACCGGCGCCGTCGAGAACACCCAGTACGGCCCCATGCAGGTCCAAGTCACGCTGACCGGCACCAAGATCACCGAGATCACGGTGCTGCAGCACACCGACGAGGGCACGACGAGCGCACAGATCGACTCGACCGCCCTGCCGAAGCTGACCGCCGAGGCCCTCGCGGCGCAAAGCGCTCGCATCGACGCGGTGAGCGGCGCGAGTTACACCAGTTCCGGCTACATCCAGTCGCTGCAGAGCGCCCTGGACAAGGCCTGACCTCCAAGACTCTGGCGGACAAGAGGGTTGCCACCGCCAGATGGTGGATCGTCAGGAGGGCTACCGCCCTCCTGACGATCCACAACAATGCCGGGTAGGTCAGCCCGCGAAGAAGGCGGACAGGGCGGGGGCCACGTCGCGGTAGCTCCGTGCCTGCCGAAGCCGGCCCCTGCCGAGCCGTGCCAGGTCCCGTGCGAGATCGGGGTCCTGCTCGCCCGTCGTGTCGAGCAGGACGTCGAGCCTGGGCAGCCGCGCGGCCATCGGTCGCGGATCAGGCCCTGCGTTGTGCACGCAGTCGGAAAGCAGCACGACCCGCGCCTCCCGCGCCGGGACGCGGGACAGTTCGCGCCGCGCCGCCTGCAGCGGGAACGCCAGGTTGGTGAGCCCGCGTGCGGGTATCCGCAGCATCGACTCGACGAGCCGCTCGGGCGGCACGCGCTGTCCCAGGTGGGAGAGCACCGCCGCGTCGGACCAGAACGCGATCACCGCCAGGTTGTCCCTGGCCAGCTCGGCGGCCAGCGCGCCGACGGCGGCCGCCGCGGTACGCACCCGCTCGCCGCGCATCGAACCCGACACATCGACGAGTAGCACCACAGAACGGGCGGTGGTGACCCGCTCGCGCACCACGATGTCCTCGTCCTCCGGCACCGGGTG
This sequence comes from Trebonia kvetii, assembly GCF_007827045.1. Lineage (GTDB taxonomy): Bacteria > Actinomycetota > Actinomycetes > Streptosporangiales > Streptosporangiaceae > Trebonia > Trebonia kvetii. The sequence goes on from NZ_RPFW01000001.1 coordinate 1,419,908, forward strand.
CTCGGTGAGCTGCTCCAGGGTCCGGTCCAGGTCGATGTCGTCCGAGCCGCCGCGGTACGGGACGCTCGCGACCTCGCCGCGGCCGCGGCGCGCAGTGCGGTCGGTGCGCGGCCGCGGCATCGCCAGCCGCGCCGCTATCTCCCTCGCCCGGCGCAGCGTCTCCGGATCCGGCGCCGCCTGCGCGCCGTCGAGGCCTGACGGCGACACCAGCGCCGCCCGCTCGTCGGTGGTCGATGGCCCGCCACTGCCGGCCGAGGTCTTGGGTTTTCCGGAACGGGTTCCTGGTTCCCCGCTTATCGTCAGCCCGCCTGCGGCGCCACGCGGCGGTGCGGCGTCGACCAGTGACGGTTCCTCGGTCAGCGTCTTCGGCTTGCGGCGCAGTGGCTTGAGCTGGTGTGCCCGATCCGGGCGGCGCGCCGAGCCTGACTCGCGGCGCAGCGGCGAGTCAGCCTCGACCGCTCTTCAACCGGGGGCCGCGGCCGCGGGGTCAAGAATGAAGTGGTCCTCCCAGATCTGGCGGAGCACCTGTTCGGGCGTGACGTCTACGGTCTCGTCGAGGAAGATCCGGCCGGACAGCGCGACGACCATGGCGTCGTAGACGGTGTCCCGGTGGGACTGCTCCGCTGCATCGCCGCGCCCTGGGGTTTCACTCTCGGAAGCAGGTGTATCGAGCTTCAACAGCTGCCCGGCGACCAGAGTCAGGTCGATGGCGCCGCGGACGGAGCTGCCCTGCCTGATGTCCTCGTGCTGCCGCGTGGCGCGGGTGACGGCGACGGCATCGGCGACCAGGCGCTCGTAGACGGCGGGCTTGAGGTCGGGGACCGGGGCGCGGAGCGTGACGATGCCGCGCTCGGCCGCCGCGTCCTGGTAGGTGATCGCGAGGCGGCACAGCCGGTCGTGCACGGAGGTGGACAGTCGGGTGGTGCCGATGTTGTCGTAGGGGTTCATCGAGGCGATCACCCGGAAGGTGTCGCGCGCGACGACCTCGCCGGCCCGCGGCACCGCGATGCGCCGTTCGGCCATCGCGGTGAGCAGCGTGTTGATCGTGTCCTCCGGCGCCCTGTTGAACTCCTCGATGTAGAGGAAGCCGCCCGCGCGCATCGCCTCGACCAGCGGGCCGTCGACGAAGTTCGCCGGGCTGTAGTCCTCGCGGAGCACCCTGGCCGGATTGTGGTGCCCGACCAGCTTGGCAGGGGTGAGATCCGCGTTGCCTTCGACGAACACCAGCGGGATGCCCCACTCCGCGGTGATCGCGCGCAGCAGCGTGGACTTGCTTGTGCCCGGCGGGCCCTCGAGGAGGACGTCACGGCCCGCCGCGACCGCGGCGAGCAGCAGTGCGAGTTCCCTCTCCCGGCCCACGACCCGGGCCTGCACGCGGTCCCTGACGTTGGCGAGCGGCTCGCGGCCGTCACGGCTTGTGGTCAATGCGGGGTACTCCTTACAGCCAGTGACGTAATGCCCGGATGTTAACATGTTAATGGCAGCACCTGCCAAAAGGCGGGGGGCGGGGCCTGGGTGCCACGGGGAGGTTCGGAGGTTCACGGGGGAGGTTCGGGAATGACCGAGCAAGGCGCTGCCGATCAGGCGGGTGCCCGCCGCGGGCGGCCGCCGTCCACCAGCCGGCGCGAGTTGCGGCTCATCGCGCTGCGCCTGTTCGCCGAGGACGGCTTCGAAAGCACCACCATCGAGCAGATCGCAGCCGAGGCCGGCGTCAGCGAGCGCACGTTCTTCCGGTACTTCACCACCAAGGCGAGCGTGCTGTGGGCCGAGTTCGAGACCGAGGTGGAGACGATCAGGGCTGCCCTGGCGTCGGTACCCGACGACGTGCCGATGATGGACGCGATCAGGAATGCGGTGGGCGCGGCCAACCACTACCACGCCGACGACGTGCCGGAGATGCGGATGCGGATGCACCTGATCGCGACGGTGCCCGCGCTGTCGTTCAGCGCCGCCGAGCACTACGAGGCCTGGGAACGGGCGATCAGCGAGTTCGCCGGGCGCCGCCTCGGCCAGCCGCCCGGCTCGCTCTACCCGCTGACCATCGGCCGCTCGGCACTCGCCGCCTGCCGCGCCGCCTATGACCGCTGGTCGGCCCGGGCGGACAACGACCTGACCGCCTACCTGGACGCCGCGCTCAGCGCGCTCGCGGCCGGGTTCGACCCGGCCACGATCGCCCGCGCACTCGCCGAGTTCGAGGTCTCGGTGCCCGGTTAGCCCTGCGGGGTAGCCTGTGACTGGGTCAGAGGCAACCTTCAGTGCACGTTCAGGAACGGGGGTTACCGTCCGGACATGGACGAGTTCAGGGCGCGCCGCGTCGTCGACGCCCTTCGCGACCGTGGCGTCAACGCACACCTGCTGCGGGGCACCACTGAGTTCGGAGTGCGCGTGTCGCTGCCAGGCGGACGCGAGGCAGAGTGGGACAACGACGGCACCGCGGGGCTTGAGGCCCAGGTGATGCTCGACGGGATGCTCGTCGGGTACGTGCCGGTCATCGCGGGCTCCGAGGACTTCGACGAGGCACAGGTCGTCGACGCCATCGCCAGGACCGATTACGACAAGCCCATCGCCACCCAGCGCGCCGTCGCGCCGGCCGCGCCGCCGCTGACTCGCGAGGGCGGCGTGTTCCGCCGCTTCCTCGACGGCTTCCGCTACCGGTAGCCACCGTGACGCCAGGCGGACAGGGTCAGGCCCGCCCGGCGTTCCGGGACGGTTAGTCGTCTAGGCGGCCGGCGTCTTGCGGGTCTAGCGACTCCGGCGACACTGGCCGGCGTTTGTGGCCGTTCGGGCTGGCGGGAGCATCCGCCTGGTTCTCGGCGACTGCGCTGTCTGCCACGGTTCCGGTGACCGCCGGGGGCTGGGCGCCGGCCGCGGGAGCGGTGGCGGGCGCCGCCCACTGCTTCAGCTCCACCTGCGGGATCAGCCAGGTGGCGAAGAAGGCGATCGCGGCGATCGGCACCGCGACGAGGAACACCGTCTGGATCGACTCGGCGTAGCCGGCCACGAAGCCCTCGTGCACCACGGCGGGCAGCTTGGCGAGCGTCGCCGGCGTGATGTCGCTGGTGCTGAAGCCCCCGGGCAGGCCGATCCCGTGCAGATGGCTTGCCAGGTTGCCGACGAGCACGTTGGCGAAGATGGCGCCGAAGATCGCGGTGCCGAAGGAGCCGCCGATCGAGCGGAAGAACGTCGCCCCCGAGGTGGCCACGCCGAGCTCGCTGTGCGGGACGCCGTTCTGCACGATGATCACCAGCACCTGCATGACACCGCCCAGGCCCATGCCGAGCAGCAGCATGGACAGCGAGTCCTGCAGGGTGGACGTCGTGGGGCTCATCAGCGAGATCAGGTACAGGCCGAGCGTCATCAGGGCCGTGCCCGCGATCGGGAAGTACCGGTACTTGCCGGTCCGCGCGATGACCTGCCCGGAACCGATCGAGACCGCGAGCACGCCGGCCATCATCGGCAGCAGGTACAAGCCGGAGATCGTGGGCGAGATGCCCCTGACCACCTGGAAGAACGCGGGCAGGAAGGCGATCGCGCCGAACATGCCGAAGCCGACGACGAAGCCCACCAGGCTGGTCACGGAGAATACCCGGTTGGTGAACAGGTGCAGCGGCAGAATGGGCTCGTCCGCCCGCCGCTCGGCGAACACGAACGCCACGATCAGCACGGCCCCGGCGATGCCGAGGGTGTAGATCGGCGCGGACGCCCACCGGTAGGTGGTGCCGCCGAGGCTGGTCAGCAGGATCAGCGCGGTGGTGGCGAGCGACAGCAGGATCGTGCCCAGGTAGTCGATCTTGTGGTGCACCCGGCGCAGCCTGCCCGGAACCTGGCTGGCGACCACGACGAGCGCGATCGCGCCGATCGGGATGTTGATGTAGAAGATCCAGCGCCAGCTCAGGTTGTCCACGAAGACGCCGCCGAGCAGCGGGCCGACCACGCTGGCCAGGCCGAAGGTCGCGCCGAACAGTCCCTGGTACTTCCCGCGCTCGCGAGGCGAGACCACGTCCCCGACGATCGCCTGGGCGCCGACCATCAGGCCGCCGCTGCCGAGGCCCTGGACCGCGCGGAACGCGATGAGCATGACCATCGAGGTGCTGAGGCCGGACAGTACCGAGCCGATGAGGAAGATGACGATGGCGGCCTGGAAGAAGACCTTCCTGCCGTACATGTCGCCGAGCTTGCCCCACAGCGGGGTGGACACCGTGGTGGCCAGCAGGTACGAGGTGATCACCCACGCGATGTGCGAGCCGCCGCCGAGGTCGCCGACGATGGTCGGCAGCGCCGTGGACACGATCGTCTGGTCAAGCGCGGCGAGCAGCATGCCGCACATCAGCGCGCCGATGATGAGCAGGATGCGGCGGCGGCCGAGCCCCGGCAGCGCGCCGCCGGCGTAGTCGTCCGTCATTGCCGACCGCGGTCCCTCCGCGGGCACGGGGGTGGCCGATGCCATCAGCGGTCCCTCCTGTCTGTCACGTTCTGTCCTGTCACTGTTGCCTGAATGCCACGGAAGGCGCTGTCTTCCGGCAGGCCCTCCGCGAGTCCCCGGAACGCCTGCTCAACGAGCTGGCCGAGCGGGACCGCGCCGGCGGAGCCGCCCCAGAACGCCATGCAGGCGCGGAAGATGCCAACGGAGGCGGCGGCAAGTACCAGCGGGTAGGGGTCGCTGTCGGGATCCGCGCCGAGCCGGTCAGCGAGTCCCTCGGCGATGGCCCGCTCGATCATCGCCATCTGCGCCGCGTGCGCGGCGCGCACCTGCGGGTCGCTGCGCGCCATCTTCATCCGCCGCACCCAGTCCGCGGGGTCGCCGCCGAGCGACCGGAGCTCGTCGGCCCGGGCCTCGGCGTCCGCGGCCAGCACCGTGCGCAGCGCGTCGATGGCCGGCTGGCCGGGCGCGCTGGTGGCGATCGCCTCGCGCAGCCTGGCGGCCCGGTCCGGTTCGCCGCCGAAAAGCACGGCCTCCTTGGACGTGAAGTAGTTGAAGAACGTGCGCGGCGACACGTCCGCCGCCTCGGCGATGTCCTCGACGGTGACATTGGCCAGGCCGCGTTCCGACACAAGCTCGAGCGCCGCGCGCCGCAGCAGCCGGCGGGTTGCCAGCTTCTTGCGCTCGCGCAGCGATACCTGCGTCTCCGCGACGGGAGCAGTCCCTGTCAGGGTCATGATGCGCTCACCGAAATCTTCCGGCCGGTTCCAAGTTGCACGCATAGAATAATTGCAGCGTCTGCAACTATCAACCCTGCCCGGTAATTCCCGAATGCCCTGAGCAGGCATTTTGCCCGCATTGACCGGCATGCGGAGTCGGCTGAAGCTGGCGCCTGAGGCGGGATCTAGCATGGGAGCGGATGCCTGCGGGCAGTCAGGTCACCACCGGCTGAGGCGAAGGACGTCATGTTCAACGGGTTGCTGTTCTTTCCGATCACGCCGTACCTGGATGACGGGGAGGTTGATCTTGACGAGCTCGCGGCGCACATCGGCCGCGGCGTGGACGCGGGAGCCGGCGGGGTGTTCGTCGCCTGCGGCACCGGGGAGTTCAGCGCGCTCGAGCCAGGCGAGTACGGCGAGGTCGTGCGGGCCGCCGTGGCGGCCATCGGCGGCCGGGTGCCGGTATACGCCGGCGCGGGCGGTCCGGTCCGGACAGCACGCCGGTTCAGTGACCTGGCCGCCGCGGCGGGCGCCGACGGGGTGCTGCTGCTGCCGCCCTACCTGACAGAGGCGAGCGGGCCAGGACTCGTCGCCTACGTGCGGGAGGCGACAAGGGAAGACCTGCCCGCCATCGTCTACAACCGGGCCAACGCGCGCTTCGACGAGCGCAGCGCGGTCGCGGTCGCCCAGCTGCCGCAAGTCATCGGCTTCAAGGACGGCGCGGGCGACCTGGACCTGATGAGCAGGATCGTGCGCGCGGTTCGCGATGAGGTGGACCACAACTCGTTCCTCTTCTTCAACGGGATGCCGACGGCGGAGGTGACGCAGCGCGCCTACCGCGCCATCGGCGTGCCGCTGTATTCCTCGGCCGCGTTCGCCTTCGCGCCACGGATCGCGCTCGGCTACTACGACGCGCTCGAGGCCGGCGACCTGGCGACGCTCGAGGCGCTCGAGCGGTCGTTCTACCACCCGCTCGCCCGGCTGCGGGCGCGCGGCGCCGGGTACGCCGTCTCGCTGATCAAGGCGGGCGTCGAACTCGCCGGGCATCCAAGCGGCGGCGTCCGGCCGCCACTCACCGAGGTGGCACCTGAGCACCGGGAGGAGCTGGCGCGCATCCTCGCCGCCGGGCTCGACGCGCTGCCCGATACGGTGGCCGCCGATCCCATGACCACAGGGCGCTGACCAGCCGATGACGACCACGAGCATCCGCATCACCGGCGTCACCGTCACCCCCGTCGCGTTCACCGATCCGCCGCTGCTGAACTCGGTCGGCGTGCACGAGCCGTTCGCGCTGCGCGCCATCATCGAAATCGCCACCGACGCCGGCCTGACCGGCCTCGGCGAGACCTACGCGGATGAGAAGCACCTGGCCGCGCTGCGCGCCGCCGCAGCGGCGATCGAGGGCGTCGACGTCTACCGCACCGAGGAGATCTACCGCCGGGTCCAGGCCCTGCACCCGGCTGAGACGCTGGTCTCCTCCGGCCTGGTCGGGCAGACCGCGGCGACCGACCGGGTGTTCTCGCCGTTCGAGGTGGCCTGCCTCGACATCCAGGGCAAGGCGGCGGGCCGGCCGGTCGCCGACCTGCTCGGCGGCGCGGTGCGCGACGCCGTGCCGTTCTCTGCCTACCTGTTCTACAAGTGGGCCGAGCATCCGGGCGCCGACGCCGACGACTGGGGCGAGGCGCTCGACCCGGACGGCATCGTTGCCCAGGCCAGGCGGCTCGTCGACGGCTACGGCTTCACCGCGCTCAAGCTCAAGGGCGGGGTGTTCCCACCGGTGCAGGAGATCGAGGCGGTCCGCGCGCTGCGCGACGCCTTCCCCGATCATCCGCTGCGGCTGGACCCGAACGCCGCGTGGACCCCGTACACGTCGGTCAAGGTCGCCCGCCAGCTCGACGGCGTGCTTGAGTACCTGGAAGACCCGACGCCGGGCATCGACGGCATGGCCGAGGTGGCGCGCAAGGCACCGATGCCGCTCGCCACCAACATGTGCGTGGTCGCCTTCGGCCACGTGCCGCCCGCCATCCGCGCGAACGCGGTCCAGGTCATCCTGTCCGACCACCACTATTGGGGCGGGCTGCGCCGCTCCCAGCTGCTCGCCGGGATCTGCGAGACATTCGGACTGGGACTGTCCATGCACTCCAACTCGCACCTGGGCGTCAGCCTGGCCGCGATGGTCCACCTGGCCGCCGCGGTGCCCAACCTGACGTACGCCTGCGACACCCACTGGCCATGGAAGTCGCAGGACGTGGTGGCGGGCACCCCGTTCACGTTCCGCGGCGGGTCGCTCGCCGTGCCGTCCGGCGCTGGCCTCGGCGTCGAGCTGGACAGGGACCAGTTGGCCCGGCTGCACGAGCAGTACCTGGCCTGCGGGCTGCGCAACAGGGACGACACCGGCTACATGAGCCGCGTCGTCCCCGGCTATCAGCGCAAGCAGCCTCGCTGGTAACCGGCGATCACCGCGTTATCCCTCTATTGTCGGATAGTGACTCGCAGGCCGGGGCGGCAGCAGACGGGAGCGGTGAGGCGCTGGCATGACCTGGCGGCACCGGGAGAGCCTCGGCCTCGCCGCGCCCGTGTACTAGTGGCAGCCCTTATCAGGCCGGCTGCTTGTCCACCGACGCGCGGTAGATTTCCTCGATCGAGGACTCGAGCGTGGCGCCGAACTCCTCGTCGCTCTGCTCCGCGGTCAGCCCCTGGAGCAGCGCGCGGGAGAAGCTCGCGATCAGCGAGGAATCGCGTTTCAGCAGCTCGCAGGCCTCGTCACGGCTGTAGCCGCCCGACAGAGCGACGACGCGGAGCACCCGCGGGTCGGCCGCCAGCTCGCCGTACAGGCCCACCTCGGTGGGGATGGTCAGCTTGAGCATGATCCGCGCCTCGGCAGGCAGCCCCTCGAGGTGCCTGGTAATGGCGTCGCGCAACAGCGTCTCGGCGTACTCCTTGTGCAGGCTGGAGATGCTGACCTCGGGCTCGAGGATCGGGACCAGGCCAGCCGCGCGGATCCGTGCAGCGTAGTCGAACTGCTGGTAGACGATCGCCTCGATGCCCGCCTCACTGGCGTCGTTGATCACCGACCGCATCTTGGTGCCGAAGACGTGGTTCTTGTTCGCCCGCTCAAGCAGCTCATCGAGCGTGTCGATGGGCTTCATGAGCTGCACGCCGTCCTGCTCGGCGGCGAGCCCCTTGTCTACCTTGAGGATCGGGACCACGTTCTTCGCCGACCACAGGTACTCGGCAGTGGGGACTCCCTCGACGGTCCTGTCCATGGTCTGCTCGAACAGGATCGCGGCGAGCACTCGCTTGCCGTCGAACGCAGGGTTGGTGAGCACCCGGGTGCGCATCGCGTGCACGAGATCGAACATCTCGTCCTCGGTGCTGTAGGCATCCTTCGGTATGCCGTACTCGGCGAGAGCCTTGGGTGTGCTGCCGCCGCTCTGGTCCAGGGCTGCGAAGAAGCCGAGCCCTGTCCTGACCTTCTCAGACTGTGCAGTGTCCACCCCTCCACACTGCCACCTGCGCGGCGGCCACGCTAGCGGGACCGTCAGGTCGCTCGCTCCCATCAGGTTCGCCGGCCAGTTCGCTCCGCAGGGCCGGCATGGAGTGCCACCCGGTGGGGAGGGTGCAGCTATGACCACCACAGGAATCACCAGCGACATATCACTCGACGTGGTGGCCGACCTGGCCGCACAGCTGCGGGTCGACTCGATCCGCAGCTCGACGAGCGCAGGATCCGGCCATCCCACTTCAAGCATGTCCGCGGCCGACCTGCTCGCGGCTCTTGTCGCCCGCCACCTGCGCTACGACTGGGACGATCCGCGGCTGCCGGTCAACGACCACCTGATCTTCTCCAAGGGACACGCGTCCCCCCTGCTCTACTCGGTGTTCCGGGCCGTCGGCGCCGTCTCTGAGGACGAGCTGATGAACGGCTACCGGCGGTTCGGCCAGCGGCTCGAGGGGCACCCCACGCCGATACTGCCCTGGGTCGACGTGGCGACGGGCTCACTCGGCCAGGGTCTGCCGGACGGCGTCGGCGTCGCGCTGGCCGGCCGCTACCTGGACCGGCTTCCGTACCGGGTGTGGGTGCTCTGCGGTGACAGCGAGCTCGCCGAAGGCTCCATCTGGGAGGCGCTCGACAAGGCGTCCTACTACCGGCTGTCCAACCTTGTCGTTATCGCTGACATCAACCGGCTCGGCCAGCGCGGGCCCACCGACCTCGGCTGGGAGCTCGACGCCTACGCGCGGCGCGCGGAAGCGTTCGGCGCGCACGTGCTTGTCATCGACGGGCACGACCTGGACGCGGTCGACCATGCGCTCGCCGAGGCGGCGGACAACGCCAAGGGCACCAAGCCCACGGTGATTCTGGCCAGGACCATCAAGGGCAAGGGGTTCTCCGAGGTCGAGGACAGCCCCGACTGGCACGGCAAGCCGTTCCCGCCGGACATGGCCGAGCGGGCGATCGCCGAGCTCGGCGGCGTCCGCGAGCTGATGATCCGCGGGCCGCTCCCGGTCCCCGCCGAGCCCGGGCCGGCGGCCGAGCACCCGAGCACGATCCCGCGGCAGCGCGACGCGGAGAACCCGGCGAGCGCGCAGTGGCCCGCCTACCCGGTGGGTGACAAGGTCGCCACCCGCAAGGCCTACGGCGACGCCCTCGTCGCGCTCGGCGGCCGGGACCAGAAGGTGGTCGCGCTCGACGGTGAGGTGAGCAACTCCACCCACGCCGACGAGTTCGCGCACGCCTACCCGGAGCGCTACTTCGAGATGTTCATCGCCGAACAGCAGCTGGTGGCCGCCGCCACCGGGCTCGCCGTCTGCGGCTACAAGCCGTTCGCCTCGACGTTCGCGGCGTTCCTCACCCGGGCCTACGACTTCATCAGGATGGGCTCGATCTCCGGCGCCGACGTACGGCTCGTCGGCTCGCACGCGGGCGTCGAAATCGGCGCCGACGGCCCGTCGCAGATGGCACTCGAAGACCTGGCCATGCTGCGCGCCGTGCACGGCTCGACGGTGCTCTACCCGGCCGATGGCACGAGCACCGCGGCGCTCGTCGACGCCATGGCGGGCATCAACGGCATCAGCTACCTGCGCACCACGCGCGGCGCCTACCCGGGGCTTTACCCCGACGGCGAGAAGTTCCCCGTCGGGGGCTCGAAGGTACTCCGTTCCGGGCCCGGAGACCAGGTGACGCTGATCGGCGCCGGGGTGACGCTGCACGAGTGCCTGCGCGCGGCGGACCTGCTCGTCCGGGTCGGCCTGCCGGTCCGCGTCGTGGACTGCTATTCGGTCAAGCCCGTCGACACCGCCGGGCTGGTCGCGGCCGCCGGGGCCACGGCCGGGCGGATCGTCGTCGCGGAGGACCACCACCCGGAGGGCGGGCTCGGCTCCGCCGTCGCCGATGCGCTGCTCGCCGCGGGGCAGCAGAACCTGCGGATCACCAGGCTCGCCGTGCGCGGGATGCCGGGCTCAGGTACCGGCCCCGAGCTGCTCGCCTGGGCGGGCATCGACGCGGAGCACATCGCCGCCGCCGCCCGCGAGCTGACCAGAACCTAGCGGCTAGCCAGGCGGGATCGATCCCCGGCCTGGTTGCCGGGGTGCGGGCCAACGGCCTTGCCGGCGTCTACTTCAACGAGAACCAGGGCACCGGCCAGTACCACCAGGACTGGGCGCTCACCTACGGCGCGTTCAATGTGCTGCGGGCCAGCCTGGCCGGCGCCGCCGCACGCGGCTGACCTGCGGCGGCGCAAACGAGCAAGGCCCCCTGTTCGCCAGGAGGCCTTGCCTGTTGCCAATCGCCTTGCCGTCAGGGCTTCGGCGTTACCGCCTTGGCCGCGGCCGGGAGGCCGAGGCCGAACTTGTTCCGCGCGTAGACCGTGAAGCCCCACAAGACCCCGGGCGTCAGCTTGACGGTGACCTTGGTCGTGTGCGGACCGACCTTCACGACGATCGGCTTATGCCCCTTCGCCGAGACGACGACGCGGTACTGGGTTACCACGCCGCCGCCGTTGTCACTCGGCGCCGACCAGCTGACCGTCGCCGACTTGACGCCCGCCTTCGCCGTCACGTTCCGCGGGGCCGTGGGGGAGCTCGCCTTGTAGGTGAAGGTGGCGGTCTTGGTGACGGCGCTGCGCGGGTGGCCGACCAGCGTCCCGCCGAGCGTGGTGATGGTGATGTTCACCTTCGTGCCCGCCTTGCCGGGCGGGGCCACGACCATGAGCGGGCCGCTCGGCCCCGCCTGCGGCTCGGCGAGCAGCTTGCCTGCCACCGACCCGAAGTCGACCGCGGTCACCTCGGAGTCCAGCGCACCCTGGATCGTCACCGTCGTGCCGCCGTGCGCCGGGCCGGCGGCCGGGCTGCTCGACGTGACGACTGGCCGCCCCGCGTAGACGAGCAGCAGCGTGTCAACCTTCGGGTTGATTTCGCTGCACCCGGTCGCGCTGCAGGCAAGCACGTCGACAGGGAACTCGAAGAACTGCGGGATGGCGACCGTCAGCGACGTGTCGGTCTGGTTGGTGATCGCGGTCGAGGTGGAGGTGAGGAAGCTCAGGTCACCCTGCGCCTGGAACACGACGCTTGTGACGTCCACCAGGCCGTGGCCAGTGATCTTGAGGTGACCCGGATTCGCCTGATCGGCCAAGTGCTTGGAGATGCTGGTAAGCACCGGGTTGCCCGCGTAGACGACCTTGGAGACATTGGACAGCTGGCCCGCGCTCACCAGCGACAGCGGCACCGCCAGGGGTTCGACGGTGAACTGCGGCGCGAACGGGATGCCCACGGTGATCTGCGTGGGCGTGATGCCAAGCACGTCGAAGTCCTGCGAGAACCCCTGGCCCGCCGTGCCGACGTTGACGTACTCGAGGGTCAGCAGGTTGAACCCGCTGCCCGTGATGACGTCAGCCGAGGAACCGTTCTCGTCGGCGTACGCCGGGCTCACCGAGGTGATGGCCGGCTTGGCCGCGTAGTCGTACTCCTGCGGTGCGGGCACGATCTCGCAGCCGCAGCCGGCGGGCGGCACGAACGCGCCGGCCGCGTTGAAGACGATCGGTCCCTGGTAGGCGGGGAGAATGCCCGGACCCGAACTGGTACCAGAAGGCGTGGTCACCGACACCGCGACCGCGCACATCCCCTGCGCCGCGGACACCGCGCAGGCGGCGTCGCTCGCCGGGACCTTGACGCTGATCTCGTTCGCGCTGAGCACGGTGAACGAGGTGGCAGCCACGTCACCGAAGTGGACGCTGGTGGCACCGGTCAGCCCCGCGCCGATGATGTGCACCGTGTTGCCGCCCGCCACCGGCCCGTTGGGCGCGCTGACGTAATCGACGACGGGCGCACCGGAGGCGTTGGCCGTGTACTGGTAGACGGCCGCGGCACTCGGCGAGCTCGACTGATGCCCCGCCGTCACCACCGCGACGTCGGCCCGGCCGCCGGCGCCGGCCGGGGTGCCGTTGGGCGCGTAGAACGGGGGCACGTTCACCGTGACGGCGGCCGCCGACCAGGTGACGACGCTCGCTCGCACGTTGCCGAAGTACACCGCGCCCGCGGCGGAGCCGAAGTTGGCGCCGTCAATGCGCACCGTCTCGCCGCCCGCGATGGACGTCGTTCCGCTGAGCTGAGTGAGCCCGCTCACCGTCGGGACCGGGGCCGTCTTTCCGGTGGCCGCTGCGCACATTTGCGCGGCGAGCCCCGGGGCGCCGTTGGCGTCCGTGATGCGCGGTGCGCCGAGCCCGGTGGCCAGGTCGTAGCCCTTGGTCGCCGGCCACGCGACGCCGGTGCCGACGCCGAGGTTGTCGTTGTTGCCCTTGGTGACGTCGCTGAACGCCTGCGCGTAAGCGGTGGGCGAGGCGGCCGCCACCTGGTAGAACAGCGGGTCGGCGAAGCCGACGCCGTGCGCCAGGGTCGCGCAGCCCTGCGAGCCGTTGATCTCGGCCAGCATCGCCGCCCACATCGGAGTGGACGAGGACGTGCCGCCGATCTGCGTCCAGAACCCGTCGTAGAAGATCGTCGGGCCGGACTGCGGGTCGGCGAGCGCGCTCACGTCGGGGGTCTCACGGCACTGCGTCCCCGACGGCAGCGTGCTGCCGATGCCCGCCAGGTGGTAGTTGTCCGCGGTGCCCGCCGGGTCGTTGCTGCACGCCTGGTTGACCGTCGACTGGTGCACCGCCACCGCGTCCTGCCACGGCTGCATGGCCCAGACCGCGGAGATGCCGCCGCCGCCCGCGCCGCCGTTGTTGCCGTTGTTCCACACGGTCTCCGCGGGCGGCTCGCTCGGGTTGGTGATCGTGGTACCGCCGACCGAGGTCACGTACGGCTGGCTTGCCGGGTCGTCGAGCGACAGGTTGGTCGCCACCGCCGTGCTGCCGTGCCCCGCGCAGTCATCGGAGCCGTCGTCGCCTGCCGAGGAGAAGACCGTCTGGCCCTGCGCGGCCATCTGCTCGAAGATCTCGTTCTCCACCTGGAGCACGCCCGGCGCGCCCTGCTGGACCTCGGTCTCGCACAGCCCCCAGCTCGAGGAGACCTGGCTGGCGTCGTCCGCGACCGCGATGGCGTTCCACGTGTCGAGCGGACCGAACGGGTCGTTCATGTTCGGTCCCTGGAAGACGTGAATCTTCGCGCCCGGTGCCAGCCCGGCGACGTCCTCGACGTCAAGCGCGGCCTCGGCGCTGCCCGGGCCGGTGCCCGGGCCGCCGTCGACCGACGTCACGGTGACCTGCTTGCTGTGGTCGGCGCCGAAGTAGCACTGGGTGAAGATCTTGATGTCGGACATCTGGAACGGCTCGAGCTCGTAGATGTCGACGGTCTGCGACGCGGCGAGATCGCCGGCCGCGTACAGCGGGTCGAGGCCGTAGGCCTTCGCGACCTGCTGATCGGTCAGCGCGCCGTTCGGCTCCTGCGCGATCGCGTCGGCGCAGGCGACCGGACCGCCGCCGGAGGCGGCGGTCCGGTCGCCAGGGTGGCGGCCCCGCCGCGGGCGGTCTTGGCGGTCGTGGCGTGGCTCTGCTCGCGCACTAGCTTGTTGAGGCCGATCACGGCCGTCACGTCGGGTGCGATGGACGCGGGAAGCCGCACTGCGGACGTCGTGGCCACCCCGGTGCCGCCGCCCCTGAGGGCGACCTGGCGCAGCCCGGTGTGGAACGCCGCCTCGACCGCCGCGGCGCTGCCGCTGAAGCTGACCAGCAGCCGGTTGGCCGACACGCCGCTCACCGTGAGCCCGTCGCTCTCCAGCACGCGCCGCACCGCGGCCACGGCCGCGGCGCTCGGGCCGAACCGGCTGGCGAACTGGCCGCGGGACAGGTAGTGGTGATAGGCCGCGGAGCGCGGGTTGGACACCGCCGCGATGAAGTTGGTCACGGCCGCGGAATCGGGCAGCTTGAGCGCGACGCCGCCGCTCACCTTGGCCGTCGCCGGGAGCACCGCCAGGGTGCGGGCCCCGGCGGGCAGCACCGGCGCGGCGCCGACCTGCATCAGGCGCGTGGACGACGGAGACGGCGCCGGCGCGGCCATGGCGGCGGCGGGGATCGTCACCGCGAGCGCGCCGGCCAGTGTTACCACCGCCGTTATCAGGCGCCCTGTCCTAGATCGCTGATGCTTTACTTCAGGCATGCTTCGCCCAGCTGACATGCTTCCTCTTCTCGAGACCCGCTCTAGCAATCAGACATCGGCCCGCCAATGCGACGCACCCGTCGGGGGCGCAAGAATTCACGTCGGCAAAGGCGTGAGGCCCTCTGTTCAGAAGGGCCCCGAAAGATCATGTTCCCTGGCGCCGGCCGCGGTCAATGGTGTCGCGCGAAGCCCGGGCAACTGACGCAAGATATCCGGTCCTGGCCGGTCCGATCAGCAGGGAGTCGGCCGCGAGGTCACTCGCCACGGTACGAGCCACTGGATCAGTCGCGCCTAATGGATCGTGCGCCGGGGGCGAGACGTGCACAGCCCGCCGGAAATACCCGTGACCTGGCCACCGCTTTTAGCGCCTCGTGTTCGGCGGCCCCGAGCTGCCCCCAGAAATCGGGTGGGTACATGACGTCATTAATCCGGTGAGCGGCCAATTGATTCACCAGTGTTCAGGCCAGCGCGACCGCTGCCATCGAGAGCGCATCCACAGTACGGTGGCGGCACCGATCAGGACCGCGGCGAGCAATCCGGCGGGGATGTGCGTGAGCCGGCGGGTGTTACCGGTGGCGGTGACGACGCGAGCAAGCGCCGCCAATCGTTCGCATGACAGGTCATCGGTAAGTGTCTGGTCAGTCAGCTGGTGCTGCAGCCACGTAACAGGCCACGATGGAGATAGGCATTCATCCATATAACCAGTCAAATCGGGTGGCCCACGGGCGGCTGAGCTACCTGACGCAAGACCGGTGCGTCATCTGACGCAAAAACAGCTGTCTTGTACTCGGCAAGGGCCGGGAATACGCTGGGCCAAACCCGCGCAGAGGGCATTTAAGGCCAGCAGCCGGGGTGTGAGCAACTGATGATCGGGGAGAGAGCCGGCGTCTACGGCCGGCACATTGAGGGGCTGAGCGACACGGGGCTCGCGTCCGCCTCTAGATATCGTCCTGCCCGGGCCCGGCGCCTGCGCGCCACGGCTCCGGGCTTGGTCCGCTATCGCGTTCCTCTTTCCCAACCGTCCTAGCGGCCCCGTCCGCAGGATAAAGAAAGCGAGGACTTGATGGCGGAACTAACCTTTGGGTGTACCGGGGCACACGTGGTGCGCTACGCCGCAACGCCCACTTTCGCCCTCTCGCTCAACATCACCGAGAGCACCGGGGTGCGGCTGCACGCGATCGCGCTGCGCTGCCAGATCCGCATCGAGCCGCACCGGCGCCGGTACACGGCGGACGAAGCCCGGCGGCTCAACGACTTGTTCGGCGACACGCGCAGCTGGGCGGAAACGGCGAAGCCCCTCCAGCTCGCCACGCTGACGGCCCTGGTGCCCGGGTTCACGTCGCGGACCGAGGTTGAACTCCCGGTACCGTGCAGCTACGACCTCGAAGTCGCGTCGGCTCGCTACCTCCAGGTGATCGAGGATGGCATCATTCCGCTGCTGCTGCTGTTCAGCGGCACGGTCTTCGTTGACCATGGGCACACGTACAGCGTCGAGCTGATCCCGTGGAGCCTCGAGGTGCCGTTCCCGATGCCGGCCCGGGTATGGCATGACGTCATCGAGGAGCATTTCCCCGCCAGCGCCTGGCTGCGTTGCGGCAGGCAGACCCTCGACGCGCTCGCCGAATTCAAGTCCGCCTACGCGCTGCCCACCTGGGACGCCACGCTGTCCGCGCTGCTGGCGGCGGCAAGCATGCCACGCGATCCCAGCGCCTATGCGTACGCGATGGCTGGCGCGCCGGAATGGCGGGATGCCGCGCCGGAACCGCAGGCCGCCCCGACCGAGATCGCCGCGCCGGAACTGCAGGCCGCCCCGACCGAGGTCACCGAACCGGAGCCGGAGGCTGCCGCGACGGAGGTGACCGAACCAGAACCGGACGCCGCCGCGACGCAGGACACCGAACCGGAACCGCAGGCCCTCGCGCCGGAACCGGCGGTCGTGCCCGAACCGGAGGCCGCCGCCCCGGAACCAGAGGTTGGAGCACCGGAACCAGAGGTTGGAGCACCGGAACCAGAGGTTGGAGCACCGGAACTGACTGACGCTGCAGCGGAGGACACCGCAGCGGAGCACGCCACACCGGCACCAGAGGATGCCCCGCCGGCATCAGCGGACACCCCGCCAGAACCGCAGGACACCGCGCCAGCGGAGCCCGGACCCTCGGAGACGGCCCCGGCGGAGCCGGCACCATCGGAGACGGCCCCGGCGGAGGCGGCACCGGAGAAACGCCACACAAGCACCGCACGACGCCGCATCGGAACCGCCGCGCGCCGCACAGCGGGACCGCGCACCGGAGGAGGCCGGGGCGGAGGAACGCCGTGAGCCTTGTGCGGCTACGGGGCGGGCGGGGAGATCTCGTCGGGCGTGCGCGGCGTGCCGGGCGAGGCCGGCTCGTCCGGCTGCCTGTCGACGAAAGTGACGGTGACCCGTTGCTCCTCGCGCCGCTGATTCTGCAGCGCCTGCAGGGCGAGGCTGGCCCGGTCCGCCTCGGTGAGCGGCGGCTGGACGATGGACCTCGGCCACAGCCTGCGGGCAAGCACCACGTTGATCTCCGCGCAGTACACGGTGATCCGCGCGGCAAGGTACAGCCAGGCGACGAGGCCGAGAACGGTGGCGAATATGCCGTAGACGGAGTCGCTGTGCAGGAAATGGTGGACCAGATAGGCACCGAGCACCTGGAGCACGGTCCAGCAGATCCCCGCCGCCACCGCGCCGGGCAGCAGGTCCCGCCACGGCACGCCGCGCGGGGTGAGGATGCGGAAGCCGATGAAGCACATCCCGGCGTTGACCGTTACGTCGGCCGCCTCGGCCAGGATCACCCACCCCAGTGCGTTATGCCCGAACGTGGACAGGCCTGCCAGCAGCGTCGTGGCGGCCACCACCAGGCCGAGCAGGACGAGGAACAGCAGCGACCTGGCGACCCGGGGCAGGAAGCCGGGACGGGCAGGGCCGGGCAGGTTCCACACCTGCTCCATCGTGAACAGCCCCGCCTGCGCCAGTCCGGTCGTGCCCCAGATCAGCGTGGCCAGGCCAATGATGAGCCCGATGAGGCTCGACTTCTTGAGCTGATGCACGTTGCCCGTCAGCTCTTTCCCGATCAGCGGCACCTGATGGGCCACGGCGTCCACCACGCCCTGGCGGAACCCCGGGCTGCCCGCCGCGACCAGGCCGAGAATGGTCACCAGGACCAGGAGCAGCGGGAAGATCGTGACGAAGGCGGTGTAGGTCAGGTTCGCGACGAGCACGCCGCCGTTGTCGTCGCCGAACTTCTTCGTGACGCCGAAGACGAAGGCCGTCGGCCGGAATCGCTGCTGCGTCCTGTCGATGGACCTGATGACACGCTCGGCGGGATTCACGGCGGCCAGCTACCCGTACAGAGAGTGACTATGCGGCCCGTGCCCGTGCGTTGCGCGGCGGTCCGCCGTTCGATCTCATCGGATGAAGAAGAAATTCTGGCCCTGAGGTTTGGGGCCAGCCCTCAACGGGTGACGGCGAGCGGCCGTTTCCGTGCCAACCGGCGGCCCCCCCTCCCGCCCTGCGTGAAGTGAGAGGTGTGTCCATGAACCCCCGTCGCTACCTGCCCAGCCGGCGGCATCAGCCGTCCCACTCAGCAACGGCGGAGCGAGTTCCGCTGCCCCGCCCGAACCCAGACAGCGACGACTCGCTCGATGACTGGCCGCCGTCGCGCGCGGACTGTGAGCAGACACCCGCGGACTGGGCGCCGACGCCGCCACGGCGATCCCACTTCATTCCCCGGCCGCGGGAGAACCCAAGCGGGCAGCAGCCTGGGCCGGGCGATGCCGCCGCACCGGGGCCGCAGCCCCGGTTCATTCCCCTGCAGCAGCTGGCCGGAGACGGACGGGTTTCCGGGCTGGGCGGACACGCCGAGGCGATCGGACCGCTTCCGCCGGCGACGCCTTGGCGGCCGCCGGTCATCGACCGGCCGCAGCAGGCGCAGGTGCAGGCGATCGAGCGCCCTTCGGCGGTGCCGGCCATTGAACGCCCGGGGCAGGAACAGGCCGGCGAGCGCCGGCAGCCGCTGCGCGCCGTCATCGGCGACGAAATCCGGATCCCGATTCTGTGGTGTGAGTTCGGCCGGTGCATCGAGCGGTACACGCACGCCGACGCGCTCGGCGAGCGGGACCTGCGCGTGCGGGCGTACGAGGCCGGCTGGCGCTACGACGCGCTATGGCGGCTCGCTTGTCCCTCCTGCGCGCAGTGCGACGCGTCGTTCTGGGCGAATCGGCTGCCGGTGCTGTTTTGCCGCGACTGAGGACCGGGGCTCCGCCCGGGTCCGGCCCGGGCGGAGCAGATCCTTACGGATGATGAAATCTGGGGGCACGTGAGGTTTCGGGTTGGGATCCTGTGGAAAGGGCCATGCTGCGATTTCCCCTGCCCCCAGCGTGAATGTGAGGTGCTGCCGGTGAACCGGCGCCGCGACCTGCCAGAGGGATGGCGACAGCCACCGGAGACGACCGCGGAGCCGGTTCCGATGCGACGCCCGTTTCTCGGCACTCCGGGCGCGGAACAGCGGCCGCAGCCACGATTCACCCCGCGGCCGTATTTCACCCCGAGGTCACGGCTGAACGGAGACGGGCGAGCCCCGTCACCGCGGCCCAGCCGGATCCCCGCCATCAGGCGCTGGCGGCCCATGCACGCGGTCATCGGCGACGAGATCCGGATTCCGGCGCTGTGGTGCGAGTTCGGCCACTGCATCGAGCGGTACATCCACGCCGAGGCAAGCGGCGAGCGCGACCTGCGCGGCCGGGCACTCGCGGCCGGCTGGCGCTACGACGCAGCCGGGCGGCTCGCGTGCCCCGCGTGCGCCGCGGGCGACCCCGGCTTCCTCGCGAGCCAACCGCCCGGCGACAGGCAGTTTCCGCCCGCGAGGTAGTGCGCGCCCGGCACGGAGCGTGCGGGCGGGGGCGGAGCCGGCAACCGTTCGGATAAGTACTTTGGATTATCCGGAACGGGTTCGGGTTACCCGCCCGGCGACCGCGGCACCCGGACGCGGGCGTGCGCCGACGGCAGTGATCAGCCGTCGGCGGCGCTGATCAGCGCGGCGAGCTGACCGGAGAGCGGCACCGGCGCCGCGCGGCGGTTATCGATGACGGAGTGCGGCGCGGCCGGCCGGTCCTCGAGGCGCATCCTGGCGAGGAACGTCTCGAAGTCGTCAAGCTTGGCGGTGTCGCGCGGCGAGCCGCGGGCGATGAGCCGCTCCCGCAGAGTCTCCGGGTCCGAGCGGACCCAGAGCAGGCGCACCGTGCCGCCGCCCAGCGCACCGGCCCACGACCGCCACTGGTCCGCGTCGTGGATCTGCTGCGTGAACGGTCCCGACAGCAGCACCGGGCAGCCGTGACCGCGGATCTCGCGGGCCGTCGCCGTCATGCCCGCGTATTCGTGCACTTTGATGTGCTCGTCGTACCACGGACCCTCGCGCTCGCCGGGCGGGCGGCGGGCACCCGCGAGCACGGCCGCCACGAACGGCCCGTACATCGTGTCCTTGTCGAGCAGCGCGGGCACCGGGTCAAGGAGTTCGAGCAGCAGGCGGGCCACCGTGCTCTTGCCCGCGCCTGGCGGACCCGCCACCACCCACGCCGGGGCAGGGACTGTCATGCCTCGCAGAATATGCCGGAGCGGGATAGGCGGACGGCTGGCTGTCAGTCGGTGAGGTCGTCGATCATCAGGCCGAGGCCGATGCCGGTCATCCAGACGTCTTTGGCAAACGGGGTGCCCTGCTCGGTGGGGAGCGGCGTTCCCGCCTGGCGCATGCCAGGCGTCTTCGCGTAAAGGCCGAGCAGGCCGCCGGAGAAGGCGGCGAGCCCCGCGCCCGCCACGAACGCGGGGACGACGGGAATCAGCAGCGCGGTGCCGAGCCCGATCTCGGTGTAGGCGAGCAGCCTGGTGAAGTCCCGCGGCTTCATCTTCTTCAGGAACGGGTAGGTGCCGGCGGCGAAGCCGTGCAGCTTCGCGGCGGTCTCCTCATCGGCGGACAGCTTGCCGATGCCGGAATTGAGGATGAACGCGCCGGTGGCGATGCGCGGCGGAAGATGCCTGGCCTTGATCGAGAGTCCCATTGCCTTCGGATACCCCCAGTGTGATTACTAATGCGTAATCATCTGTGACCGTATGTGCCCTGCGGCACCGTGACGCGCGGTTCTCGTAGGGTGAGCGCATGGCATCGGTAACTGACCCCGAGATCAGCGCGTTCCTCACCGCCGGCACCAGAACCGGCAAGCTCGCCTGGACGAGCGCGGACGGCAGGCCGCTCGTGGCGCCGGTCTGGTTCATCGTCGAGGACGACTGCGTCGTCTTCAACACCGGCAAGGACACCGCGAAGGGCCGCGCGCTCGCGCGCGACCCGCGGGTGGCGCTGTGCGTGGATCTGGAGGAGCCGCCATACGGGTTCGTCCAGGTCCAGGGTCGCGCCGAGCTGTCCGAGGAGCCTTCGGAGCTGGTGCGCACGGCGACCGCGATCGGCGGGCGGTACATGGGACACGACCGCGCCAAGGAGTTCGGCAGGCGCAACGGCGTCCCCGGCGAGCTGGTCGTGCGGCTGCGCCCGGACAAGGTCATCGCCGTGTTCAACATGACTGGCTGACCCGCTTTCCTGCTCACTCATGCCTGTTGCTCATGCCTGCCTACTCATACCGGCGGGTGCGGTCCTGCAGGTCGAGGCTGTGCGAGATGGATCGCCTGATCTCGTCGCTGATCTTGCCGCGGTCGTAAAGCTCGGCGAGCTTCACGCGCTCCGCCTCGACGAGCTCGGCGCGGAAGGCATGGGTGTCCGCGGGCGGGCCGCCGTCGCCGGTCTCGTCGTCGATGTCGTCGAGAATCGCGCGCACCCGGTCGAGGCGCATCTCGAACAGCTGCCGGTACAGGCTTGCCGTGTCCTGGTCCACCTCGCCGTTCGCGGCGAGCTGGTCCAGCCGGGCGAGGCCCGCCTCGGTGACCTTCATCCGGGCCGACGCCTCCCGGCGGCGCTGCTTCTCCCCCTCCGCGAGGCCGATCGCGCGGATCAGCGGCGCCAGCGTCAGGCCGTTGCCGATCAGCGTGGCCATCACCACGACCGCGGCGAGGAAGACGAGGGTGGGCTGCTCGGTGAGCCGGTGACCGCGATCCATGGCGGGGATGGTCAGCGCGATCGCCAGCGAGATCGCGCCGCGCATGCCGCTCCAGCCGATGACGATCCGCTGCCGCCACGGGTTGCGCACGTAGGCCGAGTGCCGGCCGGGCAGGAACCTGGACAGCGGCGAGAAGATCAGCTCCCAGCCCATCCTGACCGCGAGGATCACCGCCACCTCGGCGGCGGCCGCCCCTGCCAGCCAGCCGACCGAGTAGGAACCCGATAGGTGATCCACTACCGTGCGCAGTTCGAGGCCGAGGAGCACGAAGAGCGCCGACTCGAGCAGGAAGACAAAAGTCCGCCAGAAGATGGCACCGCTGACCCGTGACGCGGGCTGGAGCATGCCCTCGGTGCGGGTGCCGAGGTAGACGCCGGTGACCACGGTGGCCAGCACACCGGAGACGTGCAGCTGCTCGGCTGGGAAGTAGGCGAGGAACGGCGTCACCACCGAGATCATGATCTGGACCGAGGGATCCCTGGCGTACCGCCTGACCCATCCGATCACCAGGGCGAGGACGAGACCGTAGCCGATGCCGCCCGCGACGACTTCCACCAGCCGGACGACGCCGTGGCCGAAGGTGAACGGGTGTGCCATCGCCTCGACGGCGAGGCCGAACGCGGTCAGCGCCACCGCGTCGTTGATCAGGCTCTCGCCTTCCACGATGGTGACGATGCGCTGCGGCGCGCCGAGACGGCTCAGCACAGACGTGGCGGCCACGGCGTCCGTCGGCGCCACGGCGGCGGCGAACGCGAGCACCGCCGCCGTCGGCAGATCCGGCAAGATCAGCTTGGTCACCCAGGCCACCGCGACGATGGTCAGCGCGGTCGCGCCGATGGCAAGCGCGGTGATCGGCACCGCGTTCTCCCTGGTCTCCCTGGGGGCGGAGAAGAACGCCGCATTGTAGACAAGCGGCGGCAGGAAGACGAGCAGGACGAGGTTGGGTGACAGCTCGATGTTCGGTACCTGCGGGATCAGGCTGGCGAGCACGCCGAGTACGACCAGGACGATGGCATCGGGGACGTCCAGCCTCTTCGCGACAGTCCTGCCCACGATCGTCACGACGGTGATCGCGACGATCAGCGTGAAGAGTTCCTGCTCCCCCACTGGCCTCCCCGGACTGTAGCTACCCCCACCGATCAAACGCCGTCCGTCGCCGTCCGGCATCACCCGGGCAGCATGGACGGCGCTGCCGCGGGTGATGCCTCGCGGCCGTCAGCGTTCTTGCGGGGTCCTGCCTAGCCAGGCGGCGAGCTGCGTGTAGGTTCCCGCATCGGCCGGCACCTCGACGACCGGCCCGAACGGGATGCCATCACGGCCGTCCGCTGGCAGCGAGCGCCTCGCCACCGCCAGGGCGAACGCGCCGAGTTCCTGGTCGAGTTCGGTCTCCTGGCCGGTGGCGACCGCCAGGTCCCAGCCGTGCGCAAGCACCTCCCTGACGTAGCCTGCGAGCGCGACGCGGCCGGGCACCTTGCCCCGCGGCACGGCGAACATCGCGTCGAGCTTGGCGTCGTCCGCCCAGGCCGCGGCCGCTCTCGCGACGGCCGCCCGGTAGGCAGCGGCCCAGCCGGCTTGCTGACTGCCTGCCGGGTCGTCGGCGAGTTCGGCGAACGGCGTCACTTTGAGCGCGTCCGCGCCCTCGCCGACGAGCGCGACCCTGATGACCACCCCGACCATGTGGCTGGCCAGCGTCCGCACGTCCCACTCGTCGCACGGCGTGGGCAGGCCGGCCTGGTCCTGGCGGACGGCCGCGATGATGGATTCCGTCTGGGCGACGGCGCGCCCGAAGATCTCGCGTGGATCGTTCATGCTGTTCATCTCGTTCATGTGGCCCAGCTAACTCGCCAAACTTGACAGAACGCGTCATATTTAAATCATGAGGTCCGGCCGGCTGCTCGAGATGATGCTGCTGCTTCAGGCCCGCGGTCCTGTGACGGCCGCGGAGCTTGCCCGCAGGCTCGAGGTCTCCACCAGGACGGTGTACCGGGACGCGGAGGCGCTCGGCTCGGCCGGGGTGCCCATCTACGCCGAACGGGGGCGCGGCGGCGGGATCAGGCTGCTGCCCGGCTTCCGCACCGACGTGACCGGGCTGACGCAAGACGAGGCGCGTGCCCTGTTCGTGCTGACCACCGGCGGCGCGCACGCCGACCTGGGGCTCGCGGCACCGCTGCGTTCGGCGATCGCGAAGGTGCTGCGTGCGGTGCCCGCGCCCTTCCAGCCCGCGGCGGCGGCGGTCAGCCAGCGGATCCTGGTGGACCCCGTGGGCTGGATGCGCGCGGCGGAGACGGCGGGCTCGCTTGGCGTACTTCAGTCGGCGGTGTTCGCCGACCGGCGGGTGGTGCTGCGGTACCGGTCGAGCGGGCAGTCGCACGCCGCCGAGCGGGTAGTGGACCCGTACGGCCTGGTGTGCAAGTCGGGTGTCTGGTACCTGGTGGCCGACGCATCCGGCGAGCCCAGGCTGTTCCGGGTGTCGCGGGTGGAGTCCGCCGTGGTGGACGAGACCCCGGTGGTCCGGCGGGACGGCGTTGAACTGGCCGGCCTGTGGGAGTTGCTGCGCCGCCAGGTGGATGAACGGCCGGCACCGGTGCGGGTGCTTGTCCGGGTGCGCCGGGCCCGGCTTGACATGTTCGCGCGCATGTTCGCCGCGCACCTGACGGCTACCCCGGCTGACCTGAGCGCCGGCGGGGCTCATGCGGAGGGCACCGCGGACGATGCCGGGCGGGCCGGCGGTGGCGAACGAGCGGACGGTGGCGAACGAGCCAGCAGCGGCGAACGGGCCAGCAGCGGCGAATGGGCGGAAGTGACGCTGCGGTTCGCCGCGGTGCCCGCTGCCCGGCCACTGCTCAGCTTCGGCGATGACGTGGTGGTGCTCTCGCCACCCGAAGTGCGCGACGACTTGCTGGCGGTCGCCGCGGCGGTCACCGCCTGCTATTCAGCCGCACCGGCCATTTCCACTCCTGCGCGCGGTGGCGTGCGCATGAATGTGCCGTTTGGGCCGGCGATAGCCGGCCCAACGGCACATTCATGGCCCTGAGATGGGATCTGAGCGGGCAGGCGTCAGGATTCCGAGCCGCTGCGCTGGCGCGGGACGATTACCGCGTCCGGGCCCGGAAACAGCAGCCTGGTCTGGCCGTCCGGGAACCGCACCAGGTAGGGCGGCTCGCCTCTCACTCCATGGACCTCGATGATTTCGCCGCTCTTGTCGCCATGCCCGACGGTATTGCCGTGAATGCGAATCTCGTCACCGATCGTCGCTTCCATTGACCGCCTCCCTCGGCGCTTCGATTTCCGCTACGGGGCCAGCCTAAGCATGTCCACTGCACGATGGCCACCGGATCAAATGCATTGAGAATCCGTTAAACGTGGATATGGCCGCAGTCGCTCACCCTGGATGGGTGACTCAGGGCTTGCGGGCGACCCCACCGTAGCAGCTCACCTCGGCGGCGAGCGGGAGCGGGCCGTCGTCGTCCGGACGCCACTCCGAGACAAGCACGACACCGGGCGGCACGAGGTCGAGGCCGGTGAACGCCATCCTGGCGAACTCCGCTGAGTCCCTGAGCTGGCCGCGGATGGCAGCCGCCGTGTACGCGCGCCCGGTGGCCGCCCACCCATCGGGATCGTGCTCCGCCGTAGTGTGCGTGGCGGCCAGGTAACTACCTGACGGCAGCGCACCGAGCAGCGCGGCGAGTATTTCTCCCGGGTGGTCGTACCAGCGGATCGTTGTCGGCGTAGACGATGCGCGCCGTCGGGTCGGTGCGCTGCGCGACCTCGTGCACGTTCTCCGTGGTGGGCAGGCCGGCGCCGATGTCGAGGAACTGGCGTATCCCGGCCTCCGCCACCAGAAACCGGACCGCGCGGCCGAGAAACTTCCTGTTCTCCCTGGCCACGGTGCGCGCGGTCGGCATGTTCGCGATCACCTGGTCGGCCACGGCGCGGTCGGCAGCGAAATGGTTCTTGCCGCCAAGACCGTAGTCGTAGATCCGGGCCGGATGCGGCCTCGATGGATCGATCTCCGGCAGCGGGCCATCGGTGGCCGGGAAGAACTCCACGGTCGCGTCGTGGCGCCGGGAACATCACATCACGCCGGGAGGGCGCCGCGGCGGCCATCGGCCGAATCGGACGGCGCCGCGACGCCGTGACGAGCACCCATGCAAACGGCTGGAAATTCCATCTTGACGACTCTTATTGTTAGCGTTCACACTGGCGGAAATCCGTGAATCGGACGGGATTTGTACGCAAGTGACGAAAGGTTGTGATCGCTAACAAGAAGGCAGGCGCGAGCATGCCAGCATGCCCGCGTCACCGCGGGCAGGCCCGCAACCGGGTTATCGAAAGGAAGGGCAGAGTCAACGATGACTGTCAGACCACGACTCAGGCACACGAGAAGGGCGCTGCTCGCCCTTGCCGCTGCCACCACGCTGGCCGTCGCCGGGCTACTGGCCGGCGGCGGCACGCCCTCACGGGCGGCAACGCAGGAGCCCTGCGACATCTACGCCTCAGGCGGCACGCCCTGCGTGGCCGCGCACAGCACCACGCGGGCGCTCTACGCCGCCTACAACGGGTCGCTCTACCAGGTGCGCCGCTCCTCCGACAACAGCACGCTGAACATCGGCGTGGTCAGCGCCGGAGGGGTCGCCAACTCGGCAGCGCAGGACTCGTTCTGTTCCGGCACCACCTGCGTGATCACCGAGATCTACGACCAGTCGGGCCACGGTAACAACCTCACCGACGCGCCTGGCGGCGGCGCGGCGGGCGGGCCCGACGCGCTGGCGAACGCCACCTCAGCCCCGGCCACGGTCGACGGCTCGAAGGTCTATGGCGTCTACATCGCCGCAGGCGACGGCTATCGCGACGACAGCACCTCGGGCATCGCGACCGGCGACGCAGCCGAAGGCGAGTACGCGGTCTTCGACGGCACGCACGTCAACAACGGCTGCTGCTTCGACTACGGCAACGCCGAGACCAACAACAATGACAACGGCGCCGGCCACATGGAAGCCATCTACTTCGGGACGGAAACCGCCTGGGGCCGCGGCTCGGGCAATGGCCCGTGGATCATGGCCGACATGGAGAACGGCCTGTTCTCCGGCCAGGGCGCCGGCCTCAACTCCGCCGACCCGACCACCAACTTCCGGTTCACCACCGCGATGATCGAGGGCGAGTCGAACCAGTGGGCCATCCTCGGCGGCAACGCCCAGTCCGGTTCCCTGGCGACGGACTACAGCGGCGTCCGCCCCTCGGGTTATAACCCCATGCACAAGGAGGGCGCGATCATCCTCGGCATCGGCGGCGACAACAGCAAGGGCTCAGCCGGCACCTTCTACGAAGGCGTCATGACCTCCGGCTACCCGTCGTCGACCACCGAGGCCTCCGTCCAGGCCAACATCGTCGCGGCTGGCTACACCACCTCGTCGGGTGGCTCGTCCGGCGCGACAGGCACGATCGTGTCGGGCCTGAGCAGCTCCAAGTGCGCCGACGACAACAACGGCAGCGGCACCAACGGCACCAAGGTGCAGATCTGGGACTGCGACGGCAACACAAGCGCGCAGAACTGGACCGTCAACAGCAACGGCACCCTCACCATCGCCGGCGGCTGCATGGACATCACGGGCGCCAAGTACACCAACGGCACCCTCATCGAGCTGTGGACCTGCAACGGCGGCGCCAACCAGCAATGGACAGCGTCCAACGGCGAGATCGTGAACCCGCATTCCGGTATGTGCCTCGACGATCCGGCGTCGAACACCACCAACGGGACGCAGCTCATCCTCTACACCTGCAACGGCGGCAGCAACCAGAAGTGGACGCTGCCGTAGCTAGCTGAGCCGTCCCTTCACCGCGCGGGCCTGCCGCCGCGACGCAGGCGGCGGGCCCGCGCGCATTCCCCTCATGGCGACACGGCCGGGCGCGAGCATGCCCGCGCACGGCAAGCGGTCCGGGTTAACCGGCTCTCGGGAGAGGTCTCCCATCCCAGGAAGGAAGGCAGATTCAACGATGACTGTCAGACCACGACTCAGGCACACGAGAAGGGCGTTGCTCGCCCTGGCCGCCGCGACCACGCTAGCCGCCGCAGGGCTCCTGGCCGGCGGCGGTACGCCCTCACGGGCGGCGACGCAGGAGCCCTGCGACATCTACGCCTCCGCCGGCACGCCCTGCGTGGCCGCGCACAGCACCACCCGGGCGCTCTACGCCGCCTACAACGGCGCGCTGTACCAGGTCAAGCGGGCCTCAGACAGCGCCACGACCAACATTTTCCCGCTGGCCACCGGCGGGTACGCGAACGCGGCGACCCAGGACTCGTTCTGCGCCAACACCTACTGCTCGATCACCGAGATCTACGACCAGTCCGGCAACGGCAACAACCTCACAGACGCGCCCGCGGGCGGGGCGGCAAGCGGCCCGGACATCCTGGCGAACGCGGCCGCGGCGCCGACCACGGCGGGCGGTCACAAGGTGTACGGCGTCTTCATCTCCCCCGGCATGGGATACCGCGATGACAGCACCAAGAACATCGCGACAGGAAACGCCTCCGAGGGCGAGTACGCGGTATTCGACGGCTCGCACTACAACAACGGCTGCTGCTTCGACTACGGCAACGCCGAGACCAACAACGACGACGACGGCAACGGCACCATGGAGGCCATCAACTTCGGCAACGAGACCACCTGGGGCTACGGCACCGGCAGCGGCCCGTGGATCATGGCGGACCTGGAGAACGGCCTGTTCTCCGGTGTCAACGCCGGCTACAACAGCAACGACCCGACCACGAACTACCGGTTCACCACCGCGATGATCACCGGCGGCGCGAATGTGTGGGCCATTTACGGCGGCAACGCGCAGTCCGGCTCACTCGCCACCGACTACAGCGGCGCGCGGCCGTCGGGCTACACCACGATGAAGAAGCAGGGCGCCATCATCCTCGGCATCGGCGGCGACAACAGCGACAGCTCGGCGGGCACCTTCTACGAGGGCGTGCTGACCACCGGATACCCGTCGTCGAGCACCGAGGCGGCCGTTCAGTCGAACATCGTCTCCGTCGGCTACGCGAACTACAGCCTGTCAGGCAACCCGTTCACTAGCGGCGCGAAGGTCTCGCTGAAGGCCACCACGCCCTGCTGCACGAGTGACTACCTGACCGCCGACTACCCGAGTGGCGACGAGGTGGGCGCCGATGCGGTGACCTCGAGCAGCTCGACGACGCTGAAGGAGGACGCGACCTGGATCGTCAGGCCCGGCCTGGCCAACAGCAACTGCATCTCGTTCGAGACGAACAACGGGTCCGGCGACTACATCAGGCATTCCGGCTTCCAGCTCCATCTGCAAGCGAACGACGGCAGCACCCTGTTCGCCAACGACGCGACCTTCTGTCCACGGACAGGAAACAGCGGCTCGAACTACTCCTTCATGTCCTACAACTACAGCTATAAGTACGTCAGGCACTACAACTACATCGGCTACGTCGCAAGCGACGGCGGCTCCAACACCTGGGACGCGTCCAGCCTCTGGTACGAGGACACGACCTGGGCAACCGCCACTGCCCTGAGCTAGCGCTCAGGCAATGCCCGTGTCGTTGCCGGGGTCATGACCCCGGCAACGACACGGGCAAGCTAGTGACAAGCACGTCCAGGACGGCGGACTCCGGGTCCTCCCCCTGGGTGCGCGCGACCTTGTGCCAGCCCCAGGCGCGGAAGGCGCTCTGGGCCGCCGCGGCGCCCGGCGGCACCGTCAGCGTGCCGCGCTCCTCGGGCCGGCCGACCATGACGAGGCGGTACAGCTCCGTGGCGATCCCCTGGCGTCGCCAGGCGGCGCGCACGAGAAGCTGCGTCAGCGCGAAAGTCCTGCCCTGATGCTCCGTGGTGAACTCGGCGGGCAGCGGCGTCGTCAGCCCGCGCCACCACGAGGTGGACGGCCGCAGCGGCGTCCCGCAGCCGTAGCCGACGAGGAAGCCGCCGTGCCTGGCCTCGGCGAGCACGAAGCCGGGCTGGCGGCACCAGACGCGGAACTGCCTGTCGAGCTCTTCGCCCGCCCCCGCATCCACCTCGTGCGCGAGGGCGAGCATGTCCTCGGCCTTCCCGACCGCGGCTCTCCCGTCGAGCACCTGATAAGCGACGCCCGCCGTGGACACGGCCACCCCTCTCCGATCGGGTCCTGGCCCTGTCACCCTAAGCGCTGGCTCAGCCCATGCTCTTGGACCCGTCGAGCGACTCCCTGATGATGTCCGCGTGCCCGGCGTGCTGCGCGGTCTCCGTCGCGATATGCAGCAGCGTGCGCCGCACCGTCCAGCGCTCGCCCGGCGGGTTCCACGGCGCGGGCGGCAGCGGGTGACTCGCGTCGAGGTCCGGCATCGTGGCGGTCAGCTCGTCGGTGTGCTTCGCCGTTTCCTCGTAGTCGGCGAGCGCACCGGCCAGCGTCTCGTCGGGCAGCAGGCGGAAGCCGTTCGCCCATTCCGCGTAGTCGGCCTCGGTCATGGCGGCGAAGTCGGGCGCCACTGACGGGCCGCTGACGATGAAGGCCGCCCAGTTGCGCTCCACGGCCGTCACGTGCTTGATCAGGCCGCCAAGCGTCAGCTCGCTCGCCGTGGTGCGCTGCCGAGCCTGCTCCTCGGTCAGGTCGCGGGTCGTGTAGCGGAGGAAGTGCCTGGCCTTGCCCAGCATCGCCAGCAGGTCCGCCCGCTCGCCGGTGAGGGTGGTGGTGCTGCCGTCTGAGGTCATGAGATTGTGCCTTTCTCGTGGATGACTGCCTGACAAGAACCAGGCTAGGATGTATTGCGGTCAGGTTCTGTCCGCAATTAGCAGAAGCATGAAAGTCATGGCGAAGATCAGTCCGAGCACCCGTTCCTTCCGCCTTCTTTCCCTGTTGCAGAACCATCGCTACTGGAGCGGGGCCGATCTCGCGGAGCGGCTCGGGGTTTCCGCCCGCACGCTGCGCAGGGACGTGGACCGGCTGCGCGAGCTCGGCTACCCCGTGCAGGCGCATCCCGGCGTGGACGGCGGCTATCAGCTCGCCGCGGGGGCGGCGCTGCCGCCGCTAGTGGTCGACGACGAGGAAGCCGTCGCGCTCGCCGTCGGGCTGCTGCTCGCCACCCAGGGCGGCCTCGGCGCCGGCCAGGCGGCTGGCGACCGTGCGGCCGACGTCACCGTCGCGGAGGCCTCTGCCCGCGCGCTCGCCAAGGTCGTCCAGGTCATGCCGGCCAGGCTGCGCCGCCGCGCGGAGGCGGTCGCGGCCATGACCGAGCCCGCCACCTGGTCGTCCGCACCGGCCGGCCAGGCGTCGGCGGTAAATCCCGGTGTCCTGGCCAGCACCGCACTCGCCTGCCGTGACGCGGAGCGGATTCGCTTCGACTACACGGCCGCGAGCGGTGAGCGGACGCAGCGGCACGTCGAGCCGCACCGGCTTGTCACGCTCGACCGCCGCTGGTACCTGGTCGGCTACGACCTGTCCAGGCTGGACTGGCGTAACTTCCGGCTGGACCGGGTGGCGGGCGCGGTGGAGGCTACCGGCGCCAGGTTCCGCCCGCGCGCGCTGCCCGCCGCGGACGCGGCGGAATTCGTCCGCAAGAGCATCGCCACGAGCGGTCCCACCCTGTACCAGGTGGAGGCCGTCATCGAGGCGCCCGCCGCCGCGGTGCGCGAGCGCATCGGCCGCTGGGCGGCCGTCGAGGAGGCGGGCAGGGAAAGGTGCCGGATCACGATGACACCCTCCGACCTCGACTGGCCGGTCATCGCGTTCGGCGTGACGGGCGCGGACTTCCACGTGGTGTCGCCGCCCGAGCTCGCCGACCGGGTCCGCGACTGGGGCGACCGCTTCCGCCGCGCGGCCGGTACGTCCGAGCCGTCCGCCTGAGACGCGCAGGTAGCCCGCGAGCGAGCGGGATGCGGGCACGCAGCGTGCTTTCGCACGTGAGCGGGCCGCAACATGGAGGCCGCCCTTCCGCGATTCTCAGCGGGCACTTATCCTTCTCTTAACTACCGCTCATAGCGTGAGGATATGGCTAGCGAGCCTGCTGATGCTGAAGGTGGCGGGATGCGCCCGTCCGGAGTCCGGGTTTCGCGTCGCCTGGCAGCGGCCGGGATAGCGACCGCTGTCGTCGCCCTGCTCGCGATCGCCGTCCTCGCCACGAGACTCGCCAGCGTGCCGGGAACCCCGAGCACCGCGGCGACGGCCAGTCCCTCCCCCACCGCGACCGCGAGCCTGACCGTTTCCGGCATCTACCAGCGGGTCGCGCCGTCCGTGGTCACCGTCCGTACCGCCCGCGGGCTAGGCAGCGGCGTCATCGTCGCCAACAACGGCACCATCCTGACCGCGGACCATGTCATCGCCGGCGCCGGGAAGATCACCGTCATCTTCGCCGACGGGACCGTGACGACGGCGTCCGTCACCTCGGCCGATCGCAAGACGGACATCGCCCAGCTGATCCCGGCGGCGCTGCCGCAGGTGGTGGTGCCGGCCACGCTCGGCGCCGGCGCGGGCGTCGGCGCCGCGGTGGTCGCGATCGGCAATCCGCTGGGGCTGACCGACAGCGTGTCCTCCGGCGTGATCTCGGGGCTCGACCGCACCGCGGACACCGACACCGGCAAGCGCAGCGGCCTCATCCAGTTCGACGCGTCGGTCAACCCGGGCAGTTCGGGCGGGCCGCTGCTCGACATCCGCGGCATGGTCATCGGCATCGTGGTGGCGATCGCCGACCCCGGCGGACGGGACGCGTTCGCCGGCATCGGGTTCGCGGTACCCATCGGCGACGCGCTCGGCGGCGGAAGCGGCAGCGGGCCGAAGGGTCCGCAGATATGACGGCTACCTTCCGGGGGTACGACTCCCCGCAACCGCTTCGGGCAAAGGAGCGCCATGACTCAGTCACCAGCCGACAGCGACGATTCCTCATCCGGCCAGCATCCGCATCCGCTTCAGCCGGTGCTCTTCGAGGTCAAGCGGGCCATCGTCGGCCAGGACACGCTGCTCGAGCGCATGGCGATCACGTTGCTCTGCGGCGGGCACCTGCTCGTGGAGGGGGTTCCAGGACTCGCCAAGACGCTGTCCGTCAAGTCGCTCGCGGCCGCGATCGGCGGCCAGTTCCAGCGCATCCAGTTCACCCCCGACCTGGTGCCTGGCGACCTGACGGGAACCCGCGTCTACCATCAGCATTCCGGTGAGTTCCAGACGCAGCTCGGTCCGGTCTTCACGAACCTGCTGCTCGCCGACGAGATCAACCGCGCTCCCGCCAAGGTGCAGAGCGCCCTGCTCGAGGTGATGCAGGAACACCAGGTCACCATCGGCCGCGAGACGTACCGGGTCCCTGAGCCCTTCCTGGTCATGGCGACACAGAACCCGATCGAGTCGGAGGGCACCTATCCGCTGCCCGAGGCGCAGGTCGACCGCTTCATGATGAAGGTCGTCGTCGGCTACCCGACCGCCACCGAGGAACACTCGATCGTCGATCGCGCGCTGCGCCCCGCAGAGCCGATCCGCGGGATGCTCACCCCGGCCGACCTGATCGCCATGCAGCAGCAAGTGCGGGAGCTGTACGTCGACCCCGCCGTCGTCGACTACGCCGTCCGGCTGGTGACGGCGACCCGCAGGACATTCGCCGCCGGCCTTGGCGATCTCAAGCGGTACATCAGCTACGGCGCCAGTCCCCGTGCCTCCATCGCGCTGGTCACCGGCGCCCGCGCGCTCGCGTTTACCCGCGGCAGGGACTACGTGCTGCCAGACGACGTCAGCGAGCTCGCCTTCGACGTGCTACGGCACCGGATCGTGCTGTCGTACGAGGCGCTCGCCGACGACGTCACCCCGGACGCGATCATCACCAGGGTTCTCGAGACGGTCGCCGCGCCCGAGATCGTCCTGAGCGGCCGCTGAGCCGATGGCCACGCGCACGGCTACGGAACGGCTCCTGCTCCGCCTCGAATGGCAGGTGCTGCGCCGTCTCGACGGGCGGATCGCGGGCGGGTACCGCACCGCGCACCGGGGCGGCGGGATCGACCTGGCCGGGCTGCGCGACTATGCCGAGGGCGACGACGCGCGGCACATCGACTGGAACGTGACCGCCCGGCTCAACGAGCCGCAGCTTCGCGTCTTCAATGAGGACCGCGAGCTCACCGTGTGGCTGGTGCTTGACCGTTCCGCGTCGATGACGGTGGGCGCCCCTGGCCGGGGCAAGCACGAGGTGCTCAGCGAGCTCGCCCTGGTGGTCGCCCGGCTTTTCACCAGGAGCGGCAACCGGGTCGGCGCCCTGCTTTACGACACCGGGGCCGCCGGCGCCGGCGCGGTGCGGACCGTGCCGCCGGCCACCGGCCGCTCGCAGGTGCTGCGCATCGGCGCCGAACTCGTCAGGACCGCAGGCGGCGGGCAGGACCCGGCCGCCGGCCGCGGCGGCCGCCTGCGGAGCTGGCGCGGCAGAAACAGCGGCGGCAGGAACAGCCGGGACGAGCACGGCCGGGACGGGAACGCGAGCCGAGGCAGCGGGAACGCGGTCGCGGGCAACGGGACCGCGAACGGGCGAAACGGGCACGGCGGACGCGGTGCTGGAGCCACGACGGACCTGGCGGCGATGCTGGACGCGGTGGCGAAGCTGGCCAGGCGGCGTGCCCTGATCGTGGTCATCTCCGATTTCATCGGCGAGGGCGACTGGGAACGATCGCTGCTGCGCCTGGCGCCGCGCCACGAGGTCGTCGTGCTGCGGGTGACCGACGCCGCCGACGAGGAACTGCCCGACGCGGGCCTCATCGTCATCGAGGACGCGGAGACCGGAGAGCAGCTCCTCGTCGACTCGGGCGATCCGCTACTGCGCGCCAGGCTCCGCGCCGCCGTCGCGGAGCGCGAGGCGCGACTGGCCGAGGGCACGCGGCGGGCCGGGGTGCCCGTGCACCGCATCGACACAACGGCCGACCTGGCAAGCGCGCTTGTCGAGGTCGTCGCGAGCACCCAGCGCAGGCGCGCATGAACATCGCCGACCCCGCGCTGCTAGTCCTCGGCCTCCTGGTAGCCGCGTCCCTGGCGTGGGCCGCGATCGCCGTCGCGCGGCGGCGAACGGCGGCTCTCGCCGCGGCGGGAGTCGCGGCAGGGTCGGGGCGCGGCAGGCTGGCCGGCGCCTGGTTCACCATCGCCGGCATCGCCGTACTCGCGCTCGCCGTGGCGAGCCCGACCGTGTCCATCCCGGTGTCCCACGCCAAGGGCACCGTCATCCTCGCCGTGGACGTGTCAGGCAGCATGGCCGCCACCGACGTGACACCGAGCCGCCTGACCGCCGCGAAGCAGGCGGCGGAGGCGTTCATCAACGCGCAGCCGGGCAGCGTGGACATCGGCGTCGTCGCGTTCGAGGATGGCGGCATCGAGACGGCGATACCCAGCGCCGATCACGCGACCTCGGTGGCCGCCGTCCGCCGGCTGAGCACCGGCGGCGGCACGTCGCTCGGGTCGGCCATCGTCGCCGCGCTGTCCGCGATCACCCGCAAGACGGTCACCATCACGCCAGCGGGGAACGCGCCAGGCATCGGGTACTGGCCCTCGGCAACCATCGTGGTGTTCTCCGACGGACAGGACGGCGGTGGCGCGAGCGCGTCAGCCGGCGGCGCTGGCCGGGCCGGGGGTGCCGCCGGGGGCGGCGGCTCAGGCAGCGGCGCGGATGTCGACGCCGGCACCGCCGCGGCGGTTGCCGAGCAGGCCGGCGTGCACATCGACACGGTCGGCGTGGGCACCGCCGTGGGCACCACCGTCGAGGCCGACGGCTATCACCTGTTCACCGCGCTCGACACGGCGACGCTCAAGTCGATCTCGCAGACCACCGGCGGCAGCTACCATCCGGCGTCGAACGCGAGCGAGCTCAACGGGATCGCCTCGTCGATCGACCTGCGGCTCACCGTCAGCAAGGAGCCGCTGCCGCTCGCGGGCGCGCTCATCGCGCTGGCGCTCGCGCTGCTCGCGGCGGGCGCGGTGCTCACCGTGGCCAGGACGGGCCGGGTGGTCTGAATGTCCTTCTCCTGGCCGTGGGCGTTGCTGACGCTCGTCGTCATCCCGCTGATATTCGCCGCGCGGTGGCTTGCGCGGCGCGGGCGCAGGCGCGCCGCGGTGCGCGTCACCTCGATCGCGCTGGTCCGGGCCGCCGCCCGCGGCCGGTCGCGCTGGCGGCGGCGCATCCCCGCCGCACTGCTCACGCTCGGCCTCGCCGTGCTCGCGGTCGGCGCCGCCCGGCCGCAGGCCACCGTCCCTGTCGCCTCGTCATCCGCCACCATCATGCTCACCCTCGACGTCTCCGGTTCCATGTGCTCCACCGACGTGAAACCGAACAGGATCACCGCGGCCGAGCAGGCGGCAGGCAACTTCATCAAGTCGCAAACGGGCGGGCCGCGGATCGGCATCGTCGTGTTCGCGGGTACCGCATACGTCCTCGTACCGCCGACGACGAACACGCAACTGCTGCTCAGCGCGCTCGACGGCCTCACCACCGCGGCGGGAACCGCGATCGGCGAGGGCCTGCTCACCTCGCTTGACTCCATCGCCCAGGTCGACCCGACGGTCGCGCCGACCGGCGCGACCGTCAGGCACAACCCAGACGCGGGCTACGCGGACGACGTGATCGTGGTGCTCACCGACGGCTCGAACAACCGCGGCGTCGACCCGCAGACCGCGGCGCGTCAGTCCGCCGCCCGGGGCGTGCGCGTGTTCACGATCGGCTACGGCACAAACCGGCCGGCGACGCTCGCGTGCAGCCCCACGCAGTTCGGCGGGTTCGGCGGGTTCCAGGGCGGAGGCGGCTTCGGCGGAGGCGCCGGCGCGTTCAACGCCGACTACGACGCGCTGCGGAACATCTCACACACGACGGGCGGCACGTTCTACCGCGCGCAGGACGCAAGAGAGCTCAGCAGTGCGCTTAACCGGCTGCCTGACGCGTTCACGATCGTGCAACGGCACATCGACATCGCATCCTGGTTCGCCGGCGCGGGCGGCCTGCTCATCGCCCTCGCGGTGCTGCTGTCCCTGTGGTGGAACCGGTCCAGGCGGCCAGGCCCGGCCGACAATGCCCGCCCGGCGGTCACTGACCCCTGAGGTGCTGGGCGAGCAGGGCGCGGTCGGCGGGGCCGAGGCGGTCCCGTGCCGTGGCGAGCTGGTGCCAGTGCGGGTACACCAGGTCGGGCGCACTGACCTTGTCCAGTGCGTCCCGCTCGTCCGCACTCAGCGTGAGATCCGCCGCCCCGAGGTTGTCGCGGAGCTGCTCCTCGGTGCGCGCCCCGATGATCAGCGAGGTCACCGCGGGCCTGCCGAGCAGCCAGGCTAGCGCGACCTGCGCGGGCGACGCCTGATGAGCGGACGCCACGTCGACGAGGACCTCGATCGTGTCGTACAGCTTCTCCCGGTCGCGGACCGGCGGCTCGTTCCACTCCCCGGACAGCTGCCGCGTCTGCCCGGACGGCGACGCGTCACG
Source organism: Trebonia kvetii (assembly GCF_007827045.1). Taxonomy (GTDB): domain Bacteria; phylum Actinomycetota; class Actinomycetes; order Streptosporangiales; family Streptosporangiaceae; genus Trebonia; species Trebonia kvetii. Next base: position 1,457,175 of record NZ_RPFW01000001.1, read on the forward strand.
CCGGTACTTGCCGGAAACCAGGCCGCCGGCCAGCGGCGACCAGACGAGGATGCCAAGGCCCTGATCGACAGAGAGCGGGACAAGCTCGTACTCGGCGTCCCGCGACTCGAGCGAGTAGTACACCTGCTGGGCCGCGAACCGCTCGTAGCCGCATGCGTCGGCGACGGACAGCGCCTTCATCAGCTGCCAGCCAGCGTAGTTGGACGCCGCGAGGTAGCGCACCTTCCCCGCCGCCACCAGCGAGTCGAGCGCGGACATGGTCTCCTCGAGCCGCGTCTGCCCGTCCCATTCGTGCACGTGATAGATGTCGATGTGGTCGGTGCCCAGCCTGCGCAGGCTGGCCTCGCAGCCGGAGATGATGTGGTGGCGGGAAAGCCCCGCGTCGTTGGGCCCGTCCCCCATCGTCATCCGCACCTTGGTGGACAGCAGCAGCGAGTCCCTGCGGCCCTTGATCACCTCGCCGGTGATCTCCTCGGCCAGGCCGCCGGAGTACACGTCGGCGGTGTCGATCAGGTTCACGCCCGCGTCCACGCACATGTCGACCTGCCTGCGCGCGCCGTCGACGTCCGTCGCGCCAACGGCGCTGAACCCGCCGCGCCCGCCGAACGTCATCGTGCCGAGCGTCAGCGCGGACACCCGCAGTCCGCTGCGGCCAAGCTGCCGGTACTCCATCGTGAGCCACCCTTCGTCGCGCCGTCGCCCGCGCCGCCCGGGGCGGGCGGGCGACACACATCAGACCGATCCCTGTCCAGACCTATCCAAGCGCATGGCCGTTAAGCGCCGCGAAAATGGATCGGCCCGACCGCCAGCTGGTCCCTATCAAGTCAGGACAGTTCGCGCAGGGTGTCCATGAGCTGGCTGGCCAGTTCGCCGGGCGCCACCCCACTGCGGGACAGGATGCCGACCGGCTCGGCCCCGCCCGGCACCGGCAGGTTGAGCCGGCGCAGCCAGCGCCTGTCCAGGTCAAGCTTGACCGGGTACAGCGGAGTGATCCACACCGCGTCAGACAGCAGGGTCAGCGTGCGGGCGACAGAGACCGACTGGGTCTCCGTCCTGCCCGGCGGCAGTGCGACGCCGTGCGCCTCGAAGAATTCCTCGACGTCGTGCCGGGGCGCGGTGCCCGCACCAGGGATGACCAGCGGGTAATCGAGCAGTGCCACCGGGGAGACCGGCTTGTCGCCGGCGATCGCCAGCGGATGCTGCGGCCGTGCTACCACCGCGAGGGACTCGGCGTAGAGCAGCTCGAACGACACGCCCTGCATCATCGCGGGCTCGGCGATCCGGCCGACCGCCACGTCGATCTCGCCCGACTTGAGCGCGGTGAGCAGCTCGGGGTTGTCGCCGGTCCGCACGCTCACCCCGGCGTGCGGCCGGCGCTCGTGCAGCCTGGCGATCGCCTGGACAAGCACGCCGCCCGCCGCCGTCGGCAGCGCGCCGACCCGCAGCACCGGCGTGAGGGCGGGTGCGGTCCCGGTCAGCGCCTCGGCCGCCGACTTGAGCGCCTGGGTGACGTCGACCGCGTATTTCAGGAACTGCTCGCCCGCCGGGGTCAGCGCGGTCCCCGCCCTGCCGCGCTCCACAAGACGCCGCCCGGCCAGGTCTTCGAGTTCGGCGAGAGTCTTGGAGACGGCGGGCTGGCTCAGGTGCAGCCGGGCGGCGGCGCGGGCGAGGGTCCGCTCCTGCGCGACGACCACGAAACAAGTGAGATGCCGCAGCCGTATCCGTGAGTAAGCGACGGACGCCGTCAACACACTGCGATCGGCCGACTGCGGCACGGAATCACGGACATCCATAACTTCAAGTTATGGATGAATGGTGAATAAGTCAATTTACTTCACTTGTGCGAAACTATAGAGTCACCTATACCGCTGTTGGTCCCGCTAGCCAGAGAAAACCCTTCCAGTACCGAACGGAAGGGAGCAGTTACGGACCGTGCTCAAGACGACGAGACCGCGGCTCTCTTCACTGGAGGGGAACATGGCCAGGATCATTGGCGGCGTCGCGGCATCGCACACGCCGACCATCGGCTTCGCCTACGACCAGAACAAGCAGGACGACCCGTCGTGGGGGCCGATCTTCCAGGCGTTCAAGCCGGTCGAGGACTGGTTCAAGGAGAAGAAGCCGGACGCGCTCGTCTACATCTTCAACGACCACGTGACCTCGTTCTTCTTCGACCACTACTCGGCCTTCACGCTGGGCATCGGCGAGGAGTACCAGGTCGCCGACGAGGGCGGCGGCCCCCGCGACCTGCCCGCGATCAAGGGCGACCCGAAGCTCGCCGCGCACATCGCGAGCAGCCTGGTCACCGACGAGTTCGACTTGTCCTACTTCCAGGACAAGCCGCTCGACCACGGCTTCTTCTCGCCGATGTCGGTGCTGCTCGACCGGCCTGACGGCCAGTGGCCGACGAAGATCGTGCCGCTGCAGATCGGCGTGCTGCAGTTCCCGATCCCGACCGCCGCCCGCTGCTTCAAACTCGGCAAGGCGCTGCGCCGCGCGATCGAAAGCTACCCCGAGGACATCGACGTGGCCGTCGTCTCCACCGGCGGTCTTTCCCACCAGGTGCACGGCGAGGGCGCAGGCTTCAATAACCCGGAGTGGGACGCCAGGTTCCTCGACGCGATCACCGACGACCCGACCGCGCTTACCCGGATGACCCACGCCGAGTACGCCAAGCTCGGCGGGTTCGAGGGGGCCGAGGTCATCATGTGGCTGGTGATGCGCGGCGCACTGTCGGACAAGGTCAAGAGGGTGCACAGCTCCTATTACCTGCCCTCGATGACCGGCATCGCGACCCTGGTGCTGGAGAACGAGGCGGCCGAGCTGCCCGACGCGCAGGCGGTCAACGACCGGCACCGCGCCAGGATGGCCGAGCAACTGGCCGGCGTCGAGGAGATGACGGGCACCTACCCCTTCGACATCGCGCGCAGCGTGAAGGGCTACCGGATCAACCGGTTCCTGCACGACCTGGTGGATCCCGATCACCGCGCCCGGTTCCTCGACGACCAGGAGCGCGCGTTCAAGGAGGCGGGCCTCTCCGAGGAGGAGCAGCACCTCATCAGGACCAGGGACTGGCCCGGCATGATCCACTATGGAGTGATCTTCTTCATGCTTGAGAAGCTCGCCGCGGTGATCGGCATGTCCAACCTGCACGTGTACGCCGCGCAGCGCGGCGAGACGCTCGAGGACTTCCTCAAGACCAGGAACACGCAGGTCATCTACTCCGTCGCGGGCAAGAAGGGCTGAGCCTGGGCGGGCCACGCGAAGCCCGAACCCGTTCGGAATCGTAAAGATCATTATCCCGAACGGGTTCGGGCTTTTCCTTCAGGAAATGCATAGCGCCGTCTCCGTGGGTAGCGGGTGCGTCACGTTACTGATCGGAGGCGATGACAATGGTTCGGATGGCGCCACGCGCTCTCGAGGCGGATCCAGCAAGCGTGCGCAGGCACGTCGCGGTCAGCGCGGCGATCACCGCGCTCGGCGGACTGCTCTTCGGTTACGACACCGGCGTGGTGTCCGGTGCGCTGCTCTTCGTCAAGAAGGACTTCGGCGGCCTGTCCAACTTCCAGCAGGAACTGGTCACCAGCCTGCTGCTGGTCGGAGCGGTGGTCGGGGCGCTTGTCGCGGGGCGGGTGTCGGACAAGATCGGCAGGCGTCCCGCCGTGCTGATCACGGCGGTCGTGTTCATCGTCGGCGTGCTGCTGGCGGCGTTCACCCCCACCTACCCCCTGCTGCTCGTCGCGCGTGTCATCATCGGCCTGGCCGTCGGGTCCGCGTCGATGATCGTGCCGCTGTACATCGGCGAGATCGTGCCGCCGCGAGTTCGCGGCGGCCTGGTCAGCCTCAACCAGCTCGCGATCACCGTGGGCATCCTCAGTTCCTACCTGATCGACTACGGGCTCTCCGGCACGGGCAACTGGCGGCTGATGTTCGGCCTCGCCGCGATCCCGGCGGCGGCACTGTTCATCGGCATGCTCTTCCAGCAGGAGAGCCCGCACTGGCTGATCAGGCAGGGCCGGGAGGACGACGCGCGCCAGGTGCTGCGCCGGCTGCGCGACGACGGCGACATCGACGCCGAGATCAGCGAGGTCCGCGAGATCTCTCAGCGCGAGGGCGGCCTGCGGGATCTCATCTCGCCGAGGGTGCGGCCGCTGCTCATGGTGGGCGTCATGCTCGCGGTGTTCCAGCAGATCACCGGCATCAACACGGTCATCTACTACGCGCCGACCCTGCTGCAGGGCGCGGGATTCGGCAACTCGGGCGCGCTGCTCGCGAACGTGGTGAACGGCGCGGTCAACGTCGGCATGACGATCGTGGCGATCTGGCTGCTCGACAAGGTGGGGCGTCGTCCGCTGCTGCTCTCCGGCACGGCGGGCATGGCCGTCGGCATGGCGATCACCGCATGCTGCTTCATCGGCGGCTCGCAGTTGCATGGCGCGCTGGCGATCGTCGCGGTGCTCGGCCTGCTCATCTACACCGGGTCGTTCGCGATCGGGCTCGGGCCTGTCTTCTGGCTGCTGATCGCGGAGATCTACCCGCTGAAGATCCGCGGCGCCGCGATGAGCGTTGCCTCGACGGCGAACTGGGCGGCGAACTTCGTCGTCACGGTCTCGTTCCTGACCCTGCTGACGGCCATCGGCGGCACCGGCGCGTTCTTCCTGTTCGGCTTCCTCACGCTGGTGGCGCTGGCGTACTTCTGGCGCAAGGTGCCGGAGACGAAGGGCCGCAGCCTGCAGGAGATCGAGCGGGATCTGGTGCGCTCCTGACCGGCGTTTGGTGATCGTTTAGGAAATGCCCGTGTTGTTACCGGGGTCCTGACCCCGGTAACAACACGGGCAATCGCGCGTTGAGGCGCATGGGTTAGGCGGGGTGTTCGTGGCGGCGGGTGGCTAGCCAGCAGAGGAGCCCGGCCAGCGGGAGGGCGGCGGCCGTCAGGGTGGCGCCGGTCCAGCCCCAGTGCGCGTAGGCCTGGGCGCCCGCGGCGGAGCCGATCGCGCCGCCCGCGAACATCGTCGTGATGTAGACGGTGGTGAGCCTGGACCTGGCCTCCGGCAGCAGGTCGTAGATCACGCTCTGGTTGATCACGTGCGAGGCCTGCACGCAAGCGTCCATCAGCAGCACGCCGACGATCAGCAGGACAAGGCCGGCCGCGCCCAGGTGCGCACCGCCGAGGCCGATCGGCAGGTAGGCAACCGCGAGCAGGGCGAGTGCCGCTCCCGAGGCAGGCCAGCGAAGGCCCGGGCGCGCGTCAAGCAGCCGGCCCGCCGCCATCGAGGTGATCGCGCCCGCGGCGCCGACCAGCGCGAAGAGGCCGATGTCGAGCTGAGAAAAGCCGAACTGCGGGCCGGCGAGCAGGAAGGTGACCGTGGTCCAGAAGCAGGCGAAGCTGCCGAAGCCGCAGGCGGCGATCAGCGACCGCCAGCGCAGCGCGGGCTCGGCACGAGCGACCCGCAGCACGCCGCGCAGCTGCTCGCGGTAGGAGATGGCGAGTTGCGGGCCATGGTCGGGCAGCGCGCGGCGCAGCATGACCGCGGTGAGCGCCATGAACCCGGCCGCGATGCCGTAGACCGCGCGCCAGCCCGCGAAACCGGCGACCACGCCGGCGAACGTGCGCGAGAGCAGGATGCCGATCAGCAGGCCGCCCATCAGCGTGCCGATCACCCGGCTGCGCTCGCGGTCGCTCGCCAGGGTCGCGGCGTAGGGGACGAGCATCTGCACAACCACTGAGGTGACGCCTGCCAGGCCCGCCGCCACGTCGAGTACGAGCAGGCTGGGGGCGAGCGCGGAGGCAGCGAGAGTGAGCGCGCAGCACGCGAGCAGCGCGGTGAGCAGCGGGCGGCGGCGGATGATGTCGCCCGCGGGGACGATGAACAGCAGCCCGAGCGCGTAGCCTGCCTGCCCGACCGTGACGAGGAGCGACGCGCTGCCCTGGCTCACGTGCAGGTCGCTGCCGATCGAGTGCAGCAGCGGCTGCGCGTAGTAGAGATTGGCGACCGTCACCGCGCAGGTGACGGCCATGAGCCTGACCAGGCCGGGGGAAAGCCCCGACGGATCATCCAGAGCCTGGGCGCCGACCGCAGCTGGCTGGCCCGCGCCGCCGGCCGGCTGCCCGGCGCCGGCGGCGCTTGGCGCGCGTGGCTCACTCATGAGTCTCCAGTCAGCGGGGGATGCAATCGATTTCTTTCGCTAGATACAACTAAGTAGGCCGCGATTGATTCCGGCAGCGACCGCCAGCCCCGTTGCGCGCACCGGGATCGGCCCGCGCAACGGCCGCCGCTACCATCGGAGCGTGACTAATCACACGCCCTCTGTGGCACCCGACGGCGATCCCGCGCCCGGCGGCCCCGGGCCCGACAGTGGTGCCCTGCTGCGCTCGCTCGCTGAGACGGTGACCGTCGACGGCACCGACCAGTTCGCCACCCGCGAGAAGGCCGTCCCCTGGCTGCGGGCCGCGGGACTGCTGCCCGACGACGCCGTGCTGAGCGGCTCCGAGCACAGCGCGCTGCTGCGGCTGCGCGACGCCCTGCGTGACACCATGGCCGTGCGTGCCTCGTTCCAGCCGGACCCGGACGCGGCTGCCCGGCTCACGAGGGCGCTTGCCGACGGGCGGCTCGTGGTGATCGTGCAGCCGGACGGGAAGTCGGCGCTCGCCAGTTCCGCCCGCGCTCCGTACTCCAACGCGGTCGCCGCCATCGCGATCGCCGTGGCGAACGCCTGGTTACCGGCGTCGCGGCAACCGGGTCCGGACCTGCCGGGGAATGTCTGCGCCCAGTTCGTGTTTTACGCGGAGGTATGCGGACGAGCGTGAGGAGCGAGATGAGCACCGTCGCACTGACCGAGGAGAACTTCGAGTCGAGCGTGACCGAGTCGGGGATCACCCTGGTCGACTGGTGGGCAGCGTGGTGCGGTCCATGCCGGATGTTCGGGCCGGTCTTCGAGGCCGCGAGCGAGAAGCACACGGACATCACCTTCGGCAAGATCGACACCGAGGACCAGCAGAGCCTGGCCGCCGCGGCGCAGATCAGCTCGATCCCGACGCTGATGGCATTCCGGGACGGCGTGCTCGTCTTCTCGCAGGCTGGCGCGCTGCCGGCCGCCTCGCTCGAGCAGCTGATCCAGGCGGTGCGCGAGCTCGACATGGACCAGGTCCGCGAGGAGATCGCAGCGAACCAGCAGGCCTGAGCGGTCTGCGCCGGCGAATAGGAAAATACCGGAATACCCCGCACTGCCCCGGGTAGCGGTGACGCACCGAACGTCACGTTCACCCGAATGGGAAGTGATAGCAGTGATTGGGACCATGCGCATTCGCCGCACGCACGGGATTCTCGGCGGCTTGCTTGTCGCCCTGCTTGGCATCTGGGGCGGCATCATTCCGTTCGTCGGGCCTTACTTCCACTATGCCTACACTCCGGACAAGGCATGGACCTACACCACCGGCAGGCTTGAACTCGAGATCCTGCCCGGCGCCGGCGCCCTGCTCGGCGGTCTGCTCCTCATCGCCGCGCGCAGCAGGTATGTCTGCCTGTTCGGCGCGCTGATCGCGATCGCCAGCGGTGCGTGGTTCGCCCTCGGCAACGTCTTCGCCCCGCTGTGGACGGTGGCGGGCCCAGCGGGCGGCCCCGCCAGCACCGGCACGCTGATGCGCGCGGTTGAGCAGGTGGGCTTCTTCACCGGGCTCGGCATTGCCATCGTGATGGTCGCTGCCGCGGCCGCCGGGCGGCTCAGCGCCGTTCCCAGCCTGCGCGCCGTGGAGACCGTCCCTGTCGCCGAGGTCCCGGCGAGCCGGGAGCCAGTCGACGATTCGGTGGTAGACGAGAGCGAGACGCGGGTCATCAGGTAGCGACCAGTCGCTGCCGCGCCCCCGCCGCACGCGTGCGGCGGGGGCTTTACCCGTGTCCGGGCTGCCCGCCTGCGCTACATCCGGTTCCTGCCGAAGTCGTCGAACTCGCCCTTGCGCACTCCGCCGATGAAGGCGCGCCACTCCTCCGGGGTAAACCGGAGAACCGGACCCTCGCGATCCCGGCTGTTGCGGACGCCGACGGCGCCGAGCTCCAGTTCGGATACCTCGACACAGTTGCCGTTGGCGTAACTCAATGAGCTCTTGATCCAGGCAGGCCCGGCGCTCACGGTTGCGGACATATTTCCCGCCATCGCAGTTCCCACGTCATCCCTTCGCCGACTGTCTTCACGATGCGCTTGCAGCGGGGACGGTGAGCCTCCGGGGGCTATGGCTCACCGTCCCCGCCTCCCCCGCGGGCCGCGTCCGTCCTCCGTGCGGCATCGGTCGCGGACGTAAGGCAGCGTGTCGCGGGAGCGTCACGGCCCTAGCCCACGGGGAAGCTTGCAAAGCGGGCACCCGGCCGAGTCCGGCCGATAGTTTGTGCAGCAGCGGCGGCGGGGCCTGGCCTCAGCAGCACGCTGGTTGCATAGAGAATGCTGCTGCAAGTTGCAGCGCAAGACATCGGTCATCTGCCGTATGTGCAAGAAATCCCGGGCTGTCTTCTTTGTGCCGCGCACCGATGAACCTTTCCGCGCCGCCGGCGCATCCTGAGGAAGACCGCTTTCCCCGCTCTGGCGGAGCTGCAGCGGTCGGCATGCCGTGACTCAGGGAGGCGCCATGGCGTTCGCGATGCGCGACGAGTGGAAGGCGGAGCCGGTCTCGACCACCGGGGCCGTGTACGTCGAGCCGTCCGCGGCGGATCCCATCAAGCCTGGCGAGCGAGTCGCCCACCTGTTCCCGCGCAGCGTCATGGAGGAGTACATCCTGCAGCGGGTGACCGAACGGGTCTGGTGGGTCTCCCGGCACTTCTACGGTTCGCTGTTCTATGTCGGTACGCGCGGGGTGCTGCTGCTCGACCCCTTCCTCGGCGGCGCTGAGGCGACAGTAAAGGCCGTCGCCTCGGTGACGGACCTGCCGGTGACGGCGGTGGTGTACTCGCACTTCCACGCGGACCACATCGGCGGCGCGCGGCGGCTGTTCGAACTGCTCGCGGCGGCGCCGCCGCGAGTGATCGCCTCTGAGCACACCGCCGTCTGGATGGAGCGCTTCGGCAGCGACCTGCCCCGGCCCGCGCAGGTGCTTGACTGGCCCTCGGGCGCCTGGTCGTTCGAGGACGTGACGCTTCGGCTGCGCGGCTTGCCGCGGCCAGGTCACGCGCCCGACCATTCGGTGTTCCTCCTTCGAGGAGGAACGGGCGGGCACTCCGCCGACCTGATCAACATCGACCAGCTCCCGTTCGGCGGCTTCGCCGGCCAGGACCCGCTGGTGCTGTTCAGGCCCAACCTAGAGTTCGCACGGTCGCTCGAGTTCGACTGGTTCTGCGGTGGCCACGGCAACATCGGCGAGAAATCCGACTTCGACTTCTACCTCGCTTACCTGGACGAGGTCGCCGCGCTCGTCGACGAGTACGTGCCGCGCCCGGAGTCGGTCCCCGACCTGTCACTGACGGACTACCTGAGTGGCCTTGACTCAGGCGCGAGGTCACGGCTGCTGTCGGAACTCGACAATCACTTCGGGCTCTACCTGTACGGCAGGAAGATCGTGGCAGGCGAGGAGCGGTCGGGCGGCGGCAACCCGTTCCTTAGCGGCCTGATCGGCGAATGGTCCGCCGAGCGGGCCAGGGCCGTCGACGAGGCGGTGCCGCGCATCATCGAACGGCTGCGCCCGAAGTACGGGCGCATGTACAACTTCGACGACGCACAGCCCGGCAACGTGCGCCTGCTTGCCATGGGCGTCCAGCCGAGTCTCATCAACCGCTGAAACCGATAAGGCGGGTCCCCAGGCTTGCTGGGCGACCCGCCTTGTGGTTTGAACTATTATGCGCCGAAACGGTCGAATTCGCCGTTTCGGACGCCTCCGATGAACGCATGCCACTCGTCCGGCGTGAAGCGGAGAACCGCTCCTGCGGAGTCCCGGCTGTTGCGAACACCCACTTCATCGCCGGAGAGGTTCGCCACCTCAACACAGTTGCCGTTAGCGAAACTAAGCGAGCTCTTTACCCATTCGGGGCTACTTCCGATCGTAGGCACAGCGACGCTACCCCCTAACAGATTTTTCGTGTTTGCCCTGCACACACGGCTACCGACGGCATGAGCCTTACCGTGGGTAGTCGCTTTGCGCTGAGGTTAGCAGACGGACCCCATAAACATCATCCGGTCTGATCCAACCCAGGTAACACTACTGTCAAGTAAGCAACAGTTGGCTGCACTGCTCACGCAAATGCGGAGGTCATCGCTAAGACAGGAAGAGCGGGCCGCTGCGCGGCGGAACCGTCAGGAAGCGGTGCGGCGCCGGCCAGTCCAGAGCGATTCGGCCAGTTCCAGGATCATTTGCTTCGAGTCGGCTGGGCTGAGTGCCACCTCGGTGAGGGCCCGGAATGCCACCCGGTGCAAATGCGTCTCCCGCTCGCCCTCGATGATGAAGCCACTGCGCATCTGCTCGGTGGCCACCACGTCCTGCAGCACCGCGTCACCGTCGGCCTCGAAGCCGAAGAGCACGAAGGACTCGCCGATCACCGTGTGCGGTCCGTCGAGGGGAAGGACCTGCAGCGTCAGGTTGGGCCTGTCACACTCCTTGGCAAGCCGCTGCAACTGCTCGTACATGGTGAGGTCGGAGCCGATCCTGCGGAGCAGCACCGACTCGTCGAGCACCACGGAGAGCTTCAGGCCGATCCTGTCGAGGACCTGCTGGCGGCGCATCCGCACCCGGACGAGCCGGGTCACCTGGGACGGAGGTACCGGCTCGATCCTGTCGTAGCTGTCGATGATGTGCCTGGCGTACGCCTCGGTCTGCAGCAGGCCGGCCACCACGTCTACATGCCAGATGGCGGCCGAGGTCGCCTCATGCTCGAGTCCGATGAACTGCTGGTAATCCTCGGGCAGGCTGTCGGCATACTCCTCCCACCAGCCCTTCTGGGAGGCATCCTCGGCGAGTGCGAGCAGCATCGCCCGGTGCTGGCCGCCTACGCCGTAGTAGTCGAGCAGTCGCTCGACCTCCCTGGGGCGCAGTCCTGTCTTGGCGCGCTCATACCGAGAGATTTTCGACGGGCTCCAGCGCAGCGCGTGCGCCACGGACTCGCCGCTGCGCCCCTTCGTCTCGCGCAGTGCCCGCAGTTCGGCGGCAAGCCGACGGCGGCGCACGGTGGGGCTTCCCTCTTCCACCATCGGGCACCGCCTCCTCTCCTGCCTCTGGTACCGCCGGTCCGCGGTAATAGCAGTATGTGGACAGCAAAGTAACGCCGATGATGAATATTTCACGGAAAGATTCGCCGAAACAAGAAATCGGGCTAATCCATCCCTTTGCGGCTAGGCCGACCGCGAGCAGCGGGAACATAGTGACGCGAATGCACTTAGGTTAAGTCCGTGAGAGCAGATGCGTATGGGACTTCTGATGCAGATTGGTTAACTCGGAATGAACAGCATTCAATGGTTAAAACTGATCAATTATGACAGTTGCGGGGCGAAGACTGACCGACGGTTCTGACGTGACGCGCGACGGCCGGAGTTGCCAGAGACAATGATTGAAAGCGAATTCTCGCTACCGATGATATTGGTCTCGCAGGAAGTTTTCACCCTCCTCGAAGGATCAATAAAACGGACCGACTCCGAGTGAGGGAACCCGGAGAGGGTCCGTTTCGTGATTCGCCGCACTTCACCCGTGATAGGTGAAGGCGTTGGGGGACACACTCGCGGACACGACGGCCGCCGCGGCCGGCGTTGCTGCCGTGAGAGCGAGGGTTGGAGCGGCCACGAGTGAGCCGACTGTGCCCACCGTGAGGATGGCCGAGGCAAGAATGTTGCGCCGAATTCGCATGACTACCTCCATGCGGTTACCGTGGTCAGGTGCCTACGACCCGGCATCGGCGGCCCGACAGGACTCCTTCGTCCCGTCTTTTTGATTCGCCGGTCTTTGGCTGTTACATAAGCTAGAGTAAATCCAGGAGGCATGCATATTCAAATAGTAAAACAGGCGTTACAGATTGCTATGGCAATATGCACGGAAATTGCAGTCCCTGATGCAGTGCATAAACCTCAATCGATTGCAGTGAGCCTTGCAATGCAAGTTGCACCGCATATTACAATGGATTACACCCGGCAGGCGGCTTTGAATGCCCTAACTAGCCGAATTTCTGTCCTAATTCGAACCGCTTGTTCGGTAGATGTGCAGCTAGTACGCTTCGTAACATGCATCCGGTAACCCGGGTCGGCGTGCTTGCCGGACGCGCGAACGAGCTCGCGCTGCTCGACGGGTATTTGAGAGAACTTACCCGTGGCGGCGGCGGCGCAATGCTCATCGAAGGCGAGCCGGGCATCGGCAAGACCGCCCTGGCGCGCGCGGCGCTTGCCGCGCTGCCGCCGGGCAGCTGCCAGGTCTTCTGGGGTGCGGGCGACGAGCTCGGCCAGGAGCTGCCGCTGCTGCCCTTCCTCGACGCGCTCCAGGTCAGGCGCCCGTCCGCGAACGCGCGCCGGGCCACGATCACCGGACTGCTGCGGGGCGAGATGGCCACCGATCGCGGCACCGACGTACCGGCGACGATTGCCGAGCAGCTCATTGCGCTGACCATCGACGAAACCGCCGCGCAGCCGGTGGTGCTCGTCCTTGACGACCTCCAGTGGGCCGATCCGGCCAGCGTGCGGCTGTGGGGACGGCTCGCCAGGACCGCGCACCAGGTGCCGCTGCTGCTCCTCGGCCTGACCAGGCCCGCCGCCCACCGGGAGGATCTCCTCGCGCTGCGCCGGGCGGTTGACGAGGATGCCATACTGCAGCTCGGCGCGCTGCCCGAGCCTGCCACCGCGGAACTCCTCCGTACCCTGGCCGGCGGCCGCCCGGATGCCGCGCTGCTCGAGCTCGCGGCCGGCGCCGCGGGCAACCCGCTCTACCTCACGGAGCTTCTCGCGGCGCTCAGCCGGTCCGGCGGCATCACGGTCACCGCGGGCGGCATTGCCGAACTCACGACGGGGTCCGTGCCCGAATCGCTGCCCGCGGCCATCGCGCACCGACTCGGCTTCGTCTCCGGACCCACCAAGGAGGTGCTGCGCGCGGCGGCCCTGCTCGGCGTCGAATTCGCGGTCCCCGACCTCACCACAGTCCTCGGCAGAAACGTGGCCGACCTGGTGCCCGCGCTCGACGAGGCCAGGGCGACCGGGGTGCTCACCGACGTGCGCGGCGGCCTCGCCTTCCGCCACCCGCTGATCAGGGAGGCGCTGTACGCGGACCTGCCCGCCGCCGTGCGCGGCGAGTGGCACCGCGACGCGGGACACGCCCTCGCGACGGCGGGAGCGCCTCCGGACCGGGTGGCCAGGCAGTTGCTTTGCGCGATCAGCGGCCAGGCCGGTGGCGGAACCGGACCCGATCCGCTGGCCGGCCCGGCGACGGCCGGCGGCGGCAGCGTGCCGCAAGCCGACCAGGAACTGCCTACCGGGCCGGGACAGCCCGCTGGTCCGGCGGCGGCCAACGGCGGCACAGCCGCCGTGTTCACCGCTCCGGCCATCAATTTCGAACGACCGCCGATCGCTCTCGTCGCCGCCCAGACGCCGGAGCCCATGGACCCCTGGATGCTGGAGTGGCTGGTCATATCCGCGGAATCACTGGTCGGGCAGGCGCCAGGAGTAGCGGCAGAACTGCTCGGCCAGGCGGTAAGCGGAATCCCCACCGGATCGTTCAGGCATGGCTGGCTGGCGAGCAGGCTCGCCGATGCCCTCTACCGGATGGGGGACCGGGCCGAGGCGGAACGGGTCGCCGAGCGGGCGCTCGGGCACGCGGCCGATCCCGACCTGATCGTCGACCTGCACTGGACCCTTGCCCAGTGCAGGATGCTCGCGGGCAGGGCGGAAGAGTCGTTCGGCACCCTCAAGCAGGCGCTCGACGCGCCAGGCATCACTGCGAAGCATCGCGGCCGCCTGCTCGTGCTCGCCGCCCGTACCTACCTGAACTTCGGCGACATCGAGGCGGCAGGCGACCAGGCCGACAGGGCGCTCGGCGCGGCGGCGGAGGCCGGCGACACCTGGGCCACCGGGTGGGCACTGCATGTGCGGGCCGTATCCGCCACCATCCGCGGTGACCTGACCGACGCGCTGCCGCTCTACGACCGGGCGCTCGGCGTCACGGAGACCGATCCCGCGCTCACCGACCTGGGCCTGCTGCTACTTGTCAACAAGTCCGTGACACTGCTCAACGTCGACCGGGGCGAGGAGGCGCTTGCCACGGCCGAGCGCGCCAGGCACCTGGCCAACCAGGTTGGTACGGCAATGCGCCTCGCGCAGGCGCACGGGGTACTCGGCCAGGGGCTATGGGAAACCGGGCGGTGGGACGACGCCGCTGCCGAACTCCGCGCCGTCCCCACGGACCTGAAGGAGCCCTCGGCGGCCTGCGGCGAGCTCGGCATCATCGCCGTCATTTTCTTCCACAGGAACGAGCCCGCCTCGGCGCGCCGCTACCTGGCCGAGGCCGAGGCGCTCGCGGAGCGGATCAAGCAGCGTTCGCTCGGCCCGCTGCTGCTCGCACGGTCGCTCGACCATGAGCAGGCCGGGGCGCCGGACCGGGCACTTGCCGTCCTGGTGTCGGCCCTCGACGGGGGAAGCGACGTCGGCGAGATCGAGGATGTGCTCGGGGACGCGGTGCGGCTCGCGCTGAAGACAGGCGACAAGACGACCGCGCAGGGGCTAACCGGCCAGGTGGCCACTCTGGCCGACGGGTCGGAGACTCCGTCCCGCCAGGCGAACGCGCTGTACTGCCGCGGGATGGTTGACCAGGACTCGGGCATGCTGCTCGCGGCCGCGCAGCGGTATGCCGACGGCGGGCGCCCGCTGCCCAGGGCCAAGGCACTGGAGGCAGCCGCCGAGTGCCTGGTACGAGCCGATGAGCGGACCGCCGCGCGGCAGGCGTTCGAGCAGGCCGTCGAGGTCTACGAGTTCCTCGGCGCCGAGGCCGACCTCAACCGCGTGCAGGCGGAATTCCGTACCCATGGCATCAGGCGCGGGCCGCACAGCAAGCACCGGCGGGCAGTTTGCGGGTGGGACTCGCTCACCGACACGGAGCTGAAGATCGCCGCCTTCGTCGAGGAGGGGCTGTCCAACCCGGAGATCGCGGGACGGCTGATGCTGTCGCGGCGGACCGTGGCCACGCACGTGTCGCACATTCTGAAGAAGCTTGACGTGACGACAAGGACCGACATCGCGCGGGAGTCGGCGCTGCGCGCCGTCGCGGCTCGCTAAGATCTTGCTCCCCCCGCGGGAGTCCCCGTCCTGCCGCCACCCCCGCCGGGACGGGGACGCGGGCGGCGCGCCGGGTGAGGGGCCGGCGCGCCGCCCGCATTGACGCGTCCGTCCCTGGCCCAAGGGGGCTCGGACGCGTTGCCGCGGTGGTGGCGGACCCGCGGCGGCTCGTCGCCCGCCACCATCACGCTCATCGGCTCCGGCACAAGCGGACCGGTTCATCGGCTAACCGAGGGGATGACGTGCCATGTGCGGCTCATGACACGCCACCCCCGCGTCTAGCCGCTGGCCGGCCCGGCCAAAGGATCCGGCCAGCGGGGTCTGGTTTTCCCGGGGGCGGCCGCCGCGCGCCATCGCTCGCGGCGGCCGCCCTCGGGAGGATCCCCTACGCCCGGCTGCGGCCGGCCGGGCGTCGGGGCGCCGGGGATGACGCGCGTCTGCGACCCGCGCACATCATCCCGGACTTCGGGATGGCTAGCGTGTGCGGCTCACGCTGCCATCCCCGGTGGTGTCTGAGGAGGCCTTTTTGATTCCGGACCAGAAGGCGAGTCCGCAGCGGACGGGACGGTCGGGCACACCGCGGCAGCGGGCGCCCGCCCAGGCCGCTCCGCTGACGCCGCGGCCATGGAAGCCGATGCCGCGCATGTCCGCGGACCGGCAGCCTCCGGCGCCGAAAGCGGGGGCGGTGAACCTACGGGGGCTCATGGCTCACCGTCCCCGCTCGCGGCTACCCCCGGGGCACGTCCGTCACCCGCCGGGGCGAAGGGTGCGGACTCGGGAGCGAGCACGAAGTAGACGGCTCGTCCCGCGGGGGTTCTGTAGTGGCCCCAATCTGCCGCAAGGGCGGCGGCGAGTAGCAGGCCACGCTCGGCGTTCGCGCTGGAGTCGGCGGCCTCCCAGGTATCCCTGCTCACCGAGGGGTCATGGACCTCGACACGGAACTGGCCGCCGGACCACCCCATGCCGAGCATGATGTAGTCGTCGGCGCCATTGGTCGCGGCGTTGATGACGAGATCGCTCGTCAGCAGGATGGCGACCGCGGGGTTGACCGGAACCGACCAAGCGTCGATCGCCTTCCTGACGTGCCCGCACGCGTGCGCCGCCATCGCCGGCCCCATCGTCAGCCGAACGCGGCGTTGCCGCAGTTCGGCCGGCAGGACCGGCAGGGCCGGCGCTATCGTGTCCATCGCGAGGGTCCTCTCCATGACCGTGTTGATCCGCTGGGCTGATCTGTCGAACAGTGGCTGATCGCAAAGCGTTGCGCACCGGCGGCCGCACCTGCCTGCTCCCGGGGAAGCGGCTCCCGCGTAGGGGGCGGAGCAGGCGTTCCGATCTGGTCATCGATAGCGGCGCCGGTTGCGAAACAAATGCTGCTGAAAATTGCAGTGCGAGACATCGGTCAGCTGACCGATCTTGATGTCAGCCCTGGCTGAAGCTCCAGAGTGAAGTACACGGCCTTGCCAGCGGAGGTACGGTAAGAACCCCACTCGGCTGACAGCGACGTCACGAGCAGGAGCCCCCGGCCGGTCTCCGCGTCAGCCGGGGCGATGTCGAGTACCGGGAGGTAACCCGACCCGTCATGGACATCCACCCGCAGCACGGCCGCGTCGCAGGCGACGGCGAGGAGCACGAACTCGTCCGTCTCCTTGGTGCCGTGTGTGACGGCATTGGTCACCAGCTCGCTGGTGAGCAGAACGGCCACGTCCGCGTCCACAGGGACGCGCCACGCGCGGATGACGTCCTCGATGACGGCACGGGCCGACGCGGCGGCGGTGAGATCCGCCAGCAGCGGCATGCGGAACGCGTGCCAGGCAACCGGGAGCGGCAGGACGGGGGAGCGGTACGGACGGGTCGGCGCCATCTGCGTCATGGGCTTTCCTTAGCAGGCCGGGCATTTGTCTCTTGCATGACAAATGCTCATGCAAGTTGCATTGACAGACATCGGTCAGCTGACGGATATCGAATCAGCGGCCGGGAAGCTCAAGTTCCCGCACGTCACAGCAGGCATAACCCGCCTGGTCAGCCGCCTTGAGCACGGCCTTAAAGCTCGCTCAGCAGCAGGTCGGCGGCGCGGTAGCCGACGAGCATGGCGGGCGCCGCGGTGTTGCCGCTCACCTGGACCGGCAGGACGGATGCGTCGGCGACGCGCAGCCCGGTGACGCCGCGCACCCGCAGCCGCGCGTCGACCACATCGTCGTCCGCCGGGCCCATCGCCGCAGACCCGACGGCGTGGTAGATGCCGGTGCCGGTGGCGAGCGCGTAGTCCACGGTCTCCTGCCTGGTGCTGACGGACGGGCCGGGAAACTCCTCGGCGGCGATCAGCGCGGCGGCCGGCGTTTCGGCGAGAACGGCGCGCGCCACCTCGATGACCGGCGCCATCGCGTCCCTGTCCCGCTCGGTCTCCAGGAAACGGGCGTCGATTATCGGGAGATCTTCCGGCGCGCTGCCCGAGATGTGCACGGAACTCGCGGTCTCCGGGCGGATCGGGTAGGCCATGAACAGGATGCCGCCGTGCCTGGCCAGCCTCAGGTCCTCGCTTCCCATGTCGATGGCCATGGGGACGAACAGGCCCTGCACGTCGGGGCGTGCCAGGGCTTGGTCCGACTTGAACTGGCACACCAGGTCGTAGCCGCCGGTCGACAGCGGGCCGCCGCCGGTCGCCAGGTACCGCAGCGCCTCCGCCACCTGTCCGGTACCGCGGCTGAGCCTGCGGGCCTGGCCCGCGATGCGCCCGAGCGTCACCTGCAGGGCGGCGCCGCGCTGCTCGATGACGCGCTCGCCGACGTTCGGCGACTCCGCCCGCACCGCGATGCCGTGCCGACGGAGCAGGTCAGGACGGCCGATGCCGGAGCGCTCGAGCAGCAGCGGCGTCTCCACGGAGCCCGCGCAGAGGATGACCTCGCGGCGGGCCGTCACGTCGCGGATCGTGCCCGCGGCGTCGACCGTCGCGACGCCGGCGACGCGGCGGCCGTCGAAGATCAGCGAGGCGGCCCTGGTGCGGGTGACGACGGTGAGCTCGCCAGGCGTGCGGCCAGCGGGCCTACGGCCCCCGCCAGTGCCGGTGAATGCGGAGCCGGCCAGCGGGGGGCGGGCCAGCGCGGGGCGGACGAACGCGTCGTAGGACGTGGTCCGGCGGCCGCGGCTGATCGTCGACGGGGTGAAGCCGATCCGCTCGGTGTCGTCGGCGTTGGCATCGGCGACGTACCGCCAGCCGTAGCGCACCGCCGAGGCGAGGATCGCCGCCGTCACACTGTCGCCGGCCCCGGCGACCGTGACGCCGAGCGGCCCGCCCGCGCCGCGGGTCTCGCTCGCGCCGAGACTGTGGTCCTCCATGGCCAGGTAGGCGGGCAGCACCTGCGACCACGACCAGCCGGGATTGCCGAGCGCGGCAAGGCCGTCCCAGTCGGCGGCCGCACCGCGCATCCAGATCATCCCGTTGATCGCCGCAGACCCGCCGAGCAGCCGGCCGCGCAGCCACACCTCGTGATTTCCCGCGGGGCCGACCGGGTGCACCGGGTAGCGGTACAGGTAACGGTCGCCGCGCAGCGTGTAGTAGAAGCCCTTCGGCACGCGCAGCAAGGGGCTGCGGGCCCGGCCGCCGTACTCGATAAGCAGCACGCTCGGCCGCCGCTCGCTCATCGCGAGCCGGCCCGCCACCACGCACCCGGCGGCGCCCGCCCCCACGACGACGTAATCGAACTCCACGCCGCTATCCTCGCCCAGGACGGTGACCGCGTGGCGACCGGAGTCAGCCGCAACCGTTCCGTATGGCCTTTCTTTTTTCGCCAGAACGGGTCCGGCTGGCTGCCTCATGCTGATTACCCTGGTCAGCCGCTGATGACCTGGGGGACGGCGGCTGACTTGAGTCCCTCGACGCCGAACTCGAGGCCGTAGCCGGACTGCTTCGCGCTCAGTCCGGCGGTCAGCCGGCCGGGCTGAACCACAGCCGGATCGCCAGGGCGAGGCCAGAAAGCGCGACCAGCCAGCGCAGCACGCGCGGCGGAAGCCGCCTGGCGACCCAGGGTCCGGCCAGGCTGCCGGCGAACAGGCCGAGCGCCAGCGGCGCGACGGCGCCCCAGTCGGCTCTGGTGAGCAGCACGAACAGCATGGCCGAGGTGATCGTCGCCGCGCCGACCACCATGTTCTTGAGGGCGTTCGCGCTAGCCAGGCGCGGGTCGGTGGTCAGCAGCAGCAGTGCGAGCAGCAGCACGCCAGAGCCCGCGCCGAAGTAGCCGTTGTAGCAGGACAGGGCCGCGAGGCCGCACGGGAGCAGCAGCCTGCCCCGGCCTGCGTCCGCCCGCCAGGAGGGCCGTGCCGCGAGCCATGGCTGGCACAGCAGCGCCAGCGAGCCCGCCGCCACCAGGAAGGGCACCACCCGGCCGAACACGCCGGGCGGCGTCACGAGCAGCAGCACCGAGCCGGCCGCGCCGCCGAACGCGGCGACGATCCCCCAGCGCAGCAGCCACGGCCCGCGGCCGCGCAGTTCTGGCTGCGACGCTGCCGCCGCGCCCGGCCAGCAGGCGACGAGCGCGACCAGGTTCGCCACATTGGCCTGCAGTGGCGCCACCCCGGCAAGCAGCAGCGCCGGGTACGAGACCAGGGAGGTGATGCCGCCCGCCGTCCCGACAAGCCCGGCGAGCGCGCCGGCGGCGAGCAGGAACAGCTCACGGGTGACCGGACTCACCGCGTGACGGCCACGGACAACGCTGCCGCGAGCTCGGCACGGGATGGCTGGGCCTGCGCCGGAACCGCACCGGGTGTCGCGAGGAGCCTGCGGGTGCTTGCGACGACCTGGGGGTCGGTGTAGATCTGCGCGGGGAGTGCCTGCATGCCCATGATCCGCCAGAAGGCGCGGAAGGTTACCGGGTCGTACGGCATCGCGACGCGGAGTTCCCCGTACCCGACGCGATCTAGCGCCTGCGGCGGCTGCTGCGGCGCCGGGCCGCCGAACACCAGGTGGCGCGTCTGGCTGAGGCGGGCGCCGTCCACGATGACCTGCTCCAGGTAATGCGGCTCGATGTGCGCGGTGACCAGGTCGTCCATGGCGAGGGCCTGGGCGGCCGGGTCGGCAGGGAATGCCGCGAGCGTGCTTGCCAGGCCGGCGGCACCGGTCAGCGCGAACGCCAGGCCGCGGCCCAGGGTCGGGTTGGTGGTGCAGACGCAGTCGCCGATCGCGTGCAGTCCCGTCGCGACGGGGACCCCGCCCGCCACGAGGCGGCGCAGCGTGTTGTGCAGGCCGCCCATCGCGAACACGCCGGTGATCGGGTCGAGCGCGTCCAGCCAGGCCCGGTAGGCGGGGACAGTGCGGACGACCCGGGTGAAGACGTCAGGGTCCCGGACGGCGCGGAAGCGGTGGTCGGCCGCCAGCGGGAAGACGGCGAGCTGCATCGCGTCGTTGTCGCCAGGCCAGAGACCGACGGCGAACTCGTCGAGTGCCGCCACCATCCGGAGCAGCGGTTCCCCGGGCGGCGTGACGCCGGGGCGGAGCCGGTAGTGGCGGCTGTAGTACGCGATGCCGCATTCGGCTTGCTGGAAAGCGGTCGCCCTGGCGCCGGCCGCGGTGAGCCAGCCGTCGATGGCGGAACGCCTGCCGGTCGCGTCGACCACGACGTCGGCCAGGACGTCGCCGTCATCGGTGCGGACGCCCGTGACGTGCGGCGGTCCTGGCTGCCTTGACGGTGCCGTCAGCAGGCCCGTGACCTTGACGTTCGTCCTGAGCGTGATCTCCGGCTGCGCGGTGACCGCGCGGAGCAGCACCCAGTCGAGTGTCGATCTTCTCGTCGCCATGACCGCTAGGCGCTCGTCACCGGGCCGTGGCGTCTTGTCCGGCAGCGACGGGGGCATCTGCGTGCTGAGCGGAGCCGCAACCGCACCCGCCCGCAGCAGGCCCTTGTAAACGTCGGGCAGCTGGTCCCACAACAGTTCCCTGGCGCGGGCCATGATGAGGTGCGGCTGGACGATCTGCGGCGCCGTCGGACGGAAGGCGGCGGCCGCCGCCGCCTCCACGTCGGCATGTACCGTGAGCTCGTCGCGTTCAAGGACGAGGACCTCGTGTCCAGCTCGTGCGAGCAGCAGGGCGGCGAAGCAGCCCGTCCCGCCACCGCCAGCGATGACCACCTTCACCCGCCGCTCCCCCAGTCTGTTTAACTCTGCGCGGATTAGCCCCTCTCGCGATCATCTCGCGGCCCGCCGGGCCGGCACAACGCCAGTCGCGGCCGTGCCGGACATTGCGGCGGCGTCCGCGCCTCCTGAGCAGCCACGTCAATTCCCGACATAAGAATGAATTATCCGAACGGATGCGGGCGGCACTGTGCGGCAATTGAATTCCCTGGGCACGGTAATTGTGTCTTCAGGCATGTTGCCCGATAAAGGCCCCGAGGTACGCTCGCGGGAAGGTGATCGGCAGCAAATGGCTGAAAGCGTTGCCGGCGCGGCAGAGGGAGTATGCGCGTGACCGACATTGAAGAGACGGCGGCGCCGGCAGCCGACTATGACATCACACCGCTTCTTCAACCGCTGGCGATTCGCGGCTTGCGGCTGCGGAACCGGTTTGTCATGCCCGGCATGCAGCGTTACTGGTGCGCCGATGGCGCCCCTGATCTCCGGCTGCGCGAGTACTACCGGCGCCGGGTGCTCGGCGGCGCGTCGCTGATCATCTCCGAGTCGTGCGCCGTCGACCATCCGAGCGCCACGAAGAACCCGACGTTCGCGCGGATCTCACCGGACACGCGCGAGGCGTGGCGCTCCTGCGTGGCGGGCGTCCACGAGGCGGGCGGCGCCATGTTCCTGCAGCTCTGGCACCAGGGCGCGGTCAACTACGGCGGTGACGCGGAAAGCAACCCGGACTTCGTCGCGCTGAGCCCGTCTGGCCTGTCGCACCCCGGCGAGTCGTTCGGCCGCGCGGCGACCGTGGCCGAGCTTGACAGCATCAAGCAGTCCTTCGTCCAGGGTGCGCTCGACGCCGAGGAGATCGGCGCCGACGGCGTGGAACTGCACGCCGCCCATGGCTTCCTGCTCGACCAGTTCCTGTGGCCGGGCACCAACCTGCGCACCGACGGGTACGGGGGGCCCGCGATCACCGACCGGGCGGCGTTCGTCGCCGAGGTGGCCGCGGCGGTGCGCGCGGCCACCGGGCCCGACTTCGTCATCTCGGTGCGCATCTCGCAGTGGAAGGAGTCGGACTACGACGCCAAGATCGTCGAGAAGCCCGACGAGCTCGGTGACCTCGTCACCATGCTGCGCGCGGCCGGGGCGGACATCTTCCACGTGTCCGCGCGACGGTTCTGGAAGCCGGAGTGGGACGGCTCCGATCTCAGCCTCGCAGGCTGGGCGAAGTCGTTCACCGACGCGCCGGTCATCGCCATCGGCAGCATCGGACTCGACAAGGACGTGATGGCCTCGCTGAACGGCGAGGAAGCGGAGCAGACCGGGGCCAGCCGCATTGACGAGCTGATGCGCCGCTTCAACCGCGGCGACTTCGACCTGGTAGCCGTCGGCCGCAGCCAGATCGGCGACCCGGAGTGGATTGCGAAGATGACCGACCACAAAATCTCCGACATCAGGGCCTTCCGGTCTGGCGATCCCTGGCTCAGCCACGACGTGGTCGGGGGGTTACGGGAGCAGCCTGGCGACCGCCGCGAAGCGGCCGCACGGCCTGGCCGCGCGGTCGCTGAAGAACGGGCTGGCGCCCGCTGGCCCGGTGGGCACCGCCGCGAGGTGGATGCTGCCGTCGCGGAGGCCCGCGTCGCGCAGCACGATCGCGTTGGCGCTCCACAGGTCGAACAGCCACTTGCCGGTTCCGTCAGGTCGTAGCACGTCCTGCGCGCCGCGCGCGCCGAAGCATTGGCGTGCCGCCTCGGCGACCTCGTTGCCCACCTGGTAACGGTCCGGTGAGATCGCCGGGCCGATCCCGGCGATGATGCCCGCCGGGTCGCTGCCGAGCGCGGCCATCGCCTCGACCGCCGCCTGGCACACCCGGGCGACCGTGCCGCGCCACCCGGCGTGCACGCAGCTCAGCACCCGCGCCACCGGATCGAACAGCACGATGGGCACGCAGTCAGCCACCATGACCACGAGGCCGATGCCGGGCTCCGTGGTCACCAGCGCGTCCGTCGCCGCGATCGCGTCGTCCTGGCTGAGGGTGCCCCTGCCCCGGTCGGCGGCCGTCACGACGTGCACGTTGCGGCCGTGCGACTGGTTGCAGAAGACCAGGTCGCCCAGGTCCGCGCCGAGGGCGGCGGCGGTGCGCCGCCGGTTCTCCAGCACCGCCGCGGTGCTGTCGCCCACGTGCAGGCCGAGGTTGAGCGACTCATACGGCCCGGCAGAGACGCCGCCCTGCCTGCCCGTCACCAGGACGTCAACCAGGTGCTCGTCAAAGGCGGGCCAGGCCAGCACGTCGAGCGCGCCACGGCGACGCAGGTCAGGCCGCATATCGGGGGCTGCCACGCGGCAAGCGTACCGTCGCGGTGCGGCGGTACCTCACCCGCGGCTGTGCTCCACCGGCAATTGGGCCTCAGCGGCGGTCGACGACGAAGCCGATCGCGACCGCGATGATGATCAGGATGCCGCGGACGATGTTCTGCCAGTAGTCGGCGACGGCGATCAGGTCGAAGCCGTTTGTGATCATGCCGAGCATCAGCACGCCGAGTACCGTGCGCCAGACCGAGCCGACTCCGCCGAAGATGCTGGTGCCGCCGAGGGCGACGCCGGCGATCGCGAGCAGCGCGAGCTGCCCGGCGAGGCCTGCCTGGGAACTGGTGCCCGACCCCGTCGTCGACGAGTCGATCAGGCCGGCCAGCCCGCAGGCGGCACCGGTGATCACGAACGTCTGGATCGTGATCCGGTCGACCTTGAGGCCCGACAGCCGCGCCGCGTTGCGGTTATCACCGACGCCGTACAGGTGCCGTCCGAAGACGGTATAGGCAAGCACGAGCTGCAAGACGACGGCGAGCACGATGAAGATGATGGCAGAATCCCAGATGCCGGCCGCCTTGTGCTGCCCGATGAACGTGAACGCGCTGCTCGTCGGCGTGATCAGCAGGCCGCCGTGGGTCACGCCGACCGCGATGCCGCCGAACGAGAGGCCGCTCGCGAGCGTGGCGAGGAACGCGTTGACCCGCAGCTTCGTCACCAGCAGCCCGTTGATGAGACCCATGATCGCCCCGGAGCCGATCGCGACGGGGAAGCACCACGCGACGCCCCAGTGGACCGCGGCCCACGCCCCGAGCACCTCGCTCAGCGCGAAGATCGACCCGAGCGACAGGTCGAAGTTGCCCGCGATGATGGTGAACGTCACCGCGACCGCCGCGATGCCGATCGTGGCGTTCTGGTAGACGATGTTGAGCAGGTTGGCCGAGGTCAGGAAGGTGGACGAGGCGACGGTGAAGTAGATGAACAGCGCGGCGGCGAAGACGAGGATGCCGTAATCGCGGATGTGCTGCGGCGTGATCCGGAACCGCAGGCCAGGGATGGCGACCCCGCCGATCCGAACGGGGGCGCTGGGAGCGCCCGTGTCCCCGGTCGCCGTGTTCCCCGGCTCCGCAGCGGTTGCCAGGGACTCGGACGCCACTGGGTCAGTTGGCGCGGTCATGCGACTGTCCTCCCTCCGAGGCCGAACGCGGCCTCCATCACGGCCTCCATCGGCGGGTCGGCGCTGAACTCCCTGGTGATCGAGCCGCGGCGCATCACGAGCACGCGGTGTGCGAGCCCGAGCACCTCCTCGATCTCCGATGAGATCAGCAGCACGGCGGTGCCCTCGGCCGCGAGCTTGTTGATCAGGCGGTGAATCGCCGCGCGCGCGGCGACGTCGACGCCACGCGTCGGCTCGTCGAGGATCAGCACGCGCGGGTTACGGAATAGCCAGCGGGCGAACAGCACCTTCTGCTGGTTGCCGCCGGACAGGTTGCCTACCTTCGCCGACGGATTAGGCGGCTGCACCGATGTCAGGTCAAGCAGTTCCCTTGTCCTCAACCGCTCGCGGACTAGGCTCAGCACCCCCAGCCTGCCGGCGACCGAGCGCAGGTCCGCGAAGGTGGTGTTCGCCGCGATGGAGAGCCCGAGGAACAGCCCGTCGTCCTTGCGGCTCTCCGGCAGGAACGCCACCCCGGCCGCCATCGCGTCCGCGGGCGACCGGATATGGCGCACGGTGCCGTCGACGGCGATCGTGCCACTGTCGACCGCATCGGCGCCCGCTATCGCGCGGGCCAGCTCCGAGCGGCCGCTGCCCACCAGGCCGGCCAGGCCGACGATCTCGCCCGCCCGGATCTGCAACGAGATGTCGCTCAGTACGCCCTTCCGGTGCAGGTCCGATACCTCCAAGACCACCGGTGACGTCACGTGCTTCTGCTTCTCGAAATGCTCCGCCGCCGCGGCGGCGCCGAACATCCCGGCGACCAGGCTCTCCTCGGTTTCCGCGGAAACGGGTGCCGTCCGCACCAGACGGCCGCTGCGCAGCACGGTGATCGTGTCGGCGAGGCCGAGTACCTCGTCGAGGAAGTGGCTCACATAGATGATCGTCTTGCCGCGCTCGCGGAGCACGTCGATCATCCGGTGCAGCTTCTTGGTCTCGACGCTGGTCAGCGACGAGGTCGGCTCGTCCATCACGATCACCTGCGCGTCGGTCGCGACCGCGCGCAGGATCTCGGCCTTCTGCAGGTCGGCGGTGCGCAGCGACTCGACGCGCGCGTTGCCATCGAGCTCGAAGCCCCACTGGCCGACAAGTTCCGCGTACTGCCTGCGCATCTGCCGGAACTGCACGATGCCGGCGCGGCGCGGCTCGATGCCGAAGTAGACGTTTTCGATCACCGTCATGTGCGGCATCGGCGACAGTTCCTGCGAGATCGTCACGATGCCGTCGATGCGCGCCTCACGCGGGCTGGAGTAGCGCACCGGCAGGTCGTTGACGAACATCTGCCCGTCGTCGGGGCGGATCACGCCGCCGATGATCTTCCCCAGGGTTGACTTCCCGGCACCGTTCGCCCCGACGAGGGCATGCACGGTACCTCCGGCGACCTCGACGCTGACGTTGTCAAGCGCCTTGGTGCCGGAGTACCGCTTGCCGATCGAGTCGAGCCGGACTTGCGAGACTGCCGTCATGCTCATCCGGCTCGCCCTTCGTTCATCGCGCTAAGCACTACCTCGTTTCCCTCAGCACTCAGCCGGCGGTGCCAAGCCCGCCCTCGAGGTTCCAGTCCGGCACGTAACTCGGGTGCGCGTCAAGGAACGCCTTGTTGATGACCGCCGGACGGCTGGCCGGGTCGATGATGTTGACCAGGTTCGGGATCGACTTCCCCTGCACCGCGTCGTCCAGGTACTGGATACCGAGCTTCGACTCGCCCGCCGGATACAGGCCAAGGGTGGCGTAGACGAGGCCGGTCTTGACCTCGTTGACGATCTCCTGCGCACCGCCGTAGCCGATGATCAGGATGTTCTGGCCCGGCGTGTAGCCGCCGACCAGCTTCAGCGCGGTCAGCGCGCCCTGCGCCATCTGGTCGCCGAACGTCGCGAACACGTTGATGTTCTTGTGCGCGGTGAAGAAGGTCTGGGCCACCGACTGCGACTGCGTCTGGTCGTACTGACCAGGCGGCATCACCGTGAAGGTGTAATTCGACTTCGACTTGTAGTACGCCGTCATCTGGTTGATGCGGTTGGTGTCAGTGGGGTAGTTGGCGAGTCCCGGCAGGAAGGCGATGTTGCAGTGGCCAGTGCCAACGGCCTTGGTGCAGGCCCCGTTCATCGTGGTCTCCAGGTTCGTCGCCTCAGGGGCGATCGACTGCCCGATCGTCGTCGCGCAGGTCTGCGTGGCGGCCAGGGTGTTCTGCTGCGCCAGCGTGCCCCACGTGTAGTCGGCGCACGCGACCTTGATGCCAGCGCTGATCGCCTTGTTGATGACAGGCGTAAGAGCGACGTCGTCCAGGCCCCAGACCCAGAAGGCCTTGTACTTGCCAGTGGTGATCGCGTCCTGGATCTGCGTGGTCTGCAACTGCGGGTTGTTGTTGCCGTCGAAGGCGTCGAGCTGGATGCCCAGCTTCGCGGCCTCCGCCTTCGCGCCGGCGAGTGACGCGACGCCGTACGGGCTCGGGTTGTAGTAGAAGATCGCCATCCGGACCGGCCCGCTCGCCGCCGGCGTGCTCGAGGCGGCGGCCGGCGCGCTCGATGATGCGGCTGGCGCGCTCGACGTCGCGGCCGGCGGGCTTGAGGTCGACGGGCTCGACGAGCATCCGGCGATCAGTGCCGCCGCCGCGGCTATTGTTATGCCCCCCGCCGCGATGCGCGCGCGTCTGAGCCTGGTCATTCGGGCGGCCGCTTTCGCGGCATCCCATGAGCGAACGAGTCCTGCCATGTGCGTTGCTCCCTTGCAATCGCGCACCGTACCTAAAAGCATTTCTGCCAGACGCCCCTGCGGTGAGCGTACACCGCTATTTCCGCCTGTGAAGATCACGATTAAGGCTCGTTATTCTCTGCGGAGAGGCATAGATAGGACCTATTAATAGCCCGGATAAGCGTGAACTATTGTGGCGCGGCGAGAGACAGCCGCACCCGTTCGGGATCTCTCTCTGTTGTTGACTTTTGTTTTCGCTTGTCGGGCATTAGTCCTGGAGATTGAGCGCCATCTTGGGGCAACGCGATACCGCGTCGCGGATGCCGTCGGCCAGTTCCGGGGGGAACTCGCCGTCGTCGGCAATGGCGAGGACGTCTTCGCCGTCTTCGTCTTCGTGAATGGAGAAGACCTGCGGGACCAGGCGAGCGCAGACGGCGTTGGCCTCGCACGCGACCGGATCGACGATGACCTTCATAGCGCGGATAGTAGGTCCACCCAGCCTTCAGTTACTAGATGGGTTGTGCTGGAAGACAGGCACGGGGAGCGACATTTGTGACGTGGCAGGGGATGAGCCCTGGTAACCCGCTCGCCGCCTTGACCCCTCTATGCGGCCGGCTTACGCTCCGGGCAAGCCCGGCCAATGACGGGCATTGGAATGATGCCCCTGGCATTTCGAAAAGGCGGGAGGGCACCGATGCCCCTAACCGAACCCTCCGTGGACTTCGACTGGTTCAGCCCGGAGGTCTGCCGCGATCCGCAGCTCTACGACGGGCTGATCCGCGAGGCCGGTCCCGTCGTGTACTCACCGGAGTACGACGTGTGGGCGACCGGACGCCATGAGCAGATCGAGCTGATGATGCGCGACTGGAAAGCCTTCAGCTCCACCCGGCCGGCGTTCGAGGAGATCGGGCAGCCGATGATCCTGCTGTCCGACGACCCGCCCGACCACCAGCGGGTGCGCACGGTGATCTCCAAGGGCATGTCGGCGGCCGTGCTGCGGCGCTGGCAGGAGGACTTCGCGGCCGAGGCGGAGCGGCTGGTGCTGTCACTGCTCGACGCGCCGGACGGGCTGATCGACGGGCACACCGACCTCGCGAAGAGATACGTGCTCAAGGTGTTCCCGGACGCGATCGGGCTCGGCGACGCCAACAGGGAGATGCTGATCAAGTTCGGGCACGCGCAGTTCAACATGTTCGGGCCGAAGAACGACATCTACCGTGCGTCGATGGAGGCGGCGGGCGAGGTCTTCGAGTGGGTCGCCACCAACTGCAAGCGGGACGCCGTGGCGCCCGGCGGCGTCTGCATGGCGATGTACGAGGCGGCGGACACCGGGGCGGTCACCCAGGAGGAGGCGGAGATCCTGGTGCGGACGCTGTACTCGGCGGGGTCCGACACCACGATCTACTCGCTCGGCAACACGCTGCGCGCGCTGGCAGAAAACCCGTCGCAGTACGAACTGCTCCGCTCCGACATCGACGAGTTCGCGGTGCGCGCGTTCGAGGAAGGCATCCGCTACGACAACCCGGCCCGGTTCACCCGCCGCCGCGCGACCGCCGAGATCGAGGTGGACGGGGTGACGCTGCCTGAGGATGCCAAGCTGCTGCTGCTGCACATGCCCGCCGGGCGCGACCCGCGGCGCTGGGAGGACCCGGGGACGTACGACATCACCAGGGACGTCGTGGGCAAGCACCTCGGGCTCGGGTTCGGCGTGCACGCCTGCGTGGGCGCGCGCGTCGCCAGGCTCGAGGGCGTGTCGCTGCTTTCTGCTCTGGCGCGCCACGTCCGGTCCATCGAGCTGGCCGGCGAGCCCGAGGTGACCACCAACATGGCGGTGCACGGGCACGAGAAGCTGCCTCTGCGGATCGTGCCCGCCTGAGCCGGGCAGCGCCTGCTTGGGCGGCTAGCCTTGCGCCTGGCTAGCCGCTGGCGGCTAGCGACGCCTGGCGAGCAGCTGCTCCTGCGTCACGCTTGACACGAGCGTCCCGTCGGCGGTGCGCACGGTCACGGTGTACCAGCCGCGCCCGCCCGCCACGACGTGCGGCGTCAGTTCCTGCCAGGTCCAGCCGTCCATCCGTGCGGGCCGGTGGAACCAGACGGCGTGGTCGAGGCTGGGGCCGGTGACCGTCCGTTCGTTCTCGAAGGGGACCAGCGCCGACGAGATGTCCGAGGTGAAGGCGATGACGGCCGCGTGCACCAGCGGGTCGTCGGGCAGCACGGTCGTGCACCTGATCCAGAAGCGGACGGGCAGGCGTCGTTCGAGTTCCTCGTCGGGGACGCGGAACTCGAACGACGGGTACTTGGGGTGTGCCCACGGCCGCAGCGTGTCCGGCGCGGGCAGGACGGGGGCCGGCTCGGCGTCCTGGTCGGGCATGGACCCGCCCCGTCCGCCGGGCTTCGTGAACGACGCGGCGAGCGTGAAGATGACCTCGCCGTCCTGGCTCGCCACGACGCGGCGGGCGGAGAACGAGAAGCCGTCCCTGTCCCTTTCCACCTGGAACACGGTCGGCCTGCTGGTGTCACCGCGCCGCACGAAGTAGGCGTGCAGCGAATGCGGCGGCCTGCCATCGGCGACGGTCAGGCCCGCCGCATACAGGGCCTGCGCCGCGACCTGACCGCCGAACATGTCCCAGTCAGCCTCGAAGAGGGCCTGGGACTGGTAGCGGTTGTCGTCGAGTTGCTTGAGGTCGAGCAGGTCGAGGATGGAGGGCAGGTCTGTCACCGCTCCATCTTCCTTGAGCGCTCGCGGGCGGTACGGCCGGGGCCGGCCGAGCGGCGGGACTTCAGCCTCGCTTACGGCCCGCGAAGAGAGGAGTGATACCGCGCTCCGCCAGATGTTCCGTGTGATGGCTGAGCCAGGCGCAGACCCCGGCAAGCGGCAGCTCGACGAAGGCGGCGAGGATGATCGCCCCGAGTATCTGCCGCCGGGGCGAGGTCATGATGTCGAACCAGGCGTCGACAATGAGGAGCGCCGATGCCGCGGCGGCGGTTATCGCCAGGTACCTGGAGCCGCGCACGGCGAAGTACCCGGTGCCGCCGAGCGCCGCGATCAGCAGCACGTCGAATCCCACCCACGCGATGTTGTAGTGCGGCGAGAGCTGACGCGAGGGCAGCGACAGCCCCAGGTAGACGGTCCACGGGACCAGCACGACGGAGCAGGCGATGAACGCCGGGCCGACCCAGCGTACGATCACCCACGAGCCGGCGAACGCGTCCGCCGCAGACTCGCCCGGCGCGTCACCATCTCCCCCGGGGCTGCTCCCTGGCACCCGCGGTCCCTTAGGGGACGACGACGGGCTGGATGGCCACCGTGCCGAGGGTCGGGTCGAGCTCGTCGGCCTGCGAGACGTCGGCCGGCGTGATCACGTCCATCGCCTTGGGCACCGTCGTCGGGTTGACGTTGCAGATCGCCTGGGTGCCGCCCACGGCGCAGACACCGAACGCGAAGTCCTGCGGCGTCGCGGCGAAGGCGCGCGCCTTGTCGCCGCTGAACCCGTCCTGGCCGGTCAGCACCACGCTGAAGCCCCAGCCCGAGGTGGGCGTGCCGAACTGCGCCTCGGGCAGCGCGATCGTGATCGTCCGGTCCGACTGCTCGGCGAGCACGGACGCGCTGCCGACGGAGCCGCCGCTGGCGTCGACCCACACCGGGGCCGCGAACCCCTGCACCTCGACCCGCTGGCTCCAGGCGCCGGCCGCCGCGATCTGGTAGTTGCGCGAGGCGAAGGCCGCCGCTGTCGAGGTCGGCGACGCGCCAGGCACGTGCACGTACACGTCGAGCAGCTGCGCACCGT
Source organism: Trebonia kvetii (assembly GCF_007827045.1). Classification (GTDB taxonomy): domain Bacteria; phylum Actinomycetota; class Actinomycetes; order Streptosporangiales; family Streptosporangiaceae; genus Trebonia; species Trebonia kvetii. The sequence continues at coordinate 1,488,495 of NZ_RPFW01000001.1, forward strand.
CGAGGTTGCCGAACGTCGGCACCAGCGTCGCCAGCGTGACCCGCAGGTACGCGAAGCTGCCGTCGCTCAGCACCTGGTACCTGGTCAGGTCGAACGACCCCGGCGTGAAGGCGGACGACGTCGGGTACTGGTACGTGCCCGGACCGTTGTCGTCACCGGCGGGGTCGGTCACGTCGAGCACGCTGGTGCCGCCGCCCTCGTTGGTGACCGTGATCTGCGCGTAGCCGGTGTTGTGTCCGCCGCTCGTGCTGGCGACGACGGTGATCGCGTTGCTGCCGAAGCTGACGGGCACCGTCGCGGAATACGTGCCGTCCTTCCCCGCGGTCGTGCTGATCACCGTGGCGGTCGCGCCGGTCGTGGTGTCGGCGGCTGCGATCGTCACCTTCGCCTTCGGCGTGGTCGTGCCGGTCAGAGTGGTGGACGCGCTAGCGAGGAGGGCGCCGTTCGCCGGCGTGGCGATCGACACCGGCAGCGCGCCAGGCGCGCCGCCCTTGACGTAGCGCTTGGTGGTGAGCGCCGGCGTGTCGACGTTGCTGCCGGTGCCCACCGACAGGATCAGCCGCAGCTCCTGCGCCTGCGCCCAGGTCAGCGGTGACGCCGAGCCTGCCGCCTTGCCGTCGGTGAAGCCGATCGACGCGGTCGCCGGGTCGCTGCCGTAGGGCGAGGCGGCCAGGCTGCGGTTTTCCCATGCCTGCTCGGATACGAGTCCAACCCCGGACGAGAAGTTGATGATCGACTGGAGCAGCGACTCCGCGCCTGCGATGTTCCCCTCGGCCACGTCGGACTCGGCGCGCTCGCCGGACAGGACCGGCCACAGGTGGCCGGTCCCGGTGTCGGTCGGCGGCCATGGCGCGCCTGTCGTGCTGCACGAGGTCTGGCTCGGCTGTGAGCAGTCGCCGTACCCGTCCGCGCTCCCCGCTGCCGCGTTGTCGCCGTAGCGGTAGTAGCCGGTGCCGCTCGGCGTGGTCACCGCGATGTTCGAGTCGATGATGCCGAGCGACGCCTGCACGTCAGTGTCGCTGACCGGCAGCTCGCCCAGCCTGACCAGCTCCTGGAAGCCGCCGTCGAGCACGCTTCGCTGGTCCAGGGTGGGACCGCCGTTGCCGAGGCCGTAAGTGATCGCGGCGTTCGGGTCGCCGGTCTTGGACAGCCGGATGAAGTAACTCGGGCCGTCAGGGCCGGTGGCCGTCACCGTCCAGTTCTTGATGTTCCGCTGGAAGTCATCCGCGGTCGCCTGGTACAGGTCGGCCCGCGCCTTGTCGCCTTGCTGCTGCGCGATGGCGGACGCGGCGGTCAGCCCCGCGATCTCGGCGGCGATTGTGGACGGCGAGAAGCCGGACTGCTCCTCCCACCGTTCCACGCCGAACGACGGGCCGTTGGCCACGAGGAAATCGGCGGCCGGCCGGATGTGGCCGGTGTACAGCGACGCGTTGCCGCCGAGCCCGGTCAGGTAGGCGAGCAGGATGGGATACGCCGCCTCGTCGAGCTGGGTGCCGCCGGTATCCGGTGCGGCCTCGCCGTTGAGCAGCGAGTTGCGCGGCATCGACCCGTTCGGCAGTTGCTGGCGGTCGAACAGAAAGAGCGTGGCGGCCCTGGCGGTGGCGACGTCACCGTCGGCCAGCAGGCCGGTTACCGCCTCGTAGAGGTCGCGAGCGAACACCTCGCGGTAGGAGCCGAAGTAGGATGGCTGGCCGTTGGCGAGCGTCCCGGCGGGAACCGCCTGGCCCCACGGGCTGGCGAGCGACGCGACGATCGCGCCCGGGTAGGTCTTGTCCTCGCTGGCCTTCAAGACGTTGGCGGACAGGTAGTAGTGGCTCTTCAGGCTGGCTGCCTGGGCGGGCGTCAGCCCGGGGAAGTGCGCGGGCGGCTTGCGCAGGCCAGCGTCGTAGGCCGACCAGCCGCTCTGATACGCGGCCGCGACCTGGGTAAACGAGGTGCGCAGCGACCCAGTGGCCACCGCGACGGACTGAGCCTGGGTCCGGCCGAAGCCGAGCGCCAGAGTCACCGTGCCGCCGCGGCCGGGTGTGACGTCCGCGGTGGCCACGATGTGCCCGTCGGGCGCGGACGTGTACGGCGTCAGCGTGTGCGAGGCGTCGAGCTGGGTCAGCCCGTCGCTTGCGGTCCCTGCGTAGCCGACGCTCGCCGCGCTTTCGGGGGCACTGGCCGCCAGGGCCATGTAGGTGGGGACCGCGTAGTCGCGGTTCGTCGCGTTGGTGACGGTGTTGGTGCTGAAGACCACCGGGACCGGCGTACCCGCGGAGGTGTCCACCACGCCGGAGTTGGCGCCGGCGTTCTGCGCGCCTCCCCCGCCGTTGCCGTTCACGTGCGCGTCGAGCCTGGCGTACAGGTGCAGCGCGGACAGGCTCGTCGTGGACCCCGGCAGCGTCTGCAGCCGGGTGTGCATCAGCACCGTGTCGCTCGCCGGGTCGGTGAGGTAGGTGCTGACGAGCCGGAAGCCGTGCGCGGCGTCGGTCGACGTCACCGTGCAGGACATCCCGGTCTGGTCGGCGGCGACCGTATAGGTCATGTCACGGGTCTGCAGGTCGGTGAACGTGGCGCCGTCGGTCACCACGTACTGCAGCGTGCTCACGTCGGTGTTGTCGATCGTCGGCTCGTAGACGTCGGACAGCACGCCGCCGGCCACGGTGTACCAGACCTTGGAGCCCCTGGCCGCCGCGGTGCCTACGCAGTCCTTCCGCGCCAGGTCGAAGTAGGAGGCAGCGCCCGGCGTGCCGGGTGCTGTGTCCGCCGGCGCTGCCGCCGTCGCGGCGGCCGGCGCCGCGGGAGCGGCGGCGACACCCACGCTGGCCAGCACAGCCGCGCCAGCAACCAACAGGCCGAGCATCCGTCCACGCACCATGGCTAGACCCCATCGTCTTGACTACGGTTGGTAGGAAACACCTGACAGTCCGGAACCAGTGCCCGCGCTGAGCCTCTCGCCGTTCCGCGCGCTCGTCAAGGGGCGGCAGCCGTTTCCGGTAACCGCATCCACGGTTGACTATCCGCCAGGGACCGCCCCGCACCAGGTCACCGCAGCGAGGGCAGTCGGTAAGGTCGTCCTTGAGATTTGAGCGGGCAAGCAGGAGGTGCGCATGAGCGAGGCGCCGGGCGACGTGGTTCGGCAGCGCGGTTTGTGGTTCGAGGAGCTACGGACCGGCACCGTGTACAAGCACGCGCCGGGACGGACGATCGGCGAGGCGGACAACACGCTGTTCTCCACGCTGACCATGAACCCGCAGTCGCTGCACCTCGACGCGGCGTTCAGCGCGGACACCGAATTCGGCGAGCGGCTGGTGAACAGCCTGCTCACGATGTCGGTGCTGGTGGGACTCTCCGTGGGGCACCTGACCCAGGGCACGATCGTGGCGAACCTCGGCTTCAGCGACGCCCGGTTTCCCGTTCCGGTGAGGCACGGCGACACGATTTACGGCGAAACGGTCGTGACGGGCAAGCGCCTGTCGGCGAGCCGGCCGGGCCAGGGCATCGTGACGTTCGAGCACACCGCGCGCAACCAGCACGGCGAGGTGGTGGCCGTGGTCACCCGCACGACGCTGATGCTGTGCCAGCCAGACCACGGGGGCCAGCCAGACCACGGGGGCCAGCCAGACCACGGGGGCCAGCCAGACCACGGAGGCCAGCCAGATCATGCGGACGGACCGGGGGCCGCGCAGTGACGCCGGCCGCGCTGCCCGGGCCCGCGCTGCTCTTCTGCCCAGCCGACCGGCCCGACCGGTACGCGAAGGCGCTCGCCGCCGCCGACGGGGTCATCCTCGACCTCGAGGACGGCGTGGGACCCGACGGCAAGGACGCGGCGCGGGCCGCGCTCGCCGCCACGGACCTGGACCCCGCGCGGGTCATCGTCCGGGTCAACGCCACGGGGACCGCGGAGCACGCAGCCGACATGGCGGCCCTGCGGGGAACCGGGTACCGGCTGATCATGCTGCCCAAGTCCGAGTCGCGCGCGCAGCTGGACGGCCTCGGCGGCGACTGGCGGGTGACGGCGCTGTGCGAGACGCCGCTCGGCATCGTCAACGCCGCGGAGATCGCCGCCGCGCCGAACGTCATCGCGCTGATGTGGGGCGCCGAGGACCTGATCGCCGCGATGCACGGGCGGTCGAGCCGGCTGCCCGGCGGTCAGTACCGTGACGTCGCACTGCACGCCAGGTCCGCGGTGCTGCTCGCCGCCGCCGCCCGCGGGCGGCCAGCGATCGACGCCGTGTACGTGAACATTCCCGACCTGGACGGGCTCGCCGCCGAGGCGGAGGACGCGGCGGCCTCCGGGTTCGCGCTCAAGGCCTGCGTCCACCCGAGCCAGGTCCCCGTCGTCCGCCGCGCCTTCCGGGCCGACGAGGCGCAGGTCGCGTGGGCGCGCCGGGTCCTCGATGCGGCGGCTGCGGGCGGGGCGGGCGGGGAGGGCGCGGGCGGCGCCGTCAAGGTCGATGGCCAGATGATCGACGCGCCGCTGATCCGCCAGGCCGAGGCGATCCTGGCCTCACTTCGCTGACCCGGCCGAAGGCAACAGGTCGTTGCATTTTCAACTTTCTGAGGCCCACGACAACCGTTCTGACCAGCGAAATCTTTCGAAATAGAGGCTTTCGCAAATGCTCAATGCGGACTTTTACTTTATTAACGGAATATGTCGCTAATTTTTTACAGTTCGTTAACGGGATACTGGTATAAATTCGGAGCCGGTAGGCCAGCATGGCGGAACCGCACCCCCCGGATAGCGGAGATCAGGCATGAATCAGGCAGGCGGCCTGGGCACGGCCATCGAGGAAGCGGATCCCCCTGCGCCGGGCGCGGCGGGCAACCCGACCATCCCGAATCCGGCCCGCGTGTACGACGCGCTGCTCGGCGGCAAGGACAATTACGCCGCCGACCGGGCGGTCGCCGACAAACTCGCCGCCGCCAAGCCGTCCCTGCGGGCGAATGTCCGCGCCAACCGCGCCTACCTGGGCCGGGCCGTCAGGCACCTGGCAGCGGACGCCGGCATCCGCCAGTTCCTCGATCTCGGCACGGGACTTCCCTCTTTCGATAACACGCACGAGGTCGCGCAGCGGGTGGCACCGGAATCGCGGATCGTCTACGTGGACAACGACCCGATCGTGCTCGCGCACGCCAGGGCACTGCTCGTCGGCAGCAGGCAGGGCGCGACGGCCTTCCTGCACGCGGACATACGCGACCCGGACACGATCCTCGAGCAGGCCGCGCTAACCATCGACTTCAGCAAGCCGGTCGCGGTGATCCTGCTCGGGGTGCTCTACATGATCCCGGACGCCGACCTGCCCTATGCCAACGTCGCCGCGTACGTGGACGCGATCGTCCCCGGCAGCTATCTGGCGATCTCGCATCCGGCGAGCGACATAGACGCCGAGGCCGCCGCGGCGGCCGCGCGACAGTACGACCAGTCGCTGCCCACCACGCAGACCAACAGGAGCAGGGCACAGGTGACCCGGTTCTTCGACGGCCTCGAACTGCTCCCGCCTGGCGTCGTGCAGCTCAACCGGTGGCGTCCCGATCCGGGCGACGTGGACCCGGGCATCGAGATCTCCAGCTGGGCGGGCCTCGGCCGCAAGCGCTAGCGCCGCCGGGCGCTGCCCCGTCAGGCCGGCGGCTCCAGGGCATCGGCGGCGATGCGGCGCACCCGGGCAAGCTCCAGCTTTCCCGTCGGCGTGCGGGGCAGGGCCGGGAGCAGCACGATGGCCCTCGGCACCTTGTAGCCGGCCAGCCGGCCCCGGACCGCGGCCCGCAGTTCCTGTTCGGTCGGCGAACCGTTCTGCGTGGCGACGACCGCCACCACGCGCTCACCCCATGTGTCGTCGGGTATGCCGACGACCGACGCGTCCGTCACGCCCGGCTGGGCGAGCAGCACGTCCTCCACCTCCTGCGGGTGAACCTTCTCACCGCCGGTGTTGATCACGCCCGCACCGCGGCCGAGGAAGCGGATCGCGCCGTCCGCCTCTACCGTGGCGAGATCGCCAGGCATGGTGTACCTGACCTCGCCGACGACGCGGAACGTGGCGGACGTCTTCGCCGCGTCCTTGTAGTAACCGGACGGGATAGGCCCGCTGAAGGCGAGCGTGCCGACCTCGCCGCTGCCGGGAATCACCGGCGAGCCGTCGGCGGCGAGCACCCGCGTCGCCGCCGCCGGGTAGAACCGGGACGGCAGGTCGGCCACCGACGACGTGACGGCGAAGGCGAACGGGCCGCCCTCGCTCGAGGCGATCGCGTCGGTGATCGTGATCGCGGCTCGCTCGTGCAGTGCCCGCTTCAGCCGGTCGCTCAGCACGGTCCCCGAGCTGGTGATGGAGGTGAGCGAGCCGAGATCATGCGGCCGGCCGCCGGCTTCCGCGGCGAGCAGTTCGTCGACGAGCGGCTGGCAGACCGCGTTGCCCGCCACGAGCAGCGTCCGGACCCGCTGGGCTGCCACGGTCTCCCAGACGTGCCGCGGGTCGAGGCCGCCCGGCCGGGTCAGCACCGCCCGGCCCCCGATGGCGAGCGTGCCCATGATGTTGAACAGCCCCGTCGCGTGCATCAGCGGCACCACGGAGAGCACCACAGGCGACTCCCCCGCGGCCGCGGCGTCGCGGGCGACCGCCACCAGTTCGTCAAGCGTGGCAGGCGGCGCGGCGATGCCAAGGCGGCCGAACAGGCCCGCCGACATCGAGCCGAGCAGGTCCGACATGCGCCAGATCACGCCCTTCGGCTTGCCGGTGGTGCCGCCGGTGTACATGAAGAGCTGGTCGGAGCCGGGGCGGGGCCGCGGTGGCCGCGGCGCGGTCGTGGCGTAGATGCCGGACAGCTCGGGGGCGTCACGGACTACCGGGGGCAGCCCGGACGACTCGGGAACCGGGCCCACACGGACGAGGAGGCGCAGCGACGGAAGGGTTTGCCCGGCATGGGCAACGTTCGCCGCCAGGTCGCCGCTGAACAGCAGCGCGGCGGCGTCGGCGTCCGCCAGCAGCGCCGTCAGCTCGTCCCTCGTGTAGCGGTAGTTGGCGTTGACAGGGACGGCGCCGATCTTGACCGCGGCGAAGACGGCCTCCAGGTAGGCGGCGCTGTTGTAGAGGTAGCAGGCGACCTTGTCGCCCGGGCCGACTCCTGCCGACTCAAGTGCGGCGGCGAGGCGGGCGGCGCGGTCGTCGAACTCGGCGAAGGTGTAGTCCCTGCCTGGTTCGGAGATCGCCACGGCGTCCGGCAGGCCAGCGGCGATCGCCTCCCAGATCGTGCCGAAGGAGACGTCCACCGATCAGGCCTCCCTGTCTGATGTGCCCGCGGGCGCGGGCTTGCCCGCACCTGCCGTAAAGCCTGCCAGGAGTTGACTGGCATGTCGATCGCTCGCGGGCGCTACCCTCATGTGGCATGGACGCCGAGGAACCGGAACGAGCGACGGTCATGTCGTTGCCGGAATGGCTGGTGCTCGCCATCATCGGCCAGCAGCCTGCGCACGGCTTCGCGGTCGCGCAGCGCACCGCGCCGGCGGGTGACCTCGGGCGCATCTGGCAGATACCGAAGGCGGTCGTCTACCGCGCGATCGGCAGGCTGCTCGACGCCGGGCTCATCGTCCCCGAGGGCACCGAGCCCGGTCTCGGCCCGCAGCGCACCGTCTATACCGTCACGGCCGATGGCCGCCAGGCCGCGGACCGCTGGCTGCACTCGCCCGTCGAGCACGTCAGGCAGATCCGCTCGGAACTGCTGCTCAAGCTGGCACTGCTCGACAGGGCGGGCGAGAATCCGGCCGGCCTGCTCGCCGCGCAGCGCGCGGTACTCGAGCCGATCGCCCAGGCGATCGAGGCGCGCTGCGCGGTCAGCACCGGCTTCGATTCGACCCTGCTCGCCTGGCGCCGCGCGACCGCGGTCGCCGCCCTCGACTTCCTCGACGCGGTAACCCCCGCCGAGTCCCGGTCGCTGTAGCGGGACACACTTCCCGTCTCCCGCCAGGCTCACCCCAACGACCACTTTGCTTAGCCGGCGTCCACAATTTCCGTCTTCGCTTAATCGGCGACCACTTTCACGCCCGATTTGCGGCAAATGTCCCACGGCCGGCTAAGCAAACACGGCCGGTCTAAGCAAAGGGGAACATAGCTTGGTGCCGGGCCGAGCCGGACGGGGGCGGATGTCGCGGCCGGGCTGCTAGCGGCGTTCCGCCAGGGCGAAGAAACGGTGCGGGGCGTCGTCGTAACGGTCAGGGCCCAGCCGGAGTTCGCCGTCGCGTTGCGCAGCGGGCGCTCGGCGAGCGGTTCCGTTGGGGAGAGTTCGCGGCCGTGCCTGGCGGCGCTGACCTGACTGGCCTCGGTCCCGGGGGGTTGGGAGTTCATCCCTTCTGGGGTGGAGTGTTCGTGCGGGTGGCGGCCCTCGGCGGCCACCCGCACGGGTGACGATAGGCTCGCGCTAGGTACCCGGCTGCTTCGGCGTTCTGTGCTTAGCCGCCCGACCCGGAGGTACCGGCACCAGGGATCGCTCGACGTTACGGATGGAGAAAGCATGGCTGCCAAGGGCACTGCTGAATGGAAGGGTGACCTCCCGAGCGGGAGCGGCACCTTCACCGCCGGCGACACGATCAGCGGCGGATACACGTTCAAGTCCCGGTTCGAGGACGGCCCGGGCTCCAACCCGGAACAGCTCATCGCCGCCGCGCACGCGGCGTGCTTCTCGATGGCCCTGTCGAACTCCCTCGCGCAGGCGGGGAGCCCGCCTGAGTCGGTGCAGACCGACGCCACCGTGACGCTCAGGTTCGTCGACGGCGCGCCCACGATCACCAAGATCGCGCTGGTCACCACGGGCCGGGTGCCCGGCATCGACCAGGCCGCGTTCACCGAGCACGCCCAGACCGCCAAGGCCGGCTGTATCGTGAGCCGCGCGCTCGCCGCCGTCCCGGAGATCACCCTCGAAGCCACGCTCTTGTAGCCCGGGGGGACGACCCCCGGTATCCCCCGAGGTCCTCGTGCGGCGGCCCGATGGCAAAGAGGCGCCATCGTATCGGGCCGCCGCACTGCGGCAAGCGCTGCGGGGATCTCGGTCACGCCCTTGACACCGACTCCTCCAAAGGATGGCCATGGAGTTCGCGAAGCTTGTTGACGGAAACCAGCTGCCTATGCTCGGACTTGGCGTGTGGCAGGTCCCCGACGGCCGGGCCTGCGTCGATGCGGTGCGCACGGCGCTCGAACTCGGCTACAGGCACATCGACACCGCGCAGGCCTACGGCAACGAGGCCAGCGTGGGCAAGGCGCTACGGGACAGCGGAGTGCCACGGGACGAGGTGTTCGTCACCACCAAGTTCTATGCAGGCCGCAAGGACCCGGTCGCCGAGGCGGAGCAGAGCCTGCGCAAGCTCGGCGTCGACCAGGTGGACCTGTACCTGATCCACTGGCCGCAGGGCGGCCCGGCCTGGGCATGGCCGGGCATGGAGCGGGCGCGGGAGCGCGGGCTCGCCAGGTCCATCGGCGTGTCCAATTTCGGCGCGGACGACCTGGAGCAAGTGATCGCGGCGGGCAGCGTCACGCCCGCCGTCAACCAGATCAACTTCAGCGCGGTCGAGTACCGGCGCGGGCTGCTCGACGCCTGCCTGCGGCACGACATCGTGCTTGAGGCCTACAGCCCGCTCGGCACCGGCCGCCACCTGGGCAACGCGCGGGTGGCCGAGATCGCGGAACGCGCGGGTCGCACCCCGGCACAGGTGCTGCTGCGCTGGTGCCTGCAGCACGGCGTCCCTGTCATTCCCAAGTCGACGCACCGGGAGCGGATCGAGGAGAACGCCCAGATCTTCGACTTCACCTTGTCCGGGGAGGACATGGCCGCCCTCGACGCGCTCGACAAGACGCACGGCACCGACCGCGCCCTGGAAAGCACCTGGTGGTAGCCGGTCCTTCCGATTGCCCGCGACCGCCGTCGCAATGTTGATATTTGTCCATACCGTTACGAAGGTGGCGTCGGTGGCCTAGTCTCAGCGCCTGTAGGCGGTGATGACATGAACTGGACGCGGACCCGATGGGCCAGGTTCCTGCTGCCCGGGGTTATCGCCGTTGGCCTGCTGGCCGGCGGCAGCTTCTACCTGACTCGCGGGGCCCTCTCCTCCGGGCCGGCGGCCGGGCAGGTGGCCGGACGCACGGAGAGCACGGCGGACGGCTGCGGGACGGCGGGTGCCGGTTCCTGCGCAGGGAGCCAGTCCGCGATCGCTATCGCCGCCTCGCCTGTCGTGGTGACGATTTCGCCGCACGTGGCAGCGAGCCACGCGCACCGGGCCAAGTCCTCGTCATCGGCATCCGCGTCGCCGTCCGCATCGGCGCCGGCGACCTCGCCGTCGGTGCAGTCGACCCAGTCCGCTACCGGGACACCCGCCGCGCAGCCGTCCGCCTCCGCGTCCACGTCGGCCCCGGCCGTCACCACCAAGGACAGCGCCGCCGCCGGACAGGTGCTCGCGCTGATCAACCAGGCCCGTGCGTCGGCGGGGCTGCCCGCGCTGACCATCACCTCGGGCCTCGAGACCAGTTCGTCCGCGCATAACATAACGATGGCCGGCGGCTGCGGGCTGTCCCACCAGTGTCCAGGCGAGCCGGCGCTCGGCGACCGGGAGACCGCCGCCGGGGTCCACTGGACCGCCGCCGGGGAGAACATCGGCGAGGGCGGCCCGGTGGCTGACACTTCCGCTGCCATCGCGCAAATGGCGGTCGGCCTCACGCAGTCCATGCTCGACGAGAAGCCGCCCAACGACGGGCACCGGCAGAACATCCTGAGCAGCACGTTCACCCACATCGGTATCGCGGTCTACCGCGACGGCTCGGGCACTGTCTGGCTCACCCAGGACTTCTCTAACTAGACCGCGTCGAAGGTCTCCGTGGAGCTCAGACCGCGGGGGCGGGACTGCTCGGCGACGCGATCGCGCTGGCCGGCGACGCGTCACGCGTCATCACCATCGCCGATCCGAGCGCACCCGAGCACGGCGTGCGGTTCACCGGCCAGGACCCGGCCGACCGCGCACCCGAGGCGCTGCCCGAGCTGGCCGGGCTGCTGGCCAGTGGCGAGGTGACACTGCCGGTGTGGCGCAGCTACCCCCTGCAGGAGGCCGCCACGGCGCACGCCGACCTGGAGGCCGGCCGCAACCGCGGAAAGATCATCCTGCTCCCCTGACACGCGGGGACCATGGGGGCCCTGCGCGGCTGCGCAGGGCCGCGCAGGGTCGCGAGGTCACGCGGGATTGTGGGGCCAGCGGAGTAGCGGTCGTCTCGGGACGCAGTGTTCAGAGCGCGATGAGCAGCATGAAGGCCATCGTGACGCCCATCGCGATCCGGCAGCCGACGGTGACCGCGGGCGAAAGCAGGAACGCGGCGGCGCCTCCCGTCCGGGGGGCGCCGTCGCGACCGCACCCATCCACGGCGCCGACTGTGCCTCCGCTAGAAGCGGCTCCTGCCTGGTCAGCGTGCCGCGCGTCGTAGGTCCTTGCGGCAGCCCGAGCACCGGTCTCCGACGCGGCGACCTGTCCCACCCCGACCTGTCCCACCCCGACCTGGGCTGCCCCGACCGGCGCTACCCCGGCAAGCGACACGCGCAAGCCGGCGTCGTGCCGGCCGGTGCTGTAGCGGCGGCCGGATAGCTGATCCAGGTCCCAGACGGCGTAGCCGACGAGGATGAACGCGAACACGAAGGCGAGCGTGGGAAGGCTCAGCGTCATCGCGGCCGAGCCCGCCCCGGCGGACATGCCGCCCATGCCCTCGCCGGTGCCGGTCCTGGCGGGGGGCGCCGTGGCGGCGAGGAACATGTAAAGCATCGAGACGCTGTGCACCAGGTGCGGCGCGCAGTGCGCGCCGGCCAGGGCACCGCGGCCGTTCGTTCTGGCCTCGCGCGCGACCCGGCTGGCGAACCAGACGGCAAGCAGGCTGAAGACGGCCTCCCAGGCCGTGTCGGGCAGCGTGCCGAGGCGTGGCGTGAGCATGCCGGCCATCGCGATCGCCATCAGCAGGTGCGCCACGTCGGTATCGGCCACGAACGCGCCGCACCGCCATGGCCGCGCCAGCACGATCCGGGCCGCGCTGACCGCCGCGACCACGAGCATCAGAGCGGCGAGCGCGTCAAGAATCCAGGCGGGCGTCATCGGGCCGCGCTCCCTTCAGCGACGGCGGATGGATCGGGCCCGGCCAGGAATGACGGCCCGGCGATGCCGGGCGTCCCGGCATCGGCGGGCGTGCCGGCATCGGCGGCCGTGTCGGCATCACGGGCTGGGGCGGCGGGCCAGTAGGTCAGGGCGAGCAGTGCGAGCAGCGGGCCGGACTCCGGGTCGGTGGCGCCGGCGGCGAGCAGGCCGCCGAGCGCCTGGAAAAAGAGCCAGGTCGTGGCGGCGAGCACGATCGCGAGTACCAGCGTCGCCCGGGCGGCACGCACGGGCAGGAAGACACCAGCGGCGATTAGCAAGAAGGCCGCGGCGAGCACAATCGAGACGGCAAGGCCCTGACCGGCGACGAGCGATGCGGCGCCGCGCATGAGGCCGGCCAGCCAGCCCGGCTCACCGCTCTCCATGCCGGCGATCAGCGCGCTCGCCGCCTGCGGCGCCCGGTTCTCCGGTGTCAGCACGAAGTACGCCTGACTTAGCCAGAACACGACCCACAGCACCCTCGCCGCACGCAGCCCGACCGCCCGCGCCGCGGTGAACGGCGCCGCGAAGGGCCAGTCGGCGGGCCAGAGCAGCATCGCGATCAGCGCGTAGATGAGCACCGCTCCCGGCCCGCTGTCGCGCGGGTCGGCCGCGCCGCTCAGCACCCCGCCAAGCCCCTCGCCTAGCCACCACACGGCGAGCGCCCAGGCGACAGAGGCGGCGAGTGCGAGCCGCACCGTCGGACGGAACGCGATGCCGAGGCCGAGCAGCAGCTGGATCGCGGCGAAGACCGTGTTGAGCAGCACCAGGTGATGCCCGACGAAGGTGGCGTCCCAGATGATCGGCCGGGCGATCACCGCCGGGTTGCCCACCGCGCCCTCCGCGAGCATCCGGGGGAACGCCTGAGTGAACATGGCCGGCTGGTACTGCAGCACGCCGTCGAGCAGCCACAGGCCGGCGAGTGCCAGCTGGAGAGCGCGCCGCGCGTCGATCCGGACCGCGGGGGTCCGCGTCTCCTCATCCGGCCGGATCCGCCACGCAGGATGACGGTCGACCGCGGCAGCCTCACTCATGGGCCCATCCTCGCCGATTCCAGCGCCGCGTGGCCATCGGCACACCGGTGCCAGCCGGCCCGGGGCCGGGCCGGTTTTTCCGGGTATCGCACGCTAACGACGGAAATGCCCTTTCCCGCGCCTGGCAACCGGCCAATTCGGTCACTCGAGTAATCAGACGGGCTGCACGCGGGTTTCTCAGCGGTGAGCTTAGAGGCGGATGGGCCCGCCCGTCTTATGCAGGACGTAGAGGCCGATGAGGATGAAAACCGCCGGCAGGATCCAGTGACCGTAGCGGGCGACGGCCGCGGTCACCGCGCCGTGCCGCGCGAGCAGACCGCCCGCCAGGCACCAGGCGGCGACGCCGGCCGCGAAGACCGCCAGCGTGACGGTGATCTGGCCCCACCCGGCGGTGGCGAAGAACGGGGTATAGGCGGCCAGGTTGTCGGCGCCGTTGGCGATGGTGAGGCCGGCCACGCCCAGTGCGCCGCCGGCCGAGGGCTGCTCGGGTCGCTCACCGCGGCGCAGCGCCCTGTTCGCGCCGATCAGGCTGACGACGCCGAGTCCGATCGGGATGAGCGCCAGCAGCCACAGCCACTGCTCGGGGATGTGCGCGAGGCCGCGGCCCGCCGCGAGGGACACGCCGGTCACGGACGCGAGCCCGAGGTACTGCCCGGCCCAGATCTCCCACCGCCTTGGCCTGCCGCCACTCAGCGACGCCGCGCTGAGCAGAGAGAGAATCACCAGGTCATCGACGTTCGTGCCGGCGAACAGGGCCACCGCCGTGCCGACCTGCGCGGGGAGCGAGCTCACCGGCCGCGCCCGCTGAGTGGCTGCGTCACCGGTCGCGCCATGCTCCCTCGTTCCCGTGCTTTCAACGTCAGAAAGCGCTGCCGCCCGTCGCCAGGCGCATCAGGTCGCTGTCCACGTCGATGTCGAGTTCCCGGCCGCCGTCCGAGCCGAGTTCGTGCTGGTAACTCTGCCACGTCTCGTCGCGAAGCTGACGCGCGAAGCCCGACTCCATCAGCAGCACAAGCTCGAAGGCGGCGCGGTCGATCCGCTTGTTGAGCGCCGCATCGCCCCATTCCTCCGGCGCGGCGAACAGCGACGTCGGCACGGGCAGCGTGCGCAGGTAGGCGAACAGCGACCGCATCTGGTCATCGACCACCAGAGCGTGCCGCGACGTGCCCGCCGTGGCGGCGAGCACCGTCGGCTTGCCGATCAGCAGGTCGTTGTCGAGCACGTGGAAAAACGAGGTGAACAGCCCGCTGGCGCCCGCCTTGTAGACGGGGGCGGCGGCGATGAGGCCGTCGGCCGCGCCGAGCGCGTCCACCGCCTGCTGCAGCCGCGGCGTGACCAGCTGGCTGGTCAGCGCGGTCGTGATGTCACTGGCGAGCTCGCGCAGGTCGATCACCCTGGTGCGCACCGCGGAGCCGCGCTCCGCGGCCACCGCGGCGACGCGCTGCGCCGTCCGGTCGGCCAGCATCCTGGTCGATGACGGGTCTGACGTGCCCGCACTGACCACGACAAGGTTGAACGTCTCGCTCATTGTGCTTCCTTCACTGATATTCAAGATCCTTATTCCGAACGGGTTCCGGCCTTCGCCAGCCGCGCGCACAGCTCCTCGAGCTGGCGTAGTTCCGCCGGGGTGAGCTCCGCGAGCATCGCCTGCGCCACCGAGCGGCCGTGCCGGCGGCCGATCCTGCGCTGCACCTCGCTGCCCTGCCCGGTCAGCGCCAGGCGGACGCCGCGGCCGTCGCTCGGGTCGGTGGTCCGGCTGACCAGGCCGCGGTCCGCCAGCCGGTCGACCATCCGGGACAGAGCCGGCTGGCTGAGCAGCACGTGCCTGTTGAGCTCGGTGAGACGGACCGGCTCCGGGCACTTGGACAGCGTGTAGAGGACGTCGTACTCCTTGACCGACAGGTCCTCCCACACGTCCTGGGCGCCGAAGCGCCGCATCAGCGACGCGTGGGCGGACAGCAGCGCCTCCCACGCGTCGTTGGCGGGGTGCGCAACTTGCGTCTCCCGGGAGGTGCGGCCAGGGGGGATGGGGGGCAGGTGCCCCCCACGCCGGGAAGCAGTCGCCCCCCCGGGAGAAATCTGCGTGACTGTCATCGCGGCCGCCTTAGAACACCGACGGGTATTCGGCCTGGAACTTGTCCTCGGTGTCCTGGTACGGGGAGGCGCCGGTCACGTTGTCGCCGCGGTTCGCGTTCGGGCGCGGCTGGCGCGGCGGCAGGTCACCGTACTTGGCCTTGATCAGCGACTCGTGGGTCGGCGCCGCCGGGGTCTCCGGGTCCTGCCTGGCCGCGATCTCCTTGCGCAGCACCGGGATAACCTCCCCGCCGAGCAGCTCGAGCTGGTTGAGCACGGTCTTCAGCGGCAGGCCCGAGTGGTCCATCAGGAAGAGCTGGCGCTGGTAGTCGCCGAAGTGCTCGCGGAAGGTCAGCGTCTTGTCGATGACCTCCTGCGGCGAGCCGACGGACAGCGGCGTCATCTCCATGAAGTCCTCCATGGACGGGCCGTGGCCGTAGACGGGCGCCTCGTTGAAGTACGGGCGGAACTCCTTCTTGGCCTCCTGGGAGTTCTTCGCCAGGTATGCCTGGCCGCCGAGGCCGACGATGGCCTCCTTCTCCGTGCCGTGGCCGTAGTGCGCGAACCGCTTCCGGTAGAAGCTGATCAGCCGCATGTAGTGCTCCTTCGGCCAGAAGATGTTGTTGGCGAAGAAGCCGTCACCGTAGTACGCGGCCTGCTCGGCGATTTCCGGCGTGCGGATCGAGCCGTGCCAGACGAACGGCGGCACGTCGTCGAGCGGGCGCGGGACCGAGGTGAAGCCCTGCAGCGGACCGCGGAACTTGCCCTTCCAGTCCACCACGTCCTCGCGCCACAGCCGGTGCAGCAGGTTGTAATTCTCCAGCGCGAGCGGCAGGCTCTCCCGGATGTCCTGGCCGAACCACGGGTACACCGGCGCGGTGTTGCCCCGGCCGAGCATCAGGTCCATCCGGCCCTTGGACAGGTGCTGCAGCATCGCGTACTCCTCGGCGATGCGCACCGGGTCGTTGGTGGTGATCAGCGTCGTTGACGTGGTGACGACCAGCCGCTTGGTGGTCGCCGCGATGTAGGCGAGCAGCGCGGTGGGCGCGCTGGAGAAGAACGGCGGGTTGTGGTGCTCGCCGATGGCGAACACGTCCATGCCGACTTCCTCGGTCTTCTGCGCGATCTTTACGACCGCGTCGATCCGCTCCGCCTCACTCGGCGTGTGGTCATTGGTCGGGTCGCGCGTGATGTCGCTGACCGAGAAGATTCCGAACTGCATGTCTAAGCCTCCCTGGCATCCGCAGCGGTGGCCCTAGCGTCACTCAGTTGTATGCGTTTGCATGGATCTCTAACACAACCGCCGTCCAGGTATTCCCCGCGGGCGCTAGGAGCGGGACGCGATGCGCTCGCGGCCTGCCCGTTCGTAGGCCTCCTCGCTGAGGCCGATGTGCTGCCTGGCGGCGAGCACGTCACGCAGCAGGCGCTGCATAAGCCCCGACAGCGCGAGGAAACGGCCGCCGCCGTACCTGAACAGGCTGCTGATCACTTCCGCGCAGGTCTCGGCGGCGAACACCGAGGCGACGGTCAGGTCGGTGTGCATGTGCGGCGGCACCTCGCCGGCCAGGGCGGCCGCCCAGGTCGCCCGCGTCAGGCAGCCAGTCGCCGGCCGTTCCCGTGCCCCCGTTGCCGACCATGACCGCCCAGGCGGTCGCGGTATCGGTCAGCGCGAACTCCTCGAGCACGTCGCAGAAGTCCAGCGGGTCGAGCGGCGTGCCGCCAAGCTCGGCGGGCGTCTTGAGCCAGAACGCGCCCAGGTCGCGCAGCGTTTCCATGGTGTCCGCTGGCAGGTTCCGCTCCGCCTCGGCCCGGTCGCCCGCGGCGGTGAACTCCGCCCGCCTGGCCCGGATGGCGGCGATCAGTTCCGCGCTGGCTCTCCCGCTATCGGAGGCTGTCCCGGTGTCGCTGGCCATCGCACGTGCTAGCCGCGGATGTGCGTGACGGTGCCGAAGGCGCGCTGGCGGTAGAGCAGCGGCTCGAAGGAGTGCGTGTCGGCGTGCACGACAAGGCCGATGATGATCACGTGGTCGCCCGCGGTGATCTGCTGGTCGGCGTGGCAGACCAGCCACTGGCCCTTGCCGGCCAGCCGGGGCGCGTCGTGGTCCATGTACCAGGCCACGCCGTCGAACTTGTCGTCGCCCTTCCTGGCGAACGTCGTCGCGAGCGACGCCTGGCCGGACGCGAGGACATTGACGCCGAACCGGCCGGACTCGGTGATGATCTTGAGCAGCGACGAAGTCTGATCGAGGGAGACCAGGATCATCGGCGGGTCGAGCGACAGCGAGGTGAAGGCGCTCACCGTCGTCCCGTGCGGCTTGCGGTCGATGTGCGAGGTCACCACGGTCACCGGGGTGGGCACCCGGGCGAGCGTGTCGCGGAAGACGGTGGCGTCGACACGGTCGTAGCCGGGGCCGGTCGGCCGGGACCGCCCGTCCCCCTCCCCTGCGGTGCTGCCGTCCTCCATCACGTCTCCATCCCGCGAACCGCACGTGATTCGACGATAACCGCCGCCCGCTACCGCGGGCTACCGCGGCAGGCCCATACCGGCCTGTGGCCGCCCACAATGGACAGCGCCTCGATGCAAGAGAGACGATCGCGATCATGATCAGCGGTACTCTGCGATCCCGGTCATGATGCGAGGGCTTGAAGGTAAGGCTGCCGTCGTGACCGGAGGCGGGGGCGGACTTGGGGCCGCCTCGGCGCTCCGGCTGTCGCGGGAGGGCTGCCGGGTCGCCGTCGTGGACATCGACGGAGATGCGGCACGGAAGGTAGCGGACTCGCTGCCCGGCGAGGCAGTCGCCATCACGGCCGATGTCGCGCTCGAGGAAGACGTCGAGCGGTATCTGGACGAAGCCACGAACTCGTTCGGAATGATCAATTTTCATCACCTGAACGCGGGGATTCCCGGCTCGGCCGGCGGATTCCCAGATCTTTCCGCCGCGGAATTCGACCGGGTCATGGCGGTGAACGTGCGCGGTATCTTCCTCGGGCTGCGCGGCGCGTTCCGCCGCTGCCGCGCCGCCGAGGCGGCCGGCAGCGTGGTGCTCACCGCGTCGATCGCGTCCCTGCGCGGCAGCGCCGACCTGATCGCCTACCAGACGTCCAAGCGCGCCGTGCTCGGCCTGCTGCACGGCGCGGCGATGTACGGCGGGCCGCTTGGCATCCGGGTCAACGCGGTGGCGCCGGGCATCGTGCCGACCGCGCTGTTCACCTCCGCGGGTCGTGCGGACATGGTGCGGCGGGCCGCGACCGCGCCGCTGCGCCGGGCCGGGACGCCGGACGAGATCGCCTCGGTCGTCGCGTTCCTGCTGTCCGACGAGGCCGCCTACATGACGGGCGAGACGGTGTCGGTCGACGGCGGGTCGTCCGTGGTGTCCACGGTGCGGGACTCGGGCGGCGCGGGCGCGTGGGACTTCGGTGCGCTTGACGAGCGGACCTACCTGCGGCGAGAGGAGCAGGGGTGAGCGGGAACACCGCCGGGCGGAGCGTGGGGTTTGTCGGGCTCGGCAACATGGGCGGCCGGATGACCCGGCGCCTCGTCGCCGCCGGGGTGAGCGTCACCGGGTATGACCTGCGTCCCGGGCAGGCGGAGTCGGTGGGCGCGGCGGCCGCCGCGGCGCTCGGCGAGGTATGCGACGGGACGTCGGCCGTGCTGCTTTCACTGCCGGACAGCAGAGCAGTCGAGGCGGTGGTGCTCGGCGACCGGCCGTCTTCCGACGGGCTGCTCGACTTCGCGCGGCCCGGCCAGGTGCTCATCGACCTGTCCACGTCCGCGCCGTCCTCCACCCGGCGACTGCACGACCTAGCCGCCGAGCGCGGAGTCGGGTACCTGGACGCGGGAATCTCCGGCGGCGCGGCGGCGGCGGAGAAGGGCACGCTGACGATCATGGCCGGCGGCTCATCGGCCGTGCTCGACTCGGTGCGCTGGGTGTTCGAGCCGATCGCCGCGAAGCTCGTGTTCATGGGCGCGAGCGGTGCCGGGCACTCGGTGAAGCTGCTCAACAACTTCCTGAACGCGGTGACCCTCGCCGCGACCGCCGAGGTGATGGTCGCCGCGCGGGCCGCGGGCCTCGACCTGGCCGCGGTGCTCGACGTGATCAACTCCTCCAGCGGCGTGAGCTTCGCGTCTCTGAACAGGTTCCCGCACATCATCAGGGGCGACTACCTGGAGGGTGGGCTCACGAGCAACCTGATGACCAAAGACGTGGTCGCCTACGTCGACCATGTCAGGGAACTCGGTGTCCCCTGCCTGAACGCGGCGGGCCCCCTCGCCTCGTTCGGCGCGGCGGCCAACCTAGGCTACGGGGAGCAGATAAGCAATCGCGTCGTCGACGCGATCGGCGACCTGGCCGGCGGCATCCGGCTCTCTGACGCCACTGGATCATCGGAAAGGGCGGACGCCTCATGACGACGGCAACCGGGAAGGTCGTGGGGTTCATCGGCCTAGGCAACATGGGCATCCCGATGACCACGCGCCTAGTCGCCGCGGGCTACCAGGTACGGGGGTTCGACTCATCGCCCGCCGCCATGGCCAACTTCACCGCGATCGCCCCCACCGAATCCGGTGGCGCGGCGGTCCCTGTCGACTCGCTCGGCTCGGCCGGCGAAGGCGCGGACGCGGTCATCGTGATGCTGCCCGACTCCGACATAGTCGAACGCGTCATCCTCGGCCGCCTAGCCAGCGAGCCCCCGTCCGCTCCCGGCGGCCTGCTAGCCACCCTGCCCCCAGGCACCACCCTCATCGACATGTCATCCTCCGACCCGGCCCGCACCAAGATCCTCGCGCGACTGACCGCCCAGACCGGCGTCACCCTGATCGACGCGCCGGTCTCCGGCGGCGTCGCCGGCGCCAAGGCCGGAACCCTCGCCGTCATGGTCGGCGGCTCCGCCGAGTCATTCGAGCGTTTCAAGCCCATGCTCTCCGCCATCGGCAAGCGCGTCGTGCACGCCGGCGATGTCGGCGCCGGCCACGCCGTCAAGGCCCTGAACAACCTGATGTCCGCCGCCAACCTGCTCATCTCCTGCGAGGCCCTGACAGCCGGCCAGCGCTTCGGCCTGGACCCCGCCGTCATGCTGGAAATCATCAACGGCTCAAGCGGCCGCTCCGCCAACACAGAAAACAAGTGGCCCAACTACATCCTCACCGGCACGTACGACGACGGCTTCGCCCTGCGCCTCATGGTCAAGGACATCAAGCTGGCCCTGGCCATAGAACACGCCACCGGAGTCCCCGCGACCGCCAGCGAGGCAGTAGCAACCGCCTGGGAGTCCGCCCTAGCCGACCTCCCCCCCGGCGCCGACCACACAGCCATAGCCCGCTGGCTCTCCACCCGCCCTGAGCAGTAAGAAGCCAGCCAGCCAGGCAGCCTGGTTTTGACTTTTGGTTTACCGGCCATCGAAGAGGCGCGGGACGCCGGGGATTAGCCGCCGGCCTTCCGAAGGAGCGCCGGCGGTAATCCCCGGTGTCCCAAGCCTGTCCCCCAGCTCTTGACCTGAGGCCTTTGACTTGAAGCTTTTGACTTGAGTCTTTGACTTACCGGAACCAACCCCCAAGTCGAAGATCGTTGCCGTCCACAGACAGCCGCCGGACGCCTTGACGCGGCACACGCCGGGAAACGATTCTGGCCTCACGCGTGCAACGGAGGAGGCAGCGTGGCAGACGCCGCACCGACCGAGGAGTTCGTCGAGCTAACCGGAGGGAGGGTGCACCTGCTGCGCGCCGGCACGGGAGAACCGGTGCTGTTCTTGCACGCGGCAGGCGGAGCCGGAGTCTGGCATCCATTTCATCAAGGCATAGCGGACGCCGGGTTCGAGGTGCTAGCCCCCGACCATCCCGGCTTCGGCAAGTCCGATGAGTTCCCCGAGACCGAGGCGATCGACGATCTTGTCTACCACTACCTCGACGTCATGGACGCGCTAGGCCTGGCACGCCCGCACGTCGTCGGCGCGTCGTTCGGCGGGTGGATCGCGGCGGAGCTCGCCGTGCACTCGCCGCACCGGATCGGGTCGCTGACCCTGCTGTCCGCGGCGGGGCTGCGGATACCGGAGCACCCGGTGACCGACATTTTCCTGCTGCCGCCCGCCAAGCTGATTGCGACGCTCTATCACGATCCGCCGGTCGCGCCGCTCACCGCGTCGCCCGACGCACCGCCCGACCTGGACGCGGTGATCGCGGCCTACCGCGAGGCGACCTCGCTTGCCCGGTTCTCCTGGGTGCCGTACCTATCCAACCCGAAGCTGGAACGCCGGCTTGGCAGGATCACCGCGCCCACTTTGGTCGTGGCGCCGTCGGACGACCGGCTGATCCCCGTCGAGCACGCCAGGCGGTACGTGGCGCGAATCCCCGGCGCAGCGTACGCCGAGGTACCCGACTGCGGCCACGCGATGTACTTCGAGCGGCCGGCCGAGTTCGCGGCCGAGGTCACTCGCCATCTCAGCGAGCACAGCCTGAGCGCCCATCCCCTTGCCGCGGCCGAGAGCGGAGCGAGCCGGTGAAGTTCAGCTTCTTCCACCTCATGCCCTACCCCTACCTGCCGGACGACTTCGACACCGCCTATGACTCGACGGCGCTGACGTACCCGAACGCGAACTTCGATCCCGCGCTCGGGTCCGCGCTGTACGCGCGGTACCTGGACGAGCTCGAGTACGCGGACCAGCTCGGCTTCGACGGGATCGCGGTCAACGAGCATCACCAGTCGGCCTACGGGCTGATGCCGTCGCCCAACCTGATGGCCGCCGCGCTCACCAGGCGCACCTCGCGGGCGCGGATCATGGTGCTCGGCAACGCGATCGGCATCCGCGGCAATCCGCTGCGGGTCGCCGAGGAGATCGCGATGCTCGACCTGATGTCCGGCGGGCGGGTCGATTCCGGCTTCGTCCGCGGCATCGGCTGGGAGTACTTCGGGCACTCGATCAACCCCACCAAGTCACGGTCGCGGTTCAACGAGGCGCACGACCTGATCATCAAGGCGTGGACGTCGCCCGAGCTGTTCTCCTGGTACGGGGAGAACTACGAGTACCGGTACGTGAACCTCTGGCCGCGGCCGCTGCAGCAGCCGCACCCGGCCATCTACATCCCTGGCGCCGGGTCGACGGAGACGATGAAGTTCTGCGCCGAGCGCAAGTACACCTACATGTCGGTGTACGCGCCGACCCGGATCGTGCGGCGCTGGTTCGACGGGTACCGGCAGGCGGCGGCCGATCTCGGCTACGTGCCAGACCCGGAACGGATCGCGTTCTCCGTGCCCATCTACGTCGCCGACACCGACGAGAAGGCGCATGCGGAAGCGCGGCCGGTCGTCGAGTGGCTTTACCACAAGGGGCTGAAGCAGACTCCCGAGATGGTGACACCGCCCGGCTACATGTCACCGGGATCGCTGCGCGGCGTGCTCGCCTCCGGCCTGCGCGGATTCGGCGTGTCAACGTACGAGGACCTGCTCGCCTCGGGACAGGCGGTCGTGGGCTCGCCCGCCTCGGTCGCCGAGCGGCTCGGCGATCTCTACGCGGAACTTGGCGGTTTCGGTCAGCTTATCGGGCTGTTCGCGATCGGCCCGAGCACGCATGAACAGGTCAGGCGGAGCGCCGAACTGTTCGCAACCGAGGTGATGCCAGTGCTCCGTCCTCTTGGTGTTAGGGCGGATGTCCCGCAGGAGGCCGGTGCATGAGCGCGCTGCGCGATGAGCTGATCGCCGGGATCCGGGCGAGCAGGGAGCGGTTCGAGTCCGCGGGCGACCGTGCCGAGGAGCTTCGCACGCTGCCGCATGACGCGGTCGGGACCCTGCGGTCGCTCGGGCTGTTCTGGCTGAAGACCCCGGCGGAGCTGGGCGGGACGCCCCTGCCGCCCGTCGAGTTCTGCGACGTGATCGAGGAACTCGCCTACGTCGACACCTCGACGGCGTGGGCGGCGATGATCGGGGCTGGCTGCAACGGGCTCACCGGCGGCTGGCTGCCCGAGGCGGGCGCGCGGCGGATCTTCGGCGGCGCCGACGGCGACAGCGCGCCTGGCGTCGCTGGCGCGGCGCGGCCGGTGGTCGCAGGCCAGCTGGCACCGCGCGGCGTCGGGCATCCGGTAGCCGGCGGCTACCTGGTTACCGGACGGTGGGGCTTCTCCAGCGGGATCGTGCACGCCGACTGGCTGATCGGTGCGTTTCGGCCAGGCAGCTCAGCGGCGGGTGACGGTGACGGCGAGGATGGCGCCGCGGGCACCGGGTTCGGGCGGATGGTCGTCTTCCTCGTCCCCAAGGCTCAGGCGGAGGTCATCGACAACTGGCATGTGGCGGGGCTGCAGGGGACGGGGAGCCTCGACTTCTCGGTGGACGGGATCTTCGTGCCAGCAGAGTTCACTTACGACCTCGGCAGTCCGGCGGTACGCGGCGGTGACCTGTTCCGCCTTGGCATGCCGGCCTTCGTCTCCAACGAGGTGCCGCCGCTGGCGATCGGCCTCGCGCGCCGCGCGCTTGACGACATGACCGACCTCGCTACCCACACGGCCCGCTTCCCCGGAGGCCCCACCGTCAGCGAGCGAGCCGTCTTCCACAAGGAGCTCGGCCGCGCGGAGACCAGGATCCGGGCGGCAAAGGCGGTCCACCGCGAGGCGATGGCCGCGGCTTGGGATGCCGCCGTCGCCGGCGCGGTTCCCGGTGAGGAGCTGCAGCTCGCGGTCACGACCGCCTCGGTCTACGCGGTCGAGACCTGCGCCGAGGTGGTTACGGACCTATTCAGGTACGGGGGCGGACGCGTGCTTGCGCTCGCCAACCCGATGCAGCGCCACCTGCGCAACGTGCTCGCCGCGCGCCAGCACCTAGCGCTGTCCGAGGAGAACTACGAGATCGCGGGCCGCTACCTGCTGCAGTCCGCCAAGGCTCGCCGCGGCTGAGCGGCGAGCCCTGGCGATGACGAGTCACTTGACGATGGTGAGGGTCTTCTTCGCGGCTGCCGAGCCGGCGTAGTCCGTGCTGCCTGGGTACGCCGCGGTCAGGGTGTAGGTGCCTGCTGGGAGTTTCCTGGCGGTGAGGGTGCAGGTGCCCTTGCCTGACTTGAGGGTGATGACGCAGACGGCGGTCCTGCCCGCCTTGACGGTGACCTTGCCTGCCGGGGTTGCCCGCGTACTTCGGTGTGACGGTGACCGAGAGCCTCTCCGACTGCTCGTGCCCGTAGGTGAAATGGGTCTCGTCCACGACGAGCGCCTTTTCCTGGCCATGGAGAATGTTGCCGCCATCACCGCCCGCGACGCAGTCGCCGGGCGAGGCGCACGACACGGAAAGGACCTGGGCATTGTCACCGGCATTCAGGGTGGCGGTACCTGGCACTTCCCGCGCGTCCTTCCAGGTGCCGCCGGTCTCGTCCGCGACGAACGCCTGCCGGTCAACGGTGTAGCGGCCCCCGACGCTCGCTGCGTAATACCCGCCGACGGTGCAATCGCCCACCGCGGTGCACGACATGGAGTTGACCGTCGCATCGCCGCCCACGTTGAGCGCGGCTGAGCCGGGCACCTCAGTGGCATTACCCAAGTTCCGTTGGTCTCAGCCGGAACCGTTGGGGATAACTCCTTCGCGGTGCGACGGACCTGCACCGACGCGGCGAGCGTGTCCAGCGCATCGGACGTCATCTGGATGTCCATGCAGGCGTCGGTGACCGACTGGCCGTAGGTCAGCGTCGCCGGGTCGCCGGGCTTCTGGTTGCCCGCCACCAGGAAGGACTCGAGCATTACGCCGGCGATGCCGTGCTGGCCGCCGGCCAGCTGCCCCGCGAGCGACTCGGCGACGCCAAGCTGCTTCGTGTGGTCCTTGCCGCTGTTGCCGTGGCTGGCGTCGATCATGATGCGCCGGGGCAGCCCGGCCGCCGAGATCAGGTCGAGCGCCTTGGTCACGTGCGAGGAGGAGTAGTTGGGGCCGGTGCGGCCGCCCCGCAGGATCACGTGCGTGTCGGCGTTGCCCGTCGTCGTCACCACGGCGGCCGCGCCGGCGCGGGTGACACCGAAGAACGTGTGGCTGGCCGCCGAGGCGCGGCACGCGTCAACCGCAACCTGCACGTCGCCATCGGTACCGTTCTTGAAGCCCACCGGCATCGACAGGCCGGAGGCGAGCTGGCGGTGCACCTGGCTCTCGGTGGTGCGGGCGCCGATCGCGCCCCAGGTCACGGTGTCGGCGATGTACTGCGGCGTGATCGGGTCAAGCCATTCGCACCCGACTGGCATCCCGGAGCCGACGATATCGAGGAGCAGGTGGCGCGCGGTCCGCAGGCCGCGGTGCACGTCGAAGGAGCCGTCCATGGCCGGGTCGTTAATGAGGCCCTTCCAGCCAGTCACGGTGCGCGGCTTCTCGAAGTAGACCCGCATCACGATCAGTAGGTCGTCGGAGTGCCGTTCGCGCAGCTCCGCAAGGCGCCCGGCGTAATCGAGCGCGGCCTTCGGATCATGGACCGAGCACGGTCCGGTGACAACGAGCAACCGGTCGTCGGTGCCGTCAAGCACTGCACGAACCTCGGTTCTCGTTCGTTCAACCGTCTCCTGCTCCGCATCGGTGAGCGGCAGCTCATCATGCAGGGCAGCAGGGGACAACAACGGCTCGTAGCCGGCAATCCTGGTATCGCTGACGCGTGGCATCGGGGCTTTTTCTCCTCCCGGGCGCGCCGTGCCCGGGGCCTTCCGCGAGCCAGCTACGCCCATTGATTGGGACGAGGCAAGCGGCCCCGCCCTCGGCTGGCTCCGGGTGTCTATTAGCGCGCGTGACTACGCACGGCTCCACCCGGAGCCGTCGTAAAGCGCCAATACCACCGTGACACGCTGTCGATCATACACGCCCCTTGATGCCTGGCACACCTCCGGACACGCATCACCAGATACGCATCAGCGATTGCTTCGCGACGCTCTGTCATGATCGTGGGCATGAGCAGCCTCAACTTCGCGGACATGGTGGTCACCTTCCTGGCGCTGCTCGGGCCGCAGAAGGTGCTGCTCGCGTTCGGGCGGATCGCCAGGACGCTCGACCGCCATTCGCTGCACGTGGTCATCGTGACCACCGCGGCAGCGGCCATCTGCATCGGCGTCGTCTGCGACCTGACCGCCCCCTGGCTGGCGACGTTCTTCCACATCAGCAACGCAGGCGTGCAACTAGCGGGCGGTCTCATCTTCTTCGTGTACGCCCTGTGCATGGTGCTCGGCATCCACTTCGACGTCACCGAGCCAGGCGCCGGCGCCGGTACTGGCGGTACCGGCGCCGGCGGCACGGAGGCCGACCCGACGCACCCGGTCACCAGCGGGTTCCGCGCCATGCTGCTGCCCTTCGTGGTGAGCCCGCTCGCGGTCGCCGCCGCGCTCGAGATCTCACTGTCCTCCGCCGACTGGACCGGCCGCTGGCTGGTCGCCGGCGCGTTCACCCTGGTGGCGATCATCGACGCGGGCTGCGCGCTGCTGTTCGCCCCGCTGCTTGGCCGCGCGCACGAGGTTGTGCTCGATGCCCTCTCCCGGCTGCTCAGCGTCCTGCTCGCCGCCGTCGGGGTGGAACTCTTCCTCGGCGGCCTGACCACGCTGGGCGTACTCCACGCCAGCAACCACTAAGCCAGAGCTGGCAGGGCGATGAGAGGGGCGGCCCAAGAGCCTGGGGAGCGTCCCCGGCGCCAATACGCGTAACACCACCCCTTCGTGGGGCGAAGCCCGCCCTCAAAGGATCCCGGTGGCGTTCCCGGGGCGATACGCGTAACACCGCCCCTTCGCGGGGCGTAGCCCCGCACTCGGGGGTCCGGGGGTCGTCCCCCGGTGTAAATGCTACGAGGCCGCTGCACGCGCTTTCTGCGTGCAGCGGCCTCGTACCGAGTAGCCCCGACCGGATTCGAACCGGCGTTACCGCCTTGAGAGGGCGACGTCCTAGGCCTCTAGACGACGGGGCCGAGATGGCGCCGAGGGTTCCGCATCCCCGGCGAGGTACACGATACCGCCTCCGGCGACGAGAGCCAAAACGAGCCACCCGCGCACCCAAAGTGCCCGGAACCTCCGGGTTGGCGGCAACGGGGCATGATCACGGAAACTCTTATCCTGACGGAGCTTTTCTACCCGATTCGGGTAGAAAAGTTCCGTTGTGACCGGAAGTTCCGTGATCATGTTCGAGAAACGAGGCGGCTGGGTGCGGTGTTGCTGGCGGGGCTATCAAAGCGGGGTTTCAGCCGGCGAGGCGGGCGGCGGCGGCTACCAGGGCGGCGTTGCTCTTCGCGGTTGAGCCGTCGGGGAGGAGGGTGGTGTCCTCGAGGCCGATGCGGATGTCCTGGCCGTCGGCGAGCGAGGCGCGCAGCACGTCCCAGGTGGCCATCTCGTAGCCGTGGCGCACCTGGCGGACGGTGATGCCCTGCCGGGCCAGCTCGGCGGCCGCCGCGGCGGCCGTGGCCACGGCGGCGGCCGGATCGGTCTCCTCCGGCTCCATCAGCACCCAGCGGAGCCGGTCACGGAAACCGGTCGCGGCGAGCACCCGCGCGTCCTCAGCCGTCCATACGCCAGCCTCGATGCCGATGCCGAGGCTGGTGAGCAGGTCGGCGAGATCCTCGATGCCCGGCTCGTTCATGTTGATAGAGGCGTAGTCGGGGCGACGGTCGCCCGTCCAGCCGGCCACCAGGGCGAGCCTTCGCCTGACGTCGCCTTGGACGGTCCAGATTCCCGTGGTGACGCCGACAGGCAGTCCGGTCGCCGCGCGCACCGCCGCCACCGCGGCGAGCACGTGTTCCGGCTCAAGCGTCTGGTCCCCCGCGGCATCGCGCGGGTGCAGGTGGAACGCACCCGCCCCGGCCCGCATCGCGGCCTCCGCCTCGGCCGCGAGCTCGGCCGGGGTAAGGGGTACCCCCGGGTGCGTCGCCCGCGTCGTGCCGCCGTTCAGAGCCGCCTGGATGAGCACGCATTCCTCCCTAGACCCGGACACTCCGCCAGCAGCATCCCCCTAGCCGGCGGCCGGAACACCGGTCATTGCCGCATGGCCCCGGGTGGCGGAACGCCCGCCCGGCGGGAGGCCCGGCTTCGCTTTGGCGATGTGCGCCGGGATTCGATACACTACGTCAGCGCGGTACGGAAGCCCGGCCGCGTTGCCTATGGGGTATAGGGTAATTGGCAGCCCGACAGATTCTGGCTCTGTTAGTCTAGGTTCGAGTCCTGGTACCCCAGCGAGATAAGACGGCCCACGTGCACAGCACGGGGCCGTCTCGCGTTTTCTCGGCGTGTTTCCCCGCCGGGAGCGCTCACCGCCGGGCGGTCCCGTCAGGCAACGGGCGCACGCAGCTAAATCCCCGCGAAACGACTGAGCCCGGCGGGGATACCCCGCCGGGCTCAGTCATCAGTCAACCCTTCATGCCGACCCCAGTGGCTGTCACCGAAGAACCCGGCCCCGGTATGGGTTACTCGGGTTCCGCCACGAGGTGGTCGGGCTCGAACTCGTGCAGGGCCGGAGGCTCGAGAGCCACCGCCACCTGGGACTTGCCGCTCGCCACCGCACGGCTGCCGCCGAAGATCGCGCGCAGGTCGCGCTTGACCACCTGCTCCGCGTGCGTGATCTCGTCGAGGATGCTGGCGTGCGCCAGGGCACTCGCCGGCACGTCGGTGGCGATGACGTCCGCCACGCTCCCGTTCAGCCCGGTCACGGTAGCGCCGTTCGCAGAGACCGGGACAGCACCGAGCGGTTCGTGCGCCCACTTCTTGTGCAGCTCGGGGACCGCCGTGAGCAGCATCTTCGTGTACTCGTGCTGCGGGTTGCCGTAGACCTTCTCCGTCGCGCCCATCTCCACGATCGCCCCGTGCCGCAGGATGATCGTGCGGTCGGAGACGTAGTTGCCGAGCGACAGGTCGTGGGTGATGAAGAGGATTGCCAGGCCCTTCTGCTTGAGCTTGACAAGCAGGTTCAGCACGTCCACCCGGGTCGACGCGTCGAGCATCGAGATGATCTCGTCGGCGATCAGCACCTTGACGTCGAGCAGCAGCGCGCGGGCGATAAGCAGCCGCTGCTGCTGCCCGCCCGACAGCTGGTGCGGGTACTTGCCGAGAACGTCACCCGGGTTCAGCGCGACCGCGTCAAGCGCGGCGTCGATCTTGTCCGACCATTCCTTGTCGCCGACGTTCGGGAAGTACGACGACCGCACCAGGTCGAAGACCCGGTCCGCCCGGTAGATCGGGTTGTAAGAGCTGAACGGGTCCTGGAAGACGCCCTGCACCTGCCGGTAGTAGTCCTTTAGCCCACGCCCGGAGTAGGACGCGATGTTCTTTCCGTCGAAGGTCACCGTGCCCGAGGTGGGCTTGGCCAGGCGGAGCAGGACCTTGCCGATCGTGGTCTTGCCGCTGCCAGACTCGCCGATGAGCGAGATGACCTCGCCCGGTTTCATCTCGAAGCTGACCTTACGCAGCGCCGGAGTGAGCCCGCCGTCCCTGGAGGTCGACCGGTAGAGCTTGGAAACCTGGTCGAGCTTGAGCGTCGTCATACCTTCTCCCTCACGGGCAGTCCCTGTCCCGCGCCGGCCAGGTCGGCGTTCTCCTGGCTGACCTTCCAGCACGCGACCAGGTGACCCGGCTTGATCTCCTCGAACGGCGGAGTCTCCGTGCACTTGGCGAACGCGAACGGGCAGCGCTCACGGAAGCGGCAGCCGGTCGGCGGGTTCACCAGCGACGGCGGGCGGCCGGGGATGCCGGTCAGCGTCACCTGGTCGTGCCGCACCCCCACCGCGGGCAGCGAGTTGAGCAGCGCCTGGGTGTAGGGGTGCAGCGGACTGTCCACGAGCACCGAGGTCGGCGCCCGCTCCGCCAGCCGGCCCGCGTACATGATCGCGATGGAGTCGGCGATCTGCGCCAGGATCGCCAGGTCGTGGGTGATCGTGATGGCCGACTTGATGTAGCCGCGATCGCGGAACTCGGTCAGCATCTCGCCCACCGCACGCTGGCTGGACACGTCGAGCGCGGACGTCACCTCATCGGCGACCAGCAGTGACGGGTTGAGCAGCGTGGACATGATGATCGTCACGCGCTGCCGCATGCCGCCCGACAGCTCGAAGGAGTACTTGCTCAGCACGTCCTCCTTCAGTCCGATCAGCTCTAGGCGGCGCCAGAGCTCTGTCATGACGGCTGCCCGGTCCTTCACGTGATGGGACTTGAGCAGGTCGCTGATCATCCTGCCGATCTTCCGCGTCGGGGTGAGCGCGGACATCGCGTACTGCGGTACCAGCGATACCTCGGTCATCCGCCGGTGGCGCATGGCGCCGTTGTCCGCGATCGGCAGCTCCCTGCGATCCACGGAGACCTTGCCGCCGGTCGTCTTCATTCGCGGGTCCAGGTAGACCAGCGCGTTCCCGAGGGTGGACTTGCCGCTACCCGACTCACCCGCCAGGCCCATGATCTCCCCGTCGGCTAGGGAGAAGCTGACGTTGTCGACGGCGGTCACGTCGCCCCGGCGGCTGCGGTAAGCCACCGAGAGGTTCTCAACGTTAACGCTCATGACTCCCTCAGCTTCGGGTTGAAGACCTCATCGAGGCCGACGTTCGCGATCAGCAGCGCGACGACCATCAGGGCCAGCACCGCGCCCGGCGGGATGAACACCCACCACATGTGATAAAAGAGCGCCGAGTTGTTGGCTGCCTGGTTCATCATGTAGCCGAGCGAGACGGTCTGGCTCGGGCCGAGCCCGAGGAAGTCGTAGCTGGCCGCGATCAGCATGGAGCTGCCGAACAGCAGGATGACGACGAGGAACAGGTAGGACGCCATGTTCGGCGCGATTTCCTTGACGATGATCGACACCGGCCGCTTCCCGGACAGCCGGGCCAGGTCGACGTACTCGCGGCTGCGCAGCGTGAACGTCTGCGCCCTGACCGCCCTGGCCACCCACGGCCAGGTCGTCAGGCCGATGAACGCGCCCTCGAACAGGATGCTCCGCGAGGTCAGGTAGGAACCGATCACGATGAGCAGCACGAGGCTGGGGATCATCACCAGGACGTTGGTGATCAGCTGCAGGATCTCGTCCAGCCAGCCGCCGCGCCAGCCGGCGAGGAAGCCGATCACCAGGCCGACGGCCGTGGCGAACGCCGCGCCGAGCGCGCCGATCAGATAGGACTCCCGCAGGCCGTTGGTGAGCTGCGAGTACATGTCATAGCCGTTGAGGTCGGTGCCCAGCCAGAAGGCCCCGCCGGGGTGCTGCACAGCCATGTTGGTGGTTGCCAGCGGCGCGTACTTGGCGAAGAACGGTGCGATGATCGCCGCCAGGACGAGGAGGACCTCCACAATGAGACCGAAGAGCAGCTTCGGGTTCCGCAGCCCGTAGTGAATGAACTCGTTGCGCTTGGGGAGCGCGGTCGCCCCGGCCGGCCCGGCCGGCAGGCCGGTGGCAGCGATCTCCGGAGCCGGAGCTTGGCTGATGGACTCGCTCATGCCGTTGCCCCCTGCATGCTCAGCCGCGTCCTCGGGTCGACCGAGATGAACACAAGGTCAATGATGAAGTTCGCGAGCAGGACGCCGATGACGATGAAGATGAAGATGCCCTGCAGCAGGAAGTAGTCCTGGGCACCGATCGCCTTGAATATCAGGTTGCCGAGGCCGGGGTACTGGAAGGCGACCTCGGTGACGATGTTGCCGCCGATGACCACACCGAGAGAGAGCGCGAGCCCGGAAAGCTGCGGCAGCGACGCGTTCCGGTACGCGTATCTGCGGACCACCCGCTCGCTTGAGCCAAGGGCGCGCAGGTAGCGGGAGGAGTCGTTCTCAAGCTCGTAGATGACCAGGTTCCGCATGCCGATCGCCCAGCCGCCGAGGCTCACCAGGAACACCGTGAGGAACGGCAGGAACCAGTGGTCGAGCGCGGAGGCGATGAACGTCCAGTCGAAGTGCGGAATGAGCCCCTGGTCGTAGCCAAGGGACGTCGGGAACAGGTGCCACAGCGGGCCGAACAGGTAGACGACCACCAGGGCGAACCACGGGTAGGGGAGCGCCTGCAGCACGTAGCCGAGCGGCAGGACGGAGTTGTCGAGCACCTTGCGGCGTGCGGCCGCGGCGCCCAGCCGGTTCCCCAGGACGTAAGACAGCAGCACGGCCGGGACGAGCAAGGCGAGCGTGTACGGCATCGCCGAGAAGACAAGCGAGGCGACCGTGGCCCCCTGAGCGAAGATGCTCTGCCCGAAGTCGCCGGTCAGCACGCCGTGCCAGAAGTTCAGGTACTGCTGCCACAGCGACACGTTGAGTCCGTAGGACGCCTGGAACTGCGCGTAGAGCGCCTGGTACCCCGCGGTGTTCGCCACGTTGTACTTGGCGAGCATTCCCTGGATCGGGTCGCCCGGCATGAAGTGCGGGAGCGCCCAGTCAACGGTGACGCCGATGAAGAACGCCACCAGGTACGTAATGATTTTCCTACTGAGATAGCGCCGCACTGGCAGTCTCCCGGGGGTTACGAATCAACGGCCCTGCGACCCGCTCGCCGGCCCTTGTGCCCGGGTGAGGGAACCCGGAGGGCTGGCGAACGGGTCGCCGAGCGGACCGCTAGTGATTATCGCGATCTATTGCCAGTGTCAGCTCGCCGTCTGCGGAGTCGGCTTGAGCTGAGCAAGGGCGGGCACTGTGGTCATGGCACCGATGTAACCGTTCCACATGGCCGGGATGTTCTGGTTGTCGCTGCTCGTGCTTGACGGGAAGTTGGACCAGTACTGGGTGTTGCCCTGGAACCAGATGCCGTTGTACCAGAGCGGGATCTCCGGCTGCTGCTGCAGGAAGTCCTTCTCCAGCGTGGAGTAGATCTGGTTCAGCTTGGCGGTGTCAGACGGCGCGGTTGCGGCCGCCTGCTGCACCAGGTTCCAGTCCGCCGGCGAGTTGATCCGCTCCCAGTTGAGCTGGGCGGACTGCTCCTTCTGGATCGGAAGCTGGAAGACGCGCTGGAAGTAGGACCACGGGGAGGAGTCCAGGCCAGCGTTGTTGTCAAGCGCCAGGTCGTAGGTGCCATTGGTGATGTCAGCCGTGCGCTGGTTGAACGACGGCTGGGTGACCTGCACCTTGATGCCGACCGCGTTCAGCTCCTGCGCGATGACCGTCTGCGCGCTGTTCCAGTCGGACCAGCCCTGCGGGGCCTCGAGGGTGAGGGTGCGCCCGTTGTAGCCGGACGACGCCAGCAGCGACTTGGCCTTGTTCGGGTCGTAGGTGGTGGCGTTCTGGCTGACCACGGACTGATCGATGAAGCCGTTCAGCGTGGGCAGCAGACCCGTCGGGGTGGACGGGGACGCGATGCCGCCATAGACCGCCTGGGCGATCGCCGACGGGTTCAGCGCGGCGGCCATCGCCTTGCGGAAGTTGACGTTGTTGAACGGGGCCTTGGTGGTGTTCGGCTCGAGCCACACCGTGTTGCCCGACAGCATGTAGTGCGACGCGGCGTTCCCGTAGAACTTGAGCGTGTAACCGCCGTTGCCGCCCTGCGCCTGGGTGAGCATGTTGATGCCAGGCAGGTAGTTGTTCGACCAGTCGACGTTGCCCGCGGTGAGCTGGCCGAGCTCCTGGCTGTTGGAGCTGTTGACCATGTCGACGAGGTACTTGAACTTGAACGAGTAGCCGAGGGCGGCGGTGCCCCACCAGTCCGACTTGGTCTGGTACGCCACTTCCTGGGTGTTGGCGGTGTTCAGCGTCATCGGGCCGGTGCCAACAGGGCTGGTGTTGGCGTCGGTCGCGATCTTGCTTGCCGGGATCTTGGACCAGATGTGCTGCGGGAGAACGGGGGCCTTCCACAGGTAGTCCGTGAACTCGGTGTAGCCGGGCGTGCCCTTGAAGGTCACGGTGACCGTGCTGCCGCTGGCGACCGCGCTCGCGACCGTGGCGACGTTGGCCGAGTACGGGTCGGCCGTGTTGTTACGCGCCAGGTTGATCGAGTAGGCGACGTCCGCGGCGGTCATCGGCTGACCGTCGCTCCAATTGACGCCGGAACGCACGTTGATGACGTACTTGCTGCCCTGCCAGCCGGCTGCTTCGTCGCCGGTGGCGAGCCACGGGAGGTACTTACCCTTGATCGGGTCGTACAGGTACAGCGGTTCGTAGATGAGCCCCTGCGTACCGGTCGCGAAGGCACCGGTGTCGAGCGGGTTCCAGTTCACCGGCGGCCCGTAGGCGGTGCCGCTGGTGTAGAGGGTCTCGTTCCTCGGGAAGCTAAGGGTACCCCCGGTCGTCGCCGACGCCGAGCCACTCGCCGAGGCCGAAGCCGAGGTCGAGGCCGACGGGGCGGTGCTGTTCGTTGACGTGCTGCTGCTGCAAGCGCTGGCCGTTCCCAGCGCGAGCACGGCGATGGCGGCGGAGCCGTAACGCACCCGCTTGGCCGTCCTACTTGTTGTAGGTCTCACCTGCTCATTCCTCCTCACTAGCAAGTCCTGCTTTGACCCTGGATTCGCGGGGTCACCTGAGGCAGTTAGCCGTAGCGTGCCGGTTAAGGCGCGTGCCAACCACTGCCGGATGGCTCCCGAATCCGGGACTTTTGTCCGTTCTTGATGCGACGGCGCCGCGGCGGGCGGAGATCACTCCGCCCCGTCTGCCTCGGTGTCGCCGTTGAACAGGTGGGCTATACCGGTTAAGTGTTAACCCAAAGTGGCATCCACGTAAAGGGCCGTCTTTGTATCGCTCGGATCGCAATCGGGTTTCGGCCACGTTCCGACGAGGTCGCGCTGAGGATACCCGCAGGTCAGGACGAACGTTGTCCAAACTGGTGCAAACCGTGATCAGAGATGAGGAAAAACGTGCGAGTCTGGCGCGCCGGCTACGCGGTCCTGCGGGTGCGGCCGGGCAGCGGAAGCTCCGACGGCACCGCCGATCCGGAGCTCGCCCTAGCCTGCAGTGCTGGCAGGGCTTCCGCCACGCTCTCCGGGTGACCGCCGGCCACCATTTCGCGCAGCACCCGCGCCGCGGTCGTACCGGTACCGGCGATGTCCCGCTGCAACGCGGTAAGCGCTGGGTGCATGAGCTCACACAGAGCGGAGTCATCCCACGAGATAATCGACACACCGCCGGGCACGCTCGCGCCCATGCGCTGTGCCATGCCGAGACCTGCGGCGGCCATCACGTCGCTGTCGTACAGGATCGCGGTCGGCGGCTCGGCGCTGCCGAGCAGGCTGACCGTGGCATGCGCGGCGTGCTCCGCGGTGTAGTCGGCCTCGACGGAGAAGGCGGTGAGCCCGGCGATGGCCGCGGCCGCCTCGAACGCGTCGCGGCGGAGCACCGAGTGCCAGTACGTGGACCGGCCGCCCACCCGGGCGATGCGCCGGTGCCCCTGCTCGGCGAGGTAGCGGACCACGACCTCGACGGCGGCGCGGTCGTCCTGCCAGATCGCGGGCAGCGAGCCGGCGCCGCGCGGCGTGCCGACCACGACCGCGGGCATGCGCATCTTCTCGATGACCGGGATCCGGCGGTCGTCAACCTGCAGGTCGACGATGAACACGCCGTCCACCCGGCGCTGCGCCCACCACTGCCGGTAGAGCTCGATCTCCGCGTCGGGGTCCTCGGTCATGGTGAACTGGAGGGTGACCTGGTGCGCGGCGAGATCGGCCTGGATGCCGGAGATCAGCTGCATGAAGAACGGCTCGATACCGAGCGTCCTGGCCGGCCGGTCGATAACCAGGCCGAGCACTCCGGCCTTGCCCACGGTCAGCGCACGGGCGGCGCTGCTCGGCTGGAAGCCGATCTCCTCGGCGATCGCGAGGATGCGCTCCCTGGTCGCCGCGGACACACCCGGCTGGCCATTGAGCGCAAACGACACGGCGGCCTTGGTAACGCCGGCCCGCTGGGCGATGTCGGTGATCGTCGGCCGTTTCATCCGGTCCCCTCACGCGTTCACTATCCCGGTTAAGCATAACCGGGATGTTTCCGGGACGCGTCCCGGAAACTCCGCGGAAAGTCCAAGGGTAAATCCGGGACGCGTCCCGGGGAAGTGCTTACCGTGGACGATGGCCCGCTAAACCGGTATAGTCCAGGCCGACAGGCCTACCCGGCGGAAGAGGCGTCAACTACCCGGCGAGGAGGCCGAGCGTGCGCAGGAACACATCGAAGGTCAGCACTGGCGATACGCCCGTGAACTGGCTTGGCGCGAACTTCTGGTCGCGGACCGGCGGTCCGCTGATGTGGCGCAGCTACGACCCGTCGGTCATCGGCGCGGAGCTGGCCGTGCTCAGGCGGCACGGCCTGACCATGACCAGGTCGTTCTTCTACTGGCCCGACTTCATGCCAGGCCCGTACGAGATCGACGAGACGATGACGGCGCGCTACGCCGACTTCCTGGACCGGCACAGCGACCAGGGCCTGCAGACCATCCCCACCTTCATCGTCGGCCACATGTCCGGCGAGAACTGGGACCCGGCCTGGCGCGGCGGCAGAGACCTGTACGAGGACATATGGCTGGTCGGCCGGCAGGCCTGGTTCGCGGCGGAGATGGTGCGCCGCTTCGCGGACCACCCGGCCGTCGCGGGCTGGCTGGTGTCCAACGAGATGCCGTTGTACGGCGGCGCGAGCACCGACCACAAGATCGTCGACACCTGGGCGCGGATCATCAAGGACGCGGTGCGCGCGGCCGGCGGGCACCAGCCCTTCTCGCTCGGCGACGGCGCCTGGGGCATCGAGGTCACCGGCAACGACAACGGCTTCAGGCTCGCCGAGGTTTCGCAGCTCGTCGACTTCCTCGGGCCGCACATCTACCCGGTCGGCGACGACCCGGTGCGGCAGCGCTACGCCGCCGCCGTCGCCTGCGAGCTCTCCGGCACCTTCGGCAAGCCGGTGATCATGGAGGAGTTCGGCGTCAGCTCCGACTTCGCCTCCGACGCCAACGCCGCCGTGTACTACAGGCACCTGATGCACAGCACCCTGCTGGCCGGCGCCACCGGCTGGATCGCCTGGAACAACACCGACTTCGCGCTCCCGCAGCAGGACCCGTACCGGCACCACGCGTTCGAGCAGAACTTCGGGCTCACCGATGCCCACGGCACGCCCAAGGCCACGCTCACCGAGATGAAAGCCTTCGCGCGGACGCTCGACGCCATCGACTTCGCGAACTGCGAGCGCGCGGACACCGACACCGCGCTCGTCGTGTCCAGCTACCTGGACAACCAGTACCCCTTCACCTCGCCGGACAGCCACGTCGCGGTCGCCAAGTCGCTGCACCAGGCGTACATCTCCGCCCGGCTTGCCGACCTGCCACCGCAGCTGACCCGCGAGACGGCCGGCATCGAGCCGGGAGCGCGGCTGTACCTCGTCCCGTCCGCCAAGCAGATCCTCGCCCCCACCGCCGCGGCGCTTGAGAAGCTGGCGAACGACGGCGCGACGGTCTACGTGTCCTACAGCGCCGGCGACGTGTCCTGGCACCGCGGCCCGTCCTACGGGTCGATGAACGACCTGTTCGGCGTGAAGCACCAGCTCGACGTGGGCATGGTGGACCCGATCACCGACGACCTCGTTGAGCTCACCTTCACCAGGGACTTCGGCGGCCTGACCAGGGGCACCTCGCTCACCTTCCCCGTCGGGGGCAACGAGCACGTGCGCGCCTACCTGCCCGTCACGCCCACCACGGCGGAGGTCATCGCCACCGACGCGCACGGCCGCCCCGCGCTGCTGCGGCGGCAGGTCGGCCGCGGCTCGCTGATCCTGTGCACCTACCCGCTCGAGTACATGGCCGCCGCCGTCGCCCGGGTCAACCCGGACGCCACGGTCGCGCTGTACGGCGCGCTCGCCACGCACGCGGGCGTCCGCAGGTCGGTGACGGTCGAGGACCCGGACGTCGCCTGTGACGTGCTCGTGCACCGCGACGGCACGCGGTTCGCGGTCATCTCCAGCCACGCCGACGAGGAGCTGACGGTCAAGCCGGTGCTCGGCACGACCGGCGACAGGGTGCTCCCCGCGGGGCTGACCGCGCTCGGCGAGACCGAGATCGTGAACAGGGTCACGCTGCAACCGTTCGGGATCAAGGTGTTCAAGATCGCCGAGAGCTAAGGTTCTCTTATGCCCTGGTATGACATGCCGCTCGAGCGGCTGCGCGAGTACCGCACGAGCACACAGGAGCCCGACGGGCTCGACGACTGGTGGGCCGGGCGTATCGCAGAGGCACGAGCACTCGCCGAGCCGCTCACTCGCACGCCGCACCAGCCCGGGCTGTACGACCCGTTCCAGGTGGACGACGTCGAGTTCTCCGGGGGCGGCGGCGACCGGATCAGGGCCTGGCACTTCCGTCCGCGCGGCAACGCCGCGGCGCCCATGGTCGTCAAGTTCATCGGGTACGGCGGCGGGCGCGGCGTGCCCGCCGAGCACGTGCTGCTGCCCGCGCTCGGCTACGCGCTGCTCGTCATGGACACGCGCGGCCAGGGCGGCCGGTGGACCAGCGGTGCGACGCCGGACGGCGGCACCGGGACCGGGCCGGAGAACTCGCTCGTGATGACCAGGGGTATCACGCGCCCCGAGGATTACTACTACACCCGGCTGTTCACCGACGCCGCGCTAGCGATCGACACCGCGATCAAGCTGGCAGGCTCCGGCGCCGGTCCCGGCATCGCGGTGACCGGCGGCAGCCAGGGCGGGGCGCTCGCGCTCGCCGCCGCGGCGCTGCGCCCGGACGTGGTCCGGGTCTGCCACGCCGACGTGCCGTTCCTCTGCGACATCCAGCGGGCGATCACGCTCGCGCCGCACGCGCCGTACACCGAGATCCCCGAGTTCCTCGCCGAGAACACCAAGCTCATCGAGCCGGCCCTGAACACGCTGCGGTACGTGGACTGCGCACTGCTCGCGCGCAGGATCACGGCCACCACGCTGGTGAGCGTGGGCCTGATGGACGACATCTGCCCGCCGTCGACCGTCTTCGCCGCGTACAACGAGATCACGGCGGACAAGGAGATCGCGGTCTACCCATACAGCGACCACAGTTGCCCCAGGGGGCACACCGAGCGGCAGCTCGCGCACCTGGGCAAGCACTTCCCGGCCAGGTGAGCGCTAGCCGGGGCCAGGTTCAGACGCCGGCCCCGGCCAACCGGGCTCAGTCGCGGATGACCACGCGGTTGGTCAGGGTGCCGACCGACTCGATCGTCACCGACACCTCGTCACCGTCGACCAGCGGGCCGACACCCTCGGGCGTGCCGGTCAGCAGCACGTCACCGGGCAGCAGCGTCATCACCGACGACACGAACTGGATGAGCGACGGCACGTCCCACAGCAGCTCGGACGTCCTGGCGTGCTGCTTGACCGCGCCGTTGACCGTCGTGGTGATGCCGAGGTCGGCGGGGTCGGCCCCGGTCTCCATCCACGGCCCGAGCGGGCAGAACGTGTCGAAGCCCTTCGCCCTGGTCCACTGGCCGTCCTTGGCCTGCAGATCCCGCGCGGTCACGTCGTTCGCGCAGGTGTAGCCGAAGATGACCTCGGCTGCCCGCTCCCGCGGCACGTCCCTGCAGAGCCTGCCGATGATCACGGCGAGCTCGCCCTCGTAGTCCACCCGCTCGGTGATCTTCACCGGATACGCGATCCTGTCGCCTGGACCGGTGACCGACGTGGACGGCTTGAGGAACAGGACCGGCTCGGCGGGGAGCTCGTTTCCTCCCATCTCCTTGACGTGCTCGGCATAGTTCTTGCCGACGGCCACCACCTTGGACGGCAGGACGGGCGCGAGCAGCCGCACCTCGGCCAGCGGATAGCGCTCGCCGGTGAGCCGCACTCCTGCCGGATCGACACCGAACGGGTGGCCGTACAGCTCCGCGATCGTTTGCTGCTGGCCGGACTCACCCTCAACGACGCCGTAAGCGACGCCGTCGCCCTTGGCGAACCTCGCGATACGCACGATGCTCCTTCGCTTCGCTTGTCGCTTCGAGCCTACTTGCCCGTGGCTCTCGCGGGGAGCGCCGATCCTGACCCGGGGCTGCTACTGCTGATATCCCTCCACCTCGGACACCGACCGGACCGCCGCACCCTCGGGACTCTCCCCGAACTCGCGCTTCGCCCGGCGCTGGCGCAGCAGATCCCAGCACTGATCGAGCGCCTCCTCAGCAGAACGAAGGCGCTCCCGCTCCTGTTCCGAGGTGAGCTCGCCGCGCGCGAGCTGGCCGCGCAGGTCATGCTCCGTGGTGATCAGCTCACTGATCTGCGACATGATCTCCCTGTCATCCATGTGCTTAAGGTATGCCCGCGGCCTTCTGGTCCGCGATCGGGGATATGAGTTTTCCCGAACGGTTCCGTGGTTCCCCTAGGGCGGAGGCAGCTACCGCGATCCAGGCGGCGAGCACGACCAGGACGACCAGCGCCAGGTGGAGGCCGATCTGGTTCGCGACCACGCCGATGATGGCCGGGCCCGCCGCCATGCCCGTGTAGCCGAGGCCGACCACCCGGGCCA
Organism: Trebonia kvetii; assembly: GCF_007827045.1. Taxonomy (GTDB): domain Bacteria; phylum Actinomycetota; class Actinomycetes; order Streptosporangiales; family Streptosporangiaceae; genus Trebonia; species Trebonia kvetii. Next base: position 1,529,042 of record NZ_RPFW01000001.1, read on the forward strand.
GGCCCGAGCCTGGACGCTCCGGGTCGGCGCGACCGCCTGCCGCGAACACCTGCGGAACGACGATGGACAGGCCGGCCCCGAATGCGGTGAACCCGGCGATGGTCACGGCGGGAACCCGGGTAGAGAGCGCCAAGGCGATGCCCGCGGTGGCGATCACGCCGCTCGTCCTGATCACCGTGACAACCCCGAAGCGGTGGATGAGCCGGTCGCCGACCGCCCTGCCGACGGTCATGGTGACGGAGAAGGCAGCGAAGCCGAAGGCCGCGAGGCCGGCACTGGTGCCCAGGTTGTCCCTAAGATAGACGGCCGACCAGTCGCCCGCCGCGCCCTCGCAGATCAGGCCGCAGATGCCGAGCACGCCGAGCGCGAGGACCAAGCGCCGCACCTGCCGGCGGTCCACGACTGCTGGAGTGACTTGCGTGCTTGAAGGGACAGTTGCCAGCGCTTCCGAACTGGCCCTGGGTGCCGCAAGGCCAGAATCGTTCTGGCCTTGTGTGCCATCGGGCCAATAGAGCTGGCCTTGTGTGCCACGCGGCTCGTTTGGTGGCTCCGGGGTCTCGGGGAGCAGCCAGAATCCGGCGGTGGCGTCGACGATCAGCCCGGTGATCCCCGCCGCGGCCAGAGAGGGCAGCAGGCCGATACCCGCCAGGGCGAAGCCGCCGCCCGCCAGCGAGCCGAGGATCGCCCCGAGGCTGTAGAAGGCGTGCATCGACGTCATCACCGGACGGCCGTAGGCGGCCTCGACGCGGACGCCCTGGGCGTTCTGCGAGACGTCGAGGGTCCCGACGGCCACGCCGATGACAAACAGGGCCGCCATCAGCACGGGCAGGTTATGCGCGAAGCCGGGGAGCGTCGTTCCCACGCAGCTTGCCAGGCCGGTGACGCGGACCAGGACGGAGCTGCCCGCCCGGTCGACAAGCCGCTCGGCGAGCGCCGCGCCGAGCACGAGGCCGACGGGGACCGCGAACAGCGCGATGCCCAGGGTGCCGTCCGACAGGTGCGCCTGCGTCTTGGCGGCCGGGACGCGGGCCAGCCACACGCCGGAACACCAGCCCATGATCAGGAAGTGCGCCGATACCGCCCATCGCGCGGGGCCCACCGCCCCGCGCCGCCCCGAATTACGCACTACGCAACAATAGTCGCGAACTTCGCACTCAACCAAAAGCGGTTCCGTGCCCAGCAGGCGTCGGCGAAAGATGGTGGATAGTTCTCCACACCGGAGTGTGGAGAACTATCCACCATCCGCATGATGCTGAGACGCGCGACTGATGCCGTTTCGTGTTTGTCTTGTGGGTAAGTCACGACCGCGGCGACCGTCGCCGCCCGGCTGTGCCTCGTGAGCCAGCCGAGGCGGGACGGCCCGGAGAATGCACTGGTGGGTGCCGCTCCGGGCGCGCCTCAGGGCTCTAATCGGGCACGCGGCCGGCGCGGAGCAGGCCGTAGCTGACGGCCTCCTCCAGGGCGTGCCAGGAGGCGGAGATGACGTTCTCGTCGACACCGACCGTGGACCAGGTCTCGCCCTCGGCGTTGCTCGACTCGATCAGCACCCGGGTGATCGCGCCGGTGCCCGACGAGCCCTCCAGGATGCGGACCTTGAAGTCGGTCAGCTCCAGGGTGGCCAGCTCGGGGAAGGTCTGCTCAAGGGCGGCGCGCAGCGCCCGGTCCAGCGCGTTCACCGGGCCGTTGCCCTCGCCGACGGCAACGACGCGCTCGCCCTTCGCCGTCAGCCTGACGGTGGCCTCGCTGGTCACGGCACCGTCCTCGCGCCGCTCCACGATGACCCGCCAGGACTCGACGGTGAAGTGGCGCTTGCGCTCGCCGGCGAGCTCGTCGCGGAGCAGCAGCTCGAAGCTGGCGTCCGCGGCCTCGAAGGAGTAGCCGTGCGCCTCAAGCTCCTTGACCTTGTCGGTCACCCGGCCGATGACCTCCTTGTCACCGGACAGGTCGAAGCCAAGCTCGCGCCCCTTCAGCTCAATGGACGCCCGGCCCGCCATGTCCGAGACGAGCATGCGCATGTCGTTGCCGACCAGGGCCGGGTCGATGTGCTGGTAGAGCATCGGGTCGACGCGGATCGCGCTGGCGTGCAGCCCCGCCTTGTGCGCGAACGCGGATAGGCCGACGTAGGGCTGGTGGGTGTGCGGCGTGACGTTCGTGACCTCGCTGATCGCGTGCGCGATCCTGGTCATCTCCCTGATGCCCTCGCCGTCGAGTACCCGCTTGCCCTTCTTGAGCTGGAGGCCTGCGACCACGCTGAACAGGTTCGCGTTGCCCGACCGCTCGCCGTAGCCGTTCGCGGTGCCCTGCACGTGCGTGACGCCGGCCTCGACCGCGACCAGGGTGTTGGCGACGCCGCAGCCGGTGTCGTCGTGGCAGTGGATGCCGAGCCGCGCGCCGCTGCGTTCCGCGACCGCGTGCACGATGTCGCCGAGCTCGGTGGGCATCATGCCGCCGTTGGTGTCGCACAGGGCGATGACATCCGCGCCGGCCTCGGCGGCGGCCCTGAGGCACTCGATCGCGTAGGCCGGGTTGGACCGGTAGCCGTCGAAGAAGTGCTCGGCGTCGAGGAAGACCCGCTGCCCCTCCGCCCGCAGGTGCCGGACCGTGTCCGCGATCATCGCGAGGTTCTCCTCGAGCGTGGTCCGCAGCGCGAGCTCCACGTGGCGGTCGTGACTCTTGGCGACCAGCGTCACGACGGGTGCCCGGGACTCGCGGAGCGCGGCCACCTGGGGGTCGTGCGCGGCGGCAACGCCGGCCTTGCGGGTGGCACCGAACGCCGCGAGCGTGGCGTGCCTGAGGTCGAGCTCGGTCTGCGCACGGCGGAAGAACTCGGTGTCCTTCGGGATCGCGCCCGGCCAGCCGCCCTCGATGAACCCGACGCCGAGACGGTCCAGGTGCCGCGCGATCACCAGTTTGTCGGCGACGGTGAGGTTCAGGCCCTCCTGCTGCGCGCCGTCGCGCAGGGTGGTGTCGTAGACGTGAAACTGGTCGTCGAGCATCGTCTCTGTCCGTTTCTTCGGTGTTGTTGTGGTGGGCCGGCGCGTTTCCTGGCAAACAAAAAGACCCCTCGCGAATACGCGAGAGGTCTGCGCGTCGGCATCGAGATCAGCGTTCCTTTACCGCTGGCCGCGACTAGGGCTCTGCCCTAGCTGCCGACGCGCCTGCCGATAATAATCAGGCCGGACGTCACGGGAGCTAGTGTGCCACACCGGGGTGGCTGTGCGCCAACCCGGGGTGGCGTCGAGTGCGATTCAGCCGATCGCCTTGAGGAAGGCGCCCGCCAGGGCGGCCGCCGCCTGGTGCGGTGTGCTGCCGGTCTCGAGCACGGAGATGGCCAGGCCGCCCCGGTAGCCGACGAACCAGCTCAGGTACGAGTGCTTGCCCGCCTTGACCACTCCGGCCTGGCCGTACACCGGCGCACCAGAGATGTTGGCCGCGTGCGCCGAGCCCTTCTTGACCGCCAGCCGCATCAGCGCCCTGAGTTCGGTGAGCTGCTTGCCGGACAGCGGTGCCTGCCAGGTGGTGGACTGGTCGGTGGAAAGCAGCACCGGCGAGTGCCCGGTGCCCGCCGCGACCTCGGCCGCCACGGTGGCCATGCCGAGCGGGCTCATCAGCACGCCCCCGGCCCCCGTCGCCTGCGCCGCCACGTCCGCCGCGCCCGATACCACGGGGGCGGACCCGGAGAACGCCGACAGCGGCAGCTGCCACTTGGCGCCGATGCCGAAGGCCCGCTCCGCGGCCGTGAGCTGCTGCGGTGTCAGGGTCCGCGACATGTTCGCGAAGGCGGTGCCGCACCCGTCGGCGAAGTCCGAGGCGAGCGTCGCGGTGGTCGACGTCACCAGCTGATAGGTAAAGGTCTGACCGCCGACGTTGGCGACCGGCTCGCAGGGCAGCGGGTGCTTCATGCCGATGCCCTTAGACAGCAGCGCCGCCGCGGACACGATGCTGAACGCCATGCCCGGCTCTACCTTCGCGTCGAGCGTGCCGCCCGACGGCAGCGTCCCCTGGCTCCCCTGACGGGAGGCGAGGACCCTGATGGCCCCGGTGCGCGCGTCGAGCGCGACGATCTCGGCGGAATTCGATTGCGCGGCGAGCGCCGTCATGGCGGCGGTCTGCTGCTTGCTGTCGAGCGTGGTCCGCACCGGTGTGCCCGCGTGACCGCCGGGTGAATTCCACAGGGTGGCGACCGTGTGGCCTGCCGCGTTCACCACCACGACCGAAGTCGTCGGCGTGCCGGTCAGCTCGTCCTGGTAGAGCTGCTGCAGGCCGCCCAGGCCAACGGTCATGCCCGGCTGGTAGGCCGCGCCCTCGGCACGCAGCTCGGCGGAGTCTTCCGTGCCGACCTGGCCGACAGCCTCCTGCGCGGGCGAGGAGAACAGCCGTTCGTTCCGCAGCTGATGGCTGAGACCTGGCACCTTGGACAACCTGGGCCACAGCGCGGTGAACTCGGCCGGGCTCAGTGTGAGCAGGGACAGGAAGTCGCTCGGCGGCGCGGCCTTAATCTGGCCGACCACCTGCTGCTCGCTAAGTCCGGTGACGTCGCTGAAATCCTGGGCCGTCGCCGTGGCGTTCTTCAGCTCGCCGGGGCGGACGCCGATCCGGTAGTCGGCCGACTTGACGATCAGCGGCCGGCCGCCCATGTCCTGGATCCCGGCCCGCTGCGGGTACGCGGTCACCACGGCGAGCCGGTCACCGGCACCGAGCCCCGGGTTGATGACCGACGGCGCCCAGTCGACGAGCCAGTGACCGTCACGCGAGATCAGCTTGAACTGCCCGGTGTAGACCCACTGCTGCCCGGCCTGCGCGAGGTCCACGGTGGCACGGAAGCTGGCGATAGCTTTGTCACCGTGCTGCGTGACCTTGCCCATCGCGAAGAACCGGTTGCTCGCGTCGAGGTTGCTGTACGCCGCCGCGAGCTGGGTGGACACCAGCGCGGCGCCCCCGGTGGTGAGGGCGGCGGCCTCCGCGTAATGCCCCGACTGCCAGTCGAACAGGAACGCCTGCACGGTCGGCTCCGCGGACGCCTCACTGCCGAAGCCATTGGTGAAGCCGACGCAGAACGTGGCGACGACAAGCAGGGAGATCGCCGCGAGACGCTGCTTGCGCGACAGGAAAGACCCACGGCCGACGGGCTTGCGATGCCGGTGCCCACGGCGGCCGCCGGATGCGCGGCCCGGCGCGGGCGCGCCGGGCGGACGCGGCGGAGCCTGATCCGGCAGCGTGCCCTGATCCGGCACCTGCGTGCCCTGGCCCGGCGGAGTCGCCTCGCCCGGCGCGAACCCCGTACTGGGCGCAGTGGGCGCAGTGGGCGCAGTGGGCGCAGCGCCGGAGTCCGGCGTGAAACCTGGAGCGGGAAGTTGCCGGGCGTCCGCGGGAAGCTGGTCCTCCCCTGGAGCCGCCCCCGCCTCATCGGGCCAGGCGCGGGTATCCGCGGCGTTGGCAGTCCTGCTGCGACGTCCAGGGAGGCCAGACAGGCCGGGGACGGTAAAGGGGAAGCCACTACCGCGGGGACGGCCGGAGTGGCTCCCTTGCTCATGAGAGCGCGCAGTCACCGTCCGCCTCCGGAATCACCGTCGTCGCCGCCAGGCACGCTCAACCTCCCTGGCCGCGTCACGCTTGGCCAGGTCCTGTCTCTTATCGTATGTCCGTTTACCGCGGGCAAGTGCGAGCTCCACCTTGACTTTGCCGTCCTTGAAGTAAAGCGACAGCGGGACCAGCGTCAGGCCCTGCTCTGACGTCTTACGGACCAGCCGCTCGATCTCCCCCCGGTGAAGCAACAGCTTCCTGGTCCGCTTCGGCAAGTGGTTCGTCCACGTGCCCTGGGTGTACTCAGGAATGTGAACGTTATGCAGCCAGACTTCCCCGTCTGAGACCAGTGCGAACCCATCGGCAAGTGAAGCGCGGCCGGCGCGCAGGGATTTGACCTCGGTGCCGGTGAGCGCGACGCCGGCCTCCAGCGTGTCCTCGATGGCGTAATCGTGCCTGGCGCGCCGGTTCGAGGCGATGATCTTGTTTCCCTGCTCGCGTGCCACGTCTCTCCTGTCGGACTTCCTGCGGCTACCGTACGCCGGTGGCCGCCCGCCGAGGGCGCTGGGTGCGCTCCTGCCGGACCGCCATGGCGGCCGCGGTTAGACCCGCAGATAGCGGCGGAGCGTAACGAACGACGTCACGCCGCAGAGCGCAATCCCGACGACCATCGCAAGCACGATGACCTCGATCAGGTCGGCGGTCGAGAGGCCGACGTTGTAATTGAAGTACTGCTGGAGGTTGTTGAGCAGCAGCGACTTCACCCCGATGAGCAGGGCGGCCGCAAGCACCCAGCCGAGCAGGCCGGCGATCACGCCCTCGAGCAGGAACGGCAGCTGGATGTAGAAGTTGGACGCGCCGACCAACCGCATGATGCCGGTTTCCCGCCGCCTGTTGAAGGCCGACAACCGGATGGTGTTGGCGACAAGCAGGACGGCGGCGACGACCAGGATCAGCGCCACGATGACGACCGCGTTCCGCAGGCCGTCAAGCAGCCGGTAGAACTTGTCCAGGATGTTCATCTCGTCGATCACCGAGTCCACGCCCGCCGCCCCGGTGACCGCGCTGGAGACGACGTTGTAATCCGCCGACGGGTTGACCAGCTTGACCTCAAGCGACGGCGGCATGTCCGTCTCCTTGATCATGGTCACGTACGACTGGTCGTTGGAGAACGCCTGCTTGTACAGGGCCCACGCTTGTGCCTGCGACACGTAGGTGACGCTCTGCACCTGCGGCATCGAGTGCAGCCGCTGCTGGAGGGCCGTCGTCTGGGCGTCCGTCACCGCGCCGTGGCAGTTCGGGTTGGCGCTGTCCGCGTAGCACAGGTAAACCGAGATCTCGACCTTGCTCTGCCAGTACGTGCGCGTGCTGTCGACCTGCTTGACGAACAGCAGGCCGGTGCCGAGCAGCGACAGGCTGATCGCCACCACGACGATCAGCGCGACGGTCATGGTGAGGTTACGGCGCAGCCCGACCCAGATCTCCTGGAACACGAAGTTTGAACGCATACTGGCCTTATCTCATCCCTGGTAAGTCATGTGCCGTCTGGCGCGGCACTCGGTAAGCAGGCGGTAATGAAACCGGCCAGACACGCCGGTTCAGGCGCCGCTAGTAGTTCTGCCCGTAGACACCGCGGTTCTGGTCGCGGACCACCTTGCCGTACTCGAGCTCGATGACGCGCTTGCGCATCGAGTCGACGATCGCGGCGTCGTGCGTCGCCATGACGACCGTCGTCCCCGTCCGGTTGATCCGGTCGAGCACCTTCATGATGCCGATTGAGGTCGCCGGGTCGATGTTTCCCGTGGGCTCGTCGGCCAGCAGGATCATCGGCCGGTTGACGAACGCCCTGGCCATCGCGACCCGCTGCTGCTCGCCACCGGAGAGTTCGTCGGGCATCCGGTCGTGCTTGCCCTCCAGGCCCACGAGGTCGAGCACCTCGGGCACCACGCGCTTGATGAACCGCCGCGGCTTGCCGATCACCTCGAGCGCGAACGCGACGTTCTGCTCGACGGTCTTGCTCGGCAGCAGCCGGAAGTCCTGGAAGACGCAGCCGATCTTGCGGCGCAGCGCGGGGACCTTCCAGTTGGTCAGTTTTGCCAGGTCGTTGCCGGCCACCATGATGCGTCCGTCGTTCGGCCGCTCCTCGCGGAGGATGAGCCGCAGGAACGAGGACTTGCCCGACCCTGACGGGCCGACGAGGAAGACGAACTCTCCCTTGTTGATCGTCATGTCGACGCTCTCCAGGGCGGCCCGATTCTGGTTCGGGTAGATCTTGGTGACGTTTTGAAACTCAATCACGGGACCATCACAGGATCTCTCGACGCCTTAATGCCTGCCTCAATGGGGGGCCGGCAATGCCTGGTCAGACGACGCGTTTGCGCCGGTCCGACCGCCACACGGGTATTTCCGGCTTAGCCGGGCAACTTGCGGGTAACCTGGCTTAGCCAGGGAACAGTCTAGGGGGAAACTGGCAGCTAAGGCTCCAGATCACGCCAAGTGCGCCCGGGGCACCGCTTCCGGAAGGGGTATGAGATGAGCTGCGAGCACCTGATCTGCGCTCACTGCACCAACCCGGTAGTCGAGGGCCGCTGTCCGGTATGCCGTGCGGCGCGCGCCGAGATCCACCACCACGGCCCTGCCCTGACGCCGCAACTCCTCGTCGCCGCGGCCCTGCTGCTCCTGCTCGGCCTGCTGATCGCGACGCACGTGCTCCCATAGCGTCCAGCAGCCGCGCCGGACTACTGCTCTTCCCGCTCCGACTTGCGCAGCCAGCGGATCTCGGCGTCGATGAAGTCATCAATCTCACCGTCGAGCACAGTCTCCGCCTGCGAGGTCTCCTGGCCCGTCCGCTGGTCCTTGACCATCTGGTACGGGTAGAGGACGTAGTTGCGGATCTGCGAACCCCAGGCCCGGCCGCCGTCGCCCTTCAGCGCCGCCATCTCCTGCGCCTCCTCCTCGCGGCGGCGCTCAAGCAGCTTGGACGCCAGAACGGCCATCGCGGAGGCCCTGTTCTGGATCTGCGACCGCTCGTTCTGGCAGGAGACCACGATGCCGGTCGGCAGGTGGGTGATCCGGACCGCCGAGTCGGTCGTGTTGACGCCCTGGCCGCCGGGGCCGGAGGAGCGGAAGACGTCGACCCGGATCTCGTCGTCCGGGATGTCCACGTGGTCGGTCTGCCCCACCACGGGAAGCACGTCCACGCCGGCGAAGCTGGTCTGGCGGCGGCCCTGGTTGTCGTACTTGGAGATGCGGACCATGCGGTGCGTGCCCTGCTCGCCGCGGAGCGTCCCGTAGGCGTAGGGCGCCTTCACCGCGAACGTGGTGGACTTGATGCCCGCCTCGCCGTAGGAGACGTCGTAGATCTCCGTCGGGTACTTGTGCCGCTCCGCCCAGCGCAGGTACATGCGCTGCAGGTTGCCCGCGAAGTCCTCCGCGTCGGCACCGCCCGCCTGGGAATTGATCGTGATGAGCGCCTCGCGGGCGTCGTACTCGCCGTTCAGCAGGGTGCGGACCTCGAGAGTGTCGATGTCCTTGCGCACCGCGGCGAGTTCGGCGGCCGCCTCGTCCTTGGTGTCCTGGTCGTGCTCGTCGTCGGCAAGCTCGAACAGGACGCGGGTGTCATCGAGCCGCTGGCGCAGCGCCTCGAGACGGCCGAGTTCCCCCTCAAGGTAGGAGAGCCGCCTGGTGACCTCCTGGGCGCGCGACTGGTCCTCCCAGAGCGAGGGGTCGGCGGCCTGCTCGCGCAGGTCGGCGGCCTCGGTACGCATCGCCTCAGGATCGACCACGGCTTCGATGGTGTCGAGCTTGGACGACAGTTCCGATATCTCATCGGTGGGATCGGTAGCTGCCATGCCGGAAAGCCTACGCGAATACCCGTCAGGCGGCGCATTCGAGCCGGCAGGCCTCGCGGGCTGGCTTGCGCAGCCAGCCCGCGAAACCACTGCCCGTCAGGAGTCGGGCGCCACCAGCGCGCGGATCACCCGGACGCCCACCGACAGGGTGGCGAAGGTGAACCGGTCGCTCTCCCAGATCTCGGCGAGTGTCGCCGCGGCCCGGGACACCGCGGCCGCGTTGAGCGACTCCCACGCCGCCACGCGTTCCGCCGCGGACCCCCCGCCGACCGCCAGCACGTCCCTGGTCAGCCCGGCGTGCACGCCGTACAGCTCGTCGCGCAGCGCGGAGCGGGCGGCGGTCGTCCAGCGGTCGTCGCGCGGCAGCGCGACCACCAGGTCGCGGAGCCTGCCGAGCTGCAGCCGGTCAGCGAGCAGGAAGTACACCGCCGCGGTCTCGTCGATGCCGTGCGAGGTCGCGGCGGCCGCGGTGACGATGTCGAAGGCGGAGTACGACGGCACCATGGCCGCGACCTCGTCCGCGAGCCCGGCCGGCACGCCGCGCTCGGCGAAAGAGGCCCGCCGCTCCTCGAACCCGGAGAGATCCCGGCCCGACAGCAGCTTGGGAATCGCGGAGCGGACCGCATCGACCCCGGCCGCGAAGAAGCTCACTGTCTCGGCGATGCCGAACGACGACCGCCTGTTCATGAGCAGCCAGCGAGCTGCCCGTTCCACTAGCTTGCGCCCCTCAAGGATCGCCGCGACCCGCGCGTCTACGTCCACCGTCCCGGCCAGCCCCCTCACCTGCCGCCAGAACGCCGGCATGCCGAAGACCTCCCTGGCCACCAGCCAGGCCCGGGTGATGTCCGGCACCGGGAGGCCCGTCTCCTCGCCGAGCCGGAACAGGAAGGTCGACCCGCCGGTGTCGACCATCTCGTTGATCACCTCGGTCGTGATGATCTCGCGGCGCAGCCGGTGACCGCCGAGCTGATCGGCGAACCGCTCGCGCAGCGGTACCGGGAAGTAGCCGGACAGCGCGGATCGCAGGTACGGGTCGTCGGGCAGGTCGGAGGCAAGCACCTCCTGCCCCGCCCCTATCTTGGTCTGGGCGAGCAGCACCGCGAGTTCCGGCGTGGTCAGCCCGCCGCCGGCGGACCGCCGGGCGGCGACCTCCTTCTCGCCGGGCAGGCCGTCGGTCTCCAGCGAGACCCGGCCGTCCCTGACGAGCTGGCGCAGGTACCTGCCGTGCACACTGAGCATCGAGGATGCCTGGTGCCTGGCCACGGCGAGCGCCATGTTCTGCCCGTCGTTGTGCCGCAGCACGTGCGCGGCGACCTCGTCGGTCATGCCGTGCAGCAGCCCGCCGCGCTCGTCGGTGCGGATCTCCCCGGCGGCGATCGCGCCGGCCAGCAGGATCTTGATGTTCACCTCGTGGTCGGAGGTGTCCACGCCCGCGGAGTTGTCGATGAAGTCGGTGTTCACCAGGCCGCCGCCGAGCGCGTACTCGATCCGCCCGGCCTGGGTGAGCCCGAGGTTGCCGCCCTCGGCCACCACCCGCGCCCGCAGGGCCGCGCCGTCCACCCGCACGGCGTCGTTGGACCGGTCGCCCGCGTCGGCGTGCGTCTCGTGCGACGCCTTCACGTAGGTCCCGATGCCGCCGTTCCACAGCAGGTCGACCGGCGCGCGCAGGATCGCCGAGATCAGCTCGTCTGGCGACAGCGCCGTGACCGAGCCGTCGAGGCCGAGCGCCGCGCGTGCCTGCGCGGAGACGGGCACCGACTTAGCCGAGCGGGGCCAGACGCCCCCACCGGCCGAGATCAGCGACGTGTCGTAGTCCGCCCACGACGAGCGCGGCAGGTCGAAGAGCCGCTGCCGTTCCGCGAAGCTCGTCGCCGGGTCCGGGTCCGGGTCGAGGAACAGGTGCCGGTGGTCGAACGCCGCGACCAGCTTCAGGTGCCGCGATAGCAGCATCCCGTTGCCGAACACGTCGCCCGACATGTCGCCCACGCCGACGGCCGTGAAGTCGTCGGCATCCGGGTCCAGGTGCAGCGCCGCGAAGTGCCAGCGGACCGACTCCCAAGCGCCGCGGGCGGTGATGCCCATCTTCTTGTGGTCGTAGCCCTCGGAGCCGCCGGAGGCGAATGCGTCGCCGAGCCAGTAGCCGTACCTGCCCGCGATCTCGTTCGCCACGTCGGAGAACGTCGCGGTCCCCTTGTCGGCGGCGACCACCAGGTAGGGGTCGTCGCCGTCGAGACGGACCACGCGCGGCGGCGGTGCCACGGCGTCGCCAACGATGTTGTCGGTGATTTCGAGCATCGCGCCGATAAACGCCTGGTAGCAGCCGAGCACCTCGGCCTGGAAGGCATCCCTGTCGGCGGGATCGGGCAGCCGCTTGCAGACGAACCCGCCCTTCGCGCCGGACGGCACGATGACCGAGTTCTTCACCTCCTGCGCCTTGACCAGGCCGAGCACCTCGGTGCGGAAGTCCTCTGGCCGCTCCGACCAGCGCAGGCCGCCACGGGCGACCGCGCCGAACCGCAGGTGGACCGCCTCGAGCCGCGGCGAGTACACGAAGATCTCGAACCTCGGCCGCGGCACCGGCAGCAGGTTCAGCTGCCTGGAGGCGAGCTTGAACACCAGGTACGGCTTGTCGTCCGCGGCGAAGTAGTTCGTGCGCAGCGTGGCCTCGATGAGAGCCAGGTAGGAGCGGAGTATGCGGTCGTGGTCGAGGCTGACCACCTCATCGAGCGCACCGCGCAGCTCCTCGGTGATCGCCGTGCAGCGCTCCTCTGCGCCTTCCTGCAGCGCCGGATCGAACCGGGACTCAAAGAGCCGCACCAGCAGCCGGGTGATGCCCGGGTTGGCGCGCAGCACTCGCTGCAGGTAGTTCTGGCTGAACTGGGTGCCCGCCTGCCGCAGGTATCGCGCATACGCGCGCAGCACCACGATCTGCCGCCAGGTCAGCTCGGCGTCCAGGACCAGGCCGTTGAACTCGTCGTCCTCGGTCAGCCCCTGCCACAGCGCGGTCAGCGCCGTCTCGAAGCCGGAGCGGACCGCGTCGGCATCGGTGTCCGCGCGAGCAACCCGTCCGCGCGGGCGAAGGCCGAAGTCGTAGATCCAGAACGGGTGCGTGTCGGCACTGAACTCGTACGGGTGCTCGTCGAGCACCTCCAGCCCCATGTGCTGCAGCTGCGGAAGCACGTCCGACAGCGTCATCGGGGAGAGCCGGATGATGCGCAGCCGCCAGCAGTCGCCGTCCGCGACGCTGGCCGGCTCGCCGCCGTGCCCGACCGACAGGCGGATCGCGAACGGCGCGCCGTCCTCGCGCAGCTGGCGCACCACGTCGAGGTCCGCGACCGCCGGGGCGGGGGCGGTGTCCGCCTTGTAGGTCTCGGGGATGCCGTCCGCGCAGGTCCACAGCATGGTGGCGGCGCGTTCCGGTCCTAGCCTGCGCTCCGCCTCCGCGGCCAGGTCCTCGTCCCAGGAACGGACCGCCGCGGCTACCTTCACCTGCAGCTCGGCCTGGTCGACCGTGGCGAGCGGCTTGCCCGGCTCGGCGTGCACCACGACGTGCAGCCGGGCGAGTGCGGAGTTGCCCACCATGGCGCTGTAGTCGACGGAGGATCCGCCGAAGGCGGCGCGCAGGATCTCCTGCGCGCGCAGCCTGACCTGGGTGGTGTACCGGTCACGCGGCAGGTACACCAGGCAGGAGACGTAGCGGCCGTAGGGGTCGGGGCGCACAAACAGGCGAACCTGCTTGCGCTCGCCGAGACTGAGCACCGCCAAGGCGATGGGGGCGAGCTGCTCCGCGCTGATCTCGAACAGTTCCTCACGCGGGTAGCCCTCGAGTATCTCGATCAGCGCCTTGCCGTCATGGCTGTCCGCGGGGACGCCGGCGATGTCAAGCATCCGGTCGACCCGGCGCCTGAGCACCGGGATGCGAGTGACCGACTCGGTGTAGGCGGCCTGGGAGTAGAGGCCGAGGAACCGGTATTCGCCGATCACCTCGCCCGTCTGGCTGAACCTGCGGACCGCCACGTAATCCAGGTAGCTGGGCCGGTAGACGGTCGACATGGTCGACGACTTCGCGAGCACGAGCACTCGCTCCTGGCGCTCGCCCTGCGGGGTGACCGCGAAGGAGTCGAGGGTGTCATGCCTGAGGATGCCGAGGCCGGTGCCTGGCACGGCTTTGAGCTCCGGCTGCTCGCCGCCGACCAGGTCGTACCGGCGGTAGCCGAGGAAGGTGAAGTGGCCCGCGGACAGCCAGGCGAGCAGTTCGCTCGCCTCTGTCCCCTCGGTGCCTCCGGTGTCGGCGAGCATCTCGACCAGGTCGCGGGCGGCCGAGCGCATGCGGCGCTGGTCCTCCATCGCGACCCGCAGGTCGTCGAGTACCCGGCGCAGGTCGGCGCCGAGGACCTCGTGATCGCTGACCGGGCCGAGCTCGACGTGGATCCAGGACTCGGGTACGGCATCCGCTTCGGCGTCGGCGCTCGTCGGCGCCGTCCCGTGCGCCGCCCCGGTCACGTCCCTGTGCACGGTGAGCAGCGGGTGCACGATGAGCCGGATGTCGACGCCGTGCCTGTTCAGTTCCATTGTGACGGAGTCGACCAGGTACGGCATGTCGTCGGTGACGATGTCGACCACGGTCCCCGCTCCGGTGAGCGAGGCGCCGGCCTCGGGGCGGACCCTGACGACCGCGCGGCCCTGGGGCCGGTTGGCGCCGAGCGCCGCATGCCAATGCGCCGTCAGGGCAAGCCGCGCCGGGCCGGCCACGATCAGGTCCTCGACGGCGACGCGCCGGTAATACGCGGCAAGGAAGCCGGGAAGGTTGCCGCCCACCGCCAGTCCTGGGTCGCCGGGCGGGTCGGCAGCCTCGTCCGCCGCGCCATGCGCGGCAGCACTCTCCTTGGCGACGCTGTGCACCGAGGTCCACAGCGCGACCGCCTTGGCGATCAGTTCCTCCCTGGTGTCGTCCAAGGCCAGCCTGGCCTCGGCCGCGCGTTCCGGCATTGCCTTTCACTCCTTTGTGATGGCCAGCCGGCACCTCGTTGTGCCGGCCGTGTGCACGGGCATGCGAAGGCCCGCTGCAAACCCCTCTCATCCTCGTCGTTGACCTGGAAAACCGCCAGGCCTGCGCGATGGGGATGAAAACGGCTCGTTCGCGTGACCGTCGCTGTGTGAGATGAGGATCACATTCGCATCGCAAGCTGGGGCGCGACCCGAGGCGCCCTGATGCCCTCCTTGCTTACAGCCTAGGCCCAGGAATGTACGAAGCGAGCACATCCGGATTTGCCAGGGCGCTCGGATCGGCTGCCCGCTCCACGGGGGTGCCGAGCAGGATCTTCCGCACCGGGACCTCGAGCTTCTTGCCGGACAGCGTTCTCGGCACACCGGGGACCACGTGCAGCTCATCGGGGACGTGCCGGGGAGAAAGCTGCTGACGCAGCGCGCTCTTGATCCGCCCGGCGAGTTCGTCGGTGAGCTCCTGGCCCTGCGCGAGCTGCACGAACAGGATCAGCCTGCCGTCTGCGCCCAGGCGCCCCGTGTCCACCACGAGCGAGTCGGCGACCTCGGGGAAAGCCTCGACGACCCGGTAGAACTCGCTGGTGCCCATGCGGACGCCGCCCCGGTTGAGCGTGGCGTCCGACCGGCCGTAGATCACGCACGAGCCGTCGGCGCGCATCTCGATCCAGTCACCGTGCCGCCAGACGCCGGGGTAGTCGGCGAAATAGCTCTCCCGGTATCGCGTCCCGTCGGGGTCGTTCCAGAAGAAGACCGGCATCGACGGCATCGGCTCGGTGATCACCAGCTCGCCGACCTCGCCGATGACCGGCTTGCCATGGTCGTCGAAGGCCTCGACCTTGGCGCCGAGCGCCGGCCCGGAGATGATTCCCGTGCGGATCGGCAGCAGCGGCGCGTGCCCGACGAACCCGGTGCACACGTCCGTTCCCCCGGACAGGGAGCCGAGCTGAACATCCGGCTTGACCTGCCGGTAGACCCAGTCGAAGCCCTCCGGGGGCAGCGGCGAGCCGGTGGAGCCGATACCCCGGAGGCTCGTCAGGTCGCAGTCCTCCCGCGGCACGAGCCCGGCCTTCAGGCCCGCCATCAGGTACGGGGCGCCGACACCGAGATAGCTGAGCCCGGTGTCGGCGGCGAGCCGCCACAGCCGGTCCGCGGCCGGGTAGGCAGCCGCGCCGTCGTAGAGCACGATGGTCGTGCCCGCGAGCAGCCCTCCGACCTGGAAGTTCCACATCATCCAGCCGGTGGTGGTGTACCAGGAGAAGCGGTCGCCCGGCCCCAGGTTCAGGTGGAAGGCGAGGGATTTCAGGTGCTCAAGCACGATCCCGCCCTGACCGTGCACGATCGGCTTGGGCAGGCCGGTGGTTCCGGAGGAATAGACGACCCAGAGCGGGTGCTCGAAGGGCAGTTCCGCGAATTCCGGCTCTGCCGCCTCGCCGAAACCCCGCCAGTCGACAAGGGCAACGCCCCGCGGCAGCGCGGGCGGGCTGGCCTCGGCTGGGTTTTCTGCGGCGGGGTTTTCTGCGGCGGGGCCGAGCAGGCCGACCATGACAACCGCACGCAGGCTCGGCAGCTGGGCCGCGATGTCCGCCACCACGTCCGACCGCGGGTACTGCTTGCCGTTGTACGCGTAGCCGTCCACGGCGATCAGCACGGCAGGCTCGATCTGCGACCAGCGGTCGACCACGCTGCGGATGCCGAAGTCCGGGGAGCAGGACGACCAGATCGCGCCGATGGACGCCGCCGCGAGCAGGCCGATGACCGCTTCGGGAATGTTGGGCAGCAGCGCTACCACCCGGTCGCCCTTGCCGACGCCGAGACCGCGCAGCCCCGCCGCGACGCGGCCCACCTCGTCAGCGAGTTCACGGTAGCTGAGTGAGCCATCGCGCCCCCGTTCCGAGGAGTAGATGATCGCCGCCTGATCCGGGTTGCTTGCCGCGGTGCGGAGCGCGTTGCGCGCGTAGTTCAGCGTGGCTCCCGGGAACCAGTGCACGTCGGGCATCGTGGTGCCGGTCAGGGCGGGGCCGGCCTGCGGGCGGTCGCCGAGGACCTCGAAGTAGTCCCAGATCGAGGTC
This sequence comes from Trebonia kvetii, assembly GCF_007827045.1. Taxonomy (GTDB): domain Bacteria; phylum Actinomycetota; class Actinomycetes; order Streptosporangiales; family Streptosporangiaceae; genus Trebonia; species Trebonia kvetii. The sequence goes on from NZ_RPFW01000001.1 coordinate 1,545,489, forward strand.
CAGAACTCGCCGGGATTGTCGACCGACCACTGCCATAGCCGCCGGTAGGCCGCGGGAGCGTGCTCGGGATCCATGGGGTCGGCGTCGGCCGACCAGGCGGTGTCCAGGCCGGCGCCGCGCTGAGCGAGCCAGCCGAGGTAATGGCTGATCCTGGCGTTCCTTACGGTCTGGGCGTCGGGCACCCAGAGCGTCGCGCCGTATCCCTTGCCTGCGGCGGCACCATCGGTGTCGGTCTCAGTCATGGATCCAGCATCATGCCATCGCAACCGGGGGCGCAATGTGACCGGACCAACATCGCCACGTCACAGAGCACGGATAGCGCACATTCAGGCACAATCCGATACGGCTAAATGTCCGCTTTCATCGCACTCGTGACGATTTCCCGCTCAGGGCAGGGCCCTGATGAGGGTGATGAGCGGCATGGGGCTGGTGAGATCGGGGAGCACGAGGTCCGCGCCCGCTTCGCGAAGCTCGGCTGTGGAGGCGCGCCCGCTGGCGACGGCCACCGAGGTGGCGCCGCCGACCTTCGCCGCCTCGACGTCACGCGGCGAGTCCGCGATGTAGATCGTCGCCCGCTCTGCGAAGCTAACCCCGTACTTCTCCTCGGCGCGCAGCCGCGTCGCGCGCAGCAAGGCGCCCTTCGGGTAGGGCTCGGAGCCCGCGAACCCGCCGATCCCAAGGTCCAGGTGCCGGTCGAGGCGGAAGGCGCGCAGCTTGAGCGTGGCGTTCGGGCGGCTGGAGCCGGTGAGCACCGACTGGACCACACCGCCGATCCCCGCCACGGCCGTCAGTGCCTCCTGCGCGCCAGGCATGAGATGGCCCTGCTGCGACAGTTCCGGCTTCCGCGCGGCAAGCCGGGTCGCGAACTCCGCGCCGAACGGCACGAGCAGCCGCTCCGACTCGCCGTCCGCGCGCAGGCTGACGCCGTTCCTGCCGAGCGCGTCGAAGAATATCTCCGGCTCGGTCTGCCCCACCATCTGCGGCAGCTGCACAAGCGGCCGGCCGGTCACGGCCGCGAACGCCTCGGCGTACGCCGCCCTGGTGACCCTGGTCACGTCGAGCAGCGTCAGGTCGATGTTCCACAGCACCAGCCGGTGAATGACGACCTCCGCCCTGAACTACCCCATGTGCGGATAACGGTAGTCGGTGGGCGGGACAAACGTCTCCTTGATGGACCGGGCGGAGACCCAGCGGATGAGATTGAACACCGAGCCGGCCTTGTCGTCGGTGCCGCTTGCCCTGGCACCGCCGAACGGCTGCTGGCCGACCACCGCGCCCGTGGGCTTGTCGTTGATGTAGAAGTTGCCCGCGCTGTACCGCAGCGCCTCCGCTGCCTCCGCGATCGCGTGGCGGTCGGTGGCGAGGATGGAGCCGGTGAGCGCATACTGCGCCACGTCCGCGGCCTGGGTGAGCATCGCAGGGTAGTTCGCGTCGTCGTAGACGTGCACCGCGAGTATCGGGCCGAAGTATTCGATGGTGAACACCTCGTCGGCGGGATCGGAGCAGTCAAGCACGGTCGGGGCGACGAAGTAGCCGGTCTCATCGCTGGACTGGCCGCCGGTGAGGAAGGAGACCGACGGGCGGGAGCGGGCCCGGTCGAACGCGTCGCGGTGCTTGCCGAACGCGCGTGCGTCGATCACCGCGCCGCCGAACAGCGACAGGTCCTCGGCCACGTCGCCATAGCGGATCGCTTGCGCGGCGGAGACGAGCTCGTCCCTGACCCCGTCCCACAGCGACCGCGGCAGGTAGGCGCGCGAGGCGGCGGAGCACTTCTGGCCCTGGTACTCGAAGGCGCCGCGGACCAGCGTGGTCACGATCGAGGCGGGATCGGCCGAGGGATGCACGATCACGAAGTCCTTGCCGCCGGTCTCGCCGACGAGCCGCGGATAGTCGCGGAAGCTCGCGATGTTCTCCCCCACCGTGCGCCACAGGTGCTGGAAGGTGCCGGTCGAGCCGGTGAAGTGAATCCCGGCCAGGCCGGGGTGGGACAGCGCGACCCGGGAGACCGCCTGGCCGTCACCGGTCACCATGTTGATCACGCCGGGCGGCAAGCCGGCCGCCGTCAGCAGTGCCATGGTGTAGTGCGCCGCGAGCTGCTGAGTCGGCGACGGCTTCCACACCACCACGTTGCCGAGCAGGGCGGGCGCGGTCGGCAGGTTCCCGGCGATCGCGGTGAAGTTGAACGGCGTGATCGCGAGCACGAACCCCTCGAGCGGCCGGTACTCCATCCGGTTCCAGGTGCCCGGGCTCGATGCGGGCTGCTCGGCGAGCAACTGCCTGGCGAACGCGACGTTGTACCGCAGGAAGTCGATCAGCTCGCAGGCGGCGTCGATCTCGGCCTGGAAGACCGACTTGGACTGGCCGAGGACGGTCGCCGCGTTCAGCGTCGCGCGCCACGGCCCGGCGAGCAGGTCGGCCGCGCGCAGGAAGACGGCCGCGCGGTCGTCGAAGGACAGCGCCCGCCACGGCTTCGCGGCCGCCGCCGCGGCCGCGATCGCCTCCGCCACCTCCGCGTCAGTCGCGTTACCGAGCTCGCCAAGGACCCGGCGGTGATTGTGCGGCTGGACCACCGCGATCCGCTCACCGGAACCCATGACGGTGCGGCCGCCGATGGTCATCGTCAGCTCCGCCCGCTGCCCGGCCAGATCCTTGATTCGCGCCTCGAGCGCGGAGCGGTCCGCGCTGCCCGGCTGGTACTGCCGCACCGGCTCGTTGACCGGCAGCGGAACCCGAGTCACAGCATCCATGTCCGGCACTTTCCCCGCGCGGAGGCGGCGAATCAGCGGCGGACTACTCGGCTGTCAGATACTCGAGCTCCTGGGTGGCGTACCAGGCGAGCTCGTGCGCCTCGGCCGAGTCGACAGTGAAGGAGGCGTCGTCGTCGCCGGCATCGGCGGCGCTGATCGCGTCGGCCGCCGCGGCCACGTCGGAGACGGCCGCAAGCTCGTCTACATGGCCGGAGGCGATGTCCGCGAGCGGAATGGCGGCGCCGACAAGCACCGCGGCCGCCTCGTCATCGTAGGGCTGCCAGCTGACGTGCACGTCGGGAACATCGGCGGCCAAGACCACGCGGCGGCGCGGCGCCTTTTGGTCGACGTTGAGCATCCGCAGCGATTCCCTGGCGGCGGCCACCATCGCCACGTACTCGAGTTCCTCTTCGTCGCCGCTCGCGTAGGCCTCGCGCAGCGCGGGCGTCACCGCGAACGCGCGCAGCGGCCCCGCCTCCGCCTCGCCCCTGGCGAGGATCACGGCCAGCCCCGGCAGGGTGGAGGGCAGGTAGACCCGCATGGCGGAATGCTATCTACAGCGCCGTGCCCGCCGTGGGCGGGCACGGCAAAGAGGGCGCATCCCGCGGCGTGCCGACTGCGGCGATCACAGCGGCCACGGCGTCCTCGACTGGCACGTGTTCCCACAGCCGGACCACCGTCCAGCCGGCGTGCGCGAGGGCGTCGTCGGCGGCGCGGTCGCGTTCCACGTTCCTCGCCAGCTTCGGCGACCAGTACCAGTCGTTGTTCTTCGGCCTGCTGCCGTGATCGGGGCAGGCGTGCCAGAAGCAGCCGTCCACGAACACGGCGACCTTGCGGCGGGTGAACGCGATGTCCGGGCGTACTCGGCGCAGCGGCAGGTCGAGCCGGAAGTCCTTGCGGTAGCGGTAACCCTTCGCGTGCAATGCGGCACGCAGCGCCAGCTCGGGCTTGGTGTCGGTCCTGCGGTTTGCCTTCATGTTCGCGGACCGGCCCGCGTTGGCCGGGAAGGGATATAGCTTTGCCGCGTCCACGGGCAAAGCCTAGCGATCGGCACAGCGTTGCGATCGGGGTAATGCGGCGATTGGCGGACAGGGTGATCGCGGACAGGGCAGGCGGGCGTCCGGTGCCGCCGGACGCGGAATGTCGGTGGCGGGGAGTAGAAGTTGTGGCAGGCAGTTGCCACGGCCTCGTTCGTCTCATGGGGGAATCATGCTCGGTGAGCAAGTCTTGGCGCCCGCCGCGCCGCCCGACCAAGAGCTCGCGGCGCTGCAACCGGTGGAGGTGCCAAGCGACTGGTCGCCTGACTACGTGGCCGGCCCCGGCCTGTCGCCGTGCTCACCCCCGCCTCGCGGCGACGCAGGACGCTCCGCCCCGGCCGCGCAGTGCCAGCCGGCGCCGCACCAGTTCGCGCTGCTCATCGTGGAGACGCTAGCCGGGGCCAGGCCCGCCCGTCAGCTCGCGCCGCTGCTGTCCAAGCGGGCGAGCATTCACCTGCACCGCCTGTTCCCGCTGTTCACCGCCAGCAGGCGGCCACGGATCCGGAGAGTGCTGACGAGCACGCCCGCCGCCGGCGTCGTGGAGATGACGCTGATCGTCGAGACGGGCCCGCGCACGCGGGCGCTCGCCGTCCGCCTGGAACGCGCCGCACAGGCGGCCACCGCACGGCGGGACGCGCCCGCCACGCGGTGGCTGTGCACCGCCATTGAGGCGGCGTAAGGCTAGCCCTGACGGCCGCCGTGGCAGCGCTTGTACTTGCGGCCGGAACCGCACGGGCACAGGTCGTTGCGGCCGACACTGGCGTACGGGTCGGCGGCGGCGTCACCGTGCCGCTCCACGCTGCCGTCCTCCGACGGCGCCGAGTACTGGAGGTTGCGCGGGCGGCGCGGCGCGAGGCCGACGGGGAGCACCGGCTCCGGCCGGCTGTCTGTCACTTCCGCCACATCGGTCTCGTCCTGCGCCGTGACGTCCGGGGCGGCATGTGCGCCGACGCCACTCTTGGCCGCGGCCTCGCCCCGGCCGGCCGCGGTGGCGTGACCGCGCCCGTCGGCGGCATGCCTGCCCCTGCTGCGGCCGAACGCCGCCGGCGGCGCGGCCGGCGCGGCCGGCTCGGGCGGGATGACGGGAGCCGGACGCGCGGGAGCCCCCGGAGCCTGCGCGGCGGGAGCCGGGGCGGTCAGGCCGGGGAGCGCGCCGCCGAACGCGAGCTGGGCGCCGGCGCCGACCTCCTCGACGATCGGGTTCTCCTGAATCTCGAACTGGAGGTTGAAGAGGTTGCCGACCGACTCTTCCCTGATGCCGTCCATCATCGCGTTGAACATGTCGAAGCCCTCCCGCTGGTACTCGACCAGCGGGTCGCGCTGCGCCATCGCGCGCAGGCCGATGCCCTCGCGGAGGTAGTCCATCTCGTACAGGTGCTCGCGCCACTTGCGGTCGAGAACCGAGAGCACCACGCGCCGCTCGATCTCGCGCATGAGGTCGGGCGTGAGCTCGGCCTCGCGGCGGTCGTAGGCCTCCTGCGCGTTCTCCTGCACCATTTCGGTGATGAGCTCGGTGTTCAGGCCCGACTTGTCACCGCCGGCCTCCTCGAGCAGCGTGTCGATCTTCAGCGTGATCGGGAAGAGCTGCTTGAACGCGCGCCACATCTTCTCCAGGTCCCACTCCTCCGGGTACCCGTCGGCGGTGGCCGCGGCCGCGTAGGAGGCGATGACCTCGTCGATCATCGACCGGACCTGCTCGTGCAGGTCCGCGCCCTCCAGGACCTTGCGCCGCTCGCCATAGATCACCGTGCGCTGCCTGTTGAGCACGTCGTCGTACTTCAGCACGTCCTTACGGATCTCGAAGTTCTGCGACTCGACCTGGCTCTGCGCGGACCTGATCGCGCGCGAGACCACCGAGTTCTCAACCGGGACGTCGGCCGGGATGTTCAGCCGGTCCATGATCGCGCCGACCCGGTCGGAGTTGAACATCCGCATCAGGTCGTCCTCGAGCGACAGGTAGAACCGGGACTTGCCCGGGTCGCCCTGCCGGCCGGACCGGCCGCGGAGCTGGTTGTCGATCCGGCGCGACTCGTGCCGCTCGGTGCCGAGGACGTACAGCCCGCCGGCCGCCACCACCTGCTCGTGCTCGGCCACCACGGCCGCCTTCGCCTTGGCGACCGCCTCCGGCCATGCGGCCTCGTAATCCTCCGGGGTGTCGACCGGCGACAGGCCGCGCTGGTGCAGTTCCAGGTCGGCGATGAACTCGGGGTTGCCGCCGAGCATGATGTCGGTGCCGCGGCCCGCCATGTTCGTCGCCACCGTGACGGCGCCGAGCCGCCCGGACTGGGCGACGATCATCGCCTCCTGCTCGTGGTACTTCGCGTTCAGCACGTGGTGCTGGATGCCACGCCGCTTGAGCAGCACCGAGAGGATCTCCGACTTCTCGACGCTTACCGTGCCGACGAGGACCGGCTGCCCCTCGGCGTGCCGCTCCGCGATGTCCTCCACCACCGAGTCGTACTTGGCCTGCGCGGTCTGGTAGATCACGTCGGTCTCGTCGGCGCGGATCATCGGCTTGTTGGTCGGGATCGGGATCACGCCGAGCTTGTAGATCTGCATGAACTCGGCGGCCTCGGTCATGGCCGTACCGGTCATGCCCGCGAGCTTGCCGTAGAGCCGGAAGTAGTTCTGCAGCGTGATCGTCGCGAACGTCTGGTTCTCGTCCTTGATCTGCACGCTCTCCTTGGCCTCGATGGCCTGGTGCATGCCCTCGTTGTAGCGGCGGCCGTGCAGGATGCGGCCGGTGAACTCGTCCACGATGAGGACCTCGCCGTTCATCACGACGTAGTCCTTGTCCTTCTTGAACAGCTCCTTGGCCTTGAGCGCGTTGTTCAGGAAGGACACCAGCGGCGTGTTGACAGGGTCGTACAGGTTGTCGATGCCGAGCCAGTCCTCGACCTTCTCCACCCCGGACTCCATGATGCCGACGGTCCGCTTCTTCTCGTCGACCTCGTAGTCGCCCTCGCCATCCTCGCCGCGGCGCAGCCGCGGCGCGATCTTGGCGAACTCGGTGTACCAGCGCGAGTTCTGCTCAGCGGGACCGGAGATGATCAGCGGCGTGCGAGCCTCGTCGACCAGGATCGAGTCCACTTCGTCGACGATCGCGAAATTGTGGCCGCGCTGCACGCACTCCTCAAGTGACCAGGACATGTTGTCGCGCAGATAGTCGAAGCCGAACTCGTTGTTCGTCCCGTAGGTGACGTCGGCTGCGTACGCCTTGACCCGCTCGGCGGGCGTCATGTCGGCGAGAATCACCCCGACCTCGAGGCCGAGGAAGCGGTGCACCCGGCCCATCCACTCGGAGTCGCGCTTGGCCAGGTAGTCGTTGGTCGTGACGACGTGCACGCCCTTGCCGGCCAGGGCGTTCAGGTAGGCGGGGAACACGCCGGTGAGCGTCTTGCCCTCACCAGTGCGCATCTCGGCGATGTTGCCGAGGTGCAGCGCGGCGCCGCCCATGAGCTGCACGTCGAAGGCGCGCTGGCCCAGCGTCCTGCGGGCCGCCTCACGCACCGTGGCGAACGCCTCGGGCAGGATCTCGTCGAGCGTCTCGCCGTCGGCGAGCCGCTGCTTGAACTCTTCCGTCATCCCGCGCAGATCGGCGTCGCTCATCGCGACGAAGTCGTCCTCAACGGAGTTGATCTGCTCGCTGATCCGCTTCAGCTGACGCAGGGTCTTGCCCTCGCCGGCGCGGAGGATGCTGTCTAGGATCGAAGGCACTTCGGTTCGTGCTCCTTGCGGCAGTACTCAACTGGACGTAAACGGATTACTTGGTCAACGGCCGGGCGCAGGTCCGCCGTTCCCGGGGCGCGACAAGTCCCCGCCTGCCATCGTAGGCGAGATGGGGGCCCGCTACCGAGTCCCGAGACCCGTTGGGGTATTTTCGTGACAACCCCAGCATAGGCAGGGCATCGGGTTGAGGAGGAGTCGTGGCCGAGCAGGCGACAGTAGGCATCGTGGAGGGCACGGGTACCACGGGCGCGGTTGCCCACAGTGCCGGCCACATGCCGCACAACTCGGGCAGGCCCATCTCCTGGGTCGGTACCACCGTTGTCATCGTCGGGTTCATCATCGGCGGCATCGCGTTCGTCCCCGGGCCGAACTGGATCGTGTTCTGGGTAGGCACCGCCATCGCGATCGTCGGCTGCCTCATCCTCCTGTTCTCCAAGGCGATGCACACCGACTGGTACTAGGACCTTCCAGTCCAGGGTCGTCCCAACAAGGCGAGCCTCTGAATCATTCCTTAGTGAAGGGTGGACCTGCCCCGCGGCGATCACGCGGGAGGGTCGGGCGACCGTCACTAAGGACAAAATGTCCTACCCCGCGTCTAGAGTCATGGACGTGGGAGAGACAGCCGCAACCGTTCTGGATGATGATGCGAGAGCTACCGGCGCTGACCTTCAGCTGAGCGCCGACGAGGTGCGGCGGATCACCCTTTACGCTCAGGGTTTCCTCGGTGCCGTCGCCCGGCGCGGCGGCGTGACCGGGATGCTGCGGCGGGTGAGCGCGGTCCAGCTCGACACGATCAGCGTGCTGGCGCGGTCGCACGAGCTTGTCGCGTACGCGCGGCTCGGGGCGGTCGGCAGGGACGCGGTGGAGCGGGCGTACTGGCCGGCCAGGAACCCGACGACGTTCGAGTACTGGGCCCACGCGGCCTGCATTCTGCCGGTCGCGGACTGGCCCTACTACGCCTGGCGGCGGCGGTCGATCGCCGCGCGCGGTCAGCGGTGGCACAAGGTGTCGGAGGATGCCTGCGAGCAGGTGCTCGGCCGGCTGCGGGACGAGGGGCCGCTGACGGCGACGCAGCTCGGCGGCGCGAAGGCGGGCGGCCCGTGGTGGGACTGGTCGGAAGTGAAGATCGCCGCCGAGTGGCTGCTCGACACCGGCCGGGCGGTCTGCGTGCGCCGCACCGGCTGGCGGCGGATCTACGACCTGCCGGACCGGGTCATCCCCGCGGAGCTGCTCGGACTCGAGCCGACCGACGCTGAGTGCCTGTCGCATCTCCTCAGCACGGTCTCCCGGGCGCTCGGTGTCGCCACGCACGCGGACTTCATGGAATACCAGCGGCTGAACGGGTACGGGCTGCAGCTGCGGGACAGCGAGCGGCTGGACGAGGCGGCGGCCGCCGCCGGTCTCGTCCCGGTGACTGTCCCCGGCGCCAAGCGGTCTCTCCGCGCCTGGGCTGACCCCGCGGCGCTTGCCTGGCTGGCCGCCGGCGGGCGGGGCACCCACCGCACCACCCTGCTCTCCCCGTTCGACTCGCTGGTCTGGGACAGGAAGCGGACGCTGCGGATGTTCGGCTACCGGCACCTGTTCGAGCCGTACGTGCCCAAGGAGAAGCGCGAGCGCGGCTACTTCACGATGCCGCTGCTGGCCGGCGGCCAGATCGCCGGCTGGGTGGACCCGGCACGCAGCGGCAAGACGCTGATCGCGCGAAACGTGTTCGTCGAAAAGCCCGCAGCCGTCGTGCCCATGGCCCGTGCGCTCGCCGAGGCCGCCCAGTGGACGGGATGCGACAACGTCATCGCCGAACGGGTTCAGCCGACTCCGTTCGCCCAGCCGCTTGCCAGTGAGCTGGCAAGGCTCGGGTTCAGCTAATCTCGATCAGCTTCTCGCGGACCGCGATCATCACGGCTTCCATCCGGGAGTGGATCTGCAGCTTCTCCAGGATGTTGCGCACGTGGTTCTTGACCGTGTTCTCGGAGATGAACAGCTCCTTGGCGATGTCGCGGTTGTTCATGCCGCGCGCCACCAGCCGGAGCACCTCCATCTCGCGCTCGGTCAGCTTCGGTGCCGGCGCGTGCTTGGCCGGCTCCTCCTCGGCGTCCCGCCTGGCCAGGGTCGCGAACTCGGTGAGCAGCTTGCCCGCCATCGACGGGTTGATCAGGGACTGGCCGCCGTACACGGCGCGCACCGAGTCGGCGAGCTCGTCAAGCGGTATGTCCTTGAGCAGGTAGCCGCTCGCGCCCGCGCGGATCGCCTCGAACAGGTCCTCCTCCTCGTCGCTGATCGTGAGCATCACGATCTTGGCCGACGGGGCGACCTCCTTCATCTGGCGGGCGGCCTCGATGCCGGTGATCTTCGGCATCCGGATGTCCATAAGCACCACATCGGGTACGACCTCGCCGGCCAGCTGTACCGCTTCCGCGCCATCGGAGGCCTCGCCGACCAGATCAAGACCTGCTTCGCCCTGCAGGACCACTTCCAGGCCACGGCGGAAGAACGCGTGGTCGTCTGCGATCAGCACGCGGATCGCGTCACCGGCTTGAGCCGGCTGCTCCGCGGTGGCGGGCGCGTCCACGGACGGCTGCTTGGGCAGCGAGCCAACCCCAGGCTTCGCGTACGCGGGTGTGCCCGTCACTGGAACTCCTCTCACTTTGCGGGGGGACGACCCCCCTGCGCCCCCCGCGCATGGGGGGCGCCGCCCCCATAGCCCCCCGCAGGGGGGGTGCCGCGAAAGGCGCGGTACCCCCCCCGTGTGGTGGCTGGGGTTAAGGCCCTGTGGTTGCCTAGCAGGCGCTGCACAGACCGCAGCGCCTTTGGTGCTGTGGCTGAGGTTAGAGCCTTGTTGTGCTTTGTCATTGCTCTGGGTGTTGTGGCTTGGGTTAGCTTGCAGCCACTTAAGGTTAGTTTCCCTCTGCTTGAGGTTACTTGTCAGGGGGGCACTTAACCAGTGGCTGTGCGCTACTCCTCCACGAGGCGGATGACTCCGTAGTCGTAGCCACGGCGCCGGTACACCACGCTGAACTTGCCGCAACCGCTGTCGTGGTAGGCGAAGAAGTCGTGGCCGACGAGCTCCATCTGCAGGAGCGCGTCATCGATCGTCATCGGGTGCGAGGCGTGGAACTTCTCCCTGACGATCAGCGGACCATCGCCCACCATGTCCATCGGCAGCACGCCTGATACGGATTCCTGGGCCTCGGCCCCGTCGCGGAAGCCGTCGAAGTCCAGCCCGGCATCGTCTTCGGGCATCGCCGGCAGCGGCACCACGGCCTCCGGGCGCCGGCCGCCGGGCCGTCCCGGCCGCCCGTTCGGGCGGGTGGCGAGCTTCCCGCTGGCCTTGCGGCCGACCGGCATGCCCTTGAGCATGGCCGCGTCGTCCGGCGCGGGGATCGCCGGGATGGGGATGTCCGCGAGCGCGGCAGCGTCGGCCGCCATGGCGGCGGCCGCGGCGGGCGCCGCAGTCACCGCGGTGAGCGCGTCGGTGGAGCGGACACTGAGGCCGCCGCTGCGGACCTTGCGCCGTTCTGCCGCCTTGCGCAGCCGGCCCTCGAGCTTGGTGAACGCCAGGTCGAGGGCCGCATACCGGTCGTCCGCGGCCGCCTCAGCCCGGATGGCGGGCCCCCTGGACCTGACCGTGAGCTCGACGCGTTCGCTTCGGTCTGCCTGCCTAGGGTTGCGCTCCGTTGAAACCTCGACGTCGATTCGGATTGCGTTGTGATCGAGCTTCTCTAGCTTGGCCAGCTTGGCGCCCGCATGCCTGCGGAAACGCTCCGGAACGCTGGTGTGCCTGCCTTTGAAGGTGATTTCCATCTCGATCCCCCTTCGGCGTATGTGACCTGAGAGAACCCTTGTGTCCTGTCCGTACAGGGGAGGTCTGAAACTTCCCAATCCGCCAGAATAGGAAGGGCTCGATGGACACTCGCCCGGCCGACCTGGTCTTCGACCCCACATCCGCCTGCTGAGGGGTTCGCGGCCTTCCATGGCCACTACTGCCCTTCTCTCGGTATCGGAAGACGCCTTGTGTCTCCCGGCGAGGCAGGACTTACTTCTAAGCCGCACCGTGATCGGTCGACGAGAAGTCGCCTTACGTGGGCCGTTTTGCCTGCGGCTGGCATCGGCTTGCTGAATAGACCCTCCTGCCACCAGCGCGGCGAGGAGAGCCTGCCCGGCGCAACCACGGACCCGGGCGAGTGCCATGAGTGAACGCTAGTCCTCCCGAGCCAAATTGTCAGGTGGGACATTAGTGCTGAACCCCTGTATAACGGATGCATAACGATGTTTTACTGAGCAGGTTCTCAGCGGTTCCAGAGATTGGCTGGTCAGCCGGGGTAAGCCGGCGCATAGCCGCCGTCGTGGATCGGCATCCAGGCGCCGTTCAGCTTGGCACCGACCAGCTCCACCAGCTGGCCGTGCGGCAGGCTGGCAATCAGCGGGTGGTTGTAGCTCGCCGTGATCGACTGGAGGTCCGTGTCTGCCGGGATGGGCGTGGCGGAAGCACCGCTGACCGGATATTCAGTCACCGCGGGTCCCGCCGCATCGGTAAGCGTGATCACAGAATCGGACCCGTACCAGGTCAGCCCGGACGGGGCAAAGAAGCCGCTGGCCGGGACGTCCTTGACCTGTGAGAGCGTGATCGTGATGCTCACCTGGCCGGCCCGCTGGCCCTCCTCCTGCATGTCGATCGCGCCGAACCGGAGCGCGAGGCCTCCGCTGATGAGGGCGACCCGGACGCCGTCCGGTGCGACCCTCAGCTCGGTGTACGGGGGGCCCGTCTGAAGCTCGTATGGGTCGCGTATGGTCACGGGAACCGGCTGCCCGAACGGCTGCCGCGGGTTCGCCGCACCCCGGAGCATGAAGATCTGGGTCTGTGTCGACGCCCATAGCTGATCGCTGTTGTCCCAGCTGATCGCTAGGTACCCGGAGCCGCGCTTGACCAGCGGGTCACCCGTGGGTGCGGTGTACAGGACGCTATTACGCAGCGCGGCGATGTACTTGCCCGACGGGGAGACGGCGATCTGGTCGAAGTTGGTGCCGATGTGCACGAGCGGAACCGGCCTGTCGTGCGTGCTCGCGCGCCTGGTCAGGTAGCCCGCCTTGTCGATGGCGTAGAACACCGGGAGGCTCGGGCCGTTCGCGGGGTTGTACGTGGGGGAAACCTGGAGTTGCTGCACCGGGTTGCCCTGGGCCTTGGGCGGAGTCCACGGCTTGCCGTCAACTTCGACCGCGACCGACTGCACCGCCTGCCCGCTCTGCGTGGCACTGAGCAGCGTCCACAGAAGCTGCGACGAGACCTGCTGCATTACCTCGGTGAGCGACGACTTGCTCGTCTTGGCGATGGTGCCGCCAAGGTTGATGATCGCGGTCGGGCCGTCGATCGTGACGCGTCTGATCTTGGTGCCCGCCGGGAATGCCGTCTTGGTCGCGCCGCCGGAGAGCCAGTCCTTGGGCGGCGAGATGAGGTCGTTCACGAGCCCGGTGATCAGCAGGCGGGGGCCGCCGGCCTGCAGCGGCACGTATACCGGGTCGGGAACGAGGATCTTGCCCGCGGGATCGAAGAAGTACAGCTTGGTCGGCTGGTAGTCGTTCTGGAAGGAGTCGCTGGTAAGCAGCAGTTCCTGCGGCGCGTCCTTGATTCGCCACTGGTTGTTCAGCTTCACCAGGCTGAAACTCGTCTGCGGAATCGCCGCCTGGTCGGGGGCGGAGGCGGAGGGGACCGAGTAGCTGCCGCCCTTCCCCGTCAGGTACGCCTGGACCTTGCCGGTGACCTGCACCGTCGCGGTCTCTTTGGCCTTGCCCTTCGGCGAGGTATACACCGGGTCCTTGACGTTGGGACCACTCTTGTACACGATCGCCGACCAGAACGGGTTCCATACCGCCCGCTCCTCCGGCGTCAGGTACTCCTTGGCGATGTCGCTGTAGCTGCCGAAGCTGGCTGAGGCCGTGAGGAAGCCCTGGACGATCTGCTGCGGATTCCAGTCCGCGCGGGGGGGCTGCGGCTGGATCTGGACGTACAGCTGGTTCTGCGCCTCTGCCGCCTGGGTGACCGGGTAGGACTGCACGGGGCCCGCGGTGGGCATCGACACGCACCCGGACACAGTCAGCGCGGCCGCGGCGAGCGCGGCGACCGCGGCGAGCACCGGCTTGGTCCTAGCCACGGGCACCCCCTGCCAGGTCCGCTTCCAGCCTGGTGACGGCGGTTGGGATGACCTCCGCCTCGTCGGGGCCGAGCGGCAGCGGTGAGCCCGCCAGGGGTTCACCCGCCGTCCGCGGCAGGGTCAGCCGGAACACCGAGCCGCGGCCCTTCTCACCCCAGGCCTGGAGCCAGCCGCCGTGCAGTCGCGCGTCCTCGAGCGCGATGGCCAGGCCGAGTCCGGTGCCTCCCGTCGTCCTGGCGCGCGCCGGGTCAGCGCGCCAGAAGCGCTCGAACACCAGCTGCTCCTCACCGGCGGCGAGCCCGACACCGTGGTCGCGAACCGCGATCGCGACGGCGTTCATGTCGGCCGCCACCGTGACGACGACGTCTCGTCCCTCGCCGTGCTCCACGGCGTTGACGAGTAGGTTGCGCAGGATCCGCTCCACCCGGCGCCGGTCAACCTCGGCCATGCAGGCCGCGGCGGGCAGCCGGAACTCGATGCGGCAGCCCCGGCGCTCCGCGAGCTGCTGCGCGTCGTCGGCGCTGCGGCGCACGATGTCGGACACGTCGGCCGGCTCAGGGTCAAGCGTCGCGACGTTGGAGTCGTGTCTGCTGATCTCGAGCAGGTCAGTGAGCAGCACCTCGAACCGCTCGATCTGGCTCTGCAGCAGCTCGGCGCTGCGCGCGGCGGCCGCGTCGAGGTCCTCCCGCGATTCGAAGAGGATCTCCGCGGCCATCCTGATCGTGGTCATCGGGGTCCGCAGCTCGTGCGAGACGTCGGAGACGAACTGCCGCTGCGCCTTGGACAGCTCCTCGAGCTGGAACAGCTTCTCCTGCAGGCTGATGGCCATGTCGTTGAACGAAGTGGCGAGCGCGGCGAGGTCGTCCGCGCCGCCGACGGTCATCCGTTCCTCGAGATGTCCGTCTGACAGCCGTTGCGCGGCCCGGGCCGCGTGCCGGACCGGCAGCACCACCCACCTGGTCACCAGCGAGGCGATCGCCGCGAGCAGCGCCACGAGCGCGATGCCCACCCCGATGAGCGTCGTCTGCACGAGCTGGAGTGTCTGCTGTTCGTCGTTGAGCGGGAACACGAAGTAGAGCTGGTACCAGTTGCCGAGCGGCACGCCGAACGCGATCGCCGGGGTGCCGGAGCGCTGGCCGTCGAAGGTGAGCGCGGTCGGCGTGTAGAACAGCAGGTTCTCCACCTTGCCGTTCCTGACTTCCGTCTGCTCCTGCTGCACCTCGTCGAGAAGGGCGGCTGGCAGGGAGGCTCCCGCGGCGATGCTCGTCGCCCACTGCGGGACGCCCGCCTGCTCCGCCAGGTTGGCGCTTGGCGCGACCACCACGGTGTAGCTGGCGGTGCCGTTGGTCGGCTGTAGCAGCTGTCCGGTTTTGCGCATGAACTGCATCGCGCTCTGGCCGCTGGCCGGCTGCTGGTTCAGGTCGGGAAGTGACCGCGCCGTGTTCAGCGCGGTCAGCACCTGCGCCCGCGCCGAGGTCTCCGCGTTGACAAGCAGGCCGTCGTTGATCTGCTCGGTCAGGAAGAAGCCGAGGATAGCGATCATCGTGGCGGAGATCACCAGCGTGGTGCCGACCACCCGCAACTGCAGCGAACGGTGCCAGCGGTGCCTGACCTTCGCGATGACCAGGTGCTCGAGGCGCAGCAGCGAACGGATGGCGATCGTCAGCCGGTGCGGAAGCCAGCTGACGATCCAGCGCACCCACTTCTTACGGCGCAGCGCCATTTCCCAGGCCTCGCGCACGTCACGCCGGTCGCGCTGCGACGCGGTAACGGGCGGTGGCTTGGCAGGCGCGGGGTGTGCGGGCATGGGCGGGACTTGCGCGGTGGGCGTGCCGACCGCGTCGGGATTAACCGAATACCGCTCCATTCTCCGATCAGCCAGGTCCCGCCTTGTAGCCAACACCGCGCACCGTCACCACGATCTCCGGGTGCTCGGGGTCCCGCTCGATCTTCGCCCGCAGCCGCTGCACGTGGACGTTCACCAGGCGTGTGTCCGCAGCGTGCCGGTAACCCCAGACCTGCTCGAGCAGCACCTCGCGGGTGAAGACCTGCCGCGGCTTGCGTGCGAGCGCGACCAGCAGGTCGAACTCGAGCGGCGTCAGGCTCAGCGTCTCGCCGTTGCGCTTCACCGAGTGGCCAGCCACGTCGATCGACACGTCGCCGATCTGCAGCATCTCCGGGGCCGGCTCGTCCGTGCGCCGCAGCCGCGCCCTGATCCGCGCGACAAGCTCCTTGGACTTAAACGGCTTCATGATGTAGTCGTCGGCCCCCGACTCAAGGCCGAGCACCACGTCCACCGTGTCGGTCTTCGCGGTCAGCATCACGATCGGCACGCCTGACTCGCCCCTGATCTGACGGCACACGTCGATGCCGTCGGAACCGGGCAGCATCAGGTCAAGCAGCACCAGGTCAGGCCGGGTGTCGCGGAAGGCCTCAAGCGCCTTGTCTCCGTCGGCGACGAAAGTCGGCTCAAACCCCTCACCGCGGAGCACGATGCCAAGCATCTCCGCGAGCGCCGCGTCGTCATCGACGACCAGCACGCGTCCTTTCATGGGCCACATCGTTCCATGTGTCTGGCTCTAAGCAGAGCGACCTCGGCGGCAGACGGTGACGCCCGCCGCGTAAACCCGCGCTCGCATGCGCAGGTTACCCCTTTTTACCAGGTCCGCACCACCCAGGAGCCCGTTTAGCAGGCATTCGGCCACGGCGCGTCCGACCAGCGACGGTGACGCTCTCACCGGACCCGGCCTGCAGGCGGGCGGCTTATCTGGCCGCCAGGCAATTCATCCAGGTATTTCCCCATTTCTCGGCATTAGCACCTTAAGCGTGTTTGCCGATCGCCAGTATCCGACGAATTCTTAGTCAATCATAAACGTGCGGATAATTGGGGTAACACGCAGAATGCCCGCTCATAGCGGTGCCGGGACACGGGCGCCGCGGCGGTTGAATCCGGCCTGATCGCCACCGAAATCCACAGCGGGTCTCCATGTCGGCACGGGTAGCCGCGGACGCCGCCGGGTACGCCTGCAGCGTCCGGCCCACCGGACGAGAAGGATGAAATGTCGCCAATCGTCGGCATTACGAGAATGCATTGAACGAGGGAATTATGGGGATTTTCGACAAGGTCAATGCAGAGGCAGAGGGCATGGCCGTGACGGCGTTTGCGCGCTAGAGTGCCGACGTGGCCGAACCGTTGGCGAATGTCGTTGAACCGGGCTGGGCGGAAGCGCTCGCACCGGTCGAGGGTCAGATCACCCGAATGGGGAGCTTCCTGCGCGAGCAGATCGCCGCGGGCAAGCGCTACCTGCCCGCGGGCGAGCAGGTGCTGCGCGCCTTCAAGCAGCCGTTCGGCGACGTTCGGGTGCTTATAGTCGGCCAGGACCCGTACCCCACGCCCGGCCATCCGGTCGGGCTGAGCTTTTCCGTCGATCCTGGCGTCCGGCGACTGCCAGGCTCTCTCGTCAACATCTTCCGCGAGTACTCCGCGGACCTCGGCTATCCCGCGCCATCGAATGGCGACCTGACGCCCTGGACCGAGCGCGGCGTCCTGCTGCTCAACCGGGTGCTCACCGTCGAGCCTGGCAAACCGGGCAGCCACCGGGGGCAGGGCTGGGAAGAGGTGACCGAGCAGGCGATCCGTGCCCTCACCGCGCGCGGCCTGCCGCTTGCCGCCATCCTGTGGGGCCGCGACGCGCGGAACCTCGCCCCGCTGCTCGGCGACACGCCGCGCATCGAGTCGGCCCACCCGAGTCCCATGTCGGCGCACAGCGGATTCTTCGGCACCCGCCCGTTCAGCCGCGCCAACACCCTGCTCGAGCGCCAAGGAGCAGAACCCGTCGACTGGAAGCTGCCGTGAGCTGGGCGCGCAGGGTTGCGCGCCCGATGGCAAAAACCGCCATCGTATCGGGCGCCTAACACACGAATATCTCCCGGGGGGACGCCCCCCTACCCCCCGAGGTCCTCGCGCGGCGGCTCGATGGCAAGAACCGCCATCGGGCCTCCGCGCTGCGGCAAGAGGGGTGATGGCAAGCGCCGCGGCGTGGCAAGAGCTGCGGCGACGTGGGATATCCCGCGTATCCTCTAGGCCGTGGAGACGACGTCCGGTGAGCAGCTTGGCGAGGCGCCTGCCGGGCAGCCGGCAGGCCGGGAGCAGCACGCACTGCCCAGCCGACGGGCCATGACTGCGTGGTTCGCGATCTTCACGGTGTACGCGGGCGCCGAGATCTTCACCAGGCACGCCGACGGCACCTGGGGTGCCTGGGCCTGCGGCGGCTACGCCGTGGCGACCATGCTGCTGCTCCTCACGAGGACGTGGCTGTTCCCGCTCGCCGCCGCCGTGCTCGGCGCATTCCTGGCGCCGCTGGTCTGGATGGTGCTCAAGGTGCCTGACACCTCCACCGCCGAGGTCGTGGTCATCAACCGGTCGGCGGACTACCTGGTCAGCCACGGCACCCCGTACCTGCCCGCCAGTCTGATCACGGACTGGCAGCACTACAACCCATACCTGCCGCTGATGGAGCTGTTCGGGCTGCCCCGCAAGGCGGGACTGCCCCTGCTGCTCGGCGACCCAAGGATCTGGACCTCGCTGGTCACCGTCGCCGCGCTCGCCCTGGCTTTCGCGACCATCGCGCCCCGCCCCGTCAGCCGGACGGCGGTGGCCCGGCTCACCGCGATCGCCGTCGCCTCGCCGCTTGTGGCGTTCCCGCTGACCGTGGGGGTCACCGATCCCCCCATCATCGCGCTGACCTGCCTGGCGCTCGCGCTTGCCGCGCGCGGCCGGTTCCTGCGCGCCGCGCTTGTGCTTGCCGTCGCCTGCGCGATGAAGTCCACCGCGTGGGCCGTGGTCCCGGTGCTCGCGGTGATGATCTGGCCCAGGGAATCGCTGCGGGCCGCGGCCAGGTTCACCGGCACCGTCGTCGGCGCGGCTGTCCTGCTCGCGCTGGCCGCGGCGCCGAACGCCCTCGCCACCCCGGACGCGATCAGGCAGAACCTGATCGACTACCCGCTCGGCACCTCGACCTACAAGACGGTGGCGTCGAGCCCGCTGCCCGGTCATCTCATCAGCCAGCTCGGCCATGCCGGGCACCTCACCGTGGACGCGCTGCTGCTGCTCGCGGTGATCGCCTTCGCCTGCTGGCTGCTGCTGCGCCCGCCGCGCGACATGCGAGACGCCACGGTCCGGCTCATTGTGCTGTACACAGTCCTTTTCACGCTCGCGCCGTCGACCAGGTACGGCTATTACGCGTACCCGCTCGCCCTGCTCGGCTGGCTGGCGCTCACCAGGGGCACGGCACGGACGGCCGATACCGAACGAGTGCCCGATGCTCCTCCCCGGCCCGTCGGCTCCCCCGGGCTGCAAGCCCGGTTACCGGCTTTGCCGCACCTGCCGCTGACTCGATTGCGGCCCCACCCACCGACCGGGTTGCGACCCCGCCTCTGACTCCCCTGTGTCCCGCCTCTGAATAACGCGCCTCGCGTTACATTCATCGGCCCTCCTAGGCCATGGCGCCGCGGGCCAGGCACATTTACGCTCGTCGCCATGGAGCACAGGAGCTCGCAACGAGGGCTGCTGCTTGACCGGGGAAGCGAGATCGCCGCGATCGAGCAGGCGGTCGACGCCGCGCGGGCCGGCTCCGGTTCGGTGCTGCTGATCGAGGGCGCCGCGGGCATCGGGAAGAGCAGGCTGCTCGGGCACGGGTGCGACCTGGCCACCGCCGCGGGGATGACGATGCTTTCCGCGCGTGCGGCCGAGTACGAGGACGGCTACGCCTGGGGCGTAGTCCGCCAGCTCTTCGAGGCCGAACTGCGGGCCGGCCTGGCAGCGCCGGGCGAGCAGGCCGCGGCGAGGGCGACGCCGCGGCGTTCGCCATCCGGGTGCTCACCAAGCCCGCCGGGCCCGGCGACGAGGACTCGTACGCGGTGCTGCACGGCCTGTACTGGCTGGCCGCAGACATCGCGCAGCGCGTGCCGCTGCTGCTCGCGATCGATGACCTGCAGTGGGCCGACGGTCCGTCGCAGCGCTTCGCCGCCTACCTAGCGCGGCGGATAGAGGGGCTGCCGTTGCTCCTCGCGGTCACGATCCGCGAGCCGCGATCGGCGACCGCCCAGGACAAGGCGCTGACGTCGGGGATCGGCGCCGAGCCCGGCGCGCGCACGTTGCGCCCGGGACCGCTCAGTGCCGAGGGCTGTGCCCGCCTGGTGGCAGGCACGCTCGGCCAGCCGCCATCGCCCGCCTTCTCCGGCGCCTGCCAGGAGCTCACCGGCGGCAATCCGCTGTTGCTGCACGGGCTGCTCACGACGCTGCGGGCCGAGGGCGTGGTCGGCGGCGACGCGGACGTGCCGCACCTGCGACGGCTGACGCCGGAGTCGGTGTCACGGCACGTGCTGCTGCGTCTTGGCAGGCTGCCCGAGCCGGTGCTGGCCGCCGCCCGGGCGATCGCCGTGCTCGGCACCTCGGCCACCACGGCACGGGCCGGCCGGCTGGCCGGCCTTGACGAGAGGGCATGCGCGGACGCGGTCGGCGTGCTGATGGCCGAGCAGCTCGTCACCGGGGAGATGTCGCTGCGGTTCACGCATCCCCTGGTGCGGTCGGCGGTCTACCAGGACCTGTCGGCGCCGGTGCGGCAGCAGCGGCACAAGGCCACGGCCCGGCTGCTTGCCGCCGAGGGCGCCTCGGTCGGCGAGCTCACCACGCACCTGCTCGCCGCGGCCGCGGAGGGCGACCCGTGGGTGGTGGACCGGTTGCGTGCCGCGGCCGCCGACGCCAGGGGACGTGGCGCCCCCGACGTGGCCGCGCAGTGCCTGGATCGGGCGCTCGCCGAGCCGCCCGCCGCCTGCGCCAGGGCAGAGGTGCTCTACGAGCTCGGCTCGGCGCGCACCTTCCTCGCTCCGGCAACCGCGATCGACCAGCTCAGCGAGGCACTGGCGCTGGCCGACGGCTGGCCGCTTCGCGGCCAGATCGCGGTCGCGCTCGGCGAGGCCCTGGCGCTGTGCGGAAGGTTCGCGCAGGCCGTGGCGATGATCCAGCGGACAAGCGCCGAGCTGCCAGGCACCGCAGACGGAGAAGAGCCCGGCGAGACGAGCGGCGTGCTCGCCTCCATGCAGGCGGTGCTGCTGAACATCGCGCGCTGGGACCTGTCCACCCGCACGGTCACCAGGCCGCTCGTCGAGGAACTGCTCGCGAGCGCGGAACAGGGCACCGCGCTCGACCCGCAGCTCCACGCCAACCTGGCGATCGAGCTCACGGTGGCAGGCACGGACAGGGAACGGGCGCTGCTCCACGCCCGCGGCGCGGTCCGCGCGGCGTCCCGGCTCATGTCGCTGACCTCGACGGCGCTGCCCGAGGCGGTGCTCGTGCTCTCGCTCGCCGACGCCGGCCGCGAGGCGTGGGCCGGAGTGGCGGAGTGGCAGGACATCGCACGGCGCCGCGGCCGGCCCGTCGCGGCCGCGATCGCGGCGTCCATCGCGTCGCACCTCGCCGCGCGCGACGGCGACATCAGGCAGTCGCTCGCCTTCGGCGAGCAGGCCCTGGCCGCCGAGGACACCTGGGTCGCGATCCTCGCCGCGGCGTTCCTCGTGCCACCGCTACTGGATGCCGGGGAACCGGAGCAGGCCAGGGAGATGCTCGCGAAGCGCGGGCTGCTCACCGGCGACCTGCTTCCCGTCTTCCCCTTCAACGTCGCCAAGTACGCGCGCGGCTGCCTGCACGCCGCCTGCGGCGATTACCGGACCGCGCTCGGCGACCTGCTCTCACTCGGCGCCGAGGCCGCCCGCTGGGGCATCGTCAACCCCGCCGCGATCGCCTGGCGGTCGGCTGCCGCGCTGTCCGATGCTCCGCGAGGAGCAGCTGCAGCGCCGCGAAAAGCTCTGACCATCCAGTGAAGTCAAGCTCCCTGCCGTCGGGCGCCGACACCACACCAGCCACCGGCTCACCCCCGCCCACCACTCGCAGCTGCAGTATCAGTGCATGCCCATCGTCCATGCCTGGATGCTGCGTGCCTCGGCATGCCGCGCGCATCACGGTACCCACCCCACCGTTTTCCCTGGCCAGTCCGCGCGCGTGTGTCGTGCGCTCGTCCCGCCTTCGCCTGACCGAGAGAATCAGCAACCGAACGCGGACATGGTTTAAGGGCCCGTGGCGGCTTGGGTCACGGGCCTGGTCAGGGGCGGTTCCGGGGTTAGGCGGCGGCGGGGGTGACGGTGACGTCGAGTCCGAGGGCCTGGCGTCCGGGGGGCTAGGAGCCTAGGTGCCAGTTGGCTAGGTAGGCGCGCTGGGCCTCGGTCAGGGTGTCCAGCCTGGCGCCGAGGGCGGTCAGGACGAGGCGGGCCGCATCGGCGTCGATGTCGCCGGGGACCTGGTGGACGCCGGGGGCCAGGCGCTGCTCCGCGCTCGCAAGACGGGCTAGGGTGAGCGCCTCGATGCCGAACGCGAGGTCCATCACCTGCGGCGGGTGCCCGTCGGCGGCGACGAGGTTGACGACGCGGCCCTCCGCGAGCAGCAGGAGGCGGCGGCCGTCGGGCAGGTGATAGGCGTCGGCGTGCGGGCGCACGTCGGTTTCCACCGCGACCGCCATCGTGACCAGCGCCCTGACGTCGATCTCCACGTCGAAGTGGCCGGCATTGGCGAGGATCGCGCCGTCCGGCATGACCGCCAGGTGCTCGGCGGTGATCACCTCGGCCGACCCGGTGGCGGTGATGAAGATCTCGCCGATCGGCGCCGCGTCGGCGATCGGCAGCACCTGGAATCCGCGCAGCACCGCGTCGAGCGCGCGCACCGCGTCCACCTCGGTGATCACGACCCGGGCGCCGAGCGCCCTGGCGGACTCGGCGATGCCTGACCCGCACGCGCCGAACCCGGCGACCACGACGGTCTTGCCCGCGAGCAGCACGCCGCTCGCGCGCAGCAGGCCGTCGATGACCGACTGCGCGGTGCCGTGCGTGTTGTCCACGATCCTGGTCACCGGGGTGTCGCTCGCGGCGACCACGGGGAAGCCAAGCGTGCCGTCCGCGGCCATCCGGCGCAGCCGTAGCACGCCTGTCGTCGTCCCCTCGCACCCGCCGCGCACCCGGTCGAGCACGGCAGGCGGCGCGATGGTGTGCAGCGTGGACATCAGGTCGCCGCCGTCGTCGAGCACCAGGTCCGGCCCCTGCCACCCGCCAGCGCCGTCATCCGTGCCTGCGCCGATGGCGAGCGCGATGTGCTCGTAGTACGCGTCCCTGTCCACCCCTGACTTGGCGAACACCTCGACGCCGTCGTCGGCGGCGAGCGCCGCTGCGATGTCGTCCTGGGTGGACAGCGGGTTGGACGCGGCGAGCCGAATGGTCGCGCCGCCCGCGCGCAGCGCACGAAGGAAGACCGCGGTCTCCGCCGTCACGTGCAGGCAGGCGGCCACGGTCAGCCCGTCGAACGGCCGGTCCGCGCTGAAGCGGGAACGGAGCGCGGCAAGGAGCGGCATCATCCGTTCGGCATAGGTGATACGCCCGTCCCCGAGCTCGGCGAGCCCGGGGACGGGCCGGTACCCGCGCGGGCCTCCCGGGGAATCGCTCCCCCGGGAGGCTGCGGTCGCGCTCATCGTCGCGCTAGCCGGCGGATTAATACCGGTAGTGGTCCGGCTTGTACGGGCCCTCGACCGGGACGCCGATGTAGTCGGCCTGCTCCTTGGTCAGGACAGTCAGCTTGACGCCGAGCGCGTCCAGGTGGAGCCGGGCCACCTTCTCGTCCAGGTGCTTTGGCAGCGTGTAGACGCCGACCGGGTACTCCTCGGGCTTGGTGAACAGCTCGATCTGCGCCATGACCTGGTTGGTGAACGAGTTGGACATCACGAACGACGGGTGGCCGGTCGCGTTGCCCAGGTTGAGCAGGCGGCCCTCGGACAGCACGATGATCGTGTGGCCGTCGGCGAAGGTCCACTCGTCGACCTGCGGCTTCACGTTGATCCGCTTGACGCCGGGGGTCGCGGCCAGGCCGGTCATGTCGATCTCGTTGTCGAAGTGGCCGATGTTGCCGACGATGGCCTGGTGCTTCATCTGCGCCATGTGGTCGGCGGTGATGATGTCCTTGTTACCGGTCGTGGTGACGAAGATGTCGACCTGGCCGATGACGTCCTCGATCGTGGCGACCTGGTAGCCGTCCATCGCCGCCTGCAGCGCGCAGATCGGGTCGATCTCGGTGATGATCACCCGGGCACCCTGGCCGCGCAGCGACTCCGCGCAGCCCTTGCCCACGTCGCCGTAGCCGCAGACCAGCGCGACCTTGCCGCCGATGAGCACGTCGGTGCCGCGGTTGATGCCGTCGATCAGCGAGTGACGGCAGCCGTACTTGTTGTCGAACTTCGACTTGGTCACCGAGTCGTTGACGTTGATCGCCGGGAACGCCAGCGAGCCGGCCTTGTGCATCTCGTAGAGGCGGTGCACGCCGGTGGTGGTCTCCTCAGTGACGCCCTTGATCTCGGCGACGGCCTTGGTCCACTTGCCCGGCTTGTCGGCGAGCGAGTTGCGCAGCCGGTCGAGGATAACCAGCCACTCCTCGGAGTCGCCCTCGGCCGCCGACGGGACCGCACCCGCTGCCTCGTACTCGGCGCCCTTGTGCACGAAGAGCGTCGCGTCGCCGCCGTCGTCCAGGATCATGTTCGGCGACTGCCCGCCCGGCCAGGTCAGCGCCTGGTCGGTGCACCACCAGTACTCTTCGAGCGTCTCGCCCTTCCAGGCGAACACCGGGATGCCCTTGGGGTCATCCGGCGTGCCGTCCGGGCCGACCGCGACAGCGGCCGCCGCGTGGTCCTGGGTGGAGAAGATGTTGCACGACGCCCAGCGGACCTGCGCGCCGAGCGCGACCAGGGTCTCGATGAGCACAGCGGTCTGGATCGTCATGTGCAGCGAGCCGGTGATCCGGGCGCCGCGCAGCGGCTGGGACGCCGCGTACTCGGCACGGGTCGCCATCAGGCCGGGCATCTCGTGCTCGGCAAGCTGGATTTCCTTACGGCCGAAAGCGGCCAGCGAGATGTCGGCCACCTTGTACGGCTCGGCGCTCATGCGCTCACTCCTTCTGGATCTTCGGGTTTGCCATCGTCACGGATTCACCCCGGCGCTCGCGCGCCCGATACGATGGCGGGATTTGCCATCGGGCGCGCACCGGGGGGTTACGGGGGGTCGTCCCCCCGGAAGACGACCTCGGAATGCGGCGTGCGACCAATCCGACGGTACGGTATCCGGGCGGTGCCGCGCACGCCGGGGTCGGCTTTCTTGACGGCAGAATGTTAGATTGTTACTCATGCGCATCACTGAGGCCGCCGCGCGGCTCGGCATGTCCCCCCGGATGCTCCGCTACCGGGAGGATCTCGGGCTGCTTCCGCCGCTGCGGGACCGGCCCACCGGACGCGGGCCCGCGCA
Source organism: Trebonia kvetii (assembly GCF_007827045.1). Lineage (GTDB taxonomy): Bacteria > Actinomycetota > Actinomycetes > Streptosporangiales > Streptosporangiaceae > Trebonia > Trebonia kvetii. The sequence goes on from NZ_RPFW01000001.1 coordinate 1,570,536, forward strand.
CCGCCAGTTCACCGAGGAGGACCTGGCGGCAATCACCGCCGCCCTGGCGATCGAGCGCCGGTTCGACATCACGCCCGCCGCGCTCGCTTTCGGCCTGCGGGTGCTGACTGACCCCGCGGCCCGCGCGGCCGTCGCCGACCTCGGCAGGCGCACCGGTCACGTTCCCGCGGGGCCGGGTGCGGGCCGCGCGCTCGACTTCGAGAAGGAGCGGGCGCTGCGCGCGCTCGGCAACCTCAGGAGCGCCAGCAACCTCAGGAGCGGCAGCAATCTCAGGAACGCCAGCAATCTCAGGAACGGCGGGACGCCCTGAGCCGGAAGCGGCGGCGGCTTTCGCTGACGATGGCGACGGACGGGTCGGAGGCGTCGGCCTCTTCCGGATGGTAGAGGTCGGGCTCCAGGTAGATCAGCTCTGCGATCGGCACCGCGGCGCGGATTCGCTCCTCCGTCGCGTTGATGCCCGCCGTGAGTTCCCTGGCCGTGATCTCGGCGGGTACCCCGATCTTCGCCGTGACCAGCAGCGTCTCCGGGCCGATGTGCGAGGTCCGCAGGTGGATGACCCGGAACTTCTCTGGCCCGCTCTCCACCGCGGCGACGATCTGCGCCGACGTCTCCGGCGAGGCCGACTCCCCGATCAGCAGGCTCTTGGTCTCGTAGCCGACGATGAACGCGGCGCAGCCGAGCAGCAGGCCCACCGCGACGGAGCCCGCGCCGTCCCAGCGGGTGTCCCCGGTCAGCTGGGACAGCAGCACGCCGAGGAAGGCGAAGCCGAGTCCGGTCAGCGCGGCGCTGTCCTCGAGCAGCACGACGGGGAGTTCCGGCACCTTGGTCAGGTGCACAAACTGCCGCCAGCCGTGTCCGGCCTGCCGCGCAGTGTTCGCCTCTCCGATCGCGGTGCGCAGCGACAGTGACTCGAGCACCGCGGAAAAACCGAGCACCACGTACGCGACGATCGGCGATTCCAGGTGACCCGGATTGATGATCTTGTGGATGCCGTCGTACAGGGAGAAGACCGCGCCGACGGTGAAGAGCATCACCGCGACCACGAAGGCATAGAAGTACCGCTCCCGGCCGAAGCCGAACGGGTGCTCCGTCGTCCTGGCGCGCCGCGACCGGCCGTGGCCGACGAGCAGCAGCACCTCGTTGCCTGTGTCGGCCACCGAGTGCACCGCCTCGGCGAGCATCGACGCCGACCCGGTGATGAGGAACGCCGCGAACTTCGCGATCGCGATGCCCAGGTTGGCCGCGAGCGCGGCGACGACGGACTTCACCGGCGTAGCATACCCAGCCGCGACGCCGGTCTCTTAACGACTTCCGAAGCTTTGTCGGCTTTTATCACTCGCGACCCGCCAGCTCCCTCAGGTCCTTGATCGCGGCGATCGCCAGCGGGTCGATGCCGCCCGCGATCCCGAGGTACACCGACGCGTAGTCGAGCAACTGGACCGTCACCGCCAGCCGCCGCAGCGGCTCGCCGCCGTCCATCGTGATCTCGGAAACGTCGATCCCCCTGGCCTCGGCGAGCCCGGCCGCCGCCGCCCTGGTGCGCGCCACAGTCGGATGCTCACCCGCCGGGTCCGCGAGCAGGACAAGCCGCAGCGATGCCTCGTCGAGCGAGGGACCGTCCAGGTCCGAGCCGCCAGGGTCCGTGAAATCGGCGAAATCCCCGCCGCCGAAGGAGCCGATGTCCTCCGCCTCGGGAAAGGCCGGCTCTGGCACCGGCGCGTACGGCCCGTCGAACACCGCGGCCTGGTCGTGCCCGGCCTCGGGCAGCAGGCCGATCAGCGCCGGGTGCTTGGCGTTCGCTGCGAGCTGCGACGCGAACCTGCGGGCCGCCGCCGCGCTAAGCGGCGAACCGCCCCAGATCATCGGGAGTCGCCCTACCAGGTCGAGCGCGAGCGACTTGGCGGGGTTGACAAAGGACTCACTCGACGGGCGGCACTGGTGCGACACGTCCTCCATCGCCACGGCCGCCGCCTCGTATGCCGCGTCGTCCATCCGTGCCACGCCAAGCCTGGCCGCGATGACCAGCAGCGGCACGGTGAGCGCCCAGGGCATCGCGCGAGCGGGGCCCACCGTGGTCACCGGGATGAACGTACCCCTGGCCCGTGCGGCGAGATCCGCGAGCGGTGAACCGGGTGCGCCGACGCCCACCAGGTCGCAGCCGCGCCTGGCCGCCTCGGTGGCGAGCGCCAGCGCCTCGGCGGTGTGCCCGGACCTCGACACGGCGATCACCAGGTCCGCCGCGCCGATCCAGCCGGGGAGCTGATACCCGGAAACGCCGGTGACCTGCACCGGCGCTCCTGTCCCGCAGATGGCCGCGACCGCGTCGCAGGCGAACGTCGCGCCGCCGGCACCGCCGGAGCCGGCCACCACGATCGCGCGCGGCCGGGTGTCGGGATGCACCGCGGACAGGTCGGCCTCGGCGCACGCGCGGAGCGCGGTGCGAACCTGCGCGGCGGACGAGGCGACCTGGCGGAGCATCCCGCCCGGATCGCCCGCCTCCACGAGCTCGAGGTCATCGAGGCGGAAGGCGGCGAGCGACGCACCGCCGTGCGGCGTGTTCATGAGCAGGTCACGACTGGCGCGCCTCGTCGACGAGCAGGACAGGGATGTTGTCGCGAACAGGATAGGCGAGGGCGCATCCGGTGCACACAAGCTCGCTCGCGGCGTCATCGGCCCGCAGGCTGGCCCGGCACTTCGGGCAGACGATGATGTCGATCAGCCAGTCTTCGAGTTCCATGATCAATCCTCTTTGGTCCATCGGCTGCGTTTATTCATCTCACAAGGCCCGCCGGTGACGGCGTGCAGGCTACCGCGATCCGCCGCCGGGCCGCGGTAGCGAAGCATTTACTCCGAACGGGTTCCTGTTCCACGCACGATGCCAAGCACCTCGTCACGGATGGCCGCCGTCTCGACCTCGCTGGCCGCCTCGACGTTCAGCCGCAGCAGTGGCTCGGTGTTGGACGGGCGAAGGTTGAACCACCAGCCGTCGCCGGAGACCGTGAGGCCGTCGAGTTCGTCGGTGGTCACGCCCGGCTGCTGCGCGTAGATCTCCTTGACCCGCCGCGTGGTGCCCGCCTGGTCGGTGACCTCGCTGTTGATCTCGCCGCTGGCCGAGTAGCGGTCGAACTCGCTGAGGATGGCGGAAAGCGGCCGGTCGCCGTGGCCAAGTGCGGCCAGCGTGTGCAGCGCGGCCAGCATCCCCGAGTCGGCGAACCAGAAGTCCCTGAAGTAGAAGTGGCCCGAGTGCTCGCCGCCGAAGATCGCGTTGGTCTCGGCCATCTTCGCCTTGATGAACGAGTGGCCGACCCTGGTGCGCACGGGGATGCCGCCGTGCTCGCTGATCACCTCGGGCACCGCCTGTGAGGTGATCAGGTTGTGGATCACGGTCGCGCCCGGCTCCCTGGCCAGTTCCCTGCTCGCGATCATCGCGGTGAGCACCGACGGGCTGACGATCTCGCCGCGCTCGTCCACGACGAAGCAGCGGTCGGCGTCGCCGTCGAAGGCCAGGCCGATGTCGGCCCTGTGCTCTCTGACCGCCGCCTGCAGGTCGCGCAGGTTCTCCGGGTCGATCGGGTTCGCCTCGTGATTGGGGAACGTGCCGTCGAGCTCGAAGTACAGCGGGATCGTCGTGATCGGCAGTCCCTCGAATACGGTCGGCACCGTGTAGCCGCCCATCCCGTTGCCCGCGTCCACCACGACCTTCAGCGGGCGGATGCTCGAGATGTCCACCAGCTTCTTGAGGTACTCGGCGTAGCCGGGAAGCAGGTCCTTGCTCGTCACCGTGCCCGGCTCACCCGGGTAGCCGGGCACGCCGTCGGCGACCATCTTCTTGATCTCGGCGAGCCCGGTCTCGATGCCGACCGGCTTGGCGCCCGCCTTGCAGAGCTTCATCCCGTTGTACTTGGCCGGATTGTGGCTCGCGGTGATCATTACGCCGGGAATGTCGAGGAACCCGCTCGCGTAGTACACCATGTCTGTCGAGCCGAGCCCGCCAGAGATCACGTCGGCCCCCTGCGACACCGCGCCGCGGCCGACCGCGGCGGCAAGCGGCTCGCTGCTTGTGCGCATGTCGTGCAGGGTGACAATGGTCGTGGCCCCGGTCAGCCGCACGAACGCCGCGCCGACCGCTTCGGCCACGGCCTCGTCAAGCTCGTCGGGAGCCAGCCCCCGAACGTCATAAGCCTTGAAGATCTTGTCCAGATCCGACACTTTCGCCCCGCCTCCTGGTGAGCCCTTCAACCTTCCAGGACCAAACCTATCGGTTGGGGATCCGTGGGGCGGCTAGGACCGGGGCGGCAGGGACCCGGGCAGCGGACCCGGCGCTAGGTCTCGGGCTGCGGCGCCGGCGCGGACCGCACCACGCGCAGGTGGCCGCGGCGGCCCACTTCGACACCCTGGCCGACCGGCTCCGCGGCGGCAGGCCGCTGCTGGGACCCCTGGCGCGGCGCGGGTGACGCCTGGCGGGCGGAGGCCGCCTGTCTCGGCTGCGCCCCTGGATACGGCTGGGCCGCCGGATACTGCTGTGCCGCGGGACGGGGCGCGGCGGCACGCTCGGCGCGGCTCACGTCGCGCACGATGTTGGCGAGCGCCTCGAGGTCATCGGCCCGCTCCTGGGCCGGGTCTGGCGGCAGCCGGACCACGTCCCAGCCGCGCGGGACCACGAGCCGGGCCGCGTGCATCTCGCACAGATCCCACGAATGCGGGTCAACGTAGGCCGCAAGCGGGCCGAGCACGGCCGTCGAGTCCTTGTACACGTATGTGAGCGTGTAGACGGGAGTCTGCTTACAGGCGGTACGTGAGCAGCAACGGGAATTCACCAGCCCACCTCGCTCACCAGATCCGTTGAGGTCACGATAGCCCCCTGGACCCCCCGCAGGTATTCGCTATCGCTCACAACGGCTGACGGTACCTACCCGGAGGCTGTTATGCCACCACCCGGGCATGGTTCGCGATCGTGTCGTTTTGTCTGGCTCGGCGCTACCAGCCGGCTACGCGGCGGCGATACTCTCGGTAACTATGCACCGCGGTGAGAACGACGCTGCTCAGCCGCCCCGGCTCCGGCGGCGGGACCGGCATGGTCGCGGCGTGCGCGGCCGCCTCGTACCGCCGGCAGTGCCGCTGTACAGAACCAGGTCACAACAGTTCGATGACATGGTTCTCGACGCCGTGGCACGTCTCGAGTCGCGCTGGGAGGCCGAGCTCGCCGGGGTGGAGTTCGCGGTCCAAGAGGTTCCCGAGGCCGAGGAACTCGTCGACGACAGCGGCCCGCTGCCGCTCGCCAGGACAGTGCCAGGGACACCGGACTCGGGCGACCCAGGACGCCCGGCCACGCCTGCGCGCATCGTGGTCTACCGGCGTCCCCTGATGGCCAGGTCGGACAGCGACGGCGAGCTCAGCGACCTGGTATTCGACGTGGTCGTTGAGGAGTTCGCCAGCTTCCTCGGCCTCGACCCCGAAACCGTGGATCCTGGCTATCGCGGCGGTCTCGACTGACCACACGTCCTAGGGCAGCACCGCGCGATAGGAGCTCCCCACCGGGGGCAGGGTGATCGACGTCAGCGCGCTCGGCACCGTCAGCAGCGACGCCACGGGCGCGGACAGGCCTCCGGTGCCCGTGGTCACCACCCGGACCGCGTAGAGCGGACCCGATCCTGCCTGCGGCTTGATCACGATCGCGAACGGCTTTCTGCTGCCCGGCGGGCGGGGCACCGCCACTGCCAGGGAATGGCCGGCCTTCACCGTCACCGACTGATCGGCCGCCGGCGCCGTGACCGTGCCGTCGGAGCTGATCACCGAGATGCTGACCTGGGCGGCGGCGGACGGCGCGGTGAGCAGCAAGCCCACCGTGTCGCCCTTGACGGCCGGGTTGCCCGCGACCACCCCTTGCTCGACGACCGGAGCGGCCGCGCTGGTGAACGAGCCGATCCCGGCACCGGGAATAAGCACTCCGGCCACGATCGGCACGTTGGAGGTGAGCTTCAGCCCGGCCACCGAGGCGCCGAGGGAGCTGAGAGCGAGCGGGGTCGTCGCGCCAGCCGACGCGTCCACCGGCGCGCCGGGGAACTGAACGGCCTTGCCCGCCGGCGTGTAGGCCACTACCGTCAGCTGCGCGTCGGTCGAACCGGGCACGGTCACGAAGAGTCGTGCCGCGCTGCTCGCCACGGTCAGTCCCGGGATGACCAGGGTCGTCGCGGGCGCGGCCGCCTGCGGCAGCCAGGCCCCGCCGCCCTTGGCGCCCTCCCAGACCGCCGCGGCCACCTGGCCGATGGCCGCCTGCACGTGCAGCGCGAGCGCCTGCGAGCCGTGCACGTATGGCGTGATGTCCACGGTCGCGGACTGGCCCGGCGGTACCGTGACGGCGCTGTTCAGGCCTTCCTGCTCGCCGGTGTCGGTGAGGATGGTCACGTCGACGCTCGCCGTGACTGTGGCGGTGTTCATCAGGTAGAGCCGGACGGCGGAGGCGCCCGCTGACGTACCAGTGCCCGCGAACCACATGTCGGAGCCCGGGTGGGTGCAGCTCACCAGGCCCATGCCGGACGCGTCCGACTGCTCGGCCTCAAGGCCTTCCGCCATCTGGCCGGTAGCCGCGACCGTCGAGCCGCCGGTGCCCGGCTCGCTGAGCAGCGCCACCGTCCCAGGCGCGGACACCGAGACCGGACCCGTCGCGCTTGGCCGTGCGCTCGCCGAGGGCTTGCTCTTCGACTTGCCGCCGTGGGATGCCGTGGTGCCGGAAGTCGCGGTGCCGGAAGTCGCGGTGCCTGACGCCTTGCTGGCCGACGGCTTGGCGGTCTTGGTCGCCGGCGCGGTGGCGCCGGCCGACGGCTCGGCGAGGACCATGCTGAGCGTGGCGCTGCCGGCCGGCGTTGCGGACGAGGACTTTGCGGCCTTCGTCTGGGACGGCATCGCGATCATCGCGATGCGCGCCGTTCCGGACGCGGGCGGCGGGCAGGACCTGGTGACGGAGGTCACCGCGGCAGCCTGTGCGCTCGTCTTGGCGCTGGTTCCCGTCCCGTCCGACCGGGTCGCCCAAGCGACCCCGGTCACGGCGGCCAGGGCGAGCAGCACCGCGCCGAGCAGGGCGAGGCGCCGCATCAGGACTCACCGCCCGATCGGTCGCCTGCACCGCGCCAGCGGCTCGGCTTGCCGTGCTTGGACGCCCGGTGCGAACCGCGCTCCGACCTGGCGGGCCGCGACGCGACGGGCCAGGGCCCTGATCCAGTCCCCGGTTCGGGAACGGAGGGTGCGCTGTCCTCACGCTCGGGACTGGCGCCCCAGTCATTGCTCGCGTCCCGGTCCGCTGCGGCACCGCGGTCCGTGGTCGCCCCCCAGCCCGAGTCCGCGCCCCAGTCGGGAGACTCCCACGGCGCGCGTTGCGCAGCCTCGTCGCCCGTGGGCGCGGCAGGCTGCGAGCCAGTCCCAGGAAAGGAGCGCTGCGGGCCGCTCTGCCACCGGTCACGCGGCTGACCGCCGTTCGGCGCGGCCGGCTGCGAGCCAGTCTCGGGAACGGACCGCTGCGGGCCGCTCCGCCACGGGTAACGCGGCTGACCGCCCGTCGACGTGGCTGGCTGCGGGCCGGTCCCTGGGAGAGACCGCTGCGGACCGCTCGGCCATGAGTCGCGCGACTGGTCGCCGCCCGGCACGCCGGGCTGCGAGCCGGTCGGCGAGACGCGGCGCTGCGGGCCGCTGTCCCAGGCGTAGCGCGGCTGGCCGTCGCTGGAGGCGGCTGGCCGCGAGCCCGTCGCGGAGACGGGCTGCTGCGGGCCACTGTCCCACGCGCTGTTTTCCCAGGCCCTGTGCGGCTGTGTGCCGTTCGAGGAGAGCGGGGACTCCGTCTCCGGCTCCCCTGGCGCGCGCCGCGGGCTGGTCCCCCAGCCGTCTTGGCGTCTCCGGCCCGTCGTGGCGCCGGTTTCGCCGTCCTGCGCCTGCGGCTGAGATCCGCTGTCGCGCCGCGCCCACTGGGTCGTGGCACCGAGATCGTCATCCGTCCACGGGTCGCCTGGGTCCCAGGAGCCCGCGGCGCGAGAGCCGGTGCTTCTGGACTCGGAGGCCCTCGCGTCCGCCTGCTCGGCGGAGCGTGCCACCCAGTCGCCCGTCATGTCCCACGGCTCGCGAGATGTGCCTGTCCCGCGCCGGGAACCGCCACCCGCGGGGTCAAGGCCAGCGGCGCTGGCTGTGACTGCCATCGCGTCGTCTGCCGCCGTCGTCAGGGTGCCGGTTTCGTTGTCTGTGTCGAACGTCTCGTCGTCGGCGCCGACGGCCCGCCGGCCCGGCAGGCGCTTGCGGGCAAGGCCGAGCCTGCCCGCGCCCGCAGCCGCACTGGCGAGCGCCGCACGGCGGCCCGTGCCGGCAGAACGCGGTGTCCGCTCGCCGCGCCCCGCCGTGCCCGCCGCGCGCCTGCCCTGCCTGGCCTCCCGCAGGGCGGCCAGGGCCTCGGCCTCTTCCACCGGATCGGCCCGCTTGCCGGGCAGGGCGAGCACGCAGATGACGAGCAGCGCGAGCAGTTCGGCGACCAGTGAGGCGACGCGCGCGAGATCGTTCCTTGCCAGCGAGAGCTTGCCGCCGCCGGCCGGCAGCACGAAGCCCTGAGCCCACCCGTCGACGGGCGTCTTGACAGGCGTGAGCGCCCGCCCGTTCAGCTTCGCGGTCCAGCCGCCGTACGGCTCGGCCAGCACCAGGGTGCCGCCGCTGGCCGGGGCACTCGCGCCGCTCATGCTTACCGTGCCGGATGCCAGCGCCGTCGTCGTGCCATCAGCCGCGACCACGCGCGCCCGCGCCACCGGGCCTGTCACCTGCCACAGGTCATAGGTCGGCGCCTTGCTCAACGCCACGAGGCCGAGCGCCGCGTCGAGCCGCTGGGCGAGCACGGGATCTACCGGGCCAGGCAGCAGCACGTACCTGATGCCAAAGTCGCCGAGCACGAGCCCGGGATCGCCTGCGTCCGCGCCGTCCGGTGCGGCCAGGGCCGCGACCTCCCGGCTCAGCGCCGCCTGGGCCGCCGGGGCGACGGCCAGTTCCGGCTCACCGAGCGTCGGGTCGCCCTGCCGGACGACCAGGTAGTCGAGGCCGCCGCGGACGAGGCCGCTGCCCCCGCCGGAAGATGTACCGTCGGCGGGCCGCAGGATCACCGTCCGGTACTGCGGGCCGGACGCGGCGGTCGATGAGGCCGACACGAAGGCGGGCAGCAGCGGCGCGCTGATGCTGCCGACCGGGCCGCGAACGCCGTCCTTGACCCAGTAGACGGCGACGAGCAGCGGCGCGGTAGCGGCGGCGGCCAGCGCGACGCAGGCGAGCAGCCTGCGTGACCGGCCGTAGCCGCCCGCGGGGCCTGCCTGCGGCTGAGGGTCGCCTGGTGCGGGCGGGAGGTTGCCGCTGCCGTTCGGGATGATCATGGCGAGCCACTGAGCGGCGGGCGCGGACGCGACGAGCAGCCCGAGAGCCGCGACCGCGAGGGCGACACCAGGCCAGCCCGCGGCGGGCTGGCCGCCGGCCGCCGGCGTCACGCTGGCCCGGCTGACGAGCACCGCGGTGAGCAGGCCCGCGATGGCCGTGGCCCAGCCCGCGATGATCATCCCCGTGCGCCGGGCGGGCAGCACGGTCGCGAGCAGGGCGAGCGCGAACCCTGCCGTGACCCACAGCGGCGGCAAGCCGGGGCCGCCGGGGCTGAGCGCCAGCAGCGCCGCGGGTGACAGCCTGGCCGTGGTCAGCCCCTGGGCGGACAGGCCCGCCTCGGAGAGGAAGGCGGACGGGCTGCCGAGCAGGTGCAGCGACCAGGGGAAGAGCAGCAGGAACGGGACGACCGCGACGATCAGCGCGTTGACTGGGTCGCCGGCGACGAGCCAGCGCCGCACGGCCACCGCGGCCACCGCGAACGCCACCCCGAGAACCCAGGCGAGCGGCGCGAACGCGGCCGCGAGCGCGACGAGCAATCCGGTCGCCCACGCCGCGCGGCGCGCCTGGCGGGGCGCCGCGGTGAGCATCCGGCCGGCGCTGACCGCGGCGAGCGGCAGCACGATGAAGGCAACCGCGGTGCCGAGGCGGCCTGCGGCGACGGCGCCGGAGGCGACGGGGAGCAGCGCATACGAGGCGGCGAGCAGCACCCGGGCCGGGGTGGCGGTGACCAGCAAGCGGCTGGCCAGGTACGCGGTCAGGCCGGCCAGCGGCACGCAGCCGAGCAGCAGGACGTCGACCGCCAGCCATGCCTGGCCGCCGAGCACGGTGCCGAGCGCCGCGACCACTGCAAGGTAGGGCGGTGCGGACGCGGTGGAGCCCACGCCGACCGCGTGGAAGCCCGCGAGGTACTCGTGCCACAGGGCCGACGCGCCGCCCCAGGCGGGCACCAGGGCACCGCCGCCGAGCGGGCTGGTGCCGAGCAGCCTGCGCTCGGCGGCCAGCGAGACGATCAGCAGCGAGACGAAGAGCTGCACGCCGGGATGGCCGATGATCCGGCGCACGACTGACTGCGTGTCGACGAACTGCTCGTCCTCTTCCGACTCTTCCGCGCTCGCCTGATGCCTGCCGTCCGATGCCTGCGGCGGGCCGTTCGACACCAGCCCGGCGATGTTCTCCGCCAGCCGGAACAGGGTGCGCGCAGGCAGGATGAACTGGCGGACCGCGGCGTACCCCTCCGCGCGTCCCCTGGCACGGCGGCGGCGGCCCTGGAAGAGCCTGACCGGGTGCCCGAACAGCCCGGCGACCGCGAAAGCGTGGGCGGCTGCCAGGTCAAGCTGCTTGGTGAGCAGGAAGTAGGCGGCGCGGACCAGGGACCCGGCGACGCTGCCGCCGACGATCCGCAGCATGGGCAGCAGCGGAAGGTTCACGGCGAGCACGAACAGCGCGTTGCGCCGGTCGATCCGGCGCGCGTTGCCGTACTCCACCGGCCTGCGCCGCCGCGCGGACAGCTCACGGTGGTACAGCACCGCGTCGGTGACCACCTGCACGCGGTAGCCAGCCCCCTGGACACGCCAGCAGAAGTCAACGTCGTCGCGGAACAGCTTGAGCCTGGTGTCGAACCCGCCGACTTGCTCCCAGACGTCGCGCCTGACGAGCATGCCCGCGGAGCCGACGGCGAGCACGGCCTTCCTGTGGTCGTGCTGACCCTGGTCGATCTCCCCCGGTTCGATGCCGGTGATCCGGCGCCCTGCGCGGTCGATCGAGATGCCCGCCTCACGGAGGGTCCTGCGATCCTGGCCGTCGAGCACCTTCGGCCCGAGTACCGCGACGGAGCGGTCCCTGCTCGCCGCCCGCAGCAGCCGCTCCAGGGCGTCGGGGGCGGGCTCGCAGTCGTCGTGCAGCAGCCAGATCCAGTCGACCCGGTTGATGTTCGGGTCGGTCCGTCCGGAACGGCGCTTGGCCGCGTGCCGGAGAGCGACCTCGACCGCTTCGCCGTAGCCGGTGGACCGGTCCATGCCGAACACCGAGTCCTGGCCGATCAGTTCGGCCAGGACGGCCCCGCTGCGATCGCGGCTCCCCGTGTCCACGGCGACGGTCTGCTCGACCGGGTAGGTCTGCGCGCGGAGCGCCTGGACCAGGCCGGGCAGCCAGCGAGCGCCGTCGTGCGCGATGACGATCGCGGTAACGGCATGCCTGGTTTGCGGTGCATTAGTTGACAAGAGGTCCAGCGCAGGTCGGGGGTGAGGGCCGCCCAGGGAGACGGCAGACGTACCGGTTAGCCCTCCCCACAGGGACGTTGTGAACTTTACAGCGCCCGCAGGACCCCGGCAGGATTACGGTCAGATGTCCCGTTGCCCGGCTACCCGACTTCCCGCTTGATGCGGCGGCGCTCACGCTCGGACAACCCGCCCCAGATGCCGAATCTCTCATCGTTCTCAAGCGCATACTCAAGGCACTCTGCACGAACCTCGCAACTCCGGCAGACCCGCTTGGCCTCCCGGGTGGAGCCGCCCTTCTCTGGGAAGAACGCCTCCGGGTCCGTCTGCGCGCACAGCGCCCGGTCCTGCCAGCCCAGGTCATCCATGTCCTCAGGACGGATCTCAACCTGCGCCAGCGGGACGATGACCTCAGTCATGCGCATCCTCCCTCTCGGAGCCCCCTTTGACGCCCACCGCCATTCCCGTGGCGGTGAGAATCACACCAATGAAATTACACCCGCGTGTCTTGCTTTAAGTCAAGCGAGAAAGGTGATAGTGGCCCCCTGCTTGTCCAAGATGTGCGGTAAGTTCTCCAAAAAACTTCACAGTGCACCGAGGCGGTCGCGATCCGTGATTGCCTCGGCCCCGCGCACCCCGCCGGGCGGGCGGACCTGACAGACTTACAGCCATGCGGATAACCGTGCTTGCCGGCGGCATCGGCGCCGCGCGCTTCCTGCGCGGCCTGCTCGCGGCCGCCCCCGAGGCAACGATCACCGTCATCGGCAACACCGCCGACGACATCACCCTGTCCGGCCTGCGCGTCTGCCCCGACCTGGACTCCGTGATGTACACGCTCGGCGGCGGCAGCAACGAGGAGCAGGGCTGGGGCCGGGCAGGCGAGAGCTTCCGCATCAGGGACGAGCTCGCCGCCTACGGCGCGGGACCGTCCTGGTTCGCGCTCGGTGACCTGGACTTCGCCACGCACATCCTGCGCAGCCAGCTGCTCGCTGAAGGCCGGCCGCTGTCGGAGGTGACCCGCATCCTGTGCGACCGCTGGCAGCCGGGCATCCGGCTGCTTCCGATGTCCGACGACCGGGTCGAGACGCAGGTCAAGATCGATTCCGGGCTGATTCACTTCCAGGAGTGGTGGGTCAGGCTGCACGCGGCCGTCCCCGCGGAGGCGATCATCCCGGTCGGCGCCGACGCCGCCGCGCCCGGGCCAGGCGTGCTCGAGGCGATCGCGGAGGCGGACTTCGTGCTGTTCCCGCCGTCCAACCCGGTGGTCTCCATCGGCCCGATCCTCGCCGTGCCCGGCATCAGGGCCGCGGTCGAGGCGAAGACCGTGGTGGGCGTGTCCGGGATCATCGGCGGCGCGCCGGTCCGCGGCATGGCCGACGCCTGCCTGACCGCCATCGGCGTGGAGACCACCGCCGCCGCGGTCGCAGCTCATTACGGTGCGGGGCTCATCGACGGCTGGCTGATCGACGAGCAGGACAAGGCCGCCGTGGAAAAGGCGCTTGACGACGACCCGGCGCTGTTCGGCATCGCGGTCCGCGCGCTGCCGCTTTACATGCGCGACGTGCCGTCCTCCGCCGCGATCGCCCAGGCGGCCATCGACCTAGCGAAGGAACTGACCCCATGACCAAGGCGCCTGCGCAAGGATCGCAGTCGGGTCCGCTGCCGCGCGGCGGCGCACCGGACGCGGTGCAGATACTCGGCGTACCCGGGATGCCGGAGATCGCGGCCGGGGCCGACCTGGCGGGCCTGATCGCCCGCGCGGCGGCTGCCGCCGGCGGCCCCGGGCTGCTCGACGGCGACATCCTCGTGGTCACCTCGAAGGTGGTCAGCAAGGCGGAGGGCAGGGTCGCCGCGATGAGCCGCGATGAGGCGATCGCGGCCGAGACCGTGCGCGTGGTGGCCAGGCGCGGACCGACGACGATCGCGCAGACCAGGCACGGGTTCGTGATGGCCGCGGCCGGCGTGGACGAGTCCAACACCGCGCCAGGCACTGTGGTGCTGCTGCCCGAGGATCCCGACGAGTCGGCGCGGCGGCTGCGCAAGGCGCTGCGCGCCCGGCCAGGGGTGAACGTGGGCGTGGTCGTCACGGACACCTTCGGCAGGCCGTGGCGGGCCGGGCAGACCGACACGGCGATCGGCGCGGCGGGCGTGCTGCCGATCCGCGATCACCGGGGCGAGGCGGACGCGTGGGGCAACACACTCGATGTCACGATGGCCGCGGTCGCCGATGAGATCGCGGCCGCGGGAGACCTGGTCAAGGGCAAGTCGCTGCAGGTGCCCGTCGCGATCGTGCGCGGGCTTAGCGCGCTCGTCACTGACGCCGACGGGCCCGGGGCACGGGCGCTTGTCCGGCCCTCGGCCGAGGACATGTTCCGGCTCGGCGCGGCCGACGTGCTGCCCGCCAGGCGGACCGTCCGGGCCTTTACCGGGCAGCCGGTCGACCTCGCCGCCGTCAACCGGGCGATCGCCGCCGCGGTGACCGCTCCGGCGCCGCACCACAGCCAGCCATGGCGGTTCGTGATCGTGTCCTCGCTGACCGCCCGGCTCGCTCTGCTCGACGCGATGCAGGACGCCTGGGTCGCCGACCTGCGCGGCGACGGGTTCACCGAGGAGCAGATCGCCCGCAGGCTACGGCGCGGCGAGCCGCTGCGGCACGCGCCGCTGATCGTGGTTCCGTGCCTTGAGCTGTCGGCCATGAACGCCTACCCGGACGACCGCAGGACCCGGGCGGAGCGCGACATGTTCGTCGTATCGACAGGCGCGGCGGTGCAGAACCTGCTCGTCGCCCTGGCGGTGGAGAACCTCGGCTCCGCGTGGATCTCCTCGACCCTGTTCTGCCAGGACGTCGCGGCCGGCGCGCTGCGGCTGCCCGACGGCTGGCTGCCCATGGGGGCGGTCGCCGTCGGTCACCCGGCGGCGCCCGCGCCCGCGCGGCCGCCGCGCGACCCGGCCGCCTTCACCCTGATCCGATAGGGCCGGGTCAGCCTTAGCCGGGCCAGCTTGAGCCGGGCAAGCTTGAGCCGCGATCGTGCCGGCCGGCCCGTCGATCACGGCAGGGAAGCTAGCACGGTGAAAGGCCGCATAACTGCCCGTATGTGAAACGTGCACGTCAACCGTGCACGACCGTCAGCCGGGCTCCATGCCGTAGCGAGCCATCAGGGCGCGCTCCTCCTCCGGGGCCGGCGGTTCCGGCCTCGACCACAACGCCTCGAGCTCGGCGAAGTAGGCGTCCATGGCCGGGGCGTGCATGACGAGCAGCCGTGCGGGCTCGTCGCCGTCGTTGCCGAACGTGTGCGACGCACCGCGCGGCACCAGGAGGAAGTCGTCGCGGCTACCCCGCTGTTCCGCGCCGTCGAGCACGAACGTGATCGTCCCGTCGAGCACCCAGAATGCCTCGGAGCAGTTCACATGCCGGTGCGGCAACGGGCGGCGGCCGCGAGGGGGCACGGTCCGCTCCATCAAGGAGAAATCCCCGCCGGTCTGCACGGCGATCGCCTTGAACGCCATTACGCTTCCCCGCGCGGAGACGACCTTGCCCTTTCCCGGCGGAACGATCTGCGACTCCGTCACGACAGCCTGTCTACTCTCCCCGTTGAATGGGAGCAATGTGATAGTCGGCATGCCCGGCCGGGCGGCGCCGGCCGGCCAGCACGAGCAGCAGGCCGGCCACGAGGAGCACGGCGCCCGCGGCGAACCAGAGCAACGAGGGTGTGGTCGAGCACGAGGCCGGCTTGCCGAGATCGAGGTTGATGCTGTTGGCCCTGGCGCACGCGCTGGCGGCCGGCTCCCGCAGGTACCCGGACCAGACAACGACGGGTCCCGCGATCATCAACAGAATCCCGGATACAAGACGCATTCTTTCATCCCAATCTCTTGTCTTTCGCCGCACCGGGATGAATGGTCGCAGAAGTAATGCGCGTGCCGCGTCCTCAGCGGAGACAAGACTGGTAACTCTAAGTTTTCCGCGATTCGCGCACGATAAGGTTTCGCCGACCGCATCGCTAGCACCGCAGGTCACATCCATCGGGCACAGGCGGAGATGATCACGGAAATTCGGATTATCACGGAAACTTTTCCCCCTGATCGGGGTTTTTGTTTCCGCCAGGATAAGAGTTTCCGTGATCACCGGCTCGTTAGCCGGATCCGCTTGGTTTTCGCGTCACCGGCTAACGAGCGAGGATGGGCAGGCCCTGTCGGACTAAGGTGCACACGCCGTTGCTCGCGATCGCCGCGGCGACCCGCTCAAGGCCGGACGCGGCCCCGTCCCGCGCCGCGAGCGGGACGGCGGGGATCTTAGTGCCCCCCTCGGGAAAGGTGCTCGTACTGCCCCGGCACGAAGGTGGCGAGGCGGTCGCGGAAGGACGTCGCCGAGTCCGGCCACAGCAGCGTCACCCGGCCGGTGCGCTCGTCGCGGTACCAGCTGGTGCACCCGCCCTGTACCCAGACCGTGTCCTGGGCCATCGCGTCGATGTCGCGCATGTAGGACTGCACCGCCTCGGCGGTGACATCGAGCGCGTCAGCGCCGCTGGCCGCGAGGTGATCGAGAGCGCGCAGGACGTAGCCGACCTGCGTTTCGATCATGTAGATGGCCGAGTTGTGGCCGAGCGCCGCGTTCGGCCCGTCGAGCACGTACATATTCGGGAAGCCGTGCACGGTCGTGGAGGCGTGCGCGACCATGCCGGTGCTCCACTCATCGGCAAGCAGCCGGTCGCGCCGCCCGCGGATGTGCCCGGCAATGTGCGGCCGGGCGACGTTGAAGCCGGTGGCGAGCACGAGCACATCCAGCTCATAGGCGTTCCCGCTGGCCGCGATGGCTGTGCGGTTGCCGTGGCCGGCGCTTGCCCCGCTGCTGTCCGCGATCCGGATCAGCGGAGAGGACTCCTGCCGGACATGGCCGAGCTGCAGAGCGGCGTAGTAGTCGTCGGAGAACAGGATCCGCTTGCAACCGATTTCGTAGCCCGGGGTCAGCAGGCGGCGCAGGCCCGCATCACCGACAGAGGCGGCGAGGTGGTCCAGGGCCCGCCGGCGTAGCAGGTCGATATCCGGGTGCCGCCGCTGCCGCGCCCCGATGCCACGTTCGGCCTCGGCGAAAAGCTCGTCGCGCAGGGCGGTGACCGTTCGCGGGTCAGCGGCGAAGCGCTCGATCTCCTCCCGGCTATATTCCCGGTCGCCGCGCGGCAGGATGTATGGGGCGGAACGCTGGAAGACCACGATCTCGCTCGCCTCCCCCGCTAGCCGGGGCAAGATCTGGATCGCCGAAGCGCCGGTGCCTACCAGGCCGACTCGCTTCCCGACAAGGGACACCTTTGCGTTCCAGCGGGCGGAGTGCCACCAGCGCCCGCCGAAGCCGTCCAGGTTCTTGATCAGGGGGATTTTCGGCTCGGTCAGCCGGCCCGTCGCGATGACCAGGCTGGCGGCCCAGAACTCACCCTGCGTCGTGCGGACGAGCCAGCGCCCGTCATCGTCGCTCCACTGAGCGTGCGACAGGGTGCAGTTCAGCCGCAGGTGGTCAAGGAGCCCCTCTTCGCGAACGCACGCGCGAAGGTACTCCTGGATCTCGCGCCCCTCGGCGAAGACGCGGGACCAGCCGGGGTTCTGGCGGAAGGAGAACGAGTACAGGTGCGACGGGATATCGCAGGACACGCCGGGATAGCGGTTGTCCCGCCATGTTCCGCCGACATCGTGCGCCTGCTCGATGATGACGAACGACTCCCGGCCACGCCGCGCGAGCTGGATCCCCATGCCGATCCCGGCGAAGCCCGCGCCCACGATCAGCACGTCGACCGATTCGGCAGCCGGTGCGTCACGCACCGGCATGGCCCCGGCCGTACCCTGTGGATCGCTGTCGCAGCGGGCGACCGAGATCTCGCGCGACACGTTCGACGTCGCCGAGTGTCAGCACGAGGCCGGCCTCGGCTCCCGCGTCCGGCGCAAGACGGCCGTCGAGCAGCAGCCCGCCAAGATCGTTGGCACCACCGCGCAGCAACTCAGCCGACGCGTCGAGGCCGAACTTCGGCCAGGCGGCCTGGATGTTGCCGATCCGCCCGTGCAGCATCAGCCGTGCCACCGCGTGCAGGGCCCGCGACTGCCGCCACGACGGGCCCGGGAGATGCGCGCCAACCAGGCCGGGAGCGGTGGCCGCGGCAGCGGCGGGCACGAACGGCATCGCGATGAACTCGGTGAACCCTCCGGTTCGGTCCTGGATGTCCGCCAGCAGGCGCAGGTGCGCCACCTGCTGATCGGGGGTCTCAACGTGCCCGAAGATCATCGTGGAAGTGGAAGGGAGACCAGCCCGGTGAGCGGCCTCAATCACCTCGACCCAGCGGGACACCGGGAGGTCGGGACCACCCCGCATGCGCACCCGGACGTCGTCATCGAGGATGCGCGCGGCGGTACCTGGGACCGAACCCAGACCCGCCTGCCGCGCGGCGAGCAGGAACTTCTCAACTGGTATCCCGCGACGGTCAGCACCGTCGAGCAGCTCAGCGGGCCGGAACGCGTGCAGGTGAATCTCCGGCGCGGATGCCTTGACGGCGGCGATCAAGTCAAGATAGTCGTCGTTCGAGTCGCCAAGCGGCCCCTGCATGCAGATCTCGGTCGCGCCCAGTTCGCGCGCCTCGGCCACCAGGGCCGAAAGCCGCTCGCGTGACCCCTGGTCCGCCCCGGCTACCGCGGCCGTGTCAAGGTTCCGGTTCACGACATAGGTGAGCGCGCCGCCCACCGCCTGCTGACGTAGCGAGTCGGCGAGCCGGGCCAGTTCTTCCAGCTGCTCGCCCGCCGCGCCGAGCAGCACCGCATACCCCTCATCCGGCACGGATGCCGGGTTCGCGTCCGCTGCCTGCAGCCATTCACGCACCCGGCTGGGCGACGGAAGTCCTGTATCGGTCACGCCCTGGCTCATCGATTCAGCATAAGCGGGCGGGAAACTGCCCGCCGCTGGCCGCGGCGCCGGCAGGCTCCTGCCAGGGCCTGCCCCGCAGCACGGCGGACTCATCGGCCAGGCCGGTCACCGGGTCGGCGAGCGCCGCGACGTGGGCCGAGACCTGCGGGTGGAGCCATGGCTCGCGCAGGTAGGGCGGGTACACCGTGAGCCGCTCCCGGAGCGTGAAGCCTGCCGCCGCGGTGAGTTCGGCAAGCGTGTCCAGCTGCGGCCAGGGGCGTTCCGGGTTCACATGGTCCGGGGTGAGAGGGGAGACACCGCCCCAGTCGTCGATGCCCGCCTCGAGAATGAGCCGGTGCTCGTGGCCCACGAGGTTCGGCGGCGCCTGGATACGCGCCTCGGGCCCGAGGACCAGCCGGGTAACGGCGATGGTCGCGGCCAGGTCGGTGAGTTCCGCGTCGGGCGTGCTGCGCATCTTCGTGTCTGGCTTGGCGCGGAAGTTCTGGACGATGACTTCCTGGATCCCGCCGTACTCGCGGGCCACCGCCTGCAGCGCGAAGATCGCATCCACGCGCTCGGCCGGGGTTTCGCCAATCCCGATGAGGATTCCAGTGGTGAACGCCACGTTGCTGCGGCCGGCGTCCCGAAGGACGCGCAGCCGGACCGCCGGGTCCTTGTCGGGCGAGCCAAAGTGCGGTGCGCCCTTCTCTGTGAACAGGCGCTCGGCCGTGGTTTCCAGCATCATCCCCATGGACGGTGCGACCGGCTTCAGCCGCTGAAAGTCCTCCCAGCTGAGCACGCCGGGGTTGAGGTGCGGCAGCAGGCCCGTCTCCTCGAGGACGCGGATCGCCATTTCCCTGACGTAGGAGAGCGTGTCGTCGTAGCCGTGCGCGTCAAGCCACTGCCTGGCCTGCTTCCAGCGGGCCTCCGGGCGGTCTCCCAGGGTGAAGAGCGCCTCCTTGCAGCCGAGGGCAGCGCCCTGCCTGGCGATCTGGAGGACCTCGTCCGGGCTGAGGAAGAGGCTGTCGAGCTTGCCGGGCACGGTCGCGAACGTGCAGTAGCCGCAGCGGTCCCGGCACAGCCGGGTCAGCGGGATGAACACCTTCTTGGAGTAGGTGATGACACCCGGCCGGCCGGCCGCTTCGAGTCCCGCGTCGCGCGTGCGTGCCGCGTAGCCGAGCAGCACCCGCAGGTCGTCGCCTCTCGCGTGGAGCAGGATCGTCGACTCAGATTGGTCAAGCGACTTGCCGTCGCGTGCCCGGGCCAGCGCTCGGCGCGTGGCAGCCTCGCTGACACCGTTGCTTTCACCCGGATCGATGCTCGAAGCGCTCATATGTTGAACCATAAGGCACACGTAATGCCGATTAGAAACTAGCCAAGGCCAGCGTTCCGGTGGCACGGCGACGGGCGCGTGCCGCCCCGCTAGAAGTTGCGGTAGTCGCGGACGGACATCCGCGGGCCGCGGCGCTGCGGGCCGCCCGCGCCGTACCTGGCGATGCCTGCCCTGCCGCCGCTGCCAGCGGAGCCCGCGGCCTTGACGCCGGTTCCGGTGCCGCGGCTGAGGCCGATCAGCCGCGTGGCGCGGTGCCGGTGGCCCTTGAACGGCTCCAGGAGCACGAGCATCTCCTCGTCGGAGGACCGGTCCTTGCCCGCCAGGGCCCAGCCGACGACGTTCTTCAGGTGGTAGTCGCCGACGGAGACGGCGTCAGGGTCACCCGCCGCGCGCTGCCTCGCCTCTGCCGAGGTCCACACGCCGATGCCCGGAATCGTCCTGAGCTTGCGGTCGGCCTCCTCATGGGACAGCGTGAGCAGCCGCTCCAGGCTGTCGGCCACCATCGCCGCCCTGATGATGGTCTGGGACCTGACGCCCTCCACCCCGGCCCGGTGCCAGTCCCATGACGGGATGCGCCGCCAGATCTCGGGGGCGGGGAAGACGCGCATGCCGCGTGGCGCGGGCCCGGGCGGCGGCGTGCCGTACTTGGCGAGCAGGATGCGCCAGGCGCGGTGGGCCTCGAGGACGACCACCTTTTGCTCGAGGATCGCCGGGACGAGCGCCTCCATCAGGCGGCCGGAGCGGCCGATCCGCAGCCCCGGGTTGCGGCGCGCCGCGTCGCGGATCACCGGATGCGCGTCCGCCTCGAATCCGGAAATGTCGTCATAGAAGCCGAGAGACCCGGGCAGCGCGCCGAGCAGCCAGTCCGCCCCCGGACCCCAGGCCTGCGCGCGCACGGAGGTGGCCGCCAGTGAGGTATCCGGGCTCACCCGGCCGGGCAGTACGCGGATGGTGCCAGGTCCGTCCGGGGTCAGCGAGGTCCGCCAGATCGCGCCCGCCTCGTCGACCTGGAACGTCGGGTCGCCCCTGCCCCGGCCCTGTACCGACAGCGTGACCCTGACGTCAACGGCGAAGGGCGCCACCCACTCACTGTCCGGCATCGGTCACTCCGGCATCGGCTACTCTGGCGCCGGATTCCCGCAGCCCGATCAGCTGCTCGACCTCGGCGACCTGCCCCGGCTGGCCGGTGAAGTGCACCGCCGCCATGCCGAGTTCCCGTCCGGTGGCCACGTTGGCGAGCGTGTCGTCCACGAACACGCAGTCCCGCGGCGCGACCCCGACTTTCGCGGCGGCCCGCTCGAAGATCGGCGGCTCCGGCTTCCGCAGGCCGACCACGTGGGAGATCACCACCACGTCGAACAGTGCCGCGAGGTCGTATCCGGTGTAGACGTCGTGCCCGCCGCCGCCCCACGAGTTGGAGAGCAGGCCGACGGGATTCCCCGACGCCCGGGCCCGCTGCGCCAGGTCAGCCGTCTCGGCCCGCGGCGGCACGCCGACGCCGTCAAGTGCGATCAGCCCGTCGGCTGGCAGCCCGAGCTGCGGCGCGAGCATCGTCTCGAAATCCCGTTGCGGGACCATCCCGGCCTCCGCGAGCGCGGTGACGGAGCGTCCCTCAGGCGTCCGCGTCAGCGCCGTGACGATCGCGCCGACGGGCAGGCCCACCTGGATGCAGAACTCCGCCATCCGCCCGGACAGGAATGACGTCATCACGCCGCCGAAGTCAAGCAGCAACCCGCGACCAGCCACGGCCACGATCTTAAGGCCCAGTCAGGCAAGGCCCGGCTGGGCTTGCCATGACTGGGCCCCGCTATGCGTCCGAGGAGAACCGCACCGAGGTCGCCTCAAGACGGGTTCCCGGCCACAGGGCCAGTCCGGCATGCCGCTCGGCCCCGGCCAACTGCACGGCCTCGCCGGTGAGGTGCACCGCGGCCATGACTGCCCCGCCGAAATCTGACAGCGGCCACGGGCCACAAGGTCGTCCATGCTAGGCCTGCGTCGGCTCGTACGTTGCGCTGAAGAGGCGCTCAGAAACAAAGATCGTGTTTATCGAATCCTTGTAGACGATCCGGTAGCACTCCGTCAGGATTTGCGTCGAAAGCCGGGCATCAGCGTTCGCCGTGGTCGACAGGTCGGGGTGCGTGTCCGCAAGCTCCACGATAATCATTTTCGGTAGCCAGCGCGAAAGGGCGAAGCCCGCGAAGACCGCCGCTTCAGACCCCTCAACGTCAACCACGAGGAGATCGAACTCGGCTGGCGCCTTCTGCTCTTCCAAGAGGGCATCAAGCGTGGTCACAGGCACTTCGATTGAAGTGTCTGTGACCAACTTCCGAGCCCAGTCAATGTCCCGGTACTCAGTCGCTTGCGCGTGATTCGCGGTGGTCAACTCGCCGGCCACGATCAGGGAGGTAACCCCGGGCTCGGAACCGACCGCCGTTTGAATGACTTTCACACTGGAATGAATTTGGTGATTCTTGCGGCACTTGGCGGCTAGCGCAGGAACCGGCTCGGCCATCACGCCCGTCCAGCCTCGCTCCGCCAGCCCCCACGTATTGCTGTACGTGATGCCGTCAAAAGCGCCGACTTCGACAAATGTGCCAGTATTCCGCTTGCCGAAGAAAAGTTCAAGGAGGAAAGGCAGCGTAGGAATCTGGCACGATTCTACCGCCGGGTAGAACCACTCACGGTCTGCACACGAATCGAGGCGAGTTAGCTGAACGCCCGCCAGGCGGAGGATAGCATTAGCTACCGCCTTCGCACGGGTCTCGATCTTCATCGAAGGTAAGGACCTTTCTATCCCACTGACGCTTCAGTCGACCAGTCGTCTGACATTGTGCGCAAAGCTGCTCGCATCGGCCAGCGAGCCCTCGCGGAGTGCATGGCTGGCCGCCGATTTCTGCCACAGTACAGACTTAACGTGGCGCCCCGCGTCGAATCGGGCCACCAGTCGCCGCGCCGCCGTCCGGCTGGGCGGCGGCATGATCACGCGTCGGAGGAGAACCGCACTGACGTATCTTCCAGGCGCGCCCCAGGCCACAGCCGAAGTCCCCTGGTGAGCTCGTTGCCCGGCCCAACATAGGCGCCGTCGCCGATGACGACGCCGTCAAGCAAGGCACCGCCGACGATCGTCGCGTCGCGTCCGATGATGCTGTCGCGGACGACCGCCCCGGCGCCGATGGAGGCGCCGTCGAAGACCACGCTGCCTGAGACGATTGCGCCGGCCTGGATGACGGCCCCGTACCCCACGGTCGTCCCGCCGGAAAGCTGCGCGTCCGGGGCCACCCGGGCGTCACCGAGCACTAGGCACACGCCCGGCGTGCCGCCGAGGGCCGGCGAGTGCAGCGCCCCTAGCACGACGTCGCACGAGCCGCGCACGAACGCCTCGGGAGTGCCGACGTCCAGCCAGTAGGCGGCCTCGGCGTAGCCCATGACAACCGCGCCGGAGGCGATCAGACCGGGGAACGTCTCGCGCTCTACCGACACGACCTGACCAGCGGGGATCGTGTCGATCACCGACCGGCGGAAGACGTAGCAGCCGGCGTTGATCTGGTTGGTCACCGGGTTCGGTGTCTTCTCCAGAAACGCGGTGACCCGGCCGCTTGAGTCGGTGGGCACGCAGCCGTACCGGCTGGGGTCCTCGACGGGAACGAGGTGCAGCGTCACCGCCGCGTCCTTCTTCCTGTGCAGGTCAACCTGCGCGGGAAGGTCATGTCCTGTCAGGACGTCGCCGTTCAGCACAACGATCGGATCGTCAGGGCCACCGCGGAGCAGTGCGGCCGCGTTGCGGATGCCGCCACCGGTGCCAAGCGGCTCGGACTCATGGACGTAATCGATCGACAGCCCGAAATCCTCGCCGGTACCGAAGGCCTCGGTGAACATCTCGGCGCGGTAGGAAGTCGCCAGCACCACATGCGTGATACCGCACTCCGCCGCCCTGGTCAGCTGATGGGCGAGGAACGGTACTCCGGCGGTGGGCAGCAGCGGCTTCGGCGCGGACAAGGTAAGCGGGCGCAGCCGGGTGCCCTTGCCCCCGACGAGCATTATCGCTTCTAGCGGTTCACGCGGCATAGGTAGTGTCACCTTAAGCGGTTGGTTTCCATGGACAGCGGGAGCCGCCGGATCGCCCCGGCAACTCGTGCAGCATACTTACCGGACCTGAGTGACGCTCCGCGACATGCGCGAGTTCGCAATCGTGTTACCCAAGCGCGGCGGTTTTCGTGATCAGGAGGCGGGCCGCGGGACCCGCTGGTCCGCGGCTTTCTTGTAGCACGCCACGTGGGCAGCCGCCGATGCCTCCCAGCTGAACTCCTGCGCCCTGGCATAGCCGGCCTCGCCGAGGCTCATTAGCCGTTCCGGGTCGTCAAGCAGGGCGCGCAGCGCGACGGCGATGGAGTCAGCATCGGGCTCGGTGTAAGCCACGGCGTTCCCGCCGACCTCAGGCAGCGCGGTGCGGTAGGTCGTCAGCACCGGAGCACCGCAGGCCATCGCCTCAAGCACCTGCAGGCCGAACCCCTCGCCGCGCGACGGCGCAGCCACCACGAGCGCGCCGCCGAGGAAGCCGGGCAGGTCGGCAAAGGGCAGGTAGCCGGGACGGATCAGCCGCAGGTGCGGCGGCACCTGCGCGACGGCCTCGTCAAGCTCCGGGCTCCAGCCGCCACCGCCGCCGAGCACGAGCGCCGGCGGTGCGGGCAGATCGGCCACCGCCGCCGCCCAGCCGCTGACGAGCGCCAGGGCATTCTTGCGCGGCGTCAGCGAGCCGAGGAATGCCACGTAGGGCTTGCCGTGCAGCCCGAGCCGCGCGGTGACCCGGCTGACCTGGATCTCGTCCGGCCGGTGGAACAGCCGGTGATCCACTCCGTGGTAGGCGACATCGATCTTGGCCGGATCGATGCCGAGCACCCGGACCAGTTCGTCCCTTGTCGCGTTGGACGGCACGATCAGCCGCGTCGCCTGCACGGCCGCCGTCTTGGTCGCGGACTTCAGCGACATGCCGCTGATCGGCGTGTACCGCTCGGGGTCAGTGAAGAACGCGAGGTCATGAATGGTCACGACGGTCGGCAGCCCGGGACGCAGCGGCATCGTGTAGTTCGGCATATGGATGACGTCGGCACCGACCAGCTCGGCCACCACCGGCAGACCGCTCTGCTCCCAGGCGAGCCGCTCCGTGCGGTGCCCGAGCGCCACCGGCCCCGCCACGATCGTGGCGCCCGGCGCTAGCCGTCCGTACCGCTCCTCGTCGGAGCGCTGACAGGCGACGGCGAGATCCACCCCGGTCGAGGCCAAGGCGCCCATCAGCCCGTCGACGTAGCGCCCGAGCGCGCCCCTGTCGGTGGGAACGTCGGTCGCGTCGACGAGTACCCGCAGTGCCACAGCCCCACGTGCTCCCTTCGCCTCCGTTAGCGGAAGCCTACGCCTGTGCTGGTGAAGCAAATGAATGCGGCCCGGTGCGACGGAACCGCGCAACGTCACCGCCGGGTCAGCAGGACGGCACGGACTTGCCGGCCTTGATCGCCTCCAAGTCGGAAACGGCCTGCGACAGCGTCGCCACCTTCACGACGCGCAGCCCGGCGGGCACCGCGCCCTTGGTGTCGGCGCAGTTGGCCGCCGGCGCGAGGAAGACGGTCGCGCCGGCGTCCCTGGCCCCCACCATCTTCTGCTGGATGCCGCCGATCGGCTGCACCTGCCCCGCCGCGGTGATCTCGCCGGTGCCCGCGATGAACTTGCCGCCTGTCAGGTTGTCCGGGGTGAGCTTGTCGATAATGCCGAGCGCGAACATCATCCCGGCGCTCGGCCCGCCGATGTCACCCACGCTGATCTGCACTGTGAAGGGGAACTTGTAGTGCTCCTGCACCTGCACGCCGATCACCGGGGTGCCCCCGGAGGACTTGCTCTGCACGGGAACGGTCAGCGTCTTGCCGCCGCGCAGCACCGTGAGCTGCAGGGTGGAGCCGGCCGGGCGCGACGTGATCAGCGAGCTCAGCGAGGTCTGGCCGGTCACCGGCTTGCCATCGACCTCCTGGATGACGTCGCCCGGCTTCAGCGCCTTGCTCGCCGGGTATCCCGCGACGGTCGACAGCACCACGACCTGCGTCTCGTACTTGATATGCAGCTGGGTGAACGCGGCGGCGGTGGCCAGCTGCTGCGACGAGGCCATCTGCGCGGTGTCCTGCGCCTGCGTCTGCTGCGCGGTCTGCCCGGGCGGGAACAGCTCGCTCTCCGGGACCACGGCCTGCGACGGGTCGAGCCAGGAACGCAGCGCCTGGAAGATGTTGAGGTTCGAGCCGGGTCCGCCCTCATAGCTGACCGTCACCATGTTAAGGTGCCCAGCGGCCGGATACGTCTGGTGTCCCGAGATTGTGATGAGCGGTGCACCCTTGGAGTCCTTGCCGAGCGTGTTGAGCGTCGGCCCCGCACCCAGGATCACGTAGGGAACGGGGACAAGCACCGTGATCACGATGCCGATCACGGTGGCCAGGCCAGCGATGGCCAGCGTCAGGGATCGTCGGGACATGCTCGGAAGACTACGCGCTATAGCAGAGAGTTCATGACCAGCCGGAGAGAAAGGTATTACGCGCTGCCAACCCATTCATCGGTGCCGTCGGTGAACCGCTGGTGCTTCCAGACCGGAACCGTGACCTTGAGCTCGTCGATCAGAGCGTGACAGGCGTGAAAGGCCTCCGCCCGGTGCGCGCAGGAGACGCCTACGACGACCGCGAGGTCGCCAATGGCAAGCTCACCGATGCGGTGCACTGCTGCGACCGCGATCGCTTCCGGGTACTTGGCCGCGATCGACTCGGCGACCTTGCGCAGTTCCGCCTCGGCGGAGGGGTGAGCAGAGTAAGCGAGTGCGGTCACGCCTTTGTCCGCGTCCTTGTCCCGCACGGTGCCGACGAACAGCACCTCTCCGCCGGCAGCGGGGTCGGCGATCGCGTTACGCACCTCGTCCACCGACAGCGGGGTATCCCTGATGGCGATCAGCCTGATCTGGCTCACTCGACAAAGATACCGCGTGTCCCCTCCCGGACCAGTCAACCTGTTCGCGATGGCCGCCTGCTGGGGTAGCAAGGCCCGGAGTTGGTCAGGGCACTGGTAGGCAACAACTGACCAGCCGAACTCCCATGACCGGCGTTTGCGCTTGCTGGTGAACAGCGCCATGCGCATCCGCGAATAGCTCCTGATCTTCTCGAAGCGGGCGGCGGAGTTGCTGAACCGGAAGTAGGCGGCCCAGCCGCCCAGGAACCGGCTCAGGTCCTCCACGATCTGCTTCGGGTCCAGCAGCAGCCGGGACCGGCCGGTCAGTTCCCTGATCCGGTCGCGGGCATGCTGCATGGCCTTGTCCGCGGGCCAGCGGGCAAGGAGCGTCACCGGTTCCTTCCCGTTCAGCCCCCGCGAGCGCACCAGCCAGTGGCACAAGCCCAGGAAGTTAAAGCCCTCGCCTTCTTCCTCCAGGTGCACGATGTGGTCTTGGCCGCCTTGGGCTCCTGGCCCAGGCCAGCCAGCAGGACCGTCAGCCGCTCCAGGGCGGCCTCAGCCCGGCTGCGGACCAGCACATCACGACCCAGGTCATCGGCATAGGGGCACAGAACCCGTCGCGCTCATCCCATTCAGGCTCCAGCCGGTGCAGGTAGACATTGCACATGACGGGGCTGATCACCAGATTTCCGCGTGCCCTTCGCTCCCGCGGGCGGCCGTCACCTTTCCGCATCCCCATGTTAGGAGAAGGTGATGGAAGAGGCAGGGGAAGAGCCGCTGTTCTGTGAGCGGGCCGCGGGGATCGATATCGGCAAGCAACTGGTCATGGTCACGATCCGGCCCAGCGACATCCGCCGGGGCGGCCGGGCGCAGGAGACCCGGGGGTTCGGCACCACTCGCCGTCAGCTGCTGGAGCTGGCGGACTGGCTGCGGGTCTGGGGCGTGGAGCGGGCCGGGATGGAGTCGACGTCGGATTACGTGCGATGTGATGGTGCATGGGTTCAAGTGGGAGGCGCTGCTGGAGGTCGGTTTAGGCCTCAGGCGCAGTACCCGGGTCAGTGCGCGCTGGCCCGTCTCCGCCCTGGCGTGCGCTGCGGGTAACCGCGGGGTGCGGAGCCCAGGGTAAAAGCCGAAGCGCTGCCCGTTCCACCCGGGGGCGCGGGCGAGGAGAAGACCGGCGGGAAGCTGCTGCTTCCCGGCCCGGCGGTGGCACCCGGTCGTCGCGCGGGTGATGGGTGAACGCAAGTGAACCTCTGATGACGTCTCGTGAAGGTGACCCCCGCAGGTGGGACGTTCCAGCGGGGCCGAAGGGGCTGGCGCGGAAGAGCGGCGGGTGCCGGGCGGAGGGTAGTCGCCGCCCGGGAGCGCACCACCGCCCCCGGGATTAAGGAGGCACCCTGCCCGGCCGCGTCTTGCTCATGCGCAACACAGCAACACCGGCGGCGGCTGGTCCAGGCCCGCGCCGCGGAGAAGGAACGCTGCGAGAAGCTGCTGGAAGACGCCCACCTGAAGCTGTCGTCGGTGATCAGCGACCTGCACGGGGTCACCGGCCGGGACATCATGGACCACCTCATCGCCAGCGAGCGCAGCCCGAGGGCGCTGGCCCAGCTGGCCCGGGCCCGCGCCCGCCGCAAGATCCCCCAGCTGGAGCAGGCCCTGGAGGGCGCGGAGTTCTTCACCCCCGAGCTCGCCGCGCTGCTGCAGGCCATGCTGGAGCGCATCGACTCGATCAACGCCGAGATCGGCAAGCTGTCCCTGGTCATCGAGCGGCTGCTGGCCCCGCATGAGTTCAGCTCCAGCAAGTGGAGTCGATGCCCGGCTGGGGCAGGCGCGCCGCCTAGGACGCCATCGCGGAGACCGGCACCGACATGAGCAGGTTCCCCACCCCCGGCCACCTGGCCTCCTGGGCCGGCCGCACCCCGCTGGACAAGCAGTCCGGCAAGCGCGCCGCGCCCGCCCGGCACAAGCACGGCAACCGCTACCTCGGCGCCGTCACCGGCGAGACCGCAGTCGCCGCCGACAAGACCCAGACCCGCGAGGGCGCCCGCCACCGGCGACTCTCCCAAGCGAGGCAAGGCCGAGGCCTGCGTCGCCACCGGCAACACCCAGATGCGCGTCTACCACGCCCTGCTGTCCAGGCCCGGCAGCCGCTACCAGGACCTCGGCCCGGACTACTACGAACGCCAGCGCGACACCGCCCGCCAGGTCAGCCACCACGTCGGCAAGCTCGCCAGCCTCGGCTACGAGGTCACCCTCTGCAAACGCCCCGAACCAGACCAGACCGGCCCCAGCCAGCCCGCCTAGCCACCAGCACCCCTCGAAGCCGACGGCACGAACCGCCGCCGGCTGCTGCCGCACGCCCGCTAACTCTCCATTTTTCGGGTCAGATCGAGGTTAGCGCAACTCAATTCTTGTGCGGGAGCCAGACCGATACCCAGTCGATCTTGACATTTGCAGTCGCGGTATCACTCGGAGGGCCGCCACCTGTGCGCGTCTCGGTTTGCAGCACCCAGTGCATCGGCTTATGTGGAATGATTGCCTTGTCCGTCGACTCGCCGATGACTTTCCCGTCCAGCATAAAAATCACCGCGTCAGCGGTCCATATGGTGGTCGCGGTGTGCCAATTAGCGTACGTGTAAGGAGTCGCGAAACTGTCTTGCAACTTCGGGTCAGAGTTCCCGTGGTGGAGGAACGCGAGAATGTTCTTCTGCAGGTCTCCTTCCGGAAAGTCAATCTCGCCATCCCGCTGGTTTTCGCTATCCGGCCACAGCAACCAGGCGGTCTTATACCCTTTCACCTGCTGTGCCGTGAACCGGACCTCGTACATCCCGTAGAGCAGGCCTCCGTCTGCGCCGGGCGCTCCGGGGATTCTCGGATACGGTGCAGCCACCATATGGATCCCGTCCACCGTATGCAGGAACAGGTTCATCCTGCCATTGTGGATGCTTACGACCCGCGTCGGCTCGTAGGTCCCATGGTGGGTTGTATCTGGCCAGCCGTCTAGGTAGTCGCCCCATTTGCTAGATACCGCTGCCGGGAACTTACCGAGAGGCACATTCTCATTGAAATTGTCCATGAAGACCTGCCGCCAGCCGGGGATATTACCCAAGGGCATCGCCAACCCGGATGGGTCGGCAGCGTAGCTAGGCACAGTCCAGATCTGGGCTTTCGCGGATGGCTGGCATTCAGTAACCCCGACTAGACTGCCGTTGGTGTCCTTGTTCTTCCAGCTGCCGAGGCAGAGGCCCGAACTCACGCTCCGGATCGTGTGCTTGTCCTGCACCTTCCACATTTCTGACGCGGTCTTACCGCAGGTATACAACCCGACCAGACTCACGGCCCTCGAGCTTTTGGGGTTGACCCCAAGGCAGCGGCCGTCTAGCACGACTTCCTTGTTCGCGAGAAGCGTCCACTGTTGCTGATCCTCCGTTCCAGTGCAGGTAGAGAGGATGGCAGGAGTCCCGTTGAGGCCCCCTCCCTTGCTGCCGGCAAGGCACAGCCCTGCGATCCCAACTACCTGACCAGTGACCCCTTGGCTCGACTGAGCGGCAATCACCTGGCCTTCGATGCCCTGGAGCGCCTCGGCGGGAACGGGCTGCAAAGTAGCACTCGCGGGCTTAGACCCCCCTGCCAGCCATGCTTCGGGGGCGAAGACTAGTGCAGCCACCAAGCAGACGATGCCGAACCAGAACCCTCGTCTCCTCCGGAACGGCAAGTTCGACCGAGAAGATGTGGCCCTCGTGCTGCGGCTGGCAGGACGGCTCGGCGGCAGCCACACATCCCGCTCATCGGTCGGATCATTCTCCTCCGGCCTCGTCTCCCATGGATCCTCGTCTGACACTGGGCACCTCATTGGACAGAGTCCGACTCACACGTTAGCCATAAATAATGTCATAACAGTGAGTTGGCATTGACAAAAGTCCGAAGTCGGGCTGGCTCAGACCCGCGCAGCGTGAGTTGCGATCGCGAGGAGTGCCGCCATGCCGGCCCGCTGCCGGGCGCGGAAGGCTGCCTCATCATCCCCTGGCGACCACGATGTATCCGTAGGTGCAGGGTTAGCCGCCGTGACGGGGACGACAGAATGCCGATGGCGACCGCGGTTGTGATCGGTCGATGCCTGACGTGTAGTTCGTGTGGTTGGTGTCATGCGGGCGACGGTTGCGCTACGGACATCGACCGCTCCATGAGGGCGGCGCTGGTCGGGTGTCACGGTCGTCGCGAGTGCGAGGAGCGCGGCAATTCCGGCCTCCTGCCTGAGCCGCCGTCCGTCGTCCAGGGCCCGGATATGCGACAGCCGATCGCCCTCGGTCGCCGAGACACTTGCGGAGTGGACCCACGCGCCGCTGCCATAGGCGGCCCTGAGAACAGCAGGGGTCGTCACTAGCGCTTGCAGGGTCGCGACCGCCAGCATCCCGTAGCACAACCCGTACAGACCATCGAGCCGACCGCCCACCACGACGGCCGACATCTGTATGGCCGAGGCGATGCTGAGGAAGACTGCCGCCTGGCTGACCCGCCCGGTAGCGCGGCAGACCGCGATGTACACGATGTTGGGTATCCCGGGAATGAGACAGACAATGAGCAGCCACAACGGCCCTGTGCCCAGGCGCGCATAGCTGGAACCGAAGATGGACAGCACGAAGTGGCCGCTGAGCCCCAGAATCAATCCGCCGGGAACCCCTATCATCAACGACGCGCGGAGTACGAAGCGAAGCTTCTCCGAGATCCTCTCTGGTGCGGCGGACGCGATGGCGAAGAGCACTGTCGATAGGTGGGTCGGCACCATGCCGAGAAAGCCCACCAACATCGCGGCGACGTAGTAGACCGCGTTGGATGAGGGTGAAACGACGATGACCACAAGCACAGGAATGAGCTTGGGCGGGATGTTGATGGCGAGATTCAGCCAATTATGGGCCAGGGTTACCTTGCCGAGTCGCCTGAACGACCCCCAGTCTGGCCGGTAAAGGATCGATGTACCATCACGCCTGATTATGATGATGATAGGAACTATTGAGACCAGCGTGCCCAGTACCCAGGACAGCTCGATTCCGACGCCGAACAGGTCGTGCAGGATCAGCGCGCAGCAGGGCAGGGCCGCCATCTTTGCGATCGAGACCACCACGTTCCTGGTCAACTGGATGCCGCCCCGCATTAGCCCGATGGTGGCTTCGTCGAAGACAACAGTGGCACCGGTTATGGCCACTCCAAAGCAGAAAATCGCCATCCGGCCGAACGTTCCACCAATCTCTGCGAAACGGTTGCCGAATGCCAGCGAAACGATGGCGAAACCGACCCCAAGTATGAGCGATCCAGCGAAAGAGACGACAAGCCCGGCCATAATGAGTCCGCCCCGCGACTCCCGTCGCGGCAGCTCGCCAATGAGCATTGTGCCGATGCCGAACATGCCGATCGTACCTAGCAAAGTCATCGTAGATATCGCGGCGGACCCGTAACCGACCGCCTGCTGTGGGAATACATGCGCAGCGTAAATCCAGTAGGCGAAACCGAAGACAGAGGTGAGGCCGGTGGTGGCTGCGAGACTACCCGCATTACGCAGCAAATCTTGGTTCTGCTGCAATATTCCACGAATCGCCATCAGTCGCGATTGCTGCATATCGACCAATCTGCGATCCTTTAGCATTTCAATACGCGCATTTATCTACATATCATTAGAAAAACTATATCATGCAAACGGGGGTGGCGCGTGAGAAGTCGTAATTCCGGTAAGTTGGGCCGTAGAGCGGCCTGATGCCTCCGTACGCGCGGACCAGGGTGGGAACCGGGTCGGGTGCGACGGCGGTGCAGGTGGTGTCCTCGTCGCGGCGGGATCGCGGGGCATACCGAGCCGGGGGTTCTATCGTCCGCACATGAAGCTTCACAATCCTTCGGACGGCGGCATCTCCAATCAACCCGCGGCGCGACCGAGCGTCGACCCCGCCCCGGCTTGCCCCGTCAGGAGCCATCATCAGATCATGGCAATCGCAAACCCGCCATCATCGCATCGCAAGCGGGTAGAGTGAGACATAGTTCTTATGCTGGACTTACCCAACGCGCACCTCGGTAGACTGTCGTGCGTTTGTCAAGGCCGCGCCCTTCGCGCAACGTGCCCGGTTCGTCACGCGCAGCTTCGGCGCCCCCCACTACGAAATGCCTGACGAGAAGTCGAGCCCAAGCGAAACGAAGGATCTGTATGCGATACGAGGAGCGAGGAAATAGCTCGCCAGAGCCCTTCGCCCCCGAAAGGCCGAATCGCCCACAACATCCGATGCGCCCTAATTCGCCCAATCCTCCTTGGGACCCACGTTCATCGTTGACCCGGCCTGAGCTATTGGCCAGCACGACGCGGAAGCCACCGCCGCGTCCGTCCGCATTGCAAGGGAATGAAGATCGCCCAGCCAAGCAGACCGGCACGCTACTCGGCTTCGCAGTATGCTTTGTCGCCCTAGCTGTTGGGATTTCCGGGCTGAAAATCAGCAATGTCGTGGATATAGGCTCATATGGACTCATTGAGGCTCTGTCACCGCTGTACTGGCTTGCTATCGCTTTGCTCATTATAAGCTTCGCTTGGAATTTGCGAGCGGAACGGTACCGTTCCCTTCTGCTCGGCACTCACTTGACCATCCTGGTATTCCTAGTTAATGGTGCCCCTTCAATAATTGAAGGAGACGGACGGTTTCAGTCAGCGTATCTGCACACGGCATTCTCAAACTACATTGCCAACACTGGTACTCTGTTGCAGTCTTACGACGCTCGGTTCAGCTGGCCATCATTTTTCGCAGGCGTGGCAATGCTGGACAAGGTGGCCGGGGTAAATTCGGCCGAGGCGTTCATTCGGTGGTGGCCTGTAGCCATCAACTTGCTCTACCTTCCGCCCATCTACGGCATCGCTAAAGAGTTGCTCCGGTCGACGCCGAAGGCCTGGCTCGCTGCAGGGCTGTTCCCGCTGACCAACTGGGTGGGCCAGGACTACTTCTCGCCCCAGGCACTGACCTACCTCCTGTACCTAACCTTCGTCTTCATCCTCGTCGTGCCATTCCGTGCGCACGACCGCCCGGCCTGGCGGCGACTCCTGCGCCGAACCAACAAGGATTTCGGACCTAATCGGCAAACCCAGTCGGGCAGACCACCTCGGCCCGAGCCGGGAAGACGCCGAGCCGCCGGTGGCTTCTACCTGGGAGCGCTGGTTCTCCTCATGGCTGCCATGGCCACAGGTCATCAGCTCACGCCCATTATGGCCATCATCACCTCCGTAATCCTCGTTATCGCTGGCCGGACTCAAGTCCGCGGTATGGTCATGGTAGGGGTGCTGATCGCCGTTGGCTGGGTCTGCTATGGCGC
The DNA here is from genome assembly GCF_007827045.1 of Trebonia kvetii. Taxonomy (GTDB): domain Bacteria; phylum Actinomycetota; class Actinomycetes; order Streptosporangiales; family Streptosporangiaceae; genus Trebonia; species Trebonia kvetii. The sequence continues at coordinate 1,604,662 of NZ_RPFW01000001.1, forward strand.
CGAGCCCTTCTGGTCCGGGCACATCAGCATGATTGTCGGCGGCGTGGGCAACGTGGGTGGCAATGTAAACGCTGGGGTAGCACAGCGCGTTACTGGGAGTGCGGCCCACGGATTCATCCTCGACATTCGGCTATTGACGACCGCGGCTGTGTGGGGACTTGCCGCTCTCGGCGCGCTTGTCTGGCGACTGCGGAGCAGGGACCGGGACTGGGCAGTCGTCGTACTCTTGTTCCTCGGCGCTTTCACCACAATCGTCGGAGGGAACTACGGCGGCGAGGGAGTCCTGCGTGTTTACTTCTTCAGCCTGCCGGGAGCTATCTGTCTGATAGCGGCTCTCATTTCCAAGCTTCCCCGGTTCTGGCACGGCCAAGTGGCGCTCGCCTGCTTTGGGCTGCTATTGACCCCGTTGTTCTTCTTCGCGCGCTGGGGGAACGAGCTCTATGAGATGGTGCGGCCCGACGAACTGACCGCGACCAACGAGCTCTACCGAATAGCAACTCCGGGAAGCAATTTCGTCAGCCTCACCTGGGGTATTGAATGGGAGTACGTCGATCTAACTACTTTTAGTTACAATACTTTGGGAGTCGACACGATCGGACCACAAACATTGACCCAGATAACCGCCGCTATCGCCGGCAACCCGAAAGGCGGGTACGTCATCATGACGACGGGCCAGCAAGCATTCGGTTCGTTGGTTAGCGGACTGCCCACCAACTGGGGCAGGACGGTGGATAACATGCTCACGCGTTCATCGAACTACAAACTCGTGTACCAGAACCGTGATGCCGAAATTTTCCAGTATATTCGGCATCCGACGGTTAAGAAGTCGTCAGCACGAAGACTTCAAAGGCCAAGGTAAAGCGATGACCAATGATCGTACCGGCGTAACGATCGTCACTGCCTCGACGGTAGTGGCCGTGCTTGCCATTGCGGCACCGATCATCGGCATCGGCCAGCCCATTCAGTTCGTAGCGACACTCGGAGGGATACTCCTTGGCCCGGGAAGCCTGGCCTACCGCCTTGCGACCGGCTCCAAGTGGAGCGAGTGCCTGATGGTTGGTGTTGCTCTTAACTTCTCCACTCTGATGTTGCTGGCGCTAACGGCGGTCGTCCTTCATTTCTGGCATCCCATGATTGAGCTGATCATCCCGGCGGCCACATGCCTGCTCGCGATACTGCTTACCCGCCGTCGCACGCAAGACGACCATCAGAGAGGCGAATAAATGAGTATCGTGAATCTCTTGGGCGGCCACACCCTCTTTGGCGGCTTGATTACCATATTGGCAGGCATTGCCTGGCTGACTTGGGACTATAGCCGCATGGACCGAAGCGGTCGATTTATTGCCTATGTACTGACGACGCGGCGTATCGCTATCACGCTGACGGTAATATCCATCATTTTTATGGGAGCCCGCTTCGTCTCAGTGGCCTCTAGTTTCAATCAATAACGGTAAGTGACTTCCTCAGCCTTCTTAGGTTCCCCCAGCCTTTCATGTACAACAAGGGACCCATGAGATAGCCGATGATCTCTCGTCCGACCAGCCCTGGGGGCAAATTCTGATTCGTCCGGACCCCGCCCTGAAGCTTGGCCATGTGGGCGACGCCCTTCAGCACTCTTGTCGGAAGTTCGCGCCGCGCCCTGGCGCTCTGGATCATGATGGCGGTCAGCGCGGCAGTGAGGCCTGTCCCATAGGCTCGCATCTGCTTAGACAAAGCGGGGAGGTCGGCCCGGTGTTCGTGCCACACGACGGCCGATGGCTCATATACCAGGCAGTAGCCGCCCAGGATAACCCGCATGAACATGTTGAGATCCTCGCCGCCCCCAGAGGGTGCTCCCGCGCCGAGTGCCTCGTCGAAGCCGCCGATTTCCTTCACCACGGCACGCGTGACCGCGAAATTGGCGCCTGCACCGAACCTGCCAACCGTGTACGGATAAAGCGGTGAGGCATCAGAATGCTCGAATAGGTCAAACAGGCGCCGCTCGCAGTTCGTCCCCCAGCCTGCGCGGATGTGGAAATACAGCTGGACCATGTTGTTGATCTCCGCGGTCGCTATCATGCCCGTTACGCACTCCACGTTAGCTGACGTTTGGAATCCTCTCATGATTCCATCGAGCCACCACTGGTCGACCCGTACATCGTCGTCAGTAAAGGCAACGTAATCACCAGCAGCCTCTAGGATGCCGCGGTTGCGCGCCCGGGAAAGACCGGGCCGCGGCTCGCACACATACCGGAACCGCGAGTCAGCGCCGAAGCGATCAAGTACCGCATTCTGGGTAGCGTCAGAGCTAGGCGCATTGTCGACGACAACAACCTCGAACGAGCTGTAGTTGAGGGAAGCGAGATCCTTGAGCGTCTTCATCAGGCTCCCCGGTCTGTCTCGTGTGCAAACCACGACAGAGACCAAGGGGCGGCTCACCACTTCGCCGCCAAGTTGTTTTTCTACGGGTATGCCGTCGCGGGGTATCTCAAGGAGGGCTGGCAGTCCAACACGCCCCCGCCTTTCGTTGATAACACTTCCAAGCGTTTGCCAAATCTGATGCGAGACAGCCGAAGCACGAAGATCATGAATCGTTAGAAGCACGTGACCTACAGGTATGTGCTCCATCCTGACAAGCAGTTGAACAGCGGTATAAACTTGGCCATCCTCACGGGGCGGCAATTGGATGTCGGTTATCGGCGCGGTCAACTCAAGTTGACCGATAAGAATCGGCGCTTCCACGCTTCGCGTCCCCCCCCAAGGGTTACGTCGGGCCAAAGGTGACCACGGCGTTTACCCACCCTCCTTGCAGTCTCACTAGTTTGCCCCTTCAGCAAGGCGTCGCGCAAGAGAACCGCTATTATCATCTGGCGGATTCCTCTCTGCGGGGGAATCTCATGAATGATGAACATCACACCATTCACTTCCACAGCCGGCGGCAGCGCATTGAGGAGGGCTCACGATCGCGGGTTCGTAGGAGCCGGTTGCGCTGACCTTTGGGTTTGCAGTTGGTGAGAGCTGACCTTGCGCACTAACGATCTTCAATTGCGGAGGTTACGCAAGGGACGTGAGATCAAGCCTGGTTCCGGTGAGGAACCCGTTGATCAGGCCGGGCTGGTACTGCATGCGGCGGAGCCGGGACTTGGCCAGGGCGGTGAGCTGGGCGAGGTCATGCTTGACCAGGTTGGCCAGGGATCTTTTCAGGTGCGACCACACCGACTCGACCGGGTTGAGCTCGGAGGCATAGGCCGGCAGCTGGTAGACGGTGAGCCAGTCCCGGGCCGCGATCAGCTCGCGCATCGCCCGGCTGACGTGCGTATTGAGATTGTCCCAGATCAGGACGAGCGGCCCGCCGAGCTGCTGGTGGGCGGCGTCCAGCAGCCGGGCGTAGTCCGTCTCGGTGAACCCCTTGCGCTTGTCACCGCGCCGGGGGCCGGAATGGACGCGGTAGATCAGCCGCGGCCGCTGCCCGGCCTTGACGGCGATCACCGCGGCCAGCGACACCCGCTTGTTGCTGCCGCCGGTCACCTTGACGACCGGGGTCGCGCCGCGCCGCCCCCAGGTGCGGCCCTTCGGCGGCCTTAAACCCTGCCCGGACTCGTCCTCGAAGACCAGCCAGGCGCCCTGCTGCTCAGCCGCCCTTTTATGACCGGCCACGTCTCCTGCTTCCACGCGGCGACCGCGGCCTCATCCCGCTCGGCCGCCCGCCGCGCCGGGACCTGCACGCTCCACCCCATCCGGTGCAGCAGCACATGCACCCCGCCCAGCGTGTACTCCACCCTGAACCGCCGCCACACCTGATCGGCGATCCGGGCCAGGGTCCAGCACTGATCCTCATAACCGCACGCCGCGGGCCCCGCGTCCAGCACCGCTTCCAGCTCGGCGACCTGGGCCTCCGTCAGCTTGCACTTCGCCCCGCCGGCCCCCTTGGAGGCCAGCGCCTCCCGGCCGCCGGCCGCCAGCGCCCGCCGCCACCGGTTCGCCGACATCCGGCTCACCCGCAACCGCCGCGCGACCTCACCATCGCTCGCCCCGGCCTCGATCATCTCCGCCGCCGCCAGCCGCACCTGCTCCCGGCGGGCACGATCCGCAGCAGTCAGCCCGCCGCCATCGGGATACCTCATGACACCGGCATAACCCACCACCGCGACACACGCCAGACCCGTAACCCAGGCAATTGAAGATCGTTAGTACTACAACAGCGCCTCGTGATCTCTGATTCGGCGGGCGTAATGCGATTTGCGGGCGGCGGCCTGACGGCGGCGTCTCCAGTCTGACCAGTGCTCGTGGAATGCCGCAGGGCGGGCGACGCGGGTTTGGAGGTTGAACAGGCGGCGGGCCTCGGCGGCGGTGAGCGGGATCAGGTCACGCCCGGTTTCGTCTGTTATGAAGGCTGGCGGGCTGTATGTCCTTGGCGGGGCGAAAAGTTGTCCACAGCGGTCAGGTCCCCTTTTCAGTACCCTCGCCGTCAGTGTTTCCGCTGGCAGGGACGGGTTCCTGCGGCTGCGGGAGTGCTGGGGCGGGGCGGGCGCCGTGCGCGGCGACGGCGAGGAACGCGTGCGCGAGCATGGACAGGGTGATGTGCCGGTACCAGGCGCGGTAGCGGCGGACCTGGTAGTGGTCCAGGCCGGCCTCCCCCTTGGCTTCGGCGAAGCAGTCCTCCACTCCCCACCGCGCGCCCGCTACCGCGGCGAGCTCGGCGAGCGTGACCGGCCGCGGCGAGTAGCAGCGGTAGAAGGCCAGCTCAAGGTTGCCTTTCTCGCCGGGTTGCAGGGACCGGCGGGCCAGCAGCCAGTGATCGTCACTGCCGGCCGCGACCAGCGCCCAGTCGTAAAGCCGCGGCCCCTTGGACCCGTCGGCGCAGCTCAGCCGCTGCCATGCGCCCGCCGGGACCAGCCCCGCCAGCTCATCGGCGCGCTTCGCGCCCGCCTTCGTCTCGATCATGGCGTTGCACGCAACCGCGAGCACGTACGGGATCTTCTCTGCCTCCAGCCATTCCCGCAGGCCCGGGTTGCCGCCGTATGCCTCGTCACCCGCCACCCACTTAAACGGGACGCCCGCCTGCACCGCGCGCCCGATCATGGCCTCCGCCAGCTTCGGCTTCGTCGCGAAGGTGACGTCGCCGCCGATCCCGGCCGCCGCGCACCGCTCCCGGTCCTCTGCCCATTTCCTCGGGATGTACAGCTCGCGGTCGATCAGCGCCCGCGCCCCGTCCGGCGCGCAGTACGCGAGGAACACGCCGACCTGGCAGTTCTCCACCCGGCCCGCCGTCCCGGTATATTGCCTGGCCACGCCGGCGGACATCCGGCCTTTCTTAAGGAATCCCGTCTCGTCGACCGCCAGGACCGCGCCCGGATCCCCGACAGCCCTCATCACGTAGCGCGCGATGGCGTCCCGGCAGGCGTCCTCGTCCCACGGCGAGAAGTTCAGCAGCCGCTGCAGCCCGTCCGGCGACGGCTCCCCGGCGAACTCCGCCAGCTGCCAGGAGTTCTTCCGCTCCGTCTGCGACAGCAGGCCCAGCACGTACGCCCGCCCGCGCCTGCGCACATGCGCATTCGAGAAAACACCAGCAACCTGCGCGAACAGCTCGTTAAACGACTCCGACCACGCGGCATGCGCATCTGCGGCACCTGCCCGCGAGCCCTCCATGACACCAAGCATGCAGCAATCCTGGCCATCGGAAAGCCTCAAGTCACGCAGCCGCACCGAACGACATCACAGATCTCTGTTGTAGTACTAGGCGCGGCTCGTAAAGTGGCCTGGCCTGACGTGGCTCAGCCGATCGGCTGCTCCGGGTGGGCCAGACGTCCCCCGGCTGGGTGGACTAAGCCTCTATTCCCCTGCGACCGCGATGCTGGCGCAATACAGGCGCTGGGAGGTGCGCGATGCGTCTGCGTATTGTCCGTGCGCTGGCGGTTCCGGCCGCTGCGGCGGCCGCGCTGGCCCTGACCGGCGCCACGGCCGCGTCAGGTGCCAGCGGCCCGACGGCCCGACCCGCCGCCGCGGCCAGACCCACGAGCGGGTACGTCGCCAACAGCGACACCGACAGCGTCACCCCGTTTGACACCTCGCTCAACCGGCCGGGCCAGCCGATTGCCGAGCAAGGCGGCCCGGTGGCCCTGGCCGCCGCGCCCGACGGGCACTTCGCCACGGCAGCCAAGATGCGCACTAGTTTGAGCCAACTCAGGTCAACAGTTTGCCCCTTCAGCAAGGCGTCGCGCAAGGGAACCGCTACCATCATTTGGCGGACTCCCATCTGCGGGGGAATCTCATTAATGATTAACATCACACCCAATCACTTCCACAGTCGGCGGCAGGGCATTGAAGAGCGACCTAATTCTGCACGCAGGCCCCCGAGCAGGGCGAACCGATCCGTCTTAATGTAGTGTTTTGTAAATTAGACGATGAGAATGGGGACAGAAATGAAGATGTGGGCGTTGGTGCCTCGCGGGAGAAAGGTTAAGCCCGACGGGTTGACGCTTTACCCAGTAGAGCGACTTGGTAACCAGTTGTTCGCATACGCCGCGGCCTTCGCACAGGCTCGTCGGCTATCGGTGCCCTGCTATGTGAACAAGGCGTACTACGATTATGTGCACCCGGTACGTAGCTTTCATTACGAGTATGAACTCGACATTTTTGACAATGGGCTTATCTCGCCGCCAGAGAATGTGTACCATTTGCCAGTCTTCCTTGGATACCCGGCCCGTTCGGCGCGCTTGTGGCACAATCACGTACCTTCCCTTGTCCCCGGTCGAGGGAAATCAATCTTCATGGAACATTCATTCGGTTACGATCGGCGGCTGCACGACGTTGGACCTGGCACAACACTTATTGGCTACTTCCAGTCATGGCGCTACTTCGATGATCACGGAGCCGAGATCAGGGCTCGGATGAGTCGATTGACTAAGCCCTCCGACTGGTACCGCGAGATGTCCGAGAAGATCGAACCGGGCACCGGCGCTATCGTGATGCACGTTCGCCGCGGTGATTACATGCGGCCCGGGACACGCGATTTCCATGGCCTCGCTACCAGAGCTTACTACGAACGGGCTTTGTCCTACCTGCGGCAGATGGGCTTTCACGGTCCCACATATGTGTCGACCGATTCGCCCGACATGGTGAGCGAAGAGTTCGCCGGCATGGGCGAGCTGCTTTGGATCGATCCGCCACCAGGGACAAACCCATTCGAGGTAGTGCTTCTTCTCTCTCGGGCAGACGGGCTGGTTACCGCGAACAGTTCGTTTAGCTGGTGGGCAGGCTACATTGGCGAGCGGGCAGCGCGCACGGTCATCGCTCCTCGGCCATGGTTCTCCAACAGGGAAGAAGAAATGAAGTCCCGTGATCTGGTGCCGCCACACTGGCTCACGTTGGACCGGGATGGCTACATATAGGTTCATGCCGTTTGGTCGGCATGTGCGTGGACTTCAGATTCGCATCATTTTCCACGCATTTTCGATTGGTTCGAGAGAAACCAATCGTAAGTAAGCTTAATGCCGACCTGGATGGACGTGCTTGCTCGCCACCCCAATTCATTAAGCCGAGAGACATCAAGCAGCTTGCGAGGCGTACCATCGGGTTTTGTCTCGTCGAACACCAGGTTGCCGTTCCAACCCACTACGTCAGCAATCGTTTCCGCAAGCTCCCGGATGGTGACATCGATCCCGACACCGACATTGATGGGCTCAGGTGAATCGTAGTGCTCGAGCAAGAACACCAGCGCGTCGGCCAGATCGTCAACGAAGAGAAATTCACGACGCGGGGTTCCCGTACCCCAGATGGTAACTGTTTCCGCATTGGTGTTCTTTGCCTCGTGAATGCGCCGGATGAGCGCGGGAAGTACGTGCGATTTGGTCGGACTGAAATTATCGCCCGGACCATATAGGTTCGTTGGCATCGCGGAAATGTAGCGCACTCCATATTGCCGACGTAGTGCCTGAACTTGCATGATGCCCGCGATTTTTGCAACGGCATAAGCATCATTGGTCGGCTCGAGTGCGCCAGTCATCAGGCTGTCTTCTCGGATCGGCTGCGCGGCGAACTTCGGGTAGATGCAGCTGGAGCCGAGGAAGAGCAGTCGTTGGACGCCGAAGCGTTGCGCGGCGCTCAGCACGTTAACCTGAATTCTCAGGTTGTCTTCAAGAAAGTCGGCGGGCTCGCTTGCGTTAGCGAGAATTCCGCCGACACGCGCCGCGGCATCAATAACGATGTCTGGCTTGATCTCCCTGAACAGCTGGTCCACCGCGCTACGCTCGCGCAGGTCAACGTCCCTGGAACTGAAACCCACAAGGCGTTCGCAACCCGCATCGCTAAGCCGTCGCCATATGGCAGAACCGACAAGGCCCTGGTGGCCTGCCACGTAGATGAGCGAGTCACGGGGAATCTCTTCGCGCTGACGCATATGTTAATCCTACCTCCTCGCGGATGACGCGGCAGACAGTAGCTGGCCGCCTGCACCGCCCCGGTCGCAGTCCGCGTCACGGCGGCCGCGGGCCAATGCCCTTATGATCACTTTTGATGTGGACGTGACGCCTTCTAGGCGGTTGTGCCCTCACGATCCTTCACATGCTGCTAGCTAGGCTATGATCGCTTTGAGGCGGGGGAGGGGGTTCCCCGCCGGGCGGGAAGGGATGATCGGCTGATGACGAAGGTTGCTCTCATAACCGGGATCACGGGTCAAGATGGCTCGTATCTTGCTGAGCTGCTCCTGGAGAAGGGCTACCTGGTGCATGGCTTTATGCGCCGTACGAGTAGCTTCAATACTGCCCGGATCGATCATCTCTATCAAGACCAGCACGAGCCCGATCGACGCCTGTTCCTGCACTACGCCGATCTAACCGACGGTTCGCGCTTGGTCACTCTGCTGGAGAGCATCCGGCCTGCCGAGGTCTACAACCTGGCCGCCCAAAGTCACGTGCGGGTCTCATTTGATGAACCTGAATACACGGGAATGGCCACAGGCCTAGGTTCCACCCGGCTTCTTGAAGCCATTCGGATGATCGGCCTCGATTGCCGCTTCTACCAGGCGAGCAGCTCCGAGATGTTCGGCGCTACACCGCCTCCGCAAAACGAGCAAACCCCATTTTGGCCACGCAGCCCTTATGGTGTGGCGAAGGTCTACTCTCATTGGATGACTCGCAACTATCGCGAGGCATACGGGATGTTCGCGGTAAACGGCATACTGTTCAATCACGAGAGCCCGAGACGCGGGGAGACTTTCGTGACGCGGAAGATCACGCGGGCTGTGGCCGAGATCGCGGCGGGCAAGCGGTCAGAGTTGTTCCTCGGAAACTTGGATAGCGTGCGTGACTGGGGATATGCACCGGAGTATGTCGCTGGCATGTGGGCGATGCTCCAGCACTCAGAGCCTGCCGACTACGTTCTTGCCACTGGCACTGCCTATACCATTAGGGACTTCCTGCAGTTCTCGTTCGAGCATGTCGGCCTTGACTGGCAGAAGTACGTGAAGTTCGACGAACGGTACCTGCGCCCGTCGGAAGTCGATTCGCTCATCGGCGACGCGTCGAAGGCCGCGTCGGTTCTCGGATGGCGGCCAAAGGTGCTCACACCGGAGCTGGCGCGCATCATGGTGGATGCCGACCAGAGAGCCCTCTAGGGAGAAACCTCGCTGTGACCCCAGATTCGGTATCGTCAGTACCGGTCCTCATGTACCACGAGGTCAACGAGCCAGCGGAAGCTTGGGGTTCCCTCGCGGTGTCTCCCGCCGTATTCAGCGAGCAACTGTCCTACCTCGTCGACGCCGGCTACACCACCATGACCGCGGGGGCGCTCGCGGCGCTGATTGCTGAGGGCGGTCAAGCGCCGCCGCGGACAGTCGTCCTTACCTTTGACGACGGTTTCGAGGACTTTCACAGGCATGCCGTTCCTGCCCTTGTCGAGCACGGCTGCACCGCGACGGTTTTCGTCACTACAGGCTGGGTCCAGGACGCCGGCTCCGAGTCAGCCGCGAAGCGGCCGGGCCGCATGCTCGCCTGGAGCCAGGTCGCGGAGGTGGTGACTGCCGGCATGGAGGCAGGAGCGCACAGCTGCCAGCACCCCCAGCTAGACCAAATTCCGGCCGCACTCCTCCGTGAGGAGCTTTATACGAGCAAGGCGAGGCTGGAGGACAGACTTGGCATCCCGGTCCTTGGCCTCGCTTACCCGTACGGTTACTCCAATTCAAGGGTCAGGGAAATGGCCAGAGCGGTCGGTTACGATCACGGCTATGCTGTCCGTAATACGACGACAAGTCCGGGTGCAGACCTTTTCAGACTGCCCCGGCTTACGGTTCACCATTCCACAGGCCTATCGGAGTTCCAGCGTCTCGTCGAGGGGCAAATCGCCCTGACCATGGTGCGTGATCGCGCGCTTACGGCAGCCTGGTCGGTAGTTCGCCGGTCGAAGGCCACATTGACCGGCGTAAACAGAGGTCGCGATCACGCTTAGTGCCTGTAGCATCATCAAGCGTTTCTTGTGATCTTCTGGGTTCAATCTGGAAATACGCGCACGTATGAGCCAGAGGTCGCCTACCCTGGCAACTGACGTTCGATCGGCGAGAAGTGCCCTCTGGCACTGATCGGGATGGCTGTGCTTGGGGGTCGCCGTTATGCCTGCCCGTGATTACTCCGTATTGATTTGTGTCTATACAGAAGACCGTTGGGATCAAATCTGCGCCGCCATCCAATCAGTTCGCGAGCAGAGCCTGGCCTGTACGGAAATCATCGTGGTCGTCGATTACAACCGTGCGCTTTACGAGCGGCTCACAGCTGCGATGCCTGACGTGACGGTAGTGGAGAACACCGACGCGAAGGGATTGTCCGGTGCCCGCAACACTGGCTCCGCCCTGGCGCGGGGCGAGATCATCGTGTTCCTCGATGATGACGCAACGGCTGACCCCGACTGGCTGAAGTTCATAGACGACTCATTCGCCAACCCGGCCATCATCGGAGTCGGCGGCCTGACCCTGCCGAAGTGGCAGACCGCGCGTCCATGGTGGATGCCGGAAGAGTTCTACTGGGTCGTCGGCTGCAATTACCTCGGCATGCCGGCCTCAGGCGCCCCGGTCCGTAACCTGCTCGGCGGAAACATGTCGTTCCGCAGGGAGGTGTTCGATGTCGTCGACGGTTTCCAGGCGGGCATCGGGCGCACTACGGACAAGCGACCCCTCGGCTGCGAGGAAACCGATTTCTGTATTCGGCTCGCACAGCGTTCGCCTGGCACTGTTCTCGTGATGGACCATCGGGCGATGGTCAGGCATTTTGTCTCCGACAAGCGTTGCCGGTTCTCCTACTTCCTTTCCCGCTGCTACGCGGAGGGGATCTCTAAGTCCCAGGTTACCGCGAGTGTCGGCAGCGGCGATGGCCTGTCCAACGAACGCGCGTACGCCACGCGTACGCTTCCGCTTGGTGTGCTTAGAGGCGTCACGGACGTGTTCCGCGGTCACCCATCAGGTCTAGGCCGAGCCGGTGCGATCATCGCGGGGCTGGGCATGACCGCGGCCGGCTACGTGGGCGTCAAGATGAAAACGGCTACCGCAAAGCCCGATCAGGCGCCCCAGTTTCAAACCACCTGATCACCGCCTGTACTCCATCGGAAAGCGATGTGGCACGCTGCCAGCCGAGATCCTGCGCGGCAAGCCTACAGGCAAGCGCGCTAGGCGACAATTCGCCCTTGCGTGCTGGTTTGAATACCAGCTGACTGTCTCGCCCGGTAAGCCTGTTTACCAGCGCAGCGAGTTCCAGCACGGTGACCTCGATCCCCGTCCCGATGGTCCAGATGCCTGCCTTGCCGTAGCCTGCTGCCGCCATGAAGGCAGTTACGCAATCTTCAACATAGAGATAGTCGCGTATTTCCTTGCCTTCACCTTAGATGGTGAGCGAATTCCCCTGAATGCTGTTGGCACAAAAGACCGAAACCTTGACTGTCCCAAGTACATTCACCTCGGCGTCCCTGCTCCGTGATGTGATGGATCCCCGCACGTCGACGCCGGAGACGGTGCTGAGATTCCTCCCCGGACAGTCGTACTTACTTTCGACGACGGTTTCGAGGATTTCCATAGGAAACGCTGTTCCTGCCCTTGTTGAACATGGATGCACTGCCACAGTTTTCGTCACCACGGAGTGGGTGCAAGACGCGGGTTCCAAGTCGGCCACAAAGCGGCCGGGCCGCATGCTCTCCTGGAGCCAGGTCGCCGAAGTGGTGTCTGCTGACATGGAGGTTGGCGGCACAGCTGTCAGCACTTCCAGCTCGACCAAATTCCGGCGGCACTCCTTCGCGACGAACTTCTCTCGAGCAAGGCGAGGCTAGAGGACAGGCTCGGCATCGCGGTTCCCGGGCTCGCTTACCCATACGGCTACTCAGCAAGGGTCAGAGGAGTAGCTCGGGAGCTGGGTTATCACCACGGATACGCTGTCAGGAACACGATGCCCAGGCCAGGTGGAGATCTTTTCAGGCTGCCCCGGCTCACCGTTCACCATTCGACGGGCTCAGCAGAGTTCCGGCGTCTGGTCGAGGGGCAGCTCACCCTGACCATGGCGCGTGACCGTGCCCTTACGGCCGGCTGATCAATCGTTCGGCGGTCAAGGTCCTTGCTAGTGTGATCCGCCTGAGGTTAGCGACATAAATACGTAGACTGTTGTTATGTCGCTTCCTGTTGCGCCGCTGGCGCTGTCGGGTGAGGTCCGGGCTGAGCTTGAGCGGCTGGCGCGCTCCGGTGACCGCCGCCTGCAGGAGCGTGCCGGGATCGTGCTGGCCTGCTCGGGCTCGGCCGAGGGGAATTCCGGGGTGGCAGCTGAGCTAGGGATTTCCGTTGAGACGGTGCGGAAGTGGCGCTCGCGGTTCACCAAGTCCGGCACGGCGGGACTGGCGGACACCCCGCGTCCCGGGCGCAGGAAGGCGGAGCTCGTGCTTACGGGTGCCGAGCGGGAGCAGCTGGCCCGCTGGGCGCGGCGGGGGAAGACGTCGCAGGTCCTGGCGCTGCGGGCGCGTATCGTGCTGGCCTGCGCGGAGGGCAGGGAGAACAAGGCCGTGGCCGCGGAGCTGCGGACGACCGAGCACAACGTGGCCCGGTGGCGGGGCCGGTTCATCACGGGCCGGCTGGACGGGCTGGGCGATGAGAAGCGGCCCGGCCGGCCGCCGTCCATCCTGCTGGACAAGGTCGAGGAGGTCGTCACCGCCACCCTGGAGGAGATCCCCCGGGACGCCACGCACTGGTCGCGGGCCTCGATGGCCCGCCGCAGCGGCCTGTCGCAGTCCACCGTCGGGCGGATCTGGCGGAAGTTCGACCTCAAGCCCCATCTCATCGACGGGTTCAAGCTGAGCACCGACCCGCTGTTCGTGGAGAAGGTCGTCGACGTCGTCGGCCTCTACCACAACCCGCCGGAGAAGGCCGTGGTGCTCTGCGTGGACGAGAAGTCGCAGGTCCAGGCCCTCGACCGGTCCCAGCCGGTGCTGCCGATGATGCCCGGGATGCCCGAGCGGCGCACCCACGACTACGCCCGCCACGGCGTGACCAGCCTGTTCGCCGCCTTCGACATCGCCGACGGCACCGTGATCAGCGAGCTGCACCGCCGCCACCGCCACCAGGAATTCCTGAAGTTCCTCAAGAAGATCGACAAGAACGTCCCGGCCGGCCTGGACGTCCACCTGGTCTGCGACAACTACGGAACCCACAAGACCCCGGTCATCCAGGACTGGCTCGCCCGCCATCCCCGCTTCCACGTCCACTTCACCCCGACCGGGTCCAGCTGGATCAACCAGGTCGAGCGCTGGTTCGGCTACCTCACCGACCAGAAAATCCGCCGCGGCGTCCACAAGTCCGTCCAGGCCCTGGAAGCCGACATCCGCGACTGGATCGGGCAGTGGAACGAGAACCCGCGTCCCTTCGCCTGGACCAAGACCGCCGAGGAGATACTCCACTCCCTGGCCGAATATTTGTCGAAGATTTCCGGCGGGGCACACTAGCGGGCGCCAGCAAGGATCGTGGTCACACTCGGCCCGCGTAGCACTACCGCGAGCCACGTTTCCAGTGTCTCTCGTCACAACTTGGGATAAGGGCACACATGGACAACAGCTTGGCCTACGCTAGCTACGGGTGTTATATCGGCCTGCAGTGCTTACTGGTACTACACGTGACGGTGGATTCGGGGGAAGCGTTGTGTCGGTACGAGATTACTCCGTAGTAATCTGTGTCTATACGGAAGATCGCTGGAGTCAGATCTGCGCCGCCATCCAATCACTGCGTGACCAGCGCCTGCCCTGTACCGAGATCATCGTTGTGGTTGACTATAACCGCCCGCTTTACGAGAGGCTCTTGGCAGCGATGCCCGATGTGACAGTGGTGCAAAACACTGACACGAAGGGATTGTCTGGCGCCCGCAACACCGGGGTCGCTCTGGCAGGCGGCGATATTATTGCCTTTCTCGATGACGATGCAACGGCTCACCCCGACTGGCTGAAGATCATAGAGGACACTTACAATGACCCGGCTATCACTGGCGTGGGGGGCCTGACAATACCGAATTGGCAAACCGCACGCCCATGGTGGATGCCGGAAGAGTTCTACTGGGTTGTCGGCTGCAATTATCTCGGGATGCCACCTTCTGGCGCCGCGGTCCGTAACCTCCTCGGTGGCAACATGTCATTCCGCAGAGAAGTGTTTGACATCGTAGACGGCTTTCAGACAGGCATCGGCCGCACCGCGAACAAGCGCCCACTCGGGTGTGAGGAGACCGAGTTCTGCATCCGGCTCGCTCAGCGCTCGCCAGATGCGGTACTCGTGATGGATCATCGGGTGAGGATCTGGCACTTCGTTTCCGATAAGCGCTGCCGCTTCTCCTACTTCCTTTCCCGCTGCTACGCGGAGGGAATTTCCAAGGCGCAAGTAACGGCAAGGGTTGGCTCCGGCGATGGCCTGGCCAACGAGCGCAGGTACGTGACACGCACGCTTCCGCTAGGCGTTCTCACCGGTATCGCGGATCTGTTCCGTGGTCATCCGGCTGGCCTCGGCCGGGCGGGTGCGATCATCGTAGGGCTAGGCACGACGGCGGTTGGCTACATAGGAGCCAGGCTGTACGCCCCTAAAGCGAAGTCCGATCAGGCGCCCCAGCTTCAAACCACCTAACCACCGCCTGGACTCCATCGGCAAGCGAGGTGGCTGGCTGCCAGCCGAGATCCTGCGCGGCCAGCTCACAGGCGAGCGCGCTGCGCGTCAGCTCTCCGGCACGTGCCGGCGCGAACACCAGCTGGCTGTCGCTCCTAGCAAACCTGTTTACCAGTTCGGCAAGTTCCAGCACACCGACCTCGGTACCGGTCCCGATGTTCCAGATGCCTGCCTTGCCGTAGTCTGCCGCCGCCATGAAGGCCGCCACGCAGTCAGCGACATAGACATAGTCTCTTGTCTGCTTTCCATCACCAAAGATGGTAATCGGCTTCCCCTGAATGCTGTTGGCGCAAAAGACCGAGACCACGCCCGCCTCGCCGAAGGATCCTTGCCGGGGACCGTAAACGTTTGAGAAGCGCAGCACGGCATGTTCCGAGCCGAATAGCCGGTTGTAAAGACCGACATACTGTTCGGAACAGTACTTCGCTACTCCATATGGAGAACCGGGTGCAGGGAAAGTACTTTCTGATGATGGGACCGGCGCATCTTGACCGTAGATGGCCCCGCCGGTCGAGCTAAAGACCATACGAGCGCCCACGGCACGCGCCGCTTCAAGAACATTAATTGTGCCAAGAACATTGGCTTCGGCGTCTTTACCCGGTGACGCCACGGATTCTCGTACATCCACCTGCGCAGCCAGATGGCAAATCAACTCTGGTTGGATATCCGTGACCAACTCGCATAGCCGAGATGCGTTACGTACGCTCTCCCGGTAGAGTCGAACTCCTTCATGCAACCGATTGGCGCGGCCAGAAGAAAGATCGTCAATGACCCACACTTCATCACCATTAGCATGGAACGCATCACATAGGTGTGACCCTATGAAGCCTGCGCCGCCGGTAACAACTACTCGCATACATCTCCCCCCAAATCGCCAACTAATTCTACCAACACGATCTCGTCAACCCATCCAGGAATTATCACAAGCACGCGCGAGGGTGCGAGCTCCGTTCGTACCGTCAGCCTAATATGCTGTGAGTCGCCATCGCTCAGGCTGCCACCGCCCCATCGCCATTGAGAGGCAACTGAGAGCTAGTGTAGCAGCCGGTCTAGACCTTCGCCGGTTTCTTGTTTTTTACTGTAGATCACAATTTGTAATTGGACAGCGGCTGAATGTGAGTGAAAGTCATTGGGCATCGCGTCGCTTTTCCCGGCGATTCGCCTCCTGCGAGAAGCCTGCGTGAGACTTACTTGGAACCTGCCCTTCGTCGCGCGTGCCGCACGATGGCGGCCGTGCCGATGACGGCGGCGGCGGTGCCCGCGGCCCCTGCCGCGGTGATGGCCGCGTCCTTTCTCGCGATGCGGCGGCCGACGAGGGCATGATGCCCGGCCCGCGCCGCGAGCAGCGCCTGCAGCGCGGCGGCGTTGTCGTAGAACGGGCGCCAGCCGGCCGCACGGAGCGCCGCGCAGTCGACAACCCACGGGTACACCACGTACCGCAGCTCCGCCGACGGCGCCGGGGTCACGCCGAGCCGGTGCAGCCGCTGGGCGGTGCTGAAGGTCAGCCTGGCGGGCAGCTCAAGGGACTTCAGGCCGCTGAGCGCCTCCACCTCGGCCTGCGTGAGTGATCCGTCGCAGCCCACCGCGAAGTCGCCGGTAACCGCGCCTGCCGCGGCCAACTCGAGCGCGGTCACCAGGTCATCGACGTGGCAGAACTGCCAGCCCGGCGCGCAGCCGCGCACCACGAGCAGCCGCGGCGCCTCGAAATGCCTGGTCAGCAAGGTGTCAACGGCGTCACCGACCAGCGCGGCAGGGCGGACCACGGTCACCGCGGTACCCGGGTTGACCCGGCGGGAGCGCCGGGCGAGCTCCTCGATCTCGAGCATGTCCCCCGCCAGGCTCTCGCCGGAATCGGCGAGGAGCGGCGCGTCCTCCGGCAGCGGTACCGGGTTGTCCGGCCGTGCGCCGTACACCATCGCGCTCGACACCAGGACCACCCGGCCGACGCGCTCGGCCGCCGCGGCGGTCAGCACCGTCTGCGCGCCGCGCACATTGCGGGCCCGCCGCTGCCTCGGGTCGCTGTCCGCCGACGTGTCCACGTCCGTGTGCACAACCACGTCGACACCGGACAGCCGCGAGGACATGGTGGGATCCCTGACGTCAGCCACCCGCCAGGTCACCCCGGTGGCGTCGCCGCGGTGATCGTCGATCGCCACGACCCGGCCGACGAGCGGCGAAGTGGCGAGCCTGACCGCGAGCGCGTGGCCGACGCCCCGCGCGGCACCGGTCACCGCCACAGCAGGGAGCGCTGCGGCGGTGCTACGCTCACGGCGAACGCTGCGCTCAGGGCGAACCTGCCGTCCGTGGTTTCTCAAAATCGGCTGCTCCCGAATAGCGTGTTTCCCAAGACCCTTCTATCCTGCCCGACCATTCGAGAGCGAAGGGGGTGCATCGTGGCTGAGCGTCCTCCCTTTGGCTTCGGGCCGCCCGGAAGGCCCGGTGACGACGACCCGTCCGGCGGCAAGGGACAAGGCGGCGGACCTGGTGACCCGGGCCCCGGCGGGTTCGGCTTCGGTATGCCAGGCCAAGGGGGCCCTGGAGGTCCCGGCGCGAACCCGAACCAGTTCGCCGACGCATTGCGCCAGTTCGCGGACATGCTGTCCTACAGCGGCGGCCCCGTCAACTGGGAGCTGGCCAAGAACCTGTCCAGGCACGCGATCGCCGCCAAGGGCGATCCGAGCGTGCTCGCCAACGAGCGGTCCGCGGTGACCGACGCCATCAGGCTCGCCGACCTGTGGCTGGACGGCGTCACCTCGTTCCCGTCCGGCATCAGGAAGATCGAGGCGTGGTCGCGGTCTGAGTGGCTCGAGGCCACCTTCCCTGTCTGGTCCTCGCTGTGCGAGCCGATCGCCGCCAAGGCGGTCGACGCGATGGGCTCGATGATGGCCGTCGACCCGTCACAACTCGACGAGGTGCCACCGGAGATGCGGGCCATGCTTTCCGGGATCGGCGGCATGAACGCGCTCGCGCCGATGCTGCGGCAGCTCGGCGGCGCGATGCTCGGCGGCCAGATCGGCAACGCCATCGGCGAGCTGTCCGGCGACATGGCCACCTCCACCGACATCGGCCTGCCGCTTGCCCCCGAGGGAACGGCGGCGCTGCTGCCGGCGGGCGTCACCGCGTTCGGCGAGGGGCTGTCCGTCGACCTCGGGGAAGTGCGGCTGTTCCTCGCCCTGCGCGAGGCGGCGCACCACCGGCTGTTCGGTCACGTGCCGTGGCTGCGGCAGCACCTGCTCGGCGCCGTTGAGGCATATGCGGCGGGCATCTCCGTGGACATGAACCGGCTGCGCGACGCCTTGCCGGAGATGGACATGTCCAATCCGGAGCAGGCGCTGAGTGAGGCGCTGTCCGGCGGGAACCTGTTCCAGCCGGAAGACACCCCACAGCAGAAGGTTGCCCTGGCCCGCCTGGAAACCGCGCTCGCGCTTGTCGAGGGCTGGGTCGCCACGGTTGTGTCCGCGGCGGCCGGCGACCGGCTCGAGCATGCCGCCGCCCTCGCCGAGGCGATCAGGCGCCGCCGGGCCTCCGGCGGCCCCGCGGAGCGCACCTTCGCCACGCTCGTCGGCCTCGAGCTCAGGCCACGGATGCTGCGTGAGGCCGCGGCGCTGTGGAGCGGCCTGACCGACACCCGCGGCGCGGACGGGCGGGACGCGATCTGGGCGCACCCGGACCTGCTGCCCACCGCGGAGGACCTGGAAAACCCGGACGTGTTCCTGAACGGCGCCACCGACCTGGACATCTCCGACCTGGAGAACGGCGAGGAGCCCTAGGGCACGGCGGCCCGCCCCGCGGGCAGCCGTTGCCTCAGGCGCCGCAGCTGCAGGCCGGGTGCGGTGGCCAGCCGCGCCGCTGCCACTGCCATTCGGGCGGCACCACCTCGAGCGTTCCGTTGGCGGCGGCCGGGTGGCACACCCGGTCGACGAACGTGAGCGCCTGCGCCGCCGCGAGCGCGGCCGTCGCCGCGGCCAGCACCGTGTCGCATGCCACCATCCCGGCAGGGAGCGCGTCGGCCCCGCTGGCCTGGGCGAGGATGCGCGGCCAGGCCGGGTCGTGTGCCGCCTTACTCAGGTCCACGCAGCGCAGGCACGTCCACCGGCCGGGCAGCACGAGCGGCCCCACCACCCCGATCGCCTCCTCCGCGCGCACCACCAGATGCGGCACCCGGTCGCGCATCAGCGCGTCGAGCAGCACCGGGTCCGGCCGGCCGCAGATCACCGCGAGATCGGGCAGCCTGCCGCGATCGTCGGCGGTGCGTACCTCGGGCGCCACCCGGCGCACCGCGCGGGCCACCGCATCGGCCCGGCTTGTCCCGATATCTGCCGCACCGAGACCCGCGGGCGTCACGTCGGCAGGCTCCGTCGTCCCCGTGTCGAGGCAGCTGACCCAGGCCACACCGGACGCGGCGAGGAACGTAGCGACACAGGCGCCCACCCGCCCCGCACCGTAGATCCTGGCGAACGCCGCCCGGCGCCGTGCGAGCACCGCCGCGCCGCCGTCGCCGTGCCCGTAGGCAAGCGCGGCGCAGGCCAGCTCGGGACCGATCCGCGCGCGCAGGTAGTCGGGCAGCGCGGCCCGCGTGCTCGCGGGGAAATCGTCGAGTACGCCCGCCGAGGCAAGCAGCTCGATGACCCGGTGCGCGACCTCCTCGCGGATGCCGTACCGGCCCGCGGTCCGCACCACCTCCCCGGTGTCCCTCGACCCGTCAAGCAGGCTGACGACCGCCGCCGCCTTGCCGAGCCCGGTCAGCGCCCGGGCGCGACGCGGATCGACGCCGATCTGGAGCGTATCGCTGTCCCGCCACAGCGGCCGAAGCCCTACCTTCAGTGCAGGTCTCATGGGCATAGCGTGACGCCTCCCACTGACATTCCGGTCGATTAGGCTGGAACCACGCACTCGTTCGGGATAAGAGGTTTTCATTGGCGGAGAATGACGGCGAGAGCCAGGTGCCGCCCAGCAGTCGCGACGACATTCCGCGCGGCACGGTCGGCAGGACAGCAAGGCTCGCTGGGCTGCCGCTCGGGTTCGCCGGCCGGACCGCGCTCGGCATCGGCAAGCGAATCGGGGGGAGATCCGCCGAGATCGTCGCGCAGGAGATTCAGCAGCGGACGGCCGACCAGGTCTTCCGGGTGCTCGGCGAGCTCAAGGGCGGGGCGATGAAGCTCGGCCAGGCGCTGTCGATCTTCGAGGCCGCACTGCCGCCCGAACTCGCCGGGCCGTACCGCGCGACGCTGACCAGGCTGCAGGAGTCGGCGCCACCGCTCCCCGTGGCCACAGTGCACCGGGTGCTCTCCGCCGACCTCGGAGACGCCTGGCGGGACTCGTTCCAGTCCTTCGATGACACGCCCGCCGCGGCGGCCTCGATCGGCCAGGTGCACCGGGCCGTCTGGCAGGACGGCCGCGCCGTCGCCGTCAAGATCCAGTACCCAGGCGCGGGCCGTGCGTTGATCAACGACTTCACGCAGATCGCCAGGATGGGGCGGCTTTTCGGCATCCTGATGCCCGGGCTCGAGGTCAAGCCGATGCTCGACGAGCTGCGCGACCGGGTGGCCGAGGAGCTCGACTACCACATGGAGGCGGCGGCGCAGCGCTCGTTCGCGGCGGCCTACGCCGGCGACCCCGACATCTATGTGCCCGGTGTCGTCACAGAAACCGATCACGTCCTGGTGACCGAGTGGATGGACGGCGCACCGCTGTCGAAGATCATCAGCAACGGTTCCACGGAAGAACGGGACCGGGCAGGCATCCTGCTGACCAGGTTCCTGTTCTCCGGTCCCGCCCGGGCCGGGCTGCTGCACGCCGACCCGCACCCGGGCAACTTCCGGCTGCTCGCCGACGGGCGTCTCGGCGTGCTCGACTTCGGCGCGGTGGACCGGCTGCCCGACGGGCTGCCGCCGATCTTCGGCAAGCTGCTGCGGATCATGCACGACCCGGCGCCGGACATCGCCGAAGTCGAGCGGGTGCTGCGGGCAGACAACTTCCTGCGGCCAGGCATCGCGGTGGACCTGGATGCGCTGCGTGGGTTCCTCGGGCCGCTCGCCGAGCCGTCAGCCGTAGAGACGTTCAAGTTCTCCAGGGAGTGGATGCGCGACCAGGCCGGGCGGGCCACCGACATGAGCACCTCGGGCATCACGCGCAAGTTCAACCTGCCGCCCTCGTACGTGCTCATCCACCGGGTGTCCACCGCCGGCATCGGCGTGCTCTGCCAGCTGGAGTGCGAAGGCCCGTTCCGCGCCGAGGTGGTCCGCTGGGTTCCCGGCTACGCGACGCCCACCCCGACGCCTTGAACGCTTTGATGGGGGGTGTCGGGGGTTCGTCCCCCGCAAACAGCAGAGAACCCGGGACGGCCCTCGCGCGTCCCGGGTTCTCCCGGAGTGACTCCTGTTGTGTTAGCTGACCGCTGGGTTAGCTGACCGCCCCGAGGGTCGAGCGCAGGCGCTCGACGCGCTGCCAGGCGGAGAGCAGTTGGCGCTCGGCGCGCCGCTGCCGGCGCTCCAGCTTCCGCAGCTCGGCGACCTGATTGGCGGATCGTTCCTCGTGCGCCTGCTTGAGGCGCTCCTGCTGTCGTTCTCTCGCCAGATATTCCTGGACGTGCATGGCTTACAACCTCGCATTGTGTGCGTTTTAGTCTGTTTGTGTTTGTGTTCATAGTTATCGTCGCTTCACGTGTGCGACTGGTTACCGTGTGACACGGCGAGTGCCCGCGCCGCCAGCCTGCGGCCTTCCGTTGCGGGAAGGTCAAGCGTCAGGCTGGCGGCGGGCACACCGCGCTCGTCGCCGGTGAATCGACCGTTCGTATCCGTCGCATCACTAGTGATGCGACGGCTATGCTGCCCGCTCATCGGTCTTGGTAAGCTCGGCATCCGCCTTACGCGGGCGGCCGCGCGGCCGCTTCCTCGGCACGATCGCACCGCGCAGGAGCAGTTCCCCGCCCCACACACCCCACGGCTCGCGCCGGTCCAGCGCGCCTTCCAGGCACGCGACCCGGATCCGGCAGCCCTGGCAGAGTTCCTTTGCCGCCTCCACGTCCGCGGGCGCCTCGGCGAAGAACAGCTCCGCGTCGTCCGTGCACGGCAGGTCGAGACCCACGGGGACATCGGTGAGGTTGAAGAGTGCCGCGATCCCGCTCGCGGCCGTGCCCTGCTCAGCGTTCCTGTCGACGTACGGCTCGATCACGGCGACCGCCTCGGATGAGGCGTCGGGCCACTGCATCGGTGCCATCCCCTCTCGGTTTGTACTGGTCGGTCTCGGGACCGGGCCTGAAACAAATCGGGCCGCGGACCCTGGTTACGGGTCCGCGGCCTTCGGGGATCTTGGCCGGCCTTTTCTAGGCCGGTTCCCGTTCTGGATGCGGACCCAATACGCCGTAACCACCAGCGTTGATGCGGGTCTTCTGGACGGTCTGCTTAACGGTTTCGCTGACGGACGGCAGCAGGGCAGCCCTGAGGGTGCGCTGCATCGTCGTGGCCGTGGCCGGCGGGAACCAGACGCCACGCGCGTCCGGGTTACCGACTGACAGGACGAGGTGCTGCATGCGGGCATGGGTCGCCCCCGCGATGGCGAGGTTGGCCCACGGGGAGCGGACACCCGTGTAGGCGGCGCCCATGCCGGCGACCGCGTCGATTCGCGTGAAGTTAACCACCGTAGGCACCTCCTTCCAGGGGTTGGCTGCTCGTGCCCACGAACATGACGCTAAGCCTACGAAAGGCTTCACGGGAGGGCAACATATTTTTGACCTGGGATTTCATTCTTAGGGGTGCGGGTTTCCCGTGATGCGGATGAGGCCTTCCTGGACGACGGAAACGACCAGTTCGCCCTCCGCGGTGAAGACCTGGCCGCGCGCCAGCCCGCGGCCGGCCGCCGCGATCGGGCTCTCCTGCGCGTATAGCAGCCACGAGTCGGCGCGGAACGGGCGGTGAAACCACATCGCGTGGTCCAGGCTCGCACTCGCGATCGTGCCGTCAAGCCAGCTCACATCGTGCTCGAGCAGTACGGTCTCAAGCAGCGTCAGGTCCGAGACGTAGGTCATCAGGCACACGTGCAGCAGCGGGTCGTCGGGCAGCTTTTCCGTCATGCGCAGCCAGACGAAGTTGCCGTGCTTACCCTGGCCGCGCAGTGACGGATCGCGGGAGACCTCCGCGGAAAGCGGGCCGACAGAACGCAGGTCGATCGGGCTGTCGCGGACGAACGGCGGCAGCGGGGTGCCGAGCGCCTCGGCGAGCCGCTCGGCGTTGGGCCGCAGTTCCTCGGGCGACGGCACCGCCGGCATCGGGTCCGCGTGCTCCAAGCCGGCTTCCGGGTGATGGAAGGAGGCGGAGAGCGCGAAGATCGGCTTGCCGTGCTGAATGGCGGTCACCCGCCTGGTGGCGAACGTCCGCCCGTCTCGCATCCGGTCCACGGTGTAGATGAGCGGAACGGACGGGTCGCCAGGCCTGATGAAGTAGGCGTGCAGCGAGTGGACCGGACGGTCCTCGGGCACGGTCCGCCCGGCGGCGACAAGCGCCTGCCCGGCGACCTGGCCGCCGAACACCCGCTGCACCGTCTCGTCCGGCGAGCGGCCGCGGAAGATGTTGACCTCGATCTGCTCCAGGTCGAGCAGGTCGAGCAGCTGGTCGAGCGCCTCGCTCATGGCTGTGCCACCGAGGATCGGGCCGTCGCGGACTTTGACGCCG
The DNA here is from genome assembly GCF_007827045.1 of Trebonia kvetii. GTDB lineage: Bacteria > Actinomycetota > Actinomycetes > Streptosporangiales > Streptosporangiaceae > Trebonia > Trebonia kvetii. Next base: position 1,628,467 of record NZ_RPFW01000001.1, read on the forward strand.
CGGGCTTGGACGTCACGGGCTTTGACGCCGGCTGAAGCTCGGCGAGGAAGCGGGAGCGCTGCCTTGACGCCTCCGCCCCCGGCGTCCTGGCAGGCGCCCAGGACAGCGCCAGGTGGACCCGCGCCCGGGTGACCGCGACGTACAGCAGTCGCCGCTCTTCCTCAACGGCCTCGGCCCCTCGCGCATGCACGATGGGCATTATGCCTTCCGTCAGTCCAGGCAGCAGAACCGCGTCCCACTCAAGGCCCTTGGCCGCGTGCATCGTGGCCAGGGTCACCGCCGCCGCGGTGGGTGCGTGCCCGCTCTCCGCGCGCTCGGCGATCTCCGCGGCGAACTCGGCCAGGGTCGCCGACGGCCGCGATGCGGCCAGGGTGTCGGCGAGGCCGGCGATGGCGGCCAGGGATTCCCAGCGTTCCCTCACCGCCCCGCGCGCCGCGGGCGGGGTGGCGGTGAGTCCCGCCGAGGCGAGCACATGCCTCACCGCCGCGGGCAGGTCCCCAGGCAGCCCGGTCGCGTCGGTGCCCGCGCCCGCCGCGCGGGCGGCACCGCGCAGCAGCACGAGGGCCTGGCGCACCTCTGGCCGCTCGTAGAAGCGTTCGGCGCCGCGGACCACGTACGGCAGCTTCGCCTCCGCCAGCGCCCGCTCGAACCGCTCCATGTGGGCGTTGATCCGGACGAGGACGGCGATCTCCTCGGGCGGGACTCCCTGTGCGGTCAGGGCGGCGATGGCGGCCGCTACGCCCGCCGCCTCCGCCTCCTCGTCGGCATACCTGGTCACCGTCGGCTCGGGACCGTGTGCCCGCTGCGCCACCAGGGCGTCGTCCCCGCCAGTAGCGGCGGCCAGCCGGTTGGCCGCCACCACCACTTGCGGCGTCGAGCGGTAGTCGCGAACCAGCCTGACCACCGTCGCCTGCGGGTAATCGGCCACGAACGACCGCAGGTACTCGGAGGTGGCACCGGTGAACGAGTAGATGGTCTGCCGCGGGTCGCCGACCACGCACAGCTCGTCCCTGCCGCCGAGCCAGGCGTCGAGCAGCAGCTTCTGCAGCGGGTTGACGTCCTGGAACTCGTCCACGGTGAAATACCGGAACGCGGCGTGCACCTCGCGGGCCACGGCGGGCTCGGTGAGCAGGATCGCCGCCGTCAGCTCGAGGACCGACTCGAAATCGATCAGCTGCCGGTCCCTGCGCAGTGCCTCGTAGGCCGCGTACAGCCGCCCGGTGTCTGGCACGCCGATCGACGGGGCGCGGCCCGCTTCGGTCGCCGCGAACACGTAGGAATCCGGATGAATCTGGCAGACCTTCGCCCACTCGATCTCGGTGATCGCCTCGGATAGCGCCGCCCCGTCCGCGCGCAGGCCGAGGCCGGAGGCCGCCTCGCGGAGCAGCGGCAGCTTCGACTCCACGAGCCGGGGCGGCCTGCCGCCGATCACCTTCGGCCAGAAGTAGGTCAGCTGGCGCAGCGCCGTCGAGTGGAACGTGGCCGCCCTGACCGCCTCGGCGCCGCCGCCGAGCGCGCGCAGCCGCCCGCGCAGTTCACCGGCGGCCCGGACCGTGAACGTCAGCGCGAGCACGTTCGCCGGGTTGACCGTGCCGGTCGCGACCGCGTAGGCAATGCGGTGCGTTATCGCCCGCGTCTTGCCCGTTCCCGCACCCGCCAGCACGCAGACCGGACCCTGGCCTGCCAGCGCCACGGCCCGCTGCTCCGGGTCGAGCGCGGCGAGCAGGGCATCGGCGTCCACCTGTCCTATGGTGCCGCATCCGCGGGGACGCCGAAGCCGCGGGAACACAGTGACACGGATCCGTTGTTGCACGACCAGCGGACCCCCCACTCCAGCGGTTGGGTCAGGAACGACGAGGAGGCCCACAGTGCCGCTGACGATGTACACGACGACCTGGTGCGGGTTCTGCAGGAACCTCAAGCGGCAGCTCGGCAAGGTCGGCGTGGAGGTCATCGAGGTCGACATCGAGCGCGACCCGGAGGCCGCGAAGTTCGTGGAGAGCGTCAACGGCGGCAACCAGACCGTTCCTACCCTGCTGTTCCCCGACGGGTCGACGATGTGCAACCCGTCGGCCGCGCAGGTGCAGAAGAGGCTCGCGGAACTCGCACAGGTCGGATAGCACGGCACCCTCTGCCCCGTCCCGGCATTACCCATTTTCGGCCCGCCACGTTACACCAGGTAATCTTGGCGGAGCCTCGAGGTTGCTGAGCAGCCCGAGGTTGCTGGGTAGGGGGAGGCAGGTAAGAAGCATGAGCACAAACGGTCCGCACGGTGTCGGTAACCATGGTGCCGACCAGCAGGACGATGTGGTCGTCCGCAAGGCGGAGCGTGGCTGGGTCGTCGGCGATGAGAACGTCGCCGACCTGACCAGTGCCATGGTGCTCGCCGACCTGTTCGCCGCCGACCAGGCGGACAACGACGACACCAGGCTCATGGAGGCCGTCGACGAGAGGGGCGCGCCGCGTGGCGCCAGCAGGCAGTCGGCGCGGACCGCGCCGACGCCCACCGCGCCGGCGCCGCGCGACCGCGGGACCGGGCCGATGCGGAAGATACCCGCCGTGAGCGGCGCACCGGGGACCGACGACAAGGCGGGCGAGGCAGGCGAGGCAGGCGAGGCGGAGCGTCTCGCTGTCACCGTCGCACAACTCGAGCACGCGCTCGCCGCCCGGGTCCGGGTGGAGCAGGCGATCGGCGTGCTTGCCGAACGGCACAGGCTCCGCCCGCGCGAGGCATTCGACCTGCTGCGCAGGGCGTCGCGGGCGCGCGGCGCCCGGGTCACCGAGCTCGCGCAGGACGTGGTGGCGAGCACGGCCAACCCGCTGCTGCAACTGCCGGAGGAACTGTCACGCGCGGTCCCCGAGGCCCGCCAGCGCGGCCGCTCGCTGCGCCGCGGTGGGCGCCACGCGTCACGGGGGTAACAGGGCTCCGAGGACTGCGGCGGCGATGGCCGCCTGGCCGCGGGCGTTCGGGTGGAACGGCAGCGCAAGCGAGCCCGGGATCAGGCCCTCGACATCCCTGACCGACTCGGGCTGGCAGAAGTCGTGCCCGATGGTCGGCGTGTAGGTGTCGACGAACGTCGCGCCCGCCGACTGCGCCACGGCGGCGAGCATCGCGTTGACCTGGAATTCAATCCCGCGCAGATAGGCGATGTCGCCGCTGGTGATGGGCACGCGCGGCCAGCAGCCGCCGGACTGCGGGAACATGTCCGGGTACCCCACGACGACGATCCTCGCGCGCGGCGCCCGTTGCGCGATGGCCTGCAGGACGAGCGTCATCTTCGCGGACTCGGCCGCGACCAGGGCGTTCGAGGTGTCGCCGTAGTACGTCCGGCACGGGCTCCCCATCGGGTTGGCGAACGAGAGGCTCACGCACTCCTTGAGCACGTTGAGGAAGCCCATGTCGTCTCCGCTGAGCGTGAGCAGCACCACCCTGTCGGCCGGGCCGAGTGCGGTGAACTGCGCGGGGTTCGTGCCGAGGTAGGTCGGCTGCGCGGCGGTCATGTTCTTCACCCCGGCGCTCGCGCAGGCCACGTCGGTCAGCGGCGCGTGCAGCGCCGTGGCGACGAGCACTGGGTAGGCCTTGGCCGACCGCAGGCAGCCGGGCGGGGTGGCGTGCGGTTCCATCGGCAGCATGGCGCCCGCGGTGTAGGAATCACCGAGCGCCACCACCGGACCGGATACGGCATTCGCCGCTTGCGTGACCGACGGCGTCGCGGACGCCGACGTCGCCGGAGCGGAGGACGACGGGTGCGCCGCGGGCGCGCCGTGACATGCCGACGTGAACAGGGCGGCCACCAGGAGGCCCACCGCACCGGACGGCAGAGCCCACACGCGACTCCACACTGTGATCTCCCTCGCGCGGAACGTTACTAGCAGGCAGAGTAACACCGGCGCGCGACGGTACCCCGAATCCGGATGTTCAGCCAGAAACCGCCCGCTTATTTGGCCTTGCCCGGCCAGGGCTGGGCAAAACCGACGACCTTGGCTTCGCCGCCCGGCGACTGCGGCGTGCCGAAGGTGGAGATCCTGATCGGAAAGCCCGTGGCATAGGCCTCGATCATCGTGTTCTTCCCGATCACCAGTCCGACGTGCCCAGGCTTCTTGACCGTGCCGTCAGCACCGGCGAAAAACACCAGGTCACCGGGGATCACCTTGGTCCCGGATACGTGCGGCAAAGCCTTCCACTGGTCCTGAGAGGTGCGCGGTATGTTCACCCCGGCCGCCCGGTAGGCCATCATGACCAGCCCTGAGCAGTCATAGGCCGCCGGCCCGGTGCCGCCCCACAGGTACGGCTTGCCGAGCTGCTCCTCGGCGTAGCTGACGGCCGTCGCCACGATCGTGTTCGGCGCGACGAACGAGGCGAGCACGCTGTTCTGGGTGCACGACTGGCTGCCGGCGCCGGTCACGTTGGCGGTGCCGCCGTTCTGCGAGGCGTCGGCGACCGTGAACCCGCCGGACGCGTAGGTCGACGCCCAGTTGAGCACCTCCTGGACGTACCAGGTCGCGTGGTTGTAGGCGAAGATCGCGGCGGGCACGTTCTGCTGCGCACCGTGCTCGACCAGGTACTTGGCCGCTCCGGCGATGGCGTCCGCCACGTCGTACACCGAGGCGATGCCGTCGCCGTTCTCGTCGGTGGCGACTCCGCTGACCACCAGGGACGCCTTGTGCACCGCCGCGCCGCCCCACTGGTTGCCCGACGCGCCGCGGATCCCGATCTGCATGGGCCCGGCCGCGCCGAACGCGTTCGAGCCGGTCTTCACGCCGGGCAGATTGGTCCGCCCATCGTCGCTTTCCACCTTGCCGATGCCGGCCAGAACCGTCCAGGACACGCTGTACTGCAGGCCAACCCGCTGGAACCACTTCAGGTAGTCCGACGGGATCGAGTTGGCCGCCTCGGCCGACACCGCTGGCTGCTGCGCGCTCGCCACGGTGGCATTGCAGTTCACACCGGAACCGCCGGCGAACAGCAGCGCAGAACCGCCGACGACCAGCATCGGCACCACGAGGAAGGCGACAAGCGCCATGACGGCGAGGCCGACGATGGCCGGCCCGAGTGCCCGCCTGTTCATGAGTTGCCCAGCTTGGCGAGCTCGATGTCATTGACCTGCCAGCCGCCAGCCGATGAGAGGACCGTGACGGCCCACTGGCCACTCTGGGTGCTCGTCGGCTGCGTGGATGTCACCTGCTGGTTGAGCGTCACAAGGAACGTGATCGTGCCGGCGGCGAAGGAGCGGATCGAGTCGATGGTGCCACTGCCTTTCGAGACCTGCTTTTGCCCCGTCCGCTGCGCGGCCACACCCTGCGTGGCGTACGCGGACTCGAGTACCGGCAACTCGTCCGATGTCACCAGGCCGTTCAGCTTCGCGGCATAGGCCGTCGTGTCCTCCGTGTAGCTCCAGGTGGTGTAGGCCGTGGCGAACTCGAGCGTGGTCTTCGCGGCGGCGGAGAGATCGTCGGGCGTGAACGGCAGCCACTGGTAGATCTCCGCGCCGCCCGCCGTCGAGACGGGCGTCGCCGCGGGAACGGTGGCGGGCGGCACACCCGCGCTCGCCGTCCCCGTCGCCGACGGCGCCGATGAGGCCGTGGCGGACGGGGACGACGCGGCGCCGGGCGAACCGCCGGAGCCCCGCCCGTCGAGCAGGTAGAAGCCGAGCCCGGCGAGCGCGAGCACGACGACGAAGAACAGCAGCCGCTGCTGCCCGGTGGTCAGTTCCATGGCCTGCCCCGCTACTTGGACCGGCGCGATCGTGACCAGAACGGCGCGGCGGGAGGCTTTGCCCCTCTCCCGCCCGCCCCATTGGAAGACTCTCCCGAACGGGTTCGGCTGGCTCCATTCGGCCAGCTGGTTCCGTTCGAGGGGCGGGACGCGGGTGCCGCGGTACCGTTCTGCCGCGTCGGCGGCTGCGACTGCCTGCGCGCCGTGCCGGTGCCCGCGGCGCCACCGCGCGCCCAGCCGGCCGGCGGACCGCTGCTACTGCCGGCCGGCGGACCGCCGTGCGGCGGCAGCGGCAGCGGCGGCGCCGTCCGGCCGGTGCCGACGCCGGCCTCGGGCCACTGCCTGGCGGTGCCGTGACTGTCCGCCCCCGCCACGACCTGCATGCCCTCGGGGATCGTGGCGCCGGCCGCGGCGACACCGCCGACGCCGGCGGCCGCCTCGGCGGCCGACGGCGCATCCGCCGCGCCGCGCCGCGCCCAGCGCGATGCACGGGCGGCGCCGACGTTCGGCATGGCGGCGCCGGCCGCGTTGGCGGTGACCCGGCGGAAGCCGAAGGCGGACTCGCGCCAGCTCACCTGGGCACGTTCATCGGCGCCGAGCATGCCGTAGCCGACTGAGGAGAACAGGTGCTGGAACGGCTTGCGGTAGATGAACACCGCGACCGTGACCAGCGCGATCATCATGATCTTCAGCGCCCAGGGCAGCGCCTGGTCGGTGGTGCTCATGATCAGGGAGTAGCAGTACAGCAGGACGCTGAGCGTCAGCGCCACCGCGACCTGTTTCATCAGCACGCCGACGAGCATCTCGAACCAGCGGATCGCGATCACCCGGCCGAAGCCTGGATGGATGCCGACGATCAGGAAGAACGGCCCGGCGACGAGCAGCAGCAGGAAGCCGAGCTTCAAGATGATGAGCGTGAGCGCTATCAGCAGGACGAGCAGGCCAGCCGCCACCGCCGCGAACAGCGCCTCGAACCCGATCTCCAGCCTGGTGGTCCACTGATCACCCTGGAACAGCGAGTACACCGCCGGGTTGGTCTGCTGCAGTTGCGCCGCGATCCCGTCGAAGGTGGCCTGCTTCGCCTTTACGAGGGCGGTGCTTGTGGCGTCCTCGTTGGCCGCGACCGCCTGCGCCCACAGCAACTGCCTGCCGTACTGATTGACGACCGTCTGCGGCTGGCCCGGTCCCGTCGCGTACTGCGTGCTGCCCAGTTCGCCGTCCAGCCACGGCTTGCAGACAAGCACCGTCCACAGCTCGTTCGCGTTCTTGTCGACCAGGCCGGTGCCCGAGGTGAACGAGTAGTTCGCCGTCACCGACTGGGTGTCGCCGTTGGCCACGGGCAGGCAGTTGCTCGCCTTCTCCGCGGGCAGGTTCGCGAATGCCGTGTTGAGCACCGAGGTGACGCCGTTCGATACCGTCGTCCCGACGTTGGTGAAGTCGGTGGGACGTCCGATCAGCCAGATCGCGGCGGCGCAGGCGATGACCATCCAGATGGTGCCCTCAAGGGTCCTGGTGGCCCGCTTGCGTACCAGGCCCTGCCAGGCCAGCCAGATGGTCGCGATGATCACCATGGGCGCCAGGAACGGGAAGTAGATCGCCCTGCCGAGCGCGGTGATGAGCTGGTCCACCGAACCGCTCAGCCAGGACAGGATGTCGGCTCCGGCGGCGGACTGGTAGATGGTGATCGTGACCCGGTCTAGCGATTTGGCCATGTCGAAGACCATGCCGGCGACGTTGTTGCCGATCAGCGAGGTCATGTCGGAGCAGTGCAGCCCGGTCGCCGCCCAGTACTGCCCCGCGACGCCGTAGTTGTCGTACAGCGTCTTGCCCATGGTCTGGCTGCCGGGTGTGGTGATCATGGAGTCGATGCCCGAGGTCGCAAGTTCCGGCTGCGGCGACCCCGGGGTGCAGATGTTGTTCACGTCGCCGAAAACGCCGGAACTACCGGCGTTGCACAGTCCGATCAGGCCGCCGATGTCGCCGAGGCCGGGGACGCTGCAGACGCCGCCAGCCGGCTGCGCCGGCGAGATGAGCGCGTTGCGCTGACCCGGTGCCAGCCGGGCGGTGGTGGTGGCCGGAGCGGCATGCTCCGCGGTGCTAGCGGCCGCCGCGGGTGCCGCCTTGGCGAGGGGTGCGGCGTTCGCGGCATGGCCGAGGAAAAGCCCGCTGAACACGATTGCGATGATCGCTGCAGCAAGCAGTAGAGCACGTGCCGGCCGCCATCTCCTTGTTCGGCCGGCTCGCGGGTGGGGTTCAGCCATCTCGGGAGGCTCCTGTATTCGGCGGTTCTTACTGGGGGGTTGAAGCCGCCGGCTGTGGCCGACGGGCTCGTGTCGGATTTGTGTCGATCCAGTCCCGTAGTTGTTCGGATACGAGATCGACGCCGATGCGGCCCGCGCGGTCGTCGAGGTCACGGAAGATGCACTCGCCGTTGCCGAGGGCACGAAGGATGGCCTTGTGCTCCTCGGACGGCTCGACACCGAGGAGCGACAAGACGTTCGTCACCTCGGCACGCTCCGATGAACGGAACGCGAAAACACTGGAGATGCAGTTGGTCACCTGCTCGCTGAGCAGGTCACCGGCGTTCTGCGAGATGAGGATCAGTGCGGTGTTCCGCGAGCGTCCCATCCGGGACACCTCGGGGACGAGTTTGGCACCCTCCGGAGTCGATGTGATGGCCCACGCCTCGTCGAGGAAGATCGCCTTCGGCGCGGTGCGGTCGATGTTGTTCATCAGCCGCCTGGCGAACTGAGAGACCAGGTAGAGCAGCGCGACGGAAAGCCGCTGCTCGTAGGAGTAGTCCTCACGGCCGGTCGTGGTGTCCGGCAGCGTCAGCCCGCCGAGGGTGAACACGGTCGTCCAGCCTTGGGCGTCGATCTGCTGGCTGCCCGATGGCGAGAAGCACAGCCGGGCAAGGCGCATCTCGGAAATGGAGCGCATCACCGCACCCAGGTTCTTCCAGGCGGGATCGTCGGACTCCTCAAGCATCCGCACGACCTTGCCGAGGCTCGGCCGCGGCCCGGTGGCCACCGCGCCGACCGCCTGGATCATGGCCGACTCGCGTTCCTCGCTCATCCTCGGCAGCAGCAGGCGCAGCGTCTCCGTCGCCATGGTCCGCTTCACTGCCGGGTCGTCGCCGAAGGAGAACGGGTCGAGCAGGCCGGCCGCCGCGGACGACAGCGGCAGCACGCGCGCCTTGCGCCCGGTCTTGCTCAGGAACTCGGCAAGCGGTTCCGCGTCGCCCTTGGGGTCGATGACCGCGATCGTGGCTCCGCGCAGTGCGAGCTGGTAGATGAGCAGCATCGCCAGCGTGGTCTTGCCGCCGCCGGGCTCGCCGGTGATCGCGACGGCCGTCGGGCGGTTCCGCGCCGCCGCGACCATCGGGTCGAAGTGCACGACCGAGCGGGCGCGCCCGAGGGTCTCGCCGATGTACGGGCCGATCCAGCCGACGCCCTCGGCGATCCGGTCGCCGAGTTCCACCGTGGCGGTCGGCATGCCGCCCGCGATGGTGTAAAGCGGCTGCCGCTGCACGTACGAGGAGAGCCTGACCTTCTCGCCGGGCAGCGACTCCGACAGCAGCGAGAACTGGTCGCCGGTGGAGTTCACCAGGTCAATGCCGATGTCCCTGTAGTGCTCCGTGACCGCCTCCACCCGGCGGACGCACAGCTCCCTGGTCGGCGCGGTCACGAACAGCCGGTGCCAGCCGTAGACGAACGGCAGCCGGTCCTTCGTGATGCCGTGCTCCAGCATGCGGGCGGCGGCGATCTGCTCCGCCAGGGCGATCGGCGCCTCCGCGCCCGCCTCGCGGATGTGCGCGTCCATGTCGCGTGCGTGCGCGAGCCGCCGCGACACGTCCTTGGACGCCTTGGCCGGTGGGATCAGGTGCATCCGGGAGGAGATCTCCACCGGGAACGGTAGCGAGTCGGCGTAATGCAGCCACGGCTCACCGTCGGGGAACGCCATCAGGTCGGGGAACCTGGCGAACGAGAGGAACGCCGCCCAGGAATCCCCCTGGACCTGCTCGAGCCTGAGCATCGTGCGGCCGTTGTGCACCACGCCCTCGTAGAGCTGCTCGATCTCGCCCGCGCTCCACGTCCGGCGGCGGGTGGCGGACGGCGGCGGGTCGCCGAGCGAGCCCATCAGCGTGTGCCTGAACAGCCAGGCGACCTCGCGTGCGGACGCGTGCCTGGCGGCGAGCGCCGACGCGGTGAGCGCACGGCCGAGCCGTTCCGCCTGCTCCGTCCACTTGCCGACCTCGCCGGCCGGCAGCGCGTCCTCTTCCGGGCCCCGGCCGCGCTCCGCGGCACGGTAAGTATTCATGAAGTTGCCGAACAGGCCGTCGGTGAGCTGCGCGCGCACCGACCGCTGGCCGAGCCTGACCCCGATGTAGATCTCCTTGGACCAGAAGTCCTTCGCCCATACGTGCTGGTAGATCTGCTCCAGGTACTCACGCCAGCCAGGGCCGCCGTCGCTCGTGGCATCCAGCCCAGTCGCCCAGTCCACCGCCGGGTACGGCCGGTGTGCGATCCGCAGGTGTACCTCCGCGTCCTGCATCCTGATCGCCGCGAGGGCCACGGTGATGTTCGTGGCGAGCGTCTCGCGCTCGTCAGGCGTGGTGAACTCGTAGGACACCGACGGCACGCGGTAGTACGCCCAGGCGTGCGTGTCGGTAAGCAGCACCCGATCATCGAAGTACCTGATCGCCAGGCGGCTGCGCCCCTTCGACTTCTTCCCACTCACCAGGCGCTCATCTCCCCATGGGGTGTCTCCCGCGCTACCGCGGTGCCCGCTGGCTGGGTCATGGGAGCGGGAGAGTTCGCCGCAACCGTTCGTCTGATCATTGCTTCTTCCTTGACGGGGCGGCGGACAATCCGGCAACGAGCACCCCGGCGAGAGCCGTATACGCGACGCGCGTCTGCGGGCGGAGCGTGGCCGGGCCCGTCGCCGCGACCGGCAGCATGTCATCCCAGGGGACACGGACGATTGCGCGAGAGCGGCCGCGGGCGACCGACTCGGCGTGCTCGACGTCCGGCAGCGAGCGGCGGCTCACGCCGTTGATCACCGTCACCGACTGCATGGCCAGGTCTGCGTGTCCGTTGTTGTCGAGCCAGTCGCGGGTGTCGGCGAGCGCGCCCGCCGCGTCCACGTTCGCCGGAACCACCACCACGAGCTGATCGGTGACCTTGAGCAGCCTGGTCAGGCCCGCCGCGCCCGGGTCGAGCACGCTCAGCGGGTAGTGCCTGTTCGTCTGCACGAGCAGCTTGATCTCGTCGCCGTCCTTCAGCGGCTCGTGCGAGGCGACCACGTCCAGCCGGGCGGCGCTCGGCTTCGGCGTCGGGTTCAATCCGTCAGGCCTGGTCGGCACGATGTGCTGCGGCGGCTTCCCGGCGAGCAGTTCCTCGAGCCAGGCGGCCGGGGCGCGGTAGCGGGCGAGCGTGCCGTCGTGCAGGTCAACGGCGGCCACCGGGTGCTCGCGCAGGCTCGCCAGCATGGAACCGGTCATCAGCGCGGTCACCGACTGGCCCGCACCGCTGGTGCAGCCGAGTACCAGGATCCGCTTCGGCTCGCCGATCGGGAGGCGCGCCCGGTTCCTGTCCAGTGCCTCCTGGTCGCGGGCGCCGGGGCCGGGAGTCGCGCCGTTGCCCGTGACGACCTTGACCTTGCCGTGCCATGACGTGTTCAGGTCTCTTGACGGCGCGCTGAGCGCCCGTTCGATGGACGGGACCCGAACAGCAGGACCTGCGGGAACCGCGGTGGGCGGGGGCGCCGGCGCCTGTGCCTGCGCCGAGAGCGGTTCTGGCTCTGGTGCTGGCTCTTGTGCTGGTGCTGGTGCTTGTCCGGGCGGGGCCGGAGCGGTGGCCTGCAGACTGGCCTGCCCGGCGGGCTGCGTTGCCGGGGGTGTGGGAGCCTGCGGTACCGCCGGCCTGGGCCGGTCCTGCGGCGCAGGCCGGGCGATGGACGGAGCCGGGGGCGCGGGAGCAGCCGTCATGGGCCGGTCCTGCGGCGCAGGCCGGACGACGGGCGGAGCCGGAGCCGACGCGGCGGCCAGCGGCGCCGGCACGACTTCCGGGATCAGGGCCGCGGGCTGCTCCGGCGGCGCGACGTGCGGCGCGGGAGGCGCGGGGACCGGCGCGACGAACCGCGGTGCCTGCGACGTCTCTGCCTGCGACGTCGCAGCCGGGGGCGTCGCTGCCGGGGGCATCGCGGGTATCGCGATGGCAGCGGCGGCGTCGGCCGGATTGGCTTGGACAGGACGAAGCGGGCGCGCGGGAACCGGCCAGTCTGGCGTTGTCACCGCTTGCGATGCAAACGGGGCCGGCGAAACGGGCGATGGCGGCGATGTCGGCTGGCCCGACGAAGTTGGCTCGACCGGCATAGACGGCTCGGCTTTGACGGACTGCGCGGCCTGAACGGTTGGCTCGGCCTGCGTTGTCGGCCCGGCCTGGATGGTTGGCTCAGCCGGCATTGCCGGCTCGGCCTGAACGGTCTGCGTGGCCTGGACGGGTGGCTCGGCCTGCGTCGTCGGCTTAGCCTTGACGGCCGGCTGGGCCGGCCAGCGGGCTCCCTGCGCGTCGTGCGCGGCGGGCTGCTCCGGGGGCCGGCGGCGTCCTGGGCCATCGTGCGAGACCTCTGGAGCCGCCGTTCCGTTGGCACCCGCCCGAACTCGGGGCAACGCCGGTGCGAACGATTGCGAAATTACATCCGCCTGGACAACTGACGCGGCGGGCCTGGATTCCTGAACCTGCGGCGCGCTCAGCAGCCACTGCGCGGCCGCGGGCGGCGGCGCGCTTGCCGGGCGCGGGGCGATCCCTGGCTGAGCCGGGGCGGCGGGCTGAACCGTGGACGCGGGCCGTTGCGCGGCGGATGGCAGGACGTCCGGCATCGCGTGTGCCGCCAGGCCGGATGACTGCGGCGGCTCGGGAGGTAGGCCGGGAGGGACCGGACGGCTCACCGGGACTCGACTGGTGGGTAGCGCCGGCGCGAGCCTGACCTGGCCGTGCCCCCGCGCCGATGACCGTGCGCGCTCCTGTGCGCGCGCACGCTCCTGGACTCTGGGTCTGATGTCTGTGCCTGCCAGGCGCTGCCGGCCGGCCTCGCCCTGTGCGGCTTGCCGCACGGCGGCCACGCCCTGTGCTGAGGCGGAATCCGGCCGGAAGATCGAGGTGGGCCGCAGGACGCCGTTGCGCTCCGGCCTGGCTTGCGTAGCGGCCGGCAAGGCCGCCGCCGCGGGCCGGGCGGCAGTTGCCGGGCGAGAGCCCGCGGTCGTGCCCTTCCGCCAGACTCTGGCGGTCAGGACTATCCGGTCCTTCTCGCTCAGCGGCGTCAGCCTGACCCAGGTCCTCGGCTCGGCCAGATACCTGGCCTGCGACTCCACCAGTTCGGGCAGTCGCTTGTTCTCGATGACCGGCCTGGTGGTGAGCCAGGTGAGCACCCCAGGCGGAAGCACGTACAGCCAGACCAGCGAGTGGTTGAAGGGCAGTCCTATCGCGATGAGCAGGACGATATAGGGGATCGTGATCCCAGCGAATACGGCGATCCAGTTGATCGGCAGCGGCATGGGCAGCCTAAAGTCATAAAGCTTGTATAGCCGCTTTTCTATCCGCCAGATATTCGTATACGTGGGCAGGTCCACAGGACTGCACTCCTCAGCGCGAAATAACTCAGTGAACCCCAAGAGCGTTCGCTATTCCTTTGGCCAGGGTCTGCACGATGCCCGGTGTGTAGAAAACCACCGCGATCGCTACTGCCAGCACCATGAACTGCACGAACCGGGTGATCTCGCGGGTGAAGAGGAAGAACAGTGCCACGATACCTACGATGCCCAGAAATAGCGGGCCGAAAAGGCTCTGTAGGTAGTCGACGAGACCCTTGGTGTTGATCGCCGCTTGCGGTGCCGCCGCGACGATGAGCGATACGGACATCATCCTTCCCTTCCGTGGGCATCAGTGCGCTTCCGGAGGAGCCTGCGGCCGCGACGGGCAGTCATCGATGACGCGAGCCGGGTCATGGGGTCCCCATCGGTTGCATGGATGCACGGATGTCCTTTACATACCATCTTCCGTTTTGCTGGTCGACAACCGACATGTCGCGAGTTGTCCGGAGTCGCGAGCCTATACACGAGCGGGCCGACGTGGGAAGCCTGATCGCCGCTGTCATGGAAGAAGCTGGGCAGCTGACTGGCGAGCTCGGTCTTCGCGGGTAGGTCGAAACCCGGCTGGTGCACGCTGGGCGGCACGGCCGACGATGGCGCGGGAAGCCAGGCAGACTCGGCCGATTCTACTAGCAGCAGGGCCTCCGCGACGGGCGGCGCGCCGAGCACCGCGGTGGCGCGTCCGGCCCGGACCACGGACGGCGGGTGCGTCGCAAAGTGGGCGCCTCGGGTCGCCCTGGAGAGCGAGTCTCCGCGGCCGGCCCGATCCGCCGGTTCGTCACCGTACACGGGTGACTCCGCACCGCTATCGGGGCTAGCAACGCTGAGCCTTCGCACCATCACTCCTTCGCCCGTCCCTTACCTGGCAGCCCAGGTGCGGGGCGAGGCACTGCCGATCCCGTGCTCCATTGTGCGGCATAAACCGACCACTCGCGCGGCATTAGAGCCGAACAAACCGCATCGATCTGGCTCAATGAAGTGCCATCCGCCTGCACTGGAGTTACATCCAGTCACATCCGTTACAGGCGCCTGCTGCCACCGCTATGGAGCTCCCTACCGACGGTAACTCGTTACATACTGATACGCAACGACCAACACGGGGGTTCATCACAAGAGCCGAAAATTTCCATCGTGGCAGGTAATCAGCGTGGACCAATGTCAACCACCACGGAACGCCCATTACAGTCTGTGACCAGGGCTGCGAAGTCCCGCCCAGCGAGCGCGGTCGCGGGCGGGACTTTCGCGCATTTCGATGCCGATTCGGCTAGCCGATCCGGCCCGCATAGCGACGGGTGAAGCCGTCGGTCGTATTCGTGGTGATGATCACGTCGTAATAACCGTTGGAGTCCACCGGCCAGTTGACGGTGGACGAGCCGTTCGCCCCCACTGTCACCTGTTGGGTGGTGCCCGCGTAGGCGTTGACCGTGAGCGTGTAGACGACCGCGGTACTGCCGTCGTTGGCGAGCGTGAGCTGCACCGAGGGCGCGGTCCCGGTGATCAGCCCTGCCGATACGCGCGGGACCTGACCAGTGGTGGTGCTCGCCGCGACGATGGCACCGGCGAACGAGCGGACGAAACGGTCGGGCCCGTAGACAGAGAAGGCGTACCCGTACTTGTTCTTCTTGGTCGCCGTCCAGGTGTAGGTCTTGTTGCTGCCCTGGACGACGGTGAACGGGGTCGCCGAGGCGGCCAGGTACTTGTCGGGGTAGACGGCGAGCGAGACGCCGACGTAGCCCGTGCTCGACATGGTCGCGGTCACCGTGAAGGCCGAGCGGTTCACCGCGACGTCGGCGTGCGGAGTGTGGGTGCTTGGCCGGTGCGGCCGGGTCCCCGTCTCCTGCGCCGGGGCGGTCTGTGCGCCCTCCGCTGGCGGGTTGACGGCAGGGAAGGACTTTTCGGCGTCGGACTGGGTGATCAGCGGCACCGTGTCGGGCAGCGTCGGAATGGAGAAATCGGGGCTGGTGAAGTCGAACGCCGCCGTCAGGTCGCCGGTCAGCGACCGGCGCCAGGCCGTGATGTTGGGCGCCGACACGCCCGTCCAGGTCTCGAGGAACCTGAGCATGGACGTGTGGTCGTAGGTGTTGGAGTCGACGAAGCCACCGCGAGTCCATGGCGAGCAGATGATCATCGGAACCCGGGGCCCGAAGCCGATCGGCAGGCCGCCGATGAACTCGTTCGTGACGCTCGTCTCCGGCGCGGGCGGCGGCACGTGGTCGAAGTAGCCGTCGTGCTCGTCGTAGGTGATGAACAGCGCCGTGGTCTCCCACAGCGCCTGGTTGCTCATCAGTGCCTCGAGCACGGTCCTGGTGTAGTGCGCGCCGTAACTCGGGCTCGCCGCTGGGTGCTCCGAATACTCGTAGGGCGCGACCACCCAGGAAACCTGCGGAATCGTGCCCGCCGCGCAGTCGGCAATGAACTGGGCGAGCACGTGGTTGACGTGGTTCGGCCCGAGCGCCGTGCCCGCGTTGGCCTGCCACGGCTGCACCGCCCCTTGGACGGCGAGTTGCTGGCCGGCCGTCGTGGTCGCCTTCATCGAGGTCTGGTACTGCTGGTAGAACCACAGCGGGTTGTCGCCGTAGTCGCCGACCCAGCCGTTGGCGCCGCTGCCGTCGCCCACCTCGTGGTTCGTGTACACCTGCCACGAAATCCCCGCGTTGAGAAGCAATTCCGGGTAGGTGGTGACGTTCGTGAACTCCACGGTGTAGTCCGGCGGGTTGGATGTCCAGCCGCTTGACGTCCCCGTCCAGAAGTACATCCGGTTGGGGCTCGTCGGTCCGAGTATCGACTGGTGATAGCCGTCGCAGATGGTGAACGCATCGGCGAGCGCGTAATTGAATGGCAGGTCGTTGCGGGTGAAATAGCCCATGGTCTGCTCGGTCTTGGACGGAACCCAGTCATTCCACAGCCCGCCATTGCGCGCGCTGTGGTCGCCCGACCAGGAATGGTCAAGATCTCCCGCGTTCTGCGCGTCCACAGTTGTGGAGTCCATGTGGAAGGGCAGCAGGTAGCCGAGGTCGGTGCGCGACTTATCGGGCTGCTGGAAAATCGTGGTGCCATTCTGGTACTTCAGCACCTGCTTGTCGGCGAAGCCCCTGACGCCCTGGAGCGTGCCGTAGTAGTGGTCGAACGAGCGGTTCTCCTGCATCAGGATCACCACGTGCTTGAGATCCGCGATGGTCCCCGTCGCCGCCCCGGCTCGTGTCCTCCCCGTTAGCCCGGGAAGCTGGCTGGCCCCGGCGCCGATCGCCGCCGCGCCCGCCAGCGCGCCGCCCACCTGCAGGAAGCGCCTGCGGCTGACGGAAGCCTTGAAAGGCGCCGCGGACCGGTAGTCGGTACCCGGCGGCACGCTCTCCGCGTCATCCTCTGACCTGCTGCCCTTGTCCATGTTCATGCCCTCAGTCCTCTCACAGCGCTCGACGGCACTCAGACCGAGCAAAGGCGCTCAATCAATCGGGCACGCTGAGCGTGACGGACGTCAAGGCAAATAACTGATGAACTCCCAAATCCTCGATCATTCGATTGGGCTACTCGGCAATGCTCGCGGGGAGGCGAGCGCTTCAGTCCGCATTGCCTCGCGATGTGCTTCCGGGGACGAGCTGCTCGTGCCATGCAAGATGGTGATCTCTCGTCGGCTTCTTGTTGTACACGAGAGCGGCGCATAGCTTGCAGATCGCTACATCACGGGCGTTCTGCGCAGGAAGTCGTTGCCAAAGCTGCAGGTCGGCCTGAGCCGCAACATCATCCTCAGCCATCGCTAACCCCCATGCGATCTCATCATGCGTTCGTTTAACTACATAGCGTAACAAGCGGCGGGAACGCGGAGACGGGGGCCCACAGCTGCGGGCGGACCTCAGCTAGGGAACCAGCTGATGTAGAAGATGCCCAGGCCGAGGGCGACGAACATGGCGGCGATGAGCCAGAAGCGGAAGACGATCGTCGACTCTTCCCAGCCGACTAGCTCGAAATGGTGGTGCAGGGGCGTCATCTTGAACACCCGCTTGCGACGCAGCTTGTACGAGCCCACCTGGATGACCACCGACATGGTGATGATCGCGAACAGCCCGCCCAGGATCAGCAGCAGTAGCTCCGTGCGGGTGACGATGGCCAGGCCGGCCAGCACCCCGCCGAGAGCCAGCGCTCCGGTGTCACCCATGAAAATCTTGGCCGGCAGCGCGTTCCACCAAAGGAACCCGATGCAGGCCCCAAGCACAGCCGCGGCGACCACCGCCGCGTCCAGGGGGTCGCGGACCGCGTAACAGTTCTGCATGATGTCGGGAGTGCACTCGTTGCGCAGCTGCCAGTTCCCGATCAGGACGTAGGCGGCGAGTACGAGGATCGAGGCGCCGGTCGCCTGCCCGTCCAGGCCGTCAGTTAGGTTCACTCCGTTCGAGGTTGCCGTGATCATGATCAGCACCCAGATCACGAACAGCACAGCACCGATGGACACACCGAAGTCGGCATTGAACGACAGATGCTCCGAGGCCGGGGTGAGATCGTAGGCGTTGGGGAAGCGGATCGCCAGCAGCGCGAAGATCACCCCTACGATGACCTGCCCGAGCAGCTTGGCTCTGCTGCGCAGGCCGAGGCTGCGGCGCATGAACAGCTTGAGGAAGTCATCGACGAAGCCGACGAAGCCCAGGCCGGTCATCAGGGACAGCACCAGCACCCCGGAAGCCGTCATCGGGTCGCCGGTGAGCAAGTGGCCGAGCATGTAGCCGATCAGCGAGGCGATGATGATGACAATGCCGCCCATCGTGGGCGTGCCGCTCTTGCTCTGGTGCGCCGGCGCATGCTCACCAGTCCTGACCTGCTGGCCAAGCTTCCGCCTGCGCAAGATCGTGATCGCGGGCAGCGTCCCGGCCAGTGCGACGATCATCGATATTGCGCCGGACAAGAGGATGGTCTTCACCCATCAACCCCTGTCGGTAGGCAGAACCCGAGCCGCTGGGGCAATCAGAGGCATGGGGCCCATCCTGGCATAACGCACTATGCTTCCGACCGATTTCACCCGGCGACGCGCCTTCGGCTGATGCAAAGGTTGGAGACATGGGTCTCGCGGCCTTCCAAGGGCGCCTCGGGTAACCGGCACTCATAATGGCTCCGTGAGCCGCGTCTTCTCCGTCGCTGTCGTGCTCGCGGTGATCGCCGCGAGCACCCTGATCCTCCTGCACGCCTTCCGCGGCCACGGCCAGCCTGGAACTGTCCTCTACGGCGGCAAGAGCTATGACTGCCATACTGTCCTCCAGTCATTCGAGAGCACGGAAGGTCCTGGCGTCTATCCGCAGTCGGTCATCGATACCTGCGTCAACAGCCAGGTCGGAACACAACCTTGATAATGGCATCCATGTCCCTGCCCACCCCCACGCTGCACACCGACCGCCTGCGACTGCGTCCCTTCACCGACGCGGACGCGGATGCCCTCTTCGCACTGCACAGCAGCGCCTATGTGCTGCGCTACTGGGACGCGCCGCCGTGGAGCGAACCCGCGCGCGCCGAGCGGTTCATCGCGGCTTGCCGGCAGATGGCAGATGAAGGCACCGGGGCACGCCTGGCCATGGACCGCTCTTCAGACGGAGCCTTCATCGGCTGGTGCGGTCTGACCCGATGGAACCCGGACTACCGCAGCGCGTCGTTGGGCTACTGCCTCAGCGATGCGGCCTGGGGGCACGGCTACGCGACGGAGGCCGCACGCGCTCTGCTGCGGTGGGCGTTCGACACACTCGACCTGAATCGCGTCCAGGCCGAGACCGACACGCGCAACCTGGCATCTGCCCGTGTGCTTGAGAAGGTCGGATTCGTGCGTGAAGGGACGTTGCGGGAAGACTGCGTCGTGAAGGGCGAGGTATCGGACTCGTGGGTGTTCGGCTTGCTCAGGCGGGAGTGGCGGCCGTTACAGGGCGAGTTGCCTGCCGGTGCCGTGTTCATAAGCTGATGCCATGCTCGAAGCTGGGAGCCGCAAGCGAAATCAGCCGGCACCGCCGCACGTCATGTTCGAGGCACTGACCCAGCCCGACCGAGACCCCGCGCGGCCGTGGCTAGAACTGCTGGACGACGAGCAACGTCCTCGTCTGGTTGAGACCAGCGAGCCAGGCCTCGTTGTGTGGTCGTCCCTGTGGATCAAGCGGCCTGATGCGATCGTGCGGTTCGATCTGCCTCCCGACGCGAGCGGGTACGGAACAGATCTGCGCTGGACACTGCTGGTCGATGAACCCATGCCGGACGCATCTCTGGTCGGACACATGCGCAAGCGACTAAATCAGCTGATCAACGCGAACCTGAGATTCACGTTCGGCCAGTAGCTGCTTTCCTGACGCTCACATGTTGAATCGGAACTCCACACTGTTGCGCCACGGATAAGCATGAGTCGCGTCCCGAACCTCGTGCATTGTCCGCAAACTGAAGAGTATCCTTCATTTTGTGGATAGAGGACCTGCGCCGTCGCTCTTGCCTATCCTGCGTTCCCAGCAGCAGGGCGAGATCCTGGCGCTCATGCTCGGCGATCCCGCCCTGGAACTTAGCCTGACTGAGATCGCATCCCGGACGAAGACTCCACATCCGTCGGTCTTCAGGGAAATTCAGCGCGCTGAGCAAGCCGGGCTGGTCACCACCCGCAAGGTGGGCGGCACGCGACTCGTCCGCGCAAACACGGCCGCCCTTACTATTCCGGGCTGGCGGAGGTGCTGACCCGGGCCTTCGGAGTCCCTGCCGTCCTGGCCGAAGCCCTCTCGCCCCTGACAGGGATCGCCGCGGCCTACATTTACGGGTCCTGGGCTGCCCGTCATGAAGGTCAAGCCGGGCAGCGTCCCGTCGGGGATATCGACGTGCTGATTCTCGGCGATCCCGATCGCGACGAGCTCTACGCTGCGCTCAGCGGTGTTGAGGAGCGCCTCGGAAGGCCTGTCCAGACGGCGATCCGCGACCCCTCCTGGCTCGCCTCAGGAACGGGCTCCTTCCACGACATCGTGACCAGCCGACCACTACTCAAGCTCGTTCGGGCCCCCGACTAACTGAGCCACGACAGCATCCTCCACTGCCATGTGCGACCCGTCGCCCCCGGTTGCGCGCAAGCCCTGCCGAGCCAGCAGCGACTCTGCGGCCATCCGGTAGGCATCATAGGCGGCGACATACGCGCCATCGATGTCCCCGCCCGCGAGCGCTGCGGCCGCCGTTGTCTCGACCCGCCGGGCCGCCCGGCCGATCAGCGCATCGGCCAGCCCGCCGAGGTCATCCGCCACGAAGCTCTCAAGGCGAGCCCGCTCGACCAAGTACCGAACCGTGCGTTCGCCCTTGCTCCAGCGCACCACAGTCCGCCTCCCATCAAGCCATTTCGTTTCACGTGTTGCCGGGCAACCGATGCAGGCATTCTGCGTGAATGCGAAGAGACTAGGCGCAGGCACTGACAATGCAATCAGGCCTGAGGCTAGGAGGCGCCCGCGACCTCGAAGCGCGCGAATCGTCCGTAAATCGGCAGCACCCCTAGACGTTGAAGCGGAACTCCACGGCATGACGTTTAAATACTGCAACGGCACTTACAGACGCTGAAGGCTCAGGGCCTGGCGGCTTGCTGTGTTTGCGAGGATGATCTGGGAGTCATGGGAGAGATGAACGAGGTCTTCGCGGCCCCCGACGATGAGACCGCGATCGCAGTGCTGGAGGACGGATGGGGGCCACCTGTCCACCGTGACGATGGTCTCCGGCCCCAGGTGCTGGCCGATCTGGAGGCGCTGCTCACCGGCCGGGCCAGCCAGGAGATCGCGGCCGACCCCAGGAACGGCGCCCAGATCGCCGAGGTCTTCAACGAGGACGCCGGCGTCGCGGAGGGTGGCCTGGTGACGATCACCGACACGCTCACCCGCGCGCTGGCTGCTGCGGACACCGCGACGCTGGACGCGGTAGCGGAGACGTGGACGCACGGCGAGTACGCCGTGCGCGGGCTCGCCACCGTCGCACGCCACGCGGCAGCCCACGGCCACCGCATGTACTCCTTCTGGTACTTCTGACCCTGCTCGGGAGATCCCTGGCGAGGCTGGCGGCGGTGGCGAGCTTCCAGGGCTGGGGCTTCGGCCCAGCCCGCTGGATGTCACGTGCCGCGCGACTACGGGTTCAGCGCTGGCGTACCAGGCCCGCGACCCGGGGACTTACGATGCCGGCCAGCTGATCATCGAGGGATTCACGGTCATTCACGGAATGACGCATACATCGCTGACCTGCGCGCGCGGCTCAACACCCTGTGCCCCGAAGCCTTGGCGGGCGTGGGCAGCGATGCGGTGAGGGGGCACGTCGTGCCGGCCGGGTTCGTGGGCGGGCCCTGCTGATCCGCGACGTTTGACCCAGGGCCGCTGCGGTAACAGGAAGGCCAGGGGCGAGGGTAAGCGCCAGCAAAGCTGGTTGCCGCTCTCAGCTGACTCGTGGGGGGATCATGAGCATTTCTGAGCAGGTAGACGCCGTGCAAGCGCGGGCAGCGGAATTGAAGAGTTCCGCTGACCAGGCCCGGCGCGAGACGAATGAGCAGATTCAGGCGCACATCAGCCAGGCCAAGGCCGACATCGCCGCCCGTCAGAGTGCCGTCAAGGAGAAAGGCGGTCAGGCTGCCGAGCAGACGCAAAGTCAGTGGAAGTCGATGCAAGCCGATGCGGCGGCGAAGATGCAGGCTCTGCAGGACCGCATCGGCCGCCAGCGCGACCAGCATGACGTGAACCGGGCCGAACGGCAGGCCCAGGACGCGGAGATGAACGCCGCCGACGCGCTGGATTACGCTTCGTGGGCCGTGGACCAGGCACAGCTGGCTGTCCTCGATGCGGTAGACGCCCGCACGTGGGCTGACGCGCGGGCCGCCGCGTCGCCATCGAGCTAGGCAACAAACGTAGCTGGCCGACCTGTCGTGTCTGCTTCTCCCATGTCGCTGGGTAGAGCGTGGCATCGATGAGGGAAAGGGCAGGGCAGAGCGTCGCTTGCCAATGTGGTAGATGCCGCTTTCGTCCGATATTTCTCCGTCTGGAGAAGACCCGCTATGAGCGTGACTGCCAACACTCGCGCAATGCTGCGCGACCGAGCAGCCGCTGTGCTGCACGGCAACGACGCAGGCAGCTGGACCAAAGCGTCACCCGTTCTGTACCCACACCAGTGGAGCTGGGACAGCGCCTTCATCGCAATCGGATGGGCGCACCTGGACGTCCAGCGGGCCATGACCGAGCTCGAGCAGCTGTTCGCGGCGCAGTGGGCGACCGGCATGGTGCCGCACCTCGTGTTCCGGGCGGGCCCAGACCATCCTTACTTTCCCGGACCGGAGTGGTGGGACACTTCCGCCTCACCGGCGGCGCCTGCGCCGCCGGTGAAGACGACCGGGATCTGCCAGCCACCGGTGCACGCCCTGGCGCTGCAGCGAATCTGGCAGCTGACACCAGAGGCACGGCAGCCTGAGATTCGCTCGCGCATTCAGGTGCTGTACCCGCGGATGGTCAACTGGCATCGCTATCTCGCCACCCACCGCGACCCCGAGGCATCCGGACTGGTCACGACCTTTCACCCGTGGGAGGGCACGGACAACTCTCCGCGCTGGGACCGCGCGCTTGAGCGCATCACGGTAGCCAAGCCCGGCCCGTACACTCGCGTGGACACCAGTGAGGTTCCAGACCCGTCACAGCGGCCCACCAACTGGGACTACGACCGGTTCCTCTGGCTGGTCGAACAGCTCCGGAAATACCGGTACGACGACGCGCAGATCTACCGCGAGTACCCGTTCCTGATCAAGGACGTGTTCTTCAGCGCCATCCTCATCGCGGCGAACGCCGCGCTGCTTGACCTAGCCGACGTAGCCGGGGCAGGCGACGACGACCGCGAGCAGCTGACCCGCTGGCTCGACCGCGGCCGCGCAGGACTGGCCAGCCGCTTCGACACTCAGACCGGCCTGTGCATCGACTACGACGTTCGCGCCGGGGAAGACATCCGGCTGCGAACGTTCGCTGGTTTCGCGCCGCTGTTCGCCCGCAGCGCGGACAGCGGTCAGCGCGCTGCCCAGCTGCGGCTTCTCGATTCCGAAGACTTCTGCGGCCATCCGCGCCTGCGCTGGCGCCTGCTGCCGAGCGCGTCCCCCGCCGAGTCGGGGTTCCAGCCGCACGACTACTGGCGCGGCCCGGTCTGGCCGGTCATCAACTGGCTGTTGTGGGAGGCGCTGAACATGCTCGGCTGCTCCGCCCGCGCGGACGAGATCCGCAGCGACTCACTCAGCCAGATCGCCGCCGGGGGGATCGGCGAGTATTTCGAGCCGTTCACCGGCAAGCAGCTCGGCTCGCCGCAGCAGTCCTGGACGGCCGCAGTCACGCTGGACTGGACGGCCTCCGATCACGGCGGCGAACCGAGCTAATCCTCGGTGCTGGGCGGCTCGCCCTCGATCGTGCGCTGGCGGGCAGCCCGCACTAGAGCATGGCGGAGCTCCTTCGCGAGCACTCTATTCGGGCGCCGCAGGCCTTGGCGGGTGCCGGTCCCGGTCATGGTGGCCGGGCCCGGTATCGACACTCCCTCAGGCCCACACCGCCGGCCCTGCCTTCGCCGCGGAGGCGATCATGGAATTCGAAGATCCCAACCGGAGGTCAGACCACGTGGCGAACGCGCGGCCGAATGTCATGGGCTGTCCTCGATGCCGCCTTCGTGGCCGGGCGGGAGGTCAGTTGCTCCGTGAATGGTGAGCACTTGGTCTGCACCCAGGATCGCCAGAATCCTGGTCAGGTGGCTCTGCGGGCGGAGCAGCACCAGCCCGCCCCCAAGCTCTTTCAGGCTCCTTGCGGCTCCTGTCAAGATCGATATCGTCATCGAGTCCGCGAAGCTCAGTTCCGCCGTATCGACCGTCAGGTACAGCGTTCCGGTAGCCAGCTGAGCGGTAATCACGTCGGCGAGCTGCGCGGCGGTGGTGACGTCAGCCTCTCCGGCCACGGTGATCAATGGCCCGCACTCCCCGGCCTCGACGGACACGCGCAGTGTGCCCGCGAGGCTGTTCTTAGCAGCGCCGCGCCCCGCCGCGCCATTCTCGCCGGGCCGCGTGCCCGCGACCGGCTGCGGCTCGCGCGGCATGGTCTTCGCCCGCGCGGCGGCTGGCTGGTTCTGGCGGGTTTCCCTGCCCCGCCCCGGAGAAGGGAGCTCCTGGTCAAAGTCCATGGTCATCGGCGTCTTCTCTGCACTCAAGAGGCCGGTCGGTCTCCTCCAAGCCTGACCCGGACCGCGTAACCTGTCAATAGAAGCACGTGAAAAAATTCATGTGTTTCAACTCGCGTTAACTGACTCGCGTTGCTACGGTCGTGGTATGGAAGCTGACGGGCAACACGGCAGCCGGTGGACGCTGCTGACCGGGCACGGACATGTGCTCGTGGAGATTGCCCGTAACCCCCAGGCCCGTATCCGCGACATCAGCTCCATCGTCGGCCTCACCGAGCGCACCGTGCAGGCCATCGTGGCCGACCTGGCAGCCGAGGGCTACATCACCCGCGCCCGCGTCGGGCGGCGCACCCAGTACACCGTGAACCCCGAAACGCCATTCCGGCACAGCGCCCAGGAAGGACTCCGGGTAGGCCCGCTCCTGGACCTCCTCACGGCCATGGCCGACACCGACACGGCCAAACCCCGCGCGGCCCCCGCAGCCCGCATGACGACTTCACCTGACTAAGAGCGCAACCGCGTGCCGCTGCAGCATGCCCAGGATCCTTTAGCGATCGGCGGCGAAGATCCAGCGTGGGTAGGCCCCCAGGCTGGTCATCACCCTGCCCCTTCTATCGGGTCTACCAGAGCTTGCGGGCCGTCGGCGAACGTGATGGTTAACTGTGACGAAATTCGACCACGTCGCCGTCTTGCATGATGTACTCCTTGCCCTCGATGCGGGCCTTGCCCGCGGCGCGGGCCGCGGTGACCGAGCCCGCGGACATCAGGTCGTCGTAGGAGACGATCTCGGCCTTGATGAAGCCCTTCTGGAAGTCGGTGTGGATCACGCCTGCCGCCTCCGGGGCGGTCGCGCCGATCGGGATCTCCCAGGCGCGGGACTCCTTGGGTCCAGCGGTGAGGAAGGTCTGCAGGCCGAGGGCGCGGAAGCCGGCCTTGGCCAGCTGGGACAGGCCGGGCTCGCCAAGGCCGGCCTCCGCGAGCAGCTCGGCCGCCTCCTCGTCGGAGAGCTCGGCGAGGTCGGCCTCGGTCTTCGCGTCGAGAAAGATCGCCTCGGCGGGCGCCACCAGGTCTTCGAGCTGCTTCTTCAGGCCCTCGTCCGACAGTTCGCCCACGTCCATGTTGAACACGTACAGGAACGGCTTGGCCGTCAGCAGGTGCAGTTCCCGCAGCGCGGAAAGCGAGATCCCGGCGCCCGCGGCGCCGGCGAACAGCGTCTTGCCGGAATCGAGCACCGCCACCGCCGCTTGCGCGGCGGCCGCCGTCTCCAGTTTCTCCGGGTCCTTGGTGAACTTCGTCTCCTTCGCGAGCCTGGGGGCCGCCTTCTCCAGGGTCTGCAGGTCGGCGAGGATCAGCTCGGTGACGACCGTCTCGATGTCGCCCTCCGGCTCCGCCGAGCCCTCCACCCGGGTCACGTCAGGGTCGTTGAAGACCCGGACGACCTGGCAGATCGCGTCGGTCTCCCGGATGTGACCGAGGAACTGGTTGCCGAGCCCCTGGCCCTGCGACGCACCCTTCACCAGGCCGGCGATGTCGGTGAACCGCACCGACGCCGGCACTAGCCGAGCCGAGCTGTACAGCTTCCCAAGGGCACCGAGCCGCGGGTCGGGTACGCCAACCACGCCGACGTTCGGCTCGATCGTGGCGAACGGGTAGTTCGCGGCGAGCGCCCCCGCCTTGGTCAGCGCGTTGAACAGGGTGGACTTACCGACATTGGGCAGGCCGACGATTCCGATAGACAGGCTCACGAACCGCGAGTCTAGTGGCGGACCAGGCACGACCCGGAATCAAGCCGTCCGCACAGGCCACGGCGGTCAGCGGGACGTGCCTAGCCGGCGTTGCGCGGACAGGGGTTGCGGCGGTCGATGACGATGCTCGCCGCCATCACCAGCAGCACCGCGAGCGCCGCGAGCAGCACCCAGTTCTCCCAGGCCGCCCGGTCGAGCACGATGATGAGCGCGGCGACGAGCAGGGTAAGCGGAACCGATGCCGCGCCGGCCGGAGTCGGCGCCCGTGCGGGCGCCTGGAGAGACACGGAAATCAGCAGGGCGAGGAAGTACGCGACCACCGAGGAAAGCAGGACCGTCAGGTAGACCGCGCCGTACCCGGCGGGCAGCCGGGAGGAGGCCGCGGGCACCAGGAGTACGACCGCGTCGGCGACCGCAAGGAGAGGCAGCACGATGGCGGCCTTCGCCAGCACGTAGGCGGTCGAGCTGAGTCCGACGAAGCGTTCGGCGCGCAGCACGCCGAGCTCGTCGCGGACCTGGGGTAGCCCGTAGCCAAGGCCGAGACCGAACCCGCCGGCCACAAGCCAGGCCGAGGCGGCCGGATGACCGTCGAGCGCGCCCAAGCCGATCAGCAGCGCAATGGCGACGAGCAGCGCCAGGGGGAGGCCCGTGAACACCACGCGGGCGGCCACGGACCTGGCGAGCACCGCGGCGTTCCGTCCGGCGAGCAGTGGCAGCTGGCGGGCAGGCCGCAGCACGCGAGCGGCGCGCGCCGTCCCGCGACCGCACGCGGGAACCGCAGCCTGACCGGCCTGGGCGGCCGCGGCCGGACCCGCCGAGCCCGGGTCCCGCTGAGCCGGTCCTGACGGGCCGGCTTGCTCCGCCGCCCAGTTCCGCTCGTCGCCTGGCCACTCATCGGCGGGCATTTCGTCCCTGGCGTGCGGCACCAGGCCGGCCATGTCGTCGTCCGGGTCGGTCGCGGTGAGCGTCACGCTCGGGCTGCCAGCCGAGTGCGGCCCCGCCGCATCGGGCAGCAGGACCGCGGGCCCCGGGGCGGGCGGCGTAGCAAGGGCGGGCAGGAACCCGGCCCTGGTCTGCGAGAAATGGAAGAAGCGCCGCGACCACGCCATCGCGGGATCGCCGAGCCCCGCCAGCCGTTCGTAGATCTCATCGAGGCTGTCCGCGCCGAAGTAGCCGCAGGCGCCCTCCGGCGTGCCGTAGTAGGCCAGGTGCCCCCCGGTGGCCAGGACCGCAACCTTGTCGCAGCGTACGGCGTCGAGCGGCCGGTTCGTCGTGAGCACCACGGTCATGCCCTCGTCACAGCGGCCGCGGAGCAGCCGCATGATTTCGGCGCCCTGGGCCGGGTCGAGGCCAGCCGTCGGCTCTTCGAGGAACATCAGCTCGGGCCCGGCGAGCAGTTCGGCCGCGATGGCGGCCCGCCTGCGCTCCCCCGGGTCGAGGTCGGCGACAGCAACGGCGGCGCTCCGCGTCAGGTTCGCGAGGCGGAGCATGCCGTCGATCAGGCCGCCTGGCGCCCGGATGCCGCGGAGCCCCGCCGTGTAATGCAGCGCGCGGCCGAGCGGCAGCACGTTGGGGAGGGTGTCAGCGTCAGGGACATAACCGATCTGCGATGCGGCGCTCTGCCTGACGACGACGCCGGAGGACGGCGGCCGCAGCCCGGAAAGGGCATCGAGCAGCGTCGTCTTGCCCGATCCCGCGCCGCCGACGATGGCGACCAGCTCACCACACCCGATAGTCAACGACGCGTCACGCAACGTAACGCTCCTTGCACGTCCGCGCTGCCCGATCGCGCGCGCCTCGATGGCCGCCTGCACGCTCCCTATTCTCTCCGGCTACCTCGCGTGTCTACCCTCTGGGTTGTCAGTGCCCTGTCGAATACTGAACCCATGACCGTCTTCGCCTTGCTTGCCGGGATCGCGATCGGCGTCGCGCTCGGCTACCTGCTCGCCCGCAACCGGCTCGGCACCGTCGCCGCCACCGCGACAGAGCGGGCCCGCGCGGCCCAGGAGCGGGCGGCGATCCTCGAGCGGGCCGCGGCGGAGAAATCCGCACTCGCCGAGGGACAGCTCGCGCAGCGATTCGACGTCGAGCAGCTCGTCGGGCCGATGCGGGAGACACTCGCCCGCGTGGAGCGGCAGCTGCGGGAGTCCGACGACGCGCGCATCAGGTCGCACACCGAGCTCGCGCAGCAGGTGAAGTTCACCAGGGAGGGCACGGACCAGCTTCGGGAGCAGACTAGGGCGCTGGTCAGCGCGCTGCAGCGGCCGGAGGCTCGCGGCCGGTGGGGTGAGCTCCAATTGCGCCGGGTGGTCGAGCTCGCGGGCATGGCGGCGCATGTGGACTTCGACGAGCAGGTCATCATCGACGGCGGGCTGCGGCCGGACATGGTGGTGCGACTGGCCGGCGGCAAGAACGTGGTTGTCGACTCCAAGGTGTCGCTCGCCGCCTACCTGGAGGCCGCGTCCGCGGCGGACGAGGCGACCCGCGAGGCGCGCATCGCCGCGCACGCCAGGCACCTGAAGGCGCACGTGGACCAGCTCGGCTCCAAGTCATACTGGTCGGCGCTCGCCGAGACGCCGGAGTTCGTGGTCATGTTCATTCCCGGCGAGGCGTTCCTCGCGCCCGCACTCGAGTACGATCCGGCGCTGCTCGAACACGCGCTCGCCCGCCGGGTGCACATCGCGACGCCGACCACACTCATTTCGATGCTGCGCACCGTCCAGTACGCCTGGCAGCAGCAGGCGCTATCGGAGAACGCGCGGGCCGTGTTCGAGCTCGGCAGGGAGCTGTACGACAGGCTGTCCGGCATGGGCGGACACCTGGAACGCCTCGGCAAGGAGCTGACGTCCGCCGTCGGCGCCTACAACAAGACAGTGGGGACCCTGGAAACGCGGGTTCTGGTCAGCGCGAGAAAGCTCGCGGCCCTCGGCGTCGTGGAGGCCGAACTGACCGCACCAGACGCGGTGGCCGAGACGGCGCGGCCGCTGTCGGCGCCGGAACTCGTCACGGCGGACCCGTTGCCGTAGGCGAAGCACGAACCCGTTCGGAATGATCCTGGAGTTACTTGCGGAGCTCGCGCGGGAGCTGGAAGGACATCCGCTCCTTGATCGCCTCGACCTCTTCGACGTCGCCGAAGCCGAGCGCGGCCAGCTTGCCGAGCACCCCTGCGATCAGTTCCTCGGGCACCGAGGCGCCGCTTGTCAGGCCCACGGTGGTGACGCCGGCCAGCCACCTTTCGTCCATCTCGCCCGCGTCGTCGACCAGGTAGGCGGCGCGCGCGCCCGCGTCCTTGGCCACCTCGACAAGCCGGACGGAATTGGAGGAGTTACGCGAGCCTACGACGATCACCACGTCGCAGTCGGGCGCGATCGCCTTGACCGCGGCCTGCCTGTTCTGCGTGGCGTAGCAGATGTCGTCGCTCGGCGGGTCGATGAGCTGCGGGAATCGCGTCTTGAGGGCCGAGACCGTCTGCACCGTCTCGTCGACAGACAGCGTGGTCTGCGAAAGCCAGACCACCTTTGCGGGGTCACGCACCTGGACGTCGTCCGCACCCCCGGGACCGTCCACCAGGTGGATGAACTCCGGGGCCTCGCCGGTGGTGCCGATGACTTCCTCGTGGCCCTCGTGGCCGATGAGCAGGATGTCGTAGTCGCCGGCCGCGAACCGCTTCGCCTCGTTGTGCACCTTGGTGACGAGCGGGCAGGTCGCGTCGATGGCTACCAGGTTCCGCCGGCGCGCCTCGTCGCGGACCTGCGGCGCGATGCCGTGCGCCGAGAATACGACCACGCTGCCCTCGGGAACCTCATCGGTCTCTTCGACGAAGATGGCGCCGCGCTTCTCGAGCTCGCTCACCACATGCGTGTTATGCACGATCTGCTTGCGCACGTATACCGGTGCGCCGAACTTGCCGAGCGCGATCTCCACGGCTTGCACGGCCCGGTCGACCCCTGCGCAGTAGCCACGAGGCTTTGCCAGCAGGACCCGTCGGTGGGTCTCAGACATGCCTCCCATGGTAGGCGAGCGTGCCGGCCGCTCCGCCAGACGCCCGGCTGTTAGCGGATGACCCCATGCAGACGTGCGGCGTCCGTTTGGTGACGATTTTTGGTACCAAGGTAGAAAAGCGAAGGTCGCACCTTTATTAAGACACAACGGCGCGGCGGTTCCTCGGGCAGACTGGAGCTCTATCGTTTTTCTCCCGAGGAGTGTGTGATATGCGCGTCCCGGTCAACGAGCGCGTGAAGGACGTCCCGGCCTCGGCGCTGCGGGCGATGTTCGCCGGCATTGGCTCCCTGCTTTCGGTCACCGACAGGATCCGCCCGAAGCACGCCGCGCCACAGGCAGCGGCAGAACCCGAGGTCCCCGCGACGGCAGCGACCGTGGCAGCCGAAACCGTGGCAGAGCCAGCGGCTTCCGTCGGCCCTGAGGTCACGGTGGAGTCCGAGGCCCCCGCTGAGCCGGAGGCCGCGGCAGTCGCCGAGGCCGAGCCTGAGGCGACCGCCGAGGCCGAGCCCGCGGCGGTCGCCGAGCCCCAGGCCTCCGTCGGGCCTGAGGCGTCCGCGGGTAGCGAGGCCGAGCCGGCCGCGCTTCCCATCGCCAACTATGACGAGCTGTCGATCGCGTCGCTGCGCGCCAGGCTCCGCAACCTCTCGATCGAGCAGCTCGCCGAGCTCATCTCCTACGAGAAGGGCCACGCGGCGCGCGAGGACGTCGTCGCCATGTTCGAGCGCCGCATCGCCAAGGTCGAGTCCGAGGCCTGATCCCGTTCCTCCGTCCCGGCGTGCCGAACTAGCAGGCCGACACGCCGGGACGGCGGGGCGTACGCCGTGTCGTACCCCCGAGAGACAATTGAGTCATGGCCCTTGAGACATCCGCGGAAGCACCAGTGCCGGTTCGCACCGTGCTGCAGGCTGTCGGCGGCTGGATCGGCAAGCTCGGCCGGGTCTGGGTCGAAGGGCAGATCGCCGAGTGCAAGAAGCGCGGCAACACTGTCTTCCTCACCCTGCGCGACCCGATCGCGGCCGTCTCGGCACAGGTGATCTGCAGCAGGCAGATCTTCGAAGTGGTGAACCCGGCCGAGGGCGCCCGCGTGGTGATCTTCGTCAAGCCGGACTTCAACGCCACCCGCGGCTCCTTCGCCCTCACCGCACTCGAGATCCGTGCGGTGGGCATCGGCGAGTTGCTCGCCCGGCTGGAAAAGCTCCGCAGGGAGCTCGCGGCCGAGGGGCTGTTCTCCAGGGAGCGCAAGCGCCCGCTGCCCTTCCTGCCCGGCGTCATCGGGCTGGTCTGCGGCCGTGGATCGGCGGCGGAACGTGACGTGGTGCAGAACGCGCAGCGACGCTGGCCGGCCGTCAGGTTCCGGATCGAGCAGTCCGCCGTGCAGGGCCCGTACGCGGCCGGCGAGGTCATCGAAGCGGTCAAGAAGCTAGACGCGGACCCCGAGGTCGACGTAATCGTGATCGCCAGGGGCGGCGGCTCACTCGAAGACCTACTCCCCTTCTCCGACGAGTCGCTGCTGCGAGCGGTCGCCGCCTGCCGGACCCCGGTGGTCTCGGCCATCGGGCACGAGCAGGACTCACCGCTCCTCGACCACGTAGCGGACCTGCGCGTCTCCACGCCCACGGACGCCGCGAAGCGGATCGTGCCCGACGTAGCCGAGCAGCTCGCTCTGGTCACTCAGCTGCGCGACCGGGCCCGCCGGTGCATGCGCGGCTGGCTCGACCGCGAGCAGGCGTGGCTCGACGCCACCAGGTCGCGCCCCGCCATCGCCGATCCCGTCCGCGAGATCGAACGCCAGGCCGAGCAGGTGGACGCACTCGCGCGGCGGGCCAGGCAGTGCCTCGACGCGAGCCTGACCCGGGCGGGCGACGACATCGCGCACACCAAGGCCAGGCTGCTCGCCCTGTCCCCCGCGGCAACGCTGCGC
This sequence comes from Trebonia kvetii, assembly GCF_007827045.1. GTDB lineage: Bacteria > Actinomycetota > Actinomycetes > Streptosporangiales > Streptosporangiaceae > Trebonia > Trebonia kvetii. Next base: position 1,660,650 of record NZ_RPFW01000001.1, read on the forward strand.
CGGGGCTACGCCATCGCGCAGCACGCCGACGGCGGCGTCGTCCGCTCGGCGGCGGAGGTCTCCGGCGGCGAGCTTCTGACCATTCGGTTCGCCGAAGACGAACTGACCGTCCACGCGGATCACGAGTAGGATTTTTCCCGTGACAGATCGTGAAACCATCTCCTACGAGCAGGCACGCGACGAGCTCGCCAACGTGGTACGGCGGCTCGAAGCGGGCGGGCTCACCCTCGAGCAGTCGCTCGATCTGTGGGAGCGTGGCGAGAAACTGGCGGCGATCTGTGCCGAGTGGCTTGACGGCGCCCGCGCCAGGCTGACCGCGGCCATGGCCGCCCGCGAGGCCGAGGATGCGGGGCCGGCGAGTGCCAGGGCCGGGGATCGCGGCCTGCCGGATGACAAGAACGGGGAAGCCCCCTTTTAAGTCACACCTGGGCGGGATACCTTGCCGGCCGCCCGCATTCTAGGCTGTAGCCATGCGCGTGGATATCTGGAGCGACGTCGTCTGCCCGTGGTGTTACGTCGGCAAGGCGCGGTTCGAGAAGGCGCTGGGCACGTTCGAGCATCGCGACCAGGTCGAGGTGGTCTTCCACTCGTTCGAACTCGACCCGGACTTTCCCAGGGAGTCCCGCGGCGAGACCAACCTGCAAATGCTCGGCACGAAGTACGGCATGTCGCCTGCTCAGGCCAGGCAGGCGGAGGAACGCGTGGCGGGCCTCGCGCATGCCGAGGGCCTCGGCTTCGACCCAGAGCGGCCGATCGGCAACACGTTCGACATCCACCGGGTGATTCACCTCGGACTGGCCAAGGGCGTGCAGCGGGACCTGCTCGACGGGGTCAACGAGGCCTACTTCGCACAGGCCAGGCAGGTGTTCGACCGAGCGGTGATCACCGAAGTCGCCGCGGAAGCCGGGCTCGATCCGGCAGCCGTCAGCGAGGTGCTCGACGGTGACGCCTACACGTACGAGGTGCGCCAGGATGAGGCGCAGGCGCGCCAGCTCGGGATCAGCGGCGTCCCGTTCTTCGTGTTCGACATGGCGCTCGGCGTGTCGGGGGCGCAGCCGACTGAACTGTTCACCAGGGCACTGGACCAGGCATGGAACGCTGAGCCCAACTAAGCGTCTGGGCCCAGGTAAAGCGCTGGGCTCGAGGATCGGAGCGGGTAACAAGACATGACTGATGACAACCTGACCGGCGTGCCAGGCACTCCCGAGCCCGCCGACCACGCGCCGAACAGGAACCTGGCACTCGAGCTTGCCCGGGTGACCGAGGCCGCGGCGATGGCCGCCGCCCGCTGGGTGGGGCGCGGCGACAAGAACGGCGCCGACGGCGCGGCGGTCAACGCGATGCGCACGCTGATCAACTCCGTCTCCATGCGGGGCGTCGTGGTCATCGGAGAGGGCGAAAAGGACCACGCCCCGATGCTGTTCAACGGCGAGGAAGTCGGCGACGGCACCGGCCCCGCGGTCGACGTCGCCGTCGACCCGATCGACGGCACCCGGCTGTGCGCGAACGGCATGCCGAACGCGGTGTCGGTGCTCGCCGTGGCCGAGCGCGGCTCGATGTACGACCCGTCCGCGGTGTTCTACATGAAGAAGCTCGCCACCGGGCACGAAGCCGCGGACGTGGTGGACATCGACGCGCCGCCCGGCGCGAACATCGCGGCGGTCGCGAAGGCGAAGGGCGTCACGCCGCAAGACATCACGGTGGTCATCCTCGACCGGCCCAGGCATGAAGACCTGATCCATGCGGTCCGCGCGGCCGGCGCCCGGATCCACCTGATCACCGACGGCGACGTGGCAGGCGCGATCATGGCGGCCCGCGCGGACACCGGCATCGACCTGATGCTCGGCATCGGCGGCACCCCCGAGGGCATCGTCGCGGCCTGCGCGCTCAAGTGCATGGGGGGCGTGATCCAGGGCAAACTCGCGCCGCGCGACGATGACGAGCGGCGCCGGGCGCTGGACGCCGGTCACAACCTCGACCGGGTGCTCACCACCGACGATCTCGTCTCTTCCGAGGACTGCTTCTTCGCCGCCACCGGCATCACCGACGGCGAACTGATGGCAGGCGTGCGCTACAAGCCGGGCGGCGCCACCACGCACTCTCTTGTCATGCGCTCCCGGTCGGGCACGATCCGCTCGATCGTCAGCGAGCACGCCCTGTGGAAGCTCAGCGCCTACAGCGCCGTCAAGTACGACTGAGCGCGAGCAATCCGAGCGCGAGTCAAAGCGCGCGCCCCTGACCTGGACTGAGGAGCGACGACCGAGGAACGAGGGAGGAGCGACGAGGGAAGGGCAGGGGTCCCGAGCGCGCGGCGGCGAGCGCGGGCTAAGGAGTTCTCCTCCAGGGCGGCAGGAACCTGCGGGGGCGCGGCGGGGTGCGGGCGAGCACCTCGCTCGCGACCAGGTAGCCGCGGACCTCGATCACCGGCACGTCCGACGACGTGGGCACCCGGCGCGACGTGCCGCCACGCTGGCGGCCGAGGATGTCGGTGCCGTTCATCACGACCTCGACCCCGGCGGGCACGATCAGCCGCACCCGGCCGAAGAACGCGTAGACGGTGAGCACGACGTGATGCTCCTGCAGCAGCGCCTCGCGCATGTCGAGCACCACCTCGCCGCCGGAGGCGACGCACGTCATCGCGCCGGGCACCACCCAGCGCCCGCGCCGCTCCGCGGGGCCGAACAGCGCCGTGACCGGCCGGCCATCGTCAAGCTGGACCGGCTGATGTTCCGGCGCCGTCAGATCGGCGGTCAGCCCGGCCAGATCGCCCAGCGTCCGCGCGGTCAGAGCCAGCGGCATCCGTTCGGAATACTCCTCATGCGAAAGCCGGCCGTCGGAGAGTGCGTCGCCCAGCAACGCGACGACACGCTCCCGGTCGCCGTCGGAAGCCCGAAGATCACGAGGCGCGAAGCGCGGAGGCATGATAGGACGATACCTTTCCGCCATGACGGAAGTGCTGCGGCGGACCGCAGGGGAAAACATCAGGCTGGTCCGGTTTCTCTACGTCGATCACGGCGGAATTGTCCGGGGGAAATCCGCCGCGGCCGCCCGCCTTGCCGAGCGGATCGAATCGGGCATCGGGCACACCCGGGCGATGATGGCGATGTCGATGGTCGACGAACTGTCCCCGGTCGAGGGAATGGGACCGGTCGGTGAGGTCCGGATCAAGCCCGACCCGGACACGTTCGTCACGCTGCCGTACGCGCCGGGCGCGGCCGCCATGCTCGCCGACCAGGTCAGCCCGGACGGGACCCCATGGGACGGGTGCGCGCGCACCTTTCTCAAGCAGGCGATCGCGGAACTGGCCGCGGAAGGATACGAACTCCAGGCCTCTTTCGAGCCGGAATTCAGCCTTGGACGTCACGAAGGCGCATCGTTTACCCCCATTGACGAAAGCCTCTGTTACTCTGCTACCGGTTTCCACCTGGCGCACGACTATACGATCGACCTCGTCGATGCGCTGATCAAACAGGGTCTAGAGGTCGAACACTATTACCCCGAGCTTGGCCACGGCCAGCAAGAGGTACCCATCAGGCACGCGACGGCGCTACGCGCCGCGGACAACCATGTCCTGCTGCGCGAGACCGCGCGGGCCATCGCGATCCGGCACGGGCTGTGGGCCAGCTTCGCGGCCAAGCCGCTGCCGGAGCAGGCGGGCAACGGCGCCCACCTGCACGCGTCGTTGTGGGCTTCAGGAACCAACGCCTTCGCGGATCCCTCCGGTCAGTACGGGCTCTCCTCTCTCGGCTATCACTTTCTCGCGGGCGTGCTCGCGCACCTGCCTGGCCTAGTGGCGCTGAGCTGCGGCACCGTCAACAGCTACCGGCGGCTCGCGCCGCAGATGTGGTCCGGCGCGTTCGCCTGCTACGGCCCGGACAACCGCGAGGCCGCGCTGCGGATCTGCTCGCCGATCGGTTCGGCAGGCTCGGTCAATCTCGAGCTCAAGCCGGTGGACTCCACGGGTAACCCGTATCTCACCCTCGGCGCGTTCATCTACGCGGGAATCGACGGTATCCGCCGGTCGCTCGATCCCGGCGAGCCGCTGCTTGTCGACCCAGCTGTCCTCGATCCATCGGAACGGGATCGGCTTTCTGTATTCCGCCTGCCGTCTTCACTGGGTGCGGCACTCGACGCGCTCGAGGCAGACTCCTATCTGATGTCCGTGCTTGGGGCGCTGCGGTCGACGGCGTACCTGGCGGTGAAGCGCTCAGAGGCGGCGCATTTCAGCGGCAAGGACGTCGAATACGAGTGCCGCAAGCACTGGCTGAATTTCTAAGCCCGGTGTTTGCGGCACTCGTGTTCCCGCTCTGCTTATCGCTTTGCGGTTGTGATTCCTTCTTGGCTAGGCGAGGGGATCGTCGTCCGGCCGGGTGGTCGCGGGACCGTCGTGCTCGGCGTAACGCTGGCCGGGAATCGGCGCCGGCCCCGCTATGTCGTCGATCCCCTCCCGGTCGGCGCCGGACCGGAAGATGGCCGTGGCCGGCTTGCCGATGACCGACAGCGGCTTGGCGATGTCCTCCAGCGCCTTGCCCTCCGCGTCGACGCCGAAGAAGATCGCGACGATACCGCCGATGATCATCGCACCGGCGCCGACCAGGTAGCCGACGAACAGGCTGTTCCTGTCGGTGCCGTTGCCGATCAGGTGGCCGTACCAGTGCGAGCCGAACGCGCCGAAGAGCTGCGCGATGGCGAAGAACACCGCGATGGCCTTCGCGCGGACCTCCAGGGGGAAGACCTCGCTCGCGGTCAGGTAGCCGGCGCTCGCGCCTGCCGAGGCAAAGAAGAAGATCACCGCCCAGCAGAGCGTCTGCGTGGTCGCGTTCAGCGCTCCCTGCCTGAACAGCTCCGCCGTGATCGCGAGGAGGATGCCGGCCAGGATGTACGTGCCCGAGATCATCTTCCGGCGGCCTACCGTATCGAACAGCCGGCCGAGGGTGAGCGGGCCGAGCAGGTTACCCGCGGCGAACGCGAAGAAGTAGTATGCGGTGCTGGTGGCACTGACGTGGAAGAAGAACTCCAGTACCAGGCCGTAGGTGAAGAAGATCGCGTTGTAGAGGAAGGACTGGGTGATCATCAGCGCGGCGACGAGCACGCCGCGGGTCGGGTAGTGCTGGAAGATCACCCGCAGCAGGTGCAGGTAGCCGATGTTCTCGGTGGGCCGGATCTCCAGTTCCTTGCTCTCGTCGACCGGCGGGAGTTTGCCCGTGGTCGCCGCCACGTGGTCCTCGATCTGCTTGATCGACGCCTCCGCCTCCCGCTGCCTGCCGTGCATGATCTGCCAGCGCGGCGACTCGGGCAGGCTACGCCTGACGTAGATGATGACCAGCGCGAGGATCGGTCCTGCCAGATAGGCGACCCGCCAGCCCCACTCGGGCGTGATGTGGTTGAGCGCCCACAGGGTGATGATCGTGCCGAGGATCGCACCCGCCCAGTAGGTGCCGTTGACGGCCAGGTCGACGCGGCCGCGGAACCTGGCGGGGATCATCTCGTCGATCGCCGAGTTGATCGCGGCGTACTCGCCGCCGATGCCCATGCCCGCGATGATGCGGGTGGCGTAGAGGAAGATGAACCAGTGGCCGCCGTTCGGCGTCACCGCGGTGAGGCCGCTACCGACCAGGTACACGCCAAGCGTGATCATGAACAGGTTCCGCCGACCGAGTTTGTCAGACAACTGGCCGAAGAACAGGGCGCCGATTACCTCGCCGATCAGGTACCACCAGGCGATGTCGCTGACCGCGCCCGCTGACATGTTGAGCGTGTTGTGCAACGTCAGGTCGGGACCGACGCTGCTCGCGATGGTGATCTCGAGACCGTCGAGAATCCACGCGACACCCAGCGCCACGACCAGCTGGGTGTGGAATTTGGACCACGGCAATCGGTCGATGCGGGCCGGTATGAGACTCCGGATGTACGGACTGCTAGTCGTGGTCTCTGACGTAGTCGCCATGTGCGCTCCTTCGAACACTGGCAACCCTGGCGGTGGCGGGCACGTCGGATCTCTGAGGCGGGGTGCGATGAACAGGAGTCACTTCCACCCCTCAGACCCATCCGCTCGCACGGGGTTTTCGGAATTCGCCACCCGCTACCCGCAAGATCCCAGTACACACATGATGACTGTCCGTGACTAGATTTGGTATCACGAACATCTATCTCGTCTGTAACCACTGTGCCCCTCTTGGCGGTGACGGGCTATGCATTTATAGTTAGCTCTGTGAACGATGTAAGTGCCACATCGCAGGCGTTGCCGGCCAAGCCGGCCAAAGCCGAGGCGGCCGAACTCCTCGCCGCGATCGGCGCCGTGCGCCGGGTGGCCCGCCGCGCGGTCCGGGCCTCCGTGCAGGCGCAGGCGCTACCGCCCGCCCGTTCTGAGCTGCTGCGACTTGCCGCGAGGCGGCCGGGCATTGGCGTCGCCGAGGCGGCGGCGGAACTGCGGCTCGCACCCAACAGCGTCAGCACGATGGTCAGCAAGCTCGCCGAGGACGGCCTGCTCAGCCGGGATCGAGTGGAGACGGACGGGCGTTCGGTCCGGCTGACCCTCACCGAGGCGGGCGCCGCGCGAATCGAGCAGTGGCAGGACATCAGGACAGATCTCGCGGGCCGCGCCATCGGGGTCCTGTCCGACTCCGACCGGCGCGCCCTCGTGGCCGCCATCCCCGCACTGACCCGGCTCGCCGAGCAGATGGAGAAGTTGTGAGCGTCAGCGCCGCCTCGATCACCCCTGCCGAGACCCTGACCAACGCCGTCGACTGCGTGGACCTGAGCTACCAGTTCGCCACGCACCTGGCCGTCGACCACGTGAACCTGGCGATAGCGCCCGGGGAGATGTACGGCCTGCTCGGGCCGAACGGCGCGGGCAAGACCACCACCATCAGGATGCTCACCACGCTGCTCAAGCCATTTACCGGCACGGTCCGTGTCTTCGGCATTGACGCGACCGCGCACCCGATGCGGGTCAGGCGGGCCATCGGCTACGTGCCTCAGGCACTGTCCGCCGACGCCAACCTGACCGGCGTGGAAAACGTGGAGCTGTTCGCCAGGCTGTTCGACGTGCCGCGGCGCTTCCGCCGGCAGCGGGTCTCCGAGGCGCTCGACGCCATGGGACTCACCGAGGCCGCCGGGCGGCTGGCAGGCACCTACTCAGGCGGCATGATCAGACGGCTCGAACTCGCGCAGTCCCTGATCAGCGCGCCGCGGCTGCTGGTGCTCGACGAGCCGACCGTCGGCCTCGACCCCATCGCTCGCGGCGTGGTCTGGGAGTACATCGCACGCCTCCGTTCGGAACACCAGATGACCGTGCTGATGACCACCCACTACATGGACGAGGCTGACAGCTACTGCGACCGGATCTCGCTGATGCACCGGGGCAAGATCCGAGTCACCGGTACTCCGGCGACGCTGCGCGGCGGACTAGGAGAGGACGCCACGCTCGACGACGTATTCCGCCACTACACCGGCGACACCCTCGACAAGACCGCAGAAGAAGGAGGCATCCGTGACGTACGCCGCGCCCGGCGCACCGCCCGCCGGCTTGGCTGACGGGTTCATCTCTTCCGTCGGCCGGCTGTCCAGCCGCATCGTGACGCTGTGCTGGGTCGAACTGCGCAAGATCAGGCACGACAGGACCGAGCTGTACACCCGGGCGATCCAGCCGGCGCTGTGGCTGCTCATCTACGGCGAGGTCTTCACCCGCGTGCACGCGATCCCGACGCCAGCGGGGATTCCCTACCTCGCCTACCTGGCGCCGGGCATCATGGCGCAGTCCGCCCTGTTCATCGCGATCTTCTACGGCATCCAGATCATCTGGGAACGCGACGCAGGCGTGCTGACCAAGCTCATGGTCACGCCGACACCCCGCTCGGCCCTGATAACAGGGAAAGCATTCGCGTCCGGCGTCCGCTCGCTAGTCCAGGGCGTGATGATCGTGATCATCGCGGCGCTCCTGGGAGTGTCCCTGACCGCCAACCCGCTCCGGCTCATCGGGGCGGCTCTTGTTCTGGCCCTGGGGTCGGCCTTCTTCTCCTGCCTGTCCATGTCCATCGCCGGGCTTGTGGTGGCGCGGGACCGGCTCATGGGCATCGGACAAGCCATCACCATGCCGCTCTTCTTCAGCTCATCCGCGCTCTACCCGGCGTCGATCATGCCCGGCTGGCTCCAGGTGATCTCCAAGGTCAACCCGCTGACCTACGAGGTCGAGGCCTTGCGCGGCCTGCTCATCGGCACCGCGACCAACCTCTGGCTCGACGCGACGGTCCTGGCGGGCGCCACCGTAGCGTCCATCACCTGCGCCGCCCTCCTCCTCCCCCGCCTAGCCAACCGCTGACCTTTCCAGGCCTCTCCGGGCCGACCACCCGCCCCCTTCTCCGGGCCGACCGCCCGCCACTCTGCTTAGCGGAATGTCTCCGATCACCACTCTGCTTAGCCGAGCGTGCGACATTTGCCGCAAATCGGGCGCAAGCATGGCTGCCAGTTAAGAGGAGTGGATGATTTTGGCCGCCGAGTAAGCAATGTGTGGTCGCCGCCTAAGCAAAGACGAGGGCTGGGCGGTTTGCCGTGTGCGTTCGGTATTCGTTTACTTCGTCATGAAATGAACGCATTATGAGATGGTGACGCAACGTGCAGATTTGGATGCAATACGTAACATGAGGGTTCTCAGCGCGGCCGAATGGCGGCGGGCGGGACTGTCTGATGGACGAATCCGGTCGCTCGTCCGGTCGGGAGGACTGATTCGGGTCTGGTACTCGGTCTACGCGACGCGATCCGCCATCGAGTGGTCGAACGTGAGTCCCGCGCGAGGCCATGCACTCCTGGTTATTGCGGCGGCCGCTTCGGTTGGCCGTGACAGCGTTGCCAGTCATCAGTCCGCCGCGTTGATTCACGGCCTTGACCTCTTTCCAGCCCCGCCGGACATGGTGACTATGACCAGGACGCGGATGAGGAGCAGTGGCCGACGCAAATCTGACGGCATCTTCTTCCATAGGGCGGAGCTGCCCGATGGGCATGTAACCAAGCAACTCGGGGCGCGGGTGACCTCGGTGGCACGGACGGTGGTTGACCTGGCGCGCGTTTCGCCCTTCATGCCGGCGGTCGTGACGGCCGACTCGGCGCTGCGGGAGGATCTCACCACCAAGGCGGCGCTTCTTGCGACCTGTCACGACTGTCCCCGGTGGCCGGGCATCCGGAAGGCACGGCGCGTCGTCGAGTTCGCCGACCCGGGCGCGGAATCGGTACTTGAGTCGTGTGCTCGGGTGGTCTTCGATGAGCACGGCCTGGAGGCTCCGGAGCTGCAGTTCTCGGTGACCGGGCCGGACTTCCGGTACAGCGTGGATTTCTACTGGCCCAGGCACCGGGTGATCGCCGAGGCGGACGGCGCGATCAAGTATTCCGATCAGCGCGCCGCCATCCGGCAGCTGAAACGAGACCAGCAGTTGCGCGATCTTGGCTACAAGGTGGTCCACTTCACGTGGGGAGAGCTCTTCCAGAATCCCGAAGAAGTGATCGCCCGCATCCGCAAGGCCTTCGCATCCCTGACTCCGGTCTAACCACCCAAGCCTTGCGCGCGCAGCGCGCATCGGGGGGTGTGGGGGGTCGTCCCCCACGGCAAAAGACGAGAACAGATCTTGGAAGAGCACCGGAGGTACTCGAACAGGCTGAAGCCTGTTCGAGTGCGACGGCGCCGCCGCTCAGCCTCCGCAGACGGGGGCACTGCGTGGCGAGCAAGTCCACAGCGGACGGGGGCACCGCGTGGCGCAGCGCCGCCGCACACCGTCACGATACAAGGTTGCGGATACCCAAACAAGTCGGGAAGTTCGGTATACGCCCGCAAAATATCCATGCAGAACCATAGCGACGAAACTCACGCCCGTTGGGGCTGCCGTGCGGTCCTAAGCTTGAGCTATGGCTGAGTTCTCCTACACGGATCTGCTGCCGCTCGGGCACGACGAGACCACCTACCGGAAGATCGCCGAAGCCGGCGTCGAGGCGACGCAGGCGTTCGGGCGGTCGTTCCTGTCAGTTGATCCTGAGGCGCTCACGCTGCTGAGCCGGACCGCCTTCCGGGACATCGCCCACCTGCTTCGCCCGTCGCACCTGCGGCAGCTGCGGTCCATCCTCGACGACCCCGAGGCCTCGCCCAACGACCGCTACGTCGCGCGCGACCTGCTGCAGAACGCCAACATCGCGGCCGGCGGCATCCTGCCCATGTGCCAGGACACCGGGACGGCCATCGTGATGGGCAAGCGCGGCCAGGGAGTGCTCACCGACGGGCGTGACGAGGAGCACCTGGCCCGCGGGGTGTACGACGCTTACACCCAGCTCAACCTGCGCTACTCGCAGATGGCGCCGCTGACCATGTGGGACGAGAAGAACACCGGGTCGAACCTGCCCGCACAGATTGAGCTTTACGCGACGGATGGCGACGCGTACAAGTTCCTGTTCATGGCCAAGGGCGGCGGCTCGGCTAACAAGTCGTACCTGTACCAGGAGACGAAGGCGGTGCTGAACCCGGCCCGGATGGCCTCATTCCTCGAGGAGAAGATCCGGACCATCGGTACCTCGGCCTGCCCGCCGTACCACCTGGCCATCGTGGTCGGCGGCACCAGTGCGGAGTTCGCGCTCAAGACCGCCAAATATGCTTCAGCCCGGTATCTCGACACCCTGCCCACCGCGGGATCGCTTGACGCCAACGGTTTCAGGGACCTGGAGCTCGAGCAGACCGTTCTTGACATCACCAGGAAGATCGGGATCGGCGCGCAGTTCGGCGGCAAGTACTTCTGCCACGACGTGCGGGTGATCAGGCTGCCGCGGCACGGGGCGTCCTGCCCGGTGGCGATCGCCGTCTCGTGTTCCGCTGACCGGCAGGCGCTCGGCAAGATCACCCGCGACGGCGTCTTCCTTGAGCAGCTCGAGACCGACCCGGCGCAGTACCTGCCCGACCCCGCGTCGGTCACCGACGACGCGGCGGAGGTCGTCGCCATCGACCTCAACAGGCCAATGTCCGAGATTCGCGCCGAGCTGACCAAGTACCCGGTAAAGACGCGGCTTTCGCTGACCGGGACGGTGATCGTCGCCAGGGACATCGCCCACGCGAAGATCGCCGAGCGGCTCGACGCGGGTGAGCCGATGCCCGATTACCTGCGCGATCACCCCGTCTACTACGCGGGTCCCGCGAAGACTCCCGCGGGCTATGCGTCGGGGTCCTTCGGGCCGACCACGGCGGGCCGGATGGACTCCTACGTGGAGCGGTTCCAGGCAGCCGGAGGGTCGTTCGTTATGCTGGCCAAGGGGAACCGGTCCGCGGCCGTGACGGAGGCGTGCAAGCGCTACGGCGGCTTCTACCTCGGCTCGATCGGCGGCGCTGCCGCGCGACTCGCGCAGGACTGCATTACCAAGGTTGAAGTGCTGGAATACCCGGAACTTGGCATGGAGGCGGTGTGGAAAATCGAGGTCAAGGACTTTCCCGCCTTCATCATTGTCGACGACAAGGGCAACGATTTCTTTGCCGAGGCCGCCGGCCCGTTGCTGTCAATCGGCAGCCACCCCTAATCGCTGATATGGTCCGGCTATGCCCCCTATGACAGGACGGGTCATCGCCGGGCGATACAACCTGCAGCACCCCATCGGACGTGGAGCCATGGGCGTGGTGTGGCGTGCGCGCGATCAGCTTCTTGACCGTGACGTGGCGGTCAAAGAGGTCGTGATCTCGGCCATGATCGGCGAGGACGAGAAGCGCAACGCCTACCAGCGCACGCTGCGCGAGGCACGGACCGCCGCGCGCCTGTCGCACCGCGGCGTGGTCGCGGTGTACGACGTCGCCGAGGAAGACGGCCGTCCCTGGATCGTCATGGAACTCGTCCCTTCGCGGTCACTCGACGCGGTGCTCACCGTCGAGGGCCGGCTCTCCGCGGCGCGCACCTGCCGGATCGGCCAGCAGCTGCTGTCCGCGCTCGCGGCCGCGCACACCGCAGGCGTGCTGCACCGCGACGTGAAGCCGAGCAACGTCCTGATCGCGACCGACAAAATCGGCGACAGCTGGGACGAGCGCGCGGTGCTTACCGACTTCGGCATCGCCCAGTTCGAGGGCGACCCCCGGCTCACGCAGACCGGGATGGTCATGGGCTCACCCGGGTTCACCGCGCCCGAGCGGATCCGGGGCGGCGACGCCACGTCCGGCTCCGACCTGTGGTCGCTCGGTGCCACGCTCTACGCGGCCGTGGAGGGGCGCGGGCCGTACGAGCAGCGCGGCGGCGCGATCACCACGATGTCCGCGATCATCAACGAGGACGCACCCGTGGCGCCGCACGCCGGCGAGCTCGCGCCGCTGATCGCCGCGCTGCTGCGCCGCGATCCGTCCACCCGGCCGTCCGCGGGGGCAGCGGCGCGGATGTTCGCACAGGTGCTGCCGCGGCTCACCGAAGCGCCCGCCGAGAAGCCCGCCGTGGCGCACCCGCCGACGGCACTCGCCGAGTTCGTGCCACCACCGGCCGCCCCAGGGGTGTCCGCCCCGGTGACCCCGCCGAAGAGTCCCTCGCGGGATGAGGCGCCCGAAGCAGCCGGCGTGCAGGAGCCTGCCGCGGCCGCGGCCGCCGCCGAGGCCGATGCTGAACTCGCCGCCAAGGCGGTGGCCGCGCCGGGCGCGGCGGGCTCCGGCAGCGACGCGGAGCAGGCGGCGCAACAGGAACCGGCACCGGCCAAGGTCGCGCCGAAGGCGAAGGCGGAGACCGAGGACGAGGCCGGTGCGGCTGCGGAGCCGGCGGCCGCCGATGCCGTGGCCGGAGAGGCGAAGCCCGCGGCCACGCTGCTCGACGCCCGTCCGGTCACGGAGAGCGACCGCGGCGCGGAGACCGTGATCGCCGACGACGGCCCGCTCGGCTACCGTCCCACCCAGGTCGCGATCCCGGTGGCGCGGGAGGACACGGCGGCGCCGCCGCAGCCACGGCCCGTCCCGCCGGGCTCCGGGCAACAGCGCAATCCTGCGCCTCCCCGGCCCACGCCGTCGTTCACCGCCTCGAAGCCATCCGACCGGATGACACCGACGTTCTCCGCGGCGAGCCCGGCAAGCCCCGCGAGCCCGGCGCAGCCATCCCGCCCGGCCCCCCAGGCTCAGGACCCGCGATCCGGCTACGGGCACGGCAACGCGGCGGCGGCCGCGTACGCGGGCAGCACGGCACCCTACACGCCGGGCGCCGGTCCGTACGCTCCCCAGGGCGGCCAGTACGCAGGTCCCTCGCAGCAGTACCCGGACCTCGCGCAGCAGTACGCGCCGGGCTCAGGCGGCGGCCGGGCGGGCCGGCGCCGGGGCGGGGCACGCTGGGTCATCTGGCTCGCGGTGGCCGTCATCATCGCGGCCGCGATCGGCGTGGGGACGGCGCTGGCACTGAACAAGAACAAGACCAACGAGAACGCCGCCAACGCGGGCAACACGAGCACCGCCGGCGGCACGGGCACCCCGGCACCCTCGGTGGCGGACACGCCGGTCAAGTACAAGTCGGTCAACGCGCTGAACGACCCGTCTACGGTGCTCCCGTCGGGCTTCACCTCGTACACGGTGACCGCGGCAGACGCGGGAAGTCCCGCCGTCGCCGGATTCACGATCGACATTCCGTCGGGCTGGAAGGAGCAGCGCAGCGGCCCGGTCACCGACTTCCTCGGCCCCGACAACATGAAGTTCGAGGTCGACATGACGTCGCAGGCCACCCCGGACATGGTCGTCGCGGCGCATAGCGTCGAGAAGCAGGCCGTGGGCAACGGGACGTACCCCGGTTACAAGCTGGAGGCCATCGATCCGGTTCCGGTCAGGCACACCAACGGCGCAATCTGGAAGTTCCACTGGAACTTCAAGGGAGCGGGAGTCCAGTACACCGCGGACGACATCTTCTACCACGCGCCGACCTCCGCCGGGGCGCAAGACTACGCGTTCTACTTCCGGTCGCCGTCAAGCAACTTCGACCAGGAGACGCTGCCCACGGCCGAGAAGATACTGTCTACCTTCCAGATCGTCACGAGCTGACCGGCTCGCAAGACAAGCCAGCAAGCCCGGTTCCCCTAGGGAACCGGGCCTGCTGCGTTGCTATCGCGGTCCGATCAGTACCAGTTGGCGGACTGCTCGTGCGTCCACGCGCCGCACGGCGAGCCGTAGCGGTCGTGGATGTAGCCGAGTCCCCAGCGGATCTGCGTGGCGGGGTTGGTCTGCCAGTCGGAACCGGCGCTGGCCATCAGCGATCCGTGCAGCGCCTGCGGGATGCCGTACGCGCCTGAGCTCGGGTTCATGGCGCTCGGGTTCCAGCCACTCTCGTGGTACCAGAGCGGCTCCAGGCAGGAGAACTGGCTTGCCTTCCAGCCGAACTGGCCAAGCATCTGCTGCGCGATCTGCCGCGGCGAGCCGGTGGGGTGGGCAGCCTTGGCAGCGGCAGCCTTGGCAGCGCCAGCCTTCGCCAGCGCGGCCTTATGCGCGGCGGCCTTCGCCGCGGCAGCCTTCGCCGCGGCGGCCTTGGCGGCGGCCGCCTTGCTCGAGGCGACTTCCCTGGCGTGGTGCTCGGCCGCGGCGCGCATGTGGTCGAAGGCCGCCACCTGCTTGCCCGCGAGAGCGTCGGTGGTCCGCACGGCGTGCGCCGCCATCGTCACCTGGCGGTGATCGAACGCGGTCGGCGAGGCGGTGGCGGTGCTCGACGAGGCCGCGGCGGTGGTGGCGGGGAGCACGGCGGCGGCAGCGGAAATGGCCGTCGCGACGGTGAGGGTGCCGGCGGCGGCCACCGTCGCCACCCGGGCACGCTTGCCGGAGAAGAACGAGGGCAGGGGGAAATGCCTTGCCAAAAGAGAACCTTTGGTCATTCGCGCTATGCGCGATCGCTTTCCACCTCTGACGCCACCATCCGCGCGGAGGGAAAAGGCGCGGCAGGCATCGGCACGCGGATCTGGCGCGGGGGCAAGGCGCCGGCCGCTCAGGGCGGCCATTGATCTCGCGGGCGAGGTGCTGTTGTTTGCAATCGCGTCGTATAACACGCCCCCGTTGCGCTGGCATTCCGCCGTTTCCCCTGTTCAGGACAGTCGGTGAGCCATTGCAGGCACGAATCGCCGCTCTCGCCTGGATTACCGTTACCTGCCGGTAACCTGTGTGAGCTGAGCCACTTCGGCAAATCCATCTCGTTTTCTCACAATGAGTAACTGGATGAATTCATAACGTGTTCGTATATTCGCTGTCGCGCACGGGATCTCCGGGCTGCCGGCCGGCCGTCCGGGGATGACGAACGGGGCCCGGATGATGATCCGGGCCCCGCTTGTGCCTAATACCAGCCGAAAGCTTCCTCGTGCCCCCATGCGGCGCACGGGGAGCCGTAGCTGCCCTGGATGTAGCCAAGACCCCAGCGGATCTGCGTAGCCGGGTTCGTCTGCCAGTCCGAGCCGGCGGACGCCATCTTCCCTCCGGGCAGCGCCTGCGGAATCCCGTACGCGCCCGAACTCGGGTTTTCCGCGTACACGTTCCAGCCGCTTTCCTGCTGCCACAGCGAGTCGAGGCAGGAGAACTGGCCCGCCCAGCCGTATTCGGCGAGCATCTGCTCGGCGATCTGCTGTGGCGTCCCCGAGGGAACCTGCTGCACTGAGACTTGCTGCACCGCTGGCGGCTGTGCCGCCGCCTGCTCGGCCGCGGCCCGCTGTGCCGCCGCCTGAGCGGCGGCCTGCCTGGCCGCCTCTCGTGCTGCGGCGGCGCGCGCCGCCGCGGCACGAGCCCTGGCCGCGCGCTCCGCCGCCGCGCGCTCCGCCACGGCGCGCTGGGCCGCCGCGCGTGCGGCGTTCGCCGCGGCCCGCGCGGCCGCGGCCCGGCCCGCCGCCCGCATGATGACGATCTGGCTGGTGAGGACGGCCTGAGCCGCCCGGGCCGCGCGGCCATTGGTCTGTGAGTGAACGTAACTGACATCAGCGGCCGCGATCGGCGACGCTGGCGATGCCCGTCCAAGGGCGGCCACGGTCCCGGTCGCCGTGAGGCAGAGCACGCCTCCAACGACGAGAACGGTGACCCTGCGAGAAAGGTTGATCGAACCGAGGCGTGGCAGTTGCCGTGCCAAAGGAGAGCCTTCAGTTGGACGCGTTACCGCACCGTGCGGTCAACGTCTGCCGTCACCCTTGACGAGCGGGCGCGATTCCCCCTCCGGCAATCAGCATTCGGAGAAAGCGCATGCGCTGGGCCGCGGACTTGGCACGGGTCAGGGTGCCAGGCCACCCAGGTGGTAACCATCACGCGGCCAGGGTGCTTCCGCAAATGCAAATCCCAAAGAATCGCCGGGTTAAACGTTGTCATGGTACGTGATACAGATCACAGTTCATCTTGCAACCCAGGCGGGGCAAGGAAAAGCGTTGATTAAACGTATAAATTGGGCAAACTAAATGGCAGACGTGACCAAGATCACATCCGCCATTTAAGGTGATTTCTCCGCTCGGCTCACATCGCCAATGCAGGTCAGTAGTAGCCGTAATTAACCTCGTTCTGCCACGCGCCGCAGGGCGTGCCGTAGGTCGACTTAATGTAGCCAAGACCCCAATTGATTTGCGTAGCGGGGTTCGTCTGCCAGTCCGAGCCGGACGAGGCCATCTTGTTGCCGGGCAGCGACTGCGGGATGCCGTACGCGCCGGAGTAGGGATTTTCCGCGTACACGTTCCAGCCGCTCTCGCGCTGCCACAGCTGGTACAGGCAGGGCCACTGCGTCGCCGTGTCGAAGCCGAAGCTCGCGAGCATGCTCTTGCCGGTCTGCTCGGCGGCTGTGGGGTCCGCGGGCACCGCCAGCGTAGTGACGCCGGTGCCGCCGGTGGTCTGGGTCGAGGTCGACGTGCTCGAGTTCTCCGCCGCCAGGATCTCCGAGGGATTGGCCGTCACCGGCTTGGCCGCGACCGTGAGGGTCTTCGACGCGGCGGTCATCGCGATCAGCGTCTGCCGCTCCTGCTCGAGCAACGCGACCGAGCCGCTGTTGCCGAGGCCGTCGATGGACTCAAAGAGGCTGCTCGCGCCGGTGCCCTTCGGGTTCATGACCTTGGCCGCTCCCCACACCACCACGACGAGCAGCAGGGCGAGACACGCCGCGGGCACCGCGATGCCAGTCCGCCGCAGCAGCCCGCGCTTCTTCTTGCGCGTGCTCCGCGATCCTGCCGGGATGGTGCTCGCGGGGCCGGTGCCAGCCGGGCCAGCGACAGGAGTCAGCGAGTCGTCGTCCGACGCTCGCGGTCGCTCCGCCAGCATCGCTGTCCGATGTCGTGACAACGCAGTCCCTTCGGTCCATGTCGTGCATATATCGCACCCATCCACCGCCGTTGATCAACGATGCCAGAAAGAAACATGGGCCGCCCGTGACTTCACAAAGAAAGGCTTCGTGGCTTACCTGCCATTCTGTGACGCTGATCACCGGCCTATAACACGCACCGTGACATCCGCTGGCCAACTGCGGGATGATCGGCCCATGACAACCGATCCCTTCGCGCTGGCCGAGGCGAGCGCCGCGGCGCTGCGTGGCCAAACCGGTGCCGAGAGTTTCGACGCCGCAGTTGTCCTCGGCTCGGGCTGGCTCGCCGCAGCGGACGCGCTCGGCACCACCGTGGCGGAGATATCCCTCGCAGACCTGGGCGGCTTTGCGCAACCGAGCGTAAAGGGTCATGCACCATCCGTCCGGTATATCCGAATGGGAAAACTGCACATCCTGGCTTACCTGGGGCGCATTCATCTATACGAAGGGCACGACCCGAACGCGGTCACCCACGGCGTGCGTACGGCCGTCGCGGCGGGGTGCCGGACCATCGTGCTGACCAACGCGGCGGGCGGCATCAACCCTGCCTTTGGGGTGGGCCAGCCGGTCCTGGTCAGCGACCACATCAACCTCACCGGCCGCTCCCCGCTCACGGGACCGCTGCCGCCGCAGGTGCCATCCCGGTTCACCGACCTTACTGAGGTGTACTCCGGGCGGCTGCGCGCGATGGCGCGGGAACTCGACCCGGCACTGCCCGAGGGTGTCTACGCCGGACTCCCCGGGCCGCACTTCGAGACGCCAGCCGAGATCAGGATGCTTCGCACCGCTGGCGCCGATCTGGTCGGCATGTCCACCGTGATGGAGGCGATCGCCGCGCGGCACCTGGGCGCCGAGGTGCTAGGCATTTCGCTGGTCACCAACCCGGCCGCGGGGCTGTCGCAGGAGCCGATCGACCACAAGGACGTGCTCGCCGCCGCGCGGGAGCCCGCGGCCAGGGTCGGCTCCCTGCTCGCGGAGCTGCTGCCGCGAGGCTGAGGCCGCTGACAGCGCTGAGGCTCAGAAACGAAGCGAAAGGTCCCCCGAAGCGGTGCGCCGGGGGACCTTTGCCCAACCGATGAGCTAGTGCAGGAACTTGAGCAGGTGCGCCACGTCCGGCGTGCCGATGCCGGTCACCGGGTCCCAGACGTTGCCCGCCGAGTAGCCGGTGATGTTCACCGGGTTGTTGTTCGCGTCGGTCAGCGAGACGCTGTTGTTGCCGGTGGTCACGTCGTGGAAGATGTAGCCGGCCTTCGGTCCGTGCGAGAGCAGGTAGAGGGCGGGGTTGAGGAAGCCGAGCCGGTGGTGCGCGGCCTGGTCGGCGAGCGCGGTGATCGCCGCCCACTGCGGTGAGCCCGCGCTGGTGCCACCGAAAGAACGAGGTGCCGTCGCAGGTCGGCAGGGCGCCGCCGTCGTCACCGGAGGAGGCGAACACCGACATGCCCTGGAGAGCGGCGGCGGCGAATAGCAGCTCATCCGCCTTGGTGATCGACGGGCCCTGGCAGATCTCGGCCTCGCCGTAGCTCTGCGAAAGCACCGAGCCGAGATGGTGACCCACCACGTACTTCAGCGCGCTGAGGATGTCGGCGTCCTGGTCGCTCATGGAGACCACCAGGTCGATGGTCGCCGCGGGCGCGACGGCGTGCGCCGACTCCACGTCGAGCGCGATCTCGCCGGACCAGTTGACCTCGTCGGCGTTGTTCGTGTCGAAGGCCGGCTGGCCGTCCGGGTAGATGACGTTGAGGTTCGCCGCGGGAAGGCCGAACGTGGTGTCCTCCACGTTGAGGTCCTGGCTGAACAACGCAGCCATTACATGGCG
Source organism: Trebonia kvetii (assembly GCF_007827045.1). Classification (GTDB taxonomy): domain Bacteria; phylum Actinomycetota; class Actinomycetes; order Streptosporangiales; family Streptosporangiaceae; genus Trebonia; species Trebonia kvetii. Next base: position 1,679,730 of record NZ_RPFW01000001.1, read on the forward strand.
AAGACGCATGCTCATCCTTTCCTTGCATGGACAGTTTTGTCCTGCTAACTTCCGCCTATGCCCTCGCGAGGCAGGCGAGGAGCCTGGCGCAGCAGGTACTCATACCCCGCCCGCAGCTGCCCCGGCGCCCACACGTCGGCACGCTTGGCGACGGTGTCCGCTTCCTGTCCCCACACCCGCACCGGCCCCGCCGCCATCGCGTCGAGCTGGGTGCGGCAGGCCCGGTCGAGCAGCACCGCGGTCATCACGGCGGCGGGCAGGTCGGGCCCCGCCGTGACAATCCCGTGCTGCGGCAGCAGGATGGCGATCGCGTCACCGAGCGCGGCGGCGAGCGCCTCGCCGAGCGACCGGTTCTTGATCAGCCCGCCGGTCACGCCGAATCGGGGAATCTCCGGATAGCAGAACAGCGATCCCGCATGGTCGAGCGGAAGCAGCGGCACGCCGAGCGCGGCGAACTGGCAGGCGGCGGCGGAGTGCGTGTGCACCACCGCGCCCAGGTCCGGCCTCGCCGCCATGATCTCGGTGTGAATCGGGTACTCGATGTGCCGCGGCCCGGTTCCGGCCAGCACGTCACCGGTGGGCGAGACGAGCACGATCCGGCTGGCGTCGATCTCCTCGAAGCCCCAGCCGGAGGCCTTCATCCAGACGCCGCGGCCATCCGGGTCCCTGACGCTTGGGTGCCCCCACACCATGTCGGCCTGCCCCGCGGCGGCAAGCAGCCGGCAGCCGTCCACCGCAAGCCTGATCGCCGCGTCCTCATCAGCGGGAACGTAATCGTCGGTCATGGGTCTTCAACCTAGTCAGGCCGGGCCGAGGTCGTCGAGAAGTATGCCGTCACGCCGCCGCCGTAGGCGGCGCACTCGCCGCACGAAGCCGCACACCGCCGCGGGCAGCGCCAGCGTGAGCAGGGACGCGGAGATCATGTTCCCCGTCGGCGCGCCGTGCCAGACGGTATGTCCACTCATGGTGTGCCATTTTCTCCGCGCGGCACGGCCTCGATCAACCAGGAAGCAGGAACCCGCCCGGCCGGCGGAACCGGCGCGGGCTCGCCCGCATCTAAGGCTTAAGTGATGCCAATGAGTACGGAGGACAGGATGCGACAGCGGCCAGCGGTGCCACGAATCGGGGCACTGGGAATAGCGGTGCTTGGCGTCACGGGGCTCGTCATCACCGGGCTGACCGGATGCTCAGCGGCGTCCAGTTCGGCCACGGCGGCTCAGGCGCCCGCCACGGCGACAGCAGCGGCGACGGCGACCGGAACAGCGAAGGCGACAGGGACGGCGAAGGCGACGCCCACCGGGACCGCGTCGAAGGCTCCCGTCGACCGCTACATGCCCGCCCTGCTCGCCGTGCGGGGAAAGTTCGAGATGGTCGGCGGCCCGATACAGCCCGGCAAGACAAGCACGCCGGTCAGGCCGTTGTCTGGCGTGATCACCTTCCGCGGCAGCGGCGGTGACGCACTCAACGTCACGGTCGGCGCGTCGGGGACGTTCAGCGTGAACCTCGCCCCTGGCAGCTACACGGTCACCGGGCGGAGCAAGCACCTCGAGCAGCAGAACGCCGACGGGACCGTTAGCGACCCGCCATGCTCATCCCCGGTGCGGCTGACCGTGCGGGCAGGCACTCCGGCACACGTTACTGTTGTGTGCGCCGTTCCCTAATAGGCCTGTCAGCCAAGGCAGAAAAGACGCATCATGGGACCGTGGCATACCAGCAAGGGCAGTCCTTGTGCCCTCAATGCGGCAGCGGCGATCAGGTCCGCACAGCCCGCGAGTTTTTCGACATGATGAACGGCGCGCGGGAGCAGGCCATGCAGCGCGCCGCACAGCTCGGTTTCGGCGGTCAGGCTCAGCCCCAGGGCTGGAACCAGGGGCAGCCGCAGGGCTCAAGCGACGACGGCGACTACGACCACTACAACGTCGAGGGATCCGACCGCCAGCTCCGCCGCGGCCGGAACTGGAACAGCGGCCGGCGCGACAATGACTTCGACCTCGGCGGCGACAACATCGCGGAAGACATCGGCGGCGCGGTCTTCGGCGTTGCGCTCGGCTTCGCCGGGCGGGCCATCGGCAAGCGCGTGAAGAAGGCCTTCGAGGACAAGGTTGTGCCCGCCATGCAGGCCAGGGCCGCCCAGACGCAGCAGCAGTGGGAGCAGTCGAAGGCGGAGCAGGACGCCATCGTGGCGCGCTACCCCGAGCTGCGCGGCTGCATGAAGGACCAGGTGATCTTCCTGGACGGCGGCCAGCGGACGGTACCTGTCAGCGAGCTCAAGCAGCCGGTCACACTGGCGCAGGCCGACTCCATCGTGACGCGGCTTCGCTAAAGGCAAGGTCAAAGGCGAGAGTATTCGGAACGGGGGGTCGTCCCACCGGGAGACATCCCGGTTTTGGCGCCCGGTACGGTGGCGCTCTTTGCCACCGGGCGCCGAAACCGGTTCGATGTCACCGCCCCCGCGTACGCTCTCTCCATGAGCATGGTGCACCGCCTCAGCCGGCAGGACGCCCGACGGATCGCGGTGCGCGCGCAGCTGCTGACCGCGGAGTGCCCGCCTGACCTAGTCACGGCGGTCCGCCGCCTGACCGCGCTGCAGCTCGACCCGGTCAGCGCCGTGGCGCCGAGCGCCGACCTGGTGGCGTGGTCCAGGCTCGGCGCCGGCTACCGCCCGGAGCACCTGCGGTCGGCGCTCGACCGCAGGGACCTGATCGAACTCCAGGCATTCCTGCGGCCCGCCGAGGACATCGCGGCGTACCGCGCGGAGATGACAGCCTGGCCTGGCCCTGGTGAACTGCGGGACTGGCAGGTCTTCTACGCCGAGTGGGTGGCGGCGAACGACGCTTGCCGCCGTGACATCCTCGCCCGGCTACGCGCGGGCGGCCCGCTGCCGTCGCGCGAGCTGCCAGACAGCTGTGCCAGGCCGTGGCAGTCCACCGGCTGGACCAACAACAAGAACATCACCAAGCTGCTGGATCTCATGGCGCAGCGCGGCGAGGTCGCGGTCGCCGGGCGCCGGGGCAAGGAACGGCTGTGGGACCTGGCCGAGCGGGTCTACCCGGACCACCCGGGCCTCCCCCACGAGGAGGCCAAGCGGGAACGGGAACGCAGGCGGCTGCGCGCCCTTGGCATCGCACGCAGCACCGGGCAGGCAACCCTGGTCGAGCCCATCGGGACCGGCGAGGCGGGCGAGCCGGCTGAGGTTGACGGCGTTCGTGGCAGGTGGCGGGTCGACCCGGCGTACCTCGATGCGCTTGGCGGACCGTTCGACGGGCGGGCGGCGCTGCTGTCGCCATTCGACCGGCTGGTGCACGACCGGGTCCGCGCGCAGGAGATCTTCGACTTCGAGTACCAGCTGGAGATGTACAAGCCGGCTGCGAAGCGGCGCTGGGGCTACTACGCGCTGCCGATCCTGTATGGCGACCGGCTGGTCGGCAAGCTGGACGCCACCGCCGACCGCAAGGCGGGGGTGCTGACGATCAGCGCGGTCCATCAGGACGTTCCGTTTACCGCTGACATGACCGCCGCGATCGACGCGGAGATCGACTGCCTCGCGGCCTGGCTCGGCCTGGAGCGGACCGGCCGCTAACTGCGGTACGGCCTCAGTCCGGCTGCGTGAGCAGGTGACAGGCGATGGCGGCGGCGGCCACCACGTTGAGCGAGTCGACGCCCGCGGCACGCGCGGCCGGGTTCATCGGGATGCGCACCGTCAGGTCGGCCTCGTCCTGCCAGCGCGCCGACAGCCCGTCTCCCTCGGTGCCGAGGAGCAGCGCGACCCGCGAGGCCGCGCACAGCGCGCCGGCGATCGGCGCGGCCCGGTCGTCCGGGGTGAGCGCGAGCAACCGGAAGCCGCTGGCCTTCAGTTCCGCGAGGCCGTCGTACCAGCCGGTCATCCGGGCATAGGGGATTGCGAACACCGCGCCCATGGAGACCTTCACCGCGCGCCGGTAGAGCGGGTCGGCGCAGCGCGGCGACAGGACCACCGCGTCCACGCCGAGCGCGGCAGCGCACCGGAAGATCGCCCCGACGTTGCCGTGATCCACCAGGTCCTCGAGGACGACCACCCGGCGTACCGCACCGACCACGTCGCGGACCGCGGGAAGCGGCCGCCGCGACAGTGACGCGAGCGCTCCCCGGTGCACCCGGAACCCGGTGAGGCTCTCGGCGACATCGTCGGGAACGACAAACACCGGCACGTCCTGCCGCATGCTCTGGCAGGCCTCGCCGAGCGCGGGCAGGTCGCCGAGCCGGGCGCGGCCGAGCAGCATCGAGCGCACCGGGTATCCGGCGGCGACGGCGCGGGTGATGACCTTGGTGCCCTCCGCGATGAACAGGCCGTGCTCGGCCTCCAGGTGCGTCCGCAGTCCGGCGTCGGTGAGCCGGGTGTAGTCCGCCAGCCGGTCATCGCCGGCGCTGCCGATCTCGACGGTGCGCATCATGGCTCTAGTGTGTCCTATGGTCAGGGAACGACCCTGCGCACCACGAGGCCGTCGCCGAACCTCGCGACCGGAACGGAGTGGTTCACCGCCTGCTGCAGCAGCGGAATGCCCGCGATCGTCCCGGCGATCTGGTCGCTTATCACCACATAGCCGATGGACCGCCAGCCGTCGGCCAGCTCCCCCTGGCTCTGGGCGTTCGAGCTGGTCTTCTGCACCCACAGCGGGTTGAGTCCCGCCCGCTTCAGGTCGAGCCAGAGGTAGTCGTCCACCACCACGACGTCTCGCTTCGGCACGTTGCGCTCTACCCAGGCGGTCGCGGCAAGCGTGCTCGCCGCACCGCTGCGCCCGGCCTGCCGCACCAGGGTCCCGGACCACTGGGGTATCACCACGATCAGCGCGGTGGCCGCGGCGGCGAGCACGATGAGCCTGCAGGCCGCCTCGACAAGACGCGAGTTCGCGGGCTCCCACAGCGTGTCGGCCACGCCGCCGATCAGCAGCGCGGCGAACGGGATCATCGCCGTGACGTAGAAGAACGGCAGGTATCCGCCGGTCAGCGCCATGGCCGTCTGGACTAGCAGCCCGAAGGCGAACGGGCGCAGCCGCCCGGTGAGCATCCCGGTCGGCACCAGCATCAGGGCGGCGAGCAGCAGCCAGCGGTCGGTGCCGAGCCACAGCGTGAGCAGGCTGTTGGCGAGCGTGCCGTTGGTGAGCAGGAACCCGCTGCCCTGGCGGCCGCCGAGCTGCCACCACAGCGCCCACAGCAGCGACACGTGACCGCTGCCGGGGAAGAGCTCGCCGCGCAGCGCGGCGTACAGCGGGTAGAACGCGCTGAACAGCGCGAAGGTGACGGTGTAGATCGACAGGTGCCACTTGCGGGTGTGCGGCTGTGCCTGCTGCCAGAGCACCCAGAACACGACAGGCAGCAAGATCGCGGTCGTCTCCTTGCTCAGCACGGCCACCGATGACCACACTCCGGCCCAGAACGCGGCGCTCAGGTTGCGCCGCCGCGAGGCGGCGGCGACCAGTGCGGCGAGCAGCCACAGGGTGCCGATGTTGTCGAGCGAGACCAGCCGGTGGTAGTAGACGGCGAGCGGCGAAAGGCCGAAAAGCGCCACCGTCACCGAGCTGGCGGTGCGGCGGAAGCCAAGCCTGCAGCACAGTACGTAGAGCAGCACGCAGCTCGCCACCGTGACCAGCACCATGAACTCGCGCCCTGCGTCTACGGCGCTCGAGTACCGCGCGAGCCCGTCGGTCAGCCAGAGGTACCCGGCGAGCTGCGCCCAGCCCAGCGGCGGGTGGTCGTACCAGTAGGTGTAGTTGGCCAGGTGATGCGGATCGATCATCGCCCACGCCTCGGCCACGTACGTGCCCTCGTCCTCGTCGACCCACCCGGGCCAGCCCTGGAGATTCCAGGCAGTCGCGACGATGACGAGGACCAGGGGGATGCCGAGCGCGATCAGCGGCGCCCGGTGCCAGGTGACCCAGGCACGCAGCCGCCGTGCAAGCGTTTGCGCGGCGCGGCGCAGCGCGCTCGCGATGGACCGTGCCCGCCCGGCGACCGGGCCCGGTGCGGGCAGTACTGCGGTGCGGGCGCTCACGCGGCCGTGGTCATCGAACCGGAAACGCCGCGGTGCTCGGCGACGCGGCCGGTCTTGTACCAGGTCTTGTCGCCGGTGGCGTACTTGTAGACGGCGACAGTCGCAGCGCCGGAGAGGACCACCTGGTACAGCGGCGAAAGGAACATCAGCGAGGCGTAATGCCACGGGCTCGCCTTCTTGCCGTACTTCACGCAGAAGTCGTGCAGCCCGATGAGCTGGGTGACCAGGGTGAGCCCGATCGGGATATAGGGCGTGAACAGCAGCAGCGCCACCCCTACGGGCGTGCTCGTGAGCAGGCCAATGACGATGGCGGCGGGCAGCATGACGAACGAGATGGCCTGCAGGATGGGTGTCGCCAGGATGTAGCCGGCCAGCACCCTCTGCCGCAGCGTCGGCATCTTCAGCCAGCGGCCGACGAGGAACTCCTCGATGAACCCGCGGACCCAGCGGTCCCGCTGCCAGAACAGCGAGCCGGCCTCCTTGTTGAATATGGACGGCGGCGCCTCCTCGCGCGTGGTCAGCCGCGCGCTGTAGGCGGTGGCCACCTTCGCGCCAAACTCGGTGGACAGCCGCACCCCGAGCGCGCAGTCCTCGGTGATCGACAGCGGCCAGCCGCCCGCCCGCTCGAGCATCTCCCGGCGGACGAAGACGGTGTTACCGCCGAGCGGCACGAACCCGGTGCTCGCGTGGAAGGCCATCCGGCTGGTGAACCAGAAGAAGTACTCGAGCACGTTGTGCACCTGGAACCACTTGCCGAGGCCCGAACCCAGGTTCATCAGCTGCACGCCCCCTTGGACGACGTCGGCGCCGCTGCGCGCCAGTAGCGCCTCCGCGTGGACCAGGAGATCCTCGGCGACGTCGTCCTCGGCGTCGATCACGCCGATCACGTCCCCCATGCAGACGTCGAGCGCCCTGTTGAGCTGCTGCGCCTTGGTCGGGTTGGCGTAATGGTCGGTGATGATCGTGATGTTGTTGGCTAGCAGGTTCTCTCTGACGACCGCGCGGACCGCGTCGATCGTCGACGTGTCGTCGTCGCACAGCGACACCACGATGTGATAGCGCGGGTGCGTCTGGCGCAGCAGGCCGCGCAGGGTATCGCCGATGACGTTCGCCTCATCGCGCAGCGGCACGATGATGTCGAAGGACAGCTTTTCCGAGCCAGGCTGCACCGGCTCTGGCCAGGCGATCTCCGCGCTGGCGACCGGCGTGCGCCAGCCGTAGAGCCGCCAGCGGGCCTCGGTCCCGCCGATGACAAGATTGAACGCCGTCGCGATGAGCAGGAATGCGGGCACGGCCGGCGGCGCGATCGCGTACCAGGCCACGCAGAGCCCGGCGGCGGCCGCCGCCACTGCCAGTGCCACTGCCAGCCGGCGGACGGCGCGCGCCCGGTGCCGGATCACCGCTCTCCGGGCACGCAAATAGGACCGCCTGATGGCGTACAGCATGTGGTTTCCCCCCAGCTAGCCGCTCCATGATCTAGCCGAGGGGCGCGCGCTCCCGAAAAACCGCTGCCACCAGCAAAGATCCCCCACCCTCGGTATTCCGGCTCTCCCATGCCGGGCTCCCGACCCATGCCCGCCTCCGGCGCCAACCCGAGTTCGGACTGGTCACATTGTCCAGTCCCGCCCCAGACGTTGGGTTACATTCAGGCTAAAAGTGTGGGTCACAACATCATCGCGGCTGATATCAGGACACGTTCACCGTTGGAGATGATTCGCCATCTGAGTTACCCGAACCCGTTCTGTACCAGTTATTCAAGTAAGTCGAATTGATTGCGGTTTCCTTATCACCTATGGAAGCCTCTCCGGGGGGCCGCCCGCCGGCCGATACCAGACGGCTTACAGGAGAGACGCGTGGTGAAAACTCGGATACTGCTGGCCGCGGGTGCGGCCCTTAGCGCGGCCGCGTTGGCCTTGACCGTGCCGGCGATGGCCGGCGCGACAGCCAGCCCGGCCGCCGCGACGGCCGCGACGCACATGGTGACGGCGACCTCGCTCGGCGGCGCGGTGCGCCCGGTGAGCGCGGCGGCCCCGGCCGCACGGTCCGGCACAGCGCCAGCAAGCGCCGCCGCGGCGTCCTGCGCGGAACCCGCCTGCAACCTGACGTACCACGGGGGTCGCGTCCAGCACTCGCCGCACGTCTACCTGCTGTTCTGGGGACCCAAGTGGAAGACCGCCGCCGCAGAGAAGGCCGCGGCGAGCTACCTGCAGAAGTTCTTCAAGGGGGTCGGCAAGTCCCCGCAGGACAACTGGTCGGTGGCCATGATGCAGTACCCGGACGGCAAGGGTCACCTGTCCGTCGGCAAGGCGGAATACGCGGGCACGCACGTTGACGCGGGCACGCCGCCCAAGACGGTGTCGCTCAACGACCTGGGCAACGAGGCAAACAAGGCGTTCAAGTACTTCGGCATCAAGGACCCGGACAACTCGCAGGTGATCGTCGCGCCCCAGTCTGGCACCTGCTACAAGACGACCTCGCTCGGGCAGTTCGAGGGCAACTGCGGCAAGCCGCTGCCGGCCTCATCGGCGACGCTCAACTACTGCGCTTACCACACGTACAACTACGACACCGCGAATGCCAACCTCTTCCTGCCCTGGATCACCCTGCCGTTCCAGCCCGACGCCAAGACGGACTGCGGCATGGGCTACATCAACAACCCGGGCACCTATGACGGGTTCAGCGTGGTCGGCGGCCACGAGAGCGCGGAGACCGCCACCGATCCGCAAGAGTCGGCCTGGTTTGACAGCAAGGACGGGATCAGCGGCGGCGAAATCGCCGACAAGTGCGCGTGGGGCGGCTCCGCGTGGGGCGGCCACGCCCCGGCCGGCAACCTTAAGCTCGCGACGGGCAACTTCGCCATGCAGAGCCTGTGGTCCAACGCGGCAGGCGGATGCGTGATGAGCGGCAAGCTCAACCTCACCGCCACTCCGCCCGCACCGCAGTCCAGCCTTCTCGGCAGCAAGGTCAGCCTGACGGTCAGCACGGCGGGCAACGGGCACGCCGCGCTCACCTTCACGGCGTCAGGCCTGCCGCACGGCCTGTCGGTCGGCAAGCACACCGGCAAGATCACCGGCACGCCCGGTATCACCGCCGGGACGTACCACCCGACGGTGAAGGTCTCCTACTACGCCGGCTCGGTCTCGATCAAGTTCAAGTGGTCGGTCGGCTCCCAGCCCGGCGCGATCAAGGGATTCGCCTCCAAGTGCGTCGACGACTACCTCGCCCACACCAGGAACGGCAAGATCGACCTGTGGACGTGTGACGGCAAGAGCCAGCAGCAGATCACCTTCGCCGCCAACGGCGAACTGAAGCTGCTCGGTCAGTGCGTCACCGCGTCCCAGACCGCGCTGCTCAAGCCGTGCTCGGCGGCGGCAAGCCAGGTGTGGCAGCGCACGTCAGGCGGCGAGTACGTGGTCAAGAGCACCGGGCGGTGCCTCACCGACCCCTCGTCGCGCAAGACCAACGGGACGCAGCTCACCCTGGCCACGTGCAAGAACTCGGCCAACCAGCACTGGACCCTGCCGTAGTGTTCGTCCGGCTGAGCCCGCCGCACCGGGGCTCAGCCGGACGGCTTGCGGTGCAGGATGAGCACCGCGACATCGTCCCTGGCGGGGGCGTGTCCCACCAGGTCGCGCATGACCGCGGCGCAGGTGTCATCCGCGAGGGAGACGGGCCGGCCGGCCCGGCTGTCCCGCGTCTCGAGCTGCCGGCGCATCGTGTCCGCCAGGAGGCCGATACCCTCGTCGATCGCCCGGTCGCGGCGCTCCACGAGACCATCGGTGTAGCAGCAGAGCAGGCCGCCCGGCGGGATCGTCAGCACGGCGGACTGGCGTGGCGGGTCATCGGCGGTGCCGATCGGCGGGTCGGGGCGGACGGGCAGCGCGCAGGCGGAAAGCTCGGCGGGCAGCGCGATGACCGGCGGCGGATGACCGGCGGACGAGATCCGCAGTTCCCCAGATGCCGGGTCGTACAACCCGTAAAGCACGGTGGCCATCGCGTCGGCCTCGAAATACTGGATCTTCCTGTCTAGCAGGCGCAGCGCGACCGCGGGGTCGGCGGTCTCCAGGACGTAGGCGCGCAGTGCGCTGCGCATCCTGCCCATGATGACCGCCGCCTGCAACCCGGAACCCGCGACGTCGCCGACGACGATGCCGAGCTTGCCGTCGGGCAGCTTGAACACGTCATACCAGTCGCCGCCGACGTTGCCGGTGCCTGTCACGTACCTGGCGGCGAGCTCGTGACCAGGCAACTCAGGCAGCGCCGCGGGATGCAGGCTCCGGTGCAGTGCCACGGCGGCCAGCTGGTCGTCCTGCGCCATCAGGGAACGCAGCGCGAGCGCCGCCCGGTCCGCCGCGAGCTGCAGCAGTTCGGTGTCCTCCTGCGTGAACCGCCGTCCGCTCAGCGAGCCGACGTGCAGCACGCCGATGACCCGGCCGGCGGCGAACAGCGGCACGCCGAGCAGCGACTTGATACCCCGCTCGGCAAGCAGCGGGTTGCTGACGGTACTCGCGTTCAGCTCGGTCAGGATGACCGGCTCGCGGGACGCCGCGATCCGGCCGGCGAACCCCGCGCCGAGCGGCACCCGGACGCCCTGGACGACCTCTTCCTCGAGGCCGCTCGCGGCCGTCGCGACCAGCTGCCTGGCCGAACGGTCGAGCAGCAGGACCGCGGCGGTGTCCACCTGAAGGGTCTTCTTCACGCGATCGAGCAGCGTGTCGAGCAGCGCCTGCTCGTCAAGCCGGGACAGTGCCGCGTCGGTAACGGCCTCGATGTCCCGCAGCCTGTCGGCGGCTGTGGTCCGCGCGTCTTCGGGCGGGCCTGATGTGTACACCATCGCTTGCAGTTACCCAGCACCCGACGGGTGAAACGGCACGGCGAAGTGCCCGGAATATCCCGTCATTTGATGCCACACTTTCCCCGGCGGGCATGCGGTTCATGCGCGCCGCGAGGAGGCGTGGGTGAGCGGCGAATTCAGCGCAGAGCAGTATGCCGTGATGGCGCGGCTGGTTCCGGGCAGCCAGCTGGCCGGGTACGTGATCGAGGAACAGGTCGGGGCCGGCGGGATGGCCGTGGTCTTCCGCGCGCGTGACGCGGTGCTCGGGCGGCTGGCCGCGCTGAAGGTCCTGTCCCCGGCTCTCGCGGCCGACCAGGAGTTCCGTGCCAGGTTCCTGCGCGAGTCACAGGCGGTGGCCTCGGTCGAGGAACCGCACATCATCCCGGTATACGGAGCCGGCGAGGTGGACGGTGTGCTGTACATCGCCACGAAGTTTGTCTCCGGGGGTGACCTGGCCGACCTGCTGCAGCGGGAGGGCGGGGTGCTTGAGCAAGAACGGGCGGCGATGTTCATCGGCCAGGTCGCCTCGGCGCTTGACGCGGCGCACGCGGCGGGACTTGTGCACAGGGACGTTAAGCCGGGCAACATCCTGGTGGACGTGGTGCCCGGTCGCGGCGAGCACGCCTACCTGTCGGACTTCGGGCTGAGCAAGCGTGCGATGGCGGTCTCCGGGCTCACCGCCACGGGAACGTTCCTCGGTACTCCCGACTACTGCGCCCCCGAGCAGATCAGGGGCCTGCCCGTGGACGGCCGCGGCGACGAGTACTCCCTGGCTTGCATGGCGTTCGCGCTGCTCAGCGGCCACTTGCCGTTCCGTAGGCAGGAGACCATGGCGACGCTATTCGCGCACCTGAACGACCCGGTGCCGCCGCTGTCGCAGTACCGCGGCGGCCTGCCGCCCGGCATGGACGCGGTACTCGCCCGCGGGCTCGCGAAGGAGCCAGGCGACCGGTACGTACGGTGCGGCGAGTTCGCCGCCGCATTGCTGGAGGTAGTCGCCGGCGCCGGTCACGCGTCCGCCGACGGCACGCGCGTCGACAGGCCAGCCCCGCAGACCCGCCGGGAGTACACCCCGCCACCGTCGGCGCAGCCATCATCGGCACAGGCACCGTCCTCGCGACCGCCGCATGTACCGGAAACCGCGGTGTCGCGACCGCCGCACGTACTGGACACGCCGGCATCAGCGTTCCCCGCAGCGGCCGCCGCGCGTCCAGTCTCGCGCCCCGCACCGCCACCGCCCGCCGCTGGCCAGGGTGGCAAGCTGCCCGTGGTCAGCCGCTCGGCGGTCATTGCCGGGCTCGCCGCGGCGGCGGCGCTCGCGATCATCATCCTGCTACACGTGCTCGGGATCGGCGGGTACTGACCCCGTCGTGCTCCTCCTGGGCTCTGGCCATCCACAGGACCCCGTCGAAGAGCAGGTCTTCCGCGTTCGACGGCGTGAGGCGGCTGTGTGCCAGCCCCGGCCGAAGGTTGAAAGCTCATCGCGCGGCTGATCGCCGCGCGATGAGCTTTCCGAGTTCCCACAGCGCGAGTAGCGCGATGGCGGGCAGCAGGGCCCAGCCGAACTGGCGCAGGTTCAGCGGCACCGTGCCGAGCAGGCGATTGAACACGTCCATCTGGGTGACGAGCACAGCGAGGATGAACTCGCCGAGCATCACCCAGTTCAGCTGCCTGCTGTCGAAGGTGTCCGTCGTGAGGACGGTGCCGGTTTCGTGCCGGCACTCGACCGCGGCCACGATCAGGCAGAGCGCGAACGAGGTGAACGCGATGGACTGGCCGACCGCGACGCTGCCGAACCGGTGCTGGCCGACCGCGATCATCGACAGCAGGCCGATGGTGATGGCGAGCCCGGCGAGGCCGACGGTGACCATGACGCTCCGGGTCAGCACCGACTCGCCGCGCGGTCGCGGCCGTCGCAGCATGAGCCCCGGGCTCTCGTTGTCGAAGCCGAGCGCGAAGCCGAACGGCGCGTTGACGAAGAAGTGAATCCACAGCACCTGGGCCGGCGTGAACGGCTCGCCTGCCGCGATGTTGAACAGGGTCGCACCGAGGAACGTCAGCACGAATACCACGAGGAGCACGAGGACGAACCTGATGTACTTGGTCAGGTTGTCGTAGATCTTGCGGCCCTGTTCGACGGCGAAGACGATGGTGGCGAAGTTGTCGTCGGACAGGATCATCCGCCCGGCATTCTTGGCCACCTCGGTGCCGCTGCCCATGGCGATGCCGATGTCGGCCGCCTTGATCGCGGGCGCGTCGTTGACGCCGTCCCCGGTCATGGCCACCACGTGGCCCTTCTGCTTCAGCGTGTTGGCCAGCAGCACCTTGTGCTCGGGCGCCACCCGCCCCACGACGCCGATGTCGTCGATGCGCTCCAGCCGCTCCGCCTCCGACATCGCGGCGAAGTCGGCGCCGAGGATGGCCTCGCCCTCGATGCCGAGCTGCTTGGCGATCGCCGCGCCGGTGAGCATGTCGTCGCCGGTCACCATCCGGACCCGGATGTGCGCCGCCTGGGCGCTCGCCACCGCGTCCTTCGACTCCTCGCGCGGCGGGTCGACCATCGCGACAAGGCTGGTGATCGTCACGTCGGTGACGAGGGCGAGCAGGTCGCCCTTCGGGTCGAACTCGGCAGGGTCGAGGTCGCGGATCGCGGCCGACATCACCCGGCGGCCCTCGCTCTCCATCCGCTCCATCGCCGCCGTCGCCCGCTCGCTCAGCGCCGCGTCCCACGGGACGAGGGTGCCCGCGGAAAGCGCCGAGGCCGCCCGCGCCATCACCGCGGGAGCTGCGCCCTTGATGAAGCAGCGCACCACCGGACGTCCCGTCGCGTCCTTCGCGGTGTTGAACGTGGCCATCAGCTTGTACGACGGGTCGAACGGCAGGGTGGCGAGCCTGGGCAGCTCCGCACGGGTCGCGTCGATGTCGAGGCCGGCCTTGGCGCCGAGTACGAGCAGCGCGCCCTCGGTCGGGTCGCCGACCACGTGCCCGTCCACCAGCTTCGCGTCGCTCGCGACCAGGTAGGGAAGGATCGCGTCCTCGATCGTCGCCGTGCTGCCCGCGGCGTGCATGACCGTGCCCTCCAGGCCGTAGCCGGTGCCGGAGATCGTGTACCGGTCGGTGGGGTCGAGCACCTCCACGGCGGTCATCTGGTTCATGGTCAGGGTGCCAGTCTTGTCGGAGTTGATCGCCGAGGTGAACCCGAGCGTCTCCACCGAGGGAAGATCCTTCACGATGGCGTTGCGCTTGGCCAGGTCCGTCCCCCCGACGGACAGGATGACCTGGGCCACCGTCGGCAGGGCCTCGGGTATGGCCGCGATCGCCAGCGAGACCGCGGCGGTGAACAGGTGGTCCCAGGCCTGGCCGCGCGCGCGGCCGAGCGCGAACATGACGATCATCGTCAAGCCGGCCGCGGCGGCGATCCACAGGGTGAGCCTGTTGAGCTCCCTGGTGAGCGGCGATTCCTCCCTGGCTGTCGCGGACAGCAGTCCGGAGATCCTCCCCACCTCGGTGCCCGCACCGACGGCGGTGACGAGCAGGAGTCCGCTGCCGTGCGTGACCGGCGTGTTCATGAAGGCCATGTTGGTTTGATCGCCGGGCGCAAGCCCGTCGTCGTGCAGGGTGATCACGTTCTTGGCGGCCGGCGTGCTCTCCCCGGTCAGCGCGGCCTCGTCGATCGTCAGCGCGCTCGCCTCGATGATCCGCCCGTCGGCGGGAACCTCGTCACCGGCGGAGAGCAGCACGACATCGCCGACGACCACGTCCGTGGCGGGAATTTGCGACTCGGTACCGTCTCGCCGCACCCGCGCGGTCGCCTTCATCATCGACTTGAGCGCGTTCATCGCGCTCTCCGCCTTGCCCTCCTGACGCAGGCCGACCACCGCGTTGAGCACGGTCAGCGCGATCAGCACGATCCCTGTGCTCCACTCCTTGATCGCGAACGACACCACGGCGGCCACGATCAGGATGATCTGCATGTAGGTGCGGTACTGGGCGAGGAAGCGCTGCCAGCCGGGCACCGGCTTCTCCTCGGGCAGCGCGTTGGGGCCGTTCGCGGCGAGCAGTTCGGCCGTGCGCGCGGCGGACAGCCCCACCGCGGGATCGACGCCAATGGCGGCGAGCGCCTCATCCGCGGTGCGCGTGTACCAGGGCTGGACCACCGCTTCCGGCGGGCCCGCGGGCCTGGACTGGACTGCCATCCGGATGCCTCCGATCGTTAGCCGGTTGCTGGAGTCTCGCCGCTGGCCTCAGTGCCCGGCCTGCAGACTGGGAGCGGCGGTATGCGACCGTTTCCACACGAAGTCGGGAGCCACACCGGCTCGGTGGCCATGTCAGCCGCCAGCCACGGCGGCAGGGGACGCGACCACGCTGGTGCCCGCCGTCCCGCTGACGATCTCCGCGATGTCGTCGAGCGCGCCGATCGCGGCCCGCTTGCCCGTCCTCGTCGCGAACCGTGCCGCGGCCTCGACCTTCGGGCCCATGGACCCGGCGGGGAACTCGTGCCCGGCCAGTTCCTCCACGGTCACCC
Source organism: Trebonia kvetii (assembly GCF_007827045.1). Taxonomy (GTDB): domain Bacteria; phylum Actinomycetota; class Actinomycetes; order Streptosporangiales; family Streptosporangiaceae; genus Trebonia; species Trebonia kvetii. The sequence goes on from NZ_RPFW01000001.1 coordinate 1,695,117, forward strand.
GGGAGAGGCGGCGCTGGCCCGGGGTGCCCCAGTCGAGATAGACGCCGTCCACATCGGTCGCCATCACGAACAGGTCGGCGCCCACGTCCTCGGCGAGCAGTTCGCTGGCGAAGTCCTTGTCGATTACCGCCTCGACGCCGAGCAGCTCACCTGAGCCCGCGGTCGGCAGCACCGTGGGAATGCCACCGCCGCCGGCGCAGATGACCACCGCGCCGCGCTCGAGCAGCCAGGTGACCGGCTGGATCTCCAGGATCTGCACCGGCCGCGGCGAAGGCACCACCCGCCGCCAGGAGGCCCCGTCCTGGCGGAAGCTCCATCCCTTGGCGGCGGCGAGCGTGTCGGCCGCCGCCTTCTCGTACTCCGGGCCGACGAACTTCGTCGGGTTGCCGAATGCCGGGTCTGCCGGGTCGACCGCGACCATGGTGAGCAGGGTCACCACTGGGCTGCCCGGCGGCAGCATGGCACGCAGTTCCTGCTGGATGAGGTAGCCGATCATGCCCTGGGTGCCGGCGTCGAGCACGTCAAGCGGGTAGGGCTCGGCGCCGTCGTACGCCTCGGCCTGCAGCGAGAGCAGGCCCACTTGCGGACCGTTGCCGTGCACCACCACGACGTCGTGCTCCGCGGCGAGCGGCGCGATCGCATGCGCCGCGATCCTGACGTTCCGCCGTTGCACCTCTGTCGTTATCGGGTCGCTGCGACGCAGCAGCGCGTTGCCGCCAAGGGCGAGCACGATGCGCATACCAGCCTCCTCCCGCGCGGTGACGGCCAACCCTCACCAGGACCTCATTACTGATCTTTTGCCTGGCCGTCGCGTGTGGGCGTCATCTCCCCGGGGTGATCTTTCGCTGCGGAGGACACACCTGCTACCGGAACGAGGGAACCGGCTCCGGCTCTGTCAGGCCCGCGAGCGTTCAACGGCCGCGAAGTCCTCCAGGCAGTTGTGGACCGTCATCAGGAGCATCGGCACCGCGAGATTCCACTCGTCGGAGGGCCGCACGCGCTCCTGCAGCTCCCTGGCGGCGTGCGCCTCGTCGATGGCAAGCTCGAGCTGCCCGGTCATGGCATGCTGGAAGGCGCGGATCGCGGTGAACCGGGCCGCGAGCCTGGGATCGGCCTGATCGGGCGGCTGAACCCGCTCCAGCACGTCTAGGTACTGGCCGGCCCGCCCAGTGTCCCCCAAGAGCAGCAGGTCAGCGGCCACCGCGAGCAGCCGGTCCGGCGCCTCGGCGAGTTGCGCGCTGCCAACCTTGGCAAGGTCGAGCGGCCCTGGCATAACCGGATCGGCCACGAAGTGCTCCTACGGAGTGCCCGAGGCGGAGGACAGGGTGCGCGCCTACCGGATGTGGGCCACCAACGCGGCCAAGCGGGTGTTCGTCGGCTCGGACCGGATGCGCTCGTTCCTCGCGGTGATCACCGGGTTCCTCTCGCTGCCTATGCACAACTTCCTCCGCTCCAAGCCGGCCTGGAGGGTGTTCAACGAGGGCCAGAACAAGGAGCTCACCGACGCCTTCTACATCGTGGCCGCCCCCGCCTACGTGCAGCGGATCCACAACGTCAACCTCGGACTGTCCTTCCAGCGCGAATAGCGGAAGACCCAGCGGGGCCGCACTCGACGCAGAGTGCGGCCTCGTTGCCTGCACGCTGCTGAGCGTCTGGTTCGCTACGCGGGACGGACCGGGCGGCCGAGATAGGCGATGAGGCGCTCGCCGGAACTGGACCGTGCGGGCGCCTGGACGGGCGCGGAGAACAGCGGCTCCCTGCCGAGGCGCGGGACAAGCAGGCCGACCTGTGTCAGCAGGTAGGCGGCCAGGTCCTCGGGAAGCGGGAGGCGCTGGCCGCACGCCTGAGAGATGTCCCATGCATGCACGGCGATCTCCAGCACGCCAACCGTCCGCAGGCAGTCAATCGGCAGCGGGTAGCCTTCGACGCTGACCAGGCAGCCGCTGTCCGCCTGAGCCGAGGCGTCGAGCAGCTCGGCGGCGCGACGCCGGAAGGCACCGACCAGGTCCGCAGCGGAACGGGCAGGATCCGGCGGCGCGGCGGCTGGCGGCTCGGCGATCCGCTGAGCGGTGAGGCCCTCAAGCAGGACCGCGAGCGAGTCGTCGCCGTGTTCCAGGAGCATGCGAAGGTTCCACGCACGGCACGGTGTCGGGCTCGACAGCAGTCGCGCGCTGACAGCGCTAAGCACGACGTCGGCATATTCGACAGCCTCGCTGAGGCGGCGATGCTCCCGGCCAGGCCAGCGCACGGCATCGGGCACGGTCACTGGCCGGTCACCAGGTTCGCGCCAGCGGCGGGCAGTTCGGCGGGGAGGCCGAACGCGGCGAACAGGCCGGGATCGAGGAAGGCGACAATGCCTTCCACGCGCGATCCGCGCAGGGTGAGGACCTGGACGCAGTAGGCGCGTCGGGCGCCGTCCTGCGCCCGACGGTAGATGGCGAGCGCGGGCTGGCCGTTTGCGACGGCCGGAACCGCGGTGAATACGCCAGGAGCGGTGAGCACTTCGGTGCCGAGGAAAAGGCCAACGTTGTCCTGGCCGCGGAACCAGTCGGTCATCGGCGGCATCTCGAGGGTGGCGTCCTCATGCAGCAACTCGATGAGGGCCGCGACGTCGGCGTTCTCGATGGCAGCCGCGTACCGGCCGATAAGCGCCCGGTCCGCCTGGCCGGGCGGCTCGCTGATCTCGTCCGCCTCGGGAGCCTCCCGCTTGAGCTGGTCCCTGGCCCGCTGCAGCGCGCTGTTGACCGCGGTCACGCTGACGCCGAGCAACTCGGCGACCTCGGCGGACCGCCAGCCGAGCACATCGCGCAGGATCAGCACCGTTCGCTGCCTGACGGGCAGCCGCTGCAACGCGGCGATCATCGCGAGCCGCAGGCCAGAGCGCGCAGCCGTGACCGCCGCGGGATCGGCCGACTCCGGCCGCAGCAGCGCGTCGGGGAACGGCTCGAGCCAGGTCACCTCCGGCGCCGGCGGCCCGATGGGCCCCGTCGGGTCGTCGTTCGGCGCGCCTAGTCCCGATGGCAGCGGGCGCCGCTGCCGCTGCTCCATCGCCCGTAGGCAGGCGTTGGTCGCGATCCGGTACAGCCAGGTGCGCAGCGAGGAACGGCCCTCGAAGCTGCCATAGCTGCGCCAGGCGCGCAGCAGCGTCTCCTGCACCTGATCCTCGGCGTCCTGAACGGAGCCGAGCATCCGGTAGCAGTGGACGAGCAGCTCCGACCGGAACTGATCGGTCAGCAGCGCGAACTCCTCACTGTCCGGGCCGGCTCCATTGCCCGGATCGGCTTGCGTCGTCGTCTGCATATGCCACTCCGTTTTGCGTCGTCCTCGAGGAAAAGGCGGGCGGTCCTGCCCCCGTCTGTACAGATCCCCGCGGAGGGCAGAACTCACCGGTCATTGGCGCCAGAACCGGCTAGTCGGCCATTCCCACGGGGCTATTGGTGCTCGCATCGCTGGCGTATGGTGCGGAGGAAGACGTGCGCCGCAGCCTTCACTGGTGTCCTGACAGGCATCAGGTGCTGCATCCGCAAACGAGAGATGGAGCAGACCGTGACTGAGCGGACAAAGTTCATCCTTGATGAGTCGCAGATACCGGCCCAGTGGTACAACGTCATCCCCGACCTGCCCGCGCCGCCACCGCCGCCGCTGCACCCGGGTACGCTCCAGCCGGTCGGGCCTGACGACCTCGCGCCGCTGTTCCCGATGGAGCTGATCGGCCAGGAGGTCACCGCCGATCCGTATGTCGACATTCCCGGCGAGGTCATCGACGTCTACAAGCTGTGGCGGCCGACGCCGCTGTTCCGGGCCCGCCGGCTGGAGAAGCTGCTCAACACGCCCGCCCGGATCTACTACAAGTACGAGGGCGTCTCCCCCGCCGGGTCGCACAAGCCGAACACCGCTGTCCCGCAGGCCTACTACAACTCGGTTGAGGGCACCAAGCGGCTCACCACGGAGACAGGAGCGGGACAGTGGGGCAGCGCGCTGGCGTTCGCGACGGCACAGTACGGGCTTGACTGCGAGATCTGGATGGTCCGCGCCTCCTACGACCAGAAGCCCTACCGCCGCACGATGATGCAGACCTGGGGCGCGACCGTGCACCCGTCACCGTCGCGGGCCACCCAGGCGGGACTGTCCGTCCTTGCCGCCGACCCGGACTCGCCCGGATCGCTCGGCATCGCGATCTCGGAGGCGGTCGAGGCCGCGGCCGGGTCCGCGGAGACGCGCTACGCACTCGGTTCTGTGCTGAACCACGTGCTCATGCACCAGACCGTGATCGGCCAGGAGGCCGTGGCGCAGTTCGGGATGGCCGGCGAGACCGGTCCTGACCTGATCGTAGGGTGTACCGGCGGCGGGTCGAACTTCGCCGGGCTGTTCTTCCCGTTCCTGCGGGAAAAGCTGGCGGGGCGGATAAACCCGGTGATCCGGGCCGTCGAGCCGTCCGCATGCCCGTCGTTCACCCGCGGTATCTACGCCTACGACTTCGGCGACACGGCGGGATTCACGCCGCTGCTGAAGATGCACACGCTCGGGCACCAGTTCATCCCCGACCCAGTGCACGCGGGCGGGCTGCGCTACCACGGCATGTCGCCGCTGCTGTCCCACATGTACGAACTCGGGCTGTTCGAGGCGGTCGCCAAGCCGCAGCGGGAGTGCTTCGCCGCCGCGATCACGTTCGCGCGGGCAGAGGGCATCATCCCGGCGCCCGAGCCGTCGCACGCGATCGCCGCAGTGGTGGAGGAGGCGAAGAGGTGCGCGGAGAGCGGTGAGGAGAAGGTCATCCTGACCGCGCTGTGCGGTCACGGGCATTTCGACATGGTCGCCTACGAGCGGTACCTGTCGGGCGAGATGACCGACTTCGACCTGCCGCAGGAGCGGATCGACGCGGCGCTGGCGAACCTGCCGGCGGTTTAGGCCGCTCGCCGCACGCCTGTAGGCGCGATCCGCTACAGCCAGCCTGAGTTGGCTGCCACGCGGATGGCGCCTACCCGGTGCCTGCGTCGGTCAGGAACTGCGGGTCAACAGGTGACGTCTACGGTTACCGGGGTGTTGGCTATGTCGGCGTTCCTGTTGGAGATTGGGACGCGCACCGCCGAGGGCAACGTGCTCCACAGCCTCGGCTCGCGCTGCTCGGCGAGGCCTGGGCCCGGTAGTCAGGCACTCGCATCACCTGCCGGGGCCAGGTGGCCGGCCCAGTGGGCCGGGTGATCGGGGAAACGTCAGATGGTGATGATGCCCTTGCCGGTGGCATGGCCGGCCGCGATTTGCCTGATGGCCTCGGCGGCGTCGGCGAGAGCGTAGGTGCGGTCGATGACAGGCGTGATCGCGCCGGACTCGGCGAGCTGCGCAAGGGCCTGGTAGTCGGTGGCGCTCTCCCTGGCGATAAAGGCTCGCAGCCGCTGGCCGGTGAACAAGGAGAGGAACGGAGCGCGCAGTTGACGGCCCATGCCCGCGATGACGGGGCGGTCGTAGCGGTCACCGCCGGTCAGGACGAGAACGCCGCGCGGCGCCAGGGCGCGGCGGAGCGCGGACAGCGGGCGGCTGCCGGATATGTCGATGATCACGTCGTAGCGGTTGCCGTCGCCGTCGATCTCCTGCCGGGTGTAGTCGATCACGCTGTCGGCTCCGACCGACCGCACCAGGTCCGCCTTCGCCGGGCCGCAGACGCCGGTCACGCTCGCGCCGCGCGCCGTTGCGAGCTGCACGGCGAATGTCCCGACGCCGCCTCCCGCGCCGGTAATCAGGACGCGCTGTCCGGACTGCACCTTCGCCTGGTCCCGCACGGCCTGGAGCGCGGTGAGCGCGGAGACGGGCAGCGCGGCCGCCTGCTCGAAGGTCACGGTCGCCGGCTTGGCCGCCAGCCGGTCCTCCCTGGCCACCGCGTACTCCGCGAACGATCCGGTCCTGCAGGTGCCGAATACCTCGTCGCCCGGCTGGAACCGGGTAGCGCCCGGGCCTGCCGCGATGACCACCCCGGATAGGGCCAGGCCGCGCACGGACACCTTCGGCCGCCGGAAGCCGAACCCGATCACCCGCATCAGATAGGGGACGCCGGTCATCATGTGCCACACGCCGGGATCGGCGCTCGCGGCGCGGACCTGGACGAGGACCTCACCGTCGCCGGGCGACGGCCGGCCGATTTCACGGAGCTTGAGGACGTCGGCGGAGCCGTACACGTCCTGGACGATCGCTTTCATTGAGAGTCCTCCTCGGAGGTGTCGGGGTAATGGAAGACGTCATCGAGCGGCACCTTGAACACGCGGGCGATAAGGAAGGCCATCTCAAGCGACGGCGAATACCGGCCCTGCTCGATGGCGATGATGGTCTGCCTGGTCACGCCGATGCGGTCGGCGAGCTCGGCCTGCGTCATCTCACCGCTGGCGAACCGCAGGGCCCGGAGGGAGTTCGTGACCCTTGTCGGCTTCACCACTGCGGGACGCCCGTCCGGTAGGCGATGACCTTGGTGACGGAACCCAGGATCGCCGAGAGGAAAAAGCACAGGTAGATCACGTTGGCGATCCAGAACCGGTCCCATCCGGCGATCGCCATGAGCATCGCCGCGACCGCGCCGATCACCACGAAGGACGAACCGACGCGGTCGCCGAGCGTGCCGATCTGCCGGTCGCGCTCATCGCTGAGGCGGGAGTCACCGCGGTTCACGACCCCCAGTGCCGTCTCGGCCACGACCGAGGCGCCGATAGCCGCGCCGACCGTCCACAGCAGCGCGGCGGCGTACGGGACCCGGACCAGCGGATGGCCGCCGGCCCGGCTGAGGATCACCGCCGCATAGACGCCGTACGCGGCCGCCGATACCACCAGCATGATCCACGCGCGCTTTTCCTGGTGGGTCACGGCCCCTCCCGATGTCTAAAATTCTTTACATGCAAGAGCGTAAGCCTTGTTTGACATGATGTCAAAAATATCTGACATCGACGACCGTGCTTGACCTCAACCGCAGTTGAGGTTCTACTCTCGGCCTGGTGAGCACAGACGTGACCAGGACCGCAACGACAGCAGACAGCCGGGCGGACGGGATATGGGCGCCCTCGCGCCGCGCGCTCACGGTCGGTCTCGTGCTCGCGGTCACCTTCGTGGCGTTCGAGGCACTCGCCGTCGCCACCATCTTGCCGCTGGTCGGCCGCCACCTGGGCGACCTGCGCCTGTACGGATGGGTGTTCAGCGCGTTCCTGCTGGCGAGCCTAGTCGGGATCGTGGTGGCCGGGACACTGGCAGACCGCGTGTCCCTGGGCCGGCCGATGCTCTACGGGCTCGGCCTGTTCGCTCTCGGCCTGGTCATAGGCGGGACCGCGCCGGACATGGCGGTTCTCGTGGCGGGCAGGGCAGTGCAGGGCCTTGGCGCGGGAGTCGTACCCGCGGTCGCCTACGTCGCGATCTCCCGGTGCTACCCGGACGGTGCGCGACCGCGCATGTTCGCCGTGCTGTCCACCGCGTGGGTGGTGCCCGGCCTGGTCGGGCCGGCTATCGCCGCCCTGGTGGCCACCGCGGTTGGCTGGCGCTGGGTGTTCCTTGGCCTGATCCCGCTGGTGGTCGCGGCAGGAGCGCTTGTCGTGCTTGCCCTGCGGAACGTCCCGCCGCCCGCGAATCCTGACCCGGCCACGGTGCCGTACCTGGCCGTGCTTGGCGTAGTCGCCGGCGCCGGCACGGCGCTCGCCTCGCTCAACTCCGGCGTCCTGCCCGTGGTCGTCGGCGGCGGCATCGCAGGCGGAGTCCTGCTCGCTGCCTCGCTGCGCCGGCTGACGCCGCCCAGATACCTGACCGCGCGGCCTGGGCTGACCGTCACGATCCTCAGCAGGGCGCTGCTCACGTGCTGCTTCTTCGCGGGTGACGCCTATGTCCCGTATGCGATCGTTACCGTCCGCCATGCCCCGACGGTGCTGGCCGCCATCGCGCTCACCGCGTCGACCCTCACCTGGACGGCGGGATCGTGGGTGCAGGCCAGGTGCATCGCCCGCTACGGTCCGCGCCGCCTGGTCCGCATCGGCGAGTGCCTGGTCGCCGTTGGCGTCGCCCTGATGTGCGCCGTGCTGCTGCCATCCGTGCCTCCCGCACTGGCGATCGTCGCGTGGACAGTGGCAGGCGGAGGAATCGGCACCGCCTACTCCCCGCTGTCGCTGACCACGCTCGATCGCGCGGCACCGGGCGAGGAGGGCCGGGCGACCTCGGCTCTGCAGCTTTGCGACGTGCTCGGTCAGGCCGTCGGCATCGGAGTGGCGGGAGCGATCGTGGCCGCGTCAAGCACCGGGACCGGCCATGGCACCGCGGTGGCACTGGCGTTCTCGTTCGCCATCGCGGTTGCCGTCACCGCGGTCATCGCGGGAACGCGGCTCCCCGGCAGGCTCACCTCGCCGCGCTCGGCGGACGAAGCCGCTGACACCTAGAAGTCCTGTCGAAGACGCAACTGCCGGGAGCCGGGCGGGACCTCGGATTCTCCTGCCCGTCAACTGTCATCGCTGAGGCGGGTGCGGGGACCGCGGACGGTGAACAGCAGCAGGCCGGCCGCGAGGACCAGGGACGTGGCGATCCAGGCGCCGCGGTCGGCCGGCAGCCGGACGGCCCAGGCCCACGGGGCCCGCCAGGATTCGAGCAGCGCGTACTGGCAGAACATCATGTAGCCGAGCGGCAGCGTCCAGGCCAGCAGACCGCCGGTGACCAGCGAGCACGCCAGCCCGAGGCCGGTGAACCCGATCACGTTCCTTGCCAGCACGAGCACGCCCGCGTTCAGGCTCTGCCCGGTCGCGCCCAGCTGCAAGGCGAGGATCGCGATGCCCGTCAGCGCGAGCGCGGCGAACAGCCGCAGGAACGGCAGCCACCACCCGGCCGCCCGTTCCTGCTCGCCGAACGGGCTGTGCGCGGTCACCGCGATCACCGCCGCCGCGCCCGCCTCGATGATCATCGGGACCTGCTGCGCGTACGGCCCTGAGTCGAACGTCCAGTTCCAGCGCAGCGCCGCGTGCAGCACCGCGCCGCAAACGGCAAGCGCGACGACGCCGGCCGGTACGCGGCGGGTACGCAGGTGCAGCCAGGTCAGCCGGATGCCTCCCGGGAGCCGCCGCGCCGTCCCGGCCGGGGCGGCCGGCGGCTTCAGCACCGGCGCGGCGGTCACGGGAGCTGCGCCAGGGTGACGGTGCCGGCCCGCAGGGCGGCCAGGTGGGTAGCGAGCCAGGCGTGCCGCGCGCTGGCGGACAGCGCGCCGAACCGCTGCGCCGCGACCTGGATGTCGGCCAGCGTCGCCTCGCTCAGCTTCCCGTTCGACGCCGTGTGGCCGGCTGACGCGCCGAGCGGCGGCGAGCCGACCCCGGCAAGCAGCACGTCCTCCACCGCCTGCTGCGCCGCGTCAAGCTGGGCGGGACCGTTACTCCTGGCGCTTGACGGTCCCGGAGGGGCCGGCGCCTCGAGGAACGCGTCGAGCAGCCCCTCCTGGAATCCCTCCTGCCAGCCCTGCGGGTCGAAGCCGAAGAACAGCCCGAAGTAGGCGCCCACATGATCGGCGGTGTACACGAACACCGGCGGGTTGCCGGAGATGCCGCTCAGCACCTCCTGCCCGCTGACCTGGCTCGCCGCCTCGCGAGCGGCGACCGGCGCCCCGGGCAGGCCGGCGATCTCGGCGGCCACCGGGTCGAGCTCCGCGGCGACCTGGTGCAGGTAGAAGCCGAAGGCCGGGTGCACGCATACCTGGAACCCGGACCCGGACGTGCAGTCAGGGGTAGCGGCGACCGGCTGGTCGGTGGCCGCCGAGTGCACCGCGGGGATCTCCCACCCGCCGGTCACCGCTTCCGGTCGCGCCGTCCCCGCCAGCGAGAACGCGACCGCGGACACCGCCACGCCGCCGGCGATGAGCACGGCCGCGACCGCGCGGACCAGCCAGCCGTCACCGCGGGCGAGCACGGCGCGCAGCGCCGCGCTGCCGCCGCCCGCCGCCAGGTCGCGCAGCCCCTGCGCCAGGCCGAGCACGCCGAACAGCGCGACCGCGATTCCGGCCATGAACATGACCTGCACCATCGAGACATCCGGGGCGACCTGGTAGTAGGTCCCCAAGTCGGGCGGCGGCGCACCAGTGTCAGGGGAAAGCAGCGCGTACGTGCCAGACGTCTCCGACATGCCCAGTACCTGGCGGAAGCCGACCTGGAAGAGCAGGAACACGGCGATGGCCGCAAGCGGCGCGGTGAACCGCCCGGGAAAGAACACCCCGGCGGCGAAACCGAGCACGGTCACCACGGTCACGCAGGCGACGCCGACAAAGACCGGCCATAGCGGCGGGCCGCCCCAGGTCGCCTGCAGGGCGGTCTGCACGTAGATCACCGCGACCCCGGCGAGGAACGCGAGCAGCACCCAGCACAGCGTTCCCGCCAGTGCGATGGACTGCCGCGCCCACGCCGCGCGCGGCGTGGTGCCGACCAGATCCACGGTCTTCCTGCGGCCCTCCCGCGACCCCGCCCAGGCGGCGAGCCCGGCCGCGAACACGCCGAACGCCCACGGCATGTGGTCGTAGATGACGGAGGCCCGCACCGACCACACGGGTGGTGACCCCTCGGCCGTGCGCAGCGCGTCGTAGTAGAACACCGCCACGAGCAGCGGCAGCACCCACGGCACCGCGCTCCGCTTGAACTCGAGCCGCAGCGCCCGGACTGGCCCGGGCAGCACCAGCCAGGATGGGGCCAGCCGGGACGGTGCCGACCGCGAAGGGGGCACACTCAGCACGCTCATGAGGACACCTCGCTGGCGCTCGGAGTCCGCATTCGCGGACGCACAGTACTTGCCGATTCGCTCGCAAGCTCGCTCATGAGGACACCGCTCCCGACTGTGCCCCGGAAAGCCGTGCCGCGGACAGTACCGCGCTGTAGCCGCGCTCAAGCGGCGCGTCGCCGACGCCGTGCCCCTCGCCGCGGGCGGTCAGCTCGGCCGGCGTGCCGCGGAACACGATCTTCCCGTCGGACATCAGCGCCACCTCACCGCACGCCGCGCCCACGTCCTCGACCAGGTGCGTGGACACGATCACCGTGGCGCGCTCGCCGAGCGAGCGCATCAGCGACCGGAACTGGACCCGCTGCTCCGGGTCGAGGCCGGCGGTGGGTTCGTCGAGCAGCAGCAGGTCCGGATCGTTCACGATCGCCTGCGCGATGCCGACGCGGCGCAGCATGCCGCCGGACAGCGTGCGCAGCTTGGCCTTCGCCTTCACGCCGAGATCCACCCGCTCCACCGCCGTCGCGACCGCCTTGGGCACCGCAGCCGACGGCATCTCCTTGAGCAGCGCGAAGTACTCGATGAACTCAACCACGGTGAACGACGGGTAATAGCCGAGGTTCTGCGGCAGGTAGCCGAGCCGGCGCCGGATCTCCCTGCGTGCCGCGGCGCCGCGCGGGTCCCGGTCGAGCAGCCGGATCTCACCCGACGAGGGCGGCAGCACGGTGGCGAGCATGCGCAGCAGGGAGGTTTTACCCGCCCCGTTGGGGCCGAGCAGGCCGAAGACGCCTGGCCCCAGCTGAAGGTCCACGCCATCGACCGCCTTGTTCTTGCGGAACGAGCGGCGGGCATCCGTTATGTCGACGTTCACTGCTGCCCCCTTCGCGGGCGGGTTGCGTAGCTGACGATCGCGGCGCAGCAGGCCGCGACCAGGAGGTAGGGAAGATAGGCGGCCACGTTGGTGACCGAGGCGGTGACCTGGCCGCTCGCGGTCTGGGCGGACAGCACGGTAATCACCCAGCCGGCGATTCCCGCGGCGGCGCCGACCAGCGCCGACCTGGCGGCCACCGCGACCGCGAGCGCCAGCGCGCATACCGCGGCCATCGGGATCAGCCAGCCGAACGTCAGCGCCGCTGCCGCGCCAGACGCCGCGCTGGCCAGCAGCCCGAGCACGACGTTCACCGAGAACACGGCAACCACCCGGGTAAGCAGGACCATCCGGTCGGGCAGCGCGCAACTCGCGGCCAGTTCCCAGGCGGGGTCGAGCCCCGGGCCGTACGCGAAGGCGACGCCGGTCGCCGCGACCGCGGGCGCCACCAGCCAGACGAGCGGCTGGCCCTGCCCGAGGCTGACCAGCGCGCCGACGCCGAACACGACGACCGTCGAGATCAGCCAGGGCAGCAGCAGCGACGGGGTGGTGACCAGGGCACGAGCCAGGCCGGGTGAGCGCAGCAGCCGCGACGCGGCGCGCTCGAGCCGGCTTGGCCGCCGGCGCCAGACTTCGGCGGCAACCCCGGTCCACACCCGGTTCAGGTCGACACCGCCCGGCGGGTCATCGGCGGATGAGAGGCGGCCGCTTCCGTTCGGGATGCTCATCTTGCTCCTCCCAAGGCGGCCCGCAGCAGGCGGCGAGCGCGGTGGGCGCGGCTTTTGACCGTTCCAGCGGGAACGCCGAGCAGCGCGGCGACCTCGGCGACGGGGCGGTCTTCCACGTACATGAGGCGCAGCACGTCTCCCTCCGGACCCGACAGGGCCGCCGCGATGTCGGCGCGGATCGCGGCGGCCTCGGCGGGGTCCGCGCCAGCCTGCGGGATTTCCTCGAGTTGCACGGCGAGGGGGCCGCGCTTGCGCAGCAGGAGTGCGGCCTGGTTACGGGCGATCACCCAGATCCAGGCCTGCGGCGTCCCGTGCGGCCGGTAGCCGCCCGCGCCCTTCCACACCGCGAGGAACGTCTCCTGGAGCACGTCCTCGACGTCCGGCGGCGGCAGCGCGGCCCGCAGGCGCGCGGCCAGCCACGGCGCGTGCCGCGTGAACAGCTCGCGCAGTGCCGTGTCGTCGCCCGCGGCCAGGGCCGCGATGAGCTCGTCGTCGTTCATCACTTCATCTATTGCACCGGAGGCCGGTGCGGTTCACCAGCGCGGCGGGCGAGTTCCCCGATGGTGAGCAGGCCGCCTTGTTTATTGACTTCAGCTGCACTTGAAGGCGTTGACTGCCGGGCATGGGAACACGACATGAGGCAAACATGACACGGGCAGTCCGAGGGGCAGCGACAACAGCCGTGGAATACGTGGTCTCGCATGCCGGAATCGCCGCGGTGCGTGCCCTGGACCGCGACGTCGTCGGCCAGGCGCATCATCCTCGGGGCACGGCGGGCCGCGTGTCCGCCTGGGAGATGGCCTACCGCCCGTCCAACAGGCAGCGCAGCCGCTGGGCGATATCGCTGCTCGGCATACGGCCCGCCGACCGGGTCCTTGAGATCGGCTTCGGTCCCGGCGTGGCGATCGCGCAACTGGTCCGCGCCGGCGCAGGCCACGTGTACGGCATGGACCATTCGGGAGTAATGGTCAGGGAGGCGTCACGGCGCAACGCCGCCGCCATCAGGGCCGGGCGGGTCACCCTGGTGCGGGCCTCCGTCGAGCAGATTCCGCCCGCTCTCGACGGCCCCTTCGACGCCATCATCGCCGTCAACTCTCTGGGATTCTGGCCTGCGCCCGCCGAGCGGCTCGCCGAGTTGCGGCAACGGCTGGCGCCCGGCGGGCGCATTGCGATCGTGTACCAGCCGCGCTGCGCGGGTGCCACAGCCGACACGACCCGCGGCGCCGCCCGCGAAATCGAGGACCTGCTGCGAGGCGCCGGCTTCACGCGGCTGAGGACCGAGACCCTCCGCCTGAGCCCGCCCGTAGCCTGCGTTCTCGCCGCTGTCTTAGGACTCGTCGCCGGCATCGGCGGGCTGGTCCCCGGTCGGCGGCTGGGCCCGCCGGTGCTCGTCATCCTGGGGCACGTTCGCGTCGAGGAGCGTGGTGCTGCCCGCTGCCCGTAGGACCGCATCGTCCGTGCGCTCCCTGAGCCGCTCAACCGACTCGGCATCACCGAGCGGGACGGCGGCCTCCACCCGGTCGCTTGCCCTGACCTCGGGCAGGTCCATCACCTCATCGACCAATGCGGTCCGGTCCCCGGGCCTTACGTGCTCGTTCTTCGCGTGCATGGAGGTCCGGACGGTGCCTTCCGGACCTGCGGCGGTCGTCACTTCCGCTACCGCGGCGGTCCGGTCGTCGTCGTCCTTGATCTCGACATGACGCGAAGTCTTCGGGTCAGTCATGGCTTCTCCCGTGGTTGGCTGCTGGCGGCGGCCACGGACCAGGCAAGTCGTTCCAGCTCGCCGCGCGTCCAGCAGGGCCCGCCGCTGCCGCAAGGTCCGCCGACCTCTGCCCGGGGCCGGCCGGATGAAACAGGGTTTGGCCGAGGGCGCCTGGCTCGGGCGCCCCGTCTGTGAGCGGATGCGTGGCCGTTTGGGCTTCTGTGACTGGGTAGCAGCAGCTCCGAAGATAGGAGAATCAGATGGCTACCTGGATATGGGTCGTGATCGCCATCGCTGTAGTGGTCGTCGTCGCACTGGTCGCGGTGCGGGCCAGGCAGCGCAGGACCGCCGTGCTCCGCGACCACTTCGGCCCGGAATACGACCGCACAGTAGAGAACCGCGAGGACCGGCGGGCGGCTGAGGCCGAGCTTCTCGCACGTCAGAGGCAGCGTGCACAGTTCGACGTGCAGCCGCTGCCGGAAGCCACCCGGCTGAGCTTCGCCGAAGAATGGCGTGAGCTGCAGGAGCGCTTCGTCGACCAGCCGGCGCAAGCCGCGGGTGCTGCCGACGCCCTCATCACACGAGTCATGGAAGCGCGGGGCTACCCGATGAACGACTTCGATACGCAGGCCGACCTAGTCTCGGTCGACCATCCGGACACCGTGGAGAATTACCGGTTCGCGCATGCCGTACAGCAGCGCGCCCAGACCCAGCAGGCAAGCACAGAAGACCTGCGCGAGGCACTGCTGCGGTACCGGTCGCTGTTCGACGAACTGCTCCGCCCGGAAGGCGACGGCGCAGCACATGCCCAGGTCATCGCGGACGACGCGGAGGCCGGGGAAATCGACAGCTCCGGTCCCGTGGCTGCTGACGCGGAATACGACAACCACAGGATAGGACGGCGAGACGGATGATGAACGAGTCTGACAACACCCAGGACCGGGGGCTGACCACGGAGCAGATCGCCGCTGCCAGCCCAGGTCACAGCTAACCGTGACGACGCCGGTCTCCTCGGCACGGATCTCGCGGGACCAGGGCGCGCTGACCGCGGCATTCCCGACGGCAGCACCGCAGCGGGGGCCGGACCGCACGCCAGCCTGCTGGACGAAGGCGAACTGCAGAGCATCACCATGCGCTGGAAGGACATTCAGGCGGAGTTCGTCGATGAGCCGAAAGTCGCGGTCCAGGAGGCCGACGCGCTGGTAGCGGAGCTCATGCAGCGGCTGGCCTCGATGTTCGCCACCGAGCGCGCCGAGCTCGAAGACCGCTGGGCAGGCGGCGACCAGATCTCCACCGAGGAGCTCAGGCAGGGCCTGCGCCTCTACCGCTCGTTCTTCGAGCGGCTGCTCGCCGCGTAGCTCACGGGGGTACGTCCCCAGCGGGGAATCGGTACCACCAGGGCCGCCGGACTGAATAGTCCGGCGGCCCTCGCGGTTGCGGTAGCAGCGCCGGAGAGCCCGGCCGAATCGACTTCACTCGATGCGGCCGGGCCTACCGGGGTTGTGGTCAGCTGTAGGCGGTCAGGTCGGCTACCGTGCTTGATGAGTTCACCGTGGCACCCGTGCCGTTGATGATGTGCTGGATGGTTCCCGTGCCGCCAAGCGAGACCGTGACCATGTCGTTCCATTGGACTCCGGACGTGGCCGGCGAGGTGAGCGCCTTCGCGCTGATCTCGCTCGGGTTCACGTTGAAGTAGCAGTAGACGCCGAGGCCGTAGGCCTTGAAGCTGGTCACGCTGCTGGCGACCGCGATAGACGGATAGCCGTCCGCGGAGCCGTCCATCCAGGCGGACTGGCTCGGCGGGTCGTAGGGCATTTCGCTCTGGTAGAAGTAGTCGGCTCCGCCGTTGCCGTTCCACTGGACCTGCACGGCCTGGTAGTGCTCGACCGCGAGTCCGTACATGGTCACGTTGGCGCCGTTGACGACCATGCCGTTGGCGGCGGTGTTGGTCGTCCAGCCGACGGTGCCGCTGTTGCCGTGATCCGCCCGCCACAGCCACAGGTCGTCGCCGATCACATTGGCGCTGTTGATCTGCAGCGTCTGCGTGGCCTTGCCCACGGTGGCGCCGCCAATGCGGGCGAAGACATCAGAAAGCACGATCGGGTCCGACGCGTGGCTGGCGCTGGACCCGGACGGGCCGATCTGCACGAGGACGGAGCTGTTGGCGGTGCCTGCGTCCAACAGCAGCCCGCTGATGCGGATGCCGTTGACATCGGCTGTCTGCACGATCGCGGCGCCGCCGTTGGACACCAGGGTGGCCAGGCCGAGTCCGAGCACCACGGTGTCAGGGTTGGTGACGTTGATCGTGCCGTTGACCTGGTAGACGCCGGGAGTGAACAGCAGGTCCTGGCCGGCCGCCAGCGCGGCGTTGATCTGGGAGACCGTGCTGCCTGGCGTCGCGATATAGAAATCGCTAATCGGCAGCGAGGTTCCCGGCGTGTTCCCCGATCCCCAGGAGACACCAGACGAGCTCGTCCTGTTCGACGGCACGAACGCGTTCCAGTTCCCTGACGAGTCGATGTACAGGTAGGGCTTCTCGTCGACGGTCGGGGTCTGGCTCACCGTCGTGTACGGCGGGCTCGGGAAGCTCTGGCCCGGCACTCCGGTGCTGCCGACGAACACCATGTTCCAGTTCGAGCCGGTCCAGCTGCCCAGCTTGTCGTTGCGCATGATGAACTGCTGCTGTGTGCCCGAGTTGACCTGGCCGGTGACGACCGAGTCGCTGATGAAGCCGCCCGACGACCAGTTACTCGAGGTGTTGCCCGAGGAGTTGTCGTCGAGCACGAGGTTGCCGTCGATCTGCACCCGCCGCATCGGGTCGGCCTGCGAGACCGCCCACTCGGTGCTGCCCGACGACGGGTCGATGGTGATGTTTTCCACGCCGCGCCAGAAGTTCTCCGTGGCGTTCCCGTTGTTCCACGCGGCGTTGGCGTAGATGCCGCCGCCGGTGATGACCGTCTGCGTCGGGTTCTGCCCGAGGCCGACGACCTCGGTGTAGAAGCCGACAGGGACGCTGACGTTGTAGATGCCCGGCTCGAACATCAGCTCATAGCGCTGGGTGCCGAACTGATTCGACTGCTGCGTGTTGTAGACCGCGTTGATGTCGCCCTGAATCGTGCTCGTGGACATCGAGGTGCTGAACACGTAGACGTTCGACCCGAAATTCGGCGTGTTGCCCGGGGGCGCCCCGCCGCTCGGCAGCGTCCACTGCTGATTGGCGGAGTCGGCGCAGGCCCAGATCTGCACCTGGGTGCCCGAACCGCCGAAGCCGGTGTCGTCGAGACACTTGCCTGAGTTGGGGTTGATCAGCTCGCCGTTGGACTGCGGTACCCAGACCTGCGCGCCGGTGCCGTTGCAGGTGTCCAGGTCCACGAGGGTGCCGTTCGCGGTGCCTGCCCCGTTGACGTCCAGGCACATGCCGAGTACCTGCAGCGTGTTGCCGGATGCGACGGTCCACTGCTGGGCGTTGGTCCCGTTGCAGGTGTAGACCTGAATGGGATTGAAGTTCGCGGTGCTGGCCGAGCGGTCATCCAGGCACAGGCCCTGGTATCCGGTGATCGCCCCGGTGGTCGCGGCCTGTGCGTGGTGAGCGGACGCCATCGCGAGGCCGACCATGAGGGCTATCGTCGCGAGGACGGCGATGAGTCGGCGCTTCACGGAATATTCCACTGCTGGTTGGAGGTGTCGGCGCAGGCCCAGATCTGCACCTGGGTGCCGGAGCCGCCGTAGCCGGTGTCGTCGAGGCACTTGCCGGAGTTCGTGTTCACGAGCTCGCCGTTGGATTGGTGGACCCAGGACTGCGCGCCGGTGCCGTTGCACGGGTACAGGTCAACCTTGGTCCCGTTGGCCGTGCCGGCGCCGGCGACATCGAGGCAGTCGCCAAGGACCGTTAGGGTGCCGTTGCTGTTGACGGTCCAGTTCTGCGCGTTGGTGCCGTTGCAGCTGTAGACCTGAATGGGGTTGAAGTTCGCGGTGCTGGCCGAGCGGTCATCCAGGCACAGGCCCTGATACCCGGTGATCGGCCCGCTGGCCGTAGTGCCGCCGCCGCTGCTGCCAGTGATCTTGTTGAAGATCGATGAGTACTGATAGCCGACTGGCTTGTCGTAGCCGTCGACCTCCCAGAAGGACAGCTCCGCGACGCCGTTGGCGGCGGCGAAGCTTTCCAGCGACGAGGCGTTGCCGGTGGAGAAGACGGTGCCGTCGTCGTTGGTGCCGGCGATCGGCGTCAGGCCCATCATGGCGTAGGCCGCCGAGGTGGAGATCCCGTACAGGCCCGCGAGCTGGCCAGCGGTTCCCTGCGCGGCGGACTCGGCGTCCGCGAGGTCGTTGGACCCGGCGCCGAAGTCCATCGTCATGATGTTCACGACGGACACCTTCACGCCCTTGGCCTTAGCGTCCTGGAGCAGCGCGTACTCCGAGCCGGTGCCGGTTGGCAGTCCTTGCGGTGAGACGGCGAGGGTGAAGTCGACCTGCACCGCCGGGTTCGCGGCTTGCAGCGCGGCGAGCGCCTGGTCGCGCCGCGCGGTGGAGGCGGTGTCCGATAGCACGCCGCCCTCGATGTCGAAGTCCAGCCGGGTGACGCCGTAGGTATTCACCACGTTCTGGTAGGCGGCGGTCAGCTGCGAGACGTTCGTGCAGGTCTGGGCGAGCTCAGCGCCAGATGCGCCGCCGAAGGAGACGATGACGTTGCCGCCTGATGACTGAATGGCACTGATCTGCGAGGCGAAGGCGCCTACTCCAGAACCGTCATCCTCCCAGTACGGTGTGCAGCCCGACCGCGGGATGAGGAAGGCCAGCGTGTAGTCCTTCAATCCGGTCGCGGATTCGTCGGCTGCCATGTCTCCCGCGTCCGACGAACTGATCTGCAGGTAAGGAGCGGCGAAATGGGCCGGGAAGGCGGCGCCGGCCGCGGCGGCAGATCCCGCGGTGGCGAGCGCGAAGCCGCCGGACCCGAGTGCGGTGGCCGCGACCAAGGCGAGTGCGGCCGACCACGACTTCCTTGGGGTTCTTGGTATGCGCATGGTGATCGGTGATCCCTTCGACCAAGGGTTCTGGCGGGACGCGGCACTGCCGAGGTGACCCGCCGGGGCGGACTTGGAGGTCTGCTTTGTTTCTGAAACAATGCGTTTCAGAAACAAATAGGAAACCTTCTTGTCAGTTATTGGAGCAGCGCGGTGCATAAGCGTCAAGACACCTTGTGCGGTGTTGATTCTTTGTTAATCCTTAGCCAAGGCGCTCTTCTGGAGAGGCAATGAAACAAGAATTTGTTTCAGGCTTGGCAGGGGGAACCGGCCGGGTCACTGTGCGCGCCATCGCGGCAGAGACCGGGCTGTCGATCGCCACCATCTCCCGGGTGCTCAACGGCGGCGGCAACGTCGCCTCGGATACCCGTGAGCGGGTGCGCCAGGTGGTTGAACGGCTTGGCGACCGCGCGCCTGAGCCGCGCCCGCGGTCCCCGGCCCGGGTCACTCGCCTGCCCGTGTTCGTGCGCTGCCCCTACCTGCTCACCGACTACTTCGGGCACATCGTCACATCGGTCGCGGAGACACTCGCGCTGCACGGCCAGGGCATGCTGCTCGACGCAGGCGACGCGGTGGTGGAGTCCACCGTGGTGCGCGAGTTGCCCGGCCGCCGCGACGCCTGCGGCGCGGTGCTGATTCTTCCACCGGAGCCGCACGCCGACCTTGAGGTACTAGCCTCGCGCGGCTACCCATTCGTGCTGGTGGACCCGCGCACCAGCGTGCCGCGTGACATGGTGTCAATCTCCGCAGCGCACTTTTCCGGCGCTCGTGCCGTCACGCGGCACCTGATTGAGTTCGGGCACCGACGGATCGGGGTGGTCACCGGTCCGCCGTACTGGCGCACCAGAGACGACCGGGTCGGCGGTCACCTCGCTGCGCTGGCCGAGGCGGGCGTGCTTGGCGACCAGGAACTGGTACGGCACGGCGAGCCCGCGGCGGAAACGGGAGTGCGGGCCGGCGGGGAACTGCTCGACATGCGGCCGCGGCCAACCGCCGTGGTCTGTTTCAACGACAAGGTCGCGGTGGGGGTGATGGAAGCGGCCGCAGCCCGCGGGCTGCGGGTGCCGGAAGACCTCTCCGTCACCGGCTTCGACGACATCGACGTCAGCCGGGCCACGACACCTCGCCTCACCACCGTCCGCCAGCCGCTGCAGGAGATGGGCCGCACGGCCGTCGATGCTGATGCGCGAGCTCGACGGGCACCCCCACGAGGCGCTGAGCATGGAGCTTGAGACGCGCCTGATCGTGCGGGGCAGTACCGGCCCGGCGCCCGGGCCACCGGTTCAGCGTTCACCCCTTCAGTAGCACGCACACGTCCGCCGGACACGCGAGCGAATCAGGCGACCTCCTCCATGGCCTGGGCGAACTGTGCCTCGTACAGCCGCGCGTACGCGCCGCCCGCCGCCAGCAGCACCGAGTGCGTTCCCTGCTCGACGATGTGCCCGTTCTCCATCACCAGGATCACGTCGGCGTCGCGAATGGTAGACAGCCGGTGGGCGATCACGAAGCTGGTCCGGCCCTGCCGCAGGGACGCCATCGCGCGCTGGAGGAGCACCTCTGTCCTGGTGTCGACCGAGCTGGTCGCCTCGTCCAGGATGAGCACGGCAGGACGGGCCAGAAAGGCGCGGGCGATCGTGATCAGCTGTCGCTCTCCCGCGCTGACGTTGGCGGCCTCGTCATCGAGCACCGTGTCGTAGCCATCGGGCAGCGTCCGCACGAACCGGTCCACGTACGTCGCTTTCGCTGCCTCGACGACCTGCTCGTGGGTGGCGCCGAGCGAGCCGTAGGCGATGTTTGCCTCGATCGTGCCGCCGAACAGCCAGGCGTCCTGCAGCACCATGCCGGTCAGGCCGCGCAGTTCCTCCCGGCTCATCTTCGCGGTGTCGACGCCGTCGAGCAGGATCGTGCCCGAATCGATCTCGTAGAACCGCATCAGCAGGTTGACCAGCGTCGTCTTGCCCGCGCCGGTCGGGCCGACGATGGCGACGGTGTGCCCTGGCTCCACGGTCAGCGAGACGTGCTCGATCAGCGGCCGGTCCGGCGCGTACCTGAACGACACGTCGTCGAACTCGACCCGGCCGCGGACCTCGGCGGGCCTGACCGGCTCGGCGGCGTCAGGCGCCTGCTCCGGAGCGTCGAGCAGCGCGAACACCCGCTCGGCGGATGCCACGCTCGACTGCAGGAGGTTCGCCATGCTGGCGACCTGGGTCAGCGGCTGGCTGAACTGGCGCGAGTACTGGATGAATGCCGTCACCGCGCCGAGGGTGAGCGAGCCGCCCGCGATCAGCAGGCCGCCGACGACGGCCACCAGCACGTAGTTCAGGTTCGACATGAACATCATCAGCGGCTGGATCGTGCCGGAGATGAATTGCGCACGGGAGCTGGCCTGGTAGAGCGCCCCGTTCTGCTCAGTGAAGGTCGCCAAGGCCTCCTCCCGCTGGCCGAACGCGGTCACCAGCGCGTGCCCGGTGTACATCTCCTCGATGTGGCCGTTCAGTTGCCCGGTGAACTTCCACTGCCTGATGAACTGCGGCTGCGCCCGCTTGGCGATCTTGCGCATCGCCACCGCGGAGGCGGGCACGGTGACCAGGGCGATCAGGGCCAGCTGCCAGGACACGACGAACATCAGCGCCAGCACGCCGACGATCGTCAGCAGCGAGGTCACCAGCTGGCTCAGCGTCTGCTGGACGGACTGCTGGAGGTTGTCGATGTCGTTGGTGACGCGACTCAGGATCTCGCCGCGGGACTGCCGGTCGAAGTAGCTCAACGGCAGCCGAGACAGCTTGGCCTGCACCTGCTCGCGAAGCCGGAGCACCGACCGCTGGACCATGGTCGCGGTCAGCCGGCCCTGGAACAGCGCGCAGACCGAGGCGCCGACGTTGAGCGCGACCACGACGACGACGATCTGCCCCACGTGACCGAAGTCCACGCCGTGGTGCGACTCGTACCCGTCGAAGACGAGGTTGATCGCTTCGCCAAGCAGCCGGGGCGCGAGCACGGACAGGGTCACGCTGCCGACCGCGAGGGCAAGCGCCAGGATCACGAGCAGTCGGTACGGGCTGAGCATGCCAAGCAGCCGCCTGCCCGAGCCCTTGAAGTCCAGCGCCTTCTCGGTGGACATGCCGCCCATGAAGCGCGCGGGGCCCTGCGCAGGGGCCGCTGGACGCGGCCCGCGCTCGGGCGTCGCCCGTTCCTCGCTCACGCCGCAGCCTCCTGCTCGGTTAGCTGGGAGAGGACGATCTCCCGGTAGGTCTCACTCGACTCCATCAGCTCGGCATGGGTGCCGCGCGCCACGATCCGGCCAGCGTCAAGCACCAGGATCTGGTCGGCGTGCCTGATGGTGGCGACCCGCTGCGCAACTATGATCATGGTCGCGTCGGTCACCTGGGTCGCCAGCGCCGATCGCAGTCGCGCGTCGGTCGCGTAGTCGAGGGCGGAGAACGAGTCGTCGAACAAGTAGATCTGCGGCTTGTGCACCAGCGCGCGGGCGATCGCCAGGCGCTGCCGCTGGCCGCCTGACACGTTCGTGCCGCCCTGCGCGATCCGCGAATCCAGCCCGTCTGGCATCCGCTCGACAAAGTCGCGGGCCTGAGCGATCTCCAGCGCACGCCACAGGTCCTCGTCGGTGGCCTGCTGGTTGCCGTACCGCAGGTTCGTCGCCACCGTCCCGGAGAACAGGTACGGCTTCTGCGGCACTAGCCCGACGGCCGCCGACAGCTCAGCCGGGTCGAGTTCCCGCACGTCGACGCCGCCCACAAGCAGCGACCCGGCCGTGACGTCGAGCAGCCGCGGAATGAGGTTGACGAGAGTGGTCTTGCCGCTGCCGGTCCCGCCGATGACCGCCGTGGTCCGCCCGGGCAACGCGGTCAGGCTAATGTCGTGCAGCACCGGCTGCTCGGCACCTGGAAACCGGAACTCGACGTCCCGCAGCTCAAGCCGGCCGGGCTGCTGGCCCGCGGGCCGAGGGCTGGCCGGCGCGGCGACTCCCGGCTCGGTGTCGATGACCTCCATGATCCGCTCCGCGCTGACCTCGGCCCGCGGCACGAGCATGAACATGAACGTCGCCATCATCACCGACGTCAGGATCTGGGCCAGATAGGTGATGAACGCGGTCAGCGCCCCGATCTGCATCGTCCCGTCCGCGACCAGGTGCCCGCCGAACCACACCACGGCGGTGGTGGACAGGTTCAGCACGAGCAGCACCGACGGGAACATCAGCGCCATCAGCTTCCCTGCCCCGAGCGACACATCGAACAGCTGGTTGCTCGCGACGGCGAACCGCTCCCGCTCCTGCGGGTCGCGCACGAACGCGCGGATGACGCGGACGCCAGTAATCTGCTCCCGCAGCACGCCGTTGATGCCGTCCAGCCGCTCCTGCATCTGCCGGAACAGTGGCCGCATCCGGCGGATGATCAGCGCCAGGATGACGGCGAGCAGCGGCACCGCGACAAGCAGCAGCGACGACAACTGCACGTTCTGGTTCAGCGCCAGGATGATCCCGCCCACGCACATGATCGGCGCGGACAGCAGCAGGGTGAACGTCATGATCGCCAGCATCTGGACCTGCTGGACGTCGTTGGTGGTCCTGGTGATCAGCGACGAGGTGCCGAGGTGGTTGACCTCGCGGTCGGAGAACATCAGCACCCGGCGGAAGATGCCCTGCCTGACGTCGCGGCCGAGGGCCATCGCGACCTGCGCGCCGAAGTAAATCGCGCCGATCGCGCACAGGATCTGCGCCAGGGTGATCGCCAGCATCACGCCGCCGGTCGTCAGGATGCAGTGCGTGTTGTGCAAGACCACGCCCTTGTCGATGATGTCCGCGTTCAGCGTCGGCAGGTACAGCGTGGCCAGCGTCTGCGCGAACTGCAGCACCAGGAGGAACGCGAGCGGCTTACGGTAGGGGCGCAGGTAGGTGCGCAGCAGGCGGATCAGCACAGGACAAGGGTAGGTGGGTATTCCGCCTGCTTTACCGCACCGGGCGGCGGCCCGAAATCAGCCTTGAGCCGGACACGGCCATTCACCAGCCCTTGAGCAGCTGCCGGGCCATCACCATGCGCTGGACCTGGTTCGTACCCTCATAGATCTGGGTGATCTTGGCGTCGCGCATCATGCGCTCGACCGGGTAGTCGTTGACGTAGCCGTAGCCGCCAAGCAGCTGCACTGCGTCGGTGGTGACCGACATCGCCACATCGGAGGCCAGCGTCTTGCATGCGGAGGAGAAGAACGTCAGGTCGGGCACCTTCTCGCCCCGCATCGCGCGCTCGGAGCGTGCCGCCGCGGCGTAGGTGAGCTGCCTCGCGGCCTCCAGGTGCATGGCCATGTCGGCCAGCATGAACTGCGGGCCCTGGAAGTCGGCGATCGCCTTGCCGAACTGCTTGCGCTCCTTGACGTAGCCGAGCGCGTAGTCGAGTGCCCCCTGCGCGATGCCGAGCGCCTGCGCGGCGATCGTGACGCGGGTGTGGTCCAGGGTGCGCAGCGCGATCTTGAACCCCTCCCCCTCGTCGCCGACGCGGCGGGACTCGGGGATCTCGCAGTTGTCGAAGTACAGCTCGCGGGTGGGCGAGCCCTTGATGCCCAGCTTGTGCTCGGGCGCGCCGAAACTGAAGCCAGGGTCGCCGTCCTCGACGACAAACGCGGTGATGCCGTCGGCGCCCTTGTCCTGGTCGGTCACCGCCATGACCGTGTAGTACTTGGACACCCCGGCGTTGGTGATCCACCGCTTCACGCCGTTGAGCAGGTAACCGCCCTCGGTGCGGACCGCGCGGGTGCGCATGGCGGCGGCGTCGGATCCCGCCTCGGGCTCGGACAGGGCGTAGGAGAACATGGCCTCGCCGCGCGCGACGGGCGGCAGATAGCGCTGCTTCACCTCGTCCGACGCCCCGAGCAGCAGCGGCATCGTGCCGAGCTTGTTCACCGCGGGGATCAGCGAGGACGTCGCGCACGCGCGGGCGACCTCCTCGATGACCAGCGCCGCCGCCAGCGCGTCACCGCCTGCCCCGCCGTAGGCCTCTGGCACGTGCACCGCATGGAAGTCGGCCTTGACCAGTGCCTCGTACACGTCCCAGGGGAACTCGGCGGCCCGGTCGATGTCCGCCGCGCGCGGCGCGATCTTGTCGTCCGCGAGCGCCCGGACGGCTTCCCGCAGTGCCTCGTGCTCTTCCGACAGTGCGAAGGTGCTCATGTCTCGATGCTAATCAGTAACCGCCCGGTCACGGCAACGCCCGCCCGGCAATCGTTGGATGCCGGGCGGGCGCGGTTAGACCTCGGTGTTTACGCCGCCTTGTCGTCCGTGGCCGCCGACGAGGCCTGCGGGCCGGTCAGCCGCGGCATGGTGGCCGCATGGGCCGGACGGTGCGCGTGAGTGGTCGTGGTTTCAACGGACTGCCGCTGCTCGGGTACCCGGCCCTTGGGTGCGGCATGCTTGCCGCTGGACTTGCCGAAGCCCAGCGAACGGAACGGACGGTTCTTAGACACTGAGAAAGCCATTACAAACAACCCCCTAGACCCCCGCGCAGCGTGCCCAATCCCCACACCGAACACTCGCATCCGGTCCCGTTCCGGCTGCCCGCGCAGGCTCTAGAATGCCCTACCGGCGCTTGGCTAAACACCCCTGCCGACGCACCGTGCCCAAACCGATACCGAAGGTGTTCGGTTGGCCACCGAGAGTGGTCATTCCCCGTTAGAGCTGGGCGCGGAGTGCCTCGCCCTTGGCCTTGGCCGTGGCCGTGAGCCGGGCCTGGAATTCGATCATCTGCGCGCGCAGCGCCTCGTCGGCAGCCGCCAGGATGCGTACCGCGAGCAGTCCCGCGTTGCGGGCGCCGCCGATCGCGACCGTGGCCACCGGGATGCCGGCGGGCATCTGCACGATCGACAGCAGCGAGTCGAGACCCTCCATGTGCTTGAGCGGCACGGGAACCCCGATCACCGGCAGGGGTGTGACGGAGGCGAGCATGCCGGGCAGGTGCGCCGCGCCGCCCGCACCTGCGATGATCACCCGCAGGCCGCGGCTCGCCGCCTGCTCGCCGTAGGCGATCATCTCGCGCGGCATGCGATGCGCGGACACCACATCCGCCTCGTAGGGCACCTCGAACTCGTCAAGGACCTCGGCCGCCGCCTCCATGACCGGCCAGTCCGAGTCCGAGCCCATCACCACGCCGACCAGCGGCGAATCACTTTGCACGAGCAAAGCCTAGCGGTGGCCCGCGATCGCCACGTGGGAGACGCTCTCCTGGTAGTGGCCGGCACCGTCGGGCGCGAGCAGGGTGAACCAGATCACCAGGTACCTGCCCACCTCCGGGTGCGGCAGCGCGATCCGGACCACGCCGCCGGTGCCGTTGGCGGACGCCGCGACGCGCAGGGCCTGCGGCGTCGTGCCGTTGCCGACCTTGATCTGCAGGTTGGTCCCGGTGTACTGGGTGAGGTCGAAGCGGACGCCGGTGATCGTCATCGGGCTGCCGAGGTCGAGCAGCAGGCCGGTGCCGTGCTTGAGCATCCCGAAGTCCGGTGTGGCGTACCACTGCGTCGACCAGATCTCCGCGGGGTTGGCGGCGATCGTATACCCGGCCAGGCCCGGATTGTCGCCGTCGGCGAAGCCGTCGGGGCCGAACGCGCGTGCCGCCGCGATGGGCAGGTGGGTGACGCGCGCGGCGGCCGCCGCCGACTTGCTCGCCTTCGCGGCCGCGCTCGCCTTCGCGGCGGCGCTGGCCTTGGCCTCGGCACTCGCCTTGGCGGCTGCGCTCGCGCTGGCACTGCCCGCCGCAGCGGC
Organism: Trebonia kvetii; assembly: GCF_007827045.1. Taxonomy (GTDB): domain Bacteria; phylum Actinomycetota; class Actinomycetes; order Streptosporangiales; family Streptosporangiaceae; genus Trebonia; species Trebonia kvetii. The sequence continues at coordinate 1,721,896 of NZ_RPFW01000001.1, forward strand.
CTGCTGAGAAGGCGTGGCGCCCGCCGCGCCGTGCGTGGCCGCGCCGCCGCCCGCCAGGCGAACCGCCAGGATCACAAGCGCGACCGCCGCCGCCACGGCGATCGCCGTGTACGCGATGGCTCGCTGCCTCGGGCCCCGTCCGCCGTTGCCCCGCACCGACGGCACCGCGGCGGGCGGCCCCTGCGGCGGCGCCGCGGACGACCACGGCGGGCCGGGCCACGCCGGGGACTGCGACCCCGGGAGCTGATATCCGGCGGCCATCAGGTCGTCGGTCACCGGGCGGAGGTCGAACCGCGTGTCGTGGGAGCCAGGCGGCTGCGCCGCCGGCGGCATCGCGGCGGGAGTCCCCACGGTGGGCGGCGCCTCACCGTAGGGCGCACCGGTACCGAAGGCCGCAGCGCCAAACGGCAGGCCGGCGTCGAAGGCAGCAGTGTCGAAGTCCGCGGCGTCAAAGGGCCCAGCGCGATTGGGCACGGCGGTGGACGACGGCCCGGGAATGATCGGCAGGTCGAACCGCGTCGCGTCCGGGTCGGCAGGCGGGTCGAAGGCCGGCACCGCCGGCAGGTCGAAGCGGGTCGCGTCGGGATCGGCAGGGTGGCTGACGGCTGGCACCGCCGTCAGGTCGAAGCGCGTCGCGTCGGAGTCAGGCACGCCGGCCGCCTCCGCCGCCTGAGGAACATCCCCTTGGCCGCCGCTCGGGTGAGCCTGGTCGAACTCCCTGATCAGCGGCAGCGCGTCGATGCCGACCGCACCCGCGATCGCGCGGACGTAACCACGGACGTACAGCTCACCACCGCACGCCGCGTAGTCGTCCTGCTCGATGCTGCGGATTACCGTGGAGCGGATCCTGGTGCGCTCGCTGAGCTCATCGACCGACAGGCCCGCCTGGTAACGGGCCTCGGTCAGCGTTTCGCCGACTGTCACGACGCCTCCACATGCCGACCCTGCTTAATCATCTCGTGACAGAGTAATTGCCGGTGGCAAGTAAGAGCGCCTGATCAGGGATTTTCCGTTACTCCCCGTCTTCAGTGCCCCAGCGCAGGTAGCTGGCCGCACGGCGGGCCCGGTCGCGCAGCGACTCCACGCTGTCTCCGGGACCGCCCACGATCGTGACGTGGCCGATCTTCCGGCCCTGGCGGACTTCCTTGCCGTAGAAGTGCACCTTGACCGTCGGGTCGGCCGCCATCACGTGGATATAGCGGTCGAAGACGTCCGGGTCGGTGCCGCCGAGCAAGTTCGCCATGACGGTAAAGGTGCCCGCGGGGACGCACGATCCGAGCGGCAGGTCGAGCACCGCGCGCAGGTGCTGCTCGAACTGCGAGGTGACCGCTCCCTCGATGGTCCAGTGCCCGCTGTTGTGCGGCCGCATGGCGAGCTCGTTGGCGAGCAGTCCGCCGGCCCGCGTCTCGAACAGCTCCACGGCGAGCAGGCCGGTCACGCCGAGCTGGGCCGCGATGCCCAGGGCCATCGCTTCCGCCTCGATGGCAAGATCCGGGTCGAGTCCTGGCGCCGGCGCGATCACCTCACGGCAGATGCCGTCCACCTGGATCGTCTGGACCACCGGGTAGGCGGCACCCTGACCGGACGGTGACATGGCGACGAGTGCGGCCAGCTCCCGCCTGAACGGCACGAACTCCTCCGCGAGGAGCGGTATGCCGTGCGAGATGACCTCCGCCGCCTCGACGGCCGAGTCGCAGACCCAGACGCCCTTGCCGTCGTAGCCGCCCCTGACCGCCTTGAGCACGACCGGCCATGACCCGGCGGCGAACTTCTCGACGTCGGCCACGGATACGACGGGCGCGAACCGCGGGCAGGGCACGCCGAGCGAGCTGAGCCGCTCGCGCATGGCCAGCTTGTTCTGGGTGTAGCCGAGCGCGGCGCTGCCGGGGCGAACGAGCACCCCGGCTGACTCTAGCTCGGCGAGGATCGCGCCTGGTACATGCTCATGATCGAACGTAATGACGTCACATTCGGCGGCGAAGGCCGCGATATCCGGCAAAGAGAGATGCGAGCCGATCGCCACGTCGTGCGTGACGAGCGCGGCGCTCTCGTTCGCGGACTCGGCAAGCACCCGGAAGGTGGCACCGAGGCCAACCGCCGCCGCTGCCGTCATCCGCGCCAGTTGCCCGCCGCCCACCATGCCGACGACGGGCATGCCGGTGACCGACTTACGTACGATAGGTCCGGCTGGTCCTTTTGATCCCGCAGGTGACAACGGTGAAAGCACGCGGTGTAGCCTACGCGGAACCACCCAATCCTGGGTACAACAACGTGGCGACACGAAGCCGCAATGGCGCGACTCTCCGGTAGCCAGATCCCCACGACCCCGCCATGCATGCCCGCAGGGAGCGCAAACAGAGATGACCACGCTAGGTGATGACATTGAGGTCAGAGAAGGGACATACGGCGACAAAGTAATCGCCGTGGAGCCCGGGGGTGCAGAGTTCATCCCCCTCAAGGAGCGGCATGGTCGGCCGCTCAACCTGTTCTGGACGTGGACCTCGCCCAACATGGAGTTCGCGACGGTGTTCGTCGGCTTCATCGGCGTGGTCTTCTTCGGCCTCAGCTTCTGGGAGACCTTCCTCGCGATCGTGCTCGGCACCGCGCTCGGCTCGGTCACCCTGGGCATCCTGGGCACCGCGGGGCCGCAGTACGGCGTGCCGCAGATGGTGCTCAGCCGCCTCGGCTTCGGTTACTGGGGCAATGTGCTGCCCGCGGGGATCAACGCACTCGTCGCCGGCATCGGCTGGTTCGCGGTCAACAGTGTCAGCGGCGCGCTCGCGCTGAGCGCGCTCACCCACATGCCCGAGGTGCTCGCCCTGCTGATCGTGGTCGGCCTCCAGCTCGCGGTGGCGTTCCTCGGGCACAACCTGATCCACGTGTTCGAGCGGTACGCGTTCCCCGTGCTTGTGGTCATCTTCCTGATCGCGTCGGTGTGGACGTTCGGCAAGGCCAACCCGGGCGCGGTGCACAAGACGATTCCTGGCGCCTTCCTCATTGAGGTCGGCGCGACGTTCGGTTACGCGGTCGGCTGGAACCCCTACGCCTCCGACTACACGCGCTACCTCAAGCCGGAGACGAGCAAGCCCGCCATCGCCCTGTGGTCCTTCCTCGGCGTATTCCTGTCCTGCGTGCTACTCGAGACCGTCGGCGCCGCCGCGGGCACCCTGCCCGCCGTCGCCTCGAACGCCAACCCGACGGCCGGCTGGACCGGCATCTTCCCCACCTGGCTCGGCGACCTGACGCTGATCGCCATCGTGATCGGCGGCATCGCCGCCAACGCGCTTAACATCTACTCCGGCGCGATCTCGTTCACCGCGATCGGCTTCAAGCTGCCTCTCGCGGCCAGGCGGGCCATCGTCGCTCTGGGCTTTGGCGCCATCGGCTTCTTCGTCGCGTGGTCCGGGCTGAGCGACGCCGGCGCCAAGTACACCAACTTCCTGCTGATCATCGCCTACTGGATCGCACCCTGGCTTGCCGTCATGTTCTGTGACATGTTCCTGCGGCGCCGCCAGGACCCGGCGCGGATCGAGCATCTGCTGTTCAACAGGAAGTTCACCAACTGGGCGGGCCCGGTCTCGATGGCTGTCGGCGTGGTCGTCTCGATCTGGCTCTTCGCCAACCAGCCCCCCAGGTATGTCGGCACGGTCCCGACCCACAACGGCAACTTCGGCGACCTGACCTTCGAGGTCGGCTTCGTCCTCACCGCTGTGATCTACCTCGCCTGGCGGCTGATCGCGGACCGCCGCGCCAGCGCAGCGGTCGCCAGCTAGCGGCACTGGTTTCCCGGCCGGCTCGCCTGTCCGGCCGGGAAACCCTCAACAACAATTCAGCCACTTCGTAACTCCGCGGCAAAATAGGTCGACTACGGTGGTGCGCACCACGACGAAAGGGGCAATCCGCGCATGGCCCTCACAGCCGCCGGCCTGTATACCCGTGCTCGCACGATGCTTCCCGAGGTTCTCAAGTTCGGCATCGTCGGCGGCATAGGTTCCGTGGTCGACCTGGGCGGCACCGCGGTGCTGCACAGCGAGTACCACGTCGGGCCACTGGCCTCCAAGGCCGTCGCGGTCACCCTCGCGACCGTAGTGACCTACCTGGGCTCCCGTTTCTGGACGTTCAAGGAGCGCGAGAACCAGCCCGCCAGGCGCGAGGCGGTGCTCTTCATCGTGCTCAACGTGGTGGGCCTGCTCATCGCCGAGGCCGTCATCGGCTTCGTCACGTACGTTCTCGGTCTGCACGGCAAGATCGAGTTCAACGCGGCCTCGGTGCTCGGCACCGGCCTCGGCACGATCTTCCGGTTCTACGCCTACCGCAAGTGGGTGTTCCTCGCGCCGCCGCAGGCCGCCCCGGCCAGGCTGTCCAACGCCCCTGCCTTCCCCGACTACCCGCCGTGGGAGCTCGACCCGGCGTTCCTGCCGCCCGCGCGGCCGGCCAGCATGGCCGCCGCCCCGGTGGCGGCCGCCGCGCCTGCCTGGAACCAGCCGGCCGCGCCCGCGTGGAACCAGCCGGCACCCGCGCCGGTGTGGAACCAGCCCGCACGCGCGGCCGCGTGGAACGCCGAGCCCGTGTCCGCCAGGCGTGAGGCCCCGTCGGCCTGGGACGCCGCCCCGGCCCGGGCGTGGGAGACGGCCGAGCACCCGCAGCGGCGGACAGACAATGCGATCATCCCGAACGGGCGCGTGGCCTCACCCCACCGCACCCAGCTTCCCGGGGCAGCGCAGGACGCCAGGCGGCAGGGCTCTACCGGCCCGATGGCCGCGGGCCCGGTGGCGCCGCCCACCGCACCGCGCCCGTCCGCGGGCCGCCACCGCAAGCCATAACACGAGCCCCGCGCTGTCAGGCGCGGCCGGGCAACTGAGCCGCCGCGATCGCCGTCAGGCGGGACCGCTCCGCCCCGGCTTCGGCCGGCCCGACGGCGGGTTGCGCGGCAGGAACACCGCGAACACCGGGGGCCTGCGCCTGGCAAGCACGATCCGGCCGCCGTCGGCCGTCGTCATCGTCCTGGCCAGCGCAAGCCCGAGCCCGGTGCCTTCCGGCCGGCCGCTGACGCTCCGCTCGAAGATGCGGGAAACCAGTTCGGCGGGCACTCCGTTCCCCTCGTCCTCGACCTCGATCACGACCGAACTCGCGGACTGCGTCCTGCGGATCGTCACCGTGCCCTTGCCGTGCATCAGCGCGTTGTCAAGCAGCGTCGCGATCACCTGGGCAAGCCCGCCGGGGGTGACGTAGGCCTGCAGCCTGGACTCCCCGATAAGGACCATCTTCCGCCCGGCCCGGCGGAACGCGGGCTCCCACTCGGTGATCTGCTGCAGCACGATCTTGTCGACGCTGATCAGGCCGGCCGATCCGGCGCCCACCCGGCGAGCCGGGCTGAGCAGCTGAGTGACCACCTCGGCGAGCCGCTCCGCCTGCGCCAGCGCCGCCGTGCCCTCCTCGCGCACCACGTCGGGTTCGTCCGCCGCGGCGATCATCTCCTCGAGCCGCATGGACAGCGCGGTCAGCGGGGTGCGCAGCTGGTGGGATGCGTCGATGGCCAGCTCGCGGTCGGCGGTGAGCAGGTTGGTGACCCGGCGGGAGACGCTGTCCAGGCCGTCGGCGACCTGGTCGAGCTCGCTCACCCCGTACCGGCGGCCCACCGGGCGCGGGTCACCCGTGCCGAGACGTCCGGCCGCGTCGGCCAGTTCCTCCACCGGCCTGGCGGCCCGCTGTGCCACCATCCCGGTAAGCACCACGGCGCCGCCGACGGCCACCACGAGCAGCGGCAGGCCGAGCGCGAGCAGGCCGGCATCACGGTCCGCCGCGACCACGAGCAGCGGCACGGCCGCGACGAGGGCGGCGGCCACCGCGACCGCCGCCGCGGACAGCCACAGGCGGCGACGCACGCTATTCCCCCCGGGGGGATGACCCCCCCGGAGACCCCCCCAAGCATGGGGGAGTCCCTCCCCCATAGCCCCCTCGCCGGGGCAAGCTCCGGTACGGCGCCTGCCGCGCCGAGTACGTATCCGGTGGTCGGTGCTGTCCGAGCATCTTCACCTCGTCAGTCTCCGCGCTCGAACCGGAACCCGACGCCGCGCACCGTCGTGATGAAGCGCGGGTGGTGCGCGTCGTCGCCCAGCTTGCGGCGCAGCCAGGAGATGTGCATGTCAAGCGTCTTGGTGGACGTCCACCACTTGGCGTCCCAGACCTCGCGCATGATCTGCTCGCGGGTGACCACCTTGCCCGCGTCCCGCAGCAGGATCCACAGCAGGTCGAATTCCTTCGTGGTCAGATCGAGTTCGGTGTCGCCGTGCCAGGCCCTTCTGGCGTCCGCGTCCACCCGCACGCCGCGCACCGTGCCTGGCACCTCAGCCGTGCCGCGGCGCAGCAGGGCGCGGACCCTGGCGAGCAGCTCGGCGAGCCGGAACGGCTTGGTAACGTAGTCGTCGGCGCCCGCATCCAGCCCGACCACGGTGTCCACCTCGTCGGCCCTGGCGGTGAGGATCAGCACGGGCACGCCGTTCCCCTCGGCGCGGACCCTGCGGCACACCTCAAGGCCGTCAAGCTCAGGCAAACCGATATCGAGCAGGATCAGGTCCACCCCGTCCGAGAGCGCCCGCCCAAGCGTCGTCGGACCGTCCTGGGTGACCTCCACCTGGTAGCCCTCCCTGCGCAGGGCGCGGGACAGCGGCTCAGAAATGGAGGTGTCGTCCTCGGCGAGCAGCACTCGGGTCATACGTAGATCGTAAAGCCACGGTAAAACAGTTGCATCCGCAGCGCGCCGGGCATCAGCGATATCCCGGTCAGTCGTATGCAGGCCGGTCGTCGCTCCGGTCCGGCGGAACCCGGTCGTCGCCCAGCCGTTCGTTCTCGACGAGCTGGAACAGCAGTGAGGACACTCGCTCCACGTGCGGGATCTCGGTCAGCGCCAGCTCGCCGTGCTCGCCGGCGGATTCCACGACGAGCGTCCCGCAGCCGAGCAGCCGGTCGAGCACCCCCTTGCGGAACGAGACGTCGGTGATCCGCGACAGCGGGATGTCCCTGCCGTTGCGTGTCACGATCCCGTCCCGCAGCCGCATCCGCTTGTTCGTCAGCTCATACACCGTGGTACGCCAGACCAGGACGGGCAGCAGCAGCCACCAGATAAGCAGCGCGAGTGCGACCACCCCGACGGCAAGCCGCTCGATCGCCGAGTACTTGTTCCCCGGAATGAGCGCCTCGGCGGCGGCCAGCGCGACCACCACGAGAAGCCCGGCCGCGACCGGACCCACCAGCGTCTTCCAGTGCTGATGCAGAACTTTTACCGACTCCTCGCCGACCGCGAGCGAGCTGTCATGACCCATGGGGACATGGTAGAGGCGCAGCCGCGGAATAACGGCAGATGCCGGGTCATACCGGGACGTGCCGGCGAACTTATTCTCAACTCGCCGGACGGACGTGGACGACATCGCCCGCCGAGACCGGCACCGGCGGATCGCCTGGCCGTTCCTCGATCAGCAGCCGGCCGGCCGCGTCGACATCGGTGGCCGTGCCCGTCAGCACCCGGCCGAGCGGCAGTTCGGCGCGCACCGGCTGGCCGAGGGTCGCGCACAGCGCACGGTACTCCGCGAGCAGGCCGGTCCCGGCCGGGTCCGGTTCCGCACGGAACGCCGCGTACCGGTGCTCGAACTCGCCGAGCACCGCGGCGAGCAGATCCTCCCGGGCCACCGTGGCGCCCTCGGCGATCAGCGAGGTGGCCCGCAGGCCGGACGGCGACACGGGCAGCGACTCCGCGGGAGTCGCGACGTTGAGGCCGATGCCGATCACGACCGCCGACTCGTCAGGCGCCTGCTCGGCGAGGATGCCCGCCAGCTTGCGCTCGCCGGCCAGGACGTCGTTCGGCCACTTGAGCACCGCGTCGACGGCACTCACCGACCGGACGGCGGACACCACCGCGACCCCGGTAAGCAGCGGCAGCCAGCCGCGGCGGTCCGCCGGCACCGTTACGGGCCGCAGCAGCATAGAGAACGTCAGCGCCTCACCGGGCACGCTTGACCAGGACCGGCCGAGCCGTCCCCGCCCCGCCGTCTGCTCCTCCGCGACAAGCACCTGGCCCTCGGGGCCGGCCGGCTCGGCGGTGGCCCGCGCGAGCAGGTCGGCGTTGGTCGAGCCGGTGGACGCCACCACGTCAAGCCGCGTCCACATGCCGCTGGGGGCGGGGAGACGGAGCCCCCAACCGTTCGGAGGATTAGTCACTGGCATCGCCGATCGCGATCCGCAGCCTGCGGAAGCCCTTGCCCTTGTTCTCCACCTTGACGACGGAGATCCGGCCGACCTGGGACGTGGACGCCACGTGCGTGCCGCCGTCGGCCTGCTGGTCGAGGCCCACAATGTCCACGATCCGCACCTCCTTGACGTCATCGGGCACCAGGTTGGTCGCGGTCCTGATGATGTCGGGGAGCCTGAACGCCTCGTCGCGCGGCAGCGTGCGGACGTCGATCCGCCGGTCCGCGCGGAGCTCGGTGTTGCACGCCGCCTCGACGGCCTCCTTGAAGCCGGGCGGCACGGCCTCCAGGTTGAAGTCCATCCTGGCGTTGAGCGGCTCCATGTTGCCGCCCGTCACCAGCGCGCCGAAGTCGCGGAAGACCACGCCGCACAGCACGTGCAGCCCGGAGTGGGTGCGCATCAGCGCCGTGCGCCTGTCGTCCTCAAGCGCGCCGCGCACCGCGGTGCCCGGCGGCGGCAGCGGATCGGTGTCGAGCGGCACCAGGTACACGTCGTCCCCGGTCTTGCGCGCGTCCACGATCCTGGTCTGCACCCCGCCCCAGAGCAGGACACCGTGGTCCGGCGGCTGACCGCCGCCGCCGGGGTAGAAGGCGGACCGGTCGAGAACGATCCCGTCAGGTCCGGAGTCGAGCACCACGGCGTCCCACTCGCGCAGCGTCTGGTCATCAAGGTCAAGGCGATGTGTCCTGCTCACGCTAGGCAGCCTACTGCTGCGCCCCATCGCCCCGCCTACCGCCGCGCCTACCGAGGCGCGGGCGAGGCGGTCGACGCGAGCGGGGCGGCAGGGGCGGCGGATGCGGCTGCCGCCGTGGCGATCCTGTGATGCGCCAGGGCGAGCGCCGCACCCGTCAGCGCGAGCGCGCTGAGCGCGACCGACACCGCGAGGTAGGCATGCCCCGAGGAGACGGCGAAGCCGCCGGGCCTGGCCGCCACGGCCCCCGCAGGCAGCCTGCCCGCCAGGTTCAGGTACAGCGAGCCGAACGCGGCGATGCCGACGACGATGCCGAGCTGGTTCACCGTGACGACCACGCCGCTCGCGTCCGCCGCGCTGGCCACAGGCACCCGGGACAGCACCCGGCCCATCAGCGCGCCGAACGCCCCCGCCATGCCGCCGCCGGCGACCGCGAGCGCGACGTACAGCCAGACGCCGCCCGTGCCGCCGTCCCGCAGCAGCAGCCCGGCCCACAGCAGGCCGATCCCGTTGACCACGAACCCGGCCATCGGCAGGTTTCCGTGGTAGCGCGCCGGCAGCCGCCGCCAGTTCAGGCTGACAAGCGCGAAGGCTACGCCGCACGGGACGAACGTAAGGCCGGCCCGCAGCGGCGAGTCGCCGAGGCCGTCCTGCAGCTCGAGCGCCAGGCCGAACAGCCAGCCGCCGAACACCGCAAGCGACGCGAAAAGCCCGGCGAGGCCGGCAACCATGCCGGGCAGGCCAAGCAGCGACCTCGGCAGGATCGGCTGACCGCCGCGTGCGCCCACCCGGTGCTCCACCACGCCGAGCAGCGCGAAGCCTGCCACGGACGCGACGAGCAGCACCCAGCCCCAGGCAGGCCAGCCGAGCGGCTGACCGAGGACGAGCGGCAGCACGAAGGCGAGCACGACAGGGGTGAGCACCGCGAGGCCCGGCAGGTCAAGGGTGCGGATCCCGTCGAAGCGGCCAGCGGGCAGCAGCCGGCCCGCGGCAAGCACGAGCAGCCCGATCGGCACGTTGACGAGGAAGACGGGGCGCCACGAGCTGCCGAACAGGTCCGCGCTGACCAGCACGCCGCCGAGAACCTGGCCGAGCACGGCGCCGCCGGAGATGACGGTCGCGTACAGGCTCATCGCCCTCGCCCGCGGTCCCGGTGCGGTGTAGCTGCGCTGGATCAGGCTGAGTACCTGCGGGATCATGACCGCGGCACCCGCGCCCTGGAGGAATCGCAGCGCGACGAGTGCACCCGTCGACGGCGCCAGCCCGCAGCCGAGCGAGGCGAGCGTGAACAGGGCCACGCCCGCCAGGTAGACGCGGCGGTGCCCGAGAATGTCGCCCAGCCTCGCGCCGGTGACGAGCAGCACGGCGTAGGCGATCGTATAGCCGGCCACGATGAGCTGGAGCCCCGCGCCGGACGCGCCGAGCGTGGCGTGCATGGCGGGCACCGCGACGTTGACGATGTTGGTGTCGAGTACGGCCATAATCTGGCCGGTCAGCACGATGGCGAGCGCCACGGCCGGCGGCACGGCGCGGGCGGCCCGGCCTTCCCTGCCGGTGCTGGCGAGGGCCGGGCGGTCCCTGAGTTCTGTCATGTCACCTAGCATGCCGCTGCGCTTATGCTGGTACCAAGAGCCTGGTTATCCTGGTACTAATACCACCTGGCAAGGCTGACCGCCATGCGGGAGGATGAGGATCATGACCGAATCGGCCACGGCAACCGCCGCCCGCAGGACCGAGCTCGCCGCGTTCCTGCGCGCCAGGCGCGAGCGGATCAGCCCCGAGGACGTGGGCCTGCCGCCAGGCACCCGCCGCCGCACCGCCGGCCTGCGCCGCGAGGAACTCGCGCAGCTCGCCGGGGTCGGTGTCACCTGGTACACCTGGCTGGAGCAGGGCCGCCCGATCAACGCGAGCGTCCAGGTCCTCGACGCCGTCGCCACCACGCTCCGGCTCGACCAGGTGGAACGCGCCCACCTGTTCCGTCTCGCCGACCTGCCGGGCGCGGCTGCCGCCGCGGCGGACTGCGGCGACTGCGCCCTCCCGCCAGAGGTCCAGCAGATCCTCGACGCCGTCAAGTACCCCGCCTGCGTGCTCACCGAGCGATTCGACCTGATCGCGTGGAACGAGGTGTACGCCGCGCTCTTCCCGAGCATCACCGGGGCACCGGCGGGCGAGCGGAACACGCTGCTCGTCAACCTCACGTCCCCAGCCTGCTGCAGCCCGCTGCAGGACAAGGGGATTCACTGCCTGGGCCTGGTCGGACAGCTGCGCGCGGCCTACGGCCGCCACGTCGGCGACCCGGCGTGGGCGCACTTCATCCGCCGCCTCGAGGCGGTCAGCCCGGCCTTCGCCGAGGCCTGGGCGTCACACGACGTGGCACAGCCGACCAGCCACACCAAGCACTTCCGCCACCCGGCCGTCGGCCACATCACCACCACGTCCACCAGCTTCGCGGTCACCGCCGTCCCCGGCGCCCGCCTCGTCGTGTACACCCCCGCCGACGAGCCAAGCGCAACGGCACTCACCCGGCTCGCCGAAGGCGCGGACCGCGACGCCCGCTTCCCCTGCTGGAACACCCACCATCCCGAACGGGTTCGGCTGGCTGCGGCCGCCCTCTGAGCCTGTTCTGGCTCTGTGTGCCAGAACCGGTATGGAGAGACGGCGCGGCCGGGCCGGCAGGCGGACAGGCCGGAGGGCGGCGGGGCGCCCAGCGGGCGCGGGTCAGCCGGTGTTCTGCAGGCCGGCCGCGATGCCGCTGACGGTGAGAAGCAGCAGGCGGTCGAGCGCGGGGCGCTCCTTCGGGTCGACCTCATCGGCGCGCAGCGCGGAGAGGGCACGCAGCTGCAGGTAGGACAGCGCGTCCACGTACGGGTCGCGCAGCACGATCGCACGGGACAGCACGGGACGGCCGGCCACCAGGCGGTCGTGCCCGGTGACGGCCAGCACCAGGCGCCTGGTGCGGTCGTACTCGGCGAGCACCCGCTCGGTCAGGTCGGGCCGGCCGCCCAGGGCTAGGTAGCGGGAGGCGATCGAGCGGTCGGTCTTGGCCAGCGACATCTCCGCGTTGTCGAGCAGGGTGGCGAGCAGTGGCCATTCCCGGTACGCGCGGCGCAGTACGGTAAGCCCCTCGGCGGGGATATCGCCGTCGGAGTCACCAGCCGGGATGCCAGCCCAGGCGGCGGCGGCCAGGCCGCTGCCGAGGCCGTACCAGCCTGGCAGGTTGAGCCTGGTCTGCGCCCAGGCGAACACCCAGGGAATCGCGCGCAGGTCCTCGAGGCCGAGCGGCCCGCCGCCGTGACCGCGCCGCGACGGCCGTGAGCCGATGCGCAGCCCCCCGATCTCCTCGAGAGGGCTGACCATCGCGAACCACTCGGCGAACCCGTCGGACTCGACGAGCGCGCGGAACGCGCCCTTCGAGGCCACGTCGATGGCCGAGGCGACGTCAGTGAAGGCCGTCGCCGCCGCGGCGTTGCGCTCGGCGGCCGAGGGCGATGAGGCGAGCAGCACCGCCGAGGTGACCTGCTCCAGGTGCCGCAGGCCGATCGCCGACCTGCCGTACCGGGCGAAGATCACCTCGCCCTGCTCGGTCACCTTCAGGCGAGTGTCCACCGAGCCGGGCGCCTGGGCGAGCACGGCGCGGCCTGCCGGGCCGCCACCGCGGCCGATCGCGCCGCCGCGCCCGTGGAACATGGTGAGCTTCACGTCGTGCTCCGCCGCCCAGGCCACGAGTTCCGCCTGCGCGTCGAACAGCCGCAGCGTCGCCGAAGCGGGGCCGAGTTCCTTGGCCGAGTCCGAGTAACCGAGCATCACCTCCAGGTGCCGCCCCGTCTGCTCTAGCCGGGCCGCCACACCGGGGACCGCCAGCATGCCGGTCAGCACGCCTGGCGCGTTGGCTAGGTCCTCGCCGGTCTCGAAGAGCGGCACCACGTCGAGCACCGGGCCGTCGCCCTGCGGGAACGCGTACCCGGCCAGCTCGTAGACCGCGGCGACGTCCTCGGCTGAGGTGGTAAACGAGATGATGTACCTGCGGCAGGCGTCGACGCCGTAGCGGCGCTGAATCCACCCCATCACCCGGATGGTCTCGAGCACCTCCTCGGTCATCGCCGACGGCGGATCGCCGGCGCGCAGCTCCGCGAGTGCGCGGGCATGCACCCGCGAATGCTGCCTGACCTCAAGGCCCGCCAGGTGGAATCCGAACGTCTCCGCCTGCCACACCAGGTGCTGCAGCTCTCCGTATGCCTGGCGGACCGCCCCGGCCTCCGCCAGCGCCGCCTGCACCAGGCGCAGGTCGGCCACGAAGTCCTCCGCCCTCCCGTAGGCCAGGTCCAGGCTCCGCGTCCGGGTCGCGGCGAGCCGCTCCGCCGCATAAAGCAGCCAGGCGCGGTACGGCTCGCCGGGCGACCTGGCGGAAATCTCGGCAAGCAACTCAGGATGCTCGGTCGAGGCGGCGGCCAGCGCCCTGCTGAGCGCCGGCGACGGCGGCGAGGTCACCGCGTCGACGGTCAGCGCGCGGCCGATCCTGCCGCAGACCGCCTCCAGGCCGCGCAGCGCGTGCTCGGCCTGGATCACCGCCGCCTCCCTGGTCACCGCCGCGGTGACGTTCGGGTTGCCGTCACGGTCGCCGCCCACCCAGGAGCCGAACCGCAGGAACGGCGGCACGGGCGAGGCCACCGTGCCGCTGTCCGGGCCGAGCAGCACGTGGTCGAGCGCCCGGTAGACCACGGGCACAAGGCGGAACAGCGTCTCATCGAACGCGGTCATCACGGTGCGGACCTCGTCGGCCGGCGCCATCCCGGCCACCCGGAGCTGGGCAGTCCGCCACAGCAGGTCCACCTCCTCGCGGAGCTTGCGCCGGTTCTCCGCCTGCTGCAGCGCACCGGCCCGTTCGTCGTCGATCGCGGTGATCAGCCCGGTGACCCGGCGCAGCGACGCGACCACCGCACGGCGGCGCGCCTCGGTGGGATGCGCGGTGAACACAGGGTGCACCCGGAGCCCCGCGAGCAGCTCGCCCAAGTGCTCGGCGCCGCGCTCGGCGGTCAGCTGGCCCACCGCGTCGGCAAGCGACTCACGCGGCGGCCGGTCACCGGAGCCACGCAGCCGCAGCGCGCGCACCCGCTGCTGCTCCTCCGACAGGTTGACCAGGTGGAAGTAGACCGTGAACGCCCGCGCCACCAGCTCTGCCCGCTCCCACGACCAGGAGGAGACGAGCGCGGCGATCTCATCGCCCGCGTCGGTCCCCGCGGGCGCACCGCGGTCCGCCGCGGTACGGGCACCGATGACCGCGTGCCGCAGCCGCTCCACGTCGGCGAGCAGGTCCGCGCCCGCGGACTCGCTGATTACCTCGCCGAGCACCTCACCGAGCAGCCGCACGTCCCTGCGCATCTGTTCGGGCAGCGCAGCGGAATCGCGCGCGCGGCCCGTTCCCCCGGTACCGTCCTCGGTCAGGTCATCGGCGGGACCGGAATCCGGGCCGCCAAGCGCGTCGCTCGCGTAGGCATCCACGCTGCAGAGCCTAACCAGCCACTGTTAAAAGCAATCGCCGCAGGGTCGGGATCCGCCCGCCTGATCGCTTGTGCTGGCAGCCGCCGATATCGTGATGGCCTGTCCTTGCTCGCAGCTCGCAGTGGCCTACGGAGGAACGTCATGGCTGACCAGCCCGCTCCGTGTCCGACGTCGCCGAGCACGGCGGGATCTGGACAATCCAGTCCAGCGTGTTCCCGGAAAACACCGCGAGCCTTCGGCTGCACGAGCGGGCGGGGTTCCGTGCCGTTGGCGTGCGGCGGCGGGTCGGCCGCCACCACGGCAGCTGGCGCGACACCGTGCTGATCGAGCGGCGCAGCAACGTCGCGGGGATGGACTGAGCCAGTCTCCCGCAGATGGAGGAGTTCGGGTAAGCGTCGGCCACCACAACGGTGACCTCCGCCCGCGGATCAATCTCGCGCGCTCGCAGGGCGGCGCTGATCCCGGCGTCACTTCCGACGATTGCCACGATGTGCATTGAAATGACTACCTTCCATCACTTGAAACGTGCTGGTCGTGCTCGGGACCCGACCCGTTGTCCGTCTCGTGCGGCACGACGATCTGCGCTGCCTGTGCCGGGGTCAGCGCGGGGTACAGGAACCTGATGATGAACACGCCCGCGATGCCGCCGCCGACCTGCGCCAGGATGAACACCGGGACGGACGATGGTGCGATGCCTGCGAACGTGTTGGAGAACATGCGGCCGACCGTGATCGCCGGGTTTGCGAAGCTGGTGGACGACGTGAACCAGTACGCGGCGCCGATGTAGGCGCCGACCGCCGCCGGGGCGCTAGCCGCCCGCCCGGTCCGCGCGAGCGCGAAGATCACCAGTAGCAGACCGGCGGTGGCGATGACCTCAGACAGGGCGTGCGGCCCGCTAGCCCGCTGCTTGACCGAGATCGACACCGCGTCAAGCCCGAACATCAGGTTGGCGACCACGGCTCCGCTTATGCAGCCCGCGACCTGGGCAGGCAGGTAGGCGGCGGCGTCCCGCCAGGAAATCCCGCCGAGCGTCGCGTCGGCGAACGAGACGACCGGGTTGAAGTGCGCACCGGACACCGGCCCGAACATCAAGATGATCGCGAACAGCCCGACCGCGGTGGCCGCCGCGTTCTCCAGCAGCTCAAGCCCGGTGTCGCCAGGCGACAGCCGCTGCGCGGCGATCCCGGAGCCGATCACGATGGCGGCGAGAAACGCGCTGCCGAGGAACTCGGCCACCAGCCGCCGCCACAGGTTAGGTGCACTCATCACGGGCCTATCTTGACTTAACCGATGTACTGATCACCGACAGGCTGGCCGAGGGCGACGCGTCCCCCTCGGAACTCGGCGCGCTGCTCGCGATGCCGTCCAACCTGCTCGCCCATCACCTGCGCGTTCTTGAAGATGCCCGGATCATCACGCGCCGACGCTCGGCGGGCGACCACCGCCGCAGCTACCTGCGGCTCGTCCCCGACCCGGTCCCGGCCGGCGATCACGGCAGCTTCGACGCTGCCCTGGATGACCTGAGCCGGCGAGTCGGCCGACTCGCCCCGCAGGTGTCCGAAGTCCCTCGGCCTTCGTCCTTAGCCCGAACGGAAGGGTGCCGGGGCGGTGGCGGCCAAGACCGCCCGGAGGCGGCGACGGCAGCCAGGCAGCTCGCTCATGCACCCTCTCCTTTTCCCATCCAAATTTCTCGATGCATCGACTATTCTCGATGCATCGAGTTTTGTCAATCGATGTGAGAGGATCAGGTTCATGACACGCACGCCCCTGCCATTGCTCGATGCCGACCTGGCGTCCTGCTGCTCGCTGCTGACCGGGGGCGCGCTTGACGAAGAGGCCGCCGAGCGAGTGGCCCGGCTGTTCCGCGCGCTCGGCGACAGGCACCGGGTCCGCCTGCTCTCGCTGATCGCCGCCGCCGAGGGCGGCGAGGCCTGCATCTGCGACCTCACCGAGCCCGTCGGCCTCGCCCAGCCAACCGTCTCACACCACATGAAGCTGCTCGTCGACGCCGGTCTGGTGAGCCGCGACCAGCGCGGCAAGTGGGCCTACTACCGCGTCGTCCCCGAGACGATGACGGCGCTCGGCGACATTCTCCGCCGCTCCGCACCCATCGCTGCCGACTGACCTGACGGCTTCCGGGCGACTTCGCGCGTCAAGTGGCACGCGCACGGCCCGGACTGCCCTAGAGTCATATGACGATGAGCGAATTCGCCGCCCCGATGCCCGTCCTCGCCAGATATGCGGTCATGGTCGATGTCGGGTATATCTACGCGGCCGCGGGCGAGTTGCTTTTCGGCGCCAGCGCCCGCCGCGACTACCGGGTCGACGCCGTCGGCCTGATCCAGGCGGTCACCAAGCACGCCGACGAACTGTTCCGCGGCGAACTGCTGCGCGTCTACTGGTACGACGCGGCCCGCGACCGGGTGCCCACCATCGACCAGCGCGTTGTCGCGCAGATGGCCTGGGTCAAGCTCCGGCTCGGCAACCTGAACGCGCGCGGCCAGCAGAAGGGCGTGGACGCCAACATCCGCGCCGACATGGAGGCGCTGGCCAGGCACCGGGCGATCACCGACGCGGTGCTCATCGCGGGCGACGAGGACATGGTGCCCGCGGTCGAGGCGGCGCAGGCCTATGGCGTGCGGGTGCACCTGTGGGGCGTCGAGCCGCCGTACGGCACCAACCAGGCGGAGCGGCTGGTGTGGGAGTCGGACACGGTGGACGTGCTCGACTCTGCGTTCGTGCGCCCCTACTTCGCGCGCAACCCGGCTGCCGAGCAGGCCAGGCCCGAGGTCCAGGCGACCGTTCCATCGCCTGCCCAGCTCTTCGGTGAACGGCATCCGGTGTCGCGGCCCACCGGCCCGATCCCCCGGAGCCCGCACCTGTCGCAAACCGGCCCGATGCCGCGCCTCGGTCCCGACCGGCGGCACGTCGAGGAGGCCGGCGAGCACGTCGCGCACAAGTGGATCCTGACCCGTGGCGCCGACAACATCCGTGACCTGCTGCCCGGCCCGATCCTGCCGCCGGTCATCGACAAGGAACTGCTCGTCGAGGCGGAGAAGGAACTCGGTCAGTCGCTGCGCCCGTACCAGGAGGCGCGCGAGTGGCTGCGGGACGCGTTCTGGGCGCGGGTGCATCGCGAATTCGGCATCGGAGTCGGCAAGTCACGCGGCTGAGCTGACGGGCGGTTTGTGGCTAGCCCCAATTGCGCCGGGCGGTCCGCGCAGGCCTGACTAGAGGCATGAAGATCGTCATCGCCGGGTCAGGCGCGATGGGCTGCCGGTACGGTGCCGCGCTTTTCGAGTCCGGCCACGAGGTCACGCTGCTTGACGGGTGGGCAGAGCACGTGGCCGCGATCAACGAGCGCGGGCTGCGGGTCACCGATGAGTCGGGGACCAGGGTTGTCCCGGTGCCCGCCATGCTGTTCCCCGCGCCCGGTGTCCCCGCCGACCTGGTCATCGTGTTCGCCAAGGCCACCGGGACCGCCGCCGTGGCCGCCGCGGCGGCGGGCGCCATCGGGCCCGCCACGCTGCTGCTCACGCTGCAGAACGGCCTCGGCAACATCGAGGCGCTGCGCGCGCATGCACCGGACGAACGGCTGCTCGCGGGCGTTTCCATGTACGGCACCGAGCTTGTCGGTCCCGGCCACATCACCGCGCTCGGCTCAGGCGAGACGGTGTTCGGCCCGGTCTCGCCGTCCGGCGCGGCAGCCGCCGGGCTGGCCGGCGCGGCGCTGAACGCGGCCGGCATCCCCACTCGGGTCACGGCCGACGCGATGGAGGTGATCTGGGCGAAGGTGGCCTTCAACTGCGTGATGAACACGGTGTGCTCGATCGGCTCGATCCCGGTCTCCGCGCTTGCCAGGTACGACGATTTCGACGCGCTCGCGCTGAGCGTTCTCGGTGAGATCGCCGCGGTGGCCGACGCGGAGGGCGTGGCGGTGGACACCGCGGCGGCACTGCGCGTGATGAAGGCGCAGTTCGATCCGTCGGCGTCCGGATCGCATCTGGCGTCGATGCTCCAGGACCTGATGAACGGCAGGCCCACGGAGATCGCGCAACTCAACGGGGCGATCGCGGAACGGGCGGCGCGGCATGGGATTGAGGCGCCGGCGAACGCGCTCATCGCCCGGCTGATTCGCCTGCTAGAGGCCACCTGGTCGCAGAGGGTGACCAGTTTGCACCACGGCGCGCAGTGAGACTAATCGGCAGGAACCTGGCGCAACGCGGGGTACGCTGTGCTGGCGCGGCGGCGTCTGAGGCATTCCTGCACTCCGGCGGGATCAGCGAGCGAGCGAAGGACGGGTCATCGGGTTATGCGGAGAATCGCTGGGATCATTGCGGTCCTTATCACGCTGGGTCTCACGGGGTTCTCGTGTTCACGTGCGGTCAGCGCCAGTGCGCATTCCGCGAACAGCGCCTCGCCGTCAGCCAGCGCGGCGAGCAAGGCGCCGAGCGCGAGCACACCGGCTAGTGCCAGCACGCCGGCCAGCGCGAGCAAGTCCCCGAGCCCAGCTAAGTCGCCAAGCGCAGCCACGTCGCCGAGCGACGCCACTACCGCGGGCGCCAAGATGGCGGCGTCGACCACCACGACGAAGACGTACACCATGAAGGTGGGCAAGCTGACCCGTACTTACGAGGTCATCGCGCCGGTCAAGCCGCTGCCGAAGACCGCCCCGGTGATCGTGTCGCTGGCCGGCCTCCGTGCCACCGTCGCCTCGGAGATCACCAGGGACCAGTTCACTCCCTACGCCGCGGCGGGGATGGCGGAGATCGTGTACCCGGTGGGTCTCGGCGAGTCGTGGAACGCCATCGGCTGCTGCGGCTACGCGTCGGCGCACAAGGTGGACGACCTCGGCTTCATGAAGGCGCTGGTGGCCAAGCTCGACCCAGGTCATACCCGGCACATCTTCCTCGTCGGCTACAGCAACGGCGCTCGCCTTGCCTACCGGGTGGCCTGCACGACCCCTGGCCTGTTCAACGCCTACGGGATGGTGAAGGGCGGCCCAATGGTCGACTGCGCGGTCAGCAAGCCGACCTCGATCATCCAGGTCGCGTCGCTCGACGACCCGGAGGTGTCCTACAGCCAGCCCGGGAAGGGCCGTGAGCCGCTGCCGGTCACCACCGTGGTCGGGCGGCTGCACAAGGCACTCAAGTGCGGAGCGCCGGCCAGCGTGATCCACCCGGGCAACATGTACGC
This sequence comes from Trebonia kvetii, assembly GCF_007827045.1. GTDB lineage: Bacteria > Actinomycetota > Actinomycetes > Streptosporangiales > Streptosporangiaceae > Trebonia > Trebonia kvetii. The sequence continues at coordinate 1,741,526 of NZ_RPFW01000001.1, forward strand.
CTGGACCACGTGGACCAACTGCGCGAGCGGCAACCGGCTCGCACTCGCGGTGTGGAAGGACGGGAAGCACTCCTTCCCGCGCCCGCCGGCCAGCGTTCCCGGCGCGGCTCCGGTGATGTGGTCCTTCTTCACGAAGCGGGGTCTTGCCCCGCTCCCATAAGCGGCAGCGTCAGCCGCATGATGGTTCCGCCGCGCGGCGCCGCCTCGGCGGCGATCGTTCCGCCGTGGCCGACCACAATCTCGCGGACGACGGCGAGGCCAAGGCCTGAGCCGGGGGCCGAGCGGGAGGACAGCGCGCGGTAGAAGCGGTCGAAGACGAACGGCAGGTCGTCTTCCGGGATGCCTGGCCCGTGGTCACGGATGGTGAGGCGGCCGCCGGCCAGCCTGATCCGGACCGGTCCTTCCGGCGGGCCGAACTTGGCCGCGTTGTCGAGCAGGTTCTTGACCGCGACGCGCAGTCGTTCCGCGCTGCCTTCGACGACGCCTCCGGCCAGGTAGGCGGTGAACTCAGTCTTCGGCCAGTCCCGCCGCGCTGCCTCGAGGGCGTCGGCGACGACGGCGTTGAGGTGGACGGCCGAGCGGTCGGTGGCAGGCGGTTCGCCCCTTGCCAGGTCGGTCACGCTGGCGACCAGGCGGCTGAGCTCGGCGACCTGGTTGGTCACCCGGGAGAGCACCTCCTGGCGCTCCGCGGCGGGCATCTCGGGGTTTTCCGCGAGAACCTCGACGTTGAGCCGCAGGCTGGCGAGCGGTGTGCGCAGCTCATGGCTGGCGTCGCTGACCAGCCGACGCTGCGCGGTGAGCGACCGCTGCAGCGCGCCGAGCATCGCGTTGAACGTCGTGGCGAGCCTGCCGAGTTCGTCCCTGCGGCCCACCTCGACTCGCCTGTCCGGATCGCCGGTCAGCGAGACCTCTTCCGCGACGCTTGCCAGCCTGGATACCGGCGCGAGTCCGGCCCGCGCCACGCCCCAGCCGAGCAGTGTGGCCGCGAACACGCCGATCGCGCTGAGTATCGCCAGTGTCGCGCCGACGCTGGTGACCTCGAGGTTGGTTGACGTGAGCGGCTCGGCGACCTGCATGGCGAGGCCGCGGGCCAGCGGGGCGGTGAGCACCATGGACTGGGTTCCGTTGACCTGCGCGAAGGCGTAGAAGGCGGCGACCTTGCCCGCCGCGACGCCGATGGCCGCCTTGCTCGGCTCGAGCAGGCCGGTGTCGCCCTCGGGCGTCCAGGCCTCGCCGTCGGCCGTGATGAGCTGCGTGTAGGTGAGCACGCCGAACCCGGACGAGTGCGGCGGGATCCAGTGGTCCGGGATGCGCCCCCGGTACTGGCGGGCCTCGTGCACCACGCTGTCCGCCCGCGCCGCGACCTCGGTGCGAACCTGGTTCTGCAGGTCGGTGCGGATGGCGAGGAAGGCGACCGCGGTGATGGCAAGCGCGACCGCCGCCACCGCGCCGGCCGCGACCAGGGTGAACCTGGTCTTCAGCGTGATCCTGCTTCTCACGGCAAGGTCCGCAGCACGTAGCCGACGCCGCGCACGTTGTGCACGAGGCGCTGCAGGCCGTCGGCCTCAAGCTTGCGGCGCAGCAGCGCGACGAAGACCTGGAGCGCGTTCGAGGCAGGTGCCTCGCCATAGCCCCACACCCGGTCGGTGATCACGTCATAGCTGAGCACCTGCTCGGCATTCCTGACCAGCAGTTCGAGCAGGGAAAACTCGATTCTGGTTAGCACGACGTGAGACCCGGCGCGCATCACGGTGTGCGTGGTGAGGTCGAGCGTCAGGTCGGCGTAGCCGAGGAGGTCCCGAGCGGGCTTCGTACGCCGCAGCAGCGCGTTGACCCGGGCGAGCAGTTCGCGCAGCGCGAACGGCTTTACCAGGTAGTCGTCGGCGCCTGCCTCGAGCCCGGCCACCCGGTCATCGATCGCGTCCCGCGCGGTCAGCACGAGGACCGGGGTGGCGTCTCCCCTGCTGCGCAGCTGGCGGCAGGTGTCCAGTCCGTTCAGCATGGGCATCAGCACGTCCAGGATGATCAGGTCGACCGGCGACTGCGCCACCGCGCTCAGCGCCTCCGCGCCGTTGGCCGCCGTAGTCACCGCGTATCCGGCGTATCCCAGGGCGAGCCGCAGCGAGTCACGAACGTCGTTGTCATCGTCGACGACGAGCAGCCGTGACCGCACGTCCGGTGGATTAACCCTGTCCATCGGACGTGCTTCGTGGCGGGTGGGAGGGTGCCCCACGGGTCGGTACCTGCACAGCGAAAATGAACCAGCCAAGCCTGCGAGAAGACTGAGAGTTGCCTGAAGCCCGTTACATTTTAAGCATCTCTTAACAATCGATCACCACGCTGCATGCCATGATCCCCCGAACGCTGTCAAGTACAGCCACCGCTGTCCCAGCAGTGTCCGAGAGCATCGAACCGGCCACAGGCCCGGCGCTCTGGCTCGTCCGGCATGGCGAGTCCACCTGGAATATCGCAGGCATCTGCCAAGGTCACAACGACGATGCCGAGCTTACCGAGCGCGGGCTGCGCCAGGCCGCCGAAGCCGCGGACGGCTTTCGCGGCCGCGAGATCCGCGCCATCTACGCAAGCGATCTGTGCCGGGCCCGGCAGACCGCCGCCGCGTTCGCAGCGGTGCTCGGCCTGCCCGTGCGCACCGACGCGCGGCTGCGCGAGCGGTCGTTCGGCGTGCTCGAGGGCACACCGCTCGCCTCGGTCGACCCGGCGCTTACCGGCGTCGCCGACGGGCTCGTCTTCGATCCCGACATCAGGCCACCCGGCGGCGAGTCGGTGCGCGACTTCTACCTGCGCGCCGCCGCCTTCGCCGATGCCCTCGCCGCCGAGCTTCGCGAAGCGGACGACGCGCCCCCGGGCGACGTGCTCGCCATCGCGCACGGCGGCACGCTGCGCGTACTCGACGCCTACCTGCACGGCGTCCCCGTTGACCAGATGACGTGGCGCCCGGTGAGTAACGCCACCACGCTGCGAATCGCTGAATTCGGTACCCAACCCCGAGGAGGAAACCGATGAACCGGACCGTGCTGACGCTGCCTGACAGGGCGGTTAAGCCGCGGACAAGCGGCCTGACGATGGTGATCGACGGGGGTATCCCGCTTCGCCTGTTCACCGACCTGATCGAGCTCGGCGCCGAGTACATCGACTTCGTCAAGTTCGGCTGGGGCACGTCGGTCGTCACCGGCTGCCTGGAAGAGAAGATCGGCGTCCTCGATAGCCACGGGATCGAGTTCTACTTCGGCGGCACACTGTTCGAGAAGTTTGTCCTTCAGGGGCGATTCGAGGAGTATCGTCGCTTCTGCGAAGAGCATTCGTGTCGGCACATCGAGGTATCCAACGGCACGATTGAGATGCCCAACGCCGAGAAGGCGGGGTACATCCGCAAGCTCGCGGGCGACTTCACGATCGTCTCCGAGGTCGGCTTCAAGGACCCGGGACGCTCGGAGATGCTGCCGCCGAGCGAGTGGGTGGCCTCCATCAAGGAAGACATCGACGCGGGCGCCTCACTCGTCACGCTTGAGGCCAGGGAAAGCGGATCTTCCGGCATCTGCCGCCCCGACGGCCAGCTGCGGTACGGCCTGATCGAAGACGTGCTCTCCGCGGGCATCGGCATCGACACCCTGCTTTTTGAGGCCCCCAACACCGCCCTCCAGACACATATGATCACTCGAATCGGTCCCAACGTGAACCTGGGCAACGTGCCGGCACAGGGGGTCATCGGCCTGGAGACGCTCCGCCTCGGGCTGCGCTCCGACACCCTGACCAAGTTCGAGTAATCAACCAGTTAGGCAGACCGTGCGAACCACTTCCGACGTCTTTCACCTCGCCATCCCCACGCATGATCTTGATGCGGCGCAGGAGTTTTACGTCACCAAGCTGGGCTGCAAGCTTGCCCGGCGGTATGACGATAGGATCACCCTCGACTTCTTCGGGGACCAGCTGGTGTGCCATCTGACCCCTGGCGAGCCCGCCGCCCCGGAGAGCCTGTACCCAAGGCACTTCGGTGTCACGTTCCGCGAGGCCGCCGACTTCGAGGCGCTGCACGCCTGCGCGGTCACCAGGAAGATCCCGTTCTACTACGAGGTGTCACTGCGGTTTGAGGGCCTCGTTGAGGAGCACCGCACGTTCGTGCTCACCGACCCGACCGGGAACCTGCTGGAGTTCAAGCACTACAACGACCCTCGGATGATGTACTAGTGGACGCCAATCACAATGTCATAAGGGCGTGGATCGACGAGGCAGCCGCGTGCTACGGCGATGACGTCTACCTCGCGGACGCCCGTAGTTCGGCGAGCATCACGTACGCAGGCCTGCTGGACGTGGTCCGCGACACGGAGCGGCGCCTGGATGACGCGGGCCTTCCGCACGGCGCCCGGATCCAGGTCAGGCTCGCCGATCCGCTCGACTATGCCGTCGCGATGGTGTCGATCATCGCCGCCCGCCGGGTCGCGGTGCCGCTCGACCCCGGTGCGCCCGACGCCAACATCGCGCGAGTGCTCAGCGTGGCGCGTCCCGCGGCCACCATCACCAGCCGGCACCCCATCGGTGCGGAGACTGCGGCGGGTGGCGGCGAAGCGACGTACCCGTTCGGGGTCAGCGTTCTTGATTCTGACCCGCTGACGACCGGTACCGATGGCGGGATCTTCCTGTGCACCAGCGGGACCACCGGCACGCCCAAGGGCATCCTGCTGCGCGACGAGCAGCTGGCCCATGTGGCGTCGAGCGTGGTGGACTGGCACAAGCTCACCAAGGATGACCGCGGGTACTGCTCGCTGCCGCTGTTCCACGTCAACGCCGAAGTCGTCGGGGTGCTCGGCACGCTCCGCGCGGGCGCGTACCTGGCCGTGGACCGCAAGTTCAGCAGGCGCGGGTTCTGGGACCGGATGACCGAGCGGGAGATCACCTGGATCAACGCAGTGCCCGCGATCATCTCGATCCTCGCGATGGACCCGCCGGCGGAGCCGCCCGCGGGGCTGCGCTTCGTGCGCTCGGCCTCCGCGCCGCTGCCGCTCGCCGCGCTCGCACGGTTCGAGAACGGTCTCGGCGTCCCGATCATCGAGACGTACGGCATGACCGAGGCGGCCAGCATGATCACCGCCAACCCGCTCGACGGGCCGCGCAAGCCGGGGTCCGCCGGCCTGCCGGCCGCCTCGCAGGTGCGCATCTCCGTGCCGGGCGGCGGAACGGCGGACGCGGGCGAGATCGGGCGGGTCACCATCCGCGGCGCAGGCACCATCACGGCGTACGCATCAGGCGGACGGCCAGGCGCGATTGACGCCGACGGCTGGCTCGACACCGGCGACCTCGGATACCTGGACGATGAGGGCTACCTGTTCCTCGTCGGGCGCTCCGACGACGTGATCAATCGCGGCGGGGAGAAGATCTACCCGCGGGAGATCGAGGAGATCCTGCTCGCCCAGCCTGGCGTTCGCTCCGCCGCCGTGATCGGCGCGGTCGACGAGGTCCTCGGCGAACGGCCGGTCGCCTACGTGGTGCCGCACGGCGACACCGTCGCGGCCGAGATTGAGACCCTGCTGCGCGAGGTCTGCGCAGAGCGGCTGCCCCGCCACAAGCAGCCGAGCGAGTTCTGCCTTGTCGAGGAGATGCCGCTGGGGCCGACCGGGAAGATCTCCCGACGACTGCTGAAGGAAGCCGTGGCGGCACGACTGTGAGTTCTACCTTGTCAGACCATGGCCCGCAGGAGTCAGTCGGCGAGCCCGGCCCTCCACCGCCCCCCAGGCCAGCCGCGCCAGCACCCGCTGTCGCGGCTGTACGCCGTTCGCGCCCGCACATCGTCGCGTTCGACGGCATCCGGCTGATCATCATGGTGTTCGTGGTGGGCGTGCACACGCTCGCCTTCGCCGGCGGGCACGTCACCATGACCATGGGCGCGGTCACCACCATCTTCCACACCAGCCGCGAGCTGTTCCTCCTGCTCACCGCGCTGGTGCTGAGCTACAACTACGGGCACCGCGAGCTGAAGCCGGTCAAGTTCTGGAAGCGCCGGTTCTGGCTGGTGCTCCCCGCGTACATCGCGTGGTCGGCCATCTACTACGCGGCCAACGGACACACGCGCGGCGCGTTCCCCGACGCGTTCATCCATGACCTGGAGTTCGCCGGCGCCCGGTACCACATGTACTTCCTGCTGGTCAGCATGCAGATCTACCTGCTGTTCCCGCTGATCCGCTGGGTGCTTAAGAAGACCGAGGGCTACCACTGGTGGCTGTTCGCCGCCGCGTGCGTGTACCAACTCGTGCTGACGATCGGGCTGCATTACCACGTCGGCAGGCACGGCACCTCGCTGTGGGCCCAGTTCCTGAGCACCGCGGGGCGGGGCTATTACGTCCAGACCTACCTGCTGTATGTCATCGGCGGCGCGATCGCCGGCTGGCACTTCGATGAGCTATGCGCGTTCACCAGGCGGCATATCGGCACCATTCCCAGGATCGCCGTCGTGGCCGGGACCGGCGTGGCCGCCGGTATCGCGGTGTACCTGATCGAGATCGAGGTTTACGGGGCCACGCCAGGCAACGCGAGCGCGGTCTTCCAGCCGGTCGTCATCTTCGAGTCGCTCGCCTTCGGCATGGCACTGCTCGCGGCCGGCCTGCTGTGGAGCGACCGCGGCGCACGCGGGCGCAAGTTCGCCGCCGCCGGTTCTGCCAGCTCGTTCGGCATCTACCTGGCGCACCCGCTGGTCCTTCAGGTGCTGCTGCTGATCATCGGCTCCAGCTACTTCGGTTCGGACGGCGGCCTGCTCGGTGCCATGCACCGGCTGCACCACTCCAGCATCGAGGTGCTGATCCTGCTGCTGATCATGGTGCCGTTCATCTACGCGGTGTCCTGGGTGATCGCGTCCGCCGTGCGGCGCACCCCGTTCAGCCTCCTGCTCACCGGCCGCGAGTACAAGGGAGCCAAGTCCAAGCACCGGCAGGCCAGCCGCCTCAGCCGCCTGATCGAGCGGTTCAAGCCGTCGCCGCGCGTCGTGGCGATCCTGGTGTCAATCGCCCTGGTGGCCAGCGTCGGCGCATTCGCCGGCACCAAGATCGTCAACGCGATCGACCGGCCGTGGAACACCTCGGTCAGCAAGATGCAGGTGGGCGACATGACCCGCAGCTACACCACCCTCTCGCCGAAGAGCGGGCTGGCTGCGGACGCGCCGATCATCCTGGTGCTGTCCGGCATCTACGCGGGCCAGAACCAGGAGATCAACCGCGACCAGTTCACCTCGTACGTCAAGGCGGGCAAGGCGGAGCTCGTCTACCCGCTGGCCTACCGGGAGACGTGGAACGCGGTCGGCTGCTGCTCCTGGGCAGCCAATGCGGCCGTCAACGACCTCGGATTCATCGAGGCGCTCGTGCCGAAGGTCGACCCGGGGCACACGCACCCGATCTACGTCATGGGATACAGCAACGGCGGCCGCCTCGCCTACCGGATCGCCTGCACCAACCCGACCCTGTTCGACGGCTACGCCATGGTCAAGACGGACCCGATACCCGGCTGCGAAGTCCTTGACGAGATGAAGATCATGCAGATCGCGTCCCTTGACGACAACCGGGTACCGTACTTGCCCAGCGAAAAGGGCCAGGAATCGCCCGCCGCCACCGTCCAGATCGCGCGGCTGCGTGAGACCGACGGGTGCTCGACGAAGACGGTCACCGAAAAGTCGGGAAACCTGACCTACACCGTGTGGCCGGACTGCGCGAAGGGCTCGCGCGTCGGGTTCGCGGTGTACACGACGGGCAAGCACCTCTACCCGAGACCGCCGAACAGCAAGCCGGCCGCGTCGCAGGTGATCTGGGCCTTCTTCACCAACACCAAGCTCGCGGCGCAGCCGAGGTCGTAACCGGCTGAGACGTCACCTGACCCGTGTAACCGGGCATCGACCAGCTTTACGCTAAGTGACACGCTGCTTACTGCGTGTCTTTGGCGGCCGCCGTTACCAGCCGGTTAATCGCTTACGGGTTCACGCTCCGTGCGCCCTAGGATGGGGTCATGCCGATTACCCGCGACGAGGTCGCTCACCTGGCCCGGCTGTCCCGGCTCGCGCTCAGCGACGAAGAGCTTGACCACCTTGCCCCGCAGCTCGACCAGATCATCTCGTCGGTCGCGCAGGTGCAGGAGGTCGCGGCGGACGGCATCCCGCCAACCACGCACGCGACCGGCCTGGTCAACGTGTTCCGCGCCGATGAGCCAATCGCCTGCCTCACCCCGGAGGAAGCGCTGTCCGGCGCGCCTGCCGTAGAGCTGCAGCGGTTCAAGGTCCCGCGGATCCTGGTCGAGGAGTAGGGATGAGCGAGCTGATCAAGAAGACGGCGGCCGAACTTTCCGCCGCCGTCGCCTCAGGCGAGGCATCGGCGGTTGAGGTCGCCGCGGCGCACCTGGACAGGATCGCCGCGGTAGACGGTTCCGTGAAGGCGTTCCTGCACGTGAACGCCGAGGACGCGCTCGCGCAGGCGCGCGAGGTGGACCGCAAGCGGGCGGCGGGCGAGCCGCTCGGCGCGCTCGCCGGCGTCCCCGTCGCGGTCAAGGACCTGTTCGCCACCATCGGGCTGCCGACCACCTGCGGGTCGAAGATCCTCGACGGCTGGGTACCGCCGTACGAGTCGACTGTGACGCGGCGACTGCGGGACGCCGGGGCCGTCCTCATCGGCAAGACCAACATGGACGAGTTCGCGATGGGCTCCTCCACCGAGAACTCCGGGTACGGGCCGTCGCACAACCCATGGAACCTGTCCAAGGTCCCTGGCGGTTCTTCTGGCGGCAGCGCCGCCGCCGTGGCCGCCTACGAGGCACCGCTCGCGCTCGGCACCGACACCGGCGGCTCGATCCGCCAGCCGGCCGCGGTATGCGGGATCGTCGGCACCAAGCCGACCTACGGCGGCAACTCAAGGTACGGCGTGGTCGCGTTCGCGTCATCCCTTGACACCCCCGGGCCGTTCGGCCGGACGGTCCTCGACGCCGCCCTCCTGCATGAGGTCATGTCGGGCCACGACCCGATGGACTCCACGTCGATCGACGCCCCGGTGCCGCCGGTGGTCGAGGCCGCCCGCCACGGTGACGTGGCCGGGCTCAGGATCGGCATCGTCAGCGAGTTCTCCGGCGACGGCTATCAGTCAGGCGTGATGACCAGGTTCACCGAGGCGGTCGAACTGCTCGAATCGCTCGGCGCGAAAGTCACCGAAGTCAGCTGCCCGCACTTCAAGTACGCGCTCCCCGCGTACTACCTGATCGCGCCAAGCGAGGCGTCGTCCAACCTGGCCAGGTTCGACGGGATGCGGTACGGCCTGCGGGCCGGGGGCGGCTCGGCCGAGGAGGTCATGGCGGTCACCCGGGCGCAGGGTTTCGGCGCCGAGGTCAAGCGGCGGATCATGCTCGGCACCTACGCCCTGTCCAGCGGTTACTACGACGCCTACTACGGCAAGGCGCAGCAGGTGCGGACGCTGATCATCAGGGACTTCCAGAACGCCTTCAGCCAGGTGGACGTTCTCATCTCGCCGCCGACGCCGACCACCGCGTTCGACATCGGCGAGCGCGCCGACGACCCGATGGCGATGTACCTGGCTGACCTGTGCACGATCCCGTCCAACCTGGCCGGGAACGCGGCGATCTCGGTGCCGATCGGAGTGGCGCCGGAGGACGGCCTGCCCGTTGGCCTGCAGATAATGGCGCCGCCGCTGGCCGACGACCGGCTCTACCGGGTGGCCGCGGCGGTCGAGGCAGCGTTTACCGAACGGTGGGGGCACCCGTTGCTCGCCGAGGCGAAAGGGCTGTTTTAGCTGTGACCGCGACATACGAAGAAGCGCTGCAGAAGTACGAGCCGACCTTCGGTCTTGAGACGCACGTCGAGCTCGGCACCACGACCAAGATGTTCTGCGGCTGCATCACGACGTTCGGCGCCGACCCGAACACGCACACTTGCCCGGTGTGCCTCGGCCTGCCTGGCTCGCTGCCGGTCGTCAACGCCAAGGCCATCGAGTACACGATCAAGATTGGGCTGGCGCTGAACTGCTCGATCGCCTCCTGGTGCCGGTTCGCGCGGAAGAACTACTTCTACCCGGACATGCCGAAGGACTTCCAGATCTCCCAGTACGACGAGCCACTGTGCTCCGACGGGTACCTGGACGTGGCCGTCGGCGGCAAGACGGTGCGGGTCGGCATCGAGCGCGTGCACCTCGAGGAGGACACCGGCAAGTCGCTGCACGTCGGCGGTGCGACCGGGCGCATTCAGGGGGCCGAGTACTCCCTTGTCGACTACAACCGGGCGGGCATCCCGCTGGTCGAGATCGTCACCAAGCCGGTCCCGGGCACCGGGTTCCTCGCACCCGAAGTCGCGAAGGCGTACGTCACCGAGCTGCGCGACGTCCTGCGGTCGCTCGACGTCTCCGACGTGCGGATGGAAGAGGGCTCGATGCGGTGCGACGTGAACACGTCGATCGCGCTCATCGGGTCCGACAAGTGGGGCACGCGGACCGAGACCAAGAACGTGAACTCGCTGCGCTCGGTTGAGCGGGCCGTCCGCTCCGAGGTCGCGCGCCAGGCCGAGGTGCTCGATGAGGGCCGCCGGGTGATCCAGGAGACGCGGCACTTCCACGAGGACACCGGGGCGACCACCTCAGGCCGGTCAAAGGAAGAGGCACAGGACTACCGGTACTTCCCCGAGCCCGACCTGGTGCCGGTGGCCCCGGCCGCCGACTGGGTGGAGACCATCAGGAAGTCGCTGCCAGAGCTGCCGTCCGCCCGCCGGGCCCGGCTGATCGAGGCGTGGTCGCTGTCGGAACTCGAGTTTGAGGCGCTGCGCAACGCGGGCGCACTCGACGCGGTGGAGGAGACCGTCGCGGCGGGCGCTTCCTCGGCGGACGCACGCAAGTGGTGGCTCGGCGAGCTGGCGCGGCGCGCCAACGACTCTGGCGTCGAGGTGTCCGAGCTGGCGATCACCCCGGCCGACGTGGCGCGCGTGTCCGCCCTCGTGGCCGCTGGCACGCTCAACGACCGGCTTGCCCGGCAGGTCATCGAGGCCGTCCTGGACGGCGAGGGCACGCCGGACGAGGTGGTGGCCGAACGCGGTCTCGCCGTCGTCAGCGACGACTCCGCGCTGCTCGCCGCCATCGACGAAGCGATCGCGGCCAACCCTGACGTGGCGGAGAAGATCCGCGGCGGCAAGCCGCAGGCGGCCGGGGTGCTCGTCGGCTCGGTGATGAAGGCCACCCGCGGCAAGGCGGACGCCGCCAGGGTCAAGGACCTGATCGTGGAGCGCCTCGCCTAGACCGCGGCCTAAGCCTCGGGGATCGCGTCTGGCCCGCCTTCGAGCAGCAGCTTGAAGGCGGGCTCGTCGAGTATCCGGACGCCGAGCTCGACGGCCTTGTCGTGCTTGGAGCCCGCATTCTCGCCCGCCACCACGAAGCTGGTCTTCTTCGACACCGAGGACGACACCTTGCCCCCGGCGGCGCGGACCGCCTCCGCGGCCTCATCGCGGCTGAAGTTGGGCAGCGTGCCCGTGATGACCACGGTCACCCCGGCGAGCAGCCGCGCCGATGCCGCCGACGGGTCGAAGCCTGGCGTCTCGAGCTGGACGCCCGCCGCCCGCCACTTGTCCACGATGGACCGGTGCCAGTCGACGGTGAACCACTCCACCACCGAGGCGGCGATCGTCGGGCCCACGCCCTCGGCGATTGCGAGCGCGTCCGGTGAGGCGGACGCGATCGCGTCGAGCGAGCCGAACGCGTCGGCGAGCGCCCGGGCCGCGGTCGGCCCGACGTGCCTGATGGACAGCGCGACCAGGATCCGCCACAGCGGCCGGGTCTTGGCCTCATCGAGGTTGGCGAGCAGCGCGTGCGCGACGAGCTTGAGCCCGCCTGCCTTGTTCACGAAGAACGGGCTCGCCGCCAGCTTCTCGTCGGTCAGGCCGAAGAGGTCGCCCTCGTTCGTCACCAGCCCGTCGTTGAGCAGCGCGACGACCGCCTCGTAGCCGAGCGCCTCGATGTCGAGCGCGCTGCGCGAGGCGAGGTAGAACAGCCGCTCGCGCAGCTGCGCCGGGCACGCCACGTTGTTCGGGCAGCGCCAGTCGACCTCGCCCTCGTCCCGGCGCAGCGGAGTCCCGCATTCCGGGCACTCGCGGGGGAACAGGAACTCGCGCTCGTCCCCGGTGCGCAGCTCGGTGACCGGGCCGACCACCTCGGGGATGACCTCGCCCGCCTTGCGCAGGATCACCGTGTCCCCGATAAGCACGCCCTTGCGCTTGACCTCGTCCTCGTTGTGCAGTGTCGCGCGGTCCACGGTCGAGCCGCTGACCTTGACCGGGGTCATCACGGCGAACGGGGTGACCCGCCCGGTCCTGCCGACGCCGACGCGGATGTCGAGCAGCTTGGTGTTGACCTCCTCCGGCGGGTACTTGTACGCGATCGCCCAGCGCGGCGCCCGGCTAGTCGCGCCCATCGTCCGCTGGACCTCGGTCGGGTCGATCTTCACCACCACGCCGTCGATCTCGTAGGGCGTCTCGTGCCGGTGCCCGGGGTCGGCGTAGTATTCGATGTAGGCTTGGACGTCGGCGAGGTCATCGACCACCTTGTAGCGGTCGCTGACCGGCAGGCCCCACGCGCGCAGCCGCTCGTACCAGCCGGACTGCGTGTCGGGGGCGCCTTCGAGATGGCCCTCCGCGTCCGGTCCTGCCGTCGCGCCCGCGATCTCACCTGAACCCTGGATCCGCCCGATGCCGTGCACGATCGCGCCAAGCGCGCGCGAGGCCGTGATCCGCGGGTCCTTTTGCCGCAGCGAGCCCGCGGCGGCGTTGCGCGGGTTGGCGAAGGCGGGCTTGCCCGCCTCCTGGAGCGAGGAGTTCAGCCGCTCGAACGCCTGCCCGGACAGGAACACCTCGCCCCGCACCTCGAGCACCTCGGGCACGTCATCCCCGGTGAGGCGGGCGGGGACGGCCTTGATCGTCTTGACGTTAAGCGTGACATCCTCACCGGTCCGCCCGTCGCCTCTGGTGGCGGCGCTGACGAGGCGGCCGCGCTCGTAGACCAGGTCGATCGCGAGGCCGTCGATCTTCAGCTCGCACAGGTAAGGCCCGGTCCCGCCGAGCTTGGCCGCCCGGTCCGCCCAGTTGCCGAACTCCTCGGCGGAGAACACGTTGTCCAGGCTGAGCAGCCGCTCCAGGTGGGTCACCGGCGTGAACAGCGTCGAGATCATGCCGCCGACCTTCTGCGTCGCCGAGTCCGGCGTCCGCAGTTCCGGGTACTTGTCCTCGATCTCGTTCAGCGTCATGATGCCCTGGTCATACTCCGCGTCGGAGATCGTGGGCGAGTCAAGCACGTGATAGCGGTACTGGGCGTCGAGCAGATGCTCGCTGAGCTCCGCGTGCCGCTGCCTGGCCTCCGTCAGCTCCATTTACCCGAGCTCTCCCATCATTTCCGGCAGCACCTGAGCCGCCTCCCGGCACCAGCGAAGCGCGTCACGCGCCTGCTTCGGCGACGCCACGGCAAGACCGCAGGCAGGGGTGATCACCACCTGCGGCGCGCACTGTGCCGACGGCAGGTCCATCTTCCGCCACAGGTCCCTGACGATCCTGGCGGTGTCCGCCGGCACCGGCCGCTCCCGTTCGTCGCGGCCGGACCGTCCCGTCTGCGCGCTATCCCGCGGCCCCGTCGTCGGCAGCGCGCCGATCAGCATGCCGAGGCCGGCCTCCGCCGCCTCGGCGAATCCGTCAAGGTCTTGTTTGCGCAGCTGACCCGGGTCGAAAGAGATTCCGTCCGCGCCGGCGCTCATGATTATCCCGAACGGGATGTCGTGACCGCAGCAGTGCACCGCCGTATAGCTGTGCGTGGCGGCGAGCACCGTGCGCAGCCTCTCCCTGGCCACCTCGTCTTCGACGACGCGGACCCGCGACAGGCCGCTCGGCGTCGGCACCGCGCCGTGCAGCACGGCAGGCAGGGCGGGCTCGTCGAACTGCACAAGCAGCTTCGCCCTGGGGATTCGCTTGGCAACCTCGGCGACATGGGCGGCGACGCCTTCTGCGAGCGAAGAGGCGAGATCGGCGACCAGGCCTGGATCGGCGAGTGCCGGGTTCAGCGAGTGCGGCTGTTCCAGCGTCGTCGCGAGCGTCCACGGTCCGGCCAGCTGGATCTTGAGCGGCCCCGCGTACCCGTCGAGCGTCTCCTCCATCGCGTCCAGGTCAGCGGACAGCATCGAACTGGCACGGCGCAGGTCGCGTCCCGGCCGCTCCGCGATCCGCCAGCCGCGCGGCCCGGCGAGCTCGACAGGGATGTCGACGAGCAGGGCGGCGGCACGGCCGGTGATGTCGGCACCTGGCCCGCGCCCTGGCAGTTCCGCCAGGTGCGGCAGGTCGGGCAGCTCACCCGCGATGGTCCGCGCCGCCTCCATCGGGTTGTCTCCTGGCATCGACCCGATCCCGGTCGCGACGCCAGGCGCCCACGGAAACGCTTGCTTTTCGGCCACGCTGTCGAGCTTAGCCGCCGACTCCGACGGCGGCCCAAGCCCCGCTCGTCCGCGTCGTCGTGTCACGCACCTGGCCAGCGTGGCGGCTCATCGCCGCCAAGGCCTGACGGCGCCCGCCAGCCGTCATCTTGGTGCATGTCGCGGCGCCGCCGCCGCATTCGCGGCAGCGCGACGATCAGCACGCCTGCCACGATCCCCGCGGCGAAGAACATGCCGATGACGCCTGCCGCCAGCCCGATCCCGCTCACCGCTCCGGTTCCCGTCCTTGTGTGCCGAATGCCATCTAAGTCCCCGTCCCCCGTCGACTCGCTGGTCTCCTCCGGGCCCTAGCCGCCCCGTCCGCGGCTAGGGCCCGGAGGACCGCCTGACGGCCCCCGGCGGCGTCAGGCGGTCCCCGCTCGGCTCCGGCTTAATCCCACTTGGAGTTGCTGATGCCGACCAGGTTGCGCGCACTGCGCGCGGACTGGCTTGGGGCGTCAAACCGGAGCGATCCCTTCATCCGGTCCTCGCGGCGGATCGCGCAGCAGATCTTGATGTAGGCACCGAGCAGGACGCCGGCCATGGACATGACGATCGCGATGGTGATGAGAGCGGCCACTGTGGCCTCCATGCGGCTCTAGCTGGTCGGATTGTCAGGAACTAAACCGACCTTCCAACCCATCCAGCTTGTTCTAGTCATCCCAACCTTTGGGATAATCTGGTTCTACCACAGACGGCCGGGTACAAACCACTCGATAAACCGGAAAATACCGGTCCATACGGCCCGCCAGGCTAGGACCAACACACCAGCTCATACCAGCAGTCCCAACCTCTGGTATAAGGTGCTGCCGAGGAGAGGAGGAGGGCATGCCCAAGCAGCCGATGTACCAGCAGATCGCCGAGGATCTGCGGAAGAAAATCGACACCGGGCAGTACGCGCAGGGCAGCCAGCTGCCTACCGAACTCGACCTCAGGGGAGAGTACGGAGCGTCGCGGAACACCGTCCGCGACGCCATCAAGCGGCTCACCGGCCTTGGCCTCATTGAAACGCGCCCCGGGCAGGGCACATTCGTGACTCTCCAGGTCGAGCCCTTCGTGACGGTGCTAACCGGTGACCCCAGGAGCGGTGACGGCGGCGACGAGGGCGCTTCCTATCTGTCACAGGTGAGCGCGGAGCACCGCACGCCCTTTGAAACCCTGCCGAGGGTCACGGTGCAGACCTCTCATGAGGGGATCACCAGGCGACTTCGCGTGCCACCAGACATGCAGGTCGTCAGCAGGCACCAGGAGCGATTCATCGACAGCGTGCCGTGGTCGCTGCAGACCTCGTTCTACCCCTTCGACTTCATCACCAGGGGGGCAACCCGACTGCTGATGCCGGAGGACATCGCGGGGGGGACCGTCAAGTACCTGGCTGAAACCATCGGGCTCGTGCAGGTCGGGTACCGCGACTGGGTCACGGTACGCAGCCCGGACGAGAACGAGCAGCAATTCTTCAGGATCTCCCACGACGCGACGGTCTTCGAGATCTTCCGTACAGCCTTCGACCAGCACAAGACGCCGATGCGGGTAACCGTGACCGTCTTCCCCACTGACCGGAACCAGTTCATCGTGAACGTGGGTGACGAGCTTCCCGCTCCGCAGTATGGCGACGACGGATTCCATCCAGCGTGAACCGGCCCTAGGGCACAAGAAGTAGCAGGACAAGAGAGCTCCCGCTTGCCACGAGCGGGCGCGGGTCACAAGGCTGGCAGGCGTTGTGACTTGAGAGGTTATGGGGATACCTGAGTATAGGGTTACTCATTGGTAATCGGAACAGGAGGAGTGGCCATGGCGAAATTCCACGCACGTCCTTCCCTGCAGTATCGATACGAGCACTACGACCCCCTCGCGGGGTAGCACCGGGTGCCGTCGGCGTCGTTCCCGCGACGTCGACGGCACGCGCTCGCTGGTTGCCGGTCAAGACCTTGGCGGTACAGACATAACGAAAACTGATTGCTCCTAACGAGAGTTCGATGGCACCGAGATTTCGCTGGACGACCTTTGACCTGAACGACTGGCTCCCGTCGGGCTGGCGGGAAGACGTCGCCGCTGCGGCGGCGGCCGCCGAGATTCGCGAGTTCCCGCGCACCCCGGTCATCTCGCGGGAGAGCTCAGACGTTCAGCGGATCGCCCGCGGGCGCGTCCACGCCGACCAGGTGCGGAACCACGTTCCCTGGCTCTACAAGGCCTACAGGAACGAGATGCTCGAGCTCGCCAACGAGATCTCCGCAGAGCATGTCAGCGCCGCTCAAGACGACCGATACGGCATCGTGCTCAACGTCCAGCGGGGAACAAGCATGCGGTTCGAGTGCCACGTCGACTCCAACCCGCTGACCGGACTGCTCTTCTTCACCGACCACGCCTCAGGCGGCGAACTCGTCGTCGCTAATGACACGGCGGCACGAGGCATTGCGGAGATCGACAGCGACTGCTCGGTCATCCCGCCCCACGCTGGTCAGCTGATCTTCTTCAGCGCACAGCAGCACCCGCACTACGCCCGAATTCTCACCGCGGAATCGGAGATGCGGATCGTCGCCGTGATGAACTTCTATACCGAGTCATGTCCGGAGACGAGCCGGCCGAGGGAACTGAACCGGCACCTGTACGGGGATGACGCCTAGGCCGTCAAGCGACTAGACGGCTGCGCGGGCGGCGGAGATGGTGGCGCTGCCCAGGACCGTGTCCCCGGCGTAGAGGACGGCAGCCTGGCCGGGGGCCACGCCGCGCGCCGGTGAGCGCAGGTCGATGCGGAGGCTGTCGCCTTCCATGGCGGCCACGCAGTCGTGGACCTCGCCGTGCGCGCGCAGCTGCACGGCGCACTCGATCGGTGCCGTCGGTGGCTCGCAGCCGGTCCAGACCGAGCGGATCGCGGTGATCTCGCGGACGCCGAGGGCGTCGGCGGGGCCGACAGTTACGGTGTTGGACACCGGCTCGATGGACAGCACGTAGCGCGGCCTGCCGTCCGGTGCCGGGCGGTCCAGGTGCAGACCCTTGCGCTGGCCGATGGTGTAGCCGTAGGCGCCCTCGTGGCTGCCGAGCACGGTGCCGTCGGCGTCGACGATCGCGCCGGGCTCGCTGCCGAGCTTGCGGGCGAGGAAGCCGCGGGTGTCGCCGTCGGCGATGAAGCACACGTCGTGACTGTCCGGCTTGTCGGCGACGAGCAGGCCGCGGGAGTGCGCCTCCTCGCGGACTAGCGTCTTGGGCGTGTCACCCAGGGGGAACATCGCGTGCGCGATCTGGTCCTTGTTCAGCACCGCGAGCACGTAGGACTGGTCCTTGCCTGGATCGACGGCACGCCGCAGGGCACCGTCGTCAGCGATGCGCGCGTAATGGCCGGTGCAGACCGCGTCGAAGCCGAGTGCGAGTGCCCGGTCGAGCACCGCCTCGAACTTGATCTTCTCGTTGCAGCGCAGGCACGGGTTGGGCGTCCGGCCCGCCGCGTACTCCGTGACGAAGTCATCCACCACGTCGCGGGCGAAGCGCTCCGCCATGTCCCAGACGTAGAACGGGATGCCGATCACGTCGGCGGCCCGGCGGGCGTCGCGGGCGTCCTCGATCGTGCAGCAGCCGCGAGCCCCGGTCCGGTAGGACTGCGGGTTTGACGACAGCGCGAGATGGACGCCGGTCACCTCGTGACCGGCGTCGACCGCGCGTGCCGCCGCGGTCGCGGAGTCGACACCGCCGGACATGGCGGCAAGAACCCGGAGCCCCATAACCCTTTCAGGGTATCCGCCGCGGATGAGCGCTGGTTGCGGTCAGGCAGACCGCGCCTTTGCATAGCCGTGACCACTGGGGACGTCTTTGCTTAACCGAGCGTGTTTGCTTAACCGGGCGTGCGACATTTATCACAAATCGGGCGTGATCATGGTCGCCGGTTAAGCAAAGCCGGAATTGTGGGCGTGGGCTATGCAAACAGGGGTCGCCGGGTGTGCGGGGTGAGCTGAAGTTAGTGGCCGGCGGCGCGGCGGGCGCGGGTGACCGACTCGCCGATGGCGGCGCCGAGCGCGTCCACCTCGGCCTGGGTGCTTGTGTGGCCGAGGGAGAAGCGCAGCGATCCCCTGGCCCGGTCCTCGTCCGCGCCCATGGCGAGCAGCACGTGGCTGGGCTCGGCCACGCCCGCGGTGCAGGCGGAGCCGGTGGAGCAGGCGATGTTCCTGGCGTCGAGGAGCAGCAGCAGCGCGTCGCCCTCACAGCCGGGGAAGGAGAAGTGCGCGTTGCCCGGCAGCCGGTCGGGGCCGGGCGGCGGGCCGTTGAGTATCGCGTCGGGCACCGATTGCAGCACCTGGCGGATCAGGTCGTCGCGCAGCGCCGCGATCCGCTTGGCCTCGAGGGCGCGCCGCTCGGCGCAGGCGACCGCCGCCACCGCGAATGCCCTGATCGCGGGCGCGTCGAGGGTGCCCGACCTGATGTCGCGCTCCTGGCCGCCGCCGTGCAGTACCGGAACCGGGGCGAGGCCCTTGCCGAGGATCAGTGCGCCGACCCCGACGGGGCCGC
Source organism: Trebonia kvetii (assembly GCF_007827045.1). Taxonomy (GTDB): domain Bacteria; phylum Actinomycetota; class Actinomycetes; order Streptosporangiales; family Streptosporangiaceae; genus Trebonia; species Trebonia kvetii. Next base: position 1,760,501 of record NZ_RPFW01000001.1, read on the forward strand.
CGAGCTTGTGCGCGGTGACGGTGATCGCGTCGGCGCCCGAGGCGGCGAAGTCCACCGGGAGCTGAGCCGCCGCCTGCACCGCGTCGCTGTGGAACGGCACGCCGAACTCGTGCGCCACGGCGGCCAGGGCCGCGATCGGCTGCACCGCGCCGACCTCGTTGTTGGCCCACATCACGCTGACGGCCGCGGCTGTGTCCGGGTCCTGCGCCAGAGCGGCACGCAGCACATCTGCGGAGACCATGCCCTGCGTATCGACCGCGAGCCAGTCGGCGCGCGCGCCGTCGGCCTCGGTAAGCCAGTGCACCGAGTCGAGGATGGCGTGATGTTCGACCGCCGTCGTCAGCATCCGGCGACGCCGGTCGTCTGCTGACCGCCGAGCCCAGTACAGGCCCTTGACCGCGAGGTTGTCGGCCTCGGTGCCGCCGCTCGTGAAGACCACTTCGCTCGGCCGGGCACCGAAGACCTCGGCGAGCTGCTCCCGGGATTCCTCGACGACACGGCGGGCCCGCCTCCCCGCGTTGTGCAGCGACGAAGGGTTGCCGAACTGCGCCAGCTCCTCGGTCATCGCGGTGATGGCCTCGGGAAGCATGGGCGTGGTGGCGGCATGGTCGAGATAAACAACCGGGCGTGTAGTCATCGCGCTGCTAAGCCTAACCGAGCATTTAACCAGTCATTTAAGAAGTGCCGCGGCGAACGGCGACGCGGCGGCCCGGAGACCCGGACCGCCGCGTCGCAGTGACTGGCCGCCTAGCCCTTGTGCTTTTGGATTTCGTCGATGAGCTGGGGGACGACGGTGAACAGGTCGCCGACGATGCCGTAGTCGGCGATCTCGAAGATCGGCGCTTCGGGGTCCTTGTTGATCGCCATGATCGTCTTGGACGTCTGCATGCCGGCCCGGTGCTGGATCGCGCCGGAGATGCCGACCGCGACGTACAGCTGCGGGGAGACGGTCTTGCCGGTCTGCCCGACCTGGAACTGGTGCGGGTACCAGCCCGCGTCGGTCACCGCGCGAGAGGCACCCACGGCGGCGCCGAGGCTGTCGGCGAGCTTCTCGATGATGGCGAACCCGTCGGCCGACCCGGTGCCGCGCCCGCCGGAGACCACGACCTGCGCCTCGGTCAGTTCCGGCCGCTCGCCCTTCTCCGCCACGACCCGCTCGCTGATGACCGCGGTCTTGGCCGCGTCCGAGGCCGCGAAGGAGACCGCCTCCACCGCGGCCGCGCCGGCCGATGCCTCGGGGCTGATCGCGTTCGGGCGGACCGCGATGATCGGGGTGCCCGCCTTCACGGTGGAGTGCACGGTGATCGACCCGCCGAAGTTCGGCTGCTCCGCCACCGGCCCGCCGTCGCCGGCGGTGACGTTGACCGCGTCGCTGAGCACCCCCGAGCCTGTCTTGACCGCCAGCCGCCCGGCGATCTCCTTGCCCTCGGTCGTCCCGGCGACCAGCACCGCCGCCGGCGACACCGAAGCGACCAGCTGCGCCAGCAGCTCCGCCGCCGGCGCTACCACGTACGACGTGAAGTCGGCCGAGTCGGCGGCGTAGACCTTCTCCGCGCCGTACTCCCCGAGCCGGGCCGCGGCGGCCTGCGCGCCGGGGCCCGTCCACACCACCGCCGGGGTGCCGAGCCGCCTGGCGGCGGTCAGCAGTTCCAGGGTGACCTTCTTGACCTCGCCGTCCGCGGAGTGCTCCGCGAGGACCAGTACCTCAGCCATTTGCTCCAGTCCCCTTCTCAGATGAACTTCCGCCCGGCGAGGAACCCGGCCGCCTTGCTGCCGCCGTCACCCTCGTCCTTCACGATCACGCCTGCAGTGCGCGGCGGGCGGGCGGCGAAATCATCCACCCACGTCGCCGCACCCGCCAGCCCCACCGAACCGGCGTCGACGGACAGCTCGGCCAGGGACAGGACCTGCACCGGCTTCTTCTTCGCCGCCATGATCCCCTTGAACGTCGGGTACCGGGGCTCGTTGATCTTCTCCACCACCGAGACGACGGCCGGCAGCTGCCCGCTCACCACCGCGTACCCGTCATCGCTCACCCTGCGAATGGACACCGAGGTCCCGTCAACGTCCACCTTCGACGCCAGCGTCAGCTGCGGCACCCCCAGCCGCTCGGCCACCATCGCGGGCACCATCCCGGTCCGCGCGTCCGTCGACTCCGACCCGAAGATCACCAGGTCGAACCCGGTCGCCTTGAGCGCCGCGGCGAGCGCAAGCGACGTCGCGAGCGCATCCGACCCGGCCAGGCCGGCGTCCAGCACGTGGACGGCCTTGTCCGCGCCCATCGACAAAGCCTTCCGGACCGACTCCGCCGCCTTGTCCGGCCCCATCGACAAGATCGTCACCTCACCGCCGTGCGCCTCCGCGATCTTCAGCCCCTCCTCGATCGCGTACTCGTCAAGCTCATTGATCAGCCCGTCCAGCGAGGCACGGTCCAGCGTGCCCTCCGGCGTGAGCCTGCGCTCAACCGCCGTGTCAGGCACCTGCTTCACGCAGACGACGATATTCATAGGACGACGCTGCCCTTCTAGAGTGTTCGGCTCCTAGTCAGGAGTCTATGTTACTCGCGAGTAGCAACGTCTACACGCGGCTACCCGGTTACAGCGCGCTCGGCTGTCTCCACCACATTAGCGAGCAGCATCGCCCGCGTCATGGGCCCCACCCCGCCCGGGTTGGGCGCTACCCAGCCGGCCACCGTGGCAACATCCGGCGCCACGTCGCCGACCAGGCCCGCGTCAGTCCTGGTGATGCCCACATCGAGCACCGCCGCGCCCGGCTTGACCATGTCCGCCGTCAGCAGCCCGGCCCGGCCCGCCGCCACCACGACGATGTCCGCCGAGCGCGTATGCAACGCGATGTCTTTCGTTCCTGTGTGGCACGAGGTCACCGTCGCGTTCTCCGACTTCCTTGTCAGCAGCAGCCCGAGCGCGCGCCCCACCGTGATGCCACGCCCGATCACGGTCACCTCCGCCCCGGCGATCTGCACGCCGAAGCGGCGCAGCAGCACCACGATGCCGTGCGGCGTGCACGGAAGCGGCGCCTGCTCGTTCAGCACCAGCTTGCCCAGGTTCACCGGGTGCAGCCCGTCCGCGTCCTTCGCCGGGTCGATCATGTTCAGCACGCGCAGCTCGTCGAGCCCGCGCGGCAGCGGAAGCTGCACGATGTACCCGGTGCAGGCCGGGTCCTCGTTCAACTCCGCGACCGCCTCCTCCACCTGCGCCTGCGACGCCGAGGCCGGCAGGTCGCGGCGGATCGACGCGATGCCCACCTGCGCGCAGTCGCGGTGCTTGCCCGCGACGTAGGAGCGCGATCCCGGGTCGTCGCCGACCAGCACGGTGCCGAGTCCGGGGACGATGCCCCGCGCGGCGAGCGCGGCCACCCGCTTCTTCAGGTCTGCCTTGACCGCCGCGGCGGTCGCCTTGCCATCCAGAATCTGCGCAACCATACCTGTGCTCTCCCGCTCGCCTAAAGGACCTGTGCCAGCCCGCTCGCCCAAAGACCAAGGCTCGCTCGCCGGGCTCGCTCAGTCCGAGAACCCCTCAGTGGTAGAAGTGCCTGACGCCCGTGAAGTACAGCGTGACGCCGGCCGCGCGTGCGGCCTCGATCACGAGTTCGTCCCGGATGGAGCCGCCCGGTTCGGCGACCGCGCGGACCCCTGCCTCGGCCAGTATCTCGAAGCCGTCGGGGAACGGGAAATACGCGTCTGACGCGGCCACAGATCCGGCGGCCCGATTTCCGGCTCTGGCCACAGCCAGCCGGGAAGAGTCGACCCGGTTCACCTGCCCCATGCCCACGCCGACCGACGCGCCGTCCTTCGCCAGCAGGATCGCGTTCGACTTCACCGCTCGGCAGGCCCGCCACGCGAACACCAGGTCGGCACGGGTCGCGGCGTCCGCCGCCTCCCCCGTCTTCAGTTCCCAGTTCGCCGGGTCGTCCCCCAGCGCGTCGATCCGGTCCCAGGTCTGCGCGAGCATCCCCCCGGAGATGGGCCGGAATTCAAAGTCAGCCGATCCCGAACGGTTCGATGCTTCGCCACTTTGCCGACCCGCTGCCCACGCGGGTGGCGAGCAGCGCAGGAGCCGGATGTTTTTCCACTTCCCGGTGAGGATCTCGATCGCCGCCGGGTCGAAGTCGGGCGCGATCACCACCTCGGCGAAGCTGGTGAGGATGTGCTCGGCCATGGCGTCGGTCACCGCGCTGTTGGCCGCGATAACGCCGCCGTAGGCGGACAGCGGGTCGCACTCAAGGGCCTTGGCGTAGGCGGCGGCGATGTTGGTCCCGATCGCGATGCCGCACGGGTTGGAGTGCTTGATGATCGCGACGCACGGCTCGGCGAAGTCGAAGGCAGCCCGGCGGGCCGAGTCCGCGTCCACGTAGTTGTTATAGGACATGGCCTTGCCATGCAGGACCTCGGCGCGGGCGATGCCAGGGTCACCCGAACCCGTTCCGGATGACGCTTGTCCTGCTGTTGACTTCGATACGTACAGCGCCGCCTGCTGGTGCGGGTTCTCGCCGTAGCGGAGCGCGTCGGACCGCTCCCATACCTGGGCGATCAGGTCCGGCCAGCCGGTCTCCTTCGCGACCTCGTCAGGTGCGTAGCTGGCGGCGAACCAGGAGGACACCGCCGCGTCGTACGCGGCCGTGTGGGCGTAGGCCTGGGCGGCGAGGCGGCGGCGCTGCTCCACCGTGAAGCCACCGTCGACGATGGCCCTCAGCACCTGGACGTACTGGGCGATGTCGGTGATGACCGCGATGCTGCCGTGGTTCTTGGCGGCGGCGCGGACCATCGCGGGGCCGCCGATGTCGATCTTCTCGATGATCGCGTCGTGGTCGGCGCCGGAAGCCACCGTCTGCTCGAACGGGTACAGCGTAGACACCAGGAGCTGGAACGGCTCGATGCCCAGCTCGGTGAGCTGCCTGTTGTGGTCCGAGTTCAGCGTGTCCGCGAGCAGGCCCGCGTGGACGCGCGGGTGCAGGGTTTTGACCCGGCCGTCGAGGCACTCGGGGAAGCCGGTGAGGTCCTCGACCCGCGTGACGGGAAGCCCCGCCGCTTCGATCGCGGTGGCGGTGTTGCCGGTGGAGACCAGCTCCGCGCCGGCCTCGTGCAGCGCCCTCGCGAGCTCGGGCAGGCCCGTCTTGTCCCAGACGCTGAGCAGGGCGCGCCTGATCGGGGTCCTGGTCATTTGCCGATCCTCACCTTTCTGTCGTCATTGACGGACCAGCCCTCGCGGGCCATGCGTCCGACTGTGTCGACGAGCAGCGCGCGCTCGGCGACCTTGATTCGCTCGTGCAATGTCGCCTCGTCGTCGTCATCGAGGACCTGGATCGCCTGCTGCGCGATGACCGGGCCGGCGTCCACGCCCTCGTCAACAAGGAACACGGTGCAGCCGGTCACCTTCACCCCGTAGTCAAGGGCGTCGCGGACGCCGTGCATGCCGGGGAAGGACGGCAGCAAGGCGGGGTGCGTGTTCACGATGCGGCCGTCGAACCGCTCAAGGAACGTCTTGCCGACCAGCTTCATGAAGCCCGCGGACACGATCAGGTCCGGACGGTAATGCTCGCAGGCGGCGGCGAGCGCGTCGTCCCACGCGCCGCGGGTGGCGAAGTCCTTGACCTTGACGGTGAAGGTCGGGATCTGCGCGGCCCTGGCGCGGCCGAGCGCGATGATGCCGTCCCGGTCGGCGCCGACGGCGACGACGCTCGCCCCGTACTGGGGATCCGCGCACGCGTCGATGATGGCCTGCAGGTTCGTCCCTGCCCCCGAGACGAGCACGACCAGCCTGGCGTTCATGGCAGAACCCTAACCGGCGCTCCACCCACGAAGTCCCGCAGGTACGGCAGAATAGGTCGCGAGATGGCCAGACTCACCGATCGCCCCAAACAGGGAACGCCGCCGCCGCCGCGGTCACCGTTCCTACCGCCAGCGCCACGGCCGCAGCTTCCGCCTGCCGCACCGGCGCTTCAGCAGCGTGCCGGGGCCGGCCTGGTCCTCGCCCTGCTCAGCCTGATCACGATGATGCTGATCGGCAACCTCGAGCGCGCCGTGTACGTGGTCGGGGTCGCCCTCGCGGTCGCGGCGGTCGCGCTCATCCTCACGATCTCGTCGCTGTCCGCGGCGAAGCGGGACAGGACACGACGCCCGCGCGGCGCGGTGGCCGGCGTGGTGCTCGGCGCGATAGGCGCACTGTTCAGCGCCTTCGCACTCGTCGGGTTCCTGATGTTCTGGTCACAGCTCATGCAGTACGCGCACTGCATGAACGGCGCGAGCACGGTCGCCACCCAGAACGCGTGCCAGCAGCAGTTCGACAACTCGGTCAGCACCGAGATCACCCTGCTCGGCGGCGGCCGGTGAGCAGCTAGCGGCCTGGCGGCCCTCGGCTACTGTGACTCCTCCGCCCACGGGTTGACGTGGATGCGGTGCCCGCCCGCGTCGTCGGTCTCGTCGACAATGACCGCGGGCGCCGGGCCGCTGACCCGCGCGAGCGGGGCGGCCCCCGCGGGGCGGGCGCCGTCCGGGTCAGCCGCCGCCGCGGCGGCGGAAAGCTTGCGCACATGGTGCCTGATGATCAGCCAGTTGGCGGCGCCCGCGACCAAGGCGGCCGTCACACCCACCTCGAGGACGGCGACGAGGCCCGACTCGCCGCCGGCCGGGCCGACCGAAGCGAGCCGCCCCGAGCCGAGCGGGCCGCCGGAGAACTTGGCGCACAAGCCAATGACCACCGCCGCGATCGACCCGGTGACCAGGCCCCACAGCGGGGCCGCCTCAAGCGAGGGCGTCGGGGCGATACGCACGGTCATCAGGCCCGCGAGCGCGCCTGCCAGATAGGGCATGACAAGGATGAAGAAGCCGATCCAGGCGGGGAACGCGGCCTTCGTGCCCACCGGCAGCGCCGCGAGCATCGGGAAGGCGGGGACCGCGCCAAGCGCCGAGCCTGAGGGCGATACCGCGGTGCCGATCCCGAACGAGAAGCCGGGGCCGAGCATGTAGGCGATCGCCCAGATGACTGAGTTCGGCAGATAGCACAGGCTGGCGAGCAGCAGCAGCGCCGAGCCGCCGAAACCCGGGTTGAGCGCGGCGACGGCAGCCTTGTACGCGTTCAGGTGGACCTCGAGCGACGCGGCGGCGAGCAGTGCGCCCGAGACGGTGAGCAGCGCGAGCGCCGCCAGCGTGCCCAAGATCAGCGAACGGGGCCGCGGTGGCACCCGCATCGCGAGCTTGCGCCACGGCGCGAGCCCGCGCGCCGCGCCGAAACCGCTGGCGAGCAGCGCGACGAGGAATCCCACCGTGACCGCCTGCCACAGCGAAGGTGCCGCCACCGCGGTGCTGCTCGCCACCGCCACCGCGCCGGTGAACAGCGCGTAGGGGAACGCGATGGACACCGCGACAGGACCGACCTGGGCGAGCCTGGTCACGTGGCCCTCGTGGGTCATCCACCGGCCGGCCCGTTCGATCAGCGCGGCGGGCAGCAGCACGAGGCCAAGCGGAAGCAGGCCGATCCGTCCCACGCCGCGGACGGTCACCTCGACGTGGTGCGCGACCAGCCAGAGCAGTCCCGCCGAGCGGAGCGCACCCGCGAGTCCGCCGCCAAGCCCGACGTGCGGCGCCGTGATCCAGCCGATCAGGGTCAGCGTGGCCAGCACCGCGAGGCCGCCGCCGGCCGCCGCCAGGGCGGCCAGGCCGCCCGCCATGAGCATGGGACGGCTGGGCAGCAGGCTCGCGGACGGCTGGGCCTGGACGGTCACACCGCCCATGCTGGCAACGAACCGGGCAAATGGCACGCCGCCACGCCGGGTGGACGACCCCCCGTACCCCCCGATGTCCGCTGCCGCGGACAAGAGCTGCGCGGTGGCCGGAAACGCGGCCCAGGGGTGACGAAAGTCCTATCGCGATGGGGGTCTCATCGGCCGTCCTGGGGGGCGCACGGATGGTGGCACGGGCTACGCTGCTTGTGAACGCCGCACCTCAACATGGCGGCTACCAGACTCAAGCCAACGGACCGAGATCGGACCCCCAGTGGACCTGTTCGAGTATCAGGCTAAGGAACTGTTCGCCGAGTACGGCGTTCCGGTGCCGAAAGACAAGGTCGCCAGCACCGCCGAGGAAGCGCGGGAGATCACCACCGCGTTCGCGGCGGAAGGCATACCGCAAGTAGTCGTCAAGGCGCAGGTGAAGACAGGCGGCCGCGGCAAGGCTGGCGGCGTCAAGCTCGCCGACGGGCCGGTCGATGCCTATGAGAAGGCCGAGCGCATCATCGGTATGGACATCAAGGGCCACACCGTGCACCGGGTGCTGATCGCCGAGGCGACGGACATCAAGTCCGAGTACTACCTGTCGTTCCTCCTTGACCGCGCCAACCGCACATTCCTTTCCATCTGCTCGGTCGATGGCGGCATGGAAATCGAGGAATTGGCGCACTCCAATCCCGACGCAATCGCTCGCGTTCCGATCAACCCGCTGACCGGTGTGGACCACGCCACGGCGCTGGAGATCGTCCGGGCCGGCCGCATTCCCGCGGAGGCCGAGGAGGGCGCTGCCCTCGTGGCCGAGCGGCTGTGGGCCATGTTCACCGACGAGGACGCGACCCTGGCCGAGGTGAACCCGCTCGTGCTCACGCCGGACGGCCGGGTGCTCGCGCTCGACGGCAAGGTCACCCTCGACGACAACGCCTCATTCCGTCAGGAACATGGGCGCTTCGCCGACGTGGAGTCCACCGACCCGCTCGAGGCGAAGGCCAAGGAGAAGCACCTCAACTACGTCAAGCTCGACGGCGAGGTCGGCATCATAGGCAACGGCGCGGGTCTGGTGATGTCCACGCTCGACGTGGTGGCCTACGCAGGCGAGTCGTTCGGCGGCGTCAAGGCGGCCAACTTCCTCGACATCGGCGGCGGCGCCTCCGCCGCGGTGATGGCGGACAGCCTGGAGATCGTGCTGTCCGACCCGTCGGTCAAGTCGGTGCTCGTAAACGTCTTCGGCGGAATCACCTCGTGCGACGCGGTCGCCAACGGCATCGTGTCGGCGGTCAAGCTGCTCGGCGAGCGGGGCGAGTCGGTCGCAAAGCCGATCGTCGTCCGGCTCGACGGCAACAAGGCGGCCGAGGGCCGCCAGATCCTGGTCGACGCCGCCATCCCGGCCGTCGAGCAGGCGGACACCATGGACGGCGCCGCGAAGCGCGCCGCCGAGCTCGCCGCGAAGGGAGCATGACAGATGGCCATCTTCCTCACGGCTGACAGCAAGATCCTGATCCAGGGCATCACCGGTGGCGAGGGCCGCAAGCACGGCGCGCGCATGCTCGCGGCGGGCGCGAAGGTCGTCGGCGGCACCAACCCGAAGAAGGCCGGCACCACGGTCGAGCTGAACGGCGAGCAGATCCCCGTGTACGCGGGGGTCAAGGAGACCATGGCGGCGACCGGCGCGGACGTGTCGGTGATCTTCGTACCCGCGGCCGGGACGAAGGCGGCGGTGATCGAGGCGATCGACGCGGAGATCCCGCTGGCGATCGTCATCACCGAGGGCGTCCCTGTGCACGACACCGCGGAGTTCTGGGCCTACGCCATCGAGAAGGGCAACAAGACCCGGATCGTCGGGCCGAACTGCCCGGGCGTCGCCTCGCCTGGCAAGTCCAACGCCGGCATCATCCCCGCCGACATCACGCCGGAGGGCAAGATCGGCCTGGTGTCGAAGTCCGGCACGCTGACCTACCAGATGATGTACGAGCTGCGCGACATCGGGTTCTCCACCTGCGTCGGCATCGGCGGCGACCCGATCATCGGCACCACGCACATCGACGCGCTCGCCGCGTTCGAGGCCGACCCGGAGACCAAGGCGATCGTGATGATCGGCGAGATCGGCGGCGACGCCGAGGAGCGCGCCGCGGCCTTCATCGAGCAGCACGTGACCAAGCCGGTCGTCGGCTACGTGGCCGGCTTCATGGCGCCAGAGGGCAAGACGATGGGCCACGCAGGCGCAATCATCTCCGGCTCGTCAGGCACCGCCCAGGCGAAGAAGGAAGCCCTGGAGAAGGCGGGCGTCCGGGTCGGCAAGACGCCGAGCGAGACGGCCGCACTGGTCCGCGAGATCATCCAGTCTCAGGGCCTCTAAGGCCGCAGTTCCCGACGGTGGCGGACGGTCGCACGGCGATTGTCCGCCACCGTCGTTTCGTCAGGCGGCGTGCCGCGGCGCCAGGGTCTCGTTGACCCAGGTCACGATGTCGGTGGTGGACGCGCCCGGTGTGAAGATCTTCGCGACGCCCGCACTGGTCAGCTCGGCGATGTCCGCGTCGGGGATGATCCCGCCGCCGAACACCACGATGTCCCCTGCGTCCTGCTCCCGCAGCAGCTCGATGACCCTCGGGAACAGCGTCATGTGCGCGCCGGAAAGCACCGAAAGACCGACCGCGTCGACGTCCTCCTGGATCGCGGCCGCCACGATCTGCTCCGGCGTCTGGTGCAGGCCGGTGTAGATGACCTCAACCCCAGCGTCGCGCAGTGCCCGCGCCACCACCTTCGCGCCCCGGTCGTGCCCGTCGAGGCCGGCCTTGGCGACGATGACGCGGATCTTGCCTAGTGTCTCTGCCACATCAACCAGTATGACCCGCGGGCCTGCCCGCTACCCGTGACGGTGCCGGGGCGGTCGCGCGGCGTGGCGGCGTCAGTCGGCGTTCCGCCACGGCAGCGCCTTCCTGATCTCGCAGACGGCGACGATCGACAGCGCCACCACCAGGCAGAGCAGCCACTGCCGCTCGTCGAGCGCCCTGGTCCGCAGGATCGCCTGGCACGGCTGTATGAACGTCGCGAGGACGATCAGCAGGAAGGACAGCCCGGTCGTCGCCATGAACGTCCGGTCCGAGAACGTACGCAGCGAGAACGCCGACTCCCTCGAGTCTCTGCTCTCGATCGAGAAGAACAGGTTGAACAGCGAGAACACGACCATGCCCATGGTCCGCGCGACGAGGAGCCCGTGCGCGTGCTCTGCCCAGTGGATCACGCCAAGCGTGCCCACGGCCATGACCGTCCCGATGACGACAAGCCAGCCGAGCACCCAGCGGCTCAGGATCGGTACCCCGGGAGCGCGTGGCGAGCGCTCCATCAGACCCTCGGCCGGACTGCTGTACCCGAGCCCGATGGACTGGATCGTCACGGTGGTGAAGGCAACCCACAAGACCTGCAGCGGAAGGAGCGGCTCGCCGCGGGCGATGTTGAAGATGCTCGCGCCGAGGAAGGTCAGGATGAAGCCGAACATGCAGCCCATCTCGAACCGGATGTACCTGACCAGGTTGTCGTACAGTCCCCGGCCGAGTTCTACCGCCTTGATGATGGTGGCGAAGTTGTCGTCGGTCAGCACCATCACGGCCGCCCGCTTCGCCACCTCGGTCCCGGTGCCCATCGCGATGCCGATGTCGGCCTGCTTCAGCGCGGGTGCGTCGTTCACGCCGTCGCCGGTCATGGCGACGATCTGGCCCCTGCGCTTCAGCATGTCAACCAGGCGGACCTTGTGCTCGGGCGTGACGCGGGCGACAACGCCGGCCCCGGCGATCGCCGTCATCGCCGCGTCGTCGCTCATCGCCTCGAGCTCCGCACCGGTGATGACGGCGCCGTCGATGCCGAGCTGACCGGCGATCGCCGCCGCCGTGACCGCGTGGTCCCCGGTGATCATGCGGACCTCGACTCCGGCGGACTTCGCCTGCGCGACGGATGCCGCGGCGCCCGGGCGCGGCGGGTCCATGATCCCGACAAGCGCGAGCAGTTCCAGTTCGGTCACCAGGGCGAGCAGGTCCGATCCCGGATCGAAGCCCGCTGGGTCGAGGTCCCTGCGTGCGACGGCCATCACCCGCAGTCCCTCCTCTGCGAAGTGGCGGTTGTCGGCCTGGTACAGCTCACGGCGGGCATCGTCGAGCCGAACGGGGCCGGCGTCCGGGTCGAGCACCGCCCCGGCCCGAGCGAGCAGACGGTCGGGCGCCCCCTTGACGAAGCACCGGACTACCTGCCTACCCGACTCATCGGTCATCTCATGGAAGGTGGCCATCAGCTTGTAGGTGGCGTCGAAGGGGAGCTCGGCGACTCTCGGGTACTCCCGCCTGGTCGAGACGGCGTCGATGCCGCCCTTCGCGGCCAGCGCGACCAGGGCGCCCTCGGTCGGGTCGCCGATCAGCTCGCCGTCGCTGAGCACGGCGTCCGAGGCGAGGACCATCGGCGTCAGGACCTGATCGAGCGGGACCTCCGCCTGTCCGGCGACGCGGTTGATGCGCCCGTCGGTCGAGTAGCCCCTCCCCTCGACCGCGTAGCGGTGCCTGCCGACGGTCATCCGGACCGCGGTCATCTGGTTCAGCGTGAGCGTCCCCGTCTTGTCCGTGTTGATCGCGGAGACCGCGCCCAGGGTCTCGGTCGAGGTGAGCTTCTTCATGATCGCCCCGCCGCTGGCCAGGGCACGGGTGCCCCAGGCGAGGATCGTCGTCACCACCGTGGGCAGCTGCACCGGCACCGCCGCGATGGCGAACGCGACCGCGGCGTTGAACACCGCGTGGAAGGTGTAGCCGCGAGCCAGGTTCACCGCCATCGACGCGATAAGCGCGGTGCCGGAGACGAGCAGCAACTGCTTCGACAGGTGGTCAAGCTGACGGGTGAGCGGGGTCTTGACCACCGGCTGCGCCTGGAGCATTCCCGAGACATGGCCGATCTCCGTCTCCATGCCCGTCGCGGTCACCACGAACTCGCCGGCGCCGCGGGTCACGGGAGTGTTCATGTAGACCATGCAGGTCCGGTCGCCGAGCGGCACGGAGGGTTCCCCGACGGCAGCGGTGCACTTGGAAACCGGCGTGCTCTCCCCGGTCAGCTCGGATTCGGCGACCTCAAGCATGGCCGCGTGCAGCAGCCTGCCGTCGGCGGGCACAATGTCGCCCGCCTCGATCGAGACGATGTCACCGGGCACCAGCTGTTCCGCGGGGATCTCCTCGATCCGCCCGTCGCGCCGCACCCGGGCCAAGATGATCATCTTTTTCTCCAGCGCGGAGACCGCCGTCTCCGCCTGGCCCTCCTGTTGCAGCCCGAGAACCGCGTTGGCCAGCGTGAGCAGGATCAGCAGCAGCCCGGTCCCCGCCTGCTTAAGCGGAAAGCTGAGCACGCCCGCCGCGAGCAAGACGAGCTGCATGGGATCGGAGTACTGGCGGAGGAACGCGCGCCAGCGGGGCTCCGCCTTGCCCGCGCCCACCGCGTTGGGGCCGAACTGGGCGGACCGCGACGCCACTTCGGCAGAGCTCAGGCCATGCTCGGCGGTCACCACCTGGTCCTGAAGCGCCTGCCCGGCGCTGAGCGTGTGCCACTCCGTGCCCCTCGCCCGCTCCCGGCGCCCGAGTCCTGGCTCGTCCGTCAGCCTGGTCGGCAAGCACTACCCCCTGATGCTTGTGATGCGCGTGAGGCGCTCCTTCATTCAGTGCCCCGACCGGTGCGCACGGAAGCATCCGGCTAAAAGGATTGGATCTCCACCAATTCGGCCGAGAAGCGGACGTATAGCTGTCCGGCTTAAGTCCGGTTAATAGACGCAGGGGATGCCGTACTTGGCGTTGGGCGCTACGGTCGTGCCGTCGCCGGCGGGGGCGCTCGTGCCGGTGGTCGGCGTCGGCGAGGCCGCCGTTCCGGCATTGGCCGCGGTGCCGATGAGCCGCGCGGCGATCGCCTGGGTGCCCGCGCTCGGCGTGCTCGACGGCTGGAGGCCGACCGGCACTGTGGTCACGGTGGAGCCGATCAGGACCTCGACGTGCCCGGCCGGCAGGGACGGCAGCGCGACCGGGCTTGTGCCGAACTCCGCCGCGATCTTCGCGGCGTTGGCGGCGGCGCCCTTCCCGTAGAACACCTGAGTGCCCGGCTGGACCTCCTTGGTCTGTGCGGAGGAGTTCGCGATCGCGCCCGCCTTGTAGCCGAGTGCCACGAGCGCCTGCGAGATCCGCGTGGCAAGGCCCTGCGCGCCCGGGTTGCCGTTATAGACGTCCACGGTGACCGTCGACGGCGCCGGGACGGAGGCGGTGGCCTTGGCGCCCTTCTTGCCCTTGGCCTTCTTCACCGGCTTGCCCGCGAACGCGCTCTGCACCAGATGCTGGATCTGCGGCACGTCGACACGGATGATGTCCTGCGCCGTCGGATAGCCAGGGAGGGTGACGTTGTTCTCCGGCGTGCCGGGCAGTGTGCTGAGGCTCAGGTGATCACCGCTGAGCGCGCGCATCTCGGTGGCGAACTCCAGCAGTTGGAAGCCCTGGTCGATGATGAGGTACTTGCCCGCCGTGGCCAGCAGGCTGTTGGCCTGCGTGAGATCACTGAGGATGCCGTCGTGCTTCAGCTTCCACACCACGTAGTCGATGGCCGCCTGCTGCCGGTAGGTGCGCCCTACGTCGATGCCCGGCAGGGTGTCGCGTGACCTGACGAACGCGAGCGATTGCGCCGGCGACAGGTGCAGGTACTGCGCGCCGGCCTTCTTCTTGCTGTAGCCGTCTTTGTAGGCGTCAAAGTTGGAATTGTCGGAGCCGGTGAGCGGGTCCTGGTCGGTGAGGTTCGTCCCCGCGGGAAAGCCGTCCGGCTCCAGAGCGGCGGGAGCGGGCTTCACGCAGGCCTCGATGCCGCCGAACGCCTGGGCCAGGTAGTAGAAGCCGGCCAGGTTCACCTCGATGAAGTGGTCGATGTGCACGCCGGTGAGGGACTGGACGGTGTTGACCGTCGCTAGCTGGCCCGCCCGGTTGGCGTGCAAGTACCGGTCGACTTTGCCCTCTGCCGCGTGCTCGTTCAGGTACTGGATGTAGGCCCAGTCGTACGCGGCATCGATCTTTCCCCCGGACTCTCCGAGGTAAGTCTGCGGGAAGGTGACGACCGAGTCGCGCGGGATGGAGAAGCCCACCGCCCTCTGACCGCCAGCGAAGATGTGGATCAGGATGAGCGTGTTGGTGTCCTGCGCGCCGCCGTTCGTGCCGGAATGCAGCACCACCCGCAGGTGGTGATCAAGTTCGTCACCCTGGTAGTCCGTCCGGCTCTCCAGGCCCATCACCAGGATGTTCATCGCACCGACGGAGGGACTGTTGCTGATCTGGACGCCCTTGCCGACCTGGACGACGGCGGAGACCTCCTTGTAGGCGTATCCCGACACCACGAGCAGCACCGACGCGCACAGGCAGGCGGCCGCATAGCCGGCCTTGCCGGCGATCACCCGTGCGAGGTGCGAGCTGAACACGAACTCCTCATCCTGCCCTTCGCACTCTGCTATTCAGTGGGGAGCCGCCCGCTCCGGTACTTAGTAAACGCAGGGAACCCCGTACCTGGCCTTCGCCGCGACGGAGACCGCGCTGCCTGCCGCGCCGTTGTCCCCCGCGGTGGTCGGGGCGGCCGTGGCAGACGCCGAGGCCGAGGCGCTCGCGCTCTGGCTCAGCGAGCCGGGCACCACGGTGGAGCCGGTGCCAAGGAGCACATCGACATGACCCGCGGTCAGCGAGGTCAGCGCCTTGGCGGTCGCGCCGAAGTACTTCGCGATCTTCTCCGCGTTGGCCGACGCGCCCTTGCCGTAGAACACCTGGGTGCCCGCGGTCACGGTCTGGGACTGCGCGCTGGCGTTGGTGACCTGGCCGGCCTTATAGCCCTTCGCGACCAGCGCCTGCGAGACGTTGCCTGCCAGGCCGCTGACTCCTGCGCCGTTGTAGACGTCGACGGTGACGCTTGACGCCGGCGGGATTGGCGCGGCCTTCTTGGCGGACTTCGACTTGGCGGCGGACTTCTTCGTGGCCTTCGCCGGCGCGGTGAACTTCTCCTTGATGACCGCCTGGATCGTCGGGATATCGATCTGGTTGGCCGCCTGGCCGCCGATGGTCGCGTAACCCACGATCGGCGCCGTATAGAAGCTCAGGTTCTTGCCCGACAGGGCGCGCATGTTGGTGGAGAAGTCGAGCAGGTTCCACTTCGCGTCGGTGATGATGTACTGCTTCGCGGTGCCAAGCAGGTTGTTCGCCGTCCTCAGGTCACCCAGGATGCCGTCGCTCTTCAGCTTCCAGATCACGTAGTCGATGACCGCCTGCTGGCGGTGCGTCCGGTCCAGGTCGCCGTTGGGCAGGTTGTCCCGCTCCCTGACGAACGCGAGGGCCTGGGGCGCCTTCAGGTGCAGGTACTGCGACCCGCCCTTCTTCATGCTGTAGCCGTCGAGCACAGCGTTGAAGCCGGAGTTGGCGTCGTGCAGGTTCAGGCCGCCGTTCACGGACTTCAGGCAGACCGTGATGCCGCCGAACGACTGGGCCAGGTAATAGAAGCCTGCCAGGTTCACCTCGGCGAAGTGATTGATCTTCTGCCCGGTGACCTGCTCGACGGTGGCGACGGTGGCCGCCTGGCCTGCCTGGTTGGCCTCGAGGTAACGCTGGCCGCTGCTCATCGAGGTGTTCACGGTCTTGCCGAGCGATTCGGCGTAGGCGAGACCGTACGCCTGGTCGATCTTGCCCGCCGACTGGCCGTCGTACGGCTGGGGGTAGGTGACCCAGTCGTCGCGGGGGATGGAGAAGCCGACTGCCTTCTGCCCGCCGTCGAAGATGTGGACGAGGATCAGCGTGTTGGTGGCCTGGCCGCCGACACCGAGGTTGTTGACGCCGTAGACGCTGCCCGCGTGCATCGCGGCGAGCAGGCCGGCAGACAGCGTGTGCCCCTGGTAGTCAGTCCGGCTTTCCAGGCCCATGACGAGGACATTCTGCGCACCGATCATGGGGCCGGAGCCGAGGTCGATGCCGCCGCCGATCTGCTGCGACAAGTTGACGAAGTGGTACGCCACACCGGACACCGCGAGCAGCGCCGCGGCGAGCACGCAGCTCACCGCGTAGCCGACCTTGCCCGCGACCAGCGAACCGCCGCCCATGCCGAGCAATCCTGTTCTCCTCCGGCCGATCTTGTCCCGCTCGTGGCGAGGCTACCTGCTCAGTCCACGCAGGGAATGGCGTATGACGCGTTTGGATTATGACGGTCACCACGCTCCCGGGGGGCCGCTTGCCATCGTGACCGCCCCGGCCGGCCCCGGGCGCCTTGTGTCTGGGCGCTGACCACAACGCGACGCTGACCAGGTGCGCTATCGATATGGTGTTCACCACGTTAGCGGTCTGACCATCGATAACCGCGTATGCCGCGCCCGGCAACCGTCCCTCAGTTGACGCAGGGGATGCCGTACGGCGCGTTCGGATTGACGGTGACGGCGCCGCCCGCCGGACCGTTGCTCTCGGTGGGCGTCGCGCTGGGTGCCGAAGACGTCGGCGTGGCCGCCGCGCCGTCGAGCGAGGCCGACACCGACTGGGCGGCCGCCCCGCCGGAAGCCCGGGTCGACGGGCTTGCCGATGCCGTGTGCTTGCCTGGATGGCTCGCCGGCTTCGGCGCGGGATAGAACGCCTGGTGGACCACGTGCTTGATCGCCTCGGTGTTCACCACGTTGGCGGACTGCCCGTCGATGGTCTGGAATCCAACGATCGGGAGGGTCTTGAACGTCATGTTGTCGCCGGACAGGGCATTCATCTCGGGCAGGAAGTCAAGCAGGTTCCAGCCGCTGTCGGTCACCAGGTACGTCTTCGCCACCGACAGCAGGCTGCCGAGCTGACTCAGATCCTTGAACGTGCCCTGATGCCTGAGCTTCCACAGTACGTAGTCGACTACGGCCTGCTGCCGGTGCGTCCGGTCGAGATCGCCGTTGGTCAGGTTGTCCCGCTCCCTGACGAACGCCAGCGACTGAGCCGCGTCCAGGTGCAAGTACTGGCTGCCGCCCTTGCCGAGGTTGTAGCCATCGGCCACCGCGTTGAAGCCGGAGTTCGCGTCCCGCAGATTCTGGCCGCCGTTCTCCTCGTTCAGGCACACGGTGACGCCGCCGAGGACCTTGGCGAGCTCATAGAAGCCGAGCAGGTTCAGCTCGGCGAAGTGGTCGATCTTGATGCCAGTCAGCTTCTGAACGGTGGCGATCTCGGCCCTACGGCCCGCCTCGTTGCCCAGGTAGCCGACCTGCCCCTGCGTGAGGCCCTGGCCGGCCAGCGACTGCTCCTTCTCCGCAAGCGCGAAGCCGTACGCCTGGTCGATCTTGCCCTGTGTCTGACCGTCGTAGGCCTTCGGGAACGTGACCCAGTCGTCGCGCGGTATCGAGAAGCCAACCGCCTTGCGGCCGCCGGCGAAGATGTGCAGCACGATCAGCGTGTTGGTGGCCTGCCCGCCGATAGACCCGATGTGCATCGCGTTGGTCAGCGAGTGCGGCAGCGGCTGGCCGCTCCAGTATGTCCGGCTTTCCAGGCCCATCAGGAGGATGTTCATCGCGCCGGTCGAGGCGCTGCCGCTGACCGCATTTGAGCCACCGATGCTCGCGACCGAGGTCTTCACGTAATAGCCGAACCCGCTCACCACCATGGCGAGGACAGCGACGAGGCAGCCGATGGTGTAGCCCGCCTTCCCGGCAAGCGCCGCGGCGCCGCGAGACCAGGGCATACGTTTCACCTCGCGTTCGGTCCATCACATTCAGCGCTGCGAATATACCCGTTCAACCTGGAAGAACCTTCTCATGCCCAATCCGCTACAGTGAGTTGCCGCAGGAGCAAGAGCAGCGTCGCTTTACTCACCATTAGCCCCACTGTGCACACCAGGCATGGCGGGCCACGAGCATGCAACGCCACCACTTAGGGTTATCTCAAAGAATCATGCATTACCCTCTCCAGCAATGACCACTCCACCTGGGTGGGAGCCTCGGCCCGGCTCCACACGAGGCGAACCTGCGCGGCGGGCGCCCCGTGACGCTGGCGGCTGGCCGCCAGACGACGCCGATCCCCGGCGACAGCCCCCGCGCGGAGACGCGCCGGCCGGGCGCCGCGGCCGGGATCCGCGATCCGATGGCGATCGTGCGCCACGCGACCCACGGGCCGTGGACGAACGTGACCCCAGGGCACGCGACACTGGCAGACCCGACAGCCAGGGCAGGGAACCGCGGTTCACTCCCGGCCGCCCGGCGGGCCAGGCGGACGCCAGGCCGGTAGACGGTCGCGCGCCGCGCGGCGGCGGCGGACGGCCGCCGATGCAGGACGGCCGCGACATGCGAGGCAACTCTCTGCCCGGAGCAGGCGGAGCACGGAAGGTCGGCGGGCGAGCCGGCGGCCTCGACGGCCTTGACAGCCTGCGCGGCGGGCCGATGACGCGCTGGATGGGCGCGATGACGACGCGGACGGCGGTACTCGTGCTCGTCGCGGCGGCGCTGGTCGGCGTGGTGCTCACCCTCATCACGGGCCACGATCCGGGCTTCATCCTCGGCTTCTTCGTCGTCATCGGCGCGATCGTGGCGACACTCGGCGTCCGGCGCGGCGCCATCTACCTCTTCTTCCCGCTACCCGCGCTGACCCTGTTCATCGCCTCGATCATGGTCGGCGCGGTCCACGACCGGGCGCTCGAGTCCGCAGGTACGGCGGGTGTCCGCGTCGGCTTCCTGCAGTGGGTCGCCGCAGCCTTCCTCCCGATGTGCATCGCCACCGTGGTGACCCTTGTCATCGGCGGCGCCCGCTGGGCGCTCGGCCGCCAGCTGGTCTCCGGCAACTTCACCACCCGGCCCCCGTCCGGCCCGGCCAGCACTCGCCCGGCTCCCGGCCCGCGCCGCCCGTCGTCAAGCGACCCCTGGGCCGAGGACGCCCCGCGCTCCGGCCGCCCCGAGCCGAACGGCACAGGCCCGCGCCCCGCGCAGAACGGTCCCGGCCAGAACGGCACAAGCCCCCGCCCCGCGCAGAGCGGCCCCGGCCAGAGCGGCACAAGCCCGCGCCCCGCCCCCTGGCAGAACGCCCCTCGCGACCAGCGTGACCAACGTGACCAACGTGACCAACGCACCAGCCGTGACCCCTGGGGCGATCCGCGGCTGCCATCCCCGCCGCCGTCCGACCCGCGCACCCCCCCCGCCCCCCCCCCCCCCCCCCCCCCCCCACCCCCCCCCCCCCCCCCCCCCCCCCGGCCCCCCCCCCCCCCCCCCCCCCCCCCCCCCCCCCCCCCCCCGCCCCCCCCCCCCCCCCCCCCCACCACCCCCCCCCCCCCCCCCACCCCCCCACCCCCCCCCCCCCCCCCGCCCCCCGGCGAGCCCCCCCCGCCGCCCAGGCGTGCACAGCGGACCAACCGGACCACCCCCACCCGCCGTCCCCCCGGGGCCCCCCCGGGCCCCCCCCCCCCCCCCCCCCCCCCCCCCCCCCCCCCCCCGCCCCCCCCCCCCCGCCCCGGCGCCCCCCCCCCCCCCGCCCCCCCCCCCGGCCCCCCCGGGGCCCCCCCCCCCCCCCCGGCCCCCCCGCCCCGCCCCCCGCGCGACCCCCGCGACGAGCGCTAACTCCCCCGCGACTCCCGCTACCCACGCGTCCGGAAGCACCTGAGCCCCCGGACAGACCGCCCGGGTCAGGCCAGCCGCAAACCGGCGACCGATGCACCCCCGTGAGCCGACTCCCTGCTCAACCCCGATGACCACGGTCGCGCGGCGCCGGGGGTGTCTGCCGAGCGCGTTCGGGACCCCGTACTTGGGTCACGACTGCGCGAGGAGACACCCCCAAGCCCTGCGCCACAAACTCACAGCTTTTCGAGCGGCGCGTACCTGAGCACGAGGTGCTTCACGCCGTACGAACCTCCGAAGTCGATCTTCGCCTCCGCGTTGTCCCCGTACCCATCCGTGGACACCACGGTGCCGAGCCCGAACTTGTCGTGGTTGACCCGGTCGCCCGGCGACAGCGCGGGCACGGAGCGGTTGCCCGTGACGTTCGCGCCCGGCCGGGAGGCCATCCGCGCGGACGCGGGCGTTGACGCGGCGGCGACGTCCTTCGCGCTGCGCTTCCATTCGATAAGCGACGCGGGGATCTCGGACAGGAAACGGGACGGCGTGTGGAACGACGGGCGGCCGTACCAGTTACGTGACACGGTCCTGGTCAGGTACAGCCGCTGCTCCGCGCGGGTGATGCCGACGTACGCGAGTCGCCGCTCCTCCTCCAGCTCACGCTGGTTGGTCAGCGCCCTGGCGTGCGGGAACACCTCCTCCTCCATGCCGGTGAGGAAGACCACTGGGAACTCGAGGCCCTTCGCGGTGTGCAGCGTCATCAGCGTCACCATGCCGCCGTGGTTCTCGCCGTCGGGAATCTGGTCCGCGTCCGCGACGAGCGCGACCCGCTCAAGGAAGTCGCCGAGCGTGCCGTCCGGGGTGGAGCCGTCGAACTCCCGGGCCACCGAGACCATTTCCTGCAGGTTCTCCACGCGGGTGGCGTCCTGCAGGTCCTCTGAGCTCTCGAAGTAGGTCTGCAGCCCGCTTGAGTCGAGCACCGCCTCGACAAGTTCGGCGACCGGGCCGCCGCTGGCGGCCTGCTCGCGCAGCTCGTCCACCAGGGCGTTGAAGGCCGCGATCGCCGCCGCGGACCGCGCCGCGAGTGCGGGCACGTCGCCCGGCGTGGCCAGCGACTGGGCGAACGAGATCCGCTCCCGCTGCGCGTAGGCGGCGACGTACTCCTCGGCCCGTTCCCCGATGCCGCGCTTGGGCACGTTGAGGACGCGGCGCAGCGACACCTCGTCCGCTGGGTTGGCGATCAGCCGCAGGTAGGCAAGCAAATCGCGGACCTCGCGCCGCTCGTAGAACCGGACGCCGCCGACCACGCGGTAGGGCAGCCCGACCCTGATGAAGACTTCCTCGAAGACACGGGACTGCGCGTTGGTCCGGTAGAACACCGCCACCTGGCCGGGCGCCGCGAGGCCCTCGTCGTTGAGCCTGTCGACCTCTTCGGCGACGAATGCGGCCTCGTCGTGCTCGTTATCAGCGACGTAGCCGGTGATCGGCGGGCCGTCGCCCGCGTCCGACCACAGGTTCTTCGGCTTGCGACCCGGGTTGCGCGACACCACCGCGTTCGCCGCGGCGAGGATGTTCTGCGTCGAGCGGTAGTTCTGCTCGAGCAGGATCACCGTCGCGTCCGGGTAGTCCTCCTCGAACTCGACGATGTTCCTGATCGTGGCGCCGCGGAACGCGTAAATGGACTGGTCGGCGTCGCCCACGACGCAGAGCTCGGACGGGCCCGCCGCCTCGGCGGAATCCGTGGCGCTGCCGGAGTCAGCCGCACCCGTTCTTCCTGATCCTGCTCTTGACTTGCCGAACAGGGACCCGCTGCCGGAAACGAGTTCGCGGACGAGGATGTACTGCGCGTGGTTCGTGTCCTGGTACTCGTCGACAAGCACGTGCCTGAAGCGGCGCCGGTAGGCCTCCGCCACCTCGGGGAACGCCTGGAACATGTTGACCGTCACCATGATCAGGTCGTCGAAGTCCATCGCGCCCGCCGCCACCAGGCGGCGCTGGTACTCCGCGTAGGCCTCGGCGAGCGCCTTCTCCTTGGCGCCACGGGCGCGGTAGGCGAACGACTCGTAGTCGATGAGCTCGTTCTTGAGCGTGGAGACCTGCGCCGCCATGGCCTTCGGCGGGTATTGCCTGGCATCAAGCTCGAGCTCGCGGCAGACCAGGGCCATCAGCCGCTGCGAGTCGGCCGAGTCGTAGATGGAGAAGCTCGACGGGTAGCCGAACCTGGTGGCCTCGCGGCGCAGGATGCGCACGCACGCGGAGTGGAACGTCATCACCCACATCGACCGGGCGCGACGGTCGCCGACCAGGGTCGCGACGCGGGCCGCCATCTCGCCGGCGGCCTTGTTGGTGAACGTGATCGCGAGGATCTCGCCCGGTGCCACGTCGCGCTCCGCGAGCAGGTACGCGATCCGGTGAGTGAGCACCCGGGTCTTGCCAGAGCCCGCGCCCGCGACGATCAGCAGCGGCCCGCCGGCGTGCGTCACGGCCGCACGCTGCTGCGGGTTCAGGCCGTCAATGAGGGAGTGCGTCGCGGTCGTGGTCACGGTCTCCAGGGTAGGCGGTGCCACCGTCAAACGACGTGTCGCCGCAGCGTATCGAAGTGCCGAATATCACCGTAACCCATTGGTTTCGATCGTGAAATGTACCGATTTGGCCACGATCACGTGCTGTAACGCGATATCGTGGCTTGCCCTTACCCGTTTACCCAGGGGGTTAGCCCATGGGATCGCGCGGCCGATCCATCCGGCTCAGGATCTACTTCCTGGTCGCCATTCCGCTGCTCACGATGCTCGGCCTGTTCGGGTACGTGACTTACACGTCCGTCACCAACTGGCTGAACCTGGACCGGGCGCCAAGCCTGATCCAGGCGACCTCCGAGCCGCTGACGAACTTCGTCAACCTGCTGCAGGGCGAGCGCCGCGCCGCGGTCGTCTACCTGTCGCAGCCGAACGCGGCCAGCCTGAACAGCTTCCAGAAGGCCGTGGGCGTCACCAAGCAGGGTGCGGAGCAGCTCCAGGTCGCGCTCGACTCCCCCGGGACCAAGAACAGCTCTACCCCGGAGGAGACCGCGGCCATCGTCAAGATGACCGGGCAGATCAACAGCATGACCAAGCTCCGCGCCGGGGTGGAGGGCAAGCAGCTCGCGCCGCTCGACGCGCTCGCGGCCTACACGAACATCATCGCCGGGCAGGGAGCCGTGCTGCAGGCCGAGGCGAGCAGCATCACCAGCGCGGCGCCCGTGCTCCAGGGCCTTGGCCTGATCTCCGCGGTCAACACCCAGGAAGACGTGTCCGAGCAGGACGCGATCATGGCGAGCGCGCTGGCGAGCGGGTCGCTCAGCGGCCCCGACCGGGTGGCCTTCAGCAACGCCGTCGGTCGTCTGGAGGACGACACGATGACGTACCAGGAGCTGTTCACTCCCTCCGAGCTCGCGACCTACAACGCCATGCTGAACAAGCGAGCGCCGTCGGCGGTACAGAAGAACCTGGTGACCATCCAGGAGGCCGTGCCGGCCGGGATCTCGCTGAGCGACATGAAGGCGCAGGGCCTGAACTCCGTCATCTGGCAGGGCATGACCCACACGTGGCTGAAGGCGGCAAGCAAGGCGGGCACCACCACCGCGACCGCGGTGCTCGAGGCCAACGCGCAGCCGGCTATCGACGCCAAGCGCCGCGTGTGGATCCTGTCCATCGCGGGCGCCGCGGGCCTCATCCTCACCCTGCTCGTCTCGCTGCTGCTCAGCCGGTCCATCAACCGCCGGCTCAGCACGCTGCGCCGGTCCGCGATGACCCTGGCGGAGGAGCAGCTCCCATCGGTGGTCGCCCGGCTGCGCCGCGGCGAGTCCGTGGACGTCGCGGCCGAGGCGCCGCCGCTGCGGGTCGGCAGCGACGAGATCGGCCAGGTGGGCCAGGCGATCGACGCCGTGCGGCAGACCGCCATCAGGTCCGCCATCGACGAGGCCAGGGTCCGGCAGGGCGTCAACGACATGTTCCGAAACCTGGCAAGGCGTAACCAGTCGCTGCTCCAGCGCCAGCTCACTGTCCTCGACGAGATGGAGCGCGGGGCGACCGACCCCGACGTGCTGGAAAACCTCTTCAAGATGGACCACCTCACCACCCGGATGAGGCGGCACGCGGAGGGCCTCATCATCCTCTCCGGTTCGCCGCCCGGCCGTTCCTGGTCTGCGCCGGTCAAGCTGATCGACGTGATGCGCGGCGCGGTCGCCGAGGTCGAGGACTACGCACGGGTCGCCGTGTCCACCCAGTCCCGCGCGGCGCTCGCCGGGTCTGCCGTCACCGACGTGATCCACCTGCTCGCCGAGCTGATCGAGAACGCGACGACCCTGTCGCCGCCGTTCACGCAGGTCCGGGTGAGCGGCGAGGTTGTCGCCAACGGGTTCGCCATCGAGATCGAGGACCGCGGGCTCGGCATGACGCCGCAGCGCGTCTACGAGCTCAACGAGCGACTGGCCAACCCGCCGGACATCAACCCGGCCAACACCGAGCAGCTGGGCCTGTTCGTCGTCGGCCAGCTCGCAAGGCGGCACGGGATCCACGTCACTCTGCGCCCGTCGCCGTACGGCGGCACCACCGCGGTCGCGCTGATCCCGCCGACGCTGATCGTGACGGAGGGCCCGGCGGCAATCACGACGGGCGGCCCCGCGCAGGCGTCCGGCTCGTACGGCAACGGCTCGTACGGCAATGGCTCGTCAGCGAACGGCTCGTACGGCAGCGGCCCCTACGGCAGCGGTTCCTACGGCGCCGAGCCGCAGGGTGCCGGGACCAACGGCAGCGGGCCCTACGCCGCAGGCTCGTACGGCGCGGGCACCGGCTCCTACGCCACCGCCGGCGGATCCAGGCCTGGCGGCCCCGCCGCCAGCGGATCCAGGCCCGGCGGCCCGCGGCTCAGGGACACCGGCGAGGTGCGCATACCCAAGACCCCCGCCGCAGGCAACAGATGGCCGGTCGCCGGCAACGACGGCTGGGCCACCGGCCGCGGGTCAAGCGGCGCGCCGCACACCCCCGAGGCCCCGGCCGCACCCGGGGCCTACGGCAGCGGCTCCGGCCAGGCCTGGGGGAGCTACCCGTCAACGGGTCCGGCCGCACCGCAAGACACGGGGTACGCAGACCCGGGATACTCCGAGCCGGCATACAGCGAGCCGGCCGACCCGCCGATCCGGATCTCCGGAGCGCTCAGGCACCCGGGGAACGAGGCGGGCACCGGCAGCTTCAGCAGCTTCAGCGCGGGTGAGGTGCCGGTTGTCACCGGCGTGCCTGTCACCAGGCAGGCGGCGTCCCAGGCGCCTCAGGGGTCTCCGTTCGACGTCTTCACCCCGATCCGCCGGCCCGGACAGGACGGTGCGCCGTCCGGTGGCGCGTACGAGAACGCCTACCAGGACTACGGCGCCGACAGCTCCTACGGCACCACCGAGTCCTACGGCACCACCGAGTCCTACGGCACCACCGAGTCGTACGGGAACACTGGTGCGTTCGGGAATTCTGAGCCTTTTGGGAACAATGTGGCCACCGACGAGAGTTTCCAGCGGGGAGAACCTGCCGGCAGCGGCTCACCTGACTCGACGGGGCTGCCGCGTCGCGTCCGGCAGGCGAACCTCGCACCGCAACTTCGTGCCTCAACGGGTGCAGCGGGCTCACAGGCACCGACCGCAGTTCCCCCGGCGAGCGCGGCGTCGCTGACGGACATGCGCAACACGCTGTCCGCCATGCAGCGCGGCTGGCAGCAGGGCCGGTCACAGACGCAACGGGACACGGAGGCCGGAACCGATGAATAATCAGCGATACGGAGCGAGCCAGCTGGACTGGCTGCTCGATGACCTGGTGACGCGGGTTCCGCACATCACGCGGTCGGTGTTCCTGTCGCAGGACGGCCTTCACCTTGGCGCGTCGCGGGGCATGGACCAGGCCGACGTGGAGCACCTGGCCGCGCTGGCCGCCGCGTTCCAGTCGCTCGCGCGCAGCGCGAGTCACCAGTTCGGCGGCCAGGCACGCCAGTCCATCATCGAGATGACGTCTGGCTTCTTCATCGTGTGCGCGGCCGGCCAGGGCACGTGCCTGGCCGTCCTCACCACGACAGAGGCTGACATCGGCCAGGTGGCGTACGAGATGGCGATCCTCGTCCAGCGCACCGGCGACCACCTTCAGGTCAATATGCGGACTCGTTCCGCGTTATCTGGCACCCTAGGGACAGGCAGTCATGCCATCGAACGACGAATGGTGGCTCGACGCTGAGGCAGGCCCGGTTGTCCGGCCTTATGCTCTGACAGGAGGCCGTACGCGGCACTCCGGTGAGGCTTTCGACCTGGTCGCCACGGTGACCGCGACCCAGGCAAGGGTCGCGGACCCGGGCAGCCTTGGCCCCGAGCACTTTTCTGTGCTGCAGCTCGTGCAGGTGCCGGTGACGGTGGTGGACATCGCTTCCGACGTCGACCTGCCGCTAGGCGTGGTCCGCATCCTCCTCGGGGACCTGCGTGAACTCGGTCTTGTGCTCATTCAGGCGCCGATCTCGATGAAGGCGCGCCAGGTAGACAGGAATACGCTCAGGGAGGTGCTACATGGCCTACGCGGGCTATGAGG
The DNA here is from genome assembly GCF_007827045.1 of Trebonia kvetii. Lineage (GTDB taxonomy): Bacteria > Actinomycetota > Actinomycetes > Streptosporangiales > Streptosporangiaceae > Trebonia > Trebonia kvetii. The sequence continues at coordinate 1,787,405 of NZ_RPFW01000001.1, forward strand.
CAACCAGCGGGCCGGCCCGCCGCCACCGCGCTATCAAGATCCTGCTCGCTGGCGGGTTCGGCGTGGGCAAGACCACGCTCGTCGGCGCGGTCAGCGAGATCAGGCCGCTGCGCACCGAAGAACCGCTGACCGAGAGCGGCAAGCACGTCGACAGCATCGCCGGAGTCGAGCGCAAGACCACGACCACGGTCGCGATGGACTTCGGGCGCATCACGCTCCGCGACGACCTGGTGCTCTACCTGTTCGGCACGCCCGGACAGGAACGGTTCTGGTTCATGTGGGACGAACTCGCGCTCGGCGCACTCGGCGCCGTCGTCCTCGCCGATACCCGCAGGCTCGCCGACTGCTTTCCCGCGATCGATTACTTCGAGCGCAGGGACATCCCGTTCATCATCGCCCTCAATGTCTTCGAAGGCTCACGCCGTTACTCGACCGAAGATGTCCGGGTGGCGCTTGACCTGGATCCGAGCCTGCCGATCATCATGTGCGACGCGAGGTCGAGGGAATCGGCGAAGGAAGTCCTCATTACCCTGATCGAGCACGTGCTTTCCGTGGCAGACCAGCCAGTCCCGCGATAAGTCAGCTTCAACGGAACGGGTTCGTTCGCTGCCCCGCCGCCCGTCGCACCGCGGCGGGCGGCGGCGCTATGAGCGCAGCACCGCCCAGACGGCCTTGCCGTGACCCTCGATTGGTGACCAGCCCCAGACGTAGCTGAGCGCGCCGACGATCTGCAGCCCTCGGCCGCTCTCGCCGGTAGCGCTCGGCGGCTTGGGCGTGGGTGCCTCGTCGCTTGGATCGGTGACGGCGAGCATCACCTCGCCGATTCGCCGCAGCAGGCACAGCCGGAGCACAGGCGAGTCCGCGCCAAACGAGATGACCGGCGCCATCGTGCGCAGCCCGTGCCTGACCGCATTGCCGACCAGTTCGGCGATGATGAGCTCGGCGTCGTCCGAGAGATAGCTAAGGCCCCAGCAGGTGAGCAGCTCCCTGACGAACTGACGGGCGGTCCTTGCCTCTTCAGGGACGGGACTGAGCGCCCGGCTGGTCACCGCGGGCGTTTCCCACCAGGCCGAGGGGACCGGGAGAAACTGCGGAGGGGACGCGGGAAGGGCCGGGATGGGGACGACTACGTCGTCGTCATCATCCGGCTCCCACGTAGCAACCCTCAGGTGAGCCAAGGCAACCGCTTTCTGCATCGTCTTGGGGGTTAGAACCGTGTCTATCGCAGTATGTGAGCTATGCCTCGCTTATATGGTGCCTGACATGGCGTGCAGATGCAAGACCGGATGCACGTTCAAACACGCAAGCGCCGGATGAACGTGCAAACGTAGCGTGCATCCGGTTGCAAGCTAGCGGCGATCATGACAGCGCATCTCATGCAATCGTAAATGCACGTGCATTCAATCGGGTGCAAGTGGCATACTCGGAATTGCGCTCACGCGCGTAAGGCCAGTCCATGCACGGCGCGAGTTCTCCAGTCCAGTAACAACCCCGGATCAGTCACTGGAAGGAAACATGAGCAACGCATATAACGGCATGCCGGCCGGCGAGCTCACAGACGTCACCTGGCAGAAGAGCAGGCACAGCAACCCCAACGGAGCCTGCGTCGAGGTGGCTCACCTACCGGGCGGCGAGATCGCCGTACGCAATTCCCGGTTCCCTTCCGGCCCCGCGCTCGTCTATACGCCGGCGGAGATTGCCGCGTTCCTGGCGGGGGCCAAGGACGGCGAGTTCGACCACCTAGCCTGAATTAGCCGAAGGGCGACCCCCTCAGCATCGGCCAGGGAGCATCCGCGTCGCGTCGCGGGTTAACGAACAGGCCGTTTGTCCGAGTGAGCATGAGACGCACATGCGGTCTGTGCAATTGTCCGCGCATCCACTTCCGTAATGCCATGATTACATGGGAGACTACTGACCCATACTTGTGGCCATCGCCTCACGCGGGCGGACGAGGAGTCGCGATGCTGTCGCCCGAGGAGGACTCCGCCTGGGAGGCTCCGAAGTCGCTGTTCGGCCCGCGCGCGAAGGGTCCGACGGTGCAGCGCCTCGTACTCGGCGGGCACCTGCGGCGCCTGCGCGAAGAGTGCGGAATGACAACCGAGCGCGCCGCGCTGTGCATCCGCGGCTCTCACTCGAAGATCAGCCGCATGGAGCACGGCCGGGTCGGGTTCAAGGAGCGGGACATCGCCGACCTGCTGACCCTGTACGGAGTCGAAGCTGGCGACGAGCGCGAGGCACTGCTCGGGCTCGCCAGGGAGGCGAGCACCCCCGGCTGGTGGCAGGGCTACACGGACATCTTGCCGCACTGGGTGGAACCGTACTTCGGGCTCGAGGCCGCGGCATCGTCCATCCGCGAGTACGAGCTTCAGTTCGTTCCCGGGCTGCTCCAGATCCCCGAATACGCTCAGGCGGTCATCCGGCTCGGCAACGCGCCGTCCGAGGATGAGGTCGGCCGCCGCGCCGAGGCCAGGATGTCCCGCCAGGACATTCTGCACAGGGACAACCCGCCGAAGATCTGGGCGGTGCTCGACGAGGGCGCGCTGCGCCGGGTCATCGGCGGCCGTGAGGTGATGAGGGCGCAACTGCGGTACCTGATCGAGATGTGCGACCACCCGGCGGTCACGCTCCAGATCCTGCCGTTCTCCGCGGGCGCGCACCGGGCGCTGGGCGGCCCCTTCACGATCCTGCGGTTTGCCCAGCGCGACCTCAGGGACGTCGTCTACATCGAGCAGCTGACCAGCGCCTTGTACCTGGACAAGCAGACCGAGGTCGACGCCTACCTCCAGGTGATGGAGGAGGTCTGCCTCCAGGCGGAGCCGTCCGCCAAGACACCCGGCATCCTCAAGGCCGTTCTCGAGGCCCTGTAGTCAGCAAACCTGCGGCCCCGCACGGTAAACCGTGCGGGGCCGCGCGCTGTGCTCTTGCGGGCTATGCCTCGGGGGCGAGAGTCGCGGTGCTCCGCGTCAGGGTCTCCTTGCGGAAGAAGGCCGGCATCGCGAACCTGACCCAGATGCCCGCGATGAGCCCGGCAATCGCCGCGACGAAGGCGATCGTGAACGCGCCGCCGATGTACCAGTGCGGCCAGAACGGCATCAGCCAGGACGTGTAGCTGTTTCCTGTCGCGTAGTCCCAGTCAGCCCACAGCGCCCAGCCGCCCGCCGCGTACATGATCAGGCCGCCGAGGGCCGGGAGGATGCCGCGCATCCAGAGATTCCGCTGGCTCTCCCGCAGCGTCTTGCGGTAGTACCAGGCACAGGCGAAACCGGTGAGCCCGTAGTAGAACGCGATGTACAGGCCGATCGCGGTCACCGCGTCGGAGATGACAAAGCCGTGCGACACGTAGTTGAGCGCGAGGTAGAGCAGTGCGGAGATCACGCCCATCGTGATCGTGGAGACGGTGGGCGTGAGGTAGCGCGGGTGCATCTTCGCGAAGGCCTTCGGTAGCGCCTTGTACGTAGCCATCGACAGCGTGGTGCGGGCGGTGGGCAGAATGGTCGTCTGGGTCGAGGCCGCCGCCGAGGTAAGCACCATGAGGATCAGCAGCCGGGCCAGGAACAATCCGATCCCGTGGGCGCCGAAGACCGCATTGCCGAGCACGGAGATCACGTCGCCGGTGTTGGCGCTGTTGCCGAGCCCGATGCCCGTGGTCCCGATGCCGGCGAACGACTGTGCCGCGAAGATTACCAACACGTAGGTGACCAGGAGGATGACCGTGGAAAGGATGGCGGCACGTCCCGGCGTCTTGGTCGGGTCCTTGGTCTCCTCGTTGACCGCCACCGCGGTGTCCCAGCCCCAGTAGATGAAGAGCATCAGGATGATGCCGCTGACGAAGCCGGAGAAGCCGCCCTGCATCGGGTTGAACCAGGACCAGGCCGGGGTGATGGACTCGGCGGGGTGATTCCCGGTCCCCACCCGGACCAGCGCCGTCACCGAGAAGACGGCTAGCATGACGAGCTCGATGCTCAGCAGCACCCGCTGGAACGCGGCGGAGACCTCGATGCCCCGGTAGCAGATGTACGTCATCGAGGCGATCCACGCCAGGCCGACCAGGAGCACCCAGCCGCTTGTCGGGTTGCTGCCGATGCCGTCCGCGCCGAAAAGCAGGAACACGTACTGCCCGGCGACCTGCGCCAGGCTGGCCATGACGAGAATGTCCGCGGCGACGATCGCCCAACCGCCGGCCCATCCTGTCCTCGGACCGAAGGCCCGCGTGCCCCAGGTGAAGGTGGTGCCGCAGTCCGGGTCCGCCTTGTTCAACTCGCTGTAGCCGATCGAGGTAAGGAAGATCGGGATGAAGGCGATCATCGCGACGATGGGCGAGCCGAGCCCGACGACGGCCACCATGAAGCCGAGCGTCGCCGCCAGGCTGTAGGCGGGGGCGGTAGAGGCCACTCCCATCACGGTGGTCGACACCAGCCCCAAGGCGCCTGACTTCAGGCCCTTGTCTACCTGCTGCTCCACAGCGCCTGGGTGCGCATTTTCGGCGGTGGCCATGGGTCACGCTCCAGCATCTACGCTAAGCAACGATTTCCTAGCACATAGGTACCCAACACGGGTCTTTCCGTCACCCGATCGGGCGCGAACCTTCGGAACCAGCACCACACCCGCGGGCTCGACAGCTCGGAATCGCCATAGTACGCCGACCACCCTGCGTAGCGACTGGCCGACCAGGCCGTAGTCGCCTGGATTTCCTATTTTTACGACCGGCTATGAGAGTTATCGTTCGATTCAACCGGATACCGGTGACTCGTTAATCGAGCGTACATCTTAGCCAACTTGCGCAATTCAGCCCCCCGTGATCCTTCGCCTTCTATTAGCTCTCTGGTCATTTCTCAGTCGCCGAGAGATCACTTTTCCGCCATTATGCGTTCCCTTGTCCCCCAGCGTCATGCCAGGCAGAGTCTTGATCGGCATGTCCGCCTGACCTGCGCACCGGGACCGCGCGGGACCTCCAGGACGGGCAGCAAAATGGAGGCAGGAATGCGAAAACTCAGCAGGCTGGTCGCGGGCGCCGTGACGATGGCCACCGCGGCCGCCCTTGTGGCGGGCACGGTGGGCACCGCGTCGGCCGCGCCGAATGACCCCCCGAAGGGCGTTGCCCCCAAGGCCTTTGACATTGTGGCCGTCGGGTCCAACACCACCCAGTACGTGCTCGACGCGCTCGCCCAGAAGTACGACGCGGGCATCGGGACCAGGCACAGCGCGGCGCACCCGTACGTCTACAGCTGGGACGCCGTGCCGCTCGGCACGTCCGCGAGCGTGGTCACGCACATAAAGCCGAAGGCCGGCTGCGCCACCATCGTCCGGCCGAACGGCTCGGGCGCCGGCGTCAAGGCCCTGGACACTACCCAGGTCATCAAGTCGGGCGGGGTTTCCTATCCCTGCGTCGACTTCGCCCGCTCGTCCGGCGGCCGCAAGCCGACCGACCCGAAGTTCGGCCCCGGCGGCATCGCCTTCGTCGCGTTCGCCCGTGATGCGATGACATGGGCGACGCGGTCCGCGGCCAAGGGCGGCTCTGACGCGCCCAAGTCGCTCAACCTCAAGCAGCTCCAGGGCATCTTCAGCTGCAAGATCACCAACTGGAAGCAGGTTGGCGGCAAGAACGGCGCCATCAAGGTCTACCTGCCTCAGCCCGGTTCTGGAACGCTCTCGTCGTGGGAGAAGTTCATGAACATCACCACGCTCGGCAGCTGCGTGAGCCAGGCACCCGAGGAGAACGAGGGCGGGTACAAGGGCTTCAACAGCCCGAATGCGATCTTCGCCTACTCGATTGGCGCTTACGTCGCGCAGAAGTACCACTCGGCCGGCTGCCACTCCACCCCGACCGGGACGCAGAACAAGTTCGGCTGCAACGTGACCGGCGTGCTTCAGCTCAACCCGATCACCGGCATCTCGCCGCTCACCACGGCCAAGGTTCCCACGATCAACCCGAAGTTCCCGAGCAACTTCTGGCGCACGGTCTACAACGTGGTTCCTTACACCGTCGGGACCTCGGACCACATCAGCAAGAAGCTCGAGGGCATGCTCGGCAAGAATGGCTTCCTCTGCAAGAGCGGCACGGCGAAGGCCATCATCAAGAACTACGGCTTCGTCCCCTACGCGTTCTGCGGCATCACCTCCTGAGTTAGCTAGCGCGAACCTGCTGCCTGGTCCCCGACCCGGCAGCGGGACGACGAGAAGGCCCCTCGCCGATGGCGAGGGGCCTTCTTCGTACCACTACTACCAGTTTCCAGACCGATTTAATAGGTAAATTCACCATCGTCGGTTACGTGGCGCTCGCCGAGGACGCCGTCACCTGGGCGGTCAGGGACGTCGCAGCCAAGGGCCAGACTGTCACCTACGCGCCGAAGAGCCTCACTCTGGCGCAGCTCAAGGCCATCTTCCTGTGCACCGCCACCACCTGGGGCCAGGTCGGCGGCACCAAGGGCCGGCCGATCAAGCCCTACCTGCCGCAGACCGGTTCCGGCACTCTCTCGTTCTGGCTCAAGGCGCTCGGCATCACCACGGCGGGCAGTTGCGTGAACGAGAGCCTGGAGGAGAACCAGGGCCTGTCCAAGCAGTTCAACAGCCCCAACGCGATCTTCATCTACTCGGTCGGCGACTGGATCGCGCAGAAGTACAACTCGCCGCTCCCCGGCCGCAAACCCGCCGCCGGGCAGAACGCCTTCGGAACCGACCAGGTCGGCTACCTCGGCCTCGGCAAGATCAACGGCGTGTCCGCGCTCACCGTGGCAAAGGTGCCCGCCATCAACAAGGGCTTCCGGGTGACCGGCTTCACCAGGACCCTGTACGACATCGTTCGCTACCAGGCCAAGGGCGACCACGTCCCGGCAAACCTCGACCGGATCCTCGGCCGCGCCGGCTACTTCTGCCACAACACCACCGCGACCAAGGCCATCGAGAGCTACGGCTTCCTCCCGGCGCTCACCTGCGGCAGCGTTTCCTAAGGCCCCAGACAGGCCCGGCACGTGCGACTGCGGCCCCCGTTTCTGGGGGGCGCAGTCGCACAATTTGTTACTAGACCTATCAAGATGGCTTAAATAGGGATTGTTTCCCTGTTGTTCATCTTCTGCTCGAAATCCGTACATTGCGGAGAACCACGCTGGTCCCGCCTATCAGGAACTATTGACGGGCGCTGCCCGCAGGTGGTGCGCCATAAGGAAGGAGCGGGGGGATATCGCCATGCCCGCTGAGCGCCCTGTCAACGCGCCGCACGCGACCGATCAGGATACGCCGCGCACCATCGTCGCCCGCCCATCCACCGGTGACAAGATCTTCCGCGCCATTTTGCGCGCCTCCGGCTGGTCCGTCTTCGTCATCACCGGGATGATCCTGCTCCTCCTGATCCTTCGGGCGAGCAAGGCCTTCAGCTTCAGGAGGTTCGGGTTCCTGACCACCCAGAACTGGATCATCTATGACCCGCAGCATTTCGGCATCGCCGCGATCCTGCCGCTCGGCATCCTCATCGCGGTGATCGCGATGATCATCGCGGTGCCGACGGGCATCGCGGTCGCGCTGTACATCTCCGAGTACTCACCGCACGCCCTGCGCAAGCCGCTGATCGCGGTGATCGACCTGATGGCCGCGATCCCGTCGATCATCTTCGGCGTGTGGGGGCTGCTCTTCCTCGAACCGCGCATCCTCGGCTTCGACAGCTGGCTGGGCAGGCACCTCGGCTGGATCCCTGTGTTCAGCTTCCGGCTCAGCACGTCGACGGCGTCAAACTACGCGACCTCGACGTTCATCGCCGGCGTCGTCGTCTCACTGATGGTCATCCCGATCGTCACGTCGCTGTCGAGGCAGGTGTTCTCGCAGGCTCCGCAGGGCGAGCGCGAGGGCGCCTATGCGCTCGGCGCCACCCGCTGGGGGATGATCCGCACGGTCGTCCTGCCGTTCGGCCGCGGCGGCGTGATCGGCGCGTGCATGCTCGGTCTCGGCCGGGCGCTCGGCGAGACGATTGCCGTCACCCTGATTCTCTCCGCCACCTTCCGCTTCAACTTCCACGTGCTCGAGACCGGCGGCAACTCGATCGCCTCGACGATCGCCAACGAGTACGCCTCCTTCCCCAACGCGGGCTCCATGGGGCTGTCCGCGCTCATGGCCGCCGGCCTCGTGCTTTTCGGCATGACCCTCATCGTCAACACCCTGGGAGCGATCGTGATCGGCAGATCCCGGTCCGGGCTGGCCACGGGCTGACAGGTGGCCACCGACATCGATAGCGCGCTCGGCACTGCCGCCGCGCCTCCCGGCGAGCCGGCGCCCGACGCGCCGATCCGGATCAGGGAGATCACCGCCGAGGGCACGCTGACCATCCTGGGGGCTGCGGCGGCCGCGCTTGCCCTCTGCTGGGTGCTCTACGAGCGCGTGCTGCCCTTCACCGGCGTGCTCGGCTTCTGGCTCTGCTGGTACGGGCTCTTCCTGCTCTGCTACGCGGGCGTGGCCTCACTCCAGTGGAACCGGCTCGCCGTCAGGGACCGGGTGGTCTCTGTCGGGCTCACCACCGCGGGCCTGCTCGCCACCGCCCTGGTCATCGACCAGGTGGGCTACACCCTGGTACGCGGACTCACGGTGGTCAACCGCACCTCCTTTTTCACCGAGTCCATGGTCAATACCGCGGCGCTCAGCCCGATCTCGAGCGGTGGCATCGGGCACGCGCTCGTCGGAACTCTTGAGCAGCTCACGCTGGCCACGCTGCTGTCGGTCCCGCTTGGCATCGCCGCCGCGCTCTACCTGGCCGAGGTGGGCGGCCCCGGCGCCCGCCCGGTACGCACCCTGGTGGACGCCATGACCGCGCTGCCCGACATCATCGCGGGCCTGTTCGTGCTCGCGTTCTTCGTGCTCACCGTGGGGCTGCCGAAGAGCGGCTTCGCCGCTGCGATCGCGCTCGCCGTGACGATGCTGCCGATCGTGACCCGGGCATCGGAAACCGTGCTCCGGATCGTGCCAGGGACGCTGCGCGAGGCGTCCTACGCGCTCGGCGGCAGCCAGTGGCGCACCGTGCTCATGGTGGTGCTGCCGACGGCCAGGTCCGGCCTTGCTACCGCCGTAGTCCTCGGCATGGCCCGGGGTATCGGCGAGACCGCGCCGGTGCTGCTCGTCTCCGGCTACTCCAACGCATACAACTGGAACCCGTTCAACGGGTGGCAGACTAGCCTCCCCCTCTACATCTACAACGAGATCCAGAAGCCTGAGCTCGCCGATCACGCCAGGGCCTTCGGCGGCGGCTTCGCGCTCATCGCGCTGGTGCTCGTGCTGTTCACGATCGCGCGCCGCCTCGGCGGCGGCGCGCCTGGCGAGCTGACACGCCGCCAGCGCCGCAAGCTCGAGCGGCAGGCCGCGCAGCGGGTGGCCGCCTTGCGCCTCGCGCCGCCGACGGGAAGGACGGGCCGATGAGGAGGCTGCTCGCCATCGCGGCGACCGCGGCAGGGATGGCGATGATCGCCGCGGCGCCGAGTGCGGCGCTCGCCAGCGGCGCCAAGACCGCGGCGGCCGCCACCCCCGCGTGGTCGAGCGCGTCCCCGACGGCCGGCGGCACCGCCACCGGCACGGCTACCCCGAGCACCTCGCCATCGGGCTCCGCGACGGCGACCGCGACATCAACCACCACGGCGACGCCAACCAGCACGCCGACGCCGTCCGCGACGAAGACCAAGAAGCCCAAGCCAACACCGACACCGACGCCGACCAAGACGAAGAAGAAGCCGGCCAAGAAGCCCAAAAAGGTCAAGCACCCGGCGGGCAGCACCACGGTGACCGGGCCGTACATGTATGTGCCGAACACCGACGACTCGCACTACAAGACGGCGAGCACGGTGACGGTCAGCCAGGTGAAGGGCCTTGTCAACCAGATGGTGCAGGTGAGCTGGACCGGGTTCACCCCGTCGAGCGAGCTCACCTACGAGAACACGCAGACGGACTACCCGGTGATGCTCGCCGAGTGCAAGGGCACCAACCCGAAGTCACCCGACGACTGCTACGACGCAACGAACGGCGGCGAGCCTGCCGCGTTCGGCAAGTACGGTCCTGGCAACACGTCATACTCCACCACGACGGCCCAGGGCACCGGCAAGGCGGACATCCTGCTGTTCACCAACGTGCAGAACCAGTTCCTCGGCTGTAACGCGACCACTCCCTGCTCGCTGGTGGTCGTGCCGAGCCAGGGCGGCGACAGCCTCGACTTCGCCAAGCCGAAATGCGGCAACCACAGCCTGGATGTCGGAGGCACCGACCTGGGCCAGTACGCGTTCTCCGAGGCCAAGAGCGCGGCATTCACCCCCAACGGCTTCTGCTCGTGGTCCAAGCGGATCGTGATCCCGCTGACCTTCGCGCGCACCCCTAGCGGCTGCCCGCTACGGGCCGCCGACATCACGGCGGGCGGCTCGCCCATGCTCGCTACCGCGATGCAGCAGTGGCAGGCGGGCTTCTGCTTCGGCAGCAACCCGGTCGAGGTGCAGTACAACGGCTCGCTGAACGAGAGCGAGGCGCGGAGCTACTTCCAGTCGGGCGTCGACGACATCGCCTTCACCACCCAGCCGCTGACCGGGGCGGCCAAGACCAAGTACGCGTACGCCCCGGTCGCGATAACCGCGACGGACGCCGGCTACTGGGTGGACAACACCACCACCGGCCAGCCGTTCACCAACATCAGGCTGGACGCCCGGCTGCTTGTCAAGATGCTGACCACCTCCTACTCGTACACGAACGACTCGTGCCCCAACGGCGGCAGCTCCGCCTTCGGCTGCGACAACGCGGTGGACAACAACCCGCAGAACCTGTACGCGGACCCGGAGTTCAAAAAGCTGAACGGCTCGTCCATCTGGCAGAACGCTTCACAGCCGTCCGGCTACGAGATTCCGATCGTGCTTTCCGGCAACAGCGACATGACCTGGGAGACGACGAGCTGGATCGCCTCCGACTCGGACGCCTCCGGCTTCCTCGCCGGGCAGTTCGACCCCTGGGGCATGCACGTCAACACCTACTACCTAGGGCTCAAGTACCCCATCACCGGCTTCCTGCCGATGGACCCGTACATGCCCGTGTCCAGCCAGGACGCCCCGGTGTACCCGCTGACGCTGCTCGCCAACGACATGGCGCTCAACCAGCAGCCGGGAACGCAGGACGTCAAGGACCCCACCACGGGGAACTTCGACTCGCTGCCGCCCCAGATCAACGGGAACCGTGACCTGTGGTCGGTCATCGACAACGCCGACGCGGCCCGGTTCCTCATCCCGGCGGCCGCAATCAAGAATGCCGCAGGCAAATACGTCACGCCGACCGCCGCCTCGATGGCCGCCGCGGTCAAGGACATGACGGTCAACCCTGACGGCATCACCCGGTCGATGAACTACACGGCCAAGGACCCGATCGCCTACCCGCTGACGATGATCATCTACGCAATCGTTCCCACCAGCGGGATCTCAAAGGCCAAGGCCAAGGCCATCGCCACGTTCCTCGACGACATCGCCACCACGGGCCAGACCGGGGGCACCGCACCCGGTCAGCTCGCCGCTGGCTACCTGCCGCTGACGCAGGCGCTGCGCGAGCAGACGCTGAAGGCGGCCGACGCGGTGCTCAACCAGACGGGCAGTCCCAAGCCGAAGCCCAAGCCGTCCGCTTCCGCGTCCCCGTCCGCCTCGCCGTCGGCAGCGTCTCCGTCCGCCTCACCGTCGGCGTCGGCAAGCCCGGCGGCAAGCTCGATCGTCGTCTCGTTCAGCCACCCGGCCGCCACCGGGATGTCCTGGGTGGTGCTCGCCCTGCTCGTCGGGGGCGCGGTGCTCCTCGTCACCGGGCCGGCCGCGCTGGTGCTCGGCAGTCCTGAGGCGCGTGCCGCGCTTGGCGCCGGAGGCCGCAGGATCGGACGCATGCGCCCCAGGCGCGTTCGCGTCACCATCAGAAAGAGGAATCCATGATCAGGTTTCCGGCCCGGTGGCAGGGGCCGCTCGCGGTCGGCGCCGCCGCGGCGATGGCGCTGCTCGCGCTGACGACCACCGCGTCGCCCGCGTCCGCTGGCACGTACGCCACGCTGTCCGGCTCGGGATCCTCCTGGGCCGCCGTCGCGCTCGATCAGTGGGCGCAAGACCTCCAGTCGAACGGGCTGACCGTCAACTTCAACGAGGACGGCTCCGCGGCCGGGCGCGGCGACTACATGCAGGGCAGCCAGGTTGACTTCGCCGCGTCCGACCCGCCCTTCCGTAACGGCGCCGACGAACTCGCGAACACCGGCGCGGAGATTCCGTCCTACGGCTACTCCTACATCCCCGACGTGGGCGGCGGCACGGCGTTCATGTACCACGTGACGGTGGGCGGTCACCAGATCACCAACCTGCGCCTGTCCGGCGATACGATCATCAAGATCTTCACCGGCCAGATCACCAACTGGGACGACCCGGCGATTACCAAGGACTACGGCGCGCAGCTGCCGAACGAGCCGATCATCCCTGTCGTCAGGTCCGACGGCTCGGGCGCGACGTTCTTCTTCACCCGCTGGATGGCACACGAGTTCCCGCAGCAGTGGGACGCGTTCTGCCAGAAGGTTCACCCGGGTATCAAGCTGCCGTGCCCGCAGACGGAGTTCTATCCCCAGTTCGGCAACGTCAAGCTGGAGAGCGGTTCCAACGCGGTCTCTGTCTACATCACCTCGAGCTACGGCGAGGGCGCCATCGGGTACGACGAGTACGCCTATGCGCTGAACGCGCACTGGCCGGTGGTCGCAGTGGAGAACGCCGCCGGGTACTACGTGCTGCCCACGGCCTCCAACGTGGCCGTCGCGCTCACCCAGGCCCAGATCAACGAGGACCAGACCAGCAAGGACTTCCTGCAGCAGAACTTGGACAACGTTTACAACTACAAGGACCCGCGCAGCTATCCGCTGTCCAGCTACAGCTACCTCATCGTGCCGACCACGGCAGGTAAACAGCCGCCGATCTTCAACAGCGAGGTCGGCAAGTCACTGTCCACGTACATCAACTTCTACCTGTGCCAGGGGCAGCAGCAGGCCGCCGCGCTCGGCTACTCGCCGCTGCCCATCAACCTCGTTACCGGCGCGTTCCTGCAGGTCAACAAGATCCCGGGTACTGTCGGCGCACCCGACATCCACAGCTACGGCACCTGCAACAACCCCACGTTCGTCAACGGCCAGGACATCCTGCTCAAGCAGGCACCGTACCCGAATAAGTGCCAGAAGGCCGGCTCGCCGCTATCCTGCACGACTGCGAGCACCACACCGTCGGGAACAAGCTCGCCCTCGCCCGGCGCAACCGGCCAGGCGTCCGCCGCGGCCACGAGCAGCGCCGGGAGCGGCAACGGGACGGGCAGTGGAACTGGTAGCGGAAGCGGGTCCGGCTCGGGAGGCGGAGGCAGCGGCGGAACCACGGGCAACGCGCTGAATACCGACATCACCGGCTCGGTCATCAACGTGCCGGGCAGCGGCGCCGACCGCATCCTGCTCGCGGTGATCACGGCTCTCGGCGTCGCGGCGGCGGTGGCCGCGCCGCCGTCGGTGGCGGCGTACCTGCGCCGCAGACGAGGACGGTAATCCGGTGACCGCGCCGACCACCAGCCCGCCGGGGCCGGGCCTGCCCGGCCCGGCGGTCAGCCGCGCCGGAGCGCGGCCGCGCCAGTCGGACACGATCGTCCGCTCGGCCGGCCTGACGCTGACCCTGCTCGCGGTGCTGATCCTCGGGTTCGTCGGCTACCTGTACTTCCTGTCGGGCCTGCAGGAGGCCCGGGCGCAGACGACCCTGTTCGCCACCATGCGCGGCGAGCTCGGCCTCGCGCTGGCGCCGACCGGCCCGGTCATTCCCGGCCACCCAGCGAGCCCGGCATCCCTCGCCGCCGCGCCCGGCGATCCGGTGGCACTGCTTTCCGTGCCCGCGATCGGGATCAGCAACATGGTGGTAGTCGAGGGAACAAGCCCGGAGAACCTCACCGCCGGTCCGGGCCATCTGCGCGACACCCCGCTTCCCGGCCAGGGCGGCGTCTCGGTGGTGTTCGGACGGCGAGCGACGTTCGGCGCGCCGTTCGAGCGTCTTCCGCAGCTGGCGAAGGGCGACACGATCGCCACGACCAGCAGCCAAGGCGTGGCCAACTACCAGGTGATCGCGGTGTCCGACAGCAGCAAGCCGGTCCCGTTCAGCCAGTTGCCGAACCAGCTGCTGCTGGTGACCGCGGACTCGCGGTTCGCGCCCGCGCACTACATCGAGGTCGAGGCGAAGCTGGTGAACGTGGTGGTGGCAGACGCGAAGAGCACCACGCCGTTCCAGTCATCCGGTTACCTGCCATCGGTCAGCGCCGCTGAGACCGCGCTCGGCCGCGACTCCTTTGCGCTGATCTCCGCCATGGCCTGGGCGATCGCTCTGGCCGCCGCCGCGCTCGCCGGCAGTTTCCTCGCCGCCAGGTGGGCCCGCTGGCCCGCCTGGGTGGTCGCCGTACCGGTGCTCCTCGCCATCGTCTGGAACCTGTACCAGAGCCTGTCAGCCCTCCTCCCAAATCTGCAGTAGGGGAATCCGATGACTGAAACCGCCTATCCGAAGACTCAGCCGCTTGAGTCTCCGCTTTACGGGCTCGAGGCGCGCCGGGTGTCGGCCTGGTTCGGCAAGCACAAGGTGCTCGAGCGGGTCACCCTCGACATGCCGCCCGGCAGCGTGACCGCGCTGATCGGCCCGTCGGGCTGCGGCAAGTCCACGTTCCTGCGGATACTCAACCGGATGCACGAGATGATCCCCGGCGCGCAGCTGTCCGGTGAGGTGCTGCTCGCCGGGCAGGACATCTACCACGCGAGCCAGCGTCCGCAGCATGTCCGCAGCCGGATCGGGATGGTGTTCCAGAAGCCCAACCCGTTCCCCACCATGTCGATCTACGACAACGTGCTCAGCGGCCTCAGGCTGGCCGGCATCAAGGTGCGGGACAAGGACTCGCTCGTGGAGTCCTGCCTGCGCCGGGCCGGGCTGTGGGACGAGGTCCGCAGCCGCCTGTCCACCCCGGGCGGCGCGCTGTCCGGCGGCCAGCAGCAGCGGCTGTGCATCGCGCGGTCGCTTGCCGTGTCGCCCGACGTGCTGCTGATGGACGAGCCCTGCTCGGCCCTGGACCCGACTTCCACTCGCCGCGTGGAGGAGACCATCGCCGAGATCTCCAGCCAGGTCACGATCGTCATCGTCACGCACAACATGCAGCAGGCCCAGCGGGTCTCGCACTACTGCGCGTTCTTCCTCGCCGGCGCGGGCGAGCCGGGCGGCATTGTCGAGTCTGGCACGACCGAGCAGCTCTTCGGGGACCCGCACGATCCTCGTACGGCGGATTACGTCCACGGCCGCTTTGGTTAATGCGCGAAATGCCCCATGCAAATAATAATTGCGTCACGCAATTAGTCTTGACATTGGGATAGCGGGTCTGGTGCAGGCCGCAACGCTGGTCTTACCGTGTGCACAGGCGCAACTGGCACGGCAAGGAGGCCGCGTTGTGAGAATCAGCGTGAAGATCGACGGCGCGCGTTATGAGGACGACGTCGAACCCAGATTGCTTCTAGTTCATTACCTGAGGGAGCAGGCCGGGCGCACCGGGACTCCCATCGGCTGCGATACCTCTAACTGCGGTGCGTGCACTGTGTTGCTCAACGGAAGGTCGGTGAAGAGCTGCTCCGTCCTGGCGGTACAGGCCGACGGTGCGGAGATCACCACGATCCAGGGACTCTCGAACGGCTCCCGCGAGCTGCACCCGCTCCAGCGGGCGTTCCATGAGGCGCACGCACTCCAATGCGGCTACTGCACGCCCGGCATGATCATGGCCGCCGTCGACCTGCTCAGCGACAACCCGCACCCCACCGAGGAAGAGGTCAGGGACGGGCTTGAGGGCAACCTGTGCCGCTGCACCGGCTACCAGAACATCGTCCGCGCCGTCCTGGCGGCCGCCAGCGGCAGTTCAACCGCGGAGGCGAGCGCATGACCGCCACCGAGATTCCCGCGCTCGAGGTCGGCAAGGCACGGCAGCGCAAGGAAGACGCCAGGCTGATCACCGGGCAGACCAACTGGACGGACAACATCACCCTGCCCGGGCTGCTGCACGTCGCGTTCCTCCGCAGTCCGCACGCGCACGCGCGGATCGCCTCCGTCGACCTGTCCGCCGCCAAGGAGGCGTCTGGCGTCATCGCCGCGTACTCGGGCGCCGACTTCGCGGCCGAGCAGGGCTCGCTGCCCTGCGCCTGGCCGGTCACACCGGACATCGTCATCCCCGAGCACCCGTCGATGGCGGTGGACACCGTCCGGTACGGCGGCGAGATCGTGGCCGCCGTCGTGGCCCGTGACCGGTACGCAGCGGCCGACGCGCTCGAACTCATCGACGTGACCTACGAGCCGCTCGAGCCGGTGCTCGACATGGAGGCGGCCCTCGCCGCTGGGTCGCCGAAGGTGCACGAGGCTGGCAACAAATCATTCACCTGGCCCTTCGGCCAGGGTGACCTCGACGCGGCGTTCCGCGACGCCCCGGTGGTCATCGAGCGCACCTACCGGCAGCAGCGGCTCATCCCGTCCGCGATGGAGCCGCGCGCCGTGGTCTGCGCCCAGACCGGCGACGAGTTCACGATGTGGACCTCCACGCAGATTCCGCACGTGCTGCGGGTCATGCTGGCACTCGTCACCGGCATACCCGAGCACAAGCTCCGAGTGATCGCGCCGGACGTCGGCGGCGGGTTCGGCTCCAAGCTGCAGGTCACCGCGGAAGAGGTGCTCGCGCTGCTGCTCGCCCGCAAACTCGGGCGGCCGGTCAAGTGGACCGAGTCCAGGTCCGAGGGGAACGTCGCGGTGCATCACGGCCGCGACCAGATCCAGCGGCTGCGCCTGGCCGCGGACGACGACGGCCGCATCCGCGGCCTCGACGTGGACCTGCTCGCCGACATGGGCGCCTACCTGATGCTCGTCACGCCGGGCGTGCCGCTGCTCGGCGCGTTCATGTTCAATGCGATCTACAAGATGGACGCCTACCGATTCAGCTGCACCGGCGTGTTCACCACCAAGACCCCGACCGACGCCTACCGCGGGGCCGGCCGGCCTGAGGCCACCTATGCTATTGAGCACCTGCTCGACGACCTGGCCGCCGAGCTCGAGATGGACCCGCTTGAGCTGCGCGAGCGGAACTGGATCAAGCACGAGGAGTTCCCGTACACCACCATCGCGGGGCTGACCTACGACTCTGGCAACTATGAGGCGGCCACCGCCGAGGCCAAGAGGCTGTTCCACTACGACGAGCTTCGCTCGGAGCAGTACGAACGGGTCTCGGCTGGCACTACAGTTCGCCTGGGCATCGGCATCTCGACGTTCACCGAGATGTGCGGGCTAGCGCCGTCACGCGTCCTCGGTTCACTCGCCTACGCGGCGGGCGGCTGGGAGCACGCGTCGATCAGGATGCTGCCCACCGGCAAGGTCGAGGTGGTGACCGGGTCTTCGGCGCACGGGCAGGGCCACGAGACCGCCTGGTCGCAGATCGTCGCCGACCAGCTCGGCGTCGCGTTCGAGGACGTGCGGGTGCTGCACGGCGACACCGCCATCTCGCACAAGGGGATGGACACCTACGGCTCGCGGTCGCTGGTGGTCGGCGGCACCGCCCTGGTCAACGCCTGCGACAAGGTACGGCAGAAGGCCAAGGTCATCGCGGCGGCGATGCTCGAGGTATCCGCGGACGACCTGGAATGGTCCGATGGCCGCTGGGCGGTCCGCGGCGACCCCGACCAGGGCAAGAGCATCGGCGAGATCGCGTTCGCCGCGTTCGCCGCGCACAACCTGCCCGACGGGGTGGAGCCGTCGCTCGACTCGGACGCCACCTACGACCCGGACAACTTCTCGTTCCCGCACGGCACCCACCTGTGCGCGGCCGAGGTGGACACCGAGACCGGCCAGGTCCGCATCCGCTCCTACGTCGCGGTCGACGACGTGGGCGTGGTGGTGAACCCGACGATCGTCGAGGGCCAGGTGCACGGCGGGATCGCCCAGGGCATCGCGCAGGCGCTGTACGAGGAGGCGGCCTACGACTCCTCCGGCAACCTGGTGACCGCCTC
Source organism: Trebonia kvetii (assembly GCF_007827045.1). Classification (GTDB taxonomy): domain Bacteria; phylum Actinomycetota; class Actinomycetes; order Streptosporangiales; family Streptosporangiaceae; genus Trebonia; species Trebonia kvetii. The sequence goes on from NZ_RPFW01000001.1 coordinate 1,805,448, forward strand.
GCTCGCCGACTACCTGATCCCGTCGGCGGCCGACCTGCCGTCGTTCACCACCGCGCGGACGACCACGCCGTCGACGCTCAACCCGCTCGGCGTCAAGGGCGTCGGCGAGGCGGGCACGATCGCCTCCACGCCGGCGGTGGTTAACGCCATCGTGGACGCGCTGCGGCCGTTCGGCGTGCACGACGTCCCCATGCCCTGCACGCCGGAACGGGTGTGGCGGGCGATCCAGGAAGCGCGTTCGGAAGGAGCCGCGCAGTGATCCCGGCGAAGTTCGACTACGTCCGTCCGTCCTCGGTGGACGAGGCGGTGTCCGCGCTGACCTCGGGCGGCGAGGACGCGAAGGTGATCGCGGGCGGGCAGTCGCTGCTGCCGCTGCTGCGACTGCGCTTCTCCTACCCGTCCGTGCTCGTCGACGTGGGCGGGCTCGATGAGCTGCGCGGCGTGCGCGACCTCGGCTCCGCACTGGAGATCGGGGCGATGACGACGCACTACGAGCTGACGCGCGATCCGCTGATCGCGGCGCACTGCGGCCTGCTCGCGCAGGCCGCGGGGACCATCGCGGATCCGGCGGTGCGGCACCGCGGCACGATCGGCGGCGCGCTGTCGCACGCCGACCCGGCAGGCGACCTGCCCGCCGTCGTCACCGCCCTCGACGCGACCCTGGTGGTCACCGGGCCGTCCGGCTCGCGGACCATCGCGCCGGCGGACTTCTTCACCGACTACCTCACCACCTCGCTCGCCCCCGGTGAGATTCTCACCGCCATCCGGGTGCCGAAGCTGGACGGCTGGGGCTACCGGTACGAGAAGTTCCACGTCACCGCCCAGGCATGGGCCATCGTCGGCGTCGCCGCGGTCGCGCGGCGGTCCGACGGGCACGTCGCGGAGGCCAGGGTCGGGCTGACCAACATGGGCTCCGTGCCGGTCCGCGCGCACGCGGTGGAGGCGGCGGCGTCCGGCGCCGAGGCATCAGGGGCGGCGCTCGCGGCCGCCGCGCGGAGCGCGGACGAGGGCACGAACCCGCCGAGCGACCTGCGCGGCGCGGCCGACTACCGGCGGCACCTCGCCCGCGTGCTAACCGGCCGAGCCCTCGCCGTCGCCGCAGGGTTGTCGTGACAAATCGCGGGGCCTGGCGTTGGCGTCCGGCCCCGCGATTGTCCTGGGTCTTGGCCTGCCCGGGACGGGGAAACCCGATGCGCATAGGATTGCCGTTTAGACATTAACCGGCGAGAAAGTAGTGTCGCATGGCCATTGAGCTTGACAACTCATTCATCGTTCCCGTGCCGCCCGAGCAGGCGTGGGACGTCCTGCTTGACGTTGAGCGCATCGCTCCTTGCATGCCGGGCGCCAGCGTCCTGTCGATCTCGGACGACGGCAACGAGATCGAGGGCCAGGTCAAGGTGAAGCTCGGTCCGCTCTCGCTGACCTACAAGGGCACCGCGAAGTTCACCGACAAGGACCAGGGGAACCACGCGATCGCGATCGAGGCGACCGGCAAGGAGACCCGCGGCGCGGGCACCGCGTCGGCCCACGTGCAGGCCTCGCTCAAGCCGGATGCGGCGGGCACGCTCGTGTCCATCCACACTTCGCTGAACGTGACCGGCCGCCCAGCACAGTTCGGCCGCTCGCTGCTGCCCGAGGTGAGCGGCAAGCTCATCGCGCAGTTCGCGTCGAACCTGCAGGCCCTGATCGAGTCCGACAGCGCGCCCGCTGAGGCCCCGGCGGCCGAGGGCGGCGATGCCTCCTCTGAGGCCGAGGCGGGCACGGCCGCTCCGGTCGCTGTCAAGCCCGCCACCCCTGCGCCGAAGCAGGAAGAGTCGCTGAACGCGTTCAAGTTCGTCGTGGTGCCGGTGCTCAAGCGGGTCATTCCGGTGGCGGCGATCGGCGCCGCGATCGCGATCATCATCCGCAAGCTCACCGGCAGGGGCAAGGCCAAGAAGTCCTGACCGGACTGCGCAGCGCGGCAAGCGGCCCGGATCACCTCATCAGACGAGGCGACCCGGGCCGCTGCCGTCTGCGATCGGTGTCCGGTGACAGCGGTCTGCTGATGACAGTTAACGTCCCACCCGAGACAGAAAGACCCGATAATGCCTGACAAGCCATCCGTACTGTTCGTCTGCGTCCACAACGCCGGGCGCTCGCAGATGGCAGCCGCCTGGCTGACCCACCTGGCGGGCGACCGGGTGGAGGTCCGCTCTGCCGGTTCTGCCCCCGCCGACACGGTCAACCCGGCGGTGGTCCAAGCGATGCGCGAGGTCGGCATCGACATCTCAGCCGAGACCCCCAAGGTGCTCACCATCGAGGCGGTCCAGGCCTCGGACGTGTGCATAACTATGGGCTGCGGTGACGCCTGTCCGGTCTTCCCCGGCAAGCGGTACCTAGACTGGAAGCTGGATGACCCGGCTGGCCAGGGCACTGCGGCCGTCCGCCCCATCCGGGATGAGATCAGGAAACTGGTCGAAGACCTGATCGCCGAGATCGCCACGGAGGCAGACCGGTAGGCGGGACGCGCGCGAGGGTGTCATCGCAATGAGACCCGGCTTGGACAAGTATGCGGGCGCCCCTTCGGTTAGCTGGCAAGGGGAGTTCCGTCAGGGCCGGTGACAAGGGCGAGCGTGCTTGCGGCGAGTTGCTGGACGACAGTCGGCAGTGGCACGTAGCCGAGAGTTCCGGCGTAAGCCTGGCCGGCGTGAGTGAGCCAGGTGAGGAGTGATACCAGGGCCTGGCCGACGGGCTGGCTGGGCTGGCGGAGGTAGATCAGTACCCAGCTGTAGCCGGTGATCGGGTAGGCGGCCGGGCCGGGCTCGTTGACGATGGAGAAGTCATCGGGGCTGATGTCGGGTTTCGCCGCCGCGTCGGCGGCGATCGCCGGGGTGGTCGGCATGGTGTAGCGGCCGTCGCGGTTGGCGATGGCGGCGTTGCCGAGGCTGGTTCCGGTGGTGTAGGAGCGTTCGGTGTACCCGATGGAGTACTGGATGCGGGAGACGTCGGCTGCGACGCCGGCGTTGCCGTCGGCGCCGGTGCCGGCCGGCCAGCGGAGGCTGCGCCCGGTGCCGACGGAGCTGGCCCATGCCGGGCTGACCTGGGACAGGTAGTTGCTGAAGATGTAGGTGGTGCCGCTGCCGTCGGAGCGGTGCACGACGGTGATGTAGGCGTCGGGCAGCTGCGCGCCGGGGTTGAGGGCGGTCAGGGCCGGGTCGTTCCATTTGGTGATCTGGCCGAGGAAGATGCGGGCCAGGACCGGGCCGGTCAGGCGCAGCGGGGCGTTGCTGAGGGTCAGGACGTTGTAGGCGACGGTGACGGCGCCGAGGTCGACGGGGATCTGCAGGGCGGGGCCGCCGCGGGCGCCTGCGAGGTCGGCGGTGCTGGCGGGGACGTCGGTGGCGCCGAAGTCGACTTGCCCGGCGGTGAAGCGGGTGATGCCGGCGCTGCTTCCTACTGCGGAGTAGTTGATCCCTGTGTAGAGGTGGGCTTGCTCGTAGGCGGGGAATGCCAGGTCGAAGAACGGCGCGTCGAAGGTGGACCCGGCGCCGGACAGGTCCGCCACGTCGGCGGTGGTTGGCTGCGGGTTAGCGGTGGTCGCGGTGCTGGTGCACGCGGTGACCGCGCCGGATAGCAGCAGGGCAAGCAGGATAGCTGCGGGCCCTGCCGGTGCCCGGCGCGGGCTCACATGGGGACGCTGGCGGGAGAGCAGGTATGGCATCGTTGCCTCCTGTCCGTTGGCGGTTATGAGATGGGGACCTGGCGCATCCAGGCCTGGGCGCCCGCCTGGATGGCGTCCCAGGGGCTGCCTAGTGGCGGGGTGTAGGACAGGTCGAGGTCGCTGATGGCGTCGATGGTCATGCCGTTGTAGATGGCGGTGGCGGCGATGTCGATCCGCTTGGCGATCTCGGCGTGCTTGTGGCCGAACAGCTGGACGCCGAGCAGGAGGCCGGTGTCGCGGTCGCCGATCCACCGCATCGCGATGCGGTGGCTGCCGGGGTAGTAGGCCTTGTGGTCATCGGCCTCGGAGGCGACGGTGAGCGGGGTGTAGCCGGCCTGGACGGCTTCGTGGTGGCGCAGCCCGGTGCGGGCGGCGGCGTGGTCGAAGATCTTGACGACCTGGGTGCCGAGGCTGCCGGCGAACTCGCGCCGCCCGCCTGCGGCGTTTTCCCCGGCGACCCGGCCCTGCTTGTGCGCGGTGGTGCCGAGCGGCAGGTAGGTTTCGCCGAGCAGCCGGTGGTGGGTGATGACGCAGTCCCCGGCGGCGTACACGTCGGGTATCCCGGTGCGCATGGCGCGGTCGACGGTGATCGCGCGGCCGGCGCCGAGGCTGGCGCCGGCCCCGGCCGCCAGGGCCGTCTCGGGGCGGACCCCGGTGACGACCAGGACCATGCTGGCGTGCCGGGTTACTTCCTGCCCGTCCGCGGTGACGGCGTCGACGCGCAGCCGTGCGGGCTCGCCGTTTCCTGCGCGGCTGATGGCTTTGACGGCGGTGCCGGTGAGCACGTTCACGCCGCGGTCTTCCAGTTCGGCGTGCACCAGGGCGCCGAGTGAGGTGCTGACGGTGGGCAGGACTTCTGGCAGCTGCTCGATCTGGGTGACGGCCAGGCCGCGGACGCTGAGCGCGTCGGCCATTTCCAGCCCGATGTAGCCGGCTCCGACGATCACGGCGCTGGCGGGGTTGTCTTCTTCCAGGGTGCGCATGATGGCGAAGGTGTCGTCCATCGAGTGCAGCAGGTGCACGCCGTCGGCGGGGCCGAGTTCGCTGAGGCCGGCGATCGGCGGCCGGACCGGGACCGCGCCGGTGCCGATGACGAGCTGGTCGTAGCCGATCAGCTCCTCGGTGCCGTCGGGGCCGGTGACCAGCAGCTTGTGGCCGGATACGTCGATGTGGCGGGCGGTGGTGTCCAGCCGCAGGCGCATCCCGGTCGCTTCCAGGTCGGCGCTGGTGCGGTGCGCGAGGTTGCGCCAGTGGGTGACCTCGCCGGAGACGTAGTAGGGGATGCCGCAGATGGAGAAGTTCGGGTAGGCGTCGGCGGCGACAACCGTCACCTCGGTGCCGGGATCCACTTCCCTGGCGCGCAGGGCGGCGCTGATCCCCGCGTCGCTCCCGCCGACGGCGACGATGTGCATTGCGTACCTCCGTGGTGGCTAGGTGGTTAGCGCTTCGCACGGCGGGCGTCGCCGTCCGCCGTGTCCAGGCTGTCGCTGCCGTGCGGCACGATGGCGGTGCCGGCCTGGGCTGGGGTGAGCGCGGGATACAGCCCGCGGACGATGAGGACGCCGGCGATGCCGCCGCCGATCTGCGCGGCGATGAACACCGGCGCCGAGGACGGGGCGATCCCGGCGAACGTGTTGGAGAACATGCGGCCGATCGTGATCGCCGGGTTGGCGAAGCTGGTCGAGGACGTGAACCAGTACGCGGCGCCGATGTAGGCGCCGACGGCGGCCGGCGCGCTGGCCGCCCGCCCGGCCCGGGCAAGGGCGAAGATCACCAGGATCAGGCCGGCGGTGGCGATCACCTCCGACAGCGCATGCGGCCCCGACGCCCGGTGCTTGGTCGAGATCGACACCGCGGCCTGCGCGAACATCACGTTCGCGGCGACCGCCCCGGTGAAGCAGCCGGCGACCTGCGCGGGCAGGTAGGCGGCGGCGTCCCGCCAGGACAGGCCGCCGAACGCGGCGTCGGCGAACGACACCACCGGGTTGAAGTGCGCGCCGGACACCGGCCCGAACATCAAGATGATCGCGAACAGACCGACCGCGGTCGCCGCCGCGTTCTCAAGAAGCTGCAGTCCCGTGTTCCCCGGTGAAAGCTGCTGCGCGGCGATTCCAGAGCCGATGACGATCGCGGCGAGGAAGGCGCTGCCGAGGAACTCAGCCGCGAGCCGGCGCGGCAGCTGGATAGATGCACTGGTCACACGACCATGCTGGCGCACTTGAGATAAGTCAGTCAAGGTTGAGTCAAATAATAGTGAGTAAAAACAGGAATGCCCGGTCTGCGGCAGTGATCCGGAACAGGACGGCCTGGCGCCGCCGGGCATCGCGGCCCGCTGGGGCAGCGCGTGGCAGCCTGGGAGAGGCGCGGCCCGCCGGGCGAGCGCGAACGGCCGGACGGCACCAGGCCGCAGGCGGGGATGCTCGCGGCGGCGCTCACATCCAGCGGTTACGGCCCAGGCTCAGCCATGGGGCGCGGCGGCGGTTTCCGAGGCCCGCAGGGTGTCGCTCAGCGTCAGCAGCGCGCCGGGGACGACGCGGTAGTAGGCCCACTTGCCGCGCTGGTCGCGGGTGATGAGGCCGGCCTCGACGAGCTGCTTCATATGGTGGGAAACCGTCGGCTGGGACAGGCCCACCGGGCCGGTGAGGTCGCAGATGCAGGCCTCGCCGCTGTCAGCGGCGGCGATCAGCGACAGCAGCCGGACCCGGTGCCGGTCGCCCAGCGCGCGGAACACCTGCGCGATCCGCTCGGCGGCCTCCTCGTCCAGCACGCCTCCCGCGATTGGCGCGCAGCACGCGGCCAGGTCACCGGGCAGCAGGGGCAGTGGCACGCTCGTCATGAACCGATTCTCCCATACTGATTGACAAAACTCGATGCATCGAGAATATTCAATGCATCGAGATTTTTGGATGGGAGAAGGCGGAGTGATGAGCGAACTGCCCGTGATCGTGATCGGCGCCGGCCCGCAGGGGCTGGCTGCGGCGGCGCACCTGCTGGAGCGCGGCCTTGAGCCACTGGTACTCGAGGCGGGGGACGGCCCGGCGGCGGCCGTGGCGGAATGGGGGCACGTGCGCCTGTTCTCGCCGTGGCCCGAGCTGGTGGACCAGGCAGCCGCCCGGCTGCTGGAACCGTCCGGCTGGAAGCCGCCGGCGCAGGGCTACCCGACCGGGGCCGAGTGGATCGCCCGCTACCTGGCTCCGCTGGCAGAGGGACTGGGCGGCCGGGTCCGGTACGGGACCCGGGTGACCGGCGTGTCCCGCAAGGGACGCGACCGGCTGGCCGGCGCGGGACGCGACGGGCAGCCGTTCACCGTCCACGTCTCCGGCCAGGACGACGGCGAGGAGCGGCTGGAGGCGCGGGCCGTGATCGACGCGTCCGGGACGTGGCGGCTCCCGAACCCGGCCGGGGCGGACGGCCTGCCCGCCCTCGGCGAGCAGGCAGCCGCCGGGGTGATCCGCTACCAGATCCCGGACTTCTCCGCCCCGCAGGCGTTCGCCGGCAAGCACACGGTCGTGGTCGGTTCCGGGCACTCGGCGGCCACGGCAGTCATCGAGCTGGCCCGCATCGCCCGCGCTCACCCGGGCACCGCGATCACCTGGGCGATCCGCCACGGCGTCACCGCCGGCACCTTCGGCGGAGGTACCGCCGACCAGCTGCCCGAGCGGGGCGCGCTCGGCACCCGGGCCAAGCAGGCCGTCCAGGACGGCCTGGCCGGGCTGGTGACCGGGTTCCGCACCGCGCGCATCAGCCTGGACGCGGCAGGGCGGGCGGTGCTGGAAGCCGAGGACGGCACGGAGCTGCCCCCGGCGGATGCCGTGGTGGTGCTGACCGGTTTCCGGCCGGACCTGTCGTTCCTTAGCGAGCTACGGCTCGACATGGACCCGGTACTCCAGGCGCCACGGAGGATCGCGGCCGACATCGACCCGAACGTGCACTCCTGCGGCACCGCCACCCCGACCCTGGCTGCCGACCTGGCCCACCCCGAGCCGGGCCTGTACCTGACCGGGATGAAATCCTACGGGCGCGCGCCGACGTTCCTCGCCATGACCGGGTACGAGCAGGTCCGCAGCATCGCCGCCGAGCTGGCCGGCGACCGCGAGGCCGCCGGCCGGCGCGAGCTCGTGCTGCCCGACACCGGGGTGTGCAGCGGCGGCGGCCTCCCCGACGACCCCGACGGCGTCAGCGGCGGCTGCTGCGCGCCCGCGCCGCAGGTGCTGCAGATCGGCCTCGCCTCCGCCAGCGCCTGACATGGCGATCGCAGCGCCCGCCGCCGAGAACACGCCGCAGCAGGGCGGGTCCCGGCGGCAGGCGCTGGCCGCCCTGTGCGTCACCGAGATCGTGTCCTACGGGGTCATCTACTACGCGTTCCCCGTGCTGGCCGGGCAGATCACCGCGGGTACCGGCTGGTCCCCCACCGGGGTGACCGCCGCGTACTCGGCGGGGAACCTGGCCGGGGCGCTGGCCGGCATCCCGGCCGGCCGTCTCCTGCACCGGCACGGGCCCCGGCTCGTCATGACCGCCGCCAGCGTCACGGGCATGCTGGCCGTCGCCGCCATCGGCGCCGCGCCGTCCTACGGCTGGTTCCTCGTGGCGTGGCTGGCCGCCGGGATCGCGAGCGCCGGACTGTACTACCCGCCCGCCTTCGCCGCACTGACCGCCTGGTATGGGCCGCGTCGTGTCCAGGCGCTGACCACCCTCACGCTGGCCGCCGGGTTCGCCAGCACCATATTCGCACCGCTCGCCTCGGCCCTGGACACCCGCATGAGCTGGCGCGCGGTCTACTTCACCCTGGCCGCCGTCCTGGGCCTGGTCACCATCCCCGCCCACGCCCTCGCCCTCCGGCCACCGTGGAACCCGGGACATCCCTGCACGGCGGACAGCACCGCCCGGGCGCCAGGGCCGGACGCCAGCGTACTGACAAGCCGGCCATTCCTGCTCCTGGTCACGGCGGCGACGCTGTGCGCCTTCGCCCAGTACGCGGCGCTGGTGAACCTGGTACCGCTGCTGGAAGGCCGGGGGCTGTCCGCCGGGCTGGCCGCGTGGGCGCTCGGTCTGGGCGGTGCCGGGCAGGTCGCCGGCCGGCTCTGCTACCGCGCCCTGGCCGCCCGCCTCGGCACCCGCGCCAGGATGGTCGCGATCATCGGCGCCGGCGCCGGCGTCACGTTGCTCCTCGGGCTGCTGCCCGGCCCCGCGGTGCTGCTCGTCGCCGCGTCGATGCTGGCCGGGGCAGTCCGCGGCGTGTTCACACTCACCGAGGCCACCGTCGTATCGGACTACTGGGGGCCGCACCGCTACGCGGTACTCAACGGCGTGTTCAACGCACCCCTGATCGCGGCCGGCGCGGTCGCACCCAGCATCGGCGTGGCGATCGCCACCGCCGCGGGCAGCTACCCGGCACTGTTCGCCATCCTTGCCGCGACCGCCGCCGCAGGCGCGGCACTGGCGGCTGCCGCGCCGTCGCCCCCGCGTCAGGACACAAGGACCAGACCGTGAGCAGGGTCAGCAAGCGTCCGCGAGTCTGGGGACGAGCAGCCCGACACGGCGGCGAAGCTCAGTAACCGCCGCGTCGAAATTCTCCGGGCCGCCGGCCCCTACAGGATCAGGGACCGACCAGTGCAGAGCGGCCAGGCCGCCCAGTTCCTCGTGCGCGAGGTCGCAGACCGCCACGATCATGTCATCATCGTGGCGGACCTCAGCCAACTGCCGTGGCCGCTGCCGGACCAGCGGCAGCCGGTGCCGCCGCGCGGCCGCGATCGTGCCTGGGTCGATCACCGGGGCCGGGTGGGTCCCGGCCGACACTGCCGGGATCTTGCTTGCCTGGTTCCACAGCGCCGCCGCCAGGTGCGAGCGGGCGGAGTTGGCGGTGCACACGAACAGCACCCGCGAAGCGGCCCACAGCGAGGGCCTGGCCGGAGAGTCCAGCGCCCCAGGCACCAGCCGCAGGTAGGTCCGCCGCCGGTCGCCGTCAGAACGGCGCCGAACGACTAGGCCCGCCTCTTCGAGCACGTGCAGGTGGTGAGCGAGCAGGTTGGACTGCATCCCCAGCATGGCCGCCAGCTCCGACGGCGAAGCATCCCCGTCAGCCAGCGCATCGGTGACCTGCAGCCGTGCCGGGTCGGCCAGCGCCGCATGCACCGCGGCGCGGCGCTCCAGCTCCGCTGTCTCCTCACTGCTCATTGACTCAATCCTGAATGAGTGAAATCGCCCTGTCAAGGCAAGCGCACATCCGGTGACGCCCTGGCGCAGCAGACTCTTCAGGCCGGTCTCAGGTTGCACTGGTTAGGCTCGCTGGAGATAACGCGAGGATACGGGCTTGGTTAGCTGGTGATCTCAGTGGACATGGTGGACCGTGAGGCAATCTACGAGGAGCTGAGGGGTGCCCGGGCGACGTTTCGCCGCCTGGTAGAAGATGCCCGTCCCGATGACCTGGCCAGGGAGTCCAGCGGGACCCGGTGGACCAACCAGCAGCTGCTGTTCCACATGTTGTTCGGATACCTGCTCATGCGGCCGCTGCTGGTGCTGGCCGGGATGTTCACCCGCATGCCTGTCAGTGCCAGCCGGGTCTTTGCGAAGGCGCTGGACGAAATGACCGGGCCGTTTCACTGGGTCAACTACCTGGGCTCCTGCCTCGGGGCGAGGGTCTTCCCCCCTCGGCGGATGGCCGCGACGCTGGACCGGGTCACCATGGCGCTGGAGCGGCGGCTTCGCGCAGAGACCGGCGCAAGGCTGCATTCTGGGATGCACTACCCCGTCCGGTGGGATCCCTTCTTCAAGGACTTCATGACCGTGGCCGACCTGTATCACTATCCGGCCCAGCACTTCGATTTCCACAAGCAGCAGCTCACGCTCAGGCAGGTAGGGGCTAGGTCAGGGGACCAGGACCTCGGTGACCGGGAGCGATGAGTCAGCCGGGAGGGCCAGGCTGGACGGCGGACGGCCCGCCGCCACGATCGAGGCGCCGAGCGCCGCCACCATCGCGCCGTTGTCGGTGCACAGGCCCGGCCGCGGCACCCGCAAGCGGATGCCCGCCGAAGCGCAGCGTTCGGCTGCCAGGGCCCGCAGCCGGGAGTTGGCCGCCACCCCGCCGCCGATCACCAGGTCCGTGACGCCGTGCTCGCGGCAGGCGCTCACCGCCTTGCGGGTCAGCACGTCAGCGACGGCCTCCTGGAAGGAGGCGGCCACGTCCGCCACCGGAACCGGCTCTCCCGCATCGCCGCGAGCCTCCACCCAGCGGGCCACGGCTGTCTTCAGCCCCGCGAACGAGAAGTCAAGCGTGCCGTCGTGCAGCTTGGCGCGCGGGAACCTGATCGCGTCGGCCGCACCCTCCTTCGCCGCCCTGTCGATCGGCGGACCGCCGGGGAAGGGCATGCCAAGGACCCGGGCCACCTTGTCGTAGGCCTCACCCGCCGCGTCGTCGATCGTCGAGCCTAGCGAGGTCATCTCGCCGGTCACGTCCGGCACCAGCAGTAGCGACGAGTGGCCGCCAGAGACGAGCAGCGCCACGCACGGCGCCGGAAGCGGGCCGTGCTCAAGCTGGTCGACTGCCACGTGCGCCGCCAGGTGGTTGACGCCGTAGAGGGGCTTGCCGAGCGCGTAGGCGTAGGCCTTCGCCGCAGCGACGCCCACCATGAGCGCGCCGGCAAGTCCAGGGCCCGCGGTCACCGCCACAGCGTCGATGTCTGACGGCCGCACCCCCGCCTTGGCGAAGGCGCCGTCAAGCACGGGCACCATGGCCTCCAGGTGAGCCCTGCTCGCCACCTCCGGCACCACGCCGCCGAAGCGGGCGTGCTGGTCCATCGACGAGGCAACCTCGTCGGCGAGCAGCTCACGGCCCGCCACGATGCCGACGCCTGTCTCATCGCATGACGTCTCGATGCCTAGCACAAGCGGGCCGCCGGCCGGAACGCTCATGAGGACACCTCGCTGGCGCTCGGAGTCCGCATTCGCGGACGCACTGTACTTACCGATTCGCTCGCAAGCTCGCTCATGGATGCAGGTCCTTCCGCATCACGATCGCGTCCGTGCCCGATGGCTGGTAATAGCCGCGGCGCACGCCGATCTCCTCGAATCCGCGCCGCAGGTACAGTCCCCGTGCCCGCGGGTTGTCCGCACGGACCTCAAGGAAGACCTCGGCGCAACCACGGTCGCGCGCCGCGGCGAGCAGCGCGCCGAGCAGTGCGGAGCCGATTCCCCTGCCCCAGAAAGCGGCGCGGACCGCGATCGTCAGCACGTCGGCCTGGGTGCCATCGGGCAGGAACATCATCCCGGCGTAGCCGGCCATGGCCGTGCCACCCGGGGCACCGCGCCCGCTGACGCTCTCCTTGCTTTCGACGCCGCCGTCGCCCGCGTCCGCCTCCGCGAGCAGGTAGAGCCGGCTCTCCGGCGGCTGGGCGATCTCGCCGGCGAACATCTCCGCCGTCCACGGGTCCTCGGGGAACAGCTCGTGCTCAAGCGCGAGCACGTCCACCAGATCCGCCTGTTCCAGAGCGCGCAGGCGAGTTCCCGCCGCGTTGCCCGGCGTGCTGGTCATCACGGCGTCACCCGCTTCGGCGCGCCTGGCTCACGGGCATCGGGCCGCCGTAGGTACAGCGGCTCCGGCGGGAGCAGGGTGCTGCCAGGGTCGCCCCCCGCCAGGGCCGCCACCGCGATCCGGCACAGGGTCGCGGCCGCTGGGTAGGCGGGGCCGACCGCGTCGGGGAGCACCTCTGGATAGAGCATCGGTCCCTCGCCGGCCGCGAGCAGTCCCGCCGCGGGGATCTCCGCGGGCCGCGACACCTCCGGGCCGGACAGCCTCGTCCCAGCGCTGTCGTAGCGCGCCCAGTACAGCTCACGCCGCCGCGCGTCGGTGGCGACAAGGAAGTCGCCCGCGGGCCGGCTGACTTCAGCGTCGTGGCCGCCAGAGACCACATCGGCGGCGATCACGTCGAGGCTGCACAGGCCGTATACCGGGATGCCGAGCGCGGCGCCGAGCACCCGCGCGGTCACCAGGCCGACCCGCAGGCCGGTGTAGGGGCCGGGGCCGACCCCGACCACGATGCCCGTCAGGTCACGTTGCGAGGCGCCTCCATCGGCGACGGCCTTCGCGATCGCCGGCGCGAGCAGCTCCGCGTGGCGGTGCGCGTCCACCGTGACAAGCTGGGCCAGCGGCTGACCGCCGTCATGCAACGCAACAGTTACTGCGGGCGTCGCGGTGTCAAGTCCGAGCAGCAGCACGACCAATGAGGGTAGTCGAAGCCGCGGCCCGTGCGGGCATCGTGGCGGCGCCTCAGCCGACGATCTTGGCCGCCATCTCCTGGCCGACCGTGGTCGCGGCCGCGGTGAGGTCGCTCATCGAGACGGGCCCGTAGTTCTTGCCCTTGCTCGACTGCTGAAGTCCGTCCACCACGACCGTGACGATGACGTTGCGGTAGCGGACAAGGACGTTGGCCACGTCCATGGTCGCACCGCCGCGGTCGAACACCTGGGTGGCCTGGAAGGCGGAGGTCTCGTTGCCGCCCGGCATCCCCGTCAGGTCCTTGACGACGGCCTTCGGCTGCCCGCTCTTCGGCCCAGGGGAGGTAAAGCCGTTCTGGAACGACTCGTAGGCGTCCTGCGCCGCGAACGTGGCACTGCCGTTCCCCGAGGCGAGCCCGCTCGGCGAGTAGGCGACCAACTGCACCTGGAGGACCCGGTACGTCGGTGCCGCGTCGAGCGTCCAGGTGCACTCGGTGTTCGCGCCGGAGTTCAGCGGCGGCGAGGCCTGCTTGAGCTTGCCCGGCAGGTACTTGCCGAGCGTCGCGGAGGGGACCGCCGTGCACGGGTTTGGCACCTGCTGGAGTTCACCGGGCAGGAACTGGGTCACGAAGCTGCCGAAGCCGAGGTTGGCGGCCCCAGGACCGCCGCTCAGCAAGTAGCCGAGCCCGGCGGCAAGGACGGCCACCACGCTGCCGACGGCGATCCACAGCCGCCGCCGCTTGCGCCGGCCGGCCCGGCGCTCGCCGCGCGAGTCAAGCCCGCGCCGGTGCCAGCGCGCGGAGAACGCCTCAACCGAGTCGGGCTCGGCCCAGGACGGCACGTCCTCGTCCTGCGGGTCCATCTGCTGGGATGGCTGCTGAGCCTGCTGCTGCGGGGCCTGCTGCTGCGGAGCCTGTGCCTGCGGCCCCGACGGCGCCTGCAATCCCGGCCAGGGCGCCTGCCCAGGCCAGTCCTGCTCCTGCTGCGCCGCCTGTCCGGGCCAGGATTGGTCCTGGCCGGCCTGCCCGGGCCATGTCTGCGGTGCGGCCGGCCCGCCGCTCGGGTATCCGTTGCCGTACTGACCGCCGCCGTAGCCGCCTGGCGCCTGCTGGCCGCCCTGCGGGTAGCCGCCGCCAGCGGACGGCTCGGGGTAACCGTAACCGCCCTGCTGCGCCGCCTGACCCTGCTGTCCTTGCCAGCCCCCCTGCGCGCGACCATCGCGCGCCCGGGCCTCCCTGGGGCGGATCGGCGCGAGATCAGGGAATTCCCGCTGATCCTGCGGTGTGGCGTCATACCCCTGCCACTCGGGCACGTCGTTGTCCTGACGCGCCCGGCGGCCGCGCGGCCGGCCGGGGAATGACCCATGCTCAGTCACGGCAATGCCTCCGGGGGGTTTGTGACCTAAGACCAGGCAGAACGTACGAAAAGGAGCGGTACAAAGCCGAACTATAGACGATCTGCGAGGTCCGCGAGGGGCAACTTGATGCCTTCCCAGCGCTCGCCAACGGCGGAAATGCGCACCGTGCGTGCCCTGTCCGCCGTCATGTCGTCCAGTTCGCCGCTCCCGCCTGGCTCCGGTGCAATGGCGATTTCCAGCCGGTCCGCCGCGAGTCCCTCGGCAAGTCCTTCGCCCCACTCCACCACCGTCACCGAGGAGGAGGTGTCGGTGTCCAGGTCAAGGTCGTCGAGTTCGAGCGCGCTGCCAAGCCGGTAGGCGTCGGCGTGCACCAGGGCCGGCCGCTGGCCGGCCGGCGAAACCGCGGCGCCGTTACCGCGCAACGGCGGATGCACCCGGGCGATCACGAAGGTGGGCGAGGTGATCGGACCGCGGACGCCAAGCCCGTCCCCGATGCCCTGGGTCAGCGTGGTCTTACCCGCGCCGAGCCCGCCGCTCAGTATGACCAGGTCCCCGGCGCGCAACTGGGTGGCGAGTGCCCTGCCGAGCGCGCGCATCTGCGCTGCCGCCGGGACGGTGAGGGTGACAGGCAGCTCCGCCGAGCCGGCGCTAGGCACGGTGCGCCCTCGGCACGCGCGCGCCGATCCCGGTGACAATCTCGTACGAGATCGTGCCCAGGGTGTCTCCCCACTCCTGTGCCGTCGGTTCACCGTTATCGCCCGGTCCGAAGATCACCACTTCGTCTCCTTCCGCCACCGGTTCGTCGCCGAAGTCGATCATCAGCTGATCCATGCAGACGGTACCGGCGATCCGCCACCGTTGGCCACGCGCCCACACCAGCGGCAGGCCGATCGCGGCGCGCGGTATCCCGTCGGCGTAACCGACGGGAACGAGGCCGAGCGTCGTCTCGCGGGACGTCGTGTACCGGTGCCCGTAGGACACACCCGTTCCCCCGGGAACCCGCTTCACGAGCGCCAGCCTCGCCCGCAGCGTCATCGCGGGGCGCAGCCAGGGCGGCGGTCCACCGGGAAGCGTGGCGAGGCCGTAGGTACCGCCGCCGACCCGCACCAGGTCGTAGCGGGAATCCGGCACGTCGAGGGCGGCCGCCGTGTTGGCGATGTGCCGCACCTGCGGCGTGATGCCCGCGCCTTCGGCGACGGCCAGCGCCTCCTTGAACGCGGCAAGCTGCGCCTCGATGGAGGGATTGCCCGGATCGTCCGCCGAGGCGAAGTGGGACCAGACGCCCGCGACCACGATGCTGCCCGCGGCCTCCGCCTGCCGGGCCGTCTCGAGCACCGACGGCCAGTCGGCCAGGGTGGCGCCGCCCCTGCTCAGCCCGGTGTCCGCCTTGAGGTGCACCCGCGCGCGACGGCCTGCTCCCGCCGCCGCGGCGGCGATTCGCCGCACCATGCCTGCCGAGCCCGCCGACAGATCCACACTGGCGGCGATGGCATCCGCGTGCTGATCGGAGCCGATGGCCATCAGGCAAAGCAGCGGGGTGTCGATGCCCGCCCGGCGCAGTTCGAGCGCCTCGGCCACGTGCACCACGCCGAGCCAGGCGGCGCCGCCGTCGACGGCGGCGTGCGCCGCGGGGACCGCCCCATGGCCGTAGCCGTTGGCCTTCACGACCGCCATGACCGCGGCGGGCGCCACATGCTCGCAGAGCGCCTCGACATTCCCGCTGATGGTGCTCAGTTCGACGGTGGCTTCCGCGTGGCTGTCCATGGACATCATGCTAGGCGGAACGCGCGCGGGAGTGCGCGGATCACGTCGGCGGCGCCGATCGGCGCCGACCCAGCCGTCCAGTCTCCATCACCGGCCGCCCCGTCCCGGCCAGCCCAATGCCGGCCAGCCCAATGCCGGCCAGCCCAATCCCCGTCAGCACTGCCGCCGGCCGCGGCTAGCCGTGCGGCCAGCCCGTGCAGGTACGCGGCGGTGATGGCCGCCTGCGGCAGCAGCATCCCCTGGGCGAGCAGCGCACCCGCCAGCCCGGCAAGGACGTCCCCGGTCCCCGCGGTGGCGAGCCACGGGGTCCCCGTGGTGTTCACGAGCACCGGGTCGATGCCGCCGGGCGGCGCCACCACTGTCGTGGAGCCCTTGAGCAGAACGCACGCGCCGAACGAGATGGCCGCCCGCCGCGCGTGCTCGAGCCGCCGCTCCTCGACGTCAGCCGGGTCAGCGCCGAGCAGCCTGCCGAGTTCCCCCGCATGCGGGGTGAGCAGCGTGGGCGCGGCCCGCGGCAGCATCTCCCGATGGCTGGCGATCAGGGTCAGCCCGTCCGCGTCCACCAGGACGGGCAGGCTGGTCGCGAGCACGGCAGCCAGCCGCCGCGCCGCCTCCTCGTCGGTTCCCATCCCAGGTCCGGCCACCCACGCCTGTACCCGCCCCACGTCCTGCGGGAACCGCGGGCCGCCCGCCCCGCTCAGTTCCGTGATGACGACCTCGGGGTGGACCTGCCTAACCGCCGCCGCGGCGACGGGGAAGGTGACGAGCCGGACCATGCCCGCTCCGCCGTGCACCGCACCGCCGGTCGCGAGCAGCGCCGCCCCCGTGTACCGGTCACTGCCGACAAGCAGGCCGAGCACGCCGCGCCGGTACTTGTCCGACTCCGCGGTGGGCCGGGGAATCAGCTCCGCGATGTCACCGGCCTGCGGGGCGCGGGCATCCGGTGGCTTGTCGAGGAACGGGCCGAGCCCGATGTCGACGAGCTCGACCACCCCGGCATGCCTGGCGGCCGGGTCAATGAGCAGCCCGGGCTTCATCGTCCCGAATGTCACCGTCACGTCGGCGCGTACCGCGGGGCCGTCGACCGCACCGGAGTCCGCGTCCACGCCCGACGGCAGGTCGGCCGCGACGATGAGCGCGCCCCTCGTGTTGTCCGCGAGGGCTGCGAGGGTGGCATAGGGCTCGCGGAGACCGCCACTGCCGCCAATGCCGAGTAGCCCGTCGATGATCAGGTCCGCATGCCCGATCTCGCTGCGCACCTCGTACCCGATGTCGTGCCCGCCGCCATTCGCCTGTCCAGTCCCTGGCAGGTCAGTCCCCGCGAGATCCGGCCGTGTCGCGTCCGGATCGTCCGGCTCTGCCACGCGGATGATCCTGCCTCCCGCCGCGGTGAGCGCCCGTCCGCCTCCCGCGTGCAGTCGCGGCCCCGCCTGGATGACCGTCACCGACGCGCCCCTCCTGGCCAGCCGTTCGCCCGCGTAGAGTGCGTCGCCCCCGTTGTCACCCGTCCCGGCGAGGATCACCACCCTAGCGCCATAGACGCGGCCCGCGCTATCGCGGAGCAGGCCGGCGCAGACCGAGGCGAGCCCCGCTGCCGCCCGCTGCATGAGCGCGCCGTCCGGGACAATCGACATCAGCGCGGCTTCCGCCGCCCGCACCTTGGCAACCGAGTAGGCATCACGCATGCTGCCTAGTCTCCCCCGTTGCCCGGGGACGGGCACCGGCGACGCGCCCTCTTCAGGTCAGACCCAGCCGAGCCCGGCCGGCCTGCCGCCTCCCGCGCTGCCCTCCGCGATCACAACCGCGCTCGCGATGCCCCCGTCATGGCTGAGCGAGATGTGCCAGCCGATGACGCCGAGGCTGTCCGCCGCGGCCGCCACGGTGCCGCTGACCTGGAGGCGCGGGCGCCCGTCCGGGCCAGAGACGATCTCGGCGTCGGTCCAGAGCAGGCCGCGCGGCGCGCCGAGCGCCTTGGCGAGGGCCTCCTTCGCCGCGAACCGGGCCGCCAGGGAACGCAGCGGCAGGCCTCGTTCGCCTTCGGTGAACAGGCGGCTGGCCATATTCGGAGCCCGGGTGAGTGACTGCTCGAAGCGAGCCACGTCGACGACGTCGATGCCGACGCCAATGATCATGCCATTGCCTGGCGAACCACGTCCGCCAGCCGCCCGGCGACCTCCTCGGCGAGCACGGACTCGCGCGCCTCGACCATGACCCTGATGACCGGCTCGGTCCCGCTCGGCCGCAGCAGGACCCGGCCCGCGTCACCAAGCCGGGACTCGGCCGCGCGCACCGCGTCGGCCACCGCCTCATCGGCCATCGCCCGGTCCTTGTTACCGCGCACGTTGAGGAGCACCTGCGGGTACTTGGTCATCATCTTCCTGGCGGCAGACACCGGAATGCCCATGCTGTTCACCGCGGCGAGCAGGTGCAGGCCGGTCAGCACGCCATCCCCGGTCGTCGCGTGGCCCATCTGGATGATGTGCCCCGACTGCTCGCCGCCGAGCACGTAGCCGCCCTCCGTCATCGCGGCGTAGACATGCTTGTCGCCGACCGGGGTCTCCACCACCCTGATGTCCGACTCCCGCATCGCGGCGTGGAAGCCGAGATTAGACATCACGGTCACCACCACGGCATCGCCGGTGAGCTGGCCGTCCTGCTTGAGCCTGGACGCGAGCACGGTGAGGATCTGGTCACCGTCGAGGGTCTTGCCGTCGCCGTCGATCGCCAGGCAGCGGTCCGCGTCGCCGTCGAAGGCGAGGCCGGCGTCGGCCGCGTGCTCAAGCACCGCCGCCGCCAGTGCGTCCATGTGGGTAGACCCGACGCCCGCGTTGATGTTGTCGCCATCAGGCGCGGCGCCGATCGCGATCACCTCGGCGCCCGCCCTGCGCAGCGCGCGCGGGCCGATGCTGTACGCGGCGCCGTGCGCGCAGTCCACCACTACCCGAAGTCCGCGCAGCGGCGGCTGCCCATCGGCGGACGGCAGGGTGGCGAGCAGGTGGTCGAGGTAGGTCTCGTGCGCGGAGTAGGCGTCGGTGACCCTGCCGAAGACGGGGGAAGCGGATGCCGGCCGCTCACCGCCGTTCATAACGGCCTCGATCTCGTCTTCCGTCTCATCGGGCAGTTTGACGCCGCCGCGCCCGAAGAACTTGATGCCGTTATCCGCGGCGGGATTGTGGCTAGCGGACAGGACGACGCCGAAGTCCGCGTCGAGCGCGCCGGTAAGGTAGGCGACGCCGGGCGTGGGGATGACGCCAAGCCGGAGCACGTCGACACCGGAGCTCGCGAGCCCGGCCACGACGGCCGCCTCGAGAAAGTCCCCCGACGCGCGTGAGTCGCGCCCGATGATCGCGACGGGACGGCGGTCAGAACTGGCAACGGCCGCGGCCGGTGCCAGTACAGGCACCGCCGCGACCGCTAGGTCCATGGCAAGCTGGGCCGTCAGTTCGACGCCGGCGACCCCGCGTACACCGTCAGTACCGAAGATTCGGCCCATATCGGTAAACCTGGGTGGCCAGCCGAGACTAACGCTTGGAGTACTGAGGCGCCTTACGGGCCTTCTTGAGTCCGTACTTCTTCCGCTCCGTAGCCCGGGCGTCCCTGGTGAGGAAGCCGGCCTTCTTCAGCGGCGGGCGGTTCTCCGGGTCCACAAGCGTCAGGGCGCGGGCCACGCCTAGGCGCAGCGCGCCCGCCTGACCGGAAACGCCGCCGCCGCCAATGCGCGCGATGACGTCGAACTGGCCCTCCGCGCCGAGCGTCACGAACGGCTCGCTGACGATCTGCTGGTGAACCTTGTTCGGGAAGTAGACCTCAAGCGTCCGGCCGTTGATCTTCCACTGGCCCGTGCCAGGGACGATGCGCACGCGGGCGATGGCCTCCTTGCGGCGGCCCAGGCCGTTTGCGTGACCGGTGACCACCGGACGGCGCGCGGCGCGCGGCGCGGCGGCCTCCGAGGACTCGGTGGTGTACTCCGACGGGGCGTCCTCGCCGTCGGTTTCTTCCTCGGCGACATACTCCGGATCGAAGTAAGCCGTGTCGTCTGCGGGCGTCTCTACGCCAGTGGGCTCGGCCACGTTGCTCTTCCTCACGCTTCCTTGCGGCGCTACTGGGAAATCTGCCGGATCTCGTACGGCTGCGGCTGCTGCGCCTGATGCGGGTGCGTCGGACCCGCGTAGACCTTGAGCTTGCCCAAGGTCTTGCGGCCGAGGGAGTTCTTGGGAAGCATCCCCTTGACCGCCTTCTCGACGGCCCGCGTCGGGTGCTTGGCCATCATGTCCTTGTAGCTAACCGCGGTCAGGCCGCCCGGGTAACCGGAGTGCCTGTAGGCCTTCTTGTCCTCCAGCTTGGCACCGCTGAGGGCGATCTTGTCCGCGTTGATCACGATGACGAAGTCACCGGTGTCGACGTGCGGAGCGAAAATGGGCTTGTGCTTGCCCCGCAGCAGCACTGCCACATGGCTGGCCAGGCGGCCGAGCACGACGTCGGTGGCGTCGATGACATGCCACTGACGCGTGATGTCACTGTCCTTCGGGCTGAAAGTGCGCACAGTCGTTAAGCCTTCGCATGTGGTTCGTGATCCTCAGGACCCAGTTACCGGCAATCCAAGAGCTGGGTCATCGCAGCCGGAAATGCTGCTCGTCGCGGATGACGCCAATGCAGCATACTCTAATCCACGCCCGCTGCCAAAGTGCGCGCAGACCCTCCTGCCGTGTACCGCACTAGCCTACCGCACCCGCGCAGCGACTCGTGCGCCGCGGGGCCCGGCCGGCCCGTGGTGCCGCAAAAAGGCTGATCTACCCGTGTCGATAGTGGAACCGACGCTAGTCTCAATGATATGGGAAACCGGGGTGAGGACGCCTCCCGCCAGAACGGGGCCTGGGGGCGCCAACCGCCGCGGCAATCGTCGTCGGGCACTGGAGCGGGAGCCGCTGGAGCGTGGGACGACAGGTCACGCGGCTATTGGCAGGACGACGACTATGCCGCCGCGGGCGGCGCAGGGTACGGCCACGGGCCGGAAGACGGCTACCCCGGGCAGGACCCGGGATACGGGCAGAACAACGGACAGTACGACGGTCAGTACGGCGCGGGGCCCGAGCCGGGCTGGGGCGGCAATGCCGGCTACGCACAGCAGCCCGGATACCGCTCGGGCGGCCAGCCGCGGATGGACGGCGGCTACCAGCAGTCCGGCGGATACCCGGCACTGCCGCAGGGCTCGGGCGGGTACCCGGCCCAGCCGCAGGGCTCAGGCGGATACCCAGCACAGGACGCGGGAAACGACTGGTACGGCGGCCAGCCCGCGGCCGCGAACGGCGCGAGCTTCGCGGACACCGGCACCTACCGGCTTAACGGCCGGATCATCGACGAGTACGGCACGGGACCGCGCGGCGCGCTGCGCGACGACGATCTCGACCGCGGCTACCCGCCGGCCCCCGGCCGGCAAGGACACAGCCAGCAGGCACCCGGGACAAGCGGCGGCTACCCCGTCGGCGGCAGCGAATACGACGACTACCGCGACGGCGGCTACCCGAGGCAAGACCCGGGATACGGACAGGACGACTACGGTCAGCCCGCCCCGTACGAGGGCGCGCCCGGCGGCGGCCAGGGCTACGACGACTACGGCGATTACGGCATGGCCCCCGATCCCTACGGCGAGCGCTACGACGACGAGATGGATTCGCGCGGCGGAGATCGCGGCGGTCGCGGAGCGGCCAGGGGCGGCAAGGGCAGAGGGTCCGGCGGCAAGCGGCTGCTGCTCGCCGCGCTCGCGGTCGTTGTTGTCGGCGTCGCCGGGGCCGCGGCCTATGTCTTCGTCCTTAAGCCGAAGTCTCCGGTTACCACCGCGAGCGTGACTGGACCGCTGCCCACCGGCAGCGCACAGTCATCGCAGCAGGCGTGCGACAAGCAACTCGGCATGTACTGTCACATCGAGTTGCGCCAGGACGACCCGACGGCACTGACGACGACCGAACTGTTCCCGCCCGCGTTCAAGATCGAGGCGGACAAGATCTCTTACCAGCTCGTCACCACGAAGCTGGACAAGACCTGCTCGAACGCGGTGATCGGCCCCGACCTCAGCAAGGCGCTGAAGGCCGGCAAGTGCACGCAGGTGCTGCGCGCCACCTATCTGTCGGACGACGGCAAGATCATGGGCACCATCGGCGTGGTCAACCTGGAGACGACCAACCAGGCGCACTACGCCGGGAAGGTCGTCGGACAGGGCGACTTCATCGCGCCGCTGACGGCATCCAAGGGCGTCGCGCAGAAGCTCGGCAAGGGCACGGGCGTGGTGGAGGCCCAGTTCAAGGGCCACTATCTGATCCTGACCTGGTCCGAGTTCGTTGACGGCACCACGCCGTCGACGTCCGCGCAGGACAAGCAGCTGGAACAGTTCGGCAACGACCTGGTGTCGGGAACCGCGAACATCAGCCTCACCCAGCGCATGGTCACTGGTGCGCCGTCCGCCCCAGGCACCTCTAATTAGGTGGCCAATAGTTAAGAAGCTATAACGAGCGCAACCATCGCGGCGACAACGGTGTCCAAAGAGACGCTACAGGGGCTTAGCGAAGGGGTGCTCGATGTTCAGCAGCGTAAGGCGGCGCACCAGGGCCGCGATGATCGCCGGGATAAGCGCGTCGGTTGTGCTCGGCGGGGGAGCCATCGGTACGGCGGTCGCGTCGGCGGGGACGCAGGCGACCACGGCAGCGGCGAGCGTGCCGTGGGCGTCCGTTGGGCCGGGCTGGGTCCTTGACATGTACTCGAAGGCGCCAGGGACTAAGAAGGCGCCGACCACGCTGTACCTGGTCAGCCCGGCCGGCACGAAATACGCCTTGCACATGTGGAAGGCAACGCAGGCACCGCCAGTGCTGATCGCGTGGGCGGGCAGCAAGACCGAGGCGCTGTTCCAGCTCGTCTCTGCCAAGACCGGGCCCATTGCCGAGTGGGGCGAGATGAACCTGCGGACGGGAAAGACCACCGTCGTCACGTTCGGCAAGGCCTCGCCCATCGGCTTCACGCGACCGACCGGGCAGCAGATACTCGGCGGCTACGTTAGCGGCGGCAACAGCGTCACGATCGCCCGCTACACCCAGGCTGGCGGGCTGGTGAAGAAGCTGGTCACGGAGAGCATCAAGTACCTCGGCGGCTTCGGCCTTCCCCCGTCCGTGTACTCGGTGGACGGGACGGAGATCGCGGTGGGCGCGGCGAACGGCGTGCATCTCATCAGCAACGCAGGAGGGGTGCTGAAGAAGCTGCCAGTGCCAGGCGCGGATACGAGATATGGCTGCTCCCCCGTTCGCTGGTGGACCAAGAGCACCCTTCTCCTGGAGTGCATGCCGAAGACCGGCTTCGGGCCGCAGCTGTGGCTGACGCCGGCCAACGGCGCAAGGCCAGTCGCCCTGACCCCCGTCCGCAAGACAGGATTCGACCTCGGCGACATCGGCGCCTGGAAACTGTCATCCGGCCTGTACCTGCAGTCCCTCGGCGCCTGCGGCACGCTCGAGCTCAACAAGCAGGCGAAGAACGGCTCAGTCACCCGGGTCACCGTCCCCGGCGCCACCGACAGCCCGGTGGTGGTCACCGCGACCACGTCACGGCTCCTCGTCTGGCAGCGCGGCTGCGATGGCCTGGGCGGCCAGCTCGTCTGGTTCAACCCGGCCACCAGGGCAGAAAAGTGGCTCACTAAGTCCGGCTCGTTCCAGGTCATCGCCTACAACAGCACGGAGAACGCCGCCTAAGCCGTCGGCATCGCCCTCGCCCGGTGCGTCCGCGGTCCGAACCCGCCGGGTGAGGGCTGCCCTGTCCGCCAGCTGATCCGGCGGCGGGTAGCCGACCTCTTCGAGCGACAGGCCGTGCGGCGGCACGACGCGGACGGCCGGATCCCTGGCCCCGGCGGCGAGCACCTCGGCCGGCCAGGACGTTGGACGGCTGCCCTCACCGACCGGGAGCAGCGCGCCGACGAGGGCGCGGACCATGTTGTGGCAGAAGGCGTCCGCGATCACCCGGCCGGTGGCCACACCGTCCGGGCCACGCTCCCAGTCGAGCCTGCGCAGCGCCCGCACGGTGGTCGCGCCCTCCCGCTTGCGGCAGAACGAGGCGAAGTCGTGCTCGCCGGTCAACGCCGTGGCGGCCTCGTTCATCGCGGCAAGGTCGAGCGGCCGCGGATTCCACAGCGTGTCGTGCCGCCGCAGCGGATCCGCGCGGGCCGGATCGTCGCAGATCCGGTAGGCGTACCGTCGCCACAGCGCGGAGAACCGCGCGTCGAATCCGTCGGGCGCCTGCGCTATCGCGCGCACCCGCACGTCGGGCGGCAGTGCCCGCGACAGCCGGCGCAGCGCCGCGTCTGCGTGCGCCGCCCAGGCATATGACGGCACGTCGGCGTGCGCCACCTGCCCGCGCGCGTGCACTCCGGCGTCGGTCCGCCCCGCCACGGTCAGCCGGGCCGCTTCGGGCAGCCGCAGCACGTGGCCGAGCGCCTCGGAGAGCACCCCCTCAACGGTCCTGCGTTCCGGCTGCGCCGCCCACCCGGAGAACCCGCCGCCGTCATAGGCGAGATCAACCCTGACCCGCACCACGTCCGAGCCGGCCACCAGGGCAACCTCCTCACAGGAAAGACGAAAACGGGCAGCCGCGGTGTCAACCGCGAGCTGCCCGTACTCGTCAGCCACAAGACGGAGCTGTTACTTCTCCGGCTCAGCCTCGGCGTCCGCCTCGGTGTCCTCGGTGTCCTCGGCGTCGTCGGCCTCGGTCTCCTCGGCCGCGCTGTCCTCGACCTCAGCGGTCTCGGTGTCGACGACCTCGGCCTCCTCGGCCTCGGCGGCCGAGTCGGTGGTCTCCTCGACCGCCTCCGCCGGGGCGGCGGACGCGGCCGGGGCGGCCGCGCGGCGAGTGCGCCGGCGAGGCTTGCTGGTGCCAGCCTCTTCCCTGACCAGCTCGATGACCGCCATCGGGGCGGCGTCGCCCTTGCGGGGACCAATCTTGGTGATCCGCGTGTACCCGCCTGGACGCTCTGCCATGGCCGGGCCGATCTCGGCGAACAGGGTGTGCACGATGCGGTCACCCGATCCCGCACTCCGGTGATTAGGCAGAATCACCGTCTCCGCTTGCCGACGGGCGTGCAGGTCGCCGCGCTTGGCGAGGGTGATCAACTTCTCCGCGTACGGGCGCAGGCGGCGTGCACGAGCCTCGGTCGTGGTGATCTTCCCGTGCTCGAACAGAGAGCTAGCCAGGTTCGCCAGCATGTGCCTCTGGTGAGCCGGGCTGCCCCCCATCCGGGCACCCTTGGTAGGCGTGGGCATTGAAACCCTCTTTCGTGTCTTCCGGGGGGACAAGCCCCTTGTTCCCCCCGGCTAGCGCCAGGGTCTAACTGATTGATCTAGTACTGCTCGGTCTCGACGTAGCTCTCGTCGTCGTCTCCGGCGAAGGAGTCGACGGCGCTGCTCGGGTCGAACCCGGGCGGCGAGTCCTTGAGCGCCAGGCCCATGTCGACCAGCTTCTGCTTGACTTCCTCGATCGACTTGGCGCCGAAGTTGCGGATGTCGAGCAGGTCCTGCTCGCTGCGGGCGACGAGCTCACCCACGGTGTGGATGCCCTCGCGCTTGAGGCAGTTGTAAGACCGGACCGTGAGGTTGAGGTCCTCGATCGGCAGTGCCAGGTCCTGCGCTAGCGCGGCGTCACTCGGCGACGGGCCGATGTCGATGCCCTCGGCGTCGACATTGAGCTCGCGAGCCAGGCCGAACAGCTCGGTCAGCGTCTTGCCCGCACTGGCTACGGCGTCCCGCGGACGCATGCACGGCTTGGTCTCGACGTCGAGGATGAGCCGGTCGAAGTCGGTGCGCTGCTCGACTCGGGTGGCCTCTACCTTGTAGGTCACGCGGAGCACCGGCGAGTAGATGGAGTCGATCGGAATCCGGCCGATCTCCTGGCCCGGCTGCTTGTTCTGCGTCGCGGAGACGTAACCGCGGCCGCGCTCGACCGTGAGTTCCATCTCCAGCTTGCCCTTGCTGTTGAGCGTGGCGATGTGCAGCTCGGGGTTGTGCACCTCGACGCCCGCGGGCGGCGCGATGTCCGCCGCGGTGACCGCGCCAGGGCCCTGCTTGCGCAGGTACATGACGACCGGCTCGTCGTGCTCGGAGGAGACGACAAGCTGCTTGAGGTTGAGGATGACGTCGGTGACATCCTCCTTGACCCCGGGCACCGTGGTGAACTCGTGCAGGACGCCCTCGATGCGGATCGAGGTGACCGCTGCCCCCGGAATGGAAGACAGCAGGGTCCGCCGGATCGAGTTGCCGATCGTGTAGCCGAAGCCTGGCTCCAGCGGCTCGATCGTGAACTTCGACCGGTAGTCGCCGACCTGCTCCTCCCCCAGGGAGGGGCGCTGTGCGATGAGCATGACACTTTCCTTTCCGCCGGACCGCTATATGACCGGCGAACGGCGGCAGGGCGGCTGTCGCCCCGCCGTTTTGCCGACTACTTGGAGTAGTACTCGACGATGAGCTGCTCTTGGACCAGGGTGTCGATCTGAGCCCGGGCCGGGAGCGAGTGGACGAGGATGCGCATTTGGTCGGGCATGACCTCAAGCCACGCCGGGACGGTGCGCTCGCCGGCCTCCGCGCGGGCGACGACCATCGGGGTCAGCTCAAGCGACTTGGCCGTGACCTCGATGACGTCGTTCTCGCTCACCCGGTAGGACGGGATGTCCACCCGGCGGCCGTTGACCAGGATGTGGCCGTGCCCAACTAGCTGCCGGGCCATGTCTCGGCTCTTGGCGAAGCCGGCGCGGTAGACCACGTTGTCGAGACGGCTCTCCAGGATCTGGAGCAGCGCCTCGCCGGTACGGCCGGACTTGTGGGTGGCCTCGACGTAGTAGCCGTGGAACTGCTTCTCGAGCACCCCGTAGATGCGGCGAGCCTTCTGCTTCTCGCGGATCTGCAGCAGGTACTCGCTGTCCTTCTGGCGGATCCGGCCGTGCTCACCCGGCGGGTAGGGACGGATCTCGATCGGGCACTTCGGCGAGTCGCACTTGGCGCCCTTGAGGAAAAGCTTGACCTTCTCACGGCGGCACAGCTTGCAGTCCGCCCCGGTGTAACGAGCCATCTGTCTATGTCTCCTCAGACGCGCCGGCGCTTCGGCGGGCGGCAGCCATTGTGCGGAACGGGGGTTACGTCCTGGATCGAGCCGACCTCAAGGCCGGTCGCCTGCAGTGACCGGATGGCGGTCTCCCGGCCGGAGCCCGGCCCCTTGACGAAGACGTCGACCTTGCGCATCCCGTGCTCCATGGCACGGCGCGCCGCGGCCTCCGCGGCCTGCTGGGCGGCGTACGGGGTCGACTTGCGCGAACCCTTGAACCCAACCTGCCCTGAGGACGCCCACGAGATCACGTTCCCTGTCGGGTCGGTGATCGAGACGATGGTGTTGTTGAACGTAGACCGGATGTGGGCGTGCCCGTGAGCTACGTTCTTCCGCTCCTTGCGGCGCACCTTCTTGGCTGCGCCCTGCTGGCTGCTCTTGCGAGGCGGCATCTGCTTCCTGATTCCTTAGGAGGTGATCGATCCCGAAGGGGACTACTACTTCTTCCCGACCTTCTTCTTGCCGGCGACGGTCTTCTTCTTGCCCTTACGGGTGCGCGCGTTGGTCTGCGTCCGCTGACCGTGCACCGGAAGCCCCCTGCGGTGCCTGATGCCCTGGTAGCAGCCGATCTCGATCTTGCGCCGGATGTCGGCGGCCACCTCGCGGCGGAGGTCACCCTCGACCTGGTAGTTGGCGTCGATCCATTCGCGTAGCTTCTGCAGGTCGTCGTCGCCGAGAGCGTGAACCCGGATGTCGCCGCTCACGCCGGTTGCCGAGAGAGTCTCGGTGGCCCGGGTGCGGCCGATGCCGTAGATATATGTCAGCGCGATCTCAAGCCGCTTCTCACGCGGCAGGTCGACGCCAGAGAGACGTGCCATCTTGGGCAGTTCTCCTTCGTGTGGTGGAGGTCCTCCGCCCCGCTCCCGCCCCTGCCCGAGGCGGCCCCGGCCTCCAACCGGGGGTGACGGCGCTGCCCCGCAGGGAGCAGCGGCCGCGCGCGGTGCGCGTATTGCTTCGCTTATTCGGTTGTCAGTAGTAAACAGGCGCGACTGGCGCTGCTTAGCCCTGGCGCTGCTTGTGCCGGGGGTCCGAGCAGATCACCATGACGCGGCCGTGGCGACGGATGATCCTGCACTTGCTGCAGATCTTCTTGACGCTCGGCTTGACCTTCACGGCAAACTTCTCCTCTTTGCTGGGCTCCGGGAACGTGCCCGGACAGGTGCCCTTACTTGTACCGGTAGACGATGCGACCGCGGCTCAGGTCATAAGGACTGAGCTCAACGACCACCCGGTCATCCGGCAGGATACGGATGTAGTGCATCCGCATCTTCCCGCTGATGTGGGCGAGTACCTTGTGCCCGTTGTCCAGCTCCACTCGGAAGAAGGCGTTCGGCAACGTCTCGACCACCGTGCCCTCGATCTCGATGGCGCCGTCTTTCTTGGGCATATCCTCCGCGATTCATTCTGCGTAGTCATGGTTTGGTATCGCCGCTGTCCGCAGCAGCCCAGGCGAGAAGCGCTGGGCTGAACGTGACGCACTCCCCCGTGGTCACCGTGCCTCTCAAGGAGCACGGCACCTGACGGAAAGCCAGCCGACGGGCCGCAGCAGAGTCTACTGTACCCATCCCACGAACGCGAACCGGCTGCACAACACCAAGACCGCGCGACCTATTCCCCCTGTGGAACTAGGCGCTCCACGCCAAGCAGGGGATCGCGCGGCTGAATGGATGCATCCGCATATCAAGTGTACCCGATAACGCGATCCGGCCCGCCACAGGCTCTGTGAGCTGGGCGAGTAACGAATCTCGGCAGTCGTGCGCTGTCGGCATGTAAACCCGGGCACGGATGCACGGGGCTGACGGAAGGCAGATCATGCGTTCAACCCTCACGCGGATCCTGGTCGGCGCGGCCATCGCGGCGACCGCGGTCGGCACGGCAGTCGGCACGGCCGGCGCCGCCGGCGCGACGGCGAAGACCCACACCACCCTGTCCATCGTGGCGGGCAGGTCCACCATCACGGCCGGGCAGACGGACACGGTCAGCGGCGCGCTCAGGGCCGCCGACAAGTCGTCGACCGCCAAGAAGACTGTTGAGCTGAAGCGGTACAACGTCAAGCTGAAGAAGTGGGTGCTGGAGAAGGCCAACCTGACCGGCAAGAACGGCTGGGTCCGGTTCACCGTCAAGCCCTCCGTCACCAGCAGGTTCGAGCTCGTCTTCCCCGGCAACAAGACGCTTGCCGGCAGCCACAGCGGCGTGGTGACCATCCACGTCAGGCCGGCTAAGACCGCGACCCAGCTGACCATCGCCGCGAACCCGAGCACCATCAAGGTGGGAAGCACCACCACGATCAGCGGTGACCTGACCGCCGGGACCACGGCGCTGCCGAAGCGGCTCGTTTACCTCTACCGCTGGAACGCGACCACCAAGCACTGGGACAAGGTCTCGGTGAACGTCACCGGCCCGAAGGGCGGGGTGTCCTTCGTACGCAAGCCGCCGGTCGGCTCGGTCACCTTCGAGCTCGTGTTCTTCGGCTCGCCGAAGCTGGCGGCCGCGCACAGCGCCCCGGTGACGGTCACGGTCAACAGCTAACGTACGGCACCACCCTCCGCAGCGCGGGGACACGCCGGCGGGCCTGGCTCACTGAGCCGGGTCCGCCGGCCGTACTGTCCGCGCGCGAAGGCGGCGTAGACGGGATATGTCAGCATTCGGGGCGGCGAATGTGGGAGCATGCTGACGCGATGGTGACCGAAGCGGGCGGGACCGCGTTCGACGATGCGCTCGTCCGCGCCAGGTGCGGCGACGAGACCGGCTTCCTGGTGCTCTGGGAGGCCCTGCAGCCACGGCTCCTCCGCTACCTGCAGGTCATCGGCTGCGATGACGTCGACGACGTGGCCGGAGAGACCTGGCTCCAGGTGGTCCGCGACCTGCCGAAGTTCAAGAAGGGCGGCGCGGATGAGTTCCGGGCCTGGCTGTTCACCATCGGCAGGCACCGGGCCGTCGACGCCGCCAGGTCACGCACGCGATTCCGTGACAAGGTACTGACCGCCGAGGCGATGCCGCCGGCGGCGACACCCGCAGGTTCAGTAGAGGAAGAGGTGCTTCACCGGCTGTCAACCCGGCAGGCCATCGCCTTGGTCGCCGGGCTGTCCAAGGACCAGGCCGAGGTAGTCGCGCTGCGAGTAATCGCCGGGCTGGACACCGAGGCCGTCGCCAAACTGCTGCGCAAGTCTCCCGGCGCGGTCCGGGTCGCGCTCCACCGCGGACTGCGCGCCCTGTCCGATGATCCGCGCATTCACCAGATAGAGAGGGTGGACCAGTGAGCATGCCTCGCGAACCTGGCCTCGACCGTCTCATCATGGCGCTGACCACGGACGGCGATCCCGCAGAGCTCGCGGGCCGCGATGCTGCGCTCGCCGCGTTCCGCGCGGCCAGCCAGTCGCCGCGCCGCGCCCCCCGGCGCAGCCCGCTCAGCCTGCTGCCCGCCAGGCTCGCCGCCGTCCTGGCCGCCGGAGCCGCCGCGCTCGCCGGGGTGACCGCCGCGGCCTACGCGCAGGCGCTGCCCGCTCCCGTGCAGCAGATCGCGCACACCATGTTCGCGCCGCTCGGCGTGCCGGACATTCAGCAGCAGCCGGCCAACCCTGGCCACGCGCACCGCACCGCCACTGCCACCGGCCAGGCGAGCACTCCGGGCAGCGGTCCGCAGGGGGCCGGCTGCCCGTGCCCGGCCAGCACGTCCGCGACACCCTCGCCAACGGCCGGCGGGCACCTCGCGCTCACCCTGTTCGCGGCCCGCGTGCACGTCCCCGCCTACGCGGTCGACGTGTTCACCGGGCGGGTCACCCAGCACGGGCACGCCGCCGCCGGGATCAGGGTCAAGCTGCTCGAGCGCCCCGCGGGATCGACCACGTGGCGGCTCGCGGCCAGCGGCAAGACAGGTCCGCACGGCGGATTCCGCCTGCTGACACCACGACTGACGACGACCTCCGCGTTCCGGGTGTCCGGCCCTGGCAGCTCGCACAGCACCGGGGTCAGGGTGACGGTCGGCGCGCGCGTCCGGCTCAAGCTCGTCGCGGGCAAGGTCAACGACCACCTGATCGTCATCGCGCGTGCCGCACGTCCCGGCGATATGGCGGTGCTCGAGGAACTCGTCGCGGGCAACTGGACCCGGGTGAACAGTCGGGCGCTCGGCGCCGCCTACCAGGCGTCGTTCGTTGTCCCGGCCAAGACCGCGGCCGCGCACCACTACCGCGGCGTGGTGCTCATCGCGGGCTTCCGCGTGCCGGGCGCCGCCCTGTGGGTGCCGCGCGCCAAGCACACCACTGGTGCCACGATCATCGGTGGCCCAAGCCCGTCGCCGACACTGACCTCGATGCCGTCACCGACAACGACGATCACGGCTCAGCCGACGCCGACCGACTCTGGCAGCCCGTCGCCGACGGGCTCCGCGCCGCCTGGCGCCACCCCGTCGCCGACCGGCCCGTCGAGCCCCGCGCCGACCCCCGCGCCCAGCGGGTCCGCGGACCCCACGGACTCGCCGACCCCGCCAGCGACGCCGTCCAGTGACAGCCAGTCGGCGCACTTCCTCTGACGCTGCTGCCTTCCCGGCCGCCCGCCGCCCGCCGTCAGCGGACACCGTCAGCCGCTGGCAGGCTGAGGTCCTAGCTGCCGCAGCAGGCAGCGGGCGGCGGTCGTGATCCGCGGGCGGTCGTGGATTAGGCCGAAGTAAAAGTCGGGTTGGGTCGTATGTGTCTGTCGCGCCACCACCGCCACGGCTGTGCTTGGGCTGACCGCGATGATCGCGTACTGCCCGTCTAGCGCCGGGTCGTGTGGTTGTGAACCCCGCACGCCGGGCGCGGGCTCAGGCGGCATGCCCACGCCGATTACGCCGGTCATTACCTGGCGGCGGGCCATCTCGCTCAAAGCGCGCAGGTGGTCCTTCGTTAGCACTTGGGGGTCGGGGACGAGCACGAGCAGGAGTGCGGGAGGCTGGAGATGCTGCCCGTGACGGAAGACCTCATCAGCCAGGCAGCGCACCAGGTCACGGGGCGCGCGACTGATCTGCTGGCCGCCCAGCACCTCAAACGGCGAGCGCACGTCCTCTAGTCCCAACTCGGACCGGATCGACATGTGGGCCTCGTGTTCTTCGGCGGGCGTGGGATCGTCGGTCGGTTTCCCGTAGAGCCACCCCTGCGCCAGCGGAGCCCCGAACGCGCGGACCACCTCGTCGTGCTGCTTGGTTTCGACGCCTTCGGCGAGGATGGTGGCGCCCGTTCGCTCGACCTCCTCGTAGGCAAGGTGGAGGACCGTCATCGCCTCCGGGCTCGGGGTACCCTGGGTCACCTTCAAGTCGAGCTTGATGACGTCTGGCCGGACTACCGGAAGCAAGGACATTGCCCGGACATCCGCGCCGACATCGTCGAGGGCCAGGCCGGTGATGGTCGGCCGTTGCCGGGCGATGCCTTCGAGCAGGGTACGCGGATCGTGGTCCAGCGACCGTTCGGTGATCTCCAGGACGATACGGAACTTGCGGAACGCTTCCTCGATATCCGGCCAAAGATCCGGCGGGCAGTGCGAAGTCAGTGCCACCGGCTCGATGTTGAGGAACAGCAGATCGTTCGGTGCCAGGCGGGCGGCAAGAGCGGCTCGGCTCGCCGAGGCGCGCGCGATCCAGTCGAGCTCCGCGACGCGGTTCTGCCGGTATGCCTCGTTGATCAGCGCGTCCGGCGACTCCAAGATGGACCCCGCCGGGCCACGGATCAAGCCCTCGTACCCGGCCACCTTCCCCGACTCGACCCTGACGATCGGCTGGAACACCGTTCGCAGCAAGCGATCGTGCAGTACGCGCTCAAACTCGTTTTCTACTGTCGTCCCGGGATTGGAACGAGCCATCACGACCCCCCGCCGTCAGGTGCACTAAGGGTAACCCGCTGCTACCTGGTAGGGATCGTCGGGGATCTTCATGCCAAGGTCAGGCCCGCTGACACGCCTCTCGGACTTCCGCGCTCAGAGTTGGCCCGGCGGACGCCTGGCGATGGTGAGCGCCCACGGAATGACGATGAGCAGAAACCACGGCAGCCAGGCCGCGCCGCCCGCGACGATGCCGACACCGAGCCAGATGATCAGCAGCAGCCCGCTGGCAGCCGTCCAGGTCAGCCAGGAGGTGATCCGTTGCAGCGGCGGGCCATCGCCGCGCCTGTTCAGCCCGGGGCCGCCGCGGCGGCGCACCGCGCCGGGCGGCGCCGGGCGGATGCCTGCCGAGGGAAGCTGGTACAGGTCGATAGCGGGCAGGTCGGCGAGCAGCGCGTCGAGTTCGCCGAGCGTCCGCGCGGCGAACACCTTGCCGAGCCGCTCCTCGAACTCCTCGCCGGTCAGCCTGCCAACCGCATGATGCTCGCGCAGCAGCGCGGCCGTCCGGTCGCGGTCCGCGTCGGAGGCACGCAGCCGCGGGTCACCCGGCATCGGGCCCGCCATCGGTGACAGAAACGGCGGGCCCCCGCAGAGTCAGCCGCACCCGTTCGGAATGGCCTGTTTCTGATTTTTCCTCTTCGCGTGCCGTCAGTACCCACGGACCCTCGGGGGTGATGGCCACCGTGTGCTCGAAGTGCGCCGAACGCGACCCGTCCACGGATACGACGGTCCACCCATCGTCAAGCTCGGCGACGTGCCGGCTGCCGCGGGTGATCATCGGCTCGATCGCCAGCGCCATCCCCGCCCGCAGCCGCGGCCCCTGCCCGGGTGGCCCGTAGTTGCGGACGGCCGGGTCCATGTGCATTTCCGTCCCGATGCCATGGCCGGTGTACTCCTGGATCAGCCCGTAGCTGCCTGAGGCGCGCACCGACCGCTCGACCGCGTGCGAGATGTCGCTCAGGCGGCCGCCGGGGACCGCCTGAGCTATCCCGGCCCACATCGATGCCTGGCAGGCGTCGAGCAGCGCCTGGTCGGCGGGATCGATCTCACCCACGCCGAGGGACAGGGCGGAGTCCCCGTGCCATCCGTCGAGAATGGCGCCGCAGTCGATGGAGATCACGTCGCCGGTCCGCAGCACCTGATCCCAGCTCGGGATGCCGTGCACCACCTGCTCGTTGAGCGACGTGCAGATCGAAGCGGGAAAGCCGAAGTAGCCGAGGAACGACGGCACGGCCCCGGCCGCCCGGATCTCGCGCTCGGCGATCGAGTCAAGCTCGGCCGTGCTGATCCCCGGCCGCACGGCCTCCTTGAGCACCGTCAGCGTCCGCGCGACGACCTG
Organism: Trebonia kvetii; assembly: GCF_007827045.1. Taxonomy (GTDB): domain Bacteria; phylum Actinomycetota; class Actinomycetes; order Streptosporangiales; family Streptosporangiaceae; genus Trebonia; species Trebonia kvetii. The sequence continues at coordinate 1,839,786 of NZ_RPFW01000001.1, forward strand.
GCCGGCCGCATGCATGCGGTCAATCTGCTCAGGCGACTTGACCTGAATAGCCGGTTCCTTCCGCAGCCGCATGCCGCACCTCCAGATTCCACGCTACCCGCAGAGCCGCGCGCCTGGTCTTTCAGTGAACATACGGCTGCAGCGCGGAAAGCGCGCGCGCAGTGACCTCTTCAACCGGCCCTGTCGCGTCAAGGCCGACCAGGATTCCCTCGTCGGCATAGAAGGCGATCAGCGGCGACGTCTGTGAGCTGTACACCACGAGGCGGTGCCTGATGACCTCTTCCTTGTCATCGTCTCGCTGGAACAGCTCGCCGCCGCAGTCGTCGCAGATTCCGGGCTGCGACGGCGGGTCGTAAAGCAGGTGCCAGACCCGCTCGCAGCGCCGGCAGGTGCGCCGCCCGGACAGCCGCCGGACGACCTCCTCCTCGTCAACGACGAGTTCGAGCACGACCGTCAGCCGCTGGTCGAGCTCGGCAAGCATCTTCTTCAGCGTATCGGCCTGGGGGACGTTCCGCGGAAAGCCGTCGAGCAGGAAGCCCGCCTTGGCGTCCGCCTCGGCAAGCCGGTCCCTGACCATCGCCACGGTGACCTCGTCGGGCACGAGGTCACCGCGGTCCATGTACTCCTTGGCCTTCACGCCAAGGTCGGTGTTGTTCGCGACGTTGTACCGAAAGATGTCACCTGTCGAAATGCGCGGGATCGCCAGGTGGGACGCGATGAAGTGGGCCTGAGTCCCTTTGCCCGCTCCGGGGGGCCCGACAAGGACGATGCGCACTACCGCAGGAAACCTTCGTAATTGCGCTGCTGCAGCTGGCTCTCGATCTGCTTGACCGTGTCCAGGCCGACGCCGACCATGATGAGCAGGCTCACGCCGCTGAACGGGAACTGGTTACCCACGCCGAGCTGAGCGAGCGCGACGAGCGGGAAGAGCGCGACGAGGCCGAGGTAGAGCGACCCGGGAGCGGTGAGCCTGGTGAGCACGTAGCTGAGGTACTCGGCGGTGGGCCGTCCTGGCCTGATGCCGGGGATGAAGCCGCCGTACTTCTTCATGTTGTCGGCTACTTCGACCGGGTTGAACGTGATCGACACGTAGAAGAACGTGAACGCGATGATCAGCACGAAGAAGGCGAGCAGGTAGATCCACATCGTGGACAGCGTCCCTGAGTTGCCGACCTCTAGGTAGCGCTGCACCCAGGAGACCCAGCCCTGCGGGTGGGTCTGGCTGCCGAACAGCGATATCGCGAGCTGCGGGATGTACAGCAGGCTGGACGCGAAGATGACCGGGATGACGCCCGCCAGGTTCACCTTCATCGGGATATAGGTGGACGTGCCGCCGTACATCCGCCGGCCCACCATGCGCTTGGCGTACTGTACGGGGATGCGCCGCTGCGCCTGTTCCATGAAGACCACGAACGCGATAACCACGAAGACCACGAGCACCGAGAGAATGCCGGTGAACGCCTTCTTCGTCTGGAAGATCGTCAGCAGCTCGCCGGGGATGACCGCGATGACCTGCGTAAAGATCATGACCGACATGCCGTTGCCGACGCCGCGGTCGGTGATGAGCTCGCCCATCCACATGATGACCGCGGTGCCCGCCACCATGGTGGTCACCATCGTCGCGATGCTGAAGACCGACGCGTGGGGGATGATCGGGTAGGTGTTGATGTCGCAGTTCGGGAAGAGCGTGCCGCTGCGGGCGAGTTCGATGTACCCGGTGGACTGGAGCACCGCCAGGCCGATCGTCAGGTACCTGGTGTACTGCGTGATCTTCGCCTGGCCGGCCTGGCCCTCGTTCTTCAGCGTTTCGAGCCGCGGGATGACCACGGTGAGCAGCTGGAGAATGATGCTCGCGGTGATGTACGGCATGATGCCGAGCGCGAACACCGACATGTACTTGAGCGCGTTTCCGCTCAGCAGGTCGACGATCTGCAGTGTGCTCGCCAGGCCGGACTGGGCCGCGACGCCTGCGCAGTGCGACACGTTGGACTGGTCGATGCCCGGGGCGGGCAGCGACGAGCCGAACCTGAACAGCGCGATAATGCCAAGCGTAAAAAGCAGCTTTTTGCGCAGGTCGGGCGTCCTGAACGCCCGGATGAACGCGGTCAGCATGCGTGATCCCTCTTCATCGGCGGAACCTGCGTATCAGCGGCTTCCGTATCCTACCCGGAGGCGCACCCATGCAGCTAGCTCGTCCGAGGGGCCTCCCCCTGGACGAGCCAGCCTTGGGTGCGGACTCAGTGTCCACTATGTGGTGGCTTACCTGAGCCTAACCGAGCAGCGTGACCGTTCCGCCCGCTGCCTCGATCTTCTGCCGAGCAGAAGCCGAGACAGCGTGCGCGCTCACGCGCAACGCCACGGACAGGTCACCGTTGCCGAGCACCTTGACGAGCTCGCCACGGCGCACCGCGCCGCCGTCGGCCAGGGACTCGGGAGTCACCTCGCCGCCAGACGGGAACAGCTCGGCGAGCCGCCCGATGTTGACGACCTGGTACTCGGTCTTGAACTTGGCGTTCGAGAAGCCCTTGAGCTTGGGCAGCCGCCGGTGCATCGGCATCTGGCCACCCTCGAACCCGATCGGCACCTGGTAGCGGGCCTTGGTGCCCTTGGTGCCACGGCCCGCCGTCTTGCCCTTGGAGCCCTCGCCACGGCCGAGCCGCTGCTTTTCCTTGTGGGCACCGGGGGCCGGCCGCAGGTCATGCAGCTTCAGCATGGCTAGTCCACTTCCTCTACCCGGACCAGGTGGCGGACCGTGTGGATCATGCCCCGGAAGACGGGGGTATCCGGCCGGACCGTCGACTGGCCGATCTTGCGCAGGCCAAGCGACCGCAGCGTACCCCGCTGCGTGCTGTTCCCGCCGATCTTCGACTTGACCTGGGTCACCTTGAGCTGAGTCATTGGGTTCCCCTCCTCTACGCGCTGGCCGCGGCACGCGCCGCGAGCATCGCCTTCGGCGCCACGTCCTCGATCGGCAGGCCGCGCTTGGCCGCGATCTCCTCCGGACGGCTCAGGTCCTTGAGCGCGGCCACGGTGGCGTGCACGACGTTGATCGAGTTGGACGAGCCCATCGACTTCGACAGCACGTCGCCGATCCCGGCGCACTCAAGCACGGCGCGGACCGGGCCGCCGGCGATGACGCCGGTACCGGGGCTGGCCGGCTTGAGCAGCACCACGCCGGCCGCCGCCTCGCCCCGGACAGTGTGCGGGATGGTGGTGGCGATGCGGGGCACCCGGAAGAAGTGCTTCTTGGCCTCTTCGACGCCCTTGGCGATCGCCGCGGGCACCTCCTTGGCCTTCCCGTAGCCGACACCGACCATGCCGTTGCCGTCACCCACCACGACGAGCGCGGTGAAGCTGAACCGGCGACCGCCCTTGACCACCTTGGCCACGCGGTTGATGGCAACCACGCGTTCCAGGTAGACGTTCTGCTTCTCGGTCTGACCGCCGCGGCGGTCGTCGCGGCGCTCGCGCCGCTCGCCGCCGCCCTGGCCGCCGCGCCGCGGAGCTCCTGGCATTAGCTTTCCTTCCTATCGTCCATCACAGCGTCAGCCCGGCTTCCCGCGCGCTGTCCGCGAGCGCGGCCACGCGGCCGTGGTACTGGTAGCCGCCACGGTCGAAGACCACGGCGCTGATGCCCGCGGTCTTCGCCCGCTCGGCGACGAGCGCACCGACCAGCTTGGCCTTGGCGGTCTTGTCGCCATCGGCGGACTTGATCGACTCGTCCAGGGTGGACGCGGACACCAGGGTGCGACCCGCGGTGTCGTCCACGACCTGCACGAAGATGTGCTTCGCGGAGCGGTTGACCACCAGGCGCGGACGCGCCGCGTCGCCGGTGACCTTCTTGCGAACTCGCAGGTGACGCCGAATGCGGGCGCGAGTCTTCGCCGCGGTGCGCGGCCCCACCCGTCCGGTCGCGTATTCGATGGATGACCTCTTGGCCTGGGTACCAGCCATGACTACTTACCAGCCTTCCCGACCTTGCGGCGGATGACTTCGCCCTGGTACCGCACGCCCTTGGCCTTGTACGGGTCGGGCTTGCGGATCTTGCGAATCCGGGCCGCGGTCTCGCCCACCAGCTGCTTGTCGATGCCCTCGACCACGAACCTGGTCGGCGCCTCGACGCGGAAGGTGATCCCCTCGGGCGGCGTCACGAGAACCGGGTGGCTGAAGCCGAGGGAGAACTCGAGGTCCTTGCCCTTGGCGGCAACCCGGTAACCAACGCCGACGATCTCGAGGGTCTTGCTGAACCCGGTGGTGACACCGGTCACCATGTTGGCGATGAGCGTCCGGGACAGGCCGTGCAGCGCACGGACCTTACCCTCGTCGCTCGGCCTGGTGACCTTGAGCTGACCGTCCTCTTGGACCACGATGATCGGCTCGGCGACGGTGAGGCTCAGGGCGCCCTTGGGCCCCTTGACACTGACCGCCTGGCCGTCGATGGCCACGTCCACTCCGCTGGGAACGGGAATGGGGAGACGTCCGATGCGTGACATTTTGTTCCTCCCCTCCCTTACCAGACGTAGGCGAGGACTTCCCCGCCCACTCCACTCTTCTTGGCCTGCTTGTCGGTCATCAGGCCGCCGGACGTCGAGATGATCGCGACGCCGAGCCCGCCGAGCACCCGGGGCAGGTTGTCCTTCTTCGCGTACACGCGCAGGCCGGGCTTGGAAACCCGCTTGATCCCGGCGATCGAGCGCTCACGCGAGTTGCCGTACTTCAGCGTGACCACGAGGTCCTTGCCGACCTCGGCGTCCTCGATGCGCCAGCCCGCGATGTAGCCCTCCTGCTGGAGGATCTCCGCGATGTGCGACTTGATCTTTGAGTACGGCATGCCCACGGTGTCGTGGTAAGCCGAGTTGGCGTTGCGCAGACGAGTAAGCATGTCCGCGATTGGGTCGGTCATTGACATGGCCGTCTTGGCCTTCCTCGCCGCGGTTTCCGCCCCTGTTCGCCCTGTGCGGGCTCAGCGGACGGACCTTCGGCGCGTAGAGAATCTTCTTACCAGCTGGACTTCGTGATGCCGGGCAGCTCGCCGCGGTGCGCCATGCTCCGGAAGCAGATGCGGCACAGGCCGAACTTGCGGTAGACGGCACGCGGGCGGCCACAGCGGGTGCACCGCGTGTATGCCCGCACTTCGAACTTCGGCTTGCGGCTGGCCTTGACGACCAGGGCCTTCTTAGCCATGTTCTACCTCCTCCCGGTGCGCGGACCGGACTTCTTCTTCGGCTTCGGTGGCACGGAGCTCATTTCGGCGAACGGGAAGCCGAGCTGGCGAAGCAGCGCGCGGCCCTCGTCGTCGGTGGTCGCCGTGGTGACGAGGGTGATGTCCATCCCCCGCTGCCTGTCCACCTTGTCCGGGTCGATCTCGTGGAACATGACCTGCTCGGTGAGACCGAAGGTGTAGTTCCCCTGACCGTCGAACTGGCGGGGGTTCAGCCCGCGGAAGTCACGGATGCGGGGCAGCGCGATCGCGAGCAGCCGGTCGAGGAACTCCCACATCCGGTCGCCGCGCAGCGTGACGTGCGCGCCGATCGGCATGCCCTCGCGCAGCTTGAACTGGGCGATGGACTTCTTGGCGCGCGCCACAGCCGGCTTCTGGCCGGTGATCGCGGCCAGGTCCCTGACGGCTCCGTCGATCAGCTTCGCGTCCCGCGCCGCCTCGCCGACACCCATGTTGACGACGATCTTGGTCAGCCCCGGGATCTGCATCACGTTGGCGTAACCGAATTCGTCCTTCAGCGCGGGCGCGATCTCGGTGCGGTACTTCTCCTTGAGCCGCGGCAGAGCCGACGCCTCGGTCGCCATCAGATTTCCTTCCCGCTCGGACGCAGAACGCGGACCTTCGTGCCGTCCTCGTTGATCTTGTAACCCACCCGCGCCGGGCGCTTGGTCTCCGGGTCGACCAGCTGTACGTTGCTCACGTCAATCGGCGCCTCCTGGGTCACGATGCCGCCTTCCTTGGCACCGCGGAATCCCTGGTTGGTCACCTTCTTGTTCTTCTTGATCATGTTCACGCCCTCGACGAGGACCTTGTTCGCCGTCGGGTAGGCCGCGATGACCGTCCCGGTAGCGCCCTTGTCCTTGCCGGCCATGACCATGACGTGGTCACCCTTTTTGATCTTCATCTAGAGCACCTCCGGCGCCAGCGAGATAATCCGCATGAAGCGCTTTTCCCGCAGCTCACGGCCGACCGGGCCGAAGATGCGGGTGCCACGCGGATCCCCGCCGTCCCTGATGAGGACGGCGGCGTTCTCGTCGAAGCGGATGTAGGAACCGTCTGCGCGGCGGCGCTCTTTGCGGGTACGTACTACGACCGCCTTGACGACGTCGCCCTTCTTGACGCCAGCCCCGGGCAGCGCGTCCTTGACGGTCGCCACGATGACGTCACCGATGCCCGCGTATCGCCGGCCGCTGCCGCCGAGCACGCGGATGCACAGGATCTCCTTGGCACCCGTGTTGTCGGCGACCTTAAGCCGCGACTCCTGCTGGATCACGTCAACTCCTGCTTCGTCACGCCGGTGTGTTCCGCCGGCGATTCGTCCTTATTGCTACTTGGCTCGTTCGAGAATCTCGGCAACGCGCCACCGCTTGGTGGCGGAGAGCGGCCGGGTCTCCATCAGCAGTACGCGGTCACCGACGCCACACTCGTTCTTCTCGTCATGTGCCTTGTACTTCTTGGTACGGCGCAGAACCTTGCCGTACTTGGGGTGCTTCACGCGGTCCTCGACGGCGACGACGACGGTCTTGTCCATCTTGTCGCTGACCACGAGGCCCTCGCGGGTCTTCCGGTAGCCGCGCTGCTCGGCAGCCTCTTCGGCTACAGCTTCGGCCGGATTGGTGCTCACTTCGCGCTCCCTTCGACGTCCGCGCCACTCTCATCCTCGACATCGATGATGATGCCGAGCTCTCGTTCCCGCAGCACCGTGTAGATGCGGGCGATCTCCTTGCGCACGGCACGCAGGCGCCCGTGGCTCTCCAGCTGACCGGTTGCGCTCTGGAAGCGGAGGTTGAACAGCTCCTCCTTGGCCTCGGCCAGCTTGCTGGTCAGTTCCTCCGGGGAGGACGAGCGAAGCTCTGAGGCGGTCAAGCTCGTGGCCATCAGCCCTCACCCACCTCTCGCGTCACGATCTTGCACTTCATGGGCAGCTTGTGGATCGCGCGGCGCAGCGCCTCGCGGGCCACCGGCTCTGCGACACCGGACAGCTCGAACATGACCCGGCCGGGCTTGACGTTGGCGATCCACCACTCGGGCGATCCCTTGCCTGAGCCCATTCGCGTCTCGGCCGGCTTCTTGGTCAGCGGACGGTCCGGGTAGATGTTGATCCACACCTTGCCGCCACGGCGGATGTGCCGGGTCATCGCGATTCGGGCCGCCTCGATCTGGCGGTTGGTCACGTAGGCGTGCTCAAGGGCCTGGATGCCGAACTCGCCGAACGAAACCCTGGTGCCACCGCTCGCGGCGCCGGTCCGGTGCGGACGGTGCTGCTTGCGGTGCGCGACCTTACGCGGAATCAGCATTGGTCTCAGCTCTCCCCAGAGGTCTCAGCCTGCGGCTCCGCCGGAGCGGAGGTCCGCTCGGGACGGTCGCTACGGTTGTCCGGGCGGTCGCCGCGACGGGGCCGCCGCGCCTGCGGGCGCTCGCGGCCGCCGCCGCCTGCGCGCTGCTGCGCGGCGCGAAGAGCGGCCTGCTGTGCCTCGCGGCCTGCCCTGGTGGGAGCCGCGTCGCCCTTGTAGATCCAGACCTTGACGCCGATCCGGCCGAAGGTCGTGCGCGCCTCGTAGAACCCGAAGTCGATGTCCGCACGCAGCGTGTGCAGCGGAACCCGGCCCTCGCGGTAGAACTCGCTGCGCGACATCTCGGCGCCGCCCAGGCGCCCGGAGCACTGCACCCGGATGCCCTTCGCGCCGCCCTTGGTGGCGCTCTGCATGGCCTTGCGCATGGCCCGCCGGAAGGAGACCCGGCTGGACAGCTGCTCCGCCACGCCCTGCGCGACAAGCTGGGCGTCGACCTCGGGGTTCTTCACCTCGAGGATGTTCAGCTGAATCTGCTTGGCGGTGAGCTTCTCCAGGTCGCCGCGGATCCTGTCCGCCTCCGCGCCGCGGCGGCCGATCACGATGCCGGGACGCGCAGTGTGAATGTCCACCCGCACCCGGTCCGTGGTCCGCTCGATCTCGACCTTGGAGATGCCCGCCCGCTCCATGCCCTTCTGCAGCATGCGGCGGATCGCGACGTCCTCGGCAACGTAGTCCTTGTACTTCTTCTCCGCGTACCAGCGGCTCTTGAAGTCCGTGGTGATGCCCAGGCGGAACCCGTGCGGGTTAACCTTCTGTCCCACTAGCGGTTCCCTCCCTCAGTCTCGTCGGAGACCACGACGGTGATGTGGCTCGTCCGCTTGTTGATCCGGTATCCGCGGCCCTGCGCCCGCGGCCTGAACCGCTTGAGCGTGGGACCCTCGTCGACGTATGCGGTGGAGACCCAGAGCATGCCCCGGTCCCGTCCGCCGATGTGGTCGGCGTTGGCGATCGCGCTGGCAAGTACCTTGCCCACGGTCTCGCTCGCGGCCTGCGGTGCGAACTGGAGCACCGCCTGCGCCTGGTCGGCGGGCAGCCCGCGGATCAGGTCCACCACCCGGCGCGCCTTCATCGGCGTGACGCGTACGTACCGCGCCCTAGCCCTGGCTTCCATTGGTGTTTCCCTCTTCTCAGGCTTATCGCCGGCTGCGCCGGTCATCCTTGACGTGGCTGCGGAAGGTCCGCGTTGGCGCGAACTCGCCGAGCTTGTGGCCAACCATCGACTCGGTGACGAACACCGGGATGTGCTTGCGGCCGTCGTGGACCGCGATGGTGTGACCGAGCATCGCCGGAACGATCATGGACCGGCGGGACCAGGTCTTGATAACAGTCTTGGTGCCCTTTTCATTCTGCACGTCCACCTTCTTCATCAGGTGGTCGTCGACGAAGGGCCCCTTCTTAAGGCTACGAGGCATCGAGGCTTGCTCCCTACCGCTTGTTCTTGCCGCGGCGGCGGCTGATCAGCCGGTCACTGGGCTTGTGGGCCCGGCGGGTACGGCCTTCCGGCTTACCCCACGGGCTGACCGGGTGGCGACCGCCAGAGCTCTTGCCCTCGCCACCGCCGAGCGGGTGGTCGACCGGGTTCATGGCGACGCCACGGACCGACGGCCGCTTGCCCTTCCAGCGGTTGCGGCCCGCCTTGCCGAGCTTGATGTTGCCGTGCTCGGAGTTGCCGACCTCACCGACGGTCGCGCGGCACTCCACGCTGACCCGCCGGATTTCACCGGAGGGCATGCGCAGGGTCGCGTAGCCACCCTCCTTGGCCAGCAGCTGAACGCCCGCGCCCGCCGACCGCGCGATCTTCGCGCCACCACCGGGGCGCATCTCGATCGCGTGGATCACGGTGCCGGTCGGGATCGACCGCAGCGGCAGCGCGTTGCCGGGCTTGATGTCGGCACCATGGCCGTTCTCCACCCGGTCACCCTGCTGCAGGCCCTGCGGGGCGAGGATGTAACGCTTCTCGCCGTCCGCGTAGTGCAGCAGCGCGATGCGCGACGTGCGGTTCGGGTCGTACTCGATGTGCGCGACCTTCGCCGGAACACCGTCCTTGTCGTGCCGCCTGAAGTCGATCAGACGGTAGGCGCGCTTGTGCCCGCCGCCCTGGTGCCGGGCGGTGACCCGGCCGTGAACGTTCCGGCCGCCCTTGCTGTGCAGCGGACGGACCAGCGACTTCTCCGGCTCACTCCGGGTGATCTCGGAGAAGTCGGAGCCGCTGGCGCCACGCCGGCCTGGGGTGGTCGGCTTGTACTTGCGGATTGCCACCTGCTTCTCCTTAACTAACCGGTCCGCCGAAGATGTCGATCCGGTCGCCATCGGCCAGGGTCACGATGGCACGCTTGGTGTCTACTCGCTTGCCCCAGCCGAACCGGGTCCGGCGCCGCTTGCCCTGGCGGTTCAGGGTGTTCACGCCGGTCACCTTGACCCGGAACACCTCCTCGACCGCCTGCTTGATCTGCGTCTTGTTGGCGTCAGGCGCGACGACGAACGTGTACTTGCCCTCGTCGAGAAGGCCATAGCTCTTCTCGGAGACAACCGGCCGCAGCAGGATGTCGCGGGGGTTGTAGATCCTGCTCACTCCGAGCCCCTCTCCGTGAACGCGTCCAGCGCGGCCTTGGTGAAGACCACATAGTCGCTGGCGAGCACGTCGTAGGTGTTGAGCTGGTCCGCGGCGAGCAGGTGCACGGCCGGGACGTTGCGCAGCGACTTCCAGGTCAGCTCGTCCTCGTGCAGCGTGACGACCAGGATGTTCTTCTCGGCGCCGCCGGTCACCGTGGCAAGCACGGCGAGGGCGTCCTTCGTCCGCGGCACGTCGCCCTCGACGAACGAGGAGACCACGTACACGCGCTCGCTGGCGGCCCGGTCGGACAGCGCGCCGCGCAGCGCGGCGGCCTTCATCTTCTTCGGCGTCTTCTGGGAGTAGTCGCGCGGCACCGGGCCGTGCGACACGCCGCCGCCGGTGAACTGCGGCGCACGGGTCGAGCCCTGACGGGCCCGGCCGGTGCCCTTCTGCCGGTACGGCTTCCTGCCGCCGCCCCGGACCTGGCCGCGGGTCTTGGTAGCGTGCGTGCCCTGCCTTGCGGCGGCACGCTGCGCGACCACCACCTGGTGCATCAGCGGCACGTTGATCTTGGCCGCGAAGATCGCGTCGGGCAGCTCGGCGGTGCCAGCGTTCTCACTTGATGGCGAGACGACGTTGATGCGCATCAGTTCCCTCCTCGCGCCGCGGAGCGCACCACGACAAGCCCGCCGCGTGGGCCGGGAACTGCGCCCTTGATCAGCAGCAGGTTCTTGTCGCCGTCCACGGCGTACACGGTCAGGCTCTGCACGGTGGTGCGCTCGGCGCCCATCCGGCCGGCCATCCGCACGCCCTTGAAGACGCGGGACGGCGTGGCGCACGCGCCAATCGAGCCGGGCGAGCGGTGCTTGCGCTGCGTGCCGTGGGAGGCGGAGAGGCCCTTGAAGTGGTGCCTCTTCATGACGCCGGCAAAGCCCTTGCCCTTGGACTTTCCGGTCACGTCGACCCGCTGGCCGGCCTCGAACAGCGCGGCGGTCAGCTCCTGGCCGAGCGTGTACTCGGAGGCGCCCTCGGTGCGGATCTCCGCGACGTAGCGTCGCGGAGTCACGCCGGCCTTCTCGAACAGGCCAGCCACGGGCTTGGTGACCTTGCGGGGGTTGATCTCCCCGAAGCCGATCTGAACAGCGGAGTAGCCGTCGTTGTCCGGGGTGCGCACGGCCGTGACCACACAAGGGCCAGCCTGCACCACCGTGACAGGCACTACCTGTCCGGTTTCGTCGAAGACCTGGGTCATGCCAAGCTTGGTGCCCAGGATCCCTGTCAGTGCCATGATCAGTGATTCCTCAGAGCTTGATCTCGATGTAGACGCCGGCCGGGAGGTCGAGTCGCATGAGCGAGTCGACGGTCTTCGGCGTCGGGTCGATGATGTCGATCAGCCGCTTGTGCGTCCGCATCTCGAAGTGCTCGCGCGAGTCCTTGTACTTGTGCGGCGAGCGGATGACGCAGTAAACGTTCTTCTCGGTAGGCAGCGGCACGGGCCCGGCAACCTTAGCGCCGGTACGAGTCACCGTGTCGACGATCTTGCGCGCCGAGCTGTCGATGATCTCGTGGTCATATGCCTTGAGCCGGATGCGGATCTTCTGTCCCGCCATTGTGGCCTCGGTTCCTCTACTTCTGTCTCGTGCCGCTGTCATCGTTTGCGGCGGCGCTCCGCCCCGCAGTCACGGACGCACAGGGGCGAGCCCCTGAAGCAACCGCAACCGCGGGGCCGGGATGGCCCCGCAGCCGGGGTTCCCGGAAGGACGAGCCCTCCGGGCCAGACATGATTGTTGCGGCGGCCTGAGCCTTAGGCGGCCCGGGCCGCCGCAACGGCCTAGCTACTTGTTGATCTTGGTGACCCGGCCGGCGCCGACGGTCCGGCCACCCTCGCGGATCGCGAACTTCAGACCCTCTTCCATGGCGATCGGCTGGATCAGCGAGATCGACATGTCGGTGCGGTCACCCGGCATCACCATCTCCGTGCCCTCCGGCAGCGTGACCACGCCGGTCACGTCGGTGGTACGGAAGTAGAACTGCGGCCGGTAGTTGTTGAAGAACGGCGTGTGGCGGCCGCCCTCCTCCTTGGACAGGATGTAGACCTGGCCCTCGAACTCGGTGTGCGGGGTGTTGGTGCCCGGCTTGATGATGACCTGGCCGCGCTCCACGTCCTCGCGCTTGATGCCGCGGAGCAGCAGGCCCACGTTGTCGCCGGCCTGGCCCTCGTCGAGGAGCTTGCGGAACATCTCCACGCCGGTGACGGTGGTGGAGGTGTGCTTCTCCTTGATGCCGATGATGTCCACGGTCTCGCCGGTGTGGATGACACCGCGCTCGATCCGGCCGGTCACCACGGTGCCGCGGCCGGTGATCGAGAACACGTCCTCGACGGGCATGAGGAACGGCTTCTCGACCTCGCGCACCGGCTCGGGGATGGCGTCGTCCACGGCGTTCATCAGCTCGAGGACCGACTCGCCCCACTTCTCGTCGCCCTGGAGGGCCGGGGCGGCCGCCACCCGGATGACCGGAAGGTCGTCGCCCGGGAACTCGTACTGGGTGAGCAGCTCGCGAACCTCAAGCTCGACGAGCTCGAGGATCTCCTCGTCGTCCACCATGTCGCACTTGTTGAGCGCGACGACGATGTACGGCACGCCGACCTGGCGGGCGAGCAGCACGTGCTCGCGGGTCTGCGGCATCGGGCCATCGGTGGCCGCGACCACGAGGATCGCGCCGTCCATCTGGGCGGCACCGGTGATCATGTTCTTGACGTAGTCCGCGTGACCCGGGCAGTCAACGTGCGCGTAGTGCCGCTTCTCGGTCTGATACTCGACGTGCGAGATCGAGATCGTGATGCCGCGCTCCTTCTCCTCCTTCGCGTTGTCGATCTGGTCGAACGCGTAGAAAGGATTGACATCCGGGTACTTGTCGTGCAGCACCTTGGTGATCGCCGCGGTCAGCGTCGTCTTACCGTGGTCGATGTGCCCGATGGTGCCGATGTTGACGTGCGGCTTAGTCCGCTGGAACTTTGCCTTCGCCACTGGTTTCTCCTCGTTGCGATCCGGCCCACCGCGGTGGGTCTGGAGTGATTCTGGGTTCCTAATGCCTGCTGTTGCGCGCTGCGGTGACTGCTACTCGCCGCGCGCCTTGGCGATGATCTCCTTGGCGATGCCCGGCGGCACCTCGGCGTACGAGTCGAACTGCATGCTGTAGTTCGCCCGTCCCTGCGTCTTAGAACGCAGGTCGCCGACGTAACCGAACATCTCCGAGAGCGGAACGAGGGCCTTGATAACCCGGGCCCCGGTTCGTTCCTCCATGGCCTGCATCTGACCGCGCCGGCTGTTGAGGTCGCCGATCACGTCACCCATGTACTCATCGGGTGTGGTGACTTCGACGCTCATGACCGGCTCGAGCAGGACAGGGTTGGCCAGCGCGGCGGCCTTCTTGAAGGCCATCGAGCCAGCGATCTTGAAGGCGAGCTCCGAGGAGTCCACCTCGTGGTAGGCACCGTCGGTCAGCGTCACCTTGACGTCGACCATCGGGAACCCAGCCAGCACGCCGAACTCGGCGGCTTCCTGGCATCCGGCGTCGACCGACGGGATGTACTCCCGCGGGATCCGGCCGCCGGTCACCTTGTTCTCGAACTCATAACCGCCGCCGTCACCGCCCGTCGGCCCCAGGTTAATGATCACGCGACCGAACTGACCGGAACCGCCGGTCTGCTTCTTGTGCGTGTACTCGACCTTCTCGACCAGCTTGCGCACGGTCTCGCGGTAGGCCACCTGCGGGCGGCCGATGTTCGCCTCGACCTTGAACTCGCGGCGCATCCGGTCGACAAGCACCTCAAGGTGCAGCTCGCCCATGCCCGCGATGATGGTCTGCCCGGTCTCCTCGTCGGTCCTGACCTGGAAGGTCGGGTCCTCCTCGGCGAGCCGCTGAATAGCGGTGCCCAGCTTCTCCTGGTCGCCCTTGGTCTTCGGCTCGATCGCCACGTTGATGACGGGCGCGGGGAAGGTCATGGACTCGAGGATCACCGGCGCGTTCTGCGCGCACAGCGTGTCACCGGTCGTGGTGTCCTTGAGGCCCATCACGGCGACGATCGACCCGGCGACCGCGGACGGGCGCTCCTCGCGCTTGTTCGCGTGCATCTGGTAGATCTTGCCGATCCGCTCCTTGCGGTCCTTGATCGAGTTCAGCACCTGCGTGCCGGTCTCGAGGGTTCCCGAGTAGATGCGGATGTAGGTGAGCTTGCCCAGGTGCGGGTCCGCCATGATCTTGAAGGCCAGGGCGGAGAACGGCTCGTCCGGGTCGGCGTGCCGCTCGACGACCTGGTCCTCGTGGCCAAGAGCGTGGCCCTTGATCGACGGGATGTCGATCGGGGACGGCAGGTAGGCGACGATGGCGTCGAGCATGGGCTGCACGCCCTTGTTCTTGAAGGCCGTGCCGCACAGCACCGGGTTGATGGCGCTGGCCAGCGTCGCCCGGCGGATCGCCGCGACGAGCTGGTCCTCGGTGGGCTCCTCGCCGCCGAGATAAAGCTCCATCATCTCGTCGTCGTTCTCCGCGACGGTCTCAAGCAGCCGGTCCCGCCACTCGCGGGCCGCCTCCGCGTGGTCGGCCGGGATGTCGACGACGTCGTACTTGTCGCCCTTGCCCTCGGTCGTCCACTGCAGCGCGCGCATGCGCACCAGGTCGATCACGCCGCGGAAGTCGGACTCGACGCCCCACGGGAGCTGAATGACAGCCGGGGTCGCGCCCAGGCGGCTGATCATCATCTCCACGCAGCGGTGGAACTCCGCGCCCACCCGGTCCATCTTGTTCACGAAGCAGATTCGCGGCACGTCGTACTTGTCCGCCTGCCGCCAGACCGTCTCCGACTGGGGCTCAACGCCGGCCACCGCGTCGAACACTGCGACGGCACCGTCGAGCACGCGCAGGGAACGCTCCACCTCGACGGTGAAGTCGACGTGTCCCGGCGTGTCGATGATGTTGATGGTGTGGTCCAGCCACGACGTGGTGGTCGCGGCGGACGTGATCGTGATGCCGCGCTCCTGCTCCTGCGGCATCCAGTCCATGGTGGCCGCGCCATCGTGGACTTCACCGATCTTGTAGTTGATGCCGGTGTAGAAGAGGATCCGCTCGGTCGTCGTCGTCTTGCCCGCGTCGATGTGCGCCATGATCCCGATGTTTCGGACCTTGGCGAGGTCTGCGGCGGTCTGGGTGGCCACGTTAAGCGTCCTTCATACTAGTTCTGGGTGTTACCAGCGGTAATGCGCGAAGGCCTTGTTGGACTCCGCCATCTTGTGAGTGTCCTCGCGGCGCTTGACGCTCGCGCCAAGGCCATTGCTGGCGTCGAGCAGCTCGTTCATCAGCCGCTCGGTCATCGTCTTCTCGCGGCGCTGGCGCGCGTACAGGACGATCCAGCGCAGGGCCAGGGTGGTGCTGCGCGATGCGCGCACCTCCACAGGAACCTGGTAGGTGGCGCCGCCGACGCGGCGGCTGCGGACCTCAAGGGTGGGCTTGACGTTGTCAAGCGCGCGCTTGAGGGTGACCACCGGGTCGTTGCCGTTCTTCTCGCGGCAGCCCTCGAGTGCGCCGTACACGGTGCGCTCGGCAAGCGAGCGCTTGCCGTCCTTGAGGATCTTGTTGGCGAGCGCGGTAACGAGCGGCGAGCCGTACACCGGGTCGGTGACCAGCTGCCGCTTCTGCGCGGGGCCCTTACGCGGCATCTCAGCTCTTCTCCTTCTTCGCGCCGTAGCGGCTGCGAGCCTGCTTGCGGTTGCGGACACCCTGGGTGTCCAGCGAACCGCGGATGATCTTGTAGCGGACACCCGGCAGGTCACGCACACGCCCGCCGCGAACCAGCACGATCGAGTGCTCCTGGAGGTTGTGCCCCACGCCCGGAATGTAGGCGGTGACCTCGATCTGGCTCGTCAGCCGGACGCGGGCGACCTTGCGCAGCGCCGAGTTCGGCTTCTTGGGCGTGGTCGTGTAGACGCGCGTGCACACACCACGGCGCTGCGGGCTCTGCTTGAGCGCCGGCGTCTTGTTCTTCGACACCTTGTCCTGCCGGCCCTTGCGGACCAGCTGCTGGATCGTGGGCAACCGAGTCTCCGTCTTCCCGTCGTGTTCCTACTGTCAAGCTCGCGGACTCGCCACAGGCTTTCCCGCTAACGGGCGCACAGTGCCGAGCTAGAAAATCGCCGGTTTCCCGCCAATTTCACCCGTTTGACCTGCAAGTTTTCGCTCTCCGCCGACCCCCGAGGTCGGGTGTGTCGCGCTTGGCCTCCGGCCGACGGCGAACACCATCTCACGGGTCAGCAGTCCACACTCAGCTGAATCTGGACCGCAAAGGGAGAGAGTCCACACGGCCAGCTGTCCGGCCACCCGTCTCGGATCTCATCGACCCCAACGTCTCGCCGATCTGCTGGCACGCAGGCGCCCGCGCGGAGACGGGCACGAATGTTAAAGGTACCACCCGTATGCTCGCCGACCAAATCAGCTTTGGCCTACCCGCACGGCTTTCCGTTGATAAGTCTACCGGTTCCCCGAAGCACGCGCAGACTACCCCTACGTGTGCCCGAAATCTTGTAACACGGGGGTCCGCCGCGGCATTCCCGCCAAACGCCGCGAGCGGCCGGACCCGAAGGACCCGGCCGCTCGCGGCTGACTTCCGTCCCTGGCTACCTGTTGTAGGCGCCCAGGTCGTAGTCCTCGAGCGGAACCGCCTCGCCGGTGCCCTGACCGAACGGGTAGCTCTCCGCCTCCTGGTAGGCCGTGGCCGGGTAGGCAGTGGAGCGCGCGTCATCGGTGGGCTCGACCCGGATGTTCCGGTACACCTGCATGCCGGTGCCGGCCGGGATGAGCTTGCCGATGATCACGTTCTCCTTCAGGCCGAGCAGCGAGTCCGACTTGGCGTGGATCGCCGCGTCGGTGAGCACCCGCGTCGTCTCCTGGAAGGAAGCGGCGGACAGCCACGACTCGGTGGCGAGCGACGCCTTGGTGATACCCATGAGCACCGGGCGGCCAGAGGCCGGGGTGCCGCCGTCGTTCACCACGGCGCGGTTCTGCTCCTCGAAGCGCAGCCGCTCCACCAGCTCGCCCGGCAGCATCTCGGTGTCGCCGGACTCCAGGACGTTCACCCGCTTGAGCATCTGGCGGATGATGATCTCGATGTGCTTGTCGTGGATCGACACGCCCTGCGACCGGTAGACCTCCTGCACCTGGGCCACCAGGTGCTTCTGCACCTCGCGGGAACCGAGGATGCGGAGCACCTCGTGCGGGTTGACCGCGCCGGCGATGAGCTGGTCGCCGACGTTGACGTGACCGCCGTCCTGGACGAACAGCCGGGACCGCATCGGGACCTGGTAGGCGACCTCGTCGGCACCGTCGTCGGGGACGATGACGATCTTCCTGGTCTTCTCCGTCTCCTCGACCTTGACCCGGCCGGCCACCTCGCTGATCGGAGCCATGCCCTTGGGGATGCGGGCCTCGAACAGCTCGGTGATTCGCGGCAGGCCGTGCGTGATGTCGGCACCCGCCACACCGCCGGTGTGGAAGGTACGCATCGTCAGCTGGGTGCCGGGCTCGCCGATGGACTGCGCGGCGACGATGCCGACCGCCTCGCCCACGTCCACCCGCTTGCCAGCGGCAAGCGAGCGGCCGTAGCACTTGGCGCAGACACCGACCTTCGCCTCGCAGACCAGGACGTTGTGCACCCGGACCATCTCGACGCCCGCCTCGACGAGCTGCTCGATGAGCGACTCGGTGGTGTCGTCGTTGGCCTGCGCGAGCACGGTGCCGTCCGGGCCCACCACGTCCTCGGAGAGGCTACGGCCGGTGCCGGTGTTCTCGATGTTGTCCAGCTTGCGGAGGGTGCCGTCGGCACCCTTCTCCGCGATCTGCATCGGGAACCGGCGGTCGGTGCCGCAGTCCTCCTCGCGGACGATGACGTCCTGCGCGACGTCGACCAGACGGCGCGTCAGATACCCGGAGTCGGCAGTCCGCAGGGCGGTGTCGGCGAGGCCCTTGCGGGCTCCGTGGGTGGAGATGAAGTACTCGAGCACGGTCAGGCCCTCGCGGAAGGAGGACTTGATCGGGCGCGGGATCGTCTCGCCCTTTGGGTTCGACACCAGGCCACGCATGCCAGCGATCTGCCGGACCTGCATGGGGTTACCACGGGCGCCGGAGTTGACCATCATCCAGACCGGGTTGGTGGCCGGGAAGGCGTTCTCCATGTCCTGGGCAACCTCGGCGGTCGCGTGCGTCCAGATCTCGATGAGCTCCTGACGGCGCTCGTCGTCGGTGATCAGGCCGCGCTCGTACTCGCGCTGCACCTTGTCGGCGCGGCGCTCGTAGCCGTCAAGGATGGCCGCCTTGTTCGGCGGAGCCACGACGTCCTCGATGCCGATCGTCACGCCCGAGCGGGTCGCCCAGTGGAAGCCGGCGTCCTTGAGCGCGTCGAGCGCCGCGGCCACCTGCACCTTCGGATACGTTTCCGCGAGCGAGTTGACGATGACGGTGAGCTGCTTCTTGCCGACGCCGTAGTTGACGAACGGGAAGTCCGCCGGCAGCGTCTCGTTGAAGATGCAGCGGCCGAGCGTGGTCTCCATCCGCAGCGGCTGGCCTGGCTGCCAGTCCTCCGGCACCTCGGCGCCCTCCGGCGGGACCACGTTGGTCAGCCGGATCTGGATCCGCGCCTGCAGGTCGAGCTCGCCCCTGTCGTAGGCCATCTGCGCCTCGGACATGCTGGAGAAAGCCCGCCCGGCACCGGTCACGTCCTCTGCGAGAAGCGTCAGGGAGTAGAGCCCGATGATCATGTCCTGGGTGGGCATGGTCACCGGCTTGCCGTCGGACGGCTTGAGGATGTTGTTGGTGGACAGCATCAGGATCCGGGCCTCGGCCTGCGCCTCGGCGGACAGCGGCAGGTGCACCGCCATCTGGTCGCCGTCGAAGTCCGCGTTGAAGGCGGTGCAGACCAGCGGGTGGATCTGGATGGCCTTGCCCTCGACAAGCTGCGGTTCGAAGGCCTGGATGCCGAGGCGGTGCAGCGTCGGCGCCCGGTTGAGCAGCACCGGGTGCTCTGTGATGACCTCTTCGAGCACGTCCCACACGACCGGCTTGGCGCGCTCGACCATCCGCTTGGCGGACTTGATGTTCTGCGCGTGGTTCAGGTCGACGAGCCGCTTCATGACGAACGGCTTGAACAGCTCGAGCGCCATCTGCTTGGGCAGGCCGCACTGGTGCAGCTTGAGCTGCGGGCCGACGACGATGACCGAACGGCCGGAGTAGTCGACTCGCTTGCCGAGCAGGTTCTGGCGGAACCGGCCCTGCTTGCCCTTGAGCATGTCGGACAGCGACTTCAGCGGACGGTTGCCTGGGCCCGTGACCGGGCGGCCGCGGCGGCCGTTGTCGAAGAGGCTGTCCACGGCCTCCTGGAGCATCCGCTTCTCGTTGTTCACGATGATCTCGGGCGCGCCCAGGTCAAGGAGCCTCTTGAGGCGGTTGTTCCGGTTGATGACCCGGCGGTACAGGTCGTTCAGGTCGGACGTCGCGAACCGGCCACCGTCGAGCTGGACCATCGGCCGCAGGTCCGGCGGGATCACCGGGATGCAGTCGAGCACCATGCCCATCGGGCTGTTCCTGGTGTTCAGGAACGCCGAGACGACCTTGAGCCGCTTGAGCGCGCGGGCCTTCTTCTGGCCCTTGCCGGTGCGGATGATCTCGCGCAGGTCGTTGGCCTCTGCGTCCAGGTCGAACGTAGCGAGCCGGTCCTGGATGGCCTGCGCGCCCATGCCGCCGCGGAAGTACCGGCCGAACCGGTCGCGCATCTCGCGGTAGAGCATCTCGTCGCCCTCAAGGTCCTGAACCTTCAGGCCCTTGAACCTGGACCAGACCTCATCGATCCTGTCGATCTCCTTGGCGGAGCGGTCGCGGATCTGCTTCATCTCGCGGTCGGCCGACTCGCGCACCTTGCGGCGCGCGTCGCCCTTGGCGCCCTGCGCCTCGAGCTCGGCCAGGTCGGCCTCGAGCTTCTTCTGCCGGGTCTCGATGTCGTTGTCCCGGCGCTGCTCAAGCTGAGTCCGCTCGACCGTGATCCGCGCCTCGAGGGACGGCAGGTCACGCTGCCGTGCCTCGTCGTCCACGTAGGTGATCATGTACGCCGCGAAGTAGATGACCTTCTCCAGGTCCTTCGGCGCGAGGTCGAGCAGGTAGCCGAGACGGCTCGGCACGCCCTTGAAGTACCAGATGTGCGTGACAGGCGCGGCCAGCTCGATGTGCCCCATCCGCTCACGGCGCACCTTGGCGCGAGTGACCTCGACGCCGCAGCGCTCACAGATGATGCCCTTGAACCGGACACGCTTGTACTTGCCGCAGTAGCACTCCCAGTCCCTGGTGGGACCGAAGATCTTCTCGCAGAAGAGCCCGTCCTTCTCCGGCTTGAGGGTGCGGTAGTTGATCGTCTCTGGCTTCTTAACCTCGCCGTGCGACCACTGCCTGATGTCCTCGGCGGTAGCGAGCCCGATGCGAAGGTCGTCGAAGAAGTTGACGTCTAGCACTGTGTGAGTTCCCCCTTCGGAAGTCAGACCTCTTCGACGCTGCTCGGCTCACGCCGCGACAGGTCGATGCCGAGTTCCTCCGCTGCGCGGAAGACATCTTCGTCGGTGTCCCGCATCTCGATGGCGGCGCCGTCGCTTGACAGCACCTCCACGTTGAGGCAGAGCGACTGCATTTCCTTGATGAGCACCTTGAAGGACTCGGGAATGCCGGGCTCAGGGACGTTCTCGCCCTTGACGATGGCCTCGTAGACCTTCACGCGGCCGAGCACGTCGTCGGACTTGATGGTGAGCAGCTCCTGCAGGGCGTAGGCGGCGCCGTAGGCCTCGAGAGCCCACACCTCCATCTCACCGAACCGCTGGCCGCCGAACTGCGCCTTACCACCGAGCGGCTGCTGGGTGATCATCGAGTACGGGCCGGTGGACCGGGCGTGGATCTTGTCGTCCACCAGGTGCAGCAGCTTGAGGATGTAGATGTAGCCGACAGAGATCGCGTCCTTGAACGGCTCGCCGGTGCGGCCGTCGAACAGCTTGGTCTTGCCGCTCGAGCCGATCATCTGGTCGCCGTCCCTGTTAGGCAGCGTGGAGCTGAGCAGGCCGGTGATCTCCTCCTCGTGCGCGCCGTCGAAGACCGGGGTGGCAACGTTGGTGTCCGGCTCGCTGGCGTCCGCGCCGATGCCGCGGAGCCTGCCCTTCCACTCTTCGTCGTCGCCCTCGACCTGCCAGCCCGTCTTGGCCACCCACCCGAGGTGGGTTTCCAGGATCTGGCCGACGTTCATACGGCCGGGTACGCCGAGCGGGTTGAGCACGATGTCGACCGGCGTGCCGTCGGCGAGGAACGGCATGTCCTCCACGGGCAGGATCTTGGAGATGACGCCCTTGTTGCCGTGCCGACCGGCCAGCTTGTCGCCGTCGGTGATCTTCCGCTTCTGGGCCACGTAGACGCGGACCAGCTCGTTGACGCCGGGCGGAAGCTCGTCGCCGTCCTCGCGGGTGAACACGCGGACGCCGATGACCTTGCCCTCCTCGCCGTGCGGCACCTTGAGTGAGGTGTCACGGACCTCGCGGGCCTTCTCGCCGAAGATTGCGCGCAGCAGGCGCTCCTCGGGCGTGAGCTCGGTCTCGCCCTTGGGCGTCACCTTGCCGACCAGGATGTCGCCGTTGACGACCTCGGCGCCGATCCGGATAATG
This sequence comes from Trebonia kvetii, assembly GCF_007827045.1. Taxonomy (GTDB): domain Bacteria; phylum Actinomycetota; class Actinomycetes; order Streptosporangiales; family Streptosporangiaceae; genus Trebonia; species Trebonia kvetii. The sequence continues at coordinate 1,861,650 of NZ_RPFW01000001.1, forward strand.
CCGCGCTCGTCGAGGTCGGCGAGCACTTCATCGGAGACGTTCGGGATGTCCCGAGTGATCTCCTCAGGACCCAGCTTGGTGTCGCGGGCGTCGACCTCGTGCTCCTCGATGTGGATCGAGCTGAGGACATCGTCCTGGACGAGGCGCTGCGACAGGATGATCGCGTCCTCGTAGTTGTGGCCCTCCCACGGCATGAACGCGACGAGCAGGTTCTTGCCGAGCGCCATCTCGCCCTCGTCGGTGCAGGGACCGTCGGCGAGGACCTGACGCTCCTCGACCCGCTGCCCCTCCTCCACGATGGGCTTCTGGTTGAAGCAGGTGCCCTGGTTAGAGCGGCGGAACTTCTGGATGTGGTAGGTGGTCCGCGTGCCGTCATCGTTCATCACGGTGACGTAGTCCGCACAGGACTCCTCGACCACGCCGGCCTTCTCCGCGAGGATCACGTCGCCCGCGTCGGTGGCGGCACGGTACTCCATGCCGGTGCCGACGAGCGGTGCCTCGGACCGCAGCAGCGGCACCGACTGCCGCTGCATGTTGGACCCCATGAGCGCGCGGTTGGCGTCGTCGTGCTCGAGGAAGGGGATCATCGCGGTCGCGACCGACGTCATCTGGCGTGCGGACACGTCCATGTAGTCGACCTCGTCCGGCGGGATCTGGTCGACCTCGCCGCCCTTTCGCCTGACCAGCACCCGGTTGGTCGCGAAATGGCCGTCGGCGCCGATCGGCGTGTTCGCCTGGGCGATAACGTGCCGGTCTTCCTCGTCGGCGGTCAGGTAGTCGACCTCGTCGGTGACCACCCCGTCGACGACCCGGCGGTACGGGGTCTCCACGAAGCCGAACGGGTTGACCCGCCCGTACGACGCGAGCGACCCGATCAGGCCGATGTTCGGGCCTTCAGGCGTCTCGATCGGGCACATCCGGCCGTAGTGCGACGGGTGAACGTCGCGCACCTCGAACCCGGCCCGCTCGCGAGACAGGCCACCTGGGCCAAGCGCGGACAGGCGGCGCTTGTGCGTCAGCCCGGCCAGCGGGTTGGTCTGGTCCATGAACTGCGAGAGCTGGCTGGTGCCGAAGAACTCCTTGATCGACGCCACGACCGGGCGGATGTTGATCAGGGTCTGCGGCGTGATCGCCTCGACGTCCTGAGTGGTCATCCGCTCGCGGACCACGCGCTCCATCCGGGCAAGGCCAAGACGGACCTGGTTCTGGATGAGCTCGCCGACGGTACGCAGCCGCCGGTTGCCGAAGTGGTCGATGTCGTCGGTCTCGATGACGATCGTCCGCTCGCCGCGCGCCTGCTCCTCCTCGCCCGCGTGCAGCCTGACCAGGTACTCGATCGTGGAGACGATGTCTTCCTCGGTCAGCGTGCCCTGACGGATCGGCTGCTCGAGGCCGAGCTTGCGGTTGACCTTGTACCGGCCGACCTTCGCCAGGTCGTAGCGCTTCGGGTTGAAGTACAGGTTGTCGAGCAGCGCCTGCGCCGACTCGCGCGTCGGCGGCTCGCCCGGGCGCAGCTTGCGGTAGATGTCGAGCAGCGCGTCGTCCTGGCCCGCCGTGTGGTCCTTCTCCAGGGTGGCGCGCATCGACTCGTAGTCGCCGAAGCGCTCGAGGATGCGTGCGTCGTCCCAGCCGAGGGCCTTGAGCAGCACGGTGACCGACTGCTTGCGCTTGCGGTCGATGCGCACACCGACGCTGTCGCGCTTGTCGATTTCGAACTCGAGCCACGCGCCCCTGCTCGGGATCACCTTGCAGGAGTAGATGTCCTTGTCGCTGGTCTTGTCGACCTGCCGGTCGAAGTACACACCTGGCGAACGGACGAGCTGGCTGACCACCACACGCTCGGTGCCGTTGATGATGAACGTGCCCTTGCGGGACATGAGCGGGAAGTCGCCCATGAAGACCGTCTGGCTCTTGATCTCACCGGTGGTGTTGTTGATGAACTCCGCCGTCACGAACATCGGCGCGGAGTACGTCATGTCCTTGTCCTTGCACTCCTCGTCGGAGTACTTTGGCGGCTCGAACCGGTGGTCGCGGAACGACAGGGACATCGTGCCGGAGAAGTCCTCGATCGGGCTGATCTCCTCGAAGATCTCTTCGAGGCCGGACTGCTCGGCGATGTTCTTGCTTCCGGCTTCCTTGGCGGCCTGGATACGCGCCTTCCACTTTTCGTTGCCGAGCAGCCAGTCAAACGACTCGGTCTGCAGGGCCAGCAGATCCGGAACCTTCAGAGGCTCACTGATTCGCGCGAAGGACACGCGGTTTGGACCAAGATTTGTGGCGGAGGCGCTGCGCGATGCTGCCAACAGGGGTCCTTCCGAACTTGTCGCGGAACTATCACCGCACGCACGCCAAACGCCCCACGGCAATACCCCATAGAGGCTGCCGGAGAGGCAGAGAAGGCACCGAGGACGTTAGAGAGTGCAGCGCAAATAGCCAGTGTAGTCTAAGACTGCACTGCCTGTCAACGGTACGCCTGTATGTGGTTCACCTTGCTTCGCAGCATCTCCTGTCGGAGACCAAACGTCAAGCCTAAACCGCCGCGTATACGCACGTTTCCCGCGTGATCGATGCCACAGGTGCGGGCAGGTGTAGCTGACAACGTTGCCGGGTACGACCATTATTCCCGCTCGTCACGGGACAGCCCAGCCGGCACGCCGTTGCCGGTCTTTCTATTTCTGTTCAGCTCCAACGCGAACGCCGCCCGGGATGTTCCCGGACGGCGTTCAGCGCGTCACGCTCCGCTAGTCCGGGGAATGACCCCCGGAGCCCCGGAGGGCTAGCGGAGCGGTGGAACTACTTGACCGTGACGGAAGCGCCGGCGCCCTCGAGGGCAGTCTTGGCCTTCTCCGCGGCATCCTTGTTGACCTTCTCAAGTACGGTCTTCGGCGCGCCGTCGACCAGGTCCTTGGCCTCCTTCAGGCCCAGGCTGGTGAGCGTGCGCACCTCCTTGATGACCTGGATCTTCTTGTCGCCAGCGGCCTCAAGGATGACGTCGAACTCGTCCTGCTCCTCGGCGGCCTCCTCGGCGGGGGCGGCCGCGCCGCCACCGGCGGCGGCAACCGCGACCGGCGCGGCAGCCTTGACGTCGAAGGTCTCCTCAAAAGCCTTCACGAACTCGGACAGCTCAAGGAGGGTCATCTCCTTGAACGCGTCAAGCAGGTCAGCGCTGCTGAGCTTCGCCATGATCGTTTTCCCTTCTTTCCTTAGTCCTGAGTCTCGGCCTGCGTGTCGTCAGCAGGCGTGTCTTCCGCTGCCGGAGCCGCCGCTGTGTCCTCAGCCACAGCCGGCGCGCCAGCCTCGAGCTTTGCGCGCAGCGCGTCTGCGAGCAGCGCCATCTGCGTGGGCAGCGCGTTGAACGTCGCTGCCGCGCCGGCCATCGACGCCTTCATGGCGCCGGCCAGCTTGGCGAGCAGCACCTCGCGCGGCTCCAGGTCGGCGAGCTTGCCGATCTCGGCCGCGGTGAGCGCCTTGCCATCGAGCACGCCGCCCTTGATGACGAGCAGCGGGTTCGCCTTGGCGAAGTCCAGCAGGCCCTTGGCGGCCTGGGCGACATCCCCGTCGACGAACGCGATCGCGGACGGCCCGACCAGCAGTGACGCGACCTCGTCGCCCACGCCGGCCTGCGTCGCCGCGACCTTCGCGAGGGTGTTCTTCGTGACGTTGAACGTCGCGTTGCCCCGCAGAGCGCCGCGCAGCTCCTTGAGCTGGGCGACCGTGAGGCCGCGGTACTCGGTGAGAACAGCGCCGCTCGAGTTCTGGAACTTGCTCGCGAGCTCTTCGATCACGGCTGTCTTCTCGGCGTTTGCCATGAGCCTCCTTCCCATGTGTCGCAGTTATCTTCCAGGGGGTCGACCCCCGTACCCCCCGGTGTCGCCCGAGGGCGACGGGAGTGTGCCCGAAGACGACAAACGCCCCGGGCGCAGATGCACACGGGGCGACAGACCCTAGTCAGCTGACCCGCAGCGGGGGTCTCGCGCTTAACTGGGATTTGAGGCTTACATGGTCACCTGCGCGGGATGTCCGTACGGAACCTTCGGCCAGCGAACTGGCATCCAGCGGTCTTCGGCAGAGTCCACTATATACGACAGCGGCGGCGCCCCGTACGGGACGCCGCCGCTGCGAAGTCACGAGCCTTACGCGACCGTAGCCTCTTCGTCGAGGAAGCCGCGGGTCTTGTTCGGGTCGACCGGGATGCCCGGGCCCATGGTCGTGGTGAAGGTGATCTTCTTCAGGTAACGGCCCTTGGCGGCGGCAGGCTTGAGCCTGACCACCTCGTCGATCGCGGCCGCGTAGTTCTCGAGCAGCGCGTTCTTGCCGAAGGAGGCCTTGCCGATGATGAAGTGAAGGTTGCCGTGCCGGTCGACGCGGAACTCGATCTTGCCGCCCTTGATGTCGGTCACGGCCTTGGCCACGTCCGGGGTGACGGTGCCGGTCTTCGGGTTCGGCATGAGGCCGCGCGGACCGAGCACCCGGCCGAGGCGGCCGACCTTGCCCATCAGGTCCGGGGTGGCGACCACCGCGTCGAAGTCGAGGAACCCGCCCTGGATCTGCTCGATCAGGTCATCGGAGCCCACGAAGTCGGCCCCGGCCGCACGCGCGGCCTCGGCACGGTCACCGGTGGCGAACACGAGCACCCGGGCGGTCTTGCCCGTGCCGTTCGGCAGGTTGACGGTGCCGCGGACCATCTGGTCCTGCTTGCGGGGGTCGACGCCTAGCCGGAGGTTCACCTCGACGGTCGGGTCGAACTTCGTCACGATCGTGTTCTTGGCCAGCTCGACCGCGTCGCCCGGGCTGTACAGGCTGTCGTGGTCGATCTTCTGGTCGGCGTTCTGGTACGCCTTACTGCGCTTCATAGTGCACTCCTGACGTGGAGGTCGTGGTCATCGGGACCCAGCGCGAGGCCCTGCCACTTGCTGCTTTGAAAGACTCTATGAGGAACGGTTGCCGCGGACTCTCGCCCGCAACCGTTTCTCTTATCCCTCGACCTTGATGCCCATCGAACGGGCAGTGCCGGCGATGATCTTCTTCGCGGCCTCAATGTCGTTCGCGTTGAGGTCGGGCATCTTCGTCTCGGCGATCTGCCGGAGCTGCGCCGAGGTCAGCGTGCCGACCTTGGTCTTGTGCGGCTCCTTGCTGCCCTTGTCGACGCCTGCGGCCTTCTTGATCAGCTCGGGCGCGGGCGGCGTCTTGGTGATGAACGTGAACGACCGGTCTTCGAAGATCGTGATCTCGACCGGGATGATGTTGCCACGCTGGGCTTCCGTGGCGGCGTTGTACTGCCGCACGAAATCCATGATGTTGACGCCGTGCGGACCGAGGGCGGTACCGACCGGCGGCGCCGGGGTGGCCGCGCCAGCGGGCAGCTGCACCTTGACGACGGCGCTGATCTTCTTCCTTCTTGGCGGCATTGTGCCTAACTTTCCTCTCAGATCTTGGAGACCTGGTCGAACGACAGCTCGACAGGCGTCTCACGGCCGAAGATCGACACGAGCACCTTGAGCTTCTGCGTGACCGAGTTGACCTCGTTCACGGTCGCCGGGAGCGTCGCGAATGGCCCGTCCATAACGGTAACCGACTCGCCGACCTCGTACTCCGGAGACGTCTTCTTGGCGGCCGCCGCCTGGGCGGCCGGGCTGCCCTCGGCGGGCGCGGGAGCGAGCAGCGAGGCCACCTCGCCAAGCGGCAGCGGCGAGGGCTTGCTCGACAGGCCCACGAATCCGGTGACGCCAGGCGTGTTCCTGACCACGGCCCACGATTCGTCGGTGAGGTCCATCCTGACCAGGATGTAACCAGGGAGCACCTTCTCGTTGACCGTCTGCTTCTTGCCGCTCTTGATCTCGGTCACCTGGTGAGTGGGCACCTCGATCTGGAAGATGAAATCCTCCATGTTGAGCGACGTGATACGGCTCTCCAGGTTCGTCTTCACCCGGTTCTCGTATCCGGCGTACGAGTGCACCACGTACCAGTCGCCCGGCATCATGCGCAGTTCGCGAGTGAACTCGGCGACAGGGTCAAGCTGCTCGGGCTCGCCAGCGTCGTCAACCCCAGTGTCCGCGACCTCTGCCGCGGCGTCGTCCGCCTCATCAGCGGCGAGCTGCTCGTCAGCGGGATCGTCAGCGAAACCGGAAGTCTCGTCGATCATCTCGGCAGCCTCCCCTTCCACTGCCCCGGCCGCCGCATCGACATCGCTGTGCAGTTGGGACTCGGGCACGGTCACTCACTCCTCAGTATTCTCGCTTGGGCCAGCGCCCGCCCGGCAGCATGCCAAGCAAGGGGCCCCAGTGATCATCGTGCCACGCTAGGTGCACGTGGCGCGAATTACGCCGCCGTCCCGGTACGGCGCTAGCCGAAGACCCAGAAGAACAGCTTGGTGAACCCGTAGTCCAGGCTCGTGACGATGACGGTCATGAAGATGATGAACGCCAGGGCCACAGCCGTATAGGTCACCAGCTCATTGCGGGTCGGCCAGATCACCTTCCGGAGTTCCGCCACCACCTGCCGGAGGAACAGGGCGGGCGAAGTCCGGTCCTGCTTGGCAGCAGCCCCGGACCCGCTCCGGCGCTCCGCGCTCTGGCCTCGCGTCTGGGTCGCCATGTCCTCACCTATTGCAGCGCTAAACGGATAAATCACGCACGGAAGGGCAGGACCGCGCGGTCCAGCTTGTCCGCACTTGCAGGGCAGGAGGGACTCGAACCCCCAACCGCCGGTTTTGGAGACCGGAACTCTACCAATTGAGCTACTGCCCTTCGGGTGCAACCCCCAGAGTCTATGCCGAACCCGCTCCTGCGTCGAACCGAAGGCGCAAGTTGCAAACCAGTTGGTAGGCGCCAGACCGGAGGTGACACCATGGAAGCATGCCAACCACGAGAATATCGGCCCGCGTGTCCGCCATCTCCGAATCGGCGACCCTGGCCGTTGATGCGAAAGCCAAGGCGCTGAAGGCGGCCGGACGGCCGGTCATCGGGTTCGGCGCCGGCGAGCCCGACTTCCCGACTCCTTCCTACATCGTCGAGGCGGCGCAGCGCGCTGCCGCCGACCCCAAGATGCACAAGTACACGCCCGCCGCCGGCCTGCCCGAGCTGCGGTCGGCCATCGCCGCGAAGACCTTGCGCGACTCCGGCTACGCGGTCACGGCCGACCAGGTGCTCGTCACCAACGGCGGCAAGCAGGCCGTGTACCAGACGTTCGCCGCGCTGCTCGACGAGGGCGACGAGGCGCTGCTGCCCGCCCCGTACTGGACCACCTACCCCGAGGCGATCGCGCTGGCCGGCGGCGTGACGGTGACGGTGCCTACCGACGAGTCCACCGGGTACCTGGCCTCCGTCGAACAGCTCGACGCTGCCGTCACTGACCGCACCAAGCTGCTGGTGTTCGTCTCGCCCTCCAACCCGACCGGCGCGGTCTACCCGCCGGAGCAGGTAAAGGCGATCGGCGAATGGGCCGCGGCCAAGGGCATCTGGGTTGTCACCGACGAGATCTACGAGCACCTCATCTATGGCGACGCCAAGTTTTCCTCGATCCCGGTCCAGGCGCCGGAGATCGCGGACCGCACCGTCGTGCTTAACGGCGTGGCGAAGACGTACGCAATGACCGGCTGGCGGGTCGGCTGGATGATCGGCCCGAAGGACGTCATCAAGGCCGCGACCAACCTCCAGTCGCACGCTACCTCAAACGTGGCTAACGTGTCCCAGGTCGCGGCCCTCGCCGCGGTGTCCGGCGACCTGTCTGCCGTGGCTGAGATGCGGGCCGCGTTCGACCGCCGCCGCAAGACCATCGTGCGGCTGCTCAACGACATCCCGGGCGTGGTGTGCCCCGAGCCGCTCGGCGCGTTCTACGCTTACCCGAGCGTCAAGGGCGTGCTTGGGAAGGAGGTCGCGGGCAAGCGGCCGCAGACCTCGTCCGAGCTGGCCAGCATCATCCTCGACGAGGCCGAGGTCGCGGTGGTACCCGGTGAGGCGTTCGGCACCGACGGGTACTTCCGCATGTCCTACGCGCTCGGCGACGCCGACCTCGAAGAGGGCGTGACCAGGATCGCCAAGCTCCTCGCGGACGCGAAGTAGCTCAGGGCTCCCGCGGGCCCCCGCTATCGGGGCCCGCGGGGTCGTCCCCCCTGCGATAATCGACTATGGCGCATGATCTGGCCGAACTCCCTAAGGCTCATCTTCACCTGCATCTGACCGGCGCCATGCGCCACTCGACGATGGTCGAGCTTGCCCAGACGCACGGAGTGTCGCTGCCCGCGGCGCTGACCGAGGAATGGCCGCCGCAACTGTCCACCGCCGACGAACGGGGCTGGTTCCGTTTCCAGCGCCTCTACGACACGGCGAGATCGGTGCTGCGCACCCCCGACGACCTGTGCCGGCTCGTCAGGGAGATCGCCGAGGACGAGCGGGCCGAGGGGTCAGGCTGGCTCGAGCTGCAGGCAGACCCGTCAGGATTCGCCTCGATGTACGGCGGCATCACCGCCTTCACCGAGCTGCTGCTCGACGCCGCGGCCAAGGCGGCCCGTGCCGCGGACATCGGCATCGGCATCATCATCGCGGCCAACAGGACCAGGCACCCGATGGACGCGCGGACGCTGGCCCGGCTCGCCACGCAGTTCGCCGGCCAGGGCGTGACCGGGTTCGGGCTGTCCAACGACGAGCGGCGCGGCCCCGCCGCCGACTTCGCGCCGGCCTTCCGCATCGCCGAACGCGCTGGGCTGCTTCTCGTACCGCACGCCGGCGAACTCGTGGGTCCCGCGAGCGTCACCGCGGCCCTCGACGTGCTGCACGCGAGCCGGCTCGGTCACGGCGTCCGCTCGGCGGAGGATCCGCTGCTCGTCGACCGCCTTGCCGCGCAATCGGTCGCCTGCGAGGTCTGCCCGTCCTCCAACGTTTCGCTCGGCGTCGCGCCCGACGAGGCGGCCGTGCCCGTCAGGCGGCTGTTCGGGGCGGGCGTCCCCGTGGCGCTCGGCGCCGACGACCCGCTGCTGTTCGGCCGCCGCCTGGTCAGGCAGTACCAGATCGCCAGGGACGTGCACGGCTTCTCGCCGGCCGAACTGGCCGAGCTTGCCCGGATGTCCGTCCGCTGCTCCGCCGCGCCGCCGGAGACCCGGACTCGCCTGCTGTCCGCCATCGACGCCTGGCTGGCCGGATAGACCGCATGCCCCACCAGTCACGCGTGCCACGTCTGCCGGGGATGATCAGATCACGGAACTTCGCATTACAGCGGAACTTTCCTCCCCGATCCGGGAGAAAAGTTCCGCCAGGATAAAAGTCTCCGCGATCAACGCCGCGGTTAAGGGTGAACCGGGGCCGGCAGGCCCGCGATCGGGCCGCCGGTGGTAATACCGGGGCTGGTGACCACGGTTTCGATGAACGCACCAGATACCGGCTTGCGCGGATCGTGGAACTGGTAATTGGTGCGGAAGAAGCCACGGAAGCGCCCGGGCGGCCAGTTGGACACGGTAAGCGGCGCCGGATGCGACGGATTGCCGATGTTCAGGGCGATCGTATTGTTGTCGCCTGGGTTATCGGGATCGTAGATATGCAGCGTCAGGTTGCTGCCGTTGAGGTCATATCCCCACGCGAGGACCTGATGGCAGCTGCTGAGGTTCCCTATCCCCGTCAAGAACCCGACGACGGGCGGCTGATGGCCCGCCACGAGCCCGAGCGCGGACGGTACGCCGGAGTCGAGATCCCGCTTAATCGCTGGCCACTCCTCGTTGATCTCGTGCCAGGCGAGGCCGTGCTCGAACAGCTCGTCGCCGTCCGGTAGCTGGATCCAGTTCAGGTAGTGGGTGACGTCGGGCACGTCGAAGCTGTTGGTGAGGCGCGCGACGATGTAATTGAAGAGCGGCGTGCCTTCGGCCGGATTCACCGTCGTGGCTGGCGGCAGCTGCCTAGCCTGGTACAGGTCGTTGACGGTGTACGCCATACCACCGCAAAGCCCCATACTGGCGTTGCCGACTGTCACATTTTGCCCGAGAATGTTGAGGGTATAGTTCGGCTCAGACGGCCAGCTATTCGGGAAATGCAATCCGTTCCTGCTCGGCAGGAACGCGGGAACGCGCACGCTTACCATGCCGATCCTCCCCCCTGATAGCCCTAGCCTTATGACAGGGCCAATTCAGGTGGTACACGAGCTGGGCGTCGCTGTAAATAGCCCGCAGTGGTTATAGCGCGACGCCGATCAGGATCGGCTCAGGGGTGAGCGTGACGCCATAGGCGGCGCGGACGCCGGATACGATCTCGCGGGCCAGGGCAACTAGGTCCGCCGTGGTCGCGTCGCCCGCGTTGATCAGGGCGAGGGTGTGCTTGGACGAGACGCGCGCCGACGCCGGGGCGCCGTAGCCCTTGGCGAAGCCGGAGTGCTCGATGAGCCAGGCCGCCGGCACCTTGACGAAGCCGTCGCCTGCGGCGAAGCGCGGCACCGGGCCCGCGCCGAGGGCCGCCGCGGCGGTTTCGACCCTGGCGAACTCCCCGGCCGAGATCACCGGGTTGGTGAAGAAGGAGCCCGCGCTGCGGGTATCCGGGTCGCCGGGGTTGAGCACCATGCCCTTACGGGCGCGGATCTTGAGCACCGCGGAACGCACCTCGTCCGCCCCCGCCTGCTCCCCCATCGCGACGCCGAGCTCGGCCGCCAGCTCCGCGTACTTGACCGGCGTGGACAGCGACTGCCGCGCGAGCCGGAACGTCACATCGAGCACCACGTGCCTGGGCTGCGGCGGGATCTGGCCCGAAGGCCCGTCGGGCCAGGAGATCAGGGATTCTGGCCGGCCGCTCTTGAAGAGACTGGTGCGGTAGGCGAAGGTGCAGAACTCGTTCGGGATGATCCGGATTTGGCCTTCCTGCCGGTCATACACCCGCACCTGCGTGATGACCTCGGCCACCTCATGCCCGTAGGCGCCGACGTTCTGCACCGGGGTGCCGCCAACGCGGCCGGGGATGCCGGACAGGCACTCGAGACCGGCGAGTCCCTCGGCGATCGTGGCGGCAACCACGTCGTCCCAGTCCTCGCCCGCCGCGACGGTCACATCGACGCTGTCCGCGGCGTCCCGCACCGGCGCGTAGCTCACGCCCCGGGTGTTCACGTGGATCACGGTGCCGTCGAAGCCGGCGTCGGCGATGACGAGGTTGGAGCCGCCGCCGATGACAAGCACCGGCTCCCGCGCCGCGTCGGCGGACCGGACCGCGGCGGTCAGCGTGTCGTCGAGCGACGCGGAGACGAAGGTCTTCGCGGGGCCGCCGAGGCCAAGCGTGGTGTAGTCAGAAAGGACCACCGGGGGGTTCGGGCGGTCATCCGCCCGCGACATGGCAGTCACGGGAGGCGGACGGTGGCGCGGGCGCGGGTCAGCACCTTCGCGCCGTCGGCCCTGGCCACGATGTCGACCGTCACCTGGTTGCCCTCGAGCTTGTCGAGGACCTTGCCGCTGATTTCGATGGTCGCGCCCGCATCGTCGTCGGGGACGGGGACCATGGCGGAGAAACGCACGCCGAAATCGGTGACCGCACCGGGGTCGCCCGCCCACTCGGTGAGGAGCTTGCCGGCCTGCGCCATGGTGTACATGCCGTGCGCGATCACGGTCGGCAGCCCGACGGAACGGGCGATGCGCTCGTTCCAGTGAATGACGTTGAAGTCGCCGGAGGCGCCCGCGTACTTGACCAGGTCGAGGCGCGTCACCCGGTACGAGCGCTGGGGCAGCGCGGTGCCCTTCTCGACGCTGTCATAGCTGACGCCGGTCATTCCGCCCCTCGCTCAACGAGCGTTGACCTCGCGGTGCAGACGTGCTCGCCGTCCACCGTAACAATCTCGGTGGACGTGACGAGTATCGACATCGACCCGACGGACTTGATCGAGTCGACCGTCGTAGTGGCGACCACGACATCGCCTGCGTGCAGCGGGCGGGAGTAGCTGAAGCTCTGATCGGAGTGCACGACCATGGAGTAATCCAGCCCGAGCTCCGGATCGGCGTTCACCTCACCCGACGAGGCCATGCTGATGACGACCGCGAAGGTCGGCGGAGCGATTACGTCGGGATAGCCCGCCTTGACCGCCGCCTCCCGGCTGCGGCACAGCTCGCTCTGCTCGCCGATCGCGTCGGCGAAATCAGCGATCTTGACCCGGCTGACCTCGTACGGCTCGCCGGGCCCGAAGACCCGGCCGGCGAAGGCAGGGTTCAGGGCCACGCCCGCTGCCCCGCCAGGACTAGCGGGTCTCGCGGTGGGGCTGGTGGCAGCGGCAGTTCGGGCAGTACTTCTTCAGCTCAAGACGATCCGGGTCGTTGCGCCGGTTCTTCTTGGTGATGTAGTTGCGGTGCTTGCACTCCTGGCAAGCCAGCGTGATCTTCGGCCGGACATCGGTGGCAGCCACGATGGAGTGCCTTTCTACTACACGGAAAGAGTCTGGACGATCAAGGTTACCGGACCCCACCCCATCGTCGGGCGGAGCCCGACATCCGGGGGGTCTGGGGGGTCGTCCCCCAGAGTAAAAGCTGCGAGGCAGCCGGGAAACCGCCCGAAGGCCGGTGACCACACTCCCCCGCCGAGTAGCGGAGACCGGACTTGAACCGGTGACACAGCGATTATGAGCCGCTTGCTCTGCCGACTGAGCTACTCCGCCAAGGAACTGACTACGTAAGGGTACCCGATCGGCAAGAAGGTTGCGCCACAAGCGGTTGTCCACAGGGCTGACCTGGCTGTCCGCCTCGCAATCCCTGCAAAATGGGTTATATCCACATACACGCAACAAGTTGCTCACAGGTTATCCACACGTCGGGACACTGACCAGCAGGCGCGGCCGGTCAGCTCTCGGTGAAGAACACCGTGAACACGACGATGCCGATGGTGGCGAAGGCAAGCAGCCCGTGGATGAGGATGACCGGACGCGGGAAGTGCCGTTCCGGCGGGACGCTGACCAGCCTGGTCTGCATCAAGCCCGGCTTGGAGTACTGGCGGTAGACCGAAAGCCAGCGCACCGCCATGATCAGCCCGAGGGTAGCGACGACGCCCAGGTCGATGACGCTCACCTGGGCGAGCCGCTCTTCGTCCGTCACTAGATAGAAGGCCCACACCAGCAGGCCGCCGACGCCCAGCAGGGCGTGCGTGGAGATCACCGGCACTGGCAGGCGGGTCGCGGTCCCGGTCTGGAAGTCGCGGTCGTACTCCATCAGCCAGATGATGAGCAGCACAAGGCCAACGAGAACGGTGGCCATCCAGGTGACCAAAGCGACAGTGCTCATAGAGTCACGTCTCCTGACGTTCGAGTGGTCATTGTTGACGCCCGGACGTCTCCTGGAGGCATCACCTGTATCAACGGAAGCGATAGCGATTCGGTTTGATTCGACATAGCTCGCTTTGACTAGCATTTGACCAGCGGCGAATGCCTAGCTAATGCCCCGGCGTCTGCGTCTTCTCGGGGTGCTGAAGTGGGGTTTTGAATGAGGCTTAGCCGGTTCGTCCCGCTTGGCACGGCGGTCGTGACGGTCGTGACCAGCCTCTTGGCAGCTACGGCGGCGGTGTCCGTCGCGGCACCCCCAGCGGCTGTGCCTGCCGCCGCGCCCTGGCCCGTGGTCAGCAAGCTCAGCCTGACATCGAGCCCGGTCGCCGGCGGCGTGCGGGTCACGGTCACGGGCAGGTATTTCACCAAGGTCACCAAGGTCACCTTCGGGTCGTCCGCCGGAAAGTCGCTCAAGGTGCTATCGGGCACCAAGCTCGAGGCCACCGCGCCTGGTCACCCGGCGGGCGCCGTCAACGTCAGGGTGGTGGCTAAGGCGGGCACGTCCAAGGCCGTCACCGCCGACCGGTTCACCTACCCCTCCGGGATGCGCCAGCCCCGCGGCCACATGCAACTACGTGCACTTCGTGGTCACCAATTTCCCCGCGAACTCCATAGTGGACTACGGCTGCACCGCCCATTCCGATGCGGGGGCGGCGACCAGCGACACAAACTCTGCCGGCGCGATAGCAGTGACAGATACCGGCGGCCATGCGTCCTTCGACGCTTCGCTAGCTTTCCCGTCCGCTTCCTTCGCTCCCCCCCAGCGGTGACATCGAGGTGTCATGCGGCACCGACGGCATCTGGGTTACCTACGACTCTTAATCCCGGCCCGGTGCTTCCTCGTTACTCTTGTTAGGTGCGATGTTGACCTAGCCCCCGCAACCGCGCCCGTGGACCTCCAAGCGGCCCCGTCACCTACGTAGACCGGAACCGCAACAGGAGGATTCATGACGCACAACGTTCGGGTTGCAAGCCGTGACGACGCTGACGCGATCGGACGGTTGCTCTATGCCTTCAACCGGGAATTCGATGAGCCCACGCCCGCACCGTCGGCGCTAGCGGAACGGATGCGGCTGCTCCTCGACGGCGACGACACCGTCGTCCTGCTCGCCGACGACGGCCTAGCGGGACCCGCTGGGCTGGCCGTGCTCCGATTCCGCGCGGCGATCTGGAGCGCCGGCCTGGAGTGCTATCTAGCCGAGTTGTACGTCACGCCCGACCGGCGGGGGCGGGGGCTAGGGCGGGCGCTCATGGAGGCGGTCCTACACGAGGCCCGCGGCCTGGGCGCGGACACCATGGACATTGGTGTCGACGAGCCAGACGTTGCCGCCCGCCGGCTGTATGAGACCCTCGGCTTCACCAACAGGGCAGGAGGAGACGGTGGCGTGATGTACGTCTACGAACGCGACCTGTAAGCGCCGTGTCTGGTACTCGCCGCTAACCGATGCACGAGCGGCAAAGGGCCCGGTGCGCATCGCGCCCGGGCCAGCCCGACGCCCTGGACCGGCCACCCGGGTGGCAGTCGTTGCCCGGTTGACCTCAGTCTGCAGCCGTTCTGCTCCCCACTCTTGATCGCCGTGCGATCAACGTACTCGCGTACCAACTCGGCATAGCTTCCGCGATATCGCTCGCCACGGGTGATGCCCTCGGTACCTCGTCTGGTTGACGCTGGCTTGGGCGAGTCACACGGGCTCGCGACAAGTACGGGTCTAGCATAAGACGGGGGCTTCGATGGGGGCGGAAAGTGAGCGGGTCGCGGGGTTCGGCAAGCTAGAGGAAGGGCTGCGCCAGGCCAGTCAGTGGTACACGTGGGGACCGTATGTCAGTGAGCGGCAGTGGGGAACGGTACGCGAGGACTACAGCGCCAGCGGCGACGCATGGGACTGCATAACGCACGACGAGGCGAGGTCGTACACCTACCGGTGGGGCGAGGAGGGGCTGGCCGGGTTCTGCGACGTCGAGCAGCGGCTGTGCCTGGGCCTCGCGCTCTGGAACGGGCGCGATCCGATCCTGAAGGAGCGGGCCTTCGGGCTGACCGGCACGCAGGGCAATCACGGCGAGGACGTCAAGGAGTACTGGTGGTATCTAGACGCGATCCCGAGCCACGCGTGGAACCGCTGGCGTTACCACTATCCGCAGGGCGCGTTCCCCTACCAGGACCTGATCGACACCAACGGCGCGCGCAACAGGTACCAGCCGGAGTACGAGCTCCTGGACACCGGGGCGTTCGAAGACAACCGCTACTGGATCACCGAGGTGCACTACGCCAAGGCCGATGCCCACGACGTTTTGATGAAGATCTCGGTGACCAACGCGGGACCGGATGCCGAGACGCTGCACGTGCTGCCGACCGCCTGGTTCCGGGACACATGGTCGTGGGAGCCAGGAAGCGCCAAGCCGTCGATGGCGGCGACGAGCGACATCTCCGTCGAGATCGAGCACCCGTTCCTGGGTCAGCTCGAACTGCTCGCCGAGGACGGCCCGGACGGCGTCCCGCCGACGCTCCTGTTCTGCGAGAACGAGACGAACCACCAGCGGCTGTACGGATCGGAACCGATCACGCCGTATCCCAAGGACGGCATCAACGACCACGTCGTCGACGGCGCGGACACCGTCAACCCGGACCGCACCGGCACCAAGTGCGCCTTCTGGTACAAGATTACTGTCCCGCCCGGCGAGACACGCGTGCTGCGCTTGCGGCTGCGGCCGGCGCAGACCACAGACGCGTTCGGCCCCGCCTACGATCAGGTGCTCGCGGACCGCAAGGCCGAAGCGGACGAGTTCTACAGCGAACTGACGCCCGCCAGCGCCACCGCGGACGAGGCGATGGTGATGCGGCAGGCGTTCGGCGGGATGCTGTGGAGCAAGCAGCTCTACTACTACAATGTCAGCCGCTGGCTGGACGGCGACCCGACCGAGCCCAGGCCACCGGACCAGCGACTGAGCGGGCGCAACTCCCGCTGGCGCAACTTCAGTGCCTTCGACATCATGTCGATGCCCGACAAGTGGGAGTACCCCTGGTTCGCCGCGTGGGACATGGGCTTCCACTGCGTGGCGCTCGCGCACGTGGACCCGGCCTTCGCGAAGTACCAGCTGATCCTGCTGTGCCGCGAGTGGTTCCAGAACCCGAATGGAGCATTGCCTGCTTACGAGTGGGACTTCGGCGACGTCAACCCGCCCGTCCAGGCGTGGGCGGCGCTCGAGGTGTTCGCGATCGACGGCGGGCGCGACATCAACTTCATCAGCCGGATTTTCGACAAGCTGCTCGTCAACTTCACCTGGTGGATCAACAGGCAAGACGCCGAGGGAAACAACCTGTTCGAGGGCGGCTTCCTCGGCCTCGACAACATCGGCCCGATCGACCGTTCGCACCTGCCGGTCGGCGGGGTCCTCGAGCAGTCCGACGCCACCGGGTGGATGGGCTTCTACGCGGTCGCCATGGGCGCGATGGCCGTCATCCTCAACCACTCCGGCCAGCGGCCCGCGCAGGATCTGGCGCTGAAGTTCCTCGAGCACTTCGCCGCGATCGCCGACGCGCTCGACAACCTCGGGCTGTGGGACGAGCAAGACGGGCTCTACTACGACCGGCTCAAGACACCGAGCGGGCCGGCCGTGCCAGTCAGGACCCGGTCGATGGTGGGCATGATCCCCGCGCTAGCGGCGGCCGTCATCACCGAGGACGACCTGCGCCATTCGATGGCGGTCGGCAAGCACTTCGCTGACTTCCTGATCAGGCACGAGATGACCGACCGGGAGAAGCTGAGCCAGCGCGGCCTGCTGCGCGGTGAGTCCGGCGAGCACCGGCTGCTGCTCAGCCTCTGCGGTCCGGACCGGCTGGAGCGGCTGTTGGCCAAGCTGTTCGATGAGCAGGAATTTCTGTCCCCGCACGGGCTGCGAGCGCTGTCCGCCTACCATCGCGAGCATCCCTATGTGCTCCAGGTCGAGGGCATCACGGCAACCATCGACTACGAGCCAGCGGAATCCACCACCCCGATGTTCGGCGGCAACTCCAACTGGCGCGGGCCGGTCTGGTTCCCGCTGAACTTCCTGATGGTAAGCGTGCTCGAGCGCTACCACCGGTTCTACGGGGACGACTACACGGTCGAGTACCCGACGGGGTCCGGTCAGCACCTGAGCCTGGGCATGGTCGCGGCCGACCTGGCAGACCGGCTGATCTCGATCTTCACACAAGACAAGGACGGCAAGCGTGCCTGTTTCGGCGGGACCGAGGTCATGCAGACCGACCCCGCATGGCACGACAACCTGATCTTCAGTGAGTACTTCCATGGCGACAATGGCGCGGCGATCGGCGCCTTCCACCAGACCGGCTGGACCGGGGTGGTCGCCGACCTGATCCGGCGCAGGCACGGTGAGGTCGAAGCCGTTGGGGACGTCGTCCGGCGGATCATCGCTCAGGAGGCGCGGCAGTGACCAGTCAGCAAACCACCGTTCACATTCCCGGCGCCCGTCTGGCTCCGGACGCCTTCGCACAGCCCGACATGAGGTCCGCGGCCGCTATGCCCGGCACGCCGCATCCCCTCGGTGCCACTCCCGGCGAGCGCTTCGGCAAGGTAGGCACCAACTTCGCGCTGGCCTCGGAGGTCGCCGAGGGCGTCACCTTGTGCCTGTTCGATGAGGCAGGTGCGGAGACGCAGATACCGCTGCGAGACAACGACGCCGACACCTGGCATGCGTTCGTGCCAGGCGTCGGACCAGGCCAGGCATACGGGTACCGGGTCAGCGGCCCCTGGGACCCGGCGCGGGGCAAGCGCTGCAACCCGGCCAAGCTGCTCCTCGACCCATACGCGCGGGCTGTTCGCGGCACGGTCTCATTCGGGCCCGAGGTGCTCGGCCACGACGCGGCAGACCCGAATGCCCCGAGCACTCTCGACTCCTCGGCGTACGTGCCCCGGAGCCTGGTCGTGGAGTCGTCATTCAGTTGGCAGGACGAGAGTCGGCCTAGGTACCGGTACTCGGACACGGTGATGTACGAGGTGCATGTCAAGGGCTTCACCATGCGGCATCCCGACATCCCGCCTGAGCTGCGCGGCACTTACAGCGGGCTGGCTCACGAGGCCGCCATCGCACACCTGCGTGACCTGGGCGTCACCACGGTCGAGTTGCTGCCCGTGCACCAGAACGTGCCCGAGTCCTTCCTGCCCGCCCGGGGGCTGACGAACTACTGGGGCTACAACACCCTCGGCTTCTTCGCGCCGCACAACGGCTACTCGGCCGCCGTGCGGGACGGTCGGGATGGCGGTCAGGTCGACGAGTTCAAGGCGATGGTGGACGCGCTGCACCGGGCCGGCCTCGAAGTCGTCCTTGACGTGGTGTTCAACCACTCATGCGAGGCAGGCGCGGACGGTCCCACGCTGTGTTTCCGCGGCATCGACAACGCGGCGTACTACCGGCTGGCGCCCGGCAACCCGCGGGACTACTACGACACGACCGGCTGCGGCAACTCGCTGAACGCGGGCGATCCGATCATGCTCGAGTTGATGATGGACTCGTTGCGCTACTGGCTCGGCGACATGCACGTGGACGGTTTCCGGTTCGACCTGGCGCCCACTCTCGCGCGCCAGGAGGGCGGCTACGACAAGGTCGCGGCGTTTCTCGATATGGTGTCGCAAGATCCCATGACGTCGCAGGCCAAAATGGTCGCCGAGCCGTGGGACGTCGGCCAGATGGACAGCTACGACCTGGGCCGGTTCCCGCCGCTATGGCGGGAGTGGAACGGCAAGTACCGGGATACGATGCGCGACTTCTGGCGCAGTCACCCGGTAGGGATCGGCGAGTTCGCCGACCGCTTCGCCGGCTCTGCGGACCTGTACGCGACTGCTGGCCGTCGGCCCACGTCCTCGGTGAACCTCATCACCGTCCACGACGGCTTCACCCTTCGCGACCTCGTCTCCTACAACGAGAAGCACAACGAGGACAACGGCGAGGACAACCGCGACGGAACCAGCGACAACAAATCCTGGAACTGCGGGGCCGAGGGTCTCACGACCGATCCCGCCATCCTCGCCCTGCGCGCCCGACAGTCCCGCGCCATGCTCACCACGCTGATGCTGTCCTTCGGGGTGCCGCTGCTGCTCGGCGGCGACGAGATGGGCCGCACCCAGAATGGCAACAACAACGCCTACTGCCAGGACAACGAGATCACCTGGGTCGACTGGGAATATGCAGACAAGAACCTGCTGGACTTCACCAAGCAACTGATCGAATTCCGGCGCACCCATCCGGTATTCCGCCGCCGACGGTTCCTGGCCGGCGCAGAGGCCGCCGAACTGCAATGGTTCACTCCGCATGGCACCCCGATGAACGGCGGTGACTGGGCGGATCCGAGCGCGCTAGCCATCGGAATCTACCTGGACGGATCCGATGACCCCGACCAGGGCGAGGACGGCACCTTGCTAGTCGACGACGACTTCCTTGTCCTCGTCAACGCATGGTGGGAACCCATGGCGTTTACGCTCCCCGAGACCAGGCCGGACGCGGTATGGCAGCCCAAAATCGACACACACGACCCAGGATCGGCGGCCGGGGCCGGTGACCGCAGGGCCGGTGACAGCATCACGGTAGGCCCGCGCTCCCTGGCCGTCCTCTCCAGCTCATAGTTCTCAGGCAGTTGGTGGCGGACACGCACTGGGGTGACGGCCTTTCCCAGAACTTGGGCACGTATCGGGCACAGACAGCCGTTCACGGTACGCCGCGGCGACGTCTCTTAGCTTCTGATCTCGGGAGCCAAGAGGCGTCGCCTGGAGTCATCGACCTTGGCCTCGGCCCCGCCGGGACGCGCATCCGGATGAAGGTCAGCGGCAGGACCAAGACCGAGGTCCCCGACAAGCATCGGTGCGCCTCTCCTGATGTGGCGGCTCTCAGGCGCCGGAACCTGCGGCGGCGGACCGGGCTCGGACGATGTCGACGACCTCGCCATTGAACCCGTACTGATGCAGGTCGCCCGACGGCGCCTCGATCCGCCCTGCGGCAGCTACGCCGCCGGCTTTCCACGGCTCGGCGCCGGCGACCTGCGCGCCGCGTTCTGGCTGGTCGACCTGCTCGAGTCGGCCGGCTATCAGGGCCCGGCGCGGGCCTAGGATCCCGTCCTCATATCCAGGGCTGGCGAACCTAGGCCGGTCGTCCTCGCCGCGGGGGCAGGGAGCCGGTGACTTCACTAGTGACTACGACCCCAGACTTCACCAGACCCAGCGCGACAGGCCCGACTGCCGTACGGCTCTGACCTGCAGAAACCAGATCTCCTGCGACTCCCTCAGACGAAACCGGCGTGCATGGCGTGCAGAAGGTCAAGGCGTAACGGCTCGCTTTGGCCCGGATGTCTGCGGCCGCGCGTCCACGCCACAACCTAGCTCAGGACGGCCAGCGCGAGGCAGCGCGATACTCGCCGCGCTTTGCTGAATGCTCACTGAGTCAGGGCGGAGGAGGTTGCTCGATGGATGAATTGCCACCCACCGGCACCCGGGCCACGCCGCCGGACATGAGCTCACGACGCGCCGCCGACGGAACTGTACAGCCGGACGGGCCGCTCGTATCGGCCAAGACGCTTCGCCGCAGCTAGGTGATGAGCTGTTCGCCCGCCTCGTGGACTACGGTACGCCGCAGGAGACCCGCCCAGGTGACGTACTGTTCAGGCCGGGTGACGTGGACGTCGATCTGATCGTGGTTGCCCGGGGTTCGGTTGACGTTATCCGGACGGAGACCGCTGACGTACCCGCAGGGACTGTGGCCAAGGTCAGGGCCGGCGGTTTCGTCGGCGAACTGAGCCTGTTGACCGGGCAGAACGTCTACCTCCTGTGCCTGGTCCGAGAGGCAGGCACGGTCTACCGGGTCACCCCGGAGCGCCTGCGCGAGCTCATGGCCAACGACGGCGAGCTCTCGGACATCATCTTCAGGGCGCTGATCGCGCGCCGCGAGCTGCTGCAGCGTAGCGCCGGCGCGCGGGCCGTGGAGATCGTCGGCAACCCGAGGTCGGCCGCAGGCCTAGCGCTGCGCACCTACGCAGCCCGCCAGCGTCTGATCCACGTGTGGCTCGATGCCGACAGCCCGGCGGGCGAGGCGCTGATGGGGTCCTCCGGGCTAACCGAGGATGACCTGCCCGCCGTGGTGATGCCCGGCGCCACGCTGAAACGGGCCACCCCGGGCACGCTGGGCCAGCAGCTGAACCTCACCTACCATCGCTCCTCCAAGAAGCCCGTCGATGTGACCATGGTCGGCGCCGGCCCGGCTGGACTCGCGGCCGCCGTCTACGGCGCGTCGGAAGGCCTGGACACGGTCCTGCTCGACGCCGTGGGCACGGGCGGGCAGGCCGCGGCCAGTTCCCGGATCGAGAACTACCTCGGGTTCCCGTTCGGCCTGTCCGGCGCCGACCTAACCGGCCGCGCCGTCCTGCAGGCGCTGAAGTTCGGCGCCCAGCTGGCCAGCCCTTGCCAGGCGGTCAAACTCGACACCGACCGGAACGGCGGCCGGGTACGGCTGCACCTGCCCGAAGGTGACTTCCTTGACAGCAAGGCCGTCGTCATCGCGACTGGCGCTCGCTACCGCGCGCTGCCGCTGGAGCGCTGGCCCGACTTCGAGGGAGCCGGGATCTACTATGCGGCCACCGAACTGGAAGCCCGCGGGTGCGTCGGTAGCCCGGTCACGGTTATCGGCGGAGCGAACTCCGCCGGTCAGGCCGCGCTTTACCTGGCCGGACGGGGAAGTGACGTATCGCTCGTGGTCCGCGGCTCCGACATCGCGGCCGAGATGTCCGCTTACCTCGTCGACCGGCTGCTCGTGCATCCGCGGGTAACAGTGCGCTGCCGCAGCGAGGTCACCCGGCTAGACGGCGCCGACTTCCTCGAGGAGATCAGCATCACCGACCGCGCCGCCAATACCACCCGGGCCCAGCCGTGCGCGGGCCTGTTCTGCTTTATTGGCGCCGAGCCGGCCACCAGCTGGCTGACCGGGATCGCCACCGTGGATAACGGCTTCATCCGGACCGATGTCCAGCTGAACAACGCTGACCTGGGACCGGCCTGGGCTGACCTGGGGCGAACGCCGCTTCCGTTTGAGACCAACGTTCCCGGGGTGTTCGCCGTCGGCGACGTCCGCTCCGGCTCGATGAAACGCGTCGCCGCGGCTACCGGCGAAGGCGCCAGCGCAATCGCCTCAGTGCACAAGGCCATCAGCGGGTTCGGCTACAGGCTCCCAAAACAAGAGCGTGCCGGAGACCATGATGCACGCGACGGTAGACGGCTGGCCAGAACCGGGACTCTCTTGGTTCCCGAGGACTTCCGAGGCGTTCGAATTGTCGCCTCTGAACTGGAGCCCCCTAACGGAATCGAACCGTTGACCTCGTTGAGCGCGCGTTGCGCGCGAAGTGACGCGGCTTCATCAGGCTGGCCCTGACACTGGCACTGGGTATCCGCCCTCAAGCTCGTCTACCGCTTCCTCTGCCGACCGCACGCTTGCGGGATTACCCTCATCGGACCGGGGGCCATAGCAGAGAGGATCTGGCATGGCCGTAACAGGAATCACCCGGTTCGGTGAGCGGATCGGGCAGGCAACCGCCGCAAGCTTCCGATGCGCAGCATGCGGCGAAATGGCTGGCGTCGTGAAGGTCGCCAGGGCAGGAACCGCGGATATACCATCGAGCGCTGCTGGCTTGGCAAGACCTCGCGCTTCAACGACGTCGCGGACTGGTCCTACGCGGATCTGCCGAAGGTGTTCCGGCGGGACACCACCGCGCGATCGTTCGTCGTCAAGACTGTAGCCGACCTGGAGAAGGCCCTCAGCGCGCCGAACGACAGCATGATCTTCATCGAATCGATCATGGATCCCTTCGACGCTCCCACCGCGGTCATCATGAGCGGCACCAACGGAGCCGACATCGACTACGGGCCCGCAGCACCGGGGCAACATGCTGATCCGGCCAGCCACATGAGGTAGCGAGAAATCACTCCACGGCCCGACGAACGTGGAAACGTCAGAGGCCGCAAACGCCGGAGTAAGTTCAGGGAGTCCGCAGGCTCCCTGAACTTACGTATGGTCCGGCGCTTTCGCCATCGCGGGATAGGGCATGAGCTCAGGTGGGCCGGTCTAGCGGCGTGCCCTCGGCGGCGGCGGCCTCGCCGACCTTGGCCGGGCCGCGCAGCACGTATGCCACGCCGACCGCGATGACCGCGCCGGCCACCGGCCCGATCAGGTACACCCACCAGGTGGACAGGCTCCCGATCGCGACGTCGGGCCCGAAGCTGCGGGCGGGATTCATCGAGGCGCCGTCGAACGGGCCGCCCATGGTGCCCCAGGCCATGATGTAGGCGCCGACGGCCAGCCCCACGAACGGGCCGTTGAGCTTCGGCCCGTTGGCCATGTTGAGCACCATCAGCACGAGGCCGAAGGTGATGATCGCCTCGAACCCCGCCGCCTGCCAGGACAAGCCGGGCTTGGGCATCGTGGCGGCGAGGTTCCCGGCCGGGCCGAAGAAGCCACGGGCCAGCAGTGATCCGCAGATCGCAGCGGCGAACTGGACGATCCAGTAGGCCGCGGCCATCGCCCAGTCCATGTCCTTCCGCAGCGCGAACGCCAGCGTCGTGGCCGGGTTGAAGTGGGCAGAGATGTCACCGAGGAAGTACACGGCGGCGACGAGCCACAGCGCCGAGACCAGCGACAGCACCAGCACCGTCTAAACGGTTTCAGCGGCTGGTCATTCAGCTCTGCGTCCAGGTTGCGGGCCACCGTCTCGCCCTCTGCCAGCGCCACTGCCGCCAGCGGGGGCAGCACGTGGCCTGTGCGCGGGTCCACGACCGAGGCGAGGTCGCCGGCGACGTAGATCTCCGGGTGATCGAGCACGCGCAGGTACTGGTCGACCTTGACACGGCCGTTGTGGCCGGTCGGCAGTTCCGATTCGGCCACCAGCTCGGGTGCTTTCACCCCGCCTGCCCACACGAACACGCCGCCAGTCACCAGCGGGCCGTCGGCGAGCTGGAAGCCGTCATCGGTCGCGGCAGCGATCGTGGCGTTGGTCCGAACCTGGACTCCCAGGTCGGACAGGATCTTGGTGGCCTTGTCGATCAGCTGGGGTGAAGCGCCCGCCAGTACCGTATCTGCTCACCGGGATTCGGCGCCTGCGAGAAAGAAGGGACAGGCCAGGCGCCGTAGTGTCCTGAGTACGGGAGGGGGCCACCGCAGTTACGAGGGCCATCCGAGGAAGGTCATGGGATGGAGGCTATGCAGCGCCGGGGCAGGGGCGGCCATCTAATTGCTGTCGCACACTTGATCATGGGACGGGTGCCGCCTTGGGGAGGCGCCACCATGGCCAACGCCGCGAAGACCTACGTCGTCGAGGACGCCGACGAGAGCGCCAAGTCCGGGATACCGCCCGGGGTGTTCCCCGGCACGCTCGCGGGTTTGCTCGACGCGCTCGACGCCGCCAGGTACCGGAGCGCGGCCGGGACGCCGAAGGTGCTGGTCATCGCCGAGGGGAAGAACCGGCAGGTCATCAGGCGCTTCGAGAACGGCCACGAGACCTGGTCAGCATCCCGGGCCGAGATCCGCACTGAGCAGGGGGACCTCAAGCGACGAAACGGATAGCAGACTCCGGGCGCGTGCTCCTGCTCACCATGATGGGGGAACAGTGAATGCAGCTCACAATTCATCGATGAACGGGGACTGAGACCGCCATGGTCTATGCCGTCTTGGCCCTTGCGTCTGCGTCAACCGCCTCGCTGTTGCACAAGAGACCGCCAACCAGAGCCTGCACTAACGATTTGCTGCACCGTGGTGTAGCGCTCCGAGTCGGCGGGCAAACCTTGGCCTAGGGGCCGCGGATCGCCCAGCACGTGCGTCAGAGTACAGCTCGAACTTCCGGCGCTGTTCGTTCCACCTGCGGCTATGCCGCCTGAGCTGGGATTTCACTTACTCGTTGGTTCGCGTCGTTTGCCGCAGCTGATCGACATCTGCCGGAACAGAGACGGAACAGGCGGTCCCGGGTGCATCGACACCGTCGTCTCGCCGATCTGGTCCGGCACGGCGCAGGGCCTTTGCTAGCCGCCCTGCTTCGGGCTCACTGAGCTCAGCGCGTCGTCCAGCATCGGCGGGAACGTGTCGGGGTGCCTGGCCAGCAAGTAGGTCACCACCGCGACGAGGTCCTGGTGGTTGAGCGCTGTCACCCGGGTAAGCCGCAGCTCGGCTTCCGCCTCGCGGGTGCCGGTTTCTGAATCAGCCATGCGCCGTCGCTACCCGCTGCCATGGTCTTCATTCCGAAGCGCTTAGAGCGAGTCGGTCTGTAGGCCGGGTCTTGTGCCTGGGTGTCGCTGACCTCGACGGTGCACTCGGCATGTCGTCTGAACTGGGGATGAGATCTCGGCAGTTCTCAGCGCTTCTGGGCAGATCTCGCGCTGATGTGCCCCCGATGTGCCCCGACCGACGCTGGACCTACCGCTTAGTCTCTGGTGGCCTTGGGACGCCGTGTCGACGTGAAAGTCCCGGGGAGCTGCGGGTCTGCGTCTGGCTGGCGTTGCTGGCGCTCCGTGGCCGGGGCTGGCGGGTTTGTGCGGTTTGTTGCTGAGGGGCCCCGGGTGCGGCGGGATGATGCGGGTGGTGCGGCCGTCCGCTGACGTCGTCTCTGCGTGGCGGGCGCGACCCCGTCGCTTAGCCTGAACGCCGGAGCCGTCTTGAGGGCTGTGCATTGGCGCTTCGAGCCCGCGGATCAGATTTCCGCTTGCCCTCGGCTCCTGCGGGCGGCCGTCACCTTTCCGCATCCTCATGATAGGAGAAGGGCGATGGAGGAGGCTCAGGACGAGCCGCTGTTCTGCGAGCGGGCCGCCGGGATCGATATCGGCAAGCAGATGGTGATGGTCACGGTCCGGGTGCCGAGCGAGACCCGCAGGGGCGGCCGGGCGCAGGAGACCCGGGAGTTCGGGACCACTCGCCGTCAGCTGCTGGAGCTGGCGGACTGGCTGCGGGTCTGGGGCGTGGAGCGGGCCGGGATGGAGGCCACGTCCGATTACGTGCGATGTGATGGTGCATGGGTTCAAGTGGGAGGCGCTGCTGGAGGTCGGTTTAGGCCGCAGGCGCAGTACCCGGGTCAGTGCGCGCTGGCCCGTCTCCGCCCTGGCGTGCGCTGCGGGTAACCGCGGGGTGCGGAGCACAGGGTAAAAGCCGAAGCGCTGCCCGTTCCACCCGGGGGGCGCGGGCGAGGAGAAGACCGGCGGGAAGCTGCTGCTTCCCGGCCCGGCGGTGGCACCCGGTCGTCGCGCGGGTGATGGGTGAACGCAAGTGAACCTCTGATGACGTCTCGTGAAGGTGACCCCCGCAGGTGGGACGTTCCAGCGGGGCCGAAGGGGCTGGCCGCGGAAGAGCGGCGGGTGCCGGGCGGAGGGTAGTCGCCGCCCGGGAGCGCACCACCGCCCCCGGGATTAAGGAGGCACCCTGCCCGGCCGCGTCTTGCTCATGCGCAACACAGCAACCCCGTTGGGGTCCGGCGGGGCAGCCCGCCGGAAGGCCGACCGCGAGGAGAGCCGGATTCCCCAGCGGGCGAAGGATGGCCCAAGAAGCGAACGCCGGCAGCCGAAAGGCAGCGGGAAACCGGGGCCGCGTTCCGGCACCTCCGCCGGAGGCCCCGCATAACCGGTCGGATACGGGCAGCTGCCCGGCCCGAAAGGGAGCTGACGTGGGCCAGGTGAGCCAGTGACGATCAGGTGAACGGAGATGCCGGAACCGATGGGCACGTTGGACGCCGCTGCGGCGAACGGACCTGAGGGCGGCGCTGCAGACTGGGACGCGGTTGACTGGTCCCGGACTGAAGCAGACGTACGGCGGCTGCGGCAGCGGATCTTCACGGCAAGTAAGGCCGGGGACCTGAAGAAGGTCCGCAGCCTGCAGAGACTGATGCTCCGATCCCGCGCGAACGCACTGGTCAGCGTCCGCCGGGTCACGGAGGTCAATGCTGGCCGCTACGGCGTGAAGACCGCCCAGGACCTAATCGGCGAGATCGGCACCGACATGAGCGTGTTCCCGACTGCCGGGCACCTGTGCTCCTGGGCCCGCGTCGCCCCCCGCGTGAAGGAGTCCGGGGGCAAGCGCAAAGGCGGGAGCGCGGCCGGCGAGGGAAACCCCTACATCGGAGCCGCCCTCGGCGAGGCCGCCGTCAGCGCAGGCCGCACCCAGACCTTCCTCGGCGCCAAGCTCCGCCGCCTGGTCCGGCGCATGCCCGCCAAGAAAGCCCGGGGTGCCGTCATGAGAACCCAGCTGTGCATTGCCCACGCCCTGCTGTCCGACCCCGGTGCCGGTTACCGCGAGCTCGGCCCCGGCTACTACGACCAGCGCGCCGGCACCCGGCGCCAGGCCCTCGGGCACATCCGCAGCCTGGAACGCCTCGGCTACAAGGTCACCCTCGAGCCCGTCGACCCCGAAACCGAAGAACTCACCGCCCAGGCCGGCTAACCCAGCCCATCGCGGCAGCAGCCGACGGCCCGGCAGAGGTCTTACTTTCGGATCAGTCCCTGTATCGCTGCGCGGCGCCGTACCGGGGTGAAAAATGGCGGTGGTACCGCCCGTGACGCCGTTTTCTCTCTGGCCTGGCTGAGGCCGCGGATCAGTCTGGTGCTGGGAGCCGGTCAC
>NZ_RPFW01000020.1 GCF_007827045.1 Trebonia kvetii
GTCCGCTTATGCCGAGGTCCGGATTATGCCGACTGGGTGGGCAGATGCCCTGGTCAGCCGGTTACCGGCCGTTCCTGGGTCGGCATAACCCGGCTGGTCCTGCCCGTGGCTAGAGGTTGTCGAGGAACGCGAGCAGGCTGTCCGGTGGCCGGTAGCGGCCGGGGCTGGTGCCGGGCTGCTGGACGCGGGCGAGGGCCTGCTCTTTGATGCTCATGTCGGCGTGAAGGTAGACCTGGGTGGTTTCGGTCCCTTCGTGGCCTAGCCAGAGGGCGATGACCGAGGTGTCGACGCCGGCCTTCAGCAGCGTCATGGCTGCGGAGTGCCGCAGTGTGTGCGGGGTGACGTTCTTCTCCTTGATGGACGGGCAGGCGTCCGCGGCGGTGGCTGCGTGCTTGGCGACGAGTCGCTCGACGGCGTCGCGGGAGAGTCGGCCGCCGGGCTGGGTGGGGAATAGCGGGCCGGCGGGGTCGGGGTTGAGCTCGGCGAGCCAGGTCCGCATGACCTTGACGGTCTGGCCGGTGAGCGGGGTGGCCCGGTCCTTGCGCCCCTTGCCGTGGCAGCGGACGTGCGGCCCGGCCCCGAGGTGGATGTCCTGGCGGAGCAGGCCGGTGAGCTCCGATACCCGCAGGCCGGTCTGGAGGCCGAGCAGGAGCAGGGCCCGGTCGCGGCGGCCGTGCCAGGTCTGTCGGCCGGGGGCCGCGACCAGCGCGTCGATCTCCTCGGGGGTGAGGTAGCTGACGATCGCGCGCTCGCGCCGTCTTGGCGGAATGGCCAGGACCTGGCTGATGGTGGCGGCGTGCTCGGGTGCCCTGAGGGCTGCGTACTTGAACAGCGAGTGGATCACGGCCAGGCGGGCGTTGCGGGTGGCGCTGCCGTTGCCCCGGTCGTCTTCCAGGTGGTTCAGGAACGCGCCGACCAGGGTGGCGTCGAGATCGGCGATGCTGAGCTGGCTGGGCGGCTTGCCGGTCTGGTCGCGGGCGAAGGCGATCAGGAGCCGGCAGGCGTCGCGGTAGGCGGCGACCGTGTTCGGGCTGGCCTTCTTCTGCCGGGCGAGCCGGTCGGTGAAGAAGCCCTGCAGGACGGGGGCCAGGTCGGTCACTGTCCCGCCTCCTCGTCCGCCCGCTCGATGCGGCCGGCGGCCAGGGCGAGAAGCTCGGGGACGGCCGAGAGATACCAGTAAGTCGACTTCGGGTCGACGTGCCCTAGCCAGGTGGACAGGACCGGGAGCCGGGCCTGGACGTCCCCGCCGTCGCGGTACCAGTCCAGCAGCGTCGCGACGGTGAACACGTGCCGCAGGTCGTGCAGCCTCGGGGCCCGCTGGCCGGGCGCGGCCTGGATTCCCGCCGCGCGGGCGAGCGGGGCGAACGTGTGCGGGAGGTTGTGCCCGTCCAGCGGACGGCCCTGGCTGTTGACGAGGAACGTGTCCGCCGCTGGCTCGGGGAACGCCTCGTCACGGGTCCTGGCATAGGCGCGCAGGGCGGCCTCCGCGGTCGGGTGCAGGAATACCATGCGGGACTTGCCGAACTTGGAGTCCTCGATCACGATCGTCCCGGCGTTCAGGTCGACGTCGTCACGGCCGAGGCGGCATGCCTCGCCCTGCCGCATCCCGGTCACGGCCAGCAGCCCGATCAGCGTCCGCCATGTCCTGGCCCTCAGCGGCGGCGCGAGGTCGCCCGCAGTGCGCATGAGCGCGGCGATCTCTCCCGGGGAGTAGAGGTAGGGCCGGGCCCGTCCCTGCCGCCGGGACAGCACGTCTTCCGGGGGGACCTCGGTGGCCGGGTCGAGTGCCTGCAGGTGCCGGGCGAAGATCCGGACGGTGTCCAGCTTCCGGGCCTGGTAGACCTCATCGCCGCTGCCCCGCCCGGCCTGGGTTGCCCACTCGACCGCCAGCTCAGTGGTCACGCGATCAGCGAAGCGCTCCTCGCAGAACCGGACGAAGCTCATCAGGTGCCGGCCTTGCGTGGTGAGCCTGAACCCGAGTGCGCGGCGCATGGCCAGGTACTCCCCGGCCCGGGCCCGCAGGCCGCTCATGCCGTGCTTCCGGGCCAGGCGCGCGCCAGCGGGCGCAGCGCGTTCTGGTCGACCTTGGCATAAAGCGAGGTGGACAGCATGCTGCGGTGCCGCAGTACCTGCCCGACCTCGGGCAGCGAGGCCCCGGCCCGGAGCATCTCGGTCGCCAGCGCGTGCCGGAACCGGTGCGCTCCCCGCCGCTCCAGGCCGGCCCGCTCGCAGGCCCGGCCCATGACCGACCGGACCGCCTCGGGCGTCAGCGGCCGGTAGGGCCGCCGGACCGTCACGAAGACCGCCCGCGACTCGCACTGCGGCCGGCCGCCCGTCAGCCAGTCGGCGAGTGCCTCCCCGGCCGGGGCCGGCAGCGGGAGCCGCTCGACACGGCTTCCCTTGCCGGTGACGGCGATCTCGCCGGCCCGCCAGTCGATGTCGTCCAGCCGCAGCCCGGCGGCCTCGGCGCCACGCAGCCCGAGCCGGGCCAGCAGCGAAAGGATCGCGTGGTCGCGCAGGCCGGACGCAGTCTCCTGGTCGCAGCCGGCCAGCAGCATCTCGATCTCGGCCGATCCCAGGCCGCGCGGCAGCCCGGACAGCCGCCACGACGCGACCGCCGGGACCGCCCCGGCCAGCGGAACGGCCGTCTTGCCGGTCGCGTGAGCGAACCGCAGGAACGACCGCAGCGACGTCACCATCGCCTTCGCGGCCCCGGTGCTGCAGTCCCGGGACCAGCCCACCATGAACGCGGTGACCCTGCCCGCGTCCAGGCGGCTCACCGCATCCGGGCCGCCGGCCGCCGCCAGGAAGTACCTCGCTTGCTTCGAGTAACAGCGCACCGACACCGGCGACAGGCCCCGCTCCCGGTCCAGCCACGTCCGGAACTCAGCCAGCAGCTCCGCGCTGTCGCCCTCGGCCGCCCGCACGCAGCCGGCACCCACGTCCGTCTCCATGAACATCTCCCCGTCTGGAGGAATCACTGACACCAGCCAGACAGGCACCTCACAAGCGAACGTGCAGGATTATGCCGATAGAAGGCACTCACTCGTAGCCCTGACCAGGGCATCTGCCCACCCAGTCGGCATAATCCGGACCTCGGCATAAGCGGAC
>NZ_RPFW01000021.1 GCF_007827045.1 Trebonia kvetii
GGCGGCTGCTGGCCGGGGGGATCCTCACCCGGTCGAAGGCGCGGCTGGTCGCGCAGGTCTTCGAGCCGCTGGATGAGGATGAGGCGGCCCGCGCGGAGGCGCTGATCGCAGGGGAGCTGGCGGGCAAGAGCTACCCGCAGGTGGAGCGCCTGGCGTGGCGGGCGGCGCTGGCGGTGGCGCCCGACGTGGCGGAGCGGCGGCGGTCGCGGGCGGAGCGGTGTGCACGGGTGACGGTGTTCCGTGAGCAGGCCGGCACGGTCGGCCTGTCCGGCCGTGACCTCCCGGCCGCCGAGGCGCTGGCCGGGCACGCGAACGTGGCGGCCCGCGCCGCGGTGTACGCGGCGTCGGGGGCGTTCCCGGGCCAGGACGCCAGCCGCCTGCAGGCGCAGGCGTATCTGGACCTGCTGGGCCAGATCCCGGCCGCCGACCGGATCGCGTTCGCCGCCGCCGCCGGTTCGGAGCCGCCCGGTGAGGCCGCCCCGCACGGTGCGGGCCGGGGAAGCCCCCAGCCGCCCGGTGGGCCCGGCCCGGACACCGCAGGCGACGACGGTGATGAGGACTGGTTCGGCGGGGACGACGGCCCCGGACCGGGCCGCGGTGATGGTGGCGGAGACGGCGATGGTCCCGGTGACAGTGGCGGCGGCAGCCCGGCTCCCCTCGCCGGCACCGGCACCAGCACCAGCGACGTTAGCGGCAGCCCCGATACCGGCGGCGACGACGATGACCATCCTGCCGATGACCCGGATGACGACATCCCCGATCCCGGAGACGACTATGACGATCCCGCCGATGACTCCGGCGACGACATTCCCGGTCCCGGCGGCGATGATGACGACCACATCCTCGAGCCCGGCGGCGACGACGATGACCATCCTGCCGATGACCCGGACGACGACATCCCCGGTCCCGCCGATGACTCGGACGACGACATCCCGGATCTAGGCGGCGATGGCGGCGGTCTGGGCGGGCAGGAAGCTCCCGGACCGCCGTCCCCGCCGCTGGCCGAGGTGACGGTCCCGCTGGCCACCCTCCAAGGCAAGGCGGAACGCGCCGGCGACAACCGGCTGCTCGGCCCCCTCGACCCCGCCCTGGCCCGCCAGCTGGCCGCCGCAGCCGCCAACTCCCCGCACTCCCGCTGGGAAATCACCATCGTGGACGAGCACGGCTACGCGACCGGGCACAGCATCGCCCGCCCCGCCCGCGGCCGACCCGGCAGGCCGCAGCCGCCGGGACCCGGGCCGAGGCGCGCCCTGGGCACGCTGCCCGCACGGGTCACCATCACCGTCACCGAGGCACTCCTGCGCGAGCTGGCGGCCCAGGCGGCACAGCCGCCACAGCGGCGGTCGTCTGCGGTTGCGAGCAAGCCACGCTCGGGAGCGCCGCCGGGCGACTGGGAACTGACCCCTAGCAAACCGGGCAGCTGGGCACTGACCCTGCCCGGCGGGCGGCACCTCACCGTGCGGTTCGACCTCGTGCCCACCCACGCCTGCGACCACCGGTATCAGACCAGCGCCTACCAGCCGGGCGACCGGCTGCGCCGCCTGATCCAGGTCCGCGACCACCAGTGCACCTTCCCGACCTGCTCCCGCGCCGCCCGCGAGTCCGACTTCGAGCACGCAATCCCGTACGACAAGGGCGGCACGACCGACGCCTGCAACGCCGGCGCCCGCAG
>NZ_RPFW01000022.1 GCF_007827045.1 Trebonia kvetii
CGCCGGCAGCGGCCCGCAATGCCCGCAGTTTGACGAACCCGGTCAGCTGCCCCAAGATGATCCGGCAGCCGCACGGTGGTCCCTAGGTCGTGGCAACACCCTGGTCCCATGCTCCTGGCAAATGACAGCAGGACGGTAAGAAGCGGGAACCTCTCAAGCACCGCAAGGCGGGCGAGTACCGAGACGTGCCCGTTCCGGCATGGCTGTGGGAAATGGTGCAAGGCATGGCCGACGGCCCGCTCATGCCGGGAAACGGGAAGCTGTTCCAGCGGTACGGCACCATCTACTTCCGATACATCCGTGCTGCTAAGGCGGCCGGCATCGCTGACGGGTTCACTCCGCACTCGCTACGCCACGCCTACGCTTCAGCGATGCTGGCGCGCGGGGTCCAGATCACCGAGCTTGCTCACTTCCTTGGGCACCGGGACATTAACGTGACGCATCAGGTCTATGGGCACCTGCTGCCTTCTGCCGCAAAGAGAGCCGTGGCAGCGCTGAACGCCGAGTTTGCCGAATGGAGCAAGGGTTAGCCTCTTTTCCATCAGATGTTGGGTTAGACGACTCAAGGCCCGGCGGCGGCCTGTGCGGTTAGCTGACGGAACACAACTCGTGAGCGCGGGGCCAAGCAGGTCCAGTCAGGGGCCTGTAGCTGTGCGCCTAGGCAGTTTTCAAGCTCAGCTCCGACTTCCAGCTACGTGACTGATGCAAGAGCCCGCAGCGGTGTCAGGAGCGGCGCCCCAGGGCACCGCTTGGCTAGTACTACAACAGAGATCTGTGATGTCGTTCGGTGCGGCTGCGTGACTTGAGGCTTTCCGATGGCCAGGATTGCTGCATGCTTGGTGTCATGGAGGGCTCGCGGGCAGGTGCCGCAGATGCGCAT
>NZ_RPFW01000024.1 GCF_007827045.1 Trebonia kvetii
CAGAGACCATGAGCGCTAACGCTGCTAGACCTAAAAGGGCTGCGGTGAGCAGATCATTGGCAAAACTAGATGTAGACACAAGGAGCCTACGATACGATCCCAGCCTCATACGCCATAATCACGGCCTGAACCCTATCGCGGGCATCAAGTTTTGACAGAACATGCGAGACGTGGGTCTTAATGGTGGCCTCTGACAGCACGAGCGCACGGCTGATCTCCACATTGGAAAGACCCTGCGCAATCAGACGAAGTACCTCATGTTCACGCGGAGAAAGAGTCTGCATGAGTTCCTGGTGCAGAAGCTGCGGCTCCTCCTGAGAAGTGGGGGCAACACTGCCAGAATCCTGTTCCGAATGAACCTCCAACACCGGAATCATATGTTCCAGCAGGCGGCGTGTAGCGGAAGGGGCGATCACCACATCACAGCGATGTATTGTTCGAAGAGCACCCAGAAGTTCTTCGGGAGGCGCATCTTTCAGCAAAAAACCGCTTGCCTCGGCACGTACCGCAGCATAGACATATTCGTCGACGTCGAAGGTCGTCAGCATAATAACCCTGGAATCAGGAACGTTGAGCTCTAGAATACTTTTTGCAGCCTCCAGCCCGTCCATAATAGGCATACGAACATCCATAAGAACCACCTGAGGGGCAGT
>NZ_RPFW01000025.1 GCF_007827045.1 Trebonia kvetii
TTGCCCGCCAGCTCCCCTGCGATCAGCGCCTCCGCGCGGGCCGCCTCATCCTCATCCAGCGGCTCGAAGACCTGCGCGACCAGCCGCGCCTTCGACCGGGTGAGGATCCCCCCGGCCAGCAGCCGCCGATGCCGGGCAGCCGCATGCCGAGCGTCCACGCCAGGTTCGCGAGGTTCCCGGCCGACTGCGGCCCCATCGCCAAGGCCGCGGCGATCTCGTAGGTCAGCGAGTCGTCCCACCCGCCCGGCAGGTTGGTGCGGCGGCGCAGCACGGGGGCGCCGGCGTCGTCGTCGTGGATCATCGCGCGCAGCGCGCTCATCAGCCCGGCTGCCGCCCACGACTCGACCGCCGCCCACTGCCGCACGATCCCGGTCAGCGCATCAGTGTCGGCGCCCGCATAAAGACCGCCGGGCCCGGCGACCCGCTCAAGGACGGCCGCAAGGGCCGCGGTCGGGGCGGCCGTCTCCCAGGCGCCGCCGTGCTCGAAGGCGGCGAGCACCTCGGGCAGGCTGGGGTCATGGCCGGGCGTGCCGCCCTGCCAGTCGCCGCTTGCCTGCCAGTCCATGAACGCCCCCGTTCGAAGGAAAGATCATCTTTCAGTTACTAATCGAATACTACTGCGAGGGTCTGACATTCCGG
>NZ_RPFW01000026.1 GCF_007827045.1 Trebonia kvetii
TTTGAATATGTCGGATATGCATACAAAAATTGGAATGCAACTTGGCAAAGAAATTGTAGTTCCCAAAACGGAGAGTGGCGGCGTTGTCGTGTTCGGTCCGCATTTTGAAATCCGAGAGGGGCGATATCGCGCACGGGCATATATATCGTCTTTGGTATCTAAAGAGACGATCATCAAAATGAGCGCCACTTTGGAGCATGGGAAAGAAGTTCTCCAGGAGGCGCAATTCTCATTTAAAGACTATCATAATGATTTTTCCAAAACGGAGAATTTTCTTACACTGGATCTGGATTTCACCTGCCCCCACAAAGTAGGCTTTGATTTTGAAATCGTTCTGGATGTCGATCGCGTTGAAGATATGGCGATATCACACATAGAAATTTTCGAAGCAAAAAGATCTCTGAAAACAATTCTGGCATCTGGCCGCAATAAGAATGCGGCCAGCTCTCGGGTGGAGATTTTCGAAGCCAAAGAATATCCCAGAATGGAGGAAATGCCATTATTATTCAGATGCTATATGAACATATCGGCTAAAATTATGAAAAAATCTCTTGTCGAAAAACGCAATAGAAACCCATATGCCTTTTTCCGTGATTCAAAGAGCATGCTCGCAAGATATCCTAAAAAAATATACC
>NZ_RPFW01000027.1 GCF_007827045.1 Trebonia kvetii
GGGTTTCCCCATTCGGAAATCCTCGAATCACAGCCCGGTTGCCGGCTCCTCGAGGCTTATCGCAGGCTCCAACGTCCTTCATCGGCTCCTGGTGCCAAGACATCCACCGTATGCTCTTAAAAACTTGACACTACATGCACTACATGCAAACTGCTCAGACTGAACCTCAAAAGAGGTTCGTCCAGAAGATGCTCGCGTCCACTGTGTAGTTCTCAAGATACGGACGGAACCATGCGACAAGGACCTCCATCCGGAGATCCTTGACCGCAGGCCGTTCGAGTCAGCGCCCTAAGCGAAGCGGCTGCTTCCTCAGGACCCAACAGCGTGCTCGGCACTCCCTCTCCCGCGAGACTCCTCGTTCCGCAGCTCCTCCAGGGAGGAGAGCGTACTAACCGGAGAGCGGTAAGAAGAGATTGCCGAATAACCAGTGCTCCACTAGAAAGCATGGACGCTCACGCAGGCATTCGCTGCGTAAGAGCGCCGGTGCTCCTTAGAAAGGAGGTGATCCAGCCGCACCTTCCGGTACGGCTACCTTGTTACGACTTCGTCCCAATCGCCGACCCCACCTTCGACAGCTCCCTCCCTTACGGGTTAGGC
>NZ_RPFW01000028.1 GCF_007827045.1 Trebonia kvetii
ACAGCGCCGGGCGAAAGGAATGGTTGACCGTGAAACCTACAATCAGAAGCGTTTAGAAGGGAGTGCAGAGGCTTTAAAACCTTGGGATACACTCGGGATTTCCAGGCGCACATATTACAACCGGATCAAGGCTGGTTTGATTGCTTTGCCGAAGGTTGAAACGGTGGTTTCAGCATGAAATCTCTGTTTGTTCCAATGAGTGAGACTCAGTGCGTAACTTACTATGTTTTGAACGACAGAAAGTGTCTAAAAACGGCCAAAAATGAGCATGTTTATTTCGATTTGTCATCGTTGCACTTGGTGTGTCCCCTACTATACATAGTTATGTTTATATGCGCCCCGTTAGGGGTGCTTAATGGTAACCTTTTTTCCTTTAGCCTGAAATCACTACTGGGGAAGTTATCCATAAGCCCTGTGACGTGGACGCCCATACACGGTAACGGCACAGGGCTTGTGGGTAACTTTAGGCGCACGGTCTCACAGATTGCTAAGAATTTATTTTCCGTTCGTTTTACGTTGCACTTGGTGCGTAACCAGCTTTTCCAGA
>NZ_RPFW01000029.1 GCF_007827045.1 Trebonia kvetii
AGTTGTCCTTAGTCTGACTTATTTCAAGCAGAAGGCGGCAAACGAGCTGCAGGCGACATGGCAGAAGATCATCGATCTGCATCACGTCGCGGACGACATGCCCCGCACAGACGAGGCGGCTCTTCATCTGCAGCAGAATATGGCTGTCGCCAATGCCATCGGTGTTCCAGGGACACCGACATTCATCTGGCGCGACAAGGCTGGTGCCACGCATGTCACTGAGGGGTTGCCCGGGGATGTTGAACAGCTGATACGGGAACTGGGGCGGTGAGGCGGTCCACACGCCCCATTCTAAGAGTGGGGAAGTGGCTGATCTTTCCGCTTTACCTGCCAGTGGTGAGGGGCGTGCGCACCTTTAACCTGTCGCGACAGTATCTGCGCGACCGGAAAGCCTTCATCGAAGCGGCAGCCATCGACACGGCTCTTGCTCCCGTTATGGACCCAGCGATAATCAGGGCGCTGGTGTCCACACGGCGCAACGGGCGGTTCTGCCTGCTCCTGTTTGTGGGTACTCTGTGCGTGTGGATCTGGTCGTGTG
>NZ_RPFW01000002.1 GCF_007827045.1 Trebonia kvetii
CACCAGCCAGACAGGCACCTCACAAGCGAACGTGCAGGATTATGCCGATAGAAGGCACTCACTCGTAGCCCTGACCAGGGCATCTGCCCACCCAGTCGGCATAATCCGGACCTCGGCATAAGCGGACGACGCCGTGGTCCACTGCGCGACCGAGAGGCAGGCCAGGGAAGTGCTGGCCGCGCTCGGCGGGCGGATGGCCGAGGTCGGGCTCCAGCTGCACCCGGACAAGACGAAAATCGTCTACTGCCGGGACAGCGACCGGCGCGGCTCGTATGAGCACACGTCGTTCACGTTCCTGGGGTTCGAGTTCCGGGGGCGGCGTGCCCGCGGGAAGAACGGGAAGATCTTCACCTCGTTCCTGCCTGCGGTCAGCAAGGATGCCCTGAGCAAGATGAGCGCGGCAGTGCGGTCCTGGCGGCTGCACCGTCGCACCGGCCTGACCATGAGCCAGCTCGCCCGGGAGATCAACCCGGTCGTGCGAGGCTGGGTTCAGTACTACGGGGCCTTCGGCCTCAAGGAGCTGTATCCCCTTCTCCAGCGCGTCAACTATTACCTGGCGCGCTGGCTCCGCAAGAAATACCGGCGGTTGAGCACCTGGAAGAGACTCCGCATTTGCTGGGAGAGAATCACCAGCCAGTACCCGGCTATGTTCTCGCACTGGCACCAGGTGACGTGGTACTGGCGGACAGGATGACAGGAGCCCGGTGACGCGAGAGCGTCACGCCGGGATCTGTGGGAGCCCGGAGGGGAAGTTCCTCCGGGCTACCCGACCCCCCGGCCGACTCGCCCGCTATAGAGGAAGCCTTCTGAGCGGAATCCGGCATGTCGAGTTTACGTCGCTGCCGAATTTACTGACGTATCAAGCGGTCTGCCTGGAGAATTCGAATGGCCTTACAGTGGTACCGGACAACCGTGCGTGAGTCATGGTAGCTGACCGGGGAAGACTGTTTCCGGTTCAGGTCGCCGGGTTCGGCTACTGGTTCATCTGCTCAGACACGGCCCAGAGCCGTTCCGCGGCCTGGGGGTTGAGCGCGTAGGCGGCGACCCCGGCGGCGTCGGTGCCGGCAGCGGTCGGGTCGTCCGGGGTGTCCTCCTGACAGTTCTCGAAGTACCGGCCGACCACGCCGTGGAGCCGGGGCGAGGTAGCCACGTAGACGCTGGTGGCCGCGCCCTGGGCGAGCGTCTTGAAGGTGTACCGCCCAGACGAGCGGAGCGCGTCGAGTTGCGCCGGGTCGTAGTAGCGCGAGAGGTTGGAGTCGGCGATGGCGCCCGGGTGCAGGGCATTGACCTCGATCCCGTCACCGCCCCAATGCCGGGCAGCGGCCACGGCGAACAGCACGTTCGCGGTCTTGGACTGAGCGTAGGCAAGCGCCGGGTCGTACGGCCGGTCACGGAAGTCGATGTCGTCGAAGATTACCGGGGAGTTCAGGTGGGCCCGGGAGCTGACCGAGACCACCCTGGCGCCGCCGGCGGCCCGCAGCGCGGGCAGCAGCCCCAGGGCGAGGCGGAAGTGGCCGAGATGGTTGGTCGCGAACTGCAGCTCATGTCCTTCAGGGCTGCGGCGCAGTTCGGGGACGGCCATCACCCCAGCGTTGTTAACCAGGATGTGCAGCGGGCCCGTGAGGTCTCGGACCAGCTGGTCGACGGAGCCGCGGTCGAGCAGGTCGAGCCGGGCCGCCGAGACGGCCGGGTTTCCGGTCGTGGCCCGGATGTCGGCGGCTGTCCGCTCCCCGGCGGCGAGGTCGCGGGCGGCGATGACCGTCTCAGCGCCGGCCGAGGCCAGGGCACGGGCCGTCTCCACGCCGATGCCGCTGGCTGCCCCGGTGACCAGGGCCCGGCGGCCGTGCAGGTCGATGCCTGCGACCACCTCGGCCGCGGTGGACTCGAAGCCGAACGGGGAGGTGACGCGGGTGGTGGTCATGGTTTGTCCTTTGGGTTCATGCGGCGGATGATCGGGGCGAGTTCCTCGGCGACGGCGGCAGCCTTGTCCAGGTCGCCTGCCTCGCGGGCGCTCCAGTAGCGGACCTTGAGGTCCAGATAACGACGGCGCAGTTCGAGTGCGGCCACCTCGTCGGCTAGGCGGCGGGCATGGGTCTCGAATAGCTCCCGCTGCTCGCTGGCCGCCTCGTCGCCCCGGCGGGCACTGGCCAGGTAGGCGCGCATGTCTTCGATGCTCAGCCCGACGGCGCGCAGATTGCCCAGGGTTTCGAGGGTCGCGACGTCCTCGGGACGGCAGCGCCGGTGCCCGCTTGAGGCGTCGCGCTGCACCCGGTTGACCAAGCCGATGCGTTCCCAGTAGCGCAGCGTGCTCTCCGGCAGGCCGCACCGGGCCACAGCCTCGGCGATCGTCATCCAGTCCTCCTCCACCCGATCAGTATCGGAAACTTGAAGCACTTCAAGTCAAGCTCCGCGCCGGCCGGGTGAAGCCAGCGGATGAATTCGGCTCTGCTGGTGCTGAACAGGCCAGCCGTGCCCGCGATGAAACCGCACGGCTGCCAGAGCGTCCCGCCGGCTGCCTCACGTGGATTCCCGCCAGGGCGAGCTGCGAAAAAGCCCGGCTAGGATCGCGGCCAGCCGGCCGTCGTCCACGGGCACGGCCGGGACCGTCCCATTACCTGAACGCCCGGTCGTAAGATGCCCAGCTCCTGCCGGCCGCTGCTCAGGCACAGCCGCACGGCGGGGTCAGCCGGATCGTCCGCAGTGCTCAGCAGGCACTGCCGGCCGACCCCGGTGAGCAGGGCGTGGTGCAGCTGACGGCCTAGCCCGCGGCGGCGGTGGCGGCTGGGCAACGGCAAGCTCCACGAACTCGAACAATCCGTCTGGCCCGCGCGGTGTCGCCCCCGGTCACGCGAACCACGCCATTGCCTGTCCGTGGGCGCGAGTCCAGGCCAGCGGCGTACCGTCGAGCGCGAGCACGTTGTGCAGTGCCTGGTCTGGTGGCGGCGGCAGTCCCTCATAGGTCAGGACGTCCGGGGCCTCCACCGCTATCCAGTGCCCAGGTAGTTCGCGTACCAGGTCCACGAACGCCGCGCGGTGCGCCTCCGGCACCTGATAGAGCACGGACGAGTGGAACACCACCAGCGTTGCGCCGGCCGGGGCCTGCGCGGCCAAGGGCAGGAGTTCCTCCGTGAGGTCGCCGCGGATCAGCATCGGCGGATGCGCGGCGGCGATCACGGCCGCGGCACGCAGCCGGT
Source organism: Trebonia kvetii (assembly GCF_007827045.1). Lineage (GTDB taxonomy): Bacteria > Actinomycetota > Actinomycetes > Streptosporangiales > Streptosporangiaceae > Trebonia > Trebonia kvetii. The sequence goes on from NZ_RPFW01000002.1 coordinate 3,195, forward strand.
CCCGGCGGTAGCTATGCTCGGGCCAGATGAGGGCTTCCAGCCAGGCCAGGTCTGCAGGATTGGTGATGTCGAGCGGATTCAGGTCCAGGCCGGCCCGCCATGCCACCTCGGGTAGCCGCGTTGGCGGCGCCGCTCCGGTGAGCGCGCAGTCGAGGACAGGTCCGCTCGAACCGAGCAGATGGCCACCGTAACGGTAGCAGTACCGGTCAGGATGGAGCCCCAGTCCTGCGGCGGTGCCGACCTCCAGCAACGCCAGCGGCTGCGGGAGCGAGGCAAGGACCGGCAGCAGCAGTGCGCACCGCCCGGCCTCGTTGGTCTGGGTGATACGGGTACGCAGCCCGGCCTCGATGGCCGGCCAGTTGGCCACCGTGAAGTCATGAAAGGCGGCCGGATCATCCACCGGGCCGCCCAGGAAACGGACGACGCCCAGAAGCAGATTCGGCTGCCGTTTAGCCGCGGGCACCGTATCCAGCAGCGCCAGGATCTCCTCGTCACCGGAGACCGCCAGCGACAAGCGCTCGTACGTCGGCGATATCCCACGAGCCTCGCGTATGCCGAACTCGGCGTACATCGATGCGATCGTCATTGCGCGATAATCGCACAGCCGCGCACGCTCATGCCGCGATGAGGTTGTCCGTCCAGCGACCCAAGTGCGCAGAACCGGATGATCGGTGCGCGGACGCGCGCACTGCCGATACCGTTGCGCGCCGCTCGTATTCGGCAGGGCGCGCAGTCGCCGGCTTTGCCGATTCGATTGCCGGGTGCCGCAAGAACTCCGCGGGGTGGTCGCGTGTCGCGCTGGGACGACGCGGCTGTTCCCGGTGTCCCGCTGCCCTGCCGGCCAAACCGGATCACCGTCTGCATGGGCCAGCGGGCAGCGGCGACACGAGGCAGGTGGCCAGTGGCTACCGGTCAGGTAGTGGCTCCTGCGCTGCCTGCGGTGCATCAAGCAGCGCACGGCATATGTCAGTGATGTCCACGATGCCGACCAGGCCGGGGCCACCCATGACCGGCAGGTGCCGGAAACGCCCGCTCGTCATGACCCTGGCCGCGTCACGGATGCTTGTCGTGGTGCTGACGACGGTCGGGCGGGTAGTCATCAGCTGGTATATCCGTACGTCGTTCGGGTTCTTCCCGTCCGCGACCAGGTGAGAGATGTCAGCCTCGGTGATGATGCCGACCGGCTCGCGGGTCTGGGCCTGCGTGACGACCAGGGCGGTCGCGCCTGCACGCTTCATCAGGTAGGCGGCCCCGGCCACGTGGTCGTTTTGCTCGACCGTCGTCACCGGCGGGTGCATGACGTCCGCGACCGTGGCCGCCGGCGGCGTCGGATGAATTGCTGAGGCCTCTGCCATGATCTGCTCTCCCTCGGGGATCCCATCCATTGTCAGGTATTCGATCACACTGCCGGGCCAGGGCGGCGCGCGCTTGTGCGGCATCCGCGGCAAAGGTCGCCCCGGGGCCGGCGGCCGGCAGTTGCTGGGACGTCCTCAGCAGTGCCGCTGATACCGAAAGATCCTCCCGGGCCAATGGCAGGCCTCGCCTGCGCAGTCCGTGATCAGCACCTGCCAGCGATCTCCTCAGGGCGAGCGCCCGAGCCGCCGCTATGCGCGGCACTATGACGTGGACCTTCGACCAGCGGTCGCATGCAGAACAGGCCGTATGGCGCAGGTGCATCCGCGTCCTCTTCTGCCGATGAGAGCGCGTCGCCGAGCTTGGTGATCGCGTTAGGGATAGGTACGGGCGGTATGGCTGTAGCCGCCTCGCGGGGACCATCGGTGGGGCGTCATCACCACAAAGCCCGTGCCTGTTCACGGCGGAGTTCGCGATTGGCGGCGGCCTCGACGGTGTCTACGGGTCTTGCGGCCGGACTGTCACGCATACCAGGATCGCGGCGTTTCCTGCGGTTCCGCCGAGGGCCCGTCCGGGGGCGGGGAAAGGACCCCGGGCTCAGGGGGGTGATGCCTGGGTGCGTCGCCAGCCGCCCGCGCGGTTGCTCACGATGACGGCTTGGAATATCGCCAGCAGTGCGGGCTGGTCGATCGGGTCGCCGCGGTAGACCTTGCAGGGCACGGGCTGTCGCGTTGCCGTGTCCCTGGTTGATGATGCCGTCCGGGTCGGGCACGGTGGGGTCGTAGATGAAGACGTTGACGTGGTCCTTGGCTGCGAGCAGGGCGCATACGTTGCGCTGGATCACGAAGTAGGGCAGCACGGACCGCTTTATGGTCTCCTCGACCTCGGGGTCGGCGTCGTGTACGAGCTGGCGTACCTGCTGGCAGATGGCTTGCTGCCAGCCGGGCAGCAGGCTGATGTAGTCGTCCACCCGGGAGGCGGCGTTCATGATCACCTCGTCGGGGAGCACGGCAGGTACTGAAGACAGATCCTGTTACCTGGGTTCCGCGTAATTCACCTCACCTAGAGTCACAATTATGGTTCTGACCTTGTGAAATGGCAGGCCGGCTAGCCGCATGCCGTGTCTCTAGGCGGCGGCTCGACGAAATGGGCTCTGATCAGGCTTCGGGCGTGGTGAGCTCGTGGATCTTGCGGGGGACGTCTATTTTCAGGGCTGTGAGGAGGTCGCGGGCTGTCTTGGGGACCTCGGTGCGCTGGCGGAAGGTGCCGGCCGGGCCGGTAAAGGTGCCGATGCTGATCCGCTGGAGGTCGCGGCGCATGGCGGGCCAGGTCTGCCCGGTGTGGTTCTCGGCGACGCGGACGAGCAGGAGCGCGAGCCAGCAGAGCAGGACGTGGGCGCGGATGCGCTCTTCGAGCCGGTGGTAGACGGGCTGCAGGTCAAGGACCGATTTCATGTCTCTCCAGCCGCGCTCGACTTCGAGGAGCTGCTTGTAGCCGGCGGCGATGTCCTCGGCGCTCATGTGCGGGTCGGCGCTGCGCAGCAGGTACTTGCCGTCGAGGTTCTCCTCGGCCTTCGCCCTGGCCTTGTCGACTCGCAGCAGGCCGCCGGGGGTAACGCGCAGGAACCGGTTCGGCCCCGGCATCGTCGAGATCTTCCCCCGCAGCTCGGCCCGCTTCGTGACGCTGAGCTGGTCGCTGCCGGCGATCAGCTCCTCAAGCATGCTGATCATGTTCGCGCGGACGGCGGCGTCGCGGACGGCCTGGTCCGGGTTGAAGCAGATGACGAACCGGTCGCCCGCGTCCGGGAGCCGTACTTCCTTGATCTGCAGGTTCCCGGCGACGGTCTTGTAGCGGCCCTGCCGCGACAGGGCGGCGTTCGCCTCGGCGGAGCCGGACCGGAGCTTCTCCCCGATGATGTAGGCGCCGCCGCCGGACTGCAGGAACTTCCGGTTCTCCTTCGAGGCGAAGCCGCGGTCGGCGACCCAGACGACGCGGCCCAGGCACCAGTCCCGCATGTCGGTCTTGACCTGCCGGATCAGGGCGGAGCCGGCGGTGTTCCCGGGCCAGCACCAGACCCGGACCGGGATGCCCTCCCGGGTGACGGCCAGGCCGATCACGACCTGCGGCAGGTCGTCGCGGGAGTCCTTGGACTTGCCGTAGGCCCGGAACCCGCCCGGCTTGCCGGCCGTGTTCTCCCCGTCTCCGCCTGCCTCTTCCCCGTCTCCGCGCGCAGTGTCCTGGCCTGCTGTTTTCTCCCCGCGCCAGTCCCGCGGGACCTCCTCGTCGGCGGCGCCGGTCTCGAAATAAGTCGATGTGGTATCGAAAAAGATGAGATCGACCTGAAGATTAAGAAGGTCCGCGACCTGGAAGTACACCTGTTTTTCCAGCTCGCCGCGCACGCCGTGCAGCCAGTCCATCGCCCGGTAGCAGGCATCGTCATCTACCTCGCCGAGCCCGTCGACGTGCACGTCGCGGCTCATCCACTCCGACGCCGCCAGCTTCGACGACGGAGCGAGGGCCCCGTTCGCGACCAGCCCGAACAGCACCCGCTCGGCCGCGGCGGCGTCCCGCGGCCGGCCCCGGCCGGAGGAAGCCAGCCTTGTCAGGATCGTCCCGATGCCGAGGCGCTGCCACAGCGCGTCGAGTACGTAGGCGCCGCCGTAGGGCCGCGACTCGGCGAACTCCAGGCCCTCGCCCGCTGCGGCGGGCAGGTCACCGGGGTCCAGCAGCCGCGACAGCGACGCGACGAGCCGGCGGACGGCCTCCTTGTCGAGCTGGTCCTCCCGGCCGAACCCGTAGATCACCTTCGGCACCGACCGGCCCCTGGCCGCGTCCCACTCGTTGTGAGCGAGCTGCAGGTAGCGGACTTCGCCGGTCCTGGTCTTCCGCACCGAGGTCTTCACGTACATGACTCTAGGAGACTACACGATTATCCCGTGATTACCAGGTGTATCTACATGAACCGTGTCTCTAGGGATTTTCGCCCGTGTCACCAGGCCCCGGCCCGCTGACCTGCCGCTTCACCTGGCGCATGCCTCCAGAACCCCCGAATTACGCGGAACGCAGGTGTTAGACGTGCGGCGGGCGGGTAAGTCACCGGCCCGGGCATGCGCTCAGGATCGGGGTTCGCCCGCCGACTGCCCTGTTTGACGGCGATGGGGAGCGGGCTGAGGGCCGAGGGGCCGGTACGCCAGCCTGTCCGGCTGGTTTAGGCGAGGACAGACAGGTCGACCTCGACGGGGAAGGACACGGTGGCTTTGAAGAGCCCGGTGTATACGTCGCCCTCCCGGTACCGCCTGCGTGCGGAGCCGAGCAGGCAGGCGTACACGACGGGAGTGCGGGTCGGAGTCAGTTCCAGGCGCCAGTAGAAGGGGTTGCCGGCGCTCGCGTAGACTCTCCGTGACGGTATGGTCACGGATAAGTAGGTGATCATGGGTGCACATCCCGGTCAGGCACGCCGTCACCGGAGGTGCGCTCGGATGCCACGCAGAAGATTTGCTCTGTGGGCGGGCGCTTGACGGCGCAGGCCGAGGCAGAGCGGTGATGGGGAGTTCTCCCGATGCGGGGCGCAGCCTCGGTTTCGTACCTTCCTATTGCGGCAGATCACCGTGTCGATCCCAATGAGGACGACCGCGTCTGGGCGCTCTTCAACTGGGATCTAGAGGGCTGGCAGAGCTTCGTTTCCGACCCGGGGGTCCCGCGGTGCTCCGGGAGGCGGGGCACGTTGGCCGGCCGCAGGTCGCGGAGCTCGGCGGTGCCTGCGACGCCTAGCGCCATCGCGTCGAACGCCGCCACCGATTCATCCACAACGCACAACCAAAGGAGCCAGTCTTGAGCAGCCCTGCAGCCAAGTCACCCGGGTACCGGAAGTACGTCCTGCGCTGGGACGAGCGTCCGGCAGCCGGAACGTCGGAGTATGAGGCAATTCAGTCCCGCATCCTCCAGGTGTTCCGTGAGTGGAGCACGCCCGAGGGGTTCACGATCCACCAGTTCGTCATCCGTGTCGGTGACTGGGGCGGGTACATGGTCTTCGAGACCGACAACCTCGCCGACATCCACTTCCTGAGCACGGCCCTGGCCGGCTTCACCTTCCAGCTCGAGCCCGTGATTGACGTCATGGATGCGGTCGCTGTCGAACTGCAGGCGATGGAGTGGCGCGCCACCGTCGCGTAGGCGGGGCTGCCAAACTCGACCTCGCCAACTGGGATCAGTTCTGGTCGTAAGACCCGGCCGTTCTGCCCGCGCCGCTCAATGACGACAGCCCAAGTCGGCAACGACCCCGAAGGCGGAGTGTTAGGCGTCGTTCGGGGTGGCCATGGCGGCTGACCTTGCCCCCGTTCGCCGGACCCCCCCGTCAAAGCGGGGCAACCTCACTTCACGGCTCCGAGCGGCAGGGGCGATTAGAAGTAATGCCCGTGGTCTAAGCGACCCCTCATGCGCCGCTGTACGGTGATGCCAAAGTCGCGCTCTCGGCCCGGAGGGACTGTCAAGGCAATCCTTCGCGGAAGGGCAGTCCCCATGAAAGGTGCGGGCACCGTTATGTGCATCGCCATGGCGGCGGCCGTCGTGGCGCTGGCGTGTTACGAGACGCTTCGGTGCACAGAGGGCGAACTGGTGGCCGGGCGGGCATCCGAACTGTTGCACACTTGATCGTGGGACGGGCGCACCGGGGGAGGCGCCGCCATGGCCACGGACGTGAAGGTCTATAGCGTCGAGGACGCTGATCAGGAATCCAGCTCAGGCATCCCGGCCGGGACCTTCCCGGGCACGCTCGCAGGCCTGCTCGACGCGCTCGACGCCGCCAGGTACCGGAGCGCAGCCGCCGGGACGCCGATAGCGCTGGTCATCGCAGAGGGGAAGAACCGGCAGGTTATCAGGCGCTTCGAGAGTGGCCACGAGACCTGGTCGGCATCCCAGACCGACATCCGCACCAAGCAGGTGGACGGACCGTCGGACTAAAGCCGGGCGTGGCGTTGCGGCGGTCGGCGCCTGCTCGGCCAGCGCGACCGGATGCCACGCCGACTGCACGCTGACCGCAGTCCTCACGCCCACCCGCCGCGTGCTGCCCAGCACGTAGACGGCCAGCGTCACCGCCGACGGGCAGGTGCCGTAGGACATGAAGTGGTGCTCGGCCAGCCATACGTCATCAAAGCCGGCCCGCTCGGCCGCCACGGCAGCCCCCACCGTCGCCGCCAGCACCTCATCGTCCCTTTGCCGGGAAACCGCGCCGCCAGCAGGAACACGCCAACTCGCATCCTCCTGCTGTCGCAGCAGGGCACGCGTCCCGCGGGCACTCCACGCTGCCAGGCAACCCGGGAGGGCGAGGGCGAGGACCTGGCGCGCTGAATGCTGCGCCCGGCGGGATTCGGGTGGCCGGCTCTCGCGTGCTGCGGGCGCCGTTCCCGGGATGGTCAGTCGTCGCCGGCTTCGTGCTCCCAGGCCTCGAGTCCTTCCTTGACGGCGAGGGCGGCGATGATGAGGGCGGCGGCGGGGTCGGCCCACCACCAGCCCAGCCAGGTGTTCAGGCCGACGCCGGCGAGGGTGGCTGCGGAGGTGAAGGCGCAGAAGGCGGTCTCGGCGGAGTCGGCGATCAGGGTGCGGTTGCCGAGCGCCCGCCCGGTGCGCCGCTTGGCGATCGCGAGGGCAGGCATGACGAGCAGGGCGGCGCCGGCCACCGCCAGGCCCGTCGTGGACTGCCCGGGGCGGGCGTGGGTGGCCAGGTCGCGGATGCCCTCGGCGGCCAGGTAGAGGGCCAGGGCGAAGAAGGTAACGCCGATCAGCCGGACCGCGCGGGACTCGCGTTCCTGTCCTCGATCCTGTCCTCGTAGCTGCCAGACGACGATGGTGGCGGCGAAGAGCTCGATCACGGAGTCCAGGCCGAACCCGGTCAGGGCGATGGAGGAGGCCAGGATCCCGGCGGTGACGGCGACGGCGGCCTCGGCCGTCATCCAGGCCATGCTGGCGTACTCCAGCGCGTAGCCGCGGCGGCGCAGCCGGTCCCGGCCGGCCGCCTCGGTCGTGCTCACCGGGCCTGCCCGTAGCGGGGGCACAGCGCGACCGCGTTGCCGGTCGCGGACAGCACCGCCTCGGCCGCGGTGAAGAGCTCCAGCAGCGCGGGCTGGGCGAGGGAGTAGACCGAGGCCCGCCCGGCGGCGCGAACGGTGACCAGCCCGCAGTCGCGCAGGCAGGCCAGGTGCTTGGAGACCGTGGACTGGGCCAGGCCGAGCGGCGCGGTCAGGTCGACCACCCGTGCGTCCCCGCCGGCGAGCTGGCGCAGGATCGCCAGCCGGGCCGGGTCGCCCAGCGAGCGGAACAGCGCCGACGCGGCCCGAAGGTCGGGCCGGGACTCCGCACCGGCTATCATCGTCATGGGACGATGCTATCGCACTTAAGGAATGAAAACGAGGAACGGCTCCCGGCCCCTGCGACCGACGGGCGGGAGGGCGCAGCCGAAGACGGCAGCACGCGTCGGCGGGCACTTGCAGGCCGGCTCCCAGGGCATTGGCGGCCTGGGTCGGAGCTGCGCCGACCCGGCCCCTCAGCTGCCGGCCGGCTCCCCGCAGGCGCACTGCGCGCAGGTGCCCAGGATCTCCAGGGTGTGTGTGACGTCCACGAACCCGTGGCTGCCGGCCACCTGTGCCGCCCATCGCTCGGCGTCTTGTCCCTCAACTTCAACAGTCCGCCCGCATTGCCGGCAGACCAGATGGTGGTGGTGGTGCCCGGTGCCGCAGCGGCGGTACAGAGTCTCGCCGTCCTCGCCGCGCAGGGCGTCGATCTCGCCGTTGTCAGCGAGAGCGCGCAGCTGCGTGTAGACCGTGGTGAGCCCGACGTTCTCGCCCCGTGTCCGCAGTTCGGTGAAGAGATCCTGGGCCGAGCGGAACCCGTCGGACTCGTCGAGGACGGCGGCGAGAGCACGTTTCTGCCGCGTCGAGCGCTCCTGGGACGCTCGCGGCGAGCCACCGGAGCCGCCAGGGCCGTTGTCCAGCAGTGCGGGCGCCCCGGCTTCAGTGCCCGTCAAGCGCGGCGTAGGTGTTCCCGTCATCCCCCCAGTCAACATGACCATCACGCGGGACGGCAACGCTGGCGCCGGCGGCGCAAAGACGGCTGCGCTAGGCAGGCCAGCGGCACACTGCCAGGCGGCGGGCCAGCAGTCTGCTCATCAGCGCTCGGCACCCGGTGAGCATCGGCGACATCGCCGAGCGCATTCCGGGCGTGCCGCGCACCTCGGCCTGCCCGCACCTGACCGGCCTGGAGGCAGCCGGGATCGTCAGGCGGGTGACCGGGTACCACCACCTGCTGTTCCCCAGCTGCGGGTAGCCGTGACGCCGGGCGATTACCCGGGTGCCGCGAAGCCCCGTGTGACCGGCCCGGGCGAGCGGGGCCAGGCAGGGCATTCACGGCAGAGCCTGGCCGCGCCCCGCGCTAGGCGGCGCGGATGCCGCACAGTCAGCGCAGGTACCGAAGAACTCTGCGATGGGAGCGATCCCGGTGAAGCCATGCGCCCTGCCCACGCGTGCTGCCCATTCCTCCAGCACCGCCCCGGGCACCTCCACCGTCCGGCCGTATCGCCGGCACACCAGGTGATGGTGGTGCTCCCTGGTGCCGCAGGCACGGTAAATAGTCTGCCCGCCCCAGTCCCGCACCGCGTCCACGGCACCTTCGTCCGCCAGCGCGTGCAGCGTCCGGTACACCGTGGCGAGCCCGATCCGGTGACCGGCCGATCTCAGCCGGGCATGCAGATCCTGGGCGCTGAGGAACGTGCCCGCCTCGGCCAGCGCCTGCCTGATCATGTCCTGCCGAACGGTCACCGGGACCCGCCGCCGTACGGTGCCTGCACGCGGGGTCCAGCGGGGCGCACCGGCCGGCACAGGTGTCAGCAGCCGACCAGCTGCGGGCTCTGGCTGAGGATCTGCGCCCGGGGCGACGCGAACTCCGGGTAAGCCCCTCCGGGCGCGCCGGGAGCGAAAACCGTAACGCGGTGGCAGTTCCGGAATGCCAGCCGGACACCGAAATTCCGCTCCGGCGCGCCCCGCATCGCGTCAATGGCCAGGGCCCGCAGCAGCTGCCTGCGCGCCGCATCATCCGGCGGGGGCACCAGGTTGCCGGCGAAGTCCTGGCTGCTGGACGGCAGCCGTTCGGCCAGGCCGCTGATCACCGGCCACGCACGGGGCGGCAGCGTGCGCGCGCATGCGATGAACTGCTCGTCATCTACCTCGCCGGCACTCGCCTGCTCCGGCAGGCCCGCCGGGCCCGTCAACAACATGCCCGCAATCCCTTCTCACTGTCATGGCCCTGCGCCTGTTGCCGCCCGTCCCGGCAGCCCGGTGGCGTCCGCCGCGGCAACCTGCCGGAATCGCTTGACCACTGCCAGCCACGGCGCAACGCTCAGGCATCCTGACATGAAAACCGTTTTCAGTCTAGGGAGGTTGGGTGCGAGGCAGCCAGCCGCCGGGGTGCGGAGAGGGCGCCACGGCGACGGCCGGGACGGCACGGCGCGAGAGCGGCCGCGGTGAGGAACCGGACGAGACCGGCGAATCGCCGACTTTACTTGCATCGGGAACGGATACCGATTAGGTTACTGACAATGAATCCCGATAAGACGGCCTGGCCGTGCTGCGACGATGGGAGCCGTCACCTATGAACTTCGGGCGCTTGACGAGGGGCTGCCTGCCGGGCAGGGTCCAGCGCGCGGGCGCGCTGGCCGCGGCCATCGCAGCGGCGGCCAGCCTCGCGGCCTGCGGGGGATCGCCGTCAGCGGCGGCGGCGTCCGGCGGAAACGTCCTGCAGGTGGTGGTGGCCGAGAACGACTGGGGCTCGATCGCCGCCCAGGTAGGCGGCAAGTACGTCCACGTGACCAGCATCATCGTCAACCCCAACGCTGACCCGCATGTCTACGAGCCGACGCCGGCCGACGGCCGGACCGTCGCCACGGCCAGCCTGGTCTGGTACAACGGCATCGGCTACGACGACTGGATGCCCAAGCTGCTGTCGGCGGACCCGGGGAACCGGACCGTGCTCAGCGTCGGCCAGGTCGTCGGGGTAGCCGGCGGCGGGAACCCGCACCGCTGGTACAACCCGGCCGATACCCAGAAGGTCATCGCCGCCTACGTGGCTGACCTGGCCAAGCTCGACCCGGCGCACGCAGCCTACTTCCGGGCGCGGGCCGCCCAGTTCAACAGCGTCGGCCTGAAGGCCTACAACGACGAGATCGCCCTGATCAAGTCGAAGTACGCGGGCACGCCGGTCGGTGCGTCGGAGTCGATCTTCGCGATGCTGGCCCCGGCCCTGGGGCTGAACCTGATCACCCCCTCCTCGTTCCTGAAGGCGATCAGCGAGGGCACCGACGTGTCCGCCGCGGACAAGGCGACCATCGACCACCAGATCAAGGGCCGCCTGATCAAGGTGTACGTATACAACAGCCAGAACACCACGCCCGACGTCCAGGCCCAGCTGGCCGAGTGCAAGGCCGAAGGCATCCCGACCGCGACGATCACCGAGACCCTTGTTCCGGCTACCGCCACGTACGAGGCCTGGCAGACCCGCCAGCTCGACGGGATCGCCGCGGCCCTGGCTAAGGCGACCGGCCGGTGAGTCCCGAGCAGGTGTCCCTGGCTCAGCCACCGAACGGCCGGCCGCCAGCGGCGCCGGCCCCCGCGGTGACCGCGCGGGGCGCGGCGATCGCCGTCGGGGGCCGGATGCTATGGAGCGGCGTGGACCTGGACGTGCCGGCCGGCGAGTTCGTGGCCATCCTCGGGCCGAACGGGGTCGGCAAGTCCACCCTGGTCAAGGCCGTCCTGGGCCTGCTGCCCCTGGCTGCCGGGCAGCTGTCCGTCCTTGGCCGGCCGCCGGGCAAGGCCAGCCACCGGATCGGCTACCTGCCCCAGCGGCGCAGCTTCGACCCGGGACTGCGGGTCCGCGGGATAGACGTGGTCCGCTGCGGCCTGGACGGCGACCGGTGGGGGCTGCCGTTCCCCGGCGCCGCCCGGTTCTCGGCCCGCGCCCGCCGCGCTGCCGCGCGGGTCGACGACGTCATAGGCCTGGTCGGCGCGGGCGCCTACGCCCAGCGCCCCGTCGGGCAGGTCTCCGGCGGCGAGCAGCAGCGCCTGCTGATCGCCCAGGCGCTGGCCCGCCAGCCTGAGCTGCTTGTCCTCGACGAGCCGCTCGACAGCCTGGACCTGCCCAACCAGGCCGCCGTCGCCGCGCTGATCGCCCGGATCAGCCGGGCCGAGCAGGTCACCGTGCTGATGGTCGCCCACGACGTCAACCCGATCCTGCCCTATCTCGACAAGGTCATCTACATAGCCGCCGGGGGGGCCGTGTCGGGGAGCCCGGCCGATGTCATCACCAGCACCACCCTCACCCGCCTGTACGGCACCCCCATCGAGGTTCTCCGCACCTCCGACGGGCGCCTCGTGGTGGTCGGCCAGCCCGAAGCTCCCGCGGTGCACACCGACCGCCATACCGGGATCCCGCGCCCGTGAGCGCCGGCGCCGCAGCGCCCGGAAGTCCGGGGGCGTCGCTGACCTGGAACCTGTGGTCCGACATCACCCAGGTCCTGACGTTCCACTTCATGGTCAACGCGGTGCAGGCCGGGACCATCATCGCCGTCGCCGCCGGGGTGATCGGCTGGTTCATGATCTTGCGCCGCCAGAGCTTCGCCGGGCACACCCTCGCCGTCGTCGCCTTCCCCGGCGCGTCCGGGGCGATCTGGCTCGGGCTGCCTGCCGCTGCGGGCTACTTCGGCTTCTGCACGGCCGCCGCCCTGTTCATCACCGCCACTCCCCGCAGCCATGGCGGTGCCGGCTTCTCGCAGGAGTCCGCGGTGATCGGCACCGTCCAGGCCTTCGCGCTGGCGTGCGGGTTCCTGTTCGTCAGCCTCTACAAGGGCTTCCTCGACGGGATCACGAGCCTGCTGTTCGGCAGCTTTCTCGGCATCAGCGACAGCCAGGTCCTCACCCTGCTCATCGCCGCTGTCGCTGCTCTTGCCGTGCTGGCCGTCATCGGCCGGCCCTTGTTCTTCGCGTCCATCGACCCGGCCGTCTCCGCGGCCCGGGGCGTGCCCGTCCGCGCCCTGTCCGTGATCTTCCTGCTCCTGCTCGGGATAGCCGCAGCCGAGGTCAGCCAGATCACCGGCGCCCTGCTGGTCTTCGCCTTGCTCGTCATGCCCGCCGCCGCCGCCCAGCAGCTCACCACCCGCCCCGCCCTCAGCCTGTCACTGACCGTGGTGATCGCCCTGGCGATCACCTGGCTGGGGCTCGGGGTCGCCTACTTCTCCGTCTACCCGGTCGGGTTCTTCATCACCACTTTCGGCTTCGCCGCCTACGCCCTGGCCGTCGCCGCCCGCCAGGCCGCCGGCCGGCTCGCCCGCCGCACGCGGCCCGCCGCCATCGCAGGGAGCGCACGAGCATGGTGACAGCCCTGGCCGCCGGCGACCCCATCACCGGGATCGGCCACATGCTCGCCCTGCCCTTCGAGGTCCGGGCCTACGTGGTCGGCACGCTCATCGCAGCCGCAGCCGGCCTCATCGGTTACTTCGTGGTCCTGCGCAGCCAGGTCTTCACCGGCGACGCGCTCTCCCACGTGGCCTTCACCGGCGCCCTTGCCGCCCTCGCGGCCGGCATCGACCTGCGCATCGGGCTCTTCGCCGCCTGCGTCGTCTTCGCCATCGCCATGACAGCCCTCGGCCGGGACGGCCGGGCCGACGACGTGGTCATCGGCAACCTGTTCGCCTGGATCCTCGGCCTGGGCGTGTTCTTCCTCACCGTCTACACCACCGGAGCCAGCGCCACCGGCGGCGGCAACAACGGCAGCTCCGGCGTCAACGTCCTGTTCGGATCCATCTTCGGCCTCACCGCCGGGCAGACCACCACCGCCGCCATCATCGCCGCCGCCGTCATCCTGGCGATCCTGGCGATCGCCCGGCCGCTGCTGTTCGCCTCCGTCGACCCCGCCGTCGCGGCTGCCCGCGGGGTCCCGGTCCGGCTGCTCGGGCTCGGATTCCTGGTCCTGGCCGGGATCACCGCCGGCGAGGCCACCCAGGCCGTCGGGGCCCTCCTCATCCTCGGCCTCCTCGCCACGCCGGCGGCCACCGCCCAGCGTCTTACCACCCGCCCGTTCCTGGCCCTGTGGGCGTCCGCCGGGATCGCTGTGGCATCCATGTGGGCCGGGCTCGGCATCGCCTACGCCGCCTCCAGCATCCCGCCGTCCTTCGCCATCCTCGCCGTGTCCACCGGCGCCTACGTCGCCGCGCTCGGCGGAACAGCACTCACCCGCCAGCGCGCCACTCCGGTAAGAGCCGGATCAGCCAGCGGACCTGCCAGCGCCCTGTAATCTTCCGCCCGGTTGCGCGGCCAGGCCCGGTTTGGTCCAGCCTCCCGCCCGCAGCGAGTAAACCGGTGCCGCTGCCATGCAGCCCAGGCCGCGACATACCCAGCCGCCTGGGAGTCCCCGAACGCGACGACGCCCGGGAGGAAGCCGGGCGGAGATGGCCACAAGGCCAGCTGACAGGCTTGGTAGAGGCGGACCTGGTAGTGGTCCAGGCCGGCCTCGTTCTTGCCGACCCGGAAGCACTCCTCCACGCACCAGCGGGTTCCGGCGACCTTCACCAGGACGGCGAGCGGAACCGGCTGCGGCGTGTGACACAGGTAGAAGGCCAGCTCAGACGGCCGGCTGATAGAGCGGCGGACCAGCAGCGAGATCTCGGGCCGGGTCGTAGCGAACAGCGCCCAGTCATACCAGCGGCGGCCCTTGGCGCCGTTCCCGCAGCTCAGGCGGTGCCAGGCTCCTGCGGCGGCCAGGATGTCCGCGCGGCGCGGCCCGGTGGGCGTGGCGACCGCGTGATCGCGGGCGACCGCCAGCACGTAGGAGATTCCCTCTTCCTCGAGGAAAGCGCGCAGCGGCCCGTTGTCACCGTAGGTCTCGTCCGCCGTGACCCAGGAGAACGGGATCCCGGCGGCGACTGCCCGTTCGATCATCACCTTCAGGAGCTGCGGCTTCGTCCAGAACCGCCTGTCTTCTGGCACCTGCGCCGCACTCAGCCGGCCCTCGTCCCGGTCCACGAGCGGGGCAGGTAAAGCTCCCGGTCGATCAGCGCCCGGCCTTTCGGCCGGCATAGGCCAGGAAGACCCCGACCGCGGCAGCGTCACCGTCGACACCGCCAAGGTCCGCGAGTGGGCCAAGGAGCAGGGCATCGAAGTCAAGGACCGCGGCCGTGTCCCGGCTGGCGTCGTCGAGCAGTACCAGACAGCCGCAGGGGTGTAGGCACCTTAGCGGTACCCCCACGGAATCGCGGCCGGGCCCTTGAGATGACAGGGCATAACCGCCCCGGCACCTTGTGGCCTGGCCTGTGGCTGCGTTGCCGACGACACAACAGCGCTTTTGATGACCACGCGCTATCCGCCTTATGGTCGGCAGTCTATGCATCACAGACTCGCTCGAAGCCCGCTCAGATCAGGCCGATCGGAGCGGTCGTCTGGGTCGTCGGCGGATGTCCGCTCATGCCGGTCTGCGGTAGTTGCTCGTCGGCGGCGGTCCTGAAATGCTTCGCGCATGTCTTCCCTCCCCACCTCCGCCGAGGACGTCATCGGTCAGCCAGTCCGGGACCAGTTCGAGGTGTTCATCGATGAGCACCGCAGTGATCTCAACGCGTGCCTGGACGGGCTGACCGAGGAGCAGGCGCGCCGGTCACTGGTGCCTTCCCGGACCACGTTGCTGGGCCTGGTGAAGCACGCGACCTTCGTCGAGAAGGTCTGGTTTGACGAGGCCGTCACGTGCCGGTCACGCCGGGAGATCGGCCTCCCCGCGACGCCAGACGAGTCGTTCATTCTTCATGACGACGACACCATCGCCGCAGTCCAGCAAGCGCATCGCGAGGCATGCGAGTCATCCCGCCGCGCGACAGCATCCCTGGGGCTCGACGACCTGGTCCACGGCAACCGGCGCGGCCCGCTCCCGCTGCGCTGGGTGTATCTCCACGTGCTGCGCGAACTCGCCCAGCACTGCGGGCACGCAGACATCCTGCGCGAGCAGCTCATCAACGAGTAGCGCGTCAGGTACCCGCTGATGTCGCGATGAGGTTGCTCGGTCGAGTGATTCGGGGCGCGCATAACGGTTGATCTGTCGCGTTGACGAGCCGGTGCGTATGCCCGAGAGATCAGGGTTTGCGTCCGGCGAGTCCGGTGGGCCTAACGATTGCCGGCACTTCATAACTGGAATCGGCGTGGTTCAGCTTACTGGCATCGGCCTGTTCCATGCTGTGCGCCCGGTGGCGAGGGAGGCATGGCAGGTGTTGGTCTGCCTGGGGCCTGCGCTAGCTCGCTGCGATGGTCAGGCTTGGTGATCGGGACTTCTGTGAGCAGGTACGCACCCGCAGTTGAACTGCGGCTAAGACGGCCGCTTGGGACCTTCGGCAAGATCATCCGGGTCCGCTGGCACCAGCCCGGCGAGCGCGAGTACAGCGGGATCTGGCGTGGTTCGACCGTGGGGATGCGAGTAATCGGGGTAGGCCCCGCGGTAGCCGCGCATCCGGCCGACGGTTCCGAGCAGCCCGAACATCACCTGCTGCACGGCGCGCGGTGGCTTGGTGAACTGGATGACGTCCTGGAACTCCCGGCCGATCAGGGCGAGCTGCAGCAGGCCGGGCACCCCCTTGGCGTCGGTCTTGCCGGCATTGGCCAGCCCGAACAGTGTCGCGATCATCAGCTCGAAACGGGGATTCGCCGGCGAGATCTCGATCAGGACCTGGGCGTCCTCGTCTCCGTCGTTCCACCAGTCGTGTGTGGTGCCAGCCGGAGCGGCCACCTCTTCCCCGGCGGTAAGGGTCCGCTCCACACCGCCAAGGCGGGTTCCGAGCCTGCCGGACACGACGTGGTACCGCTCCTGGATCTGCGGGTGGATGTGCTCGCCGACGACTGCGCCGTGCGGCCGGACGGTCAGATGCACCAGGAATGACTGCCCCCGGCTGTCCTCGTCGCCGCGCAGCACTACCGCATGCTCGCCGGTGATCTTGTTCTCGTAGGTGTCGCCGCAACGTGACACTAAGGCCTCCTGTGACCTGGCCGACCCTCTGCAGGCACTGCCTCTTGGAGGCTGATTCCCAGGTGCACTGTTTGTCAAGGGCCCGGCGACGAGCCCTTGCCGCAATTTGCCGTTCCGCGCCAGGGTCCAGGTCGGTGCCATCCAGCCGGAGCTCGGCGGTGGCTTGTTTCCGGCGGCCCGCGGTCCTTGCGCGACTGGGTCCTGGAGCAGGAGTTGCTGGAGCAGGAGTTGCTGGAGTGGCGGTGGCTTGAGCACCTCGAGGACTTCGTCCGCACCGGTCATAACGTCCTGGCGCACGACGGCCTCTCCGGCGACGCCTGGGGCGTCTATCAGCGCGGCATGCGCAGCGTCGCCGGCCTTTCCTCGGCGGAGGTGGCGCGCCGGGTGCCCGTGCCCGAAGGGGCACGGCAGATGCTGGACATCGGCGGCTCACACGGTTACTACTCGGTGGTCATCTGTCGTCGCCATCCCGGCCTGCGGTCGGTTGTTCTCGATCTTCCCCAGGTGATCTGCCATGCCGCTCCGCTGCTGGCCCAGGAAGGGATGGGCGACCGCGTGGTGCACCGGGCCGGGGACGCCACGACCGATGGCTTCGGAACCGCGGCATTCGACCTTGTGTTCATCGCCAACGCCGTTCACCATTTTGATGTGCCGACCAACCGTGACCTGGCCCGGCGGGCGGCTCACGCCCTGCGCCCGGGAGGCTTCTTCGTCATCCTCGATTTCGTCAGGCCGCGCTCGCCGAAGGATGCCGGGCAGGTCGGCACCGTCAACGATATGTTCTTCGCGCTGAGCAGCGCTTCCGGCACCTGGTCCAGCGAGGAGCTCAGCCGGCGCCTGGACGTCGGCCGGGTAACCAGCACAGCGGTCTCGTACATGGGGTTCGCCGCCAAGGCCGTGCGATAACGAACCAGTTCGGGTGCATGCCGAAGACGCTCTCATGACCGCGTAGCCGTCGGGTCGGCGCCAGGATGCCGCAGCCACGCGGACCCAGCCCGCCCGGATGCTCTCCCCTGCGGGTCCTCCTGACGTCGCGGCAGTCAGCCGCTGCCCCGGCCAATTTGGCCAACGCCAAATGCGGTCGCTCTAGCAGGGCTAAGGACGCCCAAGACTGGATAATCTGCGCGCGGCCACCCGCGGAGTCGGCACGGCTCCCAGGCACTCCGATTCGGCAGGCGCAGGGAGCCTTCTCTTCGCCGCCCACGCTGCTGCGCCGCCGGAAGGCTCATCGGCCGGATGCGGGGCATCAGGATCTGATCCGCGATCTCGGTGAGCTCCCATCGGGAGCCTGTAAGCACGGCTCCCGGTGACACCCCAGCTGGCAGGCTAGTCAGGTCGTTCCGGCGGCTCGGCCGCGCTGGACCCATCAGACGCCTCGGGCCGGAGCGATCTTAATCAGCCAGCATAGGTTTTGCCGCACTCAACCAGGCTCCATTACCAGATGGACGTCTTGCTCCTTGTCTCGCTTGTGCTTCATGCAAGGCCGTTGGGCGTGGCCAACTAGTTTCCATCCGGCATCAGTTCGATTGCAGTTGTCCCCTTTTACTCTGACGGCCCTTCCGGGGTACGTATAAGGCTGTCAGGATGACGGTTTTCCGGTTTGCGAACAACAGAGCGCTCACATAGGCGCCACTTAGAGGTGTTCAGCCGGGCCGAAGCCCTGCTTTCGCAGCCCCGCTGAATAGCTAAAGGGGAGCGAAAGGCAATGGATACCACTGAAGTCGAAACCCCGCACCAGCATCCAGAGCCGCAACGGCGCCGCAGGCTGACCAGACGCGTGATCCTGACCGCAGGTTTCGTCGTAACCCTGCTCATCGGCGTCGGCATCGGGTCTGCGACGCAGAACACGGGTGTCAGCCAGAGCACCTACAACGCATCGCAGGCACGGGTCTCTTCACTGAAGAGCCAGGTGTCTTCGCTGAAGAGCCAAGTGTCCTCGCTCAAGGGCAAAGTGGTTGTGCTTCAGACGGACGTCAGCAGCGCTAACGCCGCTCTCACCACAGAACAGATCAAGGCAGAAACCGCGCAGCAGACCGCGAACGCAAATGCGGCATCCGCCTACCGTGACCAGGAGGCAGCTCTCACGGCTCAGCAAAAGCAGGTGGCGGGCGAACAGCGCACTCTGAAGCAGGAACTGGGCCAGGTTCAGGCGAGCAGCATCGATGCCGACGGCACGTACATCGTGGGCCAGGACGTCAAGGTCGGCACCTTTCACACGAACGGCTCGGGTGATACTGGGCAGAACGACTGCTACTACGCCACGCTGAGCAGCACCAACGGCAGCCTCGACAGCATCATCTCGAACGATAACTTCGACGGACCGGAGACAATCAGCCTCAGCGGCGTTTATGCCTTCCAGATCAACGGGCCGTGCACATGGGTCTTGGTTCCCCAATGAGACAGCAGGCCCATCCCCGTAGGTAAGTGGCCACCGGCATGACGCGAGCCCACCCTGACTGGCGGTGTGGCTGCGGTAGAGCCACTCCAGCAGCTCCTGCCCCACCACCCTGGTTAGGGTGTCGCACGCGAGAACTCCCGCCCGTGCTGCCGAACCCAGGCATCGGTGGATAACCGGCAGGGATCTCATGAGCGGGCCGTACGCGAACCGCCGTTAGGCGCGTTGGGCGTCATGCGCGTTTCTCTCGCCGGGATCGCGCCCGAACTGGTCGATCTGCGTGGTGCCGTAGTCACTGGTGATTTAGGCATCTGCATGCATGTCCGGGTGGATGCCGGACGGATCGCGAGCACGCCCTGTGGAAGCTGCGCGCCGGCAGCACCGTCAATTACGGCTAGCCGAACGGACCCGGCCTACCCGCCACCGTCACGATCTCGGGGGGCACTTCCAGCGAGCGGGTCACGGCAGGCGCCGGACGCGGTGACAGCGGGCCCGGTGGTTCCGGGCCCGCTGTCACTGTCGGGGCAGGGTCAGCCGGCTGCGAGCGCCGGGGCCAGGTTGGCCGCGTTCGGAGTGCCCAGGCCCGTGACCGGGTCCCAGCCCTGGGTGGCGGGGAAACCGGGGACCGTGGGGGCGGCGGCGCCGTTGTTGCCGGTGGTCACGTCGTAGAAGTACGTGCCGTAATTCGGGCCCGAGGCCAGCTTGTACAGCGTCGGGTTGATCAGGCCGAGGCCGTGGCCCGCGATCTGGTCGGCGATCGCGACGATGCCGCCGAACTGCGGCGACGACGCGGACGTGCCGCCAACCACATACCAGCCCGCGCTGCACGGGTTGTCCGGCGGGCAGAGCAGGCCGCCCGTGGCGTCGCCGGGCGCGGTGTCATACACCAGCACACCGGTCCGCGAGCTTGCCTGGTAGGCGACGTCAGGCACGCCGCGACCGCTCGTGATCGGGGTCGAGCCGGCCGGCAGCGTGGCCTGGTAGGACGGCTTGGCGAACACGTGGCTGAACCCGCCGCCGCTGTCGATCCAGCCGATCTCGCGCACGCCCGGGTTGCTCTGGCAGGTAGCCGGCGGGTCGGCCGAGTCCACGCTGGTCCCGGTGATCGGGTCGGTGCACAGGTACGTGCCGCCGACAGCGGTCACCAGGGGATCGGAGGCAGGCCACCCCACCGTCGGGAACGGGAAGTCACTCGCCCCGCTGCCCCCGACCGGCGACTTGGGCGGGTTGGCGCTGCCGCCGTCGCCTGAGCTGGCCAGCACTGTTACGCCGTTGGCGGCCGCGTCGGTGAACGCGTCCCGCAGGTTGAGGAGCGACTTGGTGCTATTGAACGCCTCCTCGGCGGATCCGAAGCTCTGCGAGATGACCGTCGCCTGGTGGTGGTCGACGATGAACTTCTCGGCCTTCATCATCGCCGGGAAGCCCTGCACGCCCAGGGTCTCGGCGACGTTCGTGGTGACGAGGAGGATGTTCGCCCTCGGGGCGATCGCGTGGACCCATTCCACGTCGAGGCTGGTCTCCAGCGCCCAGGCGTTACGGGCCTGCAAGCCTGGGTTCTTGGCGCCCGCCGGGGGCGCCTTCACCTGAGTGTTGCCGTCCCAGAAGACGTGGGTGAAGGTGGGCGTCCCGGCCGCGCAGCTGGCGCCCGGCTCGCCGCACATGTGCGGCAGGCCGAATTGGGTGTCGAAGTTGGCGAGGTCGGAAGCCATGTTCGGGTTGCCGAACGAGTCGATGATCGCGACGGTGACGCCCTGGCCTTGCTTGCCCGCCGCGTACAGCGGCGAGAGGTTATACGAATTCTCCATCGAGGCCGGGTTGAAGCAGCGACGGGCGGCCGGGACGGCGCTGGCGCAGTCCGCCTGGCTCGGCGGGGTGATGCTGCCGTCAAGCCACTGTGCGTCGCTGAAGGCCGGATTCGGGGTCGGCAGCGCCATCGCGGCGGTGTGCCCGGTGGCGCCCGACAGGGCGAGTGCGGCGACCGCAAGAACTACTCCGGCCGCGGGTGACATCCGTCTGATCCCTTTTAGGGTCATATAGGACAACTTTTCCTCCCGTGTATGGGTGATCGGAGTTAATGTTCTTCCAGAGGCACCGCCTGCCGCAATACCTTGATCGTCACTGTCCACACGTACGGCACCAGGCCACTCCACGGGCCGCGCCTGATGCACAAGTTCAGCTTCAACCGACCGCAACCCAGCAGGTGCGCAACCCGCGATACCTGCCACCGTCAAATCGTGGCCCAAGTCCGGTTATCTACAGCGCCGGTCGATGGTGGGTCTAACCGATTTTCAAGGGGCAAGCAGGAGCATTTCCCGCGCCGGTCTGCGAGAAAAGGGGCATTTCACCGTTCCTGCCGGGTGCCGCTGCGCAGAACGCCGGATTCGGCACGCGCCTTCGGCGGTGGGCCGACCTGCATCGTCGCCACATGACGATCATGGCGGGGGGCCTCTGGAGCCCGCTGGCACGGCTGTTGGCAGCACAGAGTCGGTGATCCGGCATGCTCCTTTAGGAGGCGCTGTGCCGGCTGGTGTCTCTGGCTGGGGGTTAGCGGACCATGCGCAGCGCGACCTTGCGATTGCCGCCGTTTTGGCTGACCAGTGCGAACCACAGTGGCAGCAGGGCGTCGACGGTTGCCGTCGCGGTGGCGTCGCCGACAAAGGCCGGCTCGAGGCCGACGGCGCTGATGAGTTCCTCGGCAGCCGCCCGCGCCTCGGGATCGGCGGCGAAGAACAGGTTCGCGCCGGCCACCGGGTCAGCGAAGTTCTCCCAGCCGAGGGAGTTGAACGCGCGTACGTACCGGGCCGACGGGGCGGCGGCCGCGATTAGCGCCCGGCTGTCGGGCTCCGGCGCGCCCATCCTGTTCACCGCGTCGATCACCACCTTGCCCGCGAGTGCTGCCCCCTGCTCGTTCACGACATCCGGCACGGCTTGGCCGGGGACGGCCAGCAGCACCACCTCGGCGTCTTTGAGCGCCTCACCGATGCTGCGCACCGGAGCGCCGCCTGGGCCCTGGCCGGACCCGTCCCGTGCTCCGTAGACCACCTCGTGCCCGGCCGCGCGCCACTTGCTCCCGAGCGTTCCGCCGATGTTGCCCTTGCCGATCACCGCGATCCTCATGCTCCGGCAACCAGTGTGACGGCGGTCTCATTCCCTGCCGTACCGTCGCAGCCAGGCCACGAATACGACAGCTCATGCTGCGCTGCGTAATCAACCCTTGCCTGGCGTGACGCGCAATGCCGCCGCTATGGGCGGCATCGGGCGTTTCGGCGTTGAGCCGTTGAGGGGCGCCGTGCGGGGTGATCTGCGGCTTTGGCGCGGGTGAGGCGGAATGGGCGGTGATATCGTCCCTGGAGCGCCGGCCGCGCGGCCCTCATGCCGGCCCGGTGGCCGTTTCGGCTGCTTGAGGGGCCCTGGGTCGGCGGGTGCCGTCGGGTCGGTCGCTGGCCTGGCGGATGGCATGCACCAGTTCGGCCCGGGACACGCCTGCGGGGGGCGCTGGGCGCCATCCGGCGCGGAGCATGGCGCGGACCTCGGCCCGCAGCGGGTCGAGGGAGGCGGGCTTGGCCTCCATGGCGAGGTAGGCGCGGAAGGCGGGCAGCCAGTCGGGGTGCTGCGCGGCGGCCGCGCCGACCAGCATGGACGGGATCTCGCCATCGGGGTCGGCCGGGGTGCCTGACCACAGGGCCGTAAGGTACGCGTCCCACAGGAGGTGGTCGCTGAACCAGGGGCGGAGCTCGGTGTCGCACCACTGCCCGAGGAGCCGGGCCCATTGCTGGCGCGGGTGGCCGGCGACGATCGCGGCGGCCTGGCACCCGGCGAGGATGGCGAGGCTGAGCCCGCGCGCCGCTGCCGGGTTGGTTGTCATCGCGGCATCGCCGATGGCCAGCAGGCCGGCCAGGTCGCGGGCTTGCGGCCGGTACCGGTTGACCAGGCCGGCCCCGGCCCGGACCGGGCCGGTGGCCTGCGCCCGGTCCGGCCGGGTCCATGCGGCGCACCCGGGCAGGGCCCGGGCGGGGAATTGCCGGCCGGCCGGCAGCGACAGGGCCCCCGCCTGACCGGCGGCCAGAACCCCCGCCTGACCTGCGACCAGGGCCGCCCCCGCCAGATTGGCGAGCACAGCCTCCGGCTAACCGCCAAGGACGGTGATGAAGTCCCGGCTCCAGCCCAGGAGGTACTGGTCGGCGGGGCGGTGCTGGCCAGGCACCTTGGCCGTCAGCGGCCCGCCCGGCCGGGACGCGACGTCAAGCTGAACCCATTCCGGGTTGATGTCCAGTTCCATGCCGATCCGCGCGCCATGGTCGGCCAGCGCCTGGGCGAGGTCCTCGGGGCTGGCCGACATGCTCCCGGCGTAGAGCAGGTCGTCGGAGGCGTCCTCGCCGAGCGCGCTGCGTGCGACGTACTCGCCACCGCCGAGCGTCGCCCCCCACGCGTACCAGTCGGCGGCCGCCGCCGTCGGCTGCCCGTGCTTGACGAGCAGTTGCAGATTCTGGCGGACGCTGTACACCGCCTCTCCTCTGGCTGGCGCGCCGTAGCCCCAGGCGGCGATCCGGGCGCGCCCGGACCGGTCGATGATCAGGCTGGCGTACCCCGTCAGCAGCGGGCTGATGACATGCCCCTCCTGCTCGTAGCCGCCAGCGCCCACGGATAGCTTGAACCCGCCGTTGAAGGCGGCGAGCAGCTGTTTGCGTTCGGTGCCGCCTACGGCCGGGCTGGCCGTGACCAGGGCCGCCGAGAGCGCTGGATCCGCGCTGCCGGTGTGCAGCGCGTACCGGACCGGGCCGTGGAAGACCGCGACGGTCACCTTGGCGCCGTCGGCAGTACGCACCTGGTGCATAGTGACGTGCGGCACGGGCTTGGGCTTGGGCTTGGGCTTCGGGGTAGTCGTCGCGCTAGCGTGCCGTGTCGGCGTCGCGGACGGCGCGCTGGACGTCCCGGGCTTGCTGTTGGCGGCGGGTGCCGCGGCCGGGGTAGCAGTGCACGCCGTCGCCAGGCAGACCACCGCACCGACCACGAACATCAATCGCATGCGCGACAGCATAGGGACACGGTGTGACGGGACAGTGAAGGGGCTTGCGGCCGCGATGCCCGGCGCGCGCCGATCGGCGCGCCAGCCCGTTCGCCTTCGACCCGCGTGCCCGGCTCGGCGCCCCGCGCGCGTTCCCGCCCTGGGCAGCCGCCTCCCGCCGCCTGAGCTCCTCGATCAGCGACCCCATCCAGGTCTCCTTCCCCCCGTACACGACGGTAGAAAACCAAGCCGCCGATCAGACGATAGTCCGGCAAAACTGCTGGTCAGAAGTCCCTTCAGAAGAGCTGCACCCGTCGCCGATGCCGGCTCGCAGGACCAGTCATGCCGCGCACCCGTCCCGCCCGCCCTGGCGAGCCTGCACAGGATCCTGACAGTCTCGACCCATGCAGCCTGTGCTTCAGTACGTCGTCGCGGTAAACCGTTCCGGTGCCCGACCTTGACCGCGCAATGGCCTTCTACCGCGGCGTGCTCGGTCACCAGCTGATCTGCCGCAACGAAGCGACCGGGGCAGGCGGGGCTCCGAACCCCCGGATCAGACACCGAGATCGTGCTGACCACGCGGCAAGCTTACGAGCCGGACTGGAAGCTTGCTTCCGCCGACGCGGCCGCCGCGGTGTTCGCCGCTAACGGCGGGAGGGTGCTCGCCGGGCCCATGGACATCTCGATCGGCCGGCCCGCTATCGAGAAGGACCCCTTCGGCAACCGCCTCGTGCTGCTCGACTCGACGAAAAGCACCTACGACACTGACGAATCCAGCGCGGTCACCGGCGTCTCGTGACCAACTGGGCCATACGGCCCGGGCAGCATCTCGCACGCTGCGCAGAACCGCTTACCCAGCGAGCTCGTCAGCCTGCACCCGGCTGACCGGCGGTCGCGCGGCAGAAGCTCAGCCCCGGCAGGCAGTCCCCTCCAGATGGGTCGCCAGGCTGGGGCCAGCCACCCGAACCGCCGTTCGGTTCGTGTGCGGCATTTACGGAGGTGAGCTGGTCAGGCGCGCGGAACAGGTCGATCTGGCCTGGTGACGCGAGTTCTGTGCGTCTGCCTGCGAACTGTAAGGGTGGTGCCGCCTGCGGGCTTATGCAGGGCTGGCCGGATCGTCAGCGTCTTCGGGCTGGGTGATCCACGCTGAGAAGACCGGCAAGCCGTGCCACGGGGTGGGCTGAGGGGTATGCCGTCCGGGATGATGGCCTTGGTCGGCGGTGACGGCGACGACAGCGTAGGGCTGGCAGAAGCGCAGTTCTGCGGTCCGCATCAGACCAGGCCGGGTCCTCGGCAGGCTCGCCGCCATTGCCATTGCCGTTACCGCTGCTGCTTCGAACCCGGTCCGGCTGTAGCGGGCGACTGCGGCCTGCCGGGCCTCCCACGCGAACTCGTCCAGCCCGGCCAGTGCTGCCACGGTGGCCGCGGCCGTCCCGAAGCCGAGCTCGGGGTGCCTGCTCAGGTCATGCGTGCTGTCCGCTGACCAGGCCGGCAGCACCGCGGTGCAGCGCTCCTCACGGCCATCGGGCGAGGCGGTCTGCACCTGCTGCTCGCTGATCTCCCACAGCGGCGCCGCGCGGAGCGGCACGGTGAATAGCGAGCGCCTGGCCACCGGGCCGCCTGTGGCGATGGCGCTGGCCAGCCGGCAGGCGGCGGCAAGCACATCAGCGGGGGGCACGCCGGGCAGCGCGGCGACCGAGGTGACCAGCAGGCCATCCCGCGCCCAGGCCGTGTGCACAACGACGTCGCCGGCCTGGTCGTCGGCAGTGATGAACTGGGCGTGCCCCCAGCCACGCCGCGGCGTGCGCAGCACCCGGCTCAGGGTGCCGACCCAGGCACTGTCCGGGCCGAGCGCGGACGCGGGCGCCACGTCGAACGGCTGCGCCCATGAGATCTTCGTGGCCAGCGCCGTGGCCAGCACGAGCATGGTTTCGTCCGTCAGCTTGACCGGGAACCTCTCGATGAGCCCCAGGGTGCTGCGGCGCGCCCAGTCATCCAGCGCTGCCTGACCAGGCAGCGCGCCGGCCTCCACCGCAGCGGGCAGGCTGGCCAGCCACCGCGACAGCGCCTCGGCCTGCACGTCCTCGCGTCGCCACACCCCGCCCGCCGCCGCGACCAGCGGATGCGGCACTGACAACAGCCCGCTCGCCGCCGCCGCCGCTTGCTCCACATCCAAGCCGAGGACCTCAGCCAACTCGGCCCGCGCCGCCCCGCTACTGGCCGGACCGCACAACGCCAGCAGCAGCCATGCGCCAAGCGGTGACGCCACATGATGACACTCACCCGCGGCCCGGTGCAGCACCCGCGCATAACTCGCCACCGCCGCCGTCATGTCTGTCAACGAAGTACCCACCCACCACAGGGTGCCGCAAAACCCTGCCGCACGCACCTTCCAGCCGCCCTCACCAGGACGCAGTCCGGCGAACGGGGCAAGCTCAGAACGGAGGGTTCTGCACGCATGGACCGCACATCGGTAGGCCCTTCTGGCGTCGGAATAATCGGCGTTACGCGCGTTCTAGCCTCGGCTGCCTTCTTACGTTCAGTAACCGGCCCAGGACCACGTCGATCTTCTGCATGCTGGGTTTCGTATCGCGGTTGCGACGGTGGCATGCGATCTCACCCGCGGGACATCCGGCACGACCTGGGCGGCATGGGCAGGGCAGGAGCGGTACGGGCTGCTCCACACGCCCTGCCGGTAGGATTTCGGGTGTGGCCGCCACGCGCGTGATCCTGGTGTCAGACACGCATCTGTCTGCGTCAGCGCCGCAAGCGCAGGCCAACTGGGACGCTGTGCTCGGCTACGTCAGCGCCTGCGCTCCTGACCTGGTCATTCACCTTGGGGATCTGAGCCTGGACGGGGCAGCAACGCCGCGGACTTGCGTTACGGCCGTGCCCAGCTCGACCGGCTGCCGGCGCGGTGGCGTGCGGTTCCCGGCAACCATGACATTGGAGACAACCCGTGGCCGGGTGCTCCGGCAGGCAGTGCCGTGGACGCCGCTCGCCGTCAGCGGTGGCTGGACACAGTCGGCGCCGACCACTGGCTGGTACAGGCCGGCGGCTGGATTGTCCTGGGGGTCAACGCGCAGCTGCTAGGTTCTGGCCTGGAGGCCGAGGCCGCGCAGTGGTCGTGGCTCGGCGAGCAGGCCGGCAGGCATTGCGGCGGCCAACCGGTTGCGCTTATCACGCCAAGCCCGTAACCGCGCCCGGCCCGGAGCTCGCGGCCGGACCGCCCTACCGCTTCTGGCCGACGCCCGCCCGCATTCGGCTCGCCCGGCTGTTCGGCGGAACGCCGCCCGCATTGGTGATCAGCGGCCACGTCCACCAGTACCGCCTGCTGTGCCTCGACGGCACTGATCACCTGTGGGTGCCGACAACCTGGGCAGTGCTTCCCGACCACGTGCAGCCGGTGCTCGGAGCCAAGCGGTGCGGGATCGCGTCACTCTCACTCGCCCCGGAAAGGTACAAGAACAGCAGCTAATCGAGACCCCTGGCCTTGAACAGCTCACCGTGACCATCGACCTACCCGACCCCTACCACAGCTGACCAGCCACGCCGCTCATGCCGGGAGTCGTGCCCGCCGGCTCGGGCGGCCCGGGACGGCTGGTACCTGCCCTCATGTTCGTCGTGTCACGATGAGGGACATGCGCACCCAGAAATTCGGCGGCACAGCCACCGCTGGTCCTCGCGGCAGCCTGGGTCATCGCAGTTCCGTTTACCGGATGAGGTATGGGGTGCCAAAGCCGGGCATCCGGTAGGCGGGACAGTCAACGGCTGGCGGTTCCGCGGGACGGTAGCGCCGGGCGGCAGCGGCTGGGCCTTCACCGTGGGCCCGGCGTGGGTACGCGATTCCGGGCTTTCAGCCGACGGCGATGTACTCATTGAACTGGAACCGGAAGGCCCGCAACGCGACGATCTGGCCGACGATGTCCGCGCTGCGCTGGAGGACAGCCCCGCTGCGGCGGCGTTCTTTGACACGCTGCCGCAGTACTACCGCAAGGCCTACCTCCGCTGGGTCGACGCCACAACCCGCCGGCCGGAGGTACACGCAGCGCGCATCGCTGAGGTTGTGCGACTGCCCGCGACCGGGATCAAGGAACGGCCGCGGTCATGACCGGAAGGTCAGCCGCGCGGCTGGTTCGCTGGCTGCGCACTCCTGCTCGACCGTGCCCTGGAAGTCTTACCTGACCCTGCGAGGCCGCTGGTAGGTAGGCCGCTACAGTGCCGACTACCCCGTGCTCCCGCTCATCGGCCGACACTTCCTGCCTCACTTCGCCACCTCGACCGCGATGGTGGCCGAAGGCGCGGGGATGTAGTTGACCGATCCGGTGTAGGTGGCCTGGAAGAGGTAGCCACCCGGCTTGAGCTGCTTGGCGGTCAGGTGGCAGCTGCCGGTCCCGTGCACGGCCTTGATGATGCACACGGTGGTGCGGCCCGCGGTGATGTCGACCTTCCCGGTGGGGGTGCCCTTTGGCGAGGTCAGCTGGACGGTGACATGCCCAGCCTGCTCCTTGCCGTAGGTCAGGCCGGTGTTGACGACTGACAGGTGGACCATCGCCTGAGTTGCCAGGTTCACGACGAAGGGCTCGTAGACCTTTGCCTTGTTCAGGTAGGTGCCCGCACCGGAGCAGTAGCCGGTGGCGGTGCAGGACACCGCGTCGACTTCCGCCTCGCTCTTGCCCCCGCTGAGCAGCGGCAGGCCGTGCAGCCCGATCGCGTACTGCCAGCCGGAGGCGGTCTTGACGTCCAGGAAGGGCTGGCGGCCCGCCGTTGTCTCCCGGTACTCGCCGCCGACCGCGCAGTAGGCGCTGACCGAGCAGGAGATGACCGGCGCGGGGTTCTCCGTGATACCCGTGTTGCCCAGCTTGGCCGCCCCGAGGACGGGGCCGGGCGCGAACGCGGTGCTGTTCTCGCTCTCCTCGGTGAACGCGGTCGCGGTGCTGCTCCCGGTGCTGTAGCAGGTGTCCCGGACCGGGACCTTTACGCAGGAGACCGAGCTGAGCTGGTAGTCGCTGCTCTGCGCCGGCATCGCGGTCGGCGGGAGCCAGGTCCCGTTGCTCTCGACCGCCAGGAACGAGCCGCTGCTCGTGGCCGTGGCGGTCCGCCCGACAACGGTGCAGTCGCCAGCCGACGGGCACGAGATGCTCTCCGCCGCGGTGCGCTTCGCGTGCAGGGTGGCCAGGCCGGGTATCTCCACGGCGAAAGCGGCCCAACTGCCCTTAATCTGTTGGAGGAGGATGCCTTGGGAGACGTTGGCCGAGGCACCGGTCCCGCCGATCTCCGTGTAGCTCTCCCCGACGGCGAGGCAGTCGCTCGCCGCAGGGCACGAGACCGAGGTGATGACGTTGCCCGGCCTGGCGATCTCGGTCGGCAAGGCGAATGTTCGAGGCGGCTCCCAGGTGCCCTTGCTCTCGGCGACGGCCAGCGGCAACCGCTTGCCGCTGTGCACTTGGCCGGCCGTGCCGGCCGCCGCGCAATAACCGCCAGCCGAGCATGAGACGACGGTGAGTTGCCCTCCGTAGACGCCGATCATGTGCGCCTTGCCCCAGGTCCCGTTCTGCTCGAGGACGACGAGACCGTCCGTGCTCTTGTCCCTGCCCGACTCGAACCAACCGGCGGCCGCGCAGTCGCCCGCCGCCCAGCAGGACACCGCGTCGAGGCGGCCCTGCCCCCCGGTCGCCACCAGGCCCTTAATCCCGGGCACAGCCCGGGCCGGCTGCCAGACCCCGGCCACCTCGTTGGCTGTGAACGGCAGCCCGCCGCCCACGTCATACGAGCCGACCGCGGCGCAGTTGCCCGGCGACGCGCACGACAGGCCGCCGATCGTGGCCCCCTTAGCGCCGAGCTCGTCGAGGCCGCTCAGGGGAAACGCGTAGCTCAAGGTCCCGCCCGGTTCGGTCGGCTCGGCGGCTGAGGCGGCCGGCCGGGCCGTCGTGGACCCGCGGTCATCGCAATGCCACCGGTGACTCCTGCTCCGGTGACGACAGTGGCGGCGATAGCCAGCACTGTCCTGAATTTCAGCGCCAATGCTCTCAACTCACGTGCTCCTCGCAAGACTTGTGTGTTACCTGAATCCCCGGCTGTTGGACAGTCGGCCGAGCGGACCGGTTGTCTCACGGGTTAGCTGGCCCATCATGGAGACAGTTGCGATTACGTGCTCCTGATCACGGTCCTGGCTTGAGCGTCCAGGGATGACGCGCAGTGCCGTGCGCGCCGATTCGGCGGGGAGCGGCTGGGTGATCGCTAGTGTCCTGACCCGATATTGGGTTGGCAGCTGCAGAGGGGGCAGATCCTCTCATCGGATCTGCCCCCAATGCTGTCAGTCCTCGTGGACGGCGGGCAGTTCCTTGTAGTAGCGAACCAGCGGGAGCGGGGTGAAGCCGGCCTTCTCGTACGTGTGGCGGGCCGGGGCGTGGCCGGGATCGCCTCCAGTCCCGAGCTGGACGAGCTTGACGCCGGCGGCGCTGATCCAGTCGAACGCGTAGGCAAGCAGCGCACTGCCGATGCCCCGGTTCTGCTGATCCGGGTCGACGGCGATCATCTCGATTTCCGCGCTGTCCGGATCGTTGTGGAATGCCACGGCCGCGAATCCCGCTGGCCGGGCATCGACCTCGGCCACCCAGACCGTCATGTTCTCGTCCCGGCACACTTCCTCGACAGCGCGGGCCTGGCCTGCAGCCCAGTCCGGGTAAACGAGCCGGTTCAAGCGAGGGCCGAGCACGCCGGCCATCGACTCGTAGACCGGCTGCCAGGCCCGGAGCGACAACGCCACGATCGGCGCGATGTCGGCGTCGAGCTGCGGGCGGATGATGAACGGGGCGGGCGCGGAAGCAGGCGCCGGCTCATGGACGGCAGGCTGAGGTGACTGCTGATTGATCATGATTGTTCTCCGTTGCGATCACGGCCGATAGCACCCTGCCGAAGGGCGGGTGAACTTGCACGGTGACGCGGCGGACGAAGTGCCCGTTGCGTTAGGCGCAGCGGGTGCGGCTGACCGCGAAGCGGCCCAGCCCGGAGTTCATGATCACCCGGGCAGGCTACCAAGCCTCCGGGTGCTTGTCACAAGGCTTTCGGTCCCAGCGTCCTGAGCCGGTGATGCGCTGGCGAAAGCGCCCAGCGACGCGCGTCCGGCATGCGCACGACACAAGTCGCCGGCAGCGCTTTCCGTCTGCGTGCCGGATGGACAATGGACTGGTGATCGAGGTTGACCCAGCGCGCTTCGAGGAGATGGTCGCCTCGGTGCTGGACGGACTACCGGAGGACCTAGGACGGCTCATGAGCAACGTCGCCATCACGGTCGAGCACCGCGCGGGGCCGCCCGGCCTGCTGGGGCTCTACGAGGGCGTCTCCTTGACCAGCAGGACGACCGGGTACGCCGGGGTCCTGCCCGACCGGATCACCATCTACCGCCAGGCGATCTGCTCGATCTGCCAGACCGAGCAGGAGGTCGCCGGGCAGGTCCACAAGACCGTCATTCACGAGGTCGCACACCACTTCGGGATCGATGACCGGCGCCTGCGCGAACTGGGCTGGTGACACCGCAGACCACGACCACGACCCGCGACCAGGCAAGTGCGCGTGAACCGCCTTATTGGGGGGTTGGTTAATGACTGGCATTTGTTTCACTCATTACAGAACGAGCTGATCTGCGTACGCCGGGATCTCTTGCGATCGGCCTGTACCTGCAGCCGTTGTCCGGTATCTCAGCCGGCCACGCTGACCCCTGCGCTCCTGAGTGCCTCGAGCAAGGGCTGTAGTTGTTCGTAGGCCGGCTCATCGACCGGGAGGGAATTGTCTATGCCGGCCTGTCTGAGGACGACGTTGCGATTGCCGTGCTTGTCGGGGCCGGAAACGGTCACGGACAGGAGCTTCACATGGAAGCGCCGTACCGAGCCCCCGAAGACTTCAAGGACGCGGCCATCGAAAGCGACAATGCGGTTCGGCCCGGCACCGACTTCGAGCAGATCCATGACGGCGAAGGTAGCAGTGGCCAGAAGACTCGCCACAGCCGCCCGGCATGGACGGCGCACCGCCGAGCCTGTCTGTATCGGCGGCTCGAAGCTGTTAGTTCCCTGTGTGGCCGCACGCTGGTAGACAGGCCCGAGCTTGTAATCCTCGATCACCAGGTAGAGCGCGGCCACATTAGAGCATGGCCAACCCACATTACGGCGGGTAATATCCGCTGGCCGGGGGTGCTCGTCGATCCTGAGTGCGCGGGCGGTCAGCTGACGGTTGCCGCCGCCCCGGCAATGGCACGCGGGTGCAGGCAGGCGACGGCGACGATCCCGCACACTCCCGCGATGGCGATCGCCGCGCCCGGTCCTGTCACTGCGCCGAGCGCTCCGGCGAACGCGAAGCCTAGCGCCTGCAGCGTGAGCAGGCCCGCCGAGTTGACCGCCATCGCCCGCGCGAACAGGTGCTCAGGCGCGACCTGCCGGACCATTCCGTCCAGGCCCAGCGAGTACAGGCTGCACGTGCCAGAAAGCGCGAGCAGTGGCAGTGCCACGGCGATCGGGGGCGTGGCGGCGAACACTAGGTACGGCACGAACGAGGCAGCCGCGGCGGCTCCCACCAGGAGGCGCTGTCGGCGCGCGGACAGGAAGGTGACGCCGATCAGGTCGCCGGTGATGATCCCGACCGGAAGGGCGGCCAGCCACCAGCCGACGAGCGCCGGCGACGCGCCGCGGCCGGCGATGTACGGCGCCGCCAGAGCCTCCGGCGCCACGAAGAACGCAGGCGCCAGCCAGCCGAGCAGCAGCAGCCGCCGCAGCCGGGCCTGCGCGAACACGTCCCGCACGCCGTGCAGGGAGTCCCGCAGCAGCGCTGTCCCGTCCGCCGGGCCGGTCGCCGGGTGGCTGCGGATGCCGAACCGCGCCAGCGCCGCGGCGGCGGCCAGCAAGGCGGCGCTGGCCAGGAACGAGCCGCTGGCGGAGAGGGTGACGAACAGCAGCCCGCCGACCGGGTTGCCGCCAAGCTGGGCGCCCTGCACGGCGATCCGCACCAGCGACCGGGCTGGCACGTAGGCGGGCTCGGGCACGACCGAGCGGACCAGCGCGGCCTGCGCCGCGTTTCCGAAGCCGCTGAGCGTGCCAGTGCCCACGAGCAGCGCGAACAGCCCCGCGACGGGTATCCCCGGCAGGGCCATCACCGCCGTAAGGCCGGCTGAGCCGAGGGCGCAGGACGCGAGCAGCCGCCGGGGCGGCACCCGGTCCACCACCCCGGACAGCACCGTGCCGGTGACCAGGAACGGCAAGAACCCGAGCGTGAAGGTGGCGGCGGAAAGCAGGGGCGACCGGGTCCGGTCGAAGACCAGGACCGTCAGCACGACCGACGCGACCACCTGCGCGGTGATCGCCGTCGCGGCCGCAGCGAACAGCGCGCGGAACTCTGGCACGGCGAGCGCCGCGCGGTAGCTGACTTCGGGCACGAGACCGACTGTGCTCCCGGCCGGGCGCAGCGGCAAAAGATTCGCTCCTGCGCGTATCATCGGGCTCGATGACCACGTTCGCGGCGCGGCGCCAGGATCTCGGCACCATCCGGTTCGCCTACTCCCCGGCATGGGAGACGACGCACGCGGCCCGGATGTTCATCGACCCGCGCAGCCGCCCTTACCACCGGTCCTGGCACGCCGCGGTGGCCGCCGAGGCCGCCAGGCTGAACCTGACGCCGCTGCTCGCCGTCAACCCCGTGCGCGGGAACGTCCCCGACTTCCTGACGCCGCCGCCGGACGTGCCCGCGCCGCGGTTCGCCGACCAGCTGGCGCGGATCCGGGCGACGCCGCCCGGCCAGGTCGCGGAAGAACTGGCGCGGTGCCGCGCCACCCTCACAGGCAAGGCGGCGGCCGAGGCGGTCGACGCGATGCTCGCCGACCCCGCCGGCGCCCGCGACTTGCTCGCCGACCAGCTGCAAGCGGTATGGGACAGGCTGGTCGCGCCGTTCTGGCCGCGGATCCGGGACGTGCTCGACGCGGACCTGGCCTACCGGTCACGCCAGCTCGCCGGCGCCGGGCTGCGGCAAGTCCTCGAGGCTCTCGACGGAAGGATCACCTGGGGCGAGGACGGCACCGTGACCGTCGGCGACGGCATCGACCAGCTCGTCGAGTTGCGCGGCCGGGGGCTGGTGCTGATGCCGAGCGCGTACATATGGCCGGCCGTGGTGGCGGTCACTGACGAGCCCTGGCAGCCGACGATCGTCTACCCGGCGCGCGGCATCGGCCGTCTCTGGCGGCCAGCAGGCGCCCCGCCGGACGCGCTGGTCCGGCTGCTTGGCCGGACCCGAGCCCAGCTGCTGGCCGGCCTTGACCGGCCCGCGTCCACGTCCGGGCTTGCGGCGCTGCACGGCCTGTCTCCCAGCGGCACCTCCAGGCACCTGATCGCCCTGCGCGACGCGGGCCTGATCACCGGCACCCGGCACGGCCACGAGATCCGGTACGCCCGCACCCGGCTGGGTGCCGACCTCGCCCGTGCCGCGGCCGGGTCCTCGCACTAGCGTCCCCCATGCGCCTTGCCGCCATGCGCACCGCCGCCGGGACGTCCGCGGCACGACTCGATTCCGACGCCCACCTGCTGATTCCGCTGGACGCCGCGGACGCAGCCGAACCGCTCCACCGGCGACCCCGCCGCGGTTCGCGCCCGGCCGGGCGCGTCACCCGTGCCGATTGCGGAGGCCCACGGCCGGCGTGCTGCGGGATATCGGAGGACAGGGAGCCGGAAGCGCGATGACTGACAGCCAACTGCCCGCCGCGATCCAGGACTTCATCGAGGCGACCAACCGCGGGGACTCTGCGGCATTCGTCGCCGCGTTCACACCCGACAAGGCACAGGCGTCATTCGGCAGTATGAGACGAGCCGCGCTGGGCGCGGGCCCGGCGTTTGCCCTCGTGCATGGCCTGTACGCGCGCGATCGGGATCGTCCTGCCCTCCGCGACGAGGTCCTCAGGCAGGGCCTGCGGCGACGGCAGGGCAGCGGCCCAGGGATCAGCGTCCGCCAGCAGCCGAGCCGCGTTCCGCACCGTGAAGTCACCCGGTGACACCTCGTCCAGCGCATCCCAGGC
This sequence comes from Trebonia kvetii, assembly GCF_007827045.1. Lineage (GTDB taxonomy): Bacteria > Actinomycetota > Actinomycetes > Streptosporangiales > Streptosporangiaceae > Trebonia > Trebonia kvetii. Next base: position 38,034 of record NZ_RPFW01000002.1, read on the forward strand.
CACCGGGAACGAGACCGGCACGCCGGGGCGCACTCGCGGGCTGTAGGCAGCCACCACGGTCGCCCCGTGCGCCCGGGTCGAGTCGATGAACACCATGCCGCCGCGATCAGCCTTGATGAACGCGGTCGTCGCGAGGCCGGGGTCCAGCCGCGCGGCCCGTTCCGCCAGGGCGCGGGTTGCCGCCGCCGCGTCGTCCGCTGAAACTGATTCCTGAACGGGCACGTAGATGTGCACGCCTTTGGCCCCGCTGGTCTTGACCGCGCCCGCCAGGCCCGCCCCGGACAGCGCTTCCCGGACCAGCTTGGCCGCGGCGACCGCCCGCCCGAACTCGCCTGCACCCGGCGGATCGATGTCGAGCACCAGGTAGGAGGGCCGGTCCAGGTGCCCGGCGGTGCCGAGCGTGACGTGGTATTCCACCGCGCGTTGATTAGCGAACCAGATCAGCGTCGGCTTGTCCTCGCACAGCGCATACCGCACCTGCCGGTGCGACGATTCCGCCCACATCGAGACGGTTTTGATCCATGGCGGCGCGTAGTCCGGCACGTTCTTCTGCATGAACGGACGCTGGCCCGCGCGGACCCGGATCACCGACAGCGGCCGGCCGCTCAGCACGGAGATGATTCGGTCCCCGACCGCCTCCAGGTAGTTCACCAAATCGCGCTTGGTCGCGTCCGCCCCGTCGAACAGGGGCTCGTCCAGGTGCGTCAACGTGATCTCGGGCGATGCCATGCGTAACGTCTACCCGTTCCGTGTCCGGGCACCACCGGCCTTATGAGGATCAGGGGCTTGCGGTGTTGTCACCCGCGCCGAGTCCGCACTGATCAGCGCCTGCCGGGATCGCACGTCTGGTGGGCGCGCGACGCTGATCCGGCACCGGTCACCCCGGCCAAGCCCCAGGCTCAATATCACTGCCTGTCAATGACCGTGGCCTGGCACACGCGCCCGAGCCGCCGATAGGCGTGCGCGGTTGGCCCGTCGGCGCTCATGTGCTAAGCCAAGCAGAATTGGCCGATCTCGGCGAATGCCTAGGGGGAGGGGCGCTCATGGTTTCGGTTATCGCGGGTCGCCGTGGCCCTCAGCTTGCGCGGCGGTGAGGGCCGGGGCCAGCAGTGCCCGGATGGCGGGCACGAGGTAGCCGACGAGTTCGTCCCGGTCGAGGTCCGCCAGGGCGCCGGTGCGGGCGACGTGGCGGGCGAACGTGATGCCGATGACCAGCGAGGTGAGCAGGTTGGCGTATACCTCGGTGCCCGGGCCGAGTGCCCGGCGGAAGGCCTCGGTTACCTCGCGCTCGGCCGCCGCGTAGAGCGGCATCGCGGCATCCTCGCCTGAAGCGGCGCTGCGGATCAGGGCAACGACGAAAGGCGTCTGACCGCCGTCCGCGGGCTCCGTTTCGGCCACGAAGGCCGCCGCGATGCGCTCAGGGAGCGTGTCCAGGTCGCCGGGGGCGACTTCGGCGGCGGCCCGCGGCCCGGGCAGCGCCTGGACGAGCAGTTGCTCCTTGGTGCCGAAGTGGCGCATCACCAGGCCGTGCGTGACGCCGGCCCTGCGGGCGATCTCCCGGATGGTCGCGTGCGCGTAGCCGCGTTCGTTGAAGACATCGCGCGTCGCCTGGAGGATCGCCGCACGTGACGCTTCCGGGTCGCGCCGGCGTTTGGCAGGCTGGCGGTCTGGCCGGCTTTCCATGAGCTAAGTGTACAAGTGGTCATTAGCGCTGCGGAGTGGTAGCGTCGTTAGTAACCGCTTGGTTATTAGTGACCTGGCAATGCGCGTCACCAGGAAGGACTGCCCTGATGCCCGACACGTCCCGGGTGCGGCGCCAGCCGTCGCCCGTCCGCCTGTTCGCGATCGCCGTCGCGGCTGCCGTGGTCAGTTTGATCCTCACGCTCTCGTTCGACTTCGCCGACCACGCCCCCGCGCCGCACGGCGTCCGGCTAGCGGTGGCAGCCCCGGCCGGGTTTACCCGGGAGCTGTCCGCCGGGCTCGCGCACGCGGCACCGGGCGGCTTCACCGTCGTGGCCGAGCCGACGGCCCAGGCCGTGGCAGGCAGCGTCCGCTCGCAGTCAGCGGCGGGCGGGCTAGTGGCCGGCGCGGCCGGCCCTGTGACGATCGTGACGGCGGGCGCGGCGGGACCGGCCCAGCAGCAGGCGATCACCGCGGCCCTCACAGCTGCGGCGACCGCGTTCCACCGGCAGGCGCGGCCCCTTGACGTCGCGCCGCTGCCGGCCAACGACCGGGCGGGCCTGTCGGTCTTCGTCTTCGAACTCGGCCTGCTGGTCCCGAGCGTGATCGGGGGCGTCGGCCTGTTCCTGGCCGGGAGGCGGTTCCGGATCTGGTGGCGGATCGCCGCCGCCGCCCTGTTCGCCCTGCTGGCCGCCCTCGCCAGCGCGCTCGTGCTCAACGTGGTCTTCGGTGCCCTGACCGGCGCGACCCTCGCGCTGATCGGCGTAGGGTTCCTGGGCGCGCTCGCGTTCGTGGCATTCATCGCCGCTTGCCAGGCGGTCGTCGGGCTGCCTGGAACCGGCCTCGCCGCGCTCGCCTTCGTCTTCGTCGGTAACGCCGTGTCCGGCGGGACGCTCGCGTTCGCGTTCCTGCCTGACGGATTCCGCCAGGTGGCGCCGTGGCTGCCGAACGGCGCCGTCGTGTCCGCCGCCCGCGACGTGGCGTACCTCCCGGACGCCAGCCTGCAGCACCCGCTGCTCGTCCTCGGGATCTGGCTGGCCGGGTCCCTGGCCGTGCTGGTCAGAATGGATCTGCTCCACGTGGCCGAACGCCGCCACACCCCGGAACGCGAAGCCGAAATCTACGCGACGCCGGGGACCAGCCACATCCGGCAGCGCCGCGCTCGCCGCCGCGCTCGCCGCCGTGCAGCGGCCGCCGGGCCGCCGCCTGCCAGTGCCTCGCCTGCAGGAGCACGCTAGGCCGGATGAGGCGGCGCGGTTCAGGTCCGCGGGGCGTACTCGATGGAGTCGAACGGCCAGTCGCGTTCCAGCCAGGCGAGGACCGCGTCATGGAGGACCGGGTCGAGCGCGGCTCGGTCGGCACGCACCCAGGAGCTGACGGTTGCGTGCCATCTCCCGGTGCCGCCCGGCTCCTGGCCGCGAGGCGGGTATATGTACACGCAGCCGAGGACCTCGCCGGCGCTAGCGCTGAGCACGGTGTAGGTGAACCCGCGACGTCCGGCGAAGTCCCGTGCGTGCTTTTCCAGGTCGCGGAGGTTGTCATCCAGGGACATCTCGTGCGGCCAGCTGCCTCCGCTGAATCCCGGTGTCGCCCGGATGTGATCGATACTCGACGTCCAGGCGGCGTAGTCGGACTCGTTGTGCTGCGGGCCGAGCGGGGCCAGCCGCAGCTCCCCGGCTGTCAGCCCGTCAGGGACGGTGAAGCCTTCCGGGACGAACTGCTCATCGCTCACCCGGCGATGGTAACTCCTGCGGGTGGCAGGTGCCGTCCGGCAGACCTGGCCTGGTGTGGTGTGCGGTCTCCTCAGTGCTAGCGCAGAGGGACGAGGGTTTCCTTGGTGGCGTAGTTGGATCGCCCGCTGTGGTCGATGAACTCGGTCCATGTCTGCACGGTGAGCTTGGTGCCGGCCGTATTGATCGTGCCGTAGAGCAGTCTCTTGGAGGAACTGAACTTGTAGGGGGCCAGGAAGGCCGTCCCGGCCGTCAGCGACCTGAGGTTGGCGGTGAACGTGGTGCCGGCGACGGTGCCCCAGCTGCACGGAACCGGCGCGCAGTAACCGTACGCGTGCACCTTGCGCGCCCCGCCTGGACCGGCGGACACGACCACGGCGCGGATGTTCCCCGTGACGGCGGTGTTGATCCGCGAAGGCCGGGACGGACATCCTGCCCCGTTCGCATGCCCCGCACTGAGCGCTGAACGGGTCGACCGTGACGCCCTTGGCCGTCGCGGCGACCACGATGTGCGCGATGTTGATGGTCTTCGGGTTCGTATTCACCCACGTCCCGGTGAGGACACTGCCCGGCGCTGGCGGTACCAGGGTGGCCGGCCGCGCCGTCGCGGCCAGCGACCGCGCTTTCCGGACCGACGGTGCCCGCGCGAGCGGGTACTACGTTGAATATGACGCGCCAGGGTGGGAGCCCGGTTACGGCGGGAACAGGAAATCATCGCGTCCATGGCGGCGGCCCGGCTTAGCCGCTCGGCTTTTGACGTGAGTCATGGAACCGCGAGAGGCGTTACGTCCGTCACAGGGACATGATTCGACGGCGTAGCCGCGCGGGAGCGGCGGTCCTAGCGTGTTTGACGATCGCAGTAGCCGGCTGCACGGCCGGAAATTCGCTGCACCCAGCCCCCAAGGGTTCCTCGCACGGGAAGGCTGTCATTAAGGCGTCGCTGGCCGCCTTCCACAGTTGTTCCGACGCGCTCGCAGGGCTGCGCGGTGCGGCGGAGGCGAGCGTCACTGCCTACGGCATGCCGCAAGTGGCGGGCGCTTCGTCCCGCGCGGGAGTCGCCTACGCGGCGTCAGGCGTCGCGACGGCACCAGAAGCCGCGGCGGCCGGCGCCGCCGGCCCTGTCGGCGGAGCCGCCAGCAGTTCGGCGGCAGCCCCCGCCTACTCCGGCACGAACGACTACACCGCCGGCGTCGACGAGCCCGACCTGGTGAAGTCCGACGGCCGGCGGATCGTTACGGTCAGCGGAAGCACCCTTGAGGTCATCGACGCGGCGACGCGACAGGTCACAGGCAGCCTGGACCTCTCCTCCTCGGGCGTCCAGTACGGCCAGCCGAACCTGCTGCTCAGCGGTGACCACGTGCTGGTCATCTCCACGTCCGCCAGCGAGGCCGGGCCGGCGGGCCCCGCGGTGTCCCAGTACGGCCCGAAGTTCGTCCTCGTCGACTTGGCAGGCCAGCCGCGGGTCCTGGCGTCGTACACAATCAGCGGCAACCTCGTCGGCGCCCGCCTGACCGGATCGATCGTGCGCGTCGTCACTGACTCCGCGCCGAACATCGTCTTCCCCGACGTGCCCAGCGGCACCAGCGACGCCGAGCGCGTGGCAACGTACCGGGTCGCCGCCGGCCAGGCCGGCCTTGACGCATGGCTGCCGCGGTACCAGTCGACCAGTGCGAGCGGCTCGACCTCGGGAAGTGTCCCGTGCACGTCGGTCAGCCGGCCCGCGAAGTTCTCGGGGGCGAACCTGCTCACGGTGCTGACGTTCGACATGTCCGGCGACGCGTTCGGGACCGGTGACCCTGTTACCGTCGCCGCGGACGGCGACACCGTCTACGGCACTACCACCAGCCTGTACGTGGCGAGCGGCGCGATGGTGACGCCCTGGGGAGCTGGGGGCACGTACGTGCGCGGGTCCGGGTCGACCGCGGGCACGCAGATCTACCGGTTCGACGTCAGCCAGCCGGGACCGCCCAGGTACGTCGCCAGCGGCTCGGTGCCTGGCTACCTGCTGAACCAGTACGCGATGTCCGAATGGAACGGCTACCTGCGCGTCGCCACCACAACCGGCACCTCGTGGGCGATCGCGGACGGAGCACCGTCAGGGGCGTCAGGGACGTCAGGGACGTCAGGGACGTCAGGCATGCCGCCCAGTTCGTCGGCGGTGTACGAGCTGACAACCTCAGCGCCCGTGATGCGGATCGTCGGCACCGTCGCCGGGCTCGGCTCCATGGAGCGGATCTACGCCGTCAGGTTCATGGGCCCGGTGGGGTACGTGGTCACCTTCCGGCAGACCGACCCGCTCTACACCCTGGACCTGAGCGACCCGGCGCGCCCGCGGGTCGTCGGGGCACTCGCGCTCACTGGGTACTCGGCTTACCTGCACCCCGTGTCGGCCACCCGCCTCCTCGGTGTCGGCCAGAACGCCGACTCGGTGGGGCATGTACTGGGAGCCCAGGTCTCGCTGTTCGATGTCTCCGACCTGGCGAAGCCGTCCCGGCTGGCCACCTACGCGCTCGCCTCGTCGGTGTCGGCGGCGGGGATGGACCCGCACGCGTTCCTGTACTGGCCGGCCGACCGGCTCGTCGTGGTCCCGATCCAGGAATACGGCGGGTTCGCCGCGCCCGCCGGAGCCACGCAGCAGCCCACGCACGTGCCGCAGTCGGGCGCGCTCGTTCTGCGTGTCAGCGGCGCGAGCCTGACCAGGGCCGGGTTTATCAGCCCACCGCAGTCGAGCGGCTATGACGGATCGCCGATCGAGCGCTCACTGGTCATCGGGCAGACGCTCTGGACCATCTCTCCAGGCGGAGTGCTAGCCAGCGACCTGACGAGTCTGCGGCAGCAAGCGTGGCTGCCCTTCTCCCAGACGGTAAATTCCTATCCCTCTCCTTCAGGGAGTGCCATCGCTCCGTAGCGCCCACCCGCTCCACTGCCGAAGTGCTCGCGGACGATCGGCTTCCCGGTACGCGCTCTATTTGGCTGGGGTCACCTGGAATATCGTTACGCCGCCGGTATCGGTGCTCTTGAAGCCGAGGGTGGCGAAGATGTACATCCATTTCTCAGCCCAGGCATTCTCGACGATCAGGGCACCCACTCCAGCCCTGCGGGCGTAGTTCTCGAAGTCTTGTATCCGTTGTCTGGTCGGCTGCCTGAGTGCGCCGACGTCCTGCGGCAGGGCGTCGGCGCGGGAGAGCGCGTCATTGATGAAGCCGCCGCCGATCCGGAAGTAGAAGTCGGTGTAGGCCTGGAACAGCATCCCGGCGTTCCCCCGGTGCGACAGGATCACGACGTTCTCGCCCGGTTTCACGTACTTCTTGTATGTGCCGGCGGTGAAAAAGACCGGTATGTCGTTCGAGATTTTAAGCTGCGGGTTCGCCTTCTCCCAGTACTGCGGCGGGTCCGGCGGGACGACCACGGACGCGAGCGAGGGCACGTCGGCGAAGACCGCGGCAAGTGCCGCCACGGCCAGCGCCCAGCGGGCCCAAAGCACCGTCCTGCGCACCGTCACCGTCGAGAGCCAGATGGCCATGCCGAGCGCGAGTATCAGGTACCCGAGGTCGATGAACCTGACAGGTTCGGCGCTGCGCAGGAGGGGGAGGCGCCAGATCCCGCTCCAGGGCAGCGTGAACTCCCGCCGGCTGTCGATGATGAGGTGGGGGCCGAGCGTGAGCAGGATGATGACCGCGAACAGTGCGGTTAGCATCCGCACGAGCCGGCTGGACCACGTGAAGACGGCAAGCAGGACAAACAGCACCAGCATCGGAATGGCGATGTAGCTGGCGGTTTCCCTCAGGTGGCCCGAGGCGGCCGCCAGCCAGTTCATCCCGAACAGCCGGTGCTTGCCGGGGATCACCAGGCTCGCCAGGTCGAGCGAGAACTGCGGCTTCTGCCGGACGAATACCTTGGGAAAGTTCCTCAGCGCGTAGAACAGGTACGGTGACGCGATGACGATGGCGCCGGCATAGGCGGCGGCGGTGTACACGGCCAGCCGGGCGATCTTGGGACGCACGGCAGCCCCGGCGACCGCGAGCCCGACGACCAGCGCCGCCGTCCCGACGATCGTGATCTCGGCGAAGGCTTCGACGAACGTATAGAACTCCAGGGCAACGGCGACGGTCATCCAGATGACGTAGCCGGTGCGTTTCAGTGTCCCGTCCCACCACAGCAGGACCAGGTACACCATGAGCGCGGGCAGCAGGGTGACGGTGAGGTTCGGCTGGCCTGATGCGTCGTGGCTCAGCTCGTAGGAGGAGAAGCCGTATACGGGGCCGGCGAGCAGCGCCGGCCAGAACTTACCGGTCAGCTTGCGCGCTGCGACGAAGGCCGCCCAGGCGGATGCCGGCGGAGCGAGCAGCAGCGTCACGTTGAAAGCGGCGATAGGGCCGGCCGCCGCCGTGATGGGCCACACCAGGACGGCCACCGCGGGCGAGGTGGTCGCCCATGCGAGGTTGTAGCCCCCCGGCGCCCCGATCAGGTGCGAGTGCAGCGGGTTGAGCCCGTGAGTGAGCGCGTAGGGCCACCAGCTCCAGGCCCAGACGTAGAAGTTCGGGTCCACCTTGTCCTGCCCGACCTTGGGCACGTTCAGGTGCGGGAAAAGCGCGTGCCCGGACAGGGCGACGAAGGCCGCCAGGTAGATGATGAACGCGATCAGCCCCTGGAGCGCCGGGCCGATGGCCTTGCGCCGGGGCTCCGGCACCTCGGGATCAGCGATGCCCGCGCCGGTGCTCTGCCCGGCGCGATTCGCGAACGTAGTCCACCGCAAGACCTGAGTCCTTATTCTTCCAAAGCCCCGACGATCATGTGCGCCAGGTGCGCGGGACCGGGAAACGACTCGGACGCGGCTGCACAACTAACATTCGCTGTAACGGGTAGTTCGCTGGCTCTTGCCGAGTCGACGGGTCCACTGCCCGACATCTGACTACCCTCCGCAACTCGTCCTCACACAGGCCACCGCCCGGGACGAAGCGGGCTTAGTCGTTCACCCGCGTTGATTGGCACGTCGATGGTGTTCTCGGCAGGCGCGAGCGGGCACACCCAGCGCGGGTCGTACCGGCACGATGGGTGGTACGTGAAGTTGAAATCAATGACGATGTGCCGGCCGTCGGATCCGAGATCGGCGCCCTTCGCCGTGTCGAGCAGGTAGCGGCCCCCGCCGTAGCTGGCGCCGCCTGCTGTCGCGTCGCGGACCGGCAAGAAGAGACCGCCACCGTACTGGTCCAGCCACCACAGCGCGAGTCGCCGGCCAACGGGGGCGGGAATCGTGACCCAGCCGACCTGCTCAAGGCGGGTAACGCCGTCCGCCCCGGTGTCGATCTCGAGCCGCTTGTGCTCTGCTGCCGGCTCCACGGGCACCGCGAAACGCAGTGCCGGGTCGTAGGGCCAGTAAGGCACGCCAGTAACCCGCAGCGGGTCGTCTTCGGGCAGCGCGCTCTGCGGGTGCGAGCTCATCAGCCCATCGCGCCCTGCTCGCCACAGCGCGTGCGCCGCAGCGGGATCCGCCTGCTCCCGGACGCGTGCGTACAAGGCGGCGGTCGCGCGGCGCCAGTCCGCGAGCTGCAAGGCCGTTACCGGGTCCATGGCCATGACCGTACAGGGCGGCCAACGACGGGCTCGCCAACGCGGTGATCACCGACCTAAAGTCGGCGGGGGTCAAGGACGGCAAGGTGCCGACCGTCGGTCAGGACGCCACCGCGACTCAAGCATCACCGAGCCGGCCTCTCTGCTGACCCCGGTGTGGGTGACCAAGGCCAACATGGAGTCGACAGTCGTCAAGGACGGCTTCGACACCGCCAAGGACATCTGCGCGATCGCCGGCCAGAGCACCTGCTCCGCGGCCGGGATCAAGTAATCCCGATTCTCACGTACTGCTTGCCGCCGCGGGTTTCCCGCGGCGGCAAGCGCCGTTATATGGGCAGGCGCGCCGGGACGGGATAACGGCTTTGATCATTCCGAACGGGTTGTGGTTTCACGCCTCAGCGCCGGTGCCCGTGCTGGCGGACGATGGCGTCAAGCGCCGCGGCGGCCTTGGTCTGGTCGCCGCGGATGGCGTCCAGCTCGGCTGCCGGCAGCCGGGTCACCGGGGTCCACGCATTCCGTTCCCGCCGGCCGTCGACCTTAGCGAGGCGGTAGCACACCTGGCCGTCGGCACGCAGGATCCACTCCCAGGACATCACACCGACCTCGCCAGTTGAACGGGCGTTGACTTGGGCGATCACCTTCGGTGAAAGCAACGCCATGGATAAGCTCCCTCGCCGGATGACCCTGGGCGGAAGTCCCGGTTACCCGGGGCCCGGCCACTTTGCCTGACCCGACTGAGGCTACTGCGAAACGCTGCAAAGGATTGCATCGCGCGGCCGATGCGTGACGAACATCACATTCGGCGCCATAAATAACGAGATTCTAATGGGGCCCCTAGGGGCCCTGACCGCTCTCTGGGGCCGAAATCAGGGCATCGGCCCGCCCGCGGACCCGCTTCTGGGCACTGCCGGGGCCGTGGAGGCCGCCGGACGAGCCAAAAGACCAGGTCGCTGCAAACGTTTGTTGCTGCCTCGGTCTGACCCTGGCGCCGATTCTGGTATGTAGTCGGCCCGGCCCAGCCCCGAGGCGGCTCGCTCAGTAGGTCACGCGCACTTCCGGGGTCAGCGGCACGGCCTGGCAGGCGAGGATGTAGCCGTCAGCCAGGTCCGCCGCTTCGAGTACCTCGTTGTGTGCCATCTCCACCTCGCCGGCCACCAGCTGGCAGGCGCACGCGCCGCAGATTCCCTGGCGGCACGAGTAGGGTGCGTCAAGCCCGGCGGCGATGAGCACGTCGAGCATCCGGGTGCCAGGCGGCCAGGGCAACGCCGTGGCGGTGCCGTCGAGCTCGACCGACAGCGTCGCCGCCTGCCCGCCGTTGGCGGTGCTGGTGGTCGGCGTCTCGTCGAACGGGTTCTCCGCGAGCGACAGGAACCGCTCCGCCCGCACTCGCTTGGCGGGCACGCCGAGCCGCCCGAGCGCCGCCCTGACCACCGCGAGGTACGGGTCGGGCCCGCAGACGTACGGTTCCCACCCGGCATACGGCCGGGCCAGGTCCGCGATCCCGGCGGCCGCCGGGATGCCCTGCACCGAGTCGAGCCAGTGCAGCACGACAAGCCGCCCGGCGGCCGAGGTCACCAGCCTGCGCAGGCCGGCGGCGAAGATCACCGAGCGCTCGTCCCGGTTGGCGTACACCAGGGCGACCCGGCCGCGCCCGGCGGCAAGCACGGACTTGAGTATGGAGATGACCGGCGTGATCCCGCTGCCCGCCGCGAACAGCAGGAAGTCGCCGTCAAGCGACCCCGGGCAGAACGTCCCGGCCGGCGGCAGCAGGTCAAGTACGGTGCCCGCGGTGACGGTGTCCAGGAACCAGTTGGAGGCGTACCCGCCGGCCGTTCGCTTGACGGTGATCGCGGGCCTCTCCTCGGCATGCGGTGAGGAGCACAAGGAGTAACAGCGGGCCACCGACCCGGTCTGCTCGGAGGGAACCCGGACGGTGACGAACTGGCCGGGGCGGTAGGCGAAGGCGACGGCAAGTGACGGCGGCACGTCAAGCACGAACGAGGACGCGTCGCCAGTCTCGCGGATCACCTCCGCCACGGTGACCTGGTAAAAGTCGCGCACTGCGGTCGGCTTGCTCGTACGAGGGCGGCGAGACCGCCAGCCGCCCGGACGCGACCGCGGCGTCGATGCTGTCCCGCAGGGCGGCGCACCCCTCGACCAGCGCGCTGCGGGTGCCCGCGGCGGTCCGGGCGCGGAACTCCGCGCAGCAGGCCGCCGCCGCCGCGGTCCACTGCACCGACGTGTGCTGCGGGCTGAACTTCACCACCTCGGCAATCGCACCGCAGCGGCCGCATTCGACCGGCTGCGGGTCGGCGTGGCGGTCGTCGACCCGCGCTGCCATCTCAGTCCGCCGCCGGCGCGGACGGGACCTCGGCTGGGACCTCCTCAGCCGGCGGCCGCCTGGCGGCCAGGTTCTGCGCGACCTCCGCCTCCCAGCCCGCCACCGCCCGGGTGGTGTCCACCTCGAACTCGTACCGCGCGACCATGTCCGGCTCCACCTCGGCCGCGTCCCGGTAGAACTGGTCGTACCAGCGCCGCAGCTGGTACACCGGCCCGTCCTCCGCGCACAGCAGCGGGTTGTCCACCCGGCTCTTGTGCAGCCAGATCTCCACGTCCTGCTCGAAGCCGAGGCCGACGAACTTCGCGAACCGTGCGCCGAACTTGGCGGCCGCCTCATCGGACATCCCCGGCGGCCGCTTGACGATCACGCCCCACTGCAGCATGAACGACGTCGGGCTCACCGGGTAATGGCAGTTGATCAGCACGCTCTCCACGGCCATGCCGTGGTAGTCCTGCCACAGGTAGTCGATCATGTAGGAGGGGCCGTAGTAGGAAGCCTCCGAACGGAGGGTGACTTGGCCTCCTCCGGCCCGGCTGGGCACCGGCCCCACGTCCGGCCGCGCCCTGGTCCGCAGGTACTGCGTCGCGATGTGCCCCTCGAAGACGTTCTTGAAGTACGTCGGGAACGCGAAGTGGATGTAGAAGAAGTGCGGCATGTCCACGACGTTGTCGATCACCTCGCGGCAGTTCGCGTTATCGACCAGGATCGAGTCCCAGGTCCAGCCGGTCCACTCCGCTGAGCCTGCCCCCTCGATCAGCGGAATGGTCACGTCGTCGGCCGGCGGGTTCCCCTCGGGGTCATGCCAGACGAACAACTGCCCGTTCCGTTCCATCGTGAGCCAGGAGCGGGTCCTGGCGGCGGGCGGCACCCGCCGCGCGTAGGGAATCTGCGCGCACCGGCCGTCGCCGCCCCAGCGCCAGTCGTGGAACGGGCACGCGACCTCGTCGCCCTTGATCGTGCCCATGGTCAGGTCGCCGCCCATGTGCCGGCAGTACGCGTCGAGCACGTGCAGTTCGCCGGCGGCGTCGGCGAACACGACCAGCTTGGTGCCGAACGCCTGCACGGCGTGCGGCCCCCTGCTCGCCGAGCCGGGGTCGCCGTCGCGGAACGCCGCCGCCAGCCCGAGGCAATGCCAGCCGCGCGCGAACCGGTCCGGCGGCCTCCCTGCGTCGATGATCCGCGGACGATCCATCCCCATCGCTCTTGCCATACCCATAGACTAGAACATGTTCTATTCTTGTGGCGATGGGTGGGGCGGGGCGGGTTCGGGCGGAGTTGGGGCGGGTTCGGGCGGGAGAAAGAAAGGAGCCTGCACGTGGCCGAAATCGGCGCATACGCAGGGCCGGAGCCGACCGTCGTCGCGGCGGTGTCCGACCTGCTCCCCGTGCTCCGGCAGCGGGCCCAGGAGACCGAGGACAACAGGGACGTGCCGGCCGACTCGGTCAAGGCGCTCACCGAGACCGGGTTCTTCCGGCTGCTGCAGCCGGCCAGCTACGGCGGGCTTGAGGCGGACCCGATGGCGTTCTTCACCGCGGTGCGGATGATCGCGAGCGCCTGCGGGTCGACCGGCTGGGTGGCGTCCGTGCTCGGCGTGCACCCGTGGCAGCTCGCTCTTTTCCCGGTCCGGGCGCAAGAGGAGGTCTGGGGCGCCGACCCGGGCACCCGGATGTCTTCGTCCTACGCACCGACCGGGCGGGCGCGCGCCGTCGCCGGCGGGTACCAGCTGGCGGGCCGGTGGAGCTTCTCCTCCGGCGCGGCGCACGCGACCTGGGTGCTGCTCGGCGGGATCGTGCTCGGCGACGACAATAAGCCCGTCGACTTCTGCACGTTCCTGCTGCCGGCCAGCGACTACACCGTCGACGACGTGTGGGACACGGTCGGGCTGCGCGGCACCGGCAGCAACGACATCGTGGTCGAGGACGCCTTCGTCCCGGCCCACCGGGCGCTCAGCTTCAACGACGTCACCCGGCTGGCCTGTCCCGGCCAGGAGCGCAACCCCGGGCCGCTGTACCGGATCCCGTACGGATCGGTGTTCACGTACGCCATCACGACGCCGGTCATCGGCATGGCGACCGGGGCCTACGAGGCGCACGTGGCCTACCAGCGGGACCGGGTCCGCGCCGCGTACGCGGGGGAGAAGGCCGGTGACGACCCGTTCGGCCAGGTGCACGTGGCCGAGGCGGCGAGCCTGCTCGACGGCGCCTGGCTGGCGCTCGAGCGGAACATGGCCGAGCTGATGGCCCACGCCTGCGCGGGGCAGAAGCTGCCGATCCCGCTGCGGCTGCGGGTGCGGCGCGACCAGGTGACCGGCACCGCGCAGGCCGTCCGGGTGGTCGACCTGCTCTTCGAGAACTCCGGCGGGCGGGCGCTGAAGGCCGGGACCCCGCTACAGCGGTTCTGGCGGGACGCGCACGCCGGCCGGCTGCACGCGATCAACGACCCGGAGCGCGCGCTGTCGATGTTCGGCCGCGGCGAGTTCGGGCGCGACGTTCCGCCCGGCGCGATGTTGTAAAGGCGCGGTTCCACTAGTTCGACCGGCTGGCGATCAGCTTGATGGAAGGAGGGAACCGGTGATCGGGTCCCTTGGCTACCTGCGGATCGAGTCGACCGACGTCGCCGCGTGGCGGGAGTTCGGCGTCCGGATTCTCGGCATGACGGAGGGACGGGGGCCGGCCGGCCCGGGCGACGGTGCCCTGTACCTGCGGATGGACGACTTCCCCGCCCGGCTGGTGATCCTGCCCGGATCGCGGGACCGCCTTCTCGCGACCGGCTGGGAGGTGACCGACGCGGCGGCGCTTGCCACCCTGCGCCGGGCCCTCACGGACGCCGGCGTCGCGGTCAAGGCGGGGGACCCCGACGAGCTCGCCGCGCGGCGGGTGGGGGAGATGCTGCGCTTCGACGACCCGGCGGGCAACGCCGTGGAGGTGTTCTGCGGCGCAGCGCTCGAGCACCGGCCGGCCGTCAGCCCGTACGACAACCAGTTCGTGACCGGAGACATGGGCCTGGGGCACGTCGTGCTGCCGGTGCCCGGCGCCGCCGACGCCGCGCTGGCCTTCTACACCGACGTGCTCGGCTTCCGGCTGCGGGACTCGATGCGGATGCCGGCCGAGTTCCTTGGCGGGCAGCCGGGGGACCCGCCCGTCTGGTTCCGGTTCCTCGGCTGCTGCCCGCGGCATCACTCGCTGGCGCTGGCGCCGATGCCGGCCGGGGCCGGCATCGTGCACCTCATGATCGAGGTAGCCGCGCTTGACGACGTCGGCCGGGCCATGGACCGCTGCGCGCGGCGCGGCGCGCAGGTGTCGGCCTCACTCGGGCGGCACGCCAACGACCTCATGGTGTCGTTCTACGCGCGCACCCCGGGCGGATTCGACATCGAGTACGGCACCGACGGACGAACCGTGGACGACGCGACCTGGGTCAGCAGGGAGACGACCGCGGTCAGCCTGTGGGGGCACAGCTTCGCCGGGCCCGCCGCGCCCTGAGCGTGAGGGGCCGGCCTCCGGCCCCTCACGGCAGGTCAGTACTCGGTGTCGATGGTGTCAAGCACCTTCTGCACCTCAGCCAGCGGCCCGCGCAGCTGCATCATCTTCATCATCTTGCCGGTGATCTTGACCTTGCCCTGCGTGAACGCCTTCGCGCCGTCCAGTTCGCCCCTGTTGACCTGCGCCGACGTCTCATAGGACTGACGGATGGTGACCTCGGCGTCCCCGGCGTCGCCGAGGCTGACCGCGGCGGTGCCGTCGGCGATGCGGAGCGAGTAATGGACCTCGCCGGCGGGCGCGTCGGCGACCACCATCTGGATGACCGCGCTCTTGCCCTTCAGTGCCTTGCGCACCGCGTCGTCGGCGGCCACGGCCGCGTTGTAGGCGTCGATCCATTCCGGTGACAGGTACTTGACCGGCATCCTTGCTCATCTCCCTTGTCGCCAGGCATCGGAGCAAAGTTATAACAAGTTCTATTCTTCTGGAAGAACCCGGGCGCACCTCATGAGCGGCTCATCGGGACGCGGACTCCGCCGTCCGGGTGCGCCCGCAGCGGAGCGTCGTCGGATGCGTCGCCGGAGTCGATGTGCCGGATGACGCCCATGCCCGGGTCGTTGGTGAGCACCCGCTCGATCTTGGCCGCTGCGAGCGGCGTGCCGTCGGCGACGGTCACCTGGCCGGCGTGGATCGACCGGCCGATGCCCACGCCCCCGCCGTGGTGCAGCGACACCCAGGAGGCGCCGGACGCGGTGTTGACAAGCGCGTTGAGCAGCGGCCAGTCGGCGATCGCGTCGGAACCGTCGGCCATGCCCTCGGACTCACGGTACGGTGACGCGACCGAGCCGCAGTCGAGGTGGTCACGGCCGATGACGACCGGAGCGCTGAGCTCGCCGGATGCCACCATCTCGTTGAACCGCGCGCCCGCCTTGTCGCGCTCGCCGTACCCGAGCCAGCAGATCCGCGCGGGCAGCCCCTGGAACGCGACGCGCTGCTGCGCGGCGCCGATCCACTTGTGCAGCCTTGTGTTGTCGGGGAACAGCTCAAGCACCGCCCGGTCGGTGGCGTAGATGTCATTCGGGTCGCCGGACAGCGCGGCCCACCGGAACGGCCCCTTGCCCTGCGTGAACAGCGGCCGGATGTACGCGGGCACGAAGCCGGGGAACGCGAATGCCCGCGCGAAACCGCCGCGGCGCGCCTCGTCGCGGATGGAGTTGCCGTAGTCGAAGACCTCGGCGCCGGCGTCCTGGAAGCCGACCATCGCCTCGACGTGCCTGGCCATCGAAGCACGAGCCCGTTCGGTGAATTCCTCGGGCTTCTTGCTCGCGTAATCGTCCCAGTCGCCGAGGTCCACGCCCTCGGGCAGATAGGACAGCGGGTCGTGCGCCGACGTCTGGTCGGTGACGATGTCCACCGCCACCCCGCGGCGCAGCAGTTCGGGCAGCACAACGGCGCTGTTGCCGACAAGGCCAACGGACAGTGCGCGCCGCTCGGCCCTGGCGCGCTCGCACCGCGCGATCGCGTCATCGAGCCCGTCGGCGACTTCGTCGAGATACCGATGCTCCACGCGGCGCCGCAGCCGCGCGGGGTCGACGTCGACGACCAGGCACACGCCGTCGTTCAGCGTGACCGCGAGCGGCTGCGCGCCGCCCATGCCGCCGCAGCCGCCGGTGACGGTGAGCGTGCCGGCCAGGGAGCCATTGAAGCGCTTTTCCGCGACGGCGGCGAACGTCTCGTAGGTGCCCTGCAGGATGCCCTGGGTGCCGATGTAGATCCACGACCCGGCGGTCATCTGGCCGTACATCATCAGGCCGAGCTGTTCCAAGCGGCGGAACTCCGGCCAGGTGGCCCAGTCGCCGACGAGGTTGGAGTTGGCGATCAGCACCCGCGGCGCCCACTCATGGGTCCGCATGACGCCGACCGGCTTGCCTGACTGCACGAGCATCGTCTCGTCCTCGCGCAGCTCGGTGAGGGTGCGGACGATCGCGTCGTAGCTGGCCCAGTTGCGGGCCGCGCGGCCGGTGCCACCGTAGACGACGAGGTCGTCGGGGCGCTCGGCGACCTCGGGGTCGAGGTTGTTCATCAGCATTCGCAACGGTGCCTCGGTCTGCCAGGACCGGGCGGTGAGCGTGGTGCCGCGCGGAGCGCGGACGGGGCGGGCGCCTTCCATGTCGGTTCTCCTCGGTGCTGTAACAGGCTCGGTGTCGGGACGGATCAGAGCAGCGGGCCGCAGACGGCCTCGGCGGCCGCGACGAGTCGCCCGGACCTGACGAGTTCCACGGCGGCCGCGATGTCGGGGGCGAGGTAGCGGTCCGGGCCAGGGCCGGCGACCCGCTGGCGCAGGGCGTCGCGGGCCGCGGCCGTCGCCGGAGCGGGGGTGAGCGGCAGGCGCAGGTCGAGCGCCCGGGCGGCGGTGAGGATCTCGATCGCCAGCACCTGCGTCAGGGCGTCGACGGCACGGCGCAGCTTGCGGGCGGCCGACCAGCCCATCGAGACATGGTCTTCCTGCATCGCGCTTGACGGGATCGAGTCGACGGAGGCAGGAACGGCCAGCCGCTTCAGTTCCGAGACGAGCGCGGCCTGGGTGTACTGGGCGATCATGTAGCCGGAGTCCACCCCGGGGTCGTCGGCGAGGAACGCGGGCAGCCCGTGGTTGCGGGCGCGGTCAAGGAACCGGTCGGTGCGCCGTTCGGCGACCGACGCGAGGTCGGCCGCGGCGATGGCCAGGAAGTCCAGCACGTAGCCGACCGGCGCGCCGTGGAAATTGCCGTTGCTCTCCACCCGGCCGTCGAGCGTGACGACGGGGTTGTCAACCGCGCTCGCGAGCTCCCGGTCGCGGACCAGGCACGCGTGTGCGAGCGTGTCGCGCCCCGCCCCGTGCACCTGCGGCGAGCAGCGCAGCGAATAGGCGTCCTGCACGCGGGTGCACTGCGGACCGCGGTGGCTGGCCATAATGGCGGAGCCGGCGAGCAGCGCCCGCAGGTTGGCGGCGCTGTCGGCCTGACCGGGATGCGGGCGCAGCGCCTGCAGGTCCGCGGCGAACACCGCGTCCGTCCCGAGCTGGGCCTCGACGCTCATCGCGGCGGCGAGGTCGGCCGTGCGGAATAGCAGCGCGAGGTCGTGGGTGGCCAGCGTCAGCATGCCGAGCATGCCGTCGACGCCGTTGGTCAGCGCCAGACCCTCCTTCTCGCGCAGCACGACAGGCGTGATGCCGGCCGCGGCGAGCGCGTCGGCCGCGGGCCGCGCCTCGCCGCCGACGCGTACCGTGCCCTCGCCCATCGCGGCGAGCGCGCAGTGCGCGAGCGGAGCGAGGTCGCCCGAGCAGCCCAGCGAACCGAACTCGTGCACAACGGGCGTGATGCCCGCGTTCAGCATCGCCGCGTAGGTCTCCGCGGTCTCCAGGCGCACGCCCGTGCGGCCCGTGGCCAGCGTCGACAGGCGCAGCAGCATCAGCGCGCGGATCACCTCGCGCTCGACCTCCGGCCCGGAGCCGGCCGCGTGCGAGCGGATGAGGCTGCGCTGCAGGGCCGCGCGGTCCGCGGCGGCGATGTGCTTGGTCGCCAGCGCGCCGAACCCCGTGGAGATCCCGTAGTGCGGCTCGGGATCGTCAGCAAGCGCCTCGATGACATCCCGGCTCGCGACGATGGCCTTGCGTGCCTCGTCGCTCAGCCGCACCCGCGCGTCATGACGGGCGACGGCGAGTACCTGGTGCTGCGTCAGCGCCTCGACGCCCACTGCGATCTCGTTCATAACCCCATGGTGCGGCGCGGACCGCGGCTTGTGACCTCTCGCGCAGCGGACATTGTCTGGGATTACAGATTCAGCCGGACGCCGCCGCGTGATGGTCTTCCGCCGCGGCGGCGCCCAGTCGCCGGCTGACTTCGGCGGCGGTCCTTGCTGCCCGTGCGGCGAGTTGCTCTTGCTCGCGCGCGCCGACCTCCGCGCTCGGGAATGTCACCGCCACGGCCGCGGCCGGGTAGCCGGCGCGATCGGTGGCGGCGACCGCGACCGAGGCGAACTCGGGTGTCACCTCGCCGTCCTCCGATGCGAATCCCCGGTGGCGAGCGTCGGCCAGCAGGTGCCTGAGCGCGGAGAGCGATCTCGGGCCCCGGTCATTGCGCAGCACGAAGCTGCCCGGGTCTGCGTAGAGCGCTCGCACCTGCGCCTTGGGCATCAGCGCCAGCATCGCCCGGCCGCTCGCGGTCAGGTGCGCGGGCAATCGCACGCCGACGTCCGTGATGAGCGGAGGCCGGCCGGTCGCGCGCTCCTCGATGACGTAGATGACGTCACGCCCGTGCATGATCGCCAGGTGCGCATTCTGGCCGGTGTTGTCCACCAGGGCGGCCAGCGGCGCTCGCGCCAGCCGCTGCAGCGACGTCTGCCGTGCGTAGCCCGAGGCCAGTTCGTACACGGCGACGCCGAGCGCGTACCGCCGCTCCTCGGCGAGGTGGACCACGAATCCGGCCCGGATCAGCGTGTCGAGCAGGTGGTAGGTCGTGGACCTCGGCAGGTCAAGCTCACGGCTGATGGCCGCCGCGGCCGCCGGCTGCGCCTGCGTGCCAAGGTACTGAAGCACCGCCAATGCCTGCGCGGCGGCCGGGACTACTGCCACAGCCGCATCCTACGGCTGAGAACCCCGACCAGACGCTCACGTAAAGGCGCCGTGGCCCCGGACGGGACCCTCACGTAGCGTGAGTTCATGGCAACAGCGACGCAGCATACCGAGACGGCGGGCGATCCAGGTCCGACGGTCTTCGTTCTGTTCGGGGCGACAGGGGATCTGTCCAGGCGGCTGGTGCTCCCGGCGTTCTACCGGCTGGCACGCGAACGGCTGCTGCCCGCGCAGTGGGTGCTGGTGGGGAACGGCCGCGGTGACCTGGCGCACGAGGACTTCCGTACCAGTTTTCGTGACGCGCTGACCGAGTTCGGTCCGGAACCGGAACCGGGGGAGTGGGACGCCTTCGCGGAGCGGGTGTTCTTCGCCGGCGGCGGGTTCAGCTCAGAAAGCCCAGGCAGCCTTCTTGACGTGATCAGCACAGCCCGGGGGTCGGTCGGCCCCGACCCGCTGCTTGTGCATTACCTGGCCGTTCCGCCCGTCGCCTTTGCCGGGCTGACGAAGGCCCTTGGCCAGCACGGGCTCTCATCGGGTGCCCGCGTTGTCTATGAAAAGCCGTTCGGCACGTCTGGCGATGCCTTCCGTGAACTCGACCGGGTCGTTCATTCGGTCCTCGACGAGCAGCAGGTGTACCGGATCGACCATTTCCTGGGGAAGGAAGCCACCCAGGACCTGCACGTGCTGCGGTTCGCCAACGAGTCGTCGGCCGCGTTCTGGAACCGCAGGCATGTCGAGTCGGTGCAGATCGACGTGCCGGAGACGCTCGACGTCAGCGACCGGGCTCAGTTCTACGACGCCACCGGCGCGGTGCTCGACATGCTCGTCACCCACCTGTTCCAGGTGGCCGCCGAGATCGCCATGGAGCCGCCGGCCACCCTCGGCTCGCTGGATTTGCAGGCCGCCAGGGAAACGGTCATCAACTGCTTCCGGCCCCTCGACCCCGCCGAGGTGGTGCTCGGCCAGTTCGCCGGATACCGCGACATTCCCGGTGTCGATCCGCGTTCCACCCGGGACACCTTCGTCGCCGCCCGGCTCTGGATCGACACCGACCGCTGGCGTGGTGTGCCGTTCTACCTGCGCACCGGCAAGCGGATGGCCGCGACGGCGCAGCGGGTCAGCCTGATCCTGCGCGAACCGGCGGGACCGCTGGCCGGCAGGCTGCCGCGCAGCGGAAACATACTTTCCTTCTCACTCGCCGGAGACGGCGAGATCGATCTCTCCCTGGTGGCCAAGAAGCCCGGTCCAGCGCTCGATCTCGATGTGGCGCACGCGTCCATCCCGCTGTCCGGCCTCTCCGGCGCGCAACCGCTGCCGGCGTACGTCCGGTTGATCCATGACGTGCTCCTCGGCGACCGCTCGCTGTTCACCAGACCGGATGGGCTCGCCGCGGTGTGGCGGGTCGCCGAACCCCTGCTGTCGCGGCCGCCGCAGGTCAGCTCCTACCCGCCCGGATCGTGGGGACCGGCCGAGGCGCGGGATCTCGTCGCGCCCATGACCTGGCTTCTCGGCCAGTAGCACGCCCGCTGATCAGCCGCGCTGCCGCGGCGCGGCCAGCGGGGCGGCGAGCGTGATTCCCGCCGCGCCCGCGGCGATCATCCGGTCGTCCCAGGCGCGTACGTCGATGGTGGTGTTCACGGTGGGCGGCTTGCCCCTCCGCGGCTGGCGGGTGCTGCCGCTGCCGCTCGACGACGTGACGTCGGCCGCCGAGGCGCTGCGGGCGCAGCCCGCCGGGCCGGCCCGTGCGGTGGCCGGGCCCGCCTTCGCCCGCGCGGTCTTCGACCTGTCAGGCGCGGGCGACCTCTTCCTCAGCACCGACGGGCTGGGCAAGGGCGTCGCCTGGCTCAACGGGTTCTGCCTTGGCCGGTACTGGTCGCGCGGCCCCCAGCGGACGCTGTACGTGCCGGGGCCGGTCACCAGGAAGGAGGGGAACGAGCTGATCATCCTGGAACTGGGCGCGACGACCAGCGGCACGCTGCGCTTCGTCCCCGGGCCTGACCTGGGGCACACGGAGACCTGAGCGGCCGCGCTACAGGCCCTCGTTGATCAGCCGGCCCACCTTCTCGAAGGTCTGCGGCTTGAACTTTTTGTAGTAGAAGGCGAGGCCGACGCCGATCAGCACCACCGCGAGGTCGACCGGGCCGAACAGCTTTGCGTACCCGTAGGACCCGGCCCCGAGGAAGTTGAGGTTCTCGAACAGCAGGTACACGACGTAGCCCTGGCTGATGAAGGCGAGCACCGGGGCGAGGAGCGTCCGCCACCAGTGGACCTCATCCCCGTGATGGCGCAGGAAGTAGACGACGATCGCCAGGGACACCAGCGCCTGGACCGACAAGATGATGATGACGCCCATGACCGCCATCAGCCCGTACAGCTGCCCGTAGGCCTGGGAGCTCGGGTCGCCGGTGCCGACGAATATCGCGAACAGGCCGATGATGAGCAAAGAGAGTAGCGAGGTCGCGATCGAGGCGATGTGCGGTGACTGCCACCGGGGGTGCGTCTTGCCGAGAACGGGCGGCAGCATCCCCTCGCGGCCCAGCGAGTAGGCATACCTGGCGGTGGTGTTGTGGAAGGCCATGCCGCACGCGAACGAGCCGGTGATGATCAGGTAGCTCATCACCGACGTGACCCAGTGGCCGGCGTACTGGGTGGACGGTGCGAAGAAGAAGTTGGCCGGGTCGCTCTGCGCCGACGCGATGGCCGACTTGACCGACGGATAGCCGGCCAGCGACGCCCAGGAGGTCAGGGTGTAGAAGGCGCCGAGGCCAAGGACGGAGATATACATCGCCCGCCCGATGTTCTTCTTCGGGTCGCGGGATTCCTCGCCGTAGTTCGGCGCCATCTCGAAGCCGACCCAGGACCAGAATGCGAAGAACAGGCCGACGCCGACCGCGCCGGCGGCGAGCTTGCCTGAGGCGGGAAAGGACTGGAACGCATTGACGGGATTCAGGGCCGACCAGTACAAGTGCCCCTTGGCGAGCAGCATCGCGTCGAAGAGCAGCAGGATCAGCACCTCGGTGATGAGGCCGACCGCGAGGATCTTGGCGGAGAAGCTCACATCGAAATAGGTCAGCACGCCGATGACGACAACCATGCCGAGCGCGAGCGGCGCCCAGCCGACGTTCAGGCCGAGCGATGCCAGCTTGAGGTTGGCGAAGTAGGCGAACCCGCCGGCGAGCGACGCCTCGAAGACGCCATAGGCGACCAGCGAGCCGAATCCCGCGCCGAAGCCGATCTCCCGGCCAAGTCCGTGGCTGATGTAGGCGTAGAAGCCGCCGGCGGTTGTCTTCTTGCGGGACATGGCGACATAGCCGACGGAGAACACGGCCAACACGATGGTCGCGACGATAAAGGCGGCCGGCGTGCCGATGCCCTCGCCCGAGCCGACCACGATCGGCGTGTTGAGCAGCATCGCGGTGATGGGCGCGGAGCCAGTCAGGGTCAGGAACAGCACCCCGCCGAGCCCGACCGCGCCCCTGCGGAGCTTGGCGACGTCTTCCCGCGCGGAGATGTCGAAATCCTCGGAAACCGCGGGCGCGGTCACCGGCTCTGTCTGTGCCACAGGCCATTCCCTTCCAGACACGATGCTTGCGCGGGGAACGTAACAGCGAATGAAAGGGTGAATCAATAGCGGTAAATCGAATTAACATCCAGGAAACGGGAAGGACGATACCGTAACTTGCCGGGTCCATTACAGTTTCGACGTCCGTAACCCGCGCCGGGAAAAGGCGCGGGATTATCCTCCTGGTGCCATCGCCGGGCACCCTTACGAAAGGGGAGCGCGGGTCATGTTCACCTCCATCGCGGGGCGCGCGGTCGTGGTCACCGGGGGGACCCGCGGCATCGGCAAGGGCATCGCGGCGGTGTTCGCACGAGCGGGCGCGCGCGTGCTGATCACCGGTCGCGACGAGTCGTCCGCTCGGGTCGCCGCCGCCGAGACCGGCGCAGCGGGTTACGTGATCGCGGACGTCGCGCGCAAGGCGGACTGCGCGCGGGTCGCGGCCGAGGCGGACGAGAAGCTGGGCGGCGTCGACGTGCTGTGCGCCAACGCCGGCATCTTCCCCTCCGCGCCGCTTGCCGAAGTGACCGAGGACGAGATCGACCAGGTCCTCGGCGTTAATCTGAAGGGCACGATCCTGTCCGTCCAGGCCTGCCTGCCGCTGCTGCGCCGGTCCGGCCGCGGCAGGGTCATCCTCACCAGCTCCATCACCGGGCCGGTCACCGGCTATCCGGGGTGGACGCACTACGGAGCCTCCAAGGCCGGCCAGCTCGGGTTCCTGCGCACGGCGGCGATCGAACTCGCCCGCGACGGCATCACGGTGAACGCGGTGCTTCCCGGCAACATCATGACCGAAGGCCTCGCCGGGCTGGGGGAGGACTACATCGCCGGCATGACCGCGGCGATCCCTTTGCGCCGCCTCGGCACCGTCGAAGAGATCGGTCACGCGGCGCTGTTCTTCGCGACCGATGAGGCCGGCTACATCACCGGGCAGACGATCGTGGTGGACGGCGGCCAAGTGCTGCCCGAGTCACCAGACGCCGTCGCTAGTTGAGCCGGCGCCGCGGATCTCGGCAGCAGAACGTCCGGGATCCGGTCTAGCGTCTCGTCCATGACACACGCACCGTGGGAACCGCCAATGGCGGGCACTGAGGAGCAGCAGCTGATCGGCGCGCTCGAGCGCATGCGGACCACCTTCCGGTTCAAGGCGGACGGGCTTGACTCCGCGGGCCTGGGCCAGCGGATCGGCGCGTCGTCGCTGACCCTGGGCGGGCTGCTCAAGCACCTCGCCATCAACGAGGACTACATGTTCAGCGTGAAGTACGCGGGGGAGACGCTCGGCGAGCCATGGCCGGAGGTCGACTGGGACGCCAACCCGGACTGGGAGTTCGCCACCGCGGCAGACGACAAGCCGGAGACGCTCTACCTGCTGTGGGACGGCGGGGTGGAGCGGTCGCGGCAGCGGCTGTCGGCGGCACTGGCCAAGGACGGGGGCCTTGACCAGAAGGTGGCGGCCAACGCGGACGGCGAGCACGCCAGCCTGCGGCGCCTGGTGACCGACCTGATCGAGGAGTACGGGCGGCACACCGGGCACGCGGACCTGCTCCGCGAGGCGGTGGACGGCGTGACCGGCGAGGATCCGCCGAGCGACTGGCGTCCGGTGTCCGGCGACTACCGGATGCCGGGCGGACGATAACTGCGGCGGGAGTAGCCTGGCCGCCCGTCGTCACGCCATCGTGGTGAACGGCCGCGCCAGCTCGGCGCGCGCCGAGTCGTCAAGGTGGAGGCTGGCGGCGGCGAGGTTTTCAGCGAGATGCGCGCGCGTCCGGGTTCCGGGGATGAGGAGAATGTTCGGCGCGAGGTCGAGCAGCCAGGCGAGGGCGACCTGGGCCGGGGACGCGTGCAGGCGGAGCGCCAGCGCGCCGAGTACGGGGTTCCCCAGCAACTGGTGGTGCGCTTCGCCGGGCAATCCCAGCGGGCAGAACGGGACGAAGGCGATGCCTCGCGCCGTGCACTCCGTCAGGACGTCCAGGGCCCGCTGGTCCGCCAGGTTGAAGAGGTTCTGCACGCAGGCGATCTCCGTCTGGGCGACTGCCCTCAGCAGGTGCTCCCGGGAGATGTTGCTGAGGCCGATGCCGTCAATCAGGCCTTCCTCTCTGGCCCGGACCGGCGGAGTTGATGCGGCTCATCGAACCGCGGCAGCGCGCCACCGGCGTCGCGGCGGGCGGCCACCTTGCTCACGATCGCCAGCCCGTTTGGGTAAGGGTGCAGCGCCTCGCGGATGAGCTCGTTCACCGTGCCTGCCCCGTAGTACTGCGCGGTGTCGATGTGGTCCACCCCGGCCTCGACCGCCGCCCGCAGGACCGCCAGCGCCTCGTCCCGGTCTCGCGGTGGCCCGAAGACCCCGTCACCGGCGAGTTGCATCGCCCCGTATCCGGCCCGGCGCACCCGCCGCGGGCCGAGCGCGAACGAACCACCCAGGTCGTATCCCTGCTCCATAAAACCGCCTCCCGTTGGCCTGGCCGAGGCACGTGTGCCGTGCGAAGTGCTCTCATCTTCGCGGCAGGCCAGGTGAGCGGTCCTCGCCGGATCCCAGTGATCGCCGTGAGTTCCGATGGTTCACGCCGCGCGGAGATGGGTGGCCGCCGCGGCGGTAAGCAGCAGGTCGCTGACCGGGTGCCGCGTCCGTGGTGCCGCTTCGCGTGCGGCGAGGTGGGTGGGGAGCTCGGCGTTCGGGTCGGCGCGCCCGACCGCGAGGACTACCACCGGAGTGAGCTCCCGGTCCAGGTTGAACTCGGCCCGGACGGCGTCGCTGTCGAAGCCGCCGATCTGGTGCACTGACAGTCCCTGAGCCTGGGCTTGGGTGACCAGTGAGGCGACGGCCTGTCCCGTGTCATAGAGCGCCCACGGCTGTGGTGCGCCATCGGCGGCGGTGCGGGCCGCGACGAGGATAAGGGTGCTGGCCGCGTCCGCCCAGTCCCGGTTGCCGGGGGCGAGCGCGGCGAAGAGCTGGCGGTGAGCAAGATCGCCGCGGCTTGTCACCAGGAACCGCCATGGCTGGCTGTTGCTCGCCGAGGGTGCCCACCGTGCCGCCTCCAGCAGCGCGGTGACCTGGTCGTCGCTGACCTGGTGCTGCCGGTCGAACCCACGCGGGCTCCAGCGCTCCGCCAGCAGCGGGTGAACGGGAACCGCGGTGGTCGCGGGCTTGCGCATGTCGGTCCTCCGATTCTCCGGTGCCGGCCGGCTCCGGAAGGTGGAATTCACGCGCGCTGTAACATGGTTGATGCTTCAACTATTCCGGACAGGAAGTCCCCGGCAAGGCCCGGCTCCCGCCGCTTCGGTCACAGTCAGTCGTTGCGGCGGAGGCCGTGGAGAGCAGGCCCGCCCCTGCAGGGCCTGCGCCCGTCGCCGGCCGTGCCGTCGCGGGTGGCTCTGCGCCGTGTCCCACGGTGGGCGGTCAGTGTCAGGTCGGCCGCGATCTCGCGGCGGGACGGCGGCCGTTAGCGGCGGGCCCCAGGGCTGCGCCGCGAGGTGCGGCGGGCGGAACCAACCAGGTTCCGCCCGGCCATGGCCATCACCCCGACCGCCGACACCCCGACCAAGATGACGAGCCCGACAATTATGATCATGACGCACTCCAGGAATCTGAGTTGCAGATATCTCTCGCGGCAGGATCCCTGGAGCTGTCTGCCGCCTTCAGCCGTGACGTTTTGCCGACACCGCCTATTCACGAAAAAACCCCGGTCCCTGCCGCTGTCCCCGCGGATATCGCGCAGGTGCGGTTGCCAGGGTCCGGGGCAACTCTCTCACATTACGCCCCTTCCGGCTCTCGTGTGAAGGAGAACTCCGGAGCCGGTCTAAATATCTTCTTCCTCACGTCCTGGCGCATCCTTGGCGAAGAACCTATTGTCGCCAAGGACCTCTGCGACGTCTTCGGCCGCGGCCTGCTTCGTCCTCTTCAGGCGCGCGCTAGGGCCGGGCAAGCTGTAGTACCCACCGCGGCCTTGGCGGACGAGGGAGCGGGGCCGTCGCGAGCCACCGCGCAGGAACAGCGACAGCAGCAAGCCCAGTATTCCGGCCAGGATCAACACGATGCCAACGACGTGCACGTTCAGGCCGTGCGGTGAACCTGCCGCCAGGGCGAACCGCAAGATCGCGCCGACCGTGATCAGCGTGATGGCGGCACCGGTACTCATCACCCGCCGCCCGGCCGCCGGCGGCTCGTCATCCCGGGGCCCAGTGGCCGTCTTCACCGGGTTGCCCAGCCAGACAGGCGGCAAGCGGTGGCGGAGCCGGCGGTTCGGACTTGAAGGATCGATGTGGCAGTGCTCATGACTGACTCCTCGGGTGCCGGTGCCCGAATGCAAAAACTCCGGGTCGCGCGCTGACCCGCCACATTCGTGCGGGCAGCAGCCGGGATCCGGAGCAGTATTTTGAGTCTACGCTCTGCCGTCCCTTGTGGATAGGGCGATTCCACCGTTGGACATGGGGGCCGGCACCGCGTCCTATGAAGATATCGCTCCGGATACCGGCAGCTGCACCCTGGGAAAAATGGTAGGCAGTGCAGGACCGCGAAATTCTCCCACCGCGATCTGTCGCGCAATCCGGCTAACCCGTAGGTCAAATTCCTTTCACCTGCCTGATCGGGTGGCCGGGGCGCTTGGCGGCGGCTAGGCCGCCACGGAGCTGTTCCACGTTCACACTCTGCACGGATTTTCGAACGCCACCAATGACCGCATCGGGCTTAGGGTCAGAGGTGCGGTTTGCCCTGCGTAGCGTTCGAGCCGCCGCACGGTTCCCGTGACCCGCAGGCGATCGGCGTCTGTTGGCGCCTGACGCGGGCCAGCTTCCCGGCAGGGACTCCCTCCGGGCTAGCATCGCGGGAGAATTGGCGGGTGAGCCGCCCAATACGGGCTGCGGGGGGAGGATGGTGATGTGGCAGGCGAGCGGACGGCGCGGGTGTGGTCGTGGATTGACGCCGCTGGTGGGACCGGCGTTCCGGTGTCGCTGGCGGTGCTGTGCCGGGCGGCCGTGGGCTGCGTGGCAGTGGACGGCGCGAGCGTGACGGCGGTGAGCGGCCCTGGACTGAGCGAGCCGCTTGGCGCTACCGATGAGCTGAGTGCCCGGCTTGAGGAGCTGCTGTTCACAACGGGGGAAGGACCGGGGGCGGAGGATCTCCTTGTGGGGTCTCCGGTGCTGATCGCGGACCTGGGGGCGGTGGCTGGGCGATGGCCGGGGTTCGTCCCGGCGGCGGTGGCGGCCGGGGCGCGGGCGCTGTTCGCGTTTCCGCTGCAGGCCGGGGCGATCCGGGCAGGGGTGCTTTCGCTGTACCGGGCGCGGCCGGAGCCGCTGACGGCGGGCCAGCTGGCGGACGCGCTGGTTTTCGCCGATATCGCGCTGCGGCTACTGCTTGACTCCTCCTCGGGGATCAGCGGGTTGGCCGGCTACCACCCGCTTGATGGCCTGTCGGACAGCCGCGCGGAGGTGCACCAGGCGGCCGGGATGATCTCGGTGCAGCTGGGGGTGTCGCTTGAGGAGGCGCTGACGCGGCTGCGGGCGCACGCGTTCGCGGCCGGCGCGCCGCTTGGCGATGTCGCGGGAGCGGTGGTCGCCCGGCTGCTGCGGTTTGATCCCGAACCGGATCCCGGCCCCCTGCCGGCGTGACGGCCTTGCCGCGTCGGATGCCGTGACCTGACGGGACGCTGGCTTCAAGTGCCGCCCCAAGGGCTATTGTTGCGTTATGGCAGCAACCGTGGATGAGCGGCTGGCGCAGGCGTTTGTCGAGCTGGCGGACACGCTCGTCGCCGGGTATGACCTGATGGAGTTCCTGCAGACGCTCACCGACCGGTGCGTCGATCTGCTGGAGGTGGACGCGGCAGGGCTGCTGCTCGCCGACAACCGTGGTGCGCTGCGGCTGATAGCGGCCTCGACCGAGCAGGCCAGGGTCGTGGAGCTGTTCCAGATCCAGAACGACGAGGGGCCTTGCCTTGACTGCTACCGCAGCGGGCAGGCAGTCATCGTCAGCGATATCCACTCCGAGCGCGCCGCGGGCCGGTGGCCGCGGTTCGCCGCCGCTGCGCTGGAGATGGGCTATGCCGGCGTGCACGCCATCCCGATGCGGCTTCGCGACCAGGTCATCGGGACGCTGAACCTGTTCAGGACCGCGCCGGACGGACTATCACCTTCCGACGTGGTGGCAGCCACCGCGCTCGTGGACGTGGCCACCATCGGCATCCTGCAAGAACGCGCCGTGCGCCACCACGAGGTCGTAGCCGGGCAACTGCAACTCGCGCTCAACAGCCGGGTCATCATCGAGCAGGCCAAGGGAATCCTCGCCGAACGTCTCCGGGTATCCCCCGACGAGGCATTCGTGATGCTGCGCGGCTACGCACGCGACCACAACCACCCCCTCACCGAACTGGCCGGCGACGTCATCCGCGGCACCGCGCGCATCCCGGGCGCCAAGCTGGCGTGATCGCCTGACAGTCAGTCATTCCTGACGGCGGCTGGCGGCCCGCGGTCGAGCAGGCCCATCGCCCGCACCTGCAGCGACAGTGCGCGGAAGCTGGCCGTCGAAGGATCGACGGTGCAGTCCTTCACGCTCGCCGGTCTTGTGACCCTGGGGGTCGACAAACGGCGGCCCGGATGGCGTGACTGTGTCATTTCGCCAGGAGATTGCCACAGGGGTTCCCGCTGGCCTAGGGTGGCGATAGCGGTAATTACTAACGCGAACGTCATTGTGCCCGCGAGTGCACGATGGCGCGTTTGCCGCTCTGGACCTCGGCTGACCTTAACTGGGTTTCTGCGAGCCGAGGCTGGAATGACTGCAATTTCCTCCCGAAGAGCACCTGCCAGTGATCTTGAGACGGATTTCCCCGTCCTGCCAGGCTTGCTGACGACCGGAGATCTGGCCGGGCTGGATGACCGGGCGCTGCTCGGCATCGTCGGCTTGCTGCCGCCGGGCAGCGGGCGGCGGGCGGCGGCGTGCGAGCTGCTGGTGTCCCGTTACCGCTGGCTGGTCCGTTCCTGCGTGCGGCGGTACCTGCACAGCCCCGAGCCGGCCGAGGACCTGATGCAGCTCGGGTATATCGGCTTGCTGAAGGCGATCGGCAACTTCGATCCGGCCATCTGCGGCAGCCTGGCCGCGTACGCGCGGCCGTGTATCAGCGGCGAGATCAAGCGGCACTTCCGTGACAAGCGGTGGCAGGTCCACGTCAAGCGCTCCGTGCAGGACCTGATGCTCGAAGCGCGCGACGCGACCTGGCAGCTGGCCCAGGAACTGGGCCGGATCCCGGCCGAATCCGACATCGCCCGGCACCTGGGGGTCAGCACCGGCGACTTGCGGCAGGCCCGGCGAGCCGAACTGGCCCTGCAGCCATCCTCGCTGGACGCGCCGCTGGGCAGTGAGCCCCGCATGGGCACCCTGGCTGACACCCTCGGCGAGCAGGATCTGCGGATCGAGCACATGCTCAATATGAACGCCGTGACCGCGCACTGGGGTGGGCTGCCCTCCCGCGAGCAGGCGATCCTCCTGATGGACTTCTACGGCGGTATGCCGCAGAGCGAGATCGGCCGGCAGCTTGGCATCTCCCAGATGCACGTCTCCCGGCTGCGTGCCCGCGCGCTCGGGTACCTCCGCGTGCGCCTGCTCGACCTGGAGGAGCAAGCCTTCTGATACGGGCCGGCAGCAATCAGGCCCGTATCAGAAGGCTTGGCTGGAGGGCCGGTCTACTGGCTGGTGCCGCGAACCCGCCAGGCCGGTAACAGCCAGTCGTTGCGGCGGAAGACCCAGTACAGCAGGCAGCCCGAGCCAAGCATGATCACGGTGGCGACGAGGAAGCCGACGTGGTTGCCGAAGTCGGGGTAGGGGACGTTCATGCCGTAGAAGCCGGTGATGAACGTGGGCACGGCGATGATCGCGGCCCAGCTGGTGACCTTCTTGGTGATGACGTTCATCCGGTTGCCCTGGATGGTCAGGTTGGTTTCCAGGATGGTGGTCACCAGATCGCGCAGCGACTCAGTCCATTCGGTGGCGCGCAGCACGTGATCGTAGACGTCCTGGTAGTACGGCATCATCTCCTCGTCGACGTGGTGCAGGTCGCGGCGGATGATCGTGTTCAGCACCTCGCGCATCGGCAGCACCACCCGGCGGAGCAGGACGAGGGACTTGCGCAGCTCGAAGGACCGCTTCTGGACCTGGAGGTCCATCGGGGTGGACGGGGAGAACAGGGCGTCCTCCAGTCCCTCCACCTCGTCGTCGAGGGACTGAACGGTCTCGAAGTGGCCGTCCACGATGTAGTCGAGCAGGCCGTGCAGCAGGTAGCCGACGCCGTGCCTGGCGAGGTCGGGGTTGGCGTCCCACCGGTCGACTACCTTGCCGATGTCGAGGCCGTCGTCCTTGCGGATGGTGATCAGCGCCCGCGGCAGGATGAACGCGGCGAGTTCGCTGGTGGCCAGCTCGCCGGTGGCCTTGTCGAGCCGCGCGGCGTAGGCGGTCATGAACAGGTGGGTGGGGTAGCGGTCGATCTTCGGCCGTTCCCGCTCCACGACCGCGTCCTCCACCTCTAGGGGGTGCAGTCCGAACTCCTCCTGCAGGACCGCGAGGTCGGCGTGGTCCGGGTCGCGCAGGTCGAGCCAGACGGTTGTCCCTTCCTCCGCGAGGAAGTCGCTGATCTGCGCGACCGCGAAGCCCTGTTCAGCCAGCCGGCCGTGCCGGTACAAGCGGGTTCGTGCCTGGCAGAACGTGGGAGTGTCGTGGCAGATTGTGTCCGCGGCGACTTTCTCCGCGTCGTTGCCGTGAAAGGTGGTGTCCCGCAGCGTTGTAGCGCCCAGCGCTCCGTCACGCGTTTCTATATCGCCCATGAGATCCCCTCGCTTCGGCTTGCGCCCCAGAATCTCACCTCTGGGGACACGGTCATGCACGAGCAGGGCAAATCTTGACGAACAGGAAGTCAGGCCAGCCAGCCCAGGGCCTCCCTGACGGTGAGGTCGGCGTCGGTGCCGAGTACGCGCCAGTCCTCGGCGGCGTCGAGTACCTTCTCCGCGCCGCGGATGGACTGGAAGTCGCCGCTGCCGCCGAGTGCGGGCAGGGCGGCCGTGTCGCCGTCGGCGGCGAGGGCCTTGGCGGCGCGCAGCAGCTGGCGGTGCATGCGGATGACGGCGACGTCGGTGGAGCCGAGGTGTTCCGCGGTCCTGTCGTAGATCGGCCCCGCCGTCTCAGTGGCCATGGCGTCCTGCGACCGGAAGTCGGCGATGCCGCTGTAGGACCGGCCCTTCTGCGCGAACCGGTCGATCTGGTAGTCGTTCTCGCGGGTGTAGGTGCGCGGGACAACGCCGTTGGGCGGCAGCATCTCGAAGGGGTACTTCTCGTAGGTGAAGAAGAGCGGGCCGCCGTAGCCGCGCGGGTTGGCGGGCGGCTGGGTGGTGAAGTTGTAGCGGTAGGTGGTCACGTCGTCGACCGGGACCACGAAGATCTGCCTGGTAGAGAAGGGGATCTGGGCGATGATGGTGGAACTGGGGAAGATGTAGGCGGTGACCCGGGCATGCCGGAACCCGTTCGGTGTGGTCCTGATGCCCGCGTACCTGAAGCCGTGCCAGGCGTCGTCCACCTCGATCAGCGAGCGCGGGTCGTGCCGCCAGAACTTCATCGACATGTACCCGGAGGGGTAGCCGGGCTTGTCGGTGCCGTCGTCCGGCACGTCGTCGATCGCGTCGAACTGGTGCAGGTTGGAGATGTGCGCGGTGTCCAGGTCGCCGTCCATCGACTGCACCCAGTTGCAGAAGATCTGCTCCTTGTTTACCGCGATCATCTGCGGTCGCAGGGTTTCTGTACCGAAGTCACGGAACGGGGTCATGGTTCCCGCCGGCCCCATATAGGTCCACACGATTCCGCCGGACTCGCGGGTGGGGTAATTCTTGATCCGGATCCGGTGCGCGAATGGGTGCAGTTCTGAGCGCTGGTCGGTGCACTGCCCGGTGACGTCGAACTTCCAGCCGTGGTAGGTGCAGCGCAGCCCGCATTCCTCGTTTCTGCCGTAAAACAGCGAGGCGCCGCGATGCGGGCAGCGTTCCTCGATCAACCCGACCTGCCCGTCGGTGTCGCGGAAGGCGACCAGGTCCTCGCACAGCAGCCGTACCCGCACCGGGGGACCGTCCGGCTCGGCGATCTCCGAGGTCAGGCAGGCGGGGATCCAGTACCGGCGCAGCAGGTTCCCCATCGGCGTCCCGGGACCGACCCGGGTCAGGATCTCGTTGTCTTCCGCTGACAGCACCGCGCACCTCCGCATGGCCCGTTCCGTCATCCGCCCTGACCTCACCGTTTCGCGTGACGGCGGGACCGTCAATCACGGTGGACGTCAAGTTGAATGCGCACCTGTTTGGCGGCAGGCCCTAACTGCCGCGACCGACATCGAAGTGTTATGGGCGAAACGCCGGGATTGTTCCCACAATGGCCCGGTGGCATGTGACGTTATGTCACCATGATCCGGTAAAAGACAGCTTGGGGGGTTTTGCCGGGGCGAGGGAGACGCGCGCGTCTGCCGCCGGGCGAAGCACATCACGGCTGGTAGCGACTCAAGGGAGCCCTCCGTGGTTACCGTGCACAATTTCACCTATGGCGTGTTCAACCCGGCGCTCGGGTACCTCATGTCCTGTCTTGGCGCGTTCCTCGGGCTGCGCTGCGTGACCAGGGCGCGAGTCCACGAGGGCCGCGCCAAGGCGCTCTGGCTGAGCCTGGCCGCGGTGTCAATCGGCGCCTGCGGGATCTGGGTCATGCACTTCATCGCGATGCTCGGGTTCACCATCCCGGGCCAGAGCATCACCTACAACGTGCCGGTCACGATCGTCTCGATGCTGATCGCGATCGCCGTCGTTGGCGCGGGCCTGTTCATCGTGGGCTACGGCGACGGCAGCCTGGCGCGGCTGGCCCTCGGCGGCCTCGTCGTCGGGATTGGCGTCGCCTCGATGCACTACCTGGGCATGGCGGCGATGATCATGCCGGACACGATGTCCTACAACCCGGTCCTGCTCGCGCTGTCGGTCGTGATCGCGGTCGTGGCAGGGACGGTGGCGCTATGGATCGGCACCTGGGTGCGCGGCATCGGCGCCACCGTCGGGGCGTCGCTCGTCATGGGCGTCGCGGTCAGCGGCATGCACTACACGGGCATGGCCGCGATGCGTGTCCACCACGGTGCGATGGCGGCCATGCACGGTGGCGGTGCCTCGCCGGTGGCCTTCCTGTTCCCGCTGCTGCTCGGGATCAGCGTGCTGACGCTCATCATGACGCTGACCATCACCATGTCGCCGAGCGAGGAGGAGGTCCGCGAGGACATCGCCATGCGGGAGCGGATGGAACTACTCCAGCAGCGCGCGGCCAGCGGGGAGCCGCGTCTCCGGCAGCGGAGCGGCGGCATTCACTGGTAGCTCAGTGCGCGAAGGACGCGCGCTTCTTCTGCAGTTCCGGCGGCATCTGGGTCTGCGGATGGTGCTCGAGGACCTGCAGCTGCAGCCTGAGGTCATCGAGGAGCAGGTTCGCCAGGTCCATGGAGAAGCCGTTGCGGATGACGATCCGCATGACAGCCATGTCGGTCAGGTTCTCGGGGAACGTGTAGGCGGGTACCTGCCAGCCGCGCATCCGCAGCCGCTCAGAGATGTCGAAAACGGAGTAGCCGGTCACGTCGTCGCGCAGCCTGAACGCGAAGACGGGCAGGTCGGAGCCGTCGGACAGCAGCTCGAACGGGCCGAGCTTGGCGATCTCGCCGGACATGTGAAGCGCGATGTCCTGGCTGGTCTGCTGGACGCGCCGGTACCCGTCGTGGCCGAGGCGCAGGAAGTTGTAGTACTGCGCTGCGACCTGCGCGCCGGGCCTGGAGAAGTTCAGCGCGAACGTCGGCATTTCACCGCCGAGGTAGTTGACCTTGAAGATCAGGTCCTCGGGCAGGTGATCCTCGTCGCGCCAGATGATCCAGCCGACGCCCGGGTAGACCAGGCCGTACTTGTGGCCTGAGGCGTTGATTGACGCGACGCGCGGCACCCGGAAGTCCCATTCGGTCTCCGGCTGGAGGAACGGCGCGACGAATCCGCCGGACGCGCCGTCGACGTGGATCGGCACGTCCGGGCCGCCCGGCGTGGCGGCGAGCGCGTCGAGAGCCGCGTTGACGTCCGCGACCGGCTCGTAGGAGCCGTCCATGGTCGACCCCATGATGACGACGACGCCGATGGTGTTCTCGTCGCACTGCGCCGAGGCCTCGGCCGCGCCCAGGTGGTAGCGGCCGGGTACGAGC
This sequence comes from Trebonia kvetii, assembly GCF_007827045.1. GTDB lineage: Bacteria > Actinomycetota > Actinomycetes > Streptosporangiales > Streptosporangiaceae > Trebonia > Trebonia kvetii. The sequence continues at coordinate 73,227 of NZ_RPFW01000002.1, forward strand.
GGCACGTACTTCGGTTCGACGTCCCAGTAGCGGCAGAACTTCTCCCAGCAGACCTGGACGTTGGTGCCCATGACGAGGTTCGGCCGGGCGGTGTCCTTGCCCGCGGCGCGCCTGCGCGCCCGCCAGCGCCACAGCAGGGCCATGCCGCCGAGCATGCACGCCTCGCTCGACCCGGTGGTGGAGCAGCCGACCGCTTCGGAGTGCGGCGCGTGCCACAGGTTGCCGATGATGTTCACGCACCGGTGCTCGAGTTCGGCGGTCTGCGGGTACTCGTCCTTGTCGATCATGTTCTTGGACGAGCATTCGGCCATCAGCTGCTCGGCTTCCGGCTCCATCCAGGTGGTGACGAACGTCGCCAGGTTGAGCCTGGCGTTGCCGTCGAGTATGAGCTCGTCCCTGACGACCTGCAGCGCGGTGCGCGGCAGCACGCCGCTGTCCGGCAGCCGGTACCGCGGGATCACGCAGCTCTTCTCCCGGGAGTAGACCGGGTTGATCTCCAGTTCGACGCCCGACTCGTCCTCGGGCACTCGGCTGTGCAGCGCCATGCGAGCCAGCCTAGTAGTGACCTGATCACCATGCGCTCACCGGGGCGGCGACCGACTACTTCAGCAGCTTCTGCACCGAGCGGAAGGCGGGGTGGCTGGCATCGCGAAGCCATTCGAACAGCACCATCTCGGTGCTGACGACCTCCGCGCCATGCTGCCTGGCACGCTCGACCGCGAGGGCCTTGTCGGCAGGGTCGCGGGACCCGGTGGCGTCCGCGGCCAGGATCACCCGCAGCCGCGAGCCGAGCAGGCCGAGGACGGTCTGCATGACGCACACGTGCGCCTCGCAGCCGGCGATGATGATCTCCCGCGTCCCGGCCGGGATCAGTCCGTCGAAGCCCGGGGCTGTAGATGCGGAGAAAGCGGTCTTTTCCAGCGTCGCGCTCGGGTAGGCGGCCAGTGCGGAAACGGTGCGACCGAGACCCTTCGGGTACTGCTCGGTGGCGAGAACCGGCACGTCGAGCAGCGCCGCCGCCTCCGCGAGCCGCGCCGACCTGGCGACCATGACGTCGCCGTCGTGGATGGCGGGCACCAGGCGTTCCTGCAGGTCGATGAGGAGCACGGCGGCGCCCTTGGCAGTCAGTAGCACGTTCCCACGGTAGCGGCCGCCGACCGGATTGTCGCGAATGGGGTCGCCCGCGCGGAAGAGCGCCGCGGGTTAGCGGAAGTAGGCGACGGTGCGCAGTTCGACGGACTCCCGCGGGCTGGCGCCGGCCGCGGCGGTGTCGCGGAACGAGGTGTGCGGCGCGCGCCAGGCGACCGTGTGGTCCGTGTCATGCAGCTTGATGAGCAGCGCCTCGCCCTGGTGCATGCCGGGGAAGTACCACCAGCGGTGCGCGGGGTTGGCGTGGAACAGGCTGGCCGCCGACTCGGCCGCCTCGTCGGGTGCGTCAGGCTCGCCGGGGTCCGGCAGGGCCGGGACGCGGAACAGCAGGTTCGGCGTGCCGTCCTCGGCGTCGTCGGTGGACCGGTAGTCGCACAGCGCGAGCGGCCAGTCCTGTGGCGGCGGGGAGAACGCGCGCCACAGGCTGGTCCACGCCGCCCGCCGGTAGGTGCCGGGCGCGGGCAGCGGTCCGCGGGCGTGGACCCCGGCGTAGCGGTGCGCGATCTCGGTGCTGTGCAGGTCGACGTGCACGTCGGGGGCGGGTGGCAGTGCGCCGCCGCGGTCGGCGGTGGTGCGGCGCATTATCCAGCCGAGCGAGACGACGTGATCGGCCCCGGTCAGGGCGCGGACCAGGGTGAGCGACTCGCCGGTGTAGCCGCCGTCGAGCACGGCGGGGTTGTCGAGGACGCGCACCGCGGTGCGGTGGTTCACGAGCGTGAAGCCGGCCGCGTCCAGGGTGAGGTCGTCGCGGTGCGCCCGCCCGTCGGCGATGAACACCCGGTGCGGCTCGTACCTGGCGGTGGCGCGCTGGTCACCAGGGGCGACATAGAGCCGGTTGCGCACCGAGCCTGGCGCGAGGTAGTTCACCGTTCCCCAGACACCGTCCATCACCTCACTATCCGCCGCGTGCCGCCGGGGCACGAGGGGCCGGGGCACAAGACGGGCCGGGTGATGGGCGGCGACTGGGGTCGCCGCGTTCCCGGCACTGGCAGGCCCTCCCGCGGGCGGCCGGCTTGCGGTTGGATGCCTGGGGGAAGGAAAGGCGGACGATGCGAACAGGAGTAGCGACATGCAGTACGTGACCGTCGGCGGGACCGGGGTGTCGGTGTCGCCGTTGTGCTTCGGCACGATGTCGTTCGGCTCGGATGCGGACGAGGCGACCTCGGCGGAGATGTTCGCCCGCTGCCGCGACGCGGGCATCAACTTCTTCGACACCGCCAACGCGTACGGCGCGGGCGCGTCGGAGACGATCCTCGGCAAGCTGATCGCCGGCAGCCGCGACGACATCGTCATCACGACCAAGGTGTTCTTCCCGACCGGCGCCGACGTCAACGCGGGCGGCCTGTCGCGGCGGCACATCAGCAGGGCCGTCGAGGGGTCGCTGCGGCGGCTCGGCACCGAGTGGATCGAATTCTACTTCGTGCACAGCTTCGACCAGCGGACACCGATCGAGGAGACCCTGCGCGCCCTCGACGACCTGCGGCACCAGGGCAAGATCCTGTACCCGGCGGTGTCGAACTGGGCCGCCTGGCAGATCGCGACGGCCCTCGGCATCTCCGCGCGCGAGCACCTGGCCAGGTTCGAGCTGATCCAGCCGATGTACAACCTGGTCCGCCGCCAGGCCGAGGTGGAGATCCTGCCGCTCGCGCAGGCGGCCAATCTCGGCGTCATCAGCTACAGCCCGCTGGGCGGCGGCCTGCTGACCGGCAAGTACGGCGCGACCAGGCGCCCGGAGGCCGGGCGGCTCGTGGAGAGCCAGCTGTACATCAACCGCTACTCCTACGACAGCGACTTCGCCACCGCGGAGGCGTTCACCGAGTTCGCGGCCGCCGCCGGGGTCGCACCCGCCACGCTCGCCGTGGCATGGGCGATGTCCCACCCGGGCATCACCGCGCCGATCATCGGCGCGCGGAACCTGACCCAGCTCGCGGGGTCCCTGGCGGCCCTTGACCTGGAGATGACACCGGACATGCGCGCGGAGATCTCCGCGCTGTCGGCCACCCCGCCGCCGGCCACCGACCGCACAGAGACGCTAAACCCGAACTGGAAGTAGGCAGCGACCGAACTTAACGCAGCCAAGGCAAACGAGGCTTATCGCAGGCACGGCAAACGAGGCTTATCGCAGGCAAGGCAAACGAGGCTTATCGCAGGCACGGCAAACGAGGGAGGACACCGATGACCGCGTGGACCAGTGACGAGCTCGACGCCATCGCCGCCGCCGACGAGCTGCGGATCGCACCGCACAAGCCGGACGGCACGCTGCGCGGCGCGGTGCCGATCTGGGTCGTCAGGCACGGTGACGACCTGTACGTCCGCTCCTTCAAGGGTGGCGGCGGGGTGGCACCGGGGCACCCAGGCGACGCACACCGGGCACATCGAGTCGGGCGGCGTGGCCAGGGACGTCACGTTCGCCGATGAGACGGACCCCGGTCTCGGCGACGCGCTCGACGCCGCCTACCGCGCCAAGTACCGCAATTACAGCGCGAGCATTGTCAACCCGATGCTGACCCAGCAGGCCCGCGGCGCGACCCTGCGGCTGGTACCCCGCTAGCCGAGACTCGTGCGGGGTGCGGCGCCCGAGTCGCGGATCGCGCCACGCCGGCCGGACGGTGACGCCGCGCAACCGCTGCCGATGGCTTCCCGCTATTCTTGCGCAGCATTCGCAGTTGCGAGAGGGGGGTGTGCGCGGTGCCTCGGATGAGCCGCTATGACCGGTTCCACGAGCTTCTGGGTGAGGCCAAAGCCCGCGGTGACGCCGACGGAGCGCTTGTCGCCCTGCTCGGCGAGGGTGCGTTCAACACGTGGGCCAGGACGCTCGTGGTCGCAGCACTGGGAGACACGAGGGGCCCGGCGGGTTCTGCGGCGATCCGCGGCGAGTTCGCCGCCGCCGCGGACCAGCGCGCGACAGCCAAGTCGCACAGTCGCTCCGATTACCGCGACCTGATGTGCGCCTGCGTGTGGGCCCTGGGCAAACGGGACGGTCCCGGGAGCACCGACATCCTGGTCGAGGCCGCCGCCCACGCCAGTGCCAAGGTCCGTGACTACGGCCTCGTCACCCTGGCCGCCGTCGGCGATGACCGTGCGTGGGACGACATGCTCGCTGACCTGCGGGAACGGCTGGCGAGAAGGATCACAAGCGCGTCGCGGCAGGGTGAAGCCCTGGTGGTCATCGCCTACCTCGCCCGGCACTGCGGGCGCGATGCCGACCGGAAGACCCGGCTGGCGGGCCTGCTCCGCGAACGCTGGACGCGCGTGCCTGACGCCAAGATGCTCGCGGTACGATACCCCGGCGTGATCCCCGGCGGCCCGCCGCCGTCCGACGTCGACTTCGGCGCCTACGTCCCGCGTGCGCCGTGGGCTCGGCCGACGGCACAAGAACTCCAGGAACTCCAGTCCCGGCGTTGGGAACGCGAGTCCAGCTACGACGCCTACACAGTCACCTACGACAACTGACTCGCCGTAGCGCTTCCGTCGGGCCCGGCGGCCGGCCGGGGAACGCTTTCCGCCTCCGGTCCTGGACTCGCCGGCCGCTCGGAGTTCCGCTTGCCGCGCAGCAGGGAGGCGAGGCCGGCCAGCACCGACAGCACCGCGGAAACGCTGAACACCACGACCAGGCCGCTGTGGAACGGGCCGGAGATCAGCGACGGGAAGAACGTGCGCCCCGTCAGCGCGGCCTGGCTGGCGGCAGGCAGTTGCGTGAGGACCCCGGACGGCGCGAGCAGGTGCTGTATCGGGTTGACACCGAGCACCGAGGCGAACAGCGAGGAGACCGGCGGCAGCGTCGCCACCTGGTGTGCGACGTCGGTGGGCACGCCGACCCTGGTCAGCCCGTTCGCCAGGGTCGTCGGCAGCGACGAGGACAGGCCGGCGATCATCAGCGTGAACACGACGCCGATGGACACGGCGGTGCCCGAGTTCTGGAACGTGGAGCGCATGCCGGACGCCGAGCCGCGGTCGCGGGCGGGGACCGAACCCATGATGGAGGAGGAGTTCGGCGAGACGAACATGCCGCTGCCGATCCCGTTCAGCGCGATGATCAGCGCGAACGCCCAGAAGGGGAAGTTGACAGGCAGCAGCATCAGCAAGATGAACGAGGACGCGAACACGGCCATCCCGGCGGTGGCGATGCCCCTTGAGCCGAACCGGTCCGACAGGATGCCCGAGGTCGGCCCGGACACAAGGAACCCGGCGGTCATCGGCAGCATCAAGATGCCGGCCCACAGCGGCGTCTGCTCGTAGGAGTAGCCGTGCAGCGGCAGCCAGATGCCCTGCAGCCAGATGATCAGCATGAACTGGATGCCGCCGCGCGCGATGGACACCAGCAGGCCCGCCAGGTTGCCCGCGGTGAACTCTCGGATCTTGAACAGTGACAGCCGGAACATCGGCTCGGCGACCCGCGTCTCGATGATCAGGAAGATGATCAGCACGACGATTCCGCCGATCAGCTCACCGAGCACGACGGGGGACTCCCAGCCCATCGAGTTGTCGCCGTAGGGCTGGATGCCGTAGGTGACGCCGACGAGGACCGAGCCGAGGCCTAGGGCGAAGGTGATGTTCCCCCACCAGTCGATCTTCCCGCGGTGCCGGACACCGTTGTCGCGCAGCTTCAGGTACGCCCACAGCGTGCCGAAGACGCCGACGGGCAGGTTGATCCAGAACACCGCGCGCCAGTCCCAGGCGGCGAGCAAGCCGCCGAGCACCAGGCCGATGAACATGCCGGCGAGGGCGGCGATCTGGTTGGTGCCAAGCGCGAACCCGCGCCGCTCCGGCGGGAACGCGTCGGTGAGGATCGCCGCGGAGTTGGCCATCAGCATCGCACCGCCGATCGCCTGCAGGAACCGCCAGCCGATCAGCCACATGGCCCCGTGCGCGGCCTGGAACGGGTCGAACGACAGCAGGATCGACGCGATCGTGAAGACCACGAAACCCGCGTTGTACATCTTGACCCGGCCGAACATGTCGCCGAGCTTGCCCAGGTTGACCACGAGGACCGCCTGGACGAGGCGGTAGCCCATGATCATCCACAGCAGGTAGCTGATGTTCCCCGCGGACAGCGGGTCGAGGTTGATGCCCTTGAAGATGGCCGGGAGCGCGATGATGACCACCGATCCATCGAGCGAGGCCATGAAGATCGCGGCGGTGGTGTTGGCGAGCGCGGTCCAGGCGTAGGCGTCGGGCTTCGGCGGCCTCGGCCGGTCGGCCCGTGCCTGGGCGATGGTGGGAGAACCCATCAGAGCTTCTCCGCCAGCCGCTCGAGCAGCGCCGTCGCGGCCATGAGCTGCCGGAGGTCGGCGTCGGTGAAGCCGTCGAGCAGCGCCGCCGCGATCTGCCCGGTGCGCGCGCCGCGCTTGTCGTTCACCACCCGGCGCCCCTCGTCGGTGATGGACAGCACGATCCGCCGTCCGTCCTGCGGGTCGCGGCTGCGCTCGATCAGCGCGCGGCCGAGCAGTGCGGCCACCGTCACGCCCATGGACTGCGGGCTGATCCGGTCCATCCGTGCCAGGTCGCTCGACGTCGCGGGCCCGCCGCGCTCGAGCAGCGCGAGCGCCGACGACTCGGCGACCGACAACTCGCCCTCGAACGGAACCTGCCGCAGCTTGCGCACCACCCGGCCGACGGCGACGCGCAGCGCCCCGGCCACCTCGGTGACATCAGGAACGGTGTCAGCTGAACCCATATGATCAGCCTAACTGATCAGTTAAGACTTAATAAACCGATGCGAGACACGAAGGTGCAGGGGGGACCGCGAACCCGTTATGAGTGCTGCAGATTTTGGTCTTCGGCGAAGTAGCGGCAGAACAGGAAGCCGTCGTCGGCCGCGATCACCTGCCGCAGGGTCAGCGGACGGGCGTCGGCGTGCTCGCCGGAGATGATGCGGCCGGCACCGGGGCCCGCCAGGGTGGGGCTGAGCGACAGGCACAGCTCGTCCACCAGGCCGGCCGCGCTGAGGTCGCCGAACAGATGCGGGCCCCCCTCGCACAGCACCCGGGTCAGGCCGCGTGCGGCCAGTTCGTCCACCAGGGCTCCGAGATCGACGGCCTCGTCGCCCACGACGATCACGTCGGCGACCTTAGCGGTCTCCGTGCGCAGCTCGGAGTCGGACGCCTCGCAGGTGAACACCATGGTCCGCGCGTCCGGCGGCGCCTCGGCGAACAGCGGCGAGGCCAGGTTCAGCCCGAGGGTCCTGGTGACGAGCGCGATCGGGGGCGTGGCGGTCCGGTCCGCGCGCAGCGCGGCGAGCGAGTCCCGCCGGCGGGCCGGCTTGTACTCCTCGGTGCGCGCGGTGCCCGCGCCGACCAGGATGACGTCGGCGAGCACCCGCAGGATGCCGAACACCCGCATGTCCGCGGCCGAGGAAAGCCCGCCAGAGCGACCGTCGACGTACGCGGCGCCGTCGGCGCTCGTCACGAAGTTGGCCCGCAGCCACCCATCGCGCGGGTACGCGTAGGCCTCGGCGAGACCGAACAGGTCAAGCTCGGGGCCGGCGGAGCCGGCCGGGGGATAGATCGTCCGCACCCGCCCGATCCTAGCCCGAGGGCCGTGAGCGGGTCAGCCGCGGGAGCGCAGCACTACGATCGCGTGCCTGGCCACCTCGACCTTGGTCTTCGGCAGGAAGCCGCCCTCGTCCTGCGGCTCGCCGCGCGGGTTTTCCGTGTCGAGCACGATCTCCCAGTCGGTGCCGAGCCTGGCCTCGGGGATGGTGAAAGTGATGGGGTCCGGGCCCGCGTTGAACAGCAGCAGGAACTTCTGGTCGGTCACCCGGTCGCCGCGCGGGTCGGGCTCGGTGATCTCCGAGCCGTTGAGGAAGACCGCCACCGACTTGGCGTACGACGCGCGCCAGTCCGCCTCGGTCATCTCGTCGCCCGCCGGGGTCAGCCAGGCGATGTCGGCCGCGCCTTCGCCGCTGCCGACGTACGGGCCGCGGAAGAACCGGCGGCGGCGGAACACCGGGTGGTGCCGGCGCAGCCGGGCGACGCGCCTGGTGAAGGCGAGCAGGTCGCGCTCGCCCGCCGCGCGGGACCAGTCCACCCAGGAGATCTCGTTGTCCTGGCAGTAGGCGTTGTTGTTGCCCGCCTGGGTGCGGCTTATCTCATCGCCCGCCAGCAGCATCGGGATGCCCTGGGACAGGAACAGCGTGGTGAGGAAGTTGCGCTGCTGGCGCGCGCGCAGCTCGACGATCTCCGGGTTCTCCTCGGCCGGGCCCTCGACGCCGCAGTTCCACGAGCGGTTGTCGTCGGTGCCGTCCCTGTTCTCCTCGCCGTTGGCCTCGTTGTGCTTGCCGTTGTAGCTCACCAGGTCGGCCAGGGTGAACCCGTCGTGGCAGGTGACGAAGTTGATCGAGGCCACCGGCCGCCGCCCGGACGTCTCATACAGGTCGGAGGAGCCGGTCAGCCTGGAGGCGAACTCGGGCAGGGTGGCGGGCTCGCCGCGCCAGAAGTCGCGGACGGTGTCGCGGTACTTGCCGTTCCATTCGGTCCACAACGGCGGGAAGTTGCCGACCTGGTAGCCGCCCTCGCCGACGTCCCACGGCTCGGCGATCAGCTTGACCTGGGAGACGACCGGGTCCTGCTGCACCAGGTCGAAGAACGTGGATAGCCGGTCGACGTCGTGCAGCTCGCGGGCCAGCGCCGAGGCGAGGTCGAAGCGGAAGCCGTCGACGTGCATCTCGAGGATCCAGTACCGCAGGCTGTCCATGATCAGCTGCAGCGAGTGCGGATGGCGCACGTTGAGCGAGTTGCCGCAGCCGGTGTAGTCGATGTAGCGCCACGGGTTGGCGTCGTCGAGCCGGTAGTAGGCCCGGTTGTCGATGCCGCGGAAGCACAGCGTCGGACCGCGGCCGTCGCCTTCGGCGGTGTGGTTGTAGACCACGTCGAGAATGACCTCGATGCCCGCCGTGTGTAGCGCCTTGACCATGGTCTTGAACTCGCCGACCTGCTCGCCGCGCTGCCCGGCGGAACAGTAGCGGTTGTGCGGCGCGAGGAAGCCGATCGTGTTGTAGCCCCAGTAGTTGGTCAGCCCGCGGGACTGCATGGCCTGCTCGGGCACGAACTGGTGCACGGGGAGCAGTTCCACCGCGGTGACGCCGACCCGCTTCAGGTGCTCGATGACCGCCGGGTGCGCGAGGCCCGCGTAGGTGCCGCGCTGGTGCAGCGGGATCTCCGGGTGCCGCAGCGTCAGGCCGCGCACGTGCGCCTCGTAGATGACCGTGTCGTGGTACGGGATGCGCGGCGGCCGATCGTTGCCCCAGTCGAAGAACGGGTTGATGACCACGTTCTTCGGCATGAACGGCGCGCTGTTAGCCGTGTTGGCCCGCTTGGGGTCGGCCCACTGGTAGTCGAACAGCGCCTCGTTCCAGCTCACCTCGCCGTCGACAGCCTTGCCGTAGGGGTCGAGCAGCAGCTTGGACGGCGCGCAGCGCAGGCCGCGCCTGGCGTCGTGCGGTCCGTGAATCCGGTAGCCGTATCGCTGCCCGGGGCCGACCGCCGGCAGGTAACCGTGCCAGACAAAGCCGTCAACCTCGGTCAGTTCGACCCGTGACTCCGCTCCCGCCTCGTCGAACAGGCATAGCTCGACTCGCTCGGCAGCCTCGGAGAACAGGGCGAAGTTGGTACCCCACCCGTCCCACGTCGCTCCCAGCGGGTACGCGGCACCTGGCCAGGTGTGCATTCGCCTCCTAACGGGTCAAGCAAGCCTGCGAGCGCACGTAGCCTACCGCGTTAGGTTGTTCGCGCCGTGCATCCGTTCCACGTCGGTGTCCCCGTATGAAGCGATTTCCTAACGGAGAAGCCGCAATCGCGTGCGCCGGATCGCGCCGCGCGCGGTCGGCGTGTCGTGCCGCGTCGTACCGGTCCAGGATGACCTGGGCCACCTCCGGGCAGGCGCCGAGCACCACGGAAACGGCGGACGCGCCGGCGCCGAGCGCGCCGTCGCGGATCTTGTCGGCGAAGTAGCCGGGGGCAAGCAGGTACGTCGCGACGACGACCGGCCCGGCTCCGGGGCCGGACAGCAGGGCAGCCACGGCCTCACCGGGACGCGGCCCCGACGCCGACGCGAAGGCGGGGACGACCGCACGCCAGCCGCGCTCGCGGGCCCAGCGGTCCGCCAGCGCCGCGATGATGGCGTTGGCGGCCGGGTCGGACGAGCCGGCCGCGGCGAGCACCACGCTTGTCTCCGCGCGCGCCCTGGCGTCCCTGACGGCCACACCGGCCTCCCGCAGCCGTCGCTCCAGCGCGGCAATGAGCAGCGCGTGCGGGCCGAGCGTGTCCGCCACGCGGACGTCGAGCCCGGGATGCGCGGCCCGCGCCTCCGCGAGCCGCGCCGGGATGTCGGCCTTGCTGTGGTAGGCCGCGGTGAGCAGCAGCGGCACGGCGACGCACTCGGCACCCTCAAGGTCCATCGGGGCGGGCGCCAGCGAGCCGAGCACCGCCGGCAGCGACGGCGCGCTGTGGTCGAGAAACGCCGCGCGCACGCCGATGCCCGGCGCCCTGAGCCGGACGGCGTCCAGGAGATCGTGCACCGTCGCCGCGGCGCGGGGGTCCTTCGACCCGTGCGCGACCGCGACGAGGGGCGGCAAGACCGCCGGCGGCCGGCCCTCAGACGCCCAGCCCTCAGGCGCCCAGGATCGTCCCGCGGCTTGGCTCAGACGTGCAGGCCGCATTCGGTCTTGCCCGTCCCGGCCCAGCGGCCGGACCTCGGATCCGCGCCGGCCTCCACCCGCAGGGTGCAGGTCCGGCAGCCGATGGACGGATAGCCGTCGTAGACGAGCGGGTTCACCAGCACGCCGTTGGACGCGATGTACTCGTCGACCTGCTCAGACGTCCAGGCCACGATGGGGTTGACCTTGACCTTCTGCCGCTTCTCGTCGAACTCCACGACCCGGGTCGACCGGCGCGACAGCGTCTCCTCGCGGCGCACGCCGGTGATCCACGAGTCGTAACCCTTGAGCGCGCGCTCGAGCGGCTCGACCTTGCGCAGGTGGCAGCACAGGTCGGGATTGCGCCCGTACAACCGGGGCCCGAGCTCGGCGTCCTGCTCGGCGACGGTGCGCGACGGTGTCACGTTGATCAGGTTGATCGGATAGACGGCGGCGACCGCGTCCCGGGTGCCGATGGTCTCCGGGAAGTGGTAGCCGGTGTCGAGGAACACCACGTCGATACCCGGGCGGACCGCGGAGGCGAGGTGCACGATGACGGCGTCGGACATCGAGGACGTGATGCAGATCCGGTCACCGAAGGTGTCGGTCGCCCAGCGGATCACGTCCTCGGCGGACGCGTCCTTGAGGTCCTCGGCTGCCTGCTCAGCAAGGTCGCGCATGCGCTGTGGATCCTTCACGTCTCGTCACCGCACCGGGTCGGGCTCCCTGAATAGCGCCCATTTATTAGTTTTTGATTAACTTCCGCATCTCTCACAGCACTGCCCCCAAGCCGGCGAAGCGGAGCTGGAAGCTCCTCGTGCACGAGCGGCAGTGCCACTCGCCGTCCGCCGCGCCCTGCGGCTCGAGGTCCTCCTCGCCGCAGTAAGGGCAGTAGAACGGCACTGCGCGCACCGAAGGCGATGTCATGACAGCTCCTCGTCCGTGGCCCGCAGCGTCCACGCGGCGAACGTCTCGCCGACCTCCCGCGCGGCGTCGTAGCGGCGCAGCACTCGCTCCACGTAGTCGGGCAGTTCCTCGGCCGTGGCCTTGAGGCCGCGGACCTTTCGCCCGAATCCGGACCCGCTGGCGTCACCGCCGGTCAGCGTGCCGCCGAGGTGGATCTGGAAGCCCTCGACCTGCTTACCATCCGCGTCGGTGACGAGCGACCCCTTCAGGCCGATGTCGGCGACCTGGATGCGGGCGCAGGAGTTCGGGCAGCCGTTGACGTTGATGGTGACCGGCGACTCGAAGCCGGGCAGCCGGCGCTCGAGCTCGTCGATCAGCTGCATCGCCCGGCCCTTGGTCTCCACGATCGCGAGCTTGCAGAACTCGATCCCGGTGCAGGCCATCGTGTGCCGCCGGAAGACGCTCGGCTTCACCGGCAGGCCAAGCGCGTCGAGTTCGGCGACGAGCTCGTGCACGTTCTCGCTCGGCACGTCGATGATGACCATCTTCTGCTCGGCGGTGGTCCGCACCCGGCCGCTGCCGTACCGGCTGGCGAGGGTGCCGATCGCGGCGAGCAGCTCGCCGTTGACGCGGCCGACGCGCGGCGCGAACCCGACGTAGAACAGGCCGTCGGTCTGCTGGTGCACTCCAACATGGTCGCGCAGCGCGCCGTCCACATTGACCGGGGCGGGGCCGTCGGGCAGCGAGTAGCCGAGGTACTCCTGCTCCATGACCTCCCGGAACTTCTCCGCGCCCCAGTCGGCGATCAGGAACTTGATCCTGGCCCGGTGCCGCAGCCGCCGGTACCCGTAGTCGCGGAACACGCCGGCCACCGCCGCCCACACCTCGGCCACCTGGTCGGGCCGCACGAAGGCGCCGAGCCGCTTGGCGAGCATCGGGTTGGTGGACAGGCCGCCGCCGACCCACAGGTCGTACCCGACCTCACCGGTCTCCGGGTCCCGCACGGCCGCGAACGCGACGTCGTTGATCTCGTGGTGCGTGCACTGGGCGGCGCAGCCGCTGATCGATGACTTGAACTTGCGCGGCAGGTTGGAGAACTCCGGGTCGCCGATGTACCGCTCGGCGACGGCCGCGATCTCCGGCGTGGCGTCGATCAGCTCGTCGCCGTCGAGTCCCGCCAGCGGACAGCCCATGACGACACGGGGGGTGTCACCGCAGGCCTCGGTGGTGGACAGGCCGACGGCCTCCAGGGCCTCCCAGATCGCCGGGACGCTCTCGATCTCGATCCAGTGCAGCTGGATGTTCTGGCGGTCAGTGATGTCGGCAGTGCCCCGCGCGTACTTGACCGAGATGTCGGAGATGACGCGCAGCTGCTCGGCGGACAGCTGCCCGCCGTCGATGCGGACCCGGAGCATGAAGTAGCGGTCGTCGAGCTCCTCGGGCTCGAGGACGGCGGTCTTGCCGCCGTCGATGCCCTGGCGGCGCTGGGTGTAAAGCCCGTACCAGCGCATACGGCCGCGCAGGTCGGCGGGGTCGATCGAGTCGAAGCCGTGCTTGGCGTAGATGTCGATGATCCGCTGGCGGACGTTGAGCCCGTCGTCGTTCTTCTTGTTTTCCTCGTTCTTGTTCAGCGGCTCGCGGTAGCCGAGTGCCCACTGGCCCTCGCCGCGCTTCCGGCGCGGTGCTGCCGGCTTGGCTGGAGTCGTCCTGGCCATCGCCGGGGCTTCGGTCGCCGTCGGGGTATCGGTCGCAGTTGCTCCGGTCACGGGAGACATGCGGCGGTTCCTCACTCACGTAAAAGTCGATGTCGGTGGGCACGCGCCCGCCTGGACCCGCCACGGCTGCAAAAAAGGAAAAGGCCGCCCGGCAGTTCGCGGTGCGCGCCCAGAGATCACTCCCGGTTACCAGATAGCTGTAACCGTGAGTTAAACAATTGGGCGGCGATCAGCGTGCAGGACGACACATCGCGCTACGGACGCGGAGCAGGTCAACGTGCCTGCGCTCAACGAGCATGGGGTCCGTAACACTCACCTCAGCAGGATCACACACTTTGGTGCGGGATGTCCAGCCGAGATGATTCATGACCGCGACAACCGCGCAGCGGCGACGCCTATTCCGCCACGGCGGATTTACATATGTAACGTTCTGGTCTCGGACTAGCCCTGGCGGACCCAGGACAGTGCCGACTCGGCGTGCACCGGTGCCTGAGTCACTTCTTGTGACGGCTGGTGCTGGCAGTCACACCACGTGCCGCCCGGACATTCCTCGTGCCGGCGCTGGCGGCAGGCAGGGCAGATCATGGATGTTGTCTCCCCACGACGCGGCGCCGCAATCCGCCCGCCGAATCTTCCCCGATTTTCCGCAATCCCCGGTCTACACGGCGAAGCGGCGGGTATACGCCGATGAGATGGCCAATCGTTCCGAGCGCCATGAGGCGGTGCCACACGGACCGCCCGCCTTCAGGGACAGAGCCGAGGCGGGCGTGCTGCTCGCCGCCGCGCTGCGGGAGGCGTTCGGCAATCAGGTTTCCGATCATCCCGAACGGTTTCGCGGCTCCGCGGGTCCAGCCGCCATGACCCGTGAACCCCCGCAGGCCGGGCGGGCGGTTCCCGCGCAGGGATTCCCCTCGCCCGGCCCCGGCTCGCCGGACCCGGAGGCTGGCTGCGAGCCGCCGCCGCCCCGGGACAGCACGGAGAACCGCGGGTCGCGGGACTGGCTGCGCGTGCTGGCGATTCCCCGCGGCGGAGTCGCGGTGGGCGCGGAGGTGGCGCGCGCGCTCGGCGTCCCGCTCGACGTGATCATGGTCCGCAAGCTGGGGCATCCCGAGGCGCCAGAGCTCGGCCTCGGCGCGATCGCCGAGGGGGCGGGCGGCGCCGGAGAACCCTTCTTCGATGAGGAAATGCTTGACCGGGTAGGCCTGACGCCGGCCGACATGACCGCGGTGGTGGCGCGTGAGCGGGCCGAGCTGGCCAGGCGGGTCGCCGTGTACCGCCCTATGCCCCCGACGGAGGCCGACGGCCCGCAGGGACTGGCGGATCTGGCGCGGCAGGTGGTCGTCGTGGTCGACGACGGACTCGCGACCGGCGTGACGGCGCGTGCCGCGCTGCGGGCGGCGCGGGCCAGGGGCGCCGCGCGGACGGTGCTCGCCGTGCCGGTGGCGGCGCCCGCGGCTGCCGAGGCCATGAAAACAGAAACCGGCGAGGTGGTGACTCTCGTCACCCCTCGCCGGTTCCGCAGCGTGGGAGAGTGGTATGCCGACTTCGGTCAGCTGACCGACGACGACGTTCTGACGCTTTTGTCTTCTTTCGGGGGATCAACCCCGCGGAACTCCCGCAGTCCGGCCGGACGGGCCTGATCGCCAAGATCGGCAATCAGGCAGCGTTGGCGCGGCGCATCCGGCGGCGGCGCTCGGCGGAGCGCTCGTCCTCGTTCAGGCCACCCCAGGTCCCGTACTTCTCAGGACGGGCAACGGCGTAGTTGAGGCATTCCATCCGGACCGGGCAGCTCGCGCAGACCTGCTTGGCCTTGCGCTCCCTGATGTCCCGCTCTGGCTGCCGCTCGCCGTCTGGGCCGAAGAAGAGCATCAGATCCTCGCCACGACACGCAGCATCGTCCTGCCAACCCCAGTTAGGGCGGGGAAGCACGGCCGTCTGCCTACGCACCTGGGACATGGATCAATCACCTCAACAAAGTCGCTTATTTTTTGCGTTACTCTTGCTAGTGGGCTCGCTTTCACGCGAGTCGGTCCTGCGCGGGTAACTGCTGTTGCAAGCTGCAACGCTCAACGGTCCCATACTGTTCCCGCGCGTTCGCGTTGCGCTTGCGCGCGCCTCATCGAGCTTGCGGGGACCGTGGTCCCGTGGGCATGGCACATCTTGCAGGCAGCCGGAAGCCGGCCGATCCGTGAAAACCGCCTGCCCCACTATGCGACGGTCGCTAGCAGACCGCAGTCACCAAGCCAGGGGAAACCCGCTCAACGAACAGTGTCCGGTAGCTGACCCGTTTGCCGCTGTCAGCCGGAAGAGATCCGCCGTATGAGGGGGGCAGGAAAGCCTGGGGTCTATGATGCCACCCGCCCCATGGCTCGCGCACGGTGGGGTGGCATTTTTCTTACCGGTGTGGCAAGAATTTTTTCACGCCATTTGGCATCCGTTGCGTGCTGATTCGGCGTGGCGCGGCGCGCCGGCCCCCCCAGGCGCCCCATCCACGGCCAGCGCGCGTGACTGGGTCACGCGTGAGGCGTGCGAGCAATAGTCTGTACGAAGTGGACATACGTTCGGCTGGGGGCCACCATGGGCAGCATGTCAGCGTCGGATGCAGCACCCCTGCCCCGGCTCGGCGAAGTCTTCTTCGATGTGCGCGGCAATTCACGCAGCATGCGCCTGAGCTGGTACGCCAACACCGGGATCGCGGTTTTCAGCATCTGGCAGGGGGGAACTTGCACCGGCACCTTCCGGCTGCCGATGGATGATCTGTCTCGAATGGTGGACTCCCTGCGCCGGGGGATGACCGGCGGCCCGGGCGATGAAACCGCGGGACCGGCCGCGATCAGCGGCCAGCGTCCCCGGCTGGCGATAGGCGCCGCGCCGGTCGAGCCGTTCACTGGGGCGATGAGCGCGCTGACAGACGAGCAGATCGCGGCCTTTACGTCCGCGAGGGGCCAGGCGGCCGCCGCTGCCCAGCCCAATGCGGGCAACTACAGCGGGGGCCAGTACGGCGCGAGCCAGTACGGGGCGGGCCAGCGCGGCGGAGCCCGGCCCGCCGACGGCCAGCGAGCGGCCGGCGGCCTCAGGGGCACGGGCGGCCTCCGCACGACCGGCGGGTTCCCGGTGACCGGCGATCACCTGGTCCCCAGTGCCCCGCCGCGACTCGACATCACGCACGAGGACGTGCCGAAACGCCAGCAGGCCGCGGCTCAGCAGGGTAAGAACCGGGACTACGGCAGCGACGCCGGGCAAGGGAGCGCCGTCTACGGGGCGCCCGCATACCCGGACCAGGCCTACCAGCCCCCGTCGCCGCCCCAGCCCCAGTCTCCGCGGGTCGAGTCTCCGCGGGTCGAGTCTCCGCGGTCCGAGCCTCAGCGAGGCCAGTCTCAGCAGGGCCAGTACGACCGGGCCCAGTACGAGCAGGCACAGTACGGGTCGGCGCAGTACCAGCCGCCTGGCAACGGCGCGTACCAGGGCGAGGCCTATGAAAACGGGGCCTACGAGAGCGGGACGTACGGCCAGGCGCAGGGATACGCGCCAGCCGGCTACGGCACGCCGCGCTATCCGCAGCAGGCCTACGACCAGCCGGCCGAGGACGAACACGGCTACGACGAGCACGGTTACGCGGTGTCCGGGCGGCCCGAGCACGGCGCCGTCGCGCTCGACTTCCCCGCCGTCAGCGGCGGCGACAACCCCGGTTACCAGGTGATCGGGCTTGACCCGGGACTGCTCCCCGGCTACTTCCAGGAAAGCGGCCAGGTCAGGCAGGGCGAGCAGCAGGGCGTCGGGGGAAGCCAGGAATACGCGGCCCAGGCTTACGCCGCGCAGCAGCCGGTGCTCTCGGCGCCGGTGACGGCGGACGCGGCCACCGGGCCGCAATCGTTCGGCTCGGCGGCCCACGAGGCTGCCCGTTACTCGTCTCCCAACGGTCAGCCGTCCTACCAGCCGTCCTACCAACCCTCCTACCAGCCGTCCGGCTACCAGGCGACGCCCGCCGACCAGGACCAGACAAAGAACCAGAGCGTGCCGGGCGGCGTCCCCGCCGCGACCGCCGCGGCCCAGGGCTACGGCCAGGACGGACTCGGGCAGGCGGCCCCCGGCCGCGCCACCGGGGCCGTCCAGGTTCCCGCGCCGCTCGGGGCCAACCCTGCGGGCACCGGGGCCTATACCGCCGCTGCTTCGGCTGGCACCGGGACGTATCCCGCGGCAGCGCCAGGCGGCAACGGCTACGCGCCTAACGGAGCTCCGAACCCCAACGGCTCCGGCTCCCACGGTTACGGTCCTAACGGGTACAGCACCGCGGGCGCCGCCGGCTACGCCGCCACTGGGCCGGGAACCGACGCGTTCCCCGCGAATGCCTACGGCGCCGACGCACGCGCCGCCACTGGGCCGGGAACGGATGACTTCGCAGCGAATGCCTATGCCGCCGGCCCACTCGCCGGGAACGGCCAGAGCACTAGCGACTACGCGGCGACCGGCTACGCCGTCGACGGCATAGCCGCGAATGGGCAGAGCCCCAACGGCGCCGCCGCGGGGTATCCCGCCACCGGGCCGGCCCCCGACGGCTACCCGGTCAACGGTTACAGCGCCGACAGCCTTGGCGCGAGCGGGCAGGCCCCCAGCGGTGCCGCGGCCGCCGGGTATCCCTCGGCCGGTCCTGGCGCCGACGGCTACGCGGTGAGCGGCTACGCCGCCGACGGCCCCGTCGCGAACGGGCAGGCATCCAACGGCAGCGCGGCGAATGGCTACGCCCAGAGCGGGCCGGGCGCCGATGGCTACGCGGCGAGCGACTATCGCGTCGACGGCCTCGGCCCGAACGGGCACAGCGCCAACGGCAACGGCTCAGCCGGCTACGCCGCGAGCGGCAACGGTTCCCTCGCGTACGCGCAGGGCGGCAGCGCCGCCAACGGCTACGCGCCCAACGGCTATGCCGCGAACGGGTACGCCGCGGACGGCTACACCGCCGATGGCGGCGCGGCGAACGGTGCGGGGAACGCCGGCGGTGCGGGCGGCTACCAGATGCCCGACTACACCCAGGCGGGCAGCGGCGCGGCGACACAGGCCGCACCGGGTGGCGAGCCCGCCGGAGCGGTGTACGCGCAGATCCCGCAGGCACCCTCCCAGCCTTCCTTCACCCCTGCGGCCGTCCAGAACGGCGGGGCCGGCGCACCGGGCCAGGCCAGCCCGAGTCAACCCAGCCCAAGCCAGCCGAGCCAGAGCCAGAGCCAGCCGAGCCAGCCGAGCCTCACCCAGCCCAGCGGCGGCGCCTATCTGGCGGCTCCGGGATACGCCGCACCTCAGCCGGCCGCGACGCAGACCCCGGCCCCGCAGGCCCATCAGGGTGGCTATGCCGCCGGGCCGGCCTACGGCGCGGCGGACCAGTACGGCACCTCGAATGGCCAGGCCGCTCAGCACGGCTACGCCGCGGCCGCCAACGGCAACCCCGGCATGGACGGGCATGCGGCCGCCAACGGCAACTCCGCCGCCAACGCGTACTCGGCCGCCAACGACAGCCCCGCCTCGAACGGGTACGCGGCTGCGAACCTCACTCCAGGCGTGAACGGCTACGCCACCGCCAATCCTGGTACGAATGGCTACGCCGTCCCGAACGGCCACGCACCGGCGAACGGATACGGGACCGCGAACGGATACGGGACCGCGGAAATCTACGCCGCCCAGGACAGCCAGGTGGCGCCAAACGGTTACGCAGCCCAGAACGGCCAGTCCGCTGTCAACGGCTACGCGGCCCAGAACGGCCAGCTGGCCGCCAACGGTTACGCCGTCCAGAACGGTCAGTCCACTGCCAACGGCTATGAGGCCCAGAACGGCCAGGCGGCCGCCAACGGTTACGCCGTCCAGAACGGCCAAGCGGCGCCCAACGGTTACGCCGCCCAGAACGGCCAGGCGGCGCCCAACGGCTATGCCGTCCAGAACGGCGAGCTGGCCGCCAACGGCTACGGCACCGTCAACGGCTACCAAGTCGCGAACGGCTACCCCGCAGGGAGCGGTCACGCCGCGGACGGCAACGGCTGGGCCGGCGCCTATCAGAACGAGGGGTACTCCGCGACCCAGCCCGCCGGGCCGACGACGCCCGGCTACCAGCCCGCGCCGGGCTTGGTCCCCCCGGGTCAGCAGGAACAAGCCGAGCAGGTCTACTGGGATCCTGACCGGCAGCCACGCGGAAATTGGACCTGATCGAGGGAACACCAACCCCCTAGGTCGCGTTAGACTCAAGTAGCCGGTGCGGCTAGGGTCCCCCGGGCCGCACCTAATATCGCCTTCGCGGAATACCGTTCGGCTGGAGCCGCGATGTGCCTCTCGCCGAGGAGGCGACCGGTCGCACCGGCCCAAATGACGACAGCCCCGTTGCGCCCCGCGCGGCGGGGCTTCGTCGTTCCCAGGCGTCTGCGGGCACCGCCTGAATCGAGAAGGCCGGCGTTTCATCGCGGGACCGCTTGAGTATCCCCCGGGGACGGTTCTACCGTCATCGCGGGTCTGCGCCGTCCCGAGCCCGCGCTCCATCACGCGCGGCGGGTACTGGACATCTGCCAGCGCAACGGCATCGGCGACTGGGACCTGGCATTCGCCTTCGAGGCCCTCGCCCGGGCCAGCGCGGTCGACGGGGACGCCGCGCAGGCGCGGCAGTACACCGACCAGGCACTCGCCGCCGCGAAGAACATCGCTGACGACCAGGACCGCGCACTCGTCCTCGCGGACCTGGAGACGATACCCGGCCAGCCGCGCTACTGGTAGCCATCCAGATAACAGCAAGAAGCGCGGAGCGCGTGACAGGCGCTCCGGCACTGGGCGAGTGCGTCAGTCGTCGAGCACGTGGCGGTGGCCGTGCGGGCAGGTGCCGACCGTGCGGTGGTAGAAGCCCTCGTCCCAGAGCACCTCGGCCTGCCAGTCGCCGCCGCAGTAGTTTAGCTCGCAGTCGGGGCAGTAGAAGGGCACGAGATCCCGGCCGATGCGCCGCAGGACGGCCGGGTCCGCGCAGCCCGCGTCGAGGAGCGCCTGAGCCGCGTCCACCGCCGCGGGATCGGCGGCGAACCACACGGTGCCGAGGAAGTAGTCGATGACGAAGCCGTCGCGGCCGAGATCGTGCCTGCCCGCCATCGGTCCCAGGTCGATGAGGGCGCCCGCGTGCGCGGTCCGCACGACACCGGCTGCCTCTCCGCAGGCCGCGCACCTGAAGCTGGCGGCGCCGTCCGCCGTCCGTTCGCCGAATCGGGTTATGCCAGCCACCGCCGCCTCCCCGTTGACGCACCCGGCGCGCCGGCGGGGACCGTGCGCAGGGTTAGAAGGGCAGGCTACCAATCGCTGTTCAGGGGCCCCCGGCCTGAACCGATGGCCGGCGGCCGGAACTCAGGCCTGGGCGGCGTGATTGACGAGGATCGAGAACAGGCCGGGGATGTGCTGAGCGGCGGGCACGAGGCGGGTGCCGAGCAGCGCCTGATTCCGTGACCACAGCAGCCCCGCGGTGAGCCGCCAGGCGGGGGAGGAGACCCGGCGCCAGGCGCGCTCGTAGTCGGCGGGGCGGCCCGCGGCGAGGCAGACGGCTAGTGCCTCCGCCTGGGCGAGACCGACGCCGATGCCCTCGCCGGTCAGCGCGTCCAGGTAACCCGACGCGTCGCCGACCAGGAGAACTCTGCCGTGCACTCGCCGCCTGACGTCCTGGCGCATGGGTCCCGCGCCGCGGACCTCGCTGGCGGTCGGCGCGCCCGTTAGCCGTTCGGCAAGCGCGGGGAAGGCGGAAAGCCGGGAATCGAAGTCACCGCGCTCGGCGCCCGGCCCGTCGCCGTTGGTCCCGTCGTTGGCGAGTAGCAGGGCGACGCCGATCAGGTCCTCGCCGACCGGGGTCACGTACGCCTCGGCGTGCGCCGCCCAGTGCACTTCGACCAGGTCCGTCCACGGCGCGATCCGGTAGTGCCGGCGCAGCCCGTAGCGCGGCGCCCCGCCGCGCGAAGGCACTGACCCGCCGCGCGAACGCACTGACCCGCCGCGCGGTTCCGCGACACCCCGCGCGCCCGCTCCAGGGCCGGACACGGAACCCTCCACCGCGCCGTCACGGTCGAGGCAGCGGCGGATCGTCGAGTGCAGCCCGTCGGCGGCCACCAGGTAACGGGCCTCGACGCCCGCGGCGCGCACATGCGAGGAGTGCCGCTCGAAGGACGTCACCCGGACCGGGAGCACCTCAATGCCGAGCGCCGCCGCGCGGGACGCCAGGGCGGCGTGCAGCACCGTGCGGCGCACGCCGAGCCCGTCGCCGTGCCGGAAAAGCGCGTCGGCCCGGTGACGGTCGTCCAGGTAGCGGATGCCGCGCAGCGGGTGCCCGTCGGGCGTGACGCCGAGGGAAGCGAGCCGCCGCACCGCGGCGGGCATCACGCCCTCGCCGCACGCCTTGTCGATGGGGCCGCCGCGCGGCTCGGCCACGGTGACGGTCAGGCCCGCCCGCGCGCAGGCGATGGCGGTGGCCAGACCCACCGGGCCGCCGCCGACGACCAGCACGTCGATCATGAGGCCGCCGCGCCCGCCGCATCCGTCGGTGCTGCAGGGCCCGGCGCCTGGCCGGCGGGCGCCGCTCCATCGACGGAACACGTGGCGAGCGCTCGCGTCTCGCACCGGATCCGGACGGTCAGCAGGGCGGCGTTGAGCACCGTGAACGTCGCCGCGGTGATCCACGCGGACCCGGTGAGCGGCAGCGCGAAGCCCTCGATGATGACCGCCACGTAGTTCGGATGCGAGAACCACCGATATGGACCTGAAGTGACGAGCGGCTCGCCCGGCAGCACAATCACGCGCGCCGTCCACCGCGGCCCCAGGGTGCGAATGCACCACCAGCGCAGCCCGTTGGCCAGCACGGTCACCGTCAGCATCGTCCAGCCGAGCCCGGGCGAGAACGTGCGGTGCGCGAGCAGCGGTTCGAGCACGCAGCCGGCGATCAGCGCCACGTGCAGCGCGATCATCACCGGGAAGTGGCCGAAGCCGTACTCCACGCCGCCGCGCCGCAGCAGCCCCTGCGCGTGCCGCGCCGACACCGCGAGCTCGGCGACCCGCTCGCAGGCGATGAAGCCGAGAAGCACCCAGTAAACGATCATCGAAGTCACCACTCCAGCAGAACGAGTTCGGCGCTCACCCCTGGGCCCAGGCCGATCATCAGGCCGGCCGACCCCTCGGGCGGGCGTTCGCTGTCACAGATCATCTCAAGGATGTGCAGCACCGACGCCGAGGACATGTTGCCGACCTCAGCGAGCGAGCGGCGGCTCGCCGCCACCGCGCTGTCCGGCAGCTTAAGCGACCGCTGCACGGAGTCGATCACCTTCGGGCCGCCCGGATGGCAGATCCAGCTCGCGATGTCGTCGATGGTCAGGTCGTGCTCGGCGAGGAAGCCGCTGACGCTGTCCGCGAGCCCGCGCTCGACCACGACAGGCAGCTCGGTGGTGAGCACGATGCGGAAGCCGTCCGCGCTGAGCCGCCAGCCGAGCGCGTCGCCGCTGTCGGGATAGACCACGCTGCGCGAGGCGATCAGTCGCGGTCCTGCCGGGGACTTGGCGTCGGACACTGCGCCGGTTACCTGGTCGGCCTGGCCGCCGCTAGCGATGAGCGCCACCGCGCCGTCGCCGAACAGCCCGGCCGCCACCATGTCGGCCAGCGTGATCCCCGACCTCGGCCAGTTCAGCGAGCACAGCTCCACCGCAAGCAGCGCCGCGGTCTGCCCTGGCCAGCCGAGCAGGTAGTCGTGCAACCGCCCGAGCGCGGCCGCGCCGGCGACGCAGCCGAGCCCGAAGATGGGCAGCCGCCTGATGTCCGCCCGCAGCCCAAGCCGCGGGATCAGCCGTGCGTCGAGGGACGGCACCGCCACTCCGGTGACCGACGTGACGATCAGCAGGTCGAGGTCGGCGGGCGACAGCCCCGCGGCGTCAAGCGCGAGCCGCAGCGCCCGCTCGCCGAGCAGCGTCGCCTCGGGAATGTAGCGGTCGTTGACCGCCTCGGCGCCGAGCAGGTGTACGCACTCTTCGACGGGCAGCACGATGTGCCTGGTAGCGACCTCGGAGGACCCATGCAGCCGCTCGGTGAGCGCCCGCTCGGCCGGGCCGAGCCTGCCGCGGCTGGCGAACGCGTCGGTGATCTCCGCCTGGGCCAGCCGATGCTCGGGGAAGGCCGAGCGGACCGCGAGGACCCGCGGCATCATGTCAGCGCCTCCCCGCCAAGCGCGAAGAGCAGCACGTCGACGGCGGCGATGCCGATCGCCGCGTAGAACGGCACCTTCCCCGTGCCGCGTGCCGACGCCACGGCGAGCAGCACCGCGGCCACCAGGCCGGGGATGGCCACCCAGCGCCTGGTGGCGCCGATGAGCAGCAGCACCGAGGCGCCGAGCAGCAAGACGAGCGCGGCCCCCCGCACCGCCGCGGGCCCCCACCGGGCGGCGACCCGCTGCGGCAGGCCGCCCACGCCGACCTTCTTGTCGGTCGCCAGGTCGGGCAGCACGTTCGCGAAGTGCGCGCCGAGGCCGAGCAGCCCGGCCGCCAGCGTCACCGGCCAGCGCGGCGCGGGGTGCCCGGGCAGCGTGCTCGCCGCGTACGCGGGCAGCGGTCCGAATCCGAGCAGGTACATCACGCCCGACGCCAGCGTCGCCTTGAGCCCGAGGTTGTAGGCCCAGCCGGGCGCGACCACCAGGACGTACAGGGCCGCGGTGAGCGGGCTGATGGTCAGCGCGAGCGCCAGCCCGAGCGCGGCGGATATCCAGGCCGCGGTCCAGACGGCGCCCCTGCCGATATCGCCGCGCGCCACCGGCTTATCTGTCCGGCCGGCCGCCGCGTCCCTGGTGGCGTCGCAGGCGTCGTTGGACCAGCCGATGGACAACTGCCCGGCAAGCAGGGCGGGAGCGGTCAGCGCCGGGCCGATGCCGTGCGGCGCCGCCTGCGCCGCGAGCAGGGTTGTCAGGGCCGTGATGGCGAGTGATGGACCTGGGTGGCTGGTGATAACGAGCGCTCGCACACGGTTCATGGCCTGACCGCCCCCGTAGAGAGATGGAACCGTTTCCGGATCAGCATCGCAAGGCAAGCCAGGTGGCACCACTGTCATCTGGCGGATTTTCGTATGGACATATGCACTGTAGATCAATCCGCTAGACAGTAGAAGACGATGATATCTATACCCAAAACACGACATATGAAGTGCCAATGCGGTCGGAGAATTTGATAAAGCTGAATAGGTGAAACTTGCGCTGAAGTGTGCCAACCCGGCCGAATGGCTGGCGCTACGGGCGGGGCTGGTGCCTGAGCCCGCCGCCGAGGCATGGGGCGGGATGGCCCTGTCCGGCGTGGTGGTCGCGGCCGTCCGCAGCGGGGTCACCGCCCGCCTCGCGGGCGGGCAGGCCACCGCGCCCAAGATCGCCGCCGATCTCGGCCTTGACCCGCTGCCCACCCGCCTGCTGCTCGACTGCCTGCGCTCGGCGGGCTATGTCACGGAACGCTCCGGACGGTACCGGCTGACGCGGCGTGGGCGGCGCTGGCTCGACCCGGCCTCCAGGCTGTCGGTGGCCGCCTACGTCGAGGGCGCGGGCGACTACTGGTCCTGGTGGGCCGGGCTGTCCGACACCATGCGGACGGGAACCTCATCGGGTTCGCACGAGGCGGGGCCCGCAGACCCGTACTGGCAGCGCTACATGGCCGGCCAGCGGGAACTGGCCAGGCTGTCGGCGACCGAGATCACGAAAAAGCTCCCGATGCCGCGCCGGCCGCGCGCCCTGCTCGATCTCGGCGGCGGCCACGGCTGGTATTCCGCGTCGCTGTGCCGGCGCTACCCGGGGCTGACCGCGACCGTGCTCGACCTGCCGGGCAGCGCGGCGGTCGGCCGCGAGATCATCGCCGAGGCGGACCTGTCGGACCGGGTGCTGTTCCGCGACGGGGACGTGACCACCGCGGACCTGGGCGGCGGCTACGACGCGGTGCTGTGCTTCAACCTGATCCACCACCTGGCCCCGGCGCAGGCCGCCGTGCTGCTGCGCCGGATCCGGGCCGCGCTGAAGCCCGGCGGGACGCTGGCGATCCTCGACGTTTTCGCCGAACCCGGCCGCCGCGCCTCCGCGCACGCCGACATGCTCGCCCTGTTCGTCTACCTCAGCTCGGGAGCCCGGGTGCACACGCCCGGTGAGCTCGACGGCTGGCTGCGCGACGCCGGCTTCGGCTCGCGGCGCGAGATACCGATGCTGCGCATGCCTGGTCTGTCCCTGCGGGTCGCGGCCTGAATAAGGGCGATACCGAACGGGTTCGCGGTTCCCCGCGCCGGGCCCCCTTCACGGGGACCTCGCTACTGCTCGCCGCCCGTTCCCCCCGGGCGGTGCGCGCCGCCCGCGCCGTCCGCGGTGCCGACAGGCCCGGCGGACGCGCCGTCCGCGGACGGTCCGCGCTGTGCGGCAGCCTGGGCGGGCTGTGCGGCAGCCGGGGCGAGCTGTGCGGCAGCCGGGACGGACTGTGCCGGCTGCGCCGGGGCGGCCGCCGCCTGGCCCGCCTGCGCGCGGGACAGCTGCCAGGGGTCGGTCCGCGATGAGTCCGCCGGCGACGGGCTTGCCTGCGGCGGGCCGGCGAGCGGTGGGCCGGGCGCGACGGCGGCCTGCGGCCAGGGGTCAGGGGTGATGGGCGGCTGGCTGCCCTGCGGCGGCAGCGGGCCGATGACCGCGTTGAGCACCTGCGAGTTCGGGACCGACAGCATGCCGTTGACGGTGGACAGCCGCACGTAGGTGATGCCGATCTCGCTCACCGTGCCGTCAACCTCGCCGGACAGGGCGCCGGCGCGCAGCCGGACCGCGTCGCCGACCTTGAACGGGCGCGCGAGCAGCAGCACGATGCCCGCGAACACGTTGGACAGCGCCTGCTGCGCCGCGATGCCGACAAACACGCTGGTCAGCGCCCCGCCGAGGAGAAGCTGGCCGACCGGGACCCCGAACAGCACGAGCGTGACGATCAGCGTGGTGACCGCGCCGATGAGGACGAGCGCGTAGCGGACGATCGCGGCGTGCGCGGTTCCCATGACGGGCTCGAGCACCGACCGTGCCTTGCCCGACAGGCCGATGGTCGCCGCGCTAGCGAAGACGCAGAAGGCGATGGCGGTCACCGCCGTGATGACCCAGCTAAGGCTGGGATCCGTGGCGAAGAAGTGCTTGTGCGCCCACCCGGCGGTGACCGCCGCGCCGATCGCGAAGATCAGCGCGATGATCGACTTCCACGGCCTGGTCTTCGCTCTCACCTTGGCCACCTGCGCAGACAGGTCGATAGGCGGCCCGCCATGCACCTGCATACTGCGAATCCTCCCGTTTTCACCCGAACCGAAGCGGCTGACTGCCCTACGGTACAGGTGTCAACGGAACGACGCGCGCTGGGCGCCCGATGGCAAAGGCCGCCATCGTATCGGGTGCCCAGCGCGCGAATGTCTCCCAGGGGGACGCCGCTAGATCAACGGCTTGCCGACGGGAAGCCTGATCTTCCCGTTCAGGCCGTTGGCCAGGCCGGCCGCCGAGGCGTACCAAGCGACGAACGCGGTGATGATGCCCAGGTAGCCGCCGAACTGGCTGAGTCCTCCGGTGCCGCCATCGGTGAAGTTGCCGATGGCGAGGAAGATCTCGGTGAGCTCCAGCGTGAGGAACACGCCGAATACGGCGAGGTTGATCTGGGCGCTCATGATGAGCATGTAGGTGTTGAAGATGGCGAACGCGAGAAGGATCCAGCCGAGATCGTGACCGGTCGCCGTCGGCGCGTTCTTTATCCAGATGAACAGGCCGATCCAGAATGCGCCGTACGAGGAGAACGCGGTGGCGCCGAATACGTTTCTGTTCCTGAATTCCCACATGCCTGCGAGCAACTGCGCGAGCCCGCCATAGGCGAGCGCGTAACCGAGGAAGGCCGAGCCGGCCGAGTTTCCCGATGTCCAGTGCGCGTTGACCGCGGACAGCAGGAAAGTTGTTAGTGCGAACGCCGCCAGGCCCAGCGGGGCCGGGTCGGCGACGGGTGCGGCTGCGGCCGCGGGCTGGACCGTGGTTGACGCATCGCGGTCTTCGCTGACGCTCATAACGTTGCCTCCGAGCTAGACCAGCTCCCTGGCTATCGCCAGGACGGATCACATTCCGCTGATAGCGTAACTCTCTGGTTAGTCTACCGCGATAGGTTGGCATGCCAGAAAAAATTGAGGCTGGATAGCACAAAGTGACGGATGATTTCTTATGCCCCGATAGCCCGCTATTCTCCGCATAGCGGGTCAAAGGCCATTTGTCAGAAATTAACGAAATTTTCGGATTTTAACAATATTTAAGCCGTGACCACTGGCGGGCGATTGCCTGCCAGGAAGGTGGACAATCCGGCGCGGGTGGCGAGTACGATCACCCGGTCACCGACGGCGAGCCGGCGGTCGCGGCGCCGTGTCCAGTCGAACCGCGGCGTCCCGTGCTCGGCAAGCGCGAGCACCCGGGCGAGTCCGTTCCCCTCCAGGTCGGCGAGGGGACGGCCAGCGAGGTCAGAGCCCGGCTCCACGCGCACGTCGGCGATTACCAGGACGTGCCTGCCGACCGGGATGGTCCGCAGCACCTTGTGCTCGAGCATCGCGACCGCGAACGCGGGTGCCGCCAGGTAGGAGACCGACCGGGAGACCACGTTGCCGCCGAGCGTCTGGGTCACCCGCTGGGCGAGGTCGTCGTCGAACAGGCGCAGCACGATCCGCAAGTCCTCGCCGCGCAGCGCCCTGGCCTGCAGCGCGGTCTCCAGGTTGACGATGTCGCTGCTCGTCGCCGAGATCAGCGCGATCGCGCCGTCAAGACCTGCCCGGCGCAGCGTCCGCTCGCTCGGCGCGTCGCCGATCACCACGGGCATGCCCTTGGCGCGCGCGAACGCGATGCCCCTGGCCTTGGCGTCCTGGTCGATGACGGCGAAGTCGAAGCCGAGGTCGTACAGGGCCCCGGCCACCCGGGTCCCGACATCGCCGCCGCCCACGATGATCACGTGGCCGCCGCGCGCCCGTGGCTCACCGCGGATCGAGCCGGTCAGCCGGGCACCGACGATGATCGCGGTGGCCAGGGGGAGCAGCGCCATGCCGTCGACCGTCAGCAGGATCTGCGCGATCTTCTCAGCAATGTGGTTTTTCACGCTGGTCAGCGCGGACCCGGTCATGTCCATGACACCGAGGTAGAGCACGTCGCCCGGCTCGTGGTCCGAGGCGGCGAGCAGGACGAAGCCGGCCAGTGCGAGCGCTACGAGGACCGTGAACGTGACGCCGAACTTGTTCCACAGCAGCCGCATGGTCATCCGCAGCGCGCCGCGCACGGGGTGGCGCTCCCTGGCGAGCGGGTCCCGCGGCGTCCCGTCCGCCACGGCGAGCACCAGGTCACCGTCATCGCCCAGATCTTCCGGTGCGACGATCCGCGTGGTGTCACCCAGGTCGTCGGTGACGGCGAGCCCGCACAGCACCTGCCCCGCCTGCACGTCTCCGCGCCTGGCCACGAACAGCGTCTGGCCGGACACCCGCACATGGCTCGGCGCCACGTCGCCGAGGGCAGCGGCGACTAGCGCCGGGGCGGCCAGCTGGCTGCGCGACAGCACCGTGCAGTCGCGGAAGAAGCCGGTGATGTGATCGCCGAGCCGTCGGTTATAGGCGGCGACGACCAGCCGCAGGTCCGGGTTGAGTTCCTGTGCGCGCAGCGCCGCGTGGAAATTCGCCAGGTCATCGGTGCCGACGAGGGCAAGCGCCCGGGCCGTGGCGATCCCCGCGTCGGTGAACGCCTCGCCGGCGAGCGTGGCGTGCTCGCGGACGGTGACACCGGGCAGCGCGGCGATCTGCGGTCCGTGGTCCTTGAGCTTGTCGGGAAGCACGATGACGACTTCCTCGCCGTACCGCTGAGTCAGTTCGCTTGCGATGCGGTGGGCGAGCGGATTGTCGCCGCAGACGATGAAGTGACTCCCGGTCATGGGGGGCGGGGGCATGGCCAGATCATATTGGAGCCGTTTATCCCCCATGCGGCCGGTGATGCCAAGTCCATCGGCATCGGGTGAGGAGCGCCGGGAGCCGGCGCTGTACCATGGAAAAGGCCTGCCTCCCGAGGGGAAGTACTGCCCATGGCCACCGATGACCCCATTCGCGCCTCGGACGCTGACCGGGATGTTGTCGTAGCCGCGCTGCGGGAGGCCTACACGGCCGGCCGGCTGGACATCGAGGAATTCGACGAGCGGATGTCGGCCGCCTATGCCAGCAAGACCTGGGGCGATCTGCGTAGGCTCACGATCGACCTGCCGACGCAGCCGCTGCTCGGTACGGATGTGCCGGGGCGCCATCCGGAACCGCAAGCCCCCATGCCCCTCCACCGGCCACTGCCCGCGCCGGCACCAACCGATGACCCGCAGGAACTCCCGGTGCGGCGGCGCCGCAGTCCGATAGGGGTGCTCATACCGCTGGCGGTCTGGATCCTGCTCGTCTCCCACGGCACGCTCGCGCCCGGCATGGTGTTCTTGTTCATCGTCGTGGTCGTGCTCGTGTCGATCTCGGCCTCGATCCGCCGCCACTGACACTGGCGCTGCTATCCCGGCGCCGGCCGCGGCCTAGGCGCGCGGCAGCTTGCCCGCCGCGGCCTCGTCGAGCAGGAACAGGGTGCGCTCCGTGCCGCGGGCGCCCGCCGCGGGGAGCTTGTCCTGGCTGATCCCGGTCACCGCCAGGGCGACCGCCTCGGCCTTCTCCTCGCCGCTCGCCAGGATCCAGACCTCGCGAGCGGCACGGATGGCGCCGAAGGTGAGCGAGATCCGGGTAGGCGGCGGCTTGGGGGAGTTGCGGACCGCGACCACGGAACCGCCGGCGCGCGCGGCGGGGGAGTCGGGGAAGATGGAGGCGACGTGCCCCTCCGGCCCGATGCCGAGCATCAGCACGTCGAAGGCGGGGACGAGCGCGCCGTCGGCGGCCGCGGCGGCCAGTTCCGCGGCGTACCTGGCGGCGGCCGCATCCGGGTCATCGCCGTCGGGACCGTCGGGCCCCGCGACCGTGTGCACGCGCGCGGGGTCCACGCCGAGATGGTCGAGCAGCGCGGCCCTGGCGCCGGTCTCGTTCCGCTCCGGGTCGCCGGTCGGCTCGAACCGCTCGTCGCCCCACCAGAAGTCGACACGGCGCCAGTCGACAGCGTCCCTGGCGGGCGCGGCGGCGATCGCCGCCATGACCTTCGTGCCGATCCCGCCGCCGGTCAGCACCAGGTGGCCGTGCCCGGCGGCGCCGATCGCGTCGGCCATCGCGGTGACGGTGCGCGCGGCGGCCGCGCTGGCGAGCAGGTCACCGCTGGCATGAATGAGGACCTCGGGAACGGACAAGAAAAGCCTCCCTATTCGCCGTCGGCCACGGTGACGCTGGCGCCATCAGCCCCGTCAACGGCGTCGGCGGCGTCCGCCTCTGGCGACTCATCGGCCAGCGTGGCCGAGGTGGGCGGTGACGCGAGCACGCGCTGGAGCGTCTCCGCGTAGACCTCGTCCGGGTCGAGCCTGCGCAGTTCCTCGGCGAGCAGCTCTTCCGTGTCGCGCCGGTGCAGCGCGACCATCCGGTCGACCCGTCCCGGCCAGGACAGCGTGGCCGTCCTGCCGTCGGTCCTGGTGATCCTTATCTCGCCCTCGGCCGTCGCGAACAGCGCCGCGGTGATGCCGGGACCGCCGGAGACGGTGCGGGATACCGGAACGTTCAGCCGCAGCTCGAGCCAGGCCGCGATCAGGTCCGCTGTCGGGTTGTCCTCCTCGGCCGCGATCTCGCCCGCGCTGATGGCCGGGTGCGGCTGGTCGAAGGTCGCGGCGAGCAGCGAGCGCCACGGGGTGGACCGGGTCCAGCCGAAGTCCGTGTCGCCGGGCTGGTAGGCCGCGGCGAGCGCGGCGAGCACCGCGCGCGGCTCCTCGGCGGTCGCCGCGTCGGTCACCCGCCGCTGCGCGAGCGCGCCGAGCGGGTGCTTGGCGGGGACCTCGGGGCCGAAGTCGGGCCACCAGGTCACCACGGGGACGTCAGGAACGAGCAGCGGCGCGACGACCGAGTCGGCGTGCTGGCCGAGCATGCCGTACATGCGCAGCACGATCGTCTCGCCCGGCGAGGCCTCGCCGACCCGGATCTCGGCGTCGAGCCGCGAGTCCGCCTTCGGCTTGCGGCTGATGACCGTGAGGATGCGGCACGGGTGCTCGCGGGCCGCCTGGTTGGCGGCCCGGATGGCGTCGTACTGCGCCGCCTCGTCCGTCACGATGATGAGCGTGAGCACCATGCCGAGCGTCATGCCGCCGAGCCGCCGCCGCGCCTCGGTCAGCGCCTGGTCGATGGCGCCAGTGGTGGTGTCCGTGAGGTCGATGGTCATGAGTTCTCCTACAGCCTGCGCCAGGTGCGGCCGTCGCGGGCCATCATCGCGTCCGCGGACGCGGGCCCGGCCGAGCCTGACCCGTACTGCTCCGGCTTGGTGTTCTCGGCCCAGAACTGCTCGATCGGGTCCAGGATGCGCCAGGACAGTTCGACCTCTTCCTGGCGCGGGAACAGTGGCGGATCGCCGATGAGCACGTCGAGGATCAGCCGCTCGTAGGCCTCGGGCGAGGACTCGGTGAACGACTCGCCGTAGGCGAAGTCCATGTTCACGTCGCGGACCTCCATCGCCGAGCCCGGCACCTTGGAGCCGAACCGCACGGTGACGCCCTCGTCCGGCTGGACGCGGATCACCAGCATGTTCTTGCCGAGTTCCTTGGTGTCGGTGGCCGCGAACGGCAGGTGCGGCGCCCGCTGGAAGATCAGCGCGATCTCGGTCATCCGCCGGGTGAGCCGCTTGCCGGTGCGCAGGTAGAACGGGACACCCGCCCAGCGCCGCGTGTCGACGGACAGCCGCACGGCGGCGTAAGTCT
Organism: Trebonia kvetii; assembly: GCF_007827045.1. Taxonomy (GTDB): domain Bacteria; phylum Actinomycetota; class Actinomycetes; order Streptosporangiales; family Streptosporangiaceae; genus Trebonia; species Trebonia kvetii. Next base: position 105,500 of record NZ_RPFW01000002.1, read on the forward strand.
CGGTCCTTGAGTCGGCGGGGATGCCCTCCTCCTCCAGGTAACCAACCACCTGGCGGCCGCCCTGCCAGCCGGCCGAGTACTGGCCGCGCGCCGTCCCCTGGGCGAGGTCGGCGGGCAACCGGACGGCGGACAGGATCTTCTCCTTCTCCTGGCGCAGCGAGTCGGCGTCGAACGACACCGGCTCCTCCATCGCGGTCAGCGCTAGCAGCTGCAGCAGGTGGTTCTGGATGACATCGCGGGCGGCGCCGATCCCGTCGTAGTACCCGGCGCGGCCGCCGATCCCGATGTCCTCGGACATGGTGATCTGCACGTGGTCCACGTAGCCGCGGTTCCAGATCGGCTCATACAGCGAGTTGGCGAAGCGGAGCGCCAGGATGTTCTGGACGGTCTCCTTGCCCAGGTAGTGGTCGATGCGGAACACCGAGTGGGCGGGGAAGACCGCGTCCACGATGTCGTTGAGCTCCTTGGCCGTCTCCAGGTCGCGCCCGAACGGCTTCTCGATCACGACCCGGCGCCACGGCGTGTGTCCCGCTTCGTCGGCGGGCCCGGGATCGGACAGGCCCGACCGCTTGAGCTGCTCCACCACAGTGGGGAAGAACTTCGGCGGTATGGACAGGTAGAACGCGTAGTTGCCGCCGGTGCCGCGCTCGTGGTCCAGCTGGCGGACGGTCTCCGCCAGCTGGTCGAACGCGGCGTCGTCGGTGAACTCGCCGGGGACGAACCGCACGCCCTCCTGGAGTTGCTGCCACACCGTCTCACGGAACGGGGTGCGCGCGTGCTCCTTGACCGACTCATAGGTGATCTGCTGGAAGTCCTCGTGCTCCCAGTCCCTGCGGGCGAAGCCGACCAGCGAGAATCCGGGCGGCAGCAGGCCCCGGTTGGCCAGGTCGTACAGGGCGGGCATGAGCTTCTTGCGCGCCAGGTCTCCGGTGACACCGAACATCACCATGACGCACGGGCCGGCGACCCGCGGGATCCGGCGGTCTCGCGGGTCGCGCAACGGATTGACGGGGTCGCCCGACGCCGCGATCACCCCCGGGTTCGCCGGCGCCGGCCCCCGGGTGCCGGCGTTCGGCACGTCCATAAGCGGATCCTCCTGTAGGTCCTAGCCCGATCCGGTTACGAGTTCAGGTTGAGCTCGTTCTTGATGGTGGCGAGCATCTCGCCCCACGAGACCTCGAACTTCGAGACGCCCTCGTCCTCGAGAACCTTGGTCACGTCGTCGTAGCTGATGCCGAGCGCCTCAAGCTTGGCGAACAGCGCCCGGGACTCGTCGTAGGTGCCGTGCACGGTGTCGCCCTGCAGCACGCCGTGGTCCTGGGTGGCGTGCAGCGTCGCTTCCGGCATGGTGTTGACCGTGTCGGCGGCCACCAGGTTGACCACGTAGAGCGTGTCGGGCAGCGACGGGTCCTTCGTTGAGGTCGAGGCCCACAGCGGCCGCTGCACCTTCGCGCCCTTGGCGGCGAGCGCCTGCCAGCGCGGGGTGTCCAGCTTCTGCTCGTACAGCTCGTAGGCGAGCCGCGCGTTGGCGATCGCCGCCTTGCTCTTCAGCGCCAGCGCCTCTGGGGTGCCGATGGCCGTCAGGCGCTTGTCGACCTCGGTGTCCACCCGGGACACGAAGAACGACGCGACCGACGCGATCGTCGCGATGTCGTGCCCGTTCTCCACGGCCTGCTCGAGGCCGGCCAGGTAGGCGTCGATGACCTCGCCGTAGCGCTCGAGTGAGAAGATCAGCGTCACGTTGACGGAGATGCCCTGCGCCAGCGTCGCGGTGATCGCGGGGATGCCCGCGGCGGTCGCCGGGATCTTGATGAACACGTTCGGCCGGTCGACCAGCCACCATAGCTGGCGAGCCTCGGCGACGGTCTTCTCCGTGTCGAGGGCGAGGCGCGGGTCGACCTCGATGGACACCCGCCCGTCGACGCCGCCGGAGGCGTCGTAGACCGGGCGGAGCACGTCCGCGCCCCAGCGGATGTCATAGGTGGTGATCATCCGGGACGCCTCCTCGACGGTGACGCCGCGGATGGCCAGGTCCTTGATCTGGTCGTCATACGCGTTGCCCTTGGCGAGCGCGTTGGCGAAGATGGTGGGGTTGGAGGTCACGCCCCGCACATGGAAGTCCCTGACCAGGGACTCCAGGTTGCCGGAGCGCAGCCGCTCCCTGCTGATGTCGTCGAGCCAGACCGACACGCCGGCCTGGGTGAGTTCCCCGAGTACGTCAGTCATTGTGACCGCGTTCCTTCCGTCTCTAGCTTTTCTGAGGCACTGGGTCTGCGGGCTTCGCGCTCAGCCCCGCGCCTTCGCGATGGAGGTCCTCGCGGCGGCCGCGACGGCCTCCGCGGTGATGCCGAATTCCTTGTAGAGCACCGACTCCGCGGCGGAAGCACCGTAGTGGTCGATGCCGACTGACTCACCGGCGTCGCCGACGAACAGCTTCCACGGGGGAGTGATGCCCGCCTCGACCGAGACCCGGGCCCGGATCGCCATCGGAAGCACCTCCTCTTGGTAGGAAGCGTCCTGCTCCTTGAACCATTCCACGCACGGCATCGACACAACCCGCGCCGAGATGCCGTCCGCGGCGAGCAGTTCCCGTGCCGCCACGGCGATCTGTACCTCGGAGCCGGTCCCGATCAGGATCACGTCAGAACCGTCAGCGAGCACGTACGCGCCACGGGCGACGCCCGCGGCCGAAGCGAACTCGGTCCGGTCGAACGTCGGCATGTTCTGTCGCGACAGGCACAGGCCGGCCGGGCGGTCGGTCTTCTCCAGGATCGTCTTCCACGCGATCGCCGTTTCATTCGCGTCACCGGGGCGGACCACGTCGAGGCCGGGGATGTTCCGCAGCGACCACAGGTGCTCCACCGGCTGGTGCGTCGGGCCGTCCTCGCCCAGGCCGATGGAGTCGTGCGTCCACACGTACGTGACCGGCTGCTCCATCAGCGCGGCCAGCCGCACCGCGCCGCGCATGTAGTCACTGAACTGCAGGAACGTGCCGCCGTAGGGGCGGGTGAGGCCGGAAAGCACGATGCCGTTCAGGATGGCGCCCATGCCGTGCTCCCGGATGCCGAAGTGCAGCGTCCGCCCGTAGGGGTTGCCCGGCCACATCGCGGACTGGCGGTTGGCCGGGAGGAAGGACGGCTCGCCCTTCATCGTGGTGAGGTTGGACTCGGCCAGGTCGGCCGAGCCGCCCCACAGTTCAGGCAGCACCGGCGCGAGCGCGCTCAGCACCTCGCCCGACGCCTTCCGGGTGGCGATGCCCTTGGCATCGGCGGGGAACTCCGGCAGGGCGGCTCCCCAGCCCTCGGGAAGGGAACGGGAGGACAGCCGGGCGAAGAGACGACCCCGTTCCGGATTGGCCTCTTCCCAGTCCGCGAACGATGCGTCCCACTCCGCGTGCAGCGCCTTGCCCCTGGCGGCGACCTCGCGGGCGCGGTGCAGCGCCTCTTCCTCGACAGGGAAGGTCACGGCCGGGTCGAAGCCGAGGATCTCCTTGGTCGCCTTGACCTCGGGCTCGCCGAGCGCGGAGCCGTGTGCGGCCCCGGTGTTCTGCTTGTTCGGCGCGGGCCAGCCGATGATCGTGCGCAGCACGATGAAGGACGGCTTGTCGGTGACGGCCTTGGCAGCCTCGAGCGCGTCGTACAGCGCTTGGGCGTTCTCCTGGTAGCCGCTGTCGGTCACCCAGGAGACGTGCTGCACGTGCCAGCCGTACGCCTCGTAGCGGGCGCCGACGTCCTCGGACTTGGCGACTACCGTGTCGTCCTCGATCGAGATGTGGTTGTCGTCGTAGATGACAACCAGGTTGCCGAGCTCCTGCACCGCGGCGATCGCGGACGCCTCGTGGGTGATGCCCTCTTCGATGTCGCCATCGGAGACTATCGAGTAGACGAAGTGGTCAAAGGGCGACTCTCCGGGCGCGGCATCGGGGTCGAGCAGCCCGCGCTCGCGGCGCGCCGCCATCGCCATGCCGACCGCGTTGCCCAGGCCCTGGCCGAGCGGGCCGGTCGTGGTCTCGACGCCCGCGGTCAGCCCGTGCTCGGGATGGCCGGGGGTGATCGAGCCCCAGGTGCGGAAGGCCTTCAGGTCGTCGAGCGAAACCGCGTACCCAGACAGGTACAGCTGGATGTACAGGGTCAGCGAGGAGTGGCCGCAGGACAGCACGAACCGGTCCCTGCCCGGCCACTTCGGGTCGGCCGGGTCGTGCCGGAGCACCCGCTGGTAGAGCAGGTAGGCGGCGGGCGCAAGGGACATCGCGGTGCCGGGGTGACCGTTGCCCGCCTTCTGCACGGCGTCCATCGCGAGGACGCGGACCAGGTCGACGGCCCGCTTGTCCGCGGCCGTCCAGTCAAGGGCGTGGTTGCTCACCGTTATGTCACAGATCCCTTCTGCACGACTTCTTCTCTGGCGTCCGCCTGGTAACGGCGGAAAGGCTCGAGTGCGCGGCGGAACGCGGGCACGGCGAAGTCCCCCGTGGCCACCATGCCACGTTGAAGAGCCTATCCCGACACGCTAGCGGCGCAACGGCCGGGGAGACCGTTTATACAAGGTTCACCGGATCTTTGGTCTAGACCACCTAACGCCACCGGTCTAGACCAATTTATATGCGCGCCGCGTGCTGTCACCGGGTTGCCGCGCACCCGGTGACGGCGGGCCTGGACAGTATGCTTCCGCCTATGACCGACTCATGGCGGGATCCCCAGGCGATCCTCGCCGGCCGTCCCCCGGGCCGGACGCCTGTCGGATTCATCGTCGGCATCGCGGTCACCGCGACCTGCGCGATCGTCGCGCTTGGCATCGACGCGACGCAGTCCTTCACCGCGGGCGAGGGCGCCACGCCGTTCGCCATCGCGCTGCCGCTCGCCCTGCTGCCCGTGCCGCTGCTCGTGGCGCTCGTGCTGTGGATGGACAGGCTCGAGCCGGAACCGCGTGCCAACCTGGCCTTCGCCTTCGGCTGGGGCGCCGGGATCGCCGCGCTGACCGCGCTGATCGTCAACACCGCCGACCTGGAGTACGTCACCATGCCCGCGCTCGGCGCGACGAACGGTGAGTACGTGGCGGCCACGTTCGGCGCGCCGGTCGTCGAGGAGACGCTGAAGGGCCTGGTCCTCATCGGCCTGCTGTGGCGCCGTCGCGCCGAGATCGACGGACCGACCGACGGCATCATCTACGCGGCCATGGTCGGCCTCGGCTTCGCGATGATCGAGAACGTCGGGTACTACATCAACGCGTTCGTCACACCGGAACGCGGCGGCATCGAGCTGCTCGGCTACACGTTCGTGCTGCGCGGCCTGGTCTCGCCGCTGCTGCACCCGATATTCACCTCGATGACCGGGCTCGGCGTCGCCTACGCGGCGAGCCGCAGGGGCGGCGCGCCGTGGGCGGTGGGGCTCGGCCTGCTCGCGGCGATGATCCTGCACGGCACCTGGAACGGCCTGTCGCTGTACGGCACGGCGGGCCTGGTGGCGGCCTACCTGATCATGTCTTGCGTGCTCGTCGCGCTGCTGGTGATCCTGGTCGCCGACAGGCGCCGGATGATCGGCCTGATCCGGCACTGCCTGCCTGGCTACGAGCGGACCGGGCTGATCACCGACGACGACATCGCGATGCTCGCCTCGCTGCGCGAGCGGCGCCTCGCCCGCGCCTGGGCGCGCGGCATCGGCGGCCTTGGCGCCTCCGCCGCGATGTCTGACTACCAGCTCGCCGCGACCGAACTCGCCCTGGCCCGCGCCAAGGCCGACCGCGGCGTGCTCGACTTCAACGCGTTCGCCGCCCGCGAGCACTCACTGCTGTCCCTGATGGCCGTCGCCAGGCGCGCCTTCGCCCAGCGGGTTCCCGGCCACGCGCCCGTCTCGCCCGCCCCCTGGGCGGCGTCCGCCACCGCCTTCACCCAGGACCAGCACTCCGCCTGAGGCGCGCCTTCCCGCCGTGCCGCCAGGTCACGAGCTGTCGGCGGACCTCGCAAGCTCGCGCAGCCGCGCGAGCGTGTCCCCCGGGCGGCCGGCCAGTACCCGCACCGCCGGAAGCAGCACGCCAATTTCCCTGGCTTCGCTCGCGGCGGCACTGACCGCGCTCGCGGTGGCCGACGACAACACGATGAGGGTCGCCCCGGTCTCCGCCGCGATGGCGATGACCTCGGCTGCGGGCAGATCGGCGGCCAGGTGGTGCACCTGCCAGTGGTCCTCGCGCAGGCAGGCCGCCGCCATCAAGGCCGGAAGCGCGTGCCGCTCGCCCGGTGGCGTCGCGGTCACCGCGACGCCCCGGGGGCGGCCCTGCGGCTGGTGCACCCTGGTGGCGATGAGCCGCTCGCAGATCGCGGTCGCTCGGTGCTCGGCGGCGATCGACACCTGTCCGGTGGCCCACCCCGCGCCGAGCCGGCGCAGCGCCGGGGCGATCACCTGATCGCACAGCACGCTCAGCGGCACCCCAGGGTCAAGGCGCGCCAGGTCATGCCTGGCCTGCGCCTCGTCCCCCGCCGCGAGGGCCGCGTATAGCCGGTCCGCCTGCGCCGCCCAGTTCCTGACCCGGACCTCGCGCGGCGGCTCGTCGCCCGCCGCCCGCAGTGCGGCGAGCTCGCGAACGTCGCTTTCGTCCACCTCGTAGCCGCGTGGCGTCTTGCGCGCGGGCAGCGTGCCCTGGCGCACCCAGCCGTAGGCGGTCTGGTAGTGCACGCCGAGCGTCTCGGCCGCATCACGTAGCTGCATGGCGTCCTTCCCAACTCCAGCTTTTAGTGTAGTTTAGTATTGATTAAATGTCGCGGACCGAAGGAGGCGGCACGGATATGGGACTCACGTACTCAAGTGTGGTGCTCGCGGAGCCCGCTGAGGTGTTCGCCTGGCACACCCGGCCGGGGGCCATCACGCGCCTGATGCCGCCATGGCAGCCGGCGCGCGTGGCGCGGGAGGCACCTTCGGTCCGCGATGGGCGGGCGGTGCTGATACTGCCAGGCGGCCTGCGCTGGGTGGCCGGCCACGACCCGGACGCCTACCAGGCCGGGCGCCAGTTCGCTGACGAGCTGCTGCCACCGCTCGGGACCGCGCTCCGCTGGCGGCACGCCCACCTGTTCGCGCCAGGAAGCGCCGGCGGCACCCTGATGACCGATGTCGTCTCCACGCCGGTTCCCGCGTGGGCGCTGCGGTCGATGTTCGGTTACCGGCACCGGCAGCTCGCGGCAGACCTGGCCGCGCACGCTCGGGCCGCCGCACTGTGCCCGCGGCCGCTGACGATCGCGCTGACCGGGTCGGGCGGTGTGGTCGGCACCGCGCTCGCCGCGCTGCTGACGACCGGAGGCCACCGGGTGATCCGGCTGGTCCGCCGGCCCGCCCGCGATGACGACGAGCGTGAGTGGCGGCCTGACGCTCCAAACCCGGGTCTGCTAGCCGGTGCGGACGCGGTAATCCACCTCGCGGGCGCCCCGATCGGCGGCCGCTTCACCCCGGAGCGCAAGAGCGAGATCTGGTCGAGCAGGATCGGCCCGACTCGTGCGCTCGCCGCGCTGGCGGCCAGGTCAACGGGAGGCATTGGCGCCTTCGTGACGGCGTCGGCGGCGGGGTTCTACGGCGCCGACCGCGGCGACGAGATCCTGACCGAGGACAGCGGCCGAGGCGAGGGGTTCCTGGCCGACGTAGCCGCCGCCTGGGAGGACGCGGCGACCCCCGCCGCGGCGGCGGGAATCAGATCCGTCCAGGTGCGCACCGGCATCGTGCAGACCCCGCGCGGCGGCATGCTGCGGCTGCTCCGCCCGCTGTTCGCCGCGGGGCTCGGCGGCCCGATCGGCGACGGCACAGGGTGGCTTCCCTGGATCGAGATCGACGACCTGCTGGACATCTACCTACGCGCGGTCACTGATCCCGCCATGGCCGGACCGGTGAACGCGGTGGCACCTGCGCAGGCACGGAACGCCGACTACGCGCGCACCCTGGGCCACGTGCTCGGCAGGCCGGCGCTGGTCCCGGTCCCCGCCACCGGGCCGCGGCTGATGCTCGGCGCCGAGGGAGCCAGGGAACTGGCGACGGCGAGCCAGCGCGTCCAGCCGGCGGTGCTGGCCGCTGCAGGCCACCCGTTCCGGTACCCGGGCCTTGAGGGTGCGCTGCGGCACGTCCTCGGCCGCGACCGCGACGGCGAGGTACCTCGCCGTCCGCCAGCCAGCGTGCCGGGCAACCGTCACGCCCGACTCAAGCAGCACCAATCTGAAGACCGGCGGCCATCGAATGAAGGCGCGTGGCTACCACGAGGAAGACGGGCGGGAGATCACATGACAGCTGGGGATGAGCGGTGGAAAGGGTGACCGGACGCAGGATCGCCGTCATCGGGGGCGGCATCAGCGGGCTCACGGCAGGCTACATCCTGTCGCGCACCGACGAGGTGACCCTTTTCGAGGCCGCCGTCCGGCTCGGCGGGCACGCCGACACGCATCTGGCCGCGCTGTCCGGCGGCCGGCGGGTACCCGTGGACACTGGGTTCATCGTTTACAACGAGCGGACGTACCCGCTGCTGACCCGGCTGTTCGCCGAGCTCGACGTGGCGACGCAGGCCGCGGAGATGAGCATGTCGGTCAGCTGCTCCGCCTGTGGCGTGCAGTACGCGGGCAAACGCGGCCTGGCCGGGGTCGGCGCGGGCCTGCCCGGGGGCGGCCAGCGGTACCTGCGGATGCTCGCCGACGTTCCGAGGTTCCACCGGGCTGGCCGCCGGCTGCTGGCGGCGGGTGCGGCTGGGCAAGTGCCGGCCGACGGCCCTTCGCTCGGCGATTTCCTGCGCGAAGGCGGCTTCTCTGCGTACTTCACGGAGCACTTCGCTGCGCCGCTCGTCGCGGCGGTGTGGTCGTGCCCGCAGGGCCTGGCCCTGGCATATCCGGCCGGGTACCTGTTCGCCTTCCTCGCCAACCACGGCATGCTGTCGGTCTCGGGGTCGCCGCAGTGGCGGACGGTGACCGGCGGGTCCCGGCGCTACGTCGAGCGGATCGCGGCCACGCTTGCGCGGGTGCGGCTGTCGTCCCCGGTGCTTTCGGTCCGCCGCCACCCCGACGGGGTCACGGTGCGGGACGCCTCAGGCGCCGAGCTCGACTTCGACGCGGTGGTCATCGCCACCCACCCCGATCAGGCGCTGCGGCTACTCGACCCGCCCACCGAGGCGGAACGGTCGGTGCTCGGCGCGTTCCGCTACACGCCCAACCAGGCGGTACTGCACACGGACGCCCGGCTGCTGCCGGCGCGTGCGGCGGTCCGCGCAGCCTGGAACTACACCCTCAGCTGCGATGACGGGCAAGCCTCGGTACCAGCCCGGGTCAGCTATTACCTGAATCGGCTGCAGGGCCTGCCGCCGGACCAGGACTATATCGTCACGCTTGGCGGCAGCCGGGACGTCGACCCGTCGCGCGTCATTGCCGTGATGGACTATGACCATCCGGCCTACACCGCCGAGTCGGTCGCCGCGCAGGCTCGGCTACCTGGCCTGAACACCTCGGTCACGGCGTTCGCTGGCGCCTACCACGGCTGGGGTTTCCACGAGGACGGCTGCCGGGCAGGCGCGGCCGCCGCGCTAGCCCTGGGCGGTGTCTGGTGACCAGCGCCGCCACTCCGTCCCTCGTCGGCCGTCGCCGCGGTGGCGGGCGCGCAGGCCGGGACCGGCCGCTTGCCGAGGGCGCGGTGCTCTACGAATGCCGGATCGTCCACGCCAGGCCCACGCCGCTGCGCAACGTGTTCAGCTACCGCACGTATGAGTGGCTCGTTGACATCGACAAGCTGCCGCGGCCCGGCGGCTGGCGGTCACTGCTCGCCGGATTCGGCGCTCCTGATCACCTCGGCGACCCGGGGCGCAGCATCCGGGAGAACGTCGACGAGTTCCTGCGCACCCGCGGCGTCGACCTGGATGGCGGCCAGGTGCTGATGCTCGCCCACGCCCGGGTGCTCGGCTACGTATTCAACCCGCTGTCCGTGTACTGGTGTCATCGGGCGGACGGCACGCTTGACTGCGTGATCGCGGAGGTGCACAACACCTACGGGCAGCTTCACGCCTACCTGCTGCACACCGACGGCCAGGGCCGCGCACGGGCCGGCAAGGAGCTCTACGTCTCCCCGTACCACCCGGTCGACGGCTGGTATCAGATGAGCCTGCCGCGGCCGGCGCAGCGGCTGGCGCTCAGCATCACCCTGCACCGGCCGAACGGGTACCTGTTCGCCGCCAGCGTGCGCGGCGCCGCCGTGCCGGCCACCCGGCTAGCACTGTTGCGAGCCACCGTGCGGCATCCCTGCTCCACCGTGATGGTGTCGGCGCGGATCAGGTGGCAGGGGATCAAGTTGTACGCGCGCGGGCTGCGGCCGGTGCCGCGACCTGCGCGCCATCCGCAAGAGGGAGTCCAGTGATAACCAGCATCAAGCAAGACGCCGACTGGGTCATCGACCCAGTCCGGTGGCCAGATGTCGCCGTGGCGCGCGGTTCCGCGATGCGCGGGCAGATCGCCCGCGCGCTGTTCTGCGCGGCGGCGGCCCGGCTTCCCATCCGCGTCCGGCTGTCCGGCAGCGGCCAGCTCGGCGCGGGGCCCGCCTCCGCGCCGCTCATGACGGTCCACGATCCCGGTGCCTTCTTCACTCGCCTCGGCGCGGGCGGCCTCATCGGATTCGGTGAGTCGTACCTGGCAGGCGAGTGGGACTGCGAGGACCTGACCGGCCTGCTGACCGTCTTCGCCTCGCACGTCGGCAATCTCGTGCCGTCACCGCTTGCGCGGCTGCGCCGCCTGGCGATGCGCGGGCAGCCGGCCGCGGACGAGCAGACCAGGAAGGGCGCGCGCCGCAACATCGGCCGCCACTACGACCTGTCTAACGAGTTCTTCGCCCTTTTCCTCGACGAGACGATGACGTATTCCTCGGCCCTGTTCGAGACCACTGCCGACGGGTCGCCAGTCGGCCGGATGCTCGGGCAGGCACAGCGCCGCAAGATCGGCCGGCTGCTCGACCAGGCGCGGGTGGTACCGGGCTGCCGGCTGCTTGAGATCGGCACCGGATGGGGCGGGCTGGCGATCCAGGCGGCACAGCGCGGTGCCGTGGTCCGCACGGTCACGATTTCCGAGCGGCAGCACGAGCACACGGCGCGGCTGGTGGCCGAGGCAGGGCTGTCCGGGCAGGTCAGCGTGGAGCTGCGCGATTACAGGGACGTGGAAGGCGAGTACGACGTCATCTGCTCGGTGGAGATGATCGAGGCGGTCGGCGAGCGTTACTGGGATACTTACTTCGCCCAGCTCGATCACCTGCTCGCACCGGGCGGCCGGGTCGCGCTGCAGGCGATCACGATGCCGCACGACGCGATGATGGCAAGCAGGGGCAGCTACACCTGGATTCAGAAGTACATCTTCCCAGGCGGCCTGATTCCCTCGGTCACTGCGATCGAGAACAGCCTGCGCCGCAGCACCCGGCTGCGGGTCGTACAGCGGCATGACTTCGGCGCCCACTACGCGCAGACGCTGCGGATCTGGCGGGATCGCTTCATCGCCCGCAGGGACGAGGTCGCCGCGCTCGACTTCGACGAGGTTTTCGCTCGCATGTGGCTGTTCTACCTGTGCTACGCCGAGGCCGGCTTCCGCGCCGGCTACCTGGACGTCAGCCAGCTCACCCTGGAGCGGCCATGAGCACGCGTGGCGCGACCAGGAAGCCCGGCGCCGCGACGACGATCGCCTGGGCGGCCGCCCAGGCCGGCGTGGACCTCCCGGTAAGGGTGCGTGCCTGGGACGAGAGCGAGGCCGGGCCGGCCGGCGCGCCCACCGTGGTGCTGCGCTCACCGCTCGCGTTGCGCCGCGCGCTATGGCGGCCAGGAGAGCTCGGGCTCGCGCGCGCCTACGTCAGCGGCGACCTCGATGTCGAAGGTGACCTCACTGACGGGCTCCGCCGAGCCTTGCGCGCGGCCGGGGCAGCGCGGTCCGGCCGTGCGGCCCGGGGAAGGTGGTCGGGCTGGAGCCCCGGCCGGTGGGCCGATGCCGCGGCGGCGGCGGCGCTCGCGGCAAGCCGACTCGGCGTACTCGGCCTCCCGCCCTCGCCGCCTGACTCCGAAATCAGACACTCGGGCCGCCCGCACAGCCAGGCAAGGGACCGGGCCGTGATCGCCGGTCATTACGACCTGCCCGTCTCGTTCTTCCAGCTGATTCTCGATCCCTCCATGGCCTACTCATCCGGGTACTGGACGAGCGACGACCCCAGCTACGGCCTCGCCGACGCCCAGCGCGACAAGCTAGACCTGATCTGCGGCAAGCTCAGGCTCGGCCCGGATGCCTCCCTGCTCGACATGGGCTGCGGCTGGGGGTCCCTCACCGTCCACGCCGCGTCGCGCCGGGCCCAGGTCACCGCGGTCACCCTCTCCGCCGAGCAGGGCGGGCATACCCGAGAGCGGCTGCTCGGGCTCGGCCTCGCCGACCGGGCCCGGGTGCTGATCCAGGACTACCGGGAAACCGCGGGCGGGCCGTACGACGCGATCGCGTCCGTTGAGATGGGCGAGCACGTGGGCGCCGACGGCTACCCCGCCTTCTGCGCGGCGCTGCACGGCCTGCTGCGCCCAGGCGGCCGGCTGCTCATCCAGCAGATGTCGCGAGGCAGGCGCGCCCCCGGCGGCGGCGCCTTCATCGAGTCGTACGTCGCCGCCGACATGCACATGCGGCCGGTTGGGGAGACGATCGGGCTGCTTGAGGATTCTGGGCTCGAGGTGCTCGGCGTCCAGGCGCTGCGGCCGCATTACGTGCGGACCATCAGGGCATGGCTTTACAACCTGGAACGGAATCTCCCCGCCGTCGAGGCCATCATCGGGCAGGAGCGCGCCCGGCTGTGGCGGCTCTACTTGGCGGGCGGTGCGCTGGCCTTCGAAGAGGGCCGGATGGGCGTCGACCAGATACTCGCGGCCAGGCGCGAATGACGGCGGGCTCGTTCGGCCTCACGGCCCTGATCACCGCCGGAGCGCTGCTCGTGCTGGTGGCGGTCACGTTCACTGTCGGCGCCAGGACCGGCAGGCACAGCGTGATGGACGTGTCCTGGGGCGCCGGTATCGCGGTGGCGGGCGCGGCCGGTTTCCTCGCCTCGGCCGGTCACGGTGATCCGGTCCGCCGCTTGCTGCTATTCGGCGCGGCGGTCATCTGGGGAATCCGGCTCGCGGTGCACGTGGCCGTGCGGGCGCGGGGCGCCGGGGAGGACCCACGATACCGAGAGCTGCTTGACCGCGCGCCAGGCAACCGGAACTCCTACGCGCTGCGCGTGGTCTACCTGCCGCAGCTGCTCAGCCTGTACCTGGCGTGCCTGCCGCTGCCCGCTGGCATGGTCCAGCGCGGCCCGGCCGGCGCGGTCACCGCGATCGGCAGCGTGCTCTGGCTCGTCGGGTTCTGTTTCGAGACGGTCGGCGACTGGCAGCTCGCGCGCTTCAGGGCGGATCCAGCCCACCGGGGGAAGATCATGGACCGCGGCCTGTGGCGGTACACCAGGCATCCGAACTACTTCGGCGACGCCTGCATGTGGTGGGGACTGTTCCTCATCAGCTACGCCGCCCCCATCCAGCTGCTGACCGTGATCTCACCGCTGCTGATGACCTTCGTGCTGACCCGGGGCACCGGCCAGCGGCTCACCGACAATCGGATGGCGCGATCCCGCCCGGACTACGCTGACTACGCCGCACGGACGAGCGGATTCATCCCGCTGCCCCGGCGCAGGTCGCGGGCATCACGCTGACAGCGACGCAGGCGCGGACCAGGCGCGGGCAGTGATGGAGACCGCGATCGTGCTCTTCACCCGCGACCTGGCGATCCGGCACCGCATGCCGACCTCGGCTGAACCTCGCTGGCCGTAAGACAACTATTTCTACCTGTTCTATAGGGTTCATCGGATCGTCGGCTGGGTATGCCTTTCCGCGCGGGGTGTCAGACAATCCGGGTAGACCGGCCGTGCCCATGGAGTGCGCATGACGACGCGACGGAGCTCGACTCAGGCCGCGCCGGCCGTGGCAAGCGGCGAGGGATGGCTTGGCACGTGGAGCTGCGCGCACGTGGTTCCAGCGCCGACCGGGCGGTCGCGGTCCGGGTTCCGCGACCAGACGATTAGGAACATCATCCATGCGGCCGTTGGCGGCAGCGCCGTCAGGATCCGGCTGTCGAATGTGTTCGGCGAGCGGCCGCTGCGGTTGGGCGGCGCGCATGTCGCGGTCCGCCTTGCCGGGGCGGCGACCGTCCCGGGCACGACGCGCGCCGTCACCTTCGGCGGCGACCAAGCCGTGACCATCCCCGTCGGCGAGCGCGTGTGGAGCGATCCGGTGACGCTGTCCGTTGACGACGGCGCCGACCTGGCGGTCTCCCTCTATTTCGCGGCCCCAACCGGCCCGGCGACCTGGCATCCCGCCGCGCTCAGCACCAGCTACCGTTCGGCCGCGGGCGACCACGGCGCCGACCAGGGCCGCGGGTCCTTCGGGCAGCAGAGCACGTCATGGTTTTTCCTCGACGGCGTCGACGTGCGCAACGCGACCGTGCGCGGCGCGGTGGTGGCATTCGGCCCGTCGACCACGGACGGCGTCGCCTCCACCCTGGACGCCAACGGGCGCTACCCGGACCTGCTCGCCCGCCGGCTGCGCCAGCTGCCGCCAGGCGAGCGCATGTCCGTGCTCAACGCGGGCATCGCCGGCAATAAGCTGCTCGCCGACGCGGGGACGTCGGGGCAGAGCGCGCTCGACCGGTTTCTCAGGGACGCAGCCGGGCAGTCGGGAGTACGCGCCGTCATCCTCTGGGAAGGCACGAACGACGTGGCCACCAGGCCTGACCTGCCGCTCGGCGAGGTCACCGGCGCCTACCAGCGGCTGATCGGCCTGGCGCACTCCCGCGGCCTGCGGATCGTCGGCGCGACCCTGCAGCCGCACGAGGGCGCCTGGTACTACAGCCACGCGGGCAACCGGCTGCGCGAGGCGGTCAACGACTGGATCAGGTGGAGCGGCGCGTTCGACGGCGTCGCCGACTTCGACCAGGTGCTGCGCGACCCCCGGCACCCGCGGCGGCTGCTGCCCGGCTACGACAGCGGCGACCACCTCCATCCCAACGACGACGGCTACCTCGCCATCGCCGCGTCGGTCGACCTCGCCGCGCTCACCGGGGCCGGGGGAGAAGAACGGGTGGCTTCAGGCCCCGCTGCGTAGGATGCGGCATAAGGCCGCGTGACCGGGCGCGGCGGTGCAGGGCGGAGGCGCGATGGAGCACGAGATCACCACGCCGGACGGGCGGACCCTCGCGGTCCAGGACCTCGGCGATCCGGCGGGCAAGCCGCTGCTGCTGCACATGGGAACGCCGAACTCGCGGCACCTGTACCCGCCGATCGTCGCCGACGCGGCCGCGCGGGGGCTGCGGCTGGTCTGCTGGGACCGGCCGGGCTACGGCGGCTCGACGCCGCAGCCAGAACGGACGATCGCCGACGTCGCGGCCGACGTGCGGACGATCTGCGCGGCGCTCGGTTTCGAGCGGATCGGGACCTGGGGCATCTCCGGCGGCGGCCCGCACGTGCTGGCGTGTGCGGCGCTGCTGCCTGACCTGGTCGCGGCCGCGGCATCGCTCGCCTCACCCGCGCCCTACCCGGCCGACGGCATCGGCGACTACTTCGCGGGGATGGGCGAGGACAACGTCGAGGACGTGCAGCTGATCATCTCCGACGAGGCGGCCGCCGTGGAAAAGCACAAGCGGGAGTGGGCGGAGATGCGGGAGGTGACCGGCAGCGACATCGCCGCGGCGATGGCGTCGCTGCTCACCCCGGTGGACGCCGCCGTGCTCACCGGGGACCTGGCCGAGTACCTCGCCTTCACGATGCGCGACGGCCTCGCGCCGGGTCCCGAGGGCTACTGGGCCGACAGCCTGGCGATGGTCAGGCCGTGGGGGTTCGAGCTGTCGGACATCGCCGTGCCCGTGCTGCTGCTGCACGGCCAGCACGACCAGTTCGTGCCGCAGTCGCACGGCGCCTGGCTCGCCGGGCAGATCCCCGGCGTGGACGCGCGGCTGCTTGACGATGACGGCCACCTGACCCTGCTGCAGAAGCACGTCGGCGACGTGCACGCCTGGCTGGCCGCGCACCTGTAGCGCGCGCCTCTCAGACTGCGGTGACCCTGCGCAGCGCGTCCTTGGTGAGGTCGGCGAGGGCGGGATACCCGTCCACGGCCATGATCAGGTCGGCCTCGGCGAGCAGGGTGCGCAGCACATGCTCGATGCCCCTGGCGCCACCGAGTGCGAGCCCGTAGGCGTAGGGGCGGCCGATGCCGACGGCGGTCGCGCCGAGTGCGAGCGCCTTGATGATGTCCGCACCGGAACGGACGCCCGAGTCGAACAGCACCGGGCGTCCCGCCGCGGCCTCGACGACGCCGGGCAGGCAGTCGAGGGCGGGCAGGCCGCCGTTGGCCTGGCGGCCGCCGTGGTTGGAGACGTAGACGGCGTCGGCGCCCGCGGCGATCGCGCGGCGCGCGTCATCGGGATGGCAGATTCCCTTGAGTATCAGCGGCAGCCGCGTCAGCGAGCGCAGCCAGGGTAGGTCGTCCCAGGTCAGCGGATTGCCGAACACGCCAGCCCAGTGCGCGACGGCGGCCATCGGGTTCTCTTCTGGCGTCTGGGCGAGCCGGGAGCGGAACACCGGGTCCGAGGTGTAGTTCGCCAGGCACATGCCGCGCAGCTGCGGGAAGTTGCTGGTGGCCAGGTCGCGGGGCCGCCAGCCGGTGATCCAGGTGTCCAGGGTGACCACGATGGCCGTGAAGCCCGCCCGCTCCGCGCGGTGCACCAGGCTCTCGGCGAGTTCGCGGTCGGTCGGCGTGTACAGCTGGAAGAAACCAGGGGTCTCGCCGAGCCGGGGCGCGACCTCCTCCATCGGGTCGGCGGACAGCGTGGAGGCGACCATCGGCACGCGCATCCTGGCCGCGGCCTCGGCGGTGGCCAGGTCACCGTGCCCGTCCTGGGCGCACAGGCCGATGACGCCGATCGGTGCGAGGAACACCGGCGACGGCAGCCGCAGGCCGAACAGGTCCACCGACAGGTCCCTGCGGGACGCGCCGACCAGCATCCGCGGCATCAGGCCCCACTGGCGGAACGCGGCCACGTTGGCGCGCTGGGTATGCTCGTCGCCCGCACCGCCCGCCACGTAGGACAGCACCGAGGGCGGCAGCGCCTGCGCGGCGCGCGACTCGAGCTCGGCGAAGGACACCGGCAGGGTGGGCACGGTCCCGCCAAGCCCGGCCAGGTAGATCTCGAGCTGGAAGTCGCCGTACGGCGCGGCGGGCTGCGCGGCAGGCTCGTTCATCCGGGATTCCTCATGCGCGCGATCGTAGCGCCCTACCCCGGCTCGCCATCGCCGGGCGCGGGCGCGCGCCAGGCCGCCACGCGGCGAAGCATTTCGTGGAGGGAGTCGAGTTCCTCGGCGCTCAGCGCGGCGAAGCCGGGCGGCGCCTGCCTGTCGATCTGGATCACCCGGATGACGGCCTCGGTGCCGGCCGGAGTGAGACTGACCAGCTTCCGTCGCCGGTCCTCCGGGTCGGGCTGCCGTTCTACCAGGCCGCGTTCCTCGAGGCTGTCCACGATGAGGGTGGCATACGGCGCGTCCACACCAATGGCCTCGGCAAGGCCGCTCAGCGACAGCGGCCCCTCGGACAGCCACATCAGCGACTTGACCCGGCCGCTACCGCGGCCAAGGTCAAGTGCGTGGCGGATCAGCTCTTTGCGCGGATGGCTCGCGACGAGGTTGCGCATGGCGGCCCAGACGCGTTCGGCCTTGTCGTCGTCACCGGTCGATTGCCGCGTCACGGTCGCGTTCCTTTCTGCCCCGGGCGGTGCCGGTGACCCTGCCCCGGGCGGTGCCGCTGGCCCGGCCCCGGGCGGTACCGGTGACCTTGCCCCGGCCGGTATCGGTGACCCCGCCCCGATCGGTGCCGATGGGCCTGTCCCCGGCTGGGCCGGCTGGCTCGTCATCGGACAGCATGGCACGGACCCGGTCCGCCGTGGCAAGCGCGCGCCGGCCCGTGGACACGTAGCCGAGCGCGGCGACCGCGAGCCCGCAGGCGGCGAACAGCGCCCATGCCGCGTGGCTGGCGGACGCGAGCCCGGAGCCGGACGCCCCGGCGATGATCGAGCCCGCCGCCGCCACGCCGAGCGCCGATCCCGTCTGCCTGCTCGAGGAGGCGACTGAGGCGGCCACCCCGGCCTGGCTGTTGGGCATGCCGGAGATTGCGGTGTTGGAGATCGGCGCGTTAACAAGGCCGAACGCGACGCCGAACAGCACATAGCAGCCAAGCAGGTAGCCGGTCGACGTGCCGCTGCCGAGCCGGAGCAGCAACACGGCGGCCAGCGTCATCAGCAGCCCGGCCGCGACGAGCGGCAGCCGCGGGCCCCTGCTGCCGACCAGGCGGCCGGAGACCGGGGCGAACACGATGATCATCACGGCCATGGGGAGCGTCAGCAGCCCGGCATGCAGCGCGCTGTAGCCGCGGCCGTCCTGGAGGTAGAGGGTGTTCAGGAACAGGAATCCGGCCAGCACGCCGAGGGAGAGCAGGGCCATCAGGCTGGCGCCGCTGAACGGCACGCTGCGGAAGAACCGCACCTCAAGCAGCGGCTGCCTGCGCCGGGACTCAACGAGGACGAGCGCGACCGCGGCGGCGACCGCGGTCGCGAACATCGCCACGATCACCGGCGAGTCCCAGCCATCCCCGGGTCCCTGGATGACGCCGTAGGTCAGCGTGCCGAGCAAGACGATGACAAGCAGCTGGCCCCAGGGGTCGAAGCGGCGCGCCGTGGCCGCCCTAGACTCGGGGACGAACAGCTGCGTCAAAATGATGGCGGCGATGCCGATGGGGATGTTGATCCAGAAGATCGCCCGCCAGGACAGGCTGGTGACGAGCAACCCGCCGAGCACGGGGCCGAGCGCCAGGCTGATGCCGAAGACCGCACCCCACACGCCAAGCGCCCTGGCCCGCGCCCGCCGCTCGGTGAATGTGTTGCTCACGATCGACAGCGCGACCGGGTTGAGCATCGAACCGCCGAGGGCCTGCACGCAGCGGAAGATGACGAGCGCCGTCACGCTTGGCGCCAGGCTGCACAGCAGGGAGCCGAGGGTGAACAGGGTCAGGCCGACCTGGAACACGCGTCGGCGACCGAAGCGGTCGGCCGTCGACCCCGCGGCCATCAGGAAGCTGCCGATCACCAGGGTGTACGCGTCAACGGACCACTGCAGGCCGCTCACCGAGGCGCCAAGCTCGCGCCTGATGGCGGGCAGCGCCACGTTGACGATCGTGACGTCGGTACCAACGATCAGCAGGCTCATGCAGCAGATGCACAGGATCAGCCACTGCCGCCGATTAGTTGTAGACATATATTCATTGTATCCCTACAAGCAAATCGCCTCGCGCCGCCCCGGTGGCGTCCAAAGGGTCAGGAGAAGGCGGCAGCCAGGCTGATGCCGGACATGGCGAGCATGATGACGGCGGCGATGCGGGTGATCCAGGTCAGCGGGACGACCTTCAGCAGGCCGCGGCCACCGACGATCGCGATGCCCGCAACCGCCCAGAGCGCAAGGGCGGAGCCGATGCCGACGGACAGCGGGTCGTGGTAGCGGGCGGCGAGACTGGCGATGGCGATCTGGGTGAGGTCGCCGAACTCGGCGACGAGGATGACCGCGAAGCCCGTCCATGCGACCCGCCAGAACGAGGGCTTGCCGTACAGTTCGACGTGCTCGTCGCCGCCTTCCTCGTGACGGCCGCGCAGCAGCAGGATCGCGCCAATGGCGAACGCTGCGGCGACCACGAACTCGACCGGACGGTGGGGCAGCAGTGCAAGCAGGCTGCCGGCCGCGATGGCCAGCCCGACGTGCACCGCGAACGCGGCCGCGACTCCGGTGAACACCCAGGTGGGCCGGTAACGACTGCCAAGGATCAGGCTTGCGAGTGCGGTCTTGTCTGGCAGCTCTGCCGTGAAGATGACGGCAAAGACGGTTGCGGCGATCGCCAGGCTCATCCGGACGGGCTCCTCATTCGGTCGTAACGCACCGTGCGAACCCCCGGGAGAAAAGCAGAAGGGGCACCCGGCGCGCGCATGCGGCATCGGCCTGAAGGTCTCGCTCAAGCCGCATGGGCTCCCGGGCGCCGGGCCCTGGTTAAAGGGCCAGCATGTCGACGGTCCGGCTGAAGAGCTACTCCCCTTCGCTTCGTCAAGGGTAACCGGTTCTCAGGATGAGAAATTCCCAGGTCCGGGATTGACGCCGGCCTCGAGCTGGTCCAACTGGGCCAGGTCGTGCACGTCCTGGGGGCGGTGCTCGTACCCGAGGTTGTGGAAGAGGCGCTGCTGCCGGGCCGACAGGCACCCGACGACGCGGCCGCCGATCAGCCCGCGGACGAGAACGCCGCGCGGATACTCGAAGAACCCGCCGTCCATGTCGTGCTGCCTGCCGTTGCCCGCTGAGTCGAAGGCGACCGGATGGACGTCAACCCAGCGGTCGCCCGGCGCCCGCAGTTCCACCCGGCTCGGCAGCCAGTCGGTCTCCGTGACGTAGCCGAGCAGGCCGAGCGCCGCGAGGCCGCGGTCGAGGTCTTCCGCGTCTACGTTCAGATCGAGATCGCGGTGCGCACGGGTCTGGCGGCCGGCCAGCGCGGCCACACCCCAGCCACCGCCCACCCAGTGCCGCACGCCGGCCGCGTCGAGCGCGTCGAGCACCTGGATCACGTCGCCGGCTTCCACGCCACCACGGTAGCGGCGTGGTACCGCCGGATCGCAACCTATTAACCGGCGAGCACGGTCGGTCCTACTTACGCCCGATGCCGCCCCAAAGCGTCGTTGGCCTCTCGGCCTCCTCGGCGGTTTCCGGCCGCCATTCGCTGACCCGCACCACGCCGGGTTCGAGCAGGGTCGTGTGCTCGAAGAACAGGGACACCTGGCCGCGCGGCCGTGCCACGTGCGTATCGCCCGGCAGGTGATCGTTGAGGTTCTTCTCGAAGGCCGCGATCTCGTCGGGGAACAGATCGCTGCCCGCGTGCGAGACCACCAGGAAGCTGTCGGCGGGCACGGCGGCGAGCAGCCGGGCGACGATGTCGCGCGCCTCACCCAGGTCCGGGATGTAGTGCAGGATCGCGATGAGCATGATCGCGACCGGCTGGCCGAAGTCCAGAACGCCCGCCGCCTGCTCAAGGATCTTGCGGGTGTCGCGCAGGTCCGCGTCGAGGTAGGCCGTGGCGCCCTGCGGGGTGCTCGTCAACAGCGCCCGCGCGTGGGCGAGCACGAGCGGGTCGTTGTCCACATAGACGATGCGGCTGTCCGGCGCGGCGGCCTGGGCGACCTCGTGCGTGTTGTTTGCGGTCGGCAGCCCGGTGCCGATGTCGAGGAACTGCCGGATGCCCTCGGTCTCGGCCAGGTAGCGCACGGCCCTGGCGAGGAACGCCCGGTTCGCCCTGGCGGACTGCTGGATGCCGGGATAGACGCCGATCGTGGCCTCGCCCGCTGCCCGGTCGGCCGCGAAATGGTCCTTGCCGCCAAGCCAGTAGTTGTAGACCCGCGCGATGTGCGCCACGCTGATATCAAGACGGCTGTCGGGACCCAGGTCCCAGGAAGCCGTCTCGGGCACGGGCCCGTCTGCAGCCGCCAACGTCGCATTCCTCGCTATTCGAATGTTGCCCCTGCGACAGCAATGTAGCGCACGAAGGCATCGGCTGCTGTCACGGAAACGCCCGCGGTCGCGGCGAAGGCCGCCTACCGCTCGAAGCTGCCGGTCAGGCGCCCGCGGGCGAGCACCGGGGCGCGCACCGCGTCGAGCATCGCGCGCGGATTGGCGCGCGCGGCCTGCGCTTCGTCGGTCACGGCGGGCGTGCCGAGCGCGAACAGACAGTGGCGGAGACACCTCACGTCCGCCTGCCCGCTTGGCCGCGTACTCCACGGGAATCGGCGTGCCGTCCGCGAACGCCTCGCTCGACAGGCCGAGCGTCTGCCGGCCGTCAAGCCCGGGGAGATTCCACGCCAGGTCGGCCTCTCCGGCCCGCCGGTTCTTCAGCATCGTGCCGAGAATGCTCATGCCGGAATCATTTCGGATTCCGGCTTGCCGGGCTAGCGTCGTCCCATAGCGGGCGGCAACGGTGCCGCCGTATCCGTGGAGGCGACGATGCCGTACGTCGAAGCGAACGATATCGAGGTCTATTACGAGGTGCAGGGCGAGGGCGAGCCGCTTGTGCTCATTCCGTACCTGGCCGCCGACCAGGCCTGCTACGCGTTCCAGGTGGCGGACTACGCCAAGCGGTTCACCTGCTACACCGTGGACCTGCGCGGCGCCGGCCTGTCGGGCAAGCCGGAGGGCCGCTACAGCACGGAACTGTTCGCCGACGACGTGGCGGCGTTCATGCGCGCCGCGGGGATCGGCCGTGCCCACGTCAGCGGTCTGTCCCTGGGCGCGGCGACCGGACTGTGGCTCGCGGCCAAGTACCCGGACCTGGTGAAAACGCTGTCGCTGCACAGCTGCTGGACCGCGTCGGATGAGTTCCTGCGGGTGGTCGTCCGCGGCTGGCAGACCGCGGCGACGGCTCTGGGCAACACCACCGACATGGTGATCCAGTCCATCTTCCCGTGGTGCTTCACCCCGGAGCTGTACGCGGCGAAACCGGAGTACATCGACGGGCTCGCCGACTTCGTGCGCGGCCGTCCGATGCCGCCCATCCCCGCCTTCCTGCGCCAGTCGGACGCCGTGATCGCGCACGACGCGACGGGGATACTCGGGCTCATCGAGGCGCCTGCGCAGATCACCTTCGGGCGGCATGACGCGGTGACCTCCACCCGGTTCGCGGGCCCGCTCACCGAGGCGATCAAGAACTCCGAACTCGTCGTGTTCGAGGACTGCTCGCACGCGCCGATCTACGAGAACGTGACGGAGTTCAACGCGAAGTCGCTGGACTTCCTAACCCGCCACTCCTAATGGGAGTTAGCCGGGTCAGTCCCGCGTAGAACACCAGCCCCGTGAGGAGCGGGAGTTCGCAGGGGTGCAGACTCGGTCCGGCAGCCGCTGGCGGGTGAGCACTGCACACCCCCAGGAGCACGTGAGTCCTAGGGTTAGACCGTGCCCCTGCCAGTGAGTCCGGGAGACATGACCGCTGTTGGGCTGTCGTGCCCGCCGTTCGCGGCGTGAGCACTGATCCATTAGGGTGCGAGCCGTTCTCCCGCAGGCTGCCGTGGCCGGTCGTTTCGTGGTCGTGATGCGAGGAGAACTGAGACGTTGCTGTTCGTCGGGGATGACTGGGCCGAGGATCACCACGATGTGGAGATCCAGGACGAGACGGGCCGCAAGCTGGCCGCCCGGCGGCTGCCGGAAGGCGCGGCCGGGATCGCCCGGCTGCATGAGCTGATCGCCGCGCACCTGGGCCAGGACGGCGATCCCGGCGAGGTGGTCGTGGCGATCGAGACCGACCGGGGACTGTGGGTGCAGGCACTGACCGCGGCCGGCTACCAGGTGTACGGGCTCAACCCCAAGCAGGTCGCGCGGTTCAAGGAACGCTACAACCTGTCCGGGGCCAAGAGCGATGCCGCCGACGCGCACGCCCTGGCCGACATGGTGCGCACTGAGCGGCACCAGCTGCGTGCCGTGGCTGCCGACACCGCCGCCGGGCAGGCGATCAAGGTGGTCGCCCGGGCGCACCAGACGCTGATCTGGGAACGCACCCGGCATACCCTGCGGCTGCGCTCGGCGCTGCTGGAGTTCTTCCCCGCCGCGCTGGCGGCCTTCGCCGGCCTGGGCCTGACCGGCGCTGACACCCTGGAGCTGCTGGCCCGGGCCCCTGATCCGGCGGCCGCGGCGAAGCTGACTCTCGCTCAGGTCAGCGCCGCGCTGAGACGGGCCCGCCGCCGCGACGTGCCCGCCAGGGCCGCCGCGATCAAGGACGCGCTGCGCGTCCCGCAGCTGGCCCAGCCCGCCCAGGTCACCGCCGCCTACGCCGCGGCCGTGCAGGCCGCCGTCGCCGTCCTGACCGTGCTCAACGAGCAGATCGCGCAGCTGGAAGCCCAGGTGGAGGCACATTTTCTGCAGCACCCGGACGCTGAGGTCTACCTGTCCCAGCCCGGCATCGGTACCGTCAACGGCTCCCGGGTGCTCGCCGAGTTCGGGGACGCGCCCGGCCGCTACGCCTCCGCCAAGGCCCGCAAGAACTACGCCGGCTCCAGCCCCATCACCCGCGCATCCGGGCGCAGCAAGGTCGTCCTGGCACGGTTCATCCGCAACGACCGGCCAGCCGACGCCCTGCAGTCCCAGGCCCTCTCCGCGCTGAGCGCATCACCAGGAGCCCGCGCCTACTACGACAAGCAGCGCGCCCGCGGCCTCGGCTACAACTCCGCACTCCGCCAGCTCAGCAACCGCCTCGTCGGCATCCTGCACGGCTGCCTGAAGACCGGTACCCGCTACGACGAGGCAACCGCCTGGCCAGGCGCCGCAAACACCGAACCCCTCGCAGCTTGACATCTAAGCCCTTGGGATGTCTAACCCGGGGCGCGACGAGCAGGCTCTGCGCGCCGATGCCGACCGGGCCGTCGAAGTCGGAGAGCACCGAGTTGGCGAGCCCGGCGCCGCCGGGGGAAACCGCGGTCTGCGCATCCAGGCAGATCCACTCGCCGACCGCCTCCCTGTGCAGGTGCACGGTCAGCTCCGGGTTGATGAAGTGCCAGCGCTTCATGTCGAGTTCCCACGAGATGCCGTTGCCGTTGTCGGCGACGATGAGCACCCGTTCCAGCGGGCTCGGCTCTTCGTCGGGGACCAGAGGATAGCGCATCCGGGCCCAGACGGTGGCGGGGCCCGGCTCGCGGAAGCTGCCGCGCACCGCCCGCCACTCCATGGCCGACAGGAATCCGTCCTTCACGGCGCCGAAGGCGGGAATCGTCGGCTGCTCGGGCAGTTCGCTTGTCACGGGGAGCCGGGAGGGGACCGAGGCGCCGTCGGCCCGCAGCACCCGCCAGGCGCTGGCCCGGGCGACGTCGCGCCCGCCCGCGTGCAGGGCCGCCTCGAGCAGTTCGACGCTGCGCCCCTGACGGGCCACCCGGGCACTGACGGTTAGCTCGCCGACTGGGATCGGCCCGAGGATCTCGCAGGTGAACCGGGCGACGATCATGTCCGCCCGCGGCTCGCAGCGCTGCATCGCACGGCCGAGCAGTGCGCTCGGCGGCCCACCGTGCTGCGCGCCCGGATCCCACGGTCCCCTGGTGCGGGCCGTCGCCAGCCACTTGTCATCGCCGAGAGGCACGAAAAAGCTGTCCGTCACGCCTGAATGCTACGGTGGCGATGGAGTTCCCGGCTGGCCAGATGGGCGGCCGGGGCGGAGAGCGGGGCTGAGCGTGAGCGATCGTTACCTGGACTATTCGGGACGCGCCGACCGGATCAGCGGCGGCGCGCGCCGCATCCCCGTGCAGACGCCGCGCGGCGAGTTCACCGTGTGGACCAAGCGGGTGGGCAACAACCCGGACCTGAAGGTGCTGCTGCTGCACGGCGGCCCCGGGGCCACGCACGAGTACCTGGAGGCGGTCGACAGCTTCCTGCCGGGCGCGGGCATCGAGTACTACCACTACGACCTGCTCGGCTCCGGATTCAGCGACCAGCCGGACGAGCCTTCGCTGTGGGAGCTCGACCGGTTCGTCGACGAGGTGGAGCAGGTGCGCCAGGCGCTCGGCCTGGCCCGCGAGAACTTCGTCCTTTACGGGCAGTCGTGGGGCGGCATCCTGGCGATGGAGTACGCACTCGCGCACCAGGAGCACCTGCGCGGACTGGTGATCTCCAACATGATGGCGAGCGCGCCTGACTACACCGCCTACGCCGAGCAGGTGCTGATGCCCGAGATGGACCAGGGCGTGCTCGCGGAGATCAAGGCGCTTGAGGCGACGGGCGACATCGAGAATCCGCGCTACATGGAGCTGCTCGTCCCGCACCATTACGAGCTGCACACGCTGCGGATGCCGGCCAAGGACTGGCCCGAGCCCGTGGTGCGCGGCTTCGCGCACATCAACCAGAAGATCTACGTGCCGATGCAGGGCCCGAGCGAGCTTGGCATGAGCGCGGACGCGAAGCTCGCGCGCTGGGACCGGGTCGCCGACCTGCATACGATCGAGGTGCCGACGCTGGTCATCGGCGCCCGCTACGACACGATGGACCCGGCGCACATGGAGATGATGGCGGGCCAGCTGCCGGCCGGCCGGTACCTGTACTGCCCCGAGGGCAGCCACCTGGCAATGTACGACGACCAGGAGACCTACTTCGATGGCCTGATCGCGTTCCTGCGTGACCTGCCCGCGCGTAACGCGTAACGCGTAAACGCGGTCGGCTCCTCGGCGGGGGCATCCAGGCCGATCGACCGCCGGAACTCAGGAACGCCCTGCACGGTCAGTTCGTGCTCATAACGGACGAGACCGCCGCGCTCCAGCACGATGCGGTGCAGGTACGCGGGCTTGCCGAGCCGGTTCACCCGCTCCGTGCCGTTGTCGACATAGCCGGTCTTCCTGCTGACGGCGAGCGAGGCGGGATTGTCCTGGAATGCGCTGGAGGTGATGTACTCCGCGTCCAGGTGATCGAAGATGAACGCGCAGATCACCTGCCGCATCGCCGTGCCGATGCCGCGCCCCTGGAACCGGCGGCTCAGCCAGGAGCCGGTCTCGCCGCCGCGCACGATGAGGTAATCCTTCGTGCTGAATCCCTGGGCGCCCACGAGCTCACCGTCGTAGCAGACCGCGAAGTCGGCGGTCCACGCGGCGGGGGAGAAGCTGGCCCGCTTGCCCCAGTGGTACTGCGCGACGTTGCGCGGCATGTCCGGAGCCTCGGTCAGCGACCAGGGGAAGGTGAACGGCATGAAGTCCGGGTCGTGGATGCCGTCGATCGCCAGCTGGGCGAGCGGTCCGAGCAGGTCGTCGGTGATGCCCCGCAGTTCGACAGGACCCGCCGTGATCCGCAGCCCGAGCAGCGGCAGCACCGTCGCGGCCGTGTTCATCGCCTCGTTCCCCTTCCATGTGTGCCCGAGCGCCATCTGACCACAGGGGCCCGCGGGCCCGCCAGCCGATTTCCCGCCTACGATGAGGGCATGCCTACGGAGAGCCTGTATGAGCATGCTGGCGGTGACGAGGCACTGCACCGCCTCGAGGAGCTGTTCTACGACAAGGCGCTGGCCGATCCGGTGCTGCGCACGCTGTTCACCGAGCGGGTGCCCACCCACGTCGACCACCTGACCTGGTTCACCGCCGAGTCGTTCGGCGGCCCGGACCGCTTCTCCCGCGAACTCGGCTTCCAGTACATCATTGACGTCCACCGGAACCTGAACATCACTGATGAGCAGCGGGAACGGTTCGTCTCGCTGTACCTGGATGCCCTGGACGAGGCGGGCCTGCCGGACGACGCGCCGTTCCGGCAGGCGGTCCGCGGGCACGTGCAGTTCGGCGCCCAGGTGGCGCAGCGGAACTCGCGGGCACGCAGCGACGACGAATTGCACCCCATCCGCGCCGTCCCCGCCTGGGTCTGGCCCGAGTAATAATTCGGGCGAAACGTCTTGAGCGTGCTAGCCGCCGGGGCAGATGAGGCCGGTCTCGTAGGCGAGCACGACGGCCTGGACGCGGTCGCGCAGGGCGAGCTTGGTGAGGATGCGGGCGACGTGCGTCTTCACCGTCGCCTCGGACAGGATCAGCTCCGCCGCGATCTCGGCGTTGGACATGCCGCGGGCGACGAGGCCGAGCACCTCGAGCTCGCGCGGGGTGAGCGCGGACAGGTCGCAGCCGGAACCGGCGGCGGTGCCCGGCTTGCCGGTTCCGCGGCTGGCCGTGCCGGGCACCGCCTCGTCCGCGGCCGGCCCCCCGGGAGAGGCGGCGAAACGCTCGACAAGGCGGCGGGTGATCGACGGGGCGAGCAGGGCGTCGCCGGTGCGGACCAGTCGCACGGCGGCCACCAGGTGCTCCGGCGTCACGTCCTTGAGCAGGAAGCCGCTCGCCCCCGCGGCGAGCGCCGCGTACACGTACTCGTCGAGGTCGAACGTGGTCAGGATGATGATCCGGGTCGGCCCGCCGCCACCGGACGCGAGGATGCGCCGTGTCGCCTCGATGCCATCCATCACCGGCATCCTGACGTCCATCAGCACCACGTCCGGCTGGTGCTCGAGGACAGCAGCCACCGCCTGCTCGCCGTCGGCCGCCTCCGCGAGCACCTCGATCCCCGCCGCCTTGAGTATCAGCCGGAATCCGCCGCGCACCAGGGCCTGGTCGTCGGCGATCACCACCGTCGGCGGCCCTGCGTCCTGCGGCTCGCTGAAGATGCTGTATTCGCTGCTCATTGGCCGGCCACAGGAATGCCGGCCAGCGGCAGCACCGCGCGGACCTGCCAGCCGCCCGCCGGCCGCGGCCCCGCCGTCAGCTCACCGCCGTACAGGGCTAGCCGTTCCCGCAGCCCGAGCAGGCCGCGCCCGGGCACCGCGCCCGGGGCCGCGCCGTCCACGGCGGCACCGCGCCCGTCATCGGCGACCGTGATCGACAGGTTCTCGCCCCAGTCGACGGTCACCGTCGCGGTCGCCGCGCCGGCGTGCCGCAGCACGTTGGTCAGCCCCTCCTGCATCACCCGGTAGGCGGCCAGGTCCTCGCCGGGCGGTATCGGCCGCGGCTCTCCGCTGACGGAGAGCGTGACCGCGAGCCCCGCGGCGGACACCCGGCCGATTAGCGCGTCGAGCTCGCCGAGCCGCGGCTGCGGACGCAGCGCGGCCGGAGCCGGCGCGGCGGAAGACGCCGCACCCGGGCGTAGGGGCGATGCCGCGCGGGAGCCGGCAACAGGGGAGCCGGCAACATGAGCGCCGGCAACGGGGGAGTCGATCGCGTCGGCGCCGTCCGCCGCCGGGCTGAGCAGGCCGAGCAGGTTGCGAAGCTCCGTCATCGCCTCACGCCCTGTCGCCTCGACGGCGAGCAGCGCGTCCTCGGCCTCCGCTTGAGAGGAGGCCATGATCTTCCGCGCCGCGCCCGCCTGGACGATCATCACCGACACGTTGTGCGTGACGACGTCGTGCAGTTCTGCGGCGATCCTCGACCGCTCGGCCGTCAGCGCTCGCTCGGTCGCGGCCCGGGCCTCGGCGTCGGCGCGGTCGAGCCGTGCGGTGGAGTCGGCGAGGCGGCGGCGCAGCACCCGGATGCCAAGCCCCGCCGCGGCGGCGGGCAGGATCGCGAAGATCGCGGTGAGCCGCCCGGGGAACCGCGGCAGCGTGTTGCCGAGCGCGGCCGCGACGGCGATGGTTGCCACGGCCACCACCGCGATCGCCAGGTTCCGGTACTTGCTGTGCGTGATCGCGCTGTAGGCGGCGTACACGGCGGTGCCGAGCGCGACCGGCGGCACGTAGGCGGCGTGCACGATGAGGATCGCGGCGATGATGGCCAGCCACGCCGTGATGGGGTACAGCCGCCGCCCGGCCAGCGGCAGCGCCGTCATCGCGGCGGCGAGGATCATGACGGCCGAGGCGTGCGTCCCCGGTGGCGGCAACAGCATCTTGACAGGCACCAGCATCCGGGCGCCGAACGGGCTCACCAGCTCGATCGCGCCGGGGCCCGGCTTGATCACCGCCTGCGTCAGCGAACGTTCCGCCATCTCATAGACAGCGCCGACCGCCGCGCCCACGGCGACCGCGGCGTCAAACGCGAGCGCCCAGCCCGACGGCTCGGGCTCGCGTGCTTCCGCCCTGCCGAAGAAGGCGAGCAGCCTGCGGATACGTCCTGTCACCTCATCATTGTGGCCGCTAATCCCGCCAACAGCATCCACCGATGTGCGTATACCCGGCTACATCCGGAGGATGACGGGCGGACGGGAGTCAGCCGAATCCGTTAGAAATGATCAGTACTCAGAGTGACGCGCACCACAGCAAGGCGCCGCTAGCTTCGCCTCATGGACACCCTCGTTCAGCTAGAGAACGTCACCAAGCGCTACGACGGCGCCGCCGCGGCCGCCGTCGACGACGTAAGCATGCGGATTGACGCCGGCGAGGCGGTCGCCATCATGGGGCCGTCCGGCAGCGGCAAGTCGACGCTGCTCAACGTCATCGCCGGACTGGACCGGCCCACCAGCGGTGCGGTCAGAGTCGGCGACGAACGGGTCGACATGCTCAGCGAGGCCGGTGCCGCCCGGTTCCGCCGCAAGCAGGTCGGGATGATCTTCCAGTTCTTCAACCTGCTCGACGACATGACGGTGAGCGACAACGTGCTGCTGCCCGCGCAGCTAGCTGGGGTGAAGGCGCGTGAGGCGCGGCTGCGGGCCGACCAGCTGCTCGGCACGCTCAAGATCGGACACCGCCGCGACGCCTACCCGGCCCGGCTGTCCGGCGGCGAGCGGCAGCGGGTGGCGATCGCCCGTGCGCTGATCAACCGCCCGTCGCTGCTGCTCGCCGACGAGCCGACCGGCGCGGTCGACTCCGCCACCGGAGACGAGATCGGCGCGCTGCTCCTCGAGCTGAACGCGGCCGGGCAGACGCTTGTGGTCGTGACGCACAGTCCCGAGCTCGCCAGGCGGTATGCCAGGCGGGTCATCCACATCGCGGACGGCAGGGTCGCCTCGGACACGGCGGTCGCGGCGTCATGAACGCGGTGATCCGCGCCGCCCGCGGCGGGCTTGGCGGCCGAAGGCTCCAGACCATCATTATCGGCCTCGTCGTCCTCGTCGCCACCGCCGCGTCCACGCTCGCCCTCGGCATGCTCGTGGACGCGCACAGCCCTTTCGACAACGCGTTCGCGGCGCAGCGCGGCGCGGACGTGGCCGTCACCGTGGACACTTCCGCCGCCTCGGCCGCGCAGCTGGCGAACGCCGCGCACGTGCGGGGCGTCACCGCCGTCGCCGGGCCGTTCCCGAGCCAGAGCGTCACCGCGCAGGTCAGCATTCCCCAGGTCAACGGCACGATCGGGGTCCCCTATACCTTCGTCGGCCGCTCTTCGCCCAGCGGTCCCGTCGACGACCTCACCCTGCAGCAGGGCCACTGGCCGACGAACGATAACCAGGTCGTGCTCTCGGTGAACGCGGGCGGACCCGGCCAGGTCGGCTCCTCGATGACCGTCGGCGGCCAGACGCTGACCGTCGTTGGCATCGCGAACTCGGTGACCAACACCGCCGACGGCTGGGTGCTGCCGTCCGAGATGGGCGTCCTTGCCAAGAGCGGCAGCGCCGTCGGCCAGGCGGAGCTGCTTTACCGCTTCGCGTCAAGCGCGAGCAGCGCCGACATCGCCGCCGACATCGGCGCCGTCACAGCCGCACTGCCCAAGGGCGCGGTCCTCGGCACGGTCTCCTACCTGGCCGTCCGCCAGTCCGAGCAGTCCAACGTGGCGCCGTGGGTGCCGTTCATCATCGCGTTCGGCGTGATCGCGCTGGTCATCTCGGTGCTGATCGTCGTCAACGTGGTCGGCGGCGCGGTGGTCGCGGGCACCACGCGGATCGGCGTGCTCAAGTCGATCGGCTTCACCCCGGCCCAGGTGGTCGGCTGCTACGTGCTGCTCGTCGCGGTTCCCGCCGTCATCGGCGCGATCGCCGGGGTGGTCTGCGGTAACTTGCTCGCGACGCCGCTGTACCGGCAGAACGCGCAGGTGTACCAGGTCGGTGTGCTCGGCGTGCCGTTCTGGGTTGACGTCGCGGTGCCGCTTATCGTCATGCTGCTCACCGTCGCCGCGGCGGTCGGCCCGGCGTCACGGGCCGGGGCGATGTCCGCCGTGCAGGCGATCGCGACGGGCCGCGCGCCGCGGCCGCGGCACGGGTTCCTCGCCCAGCGGGCGCTCGCCCGGCTGACCGGCGTACCGCGCCCGGTCACCCTGGGCCTGGCGACACCCGCCGCCCGGCCGGGCCGCACGCTGGTGACGGTGGTTGCGGTGCTGTTCGGCGCGGCGGCGGTGACGTTCGGCGTGGGCCTCGCGTCGTCGCTGAACCGCGTCTACAGCGACCTGTCGGACGGGGTGCGGCTGCCGGTGCAGGTCAACGCGGTGCCGCCCGGCGGAACCGCCGATCAGGGCGGGCAGGGCGGCCAAGGCGGCCAGGGCGGGAAGCCAAGCCAGACCCCGCCGCGCGTATCCGGCAAGCCGCCGGGCGGCAAGAAGATCACCATCGTCGGCCAGCAGCAGCTGACTGCGGCGCAGCGGCACGCCATCGTCACGGCGATCGACGCCCAGCCCGGCACGCTGCACTACCTGACCGAGCTTGACGACAACCTGAACCTTCCCGGCCTCACCAACTCAAGCAACGGCGTGTCGGTCACCGCCTACGGCGACGCCGACCCGGCCCGGTCCGGCCTGCAGCTGATCTCGGGGCGGTGGTACTCGCAGTCGCCTGGCGTCCGGGAGGTGGACGTCAACACGCTGTTCCTCACCGACACCTCGCTGGCTGTGGGCGACACCTACACGATGATCAGTGACGGCCAGAAGGTCACCGCCATGATCGTCGGCGAGGTTTTCGCGGCGGGCAACGACGTGAACATGTTCATGTCGCCTGCTACGCTCGCCGCGATAGACCCGGCGGCCAGCGGCACCGGCTCGTACCGTGTCTCGCTCAAGCCCGGCGTCAGCGCCGACAGTTACGCGAGCAGCCTCGGCGCGGCGCTCGGCGACGGGTACAACGTCGGCACGCACGGCGGCGACAGGGCGCTGATCGCGATCACCACCCTGATCGCCATGCTCACCCTGCTGATCATCGCGGTGGCCGGGCTCGGCGTGCTGAACACGGTCGCCCTGCAGATCCGCGAGCGCGCCCACGACATCGGCGTATTCAAGGCCCTCGGCATGACGCCGGCGCAGGCACTCACCATGGTGGTCTGCTCGGTCGCCGTCACGGGCCTTGTCGCGGGCATCGTCGCGGTCCCGGCCGGCATCCTGCTGCACCACAACGTGCTCCCGGCGATGGCCCACGCGGCCAACTCCGACCTCCCGGGATCCGTCATGTCGGTGTTCTCGCTGCCGGAGATGATCGGCCTGGCCTTGGCGGGGCTGGTCATCGCGGTCGCCGGCGCCCTGGCGCCCGCCTCATGGGCCGCCCGTTCCCGCACCGCCGCGGCCTTGCGCACCGAATAAACACCCGCACACCGAATAACAACCCGCTCATCCCGAACGGCGAACAAAAAAGAGAGTTCGTTCATGCTCCGCCCGGTCCCGCGCCCCTACCCTCCCCCGGCGCGGGGCCGGGCGGTCGCGGTTCACGGACCGATATGCAGGTACGGAGCCCAGAGGTCTTAACCCGGAAAGCGGGTGGGGAAGACCTGCCCGCGGTGGGCATGCTGCACCGTGACGACGCGAGCGGCGCAGTGGGGAAGCCGCTCACCGCCCGAACGGAGGACTGTCAATGACACCGGACCTGGCCGGACAGACCGTGGTGCTGATCGGCGGCAGCGCGGGCATCGGGCTTGAAACGGCCCGCCGCGCCCGCGCCGAGGGTGCCGACGTCATCCTCACCGGCCGCGATCCCGGCCGGCTCGAGGAGGCGGCGGCATCGGTCGGCGCGGCGCGGACCGCGGCGTTCGACGCCACTGACTCGGCGGCGCTTGCGGCCTTCTTCAAGAGCCTGGACGCGCCGATCGGCCACGTGCTCGTCACCGCCGCGGGCCCGCGCTACGCGCCGCTGCTCGAGATGGACCCGGACCAGGTGCGCGACCTGCTCAGCGACCACGTGGCGCTCGGGCTCGACGTCGCGCGCAACGCCGTCGCCAAGATGCGGCCAGGCGGCACGCTGCTGTTCATGGGCGGCACCGGCGGCCGGCGGGTCGGTCACGGCCTCGGCATCGTTTCCGCCGCGACCGCCGCGCTGCCGCCGTTCGTCGCGGCGCTCGCGCTCGAGATCGCGCCGGTGCGGGCCAACCTGATCGCGGCCGGCTTCGTCGACACGCCACTGTCGGCGACGCTGCTCGGCGACAAGCTCGAGGAGCGCAGGGAGGAGCTGCGGCGCACGCTGCCGATCGGCCGGGTGGTGACCCCCGCGGACGTGGCCGCGCTCGCGGTTCACCTGATGACCAACACCGCCCTCACCGGCGCGACCTACGACATCGACGGCGGGCAGCAGTTCGTCTGGTGAGCCAGCGGGCCGCGCCGCGCTTGACATTATGCAGGTAATTACCTGCATAATGAAGGCGTGAGTTCCGAAGCGACTGCGCTGGACCAGGTCTTCAAGGCGCTGGCCGACCCGACAAGGCGGCTGCTGCTCGACCGGCTGCGTGAGCGCAACGGCCAGACCCTCGGCGAGCTATGCGAGCGCCTCGAGATGGCCCGCCAGTCGGCGACGCAGCATCTCGAGGTCCTCGTCCAGGCCGGCCTCGTCACCGTCGTGCGGCGCGGCCGGGAGCGGCTGCATTACCTGAACCCGGCGCCCATCCACGAGATCGGGGAGCGCTGGATCTCCGCGTTCGACGAGCCCCGGCTGCGTGCGCTCAGCGCGATCAAGAACCAGGCAGAGGAGTACGGCATGACCAGCACGACCGTTCCCATCTACGTGTACGTCACCTACATCCGCGCGACGGCGGAACAGGTCTGGGAGGCGCTCACCGACGCGGACCTGACGGCGCGGTACTGGGGGCACGCCAACGTCTCCGACTGGCAGCCGGGCTCGCCGTGGGAGCACCGGCGCACCGACGGTTCCGGCGCCGTCGACGTCGTCGGCAAGGTGATCGCGACCGAGCGGCCGACGCGGCTCGTCATCACCTTCGACGACGCCCCAGACAGCGAGCCGTCCAGGGAGCCGTCGGTTGTCACCTTCCTCGTCGAGCCGCACCAGGACATCGTCCGGCTCACCGTCACCCACGAGAACCTGCCCGACCAGGAGATGCTCGGCGGCATCTCGCGCGGCTGGCCGGCGGTGCTCGCGAACCTCAAGTCACTGCTTGAGACCGGCGACGTGCTGCCGCAGGCGCCGTGGGAGATGTCTCCCGCCCATATCTGACAGGAGAACCGATGGACACCACCCCGCTGCGGGACGCCTACGACGCGTTCCTCGACGCGGCCGCCCTCGTGACACGCTCAGGCGCCGTGAGCGACGGGCCGCCGTCCGGCGAATGGGACGCCGCGCAGATTGTGGCGCACGTCTCGCTGATCAGCGCCGCCACCATCGCCGCCGCCTCCGCGGTCGCATCCGGCGTCCTGGCCACCTACGACAACCGCACGGCGCTCGATCCGTGGCGCATCGACCGCGTCATCTCGCTCGCCGGAGGCAGTGCCGGGCTCGCCGATCGCATCCGCAGCCAGGGCGACGCGCTGTGCGCGCACGGCGGGCCGATCCTGACGGAGCCCGAGCTCGACACGCTGCTGCCCACCCTGCTGCTATCCAACGCCAGGTCCTGCTCGACCAGCCAGTGCCGCTGCGGGACATCTTCACGGGCCTGGCCAGCGTCGAGCTGCCCGGGCACACCAAGCAGCTGCTCGCCCTGCTGTGAGGGCACCGCCTGGAGCCACGGCCGCGATCCCTGCGGGCGGAGCTGAGGGGCACGGGGGAGCCGCGAACCCGTTCTGGATCATGCCGATGGTGACCGGCAGTAACGCGAAGCGACGGATTCCCGTGCGGGACCGGCGTTGTTACGCTTGCTGCGGGAGGCGGTCGCATGGACACGTTCGCAGGCAAGTTCGCCGTGGTGACCGGAGGCGGCTCCGGCATGGGCAGGGAACTCGTCATCCAGCTCGCGGCGGAAGGGTGCGCCGTCGCGGCGTGCGACGTGCGCGAGGACACCGCGCGAGAGACGGTGGCCCTCGCCCGCGCGGGCGCGCCTGACGGCACCAATGTCACCGCGCACGCGTGCGACGTGGCCGACGCGGCGCAGGTGGCGCGGTTCCGTGACGACGCGCTCGCCGCGCACGGGGCCGATCACGTGGACCTGGTGTTCAGCAACGCCGGGCTCGGCGGCGGCGGCAGCTTCATCAACGACCCGCCGGAGATGTGGGAGCGGGTGTTCGCGGTCGACTTCTGGGGCGTGTACCACTGCGCCCGCGTCTTCCTGCCGCTGCTCATGCGCAGCCCCGAGGGCGTCCTGGTCAACACGAGCAGCGTCAACGGCTTCTGGGCGTCGCTCGGCGCGGGCGTGCCGCACACGGCGTACTCCACCGCCAAGTTCGCCGTGAAGGGGTTCTCCGAGGCGCTCATCGAAGACCTGCGGATCAGCGCGCCGAACGTACGCGTGGCGCTCGTCATGCCCGGCCACATCGCCACCAACATCGTGGGGAACTCGATGATGGCCTTCGGCGTGCCAGAGGCAGACGCCAAGGAAGCGAACCAGGGCTTCTACGACAGCGCGCCGCTGTCCGCGGCGGGCGCTGCGACGATCATCCTCGACGGCGTGCGCTCCGGGGCCTGGCGGATCCTGGTCGGCGAGGACGCGCACCGCCTCGACCAGTACGTCCGCGCTCGCCCCGAGGACGCCTACGACTACGAAAAACTGGCCGCGGCGACGAGCGGCGCCGACGGAGAAGACATGTCGAGGGCGGCCGCCGAGTGGTTCGCCGACGTGGACCTGCCGCGGGCTCTAGGCACGCCGGATGAGTGAGATGACGCGGCCGGTGGTCCGGGTCAACGACGGTATCGTGCGCGGCAAGGCGGAGCGGAACGTGTGCGCGTTCCTCGGCATCCCCTACGCGGCGCCTCCGTTCGGGGTCAACCGGATGCGGCCGCCCCAGCCGGTCACGCCGTGGCAGGGCGAGCGCGACGCGACGGCGTACGGGCCGACGGTGCCCAAGGGGGACTACCCGCCGCAGTACGAGCGGCTGTTCCCCGAGGTGGTGATCGGCGGGGACGAGTGCCTGAACCTGAACGTGTGGACGCCGGACCCAGGCGCGGCGGGGCTGCCCGTACTCGTCTGGATTCACGGCGGGTCGTTCATGAACGGGTCGGGCTCCGTCCCCGAGTACGACGGCACGGCCTTCGCCAGGGACGGCGTGGTGTGCGTGACCATTAACTACCGGCTGGCCGCCGAGGGCTTCCTGTTCCTCGACGACCCCCTTGGCGAAAACACCGCCAATCTCGGCCTGCTCGACCAGCTCGCGGCGCTGCGCTGGGTGCGGCACAACATCGCGGCGTTCGGCGGCGATCCTGCCCGGGTGACGGTCGCAGGGGAGTCGGCCGGGGCGATGAGCGTGACGACACTGCTGTCGATGCCGCTCGCCGATGGCCTGTTCGCGCAGGCCATCGCGCAGAGCGGGGCCGGCGCGCACACGCTCACCACCCAGCAGGCGCGCACGGTCGCCGGCTACCTGGCCGACGCGCTCGGCGTCCCCGTGGACCGGGAGTCGGTCAAGGCCGTGCCGCTCGACAAGCTGGTGCGCGCCGCGTCTGACCTGGTGGTCGAGGTACAGACGGCCCCGGACCCGGCCAAGTGGGGGCAACTGGCGCTCAGCCTGCTGCCGTTCGCGCCCACCGTCGACGGCGCGGTGCTGCCCGACGCCCCGCTCGCCGGTTTCGCCGCGGGCCGCGGTTCAAGCGTTCCGCTGCTGATCGGGTCGAACGTTGAGGAGGCGCGGCTGTTCTTCGTCGCGCCAGGCACGATCGATCTCATCGACGAACCGACTCTGGCCGCGGGCGCGGGCGCGTATGGCCTTTCCGCGTCCGGTGTGGACACGTACCTCGCTAACCGGCCGGGCGCCAGCCCCGGTGACGTGCTGGCCGCGGTGATCAGCGACTGGTTCTTCCGCGTGCCCGCGATCCGGGTGGCCGAGGCTCGTGCTCGTGCTCGCGCCGCCGTTTCGACGGGGGCGGGAACCTGGATGTACCGGTTCGACTGGCCCGCGCCGCAGGCCAACGGCGGACTCGGCGCCTGCCACGCGGTCGAGATCCCCTACGTCTTCGGCACCATCGACCGGCCGACGGCACGCGGCCTGGTCGGTGACGCGCCCTCAGCAGCGGTCGCGGACCGGGTGCACCGGGTCTGGGTCGACTTCATCGCGCACGGAGACCCCGGCTGGGCGCCCTACGACACCGACCGCCGCACCACCGGCCTGCTCGCCGAGACGGTCAACGCGGTCGACGACCCGGCCGGAGACGAGCGAGCGCTCTGGGACGGCATCCGCTGACCGTCCCGCTTGATCGGGGTGAGCGCGGTCGGGGTGAGCGTGACCGGGCGGGCGGACGTGCGCAGCGAGGACTATCGCCGCGCCGATGACCGCGCCGAGGACGGTCTCGATCGCGCGGTCGTGCAGCAGCGTCCAGGTGCCGACCGGCTGCGCCAGGGTGCCCATCGCCAGGGCGAGCGGGGTCAGGAAGATCACCGCGAGCGCGTAGTTGCGCCCGACGCACAGTTCCGTCGCGGCCTGCAGGACCGCGATGACCGCGATGAGCATGGGAACCGGCAGGTGCGGGGCGAGGATCGCCGCGGCGGCGAGGACTCCGGCGAGCGTGCCGGCCACCCGTTGCACGGCACGGGTGATTCGTGCCGTGGTGTCCGCACCGGTCA
Organism: Trebonia kvetii; assembly: GCF_007827045.1. Taxonomy (GTDB): domain Bacteria; phylum Actinomycetota; class Actinomycetes; order Streptosporangiales; family Streptosporangiaceae; genus Trebonia; species Trebonia kvetii. Next base: position 143,852 of record NZ_RPFW01000002.1, read on the forward strand.
CCGCCGCCACGGCGGCGACCATCGACCAGTACGGGTGGCCGATGCCGGCCGCGGTGGCGGCGGCGCCCGCGAGCAGCACTGCCACGGCGTAACGGGCAGCGTGCCGCCACTGCCAGCGGGGCTGGGCTGATGCCGGCTCGGCTGGCACTGGACGGGCGGTTATTAGCTGGGCTGTCGCATGCCGGGCTATCGCTTGCGGGGCGCTCCCTTGCCGGGCTGTCGTTTGGCGGGTACCCGGGCGGAACCGTCCTGCCGTGCCGATCGCCGCCGCGAGCAGGGCCGCGCCCGCCGCGACGGCGAAAGCGACCGAGATGTCGCCGGAGGACATGGCGCGGGTCGCCAGGGCCGCCGAGCCGAAGACGATGAAGAGCGGGCCCACGGGATGCCAGCGCAGCCGGACCGCGTCGCCGGCCAGCGAGCCGGCCGCTGCACAGCAAGCGACAACGATGACCGCCAGCCAGCGACGACCGGGGGAGCAGCCCACGACGGTGCCGATGGTGACCGCCAGGGTGAGCGCCGCGCCAGCCTGGAGCTGCATCCGCAGCCGCGCCCGATGACCCAGGTCGCGGCCGTAAAGGCTGGCGAACGACCCGAAGGCGGCGTACGGAGACCAGGCGAGACGGCCGACGAGCCACAGCACGAGCAGCGGCATGGCCACGGAAATCCCGGCGCGGACCGCGACCCGGTGCGCGCCGGCTGACGAGTTGGCCCGGACCAGATGACGCGCGCCGGGCAGCGCCGCCCGCAGGCCTGCGGCGGGAAAGGGCAGTGTCGTCACGCAATTTAGTTTACCAGTGTACTAAGTATTTTACTAGTGAACTAAATGCTTCACAGGTGTATCATCCCGGCCATGGCGCGAGAAGGCGATGCGGTGGACGCGATCACCCGGCAGTGGCAGGCGCTGCGTCCCGGTCTTGACCTGAGCACGCTGGAGCTCGCCGCCCGGCTGCTGCGGGCAGCCGCGCTCATCGACAGGGAGACCGGAACATTCCTTGGCGAACTGGGCCTGAGCCGGGGAGAGTTCGACGTCCTCGCCGCACTGCGCCGGGCCGGCACGCCGCAGACGCCGGGGTCGCTGCGCACGGTCACCCTCGTCAGCGCGGCCGCCGTAACCAAGCGCATCGCCGCGCTGCAGAGGTCGGGCCTGGTCGAGCGCTCGCCGAACCCGGCCGACGGCCGCGGCGCGCTCATCTCCCTCACGCCAGCGGGTGAGCGGGTCATCGACGACGCGTTCCCCCATGTCCTGGCGATCGAGCGGCGCCTGCTCGGCGGCCTCTCGCCTGCTCAGCACGCGCGGGCGGTGGTGGCCCTGCGGCAGATCCTCGCCAGCGCGGAAGGCATCCCGCAGGGCGGGTAGCGGCACCGCCGGCGGCTGTACGGTATGTCGCCGACGGTACCGCGCAGGGACTTAGACCTCTCCAGGCTCCTGCACGCCAAGCGAGAACCTGGCGTTTCCCGTCTCGTCGACCTGGGCGTCGAGGATCTTGTCATCGAGGTAGCGAGCGGCTTGCGGCGCCACGAAGACGCGCGCCCCGGCCGCCTCGAGAACCTGGTCTTCCGCGTCAGGTCCTGGCACAGCCTCGACCTGGAGCGAGCTCGCGTCCTCCGGTCCCGCCACAGACGAGGAAATGCGCAGGCCGGCCGCCTGAGGAAGCTGCGGGGCGGACGTTACGGACTTGACGACCTCAGCGGCCGCTTGAGTCAGGACCAGCATGTGTTGGTCACCTCTCGTTGATCGTCCAGCAGAGGTCTGCGAGGCTAGCCGGCCAGATCACGAAATGAAAACGACGCGCTTCTCCGCCTCCGCCGCGATCCGTTCGGCAACGTCGGTGACGGGCAGGTTCGTGCCGTCGACAACGAGGTCAGCCGCCGACTCCAGCCACGGGCGCGACTTCTCGTAGTCGCTGATGTGGTCCAGGCGCCACTGACACGCCTTCGCGTCAACTTGGTCCGCCTTGATGCGCTCGGCCAGGACGTCCGAGTCGACGTGCAGCAGCACATGGAAGATGTCGAGCGCGGTCCGCTCGAAGCCCTGCGTCAGCTCGTGCCAGTAGTCCTCGCGGAGCACGGTCTGCACGGCGATCAGGTGCTGGCCGGTGAAGCTCGCGATCCTCTCGGTGAAGACCGGGACAAGTTCGCGCCACGGAGGCAGGTCCTGGAAGTCCTTGAATTCGTGATCATCGAGCGCTGTGACCAGGAGGTAGCCCACTTGTTCCGGGTCGAAATGCCTGGCGTTGGGCAGCCGGCGAACCAATTGCCTGGCCGTCGTGGTCTTTCCCGCACCGAAGGTTCCGTTGAGCCAGATGATCACGCATCGATCCTTTCGCGGCATGTCCATGCGCGGCATGTGATTAGCAGAATGGGTTCATGATCGGCGATCGATGGGGCGTGACCGAGAGCGAGGTCAACCGCTCCTACCCGTGCGACGAGTTCGTCGCCACGCCCGCGGTGCGCGCCTGGCGCGGGGTGAGGGTGGCGGCGCCCGCCGAGGCGGTCTGGCCGTGGGTGGCGCAGGTGCGGATAGCGCCCTACTCCTACGACTGGATCGACAACCGCGGCCGGCGCTCGCCACGGGAACTCGCCGGCCTTGCGGAGCCGCGCGCGGGGGAGCAGTTCACCACCGTCGGCGGGCGCCCACTGGGCCGGATCCTGTCGGTCGAGACCGGGAGGCAGCTGACCGGGACCATCATGGGCGCCTACATGTCCTACGTCCTCGTGCCCCAGGATCGCGGCGGGACGCGCCTGCTGCTCAAGGTGGTGATGGAGACAAGCCGGCCGAGAGCCTTCGGCCTGACACTCGGCGACCTGATCATGGCGCGCAGGCAGCTGCTGAACCTGAAGCGACTGGCGGAACGCCACCCTCGCCTAAATGGTTCGGCAGGCTAGGAACCGCACGGGTACCGTAAAGGCATGGACGCGTTCAGCCGCATGATGCCCCGCTCGCGGGGCCACTGACGCTGCACGCATGTCCGTTTCCGAGGCCCTGATCACGGGGCCTCGATTCATTTTCCGCCGTCGCGGCGGTCGGAGCCCCGTCTACCTGGAGGTTCCGATGACCACCGTCTACATCACCACCACCATTCCCTACGTCAACGCGCGCCCGCATCTGGGCTTCGCGCTTGAACTGGTGCAGGCCGACGTGCTCGCCCGCCATCACCGGGGCGCCGGCCGGCAGGTCAGGTTCCAGTCGGGCACCGACGACAACTCGCTGAAGAACGTGCTCGCCGCGCAGGCGGCGGGGATCGGTGTGCAGGAGTTCGTCGACGCCAACGCGGCCACCTTCACCGGGCTGGCCGCGCCGCTGCGGCTCAGCGTCGACGATGTCATCCGGACGAGCAGCGATCCGCGCCACGCGGCGGGTGTCGAGCGCCTGTGGCGGGCCTGCGCCGCCAGCGGCGACCTGTACCGCAGGTCCTACGAGGGCCTGTACTGCATCGGCTGCGAGCAGTTCTACACGGCGGCCGAACTGGCCGGCGGCCGCTGTCCCGACCACGGCACCGTGCCGGATCTCGTGTCCGAGGAGAACTGGTTCTTTCGCCTGTCGCGGTATGCCGGCCAACTGCGCGGCCTCATCGCCGACGGCACGATCCGCATCGAGCCGGCCGAGCGCCGCAATGAGGTCCTGGCGCTCATCGACGCAGGACTTCAGGACTTCTCCGTCTCGCGCAGCACCGAACGCGCGCGCGGCTGGGGCATTCCGGTCCCCGGTGACCCTGCCCAGGTGATCTACGTCTGGTGGGACGCGCTCGGTAACTACCTGACGGCACTGGATTACGCCGACGACGGCGAGAACTTCGGCCGCTGGTGGACCGGCGCGTCGCGTCGCGTCCACCTGCTCGGCAAGGGAGTGCTCAGGTTCCACGCGGTCTACTGGCCGGGGATGCTGCTATCCGCCGGCGAGGCCCTTCCCACGGACATCGTCATCCACGGCTACCTCACAGAACACGGACGGAAGATCAGCAAGTCAAGCGGCGCCACCGTCGACCCGTACGATCTCGTCGCCCGCTTCGGCACGGACCCAGTGCGCTGGTGGCTGCTGCGCGAGGTCCCCAGGGGCGGCGACGCCGACTTCACGATCGACCGCCTCGTGAGCCGTGCCAACGACGAACTCGCGAACGGGTTCGGCAACCTCGTCAGTCGCGTGGTCGCACTGATCCACCGCTACTGCGGTGGTCAGGTACCGGCCGGTTCTGCTTCGGGTTCGGGTTCGGCTTGGGCTTCGGGTTCGGGTTCGGGTTCGGGTTCGGTGAGCGTGCCGGGCGATTCCCCCCTCGCCCGTGCCGTGGCGGACGCCGCGGCATCGATCGCCGAAGCGCTAGAGGTCTTCGACTTCCGCCGCGCCACCGAGGCGGTCTGGCAGATCGCCGATCAGGCCAACCGCTACGTCAACCGCGCACGCCCGTGGGAGTTGGCAAGGACCGGAGCATCGACGGAGCTCGACGCCGTGCTGTCCGCGCTCCTTTCCGCCTGCCAGGCCATCGGCAATTACCTGGCACCGTTCCTCCCCGACACCGCGGCGCGCATTTCCCGCCAGTGCACGCCAGACGAAGATGGGCTCCTCCCGCCCCCCGCACCGATCCTGCCCAGGATCACCCCGCCCATTGCGGCGTCAGGGCCACCGCCCGGTGCGTCGCGCCGGAATGTCAGACCCTCGCAGTAGTATTCGATTAGTAACTGAAAGATGATCTTTCCTTCGAACGGGGGCGGTCATGGACTGGCAGGCAAGCGGTGATTGGCAGGGCGGCACGCCCGGCCATGACCCCAGCCTGCCCGAGGTGCTCGCCGCGTTCGAACACGGCGGGGCCTGGGAGAGGACCGCCCCGTCCGCGGCGCTCGCCGCCGTCCTTGAGCGGGTCGCCGGGCCAGGCGGCTTGTACGAGAGTGCCGGCACTGACGCGCTGACCGGGATCGCACGCCAGTGGGCTGCGGTCGAATCATGGGCGGCCGCGGGCCTGATGGGCGCGCTGGCCGCGATGATGCACGACGACGACGCCGGCACCCCAGTGCTGAGCCGCCGCACCGGCATGGCTCAAGGGTGGGACGACTCCCTCAACTACGAGATCGCCGCCGCCCTGGCCATGGGGCCGATGTCGGCGCAGAACCTCGCCGGCCTGGCCTGGACGCTCAGGGTGCGGCTGCCGGGCATCGGACGGCTGCTCGCCGACGGCATCCTCACCCGGTCGAAGGCCCGGCTGGTCGCGCAGGTCTTCGACCCCCTGGACGAAGGCGAGGCGGCCCGCGCGGAGGCGCTGATCGCAGGGGACCTGGACGGCAAGACCTACCCGCAGGTCGAGCGCCTCGCCTGGCGAGCCGCCCTCGCCGTGGCCCCCGACGTGGCCGAGCGACGGCGGTCGAAGGCCGAGCGCCAGGCGCGGGTCACGGTGTTCCGCGAGGAGGCCGGCACGGCCGGCCTGTCCGGCCGTGACCTGCCGGCCGCCGAGGCGCTGGCCGGGCACGCGAACGTCACGGCCCGGGCCGCCGTGTACGCGGCGTCGGGGGCGTTCCCGGGCCAGGACACCAGCCGCCTGCAGGCGCAGGCGTATCTGGACCTGCTCGGCCAGATCCCGGCCGCCGACCGGATCGCGTTCGCCGCCGCCGGCCAGGAGCCGCCCGGCCCGCACGGTGCGGGCCGGGGAAGCCCCCAGCCGTCCGGTGGGCCCGGCCCGGACACCGCAGGCGACGACGGTGATGAGGATTGGTTCGGCGGGGACGACGGCGATTGCCCCGGACTGCCTCCCACTGACGGCGGAGGAGACGGCGATGGTCCCGGTGACAGTGGCGGCGGCAGCCCGGCTCCCGTCGCCGGCACCGGCACCGGCACCGGCGGCGACATTCCCGGTCCCGGCGGCGATGATGATGACGACATCCCGGATCTAGGCGGCGATGGCGGCGGCGGTCCGGACGGGCAGGAAGTTCCCGAACCGCCGTCCCCGCCGCTGGCCGAGGTGACGGTCCCGCTGGCCACCCTCCAGCACCGGGCCGAACGCGCCGGCGACAACCGGCTGCTCGGCCCACTCGACCCAGCACTTACCCGGCAGCTGACCGCCGCAGCCGCCCGCTGCCCGAACTCCCGCTGGGAAATCACCGTCGTGGACGGGAGCGGCTACGCGACCGGGCACGGCATCGCACGTCCAGCCCGCGGCGCCAACCCACAAACGCACCCGCCGGGCCCGACGCTGGCCGCACTGCCCGCACGTGTCAACATCACCATCGCCGAGACGCTCCTGCGCGAGCTAGCGCAGACCAGCCAGCCAAGGTCCGGCGCGCCGCCGGGTGACTGGGAACTCATGCCGAGGAAACCGGGGACCTGGACACTGATCCTGCCCGGCGGGCGGCACCTCACCGTGCGGTTCGACCTCGTGCCTACCCATGACTGCGACCACCGGTATCAGACCAGCGCCTACCAGCCGGGCGACCGGCTGCGCCGTCTCGTCCAGGTCCGCGACCACCAGTGCACCTTCCCGACCTGCTCCCGCGCCGCCCGCGAGTCCGACTTCGAGCACGCAATCCCGTACGACAAGGGCGGCACGACCGACGCCTGCAACGCCGGCGCCCGCAGCAGACGCTGCCACCAGGTCAAGCAAACCGCAGGCTGGACCGTCACCCAGCCCAAGCCCGGCTGGCACCAGTGGACGACCCCGACCGGCCGCACCTACACCCAGGAACCCTGGCGCTACACAGCCTAACCAGTTACGGAGCGCCGGATGCGATCGACAATCCGGTTCGCCTCGTCCTCGGTGATCTCATAGAACTGACTGTCCCCGTTGCCCCGCTCATAGGAGTAGAGCAGCCAACTCCGAGTCCACGCCAAATCGCTCCCGAACTCCTCGTCGTACTCTCCGTCGTCCTGTTCGACGCGCCTCAAGACTCCTCCGGGCGCTTCTCGGCTGCTGTACGCATCAACGATCGCGAAGTACGTGATCCTGGTTGGCATTGCTGACTCCTAGGAAATCGAAATGTCCAGTGCCCCAGGTGGCATGGGGATCTTCGCAGTGACCTCTCGCTGGTAGGCGCGCAGGTCGCGAACCTCCGCGTGATCTGGCGGTAGCTTCCGCAGCCGCTCGTAGGCGGCATGCGTCTCCTCTTTAGCATCAAGGCTCGCCTGTGTGTGGAACTGAACCTCAAACAATTGGCCATTCTCTGGGACCCGCCACCAGGAGTTGAAACCTTTGTACTCGTCATGTGGCCACCAGTTTCGAGAATCCACGTGTTCGAAGCCCGCTGCCTTGAGCCGCTCACAGTCGGCTGGAACGCCGTCCGCATAGTGGTCGTCGGGATAGCAGTAGGTGTAACGAATCGCATCCTTCATCGTGGCGAATGCGTCTGATGCTGAGACACCGCGCTTCTCGATGTCGTGAGTAACCTTTTCCTCGATGCGGTATCGCTCCTTCAGCCGGTGTTCCAGGCCCGCCAGGTGCCGCTCGGGATCCTCGGCCTCGATCCGCCGCATGGCGGGCGTAACCATCTCCCGCTCGATCTTCTCCACTCGCGCGCAGCCCTGGTCGATGGCGTACGTGCGGTAAGCCGCGTCCACCCTGGCCCGATGCTCAAGCGTCCGTTCCGTCCGGCCCGCGACGTCTGGAGGATCCGCGGCGTCGGGCTTGGGTGCCTCTCGCACATCGGGCACGCCGACGGCCGCCAGGTCGACACTGGCCGGAGCGTCGTCGCGGTCCTCCGGCTGGTCGATCCGCACCGCCACCGCCCAAGGTACGCACCCAATGTCGGCCCCTCACCCAATGCCAACGGGTCCCGCAGAGATTCGGTTCACCGGGTCATGGGTCGGCTGTTCGACCCTCCTGGCCGTCGGGTTGTCCCTTTAGCAATCTGTTGAGCTCGTTTTCTGCCTCCTCATATCCGGCATCGGCGATCCGCTGCAGCTCGCGCAGATCGCCGGCGGCGAGTGCGCGTCGGGTCAACAGGCAGCCCGCGTGCATGGACCCCTCGTCCAGCAACTCGCTCAGCTCCTGGAGGTTCCCGGCTGCGTCGGCGAGATCGGCAAGCCGGTCGAGAGCGGTCTCGTTCCCTGCGTCAGCCAGCGCGCGCAGGGTCTCCCGATCGAAGTTCATGTTCGCCATGACGCCAGGATGCAGCCCTGCCCCAGGGGCAAGGTCAAGTGACACGATGGGAAGGTGATCACCATCGGGCAGCTCGCCAGGTGTGTCGGTGTGTCAGTCAAGACCATCCGCGTCTACCACGACAAGGGGCTGCTCCCCGAGCCCGGCCGTGACGCCTCCGGCTACCGGCGCTATGGCGCGGAGGACGTCGTCGCTCTGATCAAGATCCGAACACTCAGCGAAGCCGGTGTCCCGTTGGCCCGCATCCGCGAGCTGAGATCAGCGAACGAGAAAGACTTCCGCCTGGCGCTGCACGCCATCGACGAGGAACTAGCCATGAGGATCCGTGGACTGCAGGCAACCCAGGGGCGCCTGCGTGAGCTTGCTTCCGGACAGTCGCCAGCGCTGCCCGACGGGATCGGCGCTCACCTGGAGAATCTGGCGAGGTGGGGATTCACCTCCCGGTGGGTGGATCTCCAGCGTGACCTGTGGATCCTCGTCTTCGCCACCCACCCCGACCAGGCTGCCGCCGTGTTCAGAGACCAGAGCGAGACCTTGTCCGATCCTGAGCTGCGGCAGCTCTTTCTCGACTACGACGGCGCGTATGACCTCGATCCTGGCGATCCCCGGATTGACGACCTCGCCCGGCGGATCGTCGAGGCGACACGGAGTCGCTACGGATCGGGCGAACTGCCTCAGGCGGATCCGGTCTCCGAGATTCCCGCCCTTATCCAAGACGCGGTCAACGCCGCGTCGCCGGCCTGGCGACGACTGGATACGCTGATTCGCACGCGGCTGGGCGCATGACACGAGGCCAGCACATAGGCAGTCGTCCGCCTGTCAGAGCACTAGAGCCAGCCGTTGCTGCGGGCGGTCTCCGCGGCTTCGATGCGGTTGCGCGCGTGCGTCTTGCCGATGGCGGAAGAAAGGTAGTTCCGCACCGTGCTCTCGGACAGGAACAGCCGCGCGGCGATGTCGGCGACGGTCGTCCCGCCGTCCGCCGCCAGCAGCACGTCGCGTTCGCGGTCGGTGAGCGGGCTGGGCCCGGCGGACAGGGCCGCTGCAGCGAGGGCGGGGTCCACGATACGGTGCCCGTCGCGGACCTTGCGGATCGCCTCGGCCAGCTCCTCGACCGGGGCGTCCTTGATCAGGAACCCGCTGGCGCCCGACTCCATCGCTCGCCGGAGATAGCCGGGGCGGCCGAAGGTGGTCACGATGAGCACCTTGCAGCCGGGCAGCCGCGCCCGCAGGTCGGCGGCCACGTCGATGCCGTTGCGGCCGGGCATCTCGATGTCGAGCAGTGCCACGTCCGGCCTTGTGTCGAGCGCGGCCGCGAGCACCCGGTCTCCCGTCTCGACCTGGGCGACTACCTCGATGTCATCCTCCATGCCGAGCAGCAGCGCGAGCGCGCTGCGCATCATCCCCTGGTCCTCGGCGAGCAGCACGCGGATCACGGGCACGCCCCGTCCAGACCGTGCCCGCCGGACGTCAGGGCCGCGGACGCCGACGATGACGGCCCGTCGTCCCGGATCGTCACGGTCACGCTTCCGCCGCAATCGCGCACGTCGATCTCGCACCGCCGCCCGCCGCTGTGCCTGATCACGTTCGTGATGCCCTCGCGGACCACCCAGCCCAGCAGGGCGTCCGCGCCGGGGGGAACGGGCGGGCCGTCCTGCCGCACCTCCGTGGCGATGCCGGCGTCGGCCAGCGCGGCGCGGGCGGCCTCGAGTTCGCGCGCCAGGCCCCTGCCGCGGTAGCCGGCGACGGCCTGGCGCACCTCGCCGAGCGCCACGCGGCCGATCTCCTCGATGTCCGCGGCCTGCTGCTGCGCCTGCGCCGGGTTGGTTGTCCCGCGCGGGGAAGGGGGCCACGACGCGGCCATCCGGCGGCATCGATGTCGGTGCCGAACTCGGCAGCGGGGCGTGCTCGTTACCGCCCGTGGCGCTCCTGCCAGAGATACTCGGCCTGCTGCTCGGCGAGCCGCCTGGCGTCGCGGTGATTCAGGTGGCCGTAGCGGTTGTTCTCGAAGTGCTTCTCGATCTCCGCGGCAGCGAAGCCGGCCAGGAGTTCCTTGGCGAGCTCGTGGTGCTCGGGAATGCCCTGGCGCTCGCGGTGGTGCTCGTACATGCGCATGGCCTCGAACGCGGCCGCGCCCGCGAGCAGTTCGTGGGTGACCTCGTGCGGCGGCCGGCCGCCGCCGTACACCTGGTCGTAAGCGTCCCGCGCGTGGTGATGCGAGAAAAGTCCCATAGGCCCGAACTTAATCCATTGTGCGCGTGCTCCATACCGAGATAACAGCAAGAAGCGCGTAGCGCCAGTATGCGGGCACCAAGGCGATGCCAACATCCCGCAAAGCAATCGCGGCAGGTCCGCGGCACCGCGTCCGGGTAATGATGACACGTCACACGTGTCTCGGAAGGAGACTGCGCGCTGGCCGCTCACCGGCTAGTGTCTGTCGCAGCGGGTGAAAACCCAGCGTGACGATGGGACAAGGACGTGCCTGACGCCCGGCGGTTCGGCGGCTTCGCGAGCGGCGGCGCTCCCGAGGCCGACACGACGGCCGAGGCGGCCGCGCCGCTGATCGCCGCGCACCGGCGCGTCTTCCCGCTGGCCGACGCCGGCCTGCTCAGGCACGCCTACGCGGTCGCCGACCACTGGCATGCCGGGCAGATGCGCAAGTCAGGCGCGCCGTACATCACCCACCCGCTCGCGGTGGCGATCCTGCTGGCCGACATCGGGATGGACACCACCACGCTGGTCGCCGCGCTGCTGCACGACACCGTGGAGGACACTGGGCTGACCATCGGCCAGGTGAAGGCGGAATTCGGCGCGGAGGTCGCGGTCCTCGTCGACGGTGTCACCAAGCTCGACGGTTCCAAGTGGGGCGACCACGCGGAGGGCGAGACGTTCCGCAAGATGATCCTCGCCGCCTCGATCGACCTGCGGGTCCTGGTCATCAAGCTGGCCGACCGCGTGCACAACCTGCGCACCCTCGGCCACCACCCCAAACGGGAGAAGCGGGAGCGGATCGCGCGGGCGTCGATGGAGTTGCTGGTGCCGTTCGCCCAGCGGCTCGGGCTGTATGACTTCCAGCGGGAGATGGAGGACCTGGCGTTCGCCACCCTCGCTCCCGAGGCGCACGAACGGGTCCGCACGCTGCTGCGGGAAGCCGAGGACGAGCGTCGCGCCGCGCTCGGCGAACTGATCACCGGGATGCGCGCCGAACTTGCCGCCACCGGGGTGCGCGCACAGGTGCAGGCCCGCCCGCGGCACCTGTACTCCATCCACCGGGCCCTGCCGGCGGAAGCCTCAGAATCGGGCGGGCGGCTGCGGCCGGCCGAGACGGCCCGCGTCGTGGTCGTCGTCGAGGGGACCGAGGCCGACTGCTACGTCGCGCTCGGCGCGCTGCACGGCCGCTGGGCGCCGGTCGACGACAGTTTCCGCGACTACATCAGCATGCCCAAGTACAACATGTACCGCTCGCTGCACACCGCCGTGCTGATCGGCGGCGAGCCCGCGGGCGTGCTGATCAGGACCCGAGCGATGGACGCGGTGGCCACCTACGGCGTGGCGGCGCGCATCCGCGAGGCGGGCGGCAGGGACGGCAAGGTCAGCGCGGACCTGGCCCGCCAGGCGGACCTCGACTGGCTGAACCGGCTGCTCGCCTGGCAGCCGCTCGCCGCGCCTGGGGACTTCCTTGACGGGCTGCGCGCGGACCTGAGCGGCGGCGGCATCGTCGTGTTCACCCCGGCGGGGGTGCCGGTGAAGCTGCCCGAGGGCTCCACCGCTGTCGACTTCGCCTACACCGTGTCGTCTGCCACCGCGGGCAGCGCGGTCGGCGTACTAGTCAACGGGATGCGCAAGTCGATGGAGAACCGGCTGGCGCACGGCCAGGTCGTCGACCTGATCACCGGACCCTACGCCGACCCGCCAGACTCCTGGCTGGCCGCCGCGCGCAGCGGTCACGCGCGGACGCACCTGAAGGCGGCCATCGCGAGCCGGATGGCTGACGAGGCCTCCGTGCTCGGCCGCGCCGCGGCGGCGAAGCAGGCCGCCGCCCTCGGCGGCGACCTGCGCGAGCACGAGGACAACGGCACCGCGTTCAGCGTCGCCCGTCGCCTTGGCTTCGCCGACCTTGACGCACTCTACGAGGCGGTCGGCCGGGACCAGCTGCCCGTCGTGGAGTTCCTCGGGCACCTGGGAATCGCGGTGTCCCAGGCGTGAGGCCACGCAACCGTTCGGTGCGATCCCTGTCTTTCTAGGGGACGGCGACTCTAGCCGATGGCGGCCGACACCCGGTCGCGGGCGCGCGCCACCAGATCGTCGAACAGCGCCTGGTCGCACGGGCCTGCCTGGTCCTCGGGGTGCCACTGCACGGCCAGCACGCCGGCCGCGCCGTGCTCGACCGCCTCGACGCATCCGTCGGGCGCGCAGGCGATCGCGCGCAAGCCGGCGCCGAGCCGGTCGATGGCCTGGTGGTGGTAGGAGGACACGGTGATCGTGTCGGCGCCCGCCAGCTGCCGCAGCCGGGTGCCGCGGGCGATGGTGACCTCGTGCAGGCTGCCGAGGTGCGGCACCGGACCGTCGGGCAGGTGCTGGCGGAGCGTGCCGCCGCAGGCCACGTTGAGCACCTGCAGGCCGCGGCAGATCGCCAGCGCGGGGACCGCGTCGTCGAGACCGGAAGCGCCAGGGCCGGCGCCGCGCAGGACCGAGCGGATGACCGCGAGGTCGAACTCGTCCTGCAGTTCGTCGGGCGCCGCACAGCGCACGTCAGCCGCCTGCGCGTACCTGGCGGGACTGAGGTCGCCGCCGCCCGGCAGCACCACCGCGTCGAAGCTGGACAGCCGGGCCGGCGCCTCGGCGATGGCCTCGCGGTCGCCGCCGTGCCAGATGACCGGCTCGCCGCCGGCCCGCAGCACCGCGTCGCAGACCGCCTCGGCGGCGATGGTGCCGGAAAACCGCAGCACGCAGGACTTCGAGGCACGGCGGCCGACCACCGCGATCAGGGGACGCATGAGTGACAGGACCTCAGTTCGCGGTGAAGGGGAAGGGGTAGTCGAGGGTGGGCAGGATTTCCCGCCACGCGGCGGCGAGCCGGCCGTCGGCCTTCACCGCCGCGAGGGCCTCGTCGAGCGCGTCGAGCAGCGACGGGCGGTTCTTGCTGACAGCCAGGCCCCAGCGGTTGCCCGTCGGCACGGTGAACGCCAGGTCGAACTCCGCGGAGCCGGCCAGCGGCACGAACACCACGTCGTCGTCGACCACCGCGTCCACAGCGCCCGAGCGGAGCGCGTCGAGCATTTCGCCGAACACGTCGTCAGAATCACCGCCGAACGGCACCGTCACCGCGCCGTCGAACATCTGCGCGAGCGCCATGTTGGTGGACCCGGCGATCGCGGCGACCTTCCTGCCGCGCAGGTGGCCGGGCGTGGTCGCCTGGTCGCCCGCCCGGACGAGGACCGACTCGTGGAACACCGCGTACGGCTTGGTGAAGTCGGCGACCGCCTGCCTGGCCGGGATGATGCCCTGCCCGCACAGCACGGCGTCGGCGCGCCCGTCGTCGAGCGACGGCAGCATCTCCGACCAGGGCAGGAACACCCAGGAAAGCTCCCAGCCGAGCGTCTCGGCGATCAGCGCGCCGACCGCGGGCTCGTATCCCAGGCGTTCCCCGTCGGCCTCCGCCAGGCCGAACAGCGGCGGCGCGTCGGCGTTGATGCAGGCGAGACGCAGATCAGTCACGGTGCCGCCTCGGCGTACATCTGGAATTCCCAGTCGGTGACCGTGCCGCAGAACCGCGCCCACTCGTCCGCCTTGTAGGCGGCGTACAGGTCGGCGAGCTCCGCGCCGAGCGCTTCCCGGACCACCTCGTCGGCGGCGAACGCGTCGAGCGCCTCGCCGAGGGTCAGCGGTATCCGCGCGAACTTCGACGTGCCGCCGTAGGAGGAGCCGACCTGCGGCTCGCCCGGGTCGATACGGGTGGCCAGGCCGTCCTCGATGGACTTGATGAGCACCGCGTGCGACAGGTACGGGTTGACCATCGCGTCGGGCAGCTTGAACTCCAGGCGCCCGACCGCCGACAGCCGCACGGTGCACGTCTTGTTGTCCATGCCCCAGTTGATCTGCGACGGCGCGAACTGCCCGGCGTCCCAGTACCGCTTGTAGGAGTTGACCGTCGAGCCGAACACGGCCATGCCGCCCGCCGCGTGCGCCAGGATGCCGCCGAGCGCGTGCCCGCCAGCCTCGGTGAGGTGCAGCTCGCGACGTCCGGGCTCCTCGAGGATGTTCGCGCCGGTGGCAACGTCCCACAGCGATACGTTGTGGTGGCAGCCGTTGCCCATCATCCCGGTGGCGGGCTTGGGCATGAACGACGGCGTGACGCCCAGCTCGCGGCCCACCTGGCGGCAGATCTGCCGGTAGGCGATGAGCCGGTCGGCGGTCGCGTTGGCGTGGTCGAACAGCCAGTTCAGCTCCAGCTGCCCTGGGTCCTCGTAGTCGCCCTCGATCATGTCGAGGCCGAGCGCCTGGGCGTAGCCGATCACCTTCTGATAGATCGGCCGGTACCGCTCCAGGTGCTCCACGTGGTAGGCGGGGCTCGACCCGGGCCGGAACTTCGCCTCGAGGCCAGGCCCGGTCCAGGTCATCTCGGGCTCGCAGCCGGAGCGCAGCTCGAGGCCGGTCTTGGCGGTGAACGCCTCATGCACCCGGATCAGGTTGCCGCGCACGTCGCCCGCGTACGGGGCGCCGCCGCCCTCGGGCAGGTGCTCGGGCTCGTACAGGCGGCAGAAGAACCGGCCCACCCGCGTGTCCCAGGGCAGCACCGCGAACGTGTCCAGGTCCGGCAGCATGGTGAACTCCGCCGCCTCGACGCCGCCGCCAAGCAGCTGGCCGTCCCGCGTGGTCTGCAGGTCAGCGGCGGCGGTGCGGTGCAACTGCACGCCCTTGCCCGCGTTGCGCGCCAGGTGCCTGGCGGGCACCACCTTGCCGATGACCCGGCCGGTGATGGTCACGCCCTGGTAGTAGATGAACTCGACACCGGACGCCTCGATCCGCTCCCGGATGGCGGCGAGCGCGCCGGCGTCGGAGTTGGCCTCGCGGTGCTGCTCAAGCGGGGTGCTTGTCATCGCTTACTCATTTCCGCTCTGAGGTGCTTGCTTGGTGGCAGGTTGACCGCGACGCTGCCGACAAGCCGGCCGCCGCGGTGGTAGGTGGCGAGCAGGCCGCGGCCTGGCGCGCGCGGATCGCCCTCGGCGATCCGGACGTCATCGGCGAGTCCCAGGCAGCCGAAGGACTGCTGCCGCAGGTCTCCCTGGTCGCTCCAGAACGAGGGCAACGGCCCGAACGGCTGGGGGTCCACCGGGTCGCCCGACAGCATCGCGTGCAGCGTGGCGGCGGCGCGCAGGGCCCCGCGGCCACCGGCCCGGTGTGGCCCGCGGCGCGCAGCTGCTCGGCGGCGCGCATCCCCCCGAGTCCCGCGCCCACGACGGCGACGTGCTTGACCATCGGCTAGTCGATGATGGTGATGGCCTGCTCGGGGCAGGCGTCGGCAGCGTCCTCCGCATCCGGGCGGAGCGTGTCGTCCGGTTTCGCGTCGAACACCAGGTGGCCCTCGTCGTCAACGCGGAAGATGTCCGGCGCGGCGATCGCGCACTGACCGTGGTCGGCGCAGATACTGAAATCAACTTCGATGCGCATCGAGCTGTCTCCGTTACGGGGCGGCTATGCCTACGGGGCTGGGGTAAATTCGATCGGCAGGCTGACCGGGCCGGTGTTGCCCGAGTCGGGCAGCCATTGCGCCTGGCCGCCCGGACGCGGGTCGGTGAGCCGCCTGGCGAGCAGCGGCAGCGCCTCGCTCATGTCGCTGCGCGCGACGAAGTGGCCGAGGCAGTGGTGGGCGCCGCCGCCGAAGCCGAAGTGCGGCTTGCGCTCGGCCCTGATGTCGAACCCGCGGTCGGGGAAGGCCCGCGGGTCCGTCCCTGCCGCCTGCGAGAACAGGTGCACCGTGGTGCCCGCGGCGATGTCCAGGCCCTCGAAGGTGAAGTCCTCGAGTGCCTCCCTCGTCACCCAGGTGACGGTCGGGTTGACCCGCATGACCTCCTCGACGGCCTGCTTGCCGAGTTCCGGGTGGGCGGCGAGCAGGCGCCACTGGTCCTGGTTCGCCATGAACGTCTGCATGGCGAGGCCGAGCTGGTTGCGCGTGGTGTCGAAGCCGCCGAAGATCAGCAGCACCAGGCCGTCGCGCAGCTCGTCGTCGCTGAGTTTCCCGCCCGCCCCGCCCGGCCCGCCCTCGTCGTGCGCCCGCACCAGGGCGGTCACGAAGTCCTCCCTGGGCTCGCGGCGGCGGGCCGCGATCAGGTCGTCGGCGTAGGCGTAGAGCCTGGCAAGGGCCTGCTCGATGCGGGGCAGTTCGGTGCGCAGCGTGATGCCCATGGCCAGGCCGATCGCGGCCGACTCGGCGGCGATCACCGGCCACTCCTCCTCCGGCAGGCCCAGCATGATGGCGATGACCCGCGCGGCGTAGGGCGCGGCGAACTCCGCCATGAACTCGCAGCGGCCAGGCTCGGCGAAGCCGTCGATCAGCTCGTTGGCCAGCGCCTGGAAGCGGGGAACGAGGCCGCCGATGAGGCGCGGTGAGAACGCCGGGTTCATCAGCCTGCGCAGCCGGTGGTGCTCCTCGCCCTCCTTGTTCAGCACCCAGCTGGCCCACCAGCCGGCGAACGGCCCCTCGATGACGCCGTTGTGCGCGGGCCAGGACACGGAGCCCTGGCGCAGCTTCGGGTGCTTGAGCAGGCGGCTCGTCTCGTCATAGCGGAGCACCGCGAGCCCGTAGTTGGTCCGCGCGTACCAGGATTGCTCGCGGGCGGCGTAGACCTGCTCGGACTTGATGGCGAAGTCCGGGCTCTCGATGTCGAAGTACGGTGGCGCCATGGCTAAATCCTCTAACATTAGAGTTTGGATGTCAAGAATGGACCACCGTCGAAGACTGGTCCTGGATAACAGCAAGAAGCGGCGGCCTAGCCGGACGCGGCGGCCGCGAGGAGCCAGCCGCTGTCGGCGCCGACGACGGTGATCGCGTCGAAGGCCCTGTCGTCGAAGGCGCGGTCACCGGGGGCGGGGAGCCGGTCGAGCCGGGTGCCGGAGATCCAGCGCGGCGTGTTGGCGGCGACCACCCGGCGCTCGGCGGTCACCAGCACGGCGGGCGCGGTGACGGCGCGCAGCACCGCGAGGAGTTCCGGCTCCAGGTGCGACATCCGCAGGTCCACGCCGGCTACGCCGAGGAACTCGGTGCCGTCGGCGACCGGCACGGTCATGGTGAGCACGTACCGGTCGGCGCCGGAAAAGTCGACATAGGGACCGTAGACGTAGCGGCGCCGCTCCCGGCCTGGCACGGTGAACCAGTCCATGTCGAGGTAGTCGTACAGGTCGATGGACTCGGGATCCAAGTTGAGCCGGATCCGCGCGAAGCCCTCGCCGTCGCCCTCGCCTGACATGGTGCGCTGCCACCACTCCAGGTGCCGGTGCTTGCCCGCGACCACGTCCGGCGCGGCCACGATGCCGGCGCCGTCCGCGGCGGGCAGCAGGTGCAGCTGGTGCCAGATGACCTCGCGCATGACCGCCAGGCGCTCGGGCGACAGCGGCGCGCCCGCGGCGCGGCACTGCTGCCACTGCCCGAGGAAGGCGGCGCCGATCGCCTCGACCGGCCCGAACTCGCCCTCGAGTAGCGTGCGCACGCGTGCGGCCGCCGCGTCTAGGTCAGCCAGCGTCTCGTTCCTCATGGTCACGCCCGCGTTTCCGGCATGTACTGTGCCATGGCGAGCCGCAGCGCGGTCAGCCGGCGCAGGTTCCGTTCCACGTGCCGTTCGGCGAGGGCCCGCGCGGTGTCGCCGTCCTCCGCCGCGATCGCCTCGGCGATGGCGGCGTGCTCGGCCGCGGTGACCACCGGGTCGAGCAGTTCGGCGGCCTCGCCGGTCGCCGGCGGCACCTCGGTCTCCGGCGGCAGCCACAGCAGCTCCGCGAGCTGGGTCTGCAGCCCTACCTCGAGCCGGGTGAGCCGCTCGGACTGCGACGCGATCGCGACCTCGATGTGAAACCGGCTGTCGGCCCTGATGCGCGGCCCGAGCGCGGAGGCCTCCGATAGCTGGCCGACCAGGGTGCGCAGCCGCCGCACGCTGGTTCCTGACGCGCGCGCGGCGGCCAGCTTGGCGGCGGCGCCTGCCACCGCGAACTGCTCGTCGATGAGGTCGCGCAGCGCGCTTGTCGACATGGCGCGCAGCCGGGCGCGCAGCACGTCGACCGGCGGCGTGAGCGGGCGCCTGACGAAGGTGCCGCCGGTCCTGCCGCGCCTTGTCTCGACCAGACCCTGCTGGCGCAGCGTGGCGAGCGCCTCCCGCAGGGTCATCGCGGACACGCCGAGCTGCGCGGCGAATTCGGTTTCCGGCGGTAGCTGCTCGCCGTTGATGAACAGGCCGAGCTGGATCGCCTGGCTCACCCGCTGCACCACCTCATCCGCCCGTCCCGCCGCGGCGAGGGGCGAGATCAGCGACACGGAGTGCCGGCCATCCGTCATGCGGCAAGACTATAAGATTGTGGTTTTAATCGGGGAAGGTGCGGCGGCCGGCTCGCCGGCGGTGTTTTGGCCAGCGCCGCCGGCCCCTGCGCTCGACCGCGGCGTGTTGGTCCCGGTGGACAGGAACAGCTGGAGCACGAAGATCCAGATCGTCACCGACCCGGCCACGTGCACCCAGACAAGCCCGGCGGGCAGGTGATTGAAGTACTGGACGTAGCCGATGACGCCCTGCGCGCCAAGGCCGGCCAGCACGAAGTAGGCCAGGCGCATCGTCCGCCGCGACCCGCCGGCGTACCGCAGGCCGATCACCAGCGCCACCGTCAGCGCGGCGATGAACCAGCCGATGTCGGCGTGCAGCTGGGTGACGGACTCGAGCGAGAAGTGGAACCGGGGCACGGTGGTGCGGTGCCCGTGGGAGTCGATCGTGGTTCCCGCCAGCGGCCCCGTCCCGGTGACCACGGTGCCCGCGGCGAGCATCAGCGCGGTGATCCCGGTCAGCAGTCCGGCAAGAACGCGCAGGTCCCTGCGGGGCTGCGGGCCGTCAGCGGCGGTGGAACCAGCCGCGGGCCCGGCGAGCGCGGCGGCCCGCGCGTGCAGCACCACGGCGGCGGTGAGGATGATCGCCGTCGACAGCAGGAAGTGCGCGGCGACCAGGGCCGGGTTCAGCTTGGTCAGCACGACGATGCCGCCGACGACGGCCTGGGCGATGACACCGCCGGGCAGGATCGCCGACAGCCAGACGAGGTCCTTGCGGGTCCTGCCGGTTGCCCGGTAGTAGCGCAGGCAGGCGATGAACGTCAGCCCCGCGATGACCACCAGCGGGAAGTTGAGTAGCCGGTTGCCGAACTCGATCCAGGTGTTCAGCGTGGTCTGCCCGGCCGACTGCGCGGCCACGGCGCTGCTGCCCGTGCACTTGGGCCAGTCCGGGCAGCCGAGGCCGGAGGAGGACAGGCGTACCGCCGCGCCGGTGGAGATGATCACCGCGTTGGCGATCACCGAGGCCAGGGCGAAGCCGCGCAGGGACACCGGCGTCGGCTGCCAGACCGGGCGGATGAGGCGGGAAAGCACGGGCACCATGGTAATCCTCCTCATCCGGCCCGGGTGGGTTCATGAACAGCCGATTCGAGGTCTGCCGCACCAGGTTCCGCCGCGTTCGCCGCCGCCGCGGGGCGAGCTGCTGCCGCGGCGCCGGCCGAGGCCGCGACCACGCACGCGATGCCGGCCCATTCGGCGGGCGACAGCCGCTGGCCGAGGATCGCCAGGCCGATCAGCGCGGCCACCGCGGGCTGCACCGACATCCAGACGCCGAACAGCCGGGCCGGGATCCTGCGCAGCGTCTCGAGCTCAAGCCAGTAGGGGACGACCGAGGACAGCAGCCCGATCCCCGCTCCGATGGCGAGGAACCGCGGGCGGAACATCGCCGTCCCTCCGGCGGCCAGGCCGGGCGCGGTGACCGCGACGGCGGCCACGCACATCGCGATCACCAGGCCGGATGCGCCGGGCAGTCGCTGCCCCGCGGCCTTGCTGCCGACGATGTACCCGGCCCAGGCGGCGCCCGCCGCGGCCGCCCAGGCGACGCCGGCCCAGTTCAGGCCGGTGGTGCCGACGCCGCCCGCGAGCAGCACGACCCCGGCCGCGGCCAGCGTCGCGTAGCCGAGGCCGGCGAGCAGCATCGCGCGCGCTCCGCTGACTGCCCCGCCGCCGGCACTGGCCCGGCTGGCACTGGCCCGCCTGGCGTCGGTCAGCGTCCCCGCGACAGTCACCGACAGCGGCCCGAGGAATTCGATGGTGACCGCGATGCCCAGCGGAATGCGCGCGAACGCCTGGTAGATCGCGAAGTTCATGAAACCGAGAGTCAGGCCGAACGCGAGCGTGATGACTCCGTCGGCCCAGGCGCGCCTGGCGGCGAGGCCGGCCACCGCGCGGGCCGCGGCCCGGCCCGCGATCAGCAGCATCACCAGGGCGGCGGCCCACAGCCGCAGCGTGGTGACCGCCGCGGGCGGCAGTTCGCTGAACAGCCTGGCGGCGAGGCCCGCACCCGACTGCACGGACACCGCGCCGACGAGCACAAGCGTCGCGGGCAGCGCGACCGGCGCACGGGCGGTCTGGGCACTGCCGGCGCGGGTGCCGGTAACGCCCGTGGCCCTTACTCCCACCGGAAGAAGCGGGCAGCGAGCCCGATGCTGAGGACCGCCCAGACCGCGAGGACGAGCACGTCCTTGACCGGGAAGGCGACCGCGTTGGCCAGCACGTCGCGCAGGCCGGTGGACAGCGCGCCGGTCGGCAGCAGCTCAAGCAGCGGGCGCGCGCCGCGCGGGAACTTGGTGAGCGGGAAAACAACTCCGCCGATGCCGAGCAGCACGACGTAGATCAGGTTGGCCGCGGCGAGCGTCGCCTCGGCGCGCAGCGTGCCCGCCAGCAGCAGCGCGAATCCGCTGAACGCGGCGGTGCCGAGCAGCACGAGCAGCGGAACCGTGACGATCGCGGCGGCGCTCGCGTTCGGCGACCAGCCGATCGCGAGGGCGATGAGCAGGATGATCGCCGCCTGGAGCAGTTCGACCGCGATCACCGTGACGGTCTTGGCGGCGATCAGGCCTTGCCGTGACAGCGGGGTCGCGCCAAGCCGCTTGAGCACCCCGTACCTGCGCTCGAACCCGGTGGCGATCGCCTGGCTGGTGAAGGCCGTGGACATCACGGCGAGCGCGATCACGCCGGGGGTGAGGAAGTCGATCCTGGTGTAGCCGCCGCCGAAGTCGATCAGCGGCTCCAGGCTGAAGGCGATGAGCAGCAGCAGCGGGATGATCAGCGTGAGCGTGAGCTGCTCGCCGTTGCGCAGCAGCTGCCTGGTCTCCTGGACCGCCTGGGCGGCAATCATCCGCCGCAGCGGCGCCGCGCCTGGCGCGGGAGCGAAACGGCCGGCGGGGTGCGGGGCGGCGCCTGCATCAGGGGCCACAGGCGAGGCGGTCAACCTCTCAGATCCCTTCCTGTCAGCTCGAGGAACACGTCCTCGAGTGTGCGCGACTCGATGCGCAGGCTGCTCGGCAGCACGGCGCGGTCGGCGCACCAGGCGGTGACCGCGGCGAGCAGCGCGGGCTGGACCGCGCCGCCTGGCACCTCGATCAGGTAGTGGCCGGCCGGCGACTCCTTCGCGGCGCTGCCCGTCGGCAGCGCGGCGAGCAGGCTGTCGGTGTCAAGCCCCGGCTCGGCGCGGAACCGCAGTTGCCCGGCGGAGCCGGTGAGCGCGGCGGGCGTGCCGTCGGCGACCGTCTGGCCGTGATCGATGATGACCACGTGATCGGCAAGCCGTTCGGCTTCCTCCATGAAGTGCGTGGTGAGGATCACGGCGACACCGTCGGCCCTGAGTGCCGTCACCAGGTCCCAGGTCGCATGCCTGGCCTGCGGGTCCATGCCGGCCGTCGGCTCGTCGAGAAAGACCAGCTCGGGGCGGCCGAGGACGGCGGCCGCCAGCGAAAGCCGCTGCTGCTGCCCGCCCGACAGGCGCTTGTAAGGGGTCTTCGTGTGACTCGTCAGCCCCACGATGTCAAGCAGCCACGCCGTGTCGTGTGGTTTCACATGGAACCGACTGAGTGTTCTCAGGTACTCCCCGGCGGGGACGGCGGGCGGGATGCCGCCGTCCTGGAGCATCACGCCGACGCGCGGCTTGAGCTTCACCGCGTCCTGGATCGGGTCGAGGCCGAGCACCCGCACCGTCCCCGCGTCCGCGGCGCGGTAGCCCTCGCAGATCTCGACGGTGGTGGTCTTGCCCGCGCCGTTCGGCCCGAGGATGGCGGTGACCTCGCCTGCGGCGGCGGTGAGGGTCAGCCCGTCGACGGCGGTCGCGGGCCCGTACCGCTTAACCAAGCCGGAGACCTCGACGGCGGGGAGTTTGCTCACGCACGAAGTCTAAAGGGCGCGACCCGTTGCGGCACCGCTCGGGTCCGACAATCTGTAGTAGTTCGGTCCGCGCTAGCGGGGTCCCGGGTAGTCACGCATGGCTTCCGCGGCCTTGCGGGCCTTCCGCTTCGAGCTCGGACGCTTGCGGCGCACGTGCCTGCCCTCGTGCGGCCACTCGGGGCCCTCCGGCCAGGCCGCCACCGCGAGCGGGGCGGCGGCGTGCGGGTTGCGGGCCCGGGCGAGGAACCGCTCGAACCGGGTCGCGCCTGGCAGTTCAACCCGGGCGGACTTGAGCTGGGCGTGGCAGGCCACGCCCGGCGCGGCGGCGATCTCCAGCCAGGACAGCTGCTGGGTCCGCAGGTAGACGGGCGGCATGCCGTAGATCGTGTCGATCGCCTCGACCACCGAGGTGCACGAGCCGGTGTTGCCGTAGAAGCCGTCGCCGTGCGCGTGCAGTTCCGGGTGGTGAGTGTGACCGGACAGGTACCCGGTGTAGCCCTGGCCGATGAGCTCGTCGGCGCGTTCCCGCGCGGCGGAGTTCTGGCTGTAGCCGCGGCCGGCGAGCGCCAGGGCGCTGAGGTTGGTCCACGCCCGGCGGGACACGATCGCGATGATCAGCGCCATGATCGCGATGTCCACCAGCGCGCCGTACCCGAGGATCTCGCCGTCGTGCAGCCACCGGCCGGTGTCGGGGTAACGGTTGCCGATACGGCCGACCTGCGGCAGCACCAGGGCGAACAGCACGATCGGCGCCAGGATGACCCACCACAGGTGGCGGACGAGCTTGCGGTAGACGAGCCGGGAGGCGAGGAACGACGGGAAGTCCGCGGGGTCGGCCATCTCGTGGGCGCCGGTCAGCCAGTCACGGCCGAGCCACTCGACCTTCGGCATCACCTCGCGGACGATGTGGTGGCCGAGCGGCGTGTCGAGCGGGTTGCGCGGGTCATGAAAGCAGTTGTACGGGTCGATCTGGTGGCCGTGCTCGACGCGGATCTTCTCGCCGCTCGGCATCACCAGGTCGGCGGCGAGGCAGAGCTTCGCGCCCGTCGCCTCGCGGACCGCCGTCGCCGCCTTGAGGTCCCAGGCGAGGTCGCCGTCGTGGTTGCCGACGGTGTAGACGACCTGGCCGCCGCCTTCCGTCACGTGCGCGAGCGCCCGGCACAGGTCGTCGTGCGCGTCGAGGACGTCGGCGGCGGCGCGTCCGGGGTGGGCGAGCATCTCCACGATGTCGCCGGCCAGCACCACGGTGAGCGGACCTGGTTCGGCGCCAATCCGGCGAGCGAGTACCTCGCAACTGCGCCCCGAGACCGTCGTCCGCTCTGGCGGCAGGTGCAGATCGCTGATCGCGATCACCTTGCCGCCCGGAGCGACGGATATCTCTAGCCGATCGGAGACGTCAGCCCGCGGCGAAGCCATGACAATCCAGTTCCTTCCCCCGCAGTGATTCCATAATGCACCCGGGGCATCGAGTCCGGTGAGGCGAGGCCCACAAACAGTAGCGCTCTTCCCTGAGTGAGACGTATGGGTTGGCCGAATGCTTGGCCGGCGCTGAGTTGACTTGTACCGTGCCGATCCACGCCATGACAACTACCGGGAAAGCGGCGGTAGTAACGTGTCCGGCGTGAGCCGCATCTACCACATCGCCATCCGCGCCGACTGGGAGCAGGCGCTCGCGGACGGCGTCTACACGCGATCGTCTGTCGACAGAACGCTGGCTGAAGAGGGTTTCATCCACGCCTCCCAGGAGTCGCAGGTCGCCCGCACCGCGAACAAGTTCTACCGGGACGTGCGCGGCGATCTGCTGCTGCTGGTGATCGACACGGACCTGGTGGCAGCCGAGGTCCGCTACGAGGACGTGCCAGGCGCGGACCTGCCGTTCCCGCACATATACGGCCCGCTGAACACCGGCGCCGTGCTCGCCGCGGTCCCGCTGACGGCGGGTCCCGACGGAACGTTCGCCTTTCCGCCCGAGGCTGCTGCGCAGGCGTGACCGCCCTGCCGGGCTGGCGGCGTTTCGATATTCGTCGTACATGCGGGCCCATCGTCGTCTTGCTACGGATCCAGCATGGCTAGCCAAGTTGCCCGCCTCGTGAAAGTCCCTTGAAGGCGCAACTAAATGACCGTGTACGCCCGGCTAACGGGGTGACGCGGCCGCGTCCCTGGCGGCTTCACCTCACCCCGTGCGGATGAGGCGAGGCCGCGCCGCCTCCGGAGAGCATGGTCCCAGCCATCAGGAGGTGGGGTATGAAGACAAACCAGGGCACGGGTAACGACTTCATGGTTGACTCACGGCATCTCATTATCGGCGGGACGCTGTTCGGAATTGGCGTGGGCGCCTGCATCGCGGGGATCGCGATCAGCGGTTCCGCCTTCCTGTCCGCCGTCCAGTCCTGGGTCAGCGCCATGGAGCGCCCGCCCTCAGAGCTTGCCCGCGGCACCTGGGCACAGGCGAAGGCGGCGGCCGCCGCCGGCCGGCAGGCCTGGACGGACAGCTCGCAGGACATCAATCAGCGCGTTCACGCCTGATCAGCACGCACGCGCGGCGACGGTCCTCGGGCCGCGCCGGGCAGCCGTGTGCCGCGGTTAACCGCGGCACACGGCTGTCTTGTCAGGCGAACTAACGGTTCCGCGGCGTCAGCAGCGCCCAGATGACGAGGATGTCAAGGGCGATCACGACGAACGCCCAGACCGGGTAGTACGGCAGCAGCACGAAGTTCATCACCGCGCTGAGCGAGGCGATGACGACGCCGGCGATCCGTGCCCACAGATGGTCGGTGAGCAGCGCCGCGCCGATGACGAACACCACGGCGCCAAAGATCAGGTGCAGCCAGCCCCAGGTATGGACCGAGGTGCTGAAGGCATAGTGCGGCTGGGTCGTGAAGAACGATCCCCTGATCAGGGCGGCGAGGCCCGCGAAGAAGTCGAAGACGCCGGCGATCATCAAGAACACGGCGGCCATGAGCGTCAGCCCGAGCGCGAGGCCGCTCGGGCCCTCGGCCTCGTACGTCACGTCGTCGTAGCCGGGTGCGGGCCGGGGGACGTAGGTCCCCGACGACGCCGACGCGCTGCCTGAGGTGGCAGAGGCGGTGCCCTGTGTGGTGCCGCCCGGCGCGCCGCCGCTTGACGGCTGGTTCTGCATATCGCTCATAAGAGACTTTCTCCTTTCACGCCCGGGGCGCTCGCGCGGTCCCTCGGGCGGAAACAGGTGTTTCGCTGTCTCCCGTCCCAAAAGGTGAATCTCGGTCGATCCTCTCCCGTGCGGGGCAGCCCTGACGTCATCCACCACGGGTGAAACCCGGGGCCGGAGGGGCCGGGTGGACGGTCACCGTTCCGGCGTCCGATGCCGCCGCCGTGACCTCGGGCGGCCGCTGCTCGCCCGAAGGCCGGGTGTGTTCACCCGCCGTGGGTGATGAGCCACCAGCGGTCACGGCCGATGCTGCACGCAAGGGAGTAATCCGGATTCCGGTGACCCCGCAACAGCGACAGGACGATCTGGAGGGCGAGATGGCATCCCTGACCGTGTGGAAGTTCTCCACGCCGTACGGTGCGGAAGCGGCGATGGAGAAGCTGGAGGCGCTGCAGTCTCAGCAGCTCATCACGGTGCAGGACGCCGCCGTGGTCAGCTGGGATGAAGGCAAGAAGAAGCCGAAGACCCATCAGCTGCACGACACCAAGAAGGGTGGCGCGCTCGGCGGCGGGTTCTGGGGCCTGCTGTTCGGCCTGATCTTCTTCGTCCCGATTCTCGGCCTGGCGATCGGCGCGGCCACCGGCGCGCTGTTCGGCTCGCTGGCGGACGTCGGCATCAGCGACTCGTTCATCAAGTCCGTGCGCGACCAGGTCACGCCGGGCACCTCGGCGCTGTTCCTGCTCAGCTCTGACGCGGTCATGGACCGGCTCAGGGAGGAGTTCCCGGCGCATGACGCCGAGCTGATCAGCACGAACCTCTCCACCGAGCAGGAAGCGAAGCTGCGCGAGGCCTTTGCGGACTGACTGCCGCGACGGCCGCGAAGAGTGAGCCTCGAGGGCTGAGGCGCGAGGACTGAGCGGAGGACCGAGCATTGGACGAGGAAAGCCGCGAGCCCGGCGCCGCTACCCCGGGGCAGCCGGGGCAGCCGGGGCAGGCGGACACCGCGCCGCCCGCCGACGTACCCGCCGCCCGCGAGCCTGAGGCGGCGGGCGCCGATCCGGCCGGGGTAAGCCCGGCCGGCGTGGTGCCCGCCGCGAGGGCACCGGACAGTACGCAGGAGGCGCCGGCCGCCGCTGACGAAACGGCCGCCACCGCCGAGGCGCTTGCCGAGGCTGAAACGCTGTCCGGGGAAGCGTCGGGCGGCGAGGCCACCAAGGAGGAGCGCGAAGAGCTCCAGCGGCTCCGCGCCGAGCTCGAGACGCTACGCGGCCGCCACGCCGCCGTGCCGGCCGTGAAGCGGCACGGCCGCTGGCGGGCGCCGGTGGCCTCGCTGCTCATCGTCCTTGGCTGCATCCTCGCCCCGCTGGCCGTGGTCGGCGTGTGGGCCGCGCAGCAGGTGTCCAACACCGACCGGTTCGTGGCCAACATGGAGCCGCTGATCCACGAGCCCGCGATCCAGAGCGCGCTCAGCGCCAGGATCAGCGCGCAGATCGAGGCCAGGATCAACGTGCCCGCTCTGGTCGACAGCACGTCGTCGCAGCTGGCGAGCGCGCACCTGCCGCGGTTGTCGCAACTGGTGCAGACCTTCTCCGGACAGATAGAAAGCGGTGTCAACAGCGCGATCCACACCGGGGTGTCCCGGGCGGTGGCGAGCCCGGCGGTGGCCACGCTGTGGGTCACCGCGCTCAGGACCGCGCACACGGGCGTGGTGAAGGTGCTGTCCGGGCAGGGCAACGGCTCAGTCAGCGTGGTGAACAACCAGGTGGTGGTCAACATCGGGCCGCTCGTCACCCAGGTGAAGGACACTCTGGTCGCGCGCGGACTGACCATCGCGGAGAAGATTCCCGCCGTCAGCGCCACGTTCCCGCTGTTCGAGGCGCCGAACCTGGCGAAGGCGCAGCAGGGTTACCGGCTGCTCAATACGCTGCGCTGGGTGCTGCCGTTCGCCTCGCTCGCGCTGCTCGGCGCCGGCATCTGGGTGGCGCGCAACCACCGGCACGGGCTGATCGGCGCGGCACTGGGCCTCGCCGCGTCCATGCTAGTGCTCGGCATCGTCCTGACGATCGCCCGCAGCGTCTACTTGAACAGCGTGCCGTCGACGGTGAATCACGACGCGGCGGGGGTGCTTTACGACACGCTTATCCGCTTCGTCAGGCAGGCGCTGCGGGTGCTGCTGCTCGTCGGGGTCATCGTCGCGATTGGCGCGTTCCTGACCGGCCCCTCGACCACCGCGGTCGCCACCAGGCGCGCGATGAAGTCGGGCATCGGCTGGCTGCGCGAGCGGGGCGAGCAGCGCGGGCTGAACGCCGGCCCGGTCGGCGAGTGGGCGGCGGCGCACAAGACGGTGCTGCG
Source organism: Trebonia kvetii (assembly GCF_007827045.1). Taxonomy (GTDB): domain Bacteria; phylum Actinomycetota; class Actinomycetes; order Streptosporangiales; family Streptosporangiaceae; genus Trebonia; species Trebonia kvetii. The sequence continues at coordinate 171,840 of NZ_RPFW01000002.1, forward strand.
CGTCGGCGCCGTCGCTCTGGTGGCGCTGATCTTCGTCTTCTGGAGCCACCCCACACTCGCTGTGGTGATCTGGCTGATCGTGCTGCTGCTCGTGCTGCTCGGGGTGATCGAACTGATCGGCGGCAGGCCGCGGGTCGCGACGGCGGCGGGGACGGGCGCCGCGCCGCGCGCCCCGTAGCCGGCCCTCGTCAACAGAAAGCAAGGCGGGCCGGGCCGTCAGGCAGGCCAGAAGGAGGGGACCAGTGCTCGCCCAGGCCGCGGGATTCGCCGTACTCGCCGCCATCTCGCCGACCGCGCTCCTGGTCATGGCCGTGTTCCTCGGCTCGGACAACCCACGGCGGATCGCGGGGCTCTACGTTACTGGCGCCGTGGCGATGACCGTGGTGATGGCGATCACGGTCTTGCTCCTGCTCCAGGCCGCCGGCCTCAACCAGCCGCGGCAGCACGAACCCAGGTACGGCCTCCGTCTCGGCCTGGGCATTCTCGCGCTCGTCTTCGCGGCCGTACTGATCATGCGCGCGCGGCGGGCGTCCGCCGCCATCGCGGGCATCCCGTGGCCGGAGCCCGCCGCGATGAACGGCGCCGGGGTGAGCGGCACGCCGCGGCCTACCTCCGCCGTGGTCGCAGGTCCAGTGGGTGAGGGCGCAGTGGGTGCGGGCACCGGGGCGGCGCCCGCGTCGGTGAGAGACAAGGCGCGCAAGCCCGGCCTCATCGCCAGGCTCACCGCGAGCCCGCGGCCGGTGACCGCCTTCCTGGCCGGCGTGGTGCTGTTCGCGCCGTCGACCACGTTCATCGCCGCCGTTCAGGTCATCGCCACCTCCGACGCCAACATCTCGCTTGTCGCGCTCGCGATGCTTATCGTTGTCGTGCTGACGGCGCTGACCGTCTGGCTGCCGCTCATCGCCTACTTCGCCGCCCCCGAGGCCACCACGCGCACGCTGCGCAATGCCAACGCGTGGCTGGTCGCGAACGGCCGCATGCTGGCAGTCAGCGCCCTGCTGATCGCCGGCGTGGCCCTGGTGGTCAACGGCGCGCTCAACGTCTGACACCGCCGCAAGGACCCGCCGCGCGTGCCAGCAAGCCGTGATTTACGTCACGCCGACGTGCCGTAAAACTTGCCACGGGCGTCCCATTTACGGCACACTGGTGTTGTGAAAAACTCGGGGACGGCTCAGACGGCCGCTGCTGTCGTTTCAGCAGGGGCCGGACGTGGGTCCGGCGCGCCCGAGCACACCCGCGGCCAGGTGGCCAGGCTGATCCTCGAGCTCGGCCCGTGCACCGCGGCGACACTCGGCGGCCGCCTCGGCCTGACCCCCGCCGCCATCAGGCGTCACCTGGACAACCTCATCGCCGACGGCATGATCGAGACGCGCACCGCCCGGACATACGGGAATAGGGGACGTGGCAGGCCCGCTAAGGTCTTTGTCATCACCGACGCGGGTCGCAGCGCCTTCGAGCACGCCTATGACGACCTGGCGACCAGCGCGCTGCGGTTCCTCGAGGGAACCTACGGCACGCAGGCGGTCGCCGAGTTCGCCAGGCAGCAGGTCTCCGAGCTTGAGCGTCGCTACACGGCGGTGCTCGACCAGGCCGGCGGTGCGCTGGCCGCCCGGGTGCAGGCCCTGGCGGACGCGCTGTCCGCCGACGGGTACGCCGCCTCGGCGGGCCCGGCGCCCGCGGTGATCCCCGCGGGGAAGGGCACCACAAGCGGCGCCGCGCACGGCAGCACAGTGAGCGGCGAGCAGATTTGCCAGCACCACTGCCCGGTCGCGCACGTCGCGGCCGAGTTCCCGCAACTTTGCGAGGCGGAAACGGAGGCGTTCGGCCGGCTCCTCGGAACCCCGGTCAGGCGGCTCGCCACCATCGCGCACGGCGACGGGATCTGCACTACACACGTGACCTGTACCTCACGGGAAACGACACCAACGAGTCCGGAGGGCTCTACATATGACGACCACCGCGAATGACCAGCTCGAAGGGCTGGGCACGTACAAGTTCGGCTGGGCCGACTCTGACGTGGCCGGCGCGTCCGCTAAGCGCGGGCTCTCCGAAGAGGTGGTCCGCGACATCTCCGCCCGCAAGAGCGAGCCTGCGTGGATGCTCGAGAACAGGCTCAAGGGGCTGAAGTACTTCGGCCGCAAGCCGATGCCGAGCTGGGGCAGTGACCTGTCCGGCATCGACTTCGAGAACATCAAGTACTTCGTCAGGTCGACGGAGAAGCAGGCGGAGTCGTGGGATGACCTCCCGGCCGACATCAAGAACACCTACGACAGGCTCGGCATCCCCGAGGCTGAGAAGCAGCGCCTGATCGCCGGCGTCGCGGCTCAGTACGAGTCCGAGGTCGTCTACCACAAGATCCGCGAGGACCTCGAGGAGAAGGGTGTCATCTTCCTCGACACGGACACCGCGCTCAAGGAGCACCCGGACCTGTTCAAGGAGTACTACGGCACGGTGATCCCGGCGGGCGACAACAAGTTCGCCGCGCTGAACACCGCGGTGTGGTCCGGCGGCTCGTTCATCTACGTGCCGAAGGGCGTGCACGTCGAGATCCCGCTGCAGGCCTACTTCCGCATCAACACCGAGAACATGGGTCAGTTTGAGCGGACGCTGATCATCGTCGACGAGGGCGCCTACGTGCACTACGTCGAGGGCTGCACCGCGCCGATCTACAAGTCGGACTCGCTGCACTCCGCGGTCGTCGAGATCATCGTCAAGAAGGACGCCCGCTGCCGGTACACGACCATCCAGAACTGGTCGAACAACGTCTACAACCTGGTCACCAAGCGCGCCGTCGCCTACGAGGGCGCGACCATGGAGTGGATCGACGGCAACATCGGCTCCAAGGTGACGATGAAGTACCCGGCGGTCTACCTGATGGGCCCGCACGCCAAGGGCGAGACCCTGTCCGTCGCGTTCGCCGGCGCGGGCCAGCACCAGGACGCGGGCGCCAAGATGGTGCACTGCGCGCCGAACACCAGCTCCACGATCGTCTCCAAGTCGGTCGCGCGGGGCGGCGGCCGCACCAGCTATCGCGGCCTGATCAACGTGCAGGAGGGCGCGACGCACTCCAAGTCCACGGTCAAGTGTGACGCGCTGCTTGTCGACACGATCAGCCGGTCTGACACCTACCCGTACAACGACATCCGCGAGGACGACGTTGAGATGGGCCACGAGGCCACCGTCTCGAAGATCTCCGCGGACCAGCTGTTCTACCTGATGTCCCGCGGCCTGACCGAGGACGAGGCGATGGCGATGATCGTCCGCGGCTTCGTCGAGCCGATCGCCCGCGAGCTGCCCATGGAGTACGCCCTGGAGCTCAACAGGCTGATCGAGCTGCAGATGGAAGGAGCGGTTGGTTAATGTCGGGCCTGTCGGGGGCGGTCGAGACCGTCCCGGTTTCTGATCTGCATGCCCTCGGGTCGACCGACCCGGCGGACTTCGCGGTCCCCGGCGGCCGCGAGGAGGAGTGGCGGTTCACCCCGCTGAACCGGCTGCGCGGCCTGCACAAGGACGCGGCGCTCACCGGCGCCGTCACCGTCGACGTCGGGGCCGCGCCGGAAGTCGCGGTGGAGAAGGTCACAATTGACAATTCGGAACGGGTTCGGCTTACCGCGGCCGGCTCATTCCTCCCCACTGATCGGGTAAGCGCCAGGGCGTTCGCCGCCGTGACCGAGGCGACGGTCCTCACCGTGCCGAAGGAAGCGGTCGCCTCCGCCCCCACGTACGTCCGCGTCACCGGCACGGGGACCGAGACCGCGGCCGCGGGGCACCTCGTCATCGACGTGCAGCCCTACGGCCGGGCTACCGTGATCATCGACCAGCGCGGCTCGGCGACCTACGCGAACAACGTGGAGATCCACGTCGGCGACGGCGGCGACCTGACCGTCGTGGCGCTCGCCGACTGGGCCGACGACACGGTCCAGGTGGCGCACCACGTGGCGAGGCTCGGCCGGGACGCGCACCTGGCGCACTACGCTGTCACCCTCGGCGGGAACCTGGTCAGGCTCTCGCCGACCGTCAGGTACGACGGTCCAGGCGGCGACGCGGAGCTGTACGGCATCGTGTTCGCCGACGCCGGGCAGCACCTGGAGCACCGGCTGTTCGTCGATCACGACACGCCGAAGTGCCGCAGCCGCGTCGGCTACAAGGTCGCGCTGTCCGGCGAGCAGGCGCACACGGTCTGGATCGGCGACGTGCTCATCAGGCCCGAGGCCACCGGCACCGACACCTACGAGTACAACAGGAACCTGGTGCTCACCGACGGTGCGCACGCCGACTCGGTGCCCAACCTGGAGATCCTCACCGGCGAGATCGTCGGTGCCGGGCACGCGTCGGCGAGCGGCAGGCTGGACGACGAGCAGACGTTTTACCTGCAGGCCCGCGGCATCCCCTTCGAGGAGGCCCGCCGCCTGGTGATCCGCGGGTTCTTCGGCGAGCTGATCGCCAGGATCGGCGTGCCTGACCTGGAGGAGCGCATCACAGGCGCCATCGAGGCCGAACTGTCATGAGCCAGCAAGAGTCAGCCGCATTCGTTCGGGCGTGCGGTGTTTCTGATCTTAAGGACGACGGCGCGATCAGCGTTGTGCTCGGCGGCGACGAGGTCGCGATCGTGAAGACCAACGGAGAGGTCTTTGCGATCAAGGACTGGTGCTCGCACGCCGCGGTGCCGCTGTCCGAGGGCGATGTGGACGGCTACACCATCGAGTGCTGGCTGCACGGATCGTGCTTCGACCTGCGCACCGGCAAGCCGACCTCGATGCCCGCCACCGTTCCTGTGCCCGTTTACCCCGTGAAGATCGAGGGCGACGACGTCCTCGTCGCTATAGAGGAGTCATAATGTCCACCCTGGAGATCCGCGACCTGCATGTCGCCATCAGTGAGGCCGACGGCAGCCTGCGCGAGATCCTGCGCGGCGTTAACCTCACGATCCGCGACGGGGAAACCCACGCCATCATGGGCCCGAACGGCTCGGGCAAGTCCACCCTGGCCTACGCCCTTGCCGGGCACCCGAAGTACACGGTGACCTCGGGCACGGTGACGCTGGACGGCGAGGACGTGCTGGCGATGTCCGTAGACGCGCGCGCCAGGGCCGGCCTGTTCCTCGCCATGCAGTACCCGGTCGAGGTGCCCGGCGTGTCGGTGTCGAACTTCCTGCGCACCGCGGTCACCGCGACGCGCGGCGAGGCGCCCAAGCTGCGCGACTTCATGAAGGAGATGCGCGGCGCGATGAGCGGCCTGTCCATCGACCCGAAGTTCGCCGAGCGGTCGCTGAACGAGGGCTTCTCCGGCGGTGAGAAGAAGCGCCACGAGATCCTCCAGCTCGAGCTGCTCGACCCGAAGATCGCCGTCCTCGACGAGACCGACTCGGGCCTGGACGTCGACGCGCTCAAGGTCGTGTCCGAGGGCATCAACCGCTTCCGGGCCAAGCCGGGCCGCGGGGTGCTGCTTATCACCCACTACACGCGCATTCTCCGCTACGTCCAGCCCGACTACGTGCACGTCTTCGTGGCCGGCCGGATCGTCGAGGAGGGCGGCCCCGAGCTGGCCGAGGTGCTGGAGAACGAGGGCTACGAGCGGTTCACGGGAGCGGGCGCATCGGCATGACCGACACCGTGCTCGACACCATCCCGTACGACGTCGACGCGATCAGGAAGGACTTCCCGATCCTGTCCAGGACCGTGCGGAACGACAAGCCGCTTGTCTACCTGGACTCCGGCGCCACCTCGCAGCACCCGACGGTCGTGCTCGACGCCGAGCGTGAGTACTACGAGCGGCACAACGCCGCCGCGCACCGCGGCACCCACCTGCTCGGCCAGGAGGCGACGGAGATCTACGAGGGGGCCCGCGTCAAGCTGGCGTCCTTCCTCGGCGCCGCCCGCCCCGAGGAGATCGTCTTCACCAAGTCGGCGACCGAGGGGATCAACCTGGTCGCGTTCGGGCTCGCCTGGTCGCTGCGGCCCGGCGACGAGATCGTGATCTCGGAGATCGAGCACCACGCCAACCTGGTGCCGTGGCAGCAGCTCGCGCTGCGCACCGGGGCGACGCTCAAGTGGTTCAAGGAACTGCCCGACGGCCGGCTGGACATCGACCCGTCGCTGATCACCGAGCGGACCAAGATCGTCGCGGTGACCGGGCAGTCGAACGTCACCGGCGTGATCCCGCCGCTGCGCGAGATCGGCGAGCTGGCGCACGCGGTCGGCGCGCTGTACCTGGTGGACGGGGCGCAGCTGGTGCCGCACCACCCGGTCAACGTGCAGGAGCTCGGGGCGGACTTCCTTGCCTTTTCCGGGCACAAGATGCTCGGCCCGCTCGGCCTTGGCGTGCTCTACGGCAAGTACGCGGCGCTCGACGCGCTGCCCCCGTTCCTCACCGGCGGCTCGATGATCGAGGTCGTCCGGATGGAGGAGACCACGTTCCTGCCGCCGCCGGCGAAGTTCGAGCCCGGCGTCCCCGCGGTGTCGCTGGCCGCGGGCCTCAGTGCGGCGGTGGACTACCTGTCCGCGCTCGGCATGGACAACGTGGCCGCGCACGAGCAGGCGCTGACCGCCCACGCGCTCGAGGCGCTCGGCGAGATCGAGGGTGTCCGCATCCTCGGCCCGCTGACCACGGAGAACCGCGGCGGGACGGTCGCGTTCGAGGTCGAGGGCGTGCACGCGCACGACGTCGGCCAGGTACTTGACGAGCTCGGCGTCGCGATCAGGACCGGCCACCACTGCGCCTGGCCGCTGCACCGCACCCTCGGCTGCCAGGCATCCAACCGGGCGAGCTTCTACATCTACAACACGCACGCCGAGATCGACGCCCTGGCGGACGGCATCCGCTACGCCAAGAAGTTCTTCCGGGCATAACGGCAGGAACACTGGGTAACCGCACGGCGTTACAGAAGGCACTATGCAGCTTCAGGACATGTACCAGGAAATCATCCTGGATCACTACCGGAACCCGCACCACAAGGGACTGCGGGATCCGTTTGACGCGCAGGTCTACCACGTCAACCCGACCTGCGGCGATGAGGTGACGCTGCGCGTCCAGCTGAAGGGCAGCGGGGACGACGCCGTGGTCGAGGACGTCTCCTTCGACTCCCTGGGCTGCTCGATCAGCCAGGCGAGCGCGTCGGTGATGACCGACCTGGTGATCGGCAAGCCGGTCGGCGAGGCCATGAAGATCAGCGAGGCCTTCCTTGAGCTGATGCAGTCCAAGGGCCAGCTCGAACCCGACGAGGACGTCCTCGAGGACGCGGTGGCATTCGCGGGCGTGTCCAAGTACCCGGCGCGCATCAAGTGCGCGCTGCTCGGCTGGATGGCCTGGAAGGACGCGACCGCCCAGGCGCTTTCGCACACAGACAGCAACTCCGACACCAACGGGGGACAGGCATGACCGAGAACTCGGCAGCTACCGCGGCCGTTCCGGGACTCACCGACGAACAGGTCAAGCAGAAGACCGAGGACATCCTTGAGGCGCTGCGTGACGTGGTTGACCCCGAGCTCGGCATCAACGTTGTCGACCTGGGCCTCATCTACGGGGTCCTGCTCGACAGCCCCGACCGCTGCACCATCGACATGACCCTGACGAGCGCCGCCTGCCCGCTGACCGACGTGATCGAGGAGCAGGCCGCCGAGGCGCTCAAGGACACGGTTGATGACTTCTCCATCAACTGGGTCTGGATGCCCCCGTGGGGCCCGGAGAGCATCACCGACGACGGCCGCGAGCAGCTCCGCGCCCTCGGCTTCAACATCTAGCACCAGCCTTGGGCGAAACGGCGGGCGCGGGAGATACCCCCGCGCCCGCCGTCGCATCAGCCATGCCCTCGACCTGCCGCCGACCTAAGCCCGTTCTGTCGGCGATCAGCGCCACGGTTCGGCGCCAACCTGTGCCACGGCCGGCCAGGCCCGGGGACCGGCATCCAAGGGCAGAGCGGGCCGCTCACCCCAGCCACCCGCACACCTCAGCCAGCTTTCCCGGTTTCCTCAGATCCGCTGACGCCCGCCGGGGGACCGCGCCTGCCAGAGCGCGCGGGCCAGGCCAGCCCCGCAGCAGGGCGCCGCGTTACCCAGCAGGCCTCCGCAACTCGCCGAGGATCTCCTCAAGCTTTGCTTCGAGGGCATCGAACCGAAGGTCAACCGCCGCACCGAATACCGCGTATTCGAGGGCGGCTATGCGCTCTTCGAGCGATGGGGGAGTAGTCATGGCGTCATCGTAGGAGGCGCCGCCGACAATTCAACGGATTTTCTAAGATGTGTCGTGAATGGCAATTCGTTGCCAACTGAGTGACCAGAAATGGCAACGCCTTGCGCAATGGCGTTCGTTGCGAGTTGCTCTGAGTTGCGGCATGGGCTCTGCCTGCACGGCCTGGTCTTGGGAGCCCCCTCCGTGGTGGTGGCGGCCGCTGTGCGCGGTGTCACCGATGTTGGATAGTCGCGACCCAATGATGTGACGCTAGATGACGATGAGCCGCGCGCCGCCAATCTGGCCGTCCAAGCTTGGCATGATTATGGAAACTTTTCTCCTGATGGAAACAAAGACCCCGATTCGGGGGAAAAGTTTCCATTGAAATCCGAATTTCCATGATTATGTTCAGACCATTGCCGCCGGGCCGGGGCGGGTGTGATCAGCCTGGTTCCTGAGGTCCGTTAGCTGACCGCTGGCGGCTTCTGGCCGTGCTCGCGACAAGCCCCGGGCAGGCGCGTCGCCAAGCGACCGCGTCGCGAGGCGAACGTTGCTAGGCGGGCACGTTGCGGGCGTAGAACGGGCGGGTGCTTCCCGCGATCCAGGCGTCGATCGCGGCGAGCGGCGCAAGCGCCTCCGGCTGGTCCTCGCCCGCGACCCGCTCGCCGGGAAAGGTGATGTCCAGCGGGAACGGGACGCGCAGCGCGACGGATGCCGCCGCGCGCTCGATGGCCCGCGCGGCGGCGGCGCGCGAGTCCTCGCGCGTCGGCTCGTCGAGTACGACGGAGATCACCAGTCCCTCGCCCTCTCCCGGCGCCGACAGCCAGGCGCGGGACGCCTGGCGGACCGGGGGCAGCGCCCGCAGCGCGGTGCGCGTCTCGGCGAGCAGCGCGGACGGCTCGGCCGGCGGGTGACCGATCAGGAAGTCGACGCCGCTGCCGTGCACCAGCTGCCCAAGGGCAAGCCCGCCTGGCGCGCTCTCGCGGCCCGCCCGGCCGCCGCCCGCCGCCACGGCGCTCTCCCGCATGGCGAGCCTGGCCAGGTACGGCACGCACTCGGGGTAGATCGGGAGCCCCGTGGGAGTGTCCGGGTTGATCGCCAGGCCGAGGCCCGCAGGCACCCGCTGGGCCAGGCCTCCGGCGGGCACCACGACGTGCGGCGCGATCCGCGGGTCGCCCGCCCGCTGCCATGCCCTGCCGTTCTCGCCGCGGTCGGCCCAGGCGGTGAGCCGCTGCACGGAGGTGAAACAGGGCACGAAGTCGGTGCCCTGATAGCCGATGAGCGGCAGCCGCACCGCGGCGCCGTCGGTGAACGGGCGGTGCCTGAGGGGCAGCGGCACCCACAGCCGGGACACGGCGAGCTGAGTGAGCAGCAGGGGCAGTTCGCTCGGGTTGCGTGCCGTCGCGGTCAGCATGCGCTCGATCGCCTCGAACGAGGAGTAGTCTCCCTCCCGGGTGTCTCTCGTCCCTCCCCAGGCGACCGCCCCAGGGCGGATGATCGCCCCGCCGTGCGCGATCAGCTGTGGCGGGACGATGGCGTGCGGTGGGGCTGGTGCGACCGTGGGAGCGGCAGGGCCGTCATGGCTGACAGTGGGCGCCGCGCCTTCGGGAGGAACGGGGGGTTGCCCCCCCGAAAGAGAGCTGCCCGGACCCGTGCCTGGATCGTTCGGGAGCATCAGGTTGTTCCTTGTTTAGTCTTGTGCGCACGTCACCCGTGCACCTGGTATGTTGCACGGTTAGTAAACAGGATAGGGCAGTGTGTAGTGAAGAACGTCGCTGGTAGTGGCGCTAAATGGCTCGACGTTTCGGCCGAGCGCTTCCCCGGCTGGATCGCCTCCTTCGCCCGCCGGCACGCGGTTTCCGCACCCTCAGCCGGCGCGGAGAGCACCCAAGCCGACGCTCAGGAAGGCGCGAAAATCGACGTCAAGGAAGGTGCGGCAATCGAGCCGCAGGAGGACGCGCGGAACGCGGCGCGATCCGGTGCGGGCGACCGGCTCGCGGTGACGGTCGACGGCGCCATGGTGACGTTCACCGCACCGGACGGCGCGGTCGCGCAGTGTCACCCCCCGTTCCCGGAATCGTTCGCGCCGCCGACCGCGGGTCCAGGGCAAGCCGGCCCGGGGCCGGACGTGATCGCCGAGGCGATCTCCGCGCACGCCAGGACGCCCCGCACCGTCGGCGTCCTCCTGGTCCGGCTCGGCGGGTACGCCGCCGGGGTCTTCACCGGCTACCCGCCTGAGCTCGCCGACGCGAAGGCCGGTGCGCGGCCGGTGCACGGCCGCAGCGCGGCGGGCGGCTGGTCGCAGCATCGGTTCGCCCGGCGCAGGGAGAAGCAGGCGAACGAGGCCCTGGAGGCGGCCGCCGACACGGCCGTCTCGATATTCGGCCGCGGGCCGCGGCTCGACGCGGTCGTGCTCGGCGGCGACAAGCGCGCGATGGCGGAGCTGCGCGGCGATCCGCGGCTCGCCAGGTACCTGGCGCTCGCGACGGAGCGCTTCCTCACCGTCCCCGATCCGAAGCGTGCCGTCCTGCTCGATACACCCCGGCTGTTCACCGCCGTGCGGATAAGGATTACGGAGCCCTAAGCCCCATCCGGTATTCTTGTTAATCATGATCGTCGCCAGTGGCATTGAGCTGCGTGCTGGTGCCCGGCTCCTGCTGGCGGACGCGTCTTTCCAGGTCGCTCAGGGCGACCGGATCGGCCTTGTGGGCCGGAACGGCGCAGGCAAGACCACCCTCGCCAAGGTGCTGTCAGGCGCCGGACAGCCCGCATCGGGAACCGTAAGGCACTCCGGTTCCGTCGGCTACCTCCCGCAGGACCCCAGGACCGGGGACCTTGACGTGCTCGCGCTCGACCGCATCCTGTCCGCGCGCGGCCTCGACGAGGTGCGCAACGAAATGCGCCGGGCCGAGACGCTGATGTCCGACCCCGACCCAGCCAAGGCGGAGAAGGCGATCCGCCGCTACGGAGCGCTCAGCGACCGGCTCGCGGTGCTCGGCGGGTACGCGGCCGAGTCCGAGGCGGCGTCCATGGCGGCCTCACTCGGCCTGCCTGACCGGGTGCTGCAGCAGCCGCTGCACACCCTGTCCGGCGGTCAGCGCCGCCGGGTCGAGCTGACCCGCATCCTGTTCTCCGACGCCCAGACGTTGCTGCTCGACGAGCCGACCAACCACCTGGACGCGGACTCGATCATCTGGCTGCGCGACCACCTGAAGAACTACCGCGGCGGGCTGCTGGTGATCAGCCACGACGTCGACCTGGTCGAACAGGTCGTCAACAAGGTCTTCTACCTGGACGCGAACCGCTCGGTGCTTGACATCTACAACGTCGGCTGGAAGGCCTACCTGGCGCAGCGCGAGGCCGACGAGCGCCGTCGCAAGCGGGAGCGGGCCAACGCCGAGCGGCAGGCCTCCGCACTGCAGCTGCAGGCCGCCAAGCTTGGCGCCAAGGCGACGAAGGCCAAGGCCGCGCAGAACATGCAGCGCCGCGCCGACCGGCTGCTCGACGGCCTTGAGGGCGAGCGGCAGGCGGACCGCGTGGCGAAGCTCCGGTTCCCGGAGCCCGCCTCGTGCGGCAGGACGCCGCTGACCGCCTCGGGGCTGTCGAAGTCCTACGGGTCTCTCGAGGTCTTCACCGATGTGGACCTGGCGATCGACCGGGGCAGCCGGGTGGTCGTCCTCGGGCTCAACGGCGCCGGCAAGACCACGCTGCTGCGGCTGCTCGCCGGCGTGGAGAAGCCGGATACCGGGGAGGTCGTCCCCGGTCACGGCCTGCGGCTCGGCTATTACGCCCAGGAGCACGAGACGCTCGACACCGAGCGGTCACTTATCGAGAACATGCGCACCGCCGCGCCCGAACTCACCGATACCGAGCAGCGCAAAGTCCTCGGCTCCTTTCTCTTCTCCGGCGACGACGTCGATAAGCCGGTCGGCGTTCTATCAGGTGGCGAGAAGACGCGATTGGCGCTTGCGCTTCTCGTTGTCTCCGGGGCGAATGTGCTGCTGCTCGACGAGCCGACGAACAACCTGGACCCGGCCAGCCGCGAGGAGATCCTGGCAGCGCTCGCAGGCTACCGCGGCGCGATCGTGCTGGTCACCCACGACGAGGGCGCAGTGGACGCGCTTTCGCCCGAGCGGGTGATCGTGCTGCCCGAGGGAACGGAAGACACCTGGTCGGCTGATTTCGCCGACCTGGTCGCTCTCGCCTAGCCTTTTCCGCCCGTGTTAACAACAGGGCGCATTGCGAATCAGCCGCATTGTGAACTATCCCCCTATGCGGCTGGCCAACACCGTCCCGATAGGTGATCATTGCGGGAGGGGAAGTAACGCAATGAGTACTATGCCTTACGGGAGGTTAAGGTGGCCGACACCCTCAGGAAAGGCACCCGCGTCACCGGGACGGACCGCAGCGAGCTGGCGACCGACCTGAAAGAGCGGTACGACGCGGGCGAGTCCATTCGTTCCCTGGCGACCGCCACGGGGCGCTCATACGGGTTCATCCACCGTATCCTCACCGAGACCGGGGTCACCCTGCGCGGCAGGGGCGGCGCGGCACGGAAGTAGGCGCCCGCAGACGATAAGCACCGCGTCGGCTATTAGCCGGCGCGGTCGCCGTTCGCCTGGCGGAAAACCATGCCATGACAGTTCGCCGGGCGAACTACCATGGCCAGCGTGATGGTCCACGGTCCCATGATGGGCGCGGTGCGCGGGTTCCGCATGGACCCGTCGGTCACCAAGCAGAAGATCAAGCCGGGCACGGTCAAGCGGATGTTCGGCTACGCCAGGCCCTACCGCTGGCCGCTGACCATCTTCCTATTCGCCACGGCGCTGGACGCCGCGATCACGGTGGTCAACCCGCTGCTGCTGCGCGAGTTGATCGACAACGGCATTATCGCCCGCGACGAGGCGGTCGTGATCACCGTGGCGCTCACCGTCGCCGGCGTCGCGCTGTTTGACGCGCTCCTCAGCGTGGTGACCCGGTACTTTTCCGCGCGGATCGGCGAGGGCCTCATCTATGATCTGCGCACGCAGGTCTTCGACCACGTGCAGCGGCAGCCGCTCGCCTTCTTCACCAGGGCGCAGACCGGCTCGCTTGTCAGCAGGCTCGACGGCGACGTGGTGGGTGCGCAGCAGGCGATCGTGGGCGTGCTGTCCAGCGTGCTGTCGAACGTGCTGACCCTGATCGTTATCCTGATCACCTTGTTCTACCTGTCCTGGCTGGTCAGCCTGATCGGGCTGCTGCTCATCCCGTGCTTCATCCTCCCTGCCCGGCTGCTCGGCCGCAGGATGCAGCGCCTGGCACGCGAATCAATGCAGCTCAACGCCGAGATGGGCACCACGATGAACGAGCGGTTCAACGTGGCGGGCGCGATGCTGGCCAAGCTCTACGGCCGACCGCGCGAGGAGTCGGAGCTGTTCGCGGCCAAGGCGATGAAGGTCCGCGAGATCGGCGTCACCCGCGACATGTACGGCATGGTGTTCATGATCGCGATCACCTTGCTGACCGCGCTGTTCACCGCCGTGGTCTACGGCGTCGGCGGCGTCCTGGTGATCAGGGGCAGCTTCGAGTTCGGCACGCTCGTCGCGCTCGCCCAGCTGCTCGCCCGGGTCTACGGGCCGATCGGCCAGCTCTCCAACGTCCAGGTCCAGGTGATGACCGCGCTGGTCAGCTTCGACCGGGTCTTCGAGGTCATCGACCTGGAGCCGCTGATCAAGGAGAAGCCGGGCGCGGCGGTGCTCGCCAGGCGCGACGCCGCCGGGACCGCGCCGTCGATCGAGTTCGACCGGGTCTCGTTCCGCTACCCCACCGCAGCCGAGGTGTCCCTCGCCTCCCTGGAGTCGATCGCGCTCAAGCAGCCGGAACGGACCGATGCCGCCGCCGGGGTGCTGCACGAGGTGTCGTTCGCCGCGCCGGCCGGGAAACTCACCGCCCTCGTCGGGCCGTCGGGCGCGGGCAAGACCACCATCACCCAGCTGGTCTCCCGCATGTACGACCCGAACGACGGTGCCGTCCGCATCGGCGGCCACGACATCACGGACGTGACGCTCGACTCGCTGCACGACGTGGTGGGCGTGGTCACCCAGGACGCCCACCTGTTCCACGACACCATCCGCGCCAACCTGCTGTACGCGCGCCCGTCGGCGACCGAGCGGGAGGTCATCGAGGCCTGCCGGGCGGCACAGATCTGGGATCTGGTCGAGGTGCTGCCCGACGGACTCGACACGATCGTCGGCGACCGCGGCTATCGGCTGTCCGGCGGGGAGAAGCAGCGGGTGGCCCTTGCCCGGCTGCTGCTCAAGGCCCCGTCCATCGTGGTATTGGACGAGGCGACCGCGCACCTGGACTCGGAGTCCGAGCTCGCCGTGCAGCAGGCCCTGTCGGTCGCGCTGCAGGGGCGGACCTCGCTGGTCATCGCGCACCGGCTGTCCACCGTTCGCGAGGCCGACCAGATCCTGGTGATCGAGTCTGGCCAGGTCGCGGAAAGCGGCACCCACCTGGAGCTGCTTGACGCGGGCGGGCTGTATGCCGACCTGTACCTGACTCAGTTCAAGAGCCAGGAAAGCCGGGAGCATCCGTCCGAACGGGTTCGTGACTCCGCCCTTGGCGTCCCGGAATTCGCGGATGGCGGCGGCCCGATGGTCAGGGGACCCCGCGGCGAGCGTCCGTCGTGGCTGCCCCCGCGCGGCAACTAACAGTTACTTGTAACCCAGCCTGCGCAGTTCCTCGCCCGCGACCTTCTCGATGTCGGACAGCTGGCTAAAGCTCAGGGTGCGCCGCCACTGGTTCTGCTCAAGCTTGGCGCGCTTGGTCGACGGCGTGACGGGCGCGGCGATCTTCGACCCGGTGAAACTGGTCAGGGTCGCGGCGGCGGCACCGGGGTCGCGGGCCATGTCCTCGTAGCGGAGCGTCTTGAGCTGGTCCGGCGCCAGCGCGCGGCGCAGCCGGGCGGCGAGCCTGATGGCGCCGCGCCAGCGCAGCGCGCACTTGCCCACGTCCGACAGCGACGGCCACGTCAGCCGGTCGGACTCGTCCTCCACGCCGTAGAACGGGTTGGGGAACTC
The DNA here is from genome assembly GCF_007827045.1 of Trebonia kvetii. Lineage (GTDB taxonomy): Bacteria > Actinomycetota > Actinomycetes > Streptosporangiales > Streptosporangiaceae > Trebonia > Trebonia kvetii. The sequence goes on from NZ_RPFW01000002.1 coordinate 187,067, forward strand.
GGTCTCGATGTTGACCACGCTCGGCCGGAACCAGGACATCGCCATCGGGTCGGCGAGCATCGCGGCCACGGTGTCCCTGCCGTCCCGCACCACCTGGACGATCAGCGCGTCGGGGAAGGCCGCGACCAGAGCCTCGGCGCAATAGGCCAGGTCAGGGCTCGCGTCGCCGAACCGGTTCAGCCCGCGCAGCTCGGCGCACGGGCCGACTTCGCCGTCGCGCAGCCCGGCCGCGGAACGGCACTGCGGCGTGCAGTCCAGGCAGCTCGTCGGGCCGATCTGCCAGCCCTGCGCGAACGCGTCCCTGATCACCGCGGCGGCGGCGTCGCCGCGCCCGCTGTATAGCGACGGGCGCCGCGCGAAGCCGTAGACCGCCTGGAGCACGACGTGATGCCCGATGGTCACGTGGAACCCCGGGGAGATCTTGAGCGCCCGGCCGACCGACTCCGCGCCGGAGTGCGGCGCGCCGATCACGAAGACCGGCCGGGTCACGTTGCGGGCGTTCACAATAAGAAGGTGGCGCGGAGGCATCAATGCCGTATCGGAGCGGGCCCTGTTCAGGCGGAGGGGCGGAGGCGGGCGGAGCGTCTGGTCGGTCTCGTGGGCGGACCCGTTCGGGTCTCCCCAGTAAGGTACTCGCTGCGCCGACCACATATGCTGACTCCGTGCCTCTACTACCCCGCGTCGTGATAGGGCCCGTCGCCGTCGCCATGGCCGCGGTGGCCTGCTGTATCGGCGTGACCGGGTGCGCCCAGTTCAACAAGGCATTGGGGCAGCAGAAGGCGATGGTGTACTTCCAGACGAGCACGCCGGTGGCCTTCAAGCTGAGGGTCCGCGCCGCGTGCGACAACCTGCCGCACGTCAAGGCCGTCCCGATCTCGAAGGGCGTGCCGCTGGCGTCGGCCGTCGACGTGGTGACCTACGACACGACCGGCGCGGGCCTCGCGGACATCGCCCGCCTTCAGGAGTGCGTGGACAAGTTCCAGCCGCAGGTCCAAGGCATGAACTACACCGACTCGTCGGACGACTCCTAATGGGAGTTAGCCGGGTCAGTCCCGCGTAGAACACCAGCCCCGTGAGGAGCGGGAGTTCGCAGGGGTGCAGACTCGGTCCGGCAGCCGCTGGCGGGTGAGCACTGCACACCCCCAGGAGCACGTGAGTCCTAGGGTTAGACCGTGCCCCTGCCAGTGAGTCCGGGAGACATGACCGCTGTTGGGCTGTCGTGCCCGCCGTTCGCGGCGTGAGCACTGATCCATTAGGGTGCGAGCCGTTCTCCCGCAGGCTGCCGTGGCCGGTCGTTTCGTGGTCGTGATGCGAGGAGAACTGAGACGTTGCTGTTCGTCGGGGATGACTGGGCCGAGGATCACCACGATGTGGAGATCCAGGACGAGACGGGCCGCAAGCTGGCCGCCCGGCGGCTGCCGGAAGGCGCGGCCGGGATCGCCCGGCTGCATGAGCTGATCGCCGCGCACCTGGGCCAGGACGGCGATCCCGGCGAGGTGGTCGTGGCGATCGAGACCGACCGGGGACTGTGGGTGCAGGCACTGACCGCGGCCGGCTACCAGGTGTACGGGCTCAACCCCAAGCAGGTCGCGCGGTTCAAGGAACGCTACAACCTGTCCGGGGCCAAGAGCGATGCCGCCGACGCGCACGCCCTGGCCGACATGGTGCGCACTGAGCGGCACCAGCTGCGTGCCGTGGCTGCCGACACCGCCGCCGGGCAGGCGATCAAGGTGGTCGCCCGGGCGCACCAGACGCTGATCTGGGAACGCACCCGGCATACCCTGCGGCTGCGCTCGGCGCTGCTGGAGTTCTTCCCCGCCGCGCTGGCGGCCTTCGCCGGCCTGGGCCTGACCGGCGCTGACACCCTGGAGCTGCTGGCCCGGGCCCCTGATCCGGCGGCCGCGGCGAAGCTGACTCTCGCTCAGGTCAGCGCCGCGCTGAGACGGGCCCGCCGCCGCGACGTGCCCGCCAGGGCCGCCGCGATCAAGGACGCGCTGCGCGTCCCGCAGCTGGCCCAGCCCGCCCAGGTCACCGCCGCCTACGCCGCGGCCGTGCAGGCCGCCGTCGCCGTCCTGACCGTGCTCAACGAGCAGATCGCGCAGCTGGAAGCCCAGGTGGAGGCACATTTTCTGCAGCACCCGGACGCTGAGGTCTACCTGTCCCAGCCCGGCATCGGTACCGTCAACGGCTCCCGGGTGCTCGCCGAGTTCGGGGACGCGCCCGGCCGCTACGCCTCCGCCAAGGCCCGCAAGAACTACGCCGGCTCCAGCCCCATCACCCGCGCATCCGGGCGCAGCAAGGTCGTCCTGGCACGGTTCATCCGCAACGACCGGCTAGCCGACGCCCTGCAGTCCCAGGCCCTCTCCGCGCTGAGCGCATCACCAGGAGCCCGCGCCTACTACGACAAGCAGCGCGCCCGCGGCCTCGGCTACAACTCCGCACTCCGCCAGCTCAGCAACCGCCTCGTCGGCATCCTGCACGGCTGCCTGAAGACCGGTACCCGCTACGACGAGGCAACCGCCTGGCCAGGCGCCGCAAACACCGAACCCCTCGCAGCTTGACATCTAAGCCCTTGGGATGTCTAACCCGCCGCCGGCTGACTCTCTTACAGGCTCGTGACCCCGATCACGTTACATTCGTTGCCGGGGTGTTTCCTACTTAACAGGTCTGCTATATAGTGCTTTCATAGCCTAGTAAACCGATAGGGAATGGAAGTTTAATGCGCAGCATCCTGACTGGTGCGGCCGTCCTAGCCGGCGGCGCCCTCCTCGCCGCCGGCTGCTCCTCTGGCGGCTCCTCCTCTTCAGCCGCCGCCGGCGGAACATCCTCGGCCGGCGGCTCCGCGCCCGTCACCGTGCGCCTTGGCTACCTCGCTAACATCACGCACGCGCCGGCCCTGATCGGCGTGAAGAACGGGTACTTCGCGAAGCAACTCGGCAGCGCCGGGACGCTGAAGACGACCGTTTACACCAGCGGCACCCAGGAGACCACCGCGATCCTGGCCGGCCAGATCGACGCCGCCTACGTGGGGCCGAACCCGGCCATCAACGCCTGGCAGAAGTCCAACGGCACCGCGATCAAGGTCATCTCCGGCGCCGCCACCGGCGGCGCGTCCGTCGTGGTCAAGCCCGGCATCACCTCCGCGGCGCAGCTCAAGGGACAGTCGCTGGCCACCCCGTCGCTTGGCAACACCCAGGACGTGGCGGTGCGCTACTGGCTGAAGCAGCAGGGCCTCGCCACCAGCACGACAGGCGGCGGCGACGTGGCCATCAAGCCGACCGCGCCGAACTCCGCTTCCGTGCTCGAGTTCAAGTCCGGGCAGATCGCGGGCGGCTCCGAGCCGTCGCCTTACGACGTCGAGATGGTCCAGGCCGGCGGCAAGGTGCTGCTGAAGGAGCCTGGCGTCACGACCGTCCTGATGGTCACCCAGCCCTTCCTGAAGGCGCACCCGGACATCGTGGTCGACCTGCTGAAGGCGAACCTCGAGTCGATCGACTACATCAAGTCGAACCCGGCCGCGGCCGCGACGGCCGCCAACGACGAGCTCGCCGCCTACACCGGCAAGCCGCTGAAGTCCTCGGTGCTCACTCCGGCGTTCAGCGAGATCACCTTCACCGCAGACCCGGACGCGGTGTCGTTCGACGCGGACGCGCAGCAGGCCAAGGCGGTCGGGCTGCTCGACTCGGCCGACCTGACCGGAATCTTCGACCTCGCCCCGCTCAACGCGCTCCTCAGCGCGGCCGGCCAGGCGTCGGTCAGCGACGGATAGCGCATGACCACGGCGGCGGTAACGCAGACCGCGGCGGTGACCCTGGCCGGCGTCTCCAAGACGTACGGCCGGGGCGCCGCCGCCGTCCACGCACTCGACCAGGTGTCCCTGAGCACCGCGCCTGGTGAGTTCACCTGCATCATCGGCGCGTCCGGCTGCGGCAAGTCCACGCTGCTGTCGCTCGTCGCCGGCCTCGACCAGCCCACGGGCGGCGACATCACCGTCAACGGGCGGGTGGCGTTCATGTTCCAGGAGCCCGGGCTGTTCCCGTGGCTCACCGCGGGCGGCAACGTCGAGCTGGCACTGCGCGCGCGCAAGGTGCCCAGGTCCGAGCGGAAGGCGCGCACGCGCGAGCTGCTCGAATCGGTCCAGCTTGCCGGCTTCGCCGGCAAGCAGCCGCACGAGCTGTCCGGCGGCATGCGCCAGCGGGTCGCGCTGGCCCGCGCGCTTGCCCAGGACGCGGACGTGCTGCTGATGGACGAGCCGTTCGGCGCGCTCGACGCGATGACCCGCGACCTGCTGCACGACGAGCTCGACCGGGTCAGGATCAGCGTCGGCAAGCCGCTTACCGTCCTGTTCGTCACGCACAACGTGCGCGAGGCGGTCCGCCTCGGCGACCGCGTCGTGCTGCTGTCGAGCAGGCCGGGCCGGGTCATCGAGGAGTACCAGGTCCCGATCGACCGGCCGCGGCGCATCGACTCCGGTCAGGTCGCCGAGCTGGCCGCCGGCATCACCGACCGGCTTCGCGCGGAGGTAAGCCGCCATGGCAGCTGACACGACACTCGCCGGTCTCGACGCCCTTGACCTTGCCCCGCCGCCCAAGCGCGCGGGCGCCGGCGAGCGGGTGCGGCGCTTGTGGGCGGCCCTGTGGCCGAAGCTGGCCGCCATCGCGCTTGTCTGGGTCGTCTGGGAGCTGATCCACCTCACCGGCTGGAAGAAGCTGATCCTGCCGGGACCGGGCGTCACCATGACGAACCTGTGGAAGCAGGCGCAGACGGGCCTGCTGTGGCACGCCATCGGTGACACCCTGGAACGTGCCGTCATCGGCTACGCCGTCGCCCTGGTCATCGGCACCGTCGTCGGCCTGCTCGTGGCCCGCATCCCCCCGTTGCGTGCCGCGATCGGCTCGCTGATCACCGGCCTGCAGACGCTGCCGTCGGCGGCGTGGATACCGTTCGCCATCATCTTGTTCGGCTCGAGCTTCTCCGCGATCGTGTTCATCATCGTGATGGCCGCCGCGCCGGCCATCGCCAACGGTGCCATCGCCGGCGTGGACTACATTCCGCCGCTGCTGCTCAAGTCGGGCAAGGTCATCGGACTGCGCGGGCTCGGCCTGACCTGGCACCTGGTCATCCCCGCGGCGCTGCCCACGTACGTGGCGGGGATGAAGCAGGCCTGGGCGTTCACCTGGCACGCCCTGCTCACCGCGGAACTGCTCGTGCTCATCGCCGGGGAACCCTCGATCGGCGTGCTGTTCATGTCCGACCAGGATCAGGCGGACATGCCGTCCACGATCGCGGTCATGATCGTGATCCTCATCCTCGGCATCGCCGTGGACGTCGCGTTCGGCCGGGCGAACCAGGCGATCAGGCAGCGCTGGGGGTTGCGAACTGCTTGACGGATAGTGAGTGACGATCGGAAGACGCGCGCACGGCCACAAGGCGCGGCGAAAGGCAGGTGTGACCGGGACCGTCCGGAGGAACGGGACCCGGAGAGCTACCCCCCGAGCGCCCCAGGCGCGGCAAGCGACCAGGGATACTCAGTACCGCTCAGTGTTGAGAAACGGTTGACGTACGGACGTGTCGGAAAAATCCACCACGAACGCACTCGATCATCGGTAGCCTTAAGAACGAACTACACGCATGTAATTTGGTCTGTGCTACCTGACAATCGGGGGTTGGGCAGTGGAACACGCGAGCAGCGGAACGCGAGCGACCGACCCGGAGCTGGATGAGGCCCTGGCACGGGCCATCAGGCAGCTCATCGCCGAGGCGGTCGAAGCGGGCGAGGCGGGCGAGGCTGATCCCGCCGGATCAGCGCAAGCCGCCGCGTAGCCAGGGCGCAGGACTCTTGGGGGAGTCCTCCGCCTTTCGCTACGCGATGGCCACCTCGGCCTCGATCTCGACGGGGATGCCAAACGGCAGCTCGGCCACGCCGATGGCCGACCGGGCGTGCGGGCCGGCCTCGGGACCCCACAGGTCGAGGATCAGGTCGGAGAAGCCGTTGATGACGGCCGGGGTGCGGTCGAAGCCTGGCGCGGTGTTGACCATGCCGAAGACGCGCAGCCACGCGGTCACCCGGTCCAGGTCGCCGAGGGCGCGCCGCAGGCTGGCCAGGATGGCGAGCCCAGTGGCCCTGGCGGCCACGTAGCCCTCCTCCTCCGCGAGGTCGGCGCCGACCTTGCCGCGGGCCGGCCACACGGTGCCGTCCGGCTGCAGCGGCCCGTGACCCGAGACGTAGGCGCGGCCATCCCAGATCCGCACCCAGGGGAAGGGCAGCGTCAGCCCGGCCGGCGCGGGCATCGGCTCGGGCAGGGCGAAGCCAAGTTCGGCGAGACGCCGTTCGATCAGCATGCCCTCATCCTCTCGCACGGCCGGGCAGCCTGGCGCGGGGCGCGCCGTGTTCATTCGCCGGTGCCCGCCCCGGCGAGCTCGCACACGATATCCAGATGGCCGATGTGGCGGGCGTACTCCTGCACCAGGTGGAAAAGTACCCGCTCCAGGGTGGCGGGCGGATCGCCGTCCCACCGCTCGCCGGGCACGCCGACCTCGTCAAGATCATGCCTGGCGATCACCGCCCGGCTCCGTTCCGCCTGGCTGTCCAGGGCGGCGAGCAGGCCGTCGAGGGTGTCGCCAGGGGCCGCGTACCAGCGCCCGTCCCGCTGGTCGCCCCACGGGTCGCCGACGTCGCGTCCCTCGAAGCCCCACTCCAGCCAGCGCAGCTCGACGAAGGTCAGGTGCTTGAGCAACTCCAGCGGCGTCCAGCCGGACGGCAGCCCGCTGGCGCGCAGATCCGCGGGCGGCAGTTCGCGCAGCTTGGCGGCGAGCCGGTCTCTGAAGTAGTCGAGATAGCGGTTGAACACCTCGGCTCGCGACTGCGCGGGCGCGGTCGGCTCTGGAAAGGGCACGGTCATGCGGCCAACGCTAGCCGCGGCCGATGTCGCCGCGCACCCGGGTTTGCGCCGGGCCACGCCGGTCATGTGTTAGCTTCCGGTCGTGGCCCTTGTCGGTATCGCGCGCTCCCTCGAGCCGCTCATCCGCGAGCACGCGCCGGCTCTCGAGGAGGGGCGCATCCCGCCGCCGCTGGTGGCGGCGCTCTACGACGCGGGCGTCTTTAAGGCGCTGCTCCCGCGTGAGGTCGGCGGCCTCGAGGCTGAGCCAGTCGAGTGGCTTGCGATGGTCGAGGAGTTCGCCCGGCTCAACTCCTCCGTCGGCTGGCTGGCGTTCATCCAGTCGGGCGTGGGACTGACGTTCCTCGATCCGGCGCGGTTCGAGCGGTTCCGTGAGCGCGGCGGCGGCCGGCTGATCCTCGCGATGAGCCTGGGCCGGGTAGGCGGCACGGCGGTCAGGGCCGACGGCGGCTACCGCGTCAGCGGCCGGTGGCCGTTCGCCAGCGGTTCGCCCTTCGCGACCTGGCTTGGCGGCATGTCGCTCGTCTGCGACTCCGGCGGCGCACCGGTCATGGACGCCGCCGGGCAGCCGCAGCGCCTGCTCGCGATATGGCCGGCGGACCAGGCCCGCCTCATCGACACCTGGGACGGCCTTGGCCTGCGCGGCACGGGAAGCGGCGACTTCGAGGTGTCCGACCTTTTCGTCCCCGACGATCAGGTCAACCCGGGCTTCTACGGACCGCCGGCCTACGACCGTGCGCTGTTCCGCATCAAGGAGATGCCCGAGGTGGGACACGGGGCGCACGCACTCGGCATCGCGTCCGCCGCCATGGAAGCGTTCGTGGCCGCGGTCAACACCAAGCCGGTTCCCGGGTCGGCGCGGCACATGGCGATGGGGCACATGCAGGCGCACCAGATCGCGTTCGCCCGGGCCGACGCTCAGGTCCGCGCGGCGCGGGCGCTGCTGCACGAGACCGTCCGCGCCGCCTTCGCCGACGCCGGGGTGAGCCAGGAACTGTCGCTCGACCTGCGGGTCCGGCTGCGCGAGGCGAACATCTTCGCCGTCAGGTCGGCGCGGGAGGCGGTCGGAATGATCTTCGAGATGGCCGGCTCGAGCGCCGTCTACCGGGGCCGGCCGATCGAGCGCGCGTTCCGCGACATCAACACCGCGGCAGCGCACACCAACTACGTGGAGACTGCCTACACGGCGATCGGCTCCTACTACCTGACGAAGGACCGCGAGGGCGGCCCGCAGATCGCCGGCGGGCCCTTCTTCTGACCGGTCCCGCCTGGCTCACGGTCCCGCGCGCCTGCATCACGTCACGCTCGTCGTGCCCAACTGCTGATCATGAGCGGTGCGAAGATGACGCTGTCGCTGTCACGGCATATCGCGGTGAACGACTCAAGATCGGTCTTGTCGATCCAGCCGCCCGCGAGCAGGCCAGGGGCGAGCTGCGCCACGAGCAGTTCCCACTGCGGGATGCCGCCAACGGCATCGGCCCGCACCTGTACCGCGACCGCTTGCGCGCCGACATCGGCGAGGCCGGCCGCGGCGAGGCACCGTGGTAGCCGCCTGGCGAACTCCGGGTCGTAGCCGCGGCTGCGCATGAACTCGCGGCACGCGCCGGTGACCCGGTTGTAGACGGGCGACGGCGGGTCGATGACCTCCGCCGTCGCCCAGTCGAGGTCCTCGACAAGCAGCCAGCCGCCGGGCGCGAGGCTCTCCCCCAGTGAGGCGAGAACATCGTCACGCCGCGGGAGATGCTCGAGCAGCAGCCTCGCGTGGATGAGGTCGAACTGGCCGCGGGGAAGCGCCGTGGCGGTCACGTCCTGACGGGCGACGGTGATGACGGCGTCGGCGAGCGGGTCAAGGAACCGGGTGTCGGTGTCGACGGCCAGGACCTGACCGCCCGGTCCGACATGGCGCGCGAGGAGTTCGGCGACGCTGCCGGTGCCGGCGCCGATCTCGGCGCAGCGGGCGCCAGGACGCAGGTCAAGGCGCTCGACCAGCGCCATCGTGCCGGGATCGTACAGTCGGGTCAGGCTGTTGAGCCGGTCACGCTCGGCGTACCAGGCGGGGTCGAGCAGGTACTGAGTCGGCATGGGAATCTCCAGGTTTGCGGTGCCGGTTTCTGATGATCGCAGCGGCGACGGGGTGACCGCGTACTTGGAATCGTCGCCGCCGGGGCGCTCGCCTGGCACTGGGGCGGGACCCTAGTATTAGTGGTCTTGGTCCCCGGGAATTTGACGGTCAAGGACGCGGGCCGCGTGCGCGCGGATGGCTTCGGCGCGGGCCGCCGAGCGGAAGGGGCGCCAGTTGGCGGGTGGCGACCTGTGGGAGCGCGAGAGCGAGGTCACCGCACTCGGTGCCGCTTTCGACTCCGCTGTCAGCGGGACCGGCCAGCTGGTGCTCGTCGAAGGTCCCGCGGGGATCGGCAAGTCACGTCTGCTCGCGGTGGCCCGGTCGCTCGGGACCGAGCGGCAGTTGCCCGTGCTCGCGGCCCGTGGCCTGGAACTTGAGCGGGAGGTGCCGTTCGGCGTGGCGCGGCAGTTGTTCGTGCCGCCGCTGCTGCGCGCCTCCGGCCGGGAGCGGGCCGGCCTGCTTGCCGGGCCGGCGGCGCTGGCGCAGCCCCTGCTTGACGGGTTCGACGCCGATGCGCGGCTCGGCGAAGGTCAGGCCGGGGCACTGGTCGAAGGCCTGCACTGGCTCGCGGTCAATCTCGCGCAGGCGCTCGCGGACGGCTCGTCGCCCGGCCGCCTCGCTGTCGTCGTTGATGACGCGCAGTGGGCTGACCGGCCGTCCTTGCGCTTTCTCGCCCATCTGGCCGGGCGTTTCGAGGACGTGGGGTTCTGCGTCATCGTAGCGGTGCGTACCGGCGAACCGGGGGAGACGCGCGATCTGCTCGGGCGCCTGCGCGCCCAGCCGGGCTGCGTGCGGCTGCGTCCGGCCGTGCTCACCGAGGCGGCGGTCAGCGGCCTGATCCGCGCTCACCATTTTCCCGACGCTACAGACGAGTTCTGCCGGTCATGCGCGCACGTCAGCGGCGGCAACCCGTTCCTGCTCGAAGAGCTGCTCGCGGTGCTGCGCGCCGACGCGGTGGCGCCTACTGACGACGCCGCGCGCCGGGTCGCCACGCTGCTGCCCGAGTCGGTCATGGACGCCGTCGTGGTCAACCTGGCCCGTCTGACAGAAACGGCGAAGCGGCTGGCCAGCGCGGTCGCGGTGTTCGGGCAGGCGCCCGTGGCGCGAGCCGCAGAGCTGGCCGGCCTCGACACTGCCGAGGCCGAGCAGGCCGCCGACGCGCTGGCAGCGGGTGCACGAAAGCCAGTGGCTCGCCTGGCAGCAGCAGGCCGGCGCCGGGCGGCGGTACTCGCTGAGCTCGGGCCTTTCAGGCGGGCACGCGAGCACCGCCGGGCGGCCGCGCTGCTCGACCGCGACGGTGCCGATGCCGCCAGCGTCGCCGGGCACCTGATCGAGACCCGGCCAGAAGGCGAGGCGTGGGCCTCCGCGGCGCTTCGCGCGGCCGGGCACGACGCGCTGGTGCACGGTGAGTCACGGGTGGCGGTGCGGCTGCTGCGGCGCGCGCTTGAGGAGCGGCCGCCGCCGGACCACCGCGATGCGATCCTGATCGAGCTGGCCCACGCTGAGGCGGCCGACGGCTCGCCGGACGCGGTCAGCAGGCTCGTCCAGGTACTTGAGCACGTCGGCGACCCGCACACCAGGGGCGACGCGTACCACCAGCTGGCGCGCCTGCTGTTCTTCAAGGGCGAGATCGCTGAGTCAGCCGCCGCGGCCGAGCGGGGCCTCGCCGAGATCGACCCGGGCGACGAGCTGGCCGCCCACCTGCTGTCCGCCCAGCTCACAGCGGCCACGTTCGTCCCTGCGCTGCGAGCAGGACTCACCGACCAGCTGCAGAGGTATCTGCCGGATGCGCGCAGCGGGCGGCCGCCCCGTGATCCGATGATCTGCGCGCACGTGAGCGCGCGCATGGCCATCGCGGGTGATCCTGCCGCGCTGGTACTGCCTGTGGCGGAGGGTGCTTTCGCCCGCCATCCGCTGGTGGATGACCAGGCACACGGGATAGTGCTTGGCTTCCCTGTCGTTGCCCTCGTGATCATCGACGAACTCGAGCGCGCGGCGGACGCGCTCGCGTGTGCCCTGCGCACCGGGCGCGCCCGCACCTCCCTGATCACCGAGACAGTCGCCTACCACTGGTCCTCGGTCGTGGCTTACCGGCGCGGCGATCTCGTCCAGGCGCACGCCTATGCCCAGCATGCGCTGACCGCGTGCCGCACCGACGACTGGAACCTGTACGGCCCGTGGATCGCGGCCAATCTCGCGCAGGTCTACCTGGAATGGGGAGACACCGATGCCGCCCGCGCTGTCCTTGACGCTGACAGCGACGACGCCGTCGACCCAGTCGGCGCAAGCCTGCGGCTCGAAGCACGCGGCCGCCTCGCATCCGCGCTTGACCAGCCCGGGCAGGCACTCGCGCACTTCACCGCCGCCGGCGCGACGGCCGACGCCCTCGGGCTCGTGAGCCCGGGCTTCCTGCCCTGGCGTTCCTGGGCGGCGCAGGCGGCGATCGCGGCCGGACACGGCGAGCGGGCGGCGGGACTGATCGCTGACGAACTCGTCCTCGCCCGCCGCGCGGGCAACTCCCGGTCGGCCGGCATCGCGCTTCGCGCGAGTGGCCTGGTCGCCGAGGGCGACCAGGCGATCGCGTTGCTGTCGGATTCGGTAAAGACGCTGGAAGCCACGCCCGGGCGACTGGAACTCGCTCGCTCCCTGACCGAGCTCGGCTCCGCGCTGCGGCGCGGCGGGCAACGCGCCGCTGCCCGCCCGGTGCTGCGCCGCGCCCTTGACATCGCCACCAGCTGCGGTGCGCAGGTCCTGGCCGGACGCGCGCGGACCGAGCTGCTTGCCACAGGAAGCCGGCCCCGGCGCATCCGGCTCAGCGGAATCGAATCGCTGACACCGGCCGAGCGGCGCGTCGCCGAATTCGCAGGGCACGGCCGCACAAACACCGAGATCGCGCACGCCCTTTTCGTCACCACGAAAACCGTCGAATGGCACCTGGCAAACGCGTTCCGCAAACTCGGCATCACCAGCCGCCGGGATCTCGTCATCGCCGTGGGCGGCGACGGACCATCATGACCCGCTGATCTCCAGCAGTCGGCGACGCCGTGCCCGATGATCGACCTTAGTCGGGTGGCACCGGGTCCATCGGCCCTACCCAGGTCCCCTAGCCCGGTGTCTGGTTGAGGTGCTGGCATGCTGCCGGCGCAAGGAGGTGACGGACATGCTCCGGCCTTTTCCCGGTTTCACCACGTATACGACCCGCCACTGCGTGACCGGGTCGCTGAAGCACATCTACGACTGCCACGGCTACCCGATCTCCGAGGACATGCTGCTTGGACTGGGCCGCGGGCTCGGGTTCGTGTACTTCCACATCAAGGGTGCCGACCCCTTCTACGGCGGCAGGGCCAACGTCGCCCGCCCAGGAGAGGAAGGCCTGGAGAAGACCGTCGGCCGGCGAACCGGTGTCGCGGTCGCGTCGCACGCCACCTCAAGCGCCCGCACCGCGCAGGCTGCGCTGCGCGAGCTGCTTGAGGCGGATGAGCCCGTGCTCGTGTATCTCGACATGGGCTTCCTGCCGTACCTCAAGTTGCCTGAGGGCTATCACTTCGGCGGGCATGTCGTCGCGGTGGCCGGCTACGACCCGGACACCGGGCAGGTGCTTGTCGCCGACCGGGACGGCGAGCTGCATCCGGTCGGCTGGGACGCGCTGGAAAGAGCGCGCGGCTCACGGTACAAGCCGTTCCCGCCTGGGCACACGTGGTACACGTTCGACTTCGCCGCCGCCCGGCCGCCGGCCCCCGCTGAGATCCGGGAATCGATCGGCGAGGCATGCCAGCAGATGCTGGCCCCGCCGATCGCTAACCTCGGCGTCAAGGGTATCCGCAAGGCGATCAGGGAGACAGCGAAGTGGCCGCAGGTCCTGGACGCGGGCGCGCTGCGGCGCACCTGTTTCAACGTGGCGCTGTTCATCGATCACCGCGGTGGGACCGGCGGCGGGATTTTCCGTTACATGTACGGCCGGTTCCTGACCGAGGCCGCGGCGGTAACGGACGAGCCGCGCTTTGCCGGGATGGGCACGGAGCTGACCGCGATCGGCGACTTGTGGGAGCAAGTGGCCGCGGCCTTCGCCGCGGCGGCGCAGGCCGGCAAGCCCGCGGACCTGCTGCAGAGCGCCACGGAACCGATGCGCGACATCGCCGACCGCGAGCAGGACTTCTGGGAACGCCTCGCCGTGCTGATCGCCGCCTGACGGCGGGCAGGGAAGCAGCCCGTGATGGGTGATTGCACCGCCGCTGGACCGTCCCCGATGGCGGCGGCTCCGGCCGGGAAGGCCACGCAACGGCGGCCGCGAATGAGCGCGATGGCGCTCGCCGCGGCGGCTCTGGGCCTGGCTCTCGGCTGCGGGCGGGTCGCCTCGCCAAACCCCGGCGGCGCCGCTGCGGCCCCGGCCGCTGCCCCGGTGGCCGCTGCCCCGGTGGCTGCGGGCCCCGCGGCTGCGGCCCCGGCAGTCGCTGCCCCGGCGGCCTGCGCATCGGGCACCTGCTACGTGGCGGTCAGCGTGGCCACGGTATGGGTCAAGCCGCGGTACCCGCGGGCTGTCGACAAGCCCGCGCTCGGCAACCCCGCGCACCCGCAGCTGTGGGTCCGCGCGATGACCGTGGCGCAAAAGAGCTGGCTGGTCGGCAGGCTGGAAACCCAGGCCCTTTACGGCACCAAGGTCACCGTCACCGGGCACTGGCGTAACTGGACGCAGGTGGCCGTCCCCAGCCAGCCCACCAACCGTGACCGGCGCGGCTATCCAGGCTGGGTGCCCACGGTGCAGCTCACCCGCACCGCGCCGCCCGCGGCCGCCACCTCCGCGGTGATCCGGTCCCAGGCCGCCTGGCTGTGGAGCCGCTGGACGGCCGGCGGTGTCGCCGGGACCAAGATGATGCTGGTTTCCTACGACACCCGCCTGCCCGTGGTCCTGGCCGCCGCCACCTACGTCGAGGTGACCCTGATCGGCGGCCAGAAGGCCGCCGTGCGCCGCGGCGACGTCGTCCTGCACGGCGCTGGTTCCTCCTGGGGCGCCACCAGGGCCCGGGTCGTCGCCGAAGCAAGGAAATTCCTCCGGCTGCCCTACCTGTGGGCCGGGACATCAGGGTTCGGCTACGACTGCTCCGGATTCACCTACTCCGTCTACCATTCCTACGGGCTGACCCTGTCCCGCGACGCCGATCAGCAGGCCGTCCACGGCACCGTCATCGCCCGCAGCGGCCTGCAGCCCGGCGACCTGGTGTTCTTCCGCAACAGCACGAACGGCCCGATCAGCCACGTCGGAATGTACGTGGGCGGCGGCACCATGATCGACGCCCCGCACACCGGCGCTGTCATCAGGATCGACCCGGTATCGTCCTTCGCCTACTACGCCGGCGCCCGGCGCTACCTGTCCCGCTGACAGCAGGCGCTCGCCAGCGGCCACTCGTGCCGCGCCGGCACTCTTACAGCAGGCGAGGACGCGGCCTTGCTTTACCGTGCGGTGCGGCGGGAGGAGGATGGCGGGGTGGAGTCGCTGGCGGACCTGCTTGAGCAGCGGGCGTTCCGATGCCGCCTCGTCCCTGAGCGGGCCCTGGCCTCGGTCGAGGAGGCGGAGGGGTTTCTGCGTGACCGCGGGCTGCTGACCCGCACGGCGGACTGCGCGCTGCCGAGCTTGTACGAGGCGTGCCATGAGGACCCGTACCAGGCGGGCGGTGCCGGCTTCGCGTCGTGGCCTGCTACGAAGTGGCCGTGGTTCGGTGCGCTTGCCGAGCGCGGCTACCTGCCGACCGCGGTGCATCGTGGCAAGAACCTGCTGGTGAGCGCGGAGGTCGCGGCCCTGCTCGACCCGGTCTGCCGGGCAGAGATCGCGCGTATGCGCGCTGCCGACCGCGGCTGGGCCCGGCTGCTCGACCACCTGGCCGCCGCCGGGCCGTCCAGCATTGACGACCTGCGCACCGAACTGGGGCTCAAGCGGCCCGAGCTGAAGGCGCTGCGGTCACCGCTTGAGCGCTGCGGCGCGATCGTCTCGCGTTCGCCGGTTGTGGCAGCGGGCGAGGGACACCGGCATTCGAGCGAGCTGGCCCGCTGGGACCAGGCGTACCCCGGCGCCGGCGGCACGGACGCGGACCCGCGCCGCGCGTTCGGTGACCTCCTCGTCGCCGGCGTGCGCGCGGCGGTCGTGGCACCCGAGGCTGACCTGCCGCGGTGGTTCTCCTGGCAGTGGTACTTGACCGGCCCGCTCATAGACGATCTTGTCCGGGAGGGGCGGCTGCGGCGGGTGGCGGGTCAGGTCGTCGCGACGAGGAAGTCCTCGCCCGTCGACATGCGCAGCCCGTCGGGGCGCCCGGCGAAGTAGCGCTCGTTCAGGTCGACCCCCGATACGTGCCTGATAGCGGTGAAGCCGGCCGAGCGGGCCAGGTCGAGGAACTCCAGCGGGGCGAAGAAGCTGAGGAACGGGGTCCCCGATGACCTGGCGCCGTTCTCCGCGATGATCCAGCCCTGCCGGTCCCGCTCGTCGAGCAGTTCCAGGGGGAGCAGGAACGTCATCGCCACGGTGGAACCGGGCGTGAGCGTGGCGAACTCGCGGAGCGTCGCCAGGTTCGCCTCCCTGGTCAGGTACATGCTGACACCGGTGGAGGCGACCACGGCGGGTCGCGCGGCGTCAAAACCGGCCGCCGCGATCTCCGCCTGCCACGAGGCGCCCGCCTCGAAGTCGACGGGGACCAGGCGCAGCCAGTCCGGTATGCCGTAGCCGAGGTCGGCGAGCCGCCGCCGCTTCCACGCCTGCGTGCCCGGCTGGTCGACCTCGAACACCCGGAGCCCGGCGGCCAGGACCGCGTCGGCGCGGCGCTGCGCGAACGTGTCGAGGCCGGCGCCGAGCAGCACGTACTGGGTGACGCCGCGCTCGGCCTGCGCGGCGACCAGGTCTTCGATGAACCTGGCGCGGGCCACGATGGAGGCGCGGAACCCGGCGGTGAACACGGGATCCATATCGGGCCTGTCGCGCCAGCCGTCGGGCGGGTCGGCGAGCCGCAGCCCGATCTCGTCCTGCAGCACGTACGGCGGCGCGTCTACCAGCACGTGCATGGCCCGCCAGAGCGCGACGCGCACCGCGGTGCTGTCCGGCTCCGTCATCTCCGCATCGGTCACGCCGGCCAACCTACACCGCCGGGAAAAGAGGCGCCGGGCGGGACCGGCGAAGCACGCTTCCGTTCGGGATAATCGCGCTTATGGCCCTGCACCGGATTAAGCCCACCCCAGCGGACACCACCAACTGCTTCTCCGCCGCGCACGAGCCGGTCGTCACCATCGATTCCGGCGACACGATCGTCGTGGAGTCGCTCGACGCCGCCGGGTACCTGGAGCGGCACGAGTTCCCCGGCGACACGGGCAAGCCGGTGATGTTCCCCGGCGACTTCCGCGGGCACTGCGTCAACCGGCCCGTCGCGGTGCGCGGCGCGGCGCCCGGTGACATGCTCGCGGTGCGCATCGTCGCGCTGACGCCGGTGCCGTGGGGCTGGACGGTCTCACCGGCCGTGCCGGGCTCGCCGGTGGCGCGCCGGGTTGGACTGGACGGCGCCGAGCCCGCCTGGCTGCTGTGGGACATCGACAGCGCCGCGGGCACGGCCACCGCCAACGGCCGGTACACCAGGCCGATCGCCCCGTTCCTCGGGGTGACCGGGGTCGCGCCCGCCGGGCCAGGCGAGCACTCCACGATCCCGCCTCGCCCCGACGCGGGCGGCAACATCGACTGCAAGGAACTCGTCGCCGGCTCGACCCTGTACCTGCCGGTCGCCGCCGAGGGCGCGCTGCTCTACCTCGGCGACGGGCACGCGGCGCAGGGCGACGGTGAGTCCTGCGGCACCGCCATCGAGTGCGGCATGACGACCGAGGCCGTCGTCAGCGTCGCCGCGGGCAGGCCGCTTGCCTCGGTGCACGCGCAGACCCCGGCGGGTCTGGTCACCTTCGGGTTCTCCGCCGACCTGAACGAGGCGATGGGGGACGCGCTCGACGCGATGGTCACCTGGATGGCGTCGCTGTACGGCACGTCACGCGCCGAGGCGCTCGCCCTCGCCTCCACCTGCGTCGACCTGCGGGTCACCCAGGTAGCCAACGTCACCTGGGGCGTGCACGCCCTGCTGCCGTCCGGCCTGCTGCTTTAGCGTGGACGTTTGGGCACACTCCCGGGTGCCCAAACGTCCACTGACCCTGCCGCGCTGGGCGAGGGACGATTAGTGGCTGACCATGGCGCGCAGCGACTCGCGCAGCGAGTCCATGGTGGCCAGGACAGCGGTCGGCTCGTAGCCGCAGTGCGCCATGCAGTTGTCGCAGCGCGGGTCCTTGCCGCGGCCGAAGGAGTCCCAGTCGGTCGTGTCGAGCAGTTCCTGCCAGGAGTCGACGTAGCCGTCGTCGAGCAGGTAGCAGGGGCGCTGCCAGCCCTGGAGCGTGTACAGCGGCACGCCCCACGGGGTGCACTGGAAGTCCTGCTTGCCCTCGAGGAAGTCCAAGTAGAGCTGGGAGTGGTTGAAGCGCCACTTCTTGCGGCGGCCCTCGGCGAACGCCTTGCTGAACAGCTCGCGGGTCTGCGTCACGCCCAGGAAGCGGTCCTGGTCGGGCGCCTTGCCGTAGGCGTAGCCAGGGGCGATCTCGAGGCGGTCGACCTTGAGGTCATCGTTGATGTAGTTGAGGGTGTCGATCAGGTCCTGCGGCGTGTCGGTGTTGAACACGGTGGTGTTCGTGTAGACCGCGAAGCCCTTCGACTTGGCCAGCTTGATCGCCTCGACCGCCTGGACGAAGACGCCCTTCTTGGCGACCGCCTCGTCGTGCCTGTCGCCGATGCCGTCCAGGTGGACCATCCAGGCGAAGTTCTTGTTCGGCTTGAACTTGTCGATGTGCTTGGGCAGGAAGACGGCGTTCGTGCACAGCACGACGAACTTCTTCCGCTTGAGCAGCTCTTCGACGATCAGGTGGATCTGGGGGTGCATCAGCGGCTCGCCGCCGGCGACGGACACCATCGGCGCGCCGCACTCCTCGACGGCGGCGATGGCCGTCTCGACCGACATCCGCTGCTTGAGCAGCGCCGCGGGCTGCTGGATCTTGCCGCAGCCGCCGCACTTGAGGTTGCACGCGTACAGCGGCTCAAGCTCCATGATCAGCGGGTACTTCTTGACACCGCGGAGCTTCTGCTTCATCAGGTAAGTCCCGAGCTTCACCGTGAGGTGAAACGGCATCGCCATGATCCAGTCTCCGTCTCTCGTGGCCCCGTGCCGCGCATCTGACATGCATGACGCATCCAACATGCACTGTGCATCCAACAAGCACTGTGCATCCAACAAGCATTGCGCATTGAACATACACGCTGTATGTCACATGATGGCTGTATGGCAGCGAAACCGCAACCCCCCGCATCGCCGGATCCCGGCCCGGAGGTGACGGGCTCGTCAGCCGCCAGGGTGCGGGCGTCGTCGGCGCGACGGGCCGAGCACGCCGCCGACACCAGGGAGGCGCTGGTCGCCGCGGCGCGCCGGCTGTTCGCCGCGAACGGCTTCGACGGCACCGGCACGGAGCAGATCGTCGCCGAGGCGCGCGTCACCCGCGGTGCGCTGTACCACCACTTCCGCGACAAGGCGGACCTGTTTCGCGCGGTCATGGCCGAGGCGGCGGGCGACGTGGCGCAGCGGCTGATCGACGAGCAACTCGCCGCGGAGGCGACCTCGCCGCTCGAGGAGATCAGGGACGGGGTGAGCGCCTTCCTCGACGTCTGCATCGCCGGCGACTTCCAGCGCATCGTGCTCGTTGACGGGCCGCGGGTGCTCGGCGCGGACGCCTGGGACGACCTGGTGGACCGCTACGGCCGCGGCATCCTCGAGGAGTGGCTTGACCGCGCCGCCGAGACCGGGGCCCTGGACGCGATGCCGGTCCGCGCCCTGGCCCGGCTGCTCATCGCGATGCTGACCGAGGCCAGCCTGGCGATCGCCCGCGCCGACGACCCGTCCGCCGAGCGCGCCGACCTCGGCGAGGTCCTCGACCGCATGCTCACCGGCCTCCGCCCGAGATTCGGATAACAGCAAGAAGCGCGGAGCGTACGCCAGGACGCCGCGAGCTTGGCGGGGATGAGCGGTCATGTGGCCGGGGGGTGTTACCGCGCCTCCGTTCGGGATAATCCTGTTCTTGATCTTGCGGTTGTTCTTGCTGGCGATGGGAGGCGCGCGTGGACGCGGACGTGATCGTGGTGGGGGCCGGTCTGGCCGGCCTTGTCGCGGCGGCGGAGGCGGCCGACGCGGGGCGGCGCGTCCTGCTCCTTGACCAGGAGCCGCGGCAGTCGCTCGGCGGGCAGGCCTGGTGGTCATTCGGCGGGCTGTTCTTCGTCGACTCGCCCGAGCAGCGCCGGTTGCGCGTCCGCGACTCCTTCGACCTGGCGTGGCGGGACTGGCTGGGCACGGCCGGCTTCGACAGGCCGCAGGACGAATGGCCGCGCAAGTGGGCCCGCGCCTACGTGGAGTGGGCCGCGGGGGAGAAACGCGCCTGGCTGGCCTCGATGGGGCACTCGGTCATCCCGATCGTCGGCTGGGCCGAGCGGGGCGGACACTACGGCAGCGGCCTCGGCAACAGCGTGCCGCGGTTCCACATCACCTGGGGCACCGGACCGGGGATCGTCGAGCCGTTCGCCCGCCGGGTCCTGGCGGCAGCGGAGGCCGGGCGGGTGACGCTGCTGTTCCGGCACCGGGTCGATGCGCTCACCACGACCGACGGGACCGTGGACGGCGTCT
The DNA here is from genome assembly GCF_007827045.1 of Trebonia kvetii. Lineage (GTDB taxonomy): Bacteria > Actinomycetota > Actinomycetes > Streptosporangiales > Streptosporangiaceae > Trebonia > Trebonia kvetii. Next base: position 206,815 of record NZ_RPFW01000002.1, read on the forward strand.
CGGGGACCATCCTCGAGCCGAGCCACTCCCCGCGCGGCGTCTCGTCCTCGCGGACAGCTGCCGGGGAGTTCGAGTTCCGCGCGCAGGCGGTCATCGTCACCTCCGGCGGCATCGGCGGCAACCACGACCTGGTCCGCGCGGCGTGGCCGGCGCGGCTTGGCGCGCCGCCCGCGAGCATGCTGTCCGGCGTCCCCGCGCACGTCGACGGGCGGATGATCGGCATCGCGCAGACGACCGCGGGCGCCGCCGTGATCAACGACGACCGGATGTGGCACTACGTCGAGGGCATCGGCAACTGGAACCCGGTGTGGCCGCTGCACGGCATCCGCATCCTGCCGGGACCCTCGTCGCTGTGGCTGGACGCCACCGGGCGGCGGCTGCCGGTGCCGCTCTACCCGGGCTCGGACACCCTCGGCACGCTCGAGTACCTGCGCGGCACCGGCTACGACTACTCCTGGTTCATCCTCACCAGGAAGATCATCGCCAAGGAGTTCGCGCTGTCCGGCTCCGAGCAGAACCCCGACCTCACCGGCCGGGACCGCAGGGCCATGATCACCAGCCGGTTCGGCGGCGGCGTGCCAGGCCCGGTGCAGGCTTTCCTCGACCATGGCGCGGACTTCGTCGCAGCGCCCGACCTGGCCGGGCTTGTCGCGCGGATGAACGAGCTGGTCGGCGGCAGCCCGGCGCTTGACGCGCCCGTGCTTGACGCAGCGGCCATCAAGCGGGAGATCAGGGCGCGGGACGCGGATGTCACCCGGCCGTTCGGCAAGGACTTCCAGGCGAACGCGATCAGGCGGGCCCGCGCCTACCTCGGCGACCGGCTGATCAGGGTGGCCAAGCCGCACGCGCTGCTCGACCCGGCGGCCGGGCCGCTGATCGCGGTGCGGCTGCACGTGCTGACCCGCAAGAGCCTCGGCGGGCTGCACACCGACCTGTCGTCGCGGGTGCTGTCGGCGACGGGCGAGCCCATCCCCGGCCTGTACGCGGCGGGGGAGGCGGCCGGTTTCGGCGGCGGCGGCATGCACGGGTACCGGTCGCTCGAGGGGACGTTCCTCGGCGGGTGCCTGTTCTCCGGCCGGATCGCCGGCCGGGCCGCGGCCGCGGCGGCGTAGCACGCGCCGCGGCGGCGGCAGGGACGGCCACGGCCGTCAGGCGCGGGTCATCACGACCTTGATCGCGCCGGTGTCGGCCGCGTTGCCGAACACCTTGTATGCCTCCTCGATGTCATCGAGGTCGAAGCGGTGGGTGACGAAGCGTCCCGCCTCGATCTGGTGCGCCGCGACGAGGCGGAGCAGCGTCGGCGTGGAGAAGGTGTCAACCAGGCCCGTGGTGATGGTGATGTCCCTGATCCACAGCGACTCCAGGTGCAGGGTGGCCGGGTGCCCGTGCACGCCGATGTTCGCCACCCGGCCGCCGGGGCGGACCAGTTCGGTGCACAGCTCGAAGGTGGCAGGCACGCCGACCGCCTCGATCGCGACGTCGGCGCCGAGCCCGTCGGTGATGCCGCGGACGAACTCGACCGCGTCGGTCCTGCCGTTGTTGACCGTCAGGTCGGCGCCGAACGACTTGGCGGCGTCCAGGCGGGCGTCGGCCAGGTCGATCGCCACGACGTGGCTGGGGGAGAACATGCGCGCGCTGAGGATCGCCGACAGGCCGATCGGGCCCGCGCCGACAATCGCGACGGTGTCGCCCGGGCCTACGCGGCCATTGAGCGCGCCGACTTCGTAGCTGGTCGGGAGGATGTCGGCGAGCATGAGGATCTCCTCATCGCTGGTGCCGGCCGGGACCTTGTAGGTTGAGTTGTCGGCGAACGGCACGCGTACGTACTCGGCCTGGGTGCCGTCGATCATGTACCCGAGGATCCAGCCGCCGCCACCCAGGCACTGGCCGAACCGGCCCTCGCGACAGAATCGGCAGTGCCCGCAGGCGGACACGCAGGACACGAGCACCCGGTCACCCGGCTTGACAGCCTTCACGCCTGAGCCGACGGAGACGACCGTGCCGACCGCCTCGTGGCCGAGGATCCGGCCGTCGGCCACCTCTGGGGTGTCGCCCTTCAGGATGTGCAGGTCGGTTCCGCAGATCGTCACCGTCTCCACCCGCACGACCGCGTCGGTGTCGTCGATGACGCGCGCGTCCGGGACTTCCTCCCAGGATTTGCTGCCTGGACCGTGGTAGACAAGCGCCTTCATGGCATTCCTCCTTGAGCCTGATGCTGACCATGCCTTCACTCATGCTCCGGGACGGCGGGCCTGCCTCGCAGAGGCGAAAGCCGGCCCTGGGCCCGCCGAAGGTCCTGGGGCGGCGTCCGCTCCCGCACGCCGGCCAGGCGAAACGGGACTTTCGTCCTGGTGCACCCGGGACATTAGCCGGTGACCTCCACATATCCGGAAATGGTCAACTGTCCATCGCGCCGCGCCCTCGTGACGAGGCGGAACAAGAATTGACGGGTACTATTCCCACGTCGCGGGGGAGGCGAAAGAGTGAGCGTGCTTGAACTTTCACGATGGCAGTTCGGCATCACCACCGTTTACCATTTCCTTTTCGTCCCTATCACCATCGGGCTCGGATTCCTTGTCGCCGGGTTCGAGACCGCGTGGATAAGCACCAAGCGCGAGCGCTGGCTGCGGCTGGCGAAGTTCTACGGCAAGCTGTTCCTGATCAATTTCGCCCTCGGCGTCGTCACCGGAATTGTGCAGGAATTCCAGTTCGGCATGAACTGGTCCGCCTATTCGCGGCAGGTGGGCAACATCTTCGGCGCCCCGCTGGCGATTGAGGCGCTGCTCGCGTTCTTCCTCGAATCCACGTTCCTCGGGCTGTGGATATTCGGCTGGGACCGGCTGCCGCCCCGGCTGCACGCCGCCTGCATGTGGATCGCCGCGACAGGCACGCTGCTTTCCGCCTACTTCATTCTGGCCGCCAACGCCTGGATGCAGCACCCGGTGGGCTCTACCTACAACCCGGCGACCAGGCAGGACGAACTGACGTCGTTCGCCGCGGTGCTGTTCAACCCGGCCCAGCTGGCCGGCTTCCCGCACGTCATCGCGGGCTGCTTCCTCACCGCGGGGGCCCTGGTGGCGGGCGTGGCGCTGTGGCAGATCCTGCGGCCGGGCATCGCGGAAGCCCACGCACTGGCATTCAGGCACGCGCTGAAGACGGGGGCCATCACCGCGGTCATCGGCGCAGTCGCCGTGATCATCACCGGCGACACCCAGGGCAAGCTGTTCACCACCCAGTACCAGCCGATGAAGATGGCCGCCGCCGAGGCGCTCTACCACACGTCCACGCCCGCGCCGTTCTCGCTGCTCACCATCGGCTCGCTGAACGGGTCGAACCCGGTCTTCGAGATCACCCTGCCCCGCCTGCTTTCCTTCCTGGCCACCGGCAACTGGTCGCGCACCGTGCCGGGCATCGACAACCTGCAGCAGCAGTACCAGGCGCAGTTCGGCCCCGGCTCCTACATCCCGTACGTGCCCGTTATCTACTGGTCGTTCCGGATCATGGTCGGGGTCGGCATGCTCGCCGCGCTGATCGCCATCGTGTCGCTCTGGGCCACCAGGCGCGGCCGTACGCCCGCGCAAGGCAACCGCGGCTTGTGGCGCAAGACGCTGATCGCCTCGGCGATCGCGCTGCCGCTGCTGCCGCTGCTTGGCAACTCGTTCGGCTGGATCATGACAGAGATGGGCCGCCAGCCGTGGCTGGTCTACGGCCAGCTGAAGACCGCCGACGGGGTGTCGGCCAACTCCGCGGGCGAGGTGCTCACCTCGCTGATCGTCTTCACCGTGCTGTACGGGGGGCTCGCCGTCCTTGAGGTCGGGCTGCTGCTCAAGTACATCAAGGGCGGGCTGACCAGCGAGCCGCTGCCTAGCTACGGCGCGCGGGCGCCGGGCGGCGAAGACTCAGGCGGCCCCGGCGGGGCCGACGAGCCGATGCAACTGGTCTACTGAGCACGGAAGGCACCGACATGCACCTGTCCGACCTGTGGTTCATCGCCATCGCCGTGCTCTGGTCCGGCTACTTCGTCCTTGAGGGGTTCGACTTCGGCGTCGGCATCCTGCTGCCCTTCCTGTCCCGCGGCGACGAGACCGCGAAGCGCGTCATGATCAACACCATCGGCCCGGTCTGGGACGGGAACGAGGTGTGGCTGCTCACCGCGGGCGGCGCCACGTTCGCCGCCTTTCCCGCCTGGTACGCGGCCATGTTCAGCGCCTTCTACCTGCCGCTGCTGATCATCCTCGTCGCGCTGATCATCCGCGGTGTCGCGTTCGAGTACCGCGGCAAGCGGGACGGCGGCCGGTGGCGCCGCGGCTGGGACGCCTGCATCTTCCTCGGCTCGCTGGTGCCCGCCCTGCTGTGGGGCGTCGCGTTCGGCAACATCGTGCGCGGCATTCCGCTGAACGCGGCGGAGCAGTTCACCGGGAACTTCTGGACCTTCCTCAACCCGTACGCGATCCTCGGCGGCGTCACCACGCTGGCGCTGTTCACCCTGCACGGCGCGCTGTTCCTCGCGCTGAAGACCACCGACGACCTGCGCAGGCGCGCCAACGCGACCGCGTCCGCGGTGGCGATCGTCGCCATCGTGGCCGGCGCGGGCTTCCTCGCCTGGACCGGCGCGTCCTACCGGGCGAGCACGACCTCGGGCACTTCCATCGCCTCGGTGGTGCTCGCGGCGCTCGCCGCCGCCTGCCTCATCGGGGCCGCCCTGGCCAACAGGGCGGGCCGCGAGGGAGTCGCGTTCGCCGCCAACGCCGTCGCGATCCTCACCGCCACCGCGTCCCTGTTCACCGCGCTCTACCCGCGGGTGCTGCCCTCCACGACGTCGCCGGCGTTCTCGCTGACCACGGCCAACGCCGCCTCCGCGGCGAAGACCCTCGCGATCATGACCGTGGTGGCCTGCATCTTCCTGCCGCTGGTGATCGCCTACCAGGCGTGGACGTACTGGGTGTTCCGGCGGCGGGTGATCGCGCCGCCGGCGTCCGCACTGCGCCCGTCCGCCCAGCCTCCGTCCGCCCAGTCCCCGTCCGCACCCTCGGCCCCTGGGGGCTGGTAGGCATGCGCCCACTCGACCCACGCCTGCTCCGCTACGCCGGCGGCGCCCGCGCCCCGATCGGCGCGCTCGCCGGAGTCGGCCTGGTGACCGCCGGGCTGACGATCGTCCAGGCGTGGCTGCTCGCCACCGTGATCGCGCGGGTATTCATCGACAAAGCGACGCTGTCCGCCGCGGCGCTCATCGCGTTGGCCGCGGTCACCACCGGCCGCGTCGTCACCGCCTGGGCGGCGCAGGCCCTGGCGCACCGCGCCGCCGCGACGGCACGGAGCCAGTTGCGCGGCGCGCTGCTCGCGCGCATTGTGGCGCTCGGCCCCGGCTGGCGGCGCGGCCGTGGCAGGGATGCCGGTCAGGCTGCCGGCGGGATCAGGGACGCCGCGGGGCTGACCCAGCTCGCCACCGTCGGCCTCGACGGACTCGACAGCTACTTCACCAGCTACCTGCCCGCGCTGATGCTCGCCATCGCGGTCCCGGTCGCGGTGCTCGTCACGATCGCGGTCGCCGACCCGCTGTCCGGGGTCACGGTCGCGGTCACGCTGCCGCTAGTGCCGCTGTTCGGCGCGCTGATCGGGATGGTGACCGGCCAGCACGCCAAGCGCCGGCTGAACGCGCTTGCCAACCTGGCGCACCACTTCCATGATGTAGTCAGCGGGCTGCCCACGCTGCGGGTCTTCGGCAGGGCCGGCGCGCAGCGGAGCAGGATTGAGCAGGTCACGGGGGAGTACCGGCGCGCCACGATGGCCACCCTGCGCCTCGCGTTCCTGTCCAGCCTCGCCCTTGAGCTCATCGCCACGATGTCCGTTGCGCTCGTCGCCACCGAGATCGGGCTGCGGCTCGCCTACGGGCACCTGGACCTGCGGACCGGCCTGCTTGTGCTGATCCTCGCCCCGGAGGCGTACCTGCCGCTGCGCGCGCTCGGGACCCAGTTCCACGCCACCGCCGACGGACTCGCGGCGGCCAGCGAGGTTTTCACGCTCCTGGAGACGCCCGCGTCAGCGGACATGCCGGCAAGCAACGTTCCGGCCGTCCCCGATGCCTGCCTGACTGCTGTCAGCGCGGCTGACGGCGCGGTCATCCGGGTGAACGGCGTGAGCGTCCGGCACGAGGGCCGCGCCGTCCCTGCGCCGCACGCGGCCACGTTCCGCATCGTGCCCGGCCGCCTCACGGTGCTGACCGGACCGAGCGGCTGCGGTAAGAGCACGCTGCTTTCTGTCCTGCTCGGCTTCACCGAGCCGAGCGCGGGCTCGGTCACGAGCAGCCCGCTCGCGGGCGACGCGGTGACGCAGGGCGCGGTCGCCGCCGCCTGGCTGCCGCAGGAGCCGACCCTGTTCGCCGGCACGGTCGCGGAGAACATCAGGCTCGGCTGGCCGGACGCGCCCGACGAGGCCGTGGCGGACGCCGCCCGCGGCGCCGCGCTCGACGATGTCGACCTCGCCAGGGTGCTTGGCGAGCGCGGCGCGGGCCTGTCGTCCGGCCAGCGGCGGAGGGTCGCGCTTGCCCGTGCGCTGCTGCCCGCCGCGCCGCTGCTGCTGCTCGACGAGCCGACCGCGGGCCTGGACGCGCGGCGCGAGGCCGTGGTGATCGCCACCTGCTGCCGCCACGCCGCCGCGGGCCGCGCGGTCCTCGTCGTCTCGCACCGCCCCGCGGTCATCGCCGCCGCCGATGAGGTCGTCGACATCGGCGCGCCCGCGCAGCCGCACGGGCCCATGCCGACCGGAGCCCGCCGATGAACCGATCTGATAACAGCAACAGGCGCGCAGCGCAACCCGGCACCGTGCACGGGACCGCCGCGACCAGCAAGGCGGGATCGTCGGGTGACCGGGCTCGCCTCGTCCTCGCCGCCATCCTCGGCACCCTCGCGGCCGGCTGCTCGGTCGGGCTGCTCGCCACCTCGGCCTGGCTGATCTCCCGTTCCGCGCAGCGGCCGCCGGTGCTGTACCTGATGGCGCCGGCCGCGGTCGTCCAGGCGTTCGGCCTCGGCCGCGCGGTCCTGCGCTACGCGGAACGGCTCGCCGGGCACGACGCCGCGCTGCGGCTGCTCGCCGACCGCCGGGTCCGCGCGTGGGACGCTCTCGCCAGGCTCGCGCCCGCCGGGCTCGGCGACTACCGGTCCGGCGACCTGCTCGCCAGGCTCGTCTCCGACATCGACTCGTTCGCCGACCGCTGGCTGCGGGTCCGGCTGCCGTACGCGGTCGCCGCGGCCGTCGGCGCGGGCTCTGTCGCGCTCGTTGGCGTGCTGTCACCCGCGGCCGGCCTGGTCCTCGCGGCGACCCTCGTCGTCTCGGCGCTCGCGGCGCCGCTGGTCGCGATCGCGCTGTCCCGCAGGGAGGAACGGTTGGTTGCGCCGCTGCGCGGCGAGTTCGCCGCCGCGACGACGGAGTTCATCGAGGGCGCGGCGGAACTCGCCGCGTTCCGCGCGGACGCGCGGGCGCTGGCCGCACTGAAGAGCAAGGAGGCGCGACTGGGGGCGGCCGCCATCCGTTCGGGATATGCCAGGGGCGCCGGAGCGGCGGTGAGCGCGCTCGCGGCGGGTGCCGCGGTGTGGGGCGCCGTGTTCTTCGCGGTGCCCGCGGTCCGCGCGGGCGCCCTGGCCGGGGTGCTGCTCGCCGTCGTCGTGCTGACCCCGATCGCCGTGCACGAGGTGTTCGGCGGGCTCGCGCCGGCCGCGCAGGAGGTGCCGCGGCTGCGCGCGGCGGCCGCGCGGGTGTCCGACGTGCTGCACCGCCGCGCCCCGGTCGCCGAGCCCGTGGTGCCCGCGCCGCTACCGCAACCGCCCTACCACCTGGCGGTCCGCGGCCTGCGCGCCGGCTGGGTGCCGGGCCGCGACGTGCTGCGGGACATGAGCTTCGACGTGCCGTCCGGCTCGCGGGCCGCCATCGTCGGCCCGTCGGGCTCGGGCAAGACCACGCTGGCCATGGTGCTGCTGCGGTTCCTTGACTACTCGGCGGGCACCGTGACCCTCGGCGGGCGGGATCTGCGGACGCTCGACGGCGACGCGGTGCGCTCGGTCATCGGCCTGTGCGAACAGGACGCGCACGTCTTCGACTCCACCCTGGAGGCCAACCTGCGGCTGGCCCGCCCGGGCGCCACCACGGCCGAACTGCGCTCCGCGCTCGCCGGCGCCCGGCTGCTCGACTGGGTCGACGCGCTGCCACTCGGCCTGGCGACCCCCGTCGGTGAGCACGGCGCGCGGCTGTCTGGCGGCCAGCGCCAGCGGCTGGCGCTCGCCCGGGTGCTGCTCGCGGACTTCCCCGTGGTGATACTCGACGAGCCCGCCGAGCACCTGGACGAGGCGACGGCGCAGGACCTCACCCGCGACCTGCTCACCGCGGTCGAGGGACGCACCGTGCTGCTCATCACCCACCGGCCGGTCGCTCCGGGCACCGTCGATCAGGTGCTACGGCTTGACGGCGCCCGCCCTGCCGCGGGCTATGACGAGGGAAGCGTCGTGAGGTCGAGTATCTGAATCTGCGCCGTCCCGGCGTCCGAGACGTACAGGGAGTTCTGGTCGAAGGCGGCCTGCGCGAAGCTCAGCGGCGTCTTGCCGCTCGCGATGTACCCGACGAGCGCGGGCTTGCCGGCCGGGGCCAGCCCGGCGTCGACAACCGCGAGGTTGTCCGCGCCCGGCAGGCCGTTCAGGTTGCTGTCGGCGACCACGATCGTCTTTCCGCCGTTGACCACGATCACTCCCGTCGGCGTCTGCCCCACGGGGACGGACGCCGTCAGCGCGTGCGCGGGATCGGTGCGCAGCTTGGCGGCCGAGAAGCCGAGCAGGGCGTTGCTCGACTGGGCGGTCACCCAGACCGTCGTCCCGTCCGGTGAGACGGTGACCCCGGTCGCGCCGCAGCCCGCCGCCGCCTGCGCCACCAGCGCGGAACTCGGCTCGGTCTCGAGCTTCGGAATGCTCAGGACGCTGATCACGCCCTCGCTCGGGCCGAAGGCCGCCGTGCGCGCCTTCGCGCCGCTGACGACGTACAGCCACAGGCCGTCGGGGGAGACCGCCAAGCCCGCCGGGTGGATGCCGAGCGTGATCGTGCCGACGAAGACCCCGGGCTGGTTCTGCCCGCTGGTGAGTGCCTTCGCCATGTCGAACACGGCGAGCTTGTTGGAATTCCGCAGCGTCACGAAGCCCCAGCGGTTGTCGGGTGAGATCGCGACACCGCTCGCGTCGGTGACCGGGCGCACGCCGGGGACCGCCAGGGTCGCGGCCTGGGCGGAGCCCGAGTCCTGCTCAGCCACTGTCGCGTTCTCCACGAAGATCATGTTGCCGGCGGCGACGGCCGCGTACTTGCCGTCGCTCGTGAGTGCCACGCCCCTGGCCGCCTCGCCCGGGTACGCCACCGTGTCGCCGTACTGCTTGGTCGCGGTATGCCCGCTGTTCATGACCAGAACGCTGAGCTTGTCCGGGTTCGTCGCGAACACGTACTTGCCGGTTCGGCTCACCGCGATGCCGTACCCGCCGCCGTTCTGGAGTTTCACCGTCGTGCCGCTGACCGTCAGCGTCTTGCCTGCTGCCGCGGCCGTCGAGCAGCCAGGCACGGCGACCGCGGCCGCCGCGACCGAGGCGGAGGCGGTGGCCGATGACGTCGAGGTCGAGGCCGATGTCGGGGTCTGCCCTGTTTGCGTGCCCGACGGGGAAGCGGCGGGCTTGGTGCCCCCCACGTGCCCTGCCACGTACGCGCCGCCGCCGCCCGCGGCGAGCACCACCACGATGACCCCGGCGAGGACGCCGGGGGAACGCCAGGCCGGCCGTCTGCGCACGGCGACCGCGGGGGGCAAGGAGGCGCCAGACGCGTAGGCCTCGGTGGCCGCGGCGCCCAGCTCCGAGTCGAGCGCCATGTTCTTCGTCTTCGGGTGACCGGAAGCCGCTCCTGCCGCGGCAGGCTTCGGACCGGAACCGCCGCCGGACGGCCGGATGTCGGCGAGCTGCGTCACGATCCTGGGTGTCGGCCCGGAACCGCCGCCCTGCGCGGGCAGCGCACCCGTCTCATACGGCGCGAACCCCAGGGCCGACCGCAGCGCGTCCGCGAACTCACCGCAGGTCGGCCACCGGTCCCCTGGCGCCTTGGCCAGGGCCCTTTCCAGCACCGGGTCGACCGCGGCGGGAAGATCGGGCCGCAGGCTGGTCACCGCCGGCGCCGGCTGCGAGACCTGCGCCCAGATCACCGCCATGGCCTCTTCCCGACGGAACGGCGGCGACCCGGTGAGCAGCTCGAAGGCGGCGCAGGCGAGCGCGTACTGGTCCGCGCGCCCGTCCACCGGCTTGCCCTCGATCTGCTCGGGCGAGACGTAGTCCACGGTGCCGAGGAACGACCCGGTGCCCGTCAGGCCGCTCGCCGACAGGGTGGCTTTGCTGAGCCCGAAGTCCGACAGGTACACGTGGTCCGGCCTGCCACTGCCCGCGGAGGAGTCGAGCAGCATGTTCGCGGGCTTGACGTCGCGGTGCACGAGACCTCGCGCGTGGGCGGCGTCAAGCGCCGTGGAAACCTGCGAGATGATCTCGGCGACCCGGGCGGGCGGCAGGTGGCCCGCGCCGTCGAGCAGCGATCGCACGTCACCGCCACGGACGTACCGCATCGCGATGAACAGCACGCCCGCCGCCTCGCCGGCCTCGAAGACCGGGATGATGTGCGGATCGTCCACTGCGGCCGCGGCCCGTGACTCGCGGATGAACCGCTGCCGGAACGCCTGGTCCGCGACGAGGCCCGGCGCCAGGAGCTTCAGCGCGACCTGACGGTCGAGGCGTTCGTCGTGCGCGCGGAAGACAACCGCCATTCCGCCCGCGCCGACTTGTTCCTCAAGCACATAACCGGCGATGCGCGAACCAGGCCCGAAACCCGCCAGCGATCCGCCGGCTGCTCCCTTAGGCAGTGACTCGCCGGCTCCCTCGGGGACGTCCTCGCTCACGATTCCTCCATTAGGCAGGCCGCCGGTTGGCCGCCCCCTCGGCACCGCCGCCACCAGCAAGGAAGCGGGAGATCAAGCTGATCACGACGCAGCTGCACGTGCGATCCGCGCCATTTTATGGCAAGAGTCGTCAATTCCAGAAGCGAGTCGTATTTTAGAATGGGCTAGTGCCAATAGGTGGATAACTGTTTTAATCCGTGCGCATGACCGCAGCGTTGAGAGCTGGCTTATTTCGAAGGGAAGGGTGGGAATTAGGTGGCCGGGTCGGCCGCCGGGCCGGCGGCCGGTCGCCTAGGATCGCTGTGTGGCTACCGTTACCGACGCGACTCCCTGGCTGCGGGCCGTCCGCGCCTCCCACGACCGGCTGGCGGGCATCGTCGCCGGACTCGACGCCGAGACCCTGCGCAAGCGGTCCTACGACACGGACTGGTCCATCGCCGATGTGCTGTCGCACCTCGGCAGCGGCGCGGAGATCTCCGCCATGTACGTCAACGCGGGCGTGACCGGCGGCGACCCGCCGTCGCAGGACGCCTTCAAGCCGATCTGGGACACCTGGAACGCGCGGTCGCCTGAGGACCAGGCGGCCCGCTCCGTTGAGGCCAACGAGGTCCTCGTCGCCAAGCTCGAGTCGCTGACGCCGCAGCAGCACGAGACGTTCCGGGTGACGATGTTCGGCGCGATGTCCATGGACCTGGCCGGCGTGCTCGGCATGCGCCTGTCCGAGCACGCCGTGCACACCTGGGACGTCGCCGTCGCGCTCGACCCGTCCGCCCGGATCGCGCCCGATGCCGTCGACCTGCTCATCGACCAGCTGCCCCGGATGACCGGCTTCATGGGGAAGAAGGCGTCCGCCCCGGTCACCGTCGCGGTCACCACGACGAGCCCGGACCGCGCGCTCACCCTCGACACGGGCGGCGTGACCCTGGGGCCAGCCACGGCGGACGAGATCCCGGGCGCGTCCCTGACCCTGCCCGCGGAGGCGTTTGTCCGACTCATCTACGGCCGCCTCGGCAACGACGCCGAGGTCACGGCCTCCGGCGTGACCCTGACCGAGCTCAGGACGGTGTTCCCTGGCTTCTAGCCCGCGGTAAGGCAGACCAGATCTTGCACTCCAGGCGCGGGACGGCGCCCAGGCGGACACGGCCGCACGGTGGCCCGCTCACTCGTCGCGACTTATATAGTCGACCCTATTCGAGTATTGTTGTGCGTAGCACGCCGAACCACCCCCTGGGTTCCCGAGAGAGGCATCGATGCCGCGCACCCGCATGCCCCGCGACCGGCAGGCACCATGACCAGCGGCGAAGACGGCCTGCCCAAGTACGCGCGGGTCGCCGCCGCCGTGCGCGGCCAGATCGCCGCGGGCGCGCTGCTGCCCGGGCAGCCCGCGCCAAGCGGCGCGGCGCTCAGCCGCCTGACCGGGTTCTCGACGCTGACCTGCCGCCGCGCGCTGCGCGTGCTCATCGACGACGGCCTGCTCACACCGGGGCCGAGCCGCAACGCCCGGCCGCGGGTAGCGGGCGCGGCGCAGCCGCCGGCCGAGCGCGATCTCGCCGCCGCGACGCGCGCCCTGTCGGCGGGCCTCGCCGCCCGGCGCCGCGCGCACGGGCTGACCCAGCCGGAACTCGCCGCGCTCAGCGGCGTTTCCGTCACCACGGTCGGCCATGCGGAGACCGGCCGGCTGTGGCAGTCGCGCCGCTTCTGGGAGCACGCCGACGCGATCCTGGACGCCGCGGGCGGGCTGCTCCGGCTGCATGACGCCTACCGCCAGGCGGTCGCGGCGGGCCAGGCCGCGCAGGACGGCATGCTGCCTGCCGTGGCCGGACCGCGGGCTCGCGACGGCGACGGCGAGGACTCATCGGAACGGGTTCGGCTGCCTCGCCAGGCCACCGCGGTGCCGGCCAGCCTGGTGACGCCGACCTGCGTCATGATCGTGTGGGCCGATGGCTCGGTCACCACGGTCCACCCGCCGCGCGCGCTAGCCGGCGAGGGCGCTTCGGGAGAGATCCCGTCCGGGGGACCGGAACACCCGGACTGGTCGCCGCAGGCCTGATCGTTGCCGGACCTCAGCGGGCGGCCGGCTCGGGCAGCGACGTCAGGAACGCGCGCAGCTTGTCCGGGTCCGTGAACACGTGGCCGGTGATGCCCAGGGCCTCGGCCCCGGCCACGTTGGACTCCTTGTTGTCGATGAAGACCGCCTCGGCCGGCGTGATCCCGAGGTCGGCAAGGACATGCAGGTAGATGTCCGCGCCCGGCTTGAGCAGGCCGAGTTCCCCGCTGACGTAGCAGGCGGCGCCGAAGAAGTCGCCGAGCGGCCCGTGCCGGAAGTAGCTGCCGAAGTCGGCGCCGGCGTTGGAGAGCAGCGCGAGCGGCGTGCCGCCCTCCCGCAGGTCAGCGAGCACCTCGACGGTCGCCGGGTTGATCGACAGCCAGCTGCGGAAGTCCGCCGCCCACAGTTCGTGCACCCTGGCCTCGTCCCAGCTGGCGCCGATCTCGGCGGCGATCGCCCGCCAGTAGGCGGCCACGCCCGCCGTGCCCTGGTCCAGTCCGTCGCGGTGCGCGAAGTAGGCGGCGAAGAACCGCTCGGTGGCGTCGTCACCGCTCACCCCCGCGAGGTCCGCGAGCACCGCCCTGTCGGCCGTCGACGGCGTCAGGGATATGACCTCGCCGTAATCGAAGATCACGGTTCTGCCAGGCAGCGAAAGGGGAGCACGAGTCACCAGCTCACCGTATCGTGGCGCCCCGGCGGGCGTGGTGGCACGGCCCGCTCTCCGTGCCACCACACCCTGCCCGCTCCCGCGTTGCCGCGGGTCCCCTCCCCGCAGGCAGCGCTTTGAATATAGGAGTTAATGGTAAAATTCAGGTCTAATTCATTGTTTGCCACGTTTTAAAGAAGTTTCAGCCGCCAGCGGGCCGGTGTTTCACGAGGAAGGAGCCGCATGCCTGCCGGGACGATCATCATCCTGGGGCATGTCGAGCTGCGCTCGGGCGATAAGCCGGCGAGCTTGCGCAGGCAGCTGCGCAAGGCGCTGGCGCTCATGGTCGCCGCCCGGGGCAGGCGAGTGCGCCGCCAGGAGATTTCCGCCGCTGTCTGGGAGAACGAGGACAGCGACGTACGCACCCTGATGTGGTCATTGCGACGTGCGTTGCGGGATTGCAACAGTGGCTTTGATGTGCCGCCTGATAAGGGCAAGGAAGGCAATTACCGTCTCGTCGCCGCCGAGCCAGGCAGCCTTGACGACGCGGTCGACGCATTCCGCTTTCTCGCCTTGACCAGGCAGGCCGAGGCATCGCTCGACGACGGCCAGGAGACCGATGCGGTCGGGCTGCTGACCACGGCGGCCGTGCTGTGGGGCGGCGAGCCGTTCTCGGGCCTGTGGCCCGACGGACCGCCCCAGGCGTGCCGTCGACTACGGGCGGAACTGGAGCAGGCGGGCGACCAGGTCGTCCGCACCCTGGCCGAGGCGGCGCTGCGCCAGGGCGCCCCGTACCGAGCGGCCCGCGCCTATCACGGCCAGCCGATCGGCGAGCGCGCCGCGGACGGTGACATCGGCTGGCTGGCGGACTTCCTGATCGCCCTGCACGACCGGCCGGGCGGCGAGGAGGCCGGACGCCTGCTCGCGGCGCGGCGCGGCCCGGGCAGTGACAACCGCCTTGGCGAGCGCGTCGTGGCGCGCGCCGACGACCTGCTGATGCTCGCCGAGGCGGGGATCGACGTGCACCGCCCGCTGGCCGAGGAGCGGCGCCCGCCGGTCGCCGGCAGCCCGCGGGTCATGGTCGGCAGGGATGCGGAGATGACCGCGTTCCGCCAGGCGCTCGCGGGCATGCTGGCCGGCCGCCCCGCCACCGTGCTCGCGCGCGGCGCCAGCGGGCGCGGCAAGAGCAGGCTGGCGGGCGAGTTCGCCGTCGCGGCCGGCACGGCCGGCGTCCCCGTCGTGCTCGTCGACGCCGACCAGCCGGGCGACCTGCGACCCTGGCAGGAAATCGCCAGGAGACTCTGGCCCGCCGCGTGCCGTGACCTAGGCCAGGGCCGGGACCTCGCGGCGCCGTGGCTGACGCTCGCGCAGCGGCGCGCGCTGCTTGACTTCGTCGCACCGCGGGCGGGCGGGTCCGCACCGCCAGAGCCCGACCAGGCGCAGCAGGCGCGCTTCGCGGACATCGCGGGCGCGCTGAGCCTGCTCGCGCGGAACGTCGCCGGCCGCAGGGGCCTCGTGGTGGCCGTCGACAACGCGGACCGCCTCAGCGAGCGCTCGCGGGACCTGATGGGGCTGTTCCTGGCCAGCCTGCGCGACGCGCCGGTGTGCGTGGTGCTCCTCGGCCGCGGGGAGGGAGGCGACGCGGCGCCGTGGGCGGAGGTGGCGGCAGACGCGGGGGCCGGCCTGGTGCGCCTGTTCCTCGGGGCGCTGCCGGAGGAGGCGATCGGCGGCTGGCTGCGGCAGGTGCGCGAGCAGGAGCCGACGGCGGAAGAGATCGCGCTTGTCGCGCGCGCGACCGGCGGTGAGCCGGTGCGGATCGGTGACCAGATGGCCGGCGCGGCCGTGCTAGCCCCCTGGTCGCGGGACCCGGCCGACCCGCGTACCGCGGCGGAAGACGCCGGCGTCCCCTCGGCCTGGCTTGCGGCCGCGGCGATCACCGCCACCGGCCTGGCCATCGAGACCGCGCTCGTCGCCAGCATGCTCGACCTGACCGATGAACAGGCCGACCGCGAGGAACTGCGGGCTCGCCGCATGGCGTGGATCGACACGTCGGCGGGCGTGCGCTTCTCGCACGGCAGTCACCGCGAGGACGTGATCGCACGGCTGGACGCCGACCCGGCGCTGCGGCGCGCCCTGCACGCGCGCGCGTTCGCGGCGCTCATCGAGCGCGTCCCGGCCGCGGGAGACCCCGACCCGAGCCTGCCGGTCAGGATCGCGGAGCACGCGCTGCGCGCCGACCGGGACCTGTCACCGGAGGAGGCGGCGCGTGCCTTCCTCGCGGCGGCCCAGGCCGAACGGGCAAGCGGCGAGGCGGCCGAGACGTGGGCGAGGGCCGGCATCATGCGCAGGCCGCGGGATATGGCGATGCGGGCCAGCCTGCACCTGGCGCTCGGCGACGCGCTCGACCAGCGCGGCGCGGTCACCGCGGCCGACCGCGAGTACCAGCTGGCCTTCGACATCGCGGCCGACCGGCCGCTGGTGCGGGCGGAGGCGCTGATCAGGCTCGCCCGCCGGTGGACGGACCCGGGCAAGATCGACTGGTACCTGCTGCGCGGCCTCCAGGACGGCATCGCCGCCCTGGAGGGCCACGACGAGGAACTGGCGGTCGCGCTGCGCCTGCAGCTCACCGCCCACCTGGCCCGCAAGTCCACGCTGGCCGTCCCGGTGCTCGGCACCGAGGCCGACGAGATCAGGCAGGGCGGCGTCGCCCTGGCCCGGACGGCGCTCGGCCAGGCGGCCGGCCTGCCGCCGGCCGCCGCCTGCGAGGTGCTCAACGAGTGCCGCTGGGCGCTGTACGACTACGACCCGCCGGCCGAGACAGTCAAGCTGTCGCAGCGCCTGGACCGGGTCAGCCTGCTCGCCAGGTCGCCGTACTTCCAGCGGCAGGCGCTGATGACCCTCGCGGTCGACCAGCTCAGGCTCGGCCAGGTCACCGAGGCGCAGGGCACGCTGCTCGCTCATGAGCGGAGCATGCCGGACAGCCACGCCTCCCGGTGGCTCCAGCTCACCATGGAGAGCGCGCTCGACCTCTGGTTCGGCAGGTTCGCCGCGGCGGAAGACCGGCTGTTCGGCGTTGCCGCGCCGCTCGTCGCCCAGGCGCACGCGGAGCAGGCGCGGGTAGCGGACACGCTGCAGCAGACCTGGCAGGGACAGGTGCTCTGGCTGCGCCGCGAGCGCGGTGAGATCCTCAGCGGCACCGACCCCGAGGTCTACCGGCAGATCGAGGGCCACGCGTACTTCCCCATCTGGCGGGTCGCGCTCGCCCTTCTCAGCTCCGACGACGGCGACCTGACCGCGGCGGCCGCCCACGTCCGCGCGCTCGACGAGGAATATCACCGGTTCGCCGCGTTCCCGCCGCACGGCTGGACCGTCTCCGTCGCCGCGATGCTGGCGGAGACCTGCTGGGCGATGAGCCCGCAGGGCCGTCGTCGCTCGCGGGAAGACCCGCTGGGGGAGATGCTCCCCGACATCCTCGCCCGGCTGCGAGCCATCATCGACAGGCACCCAGGCGAGGTCGTCCTCGCGGGCTGGCCGTCGGTCCCGCTCGGTCCCGCCGAGCGGTTCGCCGGCCTGCTCGCCCTCGCCGGCGGGGACTTCGGCGAGGCGCTGCGCCTGTTCGACGCGGTGTCGGGCAAGGTCGCCGCGGCGCCCCCGCACGCGGCCCGCCTCCAGGTGGACAGGGCACGCGCCCTGATCGGCCGCCTCGGCGCCGGCCGCGCGGGCGGCGGCCGTGGCAGCAGCGACCGGGACGCCGCCGTCCGGCTGCTCGACCAGGCCGCGGCGACGGCCGGGCGGCTCGGCATGCGCGGGCTCGCCGAGGAGGCCGGCCAGCTGCTCGCCCGGTGCTGACCCGGTTACCGCGCAGGGTTTTCTGCCGCACCGCGTCCTAGGATCGGGTTCATGACGACCATCCTCATCACGGGCGCCGCGGGAAGCATCGGCACCATGCTCCGCTCCCGGCTGGCCCGCGAGGGACGCGTGCTGCGGCTGCTCGACGTCGCGCCGCTGCCCGGCGGGCCAGGCCCCGGTGAGGAGTCCGTCACCGCCTCGGTGACCGACATGGCCGCGATGACCGCCGCCTGCAAAGGAGCCGACGCGATCATCCACCTGGGCGGCATCCCGTCGGAGGCCGCGTGGGCGCCGGTGCTCGACGTCAACATCAACGGCACCTACACGGTCTTCGAGGCCGCCCGCAGGGCCGGAGTGCCGCGGGTGGTCTTCGCCTCCTCCAATCACGCGGTCGGGTTCGCGCCGCGCGAGTCGTTCCCCGTCCCCGACGCCGCCTATCCCGCGCCCGACACCTACTACGGCGTCTCCAAGGCGGCCGGCGAGGCCGTCGCGGCCCTGTACGCCAGCCGCTATGGCCTCAATGCCGTCTGCGTCCGCATCCTGTCCTGCTTCGAGCGGCCGCTGAACGCGCGGATGCTGTCCACCTGGCTGTCGCCTGACGACGCCGGCCGGCTCTTCGAGGCCTGCCTCACCGCGCCCGCGCCCGGCTTCCGCGTCATCTACGGCGTGTCGGACAACACCCGCGGCGGCTGGGTGTCACTCGACGGCGCCCGGGCTCTCGGCTACGAGCCGCGAGACGACGCCGAGCACTACGCCACCGACGTCCTCGCCGCCGCCGGCGACCCAGCCGGCCCCGACCCCGCCGACCCGGTCTTCCGCTACCTGGGGGGCGACTTCACCCTGCCGTCCCGCGACGCCCCCATCCCGCCCGCCGCTGACAGCTAACCCTCCGCCCGCCGGCGCCGTTGCCGGCCGATGCTCACACGTCCGGCTGACCAGCCGCCGGCCGCGGGCATGGACGGCGGGCCTAGTTCGTGCCGGTGATCCCCGAGTAGTCGGCCACCACGCGCACCGTGCCCGCGCCGACTTGGGGGTCGTAGGTGGCGACCTGCTCCAGGTAGCTCATCCCCGCACGGGACAGTGCCTGGCCGGGGGAGAAGAAGCCGGGGACCGTCAGGTGCAGCATGGTGCCCGGCCGTGCGGTGATCGTCAGCTGCGCGGCGTCGGTGTAGAAGACGAGCGCGCCGCCATCGCTGGTGCGCAGCGCGAACTCCTGTCCGTTGATCCCCGAGGCGGGTGCGTGCGTGTCGGTGACGGCCGCGCCAGGCAGCTTGCCGCGCCAGAACCGCTGGTCGGCCATGTCGGACAGGTTCCCGGGATCGGCCACCTCGTTGCCCATGCCGTCGAGCGTCGCCGCGGTGACCGCGGGGAGCTGGCCAGGGGCGACGGCGAGGGACAGGTCGGTGGGGGAGACCGCCGTGGCAAGCCCGTTGGCGCCGACGTCGATCCGCGGTGCGCTGGTGCCGGGCAGCAGGTAAGGCTCGATCGCGTTCCGCCAGGCCCCGCCGGGGGTGGCCTGGGTGAACAGCAGGTACTCCATGGACGTGACCTGCTTGGGATGCGCGGAGAACGCGTTGGCCACTTGCACCACGAACCAGCGCGGACCGGCCGCCGGCTCGTTGCGCGGGATGTAGTAGGTCGCCTGGACCGGCCCGAACGCGGGGTAAGGCGCCACGCCGAGGCCGCGCTGCCGCTGGTACAGGCCCGTGTCGATCGCGAAGCTCGAGCCGGTCTCCGCCACGGCGAGCAGCGTGTCGCTGCGCTCGGCGTTCGCGCCGTTGTTGACCGTCGTGTACCCGGCGAGCACCCCGTGGGCCTGCCCGAGAGTCAGCGGGCCGGAGGAAGCGGCCGGCGAGGCCGGCGCGCTGGCAGAAGCGGAAACAGTCGGCGTCGCGGTCGGGGCGGTGAAACCGCCGCCGCCCTGCGCGGCATGACCGTTCGGGTGCCCGCTGGTGAGCAGGATCGCGCTGGCGCCGGTGGCGGCCGCGAGCACGATCACCCCGGCCGGGATCAGCCAGCGCGGTCGGGCCCCATGAATAAGGCTGTTGCGGCTGCGGCGGGAAGGGCCCGGCCGTCCCCGGCGGCCGCGCCTGGCGCCGCCGCCGGGGAGGTAGAAATCGCCGGTGTCGGGTTCGTCCTGATCCCCGCGACCTGGGTAGGGCGCGGGAGGCCACGGCCCATAGGACAGGTCCGTGTCCGGCTGGGGGCTCGCCGACGGCCAGGGCTCGCGCTCATAGGTGATCGGATAGGGAGCCGTGCCCTCGTCAAGCACGTCGTCTTCCGCGGGCCAGTCGCCCTCCGCCTGCCAGTCGCCCTCGGCCTGCCAGCCATCGCCTGGCGCCCAGAAATCGTCCGCGGCCCAGGCCCCTGAGCCGCCGCCCGCGCTGGACGCAGGTGCGGGGTCGCGCTGACCCGACGGCGGTCGGCCGAAATCCCAGTGACTCATCGTGCTCCAGAGCTAAAGGCCCGATGTCATGTACTACGCACCGCCCGCCGCCGCGGTTCACGAATCTCCGTTCACGTTAACACCCGCGACGCGCCGTTATCGCGGGAACGCGATCACCGCCACGCACTGCCGTTCCAGCGCAGGATGAAGGTCTTCGTGGCGTTTCCGTTGACGGTGAAGCCGACCGCCCAGGCGTTGCCAGGCGAACTGGCGGCCACACCGCCGAGCTGGACGCTCCCGCCCAGGGTCGGGCTCGCCGTCCGCACCCAGGACGTCCCCGTCCACCGCTCGAGCAGCGGAACGACAGCGGAACCCCGGTAGGCCTCGCCGCCCGCCCACGCGGTCCCGCCGGGCACGGCCGCGACCGCGACGAACCCGGCACTCTTCGGGCTCGGGATCTTCACCCAGCTGCTGCCGTTGAAGTACATGCTGATCGCCGCGTTGGTCAGGGTGTCGGCGTCGCTGCCGACCGCCCACGCCGTGCCGCCGCGGCCCTCCGCCATGCCGTTGATGGTCCAGAAGCGCCCGCGGATCGGGAAGCGTGGCACCAGCGACCACGTGGCGCCGTTCCAGCGCATGAGCATGTCGGAGATCTGCGTGCTCTCCGTGGCGTCACCGCCCGCCCAGGCGCTGGTCGCCGACCGCGCGGCGATGCCGTTGACGCCGCCGCCGCCCGGGATGGCGGGCACCCGCGTCGTCGCCCAGGCTCGGCCGGTCCAGCGCCAGATCAGTCCGTTGCCCGCCGCGGTCGAGCCGGCGGCGAACGCGTATGCCGCCGTCGCGGTCACGGCGCTGAAGGCGCCGTCCACCGGCTTCGGCGTGGTCACCGTGGCCCACTTCCTGCCGTTCCAGTGCAGCAGCAGTGTGCGCGCGGGCACCTTGCCGTAGCCGCCGCTGAAACCGGCCGCCCACGCGTTCGACCGGGAGACGGCGGCCACCGCGAGCAGGCCGCCGGTGCCCGGGGTGAAGCCGGGCGACTTCGCCCAGCTCCTGCCGTTCCAGTGCAGGATCAGGGTCTTCTGGCGGAAGATCGAGCCGCTGTAGCCGACAGCCCACGCGTTACTCGCGGACGTGGCGGCCACGCCGCTCAGCCCGCCCGCGACGGTGTAGCCGGCCGGGGTGGTCACGGCCGCCGTGAGCCTGGCCTGGGACTTGCTGGCCTGCGCGGCATGAGCCGTGCCGCCCCCCGCCGCCACGGCGGCGGTCAGCCAGATCACTCCGGCGACGGTCACGATCCTGGTCGTCCAGCGAATGCGCACGACCGGATATTAACCGCGAAACGGGCGGCGAGCCACGGGCCACGCGCGCGATCGGACAGCTGCCGGCCGGGAACGCCAGCAGCGCCGTCAGTACCGCGTGCCCATCGCGTCCCCGACCTCCTCAAGGGTGTCCACCGCGATCGCGCGGGCGCGGGCGCAGCCGTCGCGCAGCACCTCGCGGGCGTAGCCGGGATCCGCGGCCAGTTCCGTGCGCCGGGCGCGAATGGCAGCGAACCGTTCGTTGACCGCCTCCGTCACGACTCGTTTGAGCGCCGCCGCCCCGCCGCCGCCGATCTCGTGGGCGACCGTCACCGGGTCGCGGTCCAGGCACAGCGCGGCAAGCAGCACCAGCGAGGACACCGCGGGCCTTGCCTCCGGGTCGTAGCTGATGTGCCTGATCGGATCCGTCCGCGCGCCCCTGATCAGCCGGGCGGTCTCGTCCGCGGTGGCGCGCAGGGCGATCGCGTTGCCCCGCGACTTGGACATCTTCCCGCCGTCGGTGCCGAGCAGCAGCGGCGCGTTGGACAGCAGCGCGTCCGGCTCGGGGAAGACGGCAACGCCGCCCGGGCCCGGGTAGCGCTCGTTGAACCGGCGCGCGATCAGCCTGGTGACCTCCAGGTGCGGCAGCTGGTCCTGGCCGACTGGCACCAGGTTCCCCTTGCAGAACAGGATGTCGGCCGCCTGGTGCGCCGGGTAGGTGAACATCAGGCCGCTCACCGACGCCTGCCGCGAATGGGCGATCTCGTCCTTCACGGTCGGATTGCGGCCAAGCTCGGGCACCGTGACCAGGCTGAGGAAAGGCAGCAGCAGCTGGTTCAGCTCGGGGACCGCGCTGTGCGCGAAGATCACCGAGCGGGCCGGGTCGATCCCGATCGCCAGCTGGTCAAGGACGAGGCCGTCGACCCGCTCGCCGAGCCGCTCCGTGACGTCCCGGTCGGTGAGCGCCTGGTAGTCGGCGACGAGGATGAACGTCGCCGCACCGGCGTCCTGCAGCCGCACCCGGTTGCGCAGGCTGCCGAAATAGTGCCCCAGGTGCAGGTCGCCGGTGGGCCGGTCTCCGGTGAGGATCCGGAACGAGTGCGGGTCCTCGCCGATCCGCCGCTCGATGCCAGCCGAGCGCCGCAGCGCGGCGGCGAGGCTTCCCGAGATGGTCGGGGAGATCTCCGGCATCTCGGTGAGGGTGCTTGTCATGGGCTTCTCCTTGCCAGGTTCGTGAGGCGAGGGGCAGCCCGGAAAACGAAAAGGCCGTCCCCTTCCGGCGGACGGCCGTTGATCTAGCGCATGCTCAGTTCGGCAGCCGTCCCTGTCGGGGACGCCACCAGCCCTGGAGCACATACGCGCGCATGCTTTCATGGTAGCGCGCAGGCCCATGGGTGGCCGCCATCGACCAGAATGTGTCTTACAGTGATCATTTGTGCGTGTACAGTTATCACTTCGCATCATGCAGCGTTCGACAGTTCGAGATGAAGGGGTATGACCCGGATGCGCGGCCCAGGGCGGGCGCCAAGCGTGTCCGGCGTCGAGCGGAAGGTCACGGGAAGATGAACCAAGACGTGAGTTCGGAGCGACAGATACCGCGATCTGCTCTGCTGACCGTCAACCGTGCCCTGTCAGCCATCCACTCCGCGGTCGGGTTGCGCCCCACGCTCGAGGCGATCGCGGCCGGCGTGACCGTGTCGACGCCGTACCAGGACGTCGCCGTCACCGTCGCCGAGGAGCCGAACGCGGCTGAGCTGCGTGTCATCGCCGTCATCGGTCCGCCAGACGCTGTGGGGCTGCTGCTCAACACGACGTCTCAACGCACGGCGCTGGTGAAGCACCTAGCCGGTGGGGAGGCCTGGGGATCGCTGCGATTCCTGCCACATGTTGAGACCATCGACGGCATCATCACCTATAGGCCCGAATACCAGCCGCTCGCCGGCCCGGACGCCTGGCAGCCTGAGTATGAGCTGGCAGCGCCGTTGTACGCGCCGGACGGCGAGCTGATCGGTATGTTGTCGATGGACCGCCCGAGGGACGGGCGCATCCCGCCGGCCTGGGTCAACGACGTGCTGGAGCTGTTCGCCGAGCAGGCCGCGATCGCGATACTCAACGCCCGCCGGCACGAGCAGGCACTGCGGGCAATGCAGACGCTGGAACGTGAGAAGGCCGAACTGCACTGGGCATTCGCGCAGCAGCGCGCCCGCGAGACGCACCTGCGTCACGAGGCCCGACGCGACCCGCTGACGGGCCTGGCGAACCGGGTCCAGCTCCAGGAGCGACTCCAGGAGCTGCTGGCCGCGCAGACACCGGTGACGGTGCTTTTCTGCGACCTCGACCACTTCAAGGAGATCAACGATACGTACGGGCACGCCATCGGTGACGAGGTGCTTAAGGTGACTGGCCGGCGTCTGGCTCAGCACTTTGCTGACGCCGAAGTGGTGGCCCGGATCGGCGGCGACGAATTCGTGGTGGTGCTCAGCGGGGCGGACCAGGCAGACACGGAACTGCTGCTCGAGCGCGTCGATGAGGCATTCGCCGGCGAGCCCGTGCATGCCGGAGGGCTCTCGCTTGAGGTGACTTCCTCCGTGGGCCTGGTTCGCGAGCCGGACCGGCCGGAGCGCCGGCTCGCGCCGGGGCGGCGGGTCGAGGAGCTGCTCAGCCGCGCGGACCGGGAAATGTACGCGCACAAGCGCTCGCGGGCCGCGATGGACCGGCTGCTGACGCGTATGGAGACACAGAAGCCGACCGGGTAGCGCCCGGGCTGTGAAAGGCTGGCGGCATGGAGTACACGCACCTGGGACGCTCGGGCCTTACCGTCAGCAGGCTCTGCCTCGGCACCATGAACTTCGGTTCGCTGACGCCGCCCGGCGACGCGCACGTGATCATGGACAGGGCGCATGACCTCGGGATCAACTTCTTCGACACGGCCAACACCTACGGCAGGCGCCAGTCGCCGCCCGGGCAGGTGGCGAACAACGATGAGTCGCACGCCGGATGGACCGAGGAGATCATCGGCGACTGGTTCGCGCTCGGCGGCGGCCGCCGAGAGAAGACGGTGCTCGCTTCCAAGCTCTACGGCGATATGGGCGACTGGCCGAACGAGGGCCGGCTCTCCGCCCTGAACATCCGCCGCGCCTGCGACGCGTCGCTGCGCCGGCTGCGGACCGACTACGTCGACCTGTACCAGATGCACCACGTCGACAGGGACACCCCGTGGGACGAGATCTGGCAGGCGATGGAGGTCCTCACCGCCCAGGGCAAGGTCCTGTACGTGGGCTCGTCGAACTTCGCCGGCTGGCACATCGCGCGCGCCTGCGAGACCGCCCGGGCTCGCGGCCTCGTCGGCCTGGTCAGCGAGCAGTCGCTGTACAACCTGGCCACCCGGTGGATCGAACTCGAGGTGCTGCCCGCGGCCCGCGAGTACGGCGTGGGCGTCATCCCGTGGTCGCCGCTCGAGGGCGGCCTGCTCGGCGGCGTGCTCGCCGCCGAGCGCGAGGGCCGGCGCCGTCTCGCCGGGCGCGCCAAGACAATCGTCGAGGAGCACAGGGACCGCATCGAGGCCTGGGAGGAGCTGTGCGCCAAGCTCGGCGAGGCGCCCGCGCACGTGGCGCTCGCCTGGCTGCTGACCCAGCGGGGCGTGACCGCGCCGATCATCGGCCCTCGCACCCTTGAGCAGCTGGACAGCGCACAGCGCGCGCTTGGCATCACCCTCGACGACGCCGTGCTGGCCAGGATCGACGAGATCTTCCCCGGTTATAAGACGGCTCCCGAGCACTACGCCTGGTAGCGGTTTCTAGCCGGTACCCGGCCATCGGGCGGCCGTGGGCCGTGCCGTTAGAATCGGCTGCCTATGCCGAAGACGCGTTGCCTCCCCCCGGCTGCCTGGAACGCGTTATGCGTCCGGGGACCACGTCAGGAAATGACCCGGCCACCAGGCCGGCGGATCTGTTCAACGACCCGAATCTGGCCGAGCGGTTCGCCGCGGCCCTGGCAGCTGGCGGCGCGTCTTCCTCGGCACGGCCGCGCCCGCGCGACTGGGCGGAGTACCTCGACGAGTGCGCGGTGCGGATCGGCCGGCCGCTGCTGCATTTCGCGCTCGGGCTGCCGCAGCCGTCACCGGTCGACAGCGCGAGCGAACTGGACACGGGCGGCGCCTCCAGGGACGGCAACGAGGAAGGCATCGATGTCCCCGAGCAGGTGCGCGCCCGGTACCGGCGGTGGGCAGCCAAGATGGCGGAACTCAGCCAGGCGCTGCCCATCGCTGAGCGGCTGCTCGCCATCCAGTCGGTGCTATGCGTGGTCGCTCAGGGAGCGTGGGACGACGACGACCAGGGCTGGTATCTCCTGCTGGCCGGGGCGCTGCGCGGACTGTCCGACAGTGACCTGCCCGTCGAGGCGGAGGCAGCCGCGGGGAGCCTGGCGGCGGTCGCGCTGAGCATCCTGCGCGCGAGCACGCCCCGCTACTGGCAGACCCGCGAGACGCATGACTACCTCGAGACCTCGAGGGCCGTCTCCTACCTCCTGCTGGCCGCGGACGAGGACCGGATCGCGGAGTATGCCGGCTGGCTCGGGACCGCGTTCGGCTCCGCCGCGCTGCCCGCCGTCGTGCTCGATGTGGCCACCGAGGTCATGGACCCGGAGCCGCTCGCGGACGCGATCAGCGGGCTGGCGGAAATTGGCCGCGAGGCGCACGCGCACGGCCCGCGGCTCCTGCACCTGACAGGCAAATTCGGCAACCCGGTGCTCGCGGCGCTCGAAGGCGTGGGCGCGGTCCAGGACATGGACTTCACCGGTGTCTGGGCCACCTCGACCACCGGACCGTGGGCGCTGATCATCTGGCGCAGCCCCGACATGGTGATCGTTGACGGGCGTTCGGCTGTGCCGCTGTGGCAGCACAGGCGGCTGACGCCACTGCAACGGCCAAAGGCGCTGGCGGGGGGCAAGAACCTGTCCAGCGCGCCGCTGGTGTCACACGGTCCGCAGAACCGCCCCTTCCCCGAGGCGAGCGCGCTGCTGCACCTGCTGGGGCTGTCCTCGCCGAACCCGCCGGCGGACTGCTCTCCCTAGCAACGGGTTACTCGTCCTCGTCGGACTCCATGACAACGCTGACCGAATCGTTGGACAGCAGGAACGAGATGTCCTCGAGCGACTTGGCGATCGAGAACAGCAGATAGGGAACCGCTGCCTGGGCGTCGCCGCTGAGCATGCCCGCCGCGAGGCGCAGCTGCGGGCTGTAGTCGCCGCCGAGGTCTTCCTGGATCTCGTCAAGCAGGCCGTCGTCGTCCATGGCTGCCCCTCCCCGCGTGTGGCGGTGCTTGGTCCTGGCCCGCCCCGTTTCGGGTCGGCTTGGGAATACTAGTCCAGCAAGGCCGTGAGTGCGCGCCGACCTCGCCCCAACCGCACACAGGCATGGAAAAGCCGCGTGGCCCTGACCCGGCAGAAGCCTGGGTCAGGGCCACGCGGCTGTGGCACGCTCCGTCATTAAGGACGGGGTGCGGCCGTGACTAGGATGCGAAGTCGAGCAGCGGCTGCGCCCGTGACGGGTGCCGCAGCTTCGACAGCGACTGCTTCTCCAGCTGGCGGATCCGCTCCCGGGTCAGCCCGAGCGCGCGGCCGATCTCGTCGAGAGTGTGCGGGTTGCCGTCGTACAGTCCGAACCGCATCGCCATGATCGTCGCCTCGCGCGGGGTGAGCGCGTCGAGGGCCGACCGCAGCTGCTCGGCCATAAGCTGCCGGTCCACGAGCTCGGAGGCCTCGGGCGCGTCGACGTCCTCGATGAGGTCGCCGATCGACGTCTCGCCATCCTCGCCGATCGTGGAATCGAGGGAGATCGGCTGCCGCGAGGTCCGCAGCAGCTCCTCGATCTGATCCGGGGTCCGGTCCAGCTCGACGGCCAGCTCCTCAGGCGTGGGCTCACGGCCGAGGCGCTGGTGCATGTCACGCTCGACGCGCGACAGCTTGGACAGCATCTCGAGCACGTGCACGGGCAGCCGGATGGTCCGCGCGGAGTCTGCGAACCCGCGCTGAATGGCCTGCCTGATCCACCACATCGCGTAGGTGGAGAACTTGTAGCCCTTGGTGTAGTCGAACTTCTCGACGGCACGGATCAGGCCCAGGTTCCCCTCCTGCACGACGTCGAGTAGGGAAAGCCCGCGGTCGCTGTACTTCTTCGCGACCGACACCACCAGGCGCAGGTTGGCCTCGAGCATGTGCGACTTGGCGCGCCGGCCGTCCTCGGCCACCATCTCAAGGTCGTGCCGGAACTCCGGCGACAGGTCAAGATCGGTGTCCAGCTTGTGCTCGGCGAACAGCCCTGCCTCGATTCGCTTGGCCAGGTCCACTTCCTGCTCGGCGGTGAGCAGGCTAGTCCGGCCGATCGACTTGAGGTAGGTGTGCACCGAGTCGCCCATGGCGGGCGTCTGGTCGTCCAGGTCCACCGTGTCGGCGAACGCGGCGACGTCTGCCTCGATCGAGGCCGCGTCGTCATCGCCGAAGTCGCCGTTCGCGTCACCGTCGGCGGCCGTGGTGCTCGCCGCGGCCGCGGCCGGTGCCGCCTCCGTGGTCTTCTTGGCACGCGTCTTGCGTGCGACGGTCTCGGTTGCGGCGGCCTTGCCGGCCGGCGCCTTCGCGACGGTCGCGGCCTTGGTCCTGCCGCGCGGAGCCGCCTTAAGCTCAGTCTCCTCGTCGGCAAGCCGCACTCCGGCCTCGCTCAGCTCCCGCAGAATGGACCGGGCCTCACCGGGCGTCAGCCCGGCCTGCTCGAACGCCGTCCGCAGGTCCGAAAGGGACAGGTGGCCCTGGCTGCGACCACGCTGGATCAGGTCGTCTACGCGAGACGAGCTCGCCTCCTCGTCAGCCGAGGCGGCAGTTGCGATCCGCGGCATGAGGCACCTCCCTCCTTCTGTGTACGTGCGCATTCCATGCGCCGTTCAACATCAACACGTCTTACGGTCCCCGTTGACAATGAGTAACCCAGCTCCGTATGACCGGCTTTCGCTGGGGGCACTTTAAATAACGCTCCGCGCCCGGGATTGTTCCCGTTGGCGTCACGTTCTTGCCACCTTGAGGCTTGCCAGGTCCGGTTTGCCGCTGGGAAGCACAGGGATAGCCTCCGTCAGCACGACCTCGCTTGGGCAAGCGTAACGCGGAAGGCGCGCGCTTACATGCATACGCAGCAATTCTAGACCAGGCGGGTCAGCCGGATCAGCCGGGACTACCACCGCGGTGACCCGTTCGCCCCACTCCCGGTCTGGCCGTCCGACCACCACGACCTCACGCACCCCGGGACACGTCGAAAGCACCGCCGACACTTCGCCGGGGACCACCTTGTGACCACCCGTGATGATGACGTCGTCGGCGCGCCCGCGGATCACCACCCGCCCGCCGCCGTCGACGTACCCGAGGTCGGACGTGACGAACTCACGGCCGCCGTCGGGACCGTGCTCGAAGGCGGCCGCCGTGAGGTCGGGCCGCTCGTGGTAGCGGCTCATGAGCACCGGGCCGGAGATGCGCAGCCGCCCGTCGCCGCCCTCCCGCACCGCGACGCCGTCCAGCGGGACACCGTCGTAGACGCACCCGCCGCAGGTCTCGCTCATCCCGTACGTGGTGACGACCGCGATGCCTGCCGCACGGGCCTCCTCGAGTGCGGCGGCGCCCGCCGCGGCGCCGCCCACCAGGACGGAGGAGAATCCGGCGAGCGCCTCGCGGCCGCCCGGCTCGCCGAGCAGCCGCACCAGCTGCGTCGGGACGATCGACAGGTGTGCGCACCCGGACGCGGCCAGCGCGCCGGCCGACGCGTCCGCGGCGACCGCCGGCCTGGTACCGCCGACCAGCGAACGGACGAGCACCTGCAGTCCTGCCACGTGCGACACGGGCAGGCAGACCAGCCACTGCTCGCCGGGGCGCGCGCCCACCCGGGCCAGCGACGCCCGGGCGGAATGCGTGAGCGCCGCCGCGCTCAGCTCGACACCCTTGGGCTCCCCGGTGGATCCCGAGGTGCCGATGATGACCGCGGTGTCCGCCGCCACCCCCGATGATCCGGAACGCGTTCGTGCTTCGCCATCAGGCCCGATGACCGCGTCCGGCTGGAAGGCGTCGAGCAGCTGCGAGATTCTCGCCGCCGGCAGGGCGGCGTCGACGGGCAAGACGGCGGGCCCGCTGCCGTCGAGCGCGCGGGAGAGCGGGTCGATCAGCCGCTCCGCGTCCGCCACGCCGCGCAGCAGCACGGCGTGCAGCGGCCGCCGCTCGCCGTCGCCCGCTCGCCAGGTAAACCCGGCCCGTGCCGCGAGCCCGGGCAGGCTCGCGGGTTTGCTCATCGTCATCCCGTCCATCACCTCACATGACCGCGCGCGGCCCGCCGGCATTCCCGGTTCCGCCGCTGCGACGCTGACCCCGGTCCGCTACCCGCGGCGCCGCCCGTGATTCCCGTCGGCGCGAATTCGCGCAAAACTCCCCGGCAGTGCCCGCAACGGTACGCGCGCGGCGCGCGGCCGCTGCCGCCGCCCCCACTGCGTCGGCCCCGCTGGCCGCGCCGACGTTCGAGGAGGCGGGCGAGGGGCCGTCACGGTCACGGTCGATAAGGTGAGAGCCCGGACAACGGAAGGTTGCGAGTGGTGAAGACTCACACCGGCGCCGGCCCGCCTGTGCCGTGCTCCCTGGCCAGGTCTGGCCGCCCGTGACGACCGACCTGGCGGAGCTGCTTGGCACGCTGCGGGCGTTCGCCATCCCGATGCGGACCAAGTTCCGCGGCATCACCGTGCGCGAGGGCGCGCTCATTCACGGCCCGGCGGGCTGGGGCGAGTTCTCGCCGTTCGCCGAGTACGGTCCCGCGGAATCAGCGCGCTGGCTGGCCAGCGCGATCGAGTCGGCGACCGTGCCCTGGCCGGCGCCGCTGCGCGATTCGGTGCCCGTCAACGTCACGGTGCCCGCCGTCGGCCCGGACCGGGCCTACGAGATCGTCGCCGCGTCCGGCTGCCGCACCGCCAAGGTCAAGGTGGCGGAGCCGGGCCAGGCCGAGGTCGAGGACGTCGAGCGGGTGGAGGCGGTGCGCGACGCGCTCGACGCAACCGGAGCCGACGGCAGGATCCGCGTGGACGCCAACGGCGCGTGGAGCGTGGAGCAGGCGGCCCGCGTGCTGCGCGAACTGGACCGCTACGGACTTGAGTACGCGGAGCAGCCCTGCGCCACCCTCGGCGAGCTCGCGTCGCTTCGTCGGCTTATCGACATTCCGATCGCGGCGGATGAGTCGATACGCAAGGCAGAGGACCCGCTGCGGGTGCGCGCGGCGGGCGCCGCCGACATCGTCATGGTCAAGGTGCAGCCGCTCGGCGGCGTCCGCGCGGCGCTGCGGGTGGCGGAGGCGTGCGGCCTGCCGGTTGTCGTGTCAAGCGCGGTCGACACCTCGGTGGGCCTGGCCGCGGGCGTGGCGCTCGCGGCGGCGCTGCCCGGACTGCGCCACGCATGCGGCCTGGCCACCATGTCCCTGCTGACCGGCGACGTCACCGCGCACCCGCTGCACGAGACCGGCGGCGAACTGCCCGTCCGCCGCCCCGCCGTCGATGAGGACGCCCTCGCCCGCTTCGAGACCGACCCTGAGTCGTGGCGGCGGCGCGCCCTGGCCGCCGCCCAGTACCTGACCGACGTGCAGGGAACGGAACCCGTCCCGTGATAACAGCAAGAAGCGGCGCCAAGCCGCTCATGGTGGACGTTTGGGTACATCGACGTGTACCCAAACGTCCACCATCCGCCCGCCGGGTCGGCGACACGGCGCTCCACAGCCTGATAACAGCAACAGGCGCCCGCGCCCGAGGCGGGAGGTACCGGTGAACCCGTCGACCGCCTTCGGCACCGTGCTGGCCGATGAGCTCGCGCGGTGCGGGCTGCGCGAGGTGGTCATCGCGCCCGGCTCGCGGTCCACGCCGCTCGCCATCGCCTTCTGGGACCTTGAGCGGGCCGGGCGGGTCCGGCTGCACGTGCGGATCGACGAACGGTCCGCGGCCTTTACCGCCCTCGGCCTGGCCAAGGCCTCCCGCCGTCCGGTCGCGGTGGTGTGCACCTCCGGTACGGCCGCGGCCAACTTCCACCCCGCGGTCATCGAGGCCGACGAGTCCGCCGTTCCGCTGCTGCTGCTCACCGCCGACCGGCCGCCCGAGCTGCGCGGCACCGGCGCGAGCCAGACGGTGGACCAGGTCAAGCTGTACGGATCGGCGGTCCGCTGGTACGCGGAGTCTGGCGTCCCGGAGCGGCGTGCCGGCCTGGCCGGCTACTGGCGCTCGCTTGCCTGCCGCGCCTGGGCGCACGCCGCGGGCGCCCTCGGCACCCTGCAGGGACCGGTCCACCTCAACCTCCCCTTCCGCGACCCCCTCGTCCCCGACGCGCCCCCTGCGCACACCCCGGCCCGCGCCACTCCCCTATCTGATAACAGCAACAAGCGCGCGAGCGCCAATCGGGGCGCCGACGGCTCGAGCGGCGGCCAGGTCGACTGGCCGGAGCCGCTTGACGGGCGGCCGGACGGGCAGCCGTGGACGCGGATCAGCGACGACGCGCCCGCCGCCGTGCCGCTTGAGCTGCCGTGGACCGAGCGCGGCGTCGTGGTGTGCGGCGACGGGGACTACGACGCGGACGCGCTGATCGAGCTCGCGGAGCGGGCCGGCTGGCCAGTGCTCGCCGAGCCGTCCTCCGGTGCGCGGCGCGGGCCGAACGCGCTGACCGGCTACCAGTACCTGCTCGCGTCGCCTGAGTTCATGGCGGCGCTCCGCCCCGCGGTCATCGTCGCCGCGGGGCGTCCCGGGCTGACCAGGCCGCAGTCCGCGCTGCTCGCGCTCGCCCGCCAGCCGGGAGACGGCCAGCCAGGAGCGGCGGACGCGGTCCGGCACATCGTCGTCGCGCAGGGGCCGGGGATGTGGGCCGACCCGCAGCGGGCCGCCACCGACGTCGCCGCCGCCATCCGGCTGACGGGCGTGCCTGGTGCGGTTTCCGGCCGCTGGCTCGCGGCGTGGCGGGACGCGGACGCGGCGGCCACGCAGGCGGCGGGCGCGGTGCTCGACGACTGGCGCGGTGACCCCGGCGAGGGTGCGCTGTCGGAGCCTGAGGTCGCACGCGAGCTGGCCGCCGCGCTCCCGGAGGGTGCGCTGCTGTGGTGCGGGAACTCGCTATCCGTTCGGGATGTCGATCTGCTCATGCCACCGCGAGCCGACGTCCGGGTGATCGCGAGCAGGGGCGCGAGCGGTATCGACGGCACGTTCTCCACGGCCGCGGGCGCCGCCATGGCGCATGCCGCCGACCGCCCCGGTGCGGTCGCGTTCGGGCTGATCGGTGACCTGTCGCTGCTGCACGACGCGCCCGGCCTGGCGATCGGGCCCGGGGAACCGCGGCCCGACCTGTGCGTGGTCGTGGTCAACAACGACGGCGGCGGGATTTTCGCCGGGCTCGAGCCCGCGGCCTTCACCGGGCCGTTCGAGCGCGTCTTCGGCACGCCGCACCGGGCCTCGCTCGACCAGCTGGCCGCCGCGTTCGGGATCCCCTACACGCTCGTCGAGGGTCCTGGCGACCTGTTGAAGGCCGTCGCCGCCACGGCGGGCGGCACCGGACCGCGGATCGTCGAGGCACGGACCGCGCGGGCCGCCAACGCCGGCCTGCGGGCGGCGATGCGCGCCGCGGGCGTGCGCGCGGCCGCCGCCAGCGTGGCGTCCTAAGCCAAGCCCGTCCGTGCCGTGGCGGCGGATGCCAGCGGCACGGACGGGGCCATGTGGCCCGTTACCCGCCCGCGCAGACCTGCGCGGTCAGGTGATGGGCGCAGGTCGGTCTGACCTGCCAGGCGAACGTCGCCTTCTCGATCACGCCGGCGGAGTTCCGCGCCGAGATCGTCACGTGGTACACCCGGGCGGCCACCGGCGCCGCGGACGCGGAGACCGTG
Organism: Trebonia kvetii; assembly: GCF_007827045.1. Classification (GTDB taxonomy): domain Bacteria; phylum Actinomycetota; class Actinomycetes; order Streptosporangiales; family Streptosporangiaceae; genus Trebonia; species Trebonia kvetii. Next base: position 239,912 of record NZ_RPFW01000002.1, read on the forward strand.
CCCGCGATCGTGCCGCTGGCGCTAACCGCCAGGCCTGGCGGCAGGCCGGCCGCCGACCAGGTCACCGCCTCGCCCGCCAGCACGCCGAGCGACCGGACGGAGACCGACACCCGGGCCCGGGTCTTGGCCGCCTGGCTGCCCGGGTTGATCAGGCCGACCAGGCCCGGGTTGAAGATGTCGAGGTCGGTGGCGCCCGGTGTGGCCACCCCTGGGACCGTGCCGCTGCTCGTGTACTGCCAGATTGTCCAGGCGGGCCAGCCGGCGGGCATCGGCGGGCTGGTGAACCCGTAGGCGGCTACCCACATCGGATCGGCGCCGAACGCGGTGGACCCGCCGGTGCAGGTGTTCCACCAGTTCGCCGTCGTGTAGATGACGGGATACAGCCCGGTGATCGACTTCACCGTGGTCACGAACGCGCCGACCCACGCGGTCATCTGGGCCGGCGTGAGGCCGTAGCAGATGTTCGTGTGGTCGCTCGAGGTGTACGGGTCGTACTCGATGTCGAGCATGAGCGGCAGCATCTTGGCGCCCGGCTGGTAGCCGGAGTATTCGAGGGTGTACTGCGCCTGCGCCGCGCCGCCGCTGGCGTTGGGTATCGCGAAGTGGTATGGCGTGATCGAGAGCCCGGCCGCCTTGGCCGCGTTCATGTCGGTGACCGCCCACGGGTTGACGTAGTAGTCGCCCTCGGTCGCCTTGATGGCGACGAACTTGTACCCGGCCGTGGCGACCGAGGACCAGCCCACGGGCTGGCCCTTCGGGTAGGCCTTGGTCACCGGGTGCTGGTAGCCGGCCACGTCGAGGCCGGGCAGCGTGCGGCTCGTGTTCGCCGTGGGGGTCACCGACGGCGTGGGCGTGACGGTCGGCGCCGGGGTCGCGGTGGTTGGCGTGGCCCACGGCGACGCGGCCGGGATCGTGGCGCCGGCCGCCGCGGGGGCCATGCCCGCGCGCGACGCGCCGAGCGCGCTTGACGACCCGGACGGCCTGCCCGTGCCCGTGGGCGCGCCGCCAGTGCCGGTGGGGGAGCCCGTGCCTGCCGGAGTGTCGGTGGGAGTTGGGGAAGCCGTCCCGTCGCCGCTGCTCGTTTTCGCGGGTGTGGCACTGCTCGTGGGCGTGGCGTGTGTCCCGCCGCCGAGTTCGGCGAGCAGGCGCGGCGAGTGCGGCAGGGCGGTGAGAGACCGCCGCGCCGCCGCCATGGCCTGCAGCGCGGGCCGCGCGCCTGGCACGGCGCCGTCGGCGGGCAGCAGGCCCGCCGCGAGCGGGCCCGGTGCCCCCTGGCCGGCCGCACGGGTCAGCGTCCGGCTCTCCGGGGCCGTCCCCGGCGCGTAGCTCCCGCCGGTGGCGGCGGTGGACGGCTGCCCGCTGCCCGGCTGCCCGGCCGGTCCCGACGTGCCGGATTGCCCCGCTCCGCCCCCGCCGGGCACCGTTGCCGTCACCGCTGAGCCCGCCGGCGACGGGAGCGAGGCGGGCGCGATGACGGAGGGCCCGGGCGAGGCCATCGTGATCACCGCGACGGCCCCGCCGCCCACGACCACAAGCGCCAGCGCGGACGCCGCGATCGCCCGCTTTGACTTCAAGTGCATCGCGCCAGGCTAGAGGGGAGCGGACCGCTTGGTCGCGGTTTTCCGTCGCCTTAGCCCGGGAGAACTAGCCAGTAGTCCCGAAGGGCCAGCAAATACTGGGATTTGCGAGACGAAGGAAAACCTAAGACACGCCCGGGTCACCGGAGAATCGTCCCGTAATGAGCTCGGCAGGCGGGCCCCCGAGGTCAGTTCGGGGTCAGCCGGGGTCAGCCCGGGAGGCCGGAGGGGGCCGGCGGCGCGGGCGGCGCCGGCCGGGCGGCGGCGCGGGCGGGCTGCGGGCGGCGCGCGGCGTCCCCGGCCAGCGGGTCAAGGCGCAGCGCCTGGGCCGTGCAGCCGACCGCGATCAGCGCGAGGAAGCAGAACGCCAGCGTGTAGGCGCCCTGCCCGCCGCCGCTGATCGCGGAGCCGGCGCGCAGCGCTACGGTGGCGGCGGCGACTGCGAGGCCGGCGCCGAGTTGCATGGTCGTGGCGGCGAGCGTGTTGGCGTCGCGCATCAGCTCCGGCATCATGTCCGCCAGCCCGACCGTGCTGTACACGGTGAACCCGGTCGACCTGGTGACGCCGCTGGCCAGCGCGAGCGCGGCGATCAGCGCCACCGGCGTGGACGCGGTGGTGAAGGCGAGCGCGGCGACGATCAGGGCGGTGCCAGCGGTGGAGACCACGAGCACCGCGCGGAACCCGAACCGGCGGATCAGCGGCGTGGTGGCCGGCTTGATCCCGACGTTCCCCGCGAACACGAACGCGGTGACCGCGCCAGACTTCACCGGCGACCAGCCGAACTGCACCTGGAACATGAGCGGAAGCAGGAACGGCATCGCGCCGACCACCAGGAAGTACATCGTCATGCCCAGCTGCGACAGCCGGAAGGTGTGCACGTTCAGCGTGCGCAGGTTGAGCAGCGGGTGCGGGGTCCGCCGCAGGTGCGTCACCGCCAGCCCGAGCAGCGCCGCGCTCGCGGCGGCGAACAGGACGGTCTGCAGGGCAGGCGGGGCGGGCAGCGCCACCAGGTGCGCGGCGTAGGTGAGCCCGCCCAGGCCGGCGCAGGTGAACAGCATGCCCGCCCAGTCGAGCGGCGGCGGCGGCCCGGCCGCCGCCGCGCCGTGCTGGCCGGTGACCAGCCGCCAGGCAAGGGGGAACGCGACAAGTCCGAGCGGCACGTTGATCAGGAACATCCAGTGCCAGCTCGCGTAGGTGGTGATCAGGCCGCCGGCCAGCGGCGCTATCACGGGGGCGAGCAGCCCCGGCCACACCACGTAGGAGGTGAGCCGGAGTATGTCCTCCTTGGCGGCGGGTGACAGCACCATGGTCCGGCCGACCGGCACCATCATCGCCCCGCCCGCGCCCTGCAGCACCCGCATCGCGATGAGCATGCCGAGATTGACGCTCGCCGCGCAGCCCACCGACGCGAGCGTGAACACCGCGATCGCGGTCAGGAACACCGCCCGGTTCCCGTACCGCCTGGTCAGCCAGCCGGACAGCGGGATGAGCACGGCCAGGGTCAGCAGGTAGACGGTGACGACCAGGCCTACCTCGGTGGCGGGCGCATGCAGCGACCGCCCGATCTGCGGCGACGCCGTGGTCACGATCGTCCCGTCGAGCATTTCCATGAAGTAGCAGCCTGCGACGAGCAGAGCGATGTTGCGGTGCCGCGCGGTGATCACCTCAGGCCAAACAACGCGGCCAAGCCGGATATGTCCGGCTTGGCCGCGTTGTTTCCGAAGTGTTCGCTGTGTTCGCCGGCCCGCCCGCCGTGACGGCGCGCGGGCCGGCCTGCCGGGTCAGGGTCCGATCATCGGGGTGACGTTGAACCGGGAGTGCAGCAGCCCGAACTGGTACATCACGTCGGCGACCCGCTGGATGCGGACCTGGTCGATGGAGGTGGGGTAGATGTTCACCGCCATCACCGCGGCGACAATCGGCGGGATCTGGCCGTTCATCGGCCCCTTCAGCGCCTCCATGGCCCGCTCGACGGCGCCGCGGCTGGTGTCGGCGATCTCCTGGCCCTGGGACAGCGCGGCGAGGAACGCGCGCAGCGTGCCCGGGTTCTGCTGCACCCAGCTCTTGGTCGCCACGTATCCCTGGATCGGGAAGTTCTGGGTGGCGCCCTGGTTGAGGTCGGCGAGCGGCACCGCGCCGTACTGCTGCTCGGCGGCCGACGCGAACGGCTCGGGCATGGCCGCCGCGTCGATCTTGCCCGCGGCGAGCGCGGCCGCCATCGTCGGGAACGGAATTGGCGCGGTCGGGAAGCGCACCTGGTTCAGCCTGATGCCATTCTCTGTGAGCACAGAGGCGGCCAGGAGGTAGTTAATGTTGAGGGGGGCGTTGATGCCGAGCAGGTGGCCTTTTAGCTCCTTGAGCGTCTTGATCTTCGAGCCGGGCATGGTGTAGATGGCCTGGGTGCCCTGCTGCATCACCGACCCCTCCGCGACAATCTCCAGCGGCTGATGATCAGTCACGTAATGCTGGATGAAGGAAACGTAATTTCCGCCGGTAATGTCGTACTTTCCGGTGAGCTGCTGGCTGATCACCTCCTCGCTGCTGACGGCGGGGGTGTAGTGAATCGTGAGGCCCTGCCTGGCGAACAGGCCCTCATACAGCGCGACGAAAAACCCGGCGGAATCGACCGCCGGCACGACGGCCACGTTGAGCGTTGTTTTTTGTAGCCCGTTCGGGCTAGTGCTTCCGGCATTGGCGGATAGTCCGCCGCAGCCCGAAAGGGCCAGCAAGGCTATTGCCAGCGGTGGCGCGAGAATGCGCATGCGTGAGCGGAACAAGGAAATCCTCCTGATGTGCGGCCTACAGGCGGTATGCCGAAGCGTAAAACAGGAGGAAATAAGGCCTTTGCCTTTTTAGGTAAATAGTGTCATTACCCGTGTAAAGTGGCCGGCTTAAATGCGAGGTGCTCCTGTGATCAGGATGACAAAGCCTTGCCAATGTGACGCCAGAAACTGACGGGAGATCTGCCGCGGCCGCGTTTCGCGGTTTGGCCCCATGAGCGGCCTCAAGGGGGTACATCTCGACGGGACGAACAACGAGGAGCACCTTATGAAGCTCAGCGCACGCAACCAGATTCCGGCCCGCATCACCGCCATCAACTCCGGTGAGGCCATCGCCAACGTCGAACTCGACGCGGGCGGCGTCCGGCTGGTGGCCTCCATCACCGTCGAGGCGGTCCGCCAGCTCGGCCTGACCGAGGGCGCGCAGGTCATCGCCGTGGTCAAGGCGTCGGACGTGATGGTGGCCACCGCCGACTGACGGCGGCACTGCGTCGGGCCGGGAGGCGTTGTGACTGGCAGCGTCAGCGTGACGGAACATTGCCAATGCGCTCAACGATGGTCGCCGCGCAGGTGATCGCCGGGCCGCCGGCGGCGGCCCTCCAGGCGGCGGTTAGCAACAGCGCGTTGGCCTGCGTGGTGTTCACCGGCAGTGCGGCGCCGTTGCGCATGGTGGGCGTGGACGGGCCGGTGCCGTTGCCGCCCCACGTGAACGTCTCGGCGGCCGCCACCGTCCCGGCCGGCCCTGCGGTAGTCACGTATAGCAGGCACTCGTAGGCCCAGGCGAACGACGCGCCGGCAGCAGGCAGCGCCTGCGGCGTGAAGCTGCCGATGCTGCGGCCGCCGAGGGTCACGCCAACGGTCAGGGGCTGCGCGATGCCCGCGGCCTGCGTGCCGGTCCCGAAGCAACGCATCTTGTACACGGTGCCCGCCGTCATGTCGTTGGCCGGGATGCTGGCCGGGGCCGACAGGCTGGCCGGGGCCGACGCTGTCACCGTCGAGCCCGCGCCGGTCGTGCTCTCCGGCATGCCAAGGCCGACACACCCGCGCCTGACCACCGCGTTGGCGTTGTCCACCAGGGCCGACGTGCCGTAGCCGGTGCCCGCGCCCCTGCTGTTCGAGATCGTCACTGCCCTGGCGCCCGCGGCCGTGTAGACCGCGCTGCGCGGCTGGTTGGCCGTGCCGAGACCGGCGAGAGCGTTCACGTTGAAGTGGCAGGCGTCGATGGTCACTTCGGCGGCGGAAGCGCCGATGTTGATCTCGTCGTAGGCGTTGGCGGCGGCCTTGTAGTTGGAGTTACCGCCGAACTCGCAGCCCTTGACGATGAAGCCGGTACCCCCCTGGACCGAGATGGCGTGCCCCTGCATCCCGTTGAACTGGCAGCCCTCGACCAGGGCTGAGCCTTGGAATTTCGGTCCGAAGACCAGGCCGGGCACGCTTGCGGCGACGAACGACCTGGCGTTGGAGAAGAAGCACTCGGTCAGGTAGACCTGAGCTCCGGCATCGAACTCCATGCAGGCGATGCTGTGGTTGTTCGGCTGGACGTTGTAGCCGAAGAACAGGTGCGGCAGGGCGCCCGTGGCATCCTGTCTCCAGAGGATGCCGCGGTCGCCCCGGTGGAAGACCACGTTCTCCATGTTGGCCGTGAGGGTCTGGCCCGAGTAGAGCACGCAGGCCGCCGTGGGAACGCCGGTACCCGCCGGTGTCCAGACCGACGTGTTCGAGACGTTGTTGACCTGGCAGTACCCGGTGAAGGCGATCCCGTTGACGGCCGCGAAGATGTTACAGTTGTCGATGTCGACCTGATTGCATGCGTGGCAGACGATGGCCTGGTTGACCCGCTGTGACGCCGAGCCTTTGTAGAAGCAGACGTCGCTGATCTTCCCGTAGTTGACGCCGCTCAGGTTGAGAGCGATGTTCGTGTTCGCGAAGGCGCCGCTGTAGGTGTCGTTGTGGAACGACAGGCTCTCGATGATGACGGTGCCGTCCTGGCCCTTTTCGTCACCGAACGTGCCGTTCTGGGTGATGCTCAGGTAACTGACGCTGGACGAGGCGCTCGCCATCCTGATCCGCGACGCCTGCGGGCCGTCGCCAAGAATGCGCAGCGGCGCGGTGCCGGCGTAGGTCACGCTCGACGTGAGCTTGTATGAGCCGGTGGGAACGTACAGCACGCCACCGCTTGCGGAGCCGATCGCGCTGAGCGCTGACTGGAAGGCCGCGGTGCTGTCTGCCACCCCTTTCGGGTCGGCGCCGCCCGACCAGGCGGTGTCGAGGACGTTGTACACCGCCAGGGTGCCGGCCGGCCCGGACGCGCCGGCGCCCGGTCCTGCGGAGTGCGGGTCTTCCGAGGTGGCGTTCGTGACTGTCATCGCCCGGCCTTCGTGTCGGAGGGGTACGCGATGTCGGAGGGTGTTCGAGTTAACAATTCCAGATCAACCGGTTGCAGACGGTGCAATTTGTCAAGAAATTCGGCAGCAGGTGATGCACCGTGCGGGTCCGTTCCGTGGAGTCGCGCGAACAGTCGAGAGTCTTTGCATGGTCATGCAGTGGTGTGCATATAATTGCAGTCATGACCAAGGTGCTCGCCTCCCTGCCTGTCGGTGAACGTGTCGGCATCGCCTTCTCCGGCGGCCTCGACACCTCTGTTGCTGTCGCGTGGATGCGCGAGAAGGGGGCGGTGCCCTACACCTACACCGCCGACCTGGGCCAGTACGACGAGCCCGACGTCGCGTCCGTGCCCGGCCGGGCCGGCGCCTACGGCGCGGAGGGCGCCCGCCTCGTGGACTGCAAGGCGGCGCTGGTCGAGGAGGGCCTGGCCGCGCTGACCTGCGGGGCGTTCCACATCCGGTCCGGCGGCCGCGCGTACTTCAACACCACGCCGCTCGGCCGCGCGGTGACCGGCACGCTGCTCGTGCGGGCCATGCTCGAGGACGACGTGCAGATCTGGGGCGACGGCTCCACCTACAAGGGCAACGACATCGAGCGGTTCTACCGCTACGGCCTGCTCGCCAACCCGTCGCTGCGGATCTACAAGCCGTGGCTGGACGCGGCGTTCGTCGGTGAGCTGGGCGGCCGCGCGGAGATGTCGCAGTGGCTCGCCGACCGGGCGCTGCCCTACCGGGCGAGCAAGGAGAAGGCCTACTCCACCGACGCGAACATCTGGGGTGCCACCCACGAGGCCAAGTCGCTCGAGCACCTGGACGCGAACCTCGAGATCGTCGAGCCGATCATGGGCGTGCGGTTCTGGGACCAGTCCGTGGACATCCCCGCCGAGGACGTGAGCATCACCTTCGAGCAGGGCCGCCCGGTCGCCATCAACGGCAAGGAGTTCGCCGACGCCGTCGCCCTGGTCCTCGAGGCGAACGCGATCGGCGGCAGGCACGGCCTCGGCATGTCCGACCAGATCGAGAACCGGATCATCGAGGCGAAGTCACGCGGCATCTACGAGGCGCCAGGCATGGCCCTGCTGCACGCCGCCTACGAGCGCCTGGTCTGCGCGATCCACAACGAGGACACCATCGCCGCCTACCACAACGAGGGCCGCAAGCTCGGCCGGCTGCTGTACGAGGGGCGCTGGCTTGACCCGCAGGCGCTGATGATCCGCGAGTCGCTGCAGCGCTGGGTCGGCACCGCGGTGACCGGGACGGTGACGCTGCGGCTGCGCCGCGGCGAGGACTACTCACTGATCGACACGGCGGGCCCGGCCTTCAGCTACCACCCGGACAAGCTGTCCATGGAGCGGGTGGAGGACGCCGCGTTCGGCCCCTCCGACCGCATCGGACAGCTCACCATGCGCAACCTGGACATCGCCGACTCCCGTGCCAAGCTGGAGCAGTACGCCAGCCTCGGCATGTTCGGCGGCGGGCACGCGGCGCTGATCGGGGCCCCGATGCCGTCCCCAGGCGAGCTGATCGGCGCGATGCCGCAGGGCGGCGCCGAGGCGATCGCATCGGCCGGCCAGGTGCACGAGGACGAGCTGCTCGACCGCGCCGCGATGGAATCAGGCACCGACTAAGTCAGGGGACGTACCCGTTCGGATAACAGCAAGAAGCGCGCAGCGCGTGTCGCCTGTCGGCGTTCAGCGGGCGGGCGGCGGCGAACGGGGGCGTCCCCTTCTGCTGACCCGCAAATTAGTTGAGATGTAAACTTTCCGGGTGACGGAGCCGGCTGGGGAGACAGACGCGGTGGTGACGCGGCCGGCGTCAGCGCAGGCCACGGGGGAGCGGGCGGCACAGCGGACCGGGCTCGGACTGTTTCTCGTCTCGGCGGCGCAGTTCGTCTTGCAACTCGACTTCTCGATCGTGAACGTGGCGCTCGCCACGATCCAGCGGGAGTTCGGCGTGTCCGCGGCGGACCTGCAGTGGATCATCACCGGGTACGCGCTGCCGTTCGGCGCGCTGCTGCTGCTCGGCGGCCGGATCGGGGACCTGACCGGGCACCGGCGGCTGCTCGTGGCCGGGCTCGGCATCTTCGGTGCAACGTCGCTTGCGGCGGGTCTCGCGCCCAGTTCTGGCGTGCTCATCGGTGCGCGGTTTGCCCAGGGGGCCAGCGCCGCCCTCGTCGCGCCCATGGCGCTCGCCGCGGTCACTGACCTGTTTCCCGACGGGCCGGGGCGGGCCCGCGCGCTCGGCATCTACCAGGGCGCGACGGCCGCCGGGGCGAGCACCGGCATCGTGCTCGGCGGGATCCTGACCGAGCTGGCCGGCTGGCGGGCAATCTTCCTGGTGAATCCGCCGGTGATCGCGATCCTGGTGGCGGCGATGCTCCGGCTGCTGCCGCGGGACGCGATGCACCGGGCGCACGGCACCGGGCTGTCCGACGGCACCGGGCTGTCTCAGGGCGCGGCCGCGCGGCGGCTTGACGTGGCAGGCGCGGCACTGGTCACAGTGAGCGTGGCGGCACTGATCTTCGGGCTGAGCCAGGGGCAGCAGAACGGGTTCGGCGCGCCCGCCGCCCTGGCCGCGCTGGCGGCGGCGGTGCTGCTCGGTGCGGCGTTCGTCGCTGTCGAGCGACATGCCCGCGCGCCCATGGTGCCTGTCCGGATGCTCGCCGATCCCGCGCGCCGGGTCGCGCTCGCCACCATGTTCGTTGTCGCCTCGGTCATCGTCGGCTACGTGTACTTCGTCACCCTCTACATGCAGCGGGTTCTCGGGTTCTCGCCGCTGCGGGCGGGGCTCGGGCTGCTCCCCGCGACGCTCACCGTCCTTGTGACGGCGACCTGGCTGACCAGGAGGCTCGCGGCCAGGTTCGGTGCCCGGCCCGTGCTCGCCGCCGGCCTGGTGTCGATCGCGCTTGGCCAGGCCTGCCTGACCCAGCTGTCGGCGTCAGGGTCCTACCAGGTGAACGTGCTGCCGGGGATCGTGCTCACCGCGTTCGGCATGGGCTTGCTCTTCCCCACGGCGTCGGTGCTCGCGACGGCCGGGGTCGCTCCGGGGGACCGGGGCCTGGCCGGCGGCCTGCTCGCCGCCTCGCAGCAGGTCGGCATGGCAGTCGGGCTCGCGGTGCTCGCCACCATCGCGGCGGCGCGGGCCCGCGCCGTCCCCGGGCCAGCGTCGGCGGCCCTGGTCGCCGGCTACCGGCTCTCCTACCTGCTCGCGGTCGCGATCGTCGCCTGCGCCTTCGCCGCGGTGCTGCTCTTCCTGCGCCCCTCGCCCCCCGTGAACCCCACGCGTCCCTAGCACCCGTGCACCCCGCGCGCTCCGCGCGTCCGCCCCCCGTGCGCTTCGCGCCACCCATCCGCGCCCCTTACACCGCAAACGGTGATAACAGCAAGTTTTCTGCCAGGCGGAAGGCGCATAGGGCTTGGGCAGGCGTCTGCCGCAGATGACCCGCGATCACGCCTCTGGTGCGCGGAGGCGTGCCCGGGCATATCTGATAACAGCAAGAAGCGCGGAGCGCAATGCCGCCGCCGGGGGTTGTTCACAGGGCCAGGCTCATCATGGTCAGGTCGAGCCAGCGGCCGAACTTGGTGCCGACCTCGCGGGCGGTGCCGACGGTCTCGAAGCCGTGGCGCTCGTGCAGCGCGATCGAGCGGGTGTTGGAGGCCTCGATGGAGGCCATCATGACGTGCGCACCGGATTCTGTGGCGGCGCTGATGAGGGTCTGCAGCAGTTGGGCGCCGAGGCCGCGGCCCTGGTGGCCGTCGGTCACGTACACCGAGTCCTCGACGGTGTGCCGATAGCCGTCCTTGGGCCGCCAGGGGGACCAGTTCGCGAAGCCGATCAGCGCGCAGTCGGCCTCGGCGACGTAGACCGAGCGGCGGGTCAGGTTGTCGGCGAGCCATTCCCGGTTGCCTTCGGCTGTCACCTGGTGCGTCGTCCACATGGCGGTCGAGTGCGCGATCACGTCGTTGCGGATCGCGCGGATCGCCTCGGAGTCTCCGGCGTCGGCGGACCGAATCTTATATAGTGGAGTCATGTCTACTATAGTAGATTCGATGGCGGCGTTCGGCGAGCGACTTCGCGGCGAGCGGCGGGCCAGGGGCTGGACGATCGACAGGCTCGCCGAGGCGTCCGCCGTCTCCCGGGCGATGATCAGCAAGATCGAGCGGGGCGAGAGCAGCCCGACCGCCGTTGTGCTCGGCAAGCTGTCGGCGGCACTGCAGCTCAGCATGCCGGAGCTGTTTTCCCCGGCACCGGGCCTTCCCGTAGCCGGCCTTCCCGCGATCGGGCCAGGCCAGGCCGGGGAGGCGCCGGCTGCCGGCGGACGGCGGCAGGCCGCCGCGGTGCGCCGGGCGGCTGACTCGGCGCGGTGGCGCGACCCGGAGACCGGGTACCTGCGCCGGCCGGTGTCGTCCCCGGCGTTTCCCGCGGCGGTCACCGAGGTGACCCTGCCGGCCGGGGCCCGCGTGCCGTATCCGGCGGGCGCGTACGCGTTCATCGCTCAGCTCGTCTGGGTGGTGTCGGGAGAACTAACCCTGGCGGACGGACCCGCCGTTCACGTGCTGGGCTCGGGTGACACGTTTGAGCTCGGAGAGCCGCAGGCGAGGGAGTTCCGCAACGAGACCGCGGATGACTGCCGCTACCTGGTCGTGGTCGTCCGCACGGCCACGCCGTAGCCCGACCCAACAGAGCACGACGCACGAGAGTGCGACGCACGCAGGGCGCGACGCTGGAGGGCAGCGTCGGTGCGGAGCCGCACCAGGCCGCGACGGCATCGCGGCGGGCGGTACGGGGGCTGCCGCAACCGTTCGGGATAAGACCGGTGATTCACGCGATCGGGGGAACGGTAGCCGAGAAGGAGGGAGGCGGGTTGCCATGCCGATGCCGGACGACGGCCCGCCGCCGCGGGAGCCGCGCAAGCCGCTTGGCCTGGCGACGCGGCGACGGGCCTACCTCATGATGATGGGCGTGTGCGTACTGCTTATCGTGCTCGCGTGGACCCTTATCTGGCGGTACTCGATCACGGCCGCCGTAGTGATGTCCGCGGTGGCGCTGTGCGTACCGCCGTTCGCGGCGATCGTCGCCAACGCGGGGCCGGCGAACAGGCAGTAGCGGGCTCGCCCGCGCGTTGTCCACAGAGAATTACACAGCTGTGATTTACGCCACCGGCCCGCCCTCGGGCGCTCGTCGCCGGGCCGCGGACCCGCGGCCCTACCCGGCGGCGAAGCGGAATTCGCGATTGCGCAGCCGGTCGGTGAAGCCGATCGACCGGTAGACGAGCACCGGAACCGGGTAGCCGTCGTGGCCGGGCGGCCGCACGACGCCGGTCTTCGCACTGCGCTCCCGCGCGGCGGCCAGGGCGGCGAGCGTGACGCCGCCGCCGAGCCCGCGACGGCGGTGCGCCGTGGCGCAGCCGACTGGCTCCACCAGGCGGTGGCAGTGGGTCCTGGCGGCGACCTCGGACCGTTCGATGTGCCGGAAGAGCGTGAGCCCACCCGATCACCCCGGCGGCCCGGCCGGGGTCACCGTCAGTCAGCGGCGTGCACACCCGCGCCGACACGGCCTGCAGCTCGGGGAGCAGGTCGATGAAGCGTCCCTCGCGATAACCCACAGCGGCTCCAGGAGAATCTCACGACCGGGCGGAACGAGACGAGATGACACGCGATGACCAGATGCGCCAACCACGGTGCGCGACGCGGCACGGCCGCGTCAACCGGATTTCCCGCCGGCCGGGCGCCGCGCGGCGGGACTCTCAGTCGCTTAGGTAACGCCCAAGCACACCGGGGTCCGGATCGGCGCCGAGGCCGGGACCGTTCGGCACCGCGATCCTGCCCGCAGCCGGGACGACGGCCTCGCCGTACGGCAGCGCCTCCAGGTCGGAGTACCGCCATTCGATCATCGCGTCGGCCGTGCCGAGCGCCGCCGTGACGTGGATCGCTGCCAGCAGCCCGGGCCCGTGGTAGAAGGTGTGCGGCAGCACCGCGACGTTGCGCACCGCCGCGACAGGGAACACCTGGCGCAGTTCGGTGACGCCGCCCATCTTGGCGGGGCTCGGCTGGAGCACGTCGACGGCGCCGGCGTCCATCAGCCGGCCGAAGTCCAGCAGCGTGGCCGCGTTCTCGCCCGCGGCGATCGGGATGCCGCACCCCGCGCGCAGCGCCGCCAGGCCGGCGAAGTTCTCCGGCGGCCACACCGGCTCCTCGAGCCAGCGCAGTCCGACGCCGGCCATGTCGGCCGCGGCCTGGCGCGCCTGGGCGAGCGTCCAGGCGCAGTTCACGTCGAGCATCAGCGTCGTGGTGTCGCCTGCCTCCGATCGGGCGGCGCGCACCACCGAGGGCGCCCGCTCGTGCAGCTTGACCGCGCGGAAGCCGGCGTCGAGGGCGGCGCGGACCCCCGCCCGCACGAGCGGCTCGGCGCCGAGCGGGTCGAGGCTCGCGTAGCAGGGCAGGTCAGGGGCGCCGCCGCCGAGCAGCCGGTGCAGCGGCACGCCCGCCGCCCGGCCCGCGATGTCCCACAGCGCGGTGTCCACGGCGGACAGGGCGTGCATGACGGTGCCGCCGCGGCCGAAGACCTGGAGCTTCTGCTGGATCTCCCGCATCAGCGGCCCGATGCGGGCGGCGTCACGGCCCAGGCACAGCGGCGCGATCAGCTCCTCGACCGACCAGCGTGTCATCGGAGCGGCCTCGAAACCGAACGCCTCACCCCAGCCGGCGACTCCGTCGCCGGTGGTGATCTTCACCAGCAGGGAATCCACCGGCGGCCGTGGCGCGGTCGACGACCCGTTGGCCGGCCGGAACGGGATGCGGAGCGGAAACGTCTCGACCCTGGCGATTGCGTCCACGACCGGAATGTCCCCCGTCTCGGCCGTCCGTACCGGCGGGAAGCCCGGGCGGTCAGGCTCCTGCCCAGCGCAGCAGCACCAGCGTGGCGTCGTCGCGCAGGTCGCCGCCCTGATGCTCGAGGACCGCGCCGACCACCCGGCGCAGCAGTTCCTCTGGTTCCTGCTCGCCGGCGGCCTGCTGTTCCAGCAGGTCGACCAGCCGGTCGACGCCGAACAGGTCGCCGTCTGGTGTGTGCGCGTCGGTGACGCCGTCGGTGTAAAGGAGCACCGCGTCGCCCGGTTCGAGGTCGCGGGCGGCCACCACCGGGGTGCCGGTGCCGAGCCCGAACGGGAGGGTGGCGTCGCTGTCGAGTTCCGCGACCACCTTCCTGCCGCGCAGCAGCAGCGGCCTCGGGTGGCCCGCGCAGGTCCACTCCAGCCGCCCGGTGCCGAGGGCGAGCGTGCCGAGGATGCCGGTGGCGAAGGACAGGTCGTCGTACACACCGGCCATGCCCGTGTCGATGGCCGTGTGCATCTCCGCCAGCGGCGACCCGGCGCGGCGCGCGTGCCGGTAGGCGCCCACGGCGAGGGCGGCGAGCAGCGTCGAGCCGGTCCCGTGCCCCATGCCGTCGATGATGGCGAAATGCAGGGTGTCGTCGTCGGCCGCGTAGTCGAAGGTATCGCCCGCGATGTCGTAGGCCGGCTCCAGCATCCCGGCCACGTGCCCGCCGCTGACCCGCACGCTCCACGGCGGCAGCATGTCCCACTGCATCGACGCGGCCAGCGACACACCGTGGCCCGCCCGCCGTCGGATGTGCGGGATGTCGCTGACCCGGATCATCCCGCCGAGGATCAACCCGGCGAACACCCCGAGCAGTTCCGCCTGCCGCAGGTGCGCTGGGCCGTCGTCGGGCAGGGTCACCGCGAGCACGCCAATGCGCGCGGTTTGCTCGAGCACCGGCACCCAGATCCGCGCCTGCCCGTCGCGGGCACTGGCCGTCGGCTGTCCCGTGGTGAATGCCCTGCCCGGCAGCGTTCCCGTCACCTGCTCCGGGGGCAGCGCGGCCGACAGCGGCTGCAACGTCTGGCGGGACAGGTCCGCCAGGTACACGACCGGGTCGCTTCCAGGAGGGCATGCCAGGGCAAGCAGCGGGTCGAGGTCCACCGAGGCGCGTGCGGCCAGGATGCGCAGCGCCTCGGTGTACGCGAACTCGGCGTTCAGGAACTCGGCCACGGCGACGCTACACGCGGGTGACCTGGACGCGGATCTCCCCGTCATCGCCCGCCGGCTGGGGCACGCCAGCCACGCCGTCGGCCGGGGCCACGTCCAGCGACACGGCGAGCGTCTCGCCGGCGATGAACGCCTGGTGCGCGCGCACCGCGTCGGCCGTCGCGCCGTCGGCGCCGATGACCAGCGCGATCCGGTCCGACACGTCCAGCCCGGCATCCTTGCGCGCCTGCTGCACCACGCGGACCACATCCCTGGCGGCGCCCTCCGCGAGCAGCGCCGGCGTCAGCGTCGTGTCCAGCGAGATCAGCCCGCTGCCCGGCAGGGCCAGCGTCGAGTCCGGGTTGGCCGCGGTGAGCTTCAGCTCGTACTCGCCGTCCCGCAGTTCCACGCCGCCGGCCGTCACGGTGCCCGCATCCACCGACCAGTCGCCCGCCTTGACCGCGCGGATCACCTCCTGCACCTGCTTGCCGAGCCGCGGGCCGAGGACGCGCGGGTTGACGGTGAGCGTGCTGGCGCCGAGCGCCGCCGGGTCGGCTCGCAGTGCCAGGTCCTTGACGTTGACCTCGTCCTTGATGATGTCGGCGAACTCGCTGAGCGCCGCCGCCGACGGGTCAGCCACGGTGAGCGTGGCGAGCGGCAGCCGGACGCGCAGCTGCTGGTTCTTGCGCAGGCTCAGCGCGGCGCTGCACACGATCCGCGTCAGGTCCATCGTCGAGGCGAGGCCGGCATCCGACGGCCAGGACTGCACGGAAGGCCAGTCCTCCAGATGCACGCTCTCGCCGCCGGTAAGTCCCCGCCAGATCGTCTCCGCGGTCATCGGCAGCAGCGGCGCCGCCGCGCGGGTGACGGTCTCCAGCACGGTCCACAGCGTGTCGAGCGCCGCCCGGTCGCCGGCCCAGAACCGGTCACGGGACCGCCTGATGTACCAGTTGGTGAGCAGCTCGAGGTAGTCGCGCAGCTCCTGGCAGGCGCCGGCGACCGCGAAATCGTCCATCTGCGCGGCGAGGTTCTCAACCAGCGACTTGGTCTTGCCCAGGATGTAGCGGTCGAGCACGTGCTGGCTGCCGGTGCTGTACGACGCCTGGTACGACTCCGCGTTCGCGTACAGCGCGAAGAAGTAATAGGTGTTCCACAGCGGCAGCAGTGCCTGCCGCACCCCCTCGCGGATGCCCTGCTCGGTGACGACCAGGTTCCCGCCGCGCAGGATCGGCGACGCCATCAGGAACCAGCGCATCGCGTCGGACCCGTAGCTGTCGAAGACCTCGTTGACGTCGGGGTAGTTCCGCAGCGACTTGGACATCTTGCGGCCGTCGTTGCCGAGCACGATGCCGTGCGAGACGCAGGTGCGGAACGACGGCCGGTCGAACAGCGCCGTCGCGAGCACGTGCAGCGTGTAGAACCAGCCGCGGGTCTGCCCGATGTACTCCACGATGAAGTCGCCCGGGTAGTGCGAGTCGAACCACTCGGCGTTCTCAAACGGGTAGTGCACCTGCGCGAACGGCATCGAGCCCGACTCGAACCAGCAGTCAAGGACCTCGGGCACCCGCCGCATCATCGACCGCCCGGAAGGGTCGTCCGGGTTCGGCCGGACGAGGTTGTCGATCCCCGGCCGGTGCAGGTCGTCCGGCCGGACGCCGAAGTCCCGCTCGAGCTCGTCAAGCGACCCGTACACGTCGGTGCGCGGGTAGTTCGGGTCGTCGCTCTGCCACACCGGGATCGGCGAGCCCCAGAACCGGTTGCGGCTGATCGACCAGTCGCGCGCGCCGGACAGCCACTTGCCGAACTGCCCGTGCTTGACGTGCTCGGGCACCCAGGTGATCTGCTCGTTCAGCTCGACCATACGGTCGCGGAACTTGCTGACCTCGACGAACCAGGATGAGACCGCCTTGTAGATCAGCGGGTTGCGGCAGCGCCAGCAGTGCGGGTAGGAGTGCGTGTAGTCGTCGCGGCGCACCAGAGCGCCGTCCTCGCGCAGCCGCGCGATGATCGGCTTGTTCGCCTCGAAGACGTGCATCCCCGCCCAATCGCGCACGACCGGCAGGTACTTGCCCTGTTCGTCGACGGTCAGCACCGTCGGGATGCCCGCCGCCTGGCACGCGGCGGCGTCCGCCTCGCCGTAGGCGGGCGCCATGTGCACCACGCCGGTGCCGTCCTCGGTGGTCACCTCGTCGGAGGCGATGACCCGCCACGCGTCGCCGGTGCCGAACGCCTCGGCGTCGGCGAGGTAGTCGAATAGCGGCTGGTAGCGGCGGCCGAGCAGTTCTTCACCGCGGAACGAGTTGAGCTTCCTCGCCCCGGCGAACTCCTTCTCGTAGGCGGGCAGCCGCGCCTCGGCCAGCACGTACCGCTCGCCGTCTTCGGTCTCCACGGTGACGTAGGTCAGGTCGGCGCCGACCGCGACGGCGAGGTTCGACGGGAGCGTCCACGGCGTGGTGGTCCAGGCGAGGATCCACTCGCCGGTGTCCAGCTTGAACCGGACGGTGACCGACGGGTCGGTGCGGTCGGCGTAGACGTCGTCGTCCATCCGCAGCTCATGGTTGGACAGCGGGGTCTCGCACCGCCAGCAGTAGGGCAGCACCTTGAAGCCCTGGTAGACGAGCCCCTTGTCGTGCAGCGTCTTGAACGCCCACATGACGCTCTCCATGTACGGGAGGTCGAGCGTCTTGTAGTCGTTGTCGAAGTCGACCCAGCGGGCCTGGCGGGTGACGTAGTCCTGCCACTCGCGCGTGTAGCGCAGCACCGAGTCGCGGCAGGCCTCGTTGAACGTCTCGATGCCCATCTTGAGGATGTCGGCCTTGCCGGAGATGCCGAGCAGCCGTTCGGCTTCGACCTCGGCGGGCAGCCCGTGGGTGTCCCAGCCGAACCGCCGGTCCACCTTCGCGCCGCGCATCGTCTTGTAACGGGGGACGATGTCCTTGACGTAGCCGGTCAGCAGGTGCCCGTAGTGCGGCAAGCCGTTCGCGAACGGCGGGCCGTCATAGAAGACGAACTCGCCCGTGCTGTCGCGGTTCGCGATGCTCTTGCGGAACGTCCCGTGGCTGTTCCAGTACGCAAGGACCCGGTTCTCGAGCTCGGGGAAGTCCGGCTGCGCGGGCACCTCGGATGCGCCGGCGCGCGGGTAAGTGGCCATGGTGTGCTGCGTCTCCTCGGCTGCGGTCTCGCCCGGCTCCCGTTGTGCAAGACGGCTGGGCGCTGTGCTGTTGTAGCACTGTGCTGTCCAAACACAGGGCCGACGAGGACGACGCGCCCGCTCCCGTGCGAGCACACCGCGGTACCACCTCGCTTGCCGTCCCCGCGTGACCCGGACCGGGTTTCGCGGGACGGCCGCTCGTTGGCCGGCTATGACGGGCCGAACCCGCCCGGTTCTACTGGGGCGCCGCCCTGCTCCTCGCGGGCCGGGCTGATGCCTGTTCTTCCGGGGGCTCCCCGGTGATGGCCGGATCAACGCCTGATGCGGCCAGTGTAGCGGCCCGGCGCACGCGAATATTCCGCATGCCCTCGGCGGGATGGTGCGGGACACTGGTCGGCAGGCGGGGACTGGCTGATGTCGAGGATGGTGCAGACGTGGGGGAGTCGTTCGCGGCGTGGTTCGCGGCGGTGCGTCAGGCTTACGGGCCGCTGGTGCTTGGCGCGGACCCGCACGGGCAGGTGCTTGCCGACTGGGGGCTTTCCGACGACGCGGACGGGCTCGAGCGGTTCACCGACATCGTGCTCGGCGCGGCGGCGGGGACGGCCGGGCTGATCAAGCCGCAGTCCGCGTTCTACGAGCGGCACGGCTGGCGCGGCATCCGCGCCCTGTCGCGGCTTGTCGCGGCCGCGCGCGGCGAGGGGCTGCTTGTCATACTCGACGTCAAGCGCGGCGACGTGGGCTCGACCAACGACGCCTACGCGCAGGCGTACCTTGGCGAGGGCGCCGCGCTGCGGGCCGACGCCATCACGGTCCACCCCTACCTGGGGCTGGCGGCCATGGGCGAATACATCACCCGGGCGAACCAGTCGGGCGGCTGCCTGCTCGTGGTCGTTCGCTCGTCCAATCCGGAGGGCCGTGCCGTGCAGGGGGCGGACGCCGGGCACGGCCAGACCGTCGACCAGCGGCTGCTCGCGGACATCGGCGCGCTCAACGCCCGGCTCGCGCCCGGCGGCGTCGGGCCAGTGGGGGCGGTGATCGGCCCCGCGGCGGTCGAGCCGCCGCTCGGCGCGGTTCTTGCCGCGGCGAACGGGCTGCTGCTCGCCCCGGGTGTCGGCGCGCAGGGCGCGTCGCCCGCCGACGTCGCCGCCACGTTCGCGGCCTGCCCGGACCGGGTCATGCCGTCGGCATCCAGGTCCCTGCTTGCCGCCGGCCCGGATGTCGCCGCGCTGCGGGACGCCACGGCCAGGCTCAATGAGGAATTCCGCGCCCTGCTGTGACGCATGGCGTCAGGCGGCGGCGCGGACGGGAACGGTCTCGAAGCCGCGCAGCACGAGCAGCGGCCTGCGGACCGGCGTCCCGGCCATCGCCAGGCCCGGGAAGCGGCTGGTCAGCTCCTCGATCGCGATCCGTCCCTCGAGGCGGGCGAGCGCGGCGCCGAGGCAGTGATGGATGCCGAGCGAGAACGACAGGTGCCGCGCGGCCTCCGGCCGGTCGACCATGAGCCGTCCGGGCTCGGCGAAAATGGCGGGGTCGCGGTTGGCGCCGCCGATGGACACGATGACGGGGATGCCCTTTCTGATGACCGTGCCGTCGACCTCCAGGTCCTCGGTCGCCGTCCGCGAGGTCATCTGCACCGGACTGTCGTAGCGCAGCAGTTCCTCGATAGCGCCGGAGATCAGTTCGGGCTCCTTGCACAGCCGGTCCCACTGCGCACGCTCGCCGAGCAGGGCGACCGTCCCGTTCCCGATCAGGTTCACCGTGGTCTCGAACCCCGCGACAAGCAGGAGCAGCGCCGTGCTGACCAGTTCGGCGGAGGTGAGGCTGTCGCCCTCCTCCTCGACCGCGATGAGCGCGGAAAGCAGGCTGTCGTCGGGGTCCGACCTGCGCTTGGCCACCAGGTCCCGCAGGTAGCCGGCGAGGGCGATCTCGGACGCCTGCGAGTGGTGCCTGGCGGCCCGCGAGGTCTGCGGTTCGAGCGTGGTGACGACGTCATGCCCCCAGGCGCGGAACTTGTCCTGGTCCTCGGCCGGGACGCCGAGCAGGTGGCAGATCACCGCGATCGGCAGCGGGAATGCGAACGCGTCGATGAGGTTGAACTCCGGGCCGCGAGCGTCAGCCTGATCGAGGAGCCGGACTGCCCGCTCGCGGATCCACGGCTCGAGCCCGGCGATCGCGCGCGGCGTGAACGCGCCGGACACCAGCCGGCGGATCCGGGTGTGGTCAGGCGGGTCCAGGGTGAGCAGGTCCCCCGCGGGCAGCTCGGCGCGCGGATCGCCGAGCGGGAACGACGGCGGCTGGTAGCCGCGCTGGTGCACCGGCGAGGAGCTGAACCGCCGGTCGCGCAGCACGGTCTCCGCCGTGGCGTGACTCGCGGTGACCCAGGGCCCGAGCGAGCTGCGGACCAGGCCGCGGCGCCGGATGTCCTCATACAGCGGGTAGGGGTCGCCCTTCGACTGCGGCCGCATCCACCGGGCGACGGGGTCGCCGCGCCAGGCGAAGTAGCGGACGATCGAGGGTTCCACGACGCGGCGCATCAGCGGCTCTGCGAGGCTCATCGGATCTCCCGGTCAGGGCGGCATACCCGGCATGTCAACGGTAACCGGAAACGAGCTATTACGCGACTGCTAGCGGTCGGCTCGGGCGATCGCGACGAGGTTCTGGCTGAACCCGAGCAGCGACGGCTCGGCTTCCGTGCGGCGGAGCAGGTCGGTGACCGCAGCGCGCCGCTCCTGGTCGTCGAGCCGCTCCGCGAGATCGGGCAGCGCGATCTTGGCGATACCGGTCCCGCCGACGATCCGGTCTAGCGTCAGGCCCGCGTCGGCGACCTCGGCGGCGAGGTCCTCCGGGCGGTGGAAGTAGGACGTGGTGAACCCGGCGACATCGCCGTCCGGGTTGCGGTACTGGCCGCCGGCGAGGAACTGGGCCGTCGCCGCGGGCGACCGAGGCTTGCCCGCGGCGAGCTCTTCGAGCAGCGGGTAGAACCGGGACAGCCCGACCGCCAGCACGACACCGCCTGGCCTGGTCGCTCGCCGCGCCTCCGACAGCGCCGCGACCCGGTCGTCCCTGCAAGTCAGGTGGTACAGCGGGCCGAACAGCAGCACCGCGTCCGCGCTTGAGTCGGCCACCGCGAGCGAGCGCGCGTCGCCGATGCGGGCGCTTGCGAGGGGAACCGCCGTCCGCGAGTCCTCGATGGCCTGGGACACCAGATGCTGAACCGGGTCGATGAGATGAACCTCGTACCCGACTGCGGCGAGCGGGATTGCGTAGCGGCCGGCGGCGCCCCCCACGTCGAGCACCGTCGCCGGCGCTGCGGGCAGGAACCTTTCGAGCAGCTCCCACATCCGGAGGAACTCGATACCGCGGGCGCCGGAGCCGAGCCGGTCACGTTCGCCGTTGCACTCGTAGTAGGAGATGATCTCCGGGTCGATCATGACCCCACCCTAGGTGGCTGGCGAGCGGTTTTCACCTTGGGGTTTCTGGCCGCAGGCCGGCCAGGGTGACGGCGACCAGCCGGCGAACGGCCGCGCGGGACGGTATGCCGCCGGCGGCGCTCAGCGCGTGCAGGCAGTAGCTGGCCAGCTCGCCTGCCGGGACTCCCGGCCGGATGTCCCCGCTCGCGGCGCAGGCGGTGATCAGGTCGCTGACCAGGACGTGCAGCTGCTGCCTGGCCTCGGTGACGTGCCTGCCGCGGTGCAGCATCGCGACGGGCAGGTCGCTGCCCTGATGCGCGTGCTGGATCTGCGCGAACGCGGACAGCACCGCCTCCAGCCGCGCGCCGGGCCCGTCGGCGGCATCGCGTGCCTGCTCAAGCAGGTGCAGGTGCCGGGTGATCTGCCGCTCATGCCAGGCGACAAGCACCGATTCCACGTCGGGGAAGTACTTGTACAGCGTGGCCCGGCCGATCCCGGCCGCCGCGGCCAGCTGCGACATCGTCACCGACGCCAGGCCATGCTCGGCGAGCTGCGCCGCGAAGGCGTCGAGCGTCGCATCGTGCACGGCACGACGGTGCTCCTCGATCGTCTCGGTCCACAGCCTTGGCACGCCAGTGAGAATACACTACGCCGCTGTCGATACACTACGACTTGATGAAGACAGTGTGTCTTGATAAATCTTGCCTGCCGCCAGGCAGAGACGGAAGGTCACAAGCCATGCCATCAGCGGAAACACGGATCCAGACCGGGAACGCCGCCGCTTACCTGGCCCGGTTCTGCGGGCACCTCGCCAAGCTCGGCGCTCCTGGTCGTTTTTCCGGGCATGCCCCTGGCCGGCACGCCGGCGGCGGCCAGCCGCCCGCGGTGCTGCGTGTCGAGCACACCGCCGACGCCGGAAGCATCACCCTGACGTGGGGCCAGCTGACTCTGCGCGCGACAGCCGGCGAGCTCATGATCCGCGCCGACGCCTCCAGCCAGGAAGACCTGGACCGCATCCAGGACATGGCCGCCAGCCGGCTGCTGAAGTTCGGCCGCCGCGAAGACCTGGACACCCGGTGGACACCGGTGACAGGCGCCGACTGCTGAACCGGGCTGCGCCCGGCCGCCCAAGGCAGCAGGACCGTTCATGTTGATCTGCCTGAACTGCTCTTTCAACCCAATGGTTGACACACTCGCGCGCGTGGCGTAGCGTCTCTTTCAACCAGACAGTAGAAAGGCATGGTGAGCGGCGATGACCGGTGACGCGCTATCGCGGGTCTTCGCGGCGCTCGCGGATCCGACCAGGCGGGACATGGTGGGCCGGCTATCGGCGGGCGACGCCACGGTCAGCCAGCTCGCCGAGCCGTACCAGATGACGTTGCAGGCGGTCTACAAGCACCTGAAGGTGCTGGAGGACGCCGGGATGGTGAGCCGGCCGCCGGGTCCCCAGCCCCGCTCAGTACGGCTGGAAGCGAGGGTCTTCGACCTGATGGACAAGTGGATCGAGCGTTACCGGCGCCAGGCCGAGGAACGTTACCGCCGCCTCGACGACGTGCTGGCGCGGATGAATGACGACACGCCGGGCGACACCGGCGCACGGGAGGAGACAGGGACATGAACACCATCGGAGAAACCACCATCGAGGCGGACCCGAAGGTACCGGTCATCCGCATGAGCCGCGACTTCACCGCCACACAAGAGCAGCTGTTCCGGGCGCACACCGATCCGGAGCTGTTCGCGCAGTGGGTGGGGCCGCGGTCGCTGCAGACGCGGGTTATCGAGTGGGATGCCCGGACCGGGGGCAGCTGGCGGTACGTATCCACCCGCGACGGCGAGGAGTACGGGTTCCGCGGCTGCTTCCACGAGGTGCGGCCGGACCGGATCGTGCAGACGTTCACCTACGAGGGGCAGCCCGACGAGGTGGCGCTGGGGACGCTGTGGTTCGAGGACCTCGGCAACGGTCGTACCCGCCTGCACACGCAGTCCCTCGTGGACAGTTTCGAGGCGCGCGACATGTTCCTGGCCAGTGGCATGGAGGTTGGCGTCAACGAGGGCTACGCCAAGCTCGACGAGATGATCGGCCAGGGCAGTGTCTGAGCCGCTGGTGCTGCCGGACCGGCCCGCGGAGCGGCACCGGGAGATCGGCTGGGTGTTCACCGACCGGGTGCGCGGCACCCGCGCGTGGGACGTGCCCGCGCCGGTCGACGGGTGGGTCGCCCGCGATGTCGTGCGCCACCTCGTCGAGTGGCTGCCGGCGCTCCTCGCCGGCGGCTCGACGGTGCGGCTGCCGGCGGTACCGTCCGTCGACGACGACCCCGTCGGCGCGTGGCAGGCGCACGTCGATGCCGTGCAGGCATTGCTCGACGACCCGGGCACCGCAGGCCTCACCCTGGCCAACCCGCACATCGGTGCGGTTCCGGTGGACCGGGCGATCGATCAGTTCTACACCTCGGACGTGTTCATGCACACGTGGGACCTGGCCCGGGCGACCGGCCAGGACGACCGCCTCAACCCGTCGTTCTGCGCCTCGCTGCTGGCCGGGATGGAACCGATGGAGGACGTCATCCGATCGTCGGGACAGTACGGCGCCCGGGTGCCGGTGCCCGACGACGCCGACGCGCAGACCAGGCTGCTCGGCTTCATCGGCCGCGACCCGTACTGGACAGCGGCGAGCTAGACCGCCGGCCGCGGCAGCGTCTCGCCCGCGGTCCTGGAGAACACCACCCGGTCAAGCTCCCGCCCCTGCTCGTTGATGAAGCGGAGCGTCATCGTGGTGCGCTGGCCGCGCGGCGCGGGCGTGACATCCAGGGCGATGAAACCGTAGTCGTCGTAGCGCGCCTGGGACCAGTCGACGGTTTCGTAGGTCTTGCTGAAGTCGAGCTCGGCCACCCATGGCCCGCTTTTCGCCGTAGGGTCCGCGCTGACGGTCGTGCCGCTGCCCGGCCCGGCGGCGAAGTTGCGGTCGGTGGCGCCGCCGGTCCAGCCGTAGCGGGGCGTCCCCGCGGTGCCGACGACGACGTAGGTGGTGCCGTCCCTGGCGGGCTCCACCTCGGCGGGCTCATCGGGGGAAACCGCCACCGCCTGCCTGGTCGAGCGGGCGCTGTTCGTCGCGGCGTCATACAGCAGCGGGTTGGTGCGCTCGTAGACGTGGTTGTGGCCCTGGACCGCCAGGTCGAGCTGGTACCAGGCGAACAGCGGGGCGAGCGTCGAGCGCACGCCGCCGTCGGAGCTGTGGCCGTTGCAGGTGGAGAACGCGCACTCGTGGAAGAACGCGATGATGAAATCGACCGTCGGGTCGGCGCGCCAGGCCGCGAGCCGCTCCTCCAGCCAGGCGGCCTGCGCGCCGCCGCTGTAGCCGGTCAGGCCCTGGAACTCAAAGCACAGCTCGTTGGCGTCCAGGCTGATGATGCCGACGTTGCCGTAGCGGAGGCTGTAGACCGACGGACAGCCGGACGGGCCGGTCGCCGGCAGGTCGAGCCGCGTCGCCAGGCCGCCGTAGCCGAGCTTGCCGTAGGCGTCGACCGTTGCCTGATCGGCGGCGAGCTGTGCGGAGAACAGCTCGGAATCGTGGTTGCCGGTGGCGAACATCCACGGGATCCGCGCCGCGCTGTGCTCGATCATCGGCAGCCAGCTCGTCCAGACCCACGGGTCGTAGAAGCCCCAGCCGTGACTGGTCGGCGGCGGGGCCGGCGTGTTGCCGTCGGCCGGCTGGCTGCCGTTGGGGCCGTTCGGGTTGATGATCGGCTGGATGTCGCCCTTGCCCTGCGCGTAGCACAGGTCGCCCGCCTGCAGGTTGAACCGGGACGGCGTGCCGTTGGCCAGGTTGCACACCCGCATGATCTGCTTGATCACCGCCGACGTGGTGTTGTGGCCGGTGTTGGCCGGGTCGTCGGGGTCATCAGGCTCGAACGAGCCGTTGTTCCACATGCCCCACGTCTTCTCCGGCTTCAGCGACGGGTCCCGGTCGAGCGACGGTCCCGGGATGCCCTCGTCGCCGAACGCGGTGAACGTGAACGGCTCGGTCACCACGTCGGGGACGGTCATGAACGTCGCGTCGGACGTGGCGCCGTGGTCACCGCCCGTCGCGTACCGGAAGCGGTAGTGGTACTCGGTGCCTGGCGCCAGGCCGGTGAGGTGCGCGTGCACGAAGAACTGATCGGCGTTGAGCATCCGCGACGCGCGCAGCGCGCCCGGCTCGCCGTCCCACACCGGCACGTGGGAGATCAGCTCGCGGATCTCGGCCTCCACGGTCATGCCGTAGGAACGGTCCGCGCCGTACTCCAGCCACACCCGCAGCGACTTCGGCGGCACCGCGTTGTACGTGCGCACGTTGAACAGCTGGCCGCCGACCCACATCTGCGTCCGCGGGTCGTCGCCGTAGGACAGATGGCGGCCGTTGACGAGGAAGCCCTCGGCGATCGTGCCCGCGCTCGCGACGGCCACGCCGGCGGCCGGGCCGGAACCGCTCCCGCTGCCGAGGACGAAGTCGCCCGCGGCCGCGCCGACCGGGGTCTCGGTGAACGCCCGGCGGCTCACCCCATGACGGCGCAGGTGCGCCATCCACTGTTCGTACTGTTCGGCGAGCGGGCGGTGCCGCGGGCCGCGCGGTGCTGACATGGCTGGATCTTAGGGTTGTCCGCGTGCCGCCTGCACGATTCTCACGTGAACCGGCAGTGATGCTTTCCCGCCGGTGCGCAGCCGCCGCTGACTCAGCCCGGCTGCCAGCCGGGCTGGCGGCCGGTCAGGCCGAGGAGCCGGTCCATGACCGGCGCGTCGCCCGGAACGTCAACCGGCGGTCCGAACAGTCCCGGTGTGCCGTCGGGATTCTGCTCGGCGACAGCACTGGCCCAGGCGTGGGCCGTCGTCACCGGCCCGGCGAGCGACGGGTCCTCGCCCGGATAGCGCTGGCCGGTGGCGACGGCGAGGTCCCACCCGTGGACGAGGACCTCGTCCACGGCGGCGGCGCCGGCGACCGGCGCCGGCATCTCGCCGCCGCCCACCACGGTGGTGCCGTCCCACGCGCCCGGCGGCTGCCACGCCGCCGCGAGCTCGTCAAGCTGGACGCGCAGCCGGTCGCGCCAGTCCGTGCCGAGCCGCGCAGCGTCCGGCGGGCGAGGCGCGCCGCCGTCCGGGAGAAGCTGCCTGGACCCGGCGGCGGCAAAGGCCAGCGACAGGTTGTCGATGTGGTCGAGAAGCTCGCCGACCGTGATGCCGCCGCATGGCGTCACCGTAGTGAGCTGGTCGTCGCGCACCCCCTGGACGAGTTCCGCGAGGACAGATGTCGCGGGCCTCAAGTCCGCTGTCATGTCGTCACCTCCAGTCACTCATTCAACCACCGGGCGGCGCGGTGGTGGTGACACGAGGGCAGCCTGGCGGGCTAGCCGCCTGGCCCGAGGCCCCACGTATGCGGCACTATGCAGCCATGCCCATGAGTTCGCCAGCATCGCGGTCGGCGTTGTGCCGGTTTCCTGTGACGTCGGCGTGAGGACCGCATGGATGATGTCCGGGCCGGCCTGCGGGCCCGGTGGCGATCCTGGCTCACCCTGGCCCTGGTGGCGGGACTCATCGGCGGCCTGGTCACCGCGGTCGCCGCCGGAGCGCGCCGGACCGATGCCGCCTACCCGGGACTGACCGCCTGGAGCAATCCCCCTGACGACCTGGTCTCCCTGGACGCGGGCGGAGAGTTCGCCAGCGTCGACGCGGCGGCGGTGCGACGGCTGCCGCAGGTTGCCGCGTCCGCACCGCTCACGAATTACGTCAGCCTGTCCCCGGCTCAGGCGGCCCTGATGGCCCCCGGCGACGCCGCCATCCCGGCTGCCCGCTGGCATCGCAAGCTGCTGTCCGGCCGGCTGCCTGATCCCGGGCGGCCCGATGAGGCCGATGTCTCCTTCACGCTCGCACAGTCCATGCACCTCAGTCCCGGCGACACGGTCCGCCTGCGCCTGCTCGGCGTATCGGGCAAGCCCGTGTCCGTGTGGTTTCGCGTGGTAGGAGTGGAGGCGGCCCCCAGCGAGTTCCCGCCCCAGTACGGCACCGGCATCGACGTCGTGTGGGCGACTCCGGCGTTCAGTCGGCAACAGCGCGGCGCCCTCGTGAGCCAGCGTGATATCGCGCTGTGGCTCCGCGGCGGGGCCGCGGTCGTCCCCGCGGTGGAGCGTCAGATCACCCGGCTGGGCGGCGGCAAGGCGCTCAGCGATTACCCGCTTGCCCCGCAGGCGGCGAATACGAGACGGTCCATCCACCAGCAGGCGGTCACCCTCTGGCTGCTGGCCGGGATGCTGGCGCTGCTTGGGCTGCTTGTCCTCGATCAGCTGCTGGCCCGCCTCACCGTCACCGAGGCGGCGGACTACCGGACGCTGCGGGCGCTCGGCATCTCCGCGGCGCAGCTGACCGAGGCCGGACTCCTGCGGGCAGCGCTGATCGGCACGGCCGGCGCGGTCGCGGGGACAGCTGGCGCGGTCGCCGTCTCCGGGGTGTTCCCCATCGGGCTCGCTGCGGTAGCCCGGCTGGGTCCCGGCGTGACCGCCGACTGGCCCGCGCTCGGCGCGGGCATGCTGGCCACCGTGGCCGGGACAGTATTGTGCGCGGCCTGGCCGGCCTGGCGCGCGGCCGTCGCTGTCACGCGCCTGTCCGACATCCCGGTCACGTCAGCGCGCCAAGCCCGCGTTGCCCACGCCATCCGCCTGGTCACCGCGGCCACCGGGCTGCGGCTGGCGCTGGCGCCGCGCACCGGGCGCAGTGCCATCGCCGCGTCCGTGCTCGGCGTGCTCGGGCTGTCCGCCGCGGTGGTGTTCACCGCGAGTTCCGCGCATCTGCTCGCCACTCCCCGGCTGTACGGAGTGACGTGGGATGCCATCGTGGAAGGCCTGGGGGATGAGCCCATCGCCGCGGTGGAACGGGCCATCGCCGCGGACTCCCAGGTCGCAAGCTGGGCTCCCGCCTATCTCGGCGTCTTGGTCCAGGTCAACGGGAAGCAGGTCGGCGTCATCACGACGAGCGGCGGGGCTGGCGACGCGATGGCGGCCGTCCCCGTACGCGGGCGCCCGCCGCGAGGCCCGCAAGAGATCGTGCTGGGCGAGCGCACGCTTGCCGCCCTCGGTGCCCACATCGGGAGCACCGTCCTGGTGCAGATCCCTGGCATGGGCAAACCCACGGCCAGGACCGTGGTCGGGACCGCGGTTTTCCCCGCCGTGGGCGACCAGAGCCAGCTCGGAACAGGCGCGGAACTCACCACGAGTGGACTGCTGACCCTGGTAGCGCCCCACGTGCCGGTCCCGCCGCCCAGCGGCGTGCTGGTCAGCTTCCAGGGCCAGCACGCTGCGCCAGGCAACGACGGCGGCGGGCAGGAGATCAGTGCCTTGACCGCGATCGTGCAGCGGGCGGGACCATACGGCGTCGTGCCCGCCGACACGCCCGTCGACCTTGTCAACTTCGGCCAGCTGCAAGATCTGCCGCTGCTGACCGGCCTGGGGCTGGGCGGGCTGGCGATGCTGACGATCACGCACCTGCTGCTCACCTCGGTCCGCCGCCACCGACGCGAGCTGTCGGTGCTGCGTGCCCTGGGTTTCACGCCGCGCCAGGTGCGGGCCACGGTCGGCTGGATGGCCGCCAGCTTCGCGACGGTCGCCCTGGCCGGCGTCCCGCTGGGCATCGCGAGCGGCCGGCTGGCCTGGGTGGCGTTCACCGGCCAGCTCGGCATCGTGCCCGTCACGGTCGTCCCAGCCGGCTGGGTGGCCGCCCTCGCCGCCGCGGTGATCGCCTTGTCCGTTGCCGTCGCCGCGGTCCCTGCCAGATCCGCTGCGCGTGCCCGCCTCGCCGCCGTGCTCCGGGCCGAATGACCTGCTCCGCCAGCTGGCGGCTAGGAACGCCGCATGGCAGGGCGGGAAGGAGTCCGCGACCCGCCCGCGCCGGTCCGCGCTAGGCGGGATGCTCGGAGGTGAAGGGCAGAGAATGGTCGCGATCCAGGGCGTCGCTCACGGCCTGCTGGAAGCTCGCGTAGGCGACGTCGGGTGCCGTGCCCTCCTCGATCTGCCGCAAGTACTGCCAGCCGAGACGGCGCAGGTGAAGCTCGTCCCTGCGGTACAGGCCTGCCGTTGCCCGCATGTCCGCGCCCTGGCTGATAGCGGTGAAGACCGCGATGAGCACGCCGATCACGACGAGTGCGGTCGTCGCGGCCGGCGAGCGGGATTCGCCCTGGATCCCGGCGATTCCTGAGCTGACGGCGCCGAGGGCGCCAACGCAGATGCTGATGCTCATGGCCGCGCGCCGGAAGCGGTCGCGGCGGCTCCGCCACACGTAGATTTCGCTGACATAGCGCCGCAAGAAGACCTCACGCAGATCCCGCGTGCCCGCGTCGGCCGGGAGCGCGGCGATGCAGGCGCGTACGCGCTCGATCAGTTCGCTGCGCTCATCGAACGGCCGCTGGCCGCCGTCCAGGCTGGGCACGCCGGACTTCGCGGCTCGAGACATCATGCGCATGGACCACCATGGTAGGGCGCGGCGTTACCTGACGGCGGGTTCCGCCGGAGCGGCGGCCGGGCCGGCGACGGAGGTGCGCAGCGGGAGTTCCTTGATCGCCACGGCGAGCACGAGGGCGGCCGCCATCACCGCGGCGGCAGCGAGGAACGCCACGTCGAGCGCGCTGGTGAAACCCTGACGGAACGGCTGGGCGAGCACGGGATCCATCTGGGTGAGGAACGCCGGGTTGTCAAGGGCGGACTGGCCGCCGGAGGCGGCGAGCCGCAGCAGGCTGGCCTGCCCCGGATGGGCCGCCGCGGCGGCGCGGAAGGCGGGCGAGCCGTTCGACGTCGCGTAGCCGCTGCTGATCGCGCCGCCGGCCGCCGAATAGGTGAGTGACAGGAACAGGGCCACGCCCGCGGTGCCGCCGATCTGACGGAAGAACGTGTTCGACCCGGTGGCGACCCCGAGGTCCGCCTGGGGCAGGGCGTTCTGCATGGACAGCGTGATGGTCTGCGCGTACAGGGTGGAACCCGCCCCGATCACGAACATCACGGCCCCGACGCAGGGCAGCGGCGCCGCGGCCGTCAGCCGGGACAGCAGCAGCATCCCGGCGAGCATCAGCACCGATCCGGTCACCGGCATGATCTTGTAGCGGCCGGTGCGCGTGGTGAACTGCCCGGCGATGACCGAGCCCGCGAGCGTGCCCGCCACCTGGGGCAGCATGAGCAGTCCCGCCTCGGTCGGCGAAAACCCGCGCACCAGCCGCAGGTAGAGCGGCAGCAGCACGATGGTCGCGAACATCCCCGCGTTGGACACCAGCGACTGCCCCGCCCCGACGGCGAAGCCGCGGTTGCGGAACAGGCGCAGTGCGATCAGCGCGTGATCTCCCACCCGCCGTTCCGCGGCTAGGAATCCGGCCGTGCCGAGAGCGCCGGTCGCATAGCAGGCCACCGACGCCGGAGCGCCCCAGCCCCAGGCCTGCCCGCGCTGCGCGACGAGCAGCAGGGGGACGGCCGCCAGCATCAGGGTCGCCGTGCCTGTCAGGTCGATACGGCGTCCGCGGGGCCGCGGCGGACCCGGCCGCAGCACCCGGACGATGACGGCGCAGGCGGCGAGACCGACGGGCAGGTTGATGAGGAAGATCCAGCGCCAGCCGTCTACGCCGAGCAGGGTGCGCTGGCCGGCCAGGGCGCCGCCGGTCACCGGGCCCGCCACGCTCGCCACCGCGTAGGTGGAGACGAAGTACACACCGTACCTGCCGCGCTCCCGCGGCGGGACGATGTCGCCGAGCACCGCCGAGGTCAGCCCGAGCATGCCGCCCGCGCCGATCCCCTGAAAGGCACGGCACGCGGCGAGCATCGGCATCGACACCGCGAACGCGCACAGGGCGGAGCCCACGAGGAAGACGGCGATCGCGGCGAGGAACAGCGGCTTGCGGCCATGGGTGTCCGACAGCTTGCCCCACACCGGGACGGAGATCGTGGAGCTGATGAGAAACGCGGTCGTCACCCATGCCTGCGCGGTCAGCCCGTTCAGGCTCTCGCCGATCCGGTACAGCGCCGCGCTGACGACGGTCACGTCGAGCGAGGCGACGAACGTGGCCAGCAGCAGCCCGGACAGCACCGCGAAGACCTGACGGCGGCCATACCCTTCTGTCAGCGTCGAGGTGTTCACAGGGGATGATCTCATCGCTATTGCGCAGGGAAATCAAACAAGGACCGCCGATCTTCCCACAACCAGGAGTTGTTGATGGAACTCGACCTCGGCGCCGTGCGGA
This sequence comes from Trebonia kvetii, assembly GCF_007827045.1. GTDB lineage: Bacteria > Actinomycetota > Actinomycetes > Streptosporangiales > Streptosporangiaceae > Trebonia > Trebonia kvetii. Next base: position 271,475 of record NZ_RPFW01000002.1, read on the forward strand.
CGTTCATCGCCGTGGTCGACGACGGGCACTTCACCGACGCGGCGGACCGCCTCGGCATGACGCAGCAGGCCGTGTCCAAGCGGATCGCCCGCCTCGAATCCGACCTGGGCGCGCCGCTGCTCAGCCGGTCGCGTGCCGGGGTGAGGCTGACCGAGGACGGCGCCGCCTTCCTGCCGCACGCCCGCGCGCTGATCAGCCTGGCCGACCAGGCCGCCGGGATGCTCCGGGTCCGCCGCCGCCCGCTCCGCGTCGACGTGCTTGCCCGCGTCGCGGCGCCGGTCGACATCGTCAGGGACTTCTACGAGGCGACCGAGGCCGACGTCGACATCGTGGTGTCCCGCGGCAGCCTGTCGCGCGCGACCGCGCTCGCCGACGGCTCGGTCGACGCGGCATTCGGCCGCGTCACCGGCAAGCTTCGGCCGGGCATCGAGCGCATCCCCGCCTCGCTTGAGCCGATCCCCATACTCGTCGGCCGCAAGCACCGGCTGGCCAGGCGCAAGCGGGTGCCGATGGCGGAGCTGTCCGGCCTGACCGCGTGGATGCCTGGCAACGCCCGCGACAGCGAGTGGGCCGAGTTCTACCGCTTCCTCAGCGACGACTTCGGCGTCGCGATCGACACCTCGGGCCCGGTGTTCGGCCGCGAGCACATGGTGGAGCGGATCGCCGCGTCGCCTGACCTCATCATGTTCGGCAGCCAGGCACAGTTCTCCGGCCGCCCGCACGTCGTCGAGGTGGCCGTCACCGACCCGACGCCGGTCTACCCGTGGTCACTCATGTGGCATGCGATGAACCGGCACCCGTCGCTATCGCGGCTCATCGGTCACGTCCGTGCCCAGTACCGGCCGGGGGACCAGGGCGGCCTGTGGCTGCCTGCCCCCGATCGCCCGCTGTTTCCCCAGGAGACCTGAGTCGTTTCGTGCAATAGCATGTGTCGATCTTTGCTGATGTGACGAGTCTTGCGAGTGTGACGGTGTATCAGGCGTTCCCAACCCCAGCCCCAGTGCCGGCCGGGCCCGCGCCCGCATCCGTCCGGCGCGCCGTGTACCTGATGTACGCCGGCGCCGTCATATCGCTGATCAGCGGTGTCGTCGGCGTCATCACCGTCGCGAACGCGGGATTCTTCCCCGACAGGAACGCCCCCGGATCGCACGTCCCCGGCGCGGTCGTCGGAGCTGTGAGCGTCGTCGTCGTCGTTGTCGCCGTCTTCAGCATCGTGGTCCCCATCGTGCTGTGGCTCTGGATGGCGTGGAAATGCAAGGCGGGCCGTCCGTGGGCGCGGGTCGTCTCGACGGTGCTGTTCGGGCTGGCGACCTTCGCCACGCTGACCTCACTCGTGGGCACCAGTGCCTGGGGCATGGCCGGGATGATCGCCAGCTGGCTCGCCGGCCTCGGCGCGACCATCCTGTTGTGGCAGCGCCCGTCGTCGTGGTACTTCCGCCCAGGGCCGCGCTACTAGGCTGCCTCCGTCGCACCGCACGGTCGCGCCTTTTAGTGCGCAGCGCGGCTGACAATGCTGATAACTGATAACAGCAAGAAGCGCGGAGCGCTCGCCGCGGTGGCGCGGTCCTGCGCAGAGCGCTCGCCACAGTGGCAAAAAGTCACGCGCGGACAAGAGTTTCAGCCTCATCCGCGGCCAGAGCGCAGGCGGCCAAATTGAATGTAGAGAATGCAATCTTCGCCGTGAGACGATCAGCTCAAAGGTGGTTGAATCCTCATTCAAGGTGGCCAAAGTGACGGCTGAGACAACGGCGGCGGGAACCACTACTGGTTTGCGGCGGGACGCCATCGGCCTGCGCGAAGTTCTCTTCCAGTCCATTACCGGCATGGCCCCGGGCGCGGCCATCGCCGCGTCCATCCCGGCCGGCGCGGGCTTCGCCGGCGGGTCCCTGCCGCTGAGCGTGATCTTCGCCCTTGTCGCGTGCCTGCTGTGCGCCTCGTCGATCGGGCTGCTCGCCCGCGAGATGCCCGCCGCCGGCTCGCTGGCGACCTATGCCGCCCGCGGCCTGCACCCGGCGGTCGGCTTCCTCACCGCCTGGGGCTACATCCTGGTCTCGGTCCTCATCCCGCCGCTTGTCCTGCTCCAGCTGGGCTTCACGACGGCCAGCACGATCAACTCCGACTTCTCCGGCTACCCGGCGAACCTGTGGTGGCCGTGGGCGCTGGCCGGCGCGGTCATCGTGCTCGCGGCCGGGTACTTCGGCATCAGGACGTCGGCGCGGATGGGCACGATTCTCGGCGTGTTCGAGATCGCGGTCTTCGTGGTGCTCGCGGTGTTCCTGATCGTCCACGCGGGCGGGCACAACACGATCAAGGTCTTCGGCACCGGGTACACGCCCAAGTCCTACCACGGCATCACCGGCGTGATCGCGGGCTCGGTGTTCACCCTGCTCGCGTTCGGCGGATTCGAGGGCGCCGCGCCGCTCGCCGAGGAGAGCAAGAACCCGCGCCGCACCGTGCAGCGGGCCGTCCTGTACTCCACGCTCGGCATCGGCATCCTGTACGTGTTCACCACCTACGCTGCCGACGTGGCCTTCGGCCCGGCCGGGTTCTCCGGCTTCACGAGCTCCGGTAACAACTCCTGGGAGGGCATGGCGCGGAACCTGTACGGGCTCTTCTGGTTCTTCGTGTTCCTGGCCATCGTCAACTCCACGATCGCGAACGCGAACGCCGGCGTGAACATCGTCAGCCGCATGTCGTATGCGATGGGCCGCATCCACGCGCTCCCGCACGCACTTGCCAGGGTGCACCCCACGCACCGGTCCCCGGTGCTGGCGATCGTGGTCTCCTTCGTGGCGTCGGTCGCGGTCATGCTCGGCCTCGGTTTCGGCTACGACCCGGTGACCGCGTTCGCCATGCTCGGCACCGCCATCGTGATCGTCCTTGTCGCCATCTACATCCTGATGAACGCCGCCTGCATCGGGTACTTCGGGGCGGCGCGGAACCGGGGAGGCAGGGCCTGGAACCCGTTCCTCCACCTGATCGTCCCGGTCCTCGGTATCGCCGCGTTCGTGCCTGCGTGGCTGACCGCGGCGGGCATCAAGGTCTTCTCGTTCGTCTCGCCGCTCACGCCGCCGTACTCCTACATGGGCCCGGGCGTGGCCGCCTTCATGGCGCTTGGCGTGCTCTACCTGCTCTACCTGTACGCGCGGCACCCGCAGCCGGTCACCGAGGTGGGGCTTGTGCACCTGGACGAGGAGCCGGAGGCCTAGCGAGCGCTGCGCCCCGCCACTGAAAGTGGCGGGGTAGCCTCGGCGGCGTGACGCATCCGCTGCTCGACCCGGAGGTCGTGCACGCGGTGCGGCGGGCCGCCGCGGAACATCGGGGGCGGGCCTGGACACATGCCGGGTTCACCAGCCGCAGTCACCGCGCGTCCCATCCGTGCGGTGTCTTCACCGGGACGCCGTTCTCGGTCTTCGCCAAGCTCGACGCCACACCGGGCGGGCAGGAACAGTTCACCGCCGAACTGAACGGGTTGCGGCTCATCCGATCCCGCACCGCCGTGGCCACGCCGGTCCCGGTCGCCGCCGCGGTCGTTGCCACGCCTGCCGGGACGCTGCTGCTGACCGAGGCGGTCGCGGAGCGCGGCGCCACTTCCGGGCAGGCCGCGGATGGCCGGACGCCGCGGGACTACGCGGCGATCGGGCGGGCGCTGGCCGGGCTGCACCAGGCGCGCGGCGAGCGGTTCGGTCTCGCCGAGTTCGACGGCTTCTTCGGCCCGCTGCCGCAGTGCAACCGGCCGATCGGCATGGACAGCTGGGCCGCCTTCTACGCCGAGCGCCGGGTGCTGCCGCTACTACGGCTCGCGGTCGACTCCGGTCACCTCCCGGCGGAACTAGCGCGAGGTACGGAACGGCTTGTGGCGCGCCTGCCCGCGCTGTGCGGACCGGACCGCGTGCCGTCGCTGCTGCACGGCGACGCCCAGCAGAACAACTTCGTCAGCACCGCCGACGGCGCCGTAGTGATCGACCCGGCTCCGTACTACGGGCACCCGGAGATCGACCTGGCGCTCGTGGACTACTTCTCCCCGGTGGACCCCGCGCTGCTAGGCGGGTACGCGGAGGTCGCGCCGGTCGATCCGGGGTTCGCCGAGCGGCGCGAGCTGTGGCGGGTGCACGCCTATCTGGCGGTGGTCGCCGTCGACGGCGCCAGCCCCTTCGGGAGCTCGTTCGTGCCGCGCATCGCCGCCGCGGTGCGGCAGTACGCATAGACCGGCGTCGCCCAGGCCGGCCGCTCGGCCGCAGAACGGAGCGGTGGCTGCCCGGGGCAATTGGACTGAGTTTTACGCCTCATATTGGCCTTAGAGTCTGGCCAATAACCTCGTAGTGTCGGAGACATGACAACAACTGACAGTGCGGCCGCCCAGGCCGCCTACGTAGAGATCCCGGTTCGCTTCGACTTCGACTCGCTGGCACCGAAGGCTTCCCGTGCCGTCGCCACGCTGCACAAGGCGGCTATCGCCGACCTGGCGGCCGCCGGCGTCGAACAGGGCCTGATCGAGCTCGTCAGGCTCCGGGCCTCGCAGCTAAACGGCTGCGCCTACTGCGTCGACATGCACTCCGCCGACGCGCGAAGCGCCGGCGTCGGCGGGCAGCGGCTCGACATGCTCCCTGTCTGGGAGGACGCACCCTTCTACAGCGCGCAGGAGCGGGCCGCGCTCGCCCTCACCGAGTCCGTCACCCGCCTGTCGGAGACGCACGCGCCGGGGCCGGTGGTGGCCGAGGCACTGCAGGTGCTCGGGGGGCAGAAGACCGCCGCGATCCTCGCCCTCATCGTCTCCATCAACGCGTGGAACGAGATCGGCGTGACGAGCCGCTGCTGGCCAGTTGGCCTGCGCGCGGAGTGAGGCGTGCCAGGCCTTAGTGTGGCTGAGGTGTCCCTCACCCCGCACGCCGACTTGGACCTGCACCTGGAGGTGGGGGAGACCCGGCCGGCCCGCGCTCTGGAGCGCGCGCTGCGCGACGCCATCGTGACGGGCCGGGTCACGGCCGGCTGCCGGCTGCCGACCACCCGCAGCCTTGCCGCCGACCTTGGCGTCGCCAGGACCACGGTGTCTGAGGTGTACGCCCAGCTCGCGGCGGAGGGCTGGCTGGAGTCGCGGGTCGGCGCGGGCACCTGGGTGGCCGAGACGGCGCCCTCGCGGCCGGACCGGGCTGAGGCGCAAGCCGCGGAGCCGGACGGCAGGCCGCGGCCGTACTGGGGCGGTTACCCCGATGCCAGCCTGTTTCCGCTCGGCGAGTGGGCCGCGGCGGCACGGCGGGCGGCGGACGCCGCGACGCTCGCCGAGCTTGGCTATTCGGAGGACCTGCGCGGATCGCTCCGGCTGCGGGCAGAGCTCGCCAGCTACCTGCGCCGCACGCGCGGCGCGCAGGTGAGCCCGGAGCGGATCGTCATTGGCCAGGGGTTCAGCGGGCTGCTCGCCCTGACGTGCCGCGCCATGGCGGGGGCCGGCGCGCGCAGGCTCGCGGTCGAGGAGTACGGGCACCCCGCGCACCGGGAGATCGCCGCGGCGGCCGGGCTGGAACTGGTCCCGGTGCCCGTCGACGGCGAGGGGGCCGATGTCAGCCGCCTCGGCCCGGGCATCGACGGCGTGCTGCTGACCCCGGCGCATCAGTTCCCCACCGGGGTGCCGCTCAGCCCCGCGCGCCGGCGCGCGGTCATCGCGTGGGCGCAGCAGACCGGCGGCCTGGTGATCGAGGACGACTACGACGGGGAGTTCCGCTACGAGCGCCGGGCAGTGGGCGCCCTGCAGGCCATGGCCCCGGATCAGGTGATGTACATCGGCACCGCGAGCAAGGCGCTCGGGCCCGCGGTCGGACTGGCCTGGGCCGCGGTCCCCAAGACCCGCCTGGCCGGACTGATCGCCCAGCGGTCCGTCCTCAATGAGCCGCGTGACACGCTCAACCAGCTGACGCTGGCGGAGTTCATCGCGGCACACTCCTACGACCGGCAGGTGCGCCGGATGCGCGCCGAATACCGGCGCCGCCGGGAGTACCTGGCCGCACGGCTGGCCGCCCGCGTTCCCCGGGCCCGGCTGGCGGGAGTTCCCGCGGGGATCCAGGCGTTCGTCATCCTTCCGGCGGGAACCGACCCCGACCAGGTGGTGGCGGCCGGGCTGCGCAGGGGCCTGGCGTTCAAGGCGCTGCACGAGTACGCGGCCAGCGCGGGCAGCGGCAACCCGCCGGCGATCGTCGCGGGCTTCGGCGCCTCACCCGCCACCCGCGCGCAGTCCGACATCCACCTGGTGGTCGCCGCGATCGAAGAGTCCATCGCCGACCGCTGCCGCCTTAGTGAAGGAGAGAACTGACCGATGTCGGTGACAACGCAGCCGGGACGCCCGATCCCGGATAACAGCAAGAAGCGGGAGACTGTCACCGGGTACCTGTCCCGGCTCGGCCTGCGGGATAGACCAGCCCCGACGGTCGCGGCCCTGACCGAGCTGCACCGGCGCCACCTGGACGCCATCCCGTACGAGAACCTCGCGATCATGCTCGGCCGGCCCGATTCCACCGACCCGGGCCAGACGCTGGCCCGGGTCGCGGCGGGCGGCAACGCCGGCTACTGCTTTCACCACAACGGCGCGTTCGAGCTCGTGCTCCGTGACCTGGGTTTCGCGGTGGAGCGCCGCTTCGGCCAGGTCTGGAACAAGCCGGAGGACCGCGCGGTCCCCGAACTGAACCACCTGGTGCTGCTCGTCACCGTCGACGGCCGTCCCTGGTGGCCCGATCTCGGCCTCGGTGACGCCCTGCGTGACCCGGTTGAGGTCATCGACGGAGAGATCAGGCAGGGCCCGTTCAGGTATGAGATCTCCGGCGCGAGCGCGCAGGGCTGGACCTTCAGGCACGACCCGGCGGCGGGCTCATTCGGCTACGTCGACGTGCGCCCGGCCAGCCCGGCTCCCGCCGATGTCGCCGCGTCGCACCTGATGCTGTCCTCGCCGCCGGACGGGCGGTTCACCCGGGTGCTGGTGGTGCAGCGCCGCGACGACACGGGCACCGGCGTGCTGCGCGGTATCCGGCTGCAGCGGATCGGCGACCAGCCGTTCACCCGCGACCTGACCGCCTACGGCGACTGGCGGGCCGCCCTGGAGTCGATGCGCGTCAGCCTGGCGGGCGTCACCGACGGCGAACTGCGCTCACTGCACGCCCGCATGCTCGCCGCACATGAGGAGTGGGCCGCGGCTGACGGGAATTGACCGGCCCAGCCCTCAATCTGGAGCAGGGCCAGACGCTACGGCCGGACCCTAACGTGACGCGCACCCCGCGGACCACGACCGCCGCGGGGCGGGCGAGCACGCCAGGGTCGTCGCGCGGATCGTCGTCGTAGGTGACGATGTCGCCGTCCGGGTGGATGCCGAGGAAGTCGCGCGCGATCGACCCCGCGGCGGCGATGGCCTGCTCGACGGTGAGACCGTGATCGGAGAGTAGCGCTATCTCCTCCGCTATCGTGCCGACCACATCGTTGCCAGCCAGGATCCGGACTCCGTGGGCGACGGCGTACGAGAGGTGGTCACGGAGCCGCTCGCGCAGCTCGCCGACCTGCCTGCGAACCTCGGGATCGGGGGAGTCGCGCCGTCCGAGCACGGCGCAGAGCGTCGGGGTCCAGGCCCCTCCGCGCGCGCCGAGCGCATCGAGTTCGGGCCGGCTCAGGGCCTGGCCGTGTTCGATCGAGTCTGCGCCGACGCCCACCAGCCCGGAGTCCGGGAGGTTGCAGTGCACCGCAATGCATCGTGTCAAGGATTCCTTTACGCGTGACCGAGCAGGGATGCGGCGACAGGCCGGGCGCGAGCGTGGCAGGATGGCGGGCCGTGGAGCAATCAGGCAGCGCCCCGGGCGCGGAGAACGTCCATGCCGCATGGCGGATGGAGGTCGCCGCGCGAGTCGCCGGGACCTATGCGGGAAACGGCAACCTCGCCGCGCTGGCGGTGGCCGGGTCGGTGGGCGCGGGCCTGGCCGACAGGTTCTCCGACCTGGAACTTGACTGCTACTGGGTCCGGCCACCGGCCGACGCCGACCGCCTCGGACCGGTGGCAGCACTGGGCGGCGAACTGGCGGCGCTGTGGGACTACGACGCGGATGACCAGGAGTGGAGCGAGGACTACCGGGTCGGCGAGCTCGACATCACCGTCAGCAACTTCCTTGTCGGCTCCATCGACCGGTTCCTCGACGACGTGGTCCTCGGGTCGAGCACCGACCCGGTCAGGCACATGCGGCTGGCTGCCATCCAGCGGTCGCGCCCGCTGATCGGGGCCGACCTGATGGCGTCCTGGCGGCTGCGCGCGGACGCCTACCCGGACACCCTGGTGACCGCCCTGGTGGAGCAGGCGCTCGCCCCGGCGGCGCTCGCCGGCTGGGCGGCCCGCGAGGCGCTCGTCAGCCGCGGTGACGACCTCGCGGCGGCGGATCTGCTGACAAGGACGGGACACGCTGTGGTGCGGGCCGTCCTGGCGCTCAACCGCGTCTACCTGCCGCATCGTCAGCTCAAGTGGCAGCGCCAGCTCCTGTCCGGGCTCGCTGTGGCGCCCGCGCGGCTCGCGGAACGGCTTGGCACCCTGACAGCGGGACCGGCGGAGCAGGCACTCGAGGCCGCCGCGGCGCTGCTCGCGGAGACCGCAGCCCTGGCCGAGGCGCACTCCGGCGCCGACATCAGCGCCTTCCGCGAGATTCTGGATGAACGCCGCAAGCCGGTGGACCCGCCGGCCGTCTAGCGGGGCCGCTTGCCCCCGATCCTCGACGCCAGGATGGCGACGCCGGCACCCGTCAGTTCCGCGAGCGCGGCGGGGCGGCCGCACATCGCCATGAGCAGTGCCTCGCCGGGCCCGGTGACCGGCGGGCCGTCGTCGTACCTGATCCACGGGAGGTCGAATGCCTGCAGGCACAGCCCGCCAGTGCGCGCGGGGTAGGTCCGCGCGGCGGTCGCGAGGACGGTGCACAGGACGCTCGCCGGGATCTCGCGTGCCGCGCCGAGCGGACGGCGGATGTCCTGCTGGTGGACGACTGTCTCCAGCAGGGCTGTCCGTGCTTTGATCCGGAGGAACGGCAGCGGGTAGCCACGTGCCAGGACCGCGGTGAGATGGGCGGCGACCTCCCTGACGGTCCAGCCTGCGCACAGGCTCTCCGTCTGCCACTGCGCCGCGGTGAGCCCGCCAAGGAGTTGCGTGAGCTGCTCGTTCTCCGCTCGCAGCAGGTCACGCAATGCTGCCCGGTTCGCCGGGGTTGCGATTGCGGTCATGTCAGACACGACGATCGGGCCCGCGCGGATGTGACACCGGCCTGGTCTAGGCTTCCCCGGTGCGACTTTCCTATGACGAGGCCGGCAGCGGCGAGTGCGTTGTCATGATTCATGGGCATCCCTTCGACCGGACTTTGTGGGAACCGCAGGTGGCCGCGCTGCGCGGCTGCTTCCGGGTGCTCGCGCCGGACCTTCGCGGCTTCGGTGCCAGCCCCGTCACGCCTGGGCGGGTGGCGATGCGGGAGTACGCCGCCGACATCGAGGAACTGCTCGCCGGGCTGGGTATCGCCCGGGCGGCGGTGGTCGGGCTGAGCATGGGCGGCCTGGTGGCCATGGAACTCGCCGCGGCCGCGCCGGAGCGGTGCTGGGCCCTCGGGCTGATCGCGACGACGGCCGAGCCGCCCTCGCCGCAGGACCTGCGGACCAGGGACGAGCGGGCCGACGCGACCGAGCGCGACGGGATGGGCGTGCTCGTCGACTACATGCACACCGGCCTGTACGGTCCGGCCTGCCCGCCCGCGGTCCGCGCCCGGGTCGACGCCATGATGGCCGCGGCCCCGCCGGCGGGCGCCGCGGCGGCGCTGCGCGGCCGTGGCCGCAGGCCCGACTACCGGCCCATGCTCGCCGCCCTCGACATCCCCGCCCTCGTCGTGGCGGGAACCGCGGATCCGTGGTCCACCGCCGCGGTGACGGCCGAGATCGTCGCCAGCCTGAAGCGGCCGCAGCTCGTCGCCATCGACGGCGCCGGGCACCTGCCCAACCTGGAAGCCGAAGCCCAGTTCAACCAGGCACTGCTCACCTTCCTCGGCCGGCATCGCCCGTGAGCCGTAACGCCGGGCGCTTCCAGCCCGGTGAGCGCCCGAGTATCGCCACGATCAGGTCGAGCGTTGAACCGCCGCCCACGGCCAGGGAAGGCGCGAAGGCGGCACCAGGCGCCAGGCGGCTGCCGTCGTCAGGCACGGCAAGCGCCACCCGCAGCGCCACCTCAAGCACGTCCGCCGGGAACTCAGCCTCGAGGCCGAGCGTCTTGGCGACGTCCCACGAGTGCACCACGTAGTCGACGAAGTGGAAGCTGATCGCCTGTCGTCCAGGGACGACAGGCGAGCCGGCGAATTCGGGCAGCGGGAACTGGCGGTCGAGCACCCCGCCGGTGGCGAACGCGGCGAGCACCGTGTCCGCCGCCGCCCGGTAGTCCGCGACGGGATCGCTGCTCAGGCGCCGCGGACGCCACCGCGTTAGCTCGCCGTCGCCCACGGCGGCGGCGGCGAACCCGTAGTGCTGCGCGGCCATGTGCGAGATGAGGCCGTGCAGCGTCCAGTCCGGGCAGGGCGTCGGCGCGGTCATGTCCCGGCCCCGCGCGCGGGACACGAGCGCGACGCTGGCGCGCACCGCGTGCGCGTCGAGTGTGACGATCTCATCGATGATCGTAAGCATGAGCTTATTATAGGCGTACACACACAGTATGTCGAAGCGTATTCTTTGGCGGACGATGGAAGAAGATCACGAGCGGCAGGACCTGGCCGCAATGCTGCAGCCGCTGGTGCGGGCGCTCATCGACGCCGAGCTGCCCGTGCTGGCCAGGCACGGAATCACGATGTGGGGCTACGTGGTGCTCAACGGCCTGCGGGACGCGCCGCAGAGCACCCAGGCCGCGCTGGCGGAGAAGATCGGCGCGGACAAGACCCGGATCATCGCCACCCTGGACGACCTGCAGGCCGCGGGCCTGATCAGCCGCGAGCCTGATCCCGGAGACCGGCGGGCCAGGCTGCTGTCGATCACCGCGGCCGGGGACCGTGTCCGTCGTGCGGTGCAGGGCGAGATTCAGCGCAACGAGGAGCGCCTGCTCGCCGAGTTGACGGCCGCAGAACGCAAGGCGTTCCTGAGCGCCGCGCAGCGCCTGTCGTCGCTGCCGGTGGCGCGGATCCTCAGCTGACCGTCGCGGGCATGGCGAGCCCGGGGACCGCGACGGAGACTCCGCCGTCGTAGCCGGCCGCTGCGGCTTCGATCGCGGCGCCCGGGTCAGTGCCTGGCATCAGGTGGGTCAGCACCAGACTGCGGGCTCCGGCCGTAGCGGCGGTCTGCCCCGCCTGGCGGGCGCTCGACAGGTACTGGACGGAGTCGCCGGGAACCCGTTCTGGATAACTTGCCTCGGCAAGGAATACGTCGGCGTCGCGCGCCAGGGCGGACAGGGCGGGACTCGGGCCGGTGTCTCCGGTGTAGGCGAGCACGGCGCCGCCGACGTGCAGCCGCAGTCCCGCGTTGGGCTCCCAATGGGGCAGCAGCCAGCTGCGCACGGCGAACGGGCCGGTCTCGAAGGCGGTGCCTGGGGCGAACTCGCGCAGCTCGAACGTGTCGTCCAGCATGCCGGGGCGGTCGAGCGCCAGCACCGCGGCGAGCGCGCCGGGCGGCGCGTACACCGGCAGCGGCGGCACGGGAAGTTCCGCGAACGCCCTGGCGCGAAGCAGCGGGTTGAGGTCGACACAGTGATCGGGATGGCCGTGGCTGATGAGCACCGCGTCAACGTCAGCCGCGTCGCAGTGCTCGAGCAGGCGCGGGAACGTCGCGTAGCCGGGATCGATGAGCACCCGGTAGCCGTCGTGCTCGACCAGGTAGCCGCTGCACGCCGTGCCGGCGGTCGGCCACCCGCCGGTTCCGCCGAGGACCGTGAGGCGCATACGACGAACCTATCGACTGTCAGGCCGCTTGCGAAAGCGGACATCTCCGGCGGAAAATGTTTCAAGCTGTGCGGGCACCCGACGATCTGCCGTCTCACCCTCGGGTAGGCGGACGGCTCACGCCGGGTGCCGTCACCCCGCCGTTACTGCTGCCCGATGCCATTGATCCAGGGGCTTGCCCACTGGGTCTGCCAGGTCTTGCCGCCGTCGGTTGTCGCGACGATGCGCTGCTGGTGGCGGCTCTTGCCCTTCGCGGGCACCTCGCTGTAGGTGCCCGCGACCCACCCGGTCTGCGACGACAGGAACGCCGCCGCCTGCGCGAAGTTGAGGCCGCCGACATTGCCCTGCTCGGCGAGGGCCGCGCCGGAGCTCGTCGCCACCGCCCAGGGAGCGGTCCCCGCACCGCACGGTGCGCACGAGTCGATGAAGACCGCCGCCGACGGGCTCAGCGCGGAGAACGGCCCGGAGTAGGCGCCGGGCGAGCGCGTCGTCGGGTCTCCGCTGAGGTGGTAGTACTGCTCGGCGTAGATGGCCGTCACGCCGGAGGCATCCGCGTGGTAGGCGACGTGCGGCTGCTGGCTCATGCCAGCGCCGGGACCCGAGCGCACCGCCCAGGCCGCGTCCGGGCCCGTGCACTGCACGCTCATCTCCGCCACGTAGCCGCCCTCGTTCGTCGCGGGCGGAGAGGTCATCGCGGTCCACGACTGGCCGTGGTCTTCCGTCCGGTACAGCTGGCCGTTCGCGCCCAGCCAGCCGTCCTGCCCGTCGCTGAAGCACACGCTCTGCGCGTTGGCGGGCGCGGCCATCTCTCCCCAGATGTGGCCGCCGTCCTGAGTGACAAGCACGACGCCGCCCGTGTCAGGTATCTCCGTGCCGAAGCCGCCGACCATGGTCACGCCGCCGCCCGCCACCGCGTATCCGTCGAGGGCGGAGGTGAAGTGCACGGAGCGGATCAGCGGGCAGGGCTCGGACAACCGCGTCCAGTGCGCACCGCCGTCGGTGGTGGCGAGCAGCGAGTCGGTGCCCACGGCCCAGCCGTCGCTCGCGTTGATGAAATCGACCGCGGTGAGATCGAGCCGGCCGGTGAGCTGCGCCGCCCAGTGCGCCCCGCCGTCCGACGTGGCGAGGATCGCGCCCTGCCCGACCGCCCAGCCCTGCGACGATGACACGAACTCGACCCCGGTCAGCTCGCCGGTCTCCAGGTCAGGCGACGGCGGCGTGCCGCACACCGCGCCGGAGGAACCAGTGGCAGACGGCGCGGACGGCGGGCCGGCCGGCGACGTCGTAGCGGCCGCCGGGGCGGAGGAGGAACCCGGGGCCGTCGCCGAGGGGGCGCTTATCGCAGGCGGGGAGGAGGCCTGGCCGCCGGCAGGCACGGAGGTCGACGCCGTCGCGCATCCCGCGAGACCGGCGGCGACAACGGCAACAAGGAGGAGTCGCGCTCGCATGCCTCTAAGACGCCGCTTGCGCCGTCGCGGTTGGGGACACTGGACTCAGCGGAGCACAGGAGGCGGCACGGCACGATGACGATTGATCCCGGGCGCCAGGTTCGCATCGGAGTGCAGATCAGGCCCCAGCACGCCGACTACGCGCAGATCCGCCGCGCGTGCTTCGCGGCGGAGTACGCGGAGTACGGCTTCGCCTTCGGCACCCCGGCCGAGCGGTCGCGGCAGCAGGGATTGGCGAGGGCGCCCGCAGCGAGGTCGAACGGTGGGTGGCCTGGCGTGACCAGAGGAACGGGTGAGGTTTTCGCCGGCGCGGGTCTCGTATTTTGGGCGGTCGCCGGAGCAAGATAGACGCGGACAAATCGGATGGCGGAAGGCAGCGGCGATGACGGGACCAGAACAGCGGACCGCGACCCTGAGCGGCCCGGTGACCGGCGGCAGGGGCTGGGCGTTCGGGAGCCCGGCCGATGCCGCCGCCTACGGGTACGTGATCGAGGAATTCCTGCTCGACGGCGTCGCCCAATCCTATGAGCCGGTCCCGGGCACCGCCGTCGGACGCGACGGGCAGTGGACGGTCCAGCCGGGGCAGCCGGCGGAGTACCGGACGCGGATGTACGTCGCCCGCCCGGCCGACCCGGCGCGGTTCAACGGGGTCGTCATCGCGTTCTGGCTGAACGTGACCGCGGGCTTTGACCTCGGCGCGCCGTCGGAGCACGAGATGCGCGAGGGGTATGCCTGGGTGGGCATCACCACGCAAGCCGTCGCGATCGACGGCCAGCCGTCGCTGGGGCCTGGCTTCCCCGCCACCCCGGGCCTGCCGCGCATCGACCACGAAAGGTACGGGACGCTGCACCATCCGGGCGACGCGTACTCCTTCGACATCTTCACTCAGGCCGCCCGCGCCGTCGGACCCGGTCGCCAGACGACCGGCATCGATCCGCTTGGCGGCCTGGAGCCGCGCCTGGTCATCGCCTGCGGCGCGTCCCAGTCGTCGGCGCGGCTCGGCGCCTACCTCAACATCGCCGACGACTCCGAGCGGTGCATCGACGGGTACCTGCTGCTCACCCACTGGGGGCTGTGCGTCTACCCGCCGGACCAGCCGATGATGGTCACCTTCGGGCCGCGCGGCGACGGGCTCTACGGCGGAAGCTCCGCCATCAACGACCGCGGCCGGGTGCCGGTCCTCGTGCTCAACAGCGAGAGCGAGACGCTGCACAACGTCCCTGTCCGCCAGCCCGACTCGTCGACGTTCCGGTTCTGGGAGATCGCCGGCGCCGGCCACATCGGCGAGACCCCCGACATGACCCCGATGCTCCTGCGCGAGGGCATGCCGGTGTTCCCGCCGGCCAGCGACGCCAACACCATGGACTGGCGCTGGGTGCGCAACGCCGCGCTCGAGCACTTGGTGCGCTGGGTGGACGGCGGGACGCCGCCGCCCTGGTTCCCGCTGATCGACGCCTCCCTCGACGCGGGGATCCACCGGGACGAGACGGGCAACGCGACAGGCGGCATCCGCGTACCCGAACTCGAGGCGCCCAGCGCAACCTATTCGGGTACCAGGCCGGGCAACCCGCTCGCGGCGCTCATCGGGCAGACGGTCCCGTACCCCGCGAATCGGCTTTCGTCGCTCTATCCCGACGCGGACGCCTACCTGCGCGCCTGGGACGCCGCGGTCGACCGGGCACGCGAGCACGGCCTGGTGCTCGGCACCGACCTGGACGGCCTGCGGCAGCGGGGACGGAAGATCGCCGCCGACCTGTTCTGAGCCGCCGGATGAGACGATGGCGACCATGACCGATGACGAGACGCTGATCGCTTCGCTTGAGGTGCAGGAAAGAACGCTGGTATTCACCCGGTTCGACAACGCCGACGCGTGGCGGCTCGGCAGCGCGATGGTGGCAGCCGCGACGGAACGGGGACTGCCGGTCACGATCGACATCCGGCGCCACGGCCAGCAGCTCTTCCACGCCGCCCTGCCCGGCACCACGGCCGAGAACGACGCGTGGATCGAGCGCAAGGTCAACGTCGTCAACCGCTTCGCCGCGGCTTCCTACCTGGTGGGTAGGCGCCTCGCGGCACGCGGGCGGGAGCTCGGCGAGGCGCTGGGCGTCGAGCCGCGGCTGTTCGCGGCGCACGGCGGTGCCTTCCCGGTCAGGGTGAAGGATGTGGGCGTCATCGGCACGGTCACGGTATCCGGCCTGCCCCAGGCGGACGACCACGCCTTCGTCACCGAGATGATCGGCGCCTTCCTCGGCATCTGAGTCCGCTCATCCGCTCTCGGGAATTGCGCGGCAATGAATCGCTAGGCAGCGTGTCAGTATTCGAGGGTCAAGCCGGTAGAAGGCTTACTGGCGAATCTCGTCGGAGTATTCGCGTCGAGATGGAGCTTCTATAAGGGCGCTAATCTTCCACGATCATGGTTCCGTGGCCAGCGAGCCGGGCTCGCACTCGCGCGGGTTGAGCTCGATGTAGGTGCCAGAGTTGAAGACACCCGGCGGGGTCAGTACGGCCGCGGGCAGCGCGACCGCGGGATGGAGCTGCTTCCCGTTCTTCCGGTAGACGGCGTAGACCGAGGTGCCGGGCTGCGGGCTGAGCGGGCTGGAATTGACGAGCACCAGGGTGGGGCCGTCGGGCGCGAGGATGTACGCCGGGTCACCGGGCCGGGTCCATCGTAGCGCCCCGTTCTTCTGCTGCCGGTCGTACACGCGATCGACCGGGGGCCGGCCCGGGCCGGCCGCCGCGGCCTGAACGTAGACCAGGTCGGTGTGGAGCATCGCCAGCGCGCCCGGACGGCCGGATACGGACCAGCGCAGGCCCCTGGCCGTGTCCACCTCATAGATCCGGGCCGAGTCGGTGAAGGCGGCCACGCCGGGCGACGTCCACACGCCAGTTACCCAGTGCTTGACTTTGACCCGCCACAGGGTCTTGCCGGTGGCGGCGGCCAGGCCGGTCATCGGGAAAACGGTCGACTTGGGGCTGTTGCCGTAGCCGTTGGACAGCAGCACAGTCCCGCTGACCGCGGCCAGGTGCGGCTGGTTAGGTATGCCGGTCCTCCTCCACGCCCGCTTGCCCGTCGTATAAACGAATCCCGCGGCCGTGCCCGTGGTCGCACCCGGCGTGGCCGCGCCGGACACGGCGACGATGTAACCGCCCGCCCAGGCCAGCTGCGTGTTGTAGGAACCGTCGCGGGCTGGCCGGCCGAATTTCTGCCGCCACAGGACCCGGTTGGTGAAGAGATCGACGGCCACGATCGTGCCGCCGACCGCGAACCCGTACACGTTGCCGTTCGCGTTCACGTTCTCGGCGTAGCCGCCCAGGCTGATCCCCCACAGGGTCTTGCCGGTATTGGGGTCAAGCTCCACCAGGCGCTCGGTCGGCTTGCCCGCGACCGAGTACTTGACCAGGGTGTAGGCAGCCGTGGTCGACGCCCACAGGCCCGCGAAGGAAGCCGGCTCCCCGTTGACCGGGTTCAGGTGGATGTTCCACAGCCGGCC
The DNA here is from genome assembly GCF_007827045.1 of Trebonia kvetii. Lineage (GTDB taxonomy): Bacteria > Actinomycetota > Actinomycetes > Streptosporangiales > Streptosporangiaceae > Trebonia > Trebonia kvetii. The sequence goes on from NZ_RPFW01000002.1 coordinate 288,317, forward strand.
CCCTCCCGCGTTCCGGAAGGCGGTGAGGTCGCTGTCGCCCGCGAAGATGACGACGCCGGCCGCGTTCACCGGGCCCGGCAGCCCTCCGCCGGTCGGGCTCGCGGGCAGTGACCGTATCCAGCCCACGTGGCCCGCGTTGGTGACTGAGGTGCCCCAGGTGTCGGTGGGGCAGACAGTGGCATCCGTTCGGGATGACCCTGATCGTGCTGTTGCGCCACGTGCGCCCGCGGGGACCAGCGCCACGGCGAGGGCGGCCGCGACCGCTGCGAGGGCAACGGGGCCGCGCACGGCGAGCTTCCTTCTCGGCATGCTTGTAAGACGCCGAACGCGGGCGATTGGGTTGCGTCCGCGCGGGCGTGTTTCGCGCCAGGAACCCGGGAGTGCCGGCCGGGGACCCGTGTCCGACTCCGCCCGGGGTCGCCCGGGGCCGGGGCGGTCTGGCCGGGGCTAGCGGCAAGGCCAGTTAGTCAGGGTTTCTCGTCCGCTGGCAAATCAGCGGTGAGGATAGCGATGTCGATGGTGGCGTGGTTAAGTCTCGGGGTGGTATAAACGTCAGCTTCATGTCAGTCCGGCGTTGATTCCGGGGTGACGGTGACGGTCAGTCCCGTGCGACCGTAGGTGGTGTAGACGGCGCTGACGTCCGCCTGCGTGGCAACACCCACGTCGACGGTGTTGTTCACCGTGTCGATCGAAACGAGCGTGATGCCGCTCTCCGTCAGCGGGGTGGCGGTGATCTTCTGGTAGAGGGCATTCAGCTGGTTGTAGCTCAGCGGAACCTGGACGAAATCGATAGCCGAGTTCGCCGGAACCTCGCTGTTCACCAACTGAGTGACGGCGGCGGTCGGCGGGCTTGTCAGGGCAACCATGATGACGCCGGCGCCGGCCTGCTTGAACCAGACGCCGCCGAAGGAAGGCAGTGCAGAAAGAGCATCACCGACAGCGTTCACGTGATCGCCGAGCGCGTCACGCGCCACCAGTTCCGCCAGCTCAGAAGCCGTCACGGGAGTTCCCAGCTTGGTGTCGTTAAGACCAGGCTGGGACTCCAGGCTCCGAATGTAAGGGAGATCAGAGGCGGCGACGACGTCCGCCGGTGCGGATCTCCGTCAGCGGCACCCATGACAGACCTCCGAGCGAGCACGGAGCGATTCTGCTTGATCACTGCCAGCCGATCGACAGTTCGTTGAGTAGCCGCTTCAGCGCCTGGACGGCCTGCCGGAACTTGTCAGGGCCGCTGAAGCCGCCCTGGCGTCCGGCGAGGTCCAGGTGCGGCTCGAGCGACATGTACCCGGTGAAGCCCGAGTCGCGCAGGGCAGACAGCGTCTCGCGCATCTCCCCGTCGCCCTCGCCCGCCGGGGTGACCTCGCCGCCCGCCGCCCGCGCATCCTTGACCTGCAAGTACACCAGGTGCGGCCGGAGCAGCGGATAGGCCTCGGTGAACGGCCGCACCCCGCACTGCACGAAGTTGGCGGCATCGAACGTGGCCCGCAGCGCGGGGGAGCCCACGCTGGTGATCAGGTTGGCGCACCGCTCGGGGACGTCGCCGTAGATCTCCTTCTCGTTCTCGTGGGCGAGGATCAGGCCGCGCTCTTCCGCGATCCGCGCCAGGGCACCCATCCGGTCGATGACCTGCGTCCGGTAACGTTCCGGCGGCTCGCCGGCCGGCAGGTAGAACGAGAAGACGCGCACCAGCGTGGTGCCGAGTTCGGCGGCGATGTCCGCGATGCGGCGCATCCGGTCTAGTTCCGGTTCGAACGGCGCGCCGATCGGGATCTTGCCGATGGGGGAGCCGATCGCCGAGACCCGCACTCCCGCGCTGTCGATCGCGGCGCGGAACGCGGCCAGCTGGGCGTCGGTGAAGTCGGCGACATTCACCGACCACGCGCTGCGCAGCTCCAGGTGCGTGATGGATTCCGCGGCGAGCACGGCGAGCTGCTGCGCGGGGTCGGCGGAGATCTCGTCGGCGAACCCGCTGAGGGTGACGGTCACGGGGCGAGCCTCACCGGGCGGCCGGTGCGCGATGACTCGTAGACGGCGCGGACGATCTCCAGCGCGTCGCGGCCGTCTTGGCCGCTGACCGCGGGCTCGCGCCCCTCGGCGGCCGCCGCGAGCAGATCCGCGAGCTGCGCGGCGTGGATCGTGGCGTCCAGGCCGCCGGGGTCCGCCGCGGCCGGCGGCGCCGAGCCCGCGGCGCTGCCCGTGTCCACGGGCTCCCGCAGGGCGGCGCGGGCAAGCCGGCCGTCCTCGATCGTCACCGTGCCCTGCGTTCCGGTGATCTCCAGTCGCTGCGGGAAGCCGGGGTAGGCGGCCGTGGTCGCGCCGATCGTGCCGACCGCGCCGGAGGCGAACCTGACGACCGCGAGTGAGGTGTCCTCAACCTCGATTTCGTGCGTCTGCGTGGTGCACACCGCGGTGACCTCAATAACCGGTCCCATGCACCAGCGGAGCAGGTCGACGTAGTGGATGCCCTGGTTGAGCAGCGCCCCGCCGTCAAGCGCCCAGGTGCCGCGCCACGGCGCGCTGTCGTAGTACTCCTGGGTGCGGTACCACTTGGTGCTTGCCTCGCCGAGCACCAGGGTGCCAAGCGCGCCGTCGTCGATTAGCCGTTTCAGCGCGATGACACCCGGGTCGAAGCGGTGCTGCGACACCACCGTCAACGCCACGCCTGCCTCGCGCGCCGCGGCGAGCAGCCGGTCGGCGGCCTCCAGGGTGACGTCGATCGGCTTCTCGATGACCAGGTGCTTGCCCGCCTTAGCCGCGCGGATGCCGACCTCGGCGTGCTGGCCGCTCGGCACGCACACGCATACGACGTCGACGTCATTGCGGGCGAGCAGGTCATCGACACTGGGTTCCGCCGCGCAGCCGCGGGCGGCGGCGAACGCCGCGGCGGCACCGGCGGCCACATCGGTGACCGCGATCAGCCGGGCATCCGGCAACAGCTCGATAGCGTCAGCGTGGATGGCCGCGATGATGCCGGCGCCGATAATCCCGAAGCCACGGATCACGGCACCGAGGCTACAGGACCGCGCTGGCGGGGTCACGGGCGGCGTGGGACAGTATGTCGTTCATGGACTCCCTCCTCATCGAGGCCTTCGGACTCGACCCCGACGTCGTCCACCTCAACCACGGCGCGTTCGGTGTCGCGCCGGTCGCAGTGCGCCGGGCAGCCGCCGCCTGGCGTGAGCGCGCCGAGCGCAATCCGCACCGCTTCAACCGCGTCGAGCTACCCGGGCTGATCGCGGAGGCCCGCAAGCACGCGGCCGGATTCCTCGGCATCGACCCGGCGCGCGCGGCGTGGGTCCGCAACGTGTCCGAGGGAGTGTCCGCCGTGCTCGGCTCGCTCGCGCTGCGCCCCGGCGACGAGCTGGTGATCGGCACCCATGGCTACGGCGCGGTCCGCAAGGCGCTCGGTCATCACGCGGCGCGGTCGGGTGCCCGGGTTGTCGAGGCTGCCTTTGCGGTGGGCGCCGCGGACGACGAGATCGTGGCGGCGTACGCGGCGGCCTGCTCGCCGCGCACCCGGCTGGTCGTGGTCGACAGGATCACCTCGCCGACCGCCACCGTCATCCCGGTCGCGGCGGTGACCGCGGCGCTGTCTGACAGCGGGGCACTGGTGTTCGTCGACGCGGCGCACGGGCCGGGCCAGCTGGACGATGACATCGCGGCGCTCGGCGCCGACTACTGGATCGGCAACCTGCACAAGTGGGCCTACACGCCACGCGGCAGCGCCATCTTGTGGAGCAAGCCAGGCGCCGAGGTGGCGCCCACCGTGCTCAGCTGGCAGCTGGAGGACGGGTACGCGGCGGCCTTCGACTACCCGGGCACCTGGGACTACGCCGGCTGGCTGGCGGCCGCCGACGGCCTGGCGTACTGGAAGTCGGCCGGCGGCTGGACAGGCGTCGCCCGGCTCGCCGCCATGGCGGCCGACGGCCAGCGGACGGTCGCCGAGGCGCTCGGCGTCTCGCTGGAGCGGCTGCCCGCGCGCCCCGCGCCGGCCATGCGCCTTGTTCCGCTACCGAACGGGTTCGTGGTTTCACCTGACCAGACAGACTCGTTGTATGAGGCGTTGTCACGGCAGCGGATCGAGGTCGCGCCTGTCCACTTCGGCGGGGCCGGCTACCTGCGCATCGCGGCGGCGCCGTACAACACCGCGGGCGACTACGACCGGCTGGCCGGCGTGATGTGGGACCTGGCGTGCGGAGACTGACAACCGTTCGGCGTTATCATGCGGGCGGAGGGGGAGACAGTACCCGATCCCCGGTGGAGATGCACATGGCCGAGGCCAGGCGGCCCGCGCACTGCCGGCACTGCGCAGGCGACGGCTGCTCCGGTGACTGCATTCTCGATGAGTACCGGTGCATCCACGGCTGGAACGGAAAGCACCCGCGGCAGTTCCAGTGGGGGATGCTGCTGTCCCGGCGATGGTGGCATCAGGCGCTGTGGGGCAGCCACTGAGCTGTGCCTGCCTGAGCTGTGCCTGCCGCGCCGTCATCGCGTGACGGCGCGGGCAGGCGGCCTGGTAGGAAGATTCCCGAGCGTCAGCCGAGCGGCTGACTGAGCCGCAGGTGGTTGCCGCTCGGGTCGCGGACGGCGGCGTCGCGGACGCCATAGACCTGGTCGATCGGCTCCTGGAGAATCTCCGCCCCGGCGGCGCGCAGCGACTCGAAGGTCTTGTCCAGGTCGTCGACCTGGATGAAGACTGCCAAGTCTCCCTTGGCGACAAGCTCGCGCATCGCCTGCCTGTCGGCCGGCGGGATGTGGTGGTCGACCGCGGCGAGCAGCAGGTCGTGATCGCTGCCGGGAGCGCGGATGGTGAGCCAGCGCATCTCTGGCCCCATCGGGACGTCGTCGTGGACCTCGAAGCCGAGCCGCTGCGTGTAAAAGGCGAGCGCCTCGTCCAGGTCGGTGCAGTACACGGGCGTGTGCGTAATGGAGAGTGCCATGGATGTGACCCTACGCAGGGTCGGCCGGTGACGCTTCTCCGATCCTGCATGGCTGCGCGGTGACGCGGGGCAGGGCCGGGAATTCCCCGCCCTTGCCGTTGTTGATAGTGTGAAGGCGGTTGAGATCAGCACGGGACGTCAGACGACTTTCCCGGTGTCGTGATCACCAGCCCATCCGCCGGCGGCTTCGGGTCGGCGTGAAATGCTTGCCGTGGCCAGCTGCGTCGATCCTCGGAGATCCGCAAGCCGGCCAGGCACCCGAAGCAACAGGCCCGCTGCCTGGGCCGTACCCCGCGGCTTCAGCGGGGCTGCGCGGCATGCTGCCGAGCTCAACGAGCCAGGCAGCCAGAGGAGGAGTTTGTGGCTCAAGCAGGCCAGCGCCAGAAGGGCGCTCGCCGTACCGTCCCGCACCGGCAGCAGCGCGTCCGCCGCCGCGACGACGTCGTATCAGTGCTTTCCAGGACCGTGCGGGAGGTCGAGGCGGCCGCCAGGCGCGGCCGGGTGACGCCTGCCGTGCGTGCGAAGTTCCAGGCCGTCGCGATGCTGCTGCGGGACGAGCGTGCCCGTGTCCGGACGGCGCCTGGGAGTAACTCTCATCGGAGTGAGCAGCTCAAACGCCTGGAAGGCATCGCAGCCATCCTCGCGGCGACCGCCGTCGGTGACGCTGGGCTGCTCGCGCTGCTCGCCGAGGACGCCACCATCTCCGACGCTGCCCGGTCGCTCAAGAGGCAGATGGAGCAGGACCTCGGCATCGAGCCGGCGCCGCAGGAGGTCGCGCAGCCGGAGCCCGCGACCGCTCCCGCCGCACCGGAGTCGCGGATCGTGCCGCAGTCGGTGATCTCCAGGAAGCTGGCCAATCCCTTCCTCGCCCCCGACTTCTCCGCCGTGCCGCAGCGCGCCTCCCGTCCGCGCCGCCTGGCCAACTGGGAAGTTCTCGGCCCGCTGTTGAATTCCTTCGAGCGGGCCGGCGCCGGAGCGCCCGCGTGCATGGCTCTCCCCTCGCCGACGGCGCGGTTTACCCCGGCGGGCCTGGAATTGATGCCGCATCAAGGGCAGCTGGTCGCCGCGGCCGCTGCCGGTCACCGGACGTTCCTGCTCGCCGACGAGCCCGGTCTGGGCAAGACGGCCCAGGCGCTGCTCGCCGCGGAAGCGGCGAACGCCTACCCGCTGCTCGCGGTCGTGCCGAACGTCGTCAAGACCAACTGGGCACGTGAGGCGGCCCGCTGGACGCCGCACCGCCCCGTCACCGTGGTGCACAGCGACGGCGAGACTGTCGACGGCTTCGCCGACATCGTCGTACTCAACTACGAGATCCTCGACCGCCACCGTGGGTGGCTGGGTGATTTCGGCTTCCGCGGCATGGTGGTAGACGAGGCTCATTTCATCAAGAACAAGACCTCCCAGCGCTCCCAGCACGTTCTGGCGCTCTCCGACCGCATCCGGCGTCGGACGGTGCGGCCCCTGCTGATGGCGCTGACCGGCACCCCGCTGATCAACGACATCGAGGACTTTCTGGCGATCTGGCAGTTCCTTGGCTGGATCGATGACAGCGAGCCACTCGGCGAGCTGGCAGACGCGCTTGAGGACACTGGCCTGACCCCCGCCGACCGGGGCTTCCACGCCGCGGCGCGCCAGTGCGTGATCGACCTCGGCGTCGTTCGAAGGCGCAAGGTCGACGTGGCGGCCGACATTCCCGCCCGGCGCATCGCCGACCTCCCCGTCGAGCTGGACGGGCGGGCCGGCCGGTCGATCCGGGCGGCCGAGCGGGACCTCGCCGCCCGGATGGTGGCCAGGTATGAAACAGCGCTCGCGAACCGGACCAGTGACGTGCCCGCCGATGGCATCGACCACGAGCTGGTCCGCCGGGTGGCCCGGGCCGAGCTGAAGGACGCGACGGCCGCGCAGTCCGGCGAAAACGTGTTCACCATGATGCGGCGCATCGGCCAGGCGAAGGCGGAACTGGCCGCGGACTACGCGGCGCAGCTGGCCCGCAGCGCCGGCAAGGTCGTCTTCTTCGCCAAGCACCTGGACGTGATGGACGCGGCAGAAGAGTCCTTCACCCGCCAGGGTGTGCGCTTCTCCTCGATCCGCGGCGGCCAGACGACGGCGGGGCGGCAGGCGAGTGTCGACGCCTTCGTGAACGACCCGGACGTCGCGGTCGCGGTGTGCTCGCTGACCGCGGCGGGCGTGGGCCTGAACCTGCAGGTCGCATCGAACATCGTGCTGGCCGAGCTGTCCTGGACCAACGCGGAGCAGACCCAGGCCATCGACCGCAGCCACCGCATCGGCCAATCCGAGCCGGTCACCGCGTGGCGCATCATCGCCGCGCAGACCATCGACACCCGGATCGCCGAGCTGATCGACAGCAAGGCCGGGCTTGCCGCCCGGGCGCTTGACGGATCGGACGAGGAGGTTTCCTCGTCGGCCGAGGTGCAGCTCGATGTGCTGGCCGCGCTGCTGAAGGATGCGCTGCTGACGGCGGATCCAACGCTAGCTCACTGAGGGCCGGTGAGGACCTCTTCGCCGATCCTGCATGGCTGGGCGATCCATCCCGGGCGCGCCCAGGCGCGCGTCATGCACGGCGGGACAGGCACGAGCCGCGAGTGGTCACGCGCCTTGTAGGCGGATGGCGGCTCGCCGACAAGGCGGGCGAACGTGGAGCTGAACGAGCCGAGCGAGGTGAATCCCACCGCCATGCAGACGTCCGTCACCGACAGGTGGCCGTGGCGCAGCAGCGCCATCGCCCGTTCCACCCGCCTGGCCTGCAGGTAGCCGTACGGCGTGTCGCCGTACGCCTCGCGGAACCGGCGGGCGAACAGCGACGGCGACATCAGCGCGGCGCGCGCCATCGTCGGGACGTCAAGCGGCCGCGCGTACTCGCGGTCGAGCAGGTCCCGTGCCCTGCGCAGGTGCGCAAGCTCGCCTGCCTCCATGCGACGACCGTACACCAGCGCGTTATCCGTTATGGCGCGGGAAGTCGCTGCGGCAGACTGGTGGGGGTGAAGGATCAGCAGCCTGGCCCTGTCGTGGTCGACGGTGCCGTCGTCCGCCGCCCGGCCGGCCCGTGGACGGTGGCCGTGCACGCCCTGCTTGATCATCTGGAGCGGGCCGGATTCAGCGGCAGTCCGCGCGCGGTCAGCGCCGACGGCGAGGACGTCGTGACGTACACCCCCGGTGAGTCCGTCCACCCGCACGCATGGAGCGATGAGGGTGTCTTCCAGGTCGGCTGCCTGCTGCGCGGCCTGCACGAGGCGACGGCCAGTTTCGTGTCGCCGCCGAATGCGGCCTGCTATCCCTGGCCGTTCGCCAGCGACGCGCCGGACGCGATCCTCAGCCACCGCGACACCGGGCCGTGGAACATCGTGGCCAGGGACGGGCTGCCCGTCGCGTTCATCGACTGGGTGACGGCGGGCCCGGCTGATCCGCTGGCGGAGATCGCGGCCACGGGCTGGCTGAACGCGCAACTGCACGACGACGACATCGCCGAGCGCCAGGCATTGCCGGACGCGCGCGCCAGGGCCGCGCAGCTACGCCGTTTCGCCGATGGCTACCGGCTGACGGCCGCCGGCCGGCGGGGCCTGGTCACGGCGATGATCGAGTACGCCATCCGGGACAGCGCCGCCGAGGCGGCTCAGGCCGGCGTTACGCCGGAGGCCGGTGATTGCGACGCGCTGTGGGCCATCGCCTGGCGCGCACGGTCGGCTGCCTGGATGGTCCGGCACCGGGCACTGCTGGAGAACGCACTGACCTGAGCCTCGGCAGGAAAATCGGTTGAGCCTTCCTTCGGCGTTCCCGTACGGTTGCCCGCAGCGTGTCGCTGTGAGGACAGTCGCTGTGAGGACAAAGGACAAAACCGCATGACCACGCCTGCTCTGTAGATCTGACACCTTCTTCCGTTCGCTGGTCGCCGACGCTCCCGTCGGTTCTGCCGGGCTGCCGTCGCGCGCCCGGTCCTGCAGCGTGTGAGGCCGCGCGCGTACTCGGCCTCGTGTCAGGTCTAGAGAGATCATGTCTTCACAACCTCATACCGTGCTGCCCTGGGTCGTTCGCCGGACCAGGCTGCCGCTGCTGACAATGCGGTGCGCGGGCTGCCGGTCGGAGTCGGCCACCGCGGGCGCGGGGAGGTTTCGCGTCAACGCTAACGGCAAGCTGCTTGACGTGTGGCTGCTTGTCCGCTGCGTATCGTGCGATCGGACGAGCAACCTCACCGTGCATGAACGAGCGCCGGTCGGCTCCTTCGATCCGGCCGAACTCCACGGCTACCACGTCAACGATCCGGAACTGGTGGCGTCCACGCTGCTTGATCCGCTGCTCGCCCGGCGCAACCGCTTCACCCTGGACTGGACGGACGCCTGGCAGCTGGACACTCCGCCGGCATCGCCTGGCGTGGCGTGGCCGGTCCAGGTCCGGGTCGTCTTCGAGGATCCGGTTCCGGTGCGCCCAGAACGGCTCATCGCGCGCGGGCTCGGCCTCAGCAGGAGCGAGGTGCTGCGCCGGATCAAGTGCGACATTCCGCTGCGCCGTCCCACGAGCACCGGATTCACCTTCACCGTGATGGATCACGCCGTGGGACCGTTCGGCCAGCACGGGTAGCGGTCAGCGTCGGCTGCCCGCCTGGCGGAGCATCGCGTCGAGCTCAGGGTCGGGCCCGAGCGCCCGGACCTCTTGCGGGCAGCGGCAGGCGACGGCGATCTTGGCAGCCCATGCCAGCGCCTCCTCGCGTGAGGGCACCTCGACGACCGTGACTCCGCCGATGGCCTCCGGATAGGGGCCGTCGGTGACCGTCCCGTCGGTGGCCACGATGCTCGCCCGCTGGTCTTCCAGTCCGCCGGCGAGTAGGTACACGCCGGCGTTGATGGCCTCCTGGCAGACCGCGTGCGCGGCCTTGGCCACGGCAGGCAGGTCCTCCTCGGGGATGTGGTCCATGGCGTGGGCGCCGAACGAGATCAGGTACGCCGTCATCCCATGACTCCCTTGTTCCGCGGCTTCCTCCGGCCGCCTCTCACCTGTTATATGACGGCTCGATCCGGCTCGCACGTGTAGCCGGGGGGCCGCAATTCGCTCGCGACCCAGTCAACCCCCGGCATAGGGTGCCGTTATGGCCTGGACTGCACCTGACATCGAGCGCTCAGAGCATTATCCGGAGCGCCGCAACGAACCCGAACTGGAAATGCTCCGCGACTGGCTCGACTGGCACCGGGCGACGCTGCTGCGCAAATGCGCGGGACTGGACGCCGCACAGCTGGCCACGCGGGCCGTGCCGCCGTCGAACCTCTCGCTGCTCGGACTGGTCCGGCACATGAGCGACACCGAGCGGGGGTGGGTCAGGCAGACCTACCGGGCGGAGCAGGCGCCCGACCTGTACTACCGGGCCGATGCTCCGGACGCGGACTTCGCGGAAGCCGACCCGGCCGCCGCCGAGGAGGACTTCGAGCGCTACCTGGCCGAGTGCCGTGCCGTCGACGCCGCGCTCGAGGGCGCGGAGCTGGATGAGACGTTCACCCTCGGGGAGAAGACGATCTCGGTGCGCTGGATGTGGCAGCACCTAGTGGAGGAATACGCACGGCACAACGGGCACGCCGACCTCATCCGCGAGGTCATCGACGGCTCCACCGGCCTTTAAGCCGACAGGTCAGGCCTTGGCCGTGGGCTTGAGGTCGCATCATTCTTCCGCCGGCCAGTCCGTTACAATCTTTGCAACTCGTTAAGACGCGCGTACGATGCTCGCATGGCGAAGATGACCGAGCAGGCACCGCCGGCCTTACCTGGCGTGCCCGGGTGATGGTGGATGAGCACGCGGATCAGCATGGCGGACTGGCCCGAGTCCGAACGTCTCGACTACATGCGCGAGGCGTCTGCGCCTGCTTGTCGACCTCGCCCTGTCCCCGCGCGATCCCGTTTACTACGCATGGACCAAGGCGGTCGACCGGCGCGCCGTGCGCGCCGCGATGGACCGGGTGAAGGCGTGGAACACCCGGCTCACCGCACGGGCCCTCGACGGCCTCGAGGCCATCGGCGGGATCACCGTCTACGGGCCGCGCGACCCCGCGAGGCGGACGGCGCTCGTCGCGTTCACCTGGCCGGCCGCGACCCGGTGAGCGTGGCCGAGGCGCTGAACCAGGCGGGCGTCGAATCCCGGGCCGGCTGTCACTGCGCCACCCTCGCCCACCACGCGCGGCCTGACGCCGCCCGCCAGCTGCCGCCTCAGCTTCGCCTTCTACAACAGCATGGACGACGTCGACCAGGCGGTCGCCGCGGTCGCCGATGCCGCCGCCGGGCACGTCTCCCGGCAGGCAGCGGGCCGTGGTCGCCTGACGGAAGCCCGGCGGCCGGCTCGACCGGCCGCTAATGGCGCCGGTTCGGCTGGCCGGCGGTTTCCCGCTAGGGTGGGCCGCGATCTCATCGGCCTATCACGGAACTGCCCCACGATGCTTATCCTCATCCCGCCATCGGAGACCAAGGCAGTCCCGGTTGCGTCGCCCCCTGTCGAACTCGCTTCGCTGGCGCTGCCCGAACTCGCGCCCGTGCGGACCAGGCTGATTAAGGCACTGGCCCGCCTGGCCCGTGGCCGGGCGCCAGCCGCGCTTGACGCACTGGGCCTGAGCGAGAGCCAGGCTGGTGAGCTGGCCCACAACCGGGAACTGCTCTCGGCGCCCGCCGGCCTGGCGGCCGAGGTGTATACCGGCGTGCTCTACGACGCACTCGAGCTGCCCGCCCTGCACCGCAGGGGCGTCGTGACGGATCAGCTGCTGATCTTCTCTGGCCTGTGGGGAGTGCTCCGGCCTGGTGACCGGATCCCGCACTATCGTTGCTCGGCCGGGGTGAAGCTGCCCGCACTTGGCTCGGTGTCAGCGGCCTGGCGCAAGGCACTGCGCGCCCCGCTGGCCGCGCATGCCGGCGATCAGCTGGTCGTGGACCTGCGGTCGGGCGCGTACGCGGGCCTGTGGGTGCCCGGAGGCAATGCTGTCACCGTCCGAGTGCTCCACGAGCGGGAGTCCGGCGGCGTGGTCAGCCGTTCCGTGGTCTCGCACTTCAACAAGGCGACGAAGGGGCGGCTCACCCGGACGCTACTGGAATCCGGTGAGCAGCCAGCCAAGCCGGACGAGTTCGCCTGGCTGGTGCGCTCGCTTGGCTACCTGGTCGAGCCGGGGCCTGCGGGTACCCGCCCGGATGCCCCGGTGGCGCTGGACATCGTCGTCCGCGAACTCTAATACTGGGCGCTGTACTAGCCCGAATGTCGTCCGGTTCAGCTCTCCCGACTCTCGGCAAGGTGTTTCTGGGCCCGAACCGCAAAGGCTTCCAGGCTTTGGTCTTGGTACCCTTCACCCGTTGGTTCGCCGATGCTGAGGTCAAGTTGTGTATGGACGGCACCGACCTTCAGACCGATCACTTCAATCTCAAGAGCGGTGCAGAAAGCGGGGGCTTCGGTCTGAAGGATGTGGTAGACGTCATTGTACTCGTCAGCCGTCATGAAGATATTAATGGCACCCGATGAGAACTGCAGCCAAACAACGGGACGCCCTAAGCGGCATTGCGCCTATGCCAGCCCGCCGCGCTGAGTACCGGTACCTAGTGCCAATCACGTGGGTTAGTTGAGTAGGTCAGCCCATGCCCGGCCGGTTAGCCGCATGACTGAATGAATGTCATGAACGACGCCTACATCACCGCTACCGCCGCTTTCCTGCCCGGCGATCCGGTCGACAACGAACAGCTCGCCGCCCGGTTCGGTGCGGACACCCGGCGGTCCGCCGCGTTGCGCAGGCGGACGCTGGCGGCGAACGGTATCAAGACGCGGCACTACGCCGTGGACGAGACCGGCATGACGCTGATGCTCAACGAAGAGCTGGCGGCGGAGGCCGCCAGGCGGGCGCTGGCGGACCGGGGCCTTCGCCCACAGCAGGTGTCCATGCTTGCCACCGGCACCACCCAGGGCGACCTGCTCGTTCCGGGGTTCGCGTCGATGGTGCACGGCCGGCTGGGCGGCGGCCCGATGGAGCTGCTGTCGGCCGCCGGGGTGTGCGCCTCGGGCATGGCAGCGCTCAAGGCTGCCGTGTCCGCCGTGCGGCTTGGCGAACACCCGGTGGCGGTGGCGGTCGGCTCCGAGCTGGTGAGCCGTTCGTTCGGCGCCGGCGCGGCGGAAACGCCGGACACCAGCTTCCTGCGCTGGACGCTGTCCGACGGCGCGGGGGCGGTCGTGCTTGAATCGCGGCCACGGCCCGATGGCCTCAGCCTGCGGGTGGACTGGATGCACCTGGTCTCCCACGCGCACAGCCACCCCGTGTGCATGAGCGCGGGGCTTGGCGAGGAGCTCACGCCGGCGGCGGGCGGCACCTGGCTCGACTCGCGGGACGGCACAGCAAGCGCGGAGTTCACCCGTCCCAGGCTGCGCCAGGACATGTCGGCGCTGCCCGCCCTGGTCGACATGGGGGTCGCCGAGTTCGAGGCGCTCGTCAAGGCGGGGCGGATCGACCCGGACACCGAGCACATCCTGTGTCACTACAGCGCGGAGCATTTCCGCGCGACGCTGCTCGACCGGCTGCGCGATGCCGGATACGCCCCCGAGGACAAGCGCTGGTTCACCAACCTGCACACGGCGGGCAACACCGGGGCGGCGAGCATCTTCGTCATGCTCGACGCGGCGCGCGACCGCATGAACCCCGGTGACCGGGTGCTGCTGATCGTTCCGGAGTCGGGCCGCTTCACCATGGCCTTCGCCCAGCTGACCTGCGTTGGCCCCGACGGCGGGCCGAGCCAGGCGGAGCTGGCGTCATCACCGCTCGGCGAGCCGTCGCCCGGCGACTCACGGGGTGTTACCCGGGTGTTCCGCGAACTGGCCGAGGTGTGGGCGGAGCTACAGCGGACCCTGGCCAGGGTGCCGGTCGTGCGGCGGATCGAGGACGGCTCGGCGACGCTTGAGGACTACCGCAGGCTGCTGCTCAACCTGCGCCAGCAGGTCGTCGACGGCGGCCGGTGGATCTCGCTTGCCGCCGCGAACTTCTCTGTCGAGCTGTTCTGGCTGCGCAGCGCCGCCATCAGCCACGCCGCCGATGAGCACCGCGACTACCAGCTGCTCGAACGCGACTACGCGGCAGTCGGCGGCGACCAGGGGCTGACGGGCACGACGAGCGCGAATGTCGGCTCATCGGCGCTGTCCGCGTTCGTCTTCCACCGGGCCGGGCAGCCCGATCCCGTCGACCTGCTCGGCGCGATGTTCATCATCGAAGGTCTCGGCGTGCGGAACGCGGCCGGCTGGGCGAACTGTCTTGCCGCGAGCCTTGGCCTGCGCGACGACCAGCTCAGCTTCCTGAGATACCACGCGGAAGGCGACAGCGAGCACTTCGGGCTGCTCACCGCCGCGCTCCGCTCCGGGCTTTTCGACGATGCCGCGATGAACAGGATCGTGAAGACCGCGCGGGTGACGGCGCGGCTCTACGCACTGCAACTGGAGGAGCTCGATCATGTCTGAGCTAGCCGCGCTTTCCCTGTGGCCGGTCATGACCGCCGATCCCGCGATCCCGATGGACCCGGCCACCCTGCGCCTGGTGATCAGCGACCAGCGGCGCCCCAGCCGCGCCCTGCTCTACCCGTGGATCAGGGTGGCGTCCCGGGTGGCCGTCACGCTCATCGTCGTCGGCAAGCGGCTCTGCCCGGTCCGGTTCGCCGCGCACGCCACGATGGACCGGCTGTGCCTGTGGTTCCTGCGCCGGTTTGTCTCCCCGGCTGCCGTTTCCCTGCTGATCAGGCATTTCGTCGTGGAGACGAACCTGCTGAACTTCTGCGCGCGGAACGCGCGCCTGCCCGGCGCCGCGGCGGTCGGGCTGCGCCCGGTCACGCTGGCCGATCTCGGCGACCGCGCGGTGATCGAGCACGACCTCAACGTGTACCGGGTGCTGTCCGCCCTCGGCAGCGCCCGCGGGCCTGCCCGGCCGCGCGACGACCTCGATTTCAGCATGCTCGAGGTCCCGGAGATAGATCCCGAGCCCGGCACCCGCCGTCTGCTTAACCTGGATATCCAGACCGCGTTGTGCCTGATGAATATCCCGTTCGCCTTCTGCCTGACCCCGGCGGAGTACCGGCGGGCCGTGCACTCGCTGCGGCTGGACACCTCACTGCTGACCGTGCTTGCCGCCCTCACCGGCGATGACGCGTTTTTCCGCTGGCGGGCGACCCTGCCCCCGGTGCGCGTCGACAGCAACGTCGACGTCCCGGCCACGGTGTACGAGCACGCGCTGATCTGCGAATTCGCGCTAGCCCGGCTCTGCCGGCTGCGCGACTCGGCAGCGGGTTCACACCTCTCGCCGCTCAATGACCGCTAAGGCAATTCAATGTAGCTTGGTGATTGTGACGGTGACCGCCGCCTCCGCGGCTGCCAAGCGCTCATTCTCCGAGCCACTATGGCGGGCGCTGGCCGTCTTCCGGTTCGTGAGCGTCGGTTATGCCGCCCTGCGGCTCGCGTTTATCGACCGATCCGAATACAGTCAGCCGGCCTGGGCCTGGGTGGTCATCGCGGTGATGGCGGCGTGGACGGTCGTCACCACCATCGCCTACGCGCGGCCCGCGCGTCGCACGCCGCTGCTGCTTGGCGCCGACCTCGCGGTCACCGTCGCCATCATGATGAGCACAATGCTGCTGCAGTATCCCGTCGCCACCGTGCACGGGGCGCTGCCGGTGACCGCGACCTGGATGGCGGGTCCGGTCCTGGCCTGGGCCATCAGGTACGGCAGGCGGGCAGGCACGATCGTGGGACTGATCGTGGCCGGCTGCGATTTCGCGCTGCTGCGTCACGCGGCGCTCAGCACCGCACTCAACGGGGCGGTGCTGCTTGTGCTCTCCGGATGGAGCGTCGGCCACCTGGCCAGGCTGAGCGCCGAGCTAGCGGCACAGCGCCAGCGCGCCACCGAGGTCGAAGCGGCCAGCAGGGAGCGGGAGCGCCTTGCCCGCGACATCCACGACTCGGTGCTGCAGGTGCTGGCTCTCGTGCAGCGGCGCGGCGCGGAAGCGGGTGGCGCGGCGGCAGAACTCGGCCGGCTGGCCGGCCAGCAGGAAGCCGCGCTGCGGGCGCTGGTGGGCGGAACCTGGGACGGCGACCAGGCGAGCGGCGACGTGGATCTGTGCCAACTGGTCCTGCCCGCGCAGACTGATCGCGTGACGATTTCGGTACCCGCACCGCCGGTGCTGCTTGGCGGCGCGGCGGCCGCCGAGCTGACCGCCGCGGTGCAGGCGGCGCTCGATAACGTGCGGCGGCATTGCGGTGAGCAGACCCGCGCGTGGGTGCTGATCGAAGACGAGCCAGACCTGGTCCGGGTGACGATCCGCGACGACGGCCCGGGAATCCCCGACGGCCGGCTGGCCGAGGCGGCGGCGGCCGGGCGACTCGGGATCAGCCATTCGATTCGCGGACGGCTGCGCGACCTCGGTGGTTCGGCCGTCATCAGCTCAGCGGTCGGCGAGGGCACCACGGTGGAGCTCTGCCTGCCGCGGGCGTCGGGCCGCCCGGTGGCGGCGGCACAGGCAACAGCTAGGGTGCGGACGTGAGCGTTCCTATCCGAGTCATGGTGGTGGACGACCACCCAATGTGGCGCGACGCGGTCGCCAGAGATCTCACGGAGGCCGGGTACGACGTCGTCGCCACGGCGGCCGACGGCACGCAGGCGCTGCGCATCGCGGGTGCGGCCCGGCCGGACGTGGTGGTGCTCGACCTGCAGCTGCCCGACATGTCAGGCGTCGAGGTGACCCGCGGTCTGCAGGCGGTTTACCCAGCCGCGCACGTGCTTGTCCTGTCGGCGAGCGGCGAACAGCAGGATGTGCTCGACGCGGTGAAAGCCGGCGCGGTCGGCTACCTGCTGAAGTCAGCGGCGCGCCAGGAGTTCCTTGACGCGGTGCGGCGCACGGCGAGCGGCGACGCGGTGTTCACCCCCGGGCTCGCCGCGCTCGTGCTCGGTGAGTTCCGGCGGCTGTCAGAAGTGCCGGCCGGCGTCGGCAAGGGCGTACCGCAGTTGTCCGAGCGGGAGACCGAGATCCTCCGGATGGTCGCCACTGGCATGTCCTACAAGCAGATCGCCACCCGGCTCGTCCTGTCCCACCGCACCGTGCAGAACCACGTGCAGAACACGCTGGGCAAGCTCCAGCTGCACAACCGGGTCGAGTTGGTGCGGTACGCCATCGAGCACGGCCTTACGGGCGAATCCGAGTCGAGCGGCGACTAACCGCAGGCCGCGGGCGGCTGCCGTACCACGGCCAGCGCGGCATGAGGCGGTCAACGGATTGGCGTCCGGTTGGTCCGCTGAACACCTAATTGGCACAGTTTCTCACACATCAAACATTTCTCCGCCTGCTCAAACGGAAGCGGCGCATAATCGCCGCGGAGTTCCACTAAGACAGGGGAGGCAGTTGAAATGAAAAAGAAAGTCCTGATCGCCGCCGGGGTTATTGCGGCGATGCTCGCATCCGCGGGCGCGGCCGTGGCGGCGACCGCCGTGAGTTCCGCGCCCGTCACTGGCAAGGCCTGCGTGACCGCGAGCGGCCAGCTCAGGCTGACCTCGAAGACAGGCACGTGCGGCACCGGCCAGAAGGCGACGACCGTCCTGGCGAAGGGCGGCCCGGGCACCGCCCTTGGGTACGCGCACATCCTGCCGGGCGGTGCGTTCGACGCATCCCGCTCCTACAACGTCAAGGCGTCCAACGTGGTGTCGAACCGCGTCGGCTTCACCTGCTTCCGTGGCCTCGGCTTCACCCCGCACAACGGCGCGGTCACGCTCGACTACAACGGGCTCTTCAATGGCCAGCTCCCGCAGGCAACGCTCATGATGCCGGCGCAGCCGAAGCTCTGCGGACTGACCTCCGCGCAGGCCGAGGTCTTCACCGGCCTGGTTACCCCGGGGACCAACACCCCCGGCGCCAAGCTCGGCTTCTACATCGTCTTCTACTGATAACCCGGGGACCGCACGGTCTGCGCGAAGCGCACAGGCCGGATATCCGCCGATGAGCTCGTGGCCGGGCGCGTGCCCTCGATGAGGGTTATCCGCGCCCGGCTCCTGGCCTGCCCCTCGCCTGAGATCAGCCGGCCGCCGACGGGACGCGCTCGGTCACGACGGCGTACAGCCGCGGGACCGAATGCCGCACCAACTGCGCCTGGGCTTGCGGGCTGTTCATGATCTGACCGAGCTTCGGCAAGAACGCCCGCGCGGCCGTCTCGTCACGGAACTCCAGGGCGATGAGGACCTCGTTCGGCTCGGTGACGCTGCGGCTCACCCGGTAGGACTGCACCCCTTGCTCGGCCCGGAACCGCTCGTACTTATCGAAGTTCGCCTTCCAGGTGTCGAAGTCCTCGACCGTGTTCTCGATGTGGACGGTGGTCATGTTTCCTCCTCGGATCGGTGTAAGACCAGACTGCGCCGATGACACGCGCCGTCCTATCCCAGATCCGGGGGATCTTTGCCGCCCTATGCTGAGCTGATGGCGGCCTCACACGAACTGGCCGACCGGGCGGCGGCCGTGTGCCGTCGGCCGCTGCCGGCCAAGGCGCTCCGCGAGGAACTCGTCGCGCTGGTGCGCGGGGCCGTCCCGTTCGGCGGGTACAACTTCCCGCTCACTGACCCGGTATCGCGCGTCGGCACCTCGCCGCTGGCTGACGTGCCCGGCCTTTCCTGGCCACGGCTGCCCGAGCTGATCCGCTCCCGGTACCTCACTCCGTACTGCCGCTGGGACCGCGTGCTTGAGGCGGGAGTCACGGCCACCTCGCTGATGCGCGAGACGCACGGGCATCCCGACCGGTCACTGGTCTGGCGCGACGTGCAAAGCCAGCTCGGCGTCAGCGACACCGCGATCGTCGTATTCGCCGACCGGCACGGCTGCTGGGGCCTGCTCGACCTGTGGCGCATCCGCAGGCCCTGGCGTAGATGTCCAGGCGGTCCGCCGCGGTGCTCGGCTCTATCGACACGGCGATGTCCTCGCCAAGCCGCGACCCTTTGACCGTCACTCGCCAAGACCGGAGCCCGCACCCGGCAGCTCCTCCTCGCCCGCGGACTGGGCACGCGGTAACGGCGCTCCGCCCTGTCGTCAACTCGACCTCCGGCTGGAAATAGCCGACCACCTGCCCGTCTCGTGAAGCGCCTCGGATCAGCGGTGCGGCATCGCCTCTGCCGGGTTCGGGTTATGCTGCGGCGTTACCCGATCGCCGGCCGCAGCTGATGGGTAGCCTTGCGGCTCGGCATCGCCACACTAGCCCTCCCGGCTATCGCAACAGGAGAAGTTACATGCCTGAGCTTCCAGAGGTGGAATCCGCCCGGGCGGTGATCGAGCGGAACGGACTCGGGCGATGCATCACTGACGTCGATGACTCCGATACGTATGTGTGCCGCCCGCATGCGCCGGGAGAAATTCGCCATGCGCTGCTGGGAAGAGAGCTCACTTCCGCGATGCGCCGGGGAAAGAGCATGTGGTGCCAGACCGGCCCTCCATCGGAGGCGGTCACGCTGGGCATTCACCTCGGCATGTCGGGCAAGGTCGTAATCGCTGACGCCGACGGAGCTGAGATCGACGGTGGCGACTACTGGGAGGGGCGCCGCGAGCCGGGGGACTATCGTTGGGCTCGATTCACCGTGACCTTCGAAGACGGCGGCCGGCTCATGCTGGTCGACCCGCGGCGCCTGGGCCGTATCAGGCTCAACCCACCCGTCGACCAGCTAGGCCCTGACGCTCAGCTGATTACGCCGGAGCAGTTCCTGACGATGCTAGCGGGCACCTCGGCACCCATCAAGGCACGGATCATGGACCAGCGGCGGATCGCCGGCATTGGCAACCTGCTAGCCGATGAAATCCTGTGGCGCGCCCGGATCCACCCCGCGCGCATCGCAAGCAGCCTCACTCCACCAGAGCAGAGACGGATGCTCAGATCCAGCCGTGACGCGATCAGGGCCGCTCTCCGGGATGGAGGCGTGCATGCGCTGAAAATCATTCCGTATCGACGTGCGGGAAGCACTTGCCCGCGCGATCACGCGCCAATGGAGACGGGTCCGGTCGATGGGCGTACGAGCTGGTGGTGCTCGGCCGAGCAACTATTGATGCCAGGCAGCGGCGGCGTGGCCTTCCCGCGCGGTGTTCGTACCGGGCAGCACGGTCCCGGGGTGTGAATGCCCGTAGGAGGGTGAAATCTCGCCACTCCGGAAACATCTATCACATGGAGCACAGCTACGCCGGAGCAAGGGCCGGCCGCGTCGGCTCATCGCGGGCCTATCTGCCGATCGAAGAGCACGGCATCGTCGGCGACCTGCGCACGGTGGCCCTTGTCGGCACCGATGGCACGATCGACTGGTTCTGCCCGGCCCGGTTCGATGCCCCGAGCCTGTTCGGCGCCATCCTCGACTCACGCCGGGGCGGCTACTTCTCACTGAACGCCCGCACCAACTACGCCCGGCCGAAGCAGCGCTACCTCCACGACACCAACATCCTGCTCACCCGGTTCCAGGGCAAGGAAGCCGTGGGCGAGGTCATCGACTTTATGGTGCCGGAGACTCACACCGCCGGCCAGGCCCGGGATCTCCTCGTGCGCCAGGCCCGCGCGGTCCGCGGCCGGACGCGGTTCGAGGTCGCCTGCCACCCCGCATTCGACTACGGCCGCATGTCGCATGACACCGAAATTATCCAAGGCGTGGGGGCCGTCTTTACCTCCCCCCTCGGCCGCGCCGTGCTGCGGGCCAACGTCGGCCTCAAGGCCGAGGACAACGGTGTCGCCGCCTCGTTCACCCTGGAAGAGGGCGAGACGGCCGACTTTCACCTGGAGTGGAACGGCACTGTCCACCCGGTGCTCGCGGGCGAGACGCGCGAGCTGTTCACCCGGACGCAGGACTTCTGGCGCAACTGGCTGGCCCAGTCGCGGTACACGGGCCGCTGGCGAGAGGTCGTGCACCGCTCCGCGCTGGCGCTCAAGCTCCTTGTCTACCACCCGACCGGAGCCCTGATCGCGGCTCCGACCACGTCCCTGCCGGAGGAGCTCGGTAGCACGCGCAACTGGGACTACCGCTACTCCTGGCTGCGGGACGCCTCGTTCACCGTGTATTCGCTGATGCAGCTGGGCTTCCTGGAGGAGGCGGCCAGTTTCATGGACTGGCTGCAACAGCGCTGCGAGCTGGCCACCGCCGAAGGCGACATTTCGATCATGTACACCATCGACGGCAGCGACCACATCCCCGAGGAGATTCTCGGTCACCTGGAGGGCTACCGGGGCACGCGTCCGGTGCGGATCGGAAACGCCGCGGTCGGGCAGCAGCAGCTCGATGTGTACGGCGAGATCATGGACTCGGTCTATATCTACAACCGGGATGTGCCAATCTCATATGACCTCTGGTGCGCCTTGTCCAGCCGACTCGACTGGCTGAGCCGCCACTGGACCGAGGCCGACGAGGGTATCTGGGAGATCCGCGGCCCGCGCAAGCGCTTCACCTACTCCGCCCTGATGACCTGGCTGGCCTACGACCGCGCCAGGCGCCTGGCCGACGACCGCGGGCTGCCCGCGCCCATAGAGCGCTGGCGCGACCTGGCCGCCCAGGCCCACCGCTTCGTTCAGGAGCAGTGCTGGGACCCCGGCCTGAACAGCTACGTGATGTATCCCGGTAGCCAGCTGCTCGACGCCGCCCTGCTGATCATGCCGCTGGTCAGGTTCGCCGGCCCAACCGATCCGCGGTTCCTGGCCACCCTGGAACGGATCAGTGAGGGGCTGGTCGCCGATAGCTTGGTCCACCGCTACGCCCTCACCGGCCACGACGGCATCGCCGACAGCGAGGGCACATTCAGCCTCTGCACCTTCTGGTATGTCGAGGCCCTAACCCGGGCCGGGCGCACCCACGAGGCCCGCGGGGTGTTCGAGAAGATGCTGACCTACAGCAACCACCTGGGGCTGTTCGCCGAGCAGATCGGCAGCTCGGGCGAGGCGCTGGGCAACTTTCCCCAGGCATTCACCCACCTGGCCCTGATCAGCGCCGCGGTCGGGCTGAATCAAGCGCTCGACCGCAGATGAGCCCACGGAGCGGTGAGAGTGAAGGTGATCGCTGCGGTGGTCAGCAGAAGCCGGGTACGTCGGTGGTTTTGCATGGCTACCTCCGGGCTCGTCTGGTTTGATACGGCAAGCGCGTCGGCGCGCGGGTCGTAGCGGCAATTGCCCGATGGTCGTAGTCCCAGTCCCCTTGCCGGACCCCGGTGGCCGGTAATTGAGTGGCGGGCGCGGCCGGCCGTGAGCAGGATCGGGGGATGAGCCAAGATGCGGGCGCCTTCGACCGGGTGACCCGGGAGATCGGCGGCCCCGATGTCGTCGCGCGGCTGGCCGCGCTCAGTGCCAGCGACTTCACCAGCCTGATGCTCGACGTCTCGCGGCGGCGGGCGGCGGCGGAGACGCCGGCCAGCGTGCTGCGCCGCTACCGGCGCGACCGCTTCACCCGGCCGTCGGACATTCCCGCACGGGCGGCCCGGCGGGCCGAGGACACGCTGCTGCGCTGCCTGCCCGACGGCACGGAGCTGGTGACGCTCGCGCCGCTTGTGCCGCTCGGCGCGCACTCGGTGGTCGCCCCGCTCAGCCAGCACAAGGTCGTGACCACCATCCGGGCCTGCGAGGTGGCGGCCGACCCGACCAACGCGCTTGCGCTTGAGGCAGCCGTACGCCGTCAGGACGCGCCACGGCAGGCGGGTGCGCCCGGAGAGCTGGTGCGGCTGGCCGCGATCCAGCGGGTGGTCCGCGCGCAGCGCTTCGCCCCGGGGATGTCGGCCCACTTCGGCCTGTTCGCCATGGTCACCGCCGGGCGCGACGAGGGCAGCCTGCGGTTCGAGACGGCCGCGCTCGCCGAGCACCTGCGCTTCGCCACCGGCGCCCTGCGTGCCGTCGGCTCGCCAGCCGTCACGCTGGCGCTGACGCCGCTATCCGATGCGGGAGAGCGGCTCGCGGCCGCGGCACGGGAACAGTTCGCCGGGACCGAGGTCGCCGTCGTGGCGGCGCCGGCCGAGGCCGGCAGGCAGGCGTACTACCGTCACCTGTGCTTCAAGGTGTACGCGGTCGCCGACGGCGTGACCACGGAGATCGGCGACGGCGGCTTCACCGACTGGACGGCCAGGCTGACAGGCACCGGGAAGGAGCGCCTGCTGATCAGCGGCTACGGCACCGACAGGCTCGCCACGCTGGCGCCAGGGCCGCGGTTAGCCTGCCGCGGCGCGTGCGGCGCGCTCGACCTGGTCCCGGTAGTCGCGCCACCAGGCCGGGTCGTGCGAGGACATGTTGTCGCTGCCTTCGAGCAGGCCGACAGCCCCGTCGACCAGCTCGCGGACGATGTCGGCGTGGCCGGCGTGCCGCTGCGTTTCCGCGGTCATGTGCACCAGGATGGCGCCGAGCGTCATCTCCGTCCCTTCGCCCCACCACGGCACCGCCGCCGTGGCGTCGAGCGGCAGTTCCGCGATCGCGGCGTCCGCGTGTTTCCATACCCGCCGGTACAGGCCGGTGATGTAGTCCCTTGTCTCCTCTGGCGCCGCCCACATGCCCGCGTTCGGATCGGCGCCCCGCGCCAGCCACGGCAGTTGCTCGCCGTGCGGTCGGCCGAAGAGGTCGCAGAAGTAGATGAGCTCACCGCCCGCCTGATGCTTGACGAGGCCGAGAAGATTGGTGCCCGTCGGGGTCAGCGGCCGGCGGATGTCGTACTCGCCGAGCCCGTCAAGCTTCCACAGCAGCGTCTCTCGGGCACCCTGCAGGTAGTCAAGCAGGCTCGCCTTGGCATCGAATCCCGTCATCCGCGAAGTATGTCAGCCGAACGGTTCAGTGCTCCGACAAACAGCGACACGCCGTCTGCGACCACCCGACGACTAGCCGACTATTACGTTGACTGATATATTGGTCGACGTAGTAGGAGGGCAGATGAGCGCACGAGAGCGAGACGTGCTGCGCCGCGCGGGTGAGGCGTCGGTACTGGTCCTGATCAGCCTGGCCGGCGGCCCGAAGCACGGCTACGCGCTGATCCAGGATGTCAAGCAGTTCGCGGGTGTCGAGCTCGGGCCGGGCACGCTGTACGGCGCGCTCGACCGGCTGGAGAAGCTCGGCCTCATCGAGCCGCTGCCAGCCGACGAGCGGCGCCATCCCTACCGCATCACCGAACCGGGTGCGGCGGCACTGCGGGTGCACCTCGATTCCCTGGAGCGCGTAAGCGCGGCCGGACGGCTGCGCCTGCAGCCCGGCGGCGCCTGATGAGCGCCACGCATGTCCCGGACAGGCTGGTCGGCGCTGCGCTGCGCTGTTACCCGGCCCGCTGGCGGCGGCGTCACGGCGACGAGGCCGCCGAGCTGGCGGCACTGCTCATCAGCGACGGTGCGCCGGCCGCATCGGTCGCCTTGAGTTACCTGCTCGGCGCGGCCCGCGAATGGCTGGCCCCGCCTCCCGGCCGGTCGCTCAGCACGGTGACCGCGGCGCTGCTGGCCGCGGCGTGCCTGCTCGGCTTCTCCGCGGCGCTCATCGCCGAGACCGTGCCGGCCAAGGCGGCGGGCACCACCCAGTCGCCGTCCCGTCCGCACCACTCCGCGTCCCCGTGCCGGCCGGCTGCGCATGTCCGCTCCTGCTGACCTTGGTCCCGCGAGCGACGGTCCGGCCAGCGCCGAGTCCGCGCGAACCGGCCGGATGGGGCGGAGCCGGTGGCGGCGGAGACTGACCGAGACCACCATCACGATTCTCGCGGCGGTGCTGCTGTCAGTCCTGGTCCGTGCGTACGCGTTCGAGACGTTCTTCATCCCGTCGGGATCGATGATCCCGACGCTCGGCGTGTACGACAGGGTGCTGGTGCAGAAGGCTTTCTTCGACTGGCACGACGTCCATGAGGGCGACATCGTGGTGTTCGCCCACCCGCCCCTCGACCACTGCCCGGGCCCGCAGGACGGAGACCTCATCAAGCGCGTCATCGCGCTGCCCGGCCAGACGATCTACTCCGCCGCCGGCGCCGTCTACGTCGACGGCCGTCGGCTGGCTGAGCCGTACCTGCCGTCCCCCGATCCGCTCGGCGCGCCGATCGCGAGCAGCACGCACCCGTACCGGGTTCCGGCGGGCGAGTTCTACGTCCTTGGCGACAATCGCGCGGTCTCCTGCGACAGCCGCTACTGGGGGCCCGTGCAGGGCTCGAGCATCGTCGGCAAGGCGATCGCGGTCATCTGGGACGACAGCCATCCCGAGTTCCGCGGCCTTTAGCGCCCTGTGAGGGGCAGTTCGCTCAGCAAGCGGGGCAGCGCCTCGCTGATCGGCTCGCGCACCACCTCATCGGCGACCGCGTCGTAGGGCGTGGGCTCGGCGTTGACGATGACAAGGCGCGCACCGCGGCCGGCCGCCAGGTCAACCAGGCCGGCGGCCGGGTAGACCTGCAGGCTGGTGCCCACCGCGAAGAAGACGGTGCAGGCGCGGGCCGCGGCCGCCGCCTCGCCGAGCACGCGCGGATCCAGGCTCTCGCCGAACATCACCGTGTCCGTTTTCAAGATGCCGCCGCACGTCAGGCACGGCGGATCCGGCTCGCCCGCGTCGATGCGGGCGAACGCGTCCTCGACGGGGTTGCCAACTGCTGTCGCAACGGTGACCAGTAGCGCTCTTCGGTGGTCGATAGTGACGAGATGCACGGCAGAAATGGTGGCATCTAAGAGTTCGATGGCGAGCCGGAATGTCTGCGCTCGCACGCGGGGGCGGCGCGGTTCGCCTGGAACTGGGCCCTGGCGGCGTGCCTGGAACGCTACCGCGCGGAACGCAGGTGGTACTCCGGTGCGGAGCTGCACAAGCGGTGGAATGCCCGGAAGAAGGCCGACCCGGGGCTGGCCTGGTGGGAGCAGAACTCCAAGTGCGCTTACCAGGAGGCGTTCCGTGACCTGGACCGGGCGCTGCGGGACTTCGTAAGGTCGAGCAAGGGCGAGCGGAAGGGGCGCCGGCTGGGGTTCCCCCGGTTCAAGAAGAAGGGCTACTGCCGGGACTCGTTCCGGCTGACCGGGACGCTGCGCTGCGGGCGGGGCACGGTCACCCTGCCCCGCCTGGGGGTGATCCGGACCCACGAACCGACGCGGAAGCTGGCCCGGCGGCTGGAGGACGGCACCGCCCGGATCCTGTCCGCGACGGTGTCACGCAGGGCGCAGCGCTGGTTCGTGTCGTTCACCGTCGAGGTCGACCGGGCGGAGCCGGCCCGCCATGCCAGGCCCGGCACCGCGGCCGGGGTGGATCTCGGGGTCAAGGCGCTGCTCACCGCGGTCGACGACACGGGGGCGGTGATCACGATCCCCGGGCCGCGGCCGCTGAAGGCGGGGCTGCGCCGGCTGCGGCGCGCCGCCCGCGCGCACGCCCGGAAGAAACCCGGATCGGCGGGCCGCCGCAAGGCGGCCGCCCGGCTGGCCCGCCAGCACGCCCGCATCGCGAACCTGCGCGCCGACGCACTGCACAAGGCCACCACGATCCTCGCCGCCCGCTACGAGACGATCGTCGCCGAGGACCTGAACGTGGCCGGGATGACCCGCAACCGGCGCCTCGCCCGCGCCCTATCGGACCAGGGATTCGGGACCGCCCGGCGGATGCTGGCCTACAAGACCGCCTGGCGGGGCGGGAGGCTGGTCCTCGCGGACCGGTGGTATCCGTCCACGAAGACCTGCTCGGCCTGCGGCACGGTGAAAGCCAAGCTGGCCCTGGCCGAGCGCATTTACCGGTGCGACGCGTGCGGCCTGGTCCTGGACCGGGACGTGAACGCCGCCCGGAACCTGCTGTCCCTCGCCGCCAGTGGGGCGGAGAGGCGAAACGCCGGGGGAGGGACGGTAAGACCGCGCGCCGCGCGGCACGACCCGCCGAACCCGGAACCCGGCAACCCGCACGGGGGCAAGACCGGGACCGCCGCCCGGCAACAGGCGGCTGCGGCATGAGCGCCCCTGAGCACTCAACCGCAACGGGTCCGCGCTCCGCACGCGGTGCACGCCACCGTGCGCGACGTGCCGTGCAGCTCGAGCACCATGCGCGCGGGCAGGCCTGCCCGCTGATGCAGGCCGTCGGTGTTCTGCGTGATCACCCGCAGCGCTGCCGAGCCGGAGCGGGCGAGGTCGGCGATCGCCTGGTGCGCGGCGTTCGGCCGCGGGTCAAGCGCGTGCGTCTGACGGCGCAGCTGCCAGGACCGGCGGCGGATCTCCGCGTCGGTCATGTAGTACTCGACCGTCACGAGCTTTCGTACTCCGGGTGCAGCGTCCACAGGCCGCGCGGGCCGCGGTAGTCGGGAATGCCCGAGTCGGTGGAGATCCCGGCGCCGGTGAGGATCACGACAAGCGGCCTGCACATGTCACTCACGTTACGGGTAGAGGAAGTGGCCGGCGACGTAGGTGATGAGCATGGCCAGGCCGCCGATGCCCGCCGTGCGGATCATCGGAGCCAGCGGGTTCACCCGCGAGATGCGCGCGGTCACCCACCCGGTCAGCGCCAACGCCGCCAGCACGATCGCGAAGGTCGTGGCCCCCCTGACTGATACGGGAATCAGCACGATCGACAGCCAGGGCAGGACGGCACCGGCCGCGAACGCGATGCCCACCGCGAGCGCGTCACGCAGCGGCGCGCTGCGGGAGTCGGACATAATGCCGTACTCCGCCTCCGCATGGGCGGCGAGCGCGTCGTGTGCCGTCAGCTCGACCGCGACCTGCCGTGTCAGGGGGGAAAGGCCGCGCGACACGTAGAGCCCGGCGAGTTCGTCAAGCTCGGCGTCGGGAGTGGTGTCAAGACGGACCCGTTCGACGGCGAGCTATGCTGTCTGCCTGTCCTGCTCGGCGCGCAGCTTCGAGTACTCAACCGCCCCCATGGCGAGCGTCCCGGCCACCAGCCCGGCGAACCCGGCGAACGGCAGCACACTTGAGCTGACCCCGGCGCCGGCGAACCCCTCGCAGATGCCCGCGGAGGTCAGGATGCCGTCGCTGGCCTCCGGCATGTGCGGGCGTAGCCGCCGGACGACATTCACGGCTGCCTCAGGGTTCCGCGGTGCCGCGTTGCGAGCGCAGGAAGCCGGCGGCCAGCAGGAACTGCGCGGCGACGTAGGTCGGCATGACGGCCGATTCCTGGCGGGGGACCGCGTTGACGCCCGCGAGGCCGCAGGCGATCAGGGCATCGGAGACGACGAACAGCGCCCCGCCCGCGGCGGCCTCGCGGTTGCGGCCGGAAGCCAGCACTGCCATGGCGACGAGCAGCAGGCTGTAGGCGGCGACGGGAACGCGCAGGCTGCCGAGGCCTCGCCACAGCACCGCGATGAGGACCGCCCACGCCGCCGCGTAGCAGGCGGCGACGCGCGGACGTACACCGCGGGCAGCGCCGTCCCTGGCGAGCGCGGCGATGTAGCAGGCGTGCGCCGCGGCGAAGGCGCCCATGCCGGGCACGAACCAGCTCTCCGAACCGAGCAGGGCGGTGTCGCCGAGCCCGGACAGGACCATCCCCGCGGCGGGGAGCCGCACGTCCTGCTTCCTGTCGCCCGCCGCGACGAGCGCGAACGCGGTCAGCACCGGCATGAGCAGCGGCTTGGTCGCCCATTCGCCCGTGCGAAAGCGGTTCGCGGCCGCGGCCGAGTTGGCGATGCCGAGAGCCGCGTACAGACCCGCCAGGGCTCTGGCGCGGGCGCGGCCCGTCAGACGAGACATGCGCGAAATGCTACTTCCCTGGCGGTCAGCGGGAGGCTGCTGGGGACGCTGCCGGATTTCTTGGATAGGTTTCCGTCCCAGGTGTCGAGAACGCGGCGCCGGCTCCGTCCCAGGGATACGAGCGGCCAGCGGGCCGCACGGCGAAGAGGAGGATCATCATGAAGTACCTGCTGCTCAAGCACTACCGAGGTGCCCCGACTCCCGTCAACTGCGTGCCCATGGACCAGTGGACGCCGGAGGAAGTCGACGCGCACATCAAGTACATGTACGACTTCGGTGCGCGCCTGGAGAAGACGGGCGAGTTCGTCGCCGGCGAGGGTGTGGCACCGGACGGCGCGTGGGTCCGGTACGACGGGGAAGGCCGGCCGCCGGTGGTCGACGGCCCGTTCGCCGAGACCAAGGACCTCATCGCCGGCTGGATGATCATCGACGTGGAGTCCTGGGACCGGGCAGTCGAGCTGGCGGGGGAACTGTCCGCCGCTCCCGGGGCCGGCGGCAAGCCGATCCACGAGTGGCTCGAGGTGCGGCCGTTCATGACCGCCCCGCCCACAGTGACCGAATGAACGAGCCGTTGCTGCGGGAACTCGCGCCCGCGGTGATCGGTGTCCTCGTCCGGCGCGGAGCGGACTTCGCGTCGGCCGAGGACGCCGTCCAGGAGGCCCTGATCCGGGCGCTGGACAGCTGGCCCGACGATCCGCCGCGCGACCCGAAGGCATGGCTCGTCGCGGTCGCCTGGCACAAGTTCATCGACACCGCCCGCGCCGAGGCGTCGCGGCGCGGACGGGAACTCGCCGTGGACGCCGAGCCGGCCGCCGGGCATGCGACCGCCACGGATGACACGCTGCGGCTCTACTTCCTGTGCGCGCACCCGACCTTGCCGGAGAGTTCGGCCGTCGCGCTGACGCTGCGCGCCGTCGGCGGCCTGACCACGCGGCAGATCGCGGCGGCCTACCTGGTGCCGGAGGCGACCATGGCGCAGCGGATCAGCCGGGCCAAGCGGCGGATCGCCGGGCTGCCGCTCGACCAGCCCGGCGACCTCGCGACCGTGCTTCGCGTGCTCTACCTCGTATTCAACGAGGGATACAGCGGTGACGTCGACCTGGCGGCCGAGGCGATCAGGCTCACCCGCCAGCTCACTGCCCTGACCGACGAGCCCGAGGTCGCGGGCCTGCTCGCGCTCATGCTGCTGCACCACGCCCGCCGCGCGTCCCGCACCGGCCCCGGCGGCCGCCTGGTGCCGCTCGGCGAGCAGGACCGCTCGCGGTGGGACACCGGCATGATCGCCGACGGCGTGACGATCCTGCAGGCCGCGCTCGCTCGCGACCGGCTCGGCGAATACCAGGCCCAGGCCGCGATCGCCGCGCTGCACGCGGACGCCGCGGCGACAGCGGAGACGGACTGGGTGCAGATCGTGGAGTGGTACGACGAACTGCTTGCCCTCACCGGCAGCCCGGTGGTCCGGCTCAACCGCGCGGTGGCGGTCGGGGAGGCCGACGGGCCGCAGGCCGGCCTGCTGGCGCTCGCGGACCTGGACCCCGGCCTGCCCCGGTACGTCGCGGTGCAGGCCTACCTGCACGAGCGGGCCGGTGACCTGGAGCGCGCCGCCGTCCTGTATGCCGAGGCCGCCCGCGCCGCCACCAGCGTGCCTGAACGCGACCACCTCACCCGCCAGGCGGCCAGGATGCGGCAGCTGCTGCGCCCGTGACCGGCGCCCGCTGATCGGCAACCGCGCCCGCGACGCTCCCGATGGCGCCCGGCCAGTCGCCCTGCGCTTCTTCGCCGTGCCCGACGACGCAGCGGTGGAGGCACGGTGAAGCACGCAACCGTTCGGTATGTCGATCTGCTGATCCGGGGCCTGGCCGGTCGTCACGGCAACGGCGAGCCGACCCAGCGGCGATAAGTATCTATGTCGACATTGCTGCCGCACACGATGGTGACGACATGCCGGTCCGCGAAACGGTCCCGATCTTCGAGGATCGCGGCGATGCCGAGCGCGGCCGACGGTTCGACGACGAGGCCGGCGCGCTCGAGGAGCAGCCGCAGGCCGGCGAGGATCGACGCCTCCTGGACCAGGACGGCGTCGTCGGCGACCTGGAGGAGATCGTCAAGGACGGCGGGGATGGGCCGCCGGCCGGCCACGCCGTCCGCGATGGTGTCAGTCGTGTCGGTCGTGACGACGCGCCGCTTGCGCCACGACAGTGTCATCGCCGGCGCGCCAAGCGGCTGGACGCAGATCACCTCGACCCCGGGTGCCAGGGCCTTCATGACATGGCCCACGCCGGTTGCCGGCGTGCCACCGCCGAGTGCGATCAGGACGGCGCCGAATGGCGCCGCGGCGTCCGCCAGTTCCAGGCCGATGGTCCCCGCGCCCTCGCAGGTCTCGATGTCCAGGCTGTCTTCGACCAGCCGGATGCCGTCGCGGGCGGCGATGTCCGCCGCCCGCTCGCGGGCCATGTCGAAGTCGCCGTCCACCAGCTCAAGCGTGGCGTCAAGCGCGCGGATCCGGTCAAGCTTGGCCGCGGGCGCGAAGCGGGACGCCACGACGGTGACGTCGAGCCCCCGGCCGCGGCCGGACCAGGCGAGTGCCTGGCCGAGGTTGCCCGCGCTTGCGCACACCGCGGCTTGGCCGGCGAGCAGGCTCGCGATGACTTCGGTGCCGCGGCCCTTGAAGCTGCGCACCGGGTTCGCCGTTTCGAGCTTGATGCTGACCGCGCACCCGAGATCGGGGTCGAGCGCCTCGCAGCGAAACAGGGGAGTGTCGAGGAAGACTGGGTGGATCAGCCGGCGAGCCGCACGGATCCGTGCGATGTCGAGGCGCGTTTCCGGCATGGCACAGCAGCGTAGCGCCGGCACCGCTGTCCTCCTGCAGCCGTCGTCTTACATCCCAGCTGATCAACGTCGTCCCTCGGCCGAGTCGACAGCGGATAACAGCAACAAGCGTGGAGCGCTAGGCGGGGTGAAGCGCACCGTGGGACTGCGGGGGTTAACGAATCAAACTAGCCCGGGGGCAAAAAGTCGGGGCCACTGCTGACGGCAGGATGGTCGGGCCAGGGGACTGCGTAGGCAGGATCGCGTCCAGTGGCGGCGCGGGCGAACCTGAGTAGTTCGCGGATGATGCCGGCGCTGCCCATCGCCCACCCGGTAAGCGGGTCCAGTGTGCTCGGGGTGGCTCGGTGCTCGTGATTCGACCAGCGCAGGCCGCCCGCATCGGCCGTCGCCCGGTCTGCGAGGTCGGTGACGAGCACGTCGGCGAAGCCCAGACCATCCGCCTGCTCGACGTGCCGGTCGCACGCCAGTGCCAGGACTCCCGCGGTCCCGCAGCAGTGACCGCTGTTGTCCCAGAACCCGGGCCGGAGCTGGCGCGGCAGGCCGCAATGGGTCACGGTATGCCAGCAGCTGCCGGCGAGCGTGGCCCAGGCGGGATCGCCGGTGACCGCGCCGAGCAGCCGGAACACCTGAGCGTCACCCGCGGGGCCGTTGCACCAGCCGTAGCTGTAGCGTTCGATTAGGTCGGGCCGGTGCGGCGGGTCAGAATGCGGGACGACGAAGCCGTCCGGTCCTGCTTCGTTGCGCGACACGACATCGGCGGCGCCCGTCAGCGCGAGCTCGATGAGGTCGCGCCGCCCGACGGCCGCGCCGACGGCCGCGATTGCGTACGCGATGCCAAGCGTCCCGTGTGCCATGTGATGGGAGCGCGACGGACTGGGCCGATTCGCCCAGTTGACGCCGCCGGGCGTCGGATTGGCGGTGCGCAGGTACGGCTCCACCGCCAGGACGGCCAGCTCAGGATCGCCGGCGTGCAGCGCTCCCAGCGCGATGCCCGCGTTGCCGAAGAGCAACTCGAACATCGCGCCCCAGCGCTCCCCGTCGAAACGAGAGCGCACCTTATCGAGAGCGCGGCCCGCCGCCGCACCCGCCGCGGCGTCGCCCAGCTGGAGATGGACCGCGTGCAGGGCGACCGCCATGCCTGCCAGGCCGAAATACAGCGAGCAGTCGTCCTCGCCGTCGACTGCGGCCGCAATGGCCGTCGACCCGCGCACGGCGGCGTCCCCGTAGGCGTCGTCACCGAAGTGCCGCTGAGCCTCAAGCAACACGTGCACGATCCCCGCCGAACCGTGATACAGCGTGAAGTTCGCCTTGTCGCCGGGAACGGCAGCCGCCCATGTCAGGCCTGCCTCGGTGCCGCGCGCCGAACCGAGCAGCCAGCCCAGGGCGCCAAGGGCCAGGCCTTCTGCCGCCTCACCCCGCGCTTCATCTGGGACGCCGATGCCATTCGCAGCCATGCGCCCATCACACCAGACAGGCGTTGCCAGACTGCGTGAACCGTGTCCCGACATGATGCTGTATTTCGTCACTGTGAGTCGCGGTTCAGTTGCAAATAGACAACAAGTGCTGCTAGCAGGCTTGCCGAGTCTCTCGCGCGACGCCTTGAATGGAGATTCCTAGGCAGGAAGCGCTGCCTGTGAAAGCTGGAACTTGTGTTATGGAGCACAGTTCAGTCCTTGAGGTCAACGACGTCAGCGTTCGCTTCGGCGGCCTGACGGCCCTTGACGCGGTGTCGCTAAAGGTCGCACCCGGCGAGATTGTCGGCGTGATCGGGCCGAACGGGGCGGGAAAGACAACGCTGCTCAACGTCTTGTGCGGCTTTACCCGGCCCGATGAGGGCCAGGTGCTCATTGACGGCCGCCGCCATCAGCACCTGCGCCCGCACCAGCTGGCCGGGCTGGGTGTCGCCAGGACACTGCAAGGGGTGGGCCTGTTCGACGGGCTGTCCGCGATCGAGAACGTCATGGTCGGCACGAACTGCCGGGCCAGGGCCGGATTCTGGTCCGCGCTGCTCGGGCTGCCCCGCTCCGACCGGGAGGAGCGCAGGCTGCGGGAGGCGGCCGGCCAGGCACTTGACCGGGTGAGAGCGGGTGAGGTGGCCGCCTCCCGCCCCGCCGAACTGCCCTACGGCATGCGCAAGAGGGTCGCGCTGGCGCGGGCGCTCGCCGCCCAGCCCGAGCTCCTGCTGCTCGACGAGCCAGGCAGCGGCCTTGCCGAGGGTGAGCTTGCTGAGCTGGGCAGGCTCATTCGCGAGCTCGCCGCCGGGATGTCCCTCGTCATCGTGGAGCACCACATGGACTTCATGATGTCCGTCTGCGATTCGCTCGTCGTCCTGGACTTCGGAAAGGTGATCTCACGCGGGTCGCCGCGGGAAGTGCAGGCCGATCCCGCGGTGGAAGCTGCTTACCTCGGCTCGAGCGGACCTGGCGGTGAATAGCCCAGCCGGGGCCCGCGCGGCCCAGCCGCATGGAGCAGCGTCGCTCGCGGTGGAGGACCTGGTCGCGGGTTACGGCGACGTCCTGGCGCTGGATCGCGTCACGATCTCGGCGACGGCGGCCGGCATCACGGCGGTGCTCGGCGCCAACGGCGCTGGCAAGACCACGCTGCTGCGGGCGATCAGCGGCATGGTGCGGCCGCGCCGCGGGCGGATCCTGCTCAACGGAGCGAATCAGGCAGGGCGCAGCCCGGAGGACATGGCCAGGGCCGGAATCACTCACGTCCCTGAGGGACATGGCGTCATCGCGGAACTCACCGTGGAAGAAAACCTGCGGCTCGGCATGATGTCGTGGCCTGGCATGACGTCGCGGCGGGCTGACCGGGCCGCCGCGCTCGCAGAGGCATACGAGCGCTTCCGCGTGCTGGCCGATCGTCGCCGCAAGCTGGCCGCCAGCTTGTCCGGCGGCGAGCGGCAGATGCTGGTCATCGCGCGCGCACTGGTGGCGCGCCCGCGTGTGCTGCTGCTCGACGAGCCGTCGCTCGGCCTGGCGCCAAGAGTCATGACGCAGGTCATGGACATGGTGATGCGGCTCAGCAAGGAAAGCGGCATCACCACCGTGCTGGTGGAGCAGAACGCGCGCGCCGCGCTCGCGATCGCCGATCACGGGGTGGTGCTCAACGTCGGCCGCGTCGTCGCCGCGGCCGACGCCCGGACGCTCGCCGCCGACGTCGCGCTGCGACATCACTACCTCGGGTTCTAGCCCGCGGTGCCCCAGCAGAGGGAGGAGGAGGGGATGACCGAATTCCTTCAGTTCACGCTCAGCGGTATCAGCTTCGGGATGATCTACGCCGCGATAGCGCTGTCCCTCGTGCTGATCTGGCGGGGCACCCGGCTGCTGAACTTCGCGCAGGGCGGGATGGCGATGTTCACCACCTACATCGCGATTGAGGTGATCTACCACACGGGTTCCTACTGGGCCGGGTTCGTGGTGGCGCTCGCGGCCGGGATCGTGCTCGGCGCCGTGGCGGAGCTCACTGTCATCCGGCCCGCCCTGGGCAGGCCGGAGCTCAACTCCGTGATCATCACGATCGGGCTGCTCATCCTGCTCGAGGGCCTGGCGGGCATCTTCTACGGCGGGCAGTACCGGTCCTTCCCCGCAGCCTTCTCGGTGATCGGGCTGCGAGCGGGCTCGACGCCCCTTGGCGTGTCGCGTTTCGACGTGTTCGTCGCGGCGGCGGTGCTGGCCACGACGCTGCTGCTTGCGGCCGGCTTCAGGTACACGAGCGCGGGGCTGCGCATGCGGGCGGCGGCGTTCAACGCCACCATCGCGCGGCTGTCCGGGATCCGGGTGGCGCGGGTGATCACCGTCGGCTGGGCGCTGGCGGGCCTGCTCGGGGCACTCGCGGGCCTGCTGGTCTCGCCGTCGACGTTCCTCTATCCCAACAGCATGGACACGATCTTCGTGTTCGGCTTCACGGCCGCGGTTATCGGCGGTCTCGACAGCCCCGTGGGCGCGATCGTCGGCGGGCTGCTGCTCGGCGTGGTGCTCAGCTACGCCGGCGGGTACCTCGGCTCCCAGACGACCGCGCTTGTCGCCCTCGGCATCCTGGTCGTGGTCTTGATGATCCGCCCGGCGGGCATCTTCTCAAGCGCCCGGGTGCGGCGAGTATGAGCACGCTGTCGCTGCCACGCATCCTGCTCGCCGCCCTCGCGGGGGCCGTGCTCGTCGTGATCTTGTCCATCAAGCTGAACGCGTTCAGGGACTTCCAGATCGCCCAGATCGCCGTCGAGGTGACGGCCGTCTCCGGGCTCACGGTGCTGACGGGCCTGAGCGGCCAGGTATCGCTGGGAAACGGGGCGTTCATGGCCATCGGCGCGTACACGACAGCGCTGCTGATCCTGCATCTCAGCTGGCCTTTCATCGCCGCGCTCGCCATCGCCGCCGCGGTCACCGCCGTGGCGGGCACGATCGTGGGAGTCGCCGCGGCCCGGCTGCACGGCCCGTACCTCGCTGGCGTGACGCTCATGCTCGGAGTCGCGCTCCCGTTCCTCGCGTACATCTACCCGGCAGCCCTCGGCGGTGACCAGGGCCTGAACGTCGTGTACACCACCCCGGGCTTCCTCGGCGCGAATTTCCCGCTCTACCGGTGGCAGGCATGGGTCTGCTCCGCCGTCGCGCTTGGCACCATGGTGCTGCTCGCGAACCTGAGCCGCAGCAGGGTCGGGCGTAACTGGCGCGCCGTGCGCGACGATGAGGTGGCCGCCGCGCTGGCCGGGGTGAACGTGGCCCGCGCTCGCATCCTTGCCTTCGTGGTCAGCGCCGTCTGCGCCGGGATGGCCGGCGCGCTGCTTGCCATCATCACCGGGCTGGTCGCGCCCGGAGCCTTTACGATCACGCTGTCTATCGCACTGCTGGCGGCCGCGGTGATCGGCGGACTTGGCACCCTGCTCGGGGCGGTCTGGGGAAGCCTGGTGATCGTCCTGGTGCCGACCTACGTCACCGACGTGGCCACCAGCCACGGCCTGTCCACGTCCGTCGCGTCCAACATCCCTGTCGCGGCCTACGGCGTAGTGCTCATCCTCGTCATGCTCATTTTCCCGCAGGGGATCCAGGGCGGAGTGAGATGGCTTCTCGGCTTTTCCGGGATCTCCTCCGCCGCCCTTGGCCAAAGGCGTCCAAGCCGGATGCCGGATAAGAAAGAAGGCACTCAATGAAGAGTTCTCACGGGCTTCGCGTGCCAGCCATCGCCGTCGCGGCGGCTGCGGCGCTCGCCGCCGCCGGCTGCTCCTCCGGCACGAGCTCTAGCTCCGGCCATGCCACGGGCAGTGCCGCCGCCTCCTCGGGCGGCGCCCTGACCGCATCCGCGCCGGGCATCACGTCGAGCACCATCACCATCGGCAGCCATCAGCCTCTCACCGGGCCTGCTGCCGCCGGCTACAGCGAAATCGCCCCCGCGTCGACGGCGTACTTCGCTTACGTCAACGCGCACGGCGGGGTGGACGGCCGGAAGATCGTGTACAAGTACCTCGACGACGCCTACAACCCGACGCAGACCTCCACGGTGGTGCGCGAGCTGGTCCTCCAGGACAACGTGTACTCGATCTTCAACGGCCTCGGGACTCCCACCCACCTGGCGGTGGAGAGCTTCCTCAACTCGCAGAAGATTCCCGACGTGTTCGTCGCGTCCGGCTGCGACTGCTGGAACCAGCCGACGACAGCTCCGGAAACCTTCGGCTATCAGCTTGACTACATTCGCGAGGGCAAGATCCTCGGGCAGTATGTGGCCAAGCACTTCGCCGGCAAGAAGGTCGCCTACTTCTACCAGGACGACGAGTTCGGCATGGACGGCGTGAAGGGGCTCGACTACGAGATCCCGCACTCGCTGGTGGTCGCCAGGCAGACCTACGTCCCGACCAACGTGAACATCGCGCCGCAGGTCGCGGCGCTGCACGCATCGGGCGCACAGGTGATCGTCGCGTTCTCGATTCCCGCGTTCACCGCGCTGCTGAGGCTGTACGGCCTGAAGCTCGGCTACAGCCCGACGTTCGTGGTCAGCAACGTGGGGGCGGACCCGATCACCCTGTCCGGGCTCCTCGAGGCGTACGCGAAGCAGGGCGGCGCGACCGTCAACGGCAACCAGCTCACGGCAGGCATCATCACCGACGGCTACCTGCCGACCCTCGGTGCCACCAGCAACAGCTGGATCGCGTTGTTCAAGAAGGTGCATGACCAGTACGACGCGAAGGCGCCCTTCGACGGGAACGTGCTCTACGGCGAGGCCGTCGCGTACACCTTCGTGCAGGCGATGCTCAAGGCGGGCAGGAACCCGACCCGGGCGGACTTGGTGTCGGCGATCAACGCAGGGCTGCCGCAAGGTCCCGCGGTCGCCCCCTACGCGTACTCGTCAACCAACCACGCGGGAGTCACCGGCGCCTACATCGGCATCATCAGCAACGGCGTGCTGACCCAGGAGGGGCCTGTCTACACCACGGACTCTTCGACGGGCGCCATCACCACCGTGTCAGCAGCCCAGCAGCAGGCACCGTCCACCGGCATCCCCGCACCCTGACCGACCCTATGCTGGGCGGTGCCGCCGCCAGCCGCGCTCGCGGCGCGAAGGAGACCGATGCCGAGCGTGACCGCGGGGGCCTTGCCCGACTTCAAGCCCGCTCCCAACCAGGGCGGCAATATCGAGCTGTACGAGGTGGAGAACCGGGCTCTTGACCCGGATGGCCACATCCTCGCCGCGATGCGGGCGCGTGCGCCCTGGGCCGGGCGCACGCTGCTTGACCTCGGGTGCGGCAGCGGTTACTGGCTTGGCGGTTACGCCGATGAGGCGGCGGAGGTGATCGGCGTCGAGCCGGATCCGCGCCTGCTGCCGCTGGCGGCTGACAGGGGTCCGCGGGTCCGGGTGCTGCACGGATCCGCGGAGCACATTCCGCTGGACGACCAGTCGGTCGACGTCGTGCACGCGCGCTTCGCCTACTTCTTCGCGCCGGGCTGCGACGCGGGGCTGGCCGAGGTCATGCGGGTGCTGCGTCCCGGCGGCACGCTCGTCGTCGTCGGGAATGACCTGCGGGCGGGGGAGTTCGCCGAGCTGCTGCAGGCCGCGACGGGTGCGCTCGTGCTGGCTGGCGGGGAGGAGACCGACGCCTGGTGGGCGGCGCGCGGCGCCGACCGCAACACGGTGCGCACCGCGTGGCGCTTTACCGGCCGGGCCGATTTCGAGGCCGTGCTCCGCATGGAGTTTCCGCTGAAGGTCGCCGATCCGTGGCTGGCCGCCCATCCCGGCGCGGTCGGTCTCAGCTACAGCTACACGCTGTTCGCCGTGGACAAGCCGGCAGCACTGCTGCGCGCCCGGTGATGCGGCCGGCGCGGTGGGATACTGAGTCTGTGCGCCAGGCATTCGTCCACGACGCGGTCGTGACCATGGAAGCGGACGGCGACGCGCGGGCACCGGGTGGCGCCATTACGGTCGCGCTCTGCGGACACTGGGACCACGAGCCGCCGTGCCCGCTCGCGCCGCACAGCACAGACGCCCAGCGCTCCGGCGACCAGGTACGACTGCGGGTGCTATTCGCGGCCGAACCCACGGCGGAGACCGAGGTGCGCGGGCGGATCGACGCGGCCCTGTCCCGGGGCAGTCTCACCGGCCCGGACGGCGTCACCACACGCTGGCTGCTGCGTGACGCACGGCCGGGCCTGCTGCGTGACGACGAGGCCGAGCACGCCGACCGGCTCATCAGGCACTGACGATGGTCACCCCGATGGATACTTCCGGCGGCACTGGCTGGCTCGGGAGATCAGGCCCGCCGGGGCTGGTGATATCGACGGCGTGGCGGCTCTGGCCGCCGAGCTTGCGCTGTCGTTCGAGTTCTCACCTGAGCAGTTCGGCGTCAGCTATCCCGCCCTGCTCGCGGCCGACGGCGCATGCCTGCTGCTTGCGGTGGACGGGAGCGAGTACGCCGGTTACCTGCTTGGGTTCCGTCACCTCACCTTCTACGCCAACGGGCCGGTGGCCTGGGTCGAGGAAGTCGTGGTGCGCGACCGCGACCGCAGACGAGGCGTCGGCAGGATGCTGGTGGACGCCTTCGAGGGCTGGGCGGCAGGCGAAGGGTGCGCGCTTGTCGCGCTAGCGACCAGGCGGGCGGCACCGTTCTACCGTGACCTGGACTACGAGGAGTCCGCCATCTACTTCAGAAAGCTGCTCGCAGCCAGGACATGAAGTAGACGCGGACTCAGCTGGCTAGCCATCGATCGATCTCGGCGTCGAGCTGTGTCTTCAGCTGCGCTGGAGCGAAGCTAGCCGCCACGGAGGCGCGCGCGAAGCCGGCCAGGTCGGTGTCGCTGTAGCGGAAGATCTCCCGGGCGCGCTGGTACTCCGCCGCAAGCGGCGTCTCCCCGTCGGTGTTCAGCGTGACCGTCAGGCCGGCGTCGACCAGGTGCGGGAGCGGATGCCCGGCCAGTGACGGGACCAGCCCGAGCAGGACGTTGGAGAAGGGGCACACCTCCAACGGCACGCGACGTGCCCGCAGTTCGGCCACCAGGTGCGGGTCCTCAAGCGCCCGGATCCCGTGGCCGATGCGCTCGGCATGTCCCCTGGTCAGCGCTTCCCGGATGCTGGCCGGGCCGGCGGTCTCCCCGGCGTGGTGCACCACGTGCAGGCCCCTGTCACGGGCGGCAACGAAAACCTCGGCGAACGGTGCGGCCGGGTAGGACTCGTCTCCGGCCAGGCCGACAGCGATCACCTGGGGATGCCCGGCGGCCAGGGCAAGGCTGCGCCACAGCCGCTCGACAGGGCGGCGGCGCGAGTGGTCCAGGATGACCCGGGTCTGGATACCGTACCGCTCCGCGCCGGCCGCCAGTCCTTCCAGCACCGCCTCCAGCGGCATATCCGGATCGCCCACGCGTTCGCCATGCGCCGCCGCGGTGAAGGTGACCTCCGCGTAGCGGACACCCTGAGCCGCCTCGTCCTGGCAAAACTCCTCGGCGATCCGGCGAAAATGCTGGCGGTCGACCAGCAGCGCGCGCATGATGGCACGCTGGTCGGCGAACTCCCGGAAACTGGTGAACGGCCGGTCCTGGGCGGGCGGCTGGCCGCCAAGCTCGCGCAGGGTGCCGGGACGGATCGTGCTTTCCAGGTGCGTGTGCAGATGAGCCTTGGGCAGCAGGCGAAGATCCCTCACCGCGCGACCCTACACCGGGCCCGCATTGGCAGCGCGCCAGGCAGACTGTGAAGAACGCAGTACGGAGGGGAGCACCAGCCATGATCCTGCCGCCGGTGCGCGACCCGCGCTTGGTGACGATCCGCCGCGGCGGGACCCTGACGGACGCCGATCACCATCGGCTCGCCCTGTGGGCCGCCGCCTGCGCTGAGCATGTCCTGCCCCTATTCGAGTCCGCGCACCCCGGCGATCCGCGGCCGCGTCAGGCCATCGAGCATGCCCGTGCCTGGGTTCGGGGCGAGGTGAAGATGATGGAGTCCCGCGCGGCCGGCGGCCATGCCATGGGGGCGGCGCGAGACAAGCGAGGTGCGGCGCGTTTCGCGGCGTACGCGGCCGGCCAGGCCGGGGTCGTGGCGCACGTCGCCGCGCACGATCTCGGCGCGGCCGCCTATGCGATCAAGGCCGTGCGCGCCGCGGCGCCGGACGGCGAGGCCGACGCCGCGGGCCGGCGCGAGTGCCGGTGGCAGCGCGACCAGCTTCCGGAAGCGATTCGCGAGCTCGTCCTTGAGGACCAGCGGCTGCGGAACGAGATCTGCTGGTCGGTCTTCGACTCCTGACGTCGTTGTCGGCTATCGTGGCGGCATGTGCTGCTGCGCCATGAACATCCGGACCGCCGCTTAGCGGCGGGCAGTGCGTTACGCGGCCACCTGCGGGAAGGCGACGGGGCTGCGGCGCCCCGCCGTGTCCACCGCGCGCAGGCCGAACTGCACGTTGTCCTTGGATATGTCCAGCGTGACCGAGGTGACGTTGCCGACGGCGATCGAGCTTGTCCAGTCCGCCGCAGTGGTCGCCCGCATCACGACCTCGTAGCCGGCGATGTTGGACTCGGGGTTGGCGTTCCAGCTGAGCGTCGTCAGGTTGGTGCCCGACAGGGTGCCGGGCGGCGTCGTGTGGATCAGCATGCCCTTCGGCGTGCCGGGATTAGTGGCCAGCGCCCACATGGCGGCGGCGTTGACCGCGGCCACCCGCGCGGTGTAGTCGAAGTCCACGAACTCGATCAGGTCTCCGAATTGCACTCCGTCGGTCACCTGGGTGTTCTGGTGCTCGTGGTCGAAGTTCTCGCGCTGCTCGGTGAACCGGGCCGCCGGGTAGCCCTGCTGCTGGAACGAGATGTGGTCGCTGCCGCGCAGGTAGCGGTCACGCCGCCAGATCGACCGGATGTTCATCTTGGTCAGGTCGAACGGCGCGACCTCTCCGACGAACCTGGCCAGCTGGTGCGTCGCCCCGTCGTTCTCGCCGCCGACCAACTGCATGAGAGCGATCTGACTGGCGGTCGCCGCGGTCGGGATGCCCTCGATGAACAGGCGCAGCGTGTGCGGGTCGGGCGGGTGGCCGTCGAACGAGTGGCTCGCGCCGACGATGTCGTTGCTGAACATGCCCTGCACGTCATTGCCCGCGGCGGCCATCTGCGCCGCCATGTGGGCCGAGCCGTACAGCCCTTGCTCTTCTCCGGCGACGGTGGCGAACACCAAGGTGCCGGGGAACTGGTGGGTGGCGAACACCCGGGCGAGCTCGAGCACGACCGCCACACCGGAGCCGTCGTCGTCGGCGCCGGGGGCGTCGCTGGTGAAGTCGAGCACGTCGGTCACCCGGGAGTCCAGGTGGCCGGTGACGACGTAGTACCGCGCGGGCGTCGCGGTGCCCATCAGCGTCGCAATGACGTTGGTGATCGTGGTCGGCACCGGGATCCGCGACGATACCGGCTGGACGAAGGACTGCTGTTGTACGGTCATGTTGCCGCCGGAGGCGGCCGCGAAGCCCTGCATCTGGGCGAACACCCAGGCGGTGGCCGCGCCGATGCCGCGCACCGGATCGGTCTGGCTGGACGACGTGTGCCGGGTGCCGAACGAGACCAGCTTCTCGATGATGGCCTCGATCCGGTCCGGATCGATCTGGCTGATCAGGTGCCGCAGCTCGGGGTCGGGGTGGTGGGTGACGAGCGCCGGACCGGTCACCGCTGCCCGTGCGGCACCGGTGAGGAAGGGGACGGTGGCCGCCGTGACAGCCGACGCGGAGAGGAAAGTGCGGCGGGTGGCGCCAAGGCGACCCGCGGAATGCTTGTCTGCCATAGCTAACAATCATCGACGCGACCTGTCACATGTCAACGACCGGACGTAGCCAGATCTGTCTTACCTTGGGGAGTGGCGCGGGACCTGCGTGATGTCGTAGTAGACGGGCAGGCCGAGTTCGCGCGCGGTCGCGACGTCCTGGTCAGCGCCGGCCGACTGGCCGGGCAGCCGCAGGACGGCGTCGCAGTGCCGCAGCAGGCGCTGCGCGGTCGGGTAGAGAACCTGGTCGGCGAGCGGGTCGGTCACGGCCGCGCCGGCGGAGCGAAGGACCGGGAGGGCGACCCACTCGCCGATCATCGGGACATGGCCCGCCTCGAAGAGCGGCCACGCGGCCTCCTCGAGCCGCCGGAGGTTGGCCGCCATGGCGTCCGGATCACCGCCGGTGCCGGATTTGTAGGGGCCAGCGATCAGGACGAGCATCGGTCGCACCGTCATGGGCGCTAGACTAGCAGCAGATCGTGCAGAAACATGCAACAACGGGAAGGATCGGGAAAATGCTGGCCGCGCAGCGCCGCGAGTACCTGCTCGACGTCCTTCGCCGGGACGGCAAGATCGTCGCCAAGGAGGCCGCCGACGCCTTGGGGATCTCTGAGGACAGCATCCGCCGCGACTTGCGCGACCTGGCCGCCGAAGGGCTGTGCCAGCGGGTCTACGGGGGAGCGCTGCCCGCTTCCCCGGCGACCGCGGGCCTGACGAAACGGGCCACGGTCTCCGTCGCGGGCAAGCAGCGGGTCGCCGCCCTCGCGGCCGGCCTCATCCGCCCGGGCGCGACGGTGATCATCGACGGCGGCACCACCGCCCTCGCGCTCGCGCGCGCCCTCCCGGCCAGCCTGGCGTGCACGGTGATCACCCATAGCCCGGTCGTCGCCGCCGCCCTCGTTGAGCACCCCGCCGCCGAGGTGCTCATCCTCGGCGGCAGGCTGTTCAAGCACTCGGCCGTCGCCTGCGGCGCGCTGGCGGTGGAGGCGGCCCAGCGGGTTTCGGCCGACACGTTCTTCATGGGCGTCACCGGCGTCCACCCCGACGCGGGGCTGACCACCGGCGACGCCGAAGAGGCCGCGATGAAGCGCGCCCTGGCCGGGCGCGCGGGGGAGTGCTACGTCCTGGCGTCCGCGGAGAAGATCGGCGCCGCCTCCCCCTACCGCGTCATCCCGCTCGCGCAGGCAACCGCCGTCATCACTGACGCTCCGCCGGGCAACGCCACTGTCCGGGAGTTGCGGGCGCGTGCCGTCGAGGTCATCACGGCGGCCGCGAGCCCCGGCTCTTGACGGGTGAACACTCCACCGTTCCGTGGCGGGTTTTTATTGGGCGGAGGTCGTGTCGAGCGTGCGGGTGGCGCTGGACTCGGACGGCACGCCGACAGGCTGCCGCCGCGGGGGTATGGCCAGGCCGACGATGGCGCCGGCCAGCGCCAGGCACGCACAGGCGCCCATCGCCGGGCCGAAGCCGTCGGTGAACGTCGCGGGGGAGGCGTAGCTGCCGTACGCGGCGAAGATCGCGGCGCAGATCGCGACGCCGAAGACCCCGCCGAGCTGGCGCAGCATGTTGAACGTGCCGGAGGCCTTGCCGATGTCCGCGGGCGACACGGCCGTCATCACCACGCTCTGCGTCGGCGGTATGGCCACCGATATCCCGGAGCCGGCCAGGATCAGCGGCACCACCATGTCCGCGTAGGGCAGGCCCGGCCTGGCGATCAGCGCTATCCAGATCAGGGCTCCGGCGAACGCCGTCAGCCCGCCCGTGATGAGCAGCCGCTCACCGAACCGGCGGATCAGCGTGCCCGCGAACGGCGCGATCACCACCAGCGTTCCCCAGCCCGGCAGTAGCCGCAGGCCGGTGCCGAACGGTCCGTAGCCAAGACCGGTCTGCAAGAACTGCGCCATGAAGAACACCAGGCCGAACAGCACGGCGAACACGCACAGACAGGCGGCGTTGCCGGCCGAGTACGCACGGATGCGGAACAGCCGAAGCGGCATCATCGGATGAGCGGCCCGCAGTTCCCAGGCGATGAAGACGCCGGTGAGCGCCGCCCCGGCGGTCAGCGTCACGACGATCTCCGGGCTGCTCCAGCCAAGGCTGGTGGCACGGATGAGCGCCCAGACAATGCCGA
Source organism: Trebonia kvetii (assembly GCF_007827045.1). GTDB lineage: Bacteria > Actinomycetota > Actinomycetes > Streptosporangiales > Streptosporangiaceae > Trebonia > Trebonia kvetii. Next base: position 333,065 of record NZ_RPFW01000002.1, read on the forward strand.
GTGCGGCGCCGGTCGCCAGCACCAGGCCCAGCGGATCGAGCCTGGCATGTGCCCGCGTGGTGGCGCTGAGCCTGGTCAGGACCAGCGGGACCAGGATCACGCCGATCGGGACGTTCAGCCAGAAGATCCACGGCCACGCGATGCCCTGCGCGACCGCGCCGCCCACCACGGGACCGGTCGCCACCGCCAGTCCGGTGACGGAGGTAAAGATGCCGATGGCCCACGCCCGGCGCTGCGGGTGAAATCCCGCCGACAGCAGCGCGAACGCCAGTGGCAGGACCAGTGCCCCGCCGGCGCCCTGCACCGCCCTGGCCGCGATCAGTGCGCCCGCGTTCGGCGCCAGCGCGCACGCGGCGGAAGCGGCGGTGAACAGCCCCATGCCGACGGCGAGCATCCGCCGCTGTCCCAGCCGCTCGCCGAGTGCCGCGCCGGGCAGCAGTAGTACGGCGAAGGTCAGCGTGTAGGCGTTCACCGTCCACTCAAGCGCCGCGAGCGATGCGTGCAGCTGCACCCTGATCACCGGCAGCGCGGTGGCCACCACCTGGGTGTCAAGCGACACCATGAAAGACGCCACCGATGTAACCGCCAGCACCCAGCCCTGCCCGGGCGTCAGGCGCTTTCCCTCTGTTCTCACGTTTCCTCCCTGCAGCGATCTGCCGTCAGGGATACAGACACCCGGCCGCGCGGAAGCTCGCCGATGACTTTCCGCCGTGACCGGTGTCGGTACAGAGGTGACGAGCACAGACATCATGCTGGAGCGTGTTCGCGCGGGAGACGCTCAGGCCTTTGCCGAACTCACCGGCCCGTACCTGTCCGAACTCCGGCTGCACTGCTACCGGATTCTCGGTTCGGTCCAGGACGCCGAGGACATGCTGCAGGAGACCCTGCTTGCTGCCTGGCGCGGCATTGGCCGGTACGAGGGCCGCGCCTCGCTGCGCACCTGGCTGTACCGGATCGCGACCAACTGCTCATTGAACGCGCTGCGGGCCAGCGGCAGGCGCCCGCGGCCGGAACCGCCGGAGCCGCCGTTCGAGGCGGTCACGCCGACCCGGCGCGGTGAGCCGGTCTGGCTCCAGCCGTACCCGGACGCCCTGCTGGACGGGATACCGGACACCATCGCGGGACCGGACGCGCGCTATGAGGCGAAGGAGACGATCGCGCTCGCGTTCGTCGCCGCGGCACAGCACTTGCCGCCACGGCAGCGCGCGGTGCTGCTGCTGCGCGACGCACTCGGCTTCCGGTCCGCGGAGGTGGCGGACATCCTCGATACCAGCGAGACGTCCGTGAACAGCGCTCTGCAGCGGGCCAGGGCTACGATGGCGGCGGTGCTGCCCGTCCGTGATCGGGACAGCGCGCCGCTGCCGCGGTCGGCGAAGGAACGCGACCTGGCGCAGCGATTCGCGGCGGCCTACGGGGACGACGATATCGACGGCGTGATCGCGCTGCTCACTGACGACGCCTGGTTCACCATGCCGCCTGCCACGCTGGAATACCAGGGTCCCGCCGCGATCGCGAGCTTCCTGGCCCAGAGCTCGCGGTACCGGGGCAGCCGGCACACGTGGCTGATTCCGACCCGGGCAAATGGTCAGCCCGCGTTCGGCTGCTACGTGCCTGACGAGCACGCCGGGATCTGCCACGCGCACGGTGTCATGGTGCTGACCATGCAAGGGATGCGGATATCCGCGATAACTCGCTTCGTCGACGGCGGCCTGCTGCCGCACTTCGGCCTGCCGCGCACCCTGCCGGTCAGATGGTCCAGTCGATCGGGTAGTTGACGATCGGGGTGAAGGTGACACCGACCTTAACTCCGTCTCGCCGGGCATCCTCGATCATCACCTTGAGCCGGTCCATCTGCTGTGCGTGCTCCTCGGTCTCCCAGATGCTGACATGTACCCCGGAGCCGTCGGGCGAGGTGCCCACGTAGTAGCTGATCAGGCCGGGCAGTGCCTTGATGGCCGGAATCAGGTAGTGGCTGATCGCGACGGACATCTCCTGAACCTCGGGGAACCGGACGGGATCGAAGTTGCCGCGTGAGACGCGGATGACTGCGGTCGGGGGGAGCGGGCCGGCGGTCACGGTAAGCCTCCTGCGCTATTTACGTTCCGATAGGGCATCATAATATAATCAGGCCAGGAGGATGTGAAGTGAGACCTGCCGCCGTCCGCCCTGCGGGGCGGCCGAGAAATCCCGAGCTGGACCTGGCAATCCTGGCCGCGGCCGAGCAGCAGCTCCGCGAGTCCGGCTACGGGGGAATGTCCCTGGAGTCGGTGGCCGCCGCCGCCGGCACGACAGTCCCTGCCGTCCGCCGCCGGTTCCGCAGCAAGGCCAGCGTGGCCGTCGCAGTCATCGACTCGCTGCGGATCGAGAGCATGACCGACGGGTCGGGGCCGCCCCGCAGCCGCGCTCTCGCGGTCCTGCGGAACTTCCGCGCCAACCTGCTGCGCAGTAACTCCATGGCGGTGGTCGGCACGCTGCTGGCAGAAGAGCACCGTCACCCGGAACTGCTCGCCGCCTTCCGCGGCCGGCTAGTCGAGCCACGCCGGACTGCGCTGCGCCAGGTCCTGGCCGAGGGGATCAGCCGCGGAGAACTGTCCGACTCGGCAGACCCCGACGTCCTCGCCAGCATGCTGATCGGCTCGTTCTACGCACGGTACATCGCCACCTCCGACATACCCGATGACTGGGCAGAACAGGCCCTGCGGCATGTGTGGCCAGACGCGCGCGACACCTAGCCCCCCGGCGGCGAATTCCGTCCCGGGCGGGACAACGCCACCGCGTGAGCCTGGCTCACAGCGGCCCGCTCAGTGCTTCGGTGAACTCATACCGGGAGTCTCGCCCCCGGGGCCAAACCCCGCAATCCCCGGGAGACGACTAGGCGTCCTACGGCTGGAAACCAGACTCTGCCCACCGCCGGAAAACCTCCGTCCACGACTGCGGCCAGGCCCCGTCGCACGGCATGGTGCCGTTGCGCAGTTGCCGCAGGATCTCGGTGGCGTGCTGCTGCACGTCGTCACGGGACCACAGGTCGAACGCGAACCGCATGGACGTCCGGTCACGCTCGCGGAAAAGCGGCCGTATGTGCGCCTCGAATCCCACCGTCTCATCCGGCCCCGGCAGCTTGACGCTCGGCTCGGAGGCGCCGGCCTGCTCCCCGGATGTATCCGGCCGCCCACCTGGGCTCCAGTCCCAGCTGGGCACGTGTCCGGGGGAGTCGGCGGGGACTCGCGACGCCCACTCCAGGAAGCCGGCGAGGGCAGCACGGAACGCCGGGTCGTCCGGCAGGCCAGCCTGGTCAGCCGCCCGAAGCGCCAGCGAGGCCCAGCGCGCTCGCAGTGCGGGGGTGAGGTCCCGGCCCGCCAGCGACGTCACGCCGCGCCGCTGAGGGCCGCCGAACGCCTCCGCCAGCCAGGCCGCCTCGCGCTGCGGAGCGCCGGGCGGCAAGTCGGCGAACGCCGGCGCGAGCAGGTCGTCGGCGGGCAGCAGGCTCTCGTAAAGCATCCTGGTCATCCGGGTCAGCGCGGGCAGCCCGCCGGCCCACTCGAACAGCGTCGGATCGGCGGTGCCAGCCGGGTCGCGGAACTGCACGTACCAGTGCATGCCGCTGCAGAATGGCTTGTTCTGCGAGTGCCCGCACCGGCAGAGCGCGTAGTGCTCACGCGATGACCCCAAAGCCGGGGGTACGTCCTTTCCGGCGGCGTCCGCCAGCGGGATTGCGCCGGTCACGCGGTACGGCCCGTCCAGCGAGACCTCGATCGCCGGCTCCCGGATGCCATGCCATTCGGCCAGGTCACGGGCTTCCGTTCCATCGAATGCCAGGCTCAGGGCCCCGGACGGGCAGTCGCGCACCGCCCGGACGATCTCGTCCATCCGGCCGCCGCTCGGCGCGACAAACGGCTCAGCGTCGCTGCGGAACACCGCAGGCAGCCGGTCGGTGCAGAACCCGGAGTGCTGGCAGATGCCCCGGTTATCGAAGACCGTCACTTGCGTGCCGGGGTAGGTATCCCGCTGATCCGGAACCCGCTTGGGATCCTTGGCACCGCTGAACCCTGTCCGCGCGTGCGATCCATCGCAGAACGGCTTGTCGCCCGACTCCCCGCATCGGCAGAGCGCCAGCTGCGGTGGCACCCGCAGCCGCTCGCCGAGGTACGAGCGCACCGCGGCGGCGTTGGTAACCAGATAGGGCCCGTTCTCCGCGACCACGATCCGCGGGCGCAGACCGCGCTGCGTCTCGGCGAGCTCCGCGGCCTGCCCGGCAGCGTCTGGCGCCAGATCCACGGCGACCCGCTGCAGTGCTGCGACCGCCTCGAGCAGCTCCGGCGGTGCGGTGTCCGCCAACTGCACGCGCAGCTGGGTCGCGTCCATTGCGGCCCGGCGCGCTAGCTCGGGAACGGTCCCGTCCGGCACGCGGGGCTCCGGGACTCCTGAGGTGTCCGCCGGCCTGTCCCGGCCGAGGCGATCGGCGAGCGGCCGCAGCACGGAGTCGGTAATGCGCGCCACCGTTACGGTTTCCGCCGCCGAGTTTTCCGAACGGGTGGTGTGTTCCAGCAGAAGGTAGGCGGATCTCGCGACGTCGGCGAACGCCGAGGAGACGACGTCATCGAGAGAGCCGCCCGCACACGTTCGGTAGAAGGCACGGGCGCGGTCGAGCATGACGGGCACTTCCTCGACCGCCGCAGCTGGGGCCGGGGCTGGGCGGGAGGGCAGGTGCGCTTGGAGGGAGCTGGCGATGCCGGCCAGCGCGTCGCGGACCTCCGCCAGCGTCTGGGTGACCTCCGGGGTGGAATCGGTGCCGGACGGCTGGCAAAACGTAGCGGCCGCCTCGATCCGCTCGGCCAGGAGAACCCAGGCCGCCTCCCGGTGCGGTAGCACGTAGTCGCTCTCGTAGAAGAGCTCGAAGCTCGGGCCGGCGGTCTGGCCGGGGTACTCCGGGCCGGCGGGCAGCCTGGTGATGACGTCACCGAGCGGCTTGATCGCCTGCACCATCAGCGCGTAGGTCCCGTCGGCGAGCACCTTGAGCTGGGCATCGGTCTCCTCGGCATGCGCGAAGAAACGCTGCAACATCAGCAGGAGAACCTCGTAGCAGACGTTGAACAGGTCCATCACACGCTGCGCGAGCTGGTCGGTAACAAGCGGCACGTTGGGGTCTCGCTCGCTGGGGCGGACGTTCAGCGGGACCACCGGGCGCACCGGGTCAAAGCCGCGGTCGGCCTCGCGGAGCTGCTCGAACTCGTCGAGGATCTCGACGAACTGCCCGAAGTGCGCGTTCCGCCAGTCTCCGCGCGGCCCCTCGCCCTGCTCAAGGATCTCGCCTATTGCCCGCCGCGCCGACGTCACGTCCGTCACCGCGACCAGCTCCGGCCATTGGAAGTACTGCTGCGTGGCCTGGGCCCTGGGCGGGCCGACGAACAGCCCCCTCTCGCCGTATTTCTGCGCCAGGTGCTCGATGCCAGCCTCGATCGACCGGTACAAGTGGCCGACGGTCGCGAAATCCTGGCCGTGCGGCGCGATGTCGCCGGGTTGCATCGCCGGCGCCGCCCGGCCGTAGGCGGCCAGGCCGGGCGCGTCGTGCAGCGCCATGCCCTCCGGGCGCTCAAGGAACATGAAATGCCGCAGCGCCGCCTCGCCGAACGGCAGCAGCGTCAGGTTCACCCCGGCCGGGTAATGGCTGGCAGGCTGCGGAAAGTTCGGCCGCGACAGGTGCGGGGCCGCGCCGATCGCGGACAGCAAGTTCTGCACCAGTGCCAGATGCAGCATCTCCTGAGCGGCGACATGCGAGATCCGTTCCCGCCAGCGCCGGACAGTCGCGACCTGATCGTCCGTCAGCCCCTCCGCCGCGTCCTGCTTTATCGAGAACGCCGCGAACAGGTACTGGCACATGATCCCGTGCTCAAGCTCCGCAGCCTCGCACAGCATGTAGATCAGCGCCTCACGGTGCTCGATCACGAACGGGGCCTCGGGCGGCGCCAGGCCGCCTCGGGTCGCGATCACCTGGGCGAGCCTGCCAGGCAGTGCCTTCTGCTGCTCTTCTGTGCTCTCGGACATTGTCTTCCCCCGCAGTTAGGATGAGCTAGCGATGAACATTGAGCTGCGCCACCTCAGGTACTTCGTCGCGGTCGCCGACGAGGCGAGCTTCACCGCCGCCGCGCAACGTGTCCATGTCGCGCAGCAGGTCCTCAGCGCGCAAATCCGGCAGCTGGAAGACGCTGTCGGGACCCAGCTGCTGAACCGGACGAACAAGGGTGCCACGCTCACGCCAGCGGGCGCCGCGTTCCTCACGGTTGCCCAGGAGACGCTGGCCAGCCTGGACCGCGGCGTGGCGGCCGCACGCAACGCTGCCCGTGCGGTCTCCGGCAAGCTGTCGGTAGGGATCGGCTCCGGCTGCGAGAACGAGACCAGGACCCAGCTGCTCACCGCCTTCGAGCGCGCGTACCCGGACGTGGAGATACACCTGCGGGACTTCGACATGACCCAGCCGTCGGCTGGCCTGCTCGACCACAGCAGCGACGTCGCACTGCTGCGCCCGCCGGTCGCGGCACCCGGGATCGAGCTGGCGGTGGTGCGGTCGGAGCCGCGCGCATTCGTGCTTCCAGCGGGGCACGCGCTCGCGGCAAGCGAAAAGCTCACGTTGGCCGACGTCGCCGGGCTGCCGTTCGTCACCGCAGACCTGGCAACCGACGGCTGCGAGCCGCGGGCCTGGCAGGATGCCTGGCTCGTCAGGCCCCGGCCCGGCGGCGACGTGCCGATCATCGGTGCCACCGCCCGGACCGTCGACGTTTGGTGCGAGCACGTTGCAGCCGGGCACGGCATCGGCCTGTGCCCGTCTTCGGCAGCCACGTTCCACGGCCGTCCCGGTGTCTGCTTCATCCCGAGCGCCGGGCTGACGCCGACCACGATGTGCGTCGCCTGGCGGACAGGCGACACCAGGCCCGCCGTGCAGTGCTTCGTCTCGCTCGCGACGGAATCCGTCGCGGGCTCGTAGCACCTCACCCGGCGGCACCCGCCAGCGCCGCCTCGGCGATCGCGCGGTCCTGGGCCGCCGTCATCGCCCCGGCGATCCCGATGGCACCCGCCACCTGGCCGTCGGCCAGCACTGGCAGGCCGCCTGCGATCAGGGCGAGCCCGGGCCGGTTCGCGAACGACGCGACCGCCGCGGGGTCCGGCTCGATCGCGGCAAAGAAGTCGTCCGGCGGCATGCCGATGGCGGCGGCCGCGTACGCCTTGCTCATCGCTGTCTGCAGGCTTACCAGCGGGGCGCCATCCATCCGGCGCACCTCCCTGAGCACCCCCGACTCATCGACAGTCACGACGGTAACGCGCAGCCCGCCTGCCTCGGCCGCGGCCACGGCTGCGTCCACCAATCGCCGCGACAGCTCCAGGGAAAGCGTTGGCCGCGTTGCCCATGTGCTGGTTGGCATCTGGCTCACCTCCGCTTTGTGTTCTTCCGGCCATCCTCGCGGGCAACAGTGCCGCTAGGCCAACACTCCTTGCGGATGGGGCTACAGCCCACGGCTGTAGCCCCAGCCGCCAGCCATGATGAGCCGTGGGGGGGAGCAGGCGAAGGCTGGTTTAAATGGACATGTGCTCCAGTGACAGGTAGGTGCGGGCCGCCCAGGACACTGGGTCGCGCGCGAAGTCGCGCTGGATGGCGCGATTATTGAGCGCGTTGTCGAGGGCTGCCATGATCATCGACTGGTCGAGCACCAGGTAGCGGTGACCGACCGATCCGGTGGTGGGGCTCACGGCGTCGAAGAATCCGTCAGCGCCGTAGCTGCCCGGGTACAACGCGGTCAACCGCTGGATGTTGACGTAGGCCTGCTCCGGGGCGACATCCAGGGCGAGGAACGACGCATACGGCGTGATGACGTCCTCCGTCGCGCAGCCGTGGCACTGGGACAGTCCCAGGTTCGGATGGGCGGCGTCGGCGCCGGTCCCGTAATAGGGGAATTCCAGGCCCTCAACACCGTATCCGGCGTAGTTGCCGGTGTCGTCGGGGGTGCTTGACGGCGACATGCCCCAGACGGGGTAGTGCAACTGCTGGACGGCGTACCTGATCTGCACGTCGGCGGTGCGGGTGTCCGCGAGGCCGAAGCTGTGCGTGCCCCAGCTAGTTTCCGGGACGACCTCGTTAGGCATCAGCCCCTCGAACATCCCTCCCGAGTAGGTCGGGATGAAGGTCAGGCTGGAGCCCGGGTAGGTGTAGTGCCCCTCCCAGACCGGGAAATGCCTGCCGGACTGCGGGTCCGTGTAGGCCTGCCAGGAACCTCCCATCGGCCACTGTCCCTGCCAGGAGAAGTCAGGGTCGCTGGCCTGGCAGTCGGCGAAGGGGGCCGCCGGCGGCAACTCCCGCCAGCTGCGCCACCACACGTTGCCCGGCATCTGGCGCAGCCCCATGCCGATGTAGGCGGAGATCCGCGGGTCGCTGTAGAACGCGCCGTTGTGGTAGTAGTGCGTCCGGTTGTCGCCCTGATCTGGCGGGAGTCCGGCGTAATAGCCGCCGTACATCTGACCGGTTGGCTGGTTCCCGGCTATCGTCGAACGTGGGCGTGGGTTCTGCGGAGCAGTCGATGTCTCCCGGATTCCTGATGACGTCCCCGGTGGTGGTGTCGTACCACTGGTACAGGAATCCGTCGAACCGCTTCAGGTGCGCTACTTCGTGCAACGTGGCCGTCACCAGTTCGCGGGCTCGCGGCCTGGTGACCAGCCCGAGGTCTTGAGCGGCGACCACTGCCCACAAGTACACCCCGATGTTCGCGGCGGAGGTGTACCTGCCGTATCCGGTCGGGGTGGCGGACCCGGCCGCGAAGGTCAGGTTGTCAAGCGGCAGGTGCGTGATCGGGTCGACGTCAGCCTGGTAGAACTTCCAGGTGTCACGGGCGATGCCGAGCAAGGTCGCCTGCTGCGCCGTGGTCAGCGCGTGGTAGCGGGAAACCGGGCGTCCGGTTCCGGCCCCGGCGGCGGTCGCGGGGCCCGTGGTCAGGGTGAGTGCTGCGGTGGTGACGATGGCCATCGCGGGCGCGGCCAGCCAGCGCCGCGCCCGCGATCCTCGCCCGGATGTCGCGATTCTCATGAGTTATCCGACCGTGAACTGGCCTTGCGTGCCGCCGGTCGAGCTGTCACCGACAAAGACGTCGACGGTGCCGGGATCCACCTCGAACTGCCCGAGGTTGTTGTAGAAGCCGATGTTGCTCGGCCCCAGCGTGAACGTGATCGTCTTGGTCTGGCCGGGTGCCAGCGTGACCCGCTCGAAGCCGTTGAGCCGGCGGACGGGCTGCAGGATGCTCGTTCCGTCCTGGTGGGTGTAGGGCTGGACGACGTCGTCTCCGGCCACGGTTCCGGTGTTGGTGATGTCCGCGCTGACGCTGAGCGTCCCCTTTGTTGAGACGCTGGCCGCCGACACGTGCAGGTTTGACAGCGCGAAGGTGGTGTACGACAAGCCGTACCCGAAGGCGTACTGCGGCGTGTTCGCTACGTCGAGGTACTTCGATGTGTACTTGTTGTTCGGGTCAGCGGGGCGGCCGGTGGGCAGCTCGTTGTAGGAGATCGGGATCTGCCCCACGTTGCGCGGGAAGCTCATCGGTAGCTTGCCGCCCGGGTTTACCTTGCCGAACAGCACGTCGGCGACCGCGTTACCGCCTTCGGTGCCTGGGTACCACGCCTCGAGCAGCGCGGGGGCGTTGTCGGCGACCCAGCCGAGGGTCAGCGGGCGGCCGTTCATCAGCACCACGACATAGGGCTTTCCGGTCGCGGCGATGGCCTGGATAAGGGCGGTCTGCTGCCCGGGCAGGCTGATGTCGCTGCGGGAGGATGCCTCACTGGAGTCGGCGGACGGCTCGCCGGCGACTATTACGGTGACTGCCGACGCCTTGGCGGCGCTGACCGCAGCGCCGAAGCCGGATGTCGATGTGCAGGAGGTGTCGCAGCCCTGCGCGTAGCTGACCGTGGCGTTCGGTGCGGCCGTCTTGATGCCATCGAGCACGGGGACCACCGAGTTCAGGTCCGACGACGAGTACCCGATGGGCACGTCCGGGCCCAACTGGTCAGACGGGTTGTCGGCGAGCGGGCCTACGACAGCGATCGATGGCAGGCTGGTGCTGAGGGGAAGCGCGCCGTTGTTGTTGTTCAGCAGCACCATGGACTTGCCGGCCATGGTCCGCGCCGCCGCCAGGTTCGCCGGCGTCAGCTCGGCGGTCTTCACCCGGTTCGGGTCGGTGAACGGATGGTCGAACATGCCGGCCAGGAACTTCAGGTTCAGCACATGCCGAACCTCATTGTTGATGGTCGCCATGCTGACCTTGCCGCTCTTCACGAGGTCGGGTCCGTACAGGGTGTACGTGGAAAACTGGCTGGGTACCTGCACGCCCATTTCGATGTCCACGCCGGCGGTCAGCGCGAGCTGTGCGGCCTGCGCCCCGCTGGTCGCGTAGCCGAAGACTTCCAGTTCCTGGATCGCCTGATAGTCGCTGAGCACCGTGCCGCCGAACCCCCACTCGTCACGCAAGATCGTCGTGAGCAGGTACGGATTGGCGGAGGCAGGTACCCCGTTGAGCGAGGTGAAGGCGCTCATCACCGTTGCGGCGCCCGCGTCGACAGCGGCCCTGTACGGCGGCAGGTAGATGTTGCGCAGCTGCTGCTCGGACATGTCCGTGGACGCGTACTCGCGGCCGGCCTGCACCGCGCCGTACGCCCCGAAGTGCTTGATGGTCGCGGCCATCTTGTCCGGCGCGCTGTAGTCGCTGCCCTGGTAGCCGCGTACCTTCGCCGCGGCAATCGCCGCGCCGAGGAATGGATCTTCTCCGGCGCCTTCGACGACCCGCCCCCAGCGCGGGTCCCTGCTGATGTCGACCATCGGATTGAAGGTCCACTTGATCCCGTCTGCGGTCGCTTCGCTGGCCGAGATCGATTCGTCCCTGCTTATCGCGGCCGGATCCCAGCTGCTCGCCTCGCCAAGCGGCACCGGGAAGATCGTCTTGTATCCATGGATCACGTCGAGCCCGAAGATCACCGGGATGTGCAAGCGCGACTGCAGGGCGGCCTGCTGCACCTGGTTGATGTTGCTGACGCCGACGAGATCGAGGACGGAACCGACCGTTCCGGCACGTACCTCGTCGAGTAGCGTCTGCCCGGGGGTGCCGTTCGGGCCAGTAGGGCCGGACATCTCCAGCTGACCGAACTTCTCCGCGAGCGTCATCTTGCCGATCAGCGAGTTGACCTTGTCGCTGATCGACGCAAGCCGCTGCCTGGTCGCGGCAGACAGGCCGGCGCCGGCCTGCTGGGTGGCGGCAAGCGCCGCCTGGCCTCCGGCCCTGGCGGCAGCGTTGGTGCTGGTCGGCCCGGCCGTGGCCGCTGGGACAGTGAGAAGCGCCAGCGCCGTGAGTGCGCCGGCTCCGATGGCTAGCTGCGCGGCACGGGGGCGCCGCAGGGGACTACGCATCATTGCCCGTCCTCCTCTGCCAGGAGTCGAGCCGACTGTGCTTCGCCACAGCCGGTGAGATACCCGTCTGCTGACGCGGTCGAGTTTCCCACTGTTTCACGCAACGGAAAAGATCGAAGCCCAACAAGTCTGAAATGTTCTACGTTTTATTTCGTAATTTCTAGGCCGACACGATTGAAATCGGGCGTTAACAGTGGCTTCTTGCCGTTTATCCCGCAATCGGCTCGCCACTCGGCGACCTGTTATTACAGTTACTTATCGGTGTCAAAGTTCCTTGGGGGAATGGGGTGAACGGAGACTGCCTAGGCCGCGCATACGGATAAGTGCGCGGCATAACTCAGGTGGTATCTGGACAGCCGGGTCGCGCTCTGTACGGGCGAAAGCGCCAGTTTCGAACTCGAAGGAGACGACTCATGAGTCATGGCGGAAACCCAGAGGCCGGCACGAATTCCTTCATCGGAATCGACGGCACGGCTCTCACAATCACCAGCCCCAACGGCCCGGACACCTGGGTCATCCCGGTGAGCGACGCGTTCACCGTGTCGATGACCTGGGAACTGACGGGCATCTTCGCCGCTTGGCTGGCCGGTCTCGGCCTCACCTACACCGTTACGTACACGTTCGCCGGGGTGGGTAACGCCAACGGCACGCCGCTGTCGGTGGTGCGGACCACCGTGGCAGGACAGACCACCTACGGGGCCCCCGACACGACCGTGACCGTGCCGGCCAACTCACTGCCGGTGGGCACGTACGAGGTCCTGGCGCGGGTGACGTTCGGCGGCAACCCGCCGATGTCCGCGTACATCGAGATCCCGGTCCTCGACATCTACTAGGCCTGACGAGAGATCCGAGGCCGGCCGTGGCCGGCCTCGGATCGCCAGTTCCGAGCCGGTTCTCAGGCCGAAGTGCCGTCCCAGTCGATGCCCTGGCCGAGCAGCCACTGCCGGTCGGCGTCCGGCGGCTCCGCGGTGGCCGTGATGCCGCCCGCGCGCACGCCGCCCGTTCCGCCAACGTGAATCGCGGTAACGTCCCCTTGGTCAAGCACGAGTTTTTCCAGGTGAGGAGGCCACGGCAGCAGCAGCCGCCGCCCGCAGCGCAGGCAGGTCCACTCCTCTTCCCCTGACTCCACGCGGCTGCTGAGGACCATCTCGTGCTTCTCCGTCACGGTGTTCACCCATCCCGTTGTTCCGAGGCAGCATCGGTACGTTGTGTGCCATCAGGGTCTCACCTGCCAGCGTTGCCCGCTCACCTGCCAGCCTGCCCGCTCACCTGCCAGCCTTGCCCGGTCGGCGGCTAGCCGCCGCCGAAGCAGACGAACGGGCTGAACTTCTCGACGAGGGCGGCCTCGGCGAGTGCCTCGGCGGGCCGGGCCCCGGCCGCGAGCAGTCGATGGTAGGCGATCATCAGGTTGACGGCACTGGCGTCCGCTACCCGGGTGACGCTCGATATCACCGACGCTGTCCCGCTGTAGAGCAGGGCCGCGGTGAAGCCGAGGATCTCCTCACCCGGACGTATCACGGTCCGCCCTACATCGCACGATGACAGGACCACGTGCCGGGGAGCGGCCGCGAGCTGCTGAATGTCGTAGGCCATCAACGGACCGTCGGCCAGGTCGAGCCGCGAGAACAGGAAATTCTCGCGTTCGTGATGCCCGTGTGCGGCCAGGTGGGCTAGCGGCGCACCATCCAAGGCATGCAGGGCGGCACCGACGGTGGCCCGTTCCGCCAGCAGCGGCTGGCAGCCGGCATAACACCGTGCGATGTCGGTGACCTCCCGGGCCGCATGGTCCAGATCCGGTCCCGCGACCAGGAGCGGCGGGGCGACCCGCGGCGGCCGCGCCGCCGCGGTGCCGCTCAGCCAGGCGGCCAGCCAGGCGGACGCGGACGGGCTCACCGTGACCGGGCGCCCGCGCAGGGACGGCAGCACGCTCCAGGGGATGCTCGCCAGCGCGCCCGCGGGGACGAGGACCACGCCGTCATCGCCGAGCCAGGACCCCAGTGGCTCGATGATCTCGGCGGTCAGCACTGCTGTCTGGCGCCCTATCGACTCCCTGATCACCGCCTCCAGCCTGGCGGGCATCAGCCGTCCGGCCAGCGTGTCCAGGTCGGCGTTCAACCGCCTGGCCGCCTCGGCGGCCGCGTCGAAGTTACCGAGCCTGGCCAGCCGCACAGATCCGGGCCGGACGAGCACCGCGAGTATCTGGCCGCGCCGGACGAGGATGCTCACCAGGCACTGCCCGCTGCCCGCCAGGGCGCCGCTCACCTCACTGAGGCTGGCCTGGGCCGTGGCCATGCCGCCGCCGCTCGCCTGCCAGTCGCGCTCCCTGATCTCACGCTGCAACTCGGCTTGCCTGGCCATCTGCCGGGGGTCTCGTTTGCCTCGCAGCTCGGCCTCGCGGGTCAGGCGGCCGAGCAGCCGCAGTTCGGCCAGGGCCGCCGCCGTCTGCGGGTCGGCGGGCGGGCGCACCGGCCTGACCCGGAATGCCTGCGCCCGAGAGCGTTCCAGCCAGGCGAACACCAGCGGCGCCGAGTTCCGGTCCAGCGCCACCCGCAGGCCGGCGGCGGCAAGCTCCGCGCCGAGGGCCCCGGTGCCGGTTTGCAGGTCAAGGCTGCCGAGCCGGCCACGACGGGTCTGCACCATGGCCAGGCCGGCGCGGAGCTCGGCCAGCGCTGCCCCAGACCGCCTTTGCCGCTCCGCCAGTTCGGCCCGCGCCAGCCGACGCATCAGGCTGACCGCCAGCGGTGCCGCCGGCCGGCGCCGGCGGACTGCCGCGATCAGCCGGCTCGCCTCATCGAGGCGGCCGGCGACGAGCAGGTTCCGGGCCGCGAGCAACTCGGCCATCTCCGCATCGTTCGCCAGCCCGCAGCCGCGCAGCCGCTCGGCTAGCCGGATGGCCTCTGCCGCGGCGGCCGCCCGGCGGCCCACAGCGACCGACCGGGCCCGCAACCTGGTCAGTGCCGCCAGGCATGCGTACGCGTCGTTGCCGTGCCGGCGGAAACGGCGCTCGGCGGTCGTCGCCCAGCGCCGCGCGGCGTCAGCCTCGCCGGCGCCGAGTGCCGCCTCAGACCTGGCCAGCTCGGCATCCGCGAGATCATGGTCAAGGCGCTGCCTCCGGAACGAGGTCATCGCGTCGTCCAGTTCACTGGCCGCATCACCGGCCAGGCCGGCGGCCAGCAGCGCACGGGCCTTGTCCATCGCCAGGATCGGCAGGATGCCGGGCGCGCACCGCCGGTAACCGTCGGCGGCCGCGTTGAAGAGCTGCAGCGCGGCGGGAATATCGCCAGCAAGCAGATCGCAGTACCCGAGGTTGTGCAGTGCCTTGGTTGTCATCCGGTCATGGCCCTCGGCTGCCGCGACTCGCTGACACCAGAGCAGGTCGGCGCGTGCTCGCCGGACATCACCGGCGTTCAGGTGAGCGAAGCTGCGGTTGAGCAGTGCCGCGATCAGGTTCGCGGTCTCCGCCGGATCCCCTTCCAGTCGCGCGACCGCGCTGTCGAGCATCCTCAGCGCCTCACCTCCCCGCCCGGTCAGCGTGAAGATGCGGCCCCGCTGAAGAAACAGCAGGCCGTGGTTCTCCGGAGCCGCCAGGCCGTGGGCTCGGTCTAGCAGGCACAGCCCGTATTCGGTGCGGCCCTGTTCGGACTCCCACAACGCCAGGATCGCGAGCAGCCTGGCGGCCAGGGCGTGATGCGCCTCGTGCACCTGCTGCGCGTCGGGTTGTTCTCCGTCTTCCCGCCAGCCCAGGTGCCGTAGCCCGGCCCGGGCATAGCGGGCGCCCGCCGCGGGGTGCCCGATGTTGCCCTCCCGGATGCCGCGCACGCGTGCCTCCAGGGCCAGGCTCTCGGCACGGTCCAGCGAACGACGGGAGCGGACTGAGGGCCGCTCAGCGGGTGGCATTGATCGGCCGCCTCCAGGAGCAGGTCACAAGATGAGCGCGGGAGTCACCACGGACGGGCCGGCGCCGTTCTGCCCCGGTTCGGCTGACCGGATGATGAGCTGCGCCGTTCCCCGTGGCACCCGGGTGAAGGCGAAACGTCCCTGCTCGTCGCTGCTGACGCTCAGGGGATCCGCGGTGGTCTTCATCTCGATCTCCCGGCGCTGCGGCGGCGCCAGCCAGCCGTCGATCCGCACCGTTCCGTCGCTGTTCGCGTCGATGCGGATCATGACGGTAAGGCTTTCGCTGTCGAAGGTAATCGTGCGGCTCTGCTCCGCGCCGCGGACCGCCGCGGCTGACAGCTCTTCATCGACGAACCGCGCCATCTCGATCTCGAGGTCACGCAGCGAGAGGAGGAAGCGAAGCCGTTCAGGAAGATCCGCCGGCATCGGGTCAACCGCCTGGTACATCTCCTGGATGTCGTCGAGGAGCCGGAAGTCGAAGTCATCAAGCGGGCCGTCAGCCGACGCGCCGCTGCCCGCGTCTGGGTGCGTCATCGCGGATTCTCCTCAAGGCCTTTGGCCAGCAGGAGGGCGCGCAGCTTGGCCAGGCACCGGCCGCGGGTGGGATCCACGCTGCCCACTTGCATGCCGAGTTCGGCGGCTACCGCGGCGTAATCCGGACGCGGCACGAAGGCGATGATGCGCAGCAGTTCCTGGCACCGCGGCGACAGCTGGCGGATGGCTGTCCACAGGGCACGGCGCTGGTCATCGATCATGACTTGTTCCTCCGATCCAGGTCCCTCGTCGGGCAACTCGGCGAATGCCTCCTGGTCCGTGGGAAACTGCTTGCGCTCGGCCGCGCGCACCCGCCATGCTTCCCGCCTCGTGGTGATGACTAGCCAGCCGGCGAGCGCGGTCGGGGTGCGGATTTCGTCCAGGTGCTCGAACAAGCGCATCCAGACGGTCTGCAGTACATCCTCCGTGTCGCCCGCGCTCAGCCCCGTTGCCCGCGCGACGTGCCACAGCAGCGGGCTGAATTCGGTCACGATCTGGCCGAGCGCATCATCGCTGCCCTGTCTGACCGCACTCACCAGGGCCGCGATGCGGGCGGCGCGGTCTGGCTGACTCGGCCGCACGGGGGCCGGCCTTCGGTCATCCACGGCGATCACAGGATGCGACGGGGCAGATTGTTGCAGGCGGCCACTGCTCGCTTGCGCCTCTCCTCGTCCCCGGGGCTGTCCAGTTTCAGCCCAGATCCGACAGCGCCCTTCAGCAACGACTTGGCGATGAGCGCCGCCCCGTACGGGGCCGAGAACGACGTACCGCTCCAGAGTGCGAAGCCGGCCGAGTAGTCGTTGGGGTCAAGCGCCTCGCGGCCGGGTGGCCAGTGCCCTGATGGCATCCTGTTGACGGGAATCCTGAGCGCGGGAGTGCGGCTGGCGTCGGCGTCGATGGGGTACGTGCTGACCACGCAGGCACCCAGCGCCCAGGCGGTCACCCAGTGGCCGTCGTTGCTGAACATGGCCTTGGTGCCGTTGGGGTTGAGGGCGCCGACGCTGATCAGCGGCACCTGGCCGGCCGGGACGGGCTCAAGTGCGAACGCGGCGGGGTAGAACTTGCGGTTCGTCGCGTAGTTTCCCGCCGCGGCGACGACCACGACGCCCAGCGAGATCAGCACCTTGATCGCCTGCCAGAGCCCGGAGGTCACCACCTTGTCGTGCGCGGACTCGCTGAAGTAGCCGAACGACAGTGAGACGACATCGACGCGTGCCACCGGGTCGTCCGGCCTGGCGCGCGCGATCCGCTTGGCCAGGTGGCCAAGCGCGCAGATGATGTCGCCCTCGTTGAGAATGTCATCGCTGCGCATCACGCGCACGGCCAGGACCTGGGCCTCCGGGGCGACCTGGCGGACGATGCCCGCGATGAACGTGCCGTGGCCAAGGGCCTCGTTGAGCTCGCCGATCAGCGGGTTGTCCGCCAGCGGTGCGTCCCAGGCGTTCTGGATCACCTGGCGCGGCTTGTCGCCATGCGCTCTCGCCCGCTCGCCCTCGTGCCGGATGTGCTCCTGGATCCTTTCGTCCCACGTGACGAAGCCGGACGGGGACGTGGTGTAGCCGCCGGCCGGGTTCACGCCCACGTCCAGCCACTCGTGGGCGCGCACCCCGGTGTCCAGGACGGCGATCGCCGGGCGACGGCCGTAACGGGACGCGCAGGTGGCATCCCGCCTGCGGCGCGGCGGCTTGACGAAGACCGCGACCGGAGTGCGCGGGTCGCCGCCGCTAAACAGGTAAGAACTGGTGGTGCTCGGCCCGCTGACGTCGCTACCGCTGCCTGGGCCCCCGGTGATGCCGCCGCCTCCTTCGCCGACCGGGCTGCCGGTGATGGGCGAGCCGATCAGCAGATGCTCCAGCTCGAAACGGTCGATGCTCGCCTTGTCGAGGATGGGCGGCTCGGCGGCCGCCGATTCCTC
Organism: Trebonia kvetii; assembly: GCF_007827045.1. Taxonomy (GTDB): domain Bacteria; phylum Actinomycetota; class Actinomycetes; order Streptosporangiales; family Streptosporangiaceae; genus Trebonia; species Trebonia kvetii. The sequence continues at coordinate 350,842 of NZ_RPFW01000002.1, forward strand.
GTTCGCCACCTGTTCTCCAGGGGCGGCGGCCGCGCGCAGCGTCTGCAGCGCTGTCCAGGCGTCGATTTCTACCGGATGGCGATAGCCCGGGAGGGGGACCAGGGCCGCGGGCCGGGGCAGCCGGGCCAGGTCCTCGAAGACCCGCCGGTCGCCGTCGCCTGCTGCGAGGTCCGCGTCGGCGTTCTCCCCGGGCGGCACCAGCATCATCCCGGCGATCCCGAGGACCGCGTTGACAGTGGTCATGAAGCCGCTGTCGCCTTGCAGATCGTCGGGGACCAGCAGCGTCCTGGCCCGGTACACCGTCGGCCGCGGGCGAGGGTAACCGTCTACGGCTACGGCGCGTGCGGGGTTGAGTACCCGCCCGCCATGGCGTTCCAGCAGGGATGCTGGCAGATCGAGCAGGCCGGGCGGAAAATCGTCGTCATTATCCGGTGCCGCCCCGGCGCCGTCGAGACGCGGCTGGAAATACCATTTCATTGCGACCCCCCGCGTACAGTGCACCGAAGTTCTGGGCGGCTGGATCGCGAGCGATTCAGCCTCGTGCGGCGGATACCGTCAATCTGGCAGAGTGGTGCCGACGCCGTGAAGTACACGATGTTGATAACGAAATAATAACGACCTCTGCTCTGCTGTCCCCGCGGCGAGCAGGCCCGGTCCTGGCCAGTGGCTCGGCTTGAGGTAGCGCCGCCGGCGGGCGAGGTTCTGGCTGACGGGCGGCGGCGCAGCGCCTTCAACGAGACGCCTGTCCAGTCTCAGTTGAATTGACGATTATTTGTTTCCCAGCTGCTGAATTCAGTCTAACTGACGCCGGCCGTTTCGGCTTCAGGCTTTTTGCGCGCGATGCCGATGCAAAGCGGCGCGCTCTAGTGATACCTGACCACTGAGGTCTCAATTTGTAATTGGTGCCACTCAAGGCACGGAGCCGGATCGTGCATTTGCCGAATATCTCCCGGAATGAGCAGGCAAACAGGAAGTGCCGTGCTGGGGGAGTGGAAGGGTTGAAAGCCCCGCGCTGATCGCCCGGCCGCGATGCCGCGGGGACCGGGAAGCCCACGGTCTCTGGCCACCATTAGTCACGGAAAGTGGCCGCATCGGGGGAGTAGAGTTACTGCCTCGGAAATGTGCGGCCTCGGACGGCTCGGCCGCGAGCTGGGAGGACACCGGGAAGCAGGCCCGTCCGAGCGGTGGCGAAGGGAGCGCGCAGTCATGGAAGCGGATGCCGAGCTGCGGATCCCGCGCTCGGCGCTCGGCTCCATTCAGCGTGCACTGGCCTCTGTGCACGCGGCCGTCGGGTTGCCCGCGACGCTCCAGGCGATCGCGGAGGGCGTGACGAGTTCGACGCCGTACACATGGGTCACGCTGACCACGGCCCGGGAACCGGACGCGGTGGACCTGCACGTCGAGGTGGTGGTCGGGCCGCCAGACGCGGTGGCGATGCTGCTCGGCACGACATGCCCGCGTGCCGCGCTCGTGGAGCACCTGGCCGGTGGCGAGGCGTGGGGTGCGCTGCGGTTCTGGTCCCATTTCGGGGAGACCGATGGCGTCATCATGTTCGTTCCCGACTATGCGCCGCTGGATGTCCCCGATGCCTGGCGGCCCGAGTACGAGCTGATGGCCCCGCTCTACGGGCCGGGCGGCGAGCTGATCGGGACGATGGGCCTGGACCGTCCCAGGGACGGGCGCATCCCGCCGCCCTGGGTCAACGAGTTCCTCGAGCTGTTCGCCGAGCAGGCGGTGATCGCGATCCTCAACGCCCGACGGCACGAGCAGGCGCTGCGCGAGATGCGCACGCTGGAGCAAGAGAGGGCCGCGCTGCACGCCGCGTACGCCGAGCAGCACGCCCGTGAGACCGACCTGCGCCACCAGGCTCGCCGAGATTCGCTGACCGGCCTGGCCAACCGGGTGCTGCTGGAGGAGCGGCTTGAGGAGCTGCTGGCCGCGCAGATCCCGCTCGCTGTGGTCTTCTGCGATCTAGACGACTTCAAGCGGATCAACGACACGCACGGTCACGCGGTCGGCGACGAGGTGCTGCGAGTCATGGGCGTGCGGCTGGCGCGGCGCCTGGCGGCAGTGGACGTGGTCGCCAGGATCGGCGGGGACGAGTTCGTCGTGGTCGCGCCCGGGGTCCAGCAGGCGGACGCGCCGGGGTTGCTGCGGCGGATCGAGAAGGCGTTCGCGCGCGATCCGGTGCGCATCGCAGACCTGCGCCTGCACCTGTCGTGCTCGCTGGGCCTGGTGTGTGAGCCCGGCGGTGCGGACGACCGGGCCGGATCAGCGGCGGAGCGCGCCGAGGAACTGCTGCGCACCGCCGACCGGGAGATGTACGCGCACAAGCGCTCGCGGGCGGGTGTGCACCGGCTGCTGCAGCTGGCGGAGAGCCGGCCGCGCTTGTCGCGTCCGGTTACCGATCAGGGCTGACGCCGGAGCGTGGCCAGGCCGGTGGCCCTGATCCCGGTCGTGCCTCAATTGGGTCACAAGCCCGCGACGACAGGCCTTGCGGCCTTCTCGATCGGCAGTCCGCAGCGTCTCATCAGGAGAAGATGCCCCGGGCGAGCGGAGAGCCGACAATGCGCAACAGGGCCATCGCAGTCTTGACTGTCATAACCGTAGTGGGCGGCCGGCGTGTACATCTGGGTGCAGGCTACGTATGTCTTGCCCGCCGCCGGCTGCGGCCTGTGGGGAATGCCCGGTCAACCCGCTGGCACTCCAGGTGCTGCGCAATGCTTTACGGCCGCGTCGCGCACCTGCGCTGCGGCCGGCGTCCGGGTCCACTGGCAGGGGGTAGAGAGCGGAACCGACGCCGTCTACGTCATCCGCGCGGGCGGGACGCCAGGCCGGTGCCAGGTCACCGCCTACAGCCAGGTGAGGTCCATCGGCTTCCCTGGTCAGGTGAAAACCATGGCCTGCCAGTCGTCAGTCACCGACGCGGGCGTTACGATCTCCTGCCCTCCCGTGCCGACGTCGCTCACGATCAGGCCAGAGCCGAGCAGGTGATCGGACTACGCGCCTGACTGCCAGCGTGACCTGGGGAGGTGTCCAATCTCACAAATCAGGTTGTTAGGCATGCTCGGCGGAGTCTCATGCGACGCGAACCTCAGGCGGGCGCGGCGTTCGCGGCGGTTCAGGGGGAGTGGCCGCCTAGGCGCCCGCCTGGAACCTGCCAGTCGAGCCGGCACTTTCACTTCAGACACTTGGCTACCGTGAGTATCAAACCGTGCGCAACCACCCCAAGTACCCGGAAGTGCTGATACGCATGCTCCAGCTTCCCGTTGACCGGCAGATTCGACTGGCATGAATGAGGTGGCCTTCATGACCGCGAACGACGGGGGAGATGCCGATGCCGCGCTAGTGCTGCGGTTCAGGCAAGCTCAGACCAGGCAGGAAAGCGCCGCGGTGTTCGCCAACGTTGTCCGCCGGCATCGCGACGAGGTGCTGGCTCGCTGCGCCGAACGACTATGGCCCGACGCCGACGCGGCGGTCGCCGCTGCCGGTGATGTTTTCATTGCCGCCGGCCTGGCAATGGCCGACTCCGCGAAACTGGCGCGTCCGGATCTGCTGCGGGCCTGGCTGGTCGGCATCGAGGCCCACGGCATTCATGACATCGACTGGGAAGCGTTGCAGGCCGATGTAGCTGCTCATTTTTCCGAGCTGCGGGAATCATCAGCTGCGCGGGCATCGGTGCGGCACTGGCTGGACCAGATCGTGGCCACGCTTCCTGAACCCCGGCAACGGCTGTACGACCTGTTCGTCACGAGGGGCCTGAACAGCCGGAACGCGGCACTGGAACTAGGCAGCGACGTTTCCGAGGTTCAGCGGCTGCGCCGCGAGAACCAGCAGGCAATCATGCGCGCCTTCGAGGTCACCGCGCTCACCGCCGCGGAGACCGCCTCGGATCCGGGCAATGAGGCTCCCGGGTGCTGGGAACTGCGGCAGATACTGGCCAACGCTCCGCGTGACGGCGATCCGCGAGAAGATGGCCAGCGGCACATCGCGGTATTGCCCGCTGCACTTCGGCTGGCCGTGACACGCCACCTGAGCCAGTGCGCCATCTGCCAGGAGAACAGTGACGACTGCATGGCGTGGTGGGCGCCCGCACTCCTGCCTGTCTTGGCCGGCGCCGAACTGAGCGAGCAAGTCATGGAAGACCTGCGCCGCATTCCCGAGTTCGGGAGGCCCCGTGTTGCACCCGGTGCCCACCGACGCGGCGCTCCGGTTGGCGCCTTCAGGAAGGTCTTCACACGAACGGCCGCCACCACGGGAGGCGGACTACTAGTGGCGCTGCTGTTGCTCGCGTTCGTGCGGCCGGGGTTCCTGTACGGAACGGAGGCTGCCGTTCACCGAGGTTCCACAGCACCGTCAGCGCCGGATCCCAGCGGCAGCCGTCTCAGTACCCCGCTGGTGACAGGCGAAATCGGCGCAGTTCCCAGCCGCAACTCCGGCCGGCAGGTCAACGGGCGTGCTGCTGGCCCGGTGGGCAATCCGTCGCAGGCGGCGACCGGGAGCCTGACCGTGCCTTCGTCGTCCGCCTCGCAGACGTTCCCCGTGCGGTCCACGGTTTCGCCGTCGAACGCGTCAACATCACCCTCAGCTCAGACCACTTCCGCTCCGGGGCCCACTAGCACGCCGTCTCCGAGGCCCCCGTCCTCAACTGCGCCTCGGCCAACCCCGACCGCATCGCCGTCTACGTCGGCGCCAGCGACCCCGGTACCCAAGACGTCGGCTCCCGCCACGCCGACGCCGACGCCGACCACTGCGGCGCCCACGACCCCAGCTCCGTCCACTTCCACGCCGACGCCTTCGGAACTGGCATCAGCCACGGCGCTGTCGGCATCCCCATCGACGTCGGTGTCGAGCTAGCCCCTAACCGGATGTCCCGTCTGAGTCATCACGTCGGACTACGCTGACACCCCTGCCTGGAAAAGCGGTGACGCTTTCGGGAGTCACCGGGGCTCCGCAGTGCCGGCAGGTGGGGACTGCGTGCGGCGGGTGCCCGCAATCGTGCACGAGCTGGACCGCGGGCTCGGCTACGGCCCATGTATTGCCCCAGTCCTGCAGCGCGAGCAGCACGGGGAACAGTTCCTGGCCCGCCTGGGTGAGGTGGTACTCGAAGCGCGGCGGGTGCTCGCTGTACTGCCGTCGCTCGACCAGTCCGGCGTTTTCCAGCTTGCGAAGTCGGTCGGCCAGCATGTCGCGCGAAGCACCCGTGTACGCGGCGATCCGCGCGAACCGGTGCACACCGTAGCCCATTTCCCTGATCGCCTGGAGAGACCACCGCTCGCCCACGATGCCGAGGGCGGCCGCGATGGAGCACGGCCTGACGCGGAGCGGCTGCTCCGCCATGACGATCTCTGTGCCGTGCTCGGCCACGTGGACGCCTCCAACCGTGTGTTGCGTTTTCCAACAGACTATAGCTAAGCTCGGGTCAGCAGTAAGTCCAGAAATCCAACTCACTAGCCGTCAGCAGCAAGGAAGGCAGCTCATGACGAAGCTCGCTGGGTCTGTTGTCCTGGTCACCGGAGCGAACGGGGGACTGGGGACCGAGTTCGTCCGCCAGGCCGTGGCACGGGGCGCACAGCGCGTCTATGCCACCGCGCGCAAGCCACGCACATGGGACGACGACCGGGTCGTGCCGCTCGCTCTCGACGTCACCGAGCCCGAGTCGGTGGCTGCCGCGGCAGCCACCGCGGGTGACACCACCATCGTGATCAACAACGCCGGCGTGGGTGCGCGCGGCAGCCTGCTGGCCACGCCTCTTGAGCAGGTGCGTGCCATCTACGAGACCAACGTCTTCGGCCCGCTCGCCGTGGCACAGGCCTTCGCGCCGGCGCTGGTGAAAAACGGCGGAGGTGCGCTGGTCGACATCCACTCGGCGCTGAGCTGGCTTTCCACCACCGGCGCATACCCCTCGACCAAGGCCGCCCTGTGGTCGGTCACCAACACCCTGCGGCTCGAGCTCGCCGCCCAGGGCACTCAGGTCGTCGGCGCCCACCTGGGCTACACCGACACCCCGCTGACCGCCGGACTCGACGTGGACAAGGAGGACCCGCGAGACATCGTCGCCGCGATCTACGACGGCCTCGAAGCGGGCGACTATGAGGTCCTCGCGGACGACACGAGCCGCTGGGTCAAGCAGAACCTCTCGCAGCCGCTGACGGCGCTCTACCCACAGCTCGCAGACGAGACGTGATCTAGCTCCACAGGAGGAGTGCAGGAACTGTCCCGTGACAGTCATCCCGAGGGCCCCATGTAGGCGACGGTGCGGGAAAACGTGGCAAAGACGGGCTCGCGCTTCTCGTACGCCTTGCGGTCGCCGCCGGCCATCGTGGTCAGGGTGCGGACCCGAGCTCCTTCTGCCATGGCCTTCAGCAGGCGGGCGGCCAGTTCCGTAAAAGCCAGTAGGTCCGGGCCAGGTGCCGGGCGGCTGGTGTCGCGTACCAGCAGGTGCAGCCGCGCGACCGGCCGCGCGTCCAGCCCGGCCGCGGAGTGCCAAGTTAACTTGACACTTCCTCCCGTCGCCGGTCATCGCTGGCTGTGGCGGGGATGGCGTTGTCGATGAGGACGGCGGCGATGGCGGCGGCGGTGGGGAAGGCGTCGGCGTTGAGGACCCGGGTGCGGGCCGCGGCGCCGTCGATGAGCAGCGCGAGCTGCTCGCCGAGCTGTTCAGGGTCGGCGGCGCCGGCTTCGCGGGCGGTGTCGGCGAGCCGCGCGGCGACGGCTTTCTTGTAGTCGCGTGCGTACTGGGATGCGGGGTGCTGGGGGTCGTGGAGTTCGACGGCGGCGGCGATGTAGGGGCACAGGGGAGTGGTGGGGGGGATGTCGAAGGCGGCGAGGAGCCGTTCGCGGGGCGTGAGGTCGGTGCGGTCGAACACGCCGGACAGAACAGAGGGGTCGAACCGGCGCAGGTACTCGGCGACGAGTTCGTCCTTGCCGGTGAAGTGCTGGTAGGCCGTGCGCTTGGACACCTGGGCCGCCGCGCAAAGCTGGTCCATGCCGGTGCGGTTGATGCCTTGCTCGCGAAACAGCTGCTGGGATGCGCTGAGGATGCGCTCGCGGGCGCCCCGGCCGCGGCGGCGACCCCTGGGGCCCTTCTCCAACTCCGTCATGGGTCGATGGTACCCCCAATGGGTAACGACCGGTGTACATAGTTTGCGTCCCGGCCGCGCGCCCGGTACCGTAAGCACACGGATCGGTGTACATAACACCGTCACCCCAAATGCGCACGGCACCACCGACCCCAGGGAGCGACCATGGGAAAGCTTGACGGCAAGGTAGCGGTCATCACCGGCGGCACCACCGGCATGGCGCTGGCCGGCGCGAAGCTGTTCGTCGAGGAGGGAGCGCACGTCTTCATCACCGGCCGCCGCCAGGACGCCCTGGAGGCGGCCGTGAAGCAGATCGGTCGCAACGTCACCGGCGTCCAGGGCGACGCCGCCGACCTGGACGACCTGGACCGCCTGTACGACACCGTCAAGCGGGAGAAGGGCAGCCTCGACGTGCTGTGGGCCAGCGCCGGCGGCGGCGAGCCCGCCCCGCTCGGCGAGATCACCGAGGCCCACTTCCACGCCGCGTTCTGGCTCAACGCCCGCGGCACCCTGTTCACCGTCCAGAAGGCCCTCCCGCTCTTCAACGACGGCGGCTCCATCCTCATGACCGGCTCCAACGCCTCCCTGGGCGCCTTCCCCGGCTGGAGTGTCTACGCCGGCAGCAAGGCCGTCCAGCAGGCCTGGGCCCGCGTCTGGCTCAACGAGCTCAAGGACCGCCGCATCCGCGTCAACGTCCTGACCCCCGGCCAGGTCGCCACCGCCAAGCAGGAAGAACTCTTCGACGAGGCCACCAAGCGCCAGTTCGAGTCCCTCATCCCCCGCGGCCAGATGGGCCGCCCCGACGAAATCGCCACCGCCGCCCTCTTCCTCGCCTCCGACGACTCCAGTTACGTCAACGGCATGGAACTCGTCGCCGACGGCGGCACCACCGCCATCTAAAGCGAACAACGCACAACAAGGGCAGGACATCTCATGAGCAACATCAGCATCATCGGCACCGGGAACATGGCCCGCACCATCGGCGCGCGGGCGGTAGCGGGCGGCAACACTGTCGAGGTCATGGGCCGCGATCAGTCCAAGGCCGCTGACCTGGCCAAGGCTCTCGGCGGCGGCGCCACGACGGGAGAATGGGGCACCGCCCCGGCCGGGGACATCGTCATCTTCGCCCTGTTGTACGACGGTGTCGTGCCGGTCGTCGCCCAGTACGGAGACGCTCTCGCGGGCAAGATTATCGTCGACATCAGCAATCCCTTCAATTCCACGTTCGACGGGCTAGCCCACCGCGAGGAGACCTCGATCGCGCAGGAAGCCGCCAAGGCGGCCCCGGCCAGCGCCAGCGTGGTGAAGGCGTTCAACACCATCTTCCGTCATGTCCTGGAGAAGGGTCGGCCCGACGTCTTCATCGCTGGCGATAATGCGCAGGCCAAGGCAAGTGTGGAGGCGTTCATCGAGAGCCTCGGGCTGCGCCCGCTGGACGTCGGCGGCCTGAAAATGGCGCACTGGCTGGAAGGAGCGGGCGTGGTCACGGTGGGCCTCGCCAACCACGGGGTGGGGAACTTGGACTTCGCCCTCAGCATCACCGAACTTCCCGTCTGAGCAAACGGTTGACGGATCACCGAAAGGACTCGCCAATAAAACTTGGCACACACCTCCCATAGTCGGGCCCGCTATCAGCAGCGCCGCTGGCCTCCTTCTACTACGAGCCGCCGCACCTGGCCCGGATGCTGACCACGCTCGACGTGCTCAGCGACGGCCGTTGTCCCGTCTCACCCATCGTGTCGAGCCAGTCCTGCGAGGTGACACGGTAATGAGACGCCAGAACGCCTGGCTGTCTCACTCATCATGTCGATTCCGGAGAAGTTCGGCGTGAGGTGCCACCTGGAGCCAGGGGCTTGACCCTCACGTGACGTCATGCGGCATAGTCGGCGGCGTGGAGCAACACCTGACCGTGGGGCGCGTGGCCGAGCTGGCCGGCGTGAGCGTCCGCACGCTGCACCACTACGACGAGATCGGCCTCGTGCGCCCGTCGGCGCGAACAGCAGCCGGGTACCGGGCCTACTCGGCGGGCGACGTGGAGCGGCTGCGCCAGGTGCTGGCCTACCGGCGGCTGGGCTTCGGGCTGCGCGAGGTCGCGGATGTGGTCGACGACCCGTCCGCCGACGCGGCCGCGCACCTGCGCCGGCTGCGCGGCCTGCTGCTGGAACATCGGGACCGGGCCGATGCGATGGCTGCGGCTATCGACAGGGAACTCGAGGCACGGGCGAAGGGAACGGCAGTGACACCAGAGGAACAGCTGGAAATGTTCGGCGCTCGGTTGTATGACGCCATCGGGGGCGCGTACCCCGCGACGCGGCGCACCGACTCGCGGATCGCCGCTCAGGTCTGGGACGCGCTCGGCGACGCGCGGACAGTGCTGAACGTCGGGGCCGGCACCGGCTCCTACGAGCCGCCCGGCCGCGACGTCACCGCGGTGGAGCCGTCGGCGGTCATGCGGGCGCTGCGCCCTGAGGGCTCGGCGCCGTGCGTGGCCGCCGCCGCGGAGAGCCTGCCGTTCGAGGACCAGTCCTTCGACGCCGCGATGGCCTTCAGCACCGTCCCCCACTGGCAGGACCCGGTCGCCGGGCTGCGCGAGATGCAGCGAGTGGCCCGCCGCGTGGTGGTGTTCACCTACGACCCCAGCGAATTCGCCTGGCGCCGGCGGTTCTGGCTCACCCGCGACTACCTGCCCGAGGCCGGCGGCCTCGCCGACGCGACCTGGCTGCCGCGGCTGGCCGATGCCATCGGGGGACGGGCGGAACCGGTGCTCATCCCGTGGGACTGCGCCGACGGCTTCCTTGAGGCATACTGGCGCCGCCCCGAGGCCTACCTGGAGGAACACGTGCGCCGGGCATGCTCGGTGTGGACACGCGTCGGGCCGGAGGCCGAGCAGCGGGCCGTGCGCAGCCTCCGCGACGACCTCGCCTCGGGGCGCTGGGCCGAGCGCAACCGCGACCTTGTCGGCCTCGGTTCGGCAGAACTCGGCCTTCGCCTCCTCGTAGCCTGAACCCTGCCGCGCCGTCAAGCTGCACGGTCCCTAAGCGGCGGGGCGATCGTAGGCGTTGGTGATGTCGATGAACGGGATCTTGCGCGGAGTCACTGCCGGCGCCGTCTTCCTGGCGAATGACCTTCGCCTCCGCCAAGTCATTCGCCAAGATGAGTGAGATTCGCCAGCTTTCAGACGGGACAGTGTCCCGTCTCAGCCATCATGTCGGACAGAACCTGCGAATTGACACGTTCCTGAGACAACGATGCCGCACTGCGTCTCCGTCATCATGACAATTCCAAATCTCCAGGCCCGCGCGCGTCAGGATGGTCCGGCCAGGGGACTGCGTAGGTCGGGTCTCTTCCTGTGCGGGCGCGGGCGAACCGCAGCAGTTCGCGGATGATGCCGGCGTTGTCGTTTCCGGAGCCGACCGCGTCTCGTTCGCACCGCATGTCACCGAAGACTGGGGGAGCAGCGGCGGGAGCGTTGCAATAGATGAGCAGTCGGCCGTCATACCCTGAAGGCATCGTCGCTGGAGGGCGCTATGGACCTGGACCTGCGCAAGCTGCGCTACTTCGTGGCCGTCGCAGACCGCCTGAACTTCGGACGGGCTGCGGAGGCGCTGCACATCGCGCAGCCGGTGCTGTCCCGCCAGATCCGGGCGCTGGAACACGAACTCAAGGTCCAACTGTTCGAGCGCGACAACCGGATGACGCGACTCACGCCTGCCGGCGAGGCACTGCTCGACGAGGCGCGGCCCCTGCTATCGGCAGCGGACACGGTGCGGCGCAAGGTCCGAGACGTGGCCGCGGGCCAGCGGATCTTCACTGTCGGTTTCATGCCCGGCCTCATTGTGACGTCGGCCGTCCGCGAGCTTTCCCGTCGGCACCCCGACGTTGCCGTCGAGGTCTTCCGGACCGACTGGTTCAACCAGACCGATGTAATCCGGGACGGCCGCGTCGACATCGGCTACATCCGGCTGCCGGCCGATCTGCATGGCCTGGAAATAGAGTCGCTGAACCTTGAACCACGGGTTGTGGTCGTGCCGGCGGATCACCGGCTCGCCGATAAGGACTTCGTGGCAGTCGCCGATCTCGCCGACGAGCACCTGCTCCAGGATCCTGACGCCGTGCCGGAATGGCGTGACATCGCTGTCGAACTGCGCGGAAAGAAGCCGCGTAACGCACTGCCGCGGCTGCGGAGCGTCGAGGAGAAACTCGAGCACGTCGCAGCCGGGAACGGGATCGTCGTACTGCCGGTATCCACCGCCACCTTCTACACCCGTCCCGACGTCACCCACATCCAAACGTCACCGACATCGCGCCCAACCAGGTGTGCCTGGCTTGGGACAACGCTCGCGACAGTACCCGCGTCCGCGAGTACGGCGAGATCGCCCGTGCCGCCGAAACCGGTAGCTGACCTGTCATCATGCCCCGCGGGTATCGCAGGTGCGGCGAAGAGTCGGCGTTCGACGCGATCCGCCTCGCCGTGCCACACATCCGCCCGGGGGGCTCGATCACGATGACCAGCGGGACAGCGGCCTTCCATGGCGGCGAGGGCTGGTTTCTCGGCGCCGCGGCGTCCGGGGCGACGATCTCCGCCGCGAAGTCACTCGCGGTTGAGCTCGCCCCGATACCCATCCGCGTGAATGTGGTCGCGCCCGGCATAATCCGCAGTCCGCTGTGGTCACAGCTGCCGGAAGCCGACCGGGAAGCGATGTATGAGGGCGTCGGTCGCGGCCTGCCGCTCGGCCGCGTCGGTGAGGTCGAGGACGCTGCGAAGGCTTACGTACAGCTGATGGACCAGGATTACGCGACCGGGACCGTCAGCATAGTCGACGGTGGCACTCTCCTCGTCTAGCCGTCATAAGCCAGCCGGGGTACCAGGCAGCGGGACGACTTCCTGCGCGGTCGATGATCCGGACCGGGCCGTTTTGCGGAGGGCGGTCGGCGAGGTCGCGGGCAGCGGCGACACGATGGCTGGCATACGGCATGTTCGATGGCACGGGACAGCCGTCTCGAGGTCAGTGATTTGCCAGACTCCCCCTAAGTGCCGATAATCGACATTATGTAAAGCTGAGTCCGTACTCGATCTGGCCCGAGACCGCGACCGCGTGGCCGGCTGTCCCGTCCGCGTTATCTTGACGCAGTCCGCGATATCTGACGTATCCGGTCCTCATCCGCGCTAAGTTGACGCATGATCATGTTCAATTCGCTGGCGTGTTCGATAGGTTTCCTGTCCGGGTTGACCTGATACGTCCGCGTTTGTGCTGGCACCCTGACGCACCCCGCTGCTGGTCCCGGTAATCTTGGCGGAAGATCCCCTCCGGGTTTCTCTGGCCAGCCCACCGGGTTCGGCAGTCGGCTTCTCGCTCGCCTGGACCAGGCCTTTCCGGCAGGCTGCGTCGGGATAACGCGGACGCATAGCGCCCTGTGGCCAAGTTAAACCGCATATCCCCGCAGGTCACGGACCCAGAGGCGGCACGGCCATTCGTCCGCGTTATCTTGACGTATTTGGTGCCCGTCCGCGTTATGTTGACGCGAGATCGCGGTCCTGCCCGGTTGGGCTGGCCAGATCTCACTCTTGGTGGCCAGTACGGGGCGTTCTCCGTCTCTGCGGGTCACCACATGACGGGACGGCGGGAGGCCCTCTCAGGCGCCCGGTGTGTTCGCCTGCGTCTGGAAGTGACACTGCAGGCAGTGCCGCCAGTCGTTGACACCCCGGCACCGGCCGCATACAGTGCCCGCTGGGTAACTGCGCGTGCCTGCCGGGGCGGCTTACCCTCCAGCTGTCTGCGTGTCCCGGCGAACCGAGCCGTCGCTCCGGGCATAAGTGTGATCGACACGTAAAACGTGTCTTCGACAGCCGCCAGGTGCGGCGCGGGCTGGGGCGCTGAACCGTGGCGGTGCGGACAGGACCGGCACGCTGTGACTACTACTAATCCCACGAACCGGAAAAGGCTTGCCCGGGCCCTGGCGGACGCTTCCGGGATCGGCTACCAGAAGGCGCTCTCGATTGTGGTCGAGGCCTCCGCGGAGGGCTTGCTCCCGGGCAGGCTGGACGAGGACGGCAGGCACCTGGCGCTGGAGGCGCTGCTGAGCCGCAACCCGGCGAAACCCTTGCGCACGAAGAACGCGGCGCACTATCCGAAGGCTGAGCCGCGGGCCGCGCGGGAGGCGGGCCGGCAGAACGAGGGACAATAGCCGGCCCTCCTAGCCGCCGCCCGGCCGGGCAGGCCGCCTGCACGATCACGATCACTCCGGGCGGGCGGGCCGCTCGCCGGGCGGGGTCTTCGAAGGCCAGCGCAGCCCGGCTTCCAGAAGCCGGGCTCGCCCACCGCGAGTGAGGGCGGCCAGCCGCGCAGTGCTGGCGGCAGGCACCCCCAAGCACGGCGAGCGGGTCCACGTCCCGATGTTGTCCGACGCCCGCAACGGCACCGTAAGCGGCACTTGCGCCGAGGACAAGGCCGAAGGGCCGCCCAGCGCCGGGCCGGGCACCGCTGGACACGCGGAGTAACTTTCGTGCTACCGTTCGTCTGCGGCCGCAGGGAATGGCCGGAGGGAGGTGCTGCCCTGGTGATGAGCGAGCCGGTTGCCGCCGATGAGCGCCTGTACGCCACAATGGAGCGCCTCCTGGCCGGGTACGCCGGCCGGCAGGCTTGCGTGATCCCGGGTCCCCGCGGCGTCGTGGAGCGCCAGGACGCGCTTGATGCCGTGATCCAGGTCGCGGCGGTCGTTGACGAGGCCGTGCACGCCGGCGCTATCCCGGCCGACCGCGGCATGCACGCCGCAGCGATGCTGATCGTCCTGCGCGAGTTCGTCCAGCCGCTGCCGCCGGAATGGGACGGTGACGGCTGCACCGATTACCTGACCGGTGACCTCGCCATGATGGTGGCGGCGCTGCGCGAGGCCCGGCAGGCCACCGGGCGCAAAGGCTAGCCCTGATGCCGGGGAACCAGCGGCCGGGCCTGGCGGGTCAGGCACCGCGGTGGCCAGCAGGCACCAGGCGCTCCCCTCTCGCGCGCACGTCCCCCGCATGCTTCCGGGTGCGCGGACGGGGCCAGGGACCCGTCCCTGACTCTTGTGCCAGCTTCACGCGGACGAAGCAGGATGCACCAGGTCCGCGCGCACGGACCTGACTCGAAAACAGGTACTGAACGAGGTCGTGAACAGCTAGCTTTACATAAGGTATCTTATCGGGCATACCGGACAGAGGAGGAGGTCGTGGGGTCCGGGGGTGTCGTGTCCCGTCTCACGCGAGTTGGACGGGACATGTCGCTCGCCTCACGAATGTGTCCATTCCGAGTGCCTCATCCGCTAGCGGGCTTGAGGGACACAACCTCGAGCAGCCCCGCGCGGTGCCACTGAGACTGACCTCTCCCCCGTCGAATTAAGTTCGCTACAGCGTTGCCGCTACGGGTTTGTGAAGCCGATGCTAGTCATGATGCCGACCGCCAATGGCACATCCCAGCTCGGCACCGCAGACCCTTGAGCAGTGATCTCGCCCGGCAAATCCATTGGCACCCATTTGGCACCTATCAGGTTGGACGCGATTCGTAAAGCCAGACGGTTAGGCTTGATCCAGTCAGGGGCACTGATCAAGCATGGAAAATAGCACGCCAGCACGGAAACTGCTCATTGTATGTATCTCAGGAAAGACATATGTAAGCAATCTGGAGATATCAGCTCACTTACTATCTGGCCGGGGGTTTGGGGGGCCAGGGGTGCGGTCTGGGCGGTTGGCCCGGGACCCACGGGGTGGGGACCCGGGGAGGCCGGGGGCCCGGGGGTTTGGGGGGCCAGGGGTGCGGTTGGGGTGGTTGGGGTGGCATCAAGCACCTCCTGATATTGCCATTTCGTATGGCTATCCTACGTCTATTCACGGAAACTGTATATTGTCATGCTCTTCTCCCTTCTCTTTGCCAGGTATCGGGGCTCGGGAGCGGCCGGAAGTACCCGGAATTCTGCCTGCCCGGCTGCAAACGCCACGCGAAAGCGCGCAACTCAACATCGCGGAACTCGATCGGCACCTCTCACCCGTTCGCGCTCGCGAGCTGGGCGGCTGCTTCGATCAGGCGGAGCAGTTCTGCGGCATCTTCCCCACGTAGACGGCCACCAAGGTCACCCGCGACGTCCACCCCCGGCCCGCAGACATGCGCCGCACTCGCCAAGGCCCTCTCGCTAATCGCAGCGCGGCTGGGAACGAGCTGGACACCGCCCGATGCCCCGGGGGCGGGGCAGTGTGCACCAACGGTGGATACCAGGTAGCGCTAGCCTCGTCAGCATGGCCGATCCCTTCAGCCCTGATGCGTTCTATGAAAGCGCCAGGGACTTCGCGCAAGGCGCGCTTGAGGCTCACCACGCCGGCAATCGCCGACGCGTTCCGGTAGACGCCGGAACAGCCCTTGAGCACCTGGCCAAAGCCTGCCTGGCCCAGCGGTCGCCGGTGCTGCTGGCCGAGCTGAAGAACGAGTCCAGCGTCAACTCCGTGATCGGTCTGCTGCGCCTAGAAGGCACTGGTGTTCCTCCCTCGGCGATCCGGACGGTCGGCCTGTCGGACGCTCTCAAACGGGTGAGCCGGTTCACCAGATCAAAGGCAGTGGAGGCTGACCTGAACGTTCTGATCGCCATGCGCAACGGAATCGTCCACGCCGCCGAGAGCAGTGAGGTCGAGGAGCGGATTCTTGCAGCCTTCGCGCAGCAGGCCGACGCACTGCTCGCCGACCTCGGCCGGGATCGTGCCGACTTCTGGCGCGGCCAACTCCCCGTCGTTGACGCACTTCTCATGGACGCCAGCAACAAGCTCGCGCACCTTATAGAAGTGAGGCTCGCCTCAGCACGGGCGAGGCTTGAACAAAGGTACGCTGCTGAAGGCGAAGCTGTCATAAGCCTGATCAAGGCTCTCAGGAAATCCGCGCCCGAGACCGCCACACGAAGGCTCTGCAAATGCCCGGTATGCGAATCGTTCGGCACCGCCGCAGGTGAACACAGTGTGGAATGGGACGTGGACTGGGACAAGGAGACTGGCAATGTCACCAACGCTGCGCCCTCAGTCTGGTTCACAGCATACGCATTTCGCTGCCAGGTGTGCGGCCTGCACCTCGACACGCAGGCGGAGATCGACGCGTGCTTCGACCCTGTATGGGAAATAGAGGACGCTGACTGGCGCGATTACGAGCCAGATTACGAAATACCCGACGTGGACTGGCGCGAATACGAATCAGAAGACGACGCACTAGCCCCCTACGCGGAATGGCGCGAATATACGGATGAGTTATAGAAGAGGCACGGCATCACCGTCCGTGGTGCCCCGACGGAGCGGAACCGCATCGACAGTCGCCCCTCACGCGCCAGCGAACTGTTTACCCGTCGCAGGGCTTTCTTGTCCGACCTGGTACCAGCCGAGCTGAAGGCAGGTAACGCTCGGGACGCTCCCGCCTGCCCGCTCAGGCACTTCCGGTCCGGCGTAGGCCGGTCCTGCGCTGGGTTTCGATGCATGATGCGAGCCGCTGGGCGGCCAGGCCGAGCGGTATCCGTTCCTGCTCGACGCGGCGCACCCTCGTCCATGCGGGGTCGGTGAGGCGGAGGTAGAGATCGTGCTCGTCCGGGGTCAGCAACGTGAGGTTCCGCCTGGCCGCGCACGGGACGGGCCGTCCCTTCTCGTCAGTCCAGGCGCCGTACTGCTCATAGGCCTCGTACGTGCAGTAGTCCATCAGGATCGTGTCGGCCTCGATCCCCGCGCTGCGCAGGTCGTTGACGATGGCCAGCCCGGCCGCGTCGATATCGCCCCAGTAGATGACGTGCGGGCAGTTCCTTATCCATGGGATAAGCGGGATGGCGCCTGGCGCTTTCCCTCCTTCCCCCTCAACCGATATCCCCATGGGGACCGGGGGAAAATAGACGGCCGTGTCCTTGTTCTCCAGGATGACGGTTACTTCCGGCTGGTAGGCCGGCTCGGCGGTGTCGCCGATGGTGAGGCTCTCGTGATGTCTTCGCCCGGCGGCGCGGTGCTCGGGGTCGAGGTACGTGAAATGCACCCGGGTCGGGCGGCGGTTCAAGCCCAGGTCGTCTCTGCCGGTCAGGGTGCGGATAAGTGCCTGGTTGGCGTTCAGCCACTTGCCGTGGAACCCCGGCAGGGGAACCTGCCGGGGAGTGAGTCCGGCGGCGCTGTTACAGGCGAACCACTGTGCCGCCTCCAGGAGGAGGGTGAAATCGGCGTCCGGCAGGGAGTCTGCTGCGCGGATGATCGCGGCATGGTCAGCTTGCGGGAACCCCTCTCTGACCCGCATCAGCCGGTGTCGCCCCCGGGCAATGCGCGCAGGCCATTCCTGCCCGGCGATCCGGGCCGCGGCGTTGATGTCGCGGATCTCGACGTGGCTCGGCATGGGCTGGGTGGTGCCCCGGACGAGCCGCGTGCGCCAGTCGATGACGGCATCGTTGGCTGACGCCCAGTCTTCCCAGTTGCGCGCCCAGGCACGGGCGCGCTGGAAGTCGGCTTCCAGCGCTCCCCCTGCGGGCGCTCCCAGGGCGCAGCGGAACGGCCAGTCCGCGCGGGACGGCGCGGCGATCGCCAGGTGCCACCGTTTTTCCAGGCGCGCCCTAACCTCGGCGGCTACCTGCGCGGGTGTCTTCACGGCCGGCCCGGCTCCGTGCCGGCAGCGGTGACGGGATGGATTTTCCGGATGTGGGAGTGCTTCCTGTTGTTCTTCGTCACCTGGTACAGCTCGTCCATGTAGGGCTCTATGCCGGTGACTTTGTCGAGCGGGGCGCCGATGATCAGCTGGAAGCCGAGAGCCTGCCATGCCCGCACGGCGCGGCCCGTGAATTCAGCGTCGGACTTGACGAATCCCTCGTCGAGAAACACCGGCGCGTACCGGGGCCGGGCGAGGTCGGCGTCTCCCAGCTGGTAGCGCAGCGCGGCGCCGACGATGAACGCGACGAGTTCCTGGGACTCTCCGCCGGATTTGCCGCCGATGCTGGTGTAGACGCTGAGCTGGCGTCCCTGCAGGTCGCGGCGTTCCGCGTCGATCTCGACATGGCGGCGTACGTCGATAAGGTACTCCCGCTGTGTCATCTTGTCGGATTTGCGGATGAGGTCGATGAAGCGCTTCAGCCGGGCGAACCGGGCTTCTATTTCCCGGCCGTCGCGAAGCTGGGTGGTGTCGGATGCGAGCGTTTTCAGTTCCCTGCGGAACTGGGCGATATCCCTGGACTCGGTGCGCCGCAGGTTGATGCAGAGCCTGTCCCGGTCCGGGCCGAAGGGGAGGCTGGCGAGGATCTCGTTGACCGGCACGAGGCGGGTCTCGATCTCCTCGACGGACTCCTCGTACGCTCCGTGCAGTGCCAGCAGGTCGACGCCTGTCCAGTCGCTGACCTGGCGGCTGAACTTCACCCGCCGCTCGTGCAGCCCGTCGGCCACCAGATGGTCGAGTATCTCGCGGTAGCCGTCATAGGAGTCAGCGCTCGTGCCGAGGTTGGGTCGTTCCCAGCGGTCCTGGAATCGCTGGAACACCACGGACAGCAGGTTCGCCTGGTGATCGGCTTCCCTGCGGATCCGGCTGGCCTGCTCGGCGAGGGCGTGCCTGACCCTGGGAATGGCGAGGCGGAATTCGCGGAGACTCCACGGCTGGCCGGTCCGCTCATACTCGGCGCGCAGCCGTGCGCCCTGCTCGGGTGTGAGACCGGCCGACGGGTCGCTTTCGAGCTGGCGGAGCTGGGCGCCATTCCCGTCGGCCTCCCGGAGAAGCTGCACGTGTTCCTCATCGAGTTCCTTCAGCCGTTTCTCGGCCGCGTACATGCCCGGCTCGGTCTGGTCGAGTTCCTCCTGAGCCTTCGTCTCGAGCCGTTTGAGTCCTTGGAGGATGTCGTTGTCGGCAAGCAGACGCTCCAGGACAGCGGACTGCTCATTGATGGCTTCCTCAACTGACCGGACGTCGATCCGGGCCCAGGTCGTCGCCGTGACGTGCATGTGGCCGTCGCGCTCGCCATCGAGGGCTGCTTCCTGGTTTTCGTAGCCGTTCGCTACGCGCTGGAGCCAGGTGAGGCTGTTGTCGATGACCGTGATGCGCTCGGCTATCTGGCGGATCCGTCCCTCGTTGGAGAACCCGATGACGTGCGGGGCGCCATGTCCTCCGTGGGCGCCCCGCTGTCCGTCCCGGGTCTGCCCGGCGACGGTCAGGCCGAGGCCGGCCGAGTCGAGTTCGGCTGCGGAGCCGACGCAGGTGAAGCCGAACTTCGCCGTGAGCGTGTTGGTGAGCCACCCGGTGAACGGGCCCTGGCGGTACGCGAGCCTGCCGGGGAGGACGGCAGTGTCCGGCAGGCGGCGGATTTCCTGGCGGAGAGGGACTCCCTCGAAGCGGAGCCGCCTGCGCATCTCGCGCGAGTCGATGCGCCGCCGCAGTTGCGGCAGCAGGTCCTGGTCGACGAGCATGGTGAGCGCGAACCCGGCGAGCGCGAGTTCGGCTGCAGTCCGCCATTCCTCGAACTGGGGCTGCATGTCGATGAGTTCCGCGACAAACGGCAGGTTGTCAGGCGTAAGTCCCATGGCCGCGGCAGCCGCGAGCCGGGCGGCATGCAGGTCGTGGGGCACCAGTCCGTGCCTGCCTGCCAGCGAGTCGGTTTCCCGCTGGAGATTGCCGCGTTCCGTCAGGAGCGGCTGGGCGTCCCTGATGGTCTGGTCGCGCAGTTCCCGGAGCTCGGTCTTCCTGGCGGGGAACGCTGCCAGGAAAGCCTCGCTGGACCGGCGCAGGGCTTCGAACTGCTCGCTGGTCTCGGGATGGCGCCCCAGCGGTTCGGTTCGCGCGTCGAAATCTGCTCGCTCAGCCCTGGCGGCGGTCAGGTCGTCGTGAAGCTTCGCCAGCCTGCGCTCTGCGGCCTCGAGCGCGTCTCCGCCGCTGAGCCGCTGCTGTTCCTGCAGGTCGGAGATCCTGGCCTTCAGTTCGGCCCGCTTGGTGCGCGCGGCCTTGGCCGTGCCTGCGGCCACTTCGTGTTCGGTGCGGTTGGCAGCGGCTGCCTCGCGCAGCAGGACGTCCTCGGCGCGGCACTGCCACCGGGTGAAGGGCGTTGCCGCTCCCGGAGGGTCGCTGATGCGGAAGGTGTCAATGAGTTCCGCCTCAGCGATCGCGGCAGTCATCGCTTGGTGGATGCCGGGAACGGCCTCAAGAACCTCAACCTGCTGCTCGGCTGTCTTCATGGTGTTGTAGGCGGTCTGGATGTCGTCGAAGTGCTCTACCGCCCGGTCCGCGGCCGCGAAGGTCGCCGGCTCCTCGAGCACCATCTCCTTGTACAGGGTGTCGACGGTGACGAACTGGCGGCCTCCCTGGATGCGGGCGAGAAGTTTGAGCGCCTTGGCCCCGTCGCCGTTGGCTCCGATCCCCAACCGGGCGTGCAGGGTGGCGGCGAACGCGTGGTAGGAAGCCTCGAACGCAAGCCCGGGGAACCTGCGCTCCATGGCGCGTTCCGGGAACTGCTGGGCGGCGAACTCTGCGACCTCGGAAAGGTCAAGAGCGTCCCTGATCGTGGCCAGCCGCTTGACTACATCTCCGATTGCCTGCGCGCTTACCGGCGCGTAGTACATGCGCAGGGCGGTGAACCGCTCCCCCGCGTCACTCCGCCAGGTCATCGCGATCCCGGACCAGGTCGCGGCGCCGCTGCCGCGCAGCACGTCGTCGCGGAGGCGACCTGTTCCAGATTCGCGGCTGGCATCGGTCTTGCCCCGCATGTACGACAGGATGCTGCGCTGTTCCGCTCCCCGGGCCCGTCCCATGACGTTGTCGTTAGACGCGCCGTTGAACGGCGTGCTGCTGTCCATCATCAGCGCGATGTTCGCATCCAGCAGCGTCGACTTGCCGGTGCCGCTCCCGCCGGTGAGCAGCGTCGCGGTGTCGGCGAAGGTCACCCGGTGGTGGCCCTCGAAGCCGCCCCAGTTCACCAGCTGCAGCGACTCGGCGAGCCACTGCTGCGTCCGGCCGCGCGTGCCGCCAGCCGGAACCGCATGGCTGGCCTGCTGTGTTACCGTCACGCCGTGACCTCCTCATCCGCCACTCTCCCGGCCGTCGCCGGGACCTCGGAAGGACCTGCGTTCTGACGGGCAAGGGACTCGGCCAGCTCCACAAGCCTGCCAACAGGGAGCAGCACCTCGATGATCGGGGAGATCCGGTAACGTCCCCGCTCCGCGGTCTCCAGCAGGATGTCGCTCTTCGCCAGTGCATCGACGGCGCGCTCAGCGGCGCGCTGCGCCTCAACGTGGTTGGTCGTGCTGGCCGGCAAGTAGTTCGCAGCCTCGTCGGCGAGCTCGCGGCCGTCCACGAAGACCGCCTCTTCCCCGGCGCTGGTGGCGCTCCGGAACAGGCCGCGGAGGTGGACCATGAGCACGGTCTGCTCCCTGGTGTAGGCGAGATTATGAAGCAGGGTGGGGTAGGCCCCGCCGCCGTCCGGGATGGCCTGGCGTTTATAGGCGACGCCGTAGTCCCGGTCCACGACCAGCTGGAGGAACATGTCGTTGAGCCGACTTTCCAGCAAGGTGCGGTTTTCCGTCATCACGCGCCATACGTCCGGCTCCCGTTCCGCGGATATGTAGCGCCGCTTGAGGATGGCGACCAGCGCGCGGCGCACCTCCTGGGCCAATTGCCCGCAGTCGCCCTCGAATAGGGAGGTCCCGTTGTCCTCCCACAGGCCGTCATCGTCTCGCTGCGGGTTGCCGGCTGTGTCGCCGCGCGGCGCGGCGGTGTCGTCAGTCATGACTGCCGGTCCAGGTCGTGGGCTTCCAGCGCACCCAGCTGCTCGTGCGTGAACACTGTCCGGGTGGTGGTGAAAGAGCGCCGGGTCCCGTCCGGCCGCACGGCCTCGAAGAGATCGGCCTCGCCAGAGTCGCGGAGCTCCTTCGCCCCCGTCGCTGCGGCGATGTGAAGGAGGCCGAATACTTCCACGGGCCTTCTGAGGCCGGCCTCGGCCGATGCGAAGACCTCGCCGGCGGACACGGCTTCGAGTTCCTGTACGGCGGCGGTCACCAGCTCGCGGAGGGCACCGAGATCCGGGCCGCCCTGCCTGCGCAGCTCCTCAAGTGACGTGGGGTCCGCCGCCTCAGCCTGCGTGTCAGCCAGCGGCAGCGGCGGAATGTGGTCGCCGGGGTTGTAGAACCGCTGCCGCAGATGGGCGACCTCAAGCGACGGCAGGTCGAGGGCGATGCCGGCCCGGGACCGGGGCCCGGATTTCTCCATCCAGGAGGCCAGCTCCGACCTGCAGCGGCGCAGGGCCTCGTCCAGTTCCCGCTCGCGCAGCGCATCATGCCGCGCGATGTGCGCCCGCAATGTCGCCGACAGGCGCCTTCGCTGCTCCTGCACGATGCCCATTCCGTGGCGTACCGCGATGACGGTGTTGCGGAAGTCCCTGGCCTCGGCCGGGGTTACGGCGACCGCGAACGGGTGCTCGAGGATGGTCTTGAGGTCGTCTCGAAGTTCCTTCAGCAGCCGGTCGTCACGCAGCAGTTCAACGGCACCGACGAACGCCCGGCCCTCGGCCGACTCTGTCATGAGGTCGGAGGATCTTTCCAGGTACAGGTCAAGCACGTGGCCCGCGCGCCGGCCCTCAGCACGGAACTCGCCGACGATCACCCGCTGGATCGCCTTCACGGCCTCAGAGACGCGCAGGAAGTCAGCCGGCAGCTGCGCGATCAGGTCCCGGAGATTCAGGTACTCCTCCAGGACCCGGTCATCCGGGGCGATCTCGATCTCGCCGCCGCCGCAAATGCGGTCCCGCTCTGCCGTAAGGCGCCGGATTTCGTCATCAAGGCGCCGTACCCGCTCCTCCCGGTCCGGGTTGGCATCATTCGCGCAGCGGCGGGCTGCGTCAAGGATTGTCTTGATGCGCGACTGGCTGAACATCGACCGGTCACCTGAGAGCCGCTTGACGTAGTCGATTGCCTCCTGCGCGTGTGACGTCAGCGCGTACTCCTCCACGTGATCCTCATTTGCCGCCAGCACTAGCCACTGCTCCTTGACCCAGCGGCGGCACAGCACCCGCGGCGGATCATCCGGGACTTCCTCGCCCGCTGCGGCCAGCTCTGCTAGGTAGGTCCTGACCTGCGCATGAAGCTGCTCGGCAGGGACTGGGTCCTGGTTCTGCGAAAATGAGGACATCAGTACCGCCAGGACGACAGGTCCCCGCTTCCCCCGGCTCAGCAACGCCAGCGTCGGGCGTTCGAACGCCTCCCTGATCTGGGCCAGGCGCCCGGCGATTTCGCTCAATGTCTTCGCCCCTTGCTCAAGCCGAGGACTAGAGGACAGCCGGATGCGGCCCCGGGCGGCATCGGCCCGGATGCTGGCCCGCGAATTCCATTGGCGCTCCGCTGAATTGACTAGCGCTTGCTAGAAGGACGTTACCGTCGGCCTCGGACATTTCCCGGTGCCGGCGATAAGAACCGGCATGTTGAAATTTGCAGCGAACCTTGCCCGGAGTTCAATTGCACGGCGGTCCCCCGAAGGCGAGAACACGGTAGCGGGGCGGCCCTCATGCTCGCACTTTGTGCCCGGAAAGGTGGGTGAGCAGCGACTGGTTCGCTTCCCAGCCGTCAGGGAACTTGGCGCGGACACCAGGGCGGACCGGCTCACTCGGCGGGTAGGCGTCCAGGAGCTCGGCAATTCCGGCCCGGGCTACGACGATGCACGCATGCCGGTGGCGGGATGCCAAGACGCACAGGCGCCCGGCCTCAAGGTGGAATTCGGTCGCGTCGCGCCTGCCGGACAGCGGGTGGAGAACGACGGTGACATCGTATTCGGCGCCCTGCAGGCGGTTGGCGGTGTCGACGCGGACCTGCGCCGCGATGCCAGGGGCGGCGCGGGCCAGTGCCTGGCGGACCTGGTCGGCCTGATCGCGGTGGGTAACGCCGATCGCCATGCGGTCCGGCCCGACCGGCCGCCCGCCCGGTTCGCGTTCGCACGTGGCAACGGCGCCGCGACTGATCAGCCGCGCGGCGAGGGCGGCTGCGGCTGCGGCCGCCTCCACGTCGGTGCGGACGGTGTGCCGGGCGGGCAGCTCGTGCAGTGCCCAGCCGGCCGCGGCCGCCATATCGAGGGTCGCGTCGACGGCGCCGCGCATTCCCGACGCGGTGAACTCGAGACGGCGCACGCCCGGCCCGGTGCCAGCCTGAAAGGCGGAGAACGGGTAGAAGGAGCTCGAGATGGCGGGCGCTGCGGACGCCGGCAGGCGCCAGGAAACCGGGAGCCGGTGAAGTGGGAGGTCAGGGTTGTGCGCCTGCAGCACGCTCACAGCGTTCAGCGTCGGATCGTAGGGAAGTCCCGTCCAGCGCTGCGTTTCGATGATGGAGAAGGGGTCGAGCTGTCCCGGGTCGCCGACGAACAGGCCGCGCTCGAACTTGTCGGCAATCAGCAGGAGCATGTCCGAGCGCATCTGGTAGGCCTCGTCGATGATGGCCCACGGCCAGCTCCTATCTGTCACGGTCGCCCATTTCGCCGCAGTGCCGAGGATCACGGCCGCGCCGCCGAGCCGGTCAATCTTGTCAGACACCTGCACGCCCGGCAGCGAGAGCAGGGCCGGCGGGACGTTGTAGTCCGACGCGGTCAGCCTGCCTAGCGCGATTCCTGGCCGGGCGAGTCGCACGGTCAGGTCGTCCACCTGGTTGTTGGTCTGCGCGACGATGATGCAGCGCTGGCCGGCGCCGGCCAGGGCGGCTGCGGCACGTACAACGAGAGTGCTCTTCCCCGCGCCGGGCGGCGAGTCCACGATGACCCCGCGCTGGCCTGGTGCTGCCATATCGGCCATGACCTCAGCCGAGACCCTCTCCGCATCGGCGGCGGCCGGGTACTGCGATGGTCCGGTCTCGGTCACGGTCGCGGCACCTGCGCCAGTCCGGCGGCCGCCTGGGCAGGCGGCCCGCCGTGGGTCCATGGGGTCTGCCCGGCAGGTGGGAACTGCCTTGGCGCCCAGTAGCCGGGATCGATGGTGTAGCTGACCTGCTCCCCGACCACAGGCACGGCGCCCGGTGTCGGCTTTGTGACCTTGCCCATGCCCGCCACCACTTCCAGAGTGACATCCGTCGACTCGCCGGAACGCGACACCTGGGCGATCCTGGTCTGCTGGAGCGGGCGCGACGGGCAGGCCAGCGTGCACTCGGCTCCGATGCGGACCGGGTCTGCGGTCCGGACGGTGAACCGGGGCCGCAGCAGCAGCAGCCCCGAGGCGCCGCGCGTCGTGCGTGTCGGATCGGCGGAGATCACCTGCCCGGCGAAAGCTTCGCCGGTGGTTCGCAGCCCGGCCAGGATGTAGGGGTCTTCCATCGCGCGTTGCGCGTCGTAGGCGGCCTGTGCGCGCTCGAGGCGGGCCAGGCGGGCCGCCGCGGCGGCTGCAGAGTCGTGCCGCGGCTGCGGGCGGCCGTCTTCGGCGAGGT
This sequence comes from Trebonia kvetii, assembly GCF_007827045.1. Classification (GTDB taxonomy): domain Bacteria; phylum Actinomycetota; class Actinomycetes; order Streptosporangiales; family Streptosporangiaceae; genus Trebonia; species Trebonia kvetii. The sequence goes on from NZ_RPFW01000002.1 coordinate 376,309, forward strand.
AGCTGCCGTACCTGGTGAAGGAGTCCCTGTCTTCTGCCCAGCGCCGCGCCGCGCCGGAAGTCTCAGGCAGGGCCTGCAGGAGCGCGATGGCGTTCCACGCGACGTCCCACGTCAGCTGGAGCTGTGTCCGGAGGGCGTCTTCAATCTCGGCGGCGGCTCGTTTCATGCCGGTATCGCTGCCGGCCTTGACGGCCCGGTCATAGGAGCGGACGAGCGGCTCCAGCACTGCCTGGTCGAAGCTCGGGTCGGTCGCCGGCCCGGCCGGCGGGCAGCGGAGCGGGTCTTCGGCAGCCAGGGCAGCCTGCAGGCCGGTCATGCCGGCCGGCGGGTCGATCCATGCCATCTGGGCAGCCAGGTTGGCGTCTTCGAGCGGGCTCTGCCCGGTCGCCCAGTGCTCGGCCAGGAATCCGGTGAGCTCGACGAGCAGGGCGCTGCCAGGATGGTCGGCACTGTCGGCCAGGAACGTCAGCCACTTGCCGAGCGCCGGCACTGCGGGGCCGGCGGCGTACGGCCCGTCGGCCTGCTGGAACCGCGTGGCCCGTCCGAGCAGGCCGAGGTAGTCGCGTGCGGCCCGGTTGGGGACGATAACCTGCGGTGCCTGGGCGTAGCGGCGGCGTGCTTCCCGGTTCCTGGACGCCGGGACGACCTCGGTCGCCTGCTGCCAGCCGGCGATGTAGCCGAGAATGGCCTGCGCCAGGCTGGTGAGGAACGCCAGCCGCAGGTTGCGATTGCGCGGCTGGGCTACGGTCAGGAGCTGGCCCCTGCCCCGCGCCGTTCCCGTCATCACGGCGACCGGGGTCGCGGGATCTCCGGCGAGCGTTAGCGGGATGATGACGAGCGGCGTGCTGGCCAGGCGGCGGTGCCGTACCCCGCTCAGCTGAACGGCACGCCCGGCTTCGGCAGCCCGCAGGCGCGCCAGGGCGGCGAGCAGGGTCATGCCGCCCCGCCTTCCAGCGCGCTGGCGATGCTCATGGCGTGGCGCAGCGCCCAGGTGATGTCGGCCTGGTCGGCGGACGGCTGGCGGGTGCCGCGGGCCAGGGCCAGCGCCGTGCCGATCGTGTCCAGTCCCCCGAGGTCGTCGCGCGCAGCCGCTCCGAGGACGGAGACGGCGCCGGCGGCGCGTGCCTCGTCGCGGCAGAAGGCGGCCAGTTCGCAGGTCTTGAGACAGCGCGGCACGTACCTGGCGTCGATTGCCTCCAGGGCGGCGGCGATCTCGCTGCGCGGCCGCCCTGGAGTCCCGTCCGGTCCTAGCCGGAGGTCCAGGGTCAGCCCGGGTGGCAGGCCCTCGAGCAGGATGCCGATCCGCGCCATGCGGGCCAGCTGGCGGCGCAGGATGGCGATCTGCTTGCGCACGTCGAGGAAGGCCGCCGTGGCCCGGGGCGTGAAGTCCTCCGGAGTGACCAGGATCGCGTCGGTGGAAACGATGCCGGCGGGCACCGACTCGGCGGCGAAGAGGTCCTGCAGCGCGATGATGTACACGGCCGCCTGCAAGGCCGCCGCCTGGACGCTCTCCTCGTCGGCCTGGCCGTCGATGAGAGCGAAAGACTTCACTTCGATGACGTGGAACCGGCCGGCGGCCTGGAACGCGATCACGTCCGGCTCCAGGTAGGCCCGGTGACCGCCGATTTCCAGCCGCAGCATGGGATGGTCGTACAGGGTGCCCGCATCGTCGGGGTGCCGGGCCGCGCGCAGCAGCAGCGCGCGGGTGCGACGCCAGCGGAGTTCCAGGTCTGCGCTGCCGCCGACCTCCTCCAGGACGGCGTGGGACACCTCGGGAAGCGGCAGGCCGGCTTTCTCGCGCAGCAGGCGGATCACGTCGGCGCCACCGCCGGACTTCACCTCTGCTTCGAAGACCGCCCCGCGCCGCAGCGCGAACGGCGACTGCGAGGCGCCGGATTGCTGAGGAAACCCGGCGCACTCTGCGATTTTCGCCTTGTCGGCGCCGGCGGCGTCCAGGACCGCCCTGCGGCTGCAGCCGGGATTGGCGGCGAGGGCCGCCACGGTGCGCGCGGTGTAGCTGAGCGGCGGCACGGAGCCGCGAAGCTGGTCGAGCCTTGCATCTACTGAGGTCACGCTGCCTCCTGGCAAGATTCAGGCATCTACTTGGCAGTTACCCGGCCGTTCCGGTGTCCGGCACGGTGGTCAGGCGTACTCCGAAAAGCTGGTCGGCGTCGCCGAGCTGGTGCCTCGCGCGCTGCGCCGCGTTCGTCCGGTCGTCTCGGTCGCGGTCTGCGTGGATGGCGAGCTCAGCCGCAGCCGCCGCGGCGGCTGCGGCCGGTGATACTGCTTCTCCCGGGCGGGCGGGCCCCGCACCGGGGATGTTGACGGCGAACCGGCGCAGCAGGCGCTCGGCTTCCGCGCTGGCAGCGCCCGCATTGAAGAGGGCGGCGGTTGCGTCGGCGATGCGGACCGCCGCGGTCAGGAAGTCCACCCGGGGGCTGAGCGGGCCGATAATCCGCTGTTCGAGCGGCCAGATGCTGATGCACGCCAGCGCCCGGGCGGGCGAGAGCAGGTCTGAGGTGAGGGCAGGGCACAGGTAGTACGGGCGGGCCGCGGGCGCCGACCGGTAGGACCTTTCCTCGTCGCGGCGCAGGCTCGCCAGCCCGGTAGGGGCCAGCGGGCCGCCGAAGAACGCGGAGTGCACCGCACTGACCAGTTTGGGCGCCGCCGCGACGCCGATCAGCGTCAGCGACTGGTGTACCTGCTCGCGGACCGGAAGGAGCGACGCCAGCCCCTGCCGGTCTTCTTCCGGCCGTTCGGGCGGGGTGACGAGCGCGTCCCATGACCGCTCGGCGCGCCGTAGTTCTGATCTCAGCTCGCGGACCCGTTCCTGGTCACGGTCGGCGAGCGCGCCGCGGACAGCGCGGCGGAGCTCGGCGATCCGGTTCTCCAGGGCGTCAAGTGGTTCCTGCATGGCAGCAGACCCTACCAGAGGTTCCAGAGTTTTCCTGACACGTTCCAGAGTTTCGGGTGTATGGTGTGCCGGGAGACGGGCCCGGTGTTCCGGGCTGCCGGGTTCATGAGCGGGGGGAGGCCTGCTGATGCGCTTGCTGCACACATCTGACTGGCATCTGGGACGGACAGTAAGGCAGCGGTCCCGGGATGAAGACTTCGACGCGGTACTGGCGGAGATCATCGCCATAGCCAGGGAGTCGAGCCCTGACCTCATCGTCCATTCGGGAGACCTTTTCGATTCCTACCGGCCGGGCGCCGCTGACCTTTACCGGTGCCTGCGCGTGCTGCGGGAACTGGCGGAGATCGCGCCCGTGGTGGTGGTGGCGGGCAACCACGACTCGCCGGCGCTGCTGGAGGCGCTGGACTTCGCGGTGTCGGCGTTCGCGGCGCCGTCGGGCCGCGACGGCGTGCCGGGGCTGAAGTTCGTCACCCGCCTCCGGCTCCCCCGCGACGGGGGCATCCTGGACTACCCCGCGCGCGGCGGGGAGCAGCGTGTCCGGCTGGCCGCGCTGCCGTTCATCCACCAGAACAGGTTCCTGGACGAGTTCGCGGGCCCGGCCCCGGCCACCCGCGGCTACGCGCACCGGATGCGCGCGGTGCAGGCAGAGCTCCAGCGCGGCCTGCTTGCAGGCAGCGATCCGGACCGGGACGTGCCGGTCCTGGCCGCGCATCTGTACGTGCAGGGCGCCGTTCCCTCCTACACCGAACGGCCCGTCGACATCAGCGACACGTACCTGACCGAGGCTGACGCGCTCCCCCAGGTCAGCTATGCAGCGCTGGGCCATATTCACCGCCCTCAGGCCGTCGCCGGCGGGGCGATAGCTGCCCGTTACGCGGGCAGCCCGCTGCAGCTCGACTTCGGCGAAGCCGGGGAAGAGAAGAGCGTCGTCATCGTTGACGCTGACCCGGGCCGGCCCGTCCGCGTCGAGGTGATCCCGCTGCACGCTGGACGCCGCCTCGCGGACTTTACCGGGACCCTCGAGGAACTGCGCGCCAGTGCTGCAGGAATCGGCGACGCGTTCGTCCGCGCCGTCATCGTCAGCGAGGACCCCATCCCTGATCTCGCCGCCGCAGCCAGGGAAGCGGCGCCGCAGGCAGCGTTTGTTGCCATCGAGCCCAGATGCGCCTCTTCCCAGGTGGCAGTCCTGGAACGGAGCGACGCGGAAGGCCGGGAACCGGACCTGCAGGACCTGTTCCGCGACTACCTGGCGGGCAACATCCCCGCCGGCTCGGTTGCCGGCGACATCCTCGGGACATTCAACGCGCTGCTCGCCGACGCGAGCATGGAGAACCCGGCAATCTTCGGTGAGGAAGCTCGGCTGCTGGAGCTCCTCGAAGGCGCCTCCGCCGGAAACCAGGACAGGGCAATCCTCATCCCGCGGGGTCCGGCCGCGCAGGCCGGTCCGGCGCTCGCCGCCGCCGGGGAGCAGGCATGAGACCGCTGCAACTGTCCTTTTCCGGGATCCGGAGCTACCCCGGGCCGGTCGGGCCGCTGGATCTCACGGGCAAGAGGCTCATCGCGATCGTCGGGGACACCGGGGCCGGGAAGTCCACCGTCCTGGAAGCGATCAGCCTGGCGCTGTACGGCAACTGCACCTGGGCCAGCGGCGAGCACCGGGAACTCATGGCCGAGGGCGCCGTCCAGATGACTGTTGACCTCACCTTCGCCCACGACGGGGAGCGCTGGCGCGTCCGCCGTGTGTATCACGCCAACACCACGCCCAGCAGCCACCTGCTGGAGAACCTTGACACCCATGAGCAGACCGACGGCAAGAGAGCAGTTGACGCCAAAATCGTGGCGCTGCTCCAGCTCAGCTTCGGCAGCTTCGCGAGTGCCGTCCTGCTCCCGCAGGGGAAGTTCGACCGGCTGCTGACCGCATCGGGCACTGAGCGCACCGTGCTGCTCCGGAGCATCTTCGGCGTCCAGGTCATCGAAACCGTGAGAGACCGCGCCGCCCAGCACCGTGAACAGCTCACCGGCCTGCTCCACAGGGCCGAACTGGCCCGGCGCGACCTTCTGGCCGACCCTGCAGGCACGGCCGTCCTTGAAGCGGCGAAGGCCGCCGAGGCAACCAGGATCGCCGATGAGCTAGGACTGGCGCTCGGTACGCTCCGCACGCTCCGGGCAGAAGCATCCGCCTCCCGCCGGCGGCACACGGCAATCAGCGACGCCCTGGACAAGCTCGAGCAACGCGAAACGCGAGACGCCGCCGCCGAGCTGGCCGGGATCTCTGCCGCCGACACGGAGCTGGCCGGCTTGGAGGCATCCGCAGCGCAGGCGCAAGCACAGTGGGCCGTCCAGCGCGGCGCAGCTGACGGGCAACTCGCGGCCGCCTCACTGGAGGGTTTCACCCCGGAATCACTGGCCTCCGCGGCAACCGTCCTGGACGCTCTCCCGGGCAGGGTCGCCGCCCTGCTCGAAGAGCACGGGCAGCTTAACGCGGACGAGGCGGGCCTGTCGTGCGAGGCTGGGCAGCTGGCCGAGATGCGGGCCAGGCTCGTCGGCCTGCAGTCTGCCGCCGGAACGCTGGCAAAGGCCCATGCCGACGCCAGCGCGGAGCATCAGGAATACCGCGATGCCCGCCGCAGCGCGGAAGAGGCGGCCCGCACGGCCATGCACCGGGCCGCCGGCGCCGGCAAAGCGCAGCGCGAGGAGGAGGCGGCCCTCAGCCAGGCGAGCGATTTCGCGAGCAGCATCACTGGCTTCGAAACGGCCGCAAATGCGGCCGCTGCCGAGGTGCAGTCAGCCGAGGACCACCTCGCCAGGGTCCTCAGCCAAGACGCCGCTCACGCGGCGGGCGCGCACCTGGCACCCGGCGAGCCCTGCCCGGTATGCGTCAGGCCCCTGCCCGCCGGCTACCAGCCCCCCGCGCCATCTGATGCGGAGGCGCTGAGCGCAGCCCAGCTTTCCGTGAACAACATGAAGAAGGCGCACGGCCAGGCGAGAGACCAGCTCGCGGCCGCCCGGGCAAAGGCCGACAGCGCGCAGCGAGCCCACGCTGCCCGCCAGTCGGACACCCAGGCCGCAAGGAACCGTCTGGAGCAGGCCCGGAAAGCCGCCGTCGACCGCATGCAGGCCCTTGAGCAGCGCAAGCCGTCCGCTCAGGCCAGCTCGGCGGGAGAACCGGCATTCGAGCAGGCGCTGGATACGGCTTGCATCCGGCTGGCCGGGACTGCCGAAGAGGAACAAGACGAACTGCTCGGCAGGCTCCTCGCCCAGCTCCTCAGCGCGGCCGCCGAGGCCGAGCGGCAGTTCAACTCCGCAGCCATGCTCGCCGGCGAGAAAGCAGGCGAGGCGAAAGCCGAGGCGGGCGCGGAAGCCCACGCGATTTCCGTGCGGCAGGAAAGCCACCAGAAGAAACTGGCCGCAGTTCCGTCCGCCCGGGAACGGCACCGGAACACGCTGGACGTCACCGCTCAAGAGCTGACAGCCCTGCCTGCCGCGCTGAGGCAGATGCTTCCCGGTGAGGTGCTGTGCATCACCTCGGAACACGCCCGGCAGGCACGCCATGCCGTCACCGTGCAGCAGGAGAAGGTAGCGGAGCTCAGCCGGCTGCGCAATCAGGCAATCGGCGAGCTCGAGGACCTTTCCGCAACACTGCGGCGGCTTGAACAGCGACGGCGCAGGGAAGTCTCCGGCCCGCTTCACTCGATCGCAATTTACCTGCAACGCTGGCAGGACGCGGTAGAGGAAGCTGTCCGCGCGTGCCACGGGAATTCCAGTGTCATTTCCGTGCCCGCCAGATCCGCCGCCGGCAGCGTCGATGCGATCACGAGCTACGCTGGCGCGCTCGCGCAAGCAGACAAGGCCGTGATCGCCAGCCTTTCGCAGGCAGCCGAAGCCGCCGCCGGCGATGCCGGCACCCAGCTGGTGAAACTTCACCGGGCAGCCGGCCGGCTCAAAGCCGGCAAGTCCGGCCTTCCCGTCATCGCCCTTCCCGAAGGTGACGGGCTTCTCGAGCCGTCATCCCTCGACGCGCTGGTATCGGGGCAGACAACCGCACGCGATGATGCCAGCCGGCACCGCAAGAACCAGGCGACTGCGGAAGGCCAGGTACAGCAGGCAGCCAGCCTCGATGCGGCTCTGCGGGACGGCAAGGCCCGGCTGAGCGCGGTCGAGACGCTGCGCGGGCTCCTGGCAGACGGCAAGTTCCTGAGATACCTCACTGACAGGCGCACCCGCGCTCTGCTCGCGGTCGCCAGCGAAAAGTTCGGCACCCTGTCCGCCGGCGAGTTCGGATTCACCGAGGATTTCCACGTCGCCAGCCGCCGCAGCCAGGCCGTCCGCAGCCCGAAGACCCTTTCCGGCGGGGAGACCTTCCTGGCCTCCCTTGCCCTGTCCCTGGCACTCGTCGAACTGCACAGCCGCTCAGGCCCGCGGCTCGGCGCGCTCTTCCTTGACGAAGGGTTCGCCTCCCTGGACGTCGACTCGCTCGCCGGCGCGCTTGCCGTCCTGCAGGCGGAGACGGGCGGCGACAAGCTGGTGGCCGTTATCAGCCACCTGCACGCGGTCGCCGAGGCCGTCGAGGACGTCCTGTGGGTGGAGCGGGGACCGGCGGGTTCCGCCGTCCGGTGGCTGAGCGCTGACGAGCGCGACGCGCTGGTCCGCCAGGAAGCAACAGGCGGCCTGCTCAGCCTCCTCTGACGGCGACCCGGCAGCAGCGACCGCTTGCTTCATCGCGGCCTGGGGTGGCTGCCTTACATCCAACCCGTGCCTGTGCACCGCCTAGCCCTTGGCGCACTCCTCCCGCAGAGCGCTCGCATATTCGTCCAGGTTGGCAGTGATCTTTTCCAGCACGTGAGGCGCGTACGCGGCGATATCGCCCAGCGAAGAGCTGTCATCAACCGGCCCGCCCGGGACCTTGCCCCGGTGGTATCGGTTGAGGAACTCGATGACTTCCCCGCGGTCTTCGTACGCCTGGAACGGGTCGAGAACGGCATAGTCATGCGCGTTGGTCAGGTGCACGAACGTGTTTCCGAACCTGTACACGGCTTGCACCCAGCCTTCCTCGCGGCCGGCCTCCGCTGCCATTTCGCGGTCGCTGATGCGCCTTGGTCCTGCCCTGAATCCCCCGCCAGCAACGCAGGACGCGAGGATCTGCTCCCTCGTGTCTGGATGGCGGAGGATCCAGATCAGCCGGATCATGGAATCCACTTCCATTCTCAGCACACTGCCGGCGATTGCCAGCCAGCCGTTGTCGAGGGCGACCCGCAGAGCGTCGCGGTGCTCGCGTGACCGGGCCTCGACCATCCGGCAGAAGGTGCCGCCGTTCTCCGCGGTCGTCGTCATGGAGGGATGCTAACGGTCCAGCCCGGCAAGGCGGGCGGGGTGAACCGGACATTGTCCTGTTACGGCTCCAGCCAGACAGTACGAGCCGGCGACAACGCGGTATTGAATCTGGCAACGGAGTGTGGCGGCGCCAGGCAACCTGAAAGAGAAACCTGGCCGCGGAGGAGGCGGCGGCGAGGCATCCACTTCACTCACAAGACTTGAGTCCCGAATAACTGTCCGTTCATCGCTGCATCAGCAATTGGCAAGGATCTGCTCCTCCGATAGATCCTTCGTCTTGGAATCGAGGAACGGGTCGCCAAACCAGTCATCACCACGACCGTCGCCGCCGTGCTTTACGACATGAGTGACCGCATAAGCCGGAAGGTAAACGTTATGGGAGACCCCTGGTCTGGTCGTATAGACATCTCCCTGCCGCATAATCCACAGCCGGATGCCATCTCCGTCAAGCTCAGCGAAGGCAAGCCACCGGTCTTGCACGATGTAAGTTTCGAGCACGCTCTTGTGATAATGGCTGTTTTGCCATCCGCTCTCGGCGGACGCCTCGGTCCTGACGTAGGAGCTCCCATCCTTGGCGACTAGCCGGTATCGCAGCTCCCCGTTATCCATTCTGGTATGGAAAGTGCTGATTCCTAGATCGCCAGCCAGGTCTGTCGATATATTCTCCATACGTTTCCTTTGCCGACTTGCTTCGCGGGCGACCCCTGGTCCCGTAGGCCTGAAATTGACCGGATATGGGTCGCCTTATTCGAGTTCTATCGTAGCACAGGCACGCGGGTTACGTTATCTCGCGGCCGAATTGGGTGCGTTCGCGACAACTCACAGAACTGTCTTTTCTCTTTATCGCTCGCTCCAAATGTTCCTGTACATGTGTCACGATACGACTAAAGGTTAAGCGGCTTTCGCGAACATCATTTCAGCTTCCAGCGCACCACCGCCAGCACGTCGTCCCCCGCGATGAGGACTCCGGGATCGGGCGCGTCGAAGCAGGAGATTGCCCGCACCGTCCCTGGAATCGGCATCGGGTCAAGTAGGGGATCCGCCGACCTCAGATCCCACACCCTCAAAGTCTGGTCGTCGCTTCCGGTCACCACGACCCGGCGGTCCGGAGGACCGCCGATGGCGACGGCGGTCACCGGACCGTCATGCCCGGCGAACTCGAGGGGGCTCGGGTCCGGCGCGAGCAGGTCCCAGGCCCGGGCCACGGCGTCTTCCCGGCAGGCGGTGACCGCGACGAGCCTGTCGCCGGCGTAGGCAGCCGCGACGGCGGTGATCAGCCGCTTGTGCCCGTGCACAGTAGGGCCGAACGGCTGTCCGGCGTCCACGTCCCAGGTCCGCAGGGTGGTATCCGCGCTCCCGCTTACCACGATGGCCGGACGACCAGGTGCCATGGCACTCGCCAGCGCGGTCACCGTTCCTGAGTGCCTGAGCAGCTCCTGCCCGAAGGGCTCAAGTCGCTGGATGTCCCAGACCTTCAGAGCCCGGCCGCGCCCGGCGCTGACAGCCACCGGCCGCCCGTCGGCGCACACGGCGGTGACCACCGACGTGACGCCAGGATGCAAGACTGTGCCGCTCGCTCGCGGAGGACGGTCGGGGCAGGGGGTCAGGTCCCAGAAGGTAATGCGGTCGTCGGTGCTCGCCGAGACCGCCACGACCCGTTTCCCCGGCAGGGTGGCCGTCGCCATCGACATGATCGAGCCGTGAACGGCGCCCAGTTGCGGATGGGTGCCCGCGTCGGTCACCGCGACTGCGGTGCCGTCCGCGAGACGGACAGTAGCGACCGCGGCCATTCGGTGGGAGTGCGCCCCCGCGTCCGGTCCCAGTTCCAGGCCGTCGTCCAGCCGCCACAGCCGGATGGGCGGCGCCGGCGGACGCGCGTGGTCGTGCCGTCCTGCGGTCTCGCCCATGGCCGGGCCGACGGCCGGCGGATACGCCGGAATACCGCCGGCCAGATCCCAGCTGCGCACGGTTCCGTCATCCCCGCCGCTGACAGTGATCGAACGGCCGTCCTTCGTATCAGCGAAGGTGAGCCCGGTGATGCGGGTGCGGTGGCCTTCCACAGGACCGTGCACGATCCTCGCCGTGTAGGGGTCCACGACGCACAGGCGCCCATGACTGTCGCCGGTGGCAAGCAGCTGACTCTCCGGGCCGGCCACGGCGGCCAGGGCGGTGATGTCCTGGTCGTAGCCTGGCACCTGCCTGCTCGCCGGGGCTTCCGGAGGGAGGTCCCAGAGTCTGAGCGACCCGCCGTCGCCTGCCGTGGCCGCCACTACCCTGCCGCCCTTCATTTGCACGGTGGCGACCGCCCTGATGGCGTTGTTGCCGGAACGGAACACGGGCACCACCGGGTCCAGTCGCTCGCGCAGGTGCGAGAGCTGGATCGTCCCGCGCACGCTGACGGAAACAGCCGCGGGCACGCCGCCGGAGAGCAGAACGGGACTGATCCCGGTGACCGGGCCATCGTGCAGCTGGCGGTGCTCGAGCAGCGTGCCCGAGGAGAGGTCCAGGAGAGATACATAACCGTTAGCCAGCCCTGCCACAACGCACGGCCGGCCAAGGACGCTCGTCACGGCCAGAGCCGAGACTGCGTCCCCGACGTCGCACGGCTCAAGCTCCCGGACCACAGCGGGCGACGACGCGTGACGCGGGCCGGGACGCCGCACCTGCCAGGACCGGATGCTGCCGCCTTCGCTGCCGACGCTCACGAAGGCGCTGCCGTCGGGGGCCGGGCCGGCTGCGATCACGCTGACGTCGGCTGACCGGTAGCGCAATCGGTCCGGCTGGCCGCTAGGAACATCCCACAGGTCAACCCGGCCCGGCCGGGCGGCCGTTACGACGGCGATCCTGCCGTTCAGCCTGGTTGCGTCGAGCGACACGAAGGAGTCGATCCTGGCAAGGATCTCGCTGGGGCCGGACGACTTGGCCCAGGCCACGCGCCACGCAGTCTGCAGATCGGATTCCCTGATGTCGTATTGCTCTGCCGCCGCGATAAACCGCAATGCAGCGGCGTTCCTTCCCGGCTGGTCCCACGACCACGCGTGGGCGATTTTGCGGATCAGCGGCATAAGGCCCAGCCCGGCCGTTGACGGCACTTCCCTGAGGGTCGCTACGTCCAGGTAAGGGAGGCTTGCGTGATGGATGATACGCTCATTCAAGCAATGCCCGGCGGCCGCGTGTTCTGGCAAGTGCCGGCGAGCATAGGCAGGGATCTGGAACTCCGAAGTCAGTCCTGGGTTTATAAGCGGCGACAGAGCCGCGGCGATCCGGGCATGTATAGTCTCCGGCTCAGAGAGCGGGTTGCTATGGGAATCGCTCATCGGAACTACCCTCCGGCCGCCAACGATAGCAGCCGTGCGCCGGAAGCCTGTTATGAAAGTGACGTGAGGCGGTCCCGGGCGGATAGTGGCTCCCGTCCGAATATCCACGCCCGTCACACTCTCGTCAAGGAAGCAGGCATCGCTTTCCCCGGCAGGGAACCGTGACGACCCCACACGTTTCCCCGGAAGAAGCCAGGAAAATACAAAATGCCATACCGCCCGAAGTGGCGGAGCTGGGCCTTGAACCCGCCCTCTCGCTTCTCGTCACGGTCTATATCCTGCACATAGGCCGGATAATCGCCGAGGAGATGGCGGCGACGGCTGGCTTCCCGGGTTTCCCGGATGACCCGGGCAAGCGGCTCGAATTGACCCGCTGCCTCGAAAACAGGAACCTGGATCCCCTGTGGTCGGCCAGGCTGATCGAGCAGCTTGACCGGCGGGTGCACGCTGCGGCAGACGACGCAATGGCAGACGAAGCCTGGTCACCGGAGGAACTGCTGCTCGCCACCGCGATCCTCAGCCGGGGCGAGCGTGCCGAGCAGCAGACCAGGGAGATGTCGAGGGTGCTGTCTATCGTCGGCACGAGGGCGGCACACCGGGAGGACATCGAGTACTGGACGCCCGGCATCAAGGGGATAGCCCAGATCACCCGCCTGATGATCGAGGCGGTCATCCCGACCAGGATCGGGACGATGCAGAACCTGGCCGATCCGGATTCCGGGCTGCGCCTCATCGCAACGCTCGGCGGCGCGCTGTTCCTCGGGCACAGCATCGCACTGCTGACCAGGCAGGACGCCGCGCTCCCCCGGTCGCCGTACGCTGCGTTTGGCGAGCGGATCGCCATGCAGACCAACGCGATGGGGCAACAGCGGGTACGTGTCCCGGGGCCGGACGAAGCCGAGCGGTACCGCGCCGGCGTCGAGCGGTTCGCCCGGTCCGGCGACTCGGTCTTCGCGATTGAGCATCCGTTTCACTTCCGCGTGCTGCTCGAGGTGCTGTCTGATGAGAACCGGCGCTACCCGGCCGAGCCGGTGCTGAACGTCGAAGCGCTGCGCCGCATCCTGCCCCCGGGCATCTCCTTCTGGTCTCACGTCGTGTGGTCGCGCGAGCAGCTCCCGGTCGTGGCCAACCGCCTGCGGCACCCTGACCGGCCAAGGGCCGACGCCTTCATCCAGCATTACGCCGCGTTCGGCCGCACGCCGCATACCTCCTCGTTCACCCATCTCGACTACGAAGTGCGCAGCCCGGTCGGCGACGCCTTCTCCACGGCACCATGGCCGGCCGCTTTCGAGGACTACCGCGGCAGGAAAGACGTGCAGAACATGCCGAACTCGGTGTGCCAGGCGATGCGGACGATCGACCAGGAGAAGTCGGCCGGCAGGATGTGGCGCGGGAAGCCCGAGGAAAGCGACCTGCGGTGGCTCGGCGGCCAGCTGGTGACGTGGGACGGCTACGGCGAGCCCGACGGTGCGCTCGCCGACCGGATATGGCACCCGGAGCACTGGACCGGGCAGGCCTTCCCGATCGCCGCCATGGCGGAGATCAGGACCGGCGCGTGGCTGCTTGAGGCCCTGCGGCTCCGGCTCGCGACCGCCGTCTCGCTGCTGACCCAGGCTGGCAGCGAGCGCCATCAGGATCAGCAGCGTTACGACCGCGAAGCCAAGGCGGACGAGGAGCTGCGCTGTGTCCTGGAAATCATGGTGCTGTTCGCGACTGGCTACCTGTCAGGCGACGACGACGGGATCCCCGGCCTGCGCATGAGCCTATCGCGGCTGCGCGGCAGCAGCTGGTTCACGTCCCTGGGACCTGCGATGCACGAGCGGCTGGATTACCTGGTGTCCTGCCTTGACGAACTCGGCGGCAAGCTCGAGGCAGAAGTGCGAATGGCCCGCGACGCCGTCAAACGCCTCCCGCCGCAATGACAGCCCACTGCCACCTGAGGAGCTCTCGCGCATGACCGGACCGGCCGCACCCGAGGGCGTTCCGCCATGGCTGCGTTCCCTGCTGCGGACAATGCACGAGAACATCAGGTCGGCGGTCCGTGAAGACCTTGGCGCGAAGGAGAAGTCATTCCTCGCGGGCGAGGCACGCAGCGGCGCCGGCGATGTCAGCTTCCAGATCGACGTCCGCCCTGAGGAGATTGTCGAGCAGGCCTTCGATACCGTGCCCGAGGCAGTCATGGTTGTGTGCGAGGGACTAGGACAGCGCGTTTTCCCGGCACGGGCCGCGAAGAGCGAGGCCGCATGGTGGGTGATCATCGACCCGCTCGACGGAAGCCGGGAGATCGCCTACGGCAAGCGCAGCGCCTGGGTGCTGAGCGGGATTGCCCCTGCCGGCCCCGCACCCACGCTCGCCGACATCGTCTGGGCGATCCAGACCGAGGTGCCAGTGCTGTCCCAGCAGAACGGGGTGGTCATCACCGCGGGCCGGGAACGGGCTGCAGTCCTGGAGTCGTGCGACCTGACGACCGGTGTCACCGCCCGGACCGCGCAAGGCCTGCATCCGTCTGCCGCCACCACAGTGCGCGGCGGGTACGCGGTATTCACGGACTACTTCGCCGGCAGCCACGCGCTGACCGCACGAGTCGCGGACCTAGTCTTCGACTACGCGCTCGGGCCGGTGAAACCGGGCGAAGCACTTGCCTTCAACGATCAGTACCTCTCGACGGCCGGCTGCCTCTACCTGATCGCCAGCGGTACGTACCGGTTCTGCGCCGACCTCAGGCCCGTTATAGGCCAGCTGGCCGCACGATCAGGCCGCAACGTCGGACTGTGCGCACACCCCTACGACCTCTGCACGTACCTCATCGCACAGCAAGCCGGCGCGCTGATCACCGACCCGGCGGGCGCGCCGCTGTCCTATCCGCTCGCCACCGACGTGGACTGCGGGTGGGTGGGATACGCCAATCAGGACATCAAGAACGAAATGGAAACCCCGCTCCACGCCGTCCTCGCGGCCGGCGGGTGCCCGGGCCGAGGCGAGAGATGACGGCCATCATCGGGATCCATGGGATCAGGAATGAGCAACTGGGCCGCAATCAGCTCATCCCCGAATGGGCGGGTGCTCTCGCCGACGGCCTCGAGCGCGCTGCCGGGCACGAGGTTGCGGTCCCCGACCTGAATATCGTCTACTACGGTGACCTCTTCGAGCCAGATCCGGCTGGCAAGGACGCAGGCGACGAGCTAGCCGGGCTTACCGAGGAGGATGCCGTCGCGCTCAGTCCGTTCGCGGACGAGGTGACGGGCAGGCTCGCATCCGGTCCGCCGGCGGACGGCGAACCGGCTGCGAAAGGCCGGACCGCGGTTCCCCTGCTGCTGCAGGCAGTCCTGCGGAGACTTGACAAGCAGTTCGGTTCGCCGAAGGCCTCGCTGCTGTTCCTCGGCGAACTGAAGCAAGTGCGCAGCTATCTACTTGACCCCGAGGTCAAGGCGGAAGTCGACAACCGGGCGGAGAATGTCATCACCCGGGGCGGCCGGGTGCTCATCGGCCACTCGCTCGGCTCCGTGGTAGCGTTCGAGTTCATCCGCCAGCATCCCGGCTACCCTGTAGACCTGCTGCTCACACTCGGCTCGCCGCTCGGCCTGCGCACACTGCGGGCGCTCATGCCAGACCCCGACTACGGGGCCGGAGGGCTGCCGCCGGGCGTCACACGCTGGGTAGGCCTACGGGATCCCAGGGACCCAGTCGCCTGCGCCGGTGACCTGAGCAGGTACTGGCCTGGCGTGTGCGACTTCACCGTGCACAACCAGAGCGATGCCCACTCGGTCTACCGCTACCTGAGCAAGCGGCCGACAGGCACGGCTCTGCTCGCAGCACTGCCCGGCCTCGCGGACTATGAGCCATCGTGACCGCCGAGCCGGCCGGCGCGGAGATCCTGCGCCGTCACTTCGTCGCGATCGCCACTTCGGCCTACGACGATCCGCTGCAGCCCCCGCTACCACAGGTGCACGACGAGGTACGGACGCTCGCAGAGTGGTTCTGCGACGCCGAGCTCGGCGAGCGGCGCTTCACCTGGCAGTACCCCGAGCTGGCCGACAATCCGACGGACGAGCAGATCAGGGCCGCCATGAAGAATCCCCCTCCGGCCAGGAAGTGGAGGGAGGCGGACGCCGCGGTAGTGTTCGTCACCGGTCACGGCAAGACGGACCGCTACGGGCACTGGCTGATCCTGCAGCACACCAACCCCGACGCGCCGCAGAGCACGGGGCTGTTGACAGCGCAAATCGCCGGCTGGCTAGATGAGACGCGGATCGAGCATCTGCTGTTGATCATCGATACCTGTTACGCCGGTGAGGTGACCAGCGATATAGTCCGGTTCCCCCGGGAGCTGCGCAGGAACTGGCTGGTACTCGCGAGCGCCGCGAGGGACGAGGCAGCGCAGGCTGGCGCGCTCACCAGCGCGGTCCGACGTGTCCTTGATGACGTGCAGGGCAGGTACGGACAGCGGTTCGGGACCGACGAGTACCTCCCGGTCGAGGAGTTCGTTCGCGCCGTTGACCGCGAGCTTGCGGGCACACAGAGGCTTGTGCTCGTGCAGGGCAGCCAGTACCAGGGGCCGCACGCCTGCCTGCCCAACCCGAACTGGAAGGCCTCATTCGCGCCAACCGGACCGCCGCGCCGCGATCTTGCCATGCCGCTGGCAGACCTGCAGTCCCACTGGAAACCGCGGCTGCGGGGAAGCGACCAAGGCTGGCTTCCCACCGGCCGAGCGGCGGTGATGCGCAGGCTGATCACGGCGACCGCCGAGCCCGGCGCCGTCCTGGTGACCGGGAGGGCGGGTACGGGCAAGTCCGCCGTTCTGGCCCGGCTCGTGACACTGAGCGACCCCGAGTTCCGGCGCCGGTACGCCGACAAGATCGCGCACATCCCCGATGACCTGAGGCCTGCCGAGGGGGCAGTCGACGTGGCGGTACTGGCCATGCGCAAGAGCGCCGCCGAAATCATGACGCAGATCTGCCATGCGACCGGCGCGCTCGACGCATCCGTCCGCAATCCGTCACTCAGTGAAGCCGAAACCGCCTGGCGGCGCTGGCTCAGTCAGGGCACGGAACCGGTCACGATCGTCATCGACGCCCTCGACGAGGCAAGCAAGCCCGATGAGGTGCTCGCTGATGTCCTGGCCGAGCTCAACGTCGATTCGGGTCCGCGCCGCCTGCGGCTGATCGTCGGCGTGCGCTCGGTCGGCCGTGACCGGGGCGGCACTCCCCCGGGCGCGGATGCCGGCACCCCGGATAACGACAACGAGGAACTGCCGCTGGCTGACCGTGTGCAGCGGGCGCTGGGCATCGAGGCGCACGGACGGATCCAGGCCGATGAGCCGCCCTGGTGGGTGCAGCAGGATCTCGTCGACTACGTCACCGGACTGCTTGGGCTTCCGTCCCGCTCCCCCTACCGCAGCGCGGAGCCCGGGAAGGTCCAGGCGATCGCCGGGGTGCTGGCTGAGCATGCCGGCAAGTCCTTCCTGTTCGCCAGGCTGGCCGCCGAGCAGCTGGCGTCCCGCTCCGGGATCGTTGACATCGACGATCCCGATTGGCTCGCGTCGATCAGCCACGGCGTGCTCGGCCTGTTCCGCGAGGACCTGCACCGGAGCCTGCCCAGCCAGGCGGAGCGCAAGAAGGCCGTTGACCTGCTCCGCGCCGTCGCTTTCGCTTTCGGTCCCGGGCTGCCTTGGGGAAGCGTCTGGCCGAAGGTCGCCAGTGCTGTCTCAGGCGTTCGCACCTACGGTGACGGTGACATTGCCTGGCTGCTCAACACCCGCCTGGGCGGGTACCTGGTCGCCGACCGCGCCGACGGCATTACCGTGTATCGCCTCCACCATGAAGACCTTCGCACCATCCTCCGCGATCACTCGACAGAACTGCTCGCGCCTTAACAACGAGCTTCATCGCATTCGCAGCAGGGCGGCGCCGATGTTATCCGCGGCTGGATGCAGCGTGGCGGCGAGGCGGGCATCCTCTCCGGCGCCAGGCGGCGCTCGCTATCATGCGGGCGGCGTTGCTGCCTGGGCCCGATTGGCGAGGACAGGACATCGAAACCGAGAGGGACGCAGCAGCGGCCGTGCCGGATACGCGGCTGCCGGTCCAGTTGGGGCCGGGAGAGCAGCACGAGGCCCTCGGCGTGGCTGCCCCCCAGCCCCGTTGCGCTGCGCGAGCGCGGCAAGGCAGCACGGCCCATGGCCCCGGCACGCGCATTGCGGCGCGCGGCTGGTCAGATCGGATTAGACGGCCAGCGGACTGTGACGACCACTGAGTCGTCGAGCGCTTCCCAGGAGTGGTCGACGCCTGGTCCCCACACGGCATAATCCCCCTGGCGTTCCAGCGTGAAGCTGGCTTCCGTGAGGTCGATTCTGAACCTCCCGCTGACGTGCAGGGCCAGGGTCGTCCGCTGATCATCGGCGGTCCACGCGCCCCGCTTGTGTCCCGCCGGGTGGATTGCCCATTTGACCTCTACGGCCTTGCTTGACCGTACGCCTTCGGCGGGGTCGATGAAGTGGCCGAGAATCCAGCCGCGCTGCTCACGGCCGTCTTCCTCTGCGTTTCCGCTGTACCAGTTGCCGCTCAAAAGGTGACCAGCCTTCCTTCCAGTATCGGGACAAGCGAACGGTACCGCGCCGATCTGCTTAGCCAGCCGCACTGCCGCCGGGCTGCCGGTTCAGCCTCGCGATCTGCTAGGTCGTGGCAGAGCAACCGTCAGGCCACGACCCCGCTCAGTGGCGAATATCGCCGGCAAGCGCTTGCGCACCTCATCGCATACCAGGACGCGGGCTCGAACCAAGGGCTGCCATATCGGCATCACAGCCGGAACCAAATGACCGTGCCGCAGGGTCATCCCGCGCGGGAAGTTGGTTCAGTCCATGAATACACCCAAATTGCGCAAGGTGATACGTCTTTGGCTCCCAAAGCGGCAGTGGAGCCTGTCTCGTAGCAATAACGATGCGCTGACTGGCCGCGGCGAAGGTGCGATGCCGTTAGTCTCACCGGCGTGCACAGTGAGCCGTTTCCAACCTGGTTATGCCTCGCGTAGCTGCAGTACGTGAATGGCCTTGGCGAGTTTCCCGGCGCGCCAGGGGCAGCAGCGGAGCTTGCGGAGGATCCTCCACGTCTTGAGCTGGGCATTCGCACGCTCGCCGGGCGCGCGGAGTTTCGCGTGTGCGCGGTTGGCTGCTTTCTGCGGTTCGGGTTTGTTCCGGCCCTTGTACGGGACTTTTGCCCAGGTACTCCCTTGGTAGCCCTTGTCCGCGAGGGTGACCAGGCCGGCTTTCTCCAGTTCGTCGAGCACGCCCCAGATCCACTCGGCCTTCTTGTCGTGCACCGAGCCGGGCAGCGCCCCGGACACCCACAGGATGTCCCCGTCCGGACTGGCGATGACCTGCAGGTTCATCCCGTGCATCTTGTGCTTGCCCGAGTAGAAAGGCCGGTCCGCGGCGAGACGGTCAATTGCGATAAGCGTGCCGTCGAGGATGACGTAGGCATGACCTGCCCTTTTAGCATCGCGGACTGCCTGCCGGAGTTTCGGCGCCCTGGCCGCGAGGAGCTCCACGACCTCGTTCACGTACCGCCAAGCCGTGGTCCTGCCGATCCCGAACCCGGCCGCGAGGTCGGCGAACGTCTCGCCCTTGCGCAGGTAGGCGAGCACGAGCAGCGCCTGCTGCCCCGGGTTCAGCTTCCGCCACCGCGACCCGAGCGCCTTCAGGTGCCGGCGGACGATCCCGGCCACGAAGTTAAGGGTCTTACGGGACAACGGCAGCGCAGCACGGTAGAAAAGCACGGAAGCCCCTGGTAGTCGAAGTGAAGCAAGTTTTGGTCGACTAGCTCACTTACCGGGGGCTTCCTCATGCCCGGCAGCGACACGCCGCGCCTACGCCAGATCGTGACGAACCCATTACACCCAGGATGGAATCAGCTCAGTGACTTCTATACGACTATGGCACAGATCCTGCCATTGCTGCTCCTTGCGTTGATCTGGGACTCGGCTTACCTGGAGCGACTGCATGGTCAGCAGAGGCAGAAGCGAAGAGAGAACCCTTCTGGAGTGCGGTTCTGGACCAAGCCTCGTGTGCGGGTGTACACGCTATTCGTTGCCTCTGTTGTGGTCGTCGCCATCGCGATCTCGCTACTTGTACCAGGCGGGATGTTGCCGGACAGTCTCGGCCTACGCATAACCTTGGCCTCTGCCCTGATCGTAGTGCTAGGGACCCTGCTGACGCGGATCTACTACGACGTCGTATGGGCTACTGCTCCTGGGCGGGATGACGAGGCTCGCGGCGATTGACAGGTCGATGATGGCGTCGTTCGTAGTTCTCGGTTCTGGCCGCAATTAGTGATGCGGCCGACTGCGCCCGGCTTGCCACTTACGGGGCCACCCTAGCTTGCTGCAGACCGCCCGTGGGGCGTGCAGACCGCCCGGCAGGAGGATCTGCGTGAGCGTAGCGTTGGCGTGCGGGTGTCCCAGCAAAGGCGGGATAGTCAGTGAACGACAAGCGGCAGCCGGTTCCACCGCCGACCTCAGCACGGGGCTGCGGCTGCCTGGAACCGGATGGAGGGTGACTTCCGAGAAGCCGGAAAGCTCGCCAAAAATCGCGGCGAGCGCCGGGAGTCATGATTAACTGAGCGCCAAGTTGGATCACAGGCTCGGCCCGCCTGCTCACCACCGGGATCACCGATTCTGGCCAGCCCGGCGGTACAGCCGGCAAGATTCCGCTTTGCGGCTGAATTCCTAGCGGAGCGGTTACCGCCCAGCTTCCTGGTAACCCGGGCCATGGAGAGCCCTGCCGGCTAACGTCGCCATCATGGCGGACAATACGGGCATAAGGCTGCTTGGATTCAAGGGTTTCAAGGCCAGCGAGCGCTTTCTGTGCGCACTCGAGGACGAGATCTGGGTGGCACGTTACGACCCGGAAACGGAACAGACGGACATACCGGTGCACCGGCCGGAAAAAATACTCTCAGGCGCCACTATGCTTGCTGAGCTTGCGCAGCCCAGCCGAGTCACCGTCGTGTCCGCGCACGCCGGATACCTCTTCAACGGCCGCCGTCTCGGCTTTTCGGGCGACGGCGACCAGGCCCCCGTCCTCACGGTGGACAACCTCGGATCCTTCACCCTCGGCGCCACCAGTATGCTGCTAATCGATGCATGCTGCTCCCCAGCCCTGGCCGCCGCGCTGGCCCCTCATGCCCGGCACGGAAGCCTGATCGTCAGCCTCGCCCACGAGCCGGACGAAGACCCGTTCACCTACGGCAAGGACAGCATCACCGCCATCGGCAGCGTCATCAGGGAACTCTGCCACGCCGCCACGCCGGACCTCAGTCCCGAGGCAGCCGCGCGGGCCGTCCGTCTCACCAATATTCAGATCTGCGCGCGCAATGACGCCGAGCGCAAGCGCGGAGTCGGCAACAAGAAGGCAATGCGGCCCCGGCTCCATATGCGCGAATGCTGATGAACTCGGCGCGTCCCTGCCCATCACCGGCGCCCGCCGCGCCTTCCGGCTGGCCGCGGCCGGGTACCGGGTGACCGGCACCCGGCAGCCAGGGGGCGGACAGCCCAGAGGCGCCGTAGCCTCGCCGGGTTACGTAGTGAGAAGGAACCAGGATGAGGTCAGATGGCTGGACCTGGCCAGGGGAACATTCCGGCTGCACGGGCCCGTGCACCGTCGGTAGGTACCGCCGAGCCTCCGGCATGTCCACCCGCGCCCGGTCCGGTGTCTGCCGTCCGCACCAGGAGAGGAGCGGACGCGGGAGGCGGCTCGCTGGCCCGCCAGAACATGGCGGCTATGTCCACGGCGGGCAGCCGTTCCCGCAGCTGATCGACAAAGGTCGCGGACTGGGCGGCATTGCCGCCTCGGCTTGCACCGACGACAACCCCAACGCGAAATCAGCTTGTCAATCGAGGCTAGTGTCCTGAGTCGATGATGCGTTGGCAGTAGGCGGCGAGGGTTTCGAGGATTTCGTCGGCGGACTTGGTCCACACGAACGGCTTGGGGTCCTTGTTCCACTCGTTGATCCACTTGCGGATGTCGGTTTCGAGTTCGGTGACGCTGCGGTGCGCGGAGCGGCGCAGCTTGCGGTTGGTCAGCTCGGCGAACCAGCGTTCGACGAGGTTCATCCAGCTGGAGCTGGTCGGGGTGAAGTGCAGGTGGAACCGCGGGTGCTTCAGCAGCCACTGGTGGATCGCGGGCGTCTTGTGGGTGGCGTAGTTGTCCAGCACCAGGTGCAGTTCCAGGCCGTTGGGGACGGCGGTGTCGATGAGCTTGAGGAAGCGCAGGAACTCCTGGTGGCGGTGGCGGCGGTAGGGCTGGGCGATCACCGAGCCGCTGGCCAGGTCAAGCGCGGCGAACAGGCTGGTCGTGCCGTTGCGCACGTAGTCGTGCGTCATCCGGGCCGGGGTCGTCGGCAGCATCGGCAGGCACGGCGCGGTCCGGTCCAGGGCCTGGATCTGCGACTTCTCGTCCACGCACAGGACCAGGGCATTCTCCGGCGGCGACATGTAAAGGCCGACGACGTCGCGGACCTTGCCGATGAACTCCGGGTCGGTGCTCAGCTTCCAGGTCTCCACGACGTGCGGCTTGAGGCCGAACGCCCGCCAGATCCGCGAGACCGACGACTGCGACAGGCCGGTCTCGGCGGCCATCGACCGGGTCGACCAGTGGCTGTCCTGCCCGCGGCCCTTCTCCGTCAGCGTCCGCGTGACCAGCACCTCGACCTGCTCGTCGGTGATCTTCCGCGCTGCCCCGGGCCGCGGCGCGTCGCCGAGGCCGTCCAGCCGGCGCTCCACGAACCGGACCCGCCACTTGCGGACCGACTCCCGCGACAGCCCGGTCCTGGCGGCGACCCGGGTCAGCGGCGCCACCCCGCCCTCCTCCGCGCAGGCCAGGATCACCCGGGCCCGCCCGGCCAGCGACTGCGACGCCGTCCGCTTGCGCGACAAGGCCTCCAGCGACGCGCGCTCAGCATCAGACAGAACCAGCGGAATCAGCTTCGGGCTCGGCACAAGCCAAGCCTACAACCTGCAAAGTCTTCAATGACTCGGGACACTAGGGGCTTATCTGCCTACGGCGGCCTGATACTTCTCGACGACCGTGGCTGGGACCCGGCCACGGTCCTTGATTTCGATGCCCTGCTCCTTGGCCCACTCCCGGACCTTGGCGGTGTCGACGGTGTCGTTTCCCCGCCGCAACCGGGGAGCGCGCCTCGCCGTGCCGGTTCGCCGCGCGTGCCTGATGTACAGCTCTAGGGCGCTGCGTAGCTCTCCGCTGTGCGCGGTGGTGAGGTCGATTTCGTATTCCGTGCCGTCAAGTCCAAAGTGGACGGTCCCGGCCGCTTCGCTGCCGTCGAGGTCATCAATGAACAGCGTCTGTATTTTTTGGGCCATGGAATCATCCTAATACCCTCAGATGAGGGAAATTGTGTAGCCCGGGCCGTGTGCATCTAGGCGGTTTGCAAGATCTCTGCCACCGTCTGAGCCGGATAGCGATGTGTCCGGCTGAGGCCAGTCAGGCGGCCTGCGGCGTCGGTACCTAAATCTCGGGAGCAGCGAGGTCGGTCTACGGGCCAGATTCGGGGAGCCAACGCGGTCGCGATCTGCGATCAGGCCGGCGAGTCAGCGCTAGCACTATCCGGTCGCGATGGCGTACCGCCGTTACGGGCGGATGAATCGGAGTATCTGCGGACTGGGAGGCCGCGCCGAAACGGATGATCGGCGGGATCCTCAATGCATCCCGTGGACCCGCTGCTATGCCTAAGGAGGGTCGGCTGCGGGCACCGGGCGGGAGGTTGCGCACCAGCCGGGGAGATGGCTGATCCTGGCTGTGCGGATGGTGATTATCGCGGCTAGGCCGTCTTTGTCTTGCTGAGCACGGGAGCCCGGGCTTTCGGGTGCCCGTCGAACCCGCCATGCAGCAAGTGCTGATCAGTGTTAATCGAGCCACAACGACCAGATGGGGATGTCCAGGATGTGCCTGCTGATCTCCGGGACATCGCGAACCGCCGTGCCGGGACGATCGATTGGCCAGAACTTATCGCAAAGAGTTCACAGCTCGGTGGCCACACCCTGCGCGTCAGGCCTGGTGCGCGGCGGCCGTCGGGCCAGCAGCCGGATGTGCGCGAAGCCGACTTCCACCAGCACCGCACCGAACCGGTCCTCCCACGACCGCAAGGCTGCCGATAGCAGTTCGGGGGTGTCGTACCCGTTGACGGAGCCTTCGTATCCGACCAGGGCCAGCACGTCGGCCGGGCGAGAG
Source organism: Trebonia kvetii (assembly GCF_007827045.1). Taxonomy (GTDB): domain Bacteria; phylum Actinomycetota; class Actinomycetes; order Streptosporangiales; family Streptosporangiaceae; genus Trebonia; species Trebonia kvetii. The sequence continues at coordinate 400,106 of NZ_RPFW01000002.1, forward strand.
GCTGGGACCGGGCCGATCCGGGCCGGGCCGAACCGGCGAGGACCCGTGGGCGTGTCAGCCAGGTGGTCGCGGGCGACAGCCAGCACATCGGCGATGCGCTGCTTCTCCAGGTACTCGCGAAGCGGTCCGTTGTCCCGTAGGCCTCGTCCGCGGTCACCCAGCGGAATGGGATCCCCGCCGCGGCCGCCTGCTCGATCATCAGCTGCAGGAACTGCGGTTTCGTGCGGAACGCCGTACCCGCCGGAACGCCGGTGGCCGCGACCCGGGCCTCATCGCCGGCCCACGACCGGGGCAGGTAGAGCTCCCGGTCGATCAGGGCACGGCCCTTCGGGCCGGCATAGGCGAGGAAGACCCCGCCGGTCAGTTCGTGATCTTGCCCGCGGTTCCTGTGTACTGCCGCTGCACCCCCTGCCAGGTGCGATCCTTTCTTCTCAAACCCGGTGTCGTCGCTGAGCAGCACCCCGTCCGGGCAGCTGAGCGCAGCGGTGACGTAGCCGCTCACGTCGTCACGGACCAGTTCCTCGTTCCACCGGGCGGCGGTGAACAGCCGCTGCATCCCGGCCGGGTGCTCCTCCCGGCATGCTCCGCCAGCGACCAGCCGGTCTTGCGCTCCAGCCCCGACAGCATCCCGGCTACGCAGGCCCGCGCCCGGAGCCGGACCTTCCGCCGGAAGAACCGGCCCGCGACCAGCGAGAACGCATCATCAAGCCCGGATACCAGCCGGGCCGCCTCAATAGCGTCTACCCTGGCCAGCACGGCTACCCAAGATAATTCAGTCCATTCACAACTGAACCATCCCAGCGGTGGCCGCCCATCTTCAGCCAGATCCACCCGGGCCGATATCAGACGCCGTCTCTGCCTCAGCCGGCAAGATCATGATCTGCTACTGGAGTACTAATCAGCGCACCTCTTCCGAGCCAGCCGAGGTCGCTTTTCCGGTGGTGAGGTTGCTGCACTTTGGTGCTGCACGAGAGTGGCACATGCTCGTCGGTGTCCTCGCTGCGATCTTTGATCCCTGGCTGCCAGCGTCAATATGATGTACCATCTACCAGATATGAATGATCTCCCCAAGCGACGAATTTATTGGGAGGTATCTAGATGCCCTTGACAGTTATAAAACTTATACGCAACGCCACTGGTGCGAGGTGGAGTGTTTTGAATTTGGAGAATCCAGATGAAACGAGCGAGAGCGGCAAAGCAAGCTACACCATTTATCCAGGAGGAAGCTGGTCGTGTAACATACGGATTCCACAGGTCGACGCTGGATACGAGGTCAAACTTGGTGAGGGCATCCGCCATATCATGATCATCACTCCACGGCCGCGTTCGGACCTAAAAGAAACACGGCAATTTGCTGTTTGGCAGCAGGGTAACCACGTCCGATATTCAGTGTATGACGGCTGGTCAGGCAAGGGGACTTGGTCGGAAAACGGCCCGCCAGTGCCAGGGAACAATACTGTGGATGGTGATAGAAGTATCGACATAGTGGGTACCGATAGGTTTGATGCCAATCTACGATTCTACTAAGCAGATGGCTGCGGGTCGCTGTTGAGTGGTGACGGATCGGGACCCATTCAGCGGAGACGGTTCCGCAGACCGCTCCCCATTTCGTCTTGGCGATGCCCGGCCACCGCCACGCGACCCCCCAGAAAGCGCACCTAACTGGGTGATCTGCAGAGGCGAAGTACACCACGACCGACGGATATTCATCGCGCTAAATCGGCAGGGACAATGAGGCCGTGTCTGAAACGGCCTGGCCCTCCGGCGCCCGTGCCCGCCGCCCGCCCTACCTGGAGCAGCCGATGACCGGCCTCTCGGGGATGAGCCGGGCTGCGCGCGCCGCCATCCCCGGCGGCTGTGAGGAGACGGACCTGAAGCCCCGGGCGTCCGCGTGTACCGTCGGCGGTGCAAGGCCAGCCGTGAAGGCACCACGCGATGAAGAGGCCGGACGCGGTCGACGAGCTCCGCTACACCTTCCGGCCCCTTCCCCGCGCCTGCACCCCGCTGCCCGGCGAGACCGTCAGCTCCTACCTGCGCCGCCTGGCATCGGCCAACCTGATGGACCGCGAGACACGGCGCACGCTGGTCACGGGCGCCTGCCGCCAGGCCGCCGGGCCGCGCCCGGCGGTGCTGTCACGGCTGAGCGGCTGCCCGGAGCGCACGCAGCGGCGCGCCCTGCCCGAGCTCGCCTCCCCAGCCCCCGGGGCCGGCGCCCGGCGGGCATCCCTGCCGGGACGCTGGCCCGGGCTGCCTGCTCTGCAATGCCGCACGGTGCGCCGCGGGAGGCGCACAGGTGTGGCGCGCCCCGGAAGACGTGCTGTGCCTGCGCCACCGCCGGTGGACCACAGGTCTCGACCGAACCGGGCAGCAGCCCCGGCTCGACGGGCAGCCCGAGATACTGACCGCGTACCGCGCCTGGCGGCGGCTGGCCCGCGCGCACGGGCATACGCGGTAATCGACGCGTGGCGAGCGTCCGGTTCCTACGACTACACCCGGACTGACGGCTTCAGCGAAAGGATCGGGCGGTTCCTCGGCCCAGGCTGGAGCGTCTACATCAGCTCGCCGTTCGTTGCCGCGGCGAAGTACCCCCAGGCCGTCGCCCTGACGCGGCTGCTGGCCTCGCCCCACTGGACGGACCTGGTGACGGGCGACCATACCAGGGCTGGGCGCCCGGCCGGGGAGCGCAGCGCGCTCGGCGCCCCGGCCCTGCCCGGGCACCGGGGGAAGACGCTGGCCCCTGGCAGCTCCGGCGGTTCCACGGCGGGTCGCCTGACTCAATTTAGCTGGCCAACCTAGCCGGTTCTCTCCCCACCCACCGGCTGTCTCAATTTAGCTGGCCAGTCTGACGCGTTCTCTCGTGGGCTGCGCCGGCTGTCTCAATTTAGTTGGCCAGCCCAGGTCAGGGGCCTGGCCGCTGGCCAACTAAACTGAGACAGGACAGTGGGGGCGTTCACGGCTGCTATGGCACCAGGCCCAGCAGTGTGCTGAGCAAGCCGACACCGAGTCGGCCGTTCGGGTCGGTCTTGTCATCGGTCTCGGGGATCACGGCGGTGTCGGTGGGGCCGGCCCACACGGCGGCGCAGCGGCCCTGGCCGCCGGACTGGAGCAGGTCGCGCACCACGTCGAAGGCTGACTCGGGCTCGGCCAGGCGGGTCCACAGCGCCGTGGTCGTCGGCGCCCCGGCGGGGATCGGCACGCCAAGCCGCGTGGCGAGCAGTTCCTGACGGAACCGGGCGATCGCGGCGGGTGAGCCGGCGTTGTCCAGACGCCGGTCAATGGTGACGAGGTCGCAGCCACCGTCGAATGACATGCCGCGGCGGCGCCAGTGCGAGGTGCCGACGAGCGCGTAGGCGTCGTCGACGAGGACGACCGTGCCTCGGCCGACGGTGGTCCGGCCAGGGAAGCCGATCGGATGGAACGCGGCGACGCGATTGGTGTCGGCATTGACTAGCAGGTCGATCGCTTCCTTGCGCTGCTTGAGCGCGGCGCGGAACCAGTTCTCCTGCTCGACGGGGAAGTCGGGGAACCTCGGTACGCACACGATGACCTTGAGACGTGGATTGTCGGTGATACGGGTGGCGAGGAGGGTGACCAGGTCAACGAGGCCGTCTTCGGGATGGGTGTCGTCGGGCCGGGCCGTGCGGCCGAACATGGGCGACTCGACGAATACGTACTCGCGGGCCTCGGCGATGGCGCGGGCGATCGACCACATCGCGTCGCGCTGGCCGTCCTTGGCCGTTTGGATCTCGCCTTGCAGCTCGCGCAGGAGGCGCGCCTCGTTGGCGACGGCGACGACCGGCGCGGGGGCACCGAGCGCGGCGGCGACCTGACCCACCAGCGCCGGAATTGCCGTTCCGGCCGGCGGCAGGGGCAGGAACGACAGCTCGGGCGAGTCGACGAGCGGGGCGATCGTCTCGAGTACGGCGCCGGCCATGAACGGCTGGCCGGCCGGCGGCTCGGGGTCGGGGTCGGGCACATCCCAGTTGGCGCCCGCGGACTGCACGATCCAGCCGGCCGGCCCGCCGAGCGGGATGACCGGCAGGCAGCGCTTGAGTGCGTGGAAGGCGAGGTCGTAGGCGAGCTGGCCGCCGACGCGGACGCCGCTGATGTGCGCGTCGGGACCGGCCGGGTTTCCCGGATCGGCCAGGTCGGGACTCGCGCAGCGCGACTCGAGGCCGAAGCGGGCGCCGGTGAGGACGCCATCCCACGCGTAGACCTGCTGGCCGCCGGGGACCGACCCGAGCGCGAGGATCGTGTCGAAGCGCTCTTGCGTCGGCAGATGGGGCCCGATGCGCGGCGATGTCGTCTCGTTGGCTAGCGTGCGCACCCAGGCGATGACGTCGGCGGCCGTTGGCGATGCGGGCAGCGCGGGCAGGGCGGGCGGTGCCGGCACCTGCGGGTTGCCGAACGCCGTGGCCGGCGCGATCGCCGTGTTGCCGGGCGCGGCCAGCAGCGCCGCCACCGCCGCCGGCGTCGTGCCGCCGAAGTCGGTGAGGTTGCCGGTGAACGGCTGGGGTGCACCGAGGTCGAGGTGGGTGGCCGACAGCAGGCGGCGTGTACCGTCGCGTCCGACGGCCACGACGTCGATGGTGACCTGACCCGGGTCAGGCTCGCCGTCGGCCGGGGTGAGCAGGAACGGGTTGAGGAGCAGCACCGTGGCTTCGCCGCCGCTCGGCATGATCGCCGACCCGCCGTCGCCCCGGACGAACGAGGGATCCTGGCCGATGCCGCGCAGCTGCTTGAACGTCCGCGGGTACACGCGGACGTGCGTGCCGGCCGGCAGGGATCCCGCGGGGAACGACACGATCACGTCGCGCTTGGGACCGGTGGCAGGACTGCGCCACGTGGCGGTCGGGCGGGACGCGCCCGTGGCGTCGTACCGCCGGATTGCCGCGGTGTCGCCGGCGCTCGGCGCCGGCCCGGGCGGGAACGACGGCCAGTGCCCGGCGGTGCCCGCCGCCGGGGGCAGCGGCACCGTTGCCTCGATCACCGGCGAGCTAAGCAGCGCCCGCTGGTCGGGCCCGGCTGGCGGCAGGGCCGCCGAGATCGCTCCCATCGCCCCGAGCACGTCGTTGCCGTCGATGAGGAAATCGAAGTTCGAGGCGCTCTTGCGCAGCGACGGGATTGGCGCTTCGGCCGGCCGGCCGGTCTCGCAGGGGACGGCGGGGTCGCCCGGTGCGATGTCACGGTTACCGAGGAGGTGCCAGCCCAGGTCGACCGCGACGACCCGGAAGAACTGACGCGTCAGGCTCGGCGGGTTGGTGCCGGGGGGGAGCGAAGGCGCCGCTAGCGGCGTGGCTTGCAGGGTCCCGCCAGGTGCCAGCCCCCACAGCAGCGGCGCGCCGGCGGCGGCATCGTCAGCCGCATGAGCGGTAGCGCGGCCGAGGCGCTCGTCCGCGCCTAGGTCGACCACTCCCCCAGCCGGCACGGTGCGGACGAACCCGCCCGCCTGGTCGATCACCTCCAGCTCGCCGACGGCTCGGCGTGACAGGTAGGCGGTGCCGTGCGGGCTGACGACGTGGACGCGCACGCCTGGCCCAGGGAGGCCGGCAATCGTGGAGACACCGCCTGGCTGCGATGCCGAGCCGCCCGCTCCGGCGGCGACCAGGGCGGGGCGGAACTGCATCAGGTCGGCCAGCAGCGACGCCACCGCCACGGGGTCGATGATCAGGCCCCGGCGGTCGTGGAACGAGATGTCATGGACACCGCTGGTGCCGAGGGCCTCGCCGCCGCGGAACCATGACATGAGCTGCGGTCCGTCCGGGAACGTGACATCGTGGACCGCCATCGCTACCGGGACGGGGCGTTGCAGTGCGCCGTAGCGTAGCCGGACGATGGACTCCAGCCGGTGGACGGCCTCGGGGTGCAGCCGGAGCACTCCCGACGGTGACGTTATCGGGTCGCCTGACGGTCCGGCCAGCGTCACCGGGGACGACTCGAAGCGGAAGGTGCCCGTGAACGGGGCGCGCGGATCAGTGACCGACAGACGCAGCGTGGCGTCGTCGGCGGTAGCGCTGGCGGTCGACCACAGGGTAGCGAAGGCCGGCATGGTCAGGCCAAGCGCATCAAGTCCCTTGCTCTGGAGCTGGCTGGCCGCGTCGGCCGCGGTCAGCACCGTCACCGACGTGATTTCGCTCACGGGAATGGCACCACCCTCCCGATTTGGCGGCTGACGCTCGCCGTCGCGCCGTCTGGCGCCGCTATCGCCACGGTCACTTTGCCGGTGCGCCGGAGCCCGACGCCGATCGACGTGACGCCGGCTGAACGCGGCGTGCGCCGGATCGGGATCGCCTCGGCGGCGACGGCGAAGATGTCCTCGCCCGGCCGGGCGAGGGGGATGTCGGCGAGATTCTCGCCGACGCGGGCCAGCGGCCCGGCCACGGGACGGAACGTCACCGCGATCCGGTAGGGGCCGGATCCCGGCGCGGCGTCAGGCACCGAGGTGGTGAAGGCCACAAGCGTGCCGCCGGCTACCGCGCTGAGCGTCGGGGCGGTGATGTCCGGTGGCGGCACCGGCGGCACTGCCGGGACCTCGATCGTGTGCTCGGTGATGCGGCCGAGCGGATCGGTGAGCCGGATGCGCACCCGCAGAGTCGTGTTCGGGTCGGACCGGCGGACGAGAAAGTGCAGCGGGGTGCCCCCGTCCGTCGCGGGATCGCGCCACAGGCCGGAGAGCCCGGCGTCCGGCTCGGACGTGGGGAGCGCATCGAGCGCGGCCCGCGCAACGACGAGATCGACTGCGCTCGACGTGCCGGCCGAGTTGGTGGCCACCACGTCACCCTCGAGCACATGCGGGCCAAACGCGGTCACGGCCGCGGGTGCCGTGGTGATGGCGTCGATGCGGGCGGCGGGCGATCCGGCCAGCGGGAGCACGACGGTGAGCGCGCCGAGATCGGGCGGCGCGGACGGGGGCACGACAACCTGCCGCACGACGCTGGACTGCGACCTGACGCCGTACTGGCCGCGGTCGGCGTCGTCGGTGCCCCACGCCGCCGCTCGGTAGAACACGGGCTTCCACGAACCGGGGACGAGGTCGACGCCGGTGATGGTGCCGATCGGCTGCTCGCGACCGTCATCGGCTCGCGAGCCGGGATCGCCGGGCGGCGTCGCGACGACGGTATAGCCGCCGCCGCTGCCGGTGATGGCGGCCAGGGGCGGACCCATCGTGTCGAGCGACGTCGCCGCGTCCGCGACGCGGACGCGGTGCAGGTCGACCTTTGATACGCGTGCGCCCGCTGCCGTCTTGACGCGGACGCTCGCCGCATAGGGCACGGACTGGCCGTCACCGGCGAGCGACACCTCCAGCGCCGGCGGTCCCGGCGCTACCGTCTGCGGCGCGGCGAACGCGACGAATCGCTTCCCGCACTGGGTGTCGGTCGCCGACGGCCAGTCCGACTCCACGCCGCCGGCGCTGACGCCCAGTACGACGAACAGGTGGATGTCCTTCGTGCCCCGTGGCAGCGAGACCTGCGCCGAGGTACCGGTGACCGCGGCCGACGACGTCCGCGTGAAGGGGCGCCGCGCCGGATTCGCCTGGAATGCCGCTCGCAGCTCGGCGAGGCGCTGCGTCAGCGTCATGTCGCTCTTGACGGGCGGCAGGCCAGCGAGGGCACGGAACGTTGACTCGGCGGCGGTGTACACGCGGTACTCAGCCGAGCCGGCCATCGGCGCCCACTCAAGCTTGGCGTGGTGAAGGCCCCCGGCGTCGCGCAGGCTAGCGAGCCGCACTGCTTCGTAGGCTGACTGAATCACCGGGGGCCGCGGGTCAGATGCCGACGCCACGGCGGGCGCCGAGGACCACGGCCCGGCGCGGCCCGGCGCGGCATGCTCCGTGCCGCGCGCCCACAGCCCGAGGCCCCAGCGGCCGTTAACGTCGAAGTCAAGGTCGAATCCGGTGACCGTGAGGCGGTAGCGGCGCGGCCCGCGCAAGGTCACCGGCGCGGTGACGATCTCAGTCGAGTCGGCCGACAGATGCCGCAGGTCCGCTGTGAGCCCGTTCCCGGCGGTGACGGCGGTGATCGAGCCGTCAGGCGCGAAGCCAACCGACGCCAGGAGCCCGGACAAGGCGGAGGCGAAGGTGCCGGGTATCGCGGGCACCGAGAGGTCGTCGGGCGGGTCCTGGGCCCACACCTGACCGAAGCAGCGGCCAGCCACGTCGATCGTGCGCGGGCTGCGGCTGGCCCAGTCCCACGACAGGTCAACGGTGAGCGTGGCGGGGCACGGCCCCCCGGTGAGCGTCGCGTCGAGGCGCGGGCCGAGCAGGGTGACCTTCCCCGGCGGCGGCTCCCCCGCCTGGCAGGAGTCGCTCCCCCAGGGCGACCAGCGCCCGAAGATATCCTGCGTCGCCACCGAGTACCGCACGACGTTGGCGGGAAGCGTGCCGTCGATCGGGTAGGAGCCGTCGGACAGGGAACGTCGCAGCGGGTTGGTGGTGCTGACCGACGCGCCGGTCGGCTGGAGCGCGGCGTCGCCGGGGCGCTTGTCCATCAGTGCGACCGACGCCGACGCCGGCGAGCCGCCGCGGCGGGCCAGCGCCTGGCTGCCGAGGTGGAACGGCAGCTTCGCCGGCGTCGCGTCCCACGACACCGTGACCACCGGCTGGAACGGGCCGTCGGGTACGGCGGGCGACTGCACCCCCTGGCTCACCGCCGTCACGGCGGCGGGCGTGGCCGGCGGCAGGCTCGTGCTGACGCCGCCCAGCAGCAGTGCCGCCCACTCGGCGTCGTTGCCGAGAGCGTCGACGAACGTGGCGGTCACCATGAAGTCGACCTGCTGCGACAGGCTTGCGATTGACCCGGGCGTCCCGGCGCCGGCCACCTGGTCGCCCAGGATCGCGGCGTCGTAGGCGGTGCCGAACCCGGTAACAAGCGAAATCAGCGGATCGGTCACGGCACCGATCATCAGCACCCGCAGCGGGTTGAACGTCGTCTGCGCCGTCTGCCCCGTCGGGGTGGCCAGTGTCCGCGTGTAGGTCCGCAACTGCTGCCCGGAGGCGGCCGCGCTGTCGACCATGTCGACGAAATCGGGCAGCATCTCAGCCTGGAACACCTTGATCATCATGACCGGGTCGGCGAGCATCCACGACGGCGCTGGGGCACCCGGCTCCAGGTCGCTGTCCCAGCCGTAGAACGGGGCGCCGCGGTTGAACCGGTCAAGGGCGGCCGGCACCGGGTCGGTGAGCGCGCTGACGAGACCCTGCTTGGCGAGCAGGTCGGTGCCCGCGGCAGAGGTGCCGTCGCCGGGCAGGCCGACGATCTCGACCCTGGCCCACCCTTTCCCGTCCGTGGTGGAGTCGCCGAGCGCGAACACGCCGCTTACCGTGGTGCCGGCGGGGAGCAGGACAACCCGCAGGGCGGGGGCACTGAGACGCACGCCGGCGGCGCCGGCCGCCAGCGCCTTGATGTCGACGACAGGCGCCGCGGACGGCATGCCGTTGATTCCGAGCACCTGGCCGCCCGGGCCAGCGCTGGCCTCAACCAGCACCTCGGGATACGGGCCGTCGAGCAGCAGCGCCGGCGCGCCGCGGAACTGGAACGTCCTGAAGCCGATCTTGCTCGGGCCGACGCCGGCTGCCTTGCGGTTTCGCGTCCACACCGTGAACGGGGTCTTCGGGTACCCCAGGACCGGGTCGAAGAACCAGCGCAGCTGGAGCACCCGCGGGCTCGGCAATCCGCGCTTGCGGGCGAGTTCGCCGGCGGGAACCTGCTGCGCCTGAGCGGCGCTGACCGCCTGCCAGTCGGTAACGCAGCCGATGAGCATGAACCGTCGCGGGTCGACTCGCCTGGGCACGGGTCTACACCTCTTCCCACGGCGCGTGGTCTAGCGTGACGTCCACGAGACTGTAGGCGTGCTCTCCGCCGTCGAGGAACGGCAGGTCAGGCATTGCCACCGACACCAGGTCGACAGTCACGTGGCGGCCTCGCGAGCCCGGCGCCAGCACGATGAATGCCCGTTGATCGCCCGGCGCGTAGACGATGCCGGCGATCGCGCCGGGGTCACCCCCGCCACGCAGCGTCAGCCACTCGCGCGGCTCGAGGATCCACCGCTGGGGTGCGTCGGGCACTGTGGCGTCAGTGATCTCGCGCGGGTAGTCGCGCGACCGCGACAGCGGCTCCGTGGCGTCGATCATGATGGCGGCCGGCTGCGGGTCGGCCCCGCCGGCCTGCTGCCAGAAGACAACAACCTGGGGGTGGTCAGGCACGGGCAGCGGGTCGATCTGATAGCCGGCGAGATGGGTGTCAACCGCGCTTCCTTCCGGGTGCGAGCCGAGGGTCGCCAGCATCGCGGCGAACGCGTCAACCGGGCACGCCCGCGCGGTGCGCAGGACGCTCGACACCGACCAGGCGAAACCCTCAACCGTGCCGAAGCCGCCGGTGGTGAAGTGGCGGCGGAACACGCGCGGGCCGCGGGCCGACTCGGCGGCGCCTTGGTCAACCAGCTCGACGTCGAGGAGGTACTCCATGAACGGGTGGAGCGGAATGTCGAACTGCACCTCGCTGTGCTGGGTGCGCGTCTCGTCGACGTCGACGCACGGCAGCTGGCCGCGGGCGACGGCTTCGGTGAGTGCCTGATCCCATGGCGACAGCAGGGTCGCGGCGACAGGGATCAGGTTCGCGCCCGAGATCGGCAGCGGATGCGGCGTGGATCCGTTGCCCTGCGGGTGGTCCCCATTGGCTGCCTCGAGGCGGAGCCGCAGTTCCTTGCCGTACGCGCCGAAGAACCGGTCGACGTCATGGGTGTTGAAGACGAGGCGCAGTTTCTCCCGGCCGAACCAGCCCGTCTCATTGTCGCCGGGCATCGTCACCATCGTCCACGGGTCAAGACGCACCGGGACGGGGGCCGGCGTGTCGGTGTAGACGAGCTGAGTGCTGTCGGTCGGGTGGGTGGCGAGCGTGTCGGTGCGGAACCAGAACGTCTGGCTGCGCGGATGGCCAGCGTCGCCGAGCGTCGTGCTGTCACTGGCGCGCGTAGCGAAGTACTCGACGACGATGCGATAGCGCGAGCCGGGCTCGAGCAGCGCGTGGTCGCTGCTGGCCGGCCCGACGGCGTTGGTGAGAGTCGCGAGGTCCTGGCTGATCTGCTCCTGGTCCCAGTCGTGACGCGCGACCTCGGCCGCCGACCGCATCCCGACCGCGGCCACGAGGTAGCGCGGCGCGACAGTTCCCTTGGCTGCGTCGGAACCGGCCGTGGTCGAGGGCGTTTTCAGGCCGATCTCGACTGTTGATCCGGGATCGGCGGTCGACGGCACCGTGATGTAGACGGGCATGTTCAGCGTCGCGTCCGCCCATCGCACGAGGTCGTCGATGTCCGCGGCCCATGGCCCGGCCGGGTTGACCCAGTTCGGCGGCAGCACCGCACCGGCCGCGAGCAGGTCGCCGCTGCTGACCGCAACGCGGCCGGTCTCAGTCCCGCTGCCGTTAAGTACCCGCACGACCAGTGTCTTGGCGGCGGCGATCGCCCGGGGCACGGCCAGCAACAGGTCAAGCGAGTCGTAGGCGCCGGTGCGCAGCTGGATCACGTCGTAGAGGTCGCGCTTCTCCCCCTTGATGCCGGCCGCGGCCAGCGTGCTCAGCGCGGCCTTGTCGGTGAAGTTGCTCGCCAGCCCGTTGTCGAGCACCGGCGCTTCGAGGGCCTTCACCGGGCAGGCACCGCCCGAGGCGCCCGACGGCTGGGTTGCCGCGACGGCGGGACCGGGCGCTTGCAGGGCGAGGTGCCACTGCGACGTCGGGATCTCCAAGCCAGCCACTGCCTGCCGCAGCAGGTGATCGAGAGTTGCCGCACGACTGGCGCCGGCCAGGGCGTCCAGGCCGGCCCTCGCCCCCGCCTCCTTGGCGGCGAACACGGGCGACCGGCGCGCCGCCAGGGCGGCGCGATCGGCCGTCACGCCGAGCACATCGCGAATGTCCGGGCCCCCGGGCGGGGCATTGCCGTGATCGCACGGCACGGTCGCCCCGACCACGACAGCGGGGATGATGCCGCGCAGTTCGTCGAGTTGCGGCTCGCCGGTACGCCACCGCTCGCCGACGTGCAGTGTCGTGCCGGGCGGCACGCTGCGCTGGGTGTCGGCCGGGTCGGGCCAGGCAACGCCTTCCAGGTCCCACCCGGCGCCCGACGGCCCGAGCGGTTCGAGCAGGAACGTCCAGAGGACCTCGGCCGGCGGCGCGGCCGGCGTGCACACGGTGCCCCACCGGTCGGTGATCGTCCCGACCAGCTTCTCGGTGTACTCGATCGCCTTCGTCGCCGGGGCGGCCTGCCAGGTGAGGAGGGCGAGCTGCGCCGCCGGGCTGGCCTGCGCCGCCGCATTGACCGTCCACCATGCGACCGGTGCGGCCCCTCCCCCGAGCGCGGGCGAGTCGAGCTGGCCGTTGTCCTTAATCCGCTCGAGGCGCAGGCCGGTGATCTCGTAGTGGTACCGGTCGCCGGAGCGCTCGGCGAAACCGTCTGCGGCGACGCCGGGGGCAGTGCTGAGCGGGGTGCCGAGTCCGCCGATGGTGACGCCGGCCACCGGAGGCACGATCATCGAGATCACGGGAATGGCATCGATCGGCACCACCGGCAGCGCGCTGTCGGCGGGGACGCCGGCAGTCTGCTCCGGCGCCTGGCCGAGGCTGGTGTCGATGCCGCGATCGACCGCCGAACCCTGGGCGAGCGCCGGTGACCGCGACTGAAGCGTATGTGCTCAACAGTGATCAGTCAAACTTGAGTAATAAACTATGACTGGCTGTCTTATCTTCCGGCGCTCAGCATCCTGATCAGCAGCGTTCAGTCCGCGGCCAGCGCGAGCGGCTCGCCCGGCGGCGCTGGGCGGGCCCCGTAGGTGAGTGGACCTGCTTCGGGATTGATCTTGACGATGCGCCCGGGCCAGCCGCGGGGCGGCACGGTGGCTACTCCTGACAGTCATGGAAGGACCTCATCTGCGCTCCGAAGGAAGGTCTCGGTGCCGTGCGCGTGGCGCGCTGCCGTCCCGGTGAAGGAAAACCCGATCGTGATGGCCGACCAGGGTGCACGACTCTGGACAAGCCACTGCTGTGGGCGGGAAGACCAGGATGCGGCCCGCCTGCGGCAAGTACCGGAAGAAGGCCGAGCGCGGGATCGCCCTATTTCTTGTCATGGCGGCTTCCTGATGCCGGACCCCGCCGCCATCGCGGCCGCCGGTATAACTGTTCAGCCAACACTGCCCGCAACCGGACCCGCGGCGTGCAACCATGACGGCACGGGACACAAGCCCGCCTTACAAGTTGTCTTGGCCTTCCGCGCCAGAGCACCACGCCTGAGGGCTGAACCTTCACCGGGGAGACGGGCGGGACGGCCGCGACAGGCTGTCTGCACGAGCAAGGAGTGGGGGCTGGGGGGCCGCAAAGGACCTCCCTCGGCATCATGTTGGCTGGCTTTACTGCTTGGTTCCGCCGCTGGATCCGCCCGCGCCGCGGGAATTCCTACCCTGGCGCACGCAACGCCAGTGCACCGCATCCTTACCCGCCCCCGCACCACCCTGGGCAGTTGCCCGCACCAGGCCAGCAGGTACCGGTACCTGGTCATCGCAGCCAGCGGGGAGGTTCCCATGCGGCGCATCGCCGCGGGGCACCCGGTCCCGGCGTAACGCCCTGGCCACCCTCGGCGGCACCGGCCCCGTGGCCTGCACCCGGCCGGCCAGGCCCCGCCGCACCCGGGGTTGTCCCACGGTTTACCCCGGCTCAGCCGTCAGGGTGGCCGCCTGCAGATCGCACGCAGGCGGCCGCTCCGCGCAGCCATCGCCCGGCCGCGCCTCCTGCTCCGGCCCCGCGCGCCGCTGCCCAGCCGGCTGAGCCGGGGGATGCGGCCTGGATGCCTGCCGGGCAGGCCGCTCATGCTGGCGGGTACACCATCCACGGCGGGCTGGTTTACAGCGGATGCGGGCTTGCTGCTGAGAAAGGGGGGATGCCAGAGCCGGCGCTGATCGACCCGCGGCTGCCGGTCGACACGCGGAACCCTGACTACGCGGGCACCAAGATGGGCTACTGGCCGTCCTACGCCAGCATCCCGCCGGACTGCCGGGCCGCTTACCTGCACTGGCTGCTCGATGGCCGGCGAGCCCCTGGCGCGTACATCGGGTACGTCTTCCTGTACTTCTACGGGCTGGAACGCCGGCTGCTCGTGGACTCGCAGCAGTCACCGGCAGCCCGGGCCGAGCACCCGGTCCTTGTCCGGGAAGTCGAACGGCTGCTGCGCATCTACGGCTCGAACGGCTCGTTCAGCGGGTACGCCAGCAGCCTGCTCCGCTTCCTTTCCCTGGACGGCGGCCACCGGCGGTACCTGTCGGCACCACCACAGCAGCAGGAAGGCTGGGAGCTGCCTTTCGAGCTGCGCCTCGGTCTCGGGCAGCTCGCGGCCGATGGCAGGCCGGTGCCCGCCGGCTGGGCCCTGGCCTGGATTCGCCAGCATCCGGCAGCCTGGCTGCGGACGCCCGCGGCCCGCTGCCCGGATGAGTTCGACGAGCTGTTCACCCGCCGCTACCGCGAGCGTTTCGGTGACGGCATGATGCTCGAGCGCGGCGGCCCGCTGCTGCCGGCGGAGTACCGGCCCGCGAGCCCCGGGATCACCAGCCGGGACCGGCCGGCGGGGCTGCGGGTCCCGGACGCCGGCAACGCCGAGGCCCCGCTGGGGGAGCTGCGCGAGGTTGCCAGCGCCGTCTGCACCGAGCTCGACGCCTACAGCCGCTACCTCGGCCGCCACCCCGACGCCGCCGGGACGGCGGGCGCCCTCGCCCTGCTCCCGGCCGGGCTCGAACGGCCGGCCAGCGCCGCCTCCCAAGCGCTGGCAGCCTGGGCCCGGTCGAGGCTGGACCATGAGGACCAGGCGACGGTGCCGGCAGCTGACCTGCTGGCGCACTGGTCAGCGGCATCAGCCGGGGGCGGGTCCCCGAAAGCCGAGGCGGAGCTTCTCGCCCGGGCGCTGGAGCGGTCCGGCGTAGGCATGGAACCCGACGTCCGGTTCGGGGGGCAGGCCCCGGCGGCGGGCACCCGCGTGGTGCTGTTCCGCCGCGCAGCCGAGATCACTGCCGTGCCCGGCGCCGGGTACGCGGCCGCCGCCACGCTGATCGAGCTCAGCGCCGCGGTCGCCCTGGCCGACGGCCGCCTTGCGGACGCTGAGCGCACCGTGATCGCGCAGCGGGTCATGAGCCGCCCGGGCCTGGGCGAAGACGAGCGCCGCCGGCTGCACGCGCACTTCACCCGTGTCATCGTGGACCCGCCGGCACCTGCGGCACTGCGCAAGCACGTCACCCTGCTGCCCGCTGACCTGCGGCAGGAAGCCGGTGACCTGCTGCTCGCGGTGGCACTCGCGGACGGCAGCATCGACCGCGCCGAGGTCACCCGGGTCAACCGCTACTTCGACGCGCTGGGCCTGGACCGGCCCGGCCTGGCCAGCGGCCCGCAGGCAGCCGGGAACGGCGGGCTGACCCCGGTGCGGACCGCCGGGGCGCCCTCCCCCGGTTACGCCATCCCCCGGCCGCCCCAGCAGGATAAGCCTGTTAGTGCCGGCGTCGCCCTGGACCCTGAGGTGATCAAGGCCAAGCTGGCTGAAACCGAGCAGGCGGCGTCTATCCTGGCCGGGATCTTCACCGGCGAGGACACGTCGTCCTTCACGGCGCTGCCCGCCACCGCAGCCCCGGGCTCACCGTCCCCGCAGGCCGGGGGCCTGCTTCCCCCGGCACTGGATGCCGCGCACCGCTCCTTCCTGGCCCGGCTTGCCGAGCGGCCCAGCTGGCGGCGCAGCGAGGTCGCCAGCATCGCGGCAGGCCTCGGCCTGATGCCTGACGGGGCGCTCGAGGTCGTGAACGAGGCCGCCTTCGAGCTCGCCGGCGACCCGGCGACCGAGGGCAGCGACCCGATTGAAGTCAACACTGATGTTGCTAAGGAGATTCTGCGATGACTGACTCCGCGCCGGTGGCGCCCCTGCGGCTGCGCCCGCGTGACCGCGACGCCATCGTCAGCTCGCTGCGGGCCGGCGTGGTCCCGCAGCGCGGGTTCGCGCACATCCAGGTCGGGCGGGCCAGCGAGATCGCTGCCTTCGCCCGCGACCTGGACCGGGTCGCGGACGGCGGATCGATGGTCCGGTTCGTGATCGGCGATTACGGCGCGGGCAAGACGTTCTTCCTGCACCTGGCCGCCTCCATCGCCCAGGAGAAGAAACTCGTCACCGCCAGGGCCGACCTCACCCCGGACCGGCGGCTGCAGTCATCCGGCGGGGCGGCCCGCGCCCTGTACGCGGAGCTGATCGGCAACCTGGCCACCCGCTCGACCCCGGACGGCGGTGCCCTGCCCAGCGTCGTGGAACGGTTTGTCGCCACCGCCCAGTCTGTTGCCGGCAGCGGCGGCGTCAGCGTGAGCTCGGTCATCGCCGAACGGCTCGCCGACCTGTCGCAGATGACGGGCGGGTACGACTTCGCCCACGTCATCGGCCAGTACTGGGCCGGGTACGAGAACGGCAGCGACCAGCTGATGGCCGATGCGGTCCGGTGGCTGCGCGGCGAGTTCACCACCAAGACCGACGCCCGCAACGCGCTCGGCGTCCGCACCATCGTCGATGACGCCAACGTCTACGACATGATCAAGCTGATGGCGCGGTTCGTCCGGCTGGCCGGCTTCGCTGGGCTGCTGGTGTGCTTTGACGAGATGGTCAACCTGTACAAGCTCGCCAACACCGTCGCCCGCAACGGCAACTACGAGCAGGTGCTGCGGATCGTCAACGACTGCCTGCAGGGCCGCGCCGCCGGGCTGGGCGTCGTGTTCAGCGGCACCCCCGAGCTGCTGGCCGACACCCGCCGCGGCCTTTACAGCTACGACGCGCTGCGCAGCCGGCTGGCCGAGAACAACTTCGCGGTCGGCGGCCTGGCCGACTACACCGCCCCCGTGCTGCGGCTCGCCAACCTGGCCCCCGAGGACGTGTTCGTGCTGCTGACCAAGCTGCGCCACGTCTACGCCGGCGGTGACCCGGCCCGCTACCTGATCCCTGATGAGGCCCTGACCGCGTTCATGAGCCACTGCGCGCAGCGGATCGGCGACGCCTACTTCCGCACCCCCCGCACCACCATCAAGGAGTTCATCAACCTGCTGGCCGTGCTCGAGCAGAACCCCGGCGCTGGCTGGCACGCCATCATCGGCCAGGTCGACCTGGCCCCCGAGGCCAACCCGGACCTCGAGCCGCTGCCCGAGGACGACGCGCGGCCGCTGGCGCCGGTCACCGTGCTGCGCCCCGGTGGCGGTGACGATGACCTCGCCAGCTTCCGCCTCTAGCGGCCCGGCCGCCGCCAGCCGGGCCTTTGACCTGCTCGCTGAGCCGGTCCGCAGGTGGGTCTACGACCAGGGCTGGCAGACCCTGCGCGACGCCCAGGAAGCCGCGATCCCGCTGCTGCTGGACGGCACCGGGGACGTGATCATCGCGGCCGCGACCGCCGCCGGGAAAACCGAGGCGGCCTTCCTGCCGATCTGCTCCCGGCTCGCCGCCGGCCCGCCCCCGGGGCCGGGAGTGCAGGTGCTGTACGTGGCGCCGCTGAAAGCGCTGATCAACGACCAGTACCAGCGGCTGTCCGGCCTGTGCGAGCGGCTGGACATCCCGGTGCACCGCTGGCACGGTGACGTCCCCGCCTCACGCAAGGCCGCCGTCCTGAAAAAGCCCGGCGGGATCTTGCTGATCACCCCGGAGTCACTCGAGGCGCTGTTCGTCACCCGGGGCGCGGGGGCGGGCACCCTGCTCGCGGGCCTGGCGTACGTCGTGGTCGACGAGCTGCACGCGTTCCTCGGCACCGAACGGGGCGCCCAGCTGCGCAGCCTGATGCACCGCGTGGAACTCACGCTCAGGCGCCGGGTCCCCCGGGTCGGGCTGTCGGCCACCCTGGGCGACATGAGCCTCGCCGCTGACGCGCTGCGCCCCGGTGAGGCCGGCGGGGTCCGCTGCATCGAGTCGGCCCAGGGCGGGCAGGAACTGGCGGTGCAGGTCCGCGGCTACGTGGAAGCCACTCCCCCGGCTGGACAGGAAGACGGCGAGGGAACCCACCTCCAGCGGATTGCGGCAGACCTTTACCGGGTCCTGCGCGGGCAGGACAACCTCGTCTTCGCCAATGCCCGCACGGCGGTTGAACTGTTCGCTGCCCGGCTGCGTGAGCTGAGTGAGGAAGCGGGGGTGCCGAACGAGTTCCTGCCCCATCACGGGAACTTGTCCCGGGAACTGCGCGAAGACGCCGAAGCGGCCTTGCGGGACCCGTCGCGGCCGGCGACAGCCGTCGCGACTACGACCCTTGAGATGGGCATCGACATCGGCAGCGTCCACTCAGTCGCCCAGGTCGGCCCGCCGCCGTCGGTGGCCGCCCTGCGCCAGCGCCTGGGCCGTTCCGGGCGCCGCGGCGAACCCGCCGTCTTGCGCCTGTACGTGACCGAGTCGGCCGCCGGCCCCCGGACATCCCTCCCAGACCAGCTCCGGGCCGCGCTCGTGCAGAGCATCGCGATGCTGGACCTGCTGCTGGAGGGATGGTGCGAACCTCCCGACCAGGACGCATTGCACCTGTCAACGCTGATCCAGCAGGTCATGTCAGCCATCGCGCAGCACGGCGGCGTGACCGCGGCGGCCGCCTACCGTGCCCTGTGCGGGCCGGGCAGCCCGTTCACCGCGGTCACCCCGGCGCAGTTCGCGGCGCTGCTGCGCGGCCTGGGCGCGAACGACGTCCTCGTCCAGTCTGATGACGGCACCCTCCTGCTCGGCCAGGCCGGCGAGCGCACCGTCAGCCACTACAGCTTCTACGCGGCCTTCACGAGCCCCGAAGAGTACCGGCTCCTCATGAGCGGCCGCCCGCTCGGCACCGTGCCAGCCGACCAGGCTCTCTACGCCGGCGCGCTGCTGATCTTTGGCGGCCGCCGGTGGAAGGTGACCGCAGTCGACCACGTGCAGAAGATCATCGAGGTGACCGCTGCTGCCGGTGGCCGCCCGCCCCGTTTCGACGGCGGACACGGCGCGGTCCACGACCAGGTCAGGGCGAGGATGAGGTCGGTGCTCGCAGCAGGCCCTGTCCCGCGCTACCTGTCTGCCGCTGCGGTCTCCCTGCTCAACGAAGCCCGAGCCGCCTACGGCCGCTACAAGCTCGCCGAGCACATGGCCTTGCGGGACGGCGCGGACACAGTCCTGTTCCCATGGGCCGGCAGCCGCGTCACGCAGACGCTGGCAGCCCAGCTGACCGCGGCGGGTCTCGAAGCCAGTGACGACGGCCTGGTCATCACAGTGCTCAAGGCCGACCCAGGACAGGTCCGCGAGCGACTGAAGGCGGTGGCCGAAGCCGGGCCCGCCGACCCGGTGTCGCTCGCGCTCCGGGTCGCGAACAAGAAAGCCGCCAAGTACGACGACTGGATCGAAGACGGCCTGCTGGCCGCCGACTACGCCCGCCGTGCCCTTGACTGCCCGGGTGCCTGGCGGCAGGCAGGCGTCATCCTCGACTCCTGGCCTGCCGGGCTGTGAACCGGCATCCGGGGCAAGGCCAGCGCAAGAACCCGGGCCCGTGCGGGCCGCTCAGGCCGGGCGCTGCCGCTGCAGGTGCGCGAGCAGCGTGTGGTTGGCTTCCCAGCCGTCGGGGAACTTGGCCCTGATCCCGGGATGGGCCGGCTCGCTGGGCGGGTAGGCGTCGAGGAGCCCCGCGATGCCAGCCCGGGCGACGACGATGCACGCGTGCCGGTGCCGGGACGCCAGGACGCACAGCCGCCCGGCCTCGAGGTGGAACGCGGTCGCGTCGTGCCGCCCGCCGAGGGGGTGGAGGATGACGGTGACCTCGTACTCGGCGCCCTGCAGGCGGTTCGCGGTGTCGACCCGACCTGCCCGGCGATGGCGGGCGCGGTCTCGGCCAGGGCCTGGCGGACCTGCTGGGCCTGGTCGCGGTGGGTAACGCCGATCGCGATGCCGGCCGGGGTCAGCACCTTGCCGCCGGGATGGCGCTCGCAGGAGGTGACAGCCCCGCGGGAGATCAGCCGTGCCGCGAGGGCCGCCGCCGCCGCGGCTGCCTCACTGTCGGTGCGGGCAGTGTGCCGCGCGGGCAGCTCGTGCAGCGCCCACCCGGTGCGGGCGGCCGTGTCGAGGGTGTCATCGAGGGCGCCGCGCATCCCCGCCGCGGTGAACTCCAGGCGCCGGGCACCCGGCTCGGTCCCGGCCTGGAAACCAGCGAAAGGGTAGAAGGCGCTGGAGATGATGCCGGCTGCCGACGGGGGCAGGCGCCAGGAGACCGGGAGCCGGAACACCGGCTGCCGCAGCACTGGTGCCCCTTTGCGCACCGCTGCCGTCATCGCGCAGGACGCGATGATCAGCGTGTTGAGCGGCGGGCAGCGATCAGGTCTCCCGCGCCACTCCCGGTCAATCGCTTTCCGGGCGTCCCGCTGGCACCCACGCTGGCGAGATCACGGAGCCACCCGGCCGCCGTGCCCCGTCCGGGGAACGAGGGGCATGGCTGCGGGCACAGTAGGCCACCGGCCTGCTGCGCGCAGTCCCCGGCGTCAGCGGCAGGTCTTCGCCCGAACCATCGACGGCTGGATGCCTGCTGAGATAGCGGCTTGAGGAGCTTGGCCTTGATCAGGCGGGACGCGATCATCGTCACCGATCCAGGCGGCTTCGCCGGCTCGCGGATCCTGAGCCGGATGCGCATCCAGGCCGGTCCTGATGGCGATGCGCAGACGTGCCGCGCGGCGGCCTGAGCGGCCATGTTGTCAGCACCCGCCGAAGTCCTTTTGCATCTCCTCGTATTCGTCCAGGTGAGCCGAGTATCCGTCATGCAGCAGGTGGGCGAGCTTGTGCAGCTCGTTGACCTGCTCGTAGAAATTGACGTTCTCCTGGATCGGCCGTGCCCGGATGCGACTGTCACCCCGGCCAACCTTTGCGTATCTGTAGGACTCGCCCGTTCCGTCCTCGCTGTCCAACCAGGCTAGGAGTTTCCACGACTCGGGGTCGATACGGTTCTCCGGCCCGATCAGCGAGAGGTGACTCATGTACCTGTTGAGGCAGTCCGCCAGTCTCTTGATGTTGTGCGTGTGCAGCCTCTCGTTCAAGCTGGCGGGGCTGAGGTTCTCTGGCTGACGGCGATCTCGTGGATGTGCCACTTCGGCCGGGGCAGGTTGAAGTCGTCGTCAGGCTCGCGCATCCGTACAGCATGGAACTCGGACACGCGCAGCCGCTACAGAATTAGTCTTTGGTGGCCTTCGGACGCCGTGTCGGCGTGAAAGTGCAGGGGGCTGCGGGTCTGCGCGCGGCTGGGGTTGCTGGCGCTCCGTGGCCGGGGCTAGCGGGCCTGGGAGTTTCCGTCTTCGCGGGCCAAGTGCGGCGGGATGATGCGGGTGGTGCGGCCGCGCGCTCGCGTGGTCCTTCTATGGCGGGCCTGACCCGTGAATTAGTCTGAACGCCGGGAGCCTGCTTGAGGGCTGTGCATTGGCGCTTCGAGCCCGCGGATCAGATTTCCGCTTGCCCCCTGGCTCCTGCGGGCGGCCGTCACCTTTTTCCGCATCCCCACGATGGGAGAAGGCGATGGAAGAGGCCGACGACGAGCCGCTGTTCTGCGAGCGGGCCGCCGGGATCGACGTCGGCAAGCAGGCGGTGATGGTCACGGTCCGGGTGCCGAGCGAGACCCGGAAGGGCGGCCGGGCGCAGGAGACCCGGGAATTCGGCACGACGCGGCGGCACCTGCTGGAGCTGGCACGTTCTTCGATTACTCCTACGCGCGTCCTGTGGCGCGACCTGCAGGCATGGTGGGAGTAAGCCCGGCAGCTCCCCCGGCGACGGCAACGCCAAGGCCGCGCTGTACAAAAGGCTCCGCAGCTGCGTGCCTGCCAGCTCGCTACCGCAGCGGAACCTGTTCGACATATACCACCACATCCGCGCGGACCACCTCCCCGGCCTCTCGGCGCTCCTGCCCGAGGTCTGGCTGCACTGGGGCCCAAGACGGCCCGCGAGCGCGGCCCCCAGGCCATGCTGAGCTTCCGCATGGACTTCCTGCTCTTGCTGCCCCACGGCCACCGGATCGTGCTTGAGGTCGACGGCGCCGCCCACTACAGCCCCGGTGGCCGCCCGGATCCCGCGGTGTACGCCAGGGGCGCTCGCTCCGACCGCGAGCTCAGGCTCGCCAGGTACCTGGTCTTCCGCTTCGGCGCCGCCGAGCTGGGCGACGCCAGGAGCGCCGGCTATATGCTCAGCCACTTCTTCGCGGACCTGTTCCGGCAATATGGCGTGACGCCTCGCATATCCTGACCGTCCCGGAGTGCCCGCGTGGCGCTTGGGGCAGCGGCTCCCCTCGAGGAGAGGCAGCCGACTGACCGAGCGCTACTGCCGAGACCAGATCGCAATCCCGGGTTCACCCTGAACGGAGACCCAAGACTGAGTCTGCGCGGACAGCCGGACGACGACGGCCACGCAGATGGAACCACCTGGACCTGGCGCAGGGAATCCGCATCGTTGCGGCAGCACGCTCGCGATGTACAACCTCATTGAGCCAGCTCCACTTGACGTGCGGCGCAATGGCCCGCAGATGTGCGACCGCCCGGAGCAGCCGTGCTGGGCGTCATCTCTGTCGCGATCATGGCGTCCCGTTGGCTTGATCCAGCGCACAGTAGGTGTTGGGTGTGGGCTGCCCGAACGTCACTTGATACTGCGGATTCAGGGTGATTCTTGTGACTGTGCCCGTGACGGTGTGCTGATCGCCTGGGTTGAACTGCTGCGAGTAGGCTAGCGAACCGGAGTCCTCAGGCGAGCCGTCGCCGACCCCGCCGAACGGCTGGGCGGCTGAATCGTAGAAGTCGATGACTAGTGACGAAACATCCTCACCGGACACATCGCCGTTTTGGCCGCTGAACCCGAGAGATCCCAGCCTGAGGGTCACCGTCACATTCGGGTAGCTGTTGACGGTGCAGTTTGACGCCCATCCCGCGACCGGGTCAGCCAGCCCTCCCGGGGATGGCGACGATGAGCACGCGGCGACAGCCAGCACAGCGACCGCGAGCATGACCCTGATCATGGTCCATCACCGCCAATGGAATGATCGCGAGCACCAGGGCGACCGCTGTGGCACCGCGGCGACCACGCGCCTGTCCCCATCCTGATGCCGCCTGACTTCCTTCGGAACCCCGGCCGAGGTGATCCATGAGGGCGTCCGCTGCTGATCGTGTTCAGTCCCTTCCGGTGCACCTGGCCGGGTGCCTCACTTTGTGCCTGACATTATGTCCACGTAGGGTGCCCGGCGCCGCGTGAGCCTGCGACTGACATGCGACGCATTCCCGCCAGTTGACGTGCGACACGCCCTCGGCTGCTTTCCTGGGTCCGATCATGGCGGGCTGAGGAGCTGTGCCGCTATGGATTCGGCTAGGCCGATGCAGGGCCTGCCTGAAGGCTCGCGGCGGCGCCGCCCGCGCGACGCCGGGGCTGACATGGCGGCGTGCTGGCGGGCGGTCCCGGGCGGCGGCGGTCCTCAGACCCTCCGCAGCACGGCGACCACCTTGCCGATGATGGTCGCGCGGTCGCCGGAGATGGGCGGGTAGACGGGGTTGTGCGGCATGAGCCACACGTGGCCGTCGCGCCGGGTGAATGTCTTTACGGTTGCCTCCGCGCCGTCGCCGGCGTCGCTGTCGAGCATCGCGGCGACGATGTCGCCGTTGTCCGCGCCCGCCCCCCGGCGGACCACCACCCAGTCGCCGTCCGCGATCGCCGCGCCGGTCATGGAGTCGCCCGCGACCGTAAGCATCATCAGGTCGCCGTACCCCACCAGCAGGCGCGGCAGCACGAGCACGTCATCCGGCTCCTCGGCGGCCATGATCGGCGCGCCCGCGGCGATCTTGCCCACCCTTGGGACCCGGGCCATCTGATGCCCGCCGGCCGGGTCGTTTCCCCGGGCCTGGTGCCCTGCGCCCGGGCCGGGGCACGCCCGCAGCATCGTGGTGCGCGGCCGGCCGTGCTCGCGGACCACGATGCCCTGCTCCTCGAGCTTGCCGAGCTGGAAGGACACGCTCGACGCGCTCGACAACCCCGCTGCCGCGCCGATCTCCCGCAGGCTGGGCCCGTAGCCGTTGCGCTGCACGGCCTCCTCGATGAACCGCACGATCGCCTCGCGGCGCGGGGTCAGGTCCCCGCCCTCGGGACCAGCCTGCCCGGAACGTCCCATTTTCGAATCCCCCCAAGGTATCGATGCTGTTTAAGGCAACACAATAGCTTCCCAGTTCGAATATGAACAGCATGTTCGAACTCTTCATCGTCATTGCGGATCACGCCTGCCGCGGCCGCGCGGGCTTTCGCGGACGTCCTCGCCGAGGCGATCGAGGACGGCGGGGCGGTCGCCGTACAGGCCGAGGCCGACGACGGCTACGACCTGGGCGTCTGGTCCGATGAACTCGGCGCGATAGCTTCCAATCCGCTGCTGGTCGAACTGAAGATCTCACTGAGCCGTCAAGCCGTGCGGCAGGCGCGGGGGCTGGCCGAAGAGCATCCCACCGCCCGTGCCGTCCTGCTTGTCTACCTCGACCCCGCCGACCCGGCGGCGCTCCGGGACGCGCGTTTCCCGGTGCTGGCAGTTTCCCTGAGCGAACTGCTCGCCAGGATGAGAAACGCCAGCTTCGCCGAGGCTGTGCGCCTGCTCCGCAGCCAGAGCGTGCACGGCCCGGCCGCTCCGTGACCGCAATCAATCCCGAACGGGTTGCCGCCTTCTTCGCTGCCGGGGACCAGGCGACAACAGCCGCCGCGCGGGGCCGCGCCCTGGAAGACCTGATCGTCTACCTGTTCGAACTGATCCCGGGGATTACCGTGACAGCGCGCAACGAGCTGAACGCGTTCGCGGCCGAGGAGATCGACGTCGCCTTCTGGAACGAGGGAGACCCGTCCGGCCTGCGGCAGTTCGACCACATCCTCCTGGTCGAGTGCAAGAACTGGTCCGGGCCGGCCGGCTACCCCGAACTGGCCATCTTCCAGCAGAAACTCGCCAGCCGCGGCCGTCCCCTCGGCATCTTCGTCGCGGCGGCAGGCATCACCGGCGATCCCGCGGTCCTCACGGCGGCACACAGTGTCCTGGCGCAGGCGCTACAGCAGGGCCGCGAGATCATCGTCCTCACCCGCCGTGAGATCGAGCAGCTCACAGACACCGCCCAGCTCGTCCGCCTTCTAAAGCAGAAACGAGCTCAGCTGGCAGTCTCAGGAACGATATTCCAGGCAGACAGGAAGGGCTCCCCGCCCGTGGCGCTGGGCACCTGACCCGGGCCGACGGCCCATCAGCCCGATGCGCGCCAGGAGACGAGAAGGTGAAACGCCTGCGCGGGTTAGCGGGCACGGGAGACACAGGTGAGCCCGCCGCGCACGGGACCGTAGCGGTGCCGCTATCCGAGCTCGCCGTACGCTGCCCGCCGCGGTCCCCGGCTCGCCGCGGGGCGCCCGGCGGCTTCCGCGACACCGCGGGCCGCGGAAGGTGACCTCGCGTGGCCACCTTGCCCGTCGTAGTCACGCAGTGCCGCGATGACGACGGCGACTACCAGCCGGGCCAGTTCGTCATCCATCGGATCCTCAATCACCCGGTGTTCGTTACGCAGCAGCGTCCGCTTCACCGCGGACACGGCAGCCGCAGGCACGTCCGCCGGCGCCACCGGGAACGGACTGCGCGCCGGCTCGACGCTGTCAGCTCGCTGGCCCATCAGGTGCCCCTCCCGACGTGATGCTGCCGTCCCGAGCGGGGACAAGCCGCCCGGCCCCGGCCAGTGCCCTGCCATCATGATGCCCCGCCATCCGTCCCCGCCCGGAAGGCGGCCGCGACGCGGCCGGCTTCCCGCGCCAGCACCAACCCCCTGTCCCCCGCCAAGTGCGCCGAGCCAGCGCGCCGGGTGCCGGCGCCAGGGCGGCGCGCCGGGGCACGCTATTCGCGGGTTGCCCGGCTGGCCTCCGGCTGCAGCGGATCTGATTCCGCATCGGACACTACGCTCCGTGCCCGAGGTGCAACTTACAGTTAATTAGGCTTCGCGGCAAGTGCCGGCCTGCTGACAGCCGGCAAGAGCAGTGGGAGGCGTACCGGCAAGACGGCGGCTCGCGCTGCGGCCTGCCAGGTCACCCCCGGGGTTTTTGCGCGGGCGCGTCCGCTGCCTTATGCGCGAAGCGGCAGATGGCCCCCGCAGCCTCGCGCGGACGGGCCGGGCTGCGACTGCGCCATTCCAGGCGGCAGCAAGGAACGGATCGTCCCGGCAACTGGCGGCAGGCGCTCCCGGCGTTCCGGTCCGGTCCCGGGGGCACGGCCTCGGCAGCCCGTACCATTCCGCGGCTTCAGGCAGCCGGCCGCCGCGCTCCGCGAGCCGCCTGCCGGAGAGGAGCCAGGGCCTGTCCCTCGCACTACGACTCCCTTGCAGTCCTCGACCCGATGCGCGCCATGGCCGTACGCGTGCGTGGACTCCTTCGCGCCGAGGATGCATACCGGCCGGTCTGCTAAACGGACCCTCCGGTTATCTCACTCAACCTCGCATCAAGTCGCTATATTGCGATCGACCTATTACAGAGAGTGAGATGAGATAACCATGAGTGATGTGAGGGGGAGGTCGCCGGCAGGATTCACCCTGCTTTACCTGGGCGAGGCCGACGGCCGGCTCTGCGAGCAGAAGGTAAGGCTCGCAAACGCGGAGAGCGTCCGGTTCGAGCATGTCCGGCCCGTTCGCGAGTTCTCCTCTTACCCTGGCCAGCGAAGCTTCCCGGGGCTGTGGTGGTCATCAACGATGCAGGACCTGGTCGGATTCGAGTCCTGGCTGGAGCGGGACCGGCTCATGATGCTCGATTTCTCGCCCGAGGTCACGGCCTTCTCATCACAGCCGTTCTGGCTGACCTGGCCGGAGGCAGGAAAAGTTCGGCGGCATGCGCCGGACTACTTCGCGCGGATGGCTGACGGGACCGGGCTCGTGGTCGACGTCCGCGACGATGACGACATCGAGCCCGGGGACGCGCAAGCCTTCGCCGCCACCGGGGAGGCGTGCAAGTCGGCCGGCTGGGCCTACCAGCGGGTCGGAGCCGTCGACGCGGTGCTGGCGGCCAACCTGCGCTGGCTGTCGGACTACAGGCACCCCCGGAACCTGAATCCCGCTCATGCGAGCGCGCTCGCGGAAGCGTCCGCGCAGCCTGTTGCCCTGATGGAGGCAGCGCGGACTGCGGGTGACGCGATCGCGGTGCTGCCGTCAGCGTTCCACATGCTGTGGTCGGGCAGGCTGCGAGCCGACCTCGCCAGCAGCCCGCTGAGCGGCTCGACCACGGTGACGTCGGCGGGTGCGGGCCGGTGACTGTCTCCAGGCCGCCGGAGATCGGAGCGGGTGACGAGGTTCGCCTTGGCGATACGGCCGCCGCCGTCGTGGCTGTGACCGGCACCGCAGTGTGCCTGCGGGATGTCACCGGGGCCGGGTTCACCCTTGCCCGCGGCGAACTGCTCGCCAGCCCGGGCTTCCGTGTCATCACGGCGAGGACCGCGCCGCTTGCTCCGGCGGGGCTGCTGGACGGGCTGCCCGATCATGCCGTGCAGAAGGCGCAGTGGTGGGAGCAGCACATCGTCGAAGTCCTGGCCGGGGCTGCCCGCGGGGAGCCGGCGGGGACGGAGCAGGATCAGCGGGCCACCCTGCGGCAGCGGGAACTGGCCAAGGTAGCGGACCTGTGCTCGGCCGGCCACCAGATCGAGGTGCGGACGTTCCAGCGGATGCGGTTCCGGTACGAGAAGAAAGGGCTGTGGGGACTGGTCGATGCCCGGCTGACACGCCTGTCGCTACCGACAGGCCGGGCGGACGCGAGACTCGTCGAGGCCGTCAGCCAGGCCGTGAAGGCCGAGACCGACGCCTCCACCGGCGACGTCGACCGGCTGCGGCGGCGGACCGAGGAGATCCTCGCCGCCGCCGGGGTGGACCCGCGGCAGGTGATGCCGCGCCGGACGGCCTTCTACCAGCTGGTCAGCGTCGTTTCCGCCGGCAAGCACACCTTCGGGTCGGCGCGCTCTCGCCGGTCAGCGGCAAAGCCGCCTTACCGGCCGTTCGGGACCGTGACGGGGTTCCGGCCCGGCCAGTGGATGCAGGTCGACTCCTCGCCGCTGAATATCCAGATGCGGCTGGACAACGGGCTGACGGACCGGGCCGAGCTGACGTGGATCATCGACCTGGCAACCAAGACGATCCCGGCGGCGGTCCTGCGCCCCTCCACCAAGGCCGTGGACGCCGCGCTCCTGCTGGCACGCTGCCTGACACCGGAGCCCATGCGGCCGGGCTGGGCGGACGCGCTGCGGATGTCACGGTCGGTGCTCCCGCACCAGCGGCTGACCGACATCGACCAGCGGCTGGCTGACGCGGCGGCCCGGCCGGTGATCGTGCCGGGCACCATCGTGTGCGACCACGGCAACGTGTTCATCTCCCAGACGTTCCGCAACGCGTGCCGGGCGATGGGCATCAACTTCCAGCCCACCCACAAGGGTTCCCCGTGGGAGAAGGGCACCGTCGAGACGAGCTTCAACGCGGTCGACACGCTTTTCGCCCAGCACGTCGCGGGCTACGTCGGCAACAGCGTGGAGAACCGCGGCAAGGACGCCGGCCAGGCAGCGGTCTGGTCGATGGCCGAGTTGCAGGACCTCCTGGACGAATGGATCGTCACGCGGTGGCAGAACCGCCCGCACGACGGGCTGCGCGATCCCTTCTGCACTAGCACCGTGCTCACCCCGAACGAGAAGTACGCCGCCCTGGTCGAGGCCGCCGGCTACGTCCCGGTCGCGCTGTCACACGACGACTACATCGAACTGCTGCCGGTCACCTGGCGGAGGATCAACGCCTACGGGGTCAAGATCAGGCACCGCAAATACAACAGCAAGGCAGTGCGCCGCTACGCCAGGGAGCACTCCGGCGTCACCGGCATGGACGGCCGATGGGAGGTGCACTACGACCCCTACGACGTCTCCCGGATCTGGGTCCGCAACCACCGGGAGAGCGGCTGGATGGAGGCAACCTGGACCTACCTGCAGACGGGCCCCGTCCCGTTCGGGGACCTGGCCTGGGACCAGGCACAGCGGATCCTGGCCCGCCGCGGCGTCAGCAAGCCCACCGAGGAGCAGCTCGCCCAGGCTGCCGACAGCCTGCTCGACCGGGCCGGGAAAGGCCCCGGCCGCCCGCCTTCCAAAGCCCGGCCCGCCGCCGGCGAGGTCCGCCAGGACCTGCGGGCGGCGGCCCGCACCCGGGCGACGACAAGCAAGGACACCAAGGCCGCGTGGCCTGGCCGCGCGGCCCAGGCACCGGCGGCCACCCCAGAAATCAATCCCGGCGACGAGACCGGCAACGAGGGACAACAGGAAGGAGCAGTGACGAAGATGACCCCGCTTGGCATGTTCGACGCGGCTGAGGAGGCCAGGAGACGATGGTGACCGAAGACGCCAAGGAGACGACAGTGACCAAAGACACCAAGGAGACGATAGTGACCGAAGACGGCCAGGCCCCGGAAGAACCGTGGGCCGACAACGGGCCGCGTGAGCCGACGGTAACGCTGCAGCGATGGCGGCGGTTTGTCGACACCCCGCCCGCGAGCTTCACCCTGCTCCCTGAGCACCAGTGGCTGCAGCTGGGCGGCGCGAGCAGGGAGGCTTACGGCGACGCCCGGATCAGCTATCACTCAGAAATGATCGTTGTCGCTACTTCGCTGGTCCGTGATGTCGCCCGCCAGGGCCGGCTGCTGACCTTGCTGAACCGGCAGGAGACGGGCGCGCGCCGGATGATGATCCTCTCCGGGCCGCAGACAACGGGGAAGACAACTGCGCTGAAGCAGCTCGGCCGGCTGCACGAACTGCGCCTGCGGGCCAGGCAGCCCGGGCGCGCAGGTGACCGGATTCCGGTCGTGTACGTCTCGACCCCGCCCAAGGGATCCCCCGCAAGCTCGCCGCCGAGTTCGCCCGTTTCCTCGGGCTCCCGCCGGTTAAGCGGGTCTACAACACAACCGACATCACCGACGCCGTCTGCGAGGTCCTGATGAAAGCCAGGGTCGAGCTCGTTCTCGTCGACGAGATACACAACCTGAACCTGTCCACTGCCGCAGGCGAGGACATGTCCGACCACCTCAAGTACTTCACCGAGCACCTGCCCGCCACCTTCGTCTACGCCGGGATCGACGTTCCCGGCAGGTTGTCCGGACTGCGCGGCGCGCAGATCCTCGGCCGCAGCGTGGTGATCAGCACGGCCGCCATGCCCTGCGGCGAGGAGTGGAGCCAGATGATCGCCACGCTGGAAGACGCGCTGCGGCTGCACCGTCACAAGCCCGGCACGCTGCTGCGCAACGCCAGGTACCTCCACCAGCGCACTGGCGGCATGATCGGCAGTCTTTCGCACCTGATCCGCGCCTCAGCGCAAATTGCGATCCTCGAGGGAACGGAGTCGATCACCCGCAAGCTGATGCAGGACATCCCCGTCGACTACATTGCCCAGTAATGCGTCAGGTTAACGCGGACGGGACACCTGTCCCCAGTTAAGTTGGCCAAATCTCAAATGATCCGGCGAGGCCTGATTTTTGCTCGCGCCATGAAATTGATACAAGTCATGTCGCGTTCGGGACGACGGCCGAGGTTAGTCGCGTTCGCCAGGCGCTCCAGGAAAGCGCCGATGACGGCGGCCGCAGGCCGATGCGATAGAGAACGCCCCACTATGGCCAACAAATTTGAGACAGACGGCACAGCAGGAGTAGTCATGGTCATGGTCGTCCTCGCCGCGCTCCGCGATGTCGGCCTCGCCGGCGGCCTGGTGAGGCTGTCGTCAAGGGCCGCCGGCTGTAGTCTGCCTGGCTGCCCTGCGATGCCTCAGATCTTGGGGGCGGGCCAGGAGCTGAAGCAGGTACAGGTAGGCGAGATCTGCCAGGCCGGCCGGGATGTCGCCGTCGTGCGCCGCCAGGAGAACCCCGTCGGCCGGCTGCGGGCGCCCCCCGTACGCATGCCCGCCGTTGCGGAGCACCCGCAGGTAGGCGGAGACGGCCATCTCAAGGCTCATGACGCGTTCGGTGCCGTTCTTGTTCGGGACGAGCAGGCCGCCGTTCTGCAGCCTGGACAGGGCAAAGAACCCGTCCTGAAGCTGGCGCAGCGCGGCGACGGCCTGCGTGGCGCGCGGCAGGAGAACCCGGCCGGCTGCCTCGCTCATCAGGCCGGTCATCTCGCGTAGTGCCCGTTCGGCGTAGGACAGCTCGCACATCCTCTGAAAGCGCGGGCGGCGCAGCCCTTCCAGCATGTCCAGGGTGTCGAACAGCAGGAGCCGGCGTACGTGGCTGTCGCGGACGTGGGCTGACAGCGACTGGACGTTCCGGAACGCCTGCTCGATGCTGAGCAGCGCCTCGAAGTTGTCCTTCGCGCTGTAGGTCCCGTCCGCCTTGGCGTACCCCGCAGGGTCGGTGACTTCGGTGAACAGACGGTCCAGCGCGCCCGCCCACCAGGTCAGCGCGGCATCCATGTCGGCTGCGCAGACCTCGGGCCGCGGGCCGCTTTCCGCCCGGCCGTCGGGAATGAACAGCTGCAGCAGCTCTGACGCCTCGCCGCGGCGGCCGGCTACCGTGCGGCCGAACGTGTAGACGACCACGCCGCCGGCCCGCTTCCCGGGCACTGCCCAGACCCACGGGGACAGCGAAAGGAAAAGCGGCGAGAGATAGGCGCCCAGGCCGAGGCTCGTGTCGCTGAAGAGCCCGCGCGCCGCCCTGAAAAGGGGCTTGTCGGCCAGGACCGGCGGCTGCAGGACATGGCGCTGTCGTCTTCCATCTGGCGGAGCACGCGGGCCGCCCCGTAGCGCTTGGCCAGGGCATCGTCAACTTCCACGAGGTAGGCGGCCGCCTCGGGCAGGAGGGGCAGAAGGTGGACCTGCAGTGCCTGCCGGACGACGCCGGGGAGTTGGTCGTGGGGTGCCGCCAGCGTCGCTAGCGTGACCTGGTACATCAGGGCGGCCAGGTCGCCATGTCTCTGCGAGCTGATCCGGTCCAGCTCGGCCTGCACGCGGTCGCCGGGTACGCGCCCGTAGAGGCTCGGGCTGGGCGGCAGGCGGCGCAGCCGCGAGTAGGCGCCCGCCGCGGCCGCGTTGCGGCTGCCTGCCAGGCGGGTTACCTCGACCAGGCGTGCGGGCCGTCGCCGCACGCGCTCGTCAAGCCGGACATCCCAGGTTCCGGCGGCTAGGTCGGCGGCCTCCATGCGCCACCGGCACATGCGGCCGAAGTCCAGCGGGTTGCTTCCCGCCAGCCAGGCGGGCAGCCGGACCCGCACCGACCGGCGCGCGAGCTCAGCGTCGGCCTCCGGGTCCGTCGTGATCGTCACCGGTGCTCTCCTGCCCTGCCTTGCGTCCGGGCCCGCCCGGCTCCCCCTGGGAAGCTACCGTGACTGACCGCTGTGCAGGGACTGGTTTTTGGACGAGACCGTCGTTTGCGCCTGGCCCGGGCACCAGCGGCGCCTGGACCTGGCGGCGGTTGCGCGGTAAAAGTAGTTGGTCAGCAAGGGTCGATTATGGTCGTGAGCAGACTGACTTAACATAAGGCATTTATCGGCACATAGCGGACAGGGTGCCGGCGCCCACGCGGCAGGTCCAGCCACAGCAGGCGTGATGAGCGAAATGCCCGGCACGGTCCTGTCCGCTGATTTCCCATGGAAGGGACCGGACCGCTGTACGCGGGCAGTTACCGGCCGCACGCCGCATCGGTGGAAGATAGCCGGATTTAGGTCATATCTCTTGCGCCGGCAGGCGACTGAGCGTAATGTCCTGGTAGTTTCCGCAGGTCAGGGCTACGGGAGGTCCTGCGTGCAAGACGGCATCCAGGCCCAGCAGCGGCCGGCGGCGAAGTACAGCGCGCTGCCCGCCGCGGCGGCTGGGAAGGCCCGGGAATGAAGACCTGGCTCGGGTGCCTGGGGGGTGTCCTGCTGCTGCTCGCGGCACCCGGCCTGATCATCGCAGGGCTGGCGCTGATGGCTCACCCGCAGTGCGCCGGGCACGTGCTCACCGGCTGCCCCGGCGATGGCGGGACCAGCGGCGCGGGCGTTGCCCTGCTCGTACTCGGCATCCTGGACGTCGCCGTGCTCGTGGCACTCGCTGCGGCGAACGGGCACCGGCTCGACTAGTGATGAAGCTGTGCTTCCCGCCGGGCCCGCGAACCGGGACCGCCGCTCCCCTCCCCCGCAGCCCGTCCGCGGCGGCCCAGCCGAAGCCAGTCAGAGACGGTTACACTCCGTGTTATCGCCGCCAGCGTGCCGGCCGGGCAGCTGCACCCGAGCGGGCACAACGCCTGCCGGGTCATCGCTCCGGCGGTAGCGGACATCCATGACGGCGCTGGCACCAGCAGCTACTACCCTCTGGGCATGAGCCGCCGCTGGTCACAGGGCCGCCATCCCTCATCGCCGCGAGCTTGCCTGTTCTGCGACGCGACCGGTCCGCTGACCGATGAGCACGTATACGGGAAGTGGCTGCGGAAACTCGGCTACGCCGGTGAGGGCGTCCGGGTGACCAACCTGGACGCCGATCTCCGCCTCATCGCTAGCCCCGTCACCCGCACCCTCGACGACGAGGCCGTGCGCCTGCTTGCCTACGGTTACGCGAACGGCAACCGCGATGGCGACGGCGTCCCCGAATCGCGCCCGCTGAACGTCGTGGTACTCATGCCGAGGATGAACGCGGCACAGGCGTGGGCCCGGTACGCGAACCAGACCTGGCGCGTCGGCGACCTGGAAGCCGAGGTCACCGCGCTGCGGCGCGGGCACGTGGGACTCGTGGTCCTGGTCAACAAGCACGACGGCGTCGACCTGCCGGGCAGCGCCTGCGAGTTGCTGGTCATTGACTGCGTTCCGCGCCCGCTGGACGCCTGGGAGCGCCGCGAGGCAGTCGCCCTAGCCGACAGCCCGGCCGGCGCGCGAGGTGCAGCGGATCGAGCAGGGCATGGGCCGCGGCGTCCGCGACACCTGAGACCACTGCGCGGTGGCGCGGTTCGTCCGCCTGGTTCGCCCGCTGAGGCGGGCACCCGCCCGGCTGGGACCGGCGCGAGCTGCGGCGTGACCGCCAGCCGGCCAGCCTTCTGAGATTCACGCATGCCAGCGTAGGCAGTAGAGCTCCTCCTGGTGCGCGGCTTTCCCCGCGTGCCGTCCTAACCAAGCGGAGCCGTTCAGGGCCTCCTTATCCGGGATGCACTTCGCACCGGGGCCCCGTCCCGCGGGGTCCTGTCTGCCGACTGCTCCGCCAGTGCGCTCCTTAGCGATGGCCGGCGCGGCCCATCGCGTCCAGGCGGGCAGGCCGCTGGCCCGGCGGGCGCAGACGCGGCGCATGAGAAGGCCGTTGATGGCGGCAGACCAGCAGGTGACGGCTTATCCGTTGCCGCCGACCCGAAGATTGGGCGACTGGCGGGCACACGGCTACAACCGCGTAATTCCACGTCGTGATCGGAGGTGCCCGTAGGCGATCTCAAGGGCCACCATGCGCTTGTAAGCTGAACTGACCAGTGGGGCCGGCTCTGGGAGCGCGGGCCTGGCACGCTGCGGCGTGTCCGCCGCGACAGGAGTACGCCCGTGACCGCGGCGTCCCCCCGCCCATAGCGCCGCGATTAACGTCATCCAGCCATTAACAGGCCACGCCTGGCCGGATGCCGACGTGTGGACGAGCGGCGGGTCCTCACACGGTCCTTCGGGCCGCCTCCGTCGCCTTCACGCGCGGCCGTGAAATGCTTACGCGGGCCGCCCGCAGGATGCCAGCCGTCAGCGACCAGAGCCGGGGACTGCTCACCTGCCGGGCACGAACGGGAGCGAGCCAGTCTCCTCGTCCCCTTTTGCAGTCGACCGCCGCCAGTTCAGTCATTGGCTGGTTAACCCCGCCCCAGGAAAGCAAAAACCGCAATAGCCGCGCCTGTACCATGCTTTCGTGACTTCTCATCCCCTCTACGAGGTAACTGATGAGGACCTGCGGGTCCTCATCCTGGCCTGGTACCGTCGCGTACGGCTTGCGAACCAGGCACATGCAGAAGCCGGCTCGCACGCCAGGCGGAACAGCATGCTTCTGGGTATTCCGGCGGTCACCCTGAGTGCCGTAGTGGGAAGCGCAATATTTGCAACCATCGACAAGACGCCAAACAGGTACTTGCAAATAGCCGTCGGTTTGCTGAGCCTGACGACGGCAGTCTTGGCAGCGTTCCAGACATTTCTCCGGCTGGACGAGCAGGTTCGGGAACATGAGGTAGCGTCACGTTCCTTCGGGGCGATCCGCCGCGAGCTTGGGCAACTCGGCGCGATAGCGCATCACAATAGGGAAGAAACTGAGTCCCGGCTGGAGAAGGTGCGCGAAAGATACGATCAGGCATCAGCTGCCTCCAGGAACGTTCCGCAGAAAATATGGGACAGGCTAGTACTCCAGCCGTAGATCGTGATCTGGCTTAGATGGGCGGGAGCCGGGCCGACTGGGGCGAAGGTGGTCTGGGAGGCTGGTTGCATGACTGTTCCCCCGGATGGGCTGCCGGTGTACCGAGTCCTTACTGGCCCTGATGACGCGGCGTTCTGCCGTCGGGTCAGCGATGCGATTGCCTTGGGGTACCGCCTCCACGAAGGTCCCGCTGTGACGTTCAACGGCGAGCGAGTGATCGTTGCGCAGGCGCTGGTATGGCAGGGAGCCGGTGAGCTTCCTGCGGGCTAGCGCGCAGCACGCCCGGCCGCGGGCTCGTGATCGCAGGCGTGTCGGTGCTGGAAACTGGACGGCCACCGTCTGATCATCGCGGTTTGTGACGACTCGTGATGATCTTCTGGTGGCCGCTGGCCCCAGCGTAAACCCCGGCCGGTGGCTGGGGATACTCGATGACCTGATGGCCCGGGCGGGATCCCGTTTCCGCAGGGTGGAGCCGCGCAGGCGGGCGCGGGCGTTCGTACTTGGCCTGCTGTCGGAGCTGCCGAAGGTGAACTGCTGGACGATCGCCGAGCAGGCCGGCGATTCCTCGCCGGACGGGATGCAGCACCTGCTTGCCCGGGCGAAATGGGACGCCGGCGGGGTCCGCGACGACGTGCGCGGGTGCATCGTCGACGTCCTGGGGGATCCCGGGGCGGTGCTGGTCATCGACGAGACCGGGGACCTGAAGAAGGGCACCGCCACCGCAGGCGTGCAGCGGCAGTACACCGGCACAGCCGGCCGGATCGAGAACGCGCAGGTCGCGGTCTACCTCGGCTACGCCGCCCGGGGCGGGCGGGCCCTGATCGACCGGGAGCTGTACCTGCCGAAGTCCTGGACCTCTGACCTGGCCCGCTGCGCGGCGGCCGGGATCCCCGACGGCACGGCGTTCGCGACGAAGCCGCAGCTCGCGAGGCAGATGATCGAGCGGGCGGTCAGCGCGGGCGTGCCGTTCGCCTGGGTCGCCGGCGACGAGGTTTACGGAGATAACGGCTCTCTGCGCGGCTGGCTGGAAGAGGACGGCATCGCCTACGTGCTCGCGGTCGCCTGCCGGCACATGGTCCCCGCCGGCGGCGGCCGCACCCTGCGGGCCGATGAGCTGGCCGCCCGGCTGCCGAAACGCGCCTGGCAGCGGCTGCCGGCCGGGCAGGGCGCCAAAGGCCAGCGCTGGTACGACTGGGCCTGGATCACTGTCGCTGATGACCGGCCCGGGCACCGGCACCTGCTGGTGCGCCGCAACCGCTCCACCGGGGAACTGGCCTTCTACCGCTGCTACGGCCCGCAGCCGGTCACGCTCGCCGCCCTGGTCCAGACCGCCGGGCTGCGCTGGACCATCGAGGAGAACTTCCAGGCCGGCAAAGGGCTGACCGGCCTGGACGAGCACCAGGTCCGCCGCTGGACCTCCTGGTACCGGTGGGTCACCCTGGCCATGCTCGCCGCTGCCGTCCTGGCCATCGCCACCGCGACCGAGGACGCCGCCCCCGACGGCCTGATCCCGCTGACCAGGAACGAGATCGCCCACCTGCTCGCCACCGTCATCATCCGGCCCGGCCACGGCACCGCCCATCGGCTGCACTGGTCACG
Source organism: Trebonia kvetii (assembly GCF_007827045.1). Taxonomy (GTDB): domain Bacteria; phylum Actinomycetota; class Actinomycetes; order Streptosporangiales; family Streptosporangiaceae; genus Trebonia; species Trebonia kvetii. The sequence goes on from NZ_RPFW01000002.1 coordinate 437,068, forward strand.
CTGGCGCCGCCGCCACCAGCACCGAGCACGGACCTGCCACTACAAACGGCAAGCGGCCCAAGATCAGTCAACATAACGATCTACGGCTGGAGTACTAGCCGTGAATGCAGGCACTTACTGGCCGGCGGAGTTCTCATCCTGGCCCGAAGCATCAGCGACCGGGGCGGCACAGCATATTCCTTAGCTTTTCCGGTCAAGGTGAGCACCGCAGCGGAAGCTACATTGGCGCCGGCCCTGCTACCACTCGCACGGCCTTAATGGAATCAGGCTGAAGCCGCAGTACCGTGTTTGTAGTCTCTTTGCCGGCGTTTGCACAGCCCTCGGGGCCGCAGAACACGACGCACGCAGTGCCATCATTCTGCGAGCTGGTAAACAGGATCCCATCGATGGAAAAGTCAGGGAGCCAGCGCAGGTACTCGGTGAGAACCTGCGTCGGGACGTATTCAATGTGCTCCCGACCGTCTGCCGTGACTGGCGCGCTCAGGTCCTCGGCAAATCCGTACATGAACAATAGCTCATAGTAATGCTTGCGACCGTCCGGGTCGAAGTAACTAGGCGCGGGCGGAAGGTTGGCCAGGTCAACCATATGGAGCGGCCGGACGGTCTCGAAGGCGCCTACGACCGCAAACCTCTTGCTGGTATGCGCACCTATTTCTGCAATCACCGTCGCTATGTCGTCGGCACCGTAGAACATTGATATGCCTGCCGGACTCATTCTGTTAACGGAAGCAGCATCGTCGGGCGGCGAGCCAAGGCTGGACGCGTCGTATGACCCGTCAGGCTCATCGATCATCCGGCCCCGGTAGAACACTCGCCCCGCCGGGACTTCCGTGAGAATATCCTGCGTCTGGATAATGTCGACCAGCTTTTCAAGGATTTCCGCTGCCCCATATTCGTCCGGATGCCGCGAGGACTCTTCGGGGATGGAAAGGAATACAAAGCGGGTCTTGTGCTTCACCGTCTGGCGGAAGTCATCCCATGCATACCGGAAAGCGTCGCCTGGATTCACGGCGCCTGGATCCTTATTCCAATGATTGTGCTCTATGCAATCGAAAATTTCTTGGAGGACGGAATCCGAGACGGCTCCCGAGCAGACATCCTCTGCCACTTCCTGCGACGTGTAGCGGCGCGTAACGTCATCATCCCAGTAAAGACTATCGTTCGACCGTACGTAAAAGAAGTGAATCGCTTCCATCACTGACAGCATCAGGAGTTCGAAGCTGGCCGCGATCGGGTCCTCGCCGGCTTGGGCCTCCCTGTCGCAAAAGCTGCAGGCATTTTCCGTCAACTGGTCAGCGACCTGGCTGCGCAGCCCTTCGTCGGTAATGCATTCGAGGCAGACCGACTGCTCGCCAGTATCACCGAAGCCGCGGGCTGCGAGTTCTTCGTAGTAGTCTTTCGTCCGCGACATAGACGGTTACCAGCTTCCCTCGCATCCGTGCCGAACGGCGACGCCGGGACTTCCGGGGCTCGAGTGGCGATCGTCCGCTGTGCAGTTTAGAGCTTGAGCGTCGGTTCAGTCCGGGCGTTGGCGATGACGGCTGGAAAGTGCGCCGGGGAGGGCGTCGTTCGCCTGCGGCCTGTCACCAGGGCGCACTGCGGTTAGCTTTTCCAGGTCGTCCGCGTAATGCTCGCCTGCGGGCATTACTGAACATGCTGGGGGACGTTCAACGCAACGGCCTGTTCTGCGCCATCTTAAGGAACGAGGCAGGATGCTGAGGGTTGCGGCAGCCCTGCCCCCTTCGTGATCGGTATGCGCGTGCCAGTCTGGGAGCGGCGGTGAGCTGTGACAGGTAAGTCCGTCGCGCTTCATCTAGCTGCCGGGCTTGGCCGGGTACGTCCAGATCCGGCCCTGGCGGGGATGTGTCCCGCAGTGGTTGATCCCGCTCGGCCCGGGGGACCGGGAAGCGGCGGGTTCAGGTACGCCGTGTGACTGGTGAGCCGGAGTCACCCGAGGCCGGTGACAGTCCAGGTGCTTCAGGTACGGCCGATCCGGGCAGCCGGGGCGCATGAGCCTGCTCTGATGCTCGATTTCTCGCAGACCGTGAGCGGGGTTCTCGCTGCCGTCTGGCAGTACCCGCTGTCAAGGGACTGGGCTGTGCCGTCGCCGAATGCGACCGGGTGCGGACTACAGGGCGTCCAGGACGGCCTTTCCCGTCTGGCCTTTCGGAAAGCCGTCTTGCCATCCTGGTCGGATAGCCCATCTAAAGTTACGCGCTTTCCGGCTAAGGATGTCCTAGCTGAGTATGTTTAGCTGCGATTCGGAACAAATTTCGCTGCTGCGGGGGGCCGCGTGGGCACCAGGAAACCGGCTCGGCGGACAGCATGGCTGACCGTGTCTTCCAGGCTGGCCTTCCTCGCCGCCGGCCTCGTGGCCCTGCTTGTCTTGGGGGCCCTGGCCGGACTCGTGGTGGACGCGCTCGAGGCAACCGCCCCGGTGATAGCGTCGTTCCAGGCCGATTGCGCCCCGGGCCAGTCGAACATCATCCTGAACTCACGCGCGGCCGATCCCAGGGCCTGCCAGTGGAATGATGCGGTGTCGCAGGATTTTTCCCGGACGCTGATGCTGCGGATCAGCGAGAATAAATCAGGGGCCTTCCATGCGACCACAACGATCACGACCGTCGCGGCCGACCCCCTGGTCAGAATGGTCCAGCAGGGTGACGGCCAGGACGCCGACGAATTTTACTCGGCTGTCGTCGGGTGGAGCGCTGCAGGGCAAGCGACGTTTGACTGGTCGGCGCCGACCGTAACGGTGAATAGCACTAGCTCGAAAGCCGTCATCTCCACGACGGGACAGCCGGCCAGCGGAATTCCTATTCCGTCCTCCGTGCAGCTGGTCATCGGCAATTACCGCATGCCGGCCACGGTAGAGGTCAGCACCCAGGACCGGGTCGTCGCCGGGGTGCCCGGCACCGCCGGGACTGGCACGGTAGCCAGCGAGAACGCTCACTCGCTCACGGTGCAGAACGTCCGCAACGAGCAGCTGCGAGTGAACTTGCAGCCCGGCGCCCCGCAGCCCTACTCCCGGCCGCCGGGGCCGGCCGGCGGGGCGTGGATCGGGCGCGCCGCGTCGGCCGCGTGGGCGCTGGTAAGCGGCTTCGCGGGCGCGATCGTCCCCGCGGGCGCGTGGATCGCCCTGTTCCTTGCCAGCCGGTTCGGGGCCTTCGGCGCTGCGGGCCGGAGACCGGCATGGCGCCGCATGGAGCGGGTACTCGGCGCTGTCATCGTGGCACACCTGGTGATCGCCGGATGCGGCCAGATAGCGACAACCGGCAGTACCGTCGCCAGCGCCCTGAATGATTACGCAAACCGCCTGGACAGCACGCTGGTAGTAAAAGCAGGACTGTGGAACATTGTTGAGTTTCCGCCTGTCGAGGGCGGAACTATCCTGCTGATCGTCATCAGCCTCGCCATCGCGGGCTGGGAGCCTCGCGGGGACTCCGACGGCCGTGAGCGCCCGCTGCCCTGGCTCCGCCCCCTCATTGCGGTGGTCGCGCTGGGGGCCGCCGTGGGGGGCTACGCGGCCATCGCCGGCGCGAGCATGCCGCCGGTTCCCGCCGAGGTGCTTCATGCCGGGAAGGCAGTGCCGGCCCCCAGTCCCTGGGCCCTGGCCGTGGAGATCCCCGTCGCCGCCGTGTCCATGCTGGCTGCCTTGTTCCTGGCGTCCGGGTGGGCCGCGGGCGCGGCCGTGGCCGGCCGGGCGGCCAGGGCCCGATGGGGCCGGGGCACCATCGGCGTGACAGCCCTCGTCATGTCGGTGGCACTGCCTGGCGCGGGGCTGGCCGGGGCGATTGCCATCACCTACGGGCACTACCCGATCGGGGGGGACACCCCAGCGCTGGCAGGCCCGGCAGTGTTCATCGCCGCGACGGCCGCGGCGGCGGTATTCGCGCTCGGGGCGGCCGCCGCGAGCCTCCCGTGGCGCCGGGCAGGCCTCCGGTACCGGCGGTACTGGATCGCCCCGCTGGCCGTGGCCCTGGCCGTTGCGGCGACGATCACCACTGACAGCGGCTATTTTCCGGCACTTCTGCGTTGGGGTGTCGTAATCATCACCGGCATGTTCATGGGGATGGCGGTCGCGCGCCTGGCAGTCATGGCGGTCGGGCCGCTTCGCCTCCCGGCGAGGGGGATGCCGCATCTGCGGGCCGTTGCCCTGCTGGCCGCGGTCATCGCCGTCCCCTGGGGGGAACTCGGCCAGCCCATCGCCCAACTCGGCTGGTGGGACCTGCAGACCTACGCCGACCGGATCGACGGGGTCCTCGGCCTGGTCCTGGTGGCGGCTGGCGTCGTTGCCCTGCGCCGGATGGGGCTGCTGCCCTGCCGGGACGAGGAGACCCTGGCGAGCCACCGGATACTCGGAATCGCCGCCTGGGTCGTGGCGCTGTCGGCTGGCTATGCCTTCGGCGGGGAAGGGAACCTGGCCACGGCGGCGGCGCTGGTCACGGCAGCCATCGGCGCCTGGCTCCTCATGCCGCGCAGCCAACTCAGCCGGGCCGCCGTCATCTTGAGCCAGCCCCGGGAAGACTCGGTCGCGGCAGTGCGCCAGTCCGTCGCAGCGGGGGTCGCGCGCCGCGCGCTTCCCAGCCTGGCCAAGACCATGCGGGATGAGGTAGCAGCCGGGACGACAGGCTTCGATGCGGCGCAAGAGAAGGTCACCGCACTGGAGGAACGCGCCGCCGCCGGCGCCGGGGAGTCGCCCGTAGCTGCGGACGAACGGGCGTTCGGCGCCCTGATCAGCGTCCGGCCCTGGGCGCGAGCCCGCTGGGGGCTTCGTTACGCCGTCCTGGCCGGCGCTCCCTGGGTGGTGCTCGGGCTGGTCGGAGCCTCCGTCGACCTCAGCGCGCCTGAAGGCTATCCCGAGCTGGCGCTCATCTCGGCGGTAGCACCGCTGGTCTTGCGCTGGGCCGGGTACGGCTTGCTCTTCGGCTACCTTTTCCCGCTCCTGCGCGGCCGGACAGGCATGGGCAAGAGCCTCTCGTTCTTCGCAGCCGCATCCGCACCGTCCATCCTCAGCACGCTGGCCAGCCCGCACAGCCATAGCCAGCAGTGGCACGCGGCGGCGATCCTGGTTATCCAGCTTCTGATCTTCGCCATGACCATGGGGCTCCTGGCCGACCTCGCTGTACTGCGCAAGAACGGGTTCACCCCGGGACGCCTAGTCGACCTGCACAGCCTTTGGGCCGTATCGGCCTGGGCATCGTCGGTCACGCTAGCCGTAGCCACGGGCATCGCCACCATCATCCTGGCCGGCCTGCAGCCGTTCGTGATCGGCATCGTCACCCCCAGCAATCCGAGTACTCCCAACACCCCGCCAGCGGCTACGAGTCATCCCTAGCACGCGCAGGCCCGCCCGGAAAACAGGGTCGCGCCGACGCGCTGCCGGCGTCGATTCGACGCGCGGGTTCCGGCCCTCGACGGTGTACTCGGGCCGCTGCAGTCGCGTGGTGACGCCTTCCGGTGACGTCCTGCGCCGCTGAGCAGTCCCGGCAGGATATCCCGCCTCCTGCGCGGCCGGTGAACAGGCAGGCGCCAGCCGGGACAGGCGAGGCAGCGAGTGCGTACGCCGGTCATGCGAGCACCCGGGGCGCGAAGGACCGGCGGCTGCCCGGGCCGCCCGCCGCATATGTCCGGTATACCGGACATCGCGACTCGCGTCTCAAGTGCCATTTCCACCCGGGATTTCTCGCGTTACACGGGACAGACGACCGGCGCGCTGGTGCAATTCCACGGTGCCCTTGAGGACGAGCGGACCCTCAGCCTGCGTGCCGCGGGCGGCGACCGGTCCGCCTTGGCTGCGCTACCGGGGCGGTGGGCCGCCACAGACAGGGCGTGGGCGCACGCGCAGCACGTCATCTACGCCTTGCAGGGCCTGAACCAGAACGTGATGACCGCCAGCGCGCAGCAGTTCCCGGAGATGGCGGCCCAGCTGCAGGCCGTCCGCAAGGGCGTGCAGGCTGGCCGGGAAACCCTGGCTCAGGTAGACGGCTTTTACACGAAATTCGGCGACCTCGGCGCGCCGTCGATGGTGCTGAACGCGACGGACGCGCCGGACGCCGCCGTCGCCGTGGACGCGCTGACAGCGGTGGACCTGCTGCCGGTCGTGGACCTGCACTCGTGCGCGGGACTAGGCGCCGCCTGGGCCGAGCGCGGGACCCTGACCACCGCGGAGCGGACCATGGTGGCGCGGCTGACCGGCGCGTCCCGCAACGACATGCAGTCGCTTGACAGCCGGCTGCCCGCCCGGGAGCAGTCGGCCTACCAGCGGCTTGCCGCAAGCAGTGCGTGGCAGGCCGCCACGGCAGGCGAGGACGAGCTGGCCGCCCGCGGACGCCTGGGCACCTCGGTGAGCGCCTGGCCTGGTCGCGAGCCAGACGCTGTCCCGGTCGGTGCTCCTGGGGCTGCTGGTACTGGCGCTGTCGGTGGGCGCGTTCGCGGCCGCATTCGCGCTGGCGAACGGGGTGGCCCGGCGGCTGCGCGCCAGCACGCTCGAGCTTGCCGACGTCCGCCTGCCGGCGATCGTGCGCCGCCTGGGCACCGGCGAGCAGATCGTCACTCCCCGTCCATCAGCAACGTTTTATCATCACGGTAGCGGTCACGAGTCGAATAAGTGGCCAAAATTCGAATAAGAAAGTTAATCGATAGGATCCGGCGATTCTGCTGCCGCTACGAGGGCGTTGAAGGCATCAACCCATTCTGTTACTTTGCGACAAGTTAACTCGGACAGAGGCGCCGCATGAGTCCGCGCCAAAATGACGCACTGCAGGTCAGAGGCACGATCATGCGTCAGGTCAACGCGGACGGGACACCGGCACTGCTGGCCTGGCACCCGGCTCACCCGCAGCCAGGTCTCCTGCACGGCGTCGTCGGCTTCGGTGAGCGACCCCAGCATGCGGTAGGCGATCGCACGCAGGTGCGGGCGCTGCCGTTCGAACTCCTCGACGAACTGGGCGTCCCAGGTTGGGTTGTCCGTCATTGTCAGCTCTTCTTGAACGCCTCGCGGCGGATCATCTGCCACAGTGTGGGTGCCCCTTCGGAGGTCGTCACCTCGATCGTCTTCCTGACGAACCTCGAGTCCCTGGCCTGCTCGAGCAGGCAGGCGGCGAGATCTTCCCTGCTGGTGAATACGCCGTCCAGGGGGCCGTCACTGACCTGGTAGGACGAGACCTGGCCGGCCTCGAAAAGCCCGGCGGACCGGATCACTGTCCAGTCGAGGTCGCTTGCGCGCAGGATGTCATTTGGTCACTGCCTGAACTTCAGCCACATCGGCCCGGACGACGATCAGGTGCGGGTGGGTAAAGGGGAACTCGGCCGGGCGGCGGGTCACGGCGGTGACCTCGTCGCCCGCGTCGAGGGCCTGCCTGACGAGCAGGCGGCCGGTGCCACCGTTGGCACCGAAAACGGAAAGTCGCATCGCGGAACTCCTACGTCAGTTGGCTGAACGCGGCGCCGGTCACGTCACGCCCCTACCGGGTTGTCGTAGCGCGGCACCCGCTTGTGACAGCACCTGCCGGACGGGCGTGACTGTCACCTTTTGACCACTAGGTCCGACTTCCTTGTTGGGCACGAAGAGCCTGCCCAGTCAAAGGAGCAGAACCTTGAGCACGTACGCAGAGACCCGGACCGAGGCATGGAACCGTAGAGCCGACCTGGGCGGCCAGGTTGACTTCACGATGATGTACATCGCCCACGACGCCTTCAGCCGCGACATCGCCCGCCTCATCACCGCCGCCGAAGGCGGCCAGGGGCTATCTTCGGCTGCTGTGGCGACATGGCGCCGGTTCAGCAAGCAGCTGCACGTCCACCACACAGCGGAAGACAAGGCCCTCTGGCCGCGCCTCGCCGCTGCGGTCGCCGAGCTGTCCGAGCGCCGGATCCTGGATGAGATGGAGGCTGAGCATGCCACCATCGATCCCCTGGTCGGGCAGATTGACGCCGCCATCGCCAGCGGCGACCGCGCGGCGCTGGCCAGCGGGCTCGTGACGCTGGGCAGTGGTCTGACCGCGCATATGATCCACGAGGAGACCGACGCGCTTCCGCTGCTGGACAGGCGTCTTGGGCAGGCGGGCTGGGACGCCTTCACCAGGGAGGTCCGCAGCCAACAGGGCGGGATCAAGGGTGCCGCCGAATACCTTCCGTGGGTGCTCGACGGGGCGACCGCACAGCTGGAGGTCACGGTGCTGCGGATGCTCCCGCCACCCGCTCGCTTGCTGTACCGCCGGATGTGGGCGCCCAGGTATCGCACGGCGGAACGCCTCGGGTGAGGCGCGGATCACGAGTGATTCATCGCACGTCGCATCACCTACGGCACGGTAGGAGGTGAAGATGTAACCGTGAACTCCTCGCCGCGGGCTGCGTCTGCCCCTGATCACCGTTACCTCCTCGACAACGCGCAGGCCGAGGCGGGCGAGCGGTTCGTCGCGCTGGCGGAGCTGTTCGACGGCGTGACGCGCGGGCATTTCGACCGCCTTGGGGTGGGGCCGGGATGGCGCTGCTGGGAGGTAGGGGCTGGAGGCCGCAGCATCCCCGAGGCGCTCGTCGCGGCCGTCGGACCGACCGGGTACGTACTGGCGACGGACATCAATCCAGCGTGGCTGGACCCGCATGGGACCTACGAGGTACGCCGGCACGACATCGTCGCGGATCCGCCGCCGGGGACGTTTGACCTGGTGCACGCCCGGCTTGTCCTCGTCCATGTGCCCAACCGCGCTCGAGCGCTGGCAACGATGGTGGCGGCGCTGCGGCCCGGCGGCTGGCTTCTGGTGGAGGATGCGGACACCGAGCTGCAGCCGCTGGTGTGCCTCGACGAAAGCGGCCCGGCGGAGCGGCGAGCCAACCGGCTGCGGCATGCCTTCCGGGAGTTGATGACACGCCGCGGCGCCGATCTGCGCTACGGCCGTACGCTGCCGAGGACGTTGCGCGAGGCCGGCCTGGTCGACGTCGCGGCGGCGGGCAGTTTCCCGGTCGGCGGGGCGGTCCTCGACCGCCTGGAGATGGCGACGATGCGCCAGGTCCGCGCCGAGCTGGTCGCCGCCCGGCTGGCCGATGAAGCCGAGATCGACGCGCACGTCGCGGCCGTCGGCGCCGGCGCGCTCGATCTCACCCTCGCACCGCTGATCTCGGCGTGGGGACGTCGCCCCGACTGAGGTGATCCTGGTCGCCGGTGCGCCGAGCTCGGCCGCGAGCGTAACTGCTCAGCCGACGACTGGTCGCCTGTGCGTCAATCGGGGTATCGACCTGTTCGCGAGGATCCACGCAGGTCCGCAGCGACAACCTGGAGGTGACCTGATGACCGCACCCATGAGCTGGCCGTCCCTGCCGCTTGAGCAATGGCAGCCGACGCGCGACACCGTTCACTTGTGGACTCAGATGGTCGGAAAAACCCGCCTCGCGCTCGCGCCTCAGGCCAACCACTGGTGGAGTTCGGCTCTGTACGTCACCGCCCGCGGCCTGACGACATCCCTGATGCCCTACCGTGGCGGCGGTGCGGAGATCGAATTCGACTTCACTCGTCACGAGCTGATCATCACTACCACTAACGGCGCCACGCGCCGGGTGCCACTGGGACCGCGGACGGTCGCTGACTTCTACGCCGAGTACCGCTCGCACCTCGATGCCCTCGGCATTGACGTGGTCATCCACCCGATGCCGAACGAGATCCCCGACGCTATCGCCTTTGACGCCGATACGGTCCATGACCAGTACGATCCCGAGGCCATGCACAAATTCTGGCTGTCCCTTGTCAGTGCGCACCGGGTCATGAGCCAGTTCCGTGCCGGGTGGCGGGGAAAGGACAGCCCGGTGCACTTCTTCTGGGGCGCCTTCGACCTGGCGGTCACCCGGTTCTCCGGCCGGCCCGCGCCCAAGCACCCGGGCGGCATCCCTAACTGCCCGGACCCTGTCATGGCCGAGGCCTACTGTGCTGAGCTTTCCAGTTGCGGCTACTGGCCCGGCGCCGCCGCGGAGGGCATCTTCTACTCTTACGCTTATCCCCTGCTCGAGGGGTTCAGCGAGCAGGGGGTCTCCCCCGACATGGCCTATTTCGACGAGCAGCTCGGCGAGTTCGTCCTGCCGTATGCCGCCGTCAGGACGGCCAGCGACCCTGAGGCCTGCCTGCTCAGCTTCCTGGAAACGACCTTCCAGGCCGCGTACCAGCTGGCTCGATGGCCTTCTGCTGACGGGTAGCCGAGCCCCGGGTTGGCGATCGCGCGACACCTCGCGTCTTCCAGTCACTACGGGCCAGATTCAGTGAGTGGGAGAACTTTTGGTTCAGCCTGTTTCACTGAATCTGGCCCGTAAACAACGGTCAGGACCTTCTCAGCGGTCGCTTGGGGCGAGCGCCGCCCCGCTGACCGGGCGCTGCGGGGCAGACGTGCCGGCGACCGCGGGGTCGTCGCGGCGGGTCCGGATGGCGAGCGCAGTTATGGCGAGCATGACCAGCGTGAACCCGGCAGCGACGAGGAACCCACGGCTAATGCCAGCCGCAAGGGCGTCGTGATACAGGAGACACGCAACTGGCCAGGCCTCGGGGCGTGACCCAGGCGGGCCGCTGCGGCCGCGGCTCGAGCCAACTTGGCCGCGTAGGGTGTTCGCCGCCACGGTCCAGGTCACGGTGCCGAGCACGGCCAGTCCGATCGCGCCGCCGATCTGCTGGCCGGCATTGAGCAAACTGGAGGCGAGGCCGGAGTCCTCATCGCGCACCCGGTTGAGCGCGACCAGGGAAAGCGGGACGAACACCGTGCCTATGCCGGCCGCGGTTAGCACAATTGGACCAAGCAAACCGCCAACATAGGTCACATGCGCGCTGATACGGGAGAACCAAAACAGCCCGATGGTGGTGCACGCGGCGCCCGCCAGGAGCAGCGGCCTGGCCCCAGTACGGGCGATCAGGTTGCTGACGATCCCGGAGGCCACCGCCACGGTCCCGGCAAACGGGAGGAAGGCCAGGCCTGACCTCAGCGCGCTAAAGCCGAGCACCACCTGCATGAAGATGGTCAGGAAGAAGAGTACGCCGAACAACACGGTCGCGACGATGAGCATGATCACGAATGCGGCCGAGCGGCTGCGGTCGGAGAAGATGCGCAGCGGCATCAGCGGGTTGCGGCTCCGTCGCTCGATGACCACGAAGCTGACGAGCAGTACCGCCGACGCCGCCAGCGAGGCCAGTACTTTCGTGTCGGCCCAGTGCGAAATCCCGCGCTGGTCGGTGCCCGCGCTGGACAGGCCGTATACGAGCAGCGCCACGCCGGCGGTACCGGCGATAGCCTCGCTGAGGTCGAAGCGGCCTAGGCGACGGGCTGACTCCGGCAGGACGGATGTCGCGGCGGCTATGCCGATGCCGATCGGCACGTTCACGAACAGCACCCACCGCCAGGACACGTAGGTGGTCAGCAGCCCGCCGAGAACTAGGCCGATCGCCGCACCGCCCCCGCTCATCGCGGCATAGACGCCCATCGCCCGGTTTCGGGCCGGCCCCTCGGCGAAGGTCGTGGTGATCAGTGCGAGTGCGGTGGGCGCGATCATCGCGCCGCCGGCGCCCTGAACCGCCCGCGTGCTCAGCAGCCAGGCCTGCGAGGTGGCAAAGCCACCTGCCAGCGAGGCAGCCGAGAACAGCAGCAGCCCTGCGACGAGCACCCGGCGGCGGCCGAGCAGATCCCCGGCCCGGCCGCCAAGCAGCATCAGCCCGCCGAAGCTGAGCGCGTACGCGTTGACCACCCACTCCAGGCCCGTTCCGGAGAACCCGAGCGCAAGCGTCCCTGCCAGCGCCAGGCGCCCGCGACAGCCTGCAGCCCGTAGGCCATCGCGTAGGGATCGCCGCTGGCCAGGCTCGCATCCCGCGCCGCCTCGGACTCCTTCATGGCAGGCTCGGGTCCGGACGTGGACAACAAGTGCAGGCACTGCGCTGCCAGGCCGTGGAACCGGGCCCGTTCGGCCTGGCTGAGATCGCAGTCGTCCAGCTCCCGGCGCGCCTCCTCCAGTGCCGCCTGAACGCGACCCTGGTTGAGGATGGACTGAGCCAGGACCCAGCCCAGCTTCCCCCGTGACCCGCGGTCAGGGCCGACGGCAAGCGCCTTCGCGGCGGTCGCCTCGGCCGCGGTGTACCGGCCCGCGCGCAGCAGCGCGTTCGCCAGCGCGAGCCGCAACGGGGCGGCCAGGTCGCCTGCCGCCCCGGCCGTGTCGCATACCCGGGCGAGCAGGTCGGCTGCCAAATCCGGAGCGCGGGCAGTGAGCTGACCGGCCGACCTGACCAGCCACTCCACGGTCCTTGGGTCGAGAGTCGTGCCAGCCAGGAGGTGCTGGGCGGCTCGCTCCACCGGGACCCCGGCGGCCGCCAGGGCCTGTCCGGCTTGCAGGTGCAGCGCGCTGCGGGCGGACGCGGGCAGGCTCTCATAGAGCGCCTGGCGGATTACCTCGTGCCGGAACGCCAGCCGATCGGACTCGGCGGCCAGCACGCCGGCCGCGGCAGCCTCCTGGATCACGCCAAGGAATTCCAGTGGCGGTGTAGCCAGCACGGCCGAAAGCTCAGCAACGGTAAAGCTTGGCCCGAGAACTGCCGCGAGCTGAAGGATCTGGCGCGCCTGACTGGACAGTCCTGCCAGCCGCCGGGTGACCACCGCGATCAGCGACTCGGGCATGGTGGCGCTTGCTCGGGCATCTGGGCCGGTGCCCTGCGCTTCATCCGGCGCCTGCCCGGAGTTACCCGTGAGTGTTCGCGCTAGCTCGATCACGTACAGCGGGTTGCCCCCCGCAGCGGTGACCGCGTCGCGCAGGCCTGCTCCTGCCTTGGCGCCGACCACCTGCCCCGCCAGCGTGGCGATCGACGTCTCGTCAAGCGGGCCAAGCGTCAGCGCATCCGCGCCGCGGGCCTCCCAGCTGCGCACTAGGGGTGCCAGATCAGCTCCACGCCCACCGGAGCGTCGGGCGGCGGCCAGCAGCAGCGGCAGCTGACCAGCTACCCGGCCGAGCCGGTGCAGCACCAGCACACTCGCCGAATCGGCCCACTGCAGGTCATCGACCGCCAGCACGACAGGAGCCGCCGCGCACCACCCGTCGACCAGCCCCAGGATCGCTTCGGTGACGAGGAACTCGGCATCTGCCGCTGGAAAGGTGCCGCCCGCCGGGCGGCCAGCGCCTCGGATCAGGCCGGCGATCTCGGTCACCTGCGGGTCGGCAGAAGTGCTGGAAAGACCGAGGCAGTTCGAGACGGCCGCGAACGGTACCCGCATTTCCAATTCCTCGGCCGCGCCGGAAGCGAGCCGAAGTTCCACAGGTCGTGGCCGCGGTGCATGTGGCCTGGGTTGGCCTCGGCGAGCTTGCGCGGGTTGGGGCCGTCGCCGGTCTCGTCCATGACGACGTAGGTGCTGCCGTCCGGGCGGGGCATGAGCAGCCGCCGGCTCCGCCGGCATGCTCAGCGCCCTGTCCGGGCACGACGTCGACGTGGCGTTCGCCGGTTCCGCCCGCCCCCTGCCCCGCGAGTACGCCAGCCGCACGCTGCTGCACGTCCCCCAGCTGCTCGCGGTCCCCGCCGGGCACGCGCTCGCCGGAAAGCGCGCGGTCGGGATCCGCCAGCTGGAGCACGAGACCTTCATCGACCTGCCGCCCGGATTCGCCATGCGCACCGTCGCCGACGAGGTCTTCACCGCCTACGGGATGCGCCGCGCTATCGCCGCGGAAGTCGGCGGCATCGATGCCATCGCCGCGTTCGTCCGCGCCGGCGTCGGCATCGCCATCCTGCCCGTCTACGCCATCACACCGCACGGGGACCTACGCGCGGTCAAGGTCCGCGAGCACGACTTCCGCTGGTCGCTCAACGCCGTCGTGCTGCGCCGCCGCCGCCTCACCGCAGCGGCAGCGGCGCTGCTCGAGCTTGCCGGCGCGCATTTGATCGAGCAGCCTGGCGTGGAACGCCCGTCCTGAGCGCCAGGCCCCGCAGGCTTGCGGCGGTTACCGAACTGCCGCGCTCCGGAGCTGCCCAGACTGTGACGGATCCATCACGGCCAGGTTGAAAATGGCTCAATGAACACCGGGGACCAGTGGCAGCAGGAGGGCCTTCGCCACTGAATCCGACCGATCCGGATCCGGTTTCCGCTGGGGCAACTGTGCTTGATGCGCTATCCGCCGCATTCATCCGGTTTGCTGTAATCAGCCTGGTAAGGGCGTGTTTTTCATGGCAGGATAACGACATCCTCAGCATAGGCAGGACATTACCCGCCTGCTTGCCAGGCCGGCTGATTCAGGGGGGAATCGATGACCGCGACCGACCCAGTACACAGCGAGACCGAGACGCATACGTGGTCGGTCAATGTTCCCAATCATCCCCAGCGGGCGGACTCCCCCGAGTACGTCGCGGCGAAGAAAAAAATGAACGAGATCGCGGCGCAGGCTCCGGGTCTGCTTTACGGTTCCGGCCCGTTCCAGGACCACCACGGCAGCGCCCTGTGGCTGAAAGACAGCCAGGGCTGGTTCATGGTCCGCAACCTCGCCGGCATCGAATGGTCCGCGCAATTTTGTGCCAACCCGGTCAAAGTAGACCTGCTTCGCCAGAACGCCAAACGGCTGTATGACCTTCTCGCGCCGGAGCTCAAGCAAGAACTCGACCCCAACGGCCTGCTCGACACGCCGATCACAGACGCCGATGGGGTCGCGAAGTGGACCGATTCGATATTCAACGCCGGGGTTCCGCTGCACCCAAGCTTCCACATCGGCGTCATGCCGATGGGTAAGGCGCACGCGCAGAATCCGCCCGCGACAGCGGACGCGCAGAATTCTCCCGACATCAGCGACCAGGCGCAGGCTGCTGCCGCGCCCGGCGACCCGGAGCCGGCAGGCGTCCACCATTACCCCACGCCCATCGTCGACATCCAATTGTTCAAGTACGACGATTTCCAGCTCTGGGTGACCGACAGCGAGGGCAACCCGGCCGCCGTCACCCCGGTCGGCGCGCGCGGCAGCGGCGTCGCGAGCGTCCATGTCCAGTACGCGACACCGGGATCGCAACTGGCGCAGCAGAAGCACGAACAGGAAAGCGCGGGCGGCGCGCTGATCCTGCCCGCCGATCACCCGCTGGCGCAGCAGGCCTTCCAGAACCAGTAACGGCTCCCCCGGGCCACGGCCGGTGAACAACGACTGGCGGCGGACCAGCAGGACTGCCGGGTCCGCCGCCAATCGCACTCAGGACGACAGCTATGGGTTCGGCGTTACCTGTCCGCGCCAGCTGTTGCCGGTCCAGGCCTCGCTGATCGCCACATCGCTGTTCGCTGCGGTGGGGTAATAGTCATAGCCGACCTCTTCGCACAAGGTGGCGCTGACACACGACACGTGCTGGAGGACGCCGCCGAGCCTGGCGGTCTGGGCTGCCTGCTGGGTAGTCCAGGCGCTCCCATGCCAGGCCTTGATCAGCTGATACGAGTGACCCGTGACGGAGGGGTTGCCAACTGCTGTCGCACCGGTGATCGGTGGCGCTCTTCGGTACTCACCAACGACGGGATGCGCGGCAGAAATGGCGGCATCTAAGAGTTCGATGGCGAGCCGGAATGTCACTGAGGCTCGATATCATGTTCTCACTGACGTCGGCGCTCGGGAAGGAAGCCGGGGCTGGGAAGGAGAAGGTAGCGGTGGTGATCGTGCAGGCGTACCGGTTCGCGCTCGACCCATCTCCGGGGCAGCAGCGGGCGCTGCGCTCGCGCGCGGGCGCGGCGCGGTTCGCCTGGAACTGGGCCCAGGCGGCGTGCCTGGAACGCTACCGCGCGGAACGCAGGCGGTATTCCGGCGCCGAGCTGCACAAGCGGTGGAACGCGCAGAAGAAGGCCGACCCGGCCCTGGCCTGGTGGGAGCAGAACTCCAAGTGCGCCTACCAGGAGGCGTTCCGGGACCTGGACCGGGCGCTGCGGGAGTTCACCAGGTCGAACAAGGGCGAGCGGCCGGGGCGCCGGCTGGGGTTCCCGCGGTTCAAGAAGCGGGGCAGGTGCCGGGATTCGTTCGGGCTGACCGGGACGCTGCGCTGCGGGCGGGGCACGGTCACCCTGCCGCGGCTCGGGGTGATCCGGACCCATGAATCGACCCGGAAGCTGGCCCGGCGGCTGGAGGACGGCACCGCCCGGATCCTGTCCGCGACGGTGTCGCGGACGGCGCAGCGCTGGTTCGTGTCGTTCACCGTTGAGGTTGACCGGGCCGTCCCTGACCGTCATCCCCGCCCCGGCTCCGCGATCGGGATCGACCTGGGCGTCAAGGCGCTGCTCACCGGCGCCGACGACACGGGCACGGTGATCACCGTCCCCGGCCCGCGGCCGCTGAGGGCGGGGCTGCGCCGGCTGCGGCGCGCCGCCCGCGCGCACGCCCGGAAGAAACCGGGTTCGGCGGGCCGCCGCGAGGCGGCCGCCCGGCTGGCCCGCCTGCACGCCCGGGTCGCGAACCTGCGCGCCGACGCACTGCACAAGGCCACCACGATGCTCGCCGCCCGCTACGAGACGATCGTCGCCGAGGACCTGAACGTGGCCGGGATGACCCGCAACCGCCGCCTCGCCCGCGCCCTATCGGACCAGGGATTCGGGACCGCCCGGCGGATGCTGGCCTACAAGACCGCCTGGCAGGGCGGGACGCTGGTCCTCGCAGACCGGTGGTTTCCTTCCTCGAAGAAATGCTCGGCCTGCGGCACGGTGAAAGCCAAGCTGGCCCTGGCCGAGCGCATTTACCGGTGCGACGCGTGCGGCCTGGTCCTGGACCGGGACGTGAACGCCGCCCGGAACCTGCTGTCCCTCGCCGCCAGTGGGGCGGAGAGGCGAAACGCCGGGGGAGGGACTATAAGACCGCGCCCCGCGCGGCACGACCCGCCGAACCCGGAACCCGGCACCCCTCGCAGGGACAAGCCCGGGACCGCCGCCCGGCAACAGGCGGCTGCGGCATAAGCGCCAAGAAGCACTCAACCGCAACGGTAGGTGAAACCGGACGCGACGCATCGATTAGCGGCCGGGCACGAGACCCCGAGGAAGCCAGACGGGGCTCCACGGAGAGTCGACAGGTGCCAACCGCCGCCGCTCCACGTGTCGGCGAACGCGTGGTAGTACCCCTGCGCGGTGTTGTCTACGGTCTGGCCGACCGCGACGCACTCATTGGCTGTCGGGCACGAGATTCCCTGGAAGAGGACCTGGGATTGGCCCGCGATCGCCGGGACGGCGAGGAGCCGCCAGTTCACGCCGGTCGAGCTCATACTCGCCGACCGCCATGCAGAACGCGGCCACCGGGCAGGAGTCGCTGCCGAGGGCATGGTCGGTGCCGCTGAGGGCGTAACCGGCGGCCCTGTAGTGAGCGGCAATCGCAGCGGGCGTCAGCACGCGCTTATAGACGGCAGCCTGCCCGATGGTTCCGTCAAAGTTCTCCGGAAGGGGGTTGCCGGAGATCAGGTCGTAGCGGGGGTTGCCGCCGACGGCGATGGGGTGGTTCCGGTCGAACAGCAGGCTCGGCAGCCCGTTGGACGACAGGTTGACCTTGGCGAGGACATTGCC
Source organism: Trebonia kvetii (assembly GCF_007827045.1). GTDB lineage: Bacteria > Actinomycetota > Actinomycetes > Streptosporangiales > Streptosporangiaceae > Trebonia > Trebonia kvetii. The sequence goes on from NZ_RPFW01000002.1 coordinate 454,569, forward strand.
GTTGACCTACAGGAAGGCCGCGTTCTTTCCCGGGTTGACGGTCGCTGCTATGTAGTACCAGTGTCCGGTCGTAAAGGCGAAGGGGAAGGTCACCCCGTACTGGGTGGTGAGCCAGTTCTGGCCGTCGCCAACGTCCATGTGCAGCTGTTGTCCCCCCTGGTGGGCGGACCCTTCCAGGGTGAGGTCGAAGCTGTACTCGCCGGTGGGTCCCCGGGTGTCGAAGATCGTCTGGTAATGCTTCGACGCGGAGCCTGGCTTCACCCAGGCTTCGACGCTGTAGGCGCCGGCGTAGGACGTCGACGGCCGGTAGGTCATCCGGCAGCCCGGCTTCCCGAAGAATCCGGCCGTGTCGGAGTCGTTTCTGATGGGCCCTTTCTGCCCGAGCTGAACGCATGAGGATCGTGCCTGGCCCCGCTGTCGTGTCGCCAGCCGGGGCAGCGCTCGCGCCGCCCGCACCCCGCGGCCAGTAGCCCGGCCGCCGTCATGAGTGCGAACGCCGAATGCCGCGCTCGAGCCGGTATCCGAGTCGCTGATCTACCTGCTTGTCTTGCCATTTGCGTCATCCCGTTCTGCCAGGCCCCATCAGAACCAGCGGGCTCATCCGCAGCCCGCTGGCTGGTGATGTTACGGTTTTCGGCCCGCCCCTCCCCCGCACCGATGCGGGGTAATTCCCACCACGTGGGACTGAGTGCTCCACCCAGACGCATTGTCGAAACCCACAGGTAACAGGCTGCTCAAGAATGCATATAGCGTTCAGTTCGCCCCATGGACTGCAGGTCCCCCATGCTCTACATTTGCCGCTAAATGATCGTCTTGGGGGTGGCGTGGCGTGAGTTCCGCTGGCAGCGACGGGGCGTACGACGTCGAATTCCGTGCGGTGACCAAGCGCTTCGGCTCACTGACCGCGGTGAACGCGGTGAGCCTGAAGGTCCGCAAGGGAGAGTTCCTGTCGCTCCTCGGGCCGTCCGGGTGCGGCAAGACCACGTCGCTGCGGATGATCGCGGGCTTCGAGCAGCCCGACGAGGGTGAGATCGTGATCGGCGGCCGGGACGCGGTCGGCGTGCCGCCGTACCGGCGCGACGTCAACACCGTCTTCCAGCAGTACGCCCTGTTCCCGCACATGTCCGTCCTGGACAACGTCGCCTACGGGCTCAAGCAGCGCGGCGCCGGTCGGTCGGAGCGGTACGCGAAGGCGCGGTCGGCGCTTGAACTGGTGCGGATGACCGGCAGGGAGAAGAACCGGCCCAGCATGCTGTCCGGCGGCCAGCAGCAGCGGGTGGCACTGGCTCGCGCACTGGTGATGAGCCCGCGCGTGCTACTGCTCGACGAGCCGCTCGGCGCGCTGGACCTGAAGCTCCGCAAGGAGATGCAGATCGAGCTCAAGCGCATCCAGGAGCAGGTCGGTATCACCTTCATCTACGTCACCCACGACCAGGGCGAGGCGCTGTCCATGTCCGACCGGGTCGCGGTCATGTCCAATGGCGTGATCGAGCAGCTTGACGAGCCTCGCGCCATCTACGACCGTCCGCTGACGCCGTTTGTCGCGGACTTCATCGGGGACATGAACTTCCTGTCCGGCGAGGTCGTCGAGGCGGCTGACGGCGGTTTCGCCGTCAGCGCGGGTCCGGGCGTTGTCGTGCGCGGCCGCGGCGTGGCGGCGCGGGGCACCCAGGTGCGGGTCGGCATCAGGCCCGAGCGCATAGTGGCGGTCGCCGGCGCTGCCGCCGGGACAGCCAACTCGGCCACCGCCGAGGTTGTCGCCAAGATGTACCTCGGCGATCAGATCCAGATCGTGGCCAAGCTGCCGGGCATCGCCGACATCGTGGTCCGTGAGCAGCGGGCTGTCGCCGATCCCGCCCTCGATGCCGTCCACCCTGGCGACCAGATCGCCCTCAGCTGGGACGACGCCGCCCCGCTACTGCTCGGTGAAGCCGCGCCCGCCAACACCGCTGGCAAGCAGGAGGAAACATGAACGCAGATGACAACCAGCTCAACATACTCGTGCCGCGGTCGATGAAGCCGAAGCTCGACTACCTGCACCGCGAGGTGGAGCACGCGGCCGGCCGGCCACTGAGCAGGCGGCAGGCGCTCGGCCTTGGCGGCATGGCGCTGCTGGCCGGGGCGGTCGGCTGCAGCACCTCCACCTCCCCCAGTTCCCCCGCCTCCCCCGCCGCCAGCGGTGGCGCTCAGAGCGTCTCGGCGAACCCGCTGACGGGGAAGCCGCTTGAGGGCCACCTGGAGATCTACACGTGGTCGGAGTACAGCGACCCGTCGACCTTCACGAAGTTCACGAAGCTGCCGGCCGAGGCGAAGGCCGGGCTGACCCTGCACCAGACCTTCTACTCAAGCAACGACGAGCTCCTGGCCAAGCTGCACGCGGGCGGCACGTCCTACGACATCATCGTGCCCAGCCAGAACGCGGTCGCGGAGCTCATCCAGGAGAACAGCCTGCTGGCCCTGGACAAGGCGCTGCTGCCCAACCTCAAGTACCTGGACCCGTCGTTCCTGAAGCCGTCGTACGACCCGACGGGTGACTACCACGTCATCAAGGACTTCGGCATCACGATGTTCTTCTTCAACAACAAGATCGTGACCGAAGAAATCAAGACCATGCACGACTTCTACCAGGCGCTGCCGAAGTACGTGGGCAAGGGCAGGACCAACCTGCTCGACGGCGCGGAAGAGGTCGTCCCGCTCGCGCTGATGGCGCTCGGCCTTGACCCCAACACGTCAAGCCAGGCGGACTTCAACCAGGCCAAGTCGTTCCTGCTGTCCATCCGCAAGGGCGTCACCACCATCGACGCCTCCGCCTACATCGACGACGCCATCGCCGGCAAGATTATCCTCGGCCAAGGCTGGAACGGCGACATCCGGCGGATCGTGCAGGGACGCGCCAAGCAGGGCGACATGACCGGAGTCATCCCGACCGCGGCGTCGGAGATCTGGGCGGACAACTGGTGCATCCCGGCGAGCGCGCCGCACCCAGTTGCCGCGCACGCCTGGATCAACTGGCTGCTCACCCCGAGCACGGCGGTGACCGAGATGAACTACCACAACTACAAGATCCCGATGCCGACCGCGCTGAGCCAGCTGGCGCCGAGCCTCCAGAACGACCCGCTGTTCAACGTGCCCAAGACCTACACCGACAACTACCACTACATCCTCAACGTGAGCCCGCAGGTCGTCGAGGCCCGGACCCAGATCTACTCGGAGTTCAAGGCAGCCTGATGACGGTGGCGGAGAAGGAGCCGGAGGTAGCGGCCGCCCCGGCCGCTACCAGGCGGCGGCGCTCGTTCCGGCCGCGTTACCCGGCGTGGCTGACGGCGCCGTCGCTGCTCTACTACACGGTCTTCTTCCTCGGGCCGATGGCCATCCTGGTGGCGTTCTCGCTTGCCACCCAGCAGGGTTTCGGCAGCTTGCGGTACGGGTTCGACACCTCGCAGTACGGCCAGGTGACGACCTCGCTGTACCTGACCATCTTCGGGCGCACGCTGGTAATGGCCGCGGTCGGGACGCTGCTGACGATCGCTGTCGGCTACCCGGTCGCCTACTGGATGGCCCGCTACCTGACCACGTACAAGATGCTGGCGCTGCTCATCATCGTCGTCCCGTTCTGGACGTCGTTCCTGATCCGCACCTACGCGCTGAAGATCATCCTCGATCCCAACGGCTACCTCGCCAGGGACCTCGGGATCAACATCCTGTACACCAAGTACGCGGTCGCCGTGGGCCTGGTGTACAACTACCTGCCGCTGTTCATCCTGCCGGTGTTCGCCTCACTGGAGCGCATGGACTGGTCGCTGATCGAGGCGGCCACCGACCTGGGTGCGCGCCCTTTCACCGCGTTCCGCGAGATCACGCTGCGGCTCACCCTGCCAGGCGTGGTCACCGGCGCGCTGCTGGTGTTCATCCCGATGACCGGCGAGTACATTATCCCCAACATCTTGTCCGGCGGTAACTATGAGTTCGTCGGCAACGTCATCGGCGACCAGTTCAACCAGGCGCAGAACCAGCCGTTCGGGTCGGCCTTGTCGATCTCGCTGATGCTGGCGCTGTCGGTGTTCGTCATCATCTACATCCTGGTCGCCACCAAAGAGGAGCGGTTCGGTGCGTAGGCGGCCCCGGCTCACGGCGAAGCACGCGTTCACCACCTGGGCGGTGCTGGTCTACCTGTTCTTGTTCCTGCCGATCGTGGTGATGGCGGTGTTCGCCTTCAACAAGCCGTCGGCGGCCGCCCTGGCCGGGTTCCACGGGACGAACGTCTGTGCCATCCCGCCCACCCAGATCGGGAACATCGCGGTATGGAACGGCTTCACCGGGTGCTGGTTCAGCGCCGGGCTGCACGACCCGACCTTCATCCCGGCGATCATCGTCAGCCTGCGGATCGCCGCGGAGGCGTCTGTCATCGCCACCGTGCTCGGGTTGTGCGCGGCGCTGGCGCTGGCCCGGATGCGGCCACGGCTGCGCGCCCCATTCGACTCCCTCGTCTACTTGACTCTCGTGGTGCCCGAGATCGTGATCGCCGTGGCGTCGCTGATCTTCTTCGTGCAGGCGCGCAAGGTGTTCCCGGCTTTCCCCGGGCTCGGGAATGTCACCATCCTGATCGGGCAGGTGGTGTTCAACGCCTCGTTGACCATGCTTATCATCAGGGCGAGGTTCGTGGGGATGGGTGACACGCTCGAAGAGGCCGCCTACGACCTCGGCTCCGGGCCGCTGGCTACGTTCCGGCAGGTCACCCTGCCGCGCCTGGCGCCGGCGATCGTGGCGGCCGCCCTGCTGTCGTTCACCTTCTCCTTCGACGACTACGTGCTGCCCGCCTTCACGAACGGCACCACCAACACCTGGCCGATCGTGCTGTACTCGGCCGTCCGCTTCGGCCTCACCCCCGCGGTCAACGCCCTCGCGACGATCATGCTCGGCGTGACGCTGGCGGCGGTCGTCGTCACGGCCCTGGTGCTGCGCCGCAGCCGCCGGCGGAGCACCGCGCAACCCGCCTTATCGGGGACGGGACGGCGACGCCTGCGCGTTACTGCTTCTTGACCCGGACTGTCTTGGTTGAGCTGGTGTCCAGGGCCATCTCGTCCGCGGCTGCCACTTTCTTCTTCAGCCGCACCGTCCCGGTGGCCTCATCCACGACGTCGACCACCTTTGACAGCAGGCGCGCCGTGTCCTCGTTACCCGCCTGATGTGCCAGCGCGACCGCCCGGCCCAGCCGCGCGGTCGCCGTCTCCTCATCCCCTCGCTTGCTGGCCTCGAGCCCCTCCTGGATTGCCTCAGCCAGCTCCGCCTGCCCCGTGTAATGCGCCACCTGCGGGTTGATCCTGGTCGACAGCGCCTCGTCCTCGGTCCAGGTCGCCCGGACCAGGCCCTGGCCAAGCACCTGGTGCCCGCCCGGCGAACTGGCCACCAGGCTCACCCGCGCCGCCAGCATCTCCTGGCCGACGTCTGAGGCGTTCACCTGGATGCCGACGTGGTAGTCCCGGCTCTCCCCCGGCGCCCACGAGCCGGTCGGATAATCCGCGGCCTGCGCGCCGGACTGCACCCGCCGGCCCGTCAGGTCATCGATCGCCGGCGCCACCTGCTTGACGAATTGCACCGCCGCCTGCTGCGGCGTCCACACGCGCAGCAGCACGTCGGGCACCTGCTTGCTCATCGCCCCGCGCATCATCTGCTCGAAGTCCGCCGCCAGCCCCGCCGGGTCGGGCACGATGTCCACGGTGCCAAGCAGCGCCGTGGAGATCTTGCGCAGCTCGCTCACCTGCCAGTCGGTGCCGACACCCCGGCAGTCACACCGGAACAGCCCCTCGCACTGGGCGATCGCCTTGTCCAGTCCGTTCCACAGATCCCCGTTCCGCCCATCGGTCAGCAGGATCGCGTGCCGTAGCGTGGCCGGGCAGGAGTGGAAGATCTGGTGTGCCAGCGACAGCCACTTGCTCATGCGGGTCCCGCCGCCGGCTTCCAGCTTGAGGACGGCCTGTCTGGCTTCCTCGCGCGTTCGCTCGCTGGCGACCGCCATTGTCCCGTCCGGCGGATAGACCGGCCGCGCTTTCCCGGTGCCGGCGATGACCGCGAACCATGTGCCGTCCCTGGTCACGTTCACCGCGGCCGCCGTCGCGGACCGCGCCGCGACGATCTTGTCCCCGGCCATCGATCCGGAGCGGTCGACGATGATGATCTCCGCGCTGTTTCCCGTCTCGGTCGGCTGCGCGTCGTCGGTTACGTCCGCGGTCACGGTGACGACCGCGCTGACGAGGCGGCCGCCTGCCGGCAGGTACGGGTTGTGGTCGATGTCGACGGTGAAGCCCGGCAGGCTCGCACCTACTGCTGTTGCGTACACCGTTCCCCCGCTGCACTCACCGGATCCAGGCATCCGGGTGGGGCAATTATGCAACTGCACCGGGAATGTCCGCTAGATGGATCAGGACCGGCGCATGAGGCCGGGACCTCACCTGGTCTAGCCGGGCTGGTCGAGGATGCCGCGCAGGCGCGAGACGGCGTCCGCGAGGCGATCGGGGCCGTCGGTATGGGAGTAGCTCATGCGTATGTACGGGGCCGGCGGCTCGGCGCTGAAATACGGGCCGCCGGGGGTGATCGCGACCCCTGCGCGCAGCGCCGCCGCTGTGACCTGCTGCGGGTCCTGACCGTCGGGAAGACGCAGCCACAAGTGGAAGCCGCCGTGCGGCAGGCGCTCGGGCACTAGGTCAGGACGCATCCTCGCCAGCGCGCCGGCGAGGATGTCACGCCGGTGCTTCAGCGCGCTCGCGAGCACTCGCAGGTGGCGCTCCCAGGCCGGCGCGGCGACCAGTTCAAGTGAGGCTTCCTGCAGGGGCCTGGGGACGAAGAAACCGTCGACGGCCTGCGTGGCGCGCATCCGGGCGAAGGCGGGACCGCGGGCAGCGAGGGCAGCGACCCGCAGGTTTGGCGAAGCCGGCTTGGTCAGGGAGCGGATGTGAACGACGATGCCGTCGTCATCCGCCGCGATCAGGGGCGGCGGCAGGGGCGGTGCGTCATCGTGGACGAGGCGGCGCGCGAAGTCATCCTCGATCACGAAGGCGCCTGCCTCGCGGGCGATGGCCAGGACATCACGGCGTCGCCGCGGGCTGAGCACGGTCCCGGTGGGGTTGTGGAACACCGGCTGGCAGACGAGCAGCCGAGCCCCGGTGGCGGCGAATGCGCCGGCGAGCAGGTCGGTGCGCAGCCCGTCGCCATCTACCGGGACCGGGACGGGCCGCAGCCCGGCGGCCCGCGCGATCGCCAGCAGGCCGGGATAGGTGGGCGACTCGACCAGGACGGGCATGCCGGGCGCGGCAAGCGAGCGCACCGCCGTCGTGAGGGCACTCTGCCCGCCCGCCGCGATCAGGATGTCGGAGGCCGCGAGCCGCGGAGCGATGTCGCGGGCGAACCAGCCGCGCAGTTCGCTCAGCCCCTCCACTGGCGGGCGCGACCAGGACCCGGGCCGCCGGGCGGCGCGCGTGAGGGCCGACGCGAGCGCCTGCTCCGGCATGAGGGACGAGTGCAGGTAGCCGCTGTTGAGGTCGATGATCTCGGGCGGGACATGGGCCAGGGACGTGAGAACCTCGGTCGCGTCCACGGCACGCGGGGCGCTGCCCGGCTCGGCGCTCAGGGCGATTTCCTGCCAGGACAGGTCTCCGGTCACGCGCGTTCGCGGCCGGTCCCCGGCCCGAAAGACCCCCGCGCCTGGCCGGGACACAACAAGGCCTTCCGCCACGAGGGTGGCGATGGCCCGGCTCACCGTCACCGGGCTCACCTGGTACCTGGCGACCAGATCCCGGCTGGACGGCAGCTGCTCGTCAGGAGAATAGCGGGCGAGATCGCGGCGCAGACTGCCGGCAAGTTCCGCGACGCTGGTGCGGCTCACCATACCCCTCCCTCGATTGCTATACTTCTATGTGAAAGATAATGATAGCGCTATCCACAGTGAGTCAGTAGCAATTGGCGGCCTCCTCGCCGCGGCTGGCGTCCTGTGCTTCTCGTTCACCTTTCCCGCGACGGCCTGGGCGCTGCAGGGCTTCGGCCCGTGGGCGATCACCGGGCTGCGCGGTGTGCTCGCCGCTGTCCTGGCGGGCGCATGCCTGGCGATCCGGCGCGTCCCGCTCCCCCGCCGCGCCGAGTGGCCAGGACTGCTCGTGGTCGCCGTCGGCTGCGTTGTGATCTTCCCGCTGCTGAGCACGCTGGCTCTGCGCACCGCGTCGACAGCTCACGCGGCCGTCGTGATCGGCGTGCTGCCGCTGGCGACGGCAGCGTTCGGGGCGCTGCGCGGCGGGGCACTGCGGGGTCCCGGCCGGGCGTTCTGGCTGGCGGCGCTAGCCGGCGCTGCCGTCGTCGCGGCCTTTACCCTCCAGCAGGGCGCTGGCCGCCCAGGCCCGGCAGACCTGTACCTGCTCGGCGCGCTCGTGACGTGCGCGGCTGGCTATGCGGAAGGCGGCCGGCTGGCACGCCGCATGCCCGGCTGGCAGGTGATCGCCTGGGCTGTGCTTGCCGCGCTCCCGGTCACCGCGCTTACCTGCGCCCTAGCCCTGCCTGCCGAGCCCGTGCGGTGGACGTTCCACGGCATCGCCGGGCTTGCGTACGTTGCCGCGGTGTCTCAGTTCGGCGGGTTCGTCGTCTGGTATGGCGGGCTGGCCGCGCTCGGCGTCCCCCGCGCCAGCCAGCTCCAGCTCGCCCAGCCGCTGCTCACCCTCGTCTGGTCCGTCCTCATCCTCGGAGAGCGACTGTCCCCCGCGGCACCGGTGGCAGCGGTGGCGGTCATCGGCTGCATCGCCGTCACCCAGCGGACTGAAGGCGCCAGAACAAGCCGGAACCGCGGCCCGGGCAGGAGGCGAAAGTCCGCAGCCGGAACGCCGGGCGGTACCGAGACGTTGTCCGGGCGTGCCGATATCCCGGGTCATGCGGTGGCTGCTGAACAAGCCAGGAGCCATGGAGCTAGCGCCGCTCTGGGAGCTGCTCCCCAAAGCCGGCGAGCATGAGCAGCGGCTTTGCGGTCTGACCGATGACGAGCTGCCGCGGCGGCCCAAGCGGCGGGCGGCGACGCGGAGATCTGCGCCTGCGGCCGCGAGGCGGCGCGGCGCGCACTGGGACGGCCCTACGACGTGCAGCTGGCCGGCGCGCTTGCGATGCTCTCCGGTCTGGTCGCCGAGATGGGGACCGGTGAGGGAAAGACCCTGAGCGGTGCGCTGGCCGCCGCCGGATACGCGCTGCGCGGCCGGTCGGTGCACGTGATGTCGGTGAACGACTACCTGGCCTGCCGCGACGCCGAGTGGATGCGCCCGGTCTACGACCTGCTTGGCGTGACCGTCGGCTGGATCGGCCAGGGCTCAACGGTTGCCGAACGCAGGAGCGCCTACGCGGCTCAGGTCACCTACGCCCCGGTGAGCGAGTTCGGGTTCGACGTGCTCCGCGACCGCCTGGTCACCGACGTCGCCGACCTGCTCGCGGGTGACCCGGATGTGGTCGTGATCGACGAGGCAGACTCGGTGCTGATCGATGAGGCGCGGGTGCCGCTGGTCCTCACGGGCGCGGCGGACAGTGCACCTGATCAACGAGTCCAGGGGCAGAGTGGCCCGGCGGCAACGCTGGCCCGACGGCCTGCACGCGGCGGTCGAGGCCAAGGAGGGACTGGCCGCCAGTGACAGCGGCGAGATTCTCGACTCCATCACCATCCAGTCCCTGGTCCGCCGCTACCGGACCATCTGCGGGATGACGGGCACTGCGGTGGCGGCCGGACAGCAGTTCCGGGAGTTCTACGGCCTTGAAATCGCGGTGATCCCGCCCAACCGCCCCTGCATCCGCACCGATGAGCCGGACCGGCTGTACCCGACCATCGGGGAGAAGGAGCAGGCGGTCGTCGGCGAGGTAGCCGACGCGCATGCCACCGGGCGGCCCGTGCTGATCGGCACCCTCGATGTGGCCGAGTCCGAACGGCTCGCCGGCGCGCTCGGCCGCGCCGGGTTGCGGTGCACCGTGCTCAACGCCAAGAACGATGCCCAGGAGGCCGCCATCGTCGCCGAGGCCGGAGCCCACGGCGCGATCACGGTGTCCACCCAGATGGCCGGGCGCGGCACGGACATCCGCCTCGGCGGCAGCGGTGGCGACCGGGACCTGATAGCCGAACTAGGCGGCCTGTATTTGATCGGCACCGGCCGGCATGCGAGCAGCAGGCTCGACGAGCAGCTGCGCGGGCGCGCAGGGCGCCAGGGTGACCCGGGCGGATCCGTCTTCCTCGTGAGCATGGAAGACGAGCTGGTCCTCCAGTACGCGCCTGACGAGGCGCGAGCCCAGGCCTCGGGGGCAAAGGCGCACTGGGCGCTGGGTCACGCGCAGCGCGTTGCCGAGGGCGTCAACCTGGAAATCCACCGCAACACCTGGCAGTACAACAAGCTCGTCGAGGACCAGTGGCGCATCGTCTTGGACCATCGGGCGCGGGTGCTGCGCGGCGCCGACGCCCTGTCCGCACTCGGCAGGCAATGCCCGGAGCGCCTGGCGGAGCTGAGCCCGGGCATCGACGGGGACGTCCTGGCCGGCGCCGCCCGCCAGATGATCGTGCTGTTTCACCTGGACCGGGCCTGGGCGGACCACCTGGCCTTTCTCGCGGACCTGCGCGAGGGCATCCACTTGCGCGCCCTGGCCCGCGGCACCGTCCCGCTGAACGAGTTCATGAAGGAAGCGATCCGGGCGTTCCGCGACCTGCTCGAGGAGGCAGCGGCGCGGTCCGCGCAGACGTTCAGGATCGCTCCCATCACCGCCGACGGCGTCGATCTCGAGGCCATCGGCCTCAAGCGCCCGACGTCTACCTGAACCTACCTGGTGCACGACAACCCGTTCGGTACCGATATTGACAGAGCCCTGCGCAGCGTTGCCCGCCGCATCCGGAGGCTTGTCCTCTTATCCCGAACGGGTTCATGCGTCGCGCGGCCAGGCACGAGGCAGACGCGGCTGCGGACAAGCCGTCCGCGCGCCTACGATGACGCAGTGGCCGACATGTGGGCGGAGACGCCGGGCCAGGCCGAGGTTCCGCTGGCCGGAGGCGATGTCACGGCGGGTGTGGTCCGGGTCGGTGACACGGTGCGGCGGCCGGTCGGCCCGCACTCGCCGCTGGTGCACGCGCTGCTCGCGCATCTCGAAGCAGCCGGGTTCGAGGGAGCACCGCGGTTCCTCGGCATCGACCGGGCCGGACGCGAGGTGCTCAGCTACGTCGACGGCGAGGTCGCCGGCCGGCCGCGCCCGCCGTGGATCGCCGACGAGACCAGGCTGGCGTCGGTCGGGCGGCTGGTCCGCGCCTACGATGACGCGGCCGCCTCGTTCACTGTCCCGCCGGACGTCGTGCTTGACGCGTCGCCTGCCGGCCCGCCGGGAATGCCGCCGGCTCCCGCGTACCCGCCGGAGCTGATCGGGCACGTCGACATCACGCCAGAGAACGTCGTGTTCCGCCAGGGCAAGGCGTACGCGCTGATCGACTTCGACCTGGCCAAGCCGGCCACCAGGGCCGATGAGATGTTCAACGCGATGCTGTGGTGGGGACCGCTGTTCGATCTGCGGGACGTCGACCCGTTGCTGCGGCATGTTGACGTGCCGCGGCGGATCCGCATCCTCGCCGACAGCTACGGTCTGTCCGGCACCGACAGGGAACGGATCATGCAGGTGGCCGTGCTGCGTACCCGGCGGTCGTGGCACCTGATGAAGCAGCGGGCGCAGACCGAGGGCGGCGGCTGGCAGCGCATGTGGGACGAGGGCGTCGGTGACGCGATCAAACGCCGCGAGGCATGGCTGGACAGGTACGCCGCGACGCTGACCGCCGCCCTCACCGCACCGTAAGCCCGGGCAGGCCTACCAGGCGACATCGGGCTCGGTGAGGGTTTCCCAGTCGGGGACCTTGATGAAACCGGGCCACGGGATCTGGCGCAGTGCGCCCGCGGGATCGCGGATCAACAGCTGGGAGACCGCGTGCACGCCGGTGACCCCCGTGATGATGGCGGTGCGGCCGTCCGGGCTGGCCCAGATGATCCGGGGACGATCGCCGGTGGCGCAGCAGACACTGTGCGGCGCCCAGGTGGCGGTCAGTTGCCCGGTCCGCGCGGACAGCACCCAGATTCCGACGTTCGCAAAGCCAGCCGCGTTGGCGCCGGTGGCCGCGCCGCCGCCGCATAGGATCGTGGTGCCGTCACTAGTGGCGACCGGCACGTTGCACCACTGCGGAGCAGGCTTCGCGGGCGACAGTCCCGTGAAGTGCGGCGCCGGCGGGAACGACGGGGTGACCGCCCGGCTCGCCCCGAACAGGCTGCCTTCCGCCGCGGTGGTGTTCAGGTAGAGCACCTGCGTCTTGATGCCCGATTCACGATAGTCGTAGCTGTACTGGCCCATGGCGAGCGTGCGCTGGTCAGTGAGCCAGGTGAGGGTGAACTCCGCGTTGTAGGCGGTGGGAATGTAGGCGCCCTTGTAGCCGATCGGCAGGGTGGGGGCCGCCGCGGACCATGACCGTACTGTGCCGCCCGGCACCGCGATGACCCGCACCTGATAGCCCGCTCTCGACGTCACGACGGTGGCCAGCTGCCGTCCGTCCGGCGACAGCGCCACCGCGGCCAGCAAGTGCGTGCCGGCGTTCATCTCCGGGGTCGTAACGTTGCCGATCAGCTGGTTGACCTGGATCGGCGCGACGGGCAGCGGGGTGAGCGCGGCCCGGCCGCTCGCGGCGTGATAGGTCAGCAGGTACAGCTTGTTGAACTGGGAAGCGTTGTTGTTCCCGATGTACAGGCCCGGGTGCCAGCGCTGTGCCCCGACCACCCAGCGGCCAGCGGCGCCGGTCCCGGCCACGAAGGAGAACGTCTCGTACGGCGCCGGCGGCTTGACGGTGAGCAGGATCTTGGCGGTGTCGGTGTCGCGGATCGTCACGTTCTGGGGGCGGCTCCAGGCGGGCGAGCGCGCCGCCCAGATGGCCGCGTAGTACGGCGGCACAGTCTGCGCCGCGCCGAACGCAGGTGCAGAGCCGCCCGGGGCGGACGAGGTGGAAGCATGCGAGGCACAGCACGCACTCGGCGGAACCGCGGCGGGTGAGCAGCCCGCCAGGGCGATCGCCAGCGCCGCGCAGGCCACGACGGCAGCCGCGGCACGCCGCGAGAACAAAGCCATGCCTATCTGACGCGCCGTACGGCCCCCCAGTTCCATCGTGACCAGGCTCGCTGCTGCCTGTATGGTCGGTTTATCACGGGAAGTCGCTTGCGGGACAGGCTGGCATGAGATGTGCCGCCCTGGCCGGGGAGACCGGGCTGTGCAGGAGGGGCGATGCGACGGAGCACTGACCGGATCCTCACCACGCACGTCGGAGCGCTGCAGCGGCCCGCGGGATTGTCCAAGGCGATGGCGGAGCACGGGGAATGGGCACCGGAGGTGCTCCCCCAGCTCCGCGATGCCGTCGCGGACGTCGTCGCCCGCCAGCAGGACACCGGCATCGACGTGGTCGACGACGGCGAGTTCGGCAAGACGATCTGGATGTGGTACGTCCGCGACCGGATGGACGGCATCACCGCCCGGGACTGGAGCGAGAACGACGAAGCGCTGCTCAAAGGCCGTGACCGGGACCAGTTCCCGGGGTTCTACGCGTGGGCCGATGCCAACGCCAGCCTGTTCGGCTACATGGAAGACAGCTACTTCTGGAGTGCGAACGTCACCCAGCCGGTGGTCACCGGCCCGATCCGCTATCGCCCCGAGGCGGTGCGGCGCGACATCGCCAACCTGACCGCCGCCCTGCGAGACCGGCCCGCGGCCGAGGCGTTCATGCCGGTCGTCGCGCCCGCCAGCATCGAGGTCGGCCTGGCGGACGAGTACTACGGCAGCAGGGACGACCTCATGCGGGCGCTGGCCGACGCCATCAGGGAGGAATACAAGGCGATCATCGACGCCGGGTTCATGCTCCAGGTCGATGACGCGTGGGTGCCTGCCACCTGGGACCGCTCCCCCGAGTACGACCTGGACGCCTACCGCCGCTACGCGGCCGACAGCATCGAGGTGCTCAACCACGCCCTGGACGGCCTGCCCGAGGACCGGATCCGGTATCACCTGTGCTGGGGCAGCTGGCACGGTCCGCACGCCAATGACATCCCGCTGGCCGACATCGCCGACATCATGCTGCGCGTCAAGGCCGGCGCCTACCTGGTTGAGGCCGCCAACTCCCGCCACGAGCACGAGTACCACCTGTGGGAGGACACCAGGCTCCCCGAGGGGAAGATCCTCATCCCCGGGGTGGTGACCCACGCCACCAACCAGATCGAGCATCCCGAACTCGTCGCCGAACGGATCACCCGCTACGCCGACCGGCTCGGCCGGGAGAACGTGATGGCGGGCGCCGACTGCGGGTTCGGCTCACGGATCCATCCCGAGCTCGGCTGGGCGAAGCTCGCCGCCCTCGCCGAGGGCGCCGCGCTTGCCTCCAGGCGGATCTGGAAGCGGTTATTCTGCGTTGAGCCAGGGATACCTGGCGGTGTCGCGGCCGGCGTAGTCGGGGTCGAGGTAGATGAAGCACCGCTGGATCAGCCAGTCACGGATCTCGAAGACGTCGCACCAGCGGCCGGCGCCCCACTCGGGAACTCCTGCCCGCCACGGGCCGTCCTGGTGCTCGCCGTGGCTCGTGCCCTCGGCGACCACCACGTCGCTGCCGGAGAAGATCCAGTTGAAGTGCGAGTAGTGGTGCGTGATCGACTTGATCGTCCCGCCGACGTCACCGAAGAGCTTGCCGATCTCCGCCTTGCCTGTCGCGATTCCCCATTTCGGGAAGTAGACCTGCGCGTCGTCGGCGAAAAGCTCAAGGATGCTGCCGCCTGAGGAGGTGACGCCGCCGTTGTCGAACGCCTTCAGGTATTCAAGTGCGACCGACTTGCGCTGCTCATCCGTCATGAGTTCGCGTGACAGTGCCACGAGCCTGCCTCCCTGTTCAGCGCTGAACGGCTTCAGCATGCAATCGGGCCGAAGAGCCTGTCAAGCGCGAACGCCGGCGATCGCCGGCCTAACCGGCGGAACGGCTTGAGAATGGCGCGGACCTGCTGCGCCGCGCCCCAGTCATGGTCGAACTGGGCGATGACGGCCAGGTGCTGCCGCAACTGGATCAGCGGCATCCGGCCTTGCCAGCCTTCGTCGAGGCCGGTCAGCTCCGCGTACACGTCGAAGAACTGCTTCGCCTCCGGCGGATGCGGTGAGCACCACAGGTGCGCCAGGTCGACCTCGGCCCACGTGTAGGAGACCGCTGGGTCGATCAGCGCCGGCTGACCGTCATCGGTGGCCAGGACGTTGCTTGCCCACAGGTCACCGTGGGTCAGGCAGGCCGGCCGGGGCGGCAGCAGATCGGGCAGCCGGCCGCACAGCCGTTCCAGGGCCCGCCGGTCCCCCTCGTCGAGCGCCGCCTGGACGCGTCGCTCTGGCAGCCAGCGCAGCAGACGGCGCAGCGTGAAGAACTCGTATCCGTCGTCGGTCCATGCGTTCTCCTGCCGACCGCGGCCGAGCCAGTTGTCGCGCGGCCAGCCGAACCGGTCGTGCGTGGTCGCGGTGCGCAGCCGTGCCAGCGCGTGCGCGAACCGCTCCCAGAAGGCTTCCTCAGCCGGCCGCGGCCGCAGGACGGACAGCACGAGCACGTCCCTGTTCGCGAGTACCACCTGGGGAGTGGCAATCGCGCCACGTTCCCGCAGCACGTCGAGTCCTTCCGCCTCGGCCGCGAACAGGTCGGCAGGCGGCATGTCCGCGAACGACTTGACGAACAGCGGCGGTCCGCCGCGCCTGGTGGCGACGCCGGCCAATGCCGCCATGCCGCCCTCCGCCGGCTCCACCGCCGTGACATCGCTCAATCCCACGGCATGCAGCCGGTCAAGAAGCAACGAGGCGGTCGGCACGAGAACGCAGGTTATCCCGGCCGGATTTACCAGGCGACGTCGGGCTCGACGATGTTGCCGAGGAGTGGGACGTGGATGAAGCCGGGCCACGGGATCTGCCGCAGTTCGCCGCTGGCCGCGCGGATGAACAGCTGGGAGCCCGCGGCCGCGGCGGTGACCCCTGTCAGGATGGCGGTGCGTCCGTCCGGGCTGGCCCAGAGGATCCGGGACGGGGTGTTGGCGGGCCCGCCGATGCCGTGCGGCGCCCAGATGGCGGTCAGCTGCCCGGTCCGCGCGGACAGCACCCAGAATCCGACGTTCTCATAGCCGCCCGCGTTCGGGCCGGTGGCCGCGAAACCGGGGCACACGACGGTGGCGCCGTCCCTCGCCGCGACCGGCGGCAGGGTGCACGACAGGGGCGCCGGATGGTCGGGCGACATCCCCGTGAAGTGCGGCGCGGGCGGGAACGACAGGACGACCGTCCGGCTCGCCGAGAGCAGGCTGCCTTCTGGTGCGGCGGTGTCCAGGTAGCGCACCAGCGTCTTGATGTGCGCGGAAAGGTCGTAGCTGAACATGCCCATGGCGAGAGTGCGCTGATCGCTGAGCCAGGTGAGGGTGAACAGCGCTTCGTAGGCGGTGGGAATGTCCGCGTTCTGGTAGCCGATCGGCAGCGTGGGAGCGGCCGCGGACCATGACCGCACGGTGCCGCCGGGCACCGCGGTGACCGTTACCCGGTAGCCCGCTTTCGAGGTCACGATGGTGGCCAGCTGCCGTCCGTCCGGTGACAGCGCGACCGCGGCAAGCAGGTGCGCACCGGAGTTCATTTCCGGGTTGGTGACGTTGCCGATGAGCTGGTTGACCCGGATCGGGTCGACGGGCAGCGGGGTGAGCGCGGCGGTACCGCTCGCGGCGTGGTAGGTCAGCAGGTACAGCTTGTTGAACTGGGAAGCGTTGTTGTTCCCGTTGTACAGGCCCTTATGCCAGCGCTGCGCCCCGACCACCCACCGGCCCGCGGCGCCGGTTCCCGCCACGAAGGAGAACGTCTGGTACGGCGCGGGCGGGCGCACGGTGAGCAGGGTCTTGGCGGTGTAGGTGTCGCGGATCGTCACGTCCTGCGGGCTGCTCCAGGCGGGCGATCGCGCCGCCCAGACCGCCGCGTAGTACGGCGGCGCCGGCTGCGTCGCGTTCGGCGCGGTCTGCGTGACGCCCGGGGTGGAGGCGATGATAGGTCCGGGCTCCGATGGCGGCGCGGCCGCGGGTGAGCAGCCTGCCAGCGCGATTGCCAGCCCCAGTGCGGTCAGGACGGCCACCTGGGCAGCACGCGAGTACAGTGTCACTCCTCTCTGACGCGCCGCATGGCCCGCCGGTTCCGGGTCGTCACGCTGACGGTCAGCTACGACGAACTCACCCTCGGCCTGAGCCTGCTCGCGCAGGCCGTGACCTGCCTCGCCCTATAAGGGAGCGGTGGCGCGCCGGTACCGGTCGGCGAGCGCGCGCACGCGATCGGCCAGTTCAGCGGGAGACTCCACCCAGAAGTCCCAGCCGAGCAGTCCGAGGTAAACGGCGAGGGTGTCCAGGCTGTCAGAGCCGGTGTCGAGAACGCATGCCTCGCCTGATCCGTCCGCAGGCGCGGGGCTGACGGTGCCGGCGTAGGACCCGATCCGTACGGCAACATCGGCGGCGGGTGCGAACACCGTCACCCGGGCGCGGTACCGCCACCCGGCGGTCGCGACCCGCTGCGACACCCACATGGCGAGATCCTCCGACGGCAGCGTGCGCGGGGTGAACCTGCCGCCGCCCGGCGTCCGCAGCCTGATGCGGTCGGCCCGGAACGTCCGCCATCCGGCGCGCCCGACGTCGTACGCCACCAGGTACCAGCGCCGTCCCCAGTTCACCAGGCGGTAAGGCTCGGCTTCGCGGTCGGTCGCCGACCCCTCGTGCGACCGGTAGGAGAACCGCAGCCGTTCCTGTGCCCGGCAGGCCGCGGCGACCGCGGAGAGCACGTCCGGGTCGACCTGCGGCCCGGTCGCCTCGAGCGGCACCGGGGTGATCACCGACTTCAGCCCGCCGACGCGGGCACGCAGCCGAGACGGCAGCACCTGTTCCAGCTTGGCGAGCGCCCGCAGCGCCGCCTCCTCGATCCCGGCGACCGCCCCGCCCGCCGCCGTCCGTAGGCTGACGGCGACCGCGACCGCCTCCTCGTCGTCAAGCAGCAGCGGCGGCATCGCCGCGCCTGCGCCGAGCCGGTATCCCCCGGCGGGACCGCGCCTCGCCATCACCGGATAGCCCAGTTCGCGCAGTTTCTCGACGTCGCTGCGCACCGTCCTTGGGGACACCCCGAGGCGTTCGCCGAGTTCGGTCCCGTTCCATTCCCGCGGCGACTGAAGCAGCGAGAGCAGGCGCAGCAGCCGCGCCGACGCGTCCAGCATGCTTCCCAGTCTGACTCACTATTAGGAACGGAATCTTCCTAATAGCCATCTACGGTGGGGTAACACCACAAGGAACGAGACACGAGGAGCGATCATGGACTGGAAGCTCGAACTGGTAGCCATCCCCGTCTCTGACGTGGACCGCGCGAAGGCGTTCTACACCGACAAGGTCGGCTTCAACGCCGATCACGACCACACGGTCAGCGAGGAGATCCGCTTCGTGCAGCTCACCCCGCCGGGCTCCGGGTGCTCGATCGCGCTCGGCAAAGGAATCGTCGACGGTGCGCCAGGCAGCGTGAAAGGCCTGCAAATGGTCGTCGCCGACATCGATGAAGCGCACAAGGAACTCCTGGCCCGCGGCGCCGAGGTCAGCGACGTCCAGGATCTGCCCTGGGGCAGGTTCGTGTTCTTCGCCGACCCGGACGGCAATAAGTGGGCCGTGCAGCAGTTGCTGCCCCGCGGCTGAGCGCCTGTGTTAGGTGACTGGCTGTATCACGTTCCAGGAAAGCGATACCCCGTTGGTGTCACCGGGGAAATGGTCCCCCGAGTAGGTGAACAGGCGGGCCCCGTTGTAGGTCAGCTGCAGCGACCCGTCAGGCAGCCGGACGGTGCCGAGATGGCCGGGCAGCAGCGGCGGCTGGTGCAGCTGCTGCCCGGCGGCGAGCAGCGCCGGATGGTAGGCGGCGGCGCAGGAGGAACACGGCGCGATCTGGCGGTACAGCGTCATCCCGGCCGGATCGGCGAGCACTTCGCTGAAGTTCGCGCTTGTCACCAGCTCGACGGTCGGCGGGGGCGGCGTCGGCGTTGGCGCCGGGGGCGTGGGTGTCTGCGGTGCCGTGGACACCTGGGCCTGGCCGGCTACGCCGGCCGCCGATGCGGGGGCTCCCACGCTGATGGCGGCATCCCGGACCGCGTGCACGTCAGTGAGCGCACCGGTGCCGGCGGTGAAGGCGAGTTTGACCGTCTTGGGCAGCGTCACGTGGCGGGCAAGGATCCGCTGCCCGTCGAAGTACACCGCCAGCACGCCGCCGGTCACCGTGACCTCGACGTTGTGCGTGCCGGTGCGCAGCGGGCCGATCTCATTGACCGCGCTGGCGAGCTTCAGCACGCCGTTGCTGGCAGCGCCGGTGGCGATGCCGGCGAAGTTGGCCGACGGGTAGCCGGCCGAGTGATGGGTGCCGAAGGCGACGGCCACGCCGGACAGCCCGCCGTAGCCGAACTCGCCGCCATTCCCGCCGTGTGCCGTGTTGGCCGTTGCCGGGCTGAGCAGCGCGAACGTCATGCCGTCGGCCCCGGTGCCGCCGCCTATCTGCTCATTGAACCGTACCCGAAGGCCATTCGGGGCGACCGGGACCGGGTAGATAACGGAGCCTGCCTGGCGGGTGCCGGCGCTGGTCAGCCAGGTATCTGACCTGGACATGCGTCCGTTGCCGTTGTAGGACCAGCCGCCGCCAGGCGGCGGCAGTTTCGACGCGCTCGCGGAGATCTTCACGCTAGACACGTCGTGGTCGTCGCTGAGCCCCCCGGTTCCTGCCGTGAACGCGGCCAGCACCGTCGGCGGCACCGGCGCCAGGGCGCTCACCGCGGGTTTGCCGTCGACGGTCACCGCGATGCGGGAGCCGGTAACCGTCACGCCGATGACATGCGAGCCCGATCGCAGGTTCGGACCGCTAGACGTCTTCGCCGCGTAGACCAGGCCGGACGCGTTCTGCCCGGTGACGATCCCGACCGACTGCGACGGGTAGGTGGCCAGCGCGACGGCGACGCCCGGCAGGCCGCCGAACCCGAGCCTGCCGCCGCCGCTGCCGCTGCTGGTGGTCGTCGCCTTGGCGGCGTCGAGCAGCGCGAACGTCATGCCGTCGGCACCTGAGCCGCCGGACATGCGCGCGGTGAACGTGGCATGCAGGCCGTTGGCAGGCAGCGGCTGATAGTAGACGGCGGACCCGGACTTGCCCGCGACCGCCGGCGTGAGCCGCAGGGTGGTGCCGACCATCGCCGCGCTGCCGTTCACCGTCCAGCCGCCGCCAGGCGAGGCAATCGCGGTGCCGGCCGCCGGGGCCGTTCCCGTCCCGGAAACAGGAATGGTGAGCGTTTGCGCCGGGTTGCGGCCGTCGCTGGCGGTCAGCGTGTACCTCCCTGTCACCGTGCCCAGGCTTTGCGGGGTGAACGTGACCGGCAGCATGGCGGTGTCCCCAGCGCCGAGCGTGATGCCTGACGGCACTGGAACGGGGGTACCGAACGGCACCGGCGGCGCCGTGAAGCCGCTGATCATCATCGGCAGGTTGCCGGTGTTCGTGATGTTCTCTGTGGCAGAGCCCTGCTGCCCGAGCGCCACCGGACCGAAGCTGACCGACGCGGGTGCGGCGCTCAGGGTGCCCTGCCCGGTCGTGCCGGTCCCGCCCAGGCTCACGATCGCCACCGTCCCGCCATGGCTGCCGGTTACGCTCAGCGAACCGGAATCCCCTGTCGCGGCGGTCGGCTTGTAGGTGACGGTAACGGTGACCGAGGCGCCTGGCGCGATCGACGTGCCGTCGGCGGGCAGACCGCTGGCGCTGAACGGGCCGGCGGGCGCGGCGGCGCTCGTCACGGTTTCCGCTGCCGTGCCGCCGTTGGTGATCACGGTCTGCAGGCTGCCACTCGATCCGGTGGGCACCGTGCCGAATTGCAGCGACGCCGGCGAGGCGAAGAGCCCGCTCTGCGTTCCGGTGCCGGACACGGAGACGTCGACGGCGGAGAAGTTCCGCGTGGTCGTGGCGAAGGCGAGCGCCCCGGTGGCGCCGCCAGGCGCGCTGGGCGCGAAAGTCACCGGCACGGTGAGCGTCTTGCCCGCGGTGAGAGTCTGCGGGAATGTGGCGGCCGCCGGGCAACCGTTCGGCTGATTGATTTCGAACGGGTCCGACGCCGAGGCTGAGCTCGCGCTGACACCGGTCACTGTCACGGTCGCCGTCGCCGTCACCGTGACGGCCCGGCACGCGGACGTGCCCACTGCTTGCTGCCCGAAGGCGAGCGGGGTTCCCTTGAGCGGCGCCTTGTCCGGGGCGCCGAAGCCGAACACGTGCCCGTCCTGAGTGCCGACGTACACACGGCCGCTGTCGGTCGCCGGAACGCTGAACTTGGTCGCGGTGCCGATCGGCGCCGACCAGATCATCGGCAGCTGGCCCTTTACGGTGGGAATCGCGTCGAACGCCTCAAGCGTGCCGGTCGAACCGCCAGTGGCCCGGTTTGTCTCCCACACCAGCGCGCTCTTCGGATCCGTGCCATTTGACGTCACCACCGGCGGGCCGGACGCGCCGCCGATCACGGCGGGTGTCTGCCCCGCATCGGTCAGCGCGGCGGTGGCCGTGCTGAACCGGAACGCGCGCGTGAAGTCGCTAACGCCGTGGTAGTAGATGTAGTCCGCGCCGCCGGACCCGGCGAACGCCGCCGGGTGGCCCTGCTGGCCCTTGTACGCTGTCGGGGTCACGTATACCGGTTTGTCGGTCTTACTCCCCCGGCCGCCAAGGCTGTCGCGGTTAAGCAGGAAGATCCGGCCGTCCTTGCCCGCCTGCATAAGCAGGTGCGGGTGAGCGGACGTGCCGAACGGCAGGGCGATGGGCCCGCCGGAGCCGAAGTCCTCGTCGTGCGCGTCGAGCGACGGGGCACTGTTCGGGCTGAAGAAGTCCTGCGCGGCCAGTGACCCGCCGGGCTGCACCCCGAGGCGTACCACCGAGTCGCCGAGTTCGCCAGGCGGCGTCGTGCCTGGGCCGGCGGCCGGCGAGACGCCGTTGCCGGTCGCCGCAAAGATCCGCCCGGCCCCGTCCGACATCAGGCCGCCGCCGGCCAGCCAGATGCCTGACTCGCTGTCGGTGATGCCCGACTCGTCGGTCCACATGGTCAGCGCCCGGGTCGCGGTGTTCACCCCGGCGACGTAGCCGACGTAGGGCTGGTAGTCACAGTACGAGCCGAACCCCATGTAGACGGTGCCGTCCAGCAGCAGCAGGCTGGCGCGCTGGCGTTCGGTAAGCGGGTCGAAGGGCCGGGTCGGCTCGTTCACCGGCGCCCCCTGCACCGGCACCGTCCAGTCGACTGTGCCCGATGCGGCGTTGATGGCGAACAGGTCGACGTTCGGCGCGTAGGCGTTGGCGGCATTCTTCACGACCGCCGCGACGTACACCGTGCCGGACGCCGGATCGTAGACGGGGGTCGAGGTGACGCCGATGTTCGGTGTCACATCCCCGCAGGCAACCACGTTCGACGGCCAGGGCGAGCCGAGCGACAGCGACCAGTTGACCGCGCCGGTCTCGGCGTTCAGGCTGTACACCCGGTCGTTCTCCGTCGCTGCGATCACTGAGCCGCCGGCCACCAGCGGCTGCGCGTAGACCTGGCCGTTTACGGCGGTCGAGAACAGCCGGCCGAACGTGCCGCCGCCGACCACGGCCGGGGACAGATCCGGCTCACTGGCGTCCCAGCCGTCACGCTGCGGATCAGCCGAGATCGTCGGCTCGTCCCCCCGCGCGATCTGGGCAACGCCCGTGGCGCCCGCCATCATCCCGGCGACCAGCGCGACCGCGGCAAGAATGCGTCTCGCTGCACCCATGGCTCCCCCTAGCCACTTTGGTCTGAGCAGACCCCACGATAAACACGACCGGACGCAGCGGCTAGGGGACGAAACGGCCTGGGCTTGGCGTGGCCGGCATCCGAGGCGGTCACGCCGATAGTTAGAGGCTGAGATGACAGGAACACCCGCGGACCCGAGCCGGCCGGAAAAGGTATTCGGGGATGGCCGGGGATGTGCACGCTTAGCAGCGCGACCTCGCGTGCCTGCCGGTGCGAGCGGTGCTGATGCTTACTCGCGGCCGCGCTCGTCCAGCGCGCGCAGCGCCTCGGTGAACGGCCGCTCCAGCCAGGCGAGATGCTCGGCCTCGCCGTGATGGTGGGTCGTGAACTGGTCGGACCTGCGGACGGCGGTGTGCCGGACGTACTCCCTGGCGCCCTCGACCAGGGTTCGGATGTAGCGGAGGCCCTCGGGGTCGGTCATCGCCCAGTCTCCGCCGCAGGCGATGTAGACCGGCGAGGTGTGCGCGAACACCCGGCGCCCCCATTCATCGAGGTGGAAATCGGTGCCGGTCGCCCGGCAGGCGATCCACGAGCTGCCGTCGATCCCCAGTTCCTCGGTGATCTCGGCCTGCCGCCCGCCGTTGGCTTCCACCCGTGCGACGACCTCGCCGTTGCGTACGACTTCGAGCTTGCGGAGCGGGAAGATGCTGCGCACCGCGGCCTGGACGGTGACCGTTCCCGGCCCGGACAGCGTGACGGTGTCGCCCGGCTCGCGCCCGTCGACCGACAGCGTCACAAGCGGCCCGCCGGACAGGAACGTGCGGCCCGACCGGACCGCACGGCACCAGGCCTCGTAGCTGAACTCCTCATCCAGCCGGGCGTACGTGCGGTACAGGCCGACCGGCACGGCGCTTGACATCTTGTCGGTGCCGCCGACCAGCGGCAGCCGGTAGCCGCTGTTCAGGTACCGGTAGTACTCGAGCAGCGAGTCGTTGGACTCGGCGAGCATTTCGACCGCGTCGGCCCGGCCGGTCGCGACGAGCACGGCCGGTTCGCCGTTCGGCCGCGGGAAGTGCGCGGCGACGACGGTGCCGCCCTGCGCGCGCGTCCGGTCGGCCCAGTCGCTGAGCGTCGCGTCGAGCGCGCCGCCGAGCTCGGCTTCGTCGGGACCGTCGCTGCACCACGGCATGACCGGTTCCTTCAGGCCCCACAAGACCATGTGGCCGAGCATGTGCTGCCGGTTTTCCTGGCCGACGTAGGTGATGTAGCCGCCGTTGTCGACGACGCCGGGCCGGCCCGCGAAATCCTCGGTGTTGGTGAACAGCGCGCCCCACTGCGTCTGCAGCAGGTTGACCACGCGCAGATCCTCGCCGCGCTGCTCGAGCTGGGCGCCGGGGGTGGACAGGAAGTGCACGTGCGAGTCGCCGGACCACCAGCCTTCCGCGGCCAGGTCAGCGACGCGGCTGATCCGCAGCGTCAGTTCCCGCTGGCCCGGTTCGATCCGCACCGTCTGCCTGAGCGGCTCGTACTCGAACCCGCGCGCGACGTCCACCACGACGTCGCCGCGAGGCAGCCATCCCTGGCAGGTGCCGTCGATGTACGCGTAGCTGCGCTGGCCGAGGCGGACGTCACCGCCGACGTCGTAATGCCAGCTGCCCAGGTTCTGCGTGACGTGGTTGTGGTAGCCGTGCGGCTGGTAGGGAATCCCCGCCGCCGAGCGGAAGTGGACCCGGCATGGCACCGGCCGCCCGGTCGCGTCGTCGACGACGCTGACGTGCACCCAATTGCGGCCGCCCTCGGCCAGCTCAAGGGTGACCTGGCCGGCGTCCGCCCGCCCGTCGCGTTCCACGTCGCCCCAGCGCGCCCGGCCGAGCTCCTCGCCGCCCCGCAGGACCGCGACGGTGGCCGACGGCAGCGCGGCGATCGAGGTGTAGGCCGCGGTGCCCTCCGTCGCTCCCCAGCCGGCCCGGTCGTCGTCGCCGGGCAGCGGCTGCGGATAGGTCGCCACACCCCGGTCCACGTCGATGTCGAGGACGCCGCCCTTCCCGTCACTGGGCACCAGCCGCACCGGGCGGGCCGGCGTGCGGACAAACGGGTGCTCGTCGGCGTCGCTGGTCGTGATGCCCGCGACGATGAACCGCGGGCCGTGCGGTATGAACTCGATCCGTTCGACCGCCTGCTGCGGACGAGGGTTCTCCCAGCACCACAGGAAGTAGGCGGCGGGCCAGCCGATGCCGTGCTCCGCGAGGCGCACCCCGGCCTGGCCCCACCTGCCCTCGAACCGGGGCAGTTTGAAGTCCATGGTGTCGCTGACGGCGAGGAACGGGAGCTGGCCCCACTCCGGCGGCACCACCTGGATCTCGAACCGTTCCCTGACCGGCGCGCTGACGGCCTCGCCGCCAGCCAGGTGGAACACGTAGTCAGCGACGGGCTGCCCGACGGCGTGGCCGGCCGGCGCGCCCGGTTCGAGCAGCCGGTGCGCGATGATCACCCGCGGCGCGAGCCGGCCGACCGCGACCGATGCCGGCGCGCCCGGCAGCAGGAAGCAGCGCTCCGCGGATGGCGGCTCGGGCCCGATCAGGAACGGCAGGCCGCGCAGGGTCGCCCGTCCGAGCGGGACATCGCCCGGCTCACCGCCGAGAACGTCCACTCCGGCATTGCACGCGGCGGACAGGTCTACCGGCTCATAGCTCGCCATGCGTCCGATCGTAGGCCGCGCGGCCACCGGAACCCCAGCCAATTTCGCCTGCCGGTGTCCGGCTTCCAGACCTCGGTCGGCTCTCCCTAGCTAAGCGGCCTGCTGAACTCGGTCCAGGGGCGCGCCGATTGGCTGGCGACGGCGACGAGCCGGTCCAGGCGCGGCAGCGCGACGCTGGTGAGGAACTCCTGGCGCTGCGGCCCGGTGAGGCTGACCACCTCGCGCCAGACCGAACGGCCGGCGATGAAGCCGGAGGCGCCGCCGTCGTCCGTCGCCATCTGGATGATGTCGGTGAACTGGTCGAAGGGCACGCCGGCGGACAGCACCGCCCACGGCCGGCGCAGGATCTCCGCGAGCCGCCGGCAGCCCTGCGGGGAACCGGGGTACTCCAGCTTGAGCAGGTCGATGTCCAGGTCGTTGAGTGCCCGGGCGGCCTCGATGATCGCGTCCTCGCGGGCGCGGGCGCTCAGTTCTTCGCCCGGCAGCTGGTAGATGAGGTTCTCGATGACCACGGGCACGCCCGCGGCGCGGCAGTCGCGGATGATCTCCTCGACGACGGCGAGGGCTTCGGCGACCAGGTCCGGCTCGCCCGCGCGCGGGGCCGGGCGGTCGGCCCGCAGCTGCAGGAAGAACTTGTAGGCGTCGTCGCGGACAAGGCGATGGCGGCGATGGGCACGCAGGGCTGGGGTGCGGCCATCGTCGGCGGCCTGGTCGCCATCGGCTGCGGTCTCGGCTGGGGCCTGCTCAACGGGTTCTTCGTCGCCAGGGCGAAGGTGCCCCCGCTCATCGTCACCCTCGGCACGCTCGGCATGGCCCTCGGGCTTGCCCAGGTGATCACCGGCGGCGTGGACCTGCGCGACATCCCAACCGTGATGGTCAACGACATCGGGTTCGGCAACATCTTCTGGCAGGTTCCCTGGCTCGCGGTCATCGCCGCCATCGTCGTGGTGATCGGCATCGTGGTGCTGCACCGGACCCGCTTCGGGCTGCACACCTACGCGATCGGGTCCAACCCCGAGGCGGGCCGCCGTTCCGGGCTGAACGTCCCCGGGCAGCTGATCGCGATCTACGGCCTGTCCGGCCTGCTCGCCGGCTTCGCCGGCTGGCTCAACCTGGCGTTCTACCAGTCGACAACCATCGCCGGCCAAAGCGCGACCAACCTCAGCGTGATCGCCGGCGTCGTCATCGGCGGCACCAGCCTGTTCGGCGGCTACGGCTCGATCTTCGGCAGCATCATCGGCCTGTTCATCCCGGCCACGCTGCAGGACGGATTCGTGATCATCGGCATCCAGCCGTTCTGGCAGGAGGTCGTGGTGGGGGCCGTGCTCATCGCCGCGGTCTACGTCGACCAGCAGCGGCGCGCCGCCGCCCTGCGCGGCGGCAGCCGGCCGAGGCTCGACAACCTGCTGGCGCACCTGACCAGCAGGCAGGCGACGATCGCCCGGGAGTTATCCCGCCCGCCCCCGGCCTTATGACCAGCCAGTTCAGCCGCTAGGAGCAGCATGAAAGCCGTTGTCTACGACTCGCCGCGCAGCTTCACCGTCACCGAGATCCCCACGCCAGATCCGGGGCCTGGTGAGGTGCGCGTGCGAGTGCGGCAGACCGGGATCTGCGCGACCGACCTGCACATCCACAACGGCAAGTTCTTCGCCGAGTTCCCGCTCACCCCAGGTCACGAACTTGTCGGCCCGGTGGATGCACTCGGCGACGGCACGGAAGGGTTCCGCGTCGGCGAATACGTCGCGGTCAACCCCAACATGAACTGCGGGCACTGTGCGTACTGCCGCGTCGGAAACCCGCTGATGTGCGCCAACCTCAAGGGGATGGGCACCAACTGGCCTGGTGCGTTCGCCGAGTACGTCGTGGTGCCCGCCAGCCTGGTCTACTCGGTGGACGGCATCGATCCCGACACCTCCGTGTTCGCCGAGCCCACCGCCTGCGCCATGCACGGCGTGCGGACACTGAGCCCGCCGCCCGGGAGTTCCGCCCTGGTGTTCGGGGCCGGCCCCACCGGCCTGCTGCTCGCGCAGCTCATCGCGCACGGCGGCGCCGCCAGCGTGACGGTCGCGGCGTCATCGGCGTTCAAGCTGCGCCGGGCGGCGGACCTCGGGATCGACGCCACCTACCTGATGGACCGCGCGGACCTGGCCGGCGACGTCGCGAAGCTGAAGGCGGCGGGCGGCGGATTCGATCTCGTCGTCGACGCCACCGGCTCTGCCGCCGTGTCTGAGCAGTGCGTGCCGCTGACCCGCAACGGCGGGACCGTCATGTTCTACGGCGTCACCGAACCGGAAGACCTGGTGCGGGTCAGCCCCTACGACGTGTACCGCCGCGAGATCACGGTCAAGGGGTCCTTCGCCGCGATCGACACGTTCCCGCTCGCGATCGCCGCCCTGCGCACTGGGCGGGCACGCACCGACGGCCTCATCACCCACCGCTTCAAGCTCGACGACATCGCCGCCGCGCTTGAGGCGCTGCGCGGCGACCGGACGGTGCACAAGATAATTCTCGAGTGCTGGCAAGAGTGAACGCGGCCTCAGCCGGGCGGGCCTGCGCCCTGGGACTCGACCTGGGCACCAGCTCGGCAAAGGCGGTGGTGATCGACACCGAGGGCGCGGTTCTGTCGCAGGCGTCCGCCGGCTACGCCGTGACCGCGGCGCGGGCCGGCTACGCCGAGAGCGAGCCGGGCGACTGGTGGCAGGCGGTGACCGCCAGCGCTCGCGAGGCCGTGCGCGCGGCTGGCACTCAGCCCGCGTCCATCGGGCTGTCGGGCCAGATGCACGGCCTGGTGCTGACGACGGCCGGCGGCGAGGCGCTGCGTCCCGCCCTGCTGTGGCCCGACACCCGGGCGGCCGGCGCGCTGCGCGCCTACCGGCTGCTCGGCCCGGCCGCGCTTGCCCGGCTGGCCAACCCGCTGGCGCCAGGCATGGCCGGGCCGCTGCTCGCCTGGATCGCGGAGCACGAACCGCGCACCTACTCCGCTGCCCGCTGGGCGCTGCAGCCCAAAGACTGGCTCCGCGCCCGCCTCACCGGCGAGGTCCTTGCCGAGCCCAGTGATGCCTCGGGGACCCTGCTCTACGACGTGCCAGGCGACCGCTGGGACACCGAGACGGTCAGCGCGCTCGGCCTCGACTCCGCCATGCTGGCGCCGCTACTGCCCTCGTCGGGAGCGCCCGCCGGCTTCCTCACGCCCGCGGTCGCGGCCGAGCTCGGGCTGCCCGCGGGCATCCCCGTCGCGGCCGGGGCCGCGGACACGGCCGCGGCCGTCCTCGGCAGCGGCGTGGTCAGCGGCGCCGACATTCAGCTCACGGTCGGCACCGGCGCGCAGGTCATCCGCCCGGCGGCCGCGCCGGTCAGCCGGGCCGGCGCCGGGGTCAACCTGTACCGGTCGGCCACCCCCGAGGGCTGGTATCAAATGGGCGCCACCCTCAGCGCGGGACTCAGCCTCAACTGGGTGCGCGAGACCATGAACGCCAGCTGGGACGAGCTGTACGCGAGCGCCGGCCAGCCGGGCCAGGCGAACGACCCGATCTTCGTCCCGCACCTGTCCGGTGAGCGCACGCCGTATGCCGACCCGGCGCTGCGCGGCTCGTGGACCGCGCTGTCCCTGGCGGACGACCGGACGTCGCTGCTGCGCAGCGCGCTCGAGGGGACCGCCTTCGCCATCCGCGACGCGCTTGACGCGCTGCTGGCCGGCGAGCGGCCGCCGCTGCTGCGGCTGGCAGGCGGCGGCACCCTGGCCGCCGGCTGGCGCCAGCTGCTCGCGGACGTGCTCGGGCTGCCGCTGCACGCGGTCGACGTGTCCGCCGCGTCCGGCCGCGGCGCGGCGCTTCTCGGGGCTTGCGCGGCGGGCCAGCTGAGCTTCGCCGACATCCAGGGACCGCTGGCGCCGCGAGCCCGCCTGGTGGCCGAGCCGGACCCGGCGGCGGCCGCCTTCCACGCCGAACGACACGCGAGGTTCCGGCGCACGGTCGCCGCCCTCGCCCATTCCAACAAAGGACCAGCATGACCAGCCTGACCGAGGAAGCCCTGCCCCTGCTGACCGCCGGGGTGTCCCTGCCTCGCTACGACCGCGGCGCCGTCACCACCGGAATCGTCCATATCGGCGTCGGCAACTTCCACCGCTCGCACCAGGCGATGTACCTCGACACGCTGATGAATGACGGCGCGGCGCTGGACTGGGGCATCTGCGGCATCGGCCTGCAGCCGTCCAACGCCGCCATGCGCGACGCCCTGGCCGCCCAGGACGGCCTGTACACCCTGGTCATCAGGCACGGCGACGGCAGCTGGGACGCCCGCGTCATCGGGTCGGTCGTGGAGTACCTCTTCGCGCCCGACGACCCGCAAGCCGCCATCGAGAAGCTGGCCGACCCGGCGACCCGCATCGTCTCGCTCACCGTCACGGAAGGCGGCTACTACCTCGACGCAGTCACCGGTGAGTTCAATGCCGCCGACCAGGCGATCCAGGCCGACCTGGCCCCCGGGGCGGTGCCGCGCACGCTCTTCGGCCTGGTGACCGAGGCGCTCGCCCGCCGCCGCGCGCGGGGCGTGCCCGCCTTCACCGTCCTGTCGTGCGACAACATCCAGGGCAACGGGCACATCAGCGCGCGCACGTTCACCGCGTTCGCCCGGCTGCGCGATCCTGAGCTTGCCGACTGGATAGCCGGCCACGTCCGCTTCCCCAACTGCATGGTCGACCGGATCACGCCCAAGACGACCGACGAGGACAGGGCCGAGCTGAGCCGCCGGTTCGGTATCGATGACCAGTGGCCGGTGCTGTGCGAGCCGTTCACGCAATGGGTGCTGGAAGACGACTTCGCCGACGGCCGGCCGCCGCTGCAGGACGCGGGCGTGCAGATCGTGCCCGACGTGGAGCCGTATGAGCTGATGAAGCTCCGGCTGCTCAACGCCAGCCATCACGCGCTGTGCTACCCGGGTCACCTGACGGGCCTCCGCTTCGTGCATGAGGTCACCACCGACCCGCTGTTCGCCGGGTTCCTGCTCGACTACATGACAGGCGAGGCGATACCGACGCTGCGCCCGGTGCCCGGCGTTGACCTGGCCGGGTACGCTCACCAGCTCATCGAGCGCTTCTCCAACCCCGAGGTGCGTGACACCGTGGCCCGGCTGTGCGCCAACGCCTCCGACTGCATTCCCAAGTTCCTGCTGCCCGTCATCAGGGAACAGCTCGCCGCCGGGCGGCCGGTCACCAGGTCCGCCGCGGTCGTCGCCACCTGGGCCCGCTACGCTGAGGGCACCGACGAGAACGGCGAGCCGCATGAGCTCGACGACGACCTCGCGCCGCAGCTGCGGGCCGCGGCCCGACGGCAGCGCGAGCAGCCGACCGCGTTTCTTGACGGCAACCGCGCGGTCTTCGGCGAACTCGCCGACGAGCCCCGGTTCACCCGCGTGTACACCGCGATCCTTGGCTCGCTGATCGAGCGGGGTGTCAGGGAAACCTACGCGGACCTTGACCGCTTCGCCGACAGGCCCGTGTTCGGGGGGCCCGTGCTTGAGAGGAGCGAACAGTGACCATGCGGCGCGTCGTCGTCTACCCGGGCCGGATCGCGGTCGAGCCCGCCGACATTCCCGTCCCCCGCCCGGACGAGGCCCTGGTCCGCACGCTCGCGGCGGGCGTGTGCGGATCGGACCTGCACGCGGCCCGCGGGCGGCACCCCTTCGTCGCGCTGCCCTACCGGCCGGGTCATGAGGTCGTCGGGATCATCGAGACCGCGGCCGGGGGCCGCACGCCGGGACAGCGGGTCATCGTGACGCCCTACCTGCCCTGCTGGCACTGCAAGATGTGCACCTCCGGGCGGGAGAACCTGTGCGAGAACCTGCAGTTCTTCGGCTGCGGTTATCCGCAGGGCGGCATGGCGGACTTCTTCACGCTGCCCGGCGACCGGCTGTTCCCGGTGCCTGACGCCCTCGACGACCACAGCGCGGCGCTCATCGAGCCGCTGTCCACGCCGGTGCACGCCGTCCGGTTGGCGGGCGACGTCACCGGCCGTTCCGTCGCCGTTCTCGGGGCCGGGACCATCGGGCTGTTCACCCTCGCGGTGCTGCGCGCGCACGGCGCGGGGAAGATCGTCAGCACCGACCCGAATCCCGGCAAACGCGACCGGGCCGCGGCACTCGGCGCCGACGTGACCATCGACGCGCGCTCGCCGGACGTCACCGGGCAGGTGCGGAAGTCGCTGGGCGGAAGTGCGGACATCGTCTTCGACTGCGTCGCCGTCCAGTCGTCGACGGACCAGGCGATCGCCATCGCCGACAGGGGCGGAACGGTCGTCGTCGTCGGCGTCCCGGCCAGCGCGGTCACCGTCCCGCTGCCGATCGTGCAGGACCACCAGATCCGCATCCAGGGCAGCGCCACCTATCTTCCCGAGGACTACCGGGAATCGGCCGGGCTGCTCGGCCAGGGTGCCGTCAGGGCCGCGGACTTCGTGACCGCCACCCGGCCGCTCGCGCAGGTGGCCGAGGCCTTCGAGATCGCCGCTTCGGGCAATCACGTGAAGGTTCTCGTGACCACGTCAGGTTGACTACTCCCCGTCCTGAGGAACGGGGATTCCGGCCCTCACGGGCCGGGGTTCCTGTTTCACGGCCGACCGCACCCGGGAGGTCCCGGGGTGTCTGACATCAGCTCCGCAGGCAGTAACGGCAAGACCTGCCGCCAGGATGTTCTTGGCGGCGTTGACGTCCCGGTCGTGCCGGGTGCCGCAGGACGGGCAGTGCCATGTCCGGGTGCTGAGCGGGAGTTCTGTGAGCTGGTGCCCGCAGGCGGAGCAGGTCTTGCTGCTCGGAAAGAACCGGCCGGTCACGATCAGCCGCCGCCCGGCCCTGGCCGCCTTGTACTCGAGCTGACGCCTGAACTCACCCCAGCCGCAGTCGGAGATCGCCTTGGCCAGCGGCCGGTTGCGGACCATGTTCTTCACGGCAAGGTCCTCGATCACGAGCAGGTCGTGGTCGCGGACCAGCCTGGCCGATGTGCGGTGCAGGAAATCGGCCCGCGACGCGCGGACCTTGCGGTGCGCCCGGGCCACCTTGGCCCTGGCCTTGGCCCGGTTCGCCGACCCCTGCTGGCAGCGGGCCAGGCGCCGCTGGTAACGGGCCAGGCTGCGTTCCCGCCGGGCCAGGCGGCGCGGGTTCGCGATCTTGTGCCCGTCGCTGGTGACGGCGAAGTCGGTGATGCCCAGGTCCACACCCACGACGGCACCGGCGGCGGGAAGCGGCGCGGGCTCGGGCACCTCGACGGCGAAGGAGACGTACCAGCGCCCGCACGGGTCGCGGGACACCGTCACCGTGCTCGGCTCGATGGACGCCGGGTCGATGTGCGGCCACGACCAGGCGAACGCCAGCGGCGTGCTCATCTTGGCGAGGAACAGCTGCCCGTCGCGGTACCGGAACCCCGAGCGGGTGTACTCGGCGCACTGCCGCCCGCCGCGGGACTTGTACCGGGGGCAGCGGGCGCGGCCGGCGAAGAAGCCGGCGAACGCGGCCTGCTGGTGGCGGAGCGCCTGCTGCAGGGGGACGCTGGACACCTCAGTCAGCCAGCCGAGGTCGTCGGTGGCCTTCAAGGCGGTCAGGTACGCGCTGGCCTGGGCGTAGCTCGTGCTGGCCTGCTCGGTGCGGTAGCGGTCTTGGCGCCAGGCCAGGGTGCGGTTCCACACGACGCGGACGCAGCCGAAGGTGCGGTTCAGCACGCTCGCTTGTTCGGGATCTGGGTAGGCCCGGCACTTGTATGCCGTACGCATGTTTGAATTCTACCGGAAGGAACCGTCATGGATGAGCCGACACGCGGAAGGGGGAGCGGCGTTTCCTCCCCGGCCTGAAGGCCGGGGTCTCCACGCCGCAACTTCGATGACGAACCAGCCAGTCGCGTCCGGGCTGGCGCATGCGCACGCGGGTGTCTGGCGGCCCGGGTTCAGGGCGCTGATCCCGCTGGCGGCTTTGCCGCGTCGGCTCGGTAGCCGGTCTGGGTGAGCATCCGGCGCAGGTTGACAACTGCCTGGGTGGTGATGTCCTTGTGGCGGGGCGGCTCGAAGTACTCGGTCTGGGCCCCGATGGTGACGGCGACCTTGCCGTCGTGCCGCTCCTCGGCTGAGCCGACCGCCGCCAGCAGCGACAGCACGGCGCGCCACCCGATGTTGTGGCCCGCGGGATGCTGGAAGATCTGGCGCAGCGTGCTGCGCTGATGCTTACTGAGATGTGCTGGCTGCGACGGTACTGGCATGGGTGCTCCTGTCCGCTCCGCTCCCGGGGGGGCGGAGCTGCGGGTATTCCAGCTGCGGGCACTGCTGTCGCGCCGGCGGCGTTCCTGCCCCGCGCCGGCCGGTCACGGCGCCGTGCCGGCGCCGGCCAGCAGGGCCAGGATCTCGCCGATCGTGCGCTCCCGGCTGGTGGGCTCGGGGAGCGGGAGGTGGGCCTGGATCTGGTAGCGGTTGCGGCGGCCATCCTTCTGCTTGACGAGGTACCCGGCCGCGGTCAGGTCGGTCACGATGCTGTACGCGCTGCGCTCGGTGATGCCCAGCGCCGCGGCGATGTCCCGCAGCCGGGCATCCGGGTCGTCGGCGATGCGCAGCAGGACCCGCGCGTGATTGGTCAGGAAGCTCCAGCTCTCCACGTCATGACCATACCACCGTGGTTTCTAGAAATACATTGCTAGTTTTATAGTTCTAGCATAGAGTTGATCTTGAGACACCGGGAAACGCCAGGCCGGCCCGGCTGGGCACCCGGGTCAGCAACGGGCAGCCGCGTCACTTGCGACCACTCCCCGTTTCGCAACGGAAGAAGCGCCATGACCGAGCCAGCCGCACCACACGCCGCCGCCACCCTGCCGCCGCCCTCGCTCAACGGCTCCGCCCCGCCGCCCCGGCCTCCGTCCGCCGCGCCCCGCCGTCGGCTGAAGACCCGCATCAGCGGCATGCGCACCGCGCTGATCGCCGGCGCCGCCGTCCTCATCGTGGTGCTGATCTTCATCATCCAGAACGCGCACGCCGTGAACATCAGCTTCCTGGGCGCGCACCTGCGCCTGTCGCTGGCCGTGGCGCTGCTGTTCGCCGTCATCGCCGGCGCGCTGATCATGGCCGCCGCGGGAACCGCGCGGATCACCCAGCTGCGCGTGATCATGCGGCGCGACCGGCACCGCCAGCCGCCCGCCCCAGCCACGCCCGGCCGGTAGGCAACGGCCCCGGAAGGAGCGACGACCATGACGGACACCGCCGAACGCCCCACCGCGACCAGCCTGGCACCGCGATCCCGGCCACGGCTGCGGCTGCAGCCTGACCTGTCGGCCCCCACGCTGCTCGACGGAGGCTGGTGGCCCCGGTCGATGGACCCGGCCGCCGAGCTGCCAGGACTGATCCTGGCCATCGACGAGCGGCACGGCCCAGTCAGCCGCATCATGCTCGGCGGGGCCGGCTGGGACGCCAGCCGGCCCCGCCGGCTGCGCGTCGATGGCCCGGCAGGCAGCCGCGTCATACGGCTCGGCTGGTTCGAGACAATGCCCGCCGGGCTGCTCACCGCGCTCGCCCGGACCGGACGGACCGACCTGCTCACCATCCCGCCGGACACCCCCGAACCGGCGGCCCGTGCCGCCATGGAACAGGCCGCCCAGGCCGGCAACCGCACCCACACCCCCGCCCTGCTGGCCGCCATCACCACCGGTGGCCCGCAAGCCGGCACCACACCGGACAGCATCCAGTCATCCCGGCACGTCACCAGTCCGGTAGCGGCCGGGCGTGGTGCCGATGATGCCGGCGAAGGCCGCGATGAAGCTGCTTGGGTTCGCCCAGCCGCAGGCGTGGGCCACGTAGCTCGTGTCGTGACCGTCGGCGAGTAGCACGAGCGCGTGGTAGATGCGCAGCTGCGTGCGCCATTCATAGAAGGTTATGCCGAGCTCGGTGCGGAACAGCCGGCTGAGCGTCCGGGCGCTAGCTCCCGCGGCCGCCAAGAGTTCGGCCAGTGAGGTGTTGTCCGCGGGGTCCTCGCGCAGCATCAGCGCGACGGCCCGCACCCGGTCGTCGCGCGGCTGCGGCAGGTGCAGCGGCTGCTCGCGTGCCTCGCG
This sequence comes from Trebonia kvetii, assembly GCF_007827045.1. Taxonomy (GTDB): domain Bacteria; phylum Actinomycetota; class Actinomycetes; order Streptosporangiales; family Streptosporangiaceae; genus Trebonia; species Trebonia kvetii. The sequence goes on from NZ_RPFW01000002.1 coordinate 490,167, forward strand.
GAGCTCATCGACCAGGACCCGGCGCAGGCGCTCGAGCGCGGCACGGTCATAGCCGCCCGCGGCGCGGCCGTCGCCCCGCTCGCCGGTAAGGGCGAGCAGGATTTCGCGGGCCAGGCCGGAGACCAGGAACACCGCGGGATGATCCGGCGCGAGCCGGGCCGGCTGCGGTATCGAGACCGCTGCCACGACCCGCCGGCGCGATAGCACTCGCGCGCTGCAGGCGGCAGGCGCCGACCATGCGTTCATCGACGGGGACGGCTTGCTGGCGGCAAGCGTGCACCGGGTCTGGCCAGAGGGCGCCGATTCCGTTCTGGATCTCATTGGGACGGACACCATCGTGGACTCGCTGCACCTGGTCCGCCGCGGCGGGACTGTGTGCATGTCGGGTTCGCTCAGCGGCTGGACGATCCCGGACTTCGAGCCGATCGCGATGATCCCGCCGGGAACCAGGCTCACGGCCTTTCACAGCGACTGCCTCAAGGGCAGCGCGGCGCGGCCGTGCTGCAGCGGATCATCCGTCAGGTGGAAGGCGGCGTCTACCGGCCCACCATCGACCGCGTCTTCCGCCTGGAGGACATCGTCGCGGCGCACGAGTACATGGAGAGCAACCAGGCCGCGGGCAAGCTCGTGGTGCTGCCCTAGCCAGACGCCGACGTTCAAGCCGGTCTCCTGAGGGCCGGGCTGGCCTGAGCGCGGCCCCGCCGCCCCCGGGACAAGCTACGTTCAGGCCAGCGCCAGGAACTGCCTCATCGCCTCGCGCAGGTAGGTTCTCGTCAGGAGTCCCCGCTCGGCCCGCCAGCTCACCGAGATGGGCGGCGGGTTCTCGTAGCGCCGCTGGAAGATGTCCCGGAGCACGGCGCGAGGCGCGCCCAGGCCCGGCAGGACGTCAAGTGCCTCGCGCTTAGTGATGAGCCGCCCCTCCCGGAGCGTTACCGTTGCCCGCGCGAAGGTCAGCAGCCCCAGGTCAACCCAGATGTCGGCCAGCCACAGGTCGGGCATGACGGTCTTGGGGTACCAGTAGTCCCGCATGTCGCCGCGCACGTAATCCGCGAGGTCATCGTCGGTCACCGGGGGAACCACGGTTGCCGGGTCGGGACCGAGCAGGGACAGGCCGCCCTGCAGGAGCTCCCTTCGGGTGACGGGCGACACGATGCGTTCGAACTGCTCGCCGTGGGCCCAGGTCAGGTGGCTGCGGTCGGTGTCGTCCAGCTCGGACCTGACGACGTACGAGCAGTGCAGCTTTTCCGCGAGCGGTACCTGGCTGTGCAGCGCCTCGTGCACCCGCCGCAGGTCTTGCTTCTGCTCGCTGGCCGGCACCTTCTCGATCAGCGCGACGAGGTCCAGGTCACTGCGTCCTGGCTGGTAGTCCCCCAGCGCGAGGGAACCGTGCGCCCACAGTGCGGCCAGCGGCAGCGTACCGCCGGCCTCGGTCGCGAAGCGGTCGAGCAGCGGCCGAATCACATCAGGCAGGGGCACGGACCGACGATACCCGCAGAACCCACCGTTATATTGGCGTCCGTGTCTGAACGCGTGAAGGTCGCAGTCGTCGGGGTCGGCAACAACGTTTCCGCACTGGTGCAGGGAATCGCCGTGCACCGTGCCACGGGGAGCCTGGTCGGTATCAGCCGGCCGGTGCTCGACGGGCTCGGCGTGGCGGACATCGAATTCGCGGCGGCCTTCGCCACCTCGCCAGACAAGGTCGGGCGGGACCTGTGCGAGGTCATCTTCCTGCCGCCCAACAACTTCCCGCGGCTCGCCAGCGAGCTGCCGCTGTCGGGCGTCACGGTGCGCCGCGGCCTGACTGGTGCGGAGCCCGGCGAGGTGGAGCGCGTCGCCGGCGACCTCGCCGGGGCCGAGGTGGTGCTGTACGCGGCGCCAAGCGGCCGGCCGGAGACGGCGCGCGCCTATGCCGAGGCGGCGCTGCTCGCGGGGGCGGCGTTCATCAACACCACCTCCGACGCGGTGGCCCGCGATCCGCAGGTGCTTAACAGGTACGTCGCGGCGGGGCTGCCGCTGCTCGGTGACGACCTGGCGAGCCAGTTCGGCACCTCCGTCGTCCATCACGCCCTGCTGCGGCTGCTGGAGGAACGCGGGCTCACCCTGACCAGCTCGTATCAGGTCAATCTCGGCGGCACCGAGGACTTCAAGAACCTGGTGGAGAACAGCAACACCAAGCATCAGTCCAAGCTGAACGCCCTCGCCGCCAATGGATCAGCGGCCGAACGGGTGCAGGTTGCACCGCTCGGCTACCTGCCGCACCTGGAGTCGCAGAAGGTGGCGCACATCAACATCGAGGCCCAGGCCTGGGGCGGGACTTCGGTGAGCGTCGACGTGAAGCTGAAGGTGCACGACCCGGCCGGCGCCGCGGGCGTGCACGTCGACCTGATCCGCATCGCGGCCAGGGCGCTGCGGCAGCGGCGGTCCGGCTATCCGGCCGAGGCCGGGCCGTTGCTCAAGTCCCCTCCCGGGACTTCCGTCTAGCTCTTCGGGGTCTCCCGGCGCGGTAATTCAGTTGCCTGGGTGATGGACGCCAAGCAGAATCACGAGCGTGCTGACAGCCGATGAGGTCGAGCGGTTCATCAGCGACGGCTTCGTCTGCGTTCCCGAGGCATTCCCCCGAGCCCTAGCCGAGCAGTGCCGTGCATTCCTGTGGCGGGAGACGGGACTTGACCCCGATGACCCGGCCACCTGGACGAAGCCGGTCATCCGGCTCGACGGCTACGGCGGCGACCTGTTCAACGCCGCCGCCAACACGCCGGTGCTGCACGAGGCGTTCGATCAGCTCGTCGGAGCCGGCCGCTGGGTGCCACGCGACGGACTCGGCACGTTCCCGATCAGGTTCCCGCACCCCGACAATCCCGGCGACGCCGGATGGCACATGGAGGGCAGCTACACGATCGAGGGCGAGAACGGGTACTGCCTGAACCTGCGGTCCAGGGGGCGCGCCCTGCTGATGCTGTTCCTGTTCTCCGACGTCGGCCCCGATGACGCGCCGACCCTGATCAAGGTCGGCTCGCACCTGGACGTGCCGCCGTTCCTCGTTCCGGCAGGCGACCGGGGCATGAGCTTCTACGCGGCCAGTGCGGCCATGCACGCGGCGGGCAAACTCGACTCACCCGACCGCGCTCCAGCTCTGGCAACGGGTCGACCCGGAGACGTGTACCTGTGCCACCCGTTCCTGATCCACAGCGCGCAGCCGCACCGGGGGCGAGAGCCCAGGTTCATGGCTCAGCCGCCCCTGACGCCGGTCGCGCCACTGGAACTGCAGCGCCCGGATGGCGCCTACTCCCCGGTGGAGATGGCGGTCCGCCGCGGTCTCGGTTCGTAGGGACCGGAACTACCGGTTCGCCGGTTTCGTGATGGCTATCATCGGGCGGCGCGCAGGCGCCAGCCGCCGAAGTCGCCAGTTAGCCCAGCTGAACCGGGAACTGCAGGGCACGCTGGAGGTGGTGCTCGGCCACGCCCCTGAACCACTCGCGCTGCGGATGGCTGGTGCCCGCGATCCGCAACGGACCCGCGACGAGATCCAGATGCATGCACAGCTGGTAGAGCCTGAGGCGGTCCACGTCGAGGCCGGTCTGGCGGAGATTCGCGTAGTGCTCGCCAAACCTCATGCGCATCCAGACGTGCTCTACCTCGACGTCGAAGTACATTGTGCCTTCGATGTCGATCAGCACAGGCTCGCCGCCGCGGTCGAGCAGGACATGGTCCGGCCCGAGTTCGCCGTGCACGAGTGCCACGGTCACGTGCGGCATGATGGGCTCGGCCAGGGCGTGCAGGGTTTCCTCAATGCGACCCTGAGCGGCGGCGGCGCGCCGGTCACGTCCCGCGATCTCTGAGAGCTGGGCTAGCGCCCGGTCTAGCATGACCCTCTCGCACGACGTCCGGCGAGAACGACCGCCCGCGTCGACGAACGCCACTTTCCCGAATGACGGGGAGCGGACGTCTGCCATGGCGGTCAGCCAGTCGGCAAGCACCGCTAGCGGGCGCTGTGCCGCCACGGGATCCTCCTCCAGCAATGCCTCAAGGCTGCCCCCCGCCACGTCCTCAACCACTGCGATGTCCGCCGGATACAAGTCCCTGGAGCGATCGGTTAGCAGGAGCTCAGGACACCGGATACCCGCGGATGTCAGGCGGCGCGCCGCAGCCTCGAACAAGGCGAGGCCAGAAGCGTGCGAGAACGGGTCGTCTGGATCATCGGCGCCCTCGGGAAGCACGCCCTGCCAGTAGTCCTCGGAATCGTCCCAGGCATATACGAGCGCCGTGCCGCCGTCGTCCATCGTCAGGCGGTAGGCACCCTTCTTCGACCCGCCGGCAAGCCGCTCTGCTGTACGCAGAGACCGATCCTTGCCGAAGGCCGCGCGGACCACCGGGCGCAGGCTTTCGGTATCCGCGAACTTCCGCGCGATCCGCAACGACTGCCTCTTTTCAGGAGAAGCGGAATTCCCGCGTGCGGACCTGGTCGGTAAAGCCGACCGACCGGTAAAGACGGACCGGGACAGGGTAGCCCGGGTCAGCCTAGAGGTGGCGCTGCCGCTGGCAGAGGTTGCGGCCGTTCAGGTATGCAGCCGCAGCAAGGAGCGGCACGTGGATGGCGGGAAGGTTGCGGGCGAACCAGCGGGGCAACCAGATGTCGGTGACCGAGCCGTCCGCGGCTCCGAGGCTCTCGGCGAACTTGGTGAGCGGGCAGCGGAATCCGTTTGACGCGAAGACCAGGCTCTCGCCAGCCACCACCGCGCCCGCCAGGGCGGCGCGACGGTCAGTGCGCCTGGTGGCACCCGCATAGAGCACGTAGGCCATACAGGACTCGATGGAAAGCCAGGCCAGCGTGTGCGTGGCCTTGATGACGGTGAGAGCCGCGTCATGGCGCCCGCGGTCCGAAGGCCGCCGCGCCGGGTCACGGTCCAGGCGCCGCCCGCGCGCGGACTTGCCTAGCCGGGAAACACTGGGTTCCCGCCGCCTGCTGCTCATCGCTGCCTCACCTCGTCCGGACGCCAGCGGTCGCCTCATCCACGCTCCGCCCTCTCCACTCCGGCGGCCAGGGCCCAACTTCCTGGCATCAGCGGGACTCTTGGCCCCGCGGTGACCAACGGCCACTTATTCCGGGCATTACGGGCCTGGCTCCGCTCAGGGCGCTGTGGCCACGTTGAAGTGACATCAGGTCTCTTAGCTGGGGTGATCACATGGCCGGGCTGGACATGGGCGGCCAGGAGACCGGGCGGGTGTCTCATGCCTGGTCTGCCTAGCCCCGCTGCCATCCTGCAACAGCCGGAGCATAGACGTGCACCGGAAACTAAGGGGAGACAATGAAAACCTTCACGATCGAACCAACCGCGCGTCCGGGGCGAGCGTCCTGCTCGGCGGCCGGAGTGGCAGCGGCGGTGGGATTCGCCGGAATGGCGATCTTCGAACTGGCCCTGGCTCTGGGTGCCCCGCTGGGTCGCGCCGCGATGGGCGGCGGCCAGACCTACCTGCCGATGCGGTTGCGGATCGCCAGCAGCGTTCTCGCCATCTTCTGGGCCCTAGCGGTACTGCTAGTACTTCGCCGCGCCGGGTACCGGGTGCCCGTGTTCTCTTTCAAGGTCGCTCGCGCAGGCCGGGGCTCAGTGCTGTCCCACCTGGGCCTGCCGGAACGGTAGGCGAGCCGGTAGAAGAACAGGTCGGGTTTCATGGTGTTTCCTCCTGGGTGATGACGGGCCTGCCCACGGGGCATTAGAGGCGTCGCCGGAGCGCGCGCTGCAGCTGGCGGCGCCCGGCGTCGGTAATGGCGAGCGGTTCTGTGCCGAGCAGGAGACCGTGCTTGATGAGCTCGTCGATGGCAGGTTCGATCATGGTGCAGGCATCGGCTTCCATGCCGTATTCGCCGAGCAGGGGGTTGACGTCAGGATCGGCGGCTGCGGCGGCGCGGCGGAGCAGCTCGGCCCGGGCGGTGACGCTCTCCGCGCCGACGAGGTACAGCAGCCAGGTCTTGATGCGGGCCCTGATTGCCTGCTCGAGGCGGTCGGCGATCCACAGCGAGTACCTGGACTGCCCAGGTTGCTGGCCGCTGCGGTGGGAGCGGGTCAAGTCGCGGGTCAGGTCGGCGCAGCTCTTGAGGATCGTGAGAGCCAGCACGAGACCGATAACGGTGTCGATGACGGTTGCGTGAAGAGTGACGCTGATCAGTCCCAATGTCACTGCCAGCCCGCTGAGGGCGTGGTTGCGAGAATCGACCGACTGGCTGACGAGCGACACGTTGCCACCGCGGAGGCCGGCGCTGCGCTCATAGGCCGAGCGGACGGCATAGACGGGTACTGTGGCGGCGGCGACGGCTAACGGGTACCAGCTCACCGCGGGTGTCGCCGGCACGACAAGGCGGCGCACGGCGAGCGCGAGGGTCACGCAGCCGGTGGCGGCCATGAGGGCAACCACGACGATGTTGGCGAGACGTTCGGCGTTGCGGCGCACGCCGAGATACACAGCGGTGCTGGCGATGACGTCGAGCAGTTCCTCGGCCGTGTCGTTAAGCTGGCCGGTGCTGCCCGAGGTCAAGGCGGCAGGGACCTTGATCGCGGTGATCGCGATCTGCGCGGCCATGGTGACGGCGGCCGCGGATGACGGCCGGAGAAGGCGGTGCACCCGGCGGCGGCGGGAACGCAGGTCGCCCAGAGCGCGGTCGGCTTCGGCGTGGCCGGCGTCGGTCAGCGAGAATCGGTCCCCGTCCCCGCCTGGGCCTGCCCACCCGGCCTCGACAGCGCTGGCCATGGTCAGAGCCAGGCTGAGCCCCAGCCGGGTGCCTATACCGCGGCCGCCAATGCGCGGTCGCGGGCCACCAGGCAGCCGGCGGCCGTATGCCCGGAAGGCGTCCTCGATTTCGGCCAGGGTCTTGGGCCCGGCGCTCAGCACGACGAGGATCGTTCCTGGAGGCCCGCTCCGGGCGTGTTGCCGGCCGCGCCCGGACATCAGGGACAGGGCGGCAGCGAGGCTGGATGCCCTCTTCGACGGGCGGGGGCGAGCGGCATCGGTGGGCGGGGTGCCGGTGCGAGCCATGGCTTCCTCCTTTACTCGTAGGACAGTGCCTGGAGGGGATCCATGCGCGCGGCCCTGCGGGCTGGGCCGGCGCCCGCGAGGGTGCCGGCCGCGAACGCGCCGGCGAGCAGGATGGCCAGGGTCGTCCAGGGGATGGCGAAGCCGATATTCCAGGCGGACAGCGCGCGGGCGGTGAGCGCGGCGAGGAAGAGGCCGGCGGCGATCCCGGTGGCCGCCCCGATGAGGGCGGTGATCTGGCTCTCAATCCGGATCATCCGCCGTAGCTGGGTCCTGGTCATGCCGAGGGCGCGCAGCACGCCGATCTCGCGGGTCCGCTCGGTGATGGTCAGGGCAAGGGTGTTGATGATCCCGAGCAGGCTGATGACCACGCACAGGGCGAGCAGGACGTAGAACACGTTCAGGAGCGTGGCGACCGGCGCCTGCTGCGCGGTGATGTACTCATCGAGGGTGTCGACCTGCGCCGTCGGGAAGGGCTTGAGGGCCGCCTGGACGGCGGCGCGGCCGGCCGGTCTCTGTGTGCCGGTGCTGACGAGGACGGCCTTGTCGCCCGGGGTGGTGAAGCTGCGGTCGAAGAGGCTGGTGGTGACGGTCATGGCGCCCAGCAGCGGGCTGAGCTTGGGTTCGGCGTACACGCCGCGCACGGTAAGCCGGAGGATGGTGCCGGCGGTGGTCTCGGCGGTGATCAGCGTGCCTGTCTTGAGGTGGTGGGCGGCGGCGAAGTCGCTGGCCACGAGCACCCCGTCGGCATCGAGTGAGGTCAGCGCCGTGCTGCCCGGCCCGCCGGTCCACTCGAACCGGTAGGAACGAGCGATGTCGGCGGGGGCTACGCCGGTCACGGCCTGGTTGGTGCCGAAGGCGTGCACGGTGCCGGCGCGCACGCTGGCGCTGCGGATGCCGGCCGCCGCTAGGGCATGTTGCACGTCAGGAGCCAGGACATCGCCCTGGGGGGTGATGACGTAGCCAGCGGCCACCTGTTGCCTGATGGAGATGCCGGTGCTGGCTCGCACTCCCTGGGCCATGACGGCGACGAAGGCGATGAGCGCCACGCCGACGGTGAGGGCTGCGGCGGTTGTGGCGGTGCGAGCGGGGCTGCGCCGGGTTTGCTCGCGGGCGAGCTCGCCGGCGGCGCGGGTGAAATGCTCGACCGGCTTCTCGATGGCCGCCGCGAGCGGTCCGATGAACCAGCGGGACGCGCCGGCCACGCCGGTGAACAGCACCAGGGCGCCGCCGGCCAGCAGCAGCAGCCGGGTGGCCACGGGCAGTCCGCCCAGCACAACCGCGGGCACCAGCGCGCCTGCACCGAGGATGGTGGCCGCGGCGGTCACGGCGGGGCGGCGCAGCCGCGATCGCGGAGGCGGTGCCGTCCCCTCCCGGATCGCGGCGATGGGCGCGATCCGCATGGCCCGCAGCGCGGGGGCACCGCTGGCGGCGAGGGTGACGGCGATCCCGGCGGTGAGGCTGATGGCGGCGGTGCGCCAGGTGAGCACGGTACTGGCGGCGGGCAACTGGATGCCGGAGGCGCCCAGCAGGGCGCTGAGGCCCTTGGCGGCGCCGATGCCTGCCGCGAGGCCGGCCAGGGAAGAAGCCGCGCCGATGATGGTTCCCTCGGCCAGGACCGACGCGAGGACCTGGCGGCGGGACGCCCCCAGGGTACGCAGGGTGGCCAGCTGCCGGGTTCGCTGGGCGACGGTGATCGAGAGCGTGTTGAAGATGACGAACGAGCCGACGAGCAGGGCGATCGCGCCGAAGGCCAGCAACGCGTAGCGCAGCGGCGCGAACTGCTGGCCGACGTCGGAGGTGGCGGTGCTGGCTTGCTGTGCGGCGGTCTTGACCTGCACGCCCGGTGGGGCGATGCCGCGGATGACGGTGAGGAGCCTGCTGACGGATATGCCCGGTCGGGCAGCGATGTCGATCTCGTCAAACCACCCCTGCTTGCCGAAGATGCGCTGGGCGACGGCGAGGTCGACAGCGGCGAACTGGGTGGGCCCGAGGGCGGTTGCTCCCGCGAAGCGGAAGATCCCGGTGACGCGGAACCGCTCGAGCGGCTTGCGGGCCACCAGCCCGACCGTGGTGCCGACCCTGAGGTGGTACCTGGTCGCGGTGGCCTGGTCGATGATGATCTCGCCGGGTCCGGACGGCCACGTGCCGCTCACCAGGCCGAGCGGGTTCATCGCGTCCAGCTCGCGGGCGGGGAGGCCGAAGACGGACGCTTCCTCGGAGGACCTGGCGATGGCGGTCCCGGCGGCGCTGGTGAGCTGGGCGTGGGAGTCGATGTAGCCGTGCGCCTTCTGCGTTTCCGGCAGGGCCCGGATGCGGTACAGCAGGCTGGCGGGCACCGGCTGCTTGGCCGATCCGATGGCCCCGAACGGGGACTGGGCGGTCACCACCGCGTCCGTGTGCTCGTAGGCGGTGTTGAAGATGCCGGAATAGGCGCTCATGACGGTGTCCATGAGGACGAAGGTTCCGCTGATCATGGCCACGCCAAGCACCACCGCCAGCATGGTCAGGACCGCGCGTGACTTGCGGGCCCACAGCCCGCGGAGGACGACGTTGAACATGGTCAGCCCGCCTTCTCGATCGCCTGGAGGATGGCAGCTGCTGACGGGTGCGAGAGCTCGTCGACGATCAGGCCATCGGCGAGCAGCACGATGCCGGAATCTGTCAACCTGAACGAGGCACCGTCACGCGAGCATTACTGAGTGCTGGTCTCCTTCTTCCTGGGGCGGGTTGATCCAGGATGTGCCTGGCAGTTTCGGCGGGGCGGGTGGCTTGCTGACGAAGCGCTCGGGGTGGGCGAGGTAGGCGGCGTCCAGGACCTGGGCGCGGGCGGCCCGGACGGCGGGGGCGTGGCCGTGGTGGATGTCGGCGGCGGTGTGCAGGCCGAGTCCGCCGTGATGGTGGTCGTTGTTGTACCAGCCGAAGAATTCCTGGCAGTGGGCGCGGGCTGCCTCGATGGTGGCGAACCGGGCGGGGAACGCCGGCCGGTATTTGAGGGTCTTGAACTGCGCTTCGGAGTACGGGTTGTCGTTGCTGACGTGGGGGCGGGAGTGGGACTGGGTGACGCCGAGGTCGGCGAGCAGCAGCGCGACGGGCTTGGAGGTCATGGAGGAGCCGCGGTCGGCGTGGAGGCTGAGCTGGCCGCGGGTGATCCCCTGCTTGGCGCAGGTCTCCGCGATGAGCTTCTCCGCCAGCACGGCGGACTCCCGGGTCGCGACCATCCAGCCGACGGCGTACCGGCTGTAGATGTCGAGGATGACGTAGAGGTGGTAGTAGGTCCATTTGACCGGGCCGTGGATCTTGGTGATGTCCCAGGAGTAGACCTGGTTCGGCCCGGTGGCGACGAGTTCGGGCTTGACCGCGGCGGGGTGCGTCGCCTGACGCCGCCGCTCGCGGCTTTCCCCGGCCTCGCGCAGCACCCGGTAGTAGGTGGACACCGATCCGAGGTAAGTTCCTTCATCCAGCAAGGTCGCCCATACCTCGTCCGGGGCCAGGTCAGCGAACCGGCTGCTGTGCAGCGCGTCCAGGATTGCCTTCCGCTCGGCGGGGGCCAGCGCCCGCGGCTGGGCCCGCTCCTTATGCGGGACCGAGGCCGGCCTGGGCGCTGGCGGGCTGATCCGGTGCCGCCGGTACCAGGTAGCCTGCGCCACGCCGGCCGCGCGGCAGGCCGCCCTGGTGCCGATCTGAGGCGCGAGCAGGGCGATCGCCTCGTCGGTCACGAACTCGACCCGTGCTCGGAGTCCGCGCCCTCGGAGATCGTCTCCAAGAGCGCCTGCAGTTTTGACTGCACATCGGCCACGAAGCGGGCCTTGGCCAGCTCCTGCTCCAGCTTGGCTTTCTCTTTCTGCAGCCGGGCGATCTGCGCGTCTCGCGGGTCGGCCGCCGGGCGTCCGGACGCCCGCGCCGGGCTCGCCGGGGCGCCGGCATCGCGGGCCCGCCGCCACTCGGTGATGAGACTGGAGTACAGGCCCTCCCGGCGCAGGATCGCGCCCTTCTCACCAGGCGCCGCCGCCTCGTAAGCGGCCAGGACTTCCTGCTTGTACTGCGCGGTGAACGTCCGCCGGCGGGCCTTCTCGGGCACCTCCGGATCCGGGCGCTCCTGCTCGCCGGTCACCCGTCCAGCATCGCCGGCCAGCGGCATGCGGTCGAGCGAGGTCATTGTCATCTAGGAAAGCGTCTCCGTCCCCGCCCTCGGGGAGTGTCAGTGGTTACTGAGGGGCGGGTGCCTCACGACAGCTTGGCAGAGAGGGTGCGGTCGGCGACGGTGGACACCCGCGGCTCGTGGGTCACCATGACGATGGTCTGGTGGTAGGAGTCCGCGGCGGCCCGCAGCAGTGCCAGGATCTCCGCTCCGCCGCGTGAGTCAAGGTTGCCGGTCGGCTCATCGGCGAAGATCACTGTCGGGCGCATTACCAGCGCCCGGGCGATGGCCACCCGCTGCTGCTGGCCTCCGGACAGCTGGGAGGGGAGATGGTCGCGGCGGTCGCTCAGGCCGACCTTGCCGATCAGCTCGTTTACCCAGTCCGGGTCCTGCCGCTTGCCCGCGAGCTTGAGCGGCAGCATGATGTTGCCCTCGGCGGTCAGCATCGGCAGCAGGTTGAAGAACTGGAACACGAACCCCACCTGGGTCCTGCGCAGCAGGGTGAGGTCGCGGTCGTCAAGGCCGGCCAGTGCCCGCCCGCCGATCGTGACCTCGCCTGAGGTGGGCCGGTCCAGGCCGGCGAGGATGTGCAGCAGCGTCGACTTGCCTGATCCGGACGGGCCCATGATGGCAGCCAGTTCCCCGTGGGGCACTGCCAGCGACACCCCGCGCAGTGCGTCTACCGTGGTGGTGCCCGTGCCGTACCGGCGGGTGAGCTCGGTTGCGGTCACCGCGTTGCCGCTGTTGTCTGGCAGGGTCGGTGGTGGGCTCGGGTGCGTCGTGTTCATGACTGTCCTCCAGGTCGTTCCGTGCTGGCCTGCGGTGCGCTGGCTGGTGTCCGGCGCGGGTTGGGCGGCATGGGCCGGTGCTTCGGCCGGGGTGCGTGCAGGGGAGGCGGCGCCGGGCTGATGGCCTCGGCGTTTGCTGCCGGGTGGGCGGCGGTCCGCGCTAGTGCGGCCACGACGAGCAGGGCGATTGCTACGGTCGCGGTGGCAAGCCACATGGCCACGGTGAAGCCGTCGAGGAAGGACTGGGTGGCGGCGGCCGCGGCGGCTGCCCCGGCGAGGTGCCGCACGTCGCCGACCTGGCCGCCGGCCGCCAGGCCGCGCAGCGCGGTCAGGCCGGTGCTGTGCTCGAAGGAGTCTCCGGCCACTCGGCTGCCGATGGAGGCCAGTAGGGCCAGGCCGAGTGCCCCACCGAACTGGCGGCTCATCGTTGCCAGGCCAGAGCCCACTCCCACGCGCTCGGCTGGTATCCGCGTGATGAGCATGGTCACTACGGTCGGCAGGGCCAGGGCCAGCCCGATACCCAAGACGGCCAGCCGGACTGCGAACCAGTCGTAGCCGCTGTGCACGTCCAGCTGGGTCATGCTGACGGTGGCGGCACCGGTCAGCGCCAGCCCGGCCAGCAGCACCCCGTTCGAGCCCCACCGCGCGGCGAACTTGCCCGCCACGGGCGCGACGAACAAGGTGGTTAGCGTCAGCGGGAGCATCCGGACGCCCGCCTGGACGGGGCTGTAGCCGCGAATGTCCTGCAGGTACAGCGACACCAGGAAAATGGTGCCGAACAGCGCGAAGGACGCCAGGATCAGCGTGCTAACCGAGACTACGACATGCCGGTCCTTCAGCCAGCCGACCGGGATCAGCGGGTTCGCGGCTCGCGTCTGCTGCACGGTGAAGGCAGCCAGCAGCGCCGCGCCGGCGGTGAGCAAGGCCACAGTCCACGGGTCGGTCCACGGGTGGCTCACCGCCCGGGAGAACCCGGCCACTGCGGAGATGAGGCCGGCGGTGACGAGCATGGCGCCGGGCACGTCGATTCTGTCGTCCGAGGAGCCGGCCGACCTGGGGACGCCGGCCAGAGTTATCGCGGCTGCGAGGAGGGCGATCGGGACGTTGACCCAGAACACCGCGTGCCAGCCGGAGTGCTCGACTAGCAGCCCGCCAGCCAGCGGCCCGATTGCCAGCCCCAGGCCCGACACGCCGGTCCATATTCCGATGACCAGCGGTAGCTCGCGGCGGCGGTACACCTGGGCAAGCAGTGATAGTGACAAGGGTGCCAGCAGTGCCGCGCCAGCCCCTTGCACCACCCGGGACCCGATCAGCATCGCTGAACTGGCGGCAAGCCCGCCGGCGGCTGACCCGGCAGCGAACAGCAGCAGGCCGGCTACGAACATTTTCCGCCGTCCGAGGCGGTCGCCGAGCTTGCCGCCGAGCAGGACAAGTCCCGCGAACGCCACGACATAGGCGTTGACGGTCCAGCTGAGCTGGTCCGGCGCGGAACCCAGGTCATGCTGGATAGCCGGGATCGCCACATTAACGATGGTGTTGTCCAGGAAGATCGCGAACAGCGCCAGGCAGGCGGCGGCGAGCGTCAGCGCCCGCTCGCGGCGGCCGGCGGCCGGGGCAGATGCATTCGAGACGGTCATACAGCTCACTCCCTACGTCGCTCACTTACTAAGTAGCTTAGCTACAAAGCAGTTTACCTGCTCGCTATACTCAGATCAATGACGACCCTGGAACCGGACCTGATGGCCGCTACCCTGCAGCGGTTCGGCCTCGAACGAGACCGCATGCGCGCGGCGGTCGCTAGCGATGCCGGCATCAGCGCGACCGACCTCGACGCGCTTGAGCACCTTGAGGCCGACGGCCCGCTGACCCAGCGCCAGTTGGGCGACCGCCTGTCGCTCACCTCGGGCGCGGTGACCATGCTCGTCGACCGGCTCGAGGACGCGGGGTGGGTCCGGCGCCGTCCCCATCCCAGCGATCGGCGATATGTGCTGGTCGAGCTGTCCGCGCAGGCCATCGAGCGCACCCCGGCCCGCCTGGCCGCCTACCACGCCCGGATCAGGGCGATCGCCGACAAGGTGCCTGCCGCACACCGGGATGCCGTCCGCAGCTTTCTGCAAGCCGCAGCCGAGGCCGCGTCCGACGCCGCAGCCAACATGCGCCGCTGACCCAGGCACCGGCAAGGGCGCCGTGATCTCCTGCAAGACGGGGAACGCGCCAGTTCCCGGATTCCCACCCGGCGGCGCTATCGCGACGCTCGTCTTGAGGCCGTTCGGCCCTACCGCGGGTCCCCGCCTGGTGAGAACCTCGGGGCATGAGAGGTCCTATCCAGAACGCCTTGCGCGTGTTCACCCGGACCATGCGGCCGGTCGCCCTGAGATCAGCCGGCAAGGAAGGATCCGGCACGTCGGTCGTCCGCCACGTCGGGCGCCGATCAGGCCGGACTTACGAGACACCGGTCATCGCGGCCCGGCATGATGACCAGTTCCTGATTGCCCTCCCGTACGGGGAGCGCACTGACTGGCTGAAGAACGTCCTCGGCAAGGGCTCGGCCGCCATCGTGGCCAGCGGGCACACCTACGAGGTCGACCAGCCCGAGGTAATCCCGATGGCGGAGGCGACCGCCTACTTTCGGCCAAGGGAGCAGCGCATGCACCGGCAGTTCCACGTGGAAACTGCCCTGAGGGTCCGCCAGCAGCCGGAAGCCCACCCGTAACAGCCCAGCGACATCCCACGCCGGGCCCGCAGCCGTGGATGGCTGCGGGCCCGGTATCTGCGAAATGCGGGTGCCAGAGCTGCACTCGACATCCGCACCAGGCCGCGCTGGCGACCGAAACTGCCACACATGCCAGGGTCACCGGACGCTATCGCCGCGGCTCGGTCACTGCCTGCGGGGAGCCAAGGCGCGACGGGACTTCTGTCCGCCGCGTTGGCGACTATGTCCTCTGGCCGCCCACCCGCGGACGCATGCTGGATGGGAGCATGACCAGACATTTGAATCTCGCCGCCGCGCTCGGCGGCTGGAGCGCACGGCACCGGATCGCCGCGATCGGGAGTTGGCTGCTGCTCGTCATCGCGACCATGCTGATCGGCAGCATGGCCGGACAGGTCGCCATGACCCAGGCCGAGTACGGCACCGGTGAGTCGGGCCAGGCGACGCGACTGCTCGCCGACGCCGGCGTCGCGCAGTCGGCGCAGGAACTCGTGCTCATACACGGCGCGGGAACAGCCAGCCTCGCGCCCGCCGTGCACGCGGTCGTATCCCGCATCGAGGCCACCGGGCGGGTACAGGATGTCCGCGCTCCGGTCACCTCCGCCAACGGGCGTGACGTGCTCCTCCAGTTCGCGATGAAGGGCGATCGGAACAAGGCGGCCGACCGGGTACAGCCAGTGAGCGACGCGGTCGCCGCAGTGCGGACCGCGTACCCGGGCGTGCGGATCGACCAGTTCGGCGAGGCCAGCGCGAACAAGTGGTTCAACGACACGATCATGAAGGACATGAAGCGCGCCGAATGGACGGTCGTGCCGCTGGCGCTCGGCATCCTGCTCGTGGTGTTCGGCGCGCTCCTAGCCGCGCTGCTGCCGGTGCTGCTCGCGCTGACCGCGTTCCTCGCCGCCAACGGGCTGCTCGCGCTGATCAGCCATGCGCTGCACGTTGATCAGTCGGCCAGCTCGGTGATGCTGCTGATGGGCATGGCGGTCGGCGTCGACTACTGCCTGTTCTACCTGCGTCGCGAACGCGAGGAGCGGGCGGGCGGACGCGACCGGGAGGCCGCGCTGCGGATCGCCGCCGCCACATCCGGACGGTCCGTGCTGATCTCGGGAATGACCGTGCTGGTGGCGATGGCCGGGATGTTCCTGGCTGGCACGCAACTGTTCGCCGGGTTCGCCGTCGCGACCATCTCTGTCGTGCTCATCGCCGTAGTCGGCTCGGTGACCGTACTGCCGGCGTTGATGTCGCTGCTCGGCGACAAGGTCATGCTCGGGCGGCTGCCCTTCATGCGCCGGACCCGCCGTCCGGCCGAGGGCAGCCGGTTCTGGAAGCTGGTGCTCGACCGGGTGCTGGCCCGGCCGGGCATTTCGGCCGCGCTCGCCGCCGGGTTCCTGCTGGCGCTCGCGTCGCCGGTCATCGGCCTGCACACCGAGATGCTGAGCATTCCGCAGATGCTCCCGGCCAGCACGCCGATCGTGCAGAGCTACGACCGCATCATGACGGCGTTCCCCGGCGGCCCTGCGCCCGCACTGGTCGTCGTCAAGGCGCCCGACATCCAGGCGCCCGCGGCCCGGCAGGCGATCGCCGCGCTGGCGCGCTGGCACAGCCCGGCAATCGGCCAGCCGGTCGAGGTGAACGTCTATCCGGCCGCGAACCTGGCGCAGATCACGATCCCGCTGGCCGGCAGCGGCACCGACGCCACCTCGCAGCGCGCGCTGACCACCCTGCACGACACGATCGTTCCGGCCACCGTCGGCAAGATCCCCGGCGGACAAGCCCTCGTCGGCGGCAATCTCGCTGCCTCGACCGACTGGAACAGCACGCTCAGGAACCACATCGCGCTGGTCTTCGCCTTCGTGATGGGCGTCACGTTCCTGCTGATGCTGGCTGCGTTCGGCTCGATCGTGATCGCCACCACGACGATCGGGCTCAACCTGCTGTCGGTGGGTGCCGCCTACGGCGTCCTGGTCGCGGTCTTCCAGCACGGCTGGGGCGCAGCCCTGCTCGGCACCACGGCACCGGGGGCCCTGGAATCGTGGATCCCGCTGTTCATCTTCGTCGTGCTGTTCGGCCTGTCCATGGACTACAACGTGTTCGTGGTCTCGCGTATCAAGGAGGGGCACGACCACGGCATGGCCACCAGGCAGGCGGTCGCGCACGGCATCCGCAGCACGGCCGGCGTGGTGACCAGCGCCGCCGTCATCATGGTCGCCGTGTTCGCGGTCTTCGGCACGCTGACCATGCAGCAGTTCAAGCAGCTCAGCGTCGGCCTGGCGGTCGCGGTCCTGCTCGACGCGACCGTCGTCCGCGGGGTGCTGCTGCCGTCCGTCATGACCCTGCTCGGCGACCGCAACTGGTATCGACCGCGCTGGCTATCGCGGCTCCGCCCGCCCAGCCAGCCCCGGCCGCCTGAGCCGGGTGGCACGCCCGGACCAGGCGACCAGCCAGGAGCGCCGCTGCCCGCGCCAGCCGGTCACGCCTAGCTCGCCGTGGCTTGGTGGGAAGCAGCTGAGCTCCACAATGCCGGGCGTGCCCGCTAAGCGCCAGACGGGACCTCTGGCCCTACGTTTACTAGGTGCGCGAGGCGATCGTGATGGCAGGGAGCGGAAAGGCTATTCCCATGGTGGTTCGGCGCTGACTGCGGAGTGCGATGCATCCGGATGGTGAGCTCGCGCTGCGGGCTGGTGAGGACGCGCGTGCGGCCGCGCTGCGGCTGGGACGCGCGCATGACACGTTTGTCTCGTCGCACGGCATGTCGTCCTGCGTGCGCCCGGTGATCGCTGGCTCATGGAAGCGCTGCATGACCATGGGCGCCAGCCCGGACGGGCGCCGCCTGCCGGTGATCCGGATGGACGCTGATGAGGTGGAGGGTTACCGGTCCCGGCATCCGCTGGCCCGGGCACTGCCGGTGTTCCGTGAGCTGCTGGGTGAGCGTGCCGTCGATGACGAGCATGTCTTCGCCGTCGCCGACGCGGCGGGGATCCTGTTGTGGGTCCAGGGCCACAAAAGCACGCTGGACCGCGCCGAGCGGATGAACTTCACCGAGGGCGCCGACTGGTCGGAGGCGGGGGCGGGGACTAATGCGCTGGGCACCGTGCTGGCGGTCGGGCGCCCCGTCCAGATCTTCGCGGGCGAGCATTACAACTCGGTCGTGCACCCATGGTCTTGCTCGGCCGTCCCGGTCCGCGATCCGGACGGCGGAGGCGTGCTCGGCGTCGTGGACATCACCGGCGGCGCGAGCATCGCCAGCCCATACGCGCTGGCGCTGGTGCGCGCCACCGTGCGGGCCGCGGAGGCAGAGCTCGCCATCCGCGTGGCGGCGGCCGACGAGCAGGCCCGGCGGGAGTTCGCGGACCGCCATGTGCCGGGGCGGTCGGCTGTCGCGCTGCTCAGCCCCGGCGGACGGCTGCTGGCGGCCACGCCGGGTGGCCGGGACTGCCTCGCCGGGGCTGCCACGGACACCGGAGCGCTGTCCGGCGGAACGCAGATCGGCCTGGTTGCCGAGCCCATCGGCAAGGCCGGCCACCTGCTGGTGCATTTCTCCGGCACTGCCCGGCCACGTGCGGCGGTCGCCGGCGTACGGCTGACGGCCCTCGGCCGCGACTGCGCCCTCGTCGAGATCGACGGGCGCAGCGTGCGGCTACGGCCGCGGCACAGCGAGATCGTCGTCATCCTCGCGCTCGCAGCCGGCGGGCTCAAGGGTCCTCGCCTCGCGGTTGAGCTATCCGAGACGAACATCAATCCGGTCACTTTGCGGGCCGAGATGTCGCGGCTGCGCACCTTGCTCGGGGAGGGGCTGCTCGGCTCGCAGCCGTACGCGCTTCGGCGGCCGGTCACGTCCGACTTCGCTGGCGTACTGGGCCTGCTCGCCGCGGGCCGGGTGGGTGAAGCGCTCGCCGCATACCCAGGCCCGCTGCTGCCGGCTTCCGAGGCGCCGACCGTCGTGGACTACCGGGCCCTGCTGGAGCAGCAGCTCCGGGCAGAGGTGCTCGCGAGCGGCGATGCCATGCTGCTGCGCCGCTGGGTCGGCGCCGCATGGGGGACGAACGACGTCGCCGCCTGGCAGGCCCTCGCGAGGCAGCTGCCTGGGGGGTCGCCACAGCGCGCGGCCGCGGCTGCCCGGGCCCGCGCCCTCGGGGGCGACGACGTGACGGCAATCACGAAGAATTGACGGCTCAGTCCCCCGTCATGGCGTCCGGATGCAACGGTCAGGCAACCCCGCCGCCCCTAGCGTCTGAATTGACGGCAAGTGAGCCCGCCGGGCTCGCTGCCAGATCTCGAGGAAGAGAGGGGACGGCTATGAAGTACGTTCCTCCAGGACAAGCCGGCAGCATCGTCACGGTGCAGCCGCGGTATGAGAACTTCATCGGCGGCAAGTGGCTGCCGCCGGCCGCGGGCAAGTACCGGGTCAACCTCAGCCCCGCCACGGCCAAGCCGATCTGCGAGGTCGCGGACTCCACGCCCGAGGACGTGGAGACCGCGCTGGACGCGGCGCACGCCGCCAAGGATGCCTGGGGCGAGACCTCACCAGCAGCGCGCGCCAAGGTGCTCAACGCGGTCGCCGACGCGATCGAGGCGCATGCCGAGATGCTAGCGGTTGCCGAGAGCTGGGAGAACGGCAAGCCGGTCCGCGAGACGCTGGCGGCCGACATCCCGCTGGCCGCCGACCACTTCCGCTACTTCGCGGCGGCCATCCGCGCTGAGGAAGGAGCGATCTCCGAGGTCGAGGGCGTGGGCGACAAGCGGCGCCTGGTCGCTTACCACTACCGTGAGCCGCTCGGCGTCGTCGGGCAGATCATCCCGTTCAACTTCCCGCTGCTGATGGCCGCATGGAAGCTGGCGCCGGCGCTCGCGGCCGGGAACTGCTCGGTCATCAAGCCGGCCTCGCCGACCCCGTGGTCGATCCTCAAGCTCGCCGAAGTGATCGGCGACATCGTGCCGCCCGGCGTGGTCAACATCGTCACCGGCCCCGGCGCCGAGATCGGCAAGGCGCTGGCGGCAAACCCGCGGATCGCCAAGGTGTCGTTCACCGGCGAGACCGTCACCGGCCGGCTGATCATGCAGTACGCAGCCCAGAACATCGTCCCGGTCACCCTGGAACTCGGCGGCAAGTCGCCGAACATCTTCTTCAGGGACGTGGCGGCCGCCGACGACGAGTTCCTGGACAAGGCCGTCGAGGGACTGGTGCTTTACGCGTTCAACAAGGGCGAGGTCTGCACCGCCCCATCGCGCGCGCTGATCCAGGAAGACATCTACGACGAGTTCATGGCCCGCTGCCTGGACCGGATCGCCAAGATCAGGCAGGGCAACCCGCTGGACACTGAGACCATGATGGGCCCGCAGGTGTCGCAGGCGCAGATTAACAAGATCAGCTCTTACGTGGACATCGGCACGAACGAGGGCGCCGAGGTGCTCATTGGCGGAAAGCGCGCCCAGGTTGGCGGCGAGTTCGCCGACGGGTACTACTTCCAGCCAACGGTCCTCAAGGGTCACAACAAGATGCGGGTGTTCCAGGAGGAGATCTTCGGCCCGGTGCTGGCGGTCACCACCTTCAAGGACTACGACGAGGCCATCTCGATCGCCAACGACACGCTGTACGGCCTCGGGGCTGGCGTGTGGAGCCGCAACTACGACCTCGCCTACAAGGCCGGCCGGGCCATCAAGGCGGGCCGGGTGTGGACCAACTGCTACCACCAGTACCCGGCGGGTGCCGCGTTCGGCGGTTACAAGATCTCCGGCATCGGCCGCGAGACCCACAAGATGATGCTCGACCACTACAGCCAGACCAAGAACCTCCTGGTCGACTACAGCAGCAAGCCGCTTGGCTTCTTCTGATGGGTGAGCCGAGCCGGCAGCATGCCCGGATCTCGGCGACTCGGGCGGCGCGCGAGGCGGTCATCCGCCTCCGCGCCGAACGGGGGCATTCGCCGTGCAGTCCGGAGGATGCTGCGCCGGGAGCACGCCGATGTGCTTTCCGGCCGGGGAATTCATCATCGGCGACGTCGACCTGCTCCTTGGCGAAATCGAAGGCAGCCCTTTCTATATCGATTCCCGGCTGTATGAGGCATGGAATAAGGCAGAGCTGATGCTGGACGTGGCGCCAGGCGAGCCAGAGGGATTCTCGCTCGGACCGGGCGGAGGAATGCACTTCGTGGTGCGATCAGAAGCAAGCGCCCTACCCGATCAAGCTACATAGCGGAAAGGGACCAATTACCCTGTCCGCCGGGGTGAACCGCAGCATAGAAAGGACGTGGTGTGGCGACAAGCGAGAATCGGGAATCCGGTCACGAGACAGCCCGCCAGCAATTCCAAGTTAGGAGAAAGAGCCATGAGGACCATGAAAGCCGCGGTAGTCCCTGAACTGGGCGCCAAGCTCGAGATTCGGGAACTTCCCGTCCCTGAGCCCGGCCCCGGCCAGGTACTGATCCGGATGCAGACCTCCGGACTGTGCCACACCGACATCCACGCCGCCGCCGGCGACTGGCCGGTCAAGCCAAACCCGCCGTTCACCCCGGGGCACGAGGGTGTCGGCATTGTCGAGGAGACCGGCCCAGATGCCAGCCTGCACAAGGTCGGCGACCGAGTTGCCATCGCCTGGCTGGGCAAGGCATGCGGGCACTGCTCGTACTGCGTCGACGGCTGGGAGACGCTGTGCGAGTCGCAGCAGAACAGCGGCTACTCGATGGACGGCGCATGGGCCGAGTACGCGCTCGCCTTCGACAGCCATGTGGTCACGGTTCCCGAAGCCGTGTCCTCCTTCGATGCCGCGCCGCTCACCTGTGCCGGGGTCACCACGTTCAAGGCGCTCAAGGTTTCGAGGATCGAGCCTGGCGAGACAGCCGCGGTGTTCGGCGTCGGCGGCCTGGGGCACCTTGCCCTGCAGTACGCGAGGGACTTCGGCGGCAGGGTGATCGCCGTCGATGTCGAGGACTCGAAGCTGGGCCTCGCGCGGCAACTAGGAGCCGACCACGTGATCAACGCGCGGACGACCGACCCGGTTGCGGCCATCCGGGATCTTGGCGGTGCCGATGTCGCGGTCGCTCTCGCCACGTCGCCCCGGGTATTCGAGCAGGCGTTCGGATCGCTGCGCCGTGGCGGCCGGCTGGTGTGCGTCGCGCTCCCGGCGGACGACAAGATGACCGTTCCGATCTTCGACACCGTCATCGGCGGGAAGTCGATCATCGGGTCCATCGTGGGCACCCGCAAGGACCTCACCGACGTGTTCGCGCTGCATGCCGCGGGCCGCACCAAGGTCATCGCGCAGGAGCGGCACCTTGACGACGTCAACACCTGCATCGAAGAGGTGCTAGCGGGCCAGGTGCCCGCCCGCCTGGTCTTCACCTTCTGACCCATGGCCATGTCAGCCGACGCGCACGGAAACGATAGGAGGAGACCGTGACAATGACGACGATAGGCGTGGTCCGGGAGACCACGCCTGGTGAGCGAAGGGTCGCGCTGGTACCCGACGTCGTCGCGCGGCTGCGCGGCGCGGGCATGGAAGTGCTGATCGAGGCCGGCGCGGGCAGAGGCGCGAGGTTCCCCGACGGCGCCTACATCGCCGCCGGCGCCACAGTCACCACGGCCGGCGACGTGTATGGGCGCGCGGACGTGCTGGCCTGCGTGTCGCCACCCATTGACGCCGCGCTGCACTCCGGCCAGGTCCTGCTTGGCCTGCTTCAGCCGCTGGCCAGGCCGGACCTGATCCGGGATCTCGCCGGGACCGGGGTCACCGCGATCAGCCTTGACCTGATTCCCCGGACGCTCTCGCGGGCGCAGCCGATGGACGCGCTCACCTCGCAGGCCAGCGTGGCCGGATACAAGGCGGCGCTCGTGGCGGCCGATGCCTACGGCGGGTACCTCCCGATGATGATGACCGCGGCCGGAACCGTGAAGCCGGCCACCGTCCTGGTGCTCGGCGCCGGGGTGGCCGGGCTCCAGGCCATCGGGACCGCCCGCAGGCTCGGCGCGGTCGTCACCGGATACGACGTCCGCCCGGAAACCCGCCAGGAGATCGCCTCCCTCGGCGCCAGGTTCCTCGACCTGGGCACGGCCGTCGAGGCGGCTGGCGCGGGCGGCTACGCGCGCGAGCTGACCGCGGCCGAGCGTGACGCGCAGCAGCGCGCCCTCGACGAGCGGATCGCCGGATTCGACATCGTGATCACGACCGCGGCCGTCCCTGGCCGGCGGCCACCGGTGCTAGTCACTGAGCAGGCACTCAAGGGCATGCGCCCCGGCTCGGTCCTGGTCGACATGGCGTCTGGCCCCCTGGGCGGGAACGTCGCGCTGTCGCAGCCGGACACCACGGTGGAGGTCGGCGACGGGGTGACCGTCATCGGCGCGGGCAGCCTGCCAGCTCAGATGCCGGCGGCCGCCTCAACCGCATACGCGCGGAACGTCGGCGCCACGCTTGAAGAGTTCGTCCGCGACGGTGCCCTGACCATTGATCTCGATGATGAACTGCGGGCGGCCATCGTCGTCGCGCACGACGGGAAGCTGCTGAACGCGGCGGTCCGCGCGCTGCTAGAGAAGGAAGGAAGTGCGGCGTGACCACCGAACTGCTCACTGATCTGACGATCTTCGTGCTCGCGGTCCTCGTCGGCTTCGAAGTCATCAGCAAGGTGCCGGCGACCCTGCACACCCCGCTGATGTCCGGTGCGAACGCCATTCACGGCGTCGTGCTCATCGGCGCCATGGTGATCACCGCGACCGTATCGGCCCCGTACGCCTACGTGCTCGGGGCCGTGGCGATGGCTTTCGCCGCGATGAACGTCGTCGGCGGCTACGTGGTCACCGACCGGATGCTGCACATGTTCCGCCGCCGGCCGGCAGTGCCTGCGGCACGGGCGGCCCACCATGACGAGGAGGTGGCGGCGAGATGAGCGGCGTTTCGTTCACCATCAGCCTGATCTACGTGCTGGCGGCGGTGGGCTTCGTGCTCGGCCTGCACCTGATGAACGCGCCGGCGACCGCGCGGCGCGGGAACCTGATCTCCGCGGGCGGCATGGCCGGAGCCGTGATCGCCACTGTGGTGCTGCTCGCACAGCACCATGTGGGCACGGTGAACTGGACCGTCATGGCGGTCGGGGGTGTCGTCGGCGGCGGCGCCGGCCTGTGGGAGGCCCGCGCCGTGAAGATGACCGCGATGCCGCAACTGGTCAGCATCTTCAACTCCGTCGGCGGCGGCGCCGCGGCGCTGCTGGCGATTAACGACATCCTGCAGAACAGGCACGTCGGCATCTCCAACCTGTCCTCGATAACCGGCGCCCTGGACATCCTGATCGGGCTGGTCACCTTTACCGGATCGCTGGTCGCCGCCGGGAAACTGCAAGGCTGGATTCCCGGGCAGCCGCTGATGTTCCGCGGTTCCCGGGCGTTCAACGCGGTGGTAGTGGCCGGCTTCCTGGCCGGCGGTGCATGGCTGATCGTCAGCCCGGCGAGCACCGCGGCACTCGCGCTGCTGCTCGCAGCGGCCGCGACTTTCGGGGTGACGATGGTGCTGCCCATCGGCGGTGCCGACATGCCCGTCGTGATCTCGCTGCTGAACGCCTTCACCGGAACCGCGGTGGCGATGGCAGGCTTCGTGATCGACAAGCCCGTGCTGATCATCGCCGGAGCGCTCGTCGGCGCGTCCGGGAGCATTCTCACCAAGCTGATGGCCGACGCGATGAACCGGTCGATCCTCAACATCATGGTGGGCGGATTCGGCACCGGTGACAGCGCCCAGCCCGCGGCGGTGACTGGCGACGTCTCCGTGCGGCAAGTCACGGCCGACGACGCCGCGATCCAGCTCGGCTATGCCAGCAAGGTCATCATCGTGCCGGGCTACGGCCTGGCCGCCGCGCAGGCGCAGCACGAAATGAGCCAGCTGTCGCAGTACCTGGAGGACCGCGGGATCGACGTGAGCTACGCGATCCACCCGGTGGCCGGCCGGATGCCCGGGCACATGAACGTGCTGCTGGCCGAGGCGAATGTGCCATACCCGCTCCTGAAGGAGATGGACGAGGTCAACCCCGAGTTCGACATGGCAGACGTCGCCCTGGTCGTCGGCGCCAACGACGTCACAAACCCGGCCGCCCGGCGGCCCGGGAACCCGATATCCGGCATGCCGATCCTCAACGTGGACCACGCCAAGAGCATCATTGTCATCAAGCGCTCGCTCGGCCACGGATACGCGGGACTCGACAACGAGCTCTACACCGATCCCAAGACCGCGATGTTCTTCTCCGACGCGAAGAAGGGACTTGCCACGTTGCTCGCGGCGATGAAGACGCTCGTAAGCTGACGTTCCGGGCTTGGAGACCTTCCCGGAATCTCGCCAGCCGGGGTGACCGTACGTCTGGTCTTCACCTTCTGACCAGGCGTACAGCCACGGGATCATCCTCAAGCAATGCTTCCCGGTTGCCGCCGGCCGCCCGCCTGCGCGGTGGACGTGGACGCGGACAGGACAATGGCTAACGTGACTCTGCTCCTGTCCGGGTCGGATCTGTCCCAGCTGCTCGACGTGACGTCGTGTCTCAACGCGATCCGCGACGGATTCACAGCGGTGTCGTCGGGGATCGAGGCGCAACGGGTCAGCACTGCCCTGCCGGGACCCGGCAGCGCCACGGCCCTGATTCCGGGGCTGGTCGAGGGCATCCCCGCTTACACCGTGAAGGTCAACGCGAAGTTCCCCGCGTCACGGCCAGCGCTGCGTGGCGTCGTCTGCCTGCATGACATCGCTTCAGGAGAGTTGCTCGCACTGCTCGATTCCGCGACGGTGACCGCGTGGCGGACAGGGCTGGCCGCCGCCATCGGCACCGATGCCATGGCTGGCTCCGCCGCCGGGACCGTCGCGGTCATCGGCGCCGGGACACAAGCTGGCCTGGTGCTGCGCGGACTGAAGGCCCTGCGCCTGGTGGACCGGCTGGTCGTCTGCGATGTCGACCCGGCGCGTGGCAGCTCGTTCGCCGCCGTACACGCGGGCGGCCGCACCGCGGTCATCGCTGCGGACGCGCGTGAGGCGGCGCGCGACGCGGACATCGTCATTGTCGCCACGTGGTCCCGGGTCCCGCTGCTCGACGACGGCGACATGGGGCCCGGCGCGCACGTCACCGCGCTTGGCGCCGACGAGCCTGGCAAGACGGAACTGTCGGCCGCGCTGCTGCGGTCCGCGCGCGTCATCGTCGACGACACGCGCCTCGCGGTTACCTCCGGCGCACTGGGCACGGCGGGGCTGTCTGCCGGTGACGCGGCGGGCACCCTCGCCGATGTCCTGCGCGGAACCGTCCCGGGCCGGACATCGGACAGCGAGATCACGATCTACGCGCCGGTCGGGCTGCCGTGGCAAGACCTCGCCCTAGCCTGGACCGCCTACCAGCAGGCCCTGCGGGCAGGCATCGGGCGCCACTTCGACTTCCTCGCCTGAATGAGCTCAGGCGGCCTTGCGACCCACGAGGTGAAAGACGCGGCTGAGCTGACGGTAGGGATCGCGCCGGCTCGCCTCCAGTTCGACTGCGGCGGTCGCCGCCACCTGTTTCGCATCGGTAGGGTCAAGCTCGGTTCCGCCGAACTCGAGCCAGTCGACAAACAGCCATACCCCGTACCAGCCCAGTGGCGTCACGCCGCGGCTCACCATGAGCTCGCTGAGTTCCTCGACCGTGTCGGCCCGGCCCAGCACGCCAAGCACGCCGATCTCGGTCCTGGAATCGAATGACGCCAGGGCGTCGTCCCAGCGCCGTTCCATGGCCGGACGGACGGCCGCGGCCTTGGCGTTGCCCGTCATGATCGACACGATGCCGCCGTCGGCAGCGCACTCACACAGTTGCGTGACCAGCGGCTCCGGGTCGTCGAGGTAACCAAGCACGCCGTGGCACAGTACGGCCCGGAAGCACCGTCCGCGCACCGCCTCGGCCGCGTGCTCGCCGTCGGCTTCAAGCAGCGTCACGCGCTGCCGTGCCCCGGCGGGCATTCGCTCGAGGCGCTGCCGCGCCTTCGCGAGCATCGCGGGCGACGAGTCGAGCAACGTCACGTCGTAGCCGGCCTGGGCGAGCGGAAACGACTGATGGCCCGCGCCGCCGCCGACGTCGAGCACTGTCGCCGGCGGCGGCGGCAGGTGCTCGAGCAACTGGTGGTGCATCACGTAGGTGCGCACGTAACCCTTCACCGAGGCGTAGGCCTCGTCGGCAAACCGGTCAGCCAGGCTGGCCCAGGTGTCATCGCTCACCACAGCAACGTTACAAGTCGCTGTCGGACCGCACCGCGCTCCCGCTGCAGCTCCAGGGGTTCGCCGGCTACTGGGTCCGCCGCATAGGCTTGGTGCACGTGACAGCTATCGTGAGGCCCGTACGCGTGGGCCTGCAACTGCAACCACAGCACGCCGACTACAAGGCGATCCGCCGCACCGCTTCCGACGCGGAAGAATACGGCGCGGACGTCGTCTTCAACTGGGACCACTTCTATCCGCTGTACGGCGAGCCCGAGGGCAAGCACTTCGAGTGCTGGACGATGCTCGGCGCCTGGGCGGAGTCGACCTCGCGCGCGCAGATCGGCGCGCTGGTTACCTGTAACAGCTACCGCAACCCGGAACTGCTCGCCGACATGGCGCGGACCGTCGACCACATCAGCGAGGGCCGGCTCATCCTCGGCATCGGCTCGGGCTGGTTCGAGAAGGACTACGACGAGTACGGCTATGAATTCGGCACGGCTGGCCGCAGGCTCGATGACCTCGCTGAGGCGCTGCCGAGGATCGAGTCGCGGCTCGCCAAGCTGAACCCGGCGCCGACCCGCAAGATCCCCGTGCTCATCGGCGGCGGCGGCGAGAAGAAGACGCTCCGTCTTGTCGCGCGGCACGCCGACATCTGGCACAGCTTCGGCGACGCGGACACGCTCGAGCGCAAGCTCGCTATCCTGCATCAGCACTGCGCCGACGTCGGCCGTGACCCCGCGGAGATCGAGATCTCGGTGGGCGTGCGAGGCAACCCGGAAAAGGCTGGCCCGCGGCTGCGAGAGCTCGGCGCCTCGCTGTTCACGGTCGGCGTGGGCGGTCCCGACTACGACCTTGCCGAGCTGCGTGACTGGATCGCCTGGCGTGACAGCCTGAACGGCTGACCCGTCCGATTGCTGCCGGGCGGGGGACCACGTTGCTGCTCCCCCGCCCGCAGCGGCGGGTACCCGCCAGCCCGCGCTACGCCAAATGCCCGGTTTTTAGTTTCAATGTGCCATTGATGCGCAATGGTGGGGAACGTGAGCGACGTCGGCGGGACAGGGACAGCCGTCGGCGCGCCACGCGTGGTTCCCCTGCGGGACAACGCGGGGTTCCGGCTGCTGTGGATCGGCCAGCTGCTGTCCGACACCGGCTCCGAGACCGGACGGCTCGCCTACCCGCTGCTCATCTTGGCGCTGACCCATTCGGCGGTGCTCGCGGGCGCCGTGGGGACGGCGCGGGCGATCGCCGTGTTCTGCGTGCAACTGCCGGGCGGGCCGCTGGCGGACCGCTTCGACCGCCGGCTGACGATGATCGCGTGCGACACGATGCGTGCCCTGCTGCTTGCCCTGCTGGCTGTCTTGATCGTGGTGCAGCTGGCGTCATGGCCGGTCGTTCTGGTGGTCAGCCTGATCGAAGGGGCCGCGGGTGCCATCTTCAACCCGGCGGCCTCCGCCGCGCTGCCGGCGATCGTCCCCGACGGGCAGCTTGAGCGAGCGTGGGCGGCCACCGAGGCCCGGATGTACGGGGCAAGCCTGGCGGGCCCGGCGCTCGGCGGAGCACTGTTCGCGCTGGGCCGTGCCATCCCGTTTCTCGCTGACGCGGTCTCCTACGCGGCTTCGTTTGGCACCGTAAGCCGGATCAAAGGCAGCTTCCGGCCGGAGCGGACGGCCACCCGCAAGGCGCTGTGGCGCGAGGTAGCCGACGGCCTGCGCGTGGTGTGGCAGGTGCCGGTCCTGCGCACAGTGGTGATCGCGGCGCCCCTGGTCAACTTCGCCTTCACCGGCGTGTTCTTCACCATCACGCTCGCGCTGCGCCAGCACGGCACCTCCACCGCGGTGATCGGCCTGGTGCAGGCGGCCATCGCGGCCGGCGGGCTGCTCGGCGCAGTGCTGGCACCCCGGCTGCAGGGACGCCTGCGTCTGTCGACGATGGTCGCCACGATTGACACCGCCGGCGCGCTGCTGTTCGGCGTCGCGGCCCTGCTGATTGCGTCGCCGCTCGTGGCGGTGCCGGTCGCGCTTTCGATGCTGCTCGCGCCCGCGGTGAACGCCTCACTTGTCGCTGTGATGCTGCGCAGCGCGCCGGAGGAGATGCGCGGACGGGTCAGCAACACGGTGCTCATGGCGGCGACCGCGCTGTCCACATTGGCGCCGCTTGCCGCCGGCCTGTTTGTCCAGCACGTGTCCGCCGCCTGGGCGATCGGCGCCTTCGCCGTCGCGATGACGGCGGCTGCGGTGATCGGCCAGCTCCTGCCTGGCCTGCGAGAAGCGGAGGCGCTCGCCGCGGCCCCGGACAGGAAATGAGGCCGACCGCACGAGAAAACTCCGCGACGGCATCTCACGGCGTGCCCCCTGGCGCGCGTCTTCGTGGTGCGCGCCCACCCACGGACGCACCCGACGATTCGCCACAGGAAAGGGGCAGGACCCATGCCGATCGAGGAGAACAAGGCCATCGTGGGCCGGTGGTTCAGCGAGTTCTGGGGCAAGGACTTCAACCCGGCCGTCATCGACGAACTGGCCGCCCCGAACATCCGTTTCGAGTACTCGCTGCACACGCCGCTGCGCGGCAAGGACGCGGTCCGCGCGTTCGCGGGCAAATTCCGCGCCGCGTTCCCCGACCTCAACTTCTGGGGTACCGCCGACCTGATCGCCGAGGGCGACTACGTGGTCGGCCAGTGGGAAGGCGGCGGCACGCACACCGGGGACGCGTTCGAGGACACGCCCTACGGCCCGGTGCCCGCCGCCACCGGGAAGGTCCTGCGGTTCACCGGCACGACGGTACTGAAGGTCGAGAACGGCCTCATCACGCAGGAGATCGGCCTCGACGACGGCGTCACCGCACTGCGCCAGCTCGGGCTCATCCCCGACGCCTGACGCGGAGAACCAGGGTGTGCCGTGCGCGGGTTCCGGCCCCGCTGCGGCACTCCCCGGTGCCGCTAATCAGGACTCAGAACGGGTTCGTGGTGCCACTCCCCGCCTCCTTCCACGCGCGGTACCGGTCCGGGCAGCAGACGGCGCACGGACGATATCCGGCGGCGATCGCGGCCGCCTCGTCGGCGAAGAAGACACGGTGCCGCACGTACCCGCCACGGGCGATGGCGCGCAGCGCCGACGGACAGTCGAGGCGGCCGTAGATCCGGGTGCCCCGGTGACCGCCCCACTCGCCCCGCACGTCCGACTCATACGGCGTGCCGTCCGCGCCGAGCAGCGTGTAGCTCATTCCGCCTCCCACTGGGGCAGACGCGCCGGGCATGCCGAACGTGATATCGCCGCCCGCCATGAGCCTCTCACCGATGGATCACGAGCAAGTCAGCGTGCCGAGTCAGCTGCCGGACGGCGGTGCCGACGACGACGTGGCCGGCGGCGAGGAGTCGGTCGGCGAAGCCGGGGACTCTGAGGGCGCGGACGACGGCGGAGGCGAAGACGGTGCCGTCGGGTTCGGCGACGGGTCGGTCGGCGTCGGCGTCGGCGCGGGCGACGGCGTCGTCGGGGTGGGCCCGGCCGTCGTCGGGAGCGGCGACGGCTGGCGTGACGTTACCGTCCAGGTGAAGGTGAGCGAGCCCGCGACCCCGGATGAGTACGCGGCGCTTACCGTCACCCGGTAGCTGCCCGCCGCCGTGATGGTCCCGGTGATGAGCCCCCCGGTGCTGATCGACGGGCCCGGCGGCATGCCCGACGCGGTGAACTGCGGCGACTGCCCGGCCGCGGCGTTGAGCGAGCTGACCTGCAACTGAATCGCGTCGCCGGCCGCGCTTTGCTGGTCGCCTGGATCCAGCAGCCGCACCGCGGCGCTCAGGAGATAGCTGACGTCCGCGTGCCCGACAATGCCGGGGACGCTCCCCCGGCTCGTGTACTGCCAGAACGTCCAGGTACCCCACCCGGCCGGCATCTCCGGGCTGCCGCTGCGGTACGCGGCCACCCACAGCTGATTGGACCCGAACGCGGTGCTGTCCCCGGTGCAGGTGCTCCACCAGTCCGCGGTGGTGTAAATGAACGGCGACTGGCCGGTGAGCCGCTGCGCCTCGCCGGTGAACGCGGACAGCCACGCGACCATTTGGGCGGGCGACAGCCCGTAGCATTCGGCGCCGTAGGGGTTGTATTCGATGTCGAGCGCCAGCGGCAGGGTGTCCGTCGGGAGAGTAGCCGCCGTTCGCGACGGCGTAGTCGGCCTGGCTGACGCCGTCGCTGACGTTGGGGATGGCGAAATGGTACCCGGCGGAGTACAGGCCTGCCGCCTTCGCCTGCGCCAGGTCAGAACCGTAGTAGGGGTTCGCGTAGTAGTCGCCCTCGGTGGCCTTGACGAACGCGAACTTGTACCCGGCGGCGGCGGCGACCTGCGGCCAGTCGATGGGGGCGCCGTTCGCGTGCTGGTAGTCGGCCACGTCGACACCGAGCGCTCCCGCGTCCGCGGGCGGCGGGGACGTGACGGCGGAAGTGGACAGCTGCTGCTGTAGTTGCGGTGAGTGCGCGGACCCCACATTGTTCCGTCGCACGCCGTCCACGACCGGCGGCGGCTTCTCCACGATCTGCTGGGCTGCCTGTCCGTCGGCGGGGACTGTGGCATCAGGATCGATCGTCAGCGCAGGAGCGGGGGCGGCCGAGGCGCCCGCGGCCGTCGGCGCCTGCTGTGCGGTCATGGTGACGGGAGGCCCCTGGGCTGCCGCCGGAAGCCGCGAGGATCGCTCCGATGCTGCCGGGCAATGCCAAGGCGGTCAGCGCGGCGATAACCGCCGGGCGGTGCGTGCGGGCACGCCTGCGCATGGCGGTCCTCGGCAGGCGGGACATCACGAGTCGCGCTAGGCCAGGCACCCCAGGCCGGTCTGACTTCACTTGTGCGAGTGAAACGGCCCCGGCTGACCGCGGGACCAGGAACGCCCGGTGAATAGTGCCGGAACCTGAGGCCACTCGCGACTGGGCCGATGCCGCTGCCGCGGGCAATGAACGAGCGCGCAATGCAGTGCTGAAAAATACCGGGCTGAAAAGTACCGGAATAGCAGAACTCTTGATAGAGTAGGGATTCTCTGTCTGCACGCAAAAGAAGGGCGCGCTCTTGTCCCAGTTTCAAAATAGCACAGTCCGGGGAATGGCGTCAACTAACGCGCAGGCGACCTCGGCCGAAATTACCCACGAGCAGGCATATCTGACAATGCTGTACGGGCGGCTCGACGCGCTGCGCGCCGCCACCGGCCAGCGGCTGGCCGAGGTGCGGCTCGGCCCGACCGCGGAGAATGACCAGGGATGGTCGGAGCGCGAGGCGTTCGTCCAGGAGTACCAGGATCGCGCGGCGGAGCTTGACGCCGCGGAGCGGAACCTGTGCTTCGGCCGGCTGGACTTCGACGACGCTGACCGGCTGTACATCGGGCGGATCGGCCTGCGCAGCGACGATTACGACCAGGTGCTCGTCGACTGGCGCGCCAGGGCGGCCGAGCCGTTCTACCGCGCCACGCCGCGTGAGCGCTGCGGCGTGACCCGCCGCCGTCACCTGCACACCGCCGGGCGGCGGGTGGTGAGCCTCGACGACGACGTGCTCGACCTGGACGCCGTCGACGAGACCCGGCTGACGGGCGAGGCGGCCCTGCTCGCCTCGCTGCGCCGCGGCCGCACCGGGCGGATGGGCGACATTGTCGCGACCATTCAGGCGGATCAGGACCGCATCATTCGCGATGACATGCGCGGAATTCTCGTCGTGGAGGGCGGCCCGGGCACCGGGAAAACCGTCGTCGCGCTGCACCGCGCCGCCTATCTCCTATACACGTACCGGAAGCAACTGGTGCGGCGCGGAATTCTGGTGATCGGCCCGAGCGCCACATTCCTGCGCTATATCGACCAGGTCCTGCCCTCGCTCGGCGAGAACGACGTCGTGCTCGAGACCATCGCCACGCTGTTGCCCGGCGTCGAGGCGCGCGGCCAGGAGCCCGCCGATGCCGCCCGGGTCAAGGGCGACGCGAAGATGGCGGACGTGCTGGCGAAGGCCGTCACCGGGCTGCGCCAGCTGCCCGCGAGCACCATCGAGATCAAGGTCGACGGCACTGTCTACCGGCTCACGCCTGGCCTGTGCGGCCGTGCCCGCGCCGAGGCCGAGCGAACCACCGACCCGGACACCGACACCCTGCTCCCGCATAACGCCGCCCGGCGGGTCTTCATCGGCCTGGTGGTGCGGGAACTGGCACGGCAGCGGGTACGCGACCTCGGCGGCCGGCGGGCATGGGAGCCTGGCGACGAGGAGGAACTGCGCGGGGAACTGGCGGACACGCCGGCCATTGCGAGCGTGCTCGACGCCCTGTGGCCGGAGGCGGCGCCGCAGCAGCTCCTCACCCAGCTCTACGCCGAGCCCGGCCGGCTCGACCTGACCGACGCGGAACGCGCCGCCATCGCCCGCCTCACCCCGCGGCCGTGGACCCCCGCCGACGTGCCGCTGCTCGACGAGCTCGCCGAGCTCCTCGGCATGCTGACCGCCGAGGAACGGGCGGCAAGCCGCGGCCGCGCCGAGGACGAAGCCGAGCGGGCCGAGGCGCTGCAGTACGCGCGGCAGCTGGTGGCGGACCTGGTCGAAGCGTCGGCCATCGTCGTGCCGCCACTGGAGAACGACACCTTCGTGACATGGATCGCCGGCCGGAACATCGCGTCGGCGGCTGGCGGCGCGATCGCCGAGCGGGCGACCCGCGACCGCAGCTGGACCTACGGGCACGTGATCGTGGACGAGGCGCAGGAGTTGTCCGCGATGGACTGGCGGATGGTGATGCGCCGCTGCCCGGCCAGGTCGATGACCGTCGTCGGTGACCTGGCGCAGACGTCCGCGCCTGGCGGCGCCGACTCGTGGGCGCAGGTCCTCGACCCGGTGGCCGCGGGGCGCTGGCGCACCGCGCGGCTGACCGTGAACTACCGCACGCCCGCGCCGGCGATGGCGCTGGCCGCCGCCCTGCTCCCGCCGGGCATTGAGCCGCCGCTGTCGGTCAGGGACTCCGATGAAGTCCCGTGGTCTGGCCGCGTGGCGGATCTCGCCGCGCTGGTGCGGCGGGAGCGGAAGCTGATCGGCGCCGGGCGGGTGGCGGTGATCGCACCGCAGTCCCTGGTCGCGGGGAACGGCGCGGAGCTCGGCCTGGCTCCCGGGCCCGACCTTGACGCCCCGGTGGCGGTGCTCGCGCCAGAGCAGGCCAAGGGGCTGGAGTTCGACTCGGTCATCGTGGTCGACCCGGCGGTGATCCAGCAGTCGTCACCGCGCGGGTGGTCGGACCTGTACGTGGCGCTCACCAGGACGACCCGCCGGCTCGGGCTGGTCAGCCAGGGAGAGCTGCCCGCCGTGCTGCGGGCCGCGCTCGACGAGATGGCGGACGGAGCGCAGTAAGCCGAACCCGTAGGGATGATTCCGCAGGGAAGTGGCGGACGGCGGTGCGGTCGCCGTGTTCCCGTGACAATGGATGGCGTGATCCATGATCATGTCGCGATCGTGACGGGCGCCAACCATGGCATCGGGGCGGCGACCGCGCAGGCCCTGGCGCGCCGCGGCTGTGCCGTGCTGTGCACGTTCTTCCGGGTGGCTGACCCCGACGATCCCGGTACGCCGCGGGCGTACCGGGATAACCGGGCGCGGGACGCGGCGACCGTCATCGCCGGCATCGAGGCGGACGGCGGCGCGGCGGCCGCAGTGGAGGCTGACCTGTCCGATCCGGCAGCGCCAGCACTGCTCTTCGACACCGCCGAAGAGCGGTTCGGCCCGGTCGACATCCTGGTGAACAACGCGACCGGGTGGCTGGCTGACAGTTTCGCCGCCGCGGCGACCGACCGGCTCGGCCGGACGCTTGAGCCGGTGACCGCGGCGAGCTGGCGCAGGCAGTTCTCCGTGGACGCGATGGGCGCGGCGCTGATGATCGGCGAGTTCGCGCGGCGGCACATCGCGCGCCAGGCGACCTGGCTCGGCTTCCCCGAGGAGGTCTCCTACGGCGCGGCCAAGGCAGCGCAGGAGAACTACACGATGTCGGCCGCCATCGAGCTCGCACCGTACGGGATCACGGCGAACATGGTGCACCCGCCGGTCACCGACACCGGCTGGGTCACCGACGCGGTACGCGCGCACGTGGCGGCGAGCCGGACGCTCATCCACATCGCCGCACCGGGCGAAGTCGCCGAGGTGATCGCCTACCTGGCCTCCGACACCGCCGCGCTGATCACCGGGAACGTGATCAACCTCAGGTAAGTCTGTCGTAGCGGTGGCGGTGCGGCTGGCCTCGCGTATGATCGGCTTAGCAGGCGCCGATCGAGGCTTTCTCTCGGCTTCTCTGCTTATCTGAGGCCTTTCCTCCCGCCACGCATCCTCTGCCGCGTCGCAGGCTTTCCTGTTTCCACCAAATCGCATTCTGCACCAGAGGAGCTTTCTCATGCCGTCCTACATTCTCACCGGGGCGCCAGGTGCCGGAAAGACGGCTGTCCTGCGCATGCTCGAGGTGGCCGGGTACGCGGTCGTCGAGGAGGCCGCGACGGACGTCATCATGCTCGGCAACGCCCTCGGCCGCGACGAGCCGTGGCAGGACCGCGACTTCATCGGCAAGGTCCTCGCCCTGCAACGGCAGCGTCAGGACGCGGCCCGTGCGGACCTTGGGACCGTGTTCTTCGACCGCTCGCCGGCGTGCACCCTGGCGCTGAGCCGCTACTTGGCCGCCTACACAGGCACAGCCCCGTCGCCTCCGCTGGACGGCGAGGTCAGCGCGCTGATGGCGCGCGGCGGTTACGAGACGATGGTGTTCTTCATGCGCAACCTGGGGTTCATCCAGCCCACTACGGCGCGGCGGATCAGCTTCGAGGACTCCCTTGCCTTCGAGCGGATTCACGAGGAGACATACCGTGAACTCGGATTCAGCCTGGTCGACGTCCCCGCCGGGCCGCTGGCCGGCCGAGTCGACCTGATCAGGCAGACCGTGCGTGCGGCATCGGTTGCGGTCAGGAGCCACCGGTCCAGCCCGCGGGCAGAGCAGGCGTCGTAGAGCGGCCGGCTACGGGCGGGACCTGCGCACCAGCGGCATCTGCTGGACGGTTATTTTCCGGCTGACGGCCACCGCTGATCAATGATGCTTCAGTATCCGCGCCAGGCCGCCAGTCAGTCGGTCCAGTCGAGTTGCGGCTCAGGAACGCCAACGGAACGGCCGTGTGCCTGGGCTTCCCCACGCCCGGCCTGGTCGCCGCGCGGGTAACGGAAGACCTTGCCGGGAAAGACCACGGTTGCTTCGGTGTCGCTGTTCCAGTTCGCGTACCAGCCCGGGCTCAGCAGGCTGTCGGCCAGATCGCTGGCTAGCGCATCGCTGATGCTCGCGGCCGCCTCGAATTCAATCAAGGTCCAGATGGGCGGCTGATAATCGGCGGCGCCGGTGACCTCGTACCGTGCGCAGCGGATGACCCGCATGCCGTGGCCGTCGAATCCCGTGCCGACCTTAAGGCTCTCGGCCAGAATGGCGCCGCGGATGACCGCTTCAGCTTCCGAAGGCTGTCGCTGTTCCATGAGGTCCAGTATCGGCACGAGACCCGACATTCGACGCGGCCCCTGCCTCGGCGGGTGCCGCGACTAGCGAGGCCCTTTCGCCGGACGCTACTTGTCTGCTTGCTCGCCTGTGTCGCCCACGGCGATCGCCATGCCGAGAGCTCGGAGAATCTGCCCGGCTGCCGAGGTCACCCGGGGCGTACCCACGACCGGTGCTACGGCGATCATGATGCCCTCGATGTCCTGCTCGGTCAGCCCGGCCTGCGCGAGTGCCGGGGCGTTAGCCAGATAGGACGCTGGCGGGGCGTCTACCGCGATCAGGGCTGCCAGCCTCGCTAGCATGAAATCGCGCGGCGAGACGGAATTGTGCTCAATCGAGGCGGTCGTGATGTCCATGATCGTGTCAAGGACTGGCGTGTCGGTGGTACCCACTGATCCTCCGGCTATCCGTGCAGAACGGCGGGCCGCCGCGCTGCGGCTACGTGACGCTCCAAGTTCAGCGCCACCATTGACCGCTGGCATCCTCCTCGACGGGTGATTCCAGGCCAGTTCTGGTGCCTCGGGCGCAAGTAACCCGTAGCTCCTGCCCTCAGCAACGCCCCTTGGCCTAACGGGCTGAAGTCTGATTATCGAAAAAAGATCTTGATCCGACGCATTGATGTTCGTTGATAGAACTGGTAGTCTAATGACAGAACTTCAGATGATCGACGGCCGGCTTGCCGGCATAGGGCGCGAGCGTGGACGCGCGTAACACGCGACGACAGCGCCGTGACGCCGTCCCCATCTGGAGGTGAGTGCCGTGTGCACCGCGGAATCCGCGCCTGCCGGCGAAGACGCCCCCGGCCCTGCTCCTGATCGCGGGGCTTGTCCCGGCCCTGGTTCTGCCTTCACCGCGTCTGGCTTTGCCTTCACTTCCGCGTCGCAGGCGCTGCGCATGGCGGGCGCCGCACTGGACTACCTCAACGCCGCGGCCGGCAACACGGCAGCCGCCGGTCTGGACGGCGCGGCCTGCGGTGGGGTCCTGATCGCCCTCGGTGAGATCCAGGCGAAGCTGACCGCGGCGCATGCCGGGTTCCTGCGCGCCTTCGATGCCGCCGGTGCTCATGACGCCGAAGGGTACGGCACGTCCTCGTCTTGGCTGGCGGCGAAGGCGGGTCTAACGAAGAAGGCCGCGAAGGCGGCGGTGCGGCAGATGCGCCAGCTGCGCGACCGGCCGCTGCTCGACGAAGCGCTCGCAGCCGGGGACATCACCGACTCCCTGGCCTTCGAGATCGCCGGGTGGACCCGCAAGCTGCCCGCGGCGATGCGTGAGGGGACCGACCGCATCTTGCTGGAAGCTGCCGCGGCTGGGGCGTCCCTGGATGACCTGGCTACCATCGCGGCCTGCGCGATCGAGAACTGGCGCCAGCAGCAGCCCGATCCCGACCGTCCCGACGACGGCTTCGACGACCGCTACCTCCAGGTGGGCACCACGTTCGGCGGCGCGGGGGTGATCAGGGGTGACCTGACACCGGAGTGCGCCACCGCGGTCCGCGCGGTCCTGGAGGCGCTCGGCAAGAAGGCCGGCCCGGAGGATGACCGGACCGAGCCGAAACGGTTCCATGATGCGCTGCAACTGGCGTGCGAGCTCCTGATGCGCGCCCGGCTGGTCCCGGACCGGGCAGGCGCCGACACCCAGGCGGTGGTGCACATTCCGCTGTCCCAGCTGCGCGCCATGCCCGGCGCGGGTGACCTGGAGGACGCCTGGATCAAGGCACGGCTCGGCGAAGACGGCTACCTGACCGGCACCGGCGCCCAGGCTGCAGCCTGCGATGCGCAGGCCGTCCCCGTTGTCACCGCCACCATCAACCCCGACGTCATCGACCAGATCATCGACCTGGCCCGCACCGCCGCCCCGCCACCCGCAACCGCGCATCCCTCGCCGTCCGGCTCACCCGATGCCCGACGCGCTCTGCGCTATGCCATCGCCCGCCTCGCCATCGACCTCGTGTCCGGCCCCGCCGGCGTCGCCGCAGCCCTCCGCCAAAGCCTGCTGGATAAACCCTGGAACCCCCCGAGCCTCCCCCTCGACATCGGCCGCAGCCGCACCATCCCCGGCCACATCCGCCGCGCCGTCCTGCTCCGTGACCGCCACTGCGCCTGGCCACAGTGCGGCCGGCCTGCCGCCCACTGCGACGTCCACCACCTCAGGCACCAAGCAGACGGCGGCGAGACCTCACTCGCCAACTGCGTGCTGCTGTGTCAGTACCACCACGACGTGTGCGTCCACCGCCACGGCTGGACCCTAACTCTCCACCCCGACGGCACCGCCGAGGCCCGCAGCCCCGACGGGCGTCACGTCCTGCACAGTCATCCTCCGCCAGCCCCGCGCCGTCGCGAGGCTGGGTCGAGCGGGTCGCCGTGCCTGCCCGGCTGCTCGTAGAACTCCCTGATGC
Source organism: Trebonia kvetii (assembly GCF_007827045.1). Classification (GTDB taxonomy): domain Bacteria; phylum Actinomycetota; class Actinomycetes; order Streptosporangiales; family Streptosporangiaceae; genus Trebonia; species Trebonia kvetii. Next base: position 528,919 of record NZ_RPFW01000002.1, read on the forward strand.
GGCCGAGCAGCAGCCGGGCACATGACCGCACGACACGCATGACGGCGGTCAGGCCATCAGGTCGCGGCGATCTCGCCGCCCGCGTTCATCGCTGCTGGTCCGGCCGGTGCGCCATGCCGGGCCGGAGCGGACTGGCGGGCCGGCTCGGGACGCACGCGCGGAGCGGCGCCGAAGTCGCGCCAGGCCCGCTGAGTGAGGCCGCCGATAACCGCGGCGGCGATGGTGACGGCGGCGAACAGGAAGAATGACGCCGGGCCGAGCGCGTGCCCGAACCAGGCGGCGAGCAGCACCGAGACCGGGGCCATGCCGAAGCTGGTGAGCAACAGCAGGCCGTTCAGCCGGCCGAGGCTGCCCGCGGGCGCCCAGCGCTGGAACGCGGTGACCGTGTAGGTGTTGCCGAACCCGTTGCAGAGGCCGAACACCGCCTGGGCCGCGATCACCCAGCCGACAACGCCGAGGAACGGGGTGGCCGCGATGGCCACCGCCTCGATGAGGAACGCCGCCGACCCGGTGACGACAGGCCGACGCGGCCGGCCCGCTTGGCCCGCCGCGAGGGTGCCGAGCAGCGCGCCGGCGGCGAACCCCGCGAGGATCGCACCGTAGCCCTGCGCGCTCGCGTGCAGGGGGCCGTGCGCGAGTGACGGCAGCGCAACGCCGTTGAGGCCGGCCGACCCGAGGTTGGCCGCGATGTTGATGGCGATGAGGACCGGCAGCACCCGTTCGGTGCGAAGCAGGGTGCGCAGGCTCGGACCCGCGGTTCCTGAGGCCGCGTCAGGAACGGCAGCCGGTACCTTCTGCGCGTCGCCTGATCGCGTGGCGCCGGATCGCGCGGAGCCGGAGCGGGCGGTGCCGGAGCGGGCGGGGTACATGGCGAGCAGGGTGGCGGCCGACACCGCGAAAGAGACCGCGTCGAGCCAGAACGCCGCCGACGGGCTGCCCATGGCGACCAGTGCGCCGCCGAGAGCTGGGCCGGCCAGCGACGCCAGTTGCGTACCGCCGGAGGCGAGCGCGTTGCCCGCCTGAAGATCGTTGCCTGGCAGCAGCGAGGGGACGACAGAGAAGGAGGCCGGCAGGAACAGCCCCTCGCCCGCGCCGAGCACGACCGCGACCGGGATCAGCAGTGCCGCGCGGGCTGGGCCTGCCGCCGTCACGGCCAGCGCCGCCATGGCCACGACCCGGAGGGCATCGCTCACCAGCATGACCGTCTGCGGCCGCCACCGGTCACTGGCCCAGCCGCCGGCCATGATCAGCGCGGTACGCGGGATGCCGTAGGCGGCGAGCACGGTGCCGAGCAGCACCGTGCCGCCGTGTCCGGCGAGCACGAACCAGGGCAGCGCGACCGCGTAGCAGGCGTCGCCCACGTTGGAGGTGACCTGGCCGGCGACGAGCAGCCGGAAGTCGCGGTGCCGCAGCGGCGCCAGCGCGCGCGGCGGCCGCAGCCGGGTCACCGGCCCGGCCCAGTGTCCTGGTCCGGCGCGATCCCCTGATCCCGCGGGGCTTCCCGGTCCGGCGCGGCGATCGGGTAGTCGAACAGCAGTACCTCGACTGGGGCCGATCCCGCCGGCCGGCGGTCCGCGTTCGCGACCCGCCCGCCGTCGAGCCGGAACCAGCGCATGAGCACCTCGTGCACCTCGGAGTTCAGCTGCCGCAGCTCACCGGGTGTCAGGTAGAACAGGTACTCGCTGTCGGTGGCGGCCTCCTCCCATGCCTTCGGATAGGAGCCGCGATGCGCCCGCCATGTCTCGTAGCGGGCGAGCTGCCGCTCGCGGAACAGGTCAAGCGCCGCCTCGGACGCGACCTTCGCCGCCGAGTCGCCGCTGGCCGGGGCGAACGACATGCCGATCGACGTCAGCCGCCACGGCCTGGACCTGCCAGGGCCGCCGCCCGCCTCCTCGACGAACCCGTACTTGGCGAGCTGGCGCAGGTGGAACGAGCAGGTGGTCGGCGTTTCCCCGATCCGCTCCCCCGCCTCGGTCGCGGTCTGCGCGCCGTCCATCAGCAGCGTCTCGAGCAGCGCGATCCTTACCGGGTGCGTCAGCGCGCGCAGCGTCCGTGCGTCGGTAATCTGCCTGATCTCCCGCTGGCCGGCGTCCTGCTCCGGCGCGGCCGTGTCATCGCTAGACATCTCTCGAGAATAAACTCTCGAGAGAATGCTTTCAAGAGATATCTCTCGACGGTTTCACCCTGCTGGCCCTGGATTCCAGGTAGCGCCGCTCGGCGAGGCTAGCGGTCGCCTTCGCTGCGCGCCGGTAATGCTCGTAGGCGCCGGCCGTGTCGCCGGTTTTCTCCAGCAGGTGCGCCCGCACGGAAAGCAGCCGGTGATGCCCGGCCATGCGCTCGTCGTCGTCCAGGATGGAAAGCAGGGCCAGCCCGGCCCACGGGCCGTCGAGCTCGGCCAGCGCGATCGCGCGGTTGAGCGTGACCATCGGGTTGGGCGCGATGCGTTCCAGGATCAGGTACAGGGCGTGCACCTGCGCCCAGTTGGTCTCCTGTGCCGTGGGCGCGTCGGCGTGCGTCGCGGCGATGGCTGCCTGCAGCGCGTAGGGCCCCAGTGCCGGGCCTGCGATCGACGCCTTGACCAGGTCCGTGCCCTCCTCGATCAGGGCCAGGTCCCACTGGGCGCGGTCCTGCTCGGCCAGCGGCACCAGCTCGCCTGCGGCGGTCGCGCGTGCCCGCTGCCTGGCCTGGGTCAGCAACATCAGCGCGAGCAGCCCGCTCACCTCGCCGTCCGCGGGCAGTTGCCCGTGTACCATCCTGGCCAGCCGGATCGCCTCGTGCGCGAGGTCGGCGCGCTGCAGCGCGGCGCCTGATGAGGCAATGTAGCCCTCGTTGAATATCAGGTAGAGCACGTGCAGGACGACCCGGAGCCGTTCCTCGCGCTCGGCACCCTCCGGCACGGTGAACGTGCTGCCCGCGGCCTTGATGCTCTGCTTGGCCCGGCTGATCCTGGCCGCCATGGTGGCCTCGGGTACCAGGAACGCGCGGGCGATCTCGGCCGTGGTCAGGCCGCCGACCGCGCGCAGCGTCAGCGCGGTCTGCGAGGCCGGGGTCAGCGTGGGATGGCAGCACAGGAACAGCAGCGCCAGCGTGTCGTCGGTGTCCGGCACGTCCTTGGCGGCCACCTCGGAGGTCGCCGCCTCAGAGGTCACCGACTCGGCGGCCAGCGCGGATTCCCGCTCGCGACGCGCGTGCTCGCTGCGCACCTGGTCGATGAGCCGCCGGGACGCGACGGTCAGCAGCCAGCCGCGCGGGTTGTCGGGTACGCCCTCGGCGGGCCACTGGACGGCGGCCGCCAGGACGGCCTCCTGGACCGCGTCCTCGCAGTCTTCGAACTGGCCGTGCCTGCGGATCAGCGGGCCGAGGACCTGCGGCGTGAGCTCACGCAGCAGGTCCTCGATGGCCGGCGTCGTCATGCGTCAAGCAAGCCGTCGGCGAACATCACCTGCCGCACCTCGACCCCCAGGCCCGCGATGGCGCAGTCCGGGATCTGCGCCGCCAGTTCGATCGCCCGCTCCTTGTTCTCGCAGTCGATCAGGTAGAAACCGCCCAGGTACTCCTTGGCCTCGAGGAACGGCCCGTCGGTCACCACCGGCTGCCCGTTGCGCACCGACACGACGGCGGTCTGCGACGGGTCGGCAAGCGCCTGGGTGGTGATCAGTTCGCCTGAGGCCTTCAGCGCCTCGATGAACTTCTGATGGCCGGCGCCGAGCGCCTGCTTCTCCTCGTCGGTCAGCGCGTCGAGCACGGCCTGGTTGATGTGCAGGCTGATCACGAACTGCATGTCGCACTCCTCGTGGTTCGCGGGCCCCGGCTGGGCCCTTGCGCCCGTTGGTCGGAGCCGGTGCCGCCATCTTGACATCCCCCGGCGAATTCCCGCCGCACCGATGCGGATAAGGGGTGCCTGCGCGGCTAGCCACGGGGCGGCCGGCTCGCCCGGGCGATCGCCGTGGGGGCCGGGAGTTACCAGGCAACCGTTCGGGGAGATACTCGAATGGCTCGGCCGCACCTCACCGGACGCCGCAGCCAGGAACTAGGTGGAGACCGCCGCCCTCGCCGAGCACGCCAGCCCGGGCGAGGCCACCGTCTTCGTGCTGCACGGCCGGGTCACCCTCACCGCGGGCGACAACTCCTGGGAGGGCCGCGAGGGCGACCTGCTGCTGGTGCCTGACGCGGCGCCGCACAGCCTGACCGCGCATGCCGACTCCGCCGTGCTGCTCACCGTCGTCAAGCTGCCTTGACCTGCGGGGGTGTGCGCCAATTTTGTAGGTAGCCAAGATCATCTTCGGGCCTGGGCTGGTTAGGCGGTTCGCGTCTGAGTGTCGGGAGTGTTGCAGATGGCTTCCCACTTGCTGCTGGCCTCGCGGCAGCGCAGGGTGATGATGGAGTCTGCGCCGCTGGTGGTCCAGTGCATTCCTGCCTGTTTGAGGCGCTGGCCGACGATGGTCTTGCAGCCGGCCTCGACGACTCCGGAGCCGACGAACAGGCCGCACTGCCGGAACCACTTGTAGCGCATCCGGGGGGCGTTGTTGAGGAAGTACCCGAGTTCCTTGTCGGCCTCGGTTTTCTTGGTTCCTTCGAGGGGGAACTCGCGGACGGCAGCCTCGATGCCGTCGATGTAGCCGTAGTCGAGGTCTTCGAGCCGGGCTTCCAGCCATTCGCCGTAGTGGTCCAGCAGCATGAACTCCAGGGACCGTGCCAGGCTGTGCAGGTGCTCGCGGGCATGGTAAAGGTCGACGATCTGGGTGGCCGCGGGGAACGTACCGGTTACGAGATTCCAGATCCAGGCGGCGCCGTCACCGATGAAGGTCAGCTGCCGGACGTGGTCGGCGCCGCGGCGGATCCCTTCTGCTTTCACCAGGCCGGCGAAGGCGCTCGCGGTCTCGAAGCTGGCGATGTAGCTGGAGGAGGCCCGGTCCCGGACCGGGTAGCCCTCGTCGCTGAGTTCCGACTGGTTGAAAAAGACGGCGAGCTTGACCTCGCGGGTGCGGGCGCGGCCGTCTTCGCCCCTGCCTTCCCGGCCCGCCGTCTCCCTGGCAGTCATCGGGACGCCGGTGCCGTCGATCACGCCGCAGAGCATGTCCGGGGCCGGCCGCAGCGGCAGCGGGACCAGCTTGCGGGCGGCGGTCAGCGCCGCCCGCTCGCGGTCCCGCGCTGCGTGCGCGGCGCCGCTGGCCTCGGCAGCGCGCTCGGTGCGCTTGACGGTCAGGCGTATCCCGGCCAGGTCTTCCAGCATGGCGGCTGCCCCGGCGAATGGCCCTGCCGCTGCGGCCTTGTCGTTCATCGCGGTCAGGCCCGGGGACAGGGAAGCGCCGGCCACGCCGAGTTCGGCGTCGCGCGGCGCCAGGCCGTGCTTGCACTCCGCGCAGTGATACCAGGCGCGGTTCAGCGTGACCGGGCCCAGCACCGTGTCGATGACCTTTTCCCGGTAGGAGATGAATTCCGCCCGGTGGCCGTTCCCGCACGGCACCCGGGGGCCGCGGTGACCCCGGTCGGCAGACAGCAGCTCCCCGAGCATGCCGGCCCCGACCTTGAGCATCCCGGCCCGGATCACCGTCTCCGCGGCCTCCAGGCCGGCATCTCCGCAGCCCAGCGCCCGGGCGGCTTCCCCCGCCAGCCGCGTGATCTCGGCGGCCCGCTCGTCCGCGAGCTCCTTCAGGAGCCCCCCTTTTCCCCTCCCGTCGCGGAGGGGTCCTCATCGCCGGCCTCGCCTGGCGGAGCCACCGGGCGCGCGTCGCAGATCGCCTCGTTTACCTCCGTGACCTGCCCGACCAGGTCACGGAACCGCTGGTAGGCCGCTGCCTCACGCCGGATCTTGTCCAGTTCCGGGCCCGGCCGCAGGTGCCGGGTCTGCGTCCGGCCCTCCACCCGCCGGGTCAGGTTGTACTGCGGGCCGTGACCCGGGTGACCAGGCGCCGCGCAGGCGCAGTTCGGCTTCCCGCACTTACGGCGCACCTCGTTCAGCGACCCGGGCCGGAAGTCCCCGACCCGGGCAAGCTGCTGGTAAAGCTCCGCTCGCCGCCGTTCCAGTTCCGGCAGCTCATCGGGTTCCTCCGGCACCACAGCCTCCAATCTGAGTAATGACAACACTCAGACTAGGCCGACAGCCAGCTACGATCCAGAACCCCTATGAATGTGTCGCACACCCGACCTGCGGGTCGCCGGCTCGCAATGTCAGACCGCGCTGCTAACCTGACGGGGTGACGCCGCAGGAACTCGCCAACTACGCGCACCTGCGCCGCGCCAGGGACCTGATGGACCGCGAGTACGCACGGCCGCTCGATGTCTCCGCGCTGGCGCGGGCCGCGCTGATGTCGCCCGCGCACTTCTCGCGCCAGTTCCGCGCCGCCTACGGCGAGACTCCGCACGCCTACCTGATGACCCGGCGGATCGAGCGGGCCAAGGCGCTGCTGCGCCTCGGCGAACTGTCGGTCACCGACGTGTGCGTGGCGGTCGGCTTCAGCTCGCTCGGTTCGTTCAGCGCCCGGTTCACCGAGCTCACCGGCGAATCGCCGACCGCGTACCGCGCCCGCGACCACGGCGAACTCGCCAGCCTGCCCGGCTGCGTCACGCGGGACATCACGCGGCCCATCCGCAGGCGGGCCGGCAGCTCATCGAGCGGGGACGGAGAAGCGGGCAGCGAGCTGGTTGGCTAGCGTTAGCCGCATGGACCTTACTCTGTCGACCTGCTTCGTTCTCGTGCACGACCCGGAACTCGCCGTGGGGTTCTACCGCGACGTGCTCGGCCTCGAGGTGCGCAACGACGTGAAGCGCGAGGACTACCGGTGGATCACCGTCGGCTCCCCGGCGCAGCCCGGCGTGTCGATCGTGCTCACCAACTACCTCAATGGCAGCCCCGCGGACGCAGACGCGCTGGCCGGCCTGATGGCCAAGGGCGCGCTGAGCGGCGTGAACTTCCACACCGCCGACCTGGACGCCGCCTTCGACAAACTGCGCGCCGCCGACGCCGAGATCGTGCAGGAGCCGACCGACCAGCCCTGGGGCACCCGCGACTGCGCGGTGCGCGACCCGTCAGGCAACATGGTCCGCATCGACCAGCCGCCCGCGTAGCCTGCTCAGTCGGCCGATGGCGCGGTGGTGGCCATCGACTCGTCGAGGAACAGGCAGAACGGATGGCCAGCGGGATCAAGCATGACCCGGACATCGTCTTGCGGCTGGTAGTCGGCGAGGCTCGCGCCGGAGGTGAGCGCCCAACTCACCGTCTCGTCCAGGTCGCCGACGGCGATGTCCAGGTGCTGCGTCGCGTTCTGCGCGCCGTCGGCCGCGGGCCACACCGGCCTGATGAACTTGACCTCGTACTCGAAGTTGAGCGTGGGGCCTTCCTGGCCAGGCGGCGGCCGCAGCTGAGCCCAGCCGTCCTCCGGCGGCATCCCCGGCCGCGCCGGGTCGGTCGCGGTGACCGGCCAGCCGAGCAGCCGCGCGTAGAACGCGGCGAGATCGCGCGGCGCTGGCGCGCCGATCGTGACAGAGGTGACCGCCATCAGCGGGCGACGGTCCATGCCGGCCTCCCAAGCTTCGCTGTGGGTGCTCCTCCGCGCACTGTAACCCAGCCGGCGAGGCCGGCGGGAAACCGAAGCCGGGGTAGCGTGCCGGTATGGACACCAATGCACGCGGCTCGGTGCGAGTCGAACCGGGCAAGAAGCGAGTCCGCGCCTACCTGGCCGGCCGTCTCGTCGCCGATACCCGCCACCCGTCGCTGGTCTGGGAGATCCCCTACTATCCGGCCTACTACGTGCCCCTTGGCGACGTGACCGCCGAGCTGGTGCCGACGGGCAAGACCGAGCACTCGCCGAGCCGCGGCGAGGCCGACCTGTACGACGTGCGCGTGGACGGTCAGGTCGCCGAGGGCGCGGCGAGTCGCTACCCGGACTCGCCGCTGACCGCGATCCGCGACCTGATCCGGTTCGACTGGGCGGCGATGGACGAGTGGATGGAGGAAGACGAACCCGTCTACACCCATCCCCGCGACCCGTATCACCGCGTCGACATCCTGCACAGTTCGCGGCACGTTCGGGTGGAGGTGGACGGGATGACGGTCGCCGACTCGGTGCGCCCGGTCATCTTGTTCGAGACCGGACTTCCGCCGCGCTATTACCTGCCGCTCAGCGACCTCCGCACCGAGCTGCTCACCCCGACGGACACCCAGACGCACTGCCCGTACAAGGGGACGGCGAGCTACTGGACGGTGGACACCGGGCACGGCACGCACGCCGACCTGATCTGGGCGTACCGGATGCCGCTGCCGGAGAGCCAGAAGATCGCCGGCCTCGCCTGCTTCTACGACGAGAAGGTCGACGTCTACCTGGACGGCGAGCTGCAGGACCGTCCCCGCACGCACTTCGCCTGACGGCAGGCTGGTCCGCGTTAAGCGATTACGGTTGTGACCGGCGTGCCGCGTTCGATGGTGCGGCTCACCGTGCACAGCCGGTCGTGGGACTTCTTGACGATGTCCGGCAGGATCGCGCGGGCGGCGTCTCCCGCATCGCCGTCGGGGAATTCGATCCTGAAGGTGACCGCGATGTCTTCCAGGTGGTTGCCCTCGCTGCCGCCGAGCTTCAGCGCGTCGGTGTCCACGCGGAACGAGACGGGCTCGGCGCGCCGCGTGGTCACCACGTCGACGTCGATGGCGGTGCAGCCGGCGATGGCGGCGAGCAGCAGCTCCACCGGGGTGAACTCTGTGCCGCTGCCATCCCCGATGCCGATGGTGGCCCCGCGCTCGTTCGTCGCGGTGTACCTCTTCTCGCCGGTCCGGTCGATGGACACGTGCCGGCGTGCGTCCTGATCCGTCATCAGATTTTCGGCGTGGAGACCCTGGTCTTCAGGCCAGGGAGGAAACGCCGCTCCCTCCTCTCGCGTGTCGGCTCATCCATGACAGTTCCTTCCGGTAGCATTCAAACATGCGTACGGCCTACAAGTGCAGGGCCTACCCCAACCCCGAACAAGCGAGCGTGCTGAACCGCACCTTCGGCTGCGTCCGCATAGTGTGGAACCGCACCCTGGCCTGGCGCCAGGCCCGGTACCATGACGGGCAGCTCAGCACCACTTATGCCCAGGCCAGCGGCTACCTGACCGCCTTGAAGGCCACCGAGGAACTCGGCTGGCTCAACGGAGTCTCTAGCGTCCCGCTCCAGCAGGCGATCCGCCACCAGCAGGCCGCCTTCGCCGGCTTCTTCGCCGGCCGCGCCCGCTGCCCCCGGCACAAATCCCGCACCGGACGGCAGTGCGCCGAGTACACCCGCTCGGGGTTCCGGTACCGCGGCGGGCAGCTGTTCCTCGCCAAGATGCCCGCGCCGCTGGCGTTCGCCTGGTCGTGGCCGCACCTCGACCCGGCGTCGCTCGACCCGAGCACGGTGACAGTCTCGAGGGATCCGTGCGGCCGCTGGTACGTCTCCTTCGCCGTCGAGGTGCCCGACCCCGCGCCGCTTCCCCCGGCCGGCGCTGTTGCCGGCCTGGACCTGGGCATCAAGGACTTCGCCGTCACCTCTGACGGGCAGAAGATCGCGAACCCACGGAGCCTGGTGAGGCGGGAACGCGGCCTGGCCCGCTACCAGCGGCGCCTGGCCCGCTGCCAGCAGGGCTCGGCGAACCGGGCCAAGGCCAGGGCCAAGGTCGCCCGCGCCCACCGCAAGGTCCGCGCGTCGCGGGCCGACTTCCTGCACCGCACCTCCGCCCGGCTGGTCCGCGACCACGACGTCATCGTGATCGAGGACCTGGCCGTGAAGAACATGGTCCGCAACAGGTCGCTCGCCAAGGCCATCTCCGACTGCGGCTGGGGTGAATTCCGCCGCCAGCTCCAGTACAAGGCGGCCAGGGCCGGACGCCGCCTGATCGTGATCGACCGCTGGTACCCGAGCTCGAAGACCTGCTCCGCCTGCGGGCACCTGCTTGCGCAACTCTCCCTCAGCGCACGGGCGTGGGACTGCCCGGGCTGCGGCACCCGGCACGACCGGGACATCAACGCCGCCAAGAACATCCTGGCGGCAGGTCTTGCCGTTACTGCCTGCGGAGCTGATGTCAGACACCCCGGATCCTCCGGGGTGCGGTCGGCCGTGAAACAGGAACCCCGGCCCGCGAGGGCTGGAATCCCCGTTCCTCAGGACGGGGAGTAGTCAACTGCACGTACTTGGCGGAGGCGGCCGTCACTGTCTTTGCAAGCACTGTGTTCGCGTGCACCGCCTGCGCGGGCAGCAGGGCCACGGCCGCCGCGGCGGCGGCAATGCCCAGCGTCCGGATGCTCAGCGTTCGCAACTGTCGCATATCGATACCCCGATACCGGTGAGAAGCGATGGTTTCCCCCGCATCACGCGGGATAACCGTAGCGAAGGTTTCCCGGTGGGATACTCCGAACCAGTGAGTGCTTCCCCTGTTCCCACGCTGATCGTCTTGAGCGGGCCGGCGGGCTCGGGCAAGACGACGCTGGCGCACGAGATCGCTCGCGCCGTGGGTTGCCCTGCGATCTGCCGGGACGAGATCAAGGAGGGGATGGTGCACGCCGCCGCCCCGGGATTCCGGCCCGCGGTCGGCGACGAGCTGACCATGCGGACCCTGCCGGTGTTCTTCGGCGTGCTCGAGCAGTTGCTGCTGGCGGGCGTGACGTCGGTCGCGGATGCGGCGTTCCAGGACAAGGTGTGGCGCCCGTGGCTCACCCCGCTGCTGCCGCTGGCCCGGCTGCGGATCGTGCAGTGCGCCGCTGACCCCGAGGTCGCCTTCGGCCGGATCGTGCTGCGCCGGGAGCGGAACGCAGTGCGCGACGCGCACGCCGACCCGAGTGCCGCGGACCGGGTGGAGTTCCTGAGCCGACTGCGCGCGTTCGACCGGATATCGCTCGACGTTCCTGAGCTTGCGGTGGACACCACCGCCGGGTATCGCCCGTCCCTTGCGGAGATCGTCGCGTTCGCTCGGGGCCAGGACTAAGACCGCCGGCCCTACCTACAACTGCGGCGTCCCGCGGTAGGAGGCGCGGGTGCGCAGCCAGAACCAGCGGTCGCGCATGCTCACCCGGCGGTTGCCGAGCCAGGCGGCCCAGCCGCCCGGCAGGCCGGCCAGCCATCGCGGGCGGTACCGCATCCGGCGGTAGCGCGGCGGCGGTCGGCGGATGCGGGGGCCGAGGTCGGGGCCGGCCTGCGACGTGCGGCGGGTGACCTCGGCGTCGTGCCGGCTCATCAGCGAGTAGCGCTGGTCGTCGGCCAGGCCAAGGCGGTCGGCGACACGCAGCGCCGCGTCGCATTCCAAGTTGCCGAGAGCCGCCAGGTCACCCCGGCGGCGAAGCTTGCCGAGCGGCAGGTGGTCCTGCCGCCAGCGCAGAAGATCCCAGGCGCGCTCGGCGAGTTCTCCGATGGGCAGCGCGGGACGGTCCAGGGTGCCAGCGGGAACCGGCCGCGGCAGCTTGAGCGGCGGCAGCCCGGCGGGCGCCCCCACAGCGGCCAGGGCCGCCTGCCTGACCGCCGCGGGGTCGAGGCCGGCCAGCGACAAGGCGCGCAGCACGTCGGGAGTGGCCTGGTCCAGCAGCGCGGTCAGCAGGTGCCCGGCGGCCGGCTGCTGGCCGAGTGACGCCGCCAGCGACGTGGCCGCGTCCTGCGCCTGCATCTGGAGGTAGCCCGCGCCGTCGCCGAAGGCGTCGCCCGCGTCGCTGACGGCCGCGCGCAGCGAGCGCCCGTCGCCGGGATCCAGTGCCGCGGCAGCGGGGCCGCCGCCCTCGGCGACGCCGACGAGCAGGTGCAGCGGACCGCACTGCCTGCCCAGCTCCCTGGCGTACTGGAACCCCCGGTGGATGGCCCCGAGGTACAGCTCGGGATATCGCTCCTGCGATGCCATGACAGCATGCTAAGGCGCGGATCAGGCGTCGGCCAGCGGTGCCGCCAGGCGGCGCCGGGCCGCAGCTGCCGCCTGCTATATTTGCGAAATTGCGCACCGATGATGCTTTCGGGGCCGGGAGGTTCGCGATCGGCATGTGGCATGACCCGCGGCGCGCGGGCTGGCTGATGTGGGCCTACTTCCTGCTGTCACTGATTGTCGGCTCGGTGGTCTACCTCAGCGTCGGCCCGGCTTCTTCCGGACAGCCGGGCCACGGGTACAACTGGATCTTCTCGGCGTTCTTCGCCTGGCGGGTGACCAGGGGCGGGCGCATCTCCCGGATGCTGCTCATCCTCGGTGCCGGGCTGGGCTACCTGGAGACGGCGTTCACGGTCGCCAGGCACTTCGGGCCAGCGACGTTCGGCGTGCTCGCGATCTACATCGTCCAGCTGGCCTTGCTGATGAGCCCGTCGGTGTACCAGCGGACCCGGCCGCGGGACTGGGCCGAGCCGCCCGCCGCTACCCGTGTCCTGCCGCCGCTCACCCTCCTCCTGCTCGGCGTTTTCGCTGGCCTGTCCGTCACGCTGCTCGGCCTGGCGGGCATGGGTCCCGGGCCGGCGGCGCCCGGCTGCGTCGCAAGCGCGGCGCCGCCCGGCCTGTGCGACACCCTGGCCGACGGCACGCCGCTGCGCTGGGTGACCTTGCATGACGGCCTGCCGTCTGCCCACTGGGCGGCGATGGCCAAGGACTGGGTGCAGTGGTCGGTGGTCAGCACCTCGATGCTCTATGGCCTTTGGCTCGCGAAACTGGCCAGGCGGGAGCCGCTGCGCACCACGTTCCCTGTCGCCGCCGCCGTCGGCTCCGCGCTCGGCGCGCTAGCGCCTCGCCCGCCTTGCCAGCAGGTAACCGCGCGGGCAGCGGCGCCGCCGCGACGGTAGTCACTGAAGACGGCCCGCCAGCCGTCCGAGGGCGCTCCTAGTCCAGCACGGACACCGCGGCGCGCGGCGGTTCCCCCGGCACCGGCTCCCCCGCCACCGCGCCGGGCACGGCCGGCTCGCCGGCGCGGCGGGCGGAGCGGACGCGGATCGTGCCCTGGGCGATGAGGACCCCGGCGACGAGCAGGACCGCGCCCGCGAGCTCGGCCGGGCCTGGGGCCTCGCCGAGCAGCGCCCACGAGCTGGCCATCGCGACCACCGGGGCGAGCAGGACCCACGGCACCACCTGCCCCGAGGGGTAGCGGGACAGCAGCCGGTTGAAGATCGCGTAGCCGACGAGCGAGCACAGGCCCGCGGTGTAGACGGTGGACAGCGCGCCGTGCCAGCCGATGTGCGCCAGTCCGCGGCCCACCTCGGCGGGGCCGTCGATGAGCAGGCTGAGGGCAAGCAGCGGCACCGGGACCACGGTCGCCGACCAGACGGTGAGCGCCAGGCCGCCCGGTGCCTTCGACGAGCGGGAGACGACGTTGCCGATCCCCCACGACAGCCCGGCGAGCAGGCACAGCGTGAGGGCGAGCAGGGTGATGCTGCCGCCGATGCCAATGCCGACGACCGCGAGGCCGGCCACGCCGAGCGCCACGCCGGCCACCTGGGCCCGCGACGGCCGCTCGCGCAGCACGACGGCGGCGATCACGATCGTGAACACGACCTGCGCCTGAAGAACCAGCGCCGCCAGGCCGGGCGGCATCCCCAGGTGCATCGACAGGTACAGCAAGCCGAACTGGCCAAGGCTCATGAACGCCCCGACGGCGGCGACGGTGCGGAACGGCACCGCTGGCCGCGGCACGAGGAAGCAGGCGGGCACCGCAACCACCGCGAACCTGATCGCCGCGAACAGCAGCGGCGGCACGGTGCCCATGCCCCAGTCGATGACCACGAAGTTGAAGCCCCACAGCGAGGCGACCAGGACGGCGAGGAAGGTGTCACGGCGGTTCACGTCATCCAGTGTCACCGAGGCAACGATGAAGCACCAGCGAATATTCGTGCGGTCAATCATGTAGCATTGCTTCATGATTGATCTGGTCGCGCTCGACGCGCTGCGCGCGGTCGGCACGCACGGCTCGGTCGTCGCGGCTGCCGACGCACTCGGCTTCACGCCGAGCGCGGTGTCTCAGCAGGTCAAGCGGCTGGAAAAGCAGACCGGCGTGCCGCTGCTCGAGCGGGTGGGCCGCGGAGTCATGCTCACCCGGCACGGCAGGCACCTGGTCGAGCAGGGTGGCCGCCTCCTGTCCGACCTGGAGGAACTTCAGGCGGGGCTGCACCAGCAGGCGGGCACCGTCGCCGGGCACGTGCGGCTGACCGCGTTCTCCACCGCGATGCGCGGCCTGATCGCGCCGGCGCTGCCGGCCGTCCTGGCGGCGCATCCGCACCTGCGGGTCAGCCTGGCCGAGCGGGAACCCTGGGACACCGTCAGCCTGGTCGCCTCCGGGCAGGCGGATCTCGGCGTCGCGCACAGCTGGGGCGACCTCCCCCTCGTGATCCCCGACCATCTCGCCCGCCGCACCGTGGGGCACGATCTCGCCGAGGTGATCGTCCGCCGCGATCACCCGCTCGCCTGCCGCGACGTCGTCGCGCCGCGCGACCTGGCCGACGAGGACTGGATCGCCACCGCTGAGGGGACCATCTGCCGGCAGTGGCTGAACCGGATGTTCGACGGCACCGGCCGGCTGCCCCGCATCGCGCACGTCTCCATGGAGTTCGACAGCCACCTGGCACTGGTCCGCGCCGGGCTCGGTATCGCGCTGATCCCGCGGCTCGGCCGCGCGCCGCTCGGCGAGGACCTGGTGGCCGTGCCCGCGGTCGACCCGGTGCCCAGACGGGAGATCGTCGCGCTGTACCGCGTCTCGATGAGCGACTCGCCCGCCATCGCCGCGCTGCTCAGCGCCCTGGACGGCGGGGAGGGCGACTGAGGCGCGGTCGCGGGAGATAGGCTCCCGCGAAGAGCACGGCCAAAAAGGTGACTCAACTAGCGAAACCGGCGCAGGGGCGGAACCCGGCTGGCCTGGCGCGCAGACCTGCGGAAAGGGAGGCAGCGCATGCCCTATTCCCTCGACCCCGAGTTGCGGCGGGCCGTGGCCGCCATGAGCGGCGAGCAGGCGCCCGCACCCGCGGCCCGCGGCGACTGGCGGACGCTGCGCGCTTACGGCGAGGCCGCGCTTGGCCGCCTGGAGGCGGTGCTTGACGAGCGCCCGTCGGTTTCCCGCACCGATCACCAGGCCACCTCCCACGATGGCAGCCGCCTGCTGGTGCGCTGGTATGCCCCGGCCGGCCGCGACCGCTCGACGGCAGGTCCGGCCGCGGTCTACCTGCACGGCGGCGGCATGATCATGGGGACGGTGGCGCTGCACGACCGCATGGTGGCCGGCTATGCGGCCGACAGCGGAATCCCCCTGCTTGCGGTGGACTACCGCCGCGCCCCTGAGCATCCGCATCCCGCCCCGGCCGAGGACGCCTACGCCGGGCTGGCCTGGCTGATCGCCCACGCCGCGGAGCTTGGCGTAGACCCGGCCAGGATCGCGCTAATGGGCGACAGCGGAGGCGGCGGCCTGGCCGCCGCGGCCGCGCTGCTCGCCCGCGACCGGGGGCTGGCGGTGGCCAGGCAGATCCTCATCTACCCCATGCTGGATGACCGCACCACCACCCCCGACCCCGCACTGGCCCCGTGGGCCGGCTGGTCCTACGACGACAACTACACCGGCTGGCACGCCCTGCTCGGAGATCTGATCGGCGCCCCGGACGTGCCCGCCTACGCCGCGCCGGCGCGCGCGGCAGACCTTTCCGGGCTGCCCGCCACCTACATCGAGGTCGGGGAACTGGACATCTTCCGCGATGAGGCGATCGAGTACGCCCGCCGCATCGCCCTGACCGGCACCTCGGTCGAACTGCACGTCCACCCCGGCTGCCCGCACGGCTTCGACCGCATCACTGCCGAGGCCGGCGTCGTGCGGCGGGCCCGGGCTGACCGGTTGCGAGCGCTGACCACGCTCGCCTGACTGCCGGGGGCTGGCGCGTCCCGGTGAGCCCCTCCCCGGGCCGGGCATCGCAGGCCGCGGCGGCCTGCGATGAGATCCCGTGCGAGCTGGTGTCAGAGACGATAAGTATGGTGCACGAACGCCGAAGCGAGGAGGGCGTCAGCCAATGGAGTTCAGCGCAGAGCTAGAGCAGGCCCCCGGCAAGGCGGCCACCGGCATCACGGATCCCGAGGACGTGCTCGCCGCACTCGGCGGCGGGCGCCGCCCGGCCGTGGCGGTCACGATCAACGGGCACACGTTCCGTACCACCATCGGCAGCATGGGCGGCTTCGCGAAGATCCCGGTCAGCGCCGCGGTGCGCGCCGCGGCCGGGGTGACCGCCGGAGACGTGCTGATCGTCGGGCTGGCCGTCGACGCCGCCCCGCGGGACGTGGCCATTCCCGACGACCTGACCGCCGCGCTGGCCGGCGACCCGGTAGCCGCCGAGTTCTTCGCCGGGCTGTCCCCCAGCCACAAGAAGGCCTACGTCACCTGGATCGAGGAGGCGAAGAAGCCCGAGACCCGGGCCAAGCGGGTCGGCGAGGCCGCCGCGAGGCTCGCCGCCAAGCAGGCACAGCGCTGACCGACTGCCGGCTGGCGACTGGCCGGCTGGCAACTGGCCGCGGGGTACCGCGCCTGGCGGCCCGCGTCCGCGTCAGCCGGCCGTCCGCGCCGCGACGATCGCCAGCGTGGTGTAGCCCATGGTGAAGCCGCCGCCCGCGGCCTCGACGGCCGCGCCGAGTCCGTCGAGGAGAGCGGCGATGACGGGCGGCGGGAACTGGCTGTGCCCGCCCAGGGTGGGCACCATGTCGAGCCATTCCTGGCGGGTGTAGTGCCGCTCCCACGGCTCGCGCCACTCCTGCGGCTCGCCGAAGGCGCCGGCGGCTCGCATGCCGTCGGCCGCGCGGACCCCGCCCGCCGCGTACGCGTCGACCGCGGGCCTGGACCAGAACCCGGCGGCCATCGGGTGCTCGGGCAACTCCCGCCGGTACACCGCGCCGAACGCTTCCTTCAGCGCGGCCGGCGGCTCCATCGCGTTCCAGAAGACCGCCAGCAGCCCGCCTGGCCGCAGCGCCGACGCCGCCTTGGCCGCACCCGCCACCGGGTCGACCCAGTGCCAGGCCTGCGCGGCGGTCACCGCGTCGAACATCCGGCCCCTGGCGTCCCAGTCCTCGAACTTCGCCACCTCAGCGGCGGTGCCGCCGTTCCTGGCCAGCTCCGCCATCCGGGGGTCGGGGTCGATGCCGAGGACACGGCAGCCCGCCGCGGCGAACAGCCGCGAGGCGATGCCGGTGCCGCAGCCGACGTCGAGCAGGTCGCGTCCCGGGCTCGCCGTGACGATCCGGCCGGTCAGCCCGGCCGGGTAGCTGGGCCGGGCCCGGTCGTAGCGGCCCGCGTCGTCACCGAAGCCCTCGGCGACCCGCCGGTACTGGTGCGTATCCGTGCTTAGCGCGGGTGCGGACGGCGATCCTGAGCCGTGCTCCCGCGAAGGTTCTGCCGGTAGAGTGGCCATGCGCCCACTCTAAATGGGCAAGCGCCCACTTAGGAGACCAGTTCGCCGTCGGCGAAGGGTCAGTCAGGGAAGGACACCCACGACGTGCCCACCGGAGTGGCCATCCGCGACCCGCGCGGTCAGCTGTTCGACGCCGCGGAGCGGGTGCTGCTGCGCGACGGGCTGTCCGGACTAACCAGCCGCGCCGTTACCGCGGAGGCCGGGGTCGCCAAGGGAGTGCTGCACCGGCACTTCGCCGACTTCGAGGACTTCCTCACCGGGCTCGCCCTGGACCGGGTCGCGCGGATCGGCGCCAAGGCCGGCGAGCTGCGCACCACGGCCGGGACCGGCACCGTCGCCGGCAACCTCGCCGCCACGCTGCCCGAGGTGCTCAGCCCCGGCTATCTCGCGCTGATCCGCCTGGTCATCGCCCGCGACGAGCTGCGCGCCCGGTTGCGGGCGGCCACCGGGGTCAGGCTCCCGCTGATGTCGGAGTCCACCGCGCTTGTCGCCGGCTACCTCCAGGCCGAGCGCGACCTGGGCAGGATCGCGGCGGGCGCGGACATCGCCACGCTCGCCCCGACCCTGATCGGCGCCGCGCACCTGCTGTTCAGCGACGCCGACGACGCGGCACCCGACCCGGCGGCGCTCGCCAGGGTGATCGGCACGGTCCTGGCCGGCGTCACGGCAGGCGAGTGAACCCTCTTGGGTACCGCAACTCAATCGCCGTCGCTGGCGGGTCTGCTGTTGGGCATGGCCGCGGCCGAGTCGCCCGGCGTCTCGGTGCGCGCGGTCAGGGAAGACCTCGCCGCCTTCCTGCGGGCGGTCGAGCCGCGGGTCTTCACAGCCCAGCGGACGCGGCAGCATGAACTGCGTCGCCTGCTCGGCTGGGACGATGAGTCTCTGCACCGGTTCATCGGCGCGCCGCTTGTCGTGCACAGCTCGACGCACGTCAGCATGAACGCGTTCGCCCCGATGCTGACCTTCCCCTGGTTCTGCCTGCGGGTCATGTCCGGGGCGGCGAGCGGGCCCGGCAGCAAGGCGGCGCACCTGCGGACCCAGGTCACGCACAACAACCTCAGCGACAGCCGGTGGAAGCCGCACGCGTGGTGGCGGCTCGATGACCGCGGCGTCGTGACGAAGACCCGCCTGTTCAGCCGGCCCGCCGCGGTTTCTCGGAGTGCGGGCCATCGCGCTCGACACGCTCGCGCCGCTTGGTCCGCAGGTCGCCGCCGGGCTTGACCGGGTGGGCGGCAGGCCGTCCCTGCCGCTGTATGCCGCCACGTACCGCGGCTCGCTGGCCGCGGTGCTCGACCGCGCCCTGCCACAGCCGGCCGATGCCCTTGCTAGCGTCGTGGCGAGAGCCTGACGGCTTCTCTGGTTCCTGACCGCGGCCAGTTCGCCGCAGCGGCGGTGCGCCCTGGTTCAGGCGCTGCTGGCGCCCGCAGGGGGCGATGGCGGTGCCGCGCGTCACAACCACAGACCGCGGCCGCGCGAAGGGGGGAACGACATGGCGAAGGTGACGACGGTGGGCCGGGTGCTCGTCCCGGTCGGGGACCAGGACGCGGCGATCTCGTTCTACACCGGCAAGCTCGGGTTCACGCTGACGGCGGATGCCGCGTTCGGCGAGAACTCCCGGTGGGTGGAAGTCACCCCGCCCGGCGGCGGCGCCGCGTTGGCGCTCGTACCGCCGCAGGGCGAGCAGTACCGGCCGGGCCGGATGACCGGCATCTCGCTGGGCTCGACCGACCCGCGCGCCGACCACGCCGAGCTCGCGAGTGCCGGGGTCGACGTGGACGCGGACCTGTGGGGCGGGGACGGGACCGTGCCGCTCGGCTTCTTCTTCCGCGACCAGGACACGAACCAGCTGATGATCGTCCAGGCGTGAGCCGTCGCCAACCGAGGGCCGACGGTGCACGGTAGCCTGCCGGCATGCGGCTCGAATTGGTCACGATCATTGTCGACGACTACGACCCGGCCATCGCGTTCTACACCGGCGCGCTCGGCTTCGACCTCGTCGAGGACTCGCCGTCGCTGACGAACGACGGCAGGCCCAAGCGCTGGGTGGTGGTCCGGCCGCCGGGCGGGCAGACAGGCATACTGCTCGCCCGCGCGGACGGGCCGCACCAGGCCGCGGCGGTCGGAAACCAGACCGCAGGACGGGTCGGTTTCTTCCTGCGGGTCGATGACTTCGCCGCCGCCCACGACCGGATGACGTCGGCAGGCGTGCAGTTCGTCACCGCGCCCCGCACCGAGCCCTACGGGCAGGTCGCTGTGTTCCTCGACATCGCGGGCAACCGCTGGGACCTGCTCGGCCCCTGAACCTTCCGCGGCCGTGCCGCTATGTCAGGAGCGTGCCTGTTCCGGCGCGGCGAGCAGGTGCGGCTCGGCGGCCGCACGCAGCGCGCCCGGGCGCAGCGGGGTGCCGAGCAGCTGGCTGACCAGGGCACGGTGCGAGGCGTGCAGGGTTCGGACCGCGGCCGGGCTGATGCCGGGCTTGGCGGATGGGACTCCGCCGCGGGCCCGGCCCGGCTTGGTCGGGATCCACAGGTGGCCCGGGTCGCTGCCTTCCAGGTCGGCGACGATCGACGCGCGGGCGGCCAGCCAGCGGGTGAGGATGTGCACCGTCGCCTGGGTGAGCGGGACCTGTTCCCCCTCGACATCGGCGTGGGGTTCGTCGCCGTCCAGGTGCAGCGCCTTGACGTTCAGGTCGGCGAGTTCGGGCACGCCGCGGCCGGTGTCGGCGACGAGCGCGGCAACCGCCGCGGTGCGCAGCGCGGTCATCGCGTTGGCATGGATGGGCCGCTTGACGGTCAGGTCATGCAGCAGCGCCTCGGTGTCGCCGGGGGTGAGGTGAAAGCCGCGCGCCGGCGGCTGCCGGTCCAGCCGGGCCGTCTCGCCGATGAACTCGGCGAAGGCGTTGACCGAGTCGATCCGCACCCGCATCGAGTTCGGGTAGGCGGACGCCTCGGGGCCGCGGCTGGTGTTGCGGATGCGGGTCTTGCCGGCCGCCGCGTCCTCCAGCCACGCGCGCGCCCGGTCGGCGTCCATCAGCTCGCCCGCCGTGAGCGGCCGCCCCGTGCCAGGATTCTCCGGGTCCTCGGCCGCCCCCTGCGCGTGCCGCAGGTACTCATTGAGGTACGTCTTGCGGATCCGGCGAGTCGTCGCGGACAGTCCGCGATCGGCGAGGTGCCGCAGGAACGCGTCGATGGCGTCGCGTGCCTGAGTGCTCGCGCCTGAGCCTGGCACGTCGCTGCCTGGCATCTCCGGGACTGGCGCGCCGGAGGCCGGCACGTTGGGGGCTGGCATGGCCATCAGCGTACTATCCAGCGCAGATAACAGTAAGAAAGGACACGCCGGCGGACCGGGATGACAGCCATCTTGGAAATCCTGCCCATCCAGCCCCTACGGCCACGGGGACGCGCCGGCGCTGACGGCGGCGGGCGTTAGCTAGGAGATTGCGATCTTGCGGGCGCGAAGCGCCGTCGCCGCATCGGCAGGATGCGATCAGGTCCACCGCCGGCCGCTGCCAAGGCAGCCGGCACCGCAGACCTTGTGCGCGGTCGCGGTGCCGTTCGCCCGGATCTTGGTCTTGCGGCCGCACCAGCTGATCCGGACGGCTTGCCCTGACAGGTCGTCTGATGATGAGGCGATGAACGGGTTTCGGATGGATTTCCGGGTCGAGGAGGACAGGGTTGGTGACGGTGCGCCAGCGAGGCACGAACTCAGCCGCTGGGGCTGATTGCGAGCGTCGGCGACAAAGCCGCGAAAGCCGGTTCCCGCCAGCAAAGCGCTGGCGGGAACCGGCTTTCGCGGTCGGCGATGCCGATGCCGGGGGTCGGACCGGTGACGAGAGTGACTTTGCCCACGAGGGATGTCCTTTCGGGGTGTCCGGCTCAGATGACCGGGTGGGAGTGTGGGGCAGCCAGGGAATTCTCGTTACCGGCGATCCTCGGGGTTCGAGGACACGCCCCCGGCTACAGGAACTCGCTTCGGTAAGTCGAGGCCAACTCGGCCGCGAGGCGGCGTCGCTGCGCGAGCTCGTCCGGCGACAGCTGTGGCGGCGGCGCGTCCTTGCCCGCGACGACGTCACCGATGCGCATGAAGTACTCTTCCTGGCCGGCGGGGGTACACATGCACAGCATGCGGGCCGGTGCACCCGAGACGTTGCGGAAGTTGTGCGGCGCGTTGGCCGGGATGTTGATCGTGGACCCGGCCCGCACGGTGTGCTTCTCGCCGCGGAAGGTGAACTCGATCTCACCCTGCAGGATCGTGAACATCTCCTCGAAGTCGTGCCGGTGCGGCGGAGGGCCGCCGCCGTCGGGGACGCGCATGTCGATCAGGCAGTATCGGCCGTCGGTCTGCGCGCCGGTGATCAGCATGGCGTAGGTGTTACCCACCAGCGATATGTACGTCGTGCTCGGGTCGTCGGGGTTCGCCACGGTCAGTGAGCGGGACGGATCGTCGTCGGGGATCATCGTGGTTGTCTCCTTCAATGGCCGGTCAGGTGGGAGTCAGGCGCCGGGGGCGACGATGACGGTCTTGCCGCCGGGCAGCTTGCCTGTGGCAGCCTGGGCGTGCACGGCCGGCAGCTCTGCGAGTGGGACGCGCTGGGCGACCTCGATGCGCAGCTCGCCGGAGTCGATCAGCGCGACCAGCCGCGAGAGCTCCTGCGCGTCGCTGCGCACGTACAGGTCGATGCCGCGTACGCCGCGCTCCTCGTCGCTGGGCGCGGGCATCCACACCGTGGTGTTGACCAGGACGCCGCCGGGCCGGATCAGGTCGAGCAGCGCGGCAAGCTGCGCCGGTTCGATCGGTGCCAGGTTGAGCACCACGTCGACCGAGGCTGCCGCCGCGATCACGGCGGTGGTGGTGTGGTCGATGACCTCATCGGCGCCTGCTGCCTTGACCCGGTCGCCGCTGCTCGGGCTCGCCATGGCGATCACGTACGCGCCGGCGTTCTTGGCCAGCTGCACGGCGTAGCCGCCGACCGCCCCGCCCGCGCCGTTGATCAGCGCGCGCTGGCCCGCCGCGAGCTTCGCGTGCTCGAACAGCGCCTGCCACGCGGTCAGGCCCACGATCGGCAGCGCCGCGGCGTCGACCAAGGGGACGCTTGTGGGCGCTGGCGCGAGAATCTCGGCCGGAGCGACCACGTACTGCGCGGCCGCGCCATCGTCCGTCATCGGCAGGAACCCGACGACCTGGTCGCCGACCTCGAAACCCTCGACGCCATCGCCCAGCGCGGCGACCGTGCCGGAGACGTCGATACCCGGCGTGTGCGGCAGCGTCACCGGGATCGGACCCTGCATGAAGCCCGCGCGGATGTTGCCGTCGACCCCGTTGAACGTGGTCGCGGCAACCTGGATCAACACCTGCCCGGCGCCGGGGACGGGCTGCTCGACGTCCTCGTAACGCAGGACGCTCGGGTCGCCGTACTCGTGGAAACGCACTGCCTTCATCACAAGCCCTCATCTCTTCCGTTCTGTCATGTACTTCGGATTCGAAGCACATTTCGACCATAGCACGCTTTGAATTCGAAGCAACTTGGGTGCGGTGTCAGCCGCCCGACAGCCGCCGCGCCCTAGCGCCTCGGCGCTAGTCGCCCGCAGCGGCCAGCAGGCGCAGCTTCTCCTCGCTCGGGGAGCCTGGGACGGCCATGAAGACCAGCAAGACCTGGTATTCCACGGGATCCAGCAGGAGCTGGCGGTACAGCTCCAGCCCGCCCAGCTCGGGATGCCAGTAGCGTCTGAGGTGGTCGTGATCGGTGACGCCCACGCGAACGAGGTAGTGTTCGCGCACCGCCAGGTCGGGGAACCAGCGGTCGACCAGGGAGCGCGACGATCTGCCGAACCGCGTGTAGTCGCCGAACAGGGCAATCGCCGGAGGTGTCTGCGAGAGCACCTCGCCGAACCGGGAGAAGACCACCGCGGGATGGTCCGACAGACGCTCGACGAGGTGCGTCATGAAACGTCCGGCGTGATCGCCGCTCTCGCCCGGCGTCGCAGTCTCCTCGGGGCTAGCCCGCCGGAACTGCGCCAACGGTTCCCGGTCCACGTTTCTCACCGCCTCCCTTGTCCGACGGATCAAGCATGGCGCGAACCGGAAACCGGGTGAAGGTCGAACTTGTCCAGGGACAAGTTGTCCGCGGATAACAAGGCGGGAAGCGCACGGCCCCGCGCCCCGCGCCCCGCGCCCGGGCGCCGGCTTGTGGCGGTCAAATCACGTGGCGCTCAGATCATCGTTTCGTCGCCGCTGCTGTTCACCGTGCTCAGGCTCTCAAGCTTCTGCTCGCTCGGAGAACCGGGCTCCGCCATGAAGACCAGCAACTCCTGGCCCTCGTCGGGATCCACCAGCCGCCGGGTATACATCTCCAGCTCGCCCAGCTCCGGATGACAGTAGCGCTTGAGATCGCGGTGATGGGTGACGTCCACCTCGTGCAGCCGCCAGACCTCGGCGAACTCGGGGCTGACCGCGAGCAGCGCTTCGACGATCTCGCCGGCTACGCCCGTAGGGTCGGCCGTGTACGCCGCCCGGATCTCCACCGTGAAGACCCGGCCGCGCAGGGCATGGTCCTCGGGCGGATAGATGGCGCGTTGCGCCGGGTCGGTGAACCACCGGTAGAGGAGGTAGCGGGACATGCCGCTGAAGCGGGTGTAATCGCCGAACAGCGCAATCGCCCCGCGGGTCTGCAGCAACGTCTCGCCGAACTGGGAGAGCACCATCGCGGGCGTGTCCGCCAGACGCTCGACGATGCGCCGCATGGCGGGACTGACGCGCTCGTCGCGCAGCACGCGCCGCGGAGCGGAGTGCCCGCCGAGGGCGAAGAGGTGCTCGCGCTCGCTCGAGCTGAGATTCAGAGACCGCGCGAGGGCGGCAAGCATCTGCTCGGACGGCATCGGGCCACGTCGCTGCTCGATCCGGCTGTAGTAGTCGGCCGACATGCCGGCCAGCACCGCGACCTCCTCGCGGCGCAAGCCACCGGCACGACGCCGGGTACCGCGGGGAAGCCCGACGTCCTCCGGCTGCAGCGCCTCGCGGCGCGCCCGGAGGAAGTCGGCCAATAGTGCCCGGTCCATTGCCCCCTCTCAGTCGGTTCGGCCGCGCCCGGCGCGAGGTTTGGCCGACCTTGGCGGAGTGGCGCGCATATGGTCCCGCACCCGGCCGAGAACGGTGCTCAGGGCGGCGAGGTCCTTGCCGCTCATCGGCTCGAACAGCACCTGCCGCACGCGCTCGACATGCCCCGGAAGCACGTGGGCGATCAGCTCTCGGCCGGCGCCGGTGACTGTCACGATGACGCTGCGCTCGTCATCCGGCGACGGCGAGCGGGTGATCAGGCCGCGCTTGTCCAGCAACCCCGCCTGGTAAGTCAGCCCGCTGCGGCTGTACACGACACCGTCGGCCAGATCGGTCATCCGTAGCCTGCCTTCGGGCGCGTCCACCAGGCGGGCCAGAATCTGGAACTGCACGTAGCTGAGATCACCGTCGGCGCGCAGGTGCTCGTCCACCGCGTACTGAAGCAGGCTGCTAACCTCCATCAGCGCGAAGTACGCACCGAGTTGCTCCGAGTTCAGGCCGGATGTCGGGTCACCCACCCCACGATCCTACGTGCTTTGAATTCGAAGTGCACCTCAGGCTTGCGCGCCCTCCCTGCGGGACGCCGAGCGTCAATCTTCTGCGACGGACAGGCCGCCTTCGCGAGCTTCTTCGCCGGCCGCGCCAGATACCCGCGGTACAAGTCCCACGCCGGACGGCAGTGCGCCGAGTACACCCGCTCGGGGTTCCGGTACCGCGGCGGGCAGCTGTTCCTCGCCAAGATGCCCGCGCCGCTGGCGTTCGCCTGGTCGTGGCCGCACCTCGACCCGGCGTCGCTCGACCCGAGCACGGTGACAGTCTCGAGGGATCCGTGCGGCCGCTGGTACGTCTCCTTCGCCGTCGAGGTGCCCGACCCCGCGCCGCTTCCCCCGGCCGGCGCTGTTGCCGGCCTGGACCTGGGCATCAAGGACTTCGCCGTCACCTCTGACGGGCAGAAGATCGCGAACCCACGGAGCCTGGTGAGGCGGGAACGCGGCCTGGCCCGCTACCAGCGGCGCCTGGCCCGCTGCCAGCAGGGCTCGGCGAACCGGGCCAAGGCCAGGGCCAAGGTCGCCCGCGCCCACCGCAAGGTCCGCGCGTCCCGTGCCGACTTCCTGCACCGCACCTCCGCCCGGCTGGTCCGCGACCACGACGTGCTCGTGATCGAGGACCTGAATGTGTCCGGCATGCTGCGGAACCGGACCCTCGCCAAGGCAATCTCCGACTGCGGCTGGGGCACCTTCCGCCGCATGCTCGAATACAAGGCAGCCAGGGACGGGCGGCGCCTGATCGTGATCGACAGGTTCTTTCCGAGCAGCAAGACCTGCTCCGCGTGCGGGTGCCTGCTCGCGGAACTGTCTCTCGGTACCCGGACGTGGCAGTGCCCGTCCTGCGGCACCCGGCACGACCGGGACGTCAACGCCGCGAAGAACATCCTGGCGGCAGGTCTTGCCGTTACTGCCTGCGGAGCTGATGTCAGACACCCCGGGTCCTCCCGGGTGCGGTCGGCCATGAAACAGGAACCCCGGCCCGTGAGGGCCGCAATCCACGTCCCTCAGGACGGGGAGTAGTCAACGCACTCTTCCCTCGGCTGGCTGGCTAGCGTATTCGGGGCCGGCGCATCGATGAAAGCGGATAGCGGATGGGCCGATGGTGCCCGTGCGGGGGTAGGACCGTTAGCCGCGCAGCAGGGGCAGGACCCGGGTGCCGAGGAGCCGGACGCCGTCGGAGTCGGTCAGCCCGTGCGGTGTGCCGAAGTCGATCCGGCCGGCGCCGGCCGCGATCACGGCGCTGGCCTGCCCGGCGACCTGCTCGGGGGTGCCGGAGAAGGCGAACCGGTCGAGCACGTCGTCTGGGATGAGCGCGCCGGCTGCCGCCTCGTCGCCGGCCGCGGTCAGCGCGGAGATTCTGGGTAGCAGTCCTTCCGGCAGTTCGCGGGTGCTGTCGAGCGCGCCGACGACCGCCAGGTACATGGCGACCTCCGAGCGGGCCCGCCGCCTGGCGGCGGCGCCGTCCTCGGCGACCACGGTGACCGCGCCCGCGACTACCCGCACCGAGCCGACGGCACGCCCCGCCGCCTGCGCGGCCGCGGCGGTACGGGCGCAAGCCTGGGCGACGACGCCAGGGCTCGCGGTCCCGCCTATCTTGAGCTCGTCGGCGATCTCACCGGCCAGGGCCGCGCCGCGCGGGCCCCATGCGCCGAGCATGAGCGGCGGGAGCCTGTCGGGCAGCGGATAGCGCAGCCGGACGCCAGGCGCCAGCCGGAACTCCTCCCCCGCGAAACCGCTATCGTCGCCGGACAGCAACGCACGGACAATGGCGGCGGTCTCGCGCAGCCGGACCAGCGGCCTCGGCTGGGCGAGGCCGATCGCATCCAGCCAGGCGCCGCGGGCCAGGCCGAGGTAGCCGCGCCCGGCGGAGGCGGCGGCAAGCGCCGCGGCCTGGCCTGCGATCTCGTACGGGTGCAGCGTGTAGGGGTTCAGGCAGGCGGTGCCGAGGCGGACCCGGCTGGTCGCGGCGGCCATCTCAAGCAGCGCGGGCAGCGGCGGCTGGTACAGCAGGTCGGCGAAGACGCTGACCACGTCGAAGCCGTGCGCCTCGGCGGCGGCGGCCAGCGGCCCGTAGCCGCCGGCTGGCTTGTCGGTCTGGAACGCGATCCCGATCTCGGCGGGCGCAGGCCCGGCAGGCTGCGCGGCGTGGTTGCGCCCCGCGTGCAGTTCGCGGTCAGGCACTGGCGTGCCGCTCACGTCAGGTCGGCGGAGCGCAGCGGACGCCGGGTGGTGCGGGTGATCCGCATGACAAGCCGCTCGTCCGGGTCGGGGCAGGCGACGAGGTTGTCGCGCTCGAGCCAGTCGGCCGCGGGCAGGTCACGCTGCTTGGCGGGCAGCAGCGGGAGCACCGCCGCCAGGGCGTACAGGCAGAAGTGGCGGTCGGCCGGAATGGAGAGTCGGCAGCTCTGCGTGACGTCGAAGGAGTCGCCGACCGACAGGCCGCACACTGGACGGCCGCCGATGGAGTCGACGGTGACCCGCAGGTCCCACAGGGTCATGTCGCTGCCACCGTCGCCGGCGGGTTCCGGCTGGCCTGACTGGCTGTCTTCCTGCCCGGTCATCGCCTGCCGCCTTCTGTCGGGACCGCCATGCGGGACGGCGCGGTCCCGGCAGCGGGAACATCCGCTGATTGCGGCAGCGCGCGCAGCGCGGGCAGGACGCGTTCGCCGAGCAGGCCGATCGCGGTGACCGGGTCAGGCCCGAGCGGCGGACCGAACGACAGGTGGCTGGCGCCCATGTCATGCAGCCCGCGGCAGCGCGCGATCACGTCGCCAGCGTCGCCGGCGATGCCGAGCGACAGCATCCGTTCGTCGACGTGCGCGGCGGCCGCCTGTCCGCTGTGCGCGAGCCGCGCCGCCTCGGTGAAATCGGCCGGCCGCAGCCCGGCCTGCTCAAGCAGCGGCTCGGCGAAGGACGCGCCGTAGTACGCGAGCTTTTCCGCGAGCGCGGCCCGGGCCAGCGCCGGGTCGTCAGACAGCGACACCCAGAAGCAGGCGGGCAGGTCGACGTCGCGGCCCGCGGGTGCCGCGCCGGACAGTACCGAAGCGCGGGCGGCGGCGTAGGTCTCCGGCGGGTACAGCAGCGGCAGGGCGCCGTCGGCGTGCTGCCCGGCCATCGTCAGCATCCTGGGGCCCATCGCGCCGACGTAAACGGGAACCGGCCGGCCGAGCGGGAACTTCAGCGCCGCGACGTGCTCGCGGGCCCAGGCAGGCAGCAGCGACCGGTCGACGTCGGTGTGGCCGAGCAGCGCCCGCAGGGTGACGACCGCGGCCCTCGTGGTGGCGAGCGGCGCGGTGCGGGCAATGCCCGCCCAGGCGAGAAACTCCTCGGCGCCCGCGCCGATCCCGAGCAGGAACCGTCCGCCGCTTGACTCCTGCAGCGTGGCGGCCATCATCGCCAGCTCGCTCGGGTGCACCGAGTACGGGTTCATCACGCCGATGCCGAGGCTGATCCGGCTGGTCCGCGCCGCCAGGGTGGCGGCGAGCACCGGGGCGGACCGCAGCAGCAGGTCGTTGGACACCCACACCTGGTCGAACCCGGCGGCCTCCGCCGCGACGGTCAGCGCGCTCAGCTCCGCGACGCTCAGGTCGTTGTTGACTCGGACGGAGAACCTCATCCGGCCGCCACTGCCATTGCCTCCACCTCGACGAGGAAGTCCCCGCCGATCAGCCCGGCGACGTAGAGCATGGTGTTGGCCGGCGCGACATCGCCGAGCGCCTCCCGGTGCGCCTGCGACGCCTCTTCCCAGTTCGCGTCCGGCGCCAGGTACACGACTGTACGAACCACGTCGTCCGGGGTGCCGCCGAGCGCGGCCACCGCGCCGAGCACCCGCTCTAGGCAGATCCGCGCCTGGCCGAGGGTGTCACCCGGGCACAGCGCCGCGCCGTCCGGGCCGGTGGCGGTGGTGCCGCTGACCGTGATTACCGGCCCGCGCCGCACCGCGCGGCTGTAGCCGGCCTGCTGCTGCCACCCGGAGGAGTCGGTGTACCGCGCGGTGCTGGTCACCGGGCCGCCCCGGCGGGAACGCGGCTGTCGCGGATGACCCGGCCTGCCTGCATGACCAGGCTGATGTCGCCAAGCGCGGCAAGGTCCGCGAGCGGGTTGGCGTCGACGGCGATCAGGTCGGCGGCGTAGCCGGGGCGGATCTGGCCGACGTGCTTGTCGATGCCGAGCAGCCGCGCGCCGTTGACCGAGATCGTCTGCAGGGCCTGGTGATTGGTCAGCCCCGCCTCGGCCATCAGGAACAGCTCGAGCACCGCGACGGGCACCCCGTCAACCTGGTCGCCCGGCGGGTAGTCGGTCCCGTTCAGCAGCGTGATGCCGGCCTTGATGGCGCGCCGCGCGCTTGCCAGGTGCTCGTCGGCGGCGTTCGCTGCGTTGGCGATGGTGTGCTCCTCGAACCCGTTGGCCCGCATCCACGTCTCGGACCTGGTCACGCACAGCGTCGGGGTGACGTAGGCGCCGCGGCTTGCCAGCAGCGCGGCGGTGTCTTCGTCGAGCTGGTAGGCGTGCTCGAAGCAGCGCACCCCCTGGGCGAGCGCCTGCCTGATCGCGGTGGACCCGCCGGAGTGGGCCACCACGTAGCTGTCGCGAGTGTCGGCGGCGCGCACCGCGCCGCGGATCTCCCCGTCGCTCATCTCCGGGTTCTCGACCCGCTCCCCCGCGCTTGCCAGGCCGCCGCTGATGAAGATCTTGATGTGGTCGGCGCCCGCCTCGAGTTCGGCGAGCGCGGCCGCGTAGAACTCGTCCTCGCCTGACGCCTCCGCGCAGCCGGAACCCGCGCCGTGCCCGCCACGGGTGGAGACGGCACGGCCGGCGCCGAGGATGCGCGGCGCGTCGATCCAGCCGCGCCGCGCCGCCTGGCGCAGCAGCAGGTCGGCGCGGTTCTGCTCATGCACGCAGCGGATGGTGGTGATCCCCGCGGTGAGCGCCGCGCTGGCCCTGGCGGCCGAGCGGTAGGCGGTGAGCGCCGGGTTCTCCGCCTCGTCGGTGTCGGAGAACGGGAACACCACCGAGAGGTGGGTGTGGCATGAGATGAGGCCGGGCAGCAGCCAGCGGCCCGCCACGTCGCTCACCTGCCCGTCCGGCAGGCCGGGCGGAACGGCGGCCGCGACCTGGGCGATCGTGCCGTCTGGTGCGATCTCGATGGCGCGCGCGGGCAGCACCTCGCCGGCCAGCACGTCGACGACGTGCGCGTTGACAAGCCACATAACGAGGCAGCTCCGGATGCCTGAGGGCGCGAATCGTCCGCGCCCGCGCCGGCTGGGTCGAGGGCGGTGCCAGGCAGCGGCGCGCGGACATGGCAGGCGGCCGCGCGGCTGCCGAGCGGTACGAGCCGCTGTTCGGTGCTCGCGCACTCGTCGCGGGCGATCGGGCACCGCGGGTGGAACCGGCAGCCGGACGGTGGGCTCGCCGGGTCGGGCACGTCACCGGGCAGGTCGGCGGGCAGCACCCCGGCGCCGTCGGCGCGCGGGATTGCCGCCACCAGCGCCTCGGTGTAGGGGTGGTTCGGGCTCGACCACACCTCTGCGGTCTCGCCGGACTCGACGATCCTGCCCAGGTACATGACCGCGACCCGGTCGGCGACCTGCCGGACCACCGACAGGTCATGGGACACGAGCAGCAGGCCGATGCCCTCCTCGCGGACCAGGGCGGTGAGCAGGTTGGCGATCTGCGCCTGCGCGGAGGCGTCGAGCGCGCTGATCGGCTCGTCGGCGATCAGGCACGACGGCTTGGCGGCCAGCGTGCGGGCGATCGCGATCCGCTGCCGCTGCCCGCCGCTGAACTCGTGCGGGTAGCCGTCGGCCGCGGTGGCCGGCAGGCCGACCCGCTCGAGCAGTTCGACCGCGCGGGCCCGGCCGGCGGACCGGCTGCCCCCGCCGAGCAGCACCCCGTCGGCGATCAGCTCGCCGACCTTGCGCCGCGGGTTGAGCGACTCGTACGGGTCCTGGAAGACCATCTGCAGGCCGCGCAGGCGGCCGGGCCTGCGGCGCATGCCGAGCGGCGCGACCGGCTCCCCCTCGAAGCTGACCGTGCCCGCCGCGAGCGGCACCAGGCCGACTGCGGCGCGGGCGAGCGTCGACTTGCCGCAGCCGGACTCGCCGACGAGGCCGACGACCTCGCCGCGGGCCACGGTCAGGTCGACGCCGTCCAGGGCGCGGACCCGCTGGCCATGGCGGCGGTACTCCACGGCCGCGTCCGTCATCGCCAGCACGGGGTTGTCCGACCCGGGGTTGCTGAACACAGTGCCGTCGGTCACGGGGTTCTCCTGGCTGACGGTCATGACGCGGCCCGCAGCGGATCGGGCGGGCAGGCCAGCAGGTGCGGGCCGTTCTCGCCGCCGGCCTGCACGGCGTCGGGCCGCGTGGTCGCGCAGGACGCCACCGCGTGCGAGCAGCGGGGGTGGAACGGGCAGCCGTCGGGCACCGCGCCGAGCGACGGCGGGGTGCCGCCGATCGGGACAAGCGGCGCGCCGCCGGCCTCGGGGTGCGGCAGCGCGTCGAGCAGTCCCCGCGTGTAGGGGTGCCGCGGGCTGGTCAGCAGCCGCGAGGTGGGGCCCGCCTCGGCGAGCCGGCCCGCGTACATCACGTAGACCCGGCGAGCCAGCGCGGACATCACGCCCAGGTCGTGGGTGATGACGATGACCGCCATGTCCCGCTCCTGGCACAGCCGGTCAAGCAGCCGCAGGATGCCTGCCTGGACCGTCACGTCAAGCGCGGTGGTCGGCTCGTCGGCGACGAGCAGCCGCGGCTCGGCGGCGAGCGCGACCGCGATCGCGATCCGCTGGCGCATGCCGCCGGAGAACTGCCCCGGATAGGAGCTGAGCGCCCGCTCCGGGTCGGGGATGCGCACGGTGTCGAGCAGTTCCGCCGCCCGGCTCAGCGCTTCGGTCTTGGAGACGCCGAGATGGTGGCGCATGTGCTCAGTGAGCTGGGTGCCGATGGTGAGGATCGGGTGCAGCGCGGCGGACGGGTCCTGCGACACCATGGCGACCTGCTTGCCGCGGACGGCGCGCAGCTGCTTGCCGCGCAGCGCGAGCAGGTTAGTGCCATCGAGCCTTGCCTCGCCGGAGACCCGGGCGCCCTGCGGCAGCAGGCCGAACAGCGACAGGGCGGTCATCGTCTTGCCGCTGCCGCTCTCCCCCGCGATGCCCACCACCTCGCCGGAGTTCACGGTGAGGGACAGGTTGTCGACGGCGTTGCGGTAGCCCGCGCGGGTCGGCAGCGCCACGGTCAGGTTGTTCACTGCGAGCAGTTCACTCAAGAAAGCCGCACCGCCCTCGCCGTGCGCGGGTCGAGCGCGTCGCGCAGCGTGTCGCCGATGAAGTTGAACGCGAGCACCACCGTCAGGATCGCCAGGCCCGGGAACAGGCCCACCCACCAGTCGTTGAAGTTCTGCGTGCCCTCGGCGACCATGGCGCCCCACTCGGCGGTCGGCGGCTGCGCGCCGAGGCCGAGGAACGACAGGCCGGACAGCAGCAGCACCGCGTTGCCCAGGTCGAGCGCGCCGAGCACGAACACCGGGCCGGAGATGTTGGGCCTGATGTCGGTGAGCAGCACCCGCCACCCCGACGCGCCGAGCATCCGGGAGGCGGTGACGTAGGGGGCGGTACGCGCGGACAGCACCAGCGAGCGGACCAGCCGCGCGTACGACGGCCAGGACACCGCGACCACCGCGATCACCGCGTTGCGCAGCTGGGGGCCGAGCGCGGCGGCGACTGCCATCGCCAGGATGATGCCGGGGAACGCGAAGAACAGGTCCGCAACGCGCATCAGCGCGTTGTCGACCCAGCCGCCGAGGAACCCGGCGGCGGCGCCGATCACCGCACCGATGATCATCGAGAGGATGACAAGCAGCACCGAAAGCGGCAGCGTGACCCGGGCGCCGGACAGCACCCGCGAGAGCACGTCGCGGCCGAGTTCGTCGGTGCCGAACCAGTGCGCCGACGACGGCGCCGCGAGGATGTCGTAGTTCTGCGCCAGCGGGTTGTCCGGGCCGATCAGCGGTGCGAACACGGCGATCACCACCCAGGCGGCGACCACGGCGACCCCGGCGGCGGCGAGGGGACGCCGCCACGGCGCGGGAATCCGGAGCCAGCGGCGACGACGCAGCGCCTCCGCGGCCAGGGCGGGCACGGGCGGGGGAAGAGACGATTCCGTCATGACAGCCTGATCCTGGGGTCGATAACCCCGTACAGCAGGTCGACGACGAGGTTGAGCACGATGTAGACCAGCGCGATGAACAGCGACACGCCCATGATGGCGGGCAAGTCGAGGTTGACGGCGCTGTGATAGGCGTATTGGCCCACGCCCGGCCAGGCGAAGATGTTCTCCACAAGCACGGTGCCTGACAGCAGGTTCGCGAACGCGAGCCCGGCCACGGTGATGACAGAGATGAGGGCGGGGCGCAGCACGTGCCGCAGGATGACCGTCCGCTCGGGCAGCCCCTTGAGCCTGGCGGCCCGCACGTAGTCGTTGCCCATGATCTCCAGCATCGAGGCGCGGGTGAACCTGGTCAGCATGCCGACGGTGTAGACGGCGAGCACCAGGCCGGGGAGCACCAGGTGGCGCAGCGCCGACCACAGCAGCGCCCACTGGCCGTGCACCAGCGCGTCCACCGTGTACAGGCCGGTCAGGTGGGTCGGCGCGACCTGGGTCGGGTCGAGCCTGCCACCGCCCGGCAGCCAGCCGAGGCGGAAGAACAGCAGGTAGAACGCGACGAGCGCGATCCAGAAGACCGGCATCGACACGCCGCCGAGGCTGACCACCCGGATGAAGTGATCCGGCCAGCGGTCGCGGAACGCGGCGGCGAGGATGCCGAGCCCCACGCCGATCACCAGCGAGGTCACGATGGCGAACAGCGCGAGCTCGACGGTGGCGGGCACATACTCGTTCAGGTCGCTGAGCACCGCGCGGTGCGACTGCTCGGAGATGCCCAGGTTGCCGTGCAGCAGGTCGCCGAGATAGCGCAGGTACTGGATGGGCAGCGGCTGGTCGAGACCGTACTGGTGGCGGAACGCCGCCACCGCCGCCGGGTCGTTGAGCGCGCCCTGGCCGAGGTTGGCGGCGACCGGGTCGCCGGGCACCAGGTGGGTCACCACGAACGCCACCAGGGTGATCCCGATCAGCAGCACTACGCCGGTGCCGAGCCGACGGAGCAGGAAACGGCGCAGGTCGTGGCCGGGCTAGCCGAGGTCACGTCAGCCGAGCTCACCCAGGTTGACCAGCCACAGCGCGTTCGACTGCAGGTTCTTCACCGAGGTGGTGCCCACGACGATCTGCGCCGGCTGGATCAGCGGCATGAACGGGCTCGCGGTGTTCATGGACTCCTGGATCTGCTGGTAGATCGACGAGCGAGCGGAGTCCTGCGTGGTCGACGCGGCGGTGGAGGCCAGCGACTCGATCGACGGGTCCGCGCCCTTCGCCCAGCCGGCCCGCAGGCCGACCAGCTGGCCAGGCATGAAGTTCAGGTAGTCGCTCGGGTCCGGGTAGTCCGGGCCCCAGTACCACAGGCCCATCTCCTCGGTGCCCGCCCGGTAGGTGTTGAGCGCCACCTGGATCGACTGGCCCTGCAGCTTCACCGTGATGCCGACCTGCGCCAGGTCCTGCTGCACGCGGGCCGCCAGGTCACCGAAGCTGATGCCGTTGACCGACAGGTCGCTCGGGTAGGTCATGGTGACCGTCGGGTGCCCCAGGCCGGACGCCGCCAGCGCCGCCTTGGCCTTGGCCAGGTCGTACGTCGGCGCCTTGCTGGCCGGCAGCGAGCCGAGGAACATCGACGGGATCACGCCGGCCGCCTGCACCGAGCCCTTGCCCGCCAGCTGCAGCAGGCTCGGGTAGTTGATCCCGTCCCTGACCGCGGTCTGGAAGTCCTTGTTCGACGCGGTCTTGGAGACCTTGGTGCTGTCGTTGGACAGCACGAAGAACAGGTTCGGCGAGGCGCCGTTGACGATCTGCACCCCGCTCATGCCTTCGGCCTGAGTGGGCGACAGGTCGACGGCGATCTGCGACTCACCGCGCAGCACGTCCAGCTTCTGCACGCTGGCCTCGACGTTGCGGATCACGATCTTGCCGTACTTGGCCTTGGGGCCCCAGTAGTCAGGGTTCGCGGTCAGCACGACCTGGCTGGTGGTGCTGAAGCTGG
The DNA here is from genome assembly GCF_007827045.1 of Trebonia kvetii. GTDB lineage: Bacteria > Actinomycetota > Actinomycetes > Streptosporangiales > Streptosporangiaceae > Trebonia > Trebonia kvetii. The sequence continues at coordinate 563,993 of NZ_RPFW01000002.1, forward strand.
TCAGCGTGTACGGGCCGCTGCCCGCGGAGACCGTGTTGAGCTTGGTCTCGGCCTTGTCAGCGGTCGCCGCCTTGGCGCTGTCCGTGCCGCCGTCGGCCGTCACGGCCTTGGCGTCGAGGATGCCGAGCGCCGGGTTGGTGACGATCGCCGGGATGGCGGTGTTCGGGGTCGCGGACGTCAGCACCACGGTGTTCGCGTCGGGCGCGGTCGCGGTGATCCCCGCCATCAGGAACGACGGGTTGCCTGCGATGTTCTTGGTCCGGTTCAGCGAGAAGACGACATCGCTGGCTGTGACCGGGTCGCCGTTGGCGAACTTCACGCCCTTGCGGAGGGTGAAGGTGAACGTCTTGGCGTCCGACGAGGCGGTCCACGAGGACGCGAGGTCGGGTACCGGCTTGGACACGTCGCTGCCCTTGTAGGTGAGCAGCGTGTCGTAAAGCACACGGTCGATCATCAGGCCGGTCGGCTCGAACATCCGGCCCGGGTCGAGGGTCTTCAGCACGAAGGCGTTCTCGACGACCAGCGTCGCAGACGAGCCCGCCGAGGTGCTCGACGTGCCACCCGAGCTGGGGGAGCCGCTAGATGCGGAGCTGCCGCACGCGGTCACGCCGGCGGCAACCGCCGCCACGGCGCCCGCAGCCGCCCATCGGGACAATCTCATCGATAAAGCTCCTTCACCCTCACTCCGGTCTAAGGTACGCAAACGTTCCCATTCGATACCCCTGCTGGTCAAGCGGGTTGTGTTTCTTCCGTGCAACGACTTCGTGTCCATTTGCCCAGGTAAGGCGATGACCGTCGGGACCGGGGCCCCCGCGCGATGCGGCCGTCCGGAGCCGGATACGGTTGCGCAAACGTTGCCTCAAGCGGTTCTCACGAGACGGTTTGACGAGAGAGGGGAACCCGGTGCGCGAGCTCGATGACCTGGCCGCCCGGTTCTGGGCCTGGCGTGCCCGCCAGCAGCCCCGCAGCCGCGACGACATCCCCCGGCTCGACCGGCCCCGCGGCTGGCTGCCCGAGACCGACCCGGACCTCGCCGGCCGCAGGTACGAGGAACTCCAGGCGTTCCGCGCCGAGCTCGGCCGGATCCGCCCGGACGCGGACGCGGTGCCCGACCGGGTTGACCACCGGCTGCTGCGCTCCGCGATCGCCCGGGTGACCTGGGAGTCCGACACGCTGCGGGTGCGGTCGGTCCCCCGCTTCTGGACCGACCAGGCGATCGGCCCGGTCTTCGACGCGCTGCTGCGCCCCGGTGTGGACGAGGCCAGGGTCACGGAGGTCGTCCGCCTGCTGCGCGCCGTCCCCGCCACCCTGGGGCACGCACCCGCCGCGCTGGCGGGCGCGGCCCGCGAGTTCGCCGAGCTGGCGCTCGGGGAACTCGACGGCATCCGCGGACGGCTCGACGCGTGCACGGACGCGCTCGCCGCGATCGCCCCGGCCGCCGCGGCCGACCTGCGCTCCGCCGCCGGCGAGGCGGCCGGCGCCCTGGAGGCGCACGCGAGCTGGCTGGCCGCCGCGCTGACCGGCCTGGCGCCCGCCGCCCCGGTCGGTCCCGAACGGTACGAATGGTTCCTGCGCGAGGTGGCCTGCGTCCCGCTCACCATCGGCGAGATCGACGCGATCGGCCGCCGCGAGTACGACAGGGCCGTCTGGCTCGAACTGGTGCACCGCCACCGCAACCGGAATGTCCCCGAGCCGCCGCTGCCGGCGACCGCGGCCGGGCAGTGCGCCGCCGAGGACGCCGCCGAGGCGTCGGTGCGCGCGTTCTACGAGCGCGAGGACCTGCTCAGCCAGCCCGCCGGCCTTGGCAGGTACCTGGTGCTGCCCATGCCCGCCTACCTGGAGCCGCTGCGCTTCCTTGGCATGACCGACGAGCTGACCGGTCCGGGGCGGCTGGACGAGAACGGCGTCGCCTACGTGCCGGAACCGGGCCCGCACCTGCCCTACTTCTACGCCGCCAACGCCCGCGACCCGCGCGCCGGCATCATCCACGAGGGCGTGCACTACCAGCAGCTCGCGCTGTCCTGGCGCAACCCGCGGCCCGTGCGGCGGCACTACTACGACTCGGGCGCCAACGAGGGCATCGCGTTCTACAACGAGGAGCTGATGCTGGCCGCCGGCCTGCTCGACGACGCGCCGCACACCAGGGCCGCCGTGTGCAACTTCATGCGGCTGCGCGCGCTGCGGGTGACTGTCGACGTGGGCCTGGCCACTGGCGCACTGTCGATAGCCGACGCCGCCGCCGAGCTGACCGGCCGGGTGCCCATGGACGCCGAGACCGCCGCCGAGGAAGCCGCGTTCTTCGCCGAGTCGCCCGGCCAGGCGCTGACCTACCAGATCGGCAAGTCGCAGCTGATCGCGCTGCTCGCCGACGCCGCCCGGGTGCGCGGGGCTGGGCTCGACGGCACTGGCTTCGACCTGCGCGAGCTGCACGACGCGATCTGGGTCAACGGCAACGTGCCGATCGCGCTGCTCCGCTGGGAACTGCTCGGCCTGACTGACGAGCTCCCCGCCATCGGCGTCGACGACTAGGCCATCGACGACGACTAGGCGCAGGCGCCGGGCAGCGGGCGGCACGAGTCCCGCTCGACCAGCCGCCCGCCCACCCGGAACTCGCTGAACTCCCGGGTGCCGTCCTGGCCGGCCGGCTGCTCGAGCCTGGTCAGCAGCAGCCGCGCGGCGAGCTCGCCCATCTGCCGCGCGCTGTTGTCGACCACCGTCATCGCCGGATGCCACCAGCGCACGAGCGGCGAATCTTCGTAGCAGATCACCGACAGCTCAGCCGGCACCGCGACGGACCGGCCGCGCAGCGCGGGAAGCGCGCCGTAGACGGCCTCGTGGTTGGCGATGATCAGCGCGGTCGGTCGGCGGGCGGGCGGCAGCGCGAGCAGCGTGGCGACCGCCTCGGCCCCGGCGTCGGGCGACAGGTCGGCCGCCACCGCGAGGTTCGCGTCCGGGTCGATCCCCGCGCCGCGCATCGCCAGCCAGTACCCGGCCATCCGCTCCCGGCCGGACTGCACGCCGCCCGGCCCGGCGATGATCGCGATCCGGCGGTGGCCGAGGCCGAGCAGGTGCTCGGCCGCCAGCCGCGCACCGGCGATGTCGTCGCCGAGCACGCAGTCGCCTGCCAGGTGCGGCGGACGGCGGGCCAGGTGGACCGTCGGCACGCTGAGCGCGCGCAGGTCCTCGCTCGCGCTGTCGTCGGCGCCGACCACGATGACGCCGGCGGCGCTGTGCTCGGCCAGGGTCCGCAGTGCCGCCCGTTCGGCGGCGGGGTCCCCCGCCGTCACCGCCAGCATGAGCTGGAAGCCGCGCCTGGCGAGCTCATGCTGCACGACCTCGGCGATCGTGTGGAAGCTGGTGTTGACCAGGTTGGTGACGACGAGGCCGACGAAACCGGAGCGCGCGGTGCGCAGCGCACGCGCGCTGGCGTTCGGCCGGTACGCGAGGGCGGCGGCAGCAGCGCGAACCCGCGCCTCGGTGGCGGGACTGACCCGCCCCGAGCCGCGCAACGCGCGGGACGCGGTCGACACCGACACACCGCTGTGCCGTGCCACGTCCCGGAGATCGACCGCCACAGCCCACGCTCCCGCACCGCCGCATACGAACGTTCTCGCCCCTGCCGCGCCGGTAACCCAAGGGCACCCGGGCCAGCGGCGCGGTGAGCAGTACGAGCGTACTTGCTGGTCACGGCGTTCGTCTGCCCTGTCTGGTGATGATTTGACCGATTATTATGAGCAAGCTAAGCCACGGTGATTCTTGGTGATCGCTTCTTGCTGTTATCAGCGGAGGTGGGAGGCACACGGCGGGCTGGCCTGCCTTGGTCAACTGGCCGGCTCTGCGCCGAGGAAGCGGGTCACGTCGGCGGCCTGCGCGTCTAGTGCGGCCAGGGTCTGGTCGGCGAGCGGTGCGAACGGCGCGAGCGCGACCTTCCCGCCGGCGAACGACCAGGTCGCCACCGCCACTCCCCCGGCCAGGGCGAACGGGCGGAACAGCCCGTTGACGGTGACGATCTGCCGGTGCGGGCCGACGATGGCCTCCCGGGATGCCCAGCCGAGCAGCAGCGGATCGAACGCGCCGAGCAGCAGCGGCGGTGGCAGCGGGGCTTGGGCGCGCCGGCCGGCGCCGGACAGTTCAGCCAGGCCGTCCGGCCGCTGAACCGCGCCGCACCCGGCAAGGCCGAGTCGTGCGTCACGGAGCCCGATGCCCGCCCACTGGGCAAGGTCGCGGTCCGATGCGGGCGCATGCCCGGCGAGGTAGCGCCTGGCGAGCTTACCCAGCGCGCTCTCCCGGCCCGGCGCCGGCGGCGGTGTGCCAAGCCAGTCGCTGACCAGCACGAACGCCTGGTCCTTGCCGGCCATCGGACCCCGCACGATCAGGCCGTCGATGGTGGCGAGCGCGAGGATGTGCACCATCGCCTGGCCTCCGGTCCGCACCCCCGCGGCGGCGACCCGCTCACGGAGCCGCGCCCGGGTCAGCGGGCCGTCGTCGGCAAGCGCCTCCCGCACCGCGGCCACCGCCTTGGCCGCGTCGTCCGGCGGCACGCCCTCCTGCGCCAGCCGGCGCGAGTTCCCCGTGCGCATCTGCGGGGTGGTGAGCGGATGCAGCCACCAGTAGTCCTGCACGCGGACCAGGTGCAGGGTCCCGCGATTCAGCCAGGAGACGACCAGCGATCGCTGGTCGAGCGCGGCGTCGACGTCGGCGGCGGTCAGCCCCGCCGAACGGGACCTGATGGTGAGCCGGGCGCCGCGCGGGTCTTGTGCCTGGACGGCGAGCAGCCGCCCGGTGACCTCGGCGGCGCTGGCCGCCTGGTCGCCGCACAGCAGCTGCGCCGCGCACCGCTGCGCGGTCACCGCCCGCTCGTCGTGGGCGGTCCCCGCGGCCGCCCGTGTCTGTGAAGTGCCCACCGGCGGCGAGCCTACCGCCGGAGCAGGCGGCTGGGATAATCCCTCTCGTGCGCACCTACCGGCAGCCCGGCACTGTCCTCACCGACCATCACTTCAGCGTCCCCCTTGACCACGGAAGACCGGACGGCGAGCGGATCGAGGTGTTCGCCAGGGAGGTCGTCGCGGCGGGCAAGGCCGACCGTCCCGACGCGCTGCCGTGGCTGGTGTTCCTGCAGGGCGGCCCGGGGTTCGCCGCGCAGCGGCCGGTCGGCAAGTCAACGTGGCTCGCGCGGGCGCTCGACGACTACCGGGTGCTGCTGCTCGACCAGCGGGGCACCGGGCGGTCGACTCCGGCGACCGCCCGGTCAGTGGCACGGCGAGGCACGGCGGCCGCGCAGGCGGAGTACCTTGCGCACTTCCGCGCTGACTCCATCGTGCTCGACTGCGAGCTGATCCGCCGCCAGCTGTGCGGCGAGCGACCGTGGTCGGTGCTCGGGCAGTCGTTCGGCGGGTTCTGCACGGTGAGCTATCTGTCCTTCGCGCCGCATGGCATGGCGGAGGCGCTGATCACCGGCGGGCTGCCCGGCCTCGGCTCGCACGCCGAGGCCGTCTACCGGCTCACCTACGGGCTGTGCGCCGACCGCTGCGCCGCGCACTACGAGAACTACCCCGACGACATCGAGTCGGCCCAGGCGGTCGCCAGGCAGCTGGCCACCCACGACGTGCGGCTGCCCGACGGGTCGCGGCTGACCGTCGAGCGATTCCAGTCGATCGGCGACATGCTCGGCGGCTCGTCAGGCAGCCACGAGCTGCACTACCTGCTCGAGGACCCGTGGGACGGCGACGGCGGGCTGTCGGACGCGTTCCTTGCCGACATCGCGGACCGCACCGGGTTCGCCCGCGCCCCGCTCTACGCGGTGCTGCACGAGTCCTGCTACGCGCAGGGCACGGCGACCCGGTGGGCGGCGCACCGGGTGCGGGCCGAGTTCCCCGCCTTCGACCCGGCGGCCGCGGTCGCGGGCGAGGCACCGCTGCTGTTCACCGGCGAGATGGTCTACCCGTGGATGGTCGACCTCGACCCGGCGCTGCTCCCCCTGCGCGACGCCGCGCACCTGCTCGCCGAGCGCGAGGGCTGGCCGCCGCTGTACGACCCGACGCGGCTCGCCGCCAACGAGGTGCCCGCCGCCGCCGCGGTCTACCACGACGACCTGTACGTGCCCGCGGCGCTTTCGCTGCGCACCGCCGCGTCGATCAGCGGCCTGCGCACCTGGGTCACCAACGAATGGGAGCACGAGGGACTGCGGATCAGCGGCGGCAAGGTCCTCGACCGGCTGATCGCGATGAACCGCGGCGAGGTGTAGCCGGGTAACTCGCGCGGGCCATTGGTAAATGCAATTGCGTATATATCCGGTGAAATTCCCCCACAAGCACGCCACCATTCTCGCGAGAACACTCAGAACTGGGCGTGCGGGATTCGCGGGATCACGATCGCCGGATAGCCAGCCCGACGGTGGACGTTTGGGCACGCCGGGGCGTGCCCAAACGTCCACCATGATCGCTGTCGTCGTTTCTTGCGAGCGCTTCTTGCTGTTATCAATGGCCGGGCGAATGGGACGGTGCCCCTGGCCACGGTCGATGGCCGGCAGGCGATCATGGAGGGCATGAACACCGTCACCGTGAGCACCGGGCCGGTCAGCTTCGCCGACGTCATCGCGGTCGCCAGGCATGGCGCGGCCGTGGCGCTCTCTCCGGACGCCGAGGCGGAGATCGTCGCGAGCCGCAAGGTCATCGACGCGCTCGCCCACGACACGGCGCCGCATTACGGCGTGTCGACCGGGTTCGGCGCCCTGGCCACCAGGCACATCCCCGTGGAGCGGCGCACCCAGCTGCAGCGGTCCCTTGTCCGCTCGCACGCCGCGGGATCCGGGCCGGAAGTCGAGCCGGAAGTCACCAGGGCGATGATGCTGCTTCGCCTGTCGACGCTGGCCACCGGGCGGACCGGGGTGCGCCTTGCGGTGGCGCGCACCTACGCGGCGATGCTCAGCGCCGGGATCACCCCCGTCGTCCACGAGTACGGGTCGCTCGGCTGCTCGGGCGACCTGGCGCCGCTCGCGCACTGCGCGCTCGCCGCGATGGGCGAGGGCACCGTGCGGGTCGTCAGGCCGGGCGAGACAGGCCCAGGCGATACCGGCACAGCGATTCCCGCGGCGCAGGCGCTCGCCGCCGCCGGCATCACGCCGCTCGTGCTGGCGGAGAAGGAAGGCCTGGCGCTGATCAACGGCACCGACGGCATGCTCGGCATGCTGGTCATGGCCTGCACCGACCTGCGGCTGCTGCTCGTCACCGCGGACATCACCGCCGCGATGAGCGTCGAGGCGCTGCTCGGCACCGACGCGGCGTTCGGGGCCGGCCTGCAATCGCTTCGCCCGCATCCCGGTCAGGCCGCCTCCGCCGCCAACATGCGGGCACTGCTCGCCGGCTCCGCCATCGTCGCCAGCCACCGCGGCCCGCAGGACACCCGGGTACAGGACGCCTACTCGCTGCGCTGCTCGCCGCAGGTGCACGGCGCCGCGCGGGACACCGTCGCGCACGCCAGCACCGTGGCGCAACGTGAGCTGGCGAGCGCCATCGACAACCCGGTCGTCACACCGGACGGCCGGGTGCTGTCCAACGGCAACTTCCATGGCGCGCCCGTCGGCTACGTGCTGGACTTCCTGGCCATCGCCGCCGCCGACCTCGCTTCGATCGCCGAACGGCGCACCGACCGGATGCTCGACGTGGCCCGCTCGCACGGCCTGCCGCCGTTCCTGGCCGGCGACCCGGGCGTCGACTCCGGCCACATGATCGCCCAGTACGCGCAGGCCGCCATCGTGTCGGACATGAAGCGGCTCGCCGCGCCCGCGAGCGTCGACTCCATCCCGTCGTCGGCCATGCAGGAGGACCACGTGTCCATGGGCTGGTCGGCCGGGCGCAAGCTGCGCCGCGCGATCGACGGACTGTCGCGGGTGCTGGCCATCGAGCTGCTCACCGCCGCCCGCGCGCTCGACATGCGCGCGCCACTCGCGCCCGCGGCCGCCACCGCGGCGGTCACCGCCGGGCTGCGCCACGCGGTCCACGGGCCGGGAGGCGACCGCTTCCTGGCGCCGGAGATCGAGTATGCGGTGACGTATGTCGCGAGCGGCGGCGCCGTCCGCGCCGCCGAGGATGTCACGGGGGCGCTTGAGTGACACCACGCACCCGTTCGGATGATGCTGTCTTAGAACCGGCACCACCAGCCAGCCCGCACTGACCAGCCGACACCGGCGGCGTCGCGGGAGATAAGGAACGATGATCATGGAAGGCGCCCGGCCCGTCCGCGCACCGCGCGGCATCACGCTCACCGCCAGGTCCTGGCAGACCGAGGCACCGCTGCGGATGCTGATGAACAACCTCGACCCCGAGGTGGCCGAGCGCCCCGACGACCTGGTCGTGTACGGCGGCACCGGGCGGGCCGCCCGCTCCTGGGCCGCGTTCGACGCCATGGTCCGCACCCTCACCGAACTGCGCGAGGACGAGACCATGCTGGTCCAGTCTGGCAAGCCGGTCGGCGTCATCCGCACCCACGAGTGGGCGCCGCGAGTGCTCATCGCCAACTCCAACCTCGTCGGCGACTGGGCCAACTGGCCGGAGTTCCGACGCCTGGAGGCGGCCGGGCTGATCATGTACGGGCAGATGACCGCCGGGTCATGGATCTACATCGGCACCCAGGGCATCCTGCAGGGCACCTACGAGACGTTCGCCGCCATCGCCGCCAAGCGGTTCGGCGGCACGCTCGCCGGGACGCTGACGGTGACCGGCGGGTGCGGCGGCATGGGCGGCGCGCAGCCGCTCGCGGTAACGCTCAACGACGGCGTGTGCCTGGTCGTCGACGTCGACCCGGTGCGCCTCGCACGGCGTGTCGAGACGCGATACCTCGACATCGTGGCGGAAGACCTGGACACCGCGCTGCACCTGTGCCTGGCCGCCAAGGCGGAGCGCAAGGCGCTGTCCGTTGGGCTCGTCGGCAACTGCGCCTGGGTGCTACCCGAGATGCTGCGCCGCGGCGTCGAGGTCGACATCGTCACCGACCAGACCTCCGCCCACGATCCGCTGTCCTACCTGCCGGAAGACGTGGACCTCGGCGACTGGCACGACTACGCGGACAAGAAGCCGTCCGAGTTCACCGACCGGGCCAGGCAGTCCATGGCCAGGCACGTGGAGGCGATGGTCGGGTTCATGGACGCGGGCGCGGAGGTATTCGACTACGGCAACTCGATCAGAGACGAGGCACGGCTCGGCGGGTACGGCCGTGCCTTCGCGTTCCCCGGCTTCGTGCCCGCCTACATCAGGCCGCTGTTCGCCGAGGGGAAGGGGCCGTTCCGCTGGGCGGCGCTGTCTGGTGACCCGGCCGACATCCGGGTCACCGACGAGGCGATACTCTCGCTGTTCCCGGACAACGACCGCCTGCGTACCTGGATCACCGCCGCCTCCGAGCGTGTCGCGTTCCAGGGGCTGCCCGCGCGGATCTGCTGGCTCGGCTACGGCGAGCGGGACGTGGCAGGGGCGTGCTTCAACGAGCTCGTCGCCAACGGCGACGTCCGGGCGCCGATCGTGATCGGCCGCGATCATCTGGACGCGGGCTCGGTCGCGTCCCCCTACCGGGAGACCGAGTCGATGGCCGACGGCAGCGACGCGATCGCCGACTGGCCGGTGCTCAACGCGCTCACCTCGACCGCGTCCGGCGCGACCTGGGTGTCGTTCCACCACGGCGGCGGCGTCGGCATCGGCCGCTCGCTGCACGCAGGGCAGGTGTGCGTGGCGGACGGGACGCCACTCGCCGCGGCCAAGATCGAGCGGGTGCTGTCCAACGACCCGGGCCTCGGCGTACTGCGGCACATCGACTCAGGCGACGGACCCAACGGGGAGCAGACGCTGGCGGACAACGCCCGCTGCGGGGTCAGGCTGCCCTCCTGGGACTGACCCGACGGCGGCGCTCACGGTGAACGGTGGCGCCGCTTGCCCGGGGTGGCCGTTCGCGTGCCGCTACCGGGGGCGGCGCCAGCGGGAAGGGCGCCACCACGAACGGGTGCCATTCGCCGCCTTGTCCGGCCGGGCTCCAGCCTTCGCCCCGGGCGCGGCGGCCTTGGCGGCCTGGGCCTCCTCGGCCAGGCGGGCGGCCCGTGCCGTCCGCCAGCGGTTCACCAGGTCATCGGCGTTCACCAGGCGCACGTGGATCGGCGGCCCGACGGGGATGCGCCGCCATTCGACGATCCGCCTGTTGAGGTCGGCGGCGGCCTCGCGGACCTCCGACTCGGACCTGAACTCCCCCGCGCTCTCGGCAAGCCGCTCGATCTCGCGTCGCAGCCGAAGCGGGGTCGGCAGCATCTCCTCGGCGGCGACGCCCTCGCGTTGCGCGTAATCGCGCAGCCACGCCTGGCCGTAGTCGCCGTCGGCGGCCCCCGGCTTGATGTTCAGCGGCTTGCCCGCCCCCGGCAGACCGTCGAACAGGCCGCGCCGCTCCGCGTCCGCTATCTGCTGGTCGATCCAGGAGTGGTAGGACATCTGCGGTGGCTTGCGTTCAGTCATCGCTTCCAGGGTAACCCGGCGGTCAGGGCAGGAGCTTGAGGGCACTCGCCCAGTCCAGGCCGAGCGGGCCCTGCAGGGTCATGTGCAGGAGCTGGAACGCCTCGAGTTCCCTGGCACGACGCAGCGGCCCGGTGTCCACCGGCCGCATGCCGCCGTCGGTGACGAGAGCGGCCACAAGGGCCTTGGCTTCGGGATCGTCGCCGGCGAGGAACACGTCGACCGGCATGCCGCCGACCCAGCCCGCGACGAGCACGGAGGCGAACGTGGTGTTGAACGCCTTCACCACGCGCGCATCGGGGCTTGCCGCCGCGATCTCCTCGGCCGCCGACATGCCCGGGCTTGTCAGCAGCGAGTCGAAGGTGGAGAAGTCGACCGGGTTGCAGGTGTCTACCACCGTCACGCCAGACAGCGCGGCCCCCTGCTCGCGTGCCAGCAGGCGTCCCTGCGGGTAGGGCACCGCCAGGACCACCATGTCCGCGCCCGCGATCGCCTCCCCCACGGTGGCTACGCTCCGTGACAACGAGCCGCTCTCCGGTGCCCCACCGCGCTGCCGCCTCGCCGCCAGAGCCGCGACCAGCGCGTCAGCCTTGCCTGGCTCGTCATCCACGATCCGTACCCGGTGCCCGCCCGCCAAGGCCCGTGCAGCAATGCCTTCGGCAAGCCGTCCGGCCCCCACGATGGTCACGATCATCTATCCCCCCGGTAGCTGACACCTTACCCAGGGGCACGCGTTCAAGATCACCAAGGTGGCGGTGAAGTAACTCTACGTAACTTAACCGCCGGTCGAGCAGGGCGCCAGGGCACAGGAAACGGCGGGCAGGGAAGACGGGGTGCCGCGCTAGCGCGACTCGGTACCGCGGACAGCCGCGCGGGTGCAGGATTGGCCCATGCGAATCCTCATCCTTGGCGGCACCCGGTTCGCCGGCCGTGCGATCGTCGAGGCCGCGCTCGGGCGCGGCGACAGCGTGACGATGTTCAACCGGGGGCAAAGCAACCCCGGCCTGTACCCGGGGGCGGAGACCGTGCTCGGCGACAGGACGAAGAACCTGTCGCCCCTCGACAACCGCGAGTTCGACGCGGTCATCGACGTGGCCTGCTACGACCCGGCCGCGGCGCGGCTGTCGGCTGAGGCGTTCGCGCGGCGGACCGGGCGGTACGTGTTCGTGTCCACCGTGTCGGTTTACGCGAGCCAGGCGACCACCGAGGCGCAGCTCGAGGACGCCCCGCTCGCCGCGCTCAAGCCGGACTCGACGGACTTCGCGGAGAACTACGGCGCGAACAAGGCGCTGTGCGAGCAGGTGATCCAGGAGGTCTACGGCGACCGCTCGCTGATCGGCCGGCCCGGCCTGATCAGCGGCCCGTACGACCCGACCGACCGGTTCCCCTATTGGCCGCGGCGGATCGCCCGCGGCGGCCGGGTGCTCGCCCCCGGCGACCCCGGCGACCTGATGCAGGTCATCGATGCCAGGGACCTGGCGGCGTTCCTGCTCGACGGGCTGCACCGCGACAGGCGCGGCGTGTACAACCTGACGGGAGCCCCGCGCCCGTTCGGTACCCTGCTCGACCTGTGCCGGACGGCGACCTACAGCGACGCCGAGCCGGTCTGGATCTCCACCGAGCGCCTGGTGGCGGCGGGCGTCGACCCGGGCATGGGCATACCGCTGTGGGTCGGCGAGCCCGGATACGAGGCGTTCAACGACGTCGACTCCTCGCACGCGGTCGGCGCGGGCCTGGCGTGCCGGCCGCTGACCGAGACGATCCGTGACACGCTCGCCTGGGACCTGGGCCGCGGCGGGCCAGAAACGGAGGGCCTCGACCCGGCCGAGGAGCAGCGGCTGCTCGACGAGCTCGCCGGGTAACCCGCATCCAGGGCTATCCGCGGGCCTCGACCGCCGCGGCGGACGCGCGGGCGCGGGCCGTGGTGGACAGGAAGCCGGCCAGCGCCACGACCAGGCCGCAGCCGACGGCCAGCGCCCAGGCCGCGTGGGTCGCCGCGCTCAGCGCGGCCGCGTGGTCCTGCCCGGCCGCCATCCGCGCGCTGACGCCGGTGGTGACCAGGTCGCCCATGACGGCGACGCCGAGCAGCGAGCCGATCTGCCGGGTAGAGGAGATGACGGCGGACGCCACCCCGGCCTGCTCGGCCGGCATGCCCGCGATGGCGGCGGCGGTGATCGGCGGGTTGACGAGGCCGAGTCCCGCGCCGGTCACCGCGAGAGCGAGCGCCAGGTAGCCGAACGGCGTACCGGGCGCGAGACTGAGCAGCATCGCCATGCCCGCGGCGGTCAGCAGGCCGGCGGTGACGAGCGGGATGCGCGGGCCGCGGTGGCCGGTGAGCTGGCCGGCGATGGGGCCGGCGGCGGCCATCACCAGTGTGGCGGGCAGCAGCGACAGTCCGGCCCGCAGCGGTGAGAAGCCGCGGGCCTGCTGCAGGTAGAGGGTGATGACGAAGAGGAACCCGCCGAGCACGACGAACGAGGCGACCGCGATCACGCTGGCACCGGTGAACGGGCGGGAGCGGAAGAACCGCAGCTCGAGCAGGGGCTGGCCCCCTTTTTCCGCACTCCGTCGTTCGACCGCGACGAAGGCGGCCGCCGACACCGCGGCGACGCAGAACAGGGTGATCACCAAGGCGGAGGCCCAGCCGGTGACCGGGCCCTGGATCACCGCGAAGGTGAGCGAGCCGAGCAGCGCGATCATCAGCAGCTGGCCGGGAAGGTCGATCGCTCGCGGCTTCGGTGCCCGGGACTCCGGCACGTAGCGAAGCGTCGCGATGATCATCACCGCGCAGATCGGCACGTTGAGCCAGAAGATCGACCGCCAGCCGATCGTGGCGACGAGGACGCCGCCGACGATGGGGCCGCACGCGGTGGCCACGCCGAAGATCGCCGACCAGACGCCCAGGGCCTGCGCTCGTTCGCGCGGGTCATGGAACGTGTTGCGGACGATCGACAACGAGATCGGGGTGAGCATCGACCCGCCGATGCCCTGCAGCATCCGCAGGGCGATGAGCCAGCCGGTGTTCGGCGCGAGCGAGCACAGCAGCGAGCCGACGCCGAAGCCGGTCAGCCCGACGAGGAACAGCCTGCGGCGGCCGAGGCGGTCGGCGGTCGAGCCGGTCAGCATCAGCAACGACGCGACGACGAGCAGGTAGGCGTCGGCCACCCACTGCAGGCCGGACAGCGAGGCGTGCAGGTCCTTCTGCAGCGTGGGCAGCGCGACGTTGAGGATCGTCGTGTCGAGGTAGACGATGAACAGGCTGGAGGAGCAGATCAGCAGCACGCCCAAGCGGCGGCGCCGGCCTGCAGTCCCCTCGGGGATGATCACTTCACGAGCGAACGTCGTCGTCTCGATCTCACCGTCTCCTTGCTGGGCGCCGCATCGTGCGGCGCTATCCGGCCGTGGCCGGCTCCGGCAGCGGCCACGGCAGCGAGCGGAAGAATCGCAGGTCGATCAGCGGCTCGGCCAGCCAGCCGAGGCCCGGCGCCAGCGAGCAGGCGACCGAGCCGAGGGTGAAGGTGGCGATGCCGATCTGGAACACCGTGGGGCGGCCCACCCGGTCCCCCGTGGAGCCGGCCAGCATCAGCAGGCTCGCCGTGACAAGCATGTAGGCGTCGACCGTCCACTGCAGCCCGGAGACGGGCGCGCTGAAGTCCCGTCCGATCGACGGCAGCGCCACGTTGATGATCGTGGCGTCCATGCCGACGAGGAACAGCGACAGACAGCAGATGGCAAGCACCAGGTAACGGCGCTTGCGGCTCGGCTCAGGCAGCGGGAACCTCCACGGAAGCGGCCCCATGGACGCGAACGGACGGCGATACTTCGCATTATACAACTAATACCGTTCGCGCCTTATGCCTGAACAGGCGGGTTCCGGCTAGCCGCTCTGCCCCGCAAGCAGCCCCTCGAGCAACAGGCTGTAGTGCGGGAACCCCGGCACCGCGGCGTGCGGGTCCTTGGCCAGGTCATCCCACCGGCGCACGGCGATCGCGTGGGCCGCGAACGGCACGGCCTCGAAGGCGCGGGCCTGCGCCTCGGTCATCGGGCCGCCCTGGACGGACAGGGTGTAGACCGAGGCTTGTGACAGCTTCGCGAGGTAGCCGGGCTCGGCCGCGCACAGGTAGCGCTTGGCGGCGACGTGCAGCCGGACCGGCTCGGTGAGGGCAGGGGGGAACCAGCGGGCCAGCCACGCCGCGCCGCGGTCGCCGTGGCCGTTGTCGTTGCCCGCCATCAGGTCCCTGCCGCTCAGCTCCGCCTCGTCGGCCAGCGGGTCGGCGCCGCGCAGGTGACCGACGTCGTGCAGCAGCGCGGCGCCGATGAGCGCGGGCGGCGCCGCGGCGGCCTCGGCGAGCGCCGCGGCCTGCAGCAGGTGCTGCGCGACGGTCACCGGCTCCCCTAGGTAATCACCGGCTCCCTCGGAATCAAACAGTTCCGCTAGCCGGCCCACCGGTGACATCATCGTGGACATGCGCCCGCCCTCCCAGATTCTGACGTGTCCCGCCGCCGATACTAGGTGTCCAAGTTGAACGGAGGGTCGATGTACATCGTCGAGACCGCGTACGGCAAGGTCCGCGGGGCCGAGATCGCCGACGGCGTACTGAGCTGGCGCGGCATCCCCTACGCGGCGCCGCCCGTGGGCGAACTGCGACTGCGCCCGCCGTCACCGCCGCAGGCTTGGAGCGGCATCAGGGACGCACTCGCCTACGGTGACCGCGCACCCCAGCCGGAGCCGCTCCCCGAGCCAGATGCGCCGCCGATGGCCGAGGACTGCCTGTACCTCAACGTGACCGCGCCTGCTGGGGCGTCCGGCCGCCCAGTCCTGTTCTGGATTCACGGCGGCGGCTACGAGATGGGCCACGGTCCCGACCAGGCGGGCGACGGCGCGGCCTTCGCGCGCAGCCACGGCCTAGTCGTCGTCACCTTCAACTACCGGCTCGGCGCGCTCGGCTTCCTCGACGCACCCGGCGAGCGGCCGACCGGCGCGTTCGGGCTGCACGACCAGGTCGCGGCGCTGCGCTGGACGCGGGAGAACATCGCGGCGTTCGGCGGCGACCCCTCCCAGATCACCATCTACGGCCTGTCGGCCGGCGGCAAGTCGGTCACCAACCTGCTGGCCTCGCCGCTGGCCGCCGGCATGATCGCGCGGGCGGCGGAGTCGAGCGGCGGCGACCACATCAAGAGCCCGGAGCAAGCCGCCGCGCTGACCGAGCGGTTCCTGCGCGAGCTCGGCACGACGGCAGGCCGGCTGCGCGCCGTCCCCGCCGCCGATATCCTCGCCGCGCAGGCCGCCATCGCCTCGCCGCCGCGGTCGACCTGGATCTGGCGTCCCTCGGTCGACGGGGTGGCGCTGACCGCCCATCCGCTGACCGCGATCGCCGGCGGCGCCGCGGCCCGCGTTCCGCTGCTGCTGCAGACATGCGCCAGGGAGACTGCCCTATACCAGCTGCTCGGCCCGGACGCCGCCGAGCAGACAGAAGGGGTGCTCGACGGATACTTCGGCGCCGGCAAGGCGGCCGCGATGCTGGCCAGCTACGCGGCCGCCTACCCGGACCTCGACGCGACCGCGCTGCGCGTCGTGATCATGTCCGACGAGCGGTACATGGCGCGCACCGAGATGCTCGCCGACGCGCAGGCCGCGCACGGCCCCGTCTGGCGCTCCCGCTACGACGGGCCTTACTTCGGCCTCGACGACGACCCCAGGTTCGCCAAGTTCGCACCTGTCCTCGTCGGCGCGCACGGCGGCGACGGCGCCGGCATCTGGCTGGGCGGCGAGGGCGTGGCCGGCCCGCTGCACGAGGCCTGGGGCGCTTTCGTGACCGCCGGCGACCCCGGCTGGCCCGGCTACAACGCCGCGACCGGCCGGACGGCGATGATCTTCGACGCGGTCCCGGACGGCCCGCGGCTGGCTGCCGACCCGTTCGCGCACGTCCGCGCGACCTGGCTGGACCTCAGCTGGCAGCCAGGCACCTGGTGGCCCGCGCTCGGCCTCGCCTGATTGCCTTAATCCCGAAGTCCCGCGAAGTGCCGGCCCGTTTGACGCGCTCCGCGCTTGTTGCTGTTATCCGAGATCGGCCGCAACCTTTCCATCACAGCGGCTAACCGCCGGCACGCACCGCCCGCACTGCAGCCGAACAAGCCTCACACACTTGCAGCCCTCGCCGTACCCGCACTGAGAACGTGCAGGTCACCCCGGCGGCGGGCGGGCGGCTCCGTTCCGTACGGGAAGGAGCACGCCCTCCGGTCGCGCTTCGGCCCCGGCTCTCCACGCTTGTTGCTGTTATCAGCCTTGAGCGGTGGCCGCGGCAGGTGCGCGGGCACGTTCACGCAGATAGTGGATAGGCCTGCACCCGGTGGTTTTGGCACCTCAATCCGCCATCTTTGCCCTAACGGTTGGCGGCTGTGTACCTTGCTGTTATCCGTTGCTGAGGAGTGGCCGCCTGGGGCCGACGGCCGGTTTGGGCAAGATAGTGGATCGTTAGGAGGCCCGGAGTCGGCTAGCCGGCGGACACCAGGACGCAGAATGGGTGGCCTGCTGGGTCGGCGAATACGTAGAGCGGCTCGTCCTGTGCCGCTGATCGGTCGTAGAGCAGGACCGCGCCGAGTTCCTCCGCCCGGCGACGCTGCTCCCGCAACTCCGCGACGTTCGGCACCCGGAAGTCGTGGTGCATCTGCTTGGGTACCTCGTCGGTCGGCCACGTCGGGCGAGAGAGGGATTCGACCTGGTTGAACGCGAGGACCCGGTGGCCCGATTCGTCGACGAGCACAAGCCAGTCGGCGTCATCGGCGGTGCCATCCGTGGGCGGCTCATCGCCCGGACGGTAGCGGAGCCCGCTCAGTCGAGTACATTCCCACGCTCTCCACTGACAGAGCACTGGTGCGGGCTCGAGCCGGACGCCATCGGCAACTTGCCGGGCGGGGTGTGCCCGGCCGGCGCGCCCTGAACGGGCGCGGTCCCCCGTCGGGAGTCCGGCCTGACGGGAGAAAGGCGGGAAAGGTGGTGCTGGAGTCACGGGCCGGCCAGTAAGGCGGAGCGCGTGCGGAGGTGCGGGCCGCTCGGGCTGCCCGCCGTGGTGCGGGCAATAGGCGAGAACCTCACAGTCCGGTCTGCCTCTGCCCGTTGCGCCGGGGCCCGTGAGGCCGGCGAATCCGCCGCTTGCGATTTCGTCCTGCCGGACCTGGCCCCCGGTGCCATCCGCGAGCTCGCAACCCGTGAAACGATGGTTCCGTGACGGGAACCGATACCGGCGGCCTTGGGCGTGTGTTCAACGAGGTCCCCGAACTCTACGACCGGACGCGGCCTACCTACCCGGACGCGCTTTTCGCGGACCTCACTGAGATAACCGGCCTGGGCCAGCGGTCGCGGGTGCTCGAGGTGGGCTGCGGCACCGGCCAGGCAACGCGGTCGCTCGCACCGCTCGGCTGCCAGGTGACCGCTCTCGAACCCGGGGACGGCCTGGCGGCGCTGGCCCGTCAGCGCCTCGCGATGTTCGGCAACGTCAATGTCGAGTCATCGACGTTCGAGGACTGGGACGACCGCGGCCGGCGTTTCGACGTCCTGGTGGCCGCGTCATCGTGGCACTGGGTCGATCCGGCGGTCGGCTGGCGCAAGGCCCGCGAAATGCTCAGCCCGGGCGGCTGGATGGCCCTGCTGGGCCACGCCACCGTCCGCAGACCCGGTGAGCCGGAGGCGTACGCGGAGACCGCCGACCTTCACGAGCGCTTTTCCCCGGGTGACCCCGACTGGGGGCATCCACCGCTGGAGGACGAGGTACGGTCGACGAGCGAGGGGTGGGGACCGAACCACGACCCGGGCGACCTGTTCGGCCCGACGACCGTTCGCTGGTATCCCAATGTCCTGTGGTTCGACGGGGCGGGTTTCGCCGATCACCTCCGCACGCTGTCGATCTACCGCAAGCTCAACGACGACGTCCGCGAACTCCTGCTGGAGGCGATCGCTGAGCGCATCCGCACGCGGCTAGACGACCGCGTGCCGCGCCGCTACCTGAGCATGCTGCGCACCGGGCAGCGAGCCGACTGAACGAGACACGAAGATCGGGCCGGGGCCGGCGGCCAGCGGGCCGTCGCCGGCTCGTTCCTCAGCCGGTGACGGACGGCCAGAGCTTGGCGACGACAGTGTCCGCTGTGGCCTGCTCGGCCGCGCTCGGCAACTGGTAGACAGCGCTGGCCGGCACCTTGGGCAGGATCTGATACGCAGGCGCGTCGATCATGCCGGCGGCCAGCAGGCTGCGCAGCTCTATCGGGCGCACGGAGCCCTCGAGGAAGAGGTTCTGCCCCTCCGCCGAGTAAAGGAACTCCTCCCACAGCCGGGCGGCGGCCGGGTGCGGCGCCGACGCGCTGATCGCCTGGTTGTAGTAGCTCGCGTACACACCGTCCGGCGGAATGACGATCTTCAGGTTCTTCACCAGCGGCCTGACCTGGGAGTTGAGCAGGTAGTCCCACCAGATCAGGATCGGAGTCTGGCCGGAAAGCATGGTGCCAGGGGTGCCTCTGACCTGCACAAAGTTGCCGGCGTGCTTGAGGCCCCTGAAATAGTTGACGCCTGCGGCGATGTTGGCAAGCGAGCCGCCGTTGGCCAGCGCCGCGGCGTACACGGCGGCGAACGCGGACCTGGTCTGGGTCGGGTCGCCATCAATCGCCACCTGGTTCCGGTACGGGCCCCTGAGCAGCGACTTGAAGGTGGTCGGCGCGACCTTCACCAGCGACGGCTCGTACCCGATGGCCATGTAGCCGCCGTAGGCGGCGTAGTAGCCGCCGTTCGCTAGCTTGGCCCAGGTGGGAATCTTGTTCCAGGCGGTCACCCGGTAGGGCGCCCAGTAACCGTCGTGCTCGCCTTCGGCGGCGGACGCGCTGTCGATGTCAACGACATCCGGGGCGTTGCTCTGGCCCTTGAGCTGCTTGACGGCGTTCAGCTCATCCTGGCTCGATCCCTCGGGGTTCATGTCGGTGATCTTGATCCCGTACAAGGCCGTGAAGTCGTCCATGATGGTGCCGTAGTTCGCCCAGGTGGAGGGCAGGCCGATGACGTTCAGCTGCCCCTCACGCTGGGCCGCCGCGACGAGGCCCGCCATGCCGTGGAAAGCGGCGGCCGACCTGGCGTTGCTCCCGAACGGCCGGGCGGCGTTCGGGGAGCCCGAACTGGTGCATCCGGCGGCGAGCAGAATGGACCCGACCGCGGCAGCAGCCGCCACGATCGCCTTTGACGCGCGCAAAGTATCCCTCCCGTGCCTGCCCAGCGGTAACAGGGCGAGCATGGGCATCTTAGCCAACACCGCGAGCTTCATCGCGTTGTTGGTGCCGTCGCAGGAGCGCCAGGGCGGAAAGCAGGCCGTCGATATCGGCGTAGCAGCCCTGCAGGTGCCGCTCCCCGGTGCCGCCTTCCGGCACGGCGAAGGCGCTGCGGGCGTGCAGGAGCCGGGTGTTATCGAAGATCAGGCAGTCACCGGGCGCCAGGCGCAACGTCAGGCGGAACTCGGGCCGGCCGAGCAGGGTCGCCCAGGCCCGGTACGCGTCGTAGGCCGCCTCCGCCTGCGCGTAGGGCAGCCGCAGCGGCTGCATGGACCGGTTGTTCAGCCGGACCGCGGCGATCCGGCCGCCGGGGGTGAGGGAGATCAGCGGCTGGATGGCGGATAGCTCCGCCGTGTTGTCGGCGTACTCGAACCGCCACGAGGTGCTGGTCAGCACCGCGAAGGACGCCGGGTCGGTGCGCCGCAGTTCCGCGGCGGCGGCGAAGCCGTCGACGAGGCCGCTGTCGCCGCCGATGTCCGCCGAACGCAGGCAGTGCAGCAGCTGCAGGGTGGGCACCGGGTCCCGGTACGGGTTGTCGGTGTGCGGCGCGATCTCCCGGCTGGTGAACGCCAGGTTCGCCGGGTCGGCGACCACGCGGACGTCGAACAGCCGCCCGTAGTTGGTCTCCCTGACGTAGCCGAACGTCTCCGCGACGCGCAGCACCATGTCCGGCTCGGGGTCCACGCCGTGCAGCAGGACGAAGCCGAGCATGGCCACGGCGTCGAGGCACGCTTCTCGCGCCGCGTCGTCGGCTAGGTAGGCGGCCCAGTCCGCGGATGGCAGCGCGTCGCCTGCCAGGTCGGCCGCGCACCATAGTCGCTTGCCGTCCTCGGTGCGCGGGTCCGCGTCGGGCCCGCCGCCTGCGTCAGGTCCAGGAACAAACGAGGCTGCGGCCGAGCCGGACGGCTCGGGGACCGGGGTCTCCCCCGCCGTCGCGGCCGCCGGCCGTGGGACTCCGGCGAGGCCGGCGAGCCAGGGCGACCGCGCCGCGTTCGCGGAACCCGGGGGAAACGCGGGCGCCGGCGGCAGCGCGTGCGCCGCCAGCCAGGCGCGGCGGAACACCGCGCGGTGTCCCTCCGGGGTGAACTCCACCGACACCGAGTCGGCGTCTTCGCTGCGGACGGTCACCCCGCACCCGTTCGGGATGGAAGTGACCTCGGTCAGCCGCTGGCCGGTGACCGGGTCCCGGCAGTCGGAGCATGGGCAGTTGTGCCGCAGCCAGACCGCCGGGAACCCGAGGGCGGACGCCGTCACCGGCGGTCAGCTCTCCCGCGCGGCCACGAGCACCGGCGCCGACGGCAGGCCCACCGTGACGGCCGTGCCCGGCGCCATGGGCAGCGCCGCGGTCGACGGCACGTCAACCGAGACCTCCGTGTCGCCGGACAGCCGGACCGCGACGCGGGTGACCGCGCCGAGGAAGGTCCGCCCGGTGACGATGCCGTCGCCGCCTTCCGCCGGGGTGACCGTGAGGTTCTCGGGGCGGACGAGGGCATCGGCCGGGCCGGCGGCGGGGCCGCCGTCCTGGACGGGCACGGTGACGCCGAGGACGGTCGCGGTCCTGCCGTCGCCGCTGAGCTCGGCCGGCAGCCGGTTCATCGTGCCGACGAACTCGGCGACGAACGCGGTGGCTGGCCGCGCGTACAGCTCGGCGGGCTCGGCGACCTGCTCAAGCTTCCCCGCGCGCATGACGCCGACCCGGTCGGCCATGGACAGCGCCTCCTCCTGGTCGTGGGTGACGAACAGGGTGGTGGTGCCCAGGCGCTGCTGCAGGGTGCGGATCTGCTCGCGCAGTTGCAGCCGGACCTTCGCGTCGAGCGCGGACAGCGGCTCGTCGAGCAGCAGCACGCGCGGCTCGATCGCCAGCGCGCGGGCGAGCGCGACGCGCTGCTGCTGACCGCCGGACAGCTGGTGCGGGTACTGGCCGGCCTGGGGAGCGAGGCCCACCATGTCGAGCAGTTCGGCGGCGCGCTTGCGGCGGGCGGACCCGGCGACCTTGCGCATCCGCAGGCCGAACGCCACGTTGTCGAGCGCGTTCATGTTCGGGAACAGGGAGTAGGACTGGAAGACCATGCCCATGTCCCGCTTGGCGGCGGGCACGCCGGACACGTCGCCGCCGTCGATCAGCACCTCGCCGGAATCGGCGAACTCGAACCCGGCGACGATCCGCAGCGCGGTCGTCTTGCCGCAGCCTGACGGGCCGAGCAGGGCGACGAGCTCGCCTGGTGCGATGTCGAGCGACATCTCATCCAGTGCCCTGGTCGCGCCGAACGCGCGGGTCAAGGCGCGCAGCGACACGCTTGCCCCGTGGCCGGCGCCCGCCGCGTCACTCAGCCCGGCGACGCTCTCGACGGCCTTCGCCGCCGTCGTCTCGTTGCCCGCTAGTTCGTTAGTAGGCATTAGTTTCCAATCGTCTCTCGGGGGGCCACGGTGAACAGTGTCACTTCGCCGCCGCCTGTGCGGCGCGACTGGCGGGTGGCAACGACCGTGATGAGCATCAGCAGGAGCCAGGTGATGAGCAGGGCGAAGATCGATGCCGCGACCGACATCTGCGCGTCGAGCTGGTCGAACAGCACGATCCACACCGGGAACGTCTGCTGCAGGTCGAGGCTGGCCATGGTGAACTCGCCGAGCACGAGCGCGACGATCAGGATGGTCGCCGAGAGCACCGCGGTGCGCAGGTTCGGCAGGATGACCCGCCACAGCGTGGTGAGCCAGCCGGCCCCGAGCGACCCCGCGGCCTCGGTGAGCGTCTTGATGTCGATCGCGCGCAGGCCCGCGTCGATGGCGCGGTAGGCGAACGGCATCGCGAGGATGACGTACTCCAGCGGCAGCATCCACACGGTGGCCCGCAGGCCGAGCGGCATCACCTGCAGCACGCCGATGATGAGCACCACCGGCGGGATCACGATCGGCAGGATCGTGATGCCCTCAAGCAGCCGGCGCAGGCCCGGCAGCCGCAGGTGGATGTAGACCGTGGTCGGGATCATCAGCACCATGGTGACCAGCCACGTCACCGCGGCCAGGCGCACCGACAGCCACAGCGACGAGCCGAACCCCGCCGCGGTGAACACGGTGCCGAACGCCTTGATGCCCGCGAACCGCAGCGCCGCGAACAGCGGGAGCAGGAAGTAGACGGCGGCGATGAGCATGACCACCCATCGCCATACCGGCACCGAGCGCCTGCGGGGCCGGGCCGCGGCGACCGGGGCGGGCGCCGGGGTGCGCTCTGTCGCTACCGCAGCCATTTTGAAGCCCTCCGCTGGAACAGTACGTAGCAGGTCATCAGGATCGCGATGATGACCACCATGCCGAGTGACAGCGCCTTGCCGACGTTCTCCTGGCCCGCGATGACGTTCCCGTTGAGGAACGACCCGATCTGGATCGAGGTCAGCGGGATCGTTCCGCTGGTCAGCGCCTCGGCCGTGGCATAGGCGGCAAGCGCGGAGCCGAACAGCAGCATGAGGCAGGACATGAAGGACGGCAGCAGCACGGGGCCGCCGACGTACCGCCAGTACTGCCGGGAGCCGGCGCCGAGGTTCTCCGCCGCTTCCCGCCATGCCGGGCGCAGCCCCTCGAGCGCGGGCAGGATGATCAGCACCATCAGCGGGATCTGGAAGTACATGTAGACAAGCGCGACGCCGGACATCGTGTAGAGGCTGAATCCCAGGTTGTAGATGTTCAGCCCGATGGAGTTGAGCCAGCCGGTCACCAGCGCGCTCGACCCGAACGAGGCGATGAACAGGAACGCGAGCGGGATGCCGCCGAAGTTGGCGAACACGCCGGAGGCGGTGATCACCACCTGGCGCAGCGCCGCGGCGCCGCGGCCCTTGGCGGTGAAGATCGCGTAGGCGATCAGCAGGCCGAATACGCCGGGGATCACGGTGGCGAGCAGCGACAGCTCCAGCGACTGTTCGAAGCCCTTGAGGTAGGCGCCGTGCGTCGCGATGTTCACGTTGGACCAGGTGAACGCGTTGGTGGTGGGGTTCTGGAAGGCCTCGACCACGATCGAGACCAGTGGCAGGAGCAGGAAGATCGCGACGTAGGCGAGGAACGGCACGGCGCCCGCGTAGCGGGCGATGGCGCGCACCGGCTTGGGCGCGGTGCGCAGCGGCGATTGGAAGCGGCGAACCCCGGGGCTCGCGCGGAACCCCGGGGTCGTGACCGTATCGGTCGTGTTAGTCATGTCAGCCGGCGACGGACGGCCACTGCTGAGCGACGACGTTGCCGGCCGTGGTGACCTGCGCCGTGGTGGGCAGCTGCAGGGACCCGCTGCCCGGCACCTGCGGCAGCGCCGCCTCGGCGGTCTTGTTGATCGTGCCGGCCGTCTGCATGGCCGCCATCTCGATCGGTCGGGTCGAGCCCTCAAGGAACAGGTTCTGCCCGTCGGTGGAGTAGAGGAACTCCTCCCACAGCCGGGCGGCGGCCGGGTGCGGCGCCGACGCGCTGATCGCCTGGTCGTAGTACCCGGCGTACTGCGCGTCCGATGGGATCACGATCTTGAAGCTCGGGACCTTCGCCTTGACCTCGGAGGCGAGCAGATAGTCCCACCAGATCAGGATCGGGGTCTGCCCGGACTGCACGGTCGCCGGGGTGCCCTCGACCGGCACGAAGTTGCCGGCCTGCTTGAGGCTCTTGAAGTAGCTGACACCGGGGGCGATGTTGGCGAGCGAGCCGCCGTTGGCCAGCGCCGCGGCGTACACGGCGGCGAACGCGGACCCGGTCTGGGTCGGGTTGCCGTCGATCGCGACCTGGTTCTTGTACGAGCCGGTGAGCAGCGACTTGAACGACGTCGGCGCGACCTTCACCTTGGCCGGGTCGTAACCGATGGCCACGTAGCCGCCGTAGTCGGCGTAGTAGGCGCCGCTCGCGTCCTTGGCGGCGGCCGGGATGTCGTTCCAGTTGGCCACCTCGTAGGGTGCCCAGTCGCCCGCCGCCTTGCCGGTGACGGCGAAGGAGTAGCCAACGTCCACGACGTCGGGCGCGCTGCTCTGGCCCTTGAGCTGCTTGACGGCGTTCAGCTCGTCCTGGCTGGAACCCTCGGGGTTCGCGTCGGTGATCTGGATGCCGTACTTGGCGGTGAACGCCTTCATGAGCGCGCCGTAGTTCGCCCAGTTGGACGGCAGCGTGATGACGTTGAGGTGACCCTCGGCCTTAGCGGCGGCGACGAGCGCGTCCATGCCGCCCATGGCGGCGGCCGAGGTGGCGGTGCTCGCGTTCGCCGACGCGCTGGGGCTGCTCGATGAGCTGGCAGCCATCGAAGCAGAAGAAGTGCTTGAGCCCGTCGCGGCGGGGGCGCTCGATGAACTCGAGCTGCTGCACCCGGCGGCGAGCAGAATAGACCCGACCGCGGCGGTAGCCGCCACGATCGCCTTTGATGCGCGCAAAGTGACCCTCCCATGCCCGCCCGGGGGTTAAAACGGGCGAGCGTTGGCATCTTGGCTAGACAAGTCAGTATCCTCGCCAATGCCGTTTAACGGAAGGTTGCTAACTAGTGAAACGCAGGCGTCCGTATCGTCGCGATTTGCGATGCGCAATTGGGGGATTTATACCCTTCCCGTTAACCGGGAAGTCATTTTCTGCTGAGCGCGGACCGCTGACGTGGAAAATGCCAGCGGACCGTCGGCGTTGGCCCCCCAACCTTCGCCGACGGTCCGCATGGTCGCCACCGCCGCTGGTTCAGCGTCTGCCGTGGCCTCCGGTGACGGCGGCGCCCCCCAGAGCCGCCATCACCGGGTGCCCGGCTCGGGTCGCGGTCCCCCGTCCGCGACCCTTTTCCCGTGCGACGACGACGGTCCCCCCGTCCGGTCATCGTCGCTTGCCCTCCCCGACGACCGCGTCCTCCGCGCCGCCGCCAGGGAAGTCAGAAAAGCTAAAGCAATGAAAAGGAAATATCTATACAGAACGGATGCGGGTTCCTCTGCCCCGCGCGCCACCACCGCCCGGTTCGGCGCGCCGCTGCCTGGCAATATCCCGTCGTTCCCGCTGCTGCTGACGCTCCCGCTCGCGGCGCACGTGCAGTCGCCGCTCGTCCTCGGTCGTCCCACCCCACACGCCGTCCACCTGGTGCGTCGCGAGCGCGTACTGCAGGCACTCTCGCCGCACCTCGCAGGTGGCGCAGACCGCCTTCGCCTGAGCTATCTCTCCGGCGCCCGGCCCGCGCGCCGTCACGGGGAAGAAAAGCTCCGGATCCGTTTCCCGGCAGGCGGCCAGTTGCCACCAGTCGCGCCGCTCCTCCTCAAGCGCGGCACGCTGGGCTGGTAGCCGAGTAACAACCATGCGCAGACCCCCGAATCACTCCCGTCCTAGATTCACTGGTGACTCTCTGTCGCGCATCGGTAACACTACCTACACAGGTTACCTATATGAAGAGTGTCTTAGGAGAGTGGTCCGAGCATGTTTATGCACGTACAAAGCCTGGTAAGAGGTGGTTTGGCATCGGTATGGGAGTCCCTTCGCCCCGGGCCTGACATCGTGCGACATGCTTGCGCTGTGTAATCGGACTCAGTGAGGTCACGGTCACCGGGCGAACAGCCGCGCGGCGTTGTCATGGCAGACGGCGCGCAGCCACGGCGTGCCGAGGCCCGCCTTTTCCAGCGCCTCAAGGGCGTCCGGATACGGGTACGGGATGTTCGGGAAGTCGGTGCCGAGCAGCACGCGGTCGCCGAGATCCCGCAGCCGGGGCAGCTCGGCCGCGGGGAAGCCGCCGCCCGCGTCCTCGCTGAACGCGGTGAACGACATGGTGGTGTCGAGCAGCACGCGGACGTGGCGCTCGGCGAGCCCGAGAAACTCCGCATACTCGGGCGTGCCCAGGTGCGCCACCACAAGGCGGAGCCCCGGATGGCGCCTGAGCAGCGCGCCGACCGGGCCTGGCCCGGTGAAGCGACCGGGCACCGGGCCCGAGCCACAGTGCGTCACGACCGGGACGCCGGCCTCCGCGAGCAGCCCCCATGCCTCATCGAGCAGCGGGTCGTTCGGGTCGAAGTCACCCACTTGGATATGGCACTTGAAGACGCGGGCCCCTTGGTCAAGCGCGCGGCGCACGTCGGCGGCGGCGCTCGGCTCAGCGAAGAACGTCGCGCTGTGCAGGCAGTCGGGGGTGCGGGCCGCGAAGCCGGCGCCCCACTCGTTGAGCGAGCGGGCCATTCCCGGCTTGTGCGGGTACAGCAGCGCTGTGAAGGCGCGGACGCCGAACGCGCGCAGCGCCGCCACCCGCGTCTGCTCGTCCTGGCGGTACACGATCGGCCACGCCCGGCCGATCAGCGGCCCCGCCGCGTCGAAGTAGGCGCGCACCGCGGCAAGCAGCCGCTCCGGCATGAAGTGGGTGTGCACGTCGATGAGGCTGTCGAGGCCGAGCCGCTCGCGGAACGCCGCAGCCCGCGCCAGGTCCGCCTCCGGCGGCATCACCGGACGGTTCCGCGGGCGTCGAGGAAGACCTGGGCGCACAGCGAGCCGCGCGCGGCCGCCTCCTGCAGCGACGCGGGGTCGCTGGTGAACCGGCAGGCCGTGTACTGGGTCATCGACCCGTCGGGCTGCGGCACCGCCGGGACTCCCGCGATGATGACGGCCTCGTAATCGGCGAGGCGAAGCGCGTGGCCGCCCCGGTCGGCGCTCCGCTCGCCGATGCGCGCGCCGACCGCGAGCTCGACCCCGAGCTTCACGTGCCCGGCCCGCCCGACGGCGGCAACCTCGTCCTCGCCGTCAAGCAGCGTGATCGCCGGCAGCCCCCAGAGCCCGGCGAGCGGGTCATCGGGGTCCTCGGGCCGCCGCACGATGAGGAACTCCTCAGGGACGGACCCGCGCACCACGACCGCCACCGAACGCTTTACACGTTTCATCGCACTCCATGATCCCACTCCCGGCTCCCGCCGGCGACAAGTCGTCCGTGCTTCTTGCTGTTATCTGGGTCCGGGTCCACCGCTCTCCTCGCATGCGCGGGAGGCGCCATCCTGCACAGTTGCTGTTATCCGTGGGCGCTGTGGCGCTTTTGACGGGCCGCGCTATGGTCGGATTATGGGGATTGTCCCTGCGGATGCCGCGGTGCGATCGGCGCGGGTCGGGCGGATCATGGCCGGCGTCACCGTCGCCGTGCTCGCCGCCGATCAGGTCAGCAAGTCGCTGGTGCTCGCCGCGAATCCGACCGGCGACGTGGGCATCGGCTGGGTCTCCGTGCGCCTGGTGCGTAACACGGGCGCCAGCGGCGGTCTCGCCTCCGGCCACCCGGTTCTCGTCACGCTGTCCGCCTTGGCGGTCACCGCGGTCGCCGCCACGTTCGCGCTGCGCGCCCGCAGCCGTGGCGTCGCGCTGTGCCTGGCCGCGGTGCTCGGCGGTGCGGCCGGAAATCTCGCCGACCGGATCTTCCGCGCGCCGGGCTTCGGGCGCGGCGGAGTCGTCGACTGGATCCACTTCGGCGGCCGCGGCGGGTCGCTCGACCTGGCCGACCTCGCGATCCAGTTCGGCGTGCTCGGGGCCGTCGTCGTTATCCTGGCAAGCGGCCGGGCCAGCACCGCCAGCGAGCCCCGCCATCAGGAAGATCACCCATAGCCCTGGAGCGGGGAAACCGATGGGAATCGAGTGGATGCTGATAGTGCGCTGAGGGAGGGTCTTCAGCGGCCACTCAGTTTCACCGGGCATAAACGGGTCATGATCGGGAGCCGGACCGCGCCAGCATGCGCCCAACCGGGCGGAGACGCGGCATGACCACGGTGGCGCAGCGGCGGGGCGCACCGCCCGCGGACGCGCCAGGCAGCCTGCCGCGCTCCGCCGTTCGCGCACGCCCGCGCCTCGTCCTTGCGCTGATCGGCGCCGGGGCGGTCGCGGTGCTCGGGCTGTGGTGGCACGGGACGCCGTCGCTGCACGGTTTCGGCGACTGGCTGACCAACGCGGGCCGGATCACTGGCCTCGAGGCGGGCTACGGGGTGATCATTCTCGTCGCGCTGATGGCGCGCATTCCGCCGGTCGAGCGGGGTGTCGGCGCGGACCGCCTGGCCCGGTGGCACGCCATGGGCGGCCGGTACGTCATCGGGCTGATCGTGGCGCACGCGCTGCTGATCATCTGGGGATACGCGGTCACCGCGCACACGGCGGTGACGAGCCAGACCTGGACGCTGCTCAAGAGTTATCCCGACATCCTCATGGCGTCGGTCGCCGGGCTGCTGCTCGTCATGATCGGCATCGTCTCCGCCCGGGCCGTGCGGCCGCGCATGCGCTACGAGACCTGGTACTACCTGCACTTCTACACCTACCTGGCGGTCGCGCTCGCGTTCAGCCACCAGTTCGCCGACGGCGCCGAGTTCATGACGAACACCGCCGCCCGCGTCGCCTGGTCCGCCCTGTACATCGCGGTGGCCGCGGCCATCGTCTGGTACCGGTTCATCACTCCGGTCAGGCAGGCGGCGCGGCACAAGTACCGGGTGCTGAACGTCAGGTCCGAGGCACCCGGGGTGGTGTCGATCGTGATCGGCGGACATGGCCTGTCCGCGCTGCGGGCGGAGTCCGGCCAGTTCTTCCGCTGGCGTTTCCTCGCCCGTGGCCTGTGGTGGACGTCAGCCCCGTACTCGCTGTCCGCCCCGCCGCAGCGGGACCGGCTGCGCATCACGGTCAAGGCGGTCGGCGACCACAGTCAGGCGCTGCGGCGGCTGAAGCCGGGCACCCGAGTGATCGCCGAGGGCCCCTACGGGGCCATGACCGGGGCGGCGCGCAGCCGCAGCAAGGTGCTGCTGATCGCCGGCGGCGTCGGCATCACACCGCTGCGCGCGCTGCTCGAATCGCTGCCGGCCGCGCCCGGAGACCTCACCCTCATCTACCGGGTGAGCAGCATGCGCGACGCGGTGTTCCGCGAGGAGCTCAAGCAGCTCGCCGACCGCCGCGGTGCGAAGGTCTGGTTCGTCGCCGGCAGCCGCACCGAGCTGGACGGAAATCCGCTGACCGGCGGGGAGCTGACCAGGCGCGTGCCCGGTCTCGTCGACCACGACGTCTACCTGTGCGGACCGCCGGGGCTGACCGCCGCCGTCACCCGCGAACTGCTCGACGCCGGGGTGCGCCGCAGGCACATCCATCACGAGTCCTTCGAGTTCTGACCAGCCCGCAATCCGAAGAAAGGCAAAGCATGCGCCGCGTCATCCTGGCGATCGTCTCCACGGCCATCGGGCTGGTCTTCCTGCTGTCCTTCAAGACGCATACCCAGTCAGCGCTCGGCACTCCGGCCGCCGCCCTCGGCACGCCCACGCCGGGCAGCGGCGGCACGGCAAGCGCGGGCGCCACCCCATCCGCGACCGCGAGTTCGGCCGCCCCGAGCTCAGCGAAGAAGGGCGGCTCGACTCCCGCGGCCAGCGGGTCGGGCAGTGCGACGCCGGGCGCCGCGAGCCCGTCGAAAACGCTGACCGGCGAGGCGATCGACACGATCTACGGCCCTGTCCAGGTGAAGATCACGGTGAAGGGCGGCAAAATCACCGCGGTCACCGCGACCGAGTACCCGCAAGACACTCCGCGCGACTACCAGATCAACTCCTACGCGATCCCCGCGCTCAACTCCGAGACGCTGCAGGCGAGCAGTGCCGACATCGACTCGATCTCCGGCGCCACCTACACGTCGCAGGGCTACATCGGGTCGCTGCAGAACGCGCTGGACCATGCGGGCCTGTAGCCGCCTGCCTGCCAGCGTGGTGCCGCCTAGTACTTGGCGGCGATGGGCAGGTCGATGGCGGGGAACCTGGTGAGAATCTCGATGCCGTAGTCGGTGACCACGACCTCTTCCTCGATGCGGGCGGCGGAGATCCCGTCGGCGGCCGGGCAGTAGGTCTCCATGGCGAAGACCATGCCCGCCTTGAGCTCGATCGGGTGCTCGAGGCTGTTGAGCCGGGAGATGATCGGCCGTTCGTGCAGGCCCAGGCCGAGGCCGTGCGCGAACTGCAGGCCGAACGCGGCCAGCTCGCTGTCGAAGCCGAAGTCCTGCGCCCGCGGCAGCGTGCGCGCCACTGTGTCGGAGGACACGCCGGGTTTGATCGCGTCGAGTGCCGCGTCCATCCACTCACGCGCCTGCTGATAGGCGTCGCGCTGCCCGGGTGTCGCCCAGCCCACCCCGAAGGTGCGGTAGTAGCAGGTGCGGTAGCCGTTGTAGGAGTGGATGATGTCGAAGAACGCCTGGTCACCGGGCCGGATGATGCGATCGGTGAAGTTGTGCGGATGCGGGTTGCAGCGCTCGCCGGAGATCGAGTTGACCGCCTCGACCTGGTCGCTGCCGAGCTCGTAGAGCCGCTTGTTCGCCAGGGCCACGATCTCGTTCTCGCGGCGGCCGGGGCGCAGGAACTCGGCGATGTCCTGGTAGACGCCGTCCACCATCGCCGCCGCCTGGTTGAGCAGCATGATCTCGTCCGGTGACTTGATCACCCGGGCGTCGAGCATCGGCTGCTGCGCGTCGGCGACGGCGATGCCCTGCCGCTGCAGCTCGAACAGGAACGGCGGCTCTACGATGTCGATGCCGAGCGGCGAGCCGAGCACGCCCGCCTCGGCGAGCAGCGACTTGATCTCGGTGACCGCGTCCCGCATCAGGCCGGCCTCGGGGGCGACCGCGCCGCGGAAGCCCAGGAAGCCCGGCCGCCAGTTCTCGTCGGGCAGCCACTGCGAGTACAGCTTGTGGTGCCTGACCGCCGAACCGAAGTCCCACTCCACCGGGGGCCGGTCGCGCAGCAGCAGCGCGTAGCGGATCATCTTGTCGCCGAGCGCGCCGCCGATCCAGGTCTGGGTCGTGTACCTGATGTTGTAGAAGTCGAACAGCAGGAACGCGCCGCAGTCGCTCTCCCGCAGCGCCTGCTGCGCGCGATCGAGCCGGTAGCGGCGGAGCCGGTCGAAGTCGACGCGCGCCTCGTAGTCGACGCCCATGTGGCCGGGCGCGCCGATCGGCCGCACCCCGGCCGGACGCTGCGACGGCCGTTCGTATCGCGCGACTTCTGACGGCTCAGGCATCTAGGGCTCCTCGGGTGCGAGCCCGTCGTCGACCGGCACGTTCTCCGGCTCGATCTGGTACCCGGACCGGCGGGCCTGCTCCAGGACCAGGGTAGCGAAGTCCTGCTCGGTGTAGCCGGCGCCGATGGCCTGCGCGATCATCATGTCTGTCGCCGCGGCGAGCGGCATCGGCACGCCGAGCTCCTTGCCAGCCGACAGGCCGAGCTGAAGGTCCTTGCGGAGCAGCACGTTGGTGAACGTCGGGTGGAAGTCCAGGTTGACCAGGGCCGGGGACTTGTAGCGGGTGAACTCGGAACCCAGCACGGACGCGTTGAGGAACTCAAGGAACGCGGCCCGGCTGACCCCGCCGCGCTCGGCGAGCACGGTGATCTCGGCGAGAGACTGGATGACCACGCCGAGGAACACGTTGTGCGCGATCTTGACCAGCCGGGCCGTCTCGCCCTCGCCGACGTAGGTGACGCCGCGTCCCCAGGTCGCGAGCAGCGGCTGGGCCTCGTCGAACGCGGAGCGCGGGCCCGAGGCGGCCACGGTGAGCTTGCCGGCCGCGATCACCTTGGGATTGCCGCTGACCGGGGCGGCGAGGAACTGCACGCCATCCGCCTCGACGCGGGCGCGGACACGCGCCGACGCCTCGGGCGAAACGGTGGAGGAGTCGACGATGAGCTTCGGCCTGCCGCCCGTGGTGAGCAGCCCGTCCGGACCGTCGATGACCGCTTCCAGGTCCTTGTCGGCCGAGACCATGATGAACACGATCTCTCTGGCGGCGAGGGCAGCCGGGCTGTCGGCGATCTCCGCGCCGAACTCGGCGAGCGGCTCGCACTTCGCCCGCGTCCTGTTCCACGCCGCCACGTCATAACCGGCGTTGAGCAGGCGCAAGGCGAGCTGGTACCCCATACGCCCGGTACCGATCCACCCGACGGTAGGCGCGGTCATGCTTCCTCCTCGCGAAAACCCAGCACACAGAGCCCCGACGATGAGCAATGCTCACTGCACAGGTTGCAATCGTTTGCAAAGCTATTGTTCGCAATGCTGTCGAGAACCGCCGTCAATGTCAAGTCAGCCCGCCGTCAGGCGAAGATCTCCGGATGCCCGGCCAGCTCACTACGGGTGCGGCGGATGTGCATCACGAGGACACGCTCGGCGTCTTCCGGGTCCGCGCGGCGGATGCAATCGATCAGCAGCTGGTGCTCCAGGTGAGTCGCGCCGAGGCCGGCCCGGCCCACGGCCATCCGGGTGAACTCGCGGCGGTAATGCTGGGTGCTGTTCCACATCCGCGCGATGATCTCGCGCGTCTCCCCCGGTCCCGCGGCCGCGTAGCTGGCCCAGTGAAACGCGCGGTCGGCGCGGAGGAACGCGGCGACGTCGCCGTCCGCCGCCTCCATCGCCTTGGCGAATTCGGTCATTCGCGCGATGGCACCGCCGTCGAGCGAAGGCAGCGACGCGCGCAGCAGCAGCGGCTCGAGGCGCTCCCTGATCTGGTACAGCTCGGCGCACTCGGCCAGGGTCAGCTTCGCCACCCAGGCACCGGAGTTCGCGACCAGGGTCACCAGGCCTTCCGCCTGGAGTACCCGCAGCGCCTCGCGGACCGGCATGCGGCTCGCGCCCGAGCGGGACGCCACGTCCTCCTGCCTGATCCGCTCCCCTGGCCGGTAGCTGCCGTCGAGTATCGCGGTGCGCAGCGCGTCGGCGATCCTGACGCTCGCGCCGCCATGACCGTCGAGGCCGCCCTGGCCGGCGGGGCCGGTCACCGCTCCGGGTGGCCCGGATGCCACAGCATCACCGTCGCCCCGTCCCGTTCGTATGCCTTGCCGCCCGGGTAGCTGACCAGCTCGAACTGCATGCCCCAGGGAGCGAGGAAGTACCGCCAGCGCTGCCCGGCCGAGGCGTTCCTGCTTGCTACCGGGCCGGCCAGCAGCCTGACGCCCTTGCTCTCCAGGTAGGCGCACGCCTCGTCCATGTCGTCGACATACAGCGCGACGTGGTGGCCGCCCAGGTCGCTGTTGCGCGGCACGTCGCGCTGGCCATCGTGCGGCTCATACTCGAAGACCTCGAAGTTCAGCCCGAAGCCACACCGGTAGAAGCGGATCTGCCGCACCGCGCGGCGCGGGTCGACGTTCAGGTGCTCGCGCATCCAGTCGTCGTCGTGCCGCATCTCCGGCAGCGCGTACGCGAACTCGCAGCCGAGCACGTGCACGAGGAATTCGTGCGCCTGCTCGATGTCGGGCACGGTGATCCCGATGTGATCGCCGCCCCGCAGCCCCGGTATGCCCATGGATCCTCCTGTCCCGTGACTGTATCCAATCAGATGGTAGATGAACATAATTTGCCCGAACGGGTGCAGCTGACTCTTGATATGTATCCAATCTGCGGTTAGCGTGGCGAGCGTTCATGACCGCAAGAGACCCGCTGGAGGTGCGGAATGCCTCGCGTCAAGCGCCTCGTGCCGGCGGCGGAGTGGAGCGAGCTGTCCACGACGGCGGCGGACTGGAAGGCGGCGGACCCCGCGCTGCTCGCCACGATGCTCGGCCAGCTGCACCTGATCCGCGCCTTCGAGGAGACCGTGCTCGAGCTGGCGGGCGAGGGCCTGGTGCACGGTCCCGCGCACTCCTCCATCGGCCAGGAGGGCGGCGCGGTCGGCTCGATCGTGTCGCTGCGATCGACGGACGCGGTCAACGGTTCGCACCGGGGCCACCACCAGTTCCTCGCCAAGGCGCTCACCCACGTCACGAAGGGCTCGCTCGCCCCGGACGACCTGGTGACCCCCGCGGTCGGCGAGGTGCTGCGGCGGACACTGGCCGAGATCCTCGGCCTAGCACAGGGCTACTGCGGCGGACGCGGCGGCTCCATGCACCTGCAGTGGTTCGAGGCCGGCGCGCTCGGCACCAACGCGATCGTCGGCGGTGGCGTGCCGATGGCCCTGGGCAACTCCTGGGCCCAGAAACATTCGTCGGCACCCGGATCCGGCAGCGATCTGACTGTCACCTACTTCGGTGACGGGGCGGTCAACATCGGGTCGGTACTTGAGTCGCTCAACCTCGCGTCGGCGTGGCGGCTGCCCGTCTGCTTCTTCATGGAGAACAACGGCTACGCGGTGTCCACCACCGTCGAGGAGGCCACCGGGGAGCCCCGGCTGTCGGCCCGCGCCGTCGGTTTCGGCGTCACCGCCTGGCGGGTCGACGGCATGGACCCGCTCGCGGTGCACCTGGCCATGGAGCGGGCGGCCGAACGGCTGAGGTCCGGCAAGGGACCCGTCGTGATCGAGGCGCTCGTCTACCGGTTCTTCCACCAGAACGGGCCGTATCCCGGCTCCGCGTTCGGCTACCGGACCAAGGAGGAAGAGGCCGCGTGGCGCGCCCGCGACCCGCTGGACCTGGTCGCGCGCGAGATGACACGGCTTGGTCTCATCGACGAGGCTGGAGTGGCCGCGGTGCGGGCGCAGGCGCTCGACGCGATGAAGACCGTCGCCGCCGCGCTCGTCGAGCCCGACCCGTCACCCGGCGCGAAGCCCGGGCAGCGGCGGATCAAGCCCGACCTGTGGCCCGACCCGGCGTTCGTCAACGTCGGCATCCGCGGCAACCTGTCGGAGATCGCCGGGGCACGCACCGCCGAGCGTTCCTCGTTCACCGGACAGCTGCGGCAGGGGAAGTTCATCGAGGCCGTGGCGGCGGTGATGGACCGGCGGATGGGCGACGATCCCCGGATCGTCGTGCTCGGCGAGGACGTGCACAAGCTCAACGGGGGCACCAACGGCGCGACACGGGGCCTGGCGAAGAAGTATCCGGGCCGCATCCTCGGCACGCCGATCAGCGAGAACGCCTTCGCCGGCCTGGGCGGCGGCCTGGCGCTCGACGGCCGGTTCCGCCCGGTCGTGGAGTTCATGTACCCGGACTTCCTGTGGGTCGCCGCCGACCAGGTGTTCAACCAGATCGGCAAGGCCAGGCACATGTTCGGCGGCAGGAACCCGGTGCCGCTCGTGCTGCGCACCAAGGTCGCGATGGGCTCGGGCTACGGATCGCAGCACCTGATGGACCCGGCGGGCGTGTTCGCCACCAGCGCCGGCTGGCGGATCATGGCAGCGTCCACCCCGTTCGACTACGTGGGCCTGCTGAACACCGCGCTGGCGGTCGACGACCCGGTGCTGATGCTCGAGCACGTCGACCTGTACGGATCCGATGGCGAGATCCCGGTCGACGACCTGGATTACCAGATCCCGTTCGGCACGGCGGCGGTGCGCAGGACGGGTTCCGACGTCACCGTGCTGACGTACCTGTCGATGGTGGCGGTCGCGGCGGAGGCGATAGAGGCGGCCGGCATCGACGCCGAGCTGATCGACCTGCGGTTCCTCGACCGGGCGTCGCTCGACTGGGACACCGTCGGCGCATCGGTCCGCAAGACCAACGCGGTGCTGATCGTCGAGCAGGGCACCCTCGGTACCTCGTACGGCGGCTGGCTGGCGGATGAGATCCAGCGCAGGTTCTTCGACTGGCTCGACCAGCCGGTCCAGCGGGTCACCGGGGCGGAGTCGTCGCCGTCGATCTCCAAGGTCCTCGAGCAGGCCGCGATCGCGAAGACGTCGGACGTCGTTGCTGGGCTGGAACGGGTTCGGGCGGGCTTTGGAAGGGCGGCTGGCTGATGTTTCCTACCAGGGCTGCCGCATTGCGAAGGGTCGCTGGGCCCTTGGGGCAGATTTCCGCCGGCACTCCTGCGGAAGGCCGGCGGAAATCTCCCCGGCGGGCCCCGCTCCGCGTTTCCCGCGGGGAGGGACGGTCATGGCAGTCGTAGTGCGGATGCCCAGCGTGCTGGCGGGGGCGACGGAGGCAGCCATCGCGCACTGGCTTGTCTCGCCGGGCGACCGCGTGAGCGTGGGGATGCCGCTCGCGGAGATCGAGACCGAGAAGGCGCTCGTTGAGTACGCGGCCGAGGAGGCGGGCGTCGTCGGGCGTCTTGTTCTCGGCGAGGGTGACACCGCGGAGATCGGCGAGCCGATCGCGGTGCTGCTTGTGGCGGGCGAGACCGACGCGGATGCCGAGATGGCGCTTGGCCTGCCGGGGCCATCTGCTGCCGTCGCACCGGGCGCTCCGGTGGTCGCACCGGATTCTGCGGCGTCCACGGGTCCGGGATCCGCGACCGCGCCAAGCGCCGCTCCTGAAACGAATGTCCATGCCCTTCCCGGCGGACGGATCTTCGCCAGCCCGCTGGTGCGCAAGCTGGCCGGGCAGCGGGGCATCGACCTGACGGGCCTAGCCGGCACCGGGCCGCACGGCCGGATCGTCCGCCGCGACCTTGAGCGCTACCTCGCGGCGGGGCCCGGCGCGTCCGCTGTGCACGCGTCCGTTTCCGCCGTGGCGCCGGCCGCCGGACCGTCCGCGCCGCTTTCCGAGACCGCCCCTGGCCGGGAGGCGGAGCGCGCACCCGTTCGGGAGAGTGCGCTGGAAGCGGCGCAGACCGAGGGCGACGGGACTACGCCGGCCGGTGAGACGCTAATTCCGCATACGCCGATGCGGCGGGCTATCGCGCGGCGGCTGACGGAGTCGAAGGCGACGGTGCCGCACTTCTACCTGACCGCCGAGTGCGTGGTGGACGAGCTGCTTGCGCTGCGCGCGCGGGTTAACGAGACGTCACCGGTGAAGGTCTCGGTCAACGACTTCGTGATCGCGGCGGTGGCGGCGGCGTTCGGCGACGTGCCAGAGGCCAACGTCACGTGGACGGACGAGGGGCTGCTCCAACATCGACATGTCGACATATCGATCGCGGTGGCGACCGACTCCGGTCTCGTGACGCCGGTGCTGCGCGGCGTGGAGGGCATGCGGCTGTCCGCGATCGCGCGCGAGTCGGTGGACCTGGCGCGGCGGGCCAGGGACAGGAAGCTGCGGCAGCACGAGATCGAGGGCGGCTCGTTCGCGGTCTCCAACCTGGGCATGTACGGCACGGCGGAGTTCTCCGCGATCATCAACCCGCCGCAGTCCGGCATCCTCGCGGTCGGCGCGGCGCGGCAGCAGCCCGTAGTGGTGGACGGCGCGCTCGCCGTGGCGACCGTCATGCGGTGCACCCTGTCCGTCGATCACCGGGCCATCGACGGCGCCCTCGCCGCCCGCTGGCTCGCCGCCTTCAGCGCTCGCATGGAAAACCCGCTCGCCGCGGTCATCTAAGCACGACTGCGGGGCCTCGTACCCGGGCAGCGGCGGCGGGGCGTATGGTCAGGAGTAGGCCAAGGGTATTTGTCCCGCACGGACCACGTGCAGGGACCGTGTCGCTGCCGATCCGATCCTGGCGGCATGGCCAGGCCGGCCGGGTCGGGTTATGGCGGTTCACCGATGCGCAGGTCATCTGCCGGGTGCCGCGGCACGCTCGCGGCGTCCCGCGGGGCGCGCTCCAGTCGGGGGGGCTCGCGTGCTTGAGTGTTTCCTCCCGGTTGCGTGGGACGGCGCCCAGGCAGTGGTGGTCATGCCGGAGCACATCGGGGCATCGAACGCCGGGCAGGTACGTGACGCACTGCTTTCGGTCATCAACCTTGGCGCGGTGACGCTGATCGCGGACATGACCGCGACCGTGTCCTGTGACCATGCCGGCGCCGATGCCATCGTCCGTGCCTGGCGGCGGACCGTCAGCAGCGGGACGGAGCTGCGGCTGGTGGTCACCGCCGCGAGCGTCTCGCAGGTCCTCAGCCTGCGGGGCCTGGACCGGCAGGTCTCCGTCTATCCCTCCCTGGAGGCAGCCGCCGCCGCGAGGCTGCCGGCGGCGGCCGCCGTCCTGGCTGCGGCCGTGCCCCGGTCCGGCGGCCAGGCACCGGAGGGTTACGGGGCGGACCCGGTCCTGCCAGGATGGCTGCTCGACGCGCTCCAGGATGCGGTGGCGCTGGCAGACGGCGACGGCACGATCACGGCGGCCAGCGCCCGGCTGGAGGACATGTTCGGCTACGGCCCGGGCGAGATGGCCGGCCTTCCGGCCGAGGCTCTCGTGCCCGCCGCCCTGCAGGAGACGCACCGCAGGCACCGGTCCGCCTGGGCGCGGTCCCCGTCGACCCGGCCGATGGGCGCGGGCGCGCAGTTGGCCGGGCTGCGTAAGGACGGCACCACCTTCCCTGTCCGGGTCAACCTGATCCCGGTCACGACCGCGTCCGGGCAGCTCACCCTCGCCGTCATCCGCGACATCACCGGGACCGGGCGGCTCGACGACCTGGCCGCGCTGGCCGGGGACGCCGCCGAGGCCCAGCAGGTGCACCTGCGGCTGCTGGACGCGGTCATCACCGGCCTGTTCCACGCCGGGCTGGGTCTCGCGGCCGCCGAGGGCCAGCCCGCGGGCGCCGCCAGGCAGCGCTTCGGGGAAGTCGCCGCCGAACTCGACGACATCATCGCCCAGATCCAGGCTGCCGTGCTCGCGGGGGCCGCCCGGCGAGGCCCCGCCCCCGCCCCGCGCCGCCGGCGATGACCATTAGCCGGTCGCCTGGCCAGCTCCGTGGGCGGCCGGATCGTCTCTTTCGAGGGGACTGTGAATACTCCGGGAGGGTGATGTTGATCAGCACTGTACAGGCGTAGCCCGCCACGTCCGGCAAAGGCAGCTCGCCGCCGCCGAGGACAACCCGAGGCCGCGAGAACGTCTCGACAAGGACGATCGATTCGCCATCAAGGCTCCGGTGGCCCAGGGAGACCCAGGTCGCCGGGTCACCGATCCGATCGCCGAACGACTCCAGCCACCGCGACCCAGGCCACGACGGTTCCAGGCCGTAGACCGGAAAATCAACCGGCGGCGAAGGAAAAACAGAACCCCGGACGGGACGGTTCATGGTCCTAGTGTGCCCCATCAGGTAGGACCCGCAGGACCCCTATGCGGGGTCGATGGTGACCTCGGCGCGGTTGCCGTAGAAGGCGACGTGGCCGGCGATCTCGGCGACCGACGGGAACGGGTGCTCGTAGGTCCAGATGACATCGGCCTCGGTGCGGCCGTCGGGCGTCTGGACGGTGTAGTAGCTGGCGTCGCCCTTGTAGGGGCAGTAGGTCTGCGTGGTGGTGCGGTCGAGCAGCGACTGGTCGACGTCGCCGAGCGGTATGTACTGAACCACCGGGTAGGAGGCCTCGGCAAGCGACAGCGCGTGATCGGTCTCGGCCACCACGCTGCCGCCCAGACGCACGGTCACGTGCGATCCTGTCGGACGGATCGTGATCGGGTGGGTGGCGTCGGGGATCTTGACGGTGCGGGTCATCTCAACTCCCTGCGAGCGTTCCACTGTTGCTAACGTCAACCCAGCGACCCGTCCGGGACATTCCGGCGAACAGCCGGCCGGGTCGAGCTGCAGGCGCTGCGGCGGAAGGTAGGCCACGTGAACCCGCGGCAGCCGCCGCTTGTTGCTGTTATCCGTTGCCCGGGCGCGGGGCGGAGCGGGCGGCCTCAGTCGACTTGCATTAGACAGACCTGTCTGTTTTAATGATGGTCATGGATAGACAGACTGGTCTACCTAACGATTTCGGACGGGGAGTGGTCATGAGCCAGCACCGTACGACCGCCGAACTGGCGGCCGTCAGGGCAGACAGGGCGGCGGCGCGCGTCGTCACCGGCCTCGACCTGCCTGAGGATCCGCTAGCGGGTCGCGCCGGCCGCCGTGGCGATGGCCGGGCGCAGATCACCGGGATGCCGGCGCTGCTGCTGCTCGCGTCCCTGACCGTATCGATGCTCGCATCCTCCGGCGCGCCGACGCCGCTGTACGCGATCTACCAGCAGCGCTGGGGGTTCACCCCGATCACGACGACGATCATCTTCGGGATCTATGCGATCACCGTGCTCGTCGCGCTGCTGGTGTTCGGGCGGCTGTCGGATTACACCGGGCGGCGGCCCGTACTGCTCGCCGCCATCGCGGTCCAGGCGGCCTCGCTTGTGGTGTTCGCGACGGCGGGGGGCGTCGGCGACCTGATCGCCGCCCGCGTCATCCAGGGCATCTCGGCTGGGGCGGCGCTCGGTGCGATCGGCGCGGGCATGCTGGACATCGACCGCGAGCGCGGCGCGCTGGCCAACGCGCTCACCCCGGGCATGGGCACCGGCACCGGCGTGCTGCTGTCC
This sequence comes from Trebonia kvetii, assembly GCF_007827045.1. GTDB lineage: Bacteria > Actinomycetota > Actinomycetes > Streptosporangiales > Streptosporangiaceae > Trebonia > Trebonia kvetii. Next base: position 604,795 of record NZ_RPFW01000002.1, read on the forward strand.
TCGCTCGCGGTGCAGTTCCTGCCCGCGCCGACCCGGCTGATCTACCTGGTGCTGCTCGGCGTGCTCACGGCGCAGGCCATCGGCGTCCTGCTGCTGCGCGAGACGGTGACACGCGCGCCCGGCGCGCTGCGGTCGCTGGTCCCCGACGTGTCGCTGCCCGCCGCCACCCGCGGCCCGATGCTCGCCGCGGCGCCCGTCGTGTTCGCCGTCTGGGCGCTGGCCGGGCTCATGGCGGCGCTCGGCCCGGAGCTGGTGCACGCGCTCACCGGGTCGGCCAGCGTGCTCGCGGGCGGCGCGGATGTGACGCTGATGACCGTGGCGGCCATCGTCGCGACCTTCACCTTGCGGAACACCGCGGCGACGACGGTGATGCTGACCGGCATCGGCGCGCTGATCGGCGGGTCGGCGATTGTCCTCGCCGCGCTCGGCACCGGGTCCGCGGCGGTGCTGTTCCTCGGCACGGCGGTCAGCGGCTTCGGCTTCGGCGCCGGGTTCCAGGGCGGCATCCGCACCGTGGTGCCCGCGGCGAAGCCGCACGAGCGGGCCGGCGTGCTGTCCCTGCTGTTCGTCCTGTCCTACCTGGGCATGGGCGGGCCGGTGGTCATCGCGGGCTACGCGGTCGTGCACGGGCAGGGGCTTGTCGGCGCCGCGCGGGAGTACGCGATCGGCCTGATCGTGCTCGCCGTGTTCGCGCTGGCCGCGCTGGCGCGCACCAGCAGGACCCGGCGGGTCCGCGCGGCGTGAGCCGGTCGCCACGGCCCCTGACGCGGGTGCGGGGGTGCCGGAGTCACCCGCACCCGTTCGGGATCGGCTGGAGCCCCGGCCGCCGTGCGACATGAGCCTCCGCGCGCGGCGGTACCGGCGCATACGATTCGTTAGACAGGTCAGTCTGAAGAGGTGATGGCAATGAGCGCTAAGGCGGCGACGGGGCTGTCGGCGCGCGAGCGGCTGCTCGATGCCGCGAACGAGCTCTTCTACGCCGAGGGGGTGCACACCGTCGGCATCGACCGGGTGATCGAGCGGGCGGGTGTCGCCAAGGCGTCGCTTTACAACACCTTCGGCAGCAAGGACGAGCTGGTCCGCGCCTACCTGGAGGGCCGCCACGCGCGGATGGCCGGGCGGATCACGGCGTACCTCGAGCGGTATGCCGATCCTCGCGACAAGCTGCTCGGGATTTACGAGGCGCAGGGCGAGCTGTTCGCCGAGCCGGGTTACCGCGGCTGCGCGTTCGTCAGCGCCAGCGCGGAATCGCCTGGCGAGGCGGTGTCCCGCGCATCCGACGACTACCGGGGCTGGGTGCGGACGCTGTTCGCGGACCTGGCGAGCCAGGCGGGGGCGGCCGAGCCTGAGCGGCTGGCGCGCCAGCTGCACATGCTCTACGACGGGGCGTCGCTGTCGACGCGGATGGACCGCGACCCGGCGGCGGCCGCGAACGCGCGGGCGGCCGCCGCGATCTTGCTGGACGCGGCGCTCGCCGGGCGCTGACCCGGGAGAACCGCGGCGGCTCCCTTTGTTCCCGCTGGCGCTGGCGCGGCTCGCCATGCGCCGCGCGCCTCAGTGCATCGGCATGCCGTCCTCCTGACGGCGGCGGACGGGCGGCACCAGGAAGGCCGCGATCACCGCGGCGGCGAGCGCGCTCGCCGCGCCCGCGGTCAGCGCCGTGCGGAAGTCGGTGACGGCGGGGCGCGCCGCCACCAGGGCCGCGCCCGCGATGGTAGACGCCACCGCCACCCCGGCCGCGCCGCCGAGTTCGTGGAACGTGTTCACCAGCGCGCTGCGCAGCCCGGACTCGGCGGGCGGCGCGTCGGTCAGCGACGCGGTGAACGCGGTGACAAAGCAGAAGCCGATGCCGAACGCGGCGACGCTCAGCCCGGTCACCGCCTGCGCCGGTCCCGGCCACAGCGCCGCGATGCCGTAGCCGGCTCCGGACAGGATCAGGCCGGTCACGGCGACCGCCCGCGCGGGAACGTGCGTCAGCAGGTGGCCCGCGGTGTGCGCGGCCGCGACGATGGCGACGGCGACCGGGATGAACACCAAGCCCACGTGGAGCGCGCTGTAGCCGTTGGCGTGCTGCAGCAGGAACGAGGTGAGGAAGAACCCGCCGACGAGCAGCCCGGTCGAGACCAGCATCAGGAAGCCGCCCGCCGCGGTCGGCCGGCGCAGCAGCAGCCCGACGGCAAGCAGCGGGCTCGCGAAGTGCCGCTCCACCCAGGCGAACGTCGTCCAGCCGGCGACCGCGAGTGCCAGCGCGGTCAGTGTCGACATGGACGCCCAGCCGTGGCTTCCGGCGTTGACCAGGCCGTAGACGGCGGCGGCGGTTCCGCCGGTGACAAGCAGCGCGCCGGGCACGTCGAGCGGCCGGGCTCCTTGGTCACTGGCGGCGCGGCCCGACGGCGCCACCAGGGGCACCGCGATCAGCAGCGCGATCCCGATCGGCACGTTGATGGTGAAGATCCAGCGCCAGCCCGCCTCCGTGGTGAGGACGCCGCCGAGAATCACGCCGAGCGCGGAGCCGAGGCCGGCCAGGCCGGACCACACGCCGAGCGCCTTGGTACGGTCGGCGCCGGCGAACATCGCGAGCACGGTGGCGAGCGCGGCGGGCGAGAGCAGTGCGGCGCCGGTCCCTTGCAGGGCCCGGCCGGCCAGCAGCCACGCTGGATCGGCGGCGAGGCCGGACATGAGTGACGCGCCGGTGAAGACGGCCAGGCCGGCCAGGGTGAGCCGCCGTGGCCCGAACCGGTCGGCGAGCCTGCCGCCGAGCAGCATCAGGCCGCCGAAGCAGACCGTGTACGCGGTCATCACCCAGGGCAGCCCGTCCCTGCTCAGCCGCAGCGCGACGCCGATGTCCGGCAGCGCCACGTTCACCACGGTGACGTCGAGTATGAGCATCAGCTGGGCGACCGCGAGCAGCGCGAGCACGGTCCAGCGCGTACCGCGCGGACCCGGTGCGGCGGCCTGCCCGGCCTGGGCGACCGAGGAAGCGGTCATCGTTCCCCTCCCGAGTTAACTCGTATACTGCTATACAGGTTTCCTGAGCTGAGGATAGCAGGTAACCCGTATAGCGCAATACGACTTAATCGTGGAACGGCGTGGCGGAGGCACCCGGTCGCGTCGCGCACCCTAGAAAGGGAAGAACCGCACCAACCGCCGACAGCAGACGAAGGGCCGCGAGTGCGCATGGCCGCAGCAGCCGAACCGACGGAGGGCCGCCCCGCGCCGCGGCGGGCCGACGCCAGGCGCAACGTCGCTGCCATCCTGAACGCGGCCACCGAGTGCCTGGCGAAGAACCCGGACACGAACATGGCCGAGATCGCCGCCGCCGCCGGGGTCGGCCGGATGACGCTCTACGGTCACTTCCCGACCCGCGCCGAACTGGTCGACGCCGTGATGACGCGCACGGTCGCGCACGCGCAGCAGGCGCTGGACGCCGTGGACATCTCCGGGGACCCGCGCCAGGCGGTGGCCAGGCTGGTCGCCGGGAGCTGGCAGATCGTCGACCAGTTCAGGAACGTGCTCGCGGCGGCGGAGCGGGAGCTGCCGCCTGACCGCATCCGCGCCGCGCACGACCCGGTGCTCGACCGCGTCTTCGCGCTGATCGAGCGCGGCCAGCAGTCCGGTGCCTTCCGCGCCGACCTGCCGCTGCCGTGGCTGACCACCCTCGCCCTCACCGTGATGCACGCGGCGGCGACGGAGGTCTCGGCGGGCCGGATGACCGCCGACCAGGCGCCGTCGATCGTCACCAGCACATTGCTCGCCGCGCTCACCGCGCCCGCCGATTACGCTTGATCGTCATGATCACCGAGTCCCTGTACCGGAAGGTCGCCGAGGACATCAAGTCGGCCATCGCGGCGGGCACCTATCCGCCGGGCTCACTGCTGCCCTCCGAGGCCGAGCTGGCCGAGCGGTACGGGCTGTCGCGCGGCACGGTGCGCCAGGCGTTCGCCGCGCTGCGCGCCGACGGGGTGATCGCGTCGCGGCGCGGCGCGCGGCGGGTCGTCATCGGCGGCCCCCGGGTGCAGTCGTTCGGCGAGCTGCTGTCGTTCTCGCGATGGGCCCGCGCGATCGGCGAGGAGCCGGGCGGCCGGGTGATCGCGCTTGAACGGCGCCCGGCGACAGAAGCCGAGACGTCGGCGCTTGGCCTGGACCCCGGCGCCATCGTGTACTACCTGGTCCGCGTTCGGCTGCTGTCCGGGCGCCCGGTCATGATCGAGCGGGCCGCCTACCCGGACAAGGTCGGCGCGCTCGTCGCCGGGCTTGACCTGACCGTGGACTCGATCACCGAGCGGCTCGAGGAACTCGGCGTCGGGTTCACCGACGCCGAGCATGTCATCGACGCGGTCGCCGCCTCGGCCGAGGACGCCCGCTGGCTCGAGGTCAGGGCAGGCATGCCGCTGCTGCGGGAGCGGCGCCGCACCACCGACCGCGCGGGCCAGCCGGTCGAGTGGTCCGACGACCGCTACCTGGGGACAGCCACCGCCTTCAGTGTGCGGAACTCGGTATCGGTCAACGCGCTGTCCCGTCGTCCCCCGGCGTAGCGGGCGGGCGAGCCGGCCCTGTCGAGTGAACAGTTCCGTACCCGCTGAACTCAACTTGGCTATACAAGTTCCTAGATGTCTATACTTGTTTCCGTGGGCGCTCAGTCTGGACAGGTCATCATCGTCGGCGGCGGAATCCTCGGGACAATGCACGCGATCATGGCGCGGCGACGCGGCCTCGCGGTCACCCATCTGGAGCGGGAACCGGAGGGACGCGGCGCCAGCGTCAGGAATTTCGGCCTTGTCTGGGTGAGCGGACGCCGGGCGGGCCCTGAACTGGCCCTCGCGCTGCGTGCCCGTGAGCTGTGGGAATCGATCGGCGCGCAGGCGCCGGGCGCGGGCTTCCGACCGGCCGGGTCGCTGACCATCGCCTCCACCGAGGCGGAACTCGCGGTGATGCGCGAGGCAGTCAACCTCCCGGACGCCAAGCGGCGCGAGTTCGAGGTGCTCTCGCCGGCGGAAGTGCGGTCGGTCAACCCCGCGCTGAACGGCGAGTTCCTCGGCGGGCTGTGGTGCCGGGCCGACGGGATCGTCGAGCCGCGACTCGCGCTGCCCGCGCTCCGTTCGTCGCTTGCGGCGGGCGGTCCCGGGTATGAGTGGCTGCCTGGCCGCGAGGCGGTCGAACTGGCGCCGGGCGCCGTCCGCGACCACCGGGGCGACTGGCACCGGGGCGATCTCGTGGTGCTGTGCACCGGGGCGAACTTCACCGGCGTCGCCGGCCCGCACCTGACCGCGGCCGGCGCCCTGGCGAGCGCTCCCGGGTCCGGCGGTGCCGGGCTGAGGCGGGTCCGGCTGCAGATGCTGCAGACCCGGCCGTTCCCCGGCCGGCTCACCACCTCGGTCGCCGACGGCGACTCGCTGCGCTACTACCCCGCCTACGACGTCCCCGCGCTGGCCTCGCTGCCGCCGCAGGCGCCGGTGGCCGCGGAGAACCGGGCGCAGCTGCTCATGGTGCAGCGCCTCGACGGATCTCTCACCATCGGCGACACGCACGAGTACGACGAGCCGTTCACCTTCGACGTGGACGAGGACGCCTACCATCACCTGGTCGCGCGCGCGGCGGCGCTGCTCGGCGCGGCGCTGCCGCCGGTGCAGCGCCGCTGGGCGGGCGTCTACAGCGAGGTCACCGGCACCCCGGCGCTCTACCACCGCTCGACCGTCATGCCCGGCGTGGTCCTGGTGACCGGCCCCGGCGGGCGCGGCATGACCTGCTCACCCGCGATCGCCGAGGAGACCTTCCTGTGAGCCGTTTCTCCGTCGTGTGCCTGGACATGGCAGGCACCACCGTCCGCGACGACAACACCGTCATGGAGGCCTTCGCCGCAGCGATCGCCAGCAGGAACCTGCCGGCCGCCGATTTCAACAGCGGGATGAAGTACGCCAGGGAGACGATGGGGCAGTCGAAGATCGAAGTGTTCCGGCACATCCTCGGGTCGGAAGCCTCGGCCAAGGCGGCGAACGAGGCCTTCGAGGAGCACTACGCGGGCGCGGTCGCGGCCGGGGACATCTCCCCCATGCCCGGCGCCGTCGGACTGTTCGCCGCGTGCCGTGCCGCGGGGATCAAGGTGTGCCTGTCCACGGGATTCGCCCCGGTCACTCGCGACGCCATCGTCGCGGCGCTCGGGTGGGAGACGCTGGTCGACCTGTTCCTCTCCCCGGCCGACGCCGGCCGAGGCCGGCCCTGGCCGGACATGCCGCTGACCGCGCTGCTGCGGCTGCGCGGCGAGTCGGTGAACTCGCTCGCCGTCGTTGGCGACACGCCATCGGACATCGAGGCCGGGCTGCGGGCGGGAGCCGGGCTGGTGGTCGGCGTGCTGTCCGGCGACTGCACCTTCGACGAGCTGAACGCGGTGAAGGCCGCGACGGGGCTGCCAGGGGCACCGCTCATCCTGGACTCGGTCGCTGACCTGCTCCCCCACCTGGGCCTGTAGCGGCGCCCTGCCGGGAGACGCGCCGCAGCGTGGTGACGGCGGTATAGTCCTTCTCCGGCCCCTGGACCCGCCAGTACTCCTGCACGACGTCGTGCGACTTGACGACCGTGGAGATCTCGTAGTGGTCGGCACCGCACGGGTGGACGGCATCCCAGGCGCCGCCGGTGAGATCGAGGTCGACATAGGGCTGCCGGCCGGGCCGGTAGAGCATGACCGCGCCGCCGGGCCGCCGCACGAAGTCCAGGCTGCGGGCGGCCGGGCTCCGCTGCGAGCCGAGGCAAAGCTGCCCCGTCTCCTCGTACCGCGCCAAGTCCAGCCCTTCCAGCGCCAGGCCCGCAGGGTCCAGCGCCAGCACGGCCCGTCCCTGGAAGGTGGGCGCCGTCCCGGAGCGGTGGTCGGTGTAGAACCGGCTCACCTCCCAGGTGCCAAGCAGGAACCCGAGCGTGTCCGAGATCTCCATGGCACCATTTTGCCCGTGAGGACATGAAGCGGGCATTCCCGGGGCCCGCCCCTGGGAACACTCAGCGACCTCGCTGCCCGCTTGCCGGACGTGGCACTAACCGGACGTGGCGAGAGCGGCCTTGTGTTCGGCGGCGCGCAGCGCCGGGAGGCTGCTCATGGCGATGCCAGCCAGGATGACGACGCCGCCTAGGGCCAGGCGGGGGCCGGCCGGGTCGCCGAAGGCGAGGACGCCGATCAGGGCGCCGACCAGGGGCTCGAGGTTGAGAAAGGCGCCTGCCACCTCGGTGGAGACCTTGTGCTGGCCGTAGGCGAACAGGGTGAACGGCGCCAGGGTGCCGACGGCGGCCAGGCCGAGGACGGCGAGCACCGCGAGCATGCCCGGTCCGCCGGCGGCTGGAGCGTGCGGCAGGCCCTCGGTGATCAGCGCGACCGGCAGGGCGCCGATGGCCGCGCCGAGGAACTGCACGGCGGTGATCGCCGCAGGGTCCTGGTCCCTGAGCAGCCTGCCCTGGGCGACGGTCAGCGTCGCCGCGACCATCGCGGAAGCCAGGACGATGATGTCGCCGGTCCCGCTCGCGCCGCCGCCCTGGCCGCCCGCCACGACGGCGACACCACCGAGCGACAGCGCGAAGCCCACCCAGGCGACGGGGCGTGCCACGTCGCGATGCCAGAGCGCGGCGATGACGGCGACGAGCACAGGCCCGCAGCCGATCAGCAGCGACGCGTGCGTGACGCTGGTCATGCCGATGCCGGCGTTCTGCACGAGGACGGAGCCCCCGAGACCGAGCGCGCCCCAGCCGAGCACCGGGGCGCGGAACGCCGCGCGCAGCGCCTTCCTGTCCACGGTGGCGAGCAGCACGGCGGCGGCGATCGCGAACCTGACGACCACCAGCCAGGCCGGCGGAAGCCAGGCAAGCGCCGACTTGGACAACGGGACGCTCGTTCCCCAGGCCACGCCGGCCGCGGCGAGCGCCGCGACGGCACGGGTCCGGCTGCTGCCGGCTGCTGCGGGAAGGCGAAGAGTCCTCATGCCGTTAAGGATGCCGCTGACCCTGCCATCGTTTGCTAGTTAACGTTGTCCACTAAATATAATTTGGCATTGTGCCCATCAAGCTTGATGAAATTGACATTCAGCTGCTTTCGGCGTTGGAGGCAGACGCCGACCGCACCAACGTGGAGCTCGCCCGGCTGACCGGGCTGTCTCCCGCCGCCACGCTGCACCGGGTGCGCTCGCTCAAGGAATCCGGCGTGATCCGGATCATCCGGGCGCACGTCGACCCGGGCCTTGCCGGATTCCCGCTGCAGGTGTGGGTGACGGCGGCGATGGGGCGGCACGATGCCAGGTCAAGCGCCGCCTTCGAGGAGCACGTCCGCAAGCTGCCGCAGGTCATCGCCGCGGACAGCATCGCAGGCGAGACCGACTACCTGCTGAACATCGTGGCCCGCGACGTCGCCGAGCTGCAGCGGGTGCTCGCGTCGCTGTCCGCCCGCGGCGGCCAGCGGCTCGTCACCTACCTGCGGCTCGCGGAGGTCAAGCCGCCGTCACCGCTGCCGCTCGGCGTGGCGCCCGTGCCCGGCCCGGTGCGCCCGTCCCGGCGCGGCGGCCGGCGGCCCCTGGCCGGCGGCGCGGGCTAGCCAAACCTGCTCAGCGGCTCGGCACTTTGCCGTGGAACAGCATCGCGAGCGCGGCGGGCTTGAGCGCGTCGGTTCGCCGCCAGAACCGCGCGGGGATCGTGTCCCGCTGGCTGACGGCCCGGATGTCGCCGAATCCGGCGCGCGCGGCGATGTCCGCCATCTCGGCCGGGGTGAAGCAGGACAGCCACGGCTCGCCCCGCTCGGCGGACGCCTGCGCGACGAGCGTGCCGTACAGCGCACCCGCCTCGTCCCGCGATCCCTCGGGAAGCATGTAGTCGGCGATCAGCTCGCTGCCCGCGGCGAGGCCGGCGATCGCCGTCATCGTCGCGGTGACGGCCGCTGCGGTGAGGTACATCGTGACGCCCAGCCAGCCGACCACCGCCGGGGCCGCGGCGTCGAACCCGGCGTCGGCCAGGCATCCGGCCAGCGAGTCGGCCGCCAGGTCGGCCGGGACGAACGTGACGCCGCCCGGTACGGGAATCCTCGCGACGGCGAGCGCCGCGCGCTTGTAGTCCTGGCTGGCCGGGTGATCCACCTCGAAGACGCGCAGCGAGCCGTCGCAGCCGCCGCGATAGGCGAATGAGTCCAGGCCCGCGCCGAGGATCACGTACTGCCGGACACCGCCCGCCGCTGCCCGTGCCAGGGCCTGTTCGGTGTAGCGGCTGCGGCAGGTCACCTGGACGCGCGCGCCAGCCAGCACCGGGTGCGTGCCATGCAGCGTGTGATAGCCGGTCAGTTCCGCCGCGCGATCGCCAAGGAGGGCCGCGGCGAGCGGGTCGGCGAAGATCCGCGGTTCGTCGTCCACGATCAGGTGCGCGGCGCGCGCCGCCGCGGCGGTAAGCGCGGTCCCCGACGGTTCATTGTCCATGACACAGAAGGTTATGCGCGGATTCGAACATCATAACATATGGATGAATTTTGCGCATCACTAATGGGATAACAGTTCTATAAGAATTCATGGCCCGCCGCCGGAGGGTGCCGCGAAAAGTTTTCCACAGCCCCTGTGGGTAACCGTGTGCACCACGCCGGCGAACCCTGTGGCTAGAGGTGGGGATAACCGTGGATAACCTGTGCGTACTCATCGATGCCGATGCGCGGCGACATGCGCAAAGCATTGTGCATAAGCATGCGCGCCTGTGGATGATCTCTACCGTGAGGCGAAAACTCAGCCGCTGAACTCCGTGTCGAGCATCCCGAACAGGACATCGTCCGCCCATGCCCCGTTCACCCAGGACCCGCTTCGGATGGTGCCCTCGCGGGTGAAGCCGAGGCCCTCGGCGACGGCGATCATCGCGCGATTGTCCGACAGCGTCTCCATCTGGATGCGGTGCATGCCGCGGATCGCGAACCCGTAGCGGCACAGCACCCGCACCGTGTCCCTGCCAAGGCCCCGGCCCCGGCAGCCGGGCAGCAGCGAGATCCCGATGTGCGCGGAGCGGTTGTGCACGTCGATCCCCCACAGCAGCGCCTCGCCCGCGAGTTCGCCGCTCGCCAGTTCGGTCACCGCGAACACCGCGGCGTCCTGCGCGGACGGCGCCGCGTCGCCGGGCCAGTGCGGCGAGGCGGGACCGAACGGTATCGGGATCCACGGCCGGGTATCGGCCCGCACGTAGTTGTCCACGTCCTCATAGAGGCCGTCGTGCAGGCTTCTCGCGTCATCCGCCGTGCGCGCCCGCAGCAGGGTCAGTTCTCCACGGAGCATGCGGTGACCCTATCGAAGCCCGGGACATGGCGCGTGGCCGGGATCGCCGCATAATCCCGGCCCCGCGGCCGCTGGCGGCCGGCCGGGGCCGTTCACCCCGGCCGGCCTGTCAGGCGGTCAGGGATAACCGACCACGTCCACCGGGTTGGTGCGCCTGGGCTCGTCGAGTTGACCCCACGATGTGTACGTTTTATTAATGAATTCACGCCTGCTAGGCCAGGCCGAGCACCTTGACCGCGTTCGCCTTGAGGATCTTGGCCCTCGCCTCGGGCTTGACGTCGAGCGTCTCGAAGTCGCGCAGCCAGCGCTCCGGGGTCAGCAGCGGGAAGTCCGTGCCGAACAGCACCTTGTCCTGCAGGTAGGAGCTGGCCGCGCGGACCAGGTCCGGCGGGAAGTACTTGGGCGACCAGCCGGACAGGTCGATGAACACGTTGGCCTTATGCGTCGCCATCGAGATCGAGGAAGCGGCCCACGGCACCGACGGGTGAGCCAGGATCACGGTCAGCCCGGGGAAGTCCGCGGCCACGTCGTCGACGAGCATCGGGTCCGACAGCCGCAGCTTGATGCCGCGTCCGCCCGGCATGCCCGCGCCGATCCCGGTCTGCCCGCTGTGGAACAGCGCCGGCACGCCGAGGGACTCGATCGCCTCCCACAGCGGGTAGAAGGCCGGGTCGTTGGGCGTGAACCCCTGCAGCGAGGGATGGAACTTGAACCCCTTCACCCCGTGCTGGGTAACCAGCGACCGCGCCTGCGCCACGGCGTCCGCGCCGCGCAGCGGGTCGACGGAACCGAACGGGATCAGCACGTCAGCGTGCTTGGCCGCCTCGTCCGCGATCTCCGCGCTGGAGATCGGCGGGTGGCCGGTCGCGGTCGACGCGTCCACCGTGAAGACGACCGCCGCCATGTTCAGCGACCGGTACCTGTCGGCGATCTGCGCGAGCGTCGGCGTGCGGTCATGGTCGGCCCTGAAGTACTTGGCGCTGGCGTCCATCAGCTCTTGGTCCAGCGAGTAGTGGCCATGCCCGTCAACCTCGATGTGCACGTGCACATCGATGGCGGCGAGTGAATCGGTCTGCATTCATGGCATGGTACACGTCTCCCATCGCGCGGAATGTCTACCATGCCGCCTGATCAGGAAAGCCATCTCGCGGCCCGGCCGGCGAAGCACTGGGCCCGCCCCCAAGATCACGAGGGGTTAACTAGTAGGCGTCGCCATTGCCGACGACTCGTCCGTTATGCGAACCTCTGCCATGTGAGTGATGCCGTCGATTCCCTTAGCGTGCCTATGGACCTGTCCGCGAACGACCCGGTGACCGGCCACGTGCGGGCTGGCGACCTGTTGTGGACACCGACACCCGAGCGGGTCGCGAACGCGAACATCACCGCGTTCATGAGCTGGCTGGAGGCAAACCGCGGACTGGCGTTCACGAACTACCCGGATCTCTGGGAGTGGTCGGTCACCGAGACCGACGCCTTCTGGCAAGCGATCTGGGACTACAACGACATCGCCGCCGCCGCGCAGCCGACCGCCGTGCTCGGCCAGCGCGAGATGCCGGGCGCGCAGTGGTTCCCCGGCGCGCGGCTCAACTACGCCGAGAACGTGATGCGGCGCGAGGCTCCAGGCGAGGTGGCGCTGTACTACCACTCGGAGACCGTGCCGGTCACCCCGATGTACTGGGACGAGTTCGGCCCCGCCGTCCGGATCCTCGCGACCAGGCTGCGTGAGCTCGGCGTCAAGCCGGGCGACCGGGTCGCCTCGACGCTGCCGAACATCCCGCAGGCGGTCATCGCCATGCTGGCCACCACGTCCATCGGGGCGATCTGGACGAGCGTGTCACCCGACTTCGGCTGGCGCGGCGTGCTCGACCGGTTCCGTCAGTTGCAGCCGACGGTGCTGATCTGCACCGGCGGCTACGCCTACAACGGCAAGGCCTACGACCGCTCCGGCGAGATGCGGCAGATCGTCGACGACCTCACCTGCCTCGAGCACGTCATCTACCTGCCGTTCGGCGACGTTCCCGCGCCGGCCGAGGGTGCGCACGACTGGCACGCCTTGCTCGACCACCCCCCGGTGGCCGCGGAAGACTTCGCGTATCACCACGGACCGTTCGGGATGCCGCTGTGGATCTTGTTCTCCAGCGGCACCACCGGACTGCCGAAGGCCATCACCCACAGCCACGGCGGCATCCTGCTCGAGCAGCTCAAGCTGCAGCGGCTGAATATGAACCTGTCCCCTGGCGACGTGTTGTTCTTCTACACCACCACCGGGTGGATGATGTGGAACTTCATGGTTAGCTCGCTGGTGCTCGGCGTGAAACCGCTGCTTTACGACGGCAACCCCGGCTACCCGGAGCCGGACGCGCTGTGGCGGATGGCGGCCGAGGCGAAGGTGACGCTGTTCGGCGGGTCGCCCGCCTACGCGGACATGCTGTCCAAGCGCGGCGTGGTGCCCAGGAACAAGTACGACCTTTCGGCCCTGGAGTGCGTGATGCTCGCGGGCTCCCCGGTCAGCCCCGAGGTGTACGCCTGGTTCTACCGCAACGTCAAGCGCGACCTGTGGCTTCACGTCGGCTCCGGCGGCACCGACGTGTGCTCCGGCTTCACCGGCGGGTCGTGCACCCTGCCCACCTACGCGGGCGAGCACCAGCACCGCAACCTCGGCGTCGCCGCGTACGCGTTCAACGACGCGGGCCAGCCCGTCGTGGACGAGGTCGGCGAGATGGTGATCACCAGGCCGCTGCCGTCGATGCCGGTGAAGTTCTGGGGCGACGACGAAAACATGACCCGGTACAAGGACACCTACTTCGACACCTGGCCAGGCGTCTGGCGGCAGGGCGACTTCTTCCGGGTCACGCCGCGCGGCGGCACGTTCGTCCTCGGCCGGTCCGACGCGACGCTCAACCGGTTCGGCGTGCGGATCGGCACCGCCGAGATCTACAACGTCCTCGAGGGCATCCCCGAGGTGGACGACGCGATCGTGGTCAACCTCGACCTGCCTGGCGGGCACTTCTTCATGCCGATGTTCGTCAAGCTGGCCGATGGGGTCACGCTCGACGAGCGGATCGAGAATGAGATCAAGACGCGGCTGCGGCGCGAGTACACGCCGCGGCACATCCCCGACAAGTTCATCCAAGTGCCCGCCATCCCCACGACGCTGACCGGGAAGAAACTGGAAGTCCCCGTGCGCCGGCTGCTGATGGGCATACCGCTCGAGAAGGCCGCCAACACGAGCGCGATGGCCGATGCGTCCGCCCTGGACGCGTTCATCGACTATGCGCGCACCCAGCACGATTACAAGATGTAAGGCTGTCCCGACCAGGGGAGTTCCAATGACGGAACAGACCGGCTTCCCGCTGCCCTCGCAGATCGCCGACGTCCCAGGCGCGGAGAACTGGCGCTCCATGTACCAGTACTTCACGCGCTTCCAGCCGGACGACGACAAGCGCTTCTGGTTTTACAACTCGATGCACTTCCCCGAGCCGATGCCGGCCTTCGACACGATCACCGGGGAGGTGCCGTATCAGGCGATCGGCGCCAACACGGCGCGGCTGTTCGTGCTGCCGACCACGCTCGGCATCGAGCACAGAATCGTGAACGGCCGGATCTACATCACCGCCAACCCGGTGCTCGACCCGGCGGAGATCGAGCGGCGCGCGGTGGAGTTCGGGCCGCGGGCCGGGTACTACTTCGAGAACTGGGACGCGCTGTACGAGGGGTGGAAGAACCGGCTGCGCGCGCTGATCGCCGAGATCGAGTCGATCGACGTGCCGCAGTTGCCCGAGTGGGAGCCCGCCGACGTGGTGTTCGGCGCGGTCGGCATCGCGCAGAACCACTACCTGCAGGAGAACTTCCACCGGGTGCTCGCCCTGTACTCCAAGATGTGGCACCACCACACCGAGATGCTCATGCTCGGCTACGGCGCCTACGTCGTCTTCTTCCAGTTCTGCCAGCAGGCGTTCCCCGAGATCAGCGACCAGACCATCGGCCGCATGGTGGCCGGCATCGACGTGATCATGTACCGGCCGGACGACGAGCTCAAGGGCCTGGCCAACCTCGCCGTCGAACTCGGCGTGGACGACCTGTTCACCCAGGGCTGCGTCGCCGCCGAGGTGCTCGCCGCGCTCGAGGGCCGCGGCGAGGCCGGCGCGCGCTGGCTGGACGCGTTCGGCAAGGCACGCGACCCGTGGTTCCACGTCTCCTCCGGTGACGGCTTCTACCACCATCACCTGTCCTGGAACGACGACCTGACCGTGCCGTTCACCGCGCTGCCCGGCTACGTGGCGGCGGTCAAGGCGGGCGGTATCGCGCCGCGCCCGACCGAGCAGCTCACCGCCGACCGCGAGCGGATCGCCAACGGCTACCGTGACCTGCTTGGCAGCGACGACGAGAAGGCCGCCTTCGACCAGATGCTCGGCCTGTGCCGCCTGGTGTTCCCGTTCGTCGAGGACCACAAGTTCTACTGCGAGCACTGGTTCACCACCAGGTTCTTCCAGAAGGTAAAGGCGTTCGGCGCGCTGCTCGCCGCGCAGGGCGTGATCGCCGCGACCGACGACGTGTTCCACCTGCACCACACCGAGATCGACCAGGCGCTCGCCGATGTATCGCTCGCCTGGGCGGCGGGCACGCCGCCGCTGGGCGCCGGGCACTTCCAGCCGATCATCGCCGAGCGCAAGGCGATGATCGAGGTGCTCAAGGGCTGGTCGCCGCCGCCCGCACTCGGCCCGGTACCCGAGGCGCTCAACGACCCCGCCGTGCGCATGCTGTGGGGCATCACCCAGGAGCGCGTCGCGTCCTGGCTCAACCCCGACCCCGACGAGGTGGTCGGCGTCGCCGCGTCGTCCGGGGTCGTGGAGGGCATCGCCCGGGTGCTGCACGACGTGTCGGAGATGAGCCAACTGCGCGAGGGCGAGATCCTCGTCGTCCCGGTCACCGCCCCGTCCTGGGCGCCGGTGTTCGCGAAGATCAAGGCGGCCGTCTCCGACATCGGCGGCTCGATGTCGCACGCCGCGATCGTCGCCCGCGAGTACGGATTGCCGGCCGTCGTCGGCACCGGAGACGCGACCAAGAGGATCAGGACTGGCGACAAGATCCGCGTAGACGGCGACCGCGGCCGGGTACGGGTGCTCTCGTGACGGGAGGCCTCGTGACTGGTGATTGTGTGACTGGGAGCCGCGGATGAGTTTCGTGGTGACGCTCGCCTCGGCGCGCGGTGCCGGCGCGGTCGGCGGCAAGGCGGCGAGCCTCGGCGAGCTGATCCGGGCCGGGGTGGCGGTGCCGCCCGGGTTCGCGGTCACCGTTGCGGGGTTCTCCGCGGCGATGGACGCGATCGACCCCGGCGGAACGCTGCGCGCCGAGGTATCCCGGCTCGACGCCGCCGACCTGGCGGGCATCGCCGCGGCGGGCGCCCGGCTGCGCGCTGCGGTCGGCGCCGCGGCACCACCGACGGACGTCGCCGCCGCGATCAGCGAGGCATACGCGGCGCTTGGCGGCGCCGGCGGCCCGGCAGCAGGCGCGGACGTCGCGGTGCGCTCGTCGGCGACCGTCGAAGACAGCGCCGACGCCTCCTTCGCCGGGCTGCAGGACACCTACCTCGGCATCCGCGGCGCGCCCGCGGTGCTTGAACACGTCGTCCGCTGCTGGGCGTCGCTGTTCAATGACGAGTCGCTGACCTACCGGCGCCGGCTCGGCCTGGACGAGGCCGGACTGTCGATGGCCGTCGTGGTGCAGACGATGGTCGCGCCGCGCGCCGCCGGCGTGCTGTTCACCAGGTCCCCGGTCTCCGGCGACCGTTCGGTGGTGGCCATCGAGGGCACCTGGGGCCTCGGCTCCGCGCTCGTCGCCGGCGACGTGACGCCGGACTCGTGGGTCATCAGCAAGATCACCGGCGAGATCACCGCCCGGCGCGTCTCCGCCAAGCTGAAGACCCATCGCTACATCCCGAACGGGTTCGCGGCTCCGCCGTTCCCCGCCGCGGACTCTCCCTCCGGCGCCGGCGTGCTCATCGGCGACACGCCGCCCGAACTGCGCGACGCGCCCTGCCTGACCGACGACGAGATCCGCGCCCTTGCCGACACGGCTCGCCGCGTCGAGGCGCACTACGGCACGCCGCAGGACATCGAATGGGCCGTACTGGATGGCGAGTCCGCGCCGGAAGCCAGGATCGTGCTGCTGCAGTCCCGGCCGGAGACCGTCTGGGCGGCGCGCGAGACCGGCCCGGCCGGCGCGCCGAAACCCCGGGCGGCCGACCACGTGCTGGCCCTGTTCGGGAAGCAGAACCGATGGACCTGAGCAACGACGACGTCGCCGAGATCCTCGCGCTGCTCGACTCGCTGCCGTATGACGAGCTCGACGTCGAGACGCCGCGGTTCCGGCTGACGCTGCGCCGCGCGCCGGGCGGCGGCTGGACCGAGGAAAGCCAGGTGCGCGCGGAGCCCGTCGTGGCAGAGGCGGCGTCGCGGGCTCGCGCAGCGGGCGCGTCCGCGGCAGCGGCGGATGCCACTGCCGCCGCCAGCGGCGCCGCGGCCGGGCCGGCCGGCGGCGATGCGGCAGGGGAAGACGGCAGGGACGGCCTCGTCGCGGTCACCGCGCCGCTGCCGGGGACGTTCTACCGCGCGCCGCGGCCGGGCGCCGACCCGTACGTGCGGGAGGGAGACGCGGTCAGCCCGGACACGGTCGTGGCGATCGTGGAGACGATGAAGCTGATGAACTCGGTGCATGCGGGCACGGCCGGCCGGGTGGCCAGGATCTGCGCGGACAATGGCGAGTTCACCCCGCTCGGCACCACCCTGCTGCTGATTGAGCCGGACACGTGATCAGCCGCCAACCGCCCAGGACGCGCGCGAGCGCTTGTTGCTGTTATCCGGATCGGGCGGCGGCGGAGTGAGTGGCCGGCGGGTGCTGCGGCGGGTGCTTGTCGCCAACCGGGGAGAGATCGCCGTCCGGGTGATCCGCACCTTCCGGCGGCTCGGCATCGAGACCGTGCTCACCGTGTCGGAGGCCGACGCCGCGTCGCTGGCGGCGCGGCTCGCGGACCGGGTCATCGGCGTCGGGGCCGCTCCGGCCGCCGCGAGCTACCTGAACGTGGACGCGGTGGCAGGCGCCGCGGTGGCCGCCAGGGCCGACGCCGTCCACCCGGGATACGGGTTCCTGTCGGAGAACGCGCGGCTTGCCCGGGCCTGCGCGGCGGCCGGGGTCGTGTTCATCGGTCCGGACCCGGAGACGCTCGAGGCCACCGGGGACAAGCTCGCGGCGCGGGAGCACGCGGTCGCCGCGGGACTTCCTGTGCTGCCAGGCGGGCACGTGACGGCAGCTGGCCGCAGCGACGCCGACATCGCGGCGATGGAGTCGCGCGCTCAGCAGGCCAGTCCCGGTTTGGCTGGCGGGCCGGCGAAACAGGCCGGCGCGGACCAGGTCACCGGCGAGGACGCCGCCGGGCTTGCGGAGCGGATCGGGTATCCGGTGCTGGTCAAGGCGGCGGGCGGCGGCGGCGGGCGCGGGCTGCGGGTGGTCCGCGACCCGGCTGGGCTGGAGCACGCGGTCGCGGTGGCGAGCGCGGAGGCGGCGGCCGCGTTCGGTGACCCGCGGGTGTACCTGGAGCGGTACGTCGAGCGCGGTCGGCACGTCGAGGTGCAGCTGCTCGGCGACGGCGACAGCGTCATCCACCTGGGCGACAGGGACTGCTCGGTGCAGCGCCGCTACCAGAAGCTGATCGAGGAGGCACCCGCGCCCGGCCTCGACGCCGGCCTGCGGGACCGGCTGCGCGCGGCGGCCGTGGCGCTCGGGCGGCACCTGCGCTACCGCGGGGCGGGCACGGTGGAGTTCCTCGTCGACGCCGAGCGCGGCGAGTTCTACTTCCTTGAGGTCAACGCGCGCATCCAGGTCGAGCACCCGGTCACCGAGGCGATCACCGGCATCGACATCGTCGCCGAGCAGATCGCGATCGCCGAGGGACGTGCGCTACGGCTGACACAGGACGACGTCGCGTTCGCCGGGCACGCGATCGAGGTGCGGGTCAACGCCGAGGATCCGCGCCGGGACTTCCTGCCGAGCCCCGGGATGGTCACTCGCGCGGTGTTCCCCGCGACGACCCTCACGGCCGGGAACGCCGCCGGGCGGGTGCGAGTCGACACGCACATCCAGGCGGGTGCGGCCGTATCGCCGCTCTACGACTCGCTGCTCGCCAAGGTCATCGCGCACGGCGCCGACCGCGACGACGCGCTCAACGAACTCCGCGACGCACTGGGCCGGTGCCGGATCGAGGGCGTGACCACCAACGTGGGCCTGCAGCGGGCGGTGCTCGCTGACGGCGAGTTCGCGGCCGGCGGGGTGGATACCGGGTACCTCGGGCGCTTCCTGGCGCGCGATCCCCTCGGCGACGGGCAAGGCGCCGCGGGGCCGGCCGGCGACATGAGGGCCGGCGACGGGCAGTCGGCCGGCCGCGGCGCCGGCCAGGCGGCGGGGAGTTTCGGTGCGCGGGGCGAGTCAGCCGAACCCGTTCGGGATGATCGTGATGGGGATGCGGGGGCGGCCCGTGGCTGACATCCGCCTGGTCGACGTGTCGCTACGGGACGGCAACCAGTCGCTGTGGGGTGCGGCGGGGCTGCGGACCGCGCACATCGCGACGATCGCGCCGCTGCTCGGCCGGGTCGGGTTCCGCGCCCTTGACTACTCGTCGTCCACCGCGATGGGCATGTCGGTGCGCAGGCACCGGGAGGACCCGTGGGCGCTGCTGCGGATCAGCCGGGCCGCCATGCCGGACACGCCGCTGCAGTTCATCGGGACCGGGTTCCGGTTCATCTCCTGGGAGCGTGCGCACCCGGAGGTGATCGAGCTCGTGTACCGCCAGCTGGTCGACAACGGCATGGACCGGTTCGTCGTGCTCGACCCGTCGCACGACATGGACGCGGCGCGCGCCACCGCGCGGATCGCGAAGAAGGCCGGCGGCCGCGAGGTCATCGGCGCGCTCACCTACACGATCTCCGCCGTGCACGACGACGCCTTCTACGCGGGGATCGCCGCGCAGTACGCGGCCTGCGCCGATATCGACCGCGCCTACATCAAGGACCCGGCGGGCATCCTCACCCCGGAGCGGGCGCGCACGCTGATCCCCGCCGTCCAGGCGGCGCTGGGCGGCAAGCCGCTGGAACTGCACTCACATGCCACCCTCGGGCTGTCGCAGCTCACCTGCCTCACCGCCGCCGCACTCGGCGTGCACGTGCTGCAGGTCGGCTGCGGCGCCCTCGGCGACGGCTCCTCACTGCCCGACGCGGAACGCCTGGTGGCCAACCTGCGTGCCTCCGGGCACACGGTTGACGTGGACGACCGGCTGCTCACCGCGGTCGCCAGGTACTTTGACCGGCTCGCCGTGGCGGAGGGCCTGCCGCCCGGCACGCCAGGCTCCTACGACGCGGCGTTCATGGACCATCAGCTGGCGGGCGGCACCATGTCGACCACCAGGCGGCAGCTTGCCGAGCTCGGGCTCGCCGACCGGTTCGGGGCGCTGCTGGCGCAGATCGCCCAGGTGCGGGCCGAGCTCGGCTACCCGATCATGGTGACGCCCTACCCGCAGATGGTGATCGGGCAGGCGCTGGCGAACCTGCTGTCGGTCACCGCCGGCGGCGGCCGCTACGACAACGTGCCCGACCAGGTGATCAGGTATGCGCAGGGCACGTTCGGCAAGCCGACCGCCCCGATCGACCCCCAGGTGCTCGACAAGGTGCTCGGGCGGCCGCGGGCGGACGAGCTCGCCGCCGAGCCGCCGCCGCTGACCGTGGCCGAGCTGCGGCAGCGCTTCGGCGGCCGGATCAGCGACGAGGAACTGCTGCTGCGCTTCGGCATGCCGGGCGCGGAGGTCGACGCGATGGTCGCCGCCGGGCCCGCGGTCACCCACTACAACCCGGACACCGTGCCGGTGCTGCGGCTGCTGCGGTCGCTTGCTTCACGCCCTGCGGCACGGGAGCTGACGGTGGACAAGCCGGGCTTCCGGCTGTCGTTGCGGAGTTCGATGTCTACGGAAGGCGGGGACGTGTCGTGAGCGCGCAGGACGCTGCCATTCCCGACGAGGTGCTCGCCCGACTGCGGGACGCCCGCGGGTTCATCTTCGACATGGACGGCACGCTTGCGCTCGGCGACCGGGTCAACCACGGGCTCACGCCGCTGCCCGGCGCCGTCGAGATGCTCGCCTGGGCACGCGCCCGCGGCCTGCCGTACCTGGTGTTCACCAACGGCACCAACCGTTCGCCCGCGCACTTCGCCGCGGTGCTGCGCGAGGCGGGGCTCGACGTGCCGGACGACGCGATGATGACGCCGGCGTCCAGCGCGGTCGTCATGTTCACCAGGCGCGGCTACAAGCGGGTCATGGTGCTCGGCGGCGACGGTCTCACCGGGCCGCTGCGCGCCGCGGGCATCGAGGTCGTGCCGCCGGTCGCGTTGAGGGCTGCGGGTCGTCTTGGTGACCGCGGGCCGGCCGCGGTGGACGCGGTGCTCGTCGGCTGGTTCCGCGAGTTCACGCTGGCGCACCTGGAGGCCGCCTGCGACGCGGTCTGGTCAGGCGCCGCGCTGTACTCGGCGTCGCAGACCCCGTTCTTCGCGACCGCCGGCGGCCGGGCGCTCGGCACGTCCCGCGCGATCTGCGCGATGATCACCTCGATCACCGGCTGCCGCCTGACCATAACGGGAAAGCCGTCGCTTGACGCGCTGCGCGCGGCATCCGCTCGCCTCGGCGTTCCCGCGCGTCACCTGGTGGTGATCGGCGACGACCCGCTGCTCGAGGTGCCGATGGCGCACCGCGGGCACGCCCTGGCGATCGCTGTGCAGACCGGCCTGACCGGGCCGGACGCCTACGACCGAGTGCCGCCGGAGAAGCGGCCCCATCTGCACCTGCGCGGCATCGATGAGCTGCTGTCCCTGTGCCGCGCAGCCGAACAACAACCCTGACACCGAACGGGTGCGTGGCTCCGCCGCGTACCCTCGCACTTCTTCTGGAGGACGAATATGGCGGACATGCGGGCCGTTGGCTGCACCGAGTTCGGTGACCCGTCGGTGCTCGGCATCGTCAGCGTGCCGAAGCCTTCGCCGGGACCAGGGCAGGTCCTGGTGGCGGTGGCGGCGGCCACCGTGAACCCGACCGACATCGGCTTCAGGCAAGGCTTCCGGCCGATGCCGGACGAGGTGACCGGTCCGTACGTTCCCGGCATGGACCTGGCCGGCGTGGTCTCGTCGGCCGGGCCGGAGGTGACTCAGTGGCAGGCAGGCGACCGGGTGATGGCCGCGGTCTCCCCCTTCGAGCCGGGCGGCGGCGCGCAGTGCGAGTACCGGGTGGTGGACGCTGATCAGCTCGCGGCGGTGCCCGACGGCTGGGCGCTGACCGAGGCCGCGACGCTGCCGATGAACGGGCTGACCGTCCTTGCGGCATATGACCTGCTCGCGCTGCCCGCGGGGTCTGTTCTTGCGGTGACTGGCTCGGCCGGCATCGTCGGGCAGTACGCGATCCAGCTCGGCACGCACCGCGGGCTGACGATGATCGGCGACGCGGCGCCGGCCGACGAGGCCTTGATCGCGTCGTTCGGCGCCGCTCACGTGGTGCCGCGCGGCGAGCCGATGGCCGCCGCGGTCCGCTCGCTGTACCCGGACGGGGTCGACGCGGTCATCGACGCGGCGCTGCTCGGGCCGGCGATCTTGCCCGCGGTCCGCGACGGCGGGCAGCTGCTCGCGGTCCGGCCGTTCGCGGGCTCAACGGAACGGGACATCACCATTCACCTTGTCCTCGTCGGCAGGCACCTGCACGAGGGACACCGGATCGCGGAGCTGGCCGGCCTGGTCAGCGAGGGCGTGTTGACGGTGCGTGTCGCCGAAGTGCTGCCTGCCGAACGAGCGGCCGAGGCGCACCGTCGGCTTGAGGCCGGCGGGGTCCGCGGCCGGTTGGTGCTGACCTTCTGACGCATCCACGCCAGCGGAGCGTGCAGAACTATCCACCATCATGACGACGCCGCGGTCTCATGGAGCCGCGCCGCAGGCCAGGACTTGCTGCACGCGCAGCGGACGGCGGGCTAAATCAATAGACGACGCGCGGCGCGCTGTGTCACCGTCGGGTGCCATGGGCATGGAAGAGGCCGCGATCAGGGCGTACTACGACCGCGGCGAAGAGCGGGACAGGCTGAACGACGGCGCGGGCCAGCTCGAGTTCCTCCGCACGACCGAGATCCTGGCGCGCCGCCTGCCGCCGCCGCCCGCCGTCATCGCGGACATCGGCGGCGGTCCCGGACGCTATGCCCTGTGGCTCGCCTCGCTCGGCCATCAGGTCGAGCACAGGGACCTGATGCCGCTGCACGTCAGCCAGCTCCAGGCGGACGCAGCCGAGATAGCGGGCATCCGGACCGCCGTCGGCGACGCGCGCGAACTCGACCTGCCTGACGCCTCCGTGGACGCGGTCCTGCTGCTTGGCCCGCTGTACCACCTGGTGACGAGGTCCGAACGGATGGACGCCATCGGCGAGGCGGTCCGCGTCCTGCGGCCCGGCGGTCCGCTGTTCGCCGCGGCGATCACCCGGTGGGCCTTCCGCATCGACGGCATCGTCGCGAAACGGATCTACGACGAGTACCCGGCCGCCCTCGACCTGATCGACGAGACGGAACGCACCGGAATCATGCCGCCGCTGCACCCGGGCGCCTTCACTTCCTACTTGCACCGCCCGGAAGGGCTGCGGGCGGAACTGACCGAGGCGGGTCTCGACGTCACCGGCATGGTCTGCGTGGAAGGGCCGGCGGTGATACTCGCCGACCTGGACACGCGGATGGCCGACCCGGCGGAGCGCGCCGTCATCCTCGAGGCCGCACGGGCCATGGAAAGCGTTCCCGAGCTGCTCGGCTTCGGCCCGCACCTGCTCGCCACCGCCATCCGCCCCGCGGCCGGCTGAGCCTGACGGGCGGCGGGCGGGTGAAGGCGGACGGCTGCCCAGGCGGCGAACGCTAGGCGGCACCGCCAGTGCTGAGCGCGGCGGCGAGGTCGCCGGTCCTGCCGAGCAGCCGGGCCAGCGCGATCGGGTCCATGTAGTCGTCGTAGCGGACGATCTCGCCGTTACGGACCCGGATGAAGCCGAGCGCGGTGAGCCGGTACGGGCCGCCGGTGACGTTCGACCGGCCGTGGTGGGTGATCTCGGCGATGACGAGGTCCGGGTCGTCGGTCTCCCAGACGGTGGCTTCGACCCCGTCCTGGACGAACAGCTCGCGCGCGCGTCCCATCGCGGAGAAGTAGGAACGGATGGTGTCGCGCCCGCGCAGTTCCGCGGGCTGCCCCGGCGGCGCGAACGGGTAGGTGAGCACGCCGTCCTCGGCGAACAGGTCGGCGAACACGACGCCATCGCGGTCGCGGGCTCGCTCCAGGAGGACCTGCACGCCGCGCTCGACGTGCTGCTGACCCGCGCTCAGCGGGCGGGCGCGGTGCGCGCGGACATCACCACGCTGGACCTGGTCGTGCTGCTCAAGGGGCTGCTGCGCAGCGTCCATGAGGCGGCGGCGAGACCTGACCTGCCCGGCCGGCTGCTCGCCGTGCTCAGCGACGGGCTGCGGCCACCGCCCTGAACAGCCCGGTGGCCGGCGAGGCGAGCAGCGGGACGAGGAACCACAGCCAACCGCACCGATCAGCCGCCCGCGTCGAGACGGCGCAGGGCGAGCTCGGCATACAGGGCGGCGCCGTCCGCGAGCACGCCGTCGTCGAAGCGGGCGGCCGCCGAGTGGTTGGAGGGGACGGTTGCCGGGTCTGCGTCCGGCGGGCAGGCGCCGAGCAGGACGAACGCGCCGGGGACCTCGTTGAGCACGTAGGAGAAGTCCTCGGCGCCGGTCAGCGGCGCCGCGGGCGTGACGATCCGCGCGGCACCGAACAGGCCGGCGACGGTCTCGCCGGCGAAGCTCGCCTCGGCCGGGTCGTTGAGCGTGACCGGGTAGCCGGGGATGTACTCGGCCTCCGCGGTCAGGCCGTGCGCCGCGGCGATATCCCGTACCAGGCGTGCGGTCTCGTCCCGCAGCCGGTCGCGGGACACCTTGCTGAAGGACCGGAGCGTGGTCTTGAACACTGCCTCGTCGGGAATCACGTTGTCCGTCGTTCCCGCGTGGAAGCTGCCGACCGTGACGACGACCGGGTCGAACACGTCGAACCGGCGCGTCACCAGGGTCTGCAGCGCGGTCACCATCTCGCACGCGGCGGGAATCGGGTCGGCGCTGTGCTGCGGCGCCGAGGCATGCCCGCCGCGGCCGCGCACGGTGACGTACAGGCGGTCGGCGGCCGCGAGCGCCGGGCCCGGCCGGACGGCGAACACCCCGTGGCCGAGCTGATGGGACTGGACGTGCATGCCGTAAGCGGCCACGGGCCGCTTGCCCGCCACGTCGAGCACGCCCTCCTCGATCATCATCCTGGCCCCGTGGCCGCCCTCTTCCGCGGGCTGGAACATGAAGATCACGCCGCCCGGCAGCTCGGCCTGCCGCGCGGAAAGCAGCCGGGCGGCGCCGGCCAGCATCGCGGTGTGCAGGTCGTGGCCGCAGGCGTGCATGACCCCGGCGAACCGCGACGCGTAGGGAAGCCCGGTCGCCTCGGTCACCGGCAGGGCGTCCATGTCGCCGCGCAGCAGCACCACCGGGCCCGGCCGGCCGCCGCGCAGCACCGCGGTCACCGAGGTGAGCTCGCTGCCCTGGCTTATCTCGAGCGGAAGCCCATCGAGCGCGGCGAGCACCTTGTCCCGCGTTCTCGGCAGGTCATGGCCGATCTCCGGCTCACGGTGGATGGCGTGGCGCAGTTCCGCGATCTCGCCGGAGATCGCGGACGCCTCCTGAAGCAGCGTCACGGCAAGCACCTTCCTCGGTAAAAGGGCCTCGGTAAACGGGGCCCCGGCAAACGGGCCTCAGCAGACGGGCCTCAGCAGACGGGCCTCAGCCGCGGGTGGTGAGGATCACCGGGCCGTCATCGGTGATCGCGATGGTGTGCTCGACGTGCGCGGCGCGGCTGCCGTCGCCCGTGCGGATGGTCCACCCGTCCTCGTCCAGGTAGATGTCGTCGCTGCCGCCTCCGATGAACCATGGCTCGATCGCGATGACCAGCCCGGGCACCAGCCGCAAGCCGCGCCCCGCCTTGCCGCGGTTAGGGATGTGCGGGTCCTCGTGCATGGTCCGGCCCACGCCGTGCCCGCCGAGGTCCGTGGAGATGCCGTAGCCGCCCGCCTTGCCGATCTTGCCGATCGCGGCGGAGATGTCGCCGAGCCTGCCGCCTGGCTGTGCGGCGGCGATCCCGGCGGCGAGCGCGGCCTCGGTGGTCGCGATCAGCTCCGCGTCGCCGTCGTGCGCCGTTCCCACGCTGAACGAGATCGCCGCGTCGCCCACCCAGCCGTCCAGGGTCGCGCCGGCGTCGACGCTCAACAGGTCGCCGGGGCGCAGCCGGTAGTCGCCCGGTATGCCGTGCAGCGCGGCGTCGTTCACCGACGTGCAGATGACCGCCGGGTACGGGATGGGGGCGAACCGCGGGTGATAGTTGAAGAACGGCGAGGTCGCCCCCGCCTTGGTGAGGATCTCCCTGGCGGCGGCGTCGAGTTCGGCAAGCGTGACGCCGGGCGCGGCGGTGGACCTGGCCGCGGTCAGGATGTCCGCGACTACCTGCCCGGCGGCCGCGATCGCGTCGATCTCCCCGCGCGTCTTGATCTCGACCACTGGCAAATCCTCTCCCCGCGCCGTCCCAGTGCCGGCACCGAAGGCCGGCACCCGACGGGCGGCGGCCGGCGATGCCGGGCAGTGCATGCCAGGATACGAACCCGGCAGCGGTGCCGGCGAGCCGGCCCGCGAGAGGTTACCGGCGGAGCGGAGTCAGCCGCAACCGTTGTGCTGATTGGTCTTGGTTATTTGTCCCTAGGAGGCGACGGCGACCACGGCGGAGTTGATCAGGTCCCAGTCGATGCCTGCGCCGAGGCCCGGGCCGGCCGGCGCGTGCACCTCGCCGCAGGAGTCCACCGCGAAGGGCTCGGTGAGACCGTAACTGAGCTGGCCGAGGCTGTGGTCGCCCGCGCGGTTGAACGCGAGGACCTCAAACCAGTCGCAGTTGTCGATGGCCATCATCACGTGCAGGCCCGCGACGTTGTTCAGCGCATTGTAGGAGTCGTGGACCTCGCAGTTCATGCCGAACGCCTCGGCCAGGTGCGCGATTTTCATCAACCCGGTGATGCCGCCCGTGATGACGACGTCGCCGCGCAGAAAGTCGGTGGCGCCCGAGGTGATCCACGGCGGCAGCGCGGCGAGGCCGCCTGGGTTGATCTCGGTGGCAAGCAGCGGGATGCTCAGGTGCCTGCCGAGGCGGACGTAGCTGTGCATGTCATGGGTGGGAAACGGGTCCTCGAACCAGTGGTAGCCGAGGTCTTGGATCGCCTGGCCGACCCTGAGCCCTTCGGTGTAGGAGTAGCTCCACGAGGAGTCGAGCATCAGCGTCATGCCGGCGCCGGCCGCTTCCCGCACCGCCGCGCACGCCTCGATGTCGAAGTCGATAGGGGGCGAGCTGTCCGGCGGCAGCCACGGTGCGCGGGGCGGGTGGAGCTTGTAACCCTTCCAGCCCTGCTGCTGCCAGTAGACCGCCTCGTCGGCGTAGGCCTGCGCGGTGTCGTGGTTGGCGGAGGAGAAGTAGGCGGGGACGCGATCGCGGCAGGTGCCGAGCAGCCGGTGCACGGGCAGCCCCGCGGCCCGGCCCGCGATATCCCACAGCGCGATGTCGACGGTGCCGACGGCGTGCGGCGACAGAAAATGGAACTGATTCTGCATCCGCCGCCAGTGCCTGCCGATGTCGAGGGGATCCTCACCGAGCAGCCACGGCTTGATATGGGTGACGATCTGGTAGGCGATCTGCGCCGGGCCCGGTCCCGGCGAGCTGAGGAACGCGTTGCCCTCGATGCCCTCGTCGGTTGTCACCCGCAGCACGCCGAGCGGCACCGGGCGGGCGGGGCCGAACGCGGCGGAGGGGACCGACCTGCGCTCGTGGAGGACAACCGTGATATCCGTGATCCGCACGTCCCCTGACGTTACTCGCTCGCGCGGTGAACGTCAGGGGACGGCGGGCCAGGCGGCTAGCTCAGGCCGACGGACTGCAGCCACTCCTGGGCGGCCGTGGTGTAGTTCTCCTTGTCGGTGATGACCTTGACGTCAAGCGCGAGCAGGGCGCTCGTGGTCAGCTTGGCGGAGACCGCGTTGAGTGTGTCCGAGATGGTAGAGGTCAGCGCCGGCTTGTAGACCAGCGGGATGACGTTCTGCGCGGCGAAGTTGAACTTCGGGTCGGTCAGCGAGACCAGCTTGTCGCTGACAATCTGCGGCGTCGTGGTGAACACGTCCGCGGCCGCGACCTTGCCGTTTTGCAGCGCGGCCAGGGTGATCGGGCCCGACTCGTCGAGCGGGTCGAAGCTCTTGAACGTCAGGCCGTAGGTGGACTTCAGTCCGACCAGGCCGTCAACCCGGGTCTTGAACTCCGGCGGGCCGCCGATGACCAGTTGCGACGCGTAGGGCTTGAGGTCCGCGATCGACTTGAGGTGGTACTTGGCCGCGGTCGCCTGGGTGACCGTCACCGAGTCGCTGTCCTGGGCGTCTGCCGCGTTGAGCACGGTCAGCGTCGACGGCAGCTTGGCCGCGAGTTCCGCGTCGACCGCCGCGGTGGTCTTCGCGGTGGAGTTCTTGTCCACCTCGACGCTGAGCAGGGTGCCGTTGTACTCGGGGATGATCGAGATCGTGCCCTTCTCGATCTGCGGGTAGTAGGCCTCGCGGGCGCCGATGTTGAGCTTGGTGGTGACCTTGACCCCCTTGGCCTGCAGGGCGAGAGCGTAGACCTCGGCGAGCACCTCGTTCTCCGGGAAGTTGGCGGAGCCGATGACCACGGAGCCCGACGAACCGCCGCCGCTGAGCGGGTTGGAGGAGGCACTGGAGGCGGACGCGGACGAGCTCGCGGCCGAGGCGCTGGTGCTGCCGGCCGCGGCGGGGGTGGAAGAACTGCTGCTTGAGCACGCGGTCACGGCCGCGAGGCCGACGACCGCGAGGGCGGCGATCCCGCTCGTCGCGGTAAGCCTGATCGTCATATGGGTTTTCCTTCCGGACGGGTTGGTTAATCGGTCTTGGCCTGCTTGCGCAGGCCGGCCGGGATGACCAGCCTGGAAAGGCCGGCGAAAAGCGCGAGGATGATGATGGCGAGGATGACGACGAGCAGCGCGCCGCCCGCGACGGGGCCGTACTGCTCGCTCGCCAGGCCGTCGATGATGAAGCGGCCCAGGCCGCCGAGGCCGATGTAGGCGGCGATCGTCGCGGTGGCCACCACGAAGATCGCCGACGTGCGCAGCCCGACCAGGATGAGCGGCATCGCCATCGGGACCTCGACCTGCACGACCTGCTGCCAGGTCGTCATGCCGACGCCCGTCGCCGCGTCCCTGATGTCTGGGTCGACGCCGGCCACGCCCGCGCAGGCGTTGACGAGGATCGGCGGGATCGCGAGCACCACGAGCGGCAGCAGCCAGGTGAACGTGGAGAAGCCCAAGAAGACCGCGAGCAGGATCAGCAGGCCGAGGGTGGGGATCGACCGCCAGGCGTTGGCGATGTTGACCACGATGACGCTGATCTTGCCGCCGCGGTGGCCGATCGCCACCCCGGCGGGTATCGCGATCAGCGCGGCGACGAGCAGCGGCAGCAGGCTGTAGCCGATGTGCGCCAGCAGCTGCTGCGGGATGCTGTCGTTGCCCTGCCAGTTCGCCGATGCGGTGACCCAGTCCCAGGCGTAGGAGAAGAAGCTCATCAGCGCACCGTCCACGGGGTCAGCGCCCGCCCGGCGCCGACCAGCAGCAGGTCGCAGACGAGGGCGAGCGCGATGACGAGGACGAGGCCGACGTAGATCTCGGTCGGGAAGGATCGCTGCAGGCCGTCGATGAACAGGTAGCCGAGGCTGGAGACGCCGATGAGCTGCCCGACGCTTGCCAGGCTGATGCCGGACACGACGCCGACCCGCAGCCCGGCGATGATCACCGGGGTCGCCAGCGGCAGCTCGACGGTGACCAGGCGGCGCAGCGGGCCGTAGCCCATCGCGGTCGCCGCCTGCGTCACCGGGGCGGGGACGCCGCGCAGCCCGGCGACCACGTTCGGCAGGATGACGCACAGCGAGAACACGGTCAGCGCGATGATCACCGTGGTGTCGGTGAGCCCGAACGTCGGGATCAGCGCGATGAACAGGGCGAGCGACGGAACCGCGTACAGGATGTTGATCGCGGTGAGCACCGGCGGGTAGAACCAGCGCCAGCGGGCGGCGATGATGCCGAGCGGCAGCGACAAGATCAGCCCGTACAGCGCGGGCAGCACGCCCAGCTTCGCGTTCTCCCAGGTGAGCTGCCAGATCAGCGAGCCGTTGCTGGGAATCCACGACCACATCATGGGCGCGGTCCTCCCCCGGCGTCGCCCGCGCTCGCCTGGCCGGCGCCGGCGCTCGCCCGGCCTTCGCTGGCCCGGCTTGCCGCGTGGATCGCGGCGCGCAGCTGGTCGAAGCTGGCGACGCCGAGCACCCGGCCGTCGCCGTCCACCGCGACCGCCTGCCCGGCGGGCGACAGCACGGCGGCGTCGAGCGCGGCCCGCAGCGAGTCGGTGCCCGCCGTGAAGCTGTGCCCGATCCCGTCGGGTGCCAGCGAGCCGAGCGTGCCGCCGTCGGGCAGCGCGGCGAGCCGCGCCGTGTCGACCCAGCCGAGCGGCCTGCCGGTGCCGTCCTCGGTGACCAGGAGCCACGGCTCGCCCGCGGTCCGCGCCTTGACGACGGTGGTGTCGGCGGCCAGCACCGGGCCGGTGCCGAGCGGCAGGTCCGCGGTGGACACGAACGACAGCCGCCTGATGCCGCGGTCGAAGCCCACGAAGCCGGCCACGTAGTCGTCGACGGGCGAGGCGAGCAGCTCGTCAGGCGGTGCGAGCTGCGCGATCTTGCCATGCGGGCGGAACAGGGCCACCAGGTCGCCGACCTTGATGGCCTCCTCGATGTCGTGCGTGACGAGCACGATCGTCTTGCGCAGCTCGGCCTGCAGCGACAGCAGCTGATCCTGCAGCGAGGCGCGAACCACCGGGTCGACGGCGCTGAATGGCTCGTCCATCAGCAGGACCGGCGGGTCAGCCGCCAGTGCCCTGGCAACGCCGACGCGCTGCTGCTGCCCGCCGGACAGCTGGTGCGGGTAGCGCTTGGCGAGCGTCGCGTCGAGGCCGACCAGGGTGAGCAGTTCCCGCGCGCGGTCCCTGGCCTTCTTGCGCGACAGGCCGGTGAGCACCGGGACCGTCGCGATGTTGTCCTCAACGGTCCGATGCGGGAACAGGCCGGTCTGCTGGATCACGTAGCCGATGCCGCGGCGCAGCTGCGCGGGGTTGCGGTCCCTGATATCGGTTCCGTCGAGCAGGATGCGGCCGGAGCTTGGCTCGACGAGGCGGTTGATCATCCGCAGCGACGTGGTCTTGCCGCAGCCGCTCGGCCCGACGAGGACCACCGTCTTGCCGGCCGGGACCTCAAGGTCGAGGTCGTCGACCGCCACCGTCCCGTCCGGGTATCGCTTCGTCACTGACTCGAACGTGATCAAGCCGCTGCCAGGCCCTTCCGGATATTTCGCACTTTTCCGACCATAATAGTATGAATATATACGAACTTGCGTGCTGTCCTCACCCGGATCACTGGCCCGAGCCGCATCCCCCCACCCTAACCGGCGCCACCGACAACGCCCATGTTTGCGGCACTCGCGTCGCTAACGATTTGTGCTGCATGAGCCGTTATGGCACGGCGCAGCACGACACGCTACCCCGCCGCCGGCCGTTCATGCCCGCGCGCCGCCGTGACCGGCCACAATCGTGAGATGGACGCCGAGTTGACCGCGCGGTTGCGCGACATCTGCATGGCACTGCCCGAGGTCACCGAGCGGCCCTCGCACGGCGCACCGACCTGGTTCGCGGGCGGCAAGAAGTCGTTCGTCCAACTGTGGGCGTCCGGGCACCACGCCGACGACTTCCCGCACCTGTGGTGCGCCGGGCTGCCCGGCGCTCAGGAGGCGCTGACCGGGTCGGCGCCCGACCGCTTCTTCCGCCCGCCGTACGTCGGTCACCGTGGCTGGATCGGCGTGCGGCTCGACGGCGAAGTGGACTGGACTGAACTGGCCGAACTGTGCGCCGACGCCTACCGCGCGGTGGCCTCGGCCCGGCTGATCGCGCTGCTCGACGACGCGCGCTGAGCCGCGCTCCATCATCCCGAACGGGTTCGTTCCTTCGCCTCATCCCCACAGCGGCTGAGTAGGCGTTGTGACGTTCTGTCCCCGACTGCGCCTCCGGCGATATGCTCCAGGCGAAGTCAGGCGGCTGGCGCGCAGCGGGCGGGAGGCGTGATCCGGAGATGGCCGTGAGCCGGGAAACTGACGCACCGCCAGTCAAGTGGGTCTCCGCCCTGTTCGTGCGGGAGGACGAGTCCCTGGCGGAGGCTCTCTGGGCGGGACTGACGTCGCGGCGAATCCCCTTCCCTGATGCGCAACTGGCCAGCGTCGACCGCTACAACACCACCGATCAAATTGACATCGACGCGGCCACCGTGGTCCTCGCGGTCTGCTCGCCGGCCAGCATTCAGGACGTTCCGTTCCTGGATCAGGCCAAGCGTGCCTATGGCCGCACTGTTGCCGTGACGCTCGGCGATGTGTCCTCCCTGCCAGGCGAATTCGGCAACATTGAGCCGTTCGACCTGTCCGGGTGGCTGGGCGACACCGCCGATCCCCGCCTCGACGAACTCGCGCGCGCCCTGATCTCCGCGCTCGCCGAACGGGAGGCACCAGCCATCGCAGACGGGAGCGCGGCGACGGCCGACAGCCAGGCCAGCTTCGAAACGGAGGTCCCGTCCGAGAGCGAGACCCCGCCAACGAGCGGGGTGTCGTCCGCGTCCGGTGAACGCGTGCCCGACATGCTCGACCGGGCCGTCGAGCTGCTGCCTGGCGGCGCCGGGGAAGCCGTCAGGTTCAGCGACTCCGCTGCGAATGTGCTCAGGCTGAGCGGGCAGACGTCGGGGGATGCCACCGCCGTCTTCCTCATCGCGCTGAGCAACGCGCCCCACGAGCCAGGCTCAAACGTCAGCAGCGCCCTCCGGGGCGTGATCGCCAGCGAAGTCCCCGATGACCTCGGCGCACTGCTCCGTGATCTGACGAGCGGCCTGCCCGCCCGGACAGCGACGGGGGGTGACGATCCTCCGCCAGCCTTCGTCGCGCTCCTCGGCGACGCGCTCGGCTACGCGGACGCCGTCTCGGGCCGCCCGGAAATTCACACCAGGCACCTGCTCGCGGCGGCCGCGCTCGCCAACGACCAGCCGATCGCCGGGGCGGTCCTCGATGCGCTGCACCTGTCCCGGGCGCAGTTGTGCCGACTGCTCTTCGAGGTGATCAGCCAGTTCCGCGGCATCGGGCGGGTGCGGGCCTGGCACGACCTGCTGCTGGCCAGCCTGACCGGCGGCATCAGCACCGACCGGGTGGACCCCAACGAGGGGATTGCCCGCGACCTGGACGCGCTCGACTTCAGCGTATGGACGTCCATGTTCGCCGACGTGATCGCCGACAGGAACACCGACGCGAACCTGCCGTTGTCAATCGGCCTGTTCGGCGCGTGGGGATCGGGCAAGAGCTACTTCATGGGGCTGCTCCGCTCGGAGATCGACAGCAGGTGCGGCCGTCCCGGTTACGTGCGCGACGTGGTGCACGTCGGCTTCAACGCGTGGCACTACGCGGACTCCAATTTGTGGGCGAGCCTCGGCGATGAGATCTTCCGCAAGCTGATGGATGAGCTCGCGTCGAAGGCCGGCGAACAGAAGGAGATACTGCGGGAAGAGATCGCCGCTGGCCTGGTCGCGACCGAGGAGCTCCGCACCCGCCAGAAGCAGGCGACTGCGGAAACCCAGCGTTACGCGCGCGAGGCGGACCAGGCCAGGGCGGCGCGGCAGGCGGGCACCCGTGAACTGCTGACCGCCATGGCCGGATCGGCCGAGCTGCGTGGATACCTGAACAAGGCGTGGCGGTTTCTTGGCGTCAGCGACCAGGCCGAACAGGCGGACCTGCTCGCCCGCCAACTGGGCGGCGAGCGCCAGGACGCGGTCGTGCTGCGCGGTCTGCTCGGCAAGCGCAGCACGGTGTTGATCGCGGCGGTGTGCCTGATCGCCTTGCTCGTCACCATCGCGGGTGCGATCATTCCGGCCCGCTGGGGTGCGCGGCTGTTCGGGGCCGGCGGCCTCAGCACCATTGCGCTCGTCCTCGGCTGGGCGGTCACGCTGGCACGCAGGGTCAACGGCGGGCTCGCCGCGCTCCGGACCGCCGCGGTCAAGGCTGCGGGCGAGAACGACGTGGCTATCAGGGAGGCGGAAAGCAACCTCCGCAAGGCGCAGGCGGATGAGAAGGCGGCGATGGCGCAGGTCGACCACTCGGCCGAGCATGTGGCGGACCTGCAGCGCCGGCTCGACGCTCTCGATCCCGCCCAGCAGGCCTACGCCTTCCTCGCCGAGCGCGCAGCGAGTCGTGACTATGCGAGCCAGCTCGGGCTGGTCTCCACGATCAGGAAGGACCTGCTGCATCTCGTCAGGGTGCTCAAGAACTCACGGGGCGCCGTCGGGGCCATCGAGGCGCTGGCAACCCCGGCAAACGCAACCCCGGCAAACGCAACCCCGGCGAACGCGACCCCGGCGAACGCGCCCGCCCAGGCCGCGAGGGACATCGCCGACGCGCACGCGATCGACCGGATCGTGCTGTACATCGACGACCTGGACCGGTGCCGCCCGCGGCAAGTCGTCGAGGTGCTCGAGGCGGTGCATCTGCTGCTCGCGCTCGACCTGTTCGTCGTCGTGGTCGGTGTCGATCCGCGCTGGCTGCTGCGGTCGCTGCGGGAGCAGTACCCTGGCCTGCTCGACGCGGGCACGCGGTCAGTCCCCGGTGGCAACGCCCACTCCGACGCGACGACGGCCGATTACCTGGAGAAGATCTTCAACATTCCGTTCGTGCTGCCCGGCTTCCCCGCGGCCAGGCTCGGCGAGCTCGTTCGCGGCATGAACCGGCCGGCCCAGCGCATCGCGGACGGCGCCGGCGCCGCATCCTCGGGCGGCAGCGGCCAGGACCGCGGCACCGGCAGCGCGACGACGGCCGGCGGTGCCGCCACACCCTCCGGTGCCGCCGCCACGGCCGTCCCTGCGCATGCTCGGCGAGCGGGCGGCGGGGCCAGGCAGCCGGCTCAGGCCGGGCGCACCGCCCCCGGCGCGCCGCCGCAACCGCTGACCGAGCCTGAGATGGAGTTCCTGGCCGGCCTCGGCCCGTTCATCGGCACCCCCAGGGACGCCAAGCGGCTGTTCAACCTGTACCGCATGCTCCGTTTCAGCCGCAGCCTCTCGCCGGCCTCGGTCTTCCTCGGCGACGATGCGGAGTCCGGCCACTACCAGGCCGTGGCGGTGCTGCTGGCCATGCTGACGGCGGACCCGCGGCTGCTCAGGCACGTCCTCGACGCACCCAAGCGGCCGGCCAGCGACCCGGCCGCCGATGGGGCGGCGGTCGGCGGCGGACTGATGGCCCAGCCGGACACCGGCGTCACCTGGGGTCGGTTCACTCGATCGCTGACCCCGAGCCACACGGCGGGCAGCTGGCGAAACGGCGTGATCGGGCCCATTCCCGACGCGGACGTCGTCGCGTGGCAGCGGCTCGCAGACGCTGCCACGCGAACCAGCGAGCTCGTGGTCCTGCGCGATCTTTCCGCGTTCCGCTCCTGGGCCCCGCACGTCCGCCGCTTCTCCTACCTCCTGCTCACCGACGAAACCGGCTGAACGCGGACGGAGCGGTCCCCGGACCGTGGCACACCGGGTCAGTGACGGACGCGGATCACCAGCGCGTGTGCACGTCGGCGCGGAAGTACTTGTCGTACAGGTCCTCGATCTGGCGCAGCGCGGTGTCGCTGAGCGGCGGCAGGAGCGCGGCCGCCGCGTTCTGCCTGGCCTGCTCGGGGTTGCGCGCGCCAGGAATGACGGTCGTGACGCCTGGCTGCTGCGTCACCCAGCGCAGTGCGGCCTGGGCGGTGGTCACCGCCGGACCGGGGTCGGCGGTGAACGCGGCTGGTTCCGCCACGAGGGCGGCGAACTCGGCGGCCGCGCGAACCCCGGTCGCGTAGTCGACGCCGGAGAACGTCTCGCCGACGTCGAATGCCTCGCCGTGCCTGTTGTACGTGCGATGGTCGTCGGCGGCGAACACGGTGTCCGCCGTGTACCGGCCGGACAACAGTCCGGACGCCAGTGGCACCCGGACGATGATGCCGACACCGGCCGCCGCCGCCGCGGGCAGCACCTCGTCAAGCGGCTTGCGGCGGAACGCGTTGAATATGATCTGCACTGTGGCCACGCCCGGCCGGGCGATGGCCGTGCGGGCCTCGGCCGCCGTCTCGACGCTGACCCCGTACGCGGCGATCCGCTCCTCGGCGACCAGCGTGTCAAGAGCGTCGTAGACCGCGTCGGTCGAGTAGACGGGCGGGGGCGGGCAGTGCAGCTGGACGAGGTCCAGCCGGTCCACGCCGAGGTTGACCCGTGACCGGTCGGTCCAGGCGCGGAAGTTCTCCAGCACGTAGTTCTCCGGCACCTGCGCGACGCGCCGCCCCATCTTGGTGGCGACCGTGACGCCCCGCCCCTCGATGTCGCCGATGAACCGCCCGATGATCCGCTCGCTGCGCCCGTCCCCGTACACGTCGGCGGTATCGAAGAAGGTGACACCGGAGTCGACGGCGGCGCGCAGCACCGCGAGGGCGTCGGCTTCTGTCACGGCTCCCCAGTCGGCGCCGAGCTGCCAGGTGCCGAGGCCGATCACCGAGACGGGCCTGCCGGTCTTGCCAAGGACTCGCTGCTCCATGATTGGCGATTCTAGAGCGCGCCCGGGTCCGCGAGGCGCACCCGGGTGCAGCGCGCGATGTACGGCATCGCGATCTCCTCGCGGCCGCTAAGGTCAGGGTGCTCGCCGAGCAGTTCCGCCACCTCGCCGAGAAGCGCGTCACGCTCCGGCGCCGGCATGCTGATCACGTAGCTGCGTGAGGCGACCATGTCCAGGATTTCCTGCCGGGTCACCAGCTGCTGCCAGCGGAGCTCCATCCGCTCCGGCGGGCCGAACGAGGGCCCGAGCGGCGGGCTTGTGTCGATGACCTGCGCCGCTTGCCTGTGCATGATCGCGCCGAGCGCCGCCATCCATGGCTCGGTCTCGTCGCGGTCGTTCCAGACCAGGGACAGCGTCCCGCCAGGCACCAGGACCCGCGCGACCTCAGGCACCGCGAGCGCGGGATCGAACCAGTGCCACGCGTGGGCGACGACCACCGCGTCCACGCTGGCATCGGGGAGGGGAATCCGCTCGGCGGTGCCGGCCAGCACCGCCGCACCCGCCACGGCCGCCGCGAGCTGCTCGCGCATGCCCTGCGAGGGCTCGACGGCGGTGACCTTGAGCCCGGCCTGCACGAGGGGGCGGGTCAGCTTGCCCGTGCCGGCTCCGAGGTCGAGGACTGACTTGGCACGGCGCGGGACAAGCCACTCGACTACCGACGGGGGGTACTCTGGCCGCCCGCGCTGGTAGCTGTCCGCGGCCGCACCGAACGAGGAGGCGTGCACCAGCCGGGACCAGCGCCGGGTGGCGCCCTGGCGGGTCATCCCGCAGGCCGCGCCGATCTCCTCCCAGCTGGCGCTCGGCCCGCGCCGGAGTTCGCCGATGATCACCGTCCGGCTCGTCTCCATAGCGGCGATCGCCGCCGTCAGCCGGCGCAGGCCGTCAAGCCCGCCCGTCTCTGTCACCTGCCGCGCTACGGCTTCTGCTGCTTCTGCTGCCTCCGTCACGACAGGCAACATATGTTGCATACATGACGTTTGTCAACATATGTTGCGAGGCGGTGCCCGGTGTCAGGGGGTGGTCTCGTACTGGGAGGCCTGGAGGGTGTAGAGCTCGGCGTACTGGCCGCCGAGAGCCATCAGGTCGGCGTGCGTGCCCGACTCGGCGACGTTGCCGTGGTCGAGGACGTAGATCCGGTCGGCGTGCCTGACCGAGGCGAGCCGGTGCGTGATAAGCAGCACGGTCCTGTCGTTCGCGAGGGTGCGCAGCGAGGAGAACAGGGCGTACTCGGCGCGCGCGTCGAGGGCGGCGGTCGGCTCGTCCATGATCAGCAGCGGCGCGGTGCGGTAGAACCCGCGGGCGGCGGCGATCCGCTGCCACTGGCCGCCGGACAGTTCCGCGCCGTCCTTGAACTCCCTGGCGAGCAGTGTGTCGTAGCCCCGGTCGAGTTCGGCGATCACCGCGTCGGCGCCCGACCCGGCGGCCGCCGCGGCAAGCAGGGATTCATCGAGCAGGCGTCCCATCACGATGTTGTCGCGCACCGACAGCGGCCAGTGGCCGTGATCCTGCGCGATGACCGCGATCCGTTCCCGCAACGGCTCGCCGTTCATTTCCGCGATAGAGACGCCGTCCCAGTACACGGTGCCGTCCTGCGGCCGGTATAGCCCGGCGAGAATCTTGGCGAGGGTGGTCTTCCCCGATCCGTTCTCCCCCACCAGGGCGACCACCTCGCCGCGGCCGATCTCGACCGACACCTCGTGCAGCGACGGCTGCTCCGCGCCGGGATAGCTGAACGTCACGCCGGACGCGACGATGCGGGCGAAGTCCTGCGGCACCGCGGCCGAGGCGGGCGGCGGGATCCGGGTCTGCGCGTCGGCGCAGAACGCCATGTAATCCGAGAAGTACAGGCCGTCCTCGTAGCACTGGTTCACGGAGTACATCAGCTGCTGCAGCGACCCCGCCGCCGAGCGGAGCGCGAGCACCGCGGTGCCCGCCACCGACAGGGCCAGCCAGCCGGCGGCGAGCAGCACGCCGAGCACCGTGTACACCCCGGCCGTGGCGATCCCGCCCAGGGCCTTGCCGACCGCCGTGGTCGCCGTCTCCTGCCGCGCGGCCCGCAGTTCGGCGCTGCGCGTGTAGGCGGCCAGCCGTGCCACCCGGTCGATCAGGTACGCACGCATGGTGAACGAGCGCAGCTCCGCGGCGGTGCGCCGCTCGGCGATCAGGTCGGCGAGTATGTACTTGCGCCGGTAGGAGTCGACCAGGGCGAACCGGGTCAGGTAGCTGATCCGCGCCGTGCGCACCGCCGCCCACGCCCCCGGCAGCTGGGCGAGCAGCAGGACCACGACAAGGATCGGCTGCAGCAGCCCGACGACCACCGTCGCCGACGCCAGCCCCGCGAACGCGGTGATGAAGTTGATCACGTCGTTGACCAGCTGGGACGCGGAGTAGACGCCGCGGTCGCGTGCCCGCTGCATCCGGTCGTGGAAATCGGGCTCATCAAAGGCGGCCAGCTCCACCTGGGTGGTCAGGTCGTAGAGCCGGACCTCGACGACCTGGGTCACCTGCGGCTCGAGCCTGCTCTGCGCCCAGCCAGCCGCGGTCGCCACGCCCGAGCGGACCGCGGTCGCGGTCGCGACCAGGATCAGCGACGGCAGCGCGGCCCGCACCCGGTGCGGTGTCGGGCCGCCCGCGAACAGCGCCTCAAGGACGCCGGTGGTCGCGAACAGCGCGTACCCGCCGAACACGCCGGAGATCAGGTTGAGCGAGATCGTCGCCACGATGTCGCGCCTGTTCGCCTGCCAGCCCAGGGTCACCGCCTGCCCGACGAGGGCGGGGAACCGGCGAGCGACATCACCGAACTTGACGGTGGCCATTCGCTCGTCGTATGCCCGCCAGAAATGCGTAGTCAGCTCGGCCAGCTCGTCGTCGGATGCCGCGCCTGCCCGCTGGCCGCCGGCCTGGCGTACCCGCCGCCAGGCGGACGCCATGGCATGCCCCAGTGCGCGCAGCCGCCGAGGGCGCCGGTTCCGTGTCCCCGCCCGCACTCTCTCAGTATGTGGCGGTTCCCCGCGGGCACAAAGCGAGTTAATGCGCCGGCCAGGGATCAGCCGGCTGTGTTACCCGTCAGCGCGGCGCAGCGCCCAGAACAGGATGTCCTTGCGGTGCGCGAAGCCGAGCTCCTTGTACAGCCTGATCGCGGTCGTGTTGCTGGCGATCGCGTGCAGGAAGGGGACGTCGCCGCGGGCGGCGATGCCGGCCGCCACGGCGCGGGTCAGCCGGGAGGCGAAGCCGTGGCCGCGCCACGCCGGATCGGTGCAGACCGCGCTGATCTCCGTCCAGCCCGGCGGGCGGAACCGCTCGCCCGCCATCGCGACAAGCTCGCCGTCGCGCCTGATGCCGAGGTAGCCGCCGAACTCGACGGTCCGCGGCAGGAACGGTCCCGGATTGGTCAGCTTGGTCAGCCGGAGCATGGCGGGCACGTCGGCGGGACCGAGCGGCTCGGCCTCCGGGTCTGGTTCCGCGTTCAGGGTGTCCGCGACCAGCTGGACGCCATCGCCGCTGCCGAGGACCTCCCAGCCGGCGGGCGGCGCGGCGCGCAGCCCGGGGAACAGCACGACCTCCCCCTGGCTGATCAGTCGCGCGGCGCCGGCCCAGTCGGCCGGCCCTGGCTCATCCGGCAGGGCGCAGAACGGGCTCATGTCGGCCGGGTAGCGCACCGCGCCGCCGTCGCTGAGGGCGAGGTCACGCTGCGGCCCGGTGAGCGACCACAGCACCGGGTTGTCCAGTGGATGCCTCATCACGCGGCGTCCCTCGGGTCCGAAGTGGCGGCCCGGCGCACCGGGGCGCTGAGGCCGAGGCGGCGCTGCTCGATGGCCAGGCAGCGGTCCTCGACGTAGAGCATTCCGGCGGCCTCGGCGATCACCCTGGCCTCCGGGAGACGATGCCGAACTGGAGCCAGAGCGCCGTCGCGCCGGTGGCGGCAGCCTGCCGCGCGACCTCGGCGGCCTGCCGCGCGGGGCGGAAGACATCGACGAGCCCGGCCCGCTCGGGGATCTCGCCGAGCGCCGGGTAGGCCGGCTCGCCGAAGAGCGTGCCGCCGCGCGGGTTCACCGGGATGATCCGCCAGCCGTGGCGCTGCATCAGCGCGGGCACGCGGTGGGCGGCCTTGGCCGGGTCCCCGCTCGCACCGACGACGGTGATCGTGTCATAGGTAGTGAGAATGCGCGCGACCACGTCGTCCATGCCTGCCACGGCGTCCACGGTACCGGGTGCGGCTCACCGCCAGCATCCGCGGCTTCGCCCGCCAGGGTCCCGGTGGCCGCGCGGGTTAGCAGCAGCCCCGCTGCGTTACCGGGACGGCGGTGCCGGCCTCGCCGGCGTCTGGGGCGCAGCAGACGGAGGACGCGGCCTTGTCGCGCACGTCGGAGTCGGCCTTGACGACGTAGACCTCCCAGGGTTCGGCGCCCGGACCGGTGACCCAGACCTTGTCCTGGACCGCGTAGCAGCAGGCGGTGTCCTCCTCGGTGGCGGTAGCGAGGCCCTCAGCGGCCAGCCGGCCGGTGGCGGCGGTGACCTCATCGGCCGTCTCCACCTCGACGCCGAGATGGTCAAGCCGCGTGGCCTCGCCGGCGGCGCCCTCGATGAGGACGAGCTTGAGCGGCGGTTCGGCGATCGCGAAGTTGGCGTAGCCGGGGCGGCGCTTGGCCGGCTCGGCGGCGAACAGCTTGGAGTAGAAGGCGATCGAGGCGTCGAGGTCGGCGACGCGGAGCGCGAGCTGGACTCGGGACATGACGTTCCTCCTGCGCGAGACTGTCTCTGGCCTGATTAGAGAATTCTTTAACCAGGGGCTCGTGCTCAGTTTGCGCTCTATCTAAAGATGTGTCAAATTAAAGACATGTCTAAGCAGACGCTGGACCCGGCCGGAACGGTGGAGTGCTGCGCCCCGCTGGCCCGCGCGCCGCTGTCGGATGCCGGAGCGGAGGACCTGGCGCCGCTGTTCAAGGCGGTGGCCGACCCGATGCGGCTGCGGCTGCTATCGCTCATCGCCTGCCACGAGGGCGGCGAGTCGTGCGTGTGCGACCTGACGGACGCGTTCGACGTGACCGCGCCGACCATCAGTTACCACCTGCGGATCCTGCGCGAGGCCGGCCTGATCAGCGCCGAGCGGCGCGGTACGTGGGTCTACTACCGGGTCAACCCGCCCGTGATGACGCGGATGTCGGCGGTGCTCGAGCCGCGGGCGGCGCTGGCCCCGGTCGCGGGGTAGGCGGGCGTCCAGGAGTAACGGGTGGCTGACCAGAGTCAGCCGAACCCGTTCCGTACCGCTGTGATCTTCCGTGGTCGGGGCCGGGTCTCAGACCGTCTCTGAGTCGCCGGCCGGGCCCGAGGCGGCCGACTCCATGCCGTCGCCCAGGTAGGCGGCGATGACCTTGGGGTCGCGGCGGACCTGTTCCGGGGTGCCCTCGGCGATCACCTTGCCGAACTCGAGGACGACCACCCGGTCGCAGATGCCGAGGACCAGGCCCATGTCGTGCTCGATGAGCAGCATCGACTGGCCCTGGTCGGCCAGCCGGCGCAGGGTGACGCCAAGCTCTTGCGACTCGGCGTTGTCCAGGCCGGCGGCCGGCTCGTCGAGGCACAGCAGCTTCGGCTTGGCGACCAGGGCGCGGGCGACGCCGACCAGCTTGCGCTGGCCGGACGACAGCTGCGACGGCTCGGCCTCGGCGGCCCACTCCATGCCGACCAGGGCGAGGGTCTGCTTCGCGTCGTCCTCGTGGACGCCGCTTTCCTTGGCGGCGACCGTCAGGTTCTCCAGGACGCTCAGGTCGTCGAAGAGTTCCGTCGACTGCCAGGTGCGGGTCAGCCCGGCGCGCGCCCGGTCGTGAGCGGCCAGCCCGCGCAGGTCGCGCTGGCCGAGACTGACGGTGCCCGTCGCGGTCACGAAGCCGGAGATGGCGTCGATGAGCGTGGTCTTGCCTGCGCCGTTCGGGCCGATGAGCCCGAGCAGTTCGCCCTCCTTGACGCGCAGCGACACGTCGCTCAGTGCGTGCACGCCGCCGAAGCGGACCGACAGGCCATCGATCGCCAGGATGTCCTGGTGTCCGGACAGGTCACGCCGCTCGGTGCGCGCGGTGATCCGCTCCCTGGTCGCCGCGTCCACCTCGGGCGCCTTCACCCGCGCCTTCTTGTGCGTCCTGCGGTAGAAGTCGCCGGCCACGCCGGTGGGGTTCCCCAGCAGGGTGAAGATGAGGATGACGCCGCCGAACAGCAGGAACCAGTTGCCGTTCAGGCCGAACCACTTGTCGAGTGCGTACGGGATCATCGCCTGGGCGGAGATCAGGCCCGCGAACACCGCGCCGGAGATGAGCGTGATGCCGCCCGCGTAGGCGAACGCGATCAGCGACAGCGCGGTGAAGGCGTCGAACCGGTCGCTGCTGACCGAGCCGAAGTTGTAGGCGTACAGGCAGCCGGCGACCCCGGCGATGAAGGCCGCGATGCTGAACGCATACAGCTTGACGGTCCGCGGGTTGATCGCGGCGGCGGCGGCCGCGCGCTCGTTGGAGCGGACCGCGAGCATCTGCTGGCCCAGCTTGCCGCGCCGTAGGTACCCGACGCCGACGCAGGCGAGTATCACGAAGATCAGCACGACCCAGCCGAAGACGGGACTCGGCTGGTTGCCGTCGATGCCCCGGAACCCGGCGTTCGGAC
The DNA here is from genome assembly GCF_007827045.1 of Trebonia kvetii. Taxonomy (GTDB): domain Bacteria; phylum Actinomycetota; class Actinomycetes; order Streptosporangiales; family Streptosporangiaceae; genus Trebonia; species Trebonia kvetii. Next base: position 647,629 of record NZ_RPFW01000002.1, read on the forward strand.
CGAGGTCCAGGCCGAACCAGTTCATCTCCGGCACCGGGGAGCCAAGGCCGCCGCCGCCCCAGGTGGTGTTCTGGAAGCCGAAAGAGTTGATGGCCACGGCGCCGGCCAGGGTGACGACGGCGAGGCTGACGCCGCGCACCCGCACCGCGGAAATGGCGGTGACGACGCCGATGGCGACGGCCACCGCGATGCCCGCGAGCGCCGCGAGCGGGAAGGTGATGCCGAAGTTGCTCGCCATGTGCGAGATGGTGAAGCCGGCCGCGCCCGCCAGGGCGAGCTGGATGATCGAGATCTGACCCACGAAACCGGTGATGACGACCAGCGACAGCGCCATCAGGATGCCGATCAGCGTGTTGATTAGCGCGTTGCGGAAGTCGAACGGGAACACGACGAGCAGCACCGCCGCGCCGCCGCCGAAGATCAGCGCGGAACGCCACAGGTGCTGCGGCCGCGGCGCTTCCGGCAGCCTGCGCTCAAGCACCTCGCCGCGGCCGGGGATGCGCGCGCCGCGCCAGAACAGCACGCCGATGATGATGAGGAACGCCAGCAGGTCCGTCGTGCCGGGTATCGCGACACCGCCGGACTGCGGGAACCAGGCCTCCGACGATGCCAGCTGGAGCAGCGAGTCCAGGATCCCGATGCCGAAGGCCGCTACGGTGACCAGGCCGAAGGAGGTGAACCTGGCGATCAGCGCGGCGGCCAGCGCCGGGATGATCTGCAGCGGCAGCGTCGACGGGTCGAGCTGGGTGACCGAGGAGGCGAGGATGCCAAGCGAGCCCGCGATGAACGCGGCGATCAGGGAGTTGCTGAGCGAGATCGTGCCCGGCGAGACCCCGCCGAGCATCGCCGCGACCTCGTTCTCCGACGCCGCCCGGGTGGCCAGCCCGAACTTGGTCCACTGGTAGACCGCGGCGAGCACGGCGGTCGCGGCGATCACGATGGCGGCCAGCAGGAACCGGTCGAGCGTGATGCCGGAGCCGAGCATGTGGATCAGCTTCGTCGGCAGCACGGAGGGGGAGGCCTGCTGGGTCACGCCGAAGGCGAGCAGCATGGACGACTGCGCGATGAGCAGCACGCCGAGCGAGGCGATCAGCTTGCCGAGCGGTGAGGCGTTGCGCAACGGACGGTAGACGGCGAACTCGAGCAGCGCGCCGACCGCGAGCACGAACAGCAGGGCGAGCGGCAGCGCCACGAGATGAGGGAGCGAGGCGATCTTCCCGCTGGTCAGCGACCAGAAGGCGTAGCCGCCGAGCATCGCGATCGCGCCGGTGGACAAGTTGATGACCCCCGAGCCACGGTAGGTCGCCACGACGCCGAGCCCGATGCCGGCGATGAGCGCGCCAGAGCCGAGCCCTAGCAGGATGAAAAGCAGGACTGTTTCCACGGGGGGTTATTCCTCGGTCAGTGGTTGCTAAGTCAAGAGTTCAGGTGATGCCACGGGATTTCAAGTGAAAAGGGGTGACGCCGCGGCCGCGAGGGAGAGCCCCCGCGGCCACGGCGCACCAGTCAGCCGCTACGGATCTGGCAGCGGTGGCGGGTCACTCGCCTGCCGGCGGCTGGGTCCAGCCGGCCGTCTTGACCCACTTGTTCTTGCCGTCGTACTCGAAGAACTGCGAGCGGTTGTTGCAGACACCGGGCGCGGCCGGGTTGTAGCCGCACTCAAGCGCCGGGGCGCCGAGGGCCTGCGGGCCCTTGAACGCCTGCACGGCCGACTGGATCGCGCTCGGGGACAGGTTGGCGAAGCCGACCTGGTTGAGGACCTTGTCGATGGTCATCAGCTGGCCGAAGTCGACGATGTTCCACGGGTCGGGCGCGTTGGCCGGCGTGGAGTAGGTCTGCGCCAGCTTCATGTACTCGATCATGCCGGGGTCGGTCGTGTCGCCGAACAGCGAGCTGGCGATGAGGTAGGTCCACTTGGGGAAGTCACCGCCGAGGCCCGCCGCGACCTGGCCGTTGAGGCACAGCGGGGCGGCGACGATCTTCTTGGGGTCGGTGATGCCCTGCTGGGTGAACGCCTTCTGGATGTTCACGCAGTCGGGGGCGGCGACGGCGGGGACGACCATGTCAGCCGTAGCGGCCCCGGTCGACGCGAGCACACCGGTCAGGTCGGTGGCGTTGGGCGGGTACGGGCCCATCTTCACGGAGATGCCGGCCGACTTGAGCGCCGCCTCGGTGGCCAGTGCGCCGGGGGTGGCCGAGGCGGTGTTGGGGTAGAGCACCGCCGCGGTCTTGGCGTGCAGCACGTCCCGGCCGTAGGTGCCGAACGGCCCGAGCACGCTGGTGGCGTCACCGAAGAGCACCGCGGTGTTCTTCTGGGCGCCGTCGATGGGGAGCGGGGCCACGCCGCCGACCACCGGGAGCTTGCCGCCCAGGGTCGCGTAGAAGGACTGGTCGCCGATCACGACGGCGCCCATGGCGATCACGTCGACGGACTTGTTGGCGAGGAACTTCTGGGCGCAGGTGGTGCCCTCTTCCTCGGCCGAGGCGATGAAGCAGGTGTCCAGCTGGACCGGGTGGCCGTCGACCCCGCCGAGCTCCTTGTTGATGTAGTTGACCGCCATCTCCGCGCCGTCGGTGGCGTGCTGGCCGATCACCTGCTGGCCGCCCTGCTGGTTGACGAAGCCGACGGTGACCGGCGGCAGCGACTTGTCCGCCGGGCCTGACTTGCCGCCGGTGTAGGACAGGTAGTTGGTGACCGACTGGGCGCCAAGGCCGCCGGTTGAGCCGCTCGGGCTCGGCGCCGCGGCGCTGCTTGAGGGCGCGGCGGCGCTGCTCGACGGTGCGGTCGTGTTCGTGGTCGAGCTTGAGCTGGAACAGCCCGCCGCGGCCAGGGTCGCTACCGCGAAGGCAGCGATCCCGGCGAAGCCGGCTCTCTTGTATCTAGGCAACTTCGTTTCCTCCTAGTGGAGTGGTTCTTCTTTGACACGCTCTCGGGAGAAAAGCCGGGGAATTACTCGTCCGCCTCGTCGCCCCACAACTCGCGGGAGGCGATGCGCGCGCCCTCGACCAGGGAGGCCAGCTTGGCCCACTGGATCTCCTCGTGCACCCGGTGCATGAACGCGCCCTGTGCGAAGCCGCAGTCGGTACCGCCCATCACCCGCTCCCTGCCGACGACGTTCGCGAGCCGGATCAGCCGCTGCGCGACGAGCTCGGGGTGCTCGACCACGTTGGTGTGGTGCGTGACCACGCCGGGGACAACCACCTTGCCCTCCGGCAGGGTGACGTCTTCCCAGATCTTCCACTCGTGCTCGTGGCGCGGGTTGGCCTGCTCCATCAGGTAGTACTTCGCGTTCACCGCGAGAACCAGGTCGATCGAGTCGCGCAGCGGCGGGTCGTAGGCGTGCGGGCCGTGCCAGCTGCCGAAGCAGATGTGGTAGCGGATGCGGTCCTGCGGCAGCCCGCGCAGCGCGTGGTTGAGCGCGTCCACCCGCAGCCGCGCCCAGCGGCGGTAGTCCTCCCAGGACTGGCCCCGGGACAGCATGGTGTCCGCCTCGTGCATCAGCACCGCGTCGTCCACCTGAAGGAACGCGCCCGACTCGACGATCGCCTTGTACTCCTCGTGCAGCACGTCGGCGAGCGCGTAGACGAACTCCTCGTCGGTCGGGTAGTACTCGTTGGCCAGCCAGTAGGCGGACGCGGGCGCGACGACCGGCATGAAGGACTCGGTGATATCCCTGCCCGCGGTCTCGAGCGCCGCCTTGAAGTTGAGCAGGTCGCGGTCGATCGCGGACCTGTCGTAGCTCATCGGGCCGGTGCACACCCAGGAAACCCGGGCCGCCGCCTCCTGCTCCACCTCAGGGCCGCTGATCTCGGTCCTGACCCGGACCGTCGCGTCGTGCTCGAGCATGTCGAGCTCGGCATAGGCACCGGGAAAATGCTGGCGGTCCCTGCTGGCCGGCAGGATTGAGGAGAAATTGCCCGTTATCGGCCGAGCCTCGAGGCCGGTGGTCCGCTCGTACAGATAAGTGATCCAGGTAGCCTTGCCCATCTCGCCGTCGTCGATGACGTCGATGCCCGTCTCGGTCTGCCGTCGCACTACGTAGGCGACCGCCTTGGCCAGGGCAGCCTGGTATTCGTCGCCTTCCGCCGCCGCCCGTCCGTGATCGACCGCGGAAAGAAAGGACAGCAGTTCCGGCGGACGGATCAGGCTTCCGGCATGCGTGACCGGGATTCGCTTCATCGCCAACTCCGAAATTTTCGGCATGGACTAGTCATGGGGTACTAGTCCTCCAAAAAATGAGCCATGGCCGGCATTGCGTCAACATAGATTGTTAACGATCGAGGTCACAATCGCGTCAAGTGTCCGGAGAGCACACATCCGCGCCCGGCAAGTTGGCGATGCACCCAAACGCCTAACGACATCGGTCCATGTAGCTGGCACCAAATGCGTTTGTGCTGTACAAGCCTTATGTTGAGATCGGTGAAGACACCCGGCCCAGAGCCGGTGAAGGTGGGTTCAGGACACGATGGCTGACACCGGCGCTGTACTAGAAGTGAATAATCTCAGCGTCAGTTATGACCGCTCTCCGGTCGTGCGCGACCTTACGCTCACTGTGCGTAGCGGCGAGGTGGTCGCACTGCTCGGTGCCAACGGCGCTGGGAAGACGACAACGCTGCGAGCGATCTCCGGCCTGCTGCGGCACGCGCCGGGAGCGGTGAAGCTTGGCGGCTCCGACCTGGCGGGCGTCGCGCCGCCCGCCCGCGCCCGGCTCGGCATCGCGCACGTTCCCTCCGACCGCGGGCTGTTCTTCGGGCTGACCGTGGCCGAGCACTTCCGGCTCGACGGCCAGGGCGTCGCGGGCGACATCGACGCCGCGTTCGACCACTTCCCCGCGCTGCGCCCGCTCAAGGACCGCAAGGCCGGCCTGATGTCGGGCGGCGAGCAGCAGATGCTCGCGATCGCCCGCGCCCTGGCACGCAAGCCACGGCTGCTCATGCTCGACGAGATGAGCCTCGGCCTCGCCCCGGTGATCGTCGGCCGCCTGCTGCCGGTGGTGCGCGAGTACGCCACGACCACCGGGACCGGCGTGCTGCTCGTCGAGCAGCACGTGCACATGGCGCTGAAGCTCGCCGACCGCGGCTACGTGCTGTCGCACGGCGAGCTGGCCGCCAGCGGCACCGCAGCGGAGCTGAGCCGGGACAGCGCGCTGCTCGCCGCGAGCTACCTGGGCGGCGAGGCGTCCTGACGCTCGAGCCGGCGCCACGGCCACCCCTTACTTGCTGAAGGCCCAGTTCAGCAACACCGCCGCGTCCTTCGACGCGGCGGTGATGTTGGAGATGTCGTTCGACGAGTCGAGCACCACGCCGATAAACGTCTTGGTCCCCCGCTTCGCCTCGAACAGCAGGCACTGCCCGGCGGCCCCCGTGTAGCCGGTCTTGATGCCGAGAGCGCCTTTATACATGGCGAGCAGCGGGTTGAGGTTCTTCCACGTGTGCGCGCGATGCGCGCTCGTGGCCGCCACGTGATAGGAGCGCGTGCCGACGACCGTCGCGAGCGTCTTGAGCTTCATGGCGTCCCTGCCCAGGTTCACCAGATCGTGCACGGTGGAGTAGGTGCTGTACTGCCCCGGGTTCGGCAGCCCGGCGGGGTCAGTGAAGTGCGTCTTGTTCAGCCCGAGCTTGTGCGCGGTCGCGTTCATCTTCGCGATGAACCCGTTGAACCCCGGCCCGTAGGCGGTGGCGAGCGTGAAGGCGGCGTCGCAGCCGGACGGCAGCATCATCGCGTAGAGCAGCTGCAACGTGGTGAGCTTCTCCCCCGGCCGCAGCCCCGCGGTGGACGCGTCGAACTCCTCGTCGTAGTTGACGACGGCGGCGGGCACCGTGATCACCCGGTTCAGGTTGAGCTTGGGCGTGGTGAGCACCACGTACGCGGTCATCACCTTGGTGACGGACCCCATCGGCCGCTTGCTGACCGACGAGCGCGACCATAGGTCCTTGCCCGTCGCCGCCACCGCGATCTCCGCCCACCGCGCCCGCACCGCGGCGAGCGGGCCCGCGGTGACGGCCGGCGTGACGGCGCCCGGCTTGGCGACGGCCTGCTTGGCGGTGCCGGTCGCGGCTGGGGCGGCGACAGCCGGGCTGCCCGTTCCGGTCACCGTTGCGGCCCGGGCGGCGGGCGCGGCCGCGCCTGCCATTACGATCAGTCCCGCGGCCACGGCACCCACGGCCAGCCGGCCAGCGATCCGCATCGGGCTACCTCCCAGCACGTCCGAACGCATACCCACGCATTCTGTCAGTGCGGGCCACCCACGGGCACTGGTTGCGATTGAATTTTCTTCCGAACGAGTGCGACCTTCGCCATAAAGCGAGCCCAGTCACGCCGTTCGCGTGGCGAGTCCCCACGTGTGGCACTAGCCTGCTTGGGATACCCGAAAGGGACATGATGGTTGGTATGGATAATTGGTGCCCGTCTTGCGGGTACTCGGTAGAGCCTGGGACACGGTTCTGTAACAGCTGCGGACAGCAGTTCGCGGCTCCGGCCCAGTCTGGCGCCGCCCTGACACCGTCTCCCACGGTAACCGCGCAGTCGCTGCCCGCTTCCTATCACGGAGCTCCCACGCAGGTCTCCGCGCCGCCGCCGCCCACCGCGGGCAGCCGGGCGGCCTGGCCGCCCCCGCCGGGAGGCGGGCAGCAGGGATCGCCGGCGCCGCGGCGGGCCGCCGCGGCCAATGAGCCCACCTCGGAGCAGGCCCCCATCTCGGACACCGTCGAGCGGATGCTGCGGCCGCAGGGCCTGTTCCAGAACCAGCAGCCACGGCCTGTCGACTGGCAGCCGTCCTACCCGCCCGCACCTGGCGGGTACCAGCAGGGCGGCGGCCAGCACCCGCCCGGTGGCCAGTACCCGGCGGGCTATCAGCAGCCGGGACCGCCGCAGCCGTGGCCACAGGCCCCGGCCGGTGCACTGCCGCCCGCTCGATACCAGCAGGCGGGCGGCCAGTACCCGCAGGGCGCACCGCCGCAGAACGGCGGGTATCAGGGGTCCTATCAGAACAGTCAGTACGGCGGCGGCCAGTACGGCCAGGGCCAGTTCCCGACAGGCGCGCAGTACGGCCCGGACGGGATGCCGCTCGGCGGCGGTCCTGGTCCGCGGCGCGGCAGGCTCCCGTTCGGGTCCAAGGGCCCGGTCATCCTGCTGGCGGCGGCGGGTGCGGTGGTGGTGGTGGTCGTGGTGGCGGCCATCCTGCTTTCCAGCCATGGCAAGACCACCGCCAACGCGGGGTCGAGCATGTCGGCGAGCGGTACGCCGACCGGGACCTCCTCGGCGAGCGCGACCGCCAAGACGCAGCGCCAGGCGGCGACCTCGCTGTCCGCTCTGCTGTCGCAGAGCGGCGGCGACCGCGCCGACGTCGGCGCCGCCTACACCAACGTGTCAACGTGCGGCAAGAACCTCGCCAAGGACGCATCGGTGTTCACCAAGGCCGCCGCCAACCGGCGCACCCTGCTCGCCAAGCTGGCGAAGCTGCCCGGCCGGTCCGCGCTGTCCACGGAGATGCTGACCGATCTGACCAACGCGTGGCAGGCGTCGGCCACGGTGGACGCCGACCTGGCGAAGTGGGCGACCGACGAGGCCGGCCACTGCAACAAGAAGCAGGTACTGAAGGACAAGAACTACATCGCCGCGACGGGCGCCCCCAACAACGAGGCGACCAACAGCAAGAACGCGTTCGTCGAGCTGTGGAACCCGCTGGCGAAGAAGAACGGCCTGCCGAAGATCCAGCCGACGCAGCTCTAGGCACGGCGGGCGCGCCCGGGAACTGCCGGGTGGCGGTGCCGTAGCCTTTGCTGGTGGCGATGGGTGAGGTGTACCGCGAGCTCGGCGAGGCGGCTTGGGCGTGGGTGCTTGGCCAGGTCCGGGATGCGGAAGGCCCGTGGCTGCCCGAGGTGGTCGCCGGCGACGAGGGGTTCGCCGGGCCTGCCGCTGACCGTGATTCTGTGTATGCGGGGATCGGCGGTCTGGCCCCGGTCCTGGCCGAGATTGGCCAGCACCGGGTCCTGGCCGCGGTCTGGGCCGGCGGTGAACACGCGGGCAGCATCGCCGCGGTGGGCGGCACAGCCCTGCTGAACGCGGCCGAGCAGACCGGGGACGGCCTTGACTGGGCCATGGCGCCTGGATATCCGTCCTCGACGCCGAACTACTCACACGGCACCGCGGGAGTGGCCACCGCGCTAGCGATCGCCGGGGCAGCCCTGGGCCGTGCGGACTTCACCGCTGCCGCCGCGCTGGGTGCACGGCACCTTCTCTCCGTGGGCACGCTCGACAGCAGCGGGTTCATCGTCCCGCACACTCTCCCCTACTCCACCCGGGACGTTGAACCGGTGACCTACAACTGGTGCCATGGGCCCACCGGGACCTCGCAGCTGTTCGCCGCGCTGGCGATGGCCGGAGTGCAGGACGTCGCCGGGCAGCCGGTGGCGTGGCTGCGGCGGCAATGCCTGGAAGCCATCCTTTCCTCCGGCGTGCCAGCGCGGCTCCGGCCGGGTTTCTGGGACAACGACGGGCGCTGCTGCGGCACCGCGGGAGTCGGGGATGTGCTGCTTGACGCCGCCCAGGACTGCGACGACCAGACGGAGGCCGGCCGGCTGCTTGAGGGTGCCCGCGTCATGGGAGCGGCCCTCGCCGAGCGCGCGGTCCGCGTCCAGGGCGGGGCATGCTGGCGGTTCACCGAACACCGCAAGGACCCGCCGCTGCTGCCCCCGGGCACCTCATGGATGCAAGGCGCCGCGGGAATCGCCGCCTTCCTCCTCCGCCTGGCCCGCGTCATGGACACCGGTCTCACTGCGCCGGTCGTCGACCGGCCGGATCAGTGGTGGGCCGTACCGGCACGGCTTCGCGCGGTCACATGAGCAGAACGCCGCGGATGTTCTTGCCGTCGTGCATGTCCTGGTAGCCCTGGTTGAGGTCTTCGAGCGGGTAGGTCCTGGTGACCATCCCGTCGAGGTCGAGCAGGCCGTCGCGGTACATGCTGAGCAGCAGCGGCACGTCGGCACGTGAGTTGACCGAGCCGAAGATGCAGCCCACGACCTGCTTCTCCCACTGGGCGAGCCCGTTCAGTGCCAGGTGCGGCCTGGTGTCGTTCGCCGGGTAGATGTTGGTGACCACGACCCGGCCGCGCTTGGCGGCGAGGGCGAGGATCGCATCCATCAGGTCCGCGCGTCCGGTGCCCATAGTGAGCACGACCACGTCGCACATCCGGCCCCAGGTGACCTCGCGGATCAGGTCGTGCGCGGCGACCACGTCGGTGGCGGTGTGCGTCGCCCCGAAGCCACGCGCGCTGGTGCGCTTGAACTTCACCGGGTCGATGGCGAAGATGTGCCGCGCGCCCGCCAGCCTGGCGCCCTGGACCGCCGCCGACCCGAGCCCGCCGACGCCGACAACGGCGACCGCGTCGCCGGGCCTGACACCGCCCGCGTAGACGGATGAGCCGTACCCGGTCGCGACGCCGCACCCGGTGAGGCAGGCCGCCTCGGGCCGGTAGGAGGGATCCACGGGAATCACCGACGCCTCGTTGACCACGGTGTGCCTGGCGTAGCAGCCGACGAGGCAGGTGATCGTCCGGTCGCTCCCGTCGGTGCCGTGGTGGCGCGAGCTGCCGTCGAGGATCTGCCGCCCGGTCATGATCCCGGCCGCGACATCGCACAGGTTCTGCCTGCCGCGCACGCACGACGGGCAGCGCCCGCAGTTCGGTATCGAGGAGAAGACGATGTAGTCACCCGGCTTGGCCAGGGTGACGCCAGGGCCGACCTCCTCGACCCAGCCCGCGCCCTCGTGCCCGCCGATCATCGGCCCGGCGAACGGCACGTCACCGACCCGGTGATGCTCCTCGGAGTGGCACAGCCCCGCGGCTGCCACCCGGACAAGCACCTCGCCCGCCCGCGGCGGGTCAAGCTCGACGTCCTCGACCTTCCAGTCGGTGCCCGCCTCGTAGAGCACCGCCGCTTGCGTCCGCATGTCCAGGCCCTTCCTTCAGCACTTGAGCTGGTTGCCCGCGTCGACGGGCAGCGTGACCCCTGTCACGTACCGCGCGGCGTCCGAGCTAAGCCACACGATCGCGTTGGAGACGTCGACCGGGTCCACCCACGGGATCGGCAGCAGGTTCATCTCCGCGAAGCCCGCCTTGACGTCTTCCCTGCCCGGGGATTCCAGGTCGGGCCGGAACGAACGGTGCAGCGCCTCGTTCTGGATCATCGGGGTGTCGACGGCGGTCGGGCAGATCGCGTTGACCCTGATGAAGTGCTCGGCGAGTTCGCAGGCCAGGGTGTCCTTCAGCGCGAGGACGCCCGCCTTGGCCGCCTTGTAGTCGGCCAGACCCTTGCCCGCGGTGATCGCCGCGCCCGAGGACGTCAACACGATCGAGCCGCCGTTGCCCGCGGCGATCATCGGCGGGACCGCCGCCTTGACAGTGAGGAAGGTTCCGGTCAGCGTCACGTCGATCAGCTCGCGGAACTCGGCCGGGTCGATGGCCCAGGTGTCGCGCGGCCAGGAGATGATCGCCGCGTTCGCCGCGACGATGTCGAGCCGCCCGCCGAGTTCGGCGAGGCCCGCCTCCAGCACCGACTCGACGGCGGCGAAGTCGCGGATGTCGGCCTTGCGCGCCACGATCCGCCGGTCGAGCGCCTCGACCTCGGCGACCGTCCGCGCGAGATCATCCTCGGTGGCGAGCGGGTAGCTCAGCCAGTCAGGCGTGGCGCAGGCGTCGAGCGCGATGATGTCGGCGCCCTCCTGCGCGAGGCGCACCGCGTGCGAGCGTCCCTGCCCGCGGGCCGCCCCGGTGACGAAGGCGACCTTCCCGTCGAGAAGTCCCATGCCCGCTCTCCTAGCCTGCCGGCGGCTTGTTGCTGTTATCTCGCTTGGGGTCCGGCTCGAAGTACGGGAGCGTCACCGCGTCGGTGACCGGACGGAACACCACGCGGACCGGCAGTCCGACGCGCGCCTCGTCGGGTTCGATGCCGGTCAGGGCGGTGACCAGGCGCGGGCCCTCGGCCAGCGCCACGATCGCCAGGATGTACGGGATCTTGTCGGCGAAGGCGAAGTGCGTGGGGTGCCGGACGACCGTGTAGCTGTAGACGGTGCCCTCGCCCGACACGTCGCGCCAGCCGACGGCGTCCGCGTGGCAGTGCGGGCAGCGCGGCAGCGGCGGGTGCCACACCTGGCGACACGACTGGCATTCCTGGACGGCGAGGCGTCCGTCCCCGGCCGCCTCCCAGTAGGGTGCGGTCCGCTCGGTCATCGCTGGAATTACCGCCATCGCATCACCTTGTTGTTGACTGTCGCTTGGTCGCGGGGCTCACCGGGCTCACCGGGCCAGGATCGTGGCGCTGCCGGCCGGGGCGCCGACCAGGGCGACTTCCGCGCCCGGCACCTGGCTCGCGGCGGTGCCGCGCAGCTGACGGACCGCCTCGAGTATCCCGTTCATGCCGTGCAGGTACGCCTCGGACAGGTGGCCGCCGTGCGTGTTGACCGGCAGCAGGCTGTCCGGACCGGTTCCCTGCTCGGTGACGTGGCGCCAGGCCTGGCCGTCGGGCACGAAGCCGTAGGACTCAAGCGAGCGCAGGGGCATGTAGGAGGTGGCGTCGTAGAACTCGGCGACGTCGATGTCGCCGTGCCGCACTCCCGCCTGGTCGAACAGCCGGGCAGCGGCGGCGGGCGGGAACAGTTCGAGCAGTTCGCCCCCGGTGTAGATGCCCATTGGCTCGCGGTACGGCGACAGCGTCTGGGTCGCCGACAGAATCCAGACCGGGTCCGCGCGCAGCGCCCGCGCCCGGTCCGCGGCGGTCACCACGAAGGCGCAGGCACCGTCGTTTTCCAGGCACAGGTCGAACAGCCGCAGTGGCTCGCTGATCATTCGCGCGCCCCGGTAGATGTCCCAGTCGAGCGGCCGGTCGCGCATCATCGCGTTCGGATTGCGGTGGGCGTAGGCCCGCTGGGTGATCGCGATCGTGCCGAGCGCGCGGGTCAGGTCCTCGTCGGTCAGCCCATGCACCGCGGCGTACCTGCGCGCCCACAGGGCGAACAGCTGCCCGGGTGACATCAGCCCGTACGGCCAGGCGAACGACAGGTTGTCCTGCTCGGGCACCACGATGTCACCGTCGGCTGGGCTGCCTTGTGCTGGGCCGGCCCCTTGCGCGCCGCCCGGGCCGCGTCCGTCGGCCCTGCCGAACCGGCCGCCGGTGGACTGCGACAGCGCCCGGTACACCACGACGACCGACGCGAGGCCGGCGCTGACCGCGGCGGCCGCCTGCATCACGACCGCGCCGAGCGCCTCGCCGCCGTGCGGCGCCTGGGCGAAGAACGACAGTTCGGGTATGCCGAGCCCGCGCACCAGCATGGCCTCGCTGACCGGCTCGAACGGCGCGGTGAAGCGGCACATCCCGTCCACCTCGGTGACGTCGAGGCCGGCGTCGGCGCACGCGGCGAGCACCGCCTCCATCGCGAGGTCCCATGCGGTGCCCGGCAGTGCCTTGCCGTACCTGGTCTGGCCGATGCCGACGATCGCCGCCTCGCGCCTGATCAAGGCGTCTCCCTGAGCAGGCCCGGTTCGCCGAGCAAGCCCGGTTCCCCGAGCAAGCCCAGTGCGCGCGCGTCCTCGCCGAGCCAGTCCCTGATCACGGCCGCGGTGTGCTCGCCCGGCTGGGGCGGCGCCACCACCCGCACCGGGGAGCGGGACATCCGCACCGGATAGCCGGGGATCGTCACCTCGCCGCGTCCCGGGTCGTCCACGGTGACGAAGATGCCGCGCTCGCGCAGGTCGCCGTCGGCGAGGACCTCCGTCGTCGAGCGCAGCGCGCCCGCCGGCACCCCGGCCTCGCCGAGCGCGCGCATCGCGGCCATCTTGTCGAGCCCGGACGTCCAGGCGCGGACCGCGTCATCGATGAGGTCCTTGTGCTCGCCCCGGCTCCTCATGGTGGCGAACCGCGGGTCGGCGAGCAGGTCCTCGCGGCCCATCAGCCTGGCCATCCGCTCCCACTGCCGGTCGCTGCCGCAGTGGATGTGCACATAGTCGCTCGGCCCGAACGGCGGGCAGGGATAGATGTCGGACGGCGCGGTCGGGAACAGGAACGGCGGCCGGTTGCCGAACCGCGGCGTGTCCATCGAGCGCTCGATCGGCCATCCATAGTGGATCCGCATGAACGTGGCGACCTGGTCGGTCATCGCGATCTGCAGCCGCTGGCCGAGCCCGTCCTTCTCCCGCTGGTACAGCGCCGCGAGTATCGCGCCGACAAGCACCATGCCGGTGCCGGTGTCGCCGACATCGGGGCCGGGCTTCATCGGCAGGTCGTCCGGCTCCCCGGTGATCGATGACGCGCCGGCGAAGCCCTGCGCGATCGGGTCGAAGCACGGGTAGTCGCGGTACGGCGAGTCCTCGGCGAACCCCTTCACCTGGGCGTAGATCAGCCGGGGGTTACGGGCGGACAGCACATCCCAGCCCAGGCCGAGGCGGTCGATGACGCCGGGCGAGAAGTTCTCCACAAAGATGTCGGCCCGGTCCGCGAGCCGCAGCGCCGTCTCGCGTCCCGCGTCGGACTTCAGGTCGAGTTCGACCGACTTCTTCGACGCGTTGTTCAGGTAGAACGGGACCGCGTCGTAGCTGTCCCGGCTGCCAGGCGCGATCACCTTGACGACCTCGGCGCCGAGGAAGGCGAGCATCAGCGTCGCCGACGGGCCCGCCACCTGGTGCGTCAGGTCGAGGACTCGCACGCCGTCGAGTGCGCGCCGCTGCTCGCTGTCGTCCATCCGCCGCCTTCCGGGTTCGCCTGGTTCTCGCAGGAACGTATACGATCGCCCGGGACCCGGCAATGGTCCCCCGCACGCGTGAAGGCCGCGGCCGACGGTGACGCGGGCACAAGGGCACCCAGCCACCCCGTCCTCACCGGAACCGTCAGAATCACGGCTCGCGCTGAGGTCTTGGCACCCGTCAGGCGCTCACTTACCCTGATGCTGAGGGGTGTCGCCATGGACGCGATGAGCGGCCGGTGCCTGGCATGCCAGGCGGACCTGAGGCCGGACGCGCGCTTTTGCCCGCGCTGCGGGCAGCGCGCCGTCGCCGCGACGCCTGATCCTTCCCAACCGCCGACGATCACCGCCCTGGCGAGCCCCGCGATGCAGGAACCGCGGCCGGCCCCCGCCACCCGCGGCGACTGGGACGACTGGTACACGATCACGTCGCCAGGGCAGGCTCCGCCGCCCCCGCCCTACCAGCCCCCGCCCTATCAGATCCCGCCACCTGCCCGTCAGCAGCAGCCCTATCCGCCACGGGAGCTGCCGCCAGGATCGGTGCCGCTCCAGCGCCAGCCGAATCAGCGCCAGCCGTTCCAGCCGCCGCCCGGCGGCCCACCGGGGTACGAGCCATGGCGCCCCTACCAGCCTGGACCGCCACCGGCCGGGCCGCCGCGCGGCAGCCGCCGTTCCCAGTCGAACGCGGGGCTGTGGACGATTCTGCTACTGCTGCTGGCCGGCGTGGGAGCGGGCGTCGTGCTGCTGCTCGCGCATCCATTCGGCAACCACAATCAGCGCCAGACGGCAAGCACGGGGACCGCCGCGGCCTCGCGGACCGCATCGGCCAGTCATAAGACGCATGCGTCCGGTTCCGCTAAGGCCACCGCCGGCTCCGGAACCCCGTCCACAGTGGCGACGAGCGCCGCCGAGCAGCGGGCCGCGTCGAGTGTCGCCTCGATGCTGTCGCAGAGCGCCTCCGACCGCACCGCGATCATCGGTGCCGCCACCGACATCGGCAACTGCGGCCCCAACCTCAACGCAGACCCGAAGGTCTTCGATGACGCGGCCGCCTCGCGGCAGACCATGCTCGCCAGCCTCAGAGCCATGCCCGGCAGGGACACCCTGCCTCCCGCGCTCGTCAGCGACCTCACCCAGGCCTGGCAGGCGTCGATTGCCGCCGACCAGGCCTACGCGAAATGGGCGAACGACGAGATCACCGGGGGCTGCGTCCGCCACGACACGAGCGATCCCGGTTACCAGGCCACCGTTGCGCCGGACCGCCAGGCGAGCCAGTCCAAGGACTCCTTCGTCGTGCTGTGGAACCCGATCGCTTCCGGCTACGGCCTCACCCAGTACTCCGCGGACCAGTTCTAAGCTCAATCGCCCGACGGGCCCCGGCGCGTACCGATTGTCCCGCGCCCGTCAACCACCTCGTTCGGGTGATGTCAGGCCATGCGCGAACCATGACGATTGGATGATGACGAAGCAAGCCGCTCCCCCGGGGTCGCGATGGGCGCCGTGGCTGGCACGGCTCAGCATCGTCCTCGCCGCGTGCGCCATCGCCGTGGTGGGGGTCGAGGCCGGGCTGCGCAGCTTCGGCATGCTGGCCGTGGGCCTGGCCGCCGCCGTGGTGAGCCTGGCGGCGATCTACCTGTTCCTGGCCCGCCGTGGCGTTGCGCGCTGGGTGTCGCTTACCGTCTTCGCGGCCGCGCCGATCGCCGTTATCGTCGTGTACGCGCTGCATTCGCTGCTGTGGGTGGCGCTTGCCTCGGCCGCCGGGTGGGGGCTCGCGGCCATGACCGCACGTCAGGCGCTAGTCGACGACATCGGGGACTGGCGAATGCCCGAGTATCCGGTGCCGCGGCAGGCCCGGCACCCGTTCGTGATCATGAACCCGAAGTCGGGCGGCGGAAAGGTCGTCAGGTTCGATCTCAAGCGGCGGGCTGAGGAGCTCGGCGCCGAGGTGTTCCTGCTCGACGGCCCGGGGCCCGTCGACGTCGCCGCGGTGGCGCGCGCGGCCGTCGCCGACGGCGCCGATCTGCTCGGCGTCGCCGGCGGCGACGGCACGCAGGCGCTGGTGGCAGGAATCGCGGCGGACCATGGCCTCCCGTTCGTGGTCGTCACCGCGGGCACCCGCAACCACTTCGCGCTCGACCTCGGGCTTGACAGGGAAGACCCGGCCGCCTGCCTTGGCGCGCTCCGCGATGCCGTCGAACTCCGCGTCGACCTCGGCGTGATCGGCGGCAGGACTTTCGTCAACAACGCGTCCTTCGGCGCCTACGCGGAGATCGTCGAGGATCCCGCCTATCGCGACGACAAGCTCGGCACGACCCTGCAGTTGCTGCCCGACCTGCTGCAGGGCCAGCGCGGTACCCGGCTGACCGCCCTGGCGGACGGCATGGAGATCAGCGGGCCGCAGGCACTCCTCATCGGTAACAACCCGTACGGGACCGGCGACATCGCGGGCCTTGGCCGGCGCGTCCGGCTGGACCGCGGCGAACTCGGCGTGGTGGCCGTCACGGTGGCCAGCGCGCGTGAGGCGGTGGGCCTGATCAGCGGCAAGCGCGCCGCCGGGCTGCGCGCGCTCACCGCGCGGGACGTGATCGTCACCGCCGACACCGAGCAGGTGCCGGTTGGCATCGACGGCGAGGCGATCATCCTGCCGGTCCCCGTGCTGTGCGGGATCCGCCACCGCGCGCTGCGGGTCTGGGTGCCACGCGACCGGCCCGGCGTCCCCGCGCCCAAGCCGGAGCTGAATTGGGGCAGGATCTGGCAGCTCGCAGTCGGCCGCCGCGGTACGCGGGACGCTGGCGCGTCCGGGGCGGGCGACACGCGCCCGCGCGTGCTGAGGTGAGGCTGGTGAGAGGCCGCTACGAACGCTACACGGACCTCGATGACATCCTGGAGCAGGCGAGAAGGCTGTCGGTCCAGACGCTGATCGTCGACATCGAGCCACTCGTCTCCTGGTGGCATAACACCCAGGAGTCGCTCGACTGGGGCGTGGCGATGGTCGTGGGCAAGGTCGCCATGCTGCCGGCACTGCGCGTCCTTGTCTTCTCGACGAACTCCGTGCGCCGTCCCTCGGCGATCCCGGACGCCGGCGACCTGGAGGTGCGTTACGTCTCCTCGGCGGGCAAGCCGCTGCGCACCGCGCCCTACGCCGACCTGCCACGGCCCGGGGCGGTGATCGGCGATCAGGTCCCCACCGACGGGCTGCTCGCCCGGCGTCTCGGCTTCACCTTCCTGCATTACCAGCCGCGGCTTGACGGCGCGCCGCTCGGGCCGCGGGTGATGCACCGCCTGGGGCGGCTGGCCGTGCCCGCGCTGTTCAGCCGCGGCCGAAGAGATCGGGCAGAGTAAGACCCGCCGTCAGCGGACGTCCCCCGCTCCCGCTGAGCGGGCGGGCCACTGGGCGCCGGTCTGCACGCGGAACGCTTCGACCGCCGACTCGACGGTCGGGAAGAAGTCCCGCGGTCCGATCGTCCTGGCGAGCCCGTACCGTTCGATCTTGCGCCGCACCGGGTCCTTCAGCTCGGCGAACACCAGCCTCGTGCCGCGCTCGGTCAGCGCCTCGTCAAGATCCTCGAGCATGTCGGACGCGGTAGTGTCGACGTCGGTCATCGGCTCGGCGGCCAGCACGATCCACGCGGGCTTCGGTTCGGCCCTGGCCAGCCGCATCACCTGGTCACGGAACCTCGTGGCGTTCGCGAAGAAGAGCGGCGCGTCGAACCGGTAGATCACCAGGCCGGGCAGCTGCTGCGCGCCTGGATGGCCGCGCACGTCGTGGTAGCCCTCGAGGCCGGTGGCCCGCCCGAGCACGGTCTCATAGGGCCGCCAGGCCCGCCGGAACACGTTGAGTATCGATAGCCCGACCGCGATGGCTATCCCGGGGAGCACCCCGAGCAGGGCGACCCCGCTGAACGCGGCGAGCGACAGCCAGAACTCGGCCTTGTTCTGCCGCCACAGCCGCGCCGTCCCCGGGATGTCCGCGAGCGACAGCGACGCGGTGATCACCACTGCGGCGAGCGCGGGCTGCGGCAGGTTGCGGAACAGGCCAGGGACGAGCAGGATCATGACGACGATCACCGCCGCGCCGACGACGCCCGCGAGCTGGGTCTTCGCGCCTGACCTCTCCGCCACCGCCGTCCGTGAGCCGCTGGTGCTGACGGGGAACCCCTGGAACAGGCCGGCCGCCAGGTTCGCCGCGCCGATCCCGGTCATCTCGCGGTTGCCGTCGATTTCCTGGCCGGTCCGCGCGGCGAACGCCGACGCGGTGGAGATCGTGTCGGCCAGCGACACCAGGGCGATGCCCGCCGCCCCCGCGAACAGCGGACCGAGGTCGGCAAGCCGGACATCGGGCAGGGTGAGCGGCGGGAATCCCTTGGGCAGCACGCCCACCAGGCTGACGCCGCGGGCCGCCAGGCCGAAGATCGATGTGGCCGCGATCGATAGCACCACCACGATGAGCACGGCGGGCAGCTTGGGCAGCCAGCGCTGCAGCACCAGGATCAGCGCGGTGCCGCAGATCCCGACCGTGGCCGCCGCCGCCACGGCCTTGCCGTCGGCAAGGCCCCTGACGAACGCCGCGGCCTCCCCGATCAGGCCCTCGGCGTCGGTCTTGAACCCGAACAGCTTCGGCAGCTGGCCGACGAGAATGGTCAGCGCCAGGCCGTTCATGTAGCCGATCATCGTCGGCTTGGAGATCAGGTCGGCGATGAAGCCGAGCTTCGCCACGGCTCCCACCACCATGATCGCCCCGACGATGATCGCCAGCATCGAGGCCAGCGCCACCGCGCGCTTCGGGTCGCCGCCCGCGCCGGCCAGCGGCAGGATCGTGGCGGCGATCATCGGCCCGAGCGAGGAGTCCGGCCCGAGCACCAGGACCCGGGACGGGCCGAACAACGCATAGCCGAGCAGGCACATGATCGACGTGTACAGGCCGGTGATGGGCGGCAGGCCCGCCAGCTCCGCGTAGGCCATGCCCTGCGGCACAAGCAGCGTGCTCAGCACGATCCCGGCGGCGATGTCGCTGGCCAGCCACGTGCGCCGGTAAGTCCTTACCGCCTGGAGGCCAGGCAACCATCCGAGCACGCTCACCACCCCGGCCGCGATCGCACGCATCCGCATCCTCCCCATTCGGCCCGGCCCGGTACGGCCGGCGCCTCACCCACGAGGGGTGATGCCGGCGCCGGCAGGAAGGTGTGGGATCGAAACCGGGCGAGGCGGGCGAAACGCCGCTATCGCAAGCCGAGCGGCTCGCGCGGCGCGCCGGCAATCACCCGCGGATGGGTGACGACAGCACGGCGCCGCTCGGGCAGCATCTGAGCACCCGGCCAGAGCACCGCAGGAGCTGAGCATGACCACGATGAGTCCGAGATCCGACGACGTCGCCTGGTACACCCTGTCGGCGGAGGACGCTGCCCGCCGGCTGAGCGTCGTGCCCGCTCAGGGCCTCAGGCCCGATCAGGTGACGCGCCTGCGCGCCAAGTACGGGCCCAACGAGCTGCCGAAGGAGCCGCCGCCGAGCCGGTGGGCCGTGGCGCGGGGACAGCTGCTGAACCCGATGAACATCATGCTGATGATCGTCGGTGCTGCCAGCATCGCCATCGGCCAGGTCCCGACCGCCATCGTGGTGCTGGCGCTCGTCACGTTCAACGTCGTCATGGGCACCAACCAGGAGATGAAGGCCCGGGCGAGCGTCGACGCGCTCGCGCAACTGCAGGTGCTCAAGGCGCGGGTGCGGCGAACGGGCGAGATCTTCGAGATCGACTCGACCACGCTCGTGCCAGGCGACATCGTGCTGATCGAGGCGGGTGACGTCGTCCCCGCCGACGGCCGGATCATCTCCTCCGCCACCCTGGAGGTGCAGGAGGCCGCGCTGACCGGCGAGAGCGCGCCGGTGGCCAAGGACCGGGGCGCCCTGGCAGGCGGCGAAGTCGGGATCGGCGACCGTACGGACATGGTCTTCCAGAACACGCAGGTGACGCGCGGCTCGGCGATGTTCGTCGTCACCGCGACCGGCCAGGCCACCCAGATGGGCCAGATCGCCGGCATGGTCTCCGCCACGAAGCGCTCGCGCTCGCCGCTGCAGCGCGAGCTTGACGGGATGACCAAGGTCTTCGGCACCATCGCGTGGCTGGCCGTCGCGGTGATCGCCATCGTCGGCATCGTCCGCGGCCAGGACATCACCACGCTGGTCCTGCTGTGCGTGTCCACCGCGATCGCGTCGATCCCTGTGGGCCTGCCCACGTTCGTGCAGACAATGCTGTCGTCAGGGGCGCAGCGCCTCGCGGCGGCCAAGGCGGTGGTCAAGTCGCTGTCCGACGTGGAGACGCTTGGCGGCACCACCGTCATCAACAGCGACAAGACCGGCACGCTGACCATGAACGCGATGACGGCGACCACCATGCTGGCAGGCGGCGACTGGTACACCATCTCCGGCCCCGGCTACCAGAAGGCGGGCGTCATCATGGGCGTCGCCGGCGGCGAGAGCCCGGACTTCCGCCGCCTGGCGCTCGGCCTCGCGCTGTGCACCGACGCCACCGTCGGGGACGACGAGTCGGTGATCGGCGATCCGACCGAGGCCGCGTTCGTCGTGCTCGCCGCGAAGATGGGCGTCGACGCGGCCGAGACAAGGACGGTGCTGCCGCGCAGGACCGAGGTGCCGTTCGACTCCGAGTACAAGTTCATGGCGACCTTCCATGACTGCCCAGAGTCGCTGGCCGGCGGGATCCTGAGGCAGCCGCACCTGGTGTGCGTGAAGGGCGCGCCCGACGTCGTGCTCGAACGGTGCGGCACGGCGCTGTGGCATGGCAAGCAGGTTCCGGTGGACACCGTGCGCGAGCAGATCATCGCCGCTAACAGCGACCTTTCCTCTCGCGGGCTGCGCGTGCTCGCGTTCGCCGCCAGGGAGCTCGGCTCCGACACGATGACACTGGCCATGACCGACCCGATGGCAGTGGTCACCGACCTCGTCTTCGTCGCGCTTGTGGCCATCATGGACCCGCTGCGCACCGAGGCCAAGGACGCCGTCCGCGCCGCCCTCGGCGCGGGGATCGACGTAAGGATGATCACCGGCGACCACACCGTCACCGCGCGGGCGATCGCCGACGAGCTCGGCCTGGGGGCCGGCGTGATCACCGGCACCGAACTGCAGCACCTGACCGACGCCGAGCTGACAAGCAGGCTCCCCGCGCTGCACGTGTTCGGCCGGGTGGCGCCCGAGGACAAGCTGCGGCTCGCCAGGCTCATGCAGGAATCGGGCGACGTGGTCGCGATGACCGGCGACGCCGTCAACGACGCTGCGGCGCTTAAGCAGGCCGACATCGGCGTCGCCATGGGCAGCGGCTCGGAGGTGTCCAAGCAGGCGGCCAAGATCGTGCTGACCGACGACAACTTCGCGACCCTGGTGCACGCGGTGGACCTGGGCCGCGATATCTACCGGCGCATCTCCTCGTACGTCAAGCTGCAGCTGACGATCCTGTCCTCGGTGCTGCAGCTGATGGTGTACGCGACCATACTCAACATCAATCACGGCATCGCGCTGTTCCCGCTCCAGCTGCTGTTCTGCAAGTTCTTCGTGGTGATCACCGTGGTGATCGGCTTCATCGCCGACGTGCCCGACCCCGGCGTGATGCAGCGGCCGCCGCGCAGGCCAGGCACCAAGATGGTCAACCGGCCGCAGCTGATCCGCTGGTTCGCCAGTGGCTTCATCGTGGCGGCCATTGCGCTCGGCGTGCTCGAGTGGGGCCCAGGCAAGCCGAGCACCACCCACGCGTCGGCCAACATGACCATGGCCTTCGCCATCGTCTCGTTCAGCGCGGTCAACCTCGGCCTGGTCATGCGACGGGAGCGCGAGCCCGCCTGGTCGCGGCCGGTCTTCCCCTACCTGGGGTGGATCATCCTTGGCTGGACCCTCACCTGGGCCGCGGTGGAGCTCGGCATGTTCCAGCGGCTGCTGAACACGCAGTCGCTGACCGGCGGACAGTGGCTGACGGTGCTCGGCCTGTCGCTGGTCATGCCGCTCGCGGTCGGCGTAGACAAGGCCATCCAGCTGCGCCGCCAGCGCACTATGCCGGCGGCGGCCGGTCTCCCCGCCGTGCCCGCCGTCCCCGCGCCCAGGGCTTGACCCGGGGCATCCCGAGTACGCCGAACCCGTTCAGGAGAGGAATGGCGAAGAATGGCGGACGAGAGAGCCGATCGGATCGCGGAACTGATCAAGCCGCTGCGGGTCAAGCCGGGGTCGACGGTGAAGCTGGCCAAGGACTTCGACCCCGGCTACAAGGCCGACTACGTGAAGAAGGGTGACGCCGCGGAGATCATGGAGCGCGGCATCGCGATGCTGTGCGACTACCAGGCGCGGCTTGCCGCCCAGGACACGCACGGGGTGCTTGTGTGCCTGCAGGCGCTGGATGCCGCCGGCAAGGACGGCACGATCCGGCACGTCATGAGCGGGGTGAACCCCCAGGGAGTGCACGTCTCCAGCTTCAAGGTGCCGTCCGCCGAGGAACTCGACCACGACTACCTGTGGCGTTTCAACCGGCACCTGCCCGCGCGCGGCGACATCGCCATCTTCAACCGCTCGCACTACGAGGAGGTCCTCGTGGTGCGGGTGCACCCGGAGAACCTGAGCCGCCAGAAGCTGCCGGAAAAGGCCAAGCGGAGCGGGGTGTGGCAGCGCCGCTACCGCGAGATCAACGACTGGGAACGCTACCTGACTGACAACGGGTTCCACATCGTCAAGATCTTCCTGAACCTGTCCAAGGAGGAGCAGCGGACCCGGTTCTTCAAGCGGCTCGACCTGCCGGAAAAAAACTGGAAGTTCTCCGCCGCCGACGTCCGCGAGCGCAAGCGCTGGGACGACTACCAGGAGGCCTACTCGGAGATGCTGTCCGCGACAAGCACGCCCTGGGCGCCGTGGTACGTCATCCCCGCTGACCACAAGTGGTTCGCCCGGCTGTGCGCGGCCGCGATCCTGGTCGACACCTTGATGGACATCGACCCGCGGTATCCGGAGGTGAGCACCGAGCGGCGCGAGGAACTGCTCGTCATCAAGGGCGAACTCGAGGCCCAGGCGCCCAAGGGAGCCGCGGCCGATCCGTTCGCGGCCGAGCAGGCCGCCAAGCAGGCCAAGGCGGCGCAGCGGGACAAGGCGGCGCAGCGGGACAAGGCGGCCCAGCGGGACAAGACAAGGGCCGGGAAGAAGGCGAAGGGTTGACGTGGCTCGACGGCTCGTCGGCCTGATCCGGGCAATAGCCTCCCGTTCGGGCTAAAAGGGACCTGCCCTACGGTTGGGTCCATGACGGAACCTGTGAACGACGGTCCGGCGCTGACATTCGCGGCGGCGACCGCGGTGTCGTCGTGCGGCGATGGCGCCTACCGGGTAGAGCTTCGGCCGGAGTACTCGATCGGCCGGCGCAAACCCAACGGGGGCTACTTGCTCGCCTGCCTTGGCCGGGCCGCGCTCGCCGCCGCCGGCGCCGGGTCCGGCCACGAGCACGTGATCGCCGCCGGGGTTCAGTACTACGCCGCGCTTGACGTCGGCCCGGCCGTCATCGAGACCCGGGTAGTGCGGGCGGGCCGCACTGCCACGCAGGTCACGGCCACCATTAGCGGTTCCGGCGGGTCCGGCGGGCTCGGCGCCCAGGCCCGTTTCACGCTGGCCAGCCTGCCTGCCGGCAGCGAGCCGTTCTGGGGCGGCGGCGAGCCGCCCGTGCTCCCGCCGATCGGCGAGTGCGAACCGCCGCTGCATGGCCGGCGGCGCGGCACCACGGTCAGCCTGGACCCGGCCACCAGCTTCACCATCACGCCGGACGGCCCGCTGGTGACCGGGAAGGGCGAGTTCCGCGCCTGGTTCCGTGACGACGACACCGACGTCGTGGACACGGTGGGCCTGCTCTACGCGGCGGACGCCCTGCCGCCCGCGACCGCGGGAATCACGCTCACCGGCTGGGTGCCGACGCTCGACCTCACCGTCTACATTCGCGCCCTGCCGGCTCCCGGCCCGCTCCGGCTGCGGATGCGCGCCCAGATGATCCAGGACGGCTTCGCCGACGAGGTCTGCGAGGGGTGGGACTCGCGAGGCCGGCTGGTCATGCAGGCCACGCAACTGGCCGCCCTCCGCCATCCCGAGGGCCGTCACGCCTAGGCTGGCTCTTCCTGCTGCCAGGCTCCCTGCCTACCCGTGACCCGCCTAGACACCGTCAGGCCAGGCCGAACGACACCCTCAGGCGGGCCCGAAGCGGACGCGCAGGCCGTGGCGGCGAAGCATGGACATGAGCCACACGACGGACACCGCGGTGCCCGCTACCACCCCGGCGACGGTCACCAGCGTGGTGGCCAGGAGAAACACGGGGACCGGCTCAAACACCATGAGGAGGACCAGGCCGACGGTGGAGGCTGCGAAGATTCCCGCCCACAGCCAGGTCACGCCGCGGAAGAAGCGGTCGAGGCCGGCGTGCGTCGCCGACGGCCTGCGCAGCGCCACCACCTCGGCGGCCAGCTGGTCCACCAGCGGCCGGCCGGTGGGCGCTGTCCTGGCGAACAGGATGCACAGGGCCAGGTTGGCGAGCGGGAATTGCAGCAAGAACAGCAGCATGCTGCCGGTGGCGATGACCAGCACGGTCTGCAGGGTGAGCACCAGGCCGGAGATCACCAGCAGGCCCGGGATCCCGCCGGTCAGGATGGCACCGCCGACCTCCTACAGCAGGGGTGCCGCGGTCAAGGCATACGGAGTTTGGGGGAACAAACCGGATCAAATCAGGCGCATTTTGGCCCCGAAGTCAGTACATGTCTCTCCGTGCACCCGCCCGGCCATGATCAGATTGCCGCCAGGATGGGAGTTTCCGTGATAGTGCGGGAGACGCGCCGCATGGGCCGAGGGTCGCACCGCCGGCGATCTCCGCCGATCAGCGCATCGCGGACCAGACGAGCTGGGACAGGTGGTTAATCGTCTGTATGCCGTACTTCTCCGTCGCGGTGCCGGTGCTGAAGACGGCGATCAGGTAGTCGCGGCCGTCGCCTGATATCCAGCCAACGCTGTTGACCTGCCAGTTTGAATTCACGCCGTCGAGCGGCAGCCAGCCGTTCTTCAGCGCCACCTTCACCCCGGCGGGAACGCCAGCCGACACGCCCCAGCGCTGGCCGAGGGCGATGTGCTCGAGCAGGGACAGGGCGTAGGAGCGGGCGGCGTGCGACAGCAGCGGCCGCTCCCCCGGCAGGACGAGCTGGCGCAGCAGAACCAGCTGGTCGTACGGAACGGTGGTGGTCAGCCCCCAGCCGGGCCACGGGAAGCCCGCGCAGGTGACGCACGCCGAGGGGGCCGTCCTCGTCAGCCCGGCCCGGTCGTTGTAGGCGGCGAGGCCGACAGCGCCGCCTGCCTCGTCCCACAGGCTGGTCGCCGCGTCGTTGTCGCTGTCCTCGATCATGGAACGGGCCAGCGACTTGTCCGCCGCCGACAGCCCGGACACGCCGCCGCGGGCGAGCAGCGCCTCAAGGATGTCGAGCTTGACGACGCTGGCCTCGGCCTGCACCGGCCCGTCGCCGAGCCGCCAGGACTGCCCGGTGGTCACGTCGTAGACGGCGGCGCGCACGGTGCCCGAGCGGCCCGCCACCCACGCTGCCGCGGCGCCGGACAGCGGGTTGGCGCGCGGGGCGCCAGGCGACGATCCCTGCGGTCCCAGCGCGGCGCCAGCGGCGGAACCTGATGGCCCGCCGGAAGCCCCGGCAATGGCCGCGGCACCGCCAGTTCCCGCCGCCCCGGCGGCCGAGTCGCCGCCACGCCCGCGCAGCACGATGAACAGCCCGATGACGAGCACGAGGGCGGCAGCCACGGTGACCGCCACGCCAGCAACGGCGCGCCCGGCGCTCACCATGACCGCTGCCCTCCTTGCCGACCCGGGAACCACTCCAGGCCCATCCGGAACGAGTCCGGGACTGATCCGGACCGGTCAGGGCCCAGAAGCTACCGGGGCATCATATGCGGGACGGCGCGAACAGGGCGTAATTCTGCTTTCTCCCCCGCGCCGGACGCGTCGCCGAGCGCCTCCGCGACGGACCCGTCGAGCACCGCGCTCGCCTCGACCGCAGACCCGCGCAGCAAGTACGCGGAGTGCAGCCGGTCCGGGTGTTCCTTGAGTTCGGCCGCCGTGCCCGAGTAACGCAGCACGCCGCCCTCCATCACGTGCGCCCCGGTGGCCAGGGACAGCGCGACGGTGGCGAACTGCTCGATGAGCAGGATGCCGACGCCGCTCGCCGCCACCTCGCGGATCACCGGGATCAGCTGGTTGACGATGACCGGGGCCAGGCCGAGTGACAGCTCGTCGATGAGGATGTACCTCGGCTGCGAGACCAGGGCCTGCGCGAGCACCACCATCTGCTGCTCGCCGCCGGACAGCAGCCGGGCCGGGACGGTGAGCCGCTGGCCGAGCCGGGGGAACAGCTCGAGCGCGCGCGCCCGCCCGTCGGCCGCGTCCTTCTTGCTCAGCGCGTAGGTGGCGACCCTGATGTTGTCGTCGACGGACAGGTCGGGCAGTAGCCGACGGCCCTCGGGGACGATCGCCACGCCGGCGGCGCGGATCCGCTCGGGGCGCTGGCCCGCCAGTTCAGTCCCGTCGAGCAGCACCGAGCCCGGGCGCGGCCGCAGCACTCCGCCGACGGCGAGCACAAGGGAGGACTTGCCCGCGCCGTTCGGCCCGAGCAGCGCGGTGACCTCCCCGGCGGGCACCGTGATGGTCACGTCCTTGACCACCGGCCGGCCGCCACGCTCGACGGTGATGTCACGGAGTTCAAGCTGGCTCACGGTTAGATCACCTCCGCCGTTCCGAGGTAGGCGCGCATCACGTTCTCGTCGCGCAGCACCTGCGCGGTCGGGCCCGACGCGATCAGCTTGCCGAAGTCGAGCACGGCGGTGGTGCCGCAGACCGCGGAGACCAGGGACATGTCGTGGTCGACCAGGATGGTCAGCGCGCCGGTGTGCTCGGGGATGTTCTTGATGACGCCGGTCAGGTGCTCGGTCTCGCTGTCGGGCAGGCCGGCGGCCGGCTCGTCGAGCAGCACCAGGCGCGGCTTGCCCGCGACGGCGCGCGCCACCTCGACGAGGCGCCGCTGGCCGGCGGTGAGCGACCCGACCTTCGCGTCCGGCGAGATGCCGCCGCCCACGAACTCGATCGCGGCGAGCACGTCCGCGCGGCGGGCGGCCCCGCGCATCGCGGAGTGAATCATCGCCACGTTGTCGTAGACGCTGAGCGCGGAGATCGCCTGCTCGGTCTGGAAGGTGCGGCGGATGCCCCACCGGGCCCGGCGGAAGTGCGCCATGCGCAGCAGGTCGTCGCCGAAAGCGGTGACCGAGCCGGCGGCAGGCCTGACGAAGCCGGACAGCACGTTGAAGAACGTGGTCTTGCCCGCGCCGTTGGGGCCGATGAGCCCGCACACCCCGCTGTCAAAGTGCAGGTTCATGCCGTCGAGCGACGTCACGCCGCCGTACCTGACGGTGAGGTCGGTGACCTCGATCATGCCGTGTCGCCGCCCTTCGTGCCCGCAGCAGTGCCGCCCGTGGCTGAGCCGCCCGAGACTGGCGCGCCCGCGCGATGTGCCCCGGCTGGCCGCCGCCACAGCCGGCTGATCAGCCTGTACAGTCGCCTCATGTCCTTAGGGAACTGGTCGGCGAGGCCGGCCGGCGCGGTGGTGAGCACCTGGAGAACGCCGATACCGAACACGATGGTGAGCCAGTCGAAGGCCACGCCGAGGTTCTGCAGGATGGCCGGAAGCAACTGCATCAGCAGCGCCGCGATCACCGCGCCCCACAAGTTGAACACGCCGCCCATCAGCGCCACCGCGAGCAGGATGATCGAGTCCTGGGTGGTGAAGTTGATGGAGTACAGGTAGTGCGCCTGTCCGGCGAGCACCGCGCCCGCCACGCCGGTGATGAACGAGGCGAGCGCGAACGCCCACAGCTTGTAGAACGTCACGTTGATGCCGGCCGCCAGCGCCGCGGGCTCGCTCTGCCTGATCGCCGCCCAGGCCCGGCCGGGCCCAGTGCGCAGGTGCAGGAAGACAAGAGCGAACATCACCAGCGCGACCACGACCGCGAACCGGAAGTACGCGGGGTCGGTGCCGGCGATCGAGGGCCGCCTGATCGGCGGGATGTGCACGGAATTGCCGTTGTAGCCGCTGAAGCCACCGCCGCCGTTGGGGAAGTTCACCGTGGCCAGGATGACCGTGATGGCGCCGGCCAGCATCAGCGTGATCAGCGCCAGGTACAGTCCGCGCATCCGCAGCGCGGGCAGCCCGATCGCGGTGCCGATCAGCATGGTGACCAGGCCGGCCTCGATCAGCACGACGGGATACGGCTGCGTGGTGGCGTACAGCAGGCGCGCCCCGGTCCAGGCGCCGATCTGGATCACGGCGCCCTGGCCGAGCGAGAACAGGCCCACCCTTCCGACGAGTACCCCAAGGCCGAGCGCGACGACCGCGTAGATGGCGGCCAGGGTCAGGTAGCCGGTGTAGTACCCGTTCATGAACCCGGGGAGCCCGAAGATCACGAACAGGACCAGCGCGGCCGCCACCCCAAGCCTTACCGGGTTATCGGGGACGCGCAGCAGCTGGCGCCGCTGCGCGGCGGCGGCGGTGTCCTCGGCTCCCGTGGTGTCGATCACGAAGCCTCCTCGCCGGAGCGGCCCATGACCGTCTGGTGCCGCGATACCCATAGCAGCGCGACTGCGGCGAGCACGAACGGTGTCATGTCCCGGTAGTTGGACAGCGCGGTGAAGGTCGTCGCCATGTCGTGGATCATCCCGATGACGAGCGCCGCCACGAACGTGATGGTGATCGACCGCAGCCGTGCGATCAGCGCGGCGGCCAGCGATGAGATCACCAGGTAGGTGAGCGTGGTGGCGTCGAGCGAGACGAGATCCTGCAGCAGCAGCCCGGCGATGCCGGCCAGCACTCCGCAGCCGAACCAGGCGGCCGCCTCGACCCGGCGCACGGGTACCCCGAGCGTCGCGGTGATCTCCCGGTCGTTGGCCATCGCCCGCATCGCGGTGCCGAGCTTGGTGTACCTGAGGAACGCCCCGGTGCCCACGGTCAGCGCCACCCCTGCGGCGACCCCGATCACCTCGGTCCAGGTCACCTGGATGCCGGCGACGGTGAAGCCACCGCCGTCCGTTGGCAGCGGGAGCGACCGCGCCTGTCCGCCGCTCGTGGTCCACAGCAGGTCCATCGCCCCGGCGAGGATCAGGGTGAGGCCCAGCGTGGCCACCGCGCGGACAAGCGGGCCACGCGCGGCCAGGGGCGGTCCGAAGACCGTCCCGTAGCCGAGCGTAACCACGCCGCCAAACAGGATGCACACGATCCACGCGATCCACTGCGGGATCCCGCCCTGGACCATGGACCACGCGATGAGCGCGCCGAACGCCCCCACCGCGCCGAACGCAAGATAAAGCACGCCCGTAGCGCGGTAGAGGACAACCAGCCCCACCCCGGACAGGGCATACACCCCGCCCAGGGCGAGACCGCTTATGATGAACGGCTCGAGTTCAGACCAGCTTGGCATTGTTCCTTGTTTACTGTCAGGCGCCGAGCGACGTCGCGTCCGCCGGCGCACGGCCCGCGAGCTTGACGTACTGCGCGATCTGCGGGTCGTCGGTGGAGATGTTCAGGCATCCGGAACCGGGGACGAGCAGCATCTGGCCCTTGTTCGGCGTGACGGTGTAGTCCGCGTTGTTCGGGATGTGCATCGGGTAGTTGCCGTAGGTGAACTGCCCGCAGAGCATGCCGGTGTTGGCGTTCTTGAGCGCCTTGAACGCCGCGTTCACCGACTGCACGGTGTAGTCGCCCGTGATGGTCTCAAGCGCCTGCACCGCCAGCCGGGCCTCGACGAAGCCGAACTGGCTGAACGAGCCGATGCCGCCGGAGACGTTCGAGCCGTACTGCTTGAGGATGGCACGGTACAGGTTCATCGTCGCCGTGTTGGTCCCGTCGGCCGGGGTCAGCTCCGCGTTGATGAACAGCTTGTTGTCGAAGGCGGTGCCGAGCGCGCTGGCCAGGAAGTCGGTGTCGCAGGGGGTGGAGCAGCCCCACGCCTTGACGTTGTTCTGGATGTGCAGCTTGGCCGCGGCCTGCAGGATCTTCAGCGCCTCAGGCGGGGTGAAGTTCAGCACCACGGCGCCGTTCTTGCCTGCCGCCTGGACCAGCTGCAGAGCGACGGAGTTCGCGCTCTGGATCGGCACGTTGGTGGTGAACGTCTGGATCGGCACGTTCGCGGCCGCGGCGATGGCCTTCGGGCCGGCGGCGATGTAGTCGGTGCCGGGAACGTTCGACTGGTCGAATGCGACCTTGTCCACCTTCACCGTGTTGATCACGTACTGGACCGCGCCGTCCGAGCTGTAGCGCGGGCCCATGTTGACCGCGGCGCTGTTCGAGGTCGACCAGCACTCCGGCGCGATGCCCGAGTCGATGATGTCGTAGCCCAGGCCCTCCCAGTACTTGTGGTCGATCGTGCACTCGAGAATCGAGGTGTTGCCTACGATGCCGACCACATGGTCGCTCTGCACGAGCTCCTTGGACACCGACCCGATCTGCGACGGGTTGGTCTGCTCGGTCTTGATGAAGTACTTGATCGGGTGGCCGTTGACGCCGCCGTTCGCGTTCACGCAGTTGAAGTAGGCCTGCGCCATGTTCGCGATGTCGGTGAACGAGGTGCCTGGCTGGTCGGTGTTGATCGTTCCGAGGTTGATCGGCGTGCCGGTGGCGGCGACACCCGGCTTCGTGCCGCACGTGGTGGTGTCGACCGCGCCCGCGCTCGCCGTGCTCGACGCCGACGAGGAGGCGGGGGCGGAGCTGCTCGCGGCCGGGGCGCTCGACGATGCCGGCGGGCTACTCGTCGTGGAACTGGAACTGCACGCGGCAAGGACGCCAAGCGACAGCGCCGCGACGGCGGTCGCCGCCGTCCGCGCACTCCAGTGGAAGGATCTATTCATGTGTTCTGCCTTCTGGTGGCTAACGGAGAAACATTTTTCTTCCGAACGGGTGCCTGGCTTTGCCTGTCAGGCCGCCATTACACCCGGGAGCTAGCCGAAGAAGAGACCGTCGACATCCCACGAGTAAACGGCGCTTCTTTGCACTGCTTTCCATGGTGACCTAGGTGATTTGAGTTCAAGCAGCTATCAGGTGTTCTTCTGGGATTATCGCCATGCGGTGCGGACGGGTCATCCCCCCGCAGAGAACGTTTTCATCACGTTTCGCCGCTTATCAATCCTCCTTCGCGCCCTGGACCGCCCCGCGCCGGGCCCGGCTTAACGGCGACGATCGCATGGCTGCTGACCCCGGACAATGCCCGGTCCGCCAAACTCACCGGGCCGATTACTACGGCCGGCCACAAGGATTTTCGTCACTCTGATTAACTGGAGTAACATCAAGAACATCATTTGCCGCCACGCGCCCGTCCGTCACCGCGTCGTCACCGGCAGGCCGGAGCGCGCGGGCCACCATGCATCAATCCCTGCGATGCGTGGCATCTCCAATCGGAATACCTGCGGAATTCCTTAAGCGCCGGCTTTATGCAATGCAGAAAAAAAGACGCGTGCCCCGCGGATCGCGGGGCACGCGTCGTGCCTGAAGGGAAACTAAGCCAGGCCCGCCTGCGTGCGGAGCTGGTCGGCCTTGTCGGTCCGCTCCCAGGTGAAGCCGTCGCCGGTACGGCCGAAGTGGCCGTAGGCGGCGGTCGGCTGGTAGACCGGACGGCGCAGGTCGAGGTCGCGCAGGATGGCGCCTGGCCGCAGGTCGAAGTTGTCCTGGACCAGCTCGACGATGGTCTTGCGGTAGATCTTCTCGGTGCCGAACGTCTCGATGAGCAGCGACAGCGGCCTGGCAACGCCGATCGCGTAGGCGACCTGAACCTCGGCGCGGTCGGCGAGGCCTGCCGCGACGATGTTCTTCGCCACGTACCGGGCGGCGTAGGCGGCCGAGCGGTCCACCTTCGACGGGTCCTTGCCGGAGAACGCGCCGCCGCCGTGCCGCGCGAAGCCGCCGTAGGTGTCGACGATGATCTTCCGGCCGGTCAGCCCGGTGTCACCGACCGGGCCGCCGATGACGAACCGCCCGGTGGGGTTGACGTAGAACTCGTCGCGGAGACGGGCCGGATCGTACAGATCGCCCGGCAGCACCTGGGTGACGACCTCCTCCCACAGCGCCTCGGGCAGCTTCGACTCCACGCCGTCCTGGTGCTGCGTGGAGATGAGCACCTTCTCGATCTCCACCGGCTTGCCCGCGTCGTCGTAGCGCACCGTCACCTGGGTCTTGCCGTCCGGGCGGAGGTAGGGCAGCAGCCCGGAGTGGCGGACCTCGGACAGCTTCTTGGACAGCTTGTGCGCCAGGATGATCGGGGTCGGCATGTACTCGGGCGACTCGTTGGTCGCGTAGCCAAACATCATGCCCTGGTCGCCTGCGCCGATCCGGTCGAGCGGGTCCTCGGAACCGCCGACCCGGCCCTCGTGCGCGGTGTCCACGCCCTGGGCGATGTCCGGTGACTGCCGGTCCATGGCGACGATCACGCCGACCGCGTTGCCGTCGAAGTAGTACTCGCCGTTGTTGTAGCCGATCTCGTTGACGACCTTGCGGGCGACGGCCGCGTAGTCGATCGTCGAGGCGGTGGTGATCTCGCCGGCCACCACGATCAGCCCGGTGGTCAGCATGGTCTCGCAGGCGACCCGGGACAGCGGGTCACCGGCGAGGGCGGCGTCGACCACCGCGTCGGAGATCTGGTCGGCGATCTTGTCCGGGTGCCCCTCCGTCACCGACTCGGAAGTGAAGAGGAATCCGCTATCCATGGCTGTCTCCTGAGATCTGGGAGTCGCTGTCTCCCGGGACGGGAGAAAGGCTATTCGGTTGTGGGCCTAGCTCTGACCGGACAATCGCCGCGCCAGATACCATAGCGCGCAGCTTCCGCCGCGCCACATCCGGTGCGAGGTGACGCAGCCCGCAGTCGGGATTGATCATCAGCCGTTCGGCGTCGATGTACTCAAGCGCCCGTCCGATTCTGGCGGCGACAAGCTCCGGGCTTTCCACGGCGGGCGACTTGACGTCGATCACGCCGAGGCCGAGCGCCTTCGGCCAGCCGTACTCCCTGATCAGCCGGAGGTCTTCCAGGCCCTTGCGGGCGAATTCGAGTACGAGCTGGTCGACGCGGGCCTCGAGCACCGCGGGGAACAGGAAGTCGTAGTGGCCCTCCCAGGACGGGCGGGCGTAGCGGTTGCCGTAGCAGACGTGCAGCGCCCAGGTGGCGGGCACGCCGTCGGTGACGATGTTGACCGCCTCGACGGCGAGCGCCGCCTGGTCCGGATAGCCGGCCAGGAACGGCTCGTCGATCTGGAGGAAGAGGGCCCCGGCGTCGGTCAGCGCGCGCGCCTCGGTATTGAGCCGCCTGGCCAGGGCCCGGACCAGATCGTCCGGGCTGGCATAGGCGCCGCCGTCAAGGCGCCGCGACAGCGAGAACGGGCCGGTGAAGGAGAATTTCACCGGCCGGTCGGTCAGCGCGCGGGTGAACTCGTAGTCCGCGGCCAGGCCTAGTGCCGATTTGTCGCCCTCCGGCAGCGGCGCGCTGACCTCGGCCTCGTAGTAGTCGTAGTAGTCCGACTTGGCCCGCTGCGCGATGTGCACGCCGGGGATCCTGGCCAGGAAGTAGTCGATGTCGTTGTCCCTGCGCAGCTCGCCGTCGGACACGATGTTGATGCCCGCCTGCTCCTGGTCCTTGATCGCGGCCTTGATGACCACCTCGTGGATCTCTGCCAGGTGGGCCGCGCTGATCCGCCGCTGGTAGAACTCGGTCTTGAGCCGCTCAAGCCATTCCGGCACCGAGTAGGAGCCGACCACCGTGGTCGGCAGCAGCGGAAGCGGGCGGTCCTCGTTCTCGATCAGCGTCATCGGCTCAGTCCCTGACCTGGACCGTGAGCGTCTTGACGTTGGACGCGGACCGCTGCTTGAACGTCGAGAACCGCACGTCGAAGCCGCGGCGGCTGGCGATCAGCTGCAGCAGCGGGCCGTTCACCCAGTTGACGACGGAGCCGTCGTACTTGCCGGGGCCGAAGAAGCCGTCGCGGTAGTCGCCCGGCCGCGTGGTGAACAGGTCGTGGCAGACCATCCGGCCGAACGGGTGCAGCAGCGGCAGCGTGTCGGCGAACGACGACAGCGCGCCGTTCGACACGTGCATCCGCACGTTGCCCTCCGCGGCGAGCAGCGGGCGGAGGATCTCGCCGGTCACCGCCGGGGTGATCAGGTAGGTGTCGAGTCCCTGCAGCGGCACGTAGCGCTCCGCCTGGCGCAGCGCCTGCCAGACCGCACGCCAGAACTGCACCGCCTGGCCCGTGTCGGTGAACTTCTCCGGCAGCGACTCGGCGAGCAGCTCGGGGCCGATCCGCAGCAGCCGCTCGGTGAGCTGGGCGATCTCGGCACGGCCGAGCCCGAAGCCCGCGGCGATCTCATCCGCGGCCGCGCCCGGCAGGTAGGACCTGGTCTGCACCAGGTAGGTCCGGCCGCGGATGACCGCGACCTCGTCGCTTGGCAGGTTGTCGTAGACATTGGAGATGTAGACCAGGAACGCCTTGCCGGCCAGGAACCCGACGGAGCCCGACAGCTTGGTCGCCTCGAGGACCAGGCCGGAGACGTGGTTGCCGTGGTGCGCCACCTCGGCGCGGGCCCGGTCGAGCACGTGCGCGGAGTAATCGCCCATCAGGTAGTGGAGCCGCCGGTAGTAGTCGCGGCCGTGCCGGTGGTCGAGCTCGGCGAACTCATCGAGCCAGGTGCGGGCCTGCCCGCCGTTGCCCACGCCGAGCTCGATGACATACAGCTCCTCGGGCAGGGCGCGCCGCGAGGCCAGTTCGTCCCAGCAGGAGAACAGGTCGAGGATGACCTCGCGGGCGGCGGCGGCGTTGCGTGCGTCGGACTCACCGCCGGGCAGCGACTGCTCGTACTCCTTGCCGGTCGCCTTCTCCCAGGCGGCCAGCGCCTGCCAGTACAGCGCGTTGAACCGCCAGACGCAGCTGGCCGAGCCGGGCACCCAGGGCTCGAGCCACACCCGGTCGCCCGCACCGCCGCCCAGTCCGCCGACCCCGGCGCCGGTGCCGTCGGTGACGTGCACCGCGTCGGACAGCGCCGCGGTCACCTCGGCGGCGACGTCCGTCTCCGGGCGGGCGCAGCGCCGCAGGTCCATGGCGAGTTCGTAGCCCTCAACCGAGGCCTGGGCGGCGCCAGTGCTGGCAAGGAGAGCGGCGTCGGTGGCGAGCACCGGCCTGACCATCGCGATCTCGCGGAAGTTCGACCGGTACTGGATCCAGTCGCAGACCGCGCGCACCGCCGTCAGGTCGACCTCGTACCGGCACAGCGCTTCGACCATCGGCTCGATGGCCGCCTGCGCGCCCGCGGACTCGCGCAGCCGCCGGACCGCCCTGATGTCAATCTCCACAGGTGCAGCGCATTCCACGGGAATTCCCCGCATGAAAAGAGACGAATTTTATGACTCGCGAGCCAGTAATTTCCGCGCCAGTGCTTTGCACACCGAATTCGGCACCGAATTTGGTGGCCGCGCACAACTGCGGCGGGTTGTCCTGGCTATCTTGCACGTTCCTCATGCTGCCTCAGCGAATGCGCGCGGACATCCGCCCGCTGCACAAGCTTCGCCGCGAGGGCGTTGTGTCAGCCGCACAAATGACAACAGGCCCGACGATCGTCGGGCCTGTCGCAATACCTCCTGGTCAGAGACCGTATTAACGGAAACGGCTGACTACCTGCTCGCCGAGCAGTTCGATGTGCGCCACGTCGGACGGCCCGTACACATGGAGGTAGACGGTGTCCGCGCCCTGGGTCGCCAGGTCCTCGATCACCCGGATCAGGTCGTCCGCGTAGCCGGTGACCCCGGCCTGCAGCAGCCGGGCGCCCGGCTCGCCGAGCGACTCCTTGCGCCGCTCCAGGTCGGCCGCGTCTCGTCCGATGCAGGTGGGCACGGTGGCGGACAGCCGGATGCCGGCCGGGTCGCGACCGACCACCTCCTCGCAGACCCGCCTGAAGTTGGCGTACCGCTCCCGCAGGTCAAGGCCGAGCGCTCCGTTGAACTCGTCGGCGTACTTGGCGGCCAGGGTGGGGGTGCGCTTGGCGCCCGCGCCGCCGATGATGATCTTCGGCCGGGACGCGAAGCGCGGGATCGAGGCGCAGTCGCGCACCTGGTAGTGCTTGCCCTCGAAGCTGAACCGCTCCCCTGGCTTGGTGTCCCAGATGCCGGTCAGGATCGCCAACTGCTCCTCGAGCCGGTCGAACCGCTCGCCGAGCGGCGGGAACGGGATGCCGAAGTAGTTGTGCTCCCGCTCGTACCAGGCGGCGCCGATGCCGAGTTCGGCGCGCCCGCCGCTCATCTGGTCCACCGTGGCGACCTCGACGGCGAGCTGCCCCGGCAGCCGGAACGTGCTGGCGTTGACCAGCGTGCCGAGGCGGACCCGCTGCGTTTGCACGGCCAAGCCCGCCAGGGTCGTCCAGGAGTCGGTCGGCTGGTAGGTGGTGTCGTCGGCGTCAATGCCCAGGTAGTGGTCGGAGCGGAAGAAGGCGTCGAAGCCGCCCTCCTCCGCCGCCGTCGCCAGGGCCAGGATCTGCGCGTAGCTGGCGCCGTGGTGCGGTTCGAGCAGAATCCGCAGCCGCATCGGCCGTTCCTTTCGGATAGAGGTGAAGCGGTGCGGGTGCGGTGTAACCCGCACCCGTTCCGTACGATCGTTCGAGGTGGGACGGTGACGGGCGCCTAGCGCTGTGCCTTGGCCGTCGTCGGCGTCGTGTCCTGCGGCACCATCGCCTGGCCGGCGGGCGCGGACTGGGCCAGCGGGAAGTGGCAGGCCACCAGGTGCCCGGGGCCGAGCTCGCGCGGCTGCGGCACCTCCGACGCGCACACCTCCTGCGCCCGCGGGCAGCGGGTACGGAACCGGCACCCGGACGGCGGCGAGATCGGCGACGGCGGCTCGCCGGTGAGCGTCGCGGTGGCCCGCGCCGCCCCCGGCTCGGTCGACGGGATCGAGTCGAGCAGCGCCTTGGTGTAGGGGTGCAGCGGCTGCTTGTACACCGACTCGCCCGGGCCGACCTCGCAGAACTTGCCGAGGTACATGACGCCCACCCGGTCGCTCACCTGCTTCACGAGCGCCAGGTCGTGCGCGATGAACAGGTAGGACAGGCCGAGCTCGCGGCGGAGCCGCTCGAACAGGTTGAGCACCTGCGCCTGGATGAGCACGTCGAGCGAGGAGACCGCCTCGTCGCAGATGAGGAGCGACGGCTCGAGCGCGACGGCGCGCGCGATGGCGACACGCTGCGCCTGTCCGCCCGACAGTTCGCGCGGGTGCCGCTTGGCGTACCTGGCCGGGTCGAGGCCCACCAGGTCGAGCAGTTCATCGGCGCGCTTGCGTCTCGCGTTCCTGTCGCCCGCCCGGTGCGCGGCGAGCGGCTCCTCGACGATGGAGCGCACCTGCCACTTGGGGTCGAGCGAACCGAACGGGTCCTGCCAGACGAACTGCAGGTGCCGCCGCGCGGAGATCAGCGCGCTGCCGCTCAGCCTGGTCAGCTCCATGTCGCGGAAGCGGACCGAGCCGGACTTCGGCCGCGGCGCCTGCAGCACCGCGCGGGCGAGCGTCGACTTGCCCGACCCGGTCTCGCCCACGATGCCGAGCGTCTCGCCCGGCATGATGTCGAACGACACGCCGGAGACGGCCTGCACGACGCCGCCCTTGGTGCCGCCGGCCTGGCGCACGACGAACTCCTGGACTAGGTCCCGTACCGACAGCAGTGGCTTCTTTTCCGCACTGTCAGTACTCCCCCCAGGGGGACGACCCCCTGGAACCCCCGCACTATCGCTGGGTGCCTGCGTCACGCCGCACCTCCGTTCTCACATGGATGCCAGCAGGCCCACCGGTGGCTCTGAGCGTGCTCGATCAGCCCCGGCGCGGTGGTCCGGCAGTCGTCGGCGGCGCTCGGACAGCGCGGCGCGAACGAGCAGCCGGGCGGGAGCATGGTCGGGTCCGGCGGACGGCCGCTGACCACGGGCAGCTCGGTGTGCGCGGGCCGCTCCAGGTGCGGGATCGCGTCGAGCAGCGCCCTGGTGTACCGCATCTTGACGGTCCCGCCGGCGCCGAACAG
Source organism: Trebonia kvetii (assembly GCF_007827045.1). Lineage (GTDB taxonomy): Bacteria > Actinomycetota > Actinomycetes > Streptosporangiales > Streptosporangiaceae > Trebonia > Trebonia kvetii. The sequence continues at coordinate 685,496 of NZ_RPFW01000002.1, forward strand.
CCGCTTGGCCGGCGCCTGCTCCACGATCTTGCCCGCGTACATGACGATGACCTCGTCGGCGTAGGACGCGGCGAGGCCCAGGTCGTGGCTGATGAAGATCAGCGCCATGTCCAGTTCCTGCTGCAGTTCGAGCAGCAGTTCCATGATCTGCGCCTGCGTGGTCACGTCGAGCGCCGTGGTGGCCTCGTCCGCAATCAGCAGCTTCGGCCGGCAGGCGAGGGCCATCGCGATGACCACGCGCTGGCGCATGCCGCCCGACAGCTGGTGCGGGTACTCGTAAAAGCGCCGGTCGGCGGCCGGGATGCGGACCAGGCGGAGCAGTTCGACCGCCTGGACGTGCGCCTCGGACCTGCTGACCTTGCGGTGCGTCCTGATCGCCTCGGTGATCTGCGCGCCGACCCGCATCGTCGGGTTGAGCGACCTGGCCGGGTCCTGGAACACCATCGCCATGTCGCTGCCGCGGTGCTTGCGCAGCGCCGCATCCGACAGGCCGATCAGCTCGGTGCCGCGCAGCCGGGCGGAGCCGCTGATCGCGGCGCCGGCGGGCAGCAGGCCCATGATGGCGCGGCAGCCGACGGTCTTGCCCGAGCCGGACTCGCCGATGATGGCCAGCGTGCTGCCCGCGTCGACCTTGTAGCTCACGCCGTCGACGGCGCGGACCTCTCGCCCGCCGGCCGCGAACGCGACTCGCAGGTCCTCGACCTCCAGGAGGGAGCCGTTCGTTCGCAGACTGCTCACTGGACTCCCCACCGCTCGCGCAGCGCGTCGCCGAGCATGTTCAGCGCGACCACGGTGATCAGCAGCACGATGCTCGGGATCACCACGTATTCCGGCTGAGCCGTCAGCACCTGCTGACCGTTCGCGATCATGGAGCCCCAGCTGGCCCCGGGCGCCGGGATTCCGTAGCCGAGGAAGTCGAGCGCGCCCTCAAGGATGATCACGATGCCGATGCCGAGCAGGCTGAACGTCACGATGCCCGGCATGATGTTGGGCAGCACGTGCCGCGCGATGATCTTCCAGCCGCGCGTACCCGCCAGCCGGGCGGCGACCATGTAGGGCAGCCCCCGCACCACCAGCGTCGCGCCGCGCGAGACGCGGCCGAACGCCGGGATGCTGAACACCGCGAGCGCCCAGATGACGTGCAGCTCGCTCGGCCCGAGTCCCTCGGCGATCACCAGCGCGAGCACCAGGGCGGGAAATGCGATGAGGATGTCGAGCACCCGGGAGATCACCGCGTCCGTCCAGCCGCCGACGTAGCCGGCCGTGACGCCGAGCGCCATGCCGATCACCATGCCGATGAGCGTGGTCGCGGCGCTGACCTCGAACGCCACCCGGCCGCCGTACACGAGCTGGGAGAAGATGTCGACGCCGACCGCGTCGGTGCCGAGCCAGTGGCCGGGCGAGAACGGCGGCTCCTGCGCCTCGATGATGTTGCCGTTGGTGGCCGAGGGCAGGTGGTAGACGATCGGCCACAGGAAGCACAGGGCGAGCATTACGATCAGGATCCCGGCGGGCACCCACAGCCGCAGCGCGCGGCCGATCCGCTGCGCCCGCAGCTGCCGCGCGCTGACAAGCGAGGGCAGTGGCGGCGGCGCCGCGGTCGAGAGCATTGCGTCAGGAATTGGAATTGCCATACCGGATCCTTGGGTCGAGTACCGCGTACGCCAGGTCGGCGAGGAGGTTGCCGAGTACCGTGACGAGCGCGAAGATCAGCACGATTCCCTCGACAAGCGGCACGTCATGGTTGCCGATGCCGGTCAGCAGGTCGTTGCCGATGCCCGGCACCGAGAAGATCGTCTCGATGATGGCCGTCGCGCCCACCAGGCCGCCCAGGTTCAGGCCGACGACGGTGATGAGGGTGAACATGGAGTTGCGCAGCGCGTGCTTGACGAGAACGTTCCAGGGCGTGATGCCCTTGGCCTTCGCCGTCACGATGTAGTCCTCGCGCTGCATCTGCTCCACGAGGTCGGCACGCAGCAGCCGGGTGTAGATGGCGAACAGCGGGAAGCCGATCGCGGCGGCGGGCAGCGTCAGCGCCTTGAAGAACGACGCGGGGGTGGTGCCGACGGAACCCGAGATGACGGGGAACCAGTTGAGCTTGACCGCGAAGACGATGATGAGCAAGAACGCGAACGCGTACGGGGCGATCGACAGCCCGAGCATGCTCACCGCGAGGCTGAACCGGTCGGCGATGCCGTTGGGCTTGCGCGCCGCGAGCACGGCCACCACGATCGACAGCGCGAGCGAGACCACCAGCGCGTAGATCAGCAGTTCCAGGGTGGCCGGCAGGTGGATGGCCAGTTCGTGGTTCACGCTCACGCCGCCGATGGACGTGCCGAGGCTCCCGTGCAGCACGGAGATCAGCCAATGCCAGTACCGCTCGAGGAACGGCTGGTCAAGGCCGAGGGTGTGGTTGAGCGCGGCGACCTGTCCTGGGGTTGCCTGCAGTCCGAGGATCGCCTGCGCGGTGTTGTTGGGGAGCGTGCTCATGACGGCGAACGTCAGGAACGTGACACCGATGAGCACCGGGATGGCGGCCAGCAAACGCCGGCCCGCCAGCCGCAAGGCCGGCGAGCCGGCGACCCGGCGCGCGGATTCCCGCGCGCCGGTGCCGTCCTGGAGCTGGATTTGCTGTGCCAGCGCCATGAATAATCGAGCCCTTCTTTCTTCAGGTCTTTCTTTCAGGTCTTCCGGTCAGGAGGACGGGTTGTAGTACACGTCCTCCCACGGGATCGTCGGCACGACCGCGACCGACGACAGCGGCGTGGAGATCCCAGGCCCGCTGACGCCGTGCACCGCGACGTTCGACGGGGCCAGGGTGAAGAAGAACGGTCCGTAGTAGTTCTTGGCGATGTAGGCCGCGGCCTGGTTGTAGAAGCCGCAGCGGGTGTTCAGGGACGTGCTGCCCTGCGCCTGGTTAAGCAGCTTGTCGAGCGCCGGGTCGTGCACGCCGCTGAACGGCGACAGCGAGCTGAACCGGAAGCCGACGCCGATGCCGCCTGCCGGGTCGTAAGCGCCGGCCGTCTGCACCATCGACTGCCAGCTCTTGCCCTTGTTCGCCTCGAACGCCGCGATCAGGCCCTGCAGGTTCCAGGACTGGATGTGGACCTTCAGCCCGAGCGACTCCCATTCGGTGCGCAGCGCGTCCATGGACTCCTGCGCGGTCTGCAGGGCGATCGTGCCGAGCTCGATCGTCACCTTGTCAAGGCCGGTCTGGGCGATGAGCTGCTTGGCCAGCGTCGGGTCGTACTGCTGGTACCCGGGCACCTTCTGCTCGTAGCAGATGCCGCCCGGTCCGGTGAAGCTCTCGGCGATCGGGTACCGGCCGCCGAAGACGTGCTGGAGGATCGGCGCGAAGTTGGTCGCCGCGTAGATCGCCTGACGTGCCTTGGGGTTGTTGAACGGCGGCACCGCGGTGTTGAGCTGTAGGTCGTACGGGGACGTGCCCAGGTTGTTCTCGACCTGAAGGTGCTGCTCGGACTGCGTGATCAGGGCCGAGGTGGACATGTTCTCGTAGACCTGGCCCTGGTTGGCGAGCAGTGCCTCGTAGGCAGCCTCGTCGCTGCCCACCGTCTTGAACGTGATCTCGTCCAGGTAGGGACGACCGGTCTGCCAGTAGTCCGGGTTCTTCTTGACCACCAGCTCGTTGTTGGGAACGTTGCTCACGACCATGAACGGCCCGGCACCGACCGGCTTCTGGCCGAACGTCGTACCCTCGCTCGTCAGCGCGGTCGGCGACGCGATCCAGTTGGGGATCGAGTCGAAGAGCTGGTCGACGAACGCGCCGTTCGGCGCGATCTGGTGTACGACGATCGTGTAAGGACCGGTCACCTGGATGGCGCCGGGCGCGGGCGGCGTGGGCGTCCCCGGCGCGCTGCCCGCGGGCGGCGGCAGCTTGGCGATCAGCCAGTTGGGGTTGAGACCGTTAGAGATGCCGACCGTGCCGAGGTCACGCTCCCAGTTGACGTACACCGCCTGCGCGTTGAACGGCGTGCCGTCGGTGAACTTCACGCCCTGACGCAGCGTGATGGTGACGTCCTTGGCGTCCGGGCTGAACTTGTAGCTGGTGGCCAGGTCGGGGACGATCGCACCGCCGGTGCCGAGCTCGAAGAGCTGGCCGTAGATCGCGGTCATGAAGTCCTGGGTGGCGGCGCCTTCCTTGTTCTGCGCCGGGTCGAGAGTGGTCCACGAACCGGAGTAACCGGAGCTTTCCAGGACCGTGATCGACCCGCCGGACTTGACCGGGGCGTTGGTGTTGAGCGGGCTGCCCGTGGAGGAGCCCTGCGCGGAGCTGCTCGGGCTGGAACTACCCGACGGGGACGAGGAACTGCTGCACGCGGCAGCAGTCAGCACAAGTGCAGCCGCGCCACCGAGGCAGGCGGTCCGCACTGACATCAGCCGAAATCTCACCGGCATTCACCTACTCGTGATTAATCGTACGCTGGTGTGTGACAAATATGGAGTCGAGCGTCCTGAGATTTGTCTTGGATACTCTCACCCGCTCGGTGCGCCTGCAAGAAGCAATATTCGAGGCCAGGCGGTTTGCTAACTCACTTGTATCCGCCCCCCGCAGACCGCTGTCCGGCCTTGTGCCTCGCCACAAAAGCCCGCTGACAAGCTGTTTCGCGTTCGCGAACCAAATTCCCGCCACAGGCGGGAAAGATCATGGGCATGAGCACTGGTGCCGGGGACAGCCCGGGTCGCCCTGCCCCTGCCGAACCCCGCCCGGCTAGCGAGCACGGCCTGGCGCGGTCGCTGTTCGCCGACCCGCGCTTCGGGCCGCTGCCCGCGCTGCTCGTCACGCTGACTGTGGTGACCGGAGTGGTGGACGCCGTGTCCATCCTGGCGCTCGGCCGGGTGTTCGTCGCGAACATGACGGGCAACGTGGTCTTCGCCGCGTTCGCTCTCGTCGGCGCGCCCGGGTTCTCGCTGTCCGCGTCGCTGTTCGCGCTCGCGGGCTTCCTCGTCGGCGCGTACGCGGGCGGGCTGATGATCGCGCGGTCGGCCGACCGCGGCGCGCTGCTGCGCACGGGCACCGCCGCCGAGGTGCTGCTCGCCGCCGTGGCGCTGCTCATCGCGGCGCTGTCCGGCGATCCTGGTGCCAGCCACGGCACCCTCCAGCTCGGTGCGGCCGGCGCCTTCGGCGCCGCCGTCACCGATGTCCTGGCCTGCCTGCTCGCCGGCGCCCTCGGCATCCAGAACGCGGTGGCACGCAAGCTGGCCGTCCCCGACATGACCACCACCGTGCTGACGATGACCCTCACCGGCCTCGGCGCCGACCTGCGGGCCGGCACGGGACCCGGCTCTGCCGGGCCGGCCCGCACCGCCGCGCGGGCCGCGCTCGCCCGACGGCTGCTCGTGGTCGCCGCCATGGTTGCGGGCGGCGCGGCCGGTGCCACCCTCGCCCTGCGGATGAGCCCGCTGTCCGCCATTGCCCTCGCGACGGCGCTGCTCGCCGTCGCGGCCCTCGGCGCCACGACGGCAAGCCGGGGCGGGTCTTCAGGCACGGCCTCGTGGCGCGCGTTTCCCGCGGGCAAGGGCTGACCTCCTCTCCTCAGGGAGAGCCTTAAGGACATGTCTAAAAGTGCCTTACATGCATCGGTGACCTAGGCTGGCCCGTACTTTTTCGACATGTCCTCGCCCCAGACCTCGGCGGCGACCGCGGTGATCAGCTCGAGCTTCGCCTTCTGCTCGTCGGCGGTGAGCGCGTTGCCCTGCTCGGTCGACGCGAAGCCGCACTGCCCGGACAGGCACAACTGGTCCAGGTCCACGTACTTGGCGGCCTCGTCGATCCGGCGCTTGAGGTCGTCCTTCGACTCCAGTTCTGGGCGTTTGGTGGTCACCAGGCCGAGGACCACCTGCTTGCCTGGCGGCACGAAGCGCAGCGGCTCGAAGCCGCCGGACCGCTCGTCGTCGTACTCAAGGAAGAACCCGTCCACGTCCAGCCCGTTGAACAGCGCTTCGGCGACGAACTCGTAGCCGCCCGCGGCCACCCAGGACGACTGGAAGTTGCCGCGGCACAGGTGGGTGGTGATCGCCATGTCCGCCGGGCGGCCCGCCACCGCCGCGTTGGTGAGCGCGATGTACCGCTCGTGCATGTGCTCGGCGTCCTCGCCGCGCTCGGCGATGTAGGCGCGCTGCGCCGGGTCGTTCACGTATGCCAGGGACGTGTCGTCGAGCTGGAGGTAGCGGCAGCCCTGCGCGGCGAGGCGCCGCACCTCCTCGTGGTAGGCCGCACCCAGGTCGGCCCAGAACTCCTCCACGTCCGGGTACACGTCCTCGTCCACCACGGCCCTGATGCCGGAGCGGTAGTGCACCATCGACGGGGCGGGAATCGTCAGCTTTGGCAGCAAGCCGCCCGCGACGGACTGCAGGAACGCGAAGTCCTCGCCGAAGATCGTCTTGTCCATGCTCAGCCGGCGCGTCACCTTGATCGCGTCCGGCGTGTACGTGATGTCGCCGTTCTCATTGTGGAAGGTGGACAGCAGCGTGCCCGGCACCTTGGAGATGCCGCCGATCTGGTACACGAAGTCCATGTGCCAGGTGGTGCGACGGAACTCGCCGTCGGTCACCGACCGGAGCCCCGCCTCTCGCTGCAGCGCGACCACCTCGCGGACCGCGTCGTCCTCGACCGCGCGCAGCTGCTCGGCGGAGATCTCGCCCGCCGCCCGCTGCCTGCGAGCCTCGTGCAGCCTGGCAGGTCGCAGGAAGCTCCCGACATGATCGGCACGGAACGGCGGCGATGTCCTCGGCGACACGGCGACCCCCTCGGCTCGGTACGAAACGGACCCTTCGGGCAGCCTGTCACGATCGTTGACTCTTGTCACGGGGAGTAGACCGTCCGGTGCCTGCAACGGGTGAGGCGACAACCGGGACGCCGTGTCCGTCTCACGTCACCACAAATCCGGCCAGGATCACACCGCCTTGTCTTGCGCGTTGATACTCAGTACCATATGAGAGGTACTGAGTTCCAATCTGTGGGAGGGCGCGATGATGTACGAACTGCCGGAGGAGCTCCGGCTGCTGCGCCAGACGGTCCGCGAGGTGGCGGAGGCGAAGATCGCGCCGTTCGCCGCCGAGGTCGACGCGGCCGCGCGGTTCCCCGCCGAGGCGCTCGACGCGCTGACCGGGGCCGGGCTGCACGCGGCGCACATCCCGGACAGCTACGGCGGCGAGGGTGCCGACGCGCTCGCGACGGTGATCATCATCGAGGAGGTCGCGCGCGCCTGCGCTTCCTCGTCGCTGATCCCCGCCGTGAACAAGCTGGGCACGGTGCCGCTGCTGCTGTCCGGCTCGGCGGAGCTGAAGCAGAAGTACCTGCCGCCGGTGGCCCGCGGCGAGGCGCTGTTCTCCTACGCGCTTTCCGAGGCCAACGCGGGATCCGATGCCGCGGGGATGCAGACCCGGGCCGTGCGCGACGGAGACTGGTGGGTGCTCAACGGCACCAAGATGTGGATCAGCAACGCCGGAGTCTCGCAGTACTACACGGTGATGGCCGTCACCGAGCGCGACCGCGGCGCACGCGGCATCTCCGCTTTCGTCGTTGAGAAGACCGATCCCGGTGTGAGCTTCGGCGAGCCAGAGAAGAAGCTGGGCATCAAGGGCTCGCCCACCAGGACCGTCATACTCGAAGACACCATGATCCCGGCCGACCGCATCATCGGCGCCGAGGGAACCGGCTTCAAGACCGCCCTGGCCACCCTCGATCACACCCGTGTCACCATCGCCGCCCAGGCGCTGGGGATCGCGCAGGGGGCGCTCGATTACGCCACCGGCTACGTGAAGGAGCGCAGGCAGTTCGGCAAGCCGATCGCCGACTTCCAGGGCGTGCAGTTCATGCTCGCCGACATGGCCATGAAGCTGGAAGGCGCCCGCCAGCTGACCTACCACGCCGCCGCGCTGTCCGAGCGTGCCATGGCGGGCGACAAGGTCACCGACCTCACGTTCGCGTCCTCAGCGGCCAAGTGCCTGGCATCCGACACGGCCATGGCCGTCACCACTGACGCGGTCCAGCTCCTCGGCGGCTATGGATACACCCGCGACTTTCCCGTCGAGCGGATGATGCGCGACGCGAAGATCACCCAGATCTACGAGGGCACCAACCAGATCCAGCGTGTGGTGATGGCGCGGCAGCTGCTGAAGGGGTGATATTAGGGCGCTGACCTGCGGATTCTTGGTGCCCGTCCAGGCCGTGCGTGCAGGCTTAAGTTTCCCGGTGGCTGACGCGTGAGCGCGTAAAGCACCGCCGCGAGGGTGGTGCCGGTGGATATCTCGCCTTGGCTGACCAGCGCGGGGATGTCGGCGAGTGGCACCCAGCTGACGTGGTCGGACTCGAAGTAGTCTTCGGGCGGCCCGATCCGCTCGGCGCCGTCGGCGAGGTAAATGTGGTGGACGGAGTCGGAGATGCCGGGCGTGGGCTCGACCCGCAGGAGCGGACTGAGTGGGCCAGGGCGCCAGCCGGTCTCTTCCTCGGTTTCGCGCGCAGCGGCATGGCTGGGATCCTCGCCGGGGTTGATCTTGCCGACTGGTATCTCCCAGCCCCAGGTATCGGTGATGAACCGGTGCCGCCATAGCAGCAGGACGCGCTCGTCTTTGAGAGTGACGCAGCCGGCGCCGGGAGGGGTGCGGATCAGCCGGTGTTCCAGGTGGCGTCCGTCGGGCAGCTCGACGTCCGCGAGCCGGATGTCGAGCCACTCGTCTTCGTACAGCGGCTTCTCACTGTGCACGGTCCAGCGCATGCCCGCCAGTATCGCAGCCCGGCTATCCGGCGCGCAGGTGCGCGCCGGTCATGTCAGTGACCCGCTCGGCCAGTTCGGCGGACGCGCGGCCGTCGGACACGCTGGTAATCGCGTCGCGGACGGCGACGATGCGCTCGTGGATACGACGGGATTCCATGCCTGTCGCGTGGTCGAGCATCCGCATCGCGGTGCCTGCCGCGTTCTCGGCGTCGCGTTGCCCGGCCAGGACGGTGGCGAGCGTGGCAAGCCGGTGGACGCGTCCCCGGGCGTGGCTGTGGGCGGAGGCGTCGACGGACTGCTGGGCGGCGGCAGCCTGGTTCATTACGATCTCCACCCCGGCAACCTCAAGGTGACCGGCCGCGGAGACGTGCTCGCCGTCGACTGGGCCTTCGCCTGCGCGGGTGCCTCGTGGATCGACGCGGCCCTGCTCGTTCCTCGTCTCATAGAGGCCGGACACAGCCCAGCAAGCGCCGAGCAACTGGTGGCCCAGATGCCAGCCTGGGGTACCGCGCCTCCTAGCGCTGTAACAGCTCTCGGAGCGCTGTGGACAATGTTCCGCGAGTACAAGGCCATCCACGGGCCGATGGACGGACGCGTCTTTCGTGCCCAAGCCGCCGAGGCCGGACGCTCATGGATCACCCACCGGATGGATCAAACCGAGCCGCGACCAGCCAAACCGAGGCCGGACAGCCCGCGGCCTGACAGGGGACCCGACACCGCCCGGGTCCCCTGGGACACGAGGTGAGGAGCACCGTGGAACACCGCATCGCGTGGGACGAGCTACGCCCGGCTGCCCAACAAGCCATCTACCTGCGGGAACTGCCCAGTGGTCCACGATCACCCAGATCTACGAGGGGACGAACCAGATCCAGCGCGTGGTGATGGCGCGGCAGCTGCTCAAGGCCCGGTAATCGGGTAACTGACCACGCTCGCGACGGGTGGCCGCCGCCTGCCTGAAGATCGGCCGATCTACGGAGTGTCAGGGCGGTCGAGGACTCGTTGGACGACGTCGCGAGTGATCTCGAAGTGCCGTTCGGCGATGCCCCCGGCCCCATCGACGTCGCCGGCGATGATTGCCTCCACCAGTTCCGTATGCTCGTTGAGCGCCTGGTCGTAGTGGGTTGCGCTATAGGGTTCGATGCCGATGCCGAGAGTGATGGTCGCGAGGATGCTCTCGCGCATGGCGAGCACATGCGTGTTCTGCGTGGCGGACGCGACCGCGCGGTGGATCGACTGGTCTGCGGCGTGGGCTTCTTTCGACGACCGAGCGCGGCGGCAGGCGAGCAGGCCGTTCTCGAGCTGGCGCACGTCATCGGGGGTTCGACGCTCGGCGGCGGCGCGGGCGATCATGCCCTCGACGAGTCGCCGCAGATCGAAAAGCTCCCCGAGCTGCGGTCGCTGAACCGAGAGCGTTCGCGCGACGGCGCCGGCCGACTCTGGTGTCCAGTCGCTGCGGACCACTGCCCCGCCGCTGCGCCCGAGACGGATCTCGACGACGCCCGCGTCGCGCAGCTGGTGCAGCGCGTCATGAACGGTTGATCTCGCGACGCCGAGCATCTGGGCGAGCGTGCGCTCAGCGGGAAGTCGCTCACCCGGGAGGAACTCGCCGATGGCGATGGCAGCAAGGAGCCGATCGGTGACCTCACTGGGGGCGCTGGCGCGCTGGACCGGCTCGCTGAGGGGCGCGGGGTGAACGAGGCGGCGCACGCCGTCGGCCGCACCCGCACCAGAGCCCGTGGGGTAAGGCACGCCTCACTCTCCGTTCACTAGCGGGGGGCGATGGTGTCTGGTGTGTTAAGCGTCATGAAGACCTTATTAAATGGCTTGTCCACCAGGACATTTAACCTCCAGTCTTACTTCACCCGCGCAACTATCGCGGGTTTTTTGAGTAACTAGGAGGAACCGTGGCGATCCCCGAACCCACGGTCACCGGCTATGCCCCCTTCGGGCCCTGGCAGACCTGGTACCGCATCACCGGTGACCTCGGGTCGGGCGCGCCGCCGCTGGTCGTGCTGCACGGCGGCCCCGGCGCGGCGCATAACTACACGCTGCGCATGGCCCGGCTCGCGGAGCAGGGGCGAGCGGTCATTCACTACGATCAGCTCGGGATCGGCAACTCGACTCACCTGCCGGAGAAGGGCGCGGGCTTCTGGACCGTGCAAGTCTTCCTCGACGAGCTCGACAACCTGCTCGCGGCCCTCGACATCGCCGACGGCTACCACCTACTCGGGCAGTCCTGGGGCGGCATGCTCGGCGCCGAGCATGCCGTGCTCCAGCCGCCGGGCATGAGGTCGCTCGTGCTCTGCGACTCGCCGGCCTCAATGGAACTGTGGGCCTGCGAGACGAGCAAGCTCGTCGCCGAGTTGCCGCAGGAGGTCCAGGAAGCACTCCGGCGACATGAAGCAGCCGGTACTTACGACGATCCGGAGTACGAGGCGGCGACGAAGGTCTTCAATGGCCGCCACCTGTGCCGCGTCGTGCCGAACCCGCAGGAGGTCATCGACACCGACAACGCGATCCGGGCCGACCCGACCGTGTACCACACGATGAACGGGCCGAATGAGTTCCACATCACCGGCACGCTGCGCGACTGGTCCGTGGCGGACCGGGCTCATCGCATCACGGCGCCCACCCTGCTGATCAACGGCGCCTACGACGAGGCGACGGCCGCAACGATGCAGCCCTTTTACGACGCGATCCCTGATGTGCGCTGGGAGGTCTTTGCCGAGTCCAGCCACATGCCTCACGTCGAAGAGGAAGAGCGCTTCCTCGATGTCGTCGGGATGTTCCTCCGCGAGCACGACTGACCGCCCGCCCCTCTCATTCCCGGAGTGTCCATGAAGCATCACAGAACCGCCGCAGCGCTCGCCAGCGTTGCCGTCCTGTCCGCGATCGCGGCCTGCAGCAGCGGAGGAGGCGCAAGCAGCAGCCCTTCCGCCTCGGCGAGCGGCTCGGCGAGCTCGTCTGCCCCGGCGGCCGCAGGCTACAACGCCGCCCACGCTGGCGGCACGCTGCACCTAGTCGCCAACGCCGCCGGGGGCACGCTCGACCCGCAGATCAACTACACCCTGCAGTACTGGCAGCTCTACCAGGCCACGTACGACGGCCTGCTCGCGTTCCAGAAGGTGAGTGGCCAGGCCAGCTTTCAGGTCGTGCCCGACCTGGCGGCCGCCATGCCGACGGTGACAGACGGCGGCAAGACCTATACCTTCAAGCTCCGCTCTGGCATCAAGTTCTCCAACGGCCAGCCGGTGACCACCAAGGACGTCGTCGCGTCGTTTGAGCGCATCTTCAAGGTCTCCAGCCCGACCGCCGGCACCTTCTACAACGGCATCGTGGGCGCCGACGCCTGCCTCAAGACCCCGGCGACGTGCGACCTGCCGAAGGGAGTCGTGGCCGACCCGGCGACCAGCACGGTCGTGATCCACCTGACGGCGCCGGACCCGGAGTTCGAGTACAAGCTCTCGGTGCCGCACGCGACGATCCTGCCCGCCTCGACCCCCGGCAAGGACCAGGGCTCGACGCCGATCCCCGGCACGGGCGCGTACTACTTCGCGTCCTATGACCCCAACCGTCAGCTCGTGCTGAAGCGCAACCCGTACTTCAAGCAGTGGTCCGCCGCGGCCGAGCCGCAGGGCTACCCCGACGAGATCATCCAGACCTTCGGCCTCACCGTCGAGGATGAGGTGACCGCGGTCGAGAATGGGCAGGCCGACTGGATCTTCGACCCGCTGCCCGCCGACCGGCTAGGCGAGATCGGCACGAAGTACGCCAGCCAAGCGCACGTCAACACGCTGACGGCGATGTTCTACGCCCCGATGAACGCCAACATCGCGCCGTTCAACAACGTCAAGGCCCGCGAGGCGGTCAACTGGGCGATCGACCGTTCCGCCATGGTCAAGATCTACGGCGGGAGCAATCTCGCCTCACCCGCCTGCACCTTCTTGCCGCCAGGCTTCCCCGGGCACGTTGACTTCTGCGACTACACGGCCAGCGGTGGCGCGACCTGGACCGCACCCGATCTCGCCAAGGCGAAGCAACTGGTCAAGGAGTCTGGCACGGCCGGCCAGACCGTCGGCGTCGTCGTCCAGTCCGACGATGTCAACAAGCAACTCGGTGAGTACCTGCAGAGCGTGCTGAACCAGATCGGCTACAAGGCCGTCCTCAAGCCGATCTCACCGAACATCCAGTTCACCTACATCCAGAACACCAACAACAAGGTGCAGATCTCGATCTCATCGTGGTACCAGGACTACCCCGCCGCCTCGGACTTCCTGCATGTGCTGCTGTCGTGCGCCTCGTTCCACCCGGGCAGCGATTCGAGCATCAACATCGCCGGCTTCTGCGACAAGGGCATCGACGCCCAGATGGATGCCGCTCTCAAGACGGAGCGGACCAGCCTGACGCAGGCCAACACGATGTGGGGTCAGATCGATAAGGCCGTGATGGAGCAGGCCCCGGTCGCCCCGCTCTTCACCCCCAAGCTGATTGACTTCACGTCAAGCAGGGTCGGCAACTACGAGTTCAGCAAGCAGTTCTACATGCTGGTCGACCAGCTCTGGGTCAAGTGACCGAGACGACAGTCGCTACGCCGTCCGCCATGGTCCCCACGGGGGGACCATGGCGGACAGCGCTGGCAGATCTGGCACGAGACCGCACGGCGATCGCCTCATCCGCGATCTTCCTGCTCATCGTCCTGTTGTGCCTGCTGGCGCCCGTCTACGCGCACTACATCGCACACACCAACCCGTTCATGTCGAACGTGTCAGGCACGACGCTAGTGGATGGCAAGACAGTGCCCGTCCTCGCGCCGACGACCACGGGGCTGGGCCTTGGCGTCACTCCGATCGGCCCGACCTGGGACGTCCGCCATTACTTTCTCGGCGCGGACAACCAGGGCAGGGACGTGATGGCGCGCCTGCTCTACGGCGGCCGCAACAGCCTCCTGATCGGAATCAGCTCAGCGCTCATTTGCTGTGTCATCGCCGCGCTTCTCGGCGTAATCTCTGGCTACTTCGGCGGCGTGGTCGACGCCGTGCTGAACTGGTTCTTCGACGTGATCTGGGCCTTTCCTGTCTACCTGCTCGCCATCTCACTCTCGGTGGTTTTGCTGACCAATGGGCTGCGACTCGGGCCGGTCACCGTCGGAGCGGGCAGCATCTGGCTCCCGGTGCTGATCATCGCGGCGGTCTACGTGCCCTACGTCGCCCGGCCGGTGCGCGCCCAGGTACTTGCCCTGAGAGGCAGGGAATTCATCCACGCCTCAATCGGCGTCGGCGGCTCCGATGCCCGGATCCTGCGGCGGGACGTGCTGCCTAACGTCGCGCCCATGGTGCTGGTCTTCCTGCCCCTGATGACCGCGATCAACATGCTCACCGAATCGGCGCTGTCGTTTCTCTCGGTCGGCGTGCAGCCGCCGAACGCCAGCTGGGGCACGATCATCAACGACGGTCTCGGGCTGCTCTACACGCGGCCCATCGTTGCGATCGCCCCCGGGCTCATGATCGTCATCACCGCCGTGGTGCTGAACCTGCTCGGTGACAGCGTCCGCAGCGCGCTCGATCCGAAGGCACGGCTGCGGGGGGCCGCATGACCCGCTTCGTTCTGCGCCGCCTCGCCTCCACGGTCTTGGTGCTCTTCACCATAAGCGTCGTGACGTTCCTCATCTTTTTCGCGACCCCTGGCGTCGACCCGGCAGCCAGGATCGCCGGGCGCAACGCCGATCCAGCGACCCTGGCCCAGGTGCGCCACACGTTCGGCCTGGACCGGCCGCTGCCGATCAGGTACCTGCTGATGATGGATCACCTCCTCGTCAGGCATGACCTCACGTCGTACGTGAACCGCGGAACCGAGGTCATCCCGCAGATCTTGCAGGCCGCGCCGGTCACGCTCTCCCTCGTGATCGGCGCCGCCGTGATTTGGATGCTGCTTGGCGTCCTGTTCGGCACGATATCCGCGGCCACCCACGGGTCGGTCGCTGACCCGGTGATGATGGTTGTCGGCGTGGTTGGCGTGTCGGTGCCTACCTACTGGCTCGGCGAGGTCGTCAACCTGGTCACGCAGGACAAGTGGCACTCCGGGGCATTCTCCTGGGTGCCGCCTCTCGGCTACGTCAGCCTGACCGCCAACCCGGCCGAGTGGGCCCTGCACCTGCTTTTCCCCTGGCTGACGCTGGCGGTCCTCTACGCGGGCATCTACGCCCGCGTTCTGCGCGGCGAGATACTTGAGGCGCTCAACGAGGACTACGTACGCACGGCACGGGCCAAGGGCCTGTCGGAGCGGCGCGTCCTGGTTGCTCACGCGCTGCGCTGCTCCCTCATCCCGATCGTGGCGCTGTTCGGGCTCGACTTCGGCGCGCTCGTCGGGGGGGCGGCGCTGCTCAACGAGGTGGTCTTCGGGCTGCCAGGAGTCGGCCTGCTCACCTACAACTCCCTGCAGGACCTCGACCTCCCGGTGATCATGGCCTGCGTGCTTTACGCGGCGTTCTTCGTCGTGCTCGCCAATGCGCTGGTCGACATCGTCTACGCCGCCATCGACCCCAGGGTGCGCCGTGCCTGAACCAATTCTCGACGTCCGCGACCTGACCGTGCGCTTCCGCACCCGGCGGGGCATCGTCACCGCGGTCGATGGCCTGTCTTTCACCGTTGCCCAGGGGGAGGTGCTGGGCATCGTGGGCGAGTCCGGTTCTGGCAAGAGCGTCTCGATGATGACGCTCATGCGGCTCATCAGGGATCCCAACGCATCCGTGACCGGTCACGCCTACTTCCGCGGGCGTGACCTTGAGGTGCGTGACTTGCTGGCGCTGCCCGAGAGCGAGATGCGCGGGCTGTGCGGTCGCGAGATCGCCATGATCTTCCAGGACCCCATGACGTCGCTCACCCCGGTCTACACAGTCGGTTGGCAGATCGCCGAGCAAGTCCGGGCGCACGAGAGGGTGACGAAGAAGGCCGCGCTTGACCGGGCGGCCGGGATGCTCGGTGAGGTGGGAATCCCTGATCCGGCGCGCCGTATCCACCAGTATCCCCACGAGTTCTCCGGCGGCATGCGGCAGCGGGTGATGATCGCCATGGCCCTTACCTGTAATCCGGCGCTGCTGATCGCTGACGAGCCCACGACAGCGCTCGACGTCACCACGCAGGCGCAGATCCTCGACCTAATACGGCGGCTGCAGGCGGCCCACGGCTCGTCTGTCATCTTGATCACCCACGACATGGGCGTTGTCTCCGAGATCGCCGACCGGGTGCTGGTGATGTACGCCGGCCGGGTGGCTGAGCAGGGGCCGAAGAGCGCTGTCTTCCACCGGCCGCAGCACCCCTACACGTGGGGGCTGCTCTCCTCGGTGCCGAACACCCGCGGCGGGCGGGTCCGCCGACTCCCGGTGATTCCCGGAGCACCGCCATCGCCACTTGAGATCGCCGAGAGCTGCGCCTTCGGCCCGCGTTGTCGCCTGCGCCACGATGCCTGCGCGGTGCGACCTGCGCTTGGCGGCACCGGAGACCACGTCGACGCCTGCTGGCTGCCCCGGGATGACCGTCAGCAGCTCCGGCTTCAGATAGCGCAGGCGGCGGTCCGCCGTGATCAGCCGGATGATCTCGAGGGGGCGACGCAGTGAGTGACGCAGGGCGTGAGGTCGTGCTCGCCACGGATAACCTCACCAAGACGTTCAACGTGCACCGGCGCGGACGGGGGCGTAGCGGCGTGCTGCGCGCCGTCGACGGCGTCTCGCTGGAAGTGCGCGCGGGCGAGACTCTGGGCATTGTCGGCGAGTCAGGCTGCGGCAAGTCCACCCTCGGCCGGTGCCTGGTGCGGCTCACGGACATCACGTCCGGCACGGTGACGTTCGGTGGCCGCGACATCAGCAAGCTGTCCCGCCGGCAGCTGCGCCCCGTCCGCAAGGAGCTTCAGCTAGTCTTCCAGGATCCCTACGCCTCGCTCAACCCGCGCCGGCGTGTCGGTGACATCATCGGTGAGCCACTGGAGATTCACGGCTACGGAGACCGGCGCTCCCGGGAGCGGCGGGTCCGTGAACTGCTGCACGTGGTCGGGCTCGACGCCAGTCATGCCGACCGGTTCCCCCACGAGTTCTCGGGCGGGCAGCGCCAGCGCGTGGGCATCGCCCGCGCACTCGCCATGGAGCCGAAGGTGATCGTCGCCGACGAGCCCGTGTCGGCGCTCGATGTCTCGATCCAGGCGCAGGTGCTCAACCTCTTCGCTGACCTGCAGGACGAGCTCGACCTCACCTATGTCTTCATCGCCCATGACCTCGGGGTGGTGCGGCACGTGTCGGCGCGCATCGCCGTGATGTACCTCGGGCAGATCGTCGAGCTGGCCGACGCCGAGAGCCTCTACCAGCAGCCAGCCCATCCGTACACCCAGGCCTTGCTCTCGGCGGAACCGGAGATCGCGGACGAGACGACGATCCCCCGCGAGCGCATCCTGCTGACCGGGGACGTGCCTGACCCGATGGACGGCCCGTCGGGCTGCGCGTTCCGGACGCGCTGCCCCTATGCCAGGGAGCGTTGCGCCACCGAGCGGCCGATCGCGCGGGAAGTGGCGCCTGGCCGGGTCGCGGCCTGTCACTTCCCCCTGCTCGGCTAGGCCCCGAACGGAACCGCCGGTGGCTGGCACGTGAGCGCGTAGAGCAACGCGGCGAGGGTGGTACTGGTGGAGATCTCGCCGCGGGCGGCGGCGTGGGCGGGGTCTTCGCCGGGGTCGATCTTGCCGACGGGGATCTCCCAGCCCCAGGTGCCGGTGATGAACCGGTGCCGCCATAGCAGCAGGACACGCCCGTCCTTGACCGTGACGCGGCCGGCGCCGGGCGGAGTACGGATCAGTCGGTGTTCTAGGTGGCGGCCGTCGGGCAGTTCGACATCGGCGAGCCGGATGTCGATCCACTCGTCTTCGCACTGCGGCCTCTCACTGTGCACGGTCCAGCGCATGCCCGCCAGTATCGCAGTCCGGCTACGGCGTCGACGGGCTGCTGGGCGTAGGCGCGGGCGGCGTAGGGTCTGCACTCAGCGATTACGGAGAGGGCGCTCGTACTGGCCGCCGCCGTCGAAGCCTTCCATCGAGACAGTTGAGGCTTTCCACGGGAGCAAGGCTACGAAGAATGTGACGCCGACCGCCTGGTCTTCCGCGACGGGCAGCAGGTCACAGGACTCCCCTCCCGGCGAGCCAAGGCGAAGGCTCCGCACGCGGGACTCGGTACAGACCATCACGCTGAGGGGCTCGTCACCGTTCTGACTCAGGCAGAACTTGAACGGGATCCCGGCACTAAGCGCAGGGCCCTGCATCCCTCCGCCGTCAGCGTGGCCATCCTGGTGGACGGTTTTCAGTCCCACGTAGTAGTCATCGGACGTTCCACCTGCCATGAGGGACCAGCGCTCGCCGCTGGGGATCTCTCCCTCAGCGATGACAGGCACGTCCGGAGGCCGCATCTCTTGCTCCTCTTCTCAGGGGGTAGCGACAATATCGCAGGTCGCCTGACGGCATGGCCGCAAGCCTAGGCGTGATGCGGAGCGCTTCCTGATGGTTAGCTGTGGCGGAACTCCACCGCGAACCGTTTCAACTACCCAGCGGACACCAAGACGCAGAACGGGTGCCCAGCGGGATCGGCAAGCACGTACAACGGCTCGCCCTCGTCGTCTGAGCGGTCGTAGAGCAAGACCGCCCCCAGCTCCTCTGCTCGTCGGCGCTGCTCCTCCAGCTCTACGACGCTAGACACGCGGAAGTCATGGTGCATCTGCTTGGGTACCTCGTCGGTCGGCCATGTTGGCCGGGCGAGCGATGCGACCTGGTTGAACGCAAGGACTCGCTGGCCGGATTCGTCGACCAGCACGAGCCAGTCAGCGTCGTCAACGCTCCCATCGTCAGGTGGCTCATCGCCGGGCCGATAGCGCAGTCCGAGGAATGCGCGGTAGAACTCGGCAAGTTCCCGACCATCCGTGGCATCCAGCGCCGTGTGCATCAAGATAGGGAACCTCGGCATGTTCGTACCTCCCCGTCCGTGCGGAACCAGTCCAGCCAAGCACACGCGGGCCAACCGGCCGAGATGGTTAGCTGTGGCGGAACTCCACCGGGGCAGGATTCACCCTCACGCGGTCTGTTGCCAGGCGGCCTGAAGCGCGACGAGAGCGGCGTGGAATCCAGGGAACGTCTTCTTGACGCATTCCGGATCGTCCAGGCTGATGCCGGCCGTAACCAGGCCGGCGATACTGAAGGCCATCGCGATGCGATGATCGCCGTGGCAGGCGATGTGCGCTGGACGAGGCTGGCCCGGGCGGATCTCGATCCAGTCGCGGCCTACCTGGACTGGAACGCCCATGGCGCGGAGGTTTTCTGCACACGCTTCGAGCCGGTCGCATTCCTTGACCCGAGTGTTGTAGACGTCCTCGATGCGGACCGGGCCGCTGACGAAGGGTGCGATCGCAGCGAGCGTGGGCATGGTGTCCGAGATATCGCGCATGTTGACGGTGACGCCGCGCAGGCCTGCGCTTGCGGGACCGGTGACGGTCACGGACTCCGGGGTGATCGTAACGTCGGCTCCCATTCGGGAAAGTACTTGAGCGAATTGGAGATCGCCCTGGAGGGAGTGCGACCCGAGTCCGGGGATGGTGATACTACGGCCGGTGAGCGCAGCCGCGGCCAGGAAGTAACTCGCTGTCGAGGCGTCGGGCTCGATCAGGTAGTCGGCCGCGGTGTAGGGCCGGGAGGGCACGAGGTAGGTGTCGCCGTCGCGCTCGACGCCGACCCCAAAGCGCTCCATCATCGCCATGGTGATCTCCACGTACGGCACCGAGACGAGGTCGGTGACGGTGATGGCAAGCCCTTCGGCGGTGAGCGGGCCGACGAGCAGCAGCGCGCTGAGAAACTGGGAGGATAGGCCGGCGTCCAGCGTGATGTGCCCGCCCTTGATCCCGTCGGCACGGATGGTCAACGGGTGGTGGCCTTCTTCGATCTCGTGGACGAGGTCGACGCCCATGCTGCGCAGCGCCTGAGTCAGGGGACCAAGGGGACGGCGGCGCATCTGGCTGGACGCGTCGAAGTGGAACTCGCCGTGGCCCGCTGCGCTCAGTGTGGGCAGGAACCTGGAGGTAGTCGCGCCATCGCGGCAGAACACGTGAGCCTGCGTGACGGCCGGTCCCTGTGGGCGTCCCTCGACCCGCCACTGTCCCGGTGTCCGATCCAGCCTGTAGCCGAGTGCGGCGAGGCCCTCGACGAAGGCGGCTGTGTCATCGGAGTCCAGCGGCTTGCGCAGCACCGTGGTGCCACGGGCCGCAGCCGCAAGAAACAACGCGCGGGCAGTGATGGACTTGGATCCCGGGACTTCGAAGACCGTCATGACGCCGAGCCTAACTGCTGTCAGTCGCAATGCCGTGATGGTTAGCTGTGGCGGAACTCCACCACCTGGCTCTTCAACATGACTGGCCAGCGCCTCGGATCTGGGTGCAAGTGCCGGAGTTACGAGCTTGCCCAGGCGGCGGAGATTGCCTTCTCAAAGGCCGAGCACCGCAGGCCACCCTCCGGTCCGCCCGGTGGGCTGATCACATAGCCCGCGTAGCAGCGGATCGTGTACTGCCCGTTCCCCTGCCGGTAGGTTACTTGCTGGCCGATCGCGTACCCTCCTGCGCGGGTCTTGGCCGAGACGTCAAGGACGACCTCGTAGGCGTCATGCGTCGTGATGCCGGCATTCGGCGGATCCGGGCGGATCACCGCGCCGGGAACGCTCTGCCGTCGCGCCCATGCGGCCGGGTCCGAGCCCAGGCTGATTACCGGCCACCCGTCGACCAGGGTGAGCTGGTGCTGTTCACGCTCCGCCTCGTAGACGACCGCCTTGTGCAGGACAAGGTTGTGCGCGTCGATCAGGGATACCGACTCGACGACGACCGGCGACGTAGAGGCGTTGTAATACCAGACAAGGGCGAACCCGACCGGCGAGTCCCACCCGGGTATGTCGTCGGACGGATAGCTGCTAGGCGCCGGTACGCAGGCTTGCACGGCTTCGTTGTTTTGCGTTACCAGCGGGCCGCCCTTGCCGCCGGTCGAGCATGCGGCGGTTAGCAGCGCCGACGCCGCGATCACCACGGCCACCGAGTACTTGATCATCAGCATCATCAGCGCCTTAGCCGCAAGCGAGGCGCTGTCAGACTGATTTATCACCAGAGCTTAGGACGGCACCGGGACCGTACACATGATCCCTGACGACGCGGCACATCACCAGAGCGTTAGCTGTGGCGGAACTCCACCACGTCGCCGATCACTATGTCTGGCGGGGCCGGTGCCTCGCGTTGTCAGCTGAAGCACCGGGATTCCTTAGCGGTCGGCGGCGAGCACCGCAGGTACGCCGTCTCACATGCCGGGCGGTAACTTGCCACAATGACGGATCACTCTGCCCAGTCGGGCTGGCATGGCATCGCCCCCGCTGACAAGCGGAACCATGTCCATCCAGGAGCACGAGACGTGGTACGACGCGCACGCCTAAGGTCATCGAAACAGATGGCGCCGTCACCGGCCAGGAACACGTCACCTGGACGGAGATCGCCCAGGGCAACGGGCGCGTGGCGCATGCCCGCATGGACCAAGAAACCATCCTGGCCTCTGGGCAGGAGGCAAGCTGCCTCGATGATCTGGCAGATGAACAGCTTGACGCCTCGCTGCCCATCCTCGCCAGGCACACCGTCTCTACGCACTGCTGGTTTCTGCTGTGGAATAGCTTCGGTGACCTCAATGAGCACATTTTCGAGCCGCAGCCCAAGGTGCGCCATCCCATGCGGGACTTCTACCTCCTGGGCGGCGCGCTCGACACGTATCGGCACCTTCCGCATGACCCTAACTACTAGTGGCCGGATGATAGGTCGTGGTGCCTGTGCACCGATACCGACTTTCGCTGGGCCTACATCTGCGGGTCTGCTGCCTGCATCAGGGAAGTGCTGTCCGTCCCCGAGCTAGACGCCTACGAGACGAACCCTGATGCCCCAGCACACAGCGGAATGGACACCGTCAACGACCCTCATGGAACTGTTCCCAGGATGCCGTGATGGTTAGCTGTGGCGGAACTCAACCTAGATCCGCATGTTGATAGCCAAGCTGCTGGCACCTTGTCAGGAGGGTCCGCAGGGCTTGAGTACGATGCGGCTCATGACCGGGAAACCGGCCGAGACACTGCTTGAGCTGATGTACCAAATCGAGTACTTCACCCTTGGCCGGGCCTGGGCGGCCCTGACCGATGATGAGTTCTTCTGGGAGCCATTCACGACGACCTGGAGCATTCGCCGGCGCGTCGAGTGCAGGACATCGAACCCGTTCGGAGCCGGCGAATGGGTGGCTGACTTTGAGATTCCTGAGCCGACTCCGGTCCCGGTGACCACCATCGCCTGGCTGTACTGGCACATAGGGTCGATGCCAGGCCGCCTGTGCGACATCGACCTCCTGCGCGGGATGCGCACCATGGCCAGCGGCTTGACATCCCCCTACCTGACTCATCACCCGATCTTCAGCAGCGCTGCCGAGGCCGTCAGCGCGTTGCGCGACGGCTGGCGCAGGCTCCGCGGTGCGATCGAGCGGGCCGACGACGACCAGCTCGAAGTGACGACCGCCGGGTACACGTACGCCGTGGAACCGCCGAGAGGCGGCCTGTGTGTTGTCGGTCCGCCGGGTCCCGCGCAGCCGGCCACGCACTTCATCGCCGGCACACTCAATGAGGTGGGTCACCACGGTACCCAGATCGGTGCCCTGCGCGATGCCTGCGCGTGGCGGCGATCGACCGCCGCCGCCGACACGGCGACTTGACACGATCACCGACGCAATCGTTCGGCATGCTGCCCGGCCGAGCGTCACCGGTCTCCGGGCTGGCCCGCGAGCAGGTCTCTCGCGCGCAGGGCAAGCCACCACTGCGCGATGTGGTCGGTCCTGGTGACTCCCCGGCCGGTGAGCTGCTCGATCTTCCGCAGCCGGTAGCCGAGGGTCTGCCGGTGGATGTGCAGTTCCGCCGCGGCGTCCCGCCATGAGCGGTCGGTCCGCAGGAACGTCTGCAAGGTGGCGACGTAGTCGGTGCTGTGCCCGGCATCGTGCCTGATCAGCGGGGCCAGGATCCTGGACACCAGGACCCGCGCCTCGGCCGGGGTACGGGGCGGCAAGGTCATCGACTCGTCCCCGTAGTTGGCCGCCCGCTGGCCGCTTGCGCTGGCGACCGCAAGGGCCCAGCGGGCCTCCTGCGCCGCGTCCGCCACCCGGCTCGGGGACGTGATCCGGTCGCTCACCCCGAGCCGGGCCGTGCCGCCACCGGGGCTTGGCCAGATCTCGGCGGCGACGGCCGTGTCCAGGGCCGTGGCCGGCAGCAGAAAGTACACGGTGTGGTCCCGGTGGAGCAGGGCGTGGGGCACGCGGGCCGCGGCGAGGCGGCGGTGCGCCGCTGTCCCGTCCCCGGCGGCGCTAGCGGCGATGAGTACGCACTTGGCCAGGTCCAGCCCAAGCTCGGCCAGCTGGAGCTGCGCCGCATGCGAGTCGATGCGCCGGTCGAGCAGCCGTGTCAGCGTGTTCGAGCCTAGCCGCCGCATCCGTTCCTGTGACTCCATGAGCCTGGCCAGCTCTAGGGCACCGCCTACCGCGACGTGGTGCAGCAGGACCATGCTCGGGAGCTGGCCGTCGGTGAACTCGACGACGAGCGCGGTTGGGTGCTCGCCTGGCATCGCGACCGCGACGGCGGCGACCGCCCCCGGCTCAGCGTGCGGCGGCCGCAGCGTGAGCATCGCAGGAAGCGTATTGCCGTGAGTCCCGTAGCCGGCGGCCAGCTCGGCAGCGTAGCGGCATTCCCCTTCGCCGAACAGCGAGTGCCCGGTCGCTGGGTCCACGACCGACAGCCGCACGCCAAGCTCCTCACCGAGCTTGCGGAAGAGTTCCTGCCCTGAACTGCCGGCCGCAGCGGACGTGCGGAGCAGTTCGTACAGCCGGGACACCCGCCACAACTGCCTGGACTCCTCGCGCGAGTTCGCGTCGGCGACCGCGCGGACGATGGCCGTGAACGGGGTGCTCAGCGGTACGGTCAGCAGCGGCAGCGCGAGCTCGTCGGCGCGGCGCCTCGCGCCGGCGAGCAGCGAAGGGCCGGACAGGCCCAGTCCGATCCCCAGGCCACTCGCATCGCACTCACTGAGCCGTTCCACGAACTGCACCTGCTCAGCCTCCTCCGCGGGCAGGCCGACCGTGTTGGTGAGCAGCAGTTCCCCCGCACCGTGCCACTTCCATGGCTCCGGCAGGTCAGAGGTGTGCACCCAGCTCACCTCGTTATCGAGCCCAGCCTCACCGGCCACCACCGTGAACCGCAGGTGCGGCAGCCGAATGAGGTCACGAACGGTTATTGCCATGGCCGTTCACACATACGAAACAATTCCAGGCCAGGGCGTTTTCCTCATACTTCAGTATGAATCATGCACGCGGTCTTTGCCTCTAGTCGCATTCACCTCGTTCACCGCCACGTTGATCCTTTCCCTAGCGAAAGGAAACGAACGCGTGCCTGACACGGACATGACAAGCAGCGCAACTCCCGCAGTGCCAGTCACCTGGCCCGCGGGGATCCAGGCCGCCGCGTGCCTGACCTTCGACATCGACGCCGAGTCGGCGGTGCTCACCGCCGACCTGTCATCCGTCAGCCGGATGTCCCCGATGAGCCACCAGTCCTACGGCCCGCTGGTCGGGGTGCCACGCATCCTCGGGCTGCTCGAACGGCACGACGTGAAGGCGACGTTCTTCGTCCCCGGCTACACCGCGCACCGGTACCCGTCGGTGGTCCGCGCCATCGCCGGCGCTGGCCACGAGATAGCCCACCACAGCTACTTCCACGAGAACACGATCGGGATGGACGCGAAGACTGAGGCAGCGATGCTCGACCTCGGCCTCAAGGCCCTGTGGGACGTGGCGGGGGTGCGTCCGGTTGGCTACCGGGCGCCGATGTGGGAGATGAACTACCACACGCCCGCGCTGCTTGCCGAGCGCGGCTTCCTGTACGACTCGAGCTTGATGGACGCCGACCATCCGTACCCGCTGTCCGTCGGCGACGGGCAGGTGCTCGCCGAGGTGCCGGTCTCGTGGGGCCTGGACGACTGGGAGCAGTACGCCTTCCTGCCCGGCCTGATCGGCTCCGGGGTGATCGAGAGCCCGGCCAAGGCGCTCGAGATGTGGACGCTGGAACTACAGGCGCTGCATCGTCTCGGGGCCGTCTTCACGCTGTGCTGTCATCCCTTCCTGACGGGCCGGCCGTCCCGGGCCGAGGCCCTCAGCACCCTGATCGAGCGGATGAAGGCACTTCCCGGCCTGTGGATCGCAACGGTTGGCGAGGTCGCCGCGCACACGATGTCGCTGGGGTTGTCGCCCAGGGCCTGCCCGCAGCCGCAATTTCCACATGACGCCTACTGGGTGACAACCAAGGAGCGCACGCCGTGACCGAAACAACTGTCCCCCTTGACGACAGCCCGCTGACCCGTCAGCCAGTTAAGGAATTCGGCCTGCGGTCCGCGTTCGCGCTGTCCTTCGCTGACCTGTCGCCGATCGTTGGCATCTACACCGTGTTCGCCATCGGCATCGTCGCCGCCGGCCCGGCCTTCCTCTGGGCGTTCCCGCTGGTCCTGGTCGGCCAGCTGTTCGTCTGCGGTGTCTTCGGCAACCTGGCGTCGCGGTGGCCGCTGCAGGGCAGCGTGTACGCGTGGTCAAGGGAGCTGATCGGCCGCCGCTTCGGCTGGCTGACCGGTTGGGCGTACATGTGGGGCCTGACCCTCGCGATCGTCGTCCTGGCGCTCGCCGCGTCCCCGTACCTGCTGGGCGCCTTCGGCGACAACGCGCCCGCCCAGCTGACGACGGAACTGGTCGCCGTGGGCTTCCTGGTCTGCGGCACCGCGGTGAACCTGCTCGGCGGCCGGACTCTCAAGACCTTGATCTACGTCGCCCTGGCCTGCGAGTTGGTCGCCTCGATCGGCATCGGCATCGCGCTGCTCATCTTCGACCGGGTGAACTCACTGTCGGTGATCTTCAACGGTGGCGGGACCGCGCACGGCGCCCACTGGCTGATCGGCCCGTTCCTGCTGCCGGTCGCGTACATCGCCTACTCGTTCATCGGCTTCGAGGCGTCGGCGTCGGTCGGCGAGGAAGTTCACGACGCCAACCGCGCCCTGCCCAAGGCGGTCATGTATGCCCTGGCGTTCGGCGGCGTGCTGGTCATCCTGGCGGCCGCCGGCCTGGTGCTGGCCATACCCGACATGCCGGCGGTGCTGTCGGGCAAGGACACCAACCCGATCGCGACCACCCTCGAGCACAGCTTTGGCTCGGCGGCCGGCCGTGTCACGCTCGTCATGCTCGTGGTGGGCTTCACCTCAAGCATGATCGCGGTGCAAACCGCGGTCAGCCGCGCCATCTGGGCGAGCGCCCGCGACAAGGCGCTTCCCGGGGGCGCGCTGCTCGGCAAGCTCTCCGGCCGGGAGGGCATGCCTAGGTACGCGATCGGCCTGACCTTCGTCGTGGCGTGCGTGCTGGTGTTCTTCGGCACGACCAAGGTGTTCGCGCTGCTGGTGTCGTTCGCCTCGTTCGGCTTCATCCTCTCCTACTACATGCCGATCGTCGGCCTCGCCTACCGCCGGCTGCGCCGGAGCATCGACCTGTCCGGCACGTGGGGCGAGCGGTGGATCGGGATCATGACCGGCGTGGCCGTCGTCTGGCTCACCGCGGAAATCGTCAATCTCGTGTGGCCCCGGGCCGTCTACAGCGACTGGTACCTGAACTGGGGCGTCCTGATCATGACTGGCGTGCTCGGGATCATCGGCGGGCTGCTCTGCTGGCGGGTGTTCCCTGGCGGTGCCCCGGTGACCTCGGGGACGGGGGCGCCTGCCGCCGAGGTCACCGCTGCGGAGGATGCGGCGTGACGGACGTCCCCGTCGCGGTCATCACCGGGGCCGCCAGTGGCATCGGCGCCGCCTGCGCGTGGATGCTGCGGGCCGCAGGGTGGCGGACGGCCGGCCTCGACCTGAACGAGTCCGACACCGACTTGTCCGTGCGCCTGGACGTGACCGACACTGGCCTGGTCCGGGCAGCGGTGGACGGCGCGGCGCACCGGTTCGGCCAACTGGACCTCATGGTCACCGCGGCGGGCTACTACGAGGAGGGCATCGACGTTGCCGCGATCACCCGCGCGCAGTGGGACCGGATGCTCACCGTCATCCTCGGCGGCACTGTGAACGCGTTCAAGGCCGCCTTGCCGCACCTGCTGCGGCGCGGCTCCGGCGGGCTGATCGCCATCTCCTCGGAGCTGGCGCTGGCCGGCAGTGCGACCGACCTGCATTACGTCGCCGCCAAGGGCGCGGTGCTTGGCCTGGTGAAGTCCCTGGCCCTGGAGGTCGCCCACACCGGCATCCGGGTGAACGCCGTCGCGCCGGGCCCGACGGACACCCCGCTGCTCGCGCAGGACTCGCTGTGGCGCGAGCCCGGGTACCTGGCAACCCTGCCGCTGCGCCGCCTGGTGACACCGCAGGAGGTCGCAAGCACCGTCTGCTACCTGGCCACGGAAGGATCCATGTACTGCGGCGAAGTGCTCTCGCCCAACGCGGGGGCGGTGATCTGAGCATGGGCGACTCAATGGTCGCGCTGGTCACCGGGGCGGCCGGCGGCGTCGGCAGCGTGGCCGCGCGGCGCCTGGCGGCCGATGGCCACCGGGTCGCGGTCAATGACATCGCCGGCGAAGGGCGGCTGCGCGAGCTCGCCGAGCAGGTCGGCGGCGTCGCGGTGCCTGGCGACATCGCCGACCCGGACGCCACCACCGCGATGGTGGCTAAGGTAGCCAAGGCGCTCGGGCCCGTGCAGGTCCTGGTGGCGAACGCCGCCGCCATGGCGATGAGCCCCTTCCTTGACGCCGACCCGGCGCAGTGGTGGCGGCAGGTCGAGGTGAACCTGTCCGGGCACTTCCGGCTCATCCAGGCGGTGGTTCCTGGCATGCGCGCCCTCGGGCACGGCCGCATCATCGTCATCGCCTCCGGCTGGGGGGTGATCGGTCACCAGAACGCCACCGCCTACGCGGCGTCCAAGGCCGGGCTCATCGCGCTGACCAAGGGACTTGGCCGCGAGCTCGGACCAGACGGCATCCTGGCCAACGCGCTCGCCCCCGCGTTCATCGACACCGAGCAACTGCTGGTGGACGCCAAGGACGCGGGCATCTCGCTTGAGGAGATGCGCCAGCGCTATCGTGACCTGGTCCCCGTTGGCAGGCTCGCGACGACCGACGACATCGCCGCCGCCATCTCTTTCCTGGCGGGCCCCGGGTCCACCGGGTTCGTCGGGCAGGTGCTGCAGCCCACCGGCGGAGTAACGAGAACCCGTGCCTGACGACAATCCGGCAGCGCTTGCCCCTGCTTGCAGCGCCTGCTGTCGTTCGGGATCAAAAGGGGGTTACCGGTCATGACTGATAGCAGCACTCCTGTCAGCAGTACCACCGTGATCGGGCCGGTCGACGGCCGGGTCATGCCGCGCTTCGCCGGTGCCGCGACCTTCGCCCGACTGCCCGAGATCGACCGGGTCAGCGACTATGACGTCGCCGTGCTCGGGATCCCCTTCGACAGCGGCACCTCCTACCGGCCAGGCGCGCGGTTCGGGCCGACCGCCGTCCGCCAGGCGTCCCGGCACCTGCGGCCAGGCCACCATGTGGAGCTGGACTGTGAGCCGCTGACCGCGATCCAGGTGGCCGACGCCGGGGATGTCCCGGTCAGCCCCTTCTCCATCGACTCCGCGATCGCGCAGATCGGCTCGCACGCCAGCGATCTCATGCGCGGCGGGCGCACGGTGGTCGCGATCGGCGGCGATCACACGGTGGCATTGCCCATGCTCCGCTCGGTCGTCCGGGAGCACGGCCCCGTCGCGCTCGTCCACTTCGACGCGCACCTCGACACGTGGGACACCTACTTCGACGCGCCCGTCACGCACGGCACGATCTTTCGCCGGGCCTTCGAGGAGAACCTGCTCGTGGAGGATCACTCCATCCACGTCGGGATCCGCGGCCCCGTCTACGGCCACGCGGATCTTGCCGACGACAGGCGGTTCGGGTTCCGCACCATACGGGCCAGCGACATCGACGACCTGGGCATCGCAGGCACCATCGAGGCGATCACCGAGCGCACCGGAGACCTGGCCGTATACCTGTCGGTCGACATCGACGTGCTCGACCCGTCCTTCGCGCCTGGCACCGGCACCCCGGAAGTCGGCGGGCTGACCAGCCGGGAGCTGCTTCGCGTGCTACGCGGCCTGACCGGCCTGCACATCGTCGGCGCCGATGTGGTGGAGGTCGCCCCGGCCTACGACCACGCGGAGGTGACGGCACTCGCCGCCGCGACGGTGATCTTCGACATGATCACCCTGCTCGCCCGCGCCAGGAACAGGTAGCGGGGGGCATCGGCGCAGTCACAGTTGGCGAGGAGGGCGGCCAGTGAAATACAGGTCTATCCTGGCGGAGCCGGGCCACTGGAGTCGCGCACGACCAGTTCTGTGGCCAGCTCAACGTGCAGTGCGTCGAGCCGCTGGCGCTCCATGAGCCGGATAAGAAGACCGACGGCGATGCGGCCCATCTCCTGCAGTGGCTGACGCACGGTTGTGAGCTGGGGACGGCTGGCCTGAGCGAGGTCGATGTCGTCGAAGCCGGTGATGGAGAGCTCTTCTGGTACGCGCAATCCGCGCTGGGCGGCCGCGGCCAGCGCACCAATGGCGACCTTGTCGTTGAAGCCAGCCAGCGCGGTTGGCCGCTGCGGCAGGTCAAGCAGTTCGCCGGCCGCGTGGTAGCCGAACTGCGTGGTTGCCTCGCCGCTACGCACCAGCTCCGGGTCCGGCAGCACACCGGCATCTGCCAGCGCCGACCTGTGTCCGGCGAGGCGCGCTTCGCTCGCTAGCCAGTTGTGCGGGCCGGCGATCACGCCGATGCGCCGGTGTCCCAGGCCGACCAGGTGCCTGGTGATGCTGCGGGCCCCGGCTAGGTGCGCCGCCGACACGGCCGCGATGTCTCGGGGCATCGGGGCGCGTGGATCCACCACCACAAACGGGAAGCCGCGCGCCCGCAGATCCAGGAGCTGCTCGCTGGGTTCCGGCGGCAACACGATGATGGCCCCGTCTATGCCGGGGCGGGATGCGAGTGCGGGCAGGATCGCCGCCTGCTGTGCGGCTTCTCCGGCGTTTAGCACCACGGGCCTGCCGTGCAGCTCCAGCGTCTCGGCGATCGACGAAACGATGAGCCCGAAGTAGTCGGTCAGCAGATACGGGCAGCGCAGGTAGACGGAGCCCTGCGCCATGTGAGCCGGGAACGTCCCCGGGCCGGGCGCCCGGGTGCTGAGCCGCTCGACGGCCCGCTCAACTAGGTCGCGCGTGTGCGGGGCTACGTGGGCCTGGTTATTGAGGACTCGCGAGACGGTGGCAATGGATACGCCCGTCTCCGCGGCGAGGTCCCGGACAGTAACGCGCTGGCTGCGCGGGCTACTCATTTGTTACACAGTTTTGTTTCATCATGCGCAGCATAACTGTCCGGCCTGATCGCCGCCAAGCCGCGTATTCGCTTATTGACAGCCCTATTTCCGGCTGCTTTCATCATCGTATCGCAAATGTTCCAATCTGTTACATGATGTTTCATGACAGGAGGACGACGATGTCCCGCAGCGAAGGCATGACAGCATCGCTGGGCGCGGCGGCGCTCCTCGCCGCGGGGGCAATTGCCGGGCTGAGTCCAGGCGCCGCACACGCCGCGTCCGGGCCGGCGGTTTCGGTCTGGGAGACCACTGCCAACCAGAGCCAGCTCCTGGCGCCGCAGGCGGGTGCGGCGTTCAACGCCGGCAACGGGTCCGCGAGCCAGACAATCACGGTTAACCCGGCGACTACCTACCGGTCCGTGACCGGATTCGGCGCGTCGTTTACCGACTCCTCGGCCTGGCTGATCGCCAACTCCCCGCTGCGCAGCCAGATCATGACGAAGCTGTTCAGTCCCACGAGCGGCATCGGCCTGGACTTCCTGCGACAGCCGATCGGGGCGTCGGACTTCTCGCAGTCGCTGTTCAGCTATGACGACCTGCCGTCCGGCCAGACCGATCCCACGCTGGCGAAGTTCTCCACCGCGCACGACAACGCTTACATCCTGCCGGTGCTCAAGCAGGCGCTGAGCCTCAACCCGGACATCACCATCATGGCCACGCCATGGAGCCCGCCGGGATGGATGAAGTCGAGCGGCTCGATGATCGGCGGGTCCCTCAACAGCGCCGACTACCAGGTGTTCGCCGACTATCTCGCCAAGTTCATCCAGGCCTATGACGCCGCGGGCGTGCCGATCTCACTGATCACCGCACAGAACGCCGACACGTCCAGCGCGCACACCTTCAACGTCGACGAGAACGGGCAGTACTTCACCTACACCCTGCCCGCCCGGGCCGTGGCCACGTTCATCTGGACCCCGGGCACCACCAGCACCGGCGGCGGTATCAGCTCGAGCACATGGTACGAGGTCGTCAACACAAACAGCGGCGACTGCGTGGACGACACCAACGGCAGCACTTCCAACGGCACCGCCGTGCAGCAGTGGGCCTGCTCTGCCGGCAGTACCAACCAGGAGTGGCAGTTCCAGCCCACCAGCGGCGGCTACTACCAGGTCGTCACCCGCAACGCGCCCAGTGAGGCATGGGACGTCACCGGCGGCCCGTCCGCCACCGGCAACGGCACCCCGATCCAGCTGTGGAGCACTACCGGCGGCACCAACCAGCAGTGGCTGCCGACGCTGCAATCCGACGGCAGTTATACCTTCACCGCCCGCAACAGCGGCAACGAATGCCTGGACGTCACCAACCGCTCGACCGGCAACGGCACGCAACTACAGCAGTGGGCCTGCACCGCGGCTGATACAGCCCAGACATTCCGGCTCGTTCCAGAATCCTGACGCATGCGCTGAGCGCAGCGCGGAAGTTCCCCGCTAGCGCTAGCGCTCAGCCATCCCCTAGCCATCAGGCTGACATCGATGAACGGAGGCTCGAATCTCATGCGGGAACAAGTTGGACCTCTCCGGCGACCCGGGCTATGCCGGCTGTTCACGCCGCGCTCGGCAAGCCTACTCGCGGCCGGCGTAACCGTCGCCGCGCTCGGCGCGGCCGGACTGAACGCGACTGCTACGGCCGCCCCGGCGCCACCGGCGGCTTCGGCCCACGTCTGGATCACCACCGCGGACGGCGCTGACAAGCTGAGCGATCTCGGCACGGTCGGCTTCTCCACGGCTCCGAGCAGCGCCCCGACGGTGGTGGTCGATCCCACCCTGACCTACCAGACGATGCAGGGATTCGGCGGTGCCATCACCGATTCGTCCGCCCGCGTGGATGAAGACCACAGGCACTCTGATCGGCGGCCGGCTGATCGATGATCCCCGCGTCTACCGCTCCTACGCCCTTTACCTGCTGAAGTTCATCGAGGCCTACCGGGCCAACGGAGTCACCGTCAACGCGATCACGGTGCAGAACGAGCCGCAGAACCGCGCCCCCTCCGGTTATCCGGGAACGGACATGCCTTCCTGGCAAGAGGCCGCGGTCATCGAGGACCTGGGCCCGATGCTCCAGGCTGCCCACCTGGGGACCGAGATTTTCGCCTACGACCACAACTGGCAGGAGCACCCCAACGACATCGCCTCCACCCCTCCGGACGAGGCTGGCGACATCAATGACTACCCGCAACAGGTTCTTGCCACCCCGGCGGCCAGATGGATATCCGGTGTCGCGTTCCACTGCTACTACGGCGACGCCAGCGCAATGACGGCGTTTCACAACGAGTACCCGAAGCTGCAGATCTTCATGGACGAGTGCTCGGGCAGCCAGTCCGCCGATCCTGCGGACACCTTCTCCGACACGCTCAAGTGGCATTCCAGGAACCTGGAGATCGGCTCCACCCGCAACTGGTCGGGCACCGTGATCAACTGGAACCTGCACCGGAATCGTTACCGTCGGCCCGAGAGATACGGTCACTCCTGACGCCGAGTACTACGCGCTGGGGCAGCTGTCCAGGTTCGTCCAGCCAGGCGCCGTGCGCATCGCCAGCACCTCGTTCGGCACCACCGGATGGAATGGCGAGGTTATGGACGTCGCGTTCCGGAACCCAGATGGCTCGACCGTGCTGGTCGCGCACAACGAGAACGACAACGCGCAGGCGTTTGCCGTCCAGGAAGGCCAGCAGCGGTTTACCTACACGCTGCCTGGTGACTCGCTGGCCACCTTCGTCTGGAAAGGCGATCTCGGGCAGCATTCGCTCCTGAGGCAGGTCAACCCCGCAGGCTGGACCGCTACCGCCAGCCCCAGTGGGCCTGCCGACCTGTGCTGCTCGGGTGACGTCGCGGCCAACGCCGTCGACGGCGACGCCAGCACCCGCTACTCAACCGGTGAAGGCCAGGCGCCCGGCCAGTACCTGCAGGTCGACTTCGGCACCGCCATCCGCGCCCGGCAAGTCGTCTTCGACACCGGTGTGTCCACCGGCGACTACCCGCGCAGCTATGCCGTGCAAACCAGCACCAAGGCGGCGGTCTGGAATACCGTCCTGCCTAATGGACAAGGAGCCGGCCAGTTCACCACCATTGACTTGCCGGGCAACGCTATCCAATACGTTCGCATAACCCTCACTGCGGCGGACCCCAACAACTGGTGGAGCGTCGCTGACGTCCGTGCCTACGTTGGCGGCGATTCCAGGAGCTGACAGCGAGTAGTGACGCAGGTGCTGGGCACGTTCGCTCACGCCGCGACGCTGACACTCCGGCAGTGCCAGACCTTCACCGGTCAGGCGAGGGCTAGGCCGAGGGCTACTGCGTAGCGGTGGCCCAGGGCCTCGCCGCCTCGGGTGGCACCGAGGTTGCCCCGGCCGACCGTGAACGCGACGGGCAGGGAGCGGGTGAGGACGCCGACGAGCTCGTTGTCGGCGGCCGGGCCGCCGACCAGCAGGAGCTGGGCCGGGCTACCCAGCGCGAGCCGCGTGCCGGGCTCGCCAAGCGCGGTCAGTGCACGCTGCAGGCTGGCGGCCAGTACGGCCTGCTTGAGGCGGAGGCGGATCGCGCGCCACTCCGACGGAGTGTGCTGCCGGCCGGAGCGGCCCGCGAACGGCACCAGGCCGCCGGGGCCAGGGACCGCGAGCATCCCGGCGGCGGCCGCGGGCGCGGGGGCGTCCAGGAAGCCCCGGCCGCCGTCCTCGGCCTCATACCGCTGGCCGCCGTCGAGCCGGACACACGGGCCGCGCTTGATCCAGTCGGCCGCCGCGCGCGGAACGCCGAGGGCTTCGGCAACCGCGAGCGTGAGCAGTTCCCCGGCCCCGGCCACGACCGCCTCGCGGCCGTCGGCCGCGATCGCGTCGATGGTGCCAGAACCGATGTCGGCGACCACCGCGCCGGGCAGCATGCCGGGTGTTGTGGCCGTGCCCAGCCGGGCGGCGGCCGGCTCGGTCAGTGGAGAGGCGACCGGAATGCCGAGCAGGGTTGCCAGCTCTGTCGCGGCCGCCCCCGCGTCGGGCGGCTGCCGGTGCAGGGTGGCGACGAGGAACGCGCGGCCCAGGCTCCCCCGCCTGGCGGTTGCGGCGTCCCAGACGGCTGCCAGGTCGACGGTGAAGACGTCGCCGGCGTCCGTGTCACGCCGCGGCGACGGGTCCGGGGCGGGCGGCGGCGGCGCCGGCGCCGCCGCCGGGGTCAGCCCGACGACCGCGTTGGAGTAGTCGAGCAGGGACCGGCTGATCGTGGCGGCGTCACCAACGTCGCGCTCACGCAGGCCGAACGCCGCGCCAAGCGCGACCGGGTCGGCCAGCGTCGTCAGGGGGTGACCGGGCGAGCGCACCTCGACCGCGAGCAGCGTGCAGGAGGCCGCAGCGGCTGAGTCCACCTGGTCGATGACAGGAACGCGGCCGATCGCGGCCGGCAGCCGGTTGGCGACAAGAACAGCCTCGTCGCTCGCGACGAGCACGGCGCCGACTCGCGTCCCCGCCGCGAGCAGTACGCGGATGCCGGCCGCCGCCTGGTCGAAGCGCGTCTGCGGCGGCACCACCACGACGACCGGGCCGGCGTGATCTGCGGCCGCGGCTGGGTCCCCGAGCAGGAGCGGTACGCCGACGCAGGCGCCGGCGCCGCCAGGCGTGGCGACGCCTGCCCGCAGGACGCGGAGACGGCCCGTCGGCGGCGGCACGTCAGGGACGGTGCGGACGGACGTGTCGACCGGGCGCAGCGACGCGATCCGCGCCTCGTCGACGACCGCGCCCGCCTGGCGGGCGACCCGGCGCGCCACGGCGGCGGCGCCGCGCAGTGAGTCAGCCGACCCCTTACGGCCGCGGGTCGGTGCTCGCCCCGCGCCGAGGATGACGCCGTCGGCCACGATGACGACCTCGGTTGTCGCGTTGCCGACATCGACCCCGGCGATCACCGTCATCGGATGAGCCCGCGACGCGCGTAGACCTCGGCGGCCTCGGCGACCAGCGCGGCGTTGAGTGGTAGCCCGCGGGCAGCCAGTGACCCGGCAAGCGCGGTCAGCTCGGCGCCGGTCGAGCGGCCTGGGCGCAGTGCTTCGTAGATCGCCAGCACTTCCTCATCGGGCAGCGACGTCAGCTCGGCCGCGCGCCGCAAGTTCGCCGCGAGCTGCGGATTGCCGTGCTGCTGCGCGATCACCGCCTGGCGTTCCAGCGTCTCGGGGTGGATCCGCAGGTCCGCGAGGCCGGCCTCACCGGCGCGGACGGCGTCGAGCGTCAGGTCGTCCACCGGCCGTCCGGACAGTGCCCGCGTTTCAGCGTTCACCGCAGCCCCTCCAGCGACAGCTCGACCGGTGCCGCGCCCGGCACCACGCGGGCGCGCTCCAGTTCCATCAGGGCGATCACCGTGGTGTGGTAGCGCGCCTCGATGGCCTCGTCGGAGTACGGGTTGCGGGCCGGGTCGGGGGTGGCGCCCTTGGCGTGCCTGCCGGCATTGGCGCCGAGCAGCCGGTAAAGCTCCAGCGTCACCGACGGCGCGACCGAGTACAGCTCCAGGTTGGCCAGTGGCGCCAGGTCGCGGCGGTGGATCAGCGCGGTGCCCTTGCCCTGCAGGCCGATCGCGATGCCCGACCCGGACAGCCGCGCGGCGGCCAGGCCGATCTGCCCGAGGTCCACCGTGGCGGGGAACCGCACCACCCGGCCAGCGCAGCCTTCCTCCTCCAGGCCTGCCAGCACCTCCCGGAGCACGTCCGCCACGCTCGCGCCCGACAGGCACTGCCAGACGTCCACGCCGAGCGCGGGAGACACGCCGATCACTACGTCGCGGGGGCTGGTCCCTGCGCTGGCCGCCCCGACCGGGCGGAGCAGGCCAGGGATGGCCGCCGCGGACTGGGACCTGCGCAGGTCCTCCACGCCTCGCACCTGACGGATCGCGTCGATCTCGGCCTGCCGCGCTGGCGGCGGAACGTAGCCCGTGCCGGGGCCGGCGTAGTCGTTCGGGTCGGTGACGAGGGAGAGCACCGACAGCTGCTCGTCGAAGATCGCCGACGTCTGCAGGTAATCCCCGGCGAGCCTGGCCCGGACAAAGGCCAGCGTCCGTTCGGCGTATTCCGGATAGCCGCACTCGTCGAGGGCGGTCACGATGTCGACCACCGTCAGCCCGCGATGGCGGATGGCCTGGGCAGCGCCAAGCACGGCAAGCGTGTCGGTCTCCCCGAGGTCCTTCGACCCGGCCGCGTCGGCCGCCAGGTCGACGTGCGAGAAATCGGCGAGGCCGAGGTAGCGGTAGACGTCGGCGCAGACCTGCGCGGCCTCGCGGCGCAGGCCGAGCAGCCGGCCGGGCGCCACGGTCCGCAGGCCGCCGTCCACGCCCCAGTCCCGTTGCATCGCCAGGAAGTCGTCGATGTCCTCGGCGTTGAAGTTGCTCGGGCCGAACATGTTGTCATACCGCTGGATGGATCCGAAGCCGCTGAACACGAAGTCCGATCCGGCCAGGACGATCGGCAGCGTGCGGGACGTGCGGCGCATGTCCGACTCGCTCATCAGCGCGTCGTTGCCGGAACAGGATTCCAGGTTGCGGGCCATCACCATGACGTTCTCTGCCATCAGCTCGCGCAGCCCGGACGGCACGGAGGCGGCGACGGAAGCGCCGTCGATCCCGCCGTTCTGCACGCCCTGCGCGCCGATCGCCCGGGCCAGCGCGACGCAGCGGGACTCCAGGTAGAGCATCGACTTGGCTTCGGCGCCCGCCATCAGGACCTCGGCGCCCGCGCCAGAAGAGACCCGCATTTTCATGCCGCGCGAAGCGTACGCGGAGGTGAGGAACGCCTTGGACCACGGGGTGTCGTCGCCATCGGTGAAGACCTGCTCGGTGCCGTACAGCGAGACGGTCTCCGCGTAGGAGGTCAGGCCGCGCATGCCGAGCTCAAGCTCGGCGGCCTCTTCCACCGAGCACTGGATCAGCACGCCGGGCGCGGCCACGGTCGCGCCGATCAGGCAGGCGACCGCGTTGGAGGGCGCGTCCGCGAGGACCGGCACGGTCGTCTCGACCTCACGGAAGCCGAACGCCGCCGCGGTCGCCGCGTCGGCTGCGAGCAGCAGCGGGTCATCCAGTCGGTTGGTGACGTGCGCCTGGTTGGATGGCGTGCGGCGGGCGCGGAGCTTGGTCATCGCGATCGTCAGCTCGGCCGGCCGTAGCAGCGCAAGCACCCGGGCGAGCTTCGCGGGGGTGGCGCCGGCGGCGAGCCTGATCACCTCGGCGCGCGGCGTACACGTGTCGACGAACAGCCGGGCGAAGTTCGTGTCGGTCAGCGCCATCGTCTCGGCGGCGACGTCCAGGTCGAGGCCGTGCCGGGCGATGTAGGCGTCGATCGAGTCGAAGTCCGCCTCGGTCACGCCGTCCATCTCGACGACCCGGCCGGCGGCGATGACGAGGCTTGGCGGAGGGTCGGCGGGCGCGTCCATGGCGACCAGGCCCAGGGATGCGTCCGGCACGGCGAACCCGTCGAGGTTCACCCGCTGGGCGTCCATGAACCGTTCTCTGCCAGACTTCACAATCAATTTTTCCGAACGGGCCGTTGTTTCACCCGGTGACCGCCCCGGATCTCCCGTGACCGGGCCGGCCATCAGCCGGCCGCCCTACGCAGCTCGACTACCTGCGCCCGGCCTGCGCCGCCGTCACCGGACCTGACCACCAGCCGCGTCCGGTCGCCGCGGAACAGGTCGTGCGCGTACTCAATCGGGTCCCCGTCGGAATCGCTCGCGGTCCTGGTGATCGCGAGCAGCGCGGCGTCCGGCTGCACGTCAAGCACCGCCGCCTCGTCGGCGGACGCGAGGGTCACCTCGATCCGCTCGACCGCGCTCGCTGGCCTGGTGCCGAAGTGCTCCTGCAGAAGCTCGTAGACCGAGCCGCCGAGCGGCAGCTCAAGCAGGCCGGGGAACCGCCGGGCGGGGAACCTGGCGTGCTCAAGGCACAACGGGCTGCCGTCGGCGAGCCGCAGCCGCAGCAGGTCGACCGCGAGCTCGCCTGGCCGCATCCGCAGCGCCTGGGCGGCGTCGTCCTCCGGCTCGGCCAGCCGGGCGCTGAGCACATGTGTGCCTGCGGTCACGCCCTGACTGCGCAGCAGCGCCGGTATCCCCTCGATCCGCGACGACATATCCCGCTCGATCTTGCCCCGACTGACGTACGTACCGCCACCGCGCCCGGGCACCCGCCTGATCATGCCGCCGTCCTCCAGGATGGACAGCGCCTGGCGGAGCAGCGCGCGACTGACTCCGAGCTCGGCCGCCAGCGCGCGCTCCGCGCCGAGCCGCTGCCCCGGCCGGAGCTCGCCGGCGACGATCTGCCTCGCCAGGATGCGCCGGACGTCCTCCGGTGTCGCGAGTTGTGTCATGGAGTCAAGCCCCTCCCGTCAAGAAACGGCCTCGGGTGACTCGGGCAGCATGAATCCCAACTGCCCGGCCTTGCTCGCGCCGTAGTGTGTCCAGCCGGGGTAGCCGGTGATCGGCCCGGTGATCGAGCTCGTCAGGATGACCCGGCCCCGGCCCGAGCGCGCCAGCAGCGGCAGGCAAGCCTGCACGGACAGGATGGTGACCTTGAGGTTGGTGCCGAGCACGTGGTCGATGTCCTCCTCGGTAATGTCCGCCAGCCGCGTGTCGGGGAAGATTCCGGCGTTGGCGCACAGCACGTCGATGCCGCCGAGCCGATCCGCCGCGCATCCGGCGACCAGTTGGCAGTCCGCCTTGCTGGCGACGTCGGCGGCCAGGTAGCTCACCCCCAGCTCTTCGGCCGTGGCCGCGAGGTCCTGCTCCGACCGGCCGGTGATCAGCACCCGGGCGCCGTTGCATGCGAAGACGGCGGCGATGCCCTTGCCGATGCCACGGCTGCCCCCGGTGACGACGACCGCCCGTCCCGCGATGGATGTGAACAAGGAATTCCTCCTCACGCCCTCATGGCTAATGACTGGCGAGGTACCACTCGGCCAGGTCGCAACTGTCGCGGGTGTAGCCGGCCCCGAGCTCCGCGGCGCCTGCCGCGGCCGGGTGCGAGCCGATCCAGGCGACTAGCAGCAGCCGCCGGAACAGGATGAAAGTCCAGATCTCGGCCTCGTCCGCGGCGGGCAGCCGTGCCCCCGCGCGCCGGTAGCCGTCCAGCCAGCAGGCAACCAGATCGGGTACGGCGGGGTCGTGCTCGAAGAAGCTGACGGCGGTGCCCAGATCGTACAAGTACCAGGCGAACCCGGAGTCGTCGAAGTCGATGACCGCTGTGCTGCCCTCGTGTACCAGCAGATTCGCCAGCCGGGTGTCGGCGTGCACCAGCCCGAACCGTTCGGGTCCGGTCCCGAACGCGGCGAGCCGGTCATGGAGCCTACGCTCGAGCCGCCCGAGGATCTCCGCCTCAGCCGGGCCGACGCCGGTGCCGTCCTGCCAGCGACCCCATCGTGGCTGCGGGCCGAACGCCGCATCGACGTCCCACCGGAACCGGGTGAACCAGGCCGGCCGATCCCAGTCCCTGGCGTGCGCGTGCATCCGCGCCGTGATCTCGCCGAGCTCCGCGAAATGCGCGGCGGCCGCGGCACCGCCGTCCGATCCGGGCGGTTCCGTCCC
The DNA here is from genome assembly GCF_007827045.1 of Trebonia kvetii. GTDB lineage: Bacteria > Actinomycetota > Actinomycetes > Streptosporangiales > Streptosporangiaceae > Trebonia > Trebonia kvetii. The sequence continues at coordinate 725,299 of NZ_RPFW01000002.1, forward strand.
TGGCAGGAACTCGAACCGCACACAGAAGCGGGTCGCTGGGCGCTGCCGGGAAGCACCGCGACGGCGGGACACGCCGGGATCGGCCACGCTCACGATGCGGCGGCCGTCAGCGGCGGGCAGCACCCATGGGGTGCGGATCCCGGCCTCGGCCCGCAGCGCGTCCATCCACACCAGCTCCGACGCGATCGCCTGCTGGCTGTGATAGCCGAGCCGGTGCACGCGGAGCACCGACGGTCCGGCGTCCTGGTCGGTCACCAGGAACGTCGCGTTCTCCGAGACATTGAGGAGCCTGACATCGGCGTCCGGCCGGACGCCGTAGTCGGCGAGCGCGGCCCGTGCGCACGCGGTGACCCGGTCCAGGATGTCCCCGCCCGCCGACAGATCGTGATCCGCCATCGTCACCTCGCGTTGGACGGGTGAGGGTACGGCGGCTCGCCGACGGCAGCCCACGCGGCCAGTTGTTCCGTCAGCAGTGACCGCGCGGCGGGGTCGGCCGGGAACGACGGCAGATCGCCCAGCGGGATGTCGCCTGTGTCGGCGGGGATAACTGCGTCCACGACACGGGATGACACCCCGCGCTCGGCGGCGGCGTCCTCGCGTGCCTCCCCGATGGCCGCCTCGGTGATCTCCAGGATCTCCGCGCACAGCGCCGGGTCGAGCAGCAGGCCCGGCTTGTACTGCAGGACATGCGGATCGAGGGTGGAGAAGATCGCCCAGACCCCGCGGGAGTACAGGCGGCGCATCACGAACTTGGCGCCCTCGGGATGGGCGAACTCCAGGCCCATGACCAAGCCGTCCTTCCGCACGCCGGTGAACCAATCGGGGTATTTGGCCTGGATCCGGTCTAGGCCCTGGGTGAAGAAGGCCGCGATGTGGTGGGACATCGTCCGGACCGCGGGCCGGGTCGTGATCTCAAGGCAGCGCAGCGCGGCGATACAGCCCACTTCGGCACCGCCGAACGTTGACATGTGGGCGAAGCCGTCGGCCTCCATCCAGGCGGCGGCCCGCTCGGTGGCGAGGACCGCCGCGATCGGGTACAGGCCGCCGGAGATGCCCTTGCCGGTGACCAGCAGGTCGGGTGCGACGCCGTGCTTGCTGATGCCCCACAGCTCGCCGGTGCGCATCAGCCCGGTCTGCACCTCATCGGCGATGTACAGGCTGCCCTGGCGCTCGCAGAGGTCCTTGACGGCCCGCAGGTAGCCCGGCGCAGGCAGCGGAAACCCGTAGGTGGCCGGGATCGTCTCCATGATCACCGCTGCCACATCACCGGGCGCCAGCGCCTCCTCCATCGCGTCGATGTCGTTGAACGGCACTTGAGTGAACTCATCCGGCCGGTCGGCGAGGAACAGCCTGGCGAACCGCTCGTCGCCGGCCGCGACGGCCAGCCCGGTATGGCCGTGGTACGCCTTGGCGACCGAGACGACCCGCCGCCGCCGCGTCGCATGCCTGGCCGACTTGAGCGCGATGTCGATGGCCTCGCCGCCGCCGCTGCCGTACATCACCTTGGCGATGCCGTCAGGCGCGGTGGCGATCAGGGCCTCGGCCAGCGCGGTCCGGGCGGCCGACGGAAAGTGGTGGTTGCCGATGTCGAAGTAGGCCATGGCCTGCGTTACGGCCGCGACGATCTCCGGGTTGCGGTGCCCGAGGTTGTAGGTGCCGCCGTTGAGGTGCATGTCGATGAGGCGCTTGCCGCCGACGTCGTGGATCACGTACCCCTCGCGCCGCCCGATTACGAGCGGCACACCGGACTGCGTCCAGAACCGCGTCTTGCCCGGGTTCCAGAACCGCTCGGCCTTCGCCAGCAGCTCTTTCTTGGACGTGAAACGGATGAGTTCCCCGGTCACGGCCACCTCTTCCTTATTCGGTCAACCAAAACTCTGCCTTCTCAACCATTTCGTGTCAAGTGGTCCATGTTTCAGACAAATTATTTCAACCAAGACTCTTGATAGGTAATCCGATTAACTGTTACTTTCCCCGCAGACGCCAATAGGCCCTCAGGGGAGGCAACCCGTGGCACAAACAGAGCCCGTCACCGCGCCAGCGGGGACGGAGGACTTCGACATCTCCACCCAGGGGGATGTCGCTAAGCTCAAGAAGGGCGCGGTCGGCCTCGGCGGCGTGCTCTTCCTCACCCTGACGGGATCAGCGCCGATCACCGCGATGCTCCTGAACACCCCGATCGTGGTCGGATCAGGCGAGGGCATCGGCACGCCGGCCGCTTTCATCGTCGCGACCGTCATCCTGACCATCTTCTCCGTCGGGTACGTCGCGATGTCGCGCAAGAAGACAACCGCCGGCGGGTTCTACTCCTTCATCAGCCACGGCCTTGGCCGTGAAATCGGGTTTGGCGCCGGGTTCGGCACGCTGGTCGCCTACGGCGTCTTCGAGGCATCGCTGGCCGGCGGCTTCGCCTACTTCGCCAACCTGAAGCTCGCGTCCCTCGGGCTGAACGTCGGCTGGGCACCCCTGGCCCTCGGCATGGTCGTCGTCATCGGCCTGCTCACTTACTTCGACGTGTCGCTCTCAGCCAAGATCCTCGCCGTCGGGCTCATCACCGAGGTGCTGATCCTGGTGCTGTTCGACGTCCTGCTGCTGTCCAAGGGACACATCTACTGGTCGGCGATCAACCCGGTCAACGCGTTCAAGTCCTTCCCGGCCTCGGGCAAGCTGACCGCGGGCGCGATCGGCGTCGGGCTGTTCTTCGCGTTCTGGTCCTGGGTCGGCTTCGAGATGGCCCCGAACTACGGCGAGGAATCCCGCAACCCGAAGAAGAACGTCGGGCGGGCGATGTACATCTCGGTGATCGGCCTCGGCGTTTTCTACACGCTCACCTCCTGGGCGTCGCTGGCGGGCTACCCGTCGGTCAACTCGGCCATCGCATCGGCGCAGAGTGACCCGGCCAACTTCTTCTTCACCCCGTCCACCCAGTACGCCGGCCACTGGGTCACCTCGGTCATGAGCTACCTGATCATCACCGGCTCGTTCGCCTGCGGAATGGCCTTCCACAACACCACAGCCCGGTACACCTACTCGCTCGGGCGGGAGGGGATGCTGCCGCCGGTCCTCGGCAAGACGCACCCCCGGTGGCAGTCGCCGCACATCGCGTCGATCTTCGCCACGGTGGTGTCGGCGATCATCATCGGGCTCTTCGCGATCTTCGTGGGGACCAACGACCCCAGCTCCCAGGCCTACGGGCAGTTGTACGGCCTGATGGCGGTCATGGGCGTGATCATCATCCTGTCGGTCCAGGCGCTCGTCTCCCTGGCGATCCTCGTCTACTACCTGCGCCATCACAAAGACGAGGTGCACTGGTGGACGACGCTGCTCGCCCCGGTGCTGGCCTTCATCAGCCAGGGCTACGTCGTGTACCTGCTGTTCGAGAACCTCAACTTCCTGGGGGCCGGGTCATACGGGTACGCGAAGCTGTTCGGCCCGATTGACCTGGCGGTAGTGCTGATCGGCATCGCCCTGGCCTTCTACTACAAGCGGTTCAAGCCGCAGACCTTTGACAAGGTCGGCCGCCTCATCAACGAGGGCCTTTAGTCAGCCGCCGCGATGCGCGGCTAATCGGTCGCAATAGCCGGACGGCAGAAGCGGGGGTGCTGAATCCGTGCTGACGCCCAGCTACCCTACAAATCATCTACCTGTGGAAACTGCCCGTTGGTCCACGATCACCCAGATCTACGAGGGCACCAACCAGATCCAGCGCGTGGTCATGGCCCGGCAGCTGCTGGTCTCGACCCCTAGGATGGCGTGCCGACGCCCCGGATGCGGTTCTGCTCCGACGCCGGAGGCTGGCTGGTGATGGTTTTCGACTACCTGGATGCCAGGGACGCTGACCTCTCGCCGGGCTCACCCGACCTGGCGGGGGTGCTGGCCGCGCTCGACAAGATCGGCACCATGAAGCGGGACGCGCCGCGCCCGTCATGCAGAACATTGCGACGCTGCGGGACAAGGCTGCCGCGCTGCTTGGGAAGCACCCGGGCGGGCACCGGTGGGACATGTACAACGCCGCGATCAACGGCTTCGAGGACAACGACCTCGCCGGCGGCAGGCTAGTCCACTACGACCTGAACCCCGGGAACCTCAAAGTCTCCGCTGACGGGCAGGTGCTCGCCGTCGACTGGAGCTTCGCCGGCTCGGGTGCCCCGTGGATCGACGCGGTCCTGCTCGTCCCGCGTCTTATCGAGGCTGGGCACAGCCCCGGCAGCGCCGAGCAGTTGATCAGCCAGATCCGGTCTTGGCACGCCGCGCCTCCTGGAGCCGTAATCGCCGCCCTCGGGGCGCTGTGGACGATGTTCCGCGAGTACAAGGCTCTCCACGGCCCGATGAACGAACGCGCCTTCCGTGCCCAAGCTGCCATGGCCGGACGCGCGTGGATCGCCCACCGGATGAACTGAACTCCGCGCGGTTGAGCCGCGATGTTGACGTGGTTGTACCAGGCGGCGCACTGTCAGTGCGGGCCCTCTATCAGGCGGCGCAGTGCGGGGATGAGGGTCTCGATGTCTTGGTCGCCGCTGAACGCGACGACCGTCGTGCCGGTGCCGCGTGAGGCGTCCGCGGGTGCGGTGAAGAGACCGATCACCAGGGCCAGGGCGTCATCGAGTTCGCGTACTGGATCGGGGCTCTCGCCGCGCAGCCACCGGCGCAGGACGTGGTTGTGCGCCGCCACGGCGGCGGCGGCCATCAGTTCGGCCCGCAGCGGGGCGGGTTCAGCGGTATCGCCCATCCAGTCGGCGATGAACTCGCGGATCAGCCGCTGGTACCGGGCGACGGTGGCGATTTCGCGGTCGCGCAGCGCGGGCACGGTGCTGGTCAGCATGTAGCGTCGGCGCGCAAGGTCACCCTCGTCGATGTAGTGCAGCAGGACGAGGCGCACCGCCTCGGCGACCGCGACCAGGGCCGTGCTGTGACTGGATGTCCGCAGCCGCTCCCCCATCTGCTCAAGCAGCCGCTCATGGTCGGGAAAGATGACGTCTTCCTTGGAACGGTAGTGCCGGAAGAAGGTCGTCCGGCCGAGTCCGGCCCGCTCGGTGATGTCATCCACCGTGGTCTGCTCGTAGCCACGCTCGTCGAACAGTGCGAACGCGGCCTCGGCGAGCCGTTGTCGCGGCAATGGCTTGGTCATGGCCGCCAGTCTTTCCAATCTCGTGGCTGGTCGCCACTTGCGACTTGCTGAGGTACTCAGTACCATCCGAACGATACTCGATACCGTGGAGGCCAGACATGATCGTGCGGATGATTGTCGGCCTGGTGCTGACTGTCGCGGCGTTTGCCGTGGCGGGGCGGCGGCTGTGGTGGCTGAAGCGGCTGGCGTTCAGCGGCCAGCCGGCGCCGGAACGCCTTGAGTACGCCAGGTCGCATCCGGGGCGTGAGGCGGAGACGCAGCTGACGGAGGTGGTCGGGCAGCGGAAGCTGCTGCAGTGGACGGTGCCGGGGATGGCGCACGCGGCGACGTTCTGGGGTTTCCTGGTGCTGCTGCTGACGATCATCGAGGCGTACGGTGCTTTGTTCCAGCGGGACTTCGCGATCCCGGTGATCGGGCACTGGGCGGTGGTCGGGTTCATCGAGGACCTGTTCGCGGTCGGGGTGCTGTGCGGGATCAGCACGTTCACGGTCATCCGGTTCCGCGAGAACCCGCACAAGGAGGGCCGCAGGTCGCGGTTCTTCGGCTCGCACACCCGCGCCGCGTGGGTGGTCCTCGCCATGATCGCGCTGGTCATCATCACGCTGCTGGTCTACCGGGGTGCGCAGCAGAACACCGGGGTGTTCCCCTACCCGCACGCGTGGGCGTTCGCGTCCTGGGCGGTGGCGCAGGTCCTGCATCCCCTGGGGTACGGGGTCAACGCGGTGCTTGAGGTCGTGTTCATCTTGGCGCAGCTGGCGGTGGTGCTCGCGTTCCTGGTGGTCGTCACCTACTCCAAGCACCTGCACATCTTCCTGGCCCCGGTGAACGTGATGTTCGCCCGCCGCCCGGACGGGCTGGGCCCGCTGGAGCCGATGCGCTCGGGCGGGAAGGTGCTGGACTTTGAGGAGGCCGACCCGGACACCGATGTGTTCGGGATCGGGAAGGTGGAGGACCTGACCTGGAAGGGCATGCTCGACCTGGGCACCTGCACCGAGTGCGGCCGCTGCCAGTCGCAGTGCCCGGCCTGGGCGACCGGCAAGCCCCTGTCGCCGAAGCAGCTCATCCTGGACCTGCGCGACCACGCGTTCGCGAAGGCGCCCTGGCTGCTGGCGACCGAGGAGGAGCGGGTCACGCTGTCTGCCGACGTGCTGGCCGAGGCGGAACGGCCGCTGGTCGGCGGGCCGGACGTCAACGGGGTGATCGACCCGGAGGTCATCTGGGCGTGCACCAACTGCGGTGCGTGCGTGAACGAGTGCCCGGTCGACATCGAGCACATCGACCACATCAACGGGATGCGCCGCCACCAGGTCCTCATCGAGTCCGCCTTCCCCGCCGAGGCCACCACGATGCTGAACAACCTGGAACGCAGGGGCAACCCGTGGGGGATGGCCGAGGACAAGCGGGCCGAGTGGATCACCGAGCTCGACTTCGAGGTCCCCGTCCTGGACGGGACCATCCCTGCCGACACCGAGTACCTGTACTGGGTCGGCTGCGCCGGGGCGCTGGACGACCGGGCGAAGAAGGCCACCAAGGCGATCGCCGAGCTACTCCATGTTGCCGGGGTCAAGTTCGCGGTGCTCGGCCCGGCCGAGGCCTGCACCGGCGACCCCGCCCGCCGGCTCGGCAACGAGTTCGTCTACGGCATGCTCGCCGCCCAGAACATCGAGACCCTCAACGACGCCGGGGTCGGCGCCGGGACCGGCAAGAAGGTCATCGCGTCGTGCCCGCACTGCTTCAACACCATCAGCCGCGAGTACCCCCAGCTCGGCGGCACCTACGAGGTCATCCACCACACCCAGCTGCTCGCCCGGCTCGTCGCCGACGGAAAGCTCACCCCGGTCACCGCGGTGGAAGAGAAGATCACCTACCACGACCCGTGCTTCCTCGGCCGGCACAACAAGATCTACACCCCGCCCCGGGAAATCATCGACGCCGTCCCCGGCACCACCGCCGAGGAAATGCACCGGTGCAAGGGCAAGGGCTTCTGCTGCGGCGCCGGCGGCGCCCGCATGTGGCTCGAAGAAAGAACCGGCAAAAGGATCAACGAGGAACGCATCGACGAGGCCCTCGCCCTGGACCCCGACACCATCTCCACCGCCTGCCCCTACTGCATGGTCATGCTCGGCGACGCCGTCAACGCCAAGAAAGCCGCCGGCCAGGCCAAACAGACCCTCGAAGTCATCGACGTCGCCCAGCTCCTCGTCCGCGCCATCAAACTCCGCGAAGGCGGGGCCGCGGCGGACCAGCAGCCGGCGGGTGACACACCGGTCAAGTAAGGGGCACCTGAGCGGGAACGGTGGGCGTTGGCTGACCGAGCCGGTCGATAACGTCGACGACTCCATCGACGTCCCACATCAGCCGCAGCGCGACCGGGATGAGGTCACCGTGCTCACCGGCCTTCGGGTCAAGCGTCCCGGTGAGAGTGACGACCCCGTCCCGGACGCTCACGTCGGCCTCCCCTGGTCCCGCGAGCAGGATTTCGTCGAGCACCCGGCGCACGTCCGCGGCGATGTCCTCGTCCGGGCGGAGGAACACGGTCAGCAGGTCACGACGGCTGACCACGCCGAGCAGCTTCCCGTCGTCGTCCACGACGGGCAGCAGCCTGAGGTGGTGGCTGGTCATCAGCCGGGCCGCCGAGGGAACAGTGGAGTTCTGGCCGATCGTGATAGGCGGGGCGGTCATCAGCTCCCCTGCGACGAGCGCCGGATGGCTCTTACCGCGTACACCCCACCCCAGGCGGACGGGTGCACGAAGCCGACGCGCCGTCCTCGCCTGCACGGCAAGCAGGTCTGCCTCTGTCACAACGCCCGCCACCTCGCGGCCCATCTTCAACACGGGCATGCCGCTGATCCGGTGCTCCTCCAGGAGCTGGGCGATCACCTTGTAGGGAGTTGCCCGGTCGACGGTCACTACAGAGGTCGCCATGACGTCGCCGACCCGGCGGGACCACCCTCGGGTACCGGCAGCGTGGCCTGCACGACCTCCCTTGGCCGCCTGCTTGGTGGCATTCGCCGCACGGGATGCCGCGGGCATGGCCTGCTCGTTCATGTGCTCGGCCACGTTGTCGAGCGCCCGGTCCAGGTCGGCCTGAGTAGCCCGGCCCTGCAAGGATTCGTAATACGCTGCACCGAGGTGCCGCAGCATTCCATCCAGGTGATTTTCAGTTCGGGGCATCTGTGGTCACTTCCTTCTTTCCCAGCACTTTCAGTTTCCCGCTGAGAGCGGCTGGCTCGTCATGGCTGAATGTCCCTTGTGGCGAGGACCACGGTCCCGAAAGATCGGACGCTTACGCATGCGTCGTCCAGCGCGGGCCCGTCGCCTGCCAGTCGGCATCCCACTCCGTCATCCTGCGCTTGTTGAACAACCAGCGGGTCAGGACCCCGGCCAAGGCGACCACGATCGCGACGGCGACAACCCCGCCTGCCTCGGCAGCGACAGTCAGGTTCGCCACCTGCGAGTCGCTCATCGGCTGCTGGACGAGGTGCCCGTCAGGGGTCACCCACACTCGGAATGTCGCGCCGACCTCCGTACCGTAGGGGACGGGCAGATCACCCGTCACCGAGGTGCCGTCTGGCGCGATCCAGTGCGCCTTCGCCTCCGAGGCGACATTCCCTGAGCCCAATGCGGGCGGTCCGGGCGCGACGAGGGTCACGGCCGTGACCTTATGCCACGAGGCGGCTTGAGCCAGTTCGGACCGCTGCGCTGACGCATGCGCCCACGCACCCGATGCCAGCGCGACTAGCGGCGCGCTCATCAGGAACACCACCACAAGCATGATCAGCACGACGGTCTCGGCGCGGTCCGAAGCGCGCCGCAGCGGGTTTCGGTCAAAGAGCCGACCGCGGACCAGCCTGCTCATCAGTGTCACCCTGGGTATTCGCTGCCTGCTGCCCATCAGTCTCACCTCATTACAGCTATAGAGGCACTCAATCCACGGTCCCGCGGCCGCCACGGCAGCGGCAGGGCCGAAGGTCCCGGCAGGTCAGGACATCCGACGGTGCCGACCGCGCCGCTCCCGTTGAAAGCTTGGGAGTGTCAGGAGTGAAGGGAGTGACCCAGCCATGGCTACCACGTACTGCGAAATCGTCGTTGGGTATGACGGATCTCCTGCCGCCACTAAGGCCCTGAGCTGGGCAGCGAGGGAAGCCTCCGTGCGGAGGACGCCGCTGGCCGTGTTCCTCGCGTCGGATCTGGCACCGGCGGGTGAGGCGACTGTGCCGAGCCTGGCTGCGATTGCCAGGAAGCGGGGAGACTTCGCACTCGCTGAGGGGCTCAGGTACGCGGAATCGGCCGCACGCCCGAGCCGCGTCCGGGTGGAGCTGACCAGGAAATCCCCCGCCCAGGCGCTGTGCGAGCTCAGCGAGACGGCGCAGATGGTGGTGCTCGGATCGCACGGGCACGGCCGTCTGCCCGGCTTGCTCCTGGGCTCGGTCCCCTGGAAAGTTGCCGTGCACGGACACGGGAGGGTCATCGTCGTCCGCGGCGAGTGGAAGTACGTCAACGCAGCGCCCGGTCCGATCGTGGCCGGCGTCGACGGATCGCCGACATCGGAGAATGCCATCGCGTTCGCCTTCGAGGAAGCGGCATTGCGCGGCGTTCCGCTGGTGGCGGTGTGCGCACTCGCTGACTCGCCAGGCGTCTTCGGCGAAGCACGCCAGCTGTGCGAGGAGTTCGGCCAGGTCATGAGCCGGCTGGAACCCGAGCACCCGGATATCGAGGTCGTCAGGCAAGTCGTCGCTGGAGCGCCGCGATCCGCTTTGCTTGATGCCGCTCAGGGCGCGCAACTCGTCGTTGTGGGCAGTCTTGGCCGCACCGAGATGCCGGGCATGCTTCTCGGCTCGGTGGCACAGGCGCTGCTGCACCACTCGTCCTGCCCGGTGGGGATCGTCCATCCCGCGCCGGTCCCCGCGGTCGGCGCCCACACGTTCGGCGTTGCCAGGCAACTGACCTCCGTGGGGGGTTGATCACGATGGCCGTCGCGCTACTGGACTGGCACGGCGAACGGTGGGCCGAGATCACCGAGACCTCCACAGCCGTGGTGTTGTTCACCGGCGACCGGGCGTGGAAGCTGAAGAAGCCCGTCTGTCTCGGTTTCCTGGACTTCGGCACCACGGAGGCCCGCGCACAGGCGTGTGCCAGGGAGGTCGAACTCAATCGCAGGTTCGCGCCCGGGGACTACCTCGGAACCGCTGAGGTCCGGGGCACGGACGGACAGGTCTGCGAACATCTGGTGGTTATGCGCAGGATGCCGGCTTCGCGTCGGCTGTCGACCCTGGTTGCGGCCCATGCGCCGGTGGCCGGGACGCTGCGCCAGGTTGCGCGGATCCTCGCCACCCAGCACGCCAGATCGGCGCGCGGACCGCAGATCTCCGAGCAGGGAACCCGCGACGCGCTGCGGGAGCGCTGGGCGGACAACGTCCTGCAGGCCAGGCAGTGGACCGGGGAACGAATGCCACCAGGACCACTCGACCCGGCGATGATCGAGGAAACCGAGGAACTCGCCTGCCGCTTCCTCGCGGGGCGGGGCCCGCTTTTCGACGCCCGCATTCGGGACGGACGCATCATCGACGGACATGGGGACCTGCTCGCCGACGATATCTTCTGCCTCGACGACGGTCCGCGGATTCTCGACTGCCTCGATTTCGACGACAAGCTCCGCTGGCTAGACGGGCTGGACGACGCCGCTTTCCTTGCCATGGACCTGGAACGTCTTGGAGCACCCGTGTGGGCGGAGAAGTTCCTTGCCTGCTACGCCGAATACTCCGGCGACCCGGCTCCGGTATCGCTGCGCCACCACTACATCGCGTACCGGGCCTTCGTCCGCGCCAAGGTCGGTTGCCTGCAGGACGACCCGGCTGGCCGCCATGGCGCCCGTCACCTGGCCGAGATATCGCTGCGGCACCTGCGGGAAGGCGCGGTCACCCTGGTCCTAGTCGGCGGCCTGCCAGGCAGTGACGGGTCAGCGGTCGCCGGCAAGATTGCGGACCGACTCGGATATGCCGTGCTTAACAGCGACAGGATCCGCAAGGAGCTAGCCGGGCTGCCGGCGGAGACCAGCGCGCGAGCACCGTACGCGACCGGCATCTACACCCCGGAATGGACCGAGCGGGTCTATCAAGAACTCCTGCATCGCGCCACGGTCCTGCTGTCCCGCGGCGAATCTGTGGTCGCCGACGCCTCGTTCACCGCCGCCTGGCAGCGAACCGCCGCGGTCACGGCCGCCGCGACCGTCAGCGCTGACCTGGTCCAGCTCCGCTGCACCGCTCCCTGGGAACTAGCCGCCGGGCGGCTGTACTCACGTTCCGGTGAAACCGCGGACGCGGACCAGGAGATCGCTATCGAGATGGAGGCGGCGGCCGACCCGTGGCCAGACGCGATCGCCATCGACACCGAAGACGAGGCGACTGGCCTGCATGTCGAGTCCGTGCAGCGGGCGCTGCGGGCGATCCACCCGCATGGCCCCCCCGCTGCCTCGCGCTCTCCTCGGTCCTATATGTGCCCAGGCTGAGGCTCCCCGCGGCGGCACGGGGCTACAGCAAGTCCTGGCGGCGCGGTGACCTGCTAGCCGGGGTTACGGTGGCGGCTTTCCTCGTGCCTCAGGTGATGGCGTATGCGCGGGTAGCAGGGCTGAACCCGGCCGCCGGGCTGTGGGCCGCCGTGCCGGCCTTGGTCATCTACGCGGCAATAGGGTCGTCTCGGTCGCTATCGCTCGGCCCGGAGGCGACGACGGCGCTGATGACCGCCGCTGCTATCGGCCCGCTGACTGCGGGCAGCCCGGCCAGGTATGCATCGCTGGCCGCCACCCTGGCGCTGCTGACGGGTGTCATGGCCCTGGCAGCGGGGCTTGCGCGACTCGGCTTTCTCGCCGACCTGCTGTCCCGGCCGGTGCTCGTGGGTTACCTGTCCGGCGTGGCGCTCATCATGATCACGGGGCAACTCGCTGCCGCCACCGGGGTGCCGGTCACCGGGAGGGGTTCGTGACGCAAGTGGCGACCTTCGTCCGTCACCTCGGCGATGCCCAGCTCGCTACGTCGATAATCACGCTGGTGGTGCTGGCGTTCCTGTTCGTGACGCATGCTCGGTGGCCGCATCTCCCAGCTCCGCTGTTCGCGGTGCTGCTCGCGACCGCGATGGTGGCCGGTTTCGGGCTGCAACGGTACGGCGTCCAGACAGTCGGCACCATTCCTGCCGGATTGCCCGTCCCCGCAGTCCCCGCACTGCCGGCCGGCACCCTCGCCAAGCTGGCGCTGCCTGCCTTCAGTGTGTTCGCCGTTGCCTTCAGCGACGACGTGCTGACCAGCCGCGCCTTCGCTGGCCGCGCTTGTCATGTACGCGGCAACCCTGCTCATCGACCTGACCGCGCTGCGCCGGTTGGTCAACTTCCGCCGCGGCGAACTGGTCATCGCCGCCTCGGCGTTCCTTGGCGTGCTCGTCCTTGGCATCCTTTACGGCGTGCTTGTCGCCATCGGCGTGTCAGTCGCCGAACTGCTTGTCCGTGTCGCCCGCCCGCACGATGCGATCCTGGGGACAGTGCCCGGAATGGCCGGCATGCATGACATCGATGACTACCCGCAGGCCCGGACCATTCCCGGGCTGGTGGTCTACCGCTACGACGCGCCATTGTTCTTCGCCAACGCCCATGACTTCCGGCGCCGGGCGCTCGCCGCGGCACGGAGCGGCGGCCCTGGCAATCGCGCCCGGTGGTTCGTGCTCAACGTCGAAGCCAACGTGGAAGTAGACTTCACCGCCCTGGAGGCTCTCGATCAGGTCCGCGACGAACTTGCCCAGAACGGGACCATCCTGGCGCTAGCCCGCGTCAAGCAGGACCTGCTTGTCCGCCTCGAGGCATTCGGACTCGCTAAGACAATCGGACCAGACATGCTGTTCCCCACCCTGCCATCCGCGGTTACCGCCTACCAGCGCTGGAGCGCAGCTCACCCGGTGTAGACGGCCCTGATCACGGGCACCTGTCACATCAGTCGCTGGCATTCGCTGTGACAGCGTGTCATGGGTGAAGAACCAGGTCAGCGAAGGAGAAAAAGATGCCAGGAATCATCGTTGGTATCGACGGCTCTGTCCACTCTCGCCGGGCCCTGCAGTGGGCGCTCAACGAGGCGTCAATCCGGCATACGCCGCTTACCGTACTTACCGTCAGCCAAGAGGTCGCCGGGTACTCGGGCAGCGCCGTCAGCTACCCCGGAGACCAAGAGCGCGCTGAGAAGGCTCGCGATGCGGCCCAAGAGGAAACCGACAGCGCACTCGAGATGATCGACACCGCATCGAGGCCGCCGTCGGTCACCGTCCGGGCGGTCTCCGGCCTGCCAAGCGAGGTGCTCCTCGACGCGGCCGCCGGCGCGGACATGATCGTCGTCGGCTCCCGCGGCGCCGGAGGCTTCAAGCGACTGTTGCTGGGCTCGGTCAGCAGTCAGGTCACCAGCCACGCTCAGTGCCCCGTCGTGGTCATCCCCGCAGAGAACGCCTGACCAAGCTGGCCACCAGCGCGAGGTACAGCCAGCTGCGCATCTCAGTCCTCTGCGGGCACGACGGCGACAGGCCCGCGGGCATGGCTGAGGACTGCACGCTGGATTCCGCCCACATCAGCGGGATGTGGCGCGCCATGGCGCCCGATCACAAGAAGGTCCGCGCTCGCGGAGTGGCTGGCGAGCACCCGGGCGGGGTGGCCCTGGCAGACCTGCTGACTGACGGTAACTCCGGGGTATTTCTCGTACCAATCCGTCAGCCACGCGGGTACCTCCTCGTCGGCAGACGAGTGGATCACCAGGAGGTCCGCCTGGCGCAGCGCGGCCTCGTCGAAGGCGAACGCGAGGGTGGCTGCGGCGTCATGCCGGTCGCTAACACCGACGGCGACCTTGCGGTGCCCGGTGCTCTTCTCCTGTCCGACCACCACGACCGGGCAGGTGGCGTGCTGCGCCACGTATCTGCTGACTGAGCCGAGCAGCATCGATGCGAGCCCGCTGGTGCTGCTCGCGCCCACCACAAGCATGAGCGCGCCCACGCCACAGTCGGTGAGCACCTGCGCCGGAGCGCCAGACAGCAGGCTGGTGTCGAGCGGGAGCTCAGGGGCGATTTCCTTGCTTCGCGCGACGGCCGCGTCGAGCCACGCCGCCGATTCGTCACGGATGACATCGGCCACGGTGCGCGTGGAACTGATGTCTGGGCGCATTCGCGGCGGCAAGACGGGGACCGAAATTATCCGCAACGGCGCGCCGTGACGCCGTGCCTCACTGGCGGCCCACTCCACTGCGCGCAGCGATTGCGGTGAGCCATCTGCGCCCACCACGACGGGCTTAGTTGTCATGGCCTCTCCCCTCCGGCTCAATGCGGCTGCTCTCTATTCTCGCTCTTCGTGATCGAGCCTCCTTGTCCGCATCGCCTTGCTGCTGAAACGATGGGGTGGTGAAGCTGGGAATCCTTTGCGGCGGCGGTCCTGCCCCTGGAATGAATTCGGTCATCTCCGCGGCCACGATCGAGGCACGCAATCGTGGCTGGGACGTCGTCGGGATCATGGACGGCTTCCACCACCTGATCGAGGGCCACCTCGAGGAGGCACGGCAGCTCTCCATCACGGATGTCTCGAGAATCCACCTTCAGGGCGGCTCGATCATCAGAACCTCGCGCGCCAACCCGACAGTGCGTGATGAGGCCGCGGACGACCCCGACTGGCGGTTGCACGCCTGTCTCAAGTCGCTGCGGAAGCTCGGGATCGACGCGCTCGTCACCATCGGCGGCGACGACACCGCGTTTTCCGCTTCCCGGCTGGCCGAGGCGGCCGGCACCCTGCGCGTGGCGCACGTACCCAAGACCATCGACAACGACCTGCCGCTGCCGGTCGGCATGCCCACCTTCGGCTTCGAGACCGCAAGGAGTGTCGGCGTCCAGCTCGTCAGCAACCTGATGACCGACGCCATGACCACCCAGCGGTGGTACCTGGTGGTGGCGATGGGCCGGTCAGCCGGCCACCTGGCCCTGGGCATCGGAAAGTCGGCCGGGGCCACGCTTAGCCTGATCGCCGAGGAATTCCCCCGCGACAGTCCGATCGCGCTGTCGCACCTGGTGGACATCCTGGAAACCGCCATGCTCAAGCGGATCGCCCACGGGCGTCCGTTCGGCGTCGCGGTCCTCGCCGAGGGAATCGGACTGCGTCTGCGCCAAGACGAACTCCACGACGCCATGCCGGAGATCGAACGAGACGAGCATGGCAACATCAGGCTGGCCGAACTGGAACTGGACCGTCTCCTGGCCAATCAGGTCAAGGACCGCTTCAAAGAGCGCGGGCAGAAGGTCACAGTCGAGGGCAAGAACATCGGCTACGAGCTCCGTTGCGCGCCTCCCGTGCCGTACGACATCGAGTACACCCGCGATCTCGGCTACGGGGCCGTCGACTACCTGGGTCAGGCGCTTGCGGGCGACGAGCCGGGCGGGATGATCACGATCCAGGAGGGGCACATGGTGGCGCTGCCCTTCGGGTCGTTCAGCGACCCGCAGACCGGACGGGTCCGGATCCGGCAGGTCAACGTCGAATCAAGCTCCTACCGGGTAGCCCGCGAGTACATGATCCGGCTCGACCAGCGGGACCTCGACGACCCGGACAGGCTCCGCCTGATCGCGGCGGCCGCGGGGCTCACCCCCCAGGCTTTCCGCGAGCGGTTCGGCTACCTGGGAAACACGGCCGGTTCCCGTTAGGCACAGAACCTGAGACCGGGAATCGGCCGCGGTCGCCGGGTCAGTCGAACGGGAAGCTGGCCAGGACGTCGAAGGGGTCGGGACCGGCTGGCGGGTAGTCGAAGCGGTCGCGGACGGCGACGACGCCCTGGACGTGCCTGGCGCGCTTGACGATGTCGTGGCCCTGCGCGCAGGTTCGCGGCCTGCCGGTCAGGGTGACGATGCCGCTGCTTACCGACACGTTGAAGGTCCCTGGATCGGCGGGGATCTCGACGGCGAAGATGTCCCTCCTGATGTCCTCGCCTATCTCGAAGTCGGGACGGTCGTAGACGGCGAGCACGTCGGTCCGGCTGACGATCCCTGTCAGCTTGCCGGCCTCGTCCACGACAGGCAGGTGCTTGACCCTGCGCAGGTACATGAGCCGGGCGGCGTACTCCACGGGGTCGTCGGGCCTGATGATGATCGGCGGCGAGGTCATCAGGGTTTCTGCCGTGGTCGCGCGCGCCTTTTCCATGTCGTGCTGCCGCAGCAGGCCGGTGATCCTCCCCGGCATCTCATCCTCACCGCCGCCGAGTGCCTGCTTCGTCAGCAGGTCGGACTCCGAGACCACGCCGATCACCCGGCCGGCGTCGTCGAGCACGGGAAAAGCGCCGACGCGGAACCGCCGCAGGGCGGCGGCGATCCCCGTGAACGGCGTGTCGTAGCGCACCGCGAACACCTGAGTGGTCATCACGTCCTTGACGAGAGCGTTCATTTCGCGCACCTGCCTTTCATTCTCCATCGCGGGTCAGTACGACTTTGAGTGCGCCGCTCGCGTGGTCGCCGAAGATGTCGTAGGCCTGCTCGAAGTCATCCATCGCGAAGCGGTGGGTGACGAACCGGCCGGCGTCAAGCTGGCCGGTGGTGACCAGGCGCATCAGGGTGGGCGTGGACGAGGCGTCCACCAGGCCCGTCGTGATGGTGATGTCCCTGGCCCACTGCTCTTCCAGGTGCAGGATGGCCGGCCTGCCGTGCACGCCGATGTTGGCGATGCGCCCGCCCGGCCTTGCCAGCTTCACCGCGAGCTCGAAGGTGTCCGCCGCGCCGACGGCCTCGATGGCCACGTCCGCGCCGATCCGCCTGGTCAGGTCCCTGATGACGGCCACCGGGTCGTCCGTGGCGTTGTTGACGGCAACGTCAGCGCCGAACTCCATGGCTTTCTTGAGCCGTTCGTCGGACAGGTCGATGGCGACGACATGGCTGGGGCTGAACAGCCGCGCGCAGGCGATCGCGGACAGCCCGACCGGCCCGGCGCCTACGACGGCAACCACGTCGCCCGGCCGGACGCCGCCGGCCAGCACGCCGACCTCGTACCCGGTGGGGAGGATGTCGGCGAGCATGAGGATTTCCTCGTCGGAGGCGCCGTCAGGGATCCGGTACGTCGAGGTGTCGGCGTAGGGGACCCGGACATATTCGGCCTGGGTGCCGTTCACGCGATGGCCGAGGATCCAGCCGCCGCCTTCCGCGCACTGCCCGTAGCGTCCCTCGCGGCAGAACCGGCAGGTGCCGCAGCCGCTGATGCAGGAGACGAGGACCCGGTCACCCGGCGAGAGCCGGTGGACGCCGTCGCCGACCTCGTCGACAGTCCCGACGGCCTCGTGGCCGAGGATCCTGCCCGGACGGACCTCGGGCAGGTCGCCGGCCAGGATGTGCAGGTCGGTGCCGCAGATGGTGGTCGCATCGACCCGGACGATGGCGTCACCCTCATCGGTGATCTCCGCGTCAGGGACCTCTTCCCAGGCCCGCTTGCCTGGACCGTGGTATACCAGTGCTCGCATGACCGCCTCCGCTCATCGCCTGGCCTTCAATTCCAGCCTCGCTCCGCCGGTCAGCCGCTGGCAGGGGCCAAAGGTCCCGGGACACGGACTGAAGGTCTGGTGTCGCGGCGAGCCCGCCGTGGCTAAGGTCATCATGGGAGCGATGCTGCCTATAAGGGAGACACTGTGATGGCTGAGCGCATGATCGAAGAGCTCGACGAGGAGCAGTGCCTGGCCCTGATCGCACCGGGCGGGGTAGGCCGAATCGCCTACACCAGCCGGTTCGGGCCGGCGGTGCTGCCAGTGAACTACGCGCTGCAGGACGGGGCGATCGTATTCCGCACCGCGGAGCACGGGCCGCTCGACGAGGACTTGCGCACCGGCATCACCGGCGCGGACGTCGTGGTGGCGTTCGAGATCGACAGCATCGACTTGGTGGGCAGGCAGGGCTGGAGCGTGCTTGTTCAAGGTCCCGCCCATCACATGACAGGACCCGGGCAGGACATGGTGCGCAGCGCGGGCGTCAAGCCCTGGGCGCCGGGCGACCGGGAGCTGTTCGTCCGGATCGCACCGCACCGCATCACCGGCCGCCGCGTCGGCCCGGCGTGAAGAACGCTTTGTCTGGGCTTGCCGTGTCTTGTCTGGGCTTGTCTTGCCTGGTTAGCCGGCGACCCCCGGCTGGCGCCTAGCTGTGGTGCCGGTCGGGGTCGCCTGTGCTGCTTTCTCTGTGCTGTCGTTGCCTGTCACGTGCTGCCTAGGCAGTCGCGGTCGGGGTGATGGTCTCGTGTCCTTCCGGCTGCGCCACCTGGCCGACCTTTGGCCGGCGGCCGAAGGCGAACAGGTACACCGAGCCAAGGCCCGCATGATGAGCCTCCTTGTCGGCGCGGGCTGCCGGGCCGGCGGTCCGCTCTGTTGAACTCTCACCGCCGAGTCCCGTGCCGCAGCGGCACGCGGCGTCATGGCCAGATGTCACCAGGGTGATGGGCCCTTTGGCCCTGACGGCCGCGGTGGTGGCGTCGCATGATGAGCAGACAGGGGGTGATCAGATGATTGAGGTAACGGCTTCCGGTCTATACACACAGCGGTTCCTGCGCGGAATGGAAACCGGTCAGCTGGATACCCTCGCGCACGCGGCGACGGAGGTCATGTATCCCGCCGGACACAGGCTCTTCTCCGACGGCGAGTACGCCGACAAGTTCTGGCTGATCGAGTCGGGCCACGTGAGCCTGGACTTGCTTGTGCCCGGCGAGGGCCCGGTGATCGTCGACCACATTGGCATCGGCGGAATCGTGGGCTGGTCCTGGCTGCTCTCGCCGTACCAGTGGGCGTTCGGCGCGGTGTGCGTCACCGAGGTCAAGGCGTACCAGTTCGACGCGAAGGCGGTCAGGGAACTCTGCGCGGCCGATCCGGCTCTGCGCGCGGAGGTCACGGCGCGCCTGTTCGAGGTGGTCGCGAGGCGCCTTCAGGACACCAGGACCAGGCTGATCGCCAGGTCTTACGGAGAGGTCCGTACGTGACAGCGGACGGAGAGACCGCTTCAACAAAGCCCGGCACGCAAACAAAGCCCGGCACGCACGTGCGTGCCGGGCTTTCCTGTGCTCAGCTACTGGCTCCTGATGCGACGGCCGGAGATCTGGACAGGAACGATCCTGACGAACAGATCGTGCTCGCCGGCGGGCCACGGCCGCAGGTCGCAGCGCTCCCGCAGATTCCGTTGCTCTCCCGGCTGCAGGACCCGGTGCGCTTCGCCGCGCACCAGTACGCTCCACCCCTGGCCGAGCTCTAGGTCGAAATGGTCGGCCTCGAATGAGACCGGGCCGTCGCTGTGACCGGCGATGAGCGAACCCGTGCCGGTCCTGATCACAATGGTGCTCTGCACCACCGAGTAGTTCACCGGCAGGACCGCCAGCCCGGCCGCGGTGTCGAAGGCGAGCCGTCCGATCCCCTGCGGCCCGAGCAGCCGGTAGCAATCGGCGCGCACAATCCGCTCCATCTGGCCCGCCGAGCCCCAGCAGGCGCCGGAAGGGTTACGGCCGGGCGGCGCCTCCTGCCCCGCGCCGAGCAGGGCCGCCGGGGTGGTGCGCAGCGCCGTGGCCAGCTGGCGCAGCGTGGCGGGACTCGGATGACCGGGGAAGTTCTCCAGGTACTTCAGGTACCTCGGCTCCACCCCGGCCCGCAGGGCCACCTGACTGAGGGTGAGCCGCAGTTCCGCTCGCCGCGACGCGAGCCGCCTGCTGAGGTCGCCGGGATTGGCCGGCGCCGGCCAGTCCCCCAGCTCGCCTCCGGCCCGTGCTATCACGTCGTGTGCCTGACTCACGGTCATCACAACCACCTCGCCTTCCGCCCGTTCTGTTCTCCTACAGCCTCATCCGTACCAGGCGGATAAGGAGAGAGGCTTTGGTCCTCGTTACTGAGGTCCTGACGCCCTCGGCATCCGCCTGGTGCGGATGAGGCACTACGCCGGGGCCACGACCCTGTCATCCTGCGGAAGGCTCTCTGGCGGGACGAGGTCCTCGATGACCGCTCCGGCCCCGACCAGCGCCGCGACGGACGCGCGGTAGTGGTGTCCGCACAGCCACAGGTCGACCGAGTGCGGGCGGCCCGCCGTCGGCGGCATGGAGACCTTTACCGCCGGGCGTGCCAGGCAGCAGCAGGACCTGACAGGGATCGTGGGGTCGGTGAACCTGAGATCCTCCGGCCCGCGGACTTCCTCCCCGATGGCATTTCTCCTGAACATGTCTCCGGCCCTTCCGCGGTTTATGACCGCTGGCTCGCGGCGAAGGCGGCCCGGGCCGTCTCGCCGATCAGTGCTCCCCAGGAGCAGGCCCGCGCGGCCTCCCCGGGCAGCAGCGTGTTCTTCTTGCTGACGAGGAAGCTCTCCGGCGGCAGCAGCAGCCGGCAGCCTTTGCGGATCAGCACCCGCGCGATGCCGCGGCTCGCGCGGCCGGTGAACACGGGGACCCCGCTGAGCCTGGTGTCAAAGGAGGCGGCAAGCGCGTCCGCGACGCGGAGCTGCTCGAGCCAGCTGCGCAGGCCTGGTCCGTCGGCGTCCGGGTCCAGGGTCAGCCCGCTGCCGCGCTTGCGGGCCGTCTCCGCAGCCGTCCGCCTGGAGGCGACCGTCGACATCCCGTGCAGGTGCGTCGGCCCGCCCACCACGATCAGGTCGGCTGTCATGACCATCTCCCTGGTCGCCCGGGTCACCGGCACCAGGGTCACCGCGTGCGTGGCGCGCAGTCCGGCGGCAATGTCGGTGGCGACCGCATGCGTGTTTCCGTACATCGACTCGTAGACGACGAGTGCTCGCATGCTGACCCCTCCTTCCATCGGCTGACGGGAAAATCTCTCTCCCGTTCTACTTCCAGCCTGGCCCGTTCCTGGTTGTGGGGGCAGGGACGAAACGCGGCGCGCGGCGTGCCGATGGTCCCGGACCAAGGGCCCTGATCCCGGCCGGCGACTGACGCTTAGCTGGGTTCTAGGCAGCGAAGCGAGGAGGTGCTGTCCTGCGACGGGTTGTCCTCGGCGGCCTACGGCACCGAGGAAATCCTCTACGCGCTGCTGCCGTTCTTCGGGCTCGCCGGCGGGCTTCCGCTCGTCGTTCCCGGGGACGGTTGGTGTCGGCGCGCACTCAGGGCTGAATTCGCGATGGCCGGGTTCGGCATGGCCAGGTACCACCGCAGGACCAGGGAGCCGCGCTGGCGGCGCCGGTTGCTGATCAACCTGGCGGGCAGCAGCTACGCCGCCCTTGTCGTGCTGCTGTTCGCGGTAGTCAAGTTCGCCGGGGGCGCGTGGCTGATCATGATCATCTTCCCGGTGCTCGTGTTTACCCTTATCCGGCTCAACGGGGAATACGGAGCCGAAACGGAATACCTCGTCGATACCGGGCACGGCGGCAGCCGCACGGAGCCGCCCAACTACTCCCGCCGGGTGGTCCTGCTGCTCGTCGACGGGTATGACCTTGCGGCGATCGCGGCGCTCAAGTACGTCATCAGCCGTGTCCCCCACGCGACGGCCACGATCGTCCCCTTCGATGTCAGGCACCGGGTGGAGGCCGCGCAGGCGAAGCGGGCAAGGACAGCCGCGGCGGTCAAGCCCGGACGCCTCGAAGGCTACGAGTGGCCGGCTCCGCCGCCAGAGACGGATCCGATCGGATCGCTGCGCCAGCCCGGCAAGGTCGTTGTCCAGGGGCGGCTGCGCGCCGCTGAGATCCGGTGCGGCAAGGAGTCAGGGAGCAGCGTACTTGCCTGCGAGGTCGCCGACTCGACGGGCGAGCTCACGGCGCTCTTCCTCGGCCGCGCCGGCATCGCGGGCATTGAGCCGGGAGTCCGCATCCGGCTGCACGGCAAGGTCGGCATTGGCGCCGACGGCCGCCCGGTGATGACTAACCCCGCGTACGAGCTGCTGGCTTAGCCGATGGTGGCCAGTAGCCGCCGTCTCCGGGACCTCCGGCCCTGACAACCGCCAGGCGTCACGGCCAGGCTGGAGAGGAACGCTAGGCAAGGGCGCAAACCAGGGGGAATCACCATGAACATCAGGCGTATGTTGACCGCCGGCGTCGGCGCGGCGGCCGTCCTCGGCCCGGCCGCGTACCTGCTCTTCTTCCGGAGCCGGTGCCTCAACTGGGGCGCCAGGGCCGACGAGGTAGCCGCGAAGCTGCCGGGCGACGAACTGCTAGCCGACGCGGGCCTGGTAACCACGCGCGCCATCACCATCGACGCCCCCGCGGGGGCGATCTGGCCGTGGCTGGCGCAGATGGGCAGCGGCCGGGGCGGCGCGTACAGCTATGACTGGATCGAGAACATGCTCGGCCTGAACATGCACAGCGCCGCCGAGATCCTTCCCGAGTACCAGGACATCAAGGCCGGCGACGAGCTCCCGCTCGGCGGGGGTGGCCCCGTCATGCGGGTGGAGGTGGCCGACCCGCCGCGCGCCCTCGCGGTCCGCAGCACGGACAAGAACTGGGTATGGATGTTCGCACTGCTGCCCGAGGGCGAGTCGACCAGGCTGATCAGCAGGAACAGGATCGCGGTGAAGGCCCTGTCCCCCGTGAGCCGCCTGTTCTACCTGCTCTTCATGGAACCAGGCAGCCTTGTCATGGAGCGCAAGATGCTGCTCGGCATCAAGCAGCGGACCGAGCACGGGGAGTACGACAGCGACGAGTGAACCGTCACGGCGTGCGCCGCCGCAGCGTGAGCGCGCCGCCGATCAGCGCGGCGACGGTGAACGCGAGGATGATCGTCACATCCGCGCTGATCGCCCTCGTCCACGAGGGCGAAGCGGTGATCCGCTGCATCGCGTCGACCGCGTAAGACAGCGGCAGGACATCCGAGAGCCAGCGGAGCACGGCCGTCATGTGGTCACGGGACACGATGAGGCCGCACAGCAGCGCCTGCGGGAGCACGAAGGCAGGCATGAACTGTACGGCCTGGAACTCGGTGCGGGCGAACGCGCTGGCGAACAGCCCGCATGCCATGCCAAGGACAGCGTCAAGCACCGCGACGACGGCCATCGGCACCGCCGAGCCGGGCAGCGTAACGCCCAGCCAGGTCAGCGAGACCACAAGCACCAGGGTCACCTGCACGCAGGCCATCAGCCCGAAGGCGATGCCGTAGCCGGCCAGCAGGTCAAGCTTGCCGAGCGGCATCGCCATCAGCCGCTCAAGCGTGCCGCGCGCCCGTTCCCGCTGAGTGGTGATCGCCGCGACGATGAACATGATGACGAACGGGAACACGCCGATGTACTCGGGCGCGACCCGGTTCAGCACCAGGGAGTCGGACACCACATAGCGGAGCAGGATCATCAGGACCGCGGGGACCGCCACCATCATCGCGATGGTCCGCGGGTCGTGCCGCAGCTGGGTGAGTACCCGGCGAGCCGTCGCGCCGGCCAGCGCCGGGCTGAGCCCGCGGCTCACGGTGCTCTCCCCGTTCACTGGCGCACCGCGCGGCGCTCGGGCGAGGCCAGTGCCAGGAATGCCGACTCCAGGTCGGATGCCCCGGTCCGCTTGAGGATCTCCACGGGCGATGCCTCGGCGAGGAACCGGCCCTCGCGCATGAACAGCAGCGTGTCGCATCGGGCCGCCTCGTCCATGACGTGGCTGGACACGAGCAGCGACGCCCCGTCGGCGGCGAGGCCGTGGAACAGTGCCCATAGGTCCCGGCGGAGCACCGGGTCAAGGCCGACCGTCGGCTCATCGAGTATCAGCAGATCCGGGCGGTTGAGCAGGGCGACCGCCAGGCCGACGCGGGCGAGCTGGCCGCCGGAGAACGTGCCGACGAGCCGCCTGTCGAGTCCGCCGAGGTCAAGCTGGGCCACGACCGCCGCCATGGCCTCCCTCAGCTGGCGTCCGCGCAGCCCGAGCACCATCCCGAAGTACCTCAGGTTCTCCCCCAGGGTCAGGTCCGGGTAGACGGCGGGCGCCTGGGTGGCATACCCGACGCGGGCGCGCAGCCGGGGATGCCCGGCCGGCAGCCCGAGCACGGTCACCGTCCCCGCGGTGACCATCTGGACGCCGACAAGAACCCGCATCAGCGTGGTCTTCCCGCAGCCGCTCGGTCCGAGCAGACCGGTGACCTTGCCGGCGGCGATGCTGAACGTGAGGTCATCGAGCACCAGCTGCCCGCCCCGGCGGACCACGAGGTCTTGCCCGCTGACGACCGGCCCGGCGCCGTCACCAGGCTCCGCATTTTTCATACGCCCATTCAGCCACGCCGCCGGGGCGCAGCGATAGGGCCTTCCGACAGGACCTCCGCCCCTGGTCCTGGATGCCAAGCGGCCTATTTTGGGGTTGGAGGCGGCCAATGACGAGAGGCGGCCGGGGTGGCTGAACAGGTGCACGCTAACTTCCGGGCGGTGGCCCGCGGGCGGACGCGGTATGAGCGCTTGCGGCAGCCCGTTCGCGAATTCGGGAAATTCGCGGCTGTCGGCATCGCCGGGGTGTTCGTGACCAACGGCGTCTACGACCTGCTGTACCTGCACCATGCCGTGGGACCCGTGCTGTCCGCCTCGGTCGCCACCATCGTGGCCATGGTCGGCACCTACCTTGGCAACCGGTACTGGTCGTTCCGAGGACGGCGGCGGACCAATGTCGCGCGCGAAATCAGCATCTTCGCGGTGCTAAATGGCATTGGCTTGCTGATTCAGGATGCCACCGTGGCCTTCAATTACTACCTGCTTGGTCTCGGGCACGACAAGCTGGCGGTCTTCTGCGCGCTGAACACCGGCATCTTGCTGGCCACGCTATTCAGGTTCTGGTCATACCGCCTGTTCGTCTGGGGCGCTTCGCCGGCGGCTACATCAGGCGGCGGGCGCGCCCGGCGGTGAACTGGTAGCAGACCGGAACCGCGTTCGGCACTTCCAGCCCGGCGGAGGCGTCATCGCCGACCCCTTCCAGGTGCTTGATCAGTGCCCGCAGTGTGTTCCCGTGCGACACCACAAGCACACAGTTGTACCAGTACAGGTCGGGGATGATCGCGTCGTGCCAGTAGGGCAGCAGCCGCTCGGTCACGTCGTGCAGCGACTCGCCACGCGGCCTGGCCACCGGGGGCAGGGCCGCGTAGCGCGGGTCGTCGTCCGGCTCCCCCAGGGGCGGGCGCACGCGAAAGCCGCGGCGCCAGGCCATGAACTGCTCCTCGCCCACCGCGGCCCTGACCTCCGCCTTGCTCTGGCCCTGCAGCGCTCCGTAATGGTTGGAGTTGAGCCGCCAGCTCCGCCGCACCGCCACCCACGGCCGGCCGCACGCGGCGAGCGCGAGGTCGGCCGTCACGATGGCGCGGCGCTGCACCGACGTGTGGACCACGTCGGGAAGGAAGCCGCGGGCGGCGAGGAGCGCCCCCGCTCGCCGCGCCTGCTGCCTGCCGCGCTCGCTCAGTGCGACATCGGCCCAGCCGGCGAACAGGTTCTGCGCGTTCCAGGCGCTCTCGCCGTGGCGCAGCAGGACCAGCACCGTCACCGGCTCGCCAGGGCGCGCTCGTGCGGGTACTTGGCGAGGATCTCCCGGAGCCTGGCGATGAACGCGAGGGACTCGTCGTGACCGCGCTGCCAGACGTTCCTGCCGAAGATCAGGCCCGTCGCCCCGGCCTCCATCGACCGTCGCGCCTTCTCCAGCATGGCCTCGTCGCCCTGCTGCTCCCCGCCGGAGACGAGCAGCAGAGTCCGGTTCGCCGACCGCACCACCGCGTCGATGGCCTGCTGCGCGGTGAACTCGGTGTCATACGCCGCCGGGACGCCTGCCCGCTTCTCCGGGTGCGGGAAGTTGACCTTCACCACGTCGGCGCCGAGTTCGCTGGCGGTGCGGGCCGCGTAATCGACCGCGTAGAAGGAGTCTTTGCCGCCTTTGGCACCGATCGCCGACCCGCGCGGGTATGCCCACACGACCAGCGGCATGCCAAACCGAGCGGCGTCTTCGCGGACCCGCCGGTACTGAGCGAAGTCCGCCTCCGCGGCGGGCGTGCCCACGTACAGCGTGTACCCAACGGCGTCGGCTCCCAGTCGCACCGCGTCGGCCACGGTGGCGTGCACGGGCGACAGCGCCGACTCGTCGGGCGGTATGTCCGTCTTCCCGTTGAGCTTCAGGATGAGCGGCACCTCGCCGGCATAGTCCCAGTAGAACTTCTCCGCCAGCCCGATCTGGATGGCGATGCCGTTGAACCCTCCCTCCAGGGCAAGCCTGGCGATGTACGCGGGATCCCCGGCCGCCTGATTGGCGAAGAAATCACGCGGGCCGTGCTCTAGGCCCTGGTCATACGGCAGGAACAGGGCGGTACCGTTCCGCAGTCCGAACTGGTAGAGGATCCTGTGCAGCCGTGCCTTCTTACCTGTGTCGAGTCCCTGCTCACGCAGATCCGTCCACGCTTGCATGGTGTATTCGCCTCCTGTATTCGTGCTGATCCTGACTTGAATTCGCCGTGCGGTAACGTCAGCTCATGCCGTAGCGGAGCGGGAATCCGGCGGCGATTTCAAGCAGCCTGTTGTACTTCGCAGTGCGCTCACCGCGCGCCGGGGCACCCGACTTAAGGTGACCGCAGCCCGTGCCGACCGCGAGGTCGGCGATGAAGCTGTCCTCGGTCTCGCCGGAGCGGTGCGAGACGAACTGCCGGTAGCCGGCCCGGCGGCAGACGGCCATGGCCTCAAGCGTCTCGGTGACGGTGCCGATCTGGTTGACCTTGATCAGCGAGGCGTTGCCGATGCCGCGGTCGATGGCGGCGGAGATGATCGCCGGGTTGGTGCAGAAGATATCGTCGCCGACCAGTTCGACGGCGCTGCCGAGCCGACCGGTGAGCGCGATCCAGCCGTCCTCGTCGTCCTCGCCGAGACCGTCCTCGATCAGGTGGACGGGGAAGTCACGCGTGATGGCCGCTAGGCGGTCGATCAGGTCTCCGCTGGTCAGCAGGTCCCCAGCGACCAGGTAGCGGCCGTCAGGCTGGCGGAACTCGGAGGCCGCCAGGTCCAGCGCGATGGACACGCCGTCAGCGCCCGGCCGGTACCCGGCATCGCCGATGGCCTCGGTCAGGAGGTGCAGGACCTCCTCAGGCTCACTGACCTCGGGAGCGAAGCCACCTTCATCGCCGAGACCGGTGGAGAGCTTGCGGTCGCCAAGGGCGCGGCGCAGCGCGGCGTAGACCTCGGCGCCCGCGCGCACCGCCTCCGCCATCGACGGAGCGCCGAGCGGCGCGACCATGAACTCCTGGAAGTCCAGGTCGTTGGGTGCGTGCACGCCTCCGTTGAGCACGTTGAAGTGCGGCACGGGGAGGGACGGGACGACGCCAGGCGGGGTGAGCCAGCGCCACAGCGGCGTGCCGTCGGAGGCGGCGAGCGCCCGGGCCAGCGCCATGGACACCCCCACGAGGGCGTTCGCGCCGAGCCTGCTCTTGTTCGGCGTGCCGTCGAGGCTGATCATCGCCTGGTCCGCCTCCGCCAGGGAGTTCCAGGGGTGACCACGGAGCAGGTCGGCGATCTCGCCGTTGACGAATCCCACCGCCGTGAGCACCCCGCCGCCGCCGAACCGGGACTTGTCGCCGTCACGCAGCTCCACCGCCTCGCGTGACCCGGTCGACGCGCCCGACGGCACGCCGGCCCGCGCCGTGGCGCCGTCCGCCAGCCGTACCGTCACCGCCAGGGTGGGCCGCGCTCGCGAGTCGAGGATCTCCAGTGCCGTCAGGTCAGACACATTGAAGGTCATCGTCATATTCCTCTCTTGCGACTTGTGGGTACCTCATTCGCCGCGGGTCCCTGGCGGCCGGCCGTGCGCCTGCCCTCCGGCAGGACCGCGAGCGCAACCGCGCACCCGGCGAACGCGACGAGCGCCCCGGTGAGCAGGCCCAGGTCCATGCCGCTGACGAAGGCGCTGCGGGCGGCCGCCGCGAGTTCCGCGCCGAACTGCCCGCCGAGTCGTGCCGCCACCTCGAGCGCCCCGCCGAGCGAGCCGCGTACCGTCCCGAGGACCGCCGCGGGCACGTGGTGCGGCGCAAGGACCGCGGAGATGTTTCCCGTGTACCTGGTGTTCAGCAGGCTGCCGATGACGGCGACGCCGAGGGCGCCGCCCGTCTGCATGAACGCTCCGTTGGTGGCCGCGCCGACGCCAGTGTCCGCACTGGGCAGCGACCCCATGACGGACTCGGTGGCCGCGGGCATGGCAAGCCCGACCCCGAGGCCGAGCAGCACGAGGCCGGGCAGGATGCTGACGTACGTCGAGGCGACTGTGGCGCCGGAAAGCTGCCACAGCCCGGCCGCGATGCACGCCAGGCCCGTCGCCACCGTGTACCTGACGGTGGTCACCCGCAGGAAGAACGCGCTGAGCGGCGCCACGACGGCGATCGTGCCGGCGGCGGGCAGCACCCTGATCCCCGCGGCGAGCGCGCTGTAGCCGAGGCTGAACTGGAGGTACTGGGTCAGCAGGAACAGCGTCCCGAACAGGCCGAAGGCCACCATGGCCATCGAGCAGACCGCGCCGGTCAGCGCGCGCTCGCGGAACAGTGCCAGGTTCAGCATCGGGTGGGTCGTCCGGCCTTCCCACAGCACGAACATCGCGAGCACCACGAGGCCGCCCGTGCCCGCGGCGAGCACCCGCGGTGACGTCCAGCCGCGGGCCGGCGCCTCGATCAGCGACCACAGCAGCAGGCCGAGGCCCGCGATGGACAGCACCGCCCCGGCGTAATCCGGCCGTCGCGGGGACTGGCTGCGCGACTCGGGGAGCAGCGGGACGGCGAGCGCGAACCCGGCCACCGCGATCGGAACGTTGATCAGGAACACCGAGCCCCACCAGAACCGGGCGAGAAGCGCGCCGCCGACGATCGGGCCGAGCGCGATCCCGAGGCCGCTGGTGCCCGCCCACAGGCCGATGGCGCGCTGCCGCTGGGCGGCGTCGGTGAAGATGCTGGTGATCAGGGACAGCGTGGACGGCATCATGATCGCCCCGCCGATGCCCATGCTGGCCCGGGCGGCGATCAGCATGCCCGTGGACCCGGAGAAGGCGGCCCAGGCGGACCCGGCTGCGAAGGCGAGCAGCCCGACGCAGAACACCCGCTTCCGCCCGACCCGGTCCGCGATGCTGCCGGCGACGAGCAGCAGGCCGGCGAACACCAGCACGTAGGCGTCGACGATCCACTGCAGTTCCGTGGTGGTCGCGTGCAGGTCGCGCACCAGGGTGGGCAGCGCCACGTTGAGCACCGTGGTGTCCAGGGTGACCATCAGCAGGGTCACGCACAGCACGGCGAGCGCGAGCCAGCGCCTGCCAGGCGCGGCGGGCTCGGGAAGCGCTGGCGCCTTGCGCATTTGGACGTGTGTCGTCATATTTCCAGCCCACCGCGCGGCACCCGTCGCGGGTAGGGGCGAACGCCCCCTCCGCGAGGGCCCTGTGGCGCGGGCACGCGGCAGGGCGTGCAGGCCCGGCCGACCGGTCACCCCGCGGGCCCCCGATTGCGTCGCCGCACGAGGGCGCGGCGGATCTCGTCGGCGCCCCAGACGATGAACGGGAAGGGCGCGACGGTGGCGAGCTGCCCGCCGGACAGGGCGGCCGTGCCGAAGAACCCCTGCATCGGCGGCAGGTAGACGACGAGGGCCGCGAACGCCAGCGCGACGGCGATGGCGGCGAGCAGCGGCTTGTTGCTGAACACGCCGACCTCGCGCAGCGACGCGTGGTCGGTGCGGACGGCGAACGCGGTGCCGACCTGGCAGGCGACGATGCCGAGCCAGGCGACGGTGGTGGCCTGCCGGTACCCGAGGTTCAGCGGCGAGCCCGGCCCGGTCGCGGCGCCCGGCTGCCAGCCGGCGTGTCGCAGTGTGAGGAAATAGCCGGCCATTACCAGCGTGGCAGAAAGCAGGCCGAGGAAACCCCAGGCACGGGCGAGCATGCCGCGGCTGATCACCCCCTCGGTGCGCTTGCGCGGCGGCCGGTCCATCAGGCCCGGCTCGGCGGGCTCGCGGCTGAGCGCGAGCGCCGGCAGGGTGTCGGTGCCCAGGTCGATGGCGAGGATCTGCATCACCGTCAGCGGCAGCGGCACGGCCCCGCCAGCCAGGGCGAAGACCAGGAACGGCAGCACTTCGGGTACCGCGTGGGCGAAGATGTAGCAGATGAACTTGCGCACGTTGTCATAGACGCGCCGCCCCGTCTCCACCGCGACCGCGATCGTGGCGAAGTTGTCATCGGTGAGCACCATCGTCGCCGCCTCACGGGCGACGTCCGTACCAGAACGGCCCATGGCGACGCCGATGTCCGCCCGCCGCAGCGCGGGCGCGTCATTGACACCGTCGCCGGTCATCGCGACGACCTGGCCCATCGCCCGCAGCGCGTCGGCGATGCGCAGCTTGGCCTCAGGCGAGCTGCGCGCGAAGACCACCTCGGCGCCGGAATCGAGCAGCGCGTCCAGGTCCGGCTCGCTCATCGCGTCGAGCTCAGCGCCGACAACCACGTGCAGCCCGCCGCGGCCGGCCCCGATGCCGACCCGCCTGGCGATCGCCGCGGCGGTCACCCCGTTGTCGCCGGTGACCACGTGCACCCGGATGCCCGCCCGGTGCACCCGCACGATCGCGGCGGGCACCTCCGCGCGCGGCGGGTCCTGCATCGCGGTCATGCCGAGCAGGCACAGGTCATGTTCGGCTTCCTCGCGCGCGGCGGGGACGGGCGCTGCGGCCGGCAGCACCCGCCGCGCCAGCGCCAATACCCGCAAGCCCTGCCTCGCGTAGCTGTCCATGGCCCCGGTGACGCGGGCCCGGTCCGCGTCGGTGACCGGCCGCTCCCCCGCCGTCCCCATGATCGCGCTGACGCGCGCGAGCACCGCCTCTGGCGCTCCCTTGACGGAGATCACCGGGACGCCGTCCAGCTCGTCGACCGTGCTCATCAGCGCAAGCCGCGGGTCGAAGCGGAAGAGTGCGAGCCGGGTCGCCTCCCGGCCCGCCAGGCTCACGTCGGCGCCGTGGGAGGCCGCCATCTCGAGCAGTGCCACCTCGGTGGGGTCGCCGGACGGCAGGGTGGAACCACCACCCGTTCCGGATGGTGAAGGGAGCCGCAGGTCGGCCGTGCTGCAGCGGGCGGCAACCCCGGCCAGCGCGACCGCCGCTTCCTTGCCGTCCGCCGGGGTCCAGACCGAGCTGACCCGCATCCTGTTCTCGGTGAGGGTGCCGGTCTTGTCCGTGCAGATCACCGTCGTGGAGCCGAGGGTCTCCACCGCGGAAAGCCGTTTGACGAGCGCGCCCCTGCGGGCCATCTCCCGCACCCCGACCGCCAGGGCGAGCGTGATCGTGGGCAGCAGCCCTTCAGGGACGTTGGCGACGAGCAGCCCGATCGCGAAGCTGACGGCGGCGGTTACGCTCAGCCCAGCGGCCAGGCCGATCGGCAGGAACGCGATGCCTGCCCCGATCGCCACCAGGGCTATCAGCCGGGCGACGCGCTTGACCTGGTGCTCGAGCGGGCTTTCGTCCCGCCCGGTCCGCTGGCTGAGCGAGGCGATGCGACCGAGTTCGGTGCCCATGCCCGTGGCGGTGACCAGGGCCCGCGCCTCGCCACTGGTGCACTCGGTGCCGCTGAACACGACGTCTCGTGCCTGCAGCAACGGCACGGTGACGTCCGCGGCGCCCGCGGAGCAGGTCACGGGGACCGACTCTCCGGTGAGCGTGGATATGTCCACCTCGACCGTGCCGCTGAGCAGCCGCGCGTCGGCGCAGATCCGCTCGCCCTCCTCGATCAGCAGCACGTCGCCAGGCACAAGCGAGCGGGCCTCGATGTCTTGCGGTGCCCCGTCGCGCAGCACCCGGGCGCGCTCGGGCAGGAAGGCGGCCAGGGCCTCGACGGCGCGCTCGGCCTGCAGTTCCTGTACGAAAGAGAACGCTGCGTTGAGGAAGATCACCGCGGCGATCGCGATCGCCAGCCGCGGCGTGCCGCTGGCCCAGGCGAGCACCGCGGCCAGTGCGAGCAGCAGCGCGAGCGGATGGGTGAACTGCCCGGCAAGCTCGCCTGGCCAGGTGCGCCCGCCGCGCCTGGCCAGTTCATTGGGCCCGGTGACCTCCAGCCGTCGCGCCGCTTCGCGGCCGGTCAGGCCACCGGGCGTCGAACGCAAGTCCTGGAACAGCTGAGCCAGCGGCTCGAGCGGATCCGGGGACTCGGCAGTCATTCCAACAGCCCTGCTCCCTGTTTGGCAGCTTGTCGCACCTGCGATGCCAGTGAACTACCGGCCGGCTCCTTCGGCCCAGAGACTTAGGTCCTGCTGGCCGTGGCGCGGGGCCCGGGGAGGGCATCGGCACGCCCGGGACCTTAGGCTCTACGTGCCGGGTCCGGCCGGGTGCATAGTGTGACCATGCATGATCTGACCTCAGTGCCTGACCTGGTGCAAGACGCGGGCCTGACCGGGGCCGCGCGTGCTCGCCGGCCGGTGTACGTGGACCTGCTGCCGCCGTGCAACGCCGGCTGCCCGGCAGGCGAGAACATCCAGGCATGGCTGGCAGCGGCGCGCGACGGGGAGTTCGAGCGTGCCTGGCGGCTGCTCACCGACGACAACCCGTTCCCCGCGATCCACGGGCGGGTCTGCTACCACCCGTGCGAAAGCGTGTGCAACCGTGCCGAGCTGGACAGCGCCGTCTCCATTCACGCCGTGGAACGGTTCCTCGGCGACCTGGCCATGAGCAACCACTGGCCGCTCGGCATGGAAGAAGCCGAGCCGACCGGCAAGCGGGTACTTGTCATCGGCGCCGGTCCGAGCGGGCTGTCCGCCGCCTACCACCTGGCCCGCCGCGGGCACCAGGTGGAGGTGCGCGACGCGGGCGCGGAGCCAGGCGGGATGATGCGGTACGGCATCCCCGCCTACCGGCTGCCGCGCGACGTGCTCGCCGCCGAGATCGGCCGGATCGAGGCCATGGGCGTGCGGATCAGCTGCGGGCACCCGGTGACCGACCTGGACGCGGAACGCGCCGGGTTCGACGCCGTGTTCGTCGCGGTCGGCGCGCACCTGTCCAAGCACGTGGACATCCCGGCGCGGGAGGCCGGGCGGATCGTCGACGCGGTGCCGTTCCTGCGGGAGGTCGCGGCCGGCGGCCACCCGGTGCTCGGGCGGCGGGTCGCGGTGTACGGCGGCGGCAACACCGCGATGGACGCCGCGCGCACCGCCAAGCGGCTCGGCGCCGGCGACGCGCTGATCGTCTACCGGCGCAGCCGGGAGCGCATGCCCGCGCACGAGGAGGAGGCCGTCGCCGCCGAGCGCGAGGGCGTCACCATCAACTGGCTGCGCACGATCACCGCGTTCGACGGGCCCGAGCTGACCATCGAGACGATGGAGCTCGACCCGTCCGGCTACCCGCGGCCCACCGGACGTTACGAGAAGCTGTCCGCCGACACTTTGATCCTCGCGCTCGGCCAGGACGCGGACACCCGCTTCCTGCGGGCCGTACCCGGGGTGGAGTTCAAGCGGGACGGCACGGTGCTCGTCGGCCCCGACATGATGACCGGCTGCCCCGGCGTGTTCGCCGGCGGCGACATGGTGCCGGCCGAGCGGACGGTCACCGTCGGCACCGGGCACGGCAAGAAGGCCGCCAGGTTCATCGACGCGTATCTGCGCGGCGGCAGCTACGTCGCGCCGCCGAAGCACGAGGAGGCCGGTTTCGAGCTGCTGCATCCGTGGTACTTCACCGATGCTCCTCCTTCTGAGCAGCCAGAACGGTCGGCGGCTTCGCGTGTCGCCGACTTCGCTGAGGTCACTGGCGGGCTGACAGAACCGGAGGCGGTCCGCGAGGCGGCCCGCTGCCTGTCGTGCGGCAACTGCTTCGAGTGCGACGCCTGCGCCGCCGCCTGCCCGGAGGACGCGGTCATCAAGCTGGGCCGCGGTCACCGCTACGAGTTCGACTATGACCGGTGCACCGGCTGCGCGGCCTGCTACCAGCAGTGCCCGGTGCACGCCATCGAGATGGTGCCCGAGCGGGCGGAAAGCACCCCAGAGGAGGGCCGATGACCCGCGTGACGATCGACGGCAACGAGGCGGCCGCCTCCGCCGCCTACCGGCTGAACGACGTGTGCTGCATCTACCCGATCACCCCCTCCTCGGCGATGGCCGAGCTGGCCGACGAGTGGTCGAGCAAGGGCCGGGTGAACATCTGGGGCGGCGTGCCGACCGTCGTGGAGATGCAGAGCGAGGGCGGCGCGGCGGGCGCGCTGCATGGCGCGCTCCAGGGCGGGTCGCTGACCACGACGTTCACCGCGTCGCAGGGCCTGCTGCTGATGATACCGAACATGTACAAGATCGCCGGGGAGCTGACCCCCGCGGTGTTCCAGGTGGCGGCGCGGTCGCTCGCGGCGCAGGGGCTGTCGATCTTCGGCGACCACTCGGACGTGATGGCGGTGCGGCAGACCGGGTTCGCGCTGCTTTGCTCGGGATCCGTGCAGGAGGCGCACGACCTGGCGGTGGTGGCGCAAGCGGCGTCGCTCGCCACCCGGGTACCGTTCGTGCACTTCTTCGACGGGTTCCGCACCTCGCACGAGCTGAACGAGTGCGAGCTGCTCTCCGACGACGAGCTGCGCGCGCTCGTGCCCTACGAGCTGGTCCGGGCGCACCGCCTCCGCGCGATGAACCCCGAGCACCCCGTGGTGCGCGGCACGGCGCAGAACCCCGACGTGTACTTCCAGGCGAGGGAGACCGTGAACCCGTTCTACGCGGCGGTGCCAGGGGCGGTCGCGTCGGCGATGTCCGCGCTAGCTTCCCTGACGGGGCGGCGGTATCACCTGGCGTCGTACCACGGTCATCCCGAGGCCGAGCGGGTGATCGTGATCATGGGATCTGGAGCGGAGACGGCGGCCGCTACAGCCGGGTACCTGGCGGCGCGCGGAGAGCGGGTAGGCGTCGTTCAGGTGCGGCTGTTCCGGCCATTTCCGGTAACGGAGCTGCTGGCCGCGCTGCCGCCGACGGCGGAGCGGATCGCGGTGCTCGACAGGACCAAGGAGCCTGGCTCACTGGGCGAGCCGCTGTTCCTCGACGTGCTCGCCACGCTCGCGGAGGCCGCGGCGGCTGACGGCGGCCGCCTGATGCCGCTGGTGGCCGGGGGGCGGTACGGGCTGGCGTCGAAGGAGTTCACCCCGGGCATGGTCGCGGGCGTCTTCGCCGAGCTCGCGCACCCGGCGCCGCGCCCGCGGTTCACCATCGGGATCAACGACGACGTCTCGGGATCGAGCCTGCCGTACGACGACCTCGACATCGAGGATCCGGCGACGACCAGGGCCGTGTTCTTCGGCCTCGGCTCGGACGGGACCGTGAGCGCCAACAAGAACAGCATCAAGATCCTCGGCGACGCCGGGCTGCACGCCCAGGGCTACTTCGTCTACGACTCCAAGAAGTCCGGCTCGGAGACCGTCTCCCACCTGCGGTTCGGGCCAGCTCCCATCAGCGCGCCGTACCTCATCAGGCGGGCCGGGTTCGTCGGCGTGCACCAGGCGCGGCTGATCGGCCGCGACGAGGTCCTCGACCGGGCGGCACCCGGCGCGGTGGTGCTGCTCAACACGCCGGTGCCGCCGGATGCGGTATGGGACTCACTGCCCGGGTCCGCCAGGTCGCAGATCGAGGCGAAGAAGCTCACCCTGTACGCGATCGACGCCCGCGCCGTGGCCCGCGAGGCCGGCCTTGGCGGGCGGGTGAACACCGTGCTGCAGACCTGCTTCTTCGCGATCTCCGGCGTGCTGCCTGCCGATGAGGCGATCCCGGCGATCAAGAGCGCGATCGCGAAGAGCTACGGGAAGCGCGGGCCGGAGATCGTGGCGCGGAACAACGCGGCCGTGGACGCGGCGGTGGCCGGGCTGCACCGGGTGGAGGTGCCGCCGGCCGGCGAGATGCCAGCCGAGGCGCCGCCCGCGCGGTCCCCCGTTTTTCTCGGTGCTCCGGAGTTCGTGCGGACGGTCACGGCGGCGATGCTGGCGGGCCGCGGTGACGAGCTGCCGGTGAGCGCGCTGCCCGTCGACGGCACTTACCCGCCGGGCACCTCGAGGTACGAGAAGCGCAACATCTCCGACCTGGTCGCCGTGTGGGACCCGGAGACGTGCATCCAGTGCGGCAACTGCTCGTTCGTCTGCCCGCACAGCGTCATCAGGTCCACGTTCTACCCGGACGGCCTGCTCGACGGGGCGCCGGACGGGTTCAAGTCCGCGCCGCTGGACTCGCGCGGCCTGCCGGACAGCGCCTTCACGTTGCAGATATACGCCGAGGACTGCACCGGGTGCGGGCTGTGCGTGGAGGCCTGCCCGGTGCCGCTGCGCGGTGCCGTGCCTGCCCCGCCAGCCGGCCCGGCCGCGGCCTCATCCCCGGACACGGGAGCCGGAGCGGCGGCGCCACGCAAGGCGATCAACCTGGAGCCCTACGACAGGGACACGGTGCGGCGGGATGTGGCGTTCTTCGAGACCCTGCCGCTCGCCGACCGGTCCAGGGTGGACTTCGGCACCGTCCGCGGCGCGCAGTTCCTCCAGCCGCTGTTCGAGTTCTCCGGCGCGTGCGCCGGCTGCGGCGAGACGCCGTACGTGCGGCTGCTTTCCCAGCTGTTCGGCGACCGGCTGCTGGTCGCAAACGCGACCGGCTGCTCGTCGATCTACGGCGGCAACCTGCCGACGACGCCGTGGACCACCAACCGCGACGGCCGCGGCCCCGCGTGGTCGAACTCGCTGTTCGAGGACAACGCGGAGTTCGGGCTCGGCTTCCGGCTCGCCGCCGACCAGCAGCTCGCGCTGGCCAGGGCCCGGCTTGCGGAACTGCGGGACGCGGTCGGCGCGGAGCTTGCTGACGAGATCCTGGCCGCGCCGCAGCGGCGCGAGTCGGAGTACGCGGCGCAGCGGGCGCGGGTCACCGAGCTGACCAGGAGACTGGCGGCGATGGACGCGGCGAACCCCTCCGTTCGGGACCTGCTCAGCGTCGTCGACCACCTGGTGCGGCGCAGCGTGTGGATCGTCGGCGGCGACGGCTGGGCCTACGACATCGGGGCTGGCGGGCTCGACCACGTGCTGGCGACCGGCAGGGACGTGAATGTGCTCGTGCTGGACACCGAGGTGTACTCCAACACCGGCGGGCAGGCGTCGAAGGCGACGCCGCTCGGCGCGGTCGCCAAGTTCGCCGCGGCCGGCAAGCGGGTACCCAAGAAGGACCTGGCGTTGCAGGCGATCGCCTACGGCAGCGTGTACGTGGCGCGGGTGGCGATGGGCGCCGACCCGCAGCAGACGCTGCGCGCGCTGCGCGAGGCCGAGGCGTATGACGGGCCGTCGCTGGTGATCGCCTACAGCCACTGCATCGCGCACGGCATCGAGAAGGACGGGCAGCTGCTGCGCAACGGCATGGACCAGCAGTACCGCGCGGTGGCCAGCGGCTACTGGCCGCTGGTCCGCTACGACCCGGTCACCCGGGCGTTCCTGCTCGACTCGCCGCGGCCCCGGCTGCCGCTTTCCGCCTACACCGGGCAGGAGCTGCGTTTCCGGATCCTGGAAAGGACCGATCCGGAGACGGCGGCCCGGCTCGCCGAGCTCGCACAGCAGGAAGTACACCAGCGCTGGACAACCTACGAGGAGATGGCCGCACGGGGCCCGGAGCGGTTCCCCGCGGCGGAGGGGAGCACGTGATGGACCTGAGCACCAAGTACCTCGGCCTGGACCTGCGCAACCCGCTTATCGCGTCGGCGGGGCCGCTGACGTCGAGCGCCGACGGCGTGCGACGGCTCGCCGAGGCCGGCGTCGGCGCGGTTGTGCTGCCGTCGCTGTTCGAAGAGCAGCTCACGCAGGAGGCGAACCGGGACTCGTGGCTGGCCGCGGGCGGCGCGGACTCCTTTCCCGAGGCGCTCAGCTACCGCCCCGGTGCTGCGTACGAGGCCTGGCCGCACCGGTACCTGCACCTGATCTCCCAGGCCCGGGCGGCCGCGGGTCCCGGCGTGCCGGTGATCGCGTCACTGAACGGCGTCTCGCCTGGCGGCTGGACGAACTACGCGACGGCCATGGAGGACGCGGGGGCCGCCGCGGTCGAGCTGAACATCTACTACCTGCCCGGCGACCCGCTGATCCCGGCAAGGGACGCCGAGCAGCGGTACACCGAGATCCTCCTCGCGGTCAAGGCCGCGGTGCGTATCCCGGTGGCGGTCAAGATCGGGCCGTACTTCAGCTCTCCCGGCGAGATGGCGGCCGTGCTCGACCGGGCCGGCGCGGACGGGCTGGTGCTGTTCAACCGGTTCCTCCAGACGGACATTGACCCTGAGACGTTCACGGTCTCCAGGGGGTTCCGGCTCTCCTCGCCTGGCGAGGCGTCCCTCCCACGCACCTGGATCCGGCTGCTGCACGGGAAGGTGCGCTGCTCGCTTGCGGCGACGACCGGGGTGGAGAACTGGGCGGACGTCGCGGCGTACCTGCTGGCGGGCGCGGACGCGGTGATGACCACCTCCGCGCTGCTGCGGCACGGCCCCGCTTACGCCGCCGTGCTAGTCGGCGGGCTGGCCAGCTGGATGCAGCGCAAGGGCTTCGTCACCGTGGCCGGGCTGCGTGGGCTGATGTCCGACGAGGCCAACCTCACGGCGCCGGGACGGGGCGGGTACCTGTCAGCGATCGAGCAGGCGACGCACGCGTTCGGCGCCCCAGGAGCGCTCGCGTGAGCGCCGTGACCGGTCCGGCGACTCCGGCAGTGCTGCGCCGCGACCAGCTCGACGGGCTGCTCGACGCCATCAGGCGCCGCGGGTTCCGGCTGGTCGGGCCCGTACTCAAGGACGGGGCCATC
Source organism: Trebonia kvetii (assembly GCF_007827045.1). Lineage (GTDB taxonomy): Bacteria > Actinomycetota > Actinomycetes > Streptosporangiales > Streptosporangiaceae > Trebonia > Trebonia kvetii. Next base: position 764,106 of record NZ_RPFW01000002.1, read on the forward strand.
ATCTACGGCGACATCTCGTCGGCGGCCGACCTGCCGGCCGGGTGGACCGACGAGCAGGACGCGGCCACGTACCGGGTGCGGCGCCGGGACGACCAGGCGCTGTTCGGTTACAACGTCGGGCCGCAGTCGTGGAAGAAGTACCTGTTCCCCGCCGTTGCCAGGCTGGGAGGTCCTGACACGGCCGATGCGGCAGAGCCGGAGCGCTACGCGTTTATCGGCGTCCGGGCGTGCGAGCTGCGGGCGATCGCGATCCAGGACAGGGTCTTCACCGGCGGCCGGCATCCCGACCCGGGCTACGCGGCGAACCGCGAGGGGGCATTCCTCGTCGCGGTCAACTGCGGACAGGCCGCCAAGACCTGCTTCTGCACGTCGATGTCGGCGGGGCCGAAGGCGGAGGCGGGCTTCGATCTCGCGCTGACCGAGCTGCTCGACTCCGGTGGTCACCGGTTCCTGGTGGAGGCCGGGACCGCGCGCGGCGCCGAGGTGCTCGCCGAGGCCGGGGCGGCGCCCGCCCCGACGGCCGACGTCACCGCGGCGGACGCGGTCAGCGAGCGCACCGCCGCCGCCATGGAGCGGAGCATGCCCGCGATTGACCTGCGGGACCTGCTGTACGACAACCTGGAGCACCCGCGCTGGGACGACGTGGCGGGACGCTGCCTGGCCTGCGGGAACTGCACAATGGTGTGCCCGACGTGCTTCTGCTTCAGCGTCGAGGAGGTCACCGACCTGACGGGAGCGGGGGGGGCGGGCGGGACTGAAGCCGAGCGGCAGCGGTCGTGGGACTCGTGCTTCACGCTCGACCACTCCTACCTGCACGGCGGCCCGGTGCGGACCTCGACCAAGTCCAGGTACCGCCAGTGGATGACGCACAAGCTGGCTACCTGGCAGGACCAGTTCGGCACCTCCGGGTGCGTGGGGTGCGGGCGCTGCATCGCGTGGTGCCCGGTGGGGATCGACATCACCGAGGAGGTCGGCGCAATTGCAGCAGACGATTGAGCACGTGCTTGGCCGCCACGGGTTCTTCGACGGGATGGACCAGGAGTACCTGGCGCTGATCGCCGGGTGCGCAAGCAACGTGGTGTTCAGCGACGGCGCGTTCCTGTTCCGCGGCGGGGACCCGGCGGAGACGTTCTACCTGGTGCGGGAGGGCGCGATCGCGCTGGAGATCGCGGCGGCCGGCCGGGTTCTCACCGTGCAGACCGTCGGCGCGGGTGAAATGGCCGGCTTCTCCTGGCTGATCGGACCGCACCTCTGGCAGTTCGACGGGCGGGCCGTCGGGCGGGTGCACGCCGTCGAGCTGGACGGCACGTGCCTGCGGGCCAAATGCGACGCCGACCCGCGGCTCGGCTACGACCTCATGCAGCGCTTCGCGAGGCTGGCAACGCGGCGGCTGCAGGCCACCCGGCTGCAACTGATGGACGTGTACGGCCATGCGCACGCTGGCTAACGCGACGGCGGACCGCCCGTGGACCGAATCGCCGCCCTGGCGGGTGACCGCGAGCCGGGCGGAGTCGCACGACACGGTGACGCTCGAGCTCGAGCCGCCCGAGCCGTTTGGCTTCGAGCCCGGCCAGTTCAACATGCTGCGGGTGCCCGGCATCGGCGAGGTGCCGATCTCGATCAGCGGTGACCCGTCGCGGCCCGGCCCCGTGCTGCACACCATCCGCGACGTCGGGGCGGTCACTCACGCGCTGTGCACCCTCCGGCCGGGCCAGCGGGTCGGGGTGCGCGGCCCGTACGGCACCAGCTGGCCGGTGCGGGCGGCCGAGGGCGGCGACGTGGTGATCGTGGCGGGCGGCATCGGGCTGCCGCCGCTGCGTCCCGCCATCTACCACGTGCTCGCGCACCGGGAATCGTATGGCCGCCTGGTCCTGCTTTACGGCGCGCGCACCCCGGCCGACCTGCTGTTCACCGGCGAGCTTGACACCTGGCGGACCAGGCCGGGCGTGACAGTCGAGGTCACCGTGGATACCGCGGGCCGCGACTGGCACGGCAACGTCGGGGTGGTGCCCGACCTCGTCGCGAAGGCGGCGTTCGACCCGGGGTCAGCGGTCACGTTCACCGTGGGCCCGGAGATCATGATGCGGTTCGCGGTGCGTGCACTGCTCGCGGCGGGCGTCACCGATGACCGGGTGTTCCTATCCATGGAGCGTGACATGCAGTGCGCGGCGGCGCTGTGCGGGCACTGCCAGCTCGGGCCGTTCCTGCTCTGCCGTGACGGGCCGGTGCTCGGCTACCGGCCGCTGGCCCGCTGGATGTCGGTGAGGGAGCTGTGATGAGTGACCCAGAAGGTACCCGGCCTGCTGACTCCGGCAAGCCGACTCTCGCGGTGTGGAAGTTTGCCTCCTGCGACGGCTGCCAGCTCACCCTGCTCAACTGCGAGGACGAGCTGCTCGCGCTGACCGACGCGATCCAGATCGCCAACTTCACCGAGGCGTCCCGCGAGGTGGTGGCCGGACCGTACGACCTGTCCCTGGTCGAGGGATCGATCACCACGCCGCACGACGCCGAGCGCATCCGCGAGGTCCGGCAGGCGTCCCGGTTCCTCGTCACCATCGGCGCGTGCGCCACCTCCGGCGGCATCCAGGCGCTGCGCAATTTCTCCGCCGACCTCGCGCCGCTGGTGTACGCGACGCCCTCGTACATCGAGACGCTGCGCACGTCCACGGCGATCGCCGACCACGTGCGCGTCGACTTCGAGCTGCGCGGCTGCCCCATCGACCGCCGCCAGCTGCTCGAGGTGATCTCGGCGTACCTGCTCGGCCGCAAGCCGCGGATCCGCGGGCACAGCGTGTGCATCGAGTGCAAGCGCGCCGGGCACACGTGCGTGATGGTGGCGCACGGGACACCCTGCCTCGGCCCGGTGACGCAGGCCGGCTGCGGCGCGCTTTGCCCGTCCTTCGCCCGGGGCTGCTACGGCTGCTTCGGGCCGATGGAGACGCCGAACACCGCGGCGCTTTCCGCCCGCTGGCAGGAGCTCGGCGCGAGCGAGGGCGACCTGGTCCGCGCGTTCCGCGCGTTCAACGCCGGCGCTGAGCCGTTCCGCAAGGAGGCCGAGGCCCATGACACACCACATTAAGGTGCCCGCGCTCGCCAGGGTCGAGGGCGAGGGCGGCCTGGAGATCGTGACGGCGGACGGCCAGGTCACCGAGGTCAGGCTGGATATCTTCGAGCCGCCACGGTTCTTCGAAGGCCTGCTGCGCGGCCGGCAGTACACCGAGCCGCCTGACATCACCGCGCGCATCTGCGGTATCTGCCCGGTCGCCTACCAGATGAGCGCGTGCCGGGCCATCGAGGACGCCTGCGGCGTCACCGTGCCCGAGCCGGTGAACGCGCTGCGCCGGCTGCTGTACTGCGGCGAGTGGATAGAAAGCCACGTACTGCACATCTACCTGCTGCACGCGCCCGACTTCCTCGGTTACGAGAGCGGCATCCACCTGGCCCGCGATCATCCGGAGATCGTGCAGCGGGGGCTGCGGATGAAGAAGGCGGGCAACCGGCTGCTTGAGGTGATCGGCGGGCGCTCGGTGCACCCGGTCAACGTCCGGGTCGGCGGCTTCTACCGCGCACCGGACGCATCCGACCTGCGCGGGCTCGCCGGTGAGCTGGAGTGGGCGCGACAGGCGGCGCTGGACACGGTCGCCTGGGTGTCGGCGTTCGACTTCCCGGATTTCAGCCGCGACTACGAGTACGTCTCGCTGCGCGACGGAGCCGGGTACCCGATCATGGGCGACCGGATCGTTTCAAGCCGCGGCCTGGACATCCCGGCCCGCGACTATGACAGCAACTTCACCGAGTTTCAGGTGCCGCACTCCACGGCGCTGCATTCGGTGCTTGACGGTAACCGCACCTACCTGACCGGGCCGCTGGCCAGGTACCGGATGAACTCCGCGCTCCTGCCCGAGGCGGCGGCCTCCGCCGCGCGCGCCGCTGGCCTGGACGGTACGTGCGACAACCCGTTCCGCAGCATCATCGTCCGCGCCGTGGAGCTGGTGTTCGCCTGCGATGAAGCTCTGCGCCTTATCGAGGACTATGAGCCGCCAGAACCGCCGTCCATCGAAGTGCCGGCCGCCGCGGCGACCGGATACGGCTGCACCGAGGCGCCGCGCGGGATGCTCTACCACCGGTACCGCATCGCCGCCGACGGGACCATCGCCGACGCGAAGATCGTCCCGCCGACCTCGCAGAACCTGCGGGTCATCGAGGCCGACCTGCGCGAGTTCGCAGGCCCGCGGCTCGGCATGCCGCGTGACGAGCTGACCTTGCAGTGCGAGCAGGCCGTGCGCAGCCATGACCCGTGCATCTCCTGCGCGGCCCACTTCCTCGACCTGCGGGTAGTGAACCGGACAGGCTGAACTATCCGCGTCGGGCACTGAACGACCGGGCTGGCCTTCGCGGTGGCAGGCTGGAGGCATGCACGCAGCGCAGTTCATCCTTTACGTCGCTGACCAGGCCAGGGCCAGGGACTTCTACCGTTACGTCCTGGCCGCCGAGCCGACGCTTGACGTACCGGGCATGACCGAGTTCGAACTGGGCGGGGCAACGCTGGGGCTCATGCCCGGCGCTGACATGGAGGCGCTCCTGGACGGCCAGGTCCGCGCGGGCGTCGGCCAGAGATGCGAGCTCTACCTCCGCCGCGGCGATGCCGCGGCCGCCCTAGGCCGCGCAGTGGACGGCGGCGGCAGGCTGCTCGATGACCTGCGGGACCGGACGTGGGGCGAGCGCGTCGGCTACGTGCTGGACCCTGACGATCACGTATTGGCCCTGGCGCAGGCAGCCGGGACGGCGGACTAGGGACGCTGACCGATCCGCCGCCGTCACCGCGCCGCCTAGCGCGTGAGAGGACTGCCAAGAGGACCAACAGCACTTGAGGTGGCCTCACCGGAACGGGGACGATGTTCGGGTAGTGAAATTCGCGGTAGGCCAAGGAGGAACCCGGGATGACCGCGGCGACTGAGGCAATGAATGCGCTGGTGCCCGACGGTCCAGAGCCCCCTGATCCCGATCCCATTCGGAACGCGCGGCCGGGACCGAGCGACACCCTGATCATCGACGGCGCCGGGATGGCCGGACTGCCCCTGCTCGGCACGATCGTCGCCGTATGCGGCGACGACGGGGCACCGCCGTACCTGGTGCGCTGGACCGCGGGTGACTACGAATCCCTGGTGTTCCCTGGCGCAGGCGCCCGCATCGAAAAGCACCGCTGACCGCCGCGGCGGATGCCGGCCGCCATGCCTGCCCAGGACGAGTCAACGGCAACATGATCACTCGGAACGGGTGCGCGGTCCCCCGGTCACGTCACGGGCTCGCCGGTCGCCAACTGCCTTGATTGCCGCCGCCTGGGCCCGGGCCCGACCGAGTGTCAGCCACGCGCACGGACCTTCGGCCCTGCCAGCGGCGCAGGTTCGCTGCGAGGCTTGTGAACGGCTGATGCAGGCCGGCAAGCCGGAGGCCGGCGAAGCGGCCGGGAGATCATCCGCACGGTAAGGCCCAGCCAGGCCTTCACTGACAGAGGAGTCCGATGACATGAGCAGGGCGCAGACGGCCGGGCCGGTGTACGCGCTGCTGGCGGACGGCAGCACGGTAGAGATCCGCCCGGCGGGCCCCGCCGACTACGAGGCGATCAAGGCCATGTACGAGGCGATGTCACCGGACAACACCTACCTGCGCTTCTTCAGCATGAGCAGGACGGCGGGCCAGGGCCAGGCGTGGCAGATCTGCCGGGAGCCCGGACCGGGCGACGTGACGCTGCTCGCGCTCGCGGGCGGTCAGGTGGTCGGGGTTGCCGGGTGCAGCCCGGTACAGGCGAATCCGGCGCAGGCAGAGGTGGCATTCGCCGTGGCCGACCACATGCACCACAAAGGCATCGCCACCCTGCTGCTTGAACACCTGGTCGCGCACGCCAGAGGCCAGCACATCACCACCCTGACCGCGCAGACGCTGACCGAGAACACCGCGATGCTCAAGGTGTTCGCCGACGCGGGCCTGCCGGCGCTGCGGAAGGCCGCGGACGGCGTAGTAGGCCTGTCCTTCCCGCTGCCCAGCGGCGTGGCGGGCACCGCCCTTGACAGCTACCTGGACGCGGTGGGCGTGCGGGAGCGCAGCTCGGACATCGCCAGCCTGCGGCATCTGCTCGCGCCGGCCTCGGTTGCGGTGATCGGCGCCAGCCGGCGCGCCGGCACAGTCGGCCGGGCCATCCTGGACAACATCCGTACCGCCGGTTACGCCGGCCGCCTGTACCCGGTCAACCCCCACGCTCGCGAGATCTGCGGCCTGCCCTGCCTGGAATCCCCCGACGAACTGCCCGAACGGGTGGACCTGGCGGTGATCGCGGTGCCGCCCGCGGCGGTCCTTGACGCGGCCGAGCGCTGCGGGCGGCGCGGGGTCGGCGCCCTGGTGGTGATTACCGCCGGGCTGGACGCCGCAATGTCCGCGGACCTGCTGGCGGCCTGCCGCAGGCACGGCATGCGGCTGGTCGGGCCGAACTGCTTCGGCGTGGCGGTGCCCGGCATCGGCCTGGACGCAACCTTCGCCGCCGCCCACCCGCGGCCAGGGACGGCCGGGCTTGTCATGCAGTCCGGCGGGCTTGGCTTCGCCATGGCGAACCAGCTGTCCCGGCTCGGAATCGGCATTTCCTCGTTCGTATCGGCGGGGAACAAGCTGGATGTGTCGAGCAATGACATGCTGCTGTGGTGGGAGGCCGACGGAGTCACCAAGCTCGCCGTGCTGTACATCGAGTCATTCGGCAACCCGCGCAAGTTCGCCAGGACCGCGCGCCGGGTCGCCGCGAAGATGCCGGTGCTGACCGTGCAGGCCGGCCGGTCCGCGGCCGGGCAGCGGGCGGCCGCGTCGCACACCGCGGCGGTGGCGACGCCGCTTGTCAGCCGTCAAGCCCTGTTCGAGCAGGCCGGGATTATTGCCACGCCCACCTTGGGCGAGCTGATCGAGACCACGGCGCTGCTGGCCAGCCAGCCGGTCCCGGCCGGCAGCACGGTCGCGATCGTATCGAACGTCGGGGGCGCGGGCGTGCTCGCCGCCGACGTCTCCACCGAGCTCGGCCTGACCGTGCACCGGCCGCACGGGATGACGCATGACGGGCTGCGCCAGCTGGTGCCGGATGGCGGCGCGGTCGATGGCCCAGTGGACACCACGGCCACCGTCTCCGCCGAGACGTTCCGTCAGGTCCTCGAGCTTACGGCGGCGGACGAGGAGGTCGACGCCGTGATCGCGCTGGTCCTGCCGACCGCGGCGACCGGCGACCTGGTCGCCGCGGTCCAGCAGGCCGACGTCCGGGTGCCGCTGGCCGCGGTGCTCCTCGACCAGGCGGAATCGGTCCGGCTGCTCCCTCGTCCCGAGGGACAGGTTCCGTGCTACGGGTACCCGGAAGCCGCAGCGGCCGCCCTGGCGCGGGCCGCGAGGTACGGTGCGTGGCGGGCCGCGCCGCGTGGCGTGATGCCGGAATTCAGCGACATCAGGGCGGACGACGCACGCGCGCTGATGCGGGAGTTCCTGCGGGCCGGCCCGGGCGGCTGGCTGCCGCCGGAGACAACCGCGGAACTGCTGCGTTGCTACGGCATTCCGCTGGCCGGGCTAACGCCGGCCAGCAACGAGGAAGAGGCCGTCCGCGCCTTCGAGACCGCGCCAGGCCCCGTGGTGCTCAAGGCCGACGTACCGGGGCTCGTGCACAAAACGGACGCGGGCGGCGTCGAACTGGACCTGCGGGACGAAGCCGACGTGCGGGCGGCCTACCGGCGGCTGACGGAACGCTTCGACGGCAGGCTGCGCCGAGTCCTGGTCCAGCCGATGATCGGCGGCGGCACCGAGGTGATAGTGGGGGTGGCGGATGACCACGTGTTCGGTCCGCTGGTGGTGTTCGGTCTCGGCGGCGTCGCCACCGAAGTGCTTGCTGACCACGCGGCGCGGCTGACACCGCTGACCGACACCGACGCGGACACGCTGATCAGGTCGATCAAGGCGGCACCGTTGCTGCTCGGTCACCGGGGCAGCCCGCCGGCCGATCTCGGAGGGCTGCGCGACCTGCTGCTTCGCGTCTCCCGGCTCGCCGACGACCTGGCCGAGATCACCGACCTGGACCTCAACCCGGTCATCGCCGGACCGGACGGAGTGGTGGCGGTCGACGCCCGTATCAAGGCGGCGCCGTACCGGCCGCAGGACCCTTTCCTGCGGCGGCTGCGCTGACGTTCCCACGCTGGTTGGCTGGCAGCTGATCATCCCCGTTCGGACGCAAGCAAGACGGCGGCCACCATCGTCGCCACGGTGATATTGGGGCGGCGCGCACAGAGACCTGCTGGCAGGCGAGCCTGGAAGGGCTCTTGGCGGTTAGTGACCTGCATCAGCGGCGCAGGGACCTTCGCCCGGTGCGGCGAGACGGCGCCGGCGCGAGTCTTGGAAGAGAGGGAACGGGGTTCCCCAATACCGAGGTGACGTCCGATGCCGTGGTACCTCAGGCAGTACCTGCCGCAGCTGCGCGAGGCGGTGGACCGCGCGCCGTCCATCTTCAACCAGCGCCCCTGGGAGCTTGAGCTCGCCGCCGATGACCGGGTGGAGCTCTACCTGGTGGCGAACGACGCGCTTGCCGAGAACGGGCTGCTACGGGAGGCAGTGATCAGCTGCGGCGCGGCCCTGTACAACCTGCGGCTGGCCATCCGCGTGGCAGGCCGGCAGCCGACGGTCTGGCTGCTGCCCGGCCTCAGCCGGGACTCCGGGCTGCTCGATGCGGTGACAGGGGAGCGGACCCTGCTCGCGTCCGTGGAGGTGATGCCCGGTCGCGCGGCCAAGCCGACCAACGCCCAGCAGGAGCTGTACGAGGCGCTCTGGCTACGCCGCACCGACCGCGGGCCCTACCGGTACCTGCCGGTGCCGCCGCCGATCCTGGTCGAGATGGAGATCGCCGCCGCGCGTGAGGACGGCTGGCTCCGTACCCTGTCTCCGGCAGAGTCTAGGCGGGCAAGGCGCGCGGCCATCAGGGCGAGCAGGGAACTCGGCAACGGGCTCGCCGCGCGGCTCTCGGCGGTGCCGGACTCCGCTTACGGTCCGACGCCCGACAATGGGAAGGAGCCGCCAACGCGGCCCGACTTCTGGCTGCCTGAGACGATGGAACGCTTCGAGCGGCATCCGGTCATGATGGCGCTTTCCACCGACGACGACCGGCCGCTCGACTGGCTGCGGGCCGGCCAGGCGCTCCAGCACGCCCTGCTGGCTGGCACGCGCTTCTCGATGTCCGCGCCGGGCGGCCGCAGCACGCCCTACCGTCAGCAGCTTGACTACGGTCCGCTCAACCCGCACCGCCTCCGGCCGCGCCCTGCGGTCCCGGCCGGGTACGCGGTCGAGGCGTCCTTCCTCACCCAGTCACTCGAGCTGGCCGACATTCGCCACCGGGTACGGAACTGGCCATGGCGGACCAGCTACACCGAGGTGCCGCAGATAGTACTCCGCGTCGGCTATGCCCCGGTCGCGCGCGGGTCCGGACCTGGCAGACTGCACATCCCGCCGGTACTGCCGCCCGTCGGCGGTTAGCTGCTCAGCGGGCAAGGCGCGCCGTCGACGGGCTGACCCAGGAAACTGGCCGGGCTCAGGTGAAGATGATCTCACCGCCGGCGGCCATGTCGTAGAACTCACCGACCGTGATGATGTCCTTGACCTGGTCGATCAGGTCCGCCTTGGTGATGCCGAACAGGTCGGCCGAGGCCTTGCAGGCGTACAGGCCGGCGCCCGTGTCGGCGATCATCTCAACGAACTCGGGGATGGAGGGGATGTCGAGCTGCTCCATCTTGTTGTTGAGGTAGTGCGTCATGACGGAGGAGACGCCGGGCAGGCCGCCGGCCCAGGTGGCCAGGTGCAGGCCGGGGTTGCCGACGGTGGCGAGCTTGATGTGCTCGTGACGCGCCTTGTGCACGGCGTCGAGGCCGAAGAAGGTGAAGAACAGGTTCGCCTCCATGCCTTCCGCGCGAGCTCCGTTGGCCATGATCAGGCCCGGGTAGACACCCTCAAGCGAACCCTTGGAGATAATGATGGAGACCTTCTCGATCTTCGCGGACATGTGGCTGTGCTCCTTTTCGCGTGCGGCTCAGACGCAGCCGCGTGGCTTGGGAATCCCGGCGATCTTCGCCGCTTCCTTCGCGGGCCCGTGCGGGAACAGCTGGTAGAGCTCCTTGACGGACACGCCGGAGGTCTTGCCGAGCACGCGGACGGTGGGGCCGGTGCCCTTGGCCTCGTACTCGTGGCGCATGAACTTGATGACCTGCCAGTGCCGGTCGGTGAGCTGGGTGATGCCTTCCTGGCGGGCGATGAGCGGCGCCATGTCCTCGCGCCACTGCGCGGGGTCGGTGAAGAACCCCTCGTCGTTGACGGTGACTGCGGTGCCTGCGTAGGTCACGGTGGGCATGAGCGTCCCTTTCTCTATCTTTGTGACGGCGGCGGGAGGTGCTTGCCTGCCTCCGGCATCAGGCTGCGCACGGCGGGTATCTCCCGCCCGGGCAGCAGCACGTGCCAGTACAGCCAGCCGAACGCCAGCTTCCCCAGGTGGTTCAGGCGGGACTGGCGCAGTAGCGGCAGCCCGATCCGGCCGGGGAATCGCCCTGTCAGGGGCTCCGTGCCGTAGTTGAAGTCGATGAGCAGCGCCTTGCCAGACCCGCTCTCGATGAAGCAGTTGGTGTGCCCGTCGAAGTCCGCGTCAAGCGGCTCGCCCGCCAGGTACCTGGCGATGTTCCGCGCGACGACATCGCCCTCGAAGTGGGCCACCGAGCCCGCCTTGGACGCGGGGATGTCCGCGGCGTCGCCGATCACGAACACGTTAGAGCGGGCCTTGGACTGCAGCGTCCGCTGGTCCACGGGCACGAAGCCGAGCTCGTCGCCCAGGCCGGGTGACCGTTCGACGTAATCCTGGCCGCCGTGCAGCGGGACCACGACCGCCAGGTCGAACGGCACCTCGCGGCCGTCGAAGGAGACGAGCTTTCCGTCAGCGCCTGCCACCTCGCCGGTGTTGAACTCGGTGACCAGGCTGACTCCCTTGTCCTTGAGCAGCCCGCTCAGCTCGCGGTCGCACACGGGCTTCGTGAATGCCCCGTCAAGCGGGGTGACGTAGGTCAGCTCGACCTTGTTCCTGATGCCGCGCTCGCGGAAGTACGCGTCGGCGAGGAAGCAGAACTCAAGCGGTGCGACCGGGCACTTGATCGGCATGTCCATTACCGCTACGGCGAGCCGGCCGCCGTGGAACTCCGCGAGCGCCCGCCGCAGCGCAACCGCGCCGTCGAGGGTGTAGAAGGTGAAGACCTTCTCCATCCAGCCAGGACCAGTGAGTCCTTCGGTCTCCTCTGGGACCAGCCGGGCGCCCGTCGCGATCACCAGCACGTCGTATCCGATGCATTCACCGCCGACCAGCAGAACCTCGTTCCTGTCCAGGTCGACCCGGTCCACGGCGGCCTGCCTGAACGTGACGCCGGAACGGAACTGACGGTGCCGCGGCCGGATCAGGCTGCCCGGCTCGGCCTTGCCGAACGGCACGAACAGCAAGCCCGGCTGGTAGACATGCTCGTCATCGGTATCGATGACGACGATGCCGGCGGCGCTGCGGCCAAGCATGCGGCGCAGCCGGTTGGCGATGAGCGTTCCCCCGGTGCCGCCGCCAAGAACGACGATTGTCTTGCTCATGCTGCCAGGATGCGCCGGGCAGGAGGACCGTCGTAGAGGCCATCGTCACGCCCGGGCAGGGGCGGACGTCCTGGTGACGAAGTGCAGCCCCTCGTCGGCCGCGAGCGAGAAGCCCTCGGGCGTCCCGGGCTCGACGTCAAGGACCACCAGCTCCGGGTGCCACGCACGATACTGGCGGGCGTCCATGTAGAACGGGCAGCCGGCGATCCTGCCGAGCAGGACGTCGCCGGGTCCGGTGAGATACTCCCCCGCGGGGAGGCAGATCGGTGCGCTGCCGTCGCAGCAGCCGGCGGACTGGACGAACATCAGCGGGCCGCGGACGGCCCGGAGGCGGTAGACCGCCTGCCGGGCTGCCTCGGTCGCGATGACGCGTCCTTCGGCGACGCGTCGACCGCCGCGCGCCGCTAGCTGGCGGCCGCCGTGCTCTGCTGCCGTCTGATGACTGATCATCGCGAGCTCCTTTCAGCCGGAACGGCCCCCCGCAGGCCGCTCCGGCGGGAACCATTCGGCCTAGAAGAAGCCGAGCGGGTTCTGGTCGTAGCTGACGAGCAGGTTCTTCGTCTGGCTGTAGTGCTCGAGCATCATCTGGTGCGTCTCGCGACCGATGCCGGACATCTTGTACCCGCCGAAAGCCGCCCCCGCCGGGTACTGGTGGTAGCAGTTCACCCAGACGCGCCCTGCCTTGATGCCGCGGCCGACGCGAAAGGCCCTGCTGCCGTCACGGGTCCACACGCCGCCGCCGAGCCCGTACAGCGTGTCGTTGGCGATCGCCAGCGCCTCGGCCTCGTCCTTGAAGGTGGTGACCGCGAGCACCGGCCCGAAGATCTCTTCCTGGAAGACGCGCATCTTGTTGTGGCCGCGCAACACGGTCGGCTCGAAGAAGTAGCCGTCGGCGAACTCGCCGCCGACAGCGGCGCGGTGGCCTCCCGCGAGCAGCGTCGCCCCCTCGGCCAGGCCGATGTCCACGTAGGAGCTGATCTTGCTGAGCTGCTGTGCGGAGTTCTGCGGTCCCATCATCGTCTGGGTGTCCAGCGGGTCGCCGACCTTGATCTTCGCGATCCTGGCCAGGGCGCGCTCCATGAACGCCTCGTAGATGTCCTCCTGAACCAGTGCCCGGGACGGGCAGGTGCAGACCTCGCCCTTGTTGAACGCGTAGAGGACAAGGCCCTCCACCGCCTTGTCGAGGAAGGCGTCGTCGGCCGCCATGACGTCGGAGAAGAAGATGTTGGGCGACTTGCCGCCAAGCTCGAGCGTGACCGGGATGATGTTCTGCGCGGCGTACTGCATGATCAGCCGCCCCGTGACAGTTTCCCCGGTGAACGCCACCTTCGCGATCCGCGGATTTGCGGCCAGAGCCCGGCCGATCTCCCCGCCGGGCCCGGTAACGATGTTGAGCACGCCAGGCGGCACGAGGTGCCCGATCACCTCGGCGAGCTTCAGGATCGACCATGGGGTCGCCGACGCGGGCTTGATCACCGTGCAGTTGCCCGCCGCGAGCGCCGGGGCGATCTTCCACGCCGCCATGAGGATCGGGAAGTTGAACGGGATGATCTGCCCGACCACACCGAGCGGCTCCTGGAAGTGATAGGCGATCGTCTGCGCGTCGATCTCGGTGATCTTGGTCTCCTGGGCCCTGATGGCCGCGGCGAAGTACCGGAAGTGGTCGGCCGCCAGCGGGATGTCGGCCGCGAGCGTCTCGCGCACCGGCTTGCCGTTCTCCCAGCTCTCGGCGACCGCGAGCATCTCACGGTGCGCGTCGATCGCGTCCGCGATCGCGTTGAGCACCCTGGCGCGCTCGGCCGGTGAAGTCCGCCCCCACTCGTCCTTGGCGTGGTGCGCCGCGTCGAGCGCTGTCTCCACGTCTTCCGGGGTGGACTTGGCCACCTCGCAGATGGGCTTGGCGGTGGCGGGCGCGAGATTCGTCATGTACTGCCCCAGAGCCGGGGACACCCACTTGCCGTCGATGAAATTCTCGTACCGTGGGGATACGGGGACGACGGAGCCCGGCTGACCAGGCTGTGCATACCTCATCTGGACCTCCTGTGACGTGCCTTTTCTCCTGTGTTAGTCCGCAAGCGCGCGGCGCGGCAGGGCAGGACGTCCGCGGGGAAGGGGACGGAAGGCAGCACTTACCCGACAGGGCCGGAAGTCACGCGGCGTACTCGGCATCGACCAGGCGCAGGTGGCGAGCGGTGAACTGGCGCAGTGCGAGCAGCTGGCGCTGGCTGAGCCGGTCGCAGACGCAGTTCCAGTGCATGCTCACCCAGTCCCCTGGCAGCAGCCCGGTGACGAACCCGGCTGCTGCCTGATGCGGCACAGCAGGGCCGTAGCCGAGCACGCGGCCGTCCCAGCACAGCGGGCGGCGCATGACCAGCACCGTGCCCGTCGCCGGATCGGCCGTGATCACCCGGCCCCAGCTGATCCGGCAGCTGTCGAGGACTTGCAGAGACGGCTCCTCGCGCCCCGCGCGCAGCAGGCCCGCCCACGGGTACACGAGGAAGACGTGGAAGCTGTGATGAGGCACGGCGCCGGCCGAGACAGCCAGGGCGATGTGCTCCCAGCCGCGCCCCGCGCGGCCGCGGAACCGCTCTTCGAGTGACGCGCCGTAGGCGGGCATCCGCACCTTGTCCAGCAGGCTGTTGCCCACCCAGTACGCCTCGACGACACGGGGGTCAAGGGCGTCCTCGATCTTGCTGGCGGACGCGATCAGCTCCAGGTAGGGCCACGCGCCCGCGAAGCCGGTCGCCAGCCGCACCAGACCGGGTCCCGTGACGCCCGCCGTGGCGTAGTCGCGCAGCGCGGCGTGGTCGTCAGGTCCGCACAGCCCCCGTTCGTTCGGCGGGAAGGCGTACCGCGCGAAGAGCAGCGGCCCGGCCGTCACGGCACATCAGCAAGACGCGGTTTCCTCGCTGCGAGCAGGACGAGCGCGCCGCCGGCCGCGACGAACAGCAGACCGGACCACTGCGGCGCGAGCGGCTTGCTCCCCGCCTGGAGCAGCGCGGTGATGAGCGCGGCAGGGACGAGCAGCGCGGTCACGTCGATGGCCCTGGCCCTGGCGAGAGCCGCGTACCAGGTGGCGACGTAGGCGGCGAGGATCAGCCCGGTGGCGATCGCCCACGACCACTGGTGCCAGCCGATCGCGGCAAGCGTGCTCCACGGTGTGGTCGCCAGCGCGTAACCGACGAGGATGACGGCGCCGCCGCCCATCCTGGCCGTCGCGACGGTCAGCGCGGACAGCCCCGTGAGCAGTTTTCTCGCGATCACGGTCTCCACCGCCCACAGCAGCGTGGCGGCGAGGATCATCGCCTCGCCGGAACCGGGGCGGATGCCGCCGACCCCGCCGCCGAGGAACGCCAGTCCCAGCATCAGGGCGGCGATCGCTGCCACGTGCCAGGCGCTGACCCGCTCGCGCAGCAGTGGGACGGCCAGCAGCGCTACCCAGATCACGAGCGTCTTCTGGATGAACGCCGCGTCGGGGGACGCGACCCTGGCAAGGCCTTCGAAGAACAGGATGAACGGGACGCTGCCGCCGACGACCGCGACGGCGGCAAGGCCCGCCCACTGGGCCGGCCGGCGCGGGCGGGTGAAACCCTCACGCGGCAGCCGCCGGCCGGCGACGGCGAGCGCTGCGGCAAGAACGACGGCCGCCACGAGGTTCTTCGCCGTGGTGTAGACGGTCGGGCTGCCGAACGCGCGCACCCCGTAGGAGTTGGTGTACACGGCGAATCCGCTGATGACGGCGGCGGCCAGGGCAAGGGTGTAACCGAGGCGAGTTCTCATGGCTGTTCCTGTTCATCATCTTCCTCGTCGAGGATCTGGAGCGCATAGCCGCAGTGAACGAGAACGGTCCGGCCGACGCTGGCTTCCGGGCAGGTCAGCAGGCACGCGGATACCGATCCCTGGTCCGTGCTGACGAGCGCCATGGGCAGACCGTCCTCGTCGCGGACCTCGGTGATAACGCCAACGGTCCCCAGGCACACCGTCGTCACCTGCCTTCCGTAAGCTCGCCAAGGATCTGCCCGGCGACGCTCCGCACCGCGACTTCCGCCTCTGGTGACAACGGTGCACCCAGCTCGTACCCGGCACCCTCGATGCCGAAGCCCGTCAGGCGGGCGGGCAGCCGGCCAAGCGCGCGAGCCAGCTCGATGACATCGGCGAGACTGAACAAGTGGGTACCGCGGTGGGAGAAGTCCCCGCCAAGCGGAACGGCGGCGTCGAAGCGGTACACGCTGCCCGCCGCGCTCCCGGAGCAGATCGCGTCCACCACGTACACATCGGCGTCGCCGTCCCACGCGTCGAGCAGCGCGAGCTGGTCGCCGCCCAACTCGATAACGGCGATGTCTGCCGGGGCGGCGGCCCGGACCTCCCTGGCGACGACGAGGCCGACAGCGTCGTCGCCGCGGTCCGGGTTGCCAATCCCGATGACGAGCGTCATTTGCTCACCTTCCGTCACGGCGGGGTCTCCTGCTCCACGTCAACTGTCGCAGGTTCTACGGCTCTCTTCACCGGGTATCGCTGCCGCTTGCGGCGACCGCCGCGCGCCCCGCCTCGAGGCGGGCGACCGGGACGCGGAACGGCGAGCAGGACACGTTGTCCAGGCCCACTTCGTGGAAGAAGTGCACGGAATCCGGGTCGCCGCCGTGCTCGCCGCAGACTCCGATCACGAGTCCCGGCCGGGCTGCCCGGCCCTTCCTTACCGCGAGTTCGATGAGTTGTCCGACGCCCTCGCGGTCGATCGTCTCGAACGGCGAGACGCTGAAGATGCCTAGCTGCAGGTACTTCGCAAAGAACGCGGCCTCGACGTCATCACGGGAGAAACCCCAGGTCATCTGGGTCAGGTCGTTCGTGCCGAAGGAGAAGAACTCGGCGCTGGCGGCGATCGAGTCAGCGGTCAGCGCCCCCCTGGGCACCTCGATCATCGTGCCGATGGGGATGTTCAGGTGAACGCCCGTCTCCGCCTCGACCTCCCTGAGCACCTTCTCCGTCAGCCCGCGGGCAACCTCCATCTCCTGGACGGCGGCCACGAGCGGGGTCTCGATCTCCGCTCGCGGATCCTTTCCCGCCCGCTTGAGCTGCGCTGAGGCGTGCGCGATCGCGCGAACCTGCATGCTGAACAGGCCCGGGATGACCAGGTCGAGCCGGACCCCGCGCAGGCCGAGCATCGGGTTCTGCTCGTGCATCCTGCGGACCTCGCCGAGCACCCGCTTCTCCCTGGCGGTGGCCTTGTCACCCTCCAGAGCGACCCGGACCGACAGGTCCGTGAGGTCGGGGAGGAACTCGTGCAGTGGCGGGTCGATCGTGCGGATCGTCACCGGCAGGCCGTCCATGGCCGTCAGGATCTCCGCGAAGTCGCCGGTCTGCAGAGTCTCGAGGGCGGCCAGCGCGCGCTGGCGGTCCGCATCGGTCTCGGCCAGGATGAGATCCTCGATCAGCTGGCGGCGCTCGCCCAGGAACATGTGCTCGGTGCGGACTAGGCCTATCCCTTCCGCGCCGAACCGGCGGGCCCGGGCGGCGTCCGGGCTGTTGTCCGCGTTGGCCAGCACGCCCAGCCGGCGCCTGGCGTCGGCGTGGGTCATGATCCGGCGCACCGCGCGGATGAGCTCGCCGTCCTCGCCGGAGCCCGGGCTCAGCTCTCCCTCGAAGTAGCGCACGACGGCGGAGGGGACGACTGCCACCTCGCCCAGGTAGACCTCACCGCTGGTGCCGTCAATGGAAATCACGTCGCCCTCGGCGATCGTGATGCCGCCTGGTGCGGTGAACTTCCTGGCCGCGATGTCCACGTCGAGCTGCTCGGCGCCGCAGACGCAGGGCTTGCCCATGCCGCGGGCGACGACGGCCGCGTGGCTGGTCTTGCCGCCCCGGCTAGTCAGCACGCCCTTGGCGGCGATCATGCCGTTCAGGTCGTCCGGGTTGGTCTCGCGGCGGACCAAGATGGCCGCCTCTCCCGCCGCCGCGAGCTCGACCGCGCGGGCGGAGTCGAAGACGGCGTGGCCCACGGCCGCGCCGGGCGACGCGCTCACGCCGACGGTGATCCTGGCGACGTTGGCACTGGTGTCGAAGGTGGGGAACATGAGCCGGACAAGCTCGGCCCCGGTGACCCGGGTGAGCGCCTCGTCCATGTCGATGAGGCCCTCGTCCGCCAGCTCGGCGGCGATCCGGAACGCCGCCGCCGCGGTCCGCTTGCCGACCCGCGTCTGCAGCATCCAGAGCTTGCCGCGCTCGATCGTGAACTCGATGTCGCACAGGTCCCGGTAGTGGCCCTCCAGGGTGGCCATGATCGACATCAACTCGTCGTAGGACGCCTTGTCCAGGTGCTCCAGGTCTTGCAACGGGACGGTGTTCCGGATGCCGGCCACGACGTCCTCGCCCTGCGCATTCTGCAGGTAGTCACCGTAGACGCCGCGCGCGCCGGTGCCCGGGTCGCGGGTGAACCCGACTCCGGTACCGGAGTCGTCGCCCAGGTTGCCGAAGACCATCGCGACCACGTTCACGGCCGTGCCGAGGTCGGCGGGGATGCGCTCCTGCCGCCGGTACAGCACGGCCCGGTCGGCGTTCCAGGAGTTGAACACAGCCCGGATCGCCAGGTCCAGCTGCTCGCGGGGGTCCTGCGGGAAGTCGCGTCCCGCCTGCTCCCGCACGATCTCCTTGTAGGAATGCGTCAGGTTCCGCAGGTCATCAGCGTCCAGGCCGGTGTCAGACGCCGCGCCGCGGGCCTTCTTCGCGCTGTCGAGCGCGTGCTCGAAGTGCTCGCCGCCGATCCCGAGTACGGTCTTGCCGAACATCTGGATCAGCCGGCGGTAGGAGTCCCACGCGAACCGGTCGTCGCCTGCCTGCTTCGCAAGCCCGCGCACCGAGTCGTCGGACAGGCCGATGTTGAGGATGGTGTCCATCATGCCGGGCATCGAGAACTTCGACCCGGACCGGACACTGACGAGCAGCGGGTCGGCCGGGTCACCGAGGACACGGCCTATCGCCTTCTCGATGACGGCGAGGTGGCTGGTGACCTCCGCGTCGAGCCCGTCCGGCGTCGTGCCGTGCCGCAGGTAGTGCCGGCACGCGTCCGTTGTGATGGTGAAGCCGGGCGGCACCGGAAGCCCCAGGTTCGTCATCTCGGCGAGGTTGGCCCCCTTGCCCCCGAGAAGGTCCTTGAGATCCTTGTTGCCCTCGGCGAAGTCATACACAAACTTTTGCACTGCAAGCTCCCTTACCGCGGCCACGGGTGTGGCTTCAATCTCATTTTCGAACAGGCAGCGCGGGATGCTGGGGCCCCGCGGGGGGGCGGCCAGCATCCAGCGGCGCGATCACTTCTTGGTCACCGTGACCGGAATCGCCTTCACGGCCTCCTGCCGCTCGCCCTTGATGGCGACCTTGATCGTCAGGATGCCGTCGGAATAGTCGGCGGTCGCGCTGTCGGCGTCCGCGCCCGGCGGGAGTTCAATGGTGCGGCTGAACGACCCGTAGCGGAACTCCGACCGGTGCTTGCCCTCGACCGATGCGGACCTGACCGCACGCAGCACGAGGTAGCCGGCTCCGGCAGAGACCTCAAGGTCCTTCTCCGGGTCGATCCCCGCCATTTCGGCACGGACCACGTACTGCCCGTCCTCGATGTAATCCTCGATCCTGATGGCCTGGCCCAGGTAGGGCCTGAGTGTCAGGAAGGGCTCCTCGAACCAGTCGATGAGGTCCGGGACCATGGCCCGCGGATTCCTTCGCAGCACGATGCTCATCTCTCTGCGACCTTTCCGTGATGGGGCCCGGCCCGCTGCCGGGCCCTTGTTTCCCATCCCAGTGCCCAGGATCGCCTGACCGCCGCGGCGGCGGCAGGGCCGTTGCGCCCGGCAATGCGGGACCTCCGGCCCACGCGGGGGACGAAGGTCCCGGCTGCTCGCGACCAATGCCGCTGGCGGCCCGCGGACGGCGGAACGAAGCTTCGGGTAAGGACAAGGAGGAAGCAGAGATGGCAACGAGAGTTGGAATTAACGGATTCGGCCGCATCGGGCGCGCATTCGTGCGGCTCGCGATGGAGCGCACCGACCTGGAAGTCGTGGGAATCAATGACATCGCGGACGCGAGGACACTCGCGCACCTGCTCGAATTCGACTCCACCTATGGCCGGCTCGGCCAGAAGGTGGAATTGGACGACCACGCGCTGCTGGTCGGCGGCAGGCGCATCGCGGTATTCGCGGAGCGCGACCCGGCCACGATCGACTGGGGCGCGCTCGGCGCGGACATCGTGGTGGAGTCCACCGGCAAGTTCCGCAGCCGCGAGGCCGCGGCCGTCCACCTGAAGGGCGGAGCGCGCAAGGTGCTGATCTCCGCTCCGGGGAAGGGCGCCGACCTCACGGTCGTGCTGGGCGTCAACCAGCGCGCCTACGACCCGCTTGTGCACCACGTGATCTCCAACGCGTCCTGCACCACGAACTGCGTGGCACCCATGGTCAAGGTGCTCCACGACGCGTTTGGCGTGGAGCGCGGGTTCATGACCACGATCCACGCGTACACCGGGGACCAGATGCTGCTCGACGGTCCGCACAAGGACCTGCGGCGCGCCCGGTCGGCGGCGGCGAACATCGTGCCGACCACGACCGGCGCGGCCCGCGCGACCGGTGAGGTCATTCCCGCGCTCGCCGGGAAGCTTGACGGGGTGGCGGTCCGCGTCCCGGTGGAGGACGGGTCACTCACCGACCTGGCCGTCGTGGTCAGCACCCCGGTAACCGCGCTCGCGGTGAACGAGGCGTTCGCCGCGGCGGCCGCCGGGCCGCTCGCGGGCATCGTTCGCTACAGCACCGATCCGATCGTGTCCCGCGACATCATCGGCGACGCGGCGTCCTGCGTGTTCGACTCGCCGCTGACTCAGGCCGCGGGCACCCTGGTGAAGGTCTTCGGCTGGTACGACAACGAATGGGGCTACACCTCCCGCCTCGCCGACCTGGCCGTCCTCGTGGGCAGCCAGCTGTAGCAGAAACCCGGCATGGCAAGGAGGCAAGCCATGGCTACGATGCCTGTAGTCGCAGGCGTAGACGGATCAGAGGAGTCGCTGCGCGCCGTGGAATGGGCCGCCTGTGAGGCACGACGGCATGGGGCGCCGCTGCGCCTGGTGTCGGCCGCCGCCATGCCGCCGCGGATGCACGCGCACGGCGGCATGCCGCAGACGGTGGCCGATGAACTGTACGGCGAATCCGTCCGGGCGCTCAGCGAGGCGGTCACCCGCGCGGAAGAAGTCACCTCGCGGCTGCTCATCGACACCAGCCCGCTGGCCGGGGCGCCCGCACTCGCGGTCACGGTAAGCGGCTCGGGAGCGCTCATGCTCGTGGTGGGCGCGCGCGGCGCCGGAGGGTTCGCGGCGATGCTGCTCGGCTCCGTCAGCAGGTACGCGGCCATGCATGCCACCTGCCCGCTCGTCGTGGTGCGCGAGGAGACGAGCGCGGTGCACGGCGAGATCGTCGTCGGCATCGGCGACCCGCTGGACACCGGCGCGACGCTGGCCTTCGCGTTCGACGAGGCCAACCTGCGCGGTGCGACCCTGGTCGCCGTGCACTCCTGGAACCGGTTCACCTCCGCCGGCTGGCGGCCCGCCGATGCCGAGCACGTCGCGGCGGAGGCGGGCAAGAGCCTCACCGAGTCGCTGGCGCCATGGCGGGACAAGTATCCCGACGTGCCCGTCAGGTGCGACGTGGTGCACGACCACCCCGGCCACGTGCTCGCGAGCTACACCGGGCGCGCGGATCTCGTGGTGATCGGCAGGCACGGCTCGGCCGTCGGCGGCATCCAGCATGCGCTGCTCAGCCACGCGCACGGGCCCGTCGCCATCGTTCCACGTCAGTCCTGACATCGCGAAAAACGCCCGCGGCCTGCGGCCGCGGGCGTTTCGCTTGCCAGGTACGGCTCGAGCACGATGCGCGCCTTGGCCTTGCCGTGCAGGCCCGAGGCCTTCGCCAGCTGGCGGTCAGGGCCAGACATCACCCGGTCAGATGCCCTACGTCCCAGTATCGTCCCGTCTTCCGGGCTGCGGCGGGCGTCAGTAACCTGATGAAGGACCACCGCTGAGGAGGAGCCGTGGATGGAGTCTGACGCCGGCAGCCTTCCGGATTTCCTGCCGCAGCTGCGGCTGGATGAGCTGCTGTCTGAGCTGCAGAGCAGGCTGCAAGCGGTGCTGGCAGCCAGGGACCAGATGCGCGGCCTGCTTGAGGCCGTCATCGCCATCAGTTCCGGGCTGGACCTGGAAACGACGCTGCGGCGGATCGTGGAGACCGCGGTGCAGCTGGTGGACGCCACCTACGGGGCACTCGGGGTGATCGGCGACGGCAAGCGGCTGGCCCAGTTCATCCCGGTAGGCCTGACCGAGGAGGAAATCGGCGCGATCGACCACTGGCCGGAAGGACACGGCCTCCTCGGCCTGCTGATCAAGGACCCCCAGCCGCTGCGGCTTTCCGCCATCTCGAGTCACGCCGAGTCGTCGGGGTTCCCCCAGGGGCATCCCGCCATGAAGTCGTTCCTCGGCGTCCCGGTTCGGGTGCGGGACGAGGTGTTCGGCAACCTCTACCTCACCAACAAGCGCGGCGGCGGTGAATTCACCGAGGATGACGAGGCGGTCCTGCTCGCGCTTGGCGCCGCGGCCGGGGTCGCGGTGGAGAACGCCCGGCTGTACGAGGCCGCCAGGCGCAGCCAGCGGTGGATCCAGGCGAGCGCCGAAATCACCACGGCGCTGCTGTCCGGCACGGAACCAGGCGACGTCCTCGCGCGCATCACGAACCAAGCACGCGACCTGTCAGATGCCGACATCGCGGTACTCGCACTTCCTGACGAGGACGGTCAGCGGCTGACGGTCGCCTACGCGGACGGTGACGGCGCGGGCGCCGTCAGCGGACTGGTCCTCCCCGCTGGCCGCTCACTGTCCGGGCAGGTGCTGGCGAGCGGCGAGTCGGTGACGAGCGCCGACTTCGCGGCCGACGAACGCGCGTCCACGGCAGCCCGTAGCGCGATGAGCCAGGTCGGGCCCGCTGTGTTGTTCCCGCTCGGCGGGCCGGGCAGCCGCCGTGGCGTGTTCACCATCGGCCGCCGTCACGGCAGGGAACCCTTCCCCGAGGCGGAGGCGGGCTTCGCATCCTCCTTCGCCGCGCAGGCCGGCGTCGCGCTCGAACTGGCGGCAAGCCGGGCCGAGGCGGAACGGCTGTCTGTCTACCAGGACAGGGACCGGATTGCCAGGGACCTGCACGACCTGGTCATCCAGCGGCTGTACGCGACAGGCATGGCATTGCAGGGCACGATGCCGATGATCGGCAGGCCCGAGGTCGCCGATCGTGTCACCCGCGCGGTCGACGCCATGGACGAGACCATCAAGGAGATCCGCGGTGCGATCTTCGCGCTTCAGGCCAGGGACCAGGACGTCCGGCGCGACCCGCACGGCGACATCGTCCGCCTGGTCGACGAGATGACGGCCATGCTGGGCTTCGCCCCCTCGCTGCGGCTCGGCGCCGGACTGCGCAGGCTCGGCAGCGGAGAGCTGGCCGAGCAGGCGCTGGTCGTGCTGCGCGAGGCCCTGTCGAACGTGGCCAGGCACGCGGACGCGAGCAGCGCGGACGTGACGATGGACGTGGACAAGGACGGATTCCTCCGCGTGGTCGTGACCGACAACGGCAGAGGCCTCCCCAAGGACGGCAGGCGCAGCGGCCTGCGCAATCTCACGGAGCGCGCGGCGGAATTCGGCGGCGACCTGCGGCTGGGCCCGGTCGAGCCCGGTGCTTCACGGCCCGGGACCAGGCTGGAGTGGCGGGTCCCGGCCGGCCGAGCAGGGCAGCCAGCCGCTGCTCAGGAATGACGCGCACTGTCGTCCCCTGTCAACCGCTTGGCGGCGAGCCGCCGCCCGTCCACAATCGTCGGTGCGATGCGGATGAAGTGATCATGCTCCCCTGGACCCCACGGGTGAAGACCGACCCGCCGCAGACGGGTAATCTCCTCGCTGTCCACCACCGCCAGGGAGTACCCGACGATGGTCACGCTCCACCCCGCATGCGCGGCCATGTCCAGGCTGTCTACCTCGAAGGCCACCACCGCGCCGCGGGTCCCGGCGGCGAGCTTGCCACCGGAGTCCGTCCCGATGACGATGTCACCGTGGTCCAGCGCGAAGTTCACGAGCTCGACCGCGGGCAGCGCCTGCCGGGTATAGACGATCCTGCCCACGGCCACCAACCCCACCAGGCGCAGGCACTCATCCCGTGACAGGTCCTCCAGCGTTGTGCCGCTCATTTCCATGCCATGAAGGATGCCTGTGACCGGGGCCTCAGCCGAGAGAACAAGGTCCTCAACTGACGGGCCCCCCGGCCGGCATGCCCGTGCGGTTCGTTCTCACGCACCCGCGCGGCGCGGGCAGCTTCTTCGTGACACCGGACGTTAGTCCCGGTCATTGCGGGCCGATGGCCCTTGGGCCAGGGGATGTGCGCCCCTGAACGCCGACGGCCTGACTGCCTAGCGTTACAAGTGCAGGAATGGGTCAGCGTAGGGAGAAGAAGATGCCAGGGATCATTGTCGGTATCGACGGATCAGGCCATGCACGTGATGCCCTTGAGTGGGCCGTCAACGAGGCGGCGATCCGGCACACGCCGCTCACCGTCCTTACCGTCAACCAGACGGTTACCGGATGGGGCGTCCCCATGTCCTATCCGGGAGACGAGGAACTCATGGAGAAGGCACGCAAGGCCGCCGAGGAAGAGACCGAAGTCGTGCTTGAGAAGATCGCCGCAGAATCAAGGCCATCGGTGACCGTCAAGGCCGTCACCGGCCTGCCGGGCGAGGCACTCATGAACGCCGCCGCCGACGCGGACATGATCGTCGTCGGTTCCCGCGGCGCCGGCGGATTCAAGCGCCTGCTGATGGGTTCGGTCAGCACGCAGGTCACCCATCATGCCCACTGCCCCGTCGTGGTCATCCCGGCGGACAGGGACTAACTGGCATAGCGCCGCAGGAGGCCAGCCATGAACGCCACCGTGAAAGACGTGATGAGCACGCACGTGATCGCCATCAGGGAGAACGCCTCGTTCAAGGAGATAGCGACCAGGCTGCGCGAGCACGCGGTCAGCGCCTTCCCCGTCATTGACAAGGAAGGCAGGGTCATCGGAGTGGTCTCCGAAGCCGACCTGCTCCCCAAGGAGGCGCTTGAGGGCGACGTCCCCAGCGTGCTCCACAGCCTCGGGCACCGCCGCGAGGAATCCAAGATCACCGCTACCACCGCGGCGGACCTGATGACCAAGCCCGCGGTGACGATCGGCCCCGACGAGCCGGTCTCCCACGCCGCCCGCCTCATGTACTCGCATCGGGTGAAGCGGCTTCCCGTCACCGGCAAGGACGGACAGCTGATCGGCATCGTCACCCGCTCCGACGCGCTGAGCGTGTACAGCCGGCCCGACACGGACATACATCACGAGGTCACCAAGGATCTCATCCTCGGCACCTTCCTCTGCGACCCGGCCTCGTTCAAGGTCACTGTCAAGGACGGCATCGTGACCATCGAGGGAACACCGGAAACCGCCTGGGTCGGCCGCGACATCGTCGACGCCGTCCGGCATGTCGATGGTGTCGTCTCCGTACACGACCGGCTCAGCTATCCCCCCTCGAACACGCCTTACTACAGCAGTGGCGTCCCCAGCGGGCTCTTCTGACCCCGCACCGGGCGACTTGCTCGCATAGAAGGGGCGGCGGTGACTTCACCGCCGCCCCTTCTTGCGGGCTGTGCGGATCGCTTCACCGGTCATCCGCCGGGATCACGACCACTGGGCAGTGCGCGTGGTGAGTTACCTGGTAGCTGACCGACCCCATGACAAGCCTGGCGAAGCCGCCGGCCCCCCGCGATCCGAGCACGATCAGGTCTGCGCGTTTGCCGGCGACCAGGAGCTCCTCGGCAGGCGAACCGGACACGGCGTTGATATTGACCTGCGGCGGAGTGCCCTCCCCCAGTCGGTCGATCACCTTGTCCGTCTGCTCGCGCGCCGCGTCGCGGATCCGGACGGTCATCGCGTGATCCTCGGGGTAACTGACCGCACTGCCCCAATGGCTGATGACAGGCTGGTGCACGGCGATGACCGTCAGGGGCACTTGGCGAAGTCCCGCCTCGCGCACGGCCCACTCCAGCGCCCGCTCGGAATGGCCGGAGCCGTCGATTCCGACAACGATTCCCGACATGTCTCCCATCTCCCTCTGGCACGCGGCTTCTGCTGACTTGCCGCATCGGCACTCTCGACGCTAGGCCTGCCTCGAGTGCAGGTCAGGAGCAATTCGTCCCGGAGTGCGGAACAAAGGGCCCACCCAGGGGACGGCTATCGAACGCGTCATGCGTCGCGGTATTTCAGCACCAGCGAGCCGAGAACAAGAGCGCCGGCCGCCCAGAGGGCGACGACGCCGAGGCCCTGCCACGGGGTGAGCGGCAGGTTGTTCAGCCCGATTGTGGCCTGGGCGTCCAGGCCGGCGGGCAGCGGGCCGGTCTGGTCCAGATGCCGGCTGAGGGGCGGATTGGAGACGAGAGCCGCGGCGATCGGGAAGAGGTACAGCAAACCGAGCACTAGGCCGATCGCTGCCGCTGAGTCGCGTACCGCGGCGGCGACCCCCAGGCTGAGCAGGGCGATGAGCGTCAGGTAGAAGACCGCGCCGACGGCGGCCCGCAGGTCGGTGGCCGAGGTGAGTGACGGGTACCCGTGCGCGGGAGTGAACCCGTCGCCCGGGAGGATCAGCCGGCCGGCGAGCGCGGAGCCGGCCACCGCCATGGTCGAGGCGATGAGCGCCGGAGCGGTGAGCACCGCGGCCTTGGCGAAGAACCATGTCAGCCGCCGGGGCATCGCGGTCAGCGACAGCTTGATCATCCCGGTGCTGTACTCGTTTCCGATGGCCAGCACTCCTGCGACCGCGATCACCGCCTGGCCCAGGTAGATCCCGGTGAAGCTCACCTGCGCCGGATCGATGCCGCAGGCGGCCGACTGGCACTGGGCCGCGCTGGTCGCCGCCGCCCCGACGGTGACGGTCAGCGCGACGACCCCGGCAAGCAGCCACCACGGCTCGGCCACGGTGCGGTACTTGGTCCACTCTGCACGCAGGGCAAGCAGGGCAGCGCGCCGGGAGGCGGCGTCCGAGGCACCGCTCGACGGGTAACGCGGCGGAGCGGTCCGCGCCGCGAGGCTCATGCGTCTCTCCGGCCCAGCAGGAAGAAGGCAAGCGTCAGCGCGGCGGCCGCCCAGCCGCACTCCACCGCCAGTCCGGCCCACGGCGGATAAGGGTAGTAGCCCTCGTCCGGCCGGTAGATGGCGATGAGCTGGTAAAACCGCGGAACCGCCTGTTGTACGGACAGGGCGGAGGCCGGGGTGATCAGGAGCGGCCACCGCGGCCCACTGCCGTCCGGGCCTCGCAGCGGGCCGAGGGCGAACAGATACGGGACGATCATCACCGCGATCACCAGGGTGATCGCCGTCGCGCTGCGCCGCACGACGGTGCCGATCGCGAGTGCGAGCACCGCGGCGACGGCGAGCAGCGCCCCGGTGCCGACGACCATCCGTGCCTCGGTGAGCGGCGGTACCGGCCATTGCAGGCCGCCGCCCCGGCGCAGCAGGGGCGCGCCGACGGCGAGCGCGGCAGTCGCGGCGACCACCCCGGCGACGAAACCGGCCGCGCCGATCACGACAGCCTTGGCGGCGAGCAGTCGGCCGCGATGGGGTGCGGCGGTCAGCGAAACGCGGATCAGCCCGCGCCGGTGCTCGGCGGTGATGAACATCGCGGCCACCACGATCAGCGGGATCAGCCCGAAGAACGTCCCGGCCAGCGCCCGCTGGAGGGACTGGCCGCTTCCGCTGTACGCGTTTCCCGCGGCCGGGCCGATGTCGCCGTAGCCGGCTACGGTGACCGTGCCGGCGCTCTGTCGGAGCGTGCCGGGTGCCGGCACGCCGCCCGCGCCGAGTACGCCGCCCACGTTGGTGCCCGTCCATCCGGTAGCGGGCCAGGAGAGCCCGATGTGCCGGAAGACGCCCGTGGCCATCGCGCCGAAATTGCCGTTGACCGAGGACCCGGCGGCGAAGAGCCCTGCCTGCACGGTGGCGGTCAGCCCTGGGAGGTTCGCGGTGCCGACCAGCGTCCAGCGGGTGCCGTCGGCCGAGTCGTACCCGGTGACGCTGCCGCCGTCCCTCACCAGCCGCAGCCAGCGCGGCGCGGACGCGGTCGCGGACGCGCCGCCGGCCACGCCCGGTGTGTCGTTAACGTAGTCCCATTGCATCCGCACGCCGTTGGACCCAGTGACCATCATCGCCGCGTAGGCCGAGCCCTGTGACGTGTTCTCCTTGATGATGATCCCGGCCTTGGACCACGGCTGCAGGCCGGAGCCGATCTGCGGCTCGTCCAGTCTGCTGCCGGCCGGGGCCGCGGGGACCTGGCCGGTCAGCGACGTCACCTGCACGGTGATCGTGCCGTTCCCCGTCACGGGCTGGTGCGCGAAATAGAACGCGTCGATGACCGGCTCACCGCCTGGCCCAATCGGCTGCGCGGCACACGCGACCGCGTCGCCGGTCCCGCTAGACATGCCGGTCGCGCTCGACATGCCGCCGGTCGCGGCGCACCCGCCGCTGACGTCCGTGCCGAGAAACGCGAAGGCGGTTATCAAAACCATCGTGAGAAGTACCGCGATCACCCAGCCGCGCACGGTGCGGAACTTGGTCCACTCGGCGTGCACCAGGTACCAGAAGCTTTCCCGCTCGCGGGTTACCGGGGAGCGGCGCGGCGTCACGGTCCCCGTCGTCATGACGTCGCCTCCGCCCGGTACTCGACGCTCTCCCGTGTTAGTTCCATGTAGGCCTCTTCGAGGGTGGCCCGGTGGGCGGTGACCTCGCTGAAGGGGATCGCGTGGGCGGCGAGTGTAGCCACAACCCGTTCTGAGGAAAGATTTGAGATTGTCAGCACGCCGGGCCCGGCGGCGGTGACCTCAGCCCCGGCACCGGCGAGCACGGTCACCGCGTCGGCCGGCGCACTGGTGCGCAGCGTGATGCGGTTGCCTGATGCGGCGGCGATGAGATCGGTCACGGAGGTGTCAGCGATCACCGCGCCGCGGCCGACGACGACCAGGTGGCCGGCCCCATCTTCGGTCAGCAGAGCCTGCAGTTCGCTCATCAGGTGGCTGGAGACCAGGACCGCGCGGCCCTGCGCCGCGAGCGATCGCAGGAAGCCCTTCATCCAGACGATGCCCTCGGGGTCCATGCCGTTGAACGGCTCGTCGAAGATCAGTACCGCCGGGTCGCCGAGCAGCGCGGCGGCGATGCCGAGCCGCTGCCGCATGCCGAGGGAGTACCCGCCGGCCTTGCGGCGGGCGGCGGACTCCAGGCCGGCCAGCGCGATCACCTCATCGACCCGGGCGGCGCTGAGGCCCTGGGAGTGGGCGAGCCACAGCAGGTGGTTGCGCGCGCGACGGCTCGGCTGCAGCGCCCCGGCGTCAAGCAGCGTGCCGACATGGCGCATCGGGTTCTTCAACGAGCGGTACGGCCGGCCGCCGATGGTGGCCGAGCCGGCGTCGGGTGCGTCCAGGCCGACAACGACGCGCATGGTGGTCGACTTGCCGGCGCCGTTCGGCCCGACGAAGCCCGTCACCTGGCCGGGCCGGACCGTGAACGTCATCCCGTCCAGCGCCTGCACCGGACCGAACCGCTTGCACAGTCCGTCAATCTCGATGGTCGCGTTCATGGGAAAGAACATGCCGCAGCCCTGGCGTGCGGCGCGTCGGCCCGCGGGCAGATCCGCGCAGTCCCGCGATCCGCCCGCGGGTGTATGCCCGCGGGCAGACGACCCGGTGCGAGGCGGGGGTTACGATCGCTGCGATGAGCTTGACCCCGGCGAACTGGAGGCACCCGTGATCATGTGGGGGTTGCCGGCGCTCGGCTGCACCCTGGTCGGTTCCGCCCTGCTGCTTCGCCGCTTGCCGCTGGCGGCGCTCGCCGTGGTGCTTGGCGGATCGGCGGCGAGCGCAGCGGTTGAGCCCGCGCCCGCGCGGGCCACGCTTGTCGTGGCCGCCGTGGTGGTTGTGTGCGGAGCGGGTCTGGAGATCTGCTACATGGCGGCGACGCGGACCCGCGGGGTCTCTGTCGTCGGCGTGGCCATGGCCGTCGGCTTCGGCGTGCTGATTCCGTTCCTGAACGTGCCGTTGCCCGGCGCGCAATCGGGTGACATCGGAGGGTCGGCCGTGCATCTCGCCACGATCGCCCTGTCTCTTGCCGCGATCCTCGCCTGGCTGATCGGGAACTCGATCCGGCTGGCCCACGCCAGGGCCGAGGCGCTGACGGCTCAGTCCGCCACCCAGACCGCGCTGGCCGAGCGGCTGCGGATCGCCCGCGAGCTGCACGACATCGTGGCGCACAGCATCGGCATCATCGCCATCCAGGCGGGCGCG
The DNA here is from genome assembly GCF_007827045.1 of Trebonia kvetii. Lineage (GTDB taxonomy): Bacteria > Actinomycetota > Actinomycetes > Streptosporangiales > Streptosporangiaceae > Trebonia > Trebonia kvetii. Next base: position 794,179 of record NZ_RPFW01000002.1, read on the forward strand.
GCCCACCGGGTCTTCGACACGAGTCCCGCCGAGGCACGCGACGCCCTGGCCGCCATCGAGGCCACAAGCAGGGAAACGCTGTCCGGGCTGCGGCGCATGGTGACGGGGCTGCGGAACGAGGAACCCGGGTCCGGGCGGGCGGCGCTGGGCCCGGCGCCCGGCCTGGCGGACCTCGGCCGGCTGGCCGCGCAGACCCTGGACGCTGGCGTGCGGGTCGAGGTGGACTGGCGCGGCAGCCGGGAGCCGCTCCCCGCGGACATTGACCTGTCGGCATTCCGTATCGTCCAGGAGGCGGTCGCCAACGTGGTCCGCCATGCGGGCGCCGGCGAGTGCCTGGTGGTGATCGACCGCCGGGACGGGCAGCTGTCCATCGAGATCACCGACGGCGGGCGCGGCGGCGACGTTGCATCACCGGCATGCGCGAGCGCGCCGCGCTGCTCGGCGGCGAGTTCTCCGCCGGCCCGCGGGCCCGGCGGCGGCTTCCGGGTCGCCGTCCGGCTGCCGGTCCCGGCGCCGGCGCCGACCCAGGCCTGATGACGATCCGGGTCGTCCTGGCCGACGACCAGCCGCTGGTGCGGGCGGGCCTGCGCATGCTGATCGAGCAGACACCCGACATCGACGTGGCCGGCGAGGCCGGGACCGGCGCCACGGCGGTGCAGCTCGCGAGGGACACCGGGCCCGACGTGGTCCTCATGGACATTCGCATGCCTGGCATGGACGGCATTGAGGCAACCCAGCTGATCACCGCGGGCGGCGGGCAGGCGCGGGTGCTCGTGCTGACCACGTTCGACGACGATGACTACGTCTACGGCGCGCTGCGCGCCGGGGCGAGCGGGTTCCTTGTCAAGGACATGGCGCTTGAGGACATCCTGACCGCGATCCGCGTGGTCGCGGCCGGCGACGCGATGATCGCCCCGGCCGTCACCCGCCGGCTGATCGGGCAGTTCGCCGGCCAGCCTCGGCCCGGCAGCAAGGCACGCGAGCTCGCAGGGATCACCGGCCGCGAGCGTGAGGTTCTCCGGCTGGTGGGCCTCGGCATGTCCAACGCCGAGATCGCCGCCGCCCTGTACATCACCCCGGGCACCGCCAAGACGCACGTGGCCCGGCTGCTCGCCAAGCTCGGCGCGAGGGACCGGGTACAGCTCGTCATCATCGCGTACGACGCCGGCCTGGTGCCTGCCAGTCCTGGCACGCCGGCCGGCTGCGACAATGATTGCCTGACGACGTAACCCGGGGGTGACCATTGGAGCGGCAGGCTGGCAGCTTGCTCTCGGTGAACGTGGGCCTGCCGCGCGATGTGAGCTGGCAGGGCCGTACCGTGCGCACCGCCGTGTGGAAGCGGCCGGCCGACGGCCCGCGGCTCGCCCGGCGGCTGAACCTCGTCGGCGATGGCCAGGGAGACCTGGCCGGCCACGGCGGCGAGCAGCGCGCCGTGTTCGTGTACCAGATCGAGGCATACCAGTACTGGCAGCAGCAGCTCGGGCGGAACGACTTCGAGTACGGCCAGTTCGGCGAGAACCTCACCGTGCGCGGGCTGGCCGACGACGAGGTCTGCATCGGCGACCGCTACCAGATCGGCGAGGCGCTCTTCGAGGTTACGCAACCACGGGTGACCTGTTTCCGTGTTGGCATCCGGATGGATGATCCCAGGATTCCCGCGCTGCTCGTCTCTCACCACCGGCCCGGCTTCTACTTCCGGGTGCTGCGCGAGGGCGCGGTCCAGGCGGGAGACGAGATCGTCCGGGTGGCTCGCGGCCCGCAGGCCATGACCGTGGCCGAGATCGACGCGCTGCTGTACCTGCCCGGGCACCCGGCCGAGCAGGTGCGCCGGGCATTGACGATCCCGGCGCTGTCGCCGGGCTGGCAGGCGTCATTCCGCGAGCTCGCCGCCCAGGCGGACAACGGCAAGGGCACGGGCAACGCCGGGCTGGCCGCCGCGAGCCCGCCGCCAGCCTGGCCAGGGTTCCGCTCGCTCACGGTCACCGCGATCGAGCGGGAGAGCGAGTCGGTGATCTCGCTGCGGCTGGCCGACCCGGCCGGGGCACCGCTGCCTGCCGCGGCTCCCGGCCAGTTCGTGAGCGTCCGGCTGCGGCCGCACCCGGACCAGCCACCGCTGCTGCGCAGCTACTCACTGTCCGGCGCGCCGGATGCGGGGTCCTACCGGGTCAGCGTGAAGCGCGAGGAGCACGGCACGGCAAGCCACTACGTCCACGACCGCGTCCGGGCCGGTGACCGGCTTGAGGTCGCCGCGCCGCGCGGCACCTTCATCCTGCGGCCAGGCACGGCACCGGTGCTGCTGATCAGCGCGGGCGTCGGCGCTACCCCGGTCCTGTCGATGCTGCACGCGCTGGCCGACGCGGGGCCCGGACGCGAGGTGTGGTGGCTGCACGGCGCGCGCAACCGGGCCGAGGAACCGTTCGCGGCCGAGGCGAGGTCACTGCTGGACCGGCTGCCAAGGGCACACCGGCACGTCTGCTACAGCCAGCCGGGGCCGGGCGACGTAGTCGGCCGCGACTACCAATCGGCGGGCCGCCTGTCAGCGGACGTACTGGCACGGCTGGCCCTGCCGCGCGACGCCGAGGCCTACATCTGCGGACCGAACGGGTTCATGGCCGACGCGACGGCCGCGCTGGGCAAGCTCGGTCTTGGCGGCGGCCAGATCAGGACCGAGATCTTCGGCGCGCGGCCGGCGCTGACGCCAGGCATCGCGGCCGCGGCTGCCGTGCCGCCGCACCAGCCGGCCGGGACGCCGGGCAGCGGCCCGGAGGTCGCGTTCGCGCGCAGCGGCCTGACCGTTCGCTGGGACCAGCGCTACGCGAGCCTGCTCGAACTCGCCGAAGCCTGCGACGTGCCGGTCCGCTGGTCCTGCCGCACCGGCGTGTGCCACAACTGCGAGTCCGGCCTGCTGTCAGGGGAGGTCGGCTACTCGCCCGACCCGGTCGACGATCCGGCCGACGGTGACGTGCTGATCTGCTGCGCGCAGCCGACCGGCGACGTCGCCCTCGACCTGTGAGAACCGACCGGGTCGGGCGGTAAGCCTGGCTGTCAGGGGTGGACCGGTCCGCTGGGGCCCTTGTCCAGGCGCAGCGACTGCATGATGGCGAACGTCGTGGTCAGCGTGTATTCCTCGATGTCGGCGGCCGCCAGCACGCCGGTGTACTTGGCGATGACGGGCGCGGCCGCGCGCTCGGTCACCGTGTTGAGATGGCCCCTGATGCCCGCCCAGAAGTTCTCGCCGTAGTGCATGTAGTAAGGCACCGGGTTGACGCTCGCCAGCGCCTCCCTGGCGCTGGCCTCGATGTCGGCGATGTACTGCTGGTGCAATGCGACGTCCTCGCGGGTGGCGAGCCTGCCGACGTGCCCGCTGATGAGATGTGACCATTCGTAGGCCAGCGCCTTGGCTGGCGCCTGCATGTAGCCCTGCACGTCATCGCTGAGGTTGGTGTTGTAGATCGGCACCCAGCCGGCGTTGACGATATCGATCAGCATCAGGGTGTCGTGGCCGGGGAAGTGGATATAGATGTTGTCGGGCGAGTGGTTGGGTCCGTGCCAGGCCAGTTCGACGCGCTCCCCGCCTACCTCGAGCGTGTAGGTGTCGGCGAACGTCACATCGGGCACCGGACGGGCCGGGTCGCCGTCCCTAATGAGCAGGCGGCGCGTCTCCTCGTGCCCGATGCGGACGACGCCCTCGAACAGTGAGGCGGCGCCGCCGTGGTCGGCGTGGTGATGGGAGTAGACCAGGTGCGTGACGGTGCTTGTGGTGCCTTCCGCGGTGGTGATCTCGTCGACGGCGCGCAGCAGGTTGTTGCCGATGCTTGGCGGCGCGTCGAAGATCACCACGCCGTCCGTGGTAGCCAGGAACGCCGAGTTGTATACCCCGTCGGTGACCCAGTACAGGTTCCGCTCCACGCGCCCGACGTGATAGCCCTGCTCGTTCAGTGCGGGACCCAGCGCCGACCGCGGGATCGGCGCGTACTCGGGCAGTCCAGCGGTGCCGTTGCCGTCAGCTGATGATGTCACTGCGTTCTCCTCATGGCTCGGCACGCCCTGCTGGCTGTGCGCGGGTCTGTTGTCTGGTCAGGCTCCGTAGGCCGGCAGGATCGCGCCGCTCACCGGGGCGGCGGCGTCGCTCACCAGGAACGCGATCAAGCCGGCGATGACCTCGGGCTCGACCGCGTGCGCCAGCACTTCCGGCGGGAAGATGGTCCGGTTGGTGGGGGTGTCGAGCAACTGGGGGGCGACCGCGTTGACCCGGATGCCGTTCGGCCGCAGCTCGGCATCGAGAATGCGGATCAAGTGCGCCAGGGCGGCCTTGCTCACGCTGTAGGCGGCCATGCCCGCCGTCGGCTCAAGCGCCGGGCGGGAGGTCACGTGGACGATCGCGCCAGAACCCCGCTGGCGCATGTGCGGCGCCACCGCCTGGCTCAGCCACAGTGCGGCACCGAGGTTCACATCGATCATCAGCCGCAGGCCATCGGGTGTGGCGGCGAGCGCGTCGCCAAGCTGGAACGCGCCGATGGTATTGACGAGCACCGCTGGCGACCCGACTTCTCCCGCGATCCGCTCGATGACCGCCGCGGCGGCCGTCGGGTCGGTCGCGTCCGCGACCTCGGACCTGATGCTGGCGGGCAGCTCCTTCAGTCCTTGCTCGTTCCGGTCCACCCCCACGACGGTAAAGCCGGCCGCGGCCAGGGCCAGGCTGGTCGCGCGCCCGAGCGGACCGCCCGCTCCGGCGACGACCGCGACGCCAGGTCCAGCCTGACCATCACGGCTCGGTGCTGTCATTCCTTCGGTCCCTGTGGTCATGTCACATCGCCTTCTCGGTCGGTTATCTGGCGGACCTCAAGCAGCTCGAGGCCCAGCGATTCGATCTCGAACAGGACTCCGTGCAGGCCAGAGCGGTCGAGCACGCCGGTCAGGACTGTCTCCCTGCCGTTCAGCTGCCAGGTCATCCCCGGAAACGCGGATAGCAGCACGGCGCCAAGGTGGCCGTTGATCCGGATCAGGTACCTAGCGGATGCGGGGTCCATGCCGCCACGTTCCTGCCGGATCAGGTGAGCGCACATCGCCAGGATCCGGTGAGACCGGCGCGGGAAGAAGATTGATCTTGCGGTATTGCGACGCCGATCACCCGGACGCGTAGGGTGGCTAGGTGGGTAGAAAGCCCGGTGAGGCAGCTCCGCGACTCATACCGCGTGCGGAACTAGTCGCGGACCTCGATCGAGCGGCGGAAGCCAAGGTCACGCTCATCTCGGCCCCCGCCGGCAGCGGAAAGACGTCGCTGCTGCGCGCCTGGGCAGACGGTCCCGGCCGGGCCTACCGGCTGGCATCGGTCCAGGTCCAGCGCGACCAGCAGGACTGCCAGCAGTTCTGGCTCGCCGTCCTTGCCGCCGTCCGGCAGGCCTCAGGCACGCCTGGCGACGGCGGGCAACTCGCCGCGACACCTGACTTCAACGAGGCGACGGCCGGCGAACGGGTCTTGGCCGAGCTCGCTGAGCCCGGCGAACGTACGTTCCTTGTCATCGATGACCTGCACGAGCTGACGTCCGCGGAGGCGCTGCTGCAGCTCACCCGGCTGCTTGAGCGGCTGCCACCGCACGTGCACGCGATTCTCGCGACGCGGCGCGACCTGCCACTGCGGATGCACAAGCTGCGACTCTCCGGTGACCTGGCCGAGATCCGGGCCGCCGACCTGCGTTTCACGCCGGAGGAGACCCGCGAGCTGCTGAAAACATCGGGCGTAGCGCTGTCTGAGGCCAGCGCTACGCAGCTGCACGAGCGCACCGAAGGCTGGGCCGCGGGACTGCGGCTCGCCGCGATCTCCCTGGCCAGCAGCGGTGATCCCGAACGGTTCGTCGCGGAGTTTTCCGGCAGCAACCGGACCGTGGCCGAGTACCTGCTCGCCGAGATGCTGGAGAGCCAGCCGTCCGACGTCCAGCACCTGCTGCTGCGCACTTCGCTGCCCGAGTGTGTCAACGGCGAGCTGGCGGATCTCTTGACCGGTCATCCGGGGTCGGAACGGATCCTGCTCAACCTCGAGGACGCCAACGCCTTTGTCGTGTCGCTCGACGCCGACCGGACGTGGTTCCGCTATCAGCACCTGTTCGCCGACCTGCTCCGGCTCGAACTGCGGCGCAGGCTCCCCGAACAGGTCCCAGTCCTGCACCGGCTGGCAGCGACGTGGTTCGCCGGGCACGGCTGGATCGCGGAAGCCATCAAGCACACGCAGTCCGCGGGCGACTGGTGCGAAGCGGCACGCCTGCTTGCCGATCACTCGTTCAGCATGACGCTGGACGGCCAGGCCCAGACCATCGAGGCGCTGCTGCGCGCGTTCCCGCCCGGCGCCGTCACCGACGGCGCCGATCTTCCGCTCGCCCGCGCGACAAGCGACCTCACCCAGGGACGCCTGGACGACGCCGCCGCCTACCTGAGCGTGGCCGAGGGCTCGATCGGCCCGATGCCGCCAGAGCGCAAGCACCGCCTCGAAGTGGCGATCGCGGCGCTGCGGTTGTCCCTGGCGCGCAAGCGCGGCCACCTCAGCAGCGTCCTCGAGCAGGTCAGGTTCCTCGCCTCGCCGGTCAGCGGCCAGTCCGACGAGGACATCGCGCTCGACAGCGACCTGCGTGCGGTCGCGCTCATGAACCTCGGCATCGCCGAGGCGTGGGCACTGGCGAACAAGGACAGCGAACGGCACCTGCAGGAAGGCGCCGCACTCGCCCGCAGGATCCGGCGTCCGTACCTGGAAGTCGCGTGCCTGGCCGAGCTCGCCTTCGCCTCGAAGATCGAGCCGCCGGCCACCACGCGCCGGCAGTGCCTGGAGGCGATAGCCCTCGCCGAGCAGCACGGCTGGGGCGCGGAGCCGGTCATCTCGCCAGCGCTGGTGAACCTCGCGGGAACCTTCATCCTCACCGGCGAGTTCGACCAGGCCGAATACTGGCTGCAGCGGACCGCCGCCGCCGTGGAGGGCGACACCGGGCCCGTCATCAGGCTGCTGCTGCACCTCGGCAACGGCATGCTGCTGTCCGGCAGGCGCAGGCTGCGCGCGGCGCTCGCCGAATACTTGGCGGCCGAGGAACTGCAGGCCGACCTCGAGGGCTCGCACGCGCTCGCGAGCCAGCTGGCCGGCTGGCGGCTGAGTACCCAGGCCCGCCTGGGGCAGCTCGCCGAAGCCCGGGCAGCGCTGGCCGGGGTCGACGCCGAGCTGACTGGTTCCGGCGAAATCGCCAACGCTCGCGCCGCCATCTGTCTCGCCGAGGACAACCCGGCCGGAGCGCTCGCCGCGGCCGCTGATGTGCTTACCGGGTCAGCCCCGGTCATCGGGCACCTGACGGTCATCGAGGCGAACCTGCTGACGGCACTCGCGCACCGGGAACTCGGCGACCGGCGCGCCGCGCTCGCCGCCACAGAAAGCGCGCTGGCACTGGCGGAGGCCGACCGCCTCGTGCTTCCGTTCGCGATGACCGGCGCCGTTGAACTGCTCGAAGCCACGCCGCGGCACGAGACGGCGCACGCGGCGCTGCTGCGCGACATCATCGACATACTTCGCGGAGCCCCGGTCGCTCCGCGTAATGAGGCCGCGCCGCTTGAAACCGCGCAGCTGAGCCCTACCGAGCTGCGGGTGCTGCGATTCCTGCCGACCAATCTCTCACGCCCGGAGATCGCCAGTGAACTGTCGGTCTCGGTCAATACGGTAAACACGCACATCAGGAACATTTACGCCAAGCTCCAGGCCCAGGATCGCTCCTCGGCCGTGCAGCGCGCCCGCGAAATGCGGCTGCTCTCCGCCGACCCGACTATCACCAGGATCCGGTGACGCCTGCTCATCTGCCCGGCGGCAAGGCTGGCAGGTGGGCGGGCCCACCTGGGGCGGCGCCAGACCAACCCCATCCCACAGGGAGATCCTCGTGAGCAGCGAGCAGCGACAGAACCTGGAAGCAATCCTGCGACAGGGAGCCTTGCCCGTCGACAGCGATGTCAGCGAGCAGCGGCGGATACTGCGGGACCTGGCAGCGGCGCGGCCGCTGCCTGCCGATGTGACGGTTACCGCAGCCGAACTTGGCGGCGTCCCGACGGCCGAGATCACCATCGACGGAGTCGAGCCCGAGCACGTTGTCCTGTACTTCCACGGCGGCGTGTACGTCGTCGGTGACGCCTTTCAATCCGCTGACCTGGCCTCGCAGGTGGGCAGGCGGGCGCGCGCCAAGGCCATATCCGTCGACTACCGGCTCGCACCCGAGCACCCGTATCCGGCGGCGGTCGACGACGCTCTTGCCGCCTACGAAGCACTCCTGCGCAGCGGCACCGCGCCTTCCGACATCGTTTTCGCTGGCGAGTCCGCCGGCGGCGGGCTCGCCATCGCCGCCCTGGTCCGCGCCCGCGATCACGGGCTGCCCCTGCCGGCCGCGGTTTTCGCCATGTCACCGTATGCCGACCTGACGCTGGCCGGGACGACCATGGAAACCAAGCGTGCGGCCGACCCCCTGCTCAACCGGGAGCTCCTCCAGCCCCGGGTCGCCGACTACGCGGCGGGTCACGACCCTGCTCTTGGCCTCATCAGTCCCGTATTCGCCGACCTGTCCGGCCTGCCGCCCCTGATCATCCAGGGCGGAAGTCACGAGGTCCTCCTCGATGACGCCATCCGGCTCGCGCGCCAGGCCGCCACCGCCGACGTCCAGGTCACCCTCGACATCACCCCGCTTGTGCCGCATGTTTTCCAGGGCTTCTACCCCATCCTCGACGAGGCGGCCGCTGCCCTGGACAGGGCAGGACTGTTCCTTTCCACGCAGCTCGGCGCTGGGAAACTCGTCACTGGATAGCGGCGCCGGACTGTTCTCAAGCGGCACCACGGTCGCCTGCAGGCGACTCATCCGGCAGCATGGTAAATCGGGTCGGGAACGGCAGTAGCGCTCATTCGTCTGGGAGAACCCATGAAGTCGAACGCAGGAGCCGGGCCGGAGAACCGAAGTACCGCCCGCCGCGTGGTGCCCCTGTTCCGTCCCTACCGCGCACGGGTGGCCGCCGTCGTCGGGCTGATCGTGCTGACCTCGACGATCGGCATCATCAACCCGCTGCTGATCCAGGCCGTGTTCAACAAGGCCCTGTTCGTCCATGGCGGCCCCAACCTCCGGCTGCTCGTCATCCTGGTCGTCATCATGGCCGTCGTCCCGGTCGTCAACGGCGCCATCGGCATCCTGCAGACGTACGAGACCACCCGGGTCGGGCAGCACGTCATGCGAGACCTGCGCGACCGGCTCTACGCGCACCTGCAGACGCTCCCCCTCGCCTTCTTCACCGGCACCAAGACCGGCGAGATCCAGTCCCGGCTGGCCAACGACGTGGGCGGGGTCCAGTCGGTGGTCACCACGACCGCCTCGAGCATCCTGGCCAACGTTGTCATCTTCGTGTCCACCGTCGTCGCCATGGTCATCATCAGCTGGCAGCTGACCATCGTGGCGCTCATCACCGTGCCCGCGTTCTTCTGGCTGACCAAGGCGGTCGGCGAACGACGCCGCCGGGTGGCGCGCTCGACTCAGGAGTCGCTGGCGGCGATGAGCGCCCTGAGCGAGGAAACCCTGTCGGTGTCCGGGGTGCTGCTCGCCAAGGCCTTCGGCAACCAGGCCCGCGACACCACCCGTTATCGCGAGGAGAACCAGCGCCTGGCCGACCTGGAAGTCCGGCAGCAGATGATCGGCCAGGGCTTCTACGCCATCGTGCAGTCGTTCCTGTCGATCACGCCGGCGGCGGTCTACCTGGTCGCCGGCCTGCTGCTGGCGCACGGCACGAGCATCTCGGCGGGAACCGTGGTCGCGTTCACCACGCTGCAGACCCGGCTGTACTTCCCGATCGGACAGCTGCTGCAAGTCTCGGTGGAGCTACGATCGTCCCTTGCACTTTTCGACCGGATATTTGAGTACCTGGACGTGGTGCCGGATATCGTCGACGCCCCCGACGCGGTAGACCTGCCGGCGACCGCCAGCGGCGGCCGGGTGGCGCTGCATGACGTCTACTTCCGCTATCCAGACGTCCCGCAAGACACGCTGAGGGGCGTCAGCCTCCGGGCCGACCCCGGCCAGCTGGTGGCACTGGTCGGGCCGAGCGGGGCAGGCAAGACCACCATCAGCTACCTGATACCGCGGCTGTACGACGTCACCGGTGGCTCGGTCAGCATCGACGGCGTCGACGTGCGGCAAGTCCGCCAGGCGTCGCTGGCCGCCGCCATCGGCTTCGTGACCCAGGAGAGCTACCTCTTCCACGACAGTATCCTCGCCAACATCCGCTACGGCCGTCCCGCCGCCACCTCGGCGGAGGTCGAAGAAGCCGCCAGGGCGGCGTATATCCACGACCGGATCATGGAATTCCCCGACGGCTACGACACGATCGTGGGCGAGCGGGGGTACCGCTTGTCCGGCGGCGAGAAGCAGCGCCTGGCCATCGCGCGGGTCCTGCTGCATGATCCCCGCATCCTGATCCTGGACGAGGCGACCTCGGCACTCGACACGGCCAGCGAGCGCGAGGTCCAGAAGGCGCTCGACACCCTCATGGGATCAAGGACCACCATCGCCATCGCCCATCGCCTGTCCACCATCGTCAAGGCGGACGTCATCAACGTCATCGACGCCGGACGCGTGGCGGAATCCGGCACGCACGACTCCCTGCTGCGCCAGCGCGGCCGCTACGCGTCGCTGTACGAGGAGCAGTTCGATGGCGGCAGGGTTCAGTGGCGGTGCGCCGGCGGTGACGTCATGACCGACGGAACCATCCGGCAACGGCAGCCGCAGCCGCAGCCCGGCTGATCCTGGGCTACGGCTGCGACTGCGCGCTGGCGCTGTCCTAGCAGAACCGGCACGGGCGGGCCGCCGCGGCACGGGCGGCCCGGTCCTGTTGGCGCTGCGCGGTCCCCGACTCGGGTGCCGCGGGCTGGGCTGCCGCGCGCCGCGCGGGCACCCCCGCGGACTGCGCGGGCACTCCCGCGGACTGCGCGGGCACTGCCGCGGACTGCGGTGGTGCTGCCTCGTGCGGCTCGGGCCCGGCGCCGGCCAGTTCCCCGCGGGTGATCCGGATGGTGACGATCCCGATGAGCAGGGCAAGCAGCGCGATCCCCGACGCGACAAGAAACCCGCGGGAAAAGCCGACCGCCAGGGCGTGATGGTAGATGGACACCGGCAGCGGAGCGCCCGGCTTCGGCACCGGCAAGCCCGCTCTTGCGGCAGCCGCGAACTGGGTCCGGACACTGTCCGCGACGGTCGTCCATGCCACGGTGCCGAGCAGCGCGAGCCCTATCGCGCCGCCGACCTGCTGGCCGGTGTTCAGCAGGCTGGAGGCAACGCCCGAATCCTGCTCGGCGACGTTATGCAGGGCGACAAGGGACAGCGGCACGAACACCAGGCCGAGCCCGAACGAGCTCACCAGCTGCGGTCCGAGCAGGTCACTAGCGTAGCCCGCGTGCTCGGTCAGCCGGGAGAACCAGAACATGCCGCCCGCCACCAGGGCGGCGCCGGCCAGGATCAGCGGCCGGGCGCCGACCCGCGGCACCAGCTGAGAGGCCAGCGCGGAGGCGATCACGACTCCGACGGCGAACGGCAGGTAGGCGATGCCCGAGTGGATCGCGGTGTAGCCGAGCACGGTCTGGATGAACAGGGTGAGGAAGAAGAACAGGCCGAATAGTCCGGTGGCGATGCACAGCATGATCAGGTAGGCGCCCGCCCGGTTGCGGTCGGCCAGTACCCGCATCGGGAGCAGCGGATGCGAGCTGCGCACTTCGATCAACGCGAACGAGACGAGCAGCACCACGGACGCGGTCAGCGACGCCACCACCTGCGCGTCACCCCAGTGCGATATGCCGTCCGCACCGGTCGCGGCCTTCGACAGGCCGAAGACAAGCAGTGCGATGCCGAGCGTGGCGGTGACCGCGCCGGCCACGTCGATCCGGCCAGGCCGGCGGGGCGACTCCGACAGCACCCGCGGCGCCGCGAACGCCACCAGGATCCCGATCGGGACGTTGACGAAGAACACCCACCGCCATGACAGGTAGGTGGTCAGGATGCCGCCAAGCAGCAGGCCCGCCGCGCTGCCGCCGCCGGACATCGCCGCGTAGACGCCGAAGGCCCTGTTGCGTTCCTGGCCTTCGGGAAAGTTGGTGGTGATCAGCGCAAGCGCGGTCGGCGCGATGATCGCGCCGCCGACTCCCTGGATCGCCCGCGCGGTCAGCAGCCAGGCCTGGCTGGTGGCGAACCCGCCGAACAGGGACGCCGCGGAGAACAGCAGCAGCCCGAAGACGAACACCCGCCGCCGGCCAAGGCGGTCGCCGGCCCGGCCGCCGAGCAGGAGCAGCCCGCCGAAGGTGACCGCGTAAGCGTTAACCACCCACTCCAGGCCGCTGCCGGAAAAGCCGAGCGCGCTCTGCACATGCGGCAACGCCACATTGACGATGGTCGCGTCGAGCACGACCATCAGCTGGGCGGTGGCGATGACCAGCAGCGCCAGGCCGCGGCGAGGGCTGCCACCGGGAGAGGCCGCACCGGCGGTCGCGGATTGCGCCGGCCGGGCGATGGGCGCGGAGTCGGGCAGGTCTGCGGCGCTGCCCGCGCCGGAGGCTGGTGATGTCACGGTACCTCCCTGCAATCTCGGGCGCACGTCCCCTGACGGCCGCGCGGCCTTCAGTACAGGGCCAGCCTCACCGCCAGCCAGGTGAGGCGTCGTCACCGGATCACGGTGATTCGCCAGACCTGGTTAGCCGGGAGAAAGGTATTATCGCGGTGGGCGTACGGGACGCCTCCGGTCCGCGGACAGGGCTGAGCCCAACCGGAGCTGACTTTTCCCTGGTCATCGACCCTCCTTTCGGCCTGACGCAGCGGACCGCGGGCAACGAGAGGAGGTCGCCGTGGCGACCGCGCGTCTTCCCGATGACCCCAGCTTCGAGCAACTGCGCAAGCAGGCGAAGGATCTTCGTGACCTGAGCAGGGCTGGCGTGCCTGGCGCCCTTGACCTGGTGGGCGCGCACCATCCCGGCGGCCGGCAGGCGGTGTCCCTCACGGGCGCGCAGCTGGTCGTGGCCCGGCACTACGGCTTCTCCTCGTGGGCGGCGCTCAAGCGGCACGTCACGACTATCGAGCGCTACCGTAGAACTCCGGATGAAGTGACCGGCGCCGACCGGCCAGTCGACGAGTTCCTCATGCTCGCTTGCCTGCGCTACGGCGGCGACGACTCACTGTCGCGCTGGCAGCGCGCCGCCCGGGTGCTCGCCGAGCACCCGGAGATCACCAGGACGTCGGTGCACGCGGCCGCGGCGGCAGCCGACACCGACGCGCTCGAGGCGCTGCTTCGCGAGGACCCGTCGCTTGCCAGCGCGGAGGGCGGACCCTACCGGTGGGAGCCACTCCTCTACCTCGCCTACGCACGGCACGACCCGTCGGTCAGCGAGGAGGCGACCGTGCGCTCGGCCCGGCAGCTTCTCGACCACAGCGCCGACCCTGACGCCGGCTACCTCTGGCACGGGCTGACCACCCCGTTCACCGCGCTGACCGGGGCGCTGGGCAGCGGGGAGGGCGACCAGCCGCGGCATCGGCACGCCCTCGCGCTTGCCGGGACGCTGCTGAGAGCGGGGGCAGACCCCAACGACGGGCAGGCGCTCTACAACCGGCAGTTCGACAGCGACGACAGCCACCTCAGGCTGCTGTTCAGCTACGGGCTTGGCCGCGGCGACGGCGGGCCGTGGCGGGCGCGTCTCGGGATGAGGACCGACTCCCCCGCCGACCTGATCCGCCGGCAGCTCCAGTGGGCGGTCACCCATGACATGCGGGACCGGGTGCGGCTGCTCGCCGAGCACGGCGCCGACCTGCGGTCCCCCTTCAAGCCCGCCCAGGACGGGCTTGTCACGTGCGTGAACGCCTGGGAGGGCAGAACGCCGGCCGAGGTGGCGGCGATCTGCGGCTGCCTGGCGGTGCTTGACTGGCTGGTTGACCACGGCGGTGCGACGCGACCCGCGGCCGAGGGAGCGGACGGGCTCATCGCCGCCGCGCTGGCAGGCGACCGGCGCGCGGCCGAGCGGCACGCCGGGCATGCCGCCGCGGCTCGCGCGCAGCGGCCCGGGCTGATCGTGTGGGCCGCCAGCCGGCGCGCCTGGCCCGCGATCCCGCTGCTTGCCGAGCTCGGCTGGGACGTCAACGCGCGCGCCAGGGCGGATGTCCCGATGGAACAGGAGTGGGAAACCGCGCTGCACGTGGCGGCCGGGAGCGGCGACGTCGACGCTGCCCGCCTGCTGATGCAGCTCGGCGCCGATCCCGCCATCCGCGACGCCAGATTCCGCGCCACGCCGCTCGGCTGGGCCGAGCACTTCGGCCACCAGGCCATGACGGACTACCTCCGCCCGCTCAGCCCGGCAGAGTAAGAGCCGGCAAGCTACGAGTTCTGCGCCTCCGGCGGCTTCTTGGCGAACATGCTGCCGGAGCCGCCGCCGTCGAGGACGAGGGTCTGGCCGGTCATGTAGCCCGCGCCGTCGGAGGCCAGGTAGGCGACCGCCTCCGCGATGTCGTCCGGGTAGCCGGAACGCCCCACGGCGAGCATCGAGCCGCGCCGCTTGATCTCGGCGTCCACGTCGATGTTCGGGTCCAGGGACAGCAGCGCCCGCGACGTGGCCACCATGCCGGGCGAGATCGCGTTCACGGTGACGCCCCACGGTGCGACGTCGGCGGACAGCGCGCGGGTGAACCCGAGCACACCCGCCTTGGACGCCGAATAGGCGGTCGACATAGCCGCTGGGACCTGACCCGCCTGCGACGAGATGTTGATGATCCGGCCCCAGCGCTGAGCGCGCATGTGCGGGACGGCGAACCGGGACATCAGGTAGGTGCCGCGCAGGTTGATGGCGATCACGAAGTCGAAGACCTCGATCGGCACGTCCTCGATGTCCTGCCGGTCCAGGCCCTGCGGCGCGCCCGCGCCGTTGACCAGGATGTCCAGCCGGCCCTGCCAGGCGGCGGCGGTGTCGACCATCCGCTTGGCGTCGTCGGCGTCGGAGATGTCGCCGAGCTGCGCCATCGCGGTGCCGCCCGCGGCGCTGATCTCCTCGACGAGGGAGTCAACCCCGCCCCAGGAGTCGTCGGCGACGCCGACGACCTGCTGGCGGCGGTTGAGCACCCCGGTGGCCTGCTTGTCGGTGACGACGACGGCGACGCCCGAGGCGGCCAACGTCAGGGCGATGGCCCTGCCCATGCCGTCCCGCTTGCCGCACCCGGTGATGAGCGCCACCCGGGTCAATGCGTGCTGCCCTGGTAGCCGGGCAGGTCCGCCGGGTAGGTGATGTCGATCAGGTCGCCCTCGATACCGAGCTGATGCGCCGCGATGCCGCGGAACACGTCCTTGGGCACAAGGCAGTCCTCGCAGGCTTCCGGACCTGGGGAAACGGTCAGCGCGACCCGGTGCCCCAGCTCTTCGACCGCCAGGTTGTATCCGTCGGCCGCGAGCATGGAGGCGATGTCCTGCATCCGTTCTGAGTAATTCACTTCTTTTCTCCGACTCCGACAGCCGTCCCGGACCATTCACCGAAGATGCGGACCACCATGGAGATCGCGGCGTTCTTCGCGCCCGCCACGATGACCGGGATGGACGTGGGGCCGCCGAGGAACTTGTGGAACGCCTCGTCGCCCTCGTACTCGCCGCCGAATCCCTTGCGGGCGACCTCGGCCTTGCCCATGCTCGACAGCTCGGCGCCGGTGCGGCCGCAGCGTTCAAGCAGCCAGTTCTGCACGTCGGCCTTGGACATGCCGGCCGCGGCGAACATCTGGGCGTGCTCGGGGCACAGCACGAGCGCCACGCCAGATAGCGGGAAGATCTGCGAGCCGACCCGCGAGATGGTGTCCTGCAGGTCGCGCAGCACGTCCTCGTGGTTGGGGGTGTGCCGGTTGTCGACGAACTCCATCGTTCTGGTGAGGGTGGCGGAGACCGCGGAGGCGCCACCGGTCACGCCGCCGTTCTCGGCGAACGGCTCCCACGGCGACTCTTCCTCGTTCTCCGCGATGCACACCTGCCAGCGGCCGGGCAGGCCCTGGGTGGCCTGCTCAAGGACGTGCGGGTGGACGCCGAACGCGTTGCGGACGATGAGGCCGATGGCGCGCGGGATGGTGGCGTTGGGCCGGAAGCCGGGGCCGAACGCGCCGCCCTTGGTGTTGAAGCCGAGCTCGTGCCTGATGGGGCCGTTGACGACGATCAGCGGGGAGGGGCCGCTTGTCGACTGGAAGCCGCCGCCGCGGGCGGCACGCTCGCGCATCAGCGCCTCGAAGGCGGCGAGCACTACAGGAAAGTACTCGGGCTTGCAGCCTGCCATCGCGGCGTTGATCGCCGCGGTCCTGACGTTGACGTCCCGGCCGACCTGCTCCAGCGACCCGATGATCTCGTCGGGGTCCTTGCTGGTGGTGGCCAGGAACTGGTCGAGCAGCGGCGCCGAGACCGGGACGAGGGGCAGTCCGTCGGACCAGCCCTGCTCGTAGCAGTACTCGATGGCGCGCTGCGCTTCGTCGGGGTCGGGTGCCGCCGCGCCGCTGGCGGTGGCACCGTCCGTCACATCAGCCGTCATGCGTCAGCTTTCCCTGGTTCCGTCAGGCCCGTGTCTGTGAGCCCCGTGTCTGTAAGCAAGGAGACCACGTCGTCGAGCACGGACGCGGCACGCTCCTTGACCTTGTCTTCGGTGAGCACGGCCACCGGGTGGGCGGTCGTGGCGTACTTGTAGCCGGGCGCGCCGCGCAGGGCGGCCATGGCGTCGGCGGTGGGCTTGAACGAGTCGGTGATGATGGCCGCGACGGGCACGCCCGCCGCCTCGAGGACGACGCCGTCGGCCGCGGCGGCGGCGCTGCACGATCCGCAGTCGCCGACGCCGGTGATGACGACATCGTTTTCCGCGACGAGTTCCTTGATCACGTCTTCCGGCTCGGGTACGGCGAAGTTGACCTTGGTCCGCCGGGTGAGGGTGACGCCGTGGCGGTCCTCGAGCAGGCGTCCGACCTCTTCGAGGAACGGGCGGGCGTTCGTCTTGGTGTTGATGAGCAGGCCGACCCTCTTGCCGTCAAGGCTGGACAGCCGGGGGGCCCGGGGTGCCGCCGGCTTGGCGGCGGTTGACGTGACGTTCCCTGTGGGATCCAGGATCGCGTTCGGCATGACTCCGACCTTCCTTTTGCCTTGCTAACTTCCGCCCAGAATCTCAGTGGCTGTGCACAACCACGCCGCGGATGTTCTTACCATCCATAAGATCCTGGTAGCCGTCATTAATTTCGTCCAGGGTGTACTTCTTGGTGATGAGCTCGCTGAGCTTGATGTGCCCCTCGTGCCAGAGGCTGAGGATCATCGGGATGTCGTAGAGCGGGTTGGCGCCGCCGAACAGCGAGCCCTGCATCCGCCGGTGGTAGCCGATGAGGATGCCGCCAGGCAGCACCATCTCGTAGTAGCCCACCCCGGTCATGACGATCGTGCCCGCCTTGCCCGTCATGTCGACGGCGGCCTTGACCACGTCGTTGTCCATCTCGCCGACGGTGCAGATGACCTTGTCGGCGAGCTGGCCGCGGGTGAGGTCGATGAGCACCTCCTTGGCCTTGACCGGGTCGCCGAACGCGTGCGTAGCGCCGAAGTCGAGTGCCTGCTGCTGCTTCCACGGGTTGGGGTCGATGGCGATGACGTGCTTCGCGCCGGCGTAGCGGGCGCCCTGGACCGCGTTCATGCCGACGCCCCCGGTACCGAAGATCACCGCGACGTCGCCGACGCGGACGTCGCCGGCGTAGATGGCCGAGCAGAAGCCGGTGGTGACGCCGCAGCTGACCAGGGCGGCGATCTCCATAGGGACGTAGTCCTCGATCTTCACGCAGGACCACTCGGACAGCACGGCGTACTCGGCGAAGCTGCCGACGACGCACATGCCGCCGAAGTCCTCGCCGTCCTGATGGAACCGGAAGGTCTTGTCTGGCAGGCAGCCGACGCCCGCGTACAGGCCCGCGTCGCACAGGTTCTGCTTGCCGGTGGAGCAGTAGCGGCACTTGCCGCAGACCGGGATATAGGAGAGGGAGACCCGGTCGCCGACCTTGACCCTGGTGACCCCCGGTCCGGTCTCGACGACGACCCCGGCACCCTCGTGCCCGCCTACCATGGGCAGCCGCGCCATCCCTTTGGACCTGATGTGCTCGTCGGAGTGGCACAGGCCCGCGGCCTCCATCTGGATGAGCACCTCGTTGGCCTTCGGCGGGTCTAGCTCGAGCTCGGTGATCTCCCATGGGGTGCCCGCCTTGCGCAGCACCGCGGCACGGGTCTTCATATGTCGCCTCCGACGTGGGTCATACCAAGTTTCCGGCCGTCTAATTTGTGGCCGTACTCATGACAAGCGCCTTCACGGCTGCCCGGATATTAGATTTCATATCACGCGCTTCCCGTCGCGCCAAGTGTCATATATCGTCTTCCGTGAGCCGGGAGAAGCCGTTATGACCTGCGGCTAATCACCCGGCTTTGGCACTGTTGCCGCACCCAATGCCCCCGGGTCCGGCGCGGTGCTTCTCAGCAGGACAGTGCTTCGGGTAGGCGCGACGCAGAGGTAGGACGTTGTATGGCTGACATGGTTCGCGCCGTGGTCCAGACCGGGCCCCGGCAGATCGAGATGCGCGAGTACCCCCGGCCGGTGATCGGCCCCGAGGACGGCGCGCTGCTGCGGGTCGAGGCCTGCGGCATCTGCGGCTCCGACGTGGAGCAGTACAAGGGGGCGATGGGGACCCGCGGGCTGCCGATGATCCCCGGGCACGAGCCCCTGGGGATCATCGAGGAGATCTCCGAGCAGACCGCGCGCCGCTGGGGCGTGTCGGCCGGCGACCGGGTCGCGGTGGAGATCCTGATCCCCTGCCGGTCCTGTGACCGCTGCCTGGCCGGGCGGTACATGAACTGCAAGAACCGGATCGGCAGCCATGGCGGCGGCAACCCGCCGGAGCGTGCCGACATGCTGACCGGCGGCTATGCGGAGTACATCCAGTTGCACCCGAACTCGATCGTGCACCCGATGCGGAACGACATCCCCGCCGAGATCGCCGTCATGTACAACCCGCTCGGCGCCGGGGTGCGCTGGGCGCTGGAGTACGGCGGCGTGCACCTGGGCTCGTCGGTGCTCGTCCTCGGGGCCGGGCAGCGCGGGCTCGCCGCGATCCTCGCCTCCCGGTACGTGGGCGCGGGCCTCATCATCGCCACCGGTCTGACCAGGGACGCGAAGAAGCTTGAGCTGGCGCGCGAGTTCGGCGCGGACCACACGATCAATGTCGAGGAAGAGGACACGGTCACGCGGGTCCGCGAGCTGACCGGCGGCGAGGGCGTGGACGTGGTGCTGGACCTGACCCCGATGGCGCAGCAGCCCATCATCGACGCGATCAACGCGGTCCGCTGGGGCGGCACGATCGTGCTGGCCGGCCTGAAGGGGCACAAGGACATCCCGATCCCCACCGACATGCTGATCAACAAGGCGCTCACCGTGAAGGGCGCGTTCTCGGTGGACGCCAACGGCTACACCAACGCCATCCGGCTGATCGAGTCCGGCAAGTTCCCGCTGGAGAAGATGCAGACCCACAAGTACGGCCTCGACGACGTGGAGCACGCCATCAAGCTGCTGGCCGGCGAGATTCCCGGCGAGGACGGCATCCACGTCGCGATCATGCCGGGCCTTTAACGAGCTGGCGGGAAGGACACCATGCCCATCATCGACACCCACGCGCACATCTTCCCCGGGGACTTCGGCCCCGTCCCCGACGGGTGCGACCCGGCCTCCTGGCCGTCCCTCGAGCCTGGCCCAGAACCAGACACCAGCCTGCTGGTGAACGGCCCGATGCGGTTCCCCGCGAAGAAGATCTGGTTCGACGCGCAGGCGCGGCTGGAGGCCTCGGCCGCGTCCGGGCTCGACGCCGAGCTGCTCTCGCCGTTCCCCGCGCTGCTCAACTACCGGGTGCCTGGCCCGGTCGGCCGCGACCTGTGCCGTGTCACCAACGAGTACATCGCCGGCCTGGTCACCGCCTACCCGGACCGGTTCTACGGCCTTGGCACGATCCCGCTGCAGGACCCGGACCTGGGCGCCGCGGAGCTGACCGAGACCTCCAAGCTCGGCCTGCTCGGCGTCGAGATCGCCTCCAACATCAACGGGGTGTCGCTGCACGACCCCGCGCTCGACGGCTTCTGGGCCGAGGCGCAGCGGCTTGGCACGGCGGTGTTCGTGCACGGCATGCCCGTGCCGTCGGACCGGGTGCCGGGTCCCGCGGTGGCCACGTTCGGCGTCGGCGCCGAGGCGTCGCTCGGCGCGGCGTCGATCATCGCGGGCGGCGTCGCCGAGAAGTACCCGGACCTGAAGATCTCCTTCAGCCACGCCGGCGGCGGATTCCCGCTGATCCTCACCCGCGCCCAGTGGTTCTGGGGCCGGACCTGGAACGAGGAGCCGCCGCTGCCGGAGTCCGAGCGGCCGGAGGCGGCCCCGTGGTTCGCCGAGCACAGCCCGATCGAGCTGGCTCGCCGGTTCTACTACGACTCGCTGGTGTTCGACCGGCGCGCCATCAGGTACCTAGCCGACATGTTCGGCACCGACCGGCTGCTCGTCGGCTCCGACTACCCGGCCATGCACCGGGAGCAGCCGATCGCGAAGACGCTGCGGTCGATGGGACTTTCGGAAGCGGAGCTGGACGACGTCCTGTGGAATAACTGCTTCCGATTCCTAGGTATCGACCCGCCAAAGTTATCCTCATCTATTGTGGGCGTCACTGTGAGCAGCCTAACTAGCTACCTCGACTCGCTTGAGGACGACGACAGCGTTCCTCAACCGTGGACCTCGCCAGGGCCGGTCGCGCAGCGGCCGCCCCGGCTCCTGCTCACCCTGCTCGGCGACTACTGGTGGCAGCGGACCGAGCCGCTGCCGTCGGCCGCCATCGTCGCGCTGCTCGCCGAGTTCGGCGTCAGCGACTCGGCCGCCCGCGCCGCGCTGTCCCGGCTGACCCGGAACGGTCTGCTGGTGACGTCGCGGAGCGGCCGGCGCACCTTCGTCCAGCTGTCCGCGCGGGCCGCCGACGTGCTCAACGACGGCGCGCGGCGCATCTTCACCTTCGGCGCCACCCCCGCGCCCTGGGACGGGATGTGGTCACTGGTGGCGTTCTCCATCCCCGAGCAGTACCGCTCGGCACGGGACGAGCTGCGCAAGGCGCTGCGCTGGCTCGGCTTCGCGCCGCTGTACGACGGGCTGTGGGTATCGCCGCGCGACCACGCGGGCGACGTCATCGGCCAGCTGAACGACCTGGGCATCGCGACCGCGACGGCGTTCCGCGCCACCGCGCTGCCGCTGCCTGGCGGCGGGGCAGTGGGCGCGGGCCCAGTGTCGGACATCCCGGCCCGCGCCTGGGACCTGGACGGGCTGCGCGCGGCCTACCAGGAGTTCGTCGAGTTCGCCGGGCTGCTCCGCGACCAGACCGAGGCCGGCCGGATCTCCTCGTCCGACGCGCTCATCGCCAGGACCCGGGTGATGAACGAGTGGCGGGCGTTCCCCGCCCTCGACCCCGACCTGCCCGATGAGCTACTGCCGCCCGCCTGGCCGCGGGCCAGCGCCCGTGAGCAGTTCATCGCCTGCTATGACCTGCTCGGCCCGCTGGCCACCCGTCGCGTCCGGCAGATCATCGCCAGGTACAGCCCGGAGCTAGCGGGCCGCGCCGCATACCACAACACGGAACTGACCATGTCGGACGCCGAAACGTAAGACCGGCATCCAGAACGGGTTCGTGGCTGCGCCAGCCAGGCGCGCTGGGGCCCGCGATGTAAGTTTCGCCCGCCCACGCGGCTTTCCGCAGGCTGACGATGGCAGCAACGGGATGGCTAGCTGGCTGCCTGTACACCTCACCAACGCACGCCTATGGTCGCGGCAGTCAAGCCCACCACGGATACCACCGTGGTTAAGGGCGCCATGACACCTGGAGGTGTGCTGACATGAGACTGCGAGCGCAGCCCGCAACGCGGCGGTTGTGCAGGATGATCACGGTGGTTTTGGCGGCGTTGCTTGCCGCGCTCGGGCTGGCCGTGGCCAGCGGCGCGGTGGCCGTGCCGGCGGTGGCGGCCACCTCGTCGTGCGCCGCCGCCTACAGCGTGCCGAACGACTGGGGCAGCGGGTTCACCGCGTCGCTGGCCGTCACCAACAACGGCACCGCGGCGATCACCGGCTGGACGGTGACCTACACCTACGCCGGCACCCAGACCCTGTCCAGCGGCTGGAACGGCACCTGGACCCAGTCCGGCAAGACGGTCACCGTCACCAACGCCTCCTACAACGGGGCCCTGGCCGCCGGGGCGTCCGCCAGCGCCGGGGCCAACTTCAACTACACCGGCACCAACGCCGCGCCCGCCTCGGTCACCTGCACCCCGGCCGGGTCGGTCACCCCGCCGCCCGGCTCGATCAACGCGACCCCGGCCAGCCTGAACGTGACCCAGGGCAGCACCGGCACGTTCACCCTCGCGCTGTCCTCAGCGCCGACGGCGAACGAGACCGTGTCCATCGCCGCCAGCGGCAACACCGGGCTGACCGCATCCCCGGCCAGCCTGACCTTCACCCCCGCCAACTTCTCCGCCCCCCAGACGGTCACCGTGACCGCCAACGCCACCGGCACCGGAACCACCACCTTCACCGCCACCGGCAGCGGCTACACCGCCGCCACCATCACCGCCACCGAGGTGCCGTCAAGCAACGGCACGCCCAGCCTGATGGTGACTCCTGCCTCGCAGACCATCACGCAGGGCACCACCGGGACAGTCGGGATATCGCTGTCCTCGGCGCCGTCCTCCAACGTGACCGTGTCGGTGGCCAGGACCTCGGGGAACACCGGCCTGTCGGTGACCGCCGGGAGCTCGCTGACGTTCACCCCGGCCAACTTCGCGACCGCGCAGAGCGTGACGATCACGGCGGACAGCGCGGGCAGCGGGGCCGCGACGTTCACCGTGAGCGCGTCCGGTCTCACCTCGGTGACGTTCGCCGCCACCGAGGCTGCCGCCTGCACCAGTAACTGCACGACGCACGTGGCGGACCCGTACACCGGGGCCAAGCCGTACCTCAACCCGGACTTCGTCAAGGAAGTCCAGGCCCAGGCGTCCGCGGACGGGAACAGCGCGGCGGAGGCCGCGGTGGGGACTTACCAGACCGCGATCTGGCTGGACCAGATCGCGGCCATCAACGGCGGCGGCACGACCGGCCGCACCGGCCTGCAGCAGCAGCTCACCAACGCGGCTGCCCAGGGCACCACGGCCATCCCGTCCCTGGTCGAGATCGTGGTCTACGACCTGCCTGGCCGGGACTGCGCGGCGCTGGCGTCGAACGGCGAGATCCCGGCGACCGCGGCCGGGCTTACCGAATACGAGTCGCAGTACATCGACCCGATCGCCTCGATCCTGAGCCAGTTCGCCAGCTCGCCCATCCGGATCGTCGCGATCATCGAGCCCGACTCGCTGCCGAACGTGGTCACCAACCAGTCCAAGTCTGCGTGTGCTACCGCGACGCCGTACTACGAGACCGGCATCACGTACGCGCTGAACAAGCTGCACGCGATCCCGAACGTATACAACTACCTGGACATCGCGCACTCGGCGTGGCTCGGCTGGCCGAGCAACATGAGCGGCACCCCCGCCGTGTACAACACGGTGGTCAAGAACACCACGGCCGGGTACGCCAGCATCGACGGGTTCATCAGCGACACGGCGAACTACACCCCGACCCAGGAGCCGCTGCTGACCAACCCGACCCTGTCGGTCGGCGGCCAGCCGGTGGACTCGGCGACCTTCTACCAGTACAACCCGACGTTCGACGAGCTCACCTACGACACCCAGATGTACAACACGCTGGTGTCGGCCGGGTTCCCGTCGAGCAAGAAGTTCCTGATCGACACCTCGCGTAACGGCTGGGGGCCGACCCACCCGACGACGATCACCGCGGCGTCGGACGTCAACACCTACGTCACCGACAACAAGATCGACAAGCGGCCATTCCGCGGCGACTGGTGCAACCAGAACAACGCGGGCATCGGCGCGCGGCCGACCGACCAGCCGCTCGGCGGCTCGTCTCCGATCCTGGCGTACGTGTGGACCAAGCCGCCGGGCGAGTCCGACGGTGACTACCCGACCTCGACCCACAGCCACGGTGACCCGCACTGCGACCCGAGCGGCACCAACACCGACGGCAACGGCGGCACCTACTCCACCGGCTCGATCCCGGGCTTCGACGTCCCGGCCGGCCAGTGGTACGCCGCCGAGTTCCAGATGCTGGTCAAGAACGCCTTCCCGGCCTTGTGACCAGAGCGGCTTAGCCGCGGAAGCCGCCCCCTCCCGTTCGGGATAGTCCGGTCGGGAGGGGGCGGCTTCCGTTAGCCGCGCCGGTTCAGGTCAGCACGCTACCGCCAGGGTTGATGGCGCTGCGCCCGTCGCGGTGAAGCCGATCGTGACCGAACTACCCGGCGCGATGCTCCGGTGCGGGAACTGGATGCCCGCGAGCATCGACTGCTTCAGCGAACCGGCGGAGCTCAGCACGACCGGGAACTGCGCGACGCCCTGGAGGTCGCCGCCCCACCAGGTGGAGTCGAAGCCGCCGGACGCAGACGCGTCAGGGAACTCGCCGATGCCCTCGCAGAAGATCAGTGCACTCGGGTCTTGTCCGGCGTCTCGAAGCCGTACCAGTTGATGCCGGCGATGCGCACCGGGTTGCCGCTCGAGTCGAGGATCTGGTTCCCGCTGGTGTGCCAGTACCCCGCGCCGACACCCGCCGGGGGCGCGGCCCCGGCCGCGGAGGCCAGCGGCAGCATGAAGCCGCGCGCTCCTTTCCTGACGAAACTCCTGGGAGGAGAGGGAAGCCCGGCCAGGCGGGAGGAGGATCGCCTGGCCGGGCAGCGCGCCACGTGCCGCGCGCTGAGGCTGGCCTGCGCCGAGGCCGACCACCGCTGTGGCCGGTCTCAGCTGGCGGGCAGGGCCTGCAAGATGGCCTTGTAGGCCGAGCCGTAAGCGGTGGGCGTACCGGTGTAGTCGGTGATCAGTCCTGGGCCGCTTGAGCAGGGGAAGTCCGCGTTCCAGGCCCAGGCGAGGAAGCTGATGCCCGCCGACTCCAGCCATGTCGTCAGCGGGGTGATGTACGTTCCGGCGCAGTCGCTCTCGCCGATCTCGCCGGCGACCACCGGAACCGACGCTGCGACGGGAGCCACTTGCGACGTCCAGCACGACTGGGTGCTGCACGTATTGAAGTTGTAGGAGTGCCAGGAGGCGACCAGGTTGTGGTCTGGGTCGGTGGGCTCGTACTGCAACCAGCCGGTCAGGTCGTTGGAGTACTCCTCGCCGCCCAGCATGAGCACGTTGTTCGCGCCGGCGGAGCGGACCGCGTTGATCATCTGCTGCATGCCGGCCACCGGGTAGGAGATACCAGTACAGGGGCTGCCGGTCTCCCAGCACTGCCAGCCCTCGGCCGAATTGTTATTGTCCGCGCGGGACGCGTAGGGCTCATTGAACAGGTCGAAGATCACCGCGTTGTTGCCCTTGAAAGTGTTCGCCACCGATGTCCAGAACGGGATCGCCTGCGCGGCGTCCGGCATCGGCTTCTGGCAGGTGGCCTGGGCCGACGAGCAGCCAGACGACGGACCGGTGTAGGTCCCGTCAGTCCAGTGCAGGTCGAGGATGGCGACGAGCCCGTTGGAGTTCAGCAGGCTGACGTAGCTCTTGATCGCGTTGATGTAGGCGGCGCCCGCGTAGGCGGAGCCGACATACGATTCGGCGTTCCAGCACGCCTCGTTCAGCGGCACGCGCACCGCGTTGACCGGTCCCCAGCTCTTTATCGCCGTGATGGACGCCTGGTCATTCGGGCCGTCGAAGATGCCGCCGCTCTGGACGCACTTGTACTCGGTGCCTGAACGGTTCACGCCGTGCAGCACGACCGTGCTGCCGTTGGTGTTGACCAGCTTGTTACCCGACACGTGCAGCTGCGGAGCGGAACCCGTTCCCTGCGCGACCTCGGTGGCGGTGATGGTGGCGGCGGTGTAGCCGCTGCCGGTGGCGGTGAAGGTGGTGGTTCCGGTGCCGGTGGCGTTGGCGGTCACGGTGACCGTCTGGGGGGCGGAGAAGTTGGCGGGGGTGAAGGTCAGGCTGGCCGGGGATGCGGTCAGCCCGGTGTTGCCGCTGGCGGCGATGGACACGGTCTCGTTCGCCGTCGGCGCTGAGGACAGCGCGAGGGTGAACGTGCCGGTGCTGCCCTGGGTCACGTTCAGGCTGGCCGGGGTCGCGTTGATCGAGCCGGGCGGCGGGGTGACCGACCCGGCCGGGGTGCAGGTGACCGAGGCGGGCGCGGCGTTGGTGCCGGTGTAGTTGAAGTTGGCCCCGGCGCTGGCGGACGCCCCGGCGGCCAGGGCCCCGTTGTAGGAGGCGTTGGTGACGGTGACCGTCTTGCCGGACTGGGTCCAGGTGCCGTTCCAGCCGCTGGACAGGGTCTGGGTGCCGGCGTAGGTGTAGGTCACCGTCCAGCCGGTGATCGCCGCGGTGCCGTTGTTGGTGACGGCCAGCGACGCGGTGAACCCGCTGCCCCAGTCGTTCGGCACGCTGTAGGCGGCGGCGCACGACGAGGTGGCCGCCACCGCCGACACGGCCACCGCGCCGCTGGCCACGGCCAGCCCGAGCGCGGCAAGCAACGCCGCCAAAACCACCGTGATCATCCTGCGGGATCTCTTCAGCAAGCGTCTGGTCATCGAGCACCTCCATGAAGCCGGGACCGCCGCATCGGCCAGCGCCGTTGCGGGCAAGCGACGCCCAGCGGGGGGTGCGCAGGCGCCGTCCGGAAGCTAAGTCCGGCGACTAAAACGGTCAAGTAAACGCGGCCCGGTAGACCGTAAAAGGGAAGGTAGCGGCGCTATCGGGAAATGGAACTTTCACGTGTCCCCCGTCTAGCAGGACAGTGCCGCGGACGAGACAGGGCTGGCGGACACGCGTTCAGGCACCGGGTCCGGGGTGCGCAGGTGTCACCGGTCATGAAACTTACAATCTTCACCGCCTCGCGTGAACGCATTCAAACGGCTCCGAAATTAATCGGCCAGTTTCGATCGGCAAGCCTATTGCGCACGTTTCAGCGTCGTTTCAAACTACTCACAACATCGGTTGGAACTTCAGTAGCCGCTGAAGACCCGCTGAGGAGAAGGCACGCACAGTGACGGTCACAGATTCCATCACGGAGCCCACAGGGCCCCCGACGCTCGCTGATGTCGCTCGCCTGGCCGGCGTGTCGTCGGCCACGGCATCGCGTGTGCTTACCGGCTCTGCCCGGGTACAGGTGCAGACGAAAGACAAGGTCGAGCAGGCGATGACGATGCTCGGCTATGCGCGCAACCGGGCCGCCCGCTCGGCGGGGAGCCGGCGAGCGGGGGCCGTCGCGCTGATCGTTGGCGAAGAAACCATCAAGGTCTTCGCCGACCCCTTCTTCGCCCGCATGCTGCGCGCGGTCAACAATGAGCTGTCCACGGCCGATTCGCAGCTTGTCGTGCTTACGCTGCACTCGCCCCGCGAGTACCAGGCGGTGTCCAGATACCTGCGCAGCGGGCACGTCGACGGCGCGCTGTTCGTCTCCATGCACGGAAGGCCGGATTTCGACTACCAGAGCCTCGGCATTCCGCTCGTCCTGTGCGGCCGGCCGGTCGCCGGCGGCGGCGCGCTGGCGTACGTCGACGCCGACAATATCGGCGGTGCCAGGACCGCGGTCCGCTACTTGCTCGACAGCGGCCGCAAGGCCGTCGCCACGATCGCGGGACCGCCCGACATGGCGCCAGGCATTGACCGGCTGCTCGGGTACCGGCAGGCGCTTGGCGCGGCCGCCGTCCTGGACCCCGGCATGATCGCCTACGGCGACTTCAGCGCCATGTCCGGGCAGCACGCGCTGTTCAGGCTGATCGACCACCGTCCCGGCATCGATGCGGTGTTCGCCGCCTCGGACCTGATGGCCGCGGGCGCGCTGCACGCCCTGCGCCGGCTGGGCAGGCGCGTCCCGCGGGACGTGGCCGTCATCGGGTTCGACGGCCTGCCAGCCGCGCAGCAGACCGATCCGCAGCTCACGACCGTCCGCCAGCCGGTCGCCGCCATGGGGACATGCATGGTGAGCGAGCTTTTGGCGCAGATCGCCGATCCCGGCAGGAAGCCAGCCCAAGTCGTTCTTGGCACCGAGCTGATCCTGCGCGGCTCCGCCTGACGTCAGCCCTGGCGATTGCGCGCCGTAACTTTCATCAGCGCGCCATCGAAACGCGCTGCTTGACCGCGGCCGCGCCGCGCCGCCCTGGGCATGCCGTCGCACCTGACGTACCGTCATGGGCCATGATGCACCGCACGGTCCGCGTCGTTCCCGCCATCGCCGCTGTGCTGGCGGCCGGCATTGTCGTAGGCGGCTGCGCCGACGCTACCGCGACCGCCGCAGCCACGTCCGCTCGCTCCGACTCCTCGCCCGCCGCAGCCCAGACGAACGCGCCGATGGCGGGGCCGCCCGCTCCCGACGCGGGCTGTTTCGCCGCGCGAAAGGCCGAGCAGACCTTGCAAGCGCGGCAGGGCAAGGACCAAGGCAGCCAGTCCGCCATCGACCGGGACTTCACGAACTTCGCCAGCGCGCTCAATGGTGCCGCGCGGCAGGCGACGCACCCGGCCGCTGCCAAGGCGATGACCGCGCTGGCTGACGACTACACCGCCCTGGTCGCATCGCAAAGCGGCGCGGCGCAGCTTCCGAGCGTGGCCACGATGCAAAGCGACGGCGCCGCCTTCGACAAGGCCTGTCCTTAATCCTTTGGGAGCAGCACCCAGCGGCTGTCACCCCGGGCGCCGCGGGCCGGTGCGGGGCATCATGCGGTGCCGCCTCCCTCGGCCAGACGGCGCAGCGCCGTGCCCTTAGGGCCGGGCGCTTCTCCGCCCGCGGGTCTATGTCCTCCCAGCGGCTGGCCACCCAGCCTCGTGCTCCAGCCGCAGCAAGATCGGGTAGACGGTCCCGGGCTCCCAGCCCTGTCAAATGTTCTATATAGGTGCACGCACGATCGACGCTGACCTGCCCCGCTGCCAGGACCGGAGGCCGGTCCTGGCAGCAGGTTCACCGGTCAGGTGCAGGGGGTGCCGCTGATCGCGAACGACGTCGGGTTGGCGTGGTTGCTTGTCCACGTGCCCTGGAAGCCGTCAGTGATGCTGCCGCCCGGCGCGATGGTGCCGTTGTAACTGGCGTTGGTGAGGGTTGCGTTCGCCCCGGTCTGGGAGAAGCCGCCGTTGAAGTTGGCGGTGATCTTTTCGTCGCCAGGCCAGGTGAAGGTGAGCGACCACCCGTTGATCGTGGTTGTCCCGGTGTTGCCGATGGTCACCTGAGCGGTGAAGCCATTAGGCGGACCGGTCCAAGCACTGTTCAGTGTGTAGGTGACATGGCACGCTAGGCCGCCGCTAGCGGCGTTGATGGTCCACGTGAAGGCAGCCGTTCCCTTCGCCCCGGTGGTGTCGGTGACGGTCACGGTGACGCTGAACGGGCTGCCCGTCGTGGTCGTCGGGGTGCCGGAGATCAGCCCGGTGGTGGAACTGATCGTCAGGCCGGCGGGCAGCCCGGCCGCACTGTAAGTGAGGGTCTGGCCGGCGGCGGAGTCCGATGCCTTCACCATCAGGCTGACGGCGGTGCCGACGGTGCCGGTCTGGTTGCCCGGGTTGGTGACTGTGACGGTATTGGTGCCCTGCGGGTTGATCGTCCAGGTGAAGCTCGCCTTCCCGCTCGCCCCGGTGGTGTCGGTGACGGTCACGGTGACGCTGAACGGGCTGCCCGTCGTGGTCGTCGGGGTGCCGGAGATCAGTCCCGTGGTGGAACTGATCGTCAGTCCAGCGGGCAGCCCGGCGGCGCTGTAAGCAAGGGTCTGGCCGCCGGCGGAGTCCGTTGCCTGGATCTGCAGGCTGGCGGCGGTGCCGACGGTACTGGTCTGGTTGGCCGGCGGGGTGACCGTGATGACGTTGCCGGTGCCCTTCGGGCTGATGCTCCAGCTGAGGTTGACCGAGGACGCCCCGCTGCCGTCGTTGACGGTCACGGTGGTGAGGTAGGTGCCCGCCGCGGTCGGGGTGCCGGTGATCGCGCCGGTGGTGGCGCTGAGCGACAGGCCGAACGGCAGGTCGGTGGCGCTGTAGGTGAGGGTCTTGCCGGCGGCCGTGTCGGACGCCTGGACCTGCAGGGTCTCAGAGGTGCCGACGGTGCCGGTCTGGGTGCCTGGGTTGGTCACCGTGACCGTGGGGGTGGCGCCGGCCGGCGGGGACACGTTCGGGAACAGGAAGGCGAACGAGTCGAACGCCGTCGCGATGTCCGCCTCCGCCCAGAACCGGTGGTAGTTGAACACCGGGGCGGCCCCGCCCCTCAGGTAGTTCTGCACCTCGGGGTAGTTCGCCACGCTGGTGTACCACGGGCGGATGGACAAGAAGGTGTTGTTGGCGGAGGTCATCGGGGTGCTGCCGAGGCCGGGGTAGCTCCCGGTCCAGCCGGACGGGATGAACAGGCCCTCGAAGTTGGTGGTGTTGAAGGCCGAGGTGAAGTTGCTGTAGTCGGTCCTCGGCTCCGGCGCGGAGAAGCCGAGGCTGTCGCCGTAGAACTGGTGGATGGCGTCGATGATGTTCTGCGCGGCGGTTTCCGCGGCAGTGTCGCCGGACTTGGCCGCGTAGTACATGTACGTCTTGGCCAGCGAGGCGGCCACGCCGATGTCGCCCGAGCATCCTCCGGTGACTGTGACGTGCAGGCCCGGGTTGGCCGGCGGCTGCGCCGTGCTCGAGGTGCCTGTCGTGAAGCTCCCGGCCGGCTGGCCGCTCCAGTTGAGCTGCCCGGGCTCGCAGATCGCCCCGGTGGTCGTGTTGACCGTGACGACCGACTCGGCCCACGACACCCACTTCTGCAGGATCGCCTTGGCCTGGGCGTTGCCGGTCACGTCGTAGTACTCCGCGACACGCTCCATCGGCCAGGCCTGGTAGCCGAACCACTGGTTGGACGGCGGGTTGTGGTACACGGGCTCGAAGTCGTAGTACATGCCGTCGAAGGTGGGGTCACCGGCCGGCGGCTTGCCCGCGTCGCCGTAGTTGCCGCCCCAGTTGTTGGTGACGCCGCCGGCGATCGCGCCCTCGTTGGACTGCAGCCACTGCATCAGGTTGAGCTGCGTGGTCAGGCTGGTCCCCCAGTCGGCCTTGGCCGACGGAGACAGCGGGATCAAGCTGGTGGTGTTGCTCAGCGCGAACGCCGCCAGCGGGTTCTGGTATCCCTCGTGGATCTCGGTGCCGCTGATCCGCCAGGACCAGGCGCCGGTGGTGGAACCGCCGAATGCGTAGTACCAGGACAGCAGGTAGGTCGCCTCGTTGGCCTTGGACGTGCCTGCCGGGCACGCCACCGAGCCGGCCTGGCTGCAGTTGGCGCTGATCTGCTTGAAGTACTTGTCGTACATCGAGTACCGCACGTAGTCGCCGAGCTTGGCCGCGCTGGCCAGGGTCGACGAGAGCTGCGCCTGGTTGCCCTGCGCGGTGGCGTACTGCAGGGCCCAGTACGCCGCCTGGACCATGCGCGCGTCGGCGTCCGGCGCGTCGGTGTACTTGTACTGCGCGGCGAAGCTGCCGCCGCCGTTGTTGAACAGGCCGAGGTAGCCGGCCCCGCTCTGGCCCTTTGACAGGTTGTCCCAGTCGGGCTGGTCGACCGTGTCCCAGACCGACTCCTCGGCGCCGCGCTGGAACGTGTTGATGTAGCTCGGCGTGGAGGTGCCATCTTCCTGCTGGCCGAAGCCGTACCGGTTGTCGGTGTCCATGATCCACATGGGCGTGTCAAGGGTGCAGCCGCCGTAGGTGGAGGTCAGCTCGGCGGACAGCGGGTCAGAGCCGACCGGGACCGAGGAGTTGAGTGCCACCGGGTAGCTGGCAGGGGACGCCGCTTCCGGCCCGTACGTCGCCGGGGATGACGCGTTGTAGGCGCTGCACCCGGGCTGGTTGGCCGCGTTGGGGACGTCGTATTGCATCGTGACGGGCCAGGCGTTGTTGAACGCGGTCCAGTCGCCGCTGACCCGGCCGAAGTCGGCCGTCAGCCACAGCCAGTAGCTGAAGGTCTCCGAGGTGGTCTCATGACCGTAGTCCGGCGCCTCCACGATGAGCTGCTCGACCGAGTGATACGGGATGCCCTTCGGGCTGAAGTAACCGTTGGCCGAGTTCGTCATCTGGTTGTAAAGGTTGAGGAACCACTGGTCATATCCGGTAGCGGCCGGCGCGGCGGTGACTGCCACCGAGGCGCTCCCCAGCCCGGCCGCTGACGCGGTGATGGTCGAGTGGCTGCCGGCCTTGGTCTGCGCCGCGGCCACGGTGACCGGCTGCGGCTGGTTCCAGTTCGACGGCGTGAAGGTGAGCGCCTGGCCCTTGGACACCGTGGTCCCGGTGCCGACGTCGCTCAGGTGCACCGTGACCGGGCTGCTTGGCGCCGTGGACAGCTTGACGGCGAACGACGCGCTGTGGCCCTTGGTGACCGTGAGCGAGGACTGGGCCGTCAGCACGCTGGGCTTCACGACCCGGATGGCCACCGGGTCCGAGGTCGTGCTTCCCTGCTTGTTGTAGGTCACTGCGGTCACCGAGTAGTCCCCCGCTGGCACGTGGTTCCACGACACCGTCCAGGGCGCCGACTTGGCCACGCCCACCAGGACGTTGCTGGTCAGGCTGGTGCTCGCGAAGAACTTGATGGCGGTCACCGGAGCGCTGCTCAGCCCGTCCTTGACGGCGTCGCTAACCAGGAGGGGAGCCGCCGACAGCTTGATGCTTGAACCGGGCGTGAACACCTGGCCCGGTGCCGGGCTGGTGACCGGCGCGCCGGCAGGCGGCCCGTTGTTCGCCTTACTGGCTGACGCCCGTGCGGCCCCGGCCGGCTGAGAAGGGGTCGCCGCTGCAGTGCCGGAGGCAAGCAGCGCGCCAGCCAGTAGGCCGGATGCGGCCAAGGCGCTGGCTAGCGTCCGCAGGCGAGTTCGACGTCTGGTCATCTGATCTCCTCGAAGGGTCAGTGGAGATAGCGGCGGTGGTGCCCGCCACCAGCAGACCGGAAAGAGCCTTCACACCCTGGGCTGCAGCGTAAGCTCGGCGCCCGGCGGCAAGAAGAAACGGCGCCTCACACAGCCGTCGGCCCAGGAAAGCGCGTGAAAGTTCCATTTCGCGATGGCATTCCTGGCTCCGGCTTTGGCAGGTGGCGACAGGCTTACTTGACCGCTTCAGCTGACAGGTCTAGCGTCCGAAAGGCTTACGGAAGGCGCCTTCCCACCCTGGTCGTTGCCTTCAAAAGCCTCCTGACCGGACCGCATCGTGATCTGCGCGGTCGAGCTTCTCGCCGGCCGACTCGGGTACACGAAGTCCGCCCGGGACGAAGAACGGGTGCGTGCTTCACCCGTCGGGGAACCACGCACCCGTTCTGGAGGTAAGACCTGCTCAGCCACCGCTCAGGCGCTGACATCAGTCCCACCAGAAACCCCAGATGGGGGTGTTCACCAGGCGCGCGGTGATGCTGCTGACGTCGCGAACCTGTCTTCCCAGGAGCGCAGGACGGCGGCGAGGAACAGCGTCCCGTCGGTGCCGGGGAGCGAACCCGCTCCAGCCGATCAACGGCAGCACATCAGCGGGGCGACTCGCGGGGACCAGTCCCAGACGCGCCGGGCGCAGCGAGGCGAGCGCATTCTCGATCACGTCCTGGCTCAGCGAGGTGTCTTCGGGAGAGGCAAGGCCGGGGAACTGCCGAGGTCAGGCCGGATGACAGTGACGCCGGCCTGGCCCCGGAAGGTTAGTTGTTACTGCAGATCGCCCCGTTCAGGTGGAAGGCGACCGGGGCTGGCGTCTGCCCGGAGTCCGAGCCGGTGAACCCGAAGTTCACCGTGCCGCCGCTGGCGCCGATCGTGTCGTTGTAGCTGGCGTTGGCCACGGTCACTGCGGTACCGGACTGGGTCTCCGTGCCGTTCCACAGCTGGGTGATCGCCTCGCCCGAGTTCGGCCAGGTCCAGGTCAGCTGCCAGCCGTTCACCGTGCTGGCGGCCTCGTTGGTGATCGTCACACTGGCCTGGAACCCGCCGGGCCAGCTGCCGGTCTGCGCGTAATGCACGGCGCAAGTGGCGTTGGCCGGGGGCGGCACGGTGAAGGTGACCAGCGGCGACGGCAGCGACGGGTTGCCGTGGCTGTCGACCGCGACCACGTCATAGGTGTAGCTGGTCCCGATGGTGAGGCCGGTCAGCGTGACGCTGGTCCCGGTCGTCGTGGTGACCAGCGTGCTGCCGGAGTAGACCTGGTAGTTCGCGACCGGGTAGGTACCGGCGACGGACGCGGGCCAGGTCAGCGTCGCGGTCCCGGTGTTGTTGCCCGAGGTGCTTGACGAAAGGCCGGACGCGACCGGCTGGCCGGGCGCGCCGGGGGCGGTGACGCCGGTACCGCCGGCCCCGGGGATGTGCACGACCGTCAGCGAGTACGGCGCGACGGTGGCTGACGTCGCCGAACCAGAGGCGCTGGTGATCGTTGTCGCGTTGTTGGCCAGGGTGTAGACGGTGGGAGTGCCGGACGGCGAGAAGCCGGAGTAGCCGAGGCTGACGGTGTAGGAGTTGGACGGGTCCTCGTTGTCGATCAGCACGTTGAGGTTGCCTGCCGCGTCGCGGACGGAGTGCACTTTGAGCAACGCCTGGCTGCTGCTCGAGTTGACCATCGTGGAGCCAGGAGCGGCGAGCTTGGACAGCATCTCGATGCCGTAGTACGGCGAGAACGGGGTGTCCACGACGGGCTCGGTGGTGCCGCCGTAGTTGGTGTTGTTGGAGAAGATGCCCTGGTCGCCGTAGTCGGTGGCGCCGTTGACGGTGCTGACCGTGCCCTCTCCGTTGTGCTCGTTCCACCAGTCGACGCTAGTGACGCCGTTCTCCAGCCAGGTCATGTCCATGTCGGCGGCGAACAGCGCGGCGGGCTGGGTGTCCAGGTCGAGGGTGGAGTTGGTCTCGGTGACCAGGATCGGGATGCTGGCCGGGTTGGCGATGCCGGCGTACTGGCTGAGCTCGCTGTGCAGGGTGGAGACGATCCCGGCGATGTCGGAGGGGTCAGTGAGCATGCCCGCGGTGTTCGACCCGCCCGGGTAGTAGTGCACGATTACGCACTGGGTGCCCGACTTCAGTGCGGTCAAGACGGTATGGTTCCAGCTTTGCGGGTACTCGGAGTTGGTCACGTTGTCCGGCCAGAACCCGGGGGTGGTGAGGATGGCGCAGACCTTGGCGTTGGCGTCGGCGGCGTGCATGGCAGAGGCGAAGCTTGCGACGTTCGCGGCGTACTCGGCTGGCCCGCAGTTATAGGTCTGGGACGGCTCGCTGCCCACGGTGACCAGCGGGCCGTTCAGGCTGGTGTGGCAGTGGGAGTCGGTTTCCCAGTTGGCGCCGTAGGTTCCGTTGCCGTATACCTCGTTGCCGACTTCCCAGTAGGAGACGTCGTCGCCGGCACTCGCCGCGCTGTGCACCCAGGCGGCCGCAAGGGCCGGAGTTCCCGTGCCGTAGTTGACGGTGATGATCGGCTGGGCGCCGGCCGAGTTGGCGGTGGCCATGAAGCTGCTGAAGCCGGTGTTTGGTGCGACGTAGCCGCCTGCCGCTGCGGTCTGGGTCTGCCAGTTGTAGATGTCGGAGTACGAACCGCCGGGGTAGCGCATCGCGGTGACGCCCGCTGCCTTCAGCAGCGGCGGGATGGCGGCATCGTTCATGTCGCTGTCATAAACCGCGGTGTTCATCCCGATCCCGTGCGCGGGCACGGAGCCGAGGCCGGCCGTCGCATTCACGGTGACCGACGCGGTCAGGGTGGCCGCATGGGCCGGCGCGGCGGCGGAAGCGATTCCGATAACCCCCAGCCCTAGTAGCGATGAGAAGAACAGGACACGCCTTTGCATGGCGGCCTCCGATAACTTTCGGTTGACGGTGCCGCTCACGGTAGGTTTCGTCGGCTAAACCGGTCAATCTGTCAGTCGCGGAGCGCCTGCCGAACTGCGGCGGCAGGGTCGTCGCCATGAAATTCTCATGAAACGCGCATCCAGGGACGGAAGCACTTCCCAAAGCGCGCTCGCCGGATAGCGAACCGGGCCGGCTATGCCGGCAGGCCGGGTCAGGCGGTACGGCCACCGACTGATCCGGCCTGCCAGGCACCCCTAACCGCAGGAGGCGCCGTTCAGGGCGAAGCTGGTCGGCGACGTGTCATTGCTAGTCCAGGTGCCCTGGAAGCCGACGGACACGGAGCCGCCCGGCGCGATGCTGCCGTTGTAGCTGGCGTTGGTCAGCGTCGCGTTCTCACCGCTCTGGCTGAAGCCGCCGTTGAAGTTGCTGGTGATCTTCTGGTCGCCAGGGAATGTGAAGGTCAGCGACCAGCTGGAGATCGCGGCCGAGCCAGTGTTGCCAATCACGACCTGCGCGGTGAAGCCGCCGGCCCACTGGCTGCTGCGAGTGTAGGTCACGTGGCAAGTGCCGCCACCGGTGTTGCTGACCGTCCAGGTGAAGCTCGCCGAGCCGGACGCGCCGGTGCCGTCCCTGGCGGTCACGGTCACCGAGGACGTGCCTTGTGCGGTGGGCGTGCCGCTGATCAGGCCGCTTGAGGCGTTGATCGACAGGCCCGCGGGCAGCCCGGTGGCGCTGTAGGTCAGCGTCTGGCCGGAGCCGGAATCGGTCGCGTGGATCTGCACGCTGGCCGCGGTGCCGACCGCGCTGGTCTGGTTACCTGGATTGGTCACCGTGACGGTGTTGCCCTGCGACTGGTTGTTCAGGCCGAAGAACGCGATCGCGTCGGCTTCCATCCCCGTGCCCGCGATCGGGAGCACGTGGCCGGCGCCGGCGATGCTGATGCCCTCCACCGGCGGGTTGCTCGTGCTGCCGTACATCGTCTCGGTCCAGCCCGACACCGGAGTAGTCGTAGAGACTGGGGTCGAGCTGACGCCCGTCACGTTCGTCCACTGCAGGATTTCCTGACCGAAGTTGTTGTAGTTAAGCGTTCCGTCCGCGGTGCCGTGCCACAGCTGCATCCGGGGCCGAGGCCCGCTATACCCGGGGTCGGCCGTGTTGCGGACCAGATCGCCCCATTGCTGCGCGGTCATGCTGACCTGGCCGTTCGCGCAGGCGGAGTTCCAGCCGTCGACGGTGCCGGTGAAGAAGCAGTGATAAGGCACGCCCATGAACGCCGCGCCGGCCTTGAACACGTCCGGGTAATCGGCCAGCAGAACGTTCGTCATCATCGCGCCAGATGAGGCACCGGTGACATACACCTGGCTCGGGTTGCCATTGAAGTGTTGCTCGGTGTAGGTGATCATCGACATGATCCCGACGGGGTCGCTGCCGCCGTTCCTGGTCAGCGCCTGGGTGGAGGAGACGTCCCAGCACTGGCCGCTCCTGTTCGCATCCGGGTAGATGACGATGAACCCATACTGGTCGGCCAGTGAGGCGAACGCCGTGCTTCCGAAGAAACCGGGCCCGGTGCCAGTGCACTGATGCAGGGCCACCAAGATGGGCGGATTGGCCCGGACGTTGTTCGGCACGTAGATGTACATCTTGTTGTTGGACGGGTTGTTTCCGAAGTTCGTCACCTGCACGAGCGAGGCAGCCTTCGCAGGGGGCGCCCCGGACAAGACCGCCATCAGAAGCCCGGCCGCCGTCAGCGTGGCCACGCAGGCGGCGAACAGCGCTCTCAGCCATCTCTTCATGCTCTGTCCTGTCCCTTCTTTGGGTACTTCGCATCCCTTCGGCTTTAGCCGGAGCAACACAGAGAGGTCCCGAAAATGTTTCGGATCTTCTCGGCTTTGTTTCCCCGTTATTACACCCCTCGGTTACCTCGATCGCCAGAGGAGCGCGGTCGCAATTTGCCGCGCTTTACGCGTTTCCGCTAACGTGCAATCGCGGCGGATGGCGCCAGCAGGGCGAATAGACTCGCGCGCCGAACTGTCTCGGGGTTTGGGGCGAGGCGGGGCCGGATTGAAAATTTCAATTTCCCTTTCCGAAAACTATCGGATTTCGCGCCGCGTGGGGTCAACGGCGCTTTGTGGATTGGTCCCGCGTTTTTAGTTCGTGGCCGGCGCGGGTGATGGTGGCGTGACGCGTGGCCGGCGCGGGCGGGCCAGGCCAGGCAAAGGAGCCCTCAGTCCTCGGGCCGCTTGGTGCGCGGCCGGCTCAGCTGGCTTGCGAGCTGGGCGCGGGAGCGGACGCCGAGCTTGGCATAGGCGTGGACCAGGTGGACCTCGACCGTGTGCACGGCGGTGAAGAGCTGCTGGGCGATCTGCTTGTTCGACATGCCTTCGGCCGCGAGGGCGGCCACTCGCAGCTCGGCGGCTGTCAGCTCGCTGTCCGGTGCGGGCCTGGCGCCGAGGCGGGCGAGCTCGGCCCGCACTTGCTCGGCCCAGCCGACCGAGCCGAGCTCATCGAAGGCGGCGGCTGCGGCCTGCAGGAAGCCGTACGCGATCGCGCGTTTCCTGGCCCGCCGGGCCATCTGGCCGAGCCACAGCAGCGAGCGCGCACGATCGAAGCCCAGGCCGAGCTCGCCCAGGGCAGCCGCGGCGGCGGCTAGCTGGGCGGCCGCGTCCTCGTCATACCCGGACGCGAGGGCGATGGCCGCGGCGCACCGGTCGGCCGTCGCGGCGGCCCACGGGTGGTCCCGGGCTTCGGCCAGGTGGCGCAGCCGGCTGGTGATGGCGGTGGCCTCCTCCGTCCTGTCCAGCCGGACAAGCGAGCGC
This sequence comes from Trebonia kvetii, assembly GCF_007827045.1. Lineage (GTDB taxonomy): Bacteria > Actinomycetota > Actinomycetes > Streptosporangiales > Streptosporangiaceae > Trebonia > Trebonia kvetii. The sequence goes on from NZ_RPFW01000002.1 coordinate 832,919, forward strand.
CGACAGCACGTGCGGCCCGCGCGGCGGGCGGCCCGCCTAGCCGCGCTCGTTCACGACCACGGCCGTCCCGCTCGCGGTGACCATCAGCATCGAGCCGTTCTGGCCCACGGTCTCGTAGTCGAGGTCGATGCCGATGACCGCGTTCGCCCCAGTGTCCCGGGCCCGCCCGGTCATCTCGCTGAGCGCGAGGTCCTTGGCCCGCTGCAGCTCCCGTTCGTAGGCGGCGGACCGGCCGCCGACGATGTCGCGGATGCCCGCGAACATGTCCCGGAACGCGTTCGCGCCCAGGATCGCCTCCCCGGACACCACTCCCTTGTACTCCTCGATGTGCCTGTCCTGCAGCGTGCTGGTCGTCGTCAGCAGCATGCTCCACCTCCCGCCCGCGCACGACACTCGCCCGGCCCGGACGAAGCGCGACACGCGAACCATACCCAGCCCGCCCCCAAAGCGATCACCGCCAACCTTGGGCTCGGCGGCACCTGGGCACGCGCCGTCTCTGTCGCTTACGCTAAGTGACTGCGTGGGAGCCAGGGCCGCCGGGCAGGATGAGCATATGGACCGGCAGGTTACGCCGGAGACGGCACGGGGGTGACGAATGTGAATGCGGTCGAATATCCGGTTCCCCAGCCAGTGGTAGGGCGTGGTGCGCTGTTCGTGGAGCACCGGCTGAAGGCCCCGCTGGTATCGGAGTCGGCTTACATCGCGCCGACGGCCGTGCTGGCCGGAGATGTCACTGTAGGCCCGCACAGCCGGGTGCTGTTCGGGGCGGTGATCACCGCCGAGGGCGGCCCGGTAGAGATCGGGCAGAACTGCGTAGTCATGGAGAACGCGGTCGTCCGGGGCGTGCCTGGCCAGGAAACCCATATCGGTGACGAGGTACTAGTCGGCCCGCACGCTCACCTGACCGGGTGCGTGATCGAGGGCGGCTCGCTGATTGCGACCGGCGCCACAGTGTTCAACGGCGCTCGCATCGAAGCCGGGGCGGAGGTCGGGTTCAACGCGGTGGTCTACGTCAATACTGTCGTCCCGGCCGGTACGGCGGTGCCGATGGGCTGGTTCGCCGGCGGACACCCGGCCGAACTGGTGGCGCCGGGAGACTGGGACCGCATCCGCTCCATCATGGAGCCGCTGGACTATCCGGGCACAGTCTTCGGGGTGGGCGCCAGCTCGCCGATGCCTGACATTGCCCGCCGTTACGCTCGAGGGCTAGCCCTGCATCACCGAGATCGTATTGTCCCTGACGAGCGCCACCTGCTCGCCCGGGAGGACGCGCCCTAGCCCGCCGGGCACGGGCTCGCACCGCACCAGCGGGCCCGTCCTCATCGCCGGCGGGCCCGGCGTTAGCGCTCGCCCCGTGTCCCGGGTGCTGGAGGACGAGGGATGGGTGCGTCGTTCAGCTGCTGGTCAAGGTCGACCCAAATGGCGTCGTCTTCGATCTTGCATGCGTAAACCGGGATGGGGCCGCAGGCGAACGGACCGACGGCCTCGCCGGTGGTCAGGTCGTAGCGGGATGCGTGGGCGGCGCAGACCAGCGTGTCGTCGTCCTGCAGGGTGCCCTCGTGCAGGGGTTGCTGCTGGTGGGTGCAGGTGTTGTGGATCGCCCTGACGTCGTCATCAGCTAGCCGGATGAGGCAGATCGGCTCGCTCAGCTCGTCAACGAGCATGGTGTCGCCGACCTCTAGGTCGTCGAGGTTCGCGACGACTGCGAACGTCATGGCCGTGTCCTTCCACTTGCGGGCCGCCGGGGCGCCGGCTGGCTGCCGCGCACCTCGATCCAGCCGTTACGGATCCGGGTGGGGAGCACGGGTTGCGGCTGGCTTGCCGGGCCACGGCTGATACATCCGTCGGTGAGCGCGAAGCGGGACCCGTGCAGCGGGCAAGTCACAGTCAGTTCTGCGACCGCGCCGCGGCTGAGCAGGCCACCGGCGTGGCTGCAGATGTTGTCGATGGCGTAGAGGCTGCCGCCGTGGCGGTACAGCATGATCTGGCGCCCCTCAGCCTCGACCGGGGTCGGCGAGTCGTCCGGCAGGTCGGCCTCCTGCAGCGCGCGGGTCCAGCGCCGCGGCCCGGCGGCCCACGCTACCCGGCTGACCATCACACCTCTGGTGAATACGAGATGACCGCCAAGGTAACCCGCCGCGGCCGTGACCATCAGGCTGGCCGCAGCCAAAGCGCGTGCCGTGCCACGGTGACCGGCCATACGGGTGCCAAGGGAGGCACATTGCAGCCCAAGGGCCGCCGTATTGAGCAAGCCGTGGAAGAGACCGACGCGACGGTCCTGATCGTTGCTGACGGTCCAGTCGTTCAGGCCGGTCAAGGCGGTAGCGCCCGCGGCGATGATGCCGGCCGCGCTGAGCTTGCCCGCGGCGTCGATTCCGCGCCGCGGAGCCGGGTCGCGGTCCATAGCGTCCAGCACCATGACGCCTGCCCACAGCCCGATGGGCAGGTCGCTAAGTGCCGGGTGCAGTGGGTGGCCGGCCCATCGGCCGCCATGCAGCAGCTCAACGGCAAGGTTGTCCTGGTGCCGTTCGCGAACTGGCCCCAGCACGGCGGTCAGCCGGTCGCTCAGGGTACGGAGCCAGCCGAGCCGGTCGACCCAGGCAGCGAGATCGCTGTGCCAAGTCACCAACCGGGTGGCAGCGCACAGGGAACTGACAGCCGGCTCGGCCTGCTGGCCGACTGCTGTCAGATCGTCGGCCTGGCCGCTGCCTGTTCGCATCGGTTCCTCCAGGGTGGCGTCAGCTTTGGCTCGATCGTCAGAAGAATCTTCTATGCCATCGCTCACTCTGCTTGTCTCACCTTGCTGCACATGCGCGGCGCGACCCGCCCCGCGTCGGCTTTCGCGCTTGCCACCCGCCCGGCACCGGCCGGAGGTTCAGTCCGTCTTGAGGTAGCGCAGGACCGCGAGCACATTTCTGCCACTCGCTGATCGACCGCAGCGCCGCCATCATGGCCACCCAGAGCCCGGTGCTAGCCTCAGCGAGTGTTTGACACGGCGCGGGAGTTCCCGCTGGGTGCCGCTACGACGCTGGCTGAGCTGGCTACCGACCCGCATCCGCGGCTCGCCCTGCTGTTGGGTGCCGAGCCGGTGAGCTGGGTGCCGGAGTTGGGCGGCTGGCTGGTCACCCGGCGCGACTTGGTGCTAGAGGTGATGCGCGCGGCTGAGGTGTACACAGTGGACGACCCCCGCTTCACCACTGCGCGGGTGGTCGGGCCGAGCATGCTGTCGACCGACGGGCCGGAGCACGCGCGGCATCGTGGGCCATTTGCCGATCCGTTCCGGGCGCGAGACGTGAGCGAGCGCTTTGCCCGTGTCATCGCCGAGGAGACTGATCTGCTGCTCGGGCCGCTGCGCGGACGGGGGACCGCCGAGTTGCGCCGGGAGGTGGCCGGGCCGTTGGCGGTCGCGGTGGTGGCCGCCGCGCTCGGGCTGGTCGAGGCCGACGCGGCGGCGGTGCTCTCCTGGTACGACCGGATCGTGCGCGCGGTGGACGACCTGACGGCGGGTCGGCCCGCCGATCCGGAGGGCGCGGTGGCCGTCGGGCAGTTGCGCGGCAGTGTGGAGGCGACGCTCGCGGAGCGACGGGAATCAATCCTGGTCGCGGCGGCCGAGGGCGGACTCGGGGTGCCTGAGGTCGTGTCGAACGCGGCGGTGCTGATGTTCGGCGGAATCGAGACCACCGAGGGCATGATCGCGAACGCGGCGCTGCACCTGCTGTCCCATCCCGAGCAGTTGGAACTCGTGCGACGCGATCCCGGCCTGGTGGACAACGCGATCGAGGAGTCGCTGCGGCTCGAGCCCGCGGCCGCCGTGGTGGATCGATACGCGACCCGCGACACGCAGCTGGGAAGGGCGCGGATCCGTAGCGGCGACCTGGTCGTCGTCTCTATCGCCGGCGCCAACCGGGACCCGGCGGTCTTCCCGGAACCGGACCGCTACGACGTGCGGAGGGCGAATGCCCGGGGCCACCTGGCATTCGCGCACGGCCCGCACTTCTGCCTCGGCGCGCACCTGGCCCGGCTGGAGACCAGGACGTGCATGCTCGCACTGCTCGGCGAACTGCCGGGGCTGCGCCTCGACAGCGAAGGCAGCGCGCCGCCCCGCGGCTTGGTCTTCCGCAAGCCGCTGGCGGTGCGCGTCCTGTGGGACCAGCACGCTGAATAGCAGGCAGTGATCAAGCTGTCCTGGTCCGCGGCCGTCCTGTCAGGCGTCCGTTAGCCGCACGAGGGTGTCGACTCGGCGGTGATGTTCGCGTAGGTCACCGGGTTGACCGGCGCGTTGTCACCGGACAGCGCCGTCGGAAGCCCGGCGGGCCAGGCGAAGGAGGCACGCGTCCAGTAGTAGCGTGCGACGTGCTGGCTGGTGCAGACCAGGACCGCGTCGCGGAACGTGACGGTCACCTTGACCGGGTAAAGCTTGCCCGTGGCGCAGGACGGGTTGCAGTCGTCGATCTTCTCGGTCCCGGTGCCGATCGCGACGGTGGGATTCCAGGTGGGCCAGGTCATGTTCCACAGCGATGTCGTGCCGTCGCCGGACAGCGGGCAGCCGGCCGAGCAGCCTGACGCGTGCATTGACGTGCCGTTCGTGTCGCCGCCCTCGGCGAAGTACACGGTGGGCTGATGCGCCGTGGGGACGCTGACCGGGGAGTCCGACGGCGACGCTGGCACCAGCGACGGCTGGGACACCGACGCCGAGATCGACAGCGACGGACTGGCCGAGCTCCCCGCCGAGGCGGTCGTGGTACCGCCCGCCGTGGCCGAACTCGAACTCTGGCAGCCGGCGGTCGCCACGATCAGCGTCGCCGCGAGCGCGACGGCGGGCAGGAGTGCGCGCATCCGGAAGGTCAAAGCGTCACCGGCCTTAGCGGAAACTGAATGTCGCCTGATGGACGCCCGAAACGTACCATTTGCCGCAGTCGGCGAACGCCTGTTTCAACGCACGTGAATGCCGCCCCGGGAAAGCCGTGTGCCCGGTGGCACGAGTGCCATCCTTGCTATGCTTTGCACCCTCTCGAGAGGTGCTTCTGTGCGCAGGATGATGGCCGGGCTGGTCGTGGTCACGCTGGCGGCGGGCGCCGCGATCGTGGCGTGGCGCGCGGAATCCGAAGGCGGTTCGAGCACTTTCGACGAGAATTACCCGACCGCGAACACCATCTCCTGCGCATCGGCGACCGCCTGCCTCGCAGTCGGATCGGCGGAGCGCGGCACGCCGCGCACGTCGGTGCCCGTCGTGCAGGCGTTCAACGCGGGCACCTGGCGGACGGTGGCCGTCAAGGCGCCAGGGAAACCCGGATCGCGAACGACCCTGACGGGCGTGTCGTGCCCCGCGGCCGGCTACTGTCTCGCGGTCGGCGAGTACGACCCAGGCGACCGAGGGCTTCCGCGCCCGTACGCGATGTCCTGGGACGGGGCGTCCCTGTCCCCCGCCGTCAGGCTGCCGCTTCCGACGGCCAGCGACCTGGAAGAGATGGGCGGCGTTTCCTGCCCCGCCGTCAACCGTTGCGTGGTGACGGGCAATGTTCCCAGGGGGGAGATCATCTGGACCTGGAACGGCTCCGCGTGGTCAATGATGTCAGTGCCGACACCCGACACCGTGGCGGATGAGTACTTCGACTCGGTCCAGTGCACCACCGTGACCGACTGCATGGTTGCCGGCCGAGAGTCAGCCGGCAGCAGCACCGTCCCCGCCGCCGCCAGCTGGAACGGCAGGTCATTCACCCGGCTCAGGCCGCCCGCGCCGACGGGTATGAGCACCGCCGGGTACAGCGGGCTCTCCTGCGCTACCCGTGAGCACTGCGCGTTCACCGGCCTCGGTTACGCGTCGCACGGCTCCCCCATCACGTCCTTCCTCGAGATGTGGAACGGCAGGACCTGGAAGCTCACTACCTGGCGCGGCCCGAAGGCCGGCGACTACGCCGAACTGTCCGCCGTCTCCTGCCGTACCGCGAACGACTGCGTCGCGGTGGGCAGCGACGGCCCGGACACCGGGCAGCGCGCGGCCGCGCTCACCTGGGACGGCGCCAACTGGAAGGCAGCACGCGTCCCTGGTCCCGGCCCCGGCAAGATGTCCGTCTTCTACGGCGTGAGCTGCGCGAAGACCGGCGGCTGCACCGCTATCGGCGAGCGGGGCGCGATCCCCTGACGGCTAGCGCTTGCGGGCGACAAGGATGTCGCGCGTGATCGCCTGGTCGACACGGTGCCTGAAGTCACGGAACGGGCCTTCGTCGAGGACGTCTAGCCCGCTGGCGGCGAGGATCTCGACCGCGTCCTCGCGGCGGGCGACCATGGTGTTCCAGGAGATCCCGATGGCGCCACCCGGCCGCAGCACCGCCGCCCAGTGCGGCACCGCGGACCGCAGCAGTTCGAGCGGGCTCCTTGCCAGGCCGTGTCCGCCCGGCTGCGGTCGGCCCGGCTGCGGCTTCCCTGCGCCGTGGCTGCCGTGCTGGACTCCGTACGGCAGGTCGGTGACGATGAGGTCGGCGGTCTCCCGCTTGAAGAACTCGCCGACGCGGCTGGTGTCCGCCTCCACGACGTCCACGCGCTGCACGTCGCCCGCCTTGTAGTCCTCCTTGGCAGCCGCGAACTCCGCCCGGAGCCGCTTGGCCACCACCCGGCGGTCGCGCCGCACCGGGGAGAAGTCCGCCTGGTGCTTCAGGCGCTTGTCCTTGAGCCAGCGCTGGAGGAACATGGCGTACGCCTCGATGTCGCGCCCGTCGATGTCGGCGCCGTAGGCGTCGAACCCGTACATGATGGCCTGGTTCAGCGTGGTGCCCCGCCCGCACAGCGGGTCGAGGACGGCGAGCCGGCGGCTGCCGGTGTCGCCGGCGAACGCCGACGCGGCGAGGGTGACGTTGAGCAGCAGCTTGGTGAACTGCTCGTTCGTCTTCCCCTGGTACTTCAAGATGGTCAGCAGATCGTCGTCGTAGCGGTCGAGCCGCCGCAGCGTCACCGGACGCAGCACCTCGGCTCCCTCCTCGCCGCCGGCCTCGAACAGCGCGTACAGCGACGACAGGTTGCCGAACAGCCCCGTGTCCCGCCCGGACAGTTCGCCAGCCTCGAACGTGACGTAGGGGACGCCGCCGATGACCGCCTCACCGATGCTGTCCGCGTCGATCTTCCCATCGGGAAGGGCGCTGCCGAGCACCGCAAGTTCGGCGCGCGCGAGCGCGGGCGCGGCCCCGGCGTAGACCCGGTTGTGCGACGGAAGGATGAGGAAGGCGTAGCGGCTCATAAGATCCAACAGCCTAGTGCCTCGGCCAGAGCCGCCTCACCACCCCGCGGAGCGCCGCAGTGGGCGGAATCAAGCTCTTCTTGCGGTTCGTACTTTAGGTGTTGACGTTGAATCGTATTTAACGTTAATGTCCCTCTAAACACAGGCGAGCCCGACCTGACAGGCCGGTTCACCTGGGGTGTCCCTGAGTCACTGAGAAGACTTCCCAGCTATGGGTCGCGTGACTGCCACGCCTAAAACTTTGCCGTAAATAATCCATAAAGCTTCCACATGAATGGAGACAAGCGGTGTCCGATCGGGTGACGATCTCGCAGGTCGCCGAGGAGGCGGGCGTCTCTGCGATGACCGTTTCTAACGTCCTCAATGGGCGGCCGGGAGCGTCCGAGGAGACCAGGCGCCGTGTGCTCGATGCCGCCGAGCGTCTGGGCTACCAGCCGAACCTCTCGGCGCGCAACCTCAAGGCTGGCCGCACCGGGCTGATCGGCGTGATGACCCTCGACCTGACGGGGCAGTACGGCCTGGAGATCGTCCGGGGCATCGCCGACGAACTGGCCTCCGATGAGCGAGAGATGCTCATCAGCGCGACGTACCAGGAGGCGGTGCGTGAACTGGAGCGCACACAGTTCCTCGCCCGCGGACTGGTGGACGGCGTGCTCATGGTGGCCCCCGCCCTTGAGGACGCCACGCTGGAGGCGCTGCGCCGCAAGAACCTGCCGTGCGTGGTGATCGACCCGCGGCGCACTGACGCGTCGCTGCCCAGGGTCACCGTCGACAACTACGGCGGAACCCGGCAGGCAGCCGAGCACCTGCTGGAACTCGGCCACACCCGGATCGCGTACATCAAGGGCATCGCCGACCTGGAAAGCTCGGAGTTGCGCTACAAGGGTTTCCACGACGCGCTCCGGCTGGCCGGCGTCGACCTCGATGAGCGCCTGGTCGCCGAATCCGATTTCACCTATACCCAGGGGTTCCGGATCACGTCCGCGTTGATCGCCGAGCACCGGCCGACCGCACTGATGGCCGGAGGGGACCTGATCGCGCTCGGTGCCGTGGATGCGGCCCGCGCCTGCGGGCTGCGCGTGCCCGACGACCTGTCCGTGGTCGGCTTTGATGACCTGCCGCAGGCGGCCCAGACGTTCCCGGCGCTGACCACCGTGCGCCAGCCGCTGCACGACATGGGCAAGCTCGGCACCCGCATGCTGCTCAGCCTGATCGACGGCCGCCCGCTGCTCATGGAGAACATGCAGATGCCCACCGACCTGATCGTGCGAGGGACGACCGCCCCGCCTGCTGACGCCTTGCCCGCGGCCGGCGAGGAAGACGAATGCGCCACCCCCTCGCACGGTGACGATCAGTGACCTTCGTCATGTCCTACTTCACTGCCCAAGATGAGGCCTTGCACATGGCCGTAAGCAGGGACGGTCACCACTTCACCCCCGTCAATGGCGGCGCACCGCTGCTCCGCAGCAGCGTGGGAACCGGGGCGCTGCGCGACCCGTTCATCGGGTTCGGCCCGGACGGCATGTTTCACCTGCTGGCGACCGACGGCTGGGCCAGCCCGGCCATCCTGCATGCTGTCTCCGCCGACCTGAGCACCTGGTCGTCCCCGGAGCTGATGCCCGTGATGACCGCTGTCCCCGGGGCGCACAACGCCTGGGCGCCGGAGTTCTTCTACGTCCCCGATCGCCAGTGCTACCAGCTGATCTGGTCGTCGGCGGTGGATCCGGGCGACACAGATGGCGACAGGGACTGGCAGAACACCGGCCAGGATCACCGGATCTGGGGCTGCGTGACAACGGATTTCCGCAGCTACTCCCCCGCGGGGCTGTTCTTCGATCCCGGTTTCTCGGTGATCGACGCGACCGTGGTGCACGACGGCGGCAGGTTCGTCATGGCATTCAAGGACGAACGCGGAGTCAACGAACTCACCACTGGCCACAAGCACATCAAGATCACCGCGTTCACCAGCCTGGGCGGCCCCTTCGAGCCGACGAACGGGCCGGTAAGCCCCGCACCCGTGGAGGGACCGGCGCTGTTCCGCCGCGACGGCGAATGGGTCCTCATCTTCGATCACTTTCTAGAAGGCCGCTACGGCGCCGTATCGAGCCGAGACGGCCTCTCGTGGGCGCCCGCCGGGGTCGTCGTTCCGCAAGGCGCGCGGCATGCGTCCGTCCTCACTCTTCCGCCCAGCTCACCGTTGAGATTCCAGTTCGAGGAGTAAATCCCTATGAACAACCCACCAGCGTTCTCCCGCAGATCCGTTCTCAAGGGCTTCGGCGCGCTCGCCGGAGGAGCCGTCCTAGCCGCGTGCGGCTCTGACGGCGGCAGCAACTCGGCCCCGAAGGTCAGCGACGTCAAGCCAGGCACTCTGACGATCATGTCACCCACCGGCGAGATCACTTCTGCGCAGGTCGCGGCCTTCCAGAAGCTCTATCCGCAGCTCAAGATCACCCAGATCAACACCGACCCGACCCGCCTGAACGCGATGCTCGCGGCGGGGAACCCGCCGGACCTGGTGCGCGATGCCGGCACCGACGTCACCCCGTACATCGCCAGCCAGGGCCTCGCCCTGAACCTGGACTCCTACTTCGAGCAGTCCACCATCCTTAAAGAGTCCGACATCATGCCGGTCAACGACGCGTGGAAGTGGGACGGCAAGCAGCAGGGCCAGGGGTCGCGCTTCGGCATCGCCAAGGACTGGTCCCAGGACGCGATGTGGTGGTACAACACCGAGATGTGGTCGGCCGCCGGCCTCAAGCCACGCGCCGCGGACACGCCCGTCAGCTACGACGAGCTGCTGACCGCCGCGAAGGCCATGACGAAGGTTTCCGGCGGCAAGACCAGCCAGTTCGGCCTCTGGTACGTGACTCCGGACATCGACAGGATCGCCGCCATGGTGGCCACGGCCGGCGGCCGCATCATCTCCGACGACCTCAGCACCGTCGACTTCTCCTCGGCCGAGGCCAGGCAGGCGCTGCAGTGGATCGTGTCCGCGGGCAAGGAAGGGCTGGGCTACTCGGTCGTCAACCCTCCCTCGGACTGGGACGGGCCGGAGATGTTCGCCAGCAAGCAGGCGATGGCCTGCCAGGGCTACTGGTTCACCGGTTTCACCGAGACGACCGCGCCCGCGTTCGAGAGCAAGCTCCAGTTCAACGCGGCGCCGGTGCTCGGATCCACCCGGATCAGCCCGACGTTCGGCGCGGTCGGCTACTGGATTCCGGCGAAGGCCAAGAACCCGGCGGCATCCTTCGCCTGGATGGAGACTTACTGCGGCGGCGCGATCGCCAAGGCGCGGATCGCGGCCGGCGACGGCCTGCCGTCGCTGAAGTCCCTGCTGCCGCTCCTGCCGCAGCGCAACGCCTTCGAGAAGGCGGTGGTCGCCACCCAGCACAACGAGCTGAACTACATCAAGGTCGTGCAGGTCGCCTCACCATACGCGCTGAACACCGCGATCAACACGACCCTGGCGAAGGACTTCCCCAGGGCCATCTCCGGCGGGATGTCCGTCGGCGCGCTCGCCGACCTGCTCACCACGGACGTCAACGCGGTCCTCGCGGCCGGGAAGAAGTCGCTGGGGCAATGACGGCGACGGCAATGTCAGGTTCAGGGGCGGCCGCGCGAGGCCGCCCCGGCCCGCTGCGCAGGCTCAGGGGCGGGCTTGCCTTCTACGGGTTCATCTCACCGTGGCTGATCGGGACGGCGGCGCTGACGCTGTTCCCGGTCGGCTACGCGGTCTACCTGAGCTTCACCAGCTGGAACGGAATGTCGCCGTTCAAGCCCTGGGTTGGCCTGTCCAACTACCAGGAGGTGCTGACATCAGGCGACACGCTGTCCACGCTGTCGCGGACGCTGGTGCTCACCGCCATCGTGGTGCCGGTGACCATCGTGGGCAGCCTCCTGCTCGCGATGCTGCTGAACAAGCGGATGCGCGGCCGGGCGGTGCTCCGGACGCTGATCTACATCCCGGCCATCGTCCCGCCGGTTGCCGCCGCGCTGATCTGGAAGGTGGTCTTCGACAAGAACTCCGGCGCCGCCAACCGGCTGCTCGCCGTCTTCGGCGTTCACCCGCTGAACTGGCTGACCGGCGGCAACGCGTTCATCGTCTTGATCGTCGTCCTGCTGTGGGCACTCGGCTCCGGCATCATCATCGACCTGGCGGCGCTGCAGACCGTCCCGGCCGAGCAACTCGAGGCGGCGCGAGTCGACGGGGCCGGGCCGTTCGGCAGGTTCCGGCACGTGATCTTGCCGGCGATATCGCCCATCCTGCTGTTCCAGACGGTGCTCACGGTGATCACGACGCTCCAGACGTTCATTCCCGCGATTCTGCTGTCGCCGATCGGCAGCAGTTCCATGGGCCAGACCACGAACATCCCGCAGGCCAACGACGTCTACATGATCGACGTCTACGAGCAGTTCTTCGACTACTCACGCTACGGCTACGGTTCGGCGATGCTCGTGGTCTTCTTCGTGGTGATCGTCGCGATGACCGCGCTGATCTTCAAATTCCTCGGCCGCAGCGTCTTCTATGCGGTCGACCCGAAGGCGGGAAAGAGATGACCGCGATCAAGAGCCCGGCGGGCGGCACGGATATCCAACCGCGAGACCCCGCCCCGGAGGCATCCCTGCCCTCGCGTGCCAGGCGGCTGGCCCGGCGGAGCCCGATCCCGTTCGGTATCGCGGTGGTCGTCGCGGTTGTCATGATCGCGCCGTTCGTCACGCTCATCATCAGCGCGCTGACCCCGGCCGACCAGATGGGCATCAACCGCTGGCTGCCCAGTTTCCTGCGCTTGTCCAATTTCGCGGATGCGGTCAGGTACATCCCGTTCTGGCAGCTGGCCAAGAACTCGCTGGTCCTCAGCTCGGTCTTCGGGATACTGACGACGTTCAGCTCCGCGTTGACCGGCTACGGTTTCGCCAGGCTGCACGGCCCGGCCAAGAACGCGCTGTTCGCGCTGCTCATCGGCACGATGATGGTGCCGCCGATCGTCACCCTCATCCCCACCTACCTGCTGTTCTCCGACTACCACCTGGTCGGCACGTACTGGCCGTGGGTGCTGTGGGGCGCGGCGGGAACCCCGTACGCGATCTTCCTCTACCGTCAGTACTTCTCCGCCTTCCCCAAGGAACTCGAGGAGGCCGCCGTCATCGACGGGGCGGGGCAGCTCCGCATCTTCTTCCAGGTCTTCCTGCCGCTGTCCCGGCCGCTGCTGATCACCGCGTTCGTGCTCGCGTTCAACGCGGTGTGGGGCGACTTCATCGGGCCCAACCTGTTTCTCAACCAGTCGAATACGACGCTCGCGGTGGGCGTCGCGACCGGCTATGAGAACAGCCAGGGCTATCCGCTGTATAACCTGCTGGCCGGTGGCGCCCTGATCTACGTCGTGCCGGTGCTCCTGCTGTTCTTGTTCGCCCAGCGCAGCTACGTGCGCGGCTTCGCCACCTCAGGGCTGAAGTGAGCTACCGCGACCCGGTCTACGATGGCGCGACCGACCCCGTCGTGGTGCTCAACCGGGCACGCGGCGAATGGTGGATGTTGTACACCCAGCGCCGGGCGAGCGCACCGGGGCCCGGCGTGGCGTGGGTGCACGGCTCCGACATCGGCGTGGCCGTCTCGCGCGACGGCGGGGGCAGCTGGCTGTACCGCGGGACCGTGCAGGGCCTGGACTTCGAGCCAGGCCGCAACACCTTCTGGGCGCCGGAGGTCTTCTGGGCCGAGGGGCAGTACCACATGCTGGTCACCTACATCCGGGGCGTGCCTGACCGATGGGAAGGACATGACCGGCAGATCCGGCACTATGTCAGCCCCGATCTCTGGCGCTGGTCGGACCTCGGCCCGTTGCACCTGAACTCCCGGCGCGCGATCGACGCCGCGGTCTGCCGGCTGCCGTCGGGCGGCTACCGGCTCTGGTTCAAGGACGAGGAGCGCGAGTCGCACACCTACGCCTGCGACAGCGCCGACCTGACTGCGTGGACGCCACCGCAGCCGACCATCACCGGGGCGGCGCACGAGGGGCCGAACGTGTTCGCGCTCGACGGCTGCTTCTGGATGCTGACCGACGAGTGGCGCGGGCTCGCGGCATACCGCTCTGACGACCTCACGCAGTGGCGGCGCACCGGGATGATCCTCGACATCCCAGGCACCGGCCCGGACGACACGGACGTCGGCAGGCACGCCGACGTGGCCGAATGCGGCGACCGCGCGTTCATCTTCTACTTCACCCACCCCGGCCTCGCGAGCGCGGCCGATAAGGACAGTTACCAGGCGCGGCGCTCCGTCGTCCTGGCTGCGGAACTGGCCGTGACGAACGGCAGCCTGCGCTGCCTGCGGGACAAGCCGCTGTCCGCCCCGTTCCTGCCCGTCTCTTAGCCGCAGAGGGAAACACATGTCACGCCAGGCCCGGCTCGTCCTCGATCCGGCATTCCCGGTGGGATCCGTCGATCCCCGGCTCTTCGGTTCCTTCGTCGAGCACGTGGGCCGCTGCGTGTACACAGGCATCTACGAGCCCGGGCATCCGGCCGCCGACGCCGACGGCCTGCGGACCGATGTCCTGGACCTGATCAGGGAACTCGGTGTCACGGTGATCCGCTATCCCGGCGGGAACTTCGTGTCCGGGTACGACTGGGAGGACGGTATAGGACCGGCAGACCAGCGCCCCGTACGGCGCGATGCCGCGTGGCGGTCCATCGAGACGAACCAGTTCGGCCTCGGCGAGTTCATGTCGTTCCTCGGCAAGACCGGGGCTGAGCCCATGCTCGCCGTCAACCTGGGCACCCGGGGAATGGCCGAAGCCGTCCAGCTGCTTGAGTACGCCAACCATCCGGGTGGCGCCGCACGCTCCGCAGCGCCGGAATCGGCGAGCGGCTGGAGACCGGCGGCGGGCCTGCAATAGTGCGGGCAGTCATCGGCGGCGTGCCATCGGGCACCGTCAGCTTCCATACCGACCGGGGCACGGTCCAGCGCGAATCGCTGCCCGGTGGCAGCCCCAGCATCGTTGAGTGGCGCACCAGCGCGAAGGAGTCAGCATTCGTCCGGGTCGAGGTACGCCACATTGGCGGTCACGCGGCGGCACTCACGAATCCGGTCATCCTGACCTGAGCCTGTGCTGGGTCTTGGACCAGCTGAATCTGTAATGTTCAGGTTCATGGGACAGCCGGCAGGAGAGGCGCGGATGGGCTGGTCACGCCGACTGACCTGCCTGGAGATATGCGCCGGCGCCGGCGGGCAGTCCCTGGGGCTTGAGCTGGCGGGCTTCGAGCATGAGCTGGCCGTCGAGCTTGACCAGAACGCGTGCGCCACGCTGCGGCATAACCGGCCGCACTGGAAGGTCGCCCATGGGGACGTCGCCAGCCCGGATACCTGGGACCCGGCCGCGTACGCGGGAATCGACCTGCTGGCCGGCGGCGTGCCGTGCCCCCCGTTCACCATCGCCGGCAAGCAGCTCGGCGCGACCGACGAGCGCGACCTGTTCGCCTGGGCCATCGAACTTTGCGGCACCATCGGGCCGCGTGCGCTGCTGCTCGAGAACGTGCGCGGCCTGTCGCTGCCCCGGTTCGCCGCCTACCGCCAGCACGTTCTCGACCGGCTCGCCGAGCTCGGCTACGCCGCCGACTGGCGGCTGCTGCACGCCTCGGACTACGGCGTGCCGCAGTTGCGGCCACGGTTCGTGCTTGTCGCCATGCGGCCGGACGACTTCGCGTACTTCAGCTGGCCACAGCCGCATCCGGAAAGCACCGCCACCGTCGGCGAGACACTGCTCGACCTGATGGCGGCCAACGGGTGGCCGGGCGCCGCCGCGTGGGCCGCCAGGGCGAACGACATAGCACCGACGATCGTCGGCGGTTCCAAGAAGCACGGCGGCGCCGACCTGGGGCCGACCCGCGCTAAGCGGGCCTGGCGGCTACTCGGCGTGGACGCACTAGGCGTGGCCGACGCCGCGCCGTCGGCCAACGACCCGGTCACCCTGGTACCTAAGCTCACCTGCGACATGGTCGCCAGGATTCAAGGCTGGGACGGCAGCGAGTACCAGTGGGAATTCACCGGCAGGAAGACCTCGAACTACCGGCAGATCGGAAACGCGTTCCCGCCGCCGGTCGCCCGCGCGCTCGGCGAGCAGGTCAGGCGAGCCCTCGACCATCAGGGCGAGCCCCATGAGCTAGTCGAGCAGTCCGCCACGACGCATGACCCCGTTTACGCGGTGCTGCGCGACGACGGCGGGTTCCTCACCAGGGAGGAGATCGTGCGCCGCCTCGCCGTCCCGCTTGACGTCCCCGCATTCGAGCGGCACCTTGCCCATCTCAGGCACGACTTCTCCATCGAGGTGCGTTCCGGCAGGGCCGGCGACGCTTACCGGCTTGGCACGTTCAAGGCCTTCACCGGCCAGGACGATCACCTCCGTCACGAGGCCTTCGTCAATCCGGCCAGGATCAGCTGACGCTCCGTACTACCGGCTGGCCCTCGCGCGGAAAGGAGTGCGTCGATGGAGGACCATAGGGCCGACGGCGCTCCCGAAGCACTGCCGGAACCGCCGCGTGCCGACCCGATAGCGGGCGAGCTGGTCAGTGAGACGCTCGACTACGACGGCGGCCGGCGGGTCACGGTGTACGTCCCGCCCGACCCGCCGGAGGCGGTCGTGTTCGCGGGCGACGGTCAGGGGATCTCGCGCTGGGGCGGGTTCCTCGAGGCGGCCGACGTGCCGTCCACGATGATCGTCGGCGTGCACGGGCTGGCGGATGAGACGGCTCGGCTCCATGAGTACTCGCCGGTCTTTGACGCGGAACGGTTCGCGGCCCATGAGCGGTTTTTCGTCACGGACGCCGGCCGTTGGATTCGGGCGCGGTTCGGCATCGCGCTGCCCGCCGAGCGCACCGCGATCTTCGGCGCCTCGGCGGGGGGTGAGCTCGCGCTCGCCCTCGGGCTGCGCCATCCAGATCTGTACGGTGCGGTCTTCTGCGGTTCGCCGGGCGGCGGCTACCAGCCGGCCAGCGTGCTGCCGCCCAGGATTCCGCGCACCTACCTCGTCGCCGGCACGCTTGAGCCGTTCTTCCTTGGCAACGCGACCCGGTGGGCGGCTGCGCTGCGCGAGGCGGGTGCGGATGTCGTGCTGAGCGAGCGGGTCGCCTCGCACGGCAGTGCGCTGTGGCGAGCAGAGTTCCCGCTGATGGTCGCGTGGGCGTTTGGCCAGTGACGTATCTACTGGCAAGGAGCTAAAGGCGGTCGCGCCGTCGATCCGTTATGCGGGCATCGTATCCGGGTTGACCTCGCCAACCGCCGGACCGTTTATTGGGGTGCGGGCAGCCGCGAGGAGGCGCTTCACTAGGGCGACCTGATCTTTGCAGAGCACCGCACGAGGAGGCCCGACGTGGATCTTCCCCGCCACTACACCATCCGCGAGAGCAGCCACCGCATCCATAATCCGTTGACCAGCGACAAGCTGGCCGCCCTCGGCGAGGCGCTGAACCCGCCGCCGGGAACGCGGATGCTGGACCTGGCCTGCGGGACCGGCGAGATGCTGTGCACCTGGGCGCGCGAACACCAGGTCACGGGAACCGGGGTCGACATCAGCACGGTGTTCATTGCCCGCGCCCGTGATCGGGCAGCCGAGCTGGGAGTGGACGGCCGGGTCAGCTTTGTGCACGGCGACGCGTCGGGCTACGTCGCCGGCACACCGGCAGGCATCGCCGCGTGCGTCGGCGCCACCTGGATCGGCGGCGGCGTCCCCGGCACGGTGCAGCTACTCCGGCGCAGCCTGCAGCCCGGTGGCGTGATGCTGATCGGAGAGCCGTACTGGCGCCTCGAGCCTCCCGACCAGGCCACGGTCGAGGGATGCCACGCCATCGGCAGCGATCAGTTCCTGCCGTTGCCGGAACTGATCGAGCGGTTCGGCGACCTGGGCTGCGATGTCGTCGAGATGGTCCTCGCCAGCCAGGACAGCTGGGACAGCACTGGCCGGACAACTGCGGGAAGAACTCGCCACCGAGCCCGCGCGATACGTCAGGTACCGGCGCGAATATCTCGGCTGGGGTGTGTTCGCCCTAATGAACCGCTGACGTCGGCAACTCCCTGGCCTGGCTTACCCCGACTCGGGGAGAGCCAGCGCCTCCGCGGCGAGGGTGGCGAGCTGCAGGGTCTCCCGCAGCGCCTGGCTGGCCTGGGCCGCCTGTTCGGCCAGGCCGGTGATCCTGGGCGTTTGGCCAGTGGCGTTTAGAGGCGGGTCGCGCCGTCGATCCGCTCGCGCAGCAGGTCGGCGTGCCCGTTGTGGCCGGCGTACTCGGCGATCATGTGCGAGTAGCACCAGCGCAGGGTCATCGCGCCCCAGGTCTCGCTGAGATAGGTGGCGTCAAGCGCGAGGGCTGCGGCGGCGTCCCGTGCTGCCTGCTGCTCGGCGAGTAGCGCGGCCCAGTCCCGCTCGGCTGTCGCGGCGTTCGCCTCGGTGAAGTCCGTGTCCTCCCCATACAAGGCGGGCAGGTCCTGTCCGCCGAAGCGGCGGCGGAACCAGTTGCGCTCGACGTCAGTCATATGCCGGATCAGGCCGAGCAATGACAGGCTGGACGGCGGGCAGGCGCGGATAGCGAGCTGCGCACCGGTCAGCCCCTCGCACTTGCGCAGCAGCGAGGCACGGCCCCAGTCGAGGGAGCCCTCCAGCATGGGACGCTCGGCCCCGGCGAACGGCTCATCCACGCGGTGGACGCGCGGCGCGATCCACGCCATGCAGGCATCCTCGTGCTACAGCGCTTCGACCGTATTGGGCGAGATTGGCGCGCACCCGGTAACGGCCACGTGACCTTGCCCTTGGGGCAAGGCCCATCGTGAAGCCATGGACCCGGAATCAGCTCAGGACCAAGTCCTGGCCGAGCAACGCGCCTACTACAGCGCCCTCGCCCCGGACTACCTTGACCAGCTCCTCGACCTTCCCGGCGGCGCCGAGCTGGCCGACGCGCTCGAGGAGTTCCGGCCGGAAGGCAGCGTTCTCGACCTCGCCTGCGGTCCCGGCACCTGGACTCCCCAGCTGCTTCGGCACGCCAACGACGTCACCGCCGTCGACGAGCTCGAAAGGCGGCTACGCGAACTCGGCTGGGACATCACGGTCACGCCGACGGCCGGACCGTTCTACTGGGGCGCCGGAACCAGGCAGAACCTACCGTGACTCGGGGAGAGCCAGCGCCTCCGCCGCCAGTGTGGCGAGCTGCAGGTCTCCCGCAGCGCCTATCTGGCCTGGGCGGCCTGTTCGGCCAGGCCGGTGATCTCTGTGGTGGCGTGCTGGTCCGCCGCCGTGCGCGCGACGAGGTCGATGAACTTGTCGTTCCTTGCCGCCGCTACGTGGGCGGCCTCCAGTCGCGCCGCGCCGCCTCCGCGACCGCCACATGCTCCGCGAGCGCCTCAAGCGCGAGCACCCGGGCCGTGGTGGCGTCCCGAGCCACCGAATAGCGCCGACGATCGTCGACGGGTCCAAGAAGCATGGTGGCGCCGACCTGGGACCGACCCGCGCCAAGCGGGCCTGGCGGCTGCTCGGCGTGGACGCGCTCGGCGTGGCCGACGCAGCGCCGTCGGCCGACGACCCGGTTACGCTGATACCCAAGCTCACCTGCGACATGGTCGCCAGGATTCAAGGCTGGGACACCAGCGGGTACCGGTGGGAGTTCACCGGCAGGAAGACCTCGAACTACCGGCAGATCGGCAACGCGTTCCCGCCTCCAGTCGCCCGCGCCCTCGGCGAGCAGATTAGGCGAGCCCTGGACCATCAGGGCGAGCCCCACGAGCTAGTCGAGCAGTCCGCCACGACGCATGACCCGGTGTACGCGGTGCTTCGCGAGGACGGCGGATTCCTCACCATGGAGGGGATCCTGCGCCGCCTGGCTGTCCCGCTTGACGTCCCCGCGTTCGAACGGCACCTCGCCCATCTCAGGCGCGACTTCCACATCGAGGTACGCCCAGGCAAGGGCGGCGACGCCTACCGGCTGGGCGCGTTCAAGGCCTTCACCGGCCAGGACGACCACCTTCGCCACGAAGCCTTCATCAATCCAGCCAGAGATCAGCTGACGTATCAGTCAGGGCGCGCACGGTCTCCCGGCACGGTGACAGGACCCTCGAGCTGGAGGTGGGGCACCACTGGCGCTAGCCAGCGCGGCAGCCACCAGGCATGTGCGCCGAGCAGCGACATGATCGCGGGGACCAGGATCATCCGGACGAGGGACGCGTCGATGAGCACCGCGAATGCCATCCCTATGGCGAGCATTTTCACCGTGGGGTCCGGGTTGATCACGAAGCTGGTAAAGACGACGATCATGATGAGGGCCGCGGTCGTGATCACCCGGGCGGTCGCCCCGATTCCGATCGCGACGCTGCGGTGCGCGTCGCCGGTTGCCAGCCAGGCCTCGTGCACCCGGGAGAGCAGGAAGACCTCGTAGTCCATCGACAGCCCGAACACGATGCAGAACACCAGCATCGGTACGTAGGCAGGGATGGGCAGCGTCGACTGGAGGCCGATCGCGCCCTTAGCCCAGCCCCATTCGAAGATCGCCACGATGACGCCGTATGCCGCGCCGATGGACAAGATGTTGAGGATCGCGGCCTTGGTCGCGATCACGATTGACCGGAACGCAGCGGTCAGCAGGAAGAACGAGATCGCGACGACCGCGATGATCAGCCACAACAACCGGCTGGTGATCTTCTGCGTGAAGTCGACGTTCCCCGCCACTGTCCCGGTGACATAGCTGGTCGCGTGCTCCTTCGGCAGCACATCGTCACGCAGCGTGCTGACCAGGGCGGTCGTCTGCGCGGCTTGCGGCCGGGTGGTCGGGATGACGTTGAACACCGCCGTGGTGCCGGACGAGTTGACCGACGCCGGGGTGACCGACGCGACGCCGGCGGTCTTGGCGATGTCGGACTGCATGGTGGAAAGCAGCGAGTTGTTCGCGGAGCTGGACTGGTTCGGCAGCTTAACGACGACGGTCAGCGGCCCGTTCACGCCGACCCCGAAGCCCTCGGAGATCAGGTCGTAGGCTTGCCGGTTGCTCTGCGACGTGGGATTCGTCCCGTTATCCGGCTGGCCCAGCGTGATCGAGAACAACGGGACCGCCAGGACAACGAGTATCGCCACGCTCAGGATCCCCCACGGCCACGGGCGATCGCTCACCATCCGCCCCCACCGGGCGAACGCGCTCTGCTCGTGGCGCTCATGCGTGGTCTTGGCGGTCTGGGCGGCCTGCTGCCGCGCCGTCACCCCAGCCTTCCTGGCGCGGACCCGCGCGGTCAGCGCCCGGATCGTCTCCCTCGCCAGCCCCAGGAACGCTGGCACCAGGGTCAGCGCCGAGATCATCGTGACCACGACGACGATCGCCGCGGCGAGCCCGAGCGACCCAACGAAACCGACTCCCGAGATGTACAGGCCAAGGACGGAGACGGCGACAGTGCTGCCCGCCACCACGATCGCGGCTCCGGAGGTACCCGCGGTACGCCGGATCGAGCGCTGGACCTCCATCCCGGTGTCAAGCTGCTCCCGGTGCCTGGCCACCATGAAGAGCCCGTAGTCCACGGCGACCCCGAGTCCCAGCAGCGTCGCGATGGTGGGCCCGGTCGTCGGGAACGTGACCACTCGGGCGATCAGCGCGAGCAACGCGAGGCCGGAGAGCACGCTGAAGATCGCGGCGACCAGCGGGATGCCGGCCGCGATCAGCGAGCCGAACATGATCAGCAGCAGCGCCAGCGCGCACGCCAGCCCGATGACCTCCGACTTCAAGTCCTGGGTCTGCTGCCCGATCTGGCCGGCACCAGCGCCGTAGGCGACCTGCAGGCCGGCTTTGGTGGCGGGGGCCACAGCGCTGTTGAGCTTGTCCAGGTAACTGGTATCGAGCGAGGACGGGTTGACGCTCCAGCTGACAGTGGCATACGCGATCGTGCCGTCCGTGGAGACCGTTCCGGTGTTGGCCGAGGCGAACGGGCTGACCGCCTTGATGACGTCCGGCAGCTTCGAGACATTGGTGACCGACTGGTTGACCGCCGACTGCTGGGCAGCGACCGTGCCGCTCTGGGCATGGAAGACGATTTGTCCGCCATAGCCGCCCTGCTGGGGGAAGGTGCTGTTCAGCAGATTAAGGCCAGCCGCGGAATCGCTGCCGGAGATCGTGTAGTTGTTGACGTACTCGCCGCCGAACGCATGCTTGGCACCGAGCAGCCCGCCTAGGACAATCACCCAGGCGATGATGAAAATCCAGTGCCTCCGGGCCGCGATCCCAGCAAGCTTCTCGAGCAACAGATTCACTGGCTCCGTGTCTCCCCGCTGTTGTCCAAGCATTGCGGACAGGAAGTTTGGTTCCCGATCGTCATGCCAAGAGGCCCGCTGCCGGATCATCCGCAGCGGGTGATCCGGCCATGCTGCCGTCACGCCGACGGCCGGACCGTTTTATTGGGGTGCGGGAAGCCGTGCCGGGGCGCTTCACTAGGGCGACCCTGTCCTGCCGGCTGCCAGGCCAAGGACCGTCTCGCACGAGGAGACCTCACGTGGACCTCCCCCGCCACTACACCATCCGCGAGAGCAGCCACCGCATCCATAATCCGTTGACCAGCGACAAGCTGGCCGCCCTCGGCGAGGCGCTGAACCCGCCGCCGGGAACGCGGATGCTGGACCTGGCCTGCGGGACCGGCGAGATGCTGTGCACCTGGGCGCGCGAACACCAGGTCACGGGAACCGGGGTCGACATCAGCACGGTGTTCATTGCCCGCGCCCGTGATCGGGCAGCCGAGCTGGGAGTGGACGGCCGGGTCAGCTTTGTGCACGGCGACGCGTCGGGCTACGTCGCCGGCACACCGGCAGGCATCGCCGCGTGCGTCGGCGCCACCTGGATCGGCGGCGGCGTCCCCGGCACGGTGCAGCTACTCCGGCGCAGCCTGCAGCCCGGTGGCGTGATGCTGATCGGAGAGCCGTACTGGCGCCTCGAGCCTCCCGACCAGGCCACGGTCGAGGGATGCCACGCCATCGGCAGCGATCAGTTCCTGCCGTTGCCGGAACTGATCGAGCGGTTCGGCGACCTGGGCTGCGATGTCGTCGAGATGGTCCTCGCCAGCCAGGACAGCTGGGACAGGTACGCCGCGGCGCAATGGCTGAACATCCGCCGCTGGCTCGACGCCAATCCCGATGACGAACTGGCCGGACAACTGCGGGAAGAACTCGCCACCGAGCCCGCGCGATACGTCAGGTACCGGCGCGAATATCTCGGCTGGGGTGTGTTCGCCCTAATGAACCGCTGACGTCGGCAACTCCCTGGCCTGGCTTACCCCGACTCGGGGAGAGCCAGCGCCTCCGCGGCGAGGGTGGCGAGCTGCAGGGTCTCCCGCAGCGCCTGGCTGGCCTGGGCCGCCTGTTCGGCCAGGCCGGTGATCTCTGTGGTGGCGTGCTGATCCGCCGCCGTGCGCGCGACGAGGTCGATGAACTTGTCATTTCTTGCCGCCGCTACGTGGGCGGCCTCCCAGTCGCGCCGCGCCGCCTCCGCGACCCCCACGTGCTCCGCGAGCGCCTCAAGCGCGAGCACCCGGGCCGTGGTGGCGTCGCGAGCCACCGAGATCGCCCGGTTCTGTGAGACCAGGACTGCCGTCGTCATGGGCCCCGCCTGCCCTCCGGCGTAGCTGGCGGCCAGGTCAAGCAGCAGTTCGGTGATCTCACGCAGCGCGACGGCGATGTCCCACTCGTGCTGGCGCAGCGCGCGTTCCTGAACGGTGCCGCGCAGCTCGCGCTCGTACACCTGCGACGTCACGACGGTGGCGATCGCGCGCTGCGCGCGGTACAGCAGCGTCCCGCACTCGCGCTCGAGCGCGAGCGGTGACACGACCTCATCCCGGTAGCGAATCTGGCGCACCGGCCCGGTGCGGCCCGCCAGCTGCGCTTGCGTCATCCGGATGAGGCGCTCCCGCTTGCCTTCCCGCAGGCTGGGGTTCGCCACGGGCTTGACGCGACCCGCGCTGACATTGCCGACCATGGACGCATCTTAGGGGGCGGCGTCACGAGCGGCGAGTGGGCGGTCCGAGGGACGCCCCAGCGCCCTCGGTGCCCGCGGCTAGGGCGAGGCTGCCGGCCGGGCCGGTGGCGCTGTCGGGCGCGGCAGGCCAGGCGGTGATATCGGCGGGCGGCAGCCGGACCAGGCAGGCGTCGCCCGGTGCCACCGCGACCTGGTCGGTGGTGCGGACGCGCAGCTCCTGGTCGCCTGGCAGCCGGACGGTGAGCGTGGTCAGGGTACCGATGTCGGCGACGTCGTCCACGACACACGGGTAGTGGTCGGCGATCTCGTCCCAGGGCCGGCCGGCGGCCAGCGGGGCGATGGTGACGTGATCCGGTCTAACGGTCCACAGCACCGCCGTGCCGGCCGGAAGGGAGCCGGTGCCGGCCGCGATCCGCAGCCCCGGCGCCTCGGAAGCAGCGTCCGTCGGTGCGTCCAGAGCAAGCAGGCCGGGCGCCGCCACCGTGGCCGGGATCAGGTTGGGGATGCCGAGCAGCCGGGCCACCTGGGGAGAGGCGGGCCTGGCGAAGACCTCGGCGCGCGGTCCTGCCTGCAGCAGGCGGCCGTCGGCCACGACGAGGATCTCGTCGGCGAGCAGCGCCGCCTCCTCCGGGTCGTGGGTGACGAGGACGGTGGACAGGCCCGCCTCGCGTTGCAGGCGGCGCAGTTCGCGGCGGAGTTCCTCGCGGACCGGCGCGTCCAGGGCGCTGAACGGCTCGTCGAGCAGCAGCAGCCGCGGTGCCCGGGCCAGCGCCCTGGCCAGCGCGACTCGCTGCTTCTGGCCGCCGGACAGCTGGCCAGGCAGCCGGCCGGCCAGGCCGTCGAGGCGCAGCGTGCGCAGCCACCAGCCGGCCAGCGACGGGTCGGCGTCGGTGGCGAACACCACCTGCTGCCAGACCGAGCGTCCGGGGAACAGCGTGTGCCCCTGCGGCACGTAGCCGAGGTGCCGCGCCTCGACAGTTACCCGGGTCATCACATCGCTGTTGAAGCGCACCTCGCCGGCGTCCGGGCCGAGGAAGCCCGCGATGGCGCGCAGCGTCATCGACTTGCCCGCTCCCGACGGGCCGAGGATCGCGATCCGGTGGCTGGCCGCCTCGTGTGCGACCACGAGCCGGAAGCCGCCCACGACCACGTCCAGGTTCATGCTCACCCGCACTGGCTCAACCGGCTGCGGGCCGCTCCCTGACGCACCCGTCGCGGCGGCGGTAGCGTCAACCCGCCCGCCGCGCCCCGCCAGCAGCCGCGGCAGCCGGATCTCCGCGACGATCAGCACCACGATGGCGACGCCGAGGGCCAGCGCCGTCGGCGCCTGGGTGGTGGGGATGCCGGTCGAGGAGAACTGCACGTAGGTGAAGACGGGCAGCGTGTACGGGTGGTAGGCGAGCAGCACGGTAGCGCCGTACTCGCCGATGGCGCGCAGCCAGGTCAGCAGCAGCCCCGCCCTGATGCCGGGCGCCGCGATCCGCATCGTGACCAGCCAGAACCGGGCGGCGGGCCGATGGCCGAGGCTGGCGGCCAGGTCCTCGAGCGCGGGATCGACGCCCTGGAACGCGGTGCGCGCGGCGATGATGAGGAACGGCCCGGCGACGAATGTCTGGGCGATCACCACGCCGGCGACCGATTCCGTCAGTCCGCCGTTGAACAGCTCGCCGAGCCTGCTGTACGGGCCGACCAAGTAGATCAGCACCAGGCCGCTCATCACCGGCGGCAGCGCGATCGGCAGCAGCACGAGGCCGCCGACCGCCCGCGCGACAGGCCCGCGGGACCTGGCCAGCCAGCGGGCCATCGGAATGCCGAACAGGCAGACCAGCGCGGTGGCGATGGTCGCCGACTCGATGGAC
This sequence comes from Trebonia kvetii, assembly GCF_007827045.1. GTDB lineage: Bacteria > Actinomycetota > Actinomycetes > Streptosporangiales > Streptosporangiaceae > Trebonia > Trebonia kvetii. Next base: position 857,978 of record NZ_RPFW01000002.1, read on the forward strand.
GTCCACAGCGCCGGCCATAGGCCGGGCGTGTCGAAGCCGCGGTCCCCCGGCTGGGCCAGCCGGATCAGGAACGCGATCAGCGGGACTGCCAGATAGAGCGCGAGCAGCCCGCCCAACCAGGTGAGCGGGCTGCGTGACGCGCGGTATTTCACCCTACGAACTTACCGAGTGGTGCCGGCAGTGCTTGCCAGTCGCAAGCTACGGCAGCACGCTCTGCAGGCTGGACGGCACCCCGGAGCCGGTGACCTTCGGCGGGGTGGTCAGCGTGAAACCGTCCTGCTTGAGCGCGGCCTGGCCGGCCGGGCCGAGCAGGTAGGAGACGAACGCCTCCGCGCCCGCCTCGTTCGGCGCGCCCTTCAGCACGGTGACGGTGTAGGTGGCGTGCAGGTCAACGCCGGTCAGCGGCACGTACGGGATCTTCGCGGCCACCGCCTCCGAGGTGTAGAAGAAGCCCGCGTCGAGCTGGCCCGACTGCAGCCGCGCGACCAGGTCCTCCTCGGGGAACACGTCCGACTTGGTGTTCGCGATCGTGGTCAGCGCCGGCACGCTCTTCGACTTGGCGGTGTCGGTCAGCGCCTCAGCGGAAAGCACGCCCTTAGGGTCGGTCGCCGGGTCGGTGAAGCCGAGCTTGAGCCCGGACTCGGTGATGGCCTCGTACCACGGCTTGGACTTCAGGTCGGCGGCGAACTTGCTGTTCGCGTTGTACCCGAGCACCAGGCCTGCCGTGGCGAACGAGCCGTACCAGGAGACCCAGTCGCCGTTCGCGGTGCCCATCAGCCTGCCGTCGGCCTTCGGGCTGGCGCTGATGAACACGTCGCCCTTGTAGACCTTGCCCTTGATGTCTGTCGCGAGCGCGGTGGAGCCTGCGGACTCGCCGGTGATCGAGTAGCCGGACGCGGTCTGGAAGGCGGGGCCGACCTGCTTTGTCATCAGGGCGACAAGCGAGCCCGCGTACAGGACGTTGACCGCGCCCGAGCCGGTGGCGGCCGAGGACGCGGACGGGGAAGAGGACGCCGCGCCGCTTGAGCTCGCCGCGCTCGCCGAGGTCGCCGCCGGGGCGCTCGACGTCGCCGCCGGGGCGCTCGACGAACTAGAGGAGCCGCACCCCGCGGCGGCCAAACCTAGAAAAGCAACGCCGACTACGGCAAGCCGGGCACGCGGTGACCGAAATATAAACATGATCACGACATTAGCCAGTGCTACTTGCGGGACGCAACCAGCTCTGACAGCGGTATTCCGTACCGTAACATCACGATCTGTTGCGGCAGCCGCGGGCCTGGGTCTTCCGGATGCAACCACAACGAAGCGGACCCGTCATTGGGCTTTCGCCACAATGACCGCGTCCGGCGGGCCGGCGGATGATGGCTGGCAAACTGCGTTAATCCCCGGGAGGGTGATCGATGAAGACGCGAGCAGCGGTGCTCAGGGACGTCGGCAAGCCGTTCGAGATCGTAGAGCTCGACCTCGACGAGCCGAAGGCCGGTGAGGTCCTCATCCGGTTCGTCGCCTCGGGCCTGTGCCACTCCGACGACCATCTGCGTACCGGTGACATCCCGGTGAGGTACCCCATCGTTGGCGGACACGAGGGCGCCGGCATCGTGGAAAAGGTGGGTCCCGGCGTCACCAGGCTGGCCGTCGGTGACCACGTGGTAACCTCCTGGCTACCCGTCTGCGGGCACTGCCGGTTCTGCTCACGCGGCCAGACCAACCTGTGCGACCTGGGCCGTTTCCTGGTGGACAACTCCCTGACGGACGGCACCTACCGCTACCACGAGGGCAACACCGACTTCGGGCAGATGTGCCTGCTCGGCACGTTCTCGCAGTACGCCGTGGTCTCCGAGTACTCGGCGGTGAAGATCGAGGAAGACCTTCCGCTCGAGGTCGTCGTGCTGGTCGGCTGCGGTGTGCCCACCGGCTACGGCACGGCGGTGAAGGCGGGCGAGGTCCACCCGGGCGACACCACGATCGTCTACGGCATCGGCGGCGTCGGCATCAACGCGGTGCAGGGCGCGTCTGCCGCCGGGGCGCGTTACGTCATCGCGGTCGACCCGGTGGAGTTCAAGCGCACCACCGCGCTCACCGTCGGCGCCACCCACGCGGTCGCCACCGCCGAGGAGGCGCACGAGCTGGCGCAGCAGCTGACCTACGGCGTCGGCGCGGACCAGTCGCTCATCACGGTGGGCGTGGTCTCTGAGGAAGTCGTCTCGGCGGCCTTCGCCGCGGTCCGCAAGCGCGGCATCGTCGTCGTGACGGCGATGGGCGGCGGGCTCGGGACCAAGGCGGTGCACGTCAACGCATTCGAGCTGACCGCGTTCGAGAAGCGGCTCCAGGGCGCGCTGTTCGGCCACGACAACCCGTTCGACGTCATCCCGCGGATGCTCGAGCTGTACCGGGCGGGCAAGCTCAAGCTGGACGAGCTGATCACCAACCGTTACACCCTGGACCAGGTCAACCAGGGCTACGAGGACATGATGGCCGGGCGGAACATTCGCGGCGTCATCATCCACGAACACTGAGGAAAACAGGTCGGGGCTGGCGCGGAGCCCGAACCCGTTCGGGATATTCCTTTTACTTATCCGGAACGGGTTCGGGCTCTTCCATTCCCCGCCCGTGCCACCTGTGCGCGGGGCAGGGTGGATCTAGCACCACCATCGAGACGGGACCGGGCTCCATCGCGGCGGCTGGCGGCGGTGCGTAGCCTGAGGCCGTGACCACGCGGGAACGAGAAGTCCGTGAGGAGCCGGCGCGCTCCGCTGATCCGGCTGGCAACCAGCGCCTGACCGCGATGACCGGGGCGGTGCTGCTCGTCCTGCTCACCGCCGAATGCCTCACCCTGCTGCAGCTGGGTCACCTACTCACTTTGCACGTCTTTCTCGGCATGCTGCTGCTCGGGCCGGTCTGCCTGAAGATCGCGTCCACGCTCTGGCGTTTCACCAGGTACTACACCGGCGCGGCGGCCTACGTGCGGCGGGGGCCGCCGGCTGCGCTGCAGCGGGTGACGGGGCCGTTCGTCATCCTGACCACCCTGGCCGTCCTGGGTACCGGGATCATGCTGATCGTCGAGGGCAACAGCCCGGGCGCGTGGGACTGGATCCCGCTGCACCGTCTTTCGTTCCTCGCCTGGGCGTTCTTCATGCTGATCCACCTGTGCTCGTACGTGCCGAAGCTGCCCGGGATCCTGTCCGGCCGCGCGGGTCACACTCGCCGGCTGCTCGCGGCCAGGGCCACGCGCTGGCTGTTGCTGTGCGGTGCGCTGGCCGCCGGCGTGGGGCTGGCGCTGGCCACGTATCACCTCGCCGGGGCATGGGGCGGCTCGGGCAGCCTCATGCCGTGACCGTGACTCCGCAGGCTTCCCGGCTACTGCTCTTGGACGCGGCTGGTCTTTTGCGCTGCGCGCTTCTTGCTGTTATCAATTGTGATTCGGGGTGACGAGGATGGCGCATTCATGCCCTGGTCAGCCGCCGAGCAGGTCGCTGGCGCGGGCGGCGGCGTACAGGAACACGGGGTCGGGGGTGCGCGCGTGCAGCCTCGCGCACGCCTCGGTGAGCTTGATGGCATGCTCGTCGCCGGTGGCAACCGCGCGGTCGGCCAGGTCCTCGAGGGCGGGCGGCGGCCCGGCCGGAAGCGGCTCCGGCGTCACTCCCCCGGCGTGCACGCTGTACAGCGCGGCGGCCACCTGCCACAGGGCGTCGTAGGTGGGGCGGGCGAGCTCGCCGGGCAGCAGCGGCAGCGCCGAGTAGGCGGCGACCGGGGCAGTCACCGCGTGCAGGAACGTGATCGGCTGCGCGCGGCCGTAGCCGAGGAAGATTGCGGTGAACTCCCCCGCCAGGTCGCGCAACGCTTCCGCCGGGTCGGCGGGCCGCCTGATCCTGGCGGCCGCGGCGCCGAAGCCGGGCTGCGCCGCCAGTCCCGCCTTGAGCCGCACGGTGATCAGCCTGCCGGCCGGCGGCTCGGGAAGCACGGGCAGGGCGCGCACCGCGTCCGCCACGTCCAGGTCTCCCCTGGGTCGCGCGCTGCCCGGCAGCTCCACGTAGCTCGCGGCCCAGTACCCAAGCGCGCAGGCGAGTTCGTCGTTCCGCGGGCCGGCGGACGCGTCGTCTTCGGCCGCCGCCAGGCTGCGGGCCGCGTGCGCGGTGCGGATGATGCCGTGCGTGGCGGCGGCGGCCACGCCGGGCAGCAGCCGGGGCCACCAGCGCGCAAGGACGTCACGCCACGGCTCGGAGCCGAGCTGTTCGCCCAGGTAGGCCTCCCAGTCGGCGACACGGTTCAGCCTCCCGAGCGCCTCGCGCCAGTTCTCGTCGGTGACCCGGTCGGAGGCGCGCGGCGCCTCGTCGAGCCGCCTGAGGTAGCCGTCGAGCCAGTGACCGACGGCGTCCGCCCGGCCGAGCCGCACCAGCGCCTCGGCGGCCATCGGGCCGTGGTTGGACAGGCCGCCGCCGTATTCTGGCCCGGTCGCGGCGAGGCGGCCGAGTCCCTCGTCGAGTGCGTCGTTGCCAGGCATGTTGTGCCTCCTCGATGAGCTTTTCCAAGGATTAGTGGTCAGCGAGCCAGCGGGTCAGCTGGCCGGCGAGCCAGGCGGCGTGCGAGATGTGCACCTCATGCCCGGCGCCCGGTGCTTCGCGGAAATGGCCCTTCGGCATCAGTCCGGCCAGCTCCCTGGTGAGCTCGGGCGGACAGTGCGGGTCGTACGTGCCCGCCACAAGCAGCGCGGGACAGGTGATCAGGTGCGCCGAGCTTCGGCTTATGTCGCCACCCGCGGCGACCAGGTCGCGCATCGCCTGCGCCCAGGACCTGGTCATGGTCCGTGCGGCGTCCGGGCCATAGGCGGCGGCGAGGTAGGCCGCGAGCGGAGCCAGGCCGTCAGTCGGGTGGTCAATGACGCTCTCGATTGCCGTCAGCTCATCCGGGGTGGCCTCGACCTTCCCCGCGGCCCCCCAGGTGAACAGGGACAGGGCCAGGTCCGGCCGCATCGCGGCCATCAGCACGGCCTCCTCGCCGCCGTCGCTGAAGCCCACCAGGTGGGCCGCGGAAATTCCACGGGCATCGAGCAGGCCCCGCAGCGTCCGCGCGTCGTCGTGGTAATAGCCGGCCGCATAGCGGCGCGGCCGCGGCTCCGACCGTCCAGAACCTGGCAGGTCAACGGCGATGACGCGGAAGCCTGGCGACAGCGCCGCACGCAACTGGCTGAGCTCGATAATGTTCCCGGCCCAGCCCGGCATGAGCAGCACCGCGTCACCGCGCCCGGTGTCTTCGTAATAGAGGCGGTCTCCGTCTGACCCGTGCCATGGCATGCAGTCGATGCTACGGCGCGCCGCCGCCGAGCATCATCCTTGGCATGGGTCGACTAGGGCGCCCGGCTGGCCGGTCCGCACCAGGCTCGCGCCGGGGTCGGCCAGGATCTCATCGACGGTCTGCTCGGCGGTGAGCCGCGTCGAGTCGAGCCACAGGCCGAGCCTGCTGGTGTGCCCGCGCAGCACGCCGCGCAGTTCGTGCACGTCCCATCGCTCATCGCTGTAGGCGGTCTTCGTCCGGTTCTTGTCCCGGTCGGCGAGGGCGGTCGCGTCTGGGTCGAGGAACACCAGGTGCAGTTCGGGCACCGGGACCAGGGCAAGGAACTCGTGGAGCACGGGGCCGATGATGACGTCCTCGACGACCGCGTCAAAGCCGGCCTCCAGGTAAACGGCCGCGACGGCCAGGGCGCTGCGGTACCTGAGCAGCAACTGGGCAAGCTCGGCCTCGCCCGCACCGGAGACCATGTCCATCCGCCCGGACACGACCATGGCCCTGATCGTGTCGCCGGGCACGCAGACGGCCCTCGGCAGGCGGGACGCGAGCAGCCGGCCCACGGTCGTCTTGCCGGCCGCCGGCACCCCCGAGATCACGAAAAGTGCGATGTTCCCACCGTACGCCGTGCCGCGCGAAACGCGGCACGGCGCACGGCGGTGCGCTACTTCGGCAACGGCACCTGGGTGGCCCAGTACGCGATGTTGCTGCCCCGGCTGAGCAGCGCGACCACGTCGAGGCGGCCGGCCTGCGCGCTCGTGTAGACCTTCCAGATGGTGTTCGTGCCCGCGGGCAGCGGGACCGTGACGGTCTTGCCGAACGCGGTGTTCGTCGCCTTCGTGGTCGCCCGGACGAACAGCTTCGGCGACGTGCCGTTGCCGTACCACCAGGTGGCCCACAGCCGCCCGTCCGGTCCGGCGGCGATCGTGTCGCCCGCGACCTCCTCGGTGAAGCCGCTGAAGGTGGCCAGCTTGACCGGCTTGGCCGCGCCGGCCGCGATCAGGTCGAGCGACTTGTAGGTGGGGTAACCAGCGCCGTAGAGGACGAAGACGCCACCCCGGCCCTTGCCGCGGCCGGTCAGCGCGATCCGCTGCTCTGGGGCGAGCGAGTTGCCGCCGGTCACCGAGCCTGGCAGCCTCGCGGCCTTGCCCGAAGCCGCGTTCTTAGACAGCTTCTGCAGGAAAAGGCCCTGCCTCCCGGTGATGTTCGAGTAGTAGCCGAGCCAGGTGACGCCGCTCTTGCCGTCGGTGGCCATGCCCGGGTAGTAGACGCAGCACTGGGTCGGCGCGATCTTGGCCTCCTTCTGGCCCAGATGCAGCACGACGAGCGCGTCGGTGTCGGTGTAGGAGATCCACGGCTTGCCGTCGCCGCCGGTGGTCGCCGTCTCGCTCGTCGTGGTGTCCGGCGCACCGAGGACCGGCGGCACGTTGCCGCCGAGCTTCCACGCCCCGCCCTTAAGCGGCCGGGTCGCCCAGAAGGTGCCCTTGGGCGAGTTGGGGTTGCCGGTCTTGTCACCGTTCCACAGCACGTACAGGCCGCTCGGCGTGACGGTGGCGTCGGGGTAGCTCGCGATCCACAGGCCACTCGCGATGGTCGCGGTCTTCCCCGGCGCGCCCTTCGGCGAGAGCGGGGTGTCCATGATCTTCTGGTGCGCGACGGCCTGGGTCGCCCACAGCACGTGCAGGACGCCATCGGAACCGCGCGCGAGCCCGACGTCCGCGATGTTCTCGGTGCCCTTGGGCGTCACCTGCACCCAGTGCCCCGGGCCCGCGGTGACCTGAGGCCTGGCGGCCTCGGCCGTGGCGGCCCGCGCCGACACGGCGAACGCCGACGCTGCGACCGCCGCGCTGGTGGCGACGGCCGCGGCCGCGATGACCGTCCGCCGGCCGCGGCGGCTCGCCTGGCCAGTGTCGCGGGCTGGGTGGAAGGGTTTCAGAATGTCACGCAACGCGCCTCCCGGGGCGGCCGGGCCGGCCCGCCTTTCATCGCGGAATGCCGGCCTACTACTGGTCTGCCGCGCTGAGCGTAAGACGGCGGCATCCCGGCCCGTCGGCTTATGTGGGAAAGTTGTCGAACTCTGCGAACTATGGGACATCTAAAGATTGAGTTGTACGAGAAGGCAGGGCCTGGCGGACTTCGGCGGCACCCAGGAGCCGCTGTAAAGGGGCCTTGACATTGCCGCAAAAGTAAAGCTACCTTGACATCATGAAGAACCGGGTCCGCGAGCAGCGCAGACACCGAGGCCTGTCCCAGGCCGAATTGGCGGACGCGCTTGGCGTGTCGCGCCAGACGGTGATCTCCATCGAGAGCGGTCGCTACCTGCCCTCGCTGCCGCTGGCGTTCACCATCGCGCGGTTCTTTGACCTGACCGTCGACAAGATGTTCGATCCCGAAGATGGGGAGACAGGAGCATGATCACATTTACTCCAGCCGCAGGATGGTCTCCTCGATCTCGCACTTGCGTGCTGAGGCATAGGAGATCTCGGTTCCTGGGTCCTCAGCGGTGAACGCCGCCATCGCCACCGATTCCGGGTCACGCATCTGATCGAACAGCGCGTCCAGGTCGGTGTCTTCAATCGGTCGTAGTGCGATAAACGCCATGCGGCTGCCTCCTTTACTCCTCATCGGGCAATGATCCCTGGCAGCGTAATAACTGGGTCTGACATCCAAGCCTCGTCCGCGAGAAGGTCATCGGCCGGTGACGGTGGACCGCGAATGGATCAGTGATCTAGCGTGACAGTCATGGATAACGCCCCATTGCGCGCCTCGGACGCCGATCGCGAACACGCTGTCATCGCGCTTCGGGAGCATCTGGTCGCTGGGCGGCTGACGCTCGAGGAGTTCTGTGAGCGAGTCGACGCCGCATTGCGGGCAACGGATACCGGGGACCTGGCGCATCTGCAAAATGACCTGCCTGAGGCATGGACTGGCTCGGCCAGTTCCCGCCGGCTGACCGCCCGTCTCACGGCGGCGCTGCTTAGTCATGTCGTGCGGCGCGGGAAGTTCAGGCTGCGCGGGTCGGCCGTTGCCGCCAGTATCTGCGGAGATCTCGACTTCGATCTTCGCCACGCCATCATGGACGAGGAGCGGGCGGTGGTCACCGTTCTGGCCGCTTTCGGTAACGTCGATATCTATGTGCCGGAAGGCGTCAACGTCGACGTTGCAGGACTCACCGTTTTCGGCCACCGCCGAGACTTTGGACACGACGCCGGGCAGCCGGACGCCCCGAGCATTCATGTTCGCGTATTCGGCTTCGCCGGCACCGTCGACGTGTGGCGCGTTCCGCGCGATATGCGCGGCAGCAGTTACGGCGAGATCGTGCGCGCGTTCCCCGACCGGAGACCTGAGCTTCCCGCCTGAGCACGCCTGTTCCCCGAACGATGAATTGCGGGGCTTCGGTGCGTCGTAAGCATCATGAAGCTCCTCCTCACCGACTCTGGCGTGACGAACCCGAGCATCCAGAACGCACTGGTCGGCCTATTGGGCAAACCGATTGCCGAGTCCAGCGCCCTCTGCATTCCCACCGCGGCGTACGGGCACCCCTATGCCGGTCCTCGCGCCGCATGGCGGTTCATCAGGGGAGAAGAGCCTCGTGCCCCCATGTGCGAACTGGGCTGGAAGTCCCTTGGCGTCCTGGAACTCACCGCGCTGCCCACCATCGACCAGGAGCGCTGGCTTCCCCTGGTCCAGGAGGCGGACGTCCTGCTCGTGGACGGCGGCGACGCCACGTACCTGTGCCACTGGATGCGGGAGTCCGGACTGGCGGACCTGCTGCCGTCGCTGCACGCGGTCTGGGTGGGACTGAGCGCCGGGAGCATGGTGATGACCCCAAGCATCGGGCCCGACTTCGTCGCCTGGACCCCGCCCGGTGGCAGCGACGCAACGCTGGGAATAGTCGATTTCTCGATCTTTCCGCACCTGGGTGCCTTCCCGAGCAACTCCATGGCCAACGCGGAAAAATGGGCGGCGAGCATGCCCAGGCGGAGTTACGTGATCGATAGCCAGACCGCCATCAAAGTGGTCGACGGCGACGTCGAAGTCATCTCCGAAGGGGAGTGGAAGCTGTTCACGCCCTGATACGGGGTGCGGTGGCCCGGCTCAGCGTCACTTCGGGGTGAGGACGTCGAACTCGTTGCCCTCCGGGTCGGCGAGGCACGTCCACGGCACGTCGCCCTGGCCAAGGTCGACGTCGGTGGCGCCGAGAGCGCGCAGCCTGGCCACCTCCGCCGCTTGATCGTCACCGGGGTAGGGCCGCAGGTCGAGATGGACGCGATTCTTCACGGTCTTCACGTCGGGCGTGCGGATGAACTCCAGAAACGGCCCGACTCCCTTGGCGGAGCGCAGCGCCGCAAACTCGTCGGTCACCTCGCGCGCAGTCCAGTCCATCGCCTTGCCCCAAAACCGGGCCATGGCCCGCGGATCCGCGCAGTCGGCCACCACCGCGGCAATCGGCCCGGTGTCCCGGTAGACCTCTCGAGGCTCAAGCACGCAGAACTCATTGCCCTCCGGATCGGCAAGGACGGTCCACGGCACGTCGCCCTGGCCTATGTCGGCGAGCGTCGCGCCGAGGCCCAGGAGGCGCGCGACCATGGCCGCGTGATGCGCATCCGAGGTGGTGGCGAGATCGATGTGCACCCGGTTCTTCACCGTTTTGGGTTCCGGGACGCGAATGACGTCGATGCAGACGGCCGCGGGATCGGGATAGACAAAGCCCGGAGGTTCGAGGTTGGTCACGCCGGGTTCCTCGCTGGCGACACTCCAGCCGAGTGCCTCCGCCCAGAACCGGCCGACCGCCGAGTCATCCCGAGCGTTCATCGCAATCTGAACAAGCCGCGTCGCCATGCCGCCGATCCTATGACCGCGGTGACCGGCGCTGGTCCCCCGCCCTGGCGCCTCGGGGCGGGGGTGCTTGATCAGCTCAGCAGCAACCGCATACGCCGTCGCAACACGAGCCGTCACAGGCGCTGGAACCGCAGCATGGGCACATCACCGGTCACCTCCTTTCCTCGCTATCGGAGCTGAGAGAGCGCCAGGTACCCGGCAGCGGATCACGACAATCCGGGCCGGGCATGGCGGTCAGCATGGCGAGCAGCTCGTCGCGCAGCGCGGACAGCCGCTCGATCTCGGTGGCGATCTCAGCGACGTGCTGGCGCAGCAGTGTTTCCGCGGGCTCGCAGGCGCATGCGCCAGTGTCACGGACCTCAAGCAGCTCGCGTATCTCGGCCAGCCGGAGGCCGAGCCGCTTCGCACCACGGATGAACAGCACCCGGTCCAGATCGGTCGCTCCGTACGCTAAACCCTGGACCGCACTCCGGTTTCAAGCCTCCGGGAGCGCCATTCGCCGGGCGGGGGATTGGGCGAGGCAGTTTGCCCGTGGACGGCGGGTCCTGAAATGCTTCACTCATGCCCTCCCTCCCCGTGACGTTCGCTGCGGATGTCATCAGTCAGCCGGCGCGCGCTCAGTTCGAAGCGTTCATCGACGAGCACCGGGGTGCGCTCAATCGCTGCCTGGACGGGCTGACCGAAGAACAGGCTCGCCGGTCGCTTGTGCCCTCCCGGACCACGTTGCTTGGCCTGGTGAAGCACGGGACCTTCCTCGAGAAGGTCTGGTTTGACGAGGCTGTCACTGGCCGGTCGCGTGCCGAGATCGGCATCCCCGCGATCTCGGACGAGTCGTTCATTCTTCATGACAGCGACACCATCGCCACCGTCCAGCAAGCACACCGGGAGGCATGCGAGGCATCACGCCACGCGACGTCTTCCCTGGGGCTCGACGACATGGTCTACGGCTACCGGCTCGGGCCGCTCCCGCTTCGCTGGGTGTACCTGCATGTGCTGCGCGAACTCGCTCAGCACTGCGGGCATGCCGACATCCTCAGGGAGCAGATCCTGCAGCCCGCCACGGGCTAGTTCTGGCTGAATTGCTCGAAGGCGTAGTCGGGGGCCGGCCGGGACGTGGTCGCGCGGAGCATCGCGGTTTCCCTGACGAGCAGCGAGCGCTCGCGGCGCAGCCGGTCGAGGGCGGACGGTGCGGCGAGCAGTGACTGCCGCTCGGGCAGGTCGATGATCATCGCGGCGCCGATCACGTAGGACAGCAGGACCGGCTCGTCCGGCAGGTCGGCGATACTGATGACGCTGCCTCCCCGGTCGGCCAGCGCGTTGAGGTACGCACGGAAGCCGGCCTGGACCCTGCTAGTGGCGAACGCGAGCGCCTCAGCGGCCACGGCCTGATCCGTGCCTGCCGGGCTCGCGTCGTCGTTGAGCATCTCGACCTCGCCCTGGAGGTAGGGCAGCGAGGTGTCGGCCCGGAGCAGCCGGAACCGTTCGGCGCCGACGGTGGCCAGGTCGAACCGGCCGTCGGCGTGCGGCGTGATCTGCCGTACCTCCGCCACGCAGCCGACCTCGTGCAGCGCAGTGACGCCGTCCGCGCCGACCTCGCGCCCCTTGCGGATCGCGATCACCCCGAACCGCCGCGGCTCGGGGCGCGCCGCGAGATCGCTGACGAGCAGCCGGTAGCGGTCCTCGAAAATGTGCAGCGGCAAGCGCATGCCCGGGAAAAGCACCGTCGACAGCGGAAACAGGGGCAGCAAGTCGCTCATAACGAAAAGTTACATCCATCGCCTAGGAGCGCGCCTGACGCGCCACGTGGAAAGGAATTGCCCAGCCCCCTAGGCGTCCCCTAGCCTACCAGGAACGCGACGACGGAACCGAGTAGCCGGGGATCGCGCGAGCCGAGAGAGCCGCCGGAAGCTGTGAGGGCGGCCTCGCGTCCCCGAGCGAAGACACTCCCGAGCGTTGTTCCAATGAGGCCGCCCCTCCGGGCGGCGAAGGTGCGGTGGCACCGCGAGTCCACCCTTCTCGCCCGCACCTCCAAGGGATCAGTCACGAGGTCCGCAGGAGGACTGAAGCGATGATCCGCACTCCCATCTCCGCCCTGCCCGCTGTCGTTGGCAGCACTGTGGCAGGCAGCACCGTCACCATCGCCGGCTGGGTCCAGGCGCTGCGCCTGCAGCGCGCGATGCAGTTCATCATCATCCGCGACCACAGCGGCACCGTCCAGGTCACGCACCGCAGGGACGGCGGTCCCCTCGAGGCAGTCCTCGAGGGCCTGACCGCCGAGTCCGCCGTACGGATCACCGGCCAGGTGAAGGCCAACCCGGTTGTCTCCCTCGGCGGGATCGAGCTCATCCCGGAGACGGTCGCGGTCGAGAACCTCGCACAGGCACCGCTGCCGATCGACGAGCGCACCGGACCGGAGGGGCGCCAGGACTGGCGGTTCCTCGACGTGCGCCGCCGTCCCGTTGCCCGGCTCGTGTTCGAGGTGCAGACGACAGTCGAGCAGGCGATGCGCGAGTTCGCCTTCACCGAAGGCTGCACCGAGATGCACACGCCCAAGCTGATGGGGACCGCCTCGGAGTCCGGGGCGGAGGTGTTCGAGCTCGGCTACTTCGGCCGCAAGGCGTACCTGGCGCAGTCGCCGCAGTTCTACAAGCAGATGGCGATCGCGGCCGGCGTCGACCGGGTCTTCGAGATCGGCCCGGTCTTCCGCGCCGAGCCCTCGTTCACGTCGCGGCACACCACCGAGTTCACCGGCGTGGACGTCGAACTCGCCTGGATCGATAGCGTCGAGGACGTGATGAGCTTCGAGGAGCAGATGCTCGCGCACGTCCTGGCGACGGTGGCCGCCGCGCATGGCGCGGCGATCGAAGAGCACTTCAAGACCGAGGTGACGGTGCCGCGGCTGCCGTTCCCGCGGCTGACCATGGCCGAGGCTCTCCAGATCAGCGGAACGGGTTCGGCCGACTCCGGCCGCGCCGACCTCGACCATGCGGGCGAGCAGGCGGTCGGAGCGCGGGTCCTTGCCGAGACCGGGCACGAGTTCGCGTTCGTGACCGAGTACCCCGCCTCCGTTCGTCCGTTCTATCACCTGCGGCCGGACGGCAAGCCGCAGCTGACCGCCAGCTTCGATCTGCTGTGGAAGGGTCTGGAAATCACTACCGGGGCGCAGCGTGAGCACCGTTACGACGTGCTGCTCGCGCAGGCCACGGAGAAGGGCCTGCGGCCCGAGCCGATGGCGGACTACCTCAACTGCTTCAGGTACGGCTGCCCGCCGCACGGTGGCTTCGGCCTCGGCCTTGGCCGCCTGCTCATGGTCCTGCTCGGCCTGGACTCGATCAGGGACGCGACCTTCCTCTTCCGCGGCCCGAACCGCCTGACCCCCTAACGAAACGCCTCCGGGCTCCCGCCTTAGCGCTTCGCGCTTGTTGCTGTTATCAGGAGGAGGGTGGCGGACGGGGAAGATGGTGGATAGAACTCCACTGCGGGAGGTGGAGAACTATCCACCATCATGCGCAAGTCTGGCGCCATGGGCGCTTGTTGCTGTTATCCGGGGTGGGTCGGGCGGAGACGCGCGGAAGCGGGGCGGATGCCGAGCGGATGCGGGGCCCGGCGCGCTATGGGATGGTGTTGGCGTGGGCGCGAACGTGGTAAGCCCGGTCTTCATCGGCCGACGGGAAGAGCTGGCATCGCTCGCGAGCCTGCTCGACCGGGTCGACGACGGGGAACCGGCATTCGCCCTCATTGGCGGGGAGGCCGGGATCGGCAAGACCCGGCTGTCCAGGGAACTCGGGCGGAGCCCGCGGTCGCTACTTCTTGGGCAGCGGCACCTGGGTGGCCCAGTACGCGGTCTTCCCGTGAATGGTCAGCAGCGCGACCACGTCGAGCTTGCCGGCCTGGGCGCTGGTGTACACCTTGTAGACGTTGGTCGTGCCCGCGGGCAGGCCGACCTGCGCCGTCTTGCCGAAGGACAGTCCCGTGGTGCCTGACGCCCGGACGAACAGCCGGGGCGGCGTGCCGTCGCCGTCGAACCAGGTGACCCAGAGCCGGCCGTTCGGCCCGGCGCTGATCGTGTCACCGGCGACCTCCTCGGCGAACCCGCCGAACGTCTCGAGCTTGACCGGCTTCGTGGTGCCGGCGCGGAGCACCTCAAGCGTCCTGATCACCGGGTAGCCCGCCCCGTACAGGATGTACACGCCCGCCGTGCCCCGCCCGGCGATGCCGATCCGCTGCGCCAGCGGGAACGTGTTGCCCTTGGTGACCGTGCCCGGCAGCCGGAACGCGCCGCCAGAACGCCCATTGCCTGCGAGCTTCTGCAGGTAGATGCCCTGCTTGCCGGTGATCAGGGAGAGATAGGCCAGCCAGGTCGCCGACGTCTTGCCGGCGCTGGCGATGCCGGAGTGGTACACGCAGCACTGCGTCGGCGGTATCCGGGTCTCCTTCTGGCCCTGGTGCAGCACGACCAGCGAGTCGGTGCCGCTGAACGCCACCCACGGCTTGCCGTTGGTGCCGGTGCCCGCCGAGTCGGAATCGCTGGTGAACGGGATTCCCGGCAGCGGCGGCACGGCTCCGGGGGTCACCGTCCAGTGACCGCCCTTGCGCGGCCTGGTCGCCTCGAAGGTGCCCTGCGGGCTGTTGGCGGTGTCGGACTTGATGCCGTTCCAGAACACGTCGAGGCCGCCAGGTGTGGCGGTCGCGTCCGGGTCGGTGGCGAGGAACAGGCTGCCGGCGATGGTGACCGCCGCGCCCGGCTTGCCCGTCGCGGCGACCGGCGTGTCCATGATCTTCTGGTGCCCGCCGGAGGCCCCGGTGGTCCACAGCACGTGCAGCAGGCCGTCTGCGCCGCGGACCAGGCCGACGTCGGCGATGATTTGCGTGCCGGTGGCGGTCACCTGTGACCAGTGCCCGGGCCCGAACGAGGCGCCAGATACCGGGTCCCTGCCGCCCGTGCTCGCGCCGGCTGCCGCCTGGCCGGCGACGAGGACCGCTGCGGCCAGGCCCGTGGCCGCAGCGATGCGAGTGATGGAAAGTGCCTTGCGCATGACGTCTCCCCGCGAGACTGCCGCCCCTCAGCCCCGCCGCGCGGTGACGCGGCGGGCTGCGCTGTGACCCTGTCCGCTGAGCGTATTCGGTGGAAGCCGTGGTGATAAGTCCGTACATCGATCGTTTGGCGGGAGTTCATCTAGCGGCGCCACGGCGCGGCGGCCAGGGTCAGCCGCATCCGTTCGGAATGGTGACTGACGTCGGAAGTCGTATGGTGTGCTGCGTGACGCCCGAACCGCACGACCACGCCGATCCGCTTGGCCTCGCGCGCGACGCGCCGCTGCTTGACGGCTGGCTGCGGTTCGGCGCCGCTGTCCGTGCGGGCGCCATGACGCCGTTCACGATCCCCGGTCATAAGCAACGCACGCACCTGGTGGGCGACGTGGTGCGCAGCGATGTGCCGCTGTACGCGGGCCTGGACACCATGAAACAGGACGGCGGGCTGCTCGCGGAGGCCGAGCGGCGGGCGGCGGCCGCCTGGGGCGCGGACTGGTGCCGGCTGTCCGTCGGCGGCTCGACGCACGCCAATCAGGCCGCGGTGCTCGCCCTCGGCAGGCCGGGGCAGGACCTCGTCATCACCCGTACCCTGCATCGCTCGCTGCTGCTCGGCATCGTGCTTGCCGGGCTGCGGCCCGTGTGGGTCCGGCCGGAACTGGACGCCGTCACCGGCCTGCCGGGGGCCGTGCCCGTGGCCGCGGTCGAGGCAGCGCTCGCCGCGCACCCAGACGCGTGCGGCGTCGTGCTCGGCGATCCGTCCTACATCGGCACCCGCTCCGACATCGCCCGTCATGCGGCCGCCGCGCACGCCGCCGGCGTGCCGCTCGTCGTGGACGCCGCCTGGGCGGCCCATTTCGGGTTCTCCGCCGCGGTGCCGCCGCACGCGCTCGCCGTCGGCGCCGATGCCCTCATCACCAGCGCGCATAAGACGCTGCCCGCGTGGAGCCAGGCCGCGCTGCTGCTCGCCCGCACCCGGCGGTCCGGCGGCCTGCTCGACCCCGACCGGCTCGAGCGGGCCTTCGACGCCACCCACACCACCAGCCCGGCCGGTGCGATCCTCGCCAGCACGGACGCCGCCAGGGCGCTCCTGCAGCAGCACGGCGCCGGCCTGATTGCCCGGCTCGTCGACCTGGTGGACGGCGCCCGCGGCCGGCTCGCCGCCGTCCCCGGGCTCGCCGTCGTGACGAGCCGACCGGACGGGCACCCGGCCGGGCCGCTGGACGTGGACCCGGCCAAGCTGGTCGTGCTGCTGGCCGGCACCGGCGCGCACGGGCACGCCGTCGAGGCAGACCTGCTCGCCGCGGGCATTCCGCTGGAAATGGCCGACCGTGACGTCCTGGCCCCCATGGTGACGCTCTCTGACGACGAATCCTCCGTCGCCCGCCTGGTTGACGCCCTGGCGGCCGCAGTCGAAAGGCACCGTGGCGAACCGCGCAGCATCTCACCGGCCGCCGCCTGGACCGTCGAGCCGGTCACCGCGACCGACCCCCGCAGCGCGTTCTTCGCCCGCCACGAGACCGTCACCGCGGCCGCCGCCGTGGGCCGGGTGAGCGCCGAACTGATCGCGCCCTACCCGCCGGGCGTCCCCGTCCTCGCGCCCGGAGAGGTGATCTCCGCGGCCGCGCTCGGCGCGCTGCAGGCCGCGCGGGCCGACGGCGGCCGCATCGCCTACGCCGCCGATCCGACCCTGACGACCATCCAGGTCATCGCCGCCGACCAACCGGGCGAGTTACGCGTGCCGCACGGAAAGTCTTGAAAGACATCGGGGAGACGGTGTCGGATCGGGGCAGGGGTGTTCGTAGCAGGGGTGAGAGGCTGCCCTCAAGGGGCACCGCGAACCACAGGAGATGACCCGTGATGCAGTACCTGGTTTCCGTGATCGATGACACGACCGGCCAAGCCACCCCGGACGAGATGGCGGCCATCGACGCGTTCAACGAGCGGCTCATAGCGGGGGGTCACCGGCTGTTCGCCGGCGGCCTGGCGGCGCCGAGCACGGCCACTGTCATCGACAACCGCGGTGAGGAGCCGATGTTCAGCGACGGGCCGTTCCTTAAGTCGAAGGAGTACCTGGCCGGCTTCTGGATCATGGAGGCCCCCGACCTCGACGTGGCGCTCAAGCTCGCCGCCGAGGGGTCGAAGGCCTGCAACCGGAGGATCGAGGTGCGCCCGTTCCTGTGAGCGCGGCCGACGTCATGGAGGCGGTCAGCCGGGCCCATCGGGAGGAGTGGGCGCGCGTTGTCGCCTCCCTGACCAGGCGTTTCGGTGACCTCGACATCGCCGAGGAGGCAGCCGCCGAGGCGTTCGCGACCGCCGTCGAGCGGTGGCCGGCCGATGGCGTGCCGCCCAATCCCGGCGCCTGGCTGACCACGACCGCTAACCGCAAGGCCATCGACAAGATCCGGCGCGAGAGCAGGCGCGATGACAAGCACAGAGAGGCGCAGCTGTTGCACGACGACCACCTGCCCGAGCCTCTCGGCGCCATCGACGACGAGCGGCTCCGGCTGATCTTCACCTGCTGTCACCCGGCGCTGGCGAAGGAGACCCGGCGCTGGCGCTGCGCATGGTCGGCGGCCTGACCGTACCCGAGATCGCTCGGGCCTTCCTGGTGCCGGAGACCGCCATGGGGCAGCGCATCACCCGCGCGAAGGCCAAGATCAAGGCGGCCCGCATCCCGTTCCGTGTGCCGTCGGCTGAGGATCTCCCGGCACGGGTCTCCGGCGTGCTCGCCGTGCTCTTTCTGGTCTTCAACGAGGGCTACCTGGCGACCGGTCCCGGCACCGATCCCGTCCGTCACGAGCTGACGGCCGAGGCGATCCGGCTCGCCCGCCTGATCCGCGGCCTGCTGCCGGACGATGGCGAGGCGGCCGGGCTGCTGGCGCTGATGCTCCTCACCGAGGCCCGCCGCACCGCCCGCGTCTCGGCGGACGGCGAACTGGTCCCCCTCGGCGAGCAGGACCGCGGCGCCTGGGACGCGGCGCTGATCGCCGAGGGGCACCGGCTGGTGGGCGAGCGCCTGGCCGCCGGCGCGGCGCCGGGCCGCTACCAAATCCTCGCGGCGATCGCCGCCGTGCACACCGCTGCCCGCGACGTGCGCGACACCGACTGGCCGCAGGTCGTCGCCCGCTACGACCAGCTCGTCCGGCTTGATCCCTCGCCGATCATCGCGCTCAACCGGGCCATCGCGGTCGCCGAGCTTGACGGCCCGGAGGTGGCACTGGCGGCCGTCGACCGGCTCGCGGACAGGCTGGCCGGCTATCACGCCTACCAGGTGACCCGCGCCGACCTGCTGCGCCGTCTTGGCCGCAGCCAGCAGTCGCGCGCGGCGTACGACAAGGCCATCGAACTGGCGGGCAACACCGCCGAGACCGCCTACCTGAGACGCCGTCGCGACCAGCTGGGAAAGGCGTTACCTGACCGGCTGAACCGTTCGGTCCCGTCAGCGTTCGCGCCGTTCCCTGCGGCGCCGATGGCGGCGAATCACGCCGAGGCCGAACCAGGCCAACGCGCCGAATAGCGCGATCACGATCGTGTAGACCCACAGCGGCCAGATGAAGTGCCAGGCCAGGAAGCGTATCTTGATGCGCATCCGGTTCTCGATGATGAAGATGACCAGCACCGCCAGGCCGATGAGCGAGGTGATCATCCCGCCGCTGAGTCGTCGGGTCTCTTGTCGCGCCTGCTGCGCCTCACCTTGTTGAGCCATCACACTCCTCCTCACCAGGCACGATATTGACGGGGCACTGCCACAGGATCAGGCCGGGATGCCAGCAGCGCATCACCCGCCGGGGGTGGTGGCCGGCTGCGCGGGGGCGTGCGCCAGGGTAGCGTTCGGTCAGTGACCGTAACGGACATGCCCGAGCTGGCCACCCTGGCCGCGAGCGCGGATCGCTTTCTCGGCGCCGTGCGGGCGCTGGCCGACGACGACGTGCGCGGGGCCTGCGCGCTGCCGGGGTGGACCCGCGCGCACCTGCTCACCCATGTGGCGCAGGCAGCCGACTCCCGCACCGGAATGCTGCGCGCCGCTCAGGCAGGCCTCATCGGCGAGCAGTACCCCTCCGAGCAGGCCCGCGCCGATGCCATTGAGGCAGGAGCAGGGCGTCCGGCGACGATCATCCGCGCTGACGTGGACCGCGCCGTATCGGAATGCCTCACCGCGATGCGCCAGCACCCCGCCGGCCTGTGGGACGCGCCCGCGATCTGGCTGCGGGGCGGCCGTCATCCGGTGCGCGGCACAGTGGCAAGCCTGCGCAGCGAGCTGGAATACCACCACGTGGATCTGGCCGCCGGCTATGCGCCTGACAACTGGCCCGCTGAGTTCGTCGCCACGGAGACGGCAAGGTAGCTTGCCTGGATGAGCGGCAACCGTGAGCTGGCCGAGCGCTTCATCGCGAGCCTGGAGGCCAGGGACTGGGATGTCTGGGCCGGGCTGCTGCATCCAGCGGTGGTCTACGAGATCCCGCAGTCAAGGGAGCGCATCCGGGGGCGTGAGCGTTACCTGCGGTTCAATCAGGAGTACCCCGGCGACTGGCATCTGCGGCCGAAGGTCACGATTGCCGATGAGCGTCACGGGGTGGTGTGGTTCGAGTGGCTTCTCGATGGCCGTGCCGCTGACGCGATGGCGTTTTTCGAGTTTGCTGACGGGCTGATCACGCGGGTGACGGACTTCTGGCCTGAGCCGTATGAGCCGCCGCCCGGCCGCGAGCATCTGGTCGAGCGCTGGTTACCGGTTCCGCCCGGCGGCATCCGCGGGATGCGGCGGTTCAGCCGGCCGTGGCGGCGACGAGCGTCAGCACGAACCCGGCGACGAGGATGGCGACCCGCGCGTAGTGCAGCCGGTCCCAGCGCTGCGACTGCTCGCGATAGTCGTCGGGGTGGTCGTCGGCCGTCCAGGTCTTGGAGCGGTTGTTGATGGGCACGAGCAGGGCGATCGACATGACGACGCTCACGGCGAACAGTGCGGCGGCGGCGATGGCGGCATTGGTTGCCGTGCCGCCCTTCGCGGCGGCGGCCAGTGCGGCGATGAGGATCAGCGAGGCGATGTACCAGAACGGCATGACGCGACCGAGTACCCGCCCGCCGTCGGCGCGTGCCTCGATCGCGGATCCCACCGGCAGCCGCAGCAGCATCGGGTTGACGAAGACCGCCACCGCGAATTCGACGCCGACCATGATTCCGGCGACGGTCGCGGCGATGACGGCGAGTGTGTTGAACATGACGAGCGAGCCCTTTCTGGTTAGCAGTGCTAGATTATCTAGCAGTGCTAACCTAGACGGGAACCGGCAGGAACGCAAGGGGGAGGAACCATGGCAGAACCGGGTATCCGCGCACGGCGCGTGGCCGAGCGCAGGCAGCAGATCCTCGACGCCGCCCGGGCCGTGGCCGACGCCGACGGCTGGGGCGCCGTCACGTCGCGGCGCCTGGCCGACGCGATCGGCTACACGCAGCCCGTGCTCTATCAGCACTTCCCCGGCGGGAAGACCGAGATCATGCGCACGGTGGCGCTCGCCGGATTCGCCGAGCTGGCACAGGCGACGCGGGCGGCCATGGGATACAAGACGGGTGCGCGGGCCGCCGTCGCGGTGGCCGGCGCGTACCTTGACTTCGCGGCGGCGCATCCGTCGCTCTATGACGCGATGTTCCAGCTGCCGATCGATGCGCGCTTCGCCCAAGACGACGCGGAGGCCGAGCTGCGCTCCGGCTTCAACGCCCTTGCCGCGGCGCTCGACGACAGTGACGGGACCGCGACCGAGGTGTTCTGGAGCGCGCTGCACGGCATGAGCCTGCTCGAGCGCGCCGGCCGGATGCGGCTGGAGCACCGCCCTAACCGGGTCGCCGAACTCGCGGCCCGCTTCGGCGACTAACTTCGTGCACCTGCACGCGGTTTTCGCCGCGGGACCGGGCGGCGCTGAGCAGACGCCAGCACGACGCGGCCGCGGCCACGGCCAGCAGCGCGTCACGCGCGGCCAGGATGCCCGTGACGAGCGCGGATCCCCCCAGCAGGCTCTGCCATCCGGTGGGGAAGACGACGACGGTGAGCAGGGCAGCGGTCAGGATGGCCAGCGCGGCAGGCCGCTGGGTGGTCTGCCTCGCGGCGAGGCAGACGGCGGCCAGGCCGACGGCCCACAGCATGTACTGCGGGCTGAGTACCGGGCTGGCGACCAGCACCAGCAGCGTCACGGCCAGCGGCGCGTCGGCCGCGAACACCGGCCGCCACTGGATGCGGCCCCGCGCGGTCAGCAGGCACCAGACCGTCACGGACGCCGCGATGAGGAGCAGGCTCACTCTCGAGGCATCCCGCGCGAGCCCGGAGTACTCGCCGCTGAGCTGCCACGCGCCGTACTTGTAGACGATCGACCCGTGCCAGCCGACGAGCCGCCAGATCATGAATGGCACCGCGACGGCCGATTCGATCTCGGTGCCGCGCGCGTCTTGGTGCGCGAGGAAGCTCATCGTCGGGCCGCGGAGGAAGGCAATGGCGGTGAGCCCCGCCGCGAGGGCGGGGAGAATGCGGCGCCACTGCCCGGGCGCGGTACCCGCCAGCAGCATGACCGGCCATGCCTTCACCGCCGTCGCGGCGGCGAGCACCCCGCCGCGGATGCCGCCGCGCCCGGCCGCGCAGAGCGCGGTGACCGACAGCATGACCGGGATCATGTCCAGCCGGTCGATGGCCAGCGGGCCGAGGACCGGGACGCCGCACACCCAGTACCAGGCCCCGGCCCGCGACCCGCTCCGCCGGGATGCCGCGACCAAGACGATCGTGACGGCCAGGTCGCAGCCGATGGCCAGCAGCGCGAAATCGTTCAGGTAACTGCCCGGCAGCCGCCCGGGCAGCCACAGGACAAAGCCGGCGCCCGGCGGGTACTGCCACATCGGATCGGCCGACGGGAAGGCGTGCCGGGACAGGCAGCACACGTACCAGTGCTGGTATAGCCCCACATCGCCGGCCAGGCGCGGAACCGTGCCAATGAGGTAGAGCACGGTGCGGCTCACGAGCCACAGCGCCCACAACGCGAGTGACGGCAGGTGCTTCCGCCAGACCCGTCGGTCACGCAGGCCGCTGGCCACGGCATCCGCTGCCACGGAAGTAAAGGCTAGGCACGGTCACCCGCCCCGGTCGTCATGCCCAGGGATGGTTTATGTATCCGCCTTGCGGCTGATGCACCCTTTCTGGCCGGTCAGCGGAAAGGTGGGGAGAATGAATTCATGGCAGGTTCTAGCCGTTCAGCCGGGCTACCGGTGATCGATGTCGGGCCGCTGGTCGACGGCGCTGCGGCGGCGGCGAGGGCTGCGGTGGCCGAGCAGATCCAGCTGGCCTGCCGTGATCGCGGCTTTTTCTACGTGACGGGCCATGGCGTGCCGGCCGTACTGCTGGATGAGCTGGCCGACGCGAGCGCTGAGTTCTTCGCGCTGCCCTTGGCGGACAAGCTGGAGATCGCCATGGAGCGCGGCGGCCGGGCCTGGCGGGGTTTCTTCCCGGTGGGCGCCGAGCTCACCTCCGGGCAGCCGGACCTGAAGGAAGGGCTGTACTTCGGCGCCGAGCTGCCCGGCGATGATCCGCGCGTCCTGGCCGGGCTGCCGCTGCATGGACCCAACCTGTTTCCTCGGCAGGTCCCCCGGCTGCGCCCCCTAGTGCTTGCCTACCTTGACGCCCTGACACAAGCGGGCCAGGCCGTTCTCGCCGGAGTGGCCATGAGCCTCGGATTGGATGCCGGGTACTTCACCGCCGGCTATACTGCGGACCCGACCATCTTGTTCCGGATCTTCCACTACCCGCCGTCACTGCCGCAGGCCGACGGCTGGGGGGTGGGCGAGCACACCGACTACGGGCTGGTGACCCTGCTCGCCCAGGACGACAGCGGCGGCCTGCAGGTCGCCGCGCCCGAAGGCTGGGTCGACGCCCCGCCCATCCCGGGGACCCTGGTCTGCAACATCGGCGACATGCTCGACCGTCTGACCGAGGGCTGGTACCGCTCGACGCCGCACCGGGTCCGCAACCTCAGCGGCCACGGCCGGCTCTCCTTCCCGTTCTTCCTGGATCCCGGATTCGCCGACGAGGTACCGCCGCTCCCCGGCCTCGCCGCCGCCGGAGACGACGGCAGGCGGCGATGGGACGGCCAGGACCTGCGGGCCTTCACCGGCAGCTACGGCGAATACCTCCTGGGGAAGGTGTCAAAGGTCTTCCCGCAGCTCCGCGGCGACGTGCTGGGATAGCCGTCAGCTTGCCATGACGTTTACCGACCGGCTGATCTGGGCGGGCGATCGTTGACGTCCCATCACTGCATCGGCACATTACTCGAGTAACTAACCGACTAACCAGCTAAACCGGAAGGCGTGGTGCCGGCGCTCGACGATGGAACGCCGCTGTTCGTGCAGATCGCCGGGCAGCTGGCCGACGACATCGTCGATGGCCAGCTGGCCGAGGGCTCACGGGTGCCGTCGACGAACGAGCTGGCTGCCTTCTACCGCATCAACCCGGCCACCGCGGCGAAGGGGATCAACATGCTGGTGGACGACGGGGTGCTGGAGAAGCGCCGCGGCATCGGGATGTTCGTTGCCGCTGGCGCGCGCGAACACCTCCGGGGCTGGTGACCATCTACATCTTCCTGCTCATCTGCGGTGTGTCGAGCATGACCAGGGAGCTGCCGTTCGGCCTGATGCTTGGCGTCAGCCGCCGCAGGTACTACCTTGGCACCGCCCTGCTGGTGCTGGCACTTGGCATCGCCTACGGCCTGGCGCTGACCGTGCTGCAGGCGCTCGAGCGTGCCAGTGGCGGGTGGGGCTCTTCACTGCACTTTTTCCGGGTGCCGTGGATCATGGACGGCCCGTGGTACCAGACCTGGGTCACCTCGTTCGTGCTGCTGATGCTCTTCTTCCTGTACGGCATGTGGTACGGGCTGGTCTACCGGCGGTGGAACGTGATTGGCATAGTCTCGTTCGTCGTCGCCCAGATGCTGGTGGTGCTCGCCGTCGTGGCCGTGGTGACGCTGACGCACGACTGGACCGCGTTCGGGCACTTCTTCACCACGGTGCAGGCACCCGCACTGACCGGCGTGCTGGCGGCGCTCAGCATCGCGTTGGGGCTCGGCG
Organism: Trebonia kvetii; assembly: GCF_007827045.1. GTDB lineage: Bacteria > Actinomycetota > Actinomycetes > Streptosporangiales > Streptosporangiaceae > Trebonia > Trebonia kvetii. Next base: position 882,227 of record NZ_RPFW01000002.1, read on the forward strand.
GGTTCAGCACCATACGCCGGGCCATCATCTAGTCAGGTCTGTTCCGGTGGCTCGGCCGGGCCAGGCGTACCGGACGCCTCGGGGGCCGGGGCGATCTTATTCAGCCAGCACAGCGGGCACAGCAGGTGCGGCTGTCCGTGCCGGCCCTGCTCGTGCTCCCACATGAAGTACGCGCCGCCAGCAACTAGCAGCAAGTTGAGTCCTCCGCCGAAGGGAAGACCCGGGCCTCTCGGTATGCGGGAAGGCATCGCTGTTCACCTATCCATCGATACAGCGGCGCGATCGGGGGATCGCAGGGAGCCGTCCCCTTCAGTGTGGCACCATCGGGCCGGACTGACTGCAAGGCCCGGCGGCGCCGCCCCGTGCAACGGATGCGGCAGGCAGGCCTGACAGCGCTTGGACCCAGCGATCTCCCACCACGACGCAGGTCGGGGTTAGTCACGCTATGCCGACTCATCGCGCTGGATCCGCCTTATTGAAGAATCGCCATGCGCGGCACTTAATACGTCAGCTACCGCGGCTGCGGAGGAGGGCGGTGAGGTCATCGCCGGGCTGGACGTCGCGGGGAACGACCCGCGGGTGAGGACCCGGCCGCCGGCGGTGCCGCCCGCCGTCGCCCGGGCAGCGGACACGTGCAGCCAGGATCCCTCGCACAGGCCGAGCACGGGAACGTCGTTTTCTTCCAGGAACTCCCCCAGCCGCCGGTCGCGTGCCGTGCGCAGCGGGCCGGCGGCCGGGTAGTGCGGGTTGACCTGAAAGGGAATCACTCCCAGCGCGGACAGCGAGGCCGGCTGCACAATCGGCAGGACATCGGGCAGCCTCGCGTTGGGCGGGTAAAGAGCCCGAGTACGGTGTGCCCAGCTGTGGCTGGACCAAGGGCGGGGCGACGTGACCGTCTCTGACATCAGGTTTTTTCTCCCCCGCCGCTGTCGAATCCGTGAGGCTAAGTTCGATAACACAGTGACTGCGGAGACACCGTCGTGGGAGGACGACATGAAGTACATTGCCTTGCTTTACGGCGAGCCGGATGCCGGGCCGGCGCCGGGGACGCCGGAGTTCATCCAGATGCTCGGCGAGTTCCAGTCCGCGACGACGGCAATGGCGGATGCTGGGGTCCTGGTGGACAGCAGCCCGCTGCAGCCGCCGCAGACCGCGACCACCGTCCGGGTCCGCGACGGTGAGACGCTGCTGAGCGACGGGCCGTTTGCCGAGATCAAGGAGCAACTCGGCGGCTATTACATCCTGGACTGCGAGGATCTCGATACGGCGCTGCAGTACGCGGCGATGATCCCGTCGGCTAAGTACGGTCGGTCGAGGTCCGGCCGGTGATGGTGATGGGGCCGCACTGAGCGGGGACATCGAGCGGGCGCTGCGCACCGCGTGGTGGCCCGCCGCGGCGGCGGTGGCCCGGCTCGCGGGCGACCTGTCGCTGGCAGAGGACTGCGCGCAGGAGGCGTGCGCGGCGGCTGTGGAGCAGTGGCCGCGCGAAGGCTGGCCGGCCAATCCCGGGGGCTGGGTCGTCACGGTCGCGCGGCGCCGTGCGCTGGACCACCTGCGTCGCGAGAGCACCCGTCCGGGGAAGGAGCGCGAAGCCGTGCAGGAGCAGGTCGCTGCCGAGCAGGACGGCAGTGCCGTCGCCGGCGACGACCAGCTAGCGCTGCTGTTCGCCTGCTGCCACCCGGCGCTGGACCCGGCAGCGCGGGTGACCCTCACCTTGCGGGTGGTGTGCGGGCTGCCCGTGGCGGCCATCGCGCGGGTGCTGCTGCTGCCCGAGCCGGCCATCGCCCAGCGGATCGTGCGGGCAAAGCGGAAGATCCGCGACGCGGGCATCCGGCTGCGGGTGCCCGGTCCTGGCGACCGGCCGGCCCGCCTGGCGTCGGTACTGCGCGCCGTCTACCTCACGTTCACCGAGGGGCACTCGCCGCAGGGCACCGGCGCCGTCGTCCGGGATGACCTGTCCGAGGAGGCGCTGCGGCTCGCCCGGAGCCTGCACCGGCTCCTGCCGGGTGAGCCCGAGGTCACCGGGCTGCTCGCGCTCATCCTGCTCACCAGCGCCCGCAGCGCCGCCCGCGCTGACCAGGACGGCGCGCTGGTCCTGCTCGCTGACCAGGACCGCAGCCGCTGGGACCAGGGCCGCCTGGACGAGGGACGCATCCTGATCGAGACGGCGCTCGCCCAGCGCCGTCCCGGCCCGTACCAGCTGCAGGCCGCCATCGCCGCCTGCCACGCAGACGCGGCCAGGAGCTCCGACACTGACTGGCGGCAGATCGCCGCGCTGTACGGCGAGCTGCTCCGGTTCGACCCGTCCCCGGTCATCGAGGCGAACCGGGCCGTCGCCGTCGCGTACGCGGAGGGGCCGGCGGCCGGGCTCGCGATCCTCGACACGCTTGCCGCCAGCTCCCGGCTCGCCCGCTGGCAGCAGCTGCATATCGCCCGGGCCGCGATGCTGGCCCGGTGCGGCCGCCGCGAGGATGCCGTCGCCGCATACCGCGACGCTCTCGCGCTCGAGCCCGCCGATGCGGTCCGCCAGCACATCACCAGCCAAATCACCGCGCTAGCCGCGGCACCCGCACTCACCGAGGAGACCTGATGGACGTCGACGCCGCCCTGCAGTCCCAGATCCGCAATATCGAGACCACCTACGGCAAGCCCCTCGATTACTGGTTCGGGGTCATCGACGCGTCGGGCCTGAACAAGCACAACGCGGTCGTGGCGATGCTCAAGGTGACCACGGCCTCGCGCACGGCGCCGCGCACCGCGTCTCGCTGCTTGCCCGGCAACGCGATCACGCCGGCGTAGCCGCACCACCGGACCCGGCCGACGCTCTCTACGCTGGCGCGAAAGCCGGACTCCGGCCGCTACACGATGCCCTTCTCGATGAAATTCGCGCGCTCGGCAGCTTCGACATCGCCCCGAAGAAGGGCTACCTGAGCCTCCGCCGCCGCAAGCAGTTCGCGATGATCCAGCCCAGCACCACCAGCCGGATCGACCTCGGAATGATCCTGTCGGCAACGCCAGCGACCGGCCGGCTGGAGTCAGCGGCCAGGTTCAACCCGCTGTTCACCCACCGTGTCCGCATCACCGCAGTCACTGATCTTGACGACGAACTCCGCGGCTGGCTCGCCGCCGCGTACGCACTGGCGGGATAGCCACCCGGCGACGTGGCCGCCACGCGCCCAGGGAAGACGGGACGACCAGGGCGATCCGCAGCCCCAGCCAGGCCGTCTCATTCGGATTGCCGACCACGCGAGCGATGCTGACAGCCACACCCAAGCTCAGCTCGGCAAGATCCGCCTTATATCGCGCGCCCTTCAGCGGGGGCCTGAGACTACGCCTCGCCGAAGTCCGGCAGTGATCGCCGGTCAGGGTCGACCGGGGCTCATGATCCCGGCCGCGTTCCCGTCCGGGTCCTCGATGACGGCATACCGCGCTCCCCAGAAGGCGTCGTACGGGGGCTGCTGTCCCCGGTACCCGGTCGCAACCAGATCAGCGTAGATCGGAGTGGTTGTTCTGGGCTCGACAATGAAGCTCCGCCGGGTTCATCTGCGGCGTGCCATCATTCAACCCGGAAAGGGGACGGTTAACCGGCTATCGGCGCGCAGGCTACGAGAAGATGGCTGGCATGTCACCGATCGCCTGGCGCGGCGCGAAGCTGAAGACGGGGCTGGCCCTGGCTTCGCTCCTGGGGCTCGTCGTCATCAGCTGGGCGGGCGTGCATGTTGCGGCCGGGCGGTCCGGCCCGCGGATGATCAGCGTGGGATCCAGCCAGGACGCGGCTGGTTCGGTGGCCGTCTCCCCCGGCGGCAAGACTCTCTTCGCGCTGATCGCGAAGAGCACCAGTGCCGACGCGGTGACGCCGGTCAACCTCGCGGCGGGGCGGGCTGCAAAGCCGCTGCGCCTGGGCGGGCCACAGAACATGGTGGCCTCGCCTGATAGCGCGCTGCTGTACGTCCTGGACGACAGCGGGGGCAAGTCGCTCGCGGTAGTGCCGGTCAGCGTCGCTTCCGGCCGCCCGGGCAGGCCGATCCCGGTACCCGCCGGGTCGCAGGCACTGGCCATCTCGCCTGACGGGCGGACGCTCTACGTGGGCGCCGGGAACCCTTATCACCGCCGGGCAGGCGAGGTCATCGCGATCGATGCCAGGTCCGGGAAGGCGCGAGCCCCCATCCCGGTTCCGCGGAATGTATGGGATCTTGCCATCAGCCCGGGCGGGAGCAGGCTCTACGGGCTGCCCGGACTGGCCGCCGCCCGCTTAGGGCCGCACCGCGAGCGCACAGAGAGCGCCGGCGCACGTCCGGGCGCTCATCTGCTGTACTCAGCGACGCGCAGAACCTGGCGGAGCCCTCCTGCGTCTGGAACGTTAAGGCAAGAAAGCAGCAGACTTAAAAGGGCGGTCCGGTGTCCCGACACGATGAACTCGGCGAGTTCACCGACTTCGTCACGGGTTACCAGGGCAAGATGGTCCGGCTGGCAGAGCTGCTGAGCGGTGACCGCGGCCGGGCCGAGGGTCTTGCCCAGGACGGGTTCGCCAAGGCCTACGCCGCCTGGGACATCCGTGGCGGTGACCCGGCGGCCTATGTGCGGCGCTGCATCATCAATGCGAACACCGACTGGTGGCGCCGGCGTGTCCGCTTTGAGCAGCCCTCGCCGCAAGTTCCTGAGGTTTTCGCCCACGTCGATCCGGCCGCCGCGTCCGCCGCCCGCGACCTGGTGCTCCGTGCGCTGGCCAAGCTCACCAGCCGGGAGCGGGCTGTGCTGGCGCTGCGCTTCTACCTGGACCTGTCGGAACTCCAGATCGCCAGGGAGCTGGGCATCTCACCCGGCACCGTCAAGAGCGCCACGTCCAGGGCGCTGGCCAAGCTGCGCGCCGATGCCGAGCTCCGATCGGAGGTCGCGTCATGACCAGTCCGCAGCCCCGCCCTGCATGTCCGGTAGATCTGCGCTACCCCGACCCGCAGCCGCCGAACCTCGACCTGACAGCGATCATCGGCCACGGCAAGCGGATCCGCCAGCGCCGCCGACTCACACAGCTTGGCGCGGTGCTGGCCGCTTGCGCGGCGGTCGGAAGCGTGATCGCGGGCGCGCGTGGCTTCACGGTCAGCATGTTCCCGAGCCAGTCCGGCCCGGCAGCCGCCCCGAGCGCGGCTCCGATCGATGCCCAGGTGGCCGAAGATCCTCCGGCGAACGGCAAGCTGACGCTGATCAGCAGCTGGCCCAAGCACTGGACCACGGTGGCCTGGGCCACCCGACGCGGCGAGGTGTGCTGGGCGACGTTCCGCAGCTCCAGCCAGGATGCTACCGAGCATGTTGAATGCCCGGCGTGGCCTCGGTCTGAGGTTCCGGGCGGCGGAGGCGTCGCCTTCAGCGCGCTGGTCCCTGACATTGCGCTGGCTTCGTCGTCTGTGCCCGGTACCTCGTGGCCGGTCCTCGGCCTGACCAGCCCGCAGGCAGTCCGGGTGGTCCTCACGGCATTCGGCAAGGACGTCAGCGCCAACGTCGTGCCAGTGCCCATTGGTGGCGGTAAGACCGTCGGAGTTTTCCTGGCCTGGATCAGCGCCCCGGGCAACAGCTTTACCAGCAGCGACGTCACCAGCGAGGCAGCTTACGACAAGAGCGGCCGCATCATCGCCCGCAGCCAACCGTACTGAGGAGCCGTTCATGACGACGCGAAACAGGAACCGCATGACCCTTGGCGCGGCCGCGATCCTTCTGGCCGCCGCTGGATTCTGGGCCGGGAAGTCGCTCACCACCGCGACCCTCACACCGACCGCGCAGACCGGCACGGTCGCCCTTGTCGGCATCAACGGCGACGAGTTCGCGATCCGGCTCGACGGCCAGCGCCAGCTGACTAGCTACGGCCTGGGCAGCAACACCACCTGGCGCGACGCGTACGGCATCTGGCAGGACGGCACACGGCCAGGCTGCTGGATCGAGTGCCCTTCCCGACCCGTCCCCCGCTATCCGATCGTTACCCCACCGACCCCATCGGGCTAGTGTGCGTCGGGTCGTACATTCCCTGCCGATATAGCGCGAGCCTATGACGTGACAGCCTGCCCCGCTTTTGCCAGCGGGCACGAGCCTGATGGACTAGCAGAGCAGGATTGGCAGTCCGCTGCTTGTCCAGTCAGCTATAAGGGGGCATCTCATGACAAGCGAACCCGTCCGCGATCCTCTCGCAGACCATCTCCTTACGCCGCAGAACTGCGCGCTCATCATCATCGACTACCAGCCCATCCAGGTGTCGTCGATCAGGTCCATGGATCAGGACCTGCTGGTCGACCGCGTGGTGCACCTGGCCCGGTTCGCCATGCTGTACCGGCTGCCGATCGTGCTGTCGACGGTCAACGTCTCCACCGGCCGCAACCAGCCCACCATCGGGCCGCTCCAAGACGTCCTGCCGGGGATAACCGCCCTGGACAGGACCACGATCAACGCCTGGGAAGACACCCAGTTCAAGCAGGCGGTCCGGGCAGCCGACCGCCGCAAGCTGATCATGGCCGCGCTGTGGACAGAAGCCTGCCTGACCTTCCCCTCGCTGGATGCGATGCTCGAGGGATACCAGGTCTACCCCGTGACCGATGCCGTCGGCGGGACATCACCCGAGGCGCACCAGGCCGGGCTTGACCGCATCGCCCTAGCGGGCGGCAAGCCGACCAGCGTGGTTCAGGTGGGGTGTGAGCTGCAGCGCGACTGGGCCCGCCAGGAAAGGGCGGAAGACTTCACGCAGATCCTATTCGGCGGGGACCGGCCCCTGGCCGGCGCAAGCACCGAGCCCGCGGGCAGTGGAGCTCGCGCAGGCCGATGAGACCGACGCAGTTCGTCAATCGCCGGGCCCGCTCACGGGGCGGTCAGCGGAAAGACAGCCGCTTGCGTGGAGCGGTGACGAATTCCGTCTCGGCCGTGCCGCAGTCGATGAAGCCCATGACGCTGTAAAACTCCTGCGCGTGCGGGTTGGCGGTCACCTCCAGGCATCGCACGCCGCGCGCCCGCAAAACGTCCACGATGCGGATGACGAGGGCGGCGGCTATCCCGCGCCGCCGCCAGTCCGGGTCAACGAACAGGTCTTCAAGCTCGATGATGTCGCCAGTCCTGGCCCAGGTGGCGAAGCCGACAACCGTTCCGTCCTCTTCAGCGACGTACGTGCGCCCTTCGGCCAGTCCCTCCGGTCCCAGGATCAGGTGCTCCGGATGTGCCAGCAGGCGGTCACGGTCGCCCTCGTTCGACAGCGACGCGCGGCGATAGACACTGTCGGCCGCAGGCAGGTCAGCGGGGGTGCCAAGCCGTATCACCGGCACAGTATGCGCCAGCCAGGCGCAATCCGCCACGCATTAAAAGTGCCGGAGAGCACCGCGGGCACCCACGAAGGAGACGTTGACGGTCCGGCCTAGGCGCCCGCGGCCGTCAGCAGGGTCACGGCGCGGGAGGCGGCGGCGCGGACCCGTTCGACCGGGTCGGTGCGCAGCGCCGCGACCGCGTCGAGCGCATCGCCGACCCGGTGCGCGGCGATGACCTTGGCGGCCATCTCGCGGACCCGCCAGGCCTCGTAATGGGTGGCATCGGTGATGGCGGCGGTGGCCACTGGGTCCCACTGATGGAGCAGGGCGCGGGCGGCCCAGACGCGGGGCCAGTAGCCGGCCTTGCCGCCGTCTGCCCCGTCGAGGACGTTGCGCCCGTGCTCGCCGCCGAGCACGACGATCAGGTTGTCGCTCACCTCGCGTGGCCGGCATTCAAGAAGCGCGACGCAGCCGGCTGTCAGCGGACCGGGGCCATGACGAGCGCATTCGGCGGCGATCCGTTGCTTCGGGGTGCTGGACTGTACCCGGCTCACCGGCTCAGTATCCCCGGTCTCCCCAGCCGGCGGGAGACGCGCCGGGTGCTATGCGCTTGGCGCAGCTTCCGCGCGGGCAGCTTGCGCGGCGGTGACGCGACGGCCCTGCTGCAGCACTGAAATCATGGCCAGCGTGGACTGGGCGCCCTGGTTGCGGCTGCGCCCGCTCGGTTCCAGGCTGTCATGGCCGCCGCCGGTGCGCTCGTTGAGCATGGGGGTCCTGGCGTCGTTGTCGCCGAGGAACCACGCCACGCAGAGGCCGACGCCGGTCAGCCAGCTGGTGTCGCCTGTCACCGCGGCGGCGCGTGCGCACGCGTCGGCGAGCGCCGCGACCTCGACCGGCCGCTGGTCGAAACCGGGGCGGGACTCGCCCTGGCCCCAGCCCCCCGCGGGCACCACCGACAGGTGGCCGCAGCGGGTCTCACCGGACAGCAGCCAGTCAAGCATGCGCAGTCCGTTGCGGACTACGCGATCGTCGCCGAGGTCCCTGCCAGCCACGATGACCGCCTCGGCGATGGAGGCGTTCGCGTAGCTGAGCCGTGGCTCTGGCCACGGCCAGACGGGATTGCCCGCCGGCTCACCGATAATGCCGACGGCGACGGCGAGGAGACGACGGGCACCGGCATGGCCGGGGATGACGCTGAGCACCTCGGTAGCGCCGAGCGCGGCAAACGCCATCGCGTGCGGCCATTCGGAACGAAGTTGAGCACCGGAGTCAAACCGGGCGAGCGATTCTCCCCGGATCGCCGCGACGGGGCCGCGGGCGACAGCGGTGCCCAGTCCCTGCAGTGCACGCCCCCAGGAGTCGGCGGTGGCCGGCACATCCTTCCAGTGACGGTCATAGCCGAGGTGGTTGCGGAAACTGCCGTCGGCTGCCTGCGCCTGGGCGAGGAAGTACAGGTAGCGCCGCGCTAGGGTGACTAGCTCATCGCGTGGTGCGGGTTCCCTGCATACGATCGTGAGCCCGTACGCGGTGTCCTCCACGCGGTAGCCACGCTCGTGCATCGGCACGATGCCATCGGTGTGCTCAAGCAGGCCGATACGGTCGGTGATCCGCATCAGATGGCGGAACGGCGGATCCGGCCAGCTCACGCGGCGGCCCAGGCGCTGTTCACGCCGCGCAGAAGGAGAAGCTGCGATCCAGGCCGGTCGAGCGCAGCACCTTCGCGACCACAGGGCTCGGGGCAAGCAGGGAAATCGTGGTACCGAGCAGCCTGGCACGGCGCTGCGTGCCAATCAGCACAGCCAGCCCGGCCGTGTCGCACGACAGAACGCGCGACAGGTCGAGGACGAGCACGCCTGTGCCACGATGCAGCACGTCGATCAGTTGTTCGCGAAGTGCCGGGGCAGCCGCGGAGTCTAGGCCGCCGCTGAGCTTGACGACGATCCGGTCGGAAGGCGGAGCCGATGGCGTTACGGTCATATTGTCCTCCTCTGCCTGGCCAGCACCGGCCGTGCGACCCGGAAGAACACCGCTAAGGTGAACACCATTCATTTCCGAGCTACAATGTTCACGCTACAGTGAACATTGTTCACCCGTCAAGGCGGCCGACCAGGAGGCAGGCGTGGCCGGACAGCAGTCACCGGATGCGGGCAGCGCCGCGCTATGGTTCGACCCACCCGACGAGGGGCCGGTCGAGCGCCGTGCGCTCAGCCGGGAACGGGTGGTCGCCGAGGCCCTGGCGATCATCGCCGCCGACGGCGCGCAGGCGCTCAGCATGCGCGCCCTCGCCGCCCACCTCGGCGTGGTGCCCGGCGCGCTCTACCGTTACGTGCGCGGCAAGGAACAGTTGCACGACCTCGTACTCGACGCGGTTCTCGGCGAGACCGACTGCCGCACCAACGCCAGCGAGCCGTGGACCCTGCAGATCGCAACGCTGGCTCGCCGTCTGCGGGCGGTCTTGGAGAGCCATCCAGGCACCGCCGCCCTGCTCAAGACCCGGGACCCGCTCAGCCCCACGTCGCTGGACCTGGCCGAGGCATTCCTCACGCCGCTGCTCGCGGCCGGACTGCCCGGCCGCGAGGCCGCTCTGGCCTTCCGGGTGGTCTACGACTACACCCTCGGCTTCGCCCTCGCCGATCCCACATCGCCCGCCGAGCAGCGGCTGCGCGACACGGCGACCAGGGAACATCTGCACGCGTTCTTCCGCGCCCTGCCCGCCGACCGCTTCCCTGCCCTGTCCACGTGCGGTCTCTACGCCTGGGACGGCGATCGCGACCAGCGCTTCACCGCTGGCCTCGAAACGCTCCTGCGCGGAATCGAGGCATACCGGCCCACTCCCGGCAGTTGACCAGCCGGCGCCGACGACCGGTCTTAGAGCCGTCGCACGCGCTCGGCCTGGGGGCCCTTGTCACCGCGGACGACGGTGTACTCGACCCGCTGGTTGTCCTCAAGGCTGCGGTAGCCGTCAGTCTCTATCGCGGAGTGATGAACGAAGACATCCGGCGTCGCGTCATCGGGCGAGATGAACCCGTAGCCCTTGTCCGCGTTGAACCACTTCACTGTCCCCTGAGCCATGCGCTCTCCTCACCCATCGCTGTAGTTGCCGTCAGAGCTTGCTCATCCTCGCGAACGGCGACATGATCCGGACCTTCATCGGGGCGAAGTCGATGACCACGCCGGTATCGCCCTCGACGAGGATGACGCGACCCAGGCCGTACTTGTCGTGGGTCACCAGGTCGTGCAGCGCGTACTGCTCGACGGGAGGAGCCTCAGGCGGAGGCCCGAAGGGACTTGTAGGCAGGTAGCGCCTTTTTGGAGCGCTGTGGCTGTTCACCATGATCTGTCTGCCTTTCCGCGGCCTCATTGCCAGTGCCCTTACCGCGATTGCCAGTGCGCTTACCGCGCGTACGCCTGTCCCGCCCCGCCCTGCCGCTGCAGGGCGGGGCTCCGGGACCAGCCTGCTATCAGGCCGGCTCCTGCCGTCGCCGCCTGAGGGTGATATGACGGTAGGCGGTCATGTGCCCGACCGCGAAGCCGCTCGTTCGACGGGTCGGAACTCCGGCTGGCCGGAGCCCGGCAGGTCTGTCCGGTGAACTACATTCATTTTGTGAAGACATTGTTCACTGTATAGTGAACAATGTTCACGGTCAAACCCTGAACGCGCCATCCACCCCATGTCGCGCACGGTGAAACGGCAGCTGAGAGGATCAGCCAGATGAAGGAGCACACCCTCGCCGCAGCGTCCGGCCGGGAGACCAGCGCGCGCCGCTGCAGCGCGGTCATCCGGACTGAGCGCGGCTGGGAACGCTGCCACCGTGACGACCATGACCCGAGTGCCAGGCATCACGTGCGGGACCGGTCATGGCTATCGACAGGGAATACGCCCCGGTTGCAGATGGGGGTTACCTGCGGACCCGCTTGCACCTGGCCGGATCTGGTGATTCGGTACCGCAGCGGCACAGGCATTAAGTCTTAACGCACCGGCTCAGCGTCCCTGGCCGGCCGGGAGGGGGGCTGAACGGGGACCGACCGCGCTATCCCTGCCGGGTCTCCGCGATCACTTCCGCCTCGTGGTGGACGGGGAAGTTCACCGAGCTGGCTATGAAGCACTTGGCGCTCGCCGGCTCGTGCAGTTCCGTTGCCTTGCCGGCCATCGCGGGGTCGGCGACCGTCACCCGGGGGCGGAGCACGACCTCGGCGAAGTGCCCTCCGCCGTCGTCCGTCTCCTCCATGATGCCGTAGGCGTCGTCTTCGTATCCGGTCACGACCACTCCGGCGGTCGCGCACACATGCAGGTAGGACAGCATGTGGCATTCGGAGAGCGCCGCCACGAGCGCGAGTTCGGGATTCCACCGGGTCTTGTCGCCGCGGAACACCGGGTCGGAGCTGCCCTCGATGACCGGCCGGCCGTCCGCGCTTATCCGGTGATCCCGGCCGTAGTCGCGGTAGCCGCTCGTCCCTGTCCCCCGGTTGCCCGTCCAGGACACCGCGACGTCGTAACGGTGCTTTCTGTCGATGTTCACGCCCGTCCTCCGTTGCCTCGCCGTTCGCGCCCTCATCCCATCACAGGCGCCGGGACACCAGCCCGAGGCGGCTGTCCCCGCATGCGGTTCGCGGTCAGCCAGGCGGGCGCTTGCCGCCGATCACCGGCAGCAGCGGGCGGGCCGTGCGGCGCCTTACGCATCCTTGCCAGACGCCGATGCTGTAGGCGGCGTCGTCGAGCAGCCGTGCCGCGACATACCTGGCGGGGTCGAGCGGCGGCCTCCTGTCCGCCCAGTCGAGCAACGGCGGCGCCAGGATCAGGGCCGCGACCGGGAGGCGCAGCTTGCGCACGGCAAGCGCCGCGGGAATGGCGGCCGGCCACCAGGTGCGCGACAGGGCGCTGCCGATCGGGCGCGCGGCGGCCAGCGTGCCGCCGCCGGCGAGCCGGACGGCAAGCTCCCACGCGGCACCGGCGGCGGGCAGGGGCCAGCGTTCGGCGGTGACGCGGGACAGGCGGCGGGCGAGCAGGGCGGTCGCGGTGGCGGTGAGGGCGGCGGCGGTGACCGGGCGGCCGGCCAGCGCCGCCCCCCACGCGCCGGCCGTCCACCAGGAGGCGTACAGCGGGCGGACGGCGCCCGGGTGCAGGTCTTCCAGGGCGGCGGCTGAGGTGCCGTAGTCGGCGCGGCGGGCGAACCAGGCGCGGAAGGTGACCCGGTGGTCGTGTCCCATGCGCGCGTTGGGCTCGTAGCGGACCCGCCAGCCGGCCGCCGCGAGCCGCCACACGAAGTCGACGTCCTCCCCCACGTACATGCCAGGCCTGAACCCGTCGCCCGCCGCGGACCGCCGGACGACGAGGGCCGCGCCTGGCACGTAGGAGACCCGGGCGCCGGGCCTGACGATCGACGGGCGCGCGCCCATGTCCAGGGTCGAGCTCGCCCCCTCATACCTGGCCAGCCAGCCCGTGCCCGCCTGGTGCGGCACGATGCGCGGCGCGACCGCGCCGACCGCCGGGTCGGCAAAGTGCGGGAGCAGCCGGCCGAGCCAGCCGGGCTCCGGCACGCAGTCGGAATCGAGGAACGCGACGAATCCGGTCTCCGCGGCGGCGAGACCGGTGTTGCGCGCGGCTCCCGGGCCGCCGTTGACCGGGCGGTGGATGACACCCGCGCGGTGCCGGGCGGCGATCGCCGCGATGGCCGCGGGATCGGCGGACGCGTCGTCGACGACGATGACCCGCGGGTCAGCACGCTCGCCGCCAGCAGCCGCGCCGCGCAGGCCGGCCAGGCAGCGGTCGAGTTCGGCGTGCCGGTCCCTGACCGGGATCACCACAGTCACGTCAGGCGGCCGTGGACCCCGCGGTCCCTGAGGCGAGGCGGCGGCATCGGGCCGGTCAGCGGCACTGTCCGGGTGAGCGGGACCCGGGTCGCCGAAGTCGGGGTGGGCGATGCCGGCGTCGAGCAGCCGACGGGCCAGCGTGCGCGCGGCCGTCGCGGCCGGGACAGGCGCGCCGGCGAACCAGGATGCGACCTGGCGCGCCCCGGCAGAGGTAAGGCGAAGCACCCGCACCGGGGAACCGCCTACCAGGACGGACCCGCCCGCCACCAAACGAGTGCCAGGATCGGGCCGCAGTCGCAGGCCGGCCGGAACGGGAGCCTCGTCCGACGGCACGAGTGCCGCGTTACCGCGGGCCGGCCGCCGCGCTTTGGCGCGGCTCGAAGCCCGCGAGCGGGCTCTCGTCGCAGTCGTGCGACGGCGGGCGGCGGACGGCGATGGTCACCGGCACCGGGCCACCCTTGGCGCCCGGCCCGGTACCACGGGGTGCGGTCCGGTGCGAGTGGTCGACCGACGGGCGCGGCACCGGCAGGCCGGGCGACGCGGCGACCGACGCGAGCGCCGTCTCGCCGTACCCCTGCACGCATTCCGGGTCGGGGCCGTCGAGCGGCAGGCCGGTGAAGAACTTCGCCGCCATGCAGCCGCCGCGGCAGGAGTCGTAGAAGCCGCAGGACTTGCACGCGCCGCCGGTGTCCGGCTTGCGCAGGTCGGCGAACAGCTCCGACGTCTTCCACACGCCCTCGAAGCCCCCGGCGGAGCGGACGTTGCCCGCGAGGAAGTTCTCGTGAATGGCGAACGGGCACGCGTACACGTCGCCCACTGGGTCGATCAGGCACACGACCCGGCCCGCGCCGCACAGGTTGAGCCCGGGCAGGGCGCCGCCGAATGCCGACAGGTGGAAGAAGGAGTCGCCGGTGAGCACCTGCTCGCCGTGCGTCACCAGCCAGTCGTACAGCTCCTTCTGCTGTGACGGCAGCGGGTGCAGCTCGTCCCACACGTCCGCGCCGCGCCCGGACGGCCGCAGCCGGGTCAGCCGCAGCTGCGCGCCGTACTCATCGGCGATCGCCTTGAACTCGTCGATCTGCGGGATGTTCTGCCTGGTCATCACGACAGAAAGCTTGAAACCGCGGAAGCCCGCGTCGCGCAGGTTGCCCATCGCGCGCATCGCCGTGTCGAAGGAGCCCGGCCCGCGAATGGCGTCGTTGACCTCGCGGGTCGCGCCGTCGAGCGAGATCTGCACGTCCACGTAGTCGGAGGCGGCCAGCCGCGCGGCGGCCGCGGCGTCGAGCTTGACGCCGTTGGTGGAGAACTTCACCCCGACGTGGTGCGCGGTCGCGTAGTCGACGAGCTCCCAGAAGTCCGGGCGGACCGTCGGCTCGCCGCCGCCGATGTTGACGTAGAAGACCTGCATCCGCTCCAGGGTGTCGATGACCGCCTTGCACTCGTCGGTGCTCAGCTCGCGCGGGTCGCGGCGGCCGGAGGACGACAGGCAGTGCACGCAGGACAGGTTGCAGGCGTAGGTGAGCTCCCACGTCAGGCAGATCGGCGCGTCGAGGCCGAGCTGGAACAGGTCGGTGAGCTTGCCCGGAGCGGTAGATCCGGCGGACCCCGCGCCTCCGCCGGAAGGTGCCATGTCAGGTGCGAGAGTCATGCGAGATCCGTTCGGTGATCATCTTTGAGTCCGCGAGCGCGCCAAGCGCGCGGGCGTACGCGGGCAGCTCCGCGTCCGTCACGCCAGCAGCGGCGCATGCCGCGCGGGCGCTGGGGTGATCGGCCAGCGAGCTGACCACCGCCAGCACCCGCTGGTTTTTCAGGAATGACAGCCGCCTGGTGCCGAAGTGGTACAGCAGCGCGCCGAACGGCTCGGGGCGCATCGACACCCGCGGGTCGACCCGCCAGGCGCGGTCGAGGTCGAAGGTCACGACTGAAACCGGGCTCGCGTGCCTAGTAGACGCCGCACATGCCGTCGATCGACACCTCTTCGACCAGGAGCTCTTCGCTGGTCAGGTCTTCAGTCTCCGCCTCGTGCCCAGTGTTTGAGACTTCAGGCATGGGAACCTCCGGAGCAATAGTGGCACCAAGTGCCAGTGACATTGTCAGGAGCCTAAACGGCACCATGTGCCGAAATCAAGATCCTCACCGATAGTTACCGCCCATTGGACCCGAGCTGGCGTAAAATTGGGGATCCCCTAGGAGGAGACGGTGACACCTGTGCCGGCAACGACGGCGGCGCGGCCCATCGGCGCCGACGGCCGCCTCGCGATCGGCGGTCACGGACAGCCGGGCCGTCGCCGGGTGACGTCACGGGCGGAACTGGAGCAGACGGCGTTCGCCCTGTTCGCCGACAACGGGTTCGAAGCGACCACCGTGGACGAGATCGCGTCCGCCGCGGGCATCGGGCGGCGGACCTTCTTCCGCTACTTCCCGTCTAAGAACGACATCCCGTGGGGCGCGTTCGAGGACGAGCTCGAGCGGATGCGCGCCAGGCTCAGGGACTGCCCGCCCGACATGCCGCTGATGGACGCGGTGCGGGTGGCGCTGATCGACTTCAACCGGGTCACCCCGGCTCAGATACCGCTGCACCGGCGGCGGATGGAACTGATCTTGCGGGTCCCCACGCTGTTCGCGCACTCGACGCTCAGGTTCACCGCCTGGCGCGAGGTGGTCGCGGAGTTCGTCGCGGAACGGACCGGGCGCCACCCCGGAGACCTGGCCCCGCAGGCGATCGCGCACGCGGTCCTCGGCGTCTCCGTCGCCGCCTACGAGCACTGGCTCGACGACCCCGGCTCGGACCTCGGCGCCCTGCTCGACGACGCGATGCGCCAGCTCGGCTCCGCGTTCGGCACGCTGCTGAATTAGGCGCCTTCCCCACCCAGTCACCGTCGTGACCGAACCTGGCAACCCTCCGCTTCGTTGCTATTAGTGAGCATTTGACTACTAAACAGCAACGAGGCGCCATGCCCGAGGATCAGCACGCGCGGCAGCCCGGCGCGGCCGGCGCACGCCTGGCCCTCCTGCGGGCGAGCGCGGCCGGCGCCTATGACGTGATCGTCGCGGCCGACGACGCGCTCGGCGTCCTTGCCGGGCGCCGGGTGGCCGCGGAGCGGGTGCTGCGCAACGTCGCCATGCTGCACCGGGTGGCGTCGCGCGCCGCGGAAGCGCACGCGCTTGCCAGGCCGGGTCCCGTCGCTCTGCTGGCGACCCGCCTGCGCGCGGGACGCGAATGGCGCGAGCGGCGGGCCATCCTCGCGCAGGCGCTGACCGACGCGGAGCGACTGCTCGCCGACACCCAGCAGGCCGTGGCCGACGTGAAGCAGGAGTTCGCCGCCCGGCTGCGGGCCAGGACCGAGGCGGTGACGGAGCTGCGCCGGCTGACCGGCGAGTGCGCGGCGGCGCGCGACGAACTGGCCGCTGCCGGAGAGACGTGAGCACCGCGTTCCGGGTGCTGCGTGCCGCGAGCGGCGTGCCGCGTGCGGGAGGCGAGGCGTCCGGTGGGACAATCGGCAGGTGCTTGATCACGTGGGTATGCAGTGCACGGACCTGGTCGCGAGCGCGGCCTTCTACGACGTGGTCCTGGCGCCCCTCGGCGCGCAGCGAATCATGGACTTCGGTTCGGCGATCGGCTACGGCGTACCGCCGCACCCGGACTTCTGGATCTCCGCGCAGGAGACGGGGGAGGGCTTCAGGGAGTCGCACCTGGCGTTCACCGCGCCCACCCGCGCGGCGGTCATGGCCTTCTTCGACCTGGCGGTGGCCCAGGGGGCGGTGGTGCTGCACGAGCCCCGGCTGTGGCCCGAGTACCACGCCACGTACTACGGCGCCTTCGTCCGCGACCCGGACGGCAACAACATCGAGGCGGTCTGCCACCTGCCCGAGTTAGGGTAGTGCTGCCCTGGTCTGCGCCCACGCCGGCGTTAGCATGGCCGGATGCCCGCCGCTTCAGATCCCGGCTCCCGGCCCGCTCTAGCCACCGCGCACTGGCCGGACGTCGCGGCGCGGGCACGGCGGCTGCTCGTGGTGCCGGTCGGGTCGCTGGAGCAGCACGGGCCGCACCTGCCGCTCGACACCGACACCAGGATCGCCGCGGCCGTTGCGGAGCTTGCCTGCGCCGGCCGCCAGGACGTCGGGCTCGCGCCGCCAATCGCGATCGGCGCCAGCGGCGAGCACGCGGACTTCCCCGGCACGCTGTCGATCGGTCATGTCGCTTTGTCGACATTGCTTGTCGAACTCGGCCGCCACGCGTCGCTGCACTGGCCGGCCATGCTGCTCGTCAACGGCCACGGCGGCAACGCGACTGCGATCGCGGAAGCCGTCGCGACGCTGCGCGCCGAGGGCAGGCAATGCCACGTGTGGCACGCGGGAATCCAGCCGTCCATGCTGGCGGGCACACCAGCGCCGCGGCCGGTCATCGACGCGCACGCCGGCCGGGTGGAGACGTCTCTCATGCTCGCGCTTGCGCCGGGCGACGTGCGGCCCGACCTCGCCGCGCCCGGCGATACCCGTCCGCTGCCCGAGATCATGGCGGACCTGCGCGCGCACGGCGTGCGGAAGGTCAGCCCCAACGGGGTGCTCGGCGACCCGGCGGGCGCGAGCGCCGCCGAGGGCGAGCGCCTGCTGGCCCTGCTCGTCGCGGACTTGGCGGCCGTCATCGGCATGCTGACGGCTCGCTGACAGGCTTGTTGTCGAGGCGGTTCGCCGCTTGTTGCTGTTATCCGTTGTCGTCCGGCATGACGATATTGCGTGTGCCGATCTGGTAGCAGTCGGAATTCATCAGGCTGAGCAATGCCGACTCGACGGCGTCCAGATCCGCCATTGTCGCGAGGACCTGGGTGCGCACGGCGTCACGATCGCGGATGATCGCGAGGAACAGGTGCTCAACGCCGACGTAGCCATGCGACATTCCGCCCGCGACCTCTTCGGCGGCACCCAGGACGCGGAAATATCGAGGCGTGTGAACGGGGGCTGCTGTTTCGCTCATACGCCGAGCGTAAACCCGCCCGAGGCATGAACCGTCTCCCCTTTAACCCCACCGGTCACATACACCCCAACGCGCGGACGATGATCACGGAAATTCGGATTATGACGGAAACCTTGCCCGTGCGGAGCCCGTGCTTAATTTCCGCCAGGATCTATATTTCCGTGATCAACCGCCCTGTATGGTTCTTTTAATGCTATTTTCCGGTATTTTCTGCGCGCTGCCGCTAGCCGACGGAGACCAGCTGCGTTGGGTCGGCCTGGCTGGTGATCCAGTTGTCGATCACCGGGCTGGATTCCCATGAGGTGATCAGCGCGTAGCGCGGCTTCGGGCCCGGGTGCCAGACGACGTGCCACAGCCGCTCGGTGTCGATGACAACCTGCTTGCCCGGGTGCAGCGGGATGCGCGTCTCGGTAGACGGGTCGTTCTTGTCCTCGCGCAGGATGAAGACCGTCTGGTCCGCGGTGTCCGCCAGCTCGAGCCAGGAGCGCACCACCCAGCCGGTGCCGTCCGGGTTGAGCCGGTTGTTATCGTCTAGGTGCAGGCAGCGCAGCGCCTCCTGCTCGCTGCTCGGGTTGAGTTTGATGACGCGAACCCGCCCGTACTCCCCGCCAATGCTCTCCACGTAACGGGCAAGGCTCGGCGCGATCTCCCTGTTGGACGTCCAGATGCCGCCCTTGTCCGGCTTGCCGTGATCCCAGAAGCCGCGGCAGTCCAGTTCGCCGGTCGCCGAAGCAAGCGGCGCGAAATTCGTGTCGCCGCCGCTCTTCCACTCCAGGTATTCCAGTCGCTCCCACTCCCGCGGCGAGATCGCCGGGCCTCGGTAGTCGCCGAGCACGGCATAGCCTGTCTTCGCCAGGATTTCGAGCCTGCGATGCATGAATCCCCCTGTCGTGTCTATCGCCACATTGGGCCCAATCAGCGGCGTACCCATGAATACAGAACGTTACGCGCTATCACTCTGAGTGATTTTCACGAGGGAAGGAGCGCCCGATATGCGCAAAACCGCTTCGGCGGCGATGCGGCATTATTTCGACAATCATCCCTTACTAGCGCGGTTCCGTCGCAGTGTCACCGCTAGCTATAAAACGCCGCAATACGCCTACTGGTTGCCTAGCTAACACAACTAATCGATTACTCCTGTTCAGGGGCAGCGGAATGCGGCCGTTTGCCATTCCGGAGAAGGCATGGGAGCCGTATAGTCGGGCCAGGACAAGGGGGCGTGGATGACCGAGAGAAGCATGGCCCATAAAGGTCATTCCATCGTTATTCGTGACGATCCGGGCAGAATCGACGTCAGGGTCGACGGGCGCGAGGTCAGGGTCTTCGGCTCCGCGGACGGCTACTGGACGCCCTTTCACGCATACGAGCGGTTCGCCTCGCTCGACGACCTGGGCAGGGCGGTCGCCGAAGTCATCGGGCAGCCGGAGTAGGGACGGCCATGGCCCTGTTCATACGCAAGAATCAGGCCGACCTCAGCAAGGCCGAGCGTGACCGCTTCGTCCGGGCCGTACTGAAGATGAAGAAGGACGGCATCTACGACTGGTATGTCCGGACCCACATCGACAGCATGTGGATGCGGAACGACGGCGGCATGCCCATGTGGGCGCACATGCGGCCCGCCTTCCTGCCGTGGCACCGCCAGTTCATCCTCGATTTCGAGAATGACATGCGCAAGGCGGACGCCACCCTGACTGGCAAGACAAGCGATCTGAGCCTCCCGTACTGGGACTGGATCAACTTCCGGTCCCCCACGAACTTCCTGTTCTGGGGCGTGCTGTGGAGCGAGGACTTCATGGGCTGGGACGGCGATGGCCCGCCTGACAACAGGGTGACCAAGAGCCCGTTCACCGGCAGCGCGTGGCCCCTCACCTTCGACGCCGGCCCCGACTACATGCCGTTCACCCAGCACGGGGCGAACTTCCTGCAGCGCGCGCTGGGTGCGTCCAAGACCGGCAGCACCCTGCCCACCGAGGACGAATGGAACGCCGCTCTCGCCTTGACCACCTACGACGACTCCCCATGGGACAGCAATACCAACAGGAAGCCGCACACAGCGCAGTTCACCGGCGTCAAAAGCTTCCGCAACGCCTTCGAAGGCTGGATCGGGTACTACGAGGACGCGGCCGCGGCAGCGGCAGATCCGGCTCACACTCCGTCAAGCCTGCACAACCGGGTGCACGTCTGGGTCGGCGGCTCGATGTCACCGCTGAGCTCGCCCAACGACCCCGTGTTCTTCCTCCACCACTGCAACGTCGACCGGCTGTGGGCGCAATGGCAGTTCAAAAACGCGAAGCAGCCAGACCAGTACCTCCCCAAAGACGGGGTGGCCAACGTGACCGACCCGGACGGCGAAAAGGACCCGATGGGTCACCTGAATAAGCCCGAGCTCATCGATCTGCAGGGCCACCACCTGAACGACCCGATGCCGCCCTGGGACGGCCGGGCTGCCACGCGCAAGGGACTCACCGGGAACATGCCGAAGGTCGCGCCCGCCAACGTGCTGAACCACATCAAGCTCGGCTACAAGTACGACACCGACCCGCCGTCGCTGACCGCGGCCGGCCAACCGTAGCCGCGGCCATGGACTTCCTCACCGAGCTCAACACCGGGCTGTTGCATGCCCTGGAACAGTTCGCGATCGCCTTCGAGCGGCCCGGGGAGTTCAACCGCCTGATGCGCCGCGTCGGCTGGGCAACCAGCGTCGACGACGCCAGCCTCGCCATCCTGGCGGCCACGTTCTCATCCGCTATCAGTCCGTTCGAGAACCTGGAGAACATCATCGGTCAGCTCGAGGACGGCACTGGTGACACGGTGGAGCTGGCCGGGGAGTTGCTCACCGGGCTCGGCCAGATCCTCACCCAGATCCGCGGCTGGATCGAGAACCCGCCCCCGGCGCTGCCACCGCCGCTCGACGACCCCGACTTCTGGAACGAGAGCGCCGTCGAGCTCGTCGACACCCTGCTGAGCGACTTCCTGGCGGCGCGCCGGCCGCTGCTGCAGGCGTTGCTTTTGCTGATCGGCTTCATCGACATCACCCCTGCTACCCCGGCCGGGCCCAACCGGCTGCCCTACCAGCAGACCACGGTGCACTGGGACCGGCTGACCCAGCTCGCCAGCGACCCGGAGGGCCTGGTCCGCTCGGTCTACGGCTGGGGCAGCGCGGACTTTGACGTCGCCCGGTTCCTGGACGTGACCTGGCGCATCATTCGCGGCACACGGGTCGCCGCCCGGATCGAGCCGCTCAATCCCACCCTCGCCGGGCGCTACTACGACCCGAGCAACCCAGCCCTGCCCTCCCTGGGCCAGCTCGCCATCCCGCTGGTGAGCTCGGCCAACGCCGACTGGAGCGACTACGCCGAGTTCGGCGTGCTGCTGTTCCCGATCCCGCCCAAGGGCCAGCCGGGCAGCGCGCCGACCGGGTTCGCGATCACGCCGCTCGCCAGCGGGGCCGCCGTCGCGGACATGCCGCCAGGTGACTCGCCGTTCACGCTGTCGATCTCCGGCTCCTTCCAGGCGAGCGACGTGTTCGCCGCCGAGATCCGCCCCGGAGGCGTCGACCTCACGGTCAACAGCGGCCCGGCGCAGATCGACGCCTCGCTCGCGATCAGCGGCCAGCCGGCGACGCCGTGGATCTTGTTCGGCGACCCGGGCGGCACGCGGCTCGAGGTGACCGGCCTTGCCGCAGGCATCGAGGTCAAGGGAAGCTCAGGCGGGGTCGAGGTGATCGTCTCCGGCGGCGCGACCGGCGAGGCGGCAGACGGCACCGACGGCGCCACCCTGTACCTGGACTTCGGCTCGGGCGACGGCTTCCTGCAGCAGATGCTCGGCGGAGCCACCCAGCAGGTCAGCGTGTCCGGCACGATCAAGTGGTCGAGTCAGGCCGGGCTGAGCCTGAGCGGCCAGGCCAAGCTGCAGGCGACCATCCCGCTGCACGTGACCCTGGCCGGCGTACTCGAACTCGACCAGCTCGATATCGGCTTTGCCGTATCCGGCTCGGCCGCGGCCCTGGTCATCGCCATCAGCGGCGGTCTGACGCTCGGTCCCATCCAGGCCACCGTGCAGCGGGTCGGGATCGAGTTGGACCTGACGCCGGTGCCGCCAAACGGCCCGCCTGGCAACCTGGACAAGCTCGACCTCGGGTTCGGCTTCAAGCCGCCGGACGGCCTCGGCCTCCAGCTCGACATGGGCGTGGTCAGCGGCGGCGGGTTCATCTCCTTCGACCCGGACAAGGGCCAGTACGCGGGCATCCTCGACGTCACCATCGCCGATGTGGTGGCGGTCAAGGTCATCGGCGTGCTCGACACCAGGCTGCCCGACGGCTCCGACGGGTTCTCGCTGCTGCTGATCATCACCTTCGACCTGCCGCCGATCCAGCTCGGTTTCGGCTTCACGCTGAACGGCGTCGGCGGCCTTGGTGGCGTCAACCGCGCCATGGCGCAGGACGCGCTGCGGGCCGGGCTGCGGGCGCACACGCTGGACAGCATCTTGTTCCCGCCGGACCCGGTGGCCAACGCGCCGCAGATCATCAGCGACATCGAGTCGTTTTTCCCGCCGCAGCAGGGCCGCTACCTGTTCGGGCCGATGCTGTCGGTCGGCTGGGGCACGCCCACGCTGATCGACTTCGAGGTCGGCGTCATCCTCGAGGTGCCCGACCCGGTGCGCATCGCGATACTCGGCGAGATCAACGTGGCGATCCCCGACCCCGACCTCGCGCTGATCTCGATCCACGTCGACGTGCTCGGGCTGATCGACTTCGGCCTGGAGAAGCTGTCCATCGACGGCACCATGTTCGATTCCTACCTGCTCGAGTTCCAGCTGGCCGGCGACATGGCGCTGCGCTTTGGCTGGGGCGGTAACCCCAACTTCCTGTTCTCGCTCGGCGGGTTCAACCCGAAGTTCACCCCGCCGCCCGACGTCCCGCAACTGCAGCGGATGAGCGTGAGCATCGGCGACGGCGACAACCCGCGGCTCAGCTCCAACTCCTACCTGGCCGTCACGTCGAACACGCTGCAGTTCGGCGCGAACGTCGACGCCTACGCCTCGGCTGGCGGCTTCGCCGTGCACGGTTTCATCGGCTTCGACGCGCTGTTCATCTTCTCGCCGTTCTCCTTCGAGATCGACTTCTCCGCGGGCTTCGACATCTCCTACGACGGCGACTCGCTCGCCGGGATCCAGCTCAACGCGTCTTTGTCCGGACCGCGCCCGTGGCACCTGCACGGCGACGCGAGTTTCGACATCCTCTTCTTCAGCGTGTCCGCGTCCATCGACCTCACCTGGGGCGACAGCACGCCCGCCACGCTGCCGAGCACGCCGGTGCTGCCGCCGCTCGCCGCCGCTCTCGGCAACCCGGCCAACTGGAGCGTGGCGCTGCCGCCGCAGGCCAGCCTGCCGGTGACGCTGCGCACCAGCCAGCCGCCCGCGCAGGCGCTGCTCGCGCACCCGATGGGCGCGCTGACCGTCCGGGAAACGGTCGTGCCGCTCGACATCACGGTCACCCAGTTCAACGGGGCCGCCCCGGCCGACGGGTCCGAGTTCGAGATCACCGCGGTCACGCTGAACGGCGGTGCGGTGGACTACGCCGCGCACACCGAACAGTTCGCGATCGCCCAGTTCACCACCATGAGCGACGCCGACAAGCTGAGCGCGCCGTCCTACGAGCCGTTCGACGCCGGAGTCGCGATCGGCGCCCAGCCGATCGCCGGCGGGCACGACAGCGCCCGCACCGTGACCTACGAGGAGCGCTACATCGACGACTACGCGCAGCAGTCCCGGTTCGGCAGCATCTACACGATGCCGGCCGGCGTGCACCTGGCGCTGTCCGGCAACGGCGCTGGCGCCCGCTCCCCGGTCGCCGACAGCGGGCTGCGGAAGTTCGCCACCCCCGGTCTTGACACCCCGATCGTGGTCGGCCCCGCCACGTACACCATCGCGAGCACCACCGACCTGACCGCCCGGGCGGACATCCTCGCCGCGGCCACCACCCGCTACCAGGCGGTGTCCGCCATGCAGGCCTACCTCGCCGCACATCCGGAGGAGCAGGGCGCGGTGCAGGTCATCGCGGCGCACGAGGTGGCCCCATGACCGGGCCGGGGCGCTACCACTTCGTCGCCTGGTCGCGGCGCGGCATCGGGGCAAAGCTCGACAACCCCGACTACGGCGGTCCGCTGCCGGTGCGCGGCACGCTCACCACCGGACTGACGGTGACCGCCGACGGGCCATCGCCGGACAGCCAGCCGGTGCCGCCGGTGACCGTGCTCACCCACGGGCCCGGTGACGTGATCGGCTTCCATGGCGGTCACGTCATCAGGACCGATCCCAAGGACGGCACACCCAACTACGAGCCGAACTACCTGGCATGCATCGAATTCGACATGCCCGACCTGCCCTGGCTGCACACGCCGGCCGCGCCTGCCGGGGACCGGCTCCGCCCGTGGCTTGCCCTGGTGGTCCTGAAGAGCGGCGAGTACACCCAGGTGCGGCCGCCAACACAGCCGCTGCCCTCGATCGATGTCACCGAGCTCGGCGCGCTGCAGCCGCTGGACGACGCGTGGAACTGGGCGCACACGCAGGTGTCCGGCGACGGCGGCCTTGCCGCCACCCTGGGCAGCACGCCCGGCGCGGTCATCTCCCGGCTGATGTGCCCGCGGCGGCTCGATCCGGAGACCGGCTACACGGCGTTCCTCGTGCCCGCGTTCGAGGCGGGCCGCCTGGCCGGGCTTAACCTGGATCTCTCGGGGCTCACCAGCACCCCGGCCGCCTGGACCGGCGCCTCCCAGACGCCGCTCCGGCTGCCGTTCTTCTACAGCTTCACCTTCCACACCAGCGACCAGGGCGACTTCGAGTCGCTGGTGCGCCGCCTCGTACCGCGCAAGCTCGGCGCCGACATCGGCCAGCGACCGATGAGCGTGGACGAGCCGATGGCGGACTTCCCGTCCGGCGGGACACCGCTCGGACTCGACGGCGCGCTGATGAGCCTGCTGACCACGGAGACGCAGTGGAACGACCCGGCCAAGACCGCCTTCCAGGACGCGCTCGCCACGTTCATCAACGTCCCGGCCCCGATCGCCGACGACCCGGCCCACCCCAGCGCCGACGACCCCGTGGTCACGCCGCCCGTCTACGGCCGCTGGCACGCCGGGGTGCCGACCGTGACCCCGGGCGCGACGGGCTGGCTCGACGGGCTCAACCTCGACCCGCGCCCGCGCACCGAGGCGGGCACCGGCACCCAGGTGATCCAGGCGCACCTGACCGCGCTGATGGCCTCGGCCTGGCAGCAGGTCGCGGGGATCGAGCTGGCCAACAGCCTGCTGCGCCGCGCGCAGCTCGCCCGCGGCACGCTCACCATGCTGCACGCGCGCCGGTTCGCCGCGGCGAGCAACGCCACGCTGCTCAGCCTCACCGCGCCGGTGCACGCGCGCGTGCTCGCCAGCCCGCAGACGGTTCGCGCGGTCATCGCGGGCAGCCGGGTGCCCGGCCAGATGTTCGCCGCCTCATTCCGCCGCATCACCAGCCCGGCGGGCGCGATCCGGCGCCGGCAGTCCGCGGCGGGCGCGGTCATCGGCAGCCTTGGCGCCCTGGTGGACCGGGTCAACAGCACCGAGATCGCCATCGTGCCGCCGCCCGCGCCGCCCGGTGGCCTGGTCACCATCGAGGACATCAGCGACAGGACGCGGCCGCCGTGGAGCAAGTACCTGCCGATCAGGCTCGTCGCGCACACCCCTGAGGGGTCGTTCCGCGCGATCATCGAGGCCGACGAGCCTTCCGGCGGAATCCGCATCGTCGGCCTGACCCCGCGTGCGCTCGCCGCGGTCGCGCCGCGCCCGGACTTCACGATCACCGAACCGCCCGCGACCGGCGCCGGCACCGGCGGTTTCGGCGCGGGAGGCACCGGCGCGGGAGGCGCCGGTACGGGCGACTCGGTGGAGGCCGCTCGCTTCCGGCAGGCCATGATCCAGCTCGGCGGCGCGCTCCAGGCGCCCGCGCCCGACCCGCCGCTCGCCGCCGCGCTTGACACCCAGGCGCTGCGCGACACCCTGGTCGCCAGGCTCGATCCGGCGCTGACCGTGCCGGCCCGCGCGCTGTCCCTCATCGACATCGGCGCGCGACTCGGCTGGCGGCCGCCGGACCCGATCCAGCCGATCATGGCCGCGCCGTCGTTCCCGCAGCCGATGTACGCGCCGCTGCGTGACCTGTCGCCCGACTACGTGCTGCCCGGCGTCGAGCAGATCCCGCCGGACACCGTCGGCCTGTTGCAGTCCAACCACGCGTTCATCGAGTCCTACATGGTCGGGCTCAATCACGAGATGGCCCGCCAGCTGCTGTGGGCCGGCTACCCGACCGACCTGCGCGGCAGTTACTTCAGGCAGTTCTGGGACGTCAGCGGCTACGTGCCCGAACCCGGCGACCCGTCCGACCCCGCGCAGCTGGCCGAGCTGCTCAAGGACATCCCGCCGATCAACACCTGGCCGCTCGCCGTGCCGCTCGGCGGCCACGAGAACCGGGCCGGGATCGTGCCGGACAACGTGGTGCTGCTCGTCCGGGGCGAACTGCTGCGCCGCTACCCCAACACGGTCATCTACGCGGCCAAGGCCAAGCTGGACGGCAACAAGCGGGTCATCGACCCCACCGACGAGCGGTACCCGCTGTTCGCCGGAACGCTGCCCACCGACATCACGTTCATCGGCTTCAACCTCAGCAAGGAAGACGCCAAGGGCGGCACCAAGGACTCACCCGAGGGGTTCTTCTTCGTCTTCCAGCAGCACCCCACCGAACCGCGGTTCGGCCTCGAGCCGTCCGCGACAGGAACGGTGCAGCACTGGGCCGACCTGGCGTGGACCAACTTCGGCGTCCCGCAGCAGCGGGCAGCCGGGGTGCCAGGCGTGACGGTGGAGACGGTGTCCTACAGCAACGGCTGGGCGCCGTGGCGACTGGCCTCGACGACGTTCGCGAGCGTGCTCGCGGGCACCGCGCTGTCCCCCTTCCTTTCCGCGTCGGCGCACCCCCAGGGCGTCGCGATCGCCAACGACGCCGCCGACCCGAACGACACCGCGAACGCCTGGGGCGCCGACGCCGCCCAGACCGCCTACATCACCCTGCGCATGCCCTACCGCATCGCCATTCACGCCGACCTCATGGTGCCCACATGACCGATCAACCACCCCCCGCCGCGCCCGACTCCCCCGGCGCGCCCGACTCCCTTGCCGCGCCCGACTCTCCCGGCGAGCACAGCGCACTTGCACCCGGTGACGAGATCGTCATCGCGCGGCTGCCGCTCGCCGCCGGCGTGCCGGTGCTGCTGCTGCCTGTCCGCATCGAGACCCGGTTCGTCAGCCACCCCGCCGTCACGGTCAAGGGCCAGTCTGGCGGCCCCAGCCTGCTGGTACGCGTCTACCCGGACACGATCAGCGTGTCCTCGTTCGAACCGGAGCTGACGACAGACGAGGTGACAGCCGGCCAGGCCTACTGGGACCTGCTGTGGCGCGCGGGCCTGCCGCCGGCGGCCGACGCCGCGCAGGCACCCTGGCGGGTCCTCGCGGGCGCCTACACCCCGCAGCGGGCGGCGTGGATCGCCCAGGCGATGACCCCGGTCAACCTCGCCGACCAGCCGGCCGCGCCGACACCGGACGGCGAGCAGCCGTCACCGCCGCCGTCCTACCCCGACCCGCCGGGCCGGGCGAGCTCGTACGAGAAGGCGCCAGCGGCGAGCGGGCTGCCCGACGCCTGGACGGTGTTCCTGTACCGGGGAGGCCAGGTCACCGCCTACCCGGGCGCGCCGATCCCGGCCAGCCTGCCGGTCGGGCTCACCCCGCACGACGGGACGCTGCCCGACGGCCTGCCGGTGGACGCCGGGATGCGCTGGCTGGTGGACTTCGCCGAGGCGGTCAAGGTCGGCATGGGGCTGACCATCCCGCTCACCCCGGCCGACCTGAAGGCCGGCTTCGACCGCATCGTGGTGCTCGGCGTCCGCGGCGGCAAGCAGGATGGGCCTGGCAACGCTCAGTTCGCGAACCTGCTCGGCGCGCACCATTACACCGACGGCCTTGCCTTCGTGCCGCAGGGCACGCCGACCAACAACACGCCGGACGCGGCCGCCGGGTACAGCCGCAAGGACCCGGACTACACGGTCAGCTTCGCGGTCGAGCGCAGCGCGCCGCTGACCGGCGACCCGGCGGCGGACGGCCCGGTGGCCGCCGGGCTGCTCGGCCTGCCGACGCAGGTCTTCGACCACGTGCAGTACGCGGACGGCCATGGCGTGGCCAACGGGCGTGCCATGCTCACCGCGCTGTGGCCGGCCACCCTCGGCTACGCCATGGACCAGATGTTCGCGCCCGTCTTCTCCGCCGAGGCGCTCGACATGGCCCGGCGCTACGCGCTGGCCAGCGCCGTGCCGCGCGGCGCGCTGCCCGCGCTGCGCGCGGGCACCAACCCCTACGGGCTGCTGCCCGCCACCTCGCTCGCCGCCTACCCGGACGCGCCGGTCCAGACGCTTGCCGGGCCGGACCCGGAGGCGGCGCTCGTCGGGTTCCTCAAGCCCCTGCTCGCCGTCTGGGAGTCGAGTGTCGCCGGCGCGCCGCACGTGGGAGCGAGCGCCGACCCCGACCAGGACCTGATGCAGGTGCTCGGCATGGACGCGAGTTCCATGGACTTCCGTGCCCGCCAGGTAATCGGCGACGACGCGATGTGGAACCTGCTGCGGTTCACCGTCGTGGCGCTCGACGAATGGTGGCCGGAGCACCTGGCCCGCGGCCGCGCGCTGCTCGACACCTTGGGCCTGACCGGCTGGGACCCCCGGGTCATCCACACCTCGATGGGCCGGGCCAGCTATCCGGTCCCGTATCCCGCCGTGCAGGACGGCCCGCTGTCCGAGCAGGCGCCGCTGACCGCGGACGCCGATGTCGGCGGCACCCTGGTCAACTACATCACCTGGATCAGGAACGC
This sequence comes from Trebonia kvetii, assembly GCF_007827045.1. GTDB lineage: Bacteria > Actinomycetota > Actinomycetes > Streptosporangiales > Streptosporangiaceae > Trebonia > Trebonia kvetii. The sequence continues at coordinate 911,225 of NZ_RPFW01000002.1, forward strand.
CTCGCTCGAGGACCTGCGCGCGGAGAACTACCCGGGCCCGGCGCCGACCTCGGTGCTGTACCGGGTGCTGCGGCAGTCGATGCTGCGCGAGTACGTGACCCTGGCCGGCCGGGCGCAGGTGGCGAGCGGCGTGCTGCAGGCCTCCGCGCTGCGCGAGACCGAACTCGTCAACGTACGGCAGGCCACGGTGACCGTCACCCCGTGGGACATCCTCGCCAGGCCGGTGACCGTCGGCTCCGCCATCACCTGGGGTCAGTACCTGCACGACCTCGACCCGCCGCCCGAGTCGCGGTTCGCCAGGCTGGCCGAGCTGCGCGCCAGCCTGGGCACGCTGGCCACGCTGCCCACCGCCGAACTCGACCGGCTGCTGACGGAGACGCTCGACGCGTGCAGCCACCGCATCGACGTGTGGGTGTCCGCCATCGCGAACTCGATCCTGGCCAGGCAGCGCGGCGCCCAGCCGGCCGAGAGCGCACCTACCCTGCACCTGGGCGGGTACGGCTGGGTGGAGAACGTCCGTCCCGCCGCCGCCGCGGCGACAGTCACCGGCGCCGACGCCAAGGCGGTCACCCTGCTCGACGACCACCGCAGGCGGCAGCTGCCGGAACAGGACTGGGCGGCGCTGCGCCCGGTGCGACAGCCGGCCAGCGACAACGGCGGCTTCGTGCACGCGCCGTCGATGACCCAGGCCGCCGCGGGCGCCGTGCTGCGCAGCGGGTACCTCACCCACCGGGCCACCCCGGACGAGCCGATGCTCGCCATCGACCTGTCCTCGGACCGGACCCGCGCGGCGCTGTGGCTGCTCGACGGGGTCCGGCAGGGGCAGAGCCTCGGCGCGCTCACCGGCTACCAGTTCGAGGAGTCGCTGCACGAGGCCGGCCTCGACGTCTACATCCAGCCGTTCCGCGACAAGTACCCGCTGATCGGCGACGAACTGACGCCAACCAGCCCGGTGAGCACGGACGTCACCCCCTCCCAGGTGGTCGACGGCGTCAAGCTGCACGCCGGCTGGCAGGCGGGAGACCTGACCCCCGGCGCGAACTGGGGCACCGGGCTGCCCGCGCCGTCTCCGCCGGGCAACGACACGCAACTCGCCGTGCTCGGTTTCGTCGCCGCGCTCGACGACATGATGGACGCGCTTGCCGACCTGTCGCTCGCCGAAAGCGTCTACCAGATCATGCGGGGCAACTTCGGAAGGTCAGGCGGCATGCTCGACGCGGTGTCGCGCGGCGACCACCCGCCGCAGCCGGACCTCGTCGACACGCCGCAGGCAGGCCTCGACGTCGCGCACCGGCTGATGCTGCTGTTCGCCGGCCCGCCGCCTGAGGTGCCCGCGTGGAGCGGTACCGGCGGTCCGCGCGCGGCCGCCGAGCCCTGGCTCGACGCGTGGCTAGCCGGCCGGCTGCCCGAGCCGGACACCGTGCGCTGCACGGTCTCCTACTCAGAGAGCGGCTCCGCCCAGCGCAGCGTGATCTCCCTGCGCGACCTCGGCATCGGCCCGCTCGACCTGCTCGCCCACGCCGACGCCGCCGACCGGCCGCAGCGCTCGGAACTCGAGAACCGAATCGCCTACGCGGCGGCGCCGCCCGCCGGGGCGCAGTCCGTGTCGATCAGCTACGACACGACGGGACTGCCGTCAGGGACCGTCGGCTTCCCCGACGTACTTGTGGTGGCCGGCGCACTGCGGGACATGCTGAACGCGGCCACCCCGCTGCGCCCGCAGGACTTCGCGCTGCCCGAGGCGGACGCAGCCGCGGCTGGCGGCAGCACCGACGCCGCCGAGCTCAGCACCAGGGCCGCGGCCCTGGTGCAGCGGCTGACCGACGACATCCAGACCCTGACAACGGCGATCGCCGGCCTGCCGGGCGCGCCGCAGCCGGTCCGTGACGCCCTGCTCGCCGCGAGCGGTTACGGCGTCACCGGCTCGGTGCCGGCCGCCAACGGCGACGACGCCGACCTCACCGCGCAGGCGACCGCGGTCCTCGGCGAGCTGCGAACACGGCTGACCACGGCCGGGCAGACCGCGCTGCCCAGCGCCGACCCGGACGCGGCCCGCGCGGTGATCAGCGCGATCCTCGGCGGCGCGGTCCTCGTGCTGCCGCGCCTCACCCCGCCAGACGCCGCAACGTTGCAGTCAGGTTTCGCCCAGTCGGCGGCCATGCGAGCGGTCGACCCGACGGCGCTCGACCGGTGGCTGCTCCAGCTGAGCCACCTGCGGCCGGCCGCCGAGCGCCTCGACCTCGCGATGAGCGCCAGCCAGCTGCTCGGCGCGCCGCGACCCGACCCGATCGACTTGGCCCAGCTGCCGGTCACGGCTGACGACCGCTGGCTCGGCCTGCCTGTCGTCCCCGGCTCGCCGCCAGCCCAGGGACGGGTGGCGATCGAGGCGGTCACCGCCGGCGACCCGGCCAGCCAGTCGCCGTTCGCCGGCCTGCTGCTCGACCAGTGGCTGGAGCGCATCCCGAGCGCGACCGCCACCGCCGGGGTCTCGTTCCACTACGAGGACCCGAAGGCGCGCGCACCGCAGGCGATGCTGCTCGCCGTCTGCCCGGACGGGCGCGAACTGTGGGACCTGGCGCTGCTGCGGGCCATTGTTGAGGAAACCCTCGGCCTCGCCAAGGCACGGGCCGTCGACCTGGCGAGCATCCAGGAGGCCGGGCAGATCCTGCCCGCGCTGTACTTCCCGTTCAACCTGGCCGGGGCGACTCCGGCCACCCACTTCGTCGCCGTGGAGGAGGGTCATGCCATCACCGGCCTCAGTGCGAGCACAAGCGCAGGCACAGGCGCGGGCTAGCCTCATCGCGTCCATCACCACCTGGACCAGGCTCGAGCCGCAGCCACGCGACGCGAGCATGGACCGCTCGCTGCAGGCGCAGGTCCGCGACCCGCTCTGGATGCTGGCCAGGCAGTGGCAGGTCGGCGAGTTCGCCGGCGACGACGCCGGCTCCCCGGTGCAGGCGACGATGGGCGTGCAGGCGCAGCCGCTGACCGGCTACCGGCCGGGCCCGCCAGGCACCGCCACGGTCCCGTTCGACCCGGCGATCCCGCTCGAGGCCCACGTCGAGCGCGGACCGACCAGGTTCGCGCTGCGCGGCTCGGTCCAGTCCGGCCTGTGCTTCGAGCACCTCGTCGCCACCGGTGCGGCGATCGCGGATCCGCCGTCGGTCATCACCGCGTTCCGCACCGCGTTCCCGATCGCCGCGGCTGACCCGGCGCCCGCGCTGGCGGGCGCGGCCGGGCTGCGGGCCCGCGCGCTGGCGGCCGGCCGGGTGACCGACGGCGAGGCGCTGTACGCCTCCGCGGTGACCGCCGCGGCCGGCGGCGTCCCAGACCCGCCGCTGCCGCCGGAGGCCGGCGACCCGGCGGTGGCCGCTGTCCTCGACGCCTTCGTGTCGTTCCGCGGCGGCGCGTTCAGCCAGCCGGACGGCGACTGGGCCTGGCAGGGCGACGATCTCAGCTACGCGTTCGCGGTCGAGTCCGCCGCGACCGACGACGGCGAGTCCGTGCTGCTCGAGGCGGACGCCTTCGGCGGCGGCCACCTCGACTGGTATGCGTTCACCCGGGGCCCGGGCGAGGTCACTTCCCAGCCGCAGGCCCCGGCGTACATCAGTTGCAACTTCCTGCCGCTGCACGTGACGTTCCGCGGCATGCCCGATGGTCGCTGGTGGTCGTTCGAGGACAGCGTCACCGACTTCGGTCAGCTCGACGCCGAGCACGTCGACCTGGCCAAGCTGCTTGTGATGGAGTTCGCCCTCGTCTACGGCAGCGACTGGTTCTTCGTGCCGGTGCCAGCAACGGCCGGGAGCCTGCAGCGGGTCACCACCCTGGTGATCACCGACACGTTCGGCATGCGGACGCTGATCCGGCCGGTCGAGCAGCTGCCGGTGACCGGCGACCAGCCGTGGTCCATGTTCAAGATCTCCGCCGCCGACGGCACGCTGTCGGACTTCATCCTGCTGCCGCCGCCGGCCGGCCTGATCACCGACGCCGACCCGGTCGAGGACGTGCTGTTCCTGCGGGACAACATGGCCGCGATGGCCTGGGGCGTGGAACGCAAGCTGCGCGGCGCGCTCGACCTCGCAGTCGACGCCTACGAGCAGTACCTGGTCCGGCTCAACCTCAACGGCCCGCCGCCGGACCAGCCGGCGTCGCCCGGCCGCCCGCCGATCGCCTACACGCTCGAGCAGCCGGTGCCGGACAACTGGATCCCGTTCATCCCGGTGCAGACCCCGAACGGCGCGCTGATGCTCCGCCGCGGCACCATGGAGATCCCGACGGCCGCCGGCCTGGTCAAACTCCAGCCGCACACCAGCATCCTGGAACCGGGGACGCCGTATTTCCTGACCGACCGGGTCATCACCCCGGCTGGGGTGACGGTGCAGCAGTACCTGCGCCGCACCCGTTGCCCGGACGGGAGCACGCTGGTGTGGACCGCGCGGCTCAGCGGCCCCGGGCGGGGCAGCGGCTGGTCAGGCCTGCGGTTCGACTTCCTGAGGGCTCAGGAGGCCGAGAAGTCCTGACACGCGCGGCTGGCATTCACTCGGAATCGCCGGCGCGCTCAGCCGGTGGCCAGTGCGCGGGCGCCCAGTCTCCGCCTGGGTCCGTGGTTTGCCCTACTTCGATCAGATGACCATCGGGATCGCGCATGTAGCAGCGGATCTCGTACTGGTGCTGTTTCGGCGGCGTCAGGAACTGAGCGCCTCGGGCACTCCACTCGGCATACACGGCGTGGATGTCCTTGACCCGGATATTGAGGAAGCTACTCACCCGGTCGGGGTCGCGCGGTGCCTCCAGGGTGACCGACGGCTTGTCGTCGGTCGGCCCGCCACCGACATTGATGATGATCCAGGTGTTCGCCAAGGCGACATACGTCACGTCTCCGGAGAACACCACCCTGCCGCCGAGTACTTCGGTGTAGAAGCGCCGCGAGCGCTCGACATCGTCCGACACGATGAAGTGGGCCAGCACAATCCCCGCTGGCGGTGACGAGAGCTCGGGCATCCAGATCCTCCACTGGTGGAACCACACCCCGCTAACGACAGGGCCTGGAGGCGATGTTACTAACAGTCGCAGCTCGCTCTCCTTCCGCAGCCGGCTTCGCGGCCGTCCGGCAAATCACCTTTACTATCCGCGTCGCGGCGGGTCACGATGCCTGTCATGACCGATGTGAGGGAACCGACCGTCAGAACCTGGTCGGCCACAGCCGACGCCGAGGGGGCCGGGAACTACATCCGCTACTTCACCGGCACCCTGCTGCCCGAGCTGCGCAAGCTGCCCGGCTTCGAGGGCGCATACCTGCTGCGCCGTGACCTTGACGGGAACGGCACTGTCGAGCTGACCGCGCACACGTTCTGGGCATCCCCCGCAGCGATCCGCGCCTTCGCCGGGGACGACATCACGGTGGCCATCGTCGAGCCGGAAGCCCGGGCCATGCTGCTGGAGTTCGACCGTGCCGCGACCCACCGCAGCGTGGCGGCCGATGCCCGGGGCTGACCCGGCCGCCGTGGCTAGTCACCGCACATCAGCGACCGTGATCGGTGCTGCTGGCCGGCATCTGGTCGCCGGGCGCAACCGTCACGCTGACCAGGTGCGAGGCCAGGTAAGGCGTTGTGTCCGCTGTTATGGCCGACGAGCCACACGGTGCCGAAGGTCACGATCGCCAGCGCGGCCACGGCGCTGCCCGCATTGAGCCGCCGACGGCTGGAAAGCGCGGCGGTGATCACCATGAGGACGAGGTTCGCCAGGATCAGCGGGATCAGGCCGCCGAACGTCATCATCGGGCGGCCGAAGTAGAAGGCGAGGCTGTCGAAGCCGAAGAGCAGCAGCAGGTTGGCCGCCAGCAGCCAGGCGACACCCTTCCAGGTCAGTGCCGGGGTTACTGGAGATGATGAACGCCTCATTGATCCCCACGGTGTAACCGACGCCATCGGGGTCGGTTATGGCGGCATGATCAACCGACACCCTGACGGAGGCGACGTTGCCGCCGAGGTCCTGCGCCCACCCCGTCGCGGTGGACGGCACGGTCCACCGCTCGGAAGCGTAGGCTCCGCCGCCCGCAAGCAGGAGCAGGGCGGTGCCATGCGTCACCCGGCCGGCCAGCTGACGCCACGGGCCAGCCCCAGGGGCCGTCCGGTGAACGCGGCCGTCTCACCCGAATCTTGGCGTGGCACCAGCGGCATTCGCCATCGTCATTCAGGTCCAACGGTGCGCTGCAATTGCCGCAGACGTGCACCGTCCCATTGCTCACGGCTGAATGATAGCGGCGGTGTGCGAACTTTGTCGCTCTTGTTCGGGTGGCCCGCCACCGCGCCGAGCACGGCGAACCGGTGAGGTCAGCCGCTGCTGGATTCATAGCTGCGCAGCGCGCGCTGCCAGGCGTACCTGGCCGCGATGTAGATGAGTGGGCCGGCCGCCGGGGAGGCGTAGGCCAGCCAGGCCGGGACGCCGGTGGCGGAGATCCGGCCGGTGAGCACCGCGGCCGGGAGGTAGGCGACGAACGCGACGGGCAGCAGGTAGGTCAGCACGGCGCGGGCGGCGAGCGGCAAGATGGTGAACGGGTAGTTGCCGAACGTGGCGATCATCCGGTCGAACCACATGAACACGTTCACGCCGACCGTGTGCCGGAAGGTGAGGATCGACACCACGGTCAGCACCGCGCCCTCCAGCAGGGCGCCGCCGATGACCGCCGCTACCAGGTACGCGATCGTGGCGGGCGTCCAGTGCAGGTGCAGCCGGCTGACGGCCACGGCGAACAGCGCGATGGCGGCCAACGAGTCGGCCATGGCGTTCAGCGGGAACTGATACAGCAGCACCTGGCGGTATACGGGCATCGGCCGGACCAGGTAGAAGTCCACGAGCCCCTGCTGCGCGATGTACGGGGTGAGCAGCAGCGAGTTGAACACGGTGACGACCACGCCGTGCGCCAGCATCCTGATCGCGAGGATGAGCAGCACGTCGCTCGCGGACCAGCCGCCGAGGGTGGGAAACCGGGTGAGGATCACCGACACGAACACGAACACCGAGGTCTGCCACGCCAGGCCCATCGCCAGCGTGGTGAGGAAGTCACCGCGGTACTGCAGGCGGCCGCCCAAGTTGGCGGCTGAGATCCGCAGCACCAGCCGCCACGCGGCGAAGAAGCCGCGCACCCGGCGCCCCACCAGACGGCCTGTGCCCGCCGCCATCGTCGTCGCACTCATGCCTCAGCCGCCGAGCACCGTGACGCGGGCCGCGGCGCGCCGCCACAGCCACCAGGTGAACAGGGCGAGCCCGGCTGTCCACGCCGCCTGCACGGCGAGCTCCGCACCCAGGTCGGAGACCGGCAGCCGGCCGACGTACAGCGACAGCGGCGCGTTCAGCGTGGTCTGGAACGGCAGGAACGCGTTGATGTCCTGAAACCAGCCGGGGAAGAACCACAGCGGTGCGAACGCGCCGGACAGCAGCCCGGTGGTGAACTGCACCACGGTGATCGCGGCATCGTTGACCGTGGACCAGAAGCAGATCAGGTTGAGTATCAGCTGCAGGTAGTAGGTGATGGCCACGCCGAAGACGAGGGTGACGAGCGCGGCGCCCGCGGCCGGCCACGACGGCGGCAGCGCGATCGCGCCGATGCCGAGACAGGCCAGGTAGGCGACGAGCGCCAGGCCGCCGCCGTAGGCGAGGTCGCCGACCGCGCGGATCAGGTAGTAGCGGCGGGCGGAGACCGGGCGCACGAACCAGAACGCGATCGTTCCCTCGGTCATCAGCTGCACCATCGCGTCGCCGTTCGACCACCGCTCGACGGTGCTGAACTGCTGGTACAGCACGCCGAGCATGGCGAACGTGGTCGCCTGGGTCACGTCGAGCCCGGCGCTGACCTTCACCCCCGCGTACAGCGCGTGCCACAGCCAGTACGTCAGTGCGAGCTGGGTGACCACCATGGCGACCGGCGGGAACAGCCGCGCGGCCTGAGTCAGCTCGGTGAGCGGCGTGATCCGCGCCGCCCGCCACGGGCGCAGCGATGCGCGGGCACGCGCCAGCCGCCCCTCGTTCGGGATGACCGCCTGCTGCACCATCAGCGACCCGCACCGAAAGCCGCGCGCACCACGTCCTCGAGGTCCGGCTCTTCCACCCGGATGTCGGTCACCGGCAGGTGCTCGATCAGCCGCCGTACCGCGTCGCGCGGGCTGAGGTCGACGGACTGATCCGGAACGAAGGTCAGCCGGTCCCCTTCCGACCGGGTCATTCGCATGCCTGGCACGTCGGCCGCCTGCGCTGCCCCGTCGACGGTGACATGCACCTGCCAGGTGACGCCGGCCAGGTCATGCAGGCCGGCGGTCTTGCCGTCGTAGACCAGGCGGCCGTGGTCGATGAGCGCGACCCGTTCGGCGAGCTTGGCGACCTCGGTCATGTCGTGCGTGGTGAGCAGCACGGTGCGGCCGCGGCGGTGCACCTGGTCGCGGAGGAACTCGCGGACCTGCTCCTTGACCACGACGTCCATGCCGATCGTCGGCTCGTCGAGGAAGACGACTGGCGGGTCGTGCAGCAGCGCGGCGGCCAGGTCGCAGCGGACCCGCTGGCCGAGCGACAGCTGCCTGGCCCTGGTCTCCCAGAACTCCTCGAGCTCGAGAATGCGGTTGAACTCGGCGATCCGCGCCTGGAAGTCGGCGTCGCTCAGCCCGTAGATGTCGCGCAGCACCTCAAGGGAGGTGCGCGCGGGCAGGTCGCGCCACAGCTGGGTGCGCTGGCCGAAGACCACGCCGATCCGCCTGGCGTTCGCGATCCGGTCGCGGTGCGGGACGATGCCGTTGACCTCGACGGTTCCCGAGGTCGGGGTGAGGATGCCGCAGAGCATCTTAATCGTGGTCGACTTGCCGGCCCCGTTCGGGCCGAGCAGGGCGAGCAGTTCGCCCGACTCGACGCGGAGGCTGACGCCGCCGACCGCGGTCTTGGTGGCGTGCTCGGGCCGGATGAGGGTCTTGAGCGCCCCGGCGGCACCGGGCTTGCGGACCACGGTGCGGTACACCTTGGTCAGGTCCTCGGCCACGATCGTTCCGGCCGGCATCGGCATCCTCCGGCCCTCCCGCGCTACTCGTCTCGTCCCGCTTAATCGGTTTACCAGGCTATCCGCCGGTTAGGCCTGCCTCAACCTGTTTATTGGGGTACGGGCCGGGGTTAGACATCCCAAGGGCTTAGATGTCAAGCTGCGAGGGGTTCGGTGTTTGCGGCGCCTGGCCAGGCGGTTGCCTCGTCGTAGCGGGTACCGGTCTTCAGGCAGCCGTGCAGGATGCCGACGAGGCGGTTGCTGAGCTGGCGGAGTGCGGAGTTGTAGCCGAGGCCGCGGGCGCGCTGCTTGTCGTAGTAGGCGCGGGCTCCTGGTGATGCGCTCAGCGCGGAGAGGGCCTGGGACTGCAGGGCGTCGGCTAGCCGGTCGTTGCGGATGAACCGTGCCAGGACGACCTTGCTGCGCCCGGATGCGCGGGTGATGGGGCTGGAGCCGGCGTAGTTCTTGCGGGCCTTGGCGGAGGCGTAGCGGCCGGGCGCGTCCCCGAACTCGGCGAGCACCCGGGAGCCGTTGACGGTACCGATGCCGGGCTGGGACAGGTAGACCTCAGCGTCCGGGTGCTGCAGAAAATGTGCCTCCACCTGGGCTTCCAGCTGCGCGATCTGCTCGTTGAGCACGGTCAGGACGGCGACGGCGGCCTGCACGGCCGCGGCGTAGGCGGCGGTGACCTGGGCGGGCTGGGCCAGCTGCGGGACGCGCAGCGCGTCCTTGATCGCGGCGGCCCTGGCGGGCACGTCGCGGCGGCGGGCCCGTCTCAGCGCGGCGCTGACCTGAGCGAGAGTCAGCTTCGCCGCGGCCGCCGGATCAGGGGCCCGGGCCAGCAGCTCCAGGGTGTCAGCGCCGGTCAGGCCCAGGCCGGCGAAGGCCGCCAGCGCGGCGGGGAAGAACTCCAGCAGCGCCGAGCGCAGCCGCAGGGTATGCCGGGTGCGTTCCCAGATCAGCGTCTGGTGCGCCCGGGCGACCACCTTGATCGCCTGCCCGGCGGCGGTGTCGGCAGCCACGGCACGCAGCTGGTGCCGCTCAGTGCGCACCATGTCGGCCAGGGCGTGCGCGTCGGCGGCATCGCTCTTGGCCCCGGACAGGTTGTAGCGTTCCTTGAACCGCGCGACCTGCTTGGGGTTGAGCCCGTACACCTGGTAGCCGGCCGCGGTCAGTGCCTGCACCCACAGTCCCCGGTCGGTCTCGATCGCCACGACCACCTCGCCGGGATCGCCGTCCTGGCCCAGGTGCGCGGCGATCAGCTCATGCAGCCGGGCGATCCCGGCCGCGCCTTCCGGCAGCCGCCGGGCGGCCAGCTTGCGGCCCGTCTCGTCCTGGATCTCCACATCGTGGTGATCCTCGGCCCAGTCATCCCCGACGAACAGCAACGTCTCAGTTCTCCTCGCATCACGACCACGAAACGACCGGCCACGGCAGCCTGCGGGAGAACGGCTCGCACCCTAATGGATCAGTGCTCACGCCGCGAACGGCGGGCACGACAGCCCAACAGCGGTCATGTCTCCCGGACTCACTGGCAGGGGCACGGTCTAACCCTAGGACTCACGTGCTCCTGGGGGTGTGCAGTGCTCACCCGCCAGCGGCTGCCGGACCGAGTCTGCACCCCTGCGAACTCCCGCTCCTCACGGGGCTGGTGTTCTACGCGGGACTGACCCGGCTAACTCCCATTAGGGGGCTCAGGCGGGCGACCTATATTGTGCCGGTATGTCTAAGGGTCCAGTTCTGGTGACCGTCGGGCCGGACCGGCGCCGGTTCGCCTGCCTCGTGTGCCGCGGAAACTTGTTCTACGACCGGGAGATCAAGCTCAACACGACCGGCGCGGAGCTCTTCGACTTCGCCTGGGCGAATGCGTCGGCTGACGGGCTGGTCTGCCAGGAGTGCGGCTACGTGCACACCTTCGTGCGCGACTGCGTCGAGCTGTGGAAGGCCGGCGGCGGCTACCCAGACGCCGGGTGACGCCCGCGGCAGCCACCGTCACCGCCCGGGGCCGTCTTCCAGGTAGTCACGGAATACGGCCGGGATGCCCAGGACGAACGTGTGCGCGTCGTGAGTCAGGCGAAGGCCACGGGGATCCCAGCTCAAGGTCCAGTGGTGGGTCTCGGTCAGGTGCGGGGAAGAATCAGACAGCACCATCCTGACCGGAAACAGGGCCGGGCAGGAGGGCTGAAAGTCCCTCTCTGGCGCGGCCGGGTGCCCGGGGTGCGACAATCGGCGCATGCCGGAACGACTTGAAGTCCAGCGGGCGGTCGCCGCCTCGCCTGGCGAGATCTTCGCCGTGCTCAGCGATCCCCGGGGCCATGTCGCCATCGACAGCTCCGGCATGCTGATGGCGGCCGACGGTGAGCCTGTCACCAAGGCGGGCGACACCTTCGTCGTGCACATGGACCGCGAGGCCCTGAGTGACTTCCCGCTTGGCCTGTACGACGTCACGGTGGAGATCGTCACGTTCGAGCAGGACCGGGAGATCGCGTGGACCATCCTCGGCCGGTGGAACATCGGTCACGTGTACGGCTACCGGCTTGAGCCCATCGACGCGGGCACGCTGGTGACGTCCTACTACGACTGGTCGGCGATCGAGCAGGGCTGGAAGGACCGCGCCATCTTCCCGGTCATCCCGGAAAGCGCGCTGCGCGCCACGCTCGGCATCCTGGCCCGCACCGTCGCGCCCGGCAAGGCGCGCCCCGAACTGTGACCCAGGGCAAGATCATCTATTCGAATCCCTTTTCATTTCCGGTGTCGCATAGTCCCGGCAATGACAAGGGATTTACGCGCGAGCCTCCTATTATTACTGGAGGTTGCGCGCACGTTCGTGCGCGGCTCGGTCGAGCTGCGGAAGGCCGACGGAGCTACCCCGACGCCGGATGACCCGCCGAGCGCGGTCAGTCGGCCGGGACAAGCACCGTGACCTGCCATGCCCGCACTGACAGCGGGCAGGGCGGTGTCTGGTGATTGCACTAGCTAGCTGGCGTCGGCGGATGCCCGATCTTGCGGCTGAGCCTGGGCGGCGCCGTCGAGCAGCACGCCAAAAGCCTGCTCGACGATCGGCAGCAGGAGCCTAGTCTCCAGGCCCCGGCCGTCGTACCGGCTTCGGTAGACCTGGGCGGAAGCACGCAGCGCGGAGGTGGCGGCGCAGGCGATGACGACCGCCCGCAGCCTGTCCTCGTCGGACGGGGATTCGATGCCCGCCCGGGCGAGCAGGACGTCGGCGATGGCCTGCTCCCAGTCGGCGAGCAGGCGGATCATGCTGAGCCTTGTGCGCAGTCCGCTGACCGGGCTGGCCAGGCTCCGGGCGAGCGCGGGCGGCCCGTCGGCGCCTATCAGGGTGCGCAGCGCGGCGAGGATCGCGGCTAGCGGCGGCTCGCCGGCGGGGCGCGCGCGAAGGGCTGCGAGCATGACGGGGAGCAGATCGGCTACCTCGGTGCGGAGCAGGTCGTCCTTGCTGTCGTAGTAGCGGAAGAAGGTACGGCGCGAGACGTCGGCCGCCTCGGTGATGTCGTCGATCGTGGTCCGCGCGAAGCCCTTCTCCGCGAACAGCCGGTGCGCCGCATCGCGCAGCGCCTGGCGGGTCTCGTCCTTCTTGCGGTCCCGCCGCCCGGCATCCTGCATCGGCGTGCTCACCGCGCCCTCACGAGATGCTGCCTGCAACTCATGCTGTCAGTCTGCCACAGGCTGCCGGTTCATCAATCTGACACTAGTGCATTATGGCACTATTGACATTTTAATCGGCGTCGCTCATCCTGATTTTGGCACTAGTGCCAAAAATTAGCCGAGGAGATGCCATGGAAGTTGCGTCCGCAGGCCGTCCGGCCCGGCACGCGGTCCTGCCGGCCGCCGCGCTCGTGCTGGCTGCCGCACTCTCGGGGTGCAAGGGGCAGCTAGCGGTGTCCGCGCCGGGCGCCTCCACCGCTGCGTCGGAGCCGGCCGCCGCTCCGGCGGCCACCAGCGCACCGGCCACAGGGCCGGCGGCCGGTCCCCCGGCCAGTTCCGCCGTCCCTGCCTCGGTAGCGACCAGCCAGGCACCAGGCACGGGAAATGTTTCCGTCTCGGTCACCTCGCCTGTCACGCTGTCGGGCAGCACCGCCGTGCCGGTGTCATGCGCGACCGGGCCCGGTTACCGCGCTCAGGTCTCAAGCGCCGTCATCCACGGCGATCAGGTGTCCTACACCGTGGCGATCGCGCGTTACCGCGGGCCGGGCAGCTATCCGGCCGCCGTCGCGGTGACGCTACGCCAGTCGACGGGGGTGGTGACCACGGTGGCGGGCGTGTCCCGGGTCCCCGTGGCGATCAGCTCCGCCGGCGGGTCGTTCTCCGTGAGCGCGACCGGCACCGGGGGGCGGACCTTCACCGGTTCACTGGCGTGGACATGCGGGACATGACGGCCCGGGACCGGCGCTGGACGGGAACCGCGCGGGTTCTGCTGCGCACCCGGCGCGCCCGCCGCCGCCGTGATGCGGGGGCGGCGCTGCGCGCGCTGGCTCGCGGCGGCCGGACCGCGATCGGGCTGCGGCTGAGAGGGCAGCGCGTCCTGCTGGTCCTCGACCCGGAACTGGCCGGCCAGCTCCTGTCCGGCCACGCGGCGAGCACCGTCAAGGGCCCCGCCCTGCGGCACACCACGGCCATGCTCGGCGACGGGCTGCTGACAAGCGAGGGCGCCGCCCATGACCGCGCCCGGCGGCTGGTAGCGCCCGCCTTCTCGCCGCGGCGGCTTGACGGCTACGTCAGCGTCTTCGCCCGCTGCGCCAGGGAGTGCGCCGCCGGGTGGGCGGACGGCGAGCACCGGGACATCCACGCCGACATGGCCGCGCTCACGTTGCGGGCCGCCGGGCAGGCGCTCCTCGGCACCGACCTAACGACGCAGGCCCCGCGCGTCCGTGCGGGCCTGGAGGCCGCGCTCGCCGACTTCGCCGCCGCGGGCGGCAGCGCCGTCAGCGGGCCCGGGACCGCCTGGCTGAGCGCCGGCCGTGGCAGGTCCCGGCGCACCGGGCAGGCCGGCGCTGGCGGAGAATCCGCCCGGGAAGCGGTCCATCGGCTGGTCGACGACATCATCGAGCAGCGCCGCACGGCACCGGCCGGGGACCGCGCCGACGTGCTGTCCGCGCTGCTCGCCGCGTCTCTGGAGCCAGGCGGGCTCACCGCCCGCGAGGTCCACGACCATGTGATGACCCTGCTGCTTGCCGGCCATGAGACGACGGCCAGCACGCTGACCTGGGCCCTGTACCTCCTCGGCCGCTGCCCGATGGCGCAGCGGCGGGTGCAGGCCGAGGCCGACACCATTGACGGCCGCGAACTGAGCGCAGGCGACCTGCCCGCGCTTCCCTTCACTCGCGCGGTCATCACCGAGGCGATCCGCCTCTACCCGCCCGCATGGATCATCGGCCGCACCGTCACCGCCGGCCTCGATCTGGGCGGCTGGCACCTCCCGCCCGGGTCGGCCGCCGCCGTCAGCCCGCTCCTGCTGCACCGCGACCCGCGCTGGTACCCCGATCCGGACCGGTTCGATCCCGGCCGCTGGCTCGGCAACCGCCCCGCCCTCCCCCGGCACGCCTACCTGCCCTTCGGCACAGGCCCGCGCGCATGCATCGGCGAGCAGTTCGCCTGGAGCGAGTCCGTCACCGTACTCGCCACGCTCACCAGGTCCTGGAGCTTCCGCACTGACCCCGGCCTCCAGCCCGCCCTCAGCTACCAGGTAACCCTGCGCCCGGCGGCGGGCATGCCCATGACCGTGCACGCCCGCGCCGAGCTGTGGAAGGCCGATGGAGGCTACCCCGACGCCGGGTGACGTCCGTGGCGGCCACGGTCACCGCCCGGGGCCGTTTTCCAGGTAGTCACGGAATATGGCAGGGATGCCCAGGACGAACGTGTGCGCGTCGTGCGCCAGCCGAAGGCCGCGGGGATCCCAGCTCAAGGTCCAGTGGTGGGTCTCGGTCAGGTGCGTGAGGGTCTTGAGCAGCGCCTCCTCCCGCAGCTGCCGCGTAGTATCCCGCGTGTCGCTCTCAAGCGCGACTTCGTATGCAAGCCCGTCCATGTCGAGCCTGCCGAGTTCCTCGATCCTGGCCTCGATGGCCAGCAGCACCGGGGCCAGGTACAAGTCACTGAGGTCATGCGGCCTGTCTGCCATGGGAATCTCCATAAATCGCGACGAGTCGGACAGGCCTATCGTGACCGGAAAGAGGGGCACGGCAGCAGGGCTGAAAGTCCCTCCCTGGCACGGCCTGGATGGTTGCGTGCGGAGAGTCAGCCGCATCCGTTCGGGATAATGATCCTTATCCGCCGTTACTGAAGGTTGCCCGGGTTGATGGGGCTGCCGGTGCGCTCGCTCATGGCGGCCAGGTTGTCGTTGGCCTTGTACTTGTCCGCGGCGGGGCCGTCGGCGAAGGCGTGCAGCACGTTGGTGGTGACCTGGCGGACGAACGCCGGGGTCGAGCCGCCGATGCCGTGCGGCTGGTCGCCGTAGATCGCCTCCACCCAGCGCATCGTGCCGCTGTTGTATACGCCGGCGCCGCCCTTGTGCGTGTAGTAGGCGGAGTCGCCGTAGCTGGCGACTCCATTGCAGGTCAGCGGCGAGTGGGAGAGCACCTCGATCGGCCGCTCGACGGGGAAGGCGGGGTCGACCCGGTCGTATTCGACGCCGACCAGGTGCGGGAAGCTGGCGCCCTTAGGCACCCCGGTGCCCTTATAGACCCAGCTCTTCGGGGCGGACACCACGAACGAGGCGTCCACCGGGTAGCCCTCGTAGATGGTGCCGATCAGCGACGACTCGGGGGCGGAGTTCGGCGGCTCGCGCCAGTCGCTCGTCACCTCGGTCGGGTCCTTGTGATACTCCGGGTCGGCGGTGTAGTCGGTCTTGTAGCAGACCACCTGGCGTGCCGCGCCGAGCGTGCTCGACTCGAGCCTGGTCCTGCGGAACAGCGCGTTGGCGCCGAAGAAGGCCAGGTTGACTCCTTTATTACGGGCCGCGGTGACGTGGGTACGCTCCTGCGGTGTCCAGTACTCGTCGTGGCCCATGGAGATGAGCGCGCTCGCACCGTCCAGCAGGTGCGGGTCGGCGGCGATGTCCATGCTCGTCACGTACGCCAGGTCGAGGCCGCCCGGCTCGATGGTCAGGTGCTCGGCGAGCTTGATCACGTTCCGCTCGTAGGTGAGGAACATGTTGGCGCCGTTGTCACCGTAGGGACGGTCCAGGCTGACCACCAGGGAGCGGTCGGCGTAGGCGCCGTTCGGCCCCTTGTAGAGGTCGTAGCCGCCCCAGGTGTTGTAGGCCTGCCAGGTCTGCACGCAGTTCTTCAGCACCACCTTGCCCGCGCACGACTCCGACCGGACGGTGACCGGCACGTACCGCTGGGCGCCGGAGGAGGCGTGCAGCTTGAGCAGGTAGGCGCCCGCCGGCCAGTCGTCGGTCGGTATGTGCAGCAGCGGCTCCCAGGCGGTGGCGACGGTCTTGGTCGCGCCGGACACCGTGGCGGCCTTCTGCGCGCCGCCGCGGATCGTCTTGGACCCCCAGAGCCGCCGTGCGCCCAGGCCCTGGTACCAGCCGAGCCGGTAGGCGGTCACCGTGAACGAGCGCGCCGTGGTGGACACGAACAGCGGGACCTGCTCGCCGGCCCGCACGCTGGCCAGCCCGGCGTACCCCTCGATCTCGTGCTCGGCGCCGAGGTGGTGAATCACCCAGTCCGCCGTGCCAGGCAGCTTGTTCTCCGGCACCGGCTTGCGCCATGGACGGGCGGTCGCCGCGGCCGGCCGCCCCCCGGCGGAGCGCGCGGCGCCACTGCAGGCCGACACGCTGCCGGCCACGCCGGCCGCGGCCAAGCCGAGAAACGCCCTGCGGCTGGTCTGGTCGTTCATCCCGGTAAGCATGCCACGCACACTTCTGAGATGCGCCGCCAGTCCGCGAACGTCATCAGATCCTCAGAACTTAGGCGTTCCTCGGCTGGACGGCCGCGAAGTCTCACCGCAGCGGTACCCGCGGGCGGTCCGGTCAACCAGGCAAGCCCCCGTTAACCGAGTGCGTCGATGAGCGGGGCGAGCGCGGCCGGGTCGTCGCCTGGGGCGGTCAGGATCACGCCGCTGACCAGGGGACGGGCCTTGGCTAGCAGGGAGGCGGCCAGGTCGATCCCCGCCGCGCGCCCGCCGCTGCGTCCCGCCCGCTCCATCACGTCGAGCGTGGCGGACGGGATCGCGACGCCTGGCACCTCGTGCGCTAGGTAGTCGGCGTCCTCGAACGAGGCGAGCGGGGTGACCGAAAGCAGCAGCGGCACGCCCGTGCCGTCGAGCGCCTCGACGAGCCGGATGAGCGCGTCCAGCTCGTAGACCGGGCGGCAGACCAGGAACTGGGCGCCCGCCCGCAACTTCGCGCGGACCCGCGCGAGCTCGGCATCGTGGTCGCGCGCCGTCGGGTTGACGCGTGCGCCGATGCAGAACGAGGTGCGCGCCGTCAGCGCGAGGCCGTTGGAGTCACGCCCGGCGTTGAGCCCCGCGAGCAGCGCGGTCAGCCCGACCGAGTCCACCTCCCAGGTGCCGTCCACCGCCGGGTAGTCGCCGAACACCGGCGGCGAGCCGGTGGTGGACACCACGGAACGGACGCCGAGCGCGTGCGCGCCGAGCAGGTCCGCCTGCAGCGACATGATCGACTTGTCCCACGTGGTAATCGTGGGGATGGTCTCCACCCCGACCCGCTGCTGCAGCGCGAGCGCCATGTTCAGCGAGTCCATGTGGGTTCGCGCGTTCTCTCGCGGCTGCACGAAGACCAGGCCGATGCCCCGGTCGGCGAACTCCGCCGCGGCCCGCTCGGCGTCGCCGGCCCAGCCGGCGGCGGGCGGGGTGATCGCGGCGGACACCACGAACCGGCCGGAGGCCAGGTGGTCAGCGAGCGACCCGGAGGCGGGGCCGCCGGCCATCGGCTCGGCGATGCGGGCCGCCACGCCGCGGGGCGCGACCTGGGGACGCGGCTGCGCCGCGGGCTGGGTGCGGAGCGCCTCGGCGGCGGCCCTGATGTGCGTCGGCGTCGTGCCGCAGCAGCCGCCGACCAGGGTCACGCCCGCGTCGGCGAACCGGGTCAGGTAACGGGAGAAGTAGCCGCCGTCGATGGCGAACTCGAACGAGCGCGGCCCGGTGCGGCGCGGCTGGCCGGCGTTCGGCTGGGCGCTCACCGGGACCGCGGAATAGCGGACCAGGTCCTCGGCGACGACCAGCATCCGCTGCGGGCCGACCGTGCAGTTGGTGCCGATCATCGCCACCGGCAGCGCGGACAGCACGGAGGCGACCTCGCGCGGCGTCTCGCCGCCGAGGGTGTGCGCGTCGTCGGCGAACGTCGCCTGGGCGATCAGCGGCAGGCTGGTGACGGCGGCGGCCACCGAGACCGCCTCGACAAGCTCGTCCAGGTAGCCGAACGTCTCCAGGATGATGAGGTCGGCAGCATTGTCGGCGATCAGGGCGAGGATCTGCTCGCGCAGCACCTCCATCCGCTCGGCGGCGCCCACCCGGCGGCGCTGCGGCGCGGTCACCGCGGGCGAGACGGACGCGGCGACCAGGACCTGACGGCCCGAACGGTCAGCGGCTTCCCTGGCGAGCCTGACGCCGGCCCTGTTGATCTCCGCGACCTTGTCGGGGAAGCCGTGGTCGGCGAGCCACAGCCGGTTCGCGCCGAACGTGTTGGCCTGGATGATGTCCGCGCCCGCGCTGAGGTAGCTGTCGTGGATGGTCGCCACGAGGCTGGGATCGGAGAGGTTGAGCTCGGGCAGCGACCGGTCCAGGGCCGCGCCCGCAGCGTGCAGCATGGTGCCCATGGCACCGTCGCAGACGAGTACCCGCTCGCCCGACAGCAGTTGCGCGACGGGAATGGCGCCAGCCGACGGTGGCACGCTCATGCCTAGTGTCCCCCTGCCTTGCTACGACTGTGCTTCCGGCAGCGCGTCGAGGATCTCGAGCGCCACCTGAGCGATCAGCCGGTCACGGTAATTGTCCAGCCGGAGCCCGGTGATCTCCTCGATCCGCTTGATCCGGTAGGCCACGGTGTTCGGGTGAACGTGCAGCAGCCGTGAGGCACGCTGCGGGCTGTTGTTTTCCCGGAAGTAGCAGGCGAGGGTCGACAGGTATTCCGACTTGTGCTCGTGTTCGTGCTCGGAGAGCTTACCCAGCACCTCCGCGGCGAAAGACCGCAACTCGTTCAGGTCAGGCACCTGGAGCAGCAGCCGGTGGATACCCAGGTCCTCAAAGGCGGACACCGCGCCGGTCCGCCCCAGCCGCCACAGCGTCTGGGTGGTCCGGTGCGCCTGGTCGTAGGAGCGGGCGATCTCGTCCGGCGCCTTGCACGGGCCGCCGATCCCGATGACCACCTTCGCTCCGGGGAACAGTTCGGCGAGCCGGGCCAGGCAGGCCTGGCCGAGCTTGCGCGGGTCGGGCGACGCGGCGGCCACCACGACCACCTCGGACTCCCTGGCCGAGACGATGGCCTCCGGCGCCCTGGTGGTCATGAAGTGCTCGATGGACTCCCTGATCCGCTGCCGCAGCGGCTCGGCGTCCGCGGCGCGCGACGGCGGCAGTTCGAAGGCGATCGCCGCCACGTTGTGCGCGCGGGCCGGGTCGTAGCCGAGGTGCGCGGCCCAGCGGGCGGCGTCGGCGGCGTCTCGGCCGCGGCCGAGCAGCAGTCCCTCGACCAGGTCGTCGCGGATCCTCCTGGCCGCGGCGGCCACCACGCGCTCACGGCCGAGTATGACGCCGCAGATCGTCGCCGCGTGCTCGGTGACGAGCAGCGACATGTCCTCGCCGAACGACTCCTCGGCCGGGTCGAGGGTGATCAGGTACGACGGCACCTCGTCGCCGACCAGGATCGGCGCGACGATGATGGCGGGCACGCCGCCCACGTTCGGCAGCCGCAGTGCCCGCTGGCTGAGCCGGGAGGCGCGCAGCACCTGCCCGAGGCGGGGGTGCACGACGTGGTCCCTGACAAGCGCGGCCGCCTTGTCGGGCGGCAGCCCCGGCGAGGCCGCGGTCTGCACGTCCATCAGCTGGGAGACCACGGCCACGGTGGCCTGTGTCCGCTCGGAGATCAGCTGGGTGACCCCGGCGAGGTCGGCGTCCTGCATGGCCAGGCCGGAGAGGTGCCGGTAAACGGTCACCAGCTCCCGCAGGACAGAGTTCTCTCGGTCGACGTCGCGCGGGCTTTCCCGGGGCGTCGGCGCACCATTGTGCCGACTAGCGGCCTGCGACACTGTGTCCGGCATGATCACTGAACTATACGACCTCGATCTATCTAGGCCTTTGTGGAACCCCACAAACGGATCTTAACCATGCTTGTCGGCCCGTGGAAACACCCCACAACGATCCGCGGCGTCGGCGGCCGGCGCCACTGTGCGCCCGCACAGCTCCGAAAGCCTTTCGATTAGGGGCTGACGACGACGCCGACCTGGGATCTTGAACCCGCCCAGGCCGGGCGTTATGTTACGGGGACTTGACAGACCCTTATCGGGCGGACAAATAATGCAGGCACTTTCAATGCTTGAAAGGGGCCGCTGCGTTGCTTGAGTACCGCGACATCTATGCGGGAGGTCGGCTGGTCGGCTCCGCATCGGCCGATGTGATCACGATCGTCAACCCGGCAACCGAGGAAGTCGTCGGCGCAGTCCCGTCCGCCGTGGGCGTGGACGTGGACCGGGCCGTCCGCTCGGCACGACGCGCCTTCGACGACGGCACCTGGGCGACCCGTCCGCCGGCCGACAGGGCCGACGCGCTTGACCGGCTCGCCGCCGCGCTCGAGGCCCGCACCGAGGAGGCCGCGCGGCTCGTCACGGCCGAGATGGGGATGCCCATCTCCTACTCAAGGCAGCACAACGCCGCCGCGCCGTGCGCCATCCTGCGGTACTACGCGAACCTGGCGCGCGCGATGGACACCGAGGAGACCCGTACCGCGGTCTCCTTCACCGGCCGCACCGTGGTGCGCCGCGAGCCCGCCGGCGTCGCGGCGGTCATCACCAGCTGGAACTACCCGATCATGCTGGCGTTCAGCCAGCTCGCCCCGGCGCTCGCCGCCGGGTGCACCATCGTGCTCAAGCCCGCCGCGGCGACCTCGCTCTCCGCCTATATCCTGGCCGAGGCGTTCGAGGCCGCGGACTTCCCGCCTGGCGTGTTCAACCTGGTCACCGGCACCCACCAGACGGCGGGCGCGCTGGCGCGGCATCCGGGCGTGGACACCGTGTCGTTCTCCGGGCCGACCAAGCAGGGCCGGTGGATCGCGTCCATCTGCGGCGCGGAGCTCAAGCCGACGCACCTGGAGCTCGGCGGCCAGTCCGCCGCGATCATCCTTGACGACGCCGACCTGTCGGAGGCGTCCTCCGCGCTCGGCGGCCTCATCTTCGGCAACTCGGGCCAGACCTGCTTCGCGATGTCCCGCGTGCTGGTCCCCGAGCAGCGCTACGGCGACTTGGTCGACGCGCTCACCGAGCAGGCGGGCAGGCTGCGGGTCGGCGACCCGCTGGCCGAGGACACCACCATGGGCCCGCTCGCCTCGTCGCGGCGGCGCATCGACGTCGAGTCGCGAGTCCGCTCCGGCGTCGGCGACGGCGCGCGGGTGGTGTCCGGCGGGCGGCGTCCCGCCTCCCCGGTCCGCGGCTACTTCTACGAGCCGACCGTGCTCACCGGCGTGACCCCGCAGATGCCGATCGCCCGCGAGGAGATCTGCGGGCCGATCGCCACCGTGATCGGCTACAAGGACGAGGCCGAGGCCATCCGGTTCGCCAACGACGGGTTCGGGCTCGCCGCCACCGTCTGGACCGGCGACTCGCAGCGCGGACTCGACATCGCGCGGCGTGTCCGTGTCGGCACGTTCGGCGTCAACCTGTACGAGCCGGACATCGGCTCGCCGTGGGGCGGCCGCGGCCCGAGCGGAGCCGGCAGCGCGTACGGACCCGAGGGCATGGACCCCTACCTGACCTCCAAGTCCGTGTTCCTGCCTTCGTTCCGCACCGCCACCGGTAAGAACGCCTGACGCCCACCCTCAATATCGTTAGCCCGTTTAATAGTTGTCATTAGCTAACTAACCGCTAGTGTGGTGAGGCGTGGCTACGACGACGAGCGGACATGCGGCTGGCAGGCAGAGCGGGGACGGGAAGCAGAGCGAGAGCCGGGTTCGCGGTCCCGCCTACAAGTGGGTGGCCCTCTCCAACACCACGCTCGCCATGGTCATGGCGACGATCGACGGTTCCATCGTCATCATCGCGATGCCCGCCATCTTCCGCGGCATCGGGCTCAACCCGCTGACTCCCGGCAACGTCACGTACCTGCTGTGGATGATCATGGGGTACCTGCTCGTGCAGTCGATCCTCGTGGTCAGCCTCGGCCGCCTCGGCGACATGTTCGGCCGGGTGAAGATCTACAACCTCGGGTTCCTCGTCTTCACCCTCGCCTCGATCGGGCTGTCCTTCGACCCGTTCTCGGCGCAGCGGGGCGCGCTGTGGCTCATCGGCTGGCGGTTCGTGCAGGCCTTCGGCGGCGCGATGCTGATGTCCAACTCCGCCGCGATCCTCACCGACGCGTTCCCCGAGGGGCAGCGCGGCACCGCGCTCGGCATCAACCAGGTGGCCGGCATCTCCGGCCAGTTCGTCGGCCTGCTGCTCGGTGGCTTGCTGTCGGCGTGGGACTGGCGCGCGGTGTTCTGGGTCAACCTCCCGTTCGGCTTGTTCGGCACCGTCTGGGCGTACAAGTCGCTGCGGGAGATCGCGAGCACGCGCAAGGCGCGGATCGACTGGCTCGGCAACCTCACCTTCGCGGCGGGCGCGGGCGTGCTGCTCACTGCGATCACCTTCGGCATCCGCCCGTACCACAGCGACCCCACCGGGTGGGGGAACCCGATGGTGTTCGGCGGGCTGATCCTCGGCGTCGCGTTCCTCGTCCTGTTCTGCTTCATCGAGTCCAAGGTGAAGGACCCGATGTTCCGGCTGTCGCTGTTCCGTATCCGCGCCTTCGCGGCCGGCAACATCGCCTCGCTGCTCGGCGCCATCGCGCGCGGCGGCCTGCAGTTCATGCTCGTCATCTGGCTCGCCGGGATCTGGCTGCCGCTGCACGGCTACGACTTCAAGGACACGCCGCTGTGGGCGGGCATCTACATGCTGCCGCTCACGGCGGGCTTCCTCGTCGCCGGCCCGATTTCTGGCCGGCTGTCCGACCGGTTCGGCGCCCGGCCGTTCGCCACCGGCGGCCTGCTGGTGGCCGCCTGCTGCTTCACCGGCCTCATGCTGCTGCCGATCGTGTTTCCCTACTGGGCGTTCGCGCTGCTGATCTTCGGCAACGGTGTCGGCTCCGGGCTGTTCGCGGCGCCGAACACCGCCGCCATCATGTCCTCGGTCCCGGCGCACCACCGCGGCGCGGCCTCGGGGATGCGGTCCACGTTCCAGAACTCCGGCATGTCCCTGTCCATCGGCATCTTCTTCTCGCTGATGATCGCCGGCCTGGCCAACACGCTGCCCAAGACCCTCGCGCCGGGCCTGACCGCCCAGGGCGTGCCGGCCGCCGCGGCGAACTCGATCGCCCACCTGCCGCCCGTCTCCACCATCTTCTCCGCCATGCTCGGCTACAACCCGGTGCAGAACCTGCTGTCGCAGGCCGGGGTGCTGAACACACTGCCCGCGCGCAACGTGGCGACCCTGACGAGCAAGCAGTTCTTCCCGCACCTCATCTCCGGCCCGTTCCACCACGGCCTGATGATCGTGTTCACCGCCGCGGCGCTGATGGCGGTGTGCGGCGCGGCGGTGTCCTGGCTGCGCGGCAAGAAGCCGGAGGCATCGCAGGAACTGTCTGAGCCGCTCGAGGTGGCCGCCGCGGACTGACCCAGGCCATCATGGCGACTCCCGGTGTTCGCCCAGGATTTCTGGACGCGGCGGGGCCTGGCGGGGCACGCTTGGTCTTGGAGCGGATACGGCATGCCAGGAGATGCTTGTGCGTAACAGACTCCTTCTCATCGGCGCCGTCATGGCCGCGGCGATCGGGATGTCGACCGGGCCGGCGGTCTCGTCCCCGGCGGCCACGTCTCTGGCGAGCACTGCACAGGGACCGTGCGGGAGCGCGACGGCACCAGGCGGCTACAAGCACGTCATCTGGATCTGGATGGAGAATCACGGCTACCGCGACATCATCGGTAACGCGAAGCAAGCCCCGTACATCAATTCCCTGGCCGCCGCCTGCGGAGTAGCCACCGACTACCACGTCACCACGCACCCGAGCCTGCCCAACTACCTCGCCGCGACCTCCGGCCTGCCCCAACCGGACCTGCCGGTCCTGTCCTACCTGGACTGCACCGTCTCCGCGGTGTGCCACACCTCGGCGGCGAGCATCTTCGGTCAGGGCGAGACCTGGAAGTCGTACGAGGAGTCGATGCCGTCCAACTGCGACAAGTCGAATTCCGGCGAGTACTCGGTGCGGCACAACCCCGCGGTGTACTACACGCGGCTGTCCGGGTGCGCCAGCCGTGACGTCCCCTACCGCCAGCTCGCCGCCGACCTGGCCGCCGGCGCCCTGCCGGCGTTCTCGTTCATCACGCCGAACCTGATCGACGACATGCACGACGGCACCATCGCGCAGGGCGACACGTGGCTGGCCAGGCACCTGCCGGGCATCCTCAACAGCAAGGAGTACCGGGCCGGGACCACCGCCGTGTTCATCACCTGGGACGAAGGCTCGGGCGGTTACCCGGCCGAGGACTGCGACGACACCACGTCCACCGACGGCAGCTGCCGGGTGCCCACGATCGTGATCAGCCCGAGCATCCCGGCCGGCGCCAGGTCGGGCAAGTTCTTCGGCCATTACTCCCTGCTGGCCACCACGGAACAGCTGCTGCGCCTGCCCAGGCTCCGCTCGGCATCGTCGGCGCCGACCATGACCGCCGCCTTCCACCTCTGAGCAGCGGGTACCGGGGGGTGGGGGGCCGGCCGGAGGCCGGAGCACGCAACCGTTCGGGATAGTCGGTTTGGGCTCGGTCAGCCGCTGATGGAGCCTGGCGGGGGGATCGTCCCGGCACCGCTGGTCGAGCACGCCAGCGCGGCGGCGGTGTTGCCCGGCCTGGCGAGCGGTGGCAGCTTGGCGTAGGTCGGCTTCTTGGCGGCCAGTGCGCGCAGGTCAAGGAAGTCAGTCAGGTCATTGGCGTTGGCGTCGCGGTAGGTGAGCGCGGGCAGGTTCCACTTCCGCTCGATCATGGCCAGGACCGACGTGTGGTCGTAGAGCACGTGGCTGACGTGACCGCGCTTGGCGTAGGGAGACACCACCACCGCGGGCACCCGGAATCCGTAGCGGGCGAAGCCGTCATACGCGGACTCCCCCGGCTGGACGATCGGCCCGATGGAGTCGGGCGGGATCGCCGCGGGCGGCGGAACGTGGTCGTAGTACCCGCCGTGCTCGTCGTACATCAGCGCGAACAGCGTGCTCAGCCACAGCGGCGAAGCGCCGATCGCATGGACCACCTTGGCAATGAGCGCTTCGCCGACGACGATGTTCTGCGGGTTCTCCTGCGACTGGGTGCCATAGTTGGGGTCGAGGAAACTGAACGCAGGCAGCTTGCCGGCCGCCGCGTCGGTGAAGAAGTCCGCGAGCGCCTTGTGGTGCAGTTGCTCGGCCACCGCGTCGTTGAGCGGGAACAGTTCGGGTGTCGCGCCCGTCGGGTAGGTCGCCACGTAGTTTTCCCAGCTGATCCCGTAGTGATCAAGCCGGTTGAATATCGTGCCCGCGGCCGGCACGATGAACGTGAGCGCCGAGGTGCCGTCGTTGTCGGTCATGCCCGCCGAGGTGCCCGCGATGAGATACCTGCGGTTGGGGAACGTCTGAGCCATGACGGAGGAGAACCAGCGGTCGCCGATCGGGAAGGCCTTCGCCAGGCTGTAGGTGAACGGCAGATCCGCGCCTGTCCAGTAGCCCATGGCCACCCCGCCGGCGATCTGGGAGCTTGTGGGGCCGACACGGGTACGGACGAAGCCGTCCATGCGGCCCTTATCGTAGGCGTTGTGGCTGGCCAGCCATTCCTGGCTCGGCGTCCCGGACAGCTGGCAGGTGGTCGGCATGCGGAACGCGTGCTGCTTCTTCCCGTTCGGGTAGGGATTGGTCGCCGTCGGCAGGCCGTTGGCGCCGAGGGTGAATCCGTCGCCGCGTCCGAGCATGCCGAAGATGTTGTCGAACGAATGGTTCTCCATCATCAGCACCACGATGTGCTTGATGCCGGGCAGCGTGTCGGTGCCCGCGGGCAGCCGGGGAAATGGCCGTGAGCCCGGCTTACGCAGCGCCGTGCGGCCGAGGGCGCGCAGTGCGGCGGAGTGGCCGGCCTCCTGGGCCGCTGGCTTGGCCGTCGTCGTGGCGGCCGTTGCGCTCGCCGCGCTCCCGAACAGCCCGGGAGCGACTGCTCCGGCTGCCAGCGCCGTGCCGGCGCCGAGAACCCGGCGGCGGGTCAGCGGCGACCGCCGGGCGAAACCATCGGGACGTGGATCAGACGGCAGGGGGGACACGCTCATCGCTGCCTCCTGGCAGGAACTCGCTGCCGACGCGCGGCGCGGCCGACTCGTATTAGATTGCGGCAGGCATGGCACTCGCTGCTAGGGACTTCTTGGGGCGTGGAAGGTACGCGCTTCCCTCGCCACGATGAACAGCTCGTGGCCTGTGCGGACCTCGATCAGCGGGATACCGGGGTAAAATCACGGCGTGCCTCGCTACGAATATCGCTGCCGCGCATGCGGCGTCACCTTCCTGCTCACCCGGCCGATGAGCGCCTCCGGTGAGACGGCCACCTGCCCGCAGGGGCATGACGACACGGTCAAGCTGCTGAACACCGTGGGTCTTGGCGGGATGTCGTCCGGTGGCGGCGCGCCTGTCGGAGGCGGCGGTGGCTGCTGCGGCGGTGGCTGCGGCTGCGGCGGCTGAGCTTTTCCTTACCGCTCTTACGGCTCTTACGGCTCTCACGGCCGAACGGGTGCGGGCTGTCGCCGCTCGCTCTGCGCCGCTTGTCCTGTGCCTGGTTTGCGCTCCGCTTGTTGCTGTTATCCCGGTTGGGTGGCGGGGGGGCCGGGCAATGATCACGGAAGTTCTTATTACGACGGAGCTTTTCTACCCGATACGGGTAGAAAAGCTCCGCCAGGATCGATTGTTCCGTGATCATGACGCGGTTCTTGCTGTTATCGGCACGCTGAGGGGCCGCGCGGGCGGGGCCGCGCGGGCGGAACGGCGCGAGCCGGGGGCGGCGCGAGGGGGCGGGCTGGCGCTCCGCGCTTATTGCTGTTATCCCTGGATGACGGCCGCCACGGCGGGGGCGGGGTCGGCGCTGAAGGTAGCGGTGGTGCGGTCGGCGGTGGCGCGGGCCCAGCCGGTGGTGGAGACGACGCCGAGTACCAGGACGGCGTAGCCGCAGCCGGCCATGATCCACCAGCCGGCGTGGGCGGCGGTGAGGAAGCCGGCGTGCATCGAGCCGCGCAGGCTGGCGGCGAGGACGGAGCCGACGATGGCGACGCCGAGGGACTGGCCAAGCTGGCGGCTCGAGGAGTTCATGCCCGATGCGACGCCCGCCTGGGACCGGGGCACGCCCGACATCACGCCGTTGGAGATCGGTACGTTCACCATGCCGGCGCCGAGGCCGAACAGGCCGTAGGTGACGATTAGGAACAGCGGGCCGCTGGTCGGACTCAGCTGGGAGAGCGCCGCCGTAGAAAGGGTGAGCGCGGCGCCGGCGATGACGAAAGGCACCCGCGGCCCGCCGCGGGCGAGGATGCGGCCGGAGATTGGCGATGAGATGGCCATCATGACCGGCATCGGCAGCAGGGTGAGGCCCGCGCGTAGCGGGCTGAAGCCGCGCACGTCCTGCAGGTAGAGCGTGGTGAGGAAGAGGAAGCCCGCGCTGGTCGCGATCGCGCAGACCGCGGTGGCGTTGGCCGCGCTGAACGGCACCGACTTGAAGAAGCGGAAGTCGATCAGCGGTTCCGCGCGGCGCGGCTCGTAGCGGAGCAGGAAGGCCAGCGCGAGCAGGGACAGCAGGAAGAACCCGACGATGTACGGCGAGGTCCAGCCGTCGGATGGACCCTGGATGATCGCGTAGGCGAGCGAGGCCAGCATGACGATGACGAAGAACTGTCCCACCGGGTCGGCCTCGCGTCCGCGGTCTGCCTTGGAATCGGGGACGAGCAGTGCGGTCAGCGCGATGGCGGCCAGGCCGACAGGGATGTTCGCCCAGAAGATCCCGCGCCAGCCCACGGAGCCGACGAGGATGCCGCCTGCGACGGGGCCGAGCGCCATGGACAGGCCGGAGACGCCGTCCCAGACGCCGATCGCCTTGGCCCGGTCCTTCGGCGCGCTAAACACGTTGGTGATGATGCCGAGCGCCGCAGGATTGAGCATGCTCCCGCCGATCCCCTGCAGCACGCGGAAGGCGATCAGCCAGGCCAGCGAGGGTGCGAGGCTGCACAGCCAGGAGCCGAGGGTGAACAGGCTGAGGCCGACCTGGAAGATCGTCCTGCGGCCGATCCTGTCGGCGGCCGCGCCGGAGAACATCAGCAGGCTGGCGAGCACGATCGTGTAGCCCGCGATCGTCCACTGCAGGCCGGCCACGCTGGTGTGCAGTGATGAGCCGATCTCCGGCAAACCGACGTTCACGATGGTGTTATCCAGGCCGACCATGAAAAGCGCGGAGCAGCACACCGCGAGCACGATGGTCCGGCGACCGGAACCGCCGACTGCCGCCATCGATTGCGGATTTTCGTGAACCACCGGGGCCACGGAAACCGTTATCGGAGCAGAGGGCGGAATTACTTCGCCATGTGACCGAATAGATACGTTCCGTAGCCGAGTTGAGGCAGCAGGGACCGAACGCATGGAGCACCGCCTGGGGGTTCAGCGAGTGATATATCCGATATGACACTACATCGCTGCACGCTGTAGTCAATAGGTAACTGCATGAAATTGCCTCGTGAAACGGCCGGCGGCCCTCCCTAGGCGGCCCGGCAAGACGCTTCCGGAACGTTCGCCCAACATAGGAGGTTGTCTCGGTCTACATTTATGCACGATGCCGGTATGCCGGCGGTTGGGGATGGGGACGATGGCGCGCGTAATGCACGAGGCGCCTGTGACAAGCGAGGTGAATATGGCTGAGGGGGGATACGTCAGCCGTCGGCTGCTTCAGCTTGTCATGCCGGTTTTCCCGGACCGCCGCATGTTCCGGATTCACGACCCTGAGGTGCATCCTGACGCGCCTGGCGGGCCGTTGCCGCCGGTGGGCGTGCTTGTCTCGGCAAGCCGCGAGCAGCTGTGGGTCGGCTCGCTTCAGCAGGACATAGACGTCCGGCTGGTGCTCGAGGAATGGGACGGCCAGCCGCTGCTGCCCGATGCCTGGGACGAGGAAGCCAAGGCGCGGCTGTACTTGCGCGGTCGGCTATCCGTCGACATGGGCACCGCCGGTCCCGCCGTGTCGGGACTTCGGCTAACCGGCGGCGTCGGCAACTACGAGGTCAGGGTGTACGCGCGGTACCGCGAGGCGGTCGTGCAGATGTACCAGGACCTGTTCAACCAGCACAAAGACCCGCTTAGCGACGACTTCCAGCGAGAGAAGCGCAAGCTCGAGGGCGTCGAGCGCTACCTCGTCCAGCTCTGGCGCGACTCCTGACCGCGGGTTCCAGGTAAGGCGCTCACCCGCCGGCCGTGCTTGGCGCCTGAGTCTGCCGCAGCTGGCTGACGACCGCCGGGCTCGTCGTGGCCTGCCTGGGCGCCGGGATTCGTGAGCCTTGACCGCGGAACGGCATCATCGCGTACACCGTCAGTCCGATGATCGCGAGCAGGACGATGGTACAGAGCGAGCCGATGATCTTGCCCCGGGTGGACCGGAGTCCGGCGGCCGGCCCAGGCCGCCGGAAGGAGGACAGCTTGGTCGCCAGACCGGGGTCCTCTGCGGCGAGCCGCCGCTCTATTTCAGCGAGCATGCGCTGCTCGTCCATTGACAGCGCCATAGCGCCATACCTCCGCGTTCCGCGCGCCTGTGGGAACTGTTCTAACTATCCCCTACAGAGGGGTGTTTATCCAATCGTTCTGCGTTTGTGCCCGACTCTTTTTGCGTCACAAGGGACACATGACTCTCCGCATTCCACCGCATATCAGTGCGTAACGATTGCATGCAGGCTCACCGGCTGAACCGAACACATGTTTGCCATCATCGAATACCGGTTCTATGCTGGGCCTCATGCGCTGGGACAGCCTGCGACTCGATTCGAGTGACTCCGGCGCCGCGCCGCCGCTCATCGAGCGGGGCGCGGTGGCGCGGACGTTCGACGCCCCGGAGTTCCGCGGCATGACCTTCTACGAGGTGCGCGCCAAGTCCATCGTCTCTCGCGTACCCGAGGCGTCCCGGATGCCGTTCTGCTGGACGATCAACCCCTACCGGGGATGCCAGCATCAATGTGTGTACTGCATACACAGTGAGACGCCGATCTTGATGGCGGACGGGACGACCAAGCCCATCGCGGACGTGCGAGTCGGCGACGCCATCTACGGCACGGTCCGCGATGGGAACTACCGCCGATACGCGATCACCGAGGTGCTGGCGCACTGGTCCACGGTCAAGCCGGCCTATCGGGTCACGCTCGAAGACGGAACCAAGCTCGTCGCCAGCGGGGACCATCGGTTTCTCAGCGATCGTGGCTGGAAGCATGTCACCGGCGCAGAACAGGGACCCGAGCAGCGCCCATTCCTCACCACGAACAACAAGCTCATGGGGTTCGGCGGGTTCGCCGAGCCGCCGAAGGAATCGGTCGCCTACCGGCGCGGCTATCTGTGCGGCATGATCCGCGGCGATGCCAATTTCAGCAGGTACGTTCACGCTCCCACTGGCAAGGTGTCCCACCAGTTCCGGCTTGCGCTGGCGGACGACGAAGCGCTGCTGCGCACGCGCGATTACCTCATTACTTTCGCCGTGCTGACCACGGAATTCGAGTTTGCGACTGGAACACTGTCGCGTCGTCCAATCCGAGCGATCCGCAGCAGTACGCGCACCGCCTTCGATGCGATCGAGCACCAGATCAGATGGCCGCGGTTCCCGTGCCGTGACTGGCTATGCGGCTTCCTGGCCGGCATCTTCGACGCGGAGGGTTCATATAGCGGCGCCTGGCGGGTGGGCAACACCGATCCCGAGATCATCCGCTGGACAACCCGCGCCCTTGACGCACTCGGGTTCTCGTACGTACTCGAACCTGTGGTCAAGGCGAATGGTCTCATGGTCGTGCGGCTGCGCGGCGGCCTCAAGGAGGCCATGCGCTTCTTCCACACCACGGACCCGGCAATTACCCGCAAGCGGTCGATCGAGGGCGTGGCGATCAAGAGCAACGCGAACCTGCGCGTGGCCGCCATCGAGCCCCTGGGCCTTGAGCTCCCGATGTACGACATCACGACAGGCACCGGCGACTTCATCGCCAACGGGGTCGTGTCGCACAACTGCTACGCCCGGAACTCGCATACGTACCTGGACCTGGACGCGGGGCGGGACTTCGACACGAAGGTCGTGGTCAAGGTCAACGCGCCGCAGCTGCTGCGGGCCAAGCTCGCCTCGCCGGGCTGGGGTGGCGAGCACATCGCGATGGGCACCAACGTCGACTGCTACCAGCGGGCCGAGGGGCGTTACCGGCTCATGCGGGGCATCATCGAGGCGCTGCGGGACGCGGCGAACCCGTTCTCGATCCTGACCAAGGGCACGCTCATCCTGCGCGACCTCGACCTGCTGCTCGAGGCCGCCGACGTGACCGAGGTCGGACTGAACGTCTCGGCGGGCTTTGTCGACAAATCGTTGTGGCGGGCCATCGAGCCTGGCACTCCGGCACCGGACCGGCGCCTCGACGCCTGCGCGGCGATCAACGACGCGGGGCTGCGCTGCGGGGTGCTGATGGGTCCTGTCGTGCCCTACCTGTCGGACTCCCCCGCCCAGCTCGAGGCGGCGGTGCGGCAGGCGGCGGAGGCGGGTGCGGTGCACGTGGCGCCCATCGTGCTGCACCTGCGGCCAGGCGCGCGTGAGTGGTTCATGCAGTGGCTGCGGGAGGCGCACCCGGAACTGATGCCCCGGTACGCCGAGTTGTACGGGCCCGGCTCGTACGCGCGCAAGGACTACCAGGCCAGGATCACCGGGCAGGTGCGCGAACTGGCCGAGCGGTTCGGCGTCGGCCGGCAGGCCACGCCCAGGGGGCGGGACGCGGCGCGGCCGGCCACTCCCCCGGCCACTCCCCCGGCCTCGCCGCCGGCGCAGGCCTCGGCGCCGCCCCCGGCGCCCCACGAACAGCTGACCCTGCTCTAGCCGGCCCGCCCGGGTGGCCCGCCGACGTCGCCTCGCCCGAACGAACCTTCTCAGCCCGGGCCTCCGACCAGCGGAAACAGCATTGACCAGCATCGATCACAATTACGTCACTTCTTGTTTAACTCACCAGTAGCCCTTTCCGGAAAGCGCGCTTAGCGGATTCCAAGGGGACGCGGTCCGGGTTTGCCGATAACCATTCCGTGACATTTGCAATGGCACCGGGTGCCTACGGAGGCTAACCCGGAATCAGCGAAGATCCCGGGACGGCGGGACTGCAATCGTTCGCAACCCAAGTTCCTTCCCCCGGCACCGGGTCGCGCCGGAGCAGCGGCACCGCGCCCAGCAGGGCCGGGAACCCCGCTGTGCGCCACTTCGCCCTGCTTGACGAGTCGCATAGGAAATGGCGGTGAATGGCCGCCAGCGGGCTGCAAGGAACGGTTGATATACGTGTTGTCACGTTATCTGCGGATCGGTGGCAGAGATCACTGATGCACGCGAGTATTACCTCCATGACGATTCAGACGGAACTCATCGGAGAGACGGCCGTTGAGTTTCCTTGCCCGCCGCTTGGCGCGGCGGAGCTTTCGGCCGCAGAGGCCGAGCGCATGGCAGGCATGTTCAAGGCGCTGGCCGACCCGGTTCGCCTCCGGCTTTTCTCCCGGGTGGCGGCGCACAGCAGCGGAGAAGCCTCCGTCTGCGACATCCAGAACGTGGGCGTCTCCCAGCCCACGGTCAGTCACCACCTCAAGAAGCTGAGAGAGGCAGGCCTGATCATCTCCGAGCGCCGCGGCACCTGGGTGTACTGCCGGGTCGCGCCCGGAGTGCTCCCCGCGATGGCGCAGATGCTCTCGCCGCGCGATATGCACATCAACTGACACCGCGGAAAGACCCCGCCCGCCGGAACGGCCGCTCTCCGGGAGCGAGCGGCCCCGGCGGGCTTATCCGCTTACCCGCCGGCCAACAGGCGGTCCGCGGGTCCCATTAGACTTCGGTGTCATGGCGCAGCCCCTCGGACAACACCGTGACGACGAGCAGGACCGTCGGCATAGCGAGGACCGGGGCGGCAGACCACACGCGTGCGACGAGCAGCGGCCAGAAAACAGTGGCAAGCGCCTGGTGGTGCGCAGCGTGCCCATCCCCGATCCCGGCGCGCGATTCCTCGAGCAGATTCCTGTGCCCGCGGCGTACGCCTGGGTGAGGCAGACCGCGGGCCTGGCCGGCTGGGGAGAGGCTGCCCGGGTGACACTGCCCGCGGGTGCTGACCGGTTCATCACCGCGGAGAAGTGGCTGCGCGAGGTCGCCGACGGAGCGGACATCGAGGACGCCGTCCGCCGCCGTGGCTCGGGTCTTGTCGCGTTCGGCGCCTTCACTTTCGACGACGCGTCCGACGGCTCGGTGCTCGTCGTGCCGCGTGCGATCCTCGGCCGCGACGGCACGGGCAACGCCTGGCTGACCACGATGACCCCGGACGGCGAGGAGGCGTGGCAGCCGTCGCCTTTCGACCCGCCGACCGGGCCGGGCGACATCAGCTGGCACGACGGATCGCTGTCCGCGCCGGAATGGGAGCAGGCGGTCGGCGAGGCCGTCCGCCGGATCACCCACTCACCCGACCTGCGCAAGGTCGTGCTCGCCCGTGACATGTACGCCTCCGCGAACCGGCCGATCGACGCCAGGGTGCTGCTGACCCGGCTTGCCGCGCGCTACCCGGGCTGCTTCACCTTCGCCTGCGACGGCATGGTGGGCGCCACGCCCGAGCTGCTGATCCGCAAGGACGGCTGGGAGGTGAGCTCGCTGGTGCTCGCGGGCACCACGCCGCGCGGCGCAACCCAGGCCGAGGACTCCGCCCTGGCCACGGCGCTGCTCGGGTCGGCCAAGGAGAACGAGGAGCACCAGTACGCGGCGGACTCGCTGAGCGACACGCTGGCACCGCATTGCCAGGCCATGTACATCGCGCCACGTCCCGAGCTGATCCGGCTGGCCAATGTCCAGCACCTTGGCACCCGGGTGCACGGCACGCTCGCCACCGCAAAGTCCGCCCTGGCGCTGGTGGCCGCGGTGCACCCGACGGCCGCGGTCGGCGGCACGCCCACCGACGCCGCCGTGGAGGCGATCCGCGAACTGGAGTCCATGGACAGGGAGCGGTACGCGGGCCCGGTCGGCTGGGTCGACGCGAACGGCAACGGCGAATGGGGCATCGCGCTGCGCTGCGCGCAGCTCGACGGTGACCGGGCGCGGCTGTTCGCCGGCTGCGGCATCGTGGCCGGCTCCGATCCGGCGGCCGAGCTGGCCGAGACCCAGGCCAAGTTCCGTCCCATGCGCACCGCCCTGGAGCAGGCCGACTGACCGGGTCGGCGAGCACGCACGTTTCCCGGGTTGTCCGATTATGTGCGGACAAGTTCAACCGCATGCGACACGAACGTTACCTTTTGTTGCCCCTGCCTTGATCACAATCAGTCATGGTGCTTGTATAGCGAGTAATCATGGCTCGTCCGGCCGGGGATCGCGCCGGAGCCACGATGCGCATCATGCGGGCGCCGCGTCACATCGGGCGCCCGTCGGGGCAATGACCAGCACAGCCAGGCCGGGATGCCGGGCTCGGGACGAGCCGCACGCGGCTTGGCTACTTACAGTAAGGAGCTGCGCACAATGGGGGCATACCCATCACGGCGCCGCAGGCGGACCCGCGGAGCGTACCTCGTCGCGTGCGGCGCGGCGGCCATCGCGCTCACCGCCGCCGCCTGCAGTAGCGGCAACAGCGGCACCACCGGGGGCGCCGCCACGCCGACGGGTGGCACGCCGGTAAGCGGCGGCACCGCGACGTACGCGTTGCCGCCGTCCACCACGCCCAACTACATCTTCCCGTTCACCAGCAGCGCCTACTTCAGCGTGGTCAACGCCGAGGACTTCCAGTACCTCATGTACCGGCCGCTGTACTGGTTCGGCAACGGGGCGTCGCCGACACTGAACACGAGCCTGTCGCTCGCCGACGCGCCGTCGTACAACGGCAACAACGTGACCATCACCATGAAGGGCTGGAAGTGGTCCAACGGTGAGACCGTGAGCGCCCAGGACGTGGTGTTCTGGATTCACATGCTGCAGGCGGTCGGCGACACCGACTGGGGCGCGTTCGTGCCCGGCGGCTTCCCGACCAACGTCACGAACGTGAAGGCGGCCAACGCCACCACTGTCACCATGACGATGAACAAGGCCTACAACTCGACCTGGTTCACCTCCAACGAGCTGAGCCAGATCACGCCGATGCCGATGGCCTGGGACGTCACCTCGGCCAGCGGCAGTCCGGGCAGCGGCGGCTGCACCACCTCGGTCAGCAACTGCGCCAAGGTGTACGCCTTCCTTGACAGCCAGTCCAAGGCGATGTCCGGCTATACGAGCTCCAAGATCTGGTCGGTCGTCGACGGTCCGTGGAGGCTGAACTCCTTCAACTCCGACGGCAACTCGACGTTCGTGCCGAACCACACCTACGGCGGCGCGAACAAGCCGCACCTGGCCGCGTTCCAGGAGGTTCCGTTCACTACCGAGTCCGCCGAGTACAACGTGCTCCAGGCGAGCGCGGCCGGCGGCAGCCAGAAGATCGACGTCGGGTACCTGCCGACCACGGATGCGCCGACCAAGCCGGCCAACGCCACCGTCGGAACCAACCCGGTCCACAACTTCACGCTCGACCCGCTGTACGCGTGGGGCATCAACTACTTCCCGGTGAACTACCAGTCCACCACCGGCAACGGGCCGATCATCAAGCAGCTGTACTTCCGCGAGGCGCTGGCCTACCTGATGAACCAGCAGGCCATCATCAACGGGCCGCTGCACGGCTACGGGCTTTACACGGTCGGGCCGGTCGGCTCCCACCCGTCGACGCAGTACCTGTCGGCCAAGGGCAAGCAGGGCGACCCGTTCCCGTACAACCCGACCAAGGCGTCTCAGCTGCTGAGCAGCAACGGCTGGCACGTGGTGGCCAACGGCTCCACGACCTGCCAGACGCCGTCGAAGTGCGGTCCTGGCGTCAAGCAGGGCCAGCCGCTCACGTTCACCTTGCCGTACGCGACGGGCACCGACTGGATCGCCCAGGAGATGACCCAGCTGCAGTCCAACGCCAGCACGGTCGGAATCAAGATCAACCTCGAGCCCAAGCCGTTCAACCAGGTCACCTCGGTCGCGGCGCCCAACTGCGTGGTCGCCAAGACCTCGTGCGCCTGGGACATGGGCAACTGGGGCGGCGGCTGGACGTTCGTGCCGGACTACGACCCGACCGGCGAGACGCTGTTCCTTTCCGGGTCCGGCGCCAACTCCGGCGGTTACAGCAACGCGCAGAACGACGCCCTGATCAACCAGACGCTGACCTCGGAATCGCTGACCCCGCTGTACACCTGGCAGGACTACCTGGCCACGCAGCTCCCGGTGATCTGGCAGCCGAACGGCGCCTACCAGCTCACCGAGATCACCACCAGCCTGCGTGGCGTCATGCCGCAGTCCACGACGCTCAACATCAACCCGGAGAACTGGTACTTCGTGAAGTAATCAGCGTTATCACGGCCCGACTTGGCCACGGGTTCTGCGAGGGCCGCGATGAAGCACAGACGACAAAACCCGGGACATAGACACAAAAGGAGATGAGGAACGGGTTCGGCTGTCCGCCGGCGGTTAACGACTTCGTTAGCGGCCGGCGGACAGCCGCCATTCGAGACTTCCCCGGACTAATGGGACTCAGGAGGCATCAGAGCAGCCTGCGACGGGGATGACAGCGATAGGCGGGATTCGTGTCGGTGTTGGGGGATGCCGCAGCCGTTCGGGGGAAAGTATGTGATTGGTTTTCTTGTTCGAAGGATCTTGCAGGCGGCGGTCGTCGTGCTGATCGTCACGGTGATCACCTTCATCTTGCTGCGCGCCATCCCGGGCAACGTGGCGGTGGCGATCCTCGGCCCGTCGGCGTACCGCAACCCGGCCACGCTCGCCCAGTTCAATGCCCAGTACGGATTCGACAAGCCCTGGTTCCAGCAGTACCTGCTCTGGCTCGGCCACCTGCTGCAGGGCAACCTCGGGTTCTCCTGGACGCTTGACCAGCCGGTCGCCTCGCTGCTCGGCCAGCGGCTGCCGAAGACGATCGCCCTGGTCGGGATCTCCACGCTCCTCGCGCTTGTCATCGCGGTGCCGATCGGGCTGTGGCAGGCGGTGCGCCGCAACAAGGCGACCGACTACACGTTCACCGGGTTGTCGTTCCTGTTCTACGCGGCGCCGACGTTCTTCGTCGGCACGGTGCTGATCCTGGTGTTCTCGGTGCATCTCGGCTGGTTCGGCCCGGAGGCGCCGCAGGGCGGCCTCTGGTCGGACGTGTCGGACTGGCATGACCTGACGCTGCCGGTGATCACGCTCGCCCTGGTCACGATCGCCTTGTTCAGCAGGTACATGCGGTCGGCGGTGCTCGACAACCTCACCGAGGACTACGTGCGCACCGCGCGGGCGAAGGGGGCCTCGCAGCGGCGGGTGCTGTGGCGGCACGTGATGCGCAATTCGCTGATCCCGATCGCCACGCTGCTCGGGCTGTCGCTGCCGGCCATCATTTCCGGGGCGCTGATCACCGAGTCGGTCTTCAACTATCCAGGCATGGGCTACCTGTTCTACCAGTCCGCGCAGAAGCAGGACTATCCGGTGATGCTTGGCTTCATCGTCGTGGTCGCGATCGCCACCGTCATCGGGTCGCTGCTGGCCGACATCGCCTACGCGGTGCTCGACCCGAGAGTGAGGTACGCATGACCACCACGACGGCTCCTGGGCCACCCGCCGCACCCGAACAGGCACCAGCGCTGCCCGCCGCCAAGCCGCGCAGCATGTTCAGGCGCGGGCTTGAGGTGTTCGTCGAGAACAAGCTCGCCATGATCGGCGTGGTGATCCTGGTGCTGATCTTCGGGTTCTGCTACCTAGGGCCGTTTTTCTACCACACCGACCAGGTGCACGTGAACCTGGCGAACGAGAACCTGTCGCCCGCGCCCGGTCACCCGCTCGGCACCGACGCGAACGGCTACGACGTCCTCGGCCGGCTGATGATCGGCGGGCAGATCTCGCTTGAGGTGGGTCTCGCCGCCGCCGTGCTCGCCACCGTGCTCGGCACCCTGTGGGGCGCCATCGCCGGCTACTTCGGCGGGTGGATCGACTCGGTCATGATGCGGCTTGTCGACGCGCTGCTCGCGATCCCGACCCTGTTCCTCGCCCTCGTCGTGGTGTCCATGTTCCCCCCCACGGAGACGGAACTGATCCTGGTCATCGCGCTGACCTCGTGGCTGACCACGTCCCGGCTGATCCGCGGCGAGGCACTGTCGCTGCGGGTACGCGACTACGTGCAGGCGATGCGGGTGATGGGCGGCGGCTCGGCCCGGGCGGTGTTCAGGCACATCGCGCCGAATGCGGTCGGCACGATTATCGTCAACGCCACCTTCCAGGTCGCGGACGCCATCCTGCTCGTCGTCGCGCTGTCCTATCTCGGCCTCGGCATCCGGCCGCCGCAGACTGACTGGGGCGGCATGCTCAACGCCGGCATCAACTCGGTCTACAACGGCTACTGGTGGCAGATCTTCCCGGCCGGCATCGCCATCATCCTTGTCGTGATCGCCATCAACTTCATTGGCGACGCGCTCCGCGACGCGTTCGAGGTCCGCCTCCAGCGGCGGTTATCTCATCCTGGGAGGGCTCACCGTTGGCTCCGCTTCTGGATATTGAGGACCTGCGCACCGAGATCAAGCTGCGCCGTGGCGTGGTACACGCCATCGACGGAGTGTCCCTGCAGGTGAACCCCGGCGAATGCCTGGGCATCGTCGGCGAGTCCGGCAGCGGCAAGACGATGACCGCGCTGTCGATCATGCGCCTGCTGCCAAGCGGCGGCGCGGTCGTCGGCGGGCGGATCGTGGTCGACGGAACCGACATCGCTGCACTGCCGGAATCCGCCATGGAGGACGTGCGCGGCAACCTGATCGGAATGATCTTCCAGGACCCGCTGACCTCGCTGAACCCGACGATGTCCATCGGCGACCAGATCGCCGAGTCGGTCCGGCTGCACCGCGGCGCGTCGAAGAGGGAAGCGCTCGTCCGGGCTGTCGAGGTGCTCGGCCTGGTCGGCATGCCCAAGCCGGCCGAGCGGGTGACCAACTACCCGCACCAGCTGTCCGGCGGCATGCGCCAGCGCGTCATGATCGCCATGGCGCTTGCCTGCGAGCCGAAGCTGCTCATCGCCGACGAGCCGACCACCGCGCTTGACGTCACGA
Source organism: Trebonia kvetii (assembly GCF_007827045.1). Classification (GTDB taxonomy): domain Bacteria; phylum Actinomycetota; class Actinomycetes; order Streptosporangiales; family Streptosporangiaceae; genus Trebonia; species Trebonia kvetii. The sequence goes on from NZ_RPFW01000002.1 coordinate 950,811, forward strand.
TCCAGAAGCAGATCCTTGAGCTGATCGACTCGCTGCGGCAGCGGCTGGGCATGGCCGTCATCCTGGTGACGCACGACCTCGGCGTGATCGCCGGCCGCGCCGACCGGGTAGCGGTGATGTACGCGGGGCGGATCGTGGAGACGGCTCCGACGGAGGCACTGTTCAAGAACCCGCGCATGCCGTACACCGAGGCGCTGTTCGAGGCGCTGCCGGAGAAGTCGGCCGTCGACGCCACCACCGTCAAGCGGCTCTACAACATCCCCGGCCAGCCGCCGGACCTGACCGTTCCGCCGCCCGGCTGCAAGTTCGCACCCCGCTGCCGGTACGCGCGCGACGAATGCCGTGCCAAAGAGCCTGCGCTGCAGGCGGAGACGACCGCGCACCTGTTCCGCTGCTTCTTCCCCGTCGGGACGCCGGACGAGGTCCGCGACCCAACGACGCCGTTCGTGTCCGTGCCTGAGGAGCGGCCGGAGATACCCGTAACACCGGCGGCGGCTCTCGCCGCCGAGGGGCGCACCGGGAATGGGCACGCAGCGGACTGGCAATCGGGTGACCCGCTCGCGGACGCGCCAACCGCGACGGTTCCCGTTAGCGGCGCCGCGGCCGCGGACCGGCTCGCGGCGGAGGAAGAACTCGCGGAGGACTCCCCGGTCAAGGCGGGGCAGGACGGGTCGCTGCTGACGGTGTCGCGCCTGGTGAAGAACTTCACCGTGACCGCCGGAGCGGTGCTGCAGCGCAAGGTGGGGCAGGTGTCCGCGGTCGCGGACGTGTCCTTCGCCATCCCCGCCGGGGCCACGTTCGGCCTAGTCGGCGAGTCGGGCTGCGGCAAGACGACCGTGGGGCGGCTGATCGTCGGGCTCGAGAAGCCAGACGGCGGCTCGATTGTCATCGGCGGACGCGACCTCGCGTCGCTGTCGTCGCGTGAGCGGCGGCGGCAGGCGCGGCTGGTGCAGCTGATGTTCCAGGACTCCTACGCCTCCATGGACCCGCGGATGCGGGTCAGCACCATCCTGCGCGAGCCGATGATCATCCAGCGGGACGGCAGCCGCGCCGCGCAGACCAAACGCGTGAACACGATGCTCGACGAGGTGGGGCTGCCCGCCGCCGCTGCCGAGCGCTACCCGCACGAGTTCTCCGGCGGACAGCGGCAGCGCCTCGGGCTGGCCAGGGCGCTGATGCTGCGGCCGTCGATGATCGTGGCCGACGAGCCGGTGTCGGCGCTCGACGTGTCCATCCAGGCGCAGATTCTCAACCTCATGCTCGACCTGCAGCGCGATTACGGTCTCACGTACCTGTTCATCTCCCACGACCTGTCCGTAGTGCGGTACATGTCGAACACGATCGGCGTCATGTACCTCGGCAAGCTCGTCGAGGTCGGTCCCGCCCTCGACGTCTACAACTCGCCAATTCACCCCTACACCCGGGGCCTGATCGACACCGTCCCCGTCGCCGACCCGAAGCTCGAGCGGGCCAAGGAGCACCAGGGGGTGCAGGGCGAGCTGCCGTCGGCGGTCGCGCCGCCGTCCGGGTGCCGCTTCAGGACCCGCTGCCCCCGCGCGCAGGACCTGTGCGCCGCCGAGGAGCCGCCGCTGCGCCAGTTCACCGGCGAGGGCCACCGGGCCGCCTGCCACTTCCCGCTGCGCGAGCCCGAGCCAGACCTGAATTAGCGTTGCCGTGCCGTGGCCCGGTTATGGCATAGTGCCCAGGTGGCTGATTACCGTGACGTGAACCGGGCGAACTGGGATGAACGGGTGCCTGCGCACCTCGCCTCGCCCGAGTACTCCGTGTCGCAGTTCTACGCCGATCCGGGATTCTTGTCCGGCGTGGTCCGCTTCGACACGGCGCTGCTCGGCTCGGTCGCGGGGCTGCGCGGCGTGCACCTGCAGTGCCACATCGGGACCGACACCGTGTCACTCGCCAGGCTCGGCGCGTCCATGACCGGACTGGACTTCTCGGGGCCCGCGATCGCCGCGGCCCGCGAGCTCGCCGCGGGCACCGGGGCGGACGCCAGCTTCGTGCAGTCCGATGTGTACGACGTGGTCGAGGCGCTCGGCGCCGTGCACGGTGACGTGCTCGGCGCGGGCGGGTTCGACTTCGTCTACACCGGGATCGGCGCGCTGGGCTGGCTGCCCGACGTCCGGCGCTGGGCGCGGGTGGTGGCCGGCCTGCTGCGCCCCGGCGGGAGGCTGTTCATCAGGGAAGGCCACCCGATGCTGTGGACCCTGGCGGATCCGGGCGACGACGGCCTGCTCGTCGTCAGGTATCCGTACTTCGAGCAGGCCGAGCCGCAGGTGTGGGATGAGGGCGGCACCTACGTGACCACCGACGCGGTGTTCGAGCACAACGTCACGCACGAATGGAACCACGGCCTCGGCGAGATCGTCACCGCGCTGCTCGACGCCGGGCTCACGGTCACCGGCCTCGCCGAGCACGACAGCGTGCCGTGGAACGCGCTGCCCGGGGTGATGACCGAGAGCGACGGCGAGTGGCGGCTGACCGACAACCCGGCCAGGCTGCCGTGCAGCTACACGCTCCAGGCCGTCAGGCGGCCGTTAGGCCGGTTAGGTAGCCGCTAAGCCGTTAGGTAGCCGTCAGCTGGCGGCGGCCCAGGTCCACGGTGCCCGGCAGGGTGACCAGGTGGCTGGCGGGCGGTGCGGGCACCTGCTCGCGGAGCATCCAGTGATCCATGTAGACGCCGGCGGGCACCCAGTACTCGTCGGTCGCCATGGGACGGCGGACGACGACGCAGCCGTGCCCGCGTTCGGCGCGCACCGGGTTCTGCGACGGCACCCAGTACGCGCCGCTCGCGCTGCTGCCGATGACCGGGGTGAGGTCGACGATCTGGCCTCGGTCGACGTACTCCCACAGCAGGCCGTCATCGAGCGGGGTCGCGCTGAACGGCGGCCAGTGCAGGGGATGGCTGCCGGAGAGTGCGAGCACCCGCAGCTGCGGGCCGCCAGGCTCGCCCGGGCGGCCGTGGAACACCGGCATCAGCGCCGTGGCCTGCCGGTCGCTGACCCAGCCGAGCAGGGCGCCGTGGCGCGGTATCGGCATCCCCTCGGTGATCACCTGGTGGGCGGTGGCGGGCACCGGCAGCCCCGGCCTGATCCGCTGGCACTGTATCGGCTGGCCCTGTACCGGCTGGCCCTGTACCGGCTGGCCCTGTACTGGATAGCCGTGTACCGGCTGACACCGCGTGCCGGGCGACTGCCACGTCCACAGCGCGAAATCGTCGCCGGGATCCTGGGTGAGCACGTAGCAGCCGGTTCCGCCCGCGCCTCTGTGCCACAGCACGATCGACCGGCGCATCCCCGCGCGGCGCGACGCCGCGGCCTGATCCCGCTCATGCTCTCCGCGCACCGGATGGCCGGCCGGTCCGGCACCGGTATCGACGGGATGGAGCGAGTTCACGGCGAGCGGGTAGGACCGGAAAAGCCGCAGGCATGCGGCGAACGACGCGGCCCCGGGCAGGGCGTGAACGAACACGGGCTGCTCTCCTCGCGTTCCCCCTGGCCGCGCCCGCCGCATTTCGGCGAAGTCTGAGGTGAAAGCCGGTAATGACGTGATTCACGCCTGGTAGTGGTCACATGGTGCTGCGAGTCGCGTCAGCAGACATCGGTCACCTGACGCATATCGATGCGGCATCAGCACTGGATGCCGCACTAGCGTGACGCGCGGGAGGCCGATGACCTAGGACCGCGCCGATCCGGGACTGTCTGGGCAGAACAGAACCGATCGGGTTATTCCGCGCGCAGCAGGGCGGCGGCCGGAGTCTTGGCGGCGGCCCGGCCGGGAATCGCCGCGACCAGGTTGGCGGCCGCCAGGGCGCCGGCGATCACGGCGACGACCGTGAGCACGGGGACCGACGGCTGGGGAATGACGCTGATCTGGCGGGCGAACAGGTCCCACAGGTAGCGGCCGAGCGCGATGCCGAGCGGCACGCCGACAAGCGCCCCGGCGGCCACCGCGACGGTCGACTGCCAGGCCACCGTCGCGGCGAGCTGGCGCCTGGTCAGGCCGAGCGTCTTGAGCAGCGCGAGGTCGGCGCGGCGGCGGCGGACGGACGCGGCCAGGGTCAGCCACAGCGAGGCGACCGCGCCGGCCGCCAGAGCGCCGGCCAGGATCAGCGGGGCCGCGCCCATGGAGCGGTAGTCGGTGATCTCGGCGGGGCGCTGGACGCCGGCGATCACGCCCCCGTTCTGCGGAGGGACGATGGGCTGCCAGCGTGTCAGCGCGGCAGCGACGTCCGCGCCCGGGCGGAGGGTAACCAGGACCTCGTTCGGCTCATTCGCCGTGACACCGGGGATGTGCTGGTAGTCAAGGACCGCGCCAGTGCCCATCTCGGTATGCAGGGTCCCGGAGACGCCGAGCGAGGGCAGCGTGGCGGTGCCGGCGATCCGCAGCCGGAACTTCGCTGGGCCGCCGTCCTGCACGGTCACCCAGTCGCCGACCTGCTTGTGCAGCGCGGCCAGGGTGGCGGCGCCGAGCACCACCTCGTCCGGCGCCCGCAGCCCGTGGCCGGACAGCAGCGGCGGTGCGATCGGCGATCCCAGGGTCATGCCGAGGACGGGGACTGCCTGGCCCTCGATGCTGGCCGTTGCGTACCAGACGCCGGTCCACGCGGCGACCGCCGGGTCGGAGTCGAGGACAGGGGCGGCGCCGGCGACGGTGCCCCCCGTATTGCCGGAACTCAGGTCGAAGGTCCAGTTCCAGCCGTACAGCGCGGGGTGCGAGACCAGCGTCGTCAGGCTCGACCCGAACGTGATCGTCGCCATCATGACTACGCTGGCGAGCACGGTGCCGAGGATGGCGGGTGCCACGGTCACCTGGTCGCGGTCCGTGCCCGGGCCGAACGCCAGCCGGACACCCTCGGTGGCCGGCACCGGCAGGCCGAGCGCCTGCGCCGCGCGGACGGCACGCACGCCAAGCGGACGGTACGGCCGGACGCCGGCGTCCGGCGCGCGGGGGACGCGGCGGCGGGCGATGACCAGGGCGGCGCCGGACATGATGGCGATGATCACCGCGATGCCGCCGCCGAGCGTGATCCAGTCGAGCGCCACGCCCGGGGTCGGGTAGACCACCCGGATCGCGCCAAGGGGCGCGAGCGGGGACAGGGCGACCGCGACGGCCGCGGCGAGCAGCGCGCCGAGTGCGATGGCGGCAAGGACCCCGGGCATGCCGTCGGCCGTCGTCACGGCCGGGCCCGCGCCGAGCGCGCGCATGGTCGCGAGGTCAGCGGTGTCGCGGCGCAACTGGCGCCCGATGACCTGCCCCGCGATGATCAGCGCGGCCAGGGCGGCGATGCCGCCGAAGACCGCCAGGGCGATCGAGGTGGGCGCGATGGCGCGCTGCGCCTTGGCCACGGTGAGCGAGGCGTCGTAGAACTCGATGGGGAACCCGGCGGGCAGCACCCCCTGGATGGCGGCTTCCACATCGGGCACCTTCGTCCCCGGGCGCAGCTGGACGGCGGTCTCGGTGAAGTCGGCGCAGCAGCCGATCAGCTTCCTGGTCAGCGCGGGGGTGAACAGGGCGCCCCCGTCGCGCTGGGTGTCGATGTCGTCCTGCGTTTCCTCGGCGCTGTAGACGACCGCGCCGACGACCGTGACCCGTTGCCTGGCGGCCGGCGTGACGTGCTTGCCCGCGTACAGCTCCACCAGCTGCGCGTTCGTGTAGAACCCGAGCTCGGCGACGGTGCCGACGCGGACCGAGCCCGGGGTTCCCTTGGCGTCGATCGCGATCTCGTCCGGGCGGGACGGGTCGGGCAGCCGCCCCTCGACGGCGGTGGCCCGGTCGGTGGTGAAGTACTCGCCGTCCAGGCTGCCGGGCAGCGGCCCGCCGATGTACGGAGCCGGCACCGGCTCTCCGTCCACGCCGAGGATCGCCACGTTCAGCCCGGAGTAGCTGGCGACATGCCGGACGGCCGGCAGCGCGGCGATCTTCTGGATGACCGCGGGGTCGTAGCCGGGCGCGCCGGAGGGTCCCGATAGCCCGGTCAGCACCGTCAAGTCGGAGGGGTTCGTGGCGGCCAGGTACGTGAGGTACGCGCCCTGGGTGCGGCGGGCCGCGGCGACCGAACCCATGGCGAGGCCGCCGACGAGGCCGAGCAGCAGGGTGATCGCGAGATAGCCGGTCCACCGCCGCGACAGGGTGCAGCGGAACCGGTACCAGGCAACGCGGAAGGCGTCTGCGGCGCGCATAGGACGCAAGTATGGCGATAAGCCGGGGCTGGCGACAGAGGGCCAGCGCGCAGGCCAGCGGTGGTGCTACCACACCGGGCGGCACCCGGGGGTCAGTGGGGCGGCGCCAGACGATAGATCGCGCCTGCGGCGTCGTCGCTCACGTACAGCGCGCCGTCCGGTCCTGGCACCGCGTCCACGGGGCGTCCCCAGAAGCTGCCGTCGGCGTTCTGGAAGCCGCCGGTCAGGGTGACACCGGGCAGCAGGGTGCGCTTGGCGGAGTCCCAGTCCAGCCACAGCACGGCGGGCGACCGCGGCGGCTGGCGGTCCCACGAGCCGTGCGCGGCGACCGCGGCACCGCTCGTCCACGGCGCCGGGAGCTTGCTGCCGGCCAGGAAGGTCATGCCAAGCGGCGCGCTGTGCGCGGGGACCCCGACCTCGACGGGCTTCAGCGCCGCGCAGTCAAGCGCGCCGCCGCCCGGGTTGGTGACCGCGTTGGGGACGAGCGGCACGTTCGCGAGGGAGCCCGCCGGGTGGTTGCCGTCCTGGTCCGGGTCGCAGTAGGGCCAGCCCAGGTCACGGCCAGCCGTGACTGGCACGACCTCGTCGGGCGGGTGCTCGTTGACATACGCCCTGATGACCTGGCCGAACGCGTCGCTGAACGACGTGTGGGGCCCGTGCGCCGGGTACGGGATGTTGTCCCGCTCGTTCACCGCGGTCCAGACCGTGCCGTCCGGCGCCACCGCGAGGCCCTCGCCGTTGCGGATGCCGCGCTCCACCACGCGCAGGTCCGTCCCGTCCGGGCGCACCGCCATGATCACCGCGCGCTGCGGCATCATCGTCCGGTCATCGGGGTTGGCGTTGGACGAGCTGCCCACGTTGAAGTAGACGGTGCCGTCCGCGGCGACCGTCACGTCCTTCATCCGATGCACGTCATCACCGGCCGGGTCGGGGTCGGGCAGAGCCGCCGCGAGCACCGTCCGGGCGCCGCCGATCCCGCGGGGACCCCACGGGTAGCGGTCGATCTGGTTCGACTCCGCGACGTAAAGCACCGTCGCGCCGCCGACCGTGGCGAACGCCAGGCCCTGCGGGTTGCTCAGCCCGGACAGCAGCGTCGTCACGGTCGCGGTGCCCGCCGTGTCCGGCCGCAGCTCCACCACGCTGCCGCGAGCCGGCTGGCTGACCAGGAGGTCGCCCTCGGGAGTCCACGCCTCCATCCGCGCGTCCGGCACGCGTGCCCACACCGTCGCGGTCCAGCCGGCCGACACGGTGAGCGTGTGCGGCGCGGACAGCGCTCCGCCGCCCTCGCCCGCCGGCACGACGAGCGTCGTCGTCGAGTCCGCCGCCGCCGCATAGGCGATGGCCGGCAGCGACTGCGAGACCGAAGGCGCCGCGGCGGTCGGCCCCTGGCCGGAGGCAGCGGAGCAGGCCGCGACCGCCGCGACGGCCGCACCCGCGAGCGGCGGCAGGACAAAACGACGGAAGACCACGAACCCATCATCCCGAACGGTTCCCTGTTCCACCGGGCCCCGCCGCGATTTCCCGTGGGAATGCGGCCCGTCAGACACCTGATGTGTGGGCAGTACCACCCGCCCTGGTGTGTCCGCCCCCTTGCCAGGCATCGGGGCGAGCCGGTGGAATGCTGCCCATGGCGACGGTCTGGATGCGGCTGCGTGCGGACATGCGCGCGCGATGGCGGGTGATGCTCGGGCTCGCGCTGCTCCGCGGCCTGGTCGGCGGCGCGGCGCTGACCGCCGCGGCGGGCGCCAGGCGCACCGAGACCGCCTATCCGCGGCTACTCGCGTGGGCGAACGCCTCCCAGGTGACCGTCATCGTGACCGACGCCGACTCGAAGCCGCAGGCCGGCGTCCCCCCCGGAGCCACGGCCATGCTGCTCGCGGGCGCCGCGCAGGATCACTGCCCGCCCGGGGTGTGCACCGTCACCGCCGACCAGCGGCCAGGCGAGATCAAGAACTACACCGGGATCAGGGACACCCCGCTGCTTCTCGGTCTCGTCCTTGCCGTGCTCGCCGTCGGCACGCTGATCCACGTGCTGGTCACCGGGGTGCGCCGGCGGCGCCGCGACCTGGCGGTGCTCAAGGCCCTCGGCTGCACCAGGTGGCGGCCACTTCTGGGCCTCGCGCTGCTGCTCGGCCTGCTCGGCGGGGTCGTGCTCGCCGCCGCGGCCGGAGCACGGCGCACCGACACGGCCTACCCCCGCTCGCTGGCCTGGGCCAACGCCTCGCAAATGGACATCGTGCCGCAGGGCACCGGGCAACACGGCTACTTCGACGCGCTCGCGAAGCTTCCGCAGGTCCAGTCCATGGCCACCGGCCAGCTGTTCCAGGCGGCGCTGCCCTCGCACCGGCAGACGCCGGTGCAGCTCATCTCAAGCCTGGACGGCGGTTACGGCACCCGGGTGGACCGGGCCCGGATCCTCGCCGGCCACCTGTTCAACGAGAACACGGCCGGCCAGGCGATGATCAACCAGGCGATGGCCGCCGCCGAGCACCTGCGCCCCGGCGATAAGGTGCGCGTGCTCGGCGTGCCCAACAGTCAGAAGACAGGAACGCCCGACTACTCCAAGGCCGCCATCCTCACCTTCACGGTGACCGCCATCGTGACGCTCGACCCGGAGATGGACATCACGGACGGCGGCTACGGCGCGCCAGCGGTCCTCGTCACCGCGCCGTTCACGGCCACCTCGATGGCCGGCGCGCTCAGCTTCGGCACTCTGGCCGCGGTCCGTCTCGTGCCTGGCACGTCCGTGACCAGATTCATCGCCACCGCTAGCGCTCTGGCCGTCAAGTACAAGGGCACCCTTGGGCGGATCGATGTGATCAGCCAGGCAGACCAGGTGACCGCCCTCGAGCAGGCGGCCCGCCCGCAAGCCGTCGCACTCGCCGCCTTCGCCGCGCTGGCCGGCCTCATCGCGCTCGCCGTGCTCAGCCAGCTGCTCAGCAGGCAGCTCGCCCTGGAAGCGGCGGAGTTCCCGGTGCTTCGCGCCTTCGGCGCGACTCGGGGCACCCTGGTCGCGATCTCCCTGGCACGGCTCGCCATCGTCACCGTTACCGGGGCGATCTTCGCGCTCGGCATCGCCGTCGCGGCCTCGCCGCTGATGCCGATCGGGCCGGCCAGGGCCGTCGAGCCCGCGCCAGGCGTCGAGGTCAACCTGGCCATCCTGGGGGCCGGGGTCGCCATGATCACCCTGCTGCCGCTCCTCGTGCTCAGCCCCGTAGCCTGGCGGACCGCCACCCGGGCGGCCGGGCCGCTCGGCGTCGCCGAGCCCGGATCGCGGCGGGGACGCCCGTCGCGGCTCGCCGCCCTGCTGACAAGGACCGGCTCGGTGCCAGGCAGCATCGGCGTCCGGCTCGCCTTCGAGCCCGGCCGCGGCAGGACCGCCGTGCCGGTCCGCTCCGCCTTGGCGGGCAGCATCATCGCGGTCGCGGCCGTGGCGGCGGCCGTCGTATTCGGCACTAGCCTGGTCATGCTGATCGGAACGCCGACCGAATACGGGCAGAACTGGGACGCGGTCACCGATCTCGGCTTCGGCGGCGTGACCCCGCAGATGGCGGACCAGTTCCTCGCCGCCTCCCCAGCGGTCGCCACGTACGACGCGGGCGACTACGGCCAGGTCACTATCAACCACAAATCAGTCGCCGCGATCAGCCTTGCCGAGGGCAGCGGCTACCTGACACTGCTGGCCGGCCGCGGACCGCGCGGCCCCGGGGAGATCGCGCTCGGCGCGCGGACCCTGAGCGGCCTGGGCCTCCGGCTCGGACAGACCATCCAGGTCACGGCCAACCACGAGAATTCGAGGACGCCGGACGAGACCACGGCCATGAAGATCGTGGGAGTCGTTGTGCTGCCCCGGTTCGCGCGCGGCACCTTCGCGCCCACCGGACTCGGCACCGGCGCGGTGGTGACCGCGAGCGTGCTTTCCGAGCCCGACCTGACGACCGGCTGCCCGAGATCGCCGTGCTACAACTTCTTCCTGCTCCGTTACCGGCCCGGCACGGACATGGCGGCACAGGAGGCCGGGCTGACCAAGGCCCTGCGGGCGAGCGGTTGCCCGATCGGCTCCTGCGATACCACCGGCGACCAGCGCCCGGCCGAGATCAGGAACTACGCGAGCGTACGGAACGTACCGCTCGTCCTCGGCGCGGTGCTCGTCCTGCTCGCCGTCGCCACCATCGCGCACGTGCTGCTTACCAGTGTCCGCAGAAGACGCCGCGACCTGGCAGTGCTCAAGACGCTCGGCTGCACCCGCGGCCAAGTGCAGCGCCTGGTGGCCTGGGAGGCCACCGCGCTGGCAACCGCCGCGCTGCTCGCCGGGATACCGCTTGGCGTGCTCGCGGGCCGTCAGGCCTGGGCGTTCTTCGCAAACACGGCGGGCGTCGCACCCGGGCCCGACGTCCCGCTTCCGCTGATCCTGCTCGCCATCCCTGCCACGCTGCTGCTTGCGAACCTGATCGCCGCCTGGCCGGGCTGGACTGCCGCCCGGATCCGCCCCGCCGTCGCGCTCCGCGCCGAATGACCCGGCCCTGCGACTCCGACGTCAACCATAGAAGCCGTGGACGCCACGGACCGGGCGGGGCAACCGGCTCAGCGCGTCCCGAATGGCTGACTCTCCCGCGCCGGCTGAATCGGCTGGGCTTCGGCGACCAGGTCCGCGTCCGAGGACAGGGCGACGGCCTCGGCGAGCACGTCGGCGTGCGGCTGGCCGAGCGCGCGGCGGGCCAGGGCGATCGTCGCGAGCACGGTGGCACGATTCTCCTGGCCGACGTCGGCCGCCAGGGCCGACGCGCACAGCGGCTCGACCTCACCGAACCTGCCTTGCCTCAGCCGCGCCAGCGCCAGGGTGTGCGCAAACGCGGCGTGATGCACGGGCTCTTTCCTCTGGTCATGGGGATAGCTGGCCACGATCCACTGCACCCGGCTCGCGGCTTCGTCGAGCACTCCTGGCGGCAGGTCAGGCATGAGCAGCACGTTGTACTCCACGCTGTGCAGCGAGCGCGCAAGCACCCGCGCATGCGGGCCCGCGGGCATGCCGAAGCCCGTGTGCAGCTCAAGCAGCTCATCGAACCGCCCCTGGCGGCGTAGCAGCATGGCGATGTCTCCTGCGCCCAGCCGTACACCAGGATCGCCGCGCCGGAAGGCGCGCAGCGCCGCCTCTGGGTCAAAGATCGCGCTGAGCACCGCCGCGCGCACTTCAGGGATGTCCTCACCCGTCGCCGGCCTGGCCGCCGTCATCGCGCGCACGTCTGCATAGGGCAGCCCGCGTGCCTGCCTGGACATGATGACCGCGGCGAGGGCGGTGTGGCGGACGCCGTCGGTCAAGTCTTTCCTTGCCAGCACTCGCTCGCAGAGCCGTTCGGCCTCCTCCTGGCCATGCGCGTCGCCCTGCCTGAGCCGCAGCAGTGCCAGCGTTAGGCACGCGATTACTGCCGCAGGCTCCAGGTCTTGCCGCTGTGCCAGGGGCGAGACGCGGCGTTCGATCAGCCGCACCGCGTCATCGGGCAGTCGCCCGGGCAGCAGAGCCACACTGTGTTCAAGCGAGACGAGCTGGGCGGCCTGCGGCTCGGTCAGCCGCCCGCCAGGAACGTCCAGCCCTGCGTGCAGCTCAAGCAACTCCACCGTTCGTCCTGTGTTTAGCAGCTGGGATACGGTGAGCCGCGCCGCCTGCAACCTCGCCGCGCCAATGCCGGAACGCAGTTCAAGCAGCCGAGCGCCGTCGGTCGGTCTTCCAGAACGGGACCGGTATGGCAGCAGGCTAAGGAACCCCCCAAGCGCGAGCCCGTCGGCTGCGGAAACCGCCAGCGGCGGTGTGCCGTGTCTCGAAGCCACCGCCGAGCCCGCAAGCACCAGGCCGGCGAGCAGCAAGTCCACGAGCCCGCCGGCCAGCGTGATCACCGCCCGGCGCCACACGGAGTACGCGCCCGTATACGTGACCCGGCCCTGGTTCGGCCAGCCGAGCGACACCTGGACTGTCCCGGCGCGGAATCGGATCAAGGCCCGATTGCCCCCGATCCGGAACGCCGTCACCTGCGCGCCAAGTGCCCGGCAGGCCAGCAGGTGCCCGAACTCGTGCGCGATAACGCCGGCCATCCAGGCCAGGTAAATCGTCCCGAACAGCGCCGGGGGCTGCTCCTGCGCCCCGGATTCCCCGCCGTACGCCAGCACCGGCAAGCCGATTGCGACGAACGCGACGAGCACCGCAAGTGCTCGGCCGGCGGCGTACAGCGCGGACTTCAACACGCCCTAGATCATGACATGGAATGACATGGTCCGGCCCGGGTGAGCGACAAGCCGTCATAGTCCGTTATCCGCCTGCGGTGCCGGCTGACGCCGCGCGCCGGGAGACGCTGGGCCATACTGCTCCGGTGGACGACAAGACCGATGAGCTGCGGGCCGCGCACGATGTGCTCGCCGAGTTCTACGCGGAACGGCTGGCCGGCGATCTTGAGCGGTCGCCCGTGGACCGGGCGGTGCTCGGGGTGTTCTGCGACCTGGTCCTCGACGCCGGGGCCGGCGTCGAAGTCGCGGACGTCGGGTGCGGGACCGGGCGGCTCGAGCCGTTCCTCGCGGCACGCGGTCTTGAGCCGCGCGGCGCGGACCTGTCGCCCGCCATGATCCGGGTGGCGCGGCGCGACAATCCAGGCTTCGACTACCAGTGCCTGGGACGCGAACGCCTGCCAGGCCCAGCGGCCGGCCACCGCACCGAACGGTATCCCGATCACCAGGGCGGCGACAGTGACTGCCGAGGCCTGCCCGAGCGCCACCGCGCGCAGCTGCGCGCGGCGCAGGCCGAGGACCTTGAGTACCGCGTAGTCACGGCGCCTGCTACGGGCCGAGGCGACGGTGAACTGGGCGAGCACGCCGAGACCGAGCACCGCGAGCACACCGGCGAGCACGGCGGGCGTGCCATCGATGGCCGCGTAGTTGTTCACTGTGTTCGGCCGCTGGCTGGTGACCAGGCAGGTGGACTGCTGGATGCTGGCGCAGAACGAAGCCCAGCGGCGCTCCAGGGTCGCGAGCCCTGTCTGCTTCGCGGCGCCCGGGCCGAATGAGATCAATGCGAAGTTGTAGCCCGCGCCAGCCGGCGCGGAGCTTGTGCGTGGCGAGCCGGATCACCGGGCTCATGGGGCCGCCAGGACAAACATCATGGCGGCCAACGTTAGAGCAGGTGCACGCCCGGCCGCTAGGGAGGTGGCGCGCGGCCCCGGGTGTGCTAGTACCACCACGGTTCCGGGTGGCTCGCCCACTGGCGCCCACGTCTCCCATATAGGAAAACTTGGACCGTGGAGACGGGACATGCCATCGACGTCTTCCTCGCCGATGACAACCTGATCGTCCGCGAGGGAGTACGAGCGCTCATCGAGCGCAATACCGAACTGCGCGTGGTTGGCGTCGCTGCGGACTACGACGGCGTGGTTGACGGATGCGCCAAGTTCGAGCCCCATGTGCTGGTGACCGACGTGCGGATGCCGCCGTCGTTCCGCCGGGAGGGGATCGACGCCGCCCGCGAGGTGCGCTCGCGGCTGCCCGGCACCGGCGTGGTGGTGCTCTCGCAGTACGACGACCCGGAGTACGCGGTCTCGCTGCTCGCGTCCGGGTCGGCCGGCTACGGGTACCTGCTCAAGGACCGGGTCGCCGAGGGCACACAGCTGGCCGACGCGATCAGGTCGGTGGCGACCGGCGGCACCGCACTAGACCCGGCCATCGTGGAGGCGCTCGTCCGCCCGGTGGTGGCGCCCGGCGGCCTGACGCAGGACGAGGAACGGCTGCTCGGCCTAGTCGCGGAGGGCCGGACGATCAAGGCGATCGCGGCGTTGCGCGGCATACCGCCGTCGGTGGTGGACACGGCGGTCCAGGCGGTCTTCGTGAAGCTGGCCGCCGGGGTGTCCGCGGGCGACCAGCTGGCGCTGAACCGGCTCCGCCAGCTGCACCAGGCGATCGTCGACCGCGAGGAGCAGGGCGAGACCCTCTCCCGGCTGCTGCCGTCGGGCCTGGCGTCCAAGCTGCGCGAGTCCGCGCTGAGCATCGGGGAGACCGAACGGGTCGTCGTCACCGTGCTGATGAGCGACATCAGGTCCTACTCGACGATCGCCGAGCATGCCGATCCGACGCAGCTCGCCGGTCAGCTCAACACCCACCGGGCCGCGATGAACAAGGCGATACTCGGCGAGGGCGGCACGGTGATGCAGTTCGTCGGCGACGCGGTGATGGCCGTGTTCGGCGCGCCGTTCCCGCAGGCCGACCACGCCGACCGCGCGGTCGCCGCGGCGGCGGGCATGCACGCGCTGCAGGCGGAGATCAACGCAGCGTGGCTCGCGGCGGGGCTGCCCGAGTTCGGACTCGGCCTCGGGCTGTCCACCGGCGAGGCGGCGGCGGCGCTGCTCGGCTCGGCGGAACGCCTGGAGTACACGCTGGTCGGTGACACGGTCAACATGTCGCAGCGGCTGCAGCAGTTCGCCTCGGCCGGTGAGACTGTTATCTCTTCTGGCACCAGAAACGCCCTCACCACGCCTGTCCCGCTGACCGCGCTGCCTCCGCAGCTTGTCAAGGGTCGCGAAACCCCGGTGCTGTCCTTCAAGATTGACCCGGCCGGCACGCCCTGGCCGCCGGAAGGCGGCCAGCCGGAGCCGACGCAGGCGCCGTCGGCTCATGCGCTACCAGCGGAGCCGCCGGCAGCGGAGGTGCCGGCGGTGAAACCGCCGTCGGCGGGGAGCGGGACAGGAACGGGGGTAGCGGAGACGACAACGCCGGCACTAGTGACGGCGGCGGAAACACCGAACGCGGAGACTCCGCGGGCGAGCAGGGCGGCGGGGACGGCGGAACGCGAGTTCGCGCCGGCTGAGGCACCACAGAAGGCTGAAGGTAATCGGAAGTGGAAGATATGGAAATCACGGAGCGGGACGCGCTGACCGTCACCGGCCTGCGCAAGACCTTCGAGGCGGAGAACGCGCCGGTGCGGGCGCTGCGCGGCATTGACCTGACGGTGCGCGCCGGGGAGTTCGTCGCCGTGATGGGCCCGTCGGGCTGCGGCAAGTCGACGCTGCTTAACCTGGTGGCCGGCCTCGACGTGCCCGACGAGGGCACGATCACGGTGGCCGGCGAAACGGTGACCGGCCGCACCGAGGACGACCTGGCCCGGATGCGCCGCAAGCACATGGGCATTGTGTTCCAGTTCTTCAACCTGCTCGAGGGCATGACCGTGCTGGAGAACGTGGTGCTCCCCTCGGTCATCGCCGGGCGGCGCAGGAAGATGGCGGAAACGCGCGCCCGTGACCTGCTCGACCTGCTTGGCATCGGCGACAAGGCCGCGGCGGTGCCCGGCGTGCTTTCCGGCGGCCAGCGGCAGCGGCTCGCGATCGCCCGCGCGCTCGCCAACCAGCCCACGCTGCTGCTCGCCGACGAGCCGACAGGCGCGCTCGACTCGGCGGGCGGCGCGGAGATCATCGAGCTGCTGCGCCGGCTGCACCAGGCAGGCCAGACGATCATCCTGGTCACCCACGACCAGGCCGTCGCCGACGCCGCCAGCCGCATCGTCACGATGCGCGACGGCCGGATCGAGACCTCGACCGTCACCGCGGCCGGCACGCCGGCCAGCACCGCGCCCGCGCCAGCGCGATGAGCGAGCCCGCTGGGACCGGCGCGGTCGACAGGGTGCTCGGGGCCTACCTGGGCGCGACGGCGGACGGCCCGGTTGCCGCCTCCCGTCCCGCCCCGGCCAGCCCTGCCGGTAGCCGGACGCGCCTGGTCCTCGCGGGACTGCTCCTTCCGCTCGCCGCGACCGGGCTCGCCGTCGTCGGGCTCATGGTCCAGGCGCCCAGCGGCATCACCGGCACCGCCTGGGTAACGGCCGCGCTGATCGCCGTCTGGTCGGCGTGCTGCGCGGCGGCGGCGCTGGCTCCCGAGCGGACGCCGCTGTGGCCGCAGGCGGCCGGGGTGGCGCTCGGCGCGGTCGCGTTCGCCACCGACCGGCTCAGCGCTCGGTTCAATGCCGAGGCAGGTCACAAAGCGCTGCGCAGCGGAGCCCTGTCTCCGCAGGCCGCGCAGCACCTGGCGGTCGCGGTCGGCATGATCGCGGCCGGGCTCATGGTCGCGGTCTCTGTCCACCTGATGCTGTCGCCGCCCGACGGCAGGCTCCGCAGCCGGAGCAGGCGGGTGTGCGCGCTTGCCGCCTACGGGATCGGGCTCGCCGTCGGCGGGGCGCTGGGTGCTGCGGGCCAGGAGTTGCCTGCCTGGCTCGCCGTCGCGATCTGGGCGGGCGCGCTCCTCGTCGTCTTTCCCGCCACGCGAATGCGCTACGAGACCGCGTCGTCCAGGGACAGGGAGCGGATGCGGTGGGCGGCGATCGGCGGCGCCGCCGGCTGCAGCCTGGCGCTCGCGATCACCGTGCTTTCGCTGCTCATCGGCTGGCCGACGCCAACCGGGCCGATCGCGGAGGGCTTCCTGGTGTGCTTCCCGCTCGGCCTGGCCGCCGGAAACGTGCCGCGGCTCGGCGGGTACGGCGGCCGGCTGCTCGTGCAGGTCCTCGCCGTCGCCGGGTTCGCCGCCACGGTGTCGGTCATCTACCTGGTCGTCATCCTCGGCCTCGGCAGGCAGGCGTCCGACGCCGCCGACCAGCGGCTGCTCGGGCTGTCCATGGTCGCCGCGGCCGTCGCCGCGATCAGCTTCGCTCCCGCCAGGGAACGGCTCATCGACTGGGCCAACCGGCAGGTGTTCGGCGCGCGGCAGGCGCCAGACGAGGTACTGCGCACCTTCGGGTCCCGGATGACGCGCGCCATCGCCATGGACGAGCTGCTGCTGCAACTCGCCGAGTCGCTGCGCAAGACGATGACGCTGACCTCCGCCGAGGTGTACACCGGCCTCGGCGACGTGCTCGAGCGAACGGCCGCCGTGCCGGACACCGGTGCCAGATCGCTGATCATCGGCGAGCGGGAACGCCCGGTGATCGCGCGGGCCGGGGTGTCCGGCCACGCCTGGGCGTCGGTGTGGCTGCCCGCACTCCTCGAAGCCGAGGCGGGGGGCGCGGCCGCGGCCGGCGCGGCAGTGCTGCTGCGCGTCGCGCCGGTCAGCCACGCCGGCGAGCTGCTCGGCCTCATCGTGGTGCGCCGCCCGGCCACCGGCGACCCGTTCTCCGCCGAGGACGACCGGGTGCTCACCGAGCTTGCCCGTCAGGTCGGCCTCGCGCTGCACAACGCCCGGCTGGACACCGCGCTGCAGACCACCCTCGACGAGCTGCGCAAGCAGGCCGAAGAACTGCGCAAGTCCCGGGCCAGGATCGTGGCCAGCGCCGACGCGGAGCGGCGCAGGGTCGAGCGCGACCTGCACGACGGCGCGCAGCAGCACCTGGTCGCCCTCGCGGTCAACCTGCGGCTCACCAAGGAACTGCTCGCCGACGACCCGGAGACGGCGAGTGCGATGATCGACGAGCTCGCCGAGGAGGTCAAGGCCACCATCCAGGAGCTGCGCGACCTCGCGCACGGCATCTACCCGCCGCTGCTCGCCGACAGCGGCCTCGCGGAGGCGCTGCGGGCCGCGGGCCGGCGCTCGCCGCTTCCTGTCACCGTCAGCGCTCCTGGCATCGGCAGGTACCACCTGGACGTCGAGACCGCGGTGTACTTCTGCTGCCTTGAGGCGCTGCAGAACGCGGCCAAGCACGCCGCGGGCGCGGCGGTGGATGTGCGGCTGTGGGAGGAGTCCGGCGGGCTGCTGTTCTCCGTCTGCGACGACGGGCCCGGCTTCGACCCGGCCCCGGCCCGCGGCGGCCACGGCTACACGAACATGGCCGACCGGCTCGGCGCGATCGGCGGCACCGTCCGCTGGGATTCCGTCCCCGGCCAGGGCACCGTGATCGCCGGCTCGGTTCCGCTGCTGTAAGCCGCCCGGCTGCGTGGGTACGCCGTCCCGCCGGTACTGATGCCCAGGGTTCACGCCGGTGGATCTCAGCCGGCCACGCTGACCCCTGCGCTCTTCAGCGCCTGCAACAAGGGCTGAAGTTGTTCGTAGGCTGGCTCATCGACGGGGAGGGAATTGTCTGTCTCAGCCTGCGCGAAGGTACCAGGGACAGGAGGAGTTGCCAGGGCGGCTCAGCCGCCAGGCCCGTAACGGACCGACTCAAGCACCAGCTCGTCGCCGCCGCTTATGTCGACGTCGCTGCCCTTGCAGCGCGGGCACACGGCCAGGACGTCGTTGCTTTCGCTGGCGGTGCCGCAGTCGCGGCAGTGCACGGTGACCGGCACCGTCACGACTTCCACGGCGGCGCCGTCCGCCTCCGTCCCAGCCGCGACGAAGCTGAACGCCTGCGCCATCGACTCGGGATCCACCGCGTGCCTGACCCCGCAACGCACCCGTATCCCGCTGACCGGCCGCCCGGCCGCCCGGGTCCTAACCGCCTCAAGCACGCCCTCACACAAACCAAACTCGTGCACGTGGTCCTCCCATCCTGAGGCCGCGCCGCTGCCGTGTACCGCCCCAGTAACCGACCGCGAATCCGACGAGCGCTTTCATGGCGGCTACATCGCCCTCATTTTCAGGTAGCGCTTGATTTCCGGCAGCGAGGTGATCACCGCTGCCAGGATCGCCGCCACGATCGCCGCCTTAATCAGCCTGCTAACCATCGCGTGCACCTTCTTCCTGCTGGATTCGGTCAAGAATTTCCTCCACCGCGCGAACCGCCTGCGGCAAGGCGTTGCGCACCGGGTCCGACAGACCCATCCCCGCGCTCACGTCGGCGGGTTCGCACGCGACGACGAGGCTGCGGCCGGGGCGGCTGCCCATCGAGGCGAGCATCGCGAAGATCTCGTCCGGTGCCAGCCCGTGCGCGTCCATGACCGCCGCACGTGGTGCCGTATCCCCGGGCTCGACCTCGAGCACCGTGACGGTGCCCGGCTCGCACCCGCGCCGCGCGGCGTCGACGAGCACCAACAGGTCGCAGCCGTTGAGCAGCTCGTAGACGAGGTGAACGCCGCGGATGCCGAAGTCCGCGATCTCGACGCCGGCCGGCCGGGGCCGGTCCGCGAGGAGCCTTATCACCTCGACGCCAAACGCGTCGTCCCGCTGGAAGACGTTGCCGACCCCGGCAACCAGCGTCCGCCCAGTCATTGGCTCGCACCGCCCGGTTCGGTATCGGGAGCGGGTCGGGTATGACCAGCGGCAGGCTCCGCCTCGCAGGGCTCGACCTCATCCGGTGCAAAGTAGCGGAACCGGCCGTGCGCGGACTGGAGGTCCGCCGCTGGGTCGTCGGCGAGCGTCACCGCCAGGTAGACCGTGTCGTCGACGTCGAGCAGGACCGCCTCGACGAGCGCGGGCCGCCCAGCGAGGAACATGTCCTGAGCATCCGCGCGGCGGGAACCTGGGCGCAGTATCACCCGGCTGCCGCGGGCCACCCGCTGGCCGGCCACCAGGACGGCGTCAGTGGCCGGCGACACGGATGCGTCCGCGCCGGGATCCCACCACGGAACGTCCAGGCCGCCGGCACCGGGCCCGTCAGCAGCCCCGGCGCCCGACCCTGCCGAGGGAGGCCCAGCCGCGGAACGGGGTTTTCTCATGGCGCGGATAGTGCCGTGCAGCCGTTGCATGGTCGGCGCGTCCATCGCGTCCACCCGGTCGATCAACGCCGCGGCGCGCGGGTCGGTGGCCCGGGCGGCGGCCTTCTCCTCGTCAGAAAGGGCGAGCGTGCGGAGGGTGAGAATCTCGTCGATCTCGGTCCCGTCATATAGTTCGCCCGGGCTTTCCCGCGCGACCTCTGGATGATCAGGCAGGATGATCGGCGCGGCCAGCATGACCTGGCGGCCATCCCCCGGGGCGGCGAGCACAGGCCAGCAGCCGGTGTTCTGGCACGCGCCGACCTCCTGGCTGGCCCACTCCGGCGGATCGGTCATCGAGAGGAACGCGCCGCCGGACACCGTGATGATCATGTGGGCCGCGACCAGGGCCGCGGGCAGCGCCTCGTCTCTGCTCTGCGCAGCATCACTTCCTGCCGCGCTGTCGGATTCGTTGGTCACCCGCACGGTCAGCCTGGCGGCCTGCCAGGGACCAGGCAAGGGCGTCGCGTGCACCGATACGGACCCGGCCAGTGGCGCACGGCGGCGGACGACGCGCGCGCCGCGCACCGTCTCGGTCTCTTCGCCGCCCGGGATGCTGAAGGGGGCGACGATGCCGTCGCCGAGCAGCGCCTGGCTTGCCGCGGTCACCGCGACTTCCCGCTCGACGGCCTCGTCCCACACGGACGGTACCGCTGGGACGGACGCGAGGGAGCCTGCCGTATGCCGGCGCTGCACTTGAAGGAAGCGGACGGTGACCTCCACCGCGGGCCCGCCGTCGTGCTCGAAGACGCATTCCGCTTGCAGCGTCGCGGGTTCCGACGGGTCCGCCGCGGCGTAGCCGGGCGGCATCAGCACGCCGAACTGCCAGCGGCTGCGGTTCTTCTGCGCGGACGCCCGGTAGGGGTAAAGGATGTAGCCCTCGTAGAGCACCGCGTCGGCGATGCGGCGCACCTCGTCGAGGCTCATGACTCCCCCGCCCGCCAAGCCGGGGCAGAGGGTGCGGGCCCGGCCTGAGCTCCGCTGGCCTCGGCTGAGCGGGCCGCCGCAAGCAGCGCGGACAACGTGGCGTCCCACGTCGGCAGCGCGTGTTCCGCCTTGAAGACGGACAGCGCGTCGAGGGTCTCCCTGGTGCACCGCAGCCAGGCACTGCCGGGGAAGTGCTCGTTGACCACGTCCTGCCAGACGCGCACCGGCATCCGGTAGGAAGCCTCGGAGCTCCACGGGATCAGCTGCACGCTGTACGACTCGCCCTTGGCAACGAAGACCGTGCCGCTGAACAGCAACAGCAGCGGGATAGTGCCGTCGTCAAGCCCTTGGAGATAGCGAGCCGACGCGACCTCGAGGTCGTAGGTGCACGGCACCTGGAGCTCGGTCTCGGTTACCGACGTGAACCCCTTCACCATGGTGGACACCGTGGCGAGCTGGATGGGCTTGACCGTTTCCGCCCAGCGCGAGGTTTCGCCGAACAGGTCGTTCAGCCGCCGCGCCTCGTCGGCCGAGTACCTGCGGCGGTGCGGCTCAATGCGAATCTGGCAGCGCAGTGCGATGGCGTGCACGCGCACGCCGGTGCTCTCGGTGATGGTCAGCGCGAACGACAGCGTCGGTGTCGCGGCGTACCGCTGCGCGTGCGCTTCGGTGCAGCCAAAGGTCAGTTCCGCCATCTATGCCTCCGGACCGGTCATCGCGGGAGCGGCCTGCGCGGCAGGCAACGTGCGAGCGCGCTCGCGGAGGCCTTCGAGTAGCTCCTCCAGGATGCGCCTCACCTCGGCCCCGCCGTCGAATCCGTGCCATTCCAGCCGCAGAGCGCCGGCTAGCGAATAGCAGATGTCGATGGGAACAAGGAACGTCTCGATGGGCCTGGCCTCCCGCGGTGCGCCCCCAACCACAAGGATCGCCTCCACGTCGGGTTCCGGAGCGCGCAGCAGCGGGTGGCGGGCGGCGAGGCTGTCCCAGGCGGCGAGGTCGAGCTCGCATTCGGTCACCCCGGCGGGGCTGGGATAGCTCGCGATGACGCGGCCGAGCGCCGAGTTGACGAACAAGAACGCGATCGCGACGGGGATCTGGAGCTCTGCCCACTCGGCACTGGTCAGCGGTGAGCGCGGATCATGGCACACCCGGTCGGGCACCGTGCGATAGCGGCCGCCTGGCCGGGTGAACAGCAGCGCGCACGCCCGGCATGCGCAGGCGATCGACCGGCGTTGCAGGTCCACCATGTGCGAGTGCTGGCTCCCGATCTGCTCGCCGCACAGTTCGCAGCGCTCGTCCGCTGTCCCGCTCCCTGCTGTCCCGCCCGGCCGCCGAGCCGGACGGGCGAAGCGGCGCAGCCCGGATGACGGGCCGTTAGCAGTGCCTGTCATGTCGTTCCTGCCTGGCTCGTTCCGGCTGGCCGGCTGATGATCTGCAGCAGCGGTGCCTCGCGCGGCGCGAACTCCACTCCGGTCGTTTCCGGCGCGGCGTCGGTGATCGCCTGCTCCACGACTTCGGTGGTGGAGCCGCAGCCGTGGCCGAGGCGGACATGCACGACGCCCGCGCTGTCGACGCCGAGGAACTCGGCGCCCGTCCCCATCCGGCCCAGGGCGCGCTTGATCCTGGCGCTCGGATCGAGCGGGTGCAGGTCATGGACCAGCAGCAGGCTCTCCACGAGCGGGTCGGCGATGAGCAGTGCCTGCAGGCGGGAGTCGTCGCCGATGGTGCGCATGATCGTCTCAAGCCCGGCACCGTACAGCCGGACAAGGCAGCTGACGAGCTCCTCGGCGGCACCGGCCGCCTCAGGGCCCGCTCGGGCCCTGAGTTCGGCCAGCAGCGCCTCGACCCGCTCCCCGGTTTCGCGGGCGTCGCTGGTTGCCCCGTAGTTCGCGACAGGGCCCACGTCAGATCGCCAGCGTCACGCCGGTCGGCGAGTGCGCCGTGTTGAGAACCCGGCCACCGCCCAGGTACATGTGCACGCCGCAGGGCAGGCACGGGTCGAAGCTGCGCACCGCCCGCATGATGTCGATGCCCTTGAAGCGCTCAGGCGGGTTCTCCTCGAAGATCGGCGTGTTCTGCACCGCGTCCTCGTAAGGCCCAGGCGTTCCGTACACGTCACGCACGCTGCCGTTCCATGGCGTTGGTGGATACGGGTGATAGTTCGCGATCTTCCCGCCCCTGACGACCATGTGGTGGGACAGCACGCCGCGCACCGCCTCGGTGAAGCCGCAGCTCACCGACTCGTCAGGCACCTTGAAGGACTCCCATGTCTTGGTCCGGCCCGCGCGCACCTCCGCCAGCGCCTGCTCGGTGAAGTACAGGGCACACGCGGCGGCGTACGCCTGGAAGTAGGTCCTGGCGCGATCCCGCTCGATCGCGTTGGACAGCGGCTTCCCTTCCTTGTCCGCCGGCGGCTTCCATTCGAACGTGACCGCGGGCCGGGACACGGTTCTCGGCAGATTGATCTGCACGCTGTGCCCGGTGGACTTCACGTAGCCGCAGTCCACCAGGCCCGCCAGCGCGGTCGCCCAGAGCCGGGCGATGGGGCCGCCGCCGGTGTCGAGCGGCAGGTAGTCCTTGCCGTCGAACCAGCGCGGTGACATCGTCCAGCTGTACTTGTCGTCAAAGTCCCGCTTGGCGGGGCGCGGGATGGTGTGCTGATTCCACGGATGCCTGCGGTCGACCGGGTTGCCGAGCGGGTCGTGGGTGACGAACATCTCCTGGTCTTCCCAGTCCTCGTAGAACGAGTGGCCGAGCAGGATCCTGATGCCGAGGTTGATGTCGAGGAGGCTGGTAGTGACGAGCTTGCCGTCGACCACCACGCCGGGGGTGACGAACATCTTGCGGCCCCAGTCGGCCATGTTGCGGTAGGTGAAGTCGCAGTACTCCGGATTGTTCAGGCTGCCCCAGCAGCCGAGCAGCACCCGTCGCCTGCCGACCTCCTCGTACCCGGGCAGCGCCTCATAGAAGAAGTCGAACAGGTCATCGTGCATCGGCACGACGCGCTTCATGAACTCCACGTAGCGCATCAGCCGGGTGAGGTAGTCGGTGAAAAGTTGCACGGTGGCGACCGTGCCCACGCCGCCGGGGTACAGCGTGGAGGGGTGCACGTGGCGCCCTTCCATCAGGCAGAACATCTCGCGCGTCGACCGGGACACCTGGAGTGCCTCGCGGTAGAACTCGCCCTCAAGGGGGTTGAGCGAGCGCATGATGTCACCGATAGTCCGGTAGCCGTGCTCGGCCGCGTGCGGCGCCTCGGTGGCGTTGGCGCGTTCAAGCACGCCCGGGTTGGTCTCGCCGACCATCTTCTCGCAGAAGTCGACCCCGACCAGGTTCTCCTGGAAGATGTTGTGGTCGAACATGTACTCGGCGGCCTCGCCGAGGTTGATGATCCACTCGCCGAGGTGCGGCGGCCGGACGCCATAGGCCATGTTCTGGTTGTAGACCGAGCACGTCGCGTGGTTGTCACCGCATATGCCGCAAATACGGCTGGTGATGAAGTGCGCGTCGCGCGGGTCCTTGCCCTTCATGAAGATGCTGTAGCCGCGGAAGATCGACGAGGTGCTGTGGCATTCGGCGACCCGCTTGGCCTTAAAGTCGATCTTCGTGTAGATGCCGAGACTGCCCACGATTCTGGTGATCGGGTCCCAGGCCATCTCGGTGAGCTCGGTGTCCTTGGCCGATGCCCTCGCGGGGCCCTTGTCGGTCGCTGTCATCTCAGATCACCACGTCTTCTGGTAGCCGGTACGCAGCTGGCTGCCCTTGACACGCCACTTGGGCTCCTTGTCGGCCGTGCGCTGGGTGAAGCCGCGCAGCGTGCGGATGACCGTGCCGTAGGCGCCACTGGCCGACGTAGACACCCGGGCGCCCGGCGGCTCGTCCATGAACGGCATGAACTTGTCGGGGAATCCCGGCATCGTGCAGGCGATGCAGATGCCGCCCACGTTGGGGCAGCCGCCGACCCCGTTGATCCAGCCCCGCTTCGGGACGTTGCACTTGACGACCGGTCCCCAGCAGCCCAGCTTGACCAGGCACTCGGGGGTACCGTACTCGCTCGCGAAGGTGCCTTCCTCGTAGTAGCCGGCCCGGTCGCAGCCCTGGTGCACCGTGGCCTCGAACAGCCAGCGTGGCCGCAGGGCCTCATCGAGCGGAATCATCGGCGCCTGGCCCGCCACCTGGTAGAGCAGGTAAAGGATTGTCTCTGACAGGTTGTCGGGGTGGATCGGGCAGCCGGGCACGCAGACGATCGGCAGGCCTGCCTTGGACGTCCAGTCCCAGCCCAGGTAGTCGGGCACGCCCATCGCGCCGGTCGGGTTGCCCGCCATCGCGTGGATGCCGCCGTAGGTGGCGCAGGTGCCGACGGCCAAGATCGCGGTGGCCTTCGGCGCGAGCCGGTCGAGCCATTCGCTGGTGGTCATCGGCTGGCCCGTCGCCGGATTGTTGCCGAAGCCGCACCAGTAGCCCTCCGACTTGATCGCCTCGTTGGGGATAGACCCCTCGACGACCAGGACGAACGGGTCCAGTTCCCCGCGGTCGGCCTTGTGCCACCACTCGATGAACGTGTCCGCCCCCTGCTCGGGCCCGCACTCGAAGTCGATCAGCGGCCAGTGCACGGCCACCTTGGGCAGTCCGGGCAGTGCGCCGAGCACTATCTCCTCGATGCTCGGCTGGGTCGCGGCGGTCAGCGCCACCGAGTCCCCGTCGCAGCCGAGCCCGCCGTTCATCCAGAGAATGTGTACAGCAGGATCCTCGTCGGCGTGTGTCATGGAACGCCACCCTTCGGTTGGCAGCCCGAAGCCGTGGCGGCGTGCCACCAGATCCGGGCCGGACGGTACCTGGGGGTGGAGGCGAGTTCCTGCTCGCCCAGCCCCGGGCTGTGCCGGACGCAGACGCCGGCTTGCTCACCGCTCATCGTTGATACCCGCCCGGCTCCTGGCCCCGTGGGCTGCGCCGGTTTCCCCAGCGTATTCCCGCCCTGAACCGAGTACAAGACAGAAGAGTCGTCCAGTTGGACATATCTGTCCGCTCGCTCCACTCGCCAGGCATCGATTTGTCCACGTACTCTGATGCATAGGGTGATGGCGTTGCGCTGTCCTGATTTGCGGATTTACCTCAGGAAAAGGTGCGATGGACACAGCTGACGACACGATCAGCGACAACATCGAAGTCGTACCGGTCGTGGTCGTGTCGCAGACATTTCCCGCCAGGCCTTCGGCGATTCCTGACATCCGCGACTTCGTCCGCAGATGCCTGGCGCATTCACCGCTGTCCGAGCAGGACACCCGCGAGGTAGGCGAGACCGTTTCCCGCGCGCTGCTCGACGCGGCGGGACCCACCGGGGCCATCAGCGTCTCGTTCCGCATCTTCCCCGATCACGTCGAGGTGGACGTGCTCAAGTCAGGCGCGCAGATCACCGAGCCCGCCGGGATCGACGCGCTGACATCGCTACTGCGTGCGCACGGCGCGACTGGGGCGGTCGGGCAGCCGTCCGTGACGGTAGACCCCGTAACCGGGAGCCCGGAGCGCCAGCTCACCCCGGGCGGGGACGCGGAGTCGTTCGCCGACTGGATGGCCGGAGTGCTGCGCAGGGAAGGCCTGACGATGGAGGCCGCCGCGAAACAGCTCGGCGTGTCGGTCAAGACCGTGAGCCGCTGGGTCGGCGGCGCCACTGAGCCGCGACTGCGTGACCTGCGCCGGATACGCGATTTGTTCGGCGAGATCCCGTTCGACTAACGCGCCTCTGCTGACCGCTCCCCCTGACGGGCCCCCCTGACCGCGGGCCTGCCGGGACGCTAGACCTCGCCCAGGTTCGTGCATACGGTGGTGCCGTGGCTGACTTCACTGGGACGCACGAGCTACGCCCGGGATCCGGCCGGGTCCTCGTTAAGACAGGGCGCGCGGGACTCGCCGCCAGGGCGGGCCACGACCTGACGCTTGAGATCGTCCGGTGGTCGGCGCGGGTCACGGTCCCGGACGCGGAAGGCGGCGGCCTCTCGGCGGCGACGGTGACCGCCGAGCTCGACCTCGGCTCGCTGGCCGTCCGCGAGGGCACTGGAGGCGCCAAACCGCTCACCGAGCGGGACCGCAGGGACATCCAGGGCACCGCAGGCAAGATCCTGGGCGAGGCGGCGAAGGCGACCTTCACCTCCTCCCGGGTGATCCCTTCATCCTCCGCTTCCGCTGCGCCCGCCGGGGGTACGCCTGCCGGGGGGGCGATCGAGGGCATGCTCACCATGCGCGGCACGTCGCGGCCGTTGCGCCTCCAGGTGGTCAGCCCTGCCCCTGGCCAGTACCGAGGGAGCGCCACCGTCAAGCAGACGGACTTCGGCATCACGCCGTACTCGGGGTTCTTCGGCACGCTCAAGCTCAAGGACGAGATCGGCGTCGAGTTCGAAGTCACGATCGAGGAGATCCCGAACGGAAGCGCCTGACTCCGCCGCCTCCATGGCACCCGTCGTCCGGGTGGCCATCCGGGTCGAGGGCATCGTCCAGGGAGTGGGCTTCCGGCCCTTCGTGTACTCGCTGGCGACCAGGCTCGGCCTCGCGGGGCTGGTCGGTAATGATGTCGACGGAGTTTTCGCCGAGGCAGAAGGCCCTCCGGCAGCGGTGCGCGAGTTCCTTGGAGCGCTGCAGCGGGACGCGCCGCCACTGGCCAGAGTCGAGCGGGTCACCGCGACCGCCAAAGCACCCATCGGGACGGCGACCTTCGCGATCGTCGCCAGTGACCCCGCCGGGCGGCGCAGCACCCTGATCGCCGCGGACACCGCGACCTGCGCCGACTGCCTGCGCGAGCTCGCCCACCCGGCCGACAGGAGATTCCAGTATCCGTTCATCAACTGCACCAACTGCGGGCCGCGGTTCACCATCATCCGCGACGTGCCCTATGACCGGCCGCTGACGACCATGGCCGGGTTCCCGATGTGCGACCCGTGCGCCGCCGAGTACCACGACCCAGGCAACCGCCGCTTCCACGCCCAGCCAACCTGCTGCCCGGCCTGCGGTCCCCGGCTGACGCTGCTCGACCGGACGGGAAAGCCACTGTCCGATCCGGCACTCGACGAGGCAGCCGCGCTGCTGCGGCGGGGTGCGATCGTCGCGGTCAAGGGCCTTGGCGGATATCACCTAGCGGCGGACGCGACCTGCGAGCCGGCGGTCGCCGCGCTGCGCGCCCGCAAGCACCGGGCGGACAAGCCGTTCGCGGTGATGACTTCCGACCTGGCGGCCGTAGCGCAGCTCTGCCGGGTGAGTGCTGCTGAGGCGGCCCTGCTGACCAGCCAGGCAAGACCGGTTGTCCTGCTCACGCGTTTGCCGGGAGCGGCTGTCGCCTCGTCGGCGGCACCAGGCAACCGCCAGCTTGGCGTCATGCTGCCGTACACACCGCTGCACCACATGCTGCTCGCCGCGGCGAGCCGCCCGCTGGTCCTGACCAGCGGCAACGTCTCCGACGAGCCGATTGCCTACCGTGACGAGGACGCCCTGGAGCGGCTGGGCGAGATCGCCGACGCGTTCGTCGTCCACGATCGGGCGATCCACATCAGGACCGACGACTCGGTGGCCCGCGCCTTCGCCGGCCGCCCGATGCTGGTCCGCCGCTCGCGCGGCTACGTTCCGGAACCCATGACAGTGCGGGGCGGCTTCGCACGCCCGGTCCTGGCCTGCGGCGCCGAACTGAAGAACACGTTCTGCCTGGCTAAGGACCGGTACGCGTTCGTCTCCCACCACATCGGCGACCTGGAGAACGCGGAAACCCTCCGCTCGTTCGCTGAGGGCATCGCGCACTTCAGCCGCCTCTTCGACATCGCCCCGCAGGTCGTCGCCCATGACCTGCACCCGGAATATCTGTCGACGAAGTACGCGGTCGAACTCGACGGCGTGGACCTGGTGGGCGTGCAGCACCACCACGCCCACATCGCCTCCTGCCTCGCCGACAACGGGGCCGACGGCCCGGTGATCGGCGTCGCGTTCGACGGCACGGGCTACGGCACCGACGGCACGATCTGGGGCGGCGAGTTCCTGATCGCGGATGTGGCTGGCTTCGCGCGCGGCGGCCACCTCGCCACGGTTCGGATGCCGGGCGGTGCCGCCGCGATCAGGCAGCCCTGGCGGATGGCGGCGGCCCACCTGCACGAGGCCGGCTTGGATGTGGCAGGCCTCGGTGTCGTACGGCGTAACGCCGCCCGCTGGGATGCGATCGTCAGCATGGTCCGCCGCCAGGTCAACGCCCCGCTCACGTCAAGCGCGGGCCGCTTGTTCGACGCCATCGCCGCGATCCTGGACGTGCGGGACGAGATCAGCTATGAGGGCCAGGCGGCAATCGAGCTTGAACAACGCGCCGATCCGGCAGAAGGTGGCGCGTACCGCGCGGGCATCGAGTCCGGCGCACCCTTCCGCGCGAACGGTTCCGACCTGATCGCCGCGGCCGTCGGGGACCTCATGGCAGGCGTCCCGACGGAGCTCATCGCGGCCCGCTTCCACCACGGCATGGCCATATTGATCCTGGATGGCTGCGTCCTGCTGCGCGAGCGGCACGGCCTGAACACGGTGGCCCTCTCGGGCGGCGTCTTCCAGAATCTCCTGCTGCTGGGCAGCACAGTCACCCGTTTGGAGGCGCACGGCTTTACTGTCCTGACGCACTCTCGGGTACCTTGCAACGACGCAGGCATCAGCCTCGGTCAGGCGGTCGTGGCAGCCGCGGGACAACGGGGGCCCGCTGTCTCGAGCGAACCCGGCTTATGGGCGGCTAAAGCCACGGCTCAGTTTCAGCAGATGCGGGGAAGCGGATCGCCAACAAGCAGGTCCACGATCCGCGTCCCGCCGAACGCCGTCTTCAGCCGGACGATCCCCGGCTGATCAGCGACAACCTCGCCAATAACCGCCGCCCCGGCACCGAGCGGATGCCCGCGCATCGCCCGTACCGCCGCCTCAGCGCTTTCACCGGGGACCACGGCTACAAGCCGCCCCTCGCACGCGACGTACATGGGATCGATGCCGAGCAACTCGGATGCCCCGCGCACCTCGTCCCGCACCGGAATGTCATCCTCGCTGGCCAGCACCCCCACGTCGGCAGCCTTGGCGATCTCGTTGAGAATCGTCGCCACTCCGCCCCGGGTGGCGTCGCGCATTGCGCGTACTCCGGGAACGGCGGCCAGCAAGGATGCGACCAGCCCGTTCAGCGGCGCGGTGTCCGAAATAATGTCAGCCTCGATGTCAAGCTCACCCCGCGCCAGCATGATCGTGATGCCGTGGTCCCCGATCGGCCCGGACACGATGATCGCGTCCCCCGGCTGGGCGCACGCGACGCTCAGGGAGATATCACCCAAGAGAACCCCGACCCCGGCGGTGTTGATGTAGCACCCGTCAGCCTTGCCCCGCTGGACGACCTTCGTGTCCCCGGTGACGATGCTGACCCCCGCAGCCACGGCAGCCTCTTGCATGGACGAAACGACCCGCGTTAGGTCGGCGACAGGGAAACCCTCCTCCAGGATGAACCCGGCCGTCAGGTACAGCGGTGTCGCGCCAGACACCGACAGGTCGTTGACCGTCCCGTTCACCGCCAGGTCCCCGATGTTCCCGCCGGGGAAGAACAGTGGCGACACCACGTACGAGTCGGTGGTCAGCGCAACCCGCGGCCCGGCCACCGAAAAGAGGGCGGCATCCTCCAGCGGCTCAAGCAGCGGATTGCGGAACGCGTCGAGGAACACCGCCTCGATCAGCGTCTGGGTCGCCTTCCCCCCGGCGCCGTGCGACATGGTGATGCGCTCTTCCCGCACCCGCGGGCGCCGCCGCCGAGCCCGGTCGATGCGGTCGAGGACCTGCTGCTCCCGGTCGGTAACCGGGAGTTCCGTCCGCCCGCCCGGCACTTCCGGCCGGTCAGCGTGCTCATGTTCCCGCAGCGCGTCGGAGATCCACCCCGACCCCGCGGTCATGCCCGCCCCGCAGACCCCGCCGCACTAGCCTCAGCAACCCGGGTCCGGTTCATCCGCCCGTAGTTGTAGTAGGCCGCGCAGGCCCCCTCCGGTGACACCATGCAGGTCCCGATCGGCGTCTCCGGCGTGCAGGCGGTGCCGAACACCTTGCATTCCCAGGGCTTCAGCACGCCCTTGAGCACCTCGCCGCACTGGCAGGCCTTCGGGTCGGCGACCCGGACCCCCGGCACGGAGAACAGCCGCTCGGCGTCCATCGCCGCGTACTCGTCTCGCACCCGAAGCGCGGAGTGCGAGATGAAGCCGAGTCCGCGCCACTCGAAGTAGGGCCGCAGTTCCATCGTCTGCCCGATGGCCCTCAGCGCGACCAGGTTCCCGTCCCAGGGCACCACGCGCGAGTACTGGTTCTCCACCTCGGACCGGCGCTGCGAGAGCTGGAGCATGAGCATGTAGATGGACTGGAGGATGTCTAGCGGCTCGAACCCGGCCACCACGACCGGCTTGCCGTAGTCGCGGGCGATGAACTCATACGGCCGGCAGCCGATCACGGTGGACACGTGCCCCGGTCCGATGAACCCGTCGAGCCGCAGGTCGGGTGAGTCGAGGATGGCCTTGATCGCCGGGATGATCGTGACGTGGTTGCAGAACACCGAGAAGTTCGAAAGCCCCTCCGCGGCCGCGCGCAGCATCGTCATCGCGGTGGACGGCGCCGTGGTCTCGAAGCCGATGGCCATAAACACGACCTGGCGGTCGGGGTTCTGCCGGGCGATCTTCAGCGAGTCGAGCGGCGAGTACACCATGCGGATGTCGGTGCCGGCCGCCTTCGCGTCGAAGAACGACCCGCTGCTGCCCGGCACCCGCATCATGTCGCCGAACGAGGTCATGATCACCTCCGGCCGCGACGCCAGGTGCATGGCGTCGTCGACGCGCCCCATCGGGATCACGCACACCGGGCAGCCCGGGCCATGTACCAGCGTGACCGCCTCGGGAAGGTAGTCCTCGAGGCCGTGCTTGTAGATCGTGTGGGTGTGGCCGCCGCACACCTCCATGAACTTGTACTCGCGGCCCGGCTCGCACAGCGCCGCGATCTTCGCGGCGAGCGCGTGTGCCTTGTCCGCGTCACGGAATTCGTCGACGAACCGCATCGTCCACACGCCTCTCTCCGGTGGAGCCGGGTTATTCGATCAATGACTCGCGCATTGCCGCGATCTCGTCCTCGTAGGCCTGGCCGATGCTCTCCAGGAACTCCATCGCCGCGGCCGCCTCGTGCTCGTCGATCTTGGATAGGGCGAAGCCGACATGGATAAGCACCCACTCGCCCGGCTTCGGCGGATCGTCGGACAGCAGGCCGATGTTGATCAGCCGACGGACGCCGCTCACGTTGACCTTGGCGAGGTCCGGAGTTTCGGCGTGGATCTCGACAACCTCACCCGGTATACCGAGGCACACGGGACACCTCCTGAACGGTAAGTTCCCAGAGCACCTGGTAGATGGTGGTCTGGGCTTCCTGTATCCGGTGGATCGAGGCCGATGGGGCCACGAAGAGGTAGTCGATGGTGTCGAGCTCGGCCATCTTCCCGCCCTCGTAGCCGGCCAGGCCGATGGTCAGCATCCCGCGAGGGCCGGCCTCACCGAAGGCGCGCACCAGGTTCGCGGAGTTGCCGCTCGTGGACAGCCCCACGGCGATGTCACGGGAATGTCCGAACGCGCCGAGCTGCCGCGAGAACACCACCTCGACACCGATGTCGTTGCACAGCGCCGTCACCACGGACGTGTCGTTTGCCAGGCCGAAGGCCGGCAACGGCCGGAACCCGCCGCCGGGATGCAGGAACAGCGTGGCGATCTGCTGGGCGTCGGTGGCGCTGCCTCCGTTACCGAACGCGAACAGCCGCCCTCCTGCCGCGAACCTGGCCGCCATCTCGCGCGCGCACTGCGCCAGCCGCGCCCCGTCGCGCCTGGCGATCACGCGCCTGAGCTCACGGATCTCCGCGGCCTTGGCGACCGTGGACGTGCGGACCTGCTCAAGCACGGCGGGCAGGTCGCTCGTGTCGGCATAAAGGAATGGGTACAGCGACTCCATCGCCCCCGCGCCGCCGTCATCGGGCCGACTGGTCACCAGATCACTTCCCCACGACGGCGATCGCCTCGCCAGCGTGCACCAGGAGGGTGTCGCCCGCCGCGGCGCTCACCAGGGCGACGCTGACCTGCTCCTGGCCCGCGCCGGTGTCCACGACGGCCAGCTCATCGGGCAGCAGCCGCACGACCCGCACCTCGACCGCGACATCCCCGCACGTTATGCACTGATGGCTGGCGCAGGCCTGGCCCGACGGCTGCTCCGGAGTCATGTCACGATTCCGGGGTCAAGCACACCCGGCTGCTCGAAGAACACGTGCACCAGTTCCCAGAGGATGTGGTACGTGGTCACATGTATTTCCTTGACCACGCGCGGGTCATCCGACGTCGCGGCCAGCAGGTGGTCCACCGCGTTGCTCGTCGCGATTCGGCCGCCGCGCCCGCCGACCAAGGCGATGGTGAGCAGGCCGAGCGACTTGGCCGTCTCCAGGCCAGCGAGCACACTGCCGCTATCGCCGTCGGCGGAGATCCCGAGCGCGATGTCCGCGGGCCCGGCCAGATAGCGGAGCTGGTGGGCGAAGATCGCGTCGATGCCTTCGCGCTCGGCTATGCCGGTCACCGTGGCCACGTCAGCCGTCAGCGAGATGGCCGGCAGCGCGCGCTTGCCGACGATCACCGGGTGGACGAACTCGACCGCCACATGCTGGGCGTCGGCACTAGGGCCACCGGCACCGAACACCACGAGCGTGCCTCCGCGGTGGAACCGGACCGCCATGGCGTGGCACGCGTGAGCGACTGCGCCGGCCTGGTTGGCCAGCTCACGGACGGGATCGCTGCGCAGCTCGAACAGGCGGGTGACCTCCGGGCTGTCGCGCGCGACCTGCCCCGGCACGGTCACCGGCCGCAGCCAAGCCGGGCTATAGGCGTCACCATCGAGGCCATAGCAGCACCGTAGGACAGTTATGGGGGGGTGTCCAGGCCTGACCGGACAGTTTTGGTCAGCCGAGCCTCGCTCAGCCTAGCCAACCTGTCTGCGGTGCTCAGCCAGCGACGCGTCCCTGAGGCTCCCGGGAGGATTACTGCGCGGGACGGAATGTGGCCGCGAAAGCCTGGAAGACGTGGTAGTAGGAGTTCCAGCTGCTTTCCGGTACAGACCAGTAGAGCGCGTAGGCGTGGTGCGCGTTCGCGAGCACGTTCCTGTTCAGGATGTGTACCAGGATGCCGTCTCTGACGTAGGTGAACTCCCAGTCTGCGGCTTTCTCGGCCTGCGGGTAGGACACGGACTCCAGGCGGATCAGGTGGTAGCCCGGGTACGAGCTCGCGCGGTTGGCCGCCTGTTGCCGCCAGTCCGCGAGCGGGTCCGGCTGCGGGGTGTCTGACTGGTCGATGAGCAGGAAGATGCCGCTGTTGGCGGGGTCGGTGATGTAGACGTAGTGACCAACGTGGGAGATCGGCCAGCCGTCGGGAACGCCGATCGAGAAGCCCGTGGAGTTCGTGAAGCGGTGGTAACCGGCGGGCAGTGCACCGTATCCGGCGCTTCCGCTGCTGGTGGAGCCACCCGCCGAACCGGACGATGCCGGGGCACTCGCAGCACCGCTTGCGGGCGTTGGCGCGGGCGACGCTGACGAGTTGGCCGCTGCTGTGGCACCGGATGACGCGGCGCTTGGCGTGCCGGGCGAGGCGGCCGGATGGCTGGCGGAGCGCGAGCTTACTGCGGGCGAGGCGGCTGGGCGGCCGGGCGAGTTGGTCAGGGCGAGCGCCACGACGGTGACGACCGCGGACACCCCGGCTAGCGCGGCCAGCGCGATCGCCGAGCGGCGAGGCCGGCGCGGGCGTCGAGAGGCGGGCGCAGCGAAATAACCAGGCTCGCGGGGTGCGGTCGTGTCAGGTTCCCTGGGCGCGACGGCCGCGCCCGGAGCCGTGGGCGCCGCCTCGTCGTTGCCAGCGACCTCGCGCAGCAGCCGCTCGGTCTGCGCCGCGTCGAGCCGCTCGTCCGGATCCTTGCGAAGCAGCGCGCTGATGACCGGCCATAGCGGTCCCGCGTGTACGGCTTCTTCTGGGTCGTCGGCGACCACGGCGGTGAGAGTCGCGAGCGGTGCGTCCCGCTCGAACGGCGGGTGCCCCTCCACCGCCGCGTACAGGCAGGCGCCGAGCCCCCACAGGTCCCCTGCGGGGGTCGACTGCCCGCCTCTTGCCCGTTCCGGCGCGATGTACGACGGCGATCCGACCAGGGTGCCGAGGGTGGTGAACGTCGGGCTGTCGACGGCCCTGGCGATGCCGAAGTCCGTGAGGACGACCCGGCCGTCGGGCGCCACGAGGATGTTCGCCGGCTTTACGTCCCTGTGCAGCACGCCGCGCGCGTGCGCGGCACCAAGCGCCGCGAGGACACCGAGACCGACTCGCGCCGCCCGGGCCGGGGTCAACGGTCCCTCCTCCCGCACCAGGTCACGCAGCGACTGGTACGGCAGCAGCTCCATGATGATCCACGGGTGGCCGTCTTCCTCGAGTATGTCGTAGATGCGCACCACATTCGGGTGAGCAAGGCGGCCGGCCATCTGGGCTTCCCTGACGGCCCGCTGGCAGGCGACCTGCTGCTCGGCCTCGGTGAAGTGCGGCGGCCAGACCACCTCCTTCACCGCTACGTCGCGGTTGAGCAGCTCGTCGCGAGCCTGCCAGACCACACCCATCCCGCCGCGGCCGATGTCGGCACTGAGCCGGTAGCGCCCGGAGAGCAGACGTCCCGCTTCAGTCAGCTCCATGCCGCTGCGGCTACCCGCGGAACATGAAGTCTAACGATTTATCGCGTTATGGCCTGTGGCACCGGACGCCCGGATGACCCGGGGCTTTACTGGCCCCGGGCCATCCGGATCGTCGCGGCCGCCAGCGGGACGGACCGCGGTTATCCCCTGAACGGCTTAGTTACATGCCGTGCCGTTGATGGAGAAGCTAGCCGGGTTGGTGTCGTTGCTGGTCCAGGTGCCCTGGAAGCCGTCGGTGATGTTGGCGCCTGGCGCGATGGCGCCGTTGTAGCTGGCGTTGGTGAGGGTCGCGTTCTTGCCGGACTGGGAGAAGCCGCCGTTGAAGTTGCTGGTGATCTTCTGGTCGCCCGGGAAGGTGAAGGTCAGCGACCATCCGTTGATCGCGGTCGTCCCGGTGTTGGCGATGACCACCTGGGCGGTGAATCCGCCGGCCCATTCAGCGGTCTTGGTGTAGGTGACGTGGCAGGTGCCGCCGCCACCGCCGCCGCTCCCGCTGATGTTCCAGGCGAAGCTGGCGGTGCCGGCGGCGCCCGTGGTGTCCTTCACCGTGACGGTCACGGTGTTGTTGGCCGCCGTCGTCGGCGTGCCGGAGATCAGCCCGGTGGAGGCGTTGATCGCCAGCCCGGCGGGCAGGCCGGTCGCGGAGTAGGACAGGGTCTGTCCCGACGCCGAGTCGGTTGCCTGGATCTGCAGGCTGGCAGCGGTGCCGACGGTCCCGGTCCGCGTGCCCGGGTTGGTCACCGTCACCGTGTTCTGGCCACCGCCGCCGGCCGCGGCCAGCGTGTTCTGCACCGCGGTGAAGGCGGGCTTGGGGTTGTAGCTCTGGTCGAACATGGTGGCGGCGCCCTGCCCGGAGAAGAAGCCCGGGATCCACGAGTCGGCGTCGCCGACGGCCCACTGGGTCACGCCGACGCAGCGGGTGACCCCCAGGCAGTCCTTGACCACGGCCGTGAAGTCGCTGGCCTGCTGCTGCAGGTTGGCGGCGGTCGCCGGGAGCGTGATGCGGTCATCAAGCTCGGTGACCGCGACGTCCAGGCCGAGGTTGGCGAACCGCTGCATGTTCGCCTGCATGTCGGACGGGATCCCGCCGAGGGTGAAGTGGCTCTCGAAGCCGATGCCGTTGAGCGGGACGCCCTGCGCGAGCAGCGACTGCGCCAGGCTGAACATCGCGTTGCTCTTGGCGTTCATGCCCTCGATGTTGTAGTCGTTCAGGTACAGCTTCGCGTTCGGGTCGGCGGCGTGCGCCGTCCGCAGCGCGTCGGCGATGTAGCCGATGCCCATCGCGTTGAAGAAGACGTCCGCACGGGGGGTGGCGGTGGCATCATCGTTGAACGGCTCGTTGACCACGTCCCACGCGTAACACTTGCCCTTGTAGTGGGTGGCCTCGGTGGTGATGTGGGTCTCCATCGCCGCCTGCACCTGGTTGGCCGGCAGGCTGCCCACCCAGGACGGGAGCTGGCTGTGCCAGACGAGGTTGTGACAGCGCACCCGCTCGCTGTTCGACGTGGCGTAGTTGACGATCTGGTCGCCAGGGCCGAAGTTGAACGTGCCGTTGGACGGCTCGGTGGTGTCCCACTTCATCTCGTTGCCGGGCGTGACCATGTTGAACTGCTGGGCCTGGAGCTGGGTAACCGTCGAGTTGGACAGCAGGTCTGCGGTCATGTCACTGCCGAAGTACCTGCCGCCTGCCGCCTGGGCGAGCGTCTTCAGTGGCGTCCCTGGCGCCAGCGCCGCCTGCGCGGCACTGCCCATCGTGAGCGGTGCCACGGCTGCCGCGATCGCGGTCGCGGCACCGATTGCGAACACCCGGCGGCGCGGCGACGGGCCAGGGGATCTGGTCGTGTCTTGGGCTCTGCGGGATTGCCACATCATTATGGCCTCCTCATCGAAAGTTATCGGAGGGGTTGCGATAACAATACGAATTGAAAGCCGCCATACGCCGGCCTACAAGAGGGCTAGGGCAATTAATTGCGGAATTACTGGTAGTTTGATTGCGAAAATATTTCGGCCATTGCCGAAAATTTCGAAACTAACGGGAGACGAACGCCCCCGACTGCCTGGCTTCCCACAGCTCGCGGATGGTGGCCGCGGACAGGTGCTCCTTGGAGACGTACGCGATGGCACCGCTCGCGGCGGCGTCGGCGGGCAGGTCCTTGGGGTCGTGCGTGGAGCAGAGGATCACCGCGACGTCCGGATGCTCGGCCATGATGCGACGAGTCGCCTCGATGCCGCTCATCAACGGCATGTGGATATCCATCAGGATCAGGGCCGGGTGCAGCGCCGCCACCAGGTCGATCGCCTCGGGGCCACTTCTGGCCTCGCCGGCGAACTCGAATCCGTCGAGCCGGCGCAGTACTGCACGGGCGGCAAGGCGGAACGGTGCCTGGTCGTCAACGACGAGCACGGACCGGGGATGGCTCGCGTCGCTCACCTAACTAGCCTCCCATCGAGGGCGGCAGCTGACCAGGGTGGTGCCATCCAGCACCGGGTGTAGCCAACCACCCTCCTCCTGGTCCCACCTGCCTCACTGGTCACTAGCCCTCGGAGTGGCTCAGGTAGACGAGCACGGCCTTGACCCGCCGGTTGACGTCGCGCTCCTCGGACAGGCCGAGCTTCGCGAAGATCGAGTTGGTGTGCTTTTCCACCGCTCGCTCGGTCACGAACAGTGAGCCGGCGATCGCCGAGTTCGACTTGCCCTGCGCCATCTCGGCGAGGATCTCCGTCTCCCTGGCGGTGAGCAGCGAAAGGCCGGAAGAGCGCTGCGCGGAGCGGGCCTTGACCAGCTCGTCGACGACCTGCGGGTCGATGACCGAGCCGCCGACCGCGACCGCCCTGATCGCGCGGGCCAGCTCGTCCACGCTGGCCACCCGCTCCTTCAGCAGGTAGGCGCGGCCCGCCGAGCCCTGCTCGAGTAGGGCGAGCGCGTACTGCGGCGCCACGTACTGGCTCAGCACCACCACGCCGGTCTTCGGCAGGTTCTCGCGCAGCCAGGCCGCCGCCTGGATGCCCTCGTCCGTCCCGGTGGGCGGCATGCGGATGTCGGTGACCACGACGTCCGGCTCCTGCTCCCTGGCGAGCGCGAGCAACTGCGGCAGGTCGGCGGCGACGCCGACCAGCTCGAAGTCATCGTTGGCGGCGACCAGGCGCGAGATCCCCTCGCGTAGCAGCACGTTGTCCTCGGCGAGGGCGACCCGGATCATGGCAACACCATATTCAGTCGAAAAAGGTAGTGGTAGGCACACCGCGAAGCACGCGTGAGTACCCTCGTAGGTCCAAAGCCGTCATTCTACGGTCCTGGTATGCGATACGAGAGCACCGTAACCTCATTGTCCTGGATACCCTCTGAGGCTGTCACCGGCAGCACGAAAGCCGCGTTCGAAGGCGGCATCGCGCACTACGACCAGCCGCCGCCCGGCGAGATAGGCCACCAGGCCGCCGACGGTGACGTCCTCGCGCTGCAGGCCGCGGACCGGTTCCGGTTCGCCAACGTGCTTTCTGCGTGGATCGAGACCGACGACGACGGGCGGATCACCGCGGCGGGCTACGACGGCGACAGCCGCGGCCTGATGGGCGCGACCACGGTCAAAGTCGGTGCGGCGCGGCGCACCTTCCAGGCGATCGCCCTGCCCGACCTGCGCCGCGAGACTGAGCACGGCGACGGCTGGGTGCGTTTCACCCAGACCACTGGCGGCAAGACCGGCGTGCCCGCGCCGCGGCGCGTCGCGCACCCGCCGTTCGTGCAGTGGCAGGCGCCGACGGTGTGGACCACGCTGACGCTGACCCTGCACGCCTCCGGGCAGGTGGAGATCGGCGCGCCTGGCGCCAGCCGGTTCCCCAGGCACTGGGTCTACGACAACGACGGCAAGCTGGCGCGCAAGTCGGGTCTCACCGACTTCAACGAGTGGTACCGCAAGTCGTTCGGCAAGCACACCCCGTGGGGCGAGGAGGACTCCTCGGCCATGGTGGTCGCGGTGGAATCCGCGCTCGAGCGGTCGCTCTCCGTCGAGCTCATGCACGGCGCGGGCAAGCCGCGGATCGCCAGCTACCCGGCGGGCGCGACGCTGCTGCGCCAGGGCGCGACGGGCACCGAGGTCTTCCTGGTGCTCGACGGCGTGGTCCGGGTGGAGCGCAACGGCGAGCCGCTCGCCGACTACGGGCCAGGCGCGATGCTCGGCGAGCGCGCCCACCTGGAGGGCGGCGTGCGGACCGCGAGCATCGTGGCCGTCACGCCGTGCAAGGTGGCGTCGGTGGACGGTGCACAGCTCGAGCGCTCGGCCCTGGCCGAGCTGTCCGGGATGCACCGGCGGGAAGAGGCCTGATCCGGTGTATGCAGTGCGAGGAGCTCTGAACCGGTGCTGATCACCTTCTGCGGGGTGCGCGGGTCGACGCCCGCCCCCGGCGCTCCGTACCTGCGGTACGGGGGCAACACCTCGTGCGTCGCGGTGGCGCAGGGACCCGGCGAGGCGCCGGTGCTCGCGCTTGACGCGGGGACCGGCGTCGCCAACCTCAACGAGCTGCTCGGCGGCGCCGCGTTCACCGGCACGATCCTGCTGACGCACCTGCACTGGGACCACTGCCTCGGGCTGCCGTTCTTCCGTGGCGGCGACAGGGAGGACGCGCGGGTGACGCTGCTGCTGCCCGAACAGGGCGACGGGCCAGCGAGCGACGCGGCGGCGGGGGGCGCGGAGCGGCTGCTCGCCCAGGTGATGTCGCCGCCGTTCTTCCCGATCAGGCCCGCCCAGCTGCGGGGCAACTGGGAGTTCGACGCCATCGCGCCCGGCCAGCTCAAGGCCGAGGGGTTCACCGTGGAGGCCCGCGAGATCCCGCACAAGGGCGGCAGGACGCTCGGCTACCGGGTCAGCGACGGCCGGGCGTCCATCGCCTACGTCACCGACCACTGCCCCACCAGCCTCGGGCCGGGACCCGACGGGCTCGGCGCCTACCACGAGGCGGCCGTCGAGCTCGCCCGCGGCGCGGACCTCCTCATCCACGACGCTCAGCTGACCGCCGAGGAGGTGCCCGCCGAGGCCGCCTGGGGGCACGCGGCCGCCGAGTATGCGGTCGGGCTCGCGGTCTGCGCCGGGGCGCGGCGGGTGGCGCTCACCCATCACAAGCCGTCTCGCACCGACGACCAGCTCGACGCGCTCGCGGGGCGGTTCGCCGGCGCGCCGGTGCCGGTGCTCGTCGCCGCCGAGGGCCTGTCCATAGAGCTGTGAGCGCGCAGAACGCTGAGCCCGTAGAACCTCTGAGCCCATAGAACTTGAGAGCACGGTGCCGGTGACGGCCGGCGCACGCTCAGTCGGCGATCAGGGTGGGCAGCAGGTCGCGGCCGGTGTCCCTGCCGAGCTGCTCGCCTGACATGCCCGCCAGGAAGCGGGCGATGTCGGCGGCCGCGCGCGGGCGGCTCACCCGGACCGACGCCGCGCGCATCGCGGCGAGCGCGTCCGGATCGCGGCGCAGCCGGCCGATCTCCGCGGCGAGCTGACGTGGCCGCGGCGCAAAGACTCCCGCACCGGCGCCGGTGACGAACTGCGCGTTGCCCTTCTCCTGGCCGGGCACGTACGAGGTGAGCACGAGCGGCGCGCCGCAGCAGGTCGCCTCGGCGATCGTGCCGGGTCCCGCCTTGCCGACCACGACGTCGGCGCAGCGCAGCCAGTCCGGCATGTTGCCGACGAAGCCGTGCGCGGTGAGCCGCCCGCCGCCCGAGCGCCCGGCCATCCGTGCGACCCGCCGCTTGAGCGAACGGTTGCGCCCGCAGATGACGGCGACGTCGACGTTGTCCACCTGCCGCAAGATCGCGGCGGCCCGGCGGCGCAGCCCGCCTGAGCCCTCGGCGCCGCCGGTTAGCACGACGAGAAAATCCCCCTGGACACCGAGTTCCCGCTTGAGCTCCTTGCGCTCCGCCTCATCGAGCGGCGGCTGGCAGAACTCGGCGGCGACCGGCAGTCCGAGCGGCACGAAACGGTCGGGCTCGGCGTCGTCCTTGGCGCAGCGCGCGGCCATCTCCTCGGACGGCACCACGACCCGGTCGACGGGGGCGTCCCGCCAGGACAGGTGCGCGGTGATCAGGTCGGTGATGACGGTGACCACCGGGGGCAGCACGCCGCCGCGGTCGCGCGCGCGGACCGCGGGGTCGGCGGTCATCGGGTGGAACGCCACGATGAGCGCGGGCCTGCACGACTCGGCCGCCCTGGCGACGCTGCCGTACACCGGGGCCATGATCGTGTGGCGGACCGCGGCGAGCACCCGCGGTGAGTCGCTTGTCCGCCAGAACAGCCACCACAGCCAGGGCGTGAGCCGGATGCACGGGCCGTAGAGCCCGGCGAACCAGCGCAGCGGGCGGGCCACGTCGGGTCCGCGCAGCGGGTCCCAGATGACGGGGACGAACCGGCCGGGCAGCGCCCGCTCCAGCGCCTGCGCGACGGCCGCCGCGGCGCTGCGGTGCCCGCCGCCGGTGTCGCCGATGAGAAAGAGCAACGGCTGGGGCGGCTGTTCAGGGCTAGCCATCACTCACCTTCACGTGTTCTGCTATGCCGCGGCGCGCGAGCCCGCGGTAGATGGATTCCCACCGGGCGAGCAGGAGATGCCGGTCGTGGTCGGCGATGATGCGCGCCGACGCCTTGCCCATGCGCGCCCGCAGCGCCCGGTCGCGGCAGAGCAGGTCGAGGCAGTCGGCGACGTGCGCGGCCCGTCCCGGCCTGGCGAGGAAGCCGTTCTCCCCCGCGTGCACCAGTTCGGCGAGCGCGCCCGCCTCGACCGCGACGACCGGCAGCCCGCTCGCCATCGCCGCCATGGTGGCAAGCGATTGCAGTTCGGCCTGCGACGCGATCGCGAACACGTCGGCAAGCCGGTACAGGCCGGGCAGGTCCTCGTCGGGCACGAAGCCGAGAAACCGCACCCGGCCGGCCACCCCGTAGTGGCGGGCGAGCGAGCGCAGCCCGCTGTCCTCGGGGCCGGTGCCCGCGAGGGCGAGCACCGGGGCGGCGCCGTCGGAGCTGCCGCCTTCGTTGCTGGCCCAGTCAATGTCGCCGGCGCCGAGCCTGGCGAGCGCGGCGATGAGCACATCAGCCCGCTTCTCCGGGCTGAGCCTGCCGACCGACAGGATGACGGGACGGTCCGCGGGCAGCGCGTACCGCGACCGCAGCTCCTCATCGCGGGCACCCGGCGAGAACCGCGCCAGGTCGACGCCGTTCGACACGGCCTGCGACGGCACCCGCAGCCCGTGCTCGCGCAG
This sequence comes from Trebonia kvetii, assembly GCF_007827045.1. Classification (GTDB taxonomy): domain Bacteria; phylum Actinomycetota; class Actinomycetes; order Streptosporangiales; family Streptosporangiaceae; genus Trebonia; species Trebonia kvetii. Next base: position 993,498 of record NZ_RPFW01000002.1, read on the forward strand.
CAGCCGCAGCGCCGTCGCGGTCGGCGCGGTGACCAGGTCGCAGCGGTTCGCGAACCCGGTGACGAAGCCGTAAAACGCGGCGTCCCTGGCACGCGAGCCCAGCCGCGCGGCCGGGCTCACCGTCCCGGTCCCCGTGCCCTCGGCGGTGCGCGCCATCGCGGGCCAGACGTTGAGCGGCAGGTAGTGGTTGGTGTAGATCACCGGGACGCCGTGCCGCCGCGCCCCACGCCTGGCCGCGACGCCGAGCGTCAGCGGCGAGTGCAGGTGCAGCACGTCGGGGGCGAACTCGTCGATCGCCTGGCCGGCCACCGCCGGCGACAGCAGCCCGAGCCGCTGGCCCTCGTACCAGGGCCACGGCAGCGAGCCGCGGTAGTCCACGGCAGGCTGGCCGGCGGACGGCTCGCCCGCAGACGGCTTCGCGCCGTCACCGGCCGAGGTGCCCGCGGTGCCGCCGGCCGAGGTGCCTGCGCCGCGCATGCTGGCGCCCGGGGCGATGACCGCGACGGCGTGCCCGCGCTCCGCCAGCCCGCGCGCGAGTTCCTCCGTCACGGTCGGCACGCCGCCGACCATCGGCTGGTACTGGTCCGTCACGATCATGACGCGCAGCCCACCAGCCCGCGCGCCGGTGCTCAACGCCGGTTCCTGCGGGTGTGGCCGGTGACGGACCCACGGCCGGCGCCCATCACGTTGCCTTCCATGTACATCGCACATGATGCCAGCGTTGAGGTAGTAGCGATAGTTGTCATCGCCCGGAAGGATGGTGGATCTCCGCGACGTGCCGGTGAACTCAGGGCCAATGCCCGCCCGCCACGCGGTGACGTTCCGCCTTTGGTCGTGCCGGGCCCCCGCCGCGGGGCCCCGCTCACAGCAGCCGCAGCCAGCTGTCGTGCAGCGGCCAGGTGGCGCGCAGCGTGCCGCCGACCGGGAGCGCGGCCCAGTCGCGGTAGAGCCGGCGCACCCCGGCGCCCGCCACCCTGATCTGCTCGTCGTCGAGCCGGGCGGCCAGTGCGGCGGCCCCGGTGCGGCGCAGTCGGTCGCGCACCCCGTCGGGGGTGTCGGGCCCGTCGCCCCAGCGGTTCAGTATGGCGTTGACGGCGGCCTTGGCGACCTTGTGACCGGGCCAGGTGGTCTCGGCGAGGTCATCGAACGGTGCATCGGTGACCAGCCGGATCCGGCCATTGCGCCTGGTCACCGCCCGGTTCGCCGGCGCGAACCCGCCGGCCGCGAGCGTGCCCCACAGGCCGTCGTCCAAGCCGAGCACCGACTCGACCACCAGGTGCGGCAGGTCATGGATGACATGGACCGCCGCGCGGTGCGCGGACCCGTCCGGGAACGACAGCCAGGTCCGGTCGCCGGCCGGCGTCTCACCCTTCACGATCGCGACATCCGCCACCACGCTGAACGTCGGCGCCTCCGTCACGAAATGACACGATAGCGTCACGACCGCCGGAAAGCCGGGATTTCGCGGGTGTGTCGGGCATTCGCTCGCGGTGCCTGGCGGTCAGCTCCCGGCGGTCAGCCCGAGCTGTCGAAGTAGCTCCGTCTGGTCGAAGAAGAGGTGGACGCTGGTGATCTTGCCTCCATCGCACTCGTAGACGTCGCAGGCGTCCATCCGCACGGTCCTGCCAGTCGCCGGTATCTCGCCGGCCGGGCCGCGCAGCGTGCCGGTGTGCGTGCCGGTGGCGCGGAACTCGTGCACGCCGCCCCGGTCGTCGGCATGGATGGCGAGGGTCTCGAGCTGATTGTCCGGGAACGCCTGCTGCCAGGTGTTCCAGATCGTCTCCGCCGCCTCCCTGCCTGTCATACGCATTCCGCCGGGCGCTTGCGTCGACATCCGGAACAGGTCCATCCCGGCCATCCAGCCTTCGTAGTCCTTGGTGTTCCAGAGCTCGACGTCGCGCTCGATCAGCGACCTGGTGTCCCCGTCGCGGATCGAGGTGAATACGAGTTCGTACTCCTCGACGGCGCGGACCTGCAGGTGCATAACCGCCGCCGCGTCGGCGCGGAGCCGGGCGCTGGCCGCGCGGCTCGTGGCGAGGGCGGCCATGTCCTGCCAGGCGGTAATGACGATGCAGCGCCCGCTGGTGCGGTCGGTCAGCATATGCGCGCTTGCCAGCCCCGGCAGGTCCATCAGCTCCGGTGCCGCGCTGTTACGGAACTCCTCGATGAACGCGTCAATGTTCCCGGGAGCGCATTCGACGCGGGCGAGGCGAACGCCAGCGCCGCGTGCTGGGCGGCTGCGCCGGACGAAGACGGGTACCTCGTAGTGCTCGATCGTCACCGAGCCGCGCACCATTTCGGCCATCTCCTTGCGGGCGACCTGGACGGCCTGCTCGCTGGCCGTCATGGCGTCGGCGCTGTCCCAGTAGGAGGCGACGATGCAGGTGCCGAGGTCGGCGTTGACAAGGCAGGCGAGGCCCCGGTTGCCGTGCTGGCCCTCGACGTCCGGCCGGACGGTTCCCTCCAGGTAGCGGGTGGCCTCACCGAGCATGGCCGGGTCCCCGGCCAGCATGTTGATTCGGGCATGCATGATCGTTGTCCTTTCGGCAGACTCCGTTCTCTCGCCGTGGTCTCGCGCACGGCGGCTTGTTCCAGACAACCCGAGTCAGGCGCCTTGCGGGACGACCTAACAGGCGGAGATCCATCGAAAATCGCCATGGTTCTCCGGGATCGCGACGCCTCGCGCATAAGAACCGCTTTCAACAAGCGCGCAGCGAGGAGCGGCGTGCCGGCGAGATTGGAGGCGCTGACGGTGGCCGGGCATGGCATGAACCCGTTCCGGCTCATGTCTTTGATCATCCGGAACGGGTTCATGCTTCGCCGTCAGCGGGGAACTGCTGCGCGCTTCGCGCGCTTGTTGCTGTTATCCCCTATTCGAGTGGCTGGCCTGAGACGGCGGACGGCGCGCGGCCGCCGAGCAGCCAGCCCGCGATCGCGGCGATCAGCGGCATGCCGATGACCAGCAGTCCGATGTCCTGCCAGGGGACGTTACCGAAGGTCTGGATGAGGCTCGAGTGCGCCCAGACGACCCCGGCGAGGATGGCGGCGACGGCACCGAGGCCGGCGCCGAGCAGGCCGAGCACCCCGGCGGTGACCCCGGTCAGCGCCCGCCTGGTGCGCGCGCTCGCCCCGGCGGCGGTGAGCGTCCGCAGGTCGCGGGCGGTCTCGCTGCGGATGAGGCCGACGGTCATCGACAGCACGCCGAGGGCGAGCAGCAGGCCGCCGAGTGTGGCGCCGTTGCTGATCTCCCCGAGGCTGAGCTGCCCGTTCTTGGTCTCCACGGTGGCACCGGCGGACAGCGCAGCCTGGCGGGCTCCGTTGATCTGCGCCGGGGTGAGCGCGGCAGGCGCCTGGATCAGCCAGCCGACGGGGACGGGCGTCTCGTGCAGCGCCCTGACCGCCCGCTCGGTGATTACGGTGTTCGGCATCGAGGTGCCTGCAGGCAGCTTGCTTACCTCCTGGATGACCGGGCTGAGTATGCACAGGCCCGCCGGGCACGGCTCGTTCGGCGGATTGCCCAGGTACGCGCCGTTGACCAGCGCGAGGCCGCCCGTCGAGGGCAGCCCGGCGCGCACGGTGAGCACGTCAGCCCGCGGGTCAACCTCGCCCGGGCTGATGCCGAACGCCTTGAGCAGCGCCGGCGTGGCCACCCACGTCGTGCCGCCGAAGCCGCGGCCGTGCAGCGAGATGATCGTGCCGAACTGGTTCTGCGTCGGCTGGCCGGGCATCGACACGTGGACGCTGACCGGCACGTCGAGCTCGAGCGGCGCCGGGGCGTGCAGTTGCGCCGCGAGGGTGTCCGCCTGCGCCTTGGCGGCGGCCAGCTTGGCGGCCGGGGTGAACTGCCCGGGACTGACCTGGGTCAGGTCGTTGCCAGGCGTGTAGAAGATGAGCTGGCTCGAGGTCATGTTCGGCGCGGTGTAGTCGAGCGCGTCGTCGAACCTGACGCTGGCGATGATGATCGCGATGGTGGCGATGAAGACCGCGAACGACACCGCCGCCATCGCCGCGCCCGACCGTGACCGGTACCGTTCCAGGTCGCGGACGGCGAGCCTGCTCGCCAGCGGCGCGCGCCAGGCCAGCCGGGCAAGCCGGTCCACCAGGAACGGCGCGAGCAGCGCGGAGGCGATCTCGCAGCAGATCAGGCCGGCCAGGATGGCGTACCTGCCGCTGTTGCCGCCGCCGTCGTCCCAGCCGCCGGAAACGAACAGCAGGAACAGGCCGCCGACGAGGAACAGGATGCCAGGCCGCAGCGACCTGGTGATCAGCTGCGGCGGGTCGACCCGGCCGGAGATCGCGGAGACCACGGGCACCTTGGCCACCGCGCGGCCCGGCCACACGGCGGCGATGACCGACGTGGCGACCGCGAGCAGCAGGCCAATGATGATCGCCGGCCAGGGCAGCGCGAGCGGATCGGTGCGGTGCGCGGTGGCGGTCTCCAGGTGCGGGTAGTACCAGAACCACGCGCCGGCCGCCGCGGCCGCGCCGATGGCCGCGCCCGCCAGGCCGGCCAGCAGGCCGTCGGCGATCAGCACGAACCGCACGTCGGCCTCGGTCGCGCCGAGCGAAGAGAGCATGCCGAGCGCCCGCTGCCTGCGCTGCGCCATGACGGTGAACGCGGCCGTGGCGACCAGGCCGATGAAGACCAGGCCGAGCACTGAGACCACGAGCACCACGGTCGCCGGGGACACCAGAGCGTTACTTGGCTCGGGCGCGGAGACGATCGCGCTTCTCGGTATGACGTTGCCCGCTGCTGACGCGGCGGCGGAGTCCATTGAGATGCCGAGGAAGATCCGCACGTCGCCCGGGCTGGCAAGCTGGCCAGGCGCGACGAGCGCGAACTCGTCGAGCAGGTTGGATGGGTCCTCCACGATGCCGGTCACCGCGAAGATCCGGCCTGCCGCTGCGCCCGCCCCCGGGGGCACGTGCCAGGCCGAACCCACGCGGAGGCTGTAGAGCCGCGCAAGCCCGGCGGTAACCGCCACCTGTCCCGCACTTGCCGGGTAATGCCCGGAGTCGAGTGCGAGCAGCGGCCTGGTGTAGGGCGCCGACGGGTCCTGCGCGCGCAGGTCGGCGCCGCCTGCCTGCCCGGTGGTTATCGGCAGGTCCTCGATGACGCTCCCGGCGCCGTAGGCCTTCTCGATCCTGGCGATGACGCTGGCCAGGTGCGGGGTGCTGCCAGGCAGCTCGACCCTGGTCCGCGCGGTGCCGAACGTCCCGGCGTTCGGAGTGCCCGGCGTCGCGGAGCCGACCGCGATGCCGAGCAGCGTCGCGGCGGTGGCCACCGCGATCAGCACCACGATCAGGACCCGCTGCCGCCATTCGCGCAGCGCGAGGCGCAGGGCCCAGCGGGACAGCGCGCGGCGCGCCCCCGCGGCGCGGCGTGGGTCCTCGGGCTCGCGGGCCTGCCGGTCCTCGCGCGCGTACGTGCTCATGCTCATGACGACTGCTCAAGCAGCGATTCCGGGCCGGCCGGCGCGGCCGTCTGGTCGACGAAGCGACCGTCGCGCAGGAACACGATCCGGTCCGCCCAGGAGGCGAGCTGCGCGTCGTGGGTGACCACCACGGCGGCCACGCCGCGCTTGCAGTAGCTGTGGATGAGCCGCATCACCGACTCGCCGTTCACCGAGTCGAGCGCGCCGGACGGCTCGTCGGCGAGCAGCAGCGTCCGCTCCCCGACGACCGCGCGGGCGATCGCGACCCGCTGCCGCTCGCCGCCAGACATCTGGTCGGGGAAGTGGCGGGCCCGGTCGGCGAGGCCGAGTTCCTCAAGGGCCTTCAGCGCGGCCAGGTGCGCCTTGCGCATGGAGGTGCCGTCGAGCTCGAGCGGCAGCGACACATTCTCCGCCGCGGTGAGGCCTGGCAGCAGGTTGAAGTCCTGGAAGACGTAGCCGATAGCGCGGCGGCGTATCCGCGACTTCGCGCCAGGGGACATCCGCAGCGTGTCCTCGCCGTTGACGAGGACCACGCCGGAAGTCGGCTCCTCCAGCGTGCCCGCGATCGTCAGCAGGGAAGACTTACCCGACCCGGAGGGGCCCATGACGGCGACCATCTCGCCGGCGGCGACGGTCAGCGACACGTCGCGCAGCGCCTGCACCTCGGCGGCGCCGCGGCCGTGCACCTTGGATACGGATCGTAGTTCGAGAACGCTCATCGCCTTACTCCCATCGTGGGTCGGGTAGGCAGCCCGGCGGCGCCCTTGAGGGCCGTCACCGCCCGGGCGGGGTTCCATCCGTCGGCCAGGGCGCGGCGCAGCCGGGCCTCCGCGGCGTCGAGCCAGCGGACGACGGAGTCAAGCCGGAACAGCTCGGAGTCGACGACCAGGGAGAACGCGACGTCGTTGCCGTTGTCGTCCTCCTTCAGCCTGGTCCACTCCTGCATCAGCTGGATCAGGTAACGGCGGTGCGCCTGGATGACCTCGGACACGTCGGTGTCCGGCACCCGCACCGCGATCAGCACCTTCATCACCAGGTCGTCGCGCGGCGGGGTGGACAGGTCGGGCGGCACGCGCAGCCAGTGCGCTAGCTCGGTCGTCCCCGCCTCGGTGATCCGGTAGGCCTTCTGCGGCCCGGGCTCCAGCTCTTCTGTGTCTGTCAGAGCCGTGACCAGGCCGTCGCGCTCGAGCCGCTGCAGCGTCGTGTAGACCTGCCCGACGTTGAGCGGCCACACCTGGCCGGTGTTGGCCTCGAATTCCTCGCGCAGCTGAAGGCCGTACTTCGGGCCATCGCTGAGCAGCGCGAGCAGCGCGTGACGGACGCTCATGCAGTCCCCTTCTCCGCTATAGAACCCCGTATAACTGCGAGTAGCATACTCGGTATATAGGTCGGGAGGCCACCGCCTGGCGGCACTTCGGGGACATCTCAGGGTTAACCCTGAGCCGGCGGGCGACTGCGGCGTCTTGCGTCTTGTGGCGCCCGAATAGAGTGGGTGACATGACAGCTACTTCTCCCGCAAAGCCTGTTGTCGACTTCTACTTCGACCCGGCCTGCCCGTTCGCCTGGGTCAGCTCGCGCTGGATCCTGGAGGTGGAGAAGGACCGCGACATCGACCTGACGTTCCGCGTGATGTCGCTTTCCGTGCTCAACTCCGGCCGCGAGAACCTCCCCGAGCAGTACAAGGCGATGCTCGCGAAGAACTGGGGGCCGGTCCGCATCTGCATCGCCGCGGAGCAGAAATACGGCACCGCCGTGCTGCGCGACCTGTACACCGCGCTCGGCACCAAGCGGCACATCGAAAAGCGTGACTTCGGCCACGACCTGTACGTCGAGGCACTGACCGAATGCGGTCTGGACCCGGCGCTCGCCGAGGCGGCGGACTCCACGTCGTACGACGAGGCGCTGATCGCGTCGCACCACCGCGGCATGGACCCGGTCGGCGACGAGGTCGGCACGCCGACCATCCACATCGACGGCGTGGCGTTCTTCGGCCCGGTGATCACCCGGGTGCCGCGGGGCGAGGAGGCGGTCCGGATGTTCGACGGCGCACTGATGCTCGCATCGAACCCGTTCTTCTTCGAGCTCAAGCGGACGCGGACCGAGTCGCCGCAGGTCGACAGCTGAGCCGCGGTCCGGCTGGTGCCCCGCGTGGCGCATCGCCTGGCGCCAGCCGGACCGTTACCGTGACGACGCCGCGCGACGCGGGGCTCCGCTTGATGGGCCCGTAACGGGCCAGCATGCCCGCCGTCCATGCCTGTTCGGTGAGCAGCTGCGCGGTGAGCGCGCGCAGCCCGATGGCTTTCGCGTGGGCGGCGAGCTCGTCGAGCAGGGCGGAGCCGACGCCGTGCCGCTGCCAGGTGTCCTCGACGAGGATGCCGACCTCGGCCATGCCCTCCTCGACCACGCGGCAGCTTGCCAGGGCGACGATGGTCTGCCCAGCGGGGTCCTCCACTGTGCTGTCCGTCATATCGCCCGTCCCATCGCGCGCGGATGCGATGAGCGCGTGGTGCACCGGGCTGCGCGACAGCGCCTCGGCGAGGTAGCGCCGCGGGAATACCGTGACGCCGCCGTGGAACCTGCGGTACCTGGTCTGCGCCGTGCACCGGTCGAACATCTCGGTCAGCGCGTCGCGGTCGCCCGGCGCGGCCTGACGGATGGTGACAAGGCCTGCCTGGGCCCCGCCCGTCGCGATCATGGCCGCGGCGCGCCGATCGGGTTCGGCAGCGGGATGAGCCCGGTGTCCATCAGGTGGCGGCTGACCGGCGTGGCCAGCTCGATGGCCAGCTCCACGCCGGTCGAGCCAAGCCGTTCCACCGGACCGGCGGCCAGCCGGTCAGTTAGGTCCTCCACCTCGCGGCGGAGCGCGCCGCCGGTCTTGGTGAGCCGGCCGCCGGAGTCGAGCAGTCCGCGGGCGGCGAGCCGTCGCGATGACTGTGCCCAGTCCTCATCGGTCCAGCCGCGGGTCGGCTGGATCATGGCGCGGGTGATCGCCCCGGTCGCCGCGAACGTCACCGTCGCGTCGAGCCCGCGCAGCCCGTGCGCGACGCCCGCGAGCACGTGACCGTCGCCGCGGTGCTCGCGCAGCACCGTGGTGGCCAGCCACAGCGCGCCGACCTGATCGGCCGGGCGCGGCACGCCCGCCCACGCGGCGGCGAGCGGCCTGCCGTCGAACCGGCAGCCCTCCACCGCCTGCCACAGCAGGTCGGCCAGCTCGCCGGCCCTGGCAAGCAGCGGGCCGTCCACGTGCCGCCGCAGCGCCTCGGGAGCGCTTTCCAGCCGCGCCGCGAGCACCGACTCCGCCGAGGCGAACTTCCACGCGTCGGGGATGGCACGGGACACGATGGCAGGCGAGAACCCGTAGGTCATCGCCTCCACGGCCGGGGCGGGCAGCGGCCCCAGCGGCGCGACCCTGCCCGCGAAATAGCTCATCCAGAAGCCGCGCAGACCGGTCTTGCGCGCCGCCTCCAGGGGCTCGGGCGCGAAGTAGACGACGGAATGGATCGGCTCGATCGCCGCCCAGAAGCGGCGGGCCAGAGTGACGGTCGGTTCCATGACAACCACACTGCCGCACCCTTTCCGTCTGGCGACAGTGCCAATATAGAGAAATGGACCAGGATCTGAGCTGGTGGGCCGAGGTGGTCTTCGCGGGCTGGCGCGGCCGGCCCGGCCCCAGGTACGCCAGGCTCGCCGCCGCCCTGCTCGAGGCGGTCGACCAGCAGACGCTTCCCCGCGGCACCCGGGTGCCCGCCGAGCGGACGCTGGCCGCGGTGACCGGCACCTCCCGCGGCACCGTCGTCGCCTGCTTCGATCAGCTCGTCGAGGCCGGGGTGCTGACGCGCCGCCAGGGCGCGGGCACCTTCGTGGCGGGCCGGCCGTCGTGGGCAGCCAGGCCCGCGGCGGGCAGCGTCGCCACCATGCTGCTGCGCCGGGTCGCCGAAGACCGGGAGACCATCGACCTGTCGGTGTCCGCGCCCGGCGACCTGCGGCACCTGCCCCCGGTGGACCTGGACGCCGCCTGGGGCGCTCTCGACGGCCACGGCCTGGATCCGGTCGGCCTGCCCGCGTTGCGCGCCGAGGTGGCGCGGCACCTGACCGAGCGCCAGGGCCTGCCCACGGATCCGGACCAGCTCATCGTCACCTCCGGCGCGCAGGAGGCGCTGTGGCTGCTCGGCCGGGTCTTGCCGGGCAACAGGGTGCTGGTGAGCTGCCCGCTGTATCCCGGGCTGCGCGCCGCCATGGCAGGCACGCGGGCGCAGCTCGTGACGGTGCCCGCGGACGCGGCGGGCGAGGACGCGAACGCGATCGAACGGGCGGGCCGGGTGCCAGGCGGCGTCGCCTTCGTCATGCCGACCGGACACAACCCGGCGGGGACGGTGATGCCGTGGCTGCGGCGCCAGGCGATCGCCGCGATCGCCGACGCGGGCCGGGTCACCGTGGTGGAGGACCTGACGCTCGCCGACCTGGTGCTCGGCGCGGCTGCGCACGGCGGCCCCGGCGCGCCACCGCCGCTCGCCGCCCTGTCCACCCGGGTGATCGCGGTCGGCTCTGTCTCCAAGGTGCTCTGGGGCGGACTGCGTGTCGGCTGGATCCGTGCGGGCGAGCCGGTGCGGTCCGCCGTCATCGCGCGCAAGTCCGCGCTCAACCTGGGCACCCCGGTGCTCACCCAGGCGCTCGCCGCCCAGCTCCTGGCCGGCATCGACGCCGGCTGGCTCGCCGCGCACCGCGCCGCGCTCACCCACCGCCGCGACCTGGTCGTCGCGCTGCTCGCGGCGCACCTGCCCGCCTGGCGCGTCCGGCCGCCGGAGGCCGGCCTGTCCCTGTGGGCCAAGCTCCCCCTCGACAGCGCCGACGCCTTCGCGCTCGCCGCGGCACGGCACGGCGTGACCGTGATGGCAGGCGGCGCGGCGTGCGCCGACGGGCGGCACGGTCAATTTGTCCGGCTGTCGTTCGCGGAGCAGCCGAGCACGCTCGAGTTGGCCGCGGAACGCCTCGCTGTCGCCTGGGAGGCGCACGCGGAGACGCTGGCCGCCAGCCCGGCCCGTGGCTGACGCGAGGACGGCACGACCCCGGCGCGTCGCGGTGTGGAGCGGCTAATCTCAGCAACCGTTCAGTGGATATGGATACGGTGGTGGAGTGGTCACGCTTGGGCTCGCCGGCCTTGTTTTCCTCGTGTTCCTCGCGGGGGTGGTCCGCGAGCCGCGGGCCTTCGGCAACGCCGTGCTGCTGGGTCTCGCGCTGGCGCTCGGCGCGCTCGGCCTCGCGGAACGGCTCGCGGACACGCCGGGCAGGACCCCGCATCACCTGCTGTTCGCCCTGGTCGTCGCCGTGGCGCTGGTGCCGTTCGTGATCGGCTGCTATCTGCTGGTCAACGGGATGACCATGATCAGGCGGGAGAGCCTGCGGCCAGCGAACCTGCTGTCCCTGCTCGCCGGAGCGTCTGTCTTCGTGGTGATCGGGCTCGACGTGGTGGCCGCCCGCGCCGAGAACATCAAGCTGTCGTTGTTCGCCACGGTCGCCAACCTGGTATTCGCCTACGTGTCGTTCCTGCTCGTGTCCTACGTCTGCTACGCGTTCGTGTATGGGCTCGTCGCACGGACGGGCGGTTCGGATTTCGTGATCGTGCTCGGCGCGGGCCTCGGCGCTGGCGGGAAGGTGCCGCCGTTGCTCGCCAGCCGGCTCGACCGGGGACACGAGCTCTGGAACTCCCTCAACCGGCGGGCCAGCGGGCCGGGTCCGCTGCTGATCGTGTCCGGCGGCAAGGGGGACGACGAGCGGGTGCCCGAGGCCACCGCGATGGCCGCTTACCTGGTGGAGCGCGGGTTTTCCGCCGACCACCTGCTGCTCGAGGAGCGGTCGCGGAACACCGAGGAGAACCTGCTGTTCAGCAAGGCGATCATGGACCAGGTCCAGCCTCGCGCCCGGTGCACGATCGTGACCAGCGACTTCCACGCCTTCCGGGCTGCGATGATCGCGCGCCGCCTCGGCATCCGCGGGCAGGTCACCGGGGCGCGAGTGGCCGGCTACTACCGGCCGAGCGGGATGCTGCGGGAGTTCGCGGCGGTGTTCCTGCGGTACTGGGCGGTGAACCTGGCGATCTGCGCGGTGCTCGTCGGCGTGCCAGTCGGCTACGCGGCACTGCGCTTCGTCGTGCCGGCGCTGCACGGCTGAGAGCCCGGCGGCGTCTGACCCGCGCGCCTGACCCGCGCGTCTGACCTGAGCGAAAACCACCCCACATGGCGGAGATGCACCGTCGCAAGCCGGGGGCGGCGGCGGTGCCCGTCACCGTCGGGGACATGGCCACCACCCGGGTACCCGGCGAGTTCAGCCTGGTGTACCTGGTCTACCCCGGCGCGCACACGGCGTCACGCCAGTGCCCGCCCGCGCTCATCGCCGGCCCCGGCGAGGAGAAACCTCACCGGGATGTGAACCGTAGGCGATCGCGCCGGGGCATCGGGACTTGTCGCTGTCAGGCGCGGAGGTGGGGGCGGGGACGTCCGGGTCGATCACGGCATTCTTCAGCTTGCCGTCGCGGGTTCTCGGGATGGCGTCGACGACGCGGACAGTGACGGCTTGTCCCGGCCCGAAGTAGCGGTCTACGTTCGCCCGGACCTGGGCGGTCAGCGCCTGAAGGTCGGAGCCTGCTGTCGGCACTACCCTGACCTCGAAGCGGCCGGGTGCCCGCTGGGCTATCTGGGCCGCGCGGACATTTGCGAGGTCGGTGGTCACTATCGAGGGCATCGGGAGGGGGCGGCCGTCGGCGCTGGTGAAGCAGTCCGAGACTCTTCCGTCGATGCGTCCCAGGGCCGGGTAGGCGCGGCCGCACAGGCACCGGCACGGGCCGGGGCCGGTGGACCTTACATGGTCGCCGGTGCGGTACCGGAACAGCGGGAATCCCCAGTTGTGCAGGGCCGTCCCGACGATCTCCCAGCTGTCGCTGGTCCCGGGCACGGGCAGCAGTTCCACGATGCCGTAGTCGGGGAACACGTGGTACCCGCCGGCCTCACAGCTTCCGGCCATGGCGACCCGTTCAGCCTGCCCGTAATGATCGACGACCGGCCCCCGGAACACCGCGCGCATCAGCTCCTCCTGCGCCGCGGAGGTCACCTCCGACGACGTGATGACGGCCCGGACCGGCACGGTCAGCCCCTGATCATGCAGCAGCGATGCCAGCACCGTGATCGCCGACGGCCATCCCTCGATGGCGTCGGGACGGAAGCTGCGGATGGCCTCGACCACGGCCGGCAGCGTCCGCGGGGTCAGCCCGAAACTCCACACCAGCAGCTGGCGGGCACCCGGCAGCAGCTTCGCCGGCGGCTCGCCCGGTCCGGCGGAGAAGGCCCCCCTCAGGATGACACGGCGCGGGCTGCGGTCCAGACCGAACCAGCCCCACTGCCGCTCCAGGACACTGAGCTCGAAAACCGACGACCCCGCAGTCCGGTAGCAGGTAACCGGAGCCCCGGAGGTACCGCTCGAATGAGCCTTCCACACCAGTCGGTCCGGGTAGACCAGAAACCGCTCCGCTCCCGTGACGAGGTGACTGCGGTCCAGCAGCGGCAGCCGGGCAAGATCGGCCACCGTCCGGACGGACCCTGGGTCCAGCCCGGCCTCCCGGAACCACTCGCGGTAGAACGGCGAGCGGGCCGCCGCCAGGCGAACCAGCAGCCGCAGCCGCCGGTCCTGGTAACGGGCAATCGTCTCCTCATCCGCATGGTCCAGCACAGCCAGCGACTGCATCATCGCCGGCCGCAGCGGATGCCAGCGGCGAATACGGTGCTTCAGGTCCAGTCCGGACCCCGGTGGCGCCATCCCTGCATCCCCCCGGCTGAGCGAATGGTGGCCGCCGGCATATGACTACCACGATCGCGTCACCGGCGACCAGGCGTCGTGCCTAGGCTGATCGTTTACATGACTCGCCAGCCCCGATCGGTGATACGCAGGCCGGGGTGGCGACCGCGTCTGCGCTGGCCCCGGCGCTGTGCCGCGCCACGCCAGAGCCCGCCATCGCTGCCGACCATGGCGGAAGCATGCCAGCCATCGCGCGGGGCGAGAACCTGACCACGCAGGACGAGCAGGTCGCCGTCTTCGCCAACGCCGCCGCTCACCTGCGGCCGGGCGGCCGGTTCGTCCTCGAGGTGGAGGTGCCGTCCGCGCCGCGGATCGCGCCAGGCGAGCAGGGACGGATCTTCGACCTGTCCCCCGGCCACGTCGGGATCGACACGCACGACGACCCGGTCGGCCAGCTGTTGTCCTCGCATCACTGCACCCTCCTCGACGGGCAGTGGGTCCAGGCGTCGGGTCAGTACCGCTACGTGTGGCCGTCCGAGCTTGACCTGATGGCGCGGCTGGCCGGGCTCCGGGTGGAAGCCCGCTGGGCCGGCTGGGACCGCTCGCCGTTCACCGCGGCGAGCCCGAGCCAGGTCGTCGTGTACGCGAAGCCAGCCTGACGACTCGCGGCGGGTGGGGCGCGGCAGCGTGCCGCACGGGGCGCGGGCGGGTCTGCGACGATGGGCACGGCAGGCAGTACGTCGAGCGGCGGGAGGTTCGTATCGTGGCGGTCGATGGGTTTTCGCTCGCATATGACCTGGCGGGCAGCGGACCCGCGGTGGTGCTGCTGCACGGGTGGCCAGGCGACAGGACCGACTACCGTGACCTGGTGCCGCTGCTGTCCGGCTGCCGGGTGCTCGTCCCGGACCTGCGCGGCTTCGGCGCGTCGGACAAGCACGTCGTCGAGGACCCGGCGGAGCAGTACAGCGGCGCGGCCCAGGCGCGCGGCGTCGCGGACCTGATCACCACGCTCGGGCTGGAACCCGCGGTCGTGGTCGGCTACGACATCGGCAGCCGGATCGCACAGGAGCTCGCCCGGGCTCGCCCGGACCTGGTCCGGGCGATGGTGATCTGCCCGCCGCTGCCCGGGGTCGGCGCGCGCGTGTTCGGGCCGAGACCGTTGCGGGAGTTCTGGTATCAGTCGTTCCACCGGCTGCCGCTGTCCGAGGCGCTCGTCGACGGGAAGCCGGACGCGGTACGCGCATACCTGCGGCACTTCTGGGAGCACTGGTCCGGGCCGTCGTTCACGGTTTCCGATGAGCACCTCGACCACCTGGTCTCCGTCTACGGCCCGCCCGGCGCGTTCACCGCGTCGGTCCAGTGGTACCGGGCGGGCGCGGGGACAGCCGCGCGGGCCGCCGCCGAGACCACGCCCGCGCCGGAGGACCGGCTCGCCACGCCCACTGCCGTGCTGTGGCCCGAGCATGACCCGTTGTTCCCCCGGGAGTGGTCGGACCGGGTCGGCGAGTTCTTCAGCCAGGCCCGGCTGCGTTTCGTGGACGGCGTTGGACACTACGCCCCGCTCGAATACCCCGCGGTGATCGCCGAAGAGGTGCACGCCTTCCTCGCCAACGAGGGTCCCGCGAGCGACGAGGGAGCCTGGTGACCGTGCTGCGGTTTCCCCCCGGGATCGCGGTGGGCGAGGTCTTCTGGGATCCTGCGGATCCGGGCGAGTGGGGTCATCTGCTCGCCATCGGCGCGGTTGAAGTGCCGGACGGAACGGCGGTGAGCCTCACGGTGTACCCGGTCGCCGAGGTCAGCGTCTTCAGCGGCGATCAGCCGGTGGGCCCCTTCGAAGTCGAGGCGACCCCGGCCGGATCCGGGCCGCAGCCGGCGGTGCCGCTGAGCCAGCGTCTCCTGCGGCGCGCGCGTCCCGCCAGGCACGAATGGCGGGTTACCTGGCACCATGAAATGCCCGACCGCGCGCTCCGTAACACCAGGAGCATCTGGGGAGACGCCGGCTACAGCGTCGCGGCGGGCAACGACCCCGTGGACCTGGAGTTCATCCGCGGGCTACCGGTGGATAGCGTGTATAGCCTTAGCGTGGGAAACACCGTCCCGGCTTCCTTCGCCACGGTGGCTCATCTCGCGCCGGGCCTGCTGCGCCTTGACCTTTACATCGACAACCTCGATGAAGCCGTACCGTCCGTGATCGCGAAACTGAGGGCACTCGAATCGCTGGCCCTTTACGGCGACTCGGCCATCGAGGACGGTCCCGGGCTCCTCAACGACCACGCGCTGTCCCTGATCGCGGACCTGCCGAACCTCGAATACCTGTCACTCATGGACGGGTCATACACCGAGCATGGCCTGCGGCAGCTGATCCGCCTGCCGAAGCTGCGCCACCTGCACATCGAAAGAGCAGGGCTGACCGCACCGATGTTCCGGTTCGCGGCCGACATGCCAGCACTCACCAACCTGACGGGCTTGGATGAATTCGGCGACGATGGCCCGATGCCTCCGGCGGAGGTCGCTCAGGTCCAGGCGATGCTCCCGCATATCAGCATGGATGCGCCCGGGTGAGCTGTTGCCCGGGTCAGCCGTTGCCTGGGTGAGCCGTTGCCCGGGTGAGCGCTGCCCGGGTGAGCCGTCCGGGTGAGCCGTCAGGCCGGATACCGCTTGGGTTCTTGCGTGTAGGTCCGGCCGCTTGGCGCGCTCCACTGGTGCCAGCCGGGCTTCGGCTGGGTGACGTTCCAGCCTGGTGATTGCTTGACGCGATGGCATTTCCTTGAGCGGGCGCCCGCGTTGCATGCGCAGGTTCGGCCGCCCTGGTCATACGGGAGGGCGTGCTCGAAGTCGGTGTCCCGTGCGTGGCGGGAGCAAGACGGGAACGTACAGGTGCCGTCGCGGACCTGTACGAGGTGGCGGAGGCTGTCGTTCGGCTGATAGGCGTTCGACTCGCGGGCGTGGTCGCACGCGTAGGTGGCCACCTGTTCGAACGTCACGGTCAGCGTGCGACCGCCGGGCAGGGTGAGCGTCCAGGAGGTTCCCAGGGTGGCGCCGGGCCCAGGCGGGCTCTTGATTCCCGGCGGGCATGTCCCGTCTCCGTTCCCGTCACCGTTCGCGTCACCGTGTCCACGGCGGGGAGCGAACGCCCAGCCGGGGGGCGGGCGTGACGACGGATCGTCAGTGTGAGGCGCGGAGCCTTGGGCCGCGAGGCTGCTCAGCGCGCTGGCCGAGATCGTCAGGTTCACCCGGGACGGCAGCACCGTCAGGCTCCCGGCCGTCGGGTCCGGCTGGCCTGGCCACGACTTCCAGGTTGCCTTGTCGCCCCGTGCCAGGCGGGCGCAGCCATGCCCAATCGCGAAGCCGTGCTCGTCCAGGATGGTCACGCACCATCCGCTGCGGAGGCTGTTGGCGGCGGTGACGGCAAGATCGCGGCACAGGGCGGCATCGATGGGGCCGAGGCTGTGACATTCACCGGGCAGGCTGGCCAGGCCGAGAAGCGTCGACAGCGGGATTACCAGTTCCGTCGGGCGGGGTGGCTCGGCCTGCTTGGCGCGGCCGAAGCGGCCGGGATCACCGGGACCGCCAGGACCGGCAGGAACGCCAGGACCGGCGGGACCGGCGGGACCGGCGGGGCCGTCCGGCGGGATCTCATCGTCGCGCCGGGCATCGGCCGTGGCATCGCTTTCACCGGCGCCGTCCCTGCTACGTTCGGCGTCGGCTGTGCCGTCGCTTTCACCGGCGCTGTCCCTGTCACCTTCGGCGGTCGCCTGCGCCTGCGCGATGCGGTCGTGTGCTGCGACGCCGTTGAGCAGGTCGAGATAGGCCATCGCGCGGAGTTGGTCAGTCGTGGCATCGGGGAACGCCTTCGACGCCTGGTACTCAGCCGTTCGGGCGGCGACGCTGGCGTACGCGGCCAGTGCCTCATCGGTGGGGAGATTGCGTCCGGCGAGGGCGGCGGCGCCGGACTGCTCGCGCCACAGCCGGACGCGGATGTCGAGCTTTTCCGCCGTCTCCCTGCGGCGCTCGGCGCCATCGGGGTCGACGGCAACCGCCGTCTCGGCGGCAAGCCTCGCAAGCTGGCCGGGAGTCAGCGCCGGTGTCTCGGCGAGGCGGCCGAGAACCAGCGCCTCGGCGGTCGCCGCGTCGTCCTCGGTGAGCACGCTGAGCTCCTTGGCGATGAGCATCGCCTTGACGTAGCTGAGAGTGCCGTCTGCCAGTTTCGCACCGATGCCGGGGAGTCGCGCCTGCAGGTCCCAGGCCAGCTGCGCGGTGGCGCTCACCGACTGGACCGAGACGGCGAGCGCGGCGGCCACCTCGTACTCCAGCGATTCGCTCCACGCGTCAGGCAGGTCGCCGTGCCTGTTGCCCGGGAGGCCAGGCGTGTCCTCGCGGCGCATCATCTCCCTGATCACGCCAAGACGGCCGGCCGTTGCCCACGACTCGAGCGCCGCCCACCGGCGCAGCAGCCCGACGAGCTGGTCATCGGTCGTGCCGGGACAGCGCCACTCAGGGCCAGAGGCCCCCTCCGCCGCGGCGGCGAGCGCGGCCGACGGCGGGCAGGTGTCCCACTCTCCGCCGTCCCCGAATCCGATGATCGGCGAGTCAGGCACATGCGGAGCGGCGTCACGGTCGGGCTCCTCGCCCTCGCCGTGAGTTTCACCCGACCGCCCGTCCATTCCGCCTCCCATCTGCACTTATGTACTACTTTTCTTGATACTCGAACTCTACTACTATTTATTATTCAGCGCTGCTCAGACAGGCTGTCCTTACGGTTACACTTTCCTACCCAGACGACTTCCGGTCGGCCACGATCACGCGGCAGGCAGACTGATGTGGCCGTCTGCGCGGTGCCATCATGGGCGTGGAAGTTGGGCTGGAGCCGCCGGCAAGGAGGCCTGGCGATGGCGCGAGAGAATAGTGAGCCGCACAGGGCGGTCGGGACGTGGTCCGCACCCGGATGTACCTGACCGGCGCGGAGCACTGGCAGGGGGTCGCCCGGGCGCACGGCGCGGTGTTCGGTGAGATCCGGCCCGCCGCGACCGCGGTCATCGTGGCCGGTTTGCTCGACCCGGCCTGGGTGGTCGAGATCGAGGCGGAAGCCGTGCTGCCGACTGAGTCAGCCGCACCCGTTCCGTAGATCCTTGATCTCAGTCCCAGACCGGGTCCGTGGACTCCTTGACGGTGCCGTCGGGGGCGAAGACGAGGAAGCGGTCGAACGACGCGGCGAACCAGCGGTCGTGGGTGACCGCGAGCACCGTGCCCTGGTAGGCGTCGAGGCCAGCCTGCAGCGCGTCGGCTGACGGGAGGTCCAGGTTGTCCGTCGGCTCGTCGAGCAGCAGCAGGGTCGCGCCGCCGAGTTCGAGCAGCAGGATCTGCAGGCGCGCCTGCTGGCCGCCGGACAGGGTGCCGAACGGCTGCTTGGCACACTTGTGCAGCTCGTAGCGCGCCAGGGCCTTCATCGCCTCGGTCATCAGCTGCGCGTGCTCGGTCATCACGATCTCGACCGGGCTGCGGCCGGCCAGGTCCGGGCGTGAATGGGTCTGCGCGAACATGCCTGGCACCACACGGGCGCCGAGCCTGGCGCTGCCCTCGTGCGGCAGCGGCTCACCGCCGAGCAGGCGCAGGAAGGTGGACTTTCCGCTGCCGTTCCCGCCGAGAATCGCCACCCGGTCGCCGTACCAGATCTCAGCACCGAACGGGGTCGTGGTCCCATTGACCGCGAGCCGTTCCACCATGACGGCGCGGCGGCCCGTCCGCGAGCCTTTCAGCCTGACCTTGATGTGCTGCTCGCGTGGCGGTTCCTCGGGAGGGCCGATCTCCTCGAACTTGGCGAGCCTGGTCATCGCGGCCTGCAGGCGTGAGGCCATGGCGTCGTTGTGGCTGGCCTTGATCCGGTACATGCGGACCAGTTCCTTGATCTTCTCGTGCTCCTCGTCCCAGCGGCGGCGCAGCTCCTCGAGGCGCTCGATGCGGTCGAGGCGGGCCTGCGCGTAGGTCTTGAAGCCGCCGCCGTGCACCCAGGTCTTGCTGTCCTCGACGGTCACGATGCGCTGCGCGCAGGCGTTGAGGAGCTCGCGGTCGTGGCTGACGAGCAGCACCGTCTTGGGCGTGCTTGCGAGCTGGCCCTCAAGCCAGCGCTTGCCCGGCACGTCGAGGTAGTTGTCAGGCTCGTCGAGCAGCAGCGTGCCGAACGTGCCGCTGCGCAGCAGCGACTCAAGAACGAGGCGTTTTTGCTGGCCGCCGGACAGGGTGTCGACCTCGCGCCACTTGACCGCGTCGTAGGGCTGCTTGATGGCGGCGACGCAGCACTCGTCCCAGTGGACCTCCTGGTCGTAGCCGCCGGCCTCGGCGTAGTCGTTGAGTGCGCTGGCGTAGCGGAGCTGCGTCGGCTCGTCGTCGCGCTCCATCATCGCGAGCTCGGTGTCGTCGAGCCGCTGCGCTGCCTCCTGCACCTGCTTCGGCGAGACCGAAAGCAGCAGGTCGCGGACTGTGGTGCCCTGGGCCTGCGGGCCGCCGACGAACTGGCGCATGACGCCGAGGCCGCCGCTGACCGCCACCGTGCCCTCGGCCGGGGTGAGGTCGCCGGCGATCATCCGCAGCAGGGTCGTCTTGCCCGCGCCGTTAGGCCCGACGATGGCCGCGGTCGCCCCGTCGGGGATCTTGAATGAGGCGTCGTCTAGCAGCAGCCGGCCGTCCGGGAGAACGTGGCTGACGTGCGCCACCTCGACATGTCCCACGCGCGGGAACGGTACCCGGCGGCCTGCCTGGTGGCAACGTCTTTTCCTGCGGCCTACTCCCCTGAGCTGCCGACGTTGGTGTTCCTGAACAGATAGACGCCCACCGTGACGCCGGTGATCGCGGTGGACTGGCCGGTTGCCATGAAGTGGTCGGTGCTCGACTCCCTGGTGATCATGAAGAAGTAGCTGGCGTGCTCGAGATGCCAGCCGAGCTTCTCGATCTCCTCAAGCGTCGCCGCGGAGCTCGACGCGCTGCGGCGGCTTGTCGTGCTGCCGAAGCCCGCGGTGCCCTCGTGCCCGCCGACCTGAAGCTGGACCTCGAAGAAGCGGTGACCCGCCTTCTTCGCCGCCGTGGCCGAGCCTACCGGGGTCGCCAGGAACGCGGCGCGCTTGCGCTGTTCCTCGGCCACCCGCGCCTCCTCCGCCCGTTCGGCCTCCTCGCGCACCCTTTCCGCCTCGCGTTCCTTCCGCTCGGCTTCCTTTTCCTCGCTGCTCTTGAACATCGCGCCTCCGTCCGCCGGCATCTCTGCGACGTTTCCCGCCGTCGCAAAACGGAGCGTACCGACCGGGGAACTCAGCGCACCAGTGCATGATGGACGCGTGCCTGCCGAGGAAGCTGAGGATGAGACCGAACGGAACAAGCGGCGCTACCAGCGGGCGCTGTTCGACGACGTGGCCCAGCTGTACCAGGCGACTCGGCCCGGCTACCCGCCAGAGCTGACCGGCTTCGTCGCGGCGACTGCCTCGGTCGGCGCAGGCGATCCGGTCCTTGAGGTGGGGTGCGGAACCGGCCAGCTCACGCAGGCGCTGCTGCCGTTCGGGTTCGCGCTGACCGCCATCGACCTCGGCGCGGCGATGATCGAGGTCGTGAGCGAACGCATCGGTGCGGGCCGCGTCACGTTCCGTGCCGTCGCGTTCGAGGAGCTTGACGCGGCGCCGGGAACCTTCGGCCTTGTCATCGCCGGGGCGGCGTTCCACTGGATCGATCCCGAAGTCCGGTTCCGCAAGGCGGCCCGGCTGCTGCGGCCGGGCGGCTGGCTGGCGGTGGCGGGCTACGACGAGCGGTACGACGAGCCGCTCGGGTCCGCGCTCGACGCGATGTGGCTGGCCCGGGCCGGCACTGCCGGGGCCTGGGTGACCAGGTCGGCGGACAGCGCGGCGATCGGCGGCAGCGGCCTGTTCGGCCCGGCTGCCGAGCGGACGTTC
This sequence comes from Trebonia kvetii, assembly GCF_007827045.1. GTDB lineage: Bacteria > Actinomycetota > Actinomycetes > Streptosporangiales > Streptosporangiaceae > Trebonia > Trebonia kvetii. Next base: position 1,014,649 of record NZ_RPFW01000002.1, read on the forward strand.
CCGCACCGGATCACGCGGCAGGCGCAGGACGTGATCGGCGTGGAGAACACCAGGGCCACCTCGCTCAGCTGGCCGGCGGCGGAACGCGGCGCGTTCAACGCGGAACTGCGCGAACGGCTACGCGATCTGCCCGAGGTCGGCGTCACGGTGGAGGCGTCGGTGACCATGGCGCCCGTCCTCCCGGCGGCCGCCGGTGCGTGACCTGCTTGTGCGGGCCTGGCATGCAGCAGGGCCGCTTCAGGGGTGGCTCGCCTACCGGCTGCACGCGCGGTTCGCGGTCGGTGTCACCGGGGTGGTCAGGGCCGATGGCGGGCGGGTGCTGCTGCTGCGCCACCGGCTCTGGACGGCGGACGCCCCGTGGGGGTTCCCCAGCGGGTTCGCCAGGCGGGGCGAGCGGTTCCAGGACACGGTGGTGCGCGAGGTCCGCGAGGAGACCGGGCTGACGGTTCGCGTCGGGCGGCTCGTGGAGGTGCGCAGCGGCTTCAGGTACAAGGCCGAGGTGTACTTCGAGGCGACCCTCGACGGCGGCATCGACGGTCTCGTGCTCGACGAGCAGGAGATCCTCGAGGCGCGGCTGTTCACCCTGGACGAACTCCCGGCGGCGATGCCGCCGCTGCACAGGAAGCTGGCGCGCGCGGCCGTCCGGTAAGGATGTATCGGTGAGCCGGCCCTGGACGGCCCTACGGCACATCCTTAGCGCCGGGCGGTCAGAAGAGGGAAGAGTCGGCGGACTTGTCGTACAGGCGGATCTCCGAGAGCTGGCCGTCGGCGAGCTTGGCGGCCCAGGCGTGGTCGGCGAGCACGGCGCGGCCCATCGCCACCAGGTCGAACTCGCCGCGCTCGATCAGGCCGACGAGCGGCGCGAGTGACAGGCTCCGCTGCCGCTCGGCCTGCGTCTTGCCGTCGTCGGAGACGCCGAGGAACGGGGCCTGGACGCCGACCGAGCCGACCGCGATCACCGGCAGGCCGGTCAGGTGCCTGGTCCAGCCGGCTAGGGTGCGCCGGCTGCCGTCGAAGGCGGGCAGCCAGTAGCGGCGACTGGAGACGTGGAATATCGACACCCCGGCCGTGGCGAGCGGCGCGAGGAACGCCTCGAGTTCGGCCGGGTCCCCGGCGATCCGCGCGTCGTAGTGACCCCCCTTCCACTGGGAAAACCGGAACGCCACCGGGAACTCGGGCCCGACCGCGTCCCTGACGGCAGCGGCCACCTCGGCGCTGAACCTGACCCGGCCGGCGACGCCGCCGCCGTAGCCGTCCGTCCGCCGGTTGGTGTGCGGCCAGTGGAACTGGTCGAGCAGGTAACCGTGCGCGCCATGCAGTTCCACCCCGTCGAAGCCGAGGTCCCGCGCCGCGGCCGCGGCGCGGGCGAAGGAGGCGGCGACCGCCTCCAGTGCCGCGGGAGTGGCCGGCTCCCCCACTGTGTCGCCGGCTGCGCTGATGCCCGACGGGGAGATCACCGGCGCGTCGGGAAAGGGGCCGGTGCCCGGCCTGCGCTGCGATCCGATGTGCCACAGTTGCGGGAAGATCGCGCCGCCCTCGGCGTGCACGGCGGCGGCCACGTTCCGCCAGCCGGCCAGTTGCCGCTCGCCGAAGAACCGCGGCACCTCGCGGGAGCCGCCCGCTGTCTCATCCACGTAGGTGCCCTCGGTGATCAGCAGTCCTAGTGACGCGGCCCGGCGGGCGTAGTAGGCGGCCACGTCCTCGCCGGGGACGCCGTCCGGAGAGAACTGCCGGGTCATCGGGGCCATCACCAAGCGGTTACGTAGCTTCAGGCCCGCCACCTCGACCGGGGACAACAGCGGGGTCGCGTCGGTCCCGTCAAGCAGCGTCAGCGGGAGTCCTGCCTCGTCGGCACTGAGTTCAGTCACGAGCACGTGAACCACCGGACCAGGCGGACTATTCCGGCATATGGGGCATCGCAGCACGGATAAGGTGCGCGACATTATTTCGCGGGCCGAATTCATCCCGTGCCGTTTACCCGCACAATTGCTTGCTAGGATCTCGCTAATTCACCGGGCGAAGTGCCGCCAGTTTCTGCATCTCAGGGGAATGTCCCGGCAATTTCGTCAGGTGTTCCTGTTATGCTCCCACCTTGGCCTGCCCTGGCACCAGGTGATCGGGGACGCCTCCGCCGAGCAGGGTTGCGATGGCGGCGGCGGCCATCTCGTAGGAGGCGAACTCCGATTCCGGTGAGAGCCAGGCAAGGTGCGGGGTGATGATCGTCCGCGGCAGGCCGAGTGCGGGGTGGTCCGGCGGCGGCGGTTCGGTGTCGAGGACGTCGAGCGCCGCGCCGGACAGGTGACCGGAGTCGAGGGCGGCGCGCAGCGCCGCGTCGTCGACGAGGCCGCCGCGTCCGCAGTTGACCAGGGCCGCGCCCGGGCGCATCAGGGCTAGTGCGTCAGCGTTGATGAGGTGCTTGGTGTCCGGGGTGAGCGGGACGTGCAGGGTGACGACGTCGCTGGCCGCGAGGAGCTCCGCCAGGGTCGCGACGGGCTGGGCGCCGAGCGCGCTGGCCTTGTCAGCCGGGGTGCGCGGCGCCCAGGCGATGACGCGCATGCCGAGGCCCGCGGCCCGCTGCGCGACCAGGGCGCCGGTGCGGCCGAGCCCGACGATGCCGAGGGTGGCGCCGGTGATGCGCCTGGCGTGGACCGCGCGCGACGACCAGCCGCCCGCCCTGACGTGCGCGTCGCCTGCCTGCAGGTTGCGCAGCAGCGCGCAGGCCATCGCGATCGCGTGGTCGGCCACCTCGATGTCGCAGTAGCCGGGCGTGTGGGTCATCGGGATGGCGCGGGCGGCGAGGCCGGCGGCGTCCACGTGGTCGTAGCCGGCCGACGCGACCGCGGCGATCCGCAGGTCGGGCAGCGCTGCCAGGTGCGCCGCGGTGAGCGTGACCGGCGGGGCGATGGCGATGCCGACGATGCCCGGGCCGACCGGGGTCTCGTGGGCGAAGTCGACGTCGTAAGCGGTGGCGTCGCTTCCGGTGAACGCCCTGGCGAAGGCGGCGCGGAAGCGGGGCAGCACGTCCGCGTCCTCCGCGAGGGAGACTAGGAATACGCGCTGCCGTGCGGTGCGGGAATCGGGCTCGGTGATGGCGGTCAGTCCTTGTCATCCGGGTAACGGCGCTCGACGAGGCGGAGCATAGCGTCCCAGGCGAGCCGATCGCGGACGCGGAGCCCGGGCTGCGGCGCCGGCGCCATGGCGGGCACCCGCTCGTCCGCGGCTACCTTTGTCCGCCAAAACCGGACATTCGTTATGATTTTTCCAGTCAATGCCGCCAATGCCGCATGTTACGGAATTATCTCTCCCTAGAATCCGGGTCATGCTTGGTGAGCAATGGGACGGATCCGGCGAAGACGGAACTGGGCGTCAGGGGTACGGCCAGCACCGTCGCCCGCGGCGGGGGCTGCTGCGGCGCTGGCCGCTCTTCGGCATCGGCGTCACCGGGGCCGGCCTCGCGGCCGTGGTGCTCGCCGTGACGGTCAGCCTGGGTCAGGTGACCGGGGGCACGGCGTGCGCGGCCGAGCTCGCGCCGGGGCAGCCCGCGGGGTCCGGGCAGATCGCCACGCACTACGTGCTTACCGGGCTGCCGAACTGCTCCTACCCGAACCCGCCGGCCGACCAGCTGTTCGTCGCGCTGTCGCCGTCGGAGTACAACAGCGCCGGCGGGTGCGGCGGGTACCTGGAGGTGCACGGGCCCAACGGGTCGGTGCGGGTCAAGGTCATCGACCAGTGCCCGGAGTGCGCCACCGGGCACATCGACCTCAGCGAGACCGCGTTCGCCAAGCTCGCGCCGCTGTCGGCGGGGCTGATCAACATCAGCTACACCTACCTGGCCAACCCCGCGCTGCCCGGCCCGATCTCCATGAAGGTCAAGGACGGCTCGTCGCAGTACTGGCTCGCGCTGCTCCCCGACAACACCGGCAACCCGCTCGCGTCGGTCCAGGTGCGCACGTCGTCCGGGTGGCAGTCCCTGTCACACGTCAACTACAACTACTGGATCGCCCGGAGCGGAGCGGGCTCGGGACCGTTCACCGTCCGGCTGACCGATACCCAGGGCAACACGGCGACCGTGTCCGGCATCACGCTGAGCCCCGGATCGGTGCAGACCACCGGCACCTACATGTACGGGGCGGGCAGCGCGCCTGCTCCGGTCACCCAGACGCCGACGACACCTGCCGTGAAGACGTCCTCGGCCGCGCCTTCCGTGTCCGCGTCACGGTCAGCTTCGGCCTCGCGCTCACCGTCGCCGTCGGCGTCGCGGACCAAGCCGAAGAAGTCGGCGTCCGCCAAGCACGCCGGGAAGTCGCCTACTCCGAGCCACCTGCAGGCGATACCGGCCGTGCCGTCGGCGACCGAGCCTGCGCAGTCGCCGACACCGCGGTCGACCTGCGGCTAGGCCGGCATCGGTTACCCGGAATGGAAGTGTTGCTTACCGGATAGGCACCATCCGCGTACTGTGAGCGTCAGAAGCCGACCCGCCGACTGCCCCCCGGAGCGTGCCGTGCCCGACTTCCACCCGCAGTTCGTCTCGCCCGCTCAGGCACTCCCGCTGACCAGCGCCCACTGGGCCGGCGACCATTCAGCTGACTGGGCCGAACTGGTCCGGGAGACCACCATTGGTTCCGTCCTTCGCGACGCCGCCTCGCGTGTCCCCGACGCGGTCGCGCTTGTCGACGGCGACCCCGACCCCGCCCTGCGGCGCCAGTGGACGTTCGCCGGGCTGCTCGCCGACGCCGAGCGGGCGGCGCGGGCGCTGCTCACCCGGTTTTCACCCGGCGAGCGCATCGCCGTCTGGTCGCCGAACCGGCCCGAGTGGGTCGTACTCGAGTTCGCTGTGGCGCTCGCCGGGCTGACCCTGGTCACCGTTAACCCGGCCTACCAGGGCGAGGAGCTCGCGCACGTGCTCGGGCACTCCGAGGCTGACGGCCTGTTCCATTCCGGCGGCCAGCAGGTCGCCATCCTCGCCGAGATCCGCGGCCGGCTGCCGAAGCTCCGCGAGGTGCTTTCCTTCGAGCGCTGGGCCGCGTTCACCGCGGCGGGCGACGCCGGCCTGGTCGCGGCGCGACTGCTGCCCCACGTCGACCCGTCCAGCGCCGCCCAGGTCCTGTACACGTCGGGGACCACCGGGCGGCCCAAGGGCGCGGTGCTCAGCCACCGGGGCCTGACCAACAACGCGCGGATCGCCTTCCAGACCGCGGGCATCGGGGCCGGCGATGTCGAGCTCAACCCGATGCCGATGTTCCACGTGGGCGGCAGCGCGCTCTTCACGCTCGGCGCGGTGCAGGCGTCCGCCACTCATGTGCTCATGCCCCGCTTCTCCCCCGCCCTCGAACTCGAGCTGATCGAGGCCTACCGGGCCACCGTGCTGTGCGGCGTGCCGACCATGCTGCTCGCCCTGCTCAGCCACCCCGACCTGGCCACGCGGGACGTCTCCTCACTGCGGATGATCTTCACCGGCGGTGCGGTGTCACCGCCCGCGCTTGTCCGCCGGGCCGAGGCAGAACTCGACGTCATTTACACGATCGGGTACGCGCAGACCGAGGCCGGCTGCGTGCTCAGCATGACGACGGCCGCCGACTCCGCTGGCGACCGCGAGCAGACGCTCGGACTGCCGCTGCCCGGCACCGCACTGCGGATCGCGAACCCGCGCACCGGCGAGACGGCCGCCTGCGGGGAGACCGGTGAGATCTGCGCGCGCGGTTACTTCGTGATGAACGGCTATCTCAACGCGCCCAAGGAAACCGCCGCCGCGATCGACGCGGGCGGCTGGCTGCACACCGGAGACCTCGGCTCGCTTGACGAGCGTGGCTACCTGCGGATCGCCGGCCGCCTGAAGGAGATGATCATCAGGGGCGGCGAGAACATCTACCCGCGCGAGATCGAGGAGGTGCTCGTCAGCCACCCGGCCGTGGCGGACGCTGCTGTCGTCGGCGTCCCCGACGATTACTACGGTGAGGTGGTCGGCGCGGCGATACGCCCGGTCGACGGCGGTGCCTCCCCAGACAGCGGTGCCTCCCCACATCACAGGTCGCTGGCGAGCGAGCTTGACGCCTTCTGCCGCGCCCGGCTCGCGGCCGAGAAGGTGCCCGCGCGCTGGCTGATCACCGCCGCCTTCCCGATGACCCCCTCCGGCAAGATCCGCAAGGACGAACTGCGCGACCAGCTGGCCGCCGACGCCGCGTCCTGAATCCCGGTCACGCTGAGCTAGATTATTGCCGTGGTCATCCCGGTTCATGACATTAACCCGGTACGCCGGACCCCGTGGGTCACCTACCTGATCGTCGCGGTCAACGTCGTCGTGCTGCTGCTGACACCGGTGGCGGCGACCTCGCTGACCGGGGCAGCGGCGAGCACGGCGCAGGCATGCAAGGAGGCGGCGTTCCTCGACGAGCACGCGGCCATCCCGCACGAGATGATCACCGACAAGCCGCTGCGCCTCGTGGTGACCGGGCAGCTCGGCTCCCGGCCGGGTACCTGCGTGGTCGCGCCGCCTGCCTACCGCAAGAACCCGGTGCTGTCGGTGCTCGAGGCGATGTTCATCCACTCCGGCTGGCTGCACCTGCTCGGCAACATGCTGTTCCTCGTCATCTTCGGCAACAACATCGAGGACCGGTTCCGCAAGCTGCCCTACCTGGTGTTCTATCTGTTCTGCGGCTACGTCGCCGCCTACGGCTACGCCTGGGCATTCCAGACATCCGTCCAGCCACTGGTCGGCGCGTCCGGCGCGATTGCCGGCGTGCTCGGCGCGTACCTCATGCTCTATCCGAGGGCGCGGGTGTGGTCGCTGGTGCCGTTCCTGTTCTTCATCCCGCTGCGCATCCCGGCGTGGCTGGTGCTCGGATCGTGGTTCGTACTGCAATGGCTGTACGCGGCCGGCTACGCCGCCTCGGGCGAGGCCGGCGTGGCGTACATGGCGCACGTGTTCGGCTTCCTCGCCGGGGCCATCGTCGGGCTGCTCGTCCGCGCCGCCTCGTCGCCGCCGCAGTATCCGGTGCACCCGCGCTACAACGCGAGCTGACGGCGCGCGCTAGTCGTCTTCCAGCTTTTCCGGTACGCGGTCGACGATCAGCTTGGACAAACGTTCCAGGTGCTCGGACAGGTCCTGGAGGGTCACCACGTTCTCCAAGGCGAGGCGGACGGAGGCGAGCTCGCGAGCGAGGAACTCGGTGTCGGCCTGGGTCCGGGCGGCGACCTGGCGGTCGCGGTCGATGTTGGCGCGGTCCCGCTCGTCCTGACGGTTCTGCGCCAGCAGGATCAGCGGTGCCGCGTACGCGGCCTGGGTGGAGAAGGCCAGGTTGAGCAGGATGAACGGGTAGGGGTCCCAGTGGTTGATGATGCCGGCGGTGTTGAGTGAGATCCAGAAGATGACGAACAGCGTCTGGCCGAACAGGTACTTGCCCGTGCCGAGAAACCGGGCGAGCGCCTCCGAGTACCGGCCGAAGGCGTCGGCGTCGTAGAGCGAGCCGCGGACGCGCGCGCCGCGCGGCACCGACAGGTCGTTGCGCTCGCCGATCGAGCGGAGCCGGGTGAACCACGCCATCAGGCGTTCCCGCCGATTCTGCGCCAGCCGACGGGAAGCAACCGGTCGAGCACGTCGTCGACGGTGACCGCGCCGAGCAGGCGGCCCAGGCTGTCGCAGACCGCGACGCCGATGAAGTTGTAGGCGGCGAGCCGCGCGGCGAGCTCGCGCTCGGGCAGGTCGGGCTGCACGTAGACGCGCGCCTCGATGCACTCGCCCACGGGGATCGACGGCGCGCGGCGCAGCAGCCGCTGGAAGCCGACGCTGCCCAGGTAACGGCCGGTCGGCGTGAGCATTGGCGGCTCGCACACGTAGACCTGCGCGGCCGTGGTCGCCGGCAGGTCGCGGTCGCGCACCCGGGCGAGCACCTCGGCGACCGGCGCATTCGGCGGAAAGACCAACGGCTGCGAGGTCATCATGCCGCCGGCGGTGGCCTTGTCGTAGCGGAGCAGCCGGCGCAGTTCCTCGGCCTGCACGCTCTGCATCGCAGTCAGCAGCCGCTCCCGCTGCTCGGGAGGCATCTCGCCGAGCAGGTCGGCCGCGTCGTCCGGCTGCATCTCCTCGACGACGTCGGCGCTGCGCTCGATGCTGCCCAGGCTGTTGAGCAGCCTGATCTGGTCTTGCTCCGGCATCTCCTCGAGCAGGTCGGCCAGTTCCTCGTCATCGAGGACCGCGGCGAGCTGGCTGCGCCTGGCCGCGGGCAGCGACTCGAACGCGGACGCCAGGTCGGCCGGCGCCATCTCGCGCAGGCTGGTCAGCTGCTCGGCGAGCGGCCCAGGCTCGAACAGCTCACGGCACTCCTGCCACGGGATGATCTCCGGCCCGTGCGAGCGCAGGCCGCGTCCCTTGGTGACCGCGAGCGAGGTCACCTGCCAGCGGCCGTGCGCCAGCTCGCGCTGCGCGATGGCCACATCGGCGATAGTGCCGACGGGAGTGCGGCGGCCGTAGAGGCTGCTCGCGAGGATTTCCCCGGTGCGCTTGGTGAACGGATCGAGGTCGACCGTGCCGCCGAGCAGCTGCGCGCCTTCCGCGGACACCTCTCTGATCCGGCCGAATGGCACGAAGATCGTCCGCCGCCGCAGCGCCACGACGAGTCCGAGCGCGCGCGGCGGCTCACTGCCCGCGACCGGCCAGATGACCACGTCACGGACCCTGCCCAGGGAGGTGCCGTCGGTGTCGAGCAGCGGCCGTCCAGTGAGGCGGGCCGTGAACACCGTGCTCTCAAGCCCGGCGAATCCATGCGGCCCCGTGGTAGTGGTCACGCGACCATTATGATTTCCCGTACCCCATCTCTCACAAGCGGGCAACGCGCCGACTATACGAGCGGCGCGTGCACCTCGCCGCTGCCGAGGAAGATGTCGGCCCCCGCCAGCCGCAGCCGGTACACCCGCAGGCGGCCGCCCTGCTGCCCGACGGCGATGGTGAGCACGTAGCGGTACGCCGGCTCAGCCACCGGCACCGGGAACTCCGTCGCCCCGCCCGCCGGAACCACGCCGACGGTCTCGTAGGCGCCGGGCCGGAACCTGCGGCCCTTCGTCCACCGCGGCACCCGGACGGTGAACTTCCCGATGAGCGACCCCGGGACGAATCCGCGGCGAACCCGGAGCGCGGTCAGCGCCGGCGTGCCCGACGGGTTGCGCACGGTCGCGAAGATCACCGGATTCCCGTCCGACGCGTCCGACCCGACGAGCGCGCTCACCCGCGCGTCCCCCGGATGGTCGCCGTTGCGCGCGCCGACGATCCCGCACCAGCCCAGTAGGACTATCGCGCATGCCCCCATGAAAATCACCAAAAAGTAGATCACCACGGTCCCCCAACCTGGCATCATTGGCACTGTCATGGTAGAGCCAATTAACACGGAAGTGGCTCGCGGGGCCGGCCCTTTGATCAGCGCCCACGAGCTCGCCGATCTGCTTGGCCGCTGGCCGACCGCGGACGGCGCGCTGTACCGGCTGCTGGCCGCCCGTATCGGGCGGCTCGCGGACACCGGAGAGCTGCCGCCGGGCGTCCGGCTGCCGCCCGAGCGGGTTCTAGCGGCGTCGCTGTCGGTCAGCAGGAACACCGTCGCCCTCGCCTACCAGGTGCTGCGCGACGAGGGCATGGCGGCCAGCCGCCAGGGCTCGGGCACCAGGCTCGTCCCGCACCGCACCACCCCGGCGGCGGTGCACCGCGCGAACGGGTTCTTCACCGGCATGCTGTCCGGCACGCCCGCCTACGACCTTGCCGTCGCCGCCGTCGACTGCGCTCCCCAGGTCGCGGACGCGCTCGCCGACCCGGACACCGTGACGGACCGGTCCGAACGGATGCGGCTTACACTCGGCACCGGCTATCTTCCCTACGGGCTGCCAGAACTACGGTCGGCGATCGCCTGGATGCTCACCACCGTGCACGGCATCCCCACCACGCAGGACCAGGTGCTCGTCACAACCGGCGCGCAGCAGGCCCTTGACCTGCTGCTGCGCTGCGAGGTCGCGCCCGGGCAGCCGGTCGTCACCGAGGATCCCACCTATCCGGGCTTCATCGACGCGCTGTACCGCTGCGGCGCACGCCCGGTCGGCGTGCCGCCAGGCGACATGGCGCGGCTGTCCGACGCGGTGGCCACGCACCGGCCGGCGCTCGCCTTCCTCGTCCCGACACACCAGAACCCGACCGGCCTGGTGCTCCCGGCCGCCGAACGGCACGAGATCGTGGCGCTCGCGGAACGGCACCCCGGCGTCACGTTCGTCGACGACATGACCGTGGCCGAGATCTCGCTGGCCGGCCCCTACACCGAGCCGCAGCCGCCGCCGCTCGCCGCGCTCGCGTCCCGGCTGCCGAACGTGGTGACCGTCGGGTCGCTGTCCAAGACGTACTGGGGCGGGCTGCGCACCGGCTGGGTGCGGGCCCCGGCGGGCATCATCGACCGGCTCGCCGCCGCGAAGGCGGCCGGCGACCTGGGCTCGCCGCCGCACGCGCAGGGCCTCATCGCGAACGTGATGCTCTCCTCGCACGAGGAGATCCTCGCCTACCGTGCCGACTGGGCCAGGCAGCGCTACGCCGCCGCGGCGGCGGCCCTTGCCTCGGCCCTGCCGGACTGGGAGTGGACGCCGCCGTGCGGCGGGCTGACCATCTGGGCGCGACGGCCCGGCCACGCGGACTCGAGCGGGTTCGCCCAGGCGGCGCTGCGCCGCGGCGTCGCCGTCGTGCCCGGCAGGCTGACGTCGGTCTCGACCGACCGGTCCCCGTGGATGAGGCTCGCCTTCGCCCTCCCGCCCGACGACTTGACCACCGCCATCAAGACGCTCGCCACCGTCTGACAAGACGATCCGCACTGCCTGAATGGCCGGCCAGGGCATATCAAATCGGGGGAAAGCGGTCTAGACCGCTGGCGCACGACGCCAGCGGGGTCATACGATTTTCCGGGTGGGAAGCTGGAACGCGGTCATCGACGTGTCGAACGTGTGCTGGTCTCCCTACCTGCCGCCGCTCGGTCAGCGGGCGCCCGTCTGGGAACGGCTCGCCATCGTCATGGCGGCATGGCTGGAGCAGCACGGCGACGACGCGCGCTTCGAGCTGGTCGCCGACGACTCGCTCGAGCGGGTGCTCGGCCCGGACACCAGGTATTTCCTCGATCTCAAGCGCACCGGGGAGATAAGGAGCGTCTCCGTCGCCGACGGCGAGATCCTGCGGCTGGCCGCCGAGGGCGGCCTGCACGTCATCACCCGCGACCACTACACCGACTACCGCGCCGCGCACCGGTGGATCGAGCGGTCGCCGGAACGGTTCCACGCCTGGGACACCGGCGTCGACGGGACCGTCCGGCTCGCACCGCTCGGCATCAGGACGCGCAGCGCGCAGGACGTATCGCAGGCCCGCGAGGTGAAGGTGCTGCGCTGGTCCGCCAAGCTCGACGCGCGGAACCAGGCGCACCGCAAGATCCTGCAGACGCGCTGGCGCTGCCCCAACGTCTCCTGCCGGCAGGCCGCGCAGTGGCAGGGGCAGCTGCTCGCCTGGCCGCGGATCTCGCCGGAGGGCGCCGCGATCTGCCCGTCCTGCCGCCGACCGCTCGTCGCACTCGGCCCGCGCTCGGCGCTGCACGAGGTCGTCGTCGCCGACCTGGAGTCGCAGGCGGAGATCATGCGCTTCCCGCTCGAGGTGGACTGCCCGGTGATCGTCGGCCGCGGCGCCGCCGTCAAGGGCATCGACCTGGCCATGTACACCAACGGCGAGCGGTCGGCAATCGACACGGTGAGCAGGCAGCACCTGATGATGCGGCTCACCAGCGCGGGCGACGCCAACTGGCGGCTGTCGGCACTCGATCTCAACTCCACGAACGGCACGACGGTGGAGCGGTGGACCGGCAGCGACTTCGGCCAGGCTCGGCCGGTCCCCGCCGACACCGAGACCTACCTGGGCACCAGGGACCGGCTAATCCTCGGCGACGCGGTGCTGCTGCGCCTGTCCGGCAAGCGGTACCTCGCCGAGCCGACCACCATGCAGAACGAGCAGCCCAAGCGCGTCATACCGCCAGGGGAGACCGCCGTCGTCCGGCGGCCGCCGCTGTCGGCCGGCTAGCCAGCCCAGCCAAGATAGATTGATGGCACGGCGGATGGCATCACCGCCACATGTAGTCGCCACTGCAAGGAAGCTGGAACGCGATGAGCTCTGCACCAACGTCACGGCCGCGGCTTGATCCGCACGACCCAGCCGGCATCGACGCGCTGCTGTCGGAGGAGGAGCTCGCCGTCCGGCAGACCGTGCGGGACTTCTGCGCCGACAAGATCCTGCCGCACGTGGCTGACTGGTACGAGAAGGGCGAGCTGCCCGGCGTCCGCGAGCTCAGCCGCGAACTCGGCAAGATCGGCCTGCTCGGCATGCACCTGACCGGCTACGGGTGCGCCGGCATGTCGTCGGTCGATTACGGCCTGGCCTGCCTGGAGCTCGAGGCCGCCGACTCCGGGCTGCGCTCGCTGGTGTCCGTGCAGGGCTCGCTCGCGATGTACGCGATCTGGCGGTTCGGCAGCGAGGCGCACAAGACCGAATGGCTGCCGCGGATGGCGGCGGGCGAGGCGCTCGGCTGCTTCGGCCTCACCGAGCCAGACGCCGGCTCCGACCCGGCATCGATGCGCACGGCGGCCCGCCGCGACGGCGCCGACTGGGTGCTCAACGGGCGCAAGATGTGGATCACCAACGGCACCGTCGCCGACGTGGCCGTCGTCTGGGCGCGCACCGACGAGGGCGTCCGCGGCTTCGTCGTGCCCGCGGGCACGCCGGGGTTCTCCGCGCCGGAGATCAAGCACAAGGGATCGCTGCGCGCCTCCATCACCGCCGAGCTTGTGCTGGACGGCGTGCGGCTGCCAGGGGACGCGGTGCTGCCCGAGGTGACCGGGCTGCGCGGCCCGTTGTCCTGCCTGAACGAGGCGCGGTACGGGATCTTCTGGGGCGCGCTCGGCGCGGCGCGGTCCTGCTACGAGACCGCCCTCGACTACGCGAAGACGCGGGTGCAGTTCGGCGAGCCGATCGGCGCCTACCAGCTCACCCAGGAGAAGCTCGCCAATATGGCCATCGAGCTGGCCAAGGGACAGCTGCTGGCGCTGCACTTCGGCCGGATGAAGGACCAGGGCAGGCTCGCGCCGGAGCACGTCTCCATCGCCAAGCTGAACAGCACGCGGGAAGCGCTGGAGATCTGCCGCACCGCCCGCACGATTCTGGGCGGCAACGGCATCTCCTACGAGTTCCCGATCATGCGGCACATGGCCAACCTGGAGTCCGTCCTCACCTACGAGGGGACGCCGGAAATGCACACCCTGGTCGTGGGCCAGGCCCTCACCGGCCTCAGCGCTTTCCGCAGGTAGACGCCTGGCGCTGAGGGCGTGGGCGTCAAGTCGAAGCACTGAACCGTTCGGGATAATCCTTGATGTTCTTCTCGCGTGCGATCAGCCGCGCACCCCCAGCCGCGCACCCCAACCGCCGTCAGGCCCTAAGATCGGGCGCGTGAGGGACGTGACATCGCGGCGGGGGCTTGCCGCACGGGTGGCGCGGGCTGCCGTCGCGCTTGGCTGCGCGGTGCCGCTTGCCGGGTGCGGGCTGTTCTCGTCGGGGGTCACCATCACCTCGCCGAGCGTGATGACGGTGACCTCAGGCACGTTCGAGCACGGCTCGATCATGCCCGGGCGGTTCACCTGCGACGGACCCCACCGGCTGACCCCGCCGCTGACCTGGACCGGCGCGCCGGCCGGCACCAAGTCGATCGCGATCGTCTTCGACGACGCGGACGCCCCCATCACGCCGTACGTGTACTGGGTGGTGTTCGACATCGGCCCTGGGACGTCAGCGATGCTCGAGGGGAAACTGCCGCCTGGCGCCCGCCAGGCGCGCGGTACCGCCGGCTACGACAAGTACGACGCGCCGTGCCCGGGAAGCGGCGGGCATGGCTACCGCTTCACCGTTTACGCGCTGAATACCGTACTTAACCTACCAAACGGGACATCGCTCCAGTCGGCATGGCGGGCGATCGCCGCGGCGACCATCGGCCGTGGCCGGCTCCCCGTAAGCGCAACGTCATAGATTGTTCGAGACGTGTCGGGAATTTTGCCCATCAGTGTCCCGTATTGGGGCTATCGGTGATGAAGTTTCGCGATTCGCGAGACAGGTCGGCATAGCGTTGGTAACAATCTTACGAACCAGTGCCGGTTAGGGTGCTCGCGGCAACGGGGGCAGGCTCGCGTCGATGGCCGCGCGCGCCTCGCAAGCACCAACGCGTGGCCGTTGTAGTGCCGGGTGGTGTTGCATGTCGTTCTTGAGTCGTAAGCCTGTACGTCCGGGTGGTCGCGGTGACGATGCCGGACGTGATGACGAGTACGGCGACGACTACGACTACGCCGCAGACGGTTACCAGGGCGAAGACGAGGCGTGGTCGCCAGGCGAGTACTTCTCCCCCGAGGGCATCAAGGGCCGCTGGGCAGGCCACCAGCCGGAAGGCCGCTCCGGCGGCCGTGGACGCGGCGACGGCGGGCGCGACGACAGCTTCGACGGCGCCGGCTACTCCCGTGGTGATTCCGGGCCGAACAGTGACTCCTACCGCAGCGACGGATACGGCGGCTACGGCGCCGACGAGTACGCCACCGGCGCCTACGACCTGCCGGAAGGCGCCGACGATGAGCCGCAGGAGCGCAGCCGCCGCCGGCGCAAGGACCGCGAGGACAGCGGCGAGCGCACCGGCATCTTCCGGCTGCGCCGCGACCGCGGCGAAGACATCTGGCCGGACGACGGCATCTCTGACGAGGACTACTGGGCCTCGGTCGCGGCCGACCGGCCGCTCAACGCCGGAAACTCGCCGCTCGACGACGACCCGCTATCCCGGCCGCCCGCCGGCGGCAGCCGGCTCGGCGGTGACCGGCTCGCCGGCGACCGTGGCCTCGAGCGCGCTGGTGCCGATCGCTCCGCGCTTGACCGTCCCGCACTCGACCGGCCTGGCCTCGAACGCAGTGGTGAGCCGCGCGGGGTGACCGGGCGACTCGGCCCAGCGCCCGGCCTGGCCGCCGGCACCAGCCGCCCGGCGACGGGGCCGACCCCCACCGTCGGCGTGACCGCCTCACGGCCGCCCACCGGGCCCACCCCTGCCTGGCAGGGGCCGGCCAGGACCGGCGCGAGCTCCGGCGGCTTCCAGGCCGCGCAGACAGGACCTCGGCCGTCGTTCCAGCCAAGCGGCTACCAGGGCGGCAGCCCGGCGAGCGGGCGCCAGCAGGACCGCGGCGACTGGGGCGAGCGGACCGAACGGATCGAGCGGGTCAACGCGGCCGGCTACCCCGAGCCGCGGCCATCCGGACGCGGCCCAGGCACTGGTGCGACCGGAACCTTCGGGTCCGCGGGCCAGACGTATAACTCCCCCGGGCGGCATGGCACTCCTGGTGCAAACGGTTCCAGCGGGGCTGCTGGGGCTCTGGGTTCGTCGGGACCGATGCGTTCGTCAGGCCCCATGCGGTCAGCGGGGTCAGCGGGGGCGCTGCGCGCCTCGGGACCGATGCGGTCGGCTGGGGCACCAGGTTCGCGGTCATCGGGACCGCTCGGCCCGGCCGGCGCGCCGGGACGCGGCCGCGGTGAGGTCGGGCGGGGTGACAGCGGCGAGTGGCGCAGCCAGGAACGGCGTGACATCAACGGGCGTGACATCAACGGGCGTGACATCAACGGCCGTGACATCAACGGCAGTGGCACCTGGCCCGCACAGGGACGTGGCGGCGCACCGGCCAGGACCGGCGGCGACGACCCGCTGACAAGCACCGCCTACTCACGTTCCTCGCACGCCGAGACCGACGGCCGCTCCTACCGGGTCGCGGCGCGGCGCTCTCAGGCACAGGCCCAGCTCACCGAGCACGCCGAGACGTTCCTCACCGGTGGCCAGTACCAGTCCGGCCAGTATCAGTCCGGCCAGTACACCGGCGAATACCCGGCCTACCAGGCCGCGGACCAGCGGCCCTCGGATCAGCGAGGCTCCGACCAGCGGACCGGCGAGTACCGGCAGTTCCGCGGCGACGCCCCCGCCGCTGCCGCGCCAAGCGGACGCTACCCCGCACAAGGCGGCCAGCCGGGACAGCCCGGCGGATCGTCGCAGCACAGCCAGTCCGGTCAGCACAGCCAGCCGTCGCAGCCGGCGCGCAACTCCGGCCGGGTCAACATCCCCGGCACGGGGGGCTTCCCCGCGGCGCCGTCCTACGAGCCGCAGCCGCGCCCGGCACAGCCGCGCCAGCAGGGGCAGCACCGCCAGCCCCAGCTTCCCCCGGCGAGCGCGAACGGCTACTCCGCTGGCATGCCCGCAAACGCGGCGCCGCTCAGCGCACCCGTCGGCGGGCCAGCCGCCGGGCCATCAGGCCCCCGGATGACCGCGAGCGGCGGACTCAACCCCTATGACTCCGCGGTCACCGGCTCCTACCCGTACCCGGGCCAGCCCTTCCCGTCCCGCCCGGCCCCGCCATCAGGCAGCGCGCAGGACGCCGCGGAAGGCCGGTACTACCGGCCGGCGCCCGACGGCTACCCGGCGAGCGGGAACGACCAGAACCGGCCCAGTTACACCCCAGGCAACGGGCACGCCGCTCCTAGGGACGGCGGCCGCTACTAACGGCCGCGTTACCCACGGCAGTCGGGCAGACTTGAACCGTGCCCGAAGGTGACGTCGTCTGGTCCACCGCCCAGCGCCTGCACGCTGCCCTCGCCGGGCAGGTGCTGACCCGCAGCGACTTCCGGGTCCCCAGGTACGCGACGGTCAACCTCACCGGCCAGCTCGTCACCGAGGCCACCGCGCGCGGCAAGCACCTGCTCATCCGCACCGGGGGCGGCCTGACCGTCCACACGCACCTCAAGATGGAGGGCTACTGGCGGATCGTCGCCGCGGGCGAGCGGCCGCCGGGACGTTCGTTCCAGCTTCGACTGCTGCTCGGGAACTCGCAGTGGCTCGCCGCCGGGTTCCTGCTCGGCATCACCGAGGTGCTGCGCACCGCACACGAGGACCAGGTGGTCGGGTACCTCGGGCCCGACCTGCTCGGGCAGGACTGGAACGCGGCGGCCGCCGCGGTCGCGGCCGAGCGGCTCGCCCGCGAGCCGGCCCGGCCCATCGGTGAGGCGCTGCTCGACCAGCGGAACCTGGCGGGCCTTGGGACCATCTACACGGCGGAGACGCTCTTCCTGTCCGGCGTCGACCCATGGCGGCCCGCCGGGTCGGTCGAAGACCTGCACGCCATGGCGGACCTCGGGCACCGGCTGCTCGACGCAAACAAGGCGCGAGCGGGGCATGCGACGACCGGAGACACCAGGCCGGGCATGGAGACCTGGGTGTACGGGCGGGCGGGGCGGCCGTGCCGACGCTGCGGGACGCCGATCAGGAAGGGTGAGCAGGGTGCGCCCGGCCAGGAACGCATCAGGTACTGGTGCCCGAACTGCCAGCGGTAGAACCACCTTTGGTGGGTGCGCACGGCCGCCGCATGGCATAACATCTACACGTCTGTAGAAATACTACGCTGTATAGATCCCGGGGGTCTGCGGACAGCCTGCTAACTGTACCCCTGAGCGGACGAGGAGCCGGTGTGACGTACCTTCAGGCAGTTGTGATCGCGCTGATCCAGGGCGTCACCGAACTGTTCCCCATTTCGAGCCTCGGCCATTCGGTGCTGGTGCCGGCCTGGTTCGGCGGCTCCTGGGAGTCTCTGGTCACCCAGTCATCCGAGGCGAACAGCGAGAGCTCGTTCTACCTGGCTTACATCGTGGCACTGCACTGCGCGACGGCGCTTGCGCTGCTGTGGTTCTTCCGCGCCGACTGGGTCAGGATCATCCGGGGCTTCCTGCGCAGCCTGCCGGCGAGCGTGCGGCTGAGCATGCGGGCGCGGCGACCGCGCCTGTCGGTCCAGGACAAGGACGAGCGGCTCGCGTGGATGATCATCTTCGCGACGATCCCCGTCGGGCTGACCGGCATCCTGCTTGAGCACGCGTTCCGTACCCTGTTCGCCAAACCACTGGCCGCCGCGATCTTCTTGTTCATCAACGGGCTGATCCTGCTCGGCGCGGAGGTGCTGCGCCGCTCCACCGCCCGGCGGAAGCAGGCGGGCGTCCCGGCCGTCGCCACGAGCTCCGTGCAGCCCCATGCGCCGGCATACGCCGCGGACCCGGGTTACCCCGGTGCCCCGTCGCACGCCGCTGGTCCGCCGCACGCCCCCGCGTTCCCGCACGAGCCAGCCGACCGGGGGGCGCCGGCGTCGCACCGTGGGCCGTCCGGTGGACGGGCCGCCGCCGACATCGCAGCGGCGGAAAGGTCCGACGAGCGCATCTCCGGGCTTTCCTACAAGGACGCCACCGTGATCGGGGCCGCGCAGATCCTCGCGCTGCTCGCCGGGATCAGCCGCTCCGGGGTGACCATGGCCGGCGGGCTGTGGCGTGGCCTCGACAACGAGGATGCCGCCCGGTTCGCGTTCCTGCTGGCCACCCCCGTCATCCTCGCGGCCGGCCTGCTCAAGGTCCCCTCGCTGGCCGGGCCGGCCGGCGCGCACATCCATGGCCAGGTCGCCATCGGCTTCATCGTCTGCGGCATCGCCGCCTACGCGTCGGTCCGGTTTCTCGTCCGCTGGTTCCAGACCCGCACCCTGACCCCGTTCGCCATCTACTGCCTGGCCTTCGGCCTGCTCAGCATCCTTCGGTTCGGCTGAGCCGTCCCGGTGTGAGACCAGCGGAGCCCGCCTGTCCGGCGTTAGGCTCGCCAAGTGGCTGATCTGACTCAGGATGAGGCGAGTGACCGGGCCCGGACCATCGAGGTCAAGTCGTATGACATTCTTCTCGACCTGACGGCCGAGCCGGTAGTTTCCAGGACCAAGGTCCGATTCCGGTGGCTGCGGCCGGACGCGAGCACGTTTGCCGAGCTGCGCACCCAGGGCGTGCGCGGTGTGACGCTCGATGGGGTGAGCCTGCCGCCGCCGCAAGACGGCCGGTTGTACCTGAGCCGGGCAGGCGACGCTGACCAGGCGGTCCTGGTGGCGGAGGCCGAGGCCGGGTTCTCGCTCGAGGGACACGGGCTGAGCAGGTTCACGGACCCGGCTGACGGCGCGAGTTACCTCATGGCGATGTGCTACCCGGACTGCGGACCGGAGTTGTTCTGCTGCTTTGACCAGCCGGACCTGACCGCGACGTTCCGGTTCGCGGTACGGCTCCCCGACGGCTGGGAGTGCGTGGCGAACGGCCAGCTGGCTAGACGCGAGGGCGATGTGGTCACGTTCATGCCGGTCAGCGGGATGCGGCCATACGACATGACGTTCTGCGCCGGGCCGTTCCCCGCAGCGGCGCGTACTCAGGCGGGCGGGACGGAAGTGACCGTCAGGCACCGCCACTCGCTGCTCGGCCAGCCGGCGGTGGCCTCCCTGCCCCGGTTCATGAGCAATGCCCGCGATGCCGTCGCTTGGTACGCGGATAACCTCGGCGTACCGTGCCCTTACCCCGCGTACGACATCGTGTTCATGCCGGACCTGGCCGCCATGGCGCTTTCGGTCCCCGGCCTGATGGTGGTGAACGAGAGGCTGCTCGGGCGGTCGGCCGCCGGTGACCAGTTCGGCGCGATGATCTGCGCGCATGAGGTGGCACACCTGTGGTTCGGCTGCCTGGTCGGGCCGCGGTGGTGGGACGACGTGTGGCTGGACGAAGCGATCGCCACCTACCTGTCGTACGCCGCGCTCGCCGCGATCTCCGGGGTCAGCGAATCGGCGTCGTGGACCGGATTCGCTTACACAGACAAGCCGAGGGCCTACGAGGCGGACGGCCTGCCGAGCCGGCAGCCGGTGTGGTCTGCGGTCAGCACGGCCACGCAGGGCCGGGACAAGCCGTACGGCATCCTGTACGTGAAGGGCGCTAGCGTCATCCGCTCCCTCGCCGCGCTGATCGGCGATGACGCGCTGCGGCTGGGACTGAACGACTACCTGAGCAGGTTCGCATTCGGCAGCGCGACGCTGGATGACCTGGTCGGCTGCTGGTCCCGGGCCAGCGGGCAGGACCTGGCAGGCTGGGCGGATCAGTGGCTGCGCACCGAGGGCGCGACCACGATCCTCCTCGACGGCGATGACGCCGTGGTCCAGGACGTGCCGCGCCGTCAGCGAATCGGCATCGGACTTTACGACCTGGACCGCGACGGCAGGCTGCGCCGACGCAGCCTGATGCATGCCGAACTCGACGCGGAGCGGACCGTGGTGGGCGGGCTGACTTCCGCGGACGCGATCGTCCTCAACGACCAGGACCTCTCCTACACGCGGACCGGGTTCGACGCAGGATCCCTGCGGGTGCTCACTGCGGCCGCCTGCCAGGTGGGCGACCCGCTCAGCGAGGCGGTGTGCTGGAACGGGTTCTGGCTGCTCGTCACCGGCGGCGAGCTGCCGGCCCTGCAGTTCACTGACATGGCATGCAGGCGTCTGCAGGCCGGCGGTCTGCCCGAGTCAGGCGTCGAGACGCTGCTCAGCCGCGCCGTCGAGGCCGCCGACGCGTGGGCTCCGCCCGGCCAGCGAGCCGGCCTGCGTGAACAGATCGCGAACGCGACACGGACCGCGGCCGGGGACGCGCGCAAGCTCGCGATCGGCTTCGCCGCCGCCGCGCAGTCTGACGATCAGCTCGCCTTGCTCGGCGCATGGCTCGCCGGAAAGGACCTGCCGGACGGAGTCGGCATCGATGCCGAGTTGCGGGCGCGGATCTTGTTCACGCTCGCGGCACGCGGGCTGGCGCGCGAGGAGGACATCGACGCGCTGCCGCGACTCGACCCGGTCACCGGCGAGGTGAACCGCGCGACCTGCCTGGCCATGCGGCCGGAACTGACGGCGAAGGAGGCCGCCTGGGCCGTGTCACTCTCCCGTAGCGAGCCGGCCAGGATCGCACAGGCGTCCGCCGCCGGCATCTGGGTGCCCGGGCAGGAGGAGCTGATGGCCGGCTACCGCGACCGGTACTTCACCGAGGCCCTCACCGCGCTCGTCGGCAGGAAGCCGTGGCCGAAGGCGCGGCTGAGCCGACTGGTGTTCCCGGTAACGCTCGTTTCCGAGGCAACCATCGAAGCGGCTGATGCCGCCGTGCTGGCGGATAACGTCCTGCGGCTCGCCGTCGCCGAACAGGCCACGATCATGCGCCGCCGCCTTGCCGCCCGCCGGCAGCGTTAGACGGCGGTACCGCTGCCAGGATGGGATGCTTGCCCGGTGACATTCATCTCCGCGTCTACCGCCAGGCCCGTGCAGGCCGTGTTGTTCGACGTGTTCGGCACGGTGGTCGACTGGCGGACGGGGGTCGCGGCGGCGGTTCGCCGTTTCGCCGGCGAGCATGGCCTCGAACTCGACGCCGGGGCGTTCGCCGACGCCTGGCGGTCACGGTACGTGCCAGCGATGCGCCGGGTCAGCACCGGAGAGCGGCCCTTCGCGCCGCTGGACGTGCTGCACCGCGAGAACCTCGATGGCGTGCTTGCGGACCTGGGGCTCGGTCCGGGCGATTTCGGCCCGGCGGCGCTTGATGATCTCAACCGCGCCTGGCACTTCCTGCCACCGTGGCCCGACAGCGCGGCGGGCATCACCGCACTGAAGCGGAATTACATCGTGGGACCGCTGTCGAACGGGAACACGTCCCTGCTGCTCGACATGGCGAAGGCGGGCGGGCTGCCCTGGGACGTGATCCTTGGCTCGGACGTGTCGATGGCGTACAAGCCGGCCATGGAGGCATACCTGCGGCCGGCCGCCATGCTCGGCCTCGAGCCGGGAGAAATCATGCTGGCCGCGGCGCACGAGGCCGACCTCGCGGCCGCCCGCGAGGCGGGCCTGGCGGCGGCGTTCATCTCCAGGCCGCTGGAGCGAGGGCCGGGGATTCCCGGGGCCGGCGTCGCCACCGGATCATGGGACCTGTCCGTGTCGTCCATCACCGAACTCGCCGACTTGATGTGATCGGGCCGCGCCGCAGCCTCAGGTCCGCTGGGCGGTTACGGGACTGCGGCGTCGCCGACGGTGGTCAGTGTCCGCTTCCTTACCTCCGCGACGACGGCCCGGTGGGGGCTGCGGGCACCGGGCTTGCCTGGCGCCTCGGCGACGGCGGATGCGACCAGGTCGGTGTAGGCATCTTGGCGGAGCCTGCTCAGCAGCCCCTGCGCGGTGGTCTTTAGTCCGGCCTGAATACTGGCGGCTGACAGGCCGACCACTCCGACAACACCGAAGATCGCCTTGAGGACCGCGTTGGCCGAACCGCTGAGGATCAAGGTGATGAGTGCGATCACCAGGCCGATGCTGATCGCCGCGGTGACGATCTGAATCCACAGGGCCCGCGCGGCGTGAAAGGCCGCCCGCCAGTCCTTAAGGAGCGCGTAGGGCGGGATAAGCGTTGAGGGATCCTGACCGAGGATCAGCAGTTCATACCAGCGGCGCAGCTGCCGGTAGAGATGGTCCTGGGCGCCCTTCCGCCACTCCTGGTCACTGGCAACCGACTGCCACAGGCGGAGTGTGCCGGCCACGGCGGGAGCGCAGTACGGGTTGAAGTATCCGCTCAGGCGGCCAGCCAGCCTCGCCAGTTCTTGGCACCGCTGCTCCCCGAGCAGGAATGCCCAGCACTGCGGCATCAGCGGAGCGCAGGCCGCGTCCGGGTCCAGGGCCCAGTACGCCTCGGCGAGCCCGCGCCCGAGCTGGTAGGCGGCGGCACGCATATCGGACTGGGCCGCCAGAGTGTCCTGGGCGTGCGCATCCAGCTGGTAGATGGCGGCAGAAAGGGCATCCCACGCCGCCACGGCCGCCGGGGTCTCCGGTTCGGCCGCCGCAAGGACACGCGCCATTCGCTCGATGACGGCCGTCCTGCTCTGCTGCTGGCCATTGACCAAGACCGTATCCACCTGCAGATCGCCGGCCAGCTTGCACAAGACTGCCTGGGCTTCCGCCCGCTGCTCAGCGGCCGAGCGCTCGATGCGCAGCGGCAGGAAATGACTGCCGCGGCGGGAAAACTCATTTCCTGGGGGCTGCGGTCCCGCGGGCCGGTTCCGGCCGCGGACCTCAGCTAGATACCAGCCCAGGCGCAAAGCGCAGACTACTTCGAGCGCATCGGCAGGCGCCGGCATGTTCCCTCCCCCTTACGGCGGGTGAGCCACCGCAGGAGAGCAGGATAATCACGCGTTTGCGCCTGGACAAGACGAAATGCGGACCTGTTAACGGCGGCTGGAAACCGCCGTTTCCCAGCAGAATTACACCTCCGCTCATCCGCGTCTTAGGTGGCGGAGTGCCGGGTGATCCGGGAGGCGGCCAAGTCACGGAGGCTGACGACGCCGCGCACTTCACGTGCTTCGAGCACGGGGAGGTGCCGGAAGCCATTGAGCAGCATGATCTGCAGGGCGTCCTCGACCGTGGTATCCGGTGAGGCCTGCTCCGGGTCCTTGGTCATCCAGGCGGACACGGGGGAATTCGTCAGGTCGGTGCCGGATGCCGCGGCCCGCAGCACGTCACGCTCGGTGAGAATGCCGGCCAGGAGGCGTCCCTGCATGATGAGCGCCGATCCGGTCCTCTGGCTGACCATGGCGGCGGCGGCGTCCGCGACGGGGTCGTCGGGACTGGTCGTGACCACGCGGGTGGTCATCACATCGCCGACGGTCGTAGCCCTGCCGGGGCGGCTGGAAGGGTCAGCCACTTTCGCCGACCTCGTCTAGTTCCGGGTCGATGTGCGGAGAGGACGGGCCGGACAGCTCCTCGGACAGCAGGCGCCACAGCGACCCGGCCCAGGCGGACATCTGCGGCCATTGCATCCAGAACAGCTGCAGGGTTGTCTCGTCGAGTTCGGCATGCGCTTGCTCGGGAGAGACCGCGTCGGTGAAGTCCTCGAACTGGTGAATGAGTTCGAGGAAGCTGTCTGCGTTAGCTTCCATCTGACTACCTTCGGCTGGCGGCGGGCGGGCGGGCTGGGCAGTGCCGTAAAACGACTGTTTGCGCCGAGTGCGAGGGTGTATACCCGCAAGGAGCACGGCCGAAAAGCGGACAAGCCAAGCGATGTGACCTGTCTCACGACTAGGGCGCTATTGTCGGTGTGTGGCGCAGAGACCATTCTGGAACGGGAGCTCCTCCGTGCTGACCAGCTAGCAGGCAGGCGACGATGAGGCAGGACGGAAGGCCGCTGCTGAGGGACCTGAGGCAAAGCCGGGCCTGGCCAGTGCTTGCCACGTGCCTGGTCGCCATCGCCACGCTCGGCCTGCTGCTCAGGGGGCAGGCGCGACCGGACGGGTTTGATTCCGTCGTCGACACCACGATGGTCGCGTCCCTCGGCGGTCACCGGGGCATCCTGGCCTGGTTCGCGCAGCCTGGGTCGACCATCCCGCTCATCGCGGTCAGCGCCGCCATTGCCGCCGGTTGCCTCATCGCCAGGCGGCCCAATGGCGCGGTGCTGGCGGTGACCGCCGTTCCGGTGACCGCGTTTCTCAATGACACGGTGCTCAAGCACCTTGTCGGCCGGACGCATCTGGGTCAGCTGTCCTTCCCCAGCGGGCATACGGCGTCCGCCATGACCCTGGCCACGGTGCTCGGCGTGCTGCTTCATGACCCGGCACGGCGGACCGCGACCCGGGTGGTACGCACCGCGTTCGTGGTCGTCGCCTGCGCGGTCACGGCCCTCGTGGCGGTCGGAGTCATCGGCCTGCGCTGGCACTATTTCACCGACACGGTGGGCGGGGTCGCCCTCGGCACGGGAACTGTCCTGGCCCTTGCCCTGCTCATCGACCTTGTCCCGGCTGCGCTGCGGCGGTTTTCCAGCTGGCGGGCCATGCACGGCGCGTCTTAGCTCTTGTCGGGGCGGCGCCAGACGTCGCGTTCGTGCATGAGCTCGATCTGCCGCTCGGTGACCTCGCGCCGGTACTCCTGGTGATCGTAGGGGGCGCGTTCGAGATACAGGTTCTTGGGATAGACGGGCTGCTCGTAGATGAGCTGGTACTGCTCGGTCGTGAGGTCCTTGATCCAGTTGTCCCATTGCGCCGTGGCCCGGAAGTGGCGTAGCGCCGTGATGTCGACGGTGCCGGCCACCCAGGAGGATCCCGCGCTGTAGTTGTGCCGGCCGACGATCTGGCCGCGATAGTCGATCACGGCAGAGCCCCCACCGAAGGTGTCGATGGGTATGTCGGATTCGGCGTGCAGGTAGTACGTGCCGACGTTGCAGGCGATCAGGTAGAAGTTGTTGTCGAGGGCGCGGGCGCGGTTCTGCACCTCGAACAGGCCGTTGCCCACGTGCGGGTGCGGGTACGGGCCCCGGTAGACGACCTCGGCGCCGTTCATGGCGAGGCCGCGGGCGTTCTCCGGGTAGGAGCCCTCGTTGGCCATCAGGAACCCGAGGCGGCCGATCTCGGTGTCGGCCACGGGGTAGAACGCGTCGAGGTTGCGGCCGTACAGCTCGATCCATTTGTCCCAGACATTGTGCGGGGTTACCGAGTGCTCCACCGGCAGCAGCGGCACCACCTTGTGGTGGCGCAGGATGACCTCGCCCGCTGGCGACAGGATGAAGCCGACGTTGAAGAATCGCCCGGGGAACTCCGGATGGCGCGCCTTGGCCTGGGCCATCAGGTACGCGTTCCACTGCCGTGCCAGCGCGCCGAGTGCGTCGGTCTCTGGCCCGGGGATGTCGATGGCGCACTCGCGGGCGAACTCCTCGTGGTTGAGGTCAAGGACCTCGTCGTTGAACCCCTGCAGTGCGCCTTCGGGTATAGCGATGAGCCTGACCGGCAGGTCCAGGCTGGACAGCCACGACGCGGCCTTGATCAGGTGTGACAGGTGCTCGATGTTCCTGCTGATCTCTTCGCGGCGCCGGATGCCCCGCATCGTGGGCACCAGGCCCAGCGCCTGATACGGCTCGATCACGGCTCACTCCCCTTCGGCCTGACGGTAACTGTGCCGCCGTTAGCGTGAGGGTCTCGCGGACCGTGGGCTGCCGCAAGAGGACGGCGGTCCGCGTGGAGAATGTCGTCATGGGAAACGATGAGCTTGCGCTGACGCGCCGGAGTCTGCACGGGGTGGCCGAACTGGTCCTCGCGGGCCCGCAGTACCGAGCCACGGGCAGGCTGCGGCTTGGCGTCGTCCCCGGCGGCTTCGCGACCACGCTGATGCCCAGGCTGCGGGTTGACGGCTCCGGTGTCTCGGACTCCGAAGGGGCGACGGCCGCCATTCACGGCCGCACCCCGCGTGAACTCGGAGCGGAGCTGGGAGTGGCGGCGGGCAGGCCGGAGGGCGCCTACGAGGGCGGCTCCGGGGTCGAGCCCGATGAGACGCTGGCCGTTGACCCTGGCCAGGCCGGCCTCATCCTGGAGGCACTGGCGCTCGGCCACGACGCGCTTGTGGCCTTCGCCGCGGGCGAGTCACCGGTGCTGTGGCCGGAGCACTTCGATGTGGCGATCCGGGTGCATGAGATGAACTTCGGCGTGTCGCCGGGCGACGGCTTCATCGAGGAGCCCTATGCGTACGTGGGCGTGGCGTCCCCGCCCGCGGGCGAGTTCTGGAACGCCCCGTTTGGCGCCGCCGTGCCGCTGCGGGACCTGCCCGACGCGCTTGCCGTCGCCGGGTTCTTCACCGAGGGCCGCGAGCGGGCCGGGTAAGTTCGATCGTTAGCCGGTCCGGCTGAGGTCCATGTACCAGTTCGTCTCCCAGGTCTTCCCGTCATCCGGCGACAGCGCCTGCTCCCACTGGCACTTGTCCGGGCCAAGCACGGCCCACCGGTACCGGACGACCACGGGAATGCCGTTGTGCGTGTCTGGTCCGAGAAAGTCCCCGGTCGTGCCGGCGAACCGCCCGGTCACCGGGGCTCGATCGTGGCTCCTGTGGCGCTGGTTATCCAGTACAGCGACCATGAACCCGATTCGGGATCGTGGAGTCGCAGCGTGATGGCGTGATAGCCGCGCAGCTCGCCCTCGTCCATGTTGCCGGCGCCGCCGAGGATGGGCCAGCAGCGCGTGCTGGATTCGAAGGTGTCCCACTCGTCGCACCCGGTGAGCCGTTCCCGCAGGCGGCGGTGCGAGATCTGCCAGCTGCCGTGCAGGAAGTCGAAGTCGTGCGCGCTCATCCCATCCTCCCCGTGGTGCCCTCGGGCATTGTGTCGCCCAGGTAGCCGGCGAGGTCGGCCACATCGGGCATCAGCATGTGCCGCACCCAGGCGTCACGCTCGTGCTGGATTGGCGGCAGTTCCCAGACGCACCCGATCCACGGCCGGTCCAGCGGCATGAAGTGCGTCGGGTCTTCGTCGGTGCACCCGAGCGCCGCCTCGGCGGCGGCCGCACCGCGCATGTGCAGCACGTTGTCCCAGACCCAGTTGTAGTGACGGCCGCCCGCCTCGATCGGCGGCGGGCTCGACAGCAGCTTCTCCTTGAATGCCATGTCTGGCAGCGTAGATCCGCTTCACTGACACGTTCTGTCAGTAGATGATGGAGACATGCGCGCCAGCCGGCTGATCTCCATCCTCCTGCTGCTCCAGGCCCGTGGCCGCCTGACCGCGGCCGAGCTCGCCTACGAGCTCGAGGTGTCGGTCCGCACGATCTACCGAGACGTCGAGTCGCTGCACACCGCCGGCATCCCGCTGTACGGCGACGCCGGGCATCGTGGCGGCTACCAGCTGGTGGACGGCTACCGGACCAGGCTGACCGGGCTCAGCGCGGACGAGGCGAAGGCGCTTAGCCTGTCCGGTCTCCCCGGCCCCGCGGCCGAGCTCGGTCTCGGTTCCGTTCTTGCCGCGGCCCAGCTCAAGATCCGTGCCGCGCTGCCGCCCGCGCTCGCCGACCAGGTCGGCCAGGTCCAGTCCCGGTTTCACCTGGACGCGTCCGCCTGGTACGGAGTGAGCGACGAGGTTCCGTTCCTGCCGGCCGTCGCCGACGCGGTCTGGCACGGCCGCGCGCTGAGCGTCCGCTATCGCCGGTGGAAGGAGCCCACCGACGTCGACCGGCGCCTTCTCGGCTGGCCGCGATGATTCACAGCGCCGCCGCCCTCTACTGATGCCCCGGGCCATGCCTGACCACCATGCTGAGTGAGCCGCGCTGCCCGGGCAGTGCCAGAGTGATCCGGTACAGGTGATCACCCCAGACGGCCCGCAGCTGCGGGTCGTCCAAGTCGCGGCGCTCGACGCTGATGGCGCCCGCGCTCATGCCATCCACTGTGGCATCGACGTCAATCACGAGTCCGAACGGGAGCAGGATCCTCCCGTCGGCCACCCGAGGCTCCGCTGGCGTGATGAGGTAGCACGCCGTCCGTTCGGATGACTGGATTAGCTCCCAGCGGTCGTGGATAGCGATCAGCGGCGCGACGCGGTCCAGCCGCAGCGTGCGGCACCAGGAGCGGACACCTGCCGTGGCGGGGTAGGCGGCGGCGAGGTCTAGCGCGAGCTCGGCGGCGGTCACCGACAGGGACGCGCTGACGTCCATGGCGCGGTGCGCGCGGCCCGCGGCCTGGGTGTGCCCGGCAGGGGCCGGGGTGTTATGCCACGAGCTCTGCATGGTCCAGATCTGGTAGCGGTCTGGGCCGAACGTCTGCCTGGTGTAGACGCCGGCCCCGGGGTCGACCAGCAGCGGGCGGCCGTTGTAGGCGATGACGAACGAGCCGACGTCGTTATGGTTGTGCGACTCGTCGTTGTGGCCGGCTTTCGCAGCCAGGTAGAGGCCCGCCGTGTCGCCTTCGCGTTCCCGGGCGGTCAGCACTCCGGTGGCCGGCAGCCAGGTCTGTCGCGGCGCGGGGAACCGCGCGGGCGGCAGCGCGGTCCACTCGTCGTCGGTGATCGCGGCGAGGACGCGGCCCAGCGAGCCGTTGGGGCCGGTGATCAGGCTGGCGTGCTCCGGTTGCATCGCCCGGGCGTGCTGCCGCAGTTGGGCATCGCCGGTACGGACGGCGAAGCGGTACAGCAGGTGCGGGACGGTTCCCGGCGGGCGGATCGGGCCGTCCGCGAAGTTGACGTGCACGTCGCCGGCGATATGCGCGGCCATCGGGTAGCGGGCGACAGCCATCACCTTGGGCAGATGGAAGGCGCCGAAGTCGTTCCCGCAGGCCTCGGTGAGCGTCTGCAGGCACTCGAACAGCGAGGCGCCGGCCCGCCACCAGTAGCTGGCGCCCTCGTCGCAGCCGCCGTCATCGGGCACCACGTCGAGGTAACGGTCGAGGGCGGCGACGGCACGGGCCGCGGTGGCGTGCGGCTGGTCGTCGAGCAGAAGGCTGGCGATGAGAAGGTTCGCGTGGATCCAGGGTGTCCAGTTGTTCAGGTGGGCGGGGTCACCCAGGCCGAGCCACCGCCAGTCGTCGCGGGCCCGGTAGGGGTCAAGGACGCGGATCTTCACCTCACGGCGGATGCGCGCCTCGTGCTCGCCGGTCAGCAGGACGGTCCAGGCGAGCAGCGCGGCAGTCTCGGCGGCGAACAGGTCAACGTGGGGGTTATCCGGGTCGGGCAGGCCGCCAGGCTGGTGCGCGGGCAGGCACCAGGTGCTCTCCTCGCACAGCAGCCACACGCCGTCCGTGATGTCCGCGTCAGACGTGTCGCCCGTGAGGACCGCGGTGACGACAGCGGCGATGAGCTTGTCGCGGCGGGCGAAGTACGGGCGCTCGTACGCCTGGCGGTCGCCGTCAGCGCTGAACCGGCCGTAGGTGGTGGCGGTGAGCAGCGGCCACGGCCGCTGGCTGACGGGCCCGGCCTGGGCCAGGAGGCGCTCGCGGGTTTCTGTGGGCACGCGGTCCCAGAACCGGCGGTCGGCGGCCGGCGGGTACGGGCGCCAGGGCCTCAGGTGCTCCGCGAGCCGGGCGGCGGTAAAGCAGTCCGCTAGCGGCATGACGTCATCCGGTGCTCTTGACCTGAAGGAGCACGGTCTGTTCCTCCTCGAGGGTGACGGACACTTCGCTGAAGGTTGTCGTTTCCCCCGTCCACACGTCGTGGCCGCTGGCCCTGGCGGCGGTGATGCCAAGCTGCGGCAGCGAGAACCGCCCGGTAACGGTGCCCACCCCCAGGTTGACGAACAGGACGGCGATCCCTCCTTCCGGATCGAGCTTCATGAGCGCCTCGACGGGCCCGTTCATGACCACCGTGGAGCACTGCTCTCCGCTCTGGTCGATCGCTATCATGTGCGGGTTCTTCAGGGCGGCTAGCGCGTCAGGGGGCAGCGCGCCGATGTCCGCCGAGATGAGCAACGGGCTGGCTTCCATCGCCCATACCGACAGCTGGTTACGCAGGTCCGCCAGCGTCCAGCCGCTCTCAGGATAGGCCGGGGCAACCATGTCGAGGTCATTCCAGTGGCCCGGCCCTGCGAAGGAATGCAAATCCCGGACGGCCGCCAGGTGGCCCAGGATCATCGCGGACGCATAGTCATGACTCAGCGGTGATTCGTCGTGGGCGACTCTCCACATGTGCGCGATTTCAGCCGAGGCCCGGACGGACGAGCGGAAGCTAGGCTTGCCGATCTGGTGAATGGGCAGCTCCTGGGAGTACACGACGTCCGGGTTATGTTGCCTCAGGCACGCGCCGAACTGGCGGAAGTGCTCCGTCAGCGCCGCCACGCTGGTCCCGGGGGGCATGCCGCCGCAGTCGTCGACCTTGACGAAGTCGACATCCCAGGATGCGAACGTGCGCGCGTCCTGGTCGTAGTGTCCCCAGCTCCCTGGCAGGGACTGGCAGGTCCGCGCGCCGATCGCCGTGTAGAGGCCGAACCTCAGGCCGAGAGCGTGAACCTGGTCGGCCAGCCAGGGCATCCCCCGCGGGAACTTCGCAGCATCCCCGGTGAGTTCACCGTTGGCGGCCCGCTGCGCGGCCATCCACCCGTCATCGAGGTTGACGCAGTTGTATCCCGCAGCGGCCAGCCCCGAGCTGACCAGCAGTTCCGCCTGCCTGACAACGGCGGACTCGGTGATGCTTGTCCGGAAGTGGTACCAGGTGTTGTATCCCATGACCGGCCGCGACGGCGGCCAGTCACTTGTTGGGGCGGCGCCAGACATCGCGTTCGTGCATGAGCTCGATCTCCCGTTCGGTGACCTCCAAGTTGGGCATGGTCACGGGAGGAGTCCCTTCCCTGCGAGGCTAGGGCCGAACCCGAACAGGGTGACGAGGGCGGGTTCTCCGAAGGACCTGACCTGGCGGATGCCTTCACTGGTGACGGTGAGCACGCAGACGCCGTACGGCTGGTAGGTCCCGTGCTCGTCCCGGGTCCAGGCCGCCGCCGCGGGCTGCCCGTTGGCGCCGGTGGCCAGCATGCGCCAGTCACCGGGCGATCCCATCAGGTTGCGCAGGAATGGCACGCAGGTCTTGCGGCCGGCGAACCAGGTCCGCATCGGCGTCGCCTCGATGGTGGCGTCCTCGAGCAGTAGCCGTTCCAGTTCGGTGGCGTCGGCGTTCTCGAACGCCGAGATGTACTGGTCGAGGAGCGCGCGGGCCCGCGACTCGGTCGGCTCGGTGATCTGATCGGCTGCCGGGGCCGCCTCCTTCAGCCGGGCGCGGGCGCGCTGCAGCACGCTCTTGACCGACACCGTCGTCGTGCCGAGCATGACCGCGACCTCGGTGGCGGGGAAGGCCAGCACGTCCCGCAGCACCAGGACGGCACGCTGCCTGGGCGGGAGGTACTGCAGGCTGGCGATGAGCGCCAGCCGCAGTCCCGCACGCGCGGCGACGATCACCGCTGGATCACCCGAGTCGGGAGTCACCAGCGCGTCCGGCACCGGCTGCAGCCAGCTCACCACTGACCCGGCGTCATCCGGGTACACCCCGGGATCCTGTTCGGGGTCGCCGAGGCCGGACGGCAGCATTCGCCGGCTGCGCTTAGCCAGTTCGGTCAGGCACCCGTTGGTGGCGATCTGGTACAGCCAGGTACGCACCGAGGACCGGCCCTCGAACCCGCCATAGGACCGCCAGGCCCGCAGGTACGTCTCCTGGACCAGGTCCTCCGCATCCTGGAACGAGCCGAGCATGCGATAGCAGTGCGCGAGCAGCTCGCGCCGGAACGGCTCGGTGTCCTCGACGAATCCCGTGCTATCTGGCACGCCGCGCGATCCTCCTGGTCAGCTCAGGGCAGCAGAGCCAGCTTGCCGACGGTCGCCCGGGCTGCCAGCTCCGCGAGCGCCTTCGGGCCGTCGGCGAGCTCATACACAGTGGGCTGGCCGGGAGTGACCACCCCGGCGGCCATCAGCGCCGGCATCTCCCCCATCATCTCGCCGGCGATCTGCGGTGCGGACTGCATCAGCACGCCGATGTTCAGCCCGATGATGTGGACCTGGTGCCGGTATATCAGTTCCCAGTTGGTCACCGTGGCTTCGCCGCCCGCGGTGCCATAAACGACGACCCGGCCGGTGACCCGCTTGGCCGCGGCCAGGCTGGCGCCGAACGTGGCGCCGCCCGCCGCTTCAAGCACCAGGTCGGCGCCGGCGCCGCCGGTCAGCCGCAGCACCTCGCGCGCGAGATCGGCGCTGCGTGAGTCGAGCACGTGGTCGGCGCCCAGCGCCCGCACCGTCTCGTGCTTGCCCGGCGAGGCGGTGGCGATAGCCGTCGCACCGTAGTACTTGGCCAGCTGCACCGCCGCCTGGCCAGTCGCGCCGGCCGCGGCCGGGATCAGCACGATCTGCCCCGCGGTGATGCCGCCAAGCGGCCTGAGCGCGGCGAGCGCGGTGAGCCAGTTCACCATCAGGCCAAGGGCCTCCTGTTCTGTCCAGCCCGGCGGCAGCGGCATCGCCGAGACCGCCGGCAGCGCGGTGTACTCGGCGAAGGCGCCGCAGCCGAGGCCGACGCCGATGACGCGGGTTCCTGGTTCAAGACCGGTCACCCCCTCGCCCGTCGCGACGATCTCGCCTGCCGCCTCGAAGCCCGCCAGGTACGGCGGCTGCGGGCCGCCGAGGAACGTGCCGTGCGGCTGCGCGATGTCGCCGAAGTTGACGCCGGCGGCGGCCACCCGGATCAGGACCTCGCCTGGGCGCGCGGCCGGGACTCTGGCATCGGTGATCAGCCGCAGGTCCCGCGGGCCGTTCAGTGACGTCTGCTGGAGGGCGCGCATAGTCGCGGGGATGCTCATGGCAACCGGATTCCTTTCCTTGGCTTGCGTGATCGAGGTCGGTCAACCTGCAACCAGGAAGACTCGGCGAGTTCGGGAAAGGAATCGCCGGACGGTCAACCGCGGGGAAACCGGCTGGCGCTCGCCGCGGTCATGGCCGACAGTGGGCCTATGGGAGCGGGCGACGGCGAGGATCTGCTGGCCGGTTACGTCACCGGGCCGGCGGCCGCGACCGAGGCGACCGCTCAGGCGCTGGCGCGGGCGGACGGCGCTCGCATCGTTGTGCTCGTCGAGGGAGTCAGCGACCAGATCGCCGTCGAGACCCTGGCAAGGCGGCACGGCAGGAACCTGGCCGCCGAGGGCGTGACAGTCCTGCCGATCGGCGGCGCCCACGGCGCTGCCCGCTACCTGCGGCGCTTCGGAACCGAGGGAACCGGTGCACGGATCATCGGACTTTGCGATCACGCCGAGGCGCACATCGTCCGCCGCGGGCTCGCCACGGCCGGCTTCGGCGTGGCCGCCTCGATCGGCGACCTGGAGCGGCTCGGGTTCTACGTCTGCGTCGAGGACCTCGAGGACGAACTGATCAGGGCGGCCGGGCCCGCGCTGGTCACGGAAGTCTTTGCGGCGCACGGGGATCTCACCGCGTTCCGCACTATCCAGCGGCAGCCGGCCTGGCGGGGAAAGGACGAGGCGGCGCAGCTGCGGCGATTCCTCGGCGCGGGCGCGCAGCGGAAGGCGCGCTACGCGCGGCTGCTGACCGAGGCGGTCGAGCCTGACCGGATACCGCGGCCGCTCACCGCCCTGCTCGCCGCCATCTGATGCCCCAGCACGACAGCCGCGCTGCCGACCGCCGCACAGCGATCAGGGTCTCACGGGAAGCCTAGGATTCGGGTGTAAGCGAGACCGGGCACGGCTAGGAGACCTTCATGCCAGGCGATATCAATGCGGGCGCGGAACCGGGCACGCTCGCCGCGCGGGTCAGGCACGCCCTGGAGTCCGGCGATCTTGACGCCATGCGGGACCTGCTTGCCCCCGGTGCCCGCTGGGGGGCGCCGGAAGGTCCAGGCGACTTTGACTGCCGCAACCGCGACGAGGTCATCGCCTGGTGGGCCAGGGCGCAGGCGGCCGGCGCGCGCGCCACGGTCGTCGAGGTCGCCGCCGCCGCCGATGCCCTGCTCGTGGGACTGGACGTGACCGGCACGCCGGGCGCCGCCGAGGAGGGCGGAACCGCGAGGCGCTGGCAGGTCCTGCGGGTGAGCGGCGGCCGCGTCACCGACATTCGCGGTTTCGACGACCGCGCCGAAGCCGTGGCCCGTGCCGGGCTACCAGCCTGAGCCGGCGATCAGCCAGCCGATGCCGGCTGTGCGATCCGCTCGCCGAGCGCCAGCCGGTGGCCGCCGGGCATCTCGACCACGAAATCCCGCAGGCCCCACGGGTGGTCCTCAAGGCCGGTGACGATCCGCGCGCCGCGCGCGACGCACGCATCGTGCAGCTCATCGACGCCGGTGACGCCGATGTAGGCGGTGGTGGTGGCGTTGACGCCAGGGGTCGCGGACCGGACGAGTGCCAGCCCCACGGCGTCGCGCGACAGCAGCATCAGCCCCATGCCCGGCTCGTCGACCTCCACCTCGAACCCGAGCACCTCGCGCAGGAACGCGGCGGCTGGGGCGAGATCGGCGACCTCCAGGTTAGGCCGGCAGCTCAGGAACTCCGTCATCGCCCCATGCTAGAGGCTCAGCATTCGACCACGTTGAGCGCCAGGCCGCCGCGCGCGGTCTCCTTGTACTTGTCCTTCATGTCAGCGCCGGTCTCGCGCATCGTCTTGATCGCCTTGTCCAGCGACACGTGATGCGTGCCGTCGCCGCGCACCGCCAAGCGGGCGGCGGTGATCGCCTTGATCGACGCGATCGCGTTCCGCTCGATGCACGGGATCTGCACCAGGCCGCCGACCGGGTCGCAGGTGAGGCCGAGGTTGTGCTCGATGCCGATCTCCGCGGCGTTCTCGACCTGCCGCGGTGACCCGCCGAGCACCTCGGCGAGCGCGCCCGCGGCCATCGAGCATGCCGACCCGACCTCGCCCTGGCAGCCCACCTCGGCGCCGCTGATCGAGGCGTTCTCCTTGAACAGGATGCCGATGCCCGCGGCGACGAGCAGGAACCTGACGATCCCGTCGTCGTCGGCTCCGGGAATGAACTCCTGGTAGTAGCGAAGCACGGCCGGGATGATGCCCGCCGCGCCGTTGGTCGGCGCGGTGACGACCCGGCCTCCCGCGGCGTTCTCCTCGTTCACCGCCAGGGCGTAGAGGGTCACCCAGTCCGCCGGTTCGACGAGGCCGGTTTCCTCGGTGAGCTGCCGGCGCAGCGCGCCGGCGCGGCGGCGCACCTTCAGGCCGCCGGGGAGCACGCCGTCGGCGCGCATGCCCGCCTCGGTGCACTGCCGCATGACCCGCCAGATGTCAAGCAGGCCTTCGCGCACCTGCGATTCTGGCCGTCTGGCGCACTCGTTGTGCAGCACGATGTCGCTGATCGCGAGCCCGGTGCGCTCGGCGTGCGCGAGCAGTTCCGCGCCGGTGGTAAACGGGAACGGCACCGGCAGCGGGTCGGGGACGAGGCCGGGACCCTCCGTGAGCGACCGCGCGGCCTCGTCGACCACGAAACCGCCGCCGACGGAGTAGTAGGTGCCGCGCGCCAGCTCGGTCCCGTCGTCCGCGATGGCGAGGAACGTCATGGCGTTGGAGTGGAACTCCAGGCGCTTGCGCCGGTGCAGCACGATGTCCTGGCCGGGGTCGAAGCCGATCTCATGCTTACCGAGCACTGCGAGACTGCCCGTCGCGAGGGAGTCATCGAGCAACCGTTGTGCGTGCTCCGGGTCTACCGTGTCGGGCATCTGCCCGGCAAGACCGGCGGTCACCGCCTTGACCGTGCCGTGACCGTGCCCGGTGGCGCCGAGGGAGCCGAAAAGCTCCACGCGGACCGCGGCGGTGGCGCCGAGCGCGCCCTCGCCGTCAAGGCGGCGGGCGAACAGGCAGGCTGCTCGCATCGGGCCAACCGTGTGCGAACTGGAAGGACCGATACCGACCTTGAAAAGGTCGAAGGCGCTGATCGTCATTGTTCAGGCTCGGATCTTGTGCCCCGCCGGGTCATACGGCGGCTTGGTGCTGACCGTGACAGGGTATACGTCGCCGCCGACGCTCACCGCGTAGGAGCCCTCGCCGATCCACCTGGTGTCGATCGGGCCGCCGTCCGGGTCCCACAGGTAGGCCAGGCCGGCGCAGCGGCCGAGCGTTTCGCCCCACGCGCCCGAGGTGACCTGGCCGGCGGCCACCCCGTCGCGCAGGACGAGCTCGCCGCCCCACAGCATCGGGTCCTCGCTGCCGACCGCGAAGGATACGAGCCTGTTCCGCGCGCCGCCAGCCTTCGCCTTCTCGACCGCCTCGCGGCCGAGGAACGGGATGTCGGTGGCGAGCTTGCAGGTGAACAGCAGCCCGGCCTCGACCGGGTTGTAGTCAGGTGTCAGTTCGCGGCCGAACGCCCGGTAGCCCTTCTCGAGCCGCAGTGACTCGATGGCGTAGTACCCGGCGTTGCGCACGCCGAGGTCAGCCCCGGCGCGCATGAGGTCCTCGTACACGCCGACCGCGAACTCGGCGGGGACGTACAGCTCCCAGCCGAGCTCGCCGACGTAGGTGATCCTGGTGGCCCGGACGGTCGCGTACCCGAGGTCAATTTCCCGGCTGGTACCGAACGGGTGCGCTTCGTTGCGCAGGTCCGCCCGCGTCAGCCGGGACAGCAGGTCACGGGAGCGCGGGCCCATGACGCCGAAGACGGCGTACTGGGAGGTGACGTCCGCCAGGGTGGCGCGCTGGTCGGGGCGGATGCGGCGGCGGATGTGATCGGCGTCCCGCACGGTCGTCGCGGAGCTGCTCACGATGAGGTACTCCTGGGCGGACAGCCGGGTGAGCGTTACGTCCGACTCGTAGGTGCCGCGCTCGTTGAGCATGCCGGTGTACACGGTCCTGCCGGGTGGCACCGCCGCGTCGGCGGTGCACAGCCACTGCAGCACGCTTTCCGCGTCCGGGCCGGTCAGCAGGAACTTGGAGAACGAGGTCTGGTCGAATACGGCGACCGCCTCGCGGGTGGCGCGCTGCTCGGCCGCGGACCAGGGCAGCCAGTTCTGCTTGCCCCAGGAGTACTCGATCTCGGCCTTCTCGCCGGGCGGCGCGAAGAAGTTGGCCCGTTCCCAGCCCATCCGGCTGCCGAAGTCGGCGTTCGCCTCCCGCAGCAGGTGGTAGACCGGCGAGCGGCGAAAGGGCCGGGCGGTGCGCATCTCGCGGTTCGGCCAGGGGATCTCGTAGTGCAGGCCGAGGATCTCCGCGACCCGGTCGTGCAGCCACTGGTTGTTGCCGTTGAAGGCGGCGAAGCGCCTGATGTCCACGGCGGTGAGGTCCATCGTCGGCCCGCCGCCGACGATCCACTCCGCCAGCGCCCGGCCCGCTCCCCCGGCGCAGGCGATGCCGACCGAGTTGAGTCCGGCCGCGACGAAGAAGTTGCGGACCTCGGGCGCCTCGCCCAGGATGAACTGGTTGTCCGGGGTGAAGCTCTCCGGCCCGTTGTAGAACTTCTTGATGCCGATGGTGTGCAGCGCGGGGATGCGCAGCAGAGCATTCTCCATCAACACGGTGAAGTGGTCCCAGTCCTCGTCGAGCAGCTTGAACTCGAACGGGTAGGGGATCCGGTCCGGCGCGACCCAGGGCTTGGCCTCCGGCTCGAAGCCGCCGACCACCAGGCCGCCCACCTCCTCCTTGAAGTAGGTGTAGCCGTCGGGATCGCGCAGCACCGGCAGGTCGGTGTGCACCCCGTCGATGGGGTCGGTCACCACGTAGAAGTGCTCCGCCGAGTGCAGCGGCACGTTCACCCCGGCGAGCGCGCCCACCTGCTTGGCCCACTGCCCGGCGCAGTTCACCACGACCTCGGCCGCGATGTCGCCCGCGTCGGTCGTGACGCCGGTGACCCGCCCGTCGCGGACGCCGATGCCGAGGGCGCGGGTGCGCTCGAAGATCCGCGCGCCGCCCCGCCGCGCCCCCCTGGCCAGGGACGCGGTGAGGTCGGTCGGGTTGGCCTTGCCGTCGCCCGGCAGCCAGATCGCGCCCACCAGGTCGTCGGTCCGCATGACTGGGTAGCGGTCCGCCGCCTGCGCCGGTCTGAGCAGCTCGCATTCCAGGCCGAACGCCGCGGCGGTGGCGGCGGTGCGCCGTAGCTGGGTCATCCGCGCCTGCGTTCTGGCTACCGTGACGCCGCCGCATTGCTTGTAGCCGGTCGCCAGGCCGGTCTCGCTTTCCAGCTCGCGGTACAGCTCCGTCGAGTACTGGACGAGGCGCGTGCCGCCCTGCGTCGACCTGAGCTGGCCAACGAGGCCCGCGGCGTGCCAGGTGGTGCCGCAAGACAGCTGGCCCTGCTCGAGGAGGACCACATCAGTCCAGCCGAGCTTGGCCAGGTGATAGGCAACGCTAGTCCCGATGACGCCGCCGCCGATGACGACGACCTGCGCCTGCGATGGGAGTGGCATCGTCACGCGCGAGAGTCCTGTCCGCCGAGGTCATCGGACATGGTCCCGCCCACGACGGCCAGCGTCGCGACGCGGTGCTCGTCTGCCACCTCGTGGTCCCTCCCGTGCTGGCGCCACCGGTAGTAGCCGGCGCCGAGGACCATGAGAGCGGCGACGAAGATGACGCCGCCCCAGGCGTAGGCGCCGCTCCCGTAGATCGCCGAGCGCGGCCAGATCAGGTTCAGCGCCATGAGGGCGCCGTAGCCGATGGCGGTGCCGTTGATGAGGAGCCCGCGCCTGCGGCCGAGGAAGAACCACCCGGTGCGGCCCTGGTCCTCGGGCCAGCCGTTGCGGCGCCGCTGCAGCATCGCCGGGACGGTGACGAGCAGGTAGGCGATGTAGACGATCACGATCGACACGCTCGTCACGACGAGGAAGATCTGCGCGTTGCCGAGGTTGACGATGAGGATCGCGATCGCGACCGCGCCGCTGACGATGGCCGGGAGGGCCGGCGACTTCCGGTGCTCGGAGACGTGCGACAGGTGGTCGCCGAACGGCAGCGCGTGGTCGCGGGCCATGGAGAACGCGAGCCTGATCGAGGCGGCGTGGATCGCGAGGCAGCAGATGAAGATCGCGAACGCCACGTCCGCGAGCAGGACCTTCCCGACCCCGGAGCCGAGCGCGTCCTCAAGGACGCTCGGCAGGCCGCCGACGCCGAGCGTGGCGGGGGCGAGCGACTTGGCGGTGAGCAGCGCCATCAGCAGCAGCAGGGCGCCCGCCACGCCGGCCGCGCCGAGGGCGCGCAGCAGCGCGCGGGGGGTGGTCCTGCGCGGGTCCTTGGTCTCCTCAGAAAGTGAGCCGGCCGTGTCGAAGCCGAACATGACGTAGGCGGGCATGACGATGCACAAGAGCAGCGGTGCCAGGTAGCCGAGCGCGGCCCAGCCGGGCAGTCCTGGCCCGGCCCCCTGGGCGGTGAAGATCACCGCGGGCGAGCGGTGGATGTGGAACAGCAGCAGCACGATGATCAGCGCGACGCCGGTGAGCTCCGCCGCCACCCCGATGTTGTTGATGAACGCCATCACCCGCACGCCGAGCACGTTGATGATCGTGGTGAGGACGATGGCGCAGCAGCCGAGGAGAATCGCGTTCTGCGTCGAGTTGTGGACGAAGGTGAAGCCGGACCAGATCTGCGGCAGCACGATCTGCAGCGCGATCGACACGGCGGCGACCGTGACCACGGAGCCGGCCAGCATGGCCCAGCCGGCGAACCAGGCGCCGGTCGGGTTGCTGACCTTCTTCGACCACTGGTAGACCGAGCCGGCGATCGGGTAGCGGGCGCTGAGCTCGGCGAAGACGAGCGCGACGCAGAACTGGCCGCCGAAGACGATGAGCCACGCCCAGAACAGGATCGGCCCGCCGAAGCCGTAGCCGAAGCCGAAGAGCTGGAACATGCCGGTGAGGATGGAGATGTAGCTGAAGCCTGCGGCGAATGAGCTGAAGCTGCCGAGGCTGCGGTTGAGCCGCTGCCGGTAGCCGTGCTCGGCGAGTTCTGCGTCGTCGCCCGCGTGCGGGTGCTCTTGTTGGGTGGCCGACATGGGTTCCTCTCCGACCTAGATTTCTTGTTGCGGATTGTCGTGGCGTGCGGGCGAGGCCCGCGAAGCTTTTTGGGGGGCTGACGTGTGCTCAGCAGCGGACGCGAGCGCCCTTGGGGTCGTAGAGCGGGAGGTCGTGCCTGGTCGCGGCGAACCGCTGGTTCATGACCTCGACCTCGAAGTCACGTTCCCCGGCGATCGCGGCCGGGAGGTAGGCGGAGAAGATGGTGCGCCGGACCGTGAAGCCGAACCCGGCGCTGCGGACGGATGCCTGGATGCCTGAGCCCGGATGGGCGAGGAGCTCGCCGCCGTGCGTGGTGACATCAGCGTTGGTGGAGAACCAGCACAGCCGCTGCGCGGGGCCGGCCTCCCTGATCGCCCGCAGCGCGGGTCCTGCCAGCAGGGCGGGCTTGTCCGGCTTGACCGCGAAGCCGAGCCCTGCCTCGTAGGGGTTGTTGTCTGACCTGATGTCACCCGCCCAGGCGAGGTACTGCTTTTCCAGGCGCAGCGATTCGATGGCCCGGTAGCCGACGTCGCGCAGGCCGAGATCCTCCCCGGCGGCGACGATCTTGTCGTAAAGGTCGCGCAGGTATTCGCTCGGCACGTGCAGCTCCCAGCCGAGCTCGCCCGCGTAGGTGGCGCGCAAGGCGAGGACCGGCGCCCAGCCCAGGTCGATGTGCTGGGCGGTCATGTAGCGGAACGCCTCGTTGCCGAGGTCGCAGGAGCTGAGCGACTGCAGTAGCCCGCGCGAGCGCGGGCCGCAGACGTTGAGCACGCCCCACGCGGAGCTCACGTCGTCGACGGTCAGCGACCCGTCGTCGGGTGCGTGCTGGAGCAGGAAGGTGATGTCGTGCCTGCCGAAGCCGCTGCCGGTAACCAGGTAGAAGTCGTCCTCGCCGAGCCGGGTGACGGTGACGTCCGCCTCGATGCCGCCGCGCGCGTTGAGCAGCTGCGTGTAGACGACCTTCCCGACCGCGACGTCCATCTCGGCCCCGGCGACCCGCTGCAGCGTCGCGAGCGCGCCGCGGCCGCGGATGCGGAACTTCACGAACGAGCTCTGGTCGATGACGCCGACGGCCTCGCGGACCGCCGTGTGCTCGGCCTCGATGAACGGCCAGGCCTCGCTGCGCCCGAAGGTGGGCGTCTCGTGCCGGCTCGCATCCCCGGTCGCGAACCAGTTGGCCCGCTCGAACCCGAACTTGGCGCCGAAGACGGCGCCGCGCGCGTCGAGCCGGTCGTAGATAGTGCTGCGGCGCTGGCCGCGCGGCGGGTGCGCCGGCCGGTTGGGATAGGCGACGTCGTAGTAGTGGCCGTAGGCCTGCACCGACAGCGTCTCGAGGACCGCGGGCACGTTGTGCGGCGCGCCGAACCGGCGCACGTCGAACGGCCACAGGTCCATGCCAGGGTCGCCGTCGATGATCCAGCTGGCCATCGCGTCGCCCGCGCCGCCCGCCGCCGCGATGCCCGCCGAGAACCCGCAGCAGTGAAACAGGTTGTCCAGGTCCTCGGTCAGCCCCATGACCGGCTCGGCGTCGGGCGAGAACGGGATCGGCCCGTTGACCCAGGTGTGGATGCCCAGGTCGCCGAAGAGCGGCACCCGGTGCGCCGCGCCCTCGGCGAGGCACTCGAACCGCTCGTGATCCGGCTTGAACAGCTCGGGCCCCAGGTCGTACGGGATGGTGCGCCAGCAGGCGCGGGTGCCCTCCTCCCAGCCGCCGATCACCAGCGCGCCGGCCTCCGGCTTGAGATAGAACCTGGCATCGGGGTCGCGGAACGTCGGCAGGTCGCGCGGGATGCCGTCGCTCTTCTCGGTGACGACGTACTGGTGCTCCACGGCGTTGACCGCGAGGTGCACTTCGGCCAGCCGAGCCGTCTCCGCGCCCCACATGCCGGTCGCGTTGACCGCGACGTCGCATTCGATCCGGCCCTGTTCGGTGTGCACCGCCGTGACGCGCCGGCCCGCGCGCTCGACGCCGGTCACCCGGCAGTCCTGGATGACCCGCACCCCGGCCGCCCGCGCGCCGGTGATGAAGGAGAAGGTGAGCTGGTTCGGGTCGACGTAGCCGTCCGTCGGCGTCCAGGTGGCCCCGTAGATGCCCGCGGTGTTCAGCAGCGGGAAGAGCTCACCAGCCTCGGCGGCGGAGACCAGGTGGATGTCGAAGCCGTAGCTTTTGCCCTGGGTGTAGACGCGCTGCAGTTCCTCCCAGCGCCCGGGGCTCGAGGCGACGCGCAGTCCGCCGACTCCGCGCCAGCCGGTGGCGTATCCCGTCTTGGCCTCAAGCGTCTGATAGATCTCGACGCTCTTGCGCATGAGCTGGGTGAGGCTGCTGCTGCTCCGGAGCTGGCCGACCAGTCCGGCCGCGTGCCAGGTGCTGCCATTGGTGAGACGCTTGCGCTCCACCAGCGTCACGTCCGTCTTCCCGCGCTCAGCGAGGTGATAGGCGATACTTGCGCCTACCACGCCCCCGCCCACGACGACGATCTCGCTGCGCTGAGGAACGCTCATGGTCCCGGCTCACCTCTCGGGTTCGTCGCCGTGGCCAGCGCGGTCGAGACCGCTGGTTGTTAAAAGACTAGACGATTGACTCCATCTAGTGTCAATGGTTGACTTTTGGCCATCATGAACCAGGACCGCCGCCCGGTAATCGGGCTCTCCACCTACTCCGAGACCGCGCGCATGCTGGTCTGGGAGCGTGAGTTCGCCATGCTGCACGCGTCCTACATCGGGGCGGTGCGCCGGGCGGGCGGCATCGCCGTCCTGCTGCCGCCGCAGGACGGCGGCGCGGACGAGGTGCTGTCCCGGGTCGACGGGCTCGTCCTGGCGGGCGGCGCGGACGTGGACCCGCGGCGATACGGGCAGGCGCCGGACGAGCGGACCTCACGGCCGCGCACGCTGCGCGACGAGTGGGAATTCGCCCTGGCCAGGGCGGCGCTGGACCGCGACCTGCCGCTGCTCGCCGTCTGCCGCGGACTGCAGATACTCAACGTCGCGCTCGGCGGCTCGCTGCACCAGCACCTGCCCGACCTCACCGGCGACGAACGCCACCAGCCGGGGCCCGGCACCTTCGGCACGGTCGAGGTGAACCTCGAGCCGGAGACGTGCACCGCCGCGCTGCTTGGCTCACGGACGCAGGTCCGCTGCTACCACCATCAGGCTCTCGCGGATCTCGCCCCGGCCCTGCGGGTCACCGGGCGGGCGGACGACGGGACCGTGGAGGCGGCGGAGGTCCACGGCAAGCTTTTCGCCGTCGGCGTGCAATGGCACCCTGAAGAGGACAGTGAGGACACCCGCCTGTTCGCGGGGCTCGTCACCGAGGCCCGGCGCTACGCCGGGCGCCGCGAGAAGGGTGCGCCATGACAGTCACGCCGTTCGACGTGATCAGCCCGGTCGATGAGACGATCGTGGAAACGGTGCCACTGGCCGGCCGCGAAGAGGTTGACGAGCGGGTCGACCGCGCGCACCGCGCTTTCGAGACGTGGCGGCGGGTGGCACCGGGGGACCGGGCCAGGCTGCTGCGGCGCTTCGCGGAGGCGGTGGACGCGGACATCGAGACGCTTGCCGCCCTCGAGGTGCGCAACGCCGGCCACACCATCGGCAACGCCCGCTGGGAGGCGGGCAACGTCCGCGACGTGCTTAACTACTACGCCGCGGCACCGGAGCGCCTGTCCGGAAGGCAGATCCCGGTGGCTGGGGGGATCGACGTGACCTTCCATGAACCGCTCGGGGTCGTCGGCGTCATCGTGCCGTGGAACTTCCCTATGCCGATCGCCTCGTGGGGGTTCGCGCCTGCCCTGGCTGCCGGCAACACGGTGATCGTCAAGCCGGCCCAGTACACCCCGCTGAGTGCGCTGCGGCTCGAGCGGCTCGCGCGGGACGCAGGCATACCGGAAGACGTCTTCCAAGTTGTCCCGGGCACCGGGGCGGAGGCAGGCGAGCGCCTCATCGGGCACCCTCTCGTGCGCAAGATCGTCTTCACCGGCTCCACCGAGGTGGGGAAGCGGATCATGCGGCTGTGCGCCGACCAGGTGAAGCGGCTGACGCTCGAACTTGGCGGGAAGAACGCCAACATCGTATTCGCCGACGCCGACCTGGAACGTGCCGCGGCAAGCGCGCCAGGCGCCGCGTTCGACAACGCCGGCCAGGACTGCTGCTCCAGGTCGCGGGTCCTGGTGCAGCGCGGCGCGTTCAAGCGGTTCATGGAACTCCTTGAGCCCGCCGTCAAGAACTTCACCGTCGGCGACCCCGACAACCCGGCCTCCGCCATGGGGCCGCTGATCTCAGCGCGGCACCGCGAGACGGTCAGCTCCTACATCGACGAGCAGACGGCCGTGGCGTTCCGCGGCACGGCACCGGACGGGCCGGGCTACTGGTTCCCGCCCACCGTGCTCGCCCCGGTCTCCGCACAGGACCGGCAGTGGC
Organism: Trebonia kvetii; assembly: GCF_007827045.1. Taxonomy (GTDB): domain Bacteria; phylum Actinomycetota; class Actinomycetes; order Streptosporangiales; family Streptosporangiaceae; genus Trebonia; species Trebonia kvetii. The sequence goes on from NZ_RPFW01000002.1 coordinate 1,059,186, forward strand.
GCGAGGAGATCTTCGGCCCGGTGATCGCCGTCATGCCGTTCGAGGACGAGGCCGACGCCATCCGGCTGGCCAACGACACGGAGTACGGTCTTTCCGGGTCGCTGTGGACCAGGGACCTGGGGCGGGCGCTGCGGGTCGCCCGCGCCTGGGAGACCGGGAACCTTTCGGTGAACTCGCACTCGTCGGTCCGGTACTGGACGCCCTTCGGCGGGTTCAAGCAGTCGGGGCTCGGCCGGGAACTCGGGCCGGACGCCGTCCAGGCCTTCACCGAGACCAAGAACGTCTTCATCGCCACCGAAGAATAGGTCGCGGGAACTACGAACGCTCGGTCCGGTCCCGAACGGTGGCGGTCTCCACCTCGGCGCGCGGGGCTCCGTCCGCCTGCGTGCGCAGCGTGATCCGGATCCGGTCCGGGCGGAAGTAGTCAAACGAATGCTCGACCGGACGGCCCTCCTTGTCGTAGGCCGTCCGCTGCACCAGCATCAGGGGCGAGCCCTCTTCCATCCACAGCAGGTTGGCGTACTCCGCCGAGGCGATGACCGGTTCGAGCACCTCGGTCGCCGAGAACGGCGCGTGGCCGGACTTGCGCAGCAGCGCGTAGAGCGAACCGGTCAGCGACTCGCCAAGGAGGCCGGGGAACAGCGCCGCGGGATAGCTGTTCACCTCCACCGCGACCGGCTCGCGGTTGGCCGACCGCACCCGGACGATGCGGTGGACCTTCTGCCCGCGGGCCAGCTGCAGCGCGTGCCGCACCTCAGGTTCTGGCCGCACCGTGGCGGCCTCGGTCACCCGCGCGCCCGCCAGCGCGTTGGAGCGGCGCATCTGCTCGGTGAAGCCGGGCAGCCCGGACAGCTCGTACTCCAGCCGCGGCCTGGCGACGAAGCTGCCGCCCCAGCGGCCCCGCTTGCGGACGAGCAGGCCCTTGGACTCGAGGCCGTTCAGCGCCTGGCGCAGCGTCATTCGGCTCACCCCGAGCGCGCCGGCCATCTCCACCTCGGATGGCAGCCGGTCCTCCAGCTTGAGCTGGCCGGAGTGGATGAGCCGCTCGAGCCACTCCTCGATCCTGGAATGAGCGGGCCTGTCGTCCCCGGCGTCGAGCACCTGATAGGAGCTCAGTACCGGATCACCCATCTCAAGCGCGGTCACGGGGCCATTGTAATGTCGGGCCCGCCGGCGGCCGCGTCGTCAAGGAGCCGGGCGAACGCGGGCCCGTCGAACTCGGCGGCCGCCCGTTCGTACTTCTCCATCGCCCACTCCCAGAAGTCGAAGTCGATGCTGCTGACCGACGCCTGGATCGACCCCCACAGGGTCCAGCCGAATTTCGACATCAGGCCCCACAGGCGCGCCCGTGCCACCCGGTGGCGGAGCAGGCGGCCGTCGTAGGCCTCCATGAGCTCCTCGAGCTGCTCGAGCGACAGGTTGGCCTCGCTCCAGATGTTGCCGAGCTCGAAGCAGGGATCATTGTTGCCGGAATACTCGTAGTCGATCAGCCAGATCTTGCGGCCGTCGTCGATGAAGTTCCCGGCGAGCAGGTCGTTGTTGCACGGCACGGTCGGCTGCGGACGGGTGTGGAAGGCGCTTTCTATCCTTGCCGCCTGCGGCATGAAATCGAGGTAGCGCGCCGGGAGGCGAAACCCCTCGCGTTGGACGATATCCAGGTAGCCGCGCTGGATATCAAACATGTTGAAGTCGCTGACGAAGCGCGGCCCGCCGTGCAGCTGACGGCAGGCGGCGGCGATTCGCGACAGGTGAGCGCCACCGCGAATGTCGTCGTCGGTGAAGGCCCGGCCGTCGATGAAGCCGACGACAAGCAGCCCAGGGTCGGCGATGTACTCGAGCACCGGCGCGCCGACGCCGGCCTGCGCGGCCGCCGTCGAGTTCAGGTGCTCCGCCTTGCGGTCGATGGCGAGCAGTTCGCTACCCGGCTGGGCAATCCGCACCACCACCGCGCCCTCGGCGTGGCTGACCTTGAGGTTGATATTGGTGAGCCCGCCGGTCAGCACTTCTACCTGGTACGGCTTTCCGGGTAGGCACGTTACCCTGTCGAGCACGGAGTCCCATTCGCTGGCGCCCGGGCCTGCCGGAACGTCGGACGCATGCTCTCGGGACCCTGCGCTCATAACGAATCCTCCGACGTGCGGCCGCGCTCGTTAAGTGCACAAAAGTCTAGATCTTAGGGACGCTAAACCTCTAGTCCTTTGACCATGGCACGGATGATGTGAGCAGGTACGCGGTCACTTGGCCGCGTCGTGCACGTCGTGGTAGTTCCACCACTGGTACGGCGGTGTTTGCGGGTAGTCCGCCGGCGAGTCCTCCCATGTCTCCTGGCGGCCGAGAGCGGTGATGTCGAGGTAGTTCCAGGTGTTCCCCATCTGCTCGTCGCCGCGATTGTTGATGAAGTAGGTCCGGAAGACCCGGTCGCCCTCGCGGAAGAAGGCGTTGGTGCCGTGCCACTCGTCGACGTCGAAGTCCCTGTCGAAGTCATCGGTGATCGTGTACCAGGGGATGTGATTCCATCCGTGGCGCTCCTTCAGGCGCCGGATCTCGTCCTGGGGGGCGCGGGAGACGAAGGCGAGCGACGTGTTCCGCGCGTGCAGGTGCCCGGGATGTGCCACCTGGTCCGCCCCGAGAGAGCAGCCCACGCAGGCCCGCTCCGGGTACGAGCCGCCCTCGGCGTACGTCGTCACCTCCGGTCCGTAGAAGGCGCGGTAGACGATCAGCTGGCGGCGCCCCTCGAACAGGCCGGCGAGGCTCACCCGGCCGGCCGGGCCCTCGAACCAGTACTCCTTGTCGACCGCTAGCCAGGGCATTCGCCGGCGTTCCGCCGCCAGCGCGTCACGGGCGCGGGCTACCTCCTTTTCCCTGACGAGGAGCTGTTCGCGCGCGGCGTGCCATTCCTCCGGCGAGACGATCGGTGGTGTCTTCATTCGGTCCTCCTCCTTCGTGGTCAGGACTTTGGCGCCCTTACGAATACTGACCCTGCAGCCGCGCCAGACTCACCGGCCCGGCCTGGCCCGGTACCGAACAAAGCGAGCGGTCGGCGTGACGCTAGGGTGATCCTTACGCGGAACGGAGTTGCGTCATGTGCAGGCTGCTCGGGCTCAACGCGGGACGACATCCGGTTAGCGCGTCATTCTGGCTGGTCGAAGCGCCGGACTCGCTGGAGGTGCAGAGCCACCGCAACGTGGACGGCAGCGGCATCGGCTTCTTCGACTCCTCCGGGGCACCCGTCGTTGACAAGCAGCCCGAGCCCGCGTTCGCCGACGAGGAGTTCGTCAGGGAGGCGAAGCAGGCGCGGTCGGTGACGTTCGTCGCGCACGTTCGCTACGCGACCGCGGGGAACCGGACTGTGGCCAACACCCATCCGTTCACCATGGGCGGCCGGATAATGGCGCACAACGGCGGGTTCGGTGAACTTCGCAGGCTGGACGAACAGCTGGGCCGCTACCGGGAACTGGTGCAGGGCGACACCGACTCCGAACGGTACTTCGCGCTGATCACCCAGCAGACCGACGCTCACGGCGGCGACGTCGGCGCGGGCATCGCGGCCGCGGCCAGGTGGATCGGGGAACGGCTGCCGCTCTCTTCGCTGAACACCATCGTGGCCACGGCCGGGGAACTGTGGGCGCTGCGCTACCCCGGGCAGCACGCGCTGCACATCCTCGAGCGGGCCGCCGGGGCGAGCAGCCCGCCCGCACCCAGCACCCCAGCCGCAGCCGGCACCCGCGCCACGACAGGCAGCCCGCCCGGCACCGCCACCGGGTTGCACGCTCGCAGCTCGACCTCGTCGGTGCACGCTCCGGCACTGCATACGCTGCCCTCGGTGGTCGTGGCATCGGAGCGGCTCGACGGAGAGCAGGGCTGGCGAATGCTGGCATCAGGCGAGCTGGTCCACGTGCGCCCCGACCTCACCGTGGAGTCCGCCATGGTGATCCCCGAGGCCCCGGCCCACCTGGTCCCGCTTCCGCCCGGCAATCCCAACATCGACACCTGACGGGCGCGGAAGTCGCGCCTTGACCTAGCCGTGTCCGGGCTGCGCGGCCAGCACCGCCGCCTGCTCCACTTCTATGACCGATTCGGCGCGCAGCCGAGCGTCGTATGCCCGCTTGCCGCCGCGCACACCGAAAAGCCGCTTCGTCCAGACCAGGTAGATAACGAGCAGCAGGTTGACCGCGAACGCCCCAACCCGCAGCCAGGTGATCTTCACCGTGAGGTCGTAAATTTCATAGGGCAGGAAAACCGAAGTCGCGACCATGGCGAAATACTCGCCCCAGCGCTTGCCCAGCCACAGCCCGACGGCTTCAACCAACTCGATAACCGCGTACACGGCCAGGCCGATGGCTAGATACAGCAGCACGCGCGGATTGAGCGTGAACGAATGCTGGATGAACCCAAGCAGCTTGGAGTGCGTGACATCGAACCCGAGGCCCCGGTATAGGTCACGGATGGCCGGCAGGGCATCGTTGAACGCGCGCTGGACACCGGCTTTGTCGTACCGGAACCGCCATACGCCGTAGGCGGCAGCACCCAAGACGAGGAACCGGAACAAGCGCTCAACGGCGAAGACCCGCAGAAGCAGCTCGCTGCGCAGCTCCTTACCCCGGCGGACCAGCGGGGCCTCCGCCGCCGGACCGCTGCTGTGCTGCCCGTCAGTCGCGTACGCGCCGCAGCGCAGGCACCGCCAGGCCTGCCCCGCCGGGGTCGGAGCCACCAGCCGCTCCCGCAACTCCGGCTCGCTCGGCGCGTATGTCACGTGACCCTTGCGGGCACAGCCGAACAGGCTCCAGTCCATGTTCCTAGACTATCCAGTCGGCCACGCTGAGGCTCTGACGCGCGACGCGAGGAGATTGGCCGGGACAGCACACGTCCGGGTAACGCTCGGCAAGGGGCGCGACGGGTGACGCTGGGAACGTCGGCAAAGTTTGTCGCCGGCAGCCAAGTTTTTTTGCTTTGATCTGAACGAATGCATGGTGGCGCGGTCGCGGCCCGTCCCGGATGATGGATTAGCCCGTGGGCCTGCTGCCCGTCAGTTCCGCGTGCCGTCAGACGTTGTTAGCCTGCTGTACCACCCGAGAGAAGAGGTCCCTATGGGCATCACCACGCGAGCCGCGGTCTGCCGCGTGCCCGGCCAGCCGTGGGAGATCACCGAGCTCGAACTGGATGACCCGAAGACCAATGAGATCAGGATCAAGTTCTTCGCGGCCGGCCTGTGTCACTCCGACGACCACATCCAGAAGGGCGACGCGCCGATGCGCTTGCCCGTGGTCGGCGGGCACGAGGGTGCGGGCATCGTGGAGGCGGTCGGCCCGTCCGTCACCCGGGTCAAGGTCGGCGACCACGTGACCTGCTCGTTCATCCCGGCTTGCGGTAAGTGCCGGTACTGCGCGACCGGCCGCCAGCAACTCTGCGACGCCGGCCTGAACGCCGCTGTCGGCTGCTTCCCCGACGGCACGTTCCGGTTCCACCAGGGCGGCGAGGACTTCGGCGGCCTGTGCGTGCTCGGCACGTTCTCCCAGTACGCGGTGGTGCACGAGTACTCGGTCATCAAGATCCCCGACGAGATCGGCTTCGACGTCGCCGCCCTGGTGGCCTGCGGCGTGCCGACCGGCTGGGGCTCGGCGGTCCGCGCGAGCGGCGTGCGCGCCGGTCAGACCGTGGTGATCTACGGCACCGGCGGCGTCGGCATGAACGCGGTGCAGGGCGCCAGCCTTGCGGGCGCCAAGAACGTCGTCGTGGTCGACCCGGTGGAGTTCAAGCGGGACCAGGCCCTGAGCGTATTCGGCGCGACGCACGCGTTCGCCACCGCCAAGGAGGCGCACGACTTCGTCGTGGAGACTACCTGGGGCGAGCTCGCCGACGTGGCCATCATCACCGTCGGCATCCTGCACGACGAGGTGATCGCGAACGCCATCAAGGTCATCGGCAAGTCGGGCCAGGTAACGATCACCGCCGTGGGCAACGGCTGGATCAACGAGAACCCGGGCATGCTCATCGGCTACCAGCGGCGGATCCAGGGCTCCATCTACGGCGGCTGCAGCCCGCTTGTCGACGTGCCCGCGCTGATCGGCCTCTACCAGGCGGGCAAGCTCAAGCTCGATGAGCTCATCACCCGCCGGTACAAGCTGGACGAGATCAACGATGGCTACCAGGACATGCTCGACGGCAAGAACATCCGCGGCGTCATCATCCACGAGCACTGAGAAGGAAGCGCAGACGATGAGCACCATCACCACTCGCGCCGCGATCGCCAGGGGTCCGTACCTCGGCTGGGAACTTGTCGACTTGCAGCTTGACCCGCCGAAGGCGCACGAGGTCCGGGTCAAGATCATGGCCGCAGGCCTGTGCCACTCCGACGACCACATCACCGCCGGCGACGCCCCCGTCCGGATGCCGGTTGTCGGCGGCCACGAGGGCTCAGGCGTCGTCGAGTCCGTCGGTCCCGACGTGCAGCGCGTGAAGCCGGGCGACAAGGTCGTCCTGTCCTACATCCCCGCCTGCGGCGCCTGCCGGCCGTGCTCCACCGGGCACTCCAACATGTGTGTGAAGGGCCTGAACGCGGGCACCGGCATGTTCGAGGACGGCACCTGGCGGTTCCACGAGGGCGAGACGGACATCGGCGGGTTCTGCTCGCTCGGCACGTTCTCTCAGTACGCGGTCGTGTCGGAGTACGCAACCGTTCCGCTGCGTGAGGATTTTCAGGACATACCGTTCGAGCTGCTGTGCCTGGTCGGCTGCGGCGTGCCGACCGGCTTCGGGTCCGCGGTGCACGCGGCCGGGGTGCAGGTCGGCGACACCGTGGTGATCTTCGGCGCCGGCGGCGTCGGCAGCAACGCGGTGCAGGGCGCCCGGTTCGCCGGGGCGAAGAACGTCGTCGTGGTCGACCCGGTGGAGTTCAAGCGGGAGATGGCCACCACGGTGTTCGGTGCCACGCACGCCTTCGCCACCGCCAAGGAGGCGCACGAGTTCGTCAGGGAGACCACCTGGGGCCAGCTCGCCGACCACTGCATCATGACGCCCAACGCGGTCACCGAGGAGATGGTGAACGCCGCGGTGCAGATGACCGGCAAGGGCGGCAAGGTGACGATCACCGCGGTCGGCCACCTCACCGAGCGCGCCGTGCACCTGCACGCGGGTGCGCTGATCGGCTACATGCGGCAGATCCAGGGTGCGCTGGCCGGCGGCAGCAACCTGCTGTACGACATTCCGATGCTGCTCGGCCTGTACAAGTCGGGCCAGCTCAAGCTGGACGAGCTGGTTACCAGGAAGTACTCGCTCGACCAGGTCAACCAGGCCTACCAGGACATGAACGAGGGCAAGAACATCCGCGGGGTCATCATCCACGAGCACTAGGACTCGCTTGCGAGCAGCCCCGAGATTCCCTGATTCCGGGCAGCTTGCTCTGGCTTGCCTGAATTTTCCGAAACCGTTGAACCCTCCGCGAGCAGCGCCGCGTACTACGCAACATGAGGATCCCAACGCCTGTCATCACACTGATTGCCGGCGTGGCCTTGTTCGCCGGCCTTCTTGCTGCCAGCGTTCACCAGGTGTCTAACAAGAAGGCCGCGCTCGCCGCGGCCTCGGCGAGCGCCGCCGCGAGCCCCACGACGAGCACCGCAGCGACCGCTTCGGTGAGCGCGGCGCAGTCACCGGCCGCCGGGGCTTCCACGACCACCGCGCTCTCGCCCTCGGCATCGCCGTCGCCCACCGCGTCGCGCGGGTTCGTGGTGCCGCCGCACGCCAACTACGTGGGCAAGGTACAGGGCAACCTTGGCTCGGTCGCGATCGTTGTGCACGACACCTTCGCGATCGCCTACTTCTGCAATGGCAGCACGCAGGAGGCCTGGCTCAAGGGCACGCCGCACGACGGGAAACTGTCTATGACGGGCAAGAACCACGCCACCCTCACCGCCAACTACGCGCTCGGGCACGCACGCGGCACGGTGGTTGTGGACGGCATCGCCCACGTCTTCTCCATCATCGCGGTGCACCGGCCGTCGGGGCTCTTCCAGTCGATCGCCGTCGTGCGCGGCGCCACCGTCAAGGCCGGCTGGATCGTCCTAGCCGACGGAACGCAGGTCGGTTCACTCGAACCGGATTCCACCTCCGCGGACCCGGCCGCGCAGACGGCACCGAAGCTGGACCTGTCCACCCTGACGGCCCAGGACGGCAGCACCACGCTCCACGCCACGCCGATCGACGCGGAAACAGGTAGCGGGTTCTGACATCGCACCCGCTGACTGAGAAGGGGACAGCACATGGCAGCACAGTTTGAGCCGCCCGCCCCGACGAGGCTGGATCCGGTCCAGCCTGCCACGTCGGCCGGGCTGCTCGTCGTACCCGCGCTTGTCGGCTGCCTGGTGGCGCTGACGCTTGGCATCTATGGACGGCTGCACTCCCCGACCGGGGTGGCCGTGGACATCGCGGGTTTCTCAAGCCCGGGCACGGTCAAGGCGTGGCTCGCCTCGGCAGCGGTCGTGTTCGCGCTCGTCCAGGTTGGCTCCTCCCTGGTGATGTACGGGAAGGTGCCGTGGATCGCCGCGCCGTCCTGGATCGGCGTCCTGCACCGCTGGTCGGGACGGATCGCGTTCATCCTGACCGTGCCGGTCGTGGTGCACTGCCTGTACGCGCTCGGGTTCCAGACCTATAACGTCAGGGTCCTCGTGCACTCGATCGCCGGCTGCCTGTTCTTCGGCACGTTCACGGTCAAGATGCTGTCGCTGACCAGGCGCGGGATGCCCGGGTGGGTACTGCCCTTGCTCGGCGGCGCAGTTTTCGCGCTCCTGGTCCTCCTGTGGTTCACCTCGGCCTTCTGGTTCTTCTCTGTCTTTGGATTCAGGCGATGAGCGAGCCTGCTGACGCGGGGACGGCCCAAGGCCTTGAGCCGCCCCCGAGCCGCCGGGCGGTGCTGCTCGGGGCGGGCGTTACCTGCGTCGCCGCGCTGGCGGGCTGTAGCACGTATGACGCCAACAACGGTGGGGTAGCGGGACCGCCGCCATCCGCGCCGGCCACCAGTGCGGCCGCAAGCTCCGGCGGCGGTACGGCCACGGGCACTGCGCCCGCGTCCAATGCCCTGGCAAGCACCGCACAGGTTCCTGAAGGCGGCGGCACGATCATCAGCGGCAAGAACATCGTGATCACGCAGCCGCAGGCCGGCTCGTTCAAGGCCTTCACCGCGGTGTGCACGCACCAGGGATGCATCGTAAGCAGCGTTTCCGGCGGAACGATCAACTGCCCGTGCCATGGCAGCAAGTTCAGCATCAAGGACGGTTCCGTCGTTAACGGCCCCGCTGCCAGTCCGCTCTCCCCCATCACCATCGAAGTCGAAGGCAGCTCGATCATTCAGGGCTGAGGCGGGCACGGGCTGCCACAGTAACTTCAGTTTTGTGCCGTGTCTTGCCATGCCAGGTCGGCGCCGAGTGCTCCGGCAAGCCGGGTGATTGCGTCGCGGGTGGCCTGGTCATTGACGCGATCGGGAAGCCAGGCGCAGGCGATGCAGGCGCCTTTCACGTCGGTGGTGGCGCAGACGGCGGCGAGGCATTCCTCGATCTGGGTGACTGCGGGTCCGGGGCCAGAGGGGAAGCGAGGGCCGGGCAGCTGCGCGCTGTCGATTACGTCCACGTCGAGGTGCAGGTAGACCGGCATGCGGCCAAGCCCGGCGAGAGCCGATGTGGGACAGCCGTATTAGGGGTTGGTAGCGACGGCCAGTACTCGGCGGAGCAGGGCGGCCCACTGCAGGGACCTCACAGCCTCTTGGTGGAGGGACCACAGCGCGGGGTCGTCGCCAGGGTCGAGCGCGGTGGCCTCTTCCCACAGCGCGTGCTCGCAGGCCAGCCAGGACGGGCGGTCCTGGACCTCGACGTCCGTGAAGCCCGCCTGGCGCAGGCCGGCGGCGAGGTTCGCCCGGCGCAGCCGGGGACTGAGCCGCTCGTCGGCGCGATCGAACGGCTCCCAACAGGTCAGCGCTATCCGGCCGCCGGGCTTGAGCACCCTGCGGATCTCCTCGTAGGCGATGGCCGGCTCATCGGGAAACTGGATGGCGTCGGTGCACAGCACGGCGTCAACGCTGGCATCGGGCAGGCCCGTCGCCGTGAGCTCGCCGACGCGGAAGCTCGCGCTGCTCACGCCCATGCGCGCGGCCTGCTCCCGCGCCTCAGCGAGGGCCTGCGCGGAGAAGTCCACGCCGATGAGGAGCGCCCCGCCTTGCTTCGCAGCCAGCAGGCCATAGGCACCTCGGCCGCACGCGAGGTCAAGCAGCGTGCTCCCGGGCCTGAGCCGGAGCTCTTCGGCCAGCTCCGGGATGGCATCGGCGGGGACCACTCCCGCCCGCGTGCCGGGCGGGAAGCCCGTGTGCCGGTTCATCATTTCGGCCACGGCCGGCATCGCGGACTGGTCCGCGTACCATCCGTCGAAATACTCGGCGGACAGCGGTTTCGGGGGATGGGCCAAGAGTAGGCGTCGCCTGGGCCGTCCTGAAGCGCTGAACGGCACCGGCTGGCTTCGGCCAAGTGCTCTTGGCCCGGCCGCCCAACAAGGCGTCTCAGACCCGGCCGTAGCGCGAGTAGGTGATGCCGGAGCGGAAGATCTTGGCCTCGAGCAGCCTCAGCGCCGGTAGCTCAAACCCGTTGGGAAAAAGCCGGCGGCCACGGCCCTGCACGATTGGATAGACGAACAGGCGGTACTCGTCGACCAATCCCGCGACGATCAAGGCGTGGCACAGCGTGATGCTGCCGGTGATCACGATGTCCTTGCCCGGCTGATCCTTGAGCGCACGGACCTCCGTGACCGGGTCACCTGACAAGACGGCGGAGTTCTGCCACCCCGGGTCGGCCAAGGTGGAAGAGACGACGTACTTGCGCACCCGGTTGAGGTAATCCGAGATGCCCGTGCCGTCGTCTGCCTGCTTAGGCCAGTAGCCGCGGAGATCTTCGAAAGTCTTCCGGCCGGTAAGGAACCCGTCGGCCGCAGCATCCTGACGGTGCAGCTCCTCAAGCAGATCCGAGTTGTCCGCACCCCCCTGACCCTGCGGATCGAACCAGTTACCCAGCATCTCGATCGATCCATCGACGGTGATGTTCTGGGTAATCGCAAGGGTGCGCAACGGTGTCCTCCTCGGCGTCAGCGCTTCCGCCTACGTCATGGCCTGGATTAGACCCAGGTCACATGGGAAACTCATCGGTCCCTCCATCGGAGCCTCACCTGGCAAGGGACTCCGAACAGTTGCAGGGGCTCAACCCGGACTCAGAGGCATCCAAGACCCTAGAGCAGGATCCAGGGGTGGCCCCACTTTTGCATCGTGAATCTTCGCTGCGAGGGCGTTAGTCCCACCAGGTTCATCTGGTCCTCCCTCCTGTCAAGGCCGGCCTCTGATCCACTCCTTGTCGGCCACGACGACGTAGCCGTCATCGCTGGCCAGCTGCTCGAAGAAGGCGCGCTGGGCTCGGCCGTTGCCGTCGCGGAACGGGTGGATCGCGTCGACCTCACCCAGGTAGTAGGCCAGCCGCTCGGTGAACACGTCCCGGGAAGGCCGCGCAGGAGGCTCTCGCCGTGCAGCGCCAGCAAGGTCTCCGCCGCTGCGGACTCGATGTACTGCGGCAGGCAGAACCAGCTTCCCTTGGCAATGGCGACGGTCCGCAGCCGCGGCCTGCGACCACGTCGCCTGGCGGGCGAGTTCCATCACGACGAAGCCCTCAAGCAGCAGCCCGAAGGGACCGCCTGGCCGGATCACCGACCTTGGCGTCCGCGCCGAGCAGGTTGGCCGCGATCCCGGAATCGACGAACGCGGCCTTCGGATATTCGGTCGCTGTGGATGGCTGATCGAGGTAGAAACGGGGGGTGACCGAACAGAGGCTGCCCGGTGGGCGCAGTTTCGGGGCCGTACGGGTCGGCGGTGAAGTCCGCCGCCCGGCGCAGCCGTGGACGGCAACCGTCCACTCGGTGCTGCGGCACCTGGAGGACGCGGGCTTTGACGGCGCTCCGCGACCCCGCGGCTTCGATGAACAGGGCCGCGAGCGCCTGACGTTCCTGCCCGGCCAGACCTTGGGCGAGACCCGGCCTTGCCCGGATTGGCTGCGCTCCGGCGACGCACTCGGGCAGGTCGGTGCGTGGCTTCGCAGGCTGCACGATGCGACCTCGGCATTCCGGCCGGCCGCGGGCGCCGTCTGGTTCACCGGCCGGCCGTGGCTGCCGGGACTTATGATCGCCCATCTGGGTACACCGGCGACCGAACCGCGATCCGCGGCGCGATCATCGGGCGAGTCGAGCGCAACGTCGCGATGATCCGGCAGCTCGCCGACGGCGGCGAGCCGACCTTCCAGCGCATGCTGCCATGGGCCGCGGACCTGGAACGCTCCGGCAGCCAGGTAGCCGAGTTGCCGGACGCGTTCTGGCAGAGGCCGGGCCGCTGAGGAACCGGGATCGGCCGAAAGCGTGGCACCGGGTGGCCTGACGACAGCGCCAGCATGGCCAGTTCTCGCGGCGCCCGGCTAAGGTGATCCCCCGCGTGCCCGCGTCTGCGCGGGCCCGGATCAGACAGGCGCGCGAGGAACTTGCAGGCGTGACTACAGTTTTGTGTCGCGGGCCGGCAGGACGGCCCGCTGCCGGGCTTCGAGCCGGTAACTCTGCGGCAGCCCGCCCGCATCACAAGCAACTCCGGGCGGCACCGCAGGCCCCGTCGGCCGCATCGACGGTCCAGACCTTGATGACCGACTGAACGGCTGGCCTTTGGTGGCGGTCCCGTTGATCATCGGGCGGTGTTCACCGTTTGACGGTAGCGGACGGTACTGGCATTTCCTGAAGCGCCTTCGAGTGCGTGCGAGCGCTCACGGGGTGGCGGAGGGCCGTGCCTTGCCGGGTAGGGCTTTGCGCCCATTCCCGTCAGGGAAGGCTTTCGATGATCTGGATGACCTCGTCGCGCCCGAAGCCGTGGTGCCGTGCGTATTCGAGGAGGTCCCGTGCCCGGGCGACGACGGCGCCGCGCTGGGGGGTGCCGGCCACGGTGATGCCGCGCCCGCGCCGGAACTCCAGCAGGCCTTCGTCCCTGAGGATGTGCAGCGCGCGAAGGACGGTGTTCTTGTTCACGCCCAGCACCGCCGCGAGGTCCCTGGCCAGGGGCAGGCGCTCGCCCGGGCGTGCCTCGCCGTCCGCGATGGCGCGGCGGATCTGCGCGGCGACCTGGTCGTGGAGCGGGACGGGGCGTGCGCGGTCGATGTTGACATCCAGCATGGTCCTAGTGATAGTAGTTCCATGATGCGAGGTTGGCAATGACGGGAATGAGCCGCACGATCGCCCGGCAGGCACCGCCCGCGCCCGGCGCGGCCGAAGCCCTCTTCGCGCAGGCGAGGCGCCGGCGCCGCCGCCTGAGGCTGGCCGGTGCGGTGGTGATCCTCGCGCTTGCTGTCTCCGTGGCCGTCGCGTTCGCTGTGACCCGGCCGCATCGTGCTGCCGTGGCCAGGGACGCCGGCACCGGTGGGGCGGGCCCGGCCGGCGCCGCCGCTGCCGGGCGGGTGGCCTGGGTCGACTACCACGGGCGCGTGCACCTGGGCGACCTGGCCACCTCGGCCCAGCGTGTGATCGCCAAAATCAACGCCGACCCGGCCCTTCCCCTGGTCCAGGCCGGCGGGCGCCTCTACTGGGTGAACTGGGCAGGCGCCGGCGTCCCGGTCGCGGGCCATCGGCCGCAGGTGGTCCGGGAACTGAACCCGGCGACCGGCAAGATCCGGGATGTGGGGCCTGGTCAGTGGGTCTTCCCGTCCGCAGACGGGCGGCACCTGTTTATCTCCCCCGCGGACAACCGCCTCACTGAGCTGCCCGCGGGCGGTCCTGGCGCGCCCCGCGCGCTGACGCTCCCGGACGGCTGGTATGTGCCTTACGGCCAGAGCCTCGGCGTGGCCGGCGGCGTCCTGGTCCAGTCGGACCGCAAGACAAGGGCACGCACCGTTACCGCTGTGTGGAACCCGGAGACCGGGGCGTTGAAGGCGGTCGGCAGGGGCTATCAGGTCATCACCGCCTACACCCCGCCGGGCGGCCGCTACAGCCTGCTGGCCTGGCTGCCGGCGGCCTGTACGGAAGGCCAGGACTGCCCGCTGGAGATCACCAGCACCGCGACTCTGTCCACGAGGACGGTGCGCAGCCCGCTACGGCACGGCTTCGCCCTCGGTGGTGCGTTCTCGCCCGACGGCACCCGGCTTGTCGTGTTCGCGGACACCAACCCGGACGCCACCGGCGCGGCGCGGCTGGCGATGGTCAGCACCGGAACCGGGGCCCTGCGCCTGGCCGGCTCGGTGCGCCTGGAAGTCGGCGCCCCCGTCGCCTGGGCCCTGTGGCTGCCCGATGGCAGGCATTTCCTCACCGGAGGACTCAAGGCGAGCTACGTCGTGAACCAGGCGACACTTTCCGCAGGGCCTTTGTTCTTCATCCGCGGCACGGATCACTACATCGAAGACAGCCAGGACCTCAACTACTCTGCCGTGGTCGTTCCGCTTCGCCGGTGATCTCTCCGGCCGCGGTCAAGACCCCGGCCGGGGTTGGCAGGAGCGCTCCCTTCGGTGTTGCCGCCGCATCCGTCGCGGCCGCAGACGCGGGGCAGCGGCGCGCAGGGGTGACTCCAGTTTTGCGTCGTGGACTTAGCCGCCGGATGGTTGCAGACCACGCACTATGGGTCTCGTGCGTTGAGGCGCGATATCTTCGTTACGTACAGGGAGCTTCCGCAGACGCGAGAGGAGCGGCCGTGGCCACCTATCAGCCCATGACCGTTGCCGATCTGGCGGCGCACCTGGCACAGACGGCCGGTGAAAAGACTCGGTGGAAGATCTTCTGGGAGTTCCTCGAGGAGTACCGGTGGGAGTCACCAGATACCCAGATCGCCTTGCTCGTGGACGAGCCGCCTTCTGTGGGTGACGAGCGATGGGATGCTTTGCTGGCAGCCCTGGCCGAGCATCTTGCGGCAAAGCATGATCTCGCCCCGCCGGGCTGGGCTGAGCTGAGGGTTCTCGGACGGCCGTGGTTCCCTGCAGAGCTTCGGGTTCAGCGGGCCGATGCGCTCGTGCACGCGCCGGCCGCCTTCCGCAAGCACGGCGTGTACCTAGCGGCCGCTGATCTGGAAGCAGCGTGACCGATCCGGGCAATGTCCTACTCGACCGGGCACAGCTCGAAAGAGCGTTCACTGCTCTCGGGGACCGCCTGGTACGCCGGGGCGTGGTCGCCGACGTGTTCATCGTGGGCGGAGCAGCGATGGCCCTCGCCTATGACGCCACCCGCGTGACTCGCGATGTCGACTCGCTTTTCGTGCCGCACGGTGTCGTCCTGGAAGAAGCAAGAAGAAGCAAGAAGCGTTGCGCAGGAACTCGGGCTGCCACCGTGGTGGCTCAACGAGCAGGCGAGCGTCTACATCTCGGGAAAGGACGACCCTGGCAAGCGCCGCGTGTTCGACCACCCTGGCCTGCGTGTTACCGCGGCCTCACCGCGGCACATCTTCGCGATGAAGGCGCTTGCGGCCAGGACCCGCGACATCGACGACCTGCGCTTGCTGGCCGAGATGATCGGCGTGGACTCAGCCGTAACCGCAGTTCAGATATGTGCAGAGTTCTTCCCCGAAGAGGACATCCCTCCGAGGTCTGCCGCTGTCCTCCAAGAGCTCTTCGGCTGACCTGCGAACGTCCGAACCATCCGGCACGCCGCCCGGTCCAGGAGCAGGCAGACGCGGGGCAGCGGAGCACAGGGGTGGCTCCACTCTTGCGTCGTGAATTTGCTCGGGGCCAGGGCAGGATCCGGCACTGATCCCAGGCGAACCAGCGTGGCGACTGAAGCCCGGCCTGATTACAGGCCCTCCTGCGTCGGCTCGGCGGCAAGGCCGCTGTCGGCCATGACCCGGCGCACGATCTCGTCCTGCGGCATCGCGGCACGAATGACCTGCTCGGCACCGCCCGGTAGCAGGTCAAGCTCTCGGTACCAGGCTTTCATCTCGATAGCGCCGTACTGCGAGGCCTGAGGTTTCCCTGCGTGCCGTCTGAGGCTCTCATCGAACGGCACGTCGAGGTAGTAGCAGCAGGTCAGGCCCCGGTGATCATCGATGAGGGCCATGAGCATTTCCGCGTAGTGATCGGCACTGAGGATGCCTTCGACGATGACGTTGAAGCCGTGATTGAGCGCGTACCGCGTCACGAGGTCGATCAGCCCGATGTTCACCCCTGCGGGCACGTCGTGCTCGCGCAGTACGTTGCGGCGCAGGTTGTCCTGCCCGACGACCGCAAGGTCCCTGCGGCCGTGTCGCCGACGGATCTCCGCTGCGGTCGACGATTTACCGGACGCCGAGTTTCCCCGCAAGATGATCAACCGCGTTTTGCCCGAGCCAGTCCCTGTCACGCCTGCAAAACTAGCGCTCTTCCGCGCAGGCAGGTCCGCCTTCACTCTTCCAGCGGTATGCCGCCGTCGGCCCCCTCATCACCAGCCCTGACGCCAGCAACCATTAGGCAGCGGGGGGTAAGGCGGACGGCTGAGCTGACGCGGGGCAGCGGGACACGGGGGTGGCTCCACTTTTGCATCGTGAATTTTCGGCCACGGGCCGGAACGCCACAAGCCGCGTGGGACTCCACGTTCTCCGGCTTGTGGGGCGTTAGTCCCACCAGAAGTCCCAGAACGGGTTGTTCACGATGGCGCGCGCGATCTCGGGGATCCAGGTCGGCCCCTTGTGTGCCTCGTCACTGAACGCCATGTGCTCAGCGGCGATTCGCTGCGCCGCCTGCAAGGTCTGCGGTGGCCTGCTGACCACCAGCCGGATGTCGGCGTAGCCCACCTCAAGCAGCCGCGCACCGAACCTGTCCTCCCACGACCGCAGCACCACCGCGAGTTCTGACGCGGTGCGGTTGTTGCAGGCTCCTGCCCAGCCGATGCGCGGCAGTATGTCGGCCGGGCGCGCTGCGGGTACCAGCCCGATCCGTGCGTCCCTCGTGTACTGGAACACCGCCCGCCGCATCAGTTCCGGGTCCAGTTCCTCCTCCACGGCGGGTGCCAGGCCGGGAAACCGCTCGCCGAACGGCCCGAACATCTCCCGCAGTTCCTCATCCGCCGCGAGTTCCTCCTCGCTGGGACCCGGCCACCAGCCTTCCAGCACTCGGGCGGCGTCCATGCTGTCTATAGCTTCGATGTCCTCAGGCTCGCCGACCTGCTCGCCGGTGTCCCAGGGCCGTGCCCGCAAGACCCGCTCGGCCGCATCACGCAGCGCGGGCGCGTTGACCGGGTGCAGCTCCTCCCGCAAGATCACCCGCTTACGCGCCACCGGCTCATCCGGATTGGCATACACCCGCACGTACCCGAACCACAAGGCACCGCCACCGCTGCGCTTCCCCGCCCGCGCCTGGCGTTCCTTCGCCTCGCGGACCCGGGCGCTCTTGACCGCGCTTTCCCGCTTGGCCCGCAGTGTCTCCATCCCGCCGTAATAGGCCCCTTCCGGGGTCGACAGGTCCAGGTCCCCGCCCGTGTACGGGCTCAGCAGCACCCCGTGCCGCACGCAGGCCTTCTCGAACCGGTTCCAGTCGGTCAGGTTGCGGGTCAGCCGGTCCACGTCCCGGACGATCACCACATCCAGCTCGCCGGCCTCGATCGCACTGATCAGCCGCACGAAGTCATCGCGGGCGATCTCCTTGTAGGCAGAGAAGCCGTCGTCCTTGAACCGCCCGGCAACCACCCAACCGCGCGTTCCGCATGCCGCTCCCCGTAGGCAAGCTGGGTAGGCACCGACTCCGCAGCGTCGTAGGTCCCACTCAGCCGCGCGTACACGCCCGCCCTAAGCTGGGCGTTCGCGTCAGATCCGCCTAAAGTGCTCATGCTTCGAGCATGACGCAAAACTGGAACCACCGCCAAGCCTGGCTGAGCGCATCGCGAGTACGGATAATGAGGCGTGGACCTTGAGTCATTCGAACTGGTGCTGCTCCGCCGCCCGGCCGACGCCCCCGACTATCCGGACGAGGAGCTCGAGCGGATACAGAGCGAGCACCTGGCTTATCACGACCGGCTGCGCAAGTCCGGTGAGGTGGCGACCAACGGCCCGGTCGTCGGGCAGCCCGATCCGTCGCTGCGCGGGCTGACGTTCTACCGAACCGGATCCGTTGAGCGATCCCGGCAGCTCGCCGAGGCCGATCCGGCGGTGCTGGCCGGGCGGCTCGCGGTGGACATCATGACCTGGTACTGCCCGCCCGGCACCATGAGCCTGCCGGGCACGGCCGTCACCCTACCCTGAGGAACGCGGCCGCGTCAGGGATGACCCGGATGCGGCATAGGGATCGCACCAGGGCGCGAACAGGGCTGATCCCGATCGACCGCACGCTCCGCCGACGGCACTCTTGAATACAAGAGCCCGACGTACAACGGAGACGGATCACAATGCTCGCCCTCATCGCCCTGGTAATCGCCGCTTTCATAGCCCTGATGATCGCCGGCGCGGTACTCCACTTCCTGTTCTCGCCCTGGATCCTCGTGGCCATCGCGATCGTGGCCTGGATCAAGTTCCGGCCCCGCCGCTCGCACCGGTAAGCCGTATGGCGCCGCGCACGCCCCGCCTGCCTCGCGCCGGCGGGGCTGCGCTATCCCTCGGTGCAGTCGGCGGCGGGCACGGCCTGCCGATCGTCCCACTTCTGCTCGATCTTGCCGAAGTGCCAGATGGCGAGGGCGGCGATCCAGGTGACGACGAAGATGCCGACGATGACGAAGCCGGCCTTGTTGATGTCGAAGCCGCCCATGAAGCTCCAGAAGCCGCCGCCGAGGTCGTACTCCTGGCCGATGAGGCCGAGGATCTCGATGGTGCCGATGAACAGGGCGACGAACACCGACAGGCCGGTGATCGTCATGTTGTAGTAGACCTTGCGGATCGGCTTGGCGAACGCCCAGTCGTAGGCGAAGTTCATGAAGCAGCCATCGACGGTGTCGAACAGGCACATGCCCGCCGCGAACAGGATCGGCAGCGACAAGATCGCGTAGAACGGCAGTCCGGATACCACTGCGGAGCCCGCCAGCACCAGCAGCGCGACCTCGGTGGCGGTGTCGAAGCCGAGCCCGAACAGCACGCCGATCGGGTACATCTTCCACGGGGCGTCGGCGCGGCGGGCGATCGGGCCGAGGAAGCGGTTCATCAGCCCGCGCTTGTCGAGCTGCTCCTCGAGTTCCGCGTCGTTGTAGCGTCCGGTCCGCATCTCGCGGAACACCTTGACGATGCCGACCAGGATGATGACGTTGAGCAGCGCGATGATGTAAAGGAACGTGCCGGAGACGCCGGTCCCGATGACGCTGGTGACGGTGTGCAGCCCGGAGTTGTCGTTCCTGACCTGCTCGTCGAGCGACCTGATCCCGAAGTTCAGCAGCAGGGCGAGGACGAACACCACCGAGGAGTGGCCGAGGGAGAAGAAGAACCCCACCGACAGCGGCCGCTTGCCGTCGTTGACCAGCTTGCGGGTGGTGTTGTCGATCGCGGCGATGTGGTCGGCGTCGAACGCGTGCCGCATGCCCAGGGTGTAGGCGAGCGCGCCGGTCCCGAACCCGAAGATCTCCGTGTTTGTGATGTGGTAGTGACCGCCGACCGCCGCCGCCAGCATCAGCCAGCCGGCCACGTTCAGCCCGATGACCACCGCGACCATGGCGCCTGCCCGGGCCCACTCGCGTGGCGTCAGGCCATCCCTGACCCGTGCCAGCCGTGCGCTCACGTTCGCCATCAGCCGCCGCCTTCCCGCGCTTGTGGAGTCCCTGGTCAGGCAACAGTCTAGAGTTACTTGCAAAAGACTTGCAATAACGCATGACACGTAAGTGCATACCCAGCCGGGCCGCGGGCTCCCGCGCCGCCGCTAACTCACTGTCGGGTGCCGCACCGACCCAGTAGCCTGACGGTCATGCGTGACGAGACCATCGGGAGTTTCCTCACCCGCCTCGCTGCCCGCAGCGCGGCACCAGGCGGCGGCGCGACCGGGGCGCTGCACGCGGCCCAGGCCGCCGCCCTTCTCGCGATGGTCGCCCGGTTCAGCGACGGGCCCCGCTACGACGCCGAGACGGTTGGCCGGGTCCGGGCCGCGGCCGACGGACTCGCCGACGAGGCGGTCGGCATCGCCGTGGCAGACCAGGCCGCGTTCGAGGTCGTGATCTCCGCCTACGGACTGCCCAAGGACACCGAGGAAGAGAAGGCCGCGCGGTCCGCCGCGATCGCCGACGCACTCGGCGGCGCCGCCCGGCCGCCGGCCGATCTGATGGCCGCGTCGGTACGCCTTGTCGGTCTCGCCGAGGAACTGTTTCCCGTCGCCAACAAGAACGTGACCACCGACATCGCCGCCGCGGCCGCGGCGATCAGCGCCGCCGCGGTCACCGCTCAGCTCAACATCGAGGCGAACCTGGGCGGCGTCAAGGACGATGCGCTGCGTGCGGAACTGTGGGCGACGGCGGCGCTCGCCGACGGCGTGACCGACCGGGCCGGGCGCGTGATCGAGGCCGTACGCGAGGAGATATCCAAGTGACGGCGGAGCCCGAAGGGTTTCGTGAGCTGAGCGGGCGTGAGCTCGCCAAGGAGGTTCGCGCTGCGGTGGCCGCACGGGCTGCCGAGCTGACGAAGAATGGCCGCCAGCCGCGCCTCGCCGTGGTTACGGCCAACGACGATGGCGGCAGCGCCGCCTATATCCGGTCGATCTCGGCGGCGGCGGCGCGCGAGGGAATCGCCTGCGACGTGGCGCGGACGACCACGGCGACGGGGATTACGGCGACCCTCACGTCGCTTGCTGACGACCCTGAGGTGCACGGGATCATCCTGCAAACGCCGCTGCCCGAGGGGGCGAGCCTGGCCGCCCTGGCGACGCTGATCCCGGTGCAGAAGGACGTGGACGGCGCCAGCCCCGAGTCGATCGGCCGCCTGGTGGCGGGCCTGCCAGCATTCGCTCCCGCTACGGCGGAGGCGGTGCTGGCGCTGCTCGACCACTACGGGGTCGAACTGCGGGGCCGGCACGCGGTGGTGGTCGGCCGTTCTGTCGTGGTGGGCAAGCCCGCCGCGCACTTGCTGCTCGACCGGCACGCGACCGTCACGATCTGCCATTCGCGGACGCCCGACCTCGCGGCCATCACCCGGCAGGCCGACATCCTCGTCGCGGCGGCCGGCCGGGCCGGGCTGATCGGTCCCTGGCATGTCTCCCCCGGGACGACGGTCATCGACGTGGGCACGAACGCGACCCCCGAGGGCGGGCTGGCCGGCGACGTGGACCCCGCGGTGACCGGCGTCGCGGCCGCCCTGACCCCGGTGCCCGGCGGCGTCGGCCCGGTCACGACAGCGCTGCTGCTGCGGCACGTGGTGGAGGCCGCCGCGATCGCCGGCTGAGCCGCGCCACGGCGTTCCGCCGGGTCGTCTCAATGCAATCTCCGCGACGGGTGACGCGGGAAAGTTGGTGAATCCCCCAGCCGCACGGTGCATCTTCTGTCCCGCCGGCCGATTGCCACGCCGTGCGCGGCAGCCAATAATCGGCAGCGTCCGGCTGTCCGCGCCCGCTCTTCGCCTGGGTGACTGCGGCCGTTCCCCGACGATTACCGCGAGAGGTGGAGATAGGCGTTGGACGTCTCACTGGAGGGCAAGGTCGCGCTCGTTACCGGCGCCGGGCCGAACATCGGCAGCGGCATCGCGCTGGCACTCGCCAGGTACGGGGCGAAGGTCGCCGTCAACGATGTGTCCAAGGAGTCAATCGACGCCTCCATCGCCCGGATCGAGCGCAACGGCGGCACCGCGATGGCCGCGCCTGGCGACGTGACCGACGAGGAGACCGTCAAGGGCTACATCAACGACGTACTCGCCGCGTGGGGCAAGATCGACATCCTGGTCAACAACGCGGCGCTGCTCGGCGGCCGCGGCGTGCTCGACGAGACCGCGGAGGCGTTCCACCGCGCGGTGACCGTCTCGTCGATGGGCACCTTCCTGAACACCAAGTACGTCGGCCGGTCGATGGCCGAGCGCGGTGTCCGGGGTTCGATCGTCTGCATCTCCTCGTCCAACGGTTGGAACGGCAGCGCGGGCGTGTGCGCGTACGCGTTCCACAAGGGCGGCGTGAACAACTTCGTCCGTGCCGCCGCGATGGACCTGGCCCCCTACGGCATCCGGGTCAACAGCTTCACCCCCACCGCGCCGAACCCGGACAACCCCGAACTGCTCGCCCAGTGGAAGGCGGAGGGGCGCACCCCGTTCGGCCTGCGGCCCGGCGCGACCGGCGGCCTCGGCGCCCCCGAGGGCACCAACGAAGAGTGGCGGAGGCCGGCCCGGTTCGACGGCCCGCGCAACCCGATGGTCCCGATGGGCACCACCGGCACGCCGACCGACATCGGTCACGCCGTCGCCTGGCTCTGCTCGGACTACGCGCGGCTGATCACCGGCATCGACCTGGTGGTCGACGGCGGCTCCCGGGCGAAGAACTTCGCCTACGTGCCCGCCGCCCCCGACCAGCTGGCGGGCCCGCTGCCGCTGATCACGCTGGACAGCACTCCGATGCCCGAGGGCTTCGGCCCGTTCTAGTCGCCGCCGGGAGGACGCCGCGCAGCGATTCGAAGTCCGGCACGTTGTTCGTCACGATGACCCGGCACCTCGAGCAGCGCCGTCTCGAAGATCTCCAGGTCGGACAGGGCACGCAGCAGAACGTCGGCGGCGACGGCGCGGCAGTCGGTTCCCCGGGCGGCGAGGTCGTCGGCGATGGCCGACGAGAACATCTCGTCGAGCAGCAGCGCGTCGGGCTTGCCGCCCGTCCCGGTCACCGGCCCAGCAGTTCCTGCTGCCGCTGCCACGCGGCCTGTGCCTGGGCGGCCTCGGCGGCCGCCCGGTCGAGAAAGGCGTCCACCTCTTCGGGAAAGTCGCCCCAGTAGGCCAGGGCGGCGCGCAGGAACGGCATCGGCACCCCGGACGTCTCGGTGACGGCGACGAGGGCGTCGTCGCCAGTCACCGCGGGATCCGCGGCCCGCACGGAACGGATAGCGCCGATGATCTCCCAGACGTCAGGGCCGCCGACCACCCGGGCGCGCCGCCCGGCGGGACCGTCCTTGAACGTGATCAGCGGATGCTCGTGCATGCGCAGCGCCTCGTCCACGAGCCGGTTGCTCGCGCTGGACAGGGTCATCTCGCGGTGCGTGGCGACGTAGGCGGTCAGCCGCTCACCCGCGGGCGGCGGGCCAGGTGCCGTCGGCGGCCAGCTTCTCCGTGATGCGGTCGTGGAAGGACTTGCGGGCGAGCAGCGCGGCCATGTCGGCGGCCACACGGGTCAGCGGGTAGGGAAGCTCATCCTCGATCTCCGCGACCACGGCCTCGGTCACCCGCCACTCGGCGGCGAGCAGCGGGGCGACCCGCTCGGCCTTGGGCGTGAGCGTCACCCTCTTGCTGCGCCCGTCGTGGCCGGGCTCGGTGTCCAGCCAGCCGGCGGCGCGCATCGCCGCGACCTTCTGGCTCAGCGCCGAATGGGTCCGGTCCACCGAGCGGGCCAGCTCCGCGATCGTCATCGGGCCGCGGACGTGCAGCCGGATGATCTCCAGTACCCAGTTCGGCTTGAGGTCGGCCATGCCGTTCTCGGCGTAGACGCGCGCGATCTCGTCATCCATGCCGGACAGCAGCCGGTGGACCGGCCGCCATACGCTCCGCTCGGTCGGGTCGTCGGCCAGGTCAGCGGGCCTCGGCTCCTCGTTCATGGGTGTCATCATAATTGAAATGACAGCACTTATATAAGCACTGTTACAATTAGGCCATGCGCCTGCTTACCGATGTCACGCCGCTGCGCGAGATCCCGGCCTTCCGGCGGCTCTGGCTTGGGACCATGCTGTCGCGGACCGGGTCAGCGATGACCACGTTCGCGATCACGCTGCAGGCGTACAACCTGACCCGGTCGACGGCCGCCGTCGGCGGCATCGGCCTGGCCACGTTCCTGCCGCTGCTGCTGATCACGCTGCCCGGCGGGACGTTCGCCGACCGGGTGGACCGGCGGAAACTGGTCCTCGCGATCACCTGCTGCCAGCTGACGCTGTCCGCCGCGCTGTTCGCGCTGACCGCGGCGGGCGCGGCTTCGCTGTGGGCGCTGTACGCGGTGGTCGCGGTGAGCGCCGGGCTGAGCGCGGTCAGCGCCCCCGCCCAGCAGACGTTCATCCCCCGGCTGGTGCCGCGCTCGCAACTGGCTGCCGCGATGGCACTGCAGCGGATCGTCTTCCAGGTCGTGCTGATCACCGGGCCGGCCCTGGCCGGCGTGGTCGCCGCGACGGCTGGCCTGCGCGGCTGCTACCTGGCGGACGTCGCCTCCTTCGCCGGCGCGCTGTGGGGCGTGAGCGGCCTGCCCGTGATGCCACCCGTCAGGGAGTCCACCGGGCCGGCCACGGAACCCGCGGCGGGCGAGAGCGATGCCGCCGTCACGGGGAAGCGCATGCCGTCCGGTCTCGCGCAGACGCTGGCAGGCCTGGCGTTCATCAGGCGGACGCCGGCGCTGTGCGGGGCGTTCCTCGCCGACGTGAACGCCACGTTCTTCGCGCTGCCCGTGTCGCTGTTCCCGGCGATCAACGCCGAGCGGTTCGGCGGCAATCCGCGCACGCTCGGCCTGTTCGCGACGGCGATCGGCGTCGGCGGCCTGGTCAGCGCGGTGTTCGCGGGGCCACTGCGGCACACCGCGCGGCACGGCCTGGTCATGCTGGCCTGCGTCGCCGTGTGGGGCGGCGCCTTCGCGCTGTTCGCGGTCGCGCCGACGCTGTGGCTGACGCTGCTCGCCCTGGCCCTGGCCGGGCTCGCAGACACCTTCACCGTGGTCATCAGGGGCATGATCGTGCAGCAGTCGACCCCCGACGAGTTCCGCGGCCGGGTGAACGCGGCGGACTTCCTCGTCGGCGCCGGCGGCAGCGAGCTCGGCTCGCTCGAGGCGGGCGTGGTCGGGTCGCTCACCACCCCGGTGATCAGTGCGCTCAGCGGCGGCCTGCTCGCCGTCGCCGGCGCCGTCGCGATCGGCGCCGCGCTCCCCCAGTTCCGCCGCTACCGCGCGACCACCGTGGTCAAAGCGTGACTTGATGGAGTCAGCCGGAACCCGTTCGGGATAATTGTGGAGAGGGAGCGGGGCCAGGCGTCACGCTTCCGCCTGGGGAAGCAACCACGCGGTGATTCTTCCGGAAACTGACCCTCTCACAGTAGGATTTGCAGCTATGTCGACCCATTTTCGCGTAACCTACGCCACGTTGTCGGCCGACAACGAGCAGCTGCACACCGCCTACGAGGACGGGCTGCGGCTGGCCACCAGCTGGCTCGGCGCGACCATCCACGGGTACGTCAGCGGCAAGCCGCGCACCGGCGGGCCCCTCTTCCCCGTAACAAGCCCGGGCGACGTGTCCCTCCTGCTGTGCCAGGCGCACGCCGCCACCCAGACGGACGTCGAGGACGCCGTCGCCGCGGCGGCCTCCGCGGCGGGACGCTGGGCGCGGACGCCGTGGCGGGACCGGATCGCGGTGCTGCGCGCCGCGGCCGACCTGATCAGCGAGCGGTCCAACGAGCTCGCCGCGCTGATGAGCCTCGAGGTCGGCAAGAACCGGCTCGAGGCGCTCGGCGACGTCGAGGAGGCCGCCGACCTGATCAGGTACTACTGCCAGCAGGTCGAGGACCACGACGGCTTCGTCGCGCCGATGGGGTCGCTGACACCCGCGGAGAAGAACGTCAGCGTGCTGCGCCCGCACGGGGTGTGGGCGGTGATCAGCCCGTTCAACTTCCCGATGGCGCTCGCCGCGGGTCCGGCCGGCGCGGCGCTCGCGGCGGGGAACACCGTGCTGCTCAAGCCGTCGCCGCAGGGGTCGTTCACCGCGTTCAAGCTGTACGAGTGCTTCCGCGACGCCGGGCTCGACGCCGACGTGCTGCACCTGCTGCCCGGCGGTGACGAGACCGGGGCGGCGCTCGTGGCGCACCCGGGGGTGAACGGGCTGACGTTCACCGGGTCCTACACGACCGGAATGTCGATTTACCGGCAGTTCGCGGCCGACTACCCCAAGCCGGTTATCTGCGAGATGGGCGGGAAGAACCCGGCGATCGTCTCCGCGCTGGCCGATCTCGACGTCGCGGCGGCCGGGGTCGCGCGGTCCGCGTTCGGGCTGTCCGGGCAGAAGTGCTCGGCCTGCTCGCGGGTGTACGTGCAGCGCCCGGTGTTCGAGGCGTTCACGGCCAAGCTCGCCGAGCGGGCCGGGTCGCTGACGGTCGGCGAGCCGACCTCGCGCGACGCATACCTCGGGCCGGTGATCAACGCCGAGTCGGTCAGCAGGTTCGAGCGGGCGGTCGAGCACGCGCGGACGCACGGCGAGGTGGTGGCCGGGGGTTCGGTGCTTCGCGGCCCTGCTGTCAACACCGGCGCGCTGCCAGACGGGTACTACCTCGCGCCGACCGTGGTGACCGGGCTCGCGGCCGACGACTGGATCTTCCGCGACGAGCTGTTCGTGCCGCTGGTCGCGGTCGCGCCGTACGACACCCTCGATGAGGCCCTGGGACTTGCGAACGCCACCGATCTCGGGCTGACCGCCGGCTTCTTCTCCGCCGACGCCGGCGAGATCGAGAAGTTCCTCGATGAGATCCAGGCCGGCGTCGTGTACGTCAACCGGGCCGCGGGCGCGACCACGGGGGCGTGGCCCGGCGTGCAGCCGTTCGGCGGCTGGAAGGGCTCGGGCAGCGGCGGCAAGGCCGGCGGTGGTCTCTACTACGTGCAGCAATACATGCGTGAGCAGTCAAGGACGGTGGTGTCGTGAGCGGTTCCGCTCCCTCTTGGCTCGACCCGGCGCGGCCGGTGCCCGACGTGCGGACCGAACTGCCCGGCCCGGCCGGGCGGGCGATCATCGACGCCGACGCCGCGGTCACCAGCGGGTCGCTGCCGCGTGCCTATCCGCTGGTGCCGCGCCGCGCATACGGCTCGGTGGTGGAGGACGCCGACGGGAACCTGTTCCTCGACTGCAATGCCGGGATCGCGGTGACCTCAACCGGGCACTGCCACCCGGCGGTCGTCGCCGCCGTCACCGCGCAGGCGACGGAGCTGCTGCACTATTCGGCCAGCGACTTCTACCTGCCGATCTACTCGCGGATGTGCTCCGCGCTGGCGGCGACCGCGCCGATCGACGGGCCGGTCCGCGCCTTCCTCACCAACTCGGGCGCCGAGGCGGTCGAGGGCGCGATGAAGCTGGCCAGGTACGCGACCGGGCGGCCGTACGTGATCAGCTTCTTCGGCGCGTTCCACGGGCGCACCTACGGCGCGATGACGCTCACCGCGTCCAAGGCCAAGTACCACAAGGGGTTCGGACCGCTGGTCCCCGGCGTGCTGCACGCGCCTTACGCGTTCAACCGGGTCGACCCCGACACCGGCGCGCGGTCGCACGACGAGGAGGAGACGTTCGACTACCTGGAGAACACGCTCTTCCGCTACCAGGTGCCGCCGTCGGAGGTGGCGGCGATCTTCGTCGAGCCGGTGCAGGGCGAGGGCGGGTACATCGTGCCGCACGCCGCCTGGCTGGCCCGGCTGCGGTCGCTGTGCGACAAGTACGGCATCCTGCTCGTCGCCGACGAGGTCCAGTCGGGCATGGGCCGCACCGGGCGGATGTGGGCCATCGAGTACTCAGGCGTGCGGCCCGACATCCTGATCAGCGCGAAGGGCATCGCCTCCGGGCTGCCGCTCGGCGCGTTCATGGCGCGGGCGCCGCTGATGGAGAAGTGGGGCGCCGGCGCCCACGGCTCCACCTACGGCGGCTCACCCGTGCCGTGCGCGGCGGGCCTCGCCACGCTTTCCGTAATCGAGTCCGAGGGACTGCTGGCCAACGCCACGGAACAGGGCGAGTTCCTGATGTCCGGACTGCGGGAGATCTGGGCGGAGCACCCGAAGACGGTCACCGACGTGCGCGGCGTCGGGCTGATGATCGGCGTGGAGTTCCGTTCCGCGGAACTGGCGGAACGCGTGCAGCTGCGGGCATTCGAGCGCGGGCTGCTCGTCCTGGAATGCGGCGAGAGCACGATCCGGGTCTCGCCGCCGCTGGTGTTCACCCGTGAGCAGGCCACCACGGCGCTGCGCATCTTCGCCGAGGTGGTCAACTCGGCCGGCACCTGACGCTTGCCGAAGCACGCCGCGGCCCCGGTGATCTCGAGATCACCGGGGCCGCCTGCGTTAGCTGGTCCTAGCGGCGGAAGCTGGTCAGACGAGGAAGGGGATGAGCATCTTCGTTCTGGCCTTGTAGGGCGGGAAGGTGTTGGGGAAGCGCTCGGCGAGGAAGCGCTCCTCGCTGCGGGCGCTGTAGGCGAAGTAGGCGAACATGACGGCGGCGGCGAACAGGCCGTACAGCGACGTGGCCAGCGCGGTGCCGATTACCCCGAGGATGATGCCGGTATAGATCGGGTGCCTGATGAGCCGGTACGGGCCGGTGGTGACCAGGTCGGGGTCTTCCCGCTTGGTCATCGGCATACCCCAGTTCCTGCCGATGTAGATCCTGGCCCAGACCGCGAGGGCGAGCCCGGCGGCCCAGACGGCGAGGCCGATGCCGCCGAGCAGCGGGCTGGCGATCGCGCGGTGCCCGCTGCCGATGTTGACGCGGACCAGGACGAAGATCACGATGACGAGGCCGACCCGGAGCCCGCCGCCCAAGCCTCCCCAGCCGCCCTGACTGGACTTGGCGGTGAACGCGGCGATCAGCCAGCCGACCCAGAAGACGATCCAGCCGATGCCGATGATGGCGAGGATGGTTCGCATAGCGGCCTCCTCCACGAAGCTTAACAAGCCAAACGGTCCCGGGCAGGCCGCGCTCGCGGCCTGCCCGGGACCGTCGGTCGCCGGCTGTGCGGGTTACTTCTGCACGTAGAACAGGCGCTTGTTGACGAACTCGTCAATGCCGAGCGGGCCGAGCTCGCGGCCGAAGCCGGAGCGCTTGGTGCCGCCGAACGGCAGGTCCGCGCCCTCACCCGCCGGGGTGTTGACGTTGGCCATGCCAACTTCGAGCTGCTCGGCGACCCGGGTGGCCCGGTCCTCGTCGGCGGACCAGACCGCGCCGCCGAGGCCGAAGTCGACCACGTTGGCGAGGTTGACCGCTTCGTCGTCGCTGCTGACCTTGTAGACGACGGCGACCGGGCCGAACAGCTCCTCCTTGTAGGCGCGCATGTCGGGGGTCACGCCGGTGAGCACGGCCGGAGCGAAGTAGGCGCCGTTGCCGCCGCCGAGGGTGCCGCCGACGTGCAGCGTCGCGCCCTTGGACACGGCGTCCTGCACCTGGGCGAGCAGGTTCTCCGCCGCCTTGCGCGACACCATCGGGCTGTAGGTGTCGTCGGAGTCGTCGCCCGCCGGGCGCGGCGTCATGGAGGCGGCCCGCTTGACCAGGGCGGCCACGAAGTCGTCGTAGACACTGTCCATGACGATCATCCGCTTGTTGGAGTTGCAGGCCTGGCCCACGTTCTCCATCCGGGTGCCCCAGGCGGTCTCCGCCGCGTCCTCCACGTCCGGGGTGTCCAGGATGATGTACGGGTCGGACCCGCCGAGCTCAAGCACGACCTTCTTCAGGTTGCGGCCCGCCTGCGCGGCGACCACGGTGCCCGCCCGCTCGGAGCCGGTCAGCGACACGCCGCGCAGCCGCGGGTCGGCGATCATGTCGGCGACCTGCTCGTGGGTGGCGAAGATGTTCGTGTAGACACCCTCGGGCACGCCCGCGTCCTTCATGATCTGCGCGATCGCGAGGGCCGAGGTGGGGCAGTTCTCCGCGTGCTTGACGATGACCGTGTTGCCGACGACCAGGGCGGGCGCGGCGAAACGGGCGACCTGGTAGTACGGGTAGTTCCACGGCATCACGCCGAGGACCGCGCCGACCGGCAGGTACTCCACGCGCGCCGCGTCGTGGCCGGGCAGCGGGCGGTCGGCGAGCAGCGCCGGGCCGTTGTCGGCGTAGTAGTCGAAGATGGCGGTGCAGAACTCGGCCTCACCCTGGGCCTGGGCGGGCCGCTTGCCCATCTCCTTGGTGATCAGCGCGGCCAGGTCGGCGGCGCGCTCGGTGAACAGTTCGGCGACCCGCTTGACAATCGCGGCACGCTCGGCGACCGGACGCCGCTTCCACGCGGCGAACGCCTCGGTCGCGGCGCTGAGCGCCTGCTCAACCTCGGCATCCGTAGCGTAGGGGAACGTCTCGGTCACCTCGCCCGTCGCGGGGTCGGTCACCTGATACGGCGGGGTCTGCGTCATTGCCTTGCTCCCGGTGTTGCTGCGATAAGGACTTCGGTGAGACAAACTTACGGGAGGCAATGCGCGCCGGCGACCGCCGGCCCAGGGCCTAGCTGGACGGAGCCGTTAGTTGCCGGCCGCGCAGGAGGCGTCGAGCATCCTCGCGGCGGATATGCTCGCGCCGCCGGGGGCGGTGACGATGCCGAGGTCGGTGCTGATGTGCATGTAGGTCGGGTCGACCTTGAGCGCGCTGTTGGCGTTGAAGGCGGTGAGCCAGCCATCACTGGAGAACCACAGCTGCAGTTGCAGCGTGTTGTCCCTCCGCACCCGGGTGACGTACTCGCCGCGCAGCAGAGCCCACTGCTCGCAGACCTGCAGCGCCCGCATGCCGTCCCAGGACTGGGGGAACGTGGCCAGCTTCATGTCGCCGAGCACCGGCACGGGCGTCGGGGTCACGGTGGGGGTGGCCGGCGCGGGCTGGCCGTTGTCGAGCGTCGACGAAGAGCCGGTACAGGCGCTCGCCAGCACCGCCACGCAGGCGGCGACGACGCCATTGACCGCGAGGACCCGCAGCTTCCTTGCCCTCATGGGCTGCTCACTTTCTCGAACGCCCGACACCGCCCCGGGCATGGCTGATGAGCGATGCGCCCGGGTGTGAACCCTGAGTATGCCAGTTTCACGGGTGACGCGATGGGCTCCCGGCGGAGATGGTCAGCGGCGGTCGACCGCGAGCCGCCCGCTAGGCTCGGCTGCTATGCGGATTCCGGACGACGAGGAGATATTTGCGCTGCACGTGCGGCACGCGCCGACAGCGGAGGCGCTGGCGGTCGTCTTCACGCACAGCGAGATCGTGCGGCGGATCGCCCTGCGGCTGCTTGACGGGCTCGGCGCCTCTGCTGTGGGCATCGAGGGGGGCGGTTTCGACGCCGGGCTGGTGCGCGCCGGGTGCCTGCTGCACGACGTCGGCGTGTACCGGCTGTACGACGCCGCGGGGCAGCTAGGCCACGCCGGGTACATCAGGCACGGCGTCCTCGGCCACGAACTGCTCGCGGAGGCCGGGTATCCCGAGGCGCTGTGCCGGTTCGCCTCCCGGCACACCGGAGTCGGCATCACCCGGGCTGACGTGCTGCGGCAGGAGCTGCCGCTGCCGCCGGACGACTACGTGGCGCAGACGGCGGAGGAGGCGCTTGTCATGTACGCGGACAAGTTCCACACCAAGTCGACGCCGCCCTCCTTCCTCACCGCGGCCACGTACGCCGCCGAGGTCGCGCGGTTCGGCCCGGACAAGCCGGCCGCCTTCGCGCGGCTGCGTGAGCGGTTCGGCGAGCCGGACCTGGCGGCGCTCAGCGCCGCCTACGGACACGGGGTGCGGTAAGGGCGAAGCCACCAACCGTTCGGGATAACGCGATGCGACACCGGCGGATACGGAGA
This sequence comes from Trebonia kvetii, assembly GCF_007827045.1. Lineage (GTDB taxonomy): Bacteria > Actinomycetota > Actinomycetes > Streptosporangiales > Streptosporangiaceae > Trebonia > Trebonia kvetii. The sequence continues at coordinate 1,090,781 of NZ_RPFW01000002.1, forward strand.
GTTTTTCATCTGCCTTAGATTGAGACATTCGTTAACTTGAACCCTTCGTCTTTATGGGAGTAGGTTGGGCCCATGACCGCGTCTCACGCTGCGAACGCCGCCGACGAGTTGCGTGGCGTCGGCCTGCGGGTGACGGCCGTGCGGGTCGCGCTGCTCGAAACCGTCAGGCACGGCGATCATCTCGGCGTCGAGGCGGTCGCCGCCGGGGTGCGCGAGCGGGTGGGCCACGTGTCCCTGCAGGCCGTGTACGAGGCGCTGCACGCGCTGACCGCGGCGGGGCTGGTGCGCCGGATCGAGCCCGCGGGCGGCTCACCGCGGTTCGAGGGACGGGTCGGAGACAACCACCACCATCTCGTGTGCCGGTCGTGCGGCGCCGTCGCGGACGTCGACTGCGCGGTCGGTGAGGCACCGTGCCTGACTCCATCGGATGACCGTGGCTTCACGCTCAGTGAGGCCGAGGTGATCTACTGGGGTTTGTGCGCTGACTGTTCCGCTCGCAGTACGTGAGCACCGTGAATCGACTAGTGCGGAGGGATTCTCATGGCTGAGAACCATGATCCAATCATTGCTGACGGCGAAGGCCCGGAGGTCGCGGAGCAGACCGGGGGGGCGAGCGCGGAGGGCGGCTGCCCGGTCGTGCACGGCCGCGTCCACCCGACTCAGGGTGACGCGAACAGTCAGTGGTGGCCGAACCGGCTCAACTTGCGGATTCTGGCCAAGAACCCGGTGGCGACCGACCCCTACCACGGGGAGTTCGACTACGCGGCGGCCTTCAAGACCCTTGACCTGGCGGCCGTTAAGGCCGACATCGCCGCGGTGCTGACCGACTCCAAGCCCTGGTGGCCCGCCGACTTCGGCAGCTACGCCGGCCTGTTCGTCCGGATGGCGTGGCACGCCGCGGGCACCTACCGGGTGAGCGACGGCCGTGGCGGCGCCGGCAGCGGCCAGCAGCGCTTCGCGCCGCTGAACAGCTGGCCGGACAACGTCAGCCTGGACAAGGCCCGCCGGCTGCTGTGGCCGGTGAAGAAGAAGTACGGCAAGAAGCTCTCCTGGGCCGACCTCATCGTGCTGGCCGGCAACGTCGCGATGGAGGCGGGCGGCTTCCAGACGTTCGGCTTCGGCGGCGGCCGGGTTGACGTCTACGAGCCTGACGCGGACGTCTACTGGGGCTCGGAGACCGAGTGGCTCGGCGACGAGCGCTACAGCGGCGACCGCGAGCTCGCCGACCCGTTCGGCGCGGTGCAGATGGGCCTCATCTACGTCAACCCGGAGGGCCCGAACGGCAACCCGGACATCATCGCGGCGGGCCGCGACATCCGCGAGACGTTCGGCCGGATGGCGATGAACGACGAGGAGACCGTCGCGCTGATCGCCGGCGGGCACACGTTCGGCAAGACCCACGGCGCGGGCCCGGCGGAGAGCGTCGGCGCCGACCCGGAGGCCGCGCCGATCGAGCAGCAGGGCTTCGGCTGGAAGTCGAGCTACGGCACCGGCGTCGGTGCGGACGCGATCACCAGCGGGATCGAGGTCACCTGGACCTACCACCCGACCCGGTGGGACAACGAGTTCTTCCACATCCTGTTCGGCTACGAGTGGGAGCTGTTCAAGTCCCCGGCGGGCGCCAACCAGTGGCGGCCGAAGGACGGTGGCGGCGCAGGCCTGGTGCCCGACGCGTTCGGCGACGGCAAGCGCGAGCCGCGGATGCTCACCACCGACCTGGCGCTGCGCTACGACCCGATCTACGAGCCGATCTCCCGGCGGTTCAAGGACGACCAGGCCGCGTTCTCCGACGCGTACGCCCGCGCCTGGTTCAAGCTGACGCACCGCGACATGGGCCCGGTGGCCCGCTACCTCGGCCCCGAGGTGCCGTCCGAGGTGCTGATCTGGCAGGACCCGGTGCCGGCCGTCGACCACCCGCTGGTTGAGGCCGACGACGTCGCAGGCCTCAAGCGCGAGATCCTCGCTTCCGGCCTCACCGTGTCCCAGCTGGTGTCCACCGCGTGGGCGTCCGCCTCGACGTTCCGCGGCAGCGACAAGCGCGGCGGCGCCAACGGCGCCCGGCTCCGCCTGCAGCCGCAGAGCGGGTGGGAGGTCAACAACCCGGACCAGCTCGCGTCCGTGCTGCGGACTCTGGAGGGCATCCAGACCTCGTTCAACGGGTCTGCGGCTGACGGTAAGAAGGTGTCACTCGCCGACCTGATCGTCATCGCGGGCAACGCCGCGGTCGAGAAGGCCGCCGCGGACGCCGGCGTCACCGTGACCGTGCCGTTCACGCCCGGCCGCACCGACGCGACCGCGGACCAGACCGACGTGGAGTCGTTCGCGCACCTCGAGCCGAAGGCGGACGGGTTCCGCAACTACGTCAGCAAGGGCCAGCGTCTCCCAGCCGAGTACCTGCTGGTGGACAAGGCGAACCTGCTCACGCTGTCCGCGCCGGAGATGACCGTCCTCGTCGGCGGGCTGCGCGTGCTCGGCGCGAACTACGACGGGTCCAAGCTGGGTGTCTTCACCGAGACGCCCGGCGCGCTGACCAACGACTTCTTCGTCAACCTGCTCGACTACGACACGACCTGGACGCCAGTCTCCGAGGACGCGACCACGTTCGAGGGCAGGGTTGGCGGCGAGGTCAAGTGGACTGGCAGCCGGGTCGACCTGATCTTCGGGTCGAACTCCGAGCTGCGGGCCGTGGCCGAGGTCTTCGCGGACGACGACGCGAAGGAGCACTTCGTCAACGACTTCGTGGCGGCGTGGGCCAAGGTGGCGAACGCGGACCGGTTCGATCTGGCCTGACGGTCCTTCCTTCCCTTCCTGGACGCCCAGGCCGGCCCGCGAGGGCTGGCCTGGGCGTTCCCGTGTCCCGCCGCGTCCGCGCTGGTCTCGCTCACGATCATCCCGAACGGGTGCGTGGCTACACCAGTCAGATCCCAGCCTCCCGGCTGGCTGCAGACGGGATTACCAGGGCGCGGCCGGCTTCGTTCGCCAGCCGGACGGCGTCGTCCGCCTCGGCGGCCACGGCACGCAGCTCGTCGCCGGAGTGCCCGGTCACGGTCAGCGCGTTGCCCGTCTCGCCCAGGCGGATGAGCAGTTCCTCGTAGTCGGGGTTGAGGTCGGCGAGCTCGGCGATGGCCCGCTTCCGCCTGCGCGCCGCGTCGGCTTTGGCCGCGAGCGCGGCGAACTCCTCGAGGCGGCCGATCCGCTGCTCGACGTCCGCGACCGCGAGGTCGTGCACCCGCCGCTGCGGGCCGAGGACGGCCTGGATGTCGGAGTCGTTCGTGTCCACGCCTTGCAGGATCGCCGGCAGCCGCCGTTCCGTTGCCGACATCAGCGCGAGGCGTTCCACGATGTCCCACAGGTGGTAAGGCAGGACGGCGGCTATCTCCACCGTGTCGATGAGCCCGAGGCGGACGGCCTCCGCCGCCTGGATCGACTTGGCTGCGTCACGGGCGCGCCGCCAGCGGGCTAGCCCGGCGTCGTGCAGGTCGAGCTCGGGGACGACGTAGCGGCGGTGATAGGCAAGCGCGGGGTCCGGTTCACCCCGCCGGCGGCGCAGCGACTGCTGCCCTGGCTCATCATGGTCGTGGAAGCCGATCAGCGCTGCGACGACGGCGACCGGCAGCCAGATGAACATCGCCATGAGCACCAGGCCGGGCTGCCTGGCAATCAGGCCGATACAGCACAGCAGCACGGCGAGCACCAGGCTGCCGCCCGCGGTGAATCGCGCGGCCGCCCTGGTCTGCGTGCTGGCGTCCTGCTTGGCGACCTGGTTGCCAGGCACGCCCGGCTGCGGCACCGGGTCGGCGAAGGCGATCAGAGCGGTCATCGGCGCCTGCTCAAGCTCCCGCCGCGCCGGACCTGGGACGTCCGGGTCGGTCACTATCTCAGGCACACCTGCTCCCGTCGGGCGGCGCGGGGCTACGGTCCTTGCGCGAGCGGACTGCTCCGCATGAGGGCATTCTGCACCGGCCTGCCGCCCGCCGGGAAGGGGAAACGGGCGGCGCCTCGCGGATCAGCGTGGCGGATCAGCGTGGCGCCTCGGCGGGTGTCTCGCGACCGTGCTCGTAGCGGCGGATGAGTTTCATCCCGCTCTCGGCCATCGTCAGGACAATCTGCGGCGGGCCGGCGTAACTCCGGTACCGCGCCTCCTCGAGCGCGTCGGTCAGGCCCTTGAGCGTGTACGGGTAGAGCTTGTCCACATTGCCCGATTCCCCGCCGGCGCTCTCGTCCCTGACGACGTACGCTCCCCCGGCTCGTGCCATGACGGCCCCTCCCCCGAAGTCCTGCCGTCCCACGATTAAGTTAGCAACTGCGCAGGTCAGGGACTTCATCGACCGGCTAGGCGCGGCGCGGACGTTTCGTCCCTTATGGTGCCCTTGTGAACGTGACCCGGTGGCGCTCCCTCACCGTCCAAGGGATCTGCGCGGCGCTCCTGCTCGCCGGCTGCGGCGCCATTGTGGTGCGCAGCATCTCCTCCTCTTCTTCCGCGCCGTCCGGGCCGCACACGGTGAGCCTGCCGATGACGCAGCTGCCCGGTCCCGGTGTTTCCGCTGGCTCCGGCGGGGCGACGCTGCAGGTCCGCACCGGGACACCGAAGCTGACGATCGGCATGGCGAACCTCGGGCTCACCGGGTCACTGGTAGAGGTCAGCACGCCGGGCGGCAGCCCGGCGGCACAGTTGCAGGTGACGGGCGGCGCCGGCCCCGGAGGCAGCGCGCTTGTCTCCGTGTCGGCGAAGGACGCGGCCTCGGTCACGGTCACGCTGAACACCGCCGTCGGCTGGCGGCTCGAGCTGGCGAGCGGCACCAAACAGACCATCGCCGACCTGCGCCATGGCCGGGTGGCCAGCGTCGCCATCACGGCAGGGTCCGACCTGCTCGACCTCCTGATGCCCGCGCCGCGCGGCAGCGTGCCAATCCGGCTCGCGGCCGGCGCCAGCCGGTTCCTGCTCAGCGTGCCGCACGGCAGCGCGGTCCGGGTCACCGCCGCCAAGGGCGCAGGTCAGGTATCACTCGAGGGTGCCAAGCACGTCGCGGTGCCCGACGGCTCGGTGTTCACCACGCCCGGCTGGGCGGCGGGAACAGCGGGGTTCGACATCGACGCGACCGCCGGCGCCGCGCGGCTCACCGTCACGGCCCGGGCTGGTTAGCGGTAATCGCCTCCGCCGCGCACGCGACCATCGGACCAGACAGCCACGGTACTCACAATGCCCTCTGTGTTGCGCTTCCATGCGGGAGCGCCCGGGGACTCCATCGAACGCTTCCGCTCCCGTGTTCACCCCAGGCAGCTTGACCAGACTGGCGAGAGGCCGGGTTCTCAGGACACCGGGCTCCGGTTGGCGAATGCCTCTGCCGCCTGGACGCCGGCTCGCGCTCCGGCGCGCCACCAGACGAGCCGGGGCAGCGCCTCATCCACCCCGCGGGAGGCGACGCACGGGGGAAGCAGCGACCCGAACAGGCAGGAGCCGGAGGCGGAGCAGAACAGGAGCGCACGCAGCAGTGACCGGACGAGCAGCCGCACCCGGCTCTCCGTGTACTGCGCGTCCCGAGCATCCATCGCCGCTCCTCGGAGAGGCATTGAAATAGGCATTTCAATGTCATCTTTGAGACTTCAGGACATGCTGAGTGGCGGCACACAGACGGTCAATAGCACAGAATCAGGCCGGAATACGGGCGCCGACCCGCGCGGTTAGACGCTTCCCGCCGCGCTGGGCGGCGGCGCCGACGCGGCGGCGAGAGCGGCGCGGGCCATGGCGTGCAGCAGGGCGGCCACGTCCTCGCGCGGCAGTTCGCTCGCGCTGTGCGGGGTGGAGTTGAGCAGGCCGAAGATGGCGTGCATGGCGGTGCGCAGCCGGGTCGGCGAGGCGAGCGGGCTGAGCTCGCTCGTCACGGTGACCCATTCCTCGACGTACAGCCGCTGCAGCCGGCGGATCTTCCGCCTGGCTGGTTCCGGCACGTTGGCCAGCTCACGTTCCTGCACGGTGATCAGGTCCGGCTGGCTGAGTGCGAAGCTGACGTGCCAGTCGAGCAGGGCGTCAAGGGCGGCCCCGGCATCCGCGGCCGCCTCCGCGCGGCGGCTGCCCTCGGCGAGCAGCCGCTCGCTGATGCCGACGAGCATCTCCGCGAGTACCGCGTCCTTGCCGGGGAAATGCCGGTAGATGCCGGGACCCGACATGCCGGCGGCGGCGCCGATGTCGTCGATCGTGACACCGTGGAAGCCGCGGCGCGCGAACAGCGCGGCCGCCGCGGCGAGGATCTCCTCGCGGCGCGCACCACGGGGCCCGCGCCCGCGCCCGGCGCGCGGTGCCTCGCGGGCCTGCGGGGCGCCGGGGCGGAGGGCTGACTCACTGCTCGTGTCCACCCCCTCATAGTAGACGCGGAAGTTAGTGTGCGTTAACCTAAAACCCGGGGATGGAGGCAGATTACGCAAATGGCCACTAACATGTCCGATGCCGTCACGCAGGCTGCGCCCACGCCTGCCTGGGCCGATGCGCCAGTGCTGCACAGCAAGGCCGACTCGGCGAGCGATGCGTTCACGGCGAACGCGACCGAGCACCGCGCCCTGGCGGCCGAGCTGTGCGAGCGGCTCGCCGCCGCGCGCCTCGGCGGGCCAGAGCGGGCCAGGCAGCGGCACGCCGAGCGCGGCAAGCTGCTGCCGCGCGACCGGGTGGACACGCTGCTCGACCCTGGCTCGCCGTTCCTCGAGCTGAGCCCGCTCGCCGCCGACGGGATGTACGACGGGGACGCGCCCGCCGCGGGCATCATCACCGGCGTGGGCCGGGTAGCCGGCCGCGAATGCGTGATCGTCGCCAACGACGCCACCGTCAAGGGCGGCACCTACTACCCGGTCACGGTCAAGAAGCACCTGCGTGCCCAAGAGGTCGCGCTGCACAACAACCTGCCGTGCGTGTACCTGGTCGACTCGGGCGGCGCCTTCCTGCCCCGCCAGGACCAGGTGTTCCCCGACCGCGAGCATTTCGGCCGGATCTTCTACAACCAGGCCACCATGTCGGCGCGCGGCATCCCGCAGATCGCCGCGGTGCTCGGGTCCTGCACCGCCGGCGGCGCGTACGTGCCCGCGATGAGCGACCAGGCCGTGATCGTCAGGAACCAGGGCACCATCTTCCTCGGCGGTCCGCCGCTGGTGAAGGCGGCGACCGGCGAGGTGGTCAGCGCCGAGGACCTGGGCGGCGGCGACCTGCACTCGCGGGTGTCCGGGGTGACCGACCACCTCGCCGAGGACGACGTGGACGCGCTGCGCATCGTGCGGTCGATCGTGGCGACCCTGCCGCCGCGAATCGAGCGGCCATGGGACGTGACCGCGTCCGAGGAACCGCGTCACGACCCCGCGGAACTGTACGGCGTGGTGCCCGCCGACCTGCGCACCCCGTACGACGTCCGCGAGGTCATCACCCGGGTGGTCGACGGGTCGCGGTTCAGCGAGTTCAAGGCGGAGTACGGGCCGACGCTGGTCACCGGGTTCGCCAGGATCTACGGGCACACCGTGGGCATCATCGCCAACAATGGCATCCTGTTCAGCGAGTCGGCGATGAAGGGCGCGCACTTCATTGAGCTGTGCGACCAGCGGCGGATCCCGCTGGTGTTCCTGCAGAACATCACCGGGTTCATGGTCGGCCGCCAGTACGAGGCCGGCGGCATCGCCAAGCACGGGGCGAAGATGGTCACCGCCGTCGCCTGCGCCCGGGTGCCCAAGTTCACCGTGGTGATCGGCGGGTCGTTCGGCGCGGGGAACTACGCCATGTGCGGCCGGGCGTACTCGCCGCGGTTCCTGTGGATGTGGCCGAACGCGCGGATCTCGGTGATGGGCGGCGACCAGGCGTCAAGCGTGCTCGCCACGGTGCGGCGCGACCAGTTCGACGCGCGCGGCGAGGACTGGTCCGCCGCCGACGAAGAGGCGTTCAAGCAGCCGATCCGCGCGCAGTACGAGGAACAGGGCAACCCCTACTATTCGACGGCCCGGCTATGGGACGACGGCATCATCGACCCGGCGGACACCCGCCGGGTGCTCGGCCTGTCCCTGTCCGCCGCGGCCAACGCGCCGCTCGCGCCGCCTGGCTTCGGCGTCTTCCGGATGTGAGGCGCCGACACATGAGGCAGGGGCACAGCATGTTCAGCAAGGTACTGATCGCCAATCGCGGCGAGATCGCCGTCCGCGTCATCCGCACGCTGCGCATCCTCGGCATCGCCAGCGTCGCGGTATACAGCGACGCGGACGCCGGCGCCAGGCACGTGCTCGAGGCCGACGAGGCGGTGCGGATCGGCCCGGCCGCCGCGCTGGAGAGCTACCTGAACGTCGGCGCGCTGATCGCGGCGGCGCGGGACACCGGCGCGGAGGCGGTGCATCCCGGCTACGGGTTCCTCGCCGAGAACGCCGGCTTCGCCCGCGCGTGCGCCGAGGCGGGCCTGGTGTTCATCGGGCCGTCCGCCGAGGCGATCGACGCGATGGGCGACAAGATCGCCGCCAAAGCGACGGTCGCCGCCGCCGGGGTGCCGGTGGTGCCCGGGTCCGGCCGGCCCGGCATGTCCGACGACGAGCTCATCGGGAGCCTGAACGACAGCTGGTTCCCCGTCCTCATCAAGCCGTCTGCCGGCGGTGGCGGCAAGGGCATGCGGGTGGTGCCCACCCCGGCGGAACTGCCCGCCGCCCTCACCGCGGCGCGGCGCACCGCGGTCGCGGCGTTCGGCGACGGCACCCTGCTCGTCGAGCGGTACCTGCCGCGGCCGCGGCACATCGAGATCCAGGTGCTCGCCGACGCGCACGGCCACGTGGTGCACCTCGGCGAGCGGGAGTGCTCGCTGCAGCGACGGCACCAGAAGATCATCGAGGAGGCGCCGTCGCCGCTGCTTTCGCCCGCCCAGCGCGCGGCGATGGGCGCGTCGGCGGTGGCGGCGGCCCGTTCCGTCGGCTACGTCGGCGCCGGGACGGTGGAGTTCATCGTCGCGGGCGACGCGCCAGAAGACTTCTTCTTCATGGAGATGAACACCCGGCTGCAGGTCGAGCACCCGGTCACCGAGCTCGTCTACGGGCTTGACCTGGTGGAGTGGCAGCTGCGGGTGGCCGCGGGCGAGCCGCTGCCGTTCGGACCGCATCCGGAGTCTGCCGACGGCGACGGCGGGGCCGCGCTGCCAATGCGCGGGCACGCCGTCGAGGCGCGGGTGTACGCCGAGGACCCGGTGCGCGGCTTCCTGCCGACCGGCGGCACCGTGCTCGCGCTGCGCGAGCCCGCCGGGCCCGGGATCAGGGTAGACTCGGCGCTTGCCGAGGGCGTGACCGTGACAAGCGACTACGACCCGATGCTCGGCAAGGTGATCGCGTGGGGCGAGGACCGGGCGACCGCGCTGCGGCGGCTCGACGCGGCCCTTTCGGGCACGGTCGTGCTCGGGGTGACCACCAACGTGGCGTTCCTGCGCGGCCTGCTCGCCGACCCCGACGTGCAGGCCGGCCGGCTGGACACGGGCCTGGTCGAGCGCGTATCCGTCCCGGGCGGCGCGGGGAGTGCGGGGAGAGGAAGCGGCGCGGGGAGTGCCCGCGCCGGAAACGGCCCGGGGAGTGCTGGCGAGGCGAGCGCGGCCGATGACGCGGCGGCCGGCACAGGCATCGCGGAGGGGGATCCGGCGGCCGGCGCGACCACGCACGCGCTCGCCGCGGCCGCCCTCGCCCGGCTGCTAATCAGGGAGCCGCGCGGACCGGTGACCGATCCGTGGGACATCCCCGACGGGTGGCGGCCTGGCGACCGGGCCTGGACCAGGCTCCGGCTCTCGCACGCAGCGGGAACCGCCGACGAGGTACGGGTACGCGGCCTTGCCTCGGCCGGCGCCGAGGTCGCGGTCGGCGACGGAGAACCGGAAGGGGCCCGCGCGGAGTTCCGCGCCGCCCCTGGCGGCGGCACCGACCTGGTGATCACCGCCGCCGGGCGGACGCGCAAGTACGCCTACGCGGCCGACGGGGCGACGACCTGGCTGGGCCGCGACGGCCGCACCTGGGCGGTGCGCGAGGAGCAGGCCGCCTCGCCGCGGGCGGGCCGGGTTGCGGCGGCCGACGGCAGCGTCCGCTCCCCCATGCCAGGCACGGTCCTGGCGGTGCACGTGAGCGCCGGCGAGCGGGTTACGGCGGGGCAGCCGGTGCTGGTGGTGGAGGCGATGAAGATGGAACACACGGTCACCGCGCCCGTCGACGGGGTGATCGCCGAGCTGACCGCCAAGCCCGGTCAGCAGGTCACGATGGACGAGACGCTGGCCGTCATCGGACCGGAGTCAGCTGACATTGGACGTTTAGGTACACCGGGGTGTACCTAAACGTCCACTGTCTTCCGTGCGGAGAGGAGTTCAGGAGCGATGCTCAGTTACAAGCTTGACGAGGAGCACGAGGAACTGCGCAAGACGGTCGAGGAGTTCGCCCGCGACGCCGTGGCGCCGGTCATCGGCGACCTGTACGAGCGCGGCGAGTTCCCCTACGACATCGTCGCGCAGATGGGGCGGATGGGCCTGTTCGGGCTGCCGGTCCCCGAGGAGTACGGCGGCATGGGCGGCGACTACTTCGCGCTCTGCCTCGCCCTTGAGGAACTCGCCCGGGTCGACTCCTCGGTCGCGATCACGGTTGAGGCCGGCGTCGGGCTCGGCGTCATGCCGCTGTTCCGGTTCGGGTCCGAGGAGCAGAAGCGGCAGTGGCTGCCCGCGCTGTGCGCGGGCGAGAAGCTCAGCGCGTTCGGGCTGACCGAGCCGGGCGGCGGCACCGACGTGGCCGGCGCGATGAAGACCCGCGCGCGGCTCGAGGACGGCGAGTGGGTGATCGACGGCAGTAAGGCGTTCATCACGAACTCCGGCACGTCCATCACCGCGCTTGTCGGTGTCGCCGCGGTCACCGGGACACGGCCGGACGGCAAGCCGGAGATCTCCACGATCCTGGTGCCATCGGGCACCCCCGGCTTCACCGTCGCGCCGAAGTACTCCAAGGTGGGCTGGTCCTGCTCCGACACCCACGAGCTGTCCTTCGACAATTGCCGTGTCCCCGAGGCGAACCTGCTCGGCGAGCGGGGCCGCGGCTACGCGCAGTTCCTGCGGACCCTGGACGAGGGGCGGGTAGCCATCGCGGCGCTGTCCACCGGGCTGGCGCAGGGGTGCGTGGATGAGTCACTCGCTTACGTTCGGGACAGACGTGCCTTCGGCGGGGTGATCGGACGGTTCCAGGCGCTGCAGTTCAAGATCGCCGACATGGAGGTCCGGGCGCACAACGCGCGGCTGGCCTGGTGGCACGCGGCGGCGAAGATGGCGGCGGGCGAGCCATTCAAGAAGGAGGCGGCGATCGCGAAGCTGACCGCCTCCAACGCCGCGATGGACAACGCGCGGGACGCCACGCAGATCTTCGGCGGGTACGGATTCATGAACGAGTACGCGGTCGGGCGGTTTTACCGGGACGCGAAGATCCTCGAGGTGGGCGAGGGCACGTCGGAGGTGCAGCGGATGCTGATAGCCCGCGAACTCGGCCTCGACGCCTGAGCGAGCTCGTGAACGACCTGGTTAGCCGACTGCGGGCACTGGACACCTGCGCGGTGTCCGATGCCCTGGACAAGCACGGGCTGCCAAGCGCGGTGAGCGGACTGCGGCCGCTGGCCGCGCAACGGGCCGCGGCTGGCCGTGCCGTCACCGTGCTGCTTGGCCCACCGGCCGCGCGGCCCGCCGAGGGTGCGGACGGGCCTAAGCGGCATCTCGGCACCGCAGCCGTGGACGCCTCCGGGGCCGGTGACGTGATTGTCGTCGCCCACCAGGGCCGGACCGACTGCGCGGGCTGGGGCGGGCTGCTGTCCCGGGCCGCGGCCATCCGCGGCATCGACGGGGTGGTTGTCGACGGCGCGGCCCGCGACTTGGCGGAGGCCGCTGCGGCAGGCCTGCCGGTGTTCGCCCGTGCCGCCACCGCGGTCACCGCCAGGGGACGCGCGGCCGAGGTCTCCTGGGGGGAGCCTGTCGAACTGGCCGGGGTGCCTGTCGCGCCGGGCGACCTGGTGCTCGCCGACGCGGGCGGCGTCGTCGTCATCCCGTTCGCGCAGGCAGAAGCGGTGCTTGCCACCGCCGAGGAAATCGCCGCGGCCGAGGCGGCGATGGCGGCCGCGCTCGACGCGGGAAGGCCGGTATCCGAGGTCATGGGCGCGACCTACGAGGAGCTGACCGGTCACCGCCGCCGGGAATCGCGCTGATCCCGGCGGCCACCGTACTGGCCAGTTCCCGCAGCCAGACGTGGCCTGCGTCGTGCGTGTGCACCGGATGCCACCACAGTGCCTCCTGGACAGGGACCGCGTCGAACGGGCAGTCAAGCAGCCGGATGCCGCTGCCCGGGCCGAGCCCGAGGTGCGCGGCGAGCAGCGCGTGGATCATGGCCACCCGGCGGGTGCCCGCGACCAGGGACGGCAGTAGCTGAAAGCTGTCCGCCAGAACCTGGACGCGAGGTTCGATGCCGAGCATCGACAGCTGCTGGGTTACAGAAGCGGCGTATGTGCGCTGGTAGGCAGCCCAGGGCAGGGTCGCGAGCTGGCCGAGCGTGATGGATTCGCCGACCTCGGGATTGTCCTCGGCCACCGCACAGACCCAGCGGTCACTGAACAATTCGACCGCGGGCAGGCCGGCGATGATGCCGTGCGGCATGAGCAGGCCGTCGACGGTGGACAGCTGCCCGGCGGGATCGTCGGTGAGCGCGGCGGTCACCTGACGGAACACGATGCTGACTTGCGGCGCCTGCGCACTGATCTCGCGGGCGAGGGCGGCACCGAAGACCAGCACGGCGTAGTCGGAGGCGAGGAGTACAAACTCGCGTTCCTCGCGCGCCGGGTCGAAGCGCGGCTGGCTGCCGAAGACCCGCTCCAGCATCTCGCAGGCAACCTCAGTCCTGTCGAGCAGCACCGCGCCCAAGGCTGTGAGCTCGTATCCCGTCCCCTTCCTCGCCAGGAGCTCGTCACCGAAATGTCGGCGCAGCCGGGCAAGCGCGGCGCTCATCGCGGGCTGGCTAAGGCCGATCCGCTGCCCGGCCCGGGTCACGTTGCGCTCGACGAGCAGCGCACGCAATGCGACGACGAGGTTCATGTCGAGTCCAGCGAGGTTCACACCCCGATCGTATCCAGCCAGTGGATGATGCCTATCTCAACGATCGATCTTTAAAATTCTTGTGACTGGTCGATAGTGGTGCGACGAAGCCAGGAGGAAATGCCGTGGGCGGAAGCGCTCGGTGATGGGAAACAGCTGCTGCCTGGCGATGCGCCGCAGCCGCTGGGTGCCGGACAGCATCACGTGCTGCGGCCTGGTACTGCCTGACGGCCTGGTGCCGCCTGCGGCCGGCGGGCATGATGAACCGTGCCGCGGTGCGTACCGCGGCGAGGGGGTGGACTGATGGCCGCTGCGCCGGACGGCTGGCGCCGCCGGCTGGGCAAGCTGCACGTGCTGGGCGGGGTCCTTCCCGTCCAGCGCTCCCGGCTCTGGCCGGACGCGCTGGCCGGCGTCACGCTCGCGGCGATCGGCGTGCCGGAGGTTCTCGGGTACGCGAAGATCGCCGGGATGCCGCTGGTCACCGGCCTCTACACGATGCTGCTGCCGATGGCGGTATTCGCCGTGCTGTGTTCCTCGCGGCATCTCGTCGTCGCCGCCGACTCGGCCACGGCCGCCATCCTCGCCGCGGCGCTCGCACCGCTGGCGGCGGCGGGGTCGGAGCGCTACGTCCGGCTGGCCGGCCTCGCGGCGCTGCTGACGGGGGCGATGCTGCTGCTCGCCCGGGTGATCCGGCTCAGCTTCCTGGCGAACTTCCTGTCCCGCACCGTGCTTGTCGGGTTCCTGACTGGCGTCGGCATTCAGGTGGCGGCGGGACAGCTGCCCGACATGCTCGGCATCAAGGTGACCGGGACGGGCACCTTGATGAAACTGGCCGACACCGTGCGGGCGCTGCCGCACGCGCACTGGGCGGACGTCGCAGTGTCGGCGGGAGTGATCGCGGTGGTGCTAGCCATCCGGAGGGTCAACAGGCGCGTCCCCGGAGCGCTGATCGCCCTCGGCGTGGCGATCGCGGTGAGCCGGCTCGCCCATCTCCCCGCGCACGGCGTCGCGGTCATCGGCACGGTGCCGCGCGGCCTGCCTTCGTTCGCGCTGCCCGCCATGAGCCGGGCGGACGTCGCGTCGCTGCTCGGCGCGTCCGTGTCCATGTTCGTCGTCATCCTGGCGCAGAGCACGGCGACCTCGCGCGCCTACGCGGCCAAGTACTCCGAGGACGTCAGCGTCCCCGACGACCTGTCTGCGCTCGGCGCGGCGAACGTCGCGGCCGCCTTCACCGGCACGTTCGTCGTCAACGGCAGCCCGACCAAGGCGCAGATCGTGGACAGCGCCGGCGGCCGCAGCCAGCTCTCCTCGCTCGCCGCCTCTGCCTTGGTGCTCTGCACTGTGGTGCTGCTCACCGGGCTGCTCACCTACCTGCCGACCGCCGCGCTCGCGGCGGTGGTGTTCCTGATCGCGGCCGACCTGGTCGACGTTGCCGGGATGCGGCGCATTCTCGCCGTCCGGCGCGACGAGTTCGCGGTAGCCCTGCTCACCACGGCGGCGGTCGTGGTGCTCGGCGTCGAGGACGGCATCGCGGTGGCGATCGTGGCGTCGATCGTGGATCACCTGCGGCACAGCTACAACCCGCTGAACAGCGTGCTGGTGAAGTCGCCCGCCGGGCACTGGGAGGCGGAGCCGATCACGCCAGGCGCGCGCACCGAGCCGGGCATCGCGATCTACCGCTTCGGCACCAGCCTGTACTACGCCAACGCGGCGCGGCTCGTCGATGACCTGCGCACCCTGGTGGGCACGGGCGAGGCCGTTGAGTGGCTGGTCCTCGACCTCACGGCCGTCGCGGACATCGACTACACCGCGGCCGCGGTGCTCACCACCGCGCTGGGGATCGCCAAGGAGCGGCACGTCAGGTTCGCGCTGAGCGGCGTGCTTGACCCGGTGCAGCGGGAACTCGACCGTTACGGCATCACCAAGGCGCTTGGACCTGATGCCAGCTACGAGACCGCGGGTGCGGCGCTCGAGGCATTTCACGCCAGGAACGCCCGGCCGTCGGCGTTACCGCCGCACATGGTGCGGCGCCGCGGTGCCGCGGTCAGTCCCGCGGCATCGTCCTTGGCAGGCCGAAGCGGGCGAGCAGCCCGACGTCGCCGAAGCGGGTCACCGCGCTGACCCGGCCGCCGCGCAGGGTGAGCACCATGATGCTGCCGACCCGCCAGATCTGCGCGCACGGGTCGGGCACGTAGTAGACGAAGGCGGGCTGGTTGTTGGCCCTGGTGCGGACGACCTTGAGCTCCCCGCCCCAGAACGGCAGCTCCGCGAGGAATCCGGCGATCTGCTGCGGCCCGCGGAATTGCCGCGATTCCGGCGGCATGGTGAGCCTGGCGTCGTCGGTCAGCAGAGCCACGAGACTGTCGAGATCGAAGCGCTCGAGCGCGTCAACGAAGCGGTCGACGACCGCGGCCTCCGCCGGGGATTTCGGCAGTGGTACCTCGTGCGGCTCCCTGCCCGGCTGCAGGCTGGCCCGCGCCCTGATGAGCGCGCTGTTCACGGCCGCCGGGCCGACGTCGAGAATGCCGGCGGCCTCGGCCGCGGTGAAACCGAGCACGTCCCTGAGCACCAGGACCACGCGCTGCTGCGGGGGCAGGCGCTGCAGGCCCGCCACGAACGACAGCGCGATCGACTCACGCGCGTCGTAGCGGGCCTCGGGGCCTGGGGTAGCGTCGTCGAACAGCACGTCCGGATAGGGCTCGAGCCACCACGGTTCGTCGGCGCTCGACGGTGCCGGCACCCCCGCGCCCCGCTCGGGCAGGCCGGCCCGCCGCGGGCGGCGCGATTCACCGCGCAGGTAGTTGAGGCAGCGGTTGGTCGCGATGCGGTACAGCCAGGCACGCAGGGCGCGGCCGTCGAACTGGCCAATAGAGAGCCACGCGGCCAACAGTGCCTCCTGCAGCATGTCCTCGGCGTCGTGGACCGAGCCGAGCGTCCGGTAGCAGTGCGCGAGCAGTTCGCCCCGGTAGGGCTCGACGAGCTCACGGAAGGCCTCGCCGTCTCCGGCCTTGGCCCGGACGAGGGTTGCCTCGATCATCGCAGGGCGGTCCTTTCACCTGGTCGCCTGGAAAGCGCCTCCTGACTAGTGCAACACCGGCGGCGCGCCAGATTCATCGGTGAATCGCCGCCGTCGCGAGGGCTTCAACGGATGACGACCCTGACCGATATCTATCGGAGGCATCCGTGACCTCACTCGGCAACACCACAGACATGCGCGGCGACGGCACCGCCAGTCCCCCGGTCCGTCGCTGGCAGGCGTTTTCCCTGCTGGCCATCGCCGCCTTCATGACTGCCGTCGACCTGACGATCGTCAACGTCGCGTTGCCCACCATCGGCGCCAAGCTGCACTTCCCCGAGTCAGACCTGCAATGGGTGGTGACCGCGTATGCGCTGACCTTCGGCGGATTCCTGCTGCTCGGCGGCCGTGCGGCCGACCTGCTCGGGCGCAGGCGGATCTTCATGACCGGGCTGGTGATCTTCGCGGCGGCCTCGCTGGCCTGCGCGCTGGCCTCTGGCGAGACCTTCCTGATCGTCATGCGCGGCGTCCAGGGCCTCGGCGCGGCGCTGCTGCTGCCCGCCGCGCTGTCCATCGTGATGAACATGTTCAGCGAGGGCGCCGAGCGCAACAAGGCGCTCGGCTTGTGGGGCGGCATCGGCGCGAGCGGCGCCACCGTCGGCCTGCTGGCAGGCGGCGCGCTCACTAGGTACGCCGGCTGGCAGTACATCTTCTACCTGAACGTCGCCGTCACCGTGGCCGTTCTGCTGCTGACCCGGCGGGTGGTCCCGGAAAGCCGGCGCGACGAGGCGCGCCGCCGCTACGACCCGCTCGGCGCGATCACCGCGACCGGCGCCCTCGTCGCGTTCGTTTACGCCACGTCGACGGCGCCCGCCGCGGGATGGACGGGCGCCAGGACCCTGGCCTTGCTCGCGACGTCGGTGGCCCTGCTCGGCTGCTTCCTGGTTATCGAGACCAGGGCGCAGGCGCCGCTGCTGCCACTGCGGCTGTTCCGGCTGCGGACGCTGGCCGGGTCGAACGCGGTCGGTTTCCTGCTTGGCGCCAGCTTCTACAGCTTCATCTTCACCGGGACCCTGTACATGCAGCAGGTGCTCGGCTACTCGGCGCTGAAGACCGGCTTGGCGTGGCTGGCGACCTCGGTCACCGGCATCGCGCTGGCCGGCCCGGCCCAGCAGCTCGTCACCCGGGCGTCCATCAGGCTGGTCATGGCGGCTGGGATGGCCCTGGTCGGCGGCGGGATCCTGTGGGCGACCCAGATACCGGCGAACGGGAACTTCTGGTCCGACCTCGCCGGGCCGTTCTTCCTGGCGGGCGCGGTGACCTGGGCGTTCATTCCGGTCTCGATCGGCGCGCTGACCGGGGTCAGCGAGCGCGACGCCGGGGTCGCCTCGGGTCTTATCGACACCTCGCAGCAGCTCGGCGGCGCGATCGGCATCGCCATCGCCTCCACCGTGGCGGCGACGCACTCCCGGGTGCTGCTCGGCCAGGGCGACCTCACGGCCGCGGCGCTCACCGGCGGCTTCCGCTGGGCCCTGTGGGTCAGCGGGCTCGCCGCGCTGGCCGCCGTCCCCGTCGCGTTCACGCTCATTAAGGGGCGCAACCGCCCATTAACCCAAAAGTTGCATAGTGGACACCCGCAGTCTTCCCGCAGTATCGGCTTGGCCGATAGGTCTAGGGAGCCGCACAGCCGTGCGAGTTCAAGCTTCGTCGATTTATGGAGAGGCCTGCCCATGCCGAAGTACACCCGTCCGGCCCTGGTCGGACTGGCTGCGGTGTCAGCCGCAGCCCTGTGTGCGCTTCCCGCCCTGGCCGCCAGCGCTAAGCCGGCTGGCCATGGGCGGCCGCACTCGGACAAGCACGTTCTGCTGATCTCGGTCGACGGCATGCACCAGAGTGACCTTGCCTGGTACATCGCGGGTCACCCGCACTCGACGCTTGCCAAGCTGACCCACGGCGGCATCGAGTACACCAACGCGGAGACCTCCAACCCGTCGGACTCCGACCCGGGCGGCACCGCGCTGATGACCGGCGGTAACCCCAAGTCGACCGGCGTTTATTACGACGTCGAGTACAGCCACAAGGTCGACGAGCCAGGCGCTGCCTGCACCCCGGGTAAGCCGGCCACCGGCGGCGACGTCATCTACGACTCGCCAGACGACGCGCTGGCCAGCGTCAACGACTTCATCAACCCGGCCAACGGCACCTTCCCGTCGTTCGATGAGAACGGCTCGATCTTCCCCAACGGCGTTGACAAGAACCCCGCCGCGATCATGAACCTGAAGTTCGACCCGAAGACGTCGCTCAACTCGGCCACGTTCCCTGTCGACCCGAAGACCTGCAAGCCGATCACCCCGTGGGACTACCTCGGCGACAACACGATCTTCCAGGTCATCCACAGCGCAGGCCTGCGCACCGCCTGGTCCGACAAGCACGAGGTCTACGCATCGTTCAACGGTCCTGGCTCGAACGGCCAGAGCATCGACGACCTCTTCTCGCCGGAGATCGACTCCCAGGCGGTTGAGCCGAATGGTGTCCCGTACCCGCAGGATGACGACTGGGCCCATATCGACGCCGCCACCAAGCAATACGACGGCTACAAGGTCAAGGCCATCCTGAATGAGATCAAAGGCTTCGACCACTCGGGCAAGACCAAGGTCGGCACCCCCGCGATCTTGGGCATGAACTTCCAGACCGTCTCGGTCGCGCAGAAGATCCGCTCCACCCCGACGACGCTGATCGGGCCGGACAAGAACGGCAACTACCACACCAGCGCTCCGAAAGCGGGCGGCTACCAGTGGGTCCACGGCAAGCTCGTCCCCGGCCCGGTCCTCTCCAGCGCCCTTGCCTATGTTGACGCTCAGCTCGGCCGCATGGTCGCACAGATCCACAAGGACGGCCTCGCCGGGTCGACGACGATCATCATCACCGCCAAGCACGGCCAGTCGCCGCAGGACCCGAACAAGCTCATCACGGTCCAGGACGGCCCGATCATCACCGCGATCAACGCCGCCTGGGCGAAGACGCACCCCAGCAACACGAAGCTGATCGTCGCCGGAACCGACGACGACCTGTGGCAGTCCTACCTGTCGGACAACTCGCAGGCCGCCTGTGACTTCGTCAAGAACTACCTGTGGCACCACACCGCCCAGGGTTTCGACGTCAACCTGAAGCCGGTGACCGTCAAGCACTCGGGCCTCGCCCAGATCTGGGCCGGCGCCGCAGCCGCCCACTTCTTCGGCGTCTCGGTCAACAACGGCCACTACCCGGACGTCTTCGGCAAGGTCCAGGTGGGCATCGTCTACTCGAAGCCGACCAAGCTCGCCGAGCACGGCGGCATGAACACCGGTGACCGTCACGTGCTGATGATCGTCGACGGCCCGGGCATCGCCAGCCGGGTCGTGAAGGCCCCGGTCGAGACCACCCAGGTCGCGCCGACGATCCTGTCCCTCCTCGGGCTCAACCCGGAGGCGCTGCGGGCCGTCAGGGTCGAGGGCACGCGGGTCCTTCCCGGCCTGCGCCGCGGCAGGCAGTGACGCTGACCAGCTAACGCGCCGTGATCACGCCGGCCGGGGCCGGGTCCGCGTACAGCGCGGCCACCGGCTCCGGCCGGCCCGACGCGTGAGTCTAGGGCGATGCCGCAGGATTCGACGAATCGCTTTAGCGCTGGCTAGAGCGTGGTGCTGTCCGCCTGGGTGAGGGCGGCGATGGTGTCGGCGATCTGGGCGCGGTAGTGCACGTAGCGGCCGCCGAGTCCGATCAGCACGACGCCCGCCAGCAGCCCGTCGCGATGGTAACCGACGGCGGCTTCGCCCTCCAGGTCGCCCTCGAGGATGCGGACGTCGGGCAGGCCGGTGACGCCAAAGGACTGGAGGCGCAGGTCGTACTGATCGCTCCAGAACGTGGGCACCGCCGCGAAGACGCCGCCGTCCGGCTGATCGCCGGCCAGGGACCGGGCCAGGCCCGCGGCGGCGTACTTGCCGGTGTCGGTGGCGACCGTCCAGTGCTCGATCCTGCGGGACGCGCCGAACAACAGCGGGTGCGGGTACCGGGCCACGTCGCCGGCCGCCATCACGTCGTCCCGGGCGTCACCGCCGGCCAGCACGCGCAGTCGCCCGTCGCAGGCGACCCCGTCGGCTAGGTCGAGGCCGTTCCCGTCGAGCCATTCGGTGTTCGGTATCGAGCCGACCGACTCCACGACCAGGTCGGCCTCGAGGGTCGTGCCGTCGCTCAGGGCCACCGCACGCACCCGATCGTCGCCTTCGAAGGCCGTGGGCAGGGTGCCGAGCCGGAACCGCACGCCGCGCTGTTCATGCCTGCGCAGCAGTTCCGCGGCGAGTTCGTCGCCGAGCGGCCGGCGCATCGGCAGCGGCTCGGGCTCGATGACAGTGACGCCGAGGCCGCGGGTGCGGGCCGCCGCGGCGACCTCGCTGCCGATGAAGCCGCCGCCGACAACGACGATGTGCCGGGCGTGCCCCAGTTCCTCGCGCAGCTGGGCTAGGTCGTCGAGCGTCCGGACGGCGTGCACGCCGGCCGCCGGTCCCGGCAGGTTCAGGCGTCGCGACCGGACCCCGGTCGCGACCATGAGGCCGTCCCAGCCGAGCACCGTGCCGTCGTCGAGCGTGACGGTCCGCGCCGCGAGGCTGGCCGCGACGGCCGGCTGGCCGAGCTGCCAGCTGACGTCCCCCGCGCTCTTCGCGATGCGGAACGGGAGCTGGGCCGCGTCGAAGGCGGCGCCGATGGCGTCCTTGGACAGCGGCGGCCGGTTGTACGGCATGTGCGGTTCCCCGCCGGCGACGACGATCTCGCCCTCGAACCCGGCCCGGCGCAGAGCCTCGGCGGAGCGAAGCCCCGCCATGCCGGCCCCCACGACCACGACGCGCATGCGGCCTCTCCGTCCTGTCTCAGTCTTCTACCGTGATCGCCTGCAGCGGGCAGACGTCAGCCGCCTCCTCGACGTCATCCCTGAGCGATTCGTCCAGGTCGCCCGAGACGTAGCTGCCGGCGGCCTGTCGGCGGAAGGTCAGCTTACCGTCGTCGTCGAGGCTGAAAACCGCGGGCGCGGAGAACACGCACTGGCCATGGTCGTTGCACTTGTTCAGGTCGACGGTGATGCGCATGGGGGGTGTCCTTCGTGAGAGGGGGGTGCTAACGGCGCGGTGGCCGGATGCCGCGGAAGTCCCAGCCGGTGACAGGCCGGGGCCGAGCGGGCACAGCGTGTCCGAGCCCTTGACCCGCAGCATCGACCCGGCGTCGGTGTCACGGAAGTCGTGCAGGCCGTAGTCGTTGGCGATGGTGTAGCCGGCGATGTGCTCCGCGGCCTGCTCCGGTGAGACGTTGCGGGCGGTGCGGCCGATGACGATGGCGATCTCGACCTCGTAGTTCAGCCACTTGCAGCCCTCGGGCCGCACTACCGCGCCCTGGTGCGCGTTGAGCGAGCTGGTGGGCTTCTGGAAGTAGGTGGGCGCCGGCGCGCAGGATGTCGCCGTGCCGCACCACGTCGACGGCCGTGCCGTCGAGCAGGATCCGCCGGTACTCCGTCACTGAGCTGCGCCATCTACGGCTCGATCTACAAAGTGACCGCGCCGACCCTGCTGCCCCGGCGGGTCCGGCGCGGTTTTACCCGGCTTCACCGATACTGACGGCATGAAAATCCGGATCGGGGTGTCGCTCGGCGCGGAGGGCGCACCTGACGGGTTCGCCGCGGCCGTGGATCTGCTTGAGGCCGCGGGGATCGACTCGCTGTGGCTGCCGGAGCACGTGTACGGGCCGGCGGTCGAGCCGTTCACCGGGATGGCGTTCGCGCTGTCAAGGACGAGGCACCTGAAGGCGGGCAGCGGGATCTCGGTGCTGCCTGGCCGGCATCCAGCGCTGGTCGCCAAGCAGCTCGCGTCGCTCGCGGGCCTGGCCCCGCGGCGGGTGCTCCCGGTCTTCGGGCTGCAGCCCGCCGCGCCCGCCGAACGGGCGGCGTTTCCGGTGCCGCCCGGGCCGGGACAGCGCGCGGAGGTGTTCGACGAGGCGCTGACCCTCCTGCGGCGGCTGCTTACGGCGGACGAGCCGGTCACGTTCGAGGGAAGGTACTTCTCGGTTTCCGGCGCGACGGCAGGGCCGCGGCCCGCGAACCCGCTCGACATCTGGCTCGCAGGGTCGGCACCCGGAGCGCTGCGGCGCGCCGGCCGGCTGGCGGACGGATGGCTGGGCTCGCTGATGACGCCGGGCGAGGCGGGCGAGGCGGTGCGCGCGATCCAGGCAGCAGCGGCCGAGGCGGGACGCCAGGTAGATCCCGAGCACTTCGGAATGAGCATGGCGATAGCGTTCGGGGCGGTCCCTGACTCGTTTGCCGCATCGGTCGCGCGGCGACGGCCAGGCGTGGCACCGGAGTCGCTGGCGGCAGGCGGATGGTCCGGGGCGCGGCAGCTGATCTTGGCGTACGCCGAGGCGGGACTCAGCAAGTTCGTGGTGCGGCCCGTGGGCCGGGAGGTCTCGCTCGCGGAGTTCCTTGACGGGTTCACCCGAGAGATCATGCCGCTGCAGACATGACGCCCCGGGAAGCGCACCTTCACGTACCCGGCACACCTGGCCGCGATGGACCTGCGGCCCACGTGCCAGGACCACCGCTGGGCTGGCGGTGTTCGGCTCGCTCACCGGCATCAGCGCCCTGGCCGCGCTTTTCGTCGGCATCATGCTGGCCCAATTATCTGGACGCCGACCTGGCAGCCTGGGGCCTCTGGAGTTACCTCATCCGGTACCACGTCGTGGTCGCGCCACGGGCTGTGCCGCCGCTGCTGATGACCGGCTCTCCCCAGTCGCCCGGAGCGTCCAGGGGCGGCCCGTCGAAGACGGTCACGCACGTGTAGTTACCCCGACGGAACGCTACGGCGTCGGACCGTCCGGTCGAGATCCAGTCAAGCGGCGCCGCGGGGTCGAGATTACGGCGCTCGCGTAGCGCGCGGCGGTAGAAGGCGAGGGTGGAGTGCGGATCGCCTTCCTGGACGTCGATAGCGAAGTCGGCGAACCAGGCGGGCTGGGGCAGCCACGGGCGAGCGACGGTCCGGGCGTCGCCGGCAGCCGTGCGGGTATCGGAGAAGCCGAACCCGCGCTCCCCCACGCGCCAAGGGAGCGGGACTCGGGACCCGTCCCGGCCGTGCTCGGTGTATCCCGAGCGGTTCCAGATCGGGTCCTGGCGCGCGTCGTCGGGCAGGTCCTGGACTTCCGGCAAGGCTAGTTCCTCACCCTGGTAGAGGTATGCGGAGCCAGGCAGGGCAAGGAGCAGCAGCACAGCGGCCCGCGCCCGCGCGATGCCGAGCTCGAGGTCGACGGTCCCGCGAGCACGCGTCCGGATCGCGTTGATGTCCGTTGTGCGCAGGACTTCCGGATCGGTCAGTCCATAACGGGTGACGGCGCGGTGGACGTCATGGCTACCCAGCGTCCATGCGGTCACGCCGGCCGCGTCCGCGTGGTCCTGGGCTTCAATCGCGTCGGCGATGGCCGAGCGGAACGCCTCGGGCTCGAACGGCTGCTGGAGGAGGTTGAAGTTGAACACCTGGTGCAGTTCGCCGGCGCTGATGTACGTGGCCGCCTCGGCAGGAGGCAGCCAGACCTCGCCGACGAGGGCGAGGTCACGGTCGTAGCTGTCCGCGATGTCTCGCCAGCGCCGGAAGATCTCGTGCACGCCGGGCTGGTTCCAGGTGTACGGGTTCTCGCCATCGGGGTCGTCGAGGTCGGGCAGGTCCTGGTGCTTCACCATCGCGTAGGCAACGTCGATGCGGAACCCGTCGATGCCGCGGTCGAACCAGGTCCGCAGCACCTGGTCGAACATGCCGGCAACCTCGGGGTTGCGCCAGTCGAAGTCGGGCTGGCTCGGGTCGAAGCTGTGCAGGTACCACTGACCGGGGCGGCCGCCGGCCCCGGCGACGCGGGTCCACGCCGGGCCGCCGAACACCGAGCGCCAGTTGTTCGGCGGCTGCGATCCGTCAGGGCCGCGCCCGTCGCGAAAGATGAAGCGGGCGCGGGCCGGGGAATCTGGTGCAGCGGCCAGGGCCTCTTTGAACCACGGGTGGTCGGCGGAACAGTGGTTAGGCACGAGGTCCATCAGGAGCTTCAAGCCCCTCGCGTGCGCGGCCTGGCGGAGCCGCTCGAACGCGGGCATCCCGCCATAGCGAGGGTCGATCACGGTGTAGTCGGCCACGTCGTAACCGCCGTCGCGGTTGGGCGATGGATAACAGGGGTTGAGCCAGATCCCGTCCACGCCGAGCGAGGCGATGTGGTCCAGACGCTCGGCGATCCCGTCGAGGTCACCGACCCCGTCACCGTCGGCGTCGGCGAAGGAGCGCACGTAGAGCTGGTAAATCACGCCGCTGCGCCACCAGTCATGAGGGGCCGCGGGTGCCGCGGTCAGGGATTCCGCTTCAGGGGATGTCTCGGCGAGACGCACAGTTTGCTGCTTCCAGAGGTCAGGAGGGGCTGGACACGGGGTCGATGACGACGAGCTGCCACAGGTGAGGGGCGGGCAGGGTCGCGCTGGCGTAGTCGCCGTCCACCTTGACGTCGACGTCGATCAGATGCCGCTGACGGTCAGGATCGGCGACGCGCACGCGCGGCAGGCCGGGCCCGGCGCGGCGGATGCGCAGGGTTCCCGCCCCCAGGTCGGGCGGCGGCTGGCGCGGGGAGTCCCACGCGGTGTCGTCCTGGCCGACGAGATTGATCAGGTGCATGACGAGCCTGTCTTCGACCTGGGTGATTCGCCGCCAAACCCGGCCAGCGCCAGCGGAATGAGTCACAGTGACGTCCGCACGAGAGGCGTAGAAGACGTCGAGGTCGTCGTTATAGGCGCCTCCGTAAGAGCCGGTGACGTCAGTGACCCCTGGGGCGGTGAGCAGCTCGTCGTGCTCGACGAGGAAGTCATACCAGCGGTGCAGCAGATCCCTGGTGGACGGTTCAGCAACGTGGTTGCGCACGTAGTAGGGGTCGACCAGGATGCGGTCGGCCTCCCCGCACAGCAGATGGGTCGCCCCGTGGGAGAAGAGCGTGGCCATCGTCAGCGCGGTGGCCACGTCGCTGGCCGCGGCCGGGGCACTGTCGTAGACGTGCTGGTAGGCGGCAATGACCACGGGCTTCCCGCCTGCCATCGCCCGCGCTCGGGTGGCGACTTGCGCGAGGTGTTCGAGGCCAGTATGCGGTGCCCAAACCTCGATGTAGACCGCGTCCTGAGGAGCGCTGGCCGTGGCCCAGGTCGGGAAGTCGTTGACGTTGTTGAACACCAGGCGCGCGGGGGGGACTGCCCCGCGCACCCGGTCCAGCATCGTGGTGAAGCTGGCAGCGACGTCCACCTGCGTGCCATCGGGCCGGTGCGCGCGCTTGGGGTAGCCGTACTGGTCAAGGTGAAAGCCGTCGAATCCGAGCGCGGTCGCCGCCGACAGGTCGGCGGTGAAGTGCGCCAGCCAGTCGCCGGCCGCGGGATCGACCAGAAAGAGAAAGTCGCCAAGCCCATACGGCTTCCCGGTCGGAGTTAGCAGCGCGTCATGCTCCCATGCTGGCCATTCATGAGGGCCGGCGGCGTAAACGGCGGCGTAGCCGAGGGCTTCGCTGCCCACCTGGTGGCAGGCGTCGATCAGGGCACGTACTTCGGCTAGCGAGACCGGCTGGCCGAGCGCATCGCGGTACTCATCCCCGCCGCCTAGCAGATCGGCGTGACGGTAGGCCCAGTCGTAGAACTGCACGCCGGTCAGGTGGAGCCGGCGCAGATTGTCGGTGAAGCCCGCCAGGTCGCGGCCGGGACGGTAGTCGACGACGAAGCCGTAGCGCAAGACGGCGCGAGGGTTGTCGGCGACCTGGAGTGCGCTACGCGCGAGCACGCGACCGCTGGCGCTTAGCTCCACGCCGTAGCCCCCGGACGGCAGGCGGCCCAGGCTGGCCATCCCGTCCGCGCGGACGGACACCTGGCCGCTGGGCTCCCCGAGGTGGCGCAGCGTCAGCTCGGCTGGCCCGGCCAGGTCGCGGACTTCCAGCACCACGGCCTCATCTGGCTGGTAAACGGCCTTGGTTGGCAGCAGGTCGGTCATCCCTTGACAGCTCCCGATGTCAGACCCTGGACGAAGTACCGCTGAAAGGCGAGGAACACCACGATCACCGGGATGACCGCCATCATCGAGGCGGCGAACACCAATCCCCATAGCGTCGAGTTCTGGCCCTGGAACAGCGCGATAGCCAGCGGGAGGGTCTGCTTGGACGGGGTGTTGATGATGGTCAGCGCCCAGGCGAACTCGTCCCAGCTGGCCAGGAAGGTAAATATGGTGGCGGTGGCGAGCGCGGGCTTGGCCAGCGGCAGGATCAGCTGCCAGTAGCGCCGCCACGGCCCGGCCCCGTCGATGGCCATCGCCTGCTCGAGCTCGGCCGGGATCGCGGCGAAGAAGCCGCGCAGCAGGAAGGTGTTCAGCGGCAGCGACCCGGCGACGTAGAACACCACAAGCCCGGCCAGCGAGTCCAGCAGGCCCAGGTACTTGGCGAGCACGAACTGCGGGACGATCAGCATCATCGCGGGGATCATCAGGCCGAGCAGCAAGAGGCGGTACAGCGCCTCCTTGCCACCGAAGTCGAAGCGGGCGAACCCGTAGGCCATCATCGAGCTGAGCAGCAGCGAGAGTGCTGTCGTGAGCACCGCGACGATCAGGGAGTTGATGAAGTACCTGGCGAAGTCGTACGAGGTCCAGGCTTCGGTGTAATTCGACACGGTCGCCGGGTGCGGTATGAACTGCGGCGGCAGGCTCAGCACGAAGGCCTGGCTCTTGAACGAGGTCGAGAGCATGTACACGAACGGCAGGATCATGATGCCCGCGCCGATGATCAGCACCGCATAGCGGCCGGAGACGGCGAGGGTGCGCCTGCGGGTGACGGTGCCGCGGCTGCGCATCGTGACGGAGGCCAGCATCAGGCCTCCCGCGGGTCAGAGCGGAACGCGCGCAGCTGCACGAGGGACAAGACGAACACGAAGAGGGTCAGCACTACGGCGATCGCCGAGCCGTAGCCGAAGTCAAGGTTCTTGAAGGCCTGTTCATACATATACGTCAGCAGCACCTGCGTCGAGTCGGCCGGCCCGCCCCCGGTGACCAGCAGGACCGAGGTGAAGACGTTGAAGCCGCCGATGACCAGCATCACGGTGACGAATACGGTGGCCGGGCGGATCGCCGGCAGCGTGACAGCCCGGAAGCGCTGCCAGGCGTTGGCGCCATCCACCTGCGCGCTCTCCTGCAGTTCCTTCGGCACGCCTTGCAGCGCCGCGAGGTAGATCATCATGGACCAGCCGATGCCCTTCCATACGCCGAGCGCGGAGACGGCCACCATCCCGGTCCACCGGCCCCCCAGCCACGAGGTGGGTGTGCTTGTCAGGTGCGTGACGTCGTGCAGCATCCAGTTGACCAGGCCGCTGTCGGCGAACAGGTACTGGAACAGCAGCGAGACCACGACCCAGCTAGTGACCACCGGCAGGTAGAACAGTGCACGGAACAGCGCACGGCCGGGTGCCTTGTTGTTTAGCAGCATCGCCACCCCCAGCCCGAGCACGATCTGCGGCGGAACGGTGAAGGCCATGTACACCGCACTGTTGACCGCCGCCCGCCAGAACACCGGGTCGTGGAACGCCCTGACGTAGTTACTGAATCCGGTGAAGGTGCTCGCGGCGGAGGCGACCACGTTCCAGTCGTAGAAGCTCATCTGGAACGCCCGGATCATCGGGTAGATGATCAGCGCGATGAACAGCGCGAGGCCGGGAGCCAGGAACACCAGGGCGGTGCGCCGTTGCCGGGCGCGCGCCCGGCGGGCGGCGCGCCCGGCGGGCTGGGGGGCCGCCGGGCGGTGCCCACGTAGTCCGTTGCTGAGCGTGCGATTCTGGCGGGACCCCGCCGTGCCAGACGGCACGGCGGGGGTAACTCCTGTGGTCATGGACCTGACGCTGCCTTAGGTTTCTTCGGGTGTCACTGACCGCGGTCTTCGTTAGTGTGTGGCGGTCAGCAGCGGGTCGATGTCGGCCGCCGCCTTGTCCAGCGCGGCGTGGACCGACTCGGTGCCGGTGAAGGCAGGAGTCAGGTCATTCTGCAGAACAGTGTCGATCTGCGGCGCCTGCGGCACGGACGGGCGGGGCCGGGCGGTGGCCAGTTGCTTGATGAACGGGGCGAGATCCGGGTTCTGGGCGGCCTCCTGCGCGCCGAGTGACTTGACCACTGACATCTGGCCCGTCTTGGCCATGGTGAGCTGGTACTCAGCGGTCTGCGTGAAGCGGATGAACTTCTCCGCCGCGTCCTGGTGCTGGCTGGAAGAGGTCATCACGATATCTTCGCCGCCGACCACGGAGACCGAACCGCCCCGTCCGGCTGGCACCGGCGAGTAGGTGGGCTTGAAGTTGGGGTACTGCCCCGACCACACCCCGGTCATCCACGGGCCGTCCAGGATGGTGGCGTACTGACCCTTCGGCAGCCCGTCCGAGGTCTGCGTCGCGCCCTTGTCGCCGGTGATCAGGTTAGGGATCGCACCGGCACGGTACAGGCTGACCAGCAGTTGCACGCCAGCGACGCTCGCGGGGCTGTTCAGGTACCCAGTCGCCTTGGTCTGCTGCTGGTTGGTCACCGAGCCGCCCGCGGACCAGATCCACGGGTAGACGTTCCAGCCCTGCAGGCCGCTGTCGGCGAAGATCGAGACCTTCGCGGCCTTCAGCTTCGGCGCGTCGGCCTTCACCTGGGCGAAGGTGGCGGGCGGGGTGGTGATCCCAGCAGCCTTCAGCGCAGAAGGGTTGGAGATCAGCACCCGGGTGTTGGTGTCCAGCGGCAGCCCGTAGTAGTGGCCGTTGAATAGGTTCGTCGCCAGGGCTCCCGGATAGGTGTTCGCGGACAGGGTGGAGAAGTCGCTCATCTTCTCGTCCAGCGGGGCGAAGACGCCGAGGGCGCCCAGCTTCGGCACCCAGCCAAGGTCCGCGCGCACCAGGTCGGGAAGCTGCCCGCCCGCCGCGCTCGTGGTGAGCTTCTGCAGCATCGAGTCATAGGGAATGTCCACGTAGTTGACCGTGATGCCGGGGTTGGCCTTCTCGAACGCCGGGATGATCGTCTTGTTCAGGGCGTCGGTCTGCGTCTTGTTGCCGCCGTTCCCGTAAGTGCCCCAGAAGGTCAGGGTGACGTTGCCGGCCGCACTGGAAGAGGCCGAAGCGCTGGAGGTCGAGCCAGAGGATGGGCTAGAGGATGAGCTTGAGCACGCGCTAAGCAGGCCGACGCAGACAGTCAGGCCTGCGAGGCCAAGGGTCAGCGCTCCATTGCGGCGACGACTCATGTCGGTACTCCAAGAAGGTGATCGAGGGGGTTGATCTGGGATTACGCAGGCCCGCGAGCGCGAGCGGAGTTGTCTGTCGTGGTCTCGTCCACGTCCTGCGTGGCTTGGTAACGGGGACACTAACGGAGTTGATTTCGTTCGTCAAGCAATCTATTCCGGGGATTGCGCGTCATGACCGCTCCCCGCCTGAGGGCCACCGGCCGGCTGCTAGTCGGGTACCTCGTCGACCAGCGTCATCAGCGATGCCAGCACGCCGTGCTTGAGCATTGTCGCCGCTGCTCCGCGCGCCCACGCCTCATCCGGAAGCGGTCGCACCACCAGCTGGCAGTCCTGCGCAGCGCTGGAGAACGCGCTTGCGGCGAGCTGCTCGGTCAGTGCGCCCATGAGCAGGTCGGAGGCATTGATGCCCTCGCCGGACAGGATGACCATCGGCGGGTTGAGCAGGTTGACCAGGGTCGCCAGCCCCAGCCCGAGAGCGCGCCCCGCCTGGCTGAAGGCCTCACGGGCACGGTGATCGCCTCCGTGCGCCAGGGCGGCGGCCTCGGCCAGGCTCTGCGGTACCGCGTCGTTTCCCTCGGCGATGGCACTCAAGATCGCGTCATCAGCGGCGAACGTCTCCACACAGCCTCGCCTTCCGCAATGGCACAGCGGCCCTGCAGGGTCGACGATGTTGTGTCCAAGCTCTCCGGCCGCACCGCTGGCCCCGTGCCATAGCTCGCCGTCGATAACGATGGCGCCACCCACACCAGATCCCACCGTGACCACAGCGAACGACGAGGTATCCCGGCCGGCCCCGAACCACAGCTCTGAGACGGCGAGGGTGTTGACGTCGTTTTCGATAAGCACGGGCAAGTCCAGGGCCTCCGCCAGCATCTGCTGGGCGGGCACGTCGTGCCAGCCCAGCAGAGGCGAGTAGCGGACCACGCCCGCGCGCCCGTCTACATGTCCGCCGAGGCCAACTCCCACGCCGACGCAGGAACCGCCGATGCCCTGTGCGCCGAGCTGGAGGTCGTGCACGAGACGCGCTGCCTGCGCCACCACCAGTTCCGGGCCCGTCCCGGCCAGCGGGACGCGCAGCGAGTGGTGAACCTCCGCGTGCAGGTCAACGATGACCCCGATGAGCTCGCGCTCGGTTACCTTAATGCCGATTGCGTTGTGCCGACGCGGCTGCACTGCCAGCGGGATAAGTCGGCGGCCCGGCCCCTCCGAGTACCCCTCCTGCTCGACCACGTAGCCGTTGGCAATCATCGGCTTCACTAGCTTCGTCACCGCGGCCTGCGACATTCCGATCATGCGCGAGGCATCCCGCCTGGAGATCGGTCCCCGCGTCAGGATCGCTGTGAAGAGCGCAGCCAGGTGCTTCTCCCGTGATGACAACTGCTCCGACGGCTGCGCCGTGGCGGGGGTCTCTGCCTGAGTTGTCATGCACATGCCTCTCGCGTCGTCTCATCACGTTGCCGGAGCCCACAACATTAATTTAAGTTGTCAAGCAACCAACGTCATGACACCTCCGCGCGCCCCAAAAGACTGCGGAAAGGGTTAAGGAACCCGGTCCCGGGGAGCAGACGGGCTCTCGCACTATAAGGAGGCCCGACATGGGTTTCATGGACAAGCTCCGTAACAGGTTCCAGATGAGCAAGGGCCGGGCCAAGCAGCACGCCGGCCGGGCGACAGGCGACCCGTACCTGGAGACCAAGGGTCAGGCCGAACGGATGGGCGGTGCCACGCGCCAAGTCGGCGAGCAGGCCAAGGACGCCGGCCGGAACATGAAGGACGCCTTCAAGGACTAGCGGTGCAGGGGGGAGGCGAAGCACGGACCCGTTGTGCGGAACATAGGTGGCGCCTGGCGCGTTGACCCAGTACTTCGTGAGAAGGGGAGGCTGGCCATGAAACCAGGCATTCATCCCGACTATCACCCGGTCGTCTTCAGGGACCGCGCGGCGGACTTCATGTTCCTCACGAAGTCCACGCTGACGAGCGGCCACACGATCGAGTGGGCGGACGGCAACACCTACCCCCTGGTCGATGTGGAAATCTCGTCCGCGAGCCACCCGTTCTACACCGGCAAGTCCCGCGTCGTGGACACCGCCGGCCGGGTCGAGCAGTTCCGCCGCCGCTACGGCGACAATCCCGGCAAGAAGAAGTAGCTCAGCGCATGCGAAAGGGGCTCACCGCTGAGCGGTGAGCCCCTCTCGCCGAGCCTTCGGCTAGCCGACCTCGACGGTGACCGTCGTCGCGGCTTCTGCCGTGGCCGCTTCGGCCTGCGCGCGGGCCTGATTGCCCGAGATCAGCCGCAGCGGGACTTCCTTCAGGAACAAGGACAGTACGACCGCACCCACGAGCAGGACCGCGGTGACCGCGAAAACGACGTCGCCCGCGCTTGAGAAGCCCGCGTAGAAGGGGTGGCTGATCGCCCTGCCGAGACCGCCGAGGAACGAGGTGTCGTTCAGGCCGCCTGCCAGGTGGCTGTGCAGCGAGGCGACCTGATCCGGGTGCGCCTTGGCGGCCGCCTGGAAGGCCGGGTCCTGCTGCGCCGACGCGTAGGCACCGGCAATCTTGGTTCCGGCCAGTGAGAACAGGACGGACAGGAACACCGACGTGCCGAGCGTGCCGCCGATCGACCGGAAGAAGCTCGAGGAGGCGGACGCGACGCCCATGTCCTTGGCCGGAACCGAGTTTTGCATGGCGAGCACCAGGCTCTGCATGTTCATGCCGAGGCCGAGGCCGAACAGCGCCGTGTAGACGTCGGTCTGCCACAGCGGCGTGTCCGCGCCGATCTGCGTCATCACGGCCATGCCGATGACCATGAGCACCGAGCCGATGACCGGGAAGATCTTGTAGTGGCCGGTGCGCGCGGTGATCCGGCCGCAGGTCATCGAAGACAGCATCAGCGCGCCGACCATGGGGAGCAGCAGCAGGCCCGACGCCGCGGGCGAGGCGCCCTTGACGATCTGCAGGTAGAGCGGGATCACCGACAGGCCGCCGAACATGGCCATGCCGATGAGGGTGACCTGGGCGGAGGCGACCGTGAAGGTGCCGCTGCGGAACAGCCGCAGCGGGATCAGCGCGTCGTCGCCCATCCGGTGCTGAATCCAGACGAACGCCGCGAGGCCCGCCGCGCCGACAAAGTAGCAGAGGAAGGCGGCCGCCGAGGCCCAGCCCCAGCCGCGGCCCTGCTCGGCCACGACGAGCAGTGGCACGAGACCGACCGCGAGCGCGACCGCGCCGCCCCAGTCGACCCGCCGCTCGCGGCGCACGAAGTCGATCCGCAGCACACGGGCGACGACGATCAGCGCCACGGCCGCCACAGGCACGTTGATGTAGAAGATCCAGCGCCAGCCGGAGACCCCGAGGAAGCTGTTCGCGCCGGACAGCAGGCCGCCGAGCACCGGGCCCAGAACCGACGAACTGGCGAAGACGGCCATCATGTAGCCCTGGTAGCGGGCGCGCTGACGGGGCGGGATGATGTCGCCCATGATCGCCAGGGCCAGCGGCATGATGCCGCCCGCGCCAATGCCCTGGAACGCGCGGAACGCGGCGAGCTCGTACATCGACTGGGCGAGGCCGCACAGCGCCGAGCCGGCCACGAAGATCACGATCGCCAGCATGAACAGCCGCTTGCGGCCGAAGATGTCCGACAGCTTGCCGAACAGCGGCGCCGCGATCGTGGAGGTGATCAGGAACGCGGTCGTCACCCAGGCCTGCGCCGACAGGCCGTGCAGGTCGTTGCCGATGGTCTTGATCGCGGTCGAGACGATCGTCTGGTCGAGCGACGCGAGGAACATGCCGAGCATCAGCCCGGACAAGATGGTAAGAATCTGCCGGTGACTCAGCTCCCCGTTCGGCGGGGCGGGAGCCGTCCGGCTCGCGGTGGCGGTCACGATGAGGAGCCTTCCTTAGGGGTGGGCCTGGGGCGGGCGGAAAACTCCGCTTTGCCGTTAGTTGCGGCCTAACAACTATATCGACTGCCTCCTGCAACTAGTTGCCATGGTCAAGTATTCCCGGGGCACCGCGCTTTTCTTCCCCCGCCGCAAACCCGGCTCCTACTCCGCCTCGGGATTGAGTACCTGCTTGATCGCGGGCAGCACGGCCTCGATCGGCTGGCCGCTGCGGAACGCGATCACGGTCGTGCCGTCGGCGCCCAGTTCCGCGGACGGCGGCGCGAAACGGCGGATGACCTGGCGCATCGCCTCGTCCACCTCGCGGACCGGGTCGGTGCTCTCGCCGCGCAGCCAGCGGCGCAGCACGTGGTTGTGCGCGGCGGCCACGGCGGCGGCCATCAACTCGGCCTGCAGCGCGGCGGGCGCGGTGCGATCGTCCATCCGTTCGGCGATGAACTCGCGGAACAGCCGCTGGTAGCGGGCGACGCTGACGATCTCCCTGTCTCGCAGTGCGGGCACCGCGCTGGTCAGCGCGTACCGGCGCTTGGCCAGGTCGCCCTCGTCGAGGTAGTGCAGCAGCACCAGGCGGACCGCGTCGGTGACCGCGGCGAGGCCGTTGCTGTGGCTAGTGGAGCGCAGCCGGTCGCGGACCTGCTCGATGAGCAGGTCGTGGTCGGGGAAGATGACGTCTTCCTTGGACCGGTAGTTCCTGAAGAACGTCGCACGGCCGAGACCTGCCCGTTCGGCGATGTCGTCGACGGTTGTGTCGTCGTAACCGCGCTCGCGGAACAGATCGAACGCGGCCTGCGCGAGACGGTCGCGCGCGGTCGGCTTGCTCATGGTCGATCACATCCCTGGTCTAAGCTGCTGCCGCCAATTGTGCCGCCTCTTGCGGCCAAATGCGAGACTAAGTATCATCTCGACGAGACCCAGTTTCAATATAGGTGGTGGACATCTTGACCGCATCGATCGCCCTGCCGGTCCGTCGTCCGGTGCTGGCGGAGGCGCTGCCGGCGGCGTGGACCAGGACCGGCGTCACCATCCTGCTCGGCACGGCACTGACCGCGCTCGCGGCGCAGGTGTCGATTCCCGTTCCTGGGTCTCCGGTGCCCATCACCGGGCAGACCTTCGCCGTCCTGCTGACCGCGGCCGCGCTCGGCCCGGCGCGTGGCGTGGCCTCACAGGCCCTGTACCTGCTGCTCGGCCTGGTGGGACTGCCGGTGTTCGCCGGAGCGAGCGCGGGCAGCCACGTGGTCTTCGGTGCCAGCGGCGGCTACCTGATCGGGTTCATCGTCGCGGCTGCGATCGTCGGCGCAGGCGCGCGGCGCGGCGCGGACCGCTCACCGGTGCGCACCCTGCTGCTTTACGCGCTCGCCTCAGTCGTCATTTACGCGATCGGCACGACGTGGCTCTGCCTGGACACCGGCATGAGCGCCAGCGCGGGCATCGCCGCGGGCGTGACGCCGTTTATCCCTGGCGACATCGCCAAGGCCCTGCTCGCCGCCGGGCTGCTGCCCGGGGCGTGGTGGCTGCTCGGGCGTGGCCGTTCCGCTGCTGACGAGAACGGAGCGAGCGCGCGATGACCACCCCCGGTGCCGGGACAGTTGACACGAGTACGGGCGACGGCGCGCTGGACCCGCACACCACCGCGGGCAAGCTCGCCGAGCTCGAGCGGCGGCGGTACGAGGCGGTGCACGCCGGATCGGCCGCCGCGGTGGAGAAGCAGCACGCGCGGGGGAAGCTGACCGCGCGCGAGCGGATCGCGCTGCTGCTCGACGAGGGCTCGTTCGTCGAGTTCGACCAGCTGGCCAGGCACCGGGCACACGGGTTCGGCATCGAGAAGAACCGCCCGTACGGTGACGGCGTGGTGACCGGGACCGGCCTGGTCGACGGCCGGCCTGTCGCGGTCTACTCCCAGGACTTCACCGTGTTCGGCGGTTCGCTCGGCGAGGTCTACGGCGAGAAGATCGTCAAGATCATGGACCACGCCATGAAGGTCGGCTGCCCGGTTGTCGGGATCAGCGACGGCGGCGGCGCCAGGATCCAGGAGGGCGTGACGGCGCTCGGGCTGTTCGCGGAGATCTTCTTCCGCAATACCCGCGCCTCCGGCGTCATCCCGCAGATCTCGCTGATCATGGGGCCGGCGGCAGGCGGCGCGGTCTACTCCCCCGCCATCACCGACTTCACGCTGATGGTCGAGGGCACCAGCCACATGTTCATCACCGGACCCGACGTGATCAAGACGGTCACCGGGGAGGACGTCAGCTTCGAGGACCTCGGCGGCGCCCGCACGCACGCCACCAGGTCCGGCGTGGCGCACTACCACGCGAGCGACGAGCAGGACTGCATCGAGTACGCCCGGCTGCTGCTGTCCTACCTGCCCTCGAACAACCTCGATGAGCCGCCCGTTTCCCTTGTTGATCCGGATCTGGGGATCGGCCCGGGCGACGAGGAACTCGACACGCTGATACCGGACTCGCCGAACCAGCCGTATGACATGCACCGGGTCATCGAGACGGTGCTTGACCCGGACACCTTCTGCGAGGTCCACCAGGACTTCGCCGCCAACATCGTGGTGGGGTTCGGCCGGGTCGCCGGGTCGCCGGTGGGGGTGGTGGCAAACCAGCCGATGGTCCTGGCCGGCTGCCTGGACATCGACGCGTCGGAGAAGGCCGCCCGGTTCGTGCGGACCTGCGACGCGTTCAACATCCCGGTGCTGACCTTCGTGGACGTGCCCGGGTTCCTGCCCGGCACTGCCCAGGAGTGGGCGGGCATCATCCGCCGCGGCGCCAAGCTGCTGTTCGCCTACGCCGAGGCCACCGTTCCCAAGATCACCGTCATCACCCGCAAGGCCTACGGCGGCGCGTACGACGTCATGGGGTCCAAGCACCTCGGCGGCGACATCAACCTGGGCTGGCCCACCGCGCAGATCGCGGTCATGGGCGCCCAGGGCGCGGTCAACATCCTGTACCGCCGTGACATCGCGGCCGCGGATGACCCTGAAGGGCTGCGAGCCAGCAAGATCACCGAGTACGAGGACAGGTTCGCTAACCCGTACATCGCCGCGGAACGCGGTTACCTGGATGGGGTCATCCGCCCGGCAGAGACCCGGCTGGCGGTGACGCAGGCGCTGCGGTCACTGGCCAGCAAGCGGGAGACGCTGCCGCCGAAGAAGCACGGAAACATCCCGTTGTGAACGCGGTGAACGGGTTTGCCGGGCCCGCCGGGGTAGAGGCATTGCCCGTGATCACCGTGACCCGTGGCCGGGCGACGGACGCCGAGCTCGCCGCCGTGACAGCCGTGCTGTTCGCGGTGCGGTCGGCGGCCGCTCTCGCCGCTGACGCCGCCGCTGCCGCCGCCATCGCGCGGCGGCCGGGCTCCTCCCCGTGGGCGGAATCGGCCCGGCCGCGGCCGGATACGCTGCCGCGTCCCAGCCGCCGTGCCTGGCGTGCCTCCGCCCTGCCCCGCTGACCCCCTGAGGAGGATCATGACCACGCTGAGCAGCTCCCCGCCGCCATCCGCCGCGCTGTCGGCGGTGCCTTCGGCCGTCCCGCGTGCCCGCGTCCGGGTGGTGATCGCCAAGCCAGGTCTTGACGGTCATGACCGCGGCGCCAAGGTGGTGGCGCGCGCGCTGCGCGACGCCGGGCACGAGGTCATCTACACCGGGCTGCACCAGTCCCCGGCGCAGATCGTCGCCACCGCCATCCAGGAGGACGCCTCGGTCATCGGTCTCTCCGTGCTGTCCGGCGCGCATCTGACGGCGACCCAGGACGTGCTCAGCCTGCTGAAGCAGCAAGGAGCGGGCGACGTGCAGGTTATCGTCGGCGGCATCATCCCGGCCGCGGACATCCCCGTACTTCGCGACATGGGGGTGCACGCCGTGTTCACACCAGGCGCGGATCTAAAGTCAATCATTGAGCTCATTGAGCAGGCAGCTGGAACGGAGCGGGCATGACCCTGGCCAAGGTGCTTATCGCCAACAGGGGCGAGATCGGGGTGCGGGTCGCCCGGGCCTGCAGGGACGCCGGGATCGGCAGCGTCGCGGTGTACGCGGAACCGGACCTGGACGCGCCGCACGTGCACGCCGCGGACGAGGCGTACGCGCTCGGCGGCGACACCCCCGCCACCAGCTACCTGGACATCGGCAAGATCCTCGCGGCGGCCGCCAAGTCCGGCGCCGACGCCATCCACCCCGGCTACGGCTTCCTGTCGGAGAACGCCGACTTCGCCCAGGCCGTCATCGACGCCGGGCTGACCTGGATCGGCCCGCCGCCTTCGGCGATCCGCGACCTCGGTGACAAGGTGGCCGCGCGGAAGATCGCCCAGCGGGCAGGCGCCCCGCTGGTGGCCGGCACCGCCGATCCGGTCTCCGGCGCGGCCGAGGTGGTCGCCTTCGCCGAGGAACATGGCCTGCCCGTCGCGATCAAGGCGGCGTTCGGCGGCGGCGGCCGCGGCCTCAAGGTCGCACGCACGCTCGAGGAGATCCCCGAGCTGTACGAGTCGGCGGTCCGCGAGGCGGTCGGCGCGTTCGGCCGCGGCGAGTGCTTCGTCGAGCGCTACCTCGACCGGCCTCGGCACGTGGAGACGCAGTGCCTTGCCGACGCGCACGGCGCCGTCGTGGTCGTGTCCACCAGGGACTGCTCGCTGCAGCGGCGCCACCAGAAGCTTGTCGAGGAGGCCCCGGCGCCGTACCTGACCGCCGAGCAGGAGCAGGTGCTGCGCGCGGCGTCCAAGGCGATCCTGCGCGAGGCCGGCTATGTGGGCGCGGGGACGTGCGAGTTCCTCGTCGGCCAGGACGGCACCGTCTCCTTCCTCGAGGTCAACACCAGGCTGCAGGTCGAGCACCCGGTCACCGAGGAAGTCAGCGGCATCGACCTGGTGCGGGAGATGTTCCGCATCGCCGAGGGCGAGCCGCTCGGTTACGACGACCCGCCGCTGCGCGGCCACTCCTTCGAGTTCCGCATCAACGCCGAGGACCCCGGCCGCGGCTTCCTGCCCGGTCCCGGCACCGTCACCGTCTGGCAGCCGCCCACCGGTCCGGGTGTCCGGGTGGACGCGGGCGTGCGGGCGGGCTCGGTGATCGGCCCCGCCTGGGACTCGCTGCTCGCCAAGCTGATCGTCACCGGGGCCACCCGCCAGCAGGCGCTGCAGCGCGCCGCCCGGGCACTCGCCGAGTTCGAGGCCGGCGGCCTGGCGACCGCGCTGCCGTTCCACCGGGCGGTCGTCGCCGACCCCGCCTTCGCACCGGAGACGCACGGCCTGCCGGGACCGTTCAGCGTGCACACCCGGTGGATCGAGACCGAGTTCAACAACGACCTGATGGCGTGGAGCCCCGACGAGGCGGGCGAGCCTGCCGGGTCTGCCGGGCGGCAGAGCGTCGTCGTGGAGGTGGACGGCAAGCGCCTCGAGGTGACGCTGCCGGAGTCGCTGGCGTTCGCGGCCCCGGTGCCCGGTCTTTCTGGCGCTGGCGCCGCTGGGGGGCGGGGTGCGGCGCGCAGCGGGCAGTCGAGGCGTTCTTCCCGGGGGTCTGGTCAGCACGGGACCGCGTCCGGGGACACGCTGACCGCGCCGATGCAGGGCACCGTCATCAAGGTCGCCGTCTCTGAGGGAGATCAGGTCAACGCTGGTGACCTGATCCTCGTGCTCGAGGCGATGAAGATGGAGCAGCCGGTGAACGCGCACAAGGCCGGCACCGTCACCAAGCTGACCGCCGCCGCCGGCGCCACGCTTACCAGCGGCGCCGCGATCTGCGACATCACCGACTGAAGATCAACCGACTGAAGATGGCGCCAGTGAGCCGCAGCAGCGCCAGCTCGCGACGGCGCCGCAGCGCGATCATGATCAGCGTGTTGAGAACCGCGATCGACGTGAAGGTGAAGATCATGGCGACGAAGAACGGCCCGAGCCAGTTGTTCAGCTCGTCGTTGACGGCGTTCGCGGTGACGAGCGAGGCGCTGTCGCTCAGCTGGAGTCCGGGGTACCG
The DNA here is from genome assembly GCF_007827045.1 of Trebonia kvetii. GTDB lineage: Bacteria > Actinomycetota > Actinomycetes > Streptosporangiales > Streptosporangiaceae > Trebonia > Trebonia kvetii. The sequence goes on from NZ_RPFW01000002.1 coordinate 1,130,054, forward strand.
CTGAACCAGCGCCCGCAGGCGACCGGCCACATCCCGGGTGTAGACCGCCACCACGGTGGCTCGAGTTTGCGTGCCGTCGCCCAGCGTGACCGCCACCCGGTCGCCGACGCGGGCGTGCGCGGCGTCGGCGCGGTGCCGCCCGAGGGCGATCGCGTCGCAGTGCAGGCCGTTGAGTGCGCCCGCAGTCACGCCGACGTCGAGGCCGCCGCCCTGCCCGCCGGCGAGAATCTGAGCGGTCCTCGCCTACCAGACCGGGCTGTTCGACTGGGCACCCGTAGGAATAGTTGATCTTCACCCGCCGGGTCCCCGGCGGGTGAAGAACAAGCTAGCCCTTGTGCTTTTGGATTTCGTCGATGAGCTGGGGGACGACGGTGAACAGGTCGCCGACGATGCCGTAGTCGGCGATCTCGAAGATCGGCGCTTCGGGGTCCTTGTTGATCGCCATGATCGTCTTGGACGTCTGCATGCCGGCCCGGTGCTGGATCGCGCCGGAGATGCCGACCGCGACGTACAGCTGCGGGGAGACGGTCTTGCCGGTCTGCCCGACCTGGAACTGGTGCGGGTACCAGCCCGCGTCGGTCACCGCGCGAGAGGCACCCACGGCGGCGCCGAGGCTGTCGGCGAGCTTCTCGATGATGGCGAACCCGTCGGCCGACCCGGTGCCGCGCCCGCCGGAGACCACGACCTGCGCCTCGGTCAGTTCCGGCCGCTCGCCCTTCTCCGCCACGACCCGCTCGCTGATGACCGCGGTCTTGGCCGCGTCCGAGGCCGCGAAGGAGACCGCCTCCACCGCGGCCGCGCCGGCCGATGCCTCGGGGCTGATCGCGTTCGGGCGGACCGCGATGATCGGGGTGCCCGCCTTCACGGTGGAGTGCACGGTGATCGACCCGCCGAAGTTCGGCTGCTCCGCCACCGGCCCGCCGTCGCCGGCGGTGACGTTGACCGCGTCGCTGAGCACCCCCGAGCCTGTCTTGACCGCCAGCCGCCCGGCGATCTCCTTGCCCTCGGTCGTCCCGGCGACCAGCACCGCCGCCGGCGACACCGAAGCGACCAGCTGCGCCAGCAGCTCCGCCGCCGGCGCTACCACGTACGACGTGAAGTCGGCCGAGTCGGCGGCGTAGACCTTCTCCGCGCCGTACTCCCCGAGCCGCCCCGCCGCGGCCTGCGCGCCGGGCCCCGTCCACACCACGGCGGGCGCGCCGAGCCGCCTGGCGGCGGTCAGCAGTTCCAGGGTGACCTTCTTGACCTCGCCGTCCGCGGTGTGCTCCGCGAGGACCAGTACCTCAGCCATTTGCTCCAGTCCCCTTCTCAGATGAACTTCCGCCCGGCGAGGAACCCGGCCGCCTTGCCGCCGCCGTCACCCTCGTCCTTCACGATCACGCCTGCAGTGCGCGGCGGGCGGGCGGCGAAGTCATTCACCCACGTCGCCGCACCCGCCAGCCCCACCGAACCGGCGTCGACGGACAGCTCGGCCAGGGACAGGACCTGCACCGGCTTCTTCTTCGCCGCCATGATCCCCTTGAACGTCGGGTACCGGGGCTCGTTGATCTTCTCCACCACCGAGACGACGGCCGGCAGCTGCCCGCTCACCACCGCGTACCCGTCATCGCTCACCCTGCGAATGGACACCGAGGTCCCGTCAACGTCCACCTTCGACGCCAGCGTCAGCTGCGGCACCCCCAGCCGCTCGGCCACCATCGCGGGCACCATCCCGGTCCGCGCGTCCGTCGACTCCGACCCGAAGATCACCAGGTCGAACCCGGTCACCGTGAGCGCCGCGGCGAGCGCAAGCGACGTCGCGAGCGCATCCGACCCGGCCAGGCCGGCGTCCAGCACGTGGACGGCCTTGTCCGCGCCCATCGACAAAGCCTTCCGGACCGACTCCGCCGCCTTGTCCGGCCCCATCGACAAGATCGTCACCTCACCGCCGTGCGCCTCCGCGATCTTCAGCCCCTCCTCGATCGCGTACTCGTCAAGCTCATTGATCAGCCCGTCGAGCGAGGCACGGTCCAGCGTGCCCTCCGGCGTGAGCCTGCGCTCAACCGCCGTGTCAGGCACCTGCTTCACGCAGACGACGATATTCATAACGGATAAAACCAACCCTTCTCCGGGGTGTTGTGCAGATTCAGAAACGGTCCTGGGGCTGGTAGGTGCCCCAGACGTCGCGCAGGGCGTGGGCGACCTCTCCGCCGGTGGCCCGCAGCTTCAGCGCCTCGCGCATGGGCGGCAGGACGTTGCCGGTGCCGTCGGCGGTCGTACGGAGCTCGTCGAGCGCGCGGGTAACGGCGGCGTTGTCGCGTTCGCGGCGGAGCACGGCGAGGCGTTCCCGCTGGTCGGCCTCGATCTGCGGGTCGACGCGCAGCGGCTCGTAGGGCTCCTCGTCGGCGACCAGGTACTTGTTGACCCCGACGACGGTCCTGGTCTTGTCGTCGATCTCCTGGGCGACGCGGTACGCGGACGCCTCGATCTCGTTCTTCTGGAAGCCCTGCTCGATCGCGGCGACCGCGCCGCCCCTGTCCTCGACCGCCTGGATCAGGCCGAGCGCCGCGGCCTCGAGCTCGTCGGTCATCGTCTCGATGGCGTAAGAGCCGGCGAACGGGTCGATGATCTTGGTGACGTCGGTCTCGTAGGCGATGACCTGCTGGGTGCGCAGCGCGAGCCGCGCGGCCTTCTCCGTGGGCAGCGCGATGGCCTCGTCGAAGGAGTTGGTGTGCAGCGACTGGGTGCCGCCGAGCACGGCGGCGAGCCCCTGAATGGCGACGCGGACCAGGTTGACCTCGGGCTGCTGCGCGGTGAGCTGCACCCCTGCGGTCTGCGTGTGGAACCGCAGCATCTGCGACTTGGGGTTCTTCGCGCCGAACTCGTCCCGCATGATGTGCGCCCAGATGCGGCGCGCGGCGCGGAACTTGGCGATCTCCTCGAGCAGGGTGGTCCGCGCGACGAAGAAGAACGACAGCCGGGGCGCGAAAACATCGACGTCGAGGCCCGCGGCGATCGCGGCCCGCACGTACTCCTTGGCGTTGGCGAGAGTGAACGCGATCTCCTGGGCGGGCGTGGCGCCGGCCTCGGCCATGTGATAGCCGGAGATGGAGATGGTGTTCCACCGCGGAATCTCCCGCTGGCAGTACGCGAAGATGTCGCTGATCAGCCGCAGCGAGGCCTTCGGCGGGTAGATGTAGGTGCCGCGGGCGATGTACTCCTTGAGCACGTCGTTCTGGATCGTCCCCGTCAGCTTGCTTCCCGGGATGCCCTGGTCCTCCCCCACCAGCTGGTAGAGCAGCAGCAGGGTGGCCGCGGGCGCGTTGATCGTCATCGACGTGGAGATCTCGCCGAGTGGCAGGCCGTCGAACAGCACCCGCATGTCATCGAGCGAGTCGATGGCCACGCCGACCTTCCCGACCTCGCCGCGCGCGATCGCCTCGTCGGAGTCATAGCCCATCTGCGTGGGCAGGTCGAACGCGACGCTGAGCCCGCCGGTGCCGTTGGCGACGAGCTCGTGGTAGCGGGCGTTGGACTCCTTGGCGGTGCCGAAGCCGGCGTACTGCCGCATCGTCCACGGGCGCCCCGTGTACATCGACGGATAGACGCCCCTGGTGAACGGGAACGTGCCCGGTTCGCCGAGCGCGGTATCCGGGTCGAAGCCTGCCAGTTCGGCTGCGTCGTAGACAGCCTTGAGCGGCACGCCGGATTCGCTGCGAACCACGTCGTCCACGGAAGAACCACCACCTATGGAACTCGATCTCATTAAACGATACTCAGTATCACATGCCGCGCGCAAGAGCCAGACCTTGGCATGGCCGAACGATTCCGTGGCTTCCCTACCCAGGCCAGGGACATTCAGCGCGGCACGAGGTCTCCAGGATCGTGCGCTTGCCCGCGCTCCAGCGCGGCGAGCCTGCCGCGGATGGCCTCGGACTCGGGTGCGCCGATTTCGGCGTAGACCTCGAGCGCGCGCACCAGGTGACGTTTCCCGACGGTGACGTCGCCGCAGGCGGTTAGCGCGGCGCCGAGGCCGGCGTGCGCGCGGGCCTGCTCGTAGGCGTCTCCGGTCTGGCTGGCCAGGGTCAGCGCGGCGGCGTGGCCGGCGCGGGCCTCCTGCGGACGGCTCGCGGCCATCATGATTTCACCGACGCCGTTGAGCGCCTCGGCCTCACCGGTCCTGTCACCGATCTCGCGGAACAGGGCAAGCGCCTGCTTGAAGCAGTCGATGGCCTGCTCAACCTGGCCCAGCCGCAGGTAGGCGATGCCAAGGTCGGGCAGTGCGCTTGCCAAACCGTTGCTGTCGCCGCCATCCCGGAAGCGCGCCAGGGCCTGCTGGTACCAGCCGACGGCGTGCCCGTAGTCCGCAAGCCGGATGGCGATCGAACCGAGATTGGCGATCGCGCGGGCCTCGCCTGTCGTGTCGCCCGCCTCGCGGGTCAGCGCGAGCGCCTGCCGCTGGCAGTCGCTCGCCTCGTCGTAGCGGCCCTGCCGTTCGTAGACGATGCCGAGGTTGCCGAGCGCGACGGCCTCGGCGGCGCGGTCACCCGTTGCCGCTGCCACCGCCATGGCTTGCCGCTGATAGCCGATCGCCTCCGGATAGCGTCCCTGCCGCCAGCTGATAATGCCGAGGTTGATCAGAGCGGTGGCCTCCGCGGCGCGGTCATCCGCCAGCCGCGCAGCCCGGCTGGCGTGGCCGTGCACGGTGACGGCGTCGGCGTAGTGCCCGCCCGTCTCGAGGTAGCGGTACAAGGTGGCGGACAGCCGGGTGCTGTACGACGGAGCGCCGCGGGTCGCCGCGTGCGCGGCCACCGCGACCAGGGTGGCCCGCTCGGCGTCCAGCCAGGCGCGGGCTTCGGCGGTGCCGGCCGGCCGGGGAACCGCCGTGCCGGGCGCGCGGTCGGGCGCGGGCGGGCGGTAGTGCTTCTCCGCGGGGACCAGGACGTCCATCGCGCCCGCCGCCGCGCCGAGGTAGTAGTCGTACAGTCTGATCAGCGCCTCGTGCGGGGCGTCGCCCTGCTCGCTGTCCTGCTCGGCGGCGAGGCGGCAGGCGTAGGCGCGCAGCAGGTCGTGCATGCCGTACCTGCCCGCGCCGACCGGATGGATCAGGTGCGCCCTGGCGAGCAGGACGAGGTGGTCGCGGGCGTGGGTGGCGGACACCCCTGTGAGCGCGGCGACCGCGCTCGGGTCGAAGTCGGATCCGGGATGCAGGCCGGCCAGCCGGAACGTGCGGGCGGCGCCGGCCGGCAGGTGCCGGTAGGACCAGGAGAACACGCCGCCGATCGCGGTGCGGGCGTCGCCCCCGGCATCGAGCAGGTCGAGCCGCCGCTGCTCATCGGCGAGTTCGCCCGCCAGTTCGGCCAGGCTGCTTTGCTGGCTGTCCACGGCGAGTTCCGCGGCCACCCGCAGCGCGAGCGGCAGCCGCGCGCACTGCGCCGCCAGGGCCGCCGCGGCATCGGGCTCCACGTCGACGCGGTTCCCGATCAGCGCGCGCAGCAGTCCCAGCGCGTCCGACTGCGGCAGGATGTCCAGGTCGATCCGGCGCGCGCCATGCCGGGCGACGAGTCCGGCGAGCGAGTCGCGGCTCGTCACGAGCACGAGGCAGGACGGGCAGCCGGGCAGCAGCGGACGGACCTGCTCCACGCTCGCGGCATTGTCGAGCAGCACGAGCATCCGCCGCCCGTCGAGGAGGCTGCGGTAGGCGGCGGCGCGCTCGTCGTCACCGGGCGGGATCTGCTGCCCGGCCATGCCGAGCGCCCGCAGAAAGCCGGCGAGCGCGTCGGCCGGCGGCACCGGCTGACCGGGGTCGTAGCCGCGCAGGTTCACGTACAGCTGACCGTCGGGGAACAAGCCCGCCGCCTGCCGCGCCCAGCGCACGGCGAGTGCGGTCTTCCCCACTCCGGCCGTGCCGGACACGACGGTGATCGCCACGGCGGGTGACGGCGTGGCCGGCAGGTCAAGCGCGGCGAGCTCCGCGGCGCGCCCGGTGAACGCGGCCACGTCCGCGGGCAGCTGGGCGGGCGCGGGCCGCGGCCGCTCCCCCGGCGGCAGTTCCGCGGGCGGCCGTCCCCCGGGCGGCTGGGCGTGCTCAGCCGCGCCGTCCTGTGCCGTCTGCTGTTTCTCGTGATCCGGCGCGACGTCAAGGGCGGGATCGGCGGCGAGGATCCGCGCGTGCAGCTGCCGCAGCTCCGTGCCTGGCTCGATGCCGAGCTCGCCGGCCAGCACGCGGCGGGCGTCGGCGAACGCCGCGAGCGCCTCGGCCTGCCTGCCGCTCAGGTACAGCGCGAGCATCAGCTGGGCGCGGAACCGCTCCCGCAGCGGATGCCCGGCGACCAGTTCGACCAGCCGCTGCACGGCCTCGGAGTGGCGGCCGAGCGCGAGGATCACGTCGACATGCTCTTCGGCCGCGGCAAGCCGCTGCTCGCTGAGCCTGGTGCGGACGATCTCGGCCAGCGGGCCGGGAATGCCGGCCAGCGCGGTCCCCTGCCACAGCCGCAGCGCCACGTCGAACTGCCCGGCCGCGCCCGCCAGGTCGCCCGCCGCCAGCGACGCACGCGCCGCGGCAAGCCGCTCCGCGAATACCTCCGTGTCGAGCTGCCCCGACGCCAGCGTGAGCTGGTACCCCGCCTGCGTGGCAAGCAGCGTTCTGCTCGGCGCCCGCCGCTCCCGCCCGGGTTCGAGCACCGCCCGGAGCCTGGCCACGTGGACGTGCAACGCGTTCACCGACTGGGCGGGCAGGTCCTCGCCCCAGATCCCGTCGATCAGCTCGTCCCGCGCCACCACCTGGTTGGCACGGACCGCGAGCAGTCCGAGCACCGCCCGCCGCTGTGGCGCCCCGAGCTCAAGCTCCGTGTCCCCCCGCCAGGCACGCACCGGCCCGAGCACGGCCACCCGCAGTGGCTGTTCCTCGTCGGCGGTCACTGATGTCACTCTCCAGCTGGGCCAGCGGGGTCTGCCTGGCCCTGGTGCTTGCCGTCAGGAAACGACGTCCTCACCGTATCCGGGTTAGTCCGCAAACGTCCGGTCTTGACCAGATATCGCGGCCAGGGTTACGGCCATCGGTCCTGCGCCTGAACAGGCCGTTCAGCCGGCGTTAAGAGGACAGCAAGAGCGGCTGCGCCATTGTTGTCGCGCTGTGTTGTCGCCGGATCGCCAGCTGGGGGCCTGGGCTGACGTGCGGCATCAAGACGACTGAGGACAGGAGTTGGTGCGGATGGCCGCCGTCAACGACGTGATGGCGGCGCAGACTCAGGCGGCGAACGCGGCCGCCTACGCCGCCACCGGGGCCGGCGGAACTGCGATCCGCTGTCCGGTGATGATCACCGGGATGCGGCAGGTCGGCACGGTCAACTTCGACCTCCTGGTCGAGTTCGACCTGACGGTGACACCGGAGGGGATGGCACCGTCAGCCATGAGGGGCGAATTACGGGCGGGCCAGTGATTTCACTGGCCCGCCCGTCATGGTTTCTTCCGCCTTACCAGGGCCCGAACACGCAGAACTCGTTGCCTTCCGGGTCGTGGAGCAGCACATGGTCGTCGTACCTGGCGACGAGGCTCGCGCCAAATCCCGCCAGGCGTTCCATTTCGGCCCGGACCGAGTCGCAGCTCACATCCAGGTGGACGCGGTTGAGACGATATCCAGGAGTCTGGCCATGGCACCATCATTCCTGTCCCGCTAGCTTTTGGTCATGGCCGATCAGAAGCCGCCGCGGCTTGCCCGCGGCGAAGCGGAGACCGTGCGCGCCTTGCTGCAGTACCAGCGGGAATCGCTGGTGCGCAAGGTGGCGGGCCTCGATGAGGACTCGGCGCGCTGGTCGCCGGTGGGCAGCGGCACCAGCCTGCTGTGGCTGATCGGGCACATGGCCGACGCGGAGGTCACCTGGGTGCTGCGCCGGTTCGCTGGGCACGACCCCGCGCCGCCTTCCGGCGAGACGCCGGCCGCGACACTGACGGCCGCGGTCGATGCCTACCGGCAGGTGTGGCAGCGGGTGGACGCCGTGGCATTCTCCGGCGCCGGCCTCGACGAGCTGTGCCGGCGGCCCGACGCCGATCCGCCGGTGAGCCTGCGCTGGGTCCTGCTGCACCTGCTCGAGGAGACCGCGAGGCACGCCGGGCACGCGGACATCATCCGCGAACTGATCGACGGCGGCACCGGCCGGTTACGGCTCCGCGCGCACCTGCCCTGACACAATGGGGCCATGTCCGCTCAGGAGATCGACCAGTACCTGGATGGCCTGGAGGAGCCGAAGCGCGCGACGCTGGCCCAGCTGCGCGAGACGATCCTCACCGTCCTGCCAGAAGCCGAACAGGGGATCGCCTACAACCTTCCAGCGTTCAAGGTCCGGGGAAAGGTGATCGCCGGGTTCGCGGCGTTCAAGAACCACCTGAGCTACCTGCCGCACAGCGGTTCGGTCTTCCCCCAGCTCAAGGACGAGCTGGCCGGGTACACGACCACATCCGGCTCTCTGCACTTCGACATCGACCGCGGGCTGCCCGCGCCCCTCGTCGAGAAGCTGATCGCGGTGCGCCTCAGGCAGGCCTTTCCCGACTGAGGTTGTCCCGTGACGCGGCGACCGCGGCGAGCGCGGAATCGACGACCTGCTGCAGCCGCTGGCTGTGCGCGCCCCGCCAGTACACCCGGCCGCAGCTCAGGCAACGGGAGAAGGCCTGATACGTGCGCCGCGTCCCCGCCTCGAGCAGCGGCTCGACATCGGCCTTGCTGGCCGGTGCCAGGCGGCCGTTGCAGGCGGTGCACCGCGTCCACGGCGCGAGCGGCGGCGCGAACCGGTTCAGCACGTCGCGCAGCTGTTCGTCGGGGAGGTCGCCGCGTACGTAGGCCCCGAGCCACAGCAGGCGACGGCAGAGCAGGCCACGGTCGCGGGTCAGCAGTACCCGGCCGGTCGCGTTCGCCTGCTCGATCAGCGCGTCGTCGTCGGCGTCGTTGGCGTACGCGGTATCCACCCCCGCCAGCCGCAGCCAGCGGGCCAGCGTGCCAAGGTGAACGTCGAGGACGAACCGCGGCGACGGCAGCGGCTGCGGCCGGCGGACGGCCTCGATCCCGGCAACGTCTTCGGCGGCCAGCCGGTACGAAGCGACGGCCTGCTGGCCGTTGACGGTCAGCACGCCGGTCTCCGGCAGCGGCACGCCGAGCGACTCCACCACATGCCCGAGCGACGAGAGGCCGTCACAGGCCACCGTGACCCGCCCGGCCCGGTGCCGCGGCGCCAGGAACATCCGCAGCTCGGCGGTGAACCTGACCTCTGCTTCCGGTCTGCCCATCCTGCCAGTCTGCCTCGGAACCGGTGGCCGGACATGACAGCGCCCCCGAGAGCGCGTGCTCACGAGGGCGTGCCGTGGCCGGTGCGATGGTCGCCTCACGGCGAAAGGCGCAACATGGCTCCAGCCGGACGGTATTCCATGAAGGCAGTGGGTTGAGCCCGGGGGACACTAACGCACCGACACGAAGGAAGGAACGCGAGACCGGCCAGCCCTATTCCAGCCACGCCGCCCGACGGGCGAAGGTTTCAGGCGAGCGCCGGGGACGGCACCGCCCGGTACGGGTCGATCAGGTCCGGGTCGGTCGCCATGAAGATGTCGTATTCATCGATCCGCCACCCGGTACCGAGAAGCGCCCTGACCGCCGGGTGCGGCGCCGGCACGCAGGCAAGCGCCTGGCCGTCCGCCGGCTCCAGGGCGGCCAGCACCGCGAGCACGGCGGCGGCCGCGTCGGCGCTGCCCGCCGACGGGGCGAGCGCCAGGTGGGTCAGTCCGTACCCGCTGCCCGCGCCGCCTGCCGTCGCGGCCGCGAGCAGCTGACCGTCGTGCCGGGCAAGCAGGCTGGTTCCGCCAGGTCGCGCCGCCCACGCGTGATGATCGGCGGACCGGTCGGCGCCGGTCCAGGCCAGTTCAAGCGCGGCCACCTCGGCGGCGTCCGCCGCCTCGGCCGCCCAGCCCGCCGGCGCCGCGATGGCATCCACCCGGCCGCGCAGGTACAGCAGGGGCCACCAGGCATCAAGACCGAAGCCGGTATACAGCGGAAGCGCGTTCCTGTGCAGGCTGCTGAAGGTCATCCGGCGCCCGTCACCGGGCCACAGCCGGGCCAGCAGCGCCCGGCCGCAGCCGGCGCCGTGCAGCCGCGGGCTGACGAACAGGTCGCAGAGCATGCTGACCGCGGCGGGTCCGCTGCCGATCTGACGGGTGGCGCCGAAGCCGACGACCGAACCGTCAAGCACCCCGACAACCACGTTGCCCTGCGCGAGCAGATGCGTCATGTAGGCGGGATCGGCCCCGCCCCATTCCTCGTCCTGCCCCGTAGCCAGCGCCACGGCGGCGATCTGCGGCAGGTCAGCCGCGACCGCGTCGCGCACCTCAATCTCCGTCACAGCCGAAAATATTACCCGCGGCAGTCCAGGTAGCCGGGCTGCGGCCTCGTGCCGTTCGCCCGAGATCGAACGGCCCGTCCGGCTGGAGGGCACCTGGGTGTTCGACGGAAGGCCGGAGGCCGAGGCCATGGAGACGGTGGAACTGCGCGAGGAGGACGGCGTGACCACGATGACCGACCGCCTCGCCTTCAAGGACCAGGCGACTCGCGACTCGATGAAGCGGGTCAAGCCCGATGGAGTGCACGCCGACGACGGCGGCCAGGTGGCCTGGGACCGGCTCGAGGACTACCTCACCACGCTGGCGTAGCGCGCTGGTTACCCCGTAATACCGTTCCTGACGCGGTCGCGACGGTGTTGCAGGTACTCGCGTTCGGCGGTGTCGTGAGTCAGGCTGAGCGCGCTCTCGTAGGCGTCGGCGGACTCTTGTGCGCGTCCGAGCCGGTCAAGCAGGTGCGCGCGGGTGGCTCTGGCCGGCTGGAAGAGGCGGGCGTCCTGGCCTGGCTCCTCAAGCAGCGCGTCGAGCGCGGCCAGTCCCGCCGCGGGCCCGTCGACTTCGGCGGTGACAGCGGCGAGTGCGACACTGCTGCCGAGGGACGGCGCGACCGCGCGGAGCAGGCGGTGCAGGGTGAGCAGCGTCGGCCAGTCCGTCGTGCCGCCCTGCTGCCTGGCGCAGTGCACGGCCTGGATCGCGGCCTCCAGCTGGAACCGCCCCAGTTGTCCTCGCGCGTGCGCGGCCCGCAGGTGTTCGCGGCCCCGACTGATCAGCCGCGGGTTCCACAGCGCGGGATCCTGGTCGGCGAGCGGGACGAAACGCCCGTCCGTGTCAAGCCGCGCCGGCGCGCGGGCCGCTGAGAGCTCGACCAGGGCCGCTAGCCCGTGGGCTTCCGGATCGTCGGGAACCAGGTCGGTGAGCACCTCGGCCAGGTGCAGCGCCTCCGAGGGCAGCCTCCGGTCTTCCGGCCCGGTCGCCCAGTCGATGACATAAGCGCCGTAGACCGCCTCGAGGACCGAGGTCATCCGCGCCGGGAGGTCGGTCCGGTCCGGAATGCGGAAGGCAATGCCGGCCGCCTTGATGCGCTTCTTCGCCCGGACCAGGCGCGTCGCCATCGTCGTGGTCGGCACCGAGAACGCCCGCCCGACCTGCTCGGCGGTGAAGCCGAGCACTGTGTTGAGCATCAGCGGCGTGCGCACCGCGGGTCCGATCGCCGGGTGCGCGCACACGAGCATCAACTCAAGCCGCCGGTCAGGGATGGCGTCGACGTCGATGTCAGCGATGTGCGCCAGCGCGTTCCCGGCGTCGAGTGGCACGGAACGCTGCGCCTGCGCGGACTTCCACTGGTCGCGCAGCCGGTTGCGGGCGACAGTCAGCAGCCAGGCGTCGGGGTTGTCCGGCACCCCCTGCGACTGCCACGTGCGCAGGGCCCGCTCGAACGCGTCGCCAAGCGCGTCCTCCGCGGCGGCGAGGTCACTGGCGGAGGACGCGAGCAGGGCGAGCAGCCGACCGTAGCTGTCCCTGGCCGCCGCCTCCGCGGAGCGGGCCGCCGGCCCTGGCTCACCGTGGCCAGGGCCGGCTCGCAACTCTCCCCCGCCGACCGTCAGCGTGTCCACGCGCCGTCGACGAAGGCGGTCGCGGACGGGCGTACCTCGATCACGCCCCACTGGGCGCCCGGGCACTTCTCGGCCCAGCCGATGGCCGCGTCGAGATCGGGCACGTCGAGCAGGAAGATCCCGGCCAGCGCCTCCTTCGTCTCGGCGAACGGCCCGTCCTGCACCCGCAAGCCCCCGTCCCTGCGGGTCACGGTCGTCGTCGCCGTCGTCGGCTGGAGCACGTCGGCCGACAGCAGCACCCCGGCGGACTCCAGCGCCTGGCCGTAGGCGCCGAATGCCTCCCTGGCCTCCGCGAGCGCCTGCTCGCTGATCTCTCCCGCACCGGCTTCCCGGTAGTGCATCAGCAGTGTGTAACGCATCGTCGTTGCCTCCCATCCCAGTGTCGCGCCGATCGCGACAGCTGCGCCAAGATGACGATCGGACAATCCCCAGATCGTCACCGGACGGCAGGAACTCACTGGCGAGGCGAGACAATTCGTGACGTGATGATCGACGTGTCGCGTCGGCTCCAGTCGGTGTACGTGCCAGCAGCCGACGGGGTCCGGCTTGCCGTGGATGTCTGGCTGCCCGTGGAGCGCACCGCGGCGGGCGGCGCGGTCGGCACGGTCATGCGGGTCACCCGCTATCACCGCGCCGAGGCGCCGCAGGGACCCGAGCCGGCGGCGGACACCAACGCGGCGGCCGGGGACCTGTTCAACCGGGCGGGATTCGCGCTGGTCGTGGTGGACGCCCGCGGCACCGGGGCGTCGTTCGGCACGCGCGCGGGCGAACTGAGCGAGCGCGAGATCAAGGACTACGGCGAGCTGATCGACTGGGTGGCCGCACAGCCGTGGTCGAACGGCCGGGTTGGCGTCTACGGCACCTCCTACGAAGGCCAGGCGGCCGAACTGATCGCCGGGCTCGGCAATGCCCACTTGGTCGCGGTGGCGGCGCTGTTCAGCCCGTATGACCCCTACCGCGAGCTGTTCTACCCGGGCGGCTGCGGCACCGGCGGCCGGTACGCACGGTGGATGTATGAAAGCCAGCTCAAGGACGGCATCGCCGGCGCGCTTGACCGCCTCGCGGCGCTCACCGGGCAGCCGGCGGAGACGATCGCGCTGCCGTCGCCGGTGAAGCCGGTGGACGGGCCGGACGGGCGGGCCCTGCTGGACGCCGCCATCGGTGAGCATCAGGCGAACACCGATGTGCACGCGCTGATGGGCCGGGTGCCGTTCCGCGACGACCGGGTCACCGGGCTTGACTGGGAGGCCGCCGCGCCCGCTTCCGGGGCAGCCGCCGCATTCCGTGGCGTCCCGATGCTGGTGCGCGCGGGCTGGCTCGACGGCGGCTTCGCCGCGGGGGCGCTCGCGCGGTTCGCGGCCCGGGCCGGCCATCAGCAGGTCGAGATCGGGCCCTGGGGGCACGGTGGCGGCAGCTTGGCCGACACCCTGCGACCGTCTTTTACCGCGGAGCACGATCCGCTGAGCATCGCGAGCCAGGACAGACGCCTCGTGGAGTTCCTCGCCAGGTACCTGGAGAGAGACCGTGAGGTGGCGGGGGGAAGCACGCTTACGTTCGGGACTCTCGGCATAGGCGAATGGCATACCGTCACCCGCTGGCCGCCCGCGGATACCGGAACGCAGCGGTGGTACCTCGGCCCGATGGCCGGCCTGACGCGGGAGGCGGGCCCGGCCGCGACCGTGACCCACCGCGCCGACGTCACGGCGTCCACCGGGGCCACGAACAGATGGCTGGCCATCGACCTGGACAAGGCGCCCGGCTATCCCGGCCGCCGGGATGCCGATGACTCGCTGCTCACCTTCACCAGCGGGCCACTGCCAGCCGATGTCCATGTTCTCGGGTTCCCGGTGGTGACGGTGCGCCTGGCCACCTCCGGCACCGACGGCGCGGTCTACGTCTACCTCGAAGCCGTTGGTCCCGATGCCGACGTCAGCTACCTGACCGAGGGCTGCCTGCGCTTCCTGCATCGCAGGGCAGCCGGCGCTGCTGAACCGGCGCGCCTGGGGGTACCGCGGACCTTCGCCCGGCCGGACGCCCTTCCGGTGGTTCCGGGGACTCCCATGGACCTGGCCGTGCCACTGCTGCCCGTCTCCGCCGTCGTCCCGGCCGGACACCGGGTCAGGGTCGCCATCACCGGGCACGATGCGTCCTGCTTCACCAGGTACGGCCCGGCGGAGGAGACCTTCACCCTGAGCCTTGGCGGCGACTCCCACCTCGACCTCCCGGTCCGGTCCGGCTAGCCTGTCGCGCTGTGCGGGTCCCGGATCGCGGGCCTGAGTACTTTCGCCTGCGCGGCTGATTACAACGGCTCTGCCGGCGCGGGACGCGCGGCCTCGATGGTTGTCTCATGATGAAGACCCGCAAGAACCGCGAACTCACCCGATAACCGGCATTGATGATCGATTGCGTCACCGGAGTCGCGCGGGGTGAGTGAGGTGCCCCGCAGCGCGGAACACTGTATCAGCGAGGGTATGCGAAAGGGGTGACGTAACCCGCTAACCAGGGCAAACTTCCGCAGACCGGGCGCCAAGTGAACAAGGAAAGCGATGCCGTTAGAAAAGTAACCCGATCCGATTCGGAGCTAACCCATGGGCTACTACGTGATCCTCGCCGTCGTCGTCGCTGCCTACGGGTGGTGGAGGCTCTCGCTGCGCTTGTGGCCATACGCGCCGTGCCGCTGGTGCCGGGGGCGTAAAGGGAACAGCCTGGGAAGCAGCAAGGGACGCTGGGGCGAGTGCTGGAGATGCGACGGCAAGGGGAAGCGCCTGCGATGGGGTGCGCACGAGTTAGCGATGCGCCCGAGCTCTGGTTTCAGTCTCTCTTAAGGGCTGCCGGTGCGTCGAGGTCGGCGGCCATCTGCGCGGAGCGGTTGGCCATCGCCATGAACATGGCGTCGCCGCGATCGGTGCGCCCGACCATCATGGACGCGAAGACGGCCATGAGCAGGCTGCCGTAGCTCGACCGCACGTAGTCGCGCCAGCAGCGATCGAACGGGTAGCCGCCGACGCCGTAGTCCTCGACGAGCAGCCGGTGATAGCGGGCGAGGAGGGCGCGTTCACACGAACGGCGCCGCTCGGGCTCGAATGCGCTGCCGAGGAAGTAGGCGACGTCGCTGGGACCGACGCCGAGCCGCACGGTCTGCCAGTCGACTACGGTCAGCGGCCGGTCCACTGTGCCGGCGGCGAAAAGCATGTTGTCGAGCCGGTAGTCGCTGTGCACCGGTGTGCGCGGTCCCGACCCGCTCGCGAGCAGCTCCGGCACGAGCGCGGCGACCTGAGGACCGGCCTCGAGCGTGACCGGGTTGAGCGCGGCGCGGTAGCGCTCGACGAACGGCTCCCAGATGACGCCGAGCATCGCGGCTATGGCCGCGGAAGTATCGCCGCGATCGAGCCAGGGCAACTCCTCCAGGGTCGGGTCGCCCCAGCGTGGCCCGTGCAGCCGGGCCGCTTCCTCAACGGCGAGACTGGCCTGCCGCACCGTGCAGCCGGCGATCTGGTCACCCTGCTCCGCAGGCGCTATGTCCTCCATGACCAGCACGACGTCGGCGGTACCAGACCGGACCTCGGCGAAGTGGCAATGCGGGCGGCTGATGTCGACCGTGCGGGCCAGATCCCGGTAGAAGGCGACCTCGGTCTCGTAGGTGAGCGCCGCCACACCTGCGGCCTTGCTCGCCTCGTCACGCGAGGAGAACTTGCACACCACCGTCGCCGGAGCCTTGGGCCCGGCGCGGTCGTAGCTGAGCGCGTACCGCACATTGGCGCCGACCTGGCCGGTGCCAATCGGCGACGCCCCAAACGAAGAGACTCTCGTGGCCGCGCCGATGGCGCCCGCATGCCGCAGCACGTGGGTGAGCCACTCGGGCGTCACGCGGTCCGGGTCAGCGATAAGAGGCGGCCTTGATGGCATCGGTAAGGCTCCCCGGCAGTGCGGGCGGCCGGCGCACCGGTCAGCGTGCCAGCGGACGGCGGTCATGCCGGCAGTGTCCCCTCGACCACCGCATCGGGGAAGAAGCAGTGGTGGCGGGCGCCGGTGATCTCGTAGATGGCGGTGCCCCGCCGTCCGTCGCTCGTACTCACTCGCATCAGGTTGAGCCCTCCGCGATGGAACGGCTCGTAGCCGCGGGCCATAGTGCCCTGCGCGTCGACTTCGATGACTCTCCGGTCGGCGAGAGTGAACGTGGCGGACGCGATGAGGCCAGTGACACCGTCGCCGTGCTCACCGTAGGCAGCCGGCTGGCCATCGGTTCCGATCCAGCGGGCGTCGTAACGGAAGCCGACGACGGGCACCGGCTCGGACATGTCAGCGCCGGCCCAGCAGCCGTCGCAGTACACGATCGCGCCATTTGGGAGCTCCCAGTGCCAGACGCCGAGGAACCCGTCGTCGAGCTGGATCTGCCACCACAACCACAGGGGGCAGCGCCCGTGGTCGCGGATGCCCCATGAGTGGTCGCGCTGGCCGATCCAGCCGTCGACCTCATAGCCGGTGCCGTCGACCGTGTAGGCGCCGGTGTAGATGCCGGACTGGAAGACGTGGGACTGATCCCACACCAGCTCGCCACCAGCCCGCATGGTGCCCCGGCGCAGCCCGTAGGGCTGAGTTCTGGCCCGCCATGTCAGGTCCAAGCCGATCCCGCCATCTGACGGCTCGGCCCAAAGCCGTACCTCACGCATCGGGGTCACGACGTCGACACGAGCGCCGGGAACCATCGCCGTCTGGGGGTCATCACCGTAGGGCCGGCCTTTCATCACGAGCAGCTGCCGGCCTGCGACCCGTCCCATCTGCAGTGAGTCCACCCGCTCCTGGGCGGGGTAGTGAGCCATCGTGAAGAAGACCGCGTCGCCGTCACCCGACGGGGCGTGCAGCTCGTAGAAGTAGCTTTCACGCCAATGGCGGTGATGCACGGCGACGTTCGGAAGGAGCTCGGGGATCTGATGTACGAAATACTCGTCCATCGCCGTCGGTCTCGTCACGAAGGATCTCCTCGGTCGAAGAAGCTTGGTACGGCGCGAGCGGCTGCGCGTCAGGTCGCGTCCCCGCCGCCGTAAACGTATAGTCGTATGCCTGACTTGCATAGGGCCGTGCGATGCGGCCGACGGCGGGCGATCACTCACAGAGAAGACGGCCGGAGTGATCAGTTGATTTATCGCGTGGTCGGAGAGTCGAGCATGTGGGTCTGGTCGGAGGACTCCGGCGCCTTGGAGATCTCACTGGGCCCAGGCCGGCTGATGGGTGCATACACCGCGGGAGTCGCGGATGATGCATGGGGCGACCTGCCGATGCCCATGCTGTCTAACCCCCGAGTGCGCTTCTGGTTCACAGAGCGCGGATGGCGTGCTTACGGCCTGCGCGTGGCGGCCGGGGCGCGGGCCAGCGGCCGCGCCTTCCGCGTCATCCGGCGCAAGAATCCGCCCAGGTCCGCGGTGGTCTACCGAGACGACTGGCAAGTCGCGCTGCTGCCTGACCGCCAAGAGCCTGCGGGTGTGAACTGGTAGACCGCGCGAAGCGTGCGGCGCTTTCGGGGTCGCCCGTCAGCGCCGCACACCCGGCGATTTTGTTGTGTCGTGTTATGCGGAGTCGTAGGAGGGTTCCAGGTGTTGTTGGGTTTCTGGTGTGGCGGCGGGTTCGCCGCGGGTGTTGGAGGCGCGCAGCGCGATGGCTCCGGCTGCCACGAGGCAGAGGGCGCTGACGAGCAGGGCCCGCTGGAATCCGGCGGTGAGTGCCTCCGGGGGCGGGGTGCGGGCGGCCAGCAGGTGGCTGGTGCGGCTGGTCGCGATCCCGCTGAACACCGCCAGGCCGAGCGCTGACCCCAGCTGGAAAGAGGCGGTGATCAGGGCCGCGGCCAATCCGGCTTGATCCTTCGGCACGCCCGCGTTCGCGGCCGTTTGCACACCGGCATACAGCAGCCCCAGCCCGGCCGCCATGACCACCAGCGGGGCGAGCAGGTTGCCGAGATAGGTGCCATCCACCGGGATGCGGGACAGCCACCAGATGCCGCCGGCGGCGAGCAGCGCGCCGGAGACGATGATCGGGCGGGTGCCGGTCCTGACGAACATCTTCGTTGCCACGGTGGAGCCGAACCCGATGCCGACGGTCACCGGCAGATACGAGACCCCGGTCCGCAGCTGGGAGTAGCCCAGGACGTTCTGCATATACAGCGTGACGAAGAAGAACATCGAGTAGAACCCGGCCCAAGCGATCACCTGGGTGGCATCGGCCGCGGCCAGGCCCTTGATCCGGAAGATCGACACCGGGATCAGCGGATGGGCGCGCCGCTGCTCATTGACCACGAACGCGGCCATCAGCACCGCCGAGGCGGCCAGCCCGCCGATGGTGCGGCCCGCATCCCAGCCCTCGTCCGGCGCCTTCACCAACGTGAAGATCAGCAGCAGCATGCTACCGGTGACCAGCACCGCGCCCAGGGCGTCGAACCCGCCCGGCACGGACCGGCCGTGGTCGTCCTGCAGGATCCGGAACGCTCCGAACAGCACCAGCGCACACATCGGGAGGTTCACGAAGAACACCCACCGCCAGCCGAAGTCCTGGGTGAGCAGCCCGCCGAAGAACACCCCCACCGCCGCGGCCAGTCCGCTAATCCCGGCCCACACGCCCAGCGCCTTGTGCCGGTCGGAGTGCTGGAAGGTGGTGGTCAGGATGGACAGCGCGGCCGGGGACATCATCGCCGCCCCGAACCCCTGGGCGAGCCGGGCGCCGACCAGCAGCCCCTGGCTGTCGGCCAGCCCGCAGGCCAGCGAGGAGGCCGCGAACAGCGCGGTCCCGGCGATCAGCAGCCGCCGCCGGCCCAGCAGGTCCCCGGCCCGACCGCCCAGCAGCAGGAACCCGCCGTAGGTGATCAGATAGCCGCTGACCACCCACTGCAGGTTCTGCACCGAGAACCCCAGATGCGTACGGATGGTCGGCAGCGCGACGTTCACGATCGAGCCGTCCACGACGTCCAGGAACGTCACCGCGCACAGCAGCGCCAGCGTGACCTTGCCGCGCCCGGTCGCCAGGAACGACCCCTCCGGCGGCGCCGTCGATGCGGTCATGGCGTCGCTCATGACGCGGCGGCTTCTATCACAGGGCCGACCTCGACCCCGCCGCCGACCCGCATCACCGGGCAGTCCTTGGCCAGCGCCAGCGCGGAGTCCATGTCCGCGGCGGACACCACCGAGTAGGCGACCATCCGGGAGCCGCTGCCGCCGACCTCGCCGAGCGACGCGTAATCGGTCACCGCGTTGCCGACGTCCACCAGGGCCGAGCCCAGCCCGCCGAACCAGGCCTGCCACTCGGCCGCCGTCCCGGCATGGGGCGCGTAGTCGGCGGGCACGCGGAAGGAGAAAACGTACTTGGCCATGATCTGTGGTCCTGTTCTGTATCCGGGGCGCGCCCCGGACTGAGGCCGCCGCTAACCGGGTAGGCGCCCGCGCGGCCATGAATTGGGCGCGCGGACACCGCCCAATTCGCGGGCCGGCGGCGTCGGTATGGGTAAGAAAGCCAAGCACCCAGTGGAAAGAAGAAATGCGAGGATGCATGGAGACCTCGGACCTGATCGCCAGGGCCGTCGCCGGCGACCACGACGCGTTTCGCGAACTGGTCGAAGTGCACTCTCACGAGTTGCAGGTGCATTGCTACCGCATCCTCGGGTCAGTGCAGGACGCCGAGGACGCGCTCCAGGAGACCCTCGTGTCCGCCTGGCGTAGCCTGGGCGACTTCGGGCAGCGGTCCTCGCTGCGGACCTGGCTGTATCAGATCGCGACCAACCGGTGCTTGAGCATGCTACGCGCGGACAGTCGACGGCCACGCAGCGCGACCTCGCTCCCCGACGTGTCGCTGCCCGAGCCGACCGGCGTCAGCGACGTTCCGCCGTGGCTGGAACCATATCCGGACGTGCTGCTTGACAAGCTCGTCGACCAGGCGCCCGGTCCAGAGGCCCGCTACGAGACCACGGAGGCGATCTCGCTCGCGTTCATCACCGCCCTGCAACTACTGCCGCCGCGGCAGCGCGCCGTACTTGTGCTGCGCGACGTTCTTGGCTACCGCGCGGGCGAGGCAGCTCAGATGCTCGATGCCACCCAGGAATCGGTGCACAGCGCACTCAAGCGAGCGCGGGCCACGGTCGACAATTACCTAGCGGAGTCGGGGAGCGGCAGGCCCGCGTATCAGCCGGACACCGCGGCCGAACATCGGCTCGTGGCCCGGTTGACCGACGCGATCGAACGGGCCGACCTCGAGGCGCTGGTAGGACTGCTCGTGGCGGATGTCCGGCTCTCCATGCCGCCTGCCATGGTCGAGTACCGGGGAGTCGACGTGGCACGTCGCATCTTCACGACAGTCACCTTCCGGCCCGGCCGGTCGTACCGGGTGGTGCCGACTCGCGCGAACGGCCAGCCGACGTTCGGCATGTACATGGCCGATCCGCACACGGGTGTCTACCGGGGATATTCACTGCTCGTCGTTACGATCGTCGGTTACCGCATCACCGTGGTCACCGGCTTCGACGCGAGCCTGATACCACGGTTCGGGCTGCCTCGGACGCTTCACGGAACAGACTGAACTACCAGGTCGTAGCGGTCAGGGCAAGCCTGTCAGGGGCAGGCCGGCCTGCATGGTGAGGCTTTCGGTGCGGGTGGAGAAGCCCAGGCGCGTGTTCAGGGCTCGCATGCCGTCGTTGCCGCGCTGGGTCCAGGTGTAGACCTCGCGCAGCTCGTGGGAAGCCGCCCAGACCAGGCAGGTCTGCTTGAGCGCAACTGCTACGCCGCGGCGGCGCCAGTCACGGCGCACGACGGTGACCGCATGCTCGGCCCGCCCCGGGTCGTCGGTGTCGGGCAGCAGTCCCGCACAGCCGATCACCTCGCCCTTGGCCAGGGCTACGAACATGGCGTCCGGGTCGGTGATCCACTCCCTTTCCCACTGCTCCAGGCTGATATCCAGCGGCGAGAGCGTGGCCATGTCCTTGAACGCCTGCACGCCCACGGCCTGGTATGCCGCGCGCCATAGCCCGGGCCGGCTGCTCACCGGGACGATCACCACGCCCTCCGGCACCTGCGGGACCGGCTCGCCGCCGATCACGCGGACCTGCTCGACCTGCCGGTCCACCTCGCGGAAGCCGTACCGCTCGGCGAAGCGGACAGAGCCGGCGTCTTCCACGTTGCTGCCCACCACGGCGAACCCCATACCGGCCGCCCGCTCGGCCAGCTCTCGCAAGATCGCCGTGCCGATGCCCCTGCGTCGCCAGTCCGGCAGCACCCGGGCCGAGACCGCGCCCCGGTCGGCCAGGTCTGACTTGCCGACGACTCCCGAGCCTGCCAGCACGCCGTCCGCCTCGGCGAGCAGGAACTGCAGCTGCGGGCCGGCCTGCGCGCGCAGGGACTCGGCAGAGTCTGCCCGCTCGCGAGGCACCACCGCCAGGCGCACCTGCCGCCACGCGGTATAGTCCCCGTCGCTGGTGACCAGTCGAACCGCGATCGCCATGGGCCGACAGTAGGCCGCGTTCCAGCCGCGGATCAACGCATTTACCGACCTTGGGACCGGAGTCGCACAGTCAATGTCCGGTCAGCTCAGCGACGACGGGAGCGAGCGCGTCAACGGCGTTGGCGCCGACAACGAAGTAGGAGAAGCCGCCGTCCTCCCGCCGCCGCAAGATCTCCTCGGTGGCCGCCGCCGGATCGCTCGGGAGTATCAGAAGCGAGTCCGCCGCGCGTAGCGCGGCCGGGTCCGTGTCGGGGGGTGTCATGAACGGGGCGACGGCGTCGCCAACCACCGGCACGTGCAGCGCGAGTTCGACGTCCCGGACCGCGCGGAAGTCGGCCGCCAGCCGCATCGTCGTGGCCCGGGTGTCCCCCGGCCACGCGGCGAACGTGACCGTGTCGGCCAGGTCGGCCGCCAGTGCCAGGGCCTTCGGGCCACGCACGGCCATCACCACGGGCGTGTAAAGGTCCGGGCCATCGAGTTCCCTGAGCGCGGTGACGGTGTCGCGCACCTGCGACAACCGCTCGCCCGGTGTCTCCACCGGCAGGCCCAGCTCGCGCAGTTCGTCCTCGATCCCTGGTCTCCCGGTGCCGATGCCCATCTCGAAGCGACCCTCGGTGAGCACCGACAGTGAGTGCGCCTCCCACGACATACTCCATGGCATCCGCAGCGGAGCGGCATATACCCACGTGCCCACCCGCAGGTCGGCGAGAGTCGCCGCGACAGCCAACGTGGGTCCGGGCGCCGGCTGCCACTGCTGAACGTCTGGCATCAGAAGTGTCGAGAAACCGCAGTCGGCGATAAGGCGCACCTGGTCTCGCCACGCCGGCAGATCAGTTCTGAGGGGGGCGACGACCCCGAATCGAAACGGTCTCGTTCCGCCGCTCGCCTGATTGTCGGCCATGCTCGCTGTCCTTTCGCTCGCCTCGGCAGACCTGCGCACCACCCGAAACTCATCGGCCGAGTCACCAGATGAGTTTCCTCCCCGCCGGCCGTCGATCTCTGAGAGTCAACGACCCGCAGCCCTGGAGGTTCACCGATGCATCCGACCGTCCACTCGTTCCGCACCTCTGGCGGCGTCACACTCGGGGTCGAGCACTTCGGCGACGCGACGGCGCCGCTGGTTCTGCTCGCGGGCGGCACGACCATTCTCTCCTGGCCCGACGCGCTCTGCGAGGCACTCGCGCGCGGCGGGCGCCACGTCGTGCGGTACGACCTGCGCGATTGCGGCGCGTCCACCACTGTCGACCCCGAGTCACCTGCCTACACGTTGCGCGATCTCGCAGCCGACGCCGCGAGGCTTGCCCGCGAACTCGACGACCGGCCGGCGCACCTGGCGGGCATCGGCGTCGGCGGGATGGTCGCCCAGGTCGCCGCGCTCGACTACTCGGACTCGTTCTCGGCGCTCACCCTGGCCGGAACGCGGCCCGTCGCTCCAGGCCCGGTCGACGACGACCTGCCCGACCATGACGCGGCGACGATGGGCCGGCTGTTCTCCCGCTCGATGCCCGACTGGTCCGACCGGGCCGCGGTAGCGGAGTTTGCCGCCGAAGGAGCGGAGATCCTCGGCGACGACCCCGCCGCCGCGCGCACGGCCGCCGCGCGCCGGTGGGACCGCACGCCGGGCACGGAGCCCGCGGTGCAGATGGCCAACCAGCTTGGCATGGTGTTCGCCAAGCTCGACTGCGCACCGCGCTGGCGCGAGCGCCTGCCCGAGCTCGCGATCCCGGCGCTGGTGGTGCACGGTCGCCGCGACCCGTTCTTCCCTGTCGGCAACGGCGAAGCGCTCGCGCGCGAGATCCCCGGTGCGCGGCTGCTCGTGCTCGAACGCGCCGCGACGGCGATCCCCGATGCGGCCGCCGGCGAGGTCGCGGCGGCGATGCTCGCGCTCTACTAGGCAACGAACGACGGCACCGGACCGCCTGGGTATGCCTCGTGTCTGCCTTGGCGGCGGCCGGAATAACCTGTCGCGATCGAAGGCGGGGCCCGGTACCGTGTTCGATAAAATTGCCACAAGAACCACCATAGGGGACATTTCGTGACTGCCGATGCCGGACGGCTGCGCAGACTCCTCAACCGCGTGCTCTCCGACGACCCGCTGGTCCGGGCGACAGCGATCCAGAGCGCCATATTCGCGTTCGGCACTGGCACGTTCATCACCGGCGAGGCCGTCTACTCCATCAAGATCATCGGGCTTACGGTGGCCGAGGCCGGCCTCGGCCTCACCATCGGCATGGCGTCGCAGTTCCTGGTCTCCATCCCCTTCGGGCGCCTCGCTGACCGGATTGGCGCACGGACCTGCTGGGGCATCGGCAACGCGCTGCAGGCAGTGGCGTTCCTGGGCTGGCTGTTCGCGCACGGCTTCTGGCCCTTCATCGCCGTGGTTGTCGGCCGGGAGGTTACCGCGCAACTAGGCCAGATCGGCTGGTCCACCTACCGGCTGGCAGCCTTCCCTCGCGAGACCAGGGTTCTCTCCGGCGCCTACAACCGGGCGGCCCTCAACGTCGGCTTCACCGTGGGTGCCCTGTTCGGCGGCATCGCGCTGGCGACCGGGTCCCTGACAGTCATCCGGTTCATCCCGATCCTGACCGCGGCCATCCTCCTCGTCAGCGCCGCCATGATCAGGCGACTGCCAGGGGCGGCCACTCAGCCTTCTAACAGCCAGCCCGCCGAGGCCCGGCCCTCCGTGGCCGCACCCAGCGCTCCGCGGGGACGCCCGGCAATCCGGAACGCCGGCTTTGTGGTCACCTCGTTCTTCGACGGACTGCTGTCGTCGCACCAGACACTGCTGCTGACCGTCATCCCGCTCTGGCTGGTCGCCGACACCAATGCCCCGCGCGTTCTGCTGGCCTGGCTGTTCGCCACCAACACCATTGGCGCCGTCCTGTTCCAGGTACCGGTCTCCCGCACCGTGAAGGACCTGACAACGGCCATGCGGGCCGAAGCCCGGGCGGCGGCGTTCATGGTGGCGTCCTGCCTGATCATCCTCGTTACCGACCACACGGTCATCTGGCTGACCATCCCGCTGATCTGGCTCGCCCACGTGACGGTCACCGGTTCGGAACTCTTCGAGTCCTCCGCCTCCTGGAGCCTGCAGTCGGAGCTGAGCGATCAGTCCCGGCTCGGCGACTACCAGGGGGTCGCCTCCGTGGCGAACACCCTCGGCATCATCTGGACCCCGGCGCTCTACACCTTCCTGGCGACCACCCTGCACGCCACGGGCTGGCTGATCATCGCGGCAATCGTCGTGACCGCCGCCGCGGGAATCCGTCCCTCCGCCCGGATGGCCCGGCAATACCTGGCGGAAGGCCGCGACGCTCCCAAACCGGTCCCAGCCGCAGCCGAATAACGCTCGCCTCCGGTCACCGTGGCGTGACCAGCGTCTCGCCAGTGTCCCTGGCGCGACCTGACCGCAGCAGGAGCGGTAACTCACTAGCGGTGCGGCTCATGCCCGGCAGACGCGGCGACTCGCGTTGCCGCTTCTTTGATGCCAAGCGCAGGACGACAGGCGTGATCACAGGAGATGCGTGCCAGGGGGCGCGGCCGAGTGGCGGCTGCGGCCGGCCGCGGAGGTCTGCCAGGCATGTCCCTGGCGGTGGCGGGCCAGCAGGTCGTTGAGGGCGGCCTCGGCGCGGATCTGTTCCTCTGTCCGTCCCAGCGCGACGCTAATGATGAGGATGAAGGTCAAGATGCTGATCACCAGGATCAGCGGCAGCACGAACTCCGGCGCGGTGACCCCGCCGAGCATGCCCGCGGCGCCAGGCATGGCGGTAAAGCGCATTGCCGCCATCGCCATGTAATGCATCCCGCTGATAGCGGCGCCCATCGCCACCGAGGCGACCACCGCCGGCCTGATGCCGCGCTGCCGCAGCGCGGCCCACAGCGACAGGGTCGCGGCGGCCACCGCGATAAGGACGGACAGCAAGACGCCCCACGCGTTGTAGTGGATGGTGTCCGGCATCCGCATGGCCGCCATCCCGACAAAATCCATGCTGAACAGCACGCCCCCGCCGATGACGATCCCGCCGGACAGCAGGCGCAGGAACCCTGCGCGGCCAGACCCGGCGATCACCAGCGCGGCGAAAACCACCGCCACCGCGACCAGCCCGGAAAGCAGGCTCATCGGCACGTCGTAGCGGATCGCCTGCCCTGGGGCGCTGAAGCCGAGCAGGGCGATATTGTGCATGACCCAGATCCCGGTCGCGCCAATCGAGGCGGCAGCGAGCAACAGCCATCCCGCGCGCGCGATCCCGGCGCAGGCCCTGGCCCGGCCGGCGCAGCGCAGCCCGAGAAACGAGCCGACGCATGACATCGCGAAGGCCAGCCCGGGCGTCAGCAGACCGTATGAGAATTCATTCGCGTGCACCATGCTGGCCCCCTGGTAGACAGAACCGGCTGGAAAGGCTGGTTCTGTCTACCAGCCGCCCGCCCTGCCCTCGCCTGACTCCGTGGTGTCGTCCGGCGATCGTAAGATCGCCGGCGCGCCGAGGTCCCATAATCGCCTGGCCAGGGGCGCCGCGAACGGCCCTGCCGAGATGACGAACGGGCGAGAGTCATGCTTGCCGGGGCGTGAGGATGACGATCGGGAGTGCATGCGGGGTGCGCTGCTGGAATCGTTCCCAGGCAGGGTGATAGCGGGCGGCCTGGGCCCATAGCCGCTCGCGCTCACCATCGCCTGGCTCGCGGGCACGCACCTTGATCTTCTCCGGCCCCACCTGGATCTCGGCCTCGGGGAAGGCGCGGAGGTTGTGGACCCATCCCGGGTTACGCGCGCCCCCGCCGTTGCTGCCGACGACGACAAAGCTCCCGTCGCAGAGCATGTATGTCAGCCCTGAGGTCCGCCTCGTGCCGCTCTTGGCCCCGACGTGGTGCAGCAACAGCATCGACGGACGACCCGGGACGTGATGGCCGACCCGGCCCCCGGTCGCCCGGTACAATGCCTCGTGAGCGCGCCTCAGGCGGCTCCGCGACGACCCGCTCCGGCCAGGCTGGCCTAGGCGCTCGGTCATGTCTCCCTGCCCGGCAGCTTCCGCTATCACCTTCTCGCGAGATTAGCCCAGGACCGCCTCGTCGGCATAGGGCCGGCGAGGCCGACCGGACCGACGGTCCCGTCCGCAGGCGTCAGCACCGGGCCCGCCGGCGAAGCGGATCCGGGCGACGCGGATGCGGCGGCCGAGTCTGATGCCCGCCCAGGCTGTGCAGCCGGCGGCACGGCCTAACCGGCAACGGCCACACGATTGGGGTCACGCCCGGACGCGGGCGGCGAGCCATTCCAGTGCCTGCGGCGCGCTGTCGAGCACAGTGATGTGACCCGCGTCAGGGACGGCATGCAACTCGGCTGCCGGGCAGCGGGCGGCGAGCCATTCACCGTGCGCGTACGGGACCATCTTGTCGCTTGTCCCGTGCATGACCAGCACCGGAACGCGGATGGCGCCCGGCCGGAAACCCATGGCCGGGCGCCGGCTACGGTGTCCTCCGCGAGTCCCTCGCTGCCTTGCTCCATGGCCTGGCCGGCCACGCCTGCCAGCCACGACCAGCTGCCGTCGAGGGCAGCGATGTCGGCCTCGGTGAAGAAGGCGTCCATGTCCTCGGGCTCGGCCCCGGCCCAGTGCGCCTCGAGCGCGGCGCGCCCGTCCGCCGCCGCCCGGTTCTCCGCCGCGATGCCCGGCGACCAGCCCGCGAACCACTCCAGTCCGTCTGCGTCGAACGGCGCAGGCGCGGACACGCTCACCGCGGCAATGACGCGCTCAGGCAGCAGCGCGGCGCAGGCCAGCGCGTGCGGCCCGCCGCCGGATGGCCGAGCACGGCGAACCGGCCGATGCCCAGCGCGTCCGCGACCGCGGCCACGTCCGCGGCCGCCGATGCGACAGTCCGGCCGTCGCGCGGACTCGAGCCGCCGTAACCGGGCCGGTCGTAAGAGACCCAGCGCAGGCCGTTCGCTTCGGCGGCCGCGAACAGCGGTTCAGGCGGCGAGCCGATGTTGGGCGAGCCGTGCAGCCAGAACACCGCGACCGGCGAGCCCGGGCTACTGGCGCTCCCGTCCGCACGGGTGTCGTAGGCGTGCAGGGTCCGGCCGTCGGCCAGCCGGATCTCCGTCTCGGTGACCATGCCCGCCAGCCTACGGTGGGCCCCCGACAAAAGGCAGCGCAGCGCTGGCACGTGTCGTTCACCGTCGAGGTCGACCGGGCCGTCCCGGAATCGCATGCCCGCCCCGGGACCGCGATCGGGATCGACCTGGGGGCTGCGCAGGTGCGGCGGGCCGCCCGCGCGCACGCCCGCACGAAGCCGGGGTCGGCGGGCCGCCGCAAGGCGGCCGCCCGGCTGGCCCGCCTGCACGCCCGGGTCGCGAACCTGCGCGCGGACGCGCTGCACAAGGCCACCAGCATGCTGGCCGGGCGGTACGAGACGATCGTCGCCGAGGACCTGAACGTGGCCGGGATGACCCGCAACCGCCGCCTCGCCCGCGCCATATCCGATCAGGGGTTCGGGACCGCCCGGCGGATACTCGGCTACAAGACCGCCTGGCACGACGGGACGCTCGTCACCGCCGACCGGTGGTACCCGTCCACGAAGAAATGCTCGGCCTGCGGCACGGTGAAAGCCAAGCTGGGCCTGTCCGAGCGGACCTACCGGTGCGGCGGGTGCGGCCTGGTCCTTGACCGGGACGTGAACGCCGCCCGGAACCTGCTGCACCTCGCCGCCAGTGGGGCGGAGAGGCGAAACGCCGGGGGAGGGACGGTAAGACCGCGCCCCGCGCGGCACGACCCGCCGAACCCGGAACCCGGCACCCCCCTCGGGGGCAAGACCGGGACCGCCGCCCGGCAACCGGCGGCTGCGGCATGAGCGCCCCTGAGCACTCAACCGCAACGGGTCTGCCGCGCTATAGCCTCGGGTCATGCACCTCGGCGTCAACGTTCCGAACTACGGGCCTGGGACCGATCCAGGCGTGCTGCGCGAGTGGGGGCGGGTCGTGGAGGGGCTCGGCTTCGACCTCCTCATGGTCTCCGACCACGTAGTGGTGACCCCCGACGTGGCGGTGTGGTACCCCGAACCGTTCTTCGAGCCGTTCACCACACTGTCCTGGCTGGCCGGCATCACCACCCGAGTCCGGCTCGGCACCACGGTGGTCGTGCTGCCGTACCGGCATCCACTGCTAGTGGCGCGGATGGCACGCAATCTCGACGAGCTCAGCGGCGGCCGCCTGGTGCTCGGGGTGGGCGCCGGCGGGGCGCGGCAGGAGTTCCAGGCGCTCGGCGTTCCGTTCGCTGCTCGCGGCAGGCTGACCGACGAGTACCTGGCCACCCTGCTCGAGGCGTGGGGCGCGAAGCCGATCCCCCTCTGGGTCGGCGGTAACAGCGCGGCCGCGATCCGCCGGGCCATCGCGTTCGACGCCGCCTGGCATCCGCTGCGGGTCACCCTGTCCTTCTTGCGTGAAGCGGCGGCGGCTAGCGGTGCGCCCAGGCTCGCGCCGCGCATCGCGCTGCGGATGACCGCATCGCCGGACGGCGACGCCGGGCGGCTGGCAGGCACCGGCAGCCTTGAACAGATCCTTGACGATCTCGGCGAGCTGGGGCGTCTCGGCGCCGACACCGTCGTGCTCGATCCCTACCACGGCGATCCGGAAGCGACCCGCCGACCCGACGAGGCATGGCGGGCGCTCACCGCCGTGGCCACCCACTGGAGGACACCATCGTGATAACGCAAGCCGACGAGACCCTGCTGCGCCGCGCGATCGCCATCGCGGCTCAGGCCATCACCGTGGGCGACGCGCCCTACGGCTCCCTGCTTGCCGACGCCTACGGCACCATCCTCATCGAGGCGCACAACACGGTGCGGAGCGACAACGACATCAGCGCCCACCCGGAGCTGAAGCTGGCACGCTGGGCGGCCCGCGAGCTGACCGCCGAGGAGGCGTCGCGGACCACGATGTACACCAGCTGCCAGCCCTGCGAGATGTGCAGTGGCGGCATTGTGCGCTCGGGACTCGGGCGCGTGGTGTACGCCCTCGCCACCGAGCAGCTACTCACGCTCAACCCGGGGTCGCGCTGGCCCGTCGTGACGCCGGAAGGCCCGGCGCTGTTCGAGGAGGCGCGGGTGCCGATCGAGGAGTACTACCGGTCCCGGTGAGGGACGGCCGGCGTGCCCGCGGTTTCGCCCGGGTCCGCCGTGGCGCCGGTGCGGTTGATGAGCAGCATCGCGACCGAGGCGACCACGACCACGCCGCCGACCAGCGTGGCGGGCGTGAGTCGCTCGCCGAGGAACAGCGCGCCGAGGGAGACGGCCACCACCGGGTTGACGTAGGCGTAGGTGGGCACCGCGGCAGTCGGCAGGCGGCGCAGCGCGACCACGTAGCAGGTCAGGGCAAGCAGCGATCCCGGGCCGATCAGGTACAGCAGCCCGAGCAGCGACTGCTCGCTGACGTGCGCGGGATCGACGCGCGTCAGTTCGCCGGTCGCGGCGGCCAGTCCGGTGAGCACGACTCCTCCGGCCAGCATCTCCATCGCGCTGCCGACGAACGGGCTGGCCGGCGACGGCAGCCGGCCCGCCAGTACGGAGCCGACTCCCCAGCTCACGCTCGCCCCGAGCACGACGAGAACCGGGAGTACCGCGCCGGTGCCCGCCGGCCTGGCGAGGATCGCGATCCCGGCCAGGCCGATGACCAGCGCGAGCCAGCCGAGCAGCGGGATCCGCTGCCCGTTGATGACCCGGTCGGCCAGTGCCATCCACAGCGGGACACTGGCGACAAGCAGCGCGGCCAGCCCCGATGGGAGGGTCTGCTCCGCGTACGACACCCCGCCGTTGCCGAACGCGAGCAGCAAGGTGCCCACCACCGCCATCCCGCCCCACTGCGCGAGCCGTGACGGCCCGGCAGGGTGCGACAGCGCGGAGGGGGCCGCCGCCTGCCGCCGACGGCTGCCGAGCAACGCCAGCGGGTAGAGCACCGCACCCGCCGTCAGGTATCTCGCCCCGGCCATCGCGAATGGCGGGATGGACCGGTCCGCCACCCGGATCGCCAGGTAGGTCGAGCCCCAGACCAGCCAGACCACCAGGAGGGAACCCCAGGCGGACAGGCCTGTGCGGGAGGCGCCTGGCGTCTTCGCCAGTTCGCGCGACTCGCTGGTCGCGTCCGAGGTCAGCTGCGTCATGCCTTCAGCCTGTGCCGCAAAGACAAGCCGCGCCAGTGGCAGGAATGACAATCACCGGTACTTTCCTGCCGTACGCTTGAGACATGCTGTCGTCTGTCGCGGTCTTCGCCTACGAGGGCGTCTCAACGTTCGGCCTCGGGGTCACCGCGGAAGTGTTCGGGTGTGACCGCAAGGGCGAAGGACTCCCCCGTTATGACTACTCCGTGGCCGCGGCACAGCCGGGGGTGATCCGCACCGACGTCGGCATGCCGATCCTTGTCGAGTGCGGCCTGGACCGGCTGAGCTCGGCCGACCTGGCCGTCGTCGTGTGCTGGGACGCCATCGACACCAGGCCGTCAGAACCGGTGCTCGACGCACTGCGCGCCGTCGTGGACCGCGGCGGGCGGGTGCTCAGCCAGTGCACCGGGGCCTTCGTGCTCGCCGCCGCCGGGCTGCTCGACGGCCGCCGGGCGACCACCCACTGGAAGTACGCCGCCGAGCTTGCCAGGCGCTACCCACGGGTCCAGGTGGAACCGGGGGTGCTCTACGTCGACGCGGGCCCGGTCATCACCAGCGCGGGGACCGCCGCGGGCATCGACGCCTGCCTGCACGTGATCCGCCTCGAGCACGGCGCCGCGGTGGCCAACGAGATCGCCAGGCACATGGTGGTCGCACCGCACCGCGACGGCGGGCAGGCGCAGTTCGTCCCGGTCCTCGTGGACGACGCCACGGACGGACCCGATCTCGCCGCGCTGCGCGACTGGGCGCTCGGGCACCTGCGCGAGCCGCTCGCCGTCGCCGACTTCGCCCGGCGGGTGCACATGTCGCCGCGCACGTTCGCCCGCTGGTTCGCCGCGCGCGCCGGGACCACGCCCCACCAGTGGCTGACCAGCCAGCGGCTGGTCCTGGCCCAGGAACTGCTCGAGCGGACCGACCACGGGATCGAGCAGATAGCCGCCGACTGCGGGCTGACGCCGATGATGCTCCGCCGTCATTTCACCCGCCGCTGGGGCATCACGCCCCAGGCCTACCGGAACCGCTTCAGCCAGCTGGCCGGCTGAAGCGGTACCAGCCTTCGCGCGCGTTGGCGAACTGGTGCGATCGTCAGATCGCCAGGCGTGCGATCCTTAGCGTCGTGGTCGCGGGCGATGCACCGAGTGCCGCCCGATAGTTGGGAGTGGCGGCAACGTATGCCCAGGCCAGATTGCCCTTGGGCAGCACGGCGATGGTGCCGGAGATGTGGGCGGGAATGGTAATCGCCGGGTCAAGCACCTTGCCCGCGTAGCTGATGACCTCGATGTGAGTACCGCTGAACGTGCCAGTGCAGGTACCCGCCGAGCACTTCGCGGACGAGACAGTCTCCCAGGAGACCAGGAGGCCGGTCCGGCCGTAGGGCGCGACGTGCACGTTGACGTGGTCGGTGCCCGGATTGCTGGTCAGGTAGATGGTGCTGCCGCGCGGCTTCGAGGCGGTGCCCAGAAAGTGGACGGCTACCTGGTGGGTGCTCCAGCGCGGGGTGACAAGCCAGCCGCGACCGCTGGCATCGGCCGGGTTCTTGACCGCCTTGACGGCGCCGCGGGAGGCCCAGGCGACCGCGTACTGCCCGTTGGTGAGCTTAACGAGGTCGCCGGAGTTCTGCGGGAACGTGCCGCCGCAGTAGCCGGCCCAGCACTGCTCACGCTGGATGACGGGGGCGTTGTCGGGTGCGCCGATGCCGGTGGAGACGAAGATGCCTGACCGCCAGTCGTCCCCGCACAGCGAGGGGAAGTCGCCGTTGGGGCCGGCGGTCAGCGCAATGCCCTCGTTGTGGCTGCAGCCCCAGGCCCAGCCGTCGGCCCGGATCTTGCCGGCCGCGCTCAGGTACACGAGCTTGTCGCCGAAATGGCCATCAGCAAAACCGCCGGCACCGTGGATCACAAGGTAGGCGCCGTACTCCTTCCCGTTCCACGCCAGGGCACCGTCAA
Organism: Trebonia kvetii; assembly: GCF_007827045.1. GTDB lineage: Bacteria > Actinomycetota > Actinomycetes > Streptosporangiales > Streptosporangiaceae > Trebonia > Trebonia kvetii. The sequence goes on from NZ_RPFW01000002.1 coordinate 1,162,580, forward strand.
GGACGGGAGCGGTGTCGTGGCTCGCGGTGCCGGTGAGGCGGGTCTCAAAGGCGCGCTTGCCACCGCGATAGCTGATGAGCGCGGCGGCGGTCTCGTGCCACTTGTTTGAGTCTGGCACCCGGGTGAGAAGCGTGAACCCGTTGTCGAAGGCGACGAGACCGCTCACCTCACTGGTCCCCGGTATGACCGTGTCCGCGCCCCTCCGGGTGAGGCCCGCGGTGAGCGGCGTTGCATGCACGCCGTTCGCGGCGGGCCACGCCGCCCAGGCGGTCCCGTCCGGGGCGGTCGCGAGGTCGACCCGACGCCATTCCGGAAGCTCGTTGTAGCCCTGCTGGAGGTAGCGAAGGCTGGTGGGCAGCTTGATCTTGGTAGCTGTGAGCTGGCTCACGGTGAGGCCGGTGGTGATGGCGCCCACGTCGGCGACCGAGGTCGCTGGCGCGAGGGCGTCCACTCCCCCGCCGACGGCCGAGCAGGACGTCAAGCCCACTGCCAGCGAGACCACAACCGTAATAGTGCGAACCACAAGAAACATGTGCAACCTTCCTTGCGATCTCTCGGAGCGAAGGTTCGCATTCGCATCACACGATCAGAGCGGAATCACCCGGCACGCAGGAAAGTCGTAATAGTGGGTCAGCCGATCCTGATGGGCAGCTTTCGCGGCCCGCGGATCTGGCCGGAGGACCATTTCACCGCGCCGGGGTCGGCGAGAGTGAACGCGGGGATCCGCTCCAGCCACACCTCGAGGGCGATCCTGAGCTCCATCCGCGCCAGGTGCGAGCCGAGGCAGCGGTGAATGCCAAGGCCGAAGGCGGCATGCCGGTTGACCTCGCGGTCGATGACGACCTCAGCCGCGCGGTCGAACTGCGCCGGGTCCCGGTTCGCCGCGGGGAACGACAACAGGATCCAGTCCTCGGCCTTCATGTCGACGCCATGCCAGTTCATGTCCTGCTTGACCAGCCGCGCCATGGTGACCGGGGCGTAGGCCCGAAGGAACTCCTCCATGGCGACCGGCAGCAGCCCGGGCTCCGCGACCAGGCGCTCACGGTCGGACGGGGTCTTCGCCAGGTGCCACAGCGAGGCGCCGATGGCGCTCCAGCTCGTGTCGATGCCGGCGATGAGCAGCAGGGCCATCGCGCCGGTGACCACGTCCGGCGGCAGCTTCTGGCCGTAGAGCTCGGCGTTGATCAGGAAGGTCGTAAGGTCGTCGCGCGGCTCGTCCAGGTGGGCGTGGACCTGTTCGAGCAGGTAGTCGAATATCCGGTTGACCCGCTCCGCTCGGTCGTCCGGGTCCAGATTGATGCCTTCGAGCAGGTCCTCGACGAACACGCGGAACCGCTCACCGTCTTCCGGCGGGAAGCCGAGCATATTGGCGATGACCCGCACCGGGATGTGCTGTGCGTAGTCGGTGGCCGCGTCGACCAGGTCCCGTCCCTCGAACGAGTCGATGAGCGAGTGGCAGAACGCCCTGGTGGCCGCCTCCTGCCTGGCGACCTCCTTCTTGGTGAACGCGGCGAGCAGCAGCTTGCGCGCGTCGTGGTGAAACGGCGGGTCGGAGGAGATGGGCGGCGATCCGCCGACCGGCGCCAGATCGAGGGGCGGCCGGAAGTTGGCCATGATGATCGCCCGGGAAGAGAAATGGTCCGTGTCATAAGCGATCGCCGCGACGTCTTCATAGCGCGTGGGCAGCCACGCGCCGCCGAACCGTTCGGTGTGCGCGATCGGGCAGCGCTGCCGCAGGTCGTCCTGGATCGGGTAGGGATCCGCTGACCACTCGGGCTCAAGGTGGGAGAAGTCGGTCGTCCAGTCGCTGACCGGCCCGGTGATGATCTCGTTCCTCGTGCCGAGTTCCTCCTCGGCCCCTTGCTGCTGTGGCTCCCGGTTAAAGCGCTCGTCGACGGCCATGTCAGCCCTCCTCAACCAGCTCGATCGCCTGCTCGGGGCAGTTGAGCACGGCCAGGTCCGCGTCGTGCTTAGCGTCCTGCGACACCGTGCCATCGCCGAGAACCAGTCCGTAGCCCTCGTCGTCAGCCCCGAACAGGTCGGGTGCGAGGTCATAGCAGCGGCCGTGCCCCTGGCACAGCTCGGGATTGATCTGCACTTTCACTGCGCTGTTCCTGTCTGTGCGCTAACGGATGGCGGGGCGAGGCCGGCGGCCACCCGTGCGAGCAGGGTGGCCCACTCCTCTTCGGTGACCGCGTGGAGATCGGGTGTGATGAGCGCGCTGCCCATGGACAGCAGCAGGCAGAAGTGGGCCAGTGCGTCCGGCGACAGCGACGGGTCGAGTTCTCCGTCGGCCTGGCCCGTGCGGACCAGGTCGGCGAGCTGGTCGGCGCGTTCGCCCACGTAGTCGCGCATCGGCCGTGCCACGTCCTCGTCGCGGCGCGCGGCGGTCAGGGCCTCGACAATGAGGTAACCGCGGGCGTCACGACGGCGGCGAAGGCGGCGGCCGATGAACAGCAGCACGTCGGTGACCGGCCGGCCGGGGTCGGCGGCCAGTACCTCGGCGAGCAGCTGCCTGCCGTGGGTGCGCAGGGCGGCGACGAGCAGTTCGGCCTTCGAGCCGAAGTGCGCGTACAGCGCGCCGCCGCTCACGTCCGCCGCCGCGGCGATGTCCGCGACCCGCGTGCCGTCGTAGCCACGCCTGGCGAAGACGTCCACGGCCGCGAGCAGCAGCCGCTCGCGGGTCTCGGCGGCGGTGACGCCCGCAATGCGTCCCATGACCAGAATTAAAGAACTGCTCATTTAATTAGTCAACAGTCATGGAGCTCATAACGGGTTCGTGCGGTGCGGTTTACCGTCCGCGTCGCCTGTTCCGGCCGCCCCTGCTCCAGCGACTGAGCCACAGCAGGCCGAAAACGGGCAGCACGAGCGGAACGAAGCCGTAGCCGCTGCCGTAGCCGGACCACACCGTCGCGTCGGGGAAGGTGGCCTTGTCGGCGAGGCTCCAGGTGCCGACCGCCAGCACGCCGGCGAGTTCCACCGAGCAGGACAGGGCGGCGATGCGGCGAGCCGCCGGGTTGCCGACGGCGAGAGTGACCGTGGCGACGATGTAGAACGCGGCGGCGAAGGCCGACAGCACGTACGCGACCGGCGCGTGGCTGAACTCGGTCGCGATCTGCACAACGGCCCGCGCGGAGGCGGACAGCGCGAACAGCGCGTAGACGGCGACAAGCAGCCGGCCGGGGCCCGACCGCGTCGAGCCCGGCGGCTGTGCCGCGGGTTCAGCCGATGCCGCGGGCCCGGGCGACGCGGCGGGTTCGGGCGACCCGCCGGGTTCGGGAGACGCCGGAGCCTCGGACAGTGCCGCCGCCTCAGGCGACGAGGCGGTCTGCGGGGATGCCGCGGGATCAGACACCGATGACCGCCCAGATCTCATGCAGCCGCACCATCAGCACGGCCGCGACCAGTCCGGCCACGGCGACGACCGCCGGGCCCCACCGTGATCGCTCGAGCGCGCCCCAGAACCCCGCCACCAGCGGGACCAGCGGCATCGCGATCAGGTATCCGATGAGCGTGGGCAGCGAGGCCGGGCGTCCGCCGCCGACCAGTTTGGCCACGATGATACCGACCAGGATGAGGAGCAGGACCTCAAGGACGCCGAGCGCGGCGAGCAGGACACCGCCCATGCGCCGGTTGAGCGCGGTCATCAGCAGCGCGTACCCGGCAAGCGCTAGACCGGCGACGATGATCGTCGTGGGAACGGCATCGTTCACGGACCATATGTTACTACGTTTCGTAGTACCGAGCGCCGGGTCCGGTAGCGGTCGCGATCAGATTCCGTCGGCCTCGAGCGGCAGCTCCGCGAGCGGCAGGGAGCGGCTGCGCGAGGAGGAAGACGGCGAGCGCGACGATCACCAGCGCCTGCGAGGCCATCAGGCCATCGCGCCGCAGGCGGCCCGATATCGCGGACATCACGACCGGCGCGGACGCCGCCACGCCGATCGCGTTCAGCGCGAGAGCGGCGCCTGGCGACCAGGCAGGCAGGCGCAGGACCTGCACGAGGAACACCGGCAGCGCCGTCGGGACCGCGAGCGCGAGGAAGGTGATGCCCACGTTGACCGCCACGAACCCGAGGAAGGCGCGGTCCCTCAGCAGCGGCCGCCAGCTCCCGCCGCCGACCGCTCCCGGTTCCGCGGGCCGCCGCGGAGCCGGACCGGGCCGCAGCCGGGAGGCAAGGCAGGCCGCCAGGACGAACGACGCGCCGTTCGCCACCGCGATGGCGAGGTAGCCGTCCCGTCCCCGGGCGGCCACCGTGGCGCCCGCGATCACCCCGCCCGCGGCCCAGCCCGCCGTCCGCAGCGAGGTGCCAAGCGCGAACCAGTGCTCCCGCTCGCCCTCGCCCGCGACGCTGAAGATCAGCGGAGCATATGCGACCCAGAAGATGGAATTCCCGATCTGGACGAGAACGGCCGCCCCGACGAGGGTCCAGAACCCGTGCGCGAACAGGTAGCCGGCAAAGCCTGCGGCCTGCAGCAACTGCGACCCGACGATGGCGGCACGGGGTCCGAACCGGTCCGACAGCGGTCCCGCGAAGATCGTCGCGGGAATCCGCACCAGCGCGGCGAGCGACAGTCCAAGCCCGATCCTTGTCAGCGGCATGGCGGTGGTGGTCAGCATATCGGCGAATATCATGCGATTTCAGTACAGATGATCACGCTGAAACCGGTCCAATCCGCGTGACCGCGGCGTCTCGCCCCGAGATCAGGCCTGGACAACTCAGCATCGGCATCTAACCTGGAACAGGCCGAGACCATGACGAGAGGATGCTTAGGTGGACGGAACGCTCGCTACCGCTGATCTGGAACGACTGCGCAAGGAATTCTCGGCCAACCCGACGTACAGGCTCGCCCAGAACGCCGTGACCCGGGTGACCATCGACGACGTCGCCATCAACAGGGAGATCGTCAGCAGCATCGACCACTCCATGTCGACGACGCTTGACGACTGGAAGGTGACGAACCAGGAGCGCAGCGGCCGCTGCTGGCTGTTCGCCGGCCTGAACCTGCTGCGCGCCGGCGTGATGCGCAAGACCGGGCTCAAGGACTTCGAGTTCTCGCAGAACTACGCGATGTTCTGGGACAAGCTCGAGCGGGCCAACTACTTCCTCGAGGCGATCATCGAGACCGCGGACCGCGACGCGGACGACCGCACCGTCGCCTTCCTGCTCGAGTCGGTGGCCGGCGACGGCGGCCAGTGGAACATGTTCGCCGCCCTGGTGGCCAAGCACGGCCTGGTCCCCAAGGGCTACATGCCGGAGACGCAGAGCTCGTCGGACACGGGCCGGATGAACTCGGTCCTGCGCTATCAGCTTCGCCAGGGCGCCCGGACCGTCCGCGAGGCGATGGCCGAGGGGCCGGAGTGCGCTCGCGCGGCCAAGGCGGAGATCATGCGGGTCGTCTACCGGGTCCTGTGCATCCACCTGGGCACGCCGCCCGAGCGCTTCGACTGGCAGTGGACGGACAAGGACAAGAAGTTCCACAGGGACGGCGTCCTGACCCCGCAGGAGTTCGCCGCCAAGTACGTGGAACTCCCGGTCAGCGACTACGTCTGCCTGGTCAATGACCCGCGGCCGTCAAGCCCGCTCGGCCGGACCTTCACCGTCGAATACCTCGGCAACGTCATCGGCGGCCCGCCGGTCACCTACCTCAACGTCGCCACGCAGGTCATCAAGGACGTCGCCGTCGCAGCCCTGCAGGGTGGCGAGCCGGTCTGGTTCGGCTGCGACGTCGGCAAGATGATGAGCAACGAGTACGGGTACTGGGACACCGGGCTCTACGACCTGCCGGCGGTCTACGACGCCGCGTTCGACCTCGACAAGGCCGCCCGCCTCACGTTCCACGAGAGCGCGATGACGCACGCGATGCTCTTCACCGGGGTCGACGTGCTCGACGGTGCGCCGCGGCGCTGGCGGGTGGAGAACAGCTGGGGCGCCGATCGCGGCAAGGACGGCTTCTACACGATGAACGACCCCTGGTTCGACCAGTACGTCTTCGAGATCGCCGCCCGCCGGAGCGCCCTTCCCGCCGAACTGCAAGGCGCACTTGACGCCGAGCCGATCGTGCTGCCTGCCTGGGACCCGATGGGCGCCCTGGCCCGGTAGTGACGCCCGGGGAGCAGCGAACGCTCGGCGCGGTACGGGCCGAGCTTGACCGGCTCATTCGGTACGACGACGAGTCCGTCGTGAATGACGCCTGGATCCGGCAGCGCTACCAGGGCGGGTACGCGGAGACGTACGCTCCCGCCCGGAAGGAGGCGGTGGCGACCGCCTGGCATGAGGCCGGGCACGCGGTGGCGGCCCTTGCCGTCGGCGCGCGCTTCAGCTCGGCGTCCATCAGGGCGGGCGGGCGCAGCTCGGGCCGGGTGCACGCGATCACCGGCGACGGCCCGCGGGGGTTCGTGATCGCGGCGGGCGGCCAGGTCGCGGAGGGACTGCACGGGTGGACGCTGCCGTCCTGCGACGCCGAGCTCACCGCGTGGCTCGCGTCCTGGCGTGACGACGGCGGCGACGCGCGCCGGTTCCGGGCGGGGCTGGCCGGAACCGCGTTCGCGGGCGACGACGCGTCCGCCTGGCTGCACTGCGTCGAGCTGCTGACCCCACTGCGGCTGCAGGTCAGGTCGCTGGCACGCGGGCTGCTCGTCTGGCCACGGCACCTGCCCTACACGGTGGCGGCGGAACTGGCCGGGTTCGGCGGCTCAGCCGCCCGGTGAGGATGCGGCGGCCAGCTCGCGGGTGAACGCCATGCGGCAGTGACCGACGAATGCCCGCAGCGCCGGACCTGGCGCGGGCCGCCAGGCCAGGGCCAGGTGCGCGGCCGGGCCGACGCCCTCGATGGGCAGGCTGGCGAGCCGGCTGGCCTGAGCGGCGGCCATCGTCCGCGACAGGACCGCCACGCCCAGGCCGCGCGCGGTGAGGTCGGCGACCGCGGCGGGCGCGCTCGCCTCGAGGGTCACCGCCAGCCGCACGCCCTGGGCGGCGCACGCCTCGTCGAGCGCGGCACGGATGCCGGTCCCCGGCGGCAGGCTGATGAGCTGGTATCCGGCGAGTTCCGGCAGGCTGACCTCGGTCCGTCCGGCAAGCAGCGGATGGCCGGCCGGCGCGGCGGCGGCCAGCCCCTCGCTGACGATGGGCAGCGTCTCCAGGTCCTGCGGCAGGCTGCCCGCCAGGCCCACGAGGGCCAGGTCCGCCGTACCCGACCGCAGCCGCCCGAGCAGCGCGGCGGAGTTGTCCTCGACCAGCGTGACCGCGACACCGGGGTGGGCACGGTGAAATCCGGCGAGGGCGTCGAACAGGCCGGTGATGGTGCACGCGGTGACCATTCCGACGACGAGCCGCCCCGTCACCAGCCCGCTCACCTCGTCGACCGCCTGTCGCAGCGCGCCTGCCGCCGCGAGCGCGGCGCGAGCGTGCGGCAGCGCCGCCGTCCCCGCCTCGGTCAGCCGGGCGGTGCGCGCCGAGCGGTCGATGAGCGTCGCGCCGAGCTCCTGCTCGAGCTGGCGGACCTGGGCGCTGACCCCCGACTGGCTGATGTGCACCCGCTCGGCCGCCCGGGTGAAGTTCGCCTCTTCAGCGACCGCGATGAGGTACTCAAGCTGGCGCAATTCCATGACTGCTGATTATAGTTACTAGAAGAACTATCTGTTGGACTTCTTGAAGTGCGCGCGGCAGGCTGGAGTCATGACAGAGCACGAGAAGGCGCAACGGCCGGACGACCTCACCCGGCTGTTCGTGGACCGCGCCAACGCCAAGGACGCCGCGGGAATCGCGGCGCTTTACGAGGAACACGCCGTCATGGCCTATCCCCCGGGCAGCCGCACCGTGGGCCGCAGCGCCATCAGGGAACTGTGGGAGAAGCTGCTGCCCGCCATGCCGCGGTTCGCGGCCGAGGACCCGCTTCCGGCACTGATCAGCGGCGACATCGCGCTGACCGCGACCATCGCGCGCGACGGTGCGGGCGCCAGGGCGCAGGTGGCGCGCCGCCAGCCGGACGGCAGCTGGCTCCGCCTGCTCGACCAGCCGGAGTTCACCTCGCCCGGCTGACCGCTGCCCGTCCGCTGCCGAGCGCTACGGCTGGCGGAATGCCACGGGGCGACGGCGGGTTTGCGAGATCGTCCGGGGAGCGTGACGAGGGAGCGGCATGAAGGTCTTGCTGGTATCGGGAAGCACCAGGCGCGGCTCGACGAACACCGCCGCGCTGCTGACCGCGGCGGCGCTCGCGCCGCCCGAGGTGACCGCTGTCCACTACGAGGGCCTGGCCGCCCTGCCGGCGTTCAACCCCGACGACGACGGCGACCAGGTGCCCGGCCCGGTCGCCGGGCTGCGCGGCGAGATCGAGGCAGCGGACGCCGTGCTGTTCTGCACCCCCGAGTACGCGGGGACGCTGCCGGGCAGCTTCAAGAACCTGCTCGACTGGACGGTCGGCGGCGGCCAGCTCTACGGCAAGCCGGTCGCGTGGCTCAACGTCGCCGCCGCCAACCGGGGCGGCGGCGCGCAGGAGACGCTGCGCAGCGTCCTGGGATACGTCGGCGCGGTCATCGTCGAGCCCGCCTGCCGGCACCTTCCCGTGGACCGCTCCGCGATCGGCCCCGACGGCACGGTCAGCGACCCGGCCTTCGCGGCGGGCATCGCCGGCGCCTGGGCCGATCTCATCAGCCACGGGCAGGCGCAGCCGCCCGTGACCTAGCTCGTCAGGGAGCGGTGGGCTGCCCGGCGGTGGGGCTCGGCGCGCCGGTGCGCGTCGCCGGGTACAGCGCCCGGACCTGAGTCCACGCCGCGAAGCCCAGCAGGACGATGGCGGCGAGTCCGACCGCGTCGACGATCGTGAGGCTGGCGCTCAGCGCGCCGAGCGTGCCGAAGTCCAGGCCGGCCACGATCCCGGAGGCGAGGAACGACAGCGCGAGCAGCGCGAGTCCGATGAGGACGAACGGCACGGGGCGGGAGCCGAGCATCCCCCGTGATCTGGCGGCCACCACCGCGCCCGCCAGGACCGCCACGCCCACCGCCTCAAGCAGTCCGGCCGCGACGCGCGGGCCGCTGCTGCCCGCCGCGGTGAAACCGTAGCCGATGGCCATGACGAACAGGCCGATGGCGGCGGCCAGCCAGAGATCGGCCTGCCGGTTGCCGCCGCCTTGCGCGGTCCCCTGTTCGGACAGCGCGGCACGCGCCGCGCGGCTCAGCACGAGCAGCGCCCACACCCCGATGCCCACCGCGCCGCACACCGGGGCCGCGGCGCTCCCCGCGTTCGCGGCGACGGCGGCCTGGCCGATCGTGAGCAGCAGGGTGCCGACCGCCGCGACCGCGATCTCGGCGGCGTGCACCCACACGCTGCGCATGGTCGCCTCCCAGCCCGCGGTGCACACCGCGCCGAGCAGGCACGCCACCGCGATGAACTGGAACCAGCGTCCGGCCTGCGCCAGGTCACTCGACGCGCCGTTCGACGATGCCGACAGGGTCGCGTCGGACGCGAGCACGAAGGCGGCGCCGAGCGCGAACACGACAGCACCCGCCACCAGAAGGGCCGCCGGCGACAGCGACCTGATGATTCGCTCCACGACTGTCTCCTCGTCGCATGCTCCCCACACGACGCTCCAAGAGTGTCATCGTTTTGTCAGCTACCCAACCGTTTTGCCATAGAACATTGGGGCATCTCAGCCGGGCAGTGTTATTTCCGCCGTGCCGGCCCGCGCGGCGACGGTCCGGCCGGCATGCCACGCCTGCCAGTTGCCCGCCGCGCCCTCGACCCGGATCGCGCTGCCACTGCGCGTGGTGACGAACTCCCGGTCGCCCGCGACCGTGGTCACCCGTGCGCCATCGGGAATCTCGTACAGGCGCAGCGTCACGCCGTCGGCGTAGTCATAGTCCGGCCGGTCGTCGACGGCGCCCACCGGGATGACCGCGCCGGGCCGGACGAGCATCGGGACGCTGAGGAACCCGTGCCGCTGCGTCACCCAGCGCGGCCCGCTGACCCGCTCGCCGGTGATGAAGTTCGTCCAGACGCCGTCCGGCACGTAGTAGGACACCTCGCCGTCGGCGGTCAGCACCGGCGCCACCAGCAGGTCGTCGCCGAGCATGTACTGGCGGTCCAGGTGGGTGCAGCTCGGGTCGCCGGGGAACTCAAGCGCCATCGCCCGCATCATCGGGGTGCCGTCGCTGACCGCCTGGCCGGCCGCGCCCTGCAGGTACGGCATCAGCCGCATCTTGAGCCTGGTGAACGTGCGCAGCACGTCCACCGCCTCCTCGTCGAACAGCCACGGCACCCGGTACGAGCCGCTGCCGTGGAGCCGGCTGTGCGAGGACAGCAGGCCGAACGCGATCCACCGCTTGTAGACGGCGGCGTCCGGTGTGCCCTCGAAGCCGCCGATGTCGTGGCTCCAGTAGCCGAACCCGGACATGCCAAGCGACAGGCCGCCGCGCAGCATCTGCGCCATCGCGTCATAGGTGGCGTCGCAGTCGCCGCCCCAGTGCACGGGGAAGCGCTGCGACCCGGTGGTGGCCGAGCGGGCGAACAGCACCGCGTCTCCCTCGCCGCGGCGCTTGCGCAACAGCTCGAAGACGGTCTGGTTGTACAGGTAGGTGTAGTAGTTGTGCATCCGCTCGGGGTCCGAGCCGTCGAACCACTCGACATCCTCCACCGGGATGCGCTCGCCGAAGTCGGACTTGAAGCAGTCCACGCCCATGCCGAGCAGCGCGTCGAGCTTGGCGGCGAACCAGTCGCGCGCCGCTGGGTTGGTGAAGTCGACCACCGCCATTCCCGGCTGCCACAGGTCGGTCTGCCACACGTCGCCGGACGGCCGCCGCAGCAGGTAGCCGCGCGCCTTGCCCTCGTCGAACAGCGCCGACTGCTGCGCGATGTAGGGGTTGATCCACACGCAGATCCGCAAGTCCCGCGCCTTGAGCCTGGCCAGCATGGCCGCGGGGTCGGGGAACACCTGCGGGTTCCACTCGAAGTCGCACCAGTGGAACTCGCGCATCCAGAAGGTGTCGAAGTGGAAGACGGACAGCGGCAGGCCGCGTTCGGCCATGCCCTCGATGAAGCCGGTGACGGTGGCCTCGTCGTAGGAGGTGGTGAACGAGGTGGACAGCCACAGGCCAAACGACCAGGCGGGCAGCGCGGGCGGCCGGCCGGTCAGCGCGGTGTAGTTGCGCAGGATGACCTTGGGCTCGGGACCGTAGATGACCAGGTACTCCAGCGACTGCCCGGGCACGCTGAACTGCAATCGGTTCACCGCCTCCGACGCGACCTCGAACGACACCCGACCCGGGTCGTTCACGAACACGCCGTAGCCCGCGTTGGTCACGCAGAACGGGATGTTCTTGTAGGCCTGCTCGCTGCCGGTGCCGCCGTCGGCGTTCCATATGTCGACGACCTGGCCGTTCTTGACCAGCGGCCCGAACCGCTCGCCAAGCCCGTACACCGCGGTGTCCAGGCCGAGGCTGAGCTGCTCGCGCAGGTAGTGCCCTCCCTGCTCGCCGGCACTGGCAGCGGTCGTGACGATCGCGGCGGCGCCCGCCTCGCTTGCGGTGAGCAGCCGGCCGCCCGCGAGGAACTCAAGCCGCCAGTCCGCGCCGGCGCGGACCCGCGCGGTCAGTTCGCCCGAGGTGAGTACCGCCCACTGGCCGTCGCGGTACGTGTTGGCCGCCTCCGGCGTGTCACCCTCGCTCGACTCGATCGCGAACGCGGGCGGCCGGTGCAGCTGACCGGACAGGTGGGTGATGTTCACCGCGATCACGTCGCGGGCGGGCGCGCTCAGCGTGATCGTGACCATCGGTCCCTTGAGCAGGTCACCGCGGTTCCTGATCCGCTGCACCGCGGCGCGGATGATCAGCGTCCCTTGCCCGGTCTCAACGTCGAGCACCTCGACCGGGTGGAACGCCTGGACGCCTGGACGCAGCAGCCAGCGACCGTCGGTGAACTTCATGCGAGATGTCTGCCTTTCCGAGCTGGGTTACTTGATGGCGCCGACGGTCACGCCGCGGGTCAGCGTCCGCTGGAAGATGAGGAAGAAGATGATCGTGGGAAACACCCCGAGCAGCGCGGCGCCGCTGGTGGTCAGCGGGTTCATGATGTGCTGGCCCTGCAGCGTGCCGAGCGCGACGGGCACGGTCTGGTTGGCGTTGGAGACCAGGAAGACAAGCGGCAGGAAGAACTCGTTCCAGGTCCAGATGAAGAAGAACACCAGCAGTACGCCCAGGGTCGGCCGGCTGACCGGCACCACCACGCGCCACAGGATGCGCGCCCGGCCGGCCCCGTCCATCCGCGCCGCCTCCAGCAGTTCCTGCGGGAAGCTGCTCAGCACTGAGGACAGCAGGTAGGTGCCGAACGCGGCCTGGATGACGGTGAAGATGATGATGACGGCGAGCTGGCTGTCGTACAGGCCCGTCGCCTTCGCCAGGTCATACAGCGGGTAGACCAGGCCCTCTTGCGGCAGGAAGTTGGCGATGAGGAACGCGCCGAGAATCCAGGTGCGGCCCTTCACCCGGCCGATGCCGAGCGCGTAGGCGTTAAGTATCGACAGCAGCACCGCCAGCACGCAGACGCAGCCGCTGATCAGCACGCTGTTCCACAGCGCGCGGCCGAAGTCGGCGGTGTCCCAGAAGGTCTGGATGCCGCCGGTGTAGAAGCGGTCGGGGAAGCTCAGCGGGCCGTGCGCGGAGTACTGCGCGGGCGGCTTGAATGCGTTCAGCGCGATCAGCGCGAACGGGACCAGGATGCCCACGGTAAGCACGACGAGTGCGGTCAGGGTGATCCAGGCCGCGGGGCCGCGGCGGCGGGCCAGGGTGCGGCGGGTGGTGCGGTGCCGTCCCGCCGCCGTGCGGGTCAAGGTCGCGGTCATCCGGCATGCCTCCGCTGCACCCACAGGAACACCACGGACACGACCACGATGATCAGCGTCATCACGGTCGCGATCGCCGACCCGTAGCCGACGTCCAGGTCGGTGAAGAAGCTCTGATACGAGTAATACGACGGCACCTGGGTCGACACGCCAGGACCGCCGCTGGTCAGCGCGTAGATCCAGCCGAACGCCCGCAGCGACGCGACCGTGCAGGTCAGCAGCACCACGTAGATCTCCGGCCTGATCTGCGGCACGACCACCGACCAGAGGCGCTGCCGCCAGGTCGCCCCGTCGATCTCCGCCGCCTCGTTCAGCGCGGGATCGGTCCGCTGCAGGGCCGCCATGAAGATGACCACCGGGTAGCCGAGCTGGAACCAGATGAGCACCGCCATCACGGTCAGCAGGGCGGTGTGCGGGTCGCCGAGCAGGTCGTGCGCGAGGAAGCCGAGGCCGACGTCGCGCAGCGCCACGTTGAGCGCGCCGTACTGCGGGTCGAGAATCCAGCCCCAGACGATGGCGGCCACGATGATCGGCAGCACCTGCGGCAGGTAGATGCAGGCGCGAAGCAGGCTGGCGGTTCTTTCGCTGAAGCGCTTGGCGATCACGTCGAACAGGGCCGCGGCCACCAGCAGCCCGAGCACGGTAGGGATCACCGCCATGGCAGCGACGAGGGCGAGGCTGTGCCACATCGACGCCCAGAACTCCGAGTCGTGCCAGAGCTGGCGGTAGTTGGCTAGGCCCGCCCACTGCCGCGGCCCGACCCCTGTCCACCGGGTGAAGCTGGTGTAGATGTTCATCACCAGCGGCACCGCGATCACGACGGCGAACAGGGCCGTCGCGGGCAGCAGGTACGTCAGGTACGGCGCGCTTCGCGTTCCCGCGCCCGCGCCGGTGCCGGCGCCGCGGGTGGCGGCGCCGGACCTCCGTCGTTCAGCGACGGCGATTGCTGTGTCACTCATCAGCCAAGACTCGACACGTACTGGTCGTAGTTGGTCTGCAGGGTGCTCAGCACCGAGTCGCCGCTCGCGCCGTTCATCAGGTCCTGTGTCTGGGCGAGGAGCGTGTTGTAGAAGTTCGGCGTGGGCCAGTCGGGGTAGTAGGCCAGGCCGTTGTTGGTCGCCAGCGTCTGGAAGTTCTTGATGAGCTCGACGTTGAGCGGGTTGGACACGCCGCCGGTCCTGGCCGCGATCGGCACCGCGCCGTTGTTGGCGAGCAGCTTCTGCACGTCAGGCTGGAGCGTGTCGTTGATGAAGTCGTAGGCGAGGTCCTTGCTTGCGGCGTTCTTCGGCACCACGAACAGGTTGCCGCCCGAGCCGGCGTTGAGCGTGTTGCCCGGCCACAGGAACGTGCCCCACTGGAAGCTCTTGATTTCTGTCTCGAAGGTGCCCGCCCACCAGCTGCCGGACATCAGCATCGGGCTCTTGCCCGTCTCGAAGTTGTTGCCCGCCTGGGTCGCGGTCAGGCCGACCGAGTTCTTGGCGATGTAGCCCTTGCTGACCCAGTCCTGGAAGGTCTTGACCGCGTTGGTCCAGGCCGTGTTGTGGAAGTCGACCTTGCCGGTGTACCGCTCGTAGTCCTGTACCTGCTGCGGCGTGGCCTGGCTCAGTTCCATCATGTACAGGTACTGCATGGCCATGTAGTCGTTGCCCGCGTTCGCGAACGGGGTGATGCCGTGCTTGAGGAACGTGTCCATCGCCGCGGTCAGCTGCGCCATCGTGGTGGGCACCGCGATGCCGTACTTCGCGAACATGCCCTTGTTGTAGTAGACGGTCAGGTACTCGGCGTAGTCAGAGACGCCGTACCAGTTGCCTGAGCCCATCACGCCCTTGGCGTCGTACCGGGCGGTGACCTGCAGGTCGGGCCCGAGCAGCTTGTCCCAGCGGTACTTGGACGCTTCCGGCGTGAGGTCGGTGAGCAGGCCCTGCTTGGACAGCAGGCCGGTGGTCGCGTCGCCCTTGTTGTACTCCATGACGTCGGGGACGTCGGAGGAGTTGAGGATCATCGACGCGTTCTGCTGCATCTGGTTGAAGCTCTTGAGCGAGAACTGCACGGTTACGCCCGGGTGCTGCTCCTTGAAGTCCTTGATGGCCTGGTCCCAGGCGATCTGGTAGGCGCTGCCCGGGCCTTCGTACCACCAGACCTTGAGCACCTTCGACGACGAGCTGCTGCCGCTGCCGCCGCCACTGCTGCCGCAGGCGGCCAGGCCGGCCGTCAGGGCTAGAAGGGCCGCGATGAGCAGGCCCGTTGATTTTCTCGGCATGGGGATCCTCTCGGTCATTGAGGGAATTCCTGTCGAAGCGCTTCGCGATAATGTGGAGACTAGGCCAGCCCGGCAACTGGTGCAAGGGCGATGGCCCAGTAAATTAGGGTGCGGAATCGCATCGATGATGCTTCCACTCGCGGCAGGCTGCGCGGCAGACTGGTCAGCCGCGGCTTGCGGCGGCCGCGGGACCGGTGCTGCCGCGCACCGTCAGCGTCGGCGGGATCAGCACGACCTCGCCGTCGGCGCCGTCCGCCATCCGGCGCATCAGCAACTCGACGGCGCGGGTGCCAAGCTCGGCGGCCGGCAGGTTCACGGAACTGAGCTGCGGTGACGTCTGCTGCGCGACCTGATCGGGGCAGACCGCGACGATCGACACGTCCTCAGGCACGATCCGGCCCGCGGTGCGCAGCAGGCTGAGCAGGGAGGGGATGACCGCCTCGTTCTGCACGATCAGGCCGGTGGTGCGCGGCCGCTCCTCGAGGATCCTGGCGAGCACGCCCGCCGCCGCCTCGTAGCTGGCGCCGCACGGCCGGTGGACCAGGTTCATCGCCGCCTGCGCCGCGGCGTCGCGGATGCCGCCGAGCGTCCGCTCGGCGAAGCCGATGTGCCGCTGGTAGATGCCCTGCGCCTCGCCGATGAACGCCACCTCGCGGTGCCCGAGGCCGGCCAGGTGCTCCACGCACAGCGCGCCTGCGCGCGCGAAGTCCAGGTCGACGCAGTTCAGGCCGTCGGAGTCCGCGGGCACGCCGATCAGCACCGCGTCGATGCCGGTTTCCCTGACCATCGCGATGCGCTCGTCTTCCATGCCGACGTCCGTGAGTATCACCGCGTCCGCCCGCGCGCTCGTCGCGACCCGCTGGATGCCCGCGGGCCCCTCGTCGTTGGTGAGCAGTAGCACGTCGTAGCCGAACCGCCTGGCCATCGTGGTGACCGCGATGGCGATGTCCATCATGACCGGAACGTACAGGTCACGGCCGAGCGGCACGACCAGGGCCAGCACGTTCGACTTCGCGCTGGCCAGCGCCCGCGCGCCGGCGTGCGGCTGGTAGCCGAGCAGCTCGATGCTGCGCGCGACCCGTTCCCTTGTCTCATCGGAGACCGGGCGCTTGCCGCTGAGCACGTAGGAAACGGTGCTGGCCGCGACCCCCGCGTGCCGGGCCACATCGGCCAGCGTCGCCATCAAGACCCTCCGGAATCCCCGCGCTATCGAAGCGCTTCCCAGCCCAAAGTACCATCGCCTCTGACTGGCGTAGCGTACTCCGTGCGACCACACCCGCGCCGCCTCGCGTACAGACGGCTCGCGCGGCGCGGGCGCGTGCATGACGGGCTACGGTTGCACTGATGGTTCTTGTGGCGTTTGACGCGGAGTCGCGCCGGCTGGCCGAGGTCATGGACGGGCTCGATGAGGCCTCGTTCGGGCGGCCGAGTCCGTGTGTGCCGTGGACGGCGGGCGAGCTGCTTTTCCACGTGCAGATGACGGTGGAACGGCTCGGCGTGATGCTCGCGGAGCCTGAGCCCGCCGGATCGGACCTGGTGACGGCATCCGGCTACTATCGCGCCGATGAGCGGTTTTCCGCGGCGGTGAACGACGACCGCGTCGAGTCGGCGCGGCGCAGCGCGGCGGCCCTGTCCGGCGCCGGGGAGCGTGCCCGCGCGTTCCGCGCTGCCAGGGACCGCGCCTGCTCGCTGGCTGCCGCGGCGTCGCCTGGGCGGGTGGTGCGGACCCGGCACGGTGACCGGATGCTGCTCGCCGAGTTCATGCGGACCCGCGTCCTCGAGCTGGCGGTGCACGGGCTCGATCTGGCGATCGCGGTTGACCTGGCGCCGTGGATAACGGAACGGGCGACGTCGGTCACGTCGGATCTGCTGCTCTCCCCGGCTGAGGCTGTCTGGCTGCGGCAGGCAGCCGGCTGGGCGCCGGTGACGCTGATCGCGAAGCTGACCGGCCGGGCTCCGCTGACGGAGGCTGAGGCTAAGCTGGCCGGTTCGCTCGGCGTCCCGTGGCTCGCACTCGGCTAACCGCCGCGAGGACTGCCCCGGTCGGTGCCTGCCTGCATCCGGACCGCGTTGCCTGCCAGAATGCCGGCGAGCTATGGTGCGGCGCATGGACATCATGATCTTGCTCTTCGACCGTTTTGAGCCGCTCGACGCGATCGGACCGTACGAGATCCTGGCTCAAGTCCCCGGCGCGAAGGTCCGTTTCGTCGCACCCGAATCCGGGCGGATCACCGATGAGCTGGGCTCGCTGCCTGTCGATGTTCCGACGCGGTGCTCGGATGTCGAGGCCTGCGACGTCCTGCTGGTCCCGGGCGGGGGCGGGATCTGGCCGCTGCTTGCGGACCAGGACTTCCTCGGCTGGTGGCCGACGAGACCACCGCACAGGCCATCCAGCTCTACACCGAGTACGACCCGCAGCCCCCCTTCGACAGCGGCTCGATGGCCAAGGCGTCGCCCGAGGTGCTGGAGCGCGCCGTAGCTCTCGGTTTGGCGTCGCCCGAGGTACTGCGGCACGCCCTTGACTGAGGCACCGGAGGGCACGTCGCCGCGGCGCGGGTACGCGAGTGCCCCGCCGCCGGCCGGGGACGCAGGCTGAACGTCCATCCGGGGGTGCACCGGGGCGAGGCACGCTAACGGCCGCCTCTTGGCTCTTCGCCGGTGCAGGCGTCAGGCGAGGACGGCGGCGCTGTCGGCGGCGTTGAGGTCCTTGTAGAAGCGACGGTGCACCCGGAGGGTCTCCTGGCCGGCCGGGATGCGGTGCCACAGGCCGGTCGCCGGGCCGAGCTGGGTCGAGCGCGGTAGCTCCATCACCACCCCGCGCGCCTTCTTCATGCTGGTCTTGCCCGCATCGAGCACCACGATCCGGGCCGGGGTGACGGCGACGATCCGGTAGTGGTTGAAGCCGAGGAAGACGAAGATGCCAGTCAGCGCCGCCAGCCACTGGCTGGCCGTCTGCGCACCGAAGATCGCCTGCACCGGCTCGCCTGGCCGGAGAAACGGAGTGGCAGAAGTCAGCATTGAATCACGGAGCGCCATGAATTTCCTCCTGGGGAGAGATGAAGGACGGAGCCCCCACGTGCCCGTCCGAAGCCGCATTGGCTTACACCTGAGTGGCGTTCCATCCCGTTCCATGGCGTTCCGTCCGGCTGGCAGCTGCCGGCCGTCGGGTGCCTCCCCCGCCTCGGTCGCCCGTCAAGCCGGCCAGTAGGAGCAGCGCGTGCCGGTGTGCACCGCCAGCCGCAGGTGCTCGCCGATCGGCCCGTCGGCCTCGTCGATCCTGGCCAGTGCCCGGCGGATCGCCTTGCCCACCGCTACCCGGGCGCGTTCCGGCTCGTCGGGGAATGACCGGGTGCGCCCGCGCAGGCCAGCGGCGCTTGCCAGCTGCGCGGTGAGCCAGTCGCGCTCGGTGCGGGCGGTGTCCGCGCCCGCCAGGTCGCCGGCGCTATCGAGCTGGGCGATCCGCTCATCGAGTTCCCGCACCCGGGCGCGGTACCGGGCGACGGCCTCCCTGTCGAGCACCGGGTGAGCCGCGCCCGCGTCGCCGGCGGCACCGCCGAGCGTGACCACGCCGGCGACAAGATCGGCGGCCGCGATGTCCCGGCGCGGGTTGGCGATGAGCACGGCCAGGTAGGTCATCCCGATGCTGTCCTCCACTAGGACGCTCCTGCTGTCCAGGGCGAACCGCCACTTCCTGCCCTGGCGTTCGCATTCGGCGACCGCGTTCCGCGTGGTGCCGGCGTGCGTTTTCGCGCGCGGCGCGATGCCGGCTTCGACGTGCGCCACGGGCAGCGGGAGGCCCAGTGGTGCGGCCTCGCCCGCGGCCGCGTCGAGCTCGCGGCGCGCGGCATCGGCGTCGCCGCGCGAGCCGCGCAGCGCGTATGCCTGCGCGAGGCGCCGCCTGGAGGCGAGCACCGCGGGCCAGTGCGCCAGGGCGAGGTTGTGCCTGACTGCGGCCCGCAGATGATCGACGGCCAGGTCGAGCTGGCCGCAGGTCAGCGAGGCGAAGCCGAGGGCGTGCTGCGTGCTGCCGAAGCAGGTGATGCCGAGGCTGCCAACCATCGGCAGGCGGGCGTGCGGGCGCAGCAGCTCATAAGCCCTGGCCGCCACGTCGGTGTCGCCGAGGAGCGAGGCGGCCTCCACGATGCCGTTCATCGTGACGAGCCAGCTGCTCGACCTGGCCAAGCTGCCCAGGTCGCTGCCGCACAGGGCGGCGAGCGAGCTCGCGGCGGTGCGGCGGTCGCCGTCCAGCGCCGCCGCGACGGCAAGGGCGGTGAGTGCGGAGTTGTCGACGGCGCTGAGAGCCGGGGACTGCACCCGTTCGCGCAGCATGGGCAGCAGTTCGACCAGGCGGCCCTGATACCAGCGGATGGTCACCAGCTGCGCACCCGGCCACCATTCATTGTCGATATCGCCTGCTTCCGCGCCGGTCTTGGCGCAGATTTCCACCAGCGTCTCCGCCTGGTCGAGATGGCCCGCGCGAATGGCGAGCATCACGTCGATCGCGCTGACCACGAAACCGACCGCGAGATGGCCACTCTGTTCGAGATGACCGCGCAATTCGCTCAGCCGTCGTTCGGCGTGCGGGTCGCCCTCGGTATAGGCGTCGACGGTGCGCCACAACAGTCCCATCAGCACATCGGCGCGGCGGTTTGTGCGGACGCTGGTCCTGATCAGCCTTTCCGCCAGCTCACCGCGTAGTGCCACGTGGTCGGGACCGAGCAGGCAGTGGTGGGCGAGGCTCAGCGCCTCCGCGAGCAGCACCGGGTCGGCGTCCGGGCCGAGCCCGCCGAGCAATGCGCGGATCGCCGCGCTGTCGCCGCGCGCGTAGTCGGACTCCGCCGCCAGCCTCACCCGGATGCGCTGTGGCAGCACGGAATCCTGGTCGTCCTCGAGGAGCGCAAGGACATGCTCCAGCCGTTCCTCGCGCCGCGCGGCGCCGATGAGCGTCCTGCTCTCGCTCACCCACAGTCCCGCGCTGCCGAGCGCCGCCTGGGCCATCGCGCGGACGTCACCGGCCTGCTCGGCCAGCTGATACGCCCGCTCGAAATGCGGCCGGCTCGCGCGCAGGTCACCCTGCTCGTCAAGCGCGTGAGTCCCGTCCGCGAGGGACGACCGGATCTCTTCCGCCGGAAGGATGGTGACGTCTGACCCTTTCGCGACGGTCACCCCGGCAGTTTCGTCCGCCATGACTTCAATGTATGGGCGGCACTTCGCACGGTCGATGCGAAATCATATCGTTTTCGGAAAAAGGCGATTCCGTTCATTTCACTCGCCCATCAGCACATCGAGGCGGGATGCGTGGTCGGAAGCGACCAGGCGGCAAGTACCGCCTTCGGGAAGAACCGCAATTCCACGCAGATGCCGGGCATGCCGCCAAGCGATGCCTGCCAGGTACCCGCGCCCACCCTCTTGAAGAGGCCGGTGTCGCCGCCGTCCTGAAAGTTCACCTGGACAGCCTGGGAAGCCTTGCTTGACGTCTCGTAACTGGCCATCGCCCAGTAGGTTTTCGTGGCCTTGTCGTAGCCGTAGTAGACGCTGTCCGGCTTGCTGCCTGCCACATCGGAGGCCGGGATGTGCTTCATGGCCACGTATGCCTGCAGCAGGGCGCTTCGCACCGCGGCGGTTGCCATCAGGTTCTGGACTCCGCCTGACGACTTCCCCTTGATGGCAGGCGACGCATGGCCAGCCGGCCGGCTGACGACAGCCGCGGAGGTGGACAGCTGACTAGCGACGGGCGCCGCCGAGTGGTGTCCCGAGATAGCGTCGCATCCGGTCGCTGCGCCTATTACCAGCAAGCCAAGCACCGCCGCCACCACGGGAGCGACGCGGACCGCATGCATTGTGCCTCCATCGCGGGTCATGTCATCGGTTGCGCGCATGCCCTCGTGGGATTATGGGGTGGTGGCCCTACGGCTGGGGAAGCAACCGTCGGCACCGGTCCGTTCACGTGCGGGAGCGATGACGGCGCCGCTGCCGTACGATGCCGGCATGCGGCCGGCTCTGATGAAGGCGGGGACTGCGGCGGCGTGTGCCGTCACCGTGGGGATCATCGGCGCGGGATGCGGTTCCGGTTCCCCGCATCCGTCCACGCCGGCCGGCGCCGGCCCGTCCGCCTTTGCGCGAACCGGCTCGCCCACGGCGCCGCCGCTGCCAACCCGGTCCCTGGCGTCGCCCGCGTGCAGCACCGTGACGGCGCCCTCCGCCGACCTGACGCGCGTGCGAAGCGCGATGCTCCCGGTCCAGGGACACCCGTTCGGCGTCGCGGCCACGCCAGACGGGCGCTGGGCCTTCGTCGCCGAGCCTGGCGGCATCGACGTCCTCCGCTCGGGCCGATCTCTGGCGCCGGCGATCGTGCGCACAATCCCGGTGACCGGCCTTCCGCTCGGCCTGACCATCACCGCCGACGGCAAGTACCTGCTGGCCGCGAACGGCAACGGCGCCTCGGTAATCAGCGTGGCCCGCGCCGAACGGGGCACAGCCGGAGCCATGCTCGGCACGCTCACCGCTAGCGGCGGCGCGCCCAACGGCGGCGACCCGGTCGACGGCAGCGCGATCGAGGCGGCGGTCTCACCCGACGGCCAGTTCGCCTTCGTCACGCTCGAATACGCCGACAAGGCGGTCGTCTTCAACTTCGGAAGAGCGCTGCGCGACGGCTTCGGTCCCGCGGACTACGTGGGCGCCATCCCGCTTGGCCAGGCGGCGGTCGGCATGGCGATCTCCCCTGACGGCCGCTGGCTGTATGCGACAAGCGAGCTTGGACGCCCGCCGGGGAATTCCGCGGTGCGGGCAGGCGCACTGTCGCGGCCGGGCACGCTGACCGTGATCGACCTGCGCAAGGCGGAGACCAGCCCCGCGTCGTCGGTCGTCGCCACGGTGGACGCGGGCTGCCAGCCCGTCCGGGTGATCACCTCGGCGGACGGCACGCAAGTATGGGTGACGGCCCGGGCCAGCGACGACCTGCTGTGCTTCTCCGCCGCCCGCCTTGCCGCCGACCCCGCGCACGCCCTGGTCGCGGTCGTCCGGGTAGGTGAGGCGCCGGTCGGGCTCGCGGCGGTGCGCGGCGGCTCGCTGATCGTCGTCGCCGACTCCAACCGGTTCGGCGCGAGCGGGGCGACGGCCGACTTGGATGTGGTTGACGTGGCGGCCGCGTTCTCCGGCGGCAAGGCCGTCGTCGGGCACATCGCGTCCGGGGCCTTCCCGCGCGAGATGGCCCTGCTCCCCGGCGGCACGCTGCTTGTGTCTAACTACGGCTCGGGCAGACTCCAGGCCGTCGACGTGCCGACCATCCCGCTCGGCTAAGCCCGCAACTGCCTTGCTCAGCGTCCCGTTCACCTCGCCCGGGCTGGGCTAGCTCGCATCCCTGGGAAGGAAGATCCCCAACGGTTGCGCGACGAGGCGCGTCACCCCGCCGCTGTCGTCGAGTTCGAACTCCGCCGTGATGGCGGGCTGGTCCTTGACGCCGAACCGCAGGCCGCCGATGGGCTCCAAGTCGAGGGGCGGGCTGCCAGGCGCGGTGATGGTGAGCGTGCGCTCGCTGCGCAGCCCGACCACGACCTCGATCGGACCCATGGCATAGGCGCCGCACAGCCGGGCCAGGACCTCGGGGCCCTGCTCGTCCGGGCGCTTGTCGAAGCGCAGCGGTTCGACAAGCGCCTCGAACGGGACGGTCAGGGCGTTGACGTAGCCGTCGGGGCCGGACAGGAACGTGAGCGGGTAGATCGCCGGCTGGTCGCCCGCCTCGCTCCAGGCGAGGTCGAACGTGTCGTAGTGGCGGTGGGCCAGGCTCAGGTCCATGGTGCCGAGTGATGGTTTAAGCACGCCCCCGTTCGGCGTGATAGTGAGGATCCCGTAGCCCGGGTGCTCGTACTCGCCCGCGTAGTCGGACAGCGGGTGGGCCGGCGGCGCCCCGGCGACGACCCGGCGGGCGGCCTTGGCCTCGCGGGCCCCGGCCATCGCCGCGTCGAAGCGCGGCTTGAGGTAACCGAACACGTCCACCGGCTCGGCGCCGAGCAGCTCGTCGAGCACCCGGCAGGCGACGGTCCAGTGCATCATGGCGGCCGAGGTGTTCGTCAGCACCACCACGCCGACGCCGTCGTCCGGCAGCAGCATACAGTGCGTCGTGAAGCCGTCGATGCCGCCGTCGTGCATGGCGAGGGTGTGCTCACGGTACCGGCCGTTCAGCCAGCCCAGGCCGTACGCGTACGCGCTGAGACCGGGCACCTCCCCGAAGCCAGGTATCAGCATGTGCGGCGTGAGCTGACGTTTCGCCGTGGCGGGTGACATCACCGTCGCGCCGTCGAGCTGCCCGCCGCCCAGCTGGGCCAGCAGCCATCGGGCCATGTCCGCCGCGCTTGAGTTGATGGCGCCCGCGGGCGCGATCGCCGGCAGCGGCCGCTGCGGCACGCGCACCATGACGCCCTCCTGGCGCGTGTAGGCGGTGGCGTGGTCGTCGTCGGCGAGCATCTCGTCCACGGACAGGTTCGTGCGGCGCATGCCCAGCGGCTCGAGCAGCCTGCCGCGCACGAAGTCCTCCCACGGCACGCCGGTCAGCGCCTCCACCACGTAGCCCGCGGCCACGTACCCGAGGTTGCAGTACTGGAACTGCTGGCGCAGGTCCTTGCTCAGCGGCAGGAACCGCAGGGCGCGGACGATCTCCGCGCGGGACCGGTCAGGCTGGCCGACCCAGGTCAGGTCGTGCCGTGGCAGCCCGGAGCGGTGCGACAGCAGGTCGACGATCGTCAGGCGGTCGCTCACGACGGGATCGTGCAGCCGGATCTCCGGCACGTAATCCCGCAGTGGCCGGTCCCAGTCAAGCAGCCCCTCATCGACGAGGGCGCCAATGGTGGTCGCGGTGAACGCCTTCGTCGTGGACCCGATGGCGAACAGCGTGTCCTTGGTGACGGGCAGCGCGGCTTCCCTGTCGCGCAGCCCCCACCCGCTGACCAGCTCGACCTGGCCGTTGCGGACGGCGGCGACCGCGCACCCGGGAACCTCCCACGCGGCAAGCTGATCAGCGATGAACCGGTCGATGCTTTCCACGCCAGCTCCCAGGGGGTCGGGCTATCGCGGTCTACTGCAACTCACCCTATGGGCTCGCCGGATGCCCGCTCAACGGGATTCCGCTCGCCGACGGCGCCTGGGTCGGTCGCCGGGCCCTCAGCGTCCGCCAAGCCTGATCTTGCCGTCGAGCAGCTCGCGGGCGATCTCCAGGTGGCCGGAGTGCGCGGCGGTCTCCTCGATCACATGCAGGACGATCCAGCGGACGTTCGTGATCTGGCTGGTGTACTCCGGGTCATGATGAAAGCCGAGGCCGCGCGGCGCCGCCGACAGCGGGGTGACGGCGAGGACCGCATCGGACCGCCTGCACTCGTCGCGGTAGTTGGCCATGAGGTCGGCGCTGGGCAGTGCGCAGGTGAAGGCGGCCTCGGGATCGTATCCGCCCTCTTCGTCCTCCCCCGCTTCCGCGTCCGCCGACTGTTCCTCCGCGATGCCCGTGACGACGCGCTGGAGCCAGTGCTGCTCGACCCCGCCGAGGTGCCAGAGCATGCCAGCCACGGTCCAGCCGGACGGCACGACCGGCTTCTGCCAGGCGTCCTCGGGCAACCCCTCGACGACCTTCAGCACCGCGTCGCGCTGGTCCTGCAAGAAGCTCAGGAGAATGCGCGAATCGGGGTCTGCGTTGACGCCGCCCGGCGCCTGCTGTGCCATCGATGCAGTGCCCTCGGTGTCGGCCATGCACGCCGCCTTCCTGGTTGGTTCGTCACATTTAACGACGACGGGCGCCGCGAAACTCATCGCCGGCATACGTTTGGAGTCAAACGATTTGTCGGTGGCTGAAGGGGCGGCGTGGTGCCCAAACTGCTGCTGGCACTACTCGTTCAGTGACGTCTGGGTT
Source organism: Trebonia kvetii (assembly GCF_007827045.1). Classification (GTDB taxonomy): domain Bacteria; phylum Actinomycetota; class Actinomycetes; order Streptosporangiales; family Streptosporangiaceae; genus Trebonia; species Trebonia kvetii. Next base: position 1,187,566 of record NZ_RPFW01000002.1, read on the forward strand.
GAACCGCATCCGTTCCGGTCGGGTGGCCCGACGCTGTGGTTCGGCGGGCAGCGGATGCACCCGGCGTTGCTGCGGCGCCTGGTCCGCTGGGGAAGCGGCTTCAACCCGCTGGGCACCCCCTCGGCCGACGACCTGGCCGCGTTGCGGGACGGGCTGATCGCGGCCGGCCGCTCCTTGGGAAGCATCGAAATGATCGGCGGAATCCGTGGGCGGTTCCCCGCGCCGGACGCCGTCGCCGACCTGGACGAGGCGCTTTCCTCGCTGCCGGGACAGCTGGCGGCCGGATTCGGGACCATCTGCTTCAAGCCGTCCATGTACATCGACGACGCCAGGGAAGTCGGGGCGCTGTGCCGCCTGCTGGTACGCCGGGTGGCGGAGATCGCGTAGCCGGGAACCGTGGCAGCACTTCGCTCCGTCCTAGCTGTGATAGCGAACCAAGGTAACGGCCAGGAGGATGTTCGATGCGACGCATGCGCATGACCACGGCTGCCATCATCCTGACCGCCCTAGCCGCGGCCACCGCGGGCTGCGGCAGCTCCGCCGCGGCGGGCGCGCCGCCCACGGTGCGCCCGTCCACCACAGCCTCGGGGGCCACTGTCTCGCCCGCCGCGGTCTCGCCGGCCGCCGTCTCGCCCGCCGCCGCCTCGCCGGGCGATATCTACGCGCAAGTCCTGCGCAGGTACCTTGGCACGCCGGCGGAGAACTCCTTCCCCGGCAAGACCTTCAAGACGGTCTACGTGCTGAACCAGGCTTATGCGGATGCGGCGGACCCCAACGGCAAGCACCGGCATGGAGAGCCTCTCGCGCCCGAGACGCAGCGCCAGGTGACTGCCGCACTGGCCGGAATGGCGCATATCATCTTTATCGCCGACCGGGGATCCGTGATCGAGGCCAAAGGCGGCTGCGGGCAGGTTAAGAACGGCGGAATCTTGATCACTCTCGGCCCGCCGGTCGACCACGCCAGCGAAATGCGAGTCGGCATCAACGGTTTCGTCGCATGCCTCGGTGCGACCTGGCTTACCTATGTGCTGCAGGAGCAGCCCGGCACCGGCTGGCGTGTAACAGGCACGACTGGATCGATGGCGATCTCTTAAGTCCTGGTCCGGCTTCCGCGCCACCATGACAGCGCCGCGACGTTAACCAATACCAGTGCTCCAACGGGAACAAGGAACAGGGCGGCGTCGAGAACGCTGTGTTGCAGGCTCAGACGCCCTTCGTGCGCGACCACGGGAAACCAGCTAGCTGGCACAAGCAGCAGATTAGCGAGCGCGATCCAGCCCATGGCTTGTCTCGACCGCTCCCGCCGTCCCCGGTCGCTTGGTTCGTCCTGACTTCCGGGATATCGGGGCAGGTTCATGGGTTGATATTCGCACGCCTAGCCCTTTTCGATCAGTCGCTTGAGCGCCGCCATGTTTTCTGGCATCTCCTTGCGGGCCTCACGGCGGACCATGAGCGGTACCAGGATCTTGCCGATGCCGTAACCGGTGAAGTCGACGCTGATGGTCAGCCGGGAGCGCGACCCGGTTACCGGCTCGACCAGGACATCGACAGCTGCCCGGATCGGGCCGTCCGTGCCGCGCACGCCCCACGTCTTAGGCGGGTCGAAGCGTACAAGCTCCGACGTGGACGAGCGGTCCGAGCCGCCAATGCGCCGGACCATGACGCACTTCGCCCCCAAGGCCGGCGGCTGGGTGCCGTCCGCGCTGTCCATGCGCCCGCCAACCACACCCTTCTGCCACTCCCTGAACCGGGCCGGTTCGGTGGCGACGGCGAAGACCTCGGCAGCTGGCCGGTCGATTTCAGCGCTGGTGATGATCGGCGACATTTCAGTCATCCGCTTTCAGCAGTGCGGCGTAGCGGTCCAGGTACAGCGGCCAGCCTTCCGGCCCGTCCACGCCGTCAGTGACTGCCGCCCAGCCGGGGCCGTGCCGGTCGAGGTGCCGGTGCTCCAGCTCCACCCGCGTGCGGGCCGGCGACTCGGCGTAGAACCGCACCTCGACCTCGCTGGTCCGGGCCTGGTCGCTCTCGATCGTCCACTGCGGGCTGATATCCCAGCTGAACACCACCCGGTCCGGCGGTTCATAGGCCAGAATCCGCGCCCACCGGCACTCGCGCCCGTCCGCTGCCCGGTCCACGATGCCGCCGCCGATCCACGGCTCGAATACCGTCTCGGCAACCGGCACCCCCAGCATGCTGTGCTCGGGCGGCTTGAAGTCCCCGAACCGGTCAGTGAACACCCTGAAAGCACGTTCGATCGGCGCGTCCACCACGACCTGCTTGCGGACCGCCACGTCCCCCGTCTGGGCCATCACGTCTCCTTATCCGGCTTATCCGGCGCTCCCACGGCATCGGCGTACCCGGCCAGCGCCCGCTGCCAGTAGGTGTCAAGTTGATCCCGCAGCGCGGCCAACGCGACGGGGTTGAGTCGATAGATCCGCCGCGTCCCGGCCGCAACGTCCTCTACGAGGCCGGCGTCCTTGAGAATTTTCAGATGCTGGGACACCGCCGACCGGCTTACCGGTAGCCCGGCCGCCAGCTCCCCGACTGCCTGGGGGCCGTCTGCCAGGCATGCCACGATCGCGCGGCGCGTGCCGTCGGCCAGCGCCCCCCATTGGTCAGTTTCTCGGTTAGTACTCACTAACCGTTAGTCTTCACTAACCGAATCGGCGTGTCAAGCCTGTGACTACCAGGGCCGGGTCCCGCCGGCGGCTTTGCGGAAGCCGGCCCTCACCCGCAGCCACTAACAGGCCAGTGATCGCTGAGCTGGCGGGAACCGCCGTTACCCGTGCACTACGTCCGTGTGGTGGCAGAAGTGAACGCGGCCCGGGCGCAGCGCCCGCAGCCGGGTCACCGAGGCGTGCCAGGCGTCCTCGTCGGCGGCCTGGCCGGGTGGGAGCTGGCCGGGCTCGGGCCAATACTGGCGTGGCGTGTAGGCAGCGTCGCCGATCAGCAGGTCCGGCGCGCCGTCCTCGCCTGCGACCAGCACCGACTGGTGGCCGGAGGTGTGCCCGGGGGTGGCGATGACCGACAGCCCTGGCCGGATCCCGGCGTCGCCGTCCAGCAGTTCAAAGCTGGCGTTCTGGAAGTCGAACCAGTCATAGATCGTGGGCGACTCGCGCCGGCACCGGTCAAGCTCGGCCCGCTGCACGTAAAAGGCCGCGTGCTTGAACACCGCGTTCTGCCCGCAGTGGTCGAAATGCAGGTGCGTGTTGATGACCAGGTCGATGTCGCCGGGGACCAGGCCGAGGCCGGCCAGGGCGTCCGCGGCGGTGATGTTGACCACCTCCCAGTCGCGGATCACGTCCGGCGGCCCGCCGACCCCGGTGTCGACCAGGGCGGCCCCGCCCGGGTAGGTAACCACGAACCCGTGCACCGGCCACGCATCGGCGCCGCCGGGTGTCGCTCCTAGGTGCAGCCGCTTGACCTCTAGTGACACCGCTTGTTGCCCCTTTCCTCGCCTGCACGCCGGCGCTTTCGGGCAGTTCTCGGGGTTGATGTTCCCCCGATGTGCCCTGCTCGCGTCAACGTTAGCTTCGACTGGCCTCGGCGCTCCACACCACATCCGCGGTGCCGATCGCGTGGTTCGCGTATCGGGCAGCGACGAATAGCAGGTCTGCCAAGCGGTTGAGGTACGCGGGCACGACCGGGACGACATCCTCAACCCTGCCCAGCGAAGTCACCCGGCGTTCTGCTCGCCGGCAGACCCCTCTGGCGACATGCAACGCGGCTGCAGCGGCTGAGCCGCCGGGCAGGAGGAAGTTCCGCAGTTCCGGCAGCTCCAGCTCAAGGGTGTCAATAGCGGCTTCCACCTCCGCCACGTCGCCTTCGTCCAGCCTGGGCAGCGCGCTGCCGCTACCTGTCCGATCAGGTGCCATGAGTTCACTACCCACGATAAACAGGCGCCCCTGCGCATGGCGCAAGACGTTGTCCAGCTCGGCGGGCAGATTGAGCGCCGTCGCCGCCCCGATCGCAGCGTTCGCTTCATCCACTGCGCCGATAGCTTCCATGCGCGCATGATCCTTGCTCAGCCGCCGCCCGCCCCAGATGGTCGTCTGACCGGAGTCGCCCTTGCGTGTATAGACCTTCATCCTTGCCCCTAACAAGAGCCGTAATCCCTCATGGACCCGGTGCCCAGTCTCCTCCTGAGGTTGACTTCCAGAAAGGGGCGGTGGTCCTGCTCTAGCCCGGAGTCCTGCTGCGCTAAATTCCGTTGCTGATGCGGGCGCTAGGTGGTCGAATGTGCCCTTATGGCAGTCATTCGCACGTCCTCAACGACGTATGAAGCCGCCGATGGCAGTGAGCTGCCCATACTGAAACGCCGCGCCTATATCTCCTGGGATGAGATGGAATTCGGCGCGCCGGGCATCAATCCCAAACGGCCCTACGGCAACTCGGACGTTTTCGCCGATATCGCGGAGATCCTGGAGGTGCCGGACGGGGAGTGGATGGACGCTTACGAGGAGCTGAGCCCCGATGCCGAGTGGCGGTTTCTGCGGCTGCACGTCGAGACTGCGGTCGTGCTCCAGATCGGGCTGGCTACGGGGGAGTTCCGTCCCGGACGGTACGTGCGGGGGAACGACCGGGATAGGACTTGGCAGCGTGACGAGGTGCAAAGTTTCTAGGGTGCGTCGCGGGGACGTGTGGTGGGGGTCAGCCGGCCTGTAGGCCGGGTCTTGTGCCGAGGTGTGCCTGACCTGTGCAGACACATTCGGAATACCCTTTAACCTGCGGCTGAGATCTCGGCAGTTCTCATTGCATCTGGACGTCTATCGCACTGGTGTGCCCCCGATGTGCCCCGGCAGGTCATGCGTCGTTCGTTGTCGTCCAGTCGTTCGGCCAGGGTCAAGATGCCGTCTTCACCTGGAACGCGCTGCTCACCTCGATCCTGGTCCTGCTTGCCTTCCCGGTGCTCAGCGTGGCGCTGCTGGTCTTGATCGCCGACCGGCGACTGCAAGCCCACGTCTTCTCGGCCAACAGCGGCGGCGCCATGCTCTGGCAGCACCTGTTCTGGTTCTTCAGCCATCCCGAGGTGCACATCCTGGCGCTGCCGTTCTTCGGCATCGGTCCGGCAAGAAGGTCGAGGAAGACCCGTGGGGCTACTGCTCCTCGCTCGAGTGGGCGACCTCCTGCCCGCCGCCGCGGCCGCTCCGAGCGTCCGCTTTCGACCTGCACTACCGCTACATCCAACCGGACCGCCGGCCGGACGGTGGGAGCGGTCTGCTGGGCGGTCTCTGCGTACAAGACCTTGACGCGAGATTAACTTGGAGTGACGATCTAGTAACCAATTGTGCTCGCTGTAGCTACTGAGCGCTTTCGAGAGGTTACTCTGCGCGCAAAATGGGGAGACGTCTCAGTCACCTGCTGGCTGGGACGCCGCAGGTGAACCACAACGAAGTGGGGGGTGGTCGGACATGGACGTCCACCGCGACGGACGGCTCTCATGGATGCGCGGCCGGAGCCTCCGGCGGCGCGCGGCGGTGATCTCCGCCTCCGTGCTGCTTGCCGGCGCCCTGGCAGCGTGTTCGTCGGCCTCAGCCGCGAACGCCCCGGTCAGGCTGAACTACTGGAGTTTCCCCGACAACTCCGGCGCGATCCAGCAGGCGGTCGACACCTGCGGCGCGGCGTCGGGCGGCAAGTACACGATCAGCTACAACAAGCTGCCGACGGACGCGGACAGTCAGCGCCAGCAACTGGTGCGCCGCCTGGCCGCCCACGACAGCTCGATGGACATCCTCGGGCTGGACGTGACCTGGGAAGCGGAGACCGCGCAGGCGGGCTGGATCGAGCCGTGGACGGGGGCGAACAAGGCGGCGGCCGTGAAGGACACGCTACCGACGATGCTGCAGACGGCGACGTGGAACGGCCAGCTCTACGCGGTGCCCTACAACACCAACACCCAGCTGTTGTGGTACCGCTCCGACCTGGTGCCCACGCCGCCGACCACCTGGGCACAGATGATCGCCGATGCCACGCAACTGGCCAAGGAAGGCAAGCCGCATTACATCGAGATCCAGGGTGCCCAGTACGAGGGCGCCACGGTGTGGTTCAATTCCCTGGTCGCCAGCGCGGGCGGCAGCATCTTGAACGCCAGCGGCACCGCGCCGTCGCTCGGCGCGCCGGCGTTGAAGGCGCTGCAGACCATGTCCACGCTCGCGAACTCGCCCGCCGTGGACCCGTCGCTGGGCGTGCAGCAGGAAGACCAGAACCGGCTGGCGATGGAGGGCGGCTCCGCCGCCTTCGAGCTGAACTACCCGTTCGTCTATCCCTCAATGCAGATGGACAACCCGCAGCTGTTCAAGCACTTCAAGTGGGCGCTGTACCCGCGGGTCTACCCGAACATGCCGTCGCACGTAACGATCGGCGGCATCGACCTGGCGGTCAGCAGTTACTCCACCCATCCCGCGCTGGCGGAGCAGGCCATCCTATGCCTGCGCGACAGATCCAACCAGATCCTCGCCGCGGTCAAGGGCGGCCTGCCGCCGACGCTGATGTCCCTGTACAGCAACCCGTCGTTCATCAAGGCATACCCCTTCGCCGCGGCGATCAAGGCGGCGCTGCTGTCGGCGTCGGTGCGGCCGAAGACTCCCTTCTACCAGAACGTCTCGATAGTGATCTCGCACGCCGTGTCGCCGGCGAACGGCATCAATCCCACCTCCACCCTGGGGCAGATCAGAGGCGGCATCAACAACGCGCTCTCCGACAAGGGCCTGGTCCCGTGAGGCCTGCCCGAGCCGGACGGCGAGCAGAAAAGAGGTGACCGCATGACCACGGTTGCTCCCACGCAGGCGCCAGGCGAGCTCACCCGGGAAGAGCGCCGACGGCTGTCCGAGGCTACCCGCGCAGAGCGGCGCTTCGGGTGGTCGCTATGCGCGCCCGCGGTGATCGTGATGGCGGCAGTCGCGTTCTATCCGATCGGCTACGCCGTCTATCTGTCCCTGCAGCGGTACGACCTGCGGTTCCCGCAGCAAACCCACTTCGTGGGCCTAGCGAACTACGGCACCGTGCTGACCAGCGGCGTCTGGTGGAATGCGTTCTTCGTCACCCTGGTCATCATGGTCGTGTCGGTCGCGGTCGAGCTCGTGCTCGGCATGGGGCTCGCCATGCTGCTGTACTACACCCCGATCTGGCGGGGACTGGTCCGCACGTGCATCCTGCTGCCGTACGGGATCGTCACCGTGGCCGCCGCGTACAGCTGGCAGTTCGCCTGGACGCCCGGCGTCGGGTACCTGGCGAACCTGCTACCGGCAGGCAGTGCGCCGCTGACCGGCAAGTGGACGGCGATCGGCATCATCATCCTGGCCGAGATCTGGAAGACCACGCCGTTCATGACCCTGCTGCTGCTGGCCGGCCTCACGCTCGTCCCCGAGGATCTGCTGAAGGCGGCGAAGGTCGACGGGGCCAGCGCGTGGCAGCGGTTCACCCAGATCATGCTGCCGCTGATGAAGCCCGCAATCCTGGTGGCGCTGCTGTTCCGGATGCTCGACGCGTTCCGGATCTTCGACAACATCTTCATCCTCACCAAGGGAAACAACGGCACCGGATCGGTGTCGATCCTCGGCTACGACAACCTGTTCACCGCGCTGAACCTGGGCATCGGCTCGGCGATCTCGGTGCTGATCCTGATCGCGGTGGCGATCATTTCCGTGATCTTCATCTTGGGCTTCGGCACCGCCGCGCCCGGTACCGCATTGGAGCGACGCTGACATGACCGCGGTAGCAGCCCCAACCGCACGCACGGCGCGACGCACCCGGGCGGCCACCCATCCGGCCATGCCGACCGGACGGAAGGTCACCTGGGCGACCGCCAACGTGATCACCATCGCGTGGACGCTGTTCCCGATCTGGTGGCTGATCGCCCTGTCGTTCAAGGACCCGACGACCCTGTCGGACGGGAGCTTCTGGCCGCAGAAGTGGTCCACGGCGAACTACTCGGGGATCTTCCAAGGCTCGGCGTTCGTCCGGCCGCTGATCAACTCGATCGGGATCGGGATCATCTCGACGGTGATCTCGGTCGTGCTCGGCACGATGGCGGCCTATGCCATCGCGCGGCTGAAATTCCCGGGTAAGGGCCTGCTCATCGGGGTGTCGCTGCTGATCGCGATGTTCCCGCTGATCTCGCTGGTCACCCCGCTGTTCAACGTCGAGCGGGTGCTCGGCCTCTTCGACACCTGGCCGGGGCTGATCATCCCGTACCTGGCGTTCTCGCTGCCGCTGACGATCTACACGCTGTCGGCGTTCTTCCGCGAGATCCCCTGGGACCTGGAGAAGGCGGCGAAGATGGACGGGGCGTCGCAACGGCAGATTTTCATGAACGTGATCGCCCCGCTGGCGCTGCCGGGCATTGCCACCACGTCGATCCTCGTGTTCATGTTCTGCTGGAACGAGTTCCTGCTCGCCATCTCGCTGACGTCGACGAACGCGGCGCGCACGGCCCCCGCCGCGATGGGTTTCTTCACCGGCGTTTCCCAGTTCACCTTCCCGATCGGCTCAATCGCGGCGGCCGCGGTCATCATCACGATCCCGATCGTCATCTTCGTCTTGATCTTCCAGCGTCGCATCGTCGCCGGCCTGACGGCCGGCGCGGTCAAGGGATGAGGAGGCAACCATGTCCACCATCTCGCTAGAGCACGTCACCAAGCGGTATCCGGACGGAACCGAGGCGGTCAAGGGCCTGGACTTGAACATCGCCGACGGCGAGTTCATCGTGTTCGTCGGGCCGTCCGGCTGCGGCAAGTCGACGGCACTGAACATGATCGCGGGCCTTGAGGACATCAGCGACGGGGAACTGCGCATGAATCAGAAGGTGGTGAACCAGCTCAGCCCGAAGGACCGCGACATCGCGATGGTCTTCCAGACCTACGCGCTGTACCCACACATGACCGTCCGGCAGAACATGGCATTCCCACTCAAGATGGCGCACATGTCGAACGAAGAAATCGACCGGCGCGTGACCGAGGCCGCCGGATTGCTCGAGCTCAGCGAGCACCTAGACCGCAAGCCGGCCAACCTCTCCGGTGGCCAGCGGCAGCGGGTAGCCATGGGCCGCGCGATCGTCCGCAACCCGCAGGCCTTCCTCATGGACGAGCCGCTGTCCAACCTGGACGCCAAGCTCCGCGTGCAGATGCGGACCACGATCTCCCGGCTGCAGCAGCGGCTGAAGGTGACAACCATCTACGTCACCCACGACCAGACCGAGGCGATGACGCTCGGCGACCGGATCCTGGTGCTGCGGCTCGGCATTAAACAGCAGGTCGGGAGCCCGCAAGAGCTTTACAACTACCCTGCCAACCTGTTCGTGGCCGGCTTCATCGGCTCACCGTCGATGAACTTCATGCCCGGGGAGCTCACCGACGGCACGCTGAAGTGGCCGCTCGGTGACGTTCGGCTGCCGGCCGAGACCTTGCAGCAGCTCGAGCAGGAGAAGGCGCCGCGGGACATCATCGTCGGGATCCGCCCCGAGGACTTCGAAGACGCCGCGCTAGTTGAGGGGCCCAAGCGCGAACAGGGCGCCACGATCACCGTGAAGCCCGACGTGCTGGAGTCGCTGGGCAGCGAAATACTCGCGTACTTCCCGGTACCCAAGCCGAAGGCCGCCCAGATGGACGAACTGCAACGGGTCGCCGCGGAGGTCGGCACCGGCGATGCGCCTGGCTCCGAGAGCGCGTTCGTGGCCCGGCTCAACCCGGCTAGCCGGACGCAGGAGGGCACCGAGTTCACCCTCTGGCTCGACACGCACAAACTCCACCTGTTCGACGCGAAGACTGGCAAGGCATTCGGCCGCTGAAGCTTTGAGCAAGCACTCGCCAAGGCATGTCCGAGCAGGTGCGCTCGGATCGTTGTAGTAGGCATTTTTCAGCATGCCCGCTCCCAACTGCCATTTATGCGGCACGGCTGGCTTTTTCCCATACCGCCGCATAGCTGTCGGCATAGGTTGCGACAGGGTTCCCGCCGAGAGCCGGCGAAGACGCAACGCTGGTGCGTGTGAAGCCGTCTTTGACCTTGCCCCCGTTCGCCGGACACTTCGGGTGTGGGGTCAGGCGCCGTGGTCTGGCGGCCTGAGTCGTGTCTCGAAGTCGGCTGGGCTGAGCATCCCGAGGCTGGAATGCCTTCGCGCGGGGTTATACCAGCATTCTATCCATTCGAATATCGCGTTCGCTAGCTCTTTCCTGGATTTCCATGCCTTCCGGTCAAGAAGTTCTATCTGCATGGTGCCCCAGAACGATTCCATCATCGAGTTGTCGTAGCAGTCCCCGACCGTTCCCATCGAGCCGAGCAGCCCCGCGTCGCGGAGCCTTTTCCCGAAAGCCCAGGACGTGTACTGCGTTCCGTGGTCGGAATGCAGGATCGTTTTGCTTGACTCCGGGCGGCGCCGGAGGATAGCCATGCCGATCGCGTCGATGACCAGCTCCGATTTCTGGCTGACGTCAATTGACCAGCCGATGATCCGTCGCGAGCAGGCGTCCATGACCGCCGCGCAGTACACCTTTCCCTCGGCTGTCGGGTGCTCGGTGATGTCGGTCAGCCAGAGCTGGTCGAGCTCGACGACCGCGAACTGCCGGTGCACCAGGTCTTCCTCGGTCGCGGCGTTGACCAGGTTCTTCCGGCCTTTGCGCCGGTGGACGCCCTGCAGGCCGGCTTCGCGCATCAGCCGGGCGACCCGCTTGCGGTTCACCGTCTCGCCCAGGCCCAGGACCAGCTCGGCGTGCACCCGCGGCCACCCGTAAGTGCCGCGCGATTCCTCGTGAACCGCCGCGATCATCTTCGCAAGCTCCCTGTTCCTCGCGTTTCTCGGCGATTCCGGCTTTCCGAGCCATTCGTAATAGCCGGACGTGGACACGTTCAGTACCCGGCAGGCCGCCGCGACCGGGATTCCGGTATCGGCCAGCTCTCGGACCAGCCGGAAGGTTACTTTGGGAGGACGCTTTCCCTGGCAAAGTAAGCGGCGGCGCGCTTGAGGATGTCGTTTTCCATCTCAAGCTGCCGGTTTTTCCGGCGCAGCTCTGCGATCTCTTTCTTTTCCGCGCTGGTTGGCTTTAGCGGGCTGCTGCTTTCGTCGGCGTCGGCCTGGGCGAGCCAGTTCCGCAGGCACGATTCGCTGATGCCGAGGTCTTTCGCGGTCTTGGCGATCGGTGCGGTGCCCTGGCGGGCGAGCTCGACGGCGCGCTGGCGGAACTCCGGAGGGTGCGGTGCGGGCATGGGGACATCCTTCCTGATGGCCGAGGCCATCTCAGGTCAGGTGTCCGGGAAACGGGGGCAAGCTCATCTTTCCGTAGACGTGCGAGTTGACGATCATCAAGTCGATCACCACCACCGTCGACCTGTACGGCCACCTGGTCCCCGAGGTCGCCGGCCGGGCACGTGACTCCCCTCGACCGTGCATTCGCCCCGCAGCGCTGATGTGCCCCCGAAAACCCACTGAGTCATGTTCCCCCGCAGGTCAGCGGCTTATAAGGGGTGAGCCGGCCTGTAGGCCGCGTTCTGTCACCTGGCTTTCCGTGACCTGGTAACTCTCCCCTAAATGGCGACTGACCTGGGGTTTTGCCTCTCATGGCTTCTCATCAGTTCCCGTGTCTTTTCACGCTCTGGCGGAACTGAGACGGAACTGGAGCGTGGCGCTGCCGATCGATCTGCCGTCCAACTCCTACCGCACGCTCTTCGAACTGAGGTGGGGCTGTCGTCGCTGGGTTATGAGGCATCAGGCATGCGTCTCTGGCTTCTTTCCTAATGAGCGTCGTATTCCTCGTCGCTCGGCTACCGCTCGATGTCCGTGATTCCGCCCCGTTCTGGCGCGGTTGCTGGAGCGCATCTCGAGGCCGGGCACAGCGCACATTCGTCCCTTGCTGCTGATTTGCCCGGTCTGTAAGGTTCTGGCCATGCGATCCTTCCGCGCTCTGCACATGGCCGCAGTATGCGCGTTCGTGGTCCTGCTCGCCGCCGGGTGCGCGAGTGCGCCGCCGACCAGTCCGGGCACCAGCCTTTGGTACTCATGCTGCGCCACTGACGTGGTCACGACGGTGTGGCACCCAGGTCAGCAGGTCCGAATTGCCTGGAGACCGAGTGGGAGCCAGGCTATAGGAGCCCGGATGGTGGCGCCGATGACTCTGACCGTCGTGCTGACTGGCCCGTATCGGACTACCGGCGACCTGAAAGACGCGAACAAAGGCGGACCTGACCGGTCCAGCATCGTTGCCGCCGCGCCGGTCATCAAGCTGTTCGCCGTGCCAGTCAGGTCCCCGGTGTCGGTGGTGACCATCCCGTCCGATGCTGCGCCCGGTTCTTACAACCTATCGATTACCGTTGCCTCTGGGGCAGCCTCATCGAGCGGGGCCAGCGTCATCACTGTCGCCCAGCGAATGGCGCGAAATAACCCTCCAGCCGCTGGGAGTGGTGTTTGACCTGCGCCCCGGACCGCGACCCGAACGCGGGACCTCCCGCTTAGGAGGCTTCGATTGCTAGCTTCCTAAGTACTGTTCTTGCAGCCCAGGGCGTCTGGAAGCATGACCGCGACCCCCCGCGACTCACCGGTATTCCCTTCCTCTACGGGCACGTGGCGGGCACGTCCTGGCCTAACACCTGGACACCGCTCGCGCCGCCGACGTCAAAAGCGATCCGATCCGACTGACTTCATCGCATCGGCGAACGACGTGACAGGCTCCATATGCCGGCTGCACGATGGCTACATGACTTTCTGGGACGGGCGACAGGTGAGGTGGCCACAACGTCCAAATGGGTGGTGATGCACGTTGTACCTGGGATCGCGGCCTTTGTGCTGCTGCTCGCTGGCTGCGGGAGCGTGCAGGGCCACGCCGGCACGGGTGCTGGCTGTGGGCAGCTCACTACCGCTGACGAGAAAGCCGCAGTGTTCTTCGTTAGTTCCCCCGGCGCGACGGGTGCCTGCGGCTATACGTATGCGGGCAAGCCCTCAGGGAGGGTGCTCACGTACCCGCCGTGCACGGAGGTCTGCACCGAGCCGTGGCCGTCCCCGGACGGCCACTACACGCTCGGCGGGCTGACGGTGACGGACACCGCGAGCGGCCATGCGGTCGCCCGGCTGTCCGATGACGCGGCTTACGGCTATGTGTGGGGGTCCGACAGCCGTCATCTGTGCGGCCTGCTCAACGGCCCGGACAGGTCGCTCGTCGCGATGGTGGCCAGCATCGGCGGCCGACCCGAGCAGGTGAAGCTGGCGCCCGTGTTCACCCGCGTGCGGTATTCGGACCTCAATCTGGTCATGTGCGATCCGCGGCATGAACGCGCCGTCCTGCAGACGAGTTACCAGCACGTGACCGCCATAGCAGTGGTGAGCCTCGGTGATGGCGCCATCGTGGCCGAGCATGACTTCCCCGACACGGGCCCGGGATTCCCCGAGCACAGCACCCCCGTAGTCACCGGGGTCGCCGTGTCTCCCGACGGACGCTATCTCGCGGTGCTGCATGCTATCCAGGGGGCACCCGGCTCCCCGGGCCCCCCCTCCTCACCCACGGGGGCAAGCCCGCCGAGCCGGCCCCGCGTCGTGGCGGCCTCGCCTACCGGGGGTCTTCCCCCGCCGATCCCCGCCTACCTAGACCTGTTCGACATCGAGCACCCCGGCCCGCCCATCGCGCGCCTCGCGGGCGCCCTGGACGCAGCCTTCTCCGGCGACGGCACTCTCCTCGCCGAGCGGGTGCCCCAGGCGAACGGGAGCGAAGCGAGCCAGGTCGTGCGCTGGTCCGACCAGCAGGTGATCTGGCACGGCAGCGAGACGCTGTCGGGCGAGGCCAGCGCGCCCGGCGTGCCGGACATCGCCCTGCAGATCTACCAGCCGGGCCAGCCGAGCAACCAGATCGTTCTGATCCGGCCGGACGAGCAGCCCATCCCTGTAGCAGCCGGCCAGCTGACCGTCCCCTGACACCGCCCGCGGTTCGAAGCACACAAGGCAACTTTCCTAGGGACAGCCGCGAGTCTGCTGATCATCGACGACTAGTGACCTCCTCGATGCGAACTAGCGGCAGGTAGGTCTACGTTGGTCATTGCGGTTGACCAGCGGGTCTAAGCGGAGTCATAGAGAGTCACCCCGTGCGGTTGCTGCAGTTTGCTGCTGCACCGCCAGCGGAATTTGACGCTTAATACTGCAACGGCACTTGCAGGGGCTCACGGGGAGGAACGTGAGCCGGGGGGTTGACGCGCCGGCCACGTGTGCCAGGCGCCCATAAACTGTTGGGCGCAAGAGAGGGCACGACCCTCCCCGTAAGAGTCGTGCCCCTCGGTAGGTGAGCGTTAGCCGAAGATTCGGATGTGGCCGCTCGTGATCGGGTAGTTAGTGACCGGGCCCGGTGCGACGCCATGCGCCCAGGAGCCGCCCGAGTTGGCCCCGCCAGCGTGGACGTTAACGAGGATGTTCAGCCCCGCGAGGCCGGCCGGTGCCGTGTTCGGGATGGTGAAGGTGAAGGCGGCGCTGTGGTACTTGACGCTGGCCCAAGTGACCGGTGCCCGGTAGTTGAGCACTGAGTACGCCGAGCCGACCGGCATGCTGAAGGTCAGCGCCGCGTTGTTGCTGTCGGTTGCGGTGCCCTGTACTGAGCCGTTTGAGCCGATCGAGCCGTGCCCGGTGACCGAGTAAGGCGAATTGTTGTACTTGATGGTGAACTTCACCCTGTTCCAGTTGACCGAACCCTCGATACCCCACGTGTACTGGGTGCCGTAGGCCCCGGTGCCCGAGAACCGCGTAGAGTGGTTCGACGTCGCCGTGAGCGAGGTGACGTTCAGCGAGTGCTGGTAGTCAGTGCCGTTGGCGTTGAAGGTGATCGCGTTCGCACCGGAGATGTTCCAGACGTTGGTGCCCGAGGCGGCATAGGTGAAGTTCGTGTAGACCACCGAGCCGTGGAAGTGGCCCTTCGGAATCGCGACGAAACTCGCGTACTGGAGCGGGTTAGCTAGCGCTACGCTGCCCACTGCTACCTGGACGGTCTTGTGTTTCAGCGGGACCGCGCTCGCGCCGCCAGCCGTAGCGACGGCGGTGCCTCCTACTGCGAGTGCTAGTGCTCCACTTGTTAGTAGTGCCCTGAGCCTCATGGTCTCCCCCTCTGTCCGCTAGTAGACGACCTTTGGCCGGCGCGTTGCCAGCCGATGGCTTGCTGGCCTGATAGCCGGCTTTGCCGGTGCCAGCCACG
The DNA here is from genome assembly GCF_007827045.1 of Trebonia kvetii. Classification (GTDB taxonomy): domain Bacteria; phylum Actinomycetota; class Actinomycetes; order Streptosporangiales; family Streptosporangiaceae; genus Trebonia; species Trebonia kvetii. The sequence goes on from NZ_RPFW01000002.1 coordinate 1,202,715, forward strand.
TGACGTTCCTGGTCCGTGAGACGCAAGAACCGCAGCACGGACCCCTGCAGTGCCGTGTATCTAGCGCCACCTGGCTACTCCTCACCGGTCGCCGATGTTGCCCCCTTCACTTGCTCGATCCGGACGATGCCCGCCGTGCCGATTCGGGATGAACATGCACGCGAGACCGAGAGTTCGGTGACCTGTTCCGAGCGCGCGCTTGCTGCCCTGGCTGAGAAGGGGTAGCGGGCCGGCTGGCGAATCCCCGCCTGAGCCGACTGCGCGTTCATTCCGGCCCCGCCCGCCCTGCCCTGCGCCTACCTGCGGCGCAGTACCGAATCGGCGCCCCCAAGCGTCTCCGGCGGACTGTCTAAAGCAAACACCCTGTGACTGGTGGTGTGCAAGAGGTTAGAGAGACTGCATCTCGGCGTGCCGACCTGCGGCAACCGGCTCAGCCGCTGTGTCGCCAGCACGGTGCCCACGTGCGGCCCGTGGCACAGACTGATCCCGGTGGGACGTCAACTACGTCGACGGGAAGCCATACCAGCGTCCGGACAGAGCGTGGCGACTCTTCACGGCGCCGGCTCGTCCCCGCTGGCCAAGCTCGCGGTTCCGCTGCGGTTAACCTCGTGCGCCATCTTGGCCGTGGCGTCGGTCTGGCCGAGTACGTACCGGTCGAAGAAGTCCACGGTAACCCTGGCGACGAGCCGCTCTACCGGGTTCGTTCCCGAGTACGGTTCCATGTGCGTCGCTCCGAACAGGTCCAAGTAGAACCGGGCATCCTCATGGTCGGCGCTGTAGAGCTGCATACTTGTCCAGGGCGGGTTGCCGGTGTCAGCGCTACTCCAGGGCCTGGAGGACGTCGGCGAAGCTGCGCACGAGTGATGCTAGTGCGACTTTGCCCTTGTCAGCTGAGCCCAACGATGGGCGACCGATGACGCCCGACCGTGTGTAGGCGGCCGTGCTGTTGATCAACAGGTGCTGTCTGTCATTGGCGGTCCAGTCCGCCGACTCGTAGCCGTCTCGGACGAGCTCGGGATGAGCGTGCAGCAGGATGGACGACGGGACGGCGGCAAGTGCGAGGAAGCGTGCGCCGACCCGGCGCACTGCCTGCTCAAGGGAACGAGGTTTCACGACCTCCGCCACTTCTATGCTTCAACGCTGATCGCGGCGAATGTCAACCCCAAGGTGATACAGGCCCCTGACGCCGAAGACCTCGGCCGGGGAGCCATCGACGCGATTTTCGCGGCAACTCCGACGGAACAGGGACGGAACCGGGAGACCAGCTGATGGCTTGTCTGGAGCACGTAAGGGGGTGAGCCGGCCTGTAGGCCGGGTTCTGTGCCTCGCGTTGCCGCGAGGCGACGGTCATCCATCTAGGGCTGCCGTTGCCGGCAGTCTCGTGCGGTCTACCCGCGAGCATCGGGCGGGCAGCCCTCAAACGCTCGCGCAGGTCCGCGCTGCGGACCCTCTTGACCTTGCTCCAGGTGGGGTTTACCGAGCCGCCGCAGTCACCTGCGGCGCTGGTGGTCTCTTACACCACCGTTTCACCCTTACCTCCCGGCCGTGGCCGGGAGGCGGTCTGCTTTCTGTGGCACTGTCCCGCGGGTCGCCCCGGGTCGGCGTTACCGACCACCCTGCCGTGTGGAGCCCGGACCTTCCTCACCGGGCCGCGAGGCCCGGCGCGACCGTCCGGCCGACTCACCCGGTCAAAGGATACAGCCCGCCAGCGGAGGCTCGGCTCGGCCGTGGAACGCGACGTGGCAAAGCGGCGATACCGGCAGGTTCGCGGTATTAAGGAAAAACGGGCCAGCACAAGGGGTAAATGAGCCCATTCCAACTTGCTTGTAAACAATGAATCACTTTGAGTGATGATAACGTTGTCGTCTCGCGGCGACGGCACTGTGGCCACAGGGTCACGGTTCGCCGGCGGACACGGCGAAGCCCCTGGTAGATGAGGCAATCGACCAAGAACGACTCATCACCCCCAGGGGCTTCACATGCTGTTCTACCGTGCCGCGCTGCCGTTGTCGTCCCGGACCCTGAACTACGCGGCCGGGCTGATCCGCCGGCACCTGAAGGCCGTCGGGTCGCGGTGGCGGAAGCTCAGCCCTGGGCAGCAGGCCCTGCTCGTGCTCGCTCACCTGCGCAAAGGCGAGACGTTCGAGCACCTCGCGGCCGGGTTCGGGGTCGGCAGGACCACGGCCTGGCGGTACGTCAACGAGACCGTGGAACTGCTCGCGGCCCGCGCCCCGAAACTGAGGAAAGCGGTCCGGGACGCCAAAAGGGCAGGTCACGCCTACGTCATCCTCGACGGAACCCTCATCCCGATAGACCGGGTCGCCGCGGACAAGCCGTTCTACTCCGGCAAGCACAAAAAGCACGGCATGAACCTGCAGGTCATCGCCAGTCCTGACGGCGAGGTCCTGTGGGTCTCCGGTGCGCTGCCCGGCTCGGTCCACGACAAGAAGGCCGAGTGGATATGGGGCGTGCTGAACGAGCTAGAGAAAGCCGGGCTGGTCACCCTCGCGGACAAGGGATATCAGGGCTCCACCTGGGCAAAGGTCCCGTACAAGGGCCGGAACAAACCGGAATCCCAGAAAGAAGCCAACCGGGCCCACGCCAGGCTCCGCGCCCCCGGCGAACGAGCGAACGCCCAGCTCAAGGTATGGAAGATCCTCGCGAAGCTCCGCTGCTGCCCCTGGCGCGCCGGGAAACTCGCCAAGGCCATCCACGCATTGCAACTCCACGGCGCCTAACCAGGTTGGAATGGGCTCAATGTTTGGCCATATGTGGGGCGTGTTACAAAAGAGACGTCACGAACGTGGGGGTTGTCGCAATACTTGCGGCCATTCGGCCGGGATTGCCCGATTTCAGGAGATCCGGTGCGTGATCTGTGGTTCTGGCCCACGGCGCGCCGTCCTCCCGGCTCATTCCACGACTCATCTTTCGCGTGAGGAGCACGGTCATGACTGGCACCAACTCGATCGTCTTGGAGCCCGCGGCCCAGCAGGTCGCTGATGCGTTCGGCAAGCCACCGTTCCTGTACGACATGTCGCCGTCCGACGCCCGGAAGGTCCTCGACGACGCGCAGTCCGCAAAGGTCAGCAAGCTCCCGGTGGACGAGGAGTGGATCACGGTCCCCTCTCCCGCGGGCGACGCCAGGGTGCGCATCATCAAGCCGCAAGGCGCTACCGGCATGCTGCCGGTCATCGTGTACATGCACGGCGGCGGCTGGATCCTCGGCAACGCCGCGACGCACGACCGACTGGTGCGGGAACTCGCCGTCGGCGCCCGCGCGGCGCTGGCTTTCGTGGAATACCCCAACTCTCCCGAGGCCCGCTACCCGGTCGCGATCGAGCAGGGTTACGCCACCGCCCAGTGGATCACCCAGCACGGGGCGTCCAAGGGCCTGGACGCCAGCCGCATGGCGGTAGCCGGCGAATCGGTCGGCGGCAACATGACGGCCGCCCTCGCGCTGATGGCCAAGGAACGCGGCGACGTCACCTTCGTGCAGCAGTCGATGTACTACCCGGTGACGGATGCGGCCATGGACACCGCTTCCTACGAGCAGTTCGCCACGGGCTACTACCTCAGCCGCAAGGAGATGGAGTGGTTCTGGGACGCCTACACCACCATCCCGGCCCAGCGCCATGAGATCACGGCATCGCCAAACCAGGCGACGGTCGCGCAGGTCTCCGGGCTGCCGCCTACCTACCTCTGCGTCGATGAGGCCGACGTGCTGCGCGATGAGGGAGAGGCGTACGCCGCCAAGCTGCGCTCAGCGGGAGTCCCGGTGACGACCGTGCGGTTCGACGGCACCATCCACGACTTCATGCTGCTCGACGCACTCCGCGAGACGCGCGCCGCGCGCGCCGCGGTCGATCAGGCCACCGCCTTCCTGCGCGCCGGACTCGGCACCGGGTGAGATAGCGGGGGCTGCCCGCGGAGCAACCAACCGTTCAGTCCGCTGCGAGACGGCAGCGGACCTCGGCCCGCGCCGCGACGGCGGCCGCTGAACGGCGCGCTACCGGTTGCGCCACCGCGGCTTGCGCTTGGCGGCGAAGGCGCTTACCCCTTCGATCATGTCCTCGCTGATCATCAGCTCATCGAGGGCGGACGAACGGTACGTCACGGCATCGATCACATCCGGGATGCCCCGGGTCTCCGCCATCACCCGCAGCGACAGCCGTACCGAGGTTGGCGACCCGTCGAGGATCTCGGCGGCCAGCGCGCGGGCGCCGTCCAGCGCCTGGCCCGCCTCGGTCACCCGGTTGACCAGGCCGTATCCCAGCGCCTCGGCGGCGGTGATGCGGCGCCCGGTGAGGATCATCTCGGTCGCGACCTTCTGCGGGACGGTGCGCGGCAGCCGGATCAGGCCGCCCGCGCCCGCGATGAGGCCCACCTTGACCTCGCTGAGCGCGAACTGGGCGGTGGCGTCGGCGACGACGAGGTGGCAGGCGAGCGCGATCTCGGTGCCGCCGCCCATCGCGAAGCCGTTGACCGCGGCGATCACCGGTTTCGGCATGTCGCGGCGGGAGGTGAGACCGGCGAACCCGTTCTGCGGCACCCACATCGGCTTGCCCGACGCGGAGTACACCAGGTCGTTGCCCGCGCTGAACGCCTTGTCACCGGCGCCGGTGAGGATCGCCACCCACACGTCGTCCGCGGCGAGGAACGAGCTGAACACGTGGTCGAGCTCGTCGTTGGCCATCGGGTGCAGGCTGTTGCGCGCCTGCGGCCTGTTGATGGTGACCTCGAGCAGGTGGCCGTCGCGCCGGACAAGCACGTGCTCGTAGCGATCGCGCAGCACCAGCGGCTCGGCGGGGAACAGCTCGTCCATCCGCTCGCGGCTGGTGGTTACTCGATTTCCCTGTCCGAACGACTTGATGTACACCCGGCTGCCCAGCGGCTCCCCCGTGGTGAGCAGCCCGAGCAGGTCATCATCGTCTCCGTTGGCGACGAGCCGCCGCCCGCCGGCCTCCAGCCGCCCGACGACGATGCCCGTGCGCCTGCCGTCCCGCGCGTGCTTGACCGTATACGTCTCGACGGTGGCCCAGCCGTCGGCGTTCGGCGCCTGCTCGAGCGCCGCCCAGCCGTCGATCTCCTCCTGCAGCCTCTTGCTGTTATCGGGGGTCCAGGGGGCGGGGGCGGTGCTGTAGACGCCGGCGGAGTACTTGCTCATGATGCCGCCGTTGGCACCGACGAAGCCGAACGATCCCGGGTTGCTCCTGGCCCGGTGCACGGTTTCCGCGATGGCGTGCATCGAGTAGTTGTTGCCCGCGCCGCCGAAGAACGGCAGTCCGCCGGTGAGGGTGAGGCCGCGCGGGTCGTCGGCTTCGATGCCGAGCCCGTCGCAGATGTTGAGCACCGGCGCGGCGAAGCAGGAGTACAGGTCGATGGTGGCGAGGTCGCCGACCGTGATGCCCGCGACCTCAAGCGCGTGCCTCGCGGCCATGACGGAGGCCGGGCTTGTCGACAAATCGGCGCGGTCCATCAGGTCGCGCTCGCGCAGGTCGGCGTGGCCGTGCAGGAACACCCAGCGATCCTCCGGCACACCGAGCCGCCGCGCGGCGGCCACCGACATCAGCAGGACCGCGGCGCCCTGGTTGACCTTCTCCCTGGCGACGATATACCGGGTGTACGGGTCGGCGATCGGCCGGTTCACCTCGGTCGGGGTGATCAGTTCCGCGGCGCTGCGCTCGACCGGCGCGGACGCGTGCGGGTTGGCGGCAGCCACCTTGGTGAACGGCGCGAACAGCGCGCCAAGGCCGGCGGTGTAGTCCTCGCGGCGCTGCTTGAGCCTGCCGCGGCGGGCGTTGTCGATCAGCGCGTACTGGCTTGGCGCGTCCGTCAGCCCGTGCGCGGCCAGGTGCGCGGAGACCAGCCCCCGCAGCCCATAACCGCGGTCGTCCAGGCTGCCGTCCGCGTGCTCGGTGAAGTCGGGCCGCTCCCGGTCGTCGCTGCCCTTGCCCGCGAAGTGCTCGACCGTGGAGATCGCCTCGGCGCCGAACAGCAGCACGACCTCGGCCCGGCCGGCGGCGATCGCGGCGGCGAACTCGTTGACCAGGTGCTGCGGTGCCTGCCCGCCGCTGACCTCCAGGACGGCGTGCTCTGGTACGAAGCCGACGCGGCCGGCCACCGAACGGGGGAAGTTGTCCGAGCGGCCGAGCGGCGCCCGGGCACCCGGCACCGAGTTCTCGAACTGCCTGACGCCGGCCACGGTGTCGATCGCGGCGGCGATGGCGCCGACCGGCTCCGGGACGTCCGCATCCGGCGGGAGGGCATCCCGGCAGCCCTCCGCCGCATCGGCGAGTGCCTCGCGAACCGCGTCGGCGGCCAGGTCGACGGCCGGCAGACCGCGGTAGCCGGGCTCGCCGAGCCGCTCAGACGACTGGCCGACGCCGACAATGACCGGGGTGCGCGGGTCGAGTTCCGCCGTCACAGCAGGCCGCCGAGTTCCGCGATCCGCCGCTCGCACTCGGCGGCCATCTCGCGGGTAATCTCGGCGGCCGGCCGCACCGCGTCGAACGAGCCGACGACCTGGCCGATGAAGAACGACTCGAGGCGCAGCGCGCCCTCGTGGCCCGCCTGGGCGGCGGCGTCGATCCGCTGCCACGCCTCGTTGACCAGCATCGGCTGCAGCGGCATCGGCAGCGGCGCGGGGCTGCCCTGCCTCTCCCACTCCTCGTGCCAGGCGGTGCGCAACTGCCTGGCGGGCTTGCCGGTGCGGGTCGGCGAGCGGAGCGTGTCCGAGCTGCCCGCGGCGATGAACTTGGACTTGAGCGCCTGGTTGGCGACGTCCTCTTCGCTGCACAGCCAGACAGAGCCGCACCAGACGCCGGCCGCGCCGAGGGCGAGCGCCGCGGCCATCTGCCTGCCAGACGCGATGCCGCCGGCGGCGAGCACCGGCCGCTCCCCCGCGATGTCGACGATCTCCGGGGTGAGCACCATGGTGGCGATCGTGCCGGTGTGCCCGCCCGCCTCAGTGCCCTGTGCGATGAGCACGTCCACGCCCGCGTCGATCTGCCGGCGCGCGTGCTTGGCCTGGCCGACAAGCGCGGCGACGGCGACGCCCTGCTGCTTCGCGCGGGCGACGAGGCCGGCCGGCGGGGTGCCGAGCGCGTTGGCGATCAGCGAGATGCGGTGGCCGAACGCGACGTCGAGCAGCGCCATCGCGCCGTCCCTGCTGAGGCTGGCCGCGATCTCGTCGTGCACCGGCTTGGCGGGCGCCTCGGGGATGTCGTACTTCGCGAGCAGGTCGCGGACGAACGCGAGATGCGCTTCAGGTATCTGCGCGCGCAGGCTGGCGACCAGGTTGTCCGGGTCGCCCGCGGCGAACTTCTCGGGAACCAGCAGGTCGACGCCGTAGGGCCGGCCGCCCACCTGCTGCTCGATCCAGGTGAGCTGCGCGTCGAGTTCCCCGGGCGTGTAGGCGGAGGCGGCGAGCACGCCGAAGCCGCCGGCCTTGGTGACCTCGGCGACGACGCCGGGCGAGCGGTTGAAGCCGACGATCGGGTGCGGCACGCCGAGCAGTTCGGTGAACGCGGTGCGCATCAGTGGCTGTCCTTCCTGGCCCAGGTGACCACGGCGTCGAGTGCCTCGATCGTCGTGCCGTCCACCCGCAGCGGGTTGATCTCCAGTGATTCCAGGTCATCGCCGAGCGCCAGGGCCAGATCGCCGGTGCGGGCGATCACCGCGGCGAGCGCGTCGAGGTCAGCGGGCGGCGCGCCGCGGACGCCGTCGAGCACGGCGCGGCCGCGTAGCCTGCCGAGCAGCTGGCGCGCCTGCGCTGGTGACACCGGCAGGGGTGCGAGCGCGGAGTCGTTGAGCACCTCGACGAACAGGCCGCCGAGCGCGACCGCGAGCATCGGGCCCCAGTGCGGGTCGCGGACCACGCCGACAAGCAGCTCGGTGCCGCCGCGGCGCATCGGGCTGACAAGCACTCCCTCGACGATGGCGCCGTCCACGTTTTTCGCGGCGGCGGTGACGGCTTCGAAGGCGCTCTTGACGGAATCCTGCTCGGCGGGCACGTCGAGGAGGACACCGCCGATGTCGGTCTTGTGCATGATCTGCGGCGACACGACCTTGAGGCACACCGGCCCGCCGAACTCCGCCGCCGCCTTGGCCGCGTCATCGGCGGTGGTGACGAGCCGGGCGGGCACGACGGGCAGGCCGGCGTCGGCCAGCAACCGGCGGGCGGCGTCCTCCGGCCACTGGCCGTGGCGCCGCGCCGCGGGCGGCACGGTCACCGGCGCCGCCGCGGCGTGGCGGCGCCCGGCTTCCCTGGTGACGTCGGACCACCAGGCCACGTTGCGCAGCGCGACGATGGCCTGCCGCAGGCCGGGGATGACGTACTTCACTCCCCCGTGCGCCATCACCGTGCGGGTATGGTCGGTGATCGGCTGCAGGACCTGGTTGATGAACACGGTGGGGCAGGCGGCGTCCGCCATGCCCGCGCCGATGGCGTCCACGAACCGCTGCGTCACGTGGGCGCTGCCGTCGTCGAGCCAGGGCACTCCCTGGATGACTCCGACGACGCCGATCGACGGGTCGGCCGCCATCGCGCGAATCGACCTGGTGAAGATCGTCGGGTCGATGATCGCGGCTCCGGTCACGTCGAGCGGATTCTGCACCGTCCCGTAGTCCGGCATGATCTCGGTCAGCGCCTCGGTGGTGGCCGCTGCCAGTTCCGGCAGCTGCGCGCCGAGATCCTCCGCCCGGTCGGCCACGATGTCGCAGGCGCCGCCGGAGATCGACACGATGCCGATGCCCGGCCGGTCCAGGCGGCCGAGCGCCGCGGCGGCGCCGGCGGTGATCAGCATATCTTCGATGGAGTCGACGCGGATCACGCCGAGGTCGGCGAAGATCGCGTCGGTGACCTTGGCGTCGCCGACGAGCGCGCCGGTGTGCGCCGCGGCGGTCCGCGCGGACAGCGCGCTGCTGCCCGCCTTGAGCACGACGATCGCCTTGCCCGCCGCGGCCGCGCGCCGGGCGGCGCGGCGGAACGTCTCCGGGTCGCGGACCGTCTCCATGAAGATCGCGACCGCCCGCGTCGCCGGGTCGTCGACCAGGAAGTCGAGCACGTGCCCGGCGGTGATCATCGCCTCGTTGCCGAGGGTGACCATGTAGGACAGCCCGACGTTGACCATGGTGGCGAAGTCGAGCATCGCCGAGGAGCTCGCGCCGCTCTGCGACAGCAGCGCGACGGCGCCGCCCTGCCTAGGCAGGCCGGGGATGGAGGTGACGGGGATGCCCTCGGTGAGGTTGGCGAATCCCAGGTGGTTCGGCCCCAGCAGCACCATGCCGAGCGATTCGGCGTGCGCGACCAGGTCTGCCTGCGCGGCGCGGCCCGCCTCCCCCGCCTCGCCGTAGCCGGACGACAGCACGACCGCGTTGCGGATGCCCGCCGCGGCGGCGTCGCTCAGCGCGTCCAGGGTGCCTGCCTGCGGCACCATCAGGAACGCGACGTCGACCGGCGCGCCGATCTGCTCGCACGAGGTGACGGTCGGCCGTCCGTGGGTGTCCGCGCCCCGCCGGTTGACCAGGTAGGCGCGGTCGCCGAAGCCGAACTTGACCAGGTTGTCGTAGGCGATCATCGAGAAGACCGACTTGTCTGAAGCGCCGATCAGGGCGACGCTGCGCGGCCGGAACAGGGTGGTCAGCCGTTCGCCGGTGATCGAGGCCGATGATGGAGAGGCCGGTGTGGGAGAGGACGGCATCGCTGGCTCCTGCAGGGAGGTCGCGGACGGGTCGGTCATCGGGGCAGGCCAAGGCCGCGGGCGATCAGCCCGCGCTGGATGTCGTTGGTGCCGCCGCCGACCACGTACATGATCGACAGCCGCAGGCTGTACTCGAAGGCGCCGCCTCCCGGGGTGCCAGGCACCTCGCCGGACAGCGCGCCGCGCGGGCCGAGGATGTCGAGCATCGCCTCACCGAACTCCTCGGCGAGCTCGCCGCCGAGTACGCCGGCCATCGGCGCCTCGAGCCGCGCGCCGCCGCCAGCGGCGGTGGCGCCGATCGCCGCGGCCACCAGCGCCCGGTTGGCCTGCAGGGTGACGGCAAGCTCGCTCAGTTTGGCGCGGGCGGCCGAGCCGCGCGGCCCGAGCCAGCCCTCCGGGTCGGCGCGCACCACGGCGAGCAGGTCGTCAAGCTGGCGCAGCAAGCTCGCCGCGATGCTGCCCATGAACACCCGTTCGCCTGCCAGGGCGTCGGTGATGACCTTCCAGCCGCCGTTCACCGCGCCGACGCGGGCGGCGTCCGGTACCCGCACGTCGTCGTAGAACACCGTGCAGGAGATCTCGCCGGACAGCGCGCGGTGCTGCTGCACGGTGATGCCCGGGGTGTCCATCGGGATCAGGAACACGGTGATCCCCGCGTGCCGCGGCGTCGCGTCCGGGTCGGTGCGGGTGGCCAGCCAGACGTGGCTGGCCCGGTGGCCGCCGGTGGTCCACAGCTTCTGGCCGTTGATCACCCAGCCGTCTCCGTCCCGTTCCGCCTTGGTGCGCAGCGAGGCCAGGTCGGAGCCGGCCTCCGGCTCGCTGTAGCCGAGGCAGAAGTGCACCCTCCCCGCCCGGATCAGCGGCAGGAACGCGGCCCGCTGCTCATCGGTGCCGTGCCGCAAGATCGAGTTGCCGAGCAGCATGACCGAGCCGAGTTCCATGGTGACCGGCGCCCTGGCGTACATGGTCTCCTCGTTGAGCACCACCTGCTCGGCGAGCGAGGCGTTCCTGCCGCCGTGCTCGGGCGGCCAGCCGAAGCCGAACCAGCCGCGCTCGGCCATGGCGGGGATCATCACAGCCGCGTGGTGCGGTGTCGAGCCGAGGAACTCGCGGACCTCGCCGCGGAAGCTCTCGCCGACCGGGCCGAGGTCGAAGGACGGCAGCGAGGCACCCGTCTCGGCGAGGATGTCCGCGACCTGGCCCGCCTGGAGCGGGAGGGTGCGCAGCCGGGTGATGTCGCCGTGCACCCGGCGGAACAGCCACGGCGCGTCGTGTTCCTCGAAGTAGCCCATGGCGGCCAGGGTGTGCTGTGCGCCGAGCTGGACGCGGCGGGACGCGGCCGCGATGAACTCGACGGCGATCTCCGCCTGCAGCAGCCAGTCGTGCCTGCCGCCGCAGTACGCGTCGGCCGCGCGGCGCAGCAGGTGCTCCGCCGCGGTGACGTCGATCTGGCAACTGGCGGTGCGCTGCTGCACCGCGCCGAAGCTGCCGATCACCTTGCCGAACTGCCGCCTGGTCTTGGCGTGCTCGACCGCCATCTCGTGCGCGCGCTGCGCCGCGGCCGCGGCGCGCGCGGCCAGGCCGAGGCGCAGCAGCGCGATCGCCTCGTCGACGGCTTGCGCGTCAAGCTCGACCCGGGCCTGCGCTTCGCCCAGTTCCACCGCGGTCCACGGCGGCACGGCGAGCCCGGGTAGCTCCCGGCAGCCTTCGACAGGTCGGAGCTCGGCGGTGCCGCCGCCGGCCGGCAGCGTCAGGACGTGGGTCGCCGCGGTGCCGCCGTCCAGGTAGTCGGTGCCGCCCGCCGCGGCCACCAGAACCCGCAGCTCGCCGCTGGCCACCTGCGCGGCGAGCTTGTCCTCGGCGCGCAGCACGCGGGCGGCCACGAAGGCGTCCATCACCGGCAGCGGGCAGGCTGCCCGGCCAAGCTCGGCGGTCGCGGCGAGCACGGCATCGAGGGCGTCGTCGGCGCCCAGGGCGAGCCAGCCCTGGGCCGCCCCGTCGGCCCACAGGCCCGAGAGGTCCCCGCCGGCGGCCTGCGCCGCCTTACCCCAGCGCCGCGCGGTCACCCCGGCCACGGACGTCGCGAACGCGGTCAGTTCCCGTGCTTCCACCCGGCACCTCCGCGTGCTGAATGACTGGCATCCGCATGACTTGCCTTTACTGAACGCTTCCCGTTCATGTTCTGGGATGATATCTTGACGGTCATCGTTCAGCAATAGGTCGCGGCCCGGATGAAGGCGGGCCGCCGTTGGCGGGTACCCCGGCGGAAGGAGGGGCGGCGTGACCGCGACGAACATGTCACCAGGGCGCCCCAGGGACCCGGGGGTGGACCGCAGGATCGCCCAGGCGGCGCTTGACCTGTTCGGCGAGGCCGGGTGGGCCGGCTTCGCGATGGAAGCGGTCGCCAGGCGCGCGGGAGTGGGCAAGGCCTCCCTGTACCTCCGCTGGAACAGCAAGGAGGCGCTGCTCGCCGACGCGGTGACGCTGCGGATGTCGCAGGTGGCCGACGTCGACACCGGCACGCTCCGCGGCGACCTCACCGAACTCGCCGTGCAGATGCTTGACCTGTACGCCGGGCCGGGCAGCCGCGCCGCGCTGCGGCTCAGCCTCGAGGCCGACGCCATCCCCGGCGTGGCGGAGCACTACGCGGCCATCAGGCTGTCGCAGGTGCTCGCCGCCCGCGCCATCGTCCGCCGCGGCATCGACCGCGGTGAACTCGCCGCCGACGCGCCGGTAACGCTGCTGCTCGACACCCTGACCGGCGGCGCGATGATGCACGCGCTGACCACCCCGGCCGACCTCATGGCCAGCCTGAACCGGGACATCAGGGCGCACGCCGAACGGCTCGTCGGCTTCCTGCTGCGGGCGGTCGCCACCCAGCCAGCCGGCAGTGACCTGGCCACGACGGAAGGAAACGGTCCATGACCACCGCAGCGAGGCGGCTGCCGAACCGGCGGGCGAGGTGACCGCGGCCGCGCCGGGCATGACCCCGGCCAGCCTGCCAGCCGCGCGCCGCCCGGTCATCGCCGGCCTCGGCATGACCGAACTCGGCCGTACCTACGGGCGCACCGCGGCGCGGTTCGCCGCCGACGCGGTCCGGCTGGCCGCCGCCGATGCCGGCCTGGCGCTTGGCGACATCGACGGGCTGCTGGTCTCCTCCGGCGTGTCCCGCGGCGTCGACCTGAGCCTGCAGGGCGACCTTGGCCTGCACGACCTGGGCTTGCTGTCGGAGATGCAGGCGTTCGGCTCGACCGCCGGCGCGATGGTCCAGGTCGCGTCGATGGCGGTGATGTCCGGCATGGCCAGCGCCGTCGCCTGCGTGTGGGCGGACGCGCCGCTGCGGCAGGGGGTGTCCGGCTCTGACGCCTACAGCGCGCGGCGGCGGGTGCCCGAAGGCTGGCGCGGACTGTCCGCGGCTGCCGGGATCGTCAGCCCCAACCAGCTGTACGCGCTGGCCGCGCGCCGGCACATGGGACGGTTCGGCACCACAAGCGACCAGCTCGGCGCCATCGCGGTCGCGCAGCGGGACTGGGCCGTGCGCAACCCGCTGGCGCAGTTCCGCCAGCCGATCACGCTCGAGGACTACCACGCCTCGCGGTGGATCGCCGAGCCGTTCCACCTGCTCGACTGCTGCCTGGTCTCCAACGGCGGCATCGCGGTGATCGTCACCACCGCCGACCGGGCGGCCGGCCTGCGGCAGCCTCCGGTCTGGGTTCGCGGCTGGGCGCAGGCGCACCCGGGCCATTCCGGCCGCCGCTTCGACGACTTCGGGCTCGTCACCGGCGCCGCGACCGCGGGTCCGGCCGCGCTGCGGATGGCCGGCGTCGGCCTGGCCGACATCGACGTGGTCGAGCTGTACGACTGCTACACCTACACGGTGCTCGTCACGCTCGAGGACTACGGGTTCTGCGACAAGGGCGAGGGCGGGCCGCTCGTCGCCTCGGGCGTGCTCGGCTCGGACGGCAAGCTCAAGCTCAACACCGGCGGGGGCCAGCTGTCCTCCTACTACATGTGGGGAATGACCCCGCTGTCCGAGGCGATCATTCAGGCCCGCGGCCAGGGCGGCGAGCGCCAGGTGCCCCGTCACGACCTGGTGCTGGTGTCGGGCAACGGCGGCATCCTCGACCACCACTCGACGCTGATTCTCGCCGCGGCGAGCTGACCGGAAGGGCGATCGCGATGACAGTCGGCCCCGTGGCCCGCGACGCTGACACCGCCGCGTTCTTCGACGCGGCGGCGTCCGGCCAGTTCCTGCTCCGCCACTGCCCTGCGTGCGGCGCCATCTCCGCGCCGCAGTCCGCCCAGTGCGAGCGATGCGCCGCCACCGACCTCGACTGGCGGCGGGCCATCGGCGACGCGATCCTGGTCAGCTGGACCGTGTCCCACGGCAGGCCGGGCACTGACCCGGTGATCCTGTGCATCGCGGAACTCGCCGAGGGACCGTGGTGGTGGGCACGCCTCGAGGGCGGCGAGCCGAAATCGCTCAGCATCGGCGCGCCGCTGCGCATCGCCTACCGGCACCCAACCCCGGACAGCGAGGTCGTTCCTGTCTTCGTGCCCGCCAGCACCGCGACGGCATCGGGCTGATCGGAGCGTCGAGACCATCTTGGTGTTAGCTGGCGTTTCAGGCGCATCACCAAGCCGTCCCGATGGCCTTGCCCATCCTGATGTCACCGGGCTGAATGGCGTCTGTCGGCCCGGACAGCGAGACGGTCCCCGTGTTGGTGATTCCTCCGGCTTGACGCATGCCGATATCGGCATATGATGGCTCCCATGGCACGAGCAGCGACGACGTCGGACGTCTTCAACGCGATCGCCGAGCCGCAGCGCCGGCAGATCCTGGCACTGCTGCGCTCAGGCGAGCGGCCGGTGACCGAACTCGCCCGCGAGCTGGGGATGACCCAGCCGGGGGCGTCCAAGCACCTGCGGGTGCTGCGGGAGGTCAGGCTGGTGCGGGACAGGCAGGTGGGCAAGCAGCGCCTCTACGGCCTGGACGCCCGCGGGCTGCGGCCGGTCCACGAGTGGGTCGGCGGCTTCGAGCGGTTCTGGAACGAGAGCTTCGACCGGCTGGACGAGTACGTGCAGGACCTGAAGCAGGCGAGGCAGGAGGAGTAGCCGATGAACGCGACGGGACGAGGGGCGCCGGCGCAGTCCGCGACGGCCGACCGCGAGATCGTGATCTCCCGGGTCATCAGGGCACCGCGGGAGCTGGTGTTCGAGGCGTTCACCGCAGTGCGGCACCTGTCACGGTGGTGGGGACCGGAGGGGTTCAGCACCACCACGCGGGCGTTCGAGTTCCGCGTCGGCGGTGAGTGGGAGTTCGTGATGCACGGACCGGACGGGACGGACTACCAGGAGTGGATCTCCTGGACCGAGATCGCACCGCCGGAGCGGATCGCCCTGCTGCACGGTGAGACCCGCGGCGACCCGAACGCCTTCGCGTCGGTCATCACGTTCGCGCCCGACGGCGCGGCGACGCGGATCGAGATGCGCACGGTCTTCCCCACCAGGGAGCTGCGCGATGAGGCGACCGAGAAGTACCACGCGATCGAGGGCGGCGAGCAGACCCTGGGCAACCTGGCTGCCTACGTCACCGAGATCCTTCGTAAGGGAGTTGAGGACTGATGGCAGGAAAGGTGTTCTTCAGCGTGTCGATGTCGCTGGACGGGTTCATCGCGCCCGAGGAGCGCACGGACGACCCGGACGCGCAGCGCTGGACGGCGCAGTGGATGGAACTGCAGCAGTGGGTCTTCCCGCTGCGGTTCTTCCGGGAGAACCTGAAGCTCGGCGAGGGCGGCGAGGAGGGACGCGACAACGACATCGCGCGGGAGACGTTTGAGCGCACCGGCGCGAGCGTGATGGGCAAGCGCATGTTCGACCTCGGCGAGAAGGCATGGCCGGAGGAGGCGCCGTTCCACACGCCGGTCTTCGTCGTGACGCACGAGAAGCGCGACCCCTGGGAGCGGCCGGGCGGTACCACCTTCCACTTCGTCAACGACGGCATCGAGACCGCGCTCGACCAGGCCCGCCAGGCCGCGGGCGACCGGGACGTGCGCATCGGCGGCGGCGGCGCGACGATCCTGGAGTACGTGAACGCCGGCCTGGTCGACGAGTTCTCGATCGCGCTGTCACCCGTGCTTTTCGGCTCAGGAATTCGCCTGTTCGAGGGCGTGGACGCGGGCCGCGTGGCCCTGGTGCCGGTCCGCGCGGAGCCGACGCAGCGGGTCACCCACCTGACCTACGCGGTCCGGGAGCGGTAACTGTCCCGAACTCGTGCCGTGGCTATTCGTCGTCAGGCATGTCGAGGAATTCCCTGGCCATCATGCCCATGGTGATGTCACCGGGCTGAATGGCGTCCGTCGGAACCCCGGCGGCCATCGGGTTTATCTTGATGAAGGGGGGGAGTTCAGGCTCAGCCCAGATCTCCTCGCGCCGCTTGCCGAACCACCGCCTGATCTTGCTCATGCCGGTCCAACTACCCGCCAAATGCGGTTTACACCTGGCATTGCAGTGACTAGAAGGCCGCAGAAAGCGGCTCAGCCGTGGTAGGCGAGTAGTCGCCGATCCCGGTGGCCGTGCTCCCGTAGCTGTTACCGGTGACGTAGACCGTCTTCCCGTTAGGGCTGACGGCCACCGAGCGGGCCTGGTCGACACCGTGGCCCGGGCCGTTATAACGCTTGAGCCACAGCTGAGCTCCGGCGACCGCGGTCGCGTGCGACGGCACCGGCGGCGATGCCGATACCGGCCGGGTAGGTCTGGCTGAAGCGTTTGCCCCGATCGATGACGCCGCGACCAGTGCGACGGCGACAGCAGCGGCAGCGCATGCGGCTCTCAGAACACGCCGGGGAAGGTGGCGCGCAGGCGGGCAGCGGTTTCGTCGGGCGGCGCGGACCAGACGGTCTCGTTGAAGATCTCCACCTCGATGTCGCCCGTGTAGCCAGCCGCGGCGACAGCGGCGGTGATCGGGGGGAAATCGATATGGCCGTCGCCGACGTGGCCGCGGCCGAGCAGGGTGTCGGCGGGCAGCGGCAGGATCCAGTCGCAGACCTGGTAGCTGACGATCCGCTCCCCCGCCCGCGCGATGTCCGCGAGCAGCGCCGCGTCCCACCACAGGTGGTAGGTGTCCACGACGACGCCTGCCGCGTCGGCGGGGAACTCAAGCGCCAGGTCGAGCGCCTCGCCGAGGCGAGTGATCACGCAGCGGTCGGCGGCGAACATCGGGTGCAGGGCCTCGATGCCCAGGCGGACCCCGTGCGCATGGGCGACGGGGACGAGTTCGCCGATGGCGTCGGCGATCATCCGCCTGGCCAGTCCGATGTCGCGGCTGCCAGGCACCAGGCCGCCAGAGACAAGGACGAGCGTGCCGGCGCCGAGCGCGGACGCCTCGGCGATCGCCGCCTTGTTGTCCGCGATCGCCGCCCGCCGGGCGCCGGCGTCGGCGTGGGTGAAGAACCCGCCGCGACACAGGCTGGACACGCGCAGCCCGGCCGACCGCACCGTCTTCGCGGCGGCGTCGAGCCCGGCGTCGGCGACCTGCTCGCGCCACAGCCCGATCGCGGGGATCTCGTGCCTGACGCACAGGGCCGCCGCGTCGGCGACGCTCAGCGGCCTGACCGTCGCCTGGTTGAGTGACAGCCGGCCGAGCACGCTCATGAGGACACCTCGCTGACGCTCGGAGTCCGCATTCGCGGACGCACAGTACTTACCGATTCGCTCGCAAGCTCGCTCATGAGGACACCTCGCTGACGCTCGGAGTCCGCATTCGCGGACGCACAGTACTTACCGATTCGCTCGCAAGCTCGCTCATGAGGACACCTCGCTGACGCTCGGAGTCCGCATTCGCGGACGCACAGTACTTACCGATTCGCTCGCAAGCTCGCTCATGTGCGCGCCTTGAGCAACGCGGTCATCCGGGTGACCGCCATGTCCGGTTCGGCCAGTGCCCCGGCCGCCGCCGCCAGCTCGAACACCTTGACCAGGTGACCCGGCGGCCGGTTCCACTCCTGGCCGTCGAGCATGGAAAACCGCGGCTGGTGGCCGTTGAGCCAGGCGAGGAAGGCGACGCCCGTCTTGTAGTAGTAGGTCGGCTCCTCGAAGATCAGGCGGCTGAGCGGCACCGTCGGCCCGATCGCCGCCCGGTAACCGGCGCGGTCGCCAGCGTCCAGGGCACGCAGCGCGGCGGCGGCCGGTGCGGTGACCGCGGCGAACGCGCCGAGCAGCGCGTCGCTGTGCCCCTGGTCGTCGCCCTCGATCAGTTCGGCGTAGCCGAAGTCGTCCCCGGTGTAGAGGCGGATGCCGGCGGGGAGCCTGCGGCGCAGCGCGACCTCGTGCCCGGCGTCGAGCACCGACAGCTTGATCCCGTCGACCTTGTCGCCGACCCGGTTGACCAGTTCCAGGACGGTCGCGGCCGCGGACTCGAAGTCGCCGCCGCCCCAGTAGCCGGCCAGGGCCGGGTCGAACGCCTCGCCGAGCCAGTGCAGGATGACCGGCCCGCTCGCCTGCTTGAGCAGCGTCTCGTAGACCTCCAGGTAGTCACGTGGCCCGGTGGCGGCCGCGGCGAGCGCGCGGCTCGCCATCAGGATCACCTGGCCGCCTGTCGACTGGACGAACGCGAGCTGCGCCGCGTAGCCGTCGATGATCGCGGTCAGCGAGTGGCGCTCGCCGGCCGGCAGATGGTCGGTGCCCGCCCCGCAGGCGAGGTCCGCGAACCGGCCGGCCGCGCGACGGGCGGCGGCGCGCTCCGCCGTGCTCGCGATCAGCTCGCGCGCCAGCCCCCAGGGCAGGCCCATGCCGCGCTGCGCAGTGTCCATCGCCTCGGCGACCGCGAAGCCGTGCTCCCACAGGTGGTCGCGGAACCGCAGCGTCGCCTGCCAGTCGATGAGATCGCCGCTGTCCACCGAGGCGACGTGCGCGGCCGCGTAGACGCGCCGCGACGCGGGCGGCGGGTACCCATCCGCCCAGCCGGGCACCGTGATCTCCAGGGGTTCGGCCCGGCCCGGCAACACGATGGCGGCGGTCATGCTGTGCCGCCGGGCACCGTGCTCCCCGCCGCGGGGATCTCGACCCGGCGGCCCTCATCCGATGAGCGCATCGCGAGTTCGGCGAGCTGGACACCCCTGGCCCCGGCGAACAGGTCCCAGCGGAACGGCTCGCCGCGGGCGGCGGAGCGCAGGAACAGCTCCCACTGCGCCTTGAACCCGTTGTCGATGGCCATGGTGTCGGGCATGTCGGTCCACATCGCCTGGTAGTCGAGCGGGTCGGGCAGGTCGGGGTTCCACACCGGCATCGGGGTGGAAACCTTGTGCTGGACGGCGCAGTTACGCAGGCCGGCGACCGCGCTGCCGTGCGTGCCGTCGACCTGCACCTCGAGCAGCTCGCGACGGTTGACGCGGACCGCCCAGGAGGAGTTCACCGAGCCGACGGCGCCGCCGTCGAACTCAAGCACCGCGTAGGCGGCGTCGTCGGCGGTCACCGCATACGGCTCGCCCGCCTCGTCCCAGCGCCGCGGCAGGTGGGTGACGCGCCGCGCGTAGACCGCACGGACCGGGCCGAACAGCTCCTCGAGCAGGTACGTCCAGTGCGGGAACATGTCAAGCACGATGCCGCCGCCGTCTTCCGCGCGGTAGTTCCACGACGGGCGCTGCGCCGGGATGCCGTCTCCCTCGAATACCCAGTAGCCGAACTCGATCCGCACCGATAGCACCCGGCCGAAGAAGCCCTCGCGAACCAGCCGGCGCAGCTTGATCATGCCGGGCAGGAACAGCTTGTCCTGCACGACGCCGTGCGTGATGCCTGCCGCGCGCGCCGCCTCGGCCAGCGCGAACGCGGCCGCGGCGGCGGCCGCCACCGGCTTTTCCGTGTAGACGTGCTTGCCCGCCGCGATCGCGCGGCGCAGCGCGTCTTCCCGCGCGCTCGTCACCTGGGTGTCGAAGTACACGTCGATGTCCGGGTCGCCGAGCACCTCATCGAGGCTGGTGGTCCACCGGGACAGGCCGTGCCGCTCGGCGATGGCCCGCAGCCGCTCCTCGCTGCGCCCGACGAGAACCGGCTCGGGATACAACACGTTTCCGTCGTCGAGCGCGATCCCGCCCTGTTCTCTGATGGCAAGCAGCGACCGCACCAGGTGCTGCCGGTATCCCATCCGTCCGGTGACCCCGTTCAGGGCGACGTGAATGACCTTGCGCGCCATAGAGCAGCCTTCCGCGAGCGGGATATTGACGTCGTTAAGAGACTGTTTCGGAAAGGGCTTTCCCGAGAATAGGCTTGGCGGCACGGCCGGTCAAGCAGGCAGACGGGCGGCCGAAGGCGGGTGGCGAGGAGGTCCAGTGCCGGACGTACGTCCCGATGGGCAGCAACGGGTGACGCTGCAGGATGTCGCCGACCGGGCCGGGGTGTCGCTGACCACCGCGTCCCGGGTGGTGAACGCCCGTGCTGTGCGCGATGGGTCGCGCAAGGTCGGCAAGGCCCTCGAAGACCGGGTGAACAAGGCGGTCGCCGATCTCGGCTACACCGCCAACCTCCAGGCGAGGGCGGTGGCGACCGGCCAGAGCACGATGGTAGGCGTGGCACTGCGCGACATCTCCGACCCCTACTTCTCCGAGATCGCCGCCGGGCTCATCGAGGTCGCCGACGGCGAGCTCATCGGCGGCGGGCGGCTGCTGCTGTGCATGACGAGCACGGCGGCCAACGAGGACGCCGAGCGCGAGTACGTCGCGCTGATGCGCGCGCAGCGGGCACGGGCCGTCGTCCTTGTCGGCAGCAGGTCCGACAACACCGCGGCCAGGTCGGCGCTGCGCGCCGAACTCGAGGCGTTCACCAGGGCGGGCGGCCGGGCGGCCTGCATCGGGCAGGACCTGCTCGGCGTGGACACGGTGCTGCCGGACAACCGGTCCGGCGCCGAAGCCCTGGCCAGGGCCCTCGCGGCGCTCGGGCACCGGCGGTTCGCGGTGCTCGCGGGACCGCGCTCGCTGCTGACTGTCCAGGACCGGGCCCGCGGTTTCCTGGACGGGCTCAGCGCCTGGTCGGTGCCGCTCGAGGCGGCCAGGGTGGTGCACGGCGAGCTGTCGCGCGACGGCGGCTACGCCGCCATGAGCGAGATACTCGCGGCGGGCGAACCCCTGCCCGACTGCGTGTTCGCGGTCAGCGACATCATGGCGGTCGGCGCGCTTGCCAGGCTGCGGGCCGCGGGCATCGACGTGCCCGGCGCCATCGCCCTGGCGGGCTTCGACGACATCCCGACGCTGCGCGACGTGTACCCGCCGCTCACCACCGTGCGGCTGCCGCTCAAGCGGCTCGGCGAGATCGCCGCCCGGCTGGTGCTCAGCCACGACGCGCCGACCAGGCCGCGGGTGGTGCCGGTGCCCGGCGAGGTGGTGCTGCGGGACAGCACAAGACCCCGTCCGCCCCGTTGAGTCTTGCGCGCCGGCTGGGAGATTCGATATTTTCACGGAAAACCGGAAAGCGCTTGCCAAAGATGACGAGCGTGCCGGGAGTGGCAACTCCCCGGAGGGTCGCGATGAGCGAGGCGGCAGTACCGTTTTCGGAAACCAAGGCACCTGAAGCGCCGGACCGGCTGAACCGGGGCGCGCTCAGGCTGGTCGACATCTCCGCCTCGACGATGGCGAACATCGGCCCGGCGTACAGCTTCTACTTCGGAGCCGGCTTCCTGTTCCTCACCGCGGGAGTCGCCGCGCCGCTGACCATCATCGTGGCCGGCATCGCGATCGCGCTGCTCGGCAACACGCTGTCGGAGTTCTCCCGGGCGCACCCGTCCACCGGCGGGTTCATCTCCTACGTGGGCAAGACGTTCGGCGGCACCAGTGCGGTGACCACGGCGCTGCTGTGCGGCGCCGGGTACATCGTCGCGATCTCCTCGGTGCTCGCCATCTGCGGCGGCTACATCTCGATGGTGCTGCAGTACTACTTCAACTGGAACGTCCCCTGGGTCATCTTCTCGGTGATCTTCACCGCGGGCGCGATGTACATGATGTTCCGCGGCGTGGCCGTGTCTACCAAGCTGGCCGGGCTGTTCTTCGGCTTCGAGATGCTGGTGCTGATCGTGGTGTCGGTGGCCGCGATCATCAAGAACGGCGGGCACCTGTCCGCGGTGCCGTTCGAGCCCAGCCACATCACCAACGGCTTCACCGGCCTCGCGGCCGGATTCCCGCTCGCCGTCTACCTGTTCATCGGCTGGGAGAACTCCGCCGCGCTGGCCGAGGAAACCGGCAACCCCCGGCGTAACGTGCCGCGGGCGGTGTTCCTGTCCATCGCGCTGATGGTGACCGGCTACGTGCTCTACGCCTACGCCACCGCCACCGATTTCAAGTACAACGTCACCGCGCTCAGCGGCGCCGCCATCCCGTTCATCAACGTGTCGCACAACATCGCCGCGTGGCTGTCCCTCTTCGCCTGGATCGCGGGCATCACCTCCACACTCGGTGTGCTGATCTCGGCGGTGAACTCCCAGGCCCGGCTGATCTTCAACGCCGGCCGCGAGGGGCTGCTGCCCCGCTGGCTTGGCCAGGTCCACCCGGTGCGGCGCACGCCGGTCAACGCGATCATCGCGTTCGTCACCATCGCCACCGCAATCATCGCTGTCTGGGCGCTGCTGCACCTCATCGGCGGCGACAGCGGCTCGATGAGCGCGCTGAACTTCTTCGTGGAGTCCTCCACGATGGGCACGATCCTGGTGCTCGTGGTGTACTTCCTGTCTAACCTGGCGCTGCCGTTCTACTACCGCAGGTACCGGCCGCAGGAGTTCAACGTCGTCAAGCACGCGGTGCTGCCGGTGCTCGGCATGATCGCCATCGGCGTCCCCGTGTACTACCTGGTCAAGCCCGGCCAGCCGTCGCCGTACGACTGGTTCCCCTACGCGGCGCTCGGCGTCGTCATCGTGTCCGTCGCCTACGCCTACTTCCTGAGCCGGCGTGACCCGGGGCTCGGCGAGCGGGTCGGCTCGATCGTCGCTGACGAGTAGCGGGTACCGGTCAGTTAGCACCACAACCCGTTCGGTACACAGAAAACAGGAGGCAGCCGATGACCGGCCATCCGCACCCGCTTGACCCGGCGACGGCCGGCGAGTACCTCGCCGGGCGGAGGATCATGGTGGCCGCCGGGCTGCTCGCGGACCCGGTCCGGTTCGCCTACTACGGGCTCGAGGAGCCGTCGAAGGAGGAGGTCCTCGCCGGTGCATCCCAACCGGGGGCGGCCGACCGGCGGCTGCGCGCGTTCCTGCTCAACCTGAAGACCGGCGAATCCGCCGATGTCGTGGTGTCGCTCACCCAGGGCAGCGTGGTCAGCGCCCGGGTTATCGACACCGCGGCGGAGGGACAACTGCCGATCGTCGATTCCGAGTTCCACCTGGTCGAGGAGATCGTGGCCGCCGACCCGCAGTGGCAGGCGGCCATGGCCAGGCGCGGTCTTACCGACATGAGCAAGATCCGGATCTGCCCGATCACGGCGGGCGCCTATCGCGCGCCTGCCGAGGATGACGCGCGGCGGATGGTGCGGGTGCTTGCCTTCCTGCAGGAGGGCGAGCACGACCTGGCGTGGGCGCACCCGGTCGACGGCGTGACCGCGCACGTCGACCTGATCGAGAAGAAGGTGCTGCGGGTAACCGACGAGTTCGTGCTGCCGGTGCCGCGGGAGTCGGGCGACTACGACGACCCGGCGGTGCGCGGGCCGGAGCGCGCCGGCCTGCGGCCGGTCGAGATCACCCAGCCGGAGGGGCCGAGCTTCACCGTGGACGGCGGCCTGCTGCGCTGGCAGGACTGGTCGCTGCGGGTGGGCTTCGACGCGCGCGAGGGGCTCACCCTGCACCAGATCGAGCTGGCCGGGCGGCCGGTGATCTACCGCGCTTCCGTGCCGGAGATGGTGGTGCCCTACGGCGACCCGCGGTTCCGCTACTGGCAGGCCTACTTCGACACCGGGGAGTACCTGGTCGGCAAGTGGGTGAACTCGCTTGAGCTCGGCTGCGACTGCCTGGGCGAGATCACTTACCTGGACGCGGTCATCTGCGGGGAGACCGGCGAGCCGCGCGAGGTGCGCAACGCGATCTGCATCCACGAGGAGGACTTCGGCATCCTCTGGAAGCACACCGACATCTTCAACGGCTCGGCGCAGTCGCGGCGCCAGCGCCGGCTCGTGGTGTCGTTCTTCACCACGGTCGGCAACTACGACTACGGCTTCTACTGGTACTTCTACCTCGACGGCACGATCGAGTGCGAGGTCAAGATGACCGGGGTCGTGTTCACTGCCGGACATCCGGGCGGCGAGTACCCGTACTCGACCGAGGTGGCGCCCGGGCTCGGCGCGCCGGTACACCAGCACCTGTTCAGCGCCCGGCTCGACATGTCCGTGGACGGGCAGGCCAACGCCGTCGAGGAGGTCGACGTGCACGGGCTGCCGGTCGGTCCCGACAACCCGTTCGGCAACGCGATCGCGCAGACGGTGACCCGGCTGACGTCGGAGGCTTCGGCGGCGCGGCCGGGTGACGCGTCACGCGGCCGGGTGTGGCGGGTGGTCAGCACCGAGCGGACGAACCGGTTCGGCAGGCCGACCGCGTTCACGCTGTGCCCGCAGCCGCATCCGGCGCTGCTCGCGCATCCGGACTCGCCGCTCGCGGCGCGGGCGGGCTTCGCCACCCGCGCGCTGTGGGTGACCCGCTACGACCCGGCGCAGCGGTACCCGGCGGGCGACTTCGTGAACCAGAGCCCCGGCGGCGGGCTGCCCGCCTACGCCGCGGCCGACAGGGACATCGACGGCCAGGACATCGTGGTGTGGCACACGTTCGGCCCGACGCACGTGGTGCGGACCGAGGACTGGCCGGTGATGCCGGTCGCGAGGACCGGGTTCATGCTCAGGCCGACGGGCTTCTTCGACCGCAACCCGACGCTGAACGTGCCTGCCCCGCCGGGCCACTGCCACGCGGGCTGACGTCTGCGCTGACTGGGGCTGCGCCTGGTTCGGGTTAGGACCTTGATCACCCCGCTTGCCGGCTAACGGCCCTGTCCCCCTGACCCGGCCCCGGCGGATCATCGCAGGATGAACGAGCGAGCGGACACTGCGGCGCGGAGCGCGGCCGGGCAGGCGCGCTTTCTCGCCAGGAATGCCTCGTACCTGATCGCCACGGCCGCACGCGCTCCATCAGTGCACAACAGCCAGCCGTGGCAATTCCGGGTGACCGAGGATGCGGTCGAGCTATGGTCCGATCCCCAGCGCAAGCTGCGAACCGACCCGATCGGCCGGGAGATGATGATTAGCTGCGGCGCGGCGCTATTCGGGCTGCGGCTGGCGGTACGCTCGCTCGGCTACCAGACGGCAGTTGAGCTGCTGCCCGACCCGGCACAGCTGAGGCTGCTCGCCCGAGTGGCGATCGGCACCGCAGAGCCAATGAACGTGCGGGAACGGCAGATGCTGGCCGCCGTGCCGCATCGGCACACCCACCGAGGACCGTTCGCGAGCGGGACGTTGCCGGCCGGGCTGCTGCCAGGCCTGCAGCACGACGCGCTGGCCGAGGGAGCCGAGTTGGCACTCATCGGCGACGGCCTGCCCTATGAGCGGCTCGCCCTCATCGTCGGCGACGCCGCCCGCCGCGGCGACCGCGATCCGCAGACACGTGCGGAAGTCCGGAAGTGGACCAGGGATCCGTCAAGCACGGCCAGGGACGGCGTGCCCGCGACATCGCTCGCTGCCAGGGCGCCAGGCCGGCTCCCGCACGGGCAACTGCGGCAGCGCGACTTCGACTTGGGACGCGACCTGGCCAGGCCGCCTACTCGGGCAGACGAGGACGAGGTGCCCCCGGTCGCGACCGCGGTCCTGCTAACACCCGGCGACCGCCGGGCCGACTGGCTGCGCGCCGGCCAGGCGCTGCAGCGGCTGCTGCTGCACGCAGCCAGCACGTGGGTGTTCGCAAGCCTGTACACCCAGCCGCTCGAAGACGCGGTCACGCGGGCCCTCATCCGGGAAAGGCTGACGCTGCCGGGCAACCCCCAGATGCTGCTGCAACTCGGCCGGGCCGCCAGCACCGCCAGCACCGCCCGCCGCCCGCCCGGCGACCTCGCACCCTGACCGCTGCCTCCGTCCACGCGCAGGAAATCGCAGGCCAAGATGCCGGACGCCGGAGCTGTCAGGAATCGGCGATGTCGACGGGAGAGTATGGGTACATCCGCTGGATCAGGGCGTTCAGGCGCTCATGATCGGGGGCGAGCAGGGCCTTGACACCGTCCGCGCTGACATCGGCGACGATGACATCGCCAACCTCGTCGTGGACGTCGCTGAAGAGGCCGTGCGTCTTCATCTTCTGGGCCTGGTAGCGGTTGTCGTCGGTCGGACTGACGTAGTGGACCGACCAGATCTTGTACCGGTGGATCAGGAACAGGTGGTTCAGCGTCATCAGGCGCTTCTTGCGCAAATCGCTGTCGAAGGTGTTCTGGTCCCGGACCGACAGGATGCTGCGCCCCCGGCGATCCGCGATCACGTCGAAGACGATGTTGGCGACCTTTTCCCCGCCTGCCGTGGAGAGGGTGAGCTCGAGCAACTCCGACCCCGCCGTGTGCGGCCGCAGCCCGGCAGTCAGCGAATACGGGATCTGGTAGTGCTTGGCCCACATCGCGAGCCATCCCTCGAGCAGCTTGACCGGCACCTCGGTCTGGACCAGGTGCTGGTGCTGCGTCGAGCCCTTCCCCATCGCCTTGGTGGCCGCCGTGCCGCCCGAAGAGGCCATGAGCGCCGCATCCACCCGTGGCCCGCCCACGAGCGTCTGGGGCGTCCGGTAGGGCGATTCGACCAGGCGGAACTTCCGCTGCAGCCGGGCCAGGGAGAGCATGCCGTCCTGCTTAAGCGCAGCGGCGAACTCCTCCGCAGCCAGGCCGTCGATCTGGTGCCCGCCGTAGGTGATGAAGTTGAAGACGAACCCAAGCTTGCCGAGCTCTTCAGGGAATCGCCTCATTTCCTCCTCGCTCATCCCGGTCGTGTCCCAGTTGAACGACGGGGACAGGTTGTACGCGAGCATCTTGGCGGGGAACTCGGCGTGGATGGCCTCGGCGAAGCGCCGGGCGTCCGCCAGGTCCGCGGTCTTGGTTTCCATCCAGAGGATGTCGGCGAACGGGGCGACCGCCAGGGACCTGGCGATCGCGTACTCGATTCCGCCCTGCACCTGGTAGTAGCCTTCGGGAGTCTTGGCGGCCTCGCAGTCCCAGAACATGTCGATGCCCATGGACCTGGCCTTGCACCGGGCGGCGTGGAAGGACGTGCGGTTCGCGAAAGCCAGCCACTCACCGGCGGTCATGTCGAAGGACTGACCCTCACCGGCGCGAAACTCGATCACGTCCGCGACCGCCTCGGGATAGCTCTTGAGGCCGACCTCGGACAGCCAGGCATCGAGGTATAGCGTCTCGGCCCTGTCCAGCAGTTCCTCCGCCGACGACCCGCCGGCTCGCTGGAACGCCCTGGCCATCTCTTCGAGCTCGAGTAGCAGCCCCATCTGGGCAAGCCAGGCGCTACCCTCGTCGTACTCGGCGTCGGAGATCCTGTACAGCAGGTGACCGCGCGCGTCGCCGACCCCCAGCTCGTGGAGCTTCCGGACCAAGGCGAGGTAGCCGACCTTGTAGGCCGGCAGGTCAGCGTTGGTGGCACCCAGAATGAACGGATGGTCGCGCTCATCACCGCGCCCCTCCAGGAAAGTGGCCGCCTCGGCGTCGGTCCTGGCCACAATGATGCCCGGCACCCACATAACGTCGAGCTGGAAGCGGGCGGCGTTCAGCCGTTTGATCTGCTCGTCCACGCCGACGAGCACCTTCCCGCCCTGGTGCCCGCACTTCTTGGTGCCGGGTTTCTGGTCCTCGATGTGGTACCCGGGGATACCCGCCTCGACGAACCGGCGGACCAGGTTCCGGACATGAGCGTCGCCGCCGTGTCCCGTATCGGCGTCGGCGATGATGAACGGACGGTAGTCGACCTCGTGGGCGGCGGCACGTTCCGCTTCGCTCAGCCGCGAGCGGGCGAAGCGTTGGTTACGGTCCGCCGTGAGCAGGGCGCGTACTATCGGCGCGGCCTCCTCAGGCACCTGCGACAGCGGGTAGCTGGCCAGGTCGGGACCAGGGTCCTCGGTGACGGACCCCTTGGCCGATGTGGCCCAGCCCCCCAGGTAAATACCCTCGATGCCCATCCGCTTCAGGGTCACGGCCTGACTCGGCGAGTAGGGACCGAAAGTGGTGATCTGCTTGCGCTCGGCGAAAAGCTGACGAAGCCGATCGTAGAACTGCTCGGCCGCCACTCTTGCCACGGTGTAGTCGGCGGGGATAGTGCCCTGCTGCTCTACAACCTGACGCGCTGAGTACAACCGTGTAACGCCCTCGAACCGAGGACTGGCAAGCCGTCTAGCGGTCTCGCCGATTTCCGACTCGAACAAGCTCACGGCTGGGTCCTTGGCGACTCCCGAATCGAATGTGCTCATGATCGCCTCCTGCCGCTCCCGCGCTGCGGCGCCTCGCGACTTCAACATCCATGTTCTTTGTGTGATGCGGTACCCCAGCCAGACACATCCATGTGGCCCCGCCGCCGTTCCGCCAATTCAGCCGAGCCCGGCAAGCAGGCCGCGCAGCTGCTCCGGCGGTATGCCGCCCGACCTGGGCACGGTGACCCGGTCCACGATGTCGCCGTAGCGGCGCTTCAGCTCCGCCCCGGCGTCGCGCGACGTGCCGATCACGGCGAACGCGTGCAGCACCTCGTCGTCGATGAGCTCGCCCATCGCGGCCCAGCGGCCCTCGTCCTTGCTGACGGACAGGGTGTGCAGCCGGTCGGCCAGCTCGCCCCAGCCGTGCAGCGCCAGCACCGGCCGGTAGGCCGGGGTGCTGCCGTAGAACGCGATCTGGCGGCGCACCGCGGTGATCCGCGGCGCGACGTCGCCGTCGTCCTCGAGTACCACGAAGCCGGGGCAGGTGACCTCTATGTCGTCACGCGACCGCCCGGCGCGTTCCGCGCCCTCGGCGAGCGCGGGCAGCGTCACCTCGCGCAGGTAGCGCTCGGTGGTGAACCCGTGGACGACCAGGCCGTCGGCGACCTCCCCGGCGACCTTGGTCATCGCGGTGCCGACCGCGGCCAGGTACACCTTCGGCGGGCCGTACGGGTTCGACTCCGGCCGGAACATGGCCGTCATCAGCGTGTGCTTGTAGTACTCGCCCTGCACGTCGAGCGGCCGGCCCTCGTTCCACGAGGCCCAGATCGCGCGCAGCGCGAGTATGTACTCGCGCATCTGCGGCGCCGGCCTGCCCCAGGGCATGGAGAACCGGCGGGTGATGTGCGCCTTGATCTGGCTGCCGAGCCCGAGTATGAACCGGCCCTGGGACACCGCCTGCAGGTCGTTGGCGGTGTACGCGGTGGTCATCGGGCTGCGGGCGAAGGCGACGGCGATGGACGTGCCCAAGCCGATGCGCGTCGTCGCCGCGGCTACCACGCCGAGCGGCAGGAACGGGTCGTGGCTGACCTCGGCGGTCCACACCGCGTCGTAGCCCGCCTCCTCGAGGCGCCGCGCCTCGTCGGGCAGTGCCGCCCATTCGGCGGCGGACAAGATCGTGTCGACCTTCATCAGGCGGCCTCCTCCTTGCCGATATCGCCGAGCAGGTAGCAGCCCACCCGGATCTCGAACCGCGCCTCCGCGGCCGAGGACACCCCGGCCAGCCAGCGGCCGGTGGCGGCACCGAAGACGTCGAGCACGATGAGGAGCCGGCGGCGCAGCCCGGCGTCGACAGGGCCGCCGGCGGTCGCGACGTGCTCAAGCACCCGCAGGTGCAGCTGCTGGATGTCCGCGATGACCGGCTGGTACTCGGGCCTGGTGTCGGTGGCCACCCGGACGAGCGCGGCGGTGAGCCGCTGGTCGCGCTGCTCGGCGCGGAACTCGCGCAGCAGGTGGCCGGTGACCCGCTCCCGCACCGTGTCGCCGCGCGGCTGCTCGCCGGCCACCCGCCGCAGCGCGCTCTCGTATCGGCTCCGCGTTATCGCGAGCAGCAGGTGGTCCTTGGACGGGAAATAGCGGTAGAGCGTGGCGAGCGAGACCACCGCGCGCTCCGCGAGCTCCTTCATCTGCAGCGCGTCCTCACCACCGTTGGCCAGCATCGCCGTGCCCATCTGCAGCATCCGCTGATAGCGGTCATGCTGCGCCTGGGTGGAGGGGGTCGCCGGAGTCGCTGGCTGGCGCACTGTCGTCAGTTGGTGCCGAGCTGACTGGAGAAGAGGCTGCGCGGCAGCCCGTCGGCGGCCGGGCGGAAGCTCGACTCCATCGCCGCGGCGAGCCGGTCGTACTCCCACGGCGCCGGCGCGCTGAGCTGCCTAATGATCTGCGGGTTCTCGTACAGGCCCACATCGAAGCCCGCGGCGGAGATGACCCGGCCGGTCAGCCAGTCCGACCGCTCGCTCGCCAGGTACAGCGCGACGGGCGCGATGTTGTCCGGCGACATCCGCAGATCCTCGTCCGACGGCCGCTCGTCGCGCACCCGCTTGTCGGCCGGGATGGTGGCGGTGAGCCTGGTCGCCGCGCCCGGTGCGATCGCGTTGGCGGTGACGCCGTAGCGGGCCAGGCCCTGGGCAAGGGAGTAGGTGAGGCCGACGATGCCCATCTTGGCCGCCGCGTAGTTCGGCTGGCCGGGCGAACCGTCCAGGCCGGAGACGGAGGTGAAGTTGATGACACGGTAATGGCCCTGCTGGTTGCGCTGTTCGCGCCAGTAAGCGGAGGCCGGACGAACGGTGGAGTAGTGACCCTTCAGGTGCACCCGGATCACCTCGTCCCAGTCCTGCTCGGCCAGGTTGAAGATCATCCGGTCGCGCAGGATGCCGGCCACGTTGACTACGATGTCCAGCCTGCCGTACCGCTCCACGGCGGTCTGCACGAGCCGCTCGCCGGTCGCGACGTTGCCGATGTCGCCGCCGTCGGAGACGGCGGTGCCGCCGGCCGCGACGATCTCGTCGGCGATCTGCTTGGCCGGCCCCTCGTCGCCGCCCGAGCCGTCGGGGTTGCCGCCGAGGTCGTTGATGACCAGCTTCGCGCCCTCCGCGGCGAACAGCCTGCTGATGGAGGCGCCGATGCCGCGCGCTCCGCCGGTGATGATCGCTACCCGTTCGTCGATGACACCCATGTGCGGTCCCTCTTTTCAATAAGCAGAACTTGTTCTTATCGAAATGCACGGTTAGGCCACATCTGTCAGGCCAGCTGGGCGGTCCCTGCCGGGTGCCACAGCCCGACCCCGCCGACCGCGGCGCAGCTCACGGCCCGCAGCGACCGCAGGTGGCGCAGGTGGGCGACCACCTCGCCGAGCGCCGCCTGATGCTGGAACGGTGACAGCGCGCTCCACGGGCGCGACCAGGTCACCTGCCTGGCCACCTGCCAGGCGGTGTGCCGCGCAGGTCCCGAGCCGACGATGTCTGCCGCCTCCTTCAGCCGCTCCAGGTGATGCTCCCGCAGCGTGTCAAGCCGGTCGTCGAGACCGGCGAACCGGTACTCGTGCGCGGGCAGTACCTCATCCGGCGCCAGCGGCCGCAGCTTCTCCAGGGAGTCCAGGTACGCGGCGAGCGGCTCGGACTCCTGATCCCAGGCGGAGATGTTGGGCGTGATGCGCGGCAGCACGTGGTCGCCGGTGAGCAGCAGCCCGTGGGTCTCGTCGTGAAAGCACAAGTGCCCGGGCGAGTGGCCAGGCGTCCACACCGCGCGCAGCCGCAGCCCGGGCACGTCGATCAGCTCGCCGTGCCCGATCAGCCGGTCGGCCCTGACTATCGCGCCGCGGGCCATGGCCGCGTTGGCGGTGCGCCGTCCCCCGTCCGTCATCTGCCCGACGTGCTCATCGGGGGCACCGCACCAGCGCAGGTACCCGGCCATCGAGCCGGCCATGTCTGGCCGGGAGAACCTCGCGAGCAGCGCGTCTTCGCCTTCGTGCATGCCGATCCACGCGCCGGACGCCTCCCGTACAGCGCCGGACAGGCCGTGGTGGTCCGGATGGACGTGCGTGACGAGCACGGCGGTGACCGCGCTCAGCGGGACGCCGCACGCGTCCAAGCCGTCGGTCAGCGCCTGCCAGCTCGCCGGCGCATCCCAGCCGGGGTCGACGAGAACGAATCCCGCGGAGTGCTCGATCAGGTAGCTCAGCACGTAGCGCAGCGGGTTGTCCGGTATCGGCACGGGCACCGACCACACGCCGGGAACGACTCGTTCCACCGGCGGGATCTCCTTCCGCGCCCAGGCCTCCTGCTGCAGCGTCCCGGTCACCCGCATCCGCCGATCAGTCCTCTCTGCCGACGGGCCTGTAGACACCCGCGTTCTGTTGACACCCGCACCGTGTTGACACCAACATCGGGGGTGTGATTCGCTCAATCCGAGATAATCATAACCGATTTCAGTTCTTAGGAAACTCTCAAAGACCAGACTGAACTGCGGTTTTGCAGGGGATGGACCGGCATGAGCGAGCAATCAGTGACCGATTTCCGGAACCGGGCCCGAGCCTGGCTCGAGGCCAACGCCCCGCGGCGGGGCAGCGGCGACGAGGGAAGCGAAGCGGGACGCGCCGACATTGCAGCGCAGCAGGCGTTCCAGGCGAAACTCTACGACGCCGGGTTCGCCGGTATCAGCTGGCCGAAGGAATATGGCGGCCAGGGCCTGACCGACGCCGAGCAGATCGCGTTCGGCCAGGTGGCGCGCGACTACGCGCTCCCGGTCGGCGTGTTCTTCATCGGGCTCGGCATGCCAGGGCCGACGATCCTTGAGCTTGGCACCGAGGAGCAGAAGAAGCGGTACCTGCCGAAGATGCTGCGCGGCGAGGAGATCTGGTGCCAGCTGTTCTCCGAGCCTGCCGCCGGTTCTGACGTCGCGTCGCTGACCACAAGCGCGGTGCCTGACGGCGACGGCTGGGTGCTCAACGGTCAGAAGGTGTGGACGTCCGGCGCCCAGTACAGCCACTACGGCGCGGTCATCGCGCGGACCGACCCGACGGTGCCCAAGCACAACGGCATCACGATGTTCATCGTCGACATGCACTCCCCCGGGGTGACCGTGCGGCCGCTGAAGGTCGCCACCGGCGCGACCCCGTTCAACGAGGTCTACTTCGACCAGGTGCGGCTGCCCGCAGGCTCGGTGATCGGTGAGGTCAATGACGGCTGGCGGGCGGCCGTCGTCATGCTGCGCAACGAGCGGGTGAACATCGGCACCATGGGGGCGCCGCGGACCAGCCCGCTGTCGTACCACGCGCTGAGCTCACTCGCGGCCAAGCAGGGCGACAGCGCCGATCCCGGGCTGCGCAGGAAGCTCGCGGAGCTGTACGTGCGCGAGCGGTCCGTGCGCCTCTTCGGCCAGCTGCTGCGCGAAGAGGCGATGGCCGGGCGCGACCCCGGCCCGCGCGGCTCGGTGGCCAAGCTGGCCGGCGCGGAGCTCGGCACCTTCGCGTCCCTGGTCGCCGCGGAGGTGCTCGGCCCGGCGGTCGCCGCATCCGACAGCGAAGAGGTCAGGGAGGTGCTCAACGCCGCGCTCAGCGCCCCAGGCTCGTCCGTCGCCGGCGGCACCAACGAGATCCAGCGCAACATCATCGGCGAGCGAGTGCTCGGCCTGCCCAAGGACCCGGGCGTCGACCGCTCCACGCCGTTCAACCAGCTCCGCGTGGGCACCCTGCGGAAGAATTGAGGACCGGCGATGGCGCTGATACTTAACGAAGACGAAGAGCAGTTCAGGCAGTCGGTGCGGCGCTTCGTCACGGAACGCAGCCCGCTGCCGAAGCTACGCGAGCTGATGAGCTCGGGCCAGCCGTTCGACGCCGACGCGTGGAAGCAGATGTCGGAGCTCGGGCTTACCGGCCTGATCATTCCGGCGGAGCACGGCGGCGCCGAGGCCGGCTACTCGGTGCTTTCCGTGGCGCTGACCGAGCTCGGCGCCGGGCTGGTGGCGTCGCCGCTGCTCGCCGGCACGCTGGCGACGGGCGCCCTGATGCACCTCGGCAACGAGGCGGCCGAGGGCAGGCTGCTGCCTGGCATCGCCGGCGGCGAGCTGATCGCGACACTGGCCGCGGGCGGCGCGGGGACGGCGCGCGCCGACGGCGGCGCGCTGTCCGGCGAGATCTCGCAGGTGCTGAACGGGGCACAGGCCGACGTGCTGCTCATCCCCGCTGACACCGGAGGGCGCACCGAGCTTTTCGAGGTCGCGGCGGGCACGCCCGGGCTCGAGGTCACGCCGCTGCCCGCGCTCGACCACAGCCGCGCCCTCGCCCGGGTCCGGCTGAACGGCGCGGCGGGCACCAGGCTGGACGGCGACGCGGCCGCGGCGCTCGGCTTCGCGGCGGACCTGGCGAACCTCGCGATCGCGTCCGAGCAGGTCGGCGGCATGGCCGCCTGCGTGGCGATGACCACCGAGTACGCCAAGATCCGGGCCGCCTTCGGCCGGCCGATCGGCGCGTTCCAGGGGGTCAAGCACCGCCTCGCGGAGCTGCACACCACCTGGGAGCTGGCGCACGCGGCGCTGCGGGACGCTGCCCGCGCCGCCGACGAGCGGCCCGCGGACTTCTCGCGCGCCGCGGCGGTCGCCAGGATCGCGGTGTCCGCCAGCTACGTCGACGCCGCGGTGGCGACCGTCCAGCTGCACGGCGGCATCGGCTTCACCTGGGAGCACGACGCGCACCTGTACCAGAAGAACGCCATGTCGCAGCATGCCCTGTTCGGCGGGCCGGACGAGCAGCTCGACCGGCTTGCCGCGCTGCTCGCCGCCGGCTGAGCTTTAGCCTGCTGGCGTGTAGGTCACGTCCGGCGCCACCCGCGCCAGCTCCTCGTCGATCACCGCGTCGGGGAGCTCGAGCAGTTGGCAGCCGATTTCGATGACCGCTTCCGCGTCGGCGGCGGAGTAGGTCCCCGCCAGCCAGCGCCGGGTCGCCGCGCTCGCGATGTCGCGCACTACGAGCAGCAGCTTCTCCTGCTGCTCGCTGAGCGTGCCGCCGCCCGCCGCCACGTGCCTGATGACCTGCCAGTGGGTGTGCTCGACCGCCTCGATGATCGAGCTGTAGCTGCGCCCGCCGCCGGTCAGCGCGGCGGCCAGCGCCGCGGTGAGCCGCTGGTTGCGCTGCTGTGCGCGGAACTCGCGCTTGAAGTGAGCGGCAACCCGATCACGGACGGTGTCCCCCGCCGGTTCCTCCGCGGACACCAGGAGCCAGGCCGCCTGGTACCGGGACAGCAACACCGCGAGCAGCAGGTACTCCTTGGAGGGGAAGTAGCGGTAGAGCGTCGCGAGCGACACCCCGGCGCGCTGTGCCAGGTCCTTCATCTGCACGGCTTCCTGTCCGCCGGCGGACAGGATCTGCGTCGCGGCAGCGATCACCCGGTCGTACCGGGCCTGCTGCACCGGCGTCTCAGGAACGGCCGGCAGGTTCTCCTGCGTCACGGAGCTAATCTAGCCGAGCGGGCCAGGGCGGTCCTCTGGCCGCCACGCAGGGTCACCAGTCGCCGGGACGTGCTCTCCTGCCGCCTCCCGGCGCCAGCGGGCCGCGATCTCGGCAGGGTCGTCCTGACCGCGCGCGGGTGCCGCCGCGACGGGGCCCGGCGGTGTCGCGGAGAACCGGGGAGCCGGGGCGGGCTGCAGCACACCGCCGGAGTCGACGAGGGTGCCGCGGGCCGCCAGGTGCGGGTGCCGCGCCGCCTCGCGCAGCCCGAGCACCGGCGCGACGCAGGCGTCGGAGGAGGAGAAGACCTCCGTCCACTCGGCTTGCGTCCTGGCGGCGAACGCCGCGGCGATCCGGCCACGCAGCGCGTCCCAGCCGCTCCGGTCGTGCTGGCGTGCCGGGTCCTCGTCGAGGCCGAGCCTGGCGATGAACTCGGCGTAGAACTTGGCCTCGAGCGCGCCGACCGCCATGTGCCTGCCGTCGGCCGTGGCGTAGACGGAGTAGAACGGCGCGCCGCCGTCGAGCATGTTGACGCCGCGCTCGTCCGCCCAGACGCCCGAGGCGAGCATCCCGTGCGTCATCGCGAGCAGGTGCGCGGTGCCGTCGACGATCGCCGCGTCCACCACCTGGCCTGGGGCGCCCCCGCGCACCGCCCACAGGGCGGCGAGCACCCCGATGATCAGGTACGTGCCGCCGCCGCCGAAGTCGCCGAGCAGGTTGATCGGGATCTGCGGCGGGCCGCCCGCCTCGCCGATCGCGTGCAGCGCGCCGGTCACCGCGATGTAGGCGATGTCATGCCCGGCCTGGCCGGCGAGCGGGCCGTCCTGGCCCCACCCGGTCATCCGCCCGTAGACGAGGCGCGGGTTGCGCGCGAGGCACTGCGCGGGCCCGAGGCCGAGCCGCTCGGTAACCCCGGGGCGGAAGCCCTCGATCAGCGCGTCGGCCCCGGCCACCAGGTCGAGGACCGCCGCCACCGCCTCCGGGCGCTTGAGGTCGAGCGCCACCGACTTCTTGCCGCGGCCGAGCACGTCCACCCCGGCCCGATGCGGCGGGCCGTCCTCGGCCGCCGGGCGGTCGACGCGCACCACCTCCGCGCCCAGGTCCGCCAGGATCATCCCGGCGAACGGCCCGGGACCGATCCCGGCGAGCTCAACGACACGGCATCCCGACAGCGGACCCATGGCAGGTCTCTCCCTTGCCCGTGAACCTAGCCTGCATCTGAAACCAATTCAGACCAGACATCATGGCGTAATGCCAGCTTCCAGGGGTGGCCAGTCGCCAGGCATCGAGAAAATCTGAAACCGATTATGATTACGGCCGAGCCACCCGTCAACAGTCACGCAGCCTAACAGGACAGGCTCAGGCGGCGGGGCTGTCAGTGGCCGCACGAGGTCCGTACCGGGACTCCTGGGGCGCGGTGGACGAACCGGCCTTAATTACCTACTATTTTTATCGACATAGGAGGAAATACGCCACGCAGCGATGAGGATTGCCGGATGAGCCAGCCAGGTCAGCACACCGCCATCGCCCGCTGGGACGAGCCCGAGGGCCTCAACCCGCGCGGCACGGTCATCGTCGTTCCCGGCCGCGGCGAACTGCCCGGGGTGTACGAGCGGTTCGGCCGCCGGCTCGCCGCCGACGCCTACCGGGTGCGCGCGGTCGCCAACCCGGTCGACGACCCTGATCTGGCCGAGAAGCAGGTCGGGGAGGCCCTGGCCACCGGGCCCGCGCCGGTAGTGCTCGCCGGATCTGACACCGGAGCGCTGTTCGCCGTCGCCCTTATCGCATCCGGCCGGCTGCCCGAGGCCGCCGCCCTGGTACTCGCCGGCCTGCCCGCGGAGGCGTCGGTGCCCGCCGGTCTGCCGGCGGATGCCCTTGACGGCGGTCCAGCGGCAGGCGGCACCGGGGCAATGGCACCCGACGGCGGGGCGGGCGAGACCGCGGGCGAGGACGGCTCCTGGGACGGCGAGCTTGAGGCGAGGACGGCCTGCCCGACGCATCGCGGCAGGCTGGCCGGCGACATCCTGCGCCGCGGGGCCCTGTACGAGCCGGTACCCGCCGGCTGGACCGAGCGGGCCGACCTGAAGGCCGTCCCGGTGCCAGTGCTCGGCCTGCACGGCGCCGCCAACCCGGTCAGCCCGCTCGCGGCCGCCCGCCAGCGGTACGCCGCCGCACCGCACGCGGAACTGGTCAGCATCGCGGGCGGCAGGCACGACGCCTTCGGCCTGCCTCCCGGCGGGCAGCACGGGAACGGGCCGCACCGCAAGAGAGGAGAACGGGTGCGGCTGGAGTACGCCGCACCCGTTCGGGATGACTTTGTCAGTGAATTGCGGGAAGCTACGCCTCGACGGAGGCCGGGGCGGGCTCGGACGCCGCGTTCCGCGCGGCGGCCTGCGGTGCCGGGCTCGCGGCCGCCGGGCGGACGAAGACCAGCGCGAGGACGCCGCCGAGCAGGCCGAGGCCGGCCGCGACGAGGTAGGTGAGGTCGAGGGCGCTGGCGAACGCGTGGTGCACCACCGGGGTGAGGGCCGGCGTCCGGCCGAGCACCGCCTGGGCCTGGCCGCCGCTGAGCGCGGCGGAAAGCCCGCTGCCCGCCGTCCTGCTCAGCCCGCCGCGGAACACCTCGCCGAGTATCGCGATGCCGAAGGCGAAACCGAGCTGGCGGAAGGTGCTGAGCGCACCGCCCGCCATCCCCGCGCGCTGCCACGGCACGGCGGCCATCGCCGACGAGGACAGCGGCGGCATCGCCAGGCCCGCGCCGACGCCCACCACCGCGAGGCCGGGCAGGACCACCCACCAGCTCGAGCCGGTGGTGAGCACGGCCTGGCCGAGCACGCCGACCGTGATGACGAGCATGCCGACCCCGATGAGGATGCGGGCCGACGTGCGGTGCATGACGCGCCCGACGAGCACCGCGGCGAGGAACGCGGTGGCGCTGCACGGCAGCGCCACCAGCCCGGCCTTCATCGGGCTGAGCCCGAGCACCGACTGCAGCCACAGCGACTGGTAGGCGAAGGCCGCCCAGGCGGACGCCGACAGCAGCCCGCCCACCGCGAGCAGCGAGGCGAATGGCGGGTCGTGCAGCAGCGACAGGTCGAGCATCGGCTTCTCGCTGCGCCGCTCGACCGCGATGAACGCGGCCGCCGCGACCACCGCGACGGCGATCAGGACGAGCGTCTCGCCGCTGGCCCACGCGCCGCGGATCAGCGCGTAGGTGAGCGCCGCGGCGGCGACGGTGAAGGTAAGCATGCCTGGCAGGTCGACGCGGCGCGGCTGCGGGTCCTTCGATTCGGTCACGACCGTGAGAGTCAGCACGATGGCGAAGACACTGACGGGCAGGTTGACGAGGAAGATCCAGCGCCAGCCGAAGTGCGTCGTCAGCAGGCCGCCCGCGAGCGGGCCCGCGGCGGACGCGGCGCCGCTGACCGCGCCCCAGGTGCCGAACGCGATGCCGCGGTCCCGTCCCTGGTACGACGAGCTGACCAGCGCCATCGTGGTCGCGAACATCGCGGCGGCGCCCAGGCCCTGCACGCCGCGCGCCGCGATCAGCAGGCTGACGTTCGGCGCGAGACCGCAGGTGAGCGAGGCAATGGCGAACAGCCCCAGGCCCGCCAGGTACATCTTCCTGCGGCCGATGCGGTCCGCGACTGACCCGACCGTCTGCTTTCCGGTGATACCGAGGTGCTGTGCGCGCTGCGCGGCACCGGCATTGGCGCCGACACGACGCAGTCACTGCTCGCCCGCCTGCCCCGGTCGGGACGGATTGTCGCGGTGACCGCGCACTCCCGGCTGCACATGTTCACCGGCGGGCCCGACGCGCTCGGCTTCTTCGACGTGCTTCCGCAGGAGCGGGTCGAGCCGCTGCGCCGTCATCCGGCACGCTTGTCCGCGGCGGCCGCGTCCGGGCAGCAGGCCGCCGCCGCTCCCGCCGCTCCCGCCCTTCCGGCCGAGGAGGGCGAGCTCGACGCCGCGCTGTTCGCGGCGCTCGCCGTGGACGGCCGAACCCCGTACGCCGACCTCGCCGCCGCCACCGGCTGGTCGGAGACCACCGTGCGGCGGCGGATGGACCAGCTGCGCGACGCAGGGGTGCTCAACTTCGACCTGGAGGCCGACATGGTGACGTTCGGCTTCCGCACCTCGGCGTGGCTATGGCTGTCGGTGCCGCCATCGCACCTGGCCGAGGTCGGCACCGCCCTGGCGAAGTACTCCGAGGTGGCCTACGCGACAGCCACGACCGGCCCGGCGAACCTCGCCGCCTGCGTTGTCTGCCGCGACGAAGAGGCGCTGTATGAGTTCCTGACCGCCAAGGTCGGCGCGCTGCCAGGCGTGGAGCGCGTGGAGACGGCGCCGATCATCCGCACCGTCAAGCAGGCCTCCCCGGTCGCATTCCCCCGCCCGTAGGTTTCCAGCCGGGCCCCCGTCGCTCCCGTCGCTCCCGTCGCGCTTGTTGATTTGTTGCGTTTGTTGCGCCCGGCGAGCAGTTGCGCTTACGCGCTTGTTGCTGTTATCCGAGGTGGGCGCATGGCGCGGAAAGATGGTGGATAGTTCTGCACCCTCGGATGTGGAGAACTATCCATCATCATGCGGCGGTGGGGCCGGATGCCCGTGCCGCGGTCGTGCGCTGCGCGCTTGTTGCTGTTATCCGATCAGGAGGGCCAGGGCGGCGGGAGTGAGGGCAAGGAGGGCGGACAACGCTGTCAGAGCGGCGGCGACGGCGAGGGCGGCGGCCGGGCGGGGCGGGCGGAGCATCCGCTCGACGCGGGCGGGGACGGCATACGCCGCGGCGGCGAGGCCGCCGAGCGGGATTGCCTGGGTAGCGCCGCGGCCGGCCGCCGGGGCGTGCGGGTTCGGCTGACCGGACGCGGTTTCTGGTCCGTTGCCTGGCGGGCTGTCGGGCTGGCTCGTCCCCGGGTACCTGGCCCCGGTGGCGATGGCCAGCAGGGCGGCCGCCAGGGCTGGGCGGCCCGCGCTGCGGGCGGCGGTGTCGTCGGCGGACATCTCGGTGAGCCGCTCGACTTCGGCGCGGCCCGTGGCGAAGAGCGGTACGCCGGGGAACGCGGCGGCTAGACCCCGGGTCACGGTGGCCAGCAATGCGTGACCGTGGGCCAGGTGGGCGCGCTCGTGGGCGAGGACCGCGCGCAGCTGCGGCGGCTCGAGAAGCGCGAGCGCGCCGCTGGTGATCACGATGGCGGCCGGGCGGCCCGCCACACAGTAGGCGGCGGGGCGCGGGTCGTCGAGGACGACGGTGCCAGCCCGGGTCGCGGTGCCAGGCTGAGTCGCGGTGCCAGGCTGAGTCGCGGTGCCGTGCTCGGCTGCGGCGGCGATGTCCTGTGCCAGGTCGCGGCCGACGATGCGGGCGGCCTCGGCGTGCGCCCTTGTCTGCCGTCGCGACCGCTTGACCCGGCGGCCGTAGCGCCAGGCCGCCACCGCGCCTCCCGCGGTGAGCGCGATCGCCAGGGCGGCCACGCCTGCCTGGTAGAAGACACTCTCGTAGACCGCGGTGGTGCACGCCTCGCCGGCGATGGAACGGCACAGGGTCTGGGTGAGGCGTGGCCAGTCAGCCGCAGCCGTTGTGAGGGATGATTCGAGTGCGAGGGCTGCGGCCGCGAGGACGCTGGCCATCGCGATCAGCCACGTGGCGAGGCCGACCCGCACGGACAGGCCGCGGCCGCACAGCGGCACGAGCAGCGCCGGCGCGCACCACGCGGCGCAGGCGGCGTAGCCGAGCAGGGCCAGGGCGCCGATCATGACGTGCGCCCGGCGAGCTTGTCGAGGACGGCGCGCAGCGCGGCGGACTCGGCCCCGTCCATCTGGGCGACGAAGTGGCTGAGCACCGCCTCGGTGTCGGCCGCCCCGTCCATGGCTTCGCGCATGAGGCGGGCGCTGTACTCCTCGCGGCTGCTGACCGCCGTGTAGCGGTAGGCCTTGCCGTCGCGCTCCCTGGCCAGCCAGCCCTTGCGGTGCAGGTTGTCCATGGTCGACATCACCGTGGTGTAGGCGATGTTGCGGTCCTCGCGCAGCTTCTCGAACAGGTCGCGGACGGTGACGGGCGCCTCATGCGCCCACACCTGGTCCATGATGACCGCCTCCAGGTCGCCGAAACCCCGCACCGGCCGCCTCCGTTCGCCTTCCCATTCGCCTCAGCCGCCCCGCGTGCCGCGCATTCCGCCGCCCCCGGGGCTCGCCCTTGCGTGCATGGCCATGGTAGTTGCTACTATCTCCGTACGTAAATAGTACGTAGTTGATACGTAGATCGGAGGACGCCGTGCCCTCTGCACGCAATTCCCGTGAGACCAGGCGGCAGGCGCTGGAGCAGGCCAGGCGGGCGCAGGCGCGGCGCAAAAGGCGGCTGCGCATTGGCATCTGGGGCGGCGTGGCCGTGGTGCTCGCCGGGGCAGGCACCGGGATCGCACTCGCCCTGTCGGGCTCCGGGTCGAGCACCCCCACCACCGGAGCCACTGGCTCCACTGGCTCCATCGGGTCCACCGGGTCCACGCTGCCGCTTTCGACGCTCGGCACGCTCCAGTCGACCCCCGCCGCCGGAGCACTCGGGCCGGAGCAGGTGCCGATCCCGTCCGCGCCCGTCCTCGCGGCGACGTCCGCGGCGACCGCCGGGCAGGCGATCGACGGCGTGAGCTGCAATACCAGCGAGCAGACGCTGTTCCACATCCACACGCACCTGACGATCTTCGTCAACGGGCAGGCGCGCCAGATCCCCGCCGGGATCGGCATCCCCGGCGCGGTATCGACGCAGTCCCAGTCCGGCCCGTTCGTCGAGTCGGGCAACTGCTTCTACTGGCTGCACACCCACGCCGCGGACGGGATCGTCCACATCGAGTCGCCGGTGAAGCGGACCTTCACCCTCGGCAACTTCTTCGACGAGTGGGGCCAGCCCCTTGGACCGGACCAGGTCGGCCCGGCGCACGGGAAGGTGACGGTGATCGTGAACGGCCGCGTGTTCACGGGCAACCCGCGCAACGCGCCCCTGGGGTCGCGCGAGAACCTGCAACTCGAGGTCGGCACCCCGCTGGTGGCGCCGGAAACCATCGACTGGTCCATCACCGGCCTGTGACCCAGGCTACTCCTGGCGCCAGCGGGCACGGCCGAACATGCCCCCGTACATCCGGTTGTACGCCCCAGGCGGGCCTGCCTGGTCGATGGCGTTGGCATAGAGGACCGGCGGGCCGGACGGCGGCTGAAGGAGTCCGGCCTGCGACCTGTCCAGGTCGCAGCGGATGTAGCCGACGGTGATCGCCGCGATCTTGTCCGCATGGACGAATCGCAGGTCGTTGTGCCGGAACGTCTCAAGGAAACGGGCGGCGGACTGGTGACCCATGCTCAGCTCGCGCTGAACCTTGCGCTCGACCCAGCCGCCGTGGCCGACCCAGACCACGATGCCCTCGAAGATGTCCTCCTCTTCCACCGCGAGAACATGCTCAAGGACGCCGAATTGCTCCCCGTCCCTGGTCAGTACCGGGAGGCCGAGGGTGGCTGCCATGTAGGAGACCTGCTCTTCATCGTCCACAACCAGTAACGCTACCCGCCGGGGAGGCGCCTGAGGAGGGTCAGGCGACCTGGTCGGGGACGGTGGACTCGACGCTGGCCGCCGACGCCGGGCTTTCCGGGCGGGCCGGGGTGGCGCGGCGCGGTGCGAAGGACAGGCCGGCCGCCAGGCAGGCGAAGGGGATGGCGGGCAGCAGGTAGCGGTAGTCGAAGTCGGCGATCGCGATCGGGAACACCAGCAGCGCGACGGCCGTGACCCAGGGCAGCATCGTCGTGCCGCGCGGCGCCCAGTGGACGCGGACGGTGCTCAGCCGTACCGAACGCAGCGCCTGGACAGGCCGCCGCCACGAGCCGCGGTCCGCGCCTGGCCGCCTCGCGGCGGTCACCGACAGCAGGCCCCCGAGCCCGATGAGGAAGATCAGCGCGAGCAGCGGGCCGTAGGTGAACACCACCCGCTGGTAGGCAAGGATCGGCAGGGCGAAGACGCGGTGCACGACGCCGGGCGCCTGATGGCCGTAGGACAGCCAGTCCTGGTAAGCGGTGCCGCCTGGAATCCACTCGTGGTTCGGGTTGTCCGGCGGCAGCGTGTTGTACGTCGATGTCACGTAGTGGACGTGGAAGTTGTAGAAGAACGTCGTGCCCGCACCCGGATAGGCGATCCTCGGGAAGCCGAACGACAGCATGGTGTTGAAGAACACCGTCTTCAGGTAGTCAAGCGGCTGCGCCTCGACCGCGTGGATGGCGAAGTTGGTCAGCAGCGTGTTGTTGGCCGCCGTGACCGGGCCGCCGCTGTCCCACATGTACTGCGAGCCGTGCAGGACGCCGTTGACCTTCACCGCGTGCACCTGCGGCGCGTGCCAGACGAAGTTGCCCGGCGGGGTGCGGGTCGCAAGCGGCTCGGTCGGGCAGACCTGCGCCTCGAGGCCCGTCGGCTTGATCCGCGCGCAGTCGGCGAACGAGGACACCCGGCCCCACAGGTAGAAGCCGGTGGACATGGTCATGTTGTATTGCCCGGTGCGCTGGTGGAACCAGGCCGCGTAGCCCGCGACGGGTACCAGCGAGACGACCGTGAACACGATCGCGATCAGCCAGCCGCGCAGCGTCTTCCACGCCCAGCCGCGCAGCAGCAGGGCCAGCGGGATCACCCCGAGCATGACCGCGCCCTGGGTGCGGACGATCACCGCGTACCCGACAAGCAGCCCGGCGATCACCGCCGCCCACCAGCGGACCCGGTCCGGCCGCCACAGCAGCAGCACGAGCGCGACCATGAGGCAGAAGGTGAACACCGTCTCCGCCATGATCAGGTGCTCGTCCTCGAGAATGTACCCGTCGAGCAGCACCGGCAGCGTCGCGATCGCCGACCAGGTCTTGGACACGCGGCTGCGGCGCAGCAGCACGTAGATCAGCACCGCGACGGCCAGCCCCATCAGATGCTGGACCGCCGTGACAAACGTCAGCGAGTGAAATGGCAGCAGCAGCCGCAGGAAGAGCGAGTACCCGGTCGACTTGGACAGGTTCGGCTGCGGGCGTAGCGCGGCGCCGAGATAGACGTAGG
The DNA here is from genome assembly GCF_007827045.1 of Trebonia kvetii. GTDB lineage: Bacteria > Actinomycetota > Actinomycetes > Streptosporangiales > Streptosporangiaceae > Trebonia > Trebonia kvetii. The sequence continues at coordinate 1,246,868 of NZ_RPFW01000002.1, forward strand.
AATCCCCCGCGAACCAGAGCGCGCCCGGGTAGCCCAGCATCGCGAACAGCCGCAGCACGGCCCCGGCCGCCAGTGCCCCGGTGAACAGCTTGTGCTCACCGGCCAGCTGGCGCAGGCGCGGCACTACGAGTCGCGGATTCACGCCCATGATCCTATCGGGGCGAATCACGCCGTGTGGCCATGGCAAATTTCTGCCCCCGGCCTGCCACCATAACCACAGGTAGTATCTACCCGGGAAGGGAGTAGCATGCCGCCGCACGGTTACGAGCGCCCGACCCGGCCCGGGTCGTCGCAGCCCCGCGCCGACTTCGGCGTGCGCCGCTCCCCCGCCGGCCCACGCGACGCCGGCCCACGCGACGCCAGCCCACGCGACGGCAGCCCCTATCAGGACCGCGGCGAGCCGCCGCGCCCCGCCTTCACCCCCGCCCCGGAATTCCAGGGTCCAGGACCGCGCCCGCGCCCGGGCGGCGGGCCCGACCGAGGCGGACCGCGGCCGGATGAGAGCGGCCCACGACCCGACCGAGGCGGACGCCCCGAGCGCGGCGGCCAGCACCAGGAAACGGGCGTCACCAACCGAGGCGCACCCGATCGGGGCGCACCGCGGCCTGGTTCCGGCGACGAGCGCCTGGCCCCGCCGCCGCCGCCCCGCCTAAGCGGCGCGGAGCTGATCGAGCAGATGCTGCTCGCCGCGCAGCGGCAGATCGCCGAGTTCGCCAGGTCCGCCGCAGCCGAGGGCGAGCGCGACGCGGAGAAGATCCGCGCCACCGCCGAGGCGTACGCGGCCGGACTGCGCACCGCCGCCGAGTTCGACAAGGCGAGCGTGCACGCCGCCGCCGAGCGCGAGGCGGCCAAGATCAAGGCGGCCGCCGAGCGGGAACGCGACGACATCGTGCGAGCCGCGCGCCGCGAGGCCGACGAGATCCGCCGCCGCGAGCAGTTCCTGCTCGAGCAGTCCGAGGCGCTGCGTTCTCAGGCCGAGGCCGACCTGGAGGTCGAGCTCGCCGCCCGCAGGGAAGAGGCGGAACGGCAGCAGGTGGAGCGGCTCGCCGACGCTCAAGAGGCCACTCGCAAGCTGGTCGAGGAGGCCGAACGGCGAGCGGCCGACGCGGAGAAGCGCAGCGCCGACGCCATCGCGCGGGCGGAGCAGTCAAGGCGCGATGCCGAGGCCGACGCGAAGAAGGAGATCGCCGACGGGCACCGCAAGGCGGAGCTCGTCATCGCCCAGGCCAAAGACGACGGCAAGCAGATCCTCGCCGACATCGAGGCCGACGGCGACAAGCGCCGTGCCGCGATCCAGAAGGAGCTCGACGAGCTCACCAAGCAGAAGCACGACGTCGACGCGAAGCTGGCGCAGATGCGGCAGCTGTTCTCGGTCAGCACCATCCTCGACTCCCCAGCCGGCTGACCGGGACCGCCGGCCGCGTCGCCGGCCGGGGTTCAGCGCGCAGCGCTTGTTGCTGTTATCAGGCTGGGGTCCGGCCCGCGGCTGCCCAGGACTCGAGCTGGGCGACGAAGGCGGCCGCGTGCGGGGGCCAGGCCAGGTTGGCCAGGGCGTACTCGTGGGCGCGCAGGCCCATTTTCACCCGGAGGTCGGGGTCGGCGTCCAGTTTGTGTATCGCGTCCGCCGCGCCGCCCGGGTCATTGAACGGGACGACGAAGCCGCCGTCCGCCGCCTCCACTAGCTCCACGGCGAGCGGCAGCGGCGTGCTGACGACCGGGACGCCGCGGGCCATGTACTCGGCGACCTTGGTGGGCATGGAGTGGCGGAAGTTCGGCTCGTCCTGCAGCAGAGACAGGCCAGCCAGCGACCCCTCGACCAGGCGCAGCGCCTCGGCGTTGGGCACGAAGCCGTGCCAGCGCACCGCGTCTCCCGCTGCCTCGATGTGCGCGCGGGCGGCCGGGTCGGCCTGGCCGATCAGCTCGACCGCGATGCCGTGCGGTTTGAGCAGGCGGCCGAGCTCGACCATCTCGGCGGAGCCGCGGTCGGGAGACAGCCAGCCGACGTACACGACGCGGCGCGGTCCTGACGGCGGCGCCGCCTTCGCCGGGACCGACGTGGTGTTGGGCACCACCGGATGGGTGCCGGTGAAGCGGTCGTTGTAGCCGTGCTCGGCGAGGATCAGGTGCAGCCTGCGCTCGGCCAGGTGTTCCGCTCTGGCAACGCCGCCCGCCGCGACCGGGCGGAGCCAGCCTGGCAGCCAGGCCTTCGTGGTCAGTGCCGCCACCGTGTCCTCGTGGATGTCCCACACGGTCGGCGGGCGCTTGCTCTTCGGCGGCAGGACGAGCAGGAGTTCCGGGTCGTGCACGAGCAGCAGGTCGGCGCCGGCCGACTGGGCGGCCATCGCGGCCCGCGCGGCGCGCAGCGCGCCGAGCCGCCGCCGCCCGACCGCACGGGGAATGGTGACGGTGCGCAGGGAACCACGCAACCGTTCGGGATGGTCCTGATTTTCATCCGGAACGGGTTGGGCTGACTCGTTATGCGGCGCGATGTACGTGACGTCGTGGCCGGCGTCGAGCAGTGCCTGGATCTCCCGGTAGAAGATCCGGGCGTCGGCCGGGTGATGCACGACCGTGCAGACGACGACGTGCATGCCCTGCTCCTCCTAGGCTGTTACAGCGGGAAGACCGAATCCCCGGAAATCTTGCCACGGGTGTCGAACAGCAGGTGGGCGTTCGCGGCGATGGCGGCCAGGTCGTACTCGGAGTGCGCCTGGAGCAGGATCGTCAGGTCGGCCCGCTCGTCCGGCGCGGCTGCCCGGCGGATCTCCTTGCCGTCGATCTGCCAGGAGTCCACGAACGGGTCGTGGTAGCTGAGCACCGCGCCGCGCTGCAGCAGCTTGCGGGCGATCGGGCGCGCCGGGCTTTCCCGCTGGTCGGCGATATCCGTCTTGTAGGTGACGCCGAGCAGCAGCACCTTCGCGCCGTTGAGCGGCTTGGCGTCGGTGTTGAGCAGTTCCGCGGCGCGGTCCACGATGTAGCCGGGCATCCGGGAGTTGATCTCCTGGGCCAGCTCCACGAACCGGAACGGGTGCTTGAGCTCGGCGCGGACCTTGTAGGACAGGTAGTTCGGGTCGATCGGGATGCAGTGCCCGCCGACGCCCGGCCCCGGGTAGAACGCCTGGAATCCAAACGGCTTGGTCGCCGCGCAGCGGATCGCGTCCCACAGGTCGATGCCGAGCTCGTGGCAGAAGATCGCCATCTCGTTGACGAGCGCGATGTTGACGTGCCTGTAGGTGTTCTCCAGCAGCTTGGCCATCTCGGCCTCGCGGGCAGACTTCGCCTTGACCACGGTGTCGCAGACGGTGCCGTAGAACGCCGCGGCGGCGTCGGTGCAGGCAGGCGTGAGGCCGCCGACGACCTTCGGCGTGTTGCGCATGCCGTACTGCTCGTTGCCCGGGTCGATGCGCTCCGGGGAGAACGCCAGGTGGAAGTCGATGCCCGCGGCCAGGCCCGACGCCTTCTCGAGCATCGGGCGGACGATCTCGTCCGTGGTGCCCGGATAGGTCGTCGACTCGAGCACGATCAGCGCGCCCGGCTTGAGCAGCCGCGCCGCGGTTTCCGTGGCGGACTTGACCGCGGTCAGGTCCGGGCCATCGGACTCGCTGAGCGGGGTGGGGACGCAGATGACCGTGACGTCGGGCAGTTCGCCGACGCCGGTGACGTCGGTGGTGGCGCGGAAGCCGGCGGCGACCATCGCGGCGACGTCGGCATCGGACAGGTCATCGACGTGGGAGCGGCCGGCGTTGAGCCCGTCCACCGTCGACTGCCTGATGTCGAGGCCGGTCACGGTCAGGCCAACGTGGACCGCCTCCTGGGCAAGCGGCAAGCCCACATAGCCCAGGCCTATGATCACCACGTTCACTAACGGACCTCCTCGGAGCGATGACCTTTTATCGTAGCCGGGCACCAGCCATGACCGCCGCCATTCGTGCCCTTTGCCCAGGTCAGAAGGCACGTCTAAAAAGTGATAGACCGGCCAGGTTCGCGGGCCTGGCGCAGCGTAGCTCCTGAAGGGCAGCAACCAGGCATTCAGCGCACTTTTTAGACGTGCCTTACATCACGCCGAGGCGCTGGTAGGCCTCGCGGTAGCGGATGGCGTTGTGTGCCCAGGTGCGGTCGCGCGCGACCCACTGCCGGGCGCTCGCGCCGAGCTTCGCGCGCAGGTCAGGGGCGGAAAGAAGCTGCTGCAGGCAATCCGCGAGCCCGCCGGGGTCGAGCGGCGGTGCGAGCATGCCGGTCTCGCGATCCTGGATGATCTCGCTGAGCGCGTTCACCGCGCTGACCACGACCGGCAGGCCGCTCGCCATCGCCTCCACCGGCTTGAGCGGGGTGACCAGCTGGCAGACCCGGTCCGGGGTGCGCGGGACGACGAACACGTCGAGGACGGCGTGGTAGTCGCGGACCCGGGCACTCGGCACCCGGCCGGTGAAGATCGCGTTCAGGCCGAGGGCGGCGGCGTGCCGTTCGAGCGCGGTGCGTTCCGGGCCGTCGCCGACGATCAGCGCCCGCGCCTTGACGCCACGGTCGTTGAGCACCTTGACCGCGTCCAGCAGGGTGCCGATACCCTCGTGCGCGACCAGGGTGGAGACCAGGCCGACGACCTGCTCGTCCGGCGCGATGCCCAGGCTGGCCCGCAGCGCCGCCCCGTCGGGCAGCGGGCGCAGGAACTCCTCGCTCACCCCGTTGGGCACGATGATGACGTTTTCCTCGGGCACACCGCGGGCGACGATCTCCGCGCGCATCGCCTCACCGAGCGTCACCACCAGGTCGGCATCGGTCATGCAACGGGTTTCCAGGGCGCGGGTGCGCACATAGCGGTCGCTGAGCGTGAGGTCGGCGGACGTGGCGTGCCGCGACAGCCAGGTGTCCTCCCAGAAGCCGCGCACCTCGTAGATCACGGGCAGGCCCGTGACGTCGCGCAGCGCCAGCGCGATGACGGCGTTCGCGTAGTTGGAGGCGGCGTGCAGCACGGCGGGCTTGAGGCTTTCCGTCAGGCGGGCCGCGTGCCGCAGGTGCGCCTGATAGAGCCGGTCCATCCGGCCGGGCATGACCCACGGGAGCAGCCGGTGGTAGGGCACGCCCGTCACCGTGACGGTTGCCCTGCCGTCGATCGCGCCTGCCGTGACGGGGAACCCGATCCGGGTGCTGACGTGCGGGTCGATGCCCGCGGCGCGCTGGGCGAGCGCGATCTCCTGAGTACGGATCGTGTACCCGGCGCTGGTTGACGGCAACGCGTCGGTGACCAGGTGGAGGACCCGGCCGCGCACCTTGCCCGCAGCGCGAGGCGGTGCGGGGTGTGCGCCGCCTACCAACTTGAGCCACGGAGCCTTGACCTCGGCCACAGCGCGGGGGGCGCCGCGGTCTTGGCGGGGCTCCCCCGTGGGGGGGAGATGGGGGGGCAAGGCCCCCCCATGCGCGGGGGGCGCAGGGGGGTCGTCCCCCCGCGGGAGAGAGAGCGTGTCCAGCTCGGCCTGGAGCGAGCGGCGCAGGCGGGCGGCGCGCAGGCCGCGCGCGCCATCCAGTTCCCTGACCGCGTCGCCGAGGCGGCCCTCCCGGTAGGCGAGCCGGGCGGCGAGGCGGGGACGCGCCTCGTTCTGCTCCGACAACCGGGCGAGCGCAGACCTGGCGACAGTAGGCTGATCCACAGCGAGGCTGAAGGCGGCGAGCCGGGCGGGAGACGCCTCAAGTGCGGTGAGCGCGCCTCGGCGGTCCCCCGCGCCCCACAGCGCGGCGGCCCTGCCGTAGGGGCCCGCGAGCTTGAGCCAGCCGCGTACCGGTGCGGGCAGCGCCCGCCAGGCGAGCGTCAACGCGCGCACCGGGTCGTCGGTCACATGCCGCAGCATCACGGATGCGGCGAGCATGACCGCTCGCGGCGTCGGCTTTACAGTCACGCGGGCAGATATTAGTGCCAATTAGGTGGGAGACGCGGCGGACCGTAGTCTCAAGGCCGTAAAACCCGCTCACGCAAGAGCGGCAGAGTACGGGGTATGGGGGTTCGTCCCCCCGGGAGAAAACAGGAAGGCGAATGAGCGCGACGATCACGCACGTACTCGGGGCCAGGCCGAACTTCGTCAAGGCCGCGCCGGTCATTCGCGCGCTCGCCGCGCTCGGCCACTCACAGCGCGTCGTCCATACCGGGCAGCACTACGACGAGCGGATGTCGGACGTGTTCTTCGTCCAGCTCGGCCTGCCAGAGCCCGACATCAACCTCGGCGTCGGCTCGGGGACGCAGGCCACGCAGACGGCCGACGTGCTCGTCGGCATGGAGCGCGAGTTCCTCGACAACCCGCCGTCGCTCGTGGTGCTTTACGGCGACGTGAACTCGACGGTCGGCGCCTCGCTCGCCGGCGCGAAGCTCGGCGTTCCGCTCGCCCACGTCGAGGCGGGGCTGCGCTCCTTCGACAACACGATGCCCGAGGAGATCAACAGACGACTCACCGACCAGCTCTGTGACCTGCTGTTCTGCACCTCCCCCGAGGCGCTCGGGCACCTGGCGCGCGAGGGCCGGCCGGACGCCGCCATGCACCTGGTCGGCAACCCGATGATCGACACGCTTGTCGCCAACCTCGACAAGTTCGACGCCGCGGCGGCCCGCGCCGCCCACGGTCTCGGCGACGGCCGGTACGTGGTCGCCACCCTGCACCGGCCCGCGAACGTCGACTCGCCCGCGCGGGCGGCCGAGCTGGTGCGCGCGCTGCACGAGGTCGCGGCCGAGGTCGACGTGATCATCCCGCTGCACCCGCGCGGCCGGGCGACGCTGAGCGCCGCAGGCCTGCTCGACTCCGAGCGCATCCACGTCGTGGAGCCGCTCGGTTACATCGAGTTCATGTCACTCGTGCGCGGCGCCACCGCGATCGTCACCGATTCTGGCGGCGTGCAGGAGGAGACTACGCTGCTGCGCGTGCCCTGCCTCACACTCCGTCCGAACACCGAGCGGCCGATCACCATCACCAGCGGCTCCAACCGGCTCGTGACCAACGAGGAACTGGCCGCCGCGGTGCTCAAGGCCTGCGACGACGGCCCGTACGCGGGCGAGCTGCCGCCGCTGTGGGACGGCCAGGCCGGGCCGCGCATCGCCAGGATCATCACCACCTGGCTGGCGGCACGGTGACAGGCAGGAACGGCACGGCCGGCGGGCGCGTCGAAGCAGGCGGATTCGGCGAGGCCGGCGGCCACGTCGAGGTGGGCGGATTCGCCGAGGCCGGTGAGGCAGGTGAGGACGCGGGCGTGGCCGCCGAGCGGGAGCGGCTATCCAGGCAGTTGCGCGACACGCGGATGCAGCTCGCCATGACTGAGGCGCGGCTGTCCGCCCTCGAGCAGTCCGCCACCATGCGGTTCGGCCGCACGATCGCGAACGCCGCCAAGAAGCCGTGGCCGCGCGGCGCGCTGCTGCCCAGGGACCTGTTCAAGCTGTGGCGGGACAGGGGCGCGCCGAAGACCGGCGCGGCCAACGCCGCCACCGCCCTCGCCTCGGCTCAGCTCGCCGACCTGAAGGGGACGGGCGGCCGGTTCCTTTCCGCACTCACCGCGCCGGGCGCGACGCCCGTCGCCGACCCGGCGCGCGCCCTGGCGGGCACGGCGGGCAGCCCCGACGGCCTGGTGGTCACCGGGGCGCTCAGCGCGCTCGGCTGCGCCACGCTGGCGCCGGACGCCGTTGTCCACCCGCTGCTGCCGCACGACGCGGACATCGTTGTCGAGGGCACGGGCGCCGACGTCGTGGTGGTCCAGGCCTCGGCGCTGCTGCCAGGCGAGCCGTGGGCGCACGCCACCGACCCCGCCGCCGCCGACCGGGGCAGGCGGCTCGCGCGGATGATCATCATGGCCCGCTCGCTCGGCAAGCCGGTGATCCTGATACGGGACGTGCCGCACTCCCTGATGCCGGGCATCGGATGGCTCGCCGCCAGCTGTGACGCGGTGCTCGACGGCGGCTTCGGTGTGCAGCTGGCCCGGTTCAACCCGGTCGGCGTGACCTCGGCACGGCCCACCTCCCCGGTCTATGCGGGCGAGCGCGACCCCCGGGAGGCGCCGGCGGTCCGCGCCCTGCTCGACGCGCTGACCGGCACCGCTCGCGAAGGTTCCGGTTCCGGCGCGGTCCGGCTGACCGGCGCCAGGTCCTGGCGGTCGCTGCCCGCGCTGTACCGGGACCACGCGGTGTTCGTCACCGCGTCCGCGGAGCAGGGCCGGGAGCAGGTCGCGAGCGGCGCGCAGGTGATCGGGCCGCTCAGCTCTGGTCTCGACGCCGCCACGGTGCGCGGTCAGCTTGAGGCGGCGCGCGGCGCGCGCCCGCTGTCGCTGACTGAGATCCGCGCCCGGCTGCGTGACATCTCGGTGGAGCACTCGACACCAGCCAGGCTGGCAGCGCTCGTCAAGGCGGCTGGACTGCCCGCCAGCCTGGTTTCCGGACGGCAGATCGGCGTGCTGACCGCCGTCACCGACACGGCCCAGGCGAGCAGGCTCGCCGCCACGCTGCTCGGCCAGCGGCTGCGGCCCTCCGAGGTGGTCGCGGGCTGCCCGGCGGGCACGGCAGGCGCGGTGCGCGCCGCGTTCAGCACCCTGACCGGCCACGGCATCCGGGTCGAGGTCACGGACGCGCCGCTGCCCGGACCCGCTGCCCCCTCGCCCGGCGCGGACTGGGCACGCCCGCTCACCAGGCTCGCCACCGCGCCGTGGCTGGCCCTGTGGGCCGCCGATGGCGGGCAGCCGGACACGCACCTGCTCGACCTGGCGGGCGCGCGGGAGTGCGCGCAGGCGGACGCGGTGGGCTTCGCCGCCGGGGAGTTTGAGTTCACGCGCTGGCTGGAGGAACCCGCACTCGTTCGGGCGGCTCTCCTCGAGCCGGGCGGACCCGCGGCGGGTGACTGGGGCAGGCACGGACTGCGGCTGTTCACGATCACCCCCGAACGCGCGGCGGGCCAGGGCTGACCGCCTGCTGGCCTTTCAGGCAACTTCACGGACTTCAGGGATTTCAGGGACAAGGAGCGACACGCATTGGCCGGATCCAGACCCAGCGCGCTGGTCTACGGTGACGTCGACCTGAACCTGCTCGACGGCTCCGCTGTCTGGCTGCAGTCGGTCACGCAGGCCCTCGTTGCCGCCGGGTGCGCGGTCACGCTGGTGCTCAAGGCCCCGGTCCGCACCGACCGGCTGATCGCGCCGCTGCGCGACCTTCCCGAGGTCGCCATCGTCTCGCCGCACGCCGAATCGCTGCTCTCCGGGCTGACCGAGGCGTCGCTGACCATCGCGCAAGCGGTCACCGTGCTCGCCTCGGTGGATGCCGCGGAGCGGCACGACCTGGTGGTGCTGCGCGGGCGGGCGCTGGTGTCCGCGGCCGCGAAGGACGGCGCGTTCGACGGGCGCCTGTGGTCCTACCTGACCGACGTGCCGCAGGCGGTCCCCGCGATGACCCCCAAGGCCGCGGAGGACCTCACGGTCATCGCGAAGGCGTCACGGTACCTGCTGTGCCAGACCGAGGAGCTGCGCTGCTTCCTCGAGGGCTCGGTGCCCGCGGCGTGCGGCAAGTCGGTGCTCTTCCCGCCGGTGCTGCCCGCGCTCGACATCCACAGAGAACCCGGACGCAAGGCGGCCGCCGACGGCGCGCCGCTCAGCCTCATCTACACGGGCAAGTTCGCGCCGCGGTGGAACACGCTGGAGATGACGAAACTGCCCGCCCTGCTCGCCCGGCGCGGCGTCACCGCCGAGGTGCAGATGGTCGGCGACAAGGTGCACGACGACCCCCGCGACCCCTCCTACCGGCGGCGGATGCGCTCCGCGCTCGGCGAGGTGGGCGCCTCCGCCATCGACGGGGTGATCTGGCACGGCGGCCAGCCGCGCGCGGAGGCGATGCGGATCGCCGCCGCCGGCGACATCGGGCTGTCCTGGCGGCATCCCGAGCTCGACGCGTCACTGGAACTGTCGACCAAGGTCCTGGAGTTCGGCCAGCTCGGCCTGCCGGTGATCCTCAACAGGACGCCGATGCACGAGGCGCTGCTCGGCGCGGACTACCCGCTGTTCGCCGCCTCGCTTGACGACGTGGCGGACGTGGCGGCGCTCGCCGCCGACGACCCCGCGGTGTTCGCGCTCGCCGCGTCGCGGACCTCGGCGGCTGCCGCCTCGTTCGCGCTCGACCGGGCGGCCGAGCGGCTGCGGTCGTATCTGGCAAGTGCGGTGCCCGCCGCTAGGCAGCCAGACGCGGGCCCCAAGCTGCGCGTGGTCATCGCCGGGCACGACCTGAAGTTCTTCGGCCAGCTCATCGACTACTTCCGGCTGCAGCCCGACCTCGAGGTCCGCGTCGACCACTGGGCCTCGCTCGGCGAGCACGACGAGGCACGCTCCCGCGAGCTCGCCGAATGGGCCGACGTCATCGTCTGCGAGTGGTGCACGCCGAACGCCGTCTGGTACTCGCGGCACAAGCCCCGCTCGGCGCGGATGCTGGTGCGGCTGCACCGGTTCGAGCTGTACTCGCCGTATCCGAGCCAGGTCAAGATCGGCAATGTCGACCGGGTCATCTGCGTGTCCGACTACTACACGCGGCTCACGGTGGAGAAGACCGGGTGGCCCGCGGCCAAGATCATCACGGTGCCCAACGCGCTCGACATGCGGCAGTTCGACCGGCCCAAGCTGGAGGGTGCGCGGTTCCACCTCGGCATGACCAGCATGGTGCCGTCGCGCAAGCGCGTCGACCTGGCGCTCGACGTGCTCGAGGAACTGCGCCGTGACGACGACCGGTACCAGCTGTACGTGAAGTCGGGCATGCCGTGGGAGCTGTGGTGGGTGTGGCAGCACCAGGAGGAGCGGACCCACTACTTCGACGCGTTCCGCCGGGTGCAGCGCTCACCGCTGCTGCGCGACGCCGTGGTGTTCGACGACGCCGGGCCCGACGTCCCCGCATGGTTGCGCAGGATCGGTGTCATCCTGTCGACGAGCGATGACGAGTCGTTCCACATGGCGCCCGCCGAGGGCATGGCGTCGCGGGCCGTGCCGGCGATCAGGCACTGGGCCGGCGCGGAGACGATCTACGACAAGCGCTGGATCAGGGAAAACCCGGCGGAGATGGCCGCGTCGATCGCGGAACTCTCGACCGCTGAGGCTTGGGAGGCCGCCAGGCAGGACGCACACCAGGACGTGCAGGCGTTCGAACTCGGCACCGTCGCGGAGACCTGGCTGCGGCTGATCCGCGCTGACTCGGCCGAATCCGCCGCACAGCTAGAGGGTTCAGTCTCGCACGGCGCGGACTTACCGATGTTCTTCACGCTCGCGGTCAGCGCGCAAACTCCCGCGCTGTGCGCCGCGCTGACCGACCGGGCGCGGATCGCCGACCCTGCCGTGCTGCCCATTCCCGGGCCGGCCGTAGTCGTCTGGCGGTCACCCGACGGGCGCGCCTCCCTGCTGCACTGGGGCAGCGGTTACGGCGCGGCGGGTGCGTTTCCCGGTGCGTTCGCAGGCGGTTTGGCTGGCGGTTTCGCCCGCGGGTCCGCCGGCGCGGACGAGCCGGGCGGGGTGTCGCACGGAGGCACCATCTGGGCGGGATCGCCGACGCCTGGCAGCGGCCGGGCGCCCGTGTACGCGCGCACCTCGGTCACCCGGGTCGACCCGGTGTACGTGGCCGAGGTGACCGGCGCCGTTATCGTCTCCGACCGGGCCACGTGGGCCGCATGGGCCGCGTCGCGGCTCGACGACCACGATCCGCTGCATGTGTGCGCGCTGCTCAACCCCGGGTTCGCGCTCGGCTCGGTGACGCCGTTCCGCGGCGTTTCCGCGCTGTCCGGCTCCACCACTCTGCACTTGCTCAACGGGGAGCTCACCACCATGCCGACCCCGGTCGACACGGGGAGCGGCCGGTCGGCCGACGCCGGTGCCCCGGGCGGCGGCACTAGAGGCTCGCCGAGCAGGCCGAGCATCACCCTGCGCCCGCCGGCGCGATCTCCCGCGGTGCGTGAAGCGCCCGCGGCGAGCGAGTCGGGCGGCACGGTCAGCGTCGGCCTCGCGGGCCTTGGGCTCGTGGCGGACGAGCCAGGCGGCGATGCGGGCAAGACGGATGACACGGCGAGCGTGGCCAACGCGGCCGCCGCTGACGAGACGCTTGTCACCGGCGCGCGGGCGGTGGCGGAGGCGCTCGTCGCGGCCGTAGCGCCGCTGCGCGGTGCGGGGCGTCCGGTGGAACTCAGCCTGACCGGCGGCAAGGACAGCCGCCTGATCGCCGCCGCGCTGGTGGCGGCAGGAATCCCGGTGGCGGCGCGGACCCACGGCTTCGCCGACCATCCCGACGTGGTGACCGCCGCCGAGATCGCGCGCCGCCTGGGCATCGAGCACATCGTGCGCACACCGGCGGCGCCTGGACAGCAGGTCGACGTGCTCGCCAGGATCCGCGGCAGCGTGGTCGTGGCCGACGGGATGCTGTCGGCGTTCGAGAACGTGGGCCGCCCCGACCCGGCGCTGGCCGAGGCGGTCACCGCCGGCGGCCACGGCGGCGAGTTGCTGCGCGGCGGCTACGCCGAGACCGCGGGCCACCTCACCGGCTCGGCCGGGCTGCTCGGCGGCGCCCTCGATCCCGTCCGCAGGGCCGCGCGCTCCGCCGAGCTGCTGCGCCGCCTCACCACCAAGCATCTGGGCCTGCTCCGCCGCGGTCCCGCGGCGTCGTACGTCGCGTCGCTCGGTTCCTGGACCCCGGCCCTGACTCGCCACCCGCTTCAGGCGCTCGACGACTTCTACCTGGTTAACAGGGCCGGGCGCTGGTCGGCAGCCGCCCGGCAGGCCTACCTGCTGCGCGAGCGCCTCGTGCAGCCGCTGTTCGACGACCGCGTGGTGCTCGCCGCCCGCGCCGTCCCGCTCGCGGAGCGGGTGAGCGGCGCCCTGTCCGCCGCCGTCCTCGCCGAACTGTCCCCCGCCCTCGCGGACGTGCCGCTGGCGGGCAAGCCGCCCACGCCGAAGGGCCAGCCGCCAGCCGGCGCCGCGATGGGAGCCGCCCACCACTCCTTCGACTGGCGCCGCCAGTACGGCGAGACGATCGCGTCGTTCCTGCGCGGCTACATCCTCGACCTGGGTCCGAGCGGCGGCCTGTTCGACGTGGTCAGCCGCCCGGCCGCGGAGAAGCTGCTGGCGCCGCCGCAGGCCGACCGCACCACCGTGTGGGCACTCGCCACCCTCGCCTGTCTGCTATCCGGCGACTACCGCCACGCCCGGGCATCCACTCCCAAGCTCCCCGTCGCCTAGCTCGCCTGACCGGCTAGCCCGCCTGGTGTCCCGGCTAGCCCGCCAGTCCCGGCGACCCGCTGGCGCGCGAGATGCTTCTTGCTGTTATCCGCTACGACCGCATCCTCGGCAGGCCAGCTGCCGAGCGTTCGGCTCTCACTCCGAGCGTTTCTTGCTGTTATCAGTGATCGGCGCACGCGGAGACAAATGATCTTGGAAACTCTTCTCCTGATGGAAAAAGGGAACCCGATCCGGGGGAAAAGTTTCCACCACGAGAAAAGTCTCCACGATTATGGGCGACCAAGGTGTCTTGCAACTGTCCCGGCTCGGCAGTATGTGCGAAATGCCTGATATGCCCGAGAGGGAGAAGGGCCTAGTGCGAGCAGGGCTAGCCGCGGCCGTACAGGTTCTCGGCGCGCCAGAAGAAGACGATGCCGAAGGCGAAGAAGACGACACCCCACCCCACGGCGGCGATCCACAGGTCGTTGTTGGTAACGATCGCGTGGCAGTAGGCCTGCAGCGGGATGTTCGAGATCTTGGAGAGCGGGCCGCTCTTGGGGATCACGATGCTCGGCAGCTTGCTGTTCGGGAGGATCAGCGTGGTCGGCACCCTGGTGCCCGGGAGGATGTGTTTGCCGGGCCCGGGGATCTTGAGGAACTGCTGGCAGAGCCCGTAATTGTAGGGCTGGTTGCCTGCCGAGTTCGTCCGGTAGGAGTGCATGAAGGCGACCCGTACCAGCGAGATGTAGACCGCGAACGGGTTGAGCGACAGGACCTGCTTCTGCCAGTTGGTCAGCACGGCGGGGAGCGTGATGATCAGGTACATCACGCCGCAGAAGTACCGGGAGATGCGCAGGAAGAACGGGATCAGCTCCGACACGTCCGCGAGCGAGCCGCCGAGCCTGGCGACGATCAGCGCCGCCCCCGTGTTGAACAGCGTCTGCAGGAAGACCGCCGGAATCAGCAGCAGCCAGTACCAGCTGGGGTATTCGCCGCTGACCAGCATGATGACGACGAGCACTACCATGCCGACCAGCATCTGCTGCAGCTCGACGATCACGTACGCGAGCGGGAGCGAGGCGCGCGGGAAATAGAGCGCTCGGATCAGCTGCAGGTTGGCGCGCATCACGTTGGAGCCGGTCACGATCGACCGTTCGGAGAACGCGAACACGAACACGCCGGTGACCAGGAACGCCGGGTAGTGGGCCACACCGCGAGCAGCCTCGAAGAGCAGGCCGAAGATCAGGTAGTACACGCCCGCGTTCAGCAGCGGCGTCAGCACCTGCCAGATCTGGCCGAGCTTGGCGTCGGTGTACATCGAGACGTTGCGCGCGGTGGCGTAGCCGATGATGAAGTGCCTGCGCTGCCAGAGCATCGCGACGTACCTGCGCAGCGGCGGCCGCGCGCCGGAAAGCTTCAGCTCATAGTCGGCGGCGAGCTCAGCCAGTGGCCGGTCGGGCACCCGCGGCGGCTCTGGCACGATGACCGCGCCTGCCTGCAGGGTGCCTGGTGCGCTGATCTGACCGCTGTTGTCCACGACGGGGAAGTCTATTGGACGCAATGTGGAAAACGGTCATTGACGTCGGGGTTGAGAGGCAGCCGCATCCGTTCCGCAACCTGGGAGTGGTGGCGGAACGGATGGCGGGGACCACGAACCCGTTCGGGATGAAACTGGTGTTACAGGCCGGAGTCGGCGGTGCGCACCAAGATCCTGCCGCATTCCTCGTGCCGCACCACCTCGTCGGGGGCGGCGGCCCTGACGGCGTTGAGCTCGACGGTGGACAGCATCTCCCGGCAGCCGCCGCACTGGCCGCGGCGCAGCAGGGCGGCGCCCCGGCCCGATGAGGACGCGCCGATCCTGTTGTACAGGGCAAGCAGGTCGGCCGGCACGTCCGCGATCACCGCGATGCGGGCGGTGGAGGCCTTGGCGGCCTGCTCCTCGATGTCGGCGAGGGCCGCGTCGCGGCGCTCGGTCACCGCCGCGGTCTCCGCGGCGAGCGTCTCCGACTCGGTGACCGCGCTGTCACGCAGCGCCTGCGACGCCTCACGGCGCTCCATCAGCTCGAGCACGACGTCTTCCAGGTCCCCCTGGCGTCGCTTCAGCGAGGCGACCTCGGACTGCAGCGACTCGAGCTCGCGGGCGTTCGACACCTGCCCCGCGTCCAGCCTCTTGTTGTCGTTCGCGATGCGGACCCGGACCTGCTCGACGTCCTTTTCCGCGCGGGCCAGCTCGCGGTCCAAGTCGGACAGGTTGGTGTCAGCCATCGTCATCGCGTCCCTGACCTTGGCCGCGCGCTCGCCGAGCTGGGCGAGCTCGGCGGTTTCTGGCTGGGTGCGCCGCCGGTGGTCGAGCCTGCCAAGCTCGGTGTCCAGGTCGGCCAGTTCGAGCAGCCGCAGCTGCGCCTCGGGAGATGCCTTCACGAAGGGCAACGTTAGTCGCCCGCGCGGTCGTTGTCGCATGGTAGACACTTCGGCATGGGGATCCCTCGGGTAAGCAGGCCCTATATGCCCGGATACGGCGTTGCGAGCGCCGAGCACGGGACCGGGCTGCTGCACTGGTCCTGGGCAGCGGAGCGGCTCACCGCCGCCCGCAACTACTGGGTGGTCAGCACCTGGCCGGACGGCCGCCCGCACACCATGCCGGTCTGGGGCATGTGGGACGACAGCACGCTCTGGTTCACCTCCGCGACGCAGTCGCGGAAGGTGAAGAACCTGCGCGGCGATCCCCGCTGCTGCGTCACCACGGAGGACGCGTCGGACCCGGTGATCATCGAGGGCACCGCCCGCTTCGTCACCGACCCGGCGATCCTGCAACGGGTTGTCGACCTGATGAACGCCAAGTACCACAGCGATGTGGACCTGGACTTCCTCAACCCGGCCAAGAACGCGACCATCGGGGTCCGGCCCCAGCGCGTGTTCTCCATGCTGCACAGCGACTTCACCGGGTCGCCGACGCGCTGGGTATTCGACGAGGACCGGTGAACCGTCCGTTGCCGGACATGCCGGATATGTCACCTGTTCCAGGTCGCTTGAGGTCGTAAGCCGATCGCAATCATTCCGAACGGTTGCGTGTTGAACCAGACAGGTAGCGTGACCGTGTAATCACTCGTGAAGCCATCTCGTGCTTCGCGTAACGCGCACTTACTCAAAACGGACCATGGTGCATGACCTATAGGACTGGGGTGTCCCGCTGGTGGGGCGCCGTGTGCGGGCTGCTCACCGCCGCCGCCGCGATGGGGTTCGCGCAGCTTTTCGCCGGGCTGACCATCCCCGCGGCGTCGCCGGTCGTCGCCGTGGGCGAGGCGGCAATCGATCGCACGCCGCTCGGCCTCAAGAACTTCGCCGTCTCGACCTTCGGCAACTCGGACAAGACCGTGCTGCTCGCCGGGGTTCTCGCCGTGGTCTTCCTGTACGCCATCGTGGTCGGCGTGGTGGCCATGCGGCGGCTGTGGCTGGGGTTCGGGGGGCTGGCGATCTTCGCTCTTATCGGGCTGTGGGCCGCACTGACCAGGCACGGCGCTTCCGCTTCCTATGTGGTGCCGACACTGTTCGGCGCCGCGGCCGGGGCGCTCGTGCTGTGGCGGCTCGTCGTGACGGCGCGGGCGGCGGCCGCGGAGGCGCAGGCAGCCAGGAAATGGCGAGCCGCACGGGCGGCCGGTAAGCGCGGCCCGGCGGCGGAGCGCCGGCCGCCGACTGGGTCCGGGCCGGGGACCGCGGCCGGTGAGCGCGGGCCGGCGGCCGGCGCCGGTCCGGGCGGCCTAGGCGGGCCCGCTGAGGACGTCGGCTGGGTGGCGGCCCACGATGAGCCCGCGGAGCCGGCCGGCTGGACGGGCGGAGCTGGGGCTGCCGGGTCTGCCGGGTCTGCTGGGTCTGGGCCTGCTGGGTCTGGGGTTGCTGGGCCTGGGCCTGCTGTCCCTGCTGGGGCTGGGGCTCGGGCTGGGGATGGCGGGGGGTTCCGGTCGGGGCCGTCGGCGGAACCGGCGCCCTGGACCGGGCGATCCGGGCCGACCGCGCGGCGGCAGTTCCTGGTCACGGCGGGCGTCACCGTCGCCGCGGCGGCGCTCGGCGAGGTCGCGGGGCGGTCCCTGGCGACGCGCAAGAACGTGTCCGCCGCTGAGCGCGCGGTGCGCTTCCCCAAGCCGTCGGTGGCCGCGCCGCCGTTGCCGCGGGGTGTCAACCTGCCGGTGCCCGGCATCAGCCCCTTCATCACGCCGAAGGGGCAGTTCTACCGCGTCGACACCGCCATCATCGTGCCGCAGGTCGACCCGGCCAACTGGCAGCTGCGCATCCACGGCATGGTGGCACGCCCGATCACTATCACCTTCGACGAGTTGCTGCACCGGCCGCTGATCGAGGACTACGTCACGCTGTGCTGCGTGTCCAACCCGGTCGGCGGCCCGTACATCGGCAATGCGAAATGGCTTGGCGCGTCCTACAGCTCGCTGATCCGCGCGGCGGGTCCGCTGCGCGGTGCGGACCAGCTGCTTTGCACCTCGGTCGACGGGTTCACCTCGGGCACGCCGCTCTCGGTGGTGCTCGACGGGCACCGCGACTCGCTCATCGCGGTCGCCATGAACGGCACCGTGCTGCCGACCGAGCACGGCTTCCCCGCCCGCCTCGTCGTGCCCGGCCTGTACGGGTACGTGTCGGCCTGCAAGTGGGTCGTGGACATCGAGGTGACCACGTTCGCCGCCGCGCAGGCCTACTGGGTGCCGCGCGGCTGGTCGCAGCAGGGCCCGATCAAAACCGAGTCCCGCATCGACGTGCCCGTTCCCGGCACCGAGGTGAAGGCGGGCAAGGTCACGATCGCCGGGGTAGCCTGGGCGCAGCACAAGGGCATCGAGGCCGTCGAGGTCCGGGTCAGCGGCGGGCCGTGGCACCAGGCCACGTTGGCCGCCGTGCCGGGCATCGACACCTGGCGGCAATGGTCCTGGGAGTGGGACGCCCCCAAGGGCAGCTACCTCATCGAGGCGCGGGCCACCGACAAGACGGGCTACACGCAGACCTCGCTGGTGCAGGATGTGGCGCCCAACGGCGCGAGCGGCTACCCGTCCACTCAGGTCACCATCATCTGACCGCCGGCGGGTCCGGCGAAGATCATCCCGAAAATGCCCTTGTCATTACCGGGGTGATAGCCCCGGTAATGACAAGGGCAACGGCTTAACGATCACCGAAGTCACAAATGATCTTAGGGATTTGTTAAGGTTTTGGGCATGCCGGGAGCACCCAAGCCAGCCGCGCCGTTGCTTGCTAAGCCATTGATCGTTACCGGCCATCTGGTGACATTCGACCCGCCGGGGGCGGAGATTCCCGACGGCGCGTTGTATATCGACCGCGACGGCATTATCCAGGCCGTCCAGCGGCGTGCCGACCCGGCGCCGGCCGGCTTCGACGCCGCCGCGCGGGTCGACACGAACGGGCTGGTCTACTCGGGCCTGATGGACCTGCATAACCACATCGCGTACAACTGCCTGCCGTTGTGGATCGCGCCCGACCGTTCGGTGCCGTGGACGTCGCGTGAGCAGTGGCCGCGCGATCCGGACTATAAGCCGGCCGTCGATAATTCTCTGGTCAGGCCATGTCGCGGCGTAGTGGTGACGATGACGGTCGCACCCAGGCTTTCCAGTACTTCCCTCGCCCTTTCCGCCTGCCCACTCGTGACGCGGGTCATCACCAGGCCGGGCGCGGTGTCGATGAGGTCCTTCGCCTCCGTCAGGCCCATGCCGGTCAGGGTCCGTACCGCCTTGATGACGAGGATCTGGCGGACACCAGGTGACACGAGGGCCACGTCGTGGTTGGCCTCGATGCCGAACTCGGCCAGCCATTCGTCCGGCGATCGCGGGGACGGAGGCGGAGACAGCTGTCTCTTGCGGCGTCCGGACACGATCCCGCCGAGAAGGAAGCCAGCGAACAGCCAGATGAACTGGGCCGCCGTCACGGCAAGCCAGGCCGGGCGCGACTCGACCCGCCAGAAAACCATCAACGGCGAGAGCGTGGCCAGCGCGACAGTGACTGCGAACAGGCCGCTGCCGAAGGCGTCGCGGGCCACTGCCCGCACGCAGGTGCCCAGACCGAGCAGGCAATCGAGGGCGATGACCGTTCCCGCCACGGCGACGCCGGTGAACCACAGCGTCCAGCTGGCATCCGCCACGGGAGGCAGGTGTATGCCCTTCGCCCCGAACGACTGAGTCGCGACCAGCCCGAGGATGGCGGCGGGAAACGAGAACGCGGCAGCCCCGCCCACGACGAGCGGCGTCTCGGCGCGGAGCTTGGCGGGCGAGTCAACCCGCTCCCTGGCCCGGCGAAGTTTCCTCAGCAGGACGGCGCCGACCTGCTCGCCGTCGCGGCGGACCCGCCAGACACCGGCTGTCGCGGCGGCCGCGATCAGCGCGGGCACCAGGAAGGGAAGCGGGATGTTGACCATGATGGCGGGTGCCAGGATCACCACACTTACCCAGGCGGCCACCCGGAGCGCCACCGTCCAGCGGCGTCTCTTCATTCGCCGCCCACCCGGCGCTCACGCCGCATCCCGAATCGCACGGACAGGGAGATATCAGCTTCTGTCTTTCCGCGTCAACGGCGTGTTCGGTGGGTTAGGCGAGCGCTACGGAGATGGGGGCGAACAGTCGCTCCGGCGTGCCGCGCGGCACGATCTCGCCGTGGGCCATGACGAGGGTGCTCGCGGCCGGTTCGAGGCCGTGCGCGTTCGCCCAGCCGGGCAGTCCCTCGCGGTCGGGGTCCAGGTCGAGGCGGACCGTGGTGGTTACCCCGGCGGCGAGGTGGGCGACCAGGCGCTTGGCCGCCTCCTGGTCGGCGGCGACCAGGGGGCCGATCACCGTGGAGGTGACGTGGTTGCGCCAGGCGGCGGCGTAGCCGGTGATGCCGTGGGCCGGATCGTCGAGGATGGCGATGCGGTCGGCGAAGCCGGGCAGGCGGCCGAGGATGTGACCGCGGTCCGCGCCGAACGCCGCGCGGTCGGCTTCGAGGATCGCCGGCAGGTCGGCCGCCGTGGCGGTGCGGACGGTGCCGGGCAGAGCGGCAGGAACGCGGCCGGGCTTGAACTTGCCCACGAAGGAGACGTTGCGGCGGACGGGCTTGAAGCCTAGCTTCTCGTACAGCGGCCTGCCCATGTCGGTCGCGAACAGGGTCACCGTGGCGCCCGCGCCCGCCGCCGCGAGCAGGTGCTCCATCAGCGCCTTGCCCAGCCCGCGCCGCTGGTACCTGGACGCGACGAGCATCATGCCCACCGACGCGTAGTCCGCGGCCCAACGGGTGAGCACCACCGCGCCCGCCAGGCCGCGGCCGTCTGGCGCGTCGATGCCAAAGGTCTGCGAGCCGGCGAGCAGCAGCGACCACTTCGCCTTCTCCGGCAGCCAGCCCCTGTCGATCGACAGGGCAACGCACAGGTCGAGATCCGCGGGGCTGAGCAGGCGGACGGGCGGAAACGCGTCGTCGCGGGATTCTGTCGGCATGGTCACCGAGGCTATGACGACAGCCCCGGGGGACGCCAACGCGTTTAGCCGCGTGACGCCGGCCAGGTCCAATCCCGGGCCGGATCGGCGGCCCGGGATCGGCGAGACCAGGTCAGCCGGCCAGCTCCGCGAGCCCGGCGAGCAGCCGGTCCACGTCGGTGACGTCGTTGTAGTGCACGAGCCCGGCCCGCACGGCGCCGTCCGGCTCGAGTCCGAGCGCGGTGCACAGCTCGTAGGCGTAGTTGTCGCCGTCCCACACGTTGACGCTGCGGGCGGCCAGGTGCTCGGCCACCGCACGCGGCGCCACGTCCGCCACCGAGAAGAACGCGGTCGGCGCGCGCCTGGCGGCGTTGCCGTACAGGGTCACCCGGTCGAGCTTCGCCAGGCCGCCGAGCAGCCGGGTGAACAGCGCCGACTCGTACGCCTCGATCGCGGCCATAGACGCCAGGACGCGCTCACGGCGCGACCCGTCAGCGGCGGCGCCCGGGGCGAGCGCGGCCAGGTGCTCGACCGCGGCGGTCACTCCGGCCAGGTCCGCGAACGGCAGCGTGCCGCGCTCGAACCGCCACGGGACGGCGTTGGAGGACGGCGCGAGCTTGTCCGGCCAGATCGTCTCGAGCAGTTCCGGCGCGGCGGCCAGCGCCGCCACGTGCGGGCCCGACCACTTGTAGGCGCTCGTGGTGTAGAAGTCCGCGCCGAGCGCGGTCACGTCGACGGGCACGTGCGGCGTGGCGTGCACGCCGTCCACGTAGCACAGCGCGCCCGCGTCGTGCGCGATCGCCGCGATCGCCGCGACGTCCGGCCGGGTGCCGATCGCGTTGCTCGCGGCGGTGACCGCGACCAGGCGGGTACGCGGCCCGACGAGCTCCGCGTACTGGGCGACGGGCAGCTCCCCGGTCACCAGGTCGGCCTCGGCCCAGTGCACGGTGACCCCGGCCCGCCCCGCCACCTGAATCCACGGCCGCACATTGGAGTCGTGGTCGAGCCTGGACACCACGATGTCGTCGCCCGCCGTCCACGCGCGCGACAGCGCGTCGGCGGTCCGGTAGGCGTGCGCGGTCGCGCTCGGGCCGAACACGATGCCGTCGGCGCTGCCGCCGACCAGGTCCGCGACAGCCGCGCGGGCGGCGGCCGTGATCTCGCCTGCCCGGTCGCTCGCCGCGAACGCGCCGCCGAGGTTGCCGATGCCGCCGCGGTACGCGGCGGAGATCGCCTCGATCACCGGGACTGGAACCTGCGTGCCCGCCGCGCCGTCCAGGTACGCGTGCCCGTCGGCGAGCGCGGGATACAGGGCGCGGACCGCCGCGATGTCGAACGAACCGGGATCGGACGCGTCCTTATGCATGCCAGCAGTCAACTACCGGTACTCCATTTCCTCGATTCCGCCGGCCATCGCGGCCGGCGAAGGGCAGATCGGTCAACACGATACAACTCCCCGCTCGCCCCGCAATGATCAGCGAGAATCACGCGTTGCCACGTGTCACGGCAAATGAGATCACGGCATGTCAGATTTGCAATACCGTCAGCGACATCGGCCATTTTGTTACAGAAAAAAACACGTGACACCATGACGTTTGTCAATTAGTCTCCACCTGGTGTCCCAGAGCCCAGTCGCCGCCCTATGGCGGCTGCGTCCTTACCTGCGCCCCTACCGCAAGCAGCTGATCATCATGGTGACCGCGGCCCTCGTCGTCGAGGCCGCGGACATCGCCGTGCCGCTAGTCACCAAGTCCGTTATCGACGGCGCCATCGCCCACCACGAACGCGGCCTGCTGCTACCGCTCGGCCTGCTCGCGATCGCGCTCGGCGCCTTGTCGGCCGGCCTCAGCCTGATCCGCCGCTGGGTGCAAGGCAACGCGGTCGCCAACATGGAGAAGGACATCAGGGACGACCTGTACGCGCACCTGCAGCGGCTCGAACCCGCGTTCCACGACGAGTGGCAGTCCGGCCAGCTGCTGTCGCGCGCCACCACCGACCTGGGGACAATCCGGCGGTTCATGGGGTTCGGCATCGTGTTCCTATTCATCTCCACCATGACGTTCACCGCGGTGAGCGCGCTGCTGATCAGCCTCAACTGGTGGCTCGGGCTGATCACGATGGCCATGTTCGTCCCCGTCTTCGTCTTCTGCCTCAGGTTCGAGAAGAAGTACAAGGTGCTCGCCAGGCGCGCGCAGGACCAGGATGGCGACCTCACCACGCTGGTCGAGGAGGCGGCGACCGGGGTCCGGGTGCTGAAGGCACTCGGCCGCGCGCCGGAGGCGGCGGACACGCACTACGCCGAGGCGGACCAGCTGTCGCGGACGCGGATCGCGATGGCCGGCGTGGTCGGCTGGTTCTGGTCAGTGCTCACCCTGGTGCCGAACGCGGTGATCGCCCTCGCCGTGGTGCTCGGCGCGGTCGCCGTCAGCAAGCACGCGATGACCGTCGGCGGCCTTGTCGCCTACATCACCCTCGGGCTGCAGCTCGTCTGGCCGGTGGAGGCGCTCGGCTACATCCTCGCCTCCGGCGAGGAGGCCGCCACCGCCGCGCAGCGGGTGGTCGAGATCTTCGACACCGATCCCGCGATCACCAGCGAGGCGGCCGATGAAGAAGAAGATCATCCCGAACGGGTTGTGGTGCCCCTGACCGCCGAGCCGCGGCTCCCGGCACCCGGCCACCCCTCCATTCGGGGGGTCACCGGGGGGTCGGCCCCCGGGGGCAAAACGGATCACGGGCCGGATCTGGGTCACGCCGCACACGTTCTGTTCGACAATGTGTCCTTCTCCTATCCGGGAGACCGGCGCCCCGTGCTCAGCGAGGTCAACCTGGAGGTCACGCGCGGGGAGACGCTGGTGCTCACCGGGGCGACCGGCTCGGGGAAGACCACGCTGCTTTACCTGGTGCCGAGGCTCGCCGACGTGAGCGGCGGGCGGGTGCTGCTGGCCGGCCGGGACGTGCGGGACATCCCGCTGCCGCAACTGCGGCAGCGGGTGGCCTGCGGGTTCGAGGAGGCGACGCTGTTCTCCGCCTCGGTGCGGGAAAACGTCACGTTCGGCGCGGCGGACGCGACCGAGGAAGAAATCGAGGCGGCGCTGATCGCGGCGCAGGCCAGCTTCGTGTTCGAGCTGCCGTGGGGACTCGACACCCGGATCGGCGAGCAGGGCATGGCGCTGTCCGGCGGGCAGCGCCAGCGGGTCGCCCTCGCCAGGGCGATCCTGTCGCGGCCGGAGGTGCTGATACTTGACGACCCCCTGTCCGCGCTCGACGTGCAGACCGAGGAGCGGGTGACCCGCGCGCTGCACGAGATCCTGGCCGGGGTGACCGCGATTGTCGTCGCGCACCGCCCGTCCACGGTGGCGCTCGGGGACCGGGTGGCGCTGCTTGACGACGGGGTGATCGCGGCGGTGGGCAGTCACCGCGAGCTGATGGCGACCGACCCGGTTTACGCCAATCTGATGACCATGGAGGAGGTGGCACGATGACCGCTGATGTCACGACCGACACGGCGGACTCCGACAAAACACGTCCCGTCTCCGCGGGGACGGACGGTGACACAGGCTCCCTGGACACGAAGTCCCAGGGCCAGAATTCCTGGCGCGGTATCGCCACGGAGCACGTCGACGACATGTCCGCGCCGCTCGCCGCGCTGCTGCGGCGGCGCAGCCGGGTGCTGCTCGGCAACCTGCTAAGGCCGCACCGGCGCGGCGTGACGCTGACCGCGGTGCTGATCGTGATCTCCTCGCTGTGCGCGCTCGCCGGACCGTGGCTTATCGGCATCGCGATCGACAACGGGCTGCCGCCGATGCTGAAGGGGAACTCGGGGCCGCTGCTGTGGATCGCGCTCGTCTTCGCGGTGACGGTCCTCGTGCAGGCGTTCGCGTCCCAGGCGTTCGTCACGATGACCGGGCGGATCGGGCAGGCGGTGGTGCTCGAACTGCGGCGGCGGCTGTTCGCGCACCTGCTGCGCCTGTCGGTGTCGTTCCATGAGTCCTACACGTCGGGCCGGGTGATCTCGAGGCAAACCTCAGACGTGGAGGCCATCTCCGCGCTGTTCGACGAGGGCCTCGACTCGCTGATCATGGCGGTGCTGACGCTGCTGCTCGTCGGCACCGGCATGCTGCTGCTCGACTGGCCGCTCGCGCTCGTCGTGCTGTCGGGCTTCATTCCGCTGGTCTGGCTGTCGGCCTGGTTCCGCCGCGAGTCCGCGGTCGCCTACCGCCGCATCAGGGATGCCAACGCGCTGGTCATCGTGCACTTCGTGGAGACCTTCGGCGGACTGCGCGCGGTGCAGGCGTTCCGTCGGGAGAAGCGGAACGAGGAGATCTTCGACGCGCTTTCGACGGATTACGCCGCTGCGTCGAAGCGGTCGTCGCAGCTCAGCTCGGTCTTCGCACCGGGCATCGCGATGGTCGGCAACGTCATCACCGGCATCGTGCTCTGCTACGGCGGCTTCCGTGTGCTCGACGGTGACATCAAGGTCGGCGTGCTTGCCTCGTTCCTGCTGTACCTGCAGCGGTTCTTCGACCCGCTGCAGGAGGTGTCCCAGTTCTACAACTCCTTCCAGGGCGCCGCCTCCGCGCTTGAGAAGCTCTCCGGCGTCCTTGAGGAGGAGCCGTCTGTCGCCGAGCCGGCGCTCCCGGCCGAGCTGCCGGGCGCGCTGTCCGGCCGGCGGGTGTCGTTCGACTCGGTGCGGTTCGGTTACCGCAAGGCGGTCGTGCTGCCGGACTTCTCACTCGACATACCGGCCGGGCAGACGGTCGCGCTTGTCGGCGAGACCGGGGCGGGCAAGACCACGGTGGCGCGGCTGCTCGCCAGGTTCTACGACCCCAACGCGGGACAGGTGCTGCTCGACGGAGTGGACCTGCGCGAGCTGCCCGATGACGTGCTCCGGCATGAGATCGTGCTGATCACGCAGGAGTCCTTCCTCTTTGAGGGGTCGGTCGCGGAGAACATCAGGCTCGGGCAACCGTCGGCGACCGATGAGGAAGTCGAAGCGGCGGCGCGGGCGATCGGCGCGCACACGTTCATCGCGGGACTGCCCGACGGGTACGCGACGGCGGTCGGCAAGCGCGGCGGGAAACTGTCGGCGGGCCAGCGGCAGCTGATCTCGTTCTGCCGTGCCTTCATCGCGGCGCCCTCGGTGCTGGTGCTCGACGAGGCGACCGCGCTGCTCGACATCCCGTCGGAACGGCTCGTCCAGTCGGCGCTGCGCACGGTGCTGGCCGGGCGCACCGCGCTGATCATCGCGCACCGGCTGTCCACGGTGGCGATCGCCGACCGGGTGCTCGTGCTGCGGGCCGGCGAGATCATCGAGGACGGATCGCCGGCCGAGCTGATGGGCGGCACCGGCGAGTACGCCGAGCTGCACGCCCGCTGGGCCGCCAGCCTCGCCTGACGGCCCCGGCCCGCCTGACGGCCCAGCCTCGCTTGACGGCCAAGGCCCGGTGGCGGCAGCCCGGATGGGCC
Organism: Trebonia kvetii; assembly: GCF_007827045.1. Taxonomy (GTDB): domain Bacteria; phylum Actinomycetota; class Actinomycetes; order Streptosporangiales; family Streptosporangiaceae; genus Trebonia; species Trebonia kvetii. The sequence continues at coordinate 1,272,973 of NZ_RPFW01000002.1, forward strand.
GCTGGCCAAGCGGATCCCCGCTTGGCCGGCGGCGCGGGCGACCGGCATACTGGCCGTCATGATCATCGGCGCCGGGCTTGACGCCCGTCTCGGCCTGCCGTTCGAGCAGATGCGCGCGGCCGCGAAAGATGCGGAGCGGGCCGGTTTCGAGAGCCTGTGGACTCCCGCGGGCGGCGTGCCCGACTCGTTCCATGTCTGCGCGGCCTGGTCGCAGGACACCACGCTACGCACCGGGATCTCTGTCGTCCCGGCGGCGCGGATGTGGACGCCGCTTGCCCTGGCGGCCCAGGCCGCTACGCTGGCACAGCTGTCGGGTGGACGGTTCGTGCTCGGCCTGGGCACGGGAGGCTACGGCCCGGGGTTCCTGTCATCGCTTGGCCTGCCGGACCGGCCGATCGCGCTGATGCGCGAATACGTCACCGCCGTCCGCGGGTTGCTCGCCGGCCAGGCGGTGACGGCCGGACCCCTCATCGGCGCGGGCCACGGCGCCCCCGGCTGGCCGCGGTCGGCGTCGCTCGGGGTCACGGACCTGCCGCCCGCCCCGGTGTACCTGGCCGCGCTGGGTCCGCAGATGCTGCGGCTGGCAGGCGAGAGCGCCGACGGAGCGCTGCTCAACTGGGCCACCCCCGAGCGCATCGCGGCCAGCAGAGAGCTTGTCGACGAGGGAGCCGCGCGCAGCGGACGCGGCCCTGGCACGGTCCCGCTGACCATGTACATCCGGGTCTGCGTCGATGAGGACGTGACCGCGGCCCGGCAGGCGTTCGGTGCGCAGGTGCTCGGCTACGCGATGGGCCAGCCCGGCATCCCGCCGAGCGCCGGCTACCGCGGCCTGTTCGCGCAGATGGGGTTCGAGGCGGAGCTGAGCGAGCTTGAGCGGCGGCGGGACCGGGGCACGGCCATGCGCGACCTGGTGGACGCCGCCCCCGACGAGATGCTGAGCGCGGTCGGCTACTACGGGCCGCCGGCCGGGGCGCCCGCCGCGTTCGCCAGGCTGAGCGCCGGGCTTGACGAGGCCATCGTGCGGATCATCACCGCACGGCCCGGCCTTGAGCCGGTGGCGGCGGCCATGGCCGCGCTGACGCCGGCCGTCATCAGGAGCGCCCAGGGCTGAGCGCCCCCGTCCGTGTGAAGGCCGGGCGCACCGTCGGGTGCGCCCGGCCTTTCTCATGGCATCCTGTGTACGGAAAAAGATCATTCCGCATTAATGGACATGTCTGTCAATGCGGAGCCCTCCCTTTCCTGTACAGTGGAACACATGAGCGAAACCAAGGTGCGGCAGCCAGGCAAGCGGACGTCGGCGCGAACCCGCGCGGGCGGCCAGGCGGTCGTCGGCTACGCGCGGGCGGACGGTGACGGTGCCGCCCTGACGACGCTGACGCGGCAGCTCCGCGAGGCGGGCTGCGCCCTGGTGGCCACCGACGAGCGGCCGGGCAGGCAGGACGACCTGCCCGCCCTGCGCGACTGCCTCGCGGCGCTGCGCCCCGGTGACGTCCTTGTCGTGGCGAGCCTGGACCAGCTCGGCCGGACCAGGCCGGAGCTGATCGGCGCCGTCGAGCGGGTGCGGCGCAGCGGCGCCGGGCTGCGGTCGCTTGGCGAGGATCTCGACACCACGGGCCCCGGCGGCTCGGCCATCTTCCGGGTGTTCGAGAGCCTGGCGGACTTCGGCAGGGCCGCGATCTCGGCGGGGACAACCGACGGGCTCGCCGCCGCCCGCGCCCGCGGCACCCGGCTCGGACGGCCGCCCGCGCTCACCCCTGACCAGCTTCGTGAGGTGCGTGAGCTGCTGCTCCGGCCGGAGAACACGGTCGCCGGCATCGCCCGCGAGCTTGGCGTCAGCCGGTCCACCCTGTACAAGTACCTGCCCGATGCCATGCACGCGGGCGCGCAGGGACAGCCGACCGTGTTCGGCGAGGAGCTCGGGAGCCATGGCCGTCCGCCGGCGGCCGCGCATGTCGCCCCGTACCAGGCCCGCCCAGGGCGGCGGGCAATCGTCATCGACAACCTCGCTGACCTGTGCGGGCCCACCAAGGGCAGCGTGAAGCTACCGCTGCGCCTGTTCTGGAGCCTTCCCGATCACCACTTCGACCTTGACGATCCCGACATTCGCCGGTGGTACTACCAGACGGTGCTGCGCGAGGCGAGCCGCGCGGAGGACCTCACCACCTATCTCGACGCCGGAACCCTGACCGGCCTCTGGCCCGAGCTGTTCCTGCCGCGCGGCGTGCGGCGCGCGTGGGAGGAGTACCACCCTGCACTGCGCGCCGTGGTAAGCGCATGACGCGCCGCGGCGAACCGCATCGCCTGGTCCTACCAGGCCGGGGGGCCAGGGGGGATAAAGAGCGGGGGGCCACCGGTGATCTCGGGGGCGAAGGGCCTGAACCTGCCGTGTCCGATGAACGCCTGGTGGCTCGTCACGGAGACACTCCGGCCGGTGGTTACCTCCGGATTCCAGGCGCCGATCACCTCGGTGCCCGACGAGTTCGCCCACTGCACGATGTTAGGGCCGTCGAAACCTGTCACCTGCCGCGGCTCGGTGACACTGCCGATGACGCGGGGCCGCGCCGGCGTCGCGACCGGGTATGCGAGCCAGACCGCCGACAGGCGCTTGTCCGTTGCTGAGTAGGAACTGGTGGCGCATACCACGGTCTGCCCGTCGCCGGTGAGGAACGGTGTGTCGCAGGTCCGCGGAGTGCTCTTGCCGTACTTGCCACCGGCCGGCGGGTGAACGTACTGCACCCAGACGACGTGGCTGTCGGCGAGCAGGTCGGAGCCGGCTGAGCTGACGTCCAGCGTCCGGACTTCTTCCCTGACATTCGGCGTGCCGATGAACGCGAACCCCACAGTCTCGTCGCCCACCCAGCTGGGATCGGTGACCGGGGTGTCGACGCGGGGTACGTCTCTCATGGCTATAGACCAGGAGTGCCGCAGTTTTCCTGTGGCCACGGAGAAAACGGCGAGCCCGACCGAGCTGCCGGTGTTGGACACGACCGCGAGCTGCGTCCCGTCCGCGGACAGCGCTATCGAGATGACATCCGTGCCTGTTGAGGTGACCGACGTGGCCTGGATGGCCAGCGGTGTCACCCGGACGGGATCGGCGGAGCCGGGGAAGATCCTGACCAGGTACCACCGGACGGGACCGGCGACGGTATGCGGCCCGTACTTGAACACGGCGGCGGACACCACGAACGTCCTGTCATCCGCCGCGCCACTCGCCGCCCACGAGAGCCTATTCCCGGCGGGGAGAGTGTAGTAGCCGACCCTCTTCCCGGTCTGGGCGTCACCCGCGACGATGGCGTAGTTCCCGTGACCGCCAGGCCGCGAGACCGAGCCGATTCCCACGTAATAGCGCGGAGCGGCCACGGTCCCGCCTCCGCCGAGCGTGGAGGACGCGGGTGCGGCGCTTGAGTTCTCCAGCGCCCTGACGGTGACCAGGGCCGCCGCGACGAGCACGATCGCGGCCGCGACCGCCGCCGGGGCGAGCCACGCGCGCGGCAAGCGCAGCCGGGAGGCGCGAAGCGCGCGATGCGGCGCAGGGTGAGCGGCCTCGGGCGGCAGACGCAGGTAGCGCACCTCGCGCAGGCGCGCCGCCTCGGATCGCAGGCTGGCGCGGATCGCGTCCTCAACCTGGCTCATGATTCCTCCTTGAGCATCCGGCCAACGGCGGCGACGGCTCTGGACGTGGCGGACTTGACGGTTCCGCGGCTGACTCCCATCGCCTGCGCTGCCTGGTCCTCGGTCATGTCGAGGTAGTAGCGCAGCACGAGCGCCTCGCGCTGCCTGGCCGGGAGCCGCTGGACCGCCGCGAGCACCGCCCGCTGCTCCTCGGTGTGGATCAGGGCCGCCTCGGCGGACTCCAGGAGCTCCTCAGCGGCTCGGAAGGGCACGCGTGACCGCTGCTTCAGCATCGTCCGGCAGCCGTTGAGCACGCTGGAGCGCAGGTAGGCGGGCGCGGCACCGAGGTCGGCGAGCTTGTCCCAGCGGCGGTAAAGGCCGAGGAAGGCGTCCTGAACCACGTCCTGAGCGGCAGCGGAATCGCCGAGCATGAGCAGCGCCAGCCGGGCCAGGCTCAGCGCGTGCGCCTGGTAGAGGGCAGTGACGTGCCGTTCGGCCTCGGTACGTGTCGCCTCGGGAGATCGGGTGTCCATTCGGTCCACGTAGTAAGGACTGCCGCCAAGAGGAAAGGTTGCCTGCCGCTCGGACCCAGGTTACGAGCGCGGCTTCCTGCTACGCTAGAACACATGAGCGATAGCGCGATACTGGCGACTTCACCGGCCGTCGTGGCCTGATGCCACTCACTGAGCTGCACCACCGGGTCGCGACCGTCGCGCTCCGGGTCGCCCACAGGTACGGATTCGCGCTCGGCGGCGGCAACGCGCTGATCGCGCACGGCCTGATCACCCGTCCCACGCAGGACGTGGACCTGTTCACGAACGAGGAGCGCGGCGTCGAGGCCGCTGCCGACTCCGTGGAGGCCGAGCTGCGCAAGGCGGGATTCGGGGCCGAACGGGAGGACAAGAACGCCGGGCTCGCCGACATCTTCGAGGGCATGGGCGAGGGACTCGCCGAGTGGACGGTCACCGCGCCGGACGGGGAGCGGATGATGCTCCAGATGGCCTACTTCGACCGAGCGGCCCAGCCGGTCGCCATGGAAGTCGGCCCCGTCCTGAACATCGAAGACGTGGTGGGTGGCAAGGTCTGCGCGCTGGCAGGGCGGGCCGAGCCCCGCGACTACATCGACACGGCGGCCGCACTGCAGCGCTACAGCATCGAGCAGGTGATCGGCTTCGCACGGCGGCTCGATCCTGGCCTTGAGGATCGCGATTTCGCCGACGCTGCGCGGCGGCTCGACCGGTGGGGGGACACCGTATTCGCTCCCTTCGGCCTGGAGCCGGCGGATATCGCCAGGCTCCGGGCGGCGTTCGCGGCCTGGCCTCGGTAACTACTGCCGCGGTAACCCCGCCGCCGGGCGGGAACGTATGGTGGCCAGGCCGCGTCGGAGGGGACAGCGGCCTGGCCACGTCGGGTGCCGGAGGCCACCGATGCCGCCAGCCTCCGGCCGGTATCCGGCTAGCGGTGCTCGGGGTCGATGCCGTCGTAGGCCGGGACGACGAAGTGCCTGTGGCCCTTGGCACCGCTGATGATGACCTTCCGCAGCGAGATGTCGTTGCGGTAGGTGGTCTCCTTGAGCACGTGCTCCGGGTTCGCGGTGATCGCCACGTAGTAGGTGCCGTTCTTCAGGTTGGTGATGTCGAATGCCTGGCCCGCCAGGAACTGCTCGTACGTGTCGCCCCAGCCGACCGGCATCATCTCGCGGACCCACAGCGCGGTCGTCGAGCCGCACTGGCCGCCGAATCCGATGAAGGTCGGGTTCCAGACCGCGTTGTGCAGCAGCAGGTTGACCGCGTCGGTGGGCGCGATGCAGAAACCGACCTTCTGGCTTCGCACCACGACCTTCTTGTTCGCCGACAGGAGGCTGTACTTGGCGAACTGCTCGAAGTGCCAGTGGTTGTGCCCCTTGGCCTTGTCGAAGCCCATGGTTCCCGCGGGGGCCCGGCCGACCACGTTCCCGTTCTTGTAGAAGTACTGGTAGGCCTTCATCACCGGGCTGGCGTTGGAGCGGAACGCCTCGACGTCGAGCGGGCTGTTGCCGCCAACCGCGACGGTCGCGGCGAAGTCCAGGTAGTCATGGCCGACGACCTTCTTCGATCCAGTGTGGGCGATGTTCATCCCCCAGGCGGGCAGCGGCACCAGGTCAGGCAGCACGTCGGCGGGCGGGTTCTTCATCGTCCGCACGGCGGGCAGTGCCGGCAGCGGCCCCGCCGGGCGCGCCGCGGTCCGCGCCCGCGTGGGCAGCCGGTAGAACGTGCTGGCGGGTACTCCGGCCGGTGACGCCGACAGTGACGCGGAAACCGTCACGGTTGGCGTGGGCAGCGCACTCGGCGAGCTGGACGCCGTCGCCGTCGCGGAGACGGTCGTCGTCGGGGTCGGCGACGGCGGGGGTGGGGGCGGCGGGAAGCCTGGCGGCAGCGACACGGTCACGTTGACCGTCGCGCTGGCGTTGGCCGGCGTGACGCCGAACCAGTTGGTGTAGCGCGGGGTGATCGACTCGGTCACCTGGTAGGTGCGGTTCGGGACGAGCGAGATCGGGCGGCCGAAGAAGCTCTCCGACGGGTCGACGGCCCACCCCTTGGCGATGCCCCAGACCTCGCCGAGCGGGAACGGGTCGAACGGGGCGCACCCCTGCAGCGGGTACGGCGAGCTGGCCGGGCTGTCCGGGATCGCTCGCTCGGGGTCGTAGCTGTTCGGGCAGAAGGTGAGGCTGTGGGAGGTAACGATATGGCCGGCGTAGCGCACGGTGAGCCGGATCATGCCCTCGACGCCGTTCCAGTGGTCGAGCATCGAGGCGGGCAGCGCCCTGGTCACCCGGGTACCGCCCGGCGTATTGATGACCTGGGTCAAGGTGACAGGCGACCGGTAGTTCGCCCGGCCGACGTTCAGCTGGAACGACGACCCGAGGGATGCGAGCCAGATCCCTGGGTCCATGAAGACCTGGACCGTCTTGCTGTTCGGCCGGTTCGGGTACCCGTAAACCGTGATGTCATGCTGGGCCGGGATCATCGTCAGCCGGGGCCCCTGATAGTGGGCGGGCGACTGCGGCTGCGCGGCCGCCGACGCCTTGGCGGGCGTGCCCGCGGTGGCCACAGCGATGCCGACCGTCCCCGCCGCCAGAGCCGCGGCGGCGGTAATCGCCGCTACCCGTGTTCGCGACAGCGGTCTGCCGCCCTCCCTTGCCAAGCCTCGCAACATCTTCAATTCCCTTCGGTCCCGAACGCCTCAGGCCGCGGCTGCGTTACCCGATACTTCGACGGCGCCGCAGGGTCAAACGTTGCTCGCCGGGAGGGGTGTTATAAAACGGAAACGCTTATTCACATCCGGTAAAGACGACCCTCGTGCACGCAACGGGGAGCCGGCGGGCGGCGGGTACTGGATGTGGCGTAATCTACGGTGCGGGTTGATACCGAGGACGGAGACCGGAGCGGGATGTACAAGCCGAGCCAGGAGGCACTGGACCTGCACGCGGCCGACGTGGCCGAGGCGGCAGAGCGCGGAAAGCTGCTCGACGAGGCGCGCGCCGCGGACGCGGCATTGCGCGAGGCCGAGGCCTCGCGTGCCCCGGTGACAGAGGTGCACCGTCTGGCCAAGGACCTCGACGCGGCGCTGACCGCCGCCATGCGGGCGGCGTACGCCGCGCAGCGCGCCGAGATCGGTCCGCGCGGGTACGAGGACCGGATCTTCCACCGCAAGGCGAAGGCGCGCCCGGCGGTCCACACGCTGACCGCCGAGGCCGAGCGGCTGCTCACTCTCCGTGAGAATCACCGGCTCAACCGCATCCCCGAGGTTCCGCCCGTTCCCGCTGTCTGACAATACGCTGACCGTTGTCTGAGAATCCTCGGTAACGATCCGGATACACTTATCCCGGACTTTCCGGCCGCAACAAGTCGCTTTCCTGGGCGTTTATCATCCCCTCACGGGTAGCGACCAGGCGAAGTCAGCCGGAAACGTTAGGTATGATCCAGGACAGTCCCGACGCTTGTCGGTCCGCTGGCGGGAGGTCTGAACCACCCCGCGTGCGTGGCCGTATCAACAATTGGGAAATCTATGCTTAACGCGCCGGCAAGTCGCTTGCACTTACCGACACGGCGGGGCAAAGTTAAGTGAAGTGGTCTAGGCCATTTGGTGGGGTTTGAGGTTCGCGCTCATTGCGGAGCGTGACCGAAGGGCCAGATGGCGTAAGGCCGTGGATGCTCATGAAAGCCAGGAGGCACTGACATGTGCCCGCACTTTCCGCCTTGTCCGGATGCTTCGGCACCGGATCGCGAGGCGGCACACACGATCGCGAGTCACCCGGAGCAGGGCTGGTCGCTGCTCTGCAACGGAGTCGTGATCTTCGAAGACACTGGTGAGTTGCTGCCGAACGGGCGGACCATCGCCCCGCACAGACCCACCGACCATCAGGCCCCGGCCGCATAAGCCAGCCGAGAGCGGAAAAACAGGACTAGCACTACGAGCCGGGCCGCGGATCCGGCAGCACTTCATCCGGAGCGGCTCGGGGGCACCAAGGGTTTCTGCCCCATCGTCAGCGCACCCAGCCAGGCGGTGACCGTATCTCCAACCACCGCCGGGCGCCTGGACAGGGCGTGCGTTTCCCCGGGAATGACTACGACCTCTGTCGTCTCATCCGGTTCGGGGACGCCGAACGGGTCGCGCTCCCCGTTGATGACAAGCACGCTGGTTCCGGCTGCGCGCAGTTCGGCGTCCCGTGACTTGTCTGGCTGACCCGGCGGGTGCAGCGGGAAGGCGAGTGCGATCACGCCTGCCGCTCCCACCGCACGCGCGGTGCGGCAGACCACCCGCGCCCCGTTCGACCGGCCGCATTGAACCAGCGGCAGCGGGCGGGACCGTGTGGCAGTCTCCCGCAGCAGCGCGGCGATTATCTCCGACCACGCGGCGTCCTGCCGCGGCGCCGAGCCGGGTGCGCGGGCTCCCCTGACCCGGTAGGGCTGAGTGATCAGGGCGGTGGCGGCCCCAAGCGCTCTGGCGGCGTCCCGGACCGCCAGGACGTCGGCGGTGTCGGGCGTTCCCCCCGCGCCGTGGGTAAGCACGGTGAGGAAGACGGGCCGTCGCGGCCGCTCAAGGACCACGCGGCCCGGGCCGGCCGCGGTGATGATCTCCTCCACCTGCCGCACGGTACCGGTACCGGGCCCGGCGGCCCTGCCCGGGGCCGGTCCCGGCCACGCGGCACATAGTGCCAGGTCAAGGGAATTCTGTCGGCGCATTGCCGGTCCCCGACGGCGTCCTGCATTTTGCATTGCAAGATGATTTACACACAGTTATCTAGCAATTACTTTCCGTATGGTTACGATATAGAGCGGGATGACTACATTTCGTTAGGTGGTCTAAGCGGAAAGGAAGGTGCGCCGATGACCGTGCACGAGCGCACTCAGGTCGGAATCGTTGGCGCCGGCCCGGCGGGACTGCTGCTTTCGCACCTGCTCAGCCTGGGCGGAGTCGACTCGGTATGCGTCGAGACCCGCAGCCGGGCCTACTGCGAGTCGCGGCAGCGCGCCGGGATGCTGGAATCCACCACCGTGGAACTGCTGCGCGCGGTAGGGCTCGGGGACCGGCTGGACGCGGAGGGTCTGGAGCACGATGGCATCTACCTGCAGTTCGACGGCGAACGGCACCACATGAACTTCCGCGAGCTGACCGGCGGGCGGTGGATCACGATCTACGCGCAGACGGAGATTGTGAAGGACATCATCGCCGCGCGCACGGCGGCCGGCGCGGCGCCCCAGTTCGAGGTCAGCAACACGGCGGTGAGCGCGCTCGACACCGCGCGGCCAGTGCTCTCCTACACCGATGCGCGCGGGATGAGGCACGTGGTCACCTGCGACGTCATCGCCGGCTGCGACGGGTTCCACGGCATCACCCGCCGCTCGATCCCGGGAGGCGGGCTCACCATGCTGGCCGAGCGCTCGTACCCGTACGCCTGGCTCGGCATCCTCGCCGCCGCACCGCCGTCCACCGACGAGGTCATCTACTGCAGGCACGACAACGGCTTCGCGCTGCACAGCATGCGCACTCCGGAGATCGGGCGGCTCTACCTGCAGGTGCCGGCCGACGAGGACATCTCCCGGTGGCCTGACGAGCGGATCTGGCCGGAGCTCGCCACCCGGTTCGCGCTGCCCGGCTGGTCGTTGACCAGCGGCCCGGTGCTGCAGAAGTCCATTACGCCGATGCGCTCCTTCGTCGCGGCGCCGATGCGCTTCGGCAACCTGTTCCTGGCCGGCGACGCCGCGCACATCGTGCCGCCCACCGGCGCGAAGGGCCTCAACCTCGCCGTCGCCGACGTCACGGCGCTGGCCACCGCGCTGATCAGGCTCATCCGCGACGGCGACGCCGAGCTTACGGCGGCGTACTCCGACCACTGCCTGGAGCGGGTCTGGCGGTCCACCCACCTGTCCTGGTGGATGACGTCGATGCTGCACATCGCCCCGGACCAGGACCAGTTCGAGTCTGAGCTCCAGCTCGCCCAGCTGCGCCATCTCGTCAGCTCGCGAACCGCTGCCGCCTCCCTCGCCGAGACCTACACGGGCTACCGCCCGCTGCGCTTCGACCCGTCCACCCGCCTGGACGCCGCCCGCCTCTGGCCATCTGTCGCATAGGCGTAGGAGCGGGGCGGCGAGTGAACCGCCGCCCCGCTTCTACGCGGAAACGGTGGAGGGCGGGAAGACGCCAACTTTTTGCGTTTCCTCTGAGTATTCGATGAAATCGGCTCCGCGACCAAATCAGGAAAGCTAAGCGTTCGGAATTGGGTGCATCGGAACCTGCACGCTAACGATTCGCGCAGCAGCGGTATCTGAACTACCTCCTTTATGGACTTTGCTGTTTCTGCCTGGTTAAGTCGCAGCAACGACTGGCTGGCATTCGGCTGGCCTAGAGGAAATCGCTGGTTCACCGTCGAATGGATAGCGGTCGTATGGGGTTTAGCAATCGGCAGACGCTCGTGAAGGTTCCCGAGCTGCTGCTCCTCTTCTGGATCGCGAAAGTGGCCACCACCTGCTTTGGCGAGGCATTCTCTGACTTCGTATTCTTCAATGACGCGAGCTGGATTACCCGTGACCGGGCGATCGCGGCGGGCGCCGTCCTGATTCTCGTCGCCTACGGGATTCAGATCGCGCAGAAGAAGTACATCCCACTGGTGTACTGGTTCGCGGTCACCGCGGTCGCCATCTTCGGCACCATGTCCTCGGACTTCCTCATCAAGAACCTGGGCTGGACCCTGTGGCAGGACACCCTGGTCTGGCTGGTCGCGCAGGCCGTGATCTTCTTCACCTGGTGGAAGACCGAGGGAACGCTCAGCGTTCACAGCATCACCACGACCCGCCGTGAGGTCTTTTACTGGCTGACCGTCTACGTCACGTTCGCCCTCGGCACCGCGGCTGGCGACTATGAGAACGGCACGCTGGCCATCAGCACCTGGTGGTGCACCGTCACGTTCCTTGGCCTTCTTCTCATCCCGCTTGGGGCCTGGCTGTACGCCAGGACCTATGTACGGCCCAGCAATGAGCAGGCGTACCAGGTCATCGCCGTCGCCGCGTTCTGGGTGGCGTATACGTTCACCCGGCCATTGGGTGCCTCATTCGGCGACTATCTCGCCGTGCCGGCCCCGTTCGGCGACGGCCTGCAACTCGGCACCGGCCCTATCAGCCTCTGGTCGGGCCTCGTCCTGGTCGCAATCCTCACCGTGGTGGCCGTTCTTTACTACCGCCAGCAGCCAAAGACTCAGTCCGCCCCGGAAGCGGTCACCGTAAAGGCAGATTAAATGCCGAGCCGTTGGCTCGTATTCGCCTCAGCCCGGCCGCCCAAATATGCGGGAAAAGATGTTAAAAGGGAGCGCGGTGATGGCGGCCCGCCGCCATCACCGGGCTCCCACCGCTACCGGCGCAGCAGCGGGGCCAGGAACTGGCCCGTGTAGCTCTTCTCGTTGGCCGCCACGTCTTCCGGTGAGCCGGTTGCGATGATGGTGCCGCCGCCGGTGCCGCCCTCGGGGCCCATGTCAATGAGCCAGTCGGCGGTCTTGATGACGTCGAGGTTGTGCTCGATGACCAGGACCGTGTTGCCGGTCTCGACCAGCTTGGTGAGCACGCCGAGCAGCTTGCGGATGTCCTCGAAGTGCAGGCCGGTGGTCGGCTCGTCGAGCACGTAGATGGTCCGGCCGGTCGAGCGGCGCTGCAGCTCCGTGGACAGCTTAACGCGCTGCGCCTCGCCGCCGGACAGCGTGGTGGCGGGCTGGCCGAGCCGGACGTAACCGAGGCCGACCTCGTTGAGGGTCTTCAGGTGCCGGTGGATCGCCGGGACCGCCTCGAAGAACGTCGCGGCCTCCTCGATCGGCATGTCGAGCACCTCGGCGATCGACTTGCCCTTGTAGTGCACCTGGAGGGTGTCGGTGTTGTACCTGGCGCCGTGGCAGACCTCGCACGGCACGTACACGTCCGGCAGGAACTGCATCTCGATCTTGATCGTGCCGTCGCCCGAGCAGGCCTCGCAGCGGCCGCCCTTGACGTTGAAGGAGAAGCGGCCTGGCTGGTAACCGCGCACCTTCGCCTCGGTGGTGGCGGCGAACAGCTTCCTTATGTGGTCGAATACGCCGGTGTAGGTGGCCGGGTTGGACCGCGGCGTGCGGCCAATCGGCCCCTGGTCGACGTGCACCACCTTGTCCAGCTGGTCCATGCCGGTGACCCGCACGTGCTTGCCCGGGACGGTGCGCGCCCCGTGCAGCTCCTTCGCGAGCGCCCGGTAGAGGATGTCGTTGACCAGCGTGGACTTGCCCGAGCCGCTGACCCCGGTGACCGCGGTGAACAGGCCGAGCGGGAAGCTGACGTCGACGTTCTTAAGGTTGTTCTCGGCGGCGCCCTTGACGGTCACCTCGCGGCCCTTGGCCGGCTTGCGCCGCTTCTTCGGCACCTCGATCTGCTTGCGGCCGGACAGGTAGGCGCCGGTCACCGAGGCCTCGCTATCGATCAGGTCCTTGACCGTGCCGCTGACCACGACGTGGCCGCCGTGCTCGCCCGCGCCTGGGCCGATGTCGACCACCCAGTCGGCGGACTTGATCGTGTCCTCGTCGTGCTCGACAACGATCAGCGTGTTGCCGAGGTCACGCAGCCGCAGCAGCGTGTCGAGCAGCTTCTGGTTGTCCCGCTGGTGCAGGCCGATCGACGGCTCGTCCAGGACATAGAGCACGCCGACAAGGCCGGAGCCGATCTGCGTGGCGAGCCGGATCCGCTGCGCCTCGCCGCCCGCCAGGGTCGCGCTCGCCCGGTCGAGCGTCAGGTAGTCGAGTCCCACGTCGAGCAGGAAGCCGAGGCGCGCGTTGACCTCCTTGAGAATCAGCCGGGCGATCGCCATGTCGCGCTCGGACAGCTCAAGGTTGAGCAGGTTCTTCGCCAGCTCGCCGATCGGCTGTCCGCAGTAGTTGGCGATCGACTTATCGTCGATTGTCACCGCGAGGGAGACTGGCTTGAGCCGCGCACCGCCGCAGGACGGGCACGGCACCTCGCGCATGAAGCCCGCGAACTTCTCCCTGCTTGAGTCCGACTCCGCCTCGGCGTGACGGCGCTCGACGTAGGTGATCGCGCCCTCGAAGTTCGTGTAGTACGAGCGCTCGCGGCCGTAGCGGTTCTTGTACCGGACGTGGACCTGCTGGTCGAGGCCGTACAGCAGCGCCTTCTTAGCCTTGGCGGTGAGCCGCTCCCACGGGGTGTCCATCCGGAAGCCCACGGTCTCGGCGAGGGCCTCGATCAGGCGGTCGAAGTAGTCGCTCACGTGCCCGCCAGCCCACGGGGCGATCGCGCCCTCGTCCAGGGACTTGGCCGGGTCGGGGACGATGAGGTCGGGGTCGACCTCCATCCTGGTGCCGAGCCCGGTGCAGTCGGGGCAGGCGCCCCACGGGGAGTTGAAGCTGAACGACCGCGGCTCGAGCTCGTCGAACGACAGGTCGTCGTACAGGCAGGCCAGGTGCTCTGAGTACATCCGCTCCCGGTGCGGGTCGTTGTCCGGCAGGTCGACGAAGTCGAGGATGACCACGCCGCCCGCCAGGCCGAGCGCGGTCTCCACCGAGTCGGTGAGCCGCCGCCGCGCGGTTTCCTTCACCGCGAGGCGGTCGATGATGACCTCGATGTCGTGCTTCTCGTACTTCTTCAGCACGGGCAGGGTGGTCGAGTCGTTCGCGACCTCGTCCAGGCGGATGACCGTGCCGTCGACGCGGGCCCGGGAGTAGCCCTTGGCCTGCAGTTCCTTCAGGAGCTCGGTGTACTCACCCTTGCGGCCGCGCACCACCGGCGCGAGCACCTGGAACCTGGTGCCCTCGTCGAGTTCGAGCACCCGGTCGACGATCTGCTGCGGTGTCTGCCGCGCGATCGGGCGCCCGCACAGCGGGCAGTGCGGCTTGCCCACGCGGGCGAACAGCAGCCGCAGGTAGTCATACACCTCGGTGACTGTGCCGACAGTGGACCGCGGGTTGCGGCTCGCGGACTTCTGGTCGATGGAGACCGCGGGGGAAAGACCGTCGATGAAGTCGACGTCCGGCTTGTCCATCTGGCCGAGGAACTGCCTGGCGTACGCTGACAGCGATTCGACGTACCGTCGCTGGCCCTCCGCGAAGATCGTGTCGAACGCCAGGCTTGACTTGCCGGAACCGGACAGGCCGGTGAACACGATCATGGCGTCGCGGGGGAGGTCAAGGGAGACGTCCTTGAGGTTGTGCTCCCGTGCGCCGCGAACGACAAGCCGGTCAGCCACTGCGCGCTCTCTTCTCTTCAGTCAGTCGTTGTGCGTCCCGCGGATCGCTGGGCGGGCCCAGTGCCGACACCGAGCCACGGACACCATAACGAGGGGGTCTGACATTCCATCCCGACGGCGGAACCGCTCCCCTGATAGCGCCGCAGGGGCGCCCGTTATGCCCGGTCCCCCGGCTGCGCGTCCTCGGGCCAGCCGTGCTCCCAGCGTACGACACGACTCCGCCGCCGACGTAGCGGACGGGAAAACGTCTTCGAATGAAGAGTCAGCCGCACCCGTTCCTTATGTCTCTGTTCATATACCGCCACCCGGGCCGACCCGCGGGCCGGAGAGGCGCGGCGCGCCGAGGCGGAGGCGGAGTCGCGGAGGACCGCGGACGTTCCATCACAGAACCTGAGCGTGGCCTGCTTTGGCGACCGGCTCACGGACCTCAGGGAGCGGCCGGCCTCAGATGCTCGTCGAAGAAGGCAGCAATCCGGGCTCTGGCGTCGCCCGTCGCCTGTTCGTCGAAGCCCATCCCGATCAGCGGTCCGCTGAGCAGGCTCACAATCGTGAACACGCGGGGCAGCGCCGCGTCCTTGCCCGCCGCACCCGCGAACGTGGCCAGCTTGCCTGGATGGTCATTCATGAAGGAGTGACCGACGCCCGGATAGACCTTCACGTCATTATCGATGCCGTTGCCGTCCAGGATTCGCTTCAACCGCACGGGCGCGTCCCCCACCGATCGGTCACGATCACCGTAGCTCGCCACCACCGGGCAGGCGTTCCCGAGCAGGTCCTCGGCGTTTTTGGGCAGCGCACCGTAGTTGACGCTCGAGGCTTCGAACCCGTGACCGGCAGCCAGGACAACGGCGAATCCGCCGCCCATGCAAAATCCGATCACTCCGATGTGCCCGGTGCAGCCGGGCTGGCCTGCGAGCCAGCACCGGGTCGCCTCGACGTCATCGAAGGCAGGACCCCGGCCCCGGGTGACGTCCTTGATGGTGGAGACGACACAGCGGAGCTTGCCGCCCCAGGAGTAGAGATCCGGTGCCACCGCGAGGTACCCCGCACCTGCCAGCCATTCCGCCTGCGCGCGCAGATCCGGCGTCATGCCGACGGCGTCATGAATGACCACGACGCCCGGCCATGGCCCGGGGGCGGCAGGTGTCGCCAGATAGCCGCGCAACCGCCGCGGGGCCGGGATCTGGACCTCACCCATGCCGGCCCTCCTCGGTGCCGGAACCCGGTGATGACGGCGGCGGGACCGGCGAAACGGGCCATGTCACTGCCCGCACGGCTCGCTGGTCCCTAGCTCGGCGGCGATCCGCGCTGCCCAGGCGTCGATGGCCGACCAGTCACGGAAGTCCCCGGCCGGCAGGGCGGTCCGCGCGGCGGGCATGTGCCGCACGAGCCGCTCGCCCGCGCCGACGGGCGGCGCGTCCGGGTCGTAGGCGCCGAAGAAGACCTGCTCGCCTCGCGGGTGCAGCAGCTTCGTAAGCTCGTCGAACTCTTTCGGCCTGGTGGCCTCCAGGACGTTCTTCCCGTCCTTGTCCACCAGGTCGGTGCCGAGCGGGCCGCTGCTGAACAGCCATACCGGCCGTGTCGCGAGCTCCTCGCGGTGCCGCCGGGCGAACGTCATGGCCGGCTTCAGCCAGTGGAACATGTAGGCCGCACCGCCGAGCACAACGGCGTCGTAGGGCCCGATGTCCTTAATGTCAGCAACCGGCCGCGCCTCGGCCGGCTGGCCCGCCGCCGTCAGGGCAGCCGCGACCCGGCTGGCGATCCCGGCAGTGGCGCCGTGCCGTGTGGCGTAGGCAACAAGGACTCTCACGGCAGCTCCCTTCGTCAAGGGCAGTTTCCGTGACAGGCCGGTACCCTGCCAGGGCCGAAGGTCACGGATCATCCCGGAGACACGGGTGGGCTGGCCCCCGGTCCCGCACCGCGGCCGGTGAGCACCGCGGCACCGGATGCGATGATCCGGCGGGCACTGCCAGTGAGAGTGCTCAGGCTTGTCTCCGCTGAGGATGCTGGGATGCTCAGTGATAGCCGCTAGCGCTTTCCGCCTGGTCACTAGCCAACGAGACGCGGCCGCGAGGTGCTGGTACCCGCCGTTCCCGGTTACCGGCAGGCCCGCGCGGCCGGTCGGAACGGGGATGCATGTTCCACGTCGATTCTGAGGTCGGCCGCCTGCGGCAGGTGATCCTGCACCGCCCCGACCTGGAGCTCAAGCGCCTGACCCCCGACAATGTCGCCGACTTGCTGTTCGACGACATGCTGTGGGTGAGCCGTGCCCAGGCCGAGCACGACGCGTTCGCCGCGGTGCTGCGGTCGCGTGGCGTGGAGGTCCACTACTACGGCGACCTGCTGGCGCAGACCCTGGACATCCCCGACGCCCGCGACTACATCCTGAATCACCTGTTCGACCCGCGACGGCACGGGCCGCTCGCCGCCGCGACCCTGCGGGCGACGATGGACGGGCTCGGCTCGGCCGAGCTCGCACGGTACCTGGCGGGCGGGATAACCAAGCGGGAGATCGCCGAACTCGGCCCGGTGCCGAAGAGCATCGCATTCCACTCACTGGATCCGGACGGTTTCGTGCTCGCGCCGCTGCCTAACCTGCTTTACCAGCGAGATACCTCCTGCTGGATCTACGGCGGGGTGTCCGTCAACGCGATGCGCCGCCCGGCGCGGATACCGGAAACGATCAACGACGAGGCCATCTACCGCTGGCACCCGATGTTCGCCGGGGCCGGCTTCGACACCTGGTACCACGGGACCGACGCCGCCCCTGCCACCGTCGAGGGCGGCGACGTGCTGGTGATCGGCAACGGCGCGGTACTGGTCGGGATGAGCGAGCGGACCACGCCGCAGGCGGTCGAGATGCTGGCGAGCCGGCTGTTCGCCGCCGGGGCGGCCCGCTGCCTGGTCGCCATCGACATGCCGAAGGCCCGCGCCTTCATGCACTTGGACACCCTGCTCACCATGGCCGACTACGGCGTCTTCACCAAGTACGCGGGAATGGGCATGCTGCCGTCCTACACGGTCGAGCCGGGTGCGACCTCCAGCGAGCTGAAGGTCACCGACCACCCGCCGCAGGACATGCACCGAGCGATCGCCGCGGCGCTTGACCGGCCGGAGATCACCGTGCTGACCACGGTGCAGGACGTGCACGCGGCGTCGCGCGAGCAGTGGGATGACGGATGCAACGTGCTCGCGCTCGAGCCCGGAGTGGTGGTGGCCTACGAACGGAACGTCACCACCAACGCCTACCTGCAGGACAACGGCATCGAGGTGATCACCATCCCGGGCAGCGAGCTCGGCCGCGGGCGGGGCGGTCCGCGTTGCATGAGCTGCCCGATAGAACGCGACGCCTGACCGCCGCCGGTCCTGGCCGCGCCGCACTTGTCAGCCGGCGGACTCCGCGATGAGCTCGAGGATGCGGGCCGGCGGCAGGTGCTGCTCGTAGATGCGCACGCCGAACGGCGCGAGCGCGTCCTCGATCGCGTTCACCAGGGTGGGCGGCGCGACGATCATGCCGCCCTCGCCAACGCCGCGGAAGTTGACGTCGGCGTCGAGCGGCACGGTCTCCAGGTGTTCGATCTCGAACCGGGGAATCTCGCAGGCGGTCGGCAGGAGGTAGTCCATGAACGTGGCCGACTGGTAGTTGCCGTCCTCGTCGTAGGCGGACCGTTCGAGCAGCACGGCGCCGATGCCCTGGGCGATGCCGCCGCGGATCTGCCCCTCGACGACCGCCGGGTTGATGAGCGCGCCGCAGTCCTCGGCCGCGACGTAGCGCTCGACGGTGACGATGCCGGTCTCCACGTCGACCTCGACGATGGCGCAGTGGCTGCCGCCCGACCAGCCGCCCTCGCCGCCGTCGAACGAGGCCTCGACCTCCAGGCTGGTGTCGACGTCGGGGCCGAACTCCCCCGACGCGGCCCGCCTGGCGACCTCGCCCACGCCGATCGCGGTGTCGGGGTCGCCGACCACCTGGACCTGGCCGTCGACGATCTCCAGGTCCGCGGCGCTCGCCTCGATGAGCAGCGACGCGATGTCGAGCACCTTGCCCTTCAGCTGCCTGGCGCCGTGCAGCGCGACACCGCCGGTCATGGTGGCCGACCTGCTGCCGCCGGTGAACCCGAACGGCACCACGGCACTGTCCCCGACGACGACGCGGACCTGCTCGAACGGCACGCCGAACTCGTCGGCGGCGATCTGCGCGAGGGTGGTCTGGTGGCTCTGGCCGTGCGGCATCTGGCCGGTGAACAGCGTCACGATGCCGTCTTCCGACAGCATCAGGCGCATGTGCTCCAGGCTCATCGGGCCGCTCGGCGCGCCCGGCTGGCGCGGTCCAGGCGCGGCCTCGATGAAGGTCGCGAGGCCGATGCCCAGGTAGCGGCCCCTGGCGCGTTCCTGCGCCTGGCGGCGCCGGAAGGCGGGGATGTCCACCATCTGCGCGACCCGCTCAAGCGACTCCCGCGTGGTGACACCGACCAGCGGGCGGCCGGTGACCATCGAAAATGGCGGGTCGGTGCGCGGTGCGACGTTGCGCAGCCGGATCTCAAGCGGGTCGAGGCCGAGGTCCTTCGCGAGCACATCGAGAATGCGCTCCCTGACGAACGTCTCCGACGCCCACGGGCCGCGGTAGGCGACGTAGGAGGCCTTGTTGGTGGCGACCGCCGTCGACTCGAAGCCGAACGCCGCGAGCTTGTACGGTCCCGGCATCATCGCCTCCACGATGCCGGCCACCATCGTGCCCATCACCGGGTACGCCCCGATGTCGATCACCATCGCCACGTCGAGCCCGAGCAGGTCGCCGTCCTTGCTGACGGCGGCGCGCACGTCGAAGCTCTCCTCGCGGGCGTGCCCCGACGCGGCGAGGTTCTCGCTGCGGTCCTCGGTCCACTTGACCGGCCTGCCCAGCGCGCGCGACGCGGCCGCGACCGCGAGTTCCTCGCGGGACGCGCCGATCTTCAGCCCGAACGAGCCGCCGATGTCACCGGCGAGCACACGCACCTTGTCGGGCTCAATGCCCAGGCGCATGGCGATGCCCAGCTTCGTCATGTGCACGCCCTGCGTCGCGGCATGCGCCGTGAGGATGCCGGTGCCGGCATCGTAATCCGCGACGATGCCGCGGCCCTCCATCGGCACGTTCTGGTGCCTGTGCACGTCGATGTGGAACTCGCTAACCAGGTCCGCGCCGGCGAACGTGCCGGCCACGTCGCCAAACTCGGTGCGCTTGTGCGGGCCGATGATGTTGTCGTCCAGGTTGGCGAACAGCGGCGGGCTGCCGGCGTCGAGGGCGGCGGCCGCGCTGGCCACCGGGGGGAGGTCTTCGTAGTCGACCTCGACGAGCTCGCAGCCGTCCTCGGCCAGGTACCGGCTCTCCGCGACCACGATCGCCACCGGGTCGCCGACGAAACGCACCTTGTCCGTGGCGAGCAGGGTGTACTCGGGCGCGGGCCCGCCGCCGCCCATCATCGCGAACAGCGGATCCTGCCCGGGTAGCGTCATCGCCGCCATGTCCGCCCCGGTGTACACCGCGACGACGCCCGGCAGTTCCCTGGCGGCCGCGGCGTCCACCGCGACCACCCGCCCGTGGGCCAGCGGCGAGCGGACGAACGCCGCGTGCAGCATGCCGGGCAGCTTGATGTCGTCGACGTAGCGCCCGCCGCCGGTGAGGATCCGGGGATCTTCCGAGCGCTTGACGCTCGTGCCGGTGTAGCGCTGGGCCGCGATCTGGGTCATCGTCGCTCCCCTCGGTCAGGCTTCCCTGCTGCGCCGCGCGGCCAGCAGGACGCCATCGATGATGCTCTGGTAGCCGGTGCAGCGGCAGATGTTGCCGGACAGCGCCTCGCGGATCTCCCGCTCCTCCGCGTCCGGGTGCGCGTCAAGGAACGCGGTGGCCTGCATGACAAACCCCGGTGTGCAAAACCCGCACTGGAAGCTGTGCGAGTCCGCCATCGCCTGCTGCAGCGTGCCGAGCTCGCCGTCGGGCGCGAGACCCTCGATCGTGGTCACCTCGCTGCCCGCGGCCTGCACGGCGAGCATCAGGCAGGAGCGCACCGCCCTGCCGTCCACGATGACCGTGCATGCGCCGCAGACCCCGTGCTCGCAGCCGAGATGGGTCCCGGTCAGGTCGAGGTCGTCGCGCAGGAAGTCGGCCAGCGTCTTGCGCGCCTCAACCGAGCCGGCGCGGGCGGCGCCGTTGACGCTCACGGTGATGTCCACCATCGGTTAGTGCCTCCCCTGGGCGCTGTTTCGCTCGGCACTGTCCGCGGCGGCGCGCAGCGCGCGACGGACCAGCGTTGCCGCGATCTTCTTCCGGTACTCCGCCGAGCCGTGCAGGTCGGCGGGCGGGTCGATGCCGGCGGTCGCGGCGCGGGCCGCCTCGTCGAACAGCTCGGCCGACGGCCGCTCGCCGTTGAGCAGGGCTTCTGCCTCCGCCGCACGGACCGGCACGTCGGCGACGCCGGAGAACGCGAGCCGCGCGTCGGTGATCACGCCGCCGGCCAGCGTCAGCGAGGCCGCGAGACCGACGATGGCGAAGTCCCCGTGGCGCCTGGCGACCTCCTGGAAGGCCACGCCGGTGCCCGGCGCCGCCACCGGGAAGCGGATCTCGGTGAGGAGCTCTTCCGGGCGGCGTGCCGTCGTCAGGTATCCCTGGAACCAGTCCGCCGCCGGGATGACACGTCCCCGCGCCCGGCCCCGCAGCACGAACTCGGCGTCGAGGGCCAGCGCGACCGCGGGCAGCTCGCCCGCCGCATCGGCGTGCGCCAGGCTGCCGCCGATCGTGCCGCGGCTGCGGATCGCCTCGTGGCCGATGAGCGGCAGGGCGGCCGCGAGCAGCGGCACGTCGCTGGCGACCGCCGCCGATTCCTCTGCCTGGTACTCGCGGGTCATCGCGCCGATGGCCAGGTGACCGTTGACCCGTGACACGCCGGACAGCTCGGTCACGCCGTTGATGTCGATAAGCACCGCGGGTCGGGCCAGCCGCAGCGCGAGCAACGGGATCAGGCTCTGACCGCCGGCGAGCACGCTCGCCTCGTCCTGATGCTCGGCGAGCAAGGCGACGGCCTCGGCCGTCGTCGTAGGCGCCTCGTACTCAACGGAAGGTAGCTTCATCGGCCCGCCCCTTAACGCCTGATGGCACACGCGGTTTTGACTCTAGCGAACATCTCAGGCCCATGGCACCCGCCGGGCGGGCGCCGTCCGCGGGGCGGGGGTCCGGCCCCGGCGACGCTCTTCGGCGAATCGCGGTGCGGTCTTCGGTGTTGGCCGGCCGGTAATCCGCGTGTCGACCGCCCGAGTTCCGCGTGTCCGCCGACCGAGTTCCGCGTGTCCGGCGGTCGGGTTCCGCGCCACCGCCGCGGCTATGATCGGGCGGGTGAGGCATAACCCGTCCACCGTGGTAGTCCTCGCCGGGCAGCCGCGCGAGGACGTTCTCTCCGCCGTCGGCCGATCGCTCAACGTCGTCCTCGTCCGGCCGGAGTTGCCCGCGGGCGGGGCAGGCCGTGCCGGTGGCGGCACGGCGGAGGGCGAAACCGCGGACGGCAGGATTGAGGTGGCCGCCGTCGCGCTGCGCAGGGCCGCGGCGGTGTCCGCGCCCTACGTACTTGTCGCCGCCGACCCGCTGGCCGACGTCGCCGCGTCGTGGCAGGCGATGTGGTCGCTCACGGCCGAGAGCCACGGGAGCGACGAGTTCGAGCTGCGCGCGGCGGAGGCCATGGCCACCTGGCGGGCGAAACGCTTTGAAATGCCGGACTATTACCTGGTTCTCGCCGAGGAGACTGGGGCCGGCCCGGCCGGCGCACTTGAGCCAGTCGGCGCGCACGAGGCGGGCGCCGCGGCGCCGCGCCCTGATTTCTATCTGGGGCCACTGCGCGCCGTCCGGCCGAACCGGGTGGCAGTGGCCGCGGGCGCCTCGCCCGCCGCGCAGGCGGACGCGCTCCTGAGCGAGCTCGGGTCCCTGCGGCACGGGCCATGGTGGCCAGCACTCGACGAGATCCTGCGAACGGTGCGCGGCTTCTACCCTGGCGCTCTCGCGGAGTCCCCGGCGGCGGGGCAGGCCAGCCTGCTCGCCTAGCCGCTCCACGACGGCCCGCTGCGCAGGCGGCCAGAGAAGATGAGCCGAGCGCGCGGGGACGGCTGACTGCCGAGGCCGGGTCTGTCAGCTTCGCTTAACCGCCGGTGGGATAAAGGGTACAAAGCGGACGGGAATGTGGTCGCCGGTTAAGCAGAGGCGGGAAAAGTGGTCGCCGGTTAAGAAAAGAGCGTCGCCGGATCCGGCTGGAGAAAGACGCAGTGACCGATGTGGCGGGAGGGCCCGGGCGGGCGTGGCACTGGATGGCGGCGGCTCACGCTCTCGCGGCGGGCGCCGAGGGGTCATGGGGCGGGGTGGCGAAGACACGGAACCGTTCGGCGGATAGATTTTTCTCGTGACTTACACGGGAGACGTGACTGTTGGCGGGCCGTCGGACACGCGGGAAATCGGCGGCGTGACCCTGACCAAGCTCGCGGTGGGCGAGATGCACAACAACGCCTACCTCCTTGTCGATGGAACCGGGCAGGGGCTGCTCATCGACGCGGCCGCCGAGCCCGAGCGACTGCTCGCGATGATCGGCGACACGCCGGTCGTGAAGATCGTGACCACGCACCAGCACCCCGACCACTGGCAGGCGCTCGCCGCGGTGAAGGCGGCGACCGGCGCCGTCACCGTGGCGCACCCCGCGGACGCGCCGGGCATCCCGGTGCCGACCGACGAGCTCGTCGAGGACGGCGGCACGATCAGCTTCGGCGACACGGTGCTGTCGGTGACGCACCTGGTCGGGCACACACCGGGGTCGATCGCGCTGACCCTGGACGTCGGCGGGACCGCGCCGCACCTGTTCACCGGGGACTGCCTGTTCCCCGGCGGGGTCGGCAACACACAGAAGGACCCGGCGCGGTTCTCCTCGCTGTACGCGGATGTCGTGGCTAAGGTGTTCGACCGGCTGCCCGACGCGACCTGGGTGTATCCCGGCCACGGCGGCGACACCACGCTCGGGGCGGAGCGGCCGCACCTGGAGGAGTGGCGCGCCCGGGGCTGGTAAGACCTCATCACCGCGCGTCACGGCTCGCTCAGTTACGGGCCGGCGGAAGCGTCTCCGGCTGCCCTCGGAGCCGTCCCGGCGTCATCGTGCTCGTGCCGCCGACCCGCGCCGAGCCGGACCGGCCAGCCCGGCTGCCTCTTGGTGCGAACGGGGCGGCCACGAGGACCGCAGCCTGGGTTGCCCGTATCGGTCAGATTGTCACCACGTTGACGACGAGCGAGGCGATCGTGGCCAAGGCCCGAGCTTGCCCATAGCGCCGTGCGTCCGCGGGCGGCCGCAGGTGCGCGTATGCGCCGAGGAACACGTAGGTGAGTACGGGCGCCAGCCAGTCGTTCGCGGAGAAGCCTGCCAGGCCATCGGCGTTGAGCTGGGGCATGTTCGCCGAGACTCTCCAGAGGAAGACCGACACCCCGGACAGCAAGGCGACCGCGGACAGGTCAGTCCACGCGCCGTGAGGCAGCCGCCAGAACGCTGCGGCGGACGCGAGCACCGTGGTGACCACGGCGGTCAGCAGGATGTGGGCGTGGCTGAACGTCGAGCCGGAGGCCAGGGCCGTGTTCGTTGCATGCTCCTTGATGGTCTGGCGTCGACGGCGTCGGCGTCGCGGAACCAGATCCGCTCGCGGCGTTCCTTGCCGCGGGCCCGCATCCAGGCGGCCAGGTCCTGCCGGGTGCCGGGGTCGTCGGCGATCACGGTTTCCATGAAGCCGGGTTTCCCGGCGAGGAACAGCTGCCCGCCGGATTTGGGGGCGGTGATCGCGGCAGCGGCCATGAGCTTGGCGACCTGGCGGACCGTGTCGGCCCGCAGGTCGTCGTAGCCGATGGTGCCGGTCATGCCGCGGCGGGCACCTGGCGCTGGCACCAGGCGTAGAGCGCGTCGTAGACGAACCGGCCCTTCTCCAGCAGCCGGTGGTCGTCGGCTTCAACGTCAAGCCCGCCCACGCCGATCGCGAGCAGTCCGGGCCCGGCCGGGTCGCTGTCCAGGTCCTCGGCGATGTCGGCGGCGTGCACGATGCGGGCCAGGCGGATCAGCGCCGGGTCGCCGTCCAGGCCGTATTCGTCGATGAGGACCTCGAAGGTGCACCTGGCGCCGCGGTGGGTGTAGCGGGCGCCCGGCGCGTCGAAGCTGATGGCGTCCTCGCGGGCGGCTGCGTCCAGGACCTGGCCGGCGGGGACGTAGAGGATCTCCGCGGCGGGGTCGATGAACTTGGCGATCAGCCAGGGACAGGCGATCCGGTCGGTCTTGGGGCGGGCGCGGGTGATCCATTTCATGACGTCTCCTCGGATATGTGCGGCGGGTTACGGGACTGGTCGTGCGCGGTGAGTCCTGGCAAGTTGAGGTAGCCTCCGGTCACCTCGTAGCGGGTGATCGGCCGGTAGGTGACCGCCTGGTGGACCTCGCTGGCGGTCAGGGCATCGCGGTCCGGGGTGGCGATCCACGCGTCGAATACCTCGTGGCTCGGCCACACGGTGACCACGACGATGTCAGCGCCCGGGTCGGCGGGCTCGCAGACAAGCTCGGCGAGGATGCCATGCTGCTGGCGGACGGCGCGCCCGGCGTCGATCCAGGCCAGGTACGGGTCCCGCCATTCTGGCGGGACGGAGACGGTGCGCAGGCAGACGATCACGGCGGCTCCCCGGGTGAGGCGGTAACGGTAGCGATGGCAGCGCTGCCGGGGCCTGGCGGGCCGGCGCGGGTTGTCAGGCCGAGGCGGTGCGCCCAGCACCACAGGGCAAGGTCATAGCCGGATTTGACCGCGCCGGCGACGACCAGCGGCGCGCCGAGGGCGAGCTGCTGGACCAGGCCGGCGGCCAGCGGTCCGGCCGGCCGGACCGTGTACCGGGAGGCGTTGGTGACCGCGGCGGCCGCGGTGCGCTCTGCGGGGGTGACGACGGTCATGACCAGCGCCTGGCGGGTGGGGACGTCCATCTGCGACAGCGTGGTGCGGGCGAGCAGCAGCAGCGCCGCGACGCCGAACGTGGGCGCGAACGCGACAGCGGCAAGCAGCACGTTGCTGGGCAGGTGCGTGCCGACCATGGTGGCGACCAGCCCGAAACGGCGGGCCAGCAGCGGTGCCAGCGCGACCGAGACCGCCTGCACCACTGAGACCGCGAAGAACAGCCAGCCCAGCGCGGCAACCGATACGTGGTAGCGGTCGGTCAGGTAATAGGACAGGAACCCGGTGGTGACCAGGCCGCCGCCGGCGGCGTCGACCGCGAACAGGCCGGCCAGCCGCCGCACCACCGCCCGGGACGGGCCGAGCCGTGACCGGACCCGGCCTGCCGGCCCTGGCGAGCCGGTCGAGGCGGCGGGGGCCTCGACGGCAGGGGACAGGCGCGCGGCCAGGACCGCGCCGGTTATCCCGACCGGGACCAGGACCAGGAACAGCCATCCGTGCACACCCCCCGTGGCGCCGTGAGGGCCCAGGCCGGTAAGCGTCACGGCAAGCGAGCCGAGAGCGCCGGCGGCAGCGCCGATCATGTTGTACCGCCCGTACACCGTCGCAGTGCCCGCGTCCTCGGCGGCCAGCATCACCTGCTCCAGCGTGGTCGCCGGGCCGTTGTCGACCACGTCGGTCGACAGCGTGCCGGTCAGCGCCACGACCAGCAGGACCCACAGCGGCGCGCCCGCCGCGACCAGCACGCCCGCGACGGCGATGCCGAAGAAGAACGCCGCATACGAACGGCGGCGGCCGAACCGGTCACCGAACGCGCCCACCGCCAGGCTGGCCAGCGCGGTCCCCGCGATCAGCGCCGTCAGCACCGCGGCTGCCTGCAGGCTGCTGTACCCGCGGGCGGCGAGCAGCGCCCCCAGCAAGACCGCGGTGAACCCGTAGCCGGCAGCCCGCACCCCCTGCCCGGCCACCAGCAGCCTGGCATCCCCGGTCAGGCCCGGGTGCGGGGACCTCACCGGGCCCCCGTCACTGCCGTGTTGCCGCGCTGGCGGATGCATACGTCGTGCACGAGTACGATTCTGCAACCACGGTCGCAATAGTGCAACCCCGGTCGCATCTCAGCTACACTCACTGGGGGTGATGCGCATGAGCCAGGCCGAGGACTGGGTGCTGCTGGCCTACCGGCTGCCCCGCGTGCCGTCCACGCCGCGCTCGGCGGTCTGGCGCAAGCTCAAGCGGCTGGGCGTGGCCTGGCTCAGCGACGGGCTGGTGGCGCTGCCCGCCGACCCGCGCACCCGCGAGCAGCTCGAATGGGTTGCCGAAGAAGTCACCGAGCACGGCGGCGAGGCGACGGTGTGGCTGGGCCGCCCGCTCGACGCCCGGGCCGCGTCTGCAGTCGCGGGCCGGATGACGGCGGCGGTCGCCGCCGAGTACGACGCCCTGGCAGCCGAAGCGGCCACGCTGCGCAGCGCTGATGCCGCCGGCCGGCGCCGGGCCGTCACGCGGCTGCGCCGTGAACTGCACCGCATCCAGGGCCGCGACTTTTTCGCCTGCCCGCAGCGGGAGGCCGCCCGGCTCGCAGTCGAGCAGCTGGCCGCGGCCGACACCGCCGGGACGCCCGCGTGATCTGGGCTACCCGGCCGGGCATCCACGTCGACCGGGCCGCCTGCGCCTGGCTGATCCGCCGCTACGTCGACCCCAGCGCGGAATTCGTCTTCCCCGCCGACCCCGCGGCCGTGCCACCCGGCGCGACCCCTTTCGACGTGCGCGGCGCCGCACTGGGACATCACGAGGGCCGGTGCTCGTTTGAAACAG
Organism: Trebonia kvetii; assembly: GCF_007827045.1. Taxonomy (GTDB): domain Bacteria; phylum Actinomycetota; class Actinomycetes; order Streptosporangiales; family Streptosporangiaceae; genus Trebonia; species Trebonia kvetii. The sequence continues at coordinate 1,300,114 of NZ_RPFW01000002.1, forward strand.
CGCTGGAAACGTTCGGCCTGACGGCAGACCCCGCGCTCGAAGAGATCGGCCACATCGTCCACGAGGCCGACCTGGCCGACGAACGCTACGACGCGCCCGCCGCAGCCGGACTCGACGTCCTGATCCGCGGCCTCACCCTGACCAGCAGCTCGGACCACGACACCCTGACCGTCACCGACCGGCTATTCGACGGCCTGTACGAGCAGACCCGCCGCCAGCTCATCACCGGCCGCCCGCCTGCCTAGCCGGCCCTGCCCAGCGGCCTCCAGCCGCGGGCGGATCAGTCCGTGCAGTCGACATAAGCCATGTACTGCCGCGCCGGCATCCGGTACTGCGGCACCATGTCCGGGTTGCTGAGCATGAGGTCGATGACCTTCTCCTGCTCGTCTGGGGTCGTTGTCGGCGATAATCCCCGGTTGGCGAAGCGGCACCACGAGACGCAGTGGTAACGCGACTCGACCTTATTGGTCGCGCGGTGGCCCCGGTGCGCAGGGTGCCCCTACCTGACCGCCGGCAGTCAGCGATGCGTACCTCGGGTGCGTACTACCACGGATGCGGCGGGGGGCGGGAGCGACCACCGTTGTCAGCATGACAAGCCTCATTGTTTCCGAGCGTCGCCGGCTGACAGCGATCCGTGCGTCGTGGCTGTTCGACGGCACCGGTTCGGTGCTGATCGCGAACCCGCTGGTGGTCCTGGATGGCGCGGTTATCCGGTCGGTGGAGTCCGGCGGCGATGTGCCCGACGGCGCGCGCCTCGTGGACCTCGACGGGGCGACGCTGCTGCCAGGGCTGGTGGACACGCACGTCCACCTGGCGTTCGACGCCAGCCTGGACCCAGTCGGCAATCTGGCCGGCCGTGACGAACGCGCGGCCGTGACGGCGATGGCCGAGGCTGGCCGGGCGTCGCTGCGGGCCGGAGTGACGACGGTGCGCGACCTCGGCGACCGCGGCTACCTGTCGCTGGAGTTGCGGGGCCGGGAAGACCAGCCGACCTTGGTAGCGGCCGGGCCGCCGATCACTAGCCCGGGCGGGCACTGCCACTTCTTGGGCGGGGTCGCCGAACCGACAGAGTCCGGCGTGCGGGCGGCGGTGCGCGAGCATGTCGAGCGCGCCGTGGACGTCATCAAGATCATGGCCAGCGGCGGAACGATGACGCCGGGAACCCGGCAGGAGTGCGCCCAGTTCGACGCTGGCGTGCTGCGGGCGGCTGTCGACGAGGCGCACCGGCACGGGCTGCCGGTGACCGCGCACGCCCACGGCACGCCGGCCATCGCCGATGCCCTGGCGGCAGGGGTCGACGGCATGGAGCACGTGACGTTCTGGTCGGCCGGGGGCGTTGACAGCCCTGAGGAGCTGCTGCGGGCCGTCGCCGACCAGCGGATCATGGTGGGCGCCACGGTCGGCATGGTGCCGGTTGCGGGCCTGGAACCGCCAGCCGAGGTCGTCTCGCGCCTCCCGAAGATCGTTCAGAACGTCAGGCGCCTGCACGAACTGGGCGCGCCGTTGGTCGCGGGGACCGATGCCGGCATCGCCCCGGTCAAACCGCACGGGGTGCTGGCCTGCGCACCGCCGATGCTGCGCGACATCGGACTGGGGCCGAGTGAGTCGCTCCGCGCGATCACCTCGGTCGCCGCGGGAGCGTGCGGCCTGGCGCACCGCAAGGGCCGCATCGCACCCGGCTACGACGCTGACCTGCTCGGTGTCGACGGCGACCCGCTGGCCGACCCGACGGCGCTGCAGCGAGTCCGCGCGGTCTACGCGCGCGGTGCCCCGGTGGCGAGCTAGACCTATCATGCCGATGTATGGACGTCGGCGGGATCTTCGTGGGGCGGGCCCGCGAGCTCGATCTGCTCAGCGCCCGGCTCGACGACGCGCGGGGCGGCCGCGGCCAGCTTGTGCTGGTTACCGGCGAACCGGGGATCGGCAAGACGCGGCTGGCCGAGGAACTGGGCCGCCACGCTGAGGCCATCGGCGTGCCGCTCGGCTGGGGGCGGGCGAACGACGACGAGGGCAGCCCGCCGTACTGGATCTTCCGGCAGCTCGCAGGCTCGGCGGGCCGGGCCATGCCCGGGTTGCTGACCGGCGGGGCCGGGGACGGCGGACCCGGGGACGGCGGGTCGGCGGAGGCGCGGTTCGAGGCGTTCGAGGCGCTTGCCGATGACCTGCGCGCAGCCGCTGCGGCCCAGGGTCTGCTCCTTGTGCTCGATGACCTGCAGTGGGCCGACGCGGCCTCCCTGGCGCTGCTGGTGCACCTGGCACGCGAGATCGGGCGGTCACGGCTGATGATCGTGGCCACCTACCGGGACACCGAGACGACCGGCCGTGCGGCGCTGTCGTCGGCGCTGCCGGCGCTCGCCCGGGAGTCGAGCCTGACTAGGGTCCGGCTGGTGGGTCTGACCCAGGCCGAGGTCCAGCGGCAGCTCAACCTCGTCACGGGCACGTCCGTGCCGCCGGAACTGGCCGTGCTGGTCAGCCGGCGCACGGGCGGGAACCCGTTCTTCGTCGCGGAACTGGGCCGCCTGGCCGGCAGCGCCGGCCAGGCACTGCCCGACGCTGTCCTGGACACCCTCCGGGCGCGACTGGCGCGGCTGAGCGGACCCTGCCGCCAGCTGATCGCCACGGCTGCCACGCTGGGCAGCGAGCTTGATCCCGCGACGCTGGCTGAGGTGTCCGAGCGGCCGGTCGCGCAGGTCCTCGCAGATCTGGACGAGGCGGCGGCCGCCGGCGTGGTCGTCTGCCCGGACGGGTGGCGGTTCGGTCATGACCTGATCCGCGAGGCGGCCCGGCTCGACCTGCCTACCGCCGCCCGGCTGACCGCGCACGCACGCCTGGCCGCCTGCCTGGAGAGCCGGGCGGACGCCACTTCCCGCACCCCCGAAATCGCGTATCACTGGCTCGAGTCGCTGCCGCTCGGCGATCCGGCCCGGGCCTGCCAGTGGGCCGAGCGCGCGGCCGACCAGGCCCTCGGCCAGCTCGCCTGGGAGCGTGCCGCGGCGCTGTACCGGCGGGCCCGGGAGACCGGTGCCCGGCTCCCCGCCGCCGACCGGACCCGCCTGCTGCGCCGCCAGGGCATCTCGCACCTGCGCGGCGGCGACGTCCAGGCCGGCTCGGCCGCGCTGACCGCCGCGGCCGAGGCCGCCCGGGAGGCGGGCGACTCCGCCGCGCTCGGCGAAGTGGCGCTCGCGATCGAGGGTCTTTCCGACCCGTGGGGGTCATTCCGCGGCGGCCGGCTTGCCGGAGAAGCCCTGGCTGGCCTGCCGCCGGGAGATACGCCGCTGCGCGCCCGGCTGCTCGCCCTGCAAGCCGGCGAGGCTGTCGTCGCCGGCGGCGTCGACCCAGGCCGGGTGTCGGCCGAGGCGCTGGCCATGGCCGAGCGGCTGGACGACGGGCAGGTGCTGCGCTCGGCCCTGCGCTCACGGCAGATGGCCCGCTCTGGCCCGGACGGGGTCGCCGAACGGCTCGGCCTTGGCAGCCGGATGCTCGCGCTCGGCAAGGCGGACGATGACGACGACACGATGTTGTGGGGCCGGCTGTGGCGCTTCGACGCCCTGGTCATGCTGGGCCGCCTCGACGAGGCCGAGGCCGAGCTAGGGCCGATGCTGGCACTCACCGGGCGGTTGCAGCGGCCGCTGGCCCGCTGGCACTACCTGCGCAGCAAGGCGGCGATGGACCTGGCCCGGGGCCGGTTCGACGCCGCCACCTCGGCGGCCCAGGAAAGCCTGGCCCTGGTCGAGGGCCGGGTGCACGACGCACTGCCCGGCGTGTCGGTCATCGTGCTGACCGTGATCGCCGGGCTGACCGGACGGGACGAGCTGGTCTCGGACCAGATGCTCGAGGTGTTCGCCCGCGACGCGCCGCGGTTCGTCAGCGCCCTCTTGTCGGCCCACTGGCTGCGGCACGGTGACCGGGAACGTGCCCGCCGCGACTACGCCGCGATCCCCGCCAGCGACATACCGGTGCCCGCTCTCCTTTCTGTGGCAGCCGCGCTCGTAGAACTGACCGCCGAATTCGGTCCGTCCGCGACGGCGGAACACGCGGCGGCGACGCTACGGCTGTACCCCGACCTGTTCGTAACCGGCGGCGCGGGCGCGATCGTGGTCTCCGGTTCGGTACGGACCTTCCTCGGCATCGCCGCGGCCGCCGCCGGACGCCCCGACGACGCGGTCCGCGAGCTGAGGCTCGGCATCGCCGCCGACGACCAGGCCGGCACGCCGCCCTTTGCCGCCCTCGCCCGCTTCGAACTGGCCAGGGTGCTCGCCTCCAGGCGCCGGCCCGGCGACGTCGAGGAGGCCTCGGCTCTTGCCGCCTCCGTCGCGGCCACCGCAGGGCAGCTGGGCATGGCGCCCTTGCGGGCCCGCGCCCACGCGCTGGCCGCATCGCTGCGGGGTGACATGCCAGGACCGCTGACCCGCCGCGAACGCGAAGTCGCCGCACACGTCGCCCAGGGCCTGACCAACAAGCAGGTCGCCGCCCTCATGCACATCTCCGAGCGCACCGCCGAGAGCCACGTCCAGCACATCCTCGGCAAGCTCGGCCTCGCCAACCGCACCCACATCGCCACCTGGGCGACCGACGGATTGCGTGCCGATCAGCCGTAATACCGCGCTTCTTGCTGTTATCACAGCTTGGCGGCGAGGGTCTTGCTGGCCTTCAGCAGCAGGGGTTCCAGGAACGGCGCCGTGGATTTCGAGTAGGGGCCGGTCAGGTGATGGCGGTCGCCGAAGACGAGGACGTTGCCGACGACCGGGGCGCACACCTTCGGCCCGCAGATAAGCGAATTCGCGTTGACCACGGTGACCTTGCCGTTCATCAGCTTCGCCGCGTCGGTGACGGGCGAATCCCGCAGGATTGCCGCGGACACCGGCACGTCACACTGCGCTAGGTCGGTTGAATGCTGCTCGACGCACGTTGGCACGTCCTCGTCGAGGTCGGGTGACTCCTTAATCGGCGTCACGGAGATCCCGGCATTCTCCAGCCGTGTCCAGTACTGAGCCATTCCGGCGCCGATCTCGGCCATGGCCGCCTGCGATGCGTTAACGGGATGGTCGGGCGTGGAGAGCAGGCTCGGGTAATCGGTGGTGATCACCACGTCTGGCCGGATGGTCGTGATCAGGCCATGCAGCACGACCGCGCCCCAGGTCTGGCAGGCAGTGAGATCCCCGATGCCGTTCCAGTTGAGCACCAGGGTCGATGACCAGGGACAGCTTGAGTGCAGTTCGGTCACCAGCTTCCAGTGCCTGTGTACCGCGATCGCGTTGAGGGAGTCGAACCACTGCCCGGCCGCCGAGTCGCCGACCAGGGCGACGGTGAGCACGGGGCGGGCGGTGTCCCCGAACACGCACTCCGTGGGCGTGCTCGCCCCGAAGTCGTCCAGGCAGCCTCCCGTCTGGTCCAGCGTCTGACTGATCGGGTCCGGCGGCTTGAGAATGGGCGCGACGGGCACGTTCGTGACCGCGCCGGTGAGCGCCGCCGCGCCCGGGTAGTGGGGGCCGAGCGTCCCGTTCCAGGGGGCAGGCTCTCCGCTGATGTAGACGGCTGCCAGGGCGACCGGCACGACCGCGGTGAGCGCCATCGCCAGCGAACGCCACCGGTGGCGCGCGATGAACGGCGCCAGCCGCACCTTGTCCTCCACGAAGGTCTTCGTCAGCCAGGCGAGGAGGACAGTGACCGCGAGGATAACGGGACCCGACAGCGGGCCGGGGGCCCTGCCCTGCCAGTCCGTGTACAGGTTAATCAGCGGGTAGTGCCACAGGTACAGCGAGTAGGAGATCCCGCCGATGAACACCATGAGCCGCGCGGACGTCAGCCGGGAGGGTCCGCCACGACCTTCAGCGGATCCGCCCGCGATCAGCGCGACGGCGCCGAGGACCGGAAGCAGCGCAAGCGCACCCGGGAACGCCGATGACGCGGTGAGCAGGAACGCCGACGCGATGACGACGGCGAGCCCGGACCAGCCCAGCCATCCCTGGCGGGCCAGCGTGCGGGTCAGCCGCGCGGGGGCGAGGGCGAGGATGCCTCCAGCGCCGAGTTCCCACATGCGCGTCGCGGTCATGAAGTACGCCGCGGGTGCGTTCGCGTTCGTCTCGTGAATCGAGTAGGCCAACGACGCGATGACCAGCGCCGCCGTCAGCACGCCGACTGCGGCGCCGCGGGTCCTGGCGCGCCGCGCCGGACCCGTCCCCCGTGTCGCGAACATCGCCGACAGCAAGGCGGCGAGGAGGAAGAGAAGCGGCCAGACGATGTAGAACTGCTCCTCGACCGAGAGCGACCAGAAGTGCTGCACCGGAGTGGCCGCGTTGCCGGACTTGAAGTAGTTGACGGCATCCGACGAGAGCTGCCAGTTCTGGTAATACAGCGCGCTTGCCAGGATCTGCTGGGCCGTGTTGGCGAACAGGGTCGGGGGCTCGATGATGCGTGCCGCGATCCACGTCACGGTCAGCACGAGCGCCGCCGCCGGGATCAGCCGCCTGGCACGCCGTCCCCAGAACTCGGCCAGGCCGACCTTTCCCTGCGCGTAGCCGCGCCGCAGCTGGCCGGTAATCAGGTACCCGGAGATAACGAAGAACACGTCCACCCCGGCGAAGCCGCCGGGCAGCACCGACGGGTACAGGTGATAGATCACCACCATCGCGACGGCGATCGCCCGCAGTCCCTGGATATCCGGCCGAAATCCCTGTCGTTCCCCCCGTTTCCGGGTACCGTCACTGGTCGCAGTGGCCGCGGGAACGACAACAGGCACTTTTCCTGTATATCACGATATCCGAGCCCCTTTATAAGACCTGGATTTATGTTAGGGCTCTGTCGCACTTTCGGCTGTAACGGCGGTTTCACCGTTTACTGAACACTCTCCCCACCGCTTGGCGACGACGGCTTCCGACGTAATCCGACGAGAATCCGGTGCGGTCATCAGCGATTTCCTTGGCGGCAAGTTCACGGTCACCACTGGTTAGGTTCGCACGCTGATAGGGCGGGCGGTGGCCTTAGCGTCGGTTACGCGCGGCCTGGATCGCCTGGCCTGCGCTGCGGCGCTTCTTGCTGTTATCAGGCTAGGAGCGCATCGCGGTGCGCGAGGGCCAGGGTGAGCAGTGCCTCGGCGGCGGCCTGCAGCGGCGCGCCTGACAGGAGTTCGGTGACCGATGGCGGGTCGAAGGGCCGTGGCCTGATGACCCGCCCCTCGGCGTTGCTCTCCACCAGGCCACCGAATAGCTCGTCGTACAGCGGCGCGTCGATGACCACCGCGGCGAGCAGGTCGAGTGCGAAGGTGAGCGGGTCGGCGCCAAGCCCCAGGCACCAGGCGCGGACGCTGCCGTCGGCGAGGCCGTCGGTCATCGCCTTGGCGAGCGGCCAGGAGGCGTAGTCGATCGGCGCGTCCTCGCTGCCGTAGTCCTCGTCCGCGCCGAGCAGTTCCTCGGCGTACTCGCGCAGCAGGCCGCGCCACAGGCTGAAGTCGTTGGCCTCGTTCCACGGCGCCTCGCCGGACGGCTGGAAGATGCCGACCGGGATGACCTGGTACATGCCGCCGGCGTGGCCGACCAGGGCCGGGTCGCGGTAGTGGGTGGGGAACGACGCGGTGCCCGCCGCCCGGTCGTAGCGCAGCGTGAGCGCGCTCGTGGCCATCGCGGACGAGCGCCTGCGCAGGTCGGTGGGATCGGCGAACGCCGCCCGGTAGGCGGTGCCTTCGGTCAGGCCGAGTTCGGCGGCGGCGTACTCGAACCCGGCGGGGCCGCCGGTGTCGACGCCGTCGAAGAAACGGCCGCGCCCGAAGGCGAGCCGGGGATCATCCGCGCTGGCCAGGTCGGCGTCGACCAGCCGGTAGGTGGGCCGGTTCTCGAAGACGGCGGGGGCGGCGAGCGCGGCGATCACGTCGCTGTAGCGTCGGTACCTGCCCCCGTTGGCACGCCCCGGCAGCGCATGCGGCGCGAGTTCCGCCAGATCGGGAAGCTCCGGGGGCGGCGCGGACGGGCGGAACTCGAGGCGAACGCGGTCAAGCGGGATCGGCGCGGGCAGCCGCCACCTGGGCGCGGCGAGCAGGGGGGTGTCCGCGATACGGCTGGCCTGCGGGTACGCTGTCGCCGCGCGGACCGCGAGGCCGTGCCGGTTGGCGTGCAGGTAGCTGTTGACCCGCAGCCAGTCCCGCTCCGACGGAGTCCCGCCTGCCATGCTGTCTCGCGACGGTGCCTGGCGAGGTGGCTCGCGGTCGGTCATCGGGCTCCGATCTCCCGCCATAGGTGGCCGGCGTTCTGGGCACAAGCGACTTGGGGTGACATACGCTACTGAAACGGTTAAGTTAGACGGTCTGTGCTGCATTTGATGCCGAGGAGGTACTTCCCTATGTCGACCGACGACCAGCTCCGGTTCCCTGACGGGTTCCTGTGGGGCGCGGCCACCGCCGCCTACCAGATCGAAGGGGGCGCGGACGCCGAGGGGAAGGGGCCGTCGATCTGGGACACGTTCAGCCACACTCCAGGGAAGGTCTTCCACGGCGACAACGGCGACGTTGCCTGCGACAGCTTCCACCGCTACGGCGAGGATATCGCTCTGCTCAAGCGGCTCGGGGTGGGATCGTACCGGCTCAGCCTGTCCTGGCCGCGGATCCAGCCGACCGGGCGCGGCGAGGTCAACGCCAAGGGGCTCGACTACTACAACCGGGTGATCGACGGGCTGGTCGAGGCCGGCATCGAGCCGTCGGTGACGCTCTATCACTGGGACCTGCCGCAGGCACTGCAGGACGCGGGCGGCTGGGCGAACAGGGACATCGCCGACTGGTTCGGTGAGTTCGCCGCGATCGCGGGCGAGGCGTTCGGAGACCGGGTGTCCCGGTGGATCACCCTGAACGAGCCGTGGGTCGTCGCGCACGTCGGCTACCGTGACGGGCGGCACGCGCCGGGGATCCAGGACCCCGCGCTGGCCGTCGCGGCCAACCATCACCTGCTGCTCGCGCACGGCAACGCGGTGTCCGCGCTGCGCGCGAGTTCCGCCGCCCCGGTCGGCATCACGCTCAACCTGACGGTGGAGCGGCCGGTCACCCCGGAGGCCGCGGCCCACGCCGCCGTGCTCGAGGCGCGGCAGAACGGGGTGTACCTGGACCCGATCTTCCACGGCAGGTACCCGGAGCTGCTCGACGGCGACGCGTCCTTCTCCCCCGCGGCGGCCGGGCACGTCAGGGACGGCGACTTCGAGATCATCGGCGCGCCGCTGGACTTCCTCGGCGTGAACTTCTACGCGCCGCACTACGTGGGCATGCTCCACGCGGACGGCGAGCCGCGCCGCGGCGAGACCGTGACCGGGCCGGACACGGTGTCCATCCAGCCCGACGGGCTGCCGATCACCGCGATGAACTGGCTGGTGGAGCCGGGCTCGATTCGCGAGCTGCTTACCAGGATCGTCGCCCCGGTGACCGGCGCGCTGCCGGTGTACATCACGGAGAACGGGTCGTCGTGGCACGACTACGTCACCCAGGACGGGCAGGTCAACGACCTCGAGCGCATCGCCTACCTGCGCGGTCACCTGGCCGCGGTGCACGGGGCGATCGCCGACGGCGTGCCGGTCAAGGGGTACTTCGCCTGGTCGCTGCTCGACAACTTCGAGTGGGCCGAGGGGTACGCCAAGCGGTTCGGTCTCGTGTACGTCGACTTCGCCACGCAGGAGCGGCTGCTCAAGCGCAGCGGCGAGGTCTACGCGTCGATCGTCGCGGCCAACGCGCTGCCGAAGGCATAGGCGGGTCGCTGCCTGACGCGGCACCGCGCGGCGCGTGATTTGCGCACCGCGCGGTGCACTATGTACGCGGCTGTGTTGTTACGTCGTGCGCAGGGCGAGGAAGAAGTCCACCCGGTCCGCCAGCATTGACAGGTCACGGCCGGTCAGCGCCTCGATGCGGCCGATCCGGTACCGCACGGTATTGACGTGCACGTACATCAGGGCCGCGCAGACGGCCCAGGAGCCGTCGCAGGCGAGGAACGACCGCAGCGTCGGCATCAGCTCGGCATTGTGCCTGGTGTCGTAATCGCGCAGCGGGCCGAGCAGGCGTTCGGCGGCCGCGTGGAGCAACGACGCGGGGACGCTGGCGAGCAGCACCTCGTGGAGCGGCTGTCCCGTGTTCCGGCCGTCGTCGTCGGCCGGCTGATCATGCCCGTCCGGCCCGTCGTCGGCGTCCGCCGTCGGCTCGCTGCCAGCGTCCGCCGTGGCCGGCGGCCCGGCGCGTTCCGCCGGCATGTCAAGGACTTCCCCAGCCCGCACGGGCACCTCCCAGGCAAAGCGTCCGCGTTACCGTAGCCCGCGCGTGTTTAGCGAAAGCTACACGACGACTATCCCCGTGTTAAGCAACTTCCACGCGGCTTCTGCGTGCCTGGACCCGCGTGCCGAGCAGGGTCTCCCCTACCCTGGTAATCCGGGAGGCTCCGTGACCCTGGCCGCGTTCAACGCCGCGCCCGCCGAGGAGGCGCTCGCGCTCATGCGGGCATGCTGCGCCTCGGCCCGGTTCGCCACCGCGATGGCCGCCGGCCGGCCCTATCCGTCCGCCGACGCCGCGGCCGCCGAAGTCGACACCGTCTTCGCGAGGCTCACCTGGGACGACGTGCGGGAGGCGATGGAGGGTCACCCTCGGATCGGCGCCCGCGTGTCTGGTCAGTCGGCGGCCGAGCAGTCCGGCGTGGCCGACGAGACCCGCGCGGCGCTCGCCGCGGGCAACGCCGCGTACGAAGAACGGTTCGGTCACGTGTTCCTCATCTGCGCCACCGGGCTCAGCGGCGATCAGATGCTCGCCGCCCTGCACCGCCGACTGAACAATGACGAGCAGTCCGAACGGGTTGTTGCCGCCGCCGAGTTGCGCAAGATTACCGTGCTGCGGGTGCGGAACGCCCTGACCGGATGACCGTGTCCACCCACGTACTCGACGCCAGCGCCGGCCGGCCCGCCGCGGGGGTCTCCGTCACGCTGTCGGTGATGGCGTCCGGGCCCGGTGACGGCTGGCTCGATGTGGAGTCGGGCACCACCGACGCCGACGGCCGCTTCCGGTTCGGCGCGCCGACGCCGCCTGGCATGTACCGGCTGGTGTTCGGTACCGGCCGGTACTTCGCGGACCAGGCGGTCGCGACGTTCTACCCCGAGGTGACGATCGCGTTCACGATCGCCGAACCCAGTGCGGGTGACCCCGCCGCGGCGCGCGAGGCTCACTTCCACGTGCCGCTGCTGCTGTCCCCCTTCGCCTATTCCACCTACCGGGGCAGTTAGCGCGCGCCATTTGCGTTAGAGCTGGCGACGACTTGGAGGGCGCATGCGGCGAGGCGAGATCTGGTGGGTCGAGTTCGACGAGCGGCGGCCCGTCGTGCTGCTGTCCGCGGAAGAGCCATCCGGGTTCCTTGCGATGCAGGTGGTCCCCCCGGCGGATACCGACATCTCCGGACTGGGCATCGAGGTCGCGGTCGGCGCCGAGGAAGGACTGCCGAGTGAGGGCGTGCTGCGGTTCGCCATCCCGCGGCCCGGCTTCACCCCGTGCACCTGGCTGACCACCCTGAGCCGCGACGACCTGATAGAGCGGGCGGGCACGGTGTCGGCCGCCAAGCTCAGCGAGATCGACGACGCCGTGCGCGCCAGTTCGCAACCTGCCGAATGGACCCCGGCCGCGGCGGCCAGGCTCAGCGAGATCAAGGACTCACTCCGCCAGCGGTTCCAGCCAGGCGGCGACGGAACGAACTAGCGTGGCCGATGAGCGCTGTCCAGATCGCCGGCTGTTCCTGCGCCGGGAAGTCCGCGGTCGCCGCCGCGCTCGCGCGCCGCGGCCTGGTAGCCCTCGATGCCGACGACGACCCGTTGGTGGTGGACGCGATACTCGCCCGCACGTTGCCGGTACCGCCGCCAGGCCTAGCCGGGCAGGCGCCCGGCTAGACCAAGCCCGGTGGCGTGGGGCTGCGGTGGCGGACGGTGCGCGCGGCAGCTAGGCGAACAGGGGACTAAGGGCGGTGAGGGTGGCGCGCAGGCGGACGATCAGTTCGTGCAGCTCCTCGTCGGTCGCGGTCAGCGGGGGGCCGATGAGGATGGCGTCGCCACGGGTGCCGTCGACGCAGAAGCGGGCCGGGTAGACGATCAGCCGGCTGGCCGCCGCGGCGGCGATGGCCTTGGCGGTGATGTCGAGTGCGGGGTCTGGCGGCGCCGCGGTCGCGGGGTCGGCCACGAACTCCAGGCCCCATAGGTAGCCGGCGCCGCGCACGTCGCCGAGGAACGGGAACTCCGCTTGCAGCGCGCGCAGTTCCTCGCCGAGCTGGGCGCCGCGGCGGGCGACCCGCTCGACAAGTCGCTCTTCCTCGAGCGTCTCGATGGTCGCGATGCCCGCCGCGCAGGCCAGGGGGCCATTGGTGAACGTGTGCCCGGCGCTCATCGCCGGGTAGACGCCGCGGATCTGGTTCCAGACCTTGCCGGACAGCGCCGCACCGCCGAGCGGGAGACTGCCGCCGCCCGCGCCCTTGGCGAAGGTGACGATGTCCGGCACGGCGGCGGAGTGCTGGAAGGCGAACCAGGCGCCGGTGCGGCCGAAGCCTGACATCACTTCGTCGCTGATCCACAGCACGTCGCTGGCGTCGCAGAGCCGGCGCAGCTCCTCGAGAAAGCCGGGCGGCGGAACCAGCACGCCGCTGCCGGAACCGCCCACGCCCTCGAGCAGCACGGCCGCGGTGCGCCGCAGGTCGAGCCGGGCGAACTCCTCGCGGAGCCGCGCGATGCACACCTGCGCCGCGGTGCTGCCGTCGGGCACCGGCAGCCGGTAGACCTGCGGCGCGGTGATCGTCTCACCCGCGTGCACCAGCGGACGGTACGGCGCCGCGTAGCGGGGCTGACCCGACGCGCCGAGCGCGCCGGCGGTGTTGCCGTGATAGCTGACCGAACTCGACACGAACCGGTGCTTGTCGTGACGGCCCTGGCTGGCCCAGTACAGGTGCGCGAACTTCATGGCGATCTCGTTCGCCTCTGACCCGCTGCTCACGAACATCACGTGGCCGAGCCCGCCGCCGAGCCGCTCCGTCACCAGCTCGGCCAGACGCTCGGCCGCGCCGTTCCTGAACTGGGTGCGGTGCACGTAGTCGACTGCGCTGAACTGGTCGGCGATGGCCGCGAGCACCCGCGGGTGAGCGTGACCGAGCGTCACCGCGAGCGGCCCGGAAGAGGCGTCGATGTAGTCGAGGCCCGCCTCGTCGAAGATCCTCGCGCCCTTCGCGGCGACGGCCAGGGGAAGGGACCGGACCGAGGACGGGATCAGCGCGGACGGCGCGGAGCCGGGCGAAGACGGCAAGGTCCCTGAGGACGACGCGGACGGTGCCGGCGAACTGACCGTCACGACGGCTCCCTGCGGCTGCTTGCCGAGACGTGCCTCGCTGAGCAGCCCAGGCAGGTCGAGGCCATCCCCGGGGAGCAGGCGGAACTCGATGGCCACCGCCTCGGTGTCGTCGTCGACGGTGAACGCCGGGTCGCCGAGGGCCTCTCGCATCTCGGCGGAGTGCCAGAACTCCTCGTGCCCGGCCCGCCATTCGGCAACCGACTCATATCCCTCGCCTTCGCCGATCGCGTGCGCGAGGTCGACGTCGCCGACCCGGACCACCCGCACCGCGAGGGTCTCGATGACGCCGACCGGCTCGCCGGCGGAGTCGATCACCACGTCACGGTCGCCGGGACGCGGCAGCGGCTCGCCTTCGCGCTCGTAGTCGGCGAGCAGTCCCGTCGTAGTCGTCTTCGTGCCGTCAAGTACCGCGGCGACAAGCAGATCGCGCAGCGGCCCGGGAAACCCGAGCTCCATGACGCCAAGCCGTCCAGCTTCCATGCGGCCAAGCCTAGCGACTTCCCGCCTGGTACCACCGTGATGCACGGTACGGGTGGAATGTCAGCGAGGCCGGCTACCTTGCGAGCCATGTCAGCCCGTTGGAGCGCGGACAGCGTGCTCTCGCTCGCCCCCGACGACTCATCCCGCCGAGCCGCCGCCACGCTGGCCCGCCCCGTTCCGTGGAACGGCACCGGCACGGCGGGTGACCTGGTGTGGGGGCTGTGCGCGGGCTCGGGCAAGAATCCGTACCAGGTGATCGTGGACCTGACAGGCCCGGCGTACAAGTGCTCATGCCCGTCGCGGAAGTTCCCCTGCAAGCACGCGCTCGGCTTGCTGCTGCTGTGGTCCGACGGCGCCGTCCCCGACCAGGCCGACTCCCCCGGCTACGCCAGTGCCTGGCTGGAATCCCGGCAGGAGCGGGCGGAGCGAACAACAACACCTCCATCCCGAACGGATGCGGCTGCCTCCGCCACCGCCGCCGACTCCCAGGGTGCGGCCGGCCAGAAGGCCGAGTCCGCTGCCCGTCGCGCCGCGGAACGCGCACAGCGGGTCACCGATGGCCTCGCCGACCTGCGGGAATGGCTGCGCGACCAGGTGCGCGCGGGTCTTGCCGGCAGCGGAACGCCTGGCGGCCGAGCGGGCGCCGCCAACCTGATGGCCACTCGCATGGTCGACGCGCAGGCGCCAGGCGTCGCCGGCGCGCTGCGTGCCCTGGCGGGAACGGCCGGCGACGGTCCCGGCCGGCTGCTCGCCGAGTACGCCCTGCTGCACCTGCTCATCCGGGCACACGAGCGGCTCGACGAGCTGCCGGAAGGCCTGGCGGCGACGGTCAGGTCCCGGGTGGGATACCCGGTCCGCACGGAGGAGGTGCTCGCGCGGCCCGCCGTCGCCGATCGCTGGCTGGTACTCGCCACCAGGGAACTGACCGATGCGGCGGTGCCCGGCCGCCGCATCTGGCTGCGCGGACGCGCGACGAACCGGTGGGCGATGCTCCTCACGTTCGCCGACCCGAACGGCACCTGGCAGGACCCCGCCACCGCACGGCTGCGGCCCGGCACGGAAATCCCCGCCGACCTGCACTACTACCCGGGCCAGCCGGCGTTGCGCGCGGTCATCGGCGCGCGGCACGGCGATCCGGTCCGCGCCGGGCAGGCGCTGCCCGCGGACGACGGAGCCGCCCTGCTGGCCCAGTGGGCAGCCGCTCTAGAACAAGACCCGTGGGCCACCACCTGGCCCGTGGTGGTCACCGGTACCCCGGTGCCATCCGGCGGCGGGCAGCGCTGGCAGCTAGCCGACGGCACCGGCCTCGCATTCCCGCTCACGGACCGCGACTCGCTGTGGACGCTGCTCGCGGTCTCCGGCGGCCGCCCGGTGACAGTGGCGGGCGAATGGCACCCAAACGGCCTGGTCGCGCTGACGACCTGGCATGGCGAACAGGCGGTGACGCTGTGAGCGAGGTCGCGAGCGAATCGGCAAGGACAGTGCGTCCGCGAATGCGGACTCCGAGCGCCAGCGAGGTGTCCTCATGAGTGGGCTGACCTTCGACGACCTGGTGACGACGGCCGCGCTTGGCGTGTCGCGCAAGGGGTTCGCGCCGGCCGAGCTCGACGGAGTGGCGGCCGAGTACGCGGGGCGGCTCGACACCGCCGATCCGGCGGCCGCGCTGCTTGACGCGGCGGCGCTGCTGACCGTTGCGGGACGGGCCGGCGTCCGGCTCGCCGACGGCACGGCGCTGCCGGTGGCCGATCCCGGTGACCGCACGGCATCGCCGCCAGGCGACCTAGGCGGCCGCACGGCCCTGCCGCCAGGCGATCCCGGTGACGGCGCGGAGCGGGAGCTGTCCATGGCCGGCGCGCGGGCGCTCACCAGGCTCAGCGGCCGCGACCGGTCTCGCAGATCAGCCGCGAACGCTGCTGGAGTGACCGGCGACCTGCTCGCCGCCATGCGCGACGCGGGGTACGTGCTGCCCGCGCCGCTGCTCGCGGACCTGCTTGATCTCGCGTCACGTACGCCGGTGCTGCGGCCCGCTGTGGCGCCGGTGCTCGGCACGCGGGGCCGCTGGCTGTCGAGGCACCGCGCCGACTGGCAGGAGGTCGCGGACGCCGCGACGCCGGAACCGGACGGCTCGTCGGCACCGGGCGACCGTCAGGCGGAGGCAATGGGTGACCGTGAGGCCGGGGCAATGGGTGACCGTGCGGCGGGGGCACCGGGCGACCCTGAGGTGTGGCGCGTCGGACGGCCGGCCGAACGGCGCGGGTATCTGGCGCGGCTGCGCGACTGCGATCCCGGCGCGGGACGCGAACTGCTCTTCGACGGCTGGACGCGCGAGTCCAAGGAGGACCGGTCGGGCCTGCTCGGGATGCTCGGCCGCGGGCTGTCCGCCGCTGACGAGGAGTTCCTTGAGAACGCGCTCGGCGACCGGGCCGCGGAGGTGCGCGCGGTTGCCAGGCGGCTGCTCGCCCGGCTGCCTGATTCCG
Source organism: Trebonia kvetii (assembly GCF_007827045.1). Classification (GTDB taxonomy): domain Bacteria; phylum Actinomycetota; class Actinomycetes; order Streptosporangiales; family Streptosporangiaceae; genus Trebonia; species Trebonia kvetii. The sequence continues at coordinate 1,316,395 of NZ_RPFW01000002.1, forward strand.
CGTTTCAACGCCGCGCGTCGCTGCGGGCGGCGCAGGCCCTGCGGCTGGAGGGGAACGGTACCGAAGCCCGGCTCGTGGCATACCTGCCACGCGTGCTTGACAAAGCGTCCCTCAGAGACGGGGTGGACAGCGGAGCGCCGCCCGGGTGGAACGACGATGCGGGGTGGCTGCTCGCGCAGCTGGTCGCCGGGGCGCCGCCGTCCGAGTTGACCACCCGGCTGCGGATGACGTCGGCACAGCTCGTCGCGCTGCCCGTTGCTGGCGCCGCCGCGATCGACGTGCGGGCAGGCTGGCGGCTCGCCGTCGCCCGGCAGGCCGAAGCCGTCGCCGACGCGGGCCGGAATGGTCCTGGCCCGGCTGGCCCGGAGCTTGCGGAGTGGGCGGCCGCGCTGCTCGACGCGGACCGGCAGTGTGTGAACCGGCCGCCGTCGGTGTGGGTGCCGGACGCCGCGCTGGCCGGCCTGCTGCCCGGCGACGCGCGGGCGACGCGGACCGCCGCCCTGCTGGACGCCGTGGGCAAGGACGCCAGGCCACCGCAGGCCCAGCGGGTCATGGCCGAGCTCGCCGGCCACCGGATACCGTGGCCAGCCCTGGTCGCGGACGCCGCGCTCGCCGCGCTCGACCGCGCGGCCGGCCGTCCGTTGCTGACGGAGTTCACCCAGGCCCTGCTCGACGCCGCGGGGCGGGCCATGCCCGCGAGCGGTGTCCGGGACTACGCGGCCGAGCTGACCCGGCTGGCCGTAGCCACGCCTGAGGCCATGCCCTGGATGCCCGCGATGCGGGCCGCCGCGGAGACGATCACGTTGCGCCGTGCCTTCCTTGCCGAACTGCGTGACGCCACTGTGCTGACAAACACGGGGCTACCCGCCCTCATGACGCCGCCGAATGAAGGAGAGAACGTTGACCGCCACCGTTGAGGCCGCCGGGCTGCTGCGGCCGCATGCCGAGCAGGTGTACGCAGGGGAACTCGCCGCGCTCGCCCGTCACGACGACGGGATGCGGCCGCCTTCGTGGCGGCTGTCGCCGCGGGCCGTCGTGACGTACCTGCTCGGCGGCGAGCTGGCCGACGGCACCGTGATCACGCCCAAATACGTCGGGCCGCGACGGCTGATGGAGGTCGCCGTCGCGACCCTGGCCACCGACCGGGCACTGCTGCTGCTCGGCGTGCCAGGCACCGCCAAGACCTGGGTGTCCGAGCACCTGGCGGCCGCCGTGTCCGGCGATTCCACGCTGCTTGTCCAGGGCACATCGGGGACCGCCGAGGAGGCGATCAGGTACGGCTGGAACTACGCGCGGCTACTCGCCGAGGGCCCCTCCCGTGCGGCCCTCGTCCCCTCTCCGGTGATGACAGCGATGGCGGAGGGCCGCGTCGCCCGGGTCGAGGAGCTGACCCGTATCCCATCCGACGTGCAGGACGCGCTGATCACGATCTTGTCGGAGAAGGCGCTGCCCGTACCCGAGCTCCGCACCGAGGTGCAGGCGGTGCGCGGGTTCTCCGTCATCGCCACCGCGAACGACAGGGACCGCGGCGTGAACGACCTGTCGTCGGCACTGCGCCGCAGGTTCAACACCGTGGTGCTGCCGTTGCCCGCGAGCGAGGACGAAGAGGTGGACATCGTCACCCGGCGGGTCGGGCAACTCGGCCTGACGCTTGAGCTTCCCGAGGTGCCGTCGGCGGCGGAGGAGATCCGGCGGGTGGTGACGGTGTTCCGCGAGCTGCGTGCCGGGGTAACCGCGGACCAGCGGACCCGGCTGAAGTCCCCCACCGGAACCCTGTCGCCCGCCGAGGCGATCTCGGTGGTGACCAGCGGGATCGCGCTCGCCGCGCACTTCGGCGACGGGGTGCTCCGCGCCGCGGACATCGCGGCGGGGATCACCGGCGCGATCGTCAAGGACCCGGTGTCCGACGCCGGCGTCTGGACGGAGTACCTGGAGGCGGTCGCCCGCGAGCGCCCGGGCTGGGCGGACTTCTACCGCGCCTGCCGCGAGGTCGCCCCGTGACCCCACCCTCGGTCCCCCTCCGCGAGCCGAAGAAAGCGCGCGGAGGCGCGGGGAGAGTGTCCGTGCTGGGGGTACGGCATCACGGGCCGGGTTCCGCGCGCTCGGTGGTCGCGGAACTGGACCGGGTCCGGCCCTCGATACTGCTGATCGAGGGGCCGGCCGACGCCGATCCGCTTCTCGGCCTCGCCGCGGCGCCTGACATGTCGCCGCCCGTCGCGCTGCTCGGTTATGCGCCCGACGAGCCCCGGGTGTCGGCGTTCTGGCCGTTCGCCGAATTCTCACCCGAGTGGCAGGCGCTGCTGTGGGCCGCGCGCAACGGGGTGCCCGTGCGGTTCTGCGATCTGCCCGCCGGGATGGTGCTCGCCCGCGAGGACCGGCAGGAGGGGCAGGGAGAGCCAGTCGGGCCAGCCGACGGCGAGGGTGCGGCGCCCGCGGACCAGGCGGCGGACGAGGCGCGGGTCCAGGCGGCCAACGGGGCGACGGGTCGGAGTGCGGACGCCGCGACGGACCAGGCATCACACACGGCGCGAGACCAGGCGACCGGTGAGGCGGACGGCGAGGTAGCGGCGCCCGGCGAGGTAGCGGCGCACGGCGAGCAGGCATCCTCCGGCGAGCAGGCGGCTGCTGGCGGAGAGGGTCTCTCCAGCGAGGAGGCGGCACCCGGTGCGGAGCCTCAAGGCTTGGCCGGCGTTGACTACGCCGACGATCCGATCGGAGCGCTGGCCGCGGCGGCCGGGCATGACGATCCGGAACGCTGGTGGGAGGACCTGATCGAGGTGCGGACCGACGGGTCGTCGCCGTTCGCCGCGCTCACCGAGGCGATGGCGGAGCTGCGGGCGGGGATGCCTGAGCCGTCGCCACGCGAACTGGCGCGCGAGGCGCACATGCGGCAGGTGCTGCGCGGCGCGCTGAAGGAGACCGAGGGGGTGGTCGCGGTCGTCTGCGGCGCCTGGCACGCGCCCGCCCTGGCCGGCCCGCTCCCGGCCGCCACCGCGGACGCGGCGGTGCTGCGCGGGCTGCCCAAGCGGAAGGCCGCGCTCGCCTGGGTGCCCTGGACGCACTCGCGGCTGGCCACCGCCTCCGGGTACGGGGCGGGGATCGGCTCACCCGGCTGGTACCACCACCTGTTCAGCGCGCCAGACCGGCCCGTCGAACGGTGGCTGACCCGGGTCGCCGGCGTGCTGCGCGACCGCGACCTGCCGGTCTCGTCGGCGCACGTGATCGAGGGAGTGCGGCTCGCGTCGTCGCTCGCCGCGCTGCGCGGCAGGCCCGCCCCCGGGCTGACCGAGGTCAGCGACGCGACCCTCGCGGTGCTCTGCGAGGGATCGCCGACCGTCGCCAGCTACGTGACTAGGGACCTGGTCGTCGGCGAACTGCTCGGCAGCGTGCCCGACGACGCGCCGCCCGTTCCGCTCGATGCGGACCTGCGGGCCCGCGCCAGGACGCTGCGGCTCAAGATCGCGTCGCTCGCGGTCGCGCTCGACCTGGACCTGCGCCGCGACCTGGACCGGCGACGGTCGGAGTTCCTGCATCAGCTTGACGCGCTTGGCATCGGCTTCGGCACGCTCACGCAGTCCTCGGTCAGGTCGACCGGAACCTTCCGTGAGACGTGGACGCTCGCCTGGCAGCCGCCGCTGTCCGTCGCGGTGATCGACGCGGCCGTCTGGGGCACCTCGGTGCAGGAGGCGTGTGCCGCCCGGCTTCTCGCCAGGGCGGCGTCGGCGTCGGCGCTGCCCGAGGTGACGGAGACGGTGTCGGCCGTGCTGCTCGCCGGGGTATCGCAGGCGGCGCTCGCGCCGGTGCTGCGGTCGCTCGACGCGGTCGCGGCGGCCGACCAGGACGTGGTGTCGCTGATGACCGCGGTCCCCGCGCTGGTGCGCGCCATCAGGTACGGGAACGTGCGCGGCACGCCCGCCGGGCCGCTCGCCGCCGTCGTCGACGCGCTGGTGATCCGGATCTGCGCCGGGCTGCCCGGTGCGGCAGGCGGGCTCGCGGACGACGCGGCGGCGCTGCTGAGGGCCGCGATGGACGGGCTGCACGCGGCGCTCGCCGTGTACGGGCAGCCGGACTCGGGTTCGCCCGCCCGGTGGAACGGCGCGCTGCGCCAGCTCGACGGCCGGCGGGACGTGCACGGTCTTGTGGCAGGCCGGGTGGTGCGCATGCTCGCCGACGCCGGCGCGCTGTCCTGGCCGGACGCCGCGGTCCGGTTCCGCGCGGCGCTGTCGGTCGGTGCGACCGCGGCGGCGAAGGCGGCCTGGGCGGAGGGCTTTCTCGGCGGGGATGGCGGGGACAGGGCAGGCTCCGCGGGGAGCGGCCTGCTGCTCGTGCACGACAGGGAACTGCTCGGCGTGCTCGATGAGTGGCTGGCGGATCTCCCCGGACCGGATTTCCTCGAGGTGCTGCCGCTGCTGCGGCGGACCTTCTCCGGGTTCAGCCACCCGGAGCGGGCGGCGATCGGGCGCGCGGCACGGGCACTCGGCGCGCGGCTGACGCCGCGGGGCGGCGCCTGGCCGTCCGGGGCTCCCTGGGGCGCCGGGCCGGGCCCGGCCGGCACTGCCGACGCATTTGACCAGGCGAGGGCGGCGGGCGCGCTGCGGACCGTCGCGGGCATCTTGAACGGAGCGGCGTCATGACGGAAAAACTCGGCATCGCGGCAGGCACCGGCCTTGGTGCGGATGAGGCGGAGCGGCTGCGGCGGTGGCGGCTGCTGCTCGGCTCGCCCGCCTCCCCCGCCCTCGGCGGGCTGGCCGGCGACGACACCGTGATCGACGGCGCGCTCGGTGCGCTGTACGACGAGACCGGCGCGGCCGGCGACGGCCAGGGCGGTGCCGGCCACGGCGGTGCTGGCCACGGCGGCGGCGCCGCCGGGCGCCGCATGGGACGCAGCGGAGGTTACGGCGCGTCCGCGCCGCGGGTCGCCCGGTGGCTCGGCGACATCCGCAGGTACTTTCCCTCCACAGTGGTGCAGGTGATGCAGCGAGACGCCATCGACCGGCTGAACCTGCGGCAGCTGCTGTTGGAGAAGGAGATGCTGGAGAGCATCGAACCCGACGTGCAACTGGTCGGCACGCTGCTTTCGCTCAGCGCGATGATGCCGGAGACCACCAAGGCCACGGCGCGGATAGTGGTCGCGAAGGTGGTCGCCGAGATCGAGCGCAGGATCGCGGACCGCACCAAGTCCGTGGTCACCGGAGCGCTGAACCGGGCGGCCAGGGTCCGGCGGCCCAAGCCGAGGGACATCGACTGGAACCGGACCATCGCCGCGAACCTGGCCAGGTACGTGCCCGAGCACCGTACCGTGATCCCGGAGCGCCTGGTCGGCTACGGGCGGCGCCAGCCCGGTGTGGCGCGGGACATCGTGCTCGCCATCGACCAGTCCGGCTCGATGGCTTCCTCGGTGGTGTACGCGTCGGTGTTCGGTGCGGTGCTCGCGTCGCTGCGTGCGCTGCGCACGTCGGTCGTCGCGTTCGACACGTCTGTCGCGGACCTGACGGCTGACCTCACCGACCCGGTCGACGTGCTGTTCGGCACCCAGCTTGGCGGCGGCACCGACATCAACCGGGCGGTCGCCTACTGCGAGACGCTGATCACCCGGCCGCGGGACACGATCCTGATCCTCATCTCCGACCTTTACGAGGGCGGCGACGAGGATGAGATGCGGGCCCGGCTGCGCGCGCTCCGCGAGGCGGGGGTCTGCGTGGTGGCGCTGCTCGCGCTCGCGGACGACGGCGCGCCGTCCTATGACCAGGCGACGGCCGCCTACCTGGCGTCGGTGGGCATCCCCGCGTTCGCGTGCACGCCCGACGCGTTCCCCGACCTGCTCGCGGTCGCGATCGAGGGCGGAGACGTAGCCGCCTGGGCGCACCGGACGGAGCTAGCAGCGCGCTAGCGCCTGCTTTCCCGGCCGCGGGCACGGCAGGGCACCGTGCTAGCGTTATCGCCCATGGCGGACGGACACGCGCTTGTGCTTGGCGGTGGCGGGGTCGCTGGGATCGCGTGGATGACCGGGCTGCTCGCCGGGCTCGCCGACGCGGGCAGCGACATCAGCGGCGCGGACCGGGTGATCGGGACCTCGGCGGGCGCCACCGTGGCGGCGCAGCTGGGCAGCGGGCTGTCGCTCGACGAACTGTTCGCGCGGCAAGTCGATCCCGCGCTGCAGTCCCGCGAGCTGATGGCGGTGATCAACTGGGAGCGCTTCGCCGCGGACCTGCAGCCCTACCTGGATGGCGCCGGCGCCATGGATGAGATGCTGCGCGGCTTCGGGCGGTTCGCGCTCGACGCCGACACCGTGCAGGAACACGAGCGACGGGCGGTGATCGAGTCGCGGCTGCCGTCTCTGGACTGGCCGCTGACGCCGACCAGCCTGATCGCGGTGGACTGCACGTCGGGCGAGCTTGCCGCCTTCGAAGCCAGCTCGGGGGTGAGCCTGGTCGACGCGGTGGCCGCGAGCTGCGCGGTCCCCGGCATCTGGCCGCCGGTCACGATCGCGGGCCGCCGCTACATGGACGGCGGGGTGCGTTCCGGTGACAACGCTGACGTGGCGGCGGGCTCGCAGCGGATCATCGTAGTCTCGCCGCTCGGCATGGACTCGCCGCTCCCCTCGCCGCTGCCACTGCGCGAGACGCTGACCGCGCTGAAGGACGGCGGCGCGTCGGTGACGGTGATCTCGCCCGACGAGGCCTCGGTGGCCGCCATCGGCACCAACCCGCTCGACCCGGCGACCCGGGTGCCCGCCGCCATGGCCGGGCGCGCCCAGGGCCGGACGGGACTGCCGCCGGCCTTCTGACCGGACGGTGGACCCGGCTAGCCGCCTGACAAGCCGCGGGGAGCCGAAGCGCAGAACGGATAAGCTGGCTCAATGGCGAAGCCGAGGATTCGGGAGGCGGGTCCGGACTCCGCTGCCACTCCCCCGCAGTATCCGATCGAGTCAGTGGACAACGCGCTGAGGCTGCTGCTGCTGTACGCTGAGCAGCCGGCCGTCCGGCTCACGGAGGCAAGCGGCTACCTCGGCGTCGCCTCATCGACCGCGCACCGGCTGCTCGCCATGCTGCAGTACCGCGGATTCGTCCGGCAGGATCCAGACAGCAAGGCCTACACTCCAGGCCCGGCCCTGACCGTCATCGCCGCCTCGATTAACCGGCGAGACGATGCGCGGATGCGGGCCCGCCCGGTGCTGCAGAAGCTCAACATCGATCTCAACGAGACCATCACCCTGGCCCGGCTCGAAGGGCGGCAGGTCAACTACATCGACTCGATCGAGGGCACCAAAACGGTACGGGTCATCTCGCGAGCCGGCCAGATGATGCCGGCCAACTGCACCTCGACGGGCAAGGCCATGCTCAGCGTGCTCTCCGCGGAGGAGCTGCGCAGGCTGTTCCCCGACGAGCGGCTCAAGACGATGACCAGCCGCTCCATCGCGACGCGGACCGAACTCGAGGCGGAACTGGAACGGATCAGGCGGCGCGGGTACGCGTCGAGCACCGAGGAGAGCGAGGAGGGCGTGGCGTCGGTGGCCGTCGCGGTCCCGGCGCACGGCGGTGCGCAGTACGCCATCAACGTCTCAGTTCCGCTGAACCGCATGAAGGCTTCGGCTAAGTCCCAGTTCACGACCGCGCTGCAGACGGCAGCGCTGGAGCTCGAAGCCCTCCTCGGCTGACGCCGGGCCGGCCGGGCCGCGGCGGCCTTGGCGCGGCAGCCTTGGCGCTTCGGGTCAGCGGGCGGCGATGGTGATGGCAGGGCGGTCGACGGGCCTGAGCCAGCGAAGCACCCGCAGCAACTGCTTCACCGGGAGCGAGACGCAGCCCGCGGTCGCGCCGCCGGTGCCGACGTGCAGGAAGATGGCGCTGCCACGGCCCGGCTTGCGGGCCGCGTTGTAGGCGATCACCGCACCGTAGTCGTAGGCGGGGACGTTGTGCATCGGCTCAGGGTAGGCGCCAGGGCTGACCCTGCGCGCGTCCACCCACTCGTTGTACCTGGGGCTTCGCGAGTCGGGGGGTACTTTAGAGAAGGGGAAGGAAATTCTTTACCCTCGTTCTTGCGAAATCTAATGATGCTAATTTGCAAAATTCTTGCGTCCCATATCGCAAAAAGACATGGCTTCCGGGTGTCTATTTTCCCCTCCGTATTTAACCTAAAACACAGTTCGCAGCGTCCCAGTATTGACCCTGAAAACAACCCCTAAAAGTCCAAATCCATGCACTTTCGAGCATGGAAAACCCCTGGCCGCTACAGCCAGGGGTCTATTTTAAATCCAGAATTCAGCTTTAAGCTGGCTGGTTCTCCGTGCGTGTATTTCATGCCGTGTTCTTGCGTAGGAAATCAGGTCTGTTACGTCTGATCCGTCGCCGGTATCACTGAGAAAAGAAGCTTTGCCGGTTTCACTGGCGTTGCAAGCAGCTATGACATCTTCCATGAGAGATATGTATGCCTGGTTGGCTGGTAATCAGTTTTGGCCTGGCTACCGCTGATTTGGGTTTTGAGCGGCTGATGCGGGTTCTGTCAAAGAATTAACTCTGTCTAGCAGTTCTTGCTCTTCACTGTTCTCTTTCGCTGTGCGAAATTCGCCTACCAACATTGTAACTTCCCATGCCACAATCGCACCAAAGAACGCAGATAGCATTGCGATGACAACCTGACATAGCGTGATTACGTCGTTAGAAAGTCCACTTTCGCTATCCGCTTGAGTGTCAAGTTGATTTGCCTTAACGATGGCTTTTTCGGCAGGCTTTACGTTCTTGGGATTTTCTAGCATTTGCGCAATCGCATTATCGCGCGCCACCTGGGCGTGTCGATGTAGAGAATCGACATGATCCGCAATTGAACCAGCCTCAAAGACAACCATTGCGATCACAATTATTGAAAAAATAAAAACACCAATAAAGAGCAGAAGAATTATCTTAGAAGGCTTCGCTCGCTTTTCAGATAGCTGGTTGAATGTCAGTACTGCAGTTGTTTCTCTGGCTTGATTTGCTTGCGTCGTGGCTAGGGTGTCGAGACGCGCTGTGATGCCAGGATCGGCGTTGCGCGTAGCTATAATCTTTTGAAGTTGCCTGATTCTGGCCGCTTTAGTTCGGTTCACTCTCTGCCCCCTCGTTGCCATGTTAAGCGTAGTGTACCCCCGCTAAAATGGAAAACCTACTGCCGGGCAGTTAAGCGGTTCGTGCAGCCATTTCAGTGATTAGGTAACCTCTGGTCAGTGTAGTCAGGGGTTAGCCTAAATCCAGAATTCCGCACTAAACTTGAGTCGCCATATACGTGAATTTGACAATTACCGCTTTTACTGGAACAATGGTAATAGACATACCTGTCTATAACGGATTGGTAACGGACTATGCCACTACCGGGTTTTAGCAACCTGACAGTTACCGCCGATGCTCATAGCAGACTGCGCTATTTGCGGCTAGTTCTAAGCATTGCGGAAAACCGCTCAGTCAGCTTTAGCGATGCTCTCACTTATGCTGTTGAGCTTGCCAAGACGCATCTTGCATTGGTCAATCCGGCTGACAGTCAGGCATCAAAGCTGGTGACGGAAAAAGCTAAAAGCCTGCCCGCTGGTGAGCCTATCCCGCTGGATTTCTGGCAGAGTGCGGGAGTTCCCTTCACGGTTCCTGCTGAGGAAACATCATGAGTCCTGTTGAGTGGGCAATCGCCATTAACACAGCTGGGGAGTTCATAGCCGGAACTGTGCTTACTGTTGCTGCTATCAGGGTTACCAAGGCACTCAAGACGGATACCCGGGAGACAGCGAGGCTAACTCCGAAGGGTTTTCCCGTGCCACGTCATGAAATCAATAACGTTCCGACTCACGTTTGGGATTCATTATGAGTAAAGGAACTGCGGTAGCTTACTGCACTGTCGGCGGTATCCTCATTTATAGCGGGATAAATGGCACCACGATCAGTGACACTTTCCCCGCTGCTCTCAATGGCGATCTGAGCACTGCCAAGCGTAGTGAGAATATCGGAACTGGCAATCCGGGTGCTGTAACCACGTTTTCGGAAAGAGTAATCGGCCCCGACTAACGGTGTTGCTATCGCCAGTGATGCGCTCACGTACCAGGGACATGCCTACGCTTACGGCGGTTCCCCTGGTATCAACGGCAGTAACCCCTGGGATTGCAGCTCCTTTGTAAATTGGGTGCTAGGCCATGACTTCGGCATGACGCTTCCGGGCAACGTGAGAGGTTACAACGGAAGTAATCACGGGCCGGTTGCCAGCTCCTACGCCACCTGGCCGCAAAGCGTGACGGTTTCCAGGTCTAGCGTTCTTGCGGGTGACTTGCTTGTCTGGGCTACGCACATTGGCATTGCGATTAACAATCATCAGATGATAAGTGCGCTTAATCCAACCCTGGGAACTGAGGTTACCGGGATTGAAAACGGCGGACCACAGGGTGAATCCCTGGTGTGCCGTCGGATCATATAAGAGAGCATCTTCTAAATAGGAGAGGGTTGTATTTCAGTGGCTAATATCCTTACCATTCCTGTAATGGAAGTTAGCTAAGTTGCCTATTACTCCAGTCCAGAAGAAACGCGTCTCTGTTTCCCGTACTGAGATGGTTCATCGTGTTATTACTGCGCTGCCTACCGCCCGTGCTGGTTCCCCTGGCCGATGTCATGCCGGTAATTAGGTCTCTCCCGGCTGACAAGGTTCTTCTAGGGGTTACCGGCCGTGCTGAGCACAGGTTCTGGGATATGAGCAGTGAAGATCCTCACGCGATGGTGTCTGCTAACACGCGGCGTGGTAAGACACGTCTTCTCCTGCTTATCGCTGGTCAGGTTCTAGCCCAGGGTGCAGAGCGTGTGACGGTTATTGATCCTAAGCGCGTAGGCGTTGATGAATGCCTGAGCATGGTACCGGGAGTGAGGGTTTACAACTGTCATCTGCCATGAGCATGGGACCACCTGCCGAGGGTTATTGCCACGGGGATGGGACCACCCCGGTTGCCAGTTGATGGACCACCCCTGCCAGGATCGCCCGGTTTGCACCGTTCTGCGAGAGATG
>NZ_RPFW01000030.1 GCF_007827045.1 Trebonia kvetii
TTGATCGATTGCTTTTTTGAGATACTTAGTGATATTTTTCTTTGAGTAGTCTTCTCGCTTGGCTCTCACATAAGACAAGTGGTCTTTGACCCCATTCAAACCTCGTAAGTCTTTCAGTTCGTCATAGAGAGGGTACACGTGTGCTTGTAAGCCTGAAAGAATTTTAGTATCCGTCAAGTCTAGATAAGACAATAAGAAATGTTCCATAAGCAGCTTGGTATACGGACTTTTTAGGGCTTGTACCGTCAGCATGTCTTCTGTTTCAGCTTTACGTGCTTTATCTTCTTGATAATCCCTATCGTCCAACTTGTAACTGTTATCGTCTGCCATGCGTTTCTTCTCAATATGAAAGACAATAGAATCAATGCTTCGTCCTTTTTTTATCTTGTCATATGTCACGTTAAAAGAGGAGTTTTCGTTAATTTCTTCTATTGCTTATTTTAAAACTCTATGTTCTAATCTATCAAAGCGGGACTATTCATCACCTGTATCCGTCATTACTAGTAACTCTAGCATTGACATGGTCGGATTGCGGT
>NZ_RPFW01000031.1 GCF_007827045.1 Trebonia kvetii
GTGACCACGATTCAAAAACTCTCTGCGGCTATGCGAAGCGCCCAACAAGAGAGTGAAGAAAAAGGCTCCAATCAATTTGAGAAGCTACGGCAAGAACATATTGTTTTTATTGTTGATGAGGCTCATCGTGCGGTTAGTGATGAGGAAATGAAGCGAATTAAGAAAATATTACCCAATTCAACCTGGTTTGGATTAACGGGGACGCCTATTTTTGACGACAATAAAAAGCAAGAAAATGGAACCTTTGCCAGAACGACGAGCCAGCAATACGGGCCGCTCCTTCACGCCTATACAACCAAAAATGCCATGGATGATGGGGCTGTGTTAGGCTTTCAAGTCGAGTATCATTCACTGATTTCAGAAGAGGATCAAGAGGTGATTGTCACCCAACTCAATAAAGGAAAGTTGCCAGACGATGCCCTCCAACAAGAAAAATTATTGCCTACGGAACTTTATGAAGCAGATGAACATATTCGGACCATGTTACAAAAAATCTTTAATCGGAGAAGTGTGGTCAAA
>NZ_RPFW01000032.1 GCF_007827045.1 Trebonia kvetii
AAGCACAAACGATGGTTAAATTTTAAAGATATGACAGGATTTATTGATTTTTCTAAAGAGAGTCAATAATTAGAAGCTGAGTTCGATTTCCTTGAGTTAGGCGAAAATGTAAAACTTCCTTGATTCAAGGTAGTCGAACTTAGCTTATATTAAAAATGAAATTTTCTTCTAAAAAGAAAGAGAGACAAAAATGAGCAAAGAAATGCTGAACGCATTTGCAATGTTAGAAGAGCAAAACGGCATCAAATCTGAGATTGTTATTGAAGCGATTGAGCAAGCTATCACAGCAGCTTACAAGCGTCAATATGGTCAAGCACAAAATGTTAAAGTTATCTTTGATGAAAAGAAAGGAAACTTCAATGTTTATTCGACTCGTGAAGTCGTGGATGAAGTTTTCGATAGTCGTCTTGAAATTTCACTTGAGGCTGCGCATGAATTAAATCCTCACTATGAAATTGGCGACAAAATTATGTTTGACGACAAACCAAAAGATTTTGTTCGTACTGCTGCTGG
>NZ_RPFW01000033.1 GCF_007827045.1 Trebonia kvetii
ATACTACCCGCACCCTGGCGCATCCGGTGAGCTATGAGGTGCGGATGCTGCACCGAGGAATAAACCCGAGCCTAAGAATCGCCGCATATACCGGTATTTATAGGCTGATCTTAGGTTTATTCGGAGCGCTCAGACATCCTGGAGGACTTGCGACGGCGCGTGTACAGTACGGCACCAATACCGGCGACCAGAGAGGCCAGACCACTAGCAACCCCAGCCTCTACACCGCTGGCACCGGTATGCGCCAGACGACCATGAGAGCCGCGTGCGTTGAGAGATTCGCATCCCTGACCCTGATATACGGTTTCGGTCACAGTTTGGGTGGTCTGGGTTTTGGCGGTGTTGCCCGCGGGCTGTGTACCCGAAAGCGACGCTGAGAAGCTCAGCGGAGCCATATCCTTACCCGCCTCGTAGAAACCTGCAAACGCTTTAGCACCCTCAGCGGTAATGGTGGTGCCCGCACCGCTGATGGAAATCTTATCGCCAGAGACCTGCAAACCGCTCACATCAA
>NZ_RPFW01000034.1 GCF_007827045.1 Trebonia kvetii
GCGCATCTGCGGCACCTGCCCGCGAGCCCTCCATGACACCAAGCATGCAGCAATCCTGGCCATCGGAAAGCCTCAAGTCACGCAGCCGCACCGAACGACATCACAGATCTCTGTTGTAGTACTAGGCATCCATCGGGCACGGAGCCCGGGGACCCTAGATTTTCTCCTTGCCGTAGAAGACGGCGGCGCCCCTATAACCAGGTACTTCGCCGCACGATTATCTGTGCCAGGCGCGCACCGGGGATGATCTCGTGGCCAAGCGTTCTGGTCGGACCGTCGACCAGCCCCGGGCATCCCGCAGGGCGGGGCATTTTTTCGATTGAATTCGCCTGGGGCGGGTAGGGCTCGAACCCACGACCGGCAGATCAATGAGTCCGCTGACCCGAAAAATGGAGAGTTAGCGGGCAGGCGGCAGCAGCCGGCGGCGGTTCGTGCCGTCGGCTTCGGGGGTGCTGCTGGCTAGGCGGGCTGGCTGGGGCCGGTCTCGTCTGGTTCGGGGCG
>NZ_RPFW01000035.1 GCF_007827045.1 Trebonia kvetii
GCAAGATCGACTTCCGCGTTGACCGCAACTCGAACTTGCACTTCATCATCGGCAAGGCATCCTTCTCTGCTCAGCAGCTGGAAGAGAACTTCAACGCCGCTCTGGAAGAGATCAACCGTTTGAAGCCTTCCTCGGCTAAAGGACGCTACATCTCGAAGGCTACCGTTGCGACCACCTTCGGCCCCGGCATTCCGGTTGATCCCGCATCCGTAGTTTCGGCTGCAGCCTAAGGCTGGGATTCTAGGAAGCCTGCGGGGTTCTCAGACGTGAAAGACCCGCTGCCCATGTGTATTGCACGCACGGGCGGCGGGTTTTCTTTATTCTGGCACCATATCCCACAAGATTTGTAGAAGAATTAGCAAGCTTGAAGCCGGCTTAGAGCACCACGCTTCCGTTCTACATTTCAGATCCCATGTTATTTCCCAGCGTTTCTGCCGACATTTCTATTCTGCATAAAACAGTCAGGCATAAACGGAGCTTCTTTCCCCTTATGTTT
>NZ_RPFW01000036.1 GCF_007827045.1 Trebonia kvetii
CTTTTGGGCCGAGAGACTCGTGAGCTGATACCCTTGCTACGAGCTCCGGTGCTTTATCTGCGTTCCCTTCATGATCATGTTGTTTCAGATAGTTCATAGCGCTATTTTCTGGAACACTCCTCAGCAACGGTAAACTTTACATGGTTGACTCACAGTTCCCCTGTGCCGCATCTAGACTACGACGCGGCACTTGTCTTTTCCGTGATACAAGATATTGTCGTTGACTGTGAAGCATAATCCAAGCTACAGCGTTGAAAGGCCTTGTATGCAAATTGTCTCCGTACCCGCAGAAGCTATGGTAGATCCAGCATTGAATCTCACCAGTATTGTGGAACGCCATGCCTCCGACACCTCAAATCCCGTGCTGTATCGGTGGCAGATGTCGCCCGGCAATTGGCAGGACATTCACGAACATCAGTTCCATGACATGGTGGTTTCCATAGCCAAGGGACTCATTGCGCCTGGCGTTAAACCTGGTGATCGCATAGGTATTAT
>NZ_RPFW01000037.1 GCF_007827045.1 Trebonia kvetii
CCCCTCTTTCCCTTTTTCCCTCCTCTTCCTCCCCCTTTCCTTCCCCTCCCTCCTTCCTTCTTCCCTCTTCTCCTTCTTTCCTCCTTCCTCCCTCCTCTTCCCCTCTTCTCCCTCTCCCCCTCCTCCTTTCCCCTCCTCTTCCTCTCCTTCTTCTTTTCCTCCTTCCTCTTCCTCTCCCTCTCCCTCCCTCTCCCTTCCTTCTTCCCTTCCTCTCTCCTCTCCCCGTTCTTTTTCCTCCGCTCTCCTCCTTCCTCTCCTCTTTCCTCCCTTTTCCACCCTTCCACTCTGTCTCTCCCCCTTTCCTCCTACCCCCTTTCCACTCGCCCTCCCTTTCCTCTCCTTCTTTCCCTCCTTCCTTCCTCTCTCTTTTATCCCCTCCTCCCCGCATACCAGCGCCACACCTGTCGGCCGCAGCGGTGGTGTTCCTGGGATCTCTGTCTGTCTCGCTGCTCCCTGGCGAGACCATCCTGG
>NZ_RPFW01000038.1 GCF_007827045.1 Trebonia kvetii
TTCTTGCTGTAATTAAGCGATAAGTCGCTGACGGTTAAAACTGCTTCTTTTTCCATATTTTACCTTTTTATAAGGTACTGATAGAACTACTAGCACATTCGTAATGTACTAAAGTACAAACGACTGTCCTATGACGGACAAGTTTTTCGACAAATCAAGAATCCGTCAGTAGTTTTTTTACTAACGAAAATTCCGTCAGTAATTTTAAACTTTATTTTCTCTTAACCAAAGTGACCAGAAACATAATCTTCTGTTGATTGCAAACTAGGTTGAGTAAAAATTGTGCTTGTTTTATCATACTCAATCAAATCTCCTGAATAGAAGAAAGCTGTATTGTCAGAGGCCCGAGAAGCCTGAGCCATATTGTGAGTCACAATGATAATCGTATAATTTTCTTTAAGTTCCATCATTGTTTCTTCAATTTGCATTGTTGAAATTGGGTCAAGAGCTGACGCTGGT
>NZ_RPFW01000039.1 GCF_007827045.1 Trebonia kvetii
TGCTCTAATTTCGCCGATGTTGTGGTGTACGCTAACCCGTTGCTGCGTTCGGTTGAGTTTGCCGTAGGCATGCGCTTAGGGCTGCTGGCACTTAAAGTTCGTGACGGCGAGTTGGCGATGTCACGGATACGTACATTGCAACTGTGCGCGGTAACAGCACTTGCTTTAGCCGTGATTTCTGGTGTTTCTAAAGTTAGTTTGCCGCAGACCATCAGCGGGTTTGTGCTTGACC
Source organism: Trebonia kvetii (assembly GCF_007827045.1). Taxonomy (GTDB): domain Bacteria; phylum Actinomycetota; class Actinomycetes; order Streptosporangiales; family Streptosporangiaceae; genus Trebonia; species Trebonia kvetii. The sequence continues at coordinate 233 of NZ_RPFW01000039.1, forward strand.
CGGTATGGTTTTTGTTGATTGGGATGTTTGCGCTTCACGATATACAGCGCGCGCAATCGCATCATCAGGTTGGTGAGCCGGTGCCGGGGAATTGGATACGCCGCTCTCTCGTGTATTTCGGTGAGGTGAGTTTTGCCTTCTATCTGGTCCATGAAATTGTTATTTTCCGATTCATCAAGACCTCTTTAGGGTGCGATATGGTTCGCATGGATGCACGGGGAATCT